>CAWDGW010000017.1:0-1221911 GCA_963801995.1 uncultured Holophagae bacterium | reverse complement strand
CGGGGAACGGCACCACCACAGCACCCGGACTCCTCCTCCGGTCTCCGATTCGCCGAGCTCGTACCATGAGGCCTCCTCAAAATACGGGCCCGGGCACTCGGCCCGGGCCCGGTTCCGGTGCCTACCGTCCCGGAATGAAGATGGGGTCGTTGGTTTGGTTGTCCACCACCGAGGCGTAGGCGAAGAAGGCCGCCCCCGCGGTGGAGGAGCTGATAACGGCGTAGACGTCGTCGACGCCATCGAGGGTCCGGCCGCCCAGGCTGCCGAAGAGATCGTTGGTCTGCGTCGTACCGAACGCCTCCACCTCGAGCTGCGTTTCGCCGGCCGGTGTGCCGTCCGCCTCGAAGAGTTCGCAACTTCAACGGTGATGGGAATCGCACAGGCACTCACCACACCCACGTTGGTGCGTGCCGCCGCCGAGTTTTCGAGCTGGATCAGCCGCAGCTCGGTGCCTTCACCGACGAAGTGGTCCGGGCCCACGCCCTCGATGAACTGACCGTAGTATCCGCCGCCGCCCTCGGTGCGGGTGTGGGCGCTGGCCATCAGTTCACCTCCGACGGCGGTGACCCGCAGAGCCCCGGCCCCGTTCTGTTTCGAAGAGTTCGCCCACCACGTCGTGGTACCGCACGCTGGTGTCCGGCGCGAGCTCGAAGGCGATGGCGGTCGGAGCCGGCGTTCGCTTGATCGCTCACCAGCAATTCGACGCTGTACGAGGCCCCATCCTGGCCGCGATTGTGCAGCTCGAGGTCGGTGGTCCACCGGCTGCCGTTGAAACCTGCCGTATTCGCCGCACCCGGTAGATAGAGGGTGAGTCGGCACGAGCCGGTACACCAGATTGCCCATGGTCTCCGGGCACGTAGATCGCGCCGGACGGACCGACGTCGATGCCGTTGATGAGGCCGAAGGGCGGCAGCATGCCTGCCCCGGGTGCCGACAGCAAAGCTCGCTGGCCACCGGCGTGATTGCTCCGGTTGAAGGCCGCACCCGGGACACCCGTCCGGCCGTTCCTTCCACCACCAGCAACGAGCCGTCCAGGTCCACGGCCATGCCCTCCGGTCCGGCGAGCCCCTGGGCCACAGGAACCGGTTGAGACAGCTCCTCACCGTCGGCGATGAGCTGCCAGATCATGCCCGTCGCCCAGTCGCCCACCCAGAGGTCGTCGGCTGTGGCCGCCAGACCGAGAGGAACGTAAATCTGGTCACTGGCGTCGGCGAGCACGGTGCTGCCGCCAGCATCCAACCGCACCACGCTCGCCTCTCCCTCCGCCAACACCCATGTCGACGACTACGAGTTCGTCCCCGAACGCGATCGCGTTCGTTGGCACTACGAACTCCGGAACGTCCTCCACCAACTCGCCGCTGCCCGGATCCCAGACCTGGACCCGCCCGCCGCCGGGCGGGAAGAAGTTGGACAGCACCAGATTGTCGCCTGCGCTGGCCACCGACACCGCGCCGCAGAACTCGACGGCCGGGAAACGATAGCGCTCCACGCTGCGGAGAGCACCGGTGGCACCATCGTACTCGCGAAAAGAAAAAAGATTACCGACAAAGACCGACTCGCCGTCGGAGCGCTCCTGGACCGCCATACCACCCGGCAGGATCAGGCCACCGGGCACGATCTCCTGGATCGAGCCGTCGGGCAGCGCCATGGCCAGCACACCATCGGTGTAGGAGGTGACGAAGATCATGCCGGTGGGGGCGAAGGTGATGTTGTCGGGACCCCAGGGCAGCTCGAGGTAGGTGGAGTGGCTGCCGGTGGCCGGATCCATGCGCTGGACGGTGAATCCGCTACGCTCCACCACGTAGAGCATGCCGTCGGGGCCGAAGCGAGCGGTGAAGGGTCCGGGAATGTCGTCCGCGATGGTCTCGGTGGTGTTCGACGGGTCATCCACGTCCATTCGGACCACTTGACCACCCCACATCAGGGCGCCGTAGAGCAGGCCGTCCGGGCCGAACTCCGGGTTCTTGAGGCCGCCAAAGCCTGCTCCGAGCTGCTGAGGCGGATCGACGAAGGCCGGGTCGAGCTCCCACAAGGAGTCTGTCATCCAGGGCTCGGTGACGAACAACCGACCATCGTCCGAGAAGACCAGCGAGTTGACCATGGGCGCGACCATCTGGGTGGTCACGGTGCCGTCCGGCGCCATCCGTCCCACAAAGCCGGTGAACATGGACGACCAGTACATGGTTCCATCGGGTCCGAAGATCACATCCTCGGGGCCGATGACCCCGCGCTCGGGCCCGATCAGGTCCACCATCTGACCCTGAGCGAGGTCGAAGACCGCGAGCCCGGCGTTGGTGCAGACGTAGAGGTTGCCGGTGGGCCCGAACCTGAGCCCGAAGGTGCCGGGGAGGTTGCCGCTGGTGAGCACGTCGGCTGCCACCGGCGGTGTGATGAGGGTTGCCGCGACCAAACCGAGGGCCAGGGCGGCGACGAAACACTGGATGCGACTCGTGATCATGTGCTGCCTCCTTTTGTTCATGGAGACAGTGTGGTGTCCGGGTTTTCCAATGTCCTCGGGATTGTCCAGGGAAGTTGCAGGGATTCGGCAGCGGGCGAATGTGGAATGCAGTGGCAGGAATCAGCGGCAGGGGCAGGGACTGGAATCAGCGACAGTTGTCAGCGACCGGGGCAGCAGGCTCGCAGCAAGAAACCAGACGAAGTGGGTGCTCCACTCCTTTGGGATCGGGAGACCCTCGCGGACCGCGAGCACCTGGTTGGTCACCTGGCCCTCCGAGTCGAAGGACCGAAGGCTCCCCTGGTCCTTAAAATAGAGCACCGCGGCACCCTTCGAGTCGGGTCCGCGCAGCGCCACGCCGCCGCCGTGGGCGAACTGAGCCACGCCGATCCGCGTCGTACCGTGCTCGTCGTTGTGGAACGTGCATTCAGGATCTCCTGCTCGCCCCGCGAGATCCGAGGTAGCTGGCTGTGAAGAGGGCGATCAGGCCAATCTGGAGAACGATCAGCGGCGTCATGGCCGAACCGTGAATGAACCCGGCCGCCACGGCCCGCAGGCCGGTCGCCATCAGACCGAGGATCACGACAATGGTGATCAGCAGAACCCCTCGCCGCTCGGCGGGTCTGCGGTCCGCCCACAGGAGCAGGATGGTCCATCCCAGCATGAGTGAGCCGGCAAGTCCCATCGCGTAGCGGTACGGGATCCCCGGAACGTAGTGGTTGAGTGGGCTGGTGTACCCGAAGAACGCCTGCGCGAACATCACTGCGGCGACCACTGCGTCGGCAATCGCTCCAACCCAGAAGCTGACTCTCAACCAGATATCGGAGTTTCTCACCCGGTCCTCCCCAGCTGTGTGAATCTCAGATCATCGAACACTGCCACAACCGCACTCAGTACCGAATCAGGAGCGGCAGGTCGGGTCGGAGATCGACCTGTTGTCCACCACGGCCGTCGTCGAACTCGAGCTCAAGCAAAGGCTGAGGGGCGTCGAAGACCTCGACAATGGCGTTTTGGTTCACATAGTCCAACGATGCCGAAGGGTCCCCCAATCCGGGACCTGAGACTCGGATTGACGTGATGCGTGCGACGCCGTTCGGGTGATCCATGAACTCGCTGTACGATCGGGAAAGCTCGGGCCACGCCATGTATCCGGGAACCACGAACAGCGCTGGCTCGTTCAGTGGTTGACCGTCGGCAAGGAGGATCTCCGCGCCCGGCTTCATCCAATCCGCCGTGTACGATCGGGTGGGAAACGGCACGGTGGGGTCTTCCGGGTGCACCCGGTGCAGGCCGATTCCGACCGGACTGGCGCCGCGATCAACACCCTCGAATCTGGCGGCGAGGTCCGTGTCTGCCGCTCTCAACTCCTCCGCGTCATCGATCCAAATCAGCTCAAGGTAGGCGTTCTCGAATGAGAAGAACACCGAGGCCGTTCCCTGACCCTCATGCTTCGCCGCCTCTGGTTCGCGCGAGAACCCCGCCCTCTGCAGGGACTGGGCCTCGGGCGCTCCCGCGCTCGCAACGAGGAACACGTGATCCGCCGCCAACCGGACCTGCGCCGGTGCCGCGATCGGTGTCGCCAAGATGCCCACAATGAGGAGAATCCGGATCACGTGATTCCTCCAATATAGGCCTACCGGTCGGCAGTGGCACTGTCGCGGACCGGCCAGACGAGCCTCCCGGTGGCCGTTTCGTAGACGCGAATATGCGCCGTCCGGCCATTGTAGACCGAGGCGAAGGCGGCTGGCGGTTCACCTGCTACCAGTTTGATGCCGCCGATGACGTTGCCCTCCTCCAGCACCCAGGTGCCATAGTCCCGCTCCCGCGGCATCGCCGCTGCAAATCGGTGCCCCTCGGGCGTCCGGTATCTGAGGGTTGCGAAGTACTCGCAGCCGAGCAGGAACAGCGCGTGGTCGGGTTGGACCCACGGCGGGGCGAGACACTTGTTGGTGATCTCCGATCCGATTCGGCGGTACACCCAGCCGACTGTCTCGGGGAGGTCGCCGGCGCCGGCGGCGCCGGCGGCGCCGGGCGGCGCCGACCAGTGGAATCCGACCATGGCGACAGCGTCGGGATCGTCTGCCGCCATCTGCCAGTAGTTCCTGGCGACCTCGGCCATATCATCCGGTTGGAGACCGGCGTCACCGTGCTCCGGCGTCCACCACGCGTCGAGCACGTAGACGAATGCCCGCCCGCGGGCGTGAGCCTTGATGAGATCGACATTGGTCTGGAACAGCGGGTCGGTTCGCGGGTCGGAGATTCGATACTGGTGATAGCCCACCGCGTCGGTCGGCACCGCCAGGCCCTCGAACCACCGGCCGTCCAACCGGTGGCTGAGCGAGGTCACGGTCGTGGCCCAGGGAAGGGTCGCCTTGATCGCGTCGTGGGCGGCGGCCAGTTCGGGCCGCGAAATGCCGTTCCAGGAGGGCTCGTCGGCAACGAAGAAGTGCACCGCGAGCGCCCTCAGGGCGTCCTCCCGTCCGGCGATCGCCGCCCGCCACCGCTGGCCATAGTCCGGGCGGAGATCGTAGAGCTGGCGCCCGTTCACCGGCTCGCCGATCGGCTCGAAGAAGATGTGGTGGGTGCCGACGACGAGCTTGATTCCCCGCACCATCATCTTGACCACCCACCGCTCGTCGAGCAGCCGCCGGTCGTCGAGATCGACCGTGCAGATATTCGCAAATGGCGCGGTCTCCTGCAGGAAGGCCTCGGTGTCGCAGCCCCCGGCGAACCCGAAGTACCTCAGGCCCGGCCGCTCGGCCGCCGCGCCGATCGAACCGGCGAGAAGAAGCGCAAGAACCACCGGCAGCGCCGAGCGCGCGGCAGGCCAGGCGCCTCGCTGGCGAGCCCCCCGCCTGTCGAGCGATCTCCGATTTGATGTCATGGTGACCCTCCCGTGGAAGGTGCCTCGTCGAGAGTTGAAAGTTGAAAGTTGAAAGTTGAAAGTTCTTGCTCTCGAGCGACTTCGCTCGGGTGATCTCATTGCAGCCCCCACGAGTCAGAGGTCCTGGATCGAGCATCGAGCATCGAGTGTCCAGTATCCAGTATCCAGCATCAGGCCTGCTCGAATGCTCCGGCACCGATTCCCATGCCCTGGCGCAGTGCATCGAGAACTCTCCACGCCGTCTCGAGATCGATCTCGGCGGCAGGCATGTAGGCCACCAGCCAGGCGATCGCTGTGTCCGGCTGCACCGCGACCCGGACGTTGCCGGTGATCGGTGTGTCCAGCGGACCCTCCTCGTCGAACAGCACCGGTTTGCCCTCCAGGTTGAACGGTCCGCGCAGGGACTCGTAGCGCTCTTTGGGCCGGCCGGATCGCCACGTCATGCGGTCGCCGAAGCTGCCCTCCACCATGACGCAGCTCGGCACGACGAGCTCGACGGACAGGCAGTTGTTGAGGTCCACCAGCGGGTGGATTGCGGGCAGCGCGTCGCCCTTGACCAGTCGGCGGAGCAGGGCTTCGGATGCTGGCCGGTAGCGGGTCGGGTCACATCCCGCCGCGCGGAACAGCCGGCGCAGGGCCGCCGCGGTGGGGTGGACGCCGATCTGCGAGGTGTCGACGAACCGCTCGCGGGCCCGTTCGGTGACGCGCTCCCGAAGTTCTGCCAGGGCGCCGGGTTCGTCGGCCCCAACCTCGAGGCGCGCCCAGAAGAGTCTCCAGCCGTCGAGGTCCATATGGACGCTGAAGGGAAGTTGATGCATTGGGGTGGATTGTACATTGAGAATCCGTGGGCTCTCCTCGGGACAAAATCGATTTTGAGACCTACATTGTCTTATCAAGGGTTGATCAAAACGGTTTCGAGACAAGGAGGGTTGCCATGGTGAGGAATCCTACGAACTGGGTGTCGTCCACTGTTGTTGCGGTCTGCGGCCTACTATTGGCTACCGTTGCATCCGCGATCGACGGCTGGCCGACCGGCGTCGAGCTGACCAACACGGGCTCCGGGACGCGAGGCTGGGTGCGGATCGCGGACGACGACGGGCTCGAACCGCAGGTCTTTACCATCGAAGCGTGGGTGACGCCTGTTGGAAACGGCTTTGGAGGTTCAGGTGATATTTGGGGAGCGGTCATTGTCCTTAAAGGGGGCGAAGGTCAGGGCGGAACCTGGGTCCAGTCGTTTTACCTGGCTTGGACGCCCCTGAATAACACGATTTGCGCGGCCGTTGCCCATCAGTGGAATTCCACAGGCACGGTTGTCAACTCATCAGGAACGGTGGCGATGGACGAGAGGGCTCACGTGGCCATGAGCTTCGACGGCGTGTGGTTGAGGATCTTCATCAACGGCCAGCTCGACTCGGAGGTCCTGACGGGCTCGAGCAACATTGCGTATACGGATGACGATATTCTGATCGGTGCCGGGAACTTCGCCTCGGGGTACATCAGGGCCCTCCAGGGAGTCGTCGACGACGTCCGGCTCTGGAACTACGCGCGAGACGCGGCCGAAATCTCGGCCCAGATGGCGTGCTCCCTCGACGGTACCGAGCCCGGCTTGCTCGCCTACTACAGCTTCAACGCGAGTGATCTTCGTGACGACAGCGGCCACGGCCACGACGGAGTCGCGGACGGGCTGGTGGATTTCGTGACGTCCAACGACGCCTGCCTGCCGTTCGTGTCGGACTTCGAGACTGCAGACCTCTCCGATTGGATGGTCGTCGTGCCCTAGGCTGAAGTATCTGCGGTCAAATATTAGGCCCATCCGGAATTCTGTGAGGTGAGGTGATCCCGTTCCCGACTGTCAGGGACGGCGACAGTGATCAGCGGCGGCGAGCAGCGCCAGGGACAGGATCAGGAGACAGCGAGCAGCGACCGGGGCAGAGGCAGCGATCAGATGTGCAGCGGCTGCATGGTCCCCTCCGGGTCGTTCTATGGGACGGGGACGAGTAGCTGCCAGGGAGGCCGTTGTCAAGGGACACTCCGCTGCCGGCCTTGAGTCCGGCAACCCTTGACAACGGCCTCCCTGGCAGCTTGTTGAAGGACATGAACGACCCGGAGGTGACCATGTCGAAAGCCGTCAACAACACCAATCTCATTGCCTACACCACGGCCCTCGAAGCAGCAGGCATCGCCATCAAGCTGGTTTTGAGAGTTCCGGCTCCGCTGAAGTCCATCGCCGATCAGCTGATCCGGTCAGCCAACTCGGTCCCCGCCAACCTGGCGGAAGGGCACGGTCGAAACGGAAGAGATCGCCAGCACCACTGGCGGATGGCCTATGCCTCGGCCAAGGAGGTCGACAGTCACCTGCGACTGCTCTCAGCAGCTGGTGCGGTCAACCGAGTCGGCGCGGAGAAGGCCCTGGGGACCTTCGACCAGGTGCGTGCCATGACCTGGCGCCTGCTCAATCCCGTGGAGCCGGGGCCCATCCCGCGCTGACGCCGACGCCGTCAACTGACGCCGCCACCGGCCCCTGTCGCTGTCACCTTTCGCCGTCCCTGGTCGCCGCCCTCACCAACATCTCAGCTCCTGAGCGGGGGGATTTTCGATTTTTGATTTTCGATTTTTGATTCGTTCCAGACAGGCCGGCAACTTCTCCTACCCGGAACGATCGCCTACCACCTCACGGAATCCCGGATGAGCCAAACTTTCAACTTTTAACTCGAGTCTAGTTCGCAACGAGATCCTCGAACAACTCCTTGTTGATCGCCTTGTCGTAGGCGGCGCGGGCGGTGACCTTGCCGGAGTCGTAGAGTTCGCGGATCGCGGCATCCATTTCGATCATCCCGCTTTTGACCCCGGTCTGGATGGCGGATGTGATCTGCTTGGTGTTTCCCTCGCGGATCATGTTGCCGATGGCCGGAGTGCAGAACAGGATCTCCACCGCCGCCACTCGACCTCCGTCGATCTTGGGCAGGAGTTGCTGGGCGACCACCGCTCGCAGTGACTCGCCGAGGATGTTGCGAATGCCCTCCTGTTCGCCGGCAGGGAAGACGCTGATGATCCGATCGATGGTCTTGACGGCATTGTTGGTGTGGAGGGTGCCGAACACGATGGTCCCACGTTCGGCAGCGTTCAGCGCCATCGAGATCGTCTCGAGGTCACGCATCTCTCCCACCAGGATGATGTCGGGATCCTCCCGTCCGGCGGATTTCAGAGCCTCGCTGAAACTGGTGGCGTGAGCTCCCACCTCGCGCTGGTGAATCAGACCGCGCTTGTTGGGGTGGACGAACTCGATGGGATCCTCGAGGGTGATGATGTGGTGGCTGCGGGTCTCGTTGATCAGGTCGACGATGGCGGCGAGGGTGGTGGACTTCCCAGATCCGGTGGGTCCGGTGACCACCACCAGGCCGGTGGAGACCTCGGCCAGGCGCCGCACCTGGTGGGTGAGGCCGAGCTGGTCGATGGTCATGATCTTACTGGGGATGACTCGGAACACAGCCGCGGAACCCCGCTGTTGACGGAACAGGTTCACCCGAAACCGGGCAAGGTCCGGCACCTCGTACGCGAAGTCCGTGTCGCCGGTGGTCTCGAATTCCTGCCACCGCTCGGGTGGCGAGACGGGCTTGATCATCTGATTGAAGTCGGTCTCCTGAACCAATCGGTAACGGATCTGCTCCATGGCGCCCGACACCCGCAGCATGGGAGGCCTTCCGACGGCCATGTGGAGATCCGATGCGCCGCGGTCGTTCATCAGCCGCAGGAAACGGTCGATCCGGTAGTTCATCTCGCTCATAGAAAGGTCCTCGATTCAAGGAATTCCGACGCCACCAGGCTCTCGAAATCCTCCCGGTTCGTCGCGTAGATATACGCCGATTCGGCCGAGATCTTGTCGACCCGTATGAGTTCGCGGAGCGAATCGTCGAAGGTCTGCATGCCATAGGCCTTGCCGATCTGCATGGCTGACGGCAGCTGGTAGGTTTTGTCGTCGGTGATCATATTGGCCACGGACATGTTCCCTGCCAGCACCTCGAAGCATGCGACCCGCTTTTTGGCTCCGTCCAGGGGCAGCAGTCGTTGGGCAATGACGTACTTCAGCGATTCGGCCAGGGCCGCCCTCACCTGAGGCTGCTCGTCGTGAGGGAAGCTGGAGATCACGCGGTCGACCGCCTTTGGGGCGGTGGTGGAGCTCAGGGTTCCAAGGACGAGGTGGCCGGTTTCGGCCGCGGTGAGAGCCAGGGACACGGTCCGGTTGTCCCGCAGGTCACCAATCACGATGACGTCAGGGTTTTCCCTGAGCGCCGCACGCAGCGCCCGGGCGTAGGATCGAGAATCCGATCCGATCTCCCGCTGGTTGATCAGGCAGTTCTTGAACGGATGAATGAACTCCACCGGGTCTTCGAGGGTGATGATGTGGTGCTGTCGGGTCTCGTTGAGCAGGTTGACGAGGGCCGCCAGGGTGGTGGACTTGCCGCAGCCCGAGGGGCCGCACACGAGAACCAGGCCCTGGTGGAATGAGGCGATCTTCGCCAGGTGTCCCGGGAGGCCGATTTCGCTGATGGTGGGTGGTTGTTCGGGGATCACTCGAAAAACCGCGCTGTAGCCCTTGTGATCGAGAAAGACGTTTGAACGATAGCGTCCTGCGTTGGGGACGTTGAGGCAGAAGTCCAGCTGTTTGTCCTTCTCCAGCCGGGCCCATTGGTCGTCGGTGAGGATCTCCCGGATCATCTGAGCCACCTGCTGCTCGCTGTAAGCGTCCCGGTCTGCACGCACCAACTCACCTTCCTGGCGCAGGGTTGGCGGGCAGGAAACCGCGAGGTGGAAATCAGAGGCGCCCTGGTTGCGAGCAGTGGCGAGCAGGGTGTTCAACTGGGGATCCTCGGCACTGGTCTGTGCGATTTTGATTTCAGCTCGCAGCGCCTCGGCGTCCTGGAGCGAGCTCTGGTTCTTTCGGGCCACCTCTTCCGCCAGTTCCAGGGCCCGGGCGCGGACGCTGCGGTGAGGGTCCGACTTCGCAACCCGGTGAAGCGCCTCGAGGATCTTCGGGTGGTTGAAGTTGGGGAGCGCCAGCAGGACCTCGATTCGAACCTCGGGGGCCGGGTCGTTGAGGAGCTTGGAGAGCCGGGGGAGTGATTTGGCATCGCCGATTCGGCCAAGGGCTTCCACCGCGGCCCACCGGGCCTCGGGGTCGTCGAGCGCGGCGGTCAACGCATCGACGGCTCTGGGATCCTTGAATTGGCCGAGGGTGTCGGCGGCGCAGATCCGCAGCCACCAGTCATCGTCATTCAACAACTCGATGGTGGCCGGAATGATCCGGGGGTCCTCGAAGGCGCCGACCGCGGCGAGTGCGAGGGCTCGAATCTCCTCATCCGGGTCGGACAGCAGCTCGACGGTGGGCTCCACCAGATCCTCGCCAAACTCCTTCATGGAGTCCAGGGCGCGATCCCGCGCCCAGCCTGCGAGGGTCTTGGAGAAACTGAGGTAGCGCTTCACGAGTTCGTGGCGATCGTCCATCTCGAGCAGGATCTTCACCACCGCGGACCGGATGCTCGCCTCGCCGGAGGCCATGAGGGGCAGCAGCCGGTCGATGAATGTGACTCCGCGGCTCTTCGCCACCTTGGCGAGGGCGTCGATAAGGTGCTGTTGAGTGTCGTAGTCGACGCAGGCGAGCTGGTCGACAATCTGGTCCGCAGCCTCTTCCGGCGCCTTGTCCGCCAGGACTCGGAGCGCGGTGGCTCTGATTTCCGGGTCGGCGTCGACGACCAACTGCTTCCAGCGATTGAGGGACTGTGGTGACATCTCGGCGGTGGCCAGCTGTTTCAAGTACGGCAGGCGTTCCGTCGTTTCCTGTCCGCGTTCCACGAGCTGCCACAGCAACGGCGCCAACCCGGCGGTCACTGGAGCGTGAGCGACGAGGCGTTGGGACGCCTCACGTACAGCTTCCCGTTCGGAGGCGATTCGTTGGGCCAGGTGAGACTCGACGCCGGGGATTCGAAGGGAGAACAGCACCGCAGCCCCGGCTCGCAGGGGCGCTTCGGACTTGTTGCGGGCTTCGGCGATGAACTGGTCCACGGTGGCGGGAGATCGGAGCGGCTTCAAGGCCTCGAAGCAGGTGTCACGCAGGGCGCGGTCGGGTCGAAAGGCCATCCAGACCACGTCCCGTGGTTTCAAGCTGTCAGCCTCGCGGACCACCTCGAGCATCCGGTCTCGCTCTTCGGTGGAGAATCCCCCCTTGGCGAGCTGCTTCAGACACTCGCTGAGATCGGATTTGAAGAACTGTAACGCCATGTGCACCACCGTTTGGTTCGTATGAGCAGGGCTGGGCACCCTTTTTCGAAGTCCTAACGGAGGTACCACTTCTCGCCGGGAGAAGTACAGTGATCATTGGCTGGCGCGGGTCAATTCAGGGACAGCCCGAGGTAACGGAACGCTTCAGCGCAGCTTGGGCAGCGGCGGGCGTGGCGGCGCCACTTGCGCACGTAGCGCGAGCGAGGCGGCGCCATGGCCAGCTCGTCGAGGTTGACGTGGCCGCTGGAATTTCCGGTGAAGGGGACGCGCTGATACAAGATCCGGAATCCCGGTTCCTTCAGCTTGGCCACCAGCCGGTCCAGGCTCTGTCGTCCCCCACCCATAGTCGCTCCGGTCCTCATTCGTCCTCGTCCATAAGTGTACGTCGGAATCTCCGTTTTGATCTCAGCCCACTCGAAATGTCGCGATCGGAGAGGAATTTGACTGCGCCCACCCCACCACCCTCCCAACCGCCCAACCAGTAAGGGAGTATGGAAGTGTGGGGGTGTGGGGGTATGGGAGATTCACATTTAACGCTGGGTTCATCCGGAAAAGCGTGATGTCGGGTGTCTCCGTTCCCGTTCCCGTTCCCGAACCCGCAACCTGTGTCAGCGTCGGTATTCGGCGACGGGGACAGGAATCAGCGGGCAGCGACTGCGGGCAGCGACCGCGGCAGAGGCAGCGAGCAGGTGTACTGCGGCTGCATGGTCCCCTCCGGGTCGTTCTATGGGACGGGGACGAATAGCTGCCAGGGAGGCCGTTGTCAAGGGACGCTCCGCTGCCGGCCTTGAGTCCGGCAACCCTTGACAACTGCCAACGGACAACGGCCAACTCGCCGCAAGCAGCAGAGTGACGCCGTCGTTGTCGCGGAGCGAGAACGGCTGTGGGAGCAGGCTGATCGTGGGGAGTCGCGTTGGAGCAGCCATCGGCTGCAACAGCGTTAACTGCCAAACGGACTGGCGGGAACGGGTACGGGAACGGGTACGGCCAACTGCCAACGGCCATCGGCTAACTGCCAACCGTCCTACCTGACAGCGACGGCGACGAGTCGTTCGGCTCCCGGTCCGTAGTCGTTCCCCTCCAGGTCTCCGAAGATCCGGACCTGGGAGAAGGCGGCTGCGGCCAGCATGTTCTTCAGTTCCTGGGCCGAATAGACAGTGTGGCTGAAGGTCACGGTCCGGACCTGCTGGTCACGGATGATCGTCCAGTCGTTGCGGACCCGGCTCCAATCGTCAATCACTTTTCGGCGTTGGACGAGCAGGCCGGCCGGAAACTCATCGACCGACGCCGGCTGGAAGACCTCCGCCATCAGCTCCTTGCCCGCCATCTGCATCACCACGCGCCCACCGTCGCGGAGACTGGAACGAATATTGGAGAGCACCTTCATATTGTCCGCAGGGTCCTCGAAGTACCCGAAAGACGTGAACAGATTGATCGCCAAATCGAAGGCCTCGGGTCGCACGAAATCCCGCATGTCGGATTCCACCCACTCGATTGACAGGTGCTGGTCGTCGGACCTCCGCTGCGCCCGATCGAGTAGAAACGACGACCGGTCCACTCCGGTGACCCGGTATCCACGGCGTGCCAGTTCAACCGAGTGCCGGCCGGGCCCACAGCACAGGTCCAGCACAGATCGGCCCTCGAAGTCGGTCAGCTCCAAGACCATGCTGACCTCCTCCGCTGCGGCGGCGATCCGGTCGTTGGGGAAGAGGAACGGCTCCAACAGCTCCCAAAAGGCTTCGTCTTCGAACCATTCGGTCATGGAATTCTCCTCGCCAAACTGATCTCGGACCAATGGACTCCGAGTGTAGGCCCATCTCCCGGACGCGAACAAGTACATGAGACGCAGCCCGCCGGGTCCATTGGACCCAATGACTGTGGCCCTCGGACCCGTGCCTGGCCACCGCAGGGTCGGCACGGAATCCGCGAGATGGTCCGAAAACTCAATAAATGATTGAGTTTTCAGGAACACCGCGGAATTGGCATCACCCTTGCGAAGGAGTCTGCCAGCGTCGACGACCGCCCGGCTCCGGGACCAGTCGATGGTGCGGAGGGTCGGATGCCGACGGGAACGGCGCCACAACACGCGGCACACCGCCGCACAGGAGGGCAATGATGAACTCGAAGTCGATCAAAAAGGTCCAATCCGTAACAGTGAGGTTCGCGAGCCTCGTCTTGGCGTTGCTCGCCATTGCGATTCCCTGCTCAGCAGAGGAGATCGCAATCGACGTCGCCCCGAACACGTTGAACCTGGCGAGTTCGGGCCAGGTGGTCACAGTCCACACCGACCTCGCCTACTGGTCGGTTGATGTTACCTCTGTCTACCTCAACGGTGTCTTGATCCAGTCCTGGAAAGCGGACAACCGGGGCAACTTCGTGGCCAAGTTCTCCATGGACGACGTCAAGCTCTTGGACGGTCTCGTGATCGACGGATACAACACGCTCACGATCGTCGGGTTGACCTTCGATGATATGGAATTCTGGGGCGAGCAGGAGATCATGGTGATCGACCGGTCAGCTCGAAACCTCACCACCTCCGAGCGGGCCGCCGATCAACCAAATTGACCTGAGCTACCAGACCAACTCGGCCATGGTGCAGTTGATGCCGCTGCCGATGCCCATCAGGGCGACGCGGTCACCGGGGTTCAGCTTGCCGGCCTCCACCAGCTTGGAAAGGGCGATGGGGACACCGGCCGGTCCTATGTTGCCGTGGTCGGGATAGAGCTTGAAGACCTTCGCCAGGTCGATGCCGAGGGTGCGCGCGAATTTCTCGGTGTGGGCTTTGCCCACCTGGTGAATGACGAAGTGGTCGAGATCCTGGATGGTCCAGCCGAGCACCCGGCGGGCCACATCCCAGGTCTTGAGACCGAGTTCGAGACCGTGGTGAAAGAGATTCTTGGTGTCGGTGATCATGCGGTCCACCTGAGCCGTGCAGAGGCGGCAGTGCTCGGTGGCCGACAGGGTCACTCCGCCGAGGAAGCGGTGCTCGCCGGGTAATCCGGTCGCCTTCGAGAGGATCATGGCCACCGCACCGGAGCCGAGGGTCAGGGTGGCGAAGTTATCCCGGAATGTGGCCCAGGTGGTTCGGGGATCGAGTAGTCGCTTGATGGTCTCGAGGACAGCGAAGTGGGTATTCTCGCAGTTGACCACGATTCCATAATCTGTCTGGCCCCGATCGATCATGGTGGCCACCATCTCCATGCCGTTGATGAATCCGAGGCAGGCATTGCCCACGTCGTAGTTCAGACAGCCCTCCGAGAGCCCCAGCTTGTGGTGGACGACACTCGCGGTTGAAGGCTCGACGCTATCGCGGGTGATCGAAGTGTTGACCAGTACCCCGAGTTCGGAGCGGTCGATGGCCGCGGCTTCAATCGCCTTTTCTGCGGCACCGGCCGCCCCATCCGACGGTGGGAAGGCCGGGTCGAACATCTGGCGGGAATCGATGCCGGACAGCTTTTTGAGTAGACCAGGGGAGACTCCAAACCGCGCCAGGGAAGGAGCCAGCCGGGCTTCGATCTCACTGGACAACACCCTCAGGGGCGCCTCCACGTGGGCGATGCTCAGCATGTTCACCTTGGAGTACTGCATTTCGACCTCCCGCGCTCTGTGGGCGAACCGCAGTGCGGAGAGACCCTCGAGCACAGGGTCGGAGCGTAGCACCGGACGATGGACGGAAAAAGGCACGGTGCAGCATGGGCGCCATCCGGTGGACCTTCACGGAGATATACAATGACTGAGTGGCGTCTTTGAATCCCGGAATTTGGCGGGGATTGGCGGCGACGATCGCGGTTCTGCTTCTGGTCGCCGGTTGCAGCGTGGGGCTGGAAACGGCAGCACCGCAGGCTGATGTGGAACGCCTCGTCGCCGCGCCGGCCATGTCCGAAACCGGGATGGTGGCGAGTTCATCGCCCGACGCCAACCGTGTCGGCGTCCAGGTGCTGGTTGACGGTGGAAACGCCGTCGATGCGGCCATCGCCATGGCCCTGGCCCTGGGCGTGGCCGATCCTGGAGATTCGGGGCTGGGCGGAACCGTTTACATCCTGATCCGCATGGCGGACGGCGCGGTCGACGCGATCGACGGGTCGTCGCCGGTGCCCATGAGGGTGTCGCGGCCTGACCTCAAGCGACTCCTCGACGCCGAGCAGAAGTACGGTCCCGAGCTGGCGTCCACACCTGGGGCGCTGGCGGCGCTGGATCTGGCCCGAGCTCGACATGGAACCTTGAGCCTGAGCGAGATTCTCGCACCCAGCATCGCGCTCGCCGAGGCTGGCTACCGCCTGCCGCCATTCCAGCGGGCGTCGATCGCACGGTATCTCGATGATGTGAGAGACAGCGAGCCGCTCGCCTCCATCGTGCTGGAGGACGGGCTGAACCCGGTGGCCGTCGGTGCGCGGATGCGCTGGCCCGGGCTCGCGAGGACCCTGCGTCGAATCAGCGAAGGAGGCGTCGACGAGTTCTTCAATGGGTCGATCGCGGCTGATATCGAAGCCGACATGATTCGAGGTGGCGGCTATGTTCGACGGCATGACCTGGCTCGGGTGAAGGCCCGTCGAGTCAAGCCACTGCGAGGCAGCTACCGAGGCTTCGAAATCCTGAGCTACCCGGTTCCTGGGGCCGGCGCCGCCGTGATCGAGGGGCTCAACATTCTCGAGTGTTTCGAGTCCAAGCTGCTTCAGCTGGACGGTGTCGATCGGCTCCAGCTGATGGCCGAGGCGTTTCATTTCGCTATTGACGATCATCGATCCTTACAGCCCGACGCATTACTCCCGACGAGTCCATCTGCCCTTTGGTACTCCGGCAAGCCCCACGCATCGTCGCGTGCCGAGCTCCTTCGGTTCGGTACCCCGGTCGCCGCCGAACACTTCCACGGCGACTCGGGCAATCCTGAGCTCGAGAGCCAAACCGTACAGGTGTCGGTGATCGATTCCGCCGGGAACGCTGTGGGTCTGACTCAGACCCTCGGCCGGTTTTTTGGCAACAAGGTCGTGGCCCACGAAATGGGCTTCCTCTACAACACCTTTCTCGGCAGCGTCAATCCGTTGAATCCTCGGTCGCTCAGGCCAGGGGCGCTGCTGCCCCTGGACAGCGCTCCGACCATAGTGGTCGCCGGTGATCGGCCGATGCTGGTGCTGGGCAGCGCCGGCAGTTCGCGGATTCCAGGCGCGGTGGACACCGTCATCAGCAACGTCGTGGATCGGGGCATGTCACTGGCCGAGGCCGTCGAGGCCCCGCGAATTCTTTGGGCGAAGGGTGCCACCACCAGGGGGTTGATCATCGAGGTATTCCCACCCGTAACTCGGGCCGATGCGGATCGACTGGAGGCCATGGGATACGAACCGGGCCTGCGAGTCGATCTCCCCGCCCAATACCTCGAGCTCACCAAGTTTGGGGCGGTCAATGCGATCTACCGCGATCCGCAGAGCGGCACGTTGACCGGGGTCGGCGACCCGCGACGCGACGGCGCCGCGTTGGGTGTTCCCTGAGCCGGCTCAAAAGGGCCAAAACACCGGAATCAACAGCGTCGCCAGTAGCCAGAAAATCAGGTTGAGCGGAGCTCCGAACTTGGTGTAGTCGAGAAAACGGTACTCCCCGGCGGCGTAGACCATGAGGTTGGTCTGATAGCCCATGGGGGTCATGAAGGCCGCCGATCCGGCGAAGGCGACGGCAAAGACGAACGGTTTCCAATCCGCACCGAGGGCAGGGCCGAGGCTGAGCGCAACCGGGGTGACGATGATCACGGCCGCACTGTTGGAAACCAGCTGGGTGAGGATGGTCGTGGTCAGATAGATGAGGGACAGCACGATGTAGGGAGCGAGGTCAATTGGAGCCCACGAACTGATCGCCAGCAGCCCCTCGGCGAGGAACCCGGCTGCGCCGGTGGACGTGAAGGCGAGTCCAACGGGGACAAAGGCGGCGATCATGAAAACAACCGACCAATCGACGGCGCGGTAGGCTTCCGCCGGGGACAGTACGCCAAAGAGGAGCAGGACCACGGCGCTGACGAGCGTGCCGGTGGCGATATCCGCCACCCCGAATGCGGCCAATGCCACCGACAGAGGCAGCAGCACGAGAACCAACCACCAGTACGGATCGCGGCGAAGATGTACGTCGTGTTCGCTGAGCACCACCAGATCGCCGGTCTCTTCGAGGTCGGCGATGCGCTCGCGGGGCACCAGGATGAGCAACGCATCGGCGAACCGGAGGACCAGCTCGGAGACACGTTTGCGGAGGGTGCCCCCGACCCTGCTCACCGCGAGCACGAATCCGCCGTGGTGGAAGTGGAAATCAAGCTCCTTCAGGGTGCGGCCGATCATGTTGCTCCCAGGTCGCACCCAGGCCTCCACCAGGGCCTGTCCACCCGTTGAGAGCTCGGCATCGTCCAGCTTGACATCGGGCAAGAGGGCGAGGTTCTGCTCTCTTCTGAGCCGCAGGATGTCGTCGAGGGACCCCAGGACAATCAGCCGGTCGCCGGAGCGCAGCGACATGGCATCCACGTCGTCGACGTGAGTTTCGGCGGATCCGCGGATGACTTCGAGCACCGTCACGCCGTATTGCTCGTTGATGTGCGCGTTGGTCAGCGTGGTCCCGATAAGCCTCGATCCCTCGTCGAGAGCCACTTCCGTGAGGTAGTCAGCCACGTGGTATTTCTCGGTCAACGCGCCGGTGGCCGCTCGGTCAGGCAGCAGGAAACGGGACGCCGGGATGATGTACAGCAAACCGACCACAAGGAAAACACTGCCCATGGCGGTGAAGTCGAAGATCCCCAGGCCCGGCAAACCGGCCTCTTCGACGACCGCGCTGACCAACAAATTGGTGGAGGTGCCGATCAGGGTCAGGGTTCCTCCGAAAATCGATGCGAATGACAACGGCAGCAGTGCCTTGCTGGGGCTCAGTTGGATCCTCCGGCAGAGTTTCATCACCAGGGGAATCGATATTGCCACCACCGCGGTGTTGTTGAGGAAGCCCGAACCGACAGCCACCAGGACCAACAAGACGATGATCATGAGCGCCGGGCGGTTGACGGCACGCCTTCCGATCTTGTCGGCGACGGTCTCCAGGAGACCGGTTTTGATCAGGGCGCGACTGAGTATGAAGAGACTGCCGATGGTGACGACGGCTTTGCTGCTGAAGCCGGAAATGGCGGTGTTGATATCGATGATGCCAGTGGCCAGCAATGCGGCGACCATGCCGAGAGCGGTCACCTCGATGGGGAAGACCTCCTTGACGAAGGCCACCAAGGCGATGCCCATCAGCACGAGCATGAGGAGAATGTCGATCGTCACGTCGGTTTTAACCGCTCAGGGGGTGATTGTACTCCCGCTCGAAATTCCGAATTCCGAATTCCGAATTCCGAATTCCGAATTTCATCCTTGGTTACCGGGCTTGAATCCAACCGGGCAACAGGGAGTAGGGGTCCAGCTGAACGGTCTGATCGAAGGCCACCCGGCTCGCGATCATCGTAAAGGTGCCAGGCACCGCTTTGCCGACTTGTGAGAATTGACTCGGGATTTTTGATGCCAAGAGCAGGGCGTAGCTTTGAGGAAGGAAGGACCTACCACCTGTACAACTGCGTGGCCGGCGGAAGGATAGCATTCGAGGACGACGAATTTGCCGAGGTCCTCGAGAAGTCGCGGGACGGCGTGAGCAGGTGGATGCGCCGCGGCGCGGTCCGGAGGGTATCTGACCCGGAATTTGCCGCGGCCGCACAAGCGCTGGACCACGCTGCGTGGGAGGAGCCCTAATTGTCATAAGTCGGCAAAGCGGTGCCTGGCACCTTTAAGAATCGACTCGGATTTTTGATGCCAAGAGCAGGGCGTAGCTTTGAGGAAGGAAGGACCTACCACCTGTACAACTGCGTGGCCGGCGGAAGGATAGCATTCGAGGACGACGAATTTGCCGAGGTCCTCGAGAAGTCGCGGGACGGCGTGAGCAGGTGGATGCGCCGCGGCGCGGTCCGGAGGGTATCTGATCCGGAATTTTCCGCGGCCGCACAAGCGCTGGATCACGCTGCGTGGGAGGAGCCCTAATTGTCATAAGTCGGCAAAGCGGTGCCTGGCACCTTTAATCATGGCACCTTTAATCACAGGCGGCACGAACACAAACAGACAGACGGCGACGAGCGCCACCAACTGGGCCAATTGCATTCGGCGGTTCATGGGGGTCCTCCTTCGCGTTGACTGAATTCGCTGTGTTCAATATGGATGTCAGCCATGGACGATGCATGAGGAAAACCTCCCGAAAACCTGCTGATTGTCAGGTTTCGGCCCTTGCTGAAGGACTGAAATGGAGACCGGGGGAGCGGGTCAGCGCACCTTCAATCGAACACGCTGCGACATCAAACCGAGGCAGATCAGAGGTTTCGAATCGCAGTCACACAAGGTCTTTTGGGAGGATTGGCGTTACCACGTCGGGACGGTCTCCCACCCGGAGAATGGATCGTGGGTCAACGTCCAGCCGGTTTCGGATTCCTCGTCGCGGACAACGCGGACGTTGGTGAGGGTCTTGAGCTTGGCGATGAGCTCATCGTGCGGCAGGGTGTGCAACGGCGGCTTGGAGAGCTCGGGCATCGGCCAGATACGGACAGTTGCGTCTTCGCCTCCGGAGGCGACCCAGCGGCCGAGCGGATCGATGTCCACGTCGACGACAAACCCTTCGTGGCCGAGCAGGAGGTGCGGATCTGCGCCGTCCGCCGACCCGACTCGCACCGTGCCGTCATGGTCCCCCGTGACGATGGTCGTGCCAGCCGCGTTCATGGCGACTGCGAACATCTTGTTGCCGTAGTTCGCGAGGTGGGTCTCGGTGCCAGCGTCGAGATCGAGGAGCACGACGCGACTCGGAGCGCGGTTGTCCTCCGCTGCCCTCGCGACCAGCGCGATCCGCCTCCCGTCTGCACTCGACGCGAAGGCGGTGCAGATTCCCTCGAACAACAGCTCGGAGGCGCCAGTGGTCGGGTCCGACGCCCACAGCCCGCCAAGACCGGCCGAGAGCAGCCGACCGTCGGGCAGAAAACCATGACGCTCGTCCAAGCTCAGGACGGCCACCGTCTCGTAGGGCTCCAACACTGCTGTCTCCTCGAATGTGTCGGTCCTGAAGACGTGGAGCTTTGTTTTGCTGTCGGCTCCCCAGCCGGAGACGGCCGCGAGCTGCCCGTCCGGGCTGAAGGTCACTCCGTACACGTGATCCATGGCACCGAGACTCGCGGATGGACCACCGTCTACGGGGAACAGAGCCGCCCCACCGTACTGTCTGCCGACCAGAATTGATTTGCCGTCCGGCGACGCAGACAAGCTCCTGATGTGCCACGACTCGTGGACGAAGGTCGTGGCCTCCGGCACCTCCCCCACGAGCGGCGTCAGCTGCAACATTCCGCCCTCCGAACCGGACGCGAGCCACTCGCCGGCGGGCGCGAACGTTACGTTGTAGACAGTGTCTCGATGAACCGCGATGATCCTGGGGTAACCCCTGCTCAGAGGCCACAAGATGAGACCCGGCATCTGTGCCGTGGCGAGCCATTGGCTGCCACGGTGAAACGCGTGACCCAGGCTCGACCCGACATCCCCTCGCCTCAGAACGAGCGGTTCGGCGTCGGCCGGGGCCCCCAGCGACCAGAGCCGGACGGTTTTGCCCGGACCCGACTTGGCGAACAGCCGCCTCGAGGGGTCCCACCCGATCGTCACGGCGTTGGAAACGAAGCCGTGCTTCGGGCCGCATTCGAAGCGCCGCAGCAGCCGCGCGCCTCCGTCCTCCAGCAACCAGACCCAGGCAATGAGAGTCCCCTCATCGAGGGCGTATGCCTCGAGGCGAGACGCAACGCTCGACACCTCCATATGGTCGATGTTCGGGGGCCCGTCGATTTCCTCCGACGGCCCCGTCCCGGCCGGATCCCAGATCCTGATCTTCCCATCCGAGCTGGCGGTGGCGAGGGACCTTCCGTCCGGGTCGAACGCCACCCGATGGCCCTTGCCCTCATGGCGGCCGAGGACCCGTGGCTCCGAAAGGCCGCGCTCGGCGATCTCGATCACCACCACCCGGTCTCCGTCGAGCGCTGCAATGCGGCGTCCGGTGTTTCGGTCCATTGCCAGCGAACCAATCCCGACACCGGCCGGTTCGCTGAATTCAATCGTCCCGAGCCGATCGGTTGTGCCGTCGAATCCGAGAGCGTAAGCGTGCAGTTGATCTCCCTCCCTCACAAGCACCACCAAGTGGTTCCGACTCCAGCTCCAGCCTTTCACCCACGCCCAGACTCTCTGCGATGGTTCGAACCAGCTTTCGTTCAGTCGCCTGCCGTCCGGCAGGGACCACAGCACCGCGTTCTCGCGGGTTTCGGTCCCACCGCCCAACGGAGCGGTGTACATCACAGTGCCTTCGGGATTCAGGTCGACGTTGACCAGAGGCGAGTCATGAATCCGTGGAAGGAGCGTGCCCGATCCATTCTTGGTCACCACGCGAAGGTGGCCTTCCGCACCCTGCGACTGCAGGTTCTGGACGAGCCAGTCGCCAGATCGGGCAAAGGCCGCCTGGAAGGTGTCACTTTCGCTCACGACGATCGCGGTCGGCCCTTCCCACAGGGAGCGGAGGGCGAGCTGCCTCGCCTCGGCTGTATCGGTGAGCTCGAGGCTTGCGATGGCGTGGGCCAGGGTGGCGGTCGGGTAGTCCTCGAGGTGGAGCTGGCCGAGGGCGAGCAGCTTGGCCGCCTCGGCACGGCGGGCCTCCTGGACGCTGCGGCGCCACAGGACTCCGAAGACCAGCGCCACCACGGTCGCGGCGACGAGGAGGGCGGCGGCGGCGAGGCGCCGCCGTCGGATCCCCCCCCGAGCGCGAGCGGTCGATGCGTCGGCAAACTCCTCCTCGAGATCGGTGAGACCGCCCGGGTAGTCCTCTCGCCAGACCGAGAGCTCTGTGAAGGCTTTTCCGGTCCACAGGTAGTCGCTCGCGCGTTCGTGGTCATCCCAAGTCCGCGCGGCCTGCCGGAGCTCGTCTCGCAACCGGGCGCTGTCGGCGTCCTGAGTTTGCCAGCGCACCAGCCGCGGCCACGAGGTCAGCAGCGACTCGTGGATAATCTCCACCTGCCTCAGTGACCCCCCATCGCCGTCGTGCTTGTACGAGGTCAGCAGTCGGGCATCGATCAGCTCGCGAAGAACGTCCTCGGCGGACAGTCTCTGATCCCCCGGAAACACCGACAACAACTCGTCCACCTCCCGAATCGCCCGCGTCCCTTCGGACGTCACCAGGTTTCGGAAGAGTTCCCGCACGACGGGCAGTCGGTCGAAACCGATTCGTTCCAAGGTCGCATCGGCATGATTCGCCAAGGCTCCGGCCACCCGACCAATGTGCTCGTAGGCATCCTCGGTGAGCAGGTGTTCCTCGCGGTCCCGCTCCTCCCACAGCCGGTGCACGGCAAAGGCCATCAGCGGAAGCGCACCCCGTTCGCCCTCCACCTCGGCGATCATTCGGTCCACCAGCAGCTCACTCTCGAAGCGGTAAAGCTGTCGCCCGGCCGGCTCCTTGATCGCGCGTCGCAGCCCTTCTCCGGCGGGCGGTCCGAGCGGGGTCAGGTCCTTGAAGATGGGGGCGATCTGCGGGTACCGCTGGCACCGGTAGAGGTAGTCGTCCCTCATTGCGAGCACAAGGTGTACATCGGCCGCGTCCACCAGCCGGCTCAGCAGCTCGATGAAGCTCGCCTGCACTTCGAGTGGATTCAGTGTGAATAGCTCTTCGAACTGGTCGACAACCAACACGACCTCGTCGAACTCGCCCCGCCAGCGGGAAACCACGGCCAGCGCGGTGTCCGAGTCGCTGAAGCCGAGCAGCCGCGCCATGGCCGCCGGGTCGCCGGCGTGGTCGGGAGCCAAAGCTCTCGCGAGAGACAGTGTGGGCGCCTCGCCGGGGGTGAACACGACCACCCGCCATCCGGGCGGCGCCCGCGCCGCCACCCCGGCTCTGAGCAGCGAGCTCTTGCCAACACCCGAGGGCCCGATCACCGCCACCAGCCGCCTGGCGCTGATCTTGCGCCACAGCTCCGCCTCCTCGGCCTCGCGGCCGAAGAAGCGGTCGGCATCCACCTCGGTGAAGGCGGCGAGGCCAGGGTAGGGGTTCTGCTCTTGTTCCGGCTGAGAAGCCGAGACTGGAATTGCCTGGGACGCCTCGCCGGACGAAGGCACCGGATGCACTTCCGCGATCAGTCGGTAGCCGCGCTTACGGATGGTCTCGATGTAGCGGGGGTTCTGCGCATCGTCACCCAGCGCGGCGCGGAGCTGACCGATTCTGCTCATCAGGGTGTTGTCAGACACGAACTCGGTCCGCCAGACGGTGTCGAGGAGGGTGTCCTTTCCCACCACTTCGCCGGCATGTTCCACCAGGCAAAGAAGCACATCGATTGCTCTCAGCTCCAGCTGGACCGATTCCCCACCTCGGGTGAGCCGATTCAGGGATGGTTCGACGAGCCACTCCCCGACGACAAACGGCTTGCCCTGCTGAATAATCGTCGCAACTTGAGTGGACACGATGGGACCATTGTACGATCCCTCAGCGCGACCCACAACAACGCCCGCCGCCGTCTCATGCTCTCGCCGTGCCAAGCGGAATGGGACGACTTTCGCCATCTAGGGTCTCCGCCCTCTCAGCGATGAAAGGACGAGGGCGGCGCAGCGCCCTATGGAACGGTTGTCGACCACAGCAATGTGTCACCGATCTCGAAGCCGTCTTCAAAGAGGCCAGCACAGCACGTCGAGGTGGCGTAATAGATACTCAACTCGCCCAAATCCGTGTACCAACCGTGCCACGTTGACCCGTCGAAGACGACCGGCAGCACGTATAGGTCCTCTCCGTCAACGCTCATCACCGGTTCAAGGAGATGCCGTGTCCAGGATTTAGGATTGTTGGAAAAAGCGTAACCCACCATCCAATCGCCTCCGTTACCGTTATATGCTCCGTACAGCATGTGATATGCGGATCCGTCGAAGACGACGGACGGGAGGCTGACCGCCAGATCCCAGTAAGAGGCACCGGTTCCGTCCAAGACGGGATTCTGCAGCTTGTTCCACTCGATGCCGTCCGTGGACTCGGCATAGCCAATCGCGGCCAAGGATTGGAAACCCCAGCTCGCGTACCACATCCTGTACGTGTCACCGTCAAGGACGACTGCCGACGGCCGCACGTGCCGGTCATCCCAAGACCCTGGTGGGCCCACGTCGATCACGGGGTTTTCGAAATACTTTGTCCACGCACTGGCGTCTGGTGATGTGGCGTATCCGCCGCGCGCGATTCCCTGGGCGTCCTCGCCCCCGAACCACATGTGAAACAGGCTCCCGTCGTAAATCACGGCTGGATGGTTCCACAAGGTCTCGTCCCATTGCCCGGGATCACCGGGAGTCAGCACCGGGTTGTTCGGATCCACTGTCCAATTCACGCCGTCCGGTGATGTGGCGTGGCCGAAACCGCCCCCCGATAACGTGGCGTCATATCCGGCGAACCACATGTGGTAGACGGACCCGTCGAAAACAACGGCTGGTTCAACGCGCGCGAGTTCATCCCACGACCCCGGATCTCCTGGCCCGAGCACTGGGTTCACCGGGTACTGCTCCCATCTCGTCTGCGCCAGCGCCGCTCCGGCGGCACACAGCACGATCGACACCAACACCACGACCAGTTTCACTCTCATGACTTCCTCCTTTCAACATCTGGCATGTGGATAACTTGGAGCCAACACGCCGAGGAAACATGAGGAAAACCTCCCGTTTACCTGCTGATCGGCATGGAGGCCGTCACTGACGAGCTGCCGGGTCTGCTCGATGCCGTCGGGTTGAGGGTCACTCCCGAATATCAACGAAATCCAGGTTCGCTGTTACTGAGTGCTTCTCGTTGCTCGGACGGTCGCAGAGAATCAGGAGCAAAGATCTGATGATTGGAGGTTTTCGGAGCCTGGCAGGGTCGCAGTCAACAGATTGCGTCTCTGAGCACCGGTGATGCGGACGGTTTCGTAGCCCACCCACGTGGGGGACCCGGGGTGGACCCGGGCATTTTGGCCATACCAACAAATATTGAGAAAACTTTGGTGCGAAAGGGGGGACTCGAACTCACCGACAGCAGCAGTTTACAGCCGTGGTCATGGGGGTCGTCGCGAGGGCGGGGGCTGGCCTACGGCTGTCTGCTGGTGGCGGTGAGAGGCGTCGTGAGGGCGGGTGTTAGGGGGACGACGTCAACCCCACGGGCAAAATCTCAATGGATCCTGAATCCAGGGCTGCTCGCGTGCAACCCTTCTCCTCCGGCTGTCGTAGGATTCTCATGACTCCGAATTCTGAGGGCATTGGAATCTCATTCTGGAACTCTGCAGGATTTGGTCACTCAAGGAGGACCCCGTGAAACACGTATCCCAGCGAGCGCTGACCGTGGCGATGATGACTTTGCTTTCTTTGGCCTGCGGGTCGCCCGGATCAGTGGATTCGGACTCTGGCTCTGACGAAGCGGATCGGCTCTCCAGCGAAGAGATTGCGGCTGATGTGATGGCCGCCATGGATCGCACCGTCGATCCGTGCCAGGACTTCTATCAATTCGCGTGCGGTACGTGGATGGAAACCACCGAGCTTCCTCCGGACAGGCCGCGTTGGGTCCGGAGCTTTTCGGTTGTCCGCGAACGAAACCGCGAGGTCTTGCGGGAGCTGATCGAACAGGCGGCCGCTATTTCCGGTGATGACGGGAACGCTCTCCTGGTGGGGAATTACTTCTCAGCGTGCATGGATGAAGAAGCCGTGGAAGCGGCAGGCATCGCGCCTCTGGAGACCCTCTTCAAAACAATCGACGGGTTGTCGGATCGCGAATCGCTGATGGCTCTCGCAGGAGATCTGCACCGCAGCGGTATCCCGGTATTCTTCGATCTCCAGGTCTTCGAAGACCTCAAGAATCCGACCCTCAACATCCTCAACCTCGTCCAGGGGGGGTTGGGACTGCCCGACCGTGACTACTACCTGAGTGACGATGAGAAGAAACAACAGCTGCTCGTCGACTACCAGGCGCACGTCGCCACCATGTTCGAACTGGTCGGGGAGGATCCAGAACGAGCGAAGGCATCTGCGGCCGGGGTACTGGCCTTCGAAACCAAGGCTGGCCGAGGCCTCCAGAGACAGGACCGCCATGCGGCAGCTGGACCAGCTCTACCACCGGCAGGACCGGGCCGGGCTGCTGGAGCTCACGCCGGACCTGCCCTGGGATCTGTTTTTCGAATCGATGGGGCGCCCCGAAGCTCAAGACATCAACGTGATGACACCCGAGTTCTTCAGCTCCCTTGAGATTCTGCTCGGTGAGGCAGATTGGCCGCAGCTGAAGACCTACCTCACATGGCATGTTGTGGATCAGTCGGCGAGCCGGCTGCCGGCGGCCTTCGTCGACGCGGATTTCGACTTTTACGGTGTCAAACTGTCCGGCCAGGACCAGATCCAGCCGCGGTGGAAGCGATGCGTGAGCGCGACCTCAGGTGCCCTCGGCGAGGTGGTGGGGCAACTTTACGTGGAGAGGATGTTCGGCGGCGACAGCAAGGAAAAGGCCCTGGAGATGATCCACGATATCGAGGCCGCCTTCGGTGCCAATCTCGAAACCGTGGACTGGATGGACGATGGGACCCGGGGAAGAGCCCACGAAAAGCTGGCGGCCCTCCGCGACAAGATCGGCTACCCGGACAGGTGGCGCGATTACTCGGAACTGGACCTGTCCGCCGGCAGCTATTTCGGAAACGCCATGGCGGCCGACCGTTTCAACTTTGACTTCGAGGCGGGCAAGATCGGCGAGCCGGTGGACAAGGAGGAGTGGGGGATGACCCCACAGACGGTGAATGCCTACTTCAGCACCGTGGGCAACGAGATCGTCTTTCCGGCCGGCGTCCTGCAACCTCCGTTCTTCCATCGCGACTTTCCGGCAGCCATGAACTACGGCGGCATTGGCTGGGGCATCGGCCACGAGCTGACTCACGGCTACGACGACCAGGGACGCAAGTTCGACTTCAGCGGCACCATGACCGATTGGTGGGAGCCCGAGGTTGCCGCCAAATTCGAAGAGCGTGCTGCCTGTGTTGCCGACTACTACAGCGGCTTCGAGGTGGAAGCCGGCCTCAACATCAACGGCGAACTCACCCTTGGCGAGAACATTGCCGACGTCGGGGGTTTGAAGTTGGTCCATCAGGCCTACAAAATCTGGGAGGACCGCCACGGATCGCCGGAGCCGTTCGTGGAGGGGCTGACCAACGAGCAGTTGGTCTTCGTTGCCGCGGCCCAAACCTTCTGCGCCGTGTCTTCGCCGGAGTTCCTCCGCATGCAGGTCACCACCGATCCCCACACTCCGGCGCAGTTCCGGGTGCTGGGGACCATGTCCAGTCTGCCGGCCTTCGCGGAGGCCTTTGGCTGCGAACCCGGCACTCCGATGAATCCCGTGGAGCAGTGCGAGGTCTGGTAAAGCACAACGAAATTCGGAATTGGGAATTCGGAATTCGGAAAACCCATCTCGACGGCGAAGCTGTGCAGGCTGGAAGCCCGCACCACAATCTGGCACCGCCGACTCGGAGTTGGAGCTAGCGGAAGAGATTGTGGTGCAGCCATCTTGGCTGCACATCTCGACGGCGAAGCTGTGCAGGCTGGAAGCCCGCACCACAATCTGGCACCGCCGACTCGGAGTTGGAGCTAGCGGAAGAGATTGTGGTGCAGCCATCTTGGCTGCACATCTCGACGGCGAAACTGTGCAGGCTGGCAGCTGCACCACAAATGAGCCCCGCAACTTCGGAGTGGTCGCTCAGCTGCTCGCGGGGAGTTGGCGGAGGACATACCGTTGACGCTGAGGTCGGTTTTCCGAATTCCGAATTCCGAATTCCGAATTCAGCCCCGGCATTGCTATCCTCCAATCTGGTTTGCTTGGAGGTGAGGTATGGCCGGTCGCGTCACTCTGTGTTTGGTTGCGATTATTGCTTCGGCTGCGGGATCTTTCGCTTTCGAAGACAGGGTCCTCAACTCCATGTCCTACCGACTGGTGGGACCGTTCCGCGGTGGCCGGGTGACGGCTGTGGCCGGAGTGGTCGGGGATCCCTCGACCTACTACATGGGGACCACCGGCGGAGGCGTGTGGAAGACCACCAACGCCGGAATCAGCTGGCGTAACGTCAGCGATCTGGTGCGCGAACTCGAGCCGAAGGACCAGCCGGAGATCATGGGCGAGGTGGATCCGCTGCTCGCCGCCCACGGGCTGATGCGCCCGCCGACCGGGGGATTCCCGGAGGGTCTGGAACCCCGAAGAGTGCGGCGCGGCGGTGATGCCTTCGGCGTCGGTTCCATCGGGGCGGTGGCGGTGTCGCCGTCCGATCCCAACGTGGTCTGGGTGGGTACGGGTTCGGCGTGTATCCGAGGCAACGTGTCGCCCGGCGACGGTGTCTACAAGAGCACGGACGCGGGAGAGACCTGGCACCACATGGGTCTGCCCCAAGCGGGTCAGATCGGCAGAATCCTCATCCACCCCGATGACCCGGATGTGGTCTGGGTGGCGGCCCTCGGTCACGCCTTCGGCCCCAACTCCGAGCGGGGGGTCTATCGAACCACCGACGGTGGCCTGAGCTGGTCCAGGGTGCTCTTCGTCTCCGACCAGGCCGGCGCCGTGGATCTGGCCATGGACCCGTCCAATCCGCGGGTGCTCTTCGCCGCCATGTGGCAGGTGGTGCGCCAGCCGTGGATCATGGAATCCGGCGGTTCCGGCAGCGGGCTCTACACGTCCGCCGATGGTGGAAGCACCTGGGTGGAGCTCACCGAGGGATTGCCCGAGGGGCCCAAGGGCAGGATCGGTTTGGCGGTCTCACCGGCCAACCCGAAAAGGGTATGGGCCCTGGTTGAGCACGAGGAAGGCGGGCTTTTCCGATCGGACAACGGCGGTGAGAAGTTCCGGCTGGTGAGCGACAACCGGGAGCTGCGCCAGCGGGCCTGGTACTACACCCACGTGGAGGCCGATCCCCAGGACGCCAACACGGTTTACGTGCTCAATGTGATGTTCTGGAGGTCGGACGACGGCGGCACGAGCTTCAAGCCGATCAGAACCCCCCACGGCGACAACCACGCCCTGTGGATCAACCCGAACGATTCCACGAACATGATCCAGGGGAACGATGGCGGCGCCAACGTCAGCTTCGACGGCGGCCGCAGCTGGTCCACTCAAACAAACCAGCCGACGGCCGAGATGTACCGGGTGACGGTGGATGACCAGCAGCCCTATTGGCTCTACGGCGGCCAGCAGGACAATTCAGCGGTGGCCATTCCGAGCAGGACGTCTGCAGGTGCCATCGGCCAGCCCCACTGGTACGAACCGGCCGGCTGCGAGTCGGCCACCGTGGCCGTCGATCCTCGCAACCCCGATGTCACCTACGGCGGCTGCTACGGAGGGTCGCTCAACCGCCACGATCGAGCCCTCGGAGTTCAGCAGGAGATCATGGCCTGGCCCCAGATGGCGGTGGGTCAGCAGGCTGCGGATCTGCGTTTCCGCTTCCAGTGGAATGCTCCAGTCAAGATCTCTCCCCACGATCCGGCGGTGCTCTATCACTGCTCCAACCGGGTTCACCGCACCGACGACGAGGGTCAGACGTGGCGGGTGATCAGCCCAGATCTCACGCGGAACGACGAGTCGAAGCAGGGCTACTCCGGCGGAGAGCTCACCTGGGACAACACCGGCGTGGAGGTCTACAACACGATCTTTGCCTTCGAGGAGTCACCCCATCGGGCGGGATTGCTGTGGGCCGGGACCGATGACGGTCTGGTCCACCTCTCCGAGAACGGCGGGGAGTCGTGGCGGGACGTCACTCCGTCGAGCATGCCCGAATGGGCGACGGTGAACAATATCGAGCTGTCGGCCCACGATTCTGGTCGTGCATTCCTCGCCGTGCAGCGTTATCGGTTGGACGATTTCCGACCTTATATTTTTCGCACTGATGACTACGGCGCGTCGTGGCAGCTGTTGACCGACGGCCGCAACGGCATTCCGGCCGACCACTTCGTGCGGGCCGTTCGAGAGGATCCCCAACGCAAGGGCCTCCTGTACGCCGGCACCGAGTTCGGGATCTACGTGTCCTTCGATGACGGTGCGTCGTGGCGGTCGCTCCAACTCGACCTGCCGGTCACCCCGGTCACCGATCTGGCGATCAACCGTGGGGACCTCGTGGTGGCGACCCAGGGCCGTTCCTACTGGATCCTCGACGACCTCAGCGTGCTGCGCCAGCTGACCCCAGAGGTCGCCGGTTCGCCGCTACATCTGTTCGAGCCTCGACCGGCCGTGCGATGGGCAGACGGCAGCGGCGGGTCCGCCCGTGGTGCCGTCGGGGCCAACCCGCCGTTTGGTGCGGTGATTCATTTCCTGCTTCCCGACGGCTTGGATGAGGACGATGCCGATGAGGTGACGCTGGAGATCGTCGATGGAGATGACGAGGTGCTGCGCACCCTGTCGAGCAAGACACCGGAGCCGAGAGCCCCGAGCCTGTGGCGGAAGCTCATGCCCGAGCTCGCTGAACCCGCGCTGCTGGATCACCGGGAGGGCGCCAACCGCTACGTCTGGAATCTCCGCCTCGCCGACGCTCGGCTGGTAGACGACGCGGTGCTGTGGGGCAGCGCTTCGGGTCCGAGGGTTCCTCCCGGCGCCTACCAGGCTCGCCTCACGGTGGGGGAGTGGACCCATACGGTCCCCTTCGAGGTGGTCACGGATCCGCGTTTGGACGTTCCTCATAACGAAGTGGAAGAACGATTCCAGCTGTCGCGCGCCATCTGGCAGGCGCTCAGCCGGAGCCATGACGCGGTTTCCACCGCCCGCTTGGTGAGATCGCAGGTAGAAGAGGTGGCGGGCCAGGTCGAGAGCGAAGAGGTTTCGGCTGCGGCAGAGGCCATCGCCCAGGCGTTGACGGACATCGAGGACCGGATTTGCCAGTCGAAGGTGAAATCGAGCCAGGACATGCTCAACTACCCCTCGCGGCTGGACAACCAGCTGGTTTTCCTGTTGGGCGTTGTGGAGAGCGCCATCGGCTCGCCCGCTGCGAGTTCACAGGAGCGATTCGAGGAGATTTCCGCCGAGCTGGACGGTCTCATTGACGGGCTCGACGGGGTTCTCGCCGACATACCGGAGTTCGAGCGACTTCTGGAGGCTGCGGGCGCTTCTCGCATTGTGGTGGAGGATCTCACCGAGTAAGTCAGAGAAGTATATTGTCTGCTGTCTACCGGCGACCGCCGGGCGGAAGCGTCCGGTCGAGCAAGCCGATGAGCAGCTCCAGCACGTGGTCCTGGTCAATGTCCCCCGGGCCATCGAGCAGGTGATCCAAAGCGAGGTCCCGTCCCCGGAGCGACTGGAGGTGGCCCAGGCTGTCGTCGGTGATTCCGGCTGAGCCGATGGCACCGATCGCCCAGAGCAGAAGACGATGGTCGAAGTCTGCCAGTTCGCGGCGGTCGTTGATGGCGTGGAGGTGGCGCGCGAAGGCGGTGATGTCGTCGAGGAGCGCGGCGGGATCCACGTCGGGATCGCCGCCGGTCCGCCACAGGTCGATGCGTTCCTTGAGGTCGAAGAACCGAATCTGTTCGTCGAGTCGCAGGCCACGGCAGGCTGGGGAGCCCATGATGCTGTCGATGGACGTGCCCGCCGCCTCGAGGTCGGTGTCGCACGATGTGGGTGGAACTCCGTAGGCTGAGAATCGTTGGCTGAAGGGGCCTACGAGCCGGCGGGTTCGCAAGGCGCGGCGCAGGGACGGGTCGCTGCCGGCCGGCAGGGGATGTCGGGTCCTGGTGGCCCGGTCCTTCGCGGCGACGGAGGCGGCATCGCGTGAGCCAGAAGAAGGAGGTGCCCCGCCTTTGCGTTTGGCGAGGGCGGCCGACCGCGTGATCAAGTTGTCGATGATCAGTCCGTGCTGGGCTCGAATCTGTTCGAGGATCTCGTCCTCGGATTGTCTGTCCGGGTCTGCAGGTACATCTCTGCTGGCCACGATCCGGCCGCCGTCGTACACGGTGGTCCGAATCTTCGGATCTTCACCGAGGCTGACTTCGGTCTGGATGTGGAATTCCCGACCGAGGATGCTGATGTTTTCATTGATTCCGGTGGCCATTGATTTCGAGAACGTCCCCAAGAAATGAGTACCCACCTGCGGTGTTTTTGAGACGCCTGAGTGTTCGCCTGGCTCTGACCCTGATCACGGCACCACGCGGTCCCACTCATGGAGGTTTCCGCTCTCCATGCCGGAGTCGAAGATCTCGCATGTGTTCGAAGATGCGACGAGCGTACACTGTGGCTCGGTGATGGGTGAGGCGGAGACGCACCGCCGAGTTTGAACAGGGGGCCGACATGCTCATGCTGAGGGCAGCGGGTCGAGGGAATCGAGGGGCCTGGGCGGTGACTGGCGCTGCGGTTCTGGGTTGGGCGGCCACGGGTGCGGCCGCAGGCGCGGACCTTCCGGTGGGCATCCCGGTAGAACCAACCTTCGTGACGACGGTTCTGCGCACCCTCGTTGTTCTGTGGTCGCTGGCCCTCCTTGCATATGGCTTCAAGATGGGGCGAGCGGTGGTGGCCACCTTCCTGGGAATCGCCGGTCTGGCCGTAGGAATGTTCACTGTCGGGGGTTCCTCCATCCTGCTCGCGGCGGCGATCGCCTGGCTCGTGGTGGCCCTTGGGGTGGGGCTGTATCTGCGGTTCCCCCGGCTCGTGATGGCCGTCGCCATGTTCTGGCCCCTGCCGATTCTGTTGATTGCCCATCTCTATTTCAGCGGCTCCTTCGATCGCAACCGACCATTGCTGATTGCGCTTCTGGTGACGGGTGTGGCGCTCGGGGCGGTTTTCCCGCGACGCAGCCTGGTCCTTCTTTCCGCGGCGATGGGAACCGCTCTCTTTCTGTTGGCCGGTCCGCTGTCTGCGAGTTTCGGGACGTTGGTGTTGATTGCCGCCTCGGCGGTGGCGTGGCAGGCCTCGGGGTTGGGGGCGTGGCGGCCACACCCCCGCGATCCTCGGCTCGCCGGGTTGCCCCACACGCCGTGCCGAAAGGAGAGCTGGCTGGGAGTCATGCGCTGGACCGCCGTGATTTTGGCCGGCGGGCTGATTCTGATCACTCTGCTGGTGCCGGCTTACGACAGTGGGTCAGTGCCTGATCCCGGGCGACTGGAGCGATTGGCCGGCAACGGCAAGCTGTCTCGTCCAGGCCTGGTGCTCGGGGCCCTCAATAACTTCTATCTCTCCGGGAGGCCGGTGGCGCTGGCTGTCGCCAGCGACACGGGTGGTCCGTTCGCGAAGTTGAGCTTTGGCTTAACGGGCCGCGTCCTCACCGGCGATGTCTTCGAAGCGAGGTCCGTCAAGGAGGAGGGCGAGCTCGAGGAGATGCGGCGGGCGGCGGCGATCACGTCCAGGGCCTTCGAAGACATTCACGAGGTGATTCGGCCGGGCCTGAACGAGGCTGACATCCAACAGCTCATTCTGGACTTTTTCGCCCGGAATGGGGCCACCGGGGTGGCATTTCCGTGCATCGTCGGTTCCGGCGACAACGCCGTACTGCCCCATTACATGAACAATGACGCCGACATGACCGAGGGTCTCGTGGTGATCGACATCGGCAGCTCGGTCAACGGCTACACCAGCGACATGACACGAACCTTCAGCGTGACCGGGAACTACTCCGAGGCTCAGCGTCGACTCATCGAAACGGTGATCGAATCCGGGGATTCGGCCCGCGAGGCTCTCGGTCCCGGGGTGCGGCTCAAGGAGGTGGATACCGCGTCACGTCGGGTGATTGAGGACGCGGGATTCGGCCCCTATTACACCCACTCGGTGGGCCACCACCTGGGTCTCGATGTTCACGACCCGGGTGGCGATCCCCTCGAGGCCGGAATGGTGGTGACCATCGAGCCGGGAATCTACGTTCCGGAAGGTGCGGATGTGGATCCGGAGTATTGGAACCTCGGTGTGCGCATCGAGGACAGCTACATCGTCACCGAAGAAGGCTGGGAAGAGATCACGAGCTACCCCAGACGCCCCTATGCGCTTGACCTGTCCACTACCGTCGGCGAGCCACAAAAACAACGTGCTTCGGGCCCTTGGCAATCCCCCGGGCCCTGACCCGGGTCACCTCCACCTCGAAGCCCTGTTTGCGGAGCAGGCGTTCGAATTCAGGGGACGATCCGGCGGACCAGACGCCCAAGCGTCCGTTGCGCTGAAGACAACGAGAGATGGCGGCAAGTCCTGAGGGTCCGTACAGACCCTTGTTGCGCTCCACCGTGAACGCGGCCGGTCCGTTGTCCACGTCGAGCAGGATGGCATCGAACGGTTGAAGGCTGTCTGCGATGACCCGGGCCACGTCGCCCTCCACGAGGGTGACGCGGGGATCCTCGAGCGGTGCACCCGCAAGGTGTTCCAGGTGGTTCCGATTCCACCGAATGACTGCCGGAAGGAGTTCGGCCACCACCACTTCAGAGGCCGGTGGTTTGGAGTCGAGCACGGCGCGCAAGGTGAAGCCCATTCCGAGGCCGCCGACGAGGACGCGGGGCCTTCGTTTCTTGTCGAGGCTCGATAGCACGAGATTGGCCAGGGCCTCCTCCGACCCGTGGACGCGACTGGACATCAACTCGAGACCCTTGACCCGAATGCTGTACACGCCGTCTCGTTCGTAGAGCACGATCTCGGCGCCATCCGGGGTGGTGGTCCGGTCGAGCAGGACGTTCGGTTTCATGGGCGTTGGAGCTTCAGGAGATCACTCTGTTTCAAGCGATGGGCGAACAAAAACCTTCTCCGCGAGGTCTGCCGCCGGCAGGCCGTCGCAGAGGGCCAGATATTCGGCCCAGTCGTTGACGCCAAGGATGAACTCGGCATCGCCGGTGGCCTGATCCACCCGTGACATGTAGGTGATGTAGATCCCCTGAAGGTCGTCCAGATCGGGGTCCTCGCCGATGCACGGATCCCAGACGATGGATGACGGATCCACCTCGACCTCCACTCGGCCGGGAGGGCTCAGCGTGGTGACCCCGAGTTGATTGAGGCTCCATTGGCCCAGTGAAAAGCCCTTCACCTGTCTGACCACCGAGACGACCTGCATTCCATTCGCGTCGTAGGTGGTGATGATGACGTCGAGTGGAAACAGGGAGAGGTTGACCACACCCACGTTCGACCGGACCGCGTCGTCAGTCCGCGCGCCAGGAAGGCCCGAAGTCCCCGGGGCCACCAGCAGACCGAGCACCGATGACGGGACGGCCTGGCCGTAGGTCGCGGCAGGGTTGGCGTTGTTGAACACCCTCTGGGTGGCGGCCAGCATGAACGGATCCTGTTCGTCGGCGTCGGTCTCGCCGAAGATCACCAGGAATCCCTTGGAGTTGCCCTCCGAAGGAAACCAGGTTCCCAGCACATCCTCCACGGTCAGGGTCGCGCCCGGTTCCAGGCTGAATTCGTGGCTCGGACCGAACAACGGAATGTTGTTCTGGTTCTCGCGGAAGAAGAGGGCCATGAGGTCGGCCGGAAGATCACCCACGTTCGACACCGACAGGGAACTCATCCAATCGGTGCCGGCCGCCCCCGCGAGCTTGGCCGTCACCGGAAAGACCTGGATGGGCAGTGCGATCTGGGCCATGCACGGCGGTGCCAGGATGACCGCCACAACAACAGCGATGATGGTTCGACGAATCATCTCAAACTCCCTTGTTTTTGTCGTTCCTTCGCTGATGGTACTACGTCGCAGCCGCCATCCTGTTTCCAGCAATAACGGGCCGTCACCTTCGATGGTGTCGAGGAAGGGAGGATGGTCCACATTTGAGACAACGTCTGCTATCCTCCGCAACCATGGAAGCGAAGACTCGAAATCGACTCATCATCGGAGCCATCGTGGTGGTGGCCGCCGCAATCATCGGCTATCAGATGTACTACAGCCAGACTCCACCTCGGCACGCCGACCACGATCACGCCATTGCGAAGCTGAACGCCGGCGGATTCCTGTGGGTGGAGGGGACTGACGGGAAGCGTCGCAATCTCGTGGGTCGGCCCGGCAAAGTGCTGGTTCTCCACTGGTTCGACCCCACATCCGTCAGCTCGTCGGAACAGACTGCGGCGGCCCGGTATGCCACGACCGCATCCAGCGACGATGGGGTCGAGGTGCTGTTCATCGCCCAGGCGCCCTCGTGGGAAGGCCTCGACGCTTGGGCGGACAAGGTGGGCATTCCTCGCGACTCGCTCTACCTCGACGCCAAGGGTAAGACCGGAGATTTGTGTGGTGTCAGGCGCCTGCCCGAGACCTTGATCTACGATCCGGAAGGATTCCTGGCTCACCAGGCCCGCGGCCCCACGAGTTGGTCCAGCTCGGGAATCGGTGCCCAGGTTCATCGGGCCAAGGCCGGCGTGCAGGAGATTCACTAGCAAGCCGCCGCGCGAATCGCCTTCAGAAAAGGGGTATGACATGGCAACTGTCTGCATCACCGGTGCGAATCGAGGTATTGGGTTGGAAATGGCCCGCCAATTCAGCGAGCGCGGGGACCAGGTGGTGGCGGCCTGCCGAACCGCATCCGAACAACTCCGGAGGCTCGGCGTGGAGGTCGTGGAGGGGGTGGACGTCACCGACGAACACTCGGTCGGGACTCTCGCGACGGCCCTCGGTGATCGACGTCTCGATGTTCTGGTGAACAATGCCGGCATCCTGACCACTGAGTCCCTCGAGAATCTGGACTTCGACCGCATCCGTCGCCAATTCGAGGTCAACAGCCTGGGACCGCTCAGGGTGACGGCGGCCCTCCGTGCCCACCTCGGCACGGGCTCGAAGGTCGCCATTGTCACCAGCCGGATGGGATCCATCGAGGACAACACCTCGGGCGGTCGCTACGGCTACCGGATGTCGAAGGCGGCGGTGAACATGGCCGGACGGTCTCTGGCTCATGACCTCAAGGAAGCGGGCGTCGCCCTCGCGATCCTCCACCCGGGATTCGTCCGCACCGACATGACGGGAGGTAGCGGGCTGGTGGATCCACCCGAATCAGCGGCAGGGCTGATCGCTCGGATCGACGAGCTGACTCTCGAGTCGTCGGGCTCCTTCTGGCACGCCAACGGCGAAGCACTCCCTTGGTGAGCGGCCGAGGCAGAAGTCACCAATCTAAAATCAATAAAATCCTGCCAACCGGTCGGCCAAGAACGCGGCGGCAGTGTGTTCGGCCCAGAAGACGGGTGCCCACGGTGACCCGCCCACGAACCCCACATGACCGCCTCTATCGGGGAAGAGGGCTTCCAGGTGAGGATTCTCGGCCACCTCCCGTCGGGGAATGGCAGCGGCCGGAAGGAACGGATCGTCCACCGCGTGAATCAGCAGGGTCGGGCGTCGAACGTCCGGGAGGTAGGGTTTGCTGGAGGCTCTTCGGTAGTAGTCGGCCGAGTCCAGAAAGTCGTGCAACGGCGCGGTCCCGAACTCGTCGAAAGCCCTCAGGGTGCGGACCTCGAGCAGTCGTTCGACGTGGACGTACTCCCGTAACAGGTCGGCTTTGAACCGTACCTTTCGGCGGAGCTTGCGCAGAAAGTAGCTCTGGTACCAGCGGCCCTTGCCGAATTCGAGGGCGTCGATGCCCCTTCGTTAAGTCGTATGGGACTGAGATGCCCACCGCCGCATCCACAGCTGCGCTGTCTCGGCCGTTGCGAGAGCACTCGCCGAGGTGTTTGAGCAGGACGTTGCCACCCAATGAGAAGCCCACGGCACCCAGCGGCCGGTCGGGAAACCGGGCCCTGATGAGCTCGATCGCCGCTGCGGCGTCGGCAGTGTCGCCGGAATGGTAGAAACGGGCCAGCCGGTTCATCTCGCCGCTGCAGGATCGGAAGTTGAGGGCAGCCGATGCCAGGCCCCGGCGGGCCAAGGCTCGAACGGTCTCCAGCACGTAGTCGGAGGACGCGGATCCCTCCAGACCGTGAAGGATCAAGACCAGCGGCTCGGCGTCGCCCGGACGGTGTCCCTGTGCCTCGACCGTCCAGTCCAGGTCGACAAAATCACCGTCCGCCAGCTCGATCCTCTCGCGCCGATAGCTGACGCCGCCCTTTGATCGCAGCAGCCGACCGCCCACGGCTTGAAGGTGGGGGCCCGGCAGCCACCAGGCGGGTCGGAAGGGGGGGGCGATGGTCACGGCCAGAGATCATACCGGAGCGGGCGGACTATGGCGCAGACGGGCAGAGGAGCAGAGGAGCGGAGGAGCCGAGCCGCAGAGGGGCGGAGGGGCAGGAGGAATCGCGAGTTGCGAAATGCGAAATTTGGAATGTGGAATGTGGAAAACCAACAACCCACCTCTGGCCTTCGGCCCTCGTTTTGGGGTGACATCCAGGGATCGTTGCTTTCCGGGTTGGGTCGGTACGATCTTTGAACCTCGATACTCGGCCTCTTCATTCGCCGACAGGGTCGCGAACTCAGTCCAACCGCTTCCTGAAGCGGAGCATGGCCGCCACCATGGTGACCGCGAAAAAGGCCGCCAGGGGCCAGATCTCGCGACTGATGTCGGACAGTGTGCCGCCACGCAGGACAATGCTGCGAACCATGCGCACGAAGTGGGTCAGGGGCAGGAACTCGGCGATCCACTGGGCCGGACGCGGCATGCCTTCGAAGGGGAACATGAATCCCGACAGCAGGATCGACGGCAAGAAGAAGAACATGATCATCTGCATGGCCTGGAACTGACTCTTGGCGGCCGTGGATATGAGCAAGCCCAGCGCCAGGGTCGCAGTGATGAATATGGCCGATGCGGCGTAGAGGTCCAGCAGCGAGCCGCGGATTGGAACCTTGAACAGGGTGGCTCCGAGGAAGACGATCAGGCTCACCTGGATCATGCCGATGACGGTGTAGGGGATGATCTTTCCGATCATCAACTCTGAGCGTCGGACCGGGGTTGTGATCAGCAGCTCCAGGGTGCCCCGCTCCCGCTCGCGCACGATGGCGACCGCGGTGAACAAGGACATGGTGAGGGTGAGGATGACGCCGATCAGGCCGGGCACGATCTGCACCTGGGAACGACGTTCGGGGTTGTAATAGCCGCGGATTTCAAAGGTGGCCGGTGGTGGGCGCTGCGGCGGCCTGCGCAGCTCATCCTCGAGGCGCAGGTCGAGCAGACCTTGGACCGCGCCGAGCAGGACAGGGTCCGACGCGTCCACCAGCAACTGAGCTGCCGGCCGATCCCAGGTGGCGAGCCGACGCTCGAAGTCGGGGGGGATCATGACACCCACCGAGATCCGACCTTGCCGCAGCAGATCCTCGAGCTGCCCGGCGGTGGCCACGCGGGCCACCACGTCCGCCACCTGGGAGGCCTCCACAGCCGCTACCAGTTCTCTCGACCGCCGGGTTCCCGCCTGATCAGCGACACCGGCCGAGAGGTGCCGGACATCGGTGTTGATGGCGTAGCCGAAGAGCAGGAGCTGCAGGGCTGGGATGCCGACGATCATGCCGAGGGTGAGGCGGTCCCGGCGCAGTTGCAGGATCTCCTTGGCGGCGATGGCGAGGGTGCGGGACAGGAAACGGTTCATCGGGTCGCCGCCACGAAGACGTCTTCCAGGCTCGGATCCACTTGCTGCACTCGACCGTCGAGGCCTTGGGAGCGCAACTGCCCTTGGATCATGTCCACGACATCGGTCACCGACGGCTGCACGAGGGCCCGCACCCTGGTGCCCAGCTGGGCGACGCTGAAGACCTCCCTCAGGTTGGCGAGCGTGGCGCGGCATTTCACGGGCTGGTCGGTCTCCACCTCGATGACGAGGTACCCGATATTCATCATGAGTTCATCGGGCGGTCCGTCGGCGACCTTGCGACCCTCGTCCAAAATCGCCAGCCGGTGGCAGCGTTCGGCCTCATCCATGAAGTGGGTGGACACGAGGATCGTTGTGCCTTCCGCGGCGAGGTCGTAGAGCGAGTCCCAGAAATCCCTCCGGGTCTCCGGGTCTACGGCGCTGGTCGGCTCATCAAGCAGCAGCAACTCGGGCCGGTGAAGGGTGGCCGCGGCGAGGGCCAGCCGCTGCTTTTGACCTCCGCTCAAGGTTCCGGCGCGCTGCTTCCTCAATCCGTCGAGGTCGTATCGGGCGCAGACGGTGTCGATGGTCTGGCGGCGTCGGGGTTCGGAAATCGAGTAGATCCGTCCGATGAAGCGCAGGTTTTGGATCACCGAGAGGTCCTGGTATAGGGAAAACTTCTGGGTCATGTAGCCGATGTGGTGGCGCAGGGATTCGGCGTCGCCGGGTATCAGACGGCCAAGCACAGTGGCCGTGCCTTCGGTGGGTACCAGCAAACCACACAGCATCCGGATGGTGGTGGTCTTGCCGGAGCCGTTGGGGCCGAGGAACCCATAGATCCGGCCCACGGGGACGTCGAGGGCCACGTGATCGACTGCGGTGACCGGACCGAAGCGGCGGGTGAGGCCCTTGGTCGTGATGGCGTACTCGCTCAGAACCCCACCTCCACCGGAAGCCCGGAAGGGAGCTGGCGGGCGGCGTCGTCCATGAGATCGATTTCGGCCAGGTACGCCAGCCGGCCGCGGTCCCGCTCGGTAAGGGCGAAGAACGGGGTGAATGCCGCCTCTGACGACACCATGCGGACCCGACCCTCGAAGGTGCCATCCACACCCTCCACCGCGACCGAGACCACATCACCGGCGCTGAGAGATGGGCGGATCTCCATGGGGACGTAGACCCGCGCGTAGGGTCGGCCGCCCGTGAGCATGACCACCACCACCGATCCGACGGCCGGTTCGTCACCGACCTTGAACGGGAGAGCATCGATCTGACCGTCTCTGGGTGCCACGATCGTCAACCGATCCAGATAAACCGCGAGTTCTGCTCGTTCGGCGTTCCTCAAGGCGACCTCGGCCTTGGCCTGGTCCAGTTCTTCGACGGTGGCGCCGTTGAGGAGTCGCTCGAGGGCCGCCCGAACTGCGTCCCGCCGGGCCTGGGCCGCCGCAAATGCTGCTTCCGCCTCGTCCAACACCGATTGCGGCTCGACCCCCTTTGCCACCAAAGATCGGGTTCGGGCCAGGTCCGGCCGCCGTCGGACCAGATCGGCCCGGGCCTCCTCGAGGCGCGCTCGGGCCTCGTCGACCTCTTCGGGTCGGGCGCCGCGGACCACCTCGGCGAGGCGGGCGGCAGCCAATTGACAGGCGGCCTCGGCACCATCGAGCCGGGCTTGGGTGCGTCGCATGTCGAGCACGGCCAGGACGTCGCCGCGGCTGACCCCGTCGCCCTCCGAAACCAGGATTTCGAGGATTGGTTCCTGCGATTCGGCGCGAAGCTCGATTCGGTCTCTCTCGAGAGTGCCGACGGCGGTGGGCGGGACCACATCCTGGCAAGCGGCGATGGCCACCAGGGCGAGGCCGAGAAAGGGCGCGAAAGGTTGGTGCGAGCGCCGCATTGGAACGCCTGGAAGTATACCGCGGTCGTACGGAGGGGCAGAGGAGCAGAAGGAATCGCGAATTGCGAATTACGAATTGTCTGCGTCCGAGGGCGCTGTGGAATGTGGAATGCGGAATGTGGAAACCCAACCACCCACCTCTGGCCTCCGGCCCTCGTTCGGGATGACATCCAGGGGTTGTGCTTTCCACGGTGGGTGTGGGAACTGCGTCTTCTGCGTTCATCTGCGACCAATTTTGTCCTGGGTGGGTGGGGGTGCGTATAGCCTATAGCCTATAAGGCATAGCGTATCGCTCGGGTCTGCAAACAACCTGGTGGGGGAGTATTCTTGCGGCTCCGGGAGGATGAGATGATCGAGGCCACGAAGTTGACGAGCAACGGAGGGTTGTTGCCTCTCCTTGGGTCCTCATGAACGACACTGTCACGGTGCTGATCGGAGAGGGGGGGTCTTCCGGTCTCCTGAGGTCCTTCGTGGGGCTGGTGCGCATCGTCGAAGCCAACTCGGCCGAAGAGGTGATGCCGGTTCTCCGGGAGGTAGAAGCAGCGGTGGCTTTGGGTCTGAGCGCGGCGGGGTTTGTGGCCTACGAGGCCGCCCCAGGACTCGATTCAGCACTGTCCACGTGGGATTCCGGCAGTCGACCACTGGCGTGGTTTGGTCTGTTCGAGGGGTCTCAGTTGGTCCTTCGAAAAGACCTGGAAGCGGGCCTGCGCCGCGAGCCGGGTGGGTTCGTGGCGAGCCTCCAAGACTGGAAGCCGTCCATGCAGCGGTCTGACTACACCGGGAAGGTCGAACAAATCAAGCACTACCTGGCCTCCGGTGAGTCATATCAGGTCAATCTCACATTCAAATTGCTCGGTGGAGCTTCGAGAAACAACTTCGGTATGTTCTTTGATATATTATCTGATTATAGACTGAATTATCCATCATATTTGTCCACATCCAAATTTACTATCATTTCTGGTTCGCCTGAGCTTTTTTTTGAACTTTCAAATGAACGTATTCTAACCCGACCGATGAAGGGTACAGAGCGAAGGGGTCACACAATTGAAGAAGATGATTACTTCGTTGAGTGGCTCAAGGTTTCTGAAAAAAACCGTGCCGAAAACCTGATGATTGTTGACATGATTCGTAACGATCTTGGGAAGATCTGTGAACCCGGGACTGTCCGAGTCAGATCGTTGTTTGATGTGGAGCGATATTGGACGGTGTTGCAGATGACCTCCACCGTCGAGGGGACCTCGTCGGATTCGTTTGCCGAGATCATGGCTGCTTTGTTTCCCTGTGCCTCGATCACCGGGGCGCCCAAGGTTCGGACAATGGAGATCATCAAGGAACTGGAGGCCGCACCGCGGGGTGTCTACACGGGATGCATCGGCTATCTTCTCCCGCAGGGACGTGCCAAATTCAGTGTCGCGATTCGGACGGCCTGGGTGGAGGCTGACTCTTCACAGGCCGAATACGGTGTGGGCGGCGGCGTTGTGTGGGACTCCGACGCCGACAAGGAGTATGAGGAGTGCCTCCTGAAGGCTGGGACGCTGTGGACGGTGGTCCCCGAGTTCGATCTCCTGGAGACCATGCTCTGGGAAGGGGAGACCGGGTACTTCCTGCTCGACCGTCATCTGCAACGCGTGGCAGGATCTGCTCGCTATTTCGGCTACCCGTTGGAACGGGAGGCAGTGGAAGAAAAACTGCGGGCCCTGGAAGCGTCGATGCCGGGTCCACGGTGCAAGATCAGGGTCCTCGTCGGCCGAGATGGAGCGATCGAGGTGCAGAGATCCGAGATCGAAAGGGCTGAGAATACCGAGGCTGTAAAGGTCGAGATGTCACCGAATACCGTCGATTCTAACGATCTATTTCTATATCACAAAACCACACATAGAGTTGTCTATAAAAAGGCCATGTGTGGATCGAAAACGAACGACGTAATTTTGTTCAATGAACGAAATGAAGTAACCGAAAGTACGATTGCGAATGTCGTGGTTGACCGTGGAGGGAAAAAGCTAACACCCCCAGTGGAATGTGGGCTTCTTGCCGGTACGTACAGAGATTTTCTATTGAAACGAGGTGAAATAGGAGAGAGAATTCTGCGACGGGAAGATCTCTTGGAATCATCTCAGATATGGCTGATCAACAGCGTCCAAAAATGGATTCCCGTCACCCTCGTCACCGACGTTTAATTGATCGAGTACCTCCGGAGCCCAACCTTCAACTTTCAACTTCAACTTTCAACCTTCAACTTTCAGGTACCATGATCGGCGACCGATGCCAAGGAGTGCTTGAACCATGGAAATCCTGATCATCCTGAACGACGCCCCCTACGGAAGCGAGCGGACCTTCCAGGGCCTGCGAATGGCCGACGCGATGCTGAAGCTCGAGGATGAGGCGGACTTGACGGTCTACCTTTCCAACGACGCGGTGCTGAGCGCGAAGACGGGTCAGCTGACTCCGGACGGTTACTACAATGTTGAACGAATGCTGAAGCCGATCATCAGGAGGGGAACCGTGGTCGTGTGCCGGACCTGTGCCGAGGCTCGGGGCCTGGCGCCGGAGGATCTCATGGACGGAGTGAGGATCGTCACCCTGGGCGAGGCGGCCGAGTTGGCCCTCGAGGCGGAAAAAATCCTGACCTATTGAAACCACACCGGATCGCTGGTGGGGCGCGTTAGAATGTCGAGGATCGGAACATATTTCGGTGTGGGTTGATTGCCGGGCAGTCCACCGACACCACGCTGGAGGAGCAGATGCATCGTTCGTTGAAAGTGTTTGCCGGGATCTTGTTGATCGGATTCGTTGCACAACTGTCGGCCGCTGGGGATCTCACGCTCGTGTCAAAAGTCACCTCGGCCATGGGAGGACCCTCGACATCGACCCAATACCTTGCCGAAGGCAGAATGCGAATGAGCAGCGGCAACGACGATACGATCGTCGACATCAACGCAGGGAAAATGGTCATGATCGACCACAAAAAGAAGAGCTACTCTGAGGCGACTTTCGAAGAGATGCGCGAGCACTTCGCCGAGATGGCCGAGATGATGAACTCCAACCCCATGATGTCCAAAATGATGGGGAAGGTCTCTGAAATCGATGTGAACAAGACTTCGGAAACCAGGGAGATCCTGGGCTATACCTGCACCAAGTACATCCTGAGCATGGGAGAGAACTTTCAGCAGATCCTCTGGGTGACTCCCGAGCTGAAGATCCCAGCCGAGTACTACGAGGCAAGTAAGGCCATGTACGCCATGATGGGCCCCATGGCGACCCGCTTCGAAAAAATGCTTGAGTCAATGAAGCAGATCGAAGGGTTTTCACTCGCCACTGAGGTCAACATGGAGGTCATGGGACGAGACGCGTCGTCCAGCTCCGAGGTGGTGGAGGTGAAGAAGGGCGCCATTCCCGACGACGTCTTCGCCGTTCCCTCCGGGTACAAGAAAAAGAAGTCACCCTTCGACGATTGATTCAGGACTCCGGAAGAGACGGGCAGTCCGAGTTGTTTCGAATGTGGGGAGGCCGTTGATGGCTTTGCTGCGACCGAAACACGAGCGGAAAAAAACAAGGATCAAAGAGCGTCCGTACACGACGCTGGACTGTCCACTGAACGGGCACCAGACGTCGTGGTGCATGCACCTTTGCGAGCCGGTCGACGGACTCGGCCAGTGTGGACGGATTGCGACCCACGACATGCTGGGTCGCACCCAGATCGCCATCTTGAGCTACAAGGCGCGCAAGGCGGGGAGTCTGTGGCCATCCCCCACCGAGGCAGAATCATAGCCCCGAAGCGGTTCCACGCGGTGATCAGGGAGGCCTGAGGAGAGGGGCGATGGTATGCGTTTTCCAGTGCCGTACCGAAAAGACATGATTTGGGTTCTGCTACCGTAGTTGCAGGAGGTTCGTTTGGGCAGGAAGACAGGATCGTACAAGTTTGAAAAGCGGCAGAAAGAACTCAAGAAGCAGAAGAAGAAGCGCGAGAAGCTGGACCGGCGCCAAAACAAGGACGATGAGGAAGAGGCGGCGCCGAGAGAGCCCATGCCCACGGGGTTATAGCGCCGGCCTGCAGATTTCACCGGGTGTCTGCTAAGGCCGCAGATCTGCACGCCAACGCGGCCGCCTTCGCGATTCGGCGTCCTCTACGCACCGTGAGTACGCCTCCGGCGCCTCATCGCTCAGATGACAGCGCTGACACGCTCCTCTGCGGCCTCGCGTCGAAACCCGGTGAGATCAGCGAGCGAGCACTCAGACTCACGAATCTCTACCGCGGACCGGGGCGGAGGTACTTGTCCATCCACTCGGCGTTGGACATCCTGGTTCGGATCCGTTCGACCTGGCGGTTGTAACCCCTGGCAGTGCTTCCGGGATGCCATAGCGACGGTCGGGATAGGGAAGCCGCGAGCTGCGCCGCCTGGTGAGTGTCGAGTTCCCTCGGGCTGATTCCAAAGAAGCTCTCGGCGGCAGCGTCGGCACCGTAGATGCCGGGCCCGAATTCCACCACGTTGAGGTAGAGCTCCAGGATCCGCAGTTTGGGCAGTGCACGTTCCAGCTGCCACGTGAGGATTGCCTCGCGGAGCTTTCGCAGGGGTGATCGAGATGGCGTCAACCACAGGTTCTTGGCCAGCTGCTGAGTAATGGTCGAGGCACCGCGAAGACGCTTCCCCTCCATGGCCTCCCGAGCAGCCGTCGCCATCTCCCGAGTGTCGAATCCTCCATGGCCGAAGAAGCTGATGTCTTCGGCCACCACCACCGCCAGCGCCAGTTCGGTGGAAATCTCCTCGTATGACACCTGCCGCCATTGGACGTCAACCCCGTTGCTTCGATCTGCCTCGATGAAGGCGGTCGTGGAGGGATTCCGGCTCGATAGCGACCCGACGTCGGGCCACCGGGCCGCCTCCACGAAGAGGCCCCCGACGATCGCAGCAACCGCGCCGATGGCGACCGCCATTCCGAGTCGTTTCAGGGGTACCCGTCGGCGGGCCATGAGCGTCAGGGCACCGATCGAATCAACTGCCAGACATCAGGTCGTTGTCGCCGGCGCCGAAGAAATTCATCCCCTCGTAGCGTTCGGCGTGCTCTCCGTAGCTGCTGACTCCGCGGGGACCGCAGACAAAGGTGGCGTGCTCTCCGGCGACCCTGGAGAAGGCGACTCGGACCTCGGTTTGGTCGGGTTCGCGGCACAGAATCTCCACCAACTTGTCATTGCCGTCGGATGTCAGGTCGCCGCGGCAGATGGGACACCGGAAGGTGAAAAGCTTGCCGGCCTGGATCGGGAAAGACTCGGCAAGGACTACGGCGTAATCCCCGAGGTCTGGGCTGAGCAGGAGCAGTCCGCGATTGGGTCCCTGTTCGAGAACGAAGATGACCTTCGTGCCGGGATTGAGGAGGCCGCTGCAGCGTGGGCAATGGTAGGAGTTGGCCATTGTCTGATCTCCGTGCGGTTGGATGACCGCCTGGCAACTGTACCTCAATGCTGAAACGGACACTAGGGCGACGCGGAGGAGCGGCGGGGATTTTTCCGTTTTCATTTTTCATTTTTCATTCTCGATCACCAGACCCGGGGGAGCCGCGGGGCGAGTTGACGGTACACTACGCCTCCGACGATGCTGATGGATCGCCTCCTTGCCGTGCCGCGTGACCTCAGGAACGCACTGTTTGCCACACTCTGCTTTGGAGCGGCGAGCGGGATCTTCATGGCCACCCTCAACAACTACCTGGCCGACGTCCATGGTTTGGGCGCCGCAGCGAGGGGTTGGCTCGAGGTGCCCAGGGAGTTGCCGGGGTTCCTGATCGTGTTCATTGCCGGATCCCTGCTGACCGTGTTGTCCGAAAGTCAAATGGCCGCCCTGGCGATGGTTCTCACCGCGGTGGGGGCCGTTGGCCTCGGCTTCCTGTCTCCAACGACCGCGGCGCTGGTTCTCTTCGTGACCATCTGGTCCATGGGTGACCACATCATTTTCGCGGTGGAGGGGCCCATCGGACTCAAGCTCGCCAAGGGCGGAAAGGAGGGCCGCCGTCTCGGCCAGTTTGGTGGTGCGCGAAACCTTGGCACGATCATCGGCGTGGGCGTGGTCTTCGCCCTCGCCCGGCTGATCGGCGATCGGTACGACGTGTTCTACGGGCTGGCCGCAGCGTGCGCGTTGCTCGCCGGTTTATTCTACGCCGCCCTTCGAATCTGGAAGGACGGCTCCCGATCCAGAAGGCTCGTATTCAAGCGGCGCTACGGTCTGTTCTACGCCATCAGCGCCCTGTTCGGAGTCCGTAAACAGATTTTTCTGGCTTTCGGTGTGTGGGTGCTGGTTCAGATTCATGGCGTTCCGGTGAGCACCATCGCTCTGCTGTACTTCATCGCTGCGACCATCGGCGTCGTCATGCGCCCTCTGTTGGGGGAGGTGATCGACTGGCTCGGCGAGCGGATCGTTCTGGCGGTGGACGAGCTGCTCCTGCTCGCAGTGTGTCTCGCCTACGCCTTTGCCAGTGACCTCCTGCCGGGGCCGTTCGACCTGTGGCTGTTGTATGGAGCTTACGTTCTCGATTCGGTTCTTTTCGCCTTGAGGGTTGCTCGCACCACCTATCTCGGGAAGATTGCGGAAGATCCGGCGGACATCACTCCGACGATCGCCGCAGGGATCACCATCGATCACGCGGTGGCGATTTCCTTACCGGTTTTATCGGGCTACATCTGGGAAGCGTATGGCTTCCGTTGGGTGTTCATCCTCGCCGGAGCCATCGCCATCGCAGGCTTCTTCGTCTGCCTCCGAATTCGGGTACCTCAAAGCTAACGTCTTTTGCTGGGAGCGTGCACTTTCCAGCCTTTGCTACCGACCTGCACCTTGACCGCGCGTGGAGTGCCGGATCCGGTCGCTGGGTCGGTGAAACGCAGGGCGTAGCTGCCTTCGATGAGCTCGCCGATGTAGTCCAGGGTCATCTGCAGCATCGACACGTCGCCGAGGAAATAGCTGCGCCCACCGGTGGAGTCGGCGAGCCGGCCCAAGGTAGTCCTTGTCTTGGAGGGAAAACCGGTGTCGCGGAGTCCGATGACGAAGATCGGAACGCCTGCCTGGTCGGCGACCGCTGAAACCCCTTTCCAGTCGGCCTTGGCGGCGGTGTCCCCACCATCTGTCACCAGAACCAGGACTGACCGCCCGCGGCGTCCCTCGAATCCATGCAGCGAGGTCGTGACGAGGTCGACCAGGTTGGAAGTGCCTTGTGCGTCGGCTCCGAAAACAGCCGCCGCGATTCGACCAGTATCCGAGTCCCAGGAGGGCGTGGGGATCGCTTTGGTGGTCAGCATTGTGGATCCCCGGCCGCCCGAGGTTCGGTAGGCGAATCGAGCGATGAGCCCGCCCACGGAATCCAGCTGATCCGGGGTCGCTGTGGGGATGCTCACGGTGAGACCGAGATTCAGAGGCGCAGCAGAGGCATCACCAACCTCCTGAATGACAACTGCATTGCCGCCGAGGCGGAGATTGAAGGACTCCGGCTGAAGGCCAAGAACTGGCCGGTTGCGCTCGGTGACCATGACCGTCAGGTCGGTCGTGGCGTCGTCCGTCGGCCAGGTGGAGGTTCGGGTTTCGGGGCTCGGGATTCGGGGTTCGGGAGTCGGGGTGCGGGGTTCGGGAGTCGGGGTTCGAGGTTCGGGGCTCGGGGCTCGGGTTTCGGGGCTCGGGGCTCGGGGTTCTGGAATCGGGGTTTGGGATTCGCGTTGGCTCGTGGGATCCGAAGAGGCTGCGATCGCACCTGCCGAAACCGCGGCTTTGGGGGCGGTCATCGGAGTGTCGGTTTCGGGGGGTGTGGATGTGGGTTCGGGGCTCGGGATTCGGGTTTCGGGACTCGGGGGTTCTGACTGTTCGATGGTGGAAGCCGAGGCGGCTGCCGCCGTGCCAGCCACGGCCGGGGCCGGTGTGGGAACGGACGTTGGGTGTGGGGTCGGAGGAGTCGCGGGCGGCTGGGGACCCGCGGTGGGCACGGTGATCTTGCCCATCCAGACGCCTGTGACGTCCTTTCCGGAGCCCTCGATTTCGACCCGAAGTTGGTACTCGCCCGGAGGCCAGGCGACCTCGACCGTCGCTCTTCCGTCGGCATCGAGATCAGCCGGCCGGGCGAGTCGATCGACCCGCTGTCCGGCACGCATCAGCTCGATCTGAATCCAGACGTCGCGGCCCAGGCGGCGGCGGTCTTCAGGGGCCGCCTGCACCGTGATTGCCACCACAGTGTCGTTGCCGAGAGAGCCCCGCAGTTCGGTTTCGACGAGCATGGCCACTGGTCGGCCCGAAAAAGCGGAGGCTGCGGTGATTGCCAGTACGACGATGACCGGGATGGTTCGTCTGTTCACGGTGATCCCCCCGACAGATTGTGACATGGCGAGACTCTGTGCACGCAGCAACGAGCACTCAGACATAAGTACTCCGGCAAGCGCTCCGTGGTTTCAGTCCTTGGAAAAATCACCCTGCACCGAGGCACAATCAGCGCGGTTCAGGGCCCGAGCCCCGTGTTAGGATCCGGGTTATGGCAGGATCGGATGGGCCGGGAGGTTCTTGCAGCGAAACGGCCGCAACCCAGCGGACCGTGGAGGGAAGCCCCAATGTCGTGCGGGTGACTGAAGTTCGCCCCGAAGGCTACGACGGAACCTGCCTCAGGCCGCTCGGCCTGTGCGAGCTCGGAGGCAGCTGCGACGCCTGTTGGTACAGCCCAGACCATCCGCGGTTCAAGAACCGGCCGGACGGATAGACTTTCAGACAGGAACCGAATCCAAACTCTGATCGCTGACGTATCTCGTGGTTATAACCCGGCGGCATGTTCGAATCAACGGTGCTGACCCGGAGATCTGGTGGCGCAGAAGACAGCCAACGAGATAGGCGCGTCCACCACCTGGCGACGGGGTACACTGACGTCTTCCGGGGCCAGGGCTTGGAATTCGGAGGATCCATGAGAAGACCAGTACGAATCATCGCCATTGTCACCGCGGCTTGCGTGTCAATGGTCGGGTTGGCGCAGGACAGCGACCCCGGCGACGCGGCTGCGTCGGTTCGGGAAGTTGCCGATCAGCTCGGTGTGTTCACGGATCAGTTGGACGTCACCGTCACCAACCTCTTCGTCACGGTGACCGACCGGGACGGCAATCCAGTGACGGGGCTTTCGCCCGAGGAATTCGTGGTCACCGAGGACGGCCGACAGGTGGAAATCACCCATTTTGCAGCCTACGAACCCGAACCCGAGACGGCCGATCAACCAATAGGGGAGGCCCCCTCCGAGCGGCCCCCAGACGCCGCAGACATTCCACGAGTGGATCCGTCCCTCGGACCAAGGGTCGCCTTGTTCTTCGACATCACCAGTCTGCGAACGCAGAACCGAGCCCGGGTGGTTGATGAGTTGAGGTCCTTCAGTGATTGGATTCTGGCCCGGGACGGCAAGATTCTGGTGGCGACGGCCGCCCCGACACTGTCCGTTTTGACCCCATTGACCACCTCCGCGGGGGTCGTCGCCTCGGCCCTCGACCACGTCCGGGAATCGAAGGTCGACGGTGACGCGTTGGCCACCCGCAAACGTCTGATCGAGCGTGACATCTACCAAATCAGAATCATCGATCCCAACCTGAGGATGCCGGACTACGGGGCCGCCCAGTCGCGGCGAATCGAGGCCGACGTGGAGGCGTTCAGAGCCCTGGAGCTGGAACGAGTGCGTCGGTCGTTCGCTGGCCTGGAGGAGTTGCTGCGGACGTTGAACGGGGTCCCTGGTCGGACCACGGTGCTGTGGGTGGGGGAGGATATGCCCCTCAAGCCTGCGCTGGATCTGTACCGTCTCTTTTACGACAAGTTCAGCGTCGTCGCTCAGATCGATCCACCCGAGATCTGGGGCACCGAGCAGGATCTGACCCGCGAGGTACAGCGGCTTGCTGGGGTTGCCCAGACGGGCCCGGTGACGGTTTATTTCCTGGATTCCGGCGACAGAGCGCGCAACGTGGGCGGGGCCGATCTCGGGTCGGCATCCGCCGAGTCGGTCATGGCGACCGCAACATCGCTGTCCTACGGATTCGACCCGGTGCGCATTCGAGATGTTGTGGAGGGCTCCCAGTACATGGCGGAGGCGACCGGTGGTACCGCGTTGGTGGGTACTCGGAATGTGGCTCCGTACCTGGACAAAGTTGGCAATCTGCTGGAGTCCTACTACTCCATCGGTTACACTCGCCCGGGCGCCCCGGACGGAAGTCTCCACTCCGTGAATGTGACGTTGACTCGGCCGAAACTGAAGGTTGCGACGCAACAGAAGGTTCGGAATTCCCCGCGGGATGAACGCCTGGGTGACGTTGCTCTGTCGCGGTTGCAGCTCGACGACGGCGTCAACACGATCGATATGGAGTTGAGTCTTGGGGCGCCGCAGCCGACGGATAAAAAGCGCGGCGTTCTCCGTGCCCTGGGGGTGAAGATCCCCGTCGATACGGTTCTTATGGTGCCGGTGGAGGATGGCCTGGTTGGGCAGATGATGATCGCGATCCGGGTCCTCGACAAGAAGGGCGTTCCGTCGAAAGCGCAGATCGACCAGGGTCCGGTGACGGTTCCCAAGGGCCTTTCCCATGTCTATTTCGAAATCCCGCTGATGATCCCTCGTGGCACCCAACGCATCGCGGTGGCGATTCGGGACGAGCTGTCGGGTGTGGAGGCCTCGGAGCTGATCGTTCTTGACGATTGATCTGCGGAGACGGGAGGGGAAATATTCTCGGACGTTCCGGAATTGACCGGACGAGGGGTAACGCCATGACGACACGTATTGGCATGGGTCTGCTGTTGATTGGCGCGTTGGCGGTCGGCGGATGCGGTCAGGCTGACCCCACGTCTGATCGATCGGATCAACCCGAGGTCACGGGCGAGAGCGCGGTCTCCGAGTCTTATCTGCCCACGCCATTCACCGCGGAGGAGATTCGCGCCGAGTGGATCGGAGGATTCGAGCTGGTCATGCGGCGTGACTCTCCGGCCGGCGAAAGCCTGGAGCGCTGGCGGGTCGTGGATGCCGACGACCTGGGCGTCGAAATCGAGTTTTCTCCGATCGGCGCTCACGGCGAGCCTCTGGGCGAGCCGCGGGTTCAGCGAACAACCTGGGAGGAACTCCGGGACCATGCGAGGTTTCCCGTGGATCGGGCGTCACGCACCTGGATCGTCCAAACGACTCCGCTCGGGGATCTGGAGGGGTGGCTCTACAGCGTGAACGAACCGGAGGGGGACACGGTGGCGGTTTATTTCTTTGCCCAGTCGTTGCCTGGAGCACCGGTTCATCTTCGGGTCGTGAGCGGCGACGAAACCGTGTTGGAACTCGCCCAGCTCGAGCGATTCCGTCCGCCCGCCCCCGAACAGGGTTGAACTGAAATCGTCGAGTCACGAGATGCCGCGCCACCCCCAGCTCGATCCCACCTTCCACCGGTTGGATCGGTCCGTGTTCTCGGATCTGGCACCCAGGATCGCCTCTCTTCAGGGAGAGATCTACCCCCTCCACGTGGGTGACGCCTGGATGGATCCCGATCCCGGAATGAGCTGGCAAAGCCTCGACGACCAGGCGTCGCCAAGGCCCCACCGTTACTGCGATCCGCACGGAATCTCGGAGCTGATCGAACGGCTGGTTGACAAGGTCAGGGCTGACAACCGGATTCCCATCGGTGGAGCCGAGAACATCCTGATCACGACCGGCGCCACCGGTGCCCTCACCGTGGCCGCGATGTGCTCGGTCTCTCCCGGCGACGAAGTGCTGGTGTTGGCTCCCTACTGGCCGTTGATCCGCGGCATCGTGATCAGCTCAGGCGGACAACCGGTCGAGGTCCCCGTTTTGACCTGGGAGCTGGATCCCGAGTCGCTGCGTGAGGCCGTCGAGCAACGGGTCACCGAGAGAACAGTGGCGGTCTACGTCAGCACGCCGTCAAACCCGACCGGTCGAGTGCTCAGCCGCGACATGCTCGCGGCGGTGGCTGACGTGGCACGCCGTCACGACCTCTGGATTTGGTCCGACGAGGTCTACGAGGATTATGCCTATGAAGATCCGCACCACAGCATCGGCTCCATAGCGCCCGAACGCACCGCGAGCGTCTTCTCCTTTTCGAAGGCCTTTGGGATGGCTGGGTACCGCTGCGGCTACCTGGTGGCCCCCGAGCAGCTTCTGGCTGCGGCGCACAAGGCGGCAATCCATACCTGGTACTCGGTGCCAACGCCCTCCCAGTGGCTCGGCCTGCGCGCCCTCGATTATGGCGGCGATTGGGTGCGGAGGGCGCGGGATTCCTATCGACAAACCGGAGACGCAGCGGCCTCCCGGCTCGGTGTGCCTCCGCCCGGGGGAGGTCAGTTCCTGTTTTTGAATGTGGCCGACCTGCTCGACGAGCGCGGGTTGAAGGGGTTCTTGGAGGACTGTTTGGATGACAACCTGATCCTGGCTCCGGGGAGCAGCTTCGGGGAGGACTATGGCACATGGGTGAGGGTCTGCTTCAGCTGTGCCGAGCCGGAGTTGACCTTGCGCGGTGTCGACCGACTGGCCAAACGCCTCGGAGTGTAGAATCCCGACGGGAGGTCTTCAGTGAACCCGCAGTTGATCCTCATGGTCGTATTGGGTGTGGGCGTCGGCATTGGCGCTGCGTTTTCCGGACTCGGCGGGGGCTTCCTCATGGTGCCGCTGTTGCTGGTGATGGGTTTTTCGGCGCAAAAGGCGGTCGGGACCTCGTTTCTCGGGATCTTTGTCATTTCGATCTCGGCCCTGCTCGCGCACAACAAGCTCGCCAACGTCGACTGGAAAATGGGTTTGCTGCTCGGTATTGGGGGCGTGATCGGAGCCCAGATCGGGGCCCGCCTGGTGGAGCATGTGTCCACCGCTCAATTCAAAAGGATTTTCGCCCTCGTTCTCGTGGGTCTGGCGGCGTACCTGTTCCTTAAGAAATAGGAGTCAAGAAATAGGAGTCCACGTGTCAACACACCTGGAAACCTCGATCCCTGGCGTCAAGCTCCGCTTCGCCACCCCCGACGACCCGGGTCTGATTCTCCAGATCATCCGAGAGCTGGCCGAGTACGAAAGGATGTCAGACGAGGTTGTTGCCGATGAGGCTGGGCTCCGCGACGTCCTTTTTGGCGAGCGTCGCGTCGCCGAGGTGGTGATTGCCGAGGACCGCGGCGAGCCCGTGGGCTTCGCACTGTTCTTCCACAACTTCTCGACTGTATGAGAAGGTCGCTATAATGACTGGACAGATACGCGAAAAATCGGAGGACACTGTGGCTGATTCTACGGGCCTCGATCGCCGGGCCGTGTGGTCCTGGGCGTTCTATGACTTCGCGAACTCCGCGTTCACGACCCTGGTGGTGACCTTCATTTACGCTGTGTTCTTCACCGAGGTGATCGCTACCGACAGTATCACCGGCAGCGCCTTGTGGTCCCGAGCCGTCACCGTGACGGCGGTCTTGGTCGCCCTTGGATCACCGCTGCTCGGCGCCATCGCAGACCGGGGCGGATTCCGCAAGGCCTTTCTTCTGGTATCCACCGTTATCTGCATTCTGGGCACGGCGATGCTCTTTACGGTTCCTCCGGGAAAGGTGACCCTGGCCCTGACGTGGTTCGTGATCGCCAACGTCGCCTTTGAGATGGGCATCGTGTTCTACAACGCCTTTCTTCCTGATATCGCACCGGCGGATCGGATCGGCCGCATCTCTGGCTATGGTTGGGCTCTCGGCTACATCGGAGGGTTGATCGCTCTGGTCATCGCCCTGGTGGCCCTGATCCAGCCGGAGGTGCCGTGGTTCGGGTTTGGCACCGAGGGCGGAGAAAACGTCCGAGCCACGACCCTGCTGGTGGCGGTGTGGTTCGCAATCTTCAGCCTGCCACTCTTCGTGTTCGTCAAGGAAGATCGGTCCCGGGCATCCCGGTCCGGCGGACTCGTGGGCGACTCGCTGCAACAGCTCGGTGGGACGTTCCGGGAGATCAAGAAGTACCGTCAGATCGTTCGCTTTCTCGTTGCCAGACTGTTGTACAACGACGGGCTGATCACAGTCTTCGCCTTCGGAGCTATTTACGCGGCGGGAACGTTCAAATTCGACATGCACGACATCCTGATCTTCGGCATCGTGCTGAACGTTACCGCCGGCCTCGGTGCGTTCGTGTTTGGATTCCTCGACGACCGGCTCGGCGGCAAGCGGACCATCCAGATCACCCTCTACGGTCTCATTGGCTCGGCACTCCTGGCCATCCTGGCGCCGAGTTCAACCTGGCTGTGGGTCGCCGGCGTCATGATCGGCATCTTCGTCGGCCCAAACCAATCGGCCAGCCGATCCCTCATGGCCCGATTCGTGCCTCCCGAGAAGGAGAACGAGTTCTTTGGGTTCTTCGCGTTTTCGGGGAAAGCAACCGCCTTTCTGGGACCGTTTCTTTTTGGTGTTTTGACGACCACATTCGGAACTCAGCGCGCAGGGATCTCTGCGGTCCTGGTGCTGTTCGTCGTTGGTCTGGTGGTGCTTTGGAAGGTCGACGAAGCGGAGGGCATCGCCACCGCCCGAGTCGGCGAACCGACATCACGCTAGAATGTTGTGATGCGACGCAGCGTCGTTCTGAAGCGGACAAAGGACGCGAGCTGCATGTGGAGGTCTTGTGGGTGAGCTGCTGCTGGTACTGGATGTGGGGAACACCAACACAGTCGTTGGTCTGTTCGATGGCGAGGACCTGAAGTCACACTGGCGGCTGACGACGCAGACCGACCGAACGGCCGATGAGGTGGGGCTGTGGCTGAGGCAGTTGCTGGACTGGGAGGGTGTGGAACCATCCGAGTTGGCGGCCGTGGCGGTGGGCTCGGTTGTGCCCCCGATGGATCCGCGATTGGACGAGGGAATCAAGCGATACCTCCGGTTGGACCCGTTCTTCGTCGTACCAGGCATCAAGACGGGGATGCCGCTTCGGGTCGAGGCCCCCCAAGAGCTTGGCGCGGACCGGTTGTGCGACGCCGTGGCGGCGTACCAGCGCTTCGGTGGTCCCTGTGTCGTGATCGACTTCGGCACGGCAGTGACGTGGGAGGTGGTGTCGGCCAAGGGCGAGTACCTCGGTGGCGCCATCGCCCCAGGCCCAGGCGTGACCGCCGATGCGCTCGCATCCAAGACCGCTAAACTCCCCAGGATCGCCATGTCGCCTCCCCCGAGGGTCATTGGCAAGGCCACGGTGGACAGCATTCAGTCGGGCATGTTCTATGGCTATCTGGGATTGGTCGAGGGGGTCACGCGGCGGATCCTGGGCGAGCTCGGACCGGCGACCGTGGTGGCCACCGGCGGTTTCGCAGACAATCTGGCTCGGTACACCGACCTGATTCAGCATGTGGAGCCCGATCTGACCCTCTACGGCCTTCGCCTCCTGTGGTTGAAGAACAGGACCGGGGACCCGTGACCCGCGAAAAGCCCGATCGGGTGATGCGGGAGAGGATCCGCACCAAGGTCGAGGAGAAGCTGAGGCCGCTGACCCTGCCGAACTTCATCACGCTGTTCAGGATGGCGTTGGCGCCGTTCTTCGTGATCGCGGTCAACGAGAACGATTTCCAGCTCGCGCTGTGGATTTTTGTCATTGCAGGTGCCACCGACGCCATCGATGGCTGGCTGGCGCGTACCCTGAAGGCGCGCTCGGTGATCGGTGCCTACCTCGATCCGATCGCCGACAAGCTGCTGCTCACGGTGGCCTACATCGCGCTCACCATTCCCCAGGGCCAGGAGGTGGTGATCCCGTTGTGGTTGGCCATCCTCGCCCTGTTCCGGGATTTCCTGATCATGTTGGTGGCCATGATTCTGTATCTCGTGGAGGGCATCCTGCGATTTCCTCCGTCGGTGCTCGGCAAGGCCACCACCGTCATGCACGTGGTCACCGTCTGTCTGGTCCTGCTGGCCAATATCTTAGCTGTGCCGTCGCTGGTGCTTACGGTGTGTTTCTACGTCAGCTTCGGTTTGGTGATCCTGTCGGGGTTCAATTACCTCTATCGGGCGAGCAAGTCCATCGAGGCGGCCCGCGCGACGGAGGGCGAAACTGAAGAGCCACCCCCCTCCGACTGAGTGAGCAGTGGACAGATACGGTGACTCGAAACGGTCTCAGTCGAACGACTCGGGCGGTTCGAAGGTGGGCATCACGCCTTCGAGGACACGGACCACATCGCGGGCAATGGTCTTTTCCTCGTTGGTCGGCACAACGAGGGCCTTGACCGGCGATCCATCGGCCGAGATTTCGCCCTCCCCCCCGACCACCTCGGCGTTTTTGGTGGAGTCGATCTCGAGGCCCATGAAGGACAGTCCGGACAACGCCTCCTGTCGCACCTCGGGCGCGTTCTCCCCGATGCCGCCGGTGAAGAAGACGGCGTCCACACCGCCCATGGCCGCCGCATAAGCCGCAATGTACTTCTTGACGCGGTAGCAGAACATCCGAAAAGCCACGTCCGCTCTCGATCGTCCGCGGTCCCGCGCTTTCAACACCTCCCGCATGTCGGAGGACACGCCGGACACACCGTAGAGTCCGGAGTGCTTGTTGAGCATGGTGTTGACCTGATGGAGGGTGAGTTCCTCCATGGCCATCAGCCACGGGATGATTGCCGGATCGAGGTCGCCCGACCGGGTGCCCATAAGCAGGCCCTCCAGGGGGGTGAATCCCATGGAGGTGTCAATGCTCCTGCCGCGATCCACCGCTGCCAGGGAGCAGCCGTTGCCGAGGTGGACGGTCACGAGGCGCTTCTCCTGCCTCTCCCAGCCGAGGATCTGGCAGCCGCGGAAGGACACGAACCGGTGGGAGGTGCCGTGGAATCCGTAGCGCCGAATGTGGTGTTTGGTGTAGAGCTGAAAGGGGATCCCGTAGAGGAAGGCGTGGCCCGGCATGGTCTGGTGAAAGGCGGTGTCAAAGACCGCCACGTGGGGAACTTCAGGAAGGGCCGCGTGGGCGGCGTGATAGCCGCGCAGGTTGGCCGGATTGTGGAGCGGTGCCAGCACCGAACAGGCTTCGATCTTGGAAACCACTTCGGGGTCGATGAGCACTGACGAGGCGAACTCTTCGCCACCGTGGACGACCCGGTGGCCCACCGCCTCGACCTCGTCAACCCGGTCGAGGACTCCATGCTTGGGGTCGGTGAGGATCTTCAACGCCCACTCGATGGCCGTCCTGTGCTCGAGCACCTCTCGATAGTCCTGGAACATCGGACGGGTGGGGATCTTGAGCACCAGCCGGGAGTCGGCGAGGCCGATTTTTTCCACCTGCCCGGTAGCAAGACTGAGGTCCTGATCTTGTGCCATCCGGTCCAGGTCGGTTTCGATGACCTGGTACTTCACCGAGGACGAACCGCTGTTGAGCACGAGGATCTTCATGGTGACTCTCCGAAGCTCTGTGGTCAGGGAATGCCGGGCTTGTCGTCGGGCAGGCGGTCGGTCCGCCGGCCATTGGCATCGTAGGTGAAGAAACCTCGGCCGGTTTTGGTTCCCAACATCCCAGCCCTGGTGAGGCGCCTGAGCAGAGGGCAGGCGCGAAATCTGGGCTCTCCGGTCTCTTCGTATATGTGCTGCATCCAGTTAAGGACCCGGTCCAGGCCGGTGCGATCGGCCCACTCCAGTGGACCACTACTGAAATCGAATCCGAGCTTGAGGGCCAGGTCTACCTCCGCAGCTTCGGCCACCCCCTCCATGACCACGTGGATGGCCTCGTTGACCAGCGGCAGCAGGACCCGGGTGGTGACGAACCCGGGCATCTCGAAGACCTTGATGGGGACCTTGCCGAGCACCCTCGCGAACTGTACGGCGCGATCGTGATTTTCGTCGGAGGTGAGCTGGCCGCGAACGACTTCCACAACCCGTGTTGTGGTCACGGGGTAGAGGAAATGCATGCCGAGGATCCGTTCGGGGTGCGCGCTGTTGGCGGCGAGCTCGGTGATGGAAAGGGTGGAGGTGTTGATAACGATGGGATTGACCGGGTCCATCCTGCGGTCGAGTTCACGCAGGATCTGTCGCTTGTGGCCGTAGTCCTCCTGGACCGTCTCGATGGCCAGGTCGGCACCTGCCGTCGCATCAAACGAGGTCACCCAGCGAATCCTGGACAGAATGGCCCTCTTCTCCGAGTCGGTGAGGCCGAAGCGAGCGATCTCGTGGTCGAGGGATCGGTCGAGCTCCGTTCGGGCGCTGTCGAGGGCCTCGCTGGTGACCTCCTTGAGGGACACGTTGAGCCCTGCCTGGGCGACCTTGGCGGCGATGGAGCGACCCATCATTCCGCCCCCGATGATCGCGACGTCGTGGAGTTCCCAGCTCATCGGCGAAGTGTAGCAGAGGGCAGAAGGGGAGAATTCGAAATTCGAAATTCGAAATTCGAAAAACCGCCCCCGATCCTAAAAGCCCCAGAACCCCAAAGCCCGAACACCGGCCACCGGCCAACTGCAGTTGAGGGTCGCGACGGACTCGAGTATGATACGCCCATGAGACGGGTTCTCGTGATTGGCCTATTGTCCATTGTGCTTCTCGCATCCTCCACCGCCACGACGGAGACGGATGGGGCTCCCGTATTCCCCGATATAACCCTGAAGACCCTCGACGGCGCCGGCACCGTGGCCATCGATAGTTTTGGAGGCCGAGTGGTTCTTCTGAGTTTCTGGGCCAGTTGGTGCGGCCCGTGTCGGACCGAGTTGCCCGCACTTCAGCAGCTGTACACCGAGTTGGCCGGGCGAGGATTCGTGTTGCTGACCATCAACGTCGACAATTCACCGATCATCGCTCATCGTTTCCTTGCGCACCTTGGGATCAAGGTTCCGGTCTATCGTATGGATCAGCGGGACATCCAGTCCCTCAACATCGACAGACTGCCCACCAACATTCTGATTGATCGAGAGGGCCGTGTCGCGATGATGAGTGAGGGCTATTCGCCAGCGGTCGAGGAGCGGATCCGCCGACTGGTGACGTTGATCGATGTCGAAGCTGACGACGAGTCCGATCCGGCATGACACGATCAAGCTCCCGCAGGCGAGGCGCAGTCGCGGCCTCGATCCGACGGACCACCGCTGTGCTGTTCCTGGCCGGCTTGAGCATCGGATGGAGCGCAGAAACCATACGACACATGGCTTGGTCGGCGGTGGATTTCTTCCCCGGCGACCTGCAACGCCACGTTCGCCGCCACCACAAACGCTTCGATGCCGGAATCCAACGTGGGTTGGAAGCGCCGCCTTCCTGGAGGGCTGCCGCGCCGGGGAACCTCAGCGCCGCCCTCGAGGATCAGGTTCGGGTGTGTGCCACAGGGCTTCGGAAGCCGGTGCCTCTGGAAGAGCTCGTGGAAGAGATAGGAGTGTTAGCCGTGCGGGTGCTCGATGCTGCCGACCCGTTGGCGGTCTCCCACGAGGACCCCAGGGAGCCGGCATATGCCGGCGCGTACCAGGCCTATGTCGACTCCGTCCGGCCCCGGGTTCGGCTGGTGTTCTACGGGCAGAACGAGGACCTGATCTACCGCCGCGCCGTGACCTCAGCGGTTTCGGATGCCTTCGGGCGGAGCCGATCCCTCTACCCATTTGTGGGTCAGGAGTTCTACCGTACCGGTGAGCTCCGCGATTGGCGCACCATCGACGACCGTTCGGTGGCGTTCGGGGTGGCTGCGATCTCGCTGTCTCGCGGCCTTACCGACCTCGCCAACTTTGCCTCCTACGTTTGGTTCTACGGCGGCGGACAGGTGCCGACGCCCCGGCCCACACCTCTCGGTCACGTGGGTCCCACCGTCACCCTCACCCTCGACGGCGGCTTCCCTGACCGGGATCGACCTTCGCGCGGCGCTCCGGCAATGCCGTCCGGGTCATTGGTGCTTCCTCCTCCCTGAGCGGGTGGGGTCGGGCAGTCGACGGGCTCTCGGCCGTCGAGTCAATCAAAAATCAAAAATCAAAAATCGAAAATCGAGAATCCGACCACCCAACAAACCCGGGGAGGCTACGGGGCGGTGAAGCAGTGGAGCAGTGGATCAGGAGGGGCGCGGGGGAGGCGGGAGGCTCAGGTTGATTTTCGTTGATTTTCAATTTTTGATTGGAAGGGCGGACGGGCGGTCGTAGGTTACACTCCCCGGCCATGAGGCAGACGCTGGCAACGGTGGCCCTGATAGCCATCACGGCGGTGTGGGGCTGGACGTTCGTGGTGGTGCACGACGCCATCGCGGTCTACGGGGTGGTGCCCTTCCTGGCCGTTCGCTTCTCCCTCGCCGCGGCCGCGGCAGTGGTGCTGTGGGGTCGGCGCCTCGAACGCCGGAGCCTGTTGATCGGCGGCGGCATCGGCCTCGTTCTGGCCCTGGGCTATCTGTTCCAAACCTTTGGATTGAAATTCACCACACCGACCAATTCAGGCCTGATCACGGGTTTGTTCGTGATCTTCGCGCCGATCATCGACTGGATGCTCTACCGGACTCGCCTGCAGGCTTTGCGTTGGCTGGCCGTGGGACTCAGCCTCGTGGGCATGACCTTGCTCACCGGCCGGCTCCCCACCGAGTTCGCCCTTGGCGATCTGCTGACCCTGATCTGCGCGGTGTGGCTGGGCGTCCATGTGGCGCTGCTCTCACGGCACGCCCCTCATCACGATGCGGGCGGCCTCGCGGCGGCTCAGATGCTCGGTGTCGCCCTCCTCTTCCTGCTCATGTGGCCTGCCTCCGGTCCCATCCGGCCACCCCCACCCGAAATTTGGTTCGCCCTTCTGATCACCGGCCTGGTGGCTTCCACCCTCGCCTACTTCGTTCAGACCACGGCCCAGCGCCACATGTCGGCGGTCCGGGCCGCCATCATTCTCACCATGGAACCGGTCTTCGCCGGGTGCTTCGGTTACCTGCTCGCCGGGGACCGACTCAACGCGCTTCAGGTCGCCGGAGCGGGGTTGATTCTCTCGGCTGTGGTTCTTTCCGAGATCGTTCCGCTTCTGACGCAGCAGAATCGAAAATCAAAAACCGAAAATCAAAAATCAGAGTGAGAAATGCGGGCTAGATCTCGTCGAGTCGGCGGGCAGTGGGGGCGGGGGCGGTCATCGAAGGATCATACCTCTTTCCTTCTGGAAGGGCTATGAGCTATGAGCCCTGAGCACCGACCGCGAAGCGCCGTACCGTCTATTCGGTCGTGAACCCCGCTTTGCGATGAGATCCATCGCAGTACGGCTTGTTCGCGGACGCCCCACATCGACAGAACGCCGTCTTCGTCGTTCGTTCGATAGCTCGGCCGGTGCCGGCCATGATCTCGAGGGGACCGTTGACCAGCAGTGGGCCGTTCGGCGCCGACGTGATCTCCAAAGACCCGCCGCGTTCGTCCAGAGCGATGAACTCCTTGCTGGCCGGCTCCCCGGTGGCGGTGAACCCGGCCTCGGTGTGGGCGCCGTCGCAGTAGGGCTTGTTCTTCGAGGCTCCGCACCGGCAGAGAGTCAGGCGGCAACCCGCGGATTCTCCGTCGAGTGAGATGTTGGCGTGGAATGCGAGGGGACCGTTTTCCCGGATCTTGACCCGGTTCACGTCGGGTGGGGTTTCGTCGGTCGCGCCGTCCTTGCGGTGGTACTGGATGGCGCCTGAGGGGCAGTTGTGGGCGAGAGCGGCGATCTCCTCCGCCAAAGCCTCGTCGGGTTGGATCCACTGCCCCGGTGCATTGGCGACGAAGACGGTTGGCAGGCAGGTCACGCACTCCCGCGCGTGGATACAGAGCGCGCCGTCGAAGCTGACGTCGATGTCCTTGCCCTCGTGGTGTTTTCTACTCATATTCTGGCTCCTTCGTCGTGCTTGAGAAAGGTCCCGGCGTGGTACTCCGCGAAGGCCTGCTGCAGCTCGGCCTGAGTATTCATGACGATTGGGCCCTGCCAGGCGATGGGTTCCTTGAGCGGTTTCCCGGATACCAGAAGGAAACGGATGCCCATCTCCCCGGCTTCCACCGCGACCTCGTCACCGCGTTCGAAGACCACCAGCGAACGATCCTCGACGGGCGCGGTGCCTTCGATCTGGCCGTCCGTAACACCTTCAGCCATAACCGGTCGAGGCTCGGATGCGTTGCGGAAGCTGCCGGAACCGGCAAATACATAGGCGAAAGCGTGACGCATGGTCTCCACTGGCAGGGTCTTTCTGGTCAATGGCGGAACCCAGACGTCGAGGTACTGGGGTTCTGCAGCGATGCCGTCCACCGGACCGTGTGCCCCCCAGAACTCGCCGCAAATGACCCTGACCCTGGTCTCGTCGTCATCTTCGATCTCGGGGATGTCGACCGACTTTACGTCCTGGTAGCGAGGCGGCGTCATCTTCAGCGAGGAGGGCAGGTTGGCCCACAGCTGGAACCCGTGCATTCTGCCCTCGGCGTCTCCGTGCGGCATTTCCTGGTGGATGATGCCGGATCCGGCAGTCATCCACTGGACGTCGCCGGCGGCCAGGCTGCCGGCGTTTCCCAAGCTATCGCCGTGCTCGACCGTGCCGGCCAGCACATAGGTGATTGTCTCGATGCCGCGGTGGGGATGCCATGGGAAGCCCGCGAGGTATTCCTCGGGGCGGTCGTTGCGGAAATCATCGAACAGCAGGAAGGGGTCGAAATCGCTCGTGTTGCCAAAGCCGAAGGCCCGCCGCAGGTGCACTCCCGCTCCTTCAATCACAGGAGTCGATGTGACAAGGCGTTTGATGGGTCGTACGGACATGTGGCCTCCCAGTTGAATCGCGGCCCTCGTGTTACAGAACGTCCCACCCTCCGACCGGCATTCCTGAGGCTCTCCGATCGACGTTGGAACTGGGCCGACGGAAAGTCCGGGGCAAGAGTCTGAGTCCTGGCTGAGATGCCCCAGAATTCCTGAGCCGTCGTCCCTGTTACTTCTGACTTGCGGTCACAGCCACCTCGGTCAGTTCTGCGTCGACGACCTGACGACCTGGAATCGCGACGTGGCTCATTTGGCAGGAATCGCCTATGGCGGCGTGTCCCTCGAGGAGGGTCGTTTCAACCACGATTGAAGACGGGAAGCAGCATGACCTCAGAAAAAGACGATTCCCGATTCGAGGGCCGAAAGGTGATTTCGGTATCGGGCGACGGCCGTTTCGGCCAATACCTGGCCGAGCCGCGGAGGTGTGATGAGTGAATCCATGGGTGAGACAAGACTGGGCGGGGAGGAGGTCTACTCGGGTCGGATTCTGCGGCTGGAGGTGGATCGGGTGGAGTTGCCGACCGGCGCCGAGAGCCTCCGGGAGGTGGTTCGGCATCGGGGTGCCGCGGTGGTTCTGCCCTTACTCGATGACGGTCGGGTGGTCATGGTCCGGCAGTACCGATACCCGGTGGGGGAGTCCATCCTCGAGTTGCCGGCCGGCACCCTCGAGCCCGGGGAGGACCCGGTGGACTGTGCGGCGCGAGAGCTCGCGGAAGAGACCGGGTTCAAGGCAGGGTCGGTGAGCGTTCTTGGCGGATTCTACGCAGCGCCCGGATATACCGACGAGCGTTTGACAGCGGTCTTGGCGACCGGTTTGCAGCCGGTTACCGGCGTCGCCCCCGACCCCGACGAGATCATCGAGATCGAGATCCTCGATCGGACTGAGGTGCTTCGACGCATCGAGGCCGGCGAAATTCGCGACTCCAAGTCCCTCGCAACGATCCTGTTGGCCCAGCTCAACGGGTCGTTTCGTTAGCCCACTGGCCTAATCGGCTAATGAGTCGACGTCCGCCGCTTCGAAGAACTGTCCGAAAAAACTCAATACTCGCGGCTCAGATCTCACGCTTCATTCCGATCGAAGGACTGCCGACGTCGCCGGGAGTGGGACGCGAGTATTAGCGACAACCTCGACGATCTGCCAACTGCCAACTGCCAACTGCTTACGGTCTTCGCTTGGCGCTCCGAGGGAAGCGGTAACGTGGGAGTTCGCCGCCGCGGATGTCGCCGTTTTCTCGAACCGGGCACAGCGCATCTCGCCGCCGGGTGAGGTCATCCACGACCGCGCGCCGGAATCTGGTCATATCCTCAGCGCCACCCAGATCGATGCGGTAGGCCGGAATGTCCACCAACTCGATGCGGGCTCGCACCTGGCGAGCAGGTCGCGGCACCAGCTCTCCTGGGGCCTGGATGTGGTGAAGGCCCCCCGAGTACACGATCGCCATCAGGCCGTCGTCCACATCTTCGAGAATGTCGGCGATCCCTCCTCGGATGGTCATCTCGCGGCCGGAAGAATCGAGTCCGTCCTTCCGCATCATGCGCCCTTCGGGGAGGATCATGATGATCGCCTCCGGGCCGACCCGGTCGAGAACCTCCTCCCAGGTGTGATCCCGCTGCCGGGTGACCTCGACCACATGGCGAGCCAGAAAGCGGAAGAAGAGCCCGATCCGACGCTGCATGGTCTTTTCGGCCACCGGCAGCACGCCGTGACGGGCAAACCGCCACAACAGGGCATCGGGGGCAAATCCCGTCAGAATGGGCTCGTACAGGCTGGTGTGATTCAGGATCATCAGCACCTTCACCTTGGACCAGTCGCCGTCGGGAGGGACGCCAATCCACTCTCCGCGAAATCTCCAGAAGAAGCGGCTGAGCCACTTGATCGTCGTCAGCAGGAGGTAGACCAGGATCGAACGCATATGGCGGTATTGTGGTGCGCGACGCGCGGCTTCCAAGGATACCGCAACCAACGAGGCTGTTGGCAGGGCGGTAGAATTCGGAATTCGGAATTCGAAACCACACTCCCGCACCATGGGAGGGCAGAGGGGCGGAGGGGCGAGGGCGGGGGGGAGGGGAGAGGGGCAGAAACCTCAAATTCCAAGCCGATACCTCGAATCTCCGACCCTCAGCCCCTTTTCGCACTGCCGCACGCCGCAAGCCGGCCCGACTGCCCTCTGCGTTGCCTGTCACCTCGAGGGACGAAAGATCAGGGCGCCAAGGGTGCGAATGAGACGATGGCGTACATGGCCGCGCCGTAGTGGCGCAACAGGTAGAGGTCGAACTCCAGCTTCGCGGTGTGGTCCTTGATGTCCCGACAGTAGGGCAGGTGAACCTGGGCCCAGCCGGTGATGCCGGGTCGAACGGAGTAACGGTAGGCATAGAAGGGAATTTCACGTTCGAGCTCCTCCACCACGTCCGGCCGTTCTGGACGCGGACCCACCAAACTCATGTCGCCGCGCAGCACGTTGATGAGCTGGGGCAATTCGTCGATCCGCCACCGTCGGAGGATCCGGCCGACTCGGAGCACACGACCGTCGTCGGCCTCGGTGAAGGTTGGTCCCTCGACGTCGGAGCCGCGCCGCATGGTTCGCAGCTTGTTCAGGACGAAGGGGACTCCGAATCGGCCGAGCCTGACCTGGCGGAAGAGCACCGGGCGGCCATCGGAGACCAATATGGCGAAAGCCGCGACGAGCAGAATCGGGCTGCCCAACAACAGCAGACAGGTCGCCACCACAACGTCCATCAGCCGTTGTACACGGTGAAACGGTGAGTTGGCGATCGAGGAGAAATCGCCGGTGGCGATAAACCATCGGGAGTCCACCTGCAGCACCGGGATTCTGCCGGTGAGGGTAGCGTAGGCTCCGGCGGCGTCCATTACCGGAGTGCCTCGGAAGTTGAGGGCCGACAACCGGTCAACGGTGGCGTCGTGCACCAAAGACGCCACCACCACCACATCGACGTCCTTCAGGTCTTCGCTGGACAGGTCCGCGGTGGGCGTGTCTGGCGGAGCCGGCAGGTGCCTGGTGATGTGGAATGGAGCGTTGGGGCGATGTCGGAGTTCGGCCGCCAGGGCACCGACGATGGGGCCGTCGCCGATGACCAGAGCTCGGCGGGGCTGGGGCAACGCGGCCACCGCCGACCAGACGAACCGGAGGGCAGCCTGGGCCGGTATGGCCAACAGCAGGGTCAGGGCCAGCAGGCCCCTCCCGAATCTCCAGCCGGGAACCACGTAGACGCCAAGGGCGAGGGCGATGGCCAGCACGATCAGCAGGGCGACCATCCGGAGCAGCAGGTAGTCCTTGGTTCTCCAGCTCTGCGGGCGGTACAGGTCGAAGGCCGTTGCCAGCGTGAGCTGCGCCAGCAGAAGGTAGATGATGAACCAGGGATGGTCGAGGATCTGGCGGATTTCGGATTCGAACATTCGGCTGCCGAATCGAATCCAGGCAGCAGCGATCACTGACGCCAGCAGAATCGCGACATCCGCAGTGGCCAGGACCAGCGCCGTGGTGCGACGATTTTCTTCGAAAGCCTGCATCGACGGTCATTGTGGCGTGTCTGCGGAGACTGTCAACCGGAGGCTTCATGAACCCGGGGCAAGGGGGCCTGTCTCGAACTGAGAAAAAGACCGAGTAAACCGCTCGTAGATTCAATCCGCAAAAAGCTTGTCACTTTTCTTCACAAGCTCTATACTCTTCGGCGTGAAGGTGGGATTCGCAAACCCTGACAGGCTACAAAAAACGATGGACGCGGGTGTCGTTGCGCGAAGACCCGACGACCCATCACCCAAGGAAGGAGATTGTCCATGAAGCTCAAAGAAGTGCTTGCCAAGAAGATCGAGGAGCATCGTCCGCGGACGGTCAGGCTGCTCAAGGAACACGCCGACGTCGAACTCAGCAAGGTGACCATCGGTCAGGCCATCGGCGGGGCGCGTGGTGTTCGCTGCCTGGTGACCGACGTGTCCTACCTGGACCCGTTCGAGGGAATTCGCTTCCGCGGTCGGACGATTCCGGAGACATTCGAAGCTCTGCCCAAGGTGCCGGGCCGTGAGTACCCGTACGTCGAGGGGTTCTTCTACTACATGATGACCAGCGATATTCCAACCATGGAGGAGACGCTGGAAGTGGTGGAAGAGTTCAAAAAGCGGCGCGCTCTGCCCGAATACGTCAAGGGCATTATGCGTGCCATGCCTGCCGACACCCATCCGATGACCATGTTCTCGGCGGGGATCCTCGCCATGCAGCGGGAATCCGAGTTCGTCAAGAAGTACAACGAGGGCATGAGCAAGTTTGACTATTGGGAACCGATGTTCGAGGACGTGCTCAACCTGCTGCCCAAGCTGCCCTCCCTGGCGGCCTTCATCTATCGCCTCAAGTACAAGGATGACCAGCAGATCGATGCCAACCCGGCGCTCGACATGGGCGGCAATTTCGCTCACCAGATGGGTATTGAAGAGCCGTACGACGACGTGGCGCGGATGTACTTCATCCTCCACTCGGACCACGAGTCGGGCAATGTGTCGGCCCACACCACCCACCTGGTGGCGTCGGCGCTGTCGGATGCCTACTACTCCCTGTCGGCCGGCATCAACGGTCTGGCCGGCCCGCTCCACGGTCTTGCCAACCAGGAGGTGCTGAGCTGGACCATGAAGTTCATGGACGGTCTCGAAGGCAAGGAGCCCACTGAAGAGGTCATCAAGAAGGCGCTGTGGGACACCCTCAACAGCGGCCAGGTGATCCCGGGTTATGGCCACGCCGTGCTTCGGAAAACCGACCCGCGTTACGAATCACAGCGCGAGTTCTGCTTGAAGAACCTGCCTGACTACCCGCTGTTCAAGGTCATCTCCATGATCTACCAGGTGGCACCAGGCGTGTTGCAGGAGCAGGGTAAAGCGAAGAACCCGTGGCCCAACGTGGACGCCCAGTCCGGAGTGATCCAGTGGTACTACGGCCTCACCGAGTGGGATTTCTACACGGTCCTGTTTGGCATCGGCCGCGCCATCGGCGTGCTCACCAACATCACCTGGGACCGCGCCCTCGGCTACCCCATCGAGCGGCCCAAGTCACTCACCACCGCCATGCTCGAAGAAGCGGCCGGTATCGAGTAATCACAGCCAACTGTGTTTTCCAGGGACGCCCTCAGGGGCGTCCTTTTTTGGTGTGGGAGTGTGAGAGTTTGGGAGTGTGGGGGTAGGGGGGGATCGGTTACGGTTTTCCGAATTCCGAATTCCGAATTCCGAATTCCGAATTCAGCCAACTGCTAACTGCTAACTGCTAACTGCTTCCGCCAGCCTCGCCAGATAGGCCTCGGCCACCCGGTCCGGATCGTCGATTTCAAGCGCCTTGGCGCACTGGATGACGAAGCCGCGGACGTAGACCCGCGCCGGCAGATCTGAAAAGGACTCGGCCTCGAGCAGCTCAAGAAGTGAGGCTCGGATCTTGGTCTCATCGGCCAGTTGGGCCAGCGTCGTCCGTCGCATCAGGCGGACGTGGCGGAGGTAAGAGCCGGGCCGTTCGGTGAGATCCGGAGCGGGGCCGGTGGGCGTAGCAAGAAAGGTCTGAGCCGTGCCGCCGTCGGCGGGCGGGTCGGAGTTGGCGGTGACGATGCTGGCGTATGCCTCTTCGATCCTGGCGAGGAGCGCTTCGCGGCCCTCGTCGTCGTGCAGTGAGTAGCTGGCAAGTGAGTCTTCCGCATAGAGAGCTTTGCGCCGTGAGTAGGCTTGGAAGATGTCCTCCAATGAAGATCCAGGAGGAACTCCGAGGACCTGCCAGTCGTCGGGTTGCTGATTATCCCGCATCGCTCACCGGATATGGAAACGAAGTCGGCGTCGAGCGCCTGAATATTTTGAAAAATAAAGGCTTACGGACCATGGACGCGCTCCTTGCCGGAGGCCATTTCTTCCGCGAGTCGTCTGATGGAGGTCACAAACGGGCACTCCGGAAACTCGGTGGCAGCCGGGCGACGGTTTCGCACTGACCGGGCCAGGAGCTCGTCCTCCTCAACGTAGGCGGCACACTTGATGTTTCGGCCGAAGTAGTCTCTGCAAGCCATGCTCATGTCTTCGCCGAGTTGGCGGTGGGCTGGTCGGCTGACACGGTTGATCACAAGAGAAGGTTCGAAGAACTCAGCCTCGGCCATCAGGGCGTCTCCCGCCAATGGATCGAGGGTTGCCACCAGGTTGATCAGATCGAGCGGCGAGCGGATCGCGTTTGAGTCGCGGTCAGCCATGGCGCGGCCGACGGCCGCTCGGACCCGATCTCGAGGTTCGACCCGCTTCAACTTCCTGAAGAAAGCCGCTTTGAGGAAATGGTAGGCGTTCTCCACCGAGGTGGCTTCGGGGATCACCACCAGCAGGCCATGTCGGGCGGCGAGAAAAAAATCCAAAACGTTGAAGGAGGATCCAGCACCCAGGTCGAGAATGACGTGATCTGCGGGAAGGGCTCGGACGTGGCGCAGCAGCCGTTCTTTGGTGGCGTATTTGAGGTTCGCGATTTCCACCAAGGCCCGCGTTCCGCTGACCAGCCACAGACCCTGGACTCGGGTTTCCGCCATGACGTCGTCAAGTTGCTCCACGCGCCGGCCCACGAAGTCCGAGAGGGTTCGAGGGGGGCTCGGCACACCGAGCAAGGTGTGGAGGTTGGCCCCACCGAGGTCGGCGTCCACCAGAGCGACCCGATGCCCACTCTGGGCGAGCACAACTCCAAGGTTGGCGGCGATCGCCGACTTGCCCACACCGCCTTTGCCGCCCCCGATCGCCCAAATAGTTGGAACTGGGGGACGGCCGGGGCCGTGAGGGCCGCGTCCGCGTTTCACCACGCCGGTGTTCGGACCGGACTCCTCGGGCAGTTCGATCCCGGGCAGGGTCCGTTGAATCGGAGTCTCTTCATCATGCCCTGACATCGTACCACCTGCAGAAAATGACCGCGGTCACTGGAATGGCCCAATGGTATGCTCGGTGCCCCCGTATACATGTCAACATAACCTATCGCGCCGCCGTCTCGAATAATAAAGGCGATAGAAAGGGCAGCTCAGATGCGTCCGACAGAGCGAGAGAAAGCAAAAGACGGCACTGCGGATCCCCGCCCGCCCAATCGAGATGAGACGGATCTGCACACCGCGAACCTCGGATCGCCCGTATTCAAAGAGGATTGGGAACTGGGATCGCCCCTCAACTGGTGCGACTTTGTTGTGCGCTGCGGCTCTCTTCGTGAACCACGACGGTAGCCGAGCGTCCAGCGATTCGTGCCGACTCTGGCGAAAATGAAAAATCAACAAAAGTAGGTGCGATTGAGCGGAGCGGGGCAGCCGACCCGGGTTGATCACCCGCATGTTCGGTTCCTCACCCAATTCCAGACCCTGGATTCTCACCGGTAGTCATCGAGTGGGCGAAGGGTGCCGTGGAATTTGAGGTCTGGAATTGGGAAGGGAGGGCGGGGGGGGGCCCTGATCTCCAATCTCCATTGCTGGCACAGAGGTTGCAATACAATCGGCGACCGGAGGAAGTGGGGAACCCATGCGAATCCAGACACGTCTGTTCCTCGGCACGGCTTTTCTGGTGCTCGCCCTGGTGGCGGTGCAATGGTGGCTTCACCTGACGCAGCTGCGCGCCATCGAGCGCGAGCTCGGAGCGGTTGCGGCCACCGTGGGCAAAGACCTGCTAAGCCATAACCTGACCTTCATCGCGAAATCGGATGTTGAGTCTCAACCCGGCGACCGGGCAAAGATGTGGATCGCTGCCGCCGACGGTGCGGGCGTGACGGGGTCTGGCGAGGGTGTTCTTCACGAGGACACCGCCGATGTGCACGTCCTGACTCTTCCCGACGGCTCGCCGGCACGGGTGGAACGGCGGGTTCACCGACGGATCGTGGATGGCGATGAAGAGGGGCCTGTTGAGACGATAGAACAAACGGTGACGCTGGATCTCCCTGAAATTGCGGATTGCGATATGGAGACCATGGTGGTGCCCGGCGGGGTGCCCGAGCTGGCGGATGTCGAGCTGCGGGTGGTCCGGGTTGGATCGCCGTCGGCTCCGTTTTTGGTGATCAGCGATGACGCCGGGGAGCGGCGGATTCCGATTCCCGTCAGCCCGACTCAGCAGATCGTGCACGATACCTTGCAGAAGGGTCTGGTCGTGAGCGCCTGCCTGCTGTTCTTCGGACTGGTTGGGTCGGGAGTGCTGGCGACCCGGCTCACCCGACCTCTCCGGCAGTTGGCCGAAGGATCCGAGGCGGTGGCCCGAGGGGACCTCGGCGTCCAGGTTGAGGAGGGTGCCGCAGGGGAGGTGGGCGAGCTCCAGCGAGCGTTCAATAAGATGTCGCTGCGGCTTCGAGATTTGGAGTCGGAACGGGATGAATGGCGACGGCGAGAGCACCTGGCGCAGCTCGGAGATCTCTCCAGAGGACTGGCACATACCGTCCGTAACCCTCTGAATACACTTGGCTTGGCAGTGGAGGAGTTGGCGGGTGAAGACGATGATCGGAGAGGTCTCGTGGAGACCGCGCGCCACCAGATCGGTCGAATCGACCGTTGGTTACGGTCCTTCCTGGCGCTTGGTGCTGGGGATGGAGCCTCTGCGGAGGAGGTTGATCTCTGTGCGCTGACGCATGAGGTGACTCTCGAGGCGATGCAGGAGGGCGCCTCAGTGGATCTTCGAGCCAGCTCTGAAAATCTCCCGGTTGAGGTGGTTCCGGCCGCCATCCGGTCCGCCCTCGGAAACTTGATCGCCAACGCGGCCGAGGCGTCTCCCGAGGGGGGCAGAGTGGATGTGTCGGTATTCAGAGACGCAGCGGATGTTGTTGTCGAAATCTCGGACCGCGGTTCGGGATTGCCGGCGGAGGTTCGCGAAAACCTATATTCTCCCCATATCACCACCAAGGTCGGTGGTTCGGGAATGGGCCTCTTCCTCGCCCGGCAGCTGATCGTGGGGATGCACGGGGGTTCGTTGTTGGTGGCGGATCGAGAAGGGGGCGGAACCCGAGCCGAAGTCCGAATTCCGCTGGCCGAGAGGGGTGAGAGTGACCGAGCAGAATCCTGAGCTGCCCATGCTGGTTCTGGTGGTGGAAGACGAAGTCGACCAGCGCAAGTTGATCGCGGATATTTTGATCCGCGAGGGGTTCGAGGTTGAAACCGCTGGATCGGTAGAGGAGGCGATTCGGTCGATTGCCGTCGCCACGCCGGACGTGATCCTGTGCGACTGGCGGATGCCCGGGAGGGACGGCGGCGAGTTGCTCCATGTGGTCAGGACCCGCGGGGTCGAAACCGGGTTTGTCGTGATGACTGCCTATGGGTCGATCGGGCATGCCGTGGAGGCGATCCAAAACGGTGCCGACGACTATCTTTCCAAACCCTTCGAACGCGAGGCGCTGTTGCTGGCGATTCGACGGGTGGCCCGGACTCGACAGTTGGAGTCGGAGAACCGGCGCCTGAAGGAGGTTACGAGGGATGAGGATCGATTTGGCGAGATGATCGGACGGTCGCCTGCCATGCAGAGGCTGTACCGAACCATCGAGAAGGTGGGTGCCAGCGATGCGACGGTGTTGGTGGTTGGAGAGTCCGGAACTGGCAAGGAGCTGGTTGCTCGAACGCTCCACGGATCGAGCCGGAGGGCGAGTGGTCCCCTGGTGGCCGTAAATTGTGCAGCGATTCCAGAGACCCTGATCGAAAGTGAACTCTTCGGTCACGAAAAGGGCGCTTTCACCGGGGCTCACAGGCGGCGGAGTGGTCGCTTCGAAGAGGCGAACGGGGGAACGATCTTCCTGGACGAGATTGCCTCCATGCCGCTCCAGCTGCAGGCTACCCTGCTGCGGGTCCTTCAGGACCGTCGGATCCAACGCCTTGGCGGCGCGGGGGAAATCGATGTTGACGTCCGGGTCATCTCGGCTTCGAATCGCGACTTGCCGCGCCTGGTTCGGGACGGGAATTTTCGAGAAGACCTCTATTACAGGCTGAATGTGGTGCCGGTGGAGTTGCCCCCGCTGCGAAACCGCCGGGAGGACATCCCGTTGCTCGCGTCCGCCTTCCTGGCACGGGCCTCCAGGGATCATGGCGTCACGGTGAGCGACCTGCCGCCGGCGGTGATGAAGAGCCTGCTGGAGTACGGCTGGCCGGGGAATGTCCGGGAGCTGGCGAACGTGGTGGAACGGCTGGTGCTGTTGGCCGAAGACGGCGAGTTGCGAGCGGAAGACCTGCCACCGCAGATTCGAGACCCAGAGGCTGCTTCGGGAATGTCGGTGCGGCTGCCCGCCGCCGGAATTCAATGGGACGATATGGAGAGGGAGCTTCTCGAGCAGGCCCTCGTTCGCGTGGAGGGCAATCGCGCGGCTGCGTCGCGTCTGCTCGGTCTCGGCTACAAACAGTTTCTCTACCGCCTGGAGAAGCACGGCATCTTCGAGGCGGATTCGGACGAATGAGCATCCCCATTTGGGGAGGTTATCTCCTTGTTTCGGGATACCAGCCGATCAAGAATCGAAAATCGAAAATCGAAAATCAGGCAGTCGACAGTCGACAGTCGACAGGTGACAGTCCCACCGTCCGCCCAGCGCATGGGAGGCAAATAGACGCTGATTGGTGCAGCCGGCGGTTTCCTCGGACCGCTATCTCTTTGCCCGCAAACCGTTTTAAAACGCTACGGAGCGTCTGTTGAGGGTGGCAGTGCTCCAATCGTCAGCGATTCCGGTAGGCCAGAATTCGCAATTCGCAATCAATCCACAACGGGTGGGCGGGTGGGAATCTTCAATCTTCAATATTCAATCAACTCATCCGCCCTCATGGCACCCGTCACGTGTCACGTGTCACCCGTCACATGTCACGTTTCAGTTGGCACGCACCTTGCTCTTGTACTGTACGGACGGCCGCTAACGGCCGGACCCGAACACCGGGAGGAAAGTAATGAAACAGCTGAACTGGCTTCACTGGATTCTGGCAGCGGCGATCGTGGTGGCTTGCGGTGTGGTCCTGGCATTTGCCGGCGACGATCCCGAGCTGCGGAAAATGGTCAAGGTGAACGTGAACGGAGATATCGAGAGCCTCGAACTCGACGATCTGGCCGACGGCGAAACCCGCGAGTTCGACGCCGGCGAGCACGCGGTCACGGTGACCCGCAGAGGGGACGAACTCTTTGTGAGCCTCGACGGCGAGGAAATCGGCGGTCCTGGCCCCGGATCGGACCCCTTGGTGTGGGTCACCAAGGACGAGTTCATCGAGTCGGGCGGCGAAGGCGGTGCCAGGCGGGTAGTGATCGTGAAGAGGGACTGCGAGGGTGACTGCGAGGGCGAAGGCGAGTTTCGAACCATTACGGTCCACGCGGACTGCGACGATGAGATCGAGGACTGTGAGGAGATCGACATCGACATCGAGTCGGTGGACGAGCTCATTGCCGGCGCCCAGGTCCACAAAATGCACGTCACCGGACATCCCCACACCGTGTTCATGACCTCCGAAGACGGGCACCATCCCATGATCATCAAGAGTGGAATGGCTCATGCGGGCATGGTCCGTTACCGGTGCGAGGAATCCGGGTCCGAGCTCTTGCTCAAGGAGGAAGATGCAGTGGCCGATACCTACCTCTGCCCGGCGACCGGTTGCGTGATGGAGAAGGTCACCGAGCCCGAGGTGAAGGTCATCAAGGTGATGCGAAGGGTCGAACCGGACGAGGATCCCAACGAATAGTATCGATAATTTTCGAGTCAACGCGCCACCCCTCAGGGTGGCGTTTTCATTTCTGGGTGTGGCGCAATCGGCGGCTTTCAGCCCGCGTTGCTGAGTTTCATGACCGTAGCCAGCCATAGCTTTCCGGTCTGATTGGTGGTATAATACAACGCGCAGCGTTCGGCTTTCGACGTGCCATGGGGCGCGCGTCCGGCCGTCTTTTCCCGACGATCCCTGGGGAGGTGGTGACCGCTGGACTCAAAAACCACTTCCGATGAGTCTCGCTATCGGGCGTACGGCAGGAAGCACATTGACCAGCTTCCGCAAGTGAGGGGGCTGTCACGAGATCAACGTGTGGCCTTGAGGGCCGTGTCCGCCGTGCTGCCGTTTCGAGTCAACGACTACGTCCTCCAAAACCTGATCGATTGGGGGGACGCCGCGGCCGATCCGATCTATCAATTGACGTTTCCACAGGCCGGGATGCTCGAGCACCATGATTTCGTCCGCATCCAGGACCTCGTGGTGTCCGGCGCGAGCGATGACGAGGTGGGTCATGCTGCGAGGGCGATCCATCGCCGAATGAACCCCCACCCCGGCGGTCAAATGGAGTTCAACCTGCCGTCCGTCGACGGTCAGGTGCTTTTCGGCTGTCAACACAAATACCGTGAAACCGTATTGTTCTTCCCGGCGGCGGGACAGACCTGCCACGCGTACTGCACGTATTGTTTTCGTTGGCCTCAGTTCGTGGGTATGGAACGGTTCCGATTCGCTTCCCACGAGGTGGAGCTGCTGGTGGCCTACTTGGCGAAGCACGCCGAGGTCACCGATGTCCTTGTGACCGGTGGCGACCCCATGATCATGGGCAGCCGAGTCCTGCGACGTAACATCGAGCCCATTCTCGCCGGCGAACTGGAGCACGTGGCATCGATCCGGGTCGGCTCGAAGTCTCTGTCCTTTTGGCCCCATCGATTCACAACCGACCGTGATGCGGATGACGTCCTCCGGCTCTTCGAGGAGGTGGTCGCCAGCGGTCGCCAACTGGCATTCATGGCTCACTTCTCACACCCGCGCGAGCTGCAAACGCGCGCGGTGAGGGAGGCGATCAGGCGGATCCTGGATACGGGTGCGGTGATCCGGTGTCAGGCCCCGCTCATTCGACACGTCAATGATTCGGCTGATGTGTGGGGCGAAATGTGGCGGGAGCAGGTCAGGCTTGGATTGGTTCCCTACTACATGTTCGTCGAGCGTGACACCGGCCCTCGCCACTATTTCGAAGTGCCTTTGGCCCGGGGGTTGAGGATCTTCTCGAAGGCGGTTGGGCAGACCTCGGGCCTGGGGCGAACCGTTCGAGGCCCATCCATGTCAGCCACCCCGGGCAAGGTGCAAGTGGACGGCCTGACCACCATCAACGGCGAAAAGGTCTTTGTGCTCAAGATGATCCAGGGACGAAATCCTGATTGGGTGAACCGGATATTCTTCGCCCGCTTCGATTCTCAGGCCGCCTGGCTGGACCACCTGGAGCCGGCTTTCGGAGAACGGGAGTTCTTCTTCGACCGAGAAATGAGGAAGATGGCCGACGGTTCCTGGCAACCCGGGTGGGTCGGCGACGACGAGGATCTGGTCGTCCGCGAGGGTGCCTGACCTGCACCAGCCAGTAGGCAGCGGGCAGTAGCGCAAATGAATCCCGTCGTACAATCGAGCCTCGTGCTCGGAACAATCCCAGCGAGGTGACCCGTGAATCTGACCGGAAAGACCGTTTTCGTAACCGGTGCATCCAGTGGCATTGGCCGGGCCTGCGCGACCTCCTTTGCCAGGGAGGGCTGCAGGTTGTTGTTGGTGGCTCGGCGGCTGGATCGGCTCGAGAATCTGGACAGGGCACTGCGCAGTGAAGTCGGCGCCGAGGTCAGGGTCGGCGCCCTGGATGTCAGGGACCGAGCCGGTGTGGACGCCTGGTTCGAGGCGCTGCCGGCCGGCTGGAGGGAGATTGACGTCCTCGTCAACAACGCCGGGCTGGCACGGGGGATGGCCCCACTCCACGAGGGAGACGTCGAGGACTGGGAGGAGATGATCGACACCAACCTCAAGGGCCTGCTGTACGTGACGCGGGCGGTCCTTCCCACAATGGTGAAACGGGGCTCGGGTCATGTGATCAACCTTGGGTCCATTGCGGGCCACGAGGCCTACCCGAACGGCAACGTCTACTGCGCCACCAAATCGGCTGTCACCGGCCTCACGCGCGGCTTGGCCCACGACCTGCTCGGCACCGGCGTGAGGGTCTCTTCGGTTGATCCAGGAATGGTGGAAACCGAGTTTTCCGCCGTGCGGTTCCATGGTGACACTCACCGGGCCGAGGCCGTGTACAAGGGCCTCACGCCGCTCGGCGCCCAGGACGTGGCGGATGCGGTGCTGTTCTGCGCCACCCGACCCGCCCACGCCAACGTGCGGGAAATGATCCTGATGCCCACCGCCCAGGCCTCCGCCACCAATTTCCACCGAACCTGAAACCTCACACCTGTGTCTCGCTCGTTGCCGCACTGCGTCGATCCGCTACAATCCGCTCATGAAGCTCATCACGCACTCCATCATCAATGGTCAGGACGTTGAAGGTCCGGGAACCATTGTCTCGATCAACCCGGCCACCGAGCAGGAGGTGGGTTCTGCGTCGGCGCTCGACCGGGACGGCGCTCTCACTGCGGTTCGGGCCGCCAAGAATGCGTTCCCCGCCTGGGCGGCAACACCGGTGGAACAGAGGCAAGAGATTCTCGGCCGGTGGCTCGAAATCATGGTGGATGAAGCCGACCGGGTGACCGAGCTCATGTCCTCCGAGATGGGTAAGCCCCTCGCCGAGGCCACGCTCGTGGACGTGGCACCGGCCTGTGCGACCTTGGAGTACTGGCGGCGCACCGCCCACCGACAGCTGGCATTCAAGCCGGTGGCGCCTGAACAACTGCTGGCCTCCCACTGGAGGGCCGGCTATCGGTTTGATCCGCTGGGTGTTCTGACGATCGTGACGCCATGGAACTATCCAGTGGGAATTCCCATGTGGGAACTCGTGCCGGCATTGGTGGCGGGCAACACGGTGGTCATGAAGCCGGCGTCGGATACGGTTTTGACCGGGCTGCTGTTGGCGGATCAGGCCCGCCGGGCAGGTATGCCACCGGGGGTCTTCAACGCAGTGGCCCTGCCGGGCTCAGCCACCAACGTGCTGATTGACCACCCGGATGTGGCCAAGGTGCTGTTCACCGGCTCGGTGGAGGTGGGTCGAGAGGTTGCACGGCGCTGTGCGGATCGGCTGGCACCGGTCCAGCTGGAGTTGGGAGGAAAGGACGCCGCGGTTGTGGCGGCGGATGCGCCCCTGGAGCGAACCGCCGCCGGTCTGGTGTGGGCCGGGTTCATGAATACCGGACAGTCCTGCGCCTCGGTGGAGCGGGTCTATGTGGTGGACGAGCTTTTCGACCCGTTGGTGCGAAAGATGGTGGATATCACCCGGACCCTTCGGGTCGGCGATCCCGCCGCCGTCGACACCGACCTGGGTCCCCTCGCCAACAGGAGCCAGTTACACGACGTGGCGGCGCAGGTGGATGAGGCGTTGGCGGGTGGAGCCCGGGCCTTGACCGGGGGCCAGCCAGCGGGAGGAACGGGCTTTTTCTACCCGCCCACCATTCTCGTGGACGTGGCCGATGACATGATGGTGATGCGCGAAGAGACGTTTGGGCCCGTGATTCCGGTGGTGCGGGTCGCGGACGTGGACGAAGGGATCCGTCGGGCCAACGACTCCCGCTTTGGACTCGCCGCGTCGGGATGGACCTTGTGCAAAAGAATGGCAGAACGGTTCCAAAGAGAGCTGAGGGCGGGCGCGGTGGGTATCAACGAGCATGGAATCGTCGCCGCCGGGGAGGTGACGGCGAGTTGGGGGGGCTCGGTGAGAGCGGTATCGGACGAGCCCACGGACCCTACGGCCTCCACGAGGTGGTCAACATCAAGTACGTGTTCTCGGACGATGGTGCGGGCGGCCCTTCGCCCTGGCACTACCCCTACGACGAGGATTTCACGAAGTTCATCGGCGCAGCCGTTCCGCTGCTCTACGGGAGCGGATTCTCACGCTACGCGACCCTCGACGATTTGGCCTCGACGAGAAGATTCCGTCAGCGAGTCCGCAAGTTGGAGCTCCTCAAGAACGCGCACAAGCTCATCTGAACGATCACCGGGCCTGCTAGGATATCGCGACCGAAGCCCGCGCCCGGCGCGTGAAGGGGAGAGGCCGTGATTGCGAATTTGATCTTCACCCTCAGGGACCTGGTCTGGGATTGGCCGTCTGCGCTGCCTCTTCTGGTGGTGATTCTCGTAGGTACAGGGCTGATCACCTCCCTGCGTCTGAATTTCATCCAGATCAGGTACTTCACCCACGGCATTCGAGTCATCCGGGGGGAGTACGACGATCCGGAGCACGCTGGAGATCTGTCCCACTTCCAGGCGCTCACCACAGCTCTTTCCGCAACCGTCGGAATCGGCAATATCGCAGGGGTGGCGACGGCCATCCACTACGGTGGGCCAGGGGCACTGTTCTGGATGTGGGTCACCGCGGTCTTCGGCATGGCCCTCAAGTACACCGAGTGCACCCTGTCGATGAAATACCGGATCATCCTGCCGGGCGGTGCGGCCGCCGGCGGACCCATGTACTCCATCGAACGGGGGCTCGGCCGTCACTGGAAGCCGCTCGCCGTTGCCTTCGCCCTGTTTGCGGTGATCTCCTCCTTCGGCTCCGGCAATGCGGTTCAGTCGTTTACGGTGGCCGACCAGGTCCGGCAGGACCTGGGGGTCCCGACCTGGGTGACGGGTCTGGTGCTGGCGTCGCTGGTGGCGGCGGTGATCCTGGGAGGCATCCGCAGGATCGGTCGGGTGACCTCCAAGCTGGTACCGTTCATGGCCGCGATCTACGTCACCACCGCGGCGATCGTGCTGATCATGCACGCATCGGAGGTTCCCCCCACCCTGGCATTGATCCTGAGTTCGGCCTTCCAGCCCGCCGCCCAGATCGGGGGGTTTGCCGGGGGGACCTTCGTTTTCATGCTGACCTGGGGCATCAAGCGGGGGCTGTTTTCCAACGAGTCGGGCCAGGGCTCGGCACCCATCGCTCATGCGGCGGCCAAGACCGACGAGCCCATCAGAGAGGGCGTTGTCGCCATGCTCGGCCCGTTCATCGACACCTTGATCATCTGCACCATGACCGGCCTCGTCATTCTGATCACCGGCGTCTGGAACGAGAAGCAGAAGCAGGTTGTGGTGGTGAACGAGCAGGCCGACATTTCCGCCCTCAACGGCGATGCTTCGATCCACACCAATGGGGTGCTTCGGGATGCCGACCTCGCGCGGGGCCGGTACCGTGTGGTGGAGGGAGTCCCGCAGGGCTTTGCCCCGGTACGAAACCACTCGGTGGTCGACGGAACCCTCTTGTCCCTGACCACGGATGCGGTTTTGCAGAGAGACATCCGCCCGTTCGACGGTTGGGTCGAATTCCCTGAGGCCGGCCCTGGGAAATTGGCCGGGATCCATGCCACCGATCTCCAGGGCGAGCCGGTTGACGGGACTTTCGTGATGCAGGGTTTCGCCATGCAGAACGGGTCGCCATTGACGGCGTGGGCCTTCCAGCGCGGCCTCGGAAGGATCGCCGGCGGCTACGGCCACTTGTTGATTACCCTGGCGGCGTTCCTATTCGGGCTGTCCACGGCCATCAGCTGGTCCTACTACGGTGACCGCTCCATCCTCTACCTGGCCGGACCCCGCTGGGTCGTTCCCTACCGGGTCGTGTTCTGCGTCATGCACTTCCTGGGCGCGGTCAACTCCTTGGAGCTGGTGTGGGCCTTCGGCGATGTTGCCCTGGGGCTGATGACGTTGCCCAACCTCCTATCGATCCTTCTCCTCACCGGCAAGGTCAAGCTGTGGACCAAGGAGTACGTCGACGAGGGCAAGCTCCAACCACCTCAGCATTGATTGAAGATTGAAGATTGAAGATTCACCCTCCCGCCCATGTCAAGCGTTACAGGCTCGACGTTCAACGTTGAACTTGTAACGTTTGGCTCATCCGGAATTCCGTGAGGTTGTGGATGACAGCGAAAAGTGACAGCGTCGGCTTACAGCGACGGGGGCCGACGCAGCGTCAGGTGGCAGCGGCAGCATCCAGCGACAGGGGCCGGGATCAGCGTCAGATGACAGCGTCAGCGTCAGAGCGTGTAGCGCGTTGAGAGCTACGGTGAGACGGGATTGAGCAGGCGCCAGGTCATGGCACGAACGTGGTCAAAGGTCTCCAGGGCGTTCTCTGCCCCGATTCCATTGACTGCACCAGCGGCGGCGAGGAGTCGCAGGTGACTGTCGACCTCTTTGGCCGAGGCATAGGCGATCCGCCAGTGGTTCAACCGGTCTCGTCCGAACCGGCCGTGGCCTTCAGCGATGTTGGCCGGGACCGAGCTTGCCGACCGGATCACCTGATCAGCTATCGGTTTCAAAGGGGCGGGAACCCTCATGACGAGCTTGATGGCTATGCCTGCTGCTTCGAGGGCTTTCTCGTGGGCAGCGAGGTTGGTGTTCGTGACGGCTCAGGACTGGTCACCTCCGGGTCGTTCATGCTCACCCGAATGCTGGTGAGGGGGCCGGTGTCAAGGGTTTGCCGGCCTTTGGCCGGCCGCATGGCGCCCTTGACACCGGCCCCCTTGCCAGCTATGCCCATTCACCCCGTGAACGACCCGGAGGTGACCATGTGCAATGCGGCCAAGACAACTGATGGCTGCCGCTGAAGACTGGTTACTGTCCCTGCTCGCTGTTCCCGGTCGCTGCCGCTGACTGCTGTCGCTGCCGCTGAATTTCGGGAACGGGAACGGGAACGGCGGGAACCCCAACCACACGTTATTCCGGATGAACCAAACGTTTAACGTGTCACGACGGTCACCGTTGGCAGCCTGGGCAGAAGGGCGTTGATCGGCCCGAGATCCGGAGATCCTTGAGAGTCTCGCCGCAGCGCAGGCACGGCTTGCCTGTTCGACCGTAGACCTGGAGGGAGACGGCGAAGTAGCCGAAATCGCCCTCTGGTGTCGCGAAGTCTCGGATTGTCGTGCCGCCCTGTTCGATGGCCTCGCCGAGGACCTCCTGGAGATCATTGACAAGTCGTTGGAGCCTGGTCAGGGAAATGCGCCGTCCCCGACGGTTCGGTCGAATACCCGACCGCCAAAGCGCCTCGACGGCGTAGATGTTTCCGACCCCTGCCACTGTCCGCTGGTCGAGCAGCAGGGACTTCACAGGAGTGTTTCGACTGCGGAGCAGGGGTGCCAGGGTGCGATTGGTTTCAGCTGCCAGGGGTTCCATGCCCAGCTTCGACAATGACGGATCCCGGTTCTCCTCTCCGGGCTCCAACCAGTCGACGAACCCGAACCGTCGTGGATCCACCAGGTGAAGGCCCACCTTCCGGCCCAGGTCAAGGACCAGGTGGGTATGGGGCAGCCGGGTTGCGCCGGGTTCACGCAGCAGAAGCCTGCCGGACATCCCCAGATGGAGGAGCAACGTGCCCTGTGGATCCAGGTCGAGCAGCAGGTACTTGCCGCGACGACGGGCCGAAACGACCCGTCGACCGGGGAGCTTGCGCTGCAGCCGGTCCAGGTCCAGTGGGCGGCGCATCTGCACACTTTGTCCGGCGACAGCGATGATGGTTCGTCCCAGGGCGTGCCGGGAGACTGCACGGCGGACGGTTTCGACCTCGGGGAGTTCGGGCACGCGCCGGACTAGCCCTCGGCGAAGACCGCCTTGAGCATGAGCATCAAAGCCTGCGGGGTAAATGGGGTCAGCGGCCCACTCATGTCGCTCACCGAACGGTAGCCCCATTGGGCGCCGCCGCCATCACGTTTGGGAATCAGGTAGAGGCTCTTGTCGATCATGATCGGGATCGGATGGGAGGCCACGATCTCGATCTGGCCGAGGGCCGACATCAGGGTCTTGCCGGTGGGGTCGAAGAGGAGCATGTTGCTGCCACGGGTGATCCGAAGGCGCTGGTCGTGGATCTTGAGGGTGCGGCCGGGGAACGCCGGTGAGGAGAACACTTCGATTTCGTCCTCGAGGGCCACCTTGAGTTCGGGAATCTGGTCGACGACCTTTTTGATTTCGGCCACCAACTGTGCAACGGCGCGTTCGAAACGGCGAGCGGTCTTCTCGAATTGCATTTCATCGGTGTCGGGCAGCTCTGATTCGCTCTTGAGGATGGCGCTCCGCAGGGATTTGATGGTGATCTCTTGGCTCATCCTAACCTCCGCATTCGGCGATTCCGTAAGGCGCGTGACATCGTACACCACCCGCCCTCGTGTGTGAGCTGGCATGTTGACGGAGGCAGTGCGGAAAAGGAGGTTGGTTCATCGGCCAACCAATTCGAAATTCGAAAAACGATGGCGGCCGGGTTTGCGTTGTCGGGTCGTTGTTGGCACTCCCCCGCCTCAACATGACGAAATCGATGTATCGATCGGCTGTGGTCGACGAGATTCCATGATTATGGGTGTTTCGAGCCAGGTTTTCGAATTTCGAATTTCGAATTTCGAATTCCGCTGTGCTTCCGGCTGCCTCGATCGCCCGAAAAACGAACGCCACGCAGCCGGTTCAACGTCGCCATCACCTCGTGAAGCCTCGGCAGGGCCAGGTCGCCGTCCGGTCTGCCGGAAAGGAGATCCCACTCGCCGTCATCCAAGCGTGTGAGCAGAGCCTCGATTTCATGTATCGGATCGATCCGGTGGTCGCGGGCCTCCGCAAGGCACGCCAGAATCCAGCCGGCGGTCCTGAGCTGAGAGGCGTCTTCGATCTGTTCCACCGCCCTCAGATCCACCTCGCCCCGTCCGAAGAGCAGGGTCTCTGGCCCTCGCGCCCGGACCCGAACTCGTCCTGGCTTCGACTCCGGTTGAAGAGTCCGAGGGTCTACGGTGCGCCGAACTGGCCTCACGAGGTCGCCTTCATTCTCCTGATTCCGCCCGGTGGGGTTATCAGTGGCGATCCCGCGGGCTCTCGCCGTTACGTCGTGGGGGAGGTAGGCGTTCATCTGGATAACCGTGTCCGCGCTTTCGAAATAATCTCCCGAGCCCCCCATGACGAGCACGGTGGAAACCCCGAGTCGATCGCGGAGTTCTCCGATTCGATCCACGAATGGGGTGATCGGTTCTTGGGCTTTGGTCACCAACGCCTGCATGCGGCGATCCCTGATCATGAAATTGGTGGCTGAGGTGTCCTCGTCCAGCAGGATGGTGGAAGCGCAGGTTTCGAGGGCTTCCACAAGCGCCGCTGCCTGGCTGGTGGATCCCGACGCCAGTTCCGTGGTGAACGACGCGGTGGCGACTCCGCCCGGGAGGTGGTCGATGAACGGCGAAATGTCCACCGCGGAGACCCAGCGGCCGTCCTCGGCGCGCAGCTTCACCGCGGTGGGATCGGTCACGACCCGCTCCCGACCATCTCCTGGAAGGTGGTCGTAGACTCCGGTCTCCAGGGCCCTCAGCAGGGTGGACTTGCCGTGGAAGCCGCCACCGACGATCAGCGTGATGCCGCGCGGCAGGCCCATGCCGGTCACCGGTCCAGAATTCGGAGTCTGCAGGGTGACCTCGAGCGATTCGGGTGAGATGAAGGCGACCGGTGTGTCCAATGGCCGATCATCGACGCCGGACCTTCGAGGCAGGTGAGCTTGGTTGCCGACGAATGCCACCAGGCCGGAATCTGAGAGGGCATTCCGCAGGGATACCTGATCCTCGACCGTTGCACAGTGGCGTTCGAGGGCCTCGAGGTCGAGGCGGTCGGCCAACGCCGAAGCTGCTACTATTTCGGGAAGAATGTGACAGAGCAGAGAAGAAGCCCTTCGGCCGAGAATCCGTCGGCCGGCTGCGGGCAGGTTGGCAGTCAAACGGAACTCAACGGTGTCCTCGTCGATCAGGCATGCGCTGCGGTCCAGGACTGTCTGCCCACCGGCGTCGATGACGATGTCCCGTTCTGATTGGGAGGCGTCCGCGAATGCCCGGGTGAGGAAGTCCCGTGTCGCCCTCCTGCGAGTCGCGTTTTGAAGGGTCGAACTGGGCAGGTCTGCGATGTCACGAGGCACTTTGGCCCGGAGCCGAGACGGGGCGGCGTAGGGGTCGCCTTGAACGTGGTCGATGACGAGGTCGAATAACTGGTGGTTGAAGACTCTCCCCTGGAGCTGTTTGTAGGCCCTGTACCCGCGACCGTCGAGACTGTTGAGAGTCGCCGCCAGCCTCTTCATCAGAGCCGTTCGAGGACCAATTCGATGGGGCAGTGGTCCGAGCCCAACACATTGGGATGGATTCGGGCGTCGGCGACCCGCCCAGCCAGGTCTTCAGAGATGAAAAAGTAGTCGATGCGCCAGCCAACGTTGCGCTCCCGCACGCCTTTTCGGTTGCTCCACCAGGTGTAGAGACCTTCCTCTCCTGGATGGAGATTACGGAATATGTCCACGTAGCCGTGATCCACCAGCCGACTCACCCACGCTCGTTCCTCCGGCAGGAAGCCGGTGTTTTTTTGATTCGACTTCGGGTTGGCGAGGTCGATCTCCTGGTGGGCCGTGTTGACGTCGCCGCAGATGACCACGCTCCGCCCCGTCCTGCGTTGTGACTCTGCGTGCTGAAGGACGGCCTCGGAAAACTCCAACTTGTAGGGCACCCTGCTCAGGTCGTTTCCCCCGTTCGGAAAGTAGCCGTTGTACAGCACGAAGTCTCCGTAGTCGGCAATGATCAGCCGACCCTCGTCATCGAAACGCGACTCGCCCAATCCTCCCAGGGTCACCTGAACCGGAGCAATCTGGGTGAAAAGCGCCACGCCGGAGTAACCGCGCCGTTTAGCGGGGTGAATGTGGACGGTGTAGCCTTTTGGATTCCGTACCTCGTCATCCAATTGCTCGGGCAGTGCCCGAACCTCCTGCAGGCCGATCACGTCGGGCTGAACCTGCCGAACCCAGTCCATGAAACCCTTGCGGCTGCAGGCCCTGAGCCCGTTGACGTTCCACGAAAAGAGTCTTATGGCCTTCACGCTCCCTCCGCTGGCATGAGGATCTGATGTGCGTTGCCCAGGTCGGCGACCTGGAATCCGAACTCCCGCGCCGTCTCTCGTTCCCGATCGGTGTTGTGCCCCCATCCCGCCAGCACCGGTCGAACCCCGAGCGGAGCGACCTTGGTCAAGTGGTTGACCTTGTCGTCAACGAAGGTGATGGTTGCGAATGGGACGTCGAGCCGCTCTGAGAGCCGGGAGAGGTGCTCGGTCTTCTGGACACCGGTCTCCTTGTCCAATCGAAGCTCGTCCGGAAACAGGCCGGACAGGCCGAATCGATCGAGCAATAATCCAAGCGATGCCCCGTCCTTGGCCGTAGCGACGGCCAGTGTGATGTCGCCGGCGATCCGGTGCAGCAGCTCCGTGAACCGAGGGTAGTCGGTGTGAAGTGCAAGCCATGCCTCGGGAGCGGCATCTCGCAGAGTCGCGCGAGACTCGTAGAACCGGCGGTGGAACCTGGCCAGCCAGTCGGCGTCCAGGGAACCATAAAAGGCGTCATAGGCTTGCTGATCAGCCATCGGCACCTCGATGTCCATGGCCAGCAGGGCGACGCCGAAGTCTTCGGCCCGGTTCCCCAGTGGCACCAGTTCGGCGAAACGGGCGAAGTCCGGATCGGTGTCGATTGCAGTGGCGGTCCAGGGCCACGCGCCCAATCGTGTTTCGATTCTGGACACGAGCCGGGAATCCGAGACGAAGCCGGCGTAGGTATGAATCGCGGTGGCGAATGTCTCGCAGATGCTGTTGCAGATGACTCCGTCGAAATCGAGGGCTAAAACATGCACAGCGGTCGAGTGTATCGCAGACGGTTGGCCGTTATACTCACATCGTGATCAGCCTGCGGTCGGTAACCCGTTCGTTCCCAGGTCGGGGAGAGGTTCTTCGCGGCGTCGACCTCGAGGTGGAGGAGGGAGACTTCACCGTCATCGTGGGGCGGTCCGGCTCGGGAAAAACCTCGCTGCTCAACATCATCGGCGGGCTCGACTCCGGGTACGAAGGAGATGTCCAGGTTGCGGGTCGAGATCTTCGCAGTCTCGGTGATCGAGCCCTCAGCCGCCTCCGAGGATCGACGATCGGGTTCGTGTTCCAGGCGTACCACCTCCTCGATCACCTGACGGTGGCGGAAAACGTGTGGCTGCCCTCCCTATTCGTGTCCGGGCCAAATGCCGGGCAAGGACGGGAAATGGGGGAGAGGGTGGCCGAAATGCTCGACGCGGTCGGGATGGCAGGTCGCGCCGGCGAACGGCCGGCCAGCCTGTCTGGAGGGGAGCGGCAACGGGTGGCGGTGGCGAGGGCCCTGGTGCTGGCCCCCAGGATTCTGCTGTGTGACGAGCCCACTGGCAATCTGGACCCACACACCGGGTCCGAGATTGTCAATCTGCTGCGAACCGTCCACGTCACCGGTCTGGCGACCGTGCTGGCAGTCACCCACGACGAAGCCCTGTCGAAGGTGGCTTCGCGAGTGCTGGAGCTGCGTCGCGGCGTGCTCGACGACTGGGGTGGTCCCGCGGGGGCGGAGCCATGAGTCCGGTCAGGTTGGCGCGGCTGCTCCACCTTGACCTCAGACGGAGCCGCGCGCGACTCGCGGCTTCAGGGGTCGGGATCGCGGTGGCGGTAGCCACCCTGGTTTTCCTGGTCGCCCTGGCCCTGGGACTCAGGTCCACGCTGGTGAACGACCTGTTGCCGCTGGATCGGCTCGAAGTTGCCGCCGAGGGGAAAAGCCTGGGTGTGTTGGCGTTTCGGATCGACCTCGGCGGCGACACCCTGGACCAGGAGTCCATCGAGAGACTCTCGGAGCTGGCTGGAGTCGCCAAGGTCTACCCGAAGATGAAGCTGACGGTGCCGGCGGTGGCATCTGGAGGCGGTTCGCTGTTGGGTTCGGGGGTGCGGACAGATCTGGTGGCTGACGGAATCGACCCTGAGTTGGTGGTTGAAGATGTGGGCGACGCCTTTCGGTACGAGGGGCTCGCGACGACCATCGATTGCAGTTCAGACCGAGAGTGTGGCGAGGAAGGCTACTGCTCGGGCAGAGATCTCGGCGGGCGGGGAGTCTGCCGCAGGTACGTTCCGGTCCTGGCGTCCAATCACCTCGTCGAGCTGTACAACGGGTCCTTTCGTCGCGCCTACAGGCTGCCCCTGCTCGATCCCGAGGCGGTGCTCGGCTTCACCTTCGAGATGTCATTCGGAGCATCCACCATTCGCCGTTCCGCGGGCCGTCCAGTGGTTGAACGCATGAGATTGGTCGGGTTCTCCGACCAGGCGATGACCTTGGGAGTGACCTTGCCCCTGGATTTCGTGCGTGAGTTGAACGGCAGATTCGGATCAGCGAAGGACTCCGAAGCGTATCATTCAGCGATCCTCCAGCTTGCATCGTCGGACGTTGCCTCCTCGGTTCTGGCGGCCGTTGAGGGCATGGACCTTGTGGTCACGGATCGAGGGGCCCGGCGGGCGGCCCAACTGATGGCCCTCCTGATGTCGATCATGGGTGCTGTTGGGGCGGCCGTGCTGGTGGTGGCGGCCATGAGCGTCGCCCACTCGTTCTTCGTCACCGTTTGGAGCCGCCGCCGGGAGATCGGTGTGTTGCGGGCGATCGGGGCCAGCCGTGGACACATTCGGTCGCTGTTCCTCGCCGAGGCCGCGCTCGTGGGGGGGGTGGCCGGGGTCGTCGGGGCGATCGGTGCGACGGCGATGGCCCGCCTCATCGATTGGCTTGGACGAAACTGGGTTCCAGACTTCCCGTACAAGCCGGACAGCTTCTTCGTCCTCGATCCTTTGTTGTTGGTGGGTGCCGTGGCACTCGCGGTGGCGGCCTGCACCGTCGGAGCATCGATTCCGGTCTTCAGAGTGGTCTCGAAAGACCCTGCGGAAGCTCTCGTCGATCAGTAGAGGCGTCCCGCTCGTGGCCGTCTCCTCTGCGATTGCCGATGTCTGCGTTTGAACCAAAAATCAAAAATCCGTCCCTGTGGCGGCTGCGGTCATCCGATCATAGGACGATTTATACTTGGGCTGATCAGGCCGTGGAGGGACCATGAGCGAACGCCCTACAATCCTTTTGGTCGACGACGATGCAGTGCTTGTGGAGGCGTTGAAAGCGGTTCTCGAGCAGCGGTACCGCGTGGTGACCGCTCACAACGGGGAGGAGGCGGTCGCTGTCGTCTCGGAGGAGTTGCCGGACCTGATAATCCTCGACGTGATGATGTCCTATCTCTCCGAGGGCTACGATCTGGCCGCCATGTTCAAAAAAAACGAGCGCACCACCGGCATCCCCATCGTGATCCTCACCGGCGTCGACCGCATGTTCGAAGCCCGCTCTCGGCTGGAGAAGACCTGGGTCGAGGTGGAGGCTTTCATGACCAAACCGCCCGACTTCGCCAAGCTCCACGAAACCGTGGAATCCCTCCTCACCGTCCGCTCGAAGCGTTGAGAATCGACATCGAATTTCCGAATTTCGAATTTCGAATTTCGAATTCCCCCAAAGTGCTCCTGGCCCACCGAGTACGACCACGTGCCTGTGCTAGGCTGAGCCCGACATGGCCACATGAGCGAACAACAAGCGAGGCGATCCGGAGAATGAACGAGGTGAAGCGAGGGGCGTGGCTTCCAAAGGCGGGATGGACGTTGATCGTCCTCCTGCTCGCCTTTTTCGTGTGGGGATTGAATCGTCGCGCGAGGCTGGAGGTTCGTGGTCAGGAAGCGGTGCAGATGCTGTTTGTGCCGTCGGTGGAACAGGGCACGCTGGTTCGCCGTGGAGACGAGCTGGCACGTTTCATTTGGGCCGACACTGGATTGGTTCTCAAATCCCAAGTGCCAACATCATATGCCGCTGTGATTCAGGCTCTGGGTACGGGCCAGGCAGATGTGGCGTGGATCCCGGCCTTCGCCTATGTGATGGCAAACGCTCGCTACGGTGCCGAGGCGAGATTACAGGTGGTTCGGTCAGTGGACCGATACGCAGTGGTCGTGACTCGTAACGGACCAGGGGAGCCCGATCGACTGGAAGATCTGGTGGACCGCAGAGTCGCATTCCCATCCAGCGTTCGCGGCCGGTTGCGGGCGATGGTGGTGGCGGGCCTGGACGACCTGGCCCCGGGCTGGATCGAGGTCCCGGCCGTCGACGACGAGGATGCCGTGTGGCGGATGGTGGAGCGGAAGGATGGCGTGGACGCGGCGGTCAGCCGGTACGTTTATTCCGGTCCCAATGATCTGGTGGGCGATGGACGGAAGGTGTTGGAAGCCCGGAGACCGGGGACGGTGCGCGACACCAGAATCATCCACGAGACCTCGGAGGCAGCCCCCGAGCTCTCAAACGTCTACTACGGGTGCGTCCTGACCAGGACCGACTCCGGCATCGGGCGACTCGGGGATCTCCAGGGACGCAGCTTTGCGTTTTCCGACGAGACCTCGACGTCGGGCCACATTTTCGCCAAGGCTCTGCTGCAGCGAGAGGGTGTGGCGTTGGGCCATGTCCTGTTCGCGGGCGGCCACCCAAACGTGGTACAAGCGGTCAGAGACGGAAAGGTGGACGGGGGCGCGACCTTCTACTCGCCGCCGTCGGCGGCCAACCTGCGGGACGGCACACTGGTTGGGGATGCGAGATTCTTGATACTCAAGAACATGTCCTCCGCAGAGGAACGGGCGAAGTTGCTCGATGAAGTACGGATCGTCGCACTCACCGATCCCATTCCGAACGATGTGTGCTGCGTTCGCAGGGGGTTCCCCGATGTGGTCTGGGAACGCTTCGTAGGTTCTCTGAGTAGATTTTTGGACACACCGGGCGGTCAGGGTGCGTACTACGATCTGGTGGCCGGAGTGGCGGCCGAGCCATGTGACGACGCGGATTTCGACGAATTCCGTGAGGCCCTCAAACAGTCCGGGGTCTCCGCAGCGAGATTGCTCAAGGCAGCGGAGGAACGGCTGAAACGGCACAAGGGCGCGTCTGGAGGGGGGTCGTGACCACCGCAGCAGTCCGAATCGAGGGTCTGGGCATGGTGTACCCCGGCGGGGTTCGCGCTCTCGACGACGTCTCGCTGGAGGTCAGGGAGGGAGAGTTTCTGGCCGTGCTGGGGCTTTCGGGCTCTGGGAAGACCACGCTGTTGCGGTGCGTCAACCGACTGATCGACCCGAGCGAAGGCAAGATCTGGATTTATGGCCAAGAGGTGACGGCGCTTCGGGGCGCCGAATTGCGGGCGCTGAGACGCCGAGTCGCGATGATCTTCCAGCAGTTCAACCTCGTGAAGCGACAAACCGTGCTCACCAACGTCTTGTCGGGCGCCCTCGGCCGGAGCTCACTGATACCGAGCCTTCTGCTGAGCTTCCCGATCGACGAGAGGGAACGGGCGGTTGCCGCGCTGGAACGGGTGGGAATCGCAGACCGAGTGAACAGCCGCGCTGATGCCCTGTCGGGCGGACAGCAACAGCGGGTGGCCATCGCCCGCGCTTTGATGCAGGAACCACAGCTGATCCTCGCCGATGAGCCGGTTGCCTCCCTCGACCCGGCGCTGCGGCACTCAGTCATGCGCCACATCGAGGCTCTCAACCGCGATGAGGGGCTCACCGTGGTGTGCTCTCTGCACGATATCGACCTCGTGGCCAGGTACGCCAGTCGGTTGGTGGCTCTCAGGGACGGACGGCTGGTGTGGGAAGGAGCTCCGTCAGAGTTCGGAACTGACACGTTTCGAGAGATTTATGGCGAGGAGGCGGAACCCGCCTCCGATACGGGGTTCTGATGGTCGAGACCGCCCCGACCGTTTCGTGGGAGAAGACTCTGGATCGGATCAAGGCCCTGGCAATCGACTGGGCCCTGATTGGTGTCGCGTGGCTGATGGTGGAGTTCTTGCTGCTGGCGTTTTCCGGGCGTCGGGGTCCCACTGGGATTCTGTTCACTGCGGAACAGATCCTCGATCTCTTGCACTTCGCGTGGGCCGGCCTCGGCAGCCTGGTACTGGCGGTGTCGTGGAACCTCTTGGCCAAAGTGATTGGTGCCTCGCCGGGACGGGCTCTGGTATCCACGGCGCCGGAGTGGGAGAAGGGCCTGCCGTGGACTCGGACCCCGCGCGGTTGGTTTGCCGCCGTGTTCATCCAGCTCACCTTCTTCACGGGATGGCTGATCACCGAGTTCGAGCTTGTCACCCTTCTGACCAAGTTCGGCAAGGCAGCCGATATCGTACGGGGTCTCATGCACCCTTCGGCGAGTGTGCTTCACGAGGGGCTGGTCCTGCTGGTGCAGACCATCTTCCTGGCCTTCATGGCCACAGCCTTCGCCATCCCGGTAGCCTTCGTGTTGGCTTTCCCGTCGGCCCGCAATCTCACCCGTGGGAGCTTCGCTTCGCGCATGGCCTATAGTGTCGCTCGGACGGTCATGAACTTCGTCCGCGCGGTGGAACCCCTCGTGTGGGCGCTGATTTTCATTTCCTGGGTCGGCATCGGACCGTTTGCCGGGGTGCTCGCACTGTGGATCCACTCGGTGGCGGCCCTCACCAAGCTCTACTCCGAACAGATCGAGAGCATCGACACCGGGCCCATGGATGCCATCACGGCGACCGGAGCGAGCACCCTCCAGGTGTTGCGGTACGGCGTCGTGCCACAGGTTATCCCGCCATTCCTGAGCTTTACGATTTACAGGTGGGATATCAATGTTCGCATGTCGACGATCATTGGCTTCGTCGGGGGTGGAGGCATCGGTTACATCTTGAAACCGCGAGTGGACCTGGGCGAGTGGGGTGAGGTGGGCACTCTCGTGCTGCTGATCGCAGGGACCGTGTGGGTCATGGACATACTGTCAGCGAAGATCAGGGAACGTATCGTGTAGCGAGGTCAGTGAATGAGCAGAATGAGATGGAACACTTTGGTCTTGCTGGGCCTGGCGGTGATGGGGTCTGCAGGTATGGCTGTGGCCGCTGAGGAGTCGGTGGCGCTGGGCGCCTGCACGTACACGATCAGCGTGCCGAGCGAGTCCACAACCTGGAACACCGGGTCGTCGGTTACGATCCAGTGGTTCAAAACAGGCACCTGCAGCCAGAAAATCGACCTCGACCTCTGGCGTGAAGACCAACGAGTGGCCACGATCGTCAATAATGAACAGAACAACGGCATCTACAACTGGGGCCTGCCCAGCTACCTGCGCACGGCCCTCGAGTATCAGGTGAGAATCCGCGATCGAGATGACCAGTATTCGGAGGCGTTTTCGGCGAAATTCACAATCCTCAATCCCAGCTACTGCGGATACAGGATCACGGCGCCGAGCACCGGCGACACGTGGGCGCGTGGCGCGGTGGAGACCATCCGGTGGAACCGGGCGGGAACCTGCACTTCACCGGTCGATCTCCACCTGCTTCGAAACGGAGACCAGGTTGCGGAGATCGCCTACCGCACCTCAGATGTGGGTTCATTCAACTGGCAGGTTCCCGACCCGCTGGTGGACGGTGGTGGATACTCGATTCGCATCAGGGACTCGAACGATCGAAACTCCTACGACGTCTCGGATGTCTTTTCAATTGGTGACCAGGTACAGCCGTGCAGCTACCAAGTGACCAGTCCGACGTCCAACAGCCTGTGGCACATGGGGGAGGATCGCGAGGTGACCTGGGCCGCTGAAGGGTCATGCGGTGATCGGGTGGATTTGGACCTGCTGTTGGCCGGCGAGCAGGTCGCGGAGATCACTGGCGGGTTGCTCGATGGTGGCAGCTTCCTCTGGACCATTCCCACCGGATTGGTGGTGTCCTCGGACTACGCGGTCAGGGTTCGCAGTGACACCGACGGTTCAGTCTTCGACGTGTCGGCGGCGTTCACCATCGAGGAACCGGTTCCCACAGACGAGGTCTATTTGTTCGATGCCGCAGCAAACCTCTCGGGTCAGGCCGGCAGCCGTTGGCGCACCGATCTGGTGCTCAAGAATCTGACCGGTGTGAGCGCGAATGTGGTCATTCGTTTGTTCGGATCCGGCGGTGGTTCCATCTCTTCGGTTGTGGCGGCCGAATCGCAGCGGGCCTGGGTTGACGTGGTCGGCCTGATGCAGGTGGAGGGCAAGGGATGGCTCCAGATCACGTCGGACCAACCACTGTTGGTGTCAGGCAGGACCTACAACCAGGGCGGGGGAGGCACCTACGGTCAGTTCGTGGCCGGGGTCGAGGGGGGAGGTGGGCTGTGGGCAGGAGATTCAGGCTACCTGATTCAGCTCAGGCAGGACGAGGGTGTTTTTCGGAGCAACCTGTTGCTCACGAACACCTCCGCGGGAACCGCTGCCGTCAGAGTGACCCTCTACGATTCGGCAGGCGCCGACCTGATCAACTATCGGGTGGATCTGGCCCCCCGTGGCCAATTCCAAGACCTCGAGCCCTTCGATCGGCGCGCCGAGCGCCCGAACATCGACTGGGGGTTCGCAGGGGTGGAGGTTCTCGAGGGGACCGCGGTGTTGGCTACTGCGTCGGTCATCGACTCTCGCACCAATGATGCCACCACCATTCCCCTGTCCACAGGCTCTCAACCGTAGGACGCGGTTTTCCGAATTCCGAATTCCGAATTCCGAATTCTGACCTGGGGTCAGCTGATGATTGCCGGTCAGGACGCCTGCTTCGCCAGTCCGAACGCTTGCTCGAGGACCGCGTCAGGATGAGTCGGGCTGCCCCCCGGGTCCAACATGCTGGTTCTGTCGTGGGAGCCGTCGACCGCGTCGAGGTTCTGATCGATGTCCGGGTCGATTTTGCGCAGGAATTCGATCCAGGCCGAGCGTCCCTGTTGATACTGCAGCGGCGCACCGCGATTCGAGTCTTTGTGTCTGAGCCACACGGCGTAGGACTCCGCCGGTTCTCCGTAGAGCATTGAGTAGTCGCGGAAAAACGAAATGAGGACGAAGGGATTGGGGCTGTGCATCGAACCCAGGATGTGCTGGTCCTGCCTGACCTCCAGAGTCCACAGGAACCCGTCTGGGATCTTGATGGACGTCGTCGGTGCGGCGGACGGGTATGTGTCATCGTTGCCGTTGGCATGGGCTTCGGATCCGTTGGTGCCGTGGCCGTTCGTGCCAAGCCCATTGGCTCCGTGCCCATTGGCTCTGTGTCCGTTGGGACCGTGCCCGTTGGTGCCGTGTCCATTCGTGCCCTTCTCGACGTTGGCATGATGGCTGGCTCGACTTACCAGATTCTTGAAACCGTTGAGCATTTCGGCCCTCCCTTGCGATGGTGCCTGGCCTCTGCGTCCGGACCCATCCCACCTTGGTTACTAGCAAGACCGATGCCTGATTTTGAGCACTTTCTGAGCCATGGGCGGCGTATCGATATGGTACAGCGGCCAGCCGGGTGTTCGGGAGGAGGCAGAAGGGGAGTACAGCGTATAGCCCATAGCGCATAGCGCACGAACGAATCATCCCTCAGCGTGGGCGTCGAGGTGAGCCTGAAGGTAGGTATATTCCGGCGTGAATCGCCCCCTTTGGAGAATCACTGCCCGTCGGATCTCGGGTGGGAGATTCAGTTGTTCGAACGGCACATCGTATTCGGCCCGTGCAATCGACGGCAGGAACCGGGCGAGGCTAGAGCTGAACTCTTCGGAGGCCTCCCTCGGCAGCTCAGCCGGCAGGATATCCACCGCGAGAATCACCGGTCCGGCACCTTCGACTCCGCGTGTGGTGTCGTCCTCCACCGGGTTGTAGACGTACACGGGATCCCCGGGTTCGGTGCATTCGTGAGTACACTCCACCGCCCCGCCGATGTCGCATCCAAGATCGCCGATGACCCTGAGTCGTGGCTGTTGGCTACCCCCAAAAAGCTGCCGCAGGTCATTCTTGGTGACCAGACGTGGGTACCTTTCATCCCAGTAGTTGCAGTTCATGAGCACGGTCAACTCCGGGAGTATCGGTGCGAACTTCGGTCGATAGCGCTCGGGGTTGGCATAGTAATCCTGGAGATCGAAGGCGCGGTCGGGATCGACCGGTGAGACAAGGTGCTGTTCTTTGAAGGTGCATTGAACGATACAGCGGGAGGCCTCGGAGGAATCCAAACCCGCAAGGTCTTCCGGTTTGATCACCCGTGTCGGAAGTTCGGAGAGAATTTCCTGGACCCCGCGCGCCACGTTGCCGTAGCCGGCGATTCCGATCACGAGCGGTGACAAACCGTCTGGGATGCCTTGGGTTTCGATAGCGTCCCCGGCGGCCCGTACCGCCGCGACAGCGTCGTCCAGGCTGTCGTAGTCGTGGGCCCTGCCGATCATTTCGAAGGGTGAGCGGATGCCCTCCGATCGGAGCCGTGAGCCGAGCGCCCAGAGGGTATCGATCATTCCGGCCAAACCGGCGAACCGACCGAAGAAGATCAACCGCCGATTCGTGTCGTCACGGACAAGCTCGTAGTCGATCAGGGTGCAGCCGAGGGCCTTGAGGCGGGCGAGCATGGGCATGTTGCAGGGCTGGCCCTTGATGACGTGCGAGAAGAACATGTAGGTCATGTCCGGTAGCAGTGAATCAGGGGGAATCTCCTTCACGCCAAGTATGGCGTTGGCGTTGGAAAGATCGCTGCCCGTGCTGGCACCTGCACGGACGTACTCCTTGTCGCGAAAGACCCGTCGTGCCGATGGCTGAACAACGACCTCGATGCCGGATTCCTTCACCAGGTGTCGTGCAAGCTGTGGGGTCACGGGCGAACGACGCTCCCAGCTGCTTTTGGTTTCGCGCCGAATTCCAATCACGCCCTTCATGAGTTCCTCCAACAGCCGAGGTTATCCTCGCGGGCGCCGTCCGGCAAGGCCATTCGACAATCGGGAGCTGGCTGGATAGGGTATGGCTATGAAATGGGTATGGGCGATTCTGATGTCGGTCGTTGTTGCGGCAGGGTGCTCATCTTCCGTCCAGGAGACGGATGGCTCCACCGTGCAGTTCAAATGGTTGCAGGGCGAGCTGAAGACCGCTCTCTCTCACCCCCTGCCCGAGGTCGAGCAAGCCACGCGAGCGGCCTTTGATGAACTCCGGCTGGTGGGCATCGACGGCAGTTCCAACGCCCTGAAGGGGCAGCTGCGGGCGCTCATGTCTGATGGCACCCGGGTCCAGGTCAAGCTGAAGGCGGCAGGATCGGAGAATACCTTCTTATTCATCAAGGTGGGCACCATCGGCGACAAGCCCATCTCGCTCCAGATCCTGCGCCACGTCGAGCGGGAGCTCGCAACCCCCCACCCAGAATTGGACGCAGAAAAACGCAGATGAACGCAGATTCACGCTGCAGAGAGTATTCCCTGGGCTGCCATGAAGAACTAGAAAAATACTCCAAAAACAAAAGCCCCGTCGCGTGCGCCGGGGCTTTTGGCTTTTGGAGAGACGACGATCAAATCATCTCGAGCAAGTAGGCGAAGCCCATGCCGCCACCGATGCACATGGTGACGATCCCGCGTTTGGCGTTTCTGCGCTTGAGCTCGCCGAGGATCTTGACCGTCAGCACTGCGCCGGTGGCGCCGAGGGGGTGGCCGGTGGCGATGGCGCCGCCGTTGACGTTGGTCTTCTCGGGGTCGAGACCAAGCTCATTCACGCAATAGACCGACTGACTGGCGAAGGCTTCGTTGATCTCCACCAGATCGATGTCGTCCAGGGTCAGCCCGGTTTTGGCCAACAGTTTTGGGACCGCCTTGGCCGGCCCGATGCCCATGATGTCGGGGTCCACCCCCGCCACCGCCCACTGGCGCACAAAGGCGATCGGGGTCAGGCCGAGCTGCTCGGCCTTCTCGGAACTCATGAGCACAACCGCAGCCGCGCCGTCGTTGATCTGTGAGGCGTTTCCGGCGGTCACTGTTCCGGTGGGATCGAATACCGGCCGCAACTTGGCCAGACCTTCGACGGTCGTGTCGGCCCGTGGGCCCTCGTCCGTGTCGAAGTGGATGTCTCGCCAGCTGCCCGTGTCTCGGATCCGGACGTCAAGGGGCACGATCTCCTCGACGAATTTGCCGCTTTCAATGGCGGCCACCGCCTTGCGGTGTGAGTTATAGGCGAACTCGTCCTGCGCCTCTCGGGAGATGCCGAACCGCCGCGCCACCACCTCGGCGGTGGTACCCATTCCCATGTAGGCGTTGATGTTGCTGTCCACCAGATCCGGGAAGGCGATGGGCTTGTTGCCGCCCATCTCCACCATGGACATGGATTCCACCCCGCCGGCGATGATGACGTTGGCGTTTTCGGCCTTGATGGTGTCGGCAGCCAGTGCCATGGTCTGGGACCCGGAGCAGCAGAACCGGTTGACGGTCATGGCAGGCACGTCGGTGGGCAGTCCTGCCGACAGGGCGATGAGACGAGCGACGTTCATGCCTTGCTCGCCTTCGGGCATGGCGCACCCGAAGACCACGTCGTCGATTTCGAGAGGATCGAGGCCGGGGGTTCGGTCGAGCAACTCCCTCAGCATCGCCGAGGCGAAAGCTTCGGGCCGGGTGTCCTTCAGGCTGCCCTTCTTGGCCCGTCCAATCGGGGTGCGGGCAACGGAAACGATGACGGCGTCACGCATCGTGATCTCCTTTCTCCAACCCGCTCAGTTTCGGAGGGGCTTGTTGTTGACGAGCATGTACTTGATCCGGTCCTGGGTTTTGGGTTCTCCACAGAGCGAAAGGAAGGCCTCGAGTTCGAGGTCCAAAATGGTCTGCTCGTCCACTGGGTCATTGATGGTGGTATCACCGCCGCAGATGATGTTGGCGAGGTGGGTTCCCACCTTCTGGTCGTGGGAGGACACCCAATGGCTCACCTTCATGTTGTGAAGGAACATCTCGATGGTGGCCAACCCCTCCCGACCCGGGAGGTTGTAGGTCTTGGGCAGCGGTGGACGATAACCCTCTTCGGCGAGGGCGATGGCCATGCGCTTTGCGGTCCAAAGTTGTTGATCGCGGTTGATCTCGACCTTGTCGGTCGCTCTCAGGAAGCCGAAGTCCTTGCCTTCCTCGCCCGATGTCGCAACCTTGGCCATGCCTACGGTCTCGAAGATCTTTCGGATGAATGGAATGTTGGAGAGGATCGGTTTGTCGACGTTGGCCAGGGCACGCTCGATCATGAACCAACAACCGCCTCCGGCCGGAATGAGCCCGACTCCCACCTCCACCAGACCGATGTAGGTTTCAGCGGCGGCGCAGACCCGGTCACCGCCCATGGTGATTTCACAGCCCCCGCCAAATGCGAAACCAAAGGGCGCTGTGATCACCGGGATCGACGCCTTGCGGAGGCTGACGTTGACGTTCTGGAACTGGCGGATGATATCGCCCAGGGCGGCCCACTGATTGGAATCGATCGCTTCCAGAACCATCAGCAGATTGGCGCCGGCAGAGAAGTTCTCGCCCTGATGGTGGACCACCAGTCCTCGAAAATCTCGTTGTCCGATCTCCAACCCCTTCTCCAATGCCTCCATGATGTCTCCGTCCACGGGGTTCAGCTTGGGCTGGGCCGCCGAGTGGAACTGGACGCAGGCGATTCCGTCGCCCAGGTCCACCAGGGACGCGCCCCGGTTCGAGAACACGACATTGGTTGGGTCGCGTTTGATGTCCTTGAGGACGAGGAAGGTGTTTGGAGTTTGCTCGGGGACGTAATCCCCGGAGGCCGGGTCATAGACACTGCGACCGTCCGCCGATTCGATGTAGAAGGTCTCGTTACCGGCCGCCAGCATATCGAGCACCCACTGGGCCGGTAACACTCCTTCATGTCGCATCCGGTCCACCGATTCGCGGACCCCGATGGCGTCCCATGACTCGAAGGGGCCGAGTTCCCAGTTGTAGCCCCACTTGAGTGCGTTGTCCATGTCCACAATGCTGTCCGAGATTTCGCCGTAGCGGTTGGAGCTGTAGACCACCGAGTCGCGGATCAGCCTCCAGGCGAAGGCTCCGGCTCGATCATCCGCCTGCACCACGCCACGCAGCCGCGCAGCCGGGTCGTGGGTTTTTTTTGCCTGACCGAGGGAGGGGAATCGGGTCGATGCCTTCGGGCGGTATTCGCCCGTCTTCCAGTCGATGACCATCTTGGTCTTCGATCCGTCGTCGCCCTTGACGATCTTGTAGAAACCGCCCTTGGCCTTGGTTTTTCGGCCCAGGACTCCGTTGGCAATCATGGTCTTCATGAACTCGGGGGTTTCGAAAAGGGCCGCTTGCTCGTCGTCCGGGCAACCGTTTTTCAGAGTATCCACCACGAGGGCCAGGACGTCGATTCCCACCAGGTCCGCGGTGCCGAAGGAGGCACTGCCCGGATGGCCCATTGCCGGTCCAGTGATGGCGTCAACCTCGTCCACCTGATAGTCCATCTCCATCATGGTGTGGATCGTGGCCGCGATTCCAAAGGCACCGATCCGATTCCCGATGAAGTTGGGGGTGTCCTTGCCGTACACGATGCCCTTGCCGAGACGAAATCTCCCGAAATCGGCGATGAAATCAAGGATCTCGGGAGAGGTGTCTTCGCCGGCGACCAGCTCGAGCAGGCGCATGTAGCGCACCGGATTGAAGAAGTGGGTCACCAGGAAATGGTTTTTGAAATCCTCCGACCGACCCTCCGTCATGCTGGAGATGGAGAGTCCAGAGGTGTTCGACGACACGATCGTCCCCGGCCTTCGCACCTCTTCGAGGCGGGCGAAAACCTGCTGCTTGATGTCGAGACGCTCGATAACCACCTCGATGATCCAGTCGCACTCAGCGAGCCGGTCCCAGTCGTCCTCGAAGTTCCCCACCTCGATGAGCGGCAGGAACCTTTTTGTGTAGAGGAGGGCAGGCCTCGATTTCTTGATACCCTCCAGACCCGCCAGCGCGAACCTGTTGCGGAACCTCGGGTCGTCAGTTGTGAGCCCCTTCTTTTCATCATCTTCGCCCAGTTTGGGGGGCACGATGTCGAGCATCAACACCGAGATACCGGCGTTGGCCAGATGGGACGCGATTCCCGCCCCCATCACCCCGGCCCCGAGCACTCCAACCCTTCGAATCTCTCGAGACATCAATCTACCTCCTGTCGTCGTATGGCGCCGAGCAATCCGGTGTCTGGCGTGCTGGCCCCGTGAGGATGATCCCGGTGAATGAACACTCATTCATTTTCCACGAAATGCCGCATCTTGGCAAGAACTATTCGGAATTCGGAATTCGGAAATCGGGGATGCTCGGGAACTGATTTCGGGAAGGGACCGTCGAGGGTGATCTCTGCCACTCGAATATTTTGACGGTTTAGGTATGATTCCATGTGTGAACCGGGTGGGAACCGAATTTCCAAGATTGATATTTTGGCAAGAAAAATCGATCTCGGTGATGCTGCACCCGGCTGGAATGGGATAATTCTGCGATCGACGAACCGACAATTGCCTGGAGAGTGATCAAAGCGGGCCTGGCTGACTGGGTCGGGTACAACAAGAGAGGGCGCCGGTCATGGGTTTTCAAAGCCGAATAGCATTGCTGTACCTCCTGGTTTTAGTTGTCACTTTGCCGGTGTCGGGCCAAAGCTCACAAGGCTACGACCCGCCGCGGTTGGCGAATTCGGGCGAGGCGATCTCGGTGGGTCCATTCCTCTTTTCGCCCGCACTTCAGCTTTCGTGGCAGCACCGAGACAACATCTTTTTCACCCCAGACAACGAGGTGGCGGACCAGGTCTATCTGGCGCGGGCCGCTCTGGTCTTCGAATTGCCGATCTACGAGTCGTACGTTCGTTTTTCGTACACCCCGCAGTACCGTGAGTACAAGGACTACGAGCTCGCAGAAAACTGGTCCCATTTCTTCGACCTCTCAGGCGCCTTCGAGTTCTCGAACGGGTTGGTGCTTGACGTCATATACCAGTACATCTACGGGAATCTCGAGGTGCGAGAGGTGGACCCAGGCGGCGAGCTGGTGTTCGGTGACAGCCCCTTCTCGAAGAACTTCCTCGGCATCGGACTGGACTACTGGATCACGGCCCGCGACGGCATCGGGGTCGAAGTGGATTACGCCGACATCTCATATGATGACCCACTCTCGCTCCCGATCCGGACTTCAACGGAACTCAGTTTTACGATTATGAAAAGACCGAGGCCAACATCGGTTGGGTCCACCAGCTGAGCTCCACCCTGAACATGGACCTCATGTACGGCCAGATCAAGTTCGAGCCGGTGAACACCTTTGCCTGGAGAAGCTCCACCTCGGACCAGATCACGGCCAGCTTCAACGGTCTGCTGAGCCCGGTGGTGTCCACCGAGCTGCGAGTCGGTTGGCGGGAAACCGAGTACGATCCCATCGAGGGTGAACAGGTCGTGGACAATTACTCCGGACCCATCATCGAGGGGTTCTTTAACTGGGAAATGGCCCACGGTTCTTCGTTGCGTCTGGACCTGCTGCGATCCGATTTTCCTTCGAACTTCGGGGTCAACGCCTACTACACCGCCACCGGTGCTGGTCTCATATACAACCTCGATCGAGGTTCGTTCTTCGGTCAATTGAGGGCGAGGTACCAGTCGAACGAATACGAGTTGCACGACGTGGTCACCGGGGACGAACGGACGGATGACATCTCCACCGTGCTGCTCGGCCTGGGATATCGGTTCACCGATATTCTTTCGTTGTACGGGACCTATCTCTACGAGGACCGAGATTCGTCCATCTACCGCTTTGGTTACAAAACCAATATCTACTCCATTGGCCTGACGATCGGCTATTGAGCCTGTCGCCGCTGCCTGTGTTAGGGTGATTCCGAGATGCGTCGGACGACCTGGATCGCCGGTCTTCTGCTCTTGCTTTTCTCCGTCTCGGCGACGGCACAGGAGGCTGCGCCCCAACATCACGGCTATTCAGGTGGGTCCCGGAGACGTGCTGCGAGTCGACGGGTTCCAAAACGAAGAGATATCCGGCGAATTTTCGGTCGAAACCTCGGGCAAAATGGCGTTTCCGTTGTTGGGGGCGGTGGATGTCAATGGGTTGACCACCTCGGAGATTTCGAGGCGGCTCGAAGAGCTTCTGGAGCGCGATTACTACGTCGATGTTCAGCTTCAAGTCGAGGTCGCAGAGTATCTTTCCCAGCCGGTGACCCTGCTGGGCGAGGTGTACCGACCCGGGACCTTTTATCTCAAGGGGACCGACGACGATCACCCAGCTCTTGGCCGAGGCCGGCGGTCTGACGGCGAGTTGTGGGCCGATCCTCGAGCTGAGACGAATCGAGCACCTTGACGGCCAGGCCGTTCAACGGGTGTACACCTATCCCACGGCCACCCTTCGTACGGGGGAGGAGGGGGGCGTCGAGGTCCGTGCCGGTGACGTGGTTTCGGTTTCCGCCAAGGAGCTCTACTTCATTACCGGCGAGGTGGCGAAGCCGGGTCAGTACGAGATTTCCTCGGGCATGACCGTCATGCAGGCGTTGTCCCATGCCGGTGGCCCGAGCAAGTTCGCCTCACAGTCGGTGGAGTTGCACCGGGAATCAGGCGGCACCAAGCAGATCATGACCGTCGATCTGTCACAGATTCGGAAGGGTAAAGCTCCCGATCCGCGGATCGAACCGGGCGATGTGCTGATCGTGAGACGACGGTTCTTTTGAAGGTTTGAAGTGTACCGTTTCGTTGACAGTTTTTGAGCCCCGTCCTACGATGAATGTCAGGAGGTTCCACATGCGACGCACACTCCCCATCCTCACGTTGGTCCTGCTGGTGGGTGCACTGGCGGCAGCGCAGGATGTCGCGGAATCGGAGAACCCACTCATCAATCAGGGTGAAATGGCCTCCCTGCTGCTCAAGGTGGGGCAGCCCCAGGCCCAGCGCCAGGCGCCGGACATCGCCCTTCAGACCTGCAAAGACATCGGTCTTGTTCCCTACGAATGGACGGGTGACGAGATCCTCACCCACGGCGACCTTTCAGACGTTGTGGCGCGCTACGGCGTCGTATACGCTCCGGCAGACGCGGACGATCCGGTTTCGCGGGCCTTTGCCGAAGCCTTTCTTCGCCGTGAAATCGGCAAGCTGCGAGATTTCATCAAGCTGCGCCTTGGACACGAAGCATCAGCGAGCCACATCATGGATCTGGGTATCGATCGCGCGGTGAGCCCGTCCGAGTATCCGTAGGTGCACGGTTGACCAGCAACACCGCCGCGGCCTCCGGTCGCGGCTTTTTTGTGAGCCCGGTGAGCAGTCCGGGATAAGTCCGCTACACTTCAGAGTGTGATGAGCGGGAGGAATGAAAATGTACGAAAACCTGAAGCTCGCCAACGAGGACGGAGTCTTGTGGATCACCGTTGATCGGCCCGACAAGCTCAACGCTCTTTCCTCGGCGACTGTCGGGGAGTTGGGTCGCGCCGCGGAACAGGCGGCAGCGGACGATGATGTGTTGGCGGTTGTGGTCACCGGAGCTGGTGACAAGGCGTTCGTTGCGGGCGCCGACATCACCGAGCTCAACCGCCTCGGGCCGATCGAAGCGAAGGAGTTCGCTCTTCGAGGCCAGGCCGCGTTCGCCAAGTTCGAGCGTCTCGCCAAGCCGGTGGTCGCTGCCGTCAACGGCTATGCACTGGGCGGTGGTTGTGAGCTGGCCATGGCGTGTCATCTGAGAGTGGCGTCGTCCAACGCGGTCTTTGGTCAGCCCGAGGTCAAGCTCGGCCTGATACCGGGCTACGCCGGAACCCAGCGCCTGCCGCGGCTGGTGGGGCTTGGTCGGGCCGTCGAAATCCTGACCACCGGTCGGAACGTGGGCGCCGAGGAGGCCGAGAAAATCGGCCTCGTCACCAGGGTCTGCGAACCAGTCGAACTGACCCAAACCGTCAACCAGTTGCTGGGGTCCATTCTCGCCAACGGTCCCCGCGCCGTCGCTCACTGCCTCGAAGCCGCGTATCACGGCCTGGACCTGCCCTTCGACGACGGCTGTTTGCTCGAAGCGACCTTGTTCGGGGTTGGCGCGGCGAGCCCTGAGATGAAGGAGGGAACCTCCGCGTTCCTCGAGAAACGAAAGCCCAATTTCAGGGCAGAGTGAGCCACACGTATGGGAAGCCTTTTCGGTCGTTGTTCCGAGATCCGCTGGTCGGGCGTGATCGGGGATCGTGGTCGGGTGGTTTCTTGATCGCTCGGTACCAGATTCGTAGAATGAACATGGGCATGGACAGGCGGAGGTGACGAGGTGAGCGACTCTGAGGGGTCGTCAAAGAAAATCAAAGTTGTGGACCGCCGTCGGTTCACAGACGACGGGAGCCCGAGGGAAGTTGGCCCAGAGCAGGCCGTGCGGGAGCCAACTCCAGCCGCACCCCCGGGTGAGTCGTCGGCGCCCGCGGAGCCTCCGCAACCCGATCAATCGGCACCTGCGTCAACGATTGCGGATTCCACGGCAAAACCGCATCCGACCACATCCCAGGATTTCGTCGAGTTGATTGCCACCCTGGCTCAACAGGCAGAAATGATCCTGGTTGGAACCGAAGATCTGCCGGCTCAGCCGGAGCACGCGAAGCGATTGATCGACTTCTTGGGTGCTCTCGAAATCAAGACACAGGGAAATCTCTCGACCGAGGAACAGCGTCTGTTGTCCACCATTGTGTTCGAGCTGCGGACAATGTTCGTTCAGGCAAGCCAATGATCCGCAGACTGCTCTGTCTTGCGGGGTTCATTCTCTCATCGGCGGTGCCCTCGGTGGCCTCGGACCTGGTCGATGACTGGTTGAAGGTCCAGCAGGCGCTCGTGACCCAAGATATGGAAGCCTTCCAGACGCGGGTAGGTCAACTCAGGACGCGGGCGGATGAACTCCAGGCTGTTCGCCTGACGCCCTACGCAGAGAGCCTGGTGCTGTGGGCGAACAACCATCCGGGTGGGCTCTCCGAACTCGCCGCGCGAACGGCCCGGGAGATGGACCAGGAGTTGCCTTCCTCGTACTTCCTGTTGTCTCGCTGGAAGTGGCGGGCCGGCGATTTCTTGGGAGCCGCGCGTTCCTATTTGGCCGGATGGTGGGCGGTTTTCCTGTTCGAGCCCACACGGCGAATGATGGCCGCCAGTGTCGTTGGTTGGACCCTGATCGCCCTCGGCTGGTCGTTGTTGCTGGCGGTCGCAGTTCAGACATTCTACTTTCTGCCGCGGCTGGCCCACGACGCAGCTGAGCTGTCCCGCTTGGTATTCCGTTCAGCAAATGCCACGGTGTTTGCGGCGGCCGTGCTGCTGCTGCCACTTTTTGGCGGCCTGGGGCCGCTGTGGCTCATGATGTATCTGTTTTCGCTGTCCTGGGGATACATGAGGACAGGGCAGAGGATTTCCGCGGCCGTCATAACCGTGATGCTCGCGTTGATTGTGCCGGGTGTGGTGATCTGGCAGGCGACCATGCTCAGATGGCCCTCCGTGATGGATCGGGCTGAAAGCATGCTGGCCGAGCGCCGAATCGACTTTCCGACCCTCCGGGAGTTCGTCGATCTGGAGTCCTCGCTCAACGAGGTGTCCGAGTTCCATCTCCTACTCGGCGAACTGCATCGAATGCACGGCGAGGGCGATGCGGCTCGCATCGAGTTTCAGCGGGCTAATCTGGCAAACGACGGGGCTGCGGATCCGTTGATCTTCCTCGGAAATCTCTCTCTCGAGGACGGTGATGTCCAACTCGCCATCGAACATTTCAACCGGGCCATTGAGTTGGAGCCCAATTCCGCACTCGCCTACCGAAACCTGTCCTTTGCCTACGATCAGAGCCGGCGGTTCCAGGACGGAGATGCTGCCCGCAACACAGCCAAAGAAATAGCGGGCGACGGTTGGGAAACCGTCGGGATCCGGGGACGTGACCCGAGGATTCGATATCCCCGATTGGGATCGACCCATGTGGCCGCCCTGATTCAAAACGCTCCGCCTGATGTGAGGCTGAAGGTCGGCTCTGGGGTCCTCGTCGATCGCCTTGCTTCCGAGGTTTTTTCTCCATGGTCCATGGTCTTCTGGATTCCTGGGCTCATCGGGGTGGCGGCCTACCTGGCGCGAGAACGATGGATGTGGGCAGCGCAGATGTGCTCGAAATGCGGAAAGGTGTTCTGCCCGCGCTGCAAGACCGAGACCGGCAGCGACACCCTGTGCAGTCAGTGCATTTCGGTCTTTTTGAAACGCGATGTTGTGGCGGTGGACCAGCAGACGGCGAAGGCTGTTCGGGTGCGGCGATGGGAGATGTGGACTGCGGCCGCCCGCCGGGTGGCCGGGCTCCTGGTTCCTGGGAGCGAGAGCCTCCTCGGTCGGCATCCCGTGCTGGGTTATGCGGCCGGATTCGTGGCGTGGTTCTGCCTGACGGGTGTCTTGTTCTGGGCGACCCTTGTGCTGCCTGGGCTGGAGCCCATGGCCTCCGCGGTGCCGATTCAGGTGATTCTGACCGTCGTTTTCCTCGGAGTGTGGTTGCGGGGCGCGTTTGTCGCGTGGGTAGGGAGGTGAGATGGCGCTCGAGGGCACCCTTCGTGATTTCTCATTCGCCGACATCCTGCAGCTGATCTCATTACAGCGTAAAACCGGCGTACTGACACTGAAGCACGATGACAAGCTGGTCACTATCTCGTTCCTCGATGGCTGCATTGTCGGCTCCTCCACTCTCAATCAGCACAGCGAGGATCGAATCGGACTGATCCTGCTCAAACGCGGCGAGATCACCGAGCAGGAGCTCAGTTCGGCGCTCAGACGCCAGGAGGAGACCCTCCAGCGTCTCGGTAGGATTTTGATCGAATCAAAAATTGTGTCACTTGACACGCTCCGCGAGGCACTGGAACAGCAAATCCTCCAGATCGTGTACCGCGTCTTCCGTTGGTCGGACGGGGACTATCACTTTTCCCAGGAGAAAACGGTCGACTACGACCGCGAACTGATGGCTCCCATGGCCGCCGACTCGATCATTATGGAAGGCGCTCGCATGACCGACGAGTGGCCGTTCATAGATCAGCGCATACCTGACCGGCGAGTGGTCTTTGCCAAGGTGAACCCGCTTCGGGAGTTCGAGATCGTCGAGAACCAGGATGACGACTTCGACGATCTCGGGTTCAGCTTCATGGAGGCTCCCGAAGAAGCTCCAAAACCCGAGCCGTCCGAGGATCGGGTGACCCGCAATCAAATGACCGTCTACGATCTCGTCAACGGAAGAGACTCGGCGGAAGAGCTCATCCTGGAGAGCCCACTGATCGAGTTCGAAACCTGCAAGGCGCTTGCCGATCTTGTGGATCGGCGGATCATCCGCGAGGCGACTCAGGAAGAAATCGTGCGACAGCTGAGGAGGGACACAGGTCCGGTCCCGGCCGCTCGCCGCAAGATCTCGGTTCCCTGGCTCGCTCTGCCATTTGCGATCCTGCTGGTATTTTCGGTGTCGATGGTGCCCCACAACAAGCTCAATCCGGTGGCGACCGTGAAAACCGGGGTCTGGGACCGTCTCCTGCTGGAAAGCGTATCCTGGCTTCGGATGGTGCGGCTCGAGAGGATCGCCGAGTCCTACTTCGTGCTGGAGGGCCTGTACCCGGACAGTGCAGCCGACCTGCTGGACGCGGGCTACGCCTCGGACATCGGCGATCCGTGGCGTCGACCCTACCGTCTCACCAGCCGTGATGGTCGGCTCATCGTCACGGGCACTGACGCCGCCGGCGATCCTGCACCGTCCTTGACCATCAGCAGATACCTGGCGATGGAGGGCGATGAGGCCTTCATGGGGGTCAGAAACCAGCCCGGAGTTCGACTTATCGATTAAGTTCTTCCGATACTTGACAAATATTCACTCAGGTTTTATATTTGCCCTTGGCTGATAGACTTGAGGAGGATTCAATCATGTCGAGTGTCATTGGAATTGATCTTGGAACAACCAACTCGGTGGTGGCCGTCATGGAAGGCGGCAAGCCCACCGTGATCTCGAATCAAGAAGGCAACCGGACCACCGCGTCGGTGGTGGCGTTCACAAAGAACGGCGAGCGACTGGTGGGACAGGTTGCCAAACGGCAGGCCGTGACCAATCCCGAAAACACCGTGTTTTCGGCCAAACGCTTCATGGGTCGGCGATACGACGAGGTGCTCGAGGAGATCAAGACCGTGCCGTACACGGTGATGAAGGGCGAGAACGACACGGCCCGGATCGAGGTGCTCGGTAAGGTCTACTCGCCGCCGGAAATCTCCGCCATGGTGTTGCAGAAGCTCAAGGCAGCGGCGGAGGATCACCTTGGAGCCAAGGTGGAAAAGGCGGTCATTACGGTGCCTGCGTACTTCAATGATGCCCAGCGCAAGGCCACCAAGGACGCCGGCCAGATCGCGGGTCTCGAGGTCCTGAGACTGGTCAACGAACCAACCGCCGCAGCCCTGGCGTATGGCTTGGACAAGAAAGACGACGAGACCATCGCCGTCTTCGACTTCGGTGGTGGGACGTTCGACATCTCGATTCTCGAAGTCGGGGCGGGTGTGGTCGAGGTGAAATCCACCAACGGAGACACCCACCTCGGGGGCGACGATATCGATCAAGTGGTCATCGAGTGGTTGGTCCAGGAGTTTCTCAAGGACCAAGGAGTGGACCTCTCGAAGGACCGAATGGCCCTGCAGCGGCTGAAGGAGGCCTCGGAGAAGGCCAAGATGGAACTGTCGTCCACGGTGGAGACAGACATCAACCTGCCGTTCATCACGGCCGACGCGTCCGGGCCGAAACACCTCAACATCAAGCTCTCCAGGTCCAAATTCGAGCAGATGATCGAGCCCCTCGCGCAGCGGACTCTCGAGCCCTGTCGACAGGCTCTCAAGGATGCCGGCCTCGAAGCAAAGGACGTAGACGAGGTGATCCTGGTGGGCGGGTCGACCCGCATTCCCATGGTGTACAAGTTGGTCGCCGACTTCTTTGGCAAAGAACCCCACAAGGGCGTCAACCCGGACGAGGTCGTAGCGATCGGGGCCGCTGTTCAGGCTGGCGTGCTGGCTGGGGAAGTGAAGGACGTTTTGCTGCTCGACGTCACCCCACTGTCCCTCGGAGTGGAAACCCTGGGCGGGGTGGCCGACGTCGTGATTCCCCGCAACACCACGATTCCGACACGCAAGAGCAAGGTCTACTCAACCGCAGACGACAACCAGAACCAGGTGGAGATCCACGTCCTGCAGGGAGAACGGACCATGGCCGGTGACAACCGAACCCTCGGTCGTTTCCACCTGGTGGGTATCCCGCCGGCGCCACGCGGAGTGCCACAGGTTGAGGTGACCTTCGACATCGACGCCAACGGTATTCTCCACGTGTCAGCCAAGGACAGGGGCACCGGACAAGAACAGAAGATCCAGATCACCAGCTCATCCGGTCTGTCCGACGGCGAGATTGACCGGATGGTCAACGAAGCCCAGGAGCACGCCTCCGGCGATGAGGCCAAGCGGGCTGAGATCGAAAATCGCAACAAGCTGGACGGGTTGGTCTACTCGACCGAGAAGCTTGTCAGCGAAAATCGGGAAAAGCTCCCCGAGGCGGAACTGGCTCAGATCGACAGCGTGATCGGCGAGGCCAAGACTGCCCTCGAGGAGGGTGCCACCGATCGAATGGAATCGCTCTACGAAAAGCTCACCCAGGCGAGTCACCAGGTCGCCGCAGCGCTCTACCAGGCGGCGGGAGCCGACGGGGCGGAGCAGGGCGCTCCGGAGGGAGGCCCGGGAGCGCCGTCCGGCGGTGGACAGACAGCCGGCGACGACGACGTTGTCGACGCCGAATATGTCGACGTTGACGCCGACGAGGAGAAATAAGTAGGTTCTGTTGAGTAGGGCAGCGCCGCCGCGGTCGGATCGATCCGGCGGCGCTGTCGATGTTACAGTTGTAAAGAGTTTCCAGACGAGCCTGTGGAAGGGAACAGCCTTGAAGTCCAAGCCGCGCTTTCGAATGATCTCCTGGGTTGCGGAGAAGTACAACGTGCATCCCCAGACCCTTCGGCTGTGGGAGCGCGAGGGTCTCTTGCAGCCTGCCCGATCTCGGGGCAACACGAGGCTCTACGATGACCGCACCTGCGACCGCCTGGAGACGATCCTGGCTCTCACCCGCGAACTCGGGGTCAACCTCGCCGGAGTGGAGATTATCCTCAACCTCAAGGGCCAGATCGAGAAGCTGCAAGCGGAGAACGAGATACTCACGAAGGTGGTTCGCCAGACCGTTCGCCGCAAATCAGAGGTGCCGCGGTTCCATGCTCTGGTCAGGGTAGAAACCGGCTCCATTCAGGTCGTGGACGAGGAATGATACGTCGGTCTGCTGGCTCGCCGAACACAGAGACGGCGACCCTGCGCCGCTACCTCAAGGAAATCTCGCGTTATCCCACTCTCGATCACGATCAGGAGATCGAGCTGGCTCGGCGAATCAAGCGGGGAGACGAGGACGCTGTCAAGAAGATGGTGGAGTCGAACCTGCGATTCGTGGTGGCCTACGCCAAGCGGTTCCGCAATCCGAAGGTGGCCTTTCTCGATTTGATCAACGAGGGCAATCTGGGTCTCATGCAAGCGGCCCGAAAGTACGATCCGTCGGTCGAGGGTCAGGACGTCAAATTCATCACTTACGCAGTGTGGTGGATTCGTCAGGCAATCCTCCATGCCCTGGCGGAACATGCAGGCTCGTTTCGACTCCCTCAAAAGCAGGCCAATACCCTCTACCGGTTAGAGCGGGTCAGATCGTTACTCACGGAACGCCTGGGGAGGTCGCCCACCGAAGCTGAGCTAGCCCGTGATCTCGGAATCAGCATTGAAGACGTTCGGGTGCTGACCCTGGCTTCCCAGACCTCATTGTCCCTCAACGATCCCGTCGATGCGGAAGGTGATTCGGAGCTCGGCGATCTGCTCGAGCAGAACGTTCTTCCGGATACCGACGAGCGCATCCTCAGAGAGTCCTTCAATATCGCGCTCAGGGATGCCTTGTCGGAGCTACCGGTTCGGGAGCGGACCGTCCTCGAACTGAGGTTCGGCCTGGTGGACGACCAACCCAAGACTCTGCGCGAGATCGGCGATGAAATGGGACTCTCTCGGGAACGAGTGCGTCAGATCGAGAGCCGCGCCCTCAATCGGCTTCGCCGATCCCACACAACGCGCACCTTGGTGGGCTATCTCAATTGAGAGGCAGGTGGGCAGAATTCGGAATTCGGAATTCGGAATTCGGAAAACCTCAACCGATCGGAACCGCTATCTGCCAACTGCCAACTCACCGACAACAGCAGCCCACAGCCGTGGCCATGGGGGTCGTAGAGGCGCCGTGAGCCCAGCCGGCGAAGCCGGCGCGAGGCGAACGGCGTCCCGAGGAGCGAAGCGACGAGGGAGCTGGGGCTGGCCTACGGCTGTCTGCTGGTGGCGGGGAGTCGCGTTGGAGCAGCCATCGGCTGCGGCAACGTAAACTGCCAACTGTTCACTTCCGGCGGCCTCGACGGCGGACGACGCGGGTGCCGGCGAGAATGTCGTGCAGGGCGCGGCGGTCGGACCGGAAAAAGGCGAGTAGATGCCCGATGCCGAGGGTGATGGAGCTGACCGCGTAACCGAACAGGCGCATCACGGCGCGAGTCGTCCCGATGGGGCAGCGCCCCTTGTGATCGGTCACGCGAAGACCCATGGCCCATTTTCCGGGAGTCGCACCGAACAGTCCCCAGCCGACGATGAAATAGCACCACCAGAGGGCAATCCACATGCCCAAGACCCCGGAAGCTCGGCTCACCCACGTGGCGTCACTGATGGCTGTCGTTACCTCATCGAGATTGGTCGGAATGGCTGACCAATGGACTGCGCTCGCGACAGGAAACGCCAGCAGTGCGCAGAGAGAGCAGAAGACGATCATGTCGATCCAGGTCGCCACGATGCGGCGAAAGAACCGAGCCGGCGGCGCTTCGTCGTCTGCAGCAGGATGCTGGTGAGACATGTGGGTTACAGGGGTGTCAAGCCACCGCGGGCCTGGTGATCAAGCCAGAGTCCTGAATAACTGTGGAGGAAACGAAACCTCGACCGGTAGAGCTGTTCGAGTTTCTCGGTCTCGCCGCCGTACAAGAGGTCATCGATGAACCACTGAAACCTGTGGTCGATTTCGCGGGCACGTTCCAGGCTGTGGGCGGCTTTTTCGAGTAACTCGAAGACTCGCTCCTCGCTCTCCGACGGCGCGAGGTCGGCGATTCGCCGCCGCTCGTCGTCCATCTTGACCCTGAGCGCTGCGCTCCGCAGGAAGAAAACTTCCAACTCCCAGGCTGTGGTGCCCTGGCTGACTGACTGTTCCACGAGCCGACGGTATCCTGCCACCTCCCAGGGTTCCAGTTGAAGTTCCACAAGCTCCGGGGCGTGCACGACCTGGTCCGGAGATCGATCCCAGGCGACCATTTCAAGCGCGAACATGATCCTGTGAACTGCCTCGTTCAGCAGCGGATCGGGTGGCATCAGGTCGGCAAGGGTCGCTCCCTCCTCCTTGACCCGTCCACCTGGCGCGGCCGGCGGGGGGATGTCGGGAAATGGCTCTCCCTCGATAACGTCGGTGGGAACATCTGCGGAAAACGCATTGATGCTCGCACGAACATCCTCGGACGAGGGCGGTACTGTCGGCGGCTGCGCATTCTGCAGCGGCTCGAACTCCTTGATGACGGCTAACATGGATCGCCGCAGCTCGACGATGTCCTCTCGTTTGATGTTGTCATCGCGACGTCCGGCATCAAACCGTGCCCACCATTCCCTGAACTGATTGATCTGGTGCTCGAGTTCGTCGTGTTCGATTTCGGGGTTGCGCTCGAGGAATCGCTCGATTTCGAAGACCTTGTTGGTTTCCTCGAGGATCTTCAGCTCCTCGTCGCGGTACAGCCGATGGAATTGGTTTTTTGCGTCGATGTTGGTGGCGATGATCTCGACCAGGATGGGTGGATAAAGAAAGTTCTTGCCGATTTTTTGCTTGAGCCCCCGGTACCTGTCGTACACCTTGGACTCAATCAACTGCTCAAAATTCCCAATCGATCGTAGCTCGGATCGAAATTGCCTGACCTCGTCGATCAAGGGTGTGGCCTCCGCGGCCGGCATGTCCGGGATCCCCCCGAATGCGGCCAGGCGGTCGAAGTTCTTGCGAAGCTCGGCGTGGTTTCGCGCCGCGTAGCGGCCCTCTTGGAGAGGTGTTTCAGCCACCCGTGTGAGCAGAATATCCAGCTTGTCCAGGGTGTCCTGGTCGAATTCGGGCGACTTGAGATAGAACTTGACGAGCGCGTAGAGGATTTTTTCGTCTTGCCGCTTGAGGTGATCGAAGAATCGGCGAAGCAGGGACGGATGAAACTCGCGCTCGATCTTCGCGAGCTCGCTGTGGATCCGGCCGAGCTCCCGTTCCATGTGCTCGAATTCGAGGGCGGTCGCACTGGAGCCTTCCATCCCCACACGGGACACAAGCTCCTGCAGCCGACGGTACAGCGCCTGGAAATCGTACTGATAGGGGAGTGCTCCGTCACCGCGGTGCTTGTACACTCCTCCCAGGAATTGATAAAAGGTCCACAGAGAACGGAAACGATCGGATAGCTCGGTGAACCGCTCGCTCAATTGGTGAACGCTCGAGGGTTTCATATCCAATAAGGATACAACGTGACCGACAAAACGACAACGAAAGGAAGATCGGATGTTGGGGAGAAAGGTGATCGACAGCGACCGAATCCAGGAAATGGTCCGAGATTTGGCGTCCCGTATCGAGAAGGATTTGGATGGCCAATCGCCGATTTTCGTCGGAGTGCTCAAAGGTTGTGTGTACTTCTTGACCGATCTGACTCGGCACATCAGACATCCCGTGGAAATCGATTTCATTCAGGTGTCGAGCTACGGAGCGAGCACAACCTCGTCCGGTTCGGTGGTGCTGGTCAAGGACATCACGGCCGATCTTCGCGACCGGGACGTCTATCTGGTCGAGGACATCGTGGACACAGGCACGACTCTCGCGGATGTGCTCAGACTGCTCGAGGCGAGGCATCCGAGGTCGGTCCAGGTGGTTTCCTTACTCTCGAAGCCGTCGAGGCGGCAGGTCGATGTGGACGTCGCCTTTCTCGGGACGGAGATCGAGGACGTGTTCGTTGTCGGCTACGGTCTGGACTACGCCGAAGGCTACAGGAACCTCTCGGATATTCACGAATTGGTGTTGGATTCCAACGACCGGTGAGAGGGTTGACAGCACAGGGTAAAATGCCGGCGGAGCCTCGCGGAGTCCGTTCTCGTGAAGCCAGGCGATCGGTTCCGTGGTCGGAGGGTGCATGGACGTCAGTGACTATCGGGTGTTGATCCGGGGAGGCGGAGAGCTGGCGTCTGCGACAGCGCTACATCTATTCACGCAGGGTTTTCGTCGGATTCTCATGCTCGAACGGAGGTACCCGAAGGCTGTGCGGCGCCAGGTCTGCTTTTCAGAGGCTATCCTCGACGGACGCCAGTCGATTCAGGGGGTCAACGCACGGTTCGCCAGGAATCTCGACGCCGTGGAAGATATCCACGGCAACGGAGAGGTGGCGATCTCGGTGATGGGTCTCGACGAAACCTTGAAAACTTGGCGGCCGGATATCTTCGTCGAGGCGGCGATGCTCCGGCGCAACTGGGGCCTGACCCGTGATCTCGCCCCGGTCGTGATTGCCCTCGGGCCAGGGTACAAGGCCAAGAAAGACTGCCATGCGGTGGTTGAGACCTTTCGCGGACCCGGGGTTGGCTCGGTGCTCGACGACACCGGTGACGAGCTCGAGGATGAACCGCCGGCAGAGATCATGGGGTTTGCCGAGGAACGGGTGTTGAAGGCGATCCGTGACGGGATCTTTTTTACCCAGAAGACGATTGGTGATGAAATCGAACGCGGTGAGCGAATCGGTACGGTGGTTTCGGTCTACGGCGTTGAGGATTTCAGACGGGGCGTGCCGGTGGACGCGTCATATGCGGTGACCTCCCGTATTGGTGGCATCCTGCGTGGTCTGTTGCGGGACGGCGTTCCCGTCAAGGCGGGCGATCGAATTGCGGATATCGACCCCCGTGGCAAAACTGACGATCTGGACCACATTTCCGACAAAAGCCGTCGCGTTGCTGAAGGAGTCCACGAGGCGCTGCTGGGTCTGCTCGGGGGAAAACGAACCAAGCCCAAGAAGCGTCGGGCCGGCTGACACCGAGCCAGAGGAGTCTGAGTGCCGGTTCATCGATTCAGACGCGCCGAAAGCCCCACAGATGCTGGCTGACGCGGGCCGCATCAAACAGCTGGTGAATCATGCAGCCTAAATTCAATGCGTTGCGGCGAATGCTGTGGAAGGCTCGCCGCCCCATACTCGCCCTTGGCGGTGGGGGTGCGCGAGGGTTTGCCCATCTCGGCGTGCTGGAGGTCTTGGACGAACAGGGTCTGTCGCCGCGAGCCATCGCTGGTACCAGCATGGGGGCGGTGACCGGTGCGATGTACCTGGCTTATGGATCTGCAGGTGAGGCCATCCGGCGCTGGCAACAGGCGATTGACGCCGATCTCGTGCCTCCGGTTCGGCCGCTTCGGGACCGTTTCGAAGAGGGTTCCACCGAAAATCCTCTGCTCCAGGTGGCTCGACGAATTCGGAACCAGGTTGTCGTGGCGTTTGCCATGAACCGGACGACCGTGCTCGACGACAAGGACCTCATCCGGGCATTCGACTTTTTGATTCCCGAGATCACGATCGAGGATCTTCCCAGATCCTTCATGGCTGTTGCCACCGATCTCGCCGATGGTTCAGAGGTTCGGCTCACTGGAGGCGATCTCCGTCAGGCGCTCAAGGCCACGAGTGCGATACCGGGGTTGCTGCCACCCGTCGAGATCGATGGACGGTTCCTTGTGGACGGCGGGGTAGTGTCCGAGGTGCCGGTGGGCTCGGCCCGTTCAATGGGTTGGCCTGTGGTCGCTGTGGATGTGTCCATGGAATTGCCGCCGCTGTCGGAGGGGGATCTGGTATTCGACACCATGACCCGGACTCAGCTCATGACCGGGCGCCTGCTCCGGCGCGCCGAGCTGGAAGAAGCTACGGACGCGATCAGGCCTCTGGTGGGCACTGCAACCTGGGCCGACTGGCACCGCTTCGACGAGCTCGTGGCGGCCGGCCGTGCCGCCACCGAGTCCTTCCTGGGCATCCTCCCGGAGCAGCCATCGGCTGCGACAACGTAAACTGCCAACTCACCGACAACAGCAGCCCACAGCCGTGGCCATGGGGGTCGTCTCGAGGGAGGGGGCTGGCCTACGGCTGTCTGCTGGTGGTGGGGAGTCGCGTTGGAGCAGCCATCGGCTGCGACAACGTAAACTGCCAACTGCCAACTGCTACTCGGGGAAGACCTCGGCGTGTCTCGTCCGGGCTCGTTGCAGCCAAGGTCTCCAGAGGTCCGAAGCCTCCAGCAGGGTGCTGACCGATTCGACCTGCAGTCCCCGGGCACGGATCTCGCTGACGAATCTGGGGAGCTCGGACCACGGAGGTACGGAACGCTTGGTGGACAGGTGCATCAGAACAATGCCGCCTTCGAGTTCGGGAAAAGCCAGTAAGCGATCTACCAGCCGCGAGGAGTCGAAATATAGCGACGAGTGCTCGTCCTCAACCCAGTCGAGGGAGTCGAGGGACACTCCCTGGAGTGAACTCCAGCGAATGTGAAGGTAGCCGAGCTCCATCGCCCAACCGCGTAAAGTGGCGTTTTCTTCCCCGAACGGCGCCCGCCAAAACGGTGCCATTGGACGACCGGTGGCGGCGCGGAACGCATCCTCGGTTCGTCTGAGTTCGGACAAGAACGACTCCTTCGAAACCGTTGGCAGCAACCTGTGGCGCCGGTCCTTCGCGTAGGTGGTGAGGTGAGGGTGGGAATAGGTATGGTTGCCCACCTCATGCCCGGTGAGCAGAGCTCTGCGGACGAGGCTCGGGTACCGATGAATGAACTCACCGGTCACGAAGATCGTGACCTTGAGGTCGAGTTTCTGCAAGAGATCCAGCAGATCGGCCGTGCCGGTGGAAGAGGTGGCGCCGTCGAAGGTCAAGGCGAGTCGTGGCCCGGCGTTGGCCACGAGGTGGAGAACCGGGGGCGCTCGGGGCGACGAGGGTTCGGGGCTCGGTTCCGGTTTGATGGTGGGTCTCCGGGAAACGGCGGTTGCGGTCGCTGGCAAGCCCGTTGGGGGTGGGAGGGTCTCGGTCATGGCTGGAGGACGAGTCGGGCTGGAGGTGGCTGTTGCAGTGGCGGTCGAAGTTATGGTCGCGGTGGCGGTTTCCGAGGTCGTTGGGGTGGTGGTGCGAGTTGCCGTTGCGGTGGGCGATGGGGAGCGGGTCGGTGTCCAAGTGGCCAGTGCCGGAACCTCGATCGCGGTGTCGCCGGATCCAATGGTCCGCAGGCGGACAAATTGGGTTCCCGGCAGGAGTCCGAAGTTCTCGACCACCGCCAGGCCACGCTTGTCCAGCTGAATGACCGTTGGAGGCCGCCCATCAGCGACAACCAGAACCTCACCGTGGGGTTGCCCTTCAATTTCGAGTCTCGGGACCCCCTGGTGCAGGGTCACCCGCCCGACCGCAGCCGGTGGGCCAACCGGGACGGCGACGTTGACGACGCCGTCGATCTGTGGGGTCCATACTGTGGCCAGCTCGACGAGCAAACGGGCGATCCCGACGACCAGGAGGATGCACGCGGCGCTGACCAACAACACCGCCCAGGCCGGTTCGATCGTGGTCAGAAGAACCCTTCGCGCCACCGCCGCCACGGACCGGCCCGTTGATGCCCGGCGGCAGCGGGTTGAGCAGAAGGTGCGGTCGTGGTGTTCCAGAATGCATCGTTCGCAGATCCACTTGCCGCAGGAAGCGCAGCGGATGCGTGCGTCTCGAGATGGGTGGTTCGCGCAGTGCGAGGCGGCCCGCATTACCGGGTGCAGGCTTCCTGCGATGTCTTGACCGCGTGACGTGCGGCGCAGCGCCGGTTAGAATCGGTCAACCGGTTCCAGTTGGAGCACCGTCCGGGCGGCGGCGCGGCGAGTCTGGGTCGGATTGAAGGGAGACCCTCGATGTGGAACGTCCCCAACACCCTCACCATCATCCGGATCTTTCTCGCACCGGTGCTCGTGGTGGTGCTGTTGACCGAGATTCCTGACAAGGAATTTTGGGGGCTGGGCATCTTTCTCCTGGCGACGCTCACTGACATTCTCGATGGAATTATAGCCCGCCGTTACGATCGGATCACCGTGACCGGTGCCATGTTGGACCCGATCGCCGACAAGCTCTTGATGAGCGGAGCCTTCATTTCACTGACGGAGTTGGGGATGGCCCCCGCCTGGATGGTCTTCCTGATCATCGCCCGCGAGTTCGCGGTGACCGGGTTGAGGATGGTGGCCCTCGAACGAAATGTCCCGATTGCGGCCAATCGGTGGGGCAAGGCCAAGACGACCTGTCAAGTTATCGCGGTGTCGCTGCTGATTTTTTCACTCAGGTTCACGTGGTGGGAGCCTCTCGCAAACCTGGCGCTGTGGGTGGCGCTCATCCTGACGTTTGTGTCGATGGTGATCTATTTTTGGCAGAACTGGGACGTTGTGGCCACCTCGGGACGCTAACCCGCATATCTCACCAGCTTTCTACTGCGGCCGACGATTCGCAGCGCCCAGCGGTGTTTTCTCGCCTCGGGGTGCTCGACGTACTGTCGAGTACGCCTCCGCGCCCCTCGGGTCGAAAACCCCACTGGGCACGGCGCCTCGCCGCCCTCGCGACGAAACCTGGTGAGATAAGCGGGCTAAACCAGGCACCCGAATCGGGTATGTGGAGAGGGAAAACCTCCCTCGGGCCTCTTGAGTTTGCGAGCCTCATAGCCACATAGCTCACAGCCCATTCGGGCCAGCATATACTTACAACCGTCCCTCAACCTGGAGGGCCCAAGGAGGCCGTGATGGCTCGAGAGTTGTCCGTGGACCAGCTGGCCTGGAATTGTCCCGAGGACTGGATCCAGTGGCAAGGGTCCGACGAGATCGAACCCGCCACAACGATTGTCGGCCAGGATCGCGCGGTGGAGGCGATCGCATTCGGCTTGGGCCTGAACAGCATCGGCTACAACGTTTTTGTGACGGGCCTTTCTGGCACCGGTCGACTGACCACCATCAAGCGTTTCCTCGATAACCTCGCCGACCACAATGAACCACCTGACGACGTCTGCTTCGTGTTCAACTTCAAGGCCCCGGAGCAGCCGAGCGTCATCTTCGTTGAACCGGGCGCAGGGCGGCGGTTCAGGGACGCCATGGAAGGCCTGGTCAAGGAACTCTCGGAGAGCGTGCCGCGGGTGCTAGGGGACAAGGAGTTCCGTCACCAGATGGAACGGGCGGTCGCCGACCTTCAGGAGCAAGAAAAGACGCTCGTCGAAGCCTTCGAGGAGGAGGTCAAAGAGGCCGGACTTTCACTGGTCCAAATCCAAGTGGGACCCATCACCAAACCCGAAGTCTTACCGGTGGTGGATGACAAGCCGGTGGCCTTGGAGGAGCTTCAAAAGCTGGTGGAGGCAGGTACAGTCTCGGACGATGAGGGCGCTCGTCTGGTTCAGGAGCACGGACGGCTCAGCGACAAGCTGCAGGATGTGTTCCATGAGGTGGCCGCGCTCCGGCGGCAGGCGACCCATCGGCTCGATCAGACCCGCAGGAATCTGCTGGAGCCCACGTTTGTGGAGAGTCTCAATGAGGTTCGCCGCAACGTGGGAGATCGCCGGATCGATCCGTACTTGACCGCACTCCGTGAGGATCTCAAAGACCACGCAGAGATCTTCGTGGCAGACGGTGGCGAGGAGGGCGGTGACCCATTCGACCGGTGGCGTGTCAACCTGGCCGTCGACAACGGTGATCTGGAGGGCCGGCCGGTGATCCTGGAGACCGAGCCGAACTACACCAACTTGTTTGGCACCGTGGAGCGCTCCATGACCTCGTCCGGCGACGTTGTGACCTCCTTTTTGAGAATCAGAGCGGGTTCGTTGTTGAGGGCGAATGGCGGGTTTTTGGTACTCAACGCCGAGGACCTACTGCTCGAACCCAGAGTGTGGCCCGGCCTCAAAAGGGCGCTCAAGTTCCGCCGGGTCCAGGTGCAGTCTCTGGAGAGCCTGGTGCTGGGTGCCTCGATTCTGAAACCGGAACCGGTGCCGCTGAACGTCAAAGTCGTGGTGATCGGAGATCGTGGTATCTACGACGCGCTCTATCGATACGATGCGGATTTCTGCAAGGTCTTCAAGGTGTTGGCGGACTTCGACTCGGTCATGAGTAACACCGAGGACCACGCGAAAGACGCGATGTCCGTACTGCGGAAGGTCGGGATTGAAGATGATCTGCCGCCCATGGATCGCACCGCCATGGCGGCGATGCTCGAGGAGGCGGTCCGCCTCGGTCGGAGGCACCGTCGTTTTTCAAGCCGGTTCTCCGATCTCGCGGATCTTCAGCGAGAGTCTGCCCACTTCGCCCGCCAGGGGGGTGCCGAGTTCATCACTTCGGTCCACGTGGCAGAGGCACGCAGAGCTCATCGGCATCGCCACGGTTTGACCGAGGATCGGGTCTATTCTCTGATCGAAGACGGCACCATTCGGGTCGACACTGAAGGAGAGGCCGTCGGGCAGGTCAATGGGCTCGCTGTCTACGATCTCGGTCACCACCGGTTCGGGAAACCGTCGAGGATCACCGCGGTTGTTGGACTCGGCCGGGAAGGCGTGGTGAACGTGGAACGACAGGCCGGGCTTTCCGGGCCCACACATGACAAGGGGGTCGGCATCCTGACCGGCTTTTTGAGGGGGAACTTTGCTCGCAAGATTCCACTGACCATGGCGTGTTCCATTACCTTTGAGCAATCGTACGGGGGCATCGACGGCGATTCTGCCTCCTCGACGGAGATCTACGCCATCCTGTCGGCGCTCTCCGGCCTCTCGATTCGTCAGGATCTGGCGGTGACGGGTTCAGTCGACCAGTTCGGCAGGATCCAGGCCATCGGTGGAGTCAACGAGAAGGTCGAGGGCTTCTATCGGGTGTGCAAGAGCCGCGGTCTCACGGGCACCCAGGGCGTGATAATTCCGGCGACCAATGTCGAAGATCTGCAACTCGATCCCGAGGTCATTTCGGCGGTCGAGGGCGGCGAGTTTCACATCTGGGAAGTCGCCACCGTGGAGGAGGGAATCGAATTGCTCACCGGTATCCCGGCTGGATCGTGGAACGACGAGGACGGCTGGAGCGCGGACGGTGTTTACGAGCGTTGCCAGAAACGGCTCGAAGAGCATGTCCGACTGATGCGCGCCGCCGCCAAGGGGCCCGGCAAGAGCGCCGCGAACGAAGACGACGATCAGAACGGCGACGAGGCTTGAGCCCGGAGGCTTGAGACTTGACTGCCGACTGCCGACTGCCGACTGCAGACTGCCAACTGCGAAATGTGAGCCACGTCGCTCGAACCATCTCCGGGTGTCCGAAACGATGTTTCGTTTGACACCGATACAGAGCGATGGCAGAATTCGCGAACGATGCGTTCCCGCGCCGTCGGTTTCGAGTCGGGAGGGGGTAGGGGCTGATGTCTCAGCGCCTCAACACGATCATCATCGTTCCTCACAGTCAGGCGAAATTTTTCAAATTCTCGTTTTCGACGAGGACAATGCTCCTCGTCGCGGGAGCCTGTCTGGTGACGTTCGTGCTGTCGATCGTCGCCATCTCGACCACCGGCAGCGCCGTATCCCGACGCGCCGAAGTGGCCAAATTGCGGGTCGAGAATCGGCAGCTGGCCGAGGTCAATCAACGTCTCCAGGAAACCGTCGTGACGGTGCAGGGCCGGTTGGACGAATTCGAGGAGCGGACTTCCAGGCTGGCCCTCGCCGCCGGCATGGACACCGAACCGGTGGTGCTTGGCGACCGCACCATCAACGCCGACAGGGCGGGAAGCGGCGGTCCCTACGATCGGCTTCCCGGATCGCCGGAATCTCTGAATCTCCAGGGCGATCTGATCCAGTCCAAGCTGGCCGAGGTCGAGCAGTCCCTCGACGACCAGTGGCAGATACTCTCGGCGACTCCCAGCCTGGCGCCGGCGTCCGGCCTGATGACCGATGGCTACGGACGGAGACGCGATCCCTTCACCGGTCGTCGCGCCTTCCACAAGGGGCTCGACGTCTCTGCCCGGCGGGGCACTCCGGTGCGAGCGCCGGCCGATGGAGTGGTGGTGTTTGCAGGCCGCAACGGGGGTCTGGGCAAGACGGTGAAAATATCCCACGGGTTCGGCTTCACGACTGTCTACGGCCACCTTGACTCCATGGCGGTCGAGCCTGGCGATGAGGTGCACAGGGGCGACGAACTGGGAGCCCTGGGCAACTCGGGGCGCTCCACCGGGCCCCACCTCCACTACGAGGTCCACGTGGACGGCAAGGCGGTCAATCCGCTGTACTACATGCTCGGCTCCTTCTGAATCCTCCATTCTTTTCAGACTGTCCCGAACACCGATACAAGGGTTTCAGCGGATTCGAAGAACCGTGCCGTTGAAATCCCGGTCCCCATCAACTAACCTTCCGGGACCCGGCTGCGGGGCATTCTCGGCCCCATCATTCTGTTGTTGAAGAAACGGGGAAAATTCCATTTCGGCCCCGCCGGCATGGGACTAGGGATCTGACATGAATTTGATCGAAAAGGGCATTGAAGCCGTCTTCGGCTCCAAGCACGAGCGAGACCTCAAACGGATGCGTCCGATCGTTGGGGCCGTCAATGCCCTCGAGCCCGAGCTCGAGGCGCTTGATGACAGTCAGCTCAAGGCGAGATTCACTGCAATCCGGGAACGAGTGCGCGAGGCGACGGCCGAACTGCCGGATGAGCCTCGTGAGCGCAGCGTTTTCGTTCAGGGGGTGCTGGACGAGGAGTTGGTCGAGGTCTTCGCCATCGTCCGTGAAGCCTCGAAGCGGACCACCGGGATGCGGCACTTCGACGTCCAGCTGGTGGGCGGCGTGGTGTTGCACGAAGGTCGGATCGCCGAAATGAAAACCGGTGAGGGGAAGACCCTGGTCGCGACCCTGCCGGTGGCGTTGAATGCAGCCACCGGCAGGGGCGTACACGTGGTCACAGTCAACGACTATCTGGCTCGCCGCGACGCCGACTGGATGGGCCGTATTTACGGGTTCCTGGGACTCACAGTGGGGTGCATTCAGAACGATTTCAAGGACGAACAGCGAGTCGAGGCGTACGCTGCCGACGTCACGTACGGCACCAACAACGAATTCGGATTCGACTACCTGCGTGACAACATGAAGTTCTCTCTGGAGAGGATGGTGCAGCGGTCCCACGTCTACGCCATCGTGGACGAGGTCGACTCGATCCTGGTGGACGAGGCGCGGACCCCACTGATCATCTCTGGCCCCTCCGAGGTGTCGGTGGATCTCTACTACCAGGTGGACGGCGTGATTCCCAAGCTGGCACGGGGTGAAGAGATCGAAGACAAGCATGGCAACAAGGAGGTGACGGGGGACTTCCTGGTTGACGAAAAGTCCCAGACTGCCACTCTCACCGATCGCGGCATGCAAAGGGTTGAGAAAATCCTCGGTGTGGAAAATCTATGGGATCCATCTCAGACCGAGATTCTCCACGCTGTCAATCAGGGGCTTCGTGCCCATGCCCTGTTTGAACGGGACCGGGAGTACATCGTCAAGGATGGCGAGGTCATTATTGTCGACGAGTTCACCGGTCGGTTGATGGCGGGCCGGCGGTGGTCCGACGGGCTCCACCAGGCCGTTGAGGCCAAAGAAAAGGTGAAGATTCAGTCCGAAAACCAGACCCTGGCGACGGTGACTCTGCAGAACTACTTTCGGATGTACGACAAGCTGGCGGGAATGACGGGAACCGCCGAAACCGAGGCCGAGGAGTTTCAGAAGATCTATGGACTGGACGTCGCCGTGATCCCCACCAACGTCGACATGGTCCGGGCGGACCATGGCGACGTGGTTTTCAAGACCGAAAAGGAGAAGTTCCGCGCGGTCATCGACGAGATCGAGGACAGCCACCAGAGCGGGCAGCCGGTGCTGGTGGGTACGGTGTCCATCGAAAAATCCGAGCGGCTCTCCAAGATGCTGCAGCGCCGGAAGATCAAGCACGTGGTGCTCAACGCCAAGTACCACGAGCGGGAGGCGGAGATCGTCGCCCAGGCGGGCCGCAAGGGGGCAGTGACCATCGCCACCAACATGGCCGGGCGGGGGACAGACATCGTGCTCGGCGGCAGCCCGGAGGGCTCTGCGCGGGTCGAGGCCAATCCGGCGACGGATCCGGAAGCCTTCGAGGCGGCGGTCGCCAAGTACGAGAAGATCTGCGCCGAGGAAAAGGAAGCAGTGCTCGCCGCCGGCGGGCTTCGGATCATCGGCACCGAGCGGCACGAGGCGCGACGCATTGACAACCAGCTTCGGGGGCGTTCGGGCCGCCAGGGCGATCCAGGGGCCTCTCGGTTCTTCCTCTCCCTCGAAGACGACCTCATGCGGATCTTCGCCGCAGATTGGGTTCGCAAGATGATGGATCGCCTCGGCATGGAGGAGGACGTTCCCATCGAGTCGAAGATGGTGACCAAGTCCATCGCCCGGGCCCAGAAGCAAGTCGAGGGACGGAACTTCGAGATTCGCAAGCACCTGCTCGAGTACGACGACGTGATGAACAAGCAGCGCGAAGCGGTGTATCGCTTGCGCCGGCAGATCCTCGAGGGCGTCGAGGGGCGGGACTACATCATCCGGGTCGTGGACGACATCGTGGCCAGCCTGTTGGACCGATTTTGCCCCGAGGAAGCGGACCCGGGCGACTGGGACTCGGGGGCCCTCGACGTCGAGTACCGAGCCTATTTTGGGCTGACCATCGAGCAGTTGGGAGTGGACTGGCAGACCATCAACCGGATCGACCTGGAGCAGACCTTGGTGGATGGCGCCAAGGACCACTATCACACAAGGGTTGATCGGTTCGGCGAGGAGGAGTTCGAGAAACTCGAGAAGTTCCTCCTCCTGGACACCGTGGATCGCCAGTGGAAGGACCATCTGCTGGCCCTCGACCACCTGAGAGAGGGCATTGGGCTGAGGGCCTACGGTCAGCGAAATCCCCTGGTGGAGTACAAACGCGAGTCCTACGCCCTGTTCGAGGACATGTGGGAACGAATCGAAGACCACGTCGTGAAGTTCCTCTACCACGCCGAACCGGTGGAGGACTACCAGCAGCGACGCCGTGGCGTGACCACCACCTTGTCCCACCCCGAGGCGGCGGGGCTGGCCGAGTCTCACGCCCAGCAGGAGCACGCCGCCAACACGCCGGTGGGCGGCCCGAACCGTCCGACCACGGTTCGCAGGACCCAGCCGAAGGTGGGACGCAACGACCCGTGTCCATGCGGCTCGGGGAAGAAGTACAAGAAGTGTTGCGGGGTCGCCTCGGCGGCCGGGAGGTAGCAAGATGCCGGATGATCTTCCCATCGGCCTGACCTTTGACGACGTGCTGTTGGTTCCCGCACGGTCGGAGGTCCACCCCAACCAGGTCGACGTGTCGACCCGTGTGACCGCAGGCGTACGGCTGAATATTCCAATCATTTCGGCCGCCATGGACACCGTGACCGAGGCCAACATGGCCATCGCCATGGCTCAACACGGCGGTTTGGGAGTGATTCACAAGAACATGCCGGTGGAACGACAGGCGGAAGAGGTTGACCGGGTGAAACGGTCAGAATCCGGAATGATCGTCGAGCCGGTCACCATCGGGCCAGACCAATTGGTGCGGGATTCGCTGGAGGTCATGGCCACCTACAAAATTTCCGGCCTCCCGGTTGTCGACGTGGAGGGTCAACTCAAAGGCATCCTCACCAATCGGGATCTCCGGTTCTGTACCGAGCTCGACCGACCCATCGCCGACTTCATGACCAAGGAAAACCTGGTGACGGCGCCGGTGGGGACCACTCTCGAAGAAGCCAAGCTGCTGCTTCACAAGCACCGCATCGAGAAGCTCCTTGTGGTGGACGATGAAGGAAATCTCAAAGGGCTGATCACGGTCAAGGACATCAAGAAAGCCCATGACTACCCGAACGCGTGCAAAGACGAGTTCGGTCGACTCCGTGTGGCTGCGGCCGTTGGGGTGGGGGGAGATCTGGACGAGCGCTGCGACGCGCTCATCGAGCGCAAGGTGGATCTGCTGTGTCTGGACTCCTCGCACGCACACTCGGTTGGCGTTCTGGATGCCGCCGAGCAGATCAAGAGCCGACATCCGAACATCCCACTGGTCGTGGGGAACATCGCCACCGCCAATGCGGCCCGGGATCTGATCGGGTTGGGTGCCGACGCCCTCAAGGTGGGAATCGGACCTGGTTCCATTTGCACCACGCGAGTGGTCACAGGAGCCGGTATGCCGCAGATCACCGCGATCCGGGAATGCGCCGAGGTGGCTCACGCCGCCGACGTGCCTGTCATTTCCGACGGCGGTGTCCGATTCTCGGGCGACATTTCCAAGGCCCTGGCGGCCGGGGCGGACGTGGTCATGATCGGCTCGTTGTTTGCTGGCGTCGAGGAGTCTCCCGGTGAGCAGATCCTGTACCAGGGGCGGACCTTCAAGGCCTACCGAGGAATGGGCTCCCTCGGTGCCATGAAGGAGGCCGAGGGTTCCCGCGACCGCTATTTCCAGGACGACGCCGAGATGTCCAAACTGGTTCCGGAGGGAATCGAAGGCATGGTGCCGTACAAGGGTCCGGTTGATGGGCAGCTGACTCAGTTGGTAGGCGGTCTTCGGGCGGGGATGGGCCTCGCCGGATGCTCCACGATCAGCGAGCTCCACTCCAAGGCGCGTTTCGTCCAGGTGACGTCGGCCGGGCTGAAGGAAAGCCACGCCCATGACGTCGTGATCACCAAAGAGGCGCCGAACTACCGAACCGATCGATAGACGAAGGACTGGAGACCCTGCCTATGAAGATCGTTGAGTGTGTGCCGAACATCTCGGAGGGCCGTCGGGCAGAGGTCTACGAGGAAATCGCTCAGGCCGCTGCGTCGGTGCCGGGAGTCAGGTTGTTGGACGTGGATCCGGGCCACGAGACGAACCGGACGGTCATCACCTTCGTGGGCGAGCCGGAAGCTGTGCTGGAGGGCGCTTTTCGGCTGGTCAAACGGTCGTACGATCTCATCGATATGGGGGAGCACCACGGTGCCCACGGCCGGATGGGCGCCACCGACGTTTGCCCGTTCGTGCCGGTGTCCGGCGTCACGATGGACGATTGTGTCGAACTCGCCAGACGGCTCGGCCAAAGGGTGGGTGAGGAGCTCGGCGTTCCCGTCTTCCTCTATGAGTTCGCGGCCACCCGACCGGAGCGGAAGTCGTTGGCCGACATCCGACAAGGGGAGTACGAAGCTCTTCCCGAAAAGCTCAAAGGGCCTGATTTCGCACCGGATTTCGGCCCCGCCGACTTCGTGTCGCGTTTCGGAGCCATGGTCACCGGTGCCCGCAAGTTCCTGGTGGCGTACAACGTCAACCTCAACGTGACCGACAAGAGGTGGGCAAACCGGGTCGCGCTGGACGTTCGGGAGAAGGGACGCACGGTCAAGGATGGGGACGGCAACACCGTCGAGCAACCGGGCACGCTCAAGGCGGTGCGGGCAGTGGGCTGGTCCATTCCCGAGTACGGCTGCGCTCAGGTCTCCATGAACCTCGTGGACTTGGATACGACGCCTCTGCACGCCGCCTTCGACGCGTGTGAAACCAGCGCCACCGCCCGTGGAATCCGGGTGACCGGATCCGAACTGGTCGGGCTGGTTCCCAAGGCGGTGATGCTGGACGCCGGCCTCCACTATCTCAGGCGAATGCAGCGCTCGCCCGGGGTCCCGGAGGCCGACGTGGTCCACGCCGCCGTCCGCACCCTCGGCCTCAACGAGGTGGCTTCCTTCAAATCAGGGGAGAAGATCATCGAGGAGATACTGGCGCCGGAACGGCCGCTGGCGTCGATGACGGTGCAGGGCTTCGCCGACGAAACTTCGAGGGACTCGGCGGCGCCGGGAGGCGGCTCGGTGGCGGCCCTGGCGGGAGCCCTTGCCGCTGCCCTGGCCGCGATGGTGGCCAACCTGCCCCACCCGAAGTCGGATTACGAGCAGGTGAGGGACGAACTCGAGGAGGTGGCTGTCCGCGCTCAGCAGCTCAAACAACGGCTGCTGGACGCCATTGATGAGGACACCTGGTCATTCCAGGGGCTCATGGAGGCGGCGCGGTCTGGTGACAAGGGGCGGATTCGTACCGCGACCCTGCATGCCGCCGAGGTACCGCTCGAAGTGGCGGAGAATTGCGTTGAAATCGCGGAACTCTGCAGCCGTGCCCTTGAGCTCGGCCTGCCGGCCTCGGGCTCCGATGCAGGGGTTGGTGCAGGAATGGCCCGCGCCGCGGCCCTTGGCGCGGCCATGAACGTGTACATCAATCTGCACGAGATGGCCGCCGACGCCAACGCTTCGGAGATGCTCGAGCGAGCCGATGCCGCTGTTCGCAAGACCCGCGCAATCGCGGACGATGTGGAGTCCGAGGTGCTGCGGCGGCTCGGGCGTCAAGGAATGGTAAATCTCCGGTCGGAAAAGCTCTGACAGGCGAGCAGACTCGGATCTTGAAGCTAAGCTGATGTTGGAGCTGAGATGACGGATCAATCGAACACGTGGTCGAACCCATCAGCCACCCGCCGGGCACTGGCCCTAGGCTTGGCGCAGGTCGTGGTCCCGTTGTGGCTGCTCGCGGGTGCAGTGCTCAAGATCCTCGACGCCAGCCCGTCCCACCTGCCGGTTCCCATCATCAAGGGGGCGGGGGCTGTGGGTCTGGAGCTGGGGTTCATACTCCACTTCACAATCGCGGTGGAGCTGATTGTGGCGGGGGTGATGTGGCTGTTGCCCCGACTCTCCCGGCCGGTGGGCATCGTGATGCTGGCCGGCTTTTTGCCGGTATTGGCCGCTGAAGTGGCCATGGGCGCCTCGAGCTGCGGCTGCTTCGGTGCGGTGGAGATCCACCCCGGTGTCACCCTGACCATGGATCTGGGCTTCCTGCTCGGCCTGTGGTGGCTCGGGCGGGGGGTCGAACCGTTGGCCACCACCGCAGCCCAACCAACCTGGAGGGTGCTGGCCGCCGGCCTCTGGATTCTGATCAGCGTCGGCCTGGCCTTCGGCCTGGTCACCGCCGCTCCCGTGACGCAGGTCGAGTCCGACGCTGTCAGCGCGTCGGCGGGTCCCGTGGACGGCTACTACCTTCCAACCTACGACCAGTGGATCGGACGCCCCTGGGAGGAGGTGCCGATCGCGGCGTGGATCCAGGGAGCCTCTTCAGAGCTGAGTGAGGGAACGCGGTTCGTTTTGTTTTATCGCAAGGACTGCGAGCACTGCCACGAGTTGATGGAGGCCTTCTTCACCGGTCCGCTGGCGGTTCCCACAACTGCCGTAGCCGTTCCGGATCGGGGGGGCTTCCCCACCGTCGGAACCCTCTCCTTCCCCTGCGACCAGTGTGATCGTGCAGAGCTGCCGTCCGGGGTGGACTGGTTCCTTCAGACCCCCGTTCTGGTGAGGCTCGCCGACGGCATCGTGGAGTGTGCGGCTGAGGTAACCGCCGACAAACCCGAGTGCCTGGCGTGGAAACGGGTTGGGATGTTGCCCCGGTTACGTTTTCTGGCGATTGATGGGGCTTGAAATCGGCTGAATGTGTTATAGTCTCACCACGCCGAAAGGATCGGCAAAACTAAACGGGAATGAAATACGGAGGTGGAGTATGCGCAAGTCTCTCATCCCAGCGGTCGTGGTAGTGCTCGTAGCCGGTCTGGCGCTCACGGGCTGTGCGACCAAGAAATATGTCAACGAAACCGTCGCTGCAGGGGATCAGGTGAACACGGCCAAGATCGGTGAGGTTCAGACCTCGGTCGAGGGCAACCAGAAGGCGATCTCGGACCTGCAGGCCAAGGACAAGGAGCTCGAGGGTCAAATCGCCAAGCTCTCCGAGACGGCCAAGGATGCCTTGGCGCGGGCCACAGAGGCCGGCAAGCTGGCCGAGGGCACCTTCATCGGTGAGACCGTGCTGACCGACGAGCAGGTGAAGTTCGGCTTCGACAAGGCCACACTCGGTCCTGAGGGCACAGCGGCGCTGGACGAATTCGCCAAGGGCGTGAAGGCCAAGAACAAGGGCGTCTACGTCGAGGTCCAGGGTTACACCGACAATATCGGTTCCGAGCAGTACAACCTCAAGCTCGGTTACAAGCGGGCCGAGGCCGCCATGCAGTATCTCGCCAGAGAGCACGGCTTCCCGCTGCACCGCATGAACGTGATCTCCTACGGCGAGTACAAGCCGATCGCTGACAACAACACCCGCGAAGGCCGGGCTCAGAACCGCCGCGTCGCGCTGGTGGTGCTCAAGTAAGCAAACGCTTCAGTGAAACTCGAGGGGCCCGGGCTTTCGCCCGGGCTCTTCTTATTATTCCGATTTCTGGCCGTGGGACTGGCGGGTTTTGCCGATTCTCGTGGCCACAGGTGTGGTCCCCAACGCACGGCCAGAAATCGGAACTGTAGAATCCCCTCATGGCAAACTCTCACTGCGAAGCGCCTCCGGACTCGGGTCTTCCGGGCTCGCTGCCCATCTTGGCTGTGTTGGGGGCGGGCAAGGCGACGGTGGAGGAAGAGCAGGTTGCCGAGAGAGTAGGGGAGCTGGCCGCACGGTGCGGGTGGGTGGTGCTCACCGGAGGTGGGCCGGGGGTGATGGCCGCGGCATCCAGGGGAGCGGTGGGCACCGGTGGCCTCACGGTCGGTGTCCTGCCTGTGGCAGAGTCCGACGCCAACTACCCGAACCCCTGGGTCCGAATTCCTCTCTTCACGGGTTCGGGCATGGCTCGCAATGCCTTCAACGTTCTCTCGGCGCATCTCTGCGTCGCCGTCGGAGGTGGAGCAGGGACCTTGTCGGAGATCGCCATGGCCCTCAAGGCAGGCGTCACCGTCTGGTGTTGGCGCAGCTGGCGAATCCAGCCGCCCGGTGACCGAACCGCCGAGCTGCGTGTCTTCGAAGACGCCGACGATCTCCTTGCCGAGATGGAGACCGAACTCCGTCGAGTAAAAAGTAAATCGTTACACCTTTAGGATAAAACGTTTAACGAGTAACGTCGTTCGTGTCGCGTTCCTCCTCGAGTTGCCAGCGTGCTCCCACCTTCGCAAGGAAGTAGCAGGCAGCGACCAGTGCCGCCAGACCGAGCACGCTGACCAACTGACCACCGATGCCCTCGTACCATCCGGCAAACACTGCCGCTCCAGACTCGGATAGGTGGAGGACGTCAACATAGAGCATGACTTCGCCAACCTGAGGCAGCAACAGGATGGCCCCAATTGTGCCGACGATGGCCGCTCCCGCCATCAGACCTGAAGCGATCAGCGTTCCCTGTTCCTTGCGAGCTTCGCGCTCGGCCTCTGTGCGGCCCGATCGACTGATGAAGTGACCCACCGCGGCGCCGAAGAACACCGCCATGTTGATTTCGATGGGAAGGTACATGCCGAGTCCGAATGCCAACGCCGGCACCTTGGCCATCTCGAGCATGATCGCCACGATGCCGCCGAGCAGGAACAGAATCAGGGCTTGCTGTTCGCCGCCCATGACGCTGGACACGATGGTCGCCATGAGGTTTCCTTGCGGTGCCGGCAGATCTGGGTTGACGACCATGCGGCCGGCCTCGTTTTCCACCATGAAACCGTACGACGTGGCCAGCACCCAGATTACGGCCCCGACGCACAGAGAGGCGATGAGAATGCCGAGGAACTTCCACCGCTCCTGCTGGTATGGGCTGGCTCCGAGCCAGTAGCCGACCTTGAGGTCGGTGATGAACGCTCCCGAGGTGGACAGGGCGGTGCACACGGCGCAGCCCACCACCAGGGCCACAGACATGCCAAGGGCGTCGCCGCGCAGCCCGGTGGCGACGAGGGCGAGGCACGCGATGATCAGGGTGAGCATGGTCATGCCGGAAACCGGGTTGACGCCGACGATGGCGATGGCGCGCGCCGCCACCGGGGTGAACAGGAAGGCCAGAAGAGAGGTGATCACGGTGCCCACCAGGGCCGTGGTCAGTCTGCCGCTGATGAACCAGAAGAGCACGAACATGCCGACCACCGCGCCGATTTGGATCAGGAAGGTGTTGCGGGGAGTCATGTCCCGGTCGGTGCGGACGGTTTCGGCACCGTCGCCGCCGCCCACCAGGCCTTTGAACGCCAGCGACAGGGACGACAGGATGATTTTGCCCATTTTGAGAATGCCGATGATGCCGGCTACCGCGATGCAACCGATACCCATGGGCCTGATGTAATTACCGAAGATGTCGGCGGACTCCATGTCGGCCACCAGGGCTCCCACGGCGGGCGGCGTCAGCGGCACGGTCAGGCCGTGTCCAGCAAAGTAGACGAGAGGCACGAGCACGAGAACCGACAGAACCGACCCGGCGGCGATGATGCCCGCGTAGCGGACGCCGATGATGTAGCCGAGGCCGAAGTAGACGGCGGTGGCGTTGAGCTTCAACTCGAACCGAGCCTCGGCCATTTTCTGACCGAATGAACCGAACAGGACCTTGGAGTTGAGGTGGTGGTTCCATAGGTGGAGGAACTCTACGATGAGGTCGTAGACGAAGCCGATGCCGAACGCCATCAGCAAGGACCTTGCCGGCGGATCCCTTGGACTTCTCGCCGGTGGCCAGCACGTTAGCGATCGCTGTTCCCTCGGGAAACGGCAGTTGGCCATGGAGGTCCTTGACGAAGTACCTGCGAAGCGGAATGAGCAGCACGACACCGAGGTATCCGCCCACCAGGCACGACAGGAAAATCTGGAGGAAGGATGGCTGCAAATCCAGGATATAGAGCGCTGGGATGGTGAAAATCGCCCCGGCCACCACAACGCCGGCGGCCTGTCCGATGGACTGGATGATCACGTTTTCGAGCAAGGTACTGCGACGGGAGAAGAGGGTTCCGAGGAATACCGCCAAAATGGCGATGGGAATCGAGGTCTCGATGACGTTTCCGGTCTTCAAGCCGATATAGGCGGCGGCAAAGGTGAAGATCACCACCATGATGACGCCGATGACCACTGATCGGATGGAGACCTCGGGTCGCTCATCCTCTGGAGGCACCACTGGCGTGTAGATCTCTCCGGGTTCGAGTTCACGGAAAGCGTTGGCTGGCAGGACCTTTCCCGTATCGGCTTTGTGTTCCATGGGTTCTCCTCCTCCGTCGCGCGAGTTTAGCAGAGGATAGGGGTGACACGTGACAGGTGACATGTGACAGTTGGCAGTCCCCACCCAACCACCCGTGCACGTGCCCGTCTCCTTCTCCGTGCCCGAGCCCGCGTCCGAATCGCAGAGCAAAGATCAAAGATCGAAGATCGAAGATTCCCTCCCACCCCGTTGGAAGTCAGGAGCATTGAACGTCGGCGGAAAATAATTTCCGGGTGGAAGCTGAACCTTTCTTGACAGTCTGCGTTGAGTGAATAGAGAACGGTCGTGAAGACGACCAAATCGGAGGCGAGAACATGATCGGTCGAATGACTCTGATCTGCCTGATTTCAATCGCGATGGCGGTGCCCGGCGGCGCGGCTGACCGGACGCTTGAAGAGTCCCACCCTGCAGGCGGCGTTGATCGACTCCGAATCATCAACGGGGTCGGCGACGTCACGATGGTGTCCGGCGACACCGACGTGATCCACGTCGAGATCACCCTCACCCCGCGGCGAGGGGGGGTCTTTTCTTCAATGAAGAAGGCAGAGCAGGAAGTGGAAGCAGCGGTACTCAACGCCTCCGAGCACAACCGGAAGCTTCGTCTGGAGCTCGACTCGGTGTCCGATGAGCCGCGATTCGAGGCCCGTTGGATGGTCACTGTCCCGTCCCGTGTCGGAGTCGAGCTCGAATTGGGCGTTGGCGACGTCCGTCTGTCGGGGCTGGCCGGAGGAGTGGAGATGGAGGTCGGTGTCGGGAATGCGACGATCGAAGTCTCTGAGGGCGATGTGGAGGTCAGCGTCGGAGTTGGCAATGGAACTGTACGTGGTCCCGCCGAAGCCTTCGGATCGGCCAGTGCTTCGGGTGGCGTTGGTGGTGCCTCCATTGACGCAGAGGGCGAGGTCAACTCAGGGAAGGGATTCGTTGGCCACTCCAGCAGCTGGCGTGGCGAAGGCACCTACAGGATCGAACTCGAGGTGGGGGTGGGCGATGCCTCGGTGATTCTCCACTAGAGACTCACCCGCGTCCCCTCGGTTCTGCGGCAGCTCCCGGCGATTGTCGCCGGGAGTTTTTTTCCAACCAATCCCCTCACCACCACCCTTCACACCGTGTCACCTGTCACGTGTCACCTCGAACCAATACGATTTCGCCCGACGCGGTCTCCGCCTCGATCATCGGTCCCGCTCCTTCCAGGGAAACGGTGTCCCCTCTTTCGTTGACAGTGCCGGGGAGATCGCATCGGATCGTGCCGCCGGTTGTGGTCAGGCTGCCGCGGGGGTCCGAGGCGTCGGGAATACTGAGGTCGATCCTGCCGGAAGCCGATCTCACCTTGACGGTGTCGTCGGCTTCGAGTCTGTCCCAGCGGAGGGTGACCTTGCCGGTAGACGTCTCGACAACCGTCGACCCCGAGAGATTCAACAGCCAGATATTTCCGGACGCGGTGTCGACTTGGGCATTTTTGGAGCCGCCGGTGAGATTGACGTTTCCGGAGGACGTTCTCACGAAGAGCGTATCCAGAGGTCGCAGGACCTCGATTCGGGCGTCGCCGGAGGCTGACCGGACGTCAAGTCCCCCAGCGGCACCCACCATTTCCATGGATCCAGTGGCCGTGCGAAGTCGGAGTGGTTCGGCTGCTGGGAAGTCCCCACGAACGGCGATCGACCCCCGTGTGGTCGTGATGTCTGGCACGGCTCCAGTGGGCGCAACAACTCGCAACCGGGCCCGTGCTGTGAGGTGCCCCAGGGCGAGGAACCCCGATTTCCCCGGATGAGAGGTGACAGTCAAGCGGTCTTGCGAGTCGACGAAGTCTGGTGTGCGACCAGCCAGCCATCGTTCCGCCTTCTCGGCCCCAACTCCTGAGATTCGAAGATCAATGGTGATTTCGATCTCCGCGACGTCAGCGGCCCGAAGCTCCACGTCGATGTCGGCCACGTCCACCACAACAAGCTTGCCATCCTCAGAGGGGAACCGGCGGGTTTCGTTGAGAGCCCTCTCCGCTGCGAAGGCTGGTGTGGAGATCAATGACATTCCCAACGCGAAGCTCACGGTCCATCGCATGGCGCTCTCCATCAAGGGTCGGTTCACGGTGAGATTGGGAAGGTAAGGACTGAACCCGTCCGTTCCGCGCCCTCCCGGGTGTCATCGTCCAGCCTGGGGTTGGAAATGGCTCCAAAGGCGCGCCTGGAGAATCCGGGGTCGAGGCGGTCCAGGAATCGCCGGATCCTGCCAATGGCTGAGCGGACGGTAGACTGATTGGATGCCGTCGCGCGGGCCATCGCAGCCACCGATTGCGGGTGTCCATCGAGTTCGAGTACGGCGGTTAGGAGCGCAACACCCCACGGATCGGGCGCCTGAATGTTGATCGAGTTGGAGGCGTCGAAGGAGCGCCACAGCCGGCGAGCTCCAAGCACCACGAGATCGGAAAGTCCCAGCACGATGCCGAAGTGCATCACCGCGTCGTCGACCTCGGCCGAGACTCCCACCACCGGTTCCAGCGATGCGAGCCACGATTCGGCCAGGCTTTCCTCGGCGCGGTTGCGAATCCACTCGCGGCTAATGGAGTCGTGGGTCTCCAGGAGCAGCGAGGAGTCCGGGTGTCGGTGGAGTCCCTCTTGAAGAACGGCGTCCGCTTCGGACCAGCGACCTATTGTGGCCAGCAAGTTGGCTCGAAGGCCGACCAAGAACACCTGCATGTCCACAGGGAGTTGGGTCGACGGAGTGACGCCCTCGAGCACATCGAGGGCTTCCGGTAGTCGACCCTGATCCGTGAGCATCGTGGCCAGCTGGACCGGGAGGTGAATCGCCGCCGGGAAAAGTCCGATCCCCATCCGGAGGAATCTGTCGGCGTGATCTATCTCGCCGGTTGCGTTGAGGGCGGTTGCGATCAGGGAACAGGAATGGGGGGAGGTGGCCAGCTCCCACGACCGATTCGCTGCGTGCAGCGCCCGTTCCGGATACCCCATAGAGAGGAGGGCTTGTGCTTTCCAGACCAACAGCTGTGCCGCCAGACCCGGATGCCCGCTCAGCGTGTCCAACACACGATCTACTTCGGAGAGGACCTTCCGATAGCGACCCTGCTGACTCCACTCGAGGCACCGGTCGAGGGCCCTTTGGACACGAGCCTCGAGCTGGGGCAGTGAGTCGATGGACGGGTCTGACATCGGGCACATCTTAGCAGGCTGCAACGGATGGGAAATTTTTCATTCTGATTTACTGCCTGCTCCCCGAACGCCTGCTGCCACCGTCATTGACGTCCTGCCGAGGCTGGCGATGGCGCTCTTTCCGCGCCCCAGGGTCGTTGTTGTCTGCCGGCCGCGCTTGCCGCGACCTGTTCTCTTGACCAGGATTGCGACTCGAGGCCTTGGATTGGCTGTGCTGGGCATCCGATCGGATGTCGGATCTTGTGGCCCGTTCCGCGGACCTGGAGAGTGACGCAGGCGATTTGGCGGTCGGACGGTCGGTACGGGACTGAGTGGCTGCGGGATGGGTCTGGCGAGTCGTGACCGAGCGGCGGTCGGTTCGAATCGCCGAGGTTGCGGTCTGTTGGCCCGTCGGGTTGGGCTGTGAACGGCTGGATTCCCGCGGGGGGGACCATTCCTTCGACGGAAGATGCCCTGAGGGCTGTCGCTGCCGATTGATCTCGGGTCGTTGAATCGCCGATTGGGACGGAGATTTCTTTGGCGGGGTGCGGGAGCTTCGTTCAGTGGGCGCGATTCGGGCCGCCTGTTCGCGAGTGGCGACGGTCCTTTGCGCATCACGCGCCAGGGCTCGTTGGACGGTGTGTTGGGCGTGATTTCGGACGGCCACTTCGGCTCCGATAGGCCGAGTCACCGTGATGTGGCGGTCGCCGATGCGCGCCGTCCGACTCTCGGTTTCGAAGCGGGGAGTTACAATGCCGCGCCGAGCGAGGTCATCCCGATCGGGTGCTGTGATTCCGGCGCGCAGGGTGGTATTCGATCCACCGGCATTGGTGGCACCATAGGGAACGGCGTAGCGAGAAAGATCTCCGGCTCCGAAGTGATCCCATCGAGTATAGGTGGCGTGCTGTGCGTCACGCCAACCGTTGGAGTACCCGTGGTCGTACCCGTTGGCATAACCGTGATGGTGTCCGCGGTGCCATCCGCGCCCGGCGTGGCTCCACCCGGCTGGCGGGCAAGCGTACCAGCCAACAAATCCACCCGCACCCACCCACACCACATTGGCAGGCCTGTACTGGTAGCCGGGCGTCCACACCCATCCGTAGGAGCTCATCGCCCAGTTGCCGAAGTGGTGGGGAAAGTAGCCCCAAGGCTCGTAGGCAACCCAGGTCCAGCCGAGGTGGGTCCAGACCCAACGACCATGGGTGTAGGGCCGCCATCCGGTTGCGACCCACGGGCGCCAGCACTGGCCGAGGCCATCAACCCACACCCACTCGCCGTAACCGGAGAGAGCCACGTGGTAGTCGATTCGCCAACCCGGGTCCGTCCAGGATGAACCGAAAACTGACCAGTTGGATGAGCCGAAGGAAAGCGAAAACCCGCCGGGACCCATGTGGACCCCGAACCAATCCGCTCCGCGGGCCGGCGCCGCGAGGATCGTCAAGCTGATCGCCACCAGGAGCATGATCTGCAGCTTCCGTTTCGCGTCTCCCATGGTTGCCTCCCCGGAACTCCGGTTTGTATCGAGTTCCTGATGAGTGCTTGAGCAAGGGGCGTGCCACGGCCGCGTCGACACGGTTTGCGACCGGGGAGGTTGAACGGGTCCCGGTCTTTTCGGATAGTGCGGCGGTGGGCGCAAACGCCTCAGTCGGCGTCCGATGGTGTCCTCCATTGAGGACAATCTAGCTCGATCGAGGCGGGAACGAGGCGGGGGAAATGTGGAACGTGGAACGTGGAATGTGGAAACCCGACCTCCCACCCGGAGAGGGCGGAAAGAGGAGGGTAGAGAGGTAGCCGCTGGCAACACCGTTGGGGACGGTTTTCCGAATTCCGAATTCCGATTTCCGGATTTAGAGGTCCTCCCGTTCGTAGAGATACGCGCAGTCTTCGAGGTGCGGCTCCTCGCCTGACCGGGCAACGGCGTATGTAACGCCTGACCACATGGAGGCCGCGCCCACCGCGCCGTCTCGAGAGACGGCGTAATAGGTGACTCCGAAGTTGGGTCGCCCGCGCTCGTTCAGAAGATATGGAACCCGGGTGGCCCGGACGATTCGCCTCAGGGCGCCGAGACAGGCGTCGGTGGGGGAAGCCCCCTGGCGCATCATTTCCACGATGGTGTGGGAGCCGGCGGTCTGAATCACCGACTCTCCGCGGCCTGTGGAACCGGCTGCGCCGACGTCTCCGTCCACGAACAACCCGGCGCCGATCAGCGGTGAGTCGCCGACCCGGCCCGGGATTTTGAAGAAGAGTCCGGAGGTGGTCGTGGCCCCACCAGACTCGCCCTTGGCGTTCACCGCACAGAGATTGATCGTGCCGGTGGGCCGGACCGCGCCGAATCTTGATATGAACCACTGGATGTCCGGATCATTCATCTGGTCGGGGGTCGGAACCCAGTCGTCGATGTCCGACATGACGGTCTTCCAGTAGAGCCAGATCTTTCGCGCCCGCTCGGTGAGCAGCTCACGTTCTTCGAATCCAAGGGTTCGGGCGAACTTTGCCGCGCCGTCGCCCACGAGCAAGACTCGGGTAGTCCGGCGCATGATCGCGAGAGCGACCCGAGACGGGTGTGTGAATCCTTCCAGTGCCGCCACAGCGCCGGCGCGCATGGTGGAGCCGTCCATGCAGCAGGCGTCCAATTGGACCACTCCCTCGGAGTTGGGGAGCCCTCCGTATCCGACCGTGACGTCTTCCGGGTCGGCCTCGACGAGGGCTACCCCATCCACCGCGGCGTCCACCGGGGGTTCTCCCGCCTCCATGTGCTGGACTGCGAGCCCCACGGCGTCGAGACCGTTGGCGGACGCGACCGCGACCGGTCGTCCTGACGACGACGGCGTGGCCGCGACCGATACCGATGTGGTGGCGAAACCTGCGAGCGCTGCACCACCTCTGATCAGGAGGTCACGTCGGGTCGGGCTGGTGTTTGGGAATGGCGGCTCGCGGTCAGGTGGAGTTGGCATGGTGAATATGGTGAGGGTTCGTGATCGCGAGTGTCAAGCGGGGCGGCATGCGGCATGCGGCTTGCGGCGTGCGGCATGCGATGGGGGTTGGCGGTTCGACGGCAGTGGTCAGTACCGCCGGGGACGGTGTTTCGATTCCGATACCGATCCCGATCCCGACTCCGAAACCGACGCCCGATTTCTGCCAACTGCCAACGGCCAACAGCCAACTGCCTCCCTTCGAATCATCGGCATGCGACTTGCACCTGTTTTTCCGGTGATTGGAGGCGGCATGTGTTCTAATAGACTCAAGAATCGTGGTAAGCGGTGCCAGAAAATTCCGGTCCCCGAGGGGTCGAATCGGGGGAAGGCTACGGAAGGTGAAACTCGGAGCAGCACATGATGGGCGATCTAAACGGATGGCTGACGGCGGCAGTGACCTCGTCCCTGGTCGGACTGATGAGTGCCTGTAGCGCCCCTGGCGGTCACTCCACCGAGCCGATCGGACCGGACTGGGAAGGTCGAAGGACCGAAATGGTGCGCACCCAGATCGAGGCGCGCGGTGTTCGGGACCCCGAGGTCCTGGTGAGCCTCCGCAAGGTCCCTCGCCACCTCTTTGTTCCCGATGTGTACCAGGACGCGGCGTACAACGACTCTCCGCTTCCGATCGGGCAGGGACAGACCATTTCCCAGCCGTACATCGTCGCACTGATGACCGAACTTCTCGAGGTTGGGGAGGGCTCCCGCGTGCTGGAGATTGGCACGGGGTCGGGCTACCAGGCGGCGGTGCTCGCGGAAATGGGAGTCAAGGTCTTTTCCATTGAAATCAAGACCAAGCTCTGCGAGGGGGCGGCTGCGGTACTGAAGAGCCTTGCCTATTCCGAGGTGCAGGTGCGCTGTGGGGACGGCTATGGCGGATGGCCCGAGGAGGCGCCGTTCGACGGGATCATCGTCACGGCTGCGCCCGATCGGGTCCCCGATCCCTTGCTCGACCAACTCGCCGATGGTGCCCGGATGGTCATTCCAGTAGGGGAGTTCTACCAGGAACTGAAGGTCATCACCCGGTCCGGGGACGAGTATCAGGAGCGGTCGGTCATCCCGGTGCGCTTCGTGCCCATGACTGGCGAGATCGAACGCCACCGGAACTGATCGAAGATCAGATCTTGAGGTATAGTGCCCGCGGCGGAGGGCATAGGATCAGATGTGCGGCATCGTAGGCGTTATCGGTGACAGCGGCCGTCCAGTTTTGCGAGATCTGGCCAACGGCGCTCATTTCCTCCAACATCGCGGCCCGGCGTACGCAGGACTTTTCATCTTTGATCCGGTCCACCGTCAGGCGACTCTCGAGAAAGGTGAGGGACTCGCCGATGACATCTTCAAGCGACACGGGGATGTGGCCGGCGATCTGGGCATTGCCCACACGCGATACAAGACCTACGGCGGCGGCGGGATTACCAACGCGCAGCCATTCTTCGACGCGTTCACGGGTTTCGCTTTGGCCCACAACGGTCACATCACCAATGTGAAACAGATCACGAGCGAGCTGACGAAACGGGGTCAGGCGCTGGCGAATCACTGCGACGCCGAACCGCTGCTAAGGACCCTGGGGCTCTGGTTTGAGCACTACCGCCTCCAGGACCCGGCGGTTCCCGAGCGCGAACTCATGTTCCGCGCGATCGCGGAGGTCCAGGCACGGGTGACCGGGGCCTACTCGGCGGTCGCGGTGACCTGCAACGCGCTGTACGCGTTCCGGGATCCCCACGGATTCCGGCCAATGGTGTTTGGCCGCAGGGCGCGTCCGGCATCGGTGATGGTGGCGTCGGAAACCCTTGCCCTCGAGCAGAATGGATACGAGGTTATTTCTCACGTCCCGGACGGGGCAGCCATTTGCATCGATCGCTCCCTCGAAGTGGAAGAACGGATACTGGTCCAGCGAGACACCCGACCGTGCGCCTTCGAGCTGATCTACTTCGCCGACGTGGAGAGTTCCATGATGGGCGACAGCGTTCGGTCGTTCCGCTGGCGTGCCGGGCGGGCCCTGGCTCTCCACGTCATGGACGTGGCGCCCGAGTCTGTGGGCGCGATCGATCTGGTGGTGCCCATCCCTCACTCGCCAATCCCGGGCGCAGAGGCTTTCGCTCAGAAGCTCGAGAAGGAGCTGGCGGTAGGGACGATCCAGTACGCCACGCCGGTCTCGAAGTACCGTTTTGGCGGACGGATCTTCATGGAGGAGACCCAGGAAGAGCGCGACAAGGCGGCGATGATGGACTTTCGGGTGGACGCCAAGGCGGTGGCCGGCCGCAACATTTTTCTGGTCGATGACAGCATTGTTCGCGGTACCAATGCCACCAGGATCGTTCGAGCTCTGCGGTCCGCCGGCGCGGGCAAAATCTTCTTCGGGACCCTCTGGCCCGCGGTGATCGATTCCTGCTTCCAGGGAATCAATACCCCCACACAGGCGGAGTTGATTGCAGCCCGATTCGCCGGCGACTCGAGCGAGGTGGCCACCGAACTCGATGTGGATGCGCTCTACTATCTGCCCATCGACGTCTTCCAGGAGATGGTGATCAAGGGTGCGCCCGCGTGCATGGCGTGCACCACCGGGCAGCGCGCGGTCAAGTTCGAGCACGCCGGGCCGGTACTTCCGCCCACCCACCCAATCAAAAATCAAAAATCAAAAATCAAAAATTAGGAAGTCAAAAACCAAAATCCTGGGCCGGGTGAGAGGTCCGAATTCGCGATTCGAAATCCGCGATCGAAACGGGTGTGTGGGCGAATCTTCAATTATCAATCTTCAATTTTCAATCTTCAATCGGCCCAAGTTCGTTCAATCCAGTTCGAGAACTTGGCGACAAGCCGACAGAACACGCTCGTGGAGCAGGCCGTTGGTGGCGACGATGCCGTAACTGCGGGCGAGGTGGCGTCCCTGGGAGAAATCCAGGGGGCTGCCGTCAAGATCGGAAACCCGCCCACCGGCCTCTTCGATGACCACCACCCCGGCTGCGTGGTCCCAGACCTTCTCGCGGTAGGCTCGATCTCGTGGCAGTCTGAGATAGATGGATGCATCACCGCGGGCAACGATCGCGTATTTGCACTGACTGTCGATTCGAACGGGCGCCCTGGTGATGCCGAGAGTGGCCGCGATCTTGGCCTGTACGGAGTGGGCGGCGTGGGCTGACTCAACCGACTCACAGAATCTCGCATCGACGGTATCGTCGATACGATCCACGGTGATCCGGCTGTCAGCAGCGCTGCCGATACATCGCATCGAGGCACCCTGCCCGGACTCCGCACTCAGAACGGTGCCGAGGTGCGCGGCAGCGGTCTGTTGCACCGCGCCGAGGTTTGGGCACCCCAGCGCCCCCACAACCACCCTGCCGTGCTGGACCAGTGCCAGCGCCACTGCGTACTGATCGCCGCGCAGGAATCCCTTGGTGCCATCCACCGGGTCCAGCACCCAGTACCTGTCGGCGACGCCGCCATGGTCCCCCCTGGAGAGGGCCTGGCGGAGGGATTCGGGGTTGGTCCGTTCGTCGGCGCTCCGTGCGAGGTCGAGGACTCGCTTGGCAACCGTTGGATCGTTGTCCAACGGCGTGGCGTCCTCCTCGGCCAACAGTGGGTCTCCCGGAAATCTGTCGTTCAACCGTCGGCTGATCACCGCTTGGATCGCCAAGTCCGCGATTGTCACCGGTGATCGATCATCCTTGCTGATGGCGTCACCGGTGGCGGTGATCTGTTGTTGAACCCGAGTCGCGAGTGCGCACGCCTCCTCGACAATCTTGGTGGCGAAGTGTCTTTCGGCTTCGTACATGGCACCGCAGTTTAGCCGAGATTGGGGGAAATGGGGGCGACAGAATTCGGAATGTGGGATGTGGAATGAGCGATTCGGACAACCTCCCTCAACAGTCCGCGCGACTCTGAAACTTGGTTTGACCCCTTCCATCTGCCGGGGCGTAGAGGTCGTTGTAGCGAATGGCTACGGCCCGAAGAGACCGTTCGGCGGCGCTCCAGTGCGACCGGAAAATCTCACCGAGGGATTCAGTGGCCTCTGCCGAGCCTCGACGGCGAGACCGAAGGAGTAACCGTCCTACCCTGCTAGTGGCTGCCACGACCTGTCGCGCCAGGCCAACCAAGGGACGTGTATCCGTTTCGCGAAGAACGTGGTGGAACACCCTCACAGCCCGGTCGGTCTCGGCTCCGGCGTCGAGGTGCCCAGACCGAACCATGTGATCGAGGAGGTAGGCGCGGTGCCAATATTCGCTCACCAGGCTGGCGGCGTCGGCGACCGCCAGGACATAGACGACTTTTCGCCAGATTCGTCGGAGCAGGTACTTCACGGCAAAGAAAGGGAGGGTCAGGCAGCCCGCCGGTGAAAAAAACCGATTGCTGCCCTTTCCGAGCTGAGACCTGACCATCGGCTGCACGGAGCGGTCGTGAACGCGGGCGATGGCAGCCGGCATCCGCCGTCGGAAGGTGGACTCGAAGGCCAGATCCACCAGCGGCAGCGGGATCAAGGCCGTCAAACCCGCAGCCGTCGCGTCGGAGTAGACCCTCCAGTCAAACGCTGTTGTTGCGGTGGCGGCTGATGCGACGGTCGTTGGTTCCATTGAGGTCATCATACCCGTGAGCCTGTTTTCGAATCGAAAATCGAAAACTCCCCCTCCCACCCGGTGAGCCATTGGCAGTTTTTCGAATTTCGAATTCTGCCTACCGCGTCTGCCCGGCTCCATCGGACGACGGCACCGCCTGGACGATGCCCACTCCATGGTTTACGCTCCTACCTGCCAAGGAGGGTCGTGAACATGAAGAAGCTTGTGTGGTGCTCGCTGATCGTGGCCTGCGTGGTTGTTGTGGGCTGCTCGGCCCCACCCACCGAGGACGCAGCTTCGGTGCCGGACACCGAAGCCACCTCAACCGAAGCCGCTGGCGACGAGGCTGTGATGGAGGAGGGCTTCGAGTCGGGCGAGACGGGTTCTCTCGAGCCGAGTGAGTCAACCCCGGACGAGGAGTCGGGCAACGGTCACTGAGAAGACTGACCGGGCTGACTACTGCACATACCCCAGCGCCCTGAGTTTTTCCAGTGCCGCGGCGTCGAGGTCGGTCTCGGCCTGACCTGCCAATAGTTCTGGTGGGTCGAGGAGCGCCTCCACCAAGGCCATTGTGTCCTCTGCGGAACACTGGGCCACCTCCCAGGAACTGTCTCGTTGGACGAAACAATCCCGTCCAGAACTCCAGACGATCTGTCGTTCGGCGAGTCCCTCAACCCCGTACAGGTGGTCGGCGATTTTCAGCCTGCCGTAGAGCTCGTGAATTCCCATCTCGTGTTCTTCGGAAAATACCAGTGTCCGGATTCGATCCCCTGTCTCGCCATCCCCTGACAGAGTGGCTCCATCGCTGGGAGGTGGCTCCAATCCCGCAACCGTGAGTGTGGTGGCAAAGAGGTCGGCGATCGACACCAGGTCATTCCGGACCGCGGCGTGGGCCTGATGGGGGAATTTGATGATCAGGGGCACTTCCACCAGCTCCGGGTCCAGTCGACCGCCGTGACCGAGGATCCGGTGCTCGCCGAGCAGTTCGCCGTGGTCGGCCACCAAAATGATCAGCGCGGGATCGTACAGATCATATCGGTGGAGGGCCTGCATCAACCGCCCGATCTGTTCGTCCATGAACGCCACCTCAGTCCGATATTGCGAGTGGATCGAGGCCAACGCCTGCTCTGGAAACGGGATGTCCTCCACGTTGGCCCGGGTCCAGGCGCCGCCGTCGCCGTCGAGGATCTCCTGCCATATTGCCGCGGTCGAATCCGGCAGTGTGGTGGAGTCGGGACCGGCCACAGTCCGCAAGCGATCTGGCGCACGATACGGGAAATGGGGGTCGAAATAGTTGATGAAGAGGAAGGGCGCGACGTCGGCGTACTCATCGAGGAATGCCAGCACCAGGTCGGTCAGGGCCTCGGCGGGAACCTCGAAATCCGCGGGTTGGTGGTATACGGCAAATCCCTGGCTGAGACCGAAGCGTGAGGCACAGAAGAACCCGCCTGCAAAGCCGGCGGTCAGCTGGCCCGAACTTCTGAGCAGCTCGGCGATGGTGGTGAAGCTCGGCGTCAGCTCTTGGTCGGTGACCCCCGCACGGTGGTGAGATGGGTACAGGCCCGTGAAGATCGAGGCGTGGGAGGGGAGGGTCCAAGGGGACGTGGCGACTGCGCGGTTGAAGACCGTGGCGTGCCCGACCATTTTGGCGACGTTTGGCATCAGCCCCGAGTTGTCCGACCAGGGCGGCACCACGTCTCGCCGGGTCGTGTCGAGCGTGATCAGGACGATGGGCGGGGTTCGGAGGGCTGCGCTGTCGCGGATGACCGGTGCCCCCCAGAGGTAGAGGCCATCTGGTGGGCCGTCCACCCTCAGAACCACTTCGGACGATTCGGTGGACAGATCGGCGGTGATCACCGTTTTTCCGTGGCTTTCGACCTCGTGGCTGATGGTTCCACCGGGTGATTCAACGGTGAACTGGGCGAGAACGGGGGAGGAGTTCTGCACCGTGAAGTGGATTGTGGACGGACCAAACACCGAAACCGGCAATGCTGTCTGTCCGGAGCCGATGAATAGAACCCCCCCCAACCGTTCGGTGGACTGGGAACCGGTGACGCCGTCGAGCAGGAAGGCCGCGATATAACGGTATCGATGAACTCGGTCCGGATTCAATCGATCGACCACCGAGCCGGTTTGCCATCGAATTTCGGAAAACCTCAAGGCGTCCGCAGTGCCCTCGACTGTCGCTCGATCGGTGCGAACCAGAGTCAGGGCGTGGGTGCCTGGCTGCAATGCATCGGCTGGAACGTGAAAGCTCAGCCTGGCCCCGTCTATGGTGGACCATGGTGCCGGGATCGGCAGTCCGTCCATGCTCGCATGCAGATCTTCGGGGTTTCCCAGATCGACAACGAAGGTCAAATGGAGGGGCTCGCTGAGGGATTCCTGAACATGGATCGCGAGGGAGGCCGATGCGGCGAATCCCCACAACTCCCGTTCCCGATCAACCGCCCAGTTCGTGTTGGGTACCACGAGCAGCGGCGTGTCGGTGACCACTCGTCCGGTCATCCACTCCCACTGCGGGAGCGACTCTGGGCGGCGGCCTCTATCATCCTGCGATCCGCAGGCGCAGAGGACAATCAACGAAAGCAACGCGGTCAGTTTCTTCATCTGGTGGACCCGGTCCGCTCTCAGGTTACACAGGACGATTCGACCGGACAAGCACCGCGTCCTGACGAGCTGTGCGACCGGTTCCTCGGCCGAGGCGGGAGTCGCTAGGGAGGAATTCATTTTCGAATTTCGAATTGACTGGGAGGGGACCTATTTCCCACCGCCTGCTTCGGCCCCCGATGAACCGTCACTCACTTCGGTCAGCCCGGGCAATCCGAGATTCAGCAGGTAGCTGGCGATGGTGTTGGCGGCAAGCCTGTTGCCTGCGATATTCCAGTGGGTGTCTCGGGGTTTGTAGAGGTGGATGGTTTGGGCGCCGGCTTGAAAGGCTGGGAGGAGATCGAGGTGGTCGATGTCGAGCGTGGTCAGCCGTTTTTGAAGAGTGCGATTCGGGAGTTGGAAGTCCATGCTGTCCTCGGGGTAGAGGTCGAAAGTGGTGGAGAGTACCCGTTGGAGGTCGGTGTCGACTTGGGTCTCCTCGGGCAGCAAGAGGACGGTCAGGGCAATATCTCTGGTACGGCACATTTCGGCCATCCGTTCGATGGCCGCGGTCGCCGCGTCGATCGATTGGGCAAAACCCTCCCACCCCGTGAGATACACGATGGCGTTTGCTCCGAGAATCTCGAGGTGGGAGTCCGGGCCGAAGGTAGGTTGGTCGTCTCGGTAGGTGCGACGATTTCGGAGCACACCCGGTTCGGTCTGGGGGCGCACAAAGACCGCGTATCTCATCAGGGTCAGGACATGGGACCGGCTGTAGAAAGGCCGCTTCTCGTGGATTTCTCGGTAGATTTCGAGTAGATCATTTCCCGAGAAGAAAGACAGCAACACCAGGTCTGGTTCGAGTTCCAGCCCCTCGTTGACCAGGAGGGCGAGGTGGTCCAGCGGACTGGTTCGAGGGATCCCCATGTTGAGCACCTCGACTGGCCTGTCGGGCCGACTCAGTTGTTCCTCCAAGAGGGTCAGGTAGTTGTGCTCGTAGGGGACGATCCCAAAAGCGAAGGAGTCGCCGAGGGCGAGGATTCGATAGACATGGTCCGACTTCTGCGCGAACTCCACATCGTGGAATCCCCGAGAGTTGATGGGAAAACCGTAGTAGGTGGAGCCCTTCGCCGCCCTGAATCGGTTGTACGAACTGTCGTGGAACACGAAGCTGGGGTTGAAATGGTCCACGATCCGCAGCGCCATTTCACCCAGAGCAAAGGAGATCAGCAGGATGAGCCCGAGGTCCCTGGCTGCCCTGATGAGCCTCTTTCGATCCATGAGCTTAAGGTACACCACCCGATCGAGGCGGGACATGGTTCGCATTTCGCATTCCGTCCTCGGGCGGTCGTATAATCAATGCCAATGACCCGAATGGTCTGGCTCGAATCACTGCTGCTCGTCAGCCTCTGCGCTCCGGTCCTGCTCCTCATCGCAAGCTGCGGACGGGAGACACCGCCCGAGGAGTTTCTGCCCGAAAGTGTCGAGGGTTGGAAGGCGGTTTCGGAGGTGGCGACCTACGACACCGAGACCATCTTCGGCTACATCGACGGCCACGCCGAGGTGTACCTGGCGTACGGCCTTCGACGCTGCCTGTCGCGGCGCTACGCCGAGCCGGGTGACGCACCGGGAATCGTGGTCGACGTGTTCGAGATGGCGACGTCAGACGACGCTTTCGGGGTCTTTACCTACGATCTGGACGGAGAGGCGGTGACCATCGGTCACGACGGCCTCTACCGGTACGGTTGGCTGTCGTTCTGGAAGGGCCGGTGGTTTGTTTCAATCTACGCCGAGGACGAGACCGAAGCCACGAGGGCCGCGGTATTCTCCCTCGGCCATGCCGTTGCCGCGAGGATCGAGGCCGATGCCCACCGTCCGGCGCTGGTGGATGTGTTGCCTGGCGAGGGTCTGGATCGGCGGTCGGTGAGGTTCCTTCGCAGCGAACAGATTCTGCGGACTCACGTGTACCTCGGGGACAGTCCCGTATTTGGGCTCGCCCCCGACGCCGAGGCCGTGCTGGCGAAGATCGTTCGAGACCCATGGTCGGCCCACGTCGCGGTGATCGATTTTCCCGATCACGGTCGCGCTCGGGAGTCATTCGAGCTGTTTTCCAGGAGATTCCTCGAAGGACAGGCTGCGGCTGGAACCGTGGAAGATCCGGCCGGCAGGTGGTATGGAGCCCGACTCGGCGATCGGCGCCTGGTGGCGGTGATCGCTGCCGGGTCCGGGGAACTCGCCGACGCCTTGCTCGATGAACTCGATCCGGGAGGTGAATGATGACCGCACCAAATAGGAAATTCAGTCGCAGGACCTTCGTGACCGCTGGATCGGGTGCGGCAGCGGGCGGCCTTCTCGGATTCGGGCGTGATTCGCTGGCTGGGAACGAGGAGGCGCCGCGCAGCCGGGTGGTCCTGGTGCGAAGGCAGGATGCGATCGGGCCCGAGGGAGACTCGTCACCCGAAATTCTGCATGACATGCTGAACCAGGGGTTGGCGGCACTTTTTGACGAGGAGGAACCGGCGCCCGCGTGGAAGCGCCTTGTGGCAACGGGTGACGTGGTGGGCATCAAGACCAACGAGTGGGGCCACCTGCGGACCCCTCCGGGACTGGAAGAGGCGATCCGTTCCGAAGTGCTGAAAGCGGGCGTCGCTCCTGCTGACGTGGCGGTGACGGACCGCGATGTCCTCTCGGATTCCGTTTTTGGTCGCGCCACAGCCTTCATCAATGTCCGGCCCATGCGAACCCATCACTGGTCGGGTCTGGGAACGCTCTTGAAGAACATGATCATGTTCGTCCCGAGACCCGCCGAGTACCACGGCGATGCCTGCGCGCCCCTGGGATCGATCTGGCTCTTGCCCCAGCTCGAGGGAAAGGTGCGGCTCAATATTCTGGTCATGCTGACCCCGCAGTTCCACGGGGTTGGTCCTCACAGCTTCTCGAAAAGATTCGTGTGGCCTTACGGCGGCCTGATTTTGAGTACTGACCCTGTGGCGGCAGACGCCACGGGCGCGCGGATCATCCAGGCCAAGCGCAAGGAGTTCTTTGGCGAAGACCGGCCCATCAGCCCGCCGCCGCACCACATCCAGATTGCGGACACCCGCTACGGCCTCGGTGTGAGCGATCCTGAGCGGATCGACCTTGTGAGGCTCGGATCGGACCGGGATGCGCTGATCTGAGTGTTGTTCATGGGGGCACATTTCCGGTTTCTTGTGGCGGGCTTCGTGCTGGGAACCGCCCTGGCCTGTAGTCCGTCGCCGGAAAGATCCTGGGAGCTTGCCGATGATCTGGTGCTCTCCGAGTCGTTGAAATTGAACGGCGGATCGGTGACTCCCGAGGAGGCAACCTGTGCTGACGAGACCTGGATGTCGGTGCCGCTCTCGGTAGGCGATACGGTCTCAGTCGAGACGGCCTGGCTTCGAGGTTCACAACTCGAACTCATGGCGTGCGCGGACAACCCGGCCACCTGGCCGCCGGCAGCGAACGTGGGCATTAGGTGGTCTCTGACTGGTGCCGACATCGGATTATCGGGCTTTTTGAAGATGGGCGATGGCCCGGGTTGGCGGCACCAGGCTGTGACCCTTCCGGACGGAGGGGGCCGGGGTGTGCTGACCTTGGAGGTCGAAGCGCAACCGGGTCGGACCCTGTGGCTCAGGGACGCTGTAGTGCGGCGCAACCAGAGTGGCGAACACCGCCGGCCGGCGGGCCATCAGATTCTTCTGATCTCCATCGACACCTTGCGGGCCGATGCGATCGGGAGGGTTGAGGATGATCTGCATTCGGGGTTCAGGGACTTTCTCGATGAAGCGGAAGGCTGGACGGTGCACTACTCCGGGGCGTCTTGGACCTTGCCGTCCCACGCGACCATGCTCACCGGCGTCCCGGCATGGGTCCATGGCGCGGTTGGGCGCGGTTTTCCGATCCACGAGTCGGTGCCGACTCTCGCTGAGCGTATGCGGGTTGCAGGTTTAAGGACCGCAGCCATCGCCTATGGAAGTGAGTGGATGAAGCCGGAGTGGGGATTCGATCGCGGGTTTGAAAGCTACGAGTGGGCGCGGTGGCGGGTTGATCGGCAGACCCGCCGCGCTGCAAAGTGGATATACGAACACCGGGAAGAGGGTTTTTTCTATTTTTTCCACACCTTTGAACCCCATTCCGATTTCGAGCGACTACCCTACGAGGCCCCGGGAGTCAGTCGCGAGACGGTCGAACACCGTTTTTCGGTGACGGACTACGGTTGCCGCGAAGGCCTGTGCGCCTCTCGGATGCTCGCAGCCATCAACCGGGGACGAATCAACGCGACCGAGTCAGACCGGCTGGTTCTTCCAGGACTGTATGGCGAAGGGGTTCGATTCACCACTGCCGCTTTGGGTGAGCTTTTCCATATCCTTCGATCCGGAGGTGTTTGGGACGATCTCACCGTAATCGTCACCAGCGATCACGGTGAGGAATTCTTCGAGCATGGCGGGGTGCTCCACGGTTCGTTGTACGAAGAGGTGCTTCGTGTCCCGTTGTGGATCAAGTGGCCCCGCGGCCGGAGGGCGGGCGTCAGGAACGGGCATCCCACCACTTCGATCGATTTGGTGCCCACGGTGTTGGAGGTTGTTGGAGAGCGGGACGAACGCCTGCGGGGGCATCCTCTTCAGCGCCCGTCGGTCAAACGAGTGATCTGTGCTGGCGACTTCGACAAGGCGGTGATCGCCGGGCAGCGAAAGGCGCTGTTCCTTGACGATGGCGATGTACGCCGAATGTTTGACCTGGCCGTCGATCCCGCCGAGCAGGTCGATTACGCGTCGTCGGTACCGGAGGTGGTGGAACACATTCACCACCAACTGATGGCGCGGGTTATCGAGGATCGTGAGCGCTGGGGTGTTGAGGGATGGTCGCCTGTGGACCGGAGCCGCGTGGAGCTGACCGCCGAGGAACAGGATCGCCTTCGCGCTCTGGGCTACCTCCAGTAGGCGAGGACGAATACAGCCTGATCTGAAAATGAGATGGGTGTCTCCCTACGTGGGTTTCTGGGCGCTACCGCACTCAGAAACCCACGTAGGGAGTGTGTTTATCTCTGAGCGGAGTTTACCCGGAGACGTTCTCGAAAGCTTGATCGAAATCATCGATGATGTCCTGGGCGTCCTCGCAGCCGACGGAAACCCGGACCAGGCCGTCCGTGATGCCGGCGGCGAGTCGGTCGGCGCGCGGCATGGCGGCGTGGGTCATGCTCGGCGGATGCTGGATCAGGGTCTCGATGCCCCCGAGGGAGACCGCCAGGGTCATCAGCTTCACCGAGTCGAGCAGAGCGACGCCGCCTTGGATGCCACCGGTCACCTCAAAAGAGATCAGGCTGCCGGGCCCGTCCATCTGGCGGTCGGCAAGTCCGTGTTGGGGGTGGCTGTGGAGGCCCGGGTAGCGGACCCATTCGACCTTGGGATGGTTCTCCAGGTACTCCGCGACGCGCATGGCGTTGTGCTCGGCTGTGCGCACTCTCATTCCCATGGTCTTCAGACCCCGCAGCGCAAGCCACGCCTGATGGGGGTCCATGCAGGCGCCCAGATAGGAGTGGACTGGCTTGATACGAGCGAAGAGGTCGCGGGTGGAGGGCACGATCATGCCGGCCACCACGTCGGTGTGACCGTTGATGAACTTGGTCATGGAGTGCATCACGATGTCGGCGCCGAACTCCAGCGGTCGCTGCAGGATGGGCGAGGCGAAGGTGTTGTCCACCACCAGCAGCGCGCCATGGTCGTGGGCAATGCTTGCGACTGCCGCGAGATCCGTCAACACGATCGTGGGATTGGCCGGAGTCTCCACCATCACCAATCGGGTCTCCGGTTTCATGGCCCCTCGAACAGCCTCCAGGTCGGACGTATCCACAAAATCGGAGCGCACGCCGAACCGGGAGAAGTCCCGCTCCATGACCACCCTCGAGGGCCCATACACCGACGAGGTTCCCACCAGATGATCCCCGGCGTTCAGCAGGGCGAAGGCAATGGTGCACAGCGCCCCCATACCGGAGGAGGTGGCCAGCCCGCCGGCACCTCCTTCGAGTTCGGACACGGCGTCCTCGAGTCGGCGGACGGTGGGATTCCCCATGCGGGTGTAGATGAAACCCTCTTCTTCGCCGGCAAACCGGGCGGCACCCTGGCTGCAGTTCTCGAAGGCGAAGGTCGAGCTTTGGTAGATAGGTGGCGCCACCGCGCCGGTGGTCGGGTCCACGTGCTGTCCGGCGTGAACCGCACGGGTGTTGGGACCGAGTTTCTTTGAGTCGTGAGTCATGGGATCCCCTTTCGATTTCGCGAGGATTGTATCTCGGCGGGAGATGGGATTGAGCTATCATCGATTCGATCTGGAGGAGCCCGTGGCAGAAAATCGCTTGCGGATCATGATGGTGACCAGCGAGGTTGTACCTTTCGCCAAGGCCGGAGGACTGGCGGACATGGTGGGAGCGCTGTCCCATGCACTGATGCTGAACGGTCACGACGTGAGGGTTGTTCTCCCTCGATATTATTCGGTCGACCCCGGCAGACTGCGCCGGATTGGCGAACCATTGGGGGCGCCGATAGGAGGAGGGGAGGAGTGGTGCGCCGTTTATGAGGGGAAAATTCCCGGCACCGAGGTGCCGGTCTTCTTTCTCGACCACGAGGAGCTCTTTGGCCGCGACGGAATCTACGGCACGCGAGTTGAACCCAGCTTCCACGATAATCTGCGCCGCTTCGCCGTCCTCTGCAGGGGGGCCCTGCAGCTGGCCCTCGCCCTCGACTGGCGACCGTCGGTGGTCCATGCCCATGATTGGCCGGCCGCCCTGGCCCCCGTGTACCTGGAAACCGTGGAGCGGGATGGCCCGTTTGCCGCGACCGGCAGCCTCCTCACGATCCACAATCTCGGCTATCAGGGCGTCTTCCCCAAGGAGGAGTTTCCGACTTTGGGCCTCCCCTGGGAGCTTTTTCACGGCGCTGGCTTCGAGTTTTTTGACGACGTCAACCTGCTGCAGGCCGGGATCCGGAATTCAGACCTGTTGACCACGGTCTCCCCGACCTACGCGGAAGAGATCCAGACCTCGGCCTACGGCCACCGTCTCGACGATTTGCTGCGCTTTCGCAGTCGCGATCTGTACGGCGTTCTCAATGGTATGGACTACGACCTGTGGGACCCTGCGACCGATCCAAACCTGGTGGCGAACTACTCCGAACGGGCTTTTACCCGAGGGAAATCGAAGAACAAGGCGGCCGTGCAGGAAGAGTTCGGGCTCGAGGTGAATGCCAAGGTGCCGCTCTACGGGATGGTGAGCCGGCTGGTGGAACAGAAGGGATTCGGCGAGCTCTGTGGGCCCAGTCACGGCAGTCTTGCCTCGATCTGCGCCCAACTCGACGTTCAGGTGGCGATTCTGGGCACAGGTGAGGCGTGGTGCGAGGATGAGCTCACGACGCTGGCTCAGCGGCACCCGAATCTCGGGGTTCACATCGGATTCGACAATCGGCTCGCCCATCTCCTGGAGGCCGGTGCCGATTTCTTCCTCATGCCGAGTGCCTACGAGCCCTGCGGCCTCAGCCAGATGTACTCCATGCGCTATGGCACCTTGCCCGTCGTTCGTCGTACCGGAGGGTTGGCCGACACGGTGGACAATTACGACGAGACCACCGGCGAAGGGACCGGGTTCGTGTTCGACGAGTTGTCGCCGTCGGCGATTTACAACACTGTCGGCTGGTCACTGTGGACCTGGCACAACCGGCCAGAGCACATCAAGGCAATGCGGGCTCGGGCCATGAAGCAGCGCTTCGAGTGGGCCGAATCAGCGCGTCGCTACGAGGAGCTGTACCACCTGGCCATAGCCAGACGTCTTGGTAGGGGATAGCACAGAGAGGACCTGCTCAATACCCGGACCTTTGAGCGATGTTGCCCAAAGGTCCGGGTATTGAGTTTCTCAGGAAACACCTATTGGGCTGCGCAAACTGGATTCTCCGAAACAGCTCATTCGGCCCCCATGCGCGCGAGTTCGTCGCGAAGCTCGGGGATGTCGAGCGCTTCGGTGGTGAATAGTCGCCACCCTTGTGGTTCCTCGCTCCAGAGGAGGGTGGCCGTGCACGGATCGGTCAGACTCCCTACGATGTAACCCGATCCGTCGCCGTCATTTCCTGTCACCACGAAGCCCAACCGAACCCTCACATCGTGTCCAACCCGGCCGATTTCCTTGATGTCGAGATCCATGGAGATTTCGTCGAAGCTGGCCATGATCTCGCTGATGTTTCCGGCAATGCTCTCGTAGCTCTGACCCCACTGGTCGCGGTACTGGCGGGAGATCACGGAGGCGACCCCCAACAACTGCTCGTTTTCGAATGCCTCCACCGCCCCGACCATCTGTCTTCGGACGACCTGTTCGGGCGAGAAGTACCGCTTCATCCAGGCCGCGGTCAGAACCCCGACGACGATGAGCACGACGGCTGTGATCTTCTTGCTGTCCATCACAGCAGTATAGATCTTCGCCTCAGGCGTCCGACATCACCCGCCTCACAACCGCAGTGGCTTCCTCCACTTCGACCATACCTATGTGGTAATGGGTCACCATGCGGACCAAGTTCGCACCAAGTGCGTGAACGAGAACGCCCTCCTCGGCAAGGCGGGCCGCCAGTTCGCTCGCGGTGATTGGAGTGTCCGCGGTGAGGGAGAAGCAGAGGATGTTGGTGTCCACCGTGTTGAGGTCGAGATCGATGCCGGGAATCTCGGCCATCCGCTCGGCGAGCCCTCGCGCTGTGAGATGGTCTTCGTGGAGTCGAGGCAGGACCTCCTCGAGGGCGACCAGTCCTGCGGCTGCCAGGACTCCGGCCTGCCGCATGCCACCGCCCAACATTTTTCGGATGCGCCGACCCTCGGCGATGGTGTCACGGTCGCCAACCAACATGGACCCCACCGGCGCGCCGAGTCCCTTGGAGAGGCAGAACATCACGGTGTCGCATCCTGCCGCGAGCGTGGATGCGGGGATGTCCAACGCCGCGGCCGCGTTGTGGATCCTCGCGCCATCGAGGTGGACGGGGAGGCCGAGCTGGTGCGCGGTCTCCACCAACATTCTCATCCGCTCAACCTTCACAACCCTTCCGCCCGCGAGATTGTGGGTGTTCTCGAGGACCAACATGCAGCTGAGGTTGGTGTAACCGCCGGCCGGGCGAAAGGCCGACCTGATTTCTTCCGGGGAGAGAATCCCGTCGGGGGTGGCGATGGGTCGTGGCAGCACCCCCGATATGGCGGCCATGGCGCCCAACTCGTAGTTGAAGATGTGACACTGGGCCTCGCCGATCGCCTCATGCCCCCTTCGGGACAGCAGGTTGATCGCGATCTGGTTGCCCATGGTTCCAGAGGGCACGAACAGGGCCGCCTCGCGATCCATGAGTTCGGCGGTCTTTTCCTCCAGTCGATTGAGGGTCGGGTCCTCCGCGTAGACGTCGTCACCAACCTCTGCATTGGCCATTGCCCGTCGCATGGACGGGGTGGGTTGTGTTACCGTGTCGGATCGAAGATCGATGAGGCGCTTCATGGGGGCCTATTTTAACCCGGTCCCCCCGGCGACCGAACCAGGAATCAAACAACGGGAATCGGCCACATGACGAAGGAAAAGCCCAACGAAATCTTCGTTTTCCCCCGGTGGACGTGGATATTGCGACCAGGAATCGCGGCTGCCGCTGTCGGCGGACTGGTGTACGCCACCTTGGTTGTTGCCTTCGGTTTCTCGCCGAAGGCGACCGACGTGGGTTACGCGCCCGAGCAACCGGTTCCGTACAGCCACGCACTCCACGTCGGGCAGCTCGGCATCGATTGCCGATACTGCCACAACACCGTGGAAAACGCTGCCCACGCAGCGATCCCGCCCACCCAGACCTGCATGAACTGCCACTCCATGGTTCGCAAGAACTCGGAGAAGCTCATTCCGGTTTTGACGAGCTATGCCACGGGCATGCCGGTGGAGTGGATCCGGGTTCATGATGTGCCCGACTACGTCTACTTCAACCATTCCGCCCATGTTCGGCGTGGTATCGGTTGCGTCTCCTGCCACGGTCGGATTGACACCATGGAGGTCGTCTACCAGGCAGAGCCATTGAGCATGGGGTGGTGCCTGGATTGCCATCGAAACCCCGAGAGTCACCTGCGTCCCGTCGATTATGTCACCGAGCTTGACTGGGTTCCGGAAGAAGACCAGCTGGTGTTGGGAGCGCGGCTTCGGGAGACCAACAACATCAACCCACCCGTGGATTGCAACACATGTCATCGATAAACCGACACGACGGCGTGCAGTACTGGCGCAGCCTGGACGAGCTGACCCGAACTCCCCAGTTCGAGGAGGCAGTCCGGCGGGAATTCCCCAACGACGAGTGGGACCGACTGCCGCCCGCGACGCGGCGCCAGTTTCTCAAGGTCATGGGTGCGTCGCTGGCCTTTGCCGGCCTCACCGCCTGCCGTTGGCCAAAGGAGGAAATCGTCCCCTTTGCCCACCGGTCTGCGGAACGCATCCCCGGAATCCCGCAGCAGTTCGCCACCGCCATGGAGATCTCGGGGGTGGCCACCGGCCTGCTTGTGACCTCCTACGACGGACGGCCCATCAAGGCCGAGGGCAACCCGGAGCATCCGGACAGCCTTGGCGCCCTGTCATCGGTGGGCCAGGCCACAGTGCTCGGCCTCTACGATCCCGATCGCAGCCGCCGCCTGCTGCACCGTGAGGGAGGCCAGGAGTTCGTCAAATCCTGGGACGATTTCGCGGCCTTCATGGCCCAGCACCTGGCTGGAACCGGTGAAGGACTCGCAGTGCTCTCTGGCGCCTCCGGTTCGCCGAGTCTCGGTCGGATGAGGAGTGCCCTCCTGGCAGCCCAGCCCAATATCCGGTGGTACGAGTACGAGCCGATCTCTTGGGACCTGGAACGGGAGGGTCTGCGGGTCGCACTCGGCACGCCCGTGCGGGTGAATCCTCATCTGAACAACGCCAAGGTGCTGGCCTGCTTTGATGCCGATCCCTTGTTTGAACATCCGGCCGCGCTTCGGCTGGCCAGGGAATTTGCCGGCTTTCGGGATCCCCACCGGGACGGAGGGATGGGCCGGCTGTGGGTCGCCGAGACGGGCTTCAGCCTGACCGGAGGGCGGGCCGATAGCCGTCTGGCAATCCCCGCCGGACGGATCGGGCCGCTCCTCGCCGACGTCGCTCGGGTTTTGGCCGATCATCACGGGATTGCCATCGCCGCCGAGGTCCGCCAGGTTGTGGATTCCGTGGCGAGCGAAGACGGCGATTTTGCGACCGACCTGGCGGCGGATCTTGCCGCCCATGGTGGCGCAGGCCTCATCCTCGTGGGGCCCCGCCAGCCGGCGGCGGTCCACGCTTTGGCAGCGGAGCTCAACCGCGCCCTCGGCAACGACGGGCGAACCCTCGACTACATCGAAGCGGTCGACAGCGAGCGGCCGAGCTATTTCGAGGCCATAACCGAACTCGCAGCCGGGATGGAGTCGGGTACGGTTCGGACTCTGCTGATCTTGGGTGGAAATCCGGCCTACGACGCGCCGGCCGAGCTGGACTTCGGCTCCCTGTTGGAGCGAGTGCCGCACACTGTTCACCTCAGTCTCCACGATGACGAGACATCCCGGCGTTGCCGCTGGCATCTCCCTCAGTCCCATCATCTCGAGGCCTGGGGAGATGGTCGGTCGTGGGACGGCACCCTGACCCTCCAACAACCGCTGATCGAGCCGCTCTACGGGGGGCGTTCGGCGATCGAGGTTCTGGCCACATTGCTCGAACCCGAACCGGTGCGCGGCTATGACATTGTTCGCGACACCGTCCGTGAATCTACGGGCGACCAGGAATTCGAGGCGTTCTGGCGGCGGTCCCTTCACGATGGGTTGGTGCCGGGAACTGCCTTCGGACCGATGAGCTTGGGAATCGATCCCGCCTCAGTGGCGTCCTCGATGGCTGATGCGGCGTTTTCACCGGCGCCGGCCGCGGACCGCATCGAGCTGGTGTTGGTGGCAGACCCCAAAGTTCACGACGGCCGGTTCGCCAACAACGGGTGGCTTCAGGAACTTCCGGACGCAGTCACCAAGATCACCTGGGACAACGCTCTGATGGTGTCTCCGCTCACGGCGAAGGACCTCCACATCGCGCAGAACGATGTCGTCAACCTCACTGTGGAGGGACGATCGGTCGAGGCTCCGGTGTGCGTGCTCCCCGGCGTCGCGCGGCATTCCGCGGTGCTTTCTCTGGGTTATGGTCGCACAGCGTCCGGAACGATTGGTGACGGTGTTGGCGTCGACGCATATCCCCTGCGAACCATTGCCAATCCGTACATCATCAGTGGTGTGGCGATCCGCCCCGCGGGGCGACAGTGGACCCTGGCCTCGACCCAGGACCACTGGGCCATCGATCCCATCGGTTTTGGCGAGCGCAATCTCCGCGTCGCGCAGTTTGTCCGCGAGGCCAGCGTAGACCAGTACCTCAGCGACCCGGAGATTTTTCACCACATGGACCACCACCCGCCGCTGAAGTCCCTTTGGAAGGACGGCGAGTATGAGGGTGAACAGTGGGGCATGGCGGTCGATCTCAATAGTTGCATCGGCTGCAACGCCTGTGTGACCGCGTGCCAGGCGGAAAACAACATTCCTCTGGTGGGTCGCGAGCAGGTCATCAACCAACGCGAGATGCAGTGGATCAGGGTGGATCGGTACTTCAAGACCCCTGAGGGGATCGGACCTGATGAGGTGGACGACGCCGAGATGGTCTTCCAGCCCATGACCTGTGTTCAATGCGAGAACGCTCCCTGCGAGCAGGTCTGTCCGGTGGCGGCCACTCAGCACACCCGCGACGGGCTCAATTCGATGGTTTATAACCGGTGCGTCGGGACCCGTTACTGCGCCAACAACTGCCCGTTCAAGGTCCGCCGCTTTAACTTCTTCAACCACCACAAGGATCTTTCTGAGATTTCCAGGCTGCAGTTCAACCCCGAGGTCACGGTCCGCAGCCGTGGGGTGATGGAGAAGTGCACCTTCTGCGTCCAACGGATCGAGGCGGTGAGGATCGAGGCGCGAAACGACAAGCGGCCCATCGCCGACGGCGAGATCGTGCCGGCCTGTGCCCAGTCCTGTCCCACCAGGGCGATCCACTTCGGCGACCTCAACGATCCCGAGACCGAGGTTTCAAAGCTGAGGCACGACCACCGTTCCTACGCCACCTTGGCGGAGCTCAATATCCGTCCGCGTCTGGAGTACCTCGCCCGTCTGGGAAATCCGGCCGGTCCAGTTTCCGAGGCTCACGCTTCGGACCATGACGATCACGGGAAGGAGTCGGGCTGAGCCATGAGCACCTCCACCGCCGATCCGCGCGTCATGCTCGACAACACCACCGACGACCCCTCTCGACGGGCGCCGCTCGTTCTCAATCACAACGAGTTTTCGTTCGTGACCGACACGGTGTGCGGAGTCGTCGAGAGAAAGACCCCCCGCGCCTGGTACGTGGCCTTTGCTGTGTCACTCGCTCTGACCGGCGTGCTGTTCGCCATGATCACCTACCTGATCGCGGTGGGCATCGGGGTGTGGGGCCTCCAGGCGCCCGTGGGATGGGGCTGGGCGATCGTCAATTTCGTGTTCTGGGTGGGTATCGGGCACGCCGGGACCCTGATTTCGGCGATTCTCTTCCTGCTTCGCCAGAAGTGGCGCACCAGCATCAACCGATTCGCCGAGGGCATGACCATCTTTGCCGTTGTCTGCGCCGGGATTTTCCCGGGCATCCACGTTGGGCGGATCTGGGTCGCGTACTGGCTCGCACCGATCCCCAACCAGATGCAGATGTGGCCCAACTTCAGGTCACCATTGTTGTGGGATGTGTTTGCCGTCGGAACCTATGCCACCGTGTCATTGCTGTTTTGGTACATGGGGATGATCCCCGACCTCGCGACCCTCAGGGATCGCGCGAAAACAAGGGTTCGCTGGTTCATCTACGGCATCCTGAGCCTCGGGTGGCGTTCGTCGAATCGCCACTGGCACCGGTTTGAAATGGCCTACCTTCTGCTGGCTGCGCTGGCCACTCCGTTGGTGCTTTCGGTGCACTCGGTGGTGAGCTTCGACTTCGCGGTCTCCATCATTCCAGGCTGGCATACCACGATTTTCCCGCCCTACTTCGTCGCGGGAGCGATCTTCTCGGGCTTCGCCATGGTGGTCACTCTGGTGATCCCGACCCGCCATTTCTTCAACCTCCAGGAGATCATCACCCTGCGCCACCTGGAGAACATGTCCAAGATCATGCTCGCCACGGGAATGATGGTGGGCCTGGCGTACTCCACCGAGTTCTTCATCGCCTGGTACTCCGGCAACGCGTACGAGGGATTCACATTTCTCAATAGAGCCTTCGGGCCCTACGCCTGGGCCTATTGGATCATGGTGACCTGCAACGTGGTGGTTCCGCAGATCTTCTGGTCAAAGAAGGTGCGCACCAACGTGGTGGTGATGTGGGTCGCTTCGATCCTGATCAACGTGGGCATGTGGTTCGAGCGATTCGTGATCGTGGTCTCCTCGTTGAGCCGGGATTTCCTGCCCACCAGTTGGGGTTATTATTCGCCGACCTTCGTCGACGTTCTGACCTTCGTCGGCAGCTTTGGATTGTTCTTTACCCTGTTCCTGCTCTTTGTCCGGTTCCTCCCGATCGTTGGGATGGCGGAAGTCAAGGGCGTGATGCCGGCGGCGCTCCACGGCGAACCAGGGCACGGCGATTATCACGGAGACGTCACCGAGAGGAGAAAGCGTCGCGGAGGTGAGCGATGACGCAGAAGCGTTCCGTCAGCGTGGGGGGCGATGAGCTCTACGGCTACCTCGTTGCTTTCGACAACGTCGATCAGTTGCTGGCCGGCGCGGAGAAGGTCCGTGACGCCGGGTACAGCCGCTGGGACACCCACACGCCATTCGTCGTCCACGGGCTTGATGCCGCAATGGGCATCCGGCCGACCATCCTTCCCTATCTTGTCTTTCTGGGGGGGCTGACCGGAACCATCAGCGGCATTCTGCTCCAGTGGTACACGAACGCCTTCGATTACCCGTTTCTGATTTCCGGCAAACCCATTTTCAGCCTGCCGGCCAATATCCCCGTGGCCTTCGAGACGACCATCCTGTTCGCGGCGCTGACCGCATTGGTGGGCATGTTGGCGCTCAATCTCCTGCCACAGCTCTTCCACCCCCTGCACACCAGCCGGGTGTTCAAGAAGGCCACTGACGATCACTTCTGCATCAGCATCGAGGCGCGCGATCCGATTTTTGACAGCGCCTCCACCCGCGAGCTCCTGGAGTCCCTCGGCGGGTCCCCAGTGGAGGAGGTGTTCGGGTGAGCGTTCCGCGCTGGCTCCAGTATCTCGTCGTCGTCCTGGTGGTGCTGTCCTGGGTGCCCTTGGTCTTTATCATGCGCGCCCGCCACACGACCTCCACCAAGCCGCGAATCCACATCGTCCAGGACATGGACAATCAACCCCGAGTCAACACCCAGTCGCGGGATCGGTTGTTTGCGGATCTGCGCGGCATGAGACCGCCGGTGACCGGTGCGGTGGCGCGGGGCGAGTTGCAGGATGACGACGCCCTGTACCGAGGCCTGACTGGCGAGACGTGGGTCGAGCAGATCCCAGTGTCCGTCACCCTGCCTGTGATGGAGCGGGGGCGGGAGCGGTTCGACATCTTCTGCTCACCCTGCCACGGGCTGACCGGTGGGGGAGACGGCATGATTGCCAAGCGTGCGGAGGAGCTCCAGGAGGGCACCTGGACCCCACCCGCCTCTTTCCACACCGAGCTGATCCGTGGCCGGACAGCAGGTCACCTCTTCAACACCATCTCCAATGGGATTCGAAACATGCCGGCCTACGCGCCGCAGATACCGGTGGCGGACCGGTGGGCGATCGTGGCCTATGTGAGGGCGCTGCAGCGCAGCCAGTGGGCGTCGGTTGACGATGTCCCGGCGGAGCTGCGCGCCCAGCTGAGGTAATGATGAAACAGGTCACCGACATCACTCAAGTGGAGCGGCGTCTCGATCCCGTGTTTCCATTGTGGCTCGGGATAGGATCGCTCGCCGCGGTGGTGGGGATCGGCGGTTCGCTGGCCCTCGCCGCAACCGGAGGTGAGCACGGCTGGGACCGACTCCTCGAGACCTACCTTGTGAGCTTTTCGCTCTTCCTCGCGCTCACCCTTGGGGCGCTCTTCTTCGTGCTCCTGCAGCACGTGACCCGGTCCGGATGGTCGGTTGTGGTGCGGCGCATCGCCGAAGCCATGGCCACCAACATTTGGCTGATGGCGATCCTGGTGATTCCCATCGTGCTCGGCATGGACCACCTCTATCACTGGTCCCACGTCGAGGAGGCGGCCCACGATCCGATTCTGGCGGCGAAGCTCGGATTTCTCAATCCGACCTTCTTCCTCGTGCGCCTGGCGGCCTATTTCCTGATCTGGGGTCTTCTGGCCTGGTTCTTCCACCGGACTTCCCTTCGCCAGGATGCCAACTCGGACCCTGCGCTCACCATGCGCATGGAGCGGGTGGCCGCTCCCGGAATGATCTTGTTCGCCCTGAGCGCGAACTTCGCGGCCTTCGACATCCTGATGTCCCTTGACCCACACTGGTTCAGCACCATCTTCGGAGTCTACTTTTTCGCCGTCAGCGTGGTGTGCTTTTTTGCGGTGATGCCGAAGATCCTGGTGGGTCTCCAATACAAGGGGGTGCTTGATGGAGCGGTGACGGTGGAGCATTACCACGATCTTGGCAAGCTGCTCTTCGCCTTCACCGTGTTCTGGGCCTACATTGCATTTTCCCAGTACATGCTGATCTGGTACGGCAACATCCCAGAGGAAACCGAGTGGTTTCTCAAGCGACAGACCGGCGACTGGGCCTGGGTCAGCCTGGCGCTGATTTTCGGTCATTTCGTGATTCCCTTCCTGGTGCTCGTTTCGCGGTACGTGAAGCGACGCCCGATGCTGCTGGCCTCGGTTGGTATCTACATGGTGCTGATGACGTGGTTGGACATCTACTGGCTGGTGATCCCGGAGTTCAGCGCTGGAGCGGCTCGTTTCGGCCTGATCGATGTTCTTTGCTTCTTTGGACTGTCCGGGCTTTACTCGGTGGTCCTCGCCCTGAGGCTGCGCCGCCACTCCCTGATCCCGGAAGGCGACCCCCGCCTCCATGAATCTCTGGTCTTCAAGAACGCCTAGCCGAAAAGTCGAAAAATGATGATTAACTCGATTCTGATTCCCCCCGATTCATCCTGGCCTGGCGAAGAGCGAGTGGGGAATCAGAATCGAGAGACAAGCGATAAGGAATGTAGATAGCTATGAGGTATGACGACCCAGACGTTCCCGCTTCCGCCATCGTCGGCATCCTTGGCGCGGTAGTGCTCTTCGTGATCATTGTGGCCCTGCAGGCGCTCTTTTACTCCATGGAAAGCCAGGAGTTTGACCGCAAGGTGACCGGACAGTCCTACCAGCCCCTCCAACAGCTCGATGCCGACCAACTCGAGACCCTCAACAGCTATGGCTGGGTCGACCAGCAAGCCGGAATAGCACATATCCCCATCGCCCGCGCCATGGAGCTCGTCGTCCAGGAAGCGCAATCCAGCGACGGTTAAGAGTTACAGGTTAAAAGTTAAACGTTAAACGTCCCAACCTCCGGTGTCTTGGGAGGCGACAGAGGGTTTAACCTTCGGCTCATCCGGAATTCGGTGAGGTGGAGGATGACAGCGACCCGGGACAGCGTCAGCTGACAGCGACAGGGGCCGGTGGCGGCGTCAGGTGACGGCCACAGCGTCAGAACGGGATGGGTGTGGACTACATGGGATTGAGCAGTCGCCAGGTCATGGCACGCACCTCATCGAAGCCCTGCAGGACTTTCTTCGCCCCGTTTCCATCGACGGCACGAGCAGCAGCGAGCAGTCGCAGGTGGCTGTCGACCTCTTTGGCCGAGGCGTAAGCGATGCGCCAGTGGTGCTGGCGATCTCTCCCGGATCGGCCGTGCCCTTCCGCTAAGTTGGCGGGGACCGAGCTGGCCGACCGGATCAGCTGGTCAGCGATGGACTTCAGCGGAGCGTCCCTTGACAATGGCCTCCCCGGCAGCTATTCGTCCCCGCCCCATAGAACGACCCGAGGGGACCATGCAGCCGCTGCACATCTGATCGCTGCCTCTGCACCGGTCGCTGACCACAGTCGCTGCTCGCTGTTTCCTGCCCCCGTCGCTGAATCCTGACGCTGCCGCTGGGTGCGGGAACGGGGACGGGAAAGGTAAAGGGCCGGTAGGGGTGATCTTCGATTTTTGACTTTTGACTTTCGACTTACTCGTAGCGGAGCGCATCGATCGGATCGAGCGACGCGGCCTTCGCGGCGGGGTAGGTGCCGAAGAAGATCCCCACCAGCGCCGCGAATCCGAAGCCGAGGGCGACCGCCCACACCGGAACGTGGGCCGGAGGGAAGCCGGGTATGGCCTTGGCCCCGAGGATGCCGAGCCCCCAGCCACCCAGAATACCGATGAGCCCCCCGAGCAGGGACAAGGTCACCGCCTCAATCAGGAACTGCACCAGAATGTCCGACTTTCGAGCGCCCACCGCCTTGCGGACGCCGATCTCCCGGGTACGTTCGGTGACCGACACCAGCATGATGTTCATGATCCCAATGCCACCCACCAGCAGAGCGATGCTGACCACACCGGCCACCACGCTGGTGAGGGTGCCGAGGATCGAACCGGTGATCTGGAGCATCTCCTCCTGGAGAATGACGTCGAAATCGTTCCGTTTGCCCTCGGGGATGTGGTGGCGGGCGCGCAAGACCTCGGTGATCTGATCCTTGGCGAGGTCCACGTTCTCGGCGCTGTCGGCCTGAAAGTCCAGGACCAACCTCTTGAAGGCGTCGTGGCCGTAGACGTCCCGAGCGGCGGTGATCGGGATCATGATCAGATCGTCCTGGCTCTGGCCGAAGAACTCGCCCTTCTCCTCCATGATGCCGATGACGGTGAAGCTGTCCCGGCCGATGATGATCTCCTTGCCGATGGGATCCGTACCAAGATCCAGTTCCTCCACGACGTCCCGTCCGATGACGCAGACCCGGGCTCGCCGATCCAGATCGAACTGCGACAGGAAGCGTCCCTGACCGATCCAGTGGTTGTTCACCTCCTGGTGGTATGGTCCCACGCCCAAGAGCATGGTGGAGTGTTGCCGGTTGCGGTAGTGGAGGCGTTCGCCCCGGAAGAAGATCGGATTGTGGTACTCGATGACGGTCGCCCGTTCCATGATGGCGACGCTGTCCTCGTAGGTCAGGGTCACCTCACGGCCGGCGAGATCCGGGTCGTTCACGTCCTCTCTCCACTGGACGCGGATGTAGCTGGCACCAACCCCTTCGAGCTGGGTGGCAATCACGTAGTCGAGCCCCTGGACGATCGATACCACGGCGATCACAGCGGCAACTCCGATGATGATGCCGAGGGTGGTCAGCAGGGACCGCATCTTGTTACCCCTGATCGCCCCAAGAGCGATGCGGAAGTTGTCCAGAATCACCGGCCACCGTCCCTGGCAGTGCGGCTTTCGTCGACCACGACTCGCCCGTCGAGCAGGCGGACGACCCGCCGGGCGTGATCGGCGATATCTTCCTCGTGGGTGACCAGGACGATGGTGTGCCCGGCGACGTTGAGCTCGTCGAACAGGGCCATGATTTCTTCGGATGTTTGGGAGTCCAGGTTGCCGGTGGGTTCGTCGGCGAGCAGGATCGATGGCCGGTTCACCAGTGCCCTCGCCACCGCCACCCGTTGTCTTTGCCCGCCTGACAGCTCGTTGGGCTGGTGTTTCATTCGATCGGCCAGACCGACCCTGTCGAGAGCTTCTCGGGCCCGTCGCCGACGTTCGCCCGTCGCCATCCTGGCATAGATCAACGGCAGCTCCACGTTGGCGAGTGCGCTCGCCCTGGGCAGCAAGTTGAAAGTCTGGAAGACGAAACCGATCTCGCGGTTGCGGATGCGGGCGAGCTCGGTATCGTCGAGTCCGTCCACCGATTGTCCGTTGAGGACGTAGCTTCCCGATGTGGGCGTGTCGAGGCAGCCGATGAGATTCATCAGGGTGGACTTCCCCGATCCCGAAGGGCCCATGACCGCCAGGTACTCGCCGGCTTCCACATCCAGGTCGACCCCATCGAGTGCGCGCACTTCCACCTCGCCCATTCGGTAGATCTTGCGCAGCTCGTGGATCTGGATCAGCATCAGCCCACCGTCACCTCGACCTCGGTCCCGGCGTCGTCTTCATCGGTTTTCTCCTCGACCTTCTTCTTTCGTACGGCGTCGTCGGCGTTCAGGTTCTTGAGGGTTCGGTAGGGTCCGACGATGACCTCCTCACCGACCTCGATACCGTCGGTGACTTCCACATGAAGCTCGTCGGAGATGCCAGTGGTCACCGCCTGGACGGCGGCTTTCCCGTCATCGATGAAGTAGACCACGTCGACCTCATCGAGGCCTTCCGCCGCGGTTCCCTTGACCTCTTCGCCCTCCTCGTCCAGCTTGCGTTTGACCACAGCCTGGATCGGGATGGTGAGGGCGTCGGGCCGGGTAGCGGTGAGCACAGCGACCTTCGCGGTCATGGAAGGCCGCAGGGCCGGATCAGGATCGTCCAACTCCACCTTGATCTTGAATCGGATGGTCCCCAGAGCGGGATCCCGGCGTCCCGAGGTGGCGATTTCCACAACGTGCCCCTTTTGCGGTTCGTCGCCGAGGGCATCCACAGTCACCTCTGCCTCTTGACCAACGGCGACGTTCACCACGTCCACCTCGTTGACCTCCACCTCGGCGAGCAGGGTCGACATGTCGGCCACGATCATGATCACCGAACCCGGTAGATTGGTGGAGCCGGGCACAACCGTCTCTCCCTGCTCGGCGTCGAGCTGGATGATCATGCCGTCCATGGGAGAGAGGATGGTGGTTCGCGCCAGATCATCGTTGGACCGTTTGAGGGCCGACCGGAACTGCTCCACCGTGTGGACTTGCGCCTGAATTTCAACTCGGGCCATGTCCACGCTGAGTTGGGCACCGTCCAGGACCTCCTGGCTGACCAGTTTCTGGGCGTGAAGCACCCGGGCGCGACCAAGACTGCGCTCCGCGTCCGCGAGCTGGACCTCGAGGCGCCGCACCGAGACCTCTGCCTGGCGCACCGCCGCACTGGCCTGATCACGGGCGGACTCGTAGAGATCCCGTTCGATCTGGACCAGCAATTGTCCGGTCTGCACCTGTTGGCCCTCGACCACCGGCAGCGAAGTGATTTCACCGACGACCTTGGCCGAGATCTCCACCTTCTTGTCGGGGGTGATCTCGCCAGTTGCCTTGACGCTGGACGACAGGGTTCGGTTCTCGGCCGCCTGAACCTCCACTTCGGTCCCCTTTGGGCGGCTGTCGCGGAGACTCGCCCAGACGATGATGGCTAGCACAGCGAGCGCACCGACGGCAATCAACCACTTCTTCATGAGTCTTCCCCGTGCTCGTTTAGCCTATCGCACCGAAAAGTGCGGTCAGCCCGACCTTGCCGGCAATCCAAATGGTCCAGGGGACCAGTGCCACAACCACGGCCCGTCCAGTGGAGAGCTTCCCGACGACTTTGAAACCAATCACCAGAAGGACCACGGTCCAGATGTTGAAGACGCTGAAGGTGCTGGCCAGCGAACCGAGCCACGCCGGAGCGTCCGGCGACAGGAAGGCTCCCGGATGCGACTTGACGATGTTCGGGATCTCCTCCTGCGAGATCTTGCCCATCCGCTGAATCAGGACGCAGGTGAGCACGCCCGCCACCAGGGAGGGTGGCCAGTAGGCGTGGAGGGCTGTGGAGAGGGTCTTGACGAAGTCGACCTCCGATCCAACGATCTTGAGCAGAACCAGGAATATCAGCCGCCATGATGGCCCATGCGATGGGTCCGATGACCAGCGCGAGCGATGCGGGCCGAACTTGACGAACTTCTGCTGGCCCTCGACGATCTATTCGATCTGCTCGTCGCCGATCTCGGCTGCGCGATCGCCGAGTTTGGCCCGGATCGAGGCTTCCACATCGAGGTGGGGCATGACGACGATCTGCGTGACCACACCGAGAGCGATCATGAGGGCGAGGCACAGCACCCAGGTCGGCTTGACTCCGATATCTGCGAAAACCTCCGTCGGCGAGGTGAACACCATCCACAAACGTTGGACGGCGCTCAGACGGGGGCCAGGTTCCCCAGCGGTTTCGACCGTCGAGGTCTGAGGTTCGTAGCTTGGGCGTTCGGTGTTGTCTTCCATGGCGTGGCCTCCTTCCAACGAGTACGCATCAAATTGTGGATCGTTCCCAAACCGTTTCCCGCGACGCCCCTGGTGTCTCGAAAGAGGCCTGGTCGCAGGGTCAGGAACCCGGACGGAAGCTCAGATCCTCCCGGTAGCGGACGATGTAAGACTCCTGCCGTCGCACGGTGGTGGAGATGGTCCGTCGCATCACCTCCGCCTCCTCTTCGCCGTACACCTCGGACACAAGTGACCACAGAGGGGTCTCGTCGGGCTCGAAATCGGCCCAGCTGGAGTGCGGCACTGCCAGCGTCATCTTGGGACCGTTCGATCCGTTCAGGGTGCTGAACCACGCGTAGTGGCGATCGGTGTCCTTGTCGGTAACTGCCTGCCGGATTTTTGCGATGGCCGCTCGAAAGTCGCGGAACCCGTCGAAGGCGAGATCGAATTCGGTGATTTCCACGAGCTGGGGCTGAGGTGATTCGATCGGCCAGTTCGAGAGCGCCGGCTCGAAGGTCTGGAGACTGCTCGACAGGTTGTCGAGGTGGGGTGCGATGTGGGTCAGGAAATCCGCCCATTCGGATCGACGCATGTCCGGGTCGGTATCGAAATCGGCCCACTTGTGACCGTGGGACAGCAGCAGGTACCGACCGAGATTGGGGCCGTTGACGATTTGCCAGGTATTCCAGGCCCACCCGTCGCCGTTCTTCCCGTGCCACTGGAGGTGTTGGCGGTAGGCATCCTCGAATTGGAGAAAACTGTCCAGCTTGACATCCACCGTGTAGCTCTTCGAAATCAGGCCTGCGTGGTCCTCCTGAGCGCCGAGAGGGGTGACGGCGAAGGCCAGCAGGACCGTTATGACGAGGATTGTGAATTTGCTCATTTTTCTCTCCAATCGATCGCGCAGATGGGAATGCCGACGATCGTGCTCACTCACCAATCCTGACTCAATCTCCAGCGATCCTACCGGAGCGATTGGCAATCGCAAACACCCCATCAGTTTTTGAGAACCGCTTTCAAATATAACAACTTGCGCTGGATTGTCAACGGAAACAGTTGGCAGTTAGCAGTCCGCAGTTAGCAGGGGAGCGATGGGGCAGAATTCGGAATTCGGAATTCGGAAAACCGACCCCCCGGTCCAAGGCCCAGGCTCATGGTGCACGTCGCAAGCCGTCAGGTAGGCTCAAGGCTCAAGGCTCAAGGCTCAAGGCCCTAGCCTCACTGCGTTTAGCGTATAGCGTTAAGCCGGGGGGCGGGTGGGAACTTCCAACTTCCAACTTTCAACTTTCAACCCGCCACCAGCAGACAGCCGTAGGCCAGCCCCAGCTCCCTCGTCGCTCCGCTCCTCGGGACACCGTTCGCCTCGCGCCGGCTTCGCCGGCTGGGCTCACGGCTCGGTCGTCGAGAGAAGTTTTCCGATTTCCGAATTTCTGCCCCACAGCCTCACCGCCGGGTGGGTGGGGGAGACTTTGGACTTTGGACTTTGGACTTTTGACTCCGCCCAATGCTTGCCAGACTCGGCGGTCTGGGAGAGGATATCGGGCGGATGAGCTTGGGAAGGTGCGTCCTCTGTGTGGTGACGCTGCTGGTCACAGTGGCGGGTGCCGATGGTGTTTGGGCCGGGCAGAACCCTGGTCCTGGCGATGGTGTGGCTGCAGTCGGTAATAGCCGCTGGACCACAGGCAACTCGGTCAGGCTCCTTTCCGGTCCTCGGGATTCCTGGGAGGCGCGGTTGGAAATCGTCGACCGAGCGCGCCATCACGTCCACATCACCACGTTTTCGTGGCACAACGATCACTACGGAAAGCTCTACCGAGAGAAACTCGTCGAGGTGATCCGCCGCAAACGTCGAGACAACCCGGAATTTCAGGTTCGGATCCTGGTGGACTCCACCGCTCGAGGGGTCTTTGACGCGTCTTTCAGCAAGCTCAAGGAGGCCGGGGCGATAGTCCGCTCGTACAACCCTGGCACCTGGGGCATCGCGCCCATGTACGATCTCAGGATGCACGACAAGATGATCGTGGTGGATGGCCGGTGGGCCATCGTCGGGGGAAGGAATATCGCCGACGACTATTTCAACCCTCGGAGTTGGTGGCTGGATTTCGGCGTCGCGGTGGAAGGGGAGGCAGTGCATGACCTGCAGATGCACTTCCTGAAGGCGTGGGGGACCAGCGACTACCTCGGAAAGCCTCACCGTGTGGTGTTGCCGTTGGAGGTTCTCCAGCGCCGAATGAGGACCTTCCTCACCACCGGGAAGTTTCCCGGCGGGCGGAGCCCCATTCGACCTTATCTCAACGATGCCTACTTTCCCCGGGCCAGCGGTCGCGCTGACGGCCTCGATGTGGCCATTCTCTATGACAACCCGTTGATCCGGTCGTCGGCGGCCAGCACCGAGGTGCTCATTCAGATGATTGCGGAGGCGGATCTCGAGGTCGACCTCATGACTCCCTTCCCCAATTTCACCAACGAACTCACCAACGTCCTCAAGGATGCGACGGGGCGTGGTGTCAAGGTTCGGCTTTTCATCAACGGAAAGGACTCTCCCCTCCGCCGTGGCCTGTTTTTCTTGGCGGGGTTGCCGACGGTCATCGAACTGATCGAATCCGGCGTCGAGGTCTGGGCCTGGGAAGGGAATGGGTACCTGGAGGATTTCGTCGAGGAATCCGGATGCTCCCCGGAGACGATGCCTCCGAAGGCGCTCCACGGAAAACTGGCGAGGATCGATCACGACTGGACCATCGTCCACTCTTCCAATTTCAATATTCGGTCCACCTACTACAACACCGAGGCCGGGGCTGTGATTCGGAGCGGAGCCTTCAACCAAGAGGTCAAGGAGCTTCTCGACCGACTGATCTCGTTGCATGATCTCCGGATCGAGTGTGGCGAGGGCATATCGGATCTGACAATCGAGCGAATGGTGCGCCTGTTGGGACTGGAGGACGCTGACGAGTTCCGCCGCATTTTGGGCGGCAAGCAGGGTTTCCTGGACTCCATGGGTGTCATGTGGTGAGGCTCCGCAGGGCTTCTGGCCGACTCCTGTTGATCGCGGCGGCGATGCTGCCGCTGACTGTCCCGGCCGCTGCAGAGGAGGGTCAGCCATTCGATATCGACCGATGGCACGAGACCCTGTACGGAGATCAAGCGGCAACCCAGGCCGGTGGGTCACTGATTGGAATTTATCCGGGCGTGAGCGGGGTGTTGGGATTGCCGGATCTCGTCTCCTACCAGGCGAACCTCTTTGTATCGGTTCAAGCCGGTTCGTCTTTCAGCCTCTACCTTGGCTACGGTCAGGAATGGGGGGCGTCGGCCGATTCCCGGATCTACACCTTTGGCTGGGGTGGAGTGCGTGATCTTCAGATGGTGAGTCGCCAGCGCGGGTTCTACGGCAAGTTCCTGCGCTACCGCAGGTGGGAAAGTGATGACCACGGACTTCACCACGGCCTTTCAGTGGGCATCGAGTCTGGAGTCGGCTACCTGTCCCTGGCCTTCGAGTTTGGCGCCGCGAAATCTGACAAGGATCACTGGATGGTGGTTGCTCAGGTTTCCCTCAAGGTTGCGCTGCCGATCGGGATTCCGATCGGCCAGTGAAAACGAGGTTCTAAATTTCAATTTTCGACTCATCCGAGAAAGCGTGAGTTGAAAAGATCCCGTTCCCGACTTCCAGGGACAGCTCCAGTGGTCAGCGAGCGGCGCCAGGGACAGGATCAGAAGACAGCGGGCAGCGACCGGGGCAGAGGCAGCGATCAGATGTGCAGCGGCTGCATGGTCCCCTCCGGGTCGTTCTAAGGGACGGGGGCGAATAGCTGCCAGGGAGGCCGTTGTCAAGGGACGCTTCGCTGCCGGCCTTGAGTCCGGCAACCCTTGACAACGGCCTCCCGGGCAGCTTGTTGAAGGGCATGAACGACCCGGAGGTCACCATGTCCAAAGCCGTCAGCAACACCAATCTCATCGCCTACACCACGGCCCTCGAAGCAGCCGGCATCGCCATCAAGCTGGTTTTGAGAGTCCCGGCTCCGCTGAAGTCCATCGCCGATCAGCTGATCCGGTCGGCCAGCTCGGTCCCTGCCAACCTGGCGGAAGGGCACGGCAGAACCGGAAGAGATCGCCAGCACCACTGGCGGATCGCCTACGCCTCGGCCAAGGAGGCCGACAGTCACCTGCGACTGCTCTCAGCCGCTGGTGCGGTCAACCGAGTCGGCGCGGAGAAGGCCCTGGGGACCTTTGATGAGGTGCGCGCCATGGCATGGCGCCTTCTCAATCCCGTATAGCCTGTACCCATCCCGCGCTGACGCCGTCGCCGTCACCGTCACCTGACGCTGTCATCGGCCCCTGCCGCTGCCACCCGACGCCGTCGCTGATCGCTGTCATCCACCACCTCGCGGAATCCCGGATGAACCCAACTTTCCAAAAGGGGTTACCATGGCGCGGTGTTCCTTCGGTTGGCGCTTCTGTTCACCATCGTTCCACTGGTCGAGCTCTACCTTTTGATCGAAGTGGGCCGGATCATAGGGGTCCAGGCCACCATCGTCATCGTGGTGCTGACCGGCCTGCTCGGCGCCTGGCTTGCCCGGGTTCAGGGACTCAGGGTGCTCCGCCAGGTCCAGGCGAACCTCAAAGCAGGACAGCTGCCCACCGACGCCATCGTCGACGGATTGTTGATCCTGATCGCTGCAGCCGTGCTGCTCACACCTGGATTGATCACCGATTCTGTGGGCTTCTTGCTGTTGATTCCCGCAGGTCGGAAAATGGTGCGGAAAGCGGTGAGAAAATCGATCGTCGGCCAACGGCCCGCGGACCCTGTTCCGGATGTGATCGACGTGGAATGGCGCCGCGAGGACCCCGGCGATAGCTCCAACTGATTTGCTTCGATGATCGGTGTGCGAGGGGGCGGATTGCGCCCACCCGCCCCCCCACCCATTGCGAATTTCGGATTTCGAATTGTCGCCTTCCGAGGCCGCCATTCAGGATCTCGGACGGCCAGAATTCGTTAATTCGCAATTCGCAATTCGCAATGCCCCTATCCCCCTCGCAGATCGCAGGAGGAAGCCGGTGAGAGATCACGGCTGGAATTCTCCACGGACGGCTCCGGTATCGGTACAATGCCGCCTGGTGGCGGTGAACCATACCTCAGAATCAGTGACCGATTCGGAAGCCCGCTGGCTGGCCTTCCGGATGACGGCGGAGCTGTTGGTGGGATTCCGACGCATTTTCACCCGCGGTTTGGTGAAGTTGCACGGGTCCGACTGGGTCGACCGGGCGTGCCCGCCGGACGTTCGGACCAGCCTGGAAAATTGGCGCGACATGGAGTTGGAGGTCGAACGGACCGGTGCGGCGGCGGATGAGCCCATCGACTACACGAGCTTCGGCGACCTCGCGGATATTCTCGAGGCCGACGAGGCCCTCTCCGTGATGCTCAGTTCCCTGTCGTCATCGCCCGACGGCCTCAGCGGCAGTCTGCGAACCCTTGACGATGTGCGCAGGAAGGTGGCTGGGGCAAGACCGTTGAGTGACTCGGAGTCATTGGTTCTCTCCGAGATGCACGTGCGGCTTAAAGAGAAACTCGCGGGAGCGAAGCGACGGGTTCGGGCCAGCCAATCAGAGGCGGATGCGGCCGAAGAAACGCCGGGGGTCGCCGACCTCGGTGAACCCGCCGCGGTGCCGGACGAAACACCGACCGAAACTGACGAGACAGCCGTCGGGGTGCAACCTGGGACGGACAATGGCGATGTCGTGGGAGAGACCACTGCCGATGCTGAAAAGGCTGAAGACGCTGTTGCAGTTTCGGGTCGTTCGGTCCGACCCGCCTCGTCGCGAGCCGCCGAGGTGTTCGACGGCGCGTCGACTCCAGTGGGGTTGGTACACGTCGAGACGGCGGACCTCGAGATTCTCAGAGATCTTCGTCTGGAGATCATCGCCGCGGCCGAGGCGGCCTACAGTTACTCGAATTCCGTGAGTACGACCGTCTGGAGCCGGGTCTGGGAATCAGGCTGGTTCGTTGACAAGCTGGAGACCTACGGCCTCGGCGACGTGTCAACCTTCTACGCTGTGTTGGAGGGCTACATGGCACGCCACCAACGTGGCGACAATCGGGAAAGCCTCCGGACCTTTCTCGCCGACCGCGAGCTGGCCAAGCTGCTGCTGCGTTTGCGGGAGCTCTTCGACCGCCTTCGAGTCTGAACAGTTGGCAGTTGGCAGTTTACGTTGTCGCAGCCGATGGCTGCTCCAACGCGACTCCCCGCCACCAGCAGACAGCCGTAGGCCAGCCCCCTCCCTCGAGACGACCCCCCTGGCCACGGCTGTGGGCTGCTGTTGTCGGTGAGTTGGCAGTTGGCAGACCCCCACCCGCCCGTGGGAGGATTGGACGCAGAAGAACGCAGATACACGCAGACAAACCCGGCCCACCAATCCGTTCCGCCGAGCTGCGCACTCCCTCCATGTCATCCTGAATGAGTCGCCCGCCATCGGAGCCAACAGCATTTTGTCATCCTGAGTGAGCGGCGAAGCCGCGAATCGAAGGATCTGGGCGGGTGGTGCCCCCGCGGACATCCCCCCAACTCACCGTTTCGCTGCGCTCAACGGCTCACGGCCAACTGCCAACTGCCAACGGCTCCTAGGCTCCGATCACCCCTTATTGATGAGCTTGGTGAGCTCGGTCCGGTCCGACCTCAAGAGCTCGGCTGACCCGCTCGGCGTTGACGTTGGCGACGATGATTTGGCCGATTTCACTGGTGACCTCGCTGAAGATCCCCAGTGCCTTCATGCCGGCCGTCTGATGCGCGTTGTCCTGGGTCGGGCTGACATAATGCACCGCCTCACTCTTGTAGCGGTGAATCAGGAACAGGTGGAGCAGCGTCATCAGCCGCTTCTTGCGGAGTGAAGGGTCGCAGGTCTCCTGATCCCGGATGGAGATGAACTTCTGACCCCGGCGATCCTGGATCGGAGTGAACACGATGGCGGCGGTACTGTCTCCCGAGGGATTGAGGACATTGAGCGAGAGCAGCTCCGATCCAGCCTTGTGAGGCCGCAGTTGGACCTTGAACGGGCCCTGAACGCCGTGGGCGTCGCGCCAGAGCTCGAGCCACTCCTCGATGAGACGGGGCGGCACCTCGGTCTCCACCAGATGCTGCACCTGGGTGGAACCTTTACCCATGGCCTTGGTGGTTGCGGTGCGACCCGAAGAGGCCACCAAGGCCCCGTCGAGGCGGGGGCCGCCCACCAGGGTCTGCGGGGTCTTATAGGGCGACTCCACGAGCCGCAGCTTGCGCTGTAGCTTCGCCAGCGCCAGCATGCCCTCCTCCTTGAGGGCCGTGGCGAATTCCTCCACCGCCATGCCGTCGACCTGGTGGCCGCCATAGGTGATGAAGTTGAAGACGAAGCCCAATTTGCCCAGCTCTGCCGGAAACGCCGTCATCTCTTCGTCGGTCATGCCGGTGGTATCCCAGTTGAACGACGGCGACAGATTATAGGCGAGCATTTTGTCCGGGAATTCGGCATGCATGGCTTCGGCGAAGATCTTGGCGTCCTCGAGGTTGGCGGTCTTGGTTTCCATCCAAATGATGTCGCAGAACGGCGCCACAGCCAACGACTTGGCGATGGCATAGGGGATGCCGCCCTTGATGGGGTAGTAACCTTCAGGAGTTCGGGTCAGCTCGGGGTCCCACTCCACGTTGACGCCCATGACCGCCGCTCGTTCGTAGACATCCTGCCACGAAGCGGTCCGAGACCACTCGAGCCACTGGTCGACTGTCAGCTCGAATTCCTGACCCTGTTCGATGTAGAAGGACATGGCGTCGGCCACCGCCTGACCAAGGGTCTTGACGCCGGCCTCGGCTTCCCACAGGTCGGCAAATCGGTTGACGGCCTGATCGAGGATGGTTTCAACCGGGAGCACGCGATCGTTCTGGTGGGCGGCGAGCAGGTCGTTCATATAGCCGAAGACGCCGATGTGCTCGAGCCACGCGTTGGCCTGTGCGTAGGCGTCGTCGGACACGTTGTAGAGAAGGTGGCCGTTGATTTCTGCGACGCCCAACTCGTTGTACCTCTTGAGGATCGCCAGGTAGGTCAGCTTCCAGCTCGGCATCTTGGTTTTGGTCACTCCCAGGACGAAGGGCTGATCACGTTCGTCTCCGCAGCCGTCGAGGAAGGTGGCGGCCTCGGCGTCGGTGCGGGCGACAATGATGCCCGGCACCCGCATCGTGTCCAGCTGGAACCGGGCAGCGTTGAGCCGCTTGATCTGCTCGTCCACGGGCACCAGGACCTTTCCGCCCTGATGGCCGCACTTTTTGCACCCCGGTTTCTGATCTTCGATGTGGTATCCCGGAACGCCGGCCTCCACGAATCGGCGAATGAGATTCCTCACATGGGCGTCCCCGCCGTGCCCGGTGTCCGCGTCCGCGATAATGAACGGCCGGAAATCGACCACCGGTGTGGCGGCGCGCTGGCGGTCGGTCATCCTCGACCGTAGGTACTGCTGGTTTTTGTCGGCGGTCAGAAGGGCTCGAACGATGGGCGCGGCTTCGTCGGGAACCTGGCTCAGGGGATAGCTGGCGAGGTCGGCACCCGGGTCCTCGTTGATCGAGCCCTTGGCGGACGTGGCCCAGCCCCCGAGGTAGATTCCCTCGATGCCGATCCGCTTGATCGCCACCGCCTGGCCCGGTGTGTAGGGACCGAAGGTGGTGACCGATCTCCCATTCGCGAAGAGCTCTCGGAGTCGTGAGTAGAAATCTTCGGCGGCCTGTCTCGCGATCGAATAATCCTGCGGGATCGTACCCTGCTGCTGGGTGGTCTGGCGGGCACCGTAGAGACGGGTGATGCCGTCAAACCGCGGTCCCGACATCCACTTTTTGTTCTCCTCGGTCCTCCGCTCGAATTCGGTGACCTCATCGGCGAGAGGAGGGACTGCGGTGTCCAGGTTTTCGGTGACGCGCGTGCCGTCCTTCTTGAAGGCGTCCATATAGAACTCGATCCTTTCCCGCGCCGTGTCCACGGCGTGGTTATTCAGGTTGATGTTCAGGAGATCGATATACCACGGGGCTTTCACATCGTCGAGCACGTAGGTCTCGACGATCTCTCTCGCGATGGGCAGAGTCGTCGGCTTGGAATGGTCGTGGACGTCTCGGTTGTCGGCATTCAGGAGCTTGTCGTACTCCTCCACAAGCAGTCGCTCGAAGACCTCGGAGGAAAACACCTCTCCCGGGGAGAGACCCGTCTCCGGGTCGGCTTCGGTCAATCCGGCCTTTTTGTGCACCCACTCCCAGAGGATGCTGAGCCGAATCTCGCCGGTGGCCGCGTCCTCCATCAGGTAGAGGATGTCGTCGTCTCCGAAGAAATCCGCCGGCTTGAGGGCGGCCGCCTGGAAGCCCTGACCAAACGCATTCCCGAACTGCAACGCCACGCTGAGCAGGTTGCGGGCACCTCGGATGGTCCGCGGCGCCTCTTCCAACAACATCAGGCCTTCGGCGTCCTCTCGAGTGTAGGTGAGGGGAGGGAAATCTCGGCCGAGTTGGTTGTCGTCGCCGATCCGTTCCCAGACCGGACGAACGATATGAACCATCTTCCAGTGGGCGACCCACTTGCCGCTCGCTCCCTCATGTTGTTCACGCTCAGCCCCAGCCACGGCTTTCCGCATGCTGTCGGCAACCCCCTCCTTGGATCCCACCGGGATGTTGGGCTCCATGCCGCCTTGCCACAGGGCGCATCGCCCGTGGATGTCAGGGGTGTTGACCGCGCGGCGGACCCGATCCTCGTAGTTCCTCATGTAGCCGTAGGTCATGGTGATGGCTTCAATGTTGGGATTGACAAAGTCGGCATCCCACGCCATGGCGTCGGCCACGCTGTTGATGTAGTCCCAGCGGCCCGTGTTGTAACCCACGAAGTGCGTGCCGAGCGCGGCACGGATCTCCATCAATTGGAAGGTGGCTTCCAGCTGTTCCACCAGGACGTAGACCTTGATGGTTCCTCGTTCGAGATTGAGGTGATCCTCGAGGGCGTCGATCATCCGTGCCCACAGCGCCGCTTCCTCCGCGGTCTGGATCTTCGGCAGATAGAGCACGATCGACGATCCGTCATCCCGCAGACGGCGATGATTGTTGGTCACGTAGAGGGCCATGTCGACGATGGAAGCCGAAAATGGCCGGCCGTCGGCGTCTCGAATGTGGCGGTCGGCCAGGTGCAGCCCCCGTGCCCGGAAGATCTTGGTTGTGAAATCGAGCTGTTTCCGCCAGTCCTCGATGATCTCATGACCGAAGAAGCCCTTGGCCCAGCGGTTCATGTCATCGGCCACCAGACGCGCGGCCTCCAGGAACACCGGGTCCTTGTGGATGGCCAGCTTGAGGTTTCGCTGGTTGTCCAGCGACATGGCGGTGATCTGTCCCAGGGCATCTTCGCCGTCGAACATCCAGCCGTCGGCTCCCGAGAGCAGGGCGTAGGCCATGTTGCGAATGCTCGACTCCAGCGGGGCGTTGGGCTTCGCCCCGGGACCGGTGCCCTGAATCCACTGCCGACGCAGATCGTGTGGGATCTCCGAACCCTCGAATCGGCCCTCCCGCGCGTCTTGGACCCGAATCTGAGTGTTTGGGATCAGAGCCTCCGGATCGAGGAAGTCGATCGTCGTTCGATTGCGAAATCGGGTGGCCCTTCGCTCGATCCTGGCAGTCATCAACTCCTGTTGCGCGTCGTTGAAGGTGGCAAGGGCTTGAATCGCCGCCACGGCCTCGGACGTGAAGACGTCGGCGTATTCCGTCTCCAGGTCATCCCGAATTCGGATCATCGACGCGGTGTTCGCGGTCGTGAGACTCATCTGTTCAGCTCCCCGGAATCGAGTGTGCCGCGGGGCGGCATAAGTAGGGAATCTCGCAACGAACGTCTGTATTTCCGATTTTCCCGATTAAGTCGAAGATTCCCCGAAAACTTCGTTGGAACGATCGGAAATCAGGTTTGTTTGGTCAGATTCTCCGCCAGGAATTCTGCAACGTGGAGGGGACGTGCGTCTGTCAGGTCGGAGATCTGGTGGCGGCAGCTGGTGCCCGAAGCCACAACCGAGGTCCCGGGTGGCAGTGCATTGATCGACTCCACCAGAGGCTGCGCCACCTGGTGTGAGAGCTCGCGGTGGTGCTCCAGCATTCCAAAGGCGCCGGCCATGCCGCAGCAGCCCGTGTCGAGCCAGCGCACCGATGAACCCGGCAGCTTTCGGAGGAGGTCGACGATTTTTTCGGCATTGCTCATTGCCTTGGCGTGGCAGTGTCCGTGGACGGCGACGTCAGCAACGGATTCAAACACGGGAAACGCGTCAGGATCGCCATCCAGCACCTCGAGCAGAAGGTCCTCGAAGAGAACGCATCTCTCAGCGACTTGTTCGGCGCCGGGGAGCCCCAGCTGGAGGTACTCGTCCCGGAACATGGACCAGCAGGAGGGTTCGAGGAAGACGATCGGATCGCTGGTGCCGGTGAGCAGCCCCACGTTGTGGGCGGCAGCTGCTCGGACCTCATGGAGCAACCCGCGGCTTGCCGCCGGCCGTCCACAACAGACGCGACCCTCGGCAAGCCCTACTTCGAAGCCCAATGCCTCGAGGACCTGTACCGCATCCCGCCCGACACGGGGCTCGTGGTACCGCACCCAGGTGTCGTCCCAAAGGATGACCTTGTTGCGTCCACCTCCAGCGACGGCTCGGCGTTTGGCGAACCAGCGGTCGAAAGGCTGATCGGTGGTGAACGGTGGCAGGGGAGCTTCGGCGCCGAGCCCGAGGATCTTCTGCGCCAACAGTCGCAAAGGTCTCCACGTCAGGAAGAAGTTGGCCAGCCGGGGAACCTTGGTGCCGATCCGTCCGAGGAGGTCGGCCGAGGCGATCATGCGATCAATCGCGGGGATGCCGCGTTGCTGATGCCAGGCGTGCCGGAGCTCCGCTTTGAGCCGGGACATGTTCACATTGGACGGGCATTCGGTGGTGCAGGCCTTGCAAGCGAGGCAGCTGTCGAGGACCTCGCGCAGCTCGTTGGTCGCGATGGACGAGGGCCCCTCAAACCGGCCCTCCAGCGCGGCGCGGATGATGGTGGCCCGCCCCCGAGTGGAAAGTGCCTCGTCGCCGGTTGCGGAAAAGGTCGGGCACATGGTGGGCGCCGCCTTTCGGCAGCCGCCACAGCCATTACACTGCTCCAGGTTGGCGACGAATCCGTCGTCGCGGCCGATCCAGGTGAATTCCTCGCCGAATGGCAGCTGGAGATCGGAGCCGACACCAAGCCTGAGGTCGCGGTCGACCCGGTACCGTCCGTCGCCGACGATTTTGCCGGGGTTCATGACGCCCCGGGGATCGAAAAGCTCCTTGATACGGCGGCTCGCCTCCATGAGCTCTGGTCCGAGGTGCTGCTCGAGGTACTCGGTCCGGGCGATCCCGACACCGTGCTCGGCAGCGAGCGATCCGTTGAATTGCCGACAGAGATCTGACACGGCATCGGCCACACGGCGCAGTGCCGACACGTCTTCGGATCTGTGGAGATCGAGAATTGGGCGAACGTGCAGTTCGCCCGAGGCGGCGTGACCGTAGAACGAGGCTTCGAGCCCGAGTGGTTCGAGGATGTGGCGCAGGCCCGAAAAATATTCTGGTAGCTGATCGGGACGAACGCAGACGTCCTCGATGAAACCGACCGGCTTGGCCGGGCCCTTGCGCCCGGTCAAAAGTGACAGTCCGGCCCGTCGGATCCCCCACACCAGTTCCTGGTCGACGGGACTGCGCAGCAGCAGTCTCCGGTCTCCGAGGCGACGGCGCTCCAGCTCTGCGAGGCGATCGTCGCGGTCATCAAAGAGCTCCACCAGGAGGATTGCGGAGGCTGGATGATCGTCCAGTCCCAGCAGAGCGCGTGCAGGGGCAAACGCGTGCTGTCCGATGGTCTGGTCGAGGACCACATTGTCGAGTTGTTCGATGGCGGCGGCGCCGAGGTCGGCGAGCTCGACCGTGGTCTGCAGGGCCTCCTCCACCGACGAGAAGAAGAGAACCCCCAGGTGGCGGGTCGACGGTGTTGGTACCACACGGAGCACTGCGGAGGTTACTCCCGCCAGGGTACCCTCGCTTCCGGCCACCAGTTGGGTCAGGTCTCCGCCCGCGCGCAGGGAGCGATCCAGGCCGTATCCCGACCACCTCTTGACCAATCCCGGCGGCATTCTCCGCTCGATCGCGTCGGCGTGCGAAGCCACGATGAGGTTGGCGTTGTCCCGCACATCTGACAGGTCGTCGTGGTCACCGCCGACCATGGCCACCGTGCCGTCCGCGAGTACGAGCTCCACGGCGTGCAGATGGTCGGCGGTGGTTCCGTACACCGGTGCGTGGGCACCCGAGGAGTTATTGGCGATCATGCCGCCGAGGGTCGCCCGCGACGCGGTGGCCACGTCCGGTCCGAACCACAGGCCGTGGGGCGCGAGGAAGGTGTTGAGCTGGTCGAGCACGACCCCCGCACCGACCCGCACGGTCTTCCGCTCCAGGTCGAGACCGGTGATCTCCTGGTTGTGGCGAGCGAAGTCCACAACGAGACCGTGGCCCAGTGCCCCCCCTGCCAATCCGCTGCCGGCGCCCCTCGGAGTCATCTCGACGCCGGCGTCCGCCGCCGCCGCGAGCAGCCGGGCTCCTTCATGAGCTGACCGAGGGAATGCCACCGCCGCCGGCTCGATTCGGTAGATCGAGGCGTCAACCGCATACAGACATCGGGTCAGCAGGTCGACCCGGACATCCAGTCCTGTCGCCTCCAACGCCCGCCGTTGCCGAACTGTCAGCTCACCCAAAGTGCGGCCCACCTCCCATTCCGTACCGTATCGATTATCGCCTGCCTCGCCGGACCCACGACAGACCCCGAATCCCGAACCCCGATTGTCTCACTCCTCCCCAATGTAGATCGCGCCCGGATTGATCATCGCGCCATCCGGGAGGTACTCGAGGCAATGGGCCATCCAACCGGTCTGGATGGCGAGGCAGAACGGGATGGGGAAGGCGCTCACCGGCAAGCCCAGGGGGTGGTAGAGCAGGCCGGTGATGCTGTCCACGTTGGCGAAGATGCCCTTTGGGCCGAGTGCGGACTCCACTTCGTCACGAAGAGCGAGGTAGGTCTCCCAGCGGTCCGTCATGCCGTGAGTCCGGAGCACCTCCTCGGCGTGGGGTTCGAGAACTTTCACCCGCGGATCGGGGCATTTGTAGACGCGGTGGCCGAACCCAGGAAAGCGGTGGCGTCGGGCCAGCGCCTCCCGCGCCCACCGCCTGGCCTCCTGGGGCGATGAAAGCGGGGCCAACATTTCGTAGGCCAGTTGGTTGGCTCCACCGTGACGAATGCCTGACAGTGCACCCATGCCTGCGAGTACCGCCGAACCGAGATCGGCACCGGTGGAGGCCACCACCAGGGCGGCGAAGGCCGCCGCATGGAGACCGTGTTCGGCCTGCACGATCAGGCTGGCGTCGAAGGCGCGGGTCTCCTGCGAAGAGGGGAGGGAGCCCAGGGTCTGATGGAGGAGGTTGGCGGAGTAGCCGAGCTTGGGGACCGGGTCCACCGGGTCCAGGCCCTGCAGATGGCGGATTGCCGCCGCGGCGAGCCCAGCGGTCCAGCTCAGGATCCGAGCCGGCCGCCGCCACTGGGCATCGAGACCGGTGTCGTCGGCCTCGGGGATGTGGCAAGCGGCCACGGTGAGCATGGTCCGGAATTGGGCCAGGGGATGGGAGGTGATCGGAACCGAATCGAGGGCTCGGAGGGCCTCCTGGGGAGGGTTTCGCCATCGGATGAGCTCGGATGACCACCGGCGAAATTGCCGCTCATCCGGCAGCTCTCCGAAGAGCACGAGGTGGGCGACTTCCTCAAAGGAGCAGTTCTCGGCCAACTCCTCCACCGGGTAGCCCCGGTAATGGAGCCGCCCTGCGGATCCGTCGATCATTCCCACCGCGGTCGATCCGGCCACCAGCCCGGCAAGACCCCGGTCGTAGGTCTGGACGAGTTGTTCATCGAACACTCCGTTCATCGGCATTCCCGTGGCGTGAACTCCCTGGGGGGATGTCCGACGTACCGCGTCAGCGGCCTGTAGAGACGAATGTGGTCGAGGGACTCGCTCACCAGGGCCACCATGCCGGCGATCCTGGCCGCGGCGATCAGACAGGGAATCTCTGCGGGCTCGGCGCCGAGCAGATGGAAGAGGAGAGCGCCGTACAGGTTGATGTTGACGTACACACCCTTGGATGCCAGCGCGCGGGTACCCTCCTCCTCGAGGGCACGCGCCACCTCGAAAAACTCGGTTCGACCGAGGGAATTGGCGAAAGAAGCTGCGGCCTTGCGCAACACCACCACGCGCGGGTCCGGCATTCGGTAGTCGCGATGGCCAAAGCCCGGGATCGTCTCGCCACACTCAAGGGTCTTCTTGACCCATGGTCCGGCCCCTTCCGGGTGATTGATGGCCTGGAGCGCCTGGATGACGGTCTCCGCTGCGCCCCCCTGGCGGGGGCCGCGCAGCGCCGACAGGCCCGCGACGACGTTGTAGTAGGGATCGGCCAGGCAGGAGGCCACGATCATCGAGGTGAAGGTGGGAGCGTCGAGGCCGTGAGCAGCGTAGAGCACCCACAGGAGGTCGAGCAGCGTGACCTCGTCGTTGGTGGGCGGCCGCCCCTTGATGGCCTCGAGGACAGAAAAACCGAGGCTCGCGTCGGGCTCCGGCTGAACAGGCTTCCGGTCCCGACGGTGGGCGACGATGTGGGCAACCAACGAAGATACCTGACCAACGATTCGCAGTTCGCGCCAGTGGCGGCCTCCGGCAAGGTCGTCCTCCACACCGATCTCGTGACACCCCAGGGCCGAAATCCCAGCCCGCAGCACTCGGGTCGGGTGGGCATTGCCCGCCAGCGATCGCACAAGGCTGACGACATCGTCGGGCAGTCTCCGACTGTTCCGAAGCTTGGAGCAGAAGGAATCGAACCCCACATCGGTCGACTGTGGTCTCGACCCTGCGATGAGCAGGTATGCGGTCCGCTCGAAATCGGGAGCGGCGGCCAGGTCTTCGATGGCCATGCCGCGGTAGGAGAGCCGTCCGCTGGATGGATCCAGCCACATGACGCGGGTCGACCCGGCGATCACCCCGGCGAGGCCGGCTCCCACGTCAGTGGTGATCGGGAAGTCCAGCTCCCCGGAGCACCAATCAAAGGCGAGTCCCAGCGTTCGGATCGGCTCGTTCGACATTCAGGGAGGATACCTCACGCGGGGCGAAAGACCTTTGGGGGCTATGGGGGTATTCGGATTTCGGAATGCGGAATTGTGGAGGGCGAGAATGTCGAATCCCCTCGCCACCTCGAACTCGCTGAGAGCAGTTGGAGAATTGGCCGAGAAGAACGCAGGCATGGCGCAGAACGTCAGCAGCATCCTGCGTCTAGGTTGGCGTTAGACTTCGAGACCTCGACCTGCGAACCTTTAAACCTTTGAACCTTTCAACCTTTCGCCTTTAGAACCTTTAAACCGCTAACACGCATCATGGCACCGCCGCCGTCCAGGCCGAGGTATCGCCCGACTCGAAGCCGTCGGCAAACAGCTGCGGCTGCGTTGCAAGGCTCCACCACGCGCCGCCGTCCGCGAGGGTCGTTCCCCAGCCGTTGACGGCCTCGACCTGCCAGTAGTACGTGGTGTCGGTGTCCAATCCGGGTACCTGGACCATGAGGAAGCTGCCCACGTCGGTCCACGGTGCGCAGGAGCCGTCGTCGGTGGTGTCGATACAGAACCGGTAGCTTGTGGAACCGGCGCTCTCCTCCCAGAAAAAGTCAACGGTGAGGGGTTGGTCGACAGCGCCGTCCGCCGGATCGAGCTTGCCGAAAGGTACAGGAAGGGGGATTTCAGTGGAGAACTGCCACCAGGTCCCGGAATTCGCTCCGGTGGTCCCGTTGGCGTTGACGGCCCGAACCTGCCAGTAGTAGGTCCAGCCCGCCTGAAGGGGCCCAATGCCGGTACTGGTGGCTCCTCCAGCGTCCACCCAAGCCCCGTCACAGCTGGCGTTGTTCGATGTGTCGACGCAGAACTCGTAGCTGGTGGCATCGGTGCTCGGCCCCCAGGACAAGGTCAGGGACAGAGGCTGGTCGATGGCTCCATCGGTGGGGCTCGCCTTGCCGAAGGCTCCCGGCGGGGGATCCTGGGACGAGGTGCACGCCCCGGGCACCGAAACGTTGGTGATGGAGATGTCGTCGACCCACCACCCCGTGCCGTTGACCGACGTATCGCTGGAGATCGCCCAGCGCAGCAAGACGTCCTGATTGGACCACTGGTCCAGTGAGGCGGTGTACCCGGCGTAGCTCGGGTTGTTACCACTGAAGAAATCGCCGGTGGGCCAGTCACATGCATCCGATGCCCGGTTGGCGTTATCGGGGTAGTTGACCGGGACCCGCTCCCAATTGCTGCCGCCGTCAGTGGAGACCTCCACCTGGCCCTTGTCCCAGTTGTCCTCGATGTCGTACCTGGACCAGAAGCTCAGCTGTGGATTGGTACCGAGCTGGAGTGGGGGAGTGGTGGCTCCCGAACAGATGAGGTCGGGGTAGGAGCCGGTGGCATAGACCATGGGTCCGGTGTTGCCGCCGGCGGCCTGAACGGTCCACGGCGACGTCGGCGTCAATTTCGCCGTGCCGGTGTCGCCGGCGTCGTCGAGCCAGTCGCCGATCGCCGGAGGCCCGGTGGGGGTGCCCTGAATCTCCACCTCGTTGTCGTCCTCGAAACCATGGCTCAGATCCACCGCCCTGACCACGTAGTGGTAGTCCTCGCCGTGGACCACGCCGTAGTCGTCGAAGGAGTTGCCGCTCACCAGGGTTGCGATCCGGTTGGCCGGACCGGGATCGAAACCTGGCGTTGCAGATCGGTAGACGTTGTAAGCCACGTCGATGCCGCAGTAAACCGTGGCGGGGTCGCTCCAACCCACGGTGAGTTGGCAGGTGGCGTTGCCGCTGTCGGTGACGGTGGCTACGCCGGAAAAGTTTGGCGGTTCGATGCACGGGCCGGTGGTCGACACCTCCACGCAGGTGGACGGTTCGGACGGGCAGTAGCCCGACGGGTCCTTGGTGTGGATGGTATAGGCGTAGAGCAGTCCGCCCGAGGCGGTGGTGTCGTTAAACGACAGACTCTGGGTCTCTCCAACCACCGTCGCCGGGTCGGGAGCGGCGCATCCGCCGGGCGCCCTGCGGATCTCGTAGCTCAGTCCGGATCCGGCCGAGCTCCAGCCCAGGTCGACGCGGTTGTCGCCGTTCGGCACGGCGCTCACGCCGGTGGGGGCCTCGGTCAGGAGGCAGAGGGGATCGGCCAGGTGGCCGGCAGTGGCGAGGTAGAGCCTGAGGCCCGAGGCCATGAACGCTGGTGCCCCCGAGCCGCAGTTGGCGATGGTGTCGTTGCTGGTGTGGTAGTAGGGGTAGTCCCCGTCTTGTCCGCAGAAACCCTGGTTGTCGGTAATGCCGCAGACGGCCGACCAGCCCCGCTGCCAGAAGGGCCAGTGGTCGCTGTAGGCCATGCTGTTGCACTCGAAGGCATTTACCACGGCGCCGGTGGGGTAGTCGGCGGCGACCTGTGTCATCAGGGCGCCGAGCCAGGCCGAGCCGGTGTTGTAATTGATATCCATATCTTCCGTGGCCGGGATGCCGTCGCCCTCCCAGCCGATCATGTCGCCGTTGAGCACTGCCTGGATGTCCTCGCCCGCCGCCGCAGCTTGGGCCGCGTGGTGGTACGCGCCGTAGAGCCCGAACTCCTCCCCGGTGACCGCGATGAAGCGCAGCGTCTTTGCGTAGCCGTATTCGGACATGACCTCGGCCAGAGCCGTGACCATGGCCGATCCTGAAGCGTTGTCGTCGGCCCCGGGTGCAGGTCCGGAGGAGGGCATGTCGTCCAGGTGCCCGATGACGATCACGATCTGTTCGGGGTTGATTTGTCCTTCAATGGTCCCGATGACGCTCGGGGCGTGGCCGGAGGTGTGGTCCTCGTAGGTTGGGTTCAGACCGTAGGCGTCGAACAGGGCATGGACGTCCTCGGCGGCGGTCTGGCAGCCGGACGAGGTGGAGTATCGTGTAGAAGCCATGGCGATGATGCCCTGCCAGTGGGTCATGGCCAGGCTTTCGTCCACCTGTGTGAGCATCTCCACCACCAAGCGGATCGGGGTCGAGGAGTTCAGGTTCACCCTTGTCGAAGGCGGCGAAGGCATCGGGCGGGCCCTTGGTCGAGGCCAATGGATCCAGGGTCAGCGGCGTGAACACGGTGCGGGTCGTGGAGCAGCCGCCACATCGAACTCTCGGGCCCGCAGCAGAAACCAATCGTCCTCTGCCACAACGATCTTCTCCGCAGGCGGCGAGGTCGGCCTGGGTACCCCCCGACAGGAGCCCGGCCAGTGCAAACCGGGAGCCGCGGGGATTGTTGGCCAGGATTGCGACGTCCAGACCGAGAGAGGCGAGCATTGCCGCGGTCTCGTCTTGGTTTCCCACGGCGAGGAAGGCGTTGGGCAGCTCGGCCACGAGGTGGAGTCCAGAGCCGATCAGCTGATTGCGGTCCGCATCGACTGTCCGGTCGATACGCAACAGGGCTGTGGGCGTCTCTGCACCGAGGGGCAGGGCAATGATGAAGATCAAGGTCAAGCCGAGGAAACGGCCTAATTGTGTGCACATGAAGGTGTCCTCCGGTCCTGCTGCAGGGCTTGGGGGGGCCCCACTGCCTGAGGGTATCAGAATGGGGACAGAAGCGCCTTGATCGAGGTCACGGGAGCGCCTGGGATACACTGACACCCGAGTGCCATGGAGAAGAGGTGGCGTTGAGCAAGGAAAACCGTTCATGAGCCGCACATCTGCCCGTAGCCCGAAGGGGAGTTCATCCGGCCGCCTGTCCGTCGGCAAGAAAATCGTGTTTTCCTTGGCGGCGGCCGTGCTCTTCTTTGCCGGGCTCGAGCTCCTGTTGGCGGTGGTCGGTTTGGGGCCTCGGTCCTACGACAGCGATCCCTACGTTGGCTTCTCGGGCTATGCCCCGTTGTTTGAGGAGCGCAAGGCAGTGGACGGCACCGTGGTCATGGTGAGATCGTCCAGCAAGCGTTCTCTGTTCAATCTGCAGCGTTTTCCAAGGGACAGACCCGACGGGTCTACGAGGATCTTCTGCGTCGGAGGGTCCACAACCTACGGCCGGCCCTATGGTGATGTGACTTCATTCTGCGGTTGGTTGCGCGAGTTTCTCGGGGCGGCGCAACCCGACCGAAAATTCGAGGTCATCAATGCCGGAGGCATCAGCTACGCGAGTTACCGGGTGGCGGTGCTGATGGAGGAGTTGATCGCCTACGACCCTGATCTCTTCGTCATCTACTCCGGTCACAACGAGTTCCTCGAGCAGCGCACCTACCCGCAGATTATCGCCACCCCCCGGGTGGTTCGGGGGTTGGGAGCCGTAGCCTCCAGAACTCGAACCTGGGCTGGTCTGGAACGACTGGTGAGCGCGATCCGCGGGGGCGGTGCCGGTGAATCAGCTGACGGGGCAGACGTTCTCGGTGCCGAGGTTGTGACCCTTTTGGACGATGCTGTGGGTCCCTCGGCCTACACCCGGGACGATGGGAATCGGGAGAAGGTTCTCAGCCACTACCGCTTCAATCTGGCGCGGATGGTGGGCATCGCGCGTTCGGTCGGTGCCGGGGTCGTGATGGTGACTCCAGCCGCCAACCTCCGCGACGCCGGACCGTTCAAGAGTGAACCGGGGCCGGGGATCGTGGGCGAGCCACGATCGAGGTGGAGCACGCTGGCCAACGAGGGTCTGGCGGCCCTTCGCGCCGGAGATTTCGACCTTGCTGCTGAGCGCCTGGGTGAGGCGGGAGTCATCGATCCCCGTCATGCGGGTCTCCAGTTCGCCCTGGGGAGGGCGTTGTATTCGCTGGGCCGATTCCCCGAGGCGAGGGCAGCCTTCGAACGGGCCCGAAACGAGGACGTGTGTCCGCTGCGCGCCCTTGGACCCATGGCGGCGATCGTGCGCGAAGTGGCGGCGGAGTTCCGGGTGCCGGTGGTTGATTTCGACCGGTTCGCCGACCAGTGGGCCGACAACGGCATCCCCGGGGCAGACCTGTTCCTGGATCACGTCCACCCCACTATCGATGCCAACCGAAGACTCGCCCTGGCGATCCTGGAGGAATTGGCGGACCGGGGCGAGGTGACGCCGAGTCAGGGCTGGGGCGATGAGGCGATTCGCACCGTCACCGAGAGAGTGAACGGGGGTCTCGATTCCAACGCCCACGCTGTCGCCCTCAGCAATCTGTCCAAGGTCATTGGCTGGGCCGGTAAACTCGAGGAGTCCTATCGGCTTGCCCAGCAAGCGGTTGTACTCGATCCCGACGACGCCCGGGTTCGCTACCACGCTGGCCTGACCGCCGATCTCCTGAACCGGCACGACGAGGCCATGGCCCACTACCGTCGGGCCATCGAGATCCAGCCTGACGCCGATCTTCCCCACGGAAACCTCGCCGTGGGCCTCGAGAGGGAGGGCCGCCTCCCCGAAGCCGTCGAACACTATCGGATAGCCTTCCACAACAGCAGCGCCGATGAACTCGAGCACCATCGTGAAAATCTGGCCGCTGCACTGATGAAGCTTGGTTTCGTTGTGTACAACCAGAACAGGGTGGCCGAGTCGCTGGCCCTGCTGACCGAGGCGGACCGGGTGAAGCCCAATGATCCGGAGATTCTCAGCCGCCTTGGCACCGCGTTGATGGCCAACGGACGGAACGGTGAAGCCGTGGAGCGGCTGCAATCAGCCGCCCGGATGCGGCCCGACGATGGCGGCGCCAGGAATCGACTCGCCCTCGCCCTGGCCCTCGATGGCCGATCCAACGAGGCGGCAGCCGCCTACCGTGAAGCCATCGCCCTTGACGAGTCGGTCGCCGACGCACCGGACAATCTCTTCACCGTGCTCGAGCGGATGGGCAGGGCGGAGTTGGCTCGGCATATTCGTGAGGCGGTCGAGGGCGGCGGGTGACTGTGACACCTGAGCCTCCTGCAAAACCCTGAGTTCGGCGATGTTTGATCGACACCGCTTCCTCCTGTCACCCTGAGCGAGCGAGTTCGACGAGCGAGTCGAAGGGTCTCCACACGTTGAGAAGAGGTTCGCTGGGCAAGCATCACGCCTCTGCACCGGTTGAGATCCTTCGACTCCGCGGCCCTCCGGGCCTCTCCGCTCAGGATGACAGCAAGGTGAACCTCGCAGGGGATCTCGCATCACGACCGTGGCATCAGGGTGCGTGGGAGGTGGGGCAGCCAACTGTGTCGGTGGGGAACCAAGAGCTAACTCAAAACTCAGAACGGGAACGACGATTCCGGCAGACGACAATTCGTAATTCGTAATTCGCAATTCGCAATGGGTGGTTGGGAGGGTGACCTCAAACTCGTGGCCCGCACACCATTTCAACCCTCGTCTCCAAACGGCAGGGTCCACAAAAAAGCGAGGGGCCGAAGCCCCCCGCTGTTGCTGGTTGATCGAAGTGCTGACGAGTTACTGCGGCAGCACGGTGGTCGGGTCCGACGTCACGTTGTCGAGCACCGAGCCGTAGCAGTAGAAGACCCCGCCCTCAGTAGCGGTATACACGTCCACGTAGCCGTTGACCGGCGCGTAGTCACTGAAGATCTGATTGAGCTGTTTGTTGGACCACGGCGCCAACACCATGGCCTTGGTCTCCAACGCCATGCCGTCAGAGTCGAACATATCGATGGTCACGATGACTTCGGCGTTCACGCCGTTGACGCAGCCCAGGTTGGCGCGGAAGTTGTCGTCCTCGTTCATGAAGATGATCCGACCCTTTTCACCGGTGGTAATCATCTTGTCAGAATGAACACCCGGAAGCGCCTGGCCGAAGGTGGAGCCGGCCGGGAAGCCGAGCTCGTTGCCCTCGCCGAGGAGGTTGTAGGTCCGGGTCATGGCGACCAGGTCCGGGCTGTCCGACGTCACCGCCAGCGCCCCGAGTGAGTTGGGCTGTAGACCGAAGATCTCGCCCAGCACGTTTTCGATGCGCACACTGCTACCGGCGGCGAGTGCGAAGGGATCAGACGTCGTCGGCGTGCTGTTGTCCTGCCCGCGCGGCAACCACAGAAGGCTGTACGTCGCAGTGAAACCGCCGGCATTGTTGATGTCGAAGTCGGTCTGGAAGAAGGCGCCCTGGGAACCAGAGGCCACGGCGGCCGCCGGGATGAAGATTGTTTCGTCAGAAGGCACCTGCGGCAGCACGGTTGTCGGATCCGACGTGGCGTTGTCGAGCACCGATCCGTAGCAGTAGAAGGCGCCGTCCGCTGTGGCGGTGGAAACGTCCACGTAGCCGTTGGTCGGGGAATAGTCATCGAAGATCTGATTGAGCTGTTTGTTGGACCACGGCGGCAGGCTCATGGGGACGGACTCCAGCGCCGTGCCCGCGGCATCGTAAAGGTCGATGTCGACCACAAGGGTCATGTCGGTGCCGTTGACGCACCCGAGGTTGGCGCGGAAGGCGTCGTTCTCGCTCATGAACGTGATGCGTTGGGTTTCGCCGGTCATGATGAGCTGATCGTAGGGTACGGCCGGCAAGGCCTGGCCGAATGTCAGAGTGACCTCGGTCTCCTGAATGTTATAGGTGCGGCTCATGCCGATGACGTACATGCTGTCGGCCACCATGGCGACGGCGCCAACCGAGTTCGGCGTCAATCCGAAGATCGCGTTCAGCGCGTTGGGGTACTGAATGCTCTCCCCAGCACCGATTGTGACGGGGTCCGACATCATCGGCTCGGAGTTGTCCTGGCCGCGGGGCAGCCACAGGAGGGTCACGCTCGCATCTTCGTCACCCTTGTTGTTGATCTCGATGTCGGTCTGGAAGAAGGCGCCTTCCGAGCCCGATGCATATGCAGCCGCCGGGAAGAAGGAAAAGAACTCGGCCGGTCCCATTTCTCCGAGCGGTACCCAGTGGACATTGAAGTCGTTGGTGTTGTCGGGGTCGACGTCGTCGCTCGCGAACGAGCCGATCGGCTCCGATATGGGGGCGTACGGATCCGCGATGGGACCCATGGCCGCTCTGACAGTTTCGCCGTTTTCGACAGCCGCGATGAGCTCCTCGCCCTGGCGACGCCCCATCTGGACGAACGGGATGTTGGTGAACAACCCGAGGCCGGGAGTCGTGGGGACGCTGGTGGCCATGCCGACGACGCATTCGTCGGGATCGGCGTTCGGCTCGTCCGAGCAGAGCCCGTTGTTGACCATGATCATGCCGATCGCACCGGCATCCTGGGAGTTGATGACCTTGTCGTAGAAGGAGCATTCTCCGCGCCGCAGGATGGCGATCTTGCCCGCCACTTCGGCTGCGTTCTCCAGCGGACCGCAGGCGAGGGTCGGATCGCCGACTTCGACGCCACCGTCGTCAACGAGGACGAGATCCTCTTCGAACGGCTCGATATCGTGCAAGCGGGCCCCGAAGCACTGCTCGAGGTCCCAGCACGCGGCGTTCGGATTGTCGGGATCCTCCAGGTCGTCACAGTGACCGCCCTGGAACACGAAGTTGTAGAGTCCGGCGTTATGCCAGTACTCGGAGTAGGGCTCGATGAAGTAGTAGGCGTCCATGGGTGTGTAGGAGTTCTGCAGGGCTTCGGGCTCGGTGATGACGACCCGCCCGGTATTGGTTCCTTCCATGGGAATGACCGGCAGCTGGAACGTGAATGAACCTCCAGCGCCGGCATCGATCGGGGCCATGGGAACACTGTCGTCTCCCGGAGCCGCCAGGCCGAGGATCCAGTGGTTGCAGTTGGAGCCGTCGATGTATATATAGGCCTCGTTCCCGTTGACGTCGGTTTGGGCGGACGCCAACAGGGCGTCATTACCCTCGTCCGTCCACGTGCCCGGTTGCACACCGAAGTAGTAGTTGATGAAGGCGGTGGTGGTTCTGGCCGGACCCAGGTTGGTGTAAAGGCCTGTAAAGGTCGCCAGCCCATCGGCGATTGGTGCCGGCGGATCGGTCTGCGGCTGCCCCGGTCAGGTCCTGCGCGGACGCCATGGGCGCGAGCGCGAGCACCAGGGCTGCGACCGCCACGGTAGAAAACAGTCTCATCGTACGACTCATTGTCCCCTCCTCAAGATGGATTTGGTTTGTCGGACCCGTCATCGAGCTTGACGGAATTAAACATCGCGTGATTCTAGCACGATCCCCGGATTTGAGGTCGATTGCAGTCCTTATTTTTAAATGACTGCGGAGAAACTCGCGGTGGACACTCGTCGGGGTAATACCGGCCTGATTGGCGGTCTGCAGCTGGGCGGTTCGGGTGGGCCACCCGGGCCCATTCGATCACAGGCGTCACCCGCCGCCCGAGTGTGCGCAGCCCGCAGGCGGACCCTGGGAGCCCGGGGAGCCAGTGGACGTGGAGCTCGCGAAAGTCGAGAGCTGGCGTTCCACTTTCTGGCTTTCGCATTCAGGGCAGGCGATGCCGGTGGTTCCCGATCCGATGCTCTGGAGACGTTCGAACAGGCAATTACATGCGCGGCAGCGGTACTCGTAGATCGGCATGATTCCCCCGCGAGGTAGGCGACTTTGGGCGAGTCAGCGGCCCTGCCGCTCGATTTCCTGGATCCCCTTGCGGCCTTCGATGATGGTCTGTTGCTCGTGGTCGATTCGCAACTCCAGTGAGTCGCAGACATTTCGGCAGATGGCGAACACGCCCTCGTCCGAGATCTGGTAGAACACGTTCAGCCCGTCGCGGCGGCTTTCCACAAGGCCGGCTCGTTTCAGCACCGAAAGATGCTTGGAGACGTTGGCCTGGCTGCCGCCGACCACGCCCAGGATGTCGGAAACACAGCGCTCGCCTTGTTGAAGGCAGTGGAGGATCTTAAGGCGCGTTGGATCCGCCATGGCCTTGAGAACCTCAGCGATGCGGGTCAGCAGTTCATCCGATGCAATCACGGCAGCCCCCTCCTGTGACCGGCGATTCTCGCCGAATCACTATGTAGTAATATATTCCACGAATACCTCCTAGTCAATGGCTTCGCAATTCGGAAAATGAAAAATATCGAATAATCGAAATCGTTCACTGAACCCAGTAGACTGGTCCTTGACCCGTTCGACCCTGCGGAGCACACAATGAGACCGCGCCGGAGTGGCGGAATGGCAGACGCAGCGGACTCAAAATCCGCCGATCGCAAGGTCATGGGGGTTCGACTCCCCCCTCCGGCACCACCACCCGCCCACCCACCCTGCTCCGATTTTCCGGTGCCGGCTGCGCGCGCAGCCGGCACCGGAAAATCGGAGATTCATTTTTTCAAAGTGGAGGTTTTTCGGTACCCAGGTGCCCGGCACCTTTATCCCGTGGCTTACCCGGACATCCTGTTCGGCACGGATTACCCGACGTCGATCGAGCTCCCGATTCCGTTCGTGCTGCCATTCTTCGACGGCTTCGAGTCCGGCGACGCCTTGGCGTGGTCGGCGGCGCTGCCGTAGCGGCGACAGCATAGACAGCAACACGGGCGGTCCTTCGGGGCCGCCTTTTTCAATCCGCACATTTTCCTCATCTTTCCCGCATGACTTTTCGCAATTCAGGACCTACCTTGTTACTCAAAGGAAAAAGCCATGAAAACTTCGATGCAACACACCCGCCCGTGCCTCGTCATTGGTTGCCTCATGATTCTGAGCGTTTTCCCGCTGACCGTCGAGGCACAACCAACGCACTTTGAAATGGTCCAGATGCCGGATGGCATCCTGCTGGCAACCGATGTCTGGTTGCCCGATGGACCGGGACCGTTTCCGACCGTGTTGATTCGAACGCCGTATGGGCGCTGACCCCGGAAGTAGTTTCGATATTCAACTGTACGTACAAGAAGAATACGCAGTGGTCTCTCAGGACGTTCGCGGGACAGGCGGCTCTCAGGGTGATTGGTACCTCTACAGCGCCTATCCAAGCGACGGCCACACCACGATCGAGTGGATTTCTGCGCAGAGTTGGAGCGATGGGAGTGTGTGCATGGTTGGCAGATCGGCGTTGGGCGCAACGCAGTACGCCGTCGCACAGGGAGCGCCGGAGGCGCTCAAGTGCCTGGCTCCAGCCCATGAGAGCCCGGATCGGTACCATCACATCATCTTTCCAGGCGGGTCGTACTTTTATGATCTGGTTCACAACTGGTTGGCGAGGGAAGGGTTTCTTTACCTCGAGCCGGACATCCTTCAGCACCGCCTGTGGGGTTCGTGGTGGGAGGAGCATCAAGATTGGATCGGGTCGCCCGGAACGATTAACGTACCCATGTTCCATATGGGAAGGTGGTACGACTTTGCGCAGAAGGGCCCTCCTGAAACCTTCCATATCGTTCAACATCAAGGGGGCCCTGACGCTGTTGGGAATCAGTACCTGTTGATGGATCCGTTGGACCACTTCAACGACTTCGGTCCGTACCAACACCCGCCGAGTCCAATTCCCTTCGAAGAACTCCGCCAGCAACTCGAGCTTGACTGGCTCGCCTACTGGCTGAAAGGGGAGGCGACCGGGGTGGACACGTGGCCAAAGGCGAGAATCTACGTCATGGGACCCATCAATGAGCCAGGGGCCCCTGGGAACGAGTGGGTCGAGATGGATGAGTGGCCGCCACCAGCAGAAAGTCAAACCTTGTATCTTGATCAGACCGGAGGTCTCAGTGAGAGCGTGCCGACACCCGGACAGCTTGTCCTCCCAATCCGACCCCTTGTTTGGGTGCCTACCTACGGCGGCGCGAACTTCTGGGCGACGACAGGTCCACGCGATCAGTCTGCCATCGAATCACGTGACGATGTTCTTGTGTTCACATCCGACGTGTTGTCGCAACCAGTGACGGTAATGGGCCCGGTGACGGCGCGGATCTGGATTCGTCCCGACACGCCCGACCTCGACCTGAGCGTGCGCCTCACCGATGTCTATCCGGACGGCAGATCCATGCTGATCACTGACGGCATCCAGCGGGCGAGGATGCGTTTCAGCGACGAAGAAGAGTGGTTCATGATTCCCGGAGAGGCGTACGAGATCGAGGTAGATGTCTGGTCGACGGCGATGGTGTTCGACGCGGGCCACCGTATTCGGGTTGCAATCGCCGGCACGAACTACCCGCGTTTCGAGCGGAACGACAATACCGGCGGCGACCTCAACAACCCAAACTACCAGGACGCACATCCCGAAATCCTGTTAGGCCCCCAATACCCGTCTATGGTCATGCTGCCGATACCAGTGGTTTTCTCCGACGGCTTCGAATCCGGCGACACCACGGCGTGGTCGGCGACGGTGCCGTAGCCGTGAGCGCGAACAGCCAACCGAAAAACCGGTGTGGGCCCCGGAGGCGAATTGCACCTTACGGATTCCGAACCGACGATTGATTCAGGAGGACCAAGCGATGAATTCTACGAGTAGAGCGGCCCGGCTCACAGCGTTCCTGGTGATCGCTATCTGTGGACTCACGGCGCCCGCCCTCGCGGTGGATTGCCCCAAGTCCGTGGGAGCCTGCGTCACCCCCGGGGGTGCTTTGGGCGTGGCCGTCTCGGGCAGTCACGCGTACGTCGCGGCTGATATTGGCGGCCTCCGAGTCATCGACGTGAGCGATCCCACGAACCCTTTCGAGGTGGACTCCTACGACACCCCTGGAAACGCCTTGGGCGTGGCCGTGTCCGGCAGCTACGCCTACGTCGCGGATGGCGGTTCCGGCCTCCGCGTGATCGACGTGAGCGATCCCACCAACACGTTCGAGATAGGCTTTTTGGACACACCAGATTCTGCACGTGACGTGGCCGTCTCGGGAAGCCACGCTTATGTCGCTGATCAATTCGGCTGCCTCCGTGTGATCGACGTGAGCGATCCGGCATCGCCCTTCGAGGTGGTTGGTTTCGGATGGCAATGTTACTACGAAGCGGTGGTGGTGGATGAAGGTTACGCCTATGTGCTTGACTTCGAATTCGTGCCAAATCGCCTCAATCTGCGAGTGATTGACGTGAGCATACCGTCGGCTCCCATCGAGGCAGGAAGCCTCGAATTCGTGGCCGGCGGGGGTGAAGGCATCGCTGTCTCGGACGGCTACGCCTACGTCGGGGATCATTGGGGCGGATTTCGAGTGGTCGACGTCTCCATTCCCGAAAATCCCGTCCAGGTTGGTTTTGTTGATGTCCCGGATGATGCGAATGGCGTCGCCGTCTCCGGTAACTTCGCCTACGTTGCGAATAGCCTCGGCGGCCTGCGAGTGATCGACGTGAGCGATCCGATGGACCCCTTCGAGGAAAGTTTTTTCGATACGCCGGGTTCAGCCCAGGGCGTCGCGGTGGCTGGAGGCTTCGTCTACGTCGCTGATTGGAACGGCGGCTTGCAGATCTTCCGAGAGTGCGCAATGTTCGCCGACTCCTTCGAATCCGGCGACACCTCGGCGTGGAGTGCGACGGTGCCGTAGTGGCTGACCTGCACTCCCGCACCACCTCCCAGCACCCCGAAAAAGAACCGCAAACGGAAACCCCCGCAACTGGTACGGGGGTTTCCCAATTCGCACATTTTCCGCATGTTTTCCGCATTACAATCTCGTTTCCGACACATATATTGAATACATCTGATCAGGTCTACAGCCAGGGAGGAAGCCATGAGAACCGAGCAGCGAGCGGCCCAAGTGGTTGCACTCGTCGTCATAGGTGTGTGTGTGTTCGTGCCGCCCGTGATCGCGCAGGGGGGTGATGGAACGGCGCCCATCGATCCGGCAGTCCTTGCGGAACTCGATGCCAAGGGCGAGGCCACGTTCTGGGTCCTGTTCCGAGAGCAGGTCGACCTCAGCCCTGCCTTCGAGATCCGTGATTGGGACCAGCGAGGACGGTTTGTCTACGAGCGCCTCGTCGCTGCGGCGGAAGAGTCCCAGGGCGGAGTGCGAGACCTTTTGAAAACAAGGGGTGCTGACAGCACGTCGTTCTGGATTGTGAACACGATGTGTGTCAGGTCGGGAGACACTGCTCTGGTCCATTCCCTCGCCGCACGCCCTGAAGTGGCCGAGATTCTAGCCCCTCCCGAGGTGCAGCTGATTGATATGGTGCCCGAGGAAGAGAGACCCCACACCAAATCCGTCGAGTGGAACATCTTGCGCATAAGAGCAAACGAGGTGTGGACCACCTACGGCGTGCGCGGCGAGGGAATCGTCATTGGCAGCATTGACAGCGGAGTGCAATTCGACCACCCCGCTTTGGTGGAACAATACCGAGGCAATTTGGGCGGTGGCGTGTTCGACCACAACTACAACTGGTATGACTATGCGGTCGTTTGTGGGGACCCCTCGCTCGTGCCATGCGATTCGGGTTCCCACGGAACCTGGACAACCGGGTTCGCGGTTGGAGACGACGGTGACACGAATCAGATTGGCGTGGCACCGGGCGCCCGCTTCATTTTGGCCGCCGGGTTCGATGAGGCTGGTATGCCCCTTCCTTTACTCGGAGAGACTCTCATGGCGTCGATACAGTGGATGCTTGCCCCCACCGACTTGAACAACGAAAACCCACGTCCTGAACTGCGACCGCACGTCATCAACAACTCGTGGGGCAGTTATTCTGGCTTTCAGTTTTTTCAATCCGCCATACAAGCATGGGTCGCTTCGGGTATCTTCACAGTTTTTGCTCTTGGGAATGACGGCCCGAGTTGCGAGACCGGTCTCTCCCCTGGAGACTACCCGGAGACCTACGCGGTCGGCGCCCACGACATCAACAACGACATCACGTGGTTTTCGAGCAGAGGTCCCTCCGTCCTCGGCCCGATCAAGCCCGACATCGTTGCGCCGGGGCTTTCGGTGCGTTCCAGCGACCCAATTGACAGCTACGCGACAGGATATGGCACCTCGGGCGCTTCGCCACATGTGGCCGGAACCGTTGCCCTCATGTGGTCCCTCAACTCTGCGTTGATCGGCGACATCGAAACGACCCGACGACACCTGGACCACGCCGCCATCGACATATCAGATCTGAGCTGCGGGGGGGACCCGGGGAACAACAACGTCTGGGGAGAGGGCCGACTCGACGCCTTCGATGCGGTCAGCCTTCTCTTCATTGACGGTTTCGAGTCCGGCGACACCTCGGCATGGTCTTCTGAGGTGCCGTAGTGGCTGACCTGCACTCCAACATCGCTTCCCATTAAATTTGCACATAAACCGCACCTTTTCCTCATGGAACCCCTGTACCTGGAACGGGGGTTCAGAGTGGGTCCGTATCGCGTGATCTACGAGGTCATGGCCGATGAACTGGTGGTCCTGGTGGTTCGCATCGGCCACCGCCGCAACGTGCACAGATAGGTATCTGCCCCCAAACCTCCCACACCGGGTGGGCGGGGGAATTTTCAATCTTCAATTTTCAATTTTCAATCGATTATGGCACCGCGTCCGACCACGCGCTGACGCTGCCCGATTCGAATCCATCGGCGAAGATAAAGGCCGGATCGATGACCGCCGAGAATACGCTTCGGCCGTAGGTCCCCACCACGAGAGTCTGTGTGCCTCGGTCGAGGGCGAGAGAGGTGGTGACCGCGTTGGGGAGGCCGGTTCCAAAGGGCATCCAGCTGGTGCCACTGTCTGACGTCTCGAAGACTCCGACGTCGGAGGCGACGAAGAGACGGCCGGGACGGTCCGGGTCGGCGATGAGGTCGTTGACCGGGGCATCCGGGAGATTCCCCGAGATAGGATCCCAGGTTACCCCGTAATCGGATGTCCGGTAGACCCTCGGAAGGTACTCGTTCCAACGGAAACCCGAGATCGTGACGTAGGCGACCTCCTCCGCGAAGGGGTCGACTCGGACCGAGGTGACCCATCGCTGCGGCAGGGTGCCCGAGAGGTCGAACCACACCCCGCCGCCATTGGTGGTGATCTGTACGTAGCCGTCGTTGCTGCCGGTCCAGATGACGTCCGGATTGTGAGGCGACACGGCGATGGTCGTCAGGCTGCCGTCCACCTGCCCGGGATCACCCTGACCGCCTCCGCCGGTGAGGTCGGGGCTGATGGCGGTCCACGTGCGGTCCCCGGTGGAGCGGTAGACCTTGTGAGTGCCGGTGTACCGCGTCGTCGGGTCGGTGGGATCCTGGATGTGGGGCGAGTTCCAGTTCTTCCGGTCATTGGTGCCGATCCCCAGGGTGGCCATCTGCCAGGCGCTGCCGTTGAAGAAATAGAGATTACCGTACTGGAACTGGGCCCAGATCCGGCTCGAGTCCAGCGGGTCCACCAGGGGCTGGAATCCGTCGCCGCCGAAGATGTTTTGCCAGTTGTTCAGGCCTCCGTTCAAGGTGCGACAGGTCCCGTTGTCCTGAGCCCCGATGTAGAGCGCCTCGGGATTGCCCGCGTCGAGGGTCACCCGGTAGACCTGGGTGATGGGCAGGTCCGGGAGTTTCATCCACTGGGTGCCGCCGTTGGTGGATCGGTAGACGCCGCCGTCGTTCCCGTTGTAGGCCACCGGGCTCGGCCCGGAACCGAATCCGAGGCCGTGATGGTCCACGTGCATGCCGTCGGACGCGTCGAACCAGCGTGGCCCCGCCGTCGTCGCTCATCCAGAAAGGCAGGCCGAGGACGTAGATCGTGTCTGGGTCCGAGGGGTGGGTGCGAACGTTGCCGAACCACCAACCGTAGGAGGCGAACACGGTTTCCAGGTCGTCGTCTGTCGTCTGTGTCCAGGTCCAGCCGCCATTGATGGACCGGTAGAGACCGACGAACCCTACTGTGCTGCGGTGGGCGTAGACGGCGTGCATCACGTCGGGATCCCCCGCACACAGGCTGAGCCCGATGCGGCCGCCGTCCTCCGATGGCGCGGGGAGGCCGCCTTCCACCAGATCCCAGGTGTCACCACCGTCGATTGAGCGGTAGACGGCGCAGCCGGGGCCGCCGTAGTCGTAGGCGTCGGGCTGGCGGATTCGCTGCCACATGGCCGCGTAAAGGACGTCAGGGTCGTCCGGCCGTTGGATGAGATCCACGCACCCGGTCTGGTCGTCCACGTAAAGGACCCGCTCCCATGTGGTTCCTCCATTGGTTGTGCGGTACACCCCCCGCTCGGGATTGGTGTTCCAGAGCAGGCCCATGGCGGCCACGAAGACGGTGTTCGAATCGGTGGGATGGATCAGCACCCGGCCGATCGAACCCGTGTTTTCCAGGCCGACCAGTTGCCAGCTGTCGCCGCCATCAGGGGAGCGGAAAAGCCCGGCCCCTCCGTAGGCCATGCTGCCGCCCCCCGGGTTCACCTCGCCGGTGCCGGCGTAGACCACGTTCGGCTGGCTCGGGTCGATGGCCAGGGCGCCGATGGCGAGGGCCGGCATGTCATCGAAGAGGGGAGTCCAGCTCAGCCCGCCGTCGGTGGTGCGCAACACACCGCCCTCGGCCGCCCCGGCGTAGACCACGTCGTCGTCGAGCGGGTGGACGGCGATGTCGGTGATCCGGCCGCCGATGTTCTCGGGCCCACGGGCCGTCCAGATCACACCATCGGGGGCCTTTTGGACGCGCATCGTCCTCGCCTGTTGTTGGGCGATCCGCCACTGATCGAGGGGAATCTCGCCATGGGGATAGGCTCTCTGGGAAAAGAACCAGTCATTGGGGGTCTTTCCATCACGTTGTCCCCGGTCGGGCTGGGATAACAGGTCGGTCTGCGTGCCGACAACCACCAGGGCCAACAGGATCCCCGCTGCGATGACGAGTCCAGCGGCGCGTCGTGCCACCGTTCTTGGATTCCTCACGTCAGATTCGTATTGGCCGGAATCGGGCATTGGTCACCTCCCCACCCGAAGGAGATCAATCGGTGGGCGAGTTGATCATACCGTGACACGTGACAGGTGACACGGTTCGGGGTTCGGGGGTCGGAGTCGGCGGGGAAAATTGTGGTGCAACGATGTGGGACAAAGTTGAAAGTTGAAAGTCCCAGCCCGCCCCCGACGGTCGGGTCGTCAAGCTGTTCTGGCTGGAAGCCCGCACCATGAAATGACGGCGGGCTGGCCTTGGCAGACCAGCCAGAATTTCATCCCGAGTGAGGCCCGAAGGGCCGACGAGGGACCTTGGGGAGCCAGCTGGAGCTGTGCAGGCTGGAAGCCCGCACCACAATTTGGTCCAGCCGAGACGAAGGGCGAATCAGCGGGACGGATTTGTGGTGCGGCCATCTTGGCTGCACATCTCAGCGGTCGAGATGGGTTTTCCGAATTCCGAATTCTGCCCTGCTGCCTACTCGACAGTTGCAGACCACTCGGTGGTGTCGCCCGACTCGAAGCCGTCGGCGAACAGCGGAGGTGCGTCGTTGGCGTCGATGACAACCCGGATGATCCAATCGTCGTCCATCCCGAAGAAATCGGCCGTTTGCCATCCGAACGTTTGAACATCGTAAATCAAGTTGGGTTGGGGAATGACGTGGCCGTCCATGTCGGTGGCTATCCCGACGGGGGACGCGTGGTTCGACCAGTATTGAAAGCCGATCCGGATGCTGCCGGATGTCACCGTGAGGCCCAAAGCCCTGACGTCGAGCCCGTTGAGGGCGAGGTCCGAACCGACGAGAGTGAAGAACTCCTCGTGGAGAAGGTCCACGGGTTCGAGGGAGAAGCCGTCGTCCTCCCAGATTCGGAGGGCCACGAAGTCCTGAGCTCCCGAAGGACAGGCGAGCACGTGGATTTCGAGGATCTGGAATGGATAGTCTCCCGGTGCTGGAGTGAACCGTGCGGCCGCCGTATCCTCCTCGGCGAAGCTCGATCCGGCCACACAATTTACCTGTCCAGAGCCTGCGAAACTGTCGTTTTGAAGGGTCTTCTCCACCGCCGTCGCCGGAGCGGCAATCACTGCCAATACCATCAACCACGACGCGACTCGAGGGGCGTAAGTCGTTCTCATGTCTAACAATCTACCCGGTGTGCCCGGAGATTGCCGTGCGATTGATCACCACCGATGCGTGGCTGCGAACTCGCTTCGCGCTGCGACATCCTGTCCATTTGGCGAGAAGGTGGGAGGAAGAGGATTGCGCCCGCCCAACCAATCCCCCATTGCGAATTTCGAATTGCGAATTCTAGTTTTCCGAGGTGGCAAGTGCTCATTTCGATTGAGCCCGGAGGGCGGTCAATTCGTAATCCGCAATCCGCAATTCCCAATCATCAGCGTATTTTGAGTCGATTTGACTCACGAGTTTCGCTGGACGGGTGGTCTGGCATCAGAGCCCCGGGTCGTCGAGCCGAGCGGAAATTTCTCGGCCGAGACGGGTCAGGGCTTCGAGGTCGGTTGGTTCCTCGGGGAGCAGAGGGAGTTCGACGAGAGGCTGACTGCCGCCGAGCAGGGAGCGAAGCTCGTCCACACCGCGGCGGTCCCGCTCGCCGAGCCAGCCGAGCAGTTTTCGGCCGTCGTCGGTGGCTCCGCCCCCCGACCCACCCGGGGACGGGTCGAACTCCGGGTGAATCCGATTCATGATCACCGGCCCCAACCGGTAGCCGGAGTCCACCAGTCGCCTGGCGAAAAAGAGGGTGTCGGCCACCCGCTGTCGGCCCGGACCGCTCACCAGGACAAAGAGGGTCTTCTCCGATCGCAGCAGCCGCTGGACCTCCAAAGCCCGGTCCCGGAATCCGTCGTAGAGCGGACCGAAGGCCTGGAAGAACTCCGCCATGTCGCGCAGCAGCTCGAGCCCCACCATGCGGTCGAAAAAGGCCTCCACGTTGCGGCCGACGACTCCGAGTTTCGAGGTGGCCTTGAGCCGGCCCGTCGGGTCGAACCACGGTTTGAGGGCGATCCGGAGGGCGCCAGAGTCGAGAAAACCGACGATGCGTTCCGGCGCCCCGAGGAAATCCAGCGCCTGTCGAGTCGGGGGGGTGTCCAGAATGATGCGGTCATGGCCTCCCGCGTGGGCCGCCTCGAAGAGCCGCTCCGAGGCCATGTACTCGAGGACGCCGGCAAGGCTTCCGGAGAGGTGGTCATAGAATCGGTTGCTCAGAATGCGATCCCGTGCGGCCTGGTCGGGTGCGTAGCGCTCGATGAGTCGGTCAAAGGTGGCGCGGGCGTCCAACAGGCTGGCGTGGAGGCGGCCTGCCAGTTCCGTCGCCACCTCGACCTCGGTGTCGGCGGCGGCATCGCCAACCCCGAGGGAGTCCTTGAGTCGGCGAGACGGATCGAAGGTCATCACCAGGGTGTCCTTCCCCCTGGCAGCCGCATCGAGACCCATGGCCGCGGCGAGGGTTGTTTTGCCCACCCCCCCGGAACCGACCACGATCACCAGCGGGTGATTTCGCGGATCAGTCATCGGCCGCCTCCTGCGGCTTCGAGGGCCTTGGCGAGGGCGCCCACCAGCGCTGGACCGGGTTCGAGGGCGAGCAGTGGCAGTTCGCTGGTTTCGCCCTGCCACGAGGTGGCCAGTCGCTCCAGTTCGCGGTCGTTGATCGCTCGCCGTCGCGCCCACAGCGCGCCGGCGGGGTCGTCGGTGGTTGACTCGGTTCCGTCGATTGGAGGGTAGAGCGCGTTGACGATGACGAGGTCCGGACGGTGGAGGTCCCGATGATCGAGGTCGCGAATCAGTTCGAGACATTCCTGGACAGGCATTTCCTCGGCGCTGGTCACTGCCACCAGGCCGAAGCGTGCCGGATCGTCCATGAAGCTGGCAATCCGGGTGGCCATCTGACCCACGGGACCGCTGCGGATGACCTCGGAGATGAGGCGGGGCGCGGCCAACCACGACACGCCGTGACCGGTGGCCGGGGCATCGAGGATGACCACGTCGGGCGGTTTCATACCGCGAGGGACGCGCCCCTCCACCAGTCGGAGAATGCGGCCGAATACGGCGGTCTCCTTGAGACCGGGAGCGCCTTCGGTGAAATGTTGGTGGACAGGGCTGGCGAGGACGCGACGCACCAGTACCCCCACTTTCAACTTTTCTCGCACCAGGTCGTCCAGCAACCGACGTGGATCGATATGCTGCAGCTCCAGGCGGGGAGCCACCTTGACCACCTCGCCACCGGAGGGGGGTACGTCGAGCAGGTGGTGCAGGCTTTCGCGCGGGTCCACCTCCACCAGCAGGACTCGTCGGCCGCGGGCGGATATCCGGTTGCCGAGCACCGCCACCAGCGTGCTCTTGCCAACGCCGCCCTTGCCGGTGACGACGATCAGCTGCCGACGTTCAAGGGAATTCAACGAGTTCATCTCAGTTCCATCGCCATGGTACTCCCTACCGGTCTGCTCGATTCAAGATTGAAAATTGAAGATCCCCCACCCACCCAATTCGAAATGCGAAATTCGAAATGCGAAAACCGACCGCGACCGTTCAAGCGGCGTCCGAGATCACCTTGCCCTGAAATCAGTTCTCGAAAAGCGGGGGTGGGGGGCGGGCGGGTAGCTTTTCGAGCAGACTCTTTGACGTCCTGATGAAAGCTGACGTGTTAACCTGAAGCCAAACCAAGACGGAGCAGACCAATGGCCGATCGGACGGTGCTCGATCTGTATCGCCACGAGGTGGACGCACCCCGGGGCAACCACTACGCCCACTGGACTCCGGACGGGCGACGCACCCTGTCCACCGCCGAGTTCTTCCACAAGACCAGCGCCTTCTCGGAGGCACTCACGGAGCTCGGAGTGGCGGCCGGCGACCGGGTGATGCTGCTCTCCGACGATCGTCCGGAGTGGCACATGGTGGACCTGGCGGTGCTCAATCTGGGAGCGGTGGATGTGCCCATTTACTCGACCCTCGCCCCTGACCAGATCGCCTACCAGCTCAACGATTCGGGGTCGACGGTGGCGGTGGTCGAAAACCGGGAGCACATGGAAAAGTTCCTCGAGATTCGCGACCGGGCCCCCAACCTGAAACACTTGATCCAGATCGAGGGGGAGCCATCAGAGGGCGCCCTCGGTTTCGAGGAGCTGGCGTCAAAGGTCAGGGGCGGGGCGGAGGAGCGATTCTGGGATCGGGCTGCCGCCATCGACGAACACCAGCTGATGACCATCATCTACACCTCCGGAACAACCGGTGATCCAAAGGGGGTGATGTTGAGCCACCACAACTTGGTTCAGAACGTGGTCCACGTCACTCGCCGCATCCAGACCAGGCCGGACGATCTGGCCCTCGAAGCATTGCCCCTGTGCCACACTGCCGAGCGCATGGTGGGTTACGGCTACATGATGATGAGCACCTCCAAGGCCTACTGCTCCATCTACCACATCGGTGATCTCATCTCCCAGATCCGCCCAACGGTTTTCTTCGCCGTGCCTCGAGTCTACGAAAAAATCTACCAGGCGGTCTTCGAAAAGGCGTCGAAGGCGTCGTCGGTGAAACGATCGCTCTTCACGTGGGCCCTCGGCGTGGGGCGAGAAGTGGCGATGAGACGGATCGCCGGCCGGCCGGTGGGTGGGATGCTCGCCCGCCGGCACGCCATCGCCGACCGTCTGGTGCTGTCCAAGATCAGGGAGGCCCTCGGCGGAAAGGTCAGGGCGTGCTTCACCGGTGCCGCCGAGACCCCGATGCACGTCGCCGAGTTTTTTCACGCCATCGGAATCTGCATGTTGGAGGCCTACGGGCTGACTGAGACCTCGCCAGCCATCACCTGCAACGGCACCGGTCCGGGCGAGCTGCGGCTTGGCACGGTGGGGCGGCCGCTGGACAACCTGGAGGTCAAGCTCGCGCCAGACGGCGAGCTGTTGGTGAGGGGCCCGAGTGTCATGCGCGGCTACTGGAACAAGCCCGAACAGACCGCCGAAGTCTTCGATGAGGACGGGTTCTTCGCCACCGGCGACATTGCCGAGATCGACGGCGACGGGTTTGTTCTCATCGTCGATCGCAAAAAGGACATCATTGTCACAGCCGGCGGAAAAAACGTCGCGCCACAGCCCATCGAAAGCCAGCTCAAGCGGTCAAAATGGGTGGACAACCCGGTGCTGATCGGGGACGGGCGACCCTATATCGTGGCCCTGTTGTCTCCCAACATCGAGGAGCTCCAGGCATGGGCTCGGGACCAGGGCGTCGTCGCCGCCGACATCGAGGACCTGGTGGAGCACGAAAAGGTCCGGGAGCTTCTTGAGGAAGATGTTATGGCGGTCAACGCCTCCCTCGCCCGCTACGAGCAGATCAAGCGATTCCGGATCCTACCGGTCATGCTATCCATCGAGGGCGGACAGTTGACTCCAACGCTCAAGGTCAAGCGGCGGGTCGTCGAGCAGCAGTTCAAGTCGGTGATCGACGACCTCTACGCACGGAAGTGATCGGGAGCAAATTCTCTCCCTCATAATCCGAAATTCGAAATTCGAATTGAACGGTCGCGGTCGGTTTTCGCATTTCGCATTTCGCATTTCGAATTGGGTGGGTGGAGGATCTTCAATTTTCAATGAGGAGGGCGGAGGGGTCATGGCTTGCGGAAGATCGCTTCGAATCGCCCGTGGCGCTCCGGTGGTCCATCGCCATGCCGATGCTCCGGGCCGAGGCCCTCCCAGTGGTGGATGACCTCGCAGTTCGGAACAAGGTCGAGCACCCCGCCTGGCTCCAGGTAGCTGCGATATTGGCCATCGGGTCCCCGAAACGAGTTTCTTCCCGCCGTTTCCCATGTGGCGGCGTAGTGGGGGAGGGCCGGATCCTCGGTGGTGAAGCCGGTGAGCCATACGGTGCCGCCCGGTGCGACGCACCCGTGCATCCAGCGCGCCAAGGGCTCGATCAGTTCCATGCCCAGGTCGGGGATGAGCCCGAAGGACATGGCAGCGCCGTGACCACCTTCGGGCAGGTCCACATCGCCGAATCCGGCATGGTGGACACGAATCTCGGCGCCCTTGGCGGCTGCCACCGTCCGCAGTTGTTTCACAGCGACTCCGGACGGTTCGACGCCGTCGACGGAAATACCCAGTGAGGCCAGGTAGAGGGGGTTGCGGCCCTGACCGCATCCCACATCCAGAATTGGAAGGGACGGATCGAGGAGGTGAGCCCAATTGACCAGCAACTCGTCGGGAGCTTCCCCGAAGTGCGAGTGATTGTCGGTGTAGAGCCTGTCGTAGCTCATGAGTCCTGAAACCCCTGCCCGCCATTATGGGACAGAACGGAGTGGGCCGCCTGCCGAACCTACCGAGCCATAAATTGAAAATCAAAAATTGAAAATCAATTCCGGCCCACCCACCCAAGAGGACGGTCGGGTCGTGGAGCTGTGCAGGCTGGAAGCCCGCACCACAATTTGGTCCAGCCGACACCAACGACGAATCAGCGAGCCGAATGAGAAATATTGAGCCGGCGTCTCAGGTTCTTCTGATTGACGGGTTTGGGAGTTCCTGAACCGTCAGTCGAATCAACCAATTCGAGTTCGTCGCTGGCCGTGTCGAACGGTCAGGGCGGGCCCGCCAGGGAGGACAGAAATGGCTGAACACAGCCACAATCCCTTCAAGATCGCAGCTCCGGAGGGCGTCGGCGCGCAGGTCGTTGAGGACGATCGCGCCGCACCGACCTTGGAGAGGGTCGGACGGATGGTGAATTCTGCCGACGTCTTTGTGTTCATGAAGGGTCACCCGAAACAGCCAATGTGCGGTTTTTCGGCGAACACCGTGGCCATGCTCGATGCGCTCGGCACCCGCTACTCGACCTTTGACGTGCTGTCCGATGAGAGCGTACGCACGGCAGCCAAGGAGTTCGCCCAGTGGCCCACCTTTCCGCAGGTGTGGATCAAGGGCGAGCTGGTGGGAGGCAACGACATCGTGTCCGAGATGTTTGCCACCGGTGAGTTGGCAGCCATGTTGGAGGACCTTCGATGACCCCTTCAGGCAACACCTTGGTGCTGGTGACCGATCGGGCGCAGTCCGAGATCAGGGAGATCTTCGCCCGGGAAGAAGCGCCCCTCGAGGCGGGGCTGCGACTCGGGGTGATTGGCGGAGGCTGCTCCGGGCTGTCATACGAGATGGAGTTCGATAGTCGCCATCCGAACGACAATGTCATCGAGTTTGATGGTTTCAGGGTGCTGCTCGACCCCAAGTCGTCCATCTATATGAAGGGCGTGACCCTGGATTTCCAGGACGGGCTGAAGGGCAAGGGATTTGTGTTCGTCAACCCGAATGCCACCAACACCTGCGGCTGTGGTGAGTCCTTCAACGTCTGATGCGATTCGTTTCGAGGCGGTTCAGGCGGCCTTTGAAGGCTGGAGAGTCCTGGAGGTCACCGGCCGTCACCGGGAACGGTACCTCCACAGCCAGCTGACCTCCGATCTTCAATCGCTTCGGCTGGGTGCTTCTCAGCTGTCGGCCCTGCTGGACGCAACCGGCAGGATTCGCGCCCTTTTCCACCTCCAGAAACTCGAGGAATCCGTGCGGCTTCTGGTGCCTCAGGACGCCGTCACGGCCGCCGTGGCCGCCCTCGAAGAGCACGTGATTGCAGACGACGTCCAGGTCGCAGCGCTCGAGGTCGGTCGGATGAGCCTGGTGCTTGGCCCGATGGCAGAGGAGCTCCGGCAATCACGTCCAGTCGACAAGACCTTCCCCATATCGGGATACGGTGCGTGCGCAGTGGTCGTGATGGGAGATGCGAACCTCCCATTTCCGTTGATTTCGCCTGAAGAGATAGAAGCGCGGCGAGTGCTGAGCGGTCTCCCCGGTTGGGGGGTCGACGCATCCGCAGGAATGCTCGTCAACGAGACGACCCTGCTGGACACCGCCGTGTCGTTCCACAAGGGTTGCTACCTCGGCCAGGAAACCGTGGCCAAGGTGGCCAGTCGGCGGGGTGCGGCGTTTGCTCCAATGCTGCTCGAGGTGGCTTCGCCCGAGGACAGTGGGATAGAAACTGGCCTCGAGGGTCGGAGTTTTTCGGTGGGCGAGCGCGGACGGGCGGGGACCGTCCGCGCGCAGCTTGTTTGGCAGGGCATCCACTACCTGCTGGCGTCGCTGTGGAGGGAGTTCCGCGTGGAGGGTCAGAAGATCGTGTGCCGCTTCGACGACGGCAGGGCAATCACGGCCGAGGTTGCGCCCGTGCCTCTGATCTCGGCGCCATCTGGCGAGGAGATGGCCAATGATCTCTATCACCGCGCGGTGGCCCTGTTCACAAAAGACCTCGAGGACGAGGCCGTGGCGCTGCTGCGTCGGTCGATCGTCGTCTGTCCCACCTTTGCCGACGTCTACGAGTCGCTGGGGGTCATTTTCGGGCGACACGGCCGCCACGAGGAGGCCATCGACCTGATGGATCAACTGCTGAGGGTGGATCCGGATTCGGTCATGGCCCACACCAACAAATCGGTGTACCTCAACCAACTTGGACGCAACGACGAGGCTGAAGACGAAGCGCGGGCCGCAGCCGCCAAGAGCCTGGAGCTGAGCCGGCGAGAACAGGGCCCGCCCGCAGACGAGGCTGGACGCCAGGAAGAGGAGGGGGAAGCCGACCGCCGTCGTCGAGAAGAGATGTTTCGTCAGGTCCTGGACCTGGATTCAGCGGACGCCATGGCCAATTTCGGGATGGGCCAGCTGCTGGTGGAGCGGGGCGAATTTCGATCGGCCCTGGGACACCTCGAGCGAGCCCTGGAAGCCGACCCCGGCTACTCGGCGGCCTTCCTGCCCCTGGGCCGTGCGTTGGAAGGGTTGGGCGAGTCCACCAGGGCCCGTGAGACCTACGAGAAGGGCGTCCGCGTGGCGGCCCGAAAGGGTGATATGAAAACGGCCAATCTCATGCAGGCACGGCTCGCCACGTTGGAAGAACGGCTGATGTCCGCCTCGGAATAGGGTGCCTGCCAGTTTCGACTATTGCGCCCACCCATCCGCCCTCCCATTGCGAATTGCGAATTGTCGACCTCCGAGAATGTCGTGCTTCTGGACGTGCCGATCTCGGAAGGCCAAAATTCGTCAATCCGCAATTCGCGATTCGCAATCAGAACCGGCCGGTGAAGCTGTCCCGAGGGAACCTGGCTATTGGGACCTTTCAACCCAAACGGTGAGAATCTCGATCGTCACCTCGACCGCCTTGGTCATCCACTCGAGAGACACCCACTCGCGCACCGAATGGAAATTCTGGCCGCCCGCCCATACATTCGGGGTGAGCAGGCCCATGAAGGACAGCCGGGCGCCGTCAGTGCCGCCTCGAATGGCCTGGCGCTTCGGTTCCACTCCGATCCGCTCCACCGCTTCCAGGGCATAGTCGAGGACCTTGGAATCTTCGCGAATCTTGTAGGCCATGTTGCGGTAGGACTCCTGGATCTCGACCTCGATGCCAGCCTTCGGGAACTGCTTGCTGACGTTGGCGATGACGTCGCGGAGGTGATCCTCCCGTTCCTGCAGTTCTTCCACGGAGAATGCGCGCACCAGGACCTTTAGCTCGGCCTTGGTGACGTCACCGGAGCAAATGTAGGGGTGGAGGTAGGGTTCCCGTGCCTCGGTGGTTTCGGGCAGGTGATTCTCGTCCACCCCGCCGATGATGGCGGCGGTCACCCTGAGGGCGTTGACCAGCTTGTTCTTGGCGTAGCCGGGGTGAACGTCGTGTCCGGTGACCGTCACCGCGGCGGTGTCCGCGCAGAAGGTCTCGTCCTCGATCTCGCCCAGGTCAGACCCGTCCAGGGTGTAGCCGTAATCGGCGCCAAAGGCCGCCACGTCGAAGTTCTCGGTGCCGCGCCCAACCTCCTCATCGGTGGTGAAACCGATTCTGATGGGCCCGTGGAGAAACTCCGGGTTGTCCTTGAGCCAGGCGACCACAGTCATGATTTCGGCCACACCCGCCTTGTCATCGGCGCCGAGCAGGGTGGTTCCGTCAGTGTGGATCAGCTTGTGCCCCAAGCACTTGGACAGATTGGGGTTGTCGGCGACTCGGAGTGTCTGTCCGGCGCCGAGTTCGATGTCCGACCCGTCGTAGGAGTCGATGATCTGAGGTTTGACGTTCTTGCCCGGGGTCCCGAAATAGGTGTCCACGTGGGCGATCAGCCCGATGGTCGGCACCTTGCCGGCGGCGGGGTGATCTGCGGGGAGGTTTTCCGGCACGGTGGCGAAGACGTAGCCCCATTCGTTGACCTCGGCATCATCACAGCCGAGAGCCTTGAGCTCCTCGCCGAGCATTCGCGACAGGTCTTTCTGTTTTTCGGTGGACGGGCTCGCGGTGGACGAATCGTCGGAGCGGGTATCCACCTTGACGTATCGAAGGAATCGGTCCAGCAGCTGCTGGACGAAGCGAGGATCGAGTGTGTTTGCCATGAAGGTCCTCCTGGGCGCGTTGGCGCGGCGCACAAGGATAGCAGGGACCGCCCCCGGTCCGGGTGAGATCCCCCGCCCAACCGTTCCGGGTTGAAGATTGAAGATTGAAGATTGAAGATTCCCACCCTCCCAACCTATGTACAGCGATCGGGGTCGCCTTTCGAATTTCGAATTTCGAATTTGGACTTCTCCCCTTCTCACCCTCTCAAACCTCAAACCTCAAACCTCAAACCCCATACTTCATACATATTCCCCTCTGCCCCTCCGCTTCCCTAACGAGATCAAGAACTATTGCTGAGTTGAGAAAACCTTCAAATGAGGGGCAATTTGTTCGGGGAGTGGTATAAGGAAGATCGTGCGTGACGTTCAAATCCAGTGGACCCGGCCATGACGCTGATGGTCATCGTTATCTGGGTCTTTGCGGCCCTGTGCGGCCTGACCGCGGTTTACGGTCTGGTTTGGGCGATCAGGTCGGGGCAGATGGGGAATTTCGGCGGCGGAGCATCCAGTATCTTTGACGATGAGGAGCCCGTCGGCAAGATGACCGATCATTTCCCGCCGTCCCACGACGGGTCGAGAATCGAGGGGGACACATGATGGAAACCCCTGCAAGCGCAGAGACCCTGGAAGGGAAATTGGGCGAGGCAGCGTGGCGGTCTGCGGTTGATCGGTCCTGCCAGTACCCGGCGGTGGTCTTCTTCGCGAGCGCTGTGTTCTGGCTGTTGACCGGGTCGGCTCTCGCCCTGCTGGCGTCGATCAAGATGCACGATCCGTCGTTCCTCGGTGGTGTGGAGTGGTTGACCTTCGGTCGATTGAGACCGGCCCACTTGAGCACCGTGATTTACGGCTGGGGATCCATGGCTGGGATCGGCGTCCTGTTGTGGCTCGAAGCTCGTTTGTGCCAGGTCAAGCTGCCGCTCCAGCTGCCTTTGGTGGTGGGCTGCGCCCTGTGGAACGTCGGCATGGCGGGTGGAACCCTGGCCATCCTCAACGGTGACGGGACCAGTGTGGAGTGGCTCGAGTTCCCGTACCAGTGGTCCTTCCTCTTTGCCGCGGTCTTCGTCGTGATCATGGCTTCGTCGCTGATGATGTTCTCGGGGCGGCGGGTCAGCCACATCTACGTCTCCCAGTGGTACCTGTTCGGATGCGTCCTCTGGTTTCCCTTCCTTTACGTCCTCGGAAACGCACTCATTCACGGCAACCTGGCCACCGGCGTGGTCCAGGCGTCGGCCAACTGGTGGTTTGCCCACAACGTTCTCGGCCTGTGGTTCACCCCCATCGGGTTGGCTGCCGTCTACTACCTGTTGCCCAAGGTGCTGGGTCGACCCATCCACAGCTACTACTTGTCGATTCTCGGTTTTTGGACCCTTGCCCTGTTTTACAACTGGGCGGGGACCCACCACCTGATCGGAGGACCGTTGCCGGCGTGGCTGATCACGGTGGGCATCGTGGGCAGCATCATGATGGTCATCCCGGTTGCCACCGTCGCCATCAATCACCACCTGACGATGGTGGGATTCTTCGGGCGGCTTCGGGTCAGCCCGACCCTGAGATTCGTCGTCTTCGGAGCCATGAGCTACACGGTTGTGAGCTTCCAGGGCTCCCTGCAGTCGATCAGGGGCTTCAACGAGATTGCCCACTTCACCCACTACACCGTCGCCCACGCCCATCTCGGCGTCTACTCCTTTTTCTCCATGGTGATGTTCGGATCCATGTACTACATCGGCCCGCGCCTGGTGGGCCGGGAATGGGCATCGGCCGGCCTGATCAAGCTGCACTTCTGGTCGGTGGCATTGGGAATGATCGTCTACTGGGTCGGGCTGTCCTGGGGTGGGTTCTTCGAGGGCTTGATGCTCAACAACCCCGATATCGCGTTCCTCGACGTGGTCGCCTACACCCTGCCCTTTCTGTGGTCGAGGACGCTCGCCGGGATCCTGATGACGGTGGGCCACGTGGCCTTTGCCGTCAGCTGCTGGAGGCTATTGACCCTCCGCGGCGCCGATCTGAAGGGGCCGACCCTCTTTGTTCGGACCACGGGAGAGGCGCAAGGAGGCGCGGCATGAATCGCGCAGTGTGGCTCTACGTCGGGGTGCTGGCCACCGTGTTGGTGTCCTTCGCCGGCCTGGTCACGATCCCCCAGATTCAGCTCGGCACCCTCGAGCCGGTGGTGGACGAGGAGGGGCGGGAACACCCCGTGGCCCCGACCGGCTTGGTGGCCGAAGGGCGGCGTGTTTACAAGGGCCTCGGCTGCATGTACTGCCACTCTCAGCAGGTGCGGCCGCCGGGATTCGGCGCTGATTTGGACCGTGGATGGGGGGTGCGGCGCACCATCGCTCGCGATCACATCTACGACCAGCCGCCGCTGTTGGGCACCATGCGCACCGGCCCGGACCTCGCCAACATCGCCGTCCGGCAGCCCAGTGACAACTGGCACCTGCTGCACCTCTACAACCCGCAGATCACCTCCGCCGGCTCCAACATGCCGCCATTCAGTTTCCTCTTCGAGGCGCGTCCGGTGGAAGTCGAGGTGCCCTACGATGCGCTGCAGTTCCCACCGGACTGGCAGATCCCGGACGTTGTGGTCGGGCCCACCGGCGATGCCAAAGCCCTGGTGGCCTATCTGAAGAGCCTTGACGCCTCCTACCCGGTGCCGGAGATCGTGCCATGACGGATCTCGAATCCAGTGCCCGCGGGCTGTCAGATGGCGCCCGGCCAGACGATGGCAAGACCGTGTTGGAGCTCCACGAGCCCATTTACCGCGAAATGGCTGAGCCCCGCGATGGCTACGAACCGCCGCCGACGTGGCTCGTCTTTCTATGTCTCGCGATCATGGGCTTTGGGGGTTGGTATCTGGGCATGTACAGCGGTTCGTTTTCACCCGACGTCTACAACGAGACCGGTGGCCCGGTCGGCGGGTTGCGGGTCGAGGTGGAGTCCGGTGCAGCGGTGGATCCCATGGTCCTTGGCAAGCGGATTTACAACAACTGCATGGCGTGCCACCAGCGCGACGGACTCGGGGTCCCTGGCAACTACCCGCCGCTGACCGGGTCCGAGTGGGTCCACGGAGCTCCTGGGTTGTTGGCTGCTCTGGTTTTGCATGGGCTGGAAGGGGTTGTGGAGGTCAAAGGAGAGACCTACAACCAGGTCATGCCCAAGTGGTCTCATCTGACCGACGATCAGGTGGCCGCGGTGCTGACCTTCATCCGGGGTTCGTGGGATAACGCCGCCGGGCCGGTTTCGCCTGAGTTGGTTGCGGCGGTCCGGGCTCAGACTTCCGGCCGTGCTCGACCCTGGACAGCGCCCGAGCTCGAGGAATTCGCGACATCGTTTGCGGCTCCCGCGGTCGAACCAACCGCAGAGACTGAAGTCGAAAGCTGAAAAATGAAAGTTGAGAGTTCCCACCCACCCGGAGTCCAGTCGTGAGCCCTACGATTTCCCGGCAGGTCGCCTTCGATGACCGGCCGCGGGGATCTCGCCCGGGAAGGCCCCCTGCACCACGGTGGCTTGCCCAACTGAGCCTCGTGCAAAACTCCCATGGCCGTCATCCTGAGCGGAGCGGCCCGAAGGGTCGCGGAGTCGAAGGATCTCAACCGGTGCAGAGGCGTGATGCTTGCCCAGCAACTCTCTTCTCTACGTGTGGAGACCCTTCGACTCGCTCGTCGAACTCGCTCGCTCAGGGTGACAGGAGGAAGCGGTATCGATCAAACATCGCCGAACTTAGGGTTTTGCAGGAGGCTCAACTTTCAACTTTCAACTTTCAATTTTCAACTGAATAGCAATGACGATCGAACCCACAGATTCGAACGCCGCCACGTGTGCGTGCGGACCATCTGAGTTCAACCTGTTGGCGTGGTGGCGCGTGGGTGTGGGGCTGCTGATCGCGGGTAATAGCATGGTGCTCAGCCTGGCGGTGAGCTCGTCGGAGGTCAGCTCGTCCGAATGGCGGGCAATCCAGATGGCCCTGTTCGCGCTGGCGTTGGTGAGTTTGGGCCTCCTGGGTTGGCCGCTGGCCAAAAACGCCGCCCGCGCAGCTGCCGAACGGCGCCTCACCATCGAAGCCATGTTTCTGTCCGGGATTGGCGGTGCTCTGGTTGGATCGGTGATTGCCGCCACCGGCGGCTCACGGGACAGCTACTTCGAGGTCGTCCCGATCCTGCTGGTGGTCTACCTCTTTGGCCAGCAGCTCACCGGCCAGGTTCAGGACCGAGCCCTGCAAGCAGCCGTGGAGTGGGCGCCGGAGCTGTCACAGTGTCTGGTGCTCCGTGAGGAGGGCGGGACGGTCGAGACTCCGATTGAAGAGATTCCGGTCGGGTGCAGAGTCCTCGTCCCCCCGGGAGAAGTGGTGGCCGCCGACGGCTTGGTGGAGTCCGGCGAAGCACTTGTCCGGGAGGCCCACATGACCGGGGAGCCCTTCGTGGTGGTGAAACGTCCCGGCGACGAGGTCTGGGCCGGAACCCATTGCGTGGATGCGGCGCTGACCATCAGAACCACGGCTGCAGGTCGACAGCGGCGGATCGACCGAATCCTGGACGCAGTGGAAAGGGCGAGGGCGCAGCCCTCCACCTTGCAGGCCCAGGCTGACCGGTTGGTGGCCCGGTTCCTGCCCATTGTGATGGGCATTGCCTTTCTCACCCTGTGCCTTTGGTGGGTCGCCGAGGGATGGAAGACCGGACTCTTCAATGCCATGGCGGTGCTGCTGGTGGCCTGTCCCTGTGCCCTCGGACTGGCCACACCGCTGGCACTGTGGGTCGCGGTGGCACGTTTGGCGAGCCGCGGTCTGACTGTGGCCAACGCTGATTCGGTGGAAGCCCTGGCGTCGGTGGACCGGGTGGTCTTCGACAAGACCGGAACCCTCACCGAGCCGAAGGCCCGGATCATCGACCTGGTCATGGACCCTCCGGACGGCATGCCTGAATCACATCTCGCCGGATTGATGGCGGCCGTGGAAGGATCCAGTAGCCACCCGATCGCTGCCGCGTTTCGAAACCTGGCCCGGGAAGCTCACCGGTTGAACGATTCGCAGGGCCAAAGCCGGTGGGTCGTGGAATCCCTCGATGTGATTCCCGGAGCGGGGGTGCGGGCTCAGGTGCGCGGATCAGAGGGGAATGGCCCGTTCGAGGTTGCAATGGGTGATGCCGATCGGCTGGGAGTCGGTGGATCGCCGCGGTGGCACTCCCTCTGCCATCGACTGGGGCTCCAAGGAGAGGGGAGGAAGGTTGCCGTGGTCCTTTCCGGCCGGCCGGTGGCTGCCGCACTGGTGGATGAACAACTGCGATCGAGTTGGCCTGCCGCCCTAAAAACCCTGCGTGCCATGGATCTGCCTGCATTGGTATTGACTGGCGACTCTGCAGGGAGAGCACAACGCACTCGCGGGGACGAAATCGAGGCTGGTCTCGGACCGGAGCAGAAGCTCCACCGTGTGCAGACCCTGAGGGGCGACGGGCGGCGTGTGCTCTTCGTGGGAGATGGCGTCAACGATGCCGCGGCTATGGCGGCTTCGGACGTGAGCATCGCCGTGGCGGATGGGGCGGATCTGGCGTCCGAGGTGGCTGACATCGTGTGGCAGGGGACTGATTTGAGAGTCATTCCATGGGCCCTCCGACTGAGCAGGGACTCCGTGGCCACGATCCGCAGCAACCTCGTGTTGGCGGCGGCCTACAACCTCGTCGGAATCGGTTTGGCGGTGACAGGTGTGTTGCATCCGGTGGCTGCCGCGCTGCTGATGACCTGCTCCAGCGTTGTGGTGACCTGGCGGGCCATCGCGGGTCTTCAGCAGGACCAGCAGGAGGCGGAGTCGCGGGTGGCCGAAAAGGTCCACCCGGGTCAGGTTGACAGATCGCGATACCGGGAGGCGCGGGCGTGAGCAAGACCACGAACGACAGTGTGGTGGCGGCGGTTCTGGCCATCGCCGTCGTTGCGCAGGGCGCAGCGCTGGTGGTGATGGACGGGCTCGGGTTCAGGCCTGCACTCCAGATCATGGTTGTTGCCGTGGCGGTTGCGGCAGCGGTGGGTCAGACCTGGAGAATCCGAGAGCGGCTCAACCACCGCGTCGATATGTTTTTGGTGATGCTGGCGGCCGGGGGTCTGGGAATGGTCCTCGGCATGGCCCTGGACCAGAAGCTGGCCGACGTGGCGGCCGGTGCCATGGAACACGCGCCCTCTCATCATCACGGTCACCACGCCACATCGCCGTGGTCGGCCATGTGGACCTGGATGACGGGCTTGATGCTGATTCTGGGGATTCCGGCAAGTCTCGCCTGGACGCGGTGTGCCGAGCTTGCCCGGTCAGGCTGGCGCCGCTGGATATCCACCCATTTGATTGGCAACGCCGCCATGGTCGTCGCCATGGTTTGGTTTGGTCACTGGTTCGGTCAGGCCGTCGGCCGATTGACCGGTGCGCCCATGACCGGCCACCACCTGGCCATGCTGATTGGAATGCTGCTCGGCATGGAAGCGGGAATGCTTCTCGGCGAAGCCATTCTCGGCCTCCGACCATGGGCAGAGTTCAACGTGAGGTTCATCCGAAACAACGTCAGGTGAGGTGGAAGTCGCCGCCAAGTGGCTGCACTGCGAATCCGTCCAGGCTCCGCGACCGAGCGTTCCACCGGGCGGGCGGGGGGAACTTCCGACCTTCAGCTCAAACGGCCGAGACGTGCAGCCAAGACCCCCGCACGTCAAACGACTCATGCTCTCTCAACGGCCCGACCACCCGGGTGGGTGGCGGTGCTAGACTCGCCACGATGTCGAGCGAGGCTATTCCCGTACTCCGCAACTCTGCCGCGCAGACCCTCAATCCCATCCGCGAACTTCGAGAGCTGTTCGAACACCGCACTCTGATCGCCAACCTGGTGCAGCGTGATCTCACCGTACGTTACAAGCGGTCGTTCATCGGCTTCTTCTGGACCATGCTCAACCCGCTGTTGCTGATGATCATCCTGACCGTGGTTTTTTCGACGGTGTTTCGGTTTGAAGGGATCGAACACTATCCGACGTACTTTCTGTCCTCCTATCTGGTGTTCGGCTTTTTCACCCAGACCACGCTCCAGTCCATGACCTCGCTCGGGTTCCACGGGTCATTGATGAAGCGAGTCCGGGTACCGAAGGCGATCTTTGCCGTGTCCACCACCATCTCGGGCTTGATCAACCTGTGCCTGGCCTACATCCCCTTGTTCCTGATCATGATTGCGACCGGTGCTCCGATCTGCAAAACAGTTGTGTTCCTGCCGGTGAGCTTCCTGGTGATCGGTGCCTTTACCCTGGGAGTTTCGTTGCTGCTGTCTTCGATGGCGGTGTACTTCGACGACGTCTCCCACATGTACCAGGTGGCCACATTCGGTCTGATGTACATGACGCCCATCATCTACCCCATCAGCATCGTGCCCTACAGGTGGCTGTGGGTCATCCGCGTCAACCCGCTCACCCAACTCTTCAAACTCGCACGGGATCCGGTCTACAACTGCGCGCTGCCCGGCGCCCATGTCATCGCGGCCTCGTTGGCGGCCGCCGTGATTGCGCTGGTGGTGGGTTGGGTGGTCTTTCACCGCCTCGCCCGCGGTTTCTACCTGCATCTGTGATGAGCAAGCCTGCCATCGAATTCTGCGATGTTTCGTTACGCTACCGGCTGCTGGCGGAGCGGGGGATCGTGACCCTCAAGGAATGGGTGATCCGGCGGCTGACCTCGAGGATTTCCTACCAGGAGCTGTGCGCCCTGTCTGACGTCAGCTTCACCGTGGAGCCGGGGAGGACCTTCGGGATCATCGGCCACAATGGCGCCGGGAAGTCGACCCTGCTGCGAATTGCCGGCGGGATCCTGGCCCCAACCGCCGGCGAGGCGGTGGTGCGCGGTCGCCTGGCGCCCATCATCGAACTCGGTCTCGGCTTCGAAGGCGAGCTGTCGGGCCGCGAGAACATCTTCTTCAACGGTGCCCTTCTGGGTCGTTCATGGACCGAGATGAACGGCCGGCTCGAAGAGATCGTGGAGTTTTCGGAGCTCGGGGATTTCATCGATCAACCGATCCGTACCTACTCCAGCGGCATGGTCGCGAGGCTCGCCTTCGCCATCGCCACCACCGTGGACGCCCACATTCTGTTGTTGGACGAGGTGATGTCGGTGGGTGACGAACACTTCCGCCAGAAGTGCCAACGCCGAATCACCCGCTTTCGGGATGACGGAGTCACCATCCTGGTGGTGTCCCACGATCTGGACGCCATCCGCCGCCTGTGCGACGAGGTGATGTGGCTCGAACACGGCGTGATCAAGGCCATCGGGCCGGCGGCCGATGTGGTGGCCAGCTACGGCCACTCCATGGGAACCGGGTCCGGGGAGGCGGCGGTGGGCGGGATGGTTCGAATCACCGAGTCATGAGCCCTGAGCCCTGCCTGTCGGTGGTCATCCCAACGCGCGATCGGCGCCGTGTTCTCGAGGAGACGCTGACCGCCCTCGATCATCAGGAGGGTCTGCCGGGACCGATCGAGGTGATCGTGGTGGACGACGGCTCGACCGACGGGACTGACGATTGGCTCCAGGGCGCCGCTTTTGAAGGCTTCGATCTCCACCCGCTGGTGTTAGACCAGGGTGGTCCGGCACGGGCCCGCAACCGGGGCATCGACGTGGCGACCGCGGCGCGGGTGCTGCTGTTGGGCGATGACACTGTGCCGGAGGCGGACACGCTGGCTGGACACCTGGACGCTGCGGGTGGTCGGTCTATCGCGGTTCAGGGTCGGGTGGATTGGCATCCGGACGAACCGACCACCGAAGTGATGGACTTCCTGGCCCCCGAAGGACTCCAGTTTTATTTCAAGGGGCTCGCGGAGGGTCAGGAGATATCCTACACAGCGGTCCTCGGTTCCAACCTGTCGGCGCCCACCGAGTGGTTCCGGACCGAGCCCTACGACGAACGATTCACCGAGGCATGTCTCGAGGACACCGAACTCGCCTGGAGGTGGCGGCAGAGAGGCTGGATCGCAGTGTGGTCCGAGCGGGCCCGCTGTTTTCACCGCCATCGGTACGACCACATCGAGCCCTTCCTGAACCGGCAACGGCGCGCCGGACGGTGGGCCCGGCTGGCGGTGTCGGCTCACCCGACCATGCTGCCGCGGCTGGTGCTTCAGCCGATCGCCTTTTCCGGAGTCTCCGCTCTTCGCCTGGTGCTGCGGGGCCGCCAGCACGATCGCTGGGACCTGCGGTGCCGGCTCGAGTTTGCGCGAGGTTTTTTGTTCGGATGAGCGAAACCTTGAACGTCGGTGAGTTCCGAGGTGGGTTGGTGGATTTCCACATCCCACATTCCGCATTCCACATTCCGAATTCCCCGCCAGTCCCTACTTCGCACCGCCTACTGCCTGGTCCGGTGTACTCTTTGATCGAAAGGGGCGGGGACACCGAAGATGAATGACGACCGCGCCAAGGCCGAAGAGGGCTCGACGGTCGGGAGAGAAGCCCGAGGAGACGCGGCGAAACGACTCGAGGCCCGCTGTCGAGTGCTCCGTGAAGCCCTCGATGATGTGGAAGTCGACAATCGGCAGCTCCGCGCCCAGCTCGCTGCCCTGACTGCCGCATACGAAGGACTCACCGGTGGCGCCCAGCACGGCCCAGCGGCGATCGAAACGCTGTCTGTTCCGCAGCCACTCAGCGCCAAAGCCCGCCTCAAACGGCTCGCCCGGGGGTTGATCCGCGCCACCGTGGGCACGGCGAGGCGGCTATGGCAGGCGGGCGATCCCGGTCAGCGGTACGTGGTGGCTGTTCGGCCAACCGGCGCTCCGGCCTCCGCTCTGCCGACGATTTCGGTAGTGGTATCGACCGCCGCCGGAACACAGCCAGTGGAGCCGAAGAGAATCCTGAAGGGTGAGACCGCCGAGGGAATCGAGCTGGCCTCCTGGAATCGGGAAACCGGCGACCTGGTGGTGTGGCCGGCGGACGGAACCGAAACCATCCGATGCTCCGCCCTCTCCCGGGACGACCTGCTCGCCGCCCTCGAGGGCGAATGGCTGATGATGGTGCCGTCCTCGTCGCCGCAGCTTCCGGCGACGGTGATTGAAGACCTGCGCTGGCTGGTGGCGACGGAGTCGCTCCAGTACATCCGGGTACCGGTGCGACCCCGCGACATCGGACATTTCAACCCTGGTGCCTCCGAGCTGCTGCTCTGCGCACGAGCGGTCTTCGATCCGGTGCGGTTGATCGATCTGGACCGGCTGGCGCGATCGGCCCGGTCCCATCCTGTTGTTGGTAAGACGGTGAGGCTGGCAGGTCCGCTGGATGCCGCGGCGCCGCGGCCGGTGGCCTTTGCCGGAGAGGGTCGGGGGTTGGTGGTGGCGGTGGGCCGATACGAGCTGTGGGGGAGGAATCGCTCCGGACCGGTGGAGCACTCTGTGGCCGCCGTGCCGGGGGGGGTCATTCCTGCGGGGAAGGCCGATGACCGGCCGGCGGTGGTGATGGTCGTTGCCCAACCCCTTGACGGAGGCGTCGATCGGCTGGTGGGCAAGATCCTGCAGCAGCTTGGCGACGAAATCCGATTTCAGGTTGTGACAACGGGTACCGACAACGCCCTTGGTTTGGCTCGCGCCGCGGAGCTTGAAAAGACGGGAGTCTCGGTCCACGAGTTGGGCTCGGTCCTCGACCCGTCGGCCTGGCCGTCCGCTGTGGTTCGGGTTGCAGAACGGTGCGCGGCGTCCTGCGTTCTGCTGGTGGGTTGGGACAAACGCCTGGCGCCGGCCGCCGGCGAGCTGAGGCAGCGTGGTCTGCGGTTGGTGGCAACGGCCGTCGAGGATGGCGGCGAGGGGATTCTCGCGGAACACGTGGTGAGCCCCCAGGCGGACACGGTTGGGGGCGAAGAGGCGAGGAAGGCTGCCGACCCCAGCGTCCAGGCCATTCGCTCCGAGCTCGGCGTGGCCCCTCACCAACGGCTGGTCTTGACCCTCGGCGATCTGGTGCCCCGCTGCCGTCCAGAGGATGTGGTTCTCGTGGCCGATCGACTGCGCGACGAGGATGGACTGTGTTTCTTGGTGGTGGGGGAGGGGCCGCTCGCCGGTCAGGTGGCTGACCTGGCGGTATACCTGGATCTGCCAAACGTTCTGGTCCGTCCCCCGGGGCATCCGATTGCCGATCTCGTGGCCGCGGCTGACGTGGTTCTGGATCCAGCCGAGTCCGCTCCGGCGAGGCCGGCGGTGTTGGAAGCACTGGTCACCGGCCGGCCTGTTGTGGCCACCCTGGGGGGCGGTCTCGCCGACATCCTGGGACCCGCGGGAGTGAATCCCGAAGGTGGTCCGGAGGCACTGGCACGTGCTTTGATTCAGGTGCTGAGAGGCGAGGCCGCGACCGGTGACCCGGAGGTGGCGCGGGAGGCCATCGGCCGCCTGGCCCGGGAAAGGATCGAGGTCCTTCGGCGGGCCCTCCTCGAGGGCGGGTCAAAGGAACGGTCCGGTTGATGCAATCCACTCCCCTGATCTCGGTGGTGATCCCCACCTTCAATCGGCGGCAGGCCCTGCAGCTGGTGCTCGACGGCTACGAGCAACAGCAGCCGACCGACTTGAGCTTCGAGTTGGTCGTGGTGGACGATGGCTCCACCGACGACAGCCAGGAGTTGCTGGCGAGCGTCCGCCCCGAGCGGTACCGGCTGCGGGTGCTGCGGCAATCCAACGCGGGTCCGGCAGCCGCCCGAAACCTGGCGTTACCAGAGGTCGAGGGCGACCTGGTGCTGTTCACCGGTGATGACATCGAGCCCCATACCCGGCTGTTGGCGGAACACGTGGCAGGGCACGAACAGGATTCCGACTCCGGGAAGGCGATCCTCGGCCTGACCCGCTGGCCCGAGGGAGTTCGGCTCACCGCCACCATGCGTCACGTGGACGGAGTGGGCGCTCAGCAGTTCAGCTACCACTATTTCGTGGACGGTCAGGAGTACGACTTTCGCCACTTCTACACCTCGAACGTGTCGCTGCGGCGGCGGATGCTCGAGCTCGAGCCGGAGGGTTTCTGCACCGATTTTCCCGCGGCTGCCTTCGAGGACGCCGAGTTCGCCTACCGGTTGTCCATGCACGGTCTGCGGATCCGGTACCGGGCTGCAGCGGTGGCTTTCCACCACCACCGATACCAGGTGGACGGGTTCTTCGGTCGCCAGCGCCGTTGCGGGGAGATGGCCGCGCAGCTGTACGACAAACATCCGGCGCTCAAAAAGTGGCTCGGGATCGCACCACTGGAGCGGCAGCGGATGGAGATCCTCGCAGCGGGTGGACCGTCGCCCATGGTGGCGGAGTTGGCGCGCTCCCTGGAACTGTGGGAGGGTCGGGTGCTGGGCCTGGCCGGTTGGGCCGAAGGTGTCGGTGGTGTGTCCCTCGACCCGTTGCTCCATCCCCTCTTCGAAGTGGGGTACGTCGGTGGTCTCGCCGATGCCTTGTTCACGGCGAAAGATGCGCGGACGGTTCGCGCCTCGGAGTTCCTGCGTCTGGTCCCACCGGGGGTCAGGCTCTTCGCGAGCCAGGCTTCGAATGACGGAGTTCCGTTGCCGTCGGTGGATGTGGCCGCCCTTTCTCGCCTGGACAGTGACACGTAAGGTGTGACACGTGAGCCTCTTGCAAAACCCCACCTTCGGCGATGTTTGATCGATACCGCTCCCTCCTGTCACCCTGAGCGAGCGAGTTCGACGAGCGAGTCGAAGGGTCTCCACATGTTGAGAAGAGAGTTGCTGGGCAAGCATCACTCCTCTGTACTGGTTGAGATCCTTCGACTCCGCGACCCTTCGGGCCGCTCCGCTCAGGATGACAGCCATGGGGGTTTTGCAAGAGGCTCACGTGACATGTGACATGTGACACGGGGCGGCACCGCGAAATGTGGAATGAGGAATTCGGAATTCGGAAAACCGTCTTCGATCGGGTTTGCGGAACCAAACCGGGGTGCGGCCATCTTGGCTGCACACCTCGGTCGTGGAGCTGTGCAGGCTGGAAGCCCGCACCACAAATTGGGCCCAGCTGACCGAGAAAGAGAGTCGGCGGGAGGTGATTGTGGTGCGGCCATCTTGGCTGCACACCTCGGTCGTGGAGCTGTGCAGGCTGGAAGCCCGCACCACAAATTGGGCCCAGCTGACCGAGAAAGAGAGTCGGCGGGAGGTGATTGTGGTGCGGCCATCTTGGCTGCACATCTCCACGGTCGAGAGAGGTTTTCCGAATTGGGCGAGCCCGCATATCTCACCGGGCTTCGCCCCTCGTTCGGGATGACGTTACCCGAGCCCTTCGGGCTCGGTGACTCCCCGCCACCAGCAGACAGCCGTTGGCCAGCCCCGGCTCCCTCGTCGCTTCGCTCCTCGGGACGCCGTTCGCCTCGCGCCGGCTTCGCCGGCTGGGCTCACGGCGCCTCTACGACCCCCTTGGCCACGGCTGTGGGCTGCTGCCGTCGGTGAGTTCGCGGCTGGGCTGCCAAGGCCAGCCCGCTCCGATGGGATGACGCCGACCTCGACGAGATCCCTCCTCGGCCCTTTGGGCCTCGTTCGGGATGACGTTCCGGCTGGGCTGCCAAGGCCAGCCCGCTCGATGGGATGACGCCGACCTCGACGAGATCCCTCCTCGGCCCTTTGGGCCTCGTTCGGGATGACGTTCCGGCTGGGCTGCCAAGGCCAGCCCGCCGTCACGTCACCTTTAAACCTTTAACCTTTAAACCTTTAAACCAACCCCCCCACAGCCTCCCAGTGCCGTCCGAACCTCGTCATATGGTAGGATCTGCCCCGCCAAGGGGGGCTATACGGCGAGTCCGATGCTGAACTTTCAGAGACTATTGTGGCTATCTCCCGGATCGGTGTTGGTCGCCGTGCTGGCGGCGGCAATCGGCTGCGTGCGCTCACCGGTGCTCGAAGGGCCGAACTACAAGCAACCGCCCATCATCATCATCGACATCGACACGTTGCGGGCGGACCACCTGGGCTGCTACGGCTATCACCGACCCACGAGCCCCCAGATCGACGGCTTCAGCAAGCAATCAGTGCGCTTCGAGTGGGCCTTCGCCCAGGCGCCAAACACTCCGCCCTCACAGGCGTCGATTCTGTCCGGCCTCTATCCCACCACCCACGGCCGAATCAGTGACAACCAGCTGTTGTCGGACGAGGTTATCACCCTGGCCGAGGTGCTCCACGACTCCGGATACGAGACCGCGGCCTTCGTGGACGGCGGGCTGATGTCCTCGCGGTACGGCTACGATCAGGGCTTCGACGTCTACGACGACGAGGCCGGGCACCTGGAGCGGATCGGGCCCAAAGCTGTGCGGTGGCTGAAGGACAGGTTGGGAGAACCGGAGCGAGCCTCCCGGCCATTCCTGCTGTTGGTTCACACCTATGACGTGCACTCGCCCTACGAGATTTCACCCGAGCCGTACAAGTCCACGTTCGTTTCAGAGGTGGCCGCGCCGTCGAAGGCCTTTCGATCCAATATGTCGGGTTCAATGGCCGCGGTGTGGAAGACGCGGCGCAGCGCGGAGCCGAAGCGGCTCGACCAGGTTCAGATGGACTGGGCGGTGGCCCAGTACGACGGTGGCATCCGTCACGTGGACAACTGGTTTGGAAGATTCATGGATCTGCTCGAGGAGAAGGGGGTGCTCCGGCAGTCGATCGTGGTGGTGATCTCGGATCACGGCGACGAGTTTCAGGAACACGGATCGCTCTTCCACGATCGGCTCTACTCCACCGTCACCCGGATCCCGCTGATCATTCGGTTCCCGGAAGACCGCTGGACCGGGGTTGTCGATCAGGCGGTGGAGTCCATCGACCTGATGCCCACCCTGCTCGAATTCGTGGGCTCGGAAGTCCCGGGTCCGGTGCAGGGTCGCAGTCTGTTGCCGTTGGCTCGAGGGGAGGACATGGAACCGCGGGTCGTGTTTTCCGAGTCCCCGTTCTATGGTCGCCGGGTTGCGGCCGCGGGGGCGGGACATCGCCTGATCGTGACCCTCGCCGATGGGTCGCTGGAGCTCTACCGTTACCGCAGCGATCCCCTCGAGCAGGTGAACCTCTCCGAACAGCGGCCCGGGAAGGCGACCCGATTGCGGGCCAAGATCAATCGCTGGCGCAACCAGGTCAACGCACTTCGTTATCCTCGAGCTCTTCTTCAGGACCTGGACGCCGAGGCCGAGGAGCAGCTGCGCGTCCTCGGCTACCTCGATTGACGTTCCCGGACCGCCGGATCGGCGGCCGACTGGGTGGCCGGGCGGTGGAGATGTGCAGGCTGGAAGCCCGCACCACAATTGGGCCTCGCCGTCCGGTTCGGGCTCGGTTTTCCGCCTTTCCCGCTGTCGGCCAACTGCTGCGACAACGTAAACTGCCAACTGCTAACGGCAAACTGCCAACGGAAAAAGTGAGCCGCGTCACTATTTTGACTCCCGCCGCCGGGTACTTTTGAATGGAGGACCGTTCGGGCGACGAGCCGGCGCAGGCCGGTTTCGCAGGAATCGGGCGGTCATTTGGAGGCTGATTTGGTGACGTGTCGTTCCGGTATCTGGATGCTCGTGATGCTGACGGCGATGGCGGCGTGGGGCGCTGCGCCGGTGATCCAGGTGTCCTCCAGCTTCGACCTCCAGACTGCAATCGACACGGTTCCCGACGGCGGCATCATCGAACTGACGCCCGGCATCTACCAGGCGCCGCTCAGCGGGTTTTTGATCGTCAACCCGGACAAGACCTTTACCATTCGAGCTCTCAGCCCACGGACCGCGATTCTTGACGGCACGGGTTCCCGGTCAATCCTGCGATACCTGGTCCTCAACCTCAACGAGCGCGGCTGGGTCCACTTTGACGGCCTCGATTTCGAAAACGGCTACACGACCTCCCAGGTCGTGGCCGGGGGCGTCACCGTGGACAATGGCGGGGCCACCTTCACCAACTGTCAGTTCGAGAACAACGCCTCGGACCCGAGCTCCGGAGAAGGAGGCGTGGGCGGGGGCACCGGGGTCATCCTGGGCTCGGTGGCCTACTTCTTCGACTGCCTGTGGCGGGACAATACCTCCCAGAGCCAGGCGCCGGCGATGTATGTCGGCGACGACTCGACGGTCTTCGTGCACGCCAGCGAGTTCACCGGCAATCGTTCCAACCTGGCAAATCACCGGCTCCACGCCCTGGGCGGCGGGTTGCTGGTCTTCAACTCTCGGGTGGCGGTCACCAACACCCGCTTCGAAGGCAACGAGGCAGGCTTCGCGGGCGGTGCGCTTTACGTGATCGGCAACTACAATGATTCGGATCCAAACCCCCAGTCATTCGTGACCGTGGCGAACTGCACATTCGTGGACAACCTTGCCCTCAACCATTCGACGGTGACACCCCCAGGGCCCACCGAGGGTGGTGCGATCCACGTGGAAAACCAATCCGCCATCGTGATCCACAACTCCCGTTTCCTCACCAACACCGCCCATCTTGGTGGCGCAGTGAGCCTGTACCGCTCCGATGGCGAGATTCACAGTTCGGTCTTCCGTGGCAACCAGGCCATTGGAAGACCGGGTTTTCGGGGCTTCGGCGGGGCGATCAAAGCGAGTTCACTCGACACCCCGGATGATGGGTCGACCAATCGCGCGCCAGCCAGCCTGATCCTGACCGACTCCATCATCGAGGGCTCTTGGGGTGGGGTGGGGGTTGTGTCCCAGCTCGGCGGTGGCGTGCACGTTGGAGGCGACACCAACCGGCAGTACGGAGAGAACGGTGTGCTCAGGATTCAAAGCCTGGCCGCCAATCGCATGCCGGTGACCATAACCGACGTGGTTTTCACCGACCTCCACGTGGACGAAGTCATCACCGGCCAGACGAGCTCGGGCGGAGCGATCTACGGTGAATTGATCGACCTGGACATGAGCGGCTGCCTGATGGCCGACTCCCAGGCCACGGGCACCTGGGCGCGGGGTGGTGCCGCCGGCTTCCTTTCCCAATCGAGGTTGGACATCAGCGATACCACCTTCGCCGGCAACTCAGCGGACCGGGAGGGTGGCGCCTTTTACGTCATCGGCTCCCATGTGGATGTTGACAGCTGCACCTTCATCGCCAACGAAGTCAGCCCCGGTGTGGCGGAGGACGAGGCCACCTCCAGGGGTGCGGCCATGTTCTCGACGGTCCAGGCCGGCAAGTCGCTCAGCGTCACCGGCACGGTGGCCAACTCGGTTTTCGTCGACAACGTGGGTCTGCCGATCCGGGACGACGACCGCCTTCTCGCGGACGGCGGCTACATCAACGACATTCGGTACAACGGCAACCAGTTCTACAACACGACCTTCGGCCAGAAGATGTACAAGGACTCCATCGTCCAGCACTGGGCCATGACCACCACCGAATTGAACAGTCTGGTGGTGGACCGGGACCCCGACACGGTGGGCAATTGCAACCCGGGTTTTCCTCCCGAGTGCACCAAGAAATCGCAGGTCGCCAACCTGACCTATGGATCGGAACCCACCACCGGCACCCTGCTAGCGGTCCCGCCGTCGATCATCGACGAGGTCGCCAAGGGTGACGCCGCCACTGCCACAGTGTCCTTCCTCGGCTACGCGTGGAGTGGATCCTCGGCCACTCTCGATGGGCAAAACCTGGGATCGCGGATCGGGATCGTCGAGGATGTCAACATCGGCACCCACACCTTGAGTGTGGACGGCCAAAACGCCGTTGACCAGGTCCAGAATGGTGCCGAACCCTTCGCCACCCTGTCGGCGAACCCGGCCAACATACTCCCCGGTCAATTCTCGAGCCTCCAATGGCAGACCCTCTCCGGGTCGTTCCTCGATTCAGGTATCGACTGGGGGGTTGACACCGGTTCCACCTCGGGCGGCACCCAATCGGTGAGCCCGCCGCACACCAGGACCTTCAACCTGATTGTGGCCACCGAGCAGGGTGGAGCCCCGGCCGAGACCACGCTGTGGGTGGACGAGTCCGCACCCGAGACTCTATTCGAGGATGGCTTCGAGTCCGGTAACACCTCGGCGTGGTCGACAACGGTGCCGTAGCAAGCCGTTCAAAGTCAAAAGTCAAAAGTTCAGGGTTCTCGCACGGCTGAGATGTGCAGCCGAGACGCCCGCACCACAGTTTCCCGGAAAAGCGTGATGTCGGGTGTCTCCGTTCCCGTCCCCGTTTCCGCACCCAGCGGCAGCGTCAGGATTCAGGGGCAGCGTCAGGAATCGGCGGCAGGGGCAGGAAACAGCGGGCAGCGGCGGCGAGCAGCGACGGTGGGCAGCGGCAGCGATCAGATGTGCGGCGGCCGCATGGTCCCCTCCGGGTCGTTCACGAGGATGAGCCGAATAGCTGGCGAGGGGGCCGGAGTCAAGGGCCTGGGGGCCGTCGGACGGTCGCCATGCGACCCTTGACACCGCCCCCCTCGCCAGCCTTTCAGGAGAGCATGAACGACCCGGAGGTGACCATGTCCAAAGCCGTCAGCAACACCGATCTTGTCGCCTACACCAAAGCCCTCGAGGCAGCAGGCATCGCCGTCAAGCTTGTCTCACGAGTTCCGGCTCCGCTGAAGTCCATCGCCGATCAGCTGATCCGGTCGGCCAGCTCGGTCCCCGCCAACTGAGCGGAAGGGCACGGCCGATCCGGGAGAGATCGCCAGCACCACTGGCGGATCGCCTACGCCTCGGCCAAGGAGGTCGACAGCCACCTGCGACTGCTTGCTGCTGCCAGTGCCGTCAATGGACCCGGGGCGGAGAAAGTCCTGCAGGGCTTTGATGAGGTGCGTGCCATGACCTGGCGACTGCTCAATCCCATGTAGTCCACACCCATCCCGTTCTGACGCTGTCGCCGTCACCTGACGCCGCCACTGGCCCCTGTCGCTGTCAGCCGACGCTGCCCCTGGTCGCTGTCCTTCACCACCTCACGGAATTCCGGATGAGCCAAACCTCTTACCTTTAAACCTTTAAACCCGAGGTTGGGTGGGCGGGGACTTTTGACTTTAGACTTTGGACTCAAAAGGCGGCCGAGGGTCAGGGCACGGCAGAAAGAGCCTCCACGGCCGCGACCCGAAAGGGGTGTGCTGGCTCGAGCAGGGCATCGTAGGCGCCGGGCGGATCCTCCTCCGGGCCGCGCAGGGTGAGCAGCTGGGCGAGCAAGGTTTCGCAGCCGAACCGGGGCAGGGAGCGCCACATCCTGTTTTCCAGGTCTGCGCTGGCGAGCCCTGACGCCACCTTGCGCGAGACCAAGGACCGGGCGTGCCGAATGGCGGTCCACATGACCTCGAAACGCATCTCTCCCTTGGCCCGGTCCTGGCCCTCGCGAATGGTGTTGTCGCCGTGAACCCGGTAACGCACCAGCGGTTCCTCGATCAGCCGGAACTCTCCGTGTCGGCACGCCGACAGGATGAAGTCCCAGTCGTGGGTGTAACGAAGGGGCAGAAAATCCAGTCCGTGGTCATCGATCAGGGACCGTCGGAAGGCCACATTGGAGGTGGTGGAGACGAAGTTGGTTTCCAGCAGAGCCAGCTGCGCATCGCCCACCTCGGACAAAAAAGGACCCTGTGAAGGGGGCGGCCACGGCGGCATGTTGCGAAACCCCTCCTTGATGCCCATGGACCTGCCCTCGGCGTTCACAACATCGATCCACGAGGCCGCGATGACCAGCTTGGGGTCGGCGTTGAAGGCCCCGACCATTTTGGCAATTCGGTCTGGTCGGTAGGCGTCGTCCGAGTTGAGAATGAAGAGAATCGAGCCACCGGACAGCGCGAGGCCGACGTTGATCGCGGCGTGGGCGCCTCGGTTCTCCTGGGCCTGGATGGTCACCCGCGGGTCGGCCCGGAAGGGGACCAGGACGTCCAGCGTGTCGTCGGTGGATCCATCGTCAACAATGACCAGCTCCAGATCCTTGAAGGATGATCCGAGGACGCTGTCCACCGCCTCGCCGATGAAGCGAGCGTGGTTGAAGGACGGGATCACAACGCTCACTGACGGGGGAGCCATCCTTCGCACCTTAGCAGAGCTGGAGGCGGGAGAAAATTCCAAATTGAAATCCAAAAGGCCCTCAGTTCGAGAAGATGGCCGACTCGTACTCCGCCACCATTCGGTCAATTCCGAATCGAGCCATGACGCGTGCCCGGGCCTTCCTGCCTTCCTCGGTGCGGCACCGGTCCTCGATCAGGGTGTTGACGGCTTGTTCCAGGGCGGGGAGATCGCCGGGCCGGCCCGAGACGATGCCGCCACCCTCCTCGAGCAGCATGGGGACGTCTCCGACCGCCGTCGAAATGCACGGAATGCTGCGTGCCATTCCCTCCAACAGGAAGACTGGCAGACCCTCGTACTGGGAGGTCAGCATGCAGATATCGACCGCGTCGAGCAGCTTGTCGGCGTCGTGCCGCAAGGGCAGGCGGGTCACGTTGTGCAGTGGTTTCCTGGAGAGGGCGCCGTCCACCGCCCGGTCCATCGGACCGCCGCCAACCAACAGGAAATGTACGTTCCGATTCGCCATTCGTTCGGCGAGGCGGATCACGTCCAGCGGCCTTTTCTGGGGGTGCAGTCTGGCAAATGTCCCAACCACCACGGCTTCTTCGGGGATGCCGAGCTGCCGGCGTCGCGCCCGCTTCTGCCGTTCCACATCGGTGGCCGGCAACTGCTCGGGGATCTCCACGGCGTGGAAGATGGTGGCGATCCGGTGAGGGGGAACGGCCCACTCGCGCTCCAGCGCCTCGGAGATCCGGCCGTTGACGGCCACGTGGACGTCCACTGCGTCGATCAGGGTCGGAGTGGTCCGTTCGATCCAAGCCCCCCGGTGGTTGTAGATCTGGTTGAGGATCCGAAGGTCGGGAAACCACCGTTTGAGGTCGGCGGCGTGGTCGAAAAAGGTCACGGTGCCATTCCAACTCACCAGGCTTTCCACTGACCAGCGTCGAATGAGGTGGCGAAGCGCCTCTGGATGGGCTTCGCGCGGCAGCCAATCCCCGAGGGTGTAGACGTGAGGTGTGAGATCCCTGCACAGATCGACGGTCTGTCCGAGTTCGGCCCGGTGGGGCTCGAGGGTCACCACCAGGGAACGGCAGCGATCTCCAAGTCCCCACAGGAGGTCGTAGAGCAGCCGCTCGGCCCCGCCCACAGCGAGATAGGGCAGTAGGAAGAGAACCGTGCGGGCGCCGGATTCGGCCGGAGCCGCCACCAGTGCGTCATGAATCGACCTGACGTGGTTGTGGATCACCGCCCCCGGCCGAAGGTCGCCCCGGACCAGGTACGGTCCGGCGAGCTGGGCGGCGGCCACGATTGGCTCTGCGTTTTTCAGGTCCTTCCGTCCGCAGATGTGACTCACGGTTCTGCCGATCACGCCAGCCGCTGTCTGGCGGCCGTCCCAGGGGCTGTGAAGCAGCAGGTGATTCGCCCGGTCAGTGGAGGGGCGCCGGTACACCTGGCCGGTTGGACCGAAGCGTCCCTCGGCCGGCGCCGCCCACCCCGCAACCACCTGGTCCAGGTCTTCCGCCACCGCGGCCATGACCATTGATTCGAGGTGGGTTGGTGGCAGCTCCTCGAGACCCGCCCCGCCGGGTGTGAAGATCAGGGGCGTCTCTTCGGCGTCGGTCGTGATCAACGTCTCGGTCTGACCTGCCAGGAATCTTTCGAGAGCGATGGGATCGCAGTCGGTTGTTGACGGTACGGCGATCAGCGGGGTTGCCAACCGGCCGGTTTCCGTCACCGGGTGGCTCACCACCCTGGGTGTGGACTCTTGGCGGAAGACCGATCGGAGCCGGTGGGCGGCGACCGAGGCCGAGCCCTTCAGCTTGCGCAGCGGGGCTCGCCACAGCCGACTGTGCTCCCAAAACAGGGCCCGAATCCTGCGACGCACGGGTTGGCGATTCAACTCCGTACTCCGAAGAAGGCTTCTTCGTACGCGACCGCGCAGCCCGACGGGTCGAAGAGCGAGGCCGAGTCGACGGCATGGCGGGCCATCCGGGACCACTCGTCGGTGTCGGCAAGCTGGCGAACGCCCGCCTCCATCGAGGCCAGGTCTCCCGGTTGGTTCACCACCACCCCGGCTTCCGTGCGACGCAGCACCTCGCCCATGTCACCAACGTCGGTGCCGAGGAACGGCTTGCCCGCCTGCAGGCATTCCAACATGAACACCGGCAGCCCCTCGAAGTCCGAGACCAGGCAGCCGACGTCGGATGCCACGATGAGCTCAGGGATGTCGGTGCGGAAAGGCAGCCGTCGAATCCGCGCCCTGCACACCGAGATTGCCGCGTCGACCTCGTCCTCGAGCTCGCCGCCGCCCACCAGCAGAAACTGAACCTGCTCCAGGTCGCGAACGCGCTCGGCGAGTTTCACCACGTCCAGCGGGCGCTTCTGCGGGTGCATCCTGGCAGCGGTGAGGAAGACCACATCGTCCGGTCCGATGCCGATATGGCGTCGGATGTCCCTCCGGACCCGGGCTCGGTTCGCGGCGAGTGGGAACGAGCTCGGCGGCCTGCCGCACGGCCAGATCACCGGAACCCGGTCGGCTGGCCAGCCCCGTTCGCCGGTCAACACCTCGGCGATGCAGTGGTTCTCGGCGACACAGACGTCGATGTGGTCGAGCAGGTCGGGGCTGTAGCGCTCGATGTATCCCACTCGGTGGTCGTAGAGGTGGTCGACGATCCGAAGTTGGGGACGATCAGTCCTCAGCCTGGGTGCAAAATCGTAGAACAGTGTGGTGGAATTGGCGTTGTACAGGACCTCAGCTCCCAGGGAGTCCACGAGGGCCACCAGCATGCCGTACATCGCTGCTGGATGGACGAGGTCGCCGAGACAGTAGAGCCGCTCCGTGATTGCGCGAAAATCCTCGCGCCGGTCGCCCAGTTCCGGGCGGTGGGGTGCCAGGGTGGCGATGGCGAACCGGTAGCGATCCTGGAGCTCACGCATGGACTCGAAAAGGGTGTGCTCTGCACCGCCGCGGGCCAGGAACGGGACGGTGACCAGGACCGTGGGCCGTCGATCCTGCTGTGGGGTGCGATCGAGCAGAGCGGCGTCGCGGACCGGCACTTCGAGGATCGGCCCGAGGGCCGGCGCCGCCAGGTAGGGCCCTCGGCGGTGATCGTTGTAATGTCCCGGATCGTGCGGCAACTGGCCCACTCCCGGGGGATCGACGACCTTGATCAGCAGCTCTTCTCGGATCGGTGCCACCGAATCTTCGCCCGCGTCGTGAGTCCAGCCTTCGGTGGAGTACAGGGCGAACGGCCGCACCCCAGCCTGGGCCGCGTCGGTGGCGCGATCGAGGACGGGCGCGCCCTCTGGAACGGTTCGCTCGCAGAGCACCACCGCATCGACGCCTTCGGCCGCCGCCACCAGCAGGCAGCTTTCGAGGTGGATCGGCAGCACGTCGGGCAACCCGCCCGGGGCCGCGAACCACGGCGCCGGCCGTTCATTGGCGGAGCCCTGGTCACCAGGGGTTCGCCAGACCTCTTTCCCGTCGCGGTCGAAGCCCACCGCGCGCAGCTCGGGCAGGGTCTGGGAGGCGCACCATTGGACAGCCGAATCTCGGTCCACCGAGGCGGCCAGGCGCACTTCCACCAGCGGGGGAGGGGGAGGCTCGGGGTCGAAGACCCAGGTCAGTTCACCGGCGGCTTCCCCCGCAGCCAGGAGCCGCTTGTACCGCCGGCTTCTCAGGGCGTTCTTGATTCGTGACAGAATCCGGGGCGCCATGGTTCAGCGACCCAGGAGCCGCTGGACCGAGCGCAGCAACCGCACCGGCAGTCGGCCTTCAAAACGGACCTGCCGGTCGCGCCACATGTGGAGCTCATCCTGCGCCGATTCCAGCTCGGTCCGGTAGACATCGAGTTCCCGGCGGGTTCCAGCGAGGTGCTCTGCGGCGACGCCCAACTCACCCCGAAGCTGTTCGGTGGCCTCCCGGGCTTCCCCCAGTTCGTGCTGTAGCTCGTGCTCCCTTTGCGCCTTGGCGTTGGCGAGGTCCTTGTACCGCTGCAGAAGGTCCCGCTGCTGGCCTTGGAGGTCTTCGATCCGTCCCTCGAGCCTGGTGAAGGGTAAGGTGCCGGCCACATCCAAGTTGAGTCGGGATCGGTCGCCGAGCCAGCGCAGATCGGTCGTGAGGGTCTTCCGGTCGCGGCCCGTCACCACGTGCTGCAGCTCCACCTCGGCGGCTACGACCCGCTCCAGGATTCGGGATCCCACCTCCAGCTCGCAGAGTTCGCCGAACCTCGTGGCGAGCTGATCCACGGAGGTCTCGTCGGGCCAAGGGTGACTGGTGCCGGATCGGACGATTTGGCCGGCGAGCAGCCACAGGGCACGAACCATGACGAGGTAGGCGGCGACCCCGTCCGGTGCCCGCCATTCGCGATCGATGAAGTGGAGGCCGTCGCCGTCGAGAACAAAGTTCGACAGCGCCACATCGAGAAATTCGGGCGGCAGAGCAGGGTCGTCTGTGGAGGCCAGGAAGGGGTGTTCCTTCCATTCGTGGGTTCGTGGAACGGCCCGCTGGTCGAGGTACCAGCGCCAACTGCACAGGGCATCCTTGAGGCTGGCCTGATCCCGCCGTTCACAGGCTTCGATGGCCATCTCCTCGATGGTTGGCCCGATCAGGTAGGGCTCGTCCTTGGCCGGATCGTGGACCAACCACTCGGTGGCGTGGGCGGGATCACGCTCGGCCTCGGGAGAGGTCCGGATTCTCAGCGCGCCGTCGGCACGACTCAACTCCAGGTGGCGCCGCCAGGCGCCGCGACGATCGTCGCCCAGTCGCCAGGCCAGGATGGAGGCATCGGGCAGGAACGCAGGCTCCGCGCTGCCGGGAGCGGCGAGGATGAGGAAGGAGTTTGCCACCTCCGGCCCGATTCCCGCCTCCACCAGGATTCGGTGAGCGCGGCGGTCGTCCACCAACACGGCGCGGCCACCCGTGTCGCCGGCGGGGCGGCGGATCAGCTGATCCACCAGGTCCGGACTCTCGCCCAGCCCATACAGTTCCTCGGTGAGCACCACGGTGGGCAGCTTGTAGTCGGGAAATGGGAAATACCACCGCTGGCTGGCCAGGCCTGCGGCGGCGAGCATGGAGCGCAGAGTGGTGCGGGTGAAGGTGCGGATGCCGTGGTCGCCGCGGTATCCCTCCACGCCAACCCAGGGCAGGCCCAGGTGGTCCTCGTGATAGCCCAGCAGGTACTTGACGCCGATCTGGTTCTCGATGGCCAGCAGCAGGGCACCCCCGCTGCGAATCAGCCACGCCGCACGATTGAGAAAAGCCTGGTGATCCGAAGAGCCTCCCGCTCCGGAGGCGGCGTACTCCAAAACGCCCACCACGCAGACCAGGTCGAAGCCGTTGGGGTCCTCGAAGCTGGCCAGCGGGCCGCACACCACCTCGACGTTGGCCAGGTCGGAGCAGCGCAGGGCCGCTGCTCGCGCCCGATCGAGGCTGCCCTCGAGGGCGACCACATCGGCGCCGGTCTCGCCCAGATACCGGGAGATCGCACCGGTTCCGGCGCCCACCTCCAGGATCCTGATCCCGGGACCGAGACGCAGCGGGCGCAACAGGTTGGCGCGCTGTCGCGAGAGGTGGTATCGCGACGGCCAGTCGGTGACGGCAGCGGCCAGTTCGTCCGAGTCAGAGGATCGATCCTCAGCGCTGCGGAGGATCTGGAGAATCCGCTCCTCCGACCCGTCACGGTAGTCCAGATGGCCGTCCAATAGCCGAATCCCGGTCTCTGGGTCGCGATTCATGGGTGGCTTTCCCGGCGGATCGGGAACGCCATTGTCTCGGCATCCGTTGGGTTGGAGTCCATCGGGCTGGATTATAGCTTGGCATGGATTGCGAATTGCGAATTACGAATTGCGAATTACGAACTGCTCGTGGTTGCTTTCTGTCCGGACAGGCGGAGGAGCATTGGAATTATCCGACCGGGAGGGGGGGACTTTCAACTTTCAACTTTCAACTTTCAACCCAACAAGAACAGTAGGCGGTTCCCCGCGAACAATGCCAAGGGTCGAAGTCGCCCGAAGTGTCGCTCGGTGCCGGTCCCCAGGTCGGGCGGGGTGGGTACCGGGCGGCCCTGCCCGTCCAGGTAGGGGAGAGGGGCGCGCAGGTCGGCGAAGAGCTCGCCAACGCCGTAGCGGACGCCCAGGTCCCTCCACGCCCGACCTTCGGCAGAACACTCGCGGAGCAGCCCTCGTGCGTCGCGGGTCCGAACCCAGACAACCGCGGCGGCCCAGCACGGCAGGATGAGGAGGTCGTTGCGGGCGGCTTGGAGCTGCCACCGAAGGGAGGTCAGCGTGATGTTCGGCAGAAAGGGGAAGCTGTCCCAGATATCCCGGCGGACGGCTGCGTTGACCAGGGAGAGGTCGACACCGCCGTGGTCGGCCCGCCAGCGCGCGGTTTCGCTGGTGAACCGGGGATCGTGGGGCGGGGACCCCGGTACGAATTGGGCGGTGATGCCGCCCTGGACCGCCGCCGGCGCATCGGAGCTGTCGAAGGGAAGAATCAATCGGTCGAGCCAACGCGGATCGGCCGGTGTCGCGTTCTCGCCGAGAAACACCAGCACCTGGCCTCGGGCGGCCTCGGCACCGAGATTTGCCGCTGCGCCCTCGCCAAGCCCCGGGCCCGGTCCGTGAATCAACCTCGCGCCCCGTTCCTTCAACAGCCGGCGGTCAGCGCCCGACAGGCCGAGATCCACCGCGACGATCTCGAACGGCCGGTCGGTGGCTTGCTCGGCCACGCCGGCAAGACACCTTTCCAATTCGGGGCCGCCGCGGCGAACCACGATGATCACCGACGCCTGAACCGGGTGGTCGGCTGGTCCGGAACCTGGCCCCACAACCTCGAGTCTCGGTACAGGTCCGGTCACCAACTCGCCCACGGCGTCCCGCAGCTGGACCGCGATCCGATCCCAGTCGTAGCGGTCGACGGCCAGCTTTCGACCGTTTTTCGAAAGCCCGGACCATAGGGCTTCGTCTCCGCCCAGGAGCTCCACCATGGCAGCGGCCATGTCTTCGGGGCGGTCGGCCACCACCAGGTCCTCTCCGGGGCGACACTCGATACCCTCTGCGCCCACCGCTGTGGAAACCACCGGCAAGCCACAGGCCATGGCCTCGAGGATCTTCAGCCGGGTGCCGGAACCGGCCCGGATCGGGACCGACAACACCCGGTGTTGCTGATACAGCGGTGCCATGTCGGGCACCTCCCCGGCGACCCGGATTCCGTTGTGTCCATCGAGTGCCAGTACCGATTCGGGAGGGCGTGCGCCTGCCACGGTCAGCTCGGCGTTGGGGAGTTGTTGCCGGACAAGAGGCCAGATCTCGTCAACCAGGTAATGGAGGGCATCCAGGTTGGGAAGGTGGGGAAAACTGCCGACGAAGAGCACCCCGCGGCGATCTTCACCATCGGCGGGCGGCCGGAAATGATGGGTGTCGACGCCATTCGGGATGGTCCGGATGCGGTGGGCTCCGTCGCGAAGGTACTCGGAGAGGACCTTGGCGTCGGTGGTGGACATGACGTGGACCAGATCCACCTCGTCGCAGGCATGGAGTTCGAAGGTGAACCGGCGCAGCCAATCCCCAAAGCCGCCACCGAGTACGTTGCGCGTATCGAATTTTCGACCGATCCCCAACGCACGCTGACGGGCGTGCGACCTGAAGCTCAGATCGTGCTCGACGAGGATGACCCCGGCGCCCAGGTCGGGGCCGGCATATGACGCGAGTTCGGTGTACTCGAGCGACACCGCGTCGACGTGGTGAGCGGCGACGATGGCCGCAATCCGGTCTGCCACCACTGGCGAGGCGTAACGGGCCGCCAGCGGCGGCAGCCGTCCCCATGGGTCTGTCCGATCATCTCGTTCGGGCAACCTTTGGATGAAAACCCTTCGGCACAGGGGTTCGAGGGCGGCCCGTTGCGGTGGATCGTCGGTGCCGCCACCGAAAAGGAAGACCGAGACCTCCATGTGGCTTGCCAACCGTTGGACGAGGTTGAAGATTCGCACCGCGCCGCCGTGGATCGGTGGATAAATCGAATAGGGTGCGACGATCAGCACTGATGAACGCCTCGTGGGATCGCGATCGGTGTCTGGACGACTCGCTTCGGAGGCGGGTTCCCGGAGGCGGCGACGAATCGAACGGAGGGCGGCGCTACCCGCCAGGTCGATGAGGCCGAGCAGCCGTCGCATCGCCGGGATCAGAAGCCGCCCTGGACGCGCAGGGATCCGGTTTCGGCGACCTTGGCGATGAGCATGAACGGTCGCTGTCCGCCTTCAGCGTCAATTCGGCCCCTCTTCCATTTGCCAGCGCGCTCCATCTGGAGCTCGCAGCCGACGACGTTGATACCGCTGCCTCCCGACGGGGATTCGCGCACCTGGACCTTGCACGGAGCCTTGAGGGAGAGATTCACCGAGGTTCCTTTGGCCACCAGCAGGGTCAGCTTGCGATCCTTGACCTCTCTCAGATCGAGGTCGACCTCGCTCTCATGGGCCTCGAATCCGGCCAGGTCCTGGATTCCGGAGAGGGCTGCCCGTGAGCCCGTTGAAATCAGGTCCAGGCTCTTCGCACCGGAGACGTTCAGCTCGGCATAGTCAACGCGGGCCTTGACCGAACCGGTGGCATGGTTGACCTCGCCGTAGGCATCGTCCCTCAGGTTCAACACCAGCGCGCCCGAGACGGAGTCCATCACTCCCCGACCACCGTCGGAAATGGTGGCTGTGAGGTTGCCCTGAACAGAGTCCATGGTGATCTGGCCGCCGGTGGCCTCGATGTTCACATTGCCGCGGATCTCTTCGATGGTGGTGACCGCATCGGTGGATGTGATCTTCAACTGACCCACCGAGCCGTCGCGGACCTCGAAGGATGCGCCGTCCCCGCCCAACGCGAAGGAACCACTCCAGCGGAAACTGGCGATGAACCCGTTGTCGCAGCGACCCTGCACCGTGCCGCTGCCTTCCCGAAGTCGGAGCCCGCCCCTCTGGATCTCGAACTCGACGGGACCGGTGAACCCGTCGAGGGTGGTCTCGCTGTCCGCGGAGGCTATCCGAATGCCACCCGTGTGGTTCGCAACGGTCAGGCCGGACCAGGTCAGCTGGGCGGCGAGGGCGCCGGAACCCCCATCGCTGTGGACCGCGGTGTTGTCGGCGACGATATTCGCCGATGGGATTCCTGTGAGATCGGCCTCGGAATCAAAAAGCTCGTACGTGTGGGAGACGGCCGCGCCCTGAGCGGATTCCTCGCCTGGCAGCCTGGGGGCGCTGTCGGCCCCGTCGGTGCCCCCACGAGGGGCGCGAACCACCAGCATGATGTCGCGCCCGATCACGTGCAGCGGTTGGCGGGGGTCGAGCACGAGCTCGACGATGGCTCTGGCGGGGTCTGTCCCCTCGGCGTGGGGAGTTCGGGTGATCTTGACCTGTCCGCCGCCCATTCCGACCGAGAAGGTGGCCGGTTCACCCACGGCCCCTTCGAGCTCTCGGGCTCGGACCAGGGGCGCCTCCACGCCGGGCTCGATCGTGACCTCGAGCAGGCAGTCGTTGAGCTCGACCTTGACACCGGATAGGGGGAGTTCGATTTCGAAGGGCAGGGCTTCCTGAGCGTTCGCGATGGAGATACCCATCGGGGCGAGGAGCATCAGGATCACCGCGAGGGAAGGGCGCAGCGCGTTCATGAGCAAATGGTACCCCATTTCCGGCACCCAGGTTCAGGGTCAGCGTTCGGCGGCAGGGTCAGGAATCAGCGGCAGGGGCAGAAGACAGCGAGCAGCGACGGTGGGCAGCGGCAGCGATCAGGTGTGTGGCGGCTGCATGGTCCCCTCCGGGTCGTTCTATGGGACGGGGACGAATAGCTGCCAGGGAGACCGTTGTCGAGGGACGCTGTGCTGCCGGCCTTGAGTCCGGCAACCCTAGCCCGCACTTCTCACCAGCTTTCTGCTACGGCCGGCGATGCACCACGCCCAGCGGTGTTTTCTCGCCTCGGGGTGCTCGACGTACTGTCAAGTACGCCTCCGCGCCCCTCGGATTGAAAACCCCACTGGACATGGCGCCTCGCCGCCCTCGAGACGAAACCCGGTGAGAAGTGCGGGCTAGACAACGGCCTCCCTGGCAGCTTGTTGAAGGGCATGAACGACCCGGAGGTGACCATGTCCAAAGCCGTCAGCAACACCGATCTTGTCGCCTATGGCTCGGCCAAGGAGGTCGACAGCCACCTGCGACTCCTCGTTACCGCCGGTGCCGTCCATGGGATCGGGGCGGAGAAAGCCCTGCAGGGCTTCGATGAAGTGCGTGCCATGACGTGGCGACTGCTCAATCCCATGTAGTCCACACGGATCCCGTTCTGACGCTGTGGCCGTCACCTGACGCCGCCACCGGCCCCTGTCGCTGTCAGCTGACGCTGTCCCTGGTCGCTGTCATCCTCCACCTCACCGAATTCCGGATGAGCCAAACCTTTAACCTTTAAACCTTTAAACCTTTAACCTTTAAACCTTTAATCTTTAAACCTTTAAACCCGAGATCGGGTGGGCGGCTCACGGCCAGGGCGTCAACTCGACGGTCGAATCCGTCGGCCGATACCGAGGAACGGTGAGGGGAACGGTGATCATCCCGGTCCGGTAGCCGGCCAGGGCGCGGCGTTGGCAGCGGGCGTGCAATTCCCCGCCATCCGTGTGTTCGCGGGCCGCCGCCGTTGCACGGGCTGAGTGGGCCCGCCAACCCCGAAGCAGCCCGTGAAAACCGCCGTGCATCCAGTCGATGATGGCTTCCGATCGGCCCTGGGCGCCGAATCTCCGCTCCATCCATTCCGGAGTGATTCGGCCCGCCGGCGTGGTGTGGCGGACCCGTGCCGCCGGCACGTAGACGGTGCGTTGGCCGCCCCGCTCGAAGCGGAGGCAGAGCTCGGTTTCTTCACAGGACAGCAAGCTCCCGGCCTTACGTCCGAGGTGGGTGCTGAAGCCCCCGAAGCGTTCGAACGCGGAACGGTCAAAGGCCATGTTGGCCCCTCGGGGGTACTCGTTGTAGCGCAGGTCGATCGGGGTTTCGCCGAGGTCCCACACCGTCAGGTAGGGCAGGTAGCGACCGCTGAACCAGGGTGGCAGGTCGCCCTCGAACAGGGGCTCCACCGGACCGCCGGCGCAGACCACGACATCCTCCTCGAGGGCCGCCACGAGGGCCGTCAGCCAGCGAGGGTCGGGGTAGGCGTCGTCGTCGATGAAGGCGACCACCGCGCCGCGAGCCTCGGCGATGCCGCGATTGCGGGCCGAGGACAGGCCGACCGTCGGCTCTTCCACCACGCGGACCAGGTCGGGTGCCCGTTCTCGCACTGATTCGGCCACATGGCGGGTGTCGTCGGTGGAGGCGTTGTCGATGATGACGACCTCCCAACCTAACGGCGGGGCATGGACCTCGAGGATCGCTGCGCAGGCATCGGCGAGCAGCCCTGAGCGGTTGCGGGTGCACACCACGACCGACGCGGCCATACCATTCTCGTGCATTGTGCTTCGATCATAAACGATTGGGCGCCACGCTTCAGTTCAATTCGAAATTCGAAATTCGAAATTCGAAAACCTGACTTGACGGTTCGTTAGAGAGGCATCTGGGTATCGCGTGATTGGCCTTCGCGCTGTTCCGACTCGCGTGTCGGATCGTGTTGATGAGGCCGCAGCGTTCTCTCGCCAGCGGTCGAGGTCGTCTTTCGCATTTCGCATTTCGAATTCCGGTCAATCGAAAGCGTGCCCGGGAGGATCGTCAGAGGGAGACGTTGCCGGCGAAGCGATTGCCCCACCACAGGCCGAGTGGGCGCACCCAGGGGAAGAGGAGCTCGGCAGAGGAACGCACCCGCCCCCGCAGGACGCCCCCCAACAGGGTTCGGTAGACCCTCGGTTTGAGCATGTCGCGCAGCGCCCGTCCCAGGGTGTAGCGTTCGCCGAGGGCGCGCCAGCCGAAACCTTCGCTGCGGCAGCGGCGAAGCAGGGCTCGGAAATCGTAGTCGTGGGTGTGGAGTACCACCGCGTCTGGCGCTTCGACTATTTCCCAGCCGAGGTCCGCCACCTCACGCTGCCACTTCTTGTCCTCCATGATCGGCGCCCAGCCGAAGGGGTGACGTTCCCAGACCGACCGCCTGATGGCGGCGTTGACCGTGGAAAAGCCGATCCCTGCGTGCCGTTTCAGCCAGCGCACCGATTCGCTGGTGAAATAGAAGCGTTCGCCGCAGGAATCCCAGAAGAAGCGCTGGGAGTGGTCGGGTAGCTCGCGGATCGCGCCCTGGACGGCGGCCACCTCGTCGGCGCCGTCCTGAAGAGGTTCCACCAGCTTCTGCAGCCAGTGCTCATCGGCAGGGACAGCGTCCTGATTGAGAAAAACCAGCACCCTTCCGGAGGCGTGGCGGGCGGCCAGGTCTCGTGTCAAGCCGTGGTTGAAATCGGCCTTGTCGATGCGCAGTACCCGGGCATCGTGCCGTCCCATGACCTCGATGTCTGCCACCCTGGAGCCGGAGTCGATGCAGATGAGCTCGGTTGTGAGCTCGGTCTGCTGGGCGCGAATGGACCCCAGGCACTTCTCCAGCACCGCGCCGCCGTTCAGGGTGGGAATGATGATGGAGACATCCGGATTGGCCGCGGCGGGTTCGCCCCCCGAGGCAATGTCCTCGAGGATTGAGGCCGGCGCCTGGCGGCTCAGCGGGTGGAGATTCGCGAGCAGCTCCTCGTAGCAGTCGCAGAGGGTGTCGGCCACTGTGCGCCAGTCATACTGCCCACGGGCCAGAGCGAGCCCCTCCCCGGCGAGCGAGCCGGCAAGGTCGTCGTCCCACAACACTCGCGTCACGGCTTCGGCAAAGCTGCCGGCTTCGTCGGCTACCAGCAGGTGCCGTCCGTCCTCGTAAGCGATCCCTTCGGCCCCGACGGTGGTGCTGACCACCGGTGTGCCGGCGGCAAAGGCTTCGAGAATCTTCAACCGGGTGCCCGAGCCAGCCCGGATCGGCGCCACCATGACCCGGTGGCTGTGATACACCGGCCGCAAATCCTCCACCTCCCCGATCACTGAAATTCCGTTCCGGCCGTGGAATCCGCGGATGTGGTCGGTGGTGTTGGCTCCGGCCACGGTCAGCTGGGCGTCAGGGCAGCGCAACCGGACCAGCGGCCACACGTCGACCACCAGGAACTCGAGGGCGTCCACATTGGGCAGGTTCTCGAAGTTGCCGACGTAGAGCACGCCCCGCCGTTCAGGCGGCGGATCGGGGGGCTGGTAGTAGTCGCAGTCGACTCCGTTGGGGACGACCCTGATTCGGATCGCGCCGTCGCGCAGGTGGCGGGCCAGGAATCTGCCATCGTCGGCGGACATGGTGTGGATCTGGGTGGCTTGGTCGTTGACCGCCAGCTCGTGGCGAAACAGCCGCCGCCAGTCGGCGGCGGTGGAACCGAAGGCCTTGCCCTGGGCGAAGCGCTTGGGAAAGCCCAACTTGCGGCGGCGGCCGAAGGACCGAAAAGCGATGTCGTGCTCGGTGAGGATCACCGGTATGGACTGTGGGACGACGGATATGTACTGACCGAGTTCGGTGTACTCCAGCTGCACCACGTGGATTCGGTGGCCGGCGACGATGTCGCGGATCTTGGCAGCGGCCCCGTCCGAGGCGAAGAGCAGGGCATTGGGCGGCTCGAGCCCGAACCGATCCCGCTCGATCCTCGGAACCCAGTGGTGGAAATCGATCCGTTCACAGAACGGCTCGAGAGCGCGCCGTTGCTCGGCGTCCTCGCCCTGCTGGTGAAAGATCAACAGGTGGAGGGCGCACCGACTGGACAGCCGGCGCACCAAGTTGTAGAGCCTGACTGCCCCTCCGTGGTGGGGCGGCCAGATGGAGTAGGGCATGACGATCAGCACCCGGGGTCGGGTGTCGGCGGCGGACTCTCCGCCCGATGGTGCAGCCGGAGCGGCAGGGGGCCGGGGGATCTCGTCGGCCGACGGCCGGAAATGGGCGCGGAACCGAGCGATCCAGGTCCACACCATCAGGTAAGGGCGGGCGAGGATTCCCGGGATGGCTCTGAAGACGGCGCCGATCAGCTGGAATCCCCTGCGGATCGGCCACAGCAGAACCCGTCCCAGAAAGACCCACGCCAGCCAAACCAGCCATGCCGGAGATCGGCGAATTCTCTTCAGCTGGTTCTTGGTTCCCTGCCACTCGCCGTAGTATCCGTCGCGCTCGAACTCGAGGCCGGCAATGCGCTGCTCGAGATCCGCTCGTTCGGCTCGCAGCCGATCGAGTTCGTTGGGCGCCGTCGGCCCGTTCGGTTCATTGGGCGTTGTCGTCAAAAACTCCTCCGAGCCACCAGCTCACCTTGGACAGTGGCGGCAGAGCACCACATCATTATGGCCCAAATTCCACAACGGCCAGGTGAAACCACCAGCGCCTCAATCCTGGGTGTCGTCAGAATCGGGAAGGAGCCGATTCGATAACAAGAAATCTGCAATGACGTCGGCGAAGATCCGATTGGCCTTCGCGTTGGGGTGGCCGTCAATCGGGGAGATATTCAACGAACGGGGATTCAACCCCTGGAAGGCCGGCTGGGTGTCCACGAAATGCAGACCGTGAATTCGCGAAATATCGCTGAGACCTCGTGCCACATCGAAGCCCAAATCGTAGTGTCTGAGAAAGGCGATGACCACCGGTACGTCACCGGCGAGCGCTGCCAATTCTCCGAAGCTCCTGTGAAGGAAAGCTCGCTGTCTCCGGTTGAGGTGAAAATCTCGATCGTATCGGATTGCTTCGGCTGTGCGGTGGCGATGGGTTTCGGTCACCAAAAGGAGAAGCTGGGAGTTCAGGGATGGCTTCTCCACCGGCTTTGGCCTGTACCGACGGGAATAGAACCCCTTGGGCCTCGGCTGGGTGTCGTTTCGGCCGAAGCCCACCAGAATCAGGTCCGGTCGATAGTGAATCGCCGTGTGGCGCAAGACCGCGAGGTACTGTTCAAGGGAATAGCCGCCGACGCCGAATCCAATGAACTCGAATTTGGCCGGCGCGAGTTCTTCATTGAAGCGGCTTTCGAGGATGGAGTGAAACACGTCCTCGATTTTGACCCCTGAACCCATGGTGTAGGAGTCCCCGATCACCACCGCCCGCCACGTCCCGGGCGGCTTCTCGAATGCGTATTCGCGGTCGCGCAGACCCCTGGTGTTGGTTTCGAACGGTACCAGTTTGAAAACCGTTTTCAGGTTGGGTTTCAGCTCCCAGAGGATCTTGCGGTGGGGTGACGCCTGCAGCATTCCCGATCTGCCCAGGGGATGGGTGCTGTCGACCATGGCGGGCGAAAGGCCCGCCCAACCATAGAGAAACAGACGAGAAAAGACCTCGGCGGCTGCCAGGCTCAGCAGTCCCGACACGAGCAGGCAACCGAGCCGAAAGGTGGTTCTCTCCCATCGAGAACCTCCCATCAGTCGAGCTCAAAGGACGTCACGTACGGGAGATGCCGTCCGATCGGGTCACTGTACATAGCCGAGGGCCTTGAGTGAGTCGATCGTCTCCTCATCGAGCGGGGTTGACTCAGCCTCCCTGGGCGGCGGTTGGTTGTCCACCGCTGCCTGCCATGCCTCGAGGTGGCTCCACATGACAGCGAGAGTTGCTGGATTGCGGGGTGCAATGTTGTCCTGCTCCAGGGGGTCGGTATCGAGGTCGTACAGCTCGAATTCCACGTCTCTCATGGTGAAAAGCATGTGGTGGTTGCCGAGCACCACCCCCCGTCGGTGGCCGTAGTAGGGCCACTCCGCGAAAGCAGTGGGCGGCTCGACCGAACCTCTGCCGGTGGTTATCAATGAGACCAGACTTGTGCCCTGAACCTCCTCCGGTATATGAACCCCGGCGAGTTCCAGCAGGGTTGGCATGAGGTCCACCGACTCGACGACGTCCGGCACCGACCTGGCGTTCGCACCGCCGGGCAGTCGGATCATGAGTGGAAGCCTGGTGATGGTGGTGTAGAGCTTCTCGTGGAGCACCGAGCCGTGCTCCTGGAACTCCTCGCCATGATCGGAGATGAATACAATGGTGGCCCGCTGGTCGAGGCCCAGCTCACGCACCACCTCCCAAAACTCGCCGAACCACGTGTCCACATAGCGAATTTCGCCGTCGTAAAGGGCTTTGGCGTAGGCGATATCATTGGGCGGCAAGGAGACAGGGTTCTTTGTGTACTTGGACAGTCGGATCTTCTCCAACGCCTTGCTCGTGGGTTCGAAACCTGGCGATGGAGCGGGCACACCCTCCATGAACCAGGTGTCATAGGGCGGAGGCGGAGCGTAGGGCGTGTGGGGGTCGTAGGTATGGATGAAGAGCAGGAAGTTCTCCCCGGCGTGCTGGCGCATCCATTCCAGCGCCTTCGGACCGACCCGCTTGAGGCCCTTTCCGTCGCTGTCGTCGTAGAGTTCGAACCCCTGTCCAATCTGAAACACGTTTCTCATGAAGCCCCCGTCATGAAAGCCGGCCGTCTTGTAACCGTGGGCCAGGAGAGCTTCGGCGAGGGTGGTGATCGCGAGCGGAACGCGATCGTCGTCGTAGATCATGCCGTGGCTCGACGGATAGAGACCGGTGAGGATCGACGTCTGGGAGGGCGGCGTGCTGGGGGCTTGACCGAAGGCCTTTTCGAAAAAAACCGATTCTGCCGAGAATGCGTCGATGTTGGGGCTGGTGTCCCGGTGGTATCCATAGCAGCCGAGGTGGTCGGCGCGGAGGGTGTCCACGTCCACGATGATGATCGGGTGGGGCTGCCTGGGCACGGGGTCCTGGGGTGAACATGCCGGCGATGAAAGGCAGGCCAGTCCGAGCAACAGCGCCGCCAACACGCGGAGCGTGACGAATTGCCGCGGTGAACGGCAGAATTCGCTGTCACTGAATCGGTGATCCACGTTCACTCCAAATAACCTATGGCGCGCAACTGCTCCGCTTCCTCAGAACTCAACAGGTCCTGGCCGGCTTCGGTGGCAGCGACGGTGCGAAACAGCTCCAAGTTTCGCGCTACGATTTCCACCAGCCGGGCCTCCAATGCGGCGACCTCGTTTGGATGGAGGTCAGCGACGTTCTCGGTCTCGCCCGGGTCGGGCCCTCGCTCGTACAACTCGGAAAGGCCAGTTTCGATGTGGTGGATGAGAGTGAAATCCTCATTGCGCAGCGAATACCTTCGCCGGTCCAGCTTGTCCCGGCCGAAGCTCTCCCTGGGTCCACCGGAATCACCTTCGAGCACCGGTTTCAGGCTGGTGCCCTGAACGTATGCCGGAATCGCCACATCAGCCACATCGAGCAGGGTCGGCAGGTAGTCCACGGTCTCGACGATCGTGGCAACTCTCGTGCCGGCTCCCACTGCTCCGGGTTGTCGGACCATCAGCGGGATCGCCAGATTCTCGACGTAGGGCTGGATGTGGAGCAGCCGGCCGTGATCTCGAAACTCCTCGCCGTGGTCAGAGGTGACGACAATCAGGGCGTTGTCCCACAGGCCGTATGCGTCGAGCACGTCCTTGAGGTCGCCGACCTGTCGATCCAGGTACTCGATACCGCGGGCATACAGCGCAGCGATCCGGTTGAGGCTTTCCGGAGCCAGCGGCCGCGGCTCGCGGTCTGCGGCGATCAGGAAATCGGTGGCGCACCTCCCTTCAGCGTCGCAGAAGTCGCGGTCGGTGGGGCTGATGCCCATGCCCTCGAGGAACTCTGGAGGCGCATAGTACGGCAAGGCGTTGTGGCCCTCCCGGAAAAAATCGGAATGGGGGTCGATGCAGTGGATGAGTAGAAAGAGCGGCCGATCGGGGTCGTCCAGTTCCTCCAGCAACTCGGCGACCCGCCTGGTCACCCGGTCCGCGTAGACCAAACCGGAGGGCAGCCGTTCATAGTGGTCGAAACCGCGATCAAAGCCGAACACACCCTTCATCCAACTGTTGGTGACCACGGCGATGTTCTGGTAGCCGGCGCCCGCGAGCAGTGTGGACAGCGTCGGCACGCCGTCGCCCAGACGAGCCTTCTTGCGGTCGACGCCATGGGCGTCCGGGTAGAGGCCGGTGAACATGGACATGTGCGAGGGGAGGGTGAATGGGATCTGAGCCCAGGCGTTATCGAATACGATGGACTCCTCGGCGATGGCATTGAGGTTGGGTGTGGCTGCAGGGCTCGAGGGATTGAAGGCCTGGACGTGATCCCGGCGCAGGGTGTCCAATGAGATCAGGACGATGTTCCGGGGTGGTGCTGACGGCGCAGGCACGTCGGGGGAACAAGCCGTGAATCCGAGCACCACGGCGGCCATGCCCGCCGCCAGTCTCCAACCGGAGACGCCACGTCGCGAATGTCGAGCTTGCAGGGTCAGTCCGCACCTCCGGCCGCAATTGTCGGTCTTCGCCCCGCGACCGTCAAATGGCCTCCCTTCAAGGTGCTGCTGGTTTCAGCCGAGTGGGAAACCAGAAACGGGAATCAAAAATCGAAAATCAAAAACCGACCACGGTGGTGGAGGAGCCGCCATCGTTGTTGCGACCCGTGGTCAAGGTGCTGACTCGGGCTCCGCGATTCGATTGAAGATTGAAGATTGAAGATTCCCTCTCACCCACCCGCCCGACAGGCAGAGGGGCAGAGGGGAAAAGGGGCAGGGGAGAAACGAACCGATCGCGTACTCGCTCCTCTGCTCCCCTGCTCCTCTGCTGCTCTGCTGCTCTGCCCTGTCTACAGCCTCGCTCACCCGCACCACGATCGGCGACGGTTTTCCGAATTCCGAATTCCGAATTCCGCCCTGCTGTTCTGCAGAACGGGTAGAAAAATCTGGACGATGTGTCGGGCGAAGCGTTACGAATGCCAACCCCGTGCGTCCTAAGAACGATGAGAGTTGTATTTCTTCCCCCCGTCGGCGTATCATGGAGCCGTTCCGTGGGGACACACTATTCGTCAAACAGGAAGACAGAGGAGGTCGAAGAATGAAGAAAATGCTGACAGTGTTCATGGTTGCCCTGGGGATTTTCGCCTTTGGCGGGACCGCCATGGCCGACAACAGTCTCGAGGTGACCGCCGATGCGGCCATGGAAGGCAACTTTGGCCTTCGGGTGCACATCGATCCGGGCACTCTGACCAACGCGTACGTGCAGAGCGACCACCCCCAACAGGAGAGCCACTTCTTCGTGTCCTTCTGGGTGGATGCCACCAACCTCGACCTTCCCGTCACCCCGAGTGTCAACAAGTGCTTCGTGTTCATGAAGTTCTTCCGTGACAGCCCAAATCCGAAGCAGCACACCTTCGTGTACCTCTGCCGCAACAACGCCGACACCGCGTGGCGTATCGCGATCAACACCCGCAAGGACAGCACCTACTGGAACTGGCTCGGCGGCACCTTCCTGAGTGGCGATGCCAATCCGAACCCGCAGTTCATCGAGGTCGAGTGGCAGCAGTCCACGGGCGCCAACGACGGTATCGCTCGCCTGTGGCGCAACGGCGTCCCTGAAGCGTGAGGTCACCACCCTCGACAACGACACCTTCAACGTCGACTTTGTTCGGGTGGGTATCCCGCCGGATTCGAAGCTCGGCCCCCTGGCCAGCGGTTCCTTCGACTTCGACTCCTACGTTTCCACTCGTTAACGATCCGAACAATCACGATTCTTCGGGCCACCGAGATCTTCTCGGTGGCCTCTTTGCTTTCGGGTTACGCGATAAGGACGTCTGCGCTTGTCTGCCCAATACCCGACCCCGGCTTCCGATTTCGGTATCCGGCAGTTCGAGCGGCCTGCCTGGAATCCGGGGTCGGGTATTGGGTTCTTCCGGACAGAACAATCCGAATTTCCTTACCTTGTGGACCTTTAAACCTTTAGACCTTTAAACTCGATTGCCCGGCTGGCCGCTGTTGTGCGTGTGGGGCGCCCATGAGAAGGTGGGAGCGATGTGACGACGGGTGGCACGAGGTAGTTGTGGAAACGCCGTGGAGGAACACAAAAGGGTTCGGGTCGGAGTCGGCAGGATGGCCGTTCTTGGTCGTTGTCGCGGCCACGGTGGTGGTGGCGAGTGGCCTCACGATCGCCTGCCTCGATGGTCTGGACCACGTCTATAGCTGGGATCAACTCAAATACCACGCAAAGGCGATTCAGCTTTCGCACGGTTTTCAGTCGTCGTTTCTCTCCACCGCCTCCCGAGTTGCCCAATCGACTCGAAACGACAATTACAACGATCTCGCCGCGGTTCCCCTCGCCGCGTGGGTGATGATTTTCGGCGAGGGCCGGCAGGCGTATGTTCTGGGAAATCTCCTGCTGTACGCAGTCCCGACGTCGTTATTGTTCGCCCTTATGATGTGCGCGGCCCATCGGCGGTTCTGCGATCGCCCTGCGCCACCGTGGCTCGCGGCGGGATGGGTGTGCATACCTTGGCTGATTGGCGGTTTCTGGACGCCCACGGTTTTGGGCCGCGTTGGAGTTGGTGGTCTTGGGTTGGTGTTCGCGGCCGTTGCACTCCATATCAGGCGTCCACTGGAATCCCAGCGGTGGTGGGTACCGGTTGGAGTCGGCGGGTTGCTCATCTCGGCGTTCTTCTTTCGCCGTTGGTACGGCTTCGCGGTTGTGGGCATTCTGGTGGCCATCGCGGTCGAGACCCTGTTTGCGTTGATGCGGAAGGATCGTGCCGGCGACCGGGTCCGCATCGTCGGGAATTTCGGGATCTTGCTGTTGACTCCGGCCATTCTTGCGATAACGGTTGCCATGCCGATCGTCAGTCGTGTCCTGTTTTCAAACTACCTTGGGGTCTTCGAGTCCTACCAGCAGGCTGGGGGTATGTCGTATCTCTGGGGGAGTCCATGGAGCCTGGTGCAGCGCCTCGGATGGCCCTCCATACTCGTTGTCGTGGCGGCTTTTGTCGTCGGCTGGCGGCACAGGCCCTGGCGTCGGTTCTTGGCAGCGACCACGATCGCAGGGGTCGTGTCCATGGCCGTCTTCCTGCGGCTCCAGGCGCCCGGAGTCCATCACTTGCTGCTGTGGATCGGCATCCAGTGCACGATTCTCGGAATCGGGCTGGCGGTGGCATCCACATGGCCCCGGTGGACATCACGAACCGTGATCGGCGTTTCAGCCATTCTGCTGAGCACGTCCGTGGCGGCGGTGCTGTTCCTCGAACGCCGCCACGCGGACGGGCCCGAGTTGCCCTGGTGGAATTCGATGGCTCCTTCGATGACCGTCGCAGATTTTCTGCCGAAGAACGTCGATCTGGTGTTGGCAACCGTGGGGTTTCTGGAAGCAAACATCCCGTCGGGCTCATCGATCGCCTTCCTGTCTTCGAATTTGAGCCTCAACGATGAGACTCTTCGTCGAATTCGGCTTTCGCTGCCGGAACAAGACATCGACAGGCGGTACCGGTTCCTGCAGGCTCGAAGAGGCGGTCTGAGGGGGGCCTTCCCCCATGCCATCTTCCGAGCGGATTATGTGGTGATCGTCGAACCAGTTTTTCTCCACGATCGACCGGGACAGAATGTGATCCGTATTCCAGCGAATTGGCTGGCCCGACAAACAGAGCCGTTCGCGACGTGTTTCCAGAGGGTGGCTGGGCCGACTTCTCTTCCCAATGGGCGGGCCATCTCCGCCTTTGAGATACGGCCGGGGATGAAGGCCAAAGCTGTGAATCTCCTGGCAGAGCACTTGCGGGAAACCTATCCCGAACATCGGGTGTTGTTTGATCCAGATTTTGGGGCACCGCGGTGAGCAGTCGCGCCAACACTCAGCGATCTGCCGTCTGCCACCACCGATGGTCCGATTCATAGCCGAGTTCGATGAGCAGATCGCCGTACCGCTCGGCGAAGGCAGTGGCGAGAATGGGCGAAAAATGATTCCGCCAATCGCCGGCTTGTCCTCGCCGGTAGTGGCTCTGCTGGTCTTCCTGGCCTACTGCCCGCCCCCCGGCCTTCTTGGCGAAACGGTGGTCGTGGATGATGTTGAGCAGTTCGAACCGCTGAATCCTACCCGACGGTTTCCCAGATTGGCGATCGGCGACCATTTGCAGCTGCCGATCGAGTGAGAGCTCCTCAGGATCGACCAGACCCAGGTGTACGAACACGTCCACCAGGCCCTCGTAGGCGTTGCGGACCAGGTGCTCCATTTTGAGCTCCAGCATCTGAGAACGGTTGAAATCCCAGGTCGCCAGGGCCGAGAACACGTCCGAAATGAAGTCCAGCTCCAGCGTCAATCCCGCATCCTCGGGGCAGGCTTGGAGCCTCTGTCGATGCTCCTCCAAGGCGGACCATCCGTCCGTGGGGTGGGAGTTGAGGTGGGAAAAGTAGGCGGACACCAGAATATCTCGGGGGTCACGGATCACGTGGAAGCCACGATAGTCGTCCAAGTCCTCGAGAAACTCCTGGCGGGCGTTGGTGTAGGCGAGAACATCCACCGGCCGTTGTTCGAGGAAGGCACCCAGGTCACGCTGGAACATGCCGGCGTTGTGGGCTTCGAAGAATTCGATCCCGGTCCGGTTGCTGACATGGGTGAGGATGTCCACCAACCAACGGGTGGCGCATTTGTGGTGGCCGCAGTACAGGATGAGGGTCATGGCAATGGTGCTCCGGTGTCGCGTTACGCGTCTCGCGGTACAGGGTAGCTGTTCAGGGTTGAAAGTTGAAAGTTGAAAGTTCCCATCCCCCCACCCAATTCGAAATTCGCTGTGGGCGGGTGGAAGGACTGAATCTTCAATTTTCAATATTCAATCCCGACCTGAGGTCGGGACCGGATCAGTACGAGAAAACGGAGTCGTAGGGGAGCAGGATGGTGGCGATCCGTGGATCGGCAAAGAACTCTCGTTGCCTCAGCTCTCCGAGGAGATTGGGTTGCCAGAGCTTGGTCGGCAGGTCCCAGGTGTGGAAGGCAATCGTGGGATCGATCCTGCGGGCGAGGTATTGAGAGACGAACGAGTAGGCGCGGGCATCGAAGGAGAGCCCATTGAAGTGGCCGTCCGCGATGCGGCTCGCGATCCTGTCGGCGAGCTCGACCAGCCCCGCCGAATCGCCCTCTTCCAACGCAGTGAGCATTGAGTCGGTTGGAAGGTAGTAGGAGGTGTGGAATCCGGCTTCGGACAACCGGGCGAGATCGACGGCGGGGTTGGAGGTCTCGACGATTGTCCGTGCTCGGAGCGAGTGGGTCCGGTCGAGGGCTATCAGGCCCTCTGTTGCCAGGGGGGCGTCCGTGGCGGATAGGTTCTTGACGTCGAGCCAGATCTTCTGGAGGCGGCCGGCGCAGGGGAAGCTCAATAACTCGTCCAGAGTCCCTCCCGTCATCGTTTCGGCATCGTGGCCCAACAGGAAAGCCCCCGATTCGCGGTCGAAGTGGACATCCAGCTCGATCCCGGTGGCACCGTCGCGGCAGGCCTGGGAGAGCTTGCCAATGGTGTTGACACGGTGGGGGAGGATGCGCAGACCCAGGCCCATATGGGCGATGGTTTGCAGGTTGACCCGCTGGTTGTAGCCGCGATTCTCGGGCGACGCGTACCGGAGCCTGCCAGTGAGCGTCATCGCCTCAGACGGATCCAACACATACTGATCGGTGCTCAGATCCCACTGCGCGCCGTACGCTTCAGTGACGATTCCCATGATCCCGATCATCGTGTCGTAGACCAGGTCGTTGGAGAACAACAGACCCATGTGTTGCCCGAGCAGCAGAGCCCGTTCTGGGTAGTCCTTTCGATAACCCTCCGACAACCAGAACATCACGGGGATGTCGGTCATGCCGTAGCTGAATCGTGATGACGTGTGTCGTTTGCCGTGGAGCACGTCGTCGGCGTGATCCGCGAAATACATCAGGGCCGCTGTACCGCCAGCCTCCTCCAACACCCCGATGATCTCTCGGATCACGTGGTCGTTGTACAGCATGCTGTTGTCATAGCAGTTCAGTCTCCCGTCGTACTTCCCTGAGATTGCACCGAATACGCTCGAGGGAATCGCTCCGCGGAACCGAGCGAACTCCTTGGGGTACCGGTCGCAATAGTTCCCGTGGTTTCCCATGAGATGGACGATGGCGAGCCGGTTGTCCTCGCCGGGTCCCGACAGAAAGTCTTCGAGGTATGGGATCACCGCTTCGTCGAATTCGGCGGTGGCGGTGGTCGAACCGATGCTGGTGTTCAGCTTGTCGACCGCGTCGGCCTGCACGGCGAGGACCGAGACCATGTTGTCCCACGGACCGTACATGGCTTGATTGGAGATCCAGCGGGTGGAGAAGCCGGCCGACCGGGCGATGTCGAGAATCGATGGCGAGGCGAAGAAGCTCTCCTCTGACACCTGGTTCGCGGCTGTCAATGCGAGGGACAGGGTTTCCATCGTGTGGGTGTGGGACGAGTAGGAGTTTCGCTGGACCAGCAATTGGCCGGATTCCTCGAGGTCGGCAAGGCGAGGGTTTGTGGGTCTGACATAGCCGTAAAGCCCCATGCACTCGCGGGTCTGCGATTCTCCGATCACGAGAACGTATCGTTCTCCGCCAGATTCCTTCACTGCGCGGTTTTGCTGGCCGACGGTTGCGCGCGCCGCCAAGGTCTGCTCGAACGCCGCGATCTCGCTCGTGTAGTTGCGGTGGTTGGAGAGAACGTGCTCAGTCATCGGCAGTTTGCGGACGGCGGCGGCGGATTGGACCACCAGCAGAAGGCAGCAGAGTGCACCGAGGAGGGTTGGTGAGAGCGGGCGGAATCGTCCGATTTCGAGGACGGTCGACACCAGAACGAGGAGGGCCGCAGCCGTCACCAACGCCACCGAGGGCAGGCCGAACTGGAACGTCACGAATTCCAATGCCTCGGCCCAGTTGGATTGGAAAATCGCGTACAGGATGTCGGTGTCAACGGGATTCTTGAAGCCCAGGAAATAACCGAAGTAGAGCACCGGAACCACCAGCACCAACAACGAGAACCCGACCGTGATGACTGCCGAGAAGAACCTGTTCCGGACAAGTCCCGAGCACAGGAAGTCGAGCAGCAGAAAGTAGGAGAAGACAAAGGCTCCCCAGGACATGAGCCCAACCCACGAGAGGGGTCCGAAATTCAGTGTTTCGGCGGCGGTTGCAATCCCGAAGGTTGTGAGTGCCAACACGGCCAGGGTCGGCCTGCCCCGTCGCTGGAGCACCAACATCAGAAACGCACCCACTGTGGCGGCCAAGCCGTAGGCCGTGCCGTGAGAATTTTGGTTGGCGAGATGGATCCGAACGGCGCGCATCGGCTGGGCGCCGGACTCAGGCGACACTCGCACCACGACGAGCCGGTCGCCACGAACGACGCTGATGTCAACCGGCTCGATCGAATCGCCACGGAGAAAAAGGGCTTTGTACCTCTGTCCATTCATTCTCAGCTGGATCTTGACGGGCTGGTCGGTAGGAGTCGGTCCAGTTTCGGCGGACACACTCAGTTCGAGAGGCCGGTGAAAGAGAAATGAGATATTGCTCTTCTTGCCGGTGATCGGCTCCAACAGGTGGGTTGCTGGAGCCACCGGCCTCTCGACGGTCCCCCTGACCCGCGCCGCGTCCGAGGTTGCCGAGTAGGCGGATGGAGGCAGCGGCGTGGGTCCCGAACCGAGGGGCTTGACCAGAAACAACACCAGAAAGACGGCCGCCAGATCGACGACGAACAGGAGCAGACCGATCGCTCGACGATCAGTCGACAGCTTGGAGCGCCGGGCCGAGTTGTGTTCGTTCTTCATGATTTCGAGCGGACGCGTTCAGCAGCCGCGGGCCGATTATGCGTCATCGGTGGTGGCACCAGCAAGCGAATGCCCCTGGTACGGCGATCGCCATGAGCGAGCAGGCAGTAGCGCAGAATTCGAAATTCGAAATTCGAAAACCTGGATCGAATGCCGGGAGCCGGCAATCCCCGGCCAATTCACAGCCGAAACGAATTTGTGGAGCCGGATGTAGGTGAGGTCGGCAGATGAGCCCTGAAAAAGCTATTTCCGGCGGGGTCCGTTTTTCGCATTTCGCATTTCGCATTTCGAATTGGGCGGTCGGGGGTCGGCCTGCTACTGCCAGGCGGAGAGGTCGCCGATTTCGAATCCGTTGCGGAAGATGATGCCGTTCAGTTCGGGGCAGGCCGGGCTGCCGGAGGACACCGTTGCCGAAAGGACCTCGTCGATGTCCCCTGTCGCGCTCGAGAACGTGGGGCTCCCACAGATGTCGGCGAAGGCGAGAGGGAAGGCGGGTTCGTCTCGGAGGACGATGTCACTGGAACCCGATGTCTGGACGGTGAACGCAAAGCGCACGATCCAGCCGGATTGGTCGAGCAGGCCCATTTCGCAGGGGTCTGCCAGAGTGCCGGCGGTGTCGCCATCCGGGGTCCAGTCGCCGGCCAGCACCCAGCCCAGGCGGCCCGTGCCCAGAGCTTCAAGCCGGAGCATCCCGTCGGCAGCGGCAGCCCCCATGAATCCGTTGTTGAAGGCGGAGTGGAACGCGAGATGAGTTGGGTCGAAGGCGACGTCGATGGTGGCGGCTGCGATGTTTGCGGGACCACCCTGCACGAGTCCGCACGGTGTGAAACACTGGAACGAACTTGCACCTCCAGTGGCTGGGCTGATGTAAACGTAGGCCCAGAAGGTGTCGCCCGGAGCGGCGCAGAAAGAGTTGGTGCCGTCCGTGGAGTTGAAGATTTCCACATCGATGGCCGGCCCAGGTGTGGAGCTCTGGGCTGCCGCCGTGGCCGAGAGAGCGCACACCGCCGTCAGGGTCAGACAGTGGAGAATCCTTCGCATGGTCAACCTCATCGCTCCCTTCCTGATTTGGATCACACTTCGGACAACAATCCTCTCTATTCAAGGATGGCACGAAATCCGCTGTGCTTGCGGTGGACAGGCCTGGCGACTGGGCTTTCATGTGACCGGCGCCACTATTCTCGGAGGATCGAAAATCGAAAATCGAAAATCAAAAATCAAAAACCGGAAACGGGTTGCGCCGGTCCACGGTTTGCAGCGCCCCGATGGGTTTTGTGGCTCCGGTTGACCCGTGTTGAATAGGAGATTCCTCAGATCTCAATACTCGTGTCTCAGATCTCACGCCTCATTCGAATCGAGTGAATGCGGTCGCTTCCGTGAGATATGGGACGCGAGTATTGAGTGAATACTACAACTATCTGCTCGCTGTATGGGTTAGGCGCTTTTTCGATCGCGAAACGCCGAGAAGATGAAGTACAACCCGGCCAGGATTACGATGACCGGCCACCAATCGTCGAAGAACCAATCGAAGTCCACCCAGCCGAAGTTGTCGAGCAGCAGCATTCCGCCGCCCACCAGCAGGAAGACACCGAACATCAATCGACCTTCGCCGCTCTTCTGCCTCGCCGGAAGCTGTTCGGCACCGCCGAGATTCATCACCTGGGCTTCTCGGAAGGAGTCAAACATGCCGAAGAACCACAGAAAGATGCACAGGAAGATGAACGGCCACCACCGTCCGGAAAGGAAGATGGCCAGCACGAAGCTCGAAAAGAGCATGACGGACCGCTGGTAGGACTCGGTGTAGAGGTGACCGAGACCTGGCAGGATGAATGACAGCACGGCGGCCAAGGGCGGGGATTTCAGCTGGACCCCGGAATCTGGCGCCGAGGGAACCGTGGACGAAGCCGCGGGTGGGGGAACGGCTGCCGAAGGTACAGGCGGTACCTGAGGCACAGGTTCATCCGGCGGCAACGGCGGCAGGGGCCGGTTGGGCTCGTTGTTGTCGATCTCGTTCATTGGCTGTCTCCTTGATCTGTCTCCGAGGCTTCGCCCGAGTCGTTGTCTTGCACCAGGTTTCGAACGGTTTCGATCTGTCTTCCGGACCACTGCCAAGCTCGCCACAGCATGACTTTGAGTTCGCCCCGTCCCTGCTCGGCAACCTGGTTCACCTCCGTGGTGACCTTCTGGACCACCGGGCTGCGGGCGATGGAAACGGGATTGCCGATGGTCAACGAAGCGAGCACGGCCATGGCGTAAGCTGCGGCAGTGACCGCCCTGCGGCTGAGAATCGGCCGGCGGAAGACCCGCTGGCGAACCTCGATGCACCGCTGAACGAAGCCCGGCGGCGGCTCCAGCGCCTCTCCAACCTGGTGGATGAGGGTGAGGTCGTTCCAGGTCCTCGTGCAGGATTCGCAACTCTCCAGGTGGGACAACAACCGCTCGAGGTTGTGCTCGCCGATTTCCCGGTCCACCGCCTGGAACAGGAGGCCGAGCCATCGTCGGCACGGTGATGACGAAAGATCGTCCGCCAGGTGGTCCGGCGGATCCAGTTTCTCCAACGGGGGGATCGCTTCGGCGATGAGAATGAGGGTTTCCACGATTTCCCGGCACTCTTCACAGTCGCTGAGATGGCGCTCAACGTCGGGCCGAACCTCCTCGGACAGGGAACCCTCGAGAAGCTGATCCAGAAGCTCGCGGGTTTGTTCACAGGAGTACATCACGCACCCTCCTCAACCCCGGACCCTGGGGGGGGTACGGCGCGGATTTGGAGGCGCCGCCGCACGGCGGTGGCGAGTTCGAGACGGGCCCTGTTGAGGCGGGATTTGACCGTTCCGAGAGGCAATTCCAGGCTGTCTGAGATCTCCTGGTAGCTCATCCCGGTAAAATCGCGCATCAATATCAGGGTGGACAGCTCTTCCGGGATCTGACTCAGTGCGGTTGCGATCATGCTCAGCCGCTGCCTTTTCACCGAGTGCTCGTGGGGGTCGTCGGATGAGGGGAGGCGGTCGATGATCTCTGGGTCCAGCCACGCTGCCGATCGTTCGCGACGGCACCGCCGGTGGGAGTCGATCAGCAGGTTCTTGGCGACGCGCCACGCCCACGCCATGAAATTCGAACCCGCCCGGTATCGATGTAAGTTCTCCCAGAGCTTGAAGTAGACCTCTTGGGTGAGCTCCTCCGCCTCGGACGCAGACGGAGCGTAGCTCGCACAGAGGCGATATATGGGTCGCAGCGTTGTGCTGACGAGTGTGGACCATGCGTCCTCATCTCCCTCTCGACATCGCTCGACGGTGGTTTCTAGGTTCTGCGGCTCCATCTTCCAACTCTTCTAACGGAACACCTCTGCCAAAGGTTCGCTGCGGCGGCGTTCGACGAAATATCCCAGCGGGGACGGTGGTTTCCGGAGGAAACGTCGTTGATGCGCGATGCGGCCTGCCGCTGACCCGCCAGGGGAAGACCAGGGAAGCCGATTTGGAGACCGAAGATGACGCCGTCCACCGGAATGGAAGTATGAGCGGGCCCGCCTGGCCGACCGGGTCGTTGAAAGACCGCGTCGAAGCGGCTCTCGAGGAGCTGCGCCCGGCCATCCGTAGGGACGGCGGTGACGTCGAGTTGCGACGAATCGAGGGTGACGTTGTGATCGTTCATCTGAGCGGTGCCTGCCATGGCTGCCCCATGGCCCCTTCTACTCTAGCCGACTTTGTCGCCGAACGGATCCAACTCTACGCTCCTGAAATCGACAGGGTGGTCGCAGAGTGAGCCCTGGGTGTTGGTGGAGAGCCGATCATTCCCGCGCCCGTATCCGTGCCCGAGACGGTGGTTCGTTCAGAGGAATTCGGGCACGGACAGGGGAACCACACAACACGATCCTCCCGGCTCGAATGGGCGGGTGTCGGTTGGGCTAGGAGTGTGTAGTGCATAGATGGTGGATGGATTTCGGAGGGTTGTTTGAGGCCATTTTTGGGCGAATTCGCAGGTTCATACTGGTTGTACGGGCCAAGAATTCGCCAAGAAATGGGCCAAACGACACCCGAAATGCGCCGCCAATTCTTTGCGCTACACGCTCCTAGTGCGACCCGCGGCCGTGGTGGAGGCAGGCCGCGCAGGTCCCGGCAAACTCGATCCTCTGCTCCGTGACATTGCACCCAACGAGCTCTTTGATAGCCCGCCAGTCGCACTCGGCAGCGCCGTGGACGTCACTGATCGTTCCGCATTCGGCACAGATGAAGTGCGCATGGGGCTCGACCACCGCGTCGTAGTGTGCCCGTCGGTCGGATCCGTAGATTTCACGGATGAGACCTTCGTTCTTGAGGACGGACAGGTTGCGGTACACAGTCCCGAGCGAGATCTTCGGCACGGTCGTCCGGACCTGATCGAAGATCCAATCGGCAGTGGGGTGGCTGTGCGTCGCCTTGATGGTTTCAAACACGACGCGGCGTTGACGCGTTTCCCTGGTCCGACCCCGTTGCTTCATGATCCCTCCCTGCCATCACCTCTCGGTTACAGGGTCAATTAAAGCACAATCGATAATCCAAGTCGAGGATGGTTCTCGTTTTTCCTCGCAACGTTCCTTTGTGTAGGTAGGAACCGTCGCAAGATCGGTGTAACAGGGGATACCGTCGAAATGGACCACACTGGAGTGAGCGGATGAGAGTCAGGGAGATGGAGCCGTCACAACGACCCCGCGAGCGGCTGCTCGAATCGGGGGCAGCCGTACTGTCAGATGCGGAGCTGATCGCGGTACTGCTGCGTTCGGGCCGCCAGGGACACAGTGCGGTGGACGAGGCTCACCACCTGCTCCACGACGCCGGGGGTCTGCTGCAGGTAGCCCGGATGGATGCCCGAGAACTGGTCAGCAGGCGGGGGTTGGGGCCGGCGAAGGCGGCCGCCGTGTTGGCCGCCATCGAGCTCGGTCAGCGGATGCTTCGGGAGCGCCTGCGTGATGGTCCGCGGTTGGTTTCCCCGGAAGCCGCCGGAGAGTACCTGGTGTCACGATTGGCGCGGGAACGGCGCGAGATATTCGGTTTCCTGAGTCTCGACGCCCGTCACCGGTTCATCGCAGTCAACGACCTGACTCTCGGAACCCGAACCCAGGCGCCGGTGGATCCGGCCGAAGTCTTCCGGCGAGCGCTGTTGGACGATGCGAACGGTGTGCTGGCCTATCACAACCACCCCTCTGGTGATCTGGAGCCGAGCCGGGACGACCTCGGCCTGACTCGACGGCTGGTGGAGGTGGGCAGGGTGTTGGGCGTACCAGTCCACGACCACCTCATCGTCGCGGGCACCCGGTGGCTGTCTTTGCGGTCGGTACGACCGAGGATCTTCACCGTATGAGGCTGGGGAAATCCAAAATCAAGAGTCGAAAAACGAAAATCCCCGCCCACCCGGAGGGTGGGGATTGGGGACTGGGCCCGACCACTCGCCTGAGGACGGAGATGGCAGCGATCAGGGACGGCGCCAGGTGACAGCGACAGGGGCCGGTGGCGGTGTCAGGTGACGGCGACGGCGTCAGCGCGGGATGGGTGTCGGCTACACGGGATTGAGAAGACGCCAGGTCATGGCACGAACCTGATCAAAGGTCTCCAGGGCCTTCTCCGCGCCGACTCGGTTGACGGCACCGGCAGCGGCGAGAAGCCGAAGGTGGCTATCGACCTCCTTGGCCGAGGCGTAGGCGATCCGCCAGTGGTGCTGGCGATCTCTTCCGTTTCGGCCGTGCCCTTCCGCTAAGTTAGCCGGGACCGAGCTGGCCGACCGGATCAGCTGATCGGCGATGGACTTCAGCGGAGCCGGGACTCTCAAAACCAGCTTGATGGCAATGCCTGCTGCTTCGAGGGCTTTGGTGTAGGCCACGAGATTGGTGTTGCTGACGGCTCAGGACTGGTCACCTCCGGGTCGTTCATGCCCTTCAACAAGCTGCCAGGGAGGCCGTTGTCAAGGGTTGCCGGACTCAAGGCCGGCAGCGCAGCGTCCCTTGACAACGGCCTCCCTGGCAGCTATTCGTCCCCGTCCCACAGAACGACCCGGAGGGGACCATGCGGCCGCCACACACCTGATCGCTGCCTCTGCCCCGGTCGCTGACCACAGTCGCTGCCCGCTGTTTCCTGATCCTGATCCTGTCCCTGGCGCTGCTCGCTGCCGCCGTCCCTGAATCCCGGGCACGGGGACACCTCACCTCACGATTTTTCGGATGAACCTACCTTTAAACTCTCTACAATTATCCGAGTTGGTGACGAATATGATTGACACTTGGCTGAGCTGTAGGCAGGATACGTTGGAAGCGGCCCACGGCCGCTGTGGAGGAACCGATGAAGAAGTTGCTCGCGATTCTCGTGACCACCCTGGTCCCGTTCGGAGTCCTCGCCGGAGCCGCCGGTGGCACCAGCTACGGTGATGGCGTGACCTTGACCGAGGCGGTGGCCATCGAAACCCTGCTGTCCGACCCGGATACCTATGTTGGGCAAAAGGTACGCGTGGACGGTGTCATCACCGGGGTGTGCAAGAAGCGCGGCTGTTGGATGCAGGTCACCGACCCTGACACCGGGCAGGGAGTCCGCGTCAAGGTGGACGACGGTGTGATTGTATTTCCGTACGAATCCATGGGCCATCACGCAGCCGCCGAGGGCGTCTTCGAGGCGATCAAGCTGACGCCCGAGCAGGTGGAAGCGCGGGCCGCCGGAGCTGGACACGAGCACGATTCCGAAGGCAATTGTCTCAAGGGTACGGGTGCCAAGACGGGCTGTGACGCGCCGGTTCACAACGACACGATCTACATGCTTCGTGGGACCGGAGCCGTCATCGGGTCCTGACGCCATGCGGCTGAAAAAGCTGGTGATCGCCACCCACCGAGATGTGGGGTACTTTCTGGCCGGGTTGACGGTGATCTACGCCATCTCGGGTGTGGCGGTGAATCACGTGGACGACTGGAACCCGAACTACGTCCTGCGGAGCGAAACAGCCGAGGTGGGTGTCCTGGCCGACGGGTCACGGTTCCAACTTGCCGGCTGAGGTGTTGCGGCGCATGGACATCGACGAACGCCCGCGGGAATCGGCTCGAATGTCGCCGACCCAGCTCAAAATCTTCCTCGAAGGTCGGACGCTGACGGTGGCAATTCCCGACGGCACCGTTCATGACGAGGTGTTCCGCCGCAGGTTCGTGTTCTTCGAGACCAACTATCTCCACCTCAATCACGGCAAGGGCCTTTGGACCTGGATCGCCGACGCCTACGCCGTGGGCCTGGCTTTGCTGGCCTGCACCGGAATCTTCATCATCTCCGGCAAGAAGGGGCTGGGCGGTCGCGGGCTGCTGCTGCTCCTGGTTGGTCTGGCCATCCCGATCGTCTACCTGATCTTCAAGCTCTAGCCCGCTCTTCTCACCGCGTTTCGTGACGAGGGTGGAGAGGTGCCGTGCCCAGCGGGGTTTCCGACCCGAGGGGCGCGGAGGCGTACTCGACAGTACGTCGAGCACCCCGAGGCGAGAAAACCCCGCCGGGCGCGGTGCATCGCCGGCCGTAGTAGATAGGCGGTGAGAAGTGCGGGCTGGGGGCCTCGTTTGGAATGACCATCACTGGTATTGCCTGAATAGGTGGATCTTGGGCCTTGGATCTTTGATCTTCGATCGGACTCGGACTCGGACGCGGTTGCGGACGGGCGCGAGCAACGGCTGAAAGTTGACGGCAACTTGACCAGGATCAAGGCCCGAACGGGTCCTCCGTTTCACAATTGCGGCCGTGAGCCAGATACCGCTCCCTGCCGTGCTCGGCACTCGCCGCATCATCCAGTGGGTGGCCACCGGGGTGGTGCTTCTTATCGGGCTGCGATTCACACTGTGGGTGGCTCCCCATCTCGACGGCCGATGGCCCGGGGTTTCCCGGCCGCCAGGGGTCGAGGCCTTTCTTCCGATTGACGGCATGATGGCGGCACGGCACCTGCTGCAGACCGGAATCGTGGACGCGACCCACCCCGCCGGATTGGCGATCTTCCTGGGGATCTGCCTGATGTCGCTGGTGGTCGCCAAGTCGTTCTGTTCACACCTCTGCCCGATCGGTCTGGTTTCCGAGCTGTTGGGCAGGCTCGGCATCCTCTTGCTGGGAAGGAACCTCCGGCTCCAGAAATGGCTCGATATCCCGCTGCGAAGCCTCAAGTTCCTGCTGCTCGGTTTCTTCGTTTGGGCGGTGTGGTTCACCATGGATTCGGCTGCGGTGAAAGCGTTCCTCGAGAGCCCCTACAACAAAATCGTCGATGCCAAGATGTGGCTGTTCTTCGCCGAGCCCTCTCGAACCACCATCGCGGTCATCGGCGTGCTGGCGGTGGGTTCGGTCTTCGTTCGCGACCTGTGGTGCCGCTACCTGTGCCCCTACGGCGCTTTGCTCGGAGTATTCGGAAGGTTGGCGCCGCTGAAGATCGCCCGTGACCCGGAAGTTTGTACCGGCTGCATGGGGTGCACAAAGGTGTGTCCGGCCGCGCTGCCGGTCCATCGGATGGGACGGGTGGCCTCCATCGAGTGCACCAGCTGTCAGGACTGTGTTGTGGCCTGCCCCGAGGACGAATGTCTCAGGGTCCGCGGACCGCTCCGTCGCTGCCAACGCACCTGGCTCCGGCCCGTCACCGCCTCGCTGATCGCGCTCATGATCTACGCCGGGGTGGTGATCGGATTCGCGGCATCCGGTCACTGGCACACTCGCGTGTCGGAGTCCGAGTTCCACGAGCGGTTGCGTCACATCGACTCGCCGGGTTACGGACATCCGGGTCGTGGAGCCGTGCAGGCGGGAGCGCACCACAACCTTGTCCCGGAACTTTCAACTTTCAACTTTCAACCCGGGAGGGGGAGGGGTCGGGAGGTTATACTCCCCCGATGGCGATCGAATCAGAGATCCTCGGGAACATTCCGTTGCTCCATCACCTCGATCCGCAGCGTCAGTGCGAGGTGGTCGAGGCCGGCTCCCTCCGAAACCTGGCTCGGGGAGAGGTCCTGTTCCACGAGGGCGATCCCGCAGAATCCATGTTCAGCGTGTTGGAGGGCCGGATCAAGCTGGTTCGCTATTCGCCCCGCGGCAAGGAGATGCTGCTCCACCTGGTGGGAACGGGCGAGTCCTTTGCCGAAGCCGCCCTCTTCGGCGAGGGCACCTACCCGGCGACGGCGGAAGCGGTGTCGGCATGCAGGGTGTGGGTGCTGCCAAGGCGTCGGTTGATGGAACTTATCCGCCGGGAGCCCGAGTTGGGAGTGGCGATGGTGGCTTCGGTGTCCATGTGGACCCGCAAGCTGGCAACCAGTCTCGAACTGCTCACCCAACGGCGGGTGGAGGAACGGCTGGCGGTGTACCTTCTGGGAAGACGGGCCGCTGACCACCTGGCCGACGGTGACGAGATCCTGCTGACCGAACCGAAGCATCTGATTGCCGCCCAGTGCGGCACTGCTCCGGAGGTTCTTTCTCGCACCCTCCGCCGGTTGGAGGATGATGGGATTCTCGAGGGCCTCAGTCGCGGCGTCCGAGTTGTCGACCTGGACCGGCTCCGAGCGCTCGCGGAATGGATCGACGAATAGCCGCACACCCTCCCTCCCAGTTGAAAGTTGGGTTCATCCGAGAAAACGTGAGCTGAGGTGTTCCCGTGCCCGGGATTCAGGGACGGCGACAGTGAACAGCGGCAGCGAGCAGCGCCAGGGACAGGATCAGGAAACAGCGGGCAGCGACCGGGGCAGAGGCAGCGATCAGGTGTGTGGCGGCCGCATGGTCCCCTCCGGGTCGTTCTATGGGATGGGGACGGATAGCTGCCAGGGAGGCGGAGGGGCTGGCAGGGGGGAGATTGTGGTGCGGGCCTCTGGCCTGCTGACCTTACGGCCGAGTCTTGCAGCCGGGACGGCCGCACCACAATTCGTCGTGCCATCTCCAAGGCCCCCCTGCCAGCCCCTCCGCCCTCCCAGACAGCTTTTTGAAGGGCATGAACGACCCGGAGGTGACCAGTCCTGAGCCGTCAGCAACACCAATCTCGTGGCCTACACCAAAGCCCTCGAAGCAGCAGGCATCGCCATCAAGCTTGTCTCTCCAGTGCCGGCTCCTCTGAAATCCGTGGCCGATCAGCTGATCCGGTCGGCCAGTTCGGTCCCTGCCAACCTGGCGGAAGGGCACGGCCGAAACGGAAGAGATCGCCAGCACCACTGGCGGATCGCCTACGCCTCGGCCAAGGAGGTCGACAGTCACCTGCGACTGCTCTCAGCCGCTGGTGCCGTCAATGGAGTTGGCGCGGAGAAGGCCCTGGGTACTTTTGACCAGGTTCGTGCCATGACCTGGCGCCTGCTCAACCCCGTGTAGCCCTTCCCCCACACCGACGCCGACGCTGCCAGCTGCCGCTGGCACCTGCCCCTGCTCGCTGCCGCTGCCACCTGACGCTGCCACCGGCCCCCGTCGCTGTAGGCCGACGCTGTCACTGTTCGCTGTCATCCACCACCTCACGGATTTCCGGATGCGCCGAAAGTTGAACGTTGAACGTTTGGGCTATGAGGCCTAACTGAGAACTCAAAACTAAGAACTAAGAACTAAGAACTAAGAACTAAAACTGAACTTTGCGCCCTCAGAGCTCAGAGGTCTGAAGATCCGTCAACATCTGGATCCGCTGGATCTGAAGGATGCCTGCTCGGGCGAGGTTTTCCACGTTCTCGAAGGCCAGCGGCACCAGGTCGGCCTCGGGTATGCCCGTTTCGGCCATGTGCTGACCGCGCAGCAGCCCGTAGCCGCACGCCGCGGCATTGGTTTGCCCCCGTTCGCTCATGTGACGCGCCAGGTCGAGCAAACCGTGCCAGCGGTCGACTGGAAGATTGGGTTGGGTGGACAGCGGGTAGATCACATATCCCACACGGGTCTTCAGACCGGTGTTCTTGAGGATGCCGGACTCGCTGGCCGATGCGAGAAAGCGCTGGGCGACAACGTAGGCACGCTGGGGGTCCACGTCGCGCAGCACGACCAAATATTCCCAGTCCGAGATGACCGCAGGGATGTCGGAGTCGCGCAGGACCTTGGCCAGCAGCGAGGCGACGTGCTCGTTGATTTTACGGCCTGAGTTGTCCCAGTCTGGAGCCTCACGACCCGACGCGGGCTCGATCCGAACCACGTAGATTCCAACGAAAGCGTTGGGCTGACCGTCCAGGGATTCTGTTCCCCAAACCATGGCCCGACGTTGGGCGAGTTTCAGCTCATAGGGCATGAAGGTGTCGAGGAAATCTATGTCGACCACCGCGAGAGGGGTCGAGTGGCGGTGGTCTTCTCCGAGCATCGGTCGATGGTTGCAGAGTTACCCCAAGGCGTCAATCGTGGAAAAGGCGGTAGCGCCGTCTAGAATGTATGGAACCGCTGTCCCCTCGGAATGAGAATTCGAAATTCGAAAAACACCCCCGCGGACACAGCCACTCTTTGCTGCTACCGGCGAGTTGGGGCACAGGCCGCCTTCGACGGCCCTCGCTCACGTCACCTTTAAACCTTTTACCTTTAAACCTTTAAACCTTTAAACCTTTAAACCTAAAACACCCATGCTCACTTCGTGCGAAGCACGTTCAGGGCCGAGCCCGCTCGGAACCAGTCAATCTGCTCTTCGTTGAGGGTGTGGGCCAACTGGATCCGATCCTCCGACCCGTTGGTGTGGTGGATCACGGCGGTCACCGCTGCAGCCGGCTTCAGGTTGGCCAGTCCGGTGATGGAAATCCGGTCGTCGACGCCGATCTTCTCGTAGTCGCTCGGGTCCATAAAAGTCAGCGGCAACATGCCCTGCTTTTTCAGGTTGGTTTCATGGATTCGAGCAAACGAGCGCGAAATGACCGCCACACCGCCCAGGTGCCTGGGCTCCATGGCGGCGTGTTCCCGGGACGATCCCTCACCATAGTTTTCGTCGCCCACGGCAACCCAGCGAATGCCCCGTTCTTTGTAGGAACGAGCCAGCTCGGGCAGCCATCGGGTTTCTCCGGTCTCCACGTCGACCCCGTGGCCCGGATCGTCGGCGAAGGCGTTGATGGCACCCAGAAACAGGTTGTCCGAGATATTGTCCAGGTGACCGCGGAACCGCAGCCAGGGTCCGGCCTGCGAGATGTGATCGGTGGTGCACTTGCCCCGGGCCTTCATGAGCACGGGCAGTCGTTCGTAGTCCGAGCCGTCCCAGCCTTTGAAGGGATCGAGAAGCTGGAGCCGCTTGGAATCGCCGCTCACCTTGACCTCGATGGAGGAGCGGTCTTCGGGCGGGGCAAGATAGCCCTCTGCCTTGAAGACGAATCCATTCGCCGGAATTTCGGGTGCCGGCTTCGGGGCTTCGAGTTTGAACGGGCCGTTCGCGCCCTCGATGGAGTCGGTGAGAGGGTTGAACGATAACTTGCCGGCGAGGGCGTAAGCGATCACGATTTCCGGGCTGGATATGAACGAGTTCGTCTTCGGGTTGCCGTCGTTGCGTTTGGCGAAATTGCGGTTGAACGACGAAATGATGGAGTTGACCTGACCGTCGGAGATGTCCTCCCGTTTCCACTGACCGATGCACGGCCCGCAGGCGTTGGCGAGCACTGTTGCGCCGAGATCGGAAAGGGTGCCCATCTGCCCGTCACGCTCGATGGTGGCTTCGATCAGTTCCGACCCTGGGGTCACCCAGAGGGCGGTCTTGGTGGCGGCGCCGTGATCCAGAGCTTGCTGGGCCACATCAGCTGCGCGGGTGATGTCCTCGTAGGAGGAGTTGGTGCAGGATCCGATGAGGCCGGCGGTGAGCAGGTCCGGGTAGCCGTTGGCGGCCACGTCGGCGGCCATCTGCGACACTGGTCTCGCGAGGTCCGGAGTGTGCGGACCCACAATGTGGGGCTCGAGGGCGTCGAGATCGATCTCGATCACCTTGTCGAAATATTCTTCCGGATTCGCCAGCACCTCGGGATCCGCTTCCAGCAGGTCCCGGTTGGCGTCGGCCAGGGCGGCGATCCTCATTCGTCGGGTTGCCTCGAGATAGGTCTTGGCGCGCCGGTCGTAGGGGAAAATCGAGGTTGTGGCGCCGAGTTCGGCCCCCATGTTGGTGATGGTGGCCTTGCCGGTGGCCGAGATCGATTCCACCCCTGCCCCGAAATACTCGATGATTCGGTTGGTGCCGCCCTTCACGGTGAGGATGCCCAGCAACTTGAGGATGACGTCCTTGGGCGAGGCCCAACCCCGGAGCGTTCCCTTGAGGCGTACACCCACCACCTCTGGCTGCAGGACCTCCCAGTTGAATCCGGCCATCACATCAACCGCGTCGGCGCCGCCCACGCCGACTGCGACCATGCCCAGACCGCCGGCGTTTGGGGTGTGTGAATCGGTGCCGATCATCATGCCGCCGGGGAAGGCGTAGTTCTCGAGCACCACCTGGTGGATGATGCCAGCGCCCGGCTTCCAGAAGCCGATGCCGTAACGGGCCGAGGAGGTCTGCAGGAAGTCGTACACCTCCCGATTCATCTCGATAGCCGCCGCCACGTCTTCAGCCGCTCCCGACCGGGCCAGAATCAGGTGATCGCAGTGGATGGAGGAGGGCACGGCGGTGGTGTCCCGTCCGGACAGCATGAACTGGAGCACGGCCATCTGCGCGGTTGCGTCCTGCATCGCGACGCGGTCCGGCTGAAGCTGAATGTAAGCCTTGCCCCTCTCGAGTCGTTCACCTTCGGGATCGGCGAGGTGCCCGAAGAGCACCTTTTCGGCGAGGGTCAGCGGTCGGCCGAATCGCGATCGGATGATCTCCAGTCTGCTTCGGCTTGTGTCGTAGGTGTTTTGGACGAGTTCGGGGGTGGTATCGATGGCAGGCATGTTCGCTCCTCGCTTGACGCTGAGTGGCTTGGAGATTCTCCGGTGGGCGTCAGCAGCGGGCGGCATTGTACCAACTCTCGGCTGCGGATTGTGGTTTGGGCGTCTCGCCCGAATGGGCATGATTCAAGATTGAAGATTCCCACCCACCCGTCGCAGATTGCGGATTGCGAATTACGAATTGTCGCCTGCCGAGATCAAAGAGCAGAGGGGCGGAGGCGCAGAGGAGCAGAGGAGAGGCTGCGTCGATCGAAGTCAGTTCTTCACCTTTCCCCCTCTCCCCTTCTCACCTTCTCACCCTGCCCGGGACTTTGGACTTTGGACTTTTGACTTTAGACTCAATACATGCCTCGATTCCTCTGCGACGCCATGCTCGGCTCACTGGCCCGGTGGCTGCGGTTTTTCGGCTACGACGCCGACTTCTGTGGACCGGAGTTGGGAGATTCCGAGATTGCGGAGCGGGCAAGGGTCGACGGGCGGTGGCTGCTGACCAAGGACCGCGAGTTGGCGTCCGTCGGACCACGGACAGTGTTGGTCCGATCTCTTGATCTCGAGTCCCAACTCGCGGAGGTGTTTGGCCGACTTGGCCTCTGTCCGTCGGCAGACCTGGATGGATCCCGGTGCGGCGAATGCAACGGCGAACTCGTACCGGTTTCCCGTGAGGACGCGCAGCCCAAAGTGCCACCGTACGTCCACCGCACTGCGGACCGATTCCGGTGTTGCACCGGGTGCGGCCGGATGTACTGGCCGGGCACTCACACCGACCGAATCATCGAGACCATGTTCTCGGTGGTCGAACGCCTCGAGGCCGTCGGCGGGAGCAGCAAACAGTAAGCACCAGGAGAATTCGGTATTCGGAAAACCTCCCTCGACGGTCGGGAGTTCCTTTTGATCGTGGTGAAAGGCATGGGAGCAGGGGGGCGGAGGGGAAGAGTCGGAGTGCTTTGGTCGGAATTATCTCCTCTCCTCTGCCCCTTTTCCCCTTTTCCCCTCTGCCCTGCAGGCAGCCGCAAGCCGCACGCCGCAAGCCGCACGCCGCTGTAAGATGTCGCCATGACGATCGATGATCCTATGGACGAGTTGGAAAATCTGCTCGGGCACGAATTTTCGAATCGAGAGCTGCTGCGGCGAGCCGTGCGTCACGGATCGGCGGCAGCGGCCCACACCCGCGGCTCCTATCAACGCCTCGAGTTTCTCGGCGACGCGATTCTCAACCACGCCATTGCGGATATGCTGTTTCGCCAATTCCCGGAAGCTGACCAGGGGGACCTGACCAAGATGCGCGCCCACCTCGCGCAATCGGTCGCCCTGTCCAAGAAGGCCGCGCTCCTCGGTCTGGACCAGTTCATCGAGCTTGGGCCCAGTGAGGCCTCTTCCCGTGGTTGGGAGCGCAATGCGCTGCTCGAGGACGTGTTTGAGGCGGTGATTGCCGCTCTTGCCCTGGATGGTGGCTGGGAGGTGGCCCGCGAGTTCATCGACGAACAGTTCGGAGACGAGGTGGAGGAGCTTGACGAGCGGACTCTGGCGTTGGCCAACCCCAAGACGACTCTCCAGGAATCCGCCCAGGGTCAGGGCCTGCCGTTGCCCGAATATGTGGAGGTTGGCACGACCGGACCGGATCACGGCCGGCGGTGGGTCTTCGATCTGATGTGGAACGGCGAAGTCATCGCGCGCGGTGAGGCCCGCACCAAGCGGGGGGCCCAGCAGCGGGCCGCCCGTCGCGCGCTCATTCGGCTCGGCCTCGTTCCCGAAGACTGACCCGGGGGATCAGTCTTCGAGTCTAAAGTCTAAAGTCTAAAGTCTCAAAGTCCAAAGTCCCTTGGACCGAACGGGTTGGGAATTGGAACGTTCGGCAAGATCTCCGACTTTTGACTTTGGACTTTTGACTTTGGACTACTATGTCGGCGATGACGGATCACCCACTCCTCGAGCGTGCGAGAGAAGCGCCGGAAAAACCCGGCGTGTACCGGTTTCAGGACGGGCGTGGGAAAGACCTCTACGTGGGCAAAGCCCGCAGTCTTCGGCGCCGGGTGCTTTCCTACTTTGGTCGCTCGGATCTGCCGGAGCGAACCCTCGCCATGCTCGAACGTGCAACGCGGCTCGACTTCACGGTGACCGCGTCCGAGGTCGAAGCCTTCATTCTGGAGAACACTCTCATCAAGAGGTTGCGGCCGCGGTTCAACGTGCTGTTGCGAGACGACAAAACCTACCCTTACATCAAACTCACCACCGGCGAAGCCTGGCCTCGTGTGGAGTTCACCCGGCGGGTTCGGGACGACGGTCACAGCTACTTCGGTCCCTTCATGGGCCAGCACATGGCCCGCCGGTTGATGGACCTGGCACGAACACGCCTCCAGGTGCGGACCTGCCAGATCGAGATCGACGGCCGGTTGCCGCGGCCCTGCTTGTACTACCACATGAAGGCGTGCCTCGGACCGTGCGTCGAGGGCTTGACCACCGCCGACGAGTATGCCGGGGCGGTGGAGGACGCTCGGCTCTTCCTCTCTGGTCGCCACCGGGAGCTTCTGGGAAGGCTCGAGACCAGCATGTGGAAGGCCTCCGAGCGGGAGGACTTCGAGTTGGCTGCGCGCTATCGCGACCTCACCGCGGTGGTTCACCGCCTCGACGAGCGACAGGACGTGGAGCAGCCCGGCCGGGGCGATGCCGACGTCTTCGCGGCCCACGGAGACGGGGAAAACGCGACGGTCTGTGTTCTGCCCTATCGCCACGGCAAGTTGGTGGACAAAAGGGAGTACCACTTTGAAGGGGTCGGAGATGTGAGTGGGTCCGAGCTGCTGGTCTCCTTCGCGGCACAGTTCTACGAGTCCAATCCGGCAGTGCCAGGGGTGGTGGAAACGGCCCAGAAACTGGATCCGGAGGACGGTCATTTATTGGGCTCCTATCTGTCTCACCTCAGGGGCCGAAAGGTCACGGTGGCCGCGCCACAGCGCGGACCCCGGGCTCGAAGGGTCGAGTTGGCATTGGACAACGCGAGGTCGGCTTTCGAGCTGAGGTTCCGCGCGGCGCTGACTCAGACCCAGCATCTGGAGCGACGACTCGGCGAGGCGCTGGGCCTGCCCGGGCCGGTGAGGCGGTTGGAGTGCTTTGACATTTCCCACTCCGGGGGCCAACAGACGACGGCCTCGTGTGTGGTGTGGCAGGGTGGCAGACTGGATCGCCGCCAGTACCGCAGCTACAACATTCGCGACGTGGAGGGAGTGGACGACTTTGCGGCCATGGCGGAGGCGGTGACGCGGCGCTACCGCAGGCTGCGAGACGAAAGCCGTGAGATGCCGGACCTGGTGGTGATCGATGGCGGGGTCGGCCAGCTCAACGCCGCCAGTGCCGCGCTGGATGCCCTGGGGGTGGGGGTTGCACTGGTCGCCTTGGCCAAGCGGGAGGAGCTGATTTGGCTCCCCGGGTCGGCGGACCCTCTGCGGCTTGATCGGTCGGATCCGGCCCACCTCCTGCTGCGCAGGGTCAGGGACGAGGCCCACCGTTTTGCGGTCAGTCGCCACCGCGGACGGAGGAGGAAAAAGACCCTGGCCACCGAACTGCTCGGAGTTCCCGGGATCGGGCCCGGCCGGGCGAGGCGCCTGCTGACCACCTTCGGTTCGGTACGCGGCGTCCAGGCAGCCACGGTCGAGGAATTACAGAGTGCGATCGGGCCTCGGCTGGGCCGACACCTGTGGCAGCACCTTCACGCCGGAGAAGTCGGCAACCGGGGGAATTGAGTCATTCCTGCCGATCTGGATCCCCGGGTTGATTGCGAATTACGAATTGCGAATCTTCGAATTCTCGGCGTCCGAGATCGTGAAGATCGACCCGAGCTGTCCCGGCGTCTTCGCGGGACCCAATCTTGGCACAGCGACCTCGGCAGGCGACAATTCGGAATTCGTAATTCGCAATCCGCAATTCGCAATCTGCACAGCCGTCAAGCTCTCGCCAGCGATCGACGTATACTCAGGCGCGATGTACATCGCGGAAACCTTTGTGAGCCTGCAGGGCGAAGGACTGCTCGCAGGAATCCCGTCGTTCTTCATTCGAACCTCGGGGTGCAACCTGCGCTGCCGGTGGTGTGACACCCCCTACACGTCCTGGCTTCCAGAGGGATCCCGCAGGCCGTTGGCCGAGCTGATGGAGGAGGCCGTGTCTTGTGGCGTTCGCCACGTGGTGGTGACCGGGGGCGAGCCCCTGTTGCAGCGGCAGATTGGCGAGCTGACAGCAGCCTTGGCGGACGTCGGTCTCCACGTCACCGTCGAGACGGCGGGGACAATCGACCCGGTGTTTCATTGCGATCTGCTGTCGGTGTCCCCAAAGACCGCCAACTCGGACCCCCAGGGTGGTCGGCGTGATCGCCATCGGGAGGTGCGCCGTGAGACTGCCCCACTGCGTCGATTGCTCGGAAGGTACCCCGACCACCAGCTCAAGTTCGTGGTGCAGGACGGAGACGACCTGCCGGACATTCTGGCGGTGATCGAAGCCGTCGGTGGGGTGGCGCCGGACCGGGTGCTCCTCATGCCCGAGGGGCGAGACGCGGGGGAGGTGGCTGGTCGCGCCGCCGAAGTGGCTGCCTTGTGCGTCCAGCTCGGCTTCCGCTACACTCCGCGGCTGCAGCTCGACCTCTTCGGAGGGGGCAGGGGAGTGTGAAGCCTATGGGCTACTACAGGATCGCCAAGACGTTCGAGGTGGAGTACGGCCACCGGCTCTGCAAACACCCTGAAAAGTGCCGGTTTCCCCACGGCCACAGCCTCAGAATCGAGGTGGTGGTCAGGGGTCGCCACCTCGACGGCAATGACATGGTGTGCGATTACAAGGCTCTCAAGGTGCTGGTATCGGAGGTCGTGGACCGGCTCGACCACGCCATGGCGCTCAACTCTGAAGATCCCCACCTGGAAGCTCTCCGCGCGGTGGGAGACAGGGTCCTGCTCTTCGAGGGCCAGGATCCCACAACCGAGGTCTTGACCCGTTGGATCTACAACGGTGTCAGCCAGCGGCTGGCTGCCGACGGCGCCGTGCAGTCGGAGGGTGGGATCGAGTACCGAGTTCCGAGCGATCTCCAGCTCGAACGGGTGCGGGTCTGGGAGACTCGCACATCCTGGGCGGAGTTCGTGGGAATTGAAGATTGAAGAATCCCAACCGCCCAACCATGGCACGACCGGCGAGGGGGGTTTTCCGAATTCCGAATTCCGAATTCCGAATTTTGAGATGCCCGTGATGGAGGCGCCCCTGGTCCTGCCAGGCGAGGTGGCCCAATGGCTCGAGGCGTTGCCGGAACCGGTCGCGATCACCGGCGGGACCGGTTTCGTGGGCTCCCACCTGGTTGACACACTCTGCGCAGCCGGGAAGGAGGTCCGGGCTCTGGTGCGGAATCCATCGGATCCACGGTGGATCTCGGACCGGCCGGTCGAGTGGATCGAAGGGTCTCTGGAGCAGGCGGAGGCGTTGACCCGGTTGGTGGAAGACGCGGGGACGGTGGTCCATCTGGCCGGGGTTGTGACGGCCGATTCGGCAGCCGGGTTTGACCTCGGAAACGCCGAGGGCACTGTTCGTGTGGTGGCTGCGGTCCGCTTCGCGGCGCCACGGGCGAAGCTGGTGTACGTGTCGTCCTTGGCGGCCGCAGGTCCGGCGACCGGGCCCGAGGGTGTGGGACCCGAAGCCGTCCCAGCCCCGGTCTCAGATTACGGCCGATCAAAATTGGCCGGAGAGCGAGCCGTGAGGAGCCTCGGTGACGACCGGTGGTGGTGCGTGGTTCGACCGCCTGCCATCTATGGTCCTCGCGACACCGACATGTTCGAGCTCTTCAAGATGGCGTGGACAGGGTTCGCTGCGATTCCTTCAGGTGACCGTTGGCTCACTGTCTCCCATGTGTCGGACGTTGTGAGGTGTGTGCTGGCCGCGGCTTCCTCAGAGGAGAGCGGTCTCACCTACCACTTCGGCGAGCCGACCCCGTACCGAATGGACAGGCTGATCCGGGAGCTGGCCGACGCCATGGACCGGCGGGTTCGAATCGTGAAGGTGCCCCCGGCCACGGTCAGCCTCCTGGCCGGGGTTGCGGGACCGCTCCGACGGATCGGGCTTTTGAACACCGCCCTCACCCGTGACAAGGCCAGGGAGGCCCTGCAGCCCTACTGGACTGCAAAGACCCAGGAATCCCTCGACCGGCTCGGGGTCGGCGAGCAGGTGCCGCTGGCATCTGGAGCGCGCGATACCTGGCTTTGGTATCGCGCGTGCGGCTGGTTGGGTTAACATGCAGCCCGACTCCGGAGGGTTCGTGGACGTTTTTCAGAAGTGTTTTGACTTTCAAGATGCCGAGACGATTCGGGGGCTCGGCCTTTACCCATATTTCCGAATAATCGCTTCAGGCCAGGACCCGATCGTGACCATGGACGGCCATCAGGTGATCATGCTCGGATCCAACAATTATCTCGGTCTGACCAACCACCCAGAAGTCAAGGAGGCCGCTGCACGGGCGCTTTCGATCTACGGGACCGGTACCGCCGGATCGCGATTCCTCAACGGAACCCTGGACATTCACGTCGAGCTCGAGGACCGACTCGCCGAATTCATGAATCGCGAGGCAGCACTGACCTTTTCCACCGGCTTCCAGGTCAATCTCGGAGCCATCTCCAGCCTGATCGATCGCCGCGACGTGGTCATCCTGGACAATCTGGATCACGCCTGCATCCTCGACGGTGCACGCCTGTCCTTCGGACGGGTTCTCAAGTACAAGCACAACGACATGGAATCTCTCGAGGAACGGCTGCGCAGTGTGGAAGAGGAGTGGGGACGGATGATCGTCGTCGATGGAGTCTTCTCCATGGAGGGCGATGTTGCCAACCTGCCGCGGATCGTCGAGCTGAAGAAGCAGTACGGTGCGCGGCTGATGGTGGACGACGCCCACGGAATCGGAGTGATGGGGGAGAACGGCCGTGGCACCGCAGAGCACTTCGGCGTCGAAGCCGACGCCGACCTTGTCATGGGCACCTTCTCGAAATCTCTCGCAGCGGTGGGAGGATTCATCGTAGGCGATCGGCCGGTGATCGACTGGGTCAAGCACCACGCCCGATCCTTGATGTTCTCCGCGTCGCCCCCGCCGGCGTCGGTCGCGACGGTGATCAAGGCTGTCGAGATCATCGAGCGGGAACCGGAACGACGGCAACGCCTCTGGGAGCACACCCGGTACATGAAGCGAGAGTTCGCCAACCTCGGGTTCGACACCGGAGATTCGGCATCGCCGGTGATTCCGGTGGTGGTCGGCGAGGACATGACCGCCTTCAAAATGACCATCAGATTGCAGCAAGAAGGTGTGTTCGCCAATCCGGTGATCACCCCGGCAGTGCCGCCGAATCGGGCGATGATTCGCACCTCCTACATGGCCACGCACACCCGCGACCAGCTCGATCAAGCCCTGGAAGCCTTCGCCAAGGTTGGGCGGGAGCTGGGAGTGATTGCATGACCGTGCGGGTGGTGTCCGGCCGCCGCGAGCGGTCTGACTTCGTCAATCTGCCGTGGCGGATCTACCGCGGCGACCCCAACTGGATCGCACCGCTCAAGGCTTCGGTGCGCGGCCTGCTCGACCAGCGCAAGCACCCGTTCTACGGCGGAGGCCGTGAGGCGGAGATCGAGCTCTTCATGGCCTGGGACGGTCGCCGGCCCGTCGGCCGGGTGGCAGCCATCATCAACCGCGCCCACGATCGCGCCCACGGTGAGCAGGCTGGTTTCTTCGGTTTCTTCGAGAGCGTCGATCAACCCGAGGTCGCGAGGGAGCTGCTCATCGCCGCCGAAAGCTGGTTGAAGGACCGGGGCGCCGAGATCGTCCGGGGGCCCATGAATCCGTCCACGAACTACGAATGCGGGCTCCTGGTTGAAGGCTTCAACCGACCGCCAGTTCTGATGATGACCTACAACCCGCCCCACTACGTGGATCTGGTGGAGGGGTGTGGATATGCCAAGGCCAAGGACCTCTACGCCTACCTATCACCGGTCCATGGCACCAGCCTCGATCGACTGGAACGGATCGCCGATCGAACCCGCAGGCGCAATCCCGGTTTGGTGACCCGCGGTGCCAAGATGAAGGAGTTCAAGAGCGAGGTTCGGCTGGCCAAGGAGATCTACAACTCGGCCTGGGAGGACAACTGGGGCTTCGTCCCGGTGTCTGACGCCGAGTTCGACTGGCTCGCCACGGAACTGAAACCGGTGGTATTGCCGGAGCTCGTGCGATTCGCATTCATGGACGGTGAGCCGGTGGGCGTGCTGCTCTGCGTCCCCGATTGGAATCCTGTGATGGGCGATCTCGACGGTTCACCCCTGCGTCACCCGCTGCGCACTCTGAAACACGTGCTGCGGACAAAGGCCGAAAACCTCGAGGGCCTGCGCCTGATCTTGCTCGGCATCAAGCCGGGGTTCCGCGACCGGGGCATCGAGGGAGTGCTGCTCGGCGAGGGCCTGCGGGTTTCCATCGACACCGGTTACCAGTGGTGCGAGTACTCCTGGATCCTCGAGGACAACGAGCTGACGAAGCGGGCGGTGCGGCTCATGGGCGGGGAGCTCTACAAAGTCTACAGGGTTTACGAGAAAATACTCTGACAGCTTGTCGCTCAATACTCGATTCTCTCTGGCAACAAAGAGGTTACCCAGGTCGTCGAGCTTCGAGAATCGAGTATTGAGTTATTTTTTGACAGACTTCTCGTTGTGCCGAGGCTCGGTCCGTAAAACGTTTAACGTGTAACGTTTAAGCTGTTACGTTCAGCTGGCGTCGTACAGCGGCTCGGCGGGATCCTTGGGATCGCCGGTGGCCTTGAGAAAACGTTTGATCAGACCGTTGACTATGCGACGGATCGCCGCATCAGAGGTGACCTCTGACGGCAGGGGGATCTGGGCCGCAGCGAGAGATTGGTGTCCGCCGCCGAAACCGCGCCGCCCGCCAAGGTTGCGGGCGATCTTGCCGGCGTCGGCGTCCCGGGCAACGGTCCTCAAGCTGAGGTGGATCCAGCCGTCGATGACGCCCAAACACATGGACCACTGGACATCTTCAATTCGCAGCAGCAGGTCTGCGGCTTCGGCGACCATTTCCGAGTTCTCTAACCGACCCAAATACGACACCACTCGGTCGCCGAAAATGGTCGCGTTGGCGATGGCGCGCAGCAGCTTCGAAAAATAGACTCTGGGCAGCGGCGCTGCGACGATTCGACCGAGCCCCTTGACGTTGGACATTGGGTAGAGGTCCAGAAAGGCCTCCACGTCGGCCTTGGTGCTCTCCCGTCCCAGATCCTGGGTGTCAGATTTGATGCCGTAGACCAAGGCGGTTGCCACCCGTGTGGGCGGTTCGATGCCTGCCTCCGTCAGGTATTCGTGAATGATGGTGGAGGTGGACCCGAAACGGCTGCGAACGTCGGTGAACCGGGCCGATCGAGTTTCCCGCCGGATCGGGTGGTGGTCGATGACCACGTCCAGCCTGACGTTGGGGTCGAAGGTGACGTTGCCGGCGCCAGGTTGAGCGTCCACCATGGCGATCCGATCGAATCGGTCCAGGTCGAGGTCCGCCAGCGGGCGGACGTTCATTCCGAGGTAGCGAATGAGTGCCTTGTTCTCCGCTCTTCCCACGTGGCCCGAGTGGGCGATGGAACAGGCGATGCCGTGAAGCTCGTTGGCTATTTCGCGAAGACCGGCCGCGGCGCCGATGGCGTCGGGGTCGGGGTTGTTCTGCATCACGATGAGCATGGTTTTGGCGCCCTCCAACACGGCGGAGAGCTTGGCGAGGCGAGTGGCGGCGTCATTTTTTCGCTTCATGGTCAATTCCGTCCGGTGGAGTATAACTCTGCACGAGCAGTAGGGATTAGGACGTAGGCCCGCCCACCCGCCCAATCAATCCGAAATTCGCAATTCGAAATTCGCATTCTTCACGCTGTCAAAGCCACCTCGCCGCTGGTACTATCTCCTCCTATGATCCGGAAGTTCTGGTTCCTTGCGCTGTGTTTCGCGGTCGCTGTGGTCGCCATCCTGGTGGGAAATCTGGTTCATGTGCGGGCGCGGTCGGCCGCGAGCAGGCTGCCCGAGCGAGGCGTGGTGGTGGAGGAGATCGGGGGCGTGCCGGGAACCGTGCAGGTGATCCTTGACGGTCGCGGCATACCTCACATCCGTGCCGAAGACGAGCGAGCGGTCTGGTTTGCAGTCGGCTATCTCCACGCCCGGGACCGTTTCTTCCAGATGGATCTTTTGCGTCGGATCGCCTCCGGGCGGCTGGCAGAGTTGGTGGGATCGAGCGCTCTCTCCGGTGACCGAAAGGCGCGGATCTGGCGGATCGAGGACTCAGCTCGCCGTCAGGCCGCCGAGCTCGAGGTGGGGGAGCGGTGGGCTCTGGAGGCTTACTCCAGGGGCGTCAACGCGGCGCTCGACAGATTTGGCAGGTGGATTGCCCCCGAGACGTGGCTCATGGGTCTTGCGCCTGAGCCGTGGCAGCTCGAGGATTCGCTGTGCATCGGCCTGCTCGTGCAGCTCCGGATGTCGCCCGCCATGGGCGAGGAACTGGAACGGGCCGTCGAACTGGCCCAGCTCGGGAAGGACCGATCGGTGGATCTCTGGGGTTGGTCTCCGGGAGAGGCCGACGAGTGGTTACCTCCCTCTCCGGCGATCATCATGCCGTTGCAGCGGGATGAGGCGATCCTGCCGAGCTTCGGGGTGGTCGGATCGAACGCGTGGGCGGTGTCGCCCGGACTGAGTGCGTCGGGTCGAGCCTTGCTCGCCAACGACCCTCACCTGGGCGTGAGCATTCCCGGGACGTTCTACGCGATCCATCTCTCCAGCCCCGAGATGCACGTGGCGGGAGTGACCGTGCCAGGTTCCCCAGGGGTGCTCAACGGTCACAATGAGCGGGTGGCGTGGGGTCTGACCGCCGCCATGGTGGACGACCAGGACCTCTTCGTCTTGACCCTCGACGAGGGGCGGGAGCGAGAGCTGATTGACGGCGAGTGGCTCGACCTTCGAACCGTCACCGAGAGGATTCAGGTGCGTTGGCAGGAGGAGCCCGAACTGGTGAAGATCCTGCTGTCCGAACGGGGCCCGGTGGTTCGGAATCGAGGTCGTGAGGTGTTGGCACTCCAGTGGTCCGGTCTGCGGGCCCCCAGCGTCCTCGACGCGGTGCTCCAGATGAACCGGGCTCGAACGGTGCAGGACGTGGTGGATGCCTGGCTCGAGACCGAAGGCCCGTATCTCCACGTCGTGGCCGCGGACTCCGGTGGCCGGATCGCCCAGTTTCTGACCGGAGCCGCCCCCGACCGCGGACGAGGAGCAGGACGCCTGCCTTCTCCCGGACAGGAATCCAGGTGGTCGTGGCAGGGCACCGAGCCTCTCGCCGGCGAATTGCTGGTGGTAGATCCGGAACTGGGCTTTGTGGCTGCGGCGAATCACGATCCCGTGGCCGAGGGGGATTTTGTTGGTGCCCCGCACGTGGCCGGAGAGTATGCCTCACCCTGGCGGGTCCGTCGGATTCGACAGCAACTGGCCAGCCGTGCTGACTGGCGGATGGGCGACTTCGTCGAGCTGCAGGGTGATGTGTCCTCGGGTCTGGCTGTGGCGCTGCTGCGTCAATTGCGCCCGGAACTGGAGGCTTACGAAGGGCCTTCTGCGGCGCTCTTGGCGACGTGGGACGGGAGGCTGGACCGCGATTCCCGGGCGGCAACCGTCTACGCCAATCTTGTGGTAGAGCTCGGTGAGGCTGTGGGAGGAGACGAAGCTGCAAGGGACGGTCTGCCGGCGACACCAATCGGGCCGACAGTCCTGCTGCGACTTCTGGCCGGCGGCGTTGATTCCCGGTGGTGGGACGACGTCGGAACAGGCCCCTCCGAGGATCGCTCGGCGATCGTCCGCAGGGTGCTCGAGAGACTGGACGGACTTGATCTGGACGGAAGCTGGGGGGAGGTCCACCGGGTGGAATTCCCCCATCCCTACACGCAGGTGCCCGTGCTGGGCGGTTGGCTCGGGAGGTCGTGGAGCCGGGGACCGTTTGCAGTGGGAGGCGACGGTACGACGATCAACGCCCATTACTGGGCGATTCGCCACCCATTCGCCGTCATGGGTATTCCTTCCATGAGGATGGTGGTGGAGGTGGACAATTGGGACGAGACCGTTCTGGCGCTGCCGGTCGGCCAGTCGGGCAGGCCCTGGTCGGCCCACTACGCTGACCAACTGGAAGCCTGGCTCTACCTGAAGCCGATGACCTTCCCGTTCTCGGATGAGGCCGTCGACGCCGCTGCCTCGGCGCGACTGATTCTTCGACCACCGCAACCGTAAGAGTCCAAAGTCAAAAGTCCAAAGTCCGCCACCCGTTGGAGTCAATTGAAAATCAAAAACCGGAGTCAGGAATTGGGAAGCCTCGAACCGAGCGGTGGTGGTGATGCGAAGGTAAAATACTGCCATGAGTGTGACGGTGGCTCTCTCGACCTGCGGACCTCAGCTCGAAGTGGCCCTCGACCGCGACGGACAGGCGGTGCCGTCAGTGGTTCGCCTGGCGGGGATCTCGCCGAGATCGACTCTCCTGTTGGCGGCGCTGGATCTGCTGATGGAAGACGCCGGCCAGCCATCCACCGCCATCGGGAGGATCGTGCTGAGCCGCGGTCCTGGATCCTTCACCGGCATCCGAGCCGGTCTGGCCACCGCCGCCGGGCTTGCCGAAGCCACCGGCGCAGAGTGCGTCGCCTACGATTCGTTGCTCGTCCAGGCGGCGCGTTGCGGTCACTCGGGCATCGTCTGGACCGCCCAGCCTGGACGCCGGGGTGAGGTCTATGCCCGGTCGTTCGACGTTGCGCCCGGACGGCCGCCCGAGGCTCTTGGTGAAATCGAGGTGGTGCCCGTGGCCAACCTCGAAGATCGGGCACCGTGGGTGGCTCCCGAAAGCCTGGATCTCGGTGCTGCCGAACGGATGGGTCCACCTCGGATCACCGCGGAGGCCTTGATCGTCCTTGCTGCCCAGAATGTGCCGACGCAGCCGATCGAACCCCTGTACGTGGAGGGTCCTCCAATTCATGTTCCCGGTGGCGGTGATGGCTGAGGCGAGGGTCCAAGGTCCGGTGCGGGTGATGATCCGATTGCCTCAGCCGTCGGACATTCGGTTTCTGGAGGAGGCCGAGAGGTTGTGCTTCATCGACCCGTGGCCGGGTCATTTTTTCGTCTCTGAGTTATTCGCTCCAGGCAGGTTTCACAGGTTGATGATGGATCCGGCCGGCACCCTCGTTGGCTACCTGTTCTCGGCCTGGCACTACCTCGATCTCCACGTGCTCAAGGTCGCCACACTGCCGCCCTACCGGCGGTCGGGGTTGGGCCAGCAGTTGATGGAGATGGCCGAGGAGCACGCCAGAGAAGCCGGTGGCGATACCGTCACCCTCGAGGTGAGGACGCACAATACCGCTGCGATTGCGATGTACAACTCGTTGGGTTACCAGAGAACGGGCCTTCGCAAGGGCTATTACGCTGACGGTGAGGACGCGGTCGTCATGACCAAGCAGATCTACGCCGGGCCGAACCCGATCTCCGGGGACCTGGGCGGAGAGTTCTGAGTTCTTAGTTTCCCTCGGTCGGGCCCAGCATCTGTTCGGGTCGGACCCAGTCGTCGAATTGCTCGGCAGTGAGCAGTCCGAGAGAGATGGCCGCAGCCTTGAGGGTGGTGCCCTCCTCATGGGCAGTTTTGGCGATGACCGCTGCATTGTCGTAGCCGATGTGGGGGTTGAGAGCGGTGACCAGCATCAGGCTGCGGTCGACGAGTTCTTTGATCCGCTGTCGGTCGGGTCGGATTCCGGATACGCAGTTGTCAGCGAAACTCCGGCTGGAGTCGCCCAACAACCGTATTGACTGGAGCAGGTTATGAATCAGCACGGGCTTGAAGACATTGAGTTGGAGGTGGCCTGAGGCTCCTCCGGTGGCGATGGCCGTGTGATTGCCCATCACCTGTGCAGTCACCATGGTCAGCGCCTCGGCCTGGGTCGGGTTGACCTTGCCGGGCATGATCGACGACCCGGGCTCGTTCGCGGGGAGAATGAGCTCGGCAAGGCCGCACCGCGGCCCCGATCCGAGCAACCGGATGTCGTTTCCGATCTTGGTCAGTGAGGCAGCCACGGTGGTGAGGGCCCCAGACGCCTGGACCACGGCGTCGTGGGCCGCCAGAGCCTCGAATCGGTTGGGCGCCGGGACGAAGGCGAGGCCGGTCATGTGGGCGATGTGGTCGATGGCCCGAATGGCGAAGTCGGGATGGGTGTTGAGCCCGGTGCCCACCGCGGTTCCGCCCAGGGCCAGCTCGAGCAGGTCGGGGAGGGTGGATTCGATCCGCTCCCGGCCCTTGGCGACCTGGTGGGCCCAGGCGCCGAATTCGTGACCGAGGGTGAGGGGGACAGCGTCCATTAAATGGGTCCGTCCGATCTTGACCACATCGGCAAATTCACGGCTCTTCTCGCGAAGGCACGATTCGAGGTGAGTCAGGGCGGGCAGCAGACAGTGTGAAATCTGCTCGGCGGCAGCGATATGCATTGCCGTGGGGAAGGTGTCGTTGGAGGATTGGCCGCGGTTCACGTCGTCATTGGGGTGCACTGGGTCCTTCGAGCCCAGAACCCCGCCCGCCAGCTCGATGGCCCGATTGGCGATGACTTCGTTGGCGTTCATGTTGGTCTGGGTGCCGCTGCCGGTCTGCCACACGACCAGTGGAAACTGATCGTCGAGGCGGCCGTCCGTAACCTCGTCGGCGGCCCGTGAGATCAGCTGCGCGAGGTCGGTTGCCAGGTTGCCGATTTCCGCGTTCGACTGCGCCGCTGCCTTCTTGAGGATCCCGAAAGCCCGAATGATCTCCCGCGGCATCCGCTCGTCGCCGATTTTGAAGTTGGCCAGGCTGCGGGCGGTCTGGGCCCCCCAGTAGCAGTTGGCTGGAACCTCGATCTCGCCCATCGAGTCTCTCTCTGTTCGGGTTTTCATGGTGCCTCCCGCCTCTCGTGTGTTTCAACGTTTGTTGATGGTACTGCCTTCCCATTATCGAGGAAGGCAGTAGGTGAGAAGGTGAGAAGGTGAGAAGGTGAAAATGGGAGAGAGGCGGTACGCTTGATCACGCTGCCCACAGAAAAAAATAAACTCAATTCGCGGAGCGAATTGAGCAGCAAGCAGGACACCCCGAGCAGGCTATAATCGTCCGCGTGAAACGTCTCGGTGAGATCCTCCTGGATTGGGGTGCCGTCGCAGTTTCAGAGCTGCACACCGGGCTTGAGGCGTGCCGCCGCACCGGTGGTCGGCTCGGAACCCAGCTCCTCAAATTCGGGTTCGTCGACGAACATCAACTTCTGGACGCCCTGGCAGAACAAACCGGGGTCAAACCAGTGGCGACTGCGGTCCTGCAAAAGGCGCACCTCGAGGTCCTATCATTGCTGCCGGCCAAACACGCCAGGCGGCTGCAGGCCGTTCCTTTTCAGGCCTCTGATTCGGTCTTGATGGTGGCGATGACCAACCCCCGCGATCCGGTGGCGATCGAAGAAATTGGAGAGATCACAGGTCGGAAAATCCAGCCCTTCGTGGCCACCGAGGCTGCGGTGGTGGACGCCATCCGCACGTTGAATGGCGACCCAGTGGTTGATCCAGAGCTTGTGGGACACGAGCCTGTGACCGACTGGGACGCCCTGTGGACCCCGCCCGTCGTTCGGCCAAAACAGCTCCTGGCATTGCGGCAGCCCGCGCCTGTCCGCCTGTTGGGTCATCACCGCACGGCCACCTTCCCCGGGCTGGCGGCGGTGGATCCGGAGTCACCGATCGAGGCCGACCACGAGCTCGAAGAGGCGACCTACCGGGAGCTGCTGTCGAGGTCAGATCACCGTGACGAGGTCGGGCGGTTGATTCTGCGCTATGCGGCGTCCTTTTTTGGACGTGTCTGCCTGTTTGCGTTGCACCGAGGATCGGTTGTGGGCTGGATGGCGCGGGGTCACGGCGTCGTGGTTGATGACGTCCAGTCCTTTTCGGTGTCGATCGAAGATGAGAACCTCTTCCGCGAATTCCGTTTTGGTTCCGGCTACCACCTGGGGCCGATTCCGGACGACCCGGAGAATCAGGGATTGATCACCCTTCTTGGAGATCCACCGCCACTGGGTGTTCTCATGATCCCGGTTCGGATCAAAGATCGCGCGGTGGCGTTCGTGATCGGTGACAACCCCACCGAGGAATTGGTGACGGTGCCGGTGGACGAAGTGGCGGCCGCCCTCGGCGTTGCCGGGCTCGCTCTCGAGATTCTCATTCTCCGCAAGAAAATCGTTGCGGGAAATTTCGGCCAGCGATAGTCGCCCAATGCCCGGCCCCCTGTTTGCTGGACAATGAGCGGGGCGGTTCCAGGCTGCAGGCGGATAGTCCGGGAGCCGGGCATTGGGTTCTTGGGTAAGAGCACGCCTCAGCGAATACGGAGCGGACTCGGTTTTCCGAATTCCGAATTCCGAATTCCGAATTTTTCCACTGCTTGTGAACATCTGAACGAGTCCTGTGAGCGTTGTGTTTCCAGCTCGGCAGGAGTAAGATCTCCGCCGACGGGAGGGGTTGATGTCCATGTCTGGAAATCACGTCGAAACCTTTGTCGAGCTCATTCGGAGGGCTTCTACCGAGCTTCCTCCGGACGTCAAACAGGCCCTCGAGGAGGGCCGGCAGGCGGAGTCGGAGGGCAGCCTGGCCGAGCGAGCCCTGGGGACCATCTTGGACAATGTTGAACTTGCCCGAGAGAGGTCCGCGCCCATCTGTCAGGACACCGGCACCCCTGTTGTCTGGATCCACCATCCGGTTGGGCTCAGCACACGGTCGCTTGAAGAGCAGTTCGTCGAGGCAGTTCGCCAGGCGACGGATCGGCGCTACCTCCGGCCAAACGCAGTGAATACCCAAACCGGGAAGAACACCGGATCCGGGACCGGTCGGGGAATCCCATTCGTCCACTTCGAGGAGTGGGACTCCGACAAGATCGAGGTCCGGATGATCCTCAAGGGCGGCGGAAGCGAAAATGTGGGAGCACAGTACAAACTTCCCGACGGCCAGCTCAAGGCTGGACGGGATCTCGAGGGAGTTCGACGGGCTGTACTGGACGCAGCGTTTCAGGCGCAGGGGAAGGGTTGTGCTCCGGGTGTGCTCGGCGTCTGCGTCGGCGGCGATCGCGTTTCGGCCTTCGCGGCTTCCAAACTTCAGATCCTGAGGCCGCTGGATGACACGAACCCGGATCCAGAGTTGGCAGCGCTCGAAGCGCGGATTCTCGCCGAGGGCAACGGGCTTGGCGTTGGCCCCATGGGATTCGGCGGCCAGACGACGTTGCTCGGTGTCAAGATCGGTGTTCTCGACCGGCTTCCCGCATGCTACTTCGTGACGGTCACCTACATGTGCTGGGCCGATCGAAAGGCCGCTGTGAGCATCGACACACGTGGGGAGGCGACATGGCTGAGCTAAAACTTCCTGCCAGTGAGGACAGGGTCCGCGCCCTCAAGGTTGGAGATTTCGTGGAACTGTCCGGGAGGATGATCACCGGTCGAGATACGGCCCACAAGTGGCTCGTGGAGGAGTACCGCGAAGAAGTGGCCCCGTACCTCGAGGACACGGTGATTTACCACTGCGGACCTGTGGTCGGTGAGACGGCGGATGGCGGCTGGGAGTTCGTGGCCGCTGGCCCGACAACCTCGATTCGCGAGGAGCCCTATCAAGCGGATGTCATAAGTCGCTACGGACTTCGGGGCGTCATCGGCAAGGGCGGCATGGGGGCGAAGACCCTGGAGGGCCTCGGCCGCAGCGGCGCCGTATACCTTCACGCCATCGGGGGCGCGGCCCAGGTGCTCGCGTCGGCGATTCCAAAGGTGGAAAAGGTCTTCATGCTCGAGGAGTTTGGGGTTCCCGAGGCGCTGTGGGTGATCCAGGTGGAGCGATTTCCGGTGGTTGTCAGCATGGACTCCCACGGCAAATCGCTCCACGATGAGGTCGAAGCGGCCTCCGGCAGCCGGTTGAAGCAGTTGTTGGGCCTCAACGACTGACGCCGCGGCAGGATTCAGCGGCAGGGGCAGGAGACAGCGGCAGGGGCGGGAAACAGCGAGCAGCGGCAGCGAGCAGCGACAGTAGGCAGCGGCGGTGGGCAGCGGCGCCCAGCGATCAGATGTGCGGCGGCCGCATGGTCTCCTCCGGGTCGTTCTGTGGGACGGGGACGAATAGCTGCCAGGGAGGCGGAGGAGCCGGCAGGTGGGAGATTTTGGTGCAGGCCTCCGGCCTGCTGACCCGGCCCTGGGGGATTGGCCGCAGAAGAACGCAGAGATCCGCAGACAGACGCAGCCGGGCGCCATTTCTGAGGGTTGCTGGTCAGGTTCGTTGAAATTTTCCTGCTGCGTTCATCTGCGTCCTGTCAGCGTTCATCAGCGGCCCACCCATTGACCTTGGAGTCTTGCAGCCGGGACGGCCGCACCACAATTCGTCGTGCCATGACTTGGCGGCTGCTTAATCCCCGGTAGCCCGAACCCATCCCGTTCTGACGCTGTCGCCGTCACCTGACGCCGCCACCGGCCCCTGTCGCTGTCAGCTGAAGCTGCCCCTGGGGTCGCTGTCATCCACCACCTCACGGAATTCCGAATTCTACTTCCGCACCCCCACACCCTCAGCGCCCATCCGCCCGGTGATAGCATGGTTGCCTGGGCATCTGATGCAACCAACGAAACTCAACGGATACAGCTTGCTCGAAGCTCTGGTCGCCATCGCCATTGTGGGGATGGCCCTGTTGGCGGCTGCCAATGCGCTTCAGAGCCATGCGGCGCTAACCCGCAGGACTGAGGTGCGGCAGCAGATGCTCGAGGCTGCGGAGGAGGTCCTCGAAGGGGTTCGCGGAGAGGTCGTGCTTTTGGAAACCGGGCCGGTGGCCACCCCGTACGCGAGCGACCGTGAGGTCGGCATTGACGTCCACACCTCCCTGAGGGTGACACCGCGAGACATCGAAGGGTTGTACGAGGTGGCTGTGGTAGCGCGATCCCGGTTCCTGGCTGAATCCACGGAGTTGGAGCTGGTCACCATGGTGTGGCGGCCGTGAACAGGATCCCGGTGAGACACGCCGGATACACAGTGGTGGAGCTGATCGTAACCCTCGGTCTGGTGAGCGTGGTGACCCTGGCCGCAGCCCAGCTGATCGCCGCCTCGACCAAGGTCTATCGCGGCGCCCGCGGAGGGAGTCCCAATTCCGGGGTGGTTATTTTGACGACCTCTCTCCGTCGTGATGTGCAGGGATCATCGGGAGTGGTTCTGCAGCCGCCCACCTGGGACCAACGGCCAATGGAATTGGTGGGTTGGGATGGTGGAAGAACTCGGTATGCACTTGATGGCGATGCCCTGGTCCGGGAGACCTTCGACAAGACCGGTGCCCCCACCGGTCGGCGGGTGATCACCAAAGGCGTGTCTTCATGGTGGTGGCGACTCGTCACCCTTCGGACCGTGGAGGTGCGCGTGTCGATCCTCCCGAGGCCGGGGCTCGGGGCCTCAGCCCACGGGGTCGATCGGAACAGGGTTCAGCGGCGATTCAGTTTCCGCGGGTGGCCGGATGGGAGATCGTGGTGAACCGCGAGTCGGGGTCGACCCTGGTGCTGGCCCTGGGTGCGCTGGCGGTGGTGGGTCTGTGCGTCGTGGTCGTGGCGGGGCAAGTTCAGACTCAACAGCTGCAGGCACGGTACGACCGCCGCGGCGCTGTGCTCGGAACCCTGTCCGACGCTGCCTTTGCCGAAACCCTCGCCATGCTCAGCGTTGACGTGGAAGCCTTGGGTGTGGCCGAGCGGAGCTTTGGAGGCGGGTCGATTTCCAGCGCTGTCGTGCCCATCGGGGAGTACCGTCGGCGGGTTGTCGCGTCCGCGACCTACAGGGGCTGGACCGCCACCATTGTCGCCGAAGTCGACGTCTCTTCTGGCCCGGCGATCATTCGCCTGCAGCGGTCTCAGTCCCCGGCAAGGTAGCCTCTGAAAGAGAGACCCGGCCTATCGCCTGGCGGCGGGCACCCAGTAGGAGCGCTCAAACAGACCCCGAAGTCTGGCGGCTGCGGTGTCGGCGTCGGAGGCATCAACCACGCTGGAAAGCTCGTGCACGTCACGAGCCTCTTCGTCGATGACCAACAGACTGACGCGGACCGCCGCCGGCCCCTCGCCCTCGATCACTGGGTCCACCGTCTGGAGGACCTGGGATCCGTTGAGGCTGGTTGGGGGATCCGTGATCCGCCGCTCGGAGGCGAGGCGAGATCGAACCCGGTCTGGAGCCTCGAACCTGTCAAAGGGCCACGCCCGGACGCTGACCGTCTGGCCTGATCGATGGATCCATGTCCCTCTGGAGGGTCGGCCCGTGGGCAGAGGGTCGGTGGCAGTCGATGTCACAGCAGTCCAGGATCCGTCTCCGTTGGCAAAAGCCAAGTCCCAGGTCACCGACCCGTCGAATCGCCCGGCCATGGGCAGTGGTGCGAGCAGGACCGCCAATGAGAGCACAAAGCCAATGGGAACAAGCCTCCGCCAGCGTTGTTGGGCGCCCGGACTGATGGCACCGGATCGTTGGGCCAGCAGTCGAGCCGACCAGGCACTGTGGAGTTTGAGCAATCCCAGGAGGCCAATTCCGGCAGCCACGACAGCCAGTGCCTTCCACAGGTCAGCGGTGCCCAACACGCCAAAGGCGAGGGCGGCGAAAACCAGAATCTCGACACCGGCGCGGAAGACTCCACCCACCGGACGTTGGGTGTAGAAGTGGCCAGCGCCGGGGACCGCCAGGGCGAGTCGCGACGCCTGGCGGGCTGTGCGGACTGAGGCGTCGCACCGGCGGCAGCTGCCCTCCGAGAGCGGTCGCTCCGCGGCGCAATTCGAGCAGTGCAGGAGGGGAGCGGTTCGGGTCTGGGACGGCACGAATGTGGAGACCGCGAGGTTCACCCGGCGCAGCAGCCGGCCCTCAACCGACGGGTCTGGGAGTTGGCGCAGATACCACCGGAAGACGTCCCCCTCCCAGGTCCTCACATCGAGCCATCTGTCTTCGATCTTGAAGGCTGGAATCGCATCCCAAGGGAAGGATCGGATCCTACCCAGTGGTCGTCGACCCGAGCTGCTGATCCCGATTTCGATGAGGCGCCGTGTGGTGAACAGCAGGCCGACCCGCCGCGCTCCGGGCCAGCTGGCACCGAGAACCGTCCTCTCGGTGAGGGTGGCGTTCTCTATTGCTTCGGTGAAACCGAGGACCTCCTCGTTTCCAGCCAGCAATCGGTTGGCTGGCACCTCCATTGCGTCAGCGGTTCGCCGTTGGTGCCTGGGCATGGATGGGTCCGCACGAAACCGGTGGTCGCCCGAGCGCGGCTTTCGGCGTGCGGTGGAGTGGGTGGATGGCGTCGATCCCTCGGCGGGGTTCACTGCTCACCTCCGGGGGCGGGTTGTGGGAGCAGTGGAACCTCGGCGCGCAGGCTCGGCCCGTCTTCGTCAGACCAGGGTCCATCGTCGAGTGTGATTTCCACCGCGTCGCCAACAACGCTGTAACGCCATTCGATCCCGGCGACTCGAGACGGTTGACGGCGGGCCAGTTCGGAAGGGTTGATGTGGTCCAAACCGCGAAGAGCTTCCTGCAGTTCGAGGGTCCGCAGAACGAGCTCCACCGAGAGTGTGCCGCGAACGCTTGCGGGCCAGAACCGCCAGTCATCCGGGAGGCCCGATCGGGCGATGGTATTCCACCGTGGGATCCGTTGGTGCTGCTCGGCAACGAATCGGTCGGGATCGAAGCGCCTGACGTCACGGGTCGGCAGTTCTTCGACGGCCCACACCATGGCTTGGTGCTGGGGAACCGCCAGAAGTCGCGCAAACGGCTGAGCGAAGACTCCCAGGACCGGGTGGAGGTTGTTCAAAAAAGCGGCCGCCCTGCACCTGAGCAACCACGCATCCAGGCGGACCGCCTCCAAAGCCCTCCGTTCGAGGTCGAGGGCGGCGAGGCGGACCTTCCAGTGATTGCCCAGGTTGGGGTGTTTGCGGAGCACGGCCATCTGCATTTCGACCACCGTCAGCGATGCGAGATGCTCGTCGAGTCTCGGGCTTCGCTGAAGCGTGTCGTTGAGTCGCCACGATGACTCGAGGAGCTGTCCGGCCGCTGTGAGATCTCCACCCTCGATCGACCACACCGCCGACGCCAGGATGGCCCTCTGTAAATCAACGAGCCCGTCAAGTCTGACCGCGAGGCTCCCGACGCAGTCGTTGAGATCAACCGCCCAGACCGGGACCTCGCCGTCGACGACGTTACGGGCCAGATCGCCGATGGTGGCGCGGTTGCGCTGCACCCAGACGTCGCGCGACTGGGCCGCAGATTGCGGCAGGCGACCGGATTTGTCGTCCGCCATCACCATCAACGCGGCACGTACGTTTTCGTAGGCGGTGACCTGCCGTGGGCTCGGGGTGGGTGCCGTCGAGTCGTTGTCTGTCGCAACTGAAATTCCGAGCGATGCCGCGAGCACCTCGACCTGGCGCGCCGCGGCGTTCTTGGTCTGCGGAGGGTACCGATCAGTGAGGGTCGAGAGGGGTCCCAGCGCTTCGACCCAACCCTGTTCGACGTGACGATCGATGGTGGGCAGTACCGCCCGAATGGCCAGTGATCCAAAAGCTGTGAATGCGGCAGTCACCAGGACCAACGCGGCCATTGCGCCGATGCCGACGAAAAAGGCCTGCTGGAGAAAACCGATGATCGTCCAGGTCGAGAGGCGCTGGTTAAAGCGCATGTTTCGAGGATAGCACTGCGTCCATTGGGTCGCTGTGACGGGTAGCTCAGGTGGCTTTCTTCTGAAGCATCCAGTTGCTGGGATCGCGGGATTCGCCGACGGCGGAGACCCGTATGGCGGCTTTCTCCCCGACGGGACACCGATTCTCGCAGAGACCGCACCCGGTGCACAGTTCGGGATCCACGTGAGGCTGCTGGAGCACGACCTTCGTGCCGTCGCGTTTGGTGCCTTCGACGGTGTCCAACCAAATCGCCTTTGGCGAGGTAGGACACATCTCCTCGCAGACGATGCAAGGAGTTCCCATGCCCCACGGCAGGCACCGGCCGAGATCCAGAAACGCCGTTCCCACCGTGATTTCCGCGGGGCCGCCAATTGCCTGCTTGGCCTTCGGGTCAACGGTCAGGATGGCGTCGGTGGGGCAGACCTCGCCGCATCGGATGCAGGAGGGTTCGCACCAGCCCCGGCGCATGTCGAGCACCGGTGTGAACAGACCTTCCACCCCGCTGCGACCGACGTCCGAGATGATGACTCCGGTGGGGCACGACGCGGCGCAGGCGCCACAGGTGACGCACCGGGAAAGGAACGCCCGTTCGTTGAGTGCCCCAGGCGGCCGGATGGCATCGTGGCCCCTCGCCTCCAGGCTGCCTCCAGCCGCTTTCAGGACCGGCGCCATGACCGCGGATCCCGCCACGCCGATCAGGAAGCGGCGCCGGCCGACGTCGAGTGAGGGTGTGGCGAGGCTGGCGCCGGCGTCGGGCAGACCGAACCACAGGCTCTTTTCCGCGCAGATCTGGGTGCAATTGAGGCACACGTGGCACTCGCTGACGCGGTGGTCGCCAAGAGGCTCATCGGCGCCCTGGCAGGGGATGACGCACAGGGTGCAGCCGGTGCAGTCGGATTCGCCCCGCCGGATTCGAAGGGGTGCAAGGCGGGCGAAAACGCCCATCAAAGCGCCGGCGGGACAGACGGCGCGGCAGAAAAACCTCGGCATCCAGGCAGAGAGGAGAAGGATCGCGGCCAGCAGCCCGAAGGACACCCACCCGCCGGGGGCGGCACCGCCTTCCAGAATCGGCTGCACTCCGGCTGCCACCGCCCGGTGAAGCAAGGCCAGCGGGTCCAGCCAACCGGTGTGGTTTGCACCCAACAGGGCCCAAACGAGGACGACGATCAGGACGAAGTATTTGATCGCGAACCACCGCCGGTAGCGGTTGATTTTCGCCCGCTTTCGCCGGTTCGGACCCGCGATCCACGACACCAGGTGTTGGAGGGCGCCCAGTGGACAGATCCAGCCACAGAAGAACCGTCCCAACACTGCGGTGGCAGCGAGGATCACGATGCCCAACCAGGCCCAGCCTGCTATCGACCAGTCCGCCAGTGCTGTGCCGACCGCGGTCAGGGGATCGAGGGCCAGCAGCAGGGACGCGACTCTTCCCGGAACCTCGGAAAACCCCAGCCCAACAAAGAGCCCGACAAAGAGCACCACGAAGAAGACCTGGGACCCCAATCGGAGATGACGCCCGCGAATCCGCACCTAGACCTCCGTGAGCACCGACTGCCAGTCGGGGGTTCCGAGGGAGAGCTGGCTCGCGATGTTGATGTGCGGCAGGTCCACGGCGTTGACGTCGAGCAGGGACGCGCCCCAGGCGTCGGCCGCCACCGGATCGGTGGCGACGGCCACCAGGTCCGTGGCTCGCACCAGGCTGAGGGATCCTCCCGTCGGCCCTCCGCCGGTGAGTATCCTGGTGGCATCCACCACCGTCAGAGTGGGGTCAAACGCTCGGCCGAGCTCGGCGCACACCCGGCCAATGTTCTGGTGGAGGCTGGGCCTGGCGCCCACCATGGCACCGAACCAATTCTTCATGCCGAGAGTCACTCTGGACAGCGAGTGGTGCTTGACCACCGGAACGTTGATCAGGCGATTTGCCTCGACGATGGGCCGAAGCACCTTCCATCGACCGAGCGTCATGCCCCCGAGGTCGAGTTCGACGGTGCCGGTTGAGTCCTGATGGACGGCGTTTCCGCCGGCGGCCCTCACCGCGTCGGCGATTCCTGAACGGGCAAACGCCCGCTTTGGGGTTGTGACAGGTGTTGTCGAGCACGGTGACTGACGCGGCGCCGGCTCCGAGACACTGGCGAACGAGTTCAGCCAACAGGGTCGGATCGGTGTTTGCGGCCTGTTCGGGAGTTCTGTCCCAAGCGGCGTTGGGTTTGATGGCGACCCGATCGCCCTCACCGACGAACGTCTCGATGCCGCCGAGGGCCCCAAGCGCGCGGCGAACGTTTTCGGCTGGGCCTGCCCCTCCTGCAACGGCCAATCGCCGGGGCCCTTCGCCGGCTATTCGCCACACGGGCAGCGCTCCCGCGGCCGACGGATCGGCCGGTGTGTGCCGGCCGGGGCGCCCGTGGAGCATCGCGCCGATTCCCGAGAGGGCGAGGCCGGCGATGGCGGCCGGACCCCACAGGCGGAGCAGTTCCCGTCTGCCGATTCGGCGATAGTCGGGCGGTTCGATGGTGACCCTGTTCACGACACCTCCATCAACCAAGACAATACGGTAGTCGAAGTATGGGTGTAAAGTTGTCCGGTCGATCGACGGGGTTGCCGATTCGATCGATCTAATCCGATACTGGTATGGTGAGACCATGAATCGTTCCTGCAACTGCCGTCCCCGTTTCTCTACGTACGCCAGACACCCCCGGGCCACGGTCCGGGTTCTTACAGCCCTGGCAGTTGTGGGAGTGCTGTCGCTGGCGGCACCCGCCCTGGCAACTGATTGTGCCGCGGTGGACATCCATTCGGCGGGGTGGGATCGGGTGCACGAGATCACCGGCGATCCTGGTGTGGCGTGGTGGATCGAGTTCGGTTCCGAGCTGGTTCTGTGCGCCGAGAACAGCACTCTCGAGAAGATCGGACGAACTCGATCGGTGTCGCCGGTCGGGGGAGATATTGCCGACGCCCAAATGTGGTTCGTTCGAAATTTCGAGGCCCTGGAACTGGATGCACTGGGGCTCCGGTTGGCTGCGGGTTCTCCCAGGTTCGGGCTCGCCACCGCCCCGGATCTCGGTGACGACGTTCCCTTTCAGTCAGTCATTCCCCAGCACCGGGGAGTTTTTCCGGTTGACCCAAACACGGTTTTGGTGCGGCAATCGGTCAACCGCCCGCCGCGGGAGGCGGCCCGATTCTCACCTGAAATCCAGGCCTTTGTGGACGAAGTGGACGGCGACCGCTGGATGGTGGACGTGACAACCCTTTCGGGGTTCAACCGATACACCCATGGGCCGCAGATCGATCAAGCGCGGGACTGGCTGGTGAACCAGTTCGATGCCATGCCCGGGCTGACCGTCACCACGCCGTCTTTCTGGGTCCAGAGCACCCTGGCCTACAACGTGATGGCGACCCTGGTGGGCACCACAACGCCAGACCAGTGGTACATCATCGGCGGCCACTACGACAGTACGTCGGAGAACCCCTACGTTGCGGCCCCGGGCGCCGAGGACAACGCCAGCGGCTGCGCCGGCGTTCTCGAGATGGCCAGGATCCTGACCGACCACCCGCCGGAGTCCACGGTGTTGTTTGTGTGCTACTCCGGGGAAGAGCAGTACCTCTACGGATCGAGGGCCCACGTCGACGAACTCACTGCCTCCGGGGACCTGTCGAAGGTCCAAGGCATGCTCAACATGGACATGATCGGCTACACCTCCGATTCGGACCTCGACTGCCTCCTCGAGACAGACCCGTTCGCTCAGAGCTTCCTGAACCTCTTCGCGGATGCCGCAGCCCTCTATACGTCGCTCAGTATCTATATCGATCTCTGGGCGGGGGGTTCTGATCACGTGCCCTACCTGGATGCCGGCGTCCCGGCGGTGCTCACCATCGAGAACGAATGGTACGCATTACCCCTGGTACCACAGCACGAACGACCTGCCCCAGTACCTCACCGTGGCGATGGGGGAGGAAATCATCAAGATGAACATCGCCGTGATGGTCGATCTGGTTGGTGCGTCTGTGGGAGTCGACTTCTCAGATGGTTTCGAGTCAGGCGATACGACAGCCTGGACGGTGACGGTGCCCTAGCCCGAAGGGGTCGTTCGAGATTTCGTGCGGTTCAATAGGCGGTAGAACTCGGAATTCGGAATTCGGAATTCGGAATTCGGAAAACCTACTTCGAATCGCGCAGCTTGATCCGGTTCAAAACGCCACGACGTAACGAAGGGTGTTTTCACTTCTTGGCGCAAGCCTCCTTGTCGTAGACGGGGAGGATGAATGATGAAACAGGTCAACCTCAATGAGAGAACACGGAGATTCGCGGTGGCAGTGATCTCGTTCTACGGTACCTTTCCGAACAACCAGGTTGCCTGGGTAACAGGAAAACAGCTTCCAGGGGCGGTTTTCCGAATTCCGAATTCCGAATTTCGAATCCTGCCCCTCCGAAACTGACCAAGGTCAAGGACGCAGCTCTCGTTGAGCCTGATACTCGATTGCGGAGGACCCCATGAGTGAATTAATCGACAACAGTCGTTACCGCATCGAGACCCTGAAGGGGATCATCCGCCGTCTCCACGATGGCGCCGATCCGGAAGAGCTCACCGACGAGTTCGGTGGTCTCTTGTCCGAGGTTGGGGCGTCCGAGATTGCGGCGATGGAAAACTCGCTGATGGCCGAAGGCATGCCGCAGCAGGAAGTCCAGCGTATGTGTGACGTCCACGCTGCGGTGCTGGGCCAGGGGCTCGGTGGGGAAGCTCCGCCCGAGGCGGTACCGGGCCACCCGGTCCACACCTTCAGGCTCGAGAACCAGCGGATTTTGGACATCGTCGGCCGCTATCGCTCCCTCGCCGAGGCTGTGGTGGACTCTGACGATCGCACCATCGACAAACGCCTTCGAGACGCCCACGTTGAGCTGACAGGGGTGGATGGCCACTACAAGCGCAAGGAATACCTTGTCTTTCCGTTTCTCGAGAAGGCCGGCATCGCCGGACCGCCGAAGGTGATGTGGGGGGTACACGACGAGATCCGAGAAAAGATCGCTGCCGCCGGGGAGCTTCTGAGCCAGGTCGAGAGTCTGGGTGTGGAGGAGCGTGGGCTGGCGGTCGAGACCGTCGTCACCCCCATGCTCGACCAGGTCGCGGGCATGACCTCCAAGGAGGACAAGATCCTATGGTCCATGGCCCTGCAGCATCTTTCCGAGCAGGACTGGGGACAGATTCACCGTCAGTGGGGCGACTTCGGGGTCGGGATGGTGGAGGCGGCGGCGCCGTGGCAGCCTGCTCTGCCGGTCCTGCCCGCCTCGCCGGTCAAGCTGCCCGCTCAGGACACAATCCAGCTGCCCTCGGGTCATCTCAACCTGGGGCAGTTGGTGGCTTTGCTCAATACCCTGCCAATGGACATCACCTTTGTCGACGCCGAAGGCAGGGTGGCATTTTTCAGCGAGGGCTCTGACCGGGTCTTCGACCGCAACCGGGCGATCATTGGCCGAAAGGTGGAGAACTGCCACCCCCCGAAGAGCGTTCACGTGGTGCAGCAGATCGTGGAGGACCTCTCCGCCGGACGTCGAGACGTGGCCGAGTTCTGGATCCAGATGGGTCCTCGCTTCGTCCACATCCGGTACTTCGCCGTCAGGGGCGCGGCTGGAGAATTCCTGGGAGTTCTCGAAGTGACCCAGGACGTGGCGCCGATTCGTGCCCTGGAGGGTGAGCGCAGGTTGCTGGCCGAGGTGTCCGAGGGAGAGACGAGGGCATGAATCTCTCGATCAATCCGGACACCAAGGTGGGAGACCTGCTTGACGCGTACCCCGAGGCCGAGCGGGTGTTGGTCGACCTCGCGCCTCGCTTTAAAGCACTGTCCAACCCGGTGTTACGGCGAACCGTCGCCCGGGTCACGACCCTCGAGCAAGCCGCCCGCGTCGGCGGGATTCAGGTGAGCACCATGGTCCTGGCGCTGCGCTCGGCACTGGGCGTGGGCGGCGAAGCCGTAGTCGACGGGGACATCGAGAGCATCGAGGGCCTTCCAGCCTGGGTCGAGGAAGCGGAGCCGGTGGCGAAAATCGACGCCGGTGCCCTGCTCGACGCCGGCGAGACCCCGGTGGGGGAGACCACCCGCAGACTTGCCGAGATGATCGCGGGGCAGGTCCTCACGATCGAGGCACCCTTCAACCCGGCACCACTTGTCGATGCCGTCCGTGCGAAGGGTCACGAAGTTCACGTTTCTTCTTCTTCAAGTGACCGGTGGACGGTGTGGGTGAGGCGAACATGAAACCCGAGACCGTTGCCTTGATAGCCTCGGGTCTCTCCTCGACGACCGGGGCAATTTTCGAATTTCGAATTTCGAATTCTCGGCCGGCCGCAGCAGCTGCGATCCTGCATGCCCGAGAGCGCTATTCGCAGAAAGACGTCGTGTATCGGAATCTGTGGCCCCAAGCTGGTGTTGACTGCAATCGAGCCATCGCACACAGTGTGGCTCACGAAGGAGCGGAGCGACAAAATGATCCGGCGTACCGTCACAGGAGTTTCGGCTGTGAGAGTTGACGTGACATCGAGGACGGAGGGAATTGCGCCCGCCCTCCCAACCCCCCATGACGAATTGCGAATTACGAATTCGTGTCATCCGAGATCGCCAATGCTGATCTCCCGTGAACCCGGAAGGCGGTCAATTCGCAATTCGCAATTTGCGATTCGCAATGACCAGCGCCGACGAGTCACGCGGCACTCACATGATCCTCTGGCACGAAGCGTCGCGGTGTGTCTCGCGCTCTGCATCGCCGCGGGCACGGCGCTGGCTCAGCCCGCCGGTGAGGTCCCCGCTGCCCTCGACGAGGTCGGCATCGAGGAACACCTCGACGCCAAGCTGCCCCTGGACCTCGAATTCGTGGACGAGCAGGGTGAGACGGTCCGGCTGGGAGACTACTTTGACGGCCGGCGCCCCGTCATCCTGACCCTGAACTACTACCTCTGCCCCATGCTGTGTGGGCTGCAACTCAATGGGGTTGTGGACGGACTCGAGCAGATGGACTGGACACCTGGCGTCGAGTTCGAGATGGTGACCGTCTCCATCAACCCTCTGGAAACCCCCGAGCTGGCGCTGGCCAAGAAACAGAACTATATGAAACGGTTGGAACGTCCGGCGGCTGCGCGGGGTTGGCACTTTCTGACCGGAAAACAATCGAGTATCAAGCGTCTCGCCGAAACGGTGGGCTTCGGATATCGCTACGATCCCGAGACAGACCAGTACGCCCACGCGGCTGCGATCTTCGTCTCCACTCCGGACGGACGGGTCGCCAGATACCTCTACGGGATCGAGTACCCCGAGCGAAAAATGAAGCTTGCTCTGATGGAAGCTTCGGAGGGCAAAATCGGTGGAGCCCTTGACCAGTTGATCATGTATTGCTATCACTACGATCCGTCCAGCAGACGGTACGCTCCAGTGGCCATGAACATCATGAGAGTAGGTGGCGGTGCGACGGTGCTGGTCTTCGGGCTCGCGCTGGGGACATTCTGGTTGCGCGAGGTCAGTCGGAAAAAGCACGTGCAGAAGAGGACATCGACCTGATGACGGCACTCCACAGCATCGCCAGGATCCTGTCGGGCCTCCCGGAAGGGGAGAAGGGCTCGTTCTGGATGCCTCCCCAAATCTCCACAGTGGCCCACAGCGTGGATTCGCTGTTCAACTTCATCCTCGGCTTGTCGGTGTTTTTCTTCGTGCTGATCGTAGCGGTGATGCTGTTCTTCGTCATTCGCTATCGGCGGCGGGAGGGGTTTGATGCCGCGGATTCGGCGAGCCACAACACTGCGCTCGAACTCACCTGGACCATCATCCCGCTGATCTTGGTGGTGGTGATTTTCTTCTTCGGGTTCCGCGGCTACCTGGACATGGCGACGCCGCCGTCCAACGCCTACGAGATCCTGGTTGACGGCCAGAAGTGGAACTGGAGCTTCACCTATCCCAACGGCTACGTGGACGAGAACCTGCACGTCCCCGTGGATCGGCCGGTGCGATTGGTGATGACCTCGGCCGACGTGATCCACAGCCTCTACGTACCGGCCTTCCGGATCAAGATGGACGTGGTGCCCGGGCGGTACTCGAAGGCGTGGTTCGAAGCCACCGAACCCGGTGAGTATCAGCTGTTCTGCGCCGAGTACTGCGGCACCAGCCATTCGGACATGCTGGCCATGGTGGTGGTCCACCCGGCCGGCGAGTTCGAGACCTGGCTGGAGAAAGCTTCCAACTTCCTCGAAACCATGACTCCGGTGGAAGCAGGACAGAAGCTGTTCTCGGTGCGTGGTTGCATGCAGTGCCACTCGGTGGATGGCACCGCCAAGACCGGTCCCACCATGTCAGGTGTCTTCGGCCGCACCGAAGCGTTGGCTGACGGTGGCAGCGTGGTGGTCGACGAGAACTACATCCGCGAGTCGATCCTGGAGCCCATGGCACGGGTGGTGGCCGGCTACGAACCGGTGATGCCCACCTACCAGGGTCGTTTGAAGGACGCCGAGATCACGGCGATCATCGAGTACCTCAAATCCCTTTCGGGGGCTGAATAGGAGTGAGAGCCATGGCTGCAGCCACGTCGGCCGTCACACCGGCCGGCACGATCGAGAACACTCACGACAGCTATTTGACCACCGGCCGGGGGGTCCTGTCGTGGCTGTTCACCCTCGACCACAAACGCATCGGCGTCATGTATCTGGTGGCGATTCTCGGGTCGTTCTTTTTGGGCGGGGTCTTTGCCCTGCTGATCAGGACCGAACTGTTGACCCCGGGTCCAACCATCATGACCGCCGACACCTACAACAAGATGTTCACCTTGCACGGTGCCGTGATGATCTTCCTGTTCATCATTCCGGGCATTCCGGCGACCCTGGGGAACTTCGTGCTGCCGCTGATGCTCGGCGCCAAGGACGTGGCATTGCCGAGGCTCAACCTGGCGTCCTTCTGGCTGTGGATGATCGGTGCGACCGTCGCCGTGTCATCGATCATCATCGGCGCGGTGGACACCGGCTGGACCTTCTACACGCCGTATTCAACCACCACCGGCACCGCAGTGGTGGCGATGACATTGGGGGCGTTCATCCTCGGCTTCTCGTCGATCTTCACCGGGCTCAATTTCATCGTCACGATTCACAAGATGCGGCCGGAGGGCATGACCTGGTTCCGGATGCCGCTCTTTCTGTGGGGCATCTACTCCACCGCCATCATCCAGGTGCTGGCGACGCCGGTGCTGGGCATCACCCTGCTGTTACTGATTGCCGAGCGGACGCTCGGCGTTGGGATCTTCGACCCGGCCCTCGGCGGCGACCCGGTGCTCTACCAGCACTTCTTCTGGTTCTACTCCCACCCGGCGGTCTACATCATGATTCTGCCGGCCATGGCGATCATGTCGGAGTTGATGTCGGTCTTCTCGGGCAAGCACATCTTCGGCTACAAGTTCATCGCGTGGTCGAGCGTGGCCATTGCCGTGCTCAGCTTCCTGGTGTGGGGCCACCACATGTTCACCAGCGGCCAGTCCGGGTTGACCAACATGATCTTCTCGGCTCTGACCTTCTCGGTGGCGATCCCTTCGGCGGTCAAGGTCTTCAACTGGCTGGCCACGATGTACAAGGGCTCGATCCAGCTCGCCACCCCCATGCTCTACGCTCTGTCATTCCTGTTCCTGTTTTCCATCGGCGGCCTGACCGGACTCTTCCTGGGCGCCCTGTCCACCGACATCCACCTCCACGACACCTACTTCGTGGTGGCCCACTTCCACTACGTGATGTTCGGCGGCACGGTGATCGCCTTCCTCGGTGGGCTCCACTACTGGTGGCCCAAGATGTTCGGCAGGATGTACTCGGAGCGCGGGGGCTGGATCGGTGCCCTGCTGATCTTCGTAGGCTTCAACCTCACCTTCTTTACCCAGTTCGTGATGGGCAGCCACGGCATGCCGCGGCGCTACTACAACTACCTCGAGGTCTTCAAGCCCTACCACGTGGCCTCCACCTGGGGTTCTTATATTCTCGGACTGGGTTTCATGGTTGTGGCGGGATACCTGCTGCACTCCCTGTTCCGGGGTGAGAAGGCTCCGGCCAATCCCTGGGGCAGCGCCACCCTGGAGTGGGAGACCACGTCGCCGCCCCCGCCCCAGAATTTCGACCACGAGATGCTGGCGGGCGACCCCTACGACCTCGACTGCCTGAGGTACGACCCCGAGATCAAAGGCTACGTTCGCAAGGACCCCGACTCGGTGATTGCGCATCGTGCGGAGGCGCGGTGATGGATTCTCACGCCGACTCCCACGATCCGAACCTGGCCCACCACTTCGAGAATCCGGATCAGCAGTACCAGTCGGCTCGGCTCGGCATGTGGGTCTTCCTGGCCACCGAGATTCTGTTTTTCGGCGGCCTGTTCTGCGCCTATGCCGTCTACCGGGTCAACCACCCCGAGATCTTCATCTTCGGCCACCACTTCCTGGACAAGAACCTCGGAGCCCTCAATACGGTGGTCCTGATCTTCAGCTCCTTCACCATCGCCTGGGCGGTGCGGGCGGCCCAGCTCAAGCAGGTCGCCATTCTCAAGCTGATGCTGGTGCTCACGATTCTGTGTGCCTTCGGCTTCCTCGGCGTCAAGTACGTGGAGTACTCCCACAAGTGGCACGCCGGTCTGTTGTGGGCGAAGAGCTACGCCCCCACCGAACACCACGGTGAAGCTGATCACGGCGTCGCAGCGCCGCACGAGACCAAGGTCCTCGAGATGGACGCCACTGCGGCGGAGGCGACCACTCCGGTGGAAGCTGCCGCGGCTCCCAAAGCGGATCCCAACCGCTCCACGATCGCTCCGGCGGCGGAGGGCCCTGCCGGGCTCGCGGCTTCCGAGGAGGAGTCCCAGGCCGAGGAGATCGTGGTCGAGCCCAAGAACGCCCAGACCTTCTTCTCCATCTACTTCCTGATGACCGGCTTGCACGGCATCCACGTCCTCGGCGGCATCGGCGCCATGCTGTGGCTGCTGATGTGCGCCCGGCGCGGCGACTTCGACGGCGGCCACTTCACCAAGGTGGACATGGTGGCCCTCTACTGGCACGTGGTGGACCTGATCTGGATCTACCTCTTCCTGCTGCTCTACCTGATTCACTAGGAGCAACGTGATGAACGAACACACCAAGGACGGCGTTCACATCTCCTCGATCCGGCTGCTCGTGGTGGTGCTGATCGCGCTCATGTTCGGCACCTGGCTGACCGTGTCCGTGACCTACCTGGACCTCGGGTTCCTCAACATCTGGATCGGGCTGGCGATCGCCACCGCAAAGGCCGTTCTCGTGGGCCTTTACTACATGCACCTGCGGTGGGACAAACCCTTCAACGCCTTCGTCTTCCTGACCGCCTTCGCCTTCCTGGCGATCTTCGTCGGCATCGCGATGATGGACACGGGCCAGTACCAGGAGGTCATCATTCCCGACTTCGCCACCGGGGTCGGAGCGGCAGCCGCCGGCGAATAGTGCGGGCAATGTCAATCACCTCGAAGAGTTCCTCCCGTTCCCGATGATCCCATGCCTGCGACTTCCATTAAATCGCCACCCATGAGGGCTCTTGATAGTCTGATGATCCGAAAATGGTTGTTTCGGGGCGGGAACGGGAACGGGAACGGGAACGGGCGCAGAATGATGGCCGAATTGATTCAGAGGGATAGCTATCATGCGGGCTAGTGGCAGCACAGCCCGCCGGCTGGGGATGCGGCTGTTCCTGCTTTCCCTCGGCATCCTGTTCGCGGCGTGCCTGCTGGGCATCCTGGTGATCCGGCTTCGAGCCGAGCAGTGGCCCCCGCCCGGCTCTCCGGATCTTCCTGGCGGGCTCTGGATCGCCACCGCGATCCTCGCCGTACTCAGCGCCCTGCTGGTGCTGGCCGTGCGGGCAGCCCGCGGCGGGCGTGCTGCAGAGACGTCCCGCCTGCTTGCCGCCTCCACCGCTCTCGGCGTGGCTTTCCTGGCCGCCCAGACTTCCAACTGGATGGCCATGGCCGCCGCCGGCGACCAGCTCCAGAAGACCATGCTCGCCTTTGCCTTCTGGATGCTCACCGTGCTCCACGGCCTGCACGTTCTTGGTGGAGTCGTGCCGCTCGTTCTCACCACCGTCCGCGCTGGCCAGGGGAAATACCTCACCGATCCCGAGCCGGTCGAGCTGGTCGCGGACTACTGGCACTTTTTGGGCATTACTTGGATCGGGATTTTTGTTCTCTTGGTGGCCTAGGGGTCGGACCTCGAAGGTACCCCAACCTTGAGTTAGGTCAAAGATCAAAAATCGAAAATCAGAAATCCCCTCTCCCGCCCAGCACGGGTGAGAAGGTGAGAGGGTGAGAAGGTGAGAAGGGGAGAAGTCCCACCCACCCATTCGTAATCCCTGTTTCGGAATTCGGAATTCGCAATGTGCGGGTGGGTGGGAATTTTCAATTTTCAATCTTCAATTTTCAATTCGGGTGGGTGGGCGGTGGCTACAATGGTTGCCATGCTGCCGTTCGGCACCGATCCGGTGCCCCCATACATCGCGCTTCCGATCGCGGCGATCCTGCTGATCGGGATTTCGCTCCTGGGATACCGGGTGATTCCGTCCCGCTTGCGTCCCCTTCAGGCGTTTTTGACCCTTCCACTCGCGGCCTCCGTGGGGATGACCACCGTCGGGGTCGTGGTGTGGACCGTGGGGGCGGTGATCGGTACCACGACGGCCATCCTTCTGGCGGTGGCGATGATGGCGGCGGGTCTCACGGCCGCGAAGATGTGGTGGAGGGACGTGCGGGTGTTGGCGCGCCGGGTGTCGGCGTTGCTCCGCCACAACCTGCTGTTGGCTGGCCTGGGACTGGCCACGGTTGCTCTGGCCGTGCCCCAGCTGCTGCTGCCGGTGGTGGACTCGGACGGGCTGCGCTACCACCTGGCCCTGGCCAAGCTCTACCTGCTCGAGGGCAGGGTGGTGTTCTACCCGTGGGACGTCCACGCCGCCTTTCCTCAGGCGGTGGAGGCGGTTCAGATGTTGGGCCTTCGAGCGGCCGGCGGAGAGGTTGCCAAGTTCCTCCACTTCGGTGCCTTTCTGGGCTCGCTGGTGGTGTTGATTCTGCTCCTTCACCGCGGCCGCGGCAGTCGGCGGACTGCGGCGGTCTGCGCTCCCTGGTTCTTCGCCGCGTCGCCCGCGGTGCTGGCAGCCTCCGGTGCGGCGTTCATCGATCTCTTCGTGGTGTTCCACGTGGGAGTCGCGGCTTTGCTGGCCCGTTTTCGGTCCAACCCGTTGCTGATCGGAATCGCGCTTGGCAGGGGCCCTGGCAACCAAGTGGTCGGCGGCGCCGGCGGTGGCCGGGCTGGTCCTGCTGGTGTGGGCGCGCGACCGATTCAGGCCGAGCGCCCTCGCGGCCTCTGCCCTCCCGGCGCTGATGGTGCTGGCGCCGTTCATGGCGCGCAACCTGGCGGCCACGGGAGATCCGGTCTATCCGATGGGCGTCGGTCTGGTCCGGGGTCGAGGTTCCCGGGGTTGAACGAGGAACGGCACGAGTACGTGACCCAGGTGCACCGCGAGATCCCGGGGCCCTTCGGCATCCCCTGGGGCGCGCTCGGTGGGCGAGGTCCAGCCCGACGAGGTCGCGGGTTGGCACCTGCTGCTGGGGGTGATCGTCCTGCCGCTGGCGATCCGCAGGACGCAGGCGCGGGAGCTGCTCGCGGTGGCTCTTCCCTACCTCGCTTGTGGGCCTTGCGTTCCACCCGTCGGTTCGGCTGGCCATGCCCTTGCTCTGGTGCTCTGGCCGCCCTTGTCGGCCGGTCTGGTGGTCCGCGTCTCCGGACGACTGACCCCGACTTGTGGGCCTGGTTCTGATCGCACCGTCGCTGATCACGGCGTGGGGCATCGTCGGATCCCACGGCCGGCCCCTGGAGCGGCTGTGGCGAGGCGTCTCGGCCGAGGATGCGTCCTGCAGTCCACGGTGCCGGGCCGGGCGGCTGCTCTGCTGGTCAACCAACAGCCTGCCGGCGGACGGGTCATGGCCCTCGATTTCCCGGCTCCCTTCTACTTCGATCGGCCGTGGATTGCGGAGGGCATCCTCAACCAGCCGCCGCTGGCCGGAATGGCTGAGGGCCGGCGATGACGCAGACGCCATCATGGCCCGACTGACGAGCTCGATGTTCGGTTCCTGGCGATCACCCCGGGCTATGGCGGCGGCACCGGACTCAGCTTGATAGCAGTGGGCGAGACGCCTCAGCAGGCACGGGTCATGGCAGAGCTGCGCGATCGTCTCGAACTCATCGGTACTCGCGATAGGGTCGATGTTTATCGGTGCCGGGAGGTAATCCCCGCGCCAATCAATCGAGTCCAAGTCTAAAGTCGAAAGTCAAAAGTCGTGGGCAGGGTGAGGAGGTGAGAGGTTCCGCCCGACCAATGCGATCGAAGTTCGGAAAACGGCCCCCGTTCGGGCTGCCCCGAGTGACGCGAACCTCCCAGGACGTCTCCTCTTAAATGGCCTCAAATCAACCCATTACTTTTCACGTGGTCCTGCCGCGGGAAAAGTAATGGGCGACAATCGAAAGCCTCGATTTCTCGCAACGGTGAATCCGCACATTTTCCGCACATTTTCCTCATGTCTTTCCTTTCCGCCGCGACCCATACTTGATCGGTAGCAGTCGAGCCGGAGGCGAGCAGGGCTCGACAGGCGAACGGGAACCAGAGTTCTGGCAGGACCGCTGGTCTCTCCTCCTTCATTCCTCGTCTGGCCCGCTGCGGCTCGCTCCGGTGGACTCGAGACCCCCACCGGGCGGCCGCGGCGGGCACTTTTTCGACCCTCCCTCCCACCCTTCCGAATCGAAAATCAAAAATCAAAAATCAAACTCCCGCCCAGCACGGGTGAGAGGGTGAGAAGGTGAGAATTCCCGCGCTCGAATGTGAGAATGAGGAAACCAGGGTCGTTGAGCGACGGTTCACGGTGTCCAATGCCCCGGGCAGCTGTTCGAGCCCTGCGATTGTCGCTCTACCTAACGATGTCATTCCGAACGAGGCGCGCCAGCGCGCCGAGGAGGCAATCTGGGTCATCACGAGGCTCGACCAGCGCTGGGTATTCCGAGTGAGTTGCGCATCAACTCCGACGGGCTCACTCGTGAGGTCGAGGAGTCTGACGCTGTCCCAGATCCCTCGTCGGCCCCTTCCGGCTTCGCCCTCTGGGCTTCGCCGGGACACGTCGTGACCTCGCTCGGGATGACCCTCAACGGGGTTGCCCGGGAGCACGCCTCGAATCAGCCTCTCCTCTGCCCCTCTGCTCACTTCGCCCTCGGCAGGCCGCAATTCGGATGTGGAAATCGGAATTCGGAAAACCGCCCCCGATACGAACCGTGATCTGATCGAAGACCAACCAGGGCACCTCCACTCAAGTGCTCTTTAATCAACCCATTTCATTTTTTGCGGCCCAGCCGCAAAAAATGAAATGGGCGACAATCGCCAACCTCGATCTCTCGCAACGGTGAATCCCGCACAACTCCAGCACATTTTCTTCACGACTTTCGCCGTGCCGCGACCCACCTTGTCGAGCAGATCAAAACACGAGGAGGTCACGATGGACGCGAAGAAACTGATGTTGGCAATTGTGGTGCTGGTGTTCGGGGCCGGGCTGGGCATGGCCCAGACCGAGTGGGTCGAGTATGACGGTAACCCGGTGGTTCCGGGGCCGGACCCGGCTGTCTATCAAACCAGATACACCTCGACGGTCGTCGAGGTGGACGGCACCTACCACATGTACTTCATTCGCCAACCCGTGGATGCGGGAGGTGATTGGGCGGACTATGAAATCTGTCACGCCACCTCGTCGGACGGTGTGGCGTGGGAGATGGACCCGACCAACCCGGTGGTGGCCAAGGGTGCGGACGGCGAGTGGGATGACGTCAGCGTGTCTCTGGCCGCAGTGATCCACGACCAGTCGGGATTTCGCATGTGGTACGGGGCCGACGGAGGCGATGAGGGTGCCGTGGGCTATGCCACCTCACCAGACGGCTCGAGCTGGACCAAGTACGAGGGCAATCCGGTCATGGACGTGGGCCCGCCGGGTTCCTTCGACGACGAGTGGGTGCTGCCGGGCACGGTGATCGTCCACGATGGGCTGTACCGCATGTGGTACTCCTCCTCCAAGGATGTGGGAGATAGCGATACGGACTGGCGGGTCGGTTATGCCGAGTCGTCCGATGGGTTGACCTGGACAAAGCACCCGACGCCGGTTCTCGAGCCCGGCCATGGATGGGACTCGTGGCTGGCCTACGCCCCGTCTGTCATGTTCGACGGCGCGAACTACCACATGTGGTACATCGGATCCGCCGGGGATTTCGGAATCGGGTATGCGGTGTCCGTGGACGGCATCGAATGGGTCAAGCACCAGGGCAACCCGGTGCTCGGGTACTTCGATGGAGACCGCGGGCACCCTGCCGTGCTCTACAACGCCGGGGACGGACGCTACGACATGTGGTTCACCGACTTCGGTGCGGGCTCGAATTTCACTTTCGGATATGCCACGTCCGAGTGCTGTAAGGCTCTCGCGTACCTGTCGGTGCTTCCGGCAGCGGCCTTTGCGGCTGGAGCCGAGGGCTCGTTTTACCGGACCGACCTCGACCTTTCGAATCGGGGCGACGCCGCGGTGGAATACGAGCTCTGGTGGCTGCCCAGAGGCGAGGACAACACTGATCACATGACGTCGGAGCCGTTCTCTCTGGCCGGTGGCGCATCGGTTCGGTACGCCAATGTGGTGGCGGAGGCCTTCGATCTGGAACCGGGCGCGTTCGGTGCGGTGGCCATCGCCGCTTCGAGCCCCGATCTGTTGGCCATGGGGCGGATCTACACCCAACCAGAGACCGACGCCGGAGGCACGTATGGCCAGGCCATGCCGGCGATCGGTGAAAGCGAGATGATCCAGCCCGGGGATCGAAAACGGATCCTATTCGCCACCGAGAACGCCGACATGCGCACCAACATCGGTTGCCAGAACGGCACCGCGACGATCGCCCCGGTGGAGGTGGAGCTCTACGACTCCACAGGGACGTTGCTGGAATCCACCAGGGTGCTCCTGGGACCGTGGTCGAACCAACAGTTCAACCGCATCTTTGACGACTATCGGCCGGTCATGGGCTACGTCGAGGTGTGGACCATGTTCCCATTGCCTTTCTACTGCTACGGGTCGGTGCTGGACAACACCACCAGCGATCCGACCACCATTGAGCCGCAGTAGGGACAGGAGCAAAACAGATCCCTCCTCACGCCCGGCGCCCGTCCGCGGACGGCCGTCATGCGGTGACACCTGAAGACGAGCGGGTGCCGGGCACTTTCTGGAGGCAATCGATGCCCCGTTCCTCTGCGAACCAATCGCCAAGGCTCCCGGCAGACAATAATTTTCAATTTTCAATTTTCAATTTGTAATTAGGGACGGGCGGGGCGGGAGGCTTCAACCGAGGGCACCATGGGTCGAATCATCCGATTCCCGATTCCGAGATCTCCGCCGGCGCGCGGCTGCCGGCGGGATTGCAGGAGGCGGGCGTCGGACCTACAATAGCGCCAAGGTGTCGCCGCAATTCGAGACGATCAGTCAGGGAAGGGATCCGTTTCTCGTCGGAGAATGGCTGGTGGAGCCGACCCTGAACCGGCTGTCCAACGGCGGCGAGGCGGTCCAGCTCGAGCTCAAGGCGATGGACGTGCTGGTCTGCCTGGCCGTTCGCGCCGGCGAGCTGGTGGGCAAGGCCGAGCTGCTCGATGCGGTGTGGGAGACCGAGTTCGTCTCGGACAACACCCTGACCCGGCGCATCGCCCAGCTCCGAGACGCGCTGGGTGATGACGCCAGGAGCCCCCGGTACATCGAGACCATCACCAAGCGGGGTTACCGGCTGATCGCGCCGGTGGCCGCGGTTGACGTGGCCACCGCCGAGGTGGCCGGATTCCCCGAGCGTGCGGTCGAAGGCGACGAGGACGGCTGCCCGTACCCGGGGCTGTCGGCGTTCTCCGAGGCCGATGCCGAGGACTTCTTCGGCCGGGACCGGGAGATCGCGGATCTGTGGCGCAAGATCACCTCCCGCCGGCTGCTGGCGGTGATCGGCCCCTCCGGGGTCGGCAAGAGCTCGCTGCTCAAGGCCGGGGTGATCCCCGGGCACGCCGGACGGCTGGCGGGCGGTGGCCTGCCAACCCGGAGACACCCCGTTCCTGTCATTGGCCCGCGCCCTGGCGCCGGACTTCGCCGGCGAGGTGGGGGAGGTCCGGCAGCTGCTCGGCTTTGCCGATCCCGACGTGGCGCTGGCCATGGTGTCGCGGTGGCGGGGCCAGTGGGCCGAGGCGGTGGTCGTGATCGACCAGTTCGAGGAGCTCTTCACCCTCAACCCGCCGGCGGTGCAGGACGCCTTCGTGGCCCTGCTGCGGCGGCTGGTGGACGCCGCCGACATCCACCTGGTGCTGGTGCTGCGCGACGACTTCTTCTACGAGTGCCACCGATACCGCGAGCTGGCGCCGATTCTCAAGGACCTGACCCTGGTGGGGCCTCTGGAGGGCGTCGAGCTGCGCTCTGCGCTTGGTGGAGCCTGCGGCGAGCAGGCTGTACGGCTTCGAGAGCGCCCTGCTGGTGGACGAGATGCTCGACGAGGTGGCCGAAGAACGGGGGGCGCTGCCGCTGCTGGCCTTTGCGGTGTCGCGGCTGTGGGAGCTGCGGGACCGGGAGCGGCGGCTGCTGACCCGAGAGGCCTACGAGAAGATCGGCGGGGTGGTTGGAGCGCTGGCCCAGCACGCCGAGGCGACGGTGGAGGAGATCGGGGCCGGAACGGCTGCCGATCGTGCGGGAGCTGTTCCGCAACCTGGTGACGGCGAAAGGGACCCGGGCCAGCCGGGAGGTGGACGAGCTGCTGTCGGTTTTTTCCGAAGGCGAGCGGCGGCGCGGCGGCTGAGGTGCTGGGCTCGCTGATCAACGCCAGGTTGCTGACCGCCTATCACAAGGAGGGAGACGGCGACGAGCAGACCGCCGGTCCAGCGGGTGGAGATCGTGCACGAGTCGCTGCTGGCGGCCTGGCCGCGCCTGGTGCGCTGGCAGACCCAGGACGCCGATGCGGCCCAGCTCCGGGACCAGCTGCGGCAGGCGGCGGCGCTGTGGGAGGAGAAGGGTCGGCCGCGGGATCTGCTGTGGTCCGGGTCCTCATTCCGCGAGTTCCTGGTGTGGCGCGAGGCCTATCCCGGCGGGCTGAGCGCCGTGGAGGGGGCCTTCGCCGATGCCATGACGATCCACTCCGGGCGACGCCGTCGCAGGCGCCGCGTGGCCGCAATGGCGCTTCTCGTGGCTCTTTCGGCGGTGGCGATCGGCATGACTGCGCTATGGCAGCGGGCGGAGCACCAGGCCCGTCGGGTGGAGGGCAGGAGGTTGTTTGAAATCGGCCGGCGGGCGCTCGATTTTTCGCCGCCCCTTGCCCTGGCCTGGTCCATCGCCAGCCTCGAACAGGCGGACGATCCCGGGCCGAGGCGGGTCGCCCTGAACGCCCTGTGGCGTTCGCCCATGCCGCGAGCGATGGACGTCGTCGGCGAAGAGTCGGAACAGCTGTTTACCGTCGCCATCCTTCAGCCCGGACGGGAGGTGGATGGCCTCGGGCTTCTTCGACGGCACGCTGGCGCTGCGGCCCGCCTCGGGCGGCCCCATGAGGTCGTGGAAGGCCCATTCGGGACCCGGGGGTGCGGGTTTCTCGCCCGACTCCCGGGTGATGGTGTCCAACGGGTGGGGCGATGCCCACGCCACGATCTGGTCGGTCCCCGACGGCCGCCGGCTGCGGGACGTGCCCGGCTATGACGAGTGGGCGGTCACCGTCGCCGACGTGGGGGATTTCAAGAGCCTGTGGCGGATGCACCGATTCGTGGCGGATCCGCGGAGTTGAAGGGGGCTGGTCCCTGGATCCCCGGCCGGTGGAGCTGCGCCGGCGCCTCCAGCAGGGCTTTCCGCCCCGGGCGGCCCTGAGTCCGGACGGCAGATCCCTGCTGTACGCCATCGGCAGCGAGCTCTGGCTGGCCGATGTGGACCGGCCCGACGCCGAGCCGCGCCCCGTCGCCACCTGTGGGGCCGAGGTCAAGCAGATCGAGTTCTCGCCGGACGGAACGCTGTTCGCCACCACCACCGTCGATGGGGACATCGCGGTGTGGAGCTTCACCGCCGATGCACCGCAGCGAATCAGGAGCTGGCCCGGTCCCGCCGAACCTCGTGTGCAACGGTCTCCGGTTCGACCCCTCGGGACGTTTCGTGGCGGTGATCTACGACGACGGCCACGCGGTCATTCACGGCCTGGACGATCCTCCGGGCGCCGACGGCTTGCGGTTGGATCCCGTGGGCAATCGGATGAACTCGGTGGGCTTCCACCCGAGCGGCGATTGGCTGGTGACGGCCAGTCTCACTCGGATCGCGGTGTGGCCCTTCGACCGGTCGCGCCACCCCTTTGTTCTGCGCGGTCATTCGGGACACGGTGGAGGAGATCGCCTACGGTCCGAACGGCGACTTCCTGGTCTCCCTCGGGACCGACGGCACGGTGCGCCACTGGCCGCTTCGCCCCGGACCCGAAGCCGAGCCGCAGGTTGCTCTTCGATTGGGGCCATCCGATTCCGTCGGTGGTGGGGTGCCTGGACCTGTCGGCCGATGGCACGGTGGTGGTCACCAGTGGCGGAGAGGCCTCGGTCCGGGTCATTCCCCTGGACGGAAGCCCTCAACGTTTTGTGGCCAGTGCCGACCAGCGGGTGCTGAACACGGCGATTTCGGCGGACGGGCGTTTGGTGGCGGTTCCGGGCCGGTTCGACAACCGGCGCGCCCTCCAGATCTGGGACCTGGAGACGGGCGGGATGCGGGAGTTCGACCTTCCGGAAGGGCACGAGGCCATCGACGACTTCTTTACGGATGTCGAGTTTTCCCCGGATGGCGGTCTGCTGATGAGCCTCGGCGGTCGCGGCATGCGGCTGAATCCCTCCACCGGGGAGTTCACCGACGCCTTCGACGGAGTTGGCGGATTTCGCGCTGGACGGAGAAGGCCGCATGCTGCTCGGACGGCCCCACGCCGACGGCATGGGCGGGTTTGCGACGGTTCTCGATCTGGTCACCGGGACATCCACCACCCTCGACAGTCACGGGTCCGGTGTGTACGCGCTCGACATCGATCCCTCCGGGACCATCGTGGTCACCGTGGCGTCCGGCAAGGTGCAGGTTGGGCGGATCACCGGCGAAAGCCCCCACACCCTGGCCATGGACTATCTCGGTGGCAGGGTGCGTGGCGGTGTCACCCGACGGGCGCTGGATCGCCTCGGGTCACCTCGACGGCGCCATCCGACTGTGGCCCGTGCCCGACCTCGACGCCACCCCCATCCTGGACCTGCCTTACCGCGAGCTCCTCGCCAAGCTCAAGAGCTTCACCAACCTGCGCGCCATTCCCGATCCGGACAAGCCTCCGGGCTGGTATTTCGTGACCGCCGGCGAGCCTTTCGAGGGTTGGGAGGACGAACCGCCGAGCTGGTGACGTGACGGCGGGCTGGCCTCGGCAGCCCTAATTCGGAATTCGGAATTCGGAATTCGGAAAACCTCCCTCGACGGTCGAGGTTGGATGGGACGCAGAGCAATGCTGCGTTCTTCTGCGGCCCAATCGTCAACGCTCCCGGCAGACGACAATTTTCAATTTGTAATTTTCAATTTTCAATTCGGAACGGGTGGGTAGCGGATCAGAACTCTATTCGGAAGCCGATCTCGTATCGCCTCGGATCCCAGTAGGAGAACGGTTCGCCGATCGGAACGAGCACCGGTGACGAGTCGGCGCCGTAGTAGGCATCGTAGTAGGGCGCGGAGGGATCGTCATCCTGGTAGGTGAGCGGGTTCCCGTCGTCGTCGGTGTCCTGGAGAAAGGCCTGGTCGTTCACCGTGTCGCCCCACTCGTTGCCGAAGAGGTTGTAGACGGTGAGGATGGCCTGGAGGTCGATCCGGCCCAGGCGCCAGCTCTTGGAGAACTGGAGGTCCACCTGCCACAGGGAGGGGCTCTGCCACGTAGCCGGCGCCCCCGTGGAGGGTATAGGAACCTCCGAGATCGCCGCCGTCAGGCGTGGTGCAGTAGTCGGCGGTGGCGGGGTCTATGCCGAGGGCGGCCATCTGGTCGGCGGTGGATCGGTGGTAAGCCGCGCCCTGAAATGCGTCGCATAAGGACCAGAGCCACCGGTTGACCGGGCTCATCCAGAAGGCGTCCACCCCGATCACAAAAGACTTCGGCAGCAGAAAGTACCCGTTCAGCTTGAGGTGGTGATCGCTCTGGCCCTCGCAGGCTGCCTTGTAGCCGACAAAGTGGAGCGGGAAGTAATCGCCGGAGTGAGCGAAACTGTAGCTCATCGGGCCTGACGAGATTATTGCCATCCGAGTCGGCGAGGGTGTAGCTGGCACGGAGATGGCCCCAGCTCTGCCGGGTCTCGAGCCAGCGATCCAGGCGTCGTAATCCCGGTACTGGCCGGGCAGATTGACGTAGAGGTAGCCCTCACAGTCGGCGGCCATGGTCCAGGTTGAGGGGTCCTCGAGGTCGGGGAACGGCGCCGCCCCCCAGGCCCACGCGTTGCCCTGGCAGGTATCCTCGATGGTGTCCCGGGTCCTGCGCCGGACGTGGCTCAGTTCGAGGGATGTCTGGGGCGCCGGCTGGATCTCGTAGGCGATGATCAGCTCGTCCACGTATGGAGCAGCGAGACTGCCGAGACCGGCCTGGTCGATGGTGAGGGGAGGCACGGTGGTCGACACGCCGCGATTGTCGATCAGGGTGTAGGGCTGCCCGTCCCAGTTGACCCAGGAAATCGGATCACCGAAGGAGGGCGGCAGCGAGTCCGCATCGCACCACAGGCCGCGGGTAGGCGTTGCAGTAGTACTCCAGGGTGTCGTACTCGTGAGTTGTGACGACTGACCCCGGAGGCCCGCTCCGCGATGTTGAGGGCGGTGGGATCCATGAAGCGGCCGGCCGAGGCCCGGATGACGTGGCGCGCGTGCCGCTGAGGTCCCAGGCCAGGCCGAGGCGCGGCTGCCAGCGGTCCATGTCGGCGATCTGTTCGCCCGCCGTGGTTGCTCTGGGTGACCTTGTCGAATCGCAGGCCGGGCTTGACGGTCAGGTTGGGGTGGGGCCGCCACGCGTCCTGCACGAATGCACCGGCGATCGTGCCGCTGCTCCTGATGCGGGTCTCGGGCATGCGACTTCGGGCTCGCGAACGCTCAGCCAGTGATTGAAGTAGCCGTCGCCGTTGAGATCCACGGGATCCCACGAGTTTGAGTTGGGCTGGTGGTCACGGATCAGCGCGCCGCCGTTGGAGTAGTCCACGACGTCGTAGCCGACTCGGGAGAACTCGAGACCCCCCCTTGAATTCGTGCGATCCCGCCAAGTCGTCCACGAACCAGGTGGCGTTCACCCGCGCATCGTCCCGGGTCCGGGGACCGTCGTAGTTCCAGTCGAAGTTGTGGTACCAGAGCCCGGTGTCCTCGTTCCAGTGGCCGCTCACCAGGTCGGAGCCATGGGTGGGAAACTGACGGGTGAACATGGGAGCGGCGCCCACCTGGGCCACCAGCAGCCAGCTGTCCGACAGCACCGAGGAGAGTTCGAGCTGCCACAGGTGCCCACCCTGCTCCTGGGTGCCCATGGCCGATTCCAGAACCAGGGAGCCCTGGTTGATACCGGGGATTTCGGCCGGATCGGTGGAGCCCTTGAGCACCACCCTGTGGCTGGTGCCGGCCTGCCAGGTGAGTTTGGCCAGGGCCTGCCACCCCGTCCACTGGCGGGAGAAGTGGCTCGTCGACCTCCTCACGGGAGTTCTTGATGTACTGGAGGGAGCTGAAGAACCACAGCCGGTCGCGCAGGATCGGCCCGCCGAGGGTGGCCGAGTACCCCTGCCGCCACTCGCTGAGCTCGCTCTTGGTCGTAGTACTCGCCGTTCTCGGTGAGATTCTCGCCGCGGTACCGGAGGTCGAGGGACCCGGAGAACTGGTTGCCTCCAGACTTGGTCACCAGGTTGACCAGGCCGCCGGTGGCCTGGCCGAACTCGGCCTCGAAGCCGCCGGTCTGGAAGTTCATCTCCTGGACCGCGTCGATGTTGAACATGGTGCCCCAGGTTCCGAAGGCCGGGTCGGTGGTGCTCATGCCATCCACGAGGTAGGAGTTTTCACCAATGGTGGCTCCCATCACCGACGGGTTGTTTCCGGAGAAGACGCCGGGGGCCTGTCCCAGGACCGCCTGGTAGTTCCGGTTGGTGGTGCCCACCTCGGCGAGGCGGAGGTACTCGGAGTCCCACACCACGCCGGTATTCACCTTGGAGGTGTCCACCACAGGCACGTTGGCCGTGACCTCGATGGAGCTCGTGAAGTGCTCAGGAATGAGCCGAAATTCCACCGAGGCCACGTGATTGGACTGGACACGAGCCTCTGCCGTGGCCGGCTGATACCCGGCCGACTCCGCACCCACCGAATAGCTGCCCACGGGCAGCAGGTGGAACGAGAATCGACCCCGTGCGTCGGTCACGGCTGTCCGCGCCCCGCCGATCAAGGCATCCGATTTGATGGTCACCGTGGCGCCCGCCAGCGGTGTACCCTCCGGGCCGCTCACGGCGCCGGCCAGACTTCCGGTATTCGCCGCATGCGCTCCCACCGCGAGGACGACGATCAACAATGTCGCCACCGGGGCTGTGACCCGCAGATTTGGGGTCGCAGTGGGCTTTCGGTGAGATATTCTGGCGAACATCACTTGAGTGATCCGAATATCTCAATATCGGCTATCAAGGCGAAATAATCAAGGGCCGGCCGAGTCCGGTCATTACCGCCCCTCGTGGGGTTGCCGGGAGGGTGTCAGGACGATTGGTTTTTGGGGGGCTCAGAGGAATCTGCGGAGAGCCTCCGAGAGTGGGATGGCCTCGACGCCACCGAAAGTGATTCCAAACAACGGTCCGAAGTGCTTCCGGTCGCCGGTGACAAGGGCATCGACCCTGGCGGCCACTGCAGCGGCGAGGATCGGCGCATCGTTGTCCGGTAAACCGGTTTCCGCGGCCCATGTCACCAGCCTCGGATCTGGTTCTGGAACCGGCGTTACGACCTCGAGAAATTGGGCAAGTTCGTCGATTTTCGTTGGTGATTTCAGGGCCAGGTTGCGATGAGCCTCGCCGATGGCGTGGGCGGACGAGAGAAGCTCGCAGAGGCCAGCCTGGGCCAATCGGAACAGTGCATGAGACCGGCCCCCGGGCGAGTGGACCGCACTGAAGATGACGTTGGCGTCGAGGAAGAGCCTCACCGATTCTTCTTCGTGCGCTCGTCGAGGTTGCGCCGCTCGGAGGCTGTCATGCTGTCTTCCTCGAGAAACTCGCTCACCCGTTCATCGCTATAAGTTTCGACGGGGTAAACCGCCGCCGGCCTCAATACGATGGACCCGTCCTCGGCGGACTCCACCAGCAGCACTGTCTCGGGCTCCAGGCCGAGGCGATCGAGAATCGCCTTTGGGATGGAGACCTGTCCCTTCTTGCCGAGTCGCGTCATGTTCATGTGGTTATTGTACCAGAAGTAGGGAATCCGGTTTCCCGGAATTCCGGCAAGCGAAGGCAATGCTCGTCGCCCAATACCGACCTCACATTCGTGATGTCTCGGCGAGTAGTGCCGTGTGCCCAATACCGACCTCACATCCCCAAGACGGCACCGGGGAGTGTCGGACTATCCCGCCGGGGCTGTGAGGTGCGGTATTGGGATGTTTAGACGTTTTTTTGACTTCTATTTTTTGATTGGTTCAGTAAATCCCGATACCCAACCCCGGGCTGCTGGCAGTCCCAGTCGAGGGTCGTAATACGCCTCTTGGGAATCCGGGGTTGGGTATTGGGCGACAAGCTGGAGCTTCGATGACTCGCGACGTCGAGAACCGCGCATTTTCCGCACATTATCCGCACCTTTCCATCACGACTCCTCTTTTTCGGGGCTCCACATTGGAGCTAACCAACAGAAAGAAAGGAGACTCGGACAATGAAAACGGCGAACAAGATCATGGTGGTGGCAACAATGGTGGCACTGGCCTGGGCGGGTTCGGGGATGGCCCAGGAGGATGGAGGTGGGGGATTTCGTCGGTGCGGGCCAGCGGGTGCCTGGTACGGCCAGAACGAGACGTTCGCGATGGAGTTTCTGATCTCCGTGGTTCCCATGGGCGGTGGTTGTTACTCGATCGTCGCGGAAGGTATCGGCAACAGCGTGCCGCCCTGGGAGGTATCCACGAGTTGGCGTGGGGTGCTCAGGAAGACCGGCGGTCGGACCTACAACATGGTGCAACTGATGAACGCGGGCCCCAGCCAGTTGAGTGATCCGGACGACGGCGTTCCGGATATCGCTGCGGCGCAGGGTGAATTGACCATGCTGGACTGCGATCACTTCGAGGTCGAGTTTGAAGAGATCGGAATCTACGCGTGGGGACAGACTCCGTTCGTTGATACTCCTGGGGCGACCTTCCCGCCCTCCTACGCAACCTACACCCGGGTTCCCGGAACCTGTGAAAAACCGAATTCGAATCAGTAATCCCATGCCCGGCGGCTGCGGCCGCCGGGCCTTCCCCCTCCCCCCAATCGAAAATCGAAAATCAAACCTCAGAAATCAAGGCTATTGCCAGCCTCGAAGAGATCCCTCCTCGGCCCTTCGGGCCTCGTTTGGGATGACATTCGCGAATGGGCCGCCTGAAGCAGCCCACGCTCATGTCACCTTTAAACCTTTAACCTTTAAACCTTTAACCTTTAAACCTTCAACCTTTTAACCTTTAAACCTCTGTACCTTGAACCTATTGACCTCAGGCCCTCAGCCCTTCCTTTACGCTTCGCCGATCCGACCACGCCTCCCTCGATAGAATCCCGCGATTGTGGAAGAAAATGAGTCGGGCGGCGGCCAGGAAGGTGGGGCTGGACAGCAGGACGTCGTAGAGCCGGTTCGGTGGACCGAGATCAAAAATCCTGCGCAACAGTCGCTTGAACCGAAAACGAGGGACCAGCCTGGCCATGACACGGTGGGGTTGGGGGCCGGCGTCCAACAGGTGGTCGGCGATGGCGATACCGGCCCTGCGGCCCCACTCGATGGAGGTGTGGATGCCGCCGGCGGTGAGGGGGGAGACCCAGCCGGCGGCGTCGCCGATGAGCAGCGTCTGGTCGTCGCCGATCCGGTCGAGCGGACCGCCAACCGGAATCCGTCCGGCGCGGTGGCCGAGGACCGTCATGCGGCTGAGGTCGAATCTCTTGTTGAGAAGTCCATCCAGCGCGTCGAGGTCCGGGACGCCTGGGCTTCGGCACGCCAGGCCGATCTGGTAGGCAGAGGTGCCGGGCACAATCCACGCGATGTAGCCGGGGGCCAGGTCTGAGTCCAGAAACACGTGGAGTCGGTCCTCTTCGACCCCGCCAAGGCCAAGGCACTCCGCCTCGAGACCCACCAGAAACTCGGTGTTGGTGGCGAGGCCGCGGTCGACGGCCACTGCCGAACGGGCGCCGTCGGCGCCCACCAGGAACCGACAGCGGATGCCGTGGGCATCGATGCGGAGGGTGCCGTCGGCAAGGGACTGCGAACCGCGGAAGGGGACCCCCCACCGGACCTCGACGCCGTGGCGAGCCGCCTCGCGGGCCCACCATCCCAGCAAGTCGCCGGTTTCGGTGGCCAGGAAGTAGTAACCGGGTCGTTCGAGGTCAACGCAGTCCAGCGAGGGCGAGTAGAGCCGAACGCCGTGGATCTTGCGGGTCAGGCTCCGTGGAACCTCCCAGGCGTCTGCGGCCTCCTTGACAAGAACACCGGTGGTTCGCACGCGGTGACCCGGGGCAGGTTGGGCTTCGAGAACGGTGGTGTCCACGCCCCGCGCGGCGGCGGCGCGGGCGCAGGCGAGGCCGGCGAAGCCGGCACCAATGACGACCAGGCGTCGGTGGCGATCGATCATGGCAACCCCCTTGGATCCATTGAAGCGATATCAACGGGCACAGATGGGGCGAAAGTTGGGCGATTTACAGGCAAGGATGAATCAAAAATCGAAAATCGAAAATCGAAAACCCCCCGCCCAAACCTCCACCCGGGTGAGGAGAGGGGAAGGAGAGTCCATTCAATTTGTAATTTTCAATTTTCAATTCGGGATTGAAGAGGACTTGCGTCCCCGACGATTTCCTCTAACGTATGGAATCCGGCGATGGTGTCGCGACGAGTTCTCGCGGCGGCGGTCGTCCAGAGGGGAGGCGAATGACAGGAAACGGCAAGCTCGGCACCTTCATCGGGGTCTTCACGCCCACCATCCTGACCATCCTCGGCGTGATCATGTACCTGCGCCTCGGGTGGTTGGTGGGACACATGGGGCTGCTCAGGGTGCTGGCGGTGGTGGTGCTGGCCAATTCCATCACCTTCATCACCACGCTGTCGTTCTCGTCGGTGGCCACCAACGCGAGGCTGGGTGCCGGCGGCGCCTACTTCATCATCTCGCGCAGTCTCGGCCTCGAGCTGGGCGGAGCCATCGGGGTGCCCCTCTTCCTGTCGCAGACCTTCTCGGTCACCCTCTACGCCTACGGTCTCGCCGAGTCTTTGCGGATCATCTGGCCGGCGGTCCCGCTGATGCCGGTGTCGCTGGTGATCGTGATCGCGGTCGGCATACTGGCCATGGCAGGGGCTGACAAGGCCCTGCGCGCCCAGGTCCTGCTGATGGGCTTCGTCGGTGTGTCGCTGGTGGCCCTCGCCGTTGGGGCCGCCGCTACTTCGTCCGGGAACGCGGTCACCCTGCACCCGCCGAGCGGCGACGTGGGCTTCTGGGTGGGCTTTGCCATCTTCTTCCCGGCGGTGACCGGGGTCATGGCCGGGCTCGGCCTGTCGGGAGATCTTCGCGATCCGGGCAAGGCGATCCCCCTGGGGTCCATAGCCGCCGTGGTGACGGGCTTTGCCGTGTACATGCTGGTGCCCTTCCTGCTGACCCTCGGGACCGAGCCGGAGGTGCTGCGGGACGATCCCATGGTCTGGTCGAGGGTCGCGTTCCTCGGCCCCTGGCTGGTGATGCCGGGCCTGTGGGCGGCCATCTTCTCGTCGGCGGTGGGCTCGATCCTGGCGGCTCCCCGCACCCTGCAGGCGCTGGCGCGGGACGGGATCGCGCCGCGCTTCCTGTGGCGGCCACCGAGTGACCCGAAGGGTCTGCTCCCCGGGATGACGGTGGCCATTGCCATCGCCGTCGCAGCGGTGTTTCTCGGCAACCTGAATGCCGTGGCCTCTGTGGTGTCCATGTTCTTTCTGACCGTCTACGGCACGGTCAACCTGGTGGCGGCTTTCGAGGTGCTCAGCGGCGATCCCTCGTGGCGGCCCCGGCTCAAGGTCCCGTGGGCGGTGAGCCTGATCGGCGGGCTGGCCTGCGGTGTGGTGATGGTGCTGATCAGCCCGGTGGCTGGTGCCATCGCCCTGGTGGCGGAGCTCGGTCTGTGGCTCCACCTGTCCCGCCGGGAGCAGGCCGCCCGCTGGGGCGACGCCAGGAGGGGTCTCTACGAGGCCCTCATCCGGTGGGCCCTGATCCGACTCAACGAACGGCCGATCAGTTCCCGCAACTGGCGGCCGCACATTCTGGTCTACGTCGATGACCCGGTGAAGGAGCTGGACCTGATCCGATTCGGCGACTGGTTCAGCCAGGGTCGCGGCGTGGTCAGTGTCGCCAACCTGGTGGTGGGCGATCTCATGGAGGACGATCTCGAACTGGAAAAGCGGCGCGAGGTCTTCAAGGAGGTGATCGACTCCGAGGGAATCGTCGTCTTTCCGGAGGTCGACGTTGTGGGAGACGTTGTGGGGGGCATCGTGCAGGTGTCCCAGGCCAACGGTATGGCCGGTATGGCCAGCAACACCGTCCTTCTCGGATGGCCGGACGATCTCAACCTGCGCGCCGACTTCCTGCGGGTCATGGCCAAGCTGGAGCGGCTCAACAAGTCCTTCGTGCTCGGCCGCATCCGCCCCAGTCATTTGTTCCGGCGCAAGGAGGCCAAGATCCACATCTGGTGGGGCGGGCTCGAGCGAAACGGTGACCTGATGCTGCTGTTGGCCCACCTGCTGCAGAACAACCCTGCATGGCGGGATGCGCGGGTGCAGGTGATGAGCGTCGCCTCTTCCGAGATCATGAAGACCCACACCGAGCAGAGCCTCAAACAACTGATTCCCGAAATCAGGATCCATGCCGACGTGCGGGTCATCCTGAAGCCTCCCGACGCCACCGTGGCCGAGGTGATCCATCGGGAGAGCGCCAACGCCGCGGTGGTCTTCCTCGGCCTCCAGTCACCCCATCCGGGAGAGGAAGAGGACTCCGCGAACCGGCTCGAGAAACTGGCTGGCGACCTGCCGGTGGTGTTTTTCGTCAAGAACTCGAGCCTGTTCATCGGCGAACTGCTCGAGCCGCCGGAGGGTGAGAACGAGCCGGCCGAAGAAGTCGTCGAGCCTTCGGAGGTCGAAGGACAGTAGAGCAGGGTGGAATTCGGAATTCGGAATTCGAGCCGGTCAGCCGTCCCCGCTCCATCGAACGCGAATCCAGATCGTTCTGCCGGGTTCGTTGACCTGTACCTGGAGAGGATCGAAGACGCTCGAACGGTTGAGGTGATAGGCGTAGGCGCGGTCAAACACATTGTCCACCCCGACCACGACCCCGAAGCCCGCTCCCACATCCCAATCTGCGGAAAGACCGACAACGGCCCACCCTGGAGTCTCACCTGGATCGAGTCCGCTGCCTGTCGTCGGGTCGTCATCGACCCGCGTCTGTTCCGTCGCCCAGCGAATCACCCCCGAAGCGCTCCACCGGCCACGAGCCCAACTCAGATAGAGCGCACCCTCGAGTGGGGGAGTCTGGGCGATCGGTCGATCGTCGGTGGTGTTCTGAGCCCAGACATAGGCGGCATCGCCGCGGAGGACGAAGTTGGATCCAATGCGGCCCTGGCCCGTCAATTCGAAGCCCAACCGCCGTGTATCGATATTCCGGTAGATGGTGGCGCCGTCGTCGCGCAGGATGCCCGGTTGGCCGTGGGCCCGGTCGCGGAGAATCTCGTCGGAAACCTCGTCGGCAAAGACCGTCGCGTCAAACTGAAAACCGGCTCCGGACCAGCTCAGGCCGGCGTCAAGTTGAAGGTGGTTGGCCGCATCGAGGGCCGGGTTCCCGACCCAACGCATGCCGGGCATGCCGGAGTTGGCAGCCATATAGCGTTGGGTGGTATCGGCTGCCCGCGCCGTCCGGCTGAGACCGGCGAAGAACCCAAGGCCGGGGCCGATCAGGTGGTGCTCGTAGCGGATGAACCCTCCGAAATCAGTGTCGTTCCAGTGGTCCTCCACAGCGCCGTAGTAGGTCTCCCAGAGCTGACGGGGCGTGGGGCTGGTTCCGGCTGGTTTGAGATCAGCGGCCGCGGCAGAAGCGGTGTGCCGGTCGCCCCTCAGCCCGAACCTCAGCCGCCCGGCCTTCCCCAACGGGATGGCTCCCTTCGATGAAGAGGCCGTCTTGACCGAGATCGACGTCGGGCCACAACACCGATTGGAGCATGGCCACGGCGTCGGGATTCGGGCCCGCGAATCGCAGCGCGTTGCGGTCGTTGCGAGCGACGTCGATGCCAACGGTGAATTCGAACCGAGGGGAGACGTGGAGATCACTCCAGAAACGACCGCCGGTGGAATCCGAGGTGCTCGGTGCGCTCATGGCCATGGGGGCGGTGAGGGGACGCAGCGAGTAGTTGTCCATGAGGTGCTCCACCTCACTGATGTAGAGATCGGCGCTCACGTCGCCGAGCAGACCGGAGCCGGAGCTTCGCCGGAGCTTGAATCGGAGGGTATTTCCGTCGGAATAGGGGCTGTCCATTCCGGCACCGGCATAGAGAGCATCACGGGTCCTATTGACCTCGTAGGACAGGCTGATGGCGGTGAGATCATCCGGCGTCCAGCCGAGGGTCAGGGTTCCGTTGCGGCTGTCGAAGGCCGAGGCCACCTGGTCGCCGTTGCCGTCGGAGTAGCTGTCCATCTTGAGCCGGTCTGCCGCGGCCTGGAGAGAGATTTTCGAGCTTCCCACAGCGGCGTTGAACCCCAGAGCCGGGCCGTCGTTGTTGGTGCCGCCGACTGTGCTCATCGAGGCTCGCCACCAGGAATCATCGGTGAATCGAATGGGGTCGCGTTCAAACAGCACCGTACCGGGGGCGGTACCGTAGCGCAGGGTCTGAACCCCGCGCACCACCCTGAGATTGTCGTAACTCTCCGCCGCGGCAAACGAGGACGGCGGGTCCATGCGATTCGGGCACCCGCCGTGGATCTCGGCGCCGTCCACCAGCACCCGGACACTGCTCTCGCCGAGGCCGCGGACGCGGGGGTCCAATCCGTGACCGCCCATGCGGCCGGAGCTCACTCCCGGGGCCACCCTCAGCAGATCGCCTGCGTCCCTGGGTGGGCCGGCGTGGAGTTCTTCGGCTTCGAGGGTGGTGACCGCCGGAGTCTTCGGCAATGCGCCGACAACGTCGATATCGGCGCGGACAACCGGAAGTTGTTCCTCATCCATCGCGGCATGCTCCGACGGATGGTCCACTCCCTCCTGCGGTTTCCCTTCCTGGGCGACGGCATCGCCGAATCCCAGCAATGCCCACATTGAGAACACGACCACATTGGCCCTGACCGTCAGTCTCATCTCACCTCCGTACTGCGTTGGCACGCGCATCGCAGCCTCCTCGCATTCGAGGAACTGAGCCGGCTTTCGCGGGCCGTTCTGTCTTCGTCAGAAGTGACGTGGGTGAAGAGGAGGGACGGGGGGAGCGCGGGGTGAGGATCTCGACACCGCGGGACGGGTCCACCGAGACACGGTGACAGGCCGCGGCACCCGTTGGGTCAGGGAAGACACCGGGGTTGTTCGGAATCCCGGAGCAAGCGATGCCTGATACCTCGATGACGCCGTCGGCAACATCCAGCCCTTTTCGCAGTGCTTCTGACGTTTCAGGACGGCGGAAGGGACAACTGCATGTTTGTCGGGTCCGGCCGAAGCCTTGCTCACCCCGTCCCCTGGGCCATGGGATCCGGCGCAGCAATCACCCGTGCAGCGACAGTTGTCACCGCAGCAAGCACAGCAGTTTCCGGCGGAATCGGACGAGCCGTGACGCGAGGCCGTGAACGGGGTTGCCTGCGGGATCTGAACGATCAAGGTCGCGAGCAGGAAGATCAGAACGACGGTACAGGCCACGGACGCAAATGCCTGCGTCGACTGCCTCCGGGTCATCGTCCTCAACATCGCCCTCAAGGGTACACCCGATCTCGAGTTGAAAGTTGAAAGTCTGAACGTTGGATTGCCTCCGTCGAGGGACGAATGGTCCGTGTGTTGATCCGGAGTTCGGGCTGTCACGTGTTACTCGCTCGACCGACGAACTGAAATGAGCAGGGAAAGTGCGGCTGCCAATCCCAATGCGCCGAGTCCGAGCGCCGTCGCCCTGGTGCCTGCCCATGGCAGTGCCAGGATGCCGACGAGAAGGGCCGCAGCAGCCGCACCAGCCTCGTCGGCGGCGAAGGCGATACCGGCCCCCCGCCTTGAGTCACCCCGTCCCGCCAGGGCTGCAATTCCCGGGAACGACGCCCCTGTGAGCACCCCGCCCGCAGCGAGCAGGACCGGAATCAGCAGTGATGGTGCAGTGAACAAGAAAGGGGTTGCGAGCAAGGTCGACAGGCCGACGCCGGCGGTCAACAGCCACGGGAGTCGGGCGGCGGGCCGCTTCCAGCGCGCGCCGGCCAGCGATCCTCCTGCCAGGCCGCCCATGAACGCGGCGGTCAGGGCGCCCACCTCGGCGTAGACCGACCCCCGGGTGGACTGCCACGCCGCCATCAGCAACAGCCACCAACCCATGGAACAGGCTCCCACCACGGCTGCGGTGGGGTTGGCCGGTGGGCGTCGCCCGAACCCCAACACAATCATCCCGACCATGGCCATGGCGAGAGCCACGGCGAGAGGTTTCGCTGACCGTTCTTCGAGGAATCTCGACACGCCGAGGAGGAAGGGCCGAGAGCGGGCCTCGAGCAGTCCCGCCGCCACCAGCACCGCGCGTGGGTGATCCCGAGTGTTGGCCGGGGCATTGGCCCTCTCCACCGCCCGCTGGAGGGCTGCAGATCGGTGAGGATCCACCAACAGCTCGATCATCTCCGGCGCAAAGAGAGTGTCGGCCACCGCCCGTTGTTGCCACCGATCTTCCAGGGTCTTGGGCCGCAGGTCGATCGCGGCTGCCGGTCCCCCGGCCACCATGATGACCTCCTCGCCGGGCAGCGCCGCAACCCGGGGAAACACATCGCCCAGCGTCGAGGCCATCATCTCGAACAGCCGACCGGCGGAACCGCCGAGGTAGGTGTCGGACAGTTCCAAGCGGAGAACCAGGATGCCGTCGTCCGCGAGGCGGGATCGGCATAGCTCGAAAAACTCGCGGGTTCGGGTGCGGCCGTGGCGCACCGTTATCGGGTTGCCGTCGAGCAGGACGATGAGATCCCACGGACCCGAACCTGCGAGAGCCTTGATGGGATCGGTGGTCCGGAGGGAGGTTCTTTCATCGGCCAGGGCAGCCTCGAAATCCGGTCCATACCATGCCGGGAGGCTTCGGGCGAGATGAGGGTCGTCCTCCACCACGACCAGCTCACGGACCGGGTGTCGAGCCATGGTGACCATGCTGCCGTCGGTGAGCGCGCCCACGGCAAAAACCATTTGGGGATCGGGGTGAAGCAACATCAGGAGGTGAGAGGTCGGTACGGTGGTGTAGGGGTCGGGATAGGTGGCCACCAACCGGCCGTCGGCGTACAGCGAGACGGGTTCACCGCCAGAGACCTCGATACGCTGCCGGCGGGTTTCCAGCCAATGGGCCAGGGAACCCGGATGGCCGGACCACTGCCATCCCACCCGGGCGAGGATGTCGCCCGCGAAGAAGGAGGCGGCGATCAAAGCGATCGTTGTCGCCCAACGGAGCGGCCGCCACCGAAAGGCGGTGGTCGATGCGGCAACCAGTGCCGCCGTCAGGCACAGAGCCGCGGCCGTCCCCAACGGCGCCAGGACCAGGCTGAGCGAAAGGCCGCCCACCAGGGCGCCTGTCGCCTCGAAGCCGTAGGCCGATCCGGCCCCTCCACTGCCCGGTCGATCGACGAGGATTGGAAAGGCGAGACCTCCGGCCACTGCAGCTGGAACCACCGCGGGGATCCACAACCAGGCGGAATGCCAGGCGGTGATGGTCTCTCCGGGGGCGGCGCCGACGAGAAACGGGGCGGCCCGAAAGACGATCACCCCAAAACCGGCGAGGAATACCGTCGCGAGTGGCAATACCGATCCGGCGGTCGGTCCACCAAAGCGAGCACCCAGCCGGGAACCGAAGGCCATCCCCAATAGCCAGAGAGCCATGACGGTGCCCCACGCCAGCTCGGAGCCCCCCATGGCGGCCATGGCTTCTCGCAGCAGCAGGGCTTGCGAGATACCCGTCGCGACGCCGAGCACCAGCAAGGCGATGCGCGGATCGTCAATGGAGGGTCGGCTCATGGTGTGTTCCATTATGGATTCAGAATTCGGAATTCGGAATTCGGAATTCGGAAAACCGAACTCGATCGAAGCGATCAGTCGGCCCACAGGTCACAGGTCACAGGTCACGAGGCCTAATACCCTCACTGCCAACTACCAACTACCAACTACCAACTACCAACTGCCAACTGGCCAACTGTTAATCCGACGGGCGGAAGAGGGCGAAGATCGAGGTGTACCCATGAAGGTACGTGCTGCCTCGAACGGGTCCGATCTCTCCGTTGCAGAAAAAACCTGCCATGGGGACGGGCCCGAGGCGACGCCGCAGGGCGGTCGAGTCGTGATCCGGCTCTCCGTAGAGAAACTCTCCACGCCCCAGGCAGCTGAACAACAGGCCACCGGAAGGCGGTTGCTTGCCGAGGGCTGTGTATGCGTCGAGGTGAGCCTGGAGGTCCTGGGCAGATGCCACAGCGTCGCGGAGGTGGAACTGAACGACCTGTCCCTTTTCCACCGGCGCGGACACGGCGATGGCGCCGCTGGTGGGCTCGACGCCGGCGAGGGTGCGGATCAGAAAGTCGCCGTGGCCGTACTCAACTTGATCCGGCTGCATCACCAGCCCGAGGAAGAGAGAGAAACGGAAGAGCTCCCGATCCGGTTCTGACAGCGACTCGAAGATCTCCTCCAACACCTCCAGCGGTTGGCGGCCATCGATCTCGGTGATGAAGGGGTCGGCGGTCGCCGTGATGAACATCGGGTTTGCGATCGGTCGGCAGCCTTGGGCAACAATCGTCTCCATGGCGACGTTGCCGGTCAGTCCGACTCCGACAGTACCCTCCCGGAGCACCAACGATCCCAAGAACAGCAGATTCTCTCCGGGCTTCTCGCCGCCAGAGGCCAGACCGCCGACGGTGACGCTGTCGGGGAGCATGGCATCGAGCCCCGAGATCAGTTGGGGTCCATCGCACGTAAATGGGTCTGGAAGGACCACCAGTTTCGGGTTCGGGTTGTCGTCCAGACCCAGCCTCCGCCGCCACGATTCGGGTGAGTCCCCCGGCTGCGGGTTTTCCTCTGGGGCGAGGTGGAACGGCAGGACCTTCACACCAGGCAGGTTCGCCACGGCCAGGCTCAGAGCGTGTCCGCCGAGGGTTTCCCGTCCGTCACCGATCACCCCTCCGCCGGTACAGCCGATCCAGCTTGCCGTTGGGAAAGTCGTTGCGAGATCCGCGATCAGAGTCTCGGCCGCGTCGCGATGGGATGGCGTGCAGAAAACCACGCCAAGGTCAGGAAGTTGACCATCGAGCTGGCTCCGAACCGAATCGACCGACTCTGCAATCGCTGCGTCGGGGGATTCCAGATATGAAATGGCCGAGGCCCACTTCATCAGAGACTCCCCTCAAGGGGTTTGGGCACGACCGATGACGCCACTCGTGTAGCTATGCGAGCTCCTCGAGCAGGGCCACCACGTGGCGGTAGAACTTCTGGACTGAGGAAATCTGGACCCGCTCCTCGGGAGAGTGGGCGTTGTGGATCTCCGGTCCGATGGACACCGCGTCCATGTCCGGGATTTTCTCGATCAGCAGCCCGCACTCCAATCCGGCGTGAATCGCTTTGATCGCAGGGGCCTCGCCGAACAGCTTCTGGTAGACCTCGGCGGTCTTCTGCACGATCGGTGAGTCGGGATTCGGTTTCCACCCCGGGTAGGCATCGTCGCTCTCCACCTCGGCGCCCGCCTGCTGAAAGATGGAGTACACCTGGCGCTGCACCGCAAACAGCGCCGGCATGATCGACGACCGGTGGGATGTGATCGTCTTCGCCGAGTTCTCTGAGGATTCGATGACGGCGAGGTTGCTCGAGGTTTCCACCAGACCGGGGACATCGCGAGACATGGTCAAGACCCCGTGGGGGAGCCCGTCAAGCAGTCGGAGCAGGCGATCGCGAGCGTGGATGTTGAGTACCTGACACGCCTCTTCGGAGTCTTCCATTTCATCCAGGGCGACCGACATGTCCGGGTCGGAAGCCCTGAACTCCTCGTCAAATGCTGCGGAACACAGGTCCACCACCTCCTTGAATCGGCCCAGGTCGGACTTGTGAATCCGGCACACCGCGAAGGCTTCGCGGGGAATGGCGTTGTGTTTGGAACCGCCGTTGATGGAGGCCAAATCCACCTCGATCCCCGCGTCGAGGGCGGCCAAAATGACCCTGGTGACGAGCTTGACGGCGTTCCCTCGGTTTTCGATGATGTTGAGCCCGGAGTGGCCGCCACGCAGCCCGCGCACCGCCAGGTGGACAGGAACGGTGTTCATGAGCGCCCGCCGGCGCGACAGCTTGAGGGATCCGGTGGAATCGACCCCGCCGGCACAACCTATGTAGATGGCGCCGTCCTCCTCGGTGTCGAGGTTGAGCATGATTCGACCGTCGACGATCGAGGCGTCGAGCTGCTTGGCGCCGGTCAGACCGGTCTCCTCGTCGATGGTGCAGAGCAGTTCCAGCGGACCGTGCACCACTCCCTCATCCACGGCGAGCGCCATGGCGGCCGCCACGCCGATTCCGTTGTCGGCGCCGAGGGTCGTGCCGCGGGCCACGACCCAGTCTCCGTGAACGTCCACCTCGATGCCCTGAGTCATGAAATCGTGCTCGACATCGGAGTTCTTTTCGCAAACCATGTCCAGGTGTCCCTGGAGAACGATGGTCGGAGCCCCCTCGTGACCCGGGGTCGCGGGCACCTGGATCGACAGGTTGCCGGCCTCGTCGTCCCGAACTACGAAGCCGTGATCGCGAGCCCAATCCCGAACGTGCTGAACCACCTGTTCCTCGTGCTTCGAGGGGCGTGGTATCTGGCGAATGGCGTCGAAATTCTGCCAGAGGAGTCTTGGCTCGAGGGATTCAAGTGGACTGCTCATCAGGGACCTCCTTGGGAACCGGCTGTACCGGGGGAGTTATCTTACATGGGCTCAAATGAGAAAGAAAATCACGTTGTCGCTGGGTCTTCCCAATTCCGGATTCCGATTCCGGGATGGGGGCAGGAAAACCGATGATCGAGGGTGCTGGGAATCGGACTCCGGTTTTGGGATATTCGCCGTGAACAGGCCATTTCGGAGTTTCGTACGTTCGGAGACCCCCCGCGCGGTGGATTGAATTTAAACTTTTAAACCTTTAACTTTTAAACCTTTAAACCCTGGTAGGTCACACCAACGACCGCAGGATCTGGAGTGCGGTGAAGGCGCCGCCGATTCGCAGCCCATCCGCCATGGCGGTGATCGCCAGCGTCCTTCCGTCAGCTGAAACCCGCGGCAGAGAGACGGCCAACAGATCGCTGTCCAGGGTGGCGTCCAGATTGACCGGAAGGTCCGGATCGGCGAACCGTTCGTCGTCCCTGAGAGCATCGAGGACATCGTGCTCTGCGACCTCGTCGGCGAAGCTGAGGCCGATATGGGCCACATGGCCGTGAAACCTGCCGGCGGTGGTCTTGGTCGCGGACACCGAAAGGTCGGGCATCAGGCTGGCGGCGTCGCGGTTGAGATCATCGTCGTTCGTTGCCACCGCGGTGAAGGCCATCACGAGACCCTCGATCGTTTCGTCGATGGTGACTCCCTGCAGGCGTTGAGCCGCCTGCCGGGCCAGCTGCTCCACGGCGTTGGTCCCGAGCACCGACACCGGGTCGACGGCGGCGACGGTGGCGCTTGTGGGGGCCAGGTGTCGCAAACAGTCCACGAGGTTTTGGAGGGCGACCAGGGCCGGATGAGCCACGTGCAGATGGGCTGAGGGCTGGTCGGCTGCAGCTCCGGCCGCGGGCGAGGTCAGCTCGTGGAGTTTTGACCAGGCGCCCATGACCACCGTCGGGGCGGAGGGATTGTCCTTCAGGAACTCGGCTACGTGCGAACTGCGGGGTTCTTCGGCGTCGCTGGCCACAAGCACTGCGTCGAAGCCGGTCAGCTCGGAGGATGCACCCAGCGCCGGCACCAGGGCCGGTTCGCCACCGAGTTCCGCGATCTGGTGCTCGTCGTTTACGGAGGTGTGGACGTAGCTGATGGACCAGCCCCCGGTGGGATCTCGATGGAATAGCGCGAGAGCCTCGCGCCCGAGCAGGGTCAGCGGATCAACGATCAGAATCTTCGGCATTGGGCATCCGATTCTCGGCAGGATTGGTTTTTTGGGGGTTCTTCGACCGGCGGGCTCGTTTGGTAAGAACCATCACAGGCGCAGAGAGCACGTAGATGGCCGCCATGATCGACAGCACGTGGGGGGTCAGGGTGACCAGGGAAACCACGATCGCGAGGATGAAGATCGTGGTCACCGGCCAACGCCGGCGCATGTCCACGTCCTTGAACGATCGGTAGGGCATGTTTGAAACCATCAGCAAGGAAAGAGCGAGCACGAAGCACGCGACCACCGGGATGAAAGCAGGGTGCTGCACAGGTGCCGGGGAGACCAACACGAAGAGTGCAATGGATCCCGCGCCCGCCGGGCTCGGCAGACCCTCGAAGTCCATGCTCGTTGAGTGTTTGCTGGAAAACCGGGCAAGTCGGATCGAAGCCGCCACCAGGAACAGGAACGCAACCGCGGTGCCCGGGCGAGGGACCAGCCAGAGACCCCAGTTGAAGACCAGGAGAGAGGGTGCGACGCCGAAGGAGATGACGTCGGCCAGGGAATCGAAGACCTCGCCGAACTCGCTGGAGGCACCTGTGAGGCGGGCGATGCGGCCGTCCAGAATGTCGGCCACGATGGCCACCAGAATGAGCAGGGCGGACCGCTCCATGTGGCCGCGGCTGCTTTCGACCACCGAGTAGAAACCGCAGAAGATATTCGCAACGGTGAACAGCGACGGGATGATGTAGACACCGCGTCGAAGCTTGGAACCGGACCTGCGACGGATCAGCTTGGGCGCCCTCATGGCGGTGTCAGCCTCGCCAGGGACGAGGCCCCGGCCTGCACCCGGTCGCCAAGGTGAACCAGGATCTCCGCATCCTCGGGCAGTAAGACGTCCACCCGCGAGCCGAAACGGATCAGGCCGATGCGATCGCTGCGCAGGACCGAGTCTCCTGGAAGATGGTCGAAGACGATCCGGCGGGCGATCAGGCCTGCGATCTGTTTGAGGGCGACTCTACCGGACGGTCCCTGCCACACGGAGAGATTCTGCTCGTTGAGCAGTGAAGCCTTGTCCTTGTACGCGGCAAACATGCGGCCCGGGTTGTACTCGTAGTCCATGAGGGTGCCGTCGATCGGGGCGCGGTTGACGTGGACGTTGAACACCGACATGAACACGCTCACCTGCACCGGCAGGCCGTCAACGCCGATCCCTTCGGGAGCCGGACCGACCTTGATGATTCTACCGTCCGCAGGTGAGCAGACGGTGAGTGGATCGGCCGAAGAGGAGCGCTGGGGATTGCGAAAGAAAAACGCGGAAAAGACGGCGAACGCCAGCAGCGGAACAGCGGCGGGGATCCAGCCGACGGCCGCCGCCAGCACGCCGGCGCACAGTGGAACCAGGATGAAGGGCAAGCCTTCACGGGCGATCATGGCTGTTCGCGGACCAGACCCAGCCCTACGAGGCCGTTCGGCGGAGGTGTTCCATCTGGTCCTTGAGGTGCAACTTGAGCTTTTTGAGGCGCTTCGCTTCCATCTCTTCGGCAGGCGTCAGCCACGCCTTGGCATTGAGCTCCGCGAGCCGCTTTTCGTGGCTCTGGTGCTCGAGTTGAAGCTGATTGTAAGAGACTTCCTCCCGCTCAACCTGCTGGTGGTCTGATGCCATCCCGTTCCTCCCTTTTTAGGCGGACTTCCGGATGTCCATCTTAGCATTCGCTCGACCGTCTCTCAACGTTCGGACGGACAGCCGCCATCGAACGAAAAATTGAAAATTGAAAATTGAAAAAAAAACCGGGCTCGTTGGATGAGGCTCGAAGGCCCGCCATACCCCGGAAAGTATGGAGTCAACCAGGATTCCACTCGGTTCATTTGGAACCCAGGCACCAACTCTTGTATTTCTGAAGCGGACGGGATTTCTTCGTTTTTCGTTCTTCATTTCTCATTCTGTCCTACTGCCTTCTGCGTTCAGACCATCAGAAGTACGGCCTGTAGCCGAGGTCCTCGTCCTCGATGGGCCCCTTCTGGTGAAGCTCCTCGATGCCCACGATCGCCGACTCTCGGTCCACGAAGGCCATCTCGTGTTCGCGGCTCATGATGATCGCCTCCTTGGGACATGCATCGACGCAGTACCCGCAGAAGACGCAGCGCAACAGGTCGATTTCGAAGACCGCCGCCTTCTTCTCCCACTCCACCGTGGCCTCCGGGTCCTCCTCGGCGACGATGTGAATGCACTCGGCGGGACAGACGGTTTCGCACATGTAACACGCCACGCAGCGCAGGCTTCCGTCCTCCCTGGTGGTGAGGATGTGCTTGCCCCGCATTCGCTCCGAGTACTGCCGTTTGACCTCGGGGTACTGGATCGTCGCCACGTCCCTTTGGCCGAAGAAATTCCGCAGGAAATGGCGCAGGGTCACTGCCAGGCCCCTGAAAATCGGCACCAGGTAGATCCGTTCGCCGAATGTCTGCGGCGCCGGGTCGACGTTGACGGTCTGAACGTTTTTCATCGGTCGAGCTCCCCGGCGATGATGTTCATGCTGCCGAGAATGGCGACAGAATCGGGCACGAGATGCCCCTCGAGCATGTGTGGGAAGGCCTGATAGATGGCGAAACAGGGCGGCCGAACTTTGACCCTGTAGGGTTTGCCGCTGCCGTCGGACACCAAGTAGTAGCCCAGCTCGCCGTTGGCGCCTTCTGTGAATGAATAGGCGTCTCCCGCTGGCACCTTGATGCCCTCGTAGATCAGTTTGAAGTGCCAGATCAGGGCCTCCATCTCGGAGTAGACCTTTTCCTTCGGAGGGAGGGCGACGCGGTGGTTGTCGGTGATCACCGGCCCGTCCGGGAGCGTGGCCAACGCCTGTTCGACGATCCGCAGGCTCTGGCGCATCTCTTCGACGCGAACGAGGTAGCGTGCATAGCAGTCGCCGGTGGAGGCCACCGGGACGTCGAAGTCGTACTGCTCGTAGCCGTGATAGGGACTCGCCTTGCGAACGTCGTACGGTACGCCGGAGGCCCTGAGGCAGGGGCCGGTCCATCCCCAACCGATCGCATCCTCCGCCGAAATGGCGCCGACACCTTCGGTTCTGTCCCGGAAAATCCGGTTGCGGGTGATCAGGGTTTCGACGTCGTTGACGAATTTCGGCATGTGTCCGAGCAGGTATCGGACCCGCTCGGCGAATCCTTCGGGGACTTCGTGGGCAAGCCCGCCGATACGGGCATAGGACACGGTCAGCCGGCCGCCGGCGCATTCCTCGAGCAGGCCGTAAATCTCCTCCCGGGTCTGGAAGAAGTACCAGAAATTGGTCAGGGCGCCGAGGTCCACCAACACCGCGCCGAGGCAGACGGCGTGGTCCATGAATCGCGACAGTTCGGAGAGGATGACGTGGACAGCCTGGGCCCGCGGCGGCGCCTCGATGCCCAGCATCTTTTCGACCGCCAGCGCGAAACCGGCACCGTTGATGTGGCTCGAGCAGTAGTTGAGGCGGTCGGTGTAGGGGATCACCTGGTTCCAACCGTGGGTTTCCGACATCTTCTCGAAGCAGCGGTGAAGGTAACCGATCTCCGCCTCGGCTTTGGTGATCAGCTCGCCGTCGAGCCGCACAATCGTCCTCAGGGTGCCGTGTGTGGCGGGGTGTTGGGGGCCAATGTTGAGGATCTGGCTCTCGAACTGGTCTCGATCCGGATCGGGGTCGTTGGCCCAGTCCGGCATCATGGTTTCGGCCTCGGTCAGCAGCCACCGTTGGGCCGGATCGTAGTCCTTGCGTAAGGGATGCCCCTGAAAGGCCTCGTGGGTGAGGATCCGCCTCAGGTTCGGGTGGCCGTCGAACCGGATGCCCATGAGGTCATAGGCCTCTCTTTCGAACCAGTCGGCCGCCCGCCAGATGCCGTAGGCCGAGGGCAACACGGCGTCGTCTTCGTCCACCGGGACCTTGACCCGGACCCGCTCGCCCGTGTCGAGTCCGGCCAGGTGATAGACCACCTCGAACCGAGTCTCGCGGTCCGGGTAGTCCACGGCGCACACGTCGGCCAGGAGGTTGCACTTCGTGCTCTCGTCCTCCTTGAGGGCGCGCAGCGTGTCGAGCAGCCGGCTCCGGTCGACCGTGATTTCGGTGTGGCCGTCAGCGGCCTGCCGAATCGAGACGTCGGTGCCTTCCGGCAGTCGATCAGACAGTGGATGCGGCGCGGTCGCCGCCTCGGGACTTGAGACTGTCATAGTGGGTCTCTCCGCTTTGGATCATTTCCTGGAGCTTGAGGATGCCGTACATCAGGGCTTCGGGGGTGGGGGGGCATCCGGGGACATACACGTCCACCGGAACGAACTCGTCCACGCCCTGAACCACGTGATAGGCCCGGTAGAAGCCGCCCGTGCAGGCACAGGCTCCCATGGAAATCACATACTTGGGTTCTGCCATCTGCTCGTACACTCGCTTGACCACCGGCGCCATCTTGTCGGTGATGGTGCCGGCGACGATCATCAAATCCGCTTGACGGGGGGAGAAGCGCACCACCTCCGCGCCGAACCGCGACAGGTCGTAGTGTGACGACACCACCGACATGAACTCGATGGCGCAACAGGCGGTACCGAACGGCAGCGGCCAGAGGCTGTTCTTGCGCACCCACCCCAGCATCGTCTCGAGCCGGGTCGTGAGTATTTCGGAACTTCCGTCGGGCTGTCGCATGAGAGTCGTCCTCCGGTTGGCACTCACTGAAGGTAACCCAAGAACGGCGGCGGGTAGTCCCGCCACCGGCTCATGGTGCCCGCGGATTATACGCGTTTTCCACCCAGGCGCGACCCCTGCTTCGCTGATCTCAACGGGGGATCGTGACAAGTAGGTTGAATGGAATGCCCGAAATATCTCAATACTCGCCCCTCAGATCTCACTCCGCACCCCGGCGGAGTGTCCGCCGTCGATCTCGGATGGGCCTGAGGGGTGAGTATTGAGAAGACCCAGCACCCCCGTCGTGTCGCCGCGACGATTCAGAAGTTCCAGGAGAACCCCAACGCCACTTCGTAACCCGACAGGTCGAGCGTGCCGAACCCGGAGAAGTCCTGTCCGAGTTCGGCGTCGGAGTAGCGATACCTTCCCTCTGCGAAGACAGACCATCTGAAGCTCATGGGGAAATCGAGACCTGCAAGGCCGATCGCCTGCCAGGTCCATCCCGATGCCCGGTAGTCTGCCCACACCACCGGCCAACTGGGAACCCCAAAGTCGATAAAGTAGCCGCTCTCCTGCAGCCGCCAGTTCAGGAGGCCGCCCCCAAGACCGATGTAGGGCTTGACCTTCGACTCACGGCGGCCGAATCGATAGTGGTAGGCAATTGACAGGTCCCAGGTGTCGAGGGAGGTGGTGTGGCTGATGTCGTAGCCGTCGGCGTCCACATAGTCGCGGTAGGCCTGGGTCGCGCTGCCGCCGTAGAACCCCGTCCCGAAGAGCAGTCCGGAGTGCATGGATGTCCGCCACAGGTAGTCCAACCCGAAACTGAGGTCACGGAAGTCCGACGGCGAACCGGTGAAAGTGGTGAAAACCTCATCCCAGTAGGTCGAGTCGGCCCGCGGCTCGGCGAGTCCCATCCGGAAGCGCAGCGAGCCGAAGTCTCCGGGCTGCCAGTTGCCTTGGGCTTCGGCAGGCGGGGCGAGGCAGGTGACGATCCCGGCGGCCAGGATCAGGAGATAGATTGCAGGGCGTTTCATCGCAGCCTCCTTCGCCGAGCCCGGTCGAGCGGCTCGTGGAGGAGGACTGCAACTCCGGTGCCAGTCGGAAACCGCGCGGAATTCGGCTTCCGGGCAATTCCTGCCGTCCTGAGGCGGGGAGGGGTGACCTCTCTAGGTGACGATCGGCGGCTACAAAGCGGAATTCGGAATTCGGAATTCGGAAAACCGATAACGACCAAAGTGATTATTCCGCCCACGCAGTTCTACTGCCAAAGATCCGACTGATCTAGAATCCAGCTGCACGGATCCATCACCTGGTATCTGGCATCTGGAATCTGAAATCCGAGAGGGAAGTGCCGATGATCGAACAACACGAACACGGTCCGATTCGCGAACTTCGACTCGCTCGTCCGCCGGTGAATGCCCTCAATCCTGAGATCTTGGCCGAACTCACCCAGGCCGTGAAGTCGGCACCTGCAGAAGGTGCAAAGGCGATCGTTCTGTCGGGCCAGCCGGGATTGTTCTCTGCCGGCCTCGACCTTCCACTGTGGACGCAGCTCGACCGCGAAGGCTTGGCGCACGCCGTGGAGTGTCTCTTCGATGCCATGCACACCCTCGCGTCGTGCCCGATTCCGGTGGCCGCGGCGATCACCGGTCACAGCCCTGCCGGCGGTGCCGTGCTGGCCCTGTTCTGCGATCGGAGAGTGATGGCCGATGGAGAATTCCGGATCGGCCTCAACGAGGTCCAGGTGGGGATTCCCTTGCCGGACGTCATTGCCCGAGCTGTGACGCTCCTGGTCGGCCACCGCGGGGCAGAGGAAATCTGCGTTCCCGGGGCGTTGATGAGTCCTGCGCAGGCGCTGGACGTGGGGTTCGTTCACCAGGTGGTCGCGGTCGATGAGGTGATCCCGACAGCCGTCGATTGGTGCCGCAACCTGCTGGCCCTGCCCGGTTATGCAATGTCACGCACCCGCTCTGTCTTCCGCGCCGAGGTGGTGAAGATCTTTGACGAATACCGTGAGGCCGACCTTGCCGAGTTTCGCGAGGCCTGGTTCAGGCCCGAGCTGCAGCGCGAGCTTCGAGCCGTCGTCGCGAAGCTTGGTGGCAAGTGAGCCTCTTGCAAAACCCCACGTTCGGCGATGTTTGATCGGTTCCGCTCCCTCCTGTCACCCTGAGCTCCAAAAATCCCAATACCCGACCCCGGATTCCATGCGATGCCCTGCATATGATCCAAAAACCCTGGCGGAATCAGGGGTCGGGTATTGGGCGACAAGCTGAAGCCTTCACTTCCCGCAACGAAAACGGGTCGTGTATTGGGCAAAAAGCTCACTCGGAAGGATGCGCTGAACGGATAAGGGTAGAATGGCCCCTCACACGAAGAACTGGGGGTGGTCCAATGAAAATCCCGTCTCTCATCCTGAGGCAGCTTTACAACATGGGAAGCCTCGAGAACGTGCCGGCCGGTGTCCGGTTCGGACTCAAGAATCGGCTCAGCGACGCGACCCTCACCGGGGTGGCGGGTATCTCCGTCGACGGCCAAGCGGTTCCGATCGACCAGATCCGGCTCGAGGTCGGCGGCGAGGAGATCTCGCCCGGGGAAGTCACCCCGGACCAGCCGATTGTCTTCCCCTTGCGCAAGCAGATGACGGTGACCTGGCTGGGAGCCGTTCTCGAACTGGGCAAACACACCGTCGGTATCGACTTCCAGGCGGATCCCTTCGGGCGCCTGTCATTCGATGTCAAGGACGCCATTCGCGAGCACGAAGATCAGCGGATCACGGTGCCCTACGACAAGGAGGACAACCTGAACGCGGAGATCATCCGAAAGCGACGCGAGTTCATCGAGAAGGAGACCGGGGCGAAGCTGGAGCATGTTTCGAGCTTTAGCTTCGACCCGGAGGTATTGAAGGGCAACATCGAGAATTTCACCGGTGTCGCTCAGATCCCAATCGGTTTCGCGGGTCCGGTCATTATCAACGGTGAGCACGCCCAGGGCGAGTTCCTGATCCCCATGGCCACCACCGAGGGGACCCTGGTGGCGTCGTACAACCGTGGCATGAAAGTCCTCAACATCTCCGGAGGGGTGACCTGCACCGTGTCGGACGACAGGATGCAGCGCGCACCGGTTTTCGTCTTCGACTCGGCGCGCGAGGCGAGGGAATTCCGAAACTGGGTGATGGAGAACATGGACGACATCCGACAGGCGGCGGAGGCCACCTCGAGCGTGGCCCGCCTGCTCGACATCGATACTTTCCTGTCCAACAAGTTCGCGTACCTGCGGTTCAACTACTCCACCGGAGACGCTGCCGGCCAGAACATGGTGGGGCGGGCAACCTTCGCGGCCTGCTCCTGGATGCTCGATCACGTGGACACGGTGCGGTCGTTCTACCTGGAGTCCAATCTCGCCACCGACAAAAAGCACTCTCAGATCAACATCATGCGCACTCGCGGCAAGCGGGTGACCGCCGAAGCGGTGATCAAGCGGGAGGTGTTGGTGCAACACATGCGGGTGGAGCCCGAGAGCCTCAACTACCACATGCAGATCGCCAACGTGGGGGCCTTCCTGTCGGGCGCCAACAACAACGGTGCCCACTCTCCCAATGGCATTACGGCGATGTTCATCGCCACCGGACAGGACGTGGCCAACGTGGCCGAGTCATCTTCGGCAATCCTCTACACCGAACTCACCCGGGAACGTGATCTCTACATGTCGCTCACCATTCCGTCTCTGATCGTGGCGACCCACGGCGGGGGCACCGGCTTGACGACCCAGCGCGAGTGTCTCGAAGCCCTCGGCTGCGTCGGCCGGGACAAGGTCAAAAAGTTGGCCGAAATCGTGGCAGGGGTCGCACTGGCAGGGGAGATCTCCCTGGGTGCCGCGATCTCCTCCCTGGATTGGGTGTCGTCTCACGAGCGTTACGGCCGCAACCGTTGACGAGACACATCGGGTTCGGCTAATCGTGGATCAGCCTCAGGAGATCGCGACCGGAAGGACGCCGCCTGGCGGGTCCGAGCGACGGCGACGACCGCGGCGTGGGGTCGCTCGGGTGCCGGACTTGGCCCGTCGCGGACGTGCGACGTTGCGGCATTTCCTCCTCTTGCTCTTCGGAGGCTATTGCGCCTGGGTCGAGACACGGCGGCAGCGGGGCGCCCGGGGCCTGCTGTTCAGGATGCAGGCGGGCATGGCGTGGTTTCTGCGTCGTTTCATCGACCCGGGGATTGCATCGCTCCCATTCCCCGCCCAGCTGAGGCGCCGACTCGAGATCCTTGGGCCCACCTATATCAAGCTCGGCCAGGTATTGAGCTTGCGCCTCGACGTTCTGCCGGAGGTTGTGACTGCGGAGCTGCGGGGGCTGCTCAGTCAGCTACCTCCCGCGCCCTTCGATTCCATTGTCGCAGCCGTGGAGGAGGACCTGGGGCGGCCGTTGGACCAGGTCTTTGCCGAGATCGACCCGGAGCCCCTCGGTTCGGCGTCCATTGCTCAGAGCCACCGCGCGCGCACCTTCAGCGGCGACAAGGTGATCATCAAGGTCGTGAAGCCGGGTATCAGGGAGTTGCTCTACCGCGACACCGATCTTCTGCAGATCGTGGGCTACGCCCTCCAGTTGCTGGTTCCCCGGTACCAGCCGCGACGCGTGATCGAGGAGTTCTGCGACTACACCCTGCGCGAGATCGACATGATGCGGGAGGCGGAGAACGCGGAGACCTTCAGCGCCAACTTCGCCGACATGGAGGACATCGTTTTCCCGGCGATCTACCACGAGTACTCGGGTTCTCGGGTTCTCTGCATGGAGTTCCTCGACGGCCGCGAGCCCAGTCCGGAGGTGGTGGACAGCCTGAGTCTGGACGAGCGCCGACACCTGGTGGACCTCGGGGCAACGGCGATCATCCGGATGCTCTACGAGGACGGTTTCTTCCACGCCGACCTCCACCCCGGGAACCTGCTCATCCTGCCGGAGAATCGGATCGGCTTCATCGATCTCGGCATGGTGGGGCAGCTCGATCCCGGTCTGCGCCACAGCCTGATGAATCTGTTCCACGCCCTGGTGGTCGAGAACTATGACGCCGCGGCTCGCCACCTCGCCGAGGTGTCCCAGGCAGAGCCGGGCGCAGACTTCGTGGGCTTCCGGCGGGCGGTCAAGGAGCTGTGCCGACGGTGGCGCCGGGATGCCTCCTTCGAGAACTTCTCCCTGGCGCTCATGATCCTTGAAGCGACACGGCTCGGCGCCCGCTACAACCTCTACTTTCCGGTGGAGATGGTGCTCATGGTCAAGGCCCTCGTCACCTACGAGGGCGTCGGCTACCTGCTGGACAAGGACTTCAACGTCGCCGAGGTCTCCCAGCGCCAGATCAGCCGCATTTTCCGCCAGCAGTTCTCGCCGCGCCGCCTGCTGAGGGACGCTCAGAACCTGGCGCCCGACCTGATCGACGCCGTGGGCCGGTTGCCGGGCCTGGTGAGCGAAACCCAGCGTTTTCTCGAGCAACGGACCCGGACCCGACCGGAATCTCCCCTGCGAGGCCTGCGTGCCACCCTCTTCGGTGGATTCTGCGTGGTGGGTGGGGCCATCCTGGTTGCCGCCGACGGTCCCTGGCCGCTGTGGCTCGCGCTGCTGATTCTCGGCGTTTTGGTGTCCTTGCGTCGAGGCGACTGACTTTTGGGTGACACGTGACAGCTGACTGGCAGTACGGAGCAGAATTCGGAATTCGGAATTCGGAATTCGGAAAACCGTCACCGACCGGAATTTCGGAACCAAATAGTGGTGTGGGCTTCCAGCCTGCACGGCTTGAGCGTTGAGGTGTGCAGCCAAGATGGGTGCAGCCAAGATGGATGAACCACAAATCTGCCCCGCTGATTCGCCCTTCGTGCCGGCGGTGCCAAATTGTGGTGCGGGCTTCCAGCCTGCACGGCTCCATCCTTGAGGGTGGATGGGCCGCTGATGAACGCAGACGAGGCGCAGAGAAACGCAGATGGACACGTTCAGGAAACGCAGATGGACACTGTTTTTCAGGCAGCTGACTCCCGCTGACTCGGAAACGGGAATGGGTCAGTTCCTGCTGGAAAGTCGTTCATCGGTTTCGTGATTTCGGTGGCTTTCGAAAGGCGGGAGAACTTAGGAAGGGATCAGCCGAGGATCGCGCCCAGAACAAGTGCGAGCAGGAAAACTGCGCCGACGGCCATGGGGAAGAGGGTGTGATTCGTGGGCTGCTGGATTTCGTGGCGGGTGTCTTCCATGGCGGTTTCCTCTCGACGTCACCATTACGGGCCGTCGAGGTGTCAGCCGGCGATCGGACTTGAGGCAATCCCGCGGCGAATTGTGGCAGAAATGTGGCGGGGGCTCAGAGGGTCATTCTCCCCGAACCCTGAGATTCGATCGTCGAGATCGGTTTTCCGAATTCCGAATTCCGAATTCCGAATTCTGTCACGTGTCACTTGTCACTTGTGGCCCCAAAGTCGACAACATACTGACCGTCCTTCATCAGCACCTGATCCGAACCGTCATCGAGGGTGAGCGTCACCAGTGCCGGCACCACCCGCGGCTGCAGCTCCGGCAGGTAGACGTGATCCTGGTGAATGACGGCTTCGGGTTTGCTGAACTGGGCCGGGCCGACCTGTCCGCCGAAATGCTCGCTGCGGCCGAAGGCCAGGTGGAGGCCCAGCTTCTCGTCGAGCAAGACCTCGCCGATGGGCTTGACGCCAAAGTCGGCGAGGACCCCCAGGCCGAGTTCGGCCAGGTTGCCGGCCGCCGGTTCCTCGGAGATGTGGCGCCGGGCGCGGTCTGATTGTGGTCCGATGGAGACGACGTCCGCCACCCGGTTTTCGCGGATCTCGAACTCCACGACCTCGTCCTCGAACTGGACAGGGAGAATGCCGGAGGTCCCTGATGCAATCCCCTCGAGTTCGCCCTCGTAGGGCACGATGTAGGCCTCTCCTGAGGGCAGGTTGCCGGCGGTTCCCCGCTCGGGCAGCAGGCCCCCGGAGGCGTGGGCGGTGCGGTGCCTCAGGTCCAGGCGCAGTTCGAGGGATCGGGAGCCGTCGATCAGGAAGGAAATGTCACAGGTCTGCGAGCGGTCGAGCAGGTCCTTCAACCAGCTGACCCTGCGGTTGACCTCCCCGTAGTCCAACCGGAGGGCCGGGATCATGGCGGGGGAGAACCCCGGCATGGTGGCGGCGCGGAAGCCGAGCCGGGGGGCCATCATCTTGAGCGGTGCCGTGGTCGACAGCTCGGTGGGCGCCAGGATCACCGAGGTGGAGGTCAGCAACTCCTCGATGGGCATTTCCCATTCGGCTGGGTAGGCGTCGGCGTGGTCCGGTGGATCCTTGGGATCGGTGAGCAGCGCGGTGGCCGGCAGGTCCGCATTGTTGGTCACGACGTTGCGGTAGCTGATCAAATTCACCAGGGGCCACTGCTCGAGATCCGCGCCGTCGAGCGCCTTGGCCCACCCAACCGCCATCTGACGTCTCGTTCGCCAATCCGAGTTGTCGGCCAGCTTGGCGTCCGGCAGGTCCATGAGGATCGCCAAGCCGACGTCCTTCTCACCTGGTTTGAAGACGCGTCGGATCAAGGCCAGCAGTTCGGCGGTTGTGAGGGTGTCGTCGGGCATTGGAGTCTCCAGAATGGCCATCATAACGCAGCGTTACACGTTACACGCGAGCCTCTTGCAAAACCCCCATGGCTGTCATCCTGAGCGGAGCGGCCCGGAGGGTCGCGGAGTCGAAGGATCTCAACCAGTACAGAGGAGTGATGCTTGCCCAGCAACTCTCTTCTCAACGTGTGGAGACCCTTCGACTCGCTCGTCGAACTCGCTCGCTCAGGGTGACAGGAGGGAGCGGTATCGATCAAACATCGCCGAACGTGGGGTTTTGCAAGAGGCTCACGTTACACGTTAAAGTTGAATGTCAGGCGTTTAACCTTCAAATTTCAACTTTCAACTTTGAATTTTGAATTCACACTGAGAACTACCAGGTCGGGACCGTCTCCCACCCCGGGAAGGGATCGTGGGTCAGTGTCCAGCCGGTGAAGGACGTGTCGTCGCGAACCAGGCGGAGATTGGTGAGCGTCTTGAGCTTGGTGATGAGCTCCTCGCGCGGCAGGGTGTGGAGTGGCGGCTTCGACAGGTCCGGCATGGGCCACAGGCGGACCGATTTGTCCATTCCGGACGACGCGATCCAGCGCCCGAGGGGATCGATCGCCAGGAACTCCGCCCCGGAGTCGTGGCCGAGCAGCAGGTGGGGCTCCTCACCGGTTACGGGTCCCACGCGGATCGGCCCGTTCGGATCGGCGGTCACGACCACCTTGCCCTCCCGGTCGAGGGCCATGCCTTGAATCGTCACTCCATGGCTGCTCAGCGTCGTGGCGGTCCCGGCATCGAGGTCGTAAAAGACGGGGCTTCCCGCCACGTCCCCACGGCTCCACCCTCCCCGGCCTCCATCAGCAGCAAGCGTCGGCCGTCGGCGCTGCGCGACGCCTTCAACACGTCGAGCTCGACGACGACCTCGTGGTCTCCGGTGTCAACATCCCACTGCATCACGCCCTTGGAGGTGCCGGTCACCACGCGTCCGTCGCTGTGAAGCTGAGGCAGCCCCGGAACTCGCCACCGGACAGGTTCAACTCAGCCACCTCCTCGCCGGTAGCCGCGTTCCAGATCCACACTCCGCGTCCGCACCCATGTACGCCGGGGCAGTTGCGACCAATCTTCCGTCCTGGCTGAAGGTCGACAGCGAATCCGCGACCGCCCGAAAGCCGCCGGAAGTCACCACCATCTAGCTTCCGATCCACACCTCGCCCGACGGAAGGAAATTGACCGCAACGGACCCACCGTCCGGAGAGACTTCGATGTCCCACCCGCCCAATCCCGCCTCCTCCGTTTCGAAGACTGTGCGGCCCGCTGGGGGCACCGGCCCGTCGAGCGGCAGCAGAGAGACCCTCGCGCCCGAGGTGTTGACGAGAAACCGTCCCTCGGGCCCGAAAGCCACCCCGCCGGCGTACTTGATGACGTCCGGATGAAGGACTGCCGGATAGGGACGGGCCAGGGGCCACAGGGTCAGACCACTCCAATCCGGCAGGGCGAGCCAGCGCCCGTCCGGGCTGAACTGCGGGCACAGCCTCTCTCGTCCGTGGACCGCACCGCAGCATCATGGGCTCGGCTCCGGCCGGCGCCGCCAGCGACCACAGGCGGTTCGCTGGCAACGGGCCCATCCTGGCGAAGTGATGACCAACCTGATCAATGGACCCTGTTTCCCCATATTCGATCCGATCAAGCTTGCGACGGAAACGAAACTCGAATCCGTCAATGGTCCAGATCCATACTTCGAACAGAGTTCCTTCGGGCCGGGAGGTCGCCAACCAGAAATGGGAACCACTTTTCGAGACCCATGCCTCCTCGACGTTCCCCGAGTATCTGGCCGTCGATGGGGCCCGATCTCCGGTGGCGTCCCAGAGTCGGATCCCGCCCGCGCGGTCGACAGTCACCAAAAATCGCCCGAGCGGATCCGGTTCGCACCGCGGGATGACATCCCCCTCGTGGCGGCCGAGCCGGAGTCGTTCCGACAGCCCGTCGTCACCGATTCTGACCACGGAGACGTCGTTGCCCTCTACCAGGCCGATCCACTCTCTGGTCGCGAGGGGCGCGCAAAAGCCCGACTCCGTACCGGTCGGCGCCGTCAGGCGAATCTGGCCCACCTGCTCGTGACGACCATCGGGTTGCAGTGCGCTGACCGAGACCAGATCCCCTTTGCGCATTGCGAACAGTGCCCCGGTGCGCGCCGCGTCAAGCCCGATCATCGCTCTCAGACCATCGGGATCGTCGAACGGTCGCGCTGTGGCGAGCAGGCGGCCCTCGGCCGCGGACCACAGCCCGATCCGCCCCAGGTCGTCATCCAAGGCCGCTGAGAGGAAGAGATCCTCGGCGCCCCCGAACCTCGCATGCACGGCTGACTTGCCCGATTCAGAGGGATGATCGAAGACTCGTTGCGGGCCATCGCGGGAGATCACCGCAAGCGAGCTCTTCGCGGGATACAGCTGCACGAGCCAGCTCCCTCCTGGGCTGAAGGAGACCGCGCTCGTCGGGTCTTCGTTGACGACAAAGGCCGTGGGACCCTGCCAGAGGGCCTCCAACGCGAGTAGGCGCGCCTCCTGGGTGTCCGCCAGCTCGAGGCTCTGCGTGGCGTGGGCAAGGGCCGCTGTGGGGTGGTCCTCGAGCCGGAGCTGTCCGAGGGCGATCAGCTTCTGCGCTTCTGCCCGGCGTTCCTGGAGGACGCTGCGGCGCCACAGGGTCGTGGTGACCACGGCCACTGCCGCGGCGATCACCAGCACGGTCGCCACCGCCATCCGGCGCCGTCTGCGGCGGCGTCCGGCGAGCGCGGTCATGGCATTGGCGAATGCCTCCTCGATGGCCGTGAGTCCGCCCGGATACCGCTCGCGCCACAGCGCGAACTCGCTAAACGCCGAGCCGGTCCACAGCAGGTCGTCCGAACGCCCTTGCTCGTCCCAGGTCCGTGCTGCCTGCCGGAGGTGATCCCGGAGCTGGGCCGCGTCAACGTCCTGAGTCTGCCACCGCACCAGCCGCGGCCAGTTGGCCAGCAGCGACTCGTGGATGATCTCGACCCGGCGGGTCGGCTCGCGGTCCTCATCGTGGATTTCGTAGGAGGTGAGCAGCCGGGCGTCGACGAGAGCCCTCAGAACCTCCTCGGCCTCCAATTGCGGGGGGGGAACCCCCCCACCCGCAGTCGTGCCAGTGCGGGCCGGGGGTTTGCCCTTCAGGGATCTCCCGGCGCCCTTCTCCTTGCGGGCCGGGGGTTTTTCCCCCGGCAATCTCGGCCCATTTTCGGCAACGAAGATCGAAAGGAGCTCGTCCCACTCGCGAACGGCGCGGGTGCCCTCGGCGGTTACGAGGTTGCGAAACAGCTCCCGGACAATCGGCACCCGCCGTGCCCCGATCCGTTCCATGGTCTCCTCGGCGTGCCGTGCCAGCGCGCCGCCCACCCCGCCGATGTCGTGGTAGGCCTGCCGGGCCAGCACACCGTTGTCCCGGTCCCGCTTGTCCCACAACCGCGCCATGGCAAAGGCCAGCAAGGGCAGCGCCCCGCGCTCGCCGCCCACGTCGGTCAGCATTTCCTCCACCAGATCGTCGTCTTCAAATCGGTAGCCGCATTTGGCGGCCGGCTGGACCACGGCACGGCGCAACGCCCCACCGGATAGCGACGGCAGCGCGGTCAGATCCTCGAAGATTGGCGCCAGCGGTTGGTGGTCGCGGCAGCCCATCAGGAAATCGTCGCGCATGGACAGCAGCACGAAGACGTCGGCCTCGAGAGCGAGTCGGGAGAGCAGAGTTGCCGCCCCGGCTTGCTCGTCGGCCGAGTTGAGGGTGAACAGCTCCTCGAATTGGTCCACGATCAGCAACCCGTGGCCGTGGCTGGACCGCCAGCGGGCGTAGGCCGACACCGTGGCGTCGGCGTCGCCGGCGGCCAGCTCGGCCATGGCCTGTGAATCGTCGCCGATCTCGGAAGCCAGCGCCCGGCGCAGCGAGGCGAGGGCTGCGTCCCCGGGGGTGCAGCGCACGACCGCCCAGTTATTTGCAGCGCTTGGAATCAGGCCCGCGTTGATGAACGAGCTCTTGCCAGAGCCCGACGGCCCCACGACTCCGAGCAGGTGGGGTCTGTCCAACCGGCGCCACAGCCGCTCCACCTCGGCCTCTCGGCCAAAGAAGTACTCGGCATCCCCCACGGTGAACGCCGCCAGGCCGGGGTAGGGGTGGAGGTCCTCGGCGCCGTCCACCCGCCGGGTCCGGTCCTCCAGCGCCCGGATCAGGGTGTGGGCGGAGTTGAAACGCCGTTCCCGCTCCTTGGCCACGGCCTTCCGAATCACCGCCGCCCACGGCGTGTCCGGCACCTTCACCGGCTCGGAGCGGATCCCCTCCCAGATGCTCTGGCGGGAGATGGGGTCGGTGACGCCCTCTGGCGACACCATCTCGGCCAGCACCACGCCGGCCGCGTAGACGTCGGCGCGTGCGTCCACCTGCAGTCCGGCCGCCTGCTCCGGCGCCATGTAGGCCGGGGTGCCCGCCACCGTGCCGGTGCCGGTGTCCTCCTGCCGAGCCAGGCCGAAGTCCATCACCACCACCCGGCCGGCCCGGGTGATCATGATGTTTTCGGGCTTGACGTCTCGGTGGACCAGTCCCACCTTGTGGATGGCCTCCAGCCCCGCCAGAAACTGCGAGGCGATGTCCCGCGCCTGCTCGAGCTCGAGCGGACCCTGTTCCTGCAGGACCTGGAGCAGGGTGGCACCGTCGATGTACTCCATGGACACCAGCTCGGAACCCTCCACCTCCACCAGGTCGAAGATCCGGCAGACGTTGGGCGACACCACCTCGCGCGCAGCCCGGACTTCCTGGCGCAGCATCTCGAGCCGCTTCTCGTCTCGGACCAGATCCTCCCTGAGCGCCTTGAGGGCCACGTCCACCCGCAGCTTCAGGTCGAAGGCCCGCCACACCTCGCCCATGCCGCCACGCCCGAGAAGCTTGCGCACGCCGTAGCGGTTGCCGAGCACCTTTCCCGCCGACAACGGCCCGTCGGAGCGGGCCGGCAGGAAATCGGTCTCCAGCTCCGGATCCGCTTCACCCTCATCCGCCGGCGGATGCAGCGCCAACCGCAGCAGGCAACCGGGGCACAGTTTCCCTCCCCAGCCCGCCTGGCTCGACGCCGACCCGCAGGCAGGGCACGCCACCGCATCACTCATGACACGCGCCGACTGCGACAGGGGCCACAGCTGTCATCCTGAGCGAGCGGCGGCTTGTCACGGCGAAGCCCTGGGGCGAAGCCGGAAGCCGCGAGTCGAAGGATCTGGGTGGGGGCCAGCGTCCGCGAAGTTCCACCCACCCACCCAATTCCTTTGTCGCCGCATCGCGTCGTCTCAGGATGAAGCCAAGGTCAGGCTCCGCGCTCGCAATGACATGGCGGGGGCGGGCGGGGACTTTCAACTTTCGACTTTCAACTTTCAACCGGATGGATCGTCGGGGGATCATGCCATCCCCGCTCAAAAGCTCACCCCGAAGCCGAAGCGCACCTGGCGCGGCATCTGGTAGTAGCGCGGCAGCAGGTATTGCGGATTTGGCTGAGCGTCTTCCAGCTCCGCGAACTCGTCGACAATCTCGACGCTGTGGTTGTTGGTGACGTTGAAGGCGTCGACGCGCACGTTCCAGTCGACACCGAGCCACTGCCAGTCATACTTGACGCCGAGGTCGAGCGCCCAGGCGCTGTCGGTCTTTCCGGCGCAGCCGCGCGGACACGGTACGCCGTTGTTATAGAACGCGTAGTTCGCCCAGCGACTCCACTGCGCCCACGGGTCGGTGGGGTGCACTCCGAAGCCGTTGACCGGCCGCCCCGAGCGGTACCAGCCGCTGCCCGACAGCTGGAGCCCGAAGTCGAAGGCATACATCCCGAACAGTTTGAGATTGTGGCGCCGGTCGTTGGGCAGATCGCCTTCGGCGTGCTCCATCTTCGCCGCAACGTCGAAAGTCGCCGTCAGGTACGGGTTGGCCTGGTGTTTGTCCGAGTTGGCCAGGCCGTCGAAGTTGCCGTAGAGGTGGCTCCATGTGTAGGAGCCCTGCAGCATCCAGCGATCGGCGAAGCGGCGCCGTGCCGTCAGCTCGACCGCGAGGTAGGTGCGCTCGGCGTCGGGGTAGCCGAGCTGCTCGGCAGTAAATGCGATCGGGTCGAGCTCGCCGTCGCCGTCGAGGTCGTACCAGCCGCTGAAGTCACTACCCGGGTTTGTGAGGACGTACGGCGCGCAATGATCCGCATAGCATTCCTCCAGACCGTAGACCTCGTACAACGCCTTGTCGATGGTGATGTCCTCGATGATCTCGTTGAAGCGGCGGCCGACGCCGCGGATGCCGACAGACCAGCTGTCACCCACGGTCTGCTCGTAGCCGAGGATGAACTCGGACTGGGACATGGGTTCGAAGTCGGAGTCGAGCGCCTCCCTGGTGTCGGGGACCGAACCGTCTGCCCATACCTGGTTATCCAGCTCCTCTTCTCCGAGCCCCTCGGGGCTCCCGTCAGCATTGATGCCGCCGACCAGCGTGTACCACGCCACGTCGACGTACTCGAGGCCGGCGAGGCGAACAGCCGGCCTGGAGGACATCGGCAGGTGGTAGACGCCGAAGCTGCCGTAGAGCTTGGTGCTGCCCTGTCCGCTGACGTCCCAGATGACCCCGAGCCGCGGCGCGACCTGGTCGTTGATCTCCATGAAGGTGCCGCCGACGGCGTTCTTGGTCTCGAAGCGCTCCCAGCGTACGCCGAGGTTGAGGGTCAGGCTCGGATTGACCGACCAGCTGTCCTGGATGTAGGCCGCGTTGGACAGAACGTCGTAGCTTCCGCCCAGGGAGTAGTGCTGGACTCGCACCAGCTCCTGATCCCAGGGTAGGTCGGGAAACCAGTAATCGTCCGACGGCTCGCCCTCGGTGCCGTTGAGGTCGTAGATGTAGGCGACACCGCCCGAAAAGGTCTTATCGGCGGTGGTGGTGTTGGTCTCGGCATCGATTCCGGCGCGCAGGCTGTGGCTGCCGACGAACCAGTCGAGGTCCGCGCGGTAGGCGACTCGCTCGTCGGAGTGGGTCCCGGGCCTGTCATCAATCCAACAGCCGAGCTTGTCCCCGCTACCCTCTCTGAGGTCCCAAGCGACTGGGCAGATATCATCGCTGGGGGACCCACTGGTCCGGTCGAATGGGTTGACGCCTGCCTGCGCCGATAGCAGGACGTTTGCGCCCAGGATCCCCGTGTACTTCACCGCCCAGCTGTTGCCGCCGCGGTCTTCATAGCCGGGGATCTCCCAGAGGTTGCCAGTGGCCGGGTCAGGATAGGAGTCCGTAGAGTCGACGCGGACCGCGTCGGACAGGAAGGTGCCTTCGAGGCGGTGGTTCGGGGTGATGTCCCAGTCGAGCTTGCCGCCCCAGTACGGTTGGCTTGAACCGAATTGGATGGCGTATTCCGAGGGCGCCCATAGGGTAATCGTGTCCCATTCCGAGTAACGGACGAAGCCGAAGAAAAACAGCCGGTCCCTGAAGATCGGACCCCCGAGCGATGCGTTCGCCTCGATGGACCGACGCCACTCGCTCGAGTTGTTGTCGAGAACGCCCATATTGCCATCGTTGTCACGGTAGTAGGTGTCGGGCTCGCTTTCCTGCAGCGCCTCGGGGTTCCAGTAGACACTGGCACCACCGTGCAGCGTGTTGGTGCCGCTCTTGGTCACCAGGTTGATCACGCCGCCGGTGGAGCGCCCGAACTCGGCCTCGTAGCCGCCGGTCTTGACCTGAACCTCGTCGACGAACTCCATCGGCACGTAGCTCGAGCCGATCATCTCGTAGAAGCTGGTGATGTTGAGGCCGTTGACGATGTAAGCGTTCTCGGCCAACGATGCACCTGCGATGACAGGCGCGTGTTGCCCGGGTGTGTAAAACAAATGATCGTGACGGGTGAATCGTGGATCCGCGTCGATGGTCCCCGGCGCCAGCATCGCCACCCGGGTCACGTCGCGAGCGATCGGCAGCTGCGAGTTGAGCTCGTCGGTGTTGACGGTGAGACCGGCCACGGTCGACTTCACGTCCACCTGCGGCGCGTCGCCGGTGACCTCGACGGTGTCGGTGAACTCGCCCACCTCCATCCGGATGTCGGTGGTGGCTGTGCCGCCGAGTTCAACCCGCACCGGTTGTTTGACGGTTTTGAAGCCGTCGAGGCTGGCCGTCAGTTCGTACCGGGCGGGCTGGAGGGCGGCCAGCGTGTAGGTCCCCTGCGAGCCGCTCACTGCGGTGCGTTCGGATCCGCGCTCCGGATCCTCGATGGTGATGGTCACCCCAGGCAGCCGCTGACCATCCTCGGATGTGATTGTGCCGATGATGTCACCGGTGGTCTCCTGAGCCAGGGCCACTCCGGCGCATACCCCGGCACCCAGAATGGCGGCGGCGACCATGTGCTTCATGGCTTCCTCCGATGTCCGAGCCAACGCCCCGAACCGATGTCGTGAGTTCCCTTATCGTTCAATATGTTGCTTTGCGACGTTTTTCGCAACTTGCGGTTTTTTGCTGAGAGGAGGTATCGATCCCGTATACCATCGTGGGTGGGCGTGCAGATCGGTGTGTCGTCCATGTCGACCGCCTCTTCCGCCGGCCGCGCCGGCGGCCTTCAGGCAGTACAGACGGATATCGGACGAATTGTTACCCCGGGGGTCCGTGTCCCGGCTGGATGACGGCCAGCAGGTGGCGGATCTCGTCGTCCACGTCGGCCGGGTTCGCCACGGTCTCGGCGATCTCGGCGCGCAGCATGCCGCCGAAGCTCTTGCGCAGCCGGTGCACGGCGGTCCTGACGGCACTCTCGGTCATTTCAAGCTGGGAGGCCACCTCGCGGTATGGCGCGTGCGTCCCCTCATCGGTGAGATAGGGTTGGAGGCGCTCGAACTGGTCCGCGCCGCCGGATGAGAGCGCCGATTGGCGCAGGCGTTCCAGGCTCCTCTCGAGCACGGTCCAGGCCCACTGCAGCTCGAAGACGTGCTCTGGTGTGAGGTGGTCGGCTGCCTCGTTGCCAAGGCGCTTCTCGGCGGTTTCGACATCGAGGGAAATGGAACGGGTACCACCGCCCCGCTTCAGCGCCCGGGCGCGATCCCGCTCGTGGGACAGGAAGTGCTTGAGGGAGGCCAGCAGGAAGGAGCGGAAACGGCCCGCCGAGGGATCGACGACCTGCAGGAAGTCCTTAGCCAGCAGCTCTGTGAAGTAGGCCTGAGTCAGATCCTGGGCAGCCTCCGGGTCGTACCCCTGTCGCCGGATGAAGGCGTAGAGCGGGTGCCAGTAGATCTGGCAGAGATCCTCCAGTGCCTGACGGGCCTTGGTGTCAGAGCCCTCCTTGGCCTGCTGCACCCGGCTCCACTGCGTGGTGGTGAATTTCTCGCCCACGGCCCGTCCTCAACACTCGATCTCAGTCGTGGTAATCAAAACGGCCTCTTGGTCTGGGGTCCTCTGGGACCAGTTTACCGCGGAGAGCTCATCGGCGTCGCGCGAAAGGGTGTTAATCGAACACTTCCACCCGAATCTCGTCATACCAGTCAATCACTCCCGGAAGGCCGATGCCGAAAACCGTTTCCCGGCCGGGGTAGATCTCGTTGAATGGACTGCCCTGGGCGGTCTGTATCAGGTCGCCGTTGCGGTACCCGGTGACCCTGAACCAGATGTCCGTCGGTTGGAGGACCCGGCGGCAGCGATTGGTGGCGCGAATGCTCACCATCACGTTGACCGGACGTCCGTAGGACTGCTGAGCATCCCAGGAAGCGGTGATGCAGCCCGCCGCGGACGGGGTGGGGGACTGAGGCCGAGGGCGCGGCGGTTCGGGTGCGTATGGGACCCAAGGAGTGGGCGTGAGCGTGGGAGCCTGGACGAGGATCTCGGACGAGAACGATCCGGGAGTCGGGGTTGGGGTTGCAGGCGGTAGGGGAGTCACTGTCGCCGCCGGTGTGGGCGAGGCCACGGTGGGCGGTGGGGGCTCCTCCTGCCGTGTGAGCTCGAAGATCACGATCAGGGAAATGATGATCACCACCCCCGAAACCACCAGGCAGCCCGACCGGCCGGCGCGTTGCCGGCGACCGCTGGAGAGGTAGAAACCGGAGGGGGAGTTGTCCATCGCTACGTCAAGTTTATACATGTCGGAATCAGCAGGGCGAAATCGGAATTCGGAATTCGGAATTCGGATGTCGGGAAACCGATCTCGACGGTCTTGGTCAGTGCTATTGACGCGGTGCGGCAAAGAGAATACCCTGACTCGCGATAGCGGTGCGAGGCTCCGCGGGAGGTGAAAATGCGGTGGGTCGTCTTCAATCAAAAGGGCGGAGTGGGCAAGTCCACGATCGTCTGCAACCTCGCCGCGGTGAGTGCCCTGGCGGGACGCCGTACGTTGGTTGTGGACCTCGACCCGCAGGGCTGCGCCACCCACCACCTGCTGGGCCGCGATGCGGAGGAGGCCACCCCGAATCTCGGAGATTTCTTCGAGCAGTCTCTGGGATTTCGTCTGCTCAAGGACGCTGCCTCGTCCCATATCCACCACACCCGATTCGAGCGGTTGCACGTCATGCCTGCCTCGCCCGATCTGGAGGTCCTGCAGCCGAAGCTCGAGGCCAAGCACAAGATCTACAAGCTGCGCGACGCCCTGCGCGAGCTGGATTCCTACGACGCCGTCTATCTCGACACGCCACCGGCCTTCAACGTCTTCACCCTGTCAGCCCTGATCGCGGCTGACCGGGTCCTGATTCCTTTCGACTGCGATGATTTCTCACGACGGGCCCTCTACACCCTGCTCGACACGGTGGGGGAGGTGCGCGAGGACCACAATTCCGGGCTCCAGATTGCCGGGATCGTGGTCAACCAGTTCCAGGAGCGGGCGCGGTTGCCGCGGCGGGTAGTGGAGGAGCTCCGGGGAGAGGGCCTTCCGGTGTTGGAGCCGCACATTTCAGCCTCAGTGAAAGTGAAGGAGTCCCATGAGGCGGCGAAGCCCCTTCCTTACCTGGCGCCGAAGCACAAGCTCTCGGGGCAGTTCGAGGAGCTCTACGCCAACATCGAAGCGTCGAGGTTTTCGAAGAGGCCGTAGGGCAGAATTCGGAATTCGGAATTCGGAATTCGGAATTCGGAAACCCGACCCCCCTCGGTACCGGGCTCTTTGCGAACTGCCAACTCGCCGACGGCAGCAGTCCCCAGCCGTGGTCAGGGGGGTCGTCTCGAGGGAGGGGGCTGGCCTACGGCTGTCTGCTGGTGGCGGTGAGTCGCGTTGGAGCAGCCTCCGGCTGCGACAACGTAAACTGCCAACTCGCCGACGGCAGCAGTCCCCAGCCGTGGTCAGGGGGGTCGTCTCGAGGGAGGGGGCTGGCCTACGGCTGTCTGCTGGTGGCGGTGAGTCGCGTTGGAGCAGCCTCCGGCTGCGACAACGTAAACTGCCAACTGCCAACTGCTCACTGCCTGGCTGCGAACCAGTCGGCCGTGCGTTGGATCCCGTCGGCCAGAGGTGTCGACACGGCAACCCCGAGCTCGGACAGGAGCAGAGCGGCCGAGATCGATGAGCGCTGCTGTTCGCCGGGTGCTCCAGGCCCGTGGATCGCCTCAGGTCCACGCCCGACGGCGCGATGGATGTGACCGAACAGCGTGTTGACGTCGGTCTCGATACCGGTGCCCACGTTGTAGATCCCGAATCCTTCTCGGCCGACCGCGGCCACATTGGCGCGAACCACGTCCTCGACAAAGACGTAGTCACGGGTCTGGAGACCGTCGCCGTTGATCACAGGCTGCTCGTTTGCCAGCAGGCGGTGCAGGAAGATGGCGACCACCCCGGCTTCACCGTGGGGGTTCTGGCGCGGTCCGTAGACGTTGGCGTAGCGCAGGCAGGTGGCGTCGATCCCGTATTCGTGGTGGTAGAAGTAGAGGTAGCGTTCGCTGGCCAGCTTGGCCACGCCGTAGGGAGAGACCGGTCGTACCGGGTGGTTTTCGTCGGCCGGATGGACGTCTTGTTCGCCGTAGATGGCTCCGCCTGTCGAGGCGAAAACGACCTGGCGCACCGAACCTCGCCGGGCGGCCTCGAGCAGGTTGATCAGGCCCAGCAGGTTCACGTCGGCGTCGAAGGCGGGGTCTTTCACGGACCGCCGAACATCCATTTGGGCCGCATGGTGGACGATCACTTCCGCCTTGCGGTCCACAATCAATGAGGCGGCTTGCGGGCTGCGGATGTCGAGCACCTCGAGTTCGGCGCCTTCTGGCACGTTGGCCTTGCTGCCACTGGACAGGTCGTCCAGAATGATCACCCGGTGCCCGCGGGCCACCAGAGCATCGGTGACGTGGCTGCCGATGAATCCGGCGCCTCCCGTGACGCAGATCGTGGAACTCATGTTGATCGACCCCCTGTCTCTCGCGGAAATTCAGGCCGCGCCGTTGCTGGCGCGCGAATTCTACCAGCGCCCGACGACCGATGTGGCCAGGGACCTGCTGGGCAAACTCCTGGTTCGGCACAACGCGGACGGAATCGTGGCCCTGCGCATCACCGAGGTCGAGGCGTACCTGGGCGCCGATGATCGAGCCTGTCACACCTACGGCGGCCGCCGCACCCAACGGGTTCGGTCCATGTGGGGAGAGGCGGGGCACGCCTACGTGTACCTGATCTACGGTCTGCACAACTGTCTCAATCTGGTCACCGTGGGCCCCGGGGTGGGGGAGGCAGTACTGCTGAGAGCAGGCGTGGCAGTTCACGGCCCCGACCTGGTGCGGCGGCGCCGTGGGGCGGTGGCTGAATCGGATTTTACCAACGGTCCCGGCAAGCTCTGCCAGGGGCTTGGCGTCGACCGCGAGCTGGACGGTGTGGACGTCTGCTCCAGCGATTGTGGTCTTTGGCTCGCCGACGACGGAACCATGGTGGGTGATCGAGACGTGCGGGTGACCCCTCGGATCGGCGTCGGTTCGGCGGGCGAGGCTGCCGAGTGGCCGCTCAGATTCGTTTTCGATCCGGACAGCGTTTGAGGGGGAAGTTGCAGAGGAGCTCGAGGTGCGGCCATGGGGCAATGTTGAAAGTCAAAAGTTGAAAGTTGAAAGTTCCCCCGCCCACCCGGTGGGACAGTCGGGTCGTCGAGCCGTGCAGGCTGGAAGCCCGCACCACAAATCGGCACAACTGATGGACCAGGGAAACGGCTGGAGGTGATTGTGGTGCAGCCATTTTGGCTGCACACCTCAACGTCGGAGCTGTGCAGGCTGGAAGCCCGCACCACAATTCAAGTCTGCTGAACCGATCGGTGTCGGTTTTCCGAATTCCGAATTCCGAATTTGCTCTACCCCGCGGTGAGTTCGTCCAGCAACTTGAGCAGGCTCTCGGGATCGATCGGCTTCTCGACGTAACCGTCGGGGTTGTACTTCTTGAACCGGTCGAGGAATTGTCCGAAGTCGGCGGTCAAACTCTCCTGGATACCCGTAACAAGCACCACCGGCACCGAATTCAGGGTCGGGTCCTTGCGGAATCCGATGAGGGTGCTGAGACCGCCACGTTCCGGCATCATCACGTCCAACATCACGATGTCGGGGGTTTCCTTCTTGGCGATGGCGAGGCCGTCGTCGCCGCTGTTCGCCGTTCTGACCTCCCACCCGTTGTCCGAGAGCAGGGTCCCGTGATAGGTCGTAATGTCCGGCTCGTCATCAATGATCAAGGCGATTTTCCCAGCCATGGCACTCCCCCCGAAGTCAAAATTTAAAGAGCACGCACCGAAGCAACGATAGCATTCGGATTTCCGTCGGGCAACGGGGCTGCAGAGGGTATTGAGATTGAGAATACCCAGGGCTTGAGTATATCATAGTTGACAAGTAGGATTTAGAGGCATATGGTTTTGGCGATGAGATTGACAACACGTGCCCGTTACGCCCTCAGAATGATGCTCGACGTTGCGCGCAACGGCGGAGGCGAGAGGCCAGTGAGCCTCGCCTCGGTCTCCGAGCGCACCGGCATATCCCGCGGATATCTCGAGCAACTGGCCCTGGCTCTGCGCAATGCCCGACTGGTGAGGGGCATCGCCGGTCGCTACGGCGGCTACAGGCTCGCCGCTGCGCCGGGAGACATTACCGTCGGCCAGATCGTGGAAGCCGCGATCGGGCCCATATGCCTTGTGGACTGCCTCGAGGATCCCCTGACCTGTCCGCGGGCGGAGTTCTGCGAGTGCCGGGTCGTCTACTCGATCATCAACGATCGCGTCTCCGAGGTGCTCAACGAGTACACGCTTACAGACCTGCTGGATCCCAGCTGGGTGAGGGACCGAGTCGACCTCGTCAAGATGCAGGATTCGGACGTTGATTCCAGCGGCTGCCCATCTGAGAAAAAGGAAATTTCACGACATTGATCGCGGTCCGACAGGGCCGTCAATCGACAGCGAGGAGGGTTCGGGACATGGTCGAACGATCAGTTGGAGGCAAGCGGATCAGCCTGGTGAAGGGCGACATAACCGAGATGGAGGTGGACGCCTTTGTCTTCGACATCACCGAGGACCTGAAGCTGGGGTCCGGATTCGGGAGCGCCATTCAACAACGCGGGGGAATCGTCATCCAAAAGGAACTCGACGAGGTTGGCCATCTTCCGGTCGGCCAGGCGGTGATGACCCAGGCCGGCATTCTGAAGGCCGAGCACATCATTCACGCCAACGGTCCCAAGTTCAGAGAAGAAGACGAGGAGGCCAAGCTCAGGAGCGCTGTCAAATCGTCGCTGGCTCTCGCCGACCTGAAGGGCCTGAAGAAGCTCGCCTTCCCGCCGATCGGGACCGGGCTCTACCAGGTGCCGATGAATCTTTGCGCGCGAGTCATGTTGGACACCGTGGCCCAACACCTGGCGAATGGCAGCACCCTCGAAGAAATCTTCATCGTGGTTCAGGACACCAGGGAGTACGGTCCCTTCGAGGCCGAGTTTCAAGGGGGAAAATGATGGAACACCAACCGAGCAACCTCTTGCACGCGGCCGAGGTCATCCACTGGATCGCCCTCGTCGTGATGGCCGTGGTCTACACCCTTCGGCTGAGGTGGCTGTTCAGCTTCAATGCCGCGAAGGATAAATCCGCGCCGGGAAACCCCGGGCAGTCGAACGCCAAGGGTGGAGCGCGTTACTCGTTGATGAACGTGTTCATGCCGTGGGGCATGGAGAGTACCCGCAAGAACGTCGGCTTCTATCTGACCTTCGTCCTGTTTCATCTTGGGGTGGTGGCCGGCATCGGTCTCGCCTTCCTGAGCACTGTGGCCAAGGGTTTTCTCCAGCTTCCGGTGGTCTTTTGGGTGACCGAGACCCTTCTTATCTCCGCTTTTCTGATCGGGATTTACCGCATCCTGCGTCGTCTCTTCCGGCCGGTGATGAAGCTGATCAGCACGCCGGACGACTACTTTTCGCTGTTCATGCTGACCGCCTGGTTCGCTCTCGGGGCGGCCACCGCGGCTCAGATCAACAACGTGGCAGGCTTCCAAAACGAGATCATCCTGGTGGCATATCTGCTGCTCACCAGCTTCTTCCTGCTCTACGTTCCATTCTCGAAGATTTCGCACTACCTGTACTACCCGTTTACCAGAATCTGGATCGGCCGTGCTCTCGGACATCGCGGCAGCTATCCGGCGCATAAGTAAGAGGAGGGCCCCGTGGCGAAGGAAAAGCGTGAGAAAACCCACAAGATCAAGATGATGGAGGAGCAGCTCTCGAAGAAGCTGAGCCGCCAGGTCGTCGGCTCCCTGGTGGGCTGTGTGCACTGTGGGATGTGCAATGACAGCTGTCACTACGTGCTGTCCCACCCGGACGATCCCAAGATGACGCCGTCTTACAAGGCCGACCAGGTGCGCAAGTTGTTCAAGGCCAACCACGACTGGACTGGCAGTGTCTTCCCCTGGTGGGTGGGTGCGGACCAGGTGCCGCTGAGCGACGATGATCTCGACAAGCTCAAGGACATCGCATTCGGGACCTGCACGAACTGCCGCCGGTGCACCATCAACTGTCCGATGGGCGTGGACACGGCCACTCTCAATCGGATCATGCGCGGCCTGCTCAGTCACGTGGGTGTGATGCCCGAAGGCGTCCGCGTGGTGTCCAAGGACCAGTGGGAAATCGGCAACCAGATGGGCGTTCTCAAGGAGGATTACTTGGACACCCTCGAGTGGATGTCGGAGGAGCTCGAGGAGGACCTCGGCCACGACAAGGCCACCATTCCCGTCAACAAAAAGGGTGCGAAACTCTCCTATGCCATCAATCCCAGGGAAGTCAAGTACGACCCTCGGACCATCAAGAAGGCCGCTCTGATCTTCTACGCGGCGGGCGAGGACTGGACCATGGCCTCCGAGGGCTGGGATCAGACCAATTTCGGTCTCTTTTCCGGCGACGATCAACTGGGCGGAGTCTGCGGCAAGCGGGTCTACGAGCAGGTTGCGGAGCTCGGCAGCGAGAAGTTGGTGATCTCGGAGTGCGGCCACGGGTTCCGATCCACCAGGCACGAGGCGGTGAACTGGTCCGGTCATCCGGTTGAGTTCGTGATGGAGAGCTCGGTGATGACCATGCTGAACTACATCAAAGAGGGCCGGATCAAAGTCGACAAGAGCAAGAACTCCAAGCCGGTGACCTACCACGATTCGTGCAATCTGGCTCGCAGCTGCGGCATCTACGAGGAACCGCGGGAGCTGCTCAACATGGTGGTCGAGGACTTCCGGGAGATGTATCCGAACCGCACCGAGAACTTCTGTTGCACCGGTGGCGGCGGCGCCATGTCCATGTCCGAGTACACACCGAGGCGGCTCGAGTCCGCAGCGATCAAGGCCAAGCAGATCGCCGATACCGGGGCGGAGGTCGTGGTGACCTCCTGCCACAACTGCGTTGACGGACTGGCCGACGTGATCAAACACTATGACCTCGGGTGCTCGGTCGAACAGTTGGTTGACCTTGTGGCCAACGCGTTGGTCTTCGATGATCCCGCGAAGCAGAAGGCCGCCGAGGAGGCCGCAGAGGCCGCGGTGGAACAGGTTCTCGCCGCTGCCCCGGCCGAGGCCGCTGCCCTGGAGGGCCGCAGGATCCTGGTCGTGGACGACGAGGAGGACATCCGAGAGTTCCTGATGACCCTCTTCGAGGACGCCGGGGCCACCGTGTTCACCGCACCGGATGGAATCGAGGGCCTGGAGGTCGCGAAGCGAGAGCAGCCGGACCTGATCACCCTCGACCTGTCCATGCCGAACAAGGATGGGATCGAGACCTTCTACGACCTCCGCAGGGCGCCGGAGACCGAGCACATCCCGGTGTGCGTGGTGACCGGCCATCCGGAGTTCCGAGAGGTGGTCTACGAACGGGCCGCTCCGCCGCCGGAGGGTTATCTCGAGAAACCGGTGGACGAGGACAAGCTGATCGCCTACGCTCGACACATCATCGAGAAACACGAGAGCGATACGAACTGACTGTGTTGATGACCGGTCGGGGCCCGAGGGGTCTCTCCCTCGGCGCCGGCTGGAGGGGGAGAGGGTCACATGGAGTCCAACCCGGACCGTCCCGGTTTGTCGGCACCGCTCAAGGACAGTGGGCGATATCAGGAGTATTGGGAGGAGATGCCCTGCTACCTCTCGGTGCACGATCGTGACTTCAAGATCATCGACGGCAACAAGAGGTTTCGCGAGGACTTCGGTGACTCCGTAGGTGAGTACTGCTACAAGGTGTACAAGGGCCGGGACGAGGTCTGTCCGGACTGTCCCGTGGAAGCCACGTTCCTCGACGGCACCAGTCATGGCTCCGAGCAGCTGCTGACCACCGCCGCCGGTCGGCAGACTCCGGTCATGGTCCACACCACTCCAATTCGAGACGACTCGGGGGAGGTTGTGGCGGTTATGGAGATGCACACCAACATCCGCGAGGTGAAAAGCCTGCAGCATAAGTTGGAGCGGTCTCAGGCACGGCTGCAACAACTCTTCGAGGAGGTCCCCTGCTTCATCACCGTGCAAGGCCCAGATCGGGTCATCCAACACGCTAATCGTAAGTTCCGTGAGACCTTCGGCCTGAACTCGATCGGCATGACCTGTTTCGAGATGTACAAGGCTCGCGAGGAGCAGTGCCTGGTCTGCCCGTCACAAAAGACCTTTGAAACGGCGGAGTCGCAGCACCACGAAGAGGTGTTGATCGCCGCCAACGGTGACAAGCTGAACGCCCTCTGCACCACTGCGCCACTCACCGATGCGGACGGCAAGGTGGTGGCGGTGATGGAGATGTGCGTCGACATCACCGAGATGCGGGAGCTGCAGGATCAGCTCACATCGATTGGCTTGTTAGTTGGTTCTATCTCCCACGGCATCAAGGGTTTGCTCACCGGCCTCGACGGCGGAATCTACATGGTGAACTCGGGGTTCGAGAAAGACAAGCCGGAGCGGGTGACGAAGGGCTGGGCCATGGTCCAGCGCAATGTGGAGCGGATTCGCAGCATGGTGCTGGATATCCTCTACTACGCCAAGGACCGGGAGCTGACCGTGGACGATGTGGATCTTGCCGCCATCGTGGGCGAGATCCGAGATGGGCTTCAAAAGAAAGCCAGTGATGCTGATGTGGAGCTGGACATCGGTGTCGGCACCGACATCGGCACCTTCCCGGGCGATGTTCAGGCGATCCGTGCGATGTTGCTCAACCTGTTGGAGAACTCTCTGGATGCGTGTCGGTCGGACCGCAAGAAGGACGGTCATCGAATTCGGTTGTCGGTCCGCAGGACGGCACCGTGGATGATCCTCGAGGTGGAGGACAACGGGATCGGAATGGACCGCGAGACTCGCGGCAAGGCGTTCTCGCTCTTCTTCTCGTCCAAGGGATTCAAGGGGACGGGACTGGGACTTTTCATTTCAAACAAGATTGTCGACAAACACGGCGGTGACATTACGGTGGACTCGGAACCGGGGCGGGGCACGAAGTTCGTGGTCCGGCTTCCCCTCGAAGCCAATCCCAGTGTCCTGCCTGAGGAAGCCTGACCATGCAAGGATCGCGCATCCTGGTGGTGGACGACGACCCGGACATCGTCGACTACTTTGGCTCCTTCCTCCGTGATCAAGGGTTCGAGGTGGCCTCGGCCTCCAGTGCCTCGAGGGCGTTGGAGGTGGCGGAGACCTTTTCCCCCAACGTGGTGCTGATCGACGTCATGATGCCGGGGAAGTCAGGACTCGATCTGCTGGTCAGTCTGCGCCGCGATTCCCGGTGGGCAGGGACTCCGGTGGTCATGATCACCGGCAACGACCAGGTGCTGCAGGACGACTGCCATTCCTACCTTGCCTCCCACGGGGATGTGCGTTGCCCCGAGGGCATGTTGGCAAAGCCCATCGATCGGGCGGCTTTGCTCGCTCTCCTCGCCAAGCTCGTTTCGAATGGGCAGACAGTAGCGAAGAATTAGAAATGAAAAATGAAAAATGGAAAAAAGAATTGCTGGTTTCGGCAACTATGATACAAACACTTGTATGAATACCAGCACTCGTGAACGTCTCGTGGAGGCCGCCTCGGAGTTATTTGCTGAGAGAGGGTACGTGGGCGCTTCGGTTCGCGATATCTGCAACCTCGCCCGGGCCAATCCAGGGGCCATTTCCTACCACTTCGGAGGGAAACGACAGCTCTACCGCAGTGTACTCCGAAACGCTGCCGCGAAACTGGCCCTTGCCGGAGCCCCTCCAGAGGGCGATGGCGAGTCGGATGAGGTGGTCGACATTCTCCAGGTCGCCCGGAGCCTGTTCCGGAGGCTCGACAGCGATCCGGTTGCGGTGCGGCTCCTTTTGCGTGACCTGGCGGACGGCGGATCGCTGGCAGTTGAGGCGTTGGAACCGGGGATTCGAAACGCGCTCGATGTCCTCCAGACGGTTTACGGCAGCTCTGATGCCCCGCGGGCGTCCGCCGAGACCGGCCTGCTCTTTCTCCAACTGGCCGCACCGGTCTTCATGCTCGCCGCGGTTTGGCCAGCGGTGGCGAGGCCATTGGAACTCGGCGGCGCCGACCGGGAAGCCCTTCTTTTCGAGTTGACGCGGCGTGCGCTGCCGGACCATCGCGGCGGCGGGTAATCGCACGAATTCGAAATTCGAAATTCGCAATGGTCGGGTGGTTGGGGGACCGCAAACCGCAAACCGCAGACTGTCCTAAAACAAACGATTGTTTGAACCTGCGGACAGCGGGTTGACTTGGTGCGCGGGCGTCCCTAGGATCGACACACAGGATGGGTCAATTCGATGGTTCTGTGATCGCGGCCATTCCGGCGCGCTGGGGTTCAACCCGTTTTCCGGGCAAGGCCTTGGCGCTGTTGAATGGCAAGCCGATGATTGCCCACGTGGTGGAACGAGCCTTGGCTGCCCGATGGGTTGACCGGGTGCTCGTGGCCACCGACGACGAGAGGATCGCCCAAGCAGCCGCGGCGGCTGGGGCCGAGGCGGTGATGACCGGGGATTGCGCTTCGGGAACCGATCGGATCGCGGCAGCGGTGCTGCCCCGGGACGACTGGGAGATCGTGGTCAATATTCAGGGTGACGAGCCGGTGATAGCCCCGGAGAACATCGACACCCTGGTCCAGGGAATGATAGAGGCCGGGGACGGCGTGGGCATGGCGACGCTGTGCCACCCGCTGGGTCACGACCGGGTCAATGATCCAAATGCCGTCAAGGTAGTTCGGCGGCAGGACGGCCGGGCGTTGTACTTCTCCCGGTCTCCAATCCCACACCCGAGACAGGTCGAGGCCGCGCAATCGCTCTGGGCTCTCCATCTCGGCATCTACGGTTTCAAACGGGAAACGCTGGCACGATTCGTGGCCCTGGAACCGTCGCGGCTGGAATTGGCGGAGGGGTTGGAGCAGCTTCGAGCCCTCGAGAACGGGATTGACATTTTGGTGTTCGACGCACCCGGACCGGCCTTTGGTGTTGACACGCCGGAGGATCTCGAACGGGTGGAACAGATCTTGAAACCGGGGAGCTTCTGAGAGGGAGAGACGGGGATGGCAACGAAATACGTATTCACGACCGGCGGTGTTGTTTCGGGACTGGGGAAGGGAATTTCGTCGGCATCCCTGGCAGCGTTGATGGAGGCCCACGGGTACTCGGTGACTCTGCTCAAGGTCGACCCGTACGTCAACGTCGATCCGGGGACCATGTCGCCCTTCCAGCACGGCGAGGTTTTCGTGACTGACGATGGCGCGGAAACTGACCTCGACCTGGGGCACTACGAACGCTTCACCACGACCACCATGGGAAAGGCCAACAATTTCACCACCGGCAAGATCTACTCGACGGTGATCGAGAAGGAACGGCGGGGTGACTACCTGGGGAAAACCGTCCAGGTCATCCCCCACATCACCGATGAAATCAAGGCTGGTATCCGCGCCCTTGGCGGTGACGTTGATTTCGTCATCGTCGAAATCGGCGGTACCGTTGGGGACATCGAATCGCTGCCGTTTCTGGAGGCCATCCGACAGTTCCGCTCCGAGGCAGGGCGTGGCAATGTCCTCAACATTCACGTCACCCTGGTGCCCTACATCAAGGCCTCGGACGAGCTCAAGACCAAGCCAACCCAGCACTCGGTGAAGGGGTTGCTGCAAATCGGGATCCAGCCGGACATCCTGCTGGCCAGAACGGATCGGCCACTGCCGCCGGAGCTGAGGGACAAGATCGCGTTGTTTTGCAACGTGGAGGCGCGGGCGGTGATCCCGGCCCAGGACGCCGAAACCATCTACGAGGTGCCCCTCAAGCTGGCGGCCGAGGGCCTCGACGAGATCGTGCTCGAAATGCTCAACCTGCCCAAGGGCCGCCGGGACCTGAGCATTTGGCGGGAGGTGGCCGACGCCATCAAGAAGCCCAAAGACGAGGTCTCGGTGGGCATTGTGGGCAAGTACGTCGACCTGGCTGACTCGTACAAGTCGCTCAACGAGGCGCTCGTTCACGGCGGCATGGCCAACGGCGTCAAGGTGAACCTGGTGTTCATCGATGCGGAGACTCTCGAAGGCTCGGCCTACCCCGAAAAGCTCTTCGAGGTGGACTCGATCCTGGTGCCTGGCGGTTTCGGAAAACGGGGGATCGAAGGCATGATTCGCGCCATCGAGTTCGCCCGGGGACGGAAGATCCCGTACTTCGGGATCTGTCTCGGTCTCCAGACCGCGATGATCGAGTTTGCCCGCAACGTTTGCGGGCTCGCCGGCGCGCATTCGACGGAGTTTGTCGCCCAGCCGCCTTACAAGGTCATCTACAAGATGCGCGAACTGGTGGGGGTCGATCAAATGGGCGGAACCATGAGGCTGGGCAAATACCCATGCCGGCTGACACCCTCGTCGTTGGCGTGGGAGACCTACGGAGCCGATGAAGTCTGGGAACGGCATCGACATCGCTACGAGGTCAATCCGGAATACGTTCCCCTCTTCGAGGAAAAGGGCCTCGTTGTCAGCGGCAAATCACCGGACCGGATCTTTGTCGAGGTGGTGGAGATACCCGATCACCCGTGGTTCCTGGCCTGCCAGTTTCACCCGGAGTTCAAATCGCGCCCCTATGCCCCCCACCCGATCTTCAGTTCGTTCATCGCGGCGGCGATGGTGAACCGCAAGAAGAGACTGGGAGTGGACGAGGAGCCGAAGGCTGAGGTTGTGGAGGTTGGTGCCGCGATCGAGGACATACCAGCCGAATTGGAGGAGGCGGGCGGGGACACGATTCTCGAGGCGTAGGCAAATTCGGAATTCGGAATTCGGAATTCGGAAAACCGTCCCCGGTCGCGGCACCTGGGATTGGCCGCAGATCAACGCAGACGGGACGCAGACGAACGCAGCTCAGATTTCCTCATCCTCTGCCCCTCTGCCCGTCGACCTCGGCAGGCCGGATGTCGTGAATTCACAATGGGTGGCGTGCTGCCTACTGCCTGCACCTTGCTACACTTGCCTTGATGACTGAGACTCCATTCGAGTTTGCGCCCGGAATGACCATCGGTGGTGGTTCGCGACCCGTCTACATCGCCGGACCGTGTGTCGTCGAATCCGAGCAGATGGCCATGGACGTGGCCTGTCGGCTTGCGGAGATCGGCCGGCGGCTGTTGGTGCCGATCGTGTTCAAATCCTCCTTTGACAAGGCCAACCGGTCGTCTCTCGGGTCGTTCCGAGGCCCGGGCCTCGCTGACGGACTCGAGGTGTTGGCAAAGGTCAAAGAGGTCTCAGGCCTGCCTGTGCTCACCGATGTCCACGAACCGGCGCAGGCGGCTCCCGCCGCCACGGTGGTGGACATTCTCCAGGTGCCCGCCTTTCTGTGCCGGCAGACCGACCTGCTGGTGGCCTGTGGTCACGCCGGAGCTTCGGTCAACATCAAGAAGGGCCAGTTCATGGCGCCGGAGGACATGGCCAACGCCGTCGATAAGGTTCGATCTACCGGCAACCCGAAGGTCACTGTGACCGAGCGAGGGGCGAGCTTCGGCTACCACAATCTGGTGGTAGACATGCGAGCCATGCCGGTGATTCGGCGCTTCGCTCCGGTGGTCTTCGATGTGACCCACTCTCTGCAGCTTCCAGGGGGTCTGGGTCACTCGACTGGCGGGGCCCGTGAGTTCCATCCATATCTGGCCAGGGCGGCGGCGGGCGCCGGCGTGGACGGCTTCTTCGTCGAGGTCCATCCGAACCCCTCGGAAGCCCTGTCGGACGCAACGACTCAGCTGGATTTCGACGAGTTCGAGTGTCTCGTGATCCAGCTGGAGGCGGTTTCGCAGGCGGTTCGCATGGTGGCGAGATGACGCTTCGAATCGCCCGCCAGGTGCTCGAGACCGAGGCCGCAGCGATCAGCCGACTGGTGGACTCACTGGGAGAGGCGTTCGAGCGCGCGGTCGAGATGGTGGTGGCGTGCGAGGGGCGGGTTGTGTGGACGGGAATGGGCAAGTCCGGGATCATCTGCCACAAGCTGGCTGCCACCATGAGGTCCACCGGCACCCCGGCCCTCCACCTCCACCCAGCTGACGCCATCCACGGCGATCTCGGGATGGTGACTTCCACCGATCTGGTGATTGCCGTTTCACATTCGGGCACAACCGAGGAGATCCTGAGGCTGGTGGAATTCCTCAAACGGCAGGGCATCCCGTTGATCGCCTTCACCTCCCAACCCGGATCGCCTCTCGCGGAGGCCGCAGATCTCCACCTCGATCTCGGTGTGCGCCGCGAGGCCTGCCCGCTGAACCTGGCTCCCACCGCTTCGACCACGGCGAGTCTGGCACTCGGTGATGCGCTGGCGATGGCGGTGTCGGTGCAGAAGGGCTTTCGCGAGGAGGATTTCGCGGCGCTTCACCCTGGCGGAAAGCTGGGCAAGAAATTCCTCACGGTTGCCGATCTGATGCACTCCGGGGACGACGTCCCAAGGGTCGGCCCGGACACCACCATGAAAGATGTCATCTACGAGATGAGCCGCAAAGGTTTGGGTGTGACCACGGTTCAGGATGGCGCCGGACGGTTGCTGGGAGTGGTCACCGACGGTGACCTCCGGCGATTGATGGAGCGCGAAGCTAATCCGCTCGATCGATCGGCTGAAGAGGTGATGCATCGGGGCGGAGTGTGCATCCCCTCGAACGAGCTCGCCACCTCAGCCCTCAAGGTGCTCGAGGATCGGCGAATCACCTCGCTCGTGGTCTGTGGCGAGGGCGGTGCGGTCGAGGGAGTTCTCCACGTCCACGATCTGTGGGGGGTCGGGCTGTTCTGAGTACTGCTATTTTCTCCCTGCCGGACTCTTGAATAGTCCCGTCCGAATAGCTAAATTCCGGGCTCGCGAATCCGGCGGCCGGTAATACCCTAGGACCGGCAGCCCGGAATTTAGAAAATGCGGACAGATTTTCTGGATGAGGTGACCGTGAAGCTGACAATCTTGACCACCGGCGGAACCATAGACAAGACCTACGATGAGTACGGCGGAAATCTGCACAACGTGCGCACGGTTCTCGACAAGATTCTCGGCTCTCTGAGGTTGCCCGACCTTTTTATCCGCCACGTGGCGGTGATGCACAAGGACTCGCTCGACATGACCGAGGAAGACCGGCAGGTCATTCTCGAGTCCGTTCGGAAGGCCGTTCCCTCATCGGATGCGGTGGTCATTGTCCACGGCACCGACACCCTGTCGAAGACCGGTGACGTGCTCCACGGAGGTCTCTTGGAACCCTCGGTCCCGGTGATCCTCACCGGCGCCATGCGGCCGTACGAGTTCCGCGATTCAGATGCCCCCCAGAACGTCACCGAAGCCCTGATGGCGGCCCAGCTGCTGTCGCCCGGGGTGTATGCAGTGATTCACAATCGGGTGCTCAGCTTTCCAGGGGTGGTCAAGGATCGCAAAGCCGGCGAATTCCGGAGCGTTGAGAACGGCAGGGTTCAATAGAGCAGAATTCGGAATTCGGAATTCGGAATTCGGAAAACCGACAACGGCCAACTCGCCGACAGCAGCAGCGCACAGCCGTGGCCAGGGGGGTCGTCTCGAGGGAGGGGGCTGGCCTACGGCTGTCTGCTGGTGGCGGTGAGTCGCGTTGGAGCAGCCATCGGCTGCGACAACGTAAACTGCTTACTGCGACGCCTTTTCGATCCCCTCCACCGCGTGCGTCGGCCCCAGCGCAACAAGCGTGTCGCCTGCCTCGATGAGCTCGTCAGGGCCTGGGTTGAAGGTGGATCCACTTGCCCTCTTGAGGGCGACCACGATGATCCCGTACCGTTGGCGGACCCCGGCACCCGCGAGGGTCTTGCCGGCCAGTTCCGAGTGAGGGTGGACCACGATCTCGGCCAGTTCGAGATCCATCGACGTGCCTGGCAGAGACGCTTCGATGAAGTCCATGACGGTGGGCTTGAGGGCGGTGAAGGCCAACCGCATACCGCCGAGTCGGTAGGGATTGATCACCTGGTCAGCACCAGCGAGCCGGAGACGCTCCTCCGATCCCTCCTCCACGGCCCGTGCGATGATCGTGACCTTCGGGTTGAGCTGTCGTGCCAGCAGGATCGCGAAGACGTTGTGGGCGTCGTCGGCGAGGCACGCGAGGAAGGTCTTGGCGGACTCCACGTGGGCGTCCCTGAGCACGGGCTCTTCGGTGGCGTCGCCGTTGATCACCGGGATCCGGTTCTCCAGCAGTTCTCGGCAGCTCTGCTGGTCCAATTCTACTACCACGAACGGTACCTTGCGTTCCAGGAGTACCTCGACGACCGCCCGGCCCATCCTGCCGTACCCGCAGACCACGATGTGGTCTTTCAATTTCTGGATCATCTTCTGGTCCCTTCGGAAGCCGATCAACTCGCGGAGGTCGGCCTGAAGCACCACCCTGCCGAACTCGGCCGCGATCAACAAAATGACGCCGACTCCGGCAAAGGCGAGCAAGATGGTGAACACCTGTCCCTCGGGGGACAGTGGAAACGCCTCCCGGAAGCCAACGGTGGTCACCGTGATGGCGGTCATGTACAGGGCGTTCACCAGGCTCTGCCCCTCGATGATCATGTAACCGAGGGTGCCCGCAGCGAGCACTCCGGCTCCAGCGAGCACCGATCTCCGCAGCGCCTGTGTCCTGGTCATCGGCATCGGTCCTATGGTATCTCGAAAACCGGTTCCATGGGCGGGCCCCGAGGGGACAGGATTTCGAATCCAAGTCACGCCCGGCCAGGAGGTCCCGTGTTCGTACCCCCGTCCGTTCCCGTTCCCGTTCCCGTTCCCGAAAACGAGTCGCCTGGACCTTCTGTGAGGATGGCGCCTGCTGCCGATTCTGGAGTTCAGGTCGAGATTCCGGGTACGGGAACGGGAACGGGCACGGGAACGGCGAGGGACCCTCTGCTAGGATTTCGGAGGGGGTAAGGCATGGTCGAAGCAGAAGGACGGAGTTTTCCCTTTGATGGCGAGGACGCACTGACGCCGGAGGTGCTCGAGACCTTTCCCTACGAGTATGCCGGTCGCGACGTCACCGTGGACATCAGCACCGATGAGTTCAGCTGCGTCTGTCCCTTTTCCGGGCTTCCGGATTTTGGATCCCTGACTGTGCGGTATGTACCCTCCGACTCGTGCATCGAACTCAAGTCGCTCAAGTACTACCTGACGAGTTTTCGGAATGTGGGCATCTATCAGGAACACGCTGCCAACCGAATCCTCGACGACCTCGTCGCCTGCTGCGCGCCGACGTGGATGGAGGCCATTCTCGATTATCGCCTTCGTGGCGGGATCCATGCCATCGTCACCGTCGCCTTCGGTGATCGGAACGAAACGTTTAACGTGTAACGAACAACGGATTGCAGTGCAGCCAAGATGGCCGCACCACAAATTCGCCGAACCTGTTCGGTCTACCCTCAGCAGTGCCCGATTGTGGTGCGGGCTTCCAGCCTGCACGACTCTGCCGCCGAGATGTGCAACCAAGATGGCCGCACCACAAATTCGCCGAACCTGTTCGGTCTACCCTCAGCAGTACCCGATTGTGGTGCGGGCTTCCAGCCTGCACGACTCTGCCGCCGAGATGTGCAACCAAGATGGCCGCACCACAAATTCGCCGAACCTGTTCGGTCTACCCTCAGCAGTACCCAATTGTGGTGCGGGCTTCCAGCCTGCACATCTCCACGCTCCGACCGACCGAATGGGATGGGCCGTGACTATTAACTTGCAACCCGCCGACAGCAGCAGGGGCGTGACCAGGGGGGTCGTCGAGGCGCCGTGAACCGAGCCGGCGAAGCCGACGCGAGACAGGAGTTGAAAGTCGAAGGTTGAACGTTCTCCCGCCCACCCCCCGCGCAGGCAGAAGGACAGAGGAGCAAGCTGGTCGAGGGCAGAGGGGGAAAGGGTCAGGGGATTTTCGATTTTCGATTTTCGATATTCGATTCGGCTCGCTGCGTACGAATCAGCGTATTGGCCGCTGTAGCCAGAATGATGATCGCCCCGCCCACCGCCGCCCACACGGACGGCCGCTCACCGTGGACCAGCAGCGCCCAGAGCGGATTGAATACGGGCTCGAGCAGAATCAGCAGAGAGGCATCGAGGGCCGACACCCGTCGCATTCCACGAGTCATGAAGATGTAGGCGACGCCGATTTGGAAGATCCCGAGGAAGCCCACCAGTGCCCAGTCGGTGGGCACGGACGACTCCACCGGCAGTGCCCACGGTAACGCAACCGCGAATGCAAAGATGTTGCCCACCGCCACGGCCGCGGCCGACTGGTCCCGTTGGGAGTCGGAGCTGCGCCCGAGCCAGCGGAGACCGACGATGGTCAAGGCCCATGTGACCCCGGCGGCCCCGGCCAGCAGGTTTCCCCTGATCGGGTCTGGCGCGGTGGACAATGGCTGCTGTTCTCCAACGAAAAACAGAGTCATGCCGACCACCAGGGCAGCCATAAATCCCACGTCGCGGCGCCTAAGTCGCTCGCCGAGCAACAAGGGGCCGAGGAGGAGTACGTACAGCGGCGCGGTGTCCTGGAGGAAGATGGTGTTCGCCGCGGTGGTGAGCTTGTTGGCGAGCACGTAGAAGATCATGGTGGCGGCATAGCTGACGGCCACCGGCAGGACTCGCCACGACCAGCCTCGGCGGGCTCCAGGGAGCAGAGCCAGCATGGCGATCGCAGCGATTCCAGAACGGAACGAGGCCACCTGCCAGCTTGACAGGGTGCATGCTTTGATGGCAGCGCCTCCAGTGGAGAAGAGGAGGGCTGCTGCGAGGACCTGCAGGCGGTCAACGGGGCGGGAAAGGAGGTTTTCGCTCATGATCTCGCTCTCCCCACCAAATACATGGGTAGGGGACGGAGGCATCATACGGCAATCGAAGTCTGGTGTTTTTTCTGTGTTACTATTCGCTCGATGGGACAGTTGAGTCACAACGGCACCGACGCCTTCCTTCACGGGAAGGCGTTTTTTTTGCGCCACTGGGGGACGCATGACACACGGCGAAACTGAATTGGGCAGCCTGAAACAGATCATGGACGAGCAGAGAATGGAACGGACGATTGCTCGCATGGCGGCCGAAATCATCGAGCGGGATGGCGGCGACGTCATGCTGGTGGGCATCCACACCCGCGGTATTCCGCTCGCCGACCGCCTGGCGAGAATCATCTCCGATACCACGGGATCACCGGTGGCGGTTGGCCGGCTGGACATCACCCTTTATCGCGACGATGTGGGCCCCTGGCGCCCGGCTCACAAGCAGCCGGTTCTCAAGGACACGGTCCTGCCCGACTCCATCGACGACCGTGTGATCTACCTGGTTGACGACGTGCTGTTCACCGGAAGGACCATCCGCGCGGCGCTGGGGACCTTGATCGACTACGGGCGGGCGCGAGCGGTGCGGCTTGCGGTTCTGGTGGACCGTGGCCACCGCGAGCTCCCGATCGCCGCGGACGTTGTGGGCCGGTCGATGGAAACCACCAGGGAGGAGGATGTTCAGGTCCACTTCGCCGAGGTGGATGGCAACGACGGGATCTGGGTCGGAAAGGAGACTGGTCATGGCGGTTGAAGCTGCCGAGGCTCTCACCAGGAAGGACGTGGTGGGTATCGCGTCCCTCGATGCTGGCGAGATTCAGCTGATTCTGAATACTGCCGAGGAACTGCTTGAAGTGGCACGGCGGCCGATCAAGAAAGTGCCGGCGCTGCGGGGATCGACGGTGGTCAACCTGTTCATGGAGCCCTCGACCCGCACCCGCTTCTCCTTTGAAGTCGCCGAGAAGCGGCTGTCCGCGGACACCCTCAACTTTTCGGCATCCACATCATCGGTATCAAAGGGCGAAACCCTGCTGGACACCGCTCGAAATCTAATGGCCATGGCGCCGGACTACATCGTGATTCGCCACCCCAATGTAGGCGCCCCACACCGGCTTGCCGACGAGGTGTCGGCGTCGATCATCAACGCCGGTGACGGAACGAACGAGCACCCGACCCAGGCGTTGCTGGATGCCTTCACCATGGCTCAGCACTTCGGCCGACTCGAGGGGCTCAAGGTGGTCATCGCGGGTGACATTCGCCACTCCCGAGTCGCGCGGTCCAACGCGTTCCTGCTAGGAAAAATGGGTGCCCAGGTTCGATTTGCGGCGCCGGCAACGTTGCTTCCTGACAGCGTCGAGGAGTTGGGAGTCCAGACCTTTCTCCGACTCGAACCGGCGCTGGAAGGCGCGGACGTGGTGATGATGCTGCGGATCCAGAGGGAACGACAGGGCGCGATCAACTTCCCCTCGCTGAGGGAATATTTCGACTTCTTTGCCCTGACCGAGGAGCGGCTCGCGTTGGCCTCGGACCAGGCGGTGGTGATGCACCCGGGTCCGATGAACCGCGGGGTAGAGATCGAGTCGCCGGTGGCGGATGGCGAGCGATCTCTCATTCTCGATCAGGTGACCAACGGAGTGGCCGTGCGAATGGCCATTCTCTATCTGCTGGCCGGAGGACGCGGTGAATCGCCTGCTGATTCGTAACGGAAGGTTGGTCGATCCGTCTCAGGGCGTCGACCAAGGCATGGACGTTCTGCTCGACGACGGGGTCGTCGCCGAGATCGGTGAGCGGGTGAAAGCGCCCGCCGACACCGATGTTTTTGACGCCACCGGGATGGTGGTTGCGCCGGGTTTCATCGATCTGGCCGCCCATTTCAGAGAGCCGGGCTTCGAACAGAAGGAAACCATTCTGACCGGTTGTCGCGCGGCGGTGGCGGGGGGGTTTGCGGCGGTGTGCTGCACCCCGGACACAGATCCCGTCAACGATGATTCAGCGGTGACTCGGTTCATCGTCGAGCGCGCCGAGCATCTGGGCCTGGCAAGGGTGTATCCGATCGGTGCGGTTTCCCAAGACTTGAAGGGTTCGGACCTTGCCGAGATCGGGGAGATGGCGCAGGAAGGCGTCGTTGCGGTGGGCGATGCCAATCGACCGGTGGTGAACTCGCTGCTGATGCGGAGGGTCCTCGAGTACACGCGGAGCTTCGATTTGCCGGTGGTGGTTCACGCCGAGGATCCGCAACTGACCGACCGCGGTCTGATGAACGAGGGTCCAGTGGCCACCCGGATTGGGCTGCGGGCGGCTCCGAGGGCCGCTGAAGATGTGGCCATCGCTCGGGACCTGGTGCTGGCTCGAATCACCGGAGGCCGGCTCCACCTGCGGCACGTTTCAACGGCAGTGGGCCTCGAAGAGATCCGCCGGGCAAAGGGTCTGGGTGTGAACGTCACCTGTGACGTGGCACCGCATCACTTCTGCCTGATGGACAGCGACGTTGCGGCTGCGAACTACCACCCGAACTGGAAGACCAATCCTCCGCTGCGAAGTCAAGAGGACGTGGACGCCGTCAAGGAAGCGATCTCCGACGGCTCGGTGGACGCGATCGCCTCTGATCACCAGCCCCACCACAAAGACGACAAGGAACTCGATTTTTCGGACGCGCCTGCGGGCATCGTCGGGCTCGAGACCGCCGTCAGTCTGGCTTTGGATCGGCTGGTGCACAACGATGTGATCGGGATCGAGCGGTTGATCGACCTTTTCTCAACCGGCCCAGCCAAGGCCTACGGCCTACCCGGGGGTTCGTTGCGGACCGGCTCCCCCGCGGACGTCACGGTGCTCGACCTCAGACGCCAGGTGACGGTGGATCCGGCGACCTTCGAGTCCAAGTCCGTGAATACTCCCTTCGCCGGATGGAAGCTCCGCGGGGCTCCGGTGGCAACAATCGTCGGCGGGCGGATCGTCTGGCAGGCAAACGTCAAGAGTTGAAAGTTGAAAGTTGGGCCTCCCAAGGCCGGAACCCCCGTACCAGATACAAGGGTGTCGAAAACTGCAGATTGAAATTGACTCTCCCACCAGTCGACAATTTTCAATTTTCAATTTGTAATTCTCTTTCGGTTCGACCGCCGGCTTCCATCCTCACAGCTTGTGATATCCTGCGCGCTCCGCGCGCATTCGCGCACACCCCGAGGTGCAGACGAGGCCTACCATGAACGATTCCAATTCAATGAGTGAGTTCGAAGAGGCTCTGCTCGAGAGCTTCTCCACAGACACCGCCAATGTTGGTGACGTCGTCACCGGCACCATCGCGGCCATCCACGGCGATGTCGCACTGGTGGATATCAGCGGCAAATCCGAGGCCGTCCTGGCCCGAGACGAGCTGGACGAACTGGGCACCGGCGATCCGGTCGAGGTGATCGTGGTTTCGGTGGGAGACGAGGTTCGGGTGTCCAGGCGCCTTGCCCTCGAGGCCCAACTGAAGGAGAAACTCTCCGCTGCGGCGACTTCCGGCGAGCCCGTGGAGGGCAAGGTCGTGGGACGGCGGAAGGGTGGATTCGACATCACCCTGGCCGGCGTTCGGGGATTCTGCCCGGTTTCCCAGATTGCCGACTATCGATCCGACGACCTCGACAGTCACCTCGGGCAGACCTACGATTTCAAGGTCCTCGAATACTCCGAGGACGGGGGCAAGCTGGTGGTTTCCCGCGCCGCCCTGGAGCGAGAGCGCAAGGAGCGGGCTCGGGCAGAGGCCTGGGAGAAGCTGGAAGTTGGCGGCGAGCTCGTGGGCAAGGTCCGGTCATTGATGGATTTTGGCGCCTTTGTCGACCTGGGTGGGGTGGACGGCCTGGTCCACGTCACCGAGATGTCCCACGGCCGGGTGAACCACCCAAGGGACGTGTTGGCGGATGGAGACGAGGTGCGGGTCAAGGTCCTCGACCTCGACCGGGAGAAGAACCGAATCTCGTTGAGCATCAAAGAGCTCCAGCCGAATCCCTGGGACCAGGTTGGGGATCGCTTTCCCGCAAAGGGACCGTTCGAAGGTCGCGTGGTGAGGAAGACCGATTTCGGAGTGTTCATCGAGCTGGAGCCAGGTCTCGACGGTCTGCTCCACGTCAGCCAGCTCCCTCCAGGGACCGACTTGGGCGCTCCCGAGTTCGAGGTTGGCGAGTCCATCAAAGGATGGATCCGCGACCTTGACGTGGCCAACGGCCGGATCGGACTGACCCTTCGGCAGGTGCCCGATCGCGACCCGTGGGAGCGCGTGGAAATGCGCTACCAGGAAGGTCAGACGATCGAGGGAACGGTCGAGAATGTGGCTGATTTCGGAGTCTTCGTCGAAGTCGAACCCGGTCTCAGTGCGTTGATTCCCATGTCTGAACTTGGAATTGGCCGCGACCAGGATCCGTCAGAGATCTTCAAGCCTGGCCAGGCGGTTTCCACCAAGATTCTCGGGGTTGACCCTGGACGGCAGCGCATGAGTCTGTCCGTCAAGGCCTTCCAGCGCGACCAGGAGCGGGCCGAGTACTCCGGACACATGGACACCGGTGCGTCCGAGCCATCGATGACCGGCTTCGGGGCGGCGCTGCAGAATGCGCTGGAAATCACCAAGAAAAAAAAGAAGAGCAAAAAAAAGAAGTGACGCGCCGTCAGTTGGCAGTTAGCAGTTAGCAGTTGGCAGTTGGCCGTTAGCCGTTGGCGCGTCGCGATCGTGGTTTCTTGACCCTCGTGGGGTCGTGAACTAGAATCTGCTCCCTGGCTGGCGACGTGGCCAAGTGGTAAGGCAGGGGCCTGCAAAGCCCTCATCCCCCGGTTCGAATCCGGGCGTCGCCTCCAACCTCCCTCCCAGTTGGCAGTTGGCCGTTTGCCGTAAGCAGTTCCCCCATCCACCCAGACATGGGCCGCAGAAGAACGCAGCCTGCAAAGCAGAATCAATTGGACAGAGAAGAACTCAGAGAACACTGAGTCCACCCGCCCGCCCAAGAGCTGAACCCTTTCATTGTCATTTCCTGTCATTGGGGGGCGGGGGTTACCTCAAACCTCAAACATCAAACATCACACCTCAAACATTGAACGGTCATGCGGGTGCGCCCAGAATCCCGAACCCCGGCTCCCGGTTCCCAACCCTCTGCCCCTTTTCCCCTCTGCTCTTCTGCTCGTCGGTCTCGGCAGACCAGAATTCGTAATCCGCAATTCGCAATTCGCAATTCGCAATGGCCGGGTGGTTGGGGGCCTGTACAATGCCCGTCCCAAAAGGGTGGAGGAGAAAAGATGCCGCTGATTCGCGTCGCACATTCACCAGACTCCGACGATGCCTTCATGTTCTACGGTTTGGCGAATCAACTCATCGACACCGGTGAATTCGAATTCGAGCATGTGTTGTCCGACATCGAGACCCTCAACCGCGAGGCCTTCGCCGGGACGTACGAGGTGACGGCTGTTTCCATTCATGCCTACGCCCACCTTGATCATAAATACGCGCTGTTGTCTTCGGGTGCCTCCATGGGGGACGGGTACGGGCCGGTGGTGGTGACCGGACACCCGATCTCGGCCGAAGAGTTCGCGCAGGTGGAGGTCGCCATCCCCGGGACCCTCACCTCGGCTGCCCTGGCGCTCAAAATGTGGAATCCGTCGCTGAACACAACGGTCCGATCCTTCGACGAGATCGTCCCTGCGGTGAAGGCGGGAGACGTCGCTGCCGGCGTCATCATCCACGAGGGACAGCTCACGTGGCAGGAGGAGGGCCTCCACAAGGTGGTCGACCTCGGCGTGTGGTGGGCCGAACAGACCGGTGGGCTGCCCCTGCCCCTTGGCGGGAACGTGATCCGGCGCGATCTCGGCGAAGAGACAATGGGGACTCTGGCGGGGCTGCTTCGTCAATCCATCCAGTATTCACTGGACAATCGGCAACAGGCCCTGGACTACGCCCTGGAGTACGGTCGCGGGCTGGATCGGGAGAAGGCGGACCGTTTCGTGGGCATGTATGTCAACGAGCTCACAGTGGACTACGGGGATCGAGGCCGCCGCGCCGTTCGCGAGTTCCTCGAACGCGCCTACGCTGCCCGTCTCATTGCCAAAATCCCTCAGCTCGATTTTCTTTCCGGCTGACGGACCGCAGTGGCGGCCATGGCTCCAAGCAGTGCCGCGGCCGAGAGCATGGTCCACGGCAGCGTCCAGCCGTGGGTGGCATCCAGCACGGCGCCTGTGACCGCCGGACCGACGAGGGTCGCCAGATTCGAAAATGCGGTGATGAATCCGAACGCGAAACCGACGTGGGCTGGGGGAACGATTCGTCCAGGTAACGAGTAGGTGGACGTGAGGGCCACCGCGGTGACGACACCTACCAGGATCATCGCCGGGACCGGCGCCAGCCGACCCAGGGCCATGAGTCCCAGTGCCGCGCCAAGAATCAACAGGCAAGCGGCGAGCCATCGTGACGGATGCCCGACGCGGTCGATGGCGCCACCCACGATGGGTGCTAGAACGAGTGCGGTCCAGGCTATGAGACTCACGGTAAAGAGAGCGTCTGGCCCGCCGCCGGCCCATTGTGCAGCGAAGGTGAACACGGCTGCATAGACACCGAAGAAGAATGCCCACGCCACCGAAAGGGCGACCAATGACGGGATCAGCCTGGGTTCCCTGGTTTTCGGATCCGTAGCCCCTTCGCCACGTAACCCGGCCGGAACCGAAAATATGTGGAGGGGGAGGGCCACGACGGCCAGAGCCGCCAGCAGCATGAGCTCTTCACGCCACCCCACGAGAGCCGCAAGGCGCGGATGCAGGGTAAACGTGACGATCATGCTCGCTGGAAATACCGAGTTGAAAATGCCCATTGCCAACGACAACTCCCGCCCCTCGAAGGCTCTGGTGACGAGCCGGGCGAGGAGCAGATTCATTGTCAGCCCCCCAACCCCGAATACCAGTCGGCCGATCAACAGGGCCGGGTAGCTGGGTGCCAGGGCGAAGACCGTCGCGCCGATCGCCATCACGATAAGGCCCACCGTGCCGGTCGCGCGTGCCGGCCACCGGTCGACCGCCGCCCCGAGGCTGATGGAGATGAGGATCGCGGGGATTGCGATGGCTCCCATGAGGATCCCAATTTGGAAGTGATTCAGGGCGAACCTGTCCGTCAGCTGCGGGACGAGCGGCGGCACCGCGAAGAACGTCACCCCGACGGCGAAGAAGCTGACGACGGTGGACGTGAGGATCAGCCAACGGTGATCGGCGAGGGACGTGTGATCAGGCATTCGGGTGATTGTAACGAGGTTTTTCAGGTTTTTGATTGACAAATTGAAACAATTGTTTAATATATTCGTTTGAAACAATCGTTGGGGGTGATATGAGCCATGTGATCACCGAACACCGCGAGAGCCAGGAGACCAGGGACAGAATCCTCGAAGCGGCCGAGCGGTTGTTCGCCGAAAAGGGCTTCGAAAGCACCTCGGTGAGGGACATCACCAACGAAGCCGACTGCAACGTGGCTGCGGTGAACTACCACTTCGGCGGCAAGGAGAATCTCTATGTCGAAGCGTTCAAGGGCCTGCTCGGCGAGCTCCGGGATCGGCGCATCGAGGCCATCCGCCGGGACATGAGCGGGGTGGAAGATCCTTCCCTCGAGTACTTCCTGGAGACCTTTGCCAATGGCTTCATGGATCCGCTCGTGGGCAACGGCCGGGGTCAGCTCTTCCTCGCGTTCATCAACCGGGAGATGGCCGCCCCCCATTTGCCCCAAGAAGTTTTCCTGGAAAATTTTCTGAACCCGCTGATGACCGTCGCCGGTGACGCCCTCGCCCGGGTGGCGCCTCCTATGGATCCAGGAGCAGTCCGGCTCTGTCTGATGTCCATGGTGGGCCAGTTGCTGCATGCGCTGATGGTCAGGATGCACTTCACGCCTGAAGGCCACTCGCCGGTATTGCCCGGTGATCTCGGAGATCACATTGAACACATCGTTCGATTCACGGCGGGAGGTGTTCGGGCCTGCGCTCTGGAAGGCACCGACCCCGATCTTAGTTCCCCTCATGGGAGAGGAAGGCAAGCATGAGATACAGAGATGAGAGCCGGTCGGCGGGACTGCGGCTCGCTGCAGCTGTCCTGGTGCTCTTGGTTGCGGCCGGCTGCACCCTCGGACCCGACCCGGAACGCCCGGTGACGGCAGCGGACGCATCCGAGACTTTCACCTACGACGCCTCAGATGAGAGTGTCGCTGCAGTCGAAGCCGAGAAGAAGTTGCCGGAGGACCTATTGTGGTGGCAGCGCTTCGGCGATGAGACCACCACAGAGTTGGTGATGATGGCGCTCGAGGAGAACACGGATCTTCAAGTCGCCGCGGCTCGCGTCCTGGAATCCGAGGCGTTGTGGAAGGCGGCCGGTGGGGCGCGGCTTCCGCAGGTTGGGTACGGTCTGAGTGCCAACCGGGCCAGAAACTCCTTCGTGCTGCCCGAGGTGGGCCGAATCAATCCGGAGGCCACCACCTACGGTACCGACCTCAACATCAGCTGGCAGACCGACTTGTTCGGTAAGCTGAAACGGTCTCAGCAGTCGAGCTGGGCCGGGCTGCTGGCCGAGGAGGCCGCCCGCGACGGCGTGCGCCACATGGTTGTGGCATCCGTGGTTCGGGCGCGTGTCCAGATCGCGACCCTCGAGCGCGCCCTCGACATCTCCCGCACTATTCGAACGAGTTGGGAGTCGACGACGGCGACGGTCGAGCGGCGCTACCGAAACGGACTGGTGGGGGCGGTGGACCTCTACCTGGCCCGGGAAAACCTGGCCTCTGTTCGTGCCACGGAGGCGGCACTGGAGGGCGGCGTGCTCACCGCCCGCAATGCACTCGACGTGCTTGTCGGTCGGCGCCCCGGCAGCGGGGAGTCTCTCCCGAAGACCCTCCCGGACCTGCCGAACCTCGATCCGGTGCCACTGGGACTGCCGGTGGAGCTGTTGGACCGCCGACCCGATCTGCGCCAATCGGAAATGCGCCTGGCGGCGGCCACGTACGGTATCGGAGTCGCCCTTGCCGATCTCTACCCCTCGCTGAGTCTCACCGCGGCGGGAGGGACCAGGTCAGACACCCTGGGTGATTTGATCTCGTCCGAGACGTTCATCTACAACGCAGTCGCCAACCTCGTGGGGCCGCTGTTCAGCGGAGGCCAACGGCGGGCCGGCGTCGCCGCCGCACGAGCCAGAACAGAACAGGCGGCAGCCACCTACGCCGGCGCGGTCCTTCAAGCCCTCCGCGAGGTCGAGGACGCCCTGGTGATCGAAGCCAGCGTTCGCGAACAGCTCGGCTTCAACAACCAACGAGTGGCCGATGCCCGGTCGGCGAATAGGATCGCCAGCGATCGATATCAGCGGGGGGTTGAAGGCTTGCTCACCGTGCTGGAAACCGAGCGCCGGATGCGCCTGGCCGAAGAGTCCTGGATCAGCAGCCAAGCCGATCTCTGGAACGCGCGCATCGACCTCTTCCTCGCCCTCGGCGGTGACTGGGAACCCGCCGGCGACGGCGGGTCTGAGGAATCGTCGCAGCAGGCCGCACTGAGCAGACCCGAATCCCGAGTCCCGAATCCCGAGCCCCGAATCCCGAGTCCCGAATCCCGAGAGGTGTCCTGATGTCTTCGAACAAGCTCAAGTTGATCGTTCCCGTTGTTGTTGTGGCGGTGGGCGTGGCGGCGGCCATCCTGCTGGCAACGGCACGCAAAGCGCCCCCGCGAACCGAACGGGTGCCCCTGGGGCCCTTGGTGGAGGTGCTCGAGGTTCACTCAGACAGCGTGCCGGTGGTCATCACCGGGTACGGCCAGGTCGGTGCGAAGCTGGCCGTCGACCTGGTGCCCCAGGTGGGCGGCCGGGTGGTGCGAGTTGACTCGGCGCTGGTGGCAGGCGGCTTCTTTCCTGCAGGGCGGCCGTTGATCGAGATCGAACCGCGTGACTACGAGCTGGCCGTCGAGCGGGCTCGGGCTGCGGTAGCGCGCGCCCAGGTGGTTTTGGAGCAGCAGCGTGCCGAGGCCGAGGTCGCGGCCCAGGAGTGGGAGGCTCTCAATCCGGGTTCCGACCCGCCGTCCGGGTTGGTCGTCCGCGAACCTCAGGTACGCCAGGCTGAAGCGGAGCTGGCAGCGGCGGAGGCCGACCTCCAGGTTGCCCAGCTCAATTTGGAGCGGACTCGCATCACGGTGCCATTCGATGGCGTCGTGGTCAACGAAAACGTCGACGTCGGCCAGTACGTCGCGCCCGGCCAGCCGGTGGCCAGGGTGTACGGCACCAAGGCGGTCGAGGTTCGGGTGCCGCTCGAAACCCGAGAGCTCGTGTGGTTCTCGGTACCTCGAGGACCCTCGGGAGATGGTCCCACGGCCGAGGTTCTGACAACCCTCGGAGGACGGTTGGAATCGTGGACTGGCCGGGTGGTGCGCATGGAGGCTGAGGTTGACCCGGGCTCGAGGATGGCGACCATCGTCGTCGAGGTCCGCGATCCCTACGATCGCTCCGGAGCACGACCGGCGCTGTTGCCCGGCACCTTCGTCGATGTGCGGATCGCCGGCCGAACCGTCGACGACCTGATTGCTGTGCCGCGGTACGCGGTCCACGAGGGGGGGCGAGTGTGGTTGGTGGACGAGGGCACGCTGCGAATCCGTGACGTCGACATCGTGCGGTCGGATCGGGACTCCGCGTACGTGGGAAGCGGTCTCGAAGACGGCGATTGGATCGTCGTCAGCGCGCTCGACGCGGTCACCGACGGCATGGCCGTCCGTCCCGCAGGACCGTCGGTTAACGGAGAGGTCGAGAAGACAAAGCTGTCCTCGATCGGAGACCAGAATTTCAAATTTCAAATTCCCGCCCAGCCCACCCACCCCAAATTGAAAATTCGCCGCGTGAGCGTCGGGTGGGTGGGGGAGAATTTGCAATTTGCAATCTGTAATTTGCAATTGGCCCACCATGGGAGGGCAGCATGAAGAACAGTCGTGCTGGAGTCCTCGCGTGGTTTGCCGGCAATCACGTGGCGGCCAACCTGTTGATGATCTTCATCGTGGTGGCGGGCGTGCTGTCCCTGTCCAGGGTGGTTGTCGAGGTCTTTCCGGAAATCGACACCGATACGGTGACGGTCCAGGTGCCTTACCGAGGGGCCACGCCAGCCGAGGCCGAGGAGGGGGTGTGCGTCCGAGTGGAGGAGGCGATCGCCTCCGTCGAGGGCATCAAGCGCATCCGATCAGTGGCCCAGGAGGGGATGGGTCGGGTCATCGTCGAGCTCGACGAGGACGCGGACGATCAGAAGGTCCTGGACGACATCAAGGCGGCGGTGGACCGCATCGAGACTTTTCCAGCAGAGACTGAAAAACCGGTGGTGGCTGAGGGCGATACCCGGCGCCGGGTGATCACCGTGGTGTTGTACGGCGATGCGGCCGAGAAGACCCTCAAGGCGCTGGCCGAGCGGGTCAGGGATGAGCTGACGGCCGTTGACGGAATTTCACAGGCGGAGGTCGCCGGGGTCCGCAACTACGAGATCTCCATCGAAGTCTCGGAGGCGGCCCTGCAGCGCTACGGCCTCAGCTTCCAGCAGGTGGCGGATGCTGTGGGGCGGTCATCGCTCGACCTGCCCGGAGGCGCCGTCAAGAGCGCCGGTGGCGAGATCCTGCTCCGCACCAAGGGTCAGAAGTATCGCGGCTCCGAGTTCGAGGATATCGTCGTGGTGACACGAGGCGACGGAACCCAGGTCTCTCTGTCCGACGTTGCGACCGTCATCGACGGGTTCGAGGACACCGACACCACCACCCGATTTGACGGCAAGCCCGCCGCCATCGTGCAGGTCTTCCGAGTCGGGACTGAAGGCGCCCTCGCCGTGGCGGACGGCACCAAGCGATACATCGCCGACCTCGAGACGGAGCTGCCGGCCGGGGTGTCCGTTGCGACCTGGGACGATGACTCGATCATCCTGAGGCAGCGCATCGGGCTCCTGCTCCGCAACGCACGGCTGGGGCTGGTCCTGGTCTTCCTGTTCCTGATGCTCTTCCTCAACCTCAGGTTGGCGATCTGGACCACCGTCGGCATGCTGATCTCGTTCCTCGGCGGTTTCTGGCTGATCCCCAGCTTCGACGTCACGGTCAATATGATCTCGCTGTTCGCCTTCATTGTGGTGCTCGGCATCGTGGTGGATGACGCCATCGTGGTCGGGGAGAACATCTACGAGTACCTGGAGCGCGGCATGAAGCCGCTGGACGCCGCGATTCGTGGTGTTCGCGAGATGGCGATTCCGGTCACCTTCGCAATCCTCACGACGGTGGCGGCCTTTTCCCCGCTGCTCTTCGTCTCGGGGCGTATGGGCAAGGTGATGCGACAGATTCCGATCGTCGTGATCGCCGTGCTGCTGATGTCTCTGGTGGAAGGCCTACTCATCCTCCCGGCCCACCTTTCCGGCGAAGAATCCTGGATTCTGCGCCACCTGAGGCGGTGGTTCTCACCCTTTTTCCGAGGTCTCGACAATGCCCAGCGAAAGGTCCAGGCGGGCCTGCAGTGGGTGATCAACGGCCCGTACAAGAGGACCCTCGAGCTGGCGCTGGCGTGGCGGTACGCGACCGTCGCGCTGGCCATCGCCTCGCTGTTCATCGTGTTCGGCATAGTCGGTGGGGGATTCGTCAAGTTCACCTTCATGCCCAGGGTCGATGCCGACAACATGGTGGCCTACCTCACCATGCCGCAGGGAACGCCCGTGGCTCAGACCGAGGCGGTGCTCGCTGTTATGGAGGAGGGGGCACTGCAGTCCATCGCCGAGTATGACGCCAACCGCGGAGCTGACCAGCCTTCGCTGCTGCGCCATCTCTCCACGACCGTCGGAGAGCAGCCCTCGGCGGGAGGTGGGGGCCCCATGGGCAGCCGCGGCGTCGGGGGGGACGACTCGCACCTCGGCGAGGTCAACGTCGAGCTGCTGGGGTCCGAGTACCGCCGGGTCAGCTCCGCCCAGCTGCTCAAGCGGTGGCGGGAGTTGGTCGGTGAGGTTCCAGGGGCGGTTTCGTTGACCTTCCAGGCGTCGCTGTTCTCGTCTGGTGACCCAATCAGCGTGCAGCTGGCCCACCGGGATTTCAGTACCCTCCTGAACGCCGTCGAACGGCTCAAGGAGATCGTCGCCGAGTACCCCGGGACCAAGGACATCGCCGATTCGTTCCTGCCCGGGAAAAAGGAGCTCAAGCTGACGTTGACCCCGGAGGGCCGAACCCTCGGTCTGACCCTCTCCGACCTCGCCCGTCAGGTGCGGGCCGGGTTCTACGGTGAGGAGGTGCAGCGGATCCAGCGCGGCCGGGACGACATCCGCGTCATGGTTCGCTATCCCGAGGCCGAGCGAAACAGCCTCGGAGACATCGAGCGGATGCGCGTCAGGCTTCCGAACGGCTCCGAGGTGCCGTTTGCCACCGTGGCGAGGGTGGAGGAGGGGCGAGGGTTCGCGGTCATCGATCGCACCGATCGGCGGCGAGTCGTCACCGTGTCGGCCGACGTCGACGAGGCCCAGGCCAACGCGAACGAAATCAACGCCGATCTTCGCCGCACCGTGCTGCCCAGACTGGCGAGGGACTTCCCCGGACTCACCTTCGACTTCGAGGGTGAGCAGCGGGAGCAGCAGGAGTCGCTGAACAGCCTCAAGGTGAACTTCATCGTCGCGCAACTCGGGATCTTCGCGCTGCTGGCCATTCCCTTCCGATCCTACAGCCAGCCCCTGATCATCATGTCGGCGATTCCTTTCGGTCTCATTGGCGCGGTGATGGGCCACGTGTTGATGGGGCTCGACCTGACCCTGCTCTCCATGTTCGGGATGGTCGCCCTCACCGGGGTGGTGGTCAACGACTCGCTGATCATGGTGGACCTGATCAACCGCGAGCGGGGGGAGGGCATCTCCATCGACAAGGCGATCAGGGACTCCGGGATGCGGCGCTTCCGGCCCATCCTGCTGACCACGGTCACCACCTTCCTGGGGCTGTCGCCGATGATCTTCGAGACCAGCATGCAGGCCAAGTTCTTGATCCCGATGGCGGCCAGCCTTGGCTACGGCATCGTCTTTGCCACCGCGATCACCCTGATCCTGGTCCCGACCCTGTACCGGATCCTCGAGGATCTGAAGGCGTTCTTCGGCGTCGCCGGCGAGGAGCAGCGGGTTTCGAGGCAGGTGCCGGTGGAGACCACCTAGGAGAATTCGGAATCCGAAATTCGGAAAACCGTCCCCGATCGCGGCGATGAGGATGGGCCGCAGAAGAACGCAGTTCGACTGCCCTGGCACCGGAATTGGGGTGAGGTCACACCCATGATGTGGCACCCACGTAGGGCGTTGACTTCACCACTCGCGAGGCACATATTTGTAGGTGTCATTTATCGTTGAAAAATGGGTTCGCATGCTCGCACAGACGAGCAGAGGGAGATGGCATGCATCAGAACAAATGCGTCATGAGTCTCGTAGGTCCAATCCTCGTTCTTGTTGTGTCGGCTCTGGCTCTCGGTTGCCGGCCATGTGCCGAGGCTCCGGAGGAGGTGATTCCTCCGATGGATCCCTACCTTGCGATCTGGAACGACGGCAACCTCGATCTCGTGGACGAGCTGTACGCCCCTGACCTCGTGTGGCACGTCGTCGACATCGGTGAGGACGTTGTCGGGGTCGCCGCCTTCAAGGAACTGGTCACGGCTTTCCGTACGGCGTTCCCCGACCTCCACGTTACGTTCGACGAGGTTTTCGCGGCGGGTGACAAGACGGTGATCCGGTGGACGATGACTGGCACCAACACGGGCTCGCTTCAGGAGCTGCCGCCCACCGGTCAGCCGGTACGGCTCCAAGGTGTCGCGATATCACGCGCGGTCGATGGCAAGACGGCCGAAGTCTGGCAGCACTATAACCAGCTGTCGATGTTCCAACAGATGGGTTATGCGCTGACTCCGCCTTCTGCCGGAGAGACGACCGAAGAGTAGCCACTACCTGGAGTGCCACTCAGGGCACCCATCATCAGTCACCTTCCCGCTCACGGCCACGGCAGTCAACCTGCCAGAGCCACTCCTCTGACCGTCGGACTCAGTTCGATGTCGTTTGGAAGGTGAGCGCCGTCCAGCCACACAATGACTTGGTGATCGAGGTGTCGCTGCAGCGAGAACCACGCCTTGTTGAACTCTGATGGGGACGTCACCGCCTCAGTTTTTCCCCACGCGTCGGCGTGCTGGCCAGGCGAGGTCGTCCAGACGAATGACCTGCCCCCGGGTGTTGATCCACCCTTTGTGTTCGGGGCATAGCGGTTGACCTCACCCCGATCCTGCGACCGCCCGGGGGTTGAGATTCGCGCCTCCCGGTACCTCTTCGCGATGCACCTCGGCCGGCCCATGCGGCACCGAGCCTCATGGGACACTACTTGAGGTCGACTCCCACTCACGGCGACCAGACTTCGTTCAATCGACCCTCGCGGAAAGAAGAAGCCATTATTCGTGCGGGCGAAGCGCGGAGCGACGAAGCCCCATCACGGCGCAGCGCAGCGAAGCCGGACTCCTCCTCGATCGTCAGCGTCGGTCGAGAACTACGCCCTGGCATGCCCCACGTGCACCTCATAGAGCAGCAGGGAACAGGTCTGCGCTGTGTTGGAGTCGATCCGCATGTTAACCGAATGTTTTCCTCACGTTTCGTCGGCTCGATGAACCCACATTGCGGGCAACTCGAGTATTGAAAGGGGGAAAGCCATGAGTGCGAAAAGAGTATTTGAGTTCTGGTTCCGAGCCTGTCTGGGGGGGACATCCAGACGACGTGCATTTTGTGCGGGACTTCTTGTCACACTGGCTGCACAGCCAACCGAGGCGACTTGGTCAATCGTGGTCGCTGATTTGGAAACCCAAGAGGTCATTGTCGCATCGGCCACCTGCGTCACCGATCTTGATCTCAAGGTTTACCTGCCAGTCATCGCAGTTGGCAAGGGCGGGGGTTCTGCCCAAGGATACGTGGACAGTACGGGTCAGAGGCGCCTGATTATCTGGGACGGCTTGCTGATCGGGTTGACGGCCCACGAGATCATCGATCAGCTCGCTGTTCTACCCGGCTCCCACAATCACCAGCACGGAATCGCGGAAGCCACCTACGGAACCGCAGCAAGCATATCCGGAGCTAGCAGCTGGCCCTACGCCTCCGGTGTGACTGGATCCTTCGGTGCGGTTCATTACGCGATTCAGGGCGGGGCGCTCGCTGGAAGCCCTGTGATTGCACTGGCCGAGGACGCCCTGGTCAATACGCCGGGAGATCTCCCGGCAAAGGTGATAGCCGCCATGGAGGCAGCCCGATCAATGGGTGGTGACGGTCGCTGCTCGTGTAACCCAAATGACCCGACCGGTTGCGGCTCCCCGCCTCCCAACTTCGACAAAGCCGCTCACCAGGGATTTATGGTGGTCTCACGATTCGGCGATACAGATGACTTCGCATGCAACTCGGCAGGGTGTGCAGACGGCGATTACTTTATGGACTTCAACATCGCCTTTCAGGTTGTTTCGGACCCCGATCCGGTATTCCAACTTCAGGCACTCTTCGATGCCGCACGCCAGGATCTGATCTGGCGCCCTGACGCGATCGCTTCAACCGTCTCGTTCACCGACGTCGGCGATCCTGGGGGCGATTGGTTGCTCCGTGTGGAACTCAACGACTGGCGGGGGACTCTCCTTGGTCAAAGTGTCCTGAATTTTTCGGCGGAACACGCACTAGACAGCGACCAGGTTACGACGATCGGATCAATAGTGGATGTGGGCGACGGAAGCTACGAGGTCTCCCTCACCGAGACCGGACAGCCAGGGGTCGACGTCTTCCAGATCACCGCCGATGATGGAATCCGACCTGTGGTGCTTCCACCCAGACGAGCTACCCTCGTCTTTTTTAATGTCTTCTCCGACGGCTTTGAATCCGGCAACACCTCAGCGTGGTCTTTCACCGTCCCCTAGAAGTGATCGATGCTAAAGGTCTGAGATGCCTTGATCCGTCCGTCGTGAACTGCGAATTTCGGCTGACGTTGGCCGAGCCTACCGCGTTCGCAATCATGACCAAACAGGGGAGCGAACCGAGGCGCCGTTTGCCGGCCTGTAATTCAGTATATGAATGTCCCCCTTTAAACCGGCTGCTGGGGACAGTCGCGTGAGCAAAGTGATCCCATTCCCGTCAAGGCACCTTCCGGCCGGGGAGCCGGACGCTCGCTGTGTTGTGGGTTCATTGACGGCACACTACAATGGCCGCAGAGTGCCCACTCAAATCGCGACGATCGTGCAGAATGGTGAGCCGTTCCACGTTGGGAAATGGCTTGTCGAACCCAGCCAGAACCGAGTGTCCTGTGAAGAAAGCTCGATCCAGGTCGAGCTCAAGGCGATGGACGTGCTGCTCTGCCTCGCCGAATCGGCGGGCGAGGTGGTGTCGAAGCACGCCATTCTCGACACAGTCTGGCAAACCGAATTCGTGTCCGACAAAACCATCGTCAGCCGCATCGCCGAACTTCGCAGTGCGCTCGGTGACGACGCCCAGACCCCCAGCTACATCGAAACTATCCGCAAACGCGGCTACCGGCTCATCGCGGAGGTCCGCTCGGTGACCACGCCGTCGGAGCCCGCGCCGTCGTTTCCCGAGGTGCCTTCACCCCCGGAGGAAGAACAAAACCCATACCCTGGATTGGCTGCGTTCAACGAATCTGATGCCGATCGTTTCTTCGGCCGAGAGATCGAGGTGCGGTCGCTGTGGCGCAAGATCACGTCACGCCGTCTGGTGGCGGTGATCGGACCTTCGGGTATTGGCAAGAGTTCGCTGCTGCGGGCCGGAGTCGCGCCGCGGGCTCCCCCCGGCTGGCGGGTCGTAGTCTTCACACCCGGCGAGTCACCGGCGTTGTCCCTGGCTCGAGCGCTGGCACCTGATCACTCCGGCGATCCGGCGGCGGTGGCGAGGCTGGTTGGATTCAACGATGCCGACACCGCCCTGGCCGTTGTCTCCCGTTGGCGGGGACAGTTTCGCGAGGCGGTACTGGTTGTCGATCAATTCGAGGAGCTCTTCACCCTCAACCCGCGAGAAGTGCAGGCGGCCTTCATAGGAATGCTGCGTCGGCTGGTGGATGCGGCCGATGTCCACGTGGTATTAGCCATGCGGGACGACTTTCTTTTCCACTGCGAGCAATACCCGCAGATCGCACCGATCTTCAAAGATCTGACACCGGTCGGACCGCCAAAAGGTGAGGGACTGCGGCGGGCGCTGAAGGAACCTGCTGCGCGGTTGCTCTATCGATTCGAGAGCGAGCTGTTGGTGGACCGAATGATCTCCGAGGTCGCGGACGAACGGGGGGCGTTGCCGATGATGGCCTTCGCGGCGCATCGGTTGTGGGAGGAGCGAGACCGGGAACAGCGGGTCCTTACCGAGGGGGGATACGAGGGCATCGGAGGCGTGGCCGGCGCTCTGGCGCGGCATGCCGAAGCGACCCTAGAACGGATCGGCGGCGATCGCCTCCCTATTGTGCGCGACGTGTTTCGCAACCTGGTAACCGCAGAGGGAACGAGGGCGGTTCGACAGACTGACGACCTGTTGTCGGTGTTCAATGAGCACGAGCGCGACGAGGCGGCAGGGGTGCTCCGGGAACTCATTGACGCACGATTGCTCACTTCCTTCGAGGAGGAGATGTGCGAGAACGGGAATGAGTCGAAGAGACGGCGCGTCGAGATCATTCACGAGTCGCTGCTGAGCAACTGGCCTCGCCTGGTGCATTGGCAGACCCAGGATGCCGACAGCGCTCGGCTTCGAGACGAACTCCGTCAGGCTGCCCGGACATGGGACGAACACGAGCGATCCAAAGACTTCCTATGGGACGGAAGGGCTCTCCGTGAGTTCGGCCTGTGGCGGGAGACCTACCGCGGCGGTTTGACTGAACTCGAGGAGTGTTTTGCGCAAGCCATAACCTCGCACGCAAAGAGGCGGCAACGACGTCGACGGATTGTCGTCTCCGCGGTCATAGCCATCCTCCTGCTTGTGCTCGGAATCGTGTCCGTGTCACGCCAGCAGGCGGTTGCCGAGGCCAGCCGGGCCGAGGCCGCCAAGTTGCTCGCCCTCGGCCAACTGCAGCTTGAGGGCTATCCGACATCGACCCTCGCCCACGCGTTGGCGAGCATGGAACTTGCCGACACCTTCGAAGGGAGGTGGCTCGCCCTGAGGGCCCTGTGGGAGGGTCCGACCGCGCTGGTCATTAACAAGCACCCGAGCCGGGCAACAGAATTCACCCCCGACGGTGATTGGCTCACCCAATCAATTCAACTGGAAAAGACCAAGCAGCTCGGAATCGTGGCCAAGGACGGCTCAAGGACGGATTTCAATCAGGTATTTGACTTCGCTTTGGTTTTGGCACGGGTGAATCCCGAAGGGACCGTGTTGTTCTCCATGCCTGAGATGCCGTCTGACACTCCCCAACACGTGGTGTTGTGGTCGCTTCCCAACGGCCGGAAGCTCAGCGATGTTCGATTCGATCCCCCGGCCTTTCTACACCCCAGGGTGATCGGTTGGAACCGGAACCGGTTCCTCGCGCTGGTGCGCGAAGGCGATCTGGACAGCATCCACGCCATCAACTTCGACGGCACCAGCGAGCGCCTCGGTACGCTCGATCCAGACGTCCAATCCGCCGGCTGGTACTACCGGTCGGCCATGGATCTTCGCACCGGACGCTTGTTCGCCGCCGTCGAAAATGGCACGGTGTCGGTGGTCGAAATCGGAGACCACGACCTGTCGGAGGCGCGGGTGCTGGGCTCACATCAAGGCACAGGCCACCGGGTGGCTCTTGACCCGGAGGGCCGCTTCGTCGCCACCTCGAATGAGAAGGGGCTGATCAAGGTTTGGAATCCTACCGGCGCAGCACCACCGGTGGTCTTTAGGGGTCCCAAAGGCATCAAACGTCTGGGGATATTCGGTCACGAGCCTCGTCTCGCCGTCCGCACATCTCATGATGGCACTCAAAAAATCTGGGTGTACTCCTTCACCGGTAGTGATCCCCGGCTGCTTCGGACGTTCGAGGACGGGCCTGAAAGGGTCCTCGGCTTGAGACAACTCTGGGGCTGGGACCCAGGGGGCCGACGATACGCAAGAAATTCACCGGATCTCGGGACCCGTCTCTGGTCGCTATCTGCACCGGCCGACGCCGAGCCACTGGTCTTGAGGCGCGGTGATATCGGGCTTGACTGGTACCACTCATTCCACCCCAACGGCCAATGGCTGGCCACCGCGGACCTCTCGGGACTCATGGTGTGGCCGCTGAGCAGACCCTACCCATCGGTGATTCGCAACCATCAGAGTGCCGTTTGGAGTGTGGAGTTCGGCCCGGATGGCGAGTGGATCGCGTCCGGGTGTATGGACGGCATCGTTCGGCTGGCGCCCCTTTCTGGCGAGGTGCCCGAGGCGAGCCGTATCGTTGGCCGGCGTCCCTCGACAATTCGCGACATCGCGTTATCGCCGGACGGCAAACATATCGTGGTAAGTGGAGAAAACTGGGGCGCCACGGTCATTCCGCTCGACGGAGGAGGCACCTACCAACTCGGTGATTTGCTGTCTGTTTTTTGGGCTGCCCACAGCCCGGATGGCCGACTTGCGGCAATCGCCGGTCGAACGGGTGACAATTTGTCTGTCGTTCAAGTTTTGAGAATCGACACCGCGGAAACGAACGTGGTCATGGAATTCGGGGAATTGGAGTGGCCGCAGTTACCACATTTTCTGGATGATGGGGACATCCTGGTTTCATCAAAATCCGGATTGTGGAGGTTGGATCCAACAATGGGCGCGTCCGAAATGTTGTTCGACGGGGTCTGCGTTCAGTTTGCGGCTAGCCAGGATGGTCGGCGGATCGTCTTGGTCGAACTCTCCGACTTGTCGTGGGTCGCCACGGGTCGAGCCGTGTTTCTGGATCTTGATGCCGGTACCCGAACGTACCTGACAAGCCACGGCGACCAGGTGTGGTCGGTCGCCATGGACGCGGCTGGAGGAACGGTCGTGACCGGCGATACCGAGGGGGTGCTTCGGGTCGGGTCCACCAGCGGCGAGGAACCTCACCTCCTACTCGGCCACGAGGGGCGAATATGGTCCGTGGACCTTGATCCTCTCGGTCGATGGATCGCCACCGGGGGCCAGGATGCCACCGTCCGCATCTGGCCCATGCCCGATCTCAACAAGACCCCGCTCCACACACTGCCCCACGACGAGTTCGTCGCGAAGCTCAAGACCCTCACCAATCTCCGCATGGCGCGCGACGAGGAGTCCCCCTCCGGCTGGACCCTCACGCACGACCCCTTCCCGGGCTGGGAGACGGTTCCCACCTGGTGACGACTTCCCCCTGCCCCAACAATCGAAAATCAAAAAACAAAAACAACCGGCCCCATTTTCACGACACGGCCGAGATGTGCAGCCAAGATGGCTGCACCACAAATCCGCCCCGCTGACTCGGCCACACAATTCGGACCTTTTCGCGTCGGGCGAATCCTCGAGATGGACCAGATTCCTCCTCGGCCCTTTGGGCCTCGTTCGGAATGACAGGTGAGGGGTTGCGCCGGTCCGGCTGACTCAGTACCTCTCACCTTCTCACCCTCTCACCTTCTCACCCTCTCACCTCCTCACCTTCTCACCTTCTCACCCTCTCACCCTCTCACCTTCTCACCTTCTCACCCTCTCACCTTCTCACCCTCCCGTCCGGGTGGGGGAATCCTCAATTTTCAATCTTGCCGATCTCAACAGGCCACAATTCGCAATTCGCAATTCGCAATTCGCAATGATCGGGGGGCGCGGGCGGATCCCGAACCCCTGTATCCTGTGACCGATGACGTCCGAGACCACCGGAAACGCCCGACCCTCCCGCATCACGCTGGGTGTGCTCGGTCTGTCGGTCGCTTCAGTGCACGCAACGCTGTGGTGGATCTACTACGTTCCGGCCGCCAAGGTGCTGTGGGGCGACGAGAACACCTATTGGCGGTCGGCCGAGGCGCTGCTGGCCGGGGATCCCGGCTGGCGGCTCGATCCGCTGTGGCCGCCGCTCTATCCCGCAGTTTTTGGCGGGTCTTATGGCGCTGGGCTGGCGGGCGGTTGATGATCCAGCTGGCCCAGAGCGTGTTGTTGCTCATCACTGCCGTGGTGCTGGCGGATCTGGTTGGCCACCTGTCGGGATCGCGGAAGGCGGGCGCGGTGGCGGGCCTGCTGGTGGTCCTCTACCCGCCGCTGGTGGGATTTGCCCTCTGCTCTCTGGTCAGAGGTGCTCCACCTCTTCCTGTTCGTGGTGGTGCTGTGGATTCTGGTCAAACGATGTGATTCGTGGGTGTGGTGCTTGGTGGCAGGGGTGGCGATGGGGCTCGCCCTGCTCACCAAGAGTCTGCTGGGGCCCTTTTTTCCGGTCCTGTTGATCGCGGCCTTTGCTCGGCGTCCGGTGCTGCCCTGGTTGGCCCGGGCGGCGGTCTTCTCGGTGGCCATGGCGTTGACGGTGGCGCCCGTTGTCAAAGAAACGAGGGCTCGGACCGGTCGACTGATGATCGCCGACTCGTCCGCCTTCAACCTGTGGGTCGGGTTGAACGACGTGTCACGGCGGAACTTCGAGGTGGACGTGGTGACCGGCGCCTACGGAGAGTGGGTGAGGGGTGGTTCGACCTATGCGGAGCGAGATTCCGCCCAGCGCGAGAGGATCAGGGAACACCTGGCGGCGCGATCGTGGCGGCAGATCGTGGCGGGTCAGCTGGGACGGCAGTATTTCCGGCTCTTTGACAAGGACTCCTACCTCACCGACCAGCTCCCCGGGGGCGCCGCGGTTCGAGAAATACGGCGCTGGATATCGTCGCTGCCGGGCGAACCGCGGCGTTGGGATTCGGGTTGGGACGATGGTGATCTACGCGGTGTTGCTGGCAGCAGCTCCGCTGGGCCTTGCAGTGTGGCGGTTCCGGGACCGCCGCTGGATGAAAGTGCTGCTGCTGTTCTTCGCCTACAACCTGGCCATTTTCTTCTGGCTCCACGTCAAGACGCGGTTCAGGGTGCAGATGCTGCCGGTGCTGTTCACCGGAGCCGGGTGCGCGGTCGCCTGGATCGGCTCCCGGGTTGAGGGCAACTCGGCCCTGGATCCGGTGGCGCGGTGGCGATGGGTGGTGGGGTTCGCCGCGGCCCTGGCGCTCGAGTTCTTTGCCTTCGCCGGCTCGTGGATCCCCTGAAACCTGCCGTTGGACGGCGGTCTGTGGTAGCGTTCCGCTGGTGACGGCTCGAATTTGGTTTCGGATGCGATTCTTGCCGGCGGCTGTGGTCGTCGGGACCGGTCTGTGTGTTCTTGCGTGCTCCGGGGCCGGAAGGGAGCCTCCGCCGCCGACGAACCTGCTGCTCATCACGTTGGACACCCTTCGGGCCGACCACCTGGGCTGTTACGGCTACCCTCGGCCGACGTCGCCGGCCCTCGACGCTTTTGCCGCGGGAGCCACAGTCTTCACCGACGTTACCTGCAGCATTCCCACCACCCTGCCCTCTCATGTCACGATCTTCACCGGGCTGCCGCCACAGGTGCACGGCATCACGCGGAACGCCATGGATCCCGAGCGCGATCTCGAGACCATGTTCGATTTGCTGGCGCTCCAGGGGCGTCGGACGGCGGCCATTGTCTCCGCCTGGGTGCTTCAGGAGCGTTTCCTGAAGGGTCTCGGCTTCGAGCAGGTGATTTTCGATCGGGCCAACTGGGAGGTTGTACAACTCAAGGGCGAGGTTGTCACCGAGGGCGCCACCAGATGGTTGGACCGCCACGCTGACGAGCCCTTCGCCCTGTGGCTGCACTATTTCGATCCGCACGAGCCATACGATCCTCCGGCCGGCCTGGCCCGTCAATTCAGCTCCGGCTACCAGGGGCCTCTTGCCGACATCCTCCCCATCGACTGGCTGGTGTCGCTCAACGACCCGGCGGTGGAGGCGACGCTCTCCGAGGATGACCGGCAGCACGTCGTGGACCTGTACGACGCCGAAATCGCCTATCTGGACGAACAGCTCGGACGGCTCTTTGATGCGTTGGAGGCACACGGTCTGTGGCAGAACACCCTGGTGGTCGTTGTGGCCGATCACGGTCAGGCCCATGGGGAGAATGGGTTTTGGGGCCACGGGGAGAGGTTGCTGGAGCCCGTCATCAAAGTGCCAATGATGTTGCGCTATCCCGGGCAGGTGGACGGCCGGGTGGTGACCGAGGCGGTCGAGACCCTCGACCTGATGCCCACCATCGCGGATTGGTTCGCGATTGACCCGGTGCCGGCCATGCCAGGCAGGTCGTTGGTTGGCGCGGCTCGTGGGTCAGAGATTGCGGCCGCCGATCGACGAGTGGTGGTGCGACGGAGTTATCCAGAACAGCCCGACCGAAGCGGGCTGGTTGTGCACCGGGTGGAGAGCAAGGGGACCTACTACGCCGAACCTGAGGGCGAAGAGGTCCACGTCGGCAGAGTCGATGGCGAGGGCGGTCTTGATGGGCAGAATTTCTGTGCCGACGGATCTCAGGACTGCCGTTGGTTCGCGGATGAGGTGGACAGATTTCGGGAGACGAGGGGGATCCGGGAGGGGCAGATCTCGGCCACGGATCTGGAAATGCTGCGCGCTTTGGGGTATACCCAATGAATGTTCGCGTCGCGTCTTGCGTTCAACGATGCGTGGGAGAGATTGTTTGAAACGACTCTTTACGGTTTTGATGATGATCGCGGTTGCCCCGACAGTGTCGGCGGCCGGGGCTTCGTTCAAGGTCTACCTCGAAAAACCCGGTGTCTACCGAGTGGGTCACGAAGAACTGGTCGAGGCGGGTCTGGATGAGCTGGAGCTGGACAGCGCGCTGATCGGCCTCAGTCGTCAAGGCGAAGCCGTTCCGATTTGGATCGACGACGGCGGTGACGGCAGCTTCGGTTCTGGCGATTGGATCGAGTTCGTCGGCGAACGCCTTTCTGCAGACGGGCTCTATTTCCACGAATATTCGAAATTCAACGTCTATTGGTTGACTATTGACGGCACCAACGTTCGGCGCATGGTGACCCGTCAGAGTGATCCGACGGTCATGTTCGAGCCGCCGACCCAGCTGTGGAGAAGGTTTCATTCCGAGTGGGACAGGCTCATGATCCGGGTCCGGGAGCAGGAACTTCAGGAGGAGGGCAGCGAAGACCTTTGGTTTTGGCGAAAGATGACCCAGATCGATCCGGAGCCGACGGAGGCGACGCTGCGGATGACGGGACTCGCAGTAGATTCCGGGGAGGTCGTGAGTCTTCGAATCGGCGTGCGGGGTATGTCTCGGCCCACGGGGCGTCAGATCGGCGAGATGCCCCACCATCGGATCGACCTTCTGCTCAACGGACAGCCGCTGGGAAGCAGTGAATGGGACGGGCGCCTGGCGCACATCGTCGAGTTTCAAGACCTGGACGTGGGGCTTTTCAAAAAAGGCGAGAACAGCCTTCTGATCTCGGTTCCTCTGCGCACAGCCGGTGAGGATGGCGATCCGGTCGTGGACGTGGTGATGCTGAACTGGGTCGAGGTCGTGTACCCGCACAGTGGACGGATCGGTGAGGAGGGGCAGCACCAGCTCTGGAGAACCGCCGTCGACCTGCCGGAAAGTGACGACCCGCCGCCCGATTTGGGTCCGGTGGAGATCAGGGGGGTGGGGGGAGTGCGCCTCTACAGCAAAGCCGGAGAGAGGGTGGCGCCGTTCGTCGTGTCGGGCGGAATCCCCGGCATGGGTGGAGAGGACATCGTTCGCCTGGATCCGGGAGAAGGGACTGGCTTCTTTGTCACCGCCGGGGAGTTGCGTCCGGTTGACCTGGTGCTGCGAGATTCCGAATCCTCGTTGGTCGATCCGAACCAGCAGGCAGACTATCTGATGATCGCCCACGAGAAGTTGATCGGGGCCATCGAGCCGTTGGCCGAGTTCCATCGGCAGCGCGGCCTCAGGGTCCAGGTTGTGGACGTCGAGGACGTCTACGACGAGTTCAACCACGGAATCATCCACCCGAAGGCTATTCGGGACTTCATCTCCCACGCCCACCACGAGTGGAGTCAACCGCCTCCAAGGTTCGTGTTGCTGGTGGGCGATGCCAGCTGGGACACCAAAAACACCAACGTCGACGATCGCAATTACGCCAACTGGACCGACAGCCAGCTCGAGGATGGGGTACGGTTCGTTGCCCGGAATGGGCCCGTCTATGCCGAGAAATCGGCCCTCAACCACCGCCAGCTCGTCCCGACTTGGAACTACACCTCTCACCAGGGTCACTCCGCCAGCGACAACTTCTTCGTGGCGGTGGACGGTGACGACTTCTATCCGGATCTTGCCATCGGCCGTTTCCCGTTGGTGGAGCCCGTTGAGGTGGAAGAGGTTGTTCGCAAAACCATCGGCTACCTCCAACGATCGGCGCCGGGATCCTGGCAACGCAATACGCTGTGGATTACCAACGAGAGCGTCGCGTTCCAGAACAACAGCGACTCATTGGCCCTGTCCATGGCAGGTCGGGGTTTCTCTGTCTCGAAGGTCTACCCGAGTGCGGAGGAGGCTGACAACGAGCACCACCAGGGGGTGCTCCAGGAACAATTTAACGATGGGCAGCTCATTGTTCATTTTCTGGGCCACGGTGGCCGCCACATCTGGCGCACGGGACCGCCGGACTTCAGGAAGAACCACGATCTCTTCACGCTTGACCACGTGGCAGCCCTCGCGCCCACCGAGCGGCTTGCCTTCATTCTCAGCATGACCTGCTACTCGGCTCCCTTTGACCATCCGAATCAGGACTCGATCGGCGAGTTTTTCCTACGGGTGCCCGAAAAGGGTGCGGTGGGCGTATTCGGAGCGTCGTGGCGCAACAGTCCGTCGAGGACATTCAGCCAAGATCTCCTGGATGAGCTGACGGTACCGGGCGCGGCAGTGGGCGAAGCCATCATGCTCGCGAAGCAGCGCACCTCTTCGAGAACGCTGGTGGAAACCTACAATCTGCTGGGTGATCCGGCCGTCGAGCTGGCCCTTCCGACTCGCAACATCGAGCTCGTTGTTTCCATGGACAAGAGGACGGCCACCGTGCACGGGACGGTGGGCGATGGCGGGCCCGAAACAGGGGCCGGTGTCGTCGAGTGGGTCGACGAAGACCTCGGGGTCATTCGCTCCGAAGAGGTCGTGGTCGAAAACTCGTCCTTCACGGTGGCGATCGAAGGGACGGAGGATGAACTCGCCGACGCCTTCGGCCTGCAGGTATGGCTCAGTGACGACCGGGGCATCCGGGAATCCGTCGGATGGTGGCAGTTCGAGCGGGCCGAGGAGGAGACGGCGGAGGAGAGCGAGGCTCCGAGCCGGCAGGCGAACAGAGCAGGCCAACTTCCCCCAGCTGGGCCTGCCACCGACGAGGAGGGACATCAATGAGAACTCGAACCTTGGTGCTGACCACGATTTTGGCAGCCGCGCTTCTTTCGGGCTGCGCCAGTTCCAGGGGCGGTGCGGACTCGGTCGATCCCGGGATGCCAGCCGATGCAGCGGATTCCGAGCCGCTGCTCAACCGCCTCAAGTGGAGCACGGCCACCGAGGTGGACAACTTCGGTTTCGATATCTACCGGTCGCTGAACGAGGACGGCCCTTTTGAACGGGTCAACTCAACCCCGATCCCTGGAGCGGGAACGGTGGATGAGCCCAGATCGTACGTTTACGAGGACGTGGAAATCGACCCGACCCGGGACTACTACTACTACGTCGAGAGTATTTCGCTCGACGGAATTCGCGAGCAGTTCAGCCCGGTCATCAAGGCCAAGGCCAAGCGACCGGTCGAAAAGTAACAGCCGCCAACCGTCCGAAGTCGTGCCCCGTTTGGTACCTCAGAGGTGACAATCGGGGGATGACCCGTTTCATGGCGAAGGCCGCCGGGTCAGCCGCCCGAGGAGGAAGCATGAGCCAGGCGCGGCACGTATTGGAGGACTATCGGCTCGAGCGAGTGCTCACATCGACTGCCCGAACCACGGTGTTTCGGGCGCTGGATCCCTCCACCGATCGTTTGGTGGTCATCAAGCTGATTCACCCGGCGGGTGCCTCAATCCAGGAGACGAACCGGTCGGCGTTCCTGTACGCAGCCGAAGTGGCCCGCACCGGCGTGATCAGCGGTTTGCCACGGATCATCGATTTCGGTTTGACAGACGACGACAATGCCTTCCTTGTTATGGATATGGTGGATCTCGCCGTCACGGTCAATGATCTGAGCGACACGAGCCCCCTTCGGCTCCTCAAGGTGGCCCGTGGAGTCGCAGGTGCCCTCGACACCCTGGCCATGTCGGGTGCCACCCACATGAACCTGAGCCCGGACAACGTGCTGGTGACTGCTGAAGATTCGGTCCTGTTGTCAGGGTACGGAACCGGCCCCTTCCTGGCCGGCGCGCCATCGGGGTTGTGGCCCAATCCAGGGGACCCGTGGGCGGCCCCGGAGCTCGCCCTGCCCGATGCGCTGCGGTTGGTGGATCTGGCGAAGGTGGACGTGTTTTCCCTTGGCCGGGTCGTCTGCGACCTGCTCTCGGCCGATGTGGAGGCTTCGGGTGAGCGGGTTCATCTCGATCCGGATTTGATCGCAGATCCCTCCGAGTTGGAGGTGGCCCTATCCGAGTCCCTTTCGCTCCAGCCAGAGGAACGGAACACCACCGTTTCGGACCTCGCCCGGCTGTTGGCCGAGGCGGATTCTCGGGCACCTGGGATGTTGGCGGCGGAAGGCTTCGACCCGGTGGGGTTCGAAACCCGTGCCATTACGTCGCCACTCAGTTTCGACGAATCGCCGCCGGTGAGCGTGGTTTCTGAGGATCTGGACGCGCCGGCGGCGGAAGCGCCGCGGGTAACGGCGGAGTTGCCGAAACCGGAGTTGAGAGCGAAACCGGAACTGGAAGCCGTCGGCGATCTGCCGATCGCACCGCCGGAAGGTGATCCGGGCAGGAATTTCCGTTGGGACGTCATTGCGCCGCTGGCTGCCGTGGTCGTGGTGGCTTTGATCGTGACGGTTCTGCTGGTGGGTCAGTCGGATGATGTGGCGATCGCCGCCACTCCAGTGCCTGTTGCTCCACCAACCCAGGTACCCACTCCGGAGGAGGAGCTGGCGCCGGAGATCAACCCCCTCCTGGCACAGGCTGAGCAACTGTTGCTTGACGGTGACGTGGAGGGTGGCAGAGGGTTGTTGCGCGGTTTTTCAGATGAGCTGTTGGCGGGATTCAGCGCTGAGGAGCGAGAGCTCTACGACGGTCTGCTCGGGACCATCGATGGCGAGGATCGCGACAGGGCCGTGGCCGATCTCGAGGGTGGCCTGGAGTATGGCAGCGTGCGGATGCTCCGCCGAGCCATCGCCGGGCTGGGGGATCTGCCGGCGGACGAACGGGTCGCCATCCCTGATTACGAGGCGAAGCTCGCTCGAGCGAGGAAAGGGGTCAGGCTGCACAACCAGTTAGGCGAGGCCGAGCAGGCAGGCGCCTATCTGGAGGTGATGGATCGCGCCGCGGAGATGATGCGCGTGCTTCCCGAATACAGCCGGGCCTACACGCTGAGGGAGAACGCGGCCGAAGCCTTGGAATCCACGGCCGAAGATGCGGTTGAGAGACGTGATTTCGAGGGTGCGATCGAGATTCTGACCGGACTCGAAGCGAGATGGCCAGGGCGAGAAGGGGTCACCGACCGGATCGCCTGGTGCGAGCAACGAGCTCGTACTGACGACGAACTCGAGTCGGTGCTGAGGAACGCCCGCGCCGCCGGCCAGCGGGACGATCCGGAGGCTGGGCTGACCCTGCTCGATGCGGCCAATCCGTCGGGCCCGTACGTGACTCGTTTCGGCTCGCTGAGGGCGCAGCTCGAAGATCAGATTGTACAGATGGATGCGGCGGTGCCCACCATCTACTTGGATCCAGCCTTCGAAGCGGCGTTCAAGAAGAACGAAACCGTCGCGGTTCCACTGACGGTCACCGACGACTATCGCGTGGAGAGGGTGGCCGCCTGGGTCGGCACCTCCCAGGGTCAGCAGTACAACGAGGTGGTCCTGGAACCGGACGGCGACGGCAGCTGCCTGCTGGAGATCTCACCCGAGATGCACGGCAACCGGACCGTCTACTTCTATGTCGTGGCCTCGGATCCAGCGGGTCACCAGGTCTATCTGGGGTCGCCCGACGCGCCCTACGAGGTTGAGCGCAAGAAGTGGTTCAAAAAGGTGATTCCATAGGTTCGTCGGCGCGACTTGGCCGGGCGGGTGAGTGGGCGTCCCTGGTCCTCCTGATTTTCAAAGGTTACCGGCTGCGACACCGCAATTGGCGAGGTCCATCCGGTGAGCTGGACCTGGTGGTGGAAAAGCGTGGTGAGATCGTCTTCGTCGAGGTGAAGACGCGGTCAAGCGAGCTCTTTGGCGGGGCGGTGGGAGCCCTCGGAGGGCGCAAAAAAACGGCGCTGACCCGAACCGCCCAGGCCTACCTCGGGCGATTCGGCCTGTGGAACCGACCGTGCCGCTTCGATTTCGTGGCCATCGAGCGGCGGCCCCGTCCGCCGTGGTGGCGAATTCGGCACATTCGGCACGCCTTTCGCCCGGACCTCGGGAGGCAGATGCCGTAGCCGCCCACCCAACCACCAAAGTTGAAATTCGAAATGCGAAATTCGAAATGCGAAAACCGATCTCAATCAGGACAGCCGGAGCGATTGGATGTGGGGCCTTCAAGCCTGCACGGCTCGGCCCAGGAGATGTGCAGCCAAGATGGCCGCACCACAACCTCTCCCGCTGACTCCCTTGCCCAATCGGCTCGGCCTGATTGTGGTGCGGGCTTCCAGCCTGCACAGCTCCACGGCCCGACCCCGGGGGCTGGGTGGGTGGAAACATTCAACCCGCCGACAGGAGCAGCCCGCAGCCGTGGCCAGGGGGGTCGTAGAGGCGCCGTGAGCCCAGCCGACGAGGCCGGCGCGAGGCGAACGATGTCCCGGGGAGCGTGGCGAGGGGGGAACCAGGGCTGGCCTACGGCTGTCTGCTGGTGGCGGTGGGTCGCCGCGCCCACAGGGCGCGAGCAACTTTCAACTTTCAGCCCTGCCCTAAATGGCTACACCACAATCTCCTCTGCCCGTTTTTTCTTCTGCCTTTCTGCCCCAAATACCTCAAACATCACACATCGAGTGGGTGGGGAGGCGGCAATGACCCCGGTCCCCGAATCCCGAACCCCGAATCCAGAGATTGGGCGGATCGGAATCGAATCCCCTCTGTATCCGTAGGGATATATGGGATCCACCGGTTCTTGCGAAGCCGGGAGGGCGGAGATATCCTGACCGGGAACCGGTCACAAACACGCAGAGGAGGCTCGAATGACTTTCCTGACGTTTCTAACTGCCGCGGCCATCGCCGCCTTCGTCCTGCTCTTCGCCTACATCCTGATCCGTTCACGATATAAAAAGGCCGGTCCCGACGAGGCGCTGATCGTATTCGGCCGCCGCAAATTCTTCGGGAAGAAGGTCCTCGGGGAGAAGGGCGAGGTCGAGGGATTCCGGATCGTCCGCGGTGGAGGCACCTTCGTATGGCCGGCCTGGGAGCAGTACGAAATTCTGTCGCTGCGCATGATGACCCTGGACATCGACCTCCGCCACGTCTACACGGTCCAGGGCATTCCGATCAACGTCAAAGCCGTGGCTCAGGTCAAGGTGTCCGGGGATGTGGAGCACATCAGGCGAGCCGCGGAAGGATTCCTGGGAGTGCAGCCGGATGACGTCCAGAGCACGATCAAGGAGACCGTGGCGGGCCACCTTCGGGGGATCATCGGTACTTTGACGGTGGAGGAACTCTACCGCGATCAGAAACGATTCCAGGACAGCGTCCGCGACGAGGCCCACAAGGACCTGGTGGGTATGGGATTCGAGTTCCGGTCGTTTGTTTTTCAGGAAATCCAGGACGACGAGGGTTACCTGAACGCTCTGGGTCAGCCCAAGATCCAGGAGGCCCTGAAGAACGCCCGCATGGCGACCGCGGTGGCCGACCGGGACGCCAAGATCGAGGAGGAGTCGGCCCGCCAGCAGAAGGAAATGAAGAGGTTCAACGTCGACACCGAGGTGGCCGATTCGGAGAAGGAGCTCAGCCTCAAGGTGGCCGACATTCGCCAGCAGGTGGATGTGGCCAACGCCCAGGCCGTCAAGGCCGGCGAGATGGAACTCAAGGTCCAGGACATCAAGATCGCCGAACGCGAGGTCGAGCGCCAGAAGCTCGAACTCAACGCCACCGTTCGTGAAAAAGCCGACGCCGCCAAGTACGAGGCCGAACGGCTGGCAGACGCCGAGCGGTACCGGGTCGAGCGCGAGGCGAATGCCGAGGCGCTCAGGCGGCGCGAGATCGGCGTCGCGGAGGCGAAGGCGATCCAGGCCAAGGGCGAGGCCGAGGCCGAGGCGCGGCGACTGCTGGCCGAGGCGCTCAAGCTCTACAACGAGGCCGGTTTGTCCATCGAGGCTCTCAAGGTGCTGCCGGAGATCGCGGCCGCGGTTTCGGAGCCGCTGGCGCGGGCCGGGTCGGCGACCATCATCAGCCAGGGCGGCGGGCCCGGGAGCGGCACCGGAACGGCCAAGCTCTCCGAGGACGTGGTGCAGGTTCTCAGCCAGCTCAATCCCATCATGGAGCAGCTGGCCGGGGTCAACCTGTCGAGTTTCCTTCAGGACATCTCGAAGCTGCCGGCAGCGGTGGCGGACAACCTCTCCTCGGTTGCAGGCAGTCAGGCTACCATCGGGCCGCCGCCGGCCGACGAGGAGCCCTTCGACGTTTCGGAGTAAGCCGTGGCGGTGCCGCCCGAGTTGGTGTGGCTGATCGAGCGGTTGAGGAGCGCGCCGTCGAGACGGGAGCGGCTGCGACTGCTCCTCGAGGGGCGCCGACTGGTGCGGGACCTGTCGCCCAATGATCGTCTGGTGGTGGCCCGAGAGCTGGGATTCGACGGGGCCGAGAAGCTGGTGGAGGAAATCGCGGACAGGGGCGGATTCTCCCCGGGTCCCTGGATGAAGCTGCTGGAGGAGGTCGAACAGGACGGCGGACACGAGGCGGCCGGAGTGGTTCGGGGTCTGCTGCACCCCGAGACCCGCGGCGCCGCCGTGAGCCGACTGCTCGATGCCGCCAGTGGATGGGTCGCCGATCTCGACGCCTACCGCCCCGAACCGGTTTCCAACGGCGAAATCGTCGCGAACGGGGTCGACGATCGGGATTTGCAAGACGGTGGGGCTGGGGCCGGCCCGCCCATCGACGTCGACGGCGAGCCATTGAAAACCGACTGGGGGGAACCAGAGCCACCCTTCCCTCCGGTGGAAGCCATCGAGCTGGAACCCATACCGGTCGAGGTGACACCGGTCAGGCCCCCACCCCCGCCGTTGCCGATGGACGAGATTCCATCCGGACCGGACGACCCAGCCGCGCCCGAGACAGTTGGGGAGATATCTGGGGCAGACGAGCCTACGGAGCCGGCCATTGATGCCGGGGCTCGGCCTTCAATCGCCCCGGTGGAGGTCGATGGCGTGCTCGCCATGCTCGCCGCCGAGACCCGCAGTTCCGCCCGCCTGGCGACTCTCAGGGCTGTGCTGGGCGAGCTGATCGACGCTGATGCCCGGGCTTTGGAGCGGCTCATCGACCAATTTCCTGCTGGTTGGTCTCGCCGCCGTGCATTGGAGACCCTTCTCCGAGCGGGGCTTCCGGTGTCGTTTGAGGATGCCCTTCACATGGTGGACACGCTCACTCGCCCCTCGGAGAAAATGTGGGCACTGACCACGATCGCCTCGACTCGCCGGCTGTCGGATATGGAATCTGCGGCCCTGCTGGCGGCGGCAGGCTCTCCCGCTTTGGCTCGCCGGCTGTTGCACAGGATCAGGCGGAGTGCCTGACCAGCGGCGAGTCAATCAAACACCGGAATATTCCATTTCGCCTACCGTAGATCCCAGGCGGTTTCGTCGAGGGAGTTTTTCGAATTTCGCATTTCGAATTCACCGGGAGGGTGGGGGCTGGTGTAGCCTACCGCGGTGCGGACTTCCGACTTCGACTACGACCTTCCGCCCGACTTGATCGCCCAGCACGCCCTTCCGAGGGGCGACTCGAGAATGCTGGTGCTTCACCGCAGCTCGGGGGTGGTGGAGCACCGCACCATCCGGGACCTGCCGAGTCACCTGAGACCCTCAGATCTCGTCCTGCTCAACGACACGCGGGTGATTCCGGCTCGTCTCTTTGCTCGCCGTCCAACCGGTCGGAAATTCGAACTCCTGCTGCTCAATGCCATCGATGACGGGCGCTGGGAAGCCCTGGTTCGGCCCTCGGTCCGGGCACGGGATGGTGAGGTGCTGGGGGTGGATGACGGGGGCGAGCTGGTCCTCGAACAACGGATGGAGGAGGGGAGGTGGGTCATCCGCTTTGACCCACCTGCGGATCTCGAACGCCTCGACCGTCTCGGCTCCACTCCGTTGCCGCCATACATCGCTCGGCCCGAGGGCCCATCGGAGGCGGATCGCGAGCGGTACCAGACCGTCTACGCCACCCAACCCGGAGCGGTGGCGGCGCCCACCGCCGGACTCCATTTTGACCAGGTCCTGCTGGGGCACATGGAGGCAACTGAGGCCGAACTGGCTCGTCTGACCCTCCACGTGGGCCTCGGCACCTTTCGGCCGGTCTCGGTGGAGGAGCTTGGGGACCACCGAATGCACCGCGAGTGGTACAGGTTCTCGGACGCCGCGGCAGCCGCGGTCAACCGGGCTCTAAAAGACGACCGTCGGATCCTGTGCGTCGGCACCACCTCGGTGCGTGCCCTCGAAGGGGCGCTGAACGCAGGCAAAGGCCGTGTCGCGCCGGGAGAGACCTGGACCGATATCTTCATCTCCCCAGGATTCACCTTCCGAGGAACCGGTGCCCTGCTCACCAACTTCCACCTGCCACGGTCCACGTTGCTGATGCTGGTAAGTGCCTTTGCGGGACGGGAGAACGTCCTCGCTGCCTACGCGGAAGCGATCCGCAAACGCTATCGCTTCTACTCGTATGGTGATGCGATGTTGATCGTGTGAATCTTCAATCTTCAATCTTCAAATCAACCCAGACGGTGGAGCTGTGCAGGCTGGAAGCCCGCACCACAATTGGGCATCGCCGGCACGATCAGGGGATCAGACTTTGGACTCTTGACTTTCGACTTTTGACTCGGGAGGGGGGAGGGGGCTTCGTCGTCATCGCCGAGGATTCGAAGTCCCGGAGTGTCCAGATCGTCCATCTGGCCCGAACGCACCGCCCAGATGAAGGCGATGACGCCCGCGAGGGCGAGCAGCAGGACGGCAGGCAGAGCAATGTACACCACAGACATTCTGTTTCCGGTTATCTCAACCGTGGAGGTCCTCTCTGAATTTCGAATCCCGCCGACGGGCCAAAGAGGGGGTTGTGCCGGCACGACGTTCAGTGCGTGCTCACTCTGTTCTTCCGTCCCGCCTCCGGCAGCACGGAAGAACAGAGAACCGAAGGTCGTTTACGGCAGGATTACGGCCGCTCCGGTTCCGTCGTTCTTTCGAAAAGCCAGGTCTTTCAGTGCCATTTATGCACATTCGAACCGTCTGGGCCCTGTTGGGAGCACCCACGGCCTTCGGTTCTCTGTACTTCGGTTTTGCCGTGGGTAAAACCGGAGTACAGAGTGACAATTGACTGACCGTCGTTGACGCACAACGCCGTGTTACAACCAGGGATCCTCTCGCGGAACGCCGAGGTCGCCGAGCACGGAGAGGAGCTGTTCGCGGTCGGTCCGCAGGATCCCGACGTACTTCTCGCCGTTGTATAGCCGAAGCTCGAAGCCGGTGTCGTCGTGGCTCGGGAGGAGGCCAAGGGCGAGCTGACGACCGTCGGTCATTACGAATCGCACGGCGCCGACGTTGGAACATTTGTGGCCGGCTCCCGGCTCGGCGCTCTGGACGAGCTGAATCAGCTTGGCGATCCTCTGGTCGTCGCCGGCGATGACCGCCTCGAAGCCCAGATTCGCTCCCCAGGCGTTCAGGTTGATACGGATCGACTCGACGGTGCCGGTGCCGAGGTCGGCCACGAGGTCGGCGACCAGTTCCCCCGGCCCCTGAGCGCTCGTGGGCAGACACAGTGAAACAACCACCCCGACAAGAACGGCCAATCGAATCTTCAATCTCATGGAACTGGGCCTCCCTTTTTCTCACTCTACTGAGACTCGACCCGCGCGAGTTAGTTCCATCTGCGTTCCCGTTGAACCGAAGTTCGGAGTTCTTAGTTTTGAGTTTTTTGTATTGAGTTGTCACTCGACGGTCGTGCCAATCCAGGATATCCCTCGGTGTTTCGACCGGCCAGATCCCGTATGTAACTAATAACTAACAACTAATAACTAATCACCCAGATCTCAGAACTCAAAACGTCCTGGCGCGGTACGACGACACGACAACGGTGATGGAGCTGAGCGGCATGAGGATGGCGGCGAGAAGCGGGTGCATGAGGCCGGTCATGGCAAGAGACACCGCCACCAGGTTGTAGAGAAGGGAGAAAATCAGGTTGCGCCGGATCACGGCGAGGGTTCGTCGCGATCCTTCGAGAAGTTCCACCACGGGGAGAAGGCCGGGCCGGGCAAGGAAGACGTCGGCCGCCGCCAGTGCGGCCTCGGCTCCGCCGTGGACTCCGATTCCGACAGTGGCCGCCGCCAGTGCGGCGGCGTCGTTGACGCCGTCACCCACCATCACAACCCGGCCACCTGCAGCCGCATCACGCACGAGATCGGCCTTGAGCTCGGGGTTGGCCCCGCCGCGGTAGCGGCTCAGCCCGAGCTGCTCGGCGGTGGCCTGAACGGTGGCCTGGTGATCTCCCGAAAGGACCTCCAGGGACCAGCCCATCGCTCGGATGCGATCCAGCGCCGGGCGAACGTCTGGCCGCACCGGATCTCCGAGGCACGCGACAGCCACTACCTTCGAATCCACGCACACCACCACCGGCGTCAGGCCATTGCTGGCCGACCGGTCGATCAAATCCTGTTGGGTCCCGTCGGGGGCGATCCCCCGGTTGAATGCGAAGGCCTGCGAGCCCACCAGGACGCCGTGACCCCTCCAGGACGCGGTCATCCCCAGGCCGGGGTGGTTCATGACGTCGGAGACCTGGAGTGCCGTCGGGGCGTCGATGCCCTCCATCAGGGCGTTCGCGATGGGATGGGAGGAGTGGCTCTCGATCGCGGCCACGAGGGGGCGAATCGACTCATCTCCGTGCCAGCCCACCAGGGCCATCCGGCCCTCGGTGAGGGTGCCGGTCTTGTCCAGGAACATTCTTCCGGTCCTGGCCAACTCCTCGAGCACATCCCCTCCCTTGACCAGGATCCCCCGCCGGGCTGCCCGGCCCACTGAAGCAGCCACCGCCAGCGGAGTGGCCAGCCCGAGCGCGCAGGGGCAGCTGACAATCAACAGGGCCACCGCATTGTCCACCGCCCGGGTCGGATCCAATCGGAGCCAGATGACCAAGGTTGTCAGGGCCAGACCGAGCACGGCGAGCACGAACCACCCCGAGATCCGGTCGGCGAGTCGAACCACGGGGGCTCTCCGGGCGGCGTGCTCTTCCACCAGCCGCAACAGGCGGCCGACCCGAGTGTCCTCGCCGGTGGATCGGACCTCCACCAGCAGTCGACCGCTGAGGTTCACGGTGCCGGCATGCACCGGTTGACCAGGGGTCACCGCCATGGGTCTCGATTCGCCGGTGAGCAGGGACAGGTCGAGGGTGGAGGATCCGTGCAGGACAACCCCGTCGGCCGGCACCGAGTCACCGGCTCGGAGCTCGACGGTCGACCCGGAGTCGAGGGCGGCAACCGGAACCTCGCGAATGCTGTCCCCGTCCACCACGCGGGCGGTGGCCGGGGCCAGGGAAAACAACATCTCGGTGGCTCGCGCGGCGGAGCGTTGTTGGCGCCGTTGGATGAATCTGCCCACCAGGAGCAGGAAGATCAGCACGGTGACGGTGTCGAAATAGATCTCGCCGACCCCGCGAATGGTGTTGATCGAGCCCCACAGGAAGCCCGCGAGAATGCCCACCGAAATCGGCACGTCCATGTGCAGGGTCCGGGTGCGCAGGGAGCCCCAGGCGCCGCGGTAGAACACCGAGGCGCACCACAGGACCGAAGGCAGGCTCAGCGCCATGCTCACCCAGCGAAAGAGTTGTTCGTACTCGGTCTCGATGCCGTGGAAATAACCCCCGTAGAGGGCGAAGGCCAGCAGCATGATGTTGCCCGCCACCGCGCCAGCGACGGCGATGCGAATCAGGAAGGAGCGGTCGGCGCGGCGTTCGATGGCGGAGCTCTCTGTCCCTCGAAAGGGGTGTGACGGATAGCCGATGGAATCGAGGAAACGCGCGGCATCGGAGAGGCTCGTAGTCTCCGGATTCCACGAAAGGGTTGCCAGGGATCGGCCGATGTCGAGCCGACATTCGGCGACCCCAGGGATGACGATCGGCGTGCGCTCCACCAGCCACACGCAGGCGGCGCAGTGCACTCCCTCCAGGTAGAGCTCGACGGTGGCCAGGTTGTCGGCACGCCGACGAACGTAGAGATCGTGGAATGTGGGGTCGTCAAAGTGTTCGTATCGACCGCCGGTGGCGAGGGCGGCCCGCCCGGGCTCCTCGATGCGCTCCCGGATGCGATAGAACTGCTCGAGGCCGGACCCTCGAATCACCTCATACGCGACCCGGCAACCCGAGCAACAAAATTGAGAATCGGAGTGCGGGTCCAGCAGTCCAGCAGGAACCGGCAAGCCGCAGTGACTGCATACGGTCGAGGGAGGCATATGGTTGTGGTTGTTTCTGCTCAATACAGGGGCTCGAGAATTTCAGTGCCTTCTTCACAGCACTCGATGAGAGTATCGCCGCCGCTGTTCTCGGTCCACTGTGGAGTGCCCCTGTATTGAGTTATTGAGGACTTTCTGGGGTTGGCAACATGGTGGTGCTTGGTCACGGCGGCAATTGCGGAGGTGGGGCGCCTTCAGTAGAGCGAGACGGTCTCAGAATCAGAGTGTCGATTTGACAACTCGGCAGAGATCCGAAAAACTCGGTGGGCGTTGGTTTCATGATGGAGCACAAAAGGCTCAATGGAAGAGGAGGGCCACGATGAGGAAGCTCGTGTTGTGTGCGGTGATTCTGGTGGTCGGTGCCACGGGAGCGTGGGCGCAGGCGGTGACCGGCTTTTCGGGGGGAGCTGAGTACTCTTCGTACTGGGGTAGCGTGACCGGCGACGTGATCGGCTATCGGTTCACGGTCGCGAGCCCACTGCAGGTTTCCGATCTCGGCGTCTGGAACGCGGACAACGCGGCCGGGGGAGCGGGGCTGACCTCGGACCATCAGGTGGGGATCTGGGACAGCAGCCAGGCGCTGCTCGCGTCGGTGATCGTGACGCCGTCCGGCACCCCGGTCGGTGACTGGACATACACCAGCATCACCCCGATCGTGCTGAATCCAGGAGAGACATACACCATCGGGGCGTCGTACACCCCGGATGACAACGACCAGTACATCTCGGGGGCATCGTCGATGACGACCGACCCGGAGGTCACGTGGCTGGTCTCGGTCTTCCCGGCCGCTGGTGACCTCGGGTTCGCGTATCCGAGCGAGGACTCGACCTCGTTCGGGCGGTTCGGGCCGAACTTCTTGCTGACCGTGGTGCCGGTCGAGCTGCAGAGCTTCACGATCGAGTAGGCCGGCCGCTGTCAGCGACTCGGCTGCACCGATCTGTGGTCGCAATACGACAGGCCGCAGTGACTGCATACGGTCGAGGGAAGCATACGGTTGTGGTTGTGTCTGCTCAATACAGGGGCTCGAGAATCTCATTGGGTCCGTGAAAGCACTCGATCAGAGTATCGCCGACGCTGTTCTCGGTCCACTGCGGAGCGCCCCTGTATTGAGTTATTCAGAATTTTCTAATTGTTGGCAACATGGTGTATTGCCGGGTTCTGGGATGTGTTGCTGGCCATGCTGGTGCTTGGTCACGGCGGCAATCGCAGACGTCGGTCGGGAGACGATAGCGAAGGTGCCGATGGCGATCAGCAACAGGGCCGTCACGGTGGGGATGTACCGACGCAGGGGAGCGCTGATCAACTGAGCACCCAGCCCGACGGCCACCAGGGCAGGGACGGTACCGATCCAGAAGGCGCACATGACGGCGGCGCCGCCGAGCGCCGAGCCGGTGCCGGCGGCGGTGACGAGGAAGGCCCACAGCCAGCCGCAGGGCAGCAGGCCGGAGAGCAGTCCCACAGCGGCGGCGCGAACCATGGGTGGTTTGCCACCGACCACCGAGAAGCCCCTTCGCACGAGTCGGGCGAAGGGTCCGTCGCCGGTGTGGCGAAAGAGGCGCACGCCTCGCAAATGGAGCAGAGCCAGCACGCCCCAGCTGACCATGGCCACTCCCGCCACCACGGCCGCGATGCGGTGGAAGCCCGCCAGTGAACCGGCGAGGTCGAGGGCGGCCCCGACGGCACCGGCGGCCACGCCGAGGGCCAGGTACGACAATAGCCTGCCGCCGCTGTACACGCCGTGGCTGACGAGGCGCCGCAGGCCGCCGGATGAGTCCGCACCGGCATAGAAGGCGACGAACGGGCCGCACATTCCCACGCAATGCAACGAACCAACGATACTCGCTGCGACGACGGTCAGGAGCAAGGCGATCATGTGAGGTGGCCCTGATGGGGACAGGAATTGCAAATTGCAAATTGCAGATTGCAAATCGGAGACTGGGGACCGAGGTGCCGCCAACCGCCGGCTTCTTTGAAGTGGGGTGGGGGAATTTGGAATGGGGAATGTGGAATTTTCAATTCCTCGGCTCCGGGGTCAGTGAGACGTAGCGAGTTTCTCGGTGAGTGAAGGTATCGCTGCCGCGAACGGCGGTGATTCGGAACTCCCAGACCCCTGAACGCCGCATGGGGATGGACGCGGTGTACCGTCCGTCACCTGCCGCGGTCAGCGTGGCGCGGAGAATCCGATCGGCGCGGGCGTTGTGGAATGTCTCCACCGTCACTGCGGCGCCGTCCACCGGCAGACCGTCGTGGTCGGCGAGGGTGAGTTCCAGGGTGGCGGGACCGCCGACCGACGCGGGAGGAACCACTGCTGCAGCGACCTGCCATGCGAGCTTTGTGTTGACGCGGTCCTGGGCGCGCCGATCGTCCCAGTGGAGAGCCTTGTGGTAGTAGTCCTCCTCGACGGCGTAGGACGGATTGGTGGTTGCCATCCACACGGTGGCGAGCGACACCACGACGTGGAGGGTGAGGGCGCCGATGATCACCGCTGGCCAGCGGACGTGGGGCGGGATCTTCATCGGATCATCCTCCCGATGGACCGAGCAGCCGGTACTCCTGCTCACGCTCGAAGTCCACGCCATCACCAATCCTCAACACGATGGGCAGCTCGCCTTCGCTGAAGGCGGAGGGTGGGGCGTTGATGAACGCCGCCGTCATTTGAGTCTCGCCGGCGACGACCACCAAAGGATTCTCCGGGGCCACGAGCGTCAGACCGGGCGGCGCGATGATCTCGAATCCGTAGCTGCGTTCTTCAGGCGAGCGGTTGGCGATCTTGATCCGGATCTGATTGGACACCTCGCCGGATGGCAGAACCTGGAACGGTGCGCCGAGGCCGCGCAGCAAGGTGACGTCGGCGGTCTTTTTGCCACCCAGGGAAAAGGCAAAGGCCCCGAACATGAGGGCGAGCAGAACGGAGTAGATCACCAGCCTCGGCCGCAGGAAGCGACGGCGCCCGGTTTCGAGCTCCTCCTGGGAGGTGTACCTGATCAGGCCCCGGTCGAGGCCGACTCGATCCATCACCTCGTCGCAGGCGTCGATGCACTGGGTGCAGGCGACGCACTCCATCTGAAGTCCCTCGCGGATGTCGATGCCGGTGGGGCAGGTGGAGACGCAGAGGTGGCAATCGATACAGTCCCCGGCGGACCGCTGCTGGTTGCGCCGCCATTTCTCTCGAGGTTCACCGCGTTTCGTGTCATAGCCCACGATCAGCGATTGACGGTCGAGGAGCACCGATTGGAAGCGGCCATAGGGGCAGGCCACGATGCAGGTCTGCTCGCGGAACCAGGCAAAGTCGAAAAACATCAGCAGCGTGGTCGCCAACATCACGCCAAAGGCTCCCGTGTGTCGGGTGGGTGGCTGGGTCATCCACTCGATCAGGCGGTCCCAGCCCACGAAATAGGCGAGAAAGGTGTTGGCAAGGAATGCGGAGATGAAGAAGAAGACTACGAATTTGAGGGCTCGGCGAAGGTCGGGACCTTCGCGGTCGAGTTTCAGCTGTCGCGTCCTGCCGCCCTCGATCAATCGCTCGAGCGGCCTGTAGAGGTATTCCATGTAAACGGTCTGAGGACAGGCCCAACCGCACCAGACCCGTCCGAGCAATGCGGTGAGCAAGAAGATGCCGACGAATATGGAAAACAACAGCAGCATCAGCAGGAAGGTGTCGGTGGGCAGGAAGGTGCTCCCGAAGAAAGTGAATTCCCTCCGTGGTATATCGAGCAAAATCAGGGGCTTTCCGCCCATCTTCAGGATCGGGATCAGGGTGAAGGTGGCGATCAGAGCCCATGCCGTCATCAGGCGACGGCGATAGAAACGGCCCGGGGACGGTTTGGGCCGAATCCACCGCCTCGAACCGTCCCGGTTGAGGGTGGAGAGGACCTGCTCCTCGGCCTCCGGTGCGTTGGATGTGATCGTCAACGCCTGTTCCGTCAGGATTCGGTGGGTTCGGTAGCCTCGGCCTCGCCCTCACCGTCGGCGGTCATTTCGCCTCCGGAGGATGGTTCCGCAGGTGGCAGCCGGTTCACCACTTCTCCCTGCGCATCCTTGGGGTTGGGCGGGTCGGTTCCCAGGAGGGTTCCCACATAGGAGGAGACCGCCAACAACTCGGCTGGCCGCAGCTGCCGTTCCCAGGCCAGCATGCCTTTGGTGGGCACGCCGTCGCGGACCGTGCGGTAGACGTCCATGAACTGTCCGCCGTGGAGCCAGTAGGAGTCGGTGAGGTTCGGTCCGATACCACCCTCTCCGAACATGCCATGGCAGGTGGCGCACTTCGACTGGAAGATGCGCTTGCCGCTGTTCATCATGCTGGGATCGTCAACCAGAGAGACCAGGGTGTTTTCTGAAATTTCACCCAGCGCCAGAAGCTCTTCGGCCTGCTTGTCGAAGAAGGCGATCATCTCGGCGTCGTAGCGATCCACCGCCAGCAGCCCCGGACCGAGGTGGAAGTACAGGATGTAAAGGGGTGTGACCAGAATACAGACCCAGAACAGGATCACCCACCATCGCGGCAAAGGGTTGTCGTACTCCTGAATGCCGTCGTAGGAGTGGTCCAGGATGTGGTCGTCGTCGATTCGGACGTCTTCGTTGGTGTGGTTGGATTCGCTCATTGGGCCGGTCTCCCGTTGGCGTCGGTGTGATGTGATTCATCATCGAGTGGCAGATGCCGCATGTGCTCCCACGAGCTCTTCTTGCGCAGAAACACCCAGACAACGATGCCGGCAAAGGTGGCGAGGCTGATGATCAGGCCCACCTCGGCCCACGATGTCAGCCCGGCGGCGCTCATGATATCGGAGAGATTCACTGGACCTCCGCGACCTGCACGGCGGCCTCTGCCTGGTCGCCGCCCTCAGACGGCGTCTTGGCTTCGGCCGGGGCAGGTTCGGGCTTGGTAATGTCAGTGCCGAGGCGCTGCAGGTAGGCAATCAGGGCGACGATCTGCTTGTCTTCCAACCCTGTGGGGCCACCCTGTTCGACCACTGCGGCGGCAATCAGGTCGGCCTGTTCTTGAGCGGTGTCGAGAGCGGTGGCGAGGTCTTCGCTGGTGTAGGGGACCCCCAGGGCGCGGTGGGCCCGCATCGATCGAGGTATCTGTTCGAAATCGAGGCTCGCGGTCAACATCCACGGGTACGCGGGCATGATGGAACCCTGAGTGATGGCCCGGGGATCGTCCATATGACGAACGTGCCACAGATCAGGGTACTTGCCGCCCACTCGCTGCAGATCGGGTCCAATTCGGCGGGAGCCCCACTGAAATGGGTGGTCATAGACGAACTCGCCAGGTTTGGAGTACTCGCCGTACCGCTCGGTTTCGGCGCGGATCGGTCGGATCATCTGAGAGTGGCAGTTGTAGCAACCCTCGGCGAGGTAGATGTCGCGGCCGGCGAGCTCGAGGGGAGTGTACGGCGTGACCGTGGCGATGGTGGGAATATTGGACTTGATCAGGAAGGTGGGGACGATCTCGAAGAGCGATGCCGAAACCACGGCCACGGTCACCATGATCGAAAACTTGACCGGCAGCCGCTCCCAGGCTCTGTGCCAGGGGGTTCGGAAGAACCGCTCCATCTTGTAGCCCATGTCGGCGACGTGGGCACCAGACGTGCGCAACGGTGACGCCGGTTCGGGGTGGGGCGTGTAATCACGGCTCAGCGCGGGCGCCTCGTGCACTGGCACCTCGTAGGTCGCCGGCCGGCGACGCCAGGTCATCAGCATGTTGACCGCCAGCATCAGCGCACCGGCGAGGTAGGCGGTTCCGCCGATCACCCGAACCCAGTACATGGGGATCAACCGCAGGGTGGTCTCCACGAAATCGCCGTACTTCAGGTAGCCGTCCTGGTCGAAGGCGAGCCACATCAAGCCCTGGGTGAGCCCGGCGGCGTAGATGGAGACGATGTACAGCAGGATGCCGATGGTGCCGACCCAGAAGTGGGCCTCCGCCAGCTTCTTGGACCACAGCTCGGTCTGGAAGAGCCGCGGCATCAGCCAATAGATCATGCCGAAGGTCAGGAAACCGACCCAACCGAGAGCGCCGGAGTGGACGTGGGCGATGGTCCAGTCGGTGTAGTGGGAGAGCAGGTTCACCGATCTGACCGACAGAAGGGGGCCTTCGAAGGTGGACATGCCGTAGAAGGTCACGGCCACGACGAAGAACTTGAGCACCGGGTCTTCGGCCACCTTGTGCCATGCGCCGCGCAGGGTCAGCAGGCCGTTGAGCATTCCGCCCCATGAGGGCATCCAGAGCATGACTGAAAACAGCATGCCGAGGGTGGAGGCCCAGGCGGGGAGGGCGGTGTAGTGGAGGTGGTGGGGTCCGGCCCAGATATAGAGGAAGACCAGGGTCCAGAAGTGAATGATCGACAGCCGGTAGGAGAAGACCGGGCGATCGGCCGCCTTGGGCATGAAGTAGTACATGATGCCGAGGAAGGGCGTGGTGAGCAAAAAGCCCACCGCGTTATGGCCGTACCACCACTGCATGAAGGCGTCCTGGACGCCGGCGTAGAGGGCGTAACTGCGCCACAGTCCGGCAGGGACCACCAGGCTGTTGAAGATGTGCAGCATGGCAATGGTGATCAGGGTGGCGATGTAAAACCAGATCGCCACGTACAGGTGCCGTTCCCTCCGCTTGGCGATGGTTCCGAAGACATTGACCGCGAACACGACCCAGATCAGTGCCACAGCGATGTCGATGGGCCACTCGAGCTCGGCGTACTCCTTGCCCTGGGTGATGCCAAGGGGCAGGGTTATGGCGGCGGCAACGATGATCGCCTGCCATCCCCAGAAATGGACCAGCGACAACGCCCTCGAGAACATGGGCGTTTTGAGCAACCGTTGCATGGAGTAATAAACGCCGGCGAATACGGCGTTGGCCGCGAAGGCGAAGATCACCGCATTGGTGTGGAGTGGCCGCAGCCGGCCGAAGCTGGTCCAGGGCAGCTCCAAATTGAAGATCGGCGATGCGAGCTGGAAGGCGACGATCAGGCCCACCAACATGCCGACGATCCCCCACACCAGGGTGACCAAAGTGAACTTCCGCACGATGTCGTCGTCGTACGAGAAGCGTTCGATCTCGACGTTCATCAATGTCCTCCGAAGATGCTGTCTACAGCGGCCGCGGATCCCGCCTTCGGGAGTCCGGCGCCAGAGTTTGATTTGGCTGATTTCCTGGAAGCGCGGCCGGCCACGTCAGCCAGGGTTGTCTGCTCCAGAAGGTCGTAAAAAGCGGTTCGAATCGCCACGTAGGGTTCGTGGAGTGGGCAGTCTGCCTGATCGGTGCAAAATGACTGGCCGAGGAGGCAGGCGACCTCGGTGCGCGGTTCCTCGAAGGGCATCACCACTTCGAGGAGTGAGATGGCGCCCGGTGCTCGGCCAAGCCTGAAACCTCCCGCCCGACCCCGTTGGCTGGCCACCAGCCCGGTGGTGGTGAGGCGCCGCAGGATCTTGGTCAGAAACTGCGGGGGGAGGTCGAGACGCTCGGCGATCGCGCGGCTGTGCATGGCGCAACCATCGCCCTGATCGGCGAGGAGGGAGAGGGCACGAACGGCGTATTCGGAACTCCGGCTGAGCACCGGCGGATATTAAGACGTCGACGTCCTTTTTGTCAACGAACCACTGTGTGCAGTAGGATGTCGAGGTGGAGAATCTTGAATTCCGCCGTCTCCTAGCCCGCATATCTCACCGGCTTCCTGCTGCGGCCGTCGAGACGCCGCCCCCAGCGGAATTTTCTCGCCTCGGGGTGCTCGACGTACCGTCGAGTACGCCTCCGCGCCCCTCGGGTCGAAACCACCGCTGGCCACGACGTCTCGCCACCCTTGCGACGAAACCCGGTGAGATAAGCGGGCTAGTGGCCCTCTGGATGGTTGCAGTGGTGGCTGGGCTTGGATCCCAGGTGGTCGGGGCCGGCTCGGGCGCGCCGCTGCCCGTCACCGCCGAGGATGCGTTCGCGTCCGGCCACCGGCGGGTGGTGGTGCGGGTGTCCATGGTCGACCGCTCCGATCTTGTCGCCGTCTCGGGCTGGCTCGAACCCTGGAAGGTCGACCTGGCAGCGGGCTTCTTCATCGTGGATGTGGATCGCCAGGGCTTCCGTCGACTGGTCGAGCTGGGGTACCCAGTCGAGCTGCTGGCCAAAAAGACGGTGACCCTCGGAGTTCCCCGTGAGCGGCTGCCGGGCCAGGACCGCGGCGTGCCCGGATTCCCGTGCTATCGGACGGTGGAGGAGACCCTCGCCGCGGGCCAGGCTCTGGCCGATGCCTACCCAATGCTCGCCGACTGGATCGATGTGGGCAATTCGTGGGAAAAGACCGAACCGGGCGGCAACCCTGGTTACGACCTGATGGTTCTCAAGCTCACCAACGAGGCACTGATCGCGGACAAGCCGGTGCTCTACCTGGAGGGCGCGATCCATGCCCGTGAGATGACCACCGCCGAATTAGTGACCCGCTTCGCCGAGTACTTGTTGGCCAGGTACGACGCGGATCCCGATGTCACCTGGATTCTGGACAACCACGAGATCCACCTCCTGCTCCAGGCCAACCCGGACGGACGCAAACACGCCGAGACCGGGCTGTCGTGGCGCAAGAACACCAATGAAGCGTATTGCTCGCCAACTTCCGAGGACCGGGGGGCGGACCTCAACCGAAATTTCGATTTCCAGTGGGGCTGCTGCGGCGGCTCCAGTTCATCCCCGTGCGATCCAACCTTCCGCGGCGCCTCCCCAGCCTCCGAACCGGAGACCCAGGCTATCCAGGACTATGTTTCGAGTGTCATTCCGGACTGGCGGCCGGATGATTTCGCGACGCCGGCGCCGGACGACGCCCACGGGATGTTCCTGGACATCCACAGTTCGGGAGGCTACGTGCTGTCGGTGTGGGGTTTTCAGGACAATCCGCCCCCTCCCAACGCAACCCAGATCATGACGTTGGGTCGTAAGTTCGCATACTTCAACGGCTACGAAGCGCTGCTGGGAAGCATCTATACGGTGGATGGTTCAACCAAGGACTGGGCCTACGGTCGGCTGGGTGTCCCCGGGTACACCTTTGAGCTGGGGAATGAGTTTTTCGAGGAGTGCGCCCCCTTCGAAAGCACGATTCTGCCCGACAATTTCAAGGCCCTGATGTATGCGGCCAAGGCGGTGAGAAGGCCCTACACCCTTCCGGCCGGTCCTGATGGGGTGTCAGTGGACGTTCTGCCTCTGATCGTCGAACCTGGCCAGCCGACCCAGATCACAGCCGTGGCTGACGATACACGGTACGAGGCGGGGTCTCCCGAGCCGACCCAGAACATCGCTGGGGCGGAGTTTTACGTGGACCTGATGCCGTGGTCAGACGGCGCGTTTCCGTTCGAGATGGCAGCGGCGGACGGCGCATTTGATGAGCCGACCGAGGCGGTGGTGGCCCAGGTGGACACCACCGGGATGGGGGATGGCCGTCACGCCCTCTTCATGAGGAGCCGGGACGATTCGGGCACCTGGGGCCCGGTGACGTCTGCCTTTTTCTGGGTCCAGGACCCGGTCTCGGCGGGCCACCTGGTCGGAGAGATCACCAACCTCGCCGGAGAGCCCCTCGACGCGGAGATTTTTGCGGGCCCCTTTGAAGGGATCACCGATCCGGTGGACGGCAGCTACCACCTGGTATTGCCTCCCGATGTTTACGACGTCACGGTGACGGCTGAGGGACACGGCCCGCTCACGGTGGAAGGGTTCGTGGTGACCGGCGGAATCCAGACGACCCTCGACGTGGCGTTGGCGCCCTACGAGGTGATTTTCGAGGACGACGTCGAGACCGGCAACCAGGGTTGGACGGCCGAGTTGCCATGGGCGATCACCACCGAGGCGTCGGCCAGTCCGATCCACTCGTGGACAGACAGCCCCGGTGGAGACTATGGGGATGATCTCGTTCTCTCGCTCACATCGCCGATCTTCGATCTCGGAGGTGTGACCGGAGTGGCCCTCGAGTTCTCCCACATCTACGACATCGAGTCGGGATACGACTATGGCCACGTGGAGACGTCCACCGACGGCGGTGCCACCTGGACCAGTGTGGCGTCGTTCACCGGGACCCAAACCGCGACCTGGCGTCGCGAATCCGTGGAACTGCCCGATCTCGACGGCTCGAATCAAGCTCGTTTCCGCTTCCGTCTGAGCACCGATTCGTGGGTCACCGCGGACGGCTGGCACGTGGACGACATCGTCATCCGGGGCGCCGGTGAAGGGCAATACGCGATGGATCTATTCGTGGACGGCTTCGAGTCCGGCGATACCACCGCCTGGAGCCTGACCGTTCCTTAGCACATGGTTCGAGTCGTCTCGATTTCCCCGCAGTGGCATGAGTTGAAAGTTCAAAGTTAGGTTCATCCGGGAAAGCGTGTGGTTGGGGTTCCCGCCGTTCCCGTTCCCGAAATTCAGCGGCAGCGACAGCAGTCAGGGGCAGCGACCGGGAACAGCGATCAGGGACAGCAATCAGTCTTCAGGGGCAGCAATCAGTTGCATCGGCGGCCATAGCACGTGGACACCTCCGGGTCGTTCAAAGGAAGGAGTAGCCGGTGGGCAGCCGATGTCAAGGGCAAGCCGGCCCACGGGTCCGGTGTTACACACCCTTGACATCGGCTGCCTCACCGGCTTGTGGGGGTGAGCATGAACGACCCGGAGGTGACCATGTCCAAAGCCGTCGGAAACACCAATCTCGTCGCCTACACAAAGGCCCTCGAAGCAGCAGGCATAGCCATCAAGCTCGTCATGAGGGTTCCCGCCCCTTTGAAACCGATAGCTGATCAGGTGATCCGGTCGGCAAGCTCGGTCCCGGCCAACATCGCTGAAGGCCACGGCCGGTGTGGACGAGACCGGTTGAACCACTGGCGGATCGCCTATGCCTCGGCCAAAGAGGTCGACAGTCACCTGCGACTCCTCGCCGCCGCTGGTGCAGTCAATGGAATCGGGGTAGAAAACGCCCTGGAGACCTTCGACCACGTTCGTGCGATGACGTGGCGCCTTCTCAATCCCATCTGAGCGCGCCCGGTTCTCCGATACTGACGCTGTCAGCTGACGCTGCCGCGGGTCCCTGCCGCTGGTTTCTGACGCTGTCCCTGATTGCTGTCTCCGCGGATGAAGCCGCGGTTCCTCTTCGGGCGGGCGGAATTCTCAATTTGGAATTTGGAATCTGCAATTTCTCGGTCGCGTGGGCGGGGACTTTCAACTGAGCCTCTTGCAAAACCCCACGTTCGGCGATGTTTGATCGGTTCCGCTCCCTCCTGTCACCCTGAGCGAGCGAGTTCGACGAGCGAGTCGAAGGGTCTCCACACGTTGAGAAGAGAGTTGCTGGGCAAGCCTCACGCCTCTGCACCGGTGGAGATCCTTCGACTCCGCGACCCTTCGGGCCGCTCCGCTCAGGATGACAGCCATGGGGGTTTTGCAAGAGGCTCAACTTTCAACGTTTAACGTTCAACTGGAGGGAGGGGAGGGGGAGTGTCCGGGTGTTGCGAATACCATGCGAACCAGAAGGCCTGGCGGGTGGCGACGTGGCTTTCCAGGTCCGCCGGCCAGTCCACGAGAGCGGTCCCGATCACAGCGTCATAGTGAATCACCACCGGAACACCGTCGACGGTCGTTTCCCACTTGCCGCAGTCCGAGCCTGCTGCGGCGGCGATGCGATCCAGCGAGAAGACAACCTCTCGTCCCTTCACCGTAAGGATGAGGACTCGGGCCTTGAGTGAGAGGTCGCTCTGCGGAGGCAGTGGGTCCACCGGAAAACGAAGGACGTCGGAGCCGAAATAGGAATGGTACGGGTCGCGCTTGTAGACCCTTTTCATGCGGTCCAAAGGGGCCAGAACAAGGGTTTCGGGATAGCGTTCTGACCACAGGCCCCAGGTGGTCAACGACGCCTGGCGAAGAGTCAGTGCGAGCTGGTCACCCCCTGCCGTGCCGGTCAACGCCCGGCCGTCGATTTGGGACCACAGGCTGCTGGTGGTGGGGTCGGTTCGGCGGTCATAGAGCAGCAGATTGGAGTTGCGGACCAGCCCGGACACACCGAATTTTAGAACCTCGGCGCCAACTTCGCGATCGGCGACGACCGCAGCGTCGCACAGTGGGTTGTAGGTGACGAGGATCGGTCGATTCCCAACCTGGTCGTTGACCACCTCGTGCCAGCGCATCAAACGGACCGGGTAGGCCCGGGCCTCGCCGTTCAGTGCTACGCCCACCACCCGATCCCCGTCCAACAGGAACTTCCCCCGGCCCTCCTGATTGCGTCGGTTCACATCGGCGGCAGTGATCATCTCGGGCTGATCGAGGACCGGCATGCCGTCCCGTGGCATGCCGGCTGCAACGATGGTGCCGGCGGGGACCATCGAGGTCGACAGGTCAAATCCGTAACTCGTGGGGTTCCGGCCATCGCCCACGGCGCGGCGAGATCCATCTGTGGATCCCAGCAGAGCCAACCAGAGAATGGTCACCGCCACGGCAATGCCGGCCACCGCCACCCACCAGCCGCTTCGAACGAGGGTGAGAGGACGAAACATCCGGAGCCTCAGAGTTCGCGGTCGGAATCGACCTCGGGCTGAGATGAGTTCGAGGCCGCCTCGATCGCGGAGTTGGTCGCGGTCCGTCCTAGGTTGGAGATGCGGTCGTCCATGTCCACCACCATCAGGCCGAGCAGCAGGGGCAGGTAGATGATGCTCGCCAGAAAGAGCCGCCGGGCGGAGGCATGACCCCGTTGGCGGAGGAATCGCCAGCCGAGGACCGCGAATCCGACGCCGAGCAGTTGAGAAGCGACCAGAAAGGCCCCTCCGGACACCCCGCTGAAGGCGAGGGACGCTGTGATCGGGAGTAAGGACAGGGTGTAAATAAAGGCCAGTCGCCCAGTCAATGTCCCGGGGCGGTCGACGGTTGGCAGCATCCGAAAGCCGCCGCGTTCGTAGTCCTCCCGGTAAAGCCATGCCAGGGCCAAAAAGTGCGGCACCTGCCACATGAAGAGAATCCCGCCGAGGATCCATGCGCCGAGTTCGAGCCCACCGGTGGCGGCCGCCCAGCCCATCATGGGTGGGATGGCACCGCAGACCGCGCCCACGACCGTGTTGAAGGGGGTCATCACCTTCATTGGCGTGTAGACGGCGACGTAGAGGAGGATCACGAACAACGACAGGCCCGCGGTCAACCAGTTGGACGCGAGCGCCAGGGTCGCCACTCCCAAGATGGAAGAGCCGACGCCCCAAATGGTGGCGCGGCTGCGGCTGACCCGGCCCGCTGGAAGCGGACGGTTCCGGGTGCGAATCATGCGTCGGTCCCGGTCCTCCTCGGCAACCTGGTTGAGGATGTTCGCCCCGAACGCCGACAGTGCAGTACCGATCACGGCCCACAGCAATTCCAGCGGGTCGAAGGTGCCTCGGGCACCGAGTACATACCCCACCACGGTGGTGAGGATCACCAGCGTGGCGAGGCGTGCCTTGGCGAGCTCGAGGTAGGCGCGAAGCAGTTCGCGCGGGCTCGAAGCCGGCGTGGCCGTGGCGGGTTCAGCAATCGGATTCGGGTTCATCGTGTCGTATTCGGTCGGCCGATCTGCGATCATGGCGGCGGACGCTGCGCAGTATAACCGGAATCGGCAGGCGCCTATTGCGCCGGGAGGTGGAGATGGCACCAGACCTTGGTGGTCGTGACGGCCAGGGATACGTTCTGCCGTTGGCCTTTGCTGGAGCGGTCACCATGTGGGCTTTGGCCTACGTGGGCCGGTTGCCGGCGGTGATGGCGCCGAGCTGGCTGATTGGCTGTTCCATGCTTGCCGCGATTTTCGCCTGGGCGTGGTGGGCCGGCTTTCGGGCCGGGATTGGTTGGCGAGGTGGTGCCCTGGTCGGGGCGGTGGTTGCGGTCCTCAACCTGTTGATCCTCGGCAGCCTGCTGGGTTCGCCTGATGGGGGACTCAGACCGGGTGCCATGTGGTGGATTCCAGCGTCAGTGGTCATGATGGCCGCGTTGGCCGGCGCTGCTGCAGTGATCGGCTCACGGTCGGCCGACGACGAGGGGCAGATTCCGGACTGGACTGCGTTGTTCTCCAAGGTCGCGGTGGCCGCGACGTTCCTGCTGGTGGTGGCCGGTGGTCTCGTGACCAGTAAGGAGGCGGGGTTGGCCGTCGTGGATTGGCCGAACACCTACGGCTCCAATATGTTTCTTTACCCCCTTGCGCGGATGACCGGGGGCATTTTCTATGAGCACGCTCACCGGCTCTTCGGCGTCCTTGTGGGTTTGACCACTTTGGCTTTGGCGTTGCGGGTTTGGCGGGTGGATGCTCGGGGCTGGGTGCGAGCAATGGCTGTGGTGGCGGTGGCGACGGTCATCATTCAAGGGGTGCTCGGCGGCCTCAGGGTCACCGGGAACTTCACGCTCTCGACCGCTCCGGAGGACATGGCGCCAAGTATCGTTCTCGCGGTGTTCCACGGCGTTCTCGGTCAGCTCTTCCTGGCCCTCGTGGTGGCCCTCGCGGCGGCAACCAGCAGATTGTGGAGGACGGGTCCAGCGGCGGAACCGGCCTCCTCGGCGGCCGCCGACCGGACCTTCCAGGCGTGGCTGGTGGGGACGTTGGCGGTGCAGCTCGTGTTCGGGGCGGTCCAGCGACATGTGGCCCAGGGTCTGATCATCCACATCAGTCTGGCGGCGATTGTGGCGATGGTCGCCATTGCCGCCGGGGCCCGGGCATGGGGCCTGTACCACGGCAGCTGGCCCGTTCAACGACTGGGCCAGTTGGTGATGACCGTGGTGGGCATCCAGGTGACTCTGGGGATCGCTGCCCTGGCAGTGACTCAGGGTCGGGCCGTGGTGGGCAGCCCCACCACTGTTGAGGTCAGTGTCGCCACCGCCCACCAGGCGACTGGAGCGGCGCTCCTCGCCATATCGGTACTCCTGCTTGTTTGGACGCGCCGGCTGTTCCAACCGACGGTCGATTAAGGGTTGAACGTTTAACGTGTAACGTTGAACTCTGAAACAAGCAGCTCCTGGCAACGCCTGATGTCGTCGGCCGTGGTGGCGAGATTGCCCACTGCCACCCTCAGCGCGATGCCGTCGTCGAGCCGAGTATGGGAAAGGTAGACATCACCCGAGGCATTGATCCGTTCCAGGAGCTGGAGATTGAAGGCATCGAGATCTTCACCGGTGAGTCCGTCGGGCCGGGCGCGGAAGCAGACCACGGAGAACGGCACCGGCGCCATCCGCTCGAAGCCGGGCTGCTGGTCAACCCAGTTCTCGAAGCTTTTTGCCATTTCGATGTGATGGCGGATCCGTTCCCTGAGCCCGTCGAGGCCGAATGTCCGGATGACCCACCAAAGCTTGAGGGCCCGGAATCTCCGTCCCAGTTGGATGCCGTAGTCCATGAGGTCGACCACGGTTCCCGCCACAGGCGTCTCCAGGTACTCGGGAATCAGCGAGAAGGTGCGGCGGAAGGTCTCTGGGTGACGGGTGAAGAGGGCGGAGCAGTCGACGGGGACAAAGAGCCACTTGTGGGGGTTGAAAACCAAGCTGTCCGCCTTGTGGCTTCCGTCAAGGCACCAACGGTACTCGGGGTCCAAGGCTGCCGAGCCGGCGTAGGCCGCGTCAACGTGGAGCCAAAGGCCGTGCTCTTCGCAGATCTCGGCGATCGCAGCCACTGGGTCCACCGAGGTCGTAGAGGTGGTTCCCACGGTCGCAACCACAGCCAGAGGGCGGATGCCCTGCGCCTTGTCCTCATCGATGGCCTGTCGAAGGGCTCCCACGTCCATACGGTAGGCGCTGTCGTGGGGGATCGATCGGAACCCATCCATCCCGAGTCCGATGGCGAGGCAGGCTTTGGCGATGGACATGTGGGTTTGGTCCGAGGCGTAGACCCGGAGGAGAGGCAGATCGGGTCGGCCAGCCATGCCGCGTTCCCGGATGTCCAGGCCGGCGGCCTCGCGGGCCGCGGCAAGGGCGAGCATCGAAGAGATGGAAGCGGTGTCAGTGAGAAAGCCGAAAAAACCCTCCGGAAGGCCAATTCCGGCTCGCAACCACTGGAGGACACGCAATTCCAACTCGGTGGCCGAAGGCGAGGTGCGCCACAGCATACCGTTGACGTTGAGGGCCGCCGACAGCAGTTCGCCCAGAATGCCGGGACCCGAACCGGTGATGCCAAAGTAGGCCATGAACCCGGGGTGATTCCAGTGGGTGACGCCGGGCAATACGATTTCAAGGAAGTCCTGCCAGACCTGGTCGAGATCCTCACCGTGATCCGGCATGGCCTCCGGCAGTTGATCGGCCACCTGTCCGGGAGTGACTCGCGACAGCACCGGGTGAATCCGGTTGCCTCCATCCAGGTAGTCGGCGACCCAGTCGATCATTCGGTGGCCCTGACGGCGGAACTCCTCGGCGTCCAGATGTCCATGCTGCGAGTCCATCGGCGACCTCCGGGCAGAAGCATACGCCCTCCCGGAATACCCCCTGACTCGCTGGCGTTCTCGGGGCTCGGAGGTTCGAGATGAGAGGGATATGGCTGGTGCTGGTGGGCTCCGTCCTGGTTGGCTGTGCCGGGAATCATCTTCCCGAGGTCCCAGAAGGTTCACTCGTCTCCTACGAACGGCACGTGGAACCTCTGGTGCTGAAGCGTTGCTTGTCGTGCCACACCGCCGAAGAACCCAAAGCGAATCTGGTCCTCGAGCACGGCCAAGGCTATCAGCGGATGGTCGGCCGCCAGTCGGTCCAGGCGCCGGATCTGAAGCTGGTGACTGGTGGCGATCTCGAACGGTCGTACCTGTGGTTGAAGCTCGACCAGCGGCCACGCAGCGGTGAGGGAATGCCCCGAACGTTGTTGGGAGCGAAGCGGCTTCCGCCCGCCGAACTCGCGCGCTTCCGGAGATGGATCGAGGACGGTGCGCTGCCGTAACACCCACCCAACCACCCGAGTCAAAAGTCCAAAATCCAAAGTCCCCCCACCCGCGATGAATCAAAAATCAAAAATCGAAGATTGAAGATTCCCCCACCCGGTCGGGTTGGACGATGAGAAGGTGAGAAGGTGAGAGGGTGAGTGGGCAAGGAGGGTTGAGGTTCCAAATCACCCGGACTGGCACAGCCCCTCACCTGTCATTCCGAACGAGGCCCAAAGGGCCGAGGAGGAATCTGGTCCATCTCGAGGATCGACTGACGCGGAAGGGTCCGAATTGTGCGGCCGAGTCAGCGCGGCGGATTTGTGGTGCGGCCGTCTCGGCTGCACATCTCGACCGTCGAGTCATGCAAGCTGGAAGCCCGATCAGACAACCCTGCCCACACCTTCCACACGGTGCCGGTGAGGGCCTGCCAACTCACCGACAGCTGCGACAACCTAAACTGCCCACCGCCCACCGCCCACTGCCAACTGCCCTGCCAACTGCCAACTGCCAACTGCAGTCGTGAGATACTGTCGCTGCAGAGGGAGGTGCGGTGCACGTCATCATCGTTGGCGGAGGATTGGTGGGATCGTCGCTGGCAGCGAAGCTGGCCGGCGACGGCCACGACGTGGTGTTGGTGGAACAGGATCGAAATCTTGTTCGGGAGCTTGACGACCGTCTGGATGTGCAGACCATCTGCGGCAACGGAGCCACCATGCCGGTATTGGCGCAGGCGGGCATCGAGGGCTGCGATCTGCTGCTTGCAACCACCGACTCCGATGAGGCGAACATGGTGGTGGCTCTCGTGGGGTCGTCGCTGTGCCATGTGCCGAAGGTGGTGGCGCGGCTCCGGGATCCCGGTCACGAGGAGAGCTTTCGGCTGCTCGCCGCCGAGACCGGCGGCCAGCGTCTGTCGATCAACCCCGACGAGGCGGCGGTGGAGCGGATTCTGTCCCTGATGCCGGTGCCAGGCGCGGTGGACGTGGTGCCTTTCTTCGACCAAAAGCTGTTGGTTGCTGGGTTTGTCATCCGCCCCGGCAGTGAGTTTGCCGGCTTGATGTTGTCCCACCTGCGACTTCTGTTCCCCGCCACACCCATGTTGGTTGTGGCCATTCGAAGGGATGATCGGTGGGCCGTACCTCACGGTGACGACGAAATCCGCGCCCACGACCTGGTCTACTTCGCCATGGATCCGGCAGAGCTCGAGAACGTCCTGGTGCTGCTCGGTCACCGTCGAGGGGTGGAGCGGCGGGTGATGATCGCCGGAGCCAGCCGGATCGGACTCAAGCTCGCTGAACGCCTCGAGAATCGGGGAGTTCCGGTGACTTTGCTCGAGGCCAGCCGCGCCGCATGCGAGACTGCTGCGGCCCTTCTCGACGACACCATCGTTGTCCACGGCAGTCCAACCGACCGGGAGCTCCTGGTGGAGGAGGGCGCGGAGCGGGCAGACGGTTTCGTGGCCTGTACCGACGGTCATGAAGAGAATGTGTTGGCGTGCCTGCTTGCCGAGCGGCTCGGCGCCGCCCACACCTTTGCCCTCGTGGACAATCCGGCGTTCGCTGGGCTGATCGGAGAGCTCGGCATCGACGCCGTGATCTCGCCACGCCTGCTGTCGGTGGGTGTCGCACTCCAGTTCGCCCGCAAGGGGCGGGTCACCGCCGTGGCCGCACTGCTGGAGGACTCGGTGGAGGCGATCGAAGTGGAGGCTTCCGCCGACAGCCGGCTGGTCCGATCCACCCTGTCAAAGCTGAGCCTGCCCCGCGGCTCCTTGGTGGCGGCGGTGCAGCGCGGCGACAGAATCCTGGTTCCCCAGGGATCAGATCGCATCGAAGCCGGCGACAGGGTGCTGCTGGTCACCACCACCGAAAATGCCCGCCAGCTTGATCCGTACCTGGAAGGCTAGCAGCGGTGAACCGGAGATTCGTGATCCAGCTGCTGGGCAGGTTGATGCTGCTTACCGGGGTCTTCCTCGGAGTGCCGCTGCTGGCGGCCGCCGTCTACCGGGAACCCCTGTGGCCGTTCCTCGGCAGCATCGTCGTGGCTGCCGGCCTTGGCGCTGCGGCACTGCTGTTGTCGAACCCGACCGATCAACGAATTCGGCCTCGCGACGGGTTCCTGATCGTGGGTGGATCGTGGATCTTGGTCTCCCTGATCGGCGCGTTGCCCTATCTGATGACCGGCAGCCTCGGCCCGGTCGATGCCCTCTTCGAATCGGTCTCGGGCTTCACAACCACCGGCTCCACCGTCATCGCCGATGTCACCGTCTTACCCAGAAGCCTGCTGCTGTGGAGGGCGTTGTCGCAGTGGCTGGGGGGAATGGGCATCATCCTGTTCACCATCGCGATTCTGCCCCTGCTCGGTATCGGCGGCATGCAGCTGTTCAAGGCGGAGGTGCCCGGACCGGTGGTGGACAAGGTGCGGCCGCGGTTGGCCGCCACCGCCCGTTCCCTGTGGGGCATCTACGTGGGATTGACAGGGGCCGAGTGGTTGCTGCTTCGGTTGGCGGGAATGACGACCTACGATGCCTTGTGTCACGCGTTGACCACCCTGCCCACGGGTGGATTTTCCACCCGGAACGCGTCGGTCGGGGAGTTCGGTTCGTCGACCGTCGAGTGGATCATCACCGTATTCATGATTTTCGCCGGCATCAACTTCGTACTGCACTACCGGCTGATTACGGGTCGTGCACTCCAGGTCTGGAAAGACGTGGAGTTGAGGTATTTCCTCGGAGTCGTGGCGGCAGCGACCGTCATCTTCACCGTCACCACGCACGTCCCGGGCGAGCGGGTGCTCGATACGGTCAGGAGCGCCGCCTTTCAGACCGCGACCATCCTCACCACCACCGGATATGTGACCGTCGATTTCGAGCTGTGGCCGAGTATCGCACTGATCGTCGTGATGGTTCTCATGCTCCTCGGCGGGATGTCAGGGTCCACCGGTGGCGGGGTCAAGAGCCTGCGCGCCCTGCTCGCTGTGGCCTCGTTGCGGACCACCCTCCACCGCCTGATCCACCCCCATGCCGTCCGGCCGGTCAAGTACGGCGGTCAGGTTGTCTCGGAGTCGGTCTTGTCAGGCATCTGGGCGTTTCTCACGGCATACATGTTGATCACCGTGGCGGGTGCTCTGGTGGTTGCGGCCCACGGCTACGACGTTGTCACCGCGGTGTCCTCGTCCTTGACCGCGATCAGCAACGTGGGCCCCGGCCTTGGTGAGGTCGGCGCCTACGACAACTTCGCCCACTTCCCCGGGTTGGTGAAGGTCACGCTCGCGGTGATCATGCTCTTCGGGCGGCTCGAAATCTTCACGTTGCTCGCCATGTTCTCCCGCGAGTTTTGGCGACATTGAAGCATCTCGCACTCATGTAAGATCCCCCCGGCAACGGGCGACTACGCGCAGGAGACTGCTTGAAACAGCATCGCGTGAAAATCGGCATCGTCTTCCTGATCGTTTTTATCGATCTGGTGGGGTTCGGGATCGTGATCCCGTTCCTGCCGCTCTACGCCGAGAACTTCGGTCCGTCGCCTTTGGTCTTCGGCCTGTTGATGGCCGCGTATTCGGCGATGCAGTTCCTCGCGGCGCCCATTCTTGGCCGCCTGTCTGATCGCTACGGTCGACGTCCCGTTCTTTTGATCTCACTGGCTGGTTCGGTGGTTGGATACCTGTTATTCGCCTTTGCCGGGTCGCTGGCCGTGCTCTTTGCCTCCCGGATCATCGATGGCATTTCGGGTGGGAACATCTCCACCGCCCAAGCTGTGATGGCCGACATCACCGACGAGAAGGACCGGGCGCGAGGGATGGGACTGATCGGGGCTGCATTCGGCCTCGGTTTCATCTGCGGGCCCGCCCTGGCGGCGCTGTTGGTGGGGATCGCCATGTGGCTTCCAGGTGTGGCCGCGGCCGTAACCTCCTTGACCGCCTTGATTTTGGTCTTCCTGAAGCTGCCGGAAACCAATCTGGAAAGATCCTCCGAGGGCCGGGCTCACCCACTGAGCCCAAGGAACCTCGTCAGGGCCACCGGTTACCCATTCGTGGGTGCGTGCCTGGCGATGATCTTTCTGGTGATCTTCGCCTTCTCGAACTTCGAAACCACCTTTGCGCAGTTGTTGCGGTTCCAGTTCGACGTGGGGATGTCCACGGTGGGGTGGGTCTTCGTCTACGCCGGCCTGATGGGTGCGATTGTCCAGGGTGGTCTGGTGGGCCGTCTGTCCCAGAGATTCGGCGAAGCGTGGCTGATCGCCGCTGGATCGCTGATCGCCGCCGTGGCGGGCGGCGCGATCCCTTACGCCGGCAGCATCGGACGGCTCATGGCGGTTCTGGCGGTTCTGGCGGTGGGCCACGGCCTTGCGGCACCCTCGTTGTCAGCCCTGATTTCGAAAATGGTGCCGTCCGACGAGGTCGGTGGCGTCATGGGTGTCTACCAGGGAGTTTCGAGTCTGGCCCGCATCGTGGGTCCCTTCTGGGCCGAGTGGGCCTACGGGCACCACGGAGTTGCCTCACCCTACCTGAGTGCTGCCGTCGCCTACCTCCTCGCCATGGTGCTGGCGTGGATGGCTGTGAGGAAGGGTCGGTCGGCAGGATTCAAAATTGAAGATTGAAAATTGAAAATGAAGAAAAGCGACGTCGAGATGCGCAGCCAAGATGGTTGTACCACAATCTCGCCGGCTGACTCGGCCGCAAAATTCGAACCGATCCGCGTCGGGCGTTCCTCGAGCTTGACCAGATTCCTCCTCGGCCCCCTCTGGGCGCCTCGTTCGGAATGACAGGTGAGGGGGTGTGCCAGTCCGGCTGATTCGGAACCTCACCCCTCCTCACCCACTCACCCACTCACCCTCTCACCTTCTCACCCTCTCACCGCCCCACCCGGCCGGGTGGGGGGACTTTAGACTTTTGACCCCACCAATTGCGTTGCGGACCAGATCGACGAATCCCTTCGCATCGAGAGAGGCCCCTCCCACCAATGCACCGTCGATGGCGGGCATGGACATGAACTCCGCAATATTGGATGGGGTGACGCTGCCGCCGTAGAGCACCCGGACGGATTCGGCGGTCGCGTGACCGAAGAGGTCTGAGAGGCGGCCCCGGATGGTGAGCTCCATGATGCTGTTGGCCGCCGGGGGTGTGGCGGCGCGGCCGCTGCCGATGGCCCAGATGGGTTCGTAGGCCAACACGATTCGTGCGGCGCCTTCCGCGGGAAGATCGCCCAGTGCCGCCTCCACTTGGTCACCCACAACCCGATGGGTGTCGCCGGACCCGTTCTGCTCGAGGTCTTCGCCGACGCACACGATGGGCGTGAGATCCGCGGCGAGGGCGGCGTGGACCTTCCGATTCACAGCAGCATCGCTCTCCCCGGCGGAGCCAGACACCCGACGTTCCGAGTGACCGAGGATCACGGAGTCGCACAAGCCACTCAACATTCCCGGAGAGATCTCGCCGGTGTGGGCCCCCGCCTCGTCCCAGTGCATGTTCTGGGCGCCCAGGGCGATGGGGGAGGATCTCAGCACCTCAGCCAGGGCAGCCAGCACCGTGAAAGGCGGGCACAGGACGATGTCAGCCCCTGCAACGTGGCTCAACGCAGGCCTGATGGAGCGCACGAAAGCTAGCGCCTCGTCGAGGCGGCCGAGGTGCATCTTCCAATTCGCCACGAGTAATGGTCGTCGATTCACGGTGCCGCTCAAGCATACCTGGCGCGAAAGTAAAGGTATTAACCACCTTCCCCGATCCGACTCGGCGGTGGCAGATCTCCACCAACGGCGGGCTCAAGGCGCGGTGGAGTCCCGATGGTCGCGAACTCTTCTTCCGCGCTCCGAATGGGTCCCTGTGGGCGGTGGAGGTGGACGGTTCCGGAGACAGCTTCGTGGTGGGTGAAATGAAGGAGCTGTTCTCGTGGGTGAGGCCGCCCGGGTTCCGACCCTCCTTCGACGTCGGCCCCGACGGGAAGAGCTTTCTGATCAATCGGGCCGTGGACCAGGGCCGTGCCGAGCCGCTCACTCTGGTGCTGAACTGGGACGCGGAGCTGGCGGAGAAATCACGATAGGGGGCTCAACACGTTCGTGGCTGACACCACAATCTCCTCCAGCCGATCCCATTTCACCCACTGGCAGTGCCAGATTGAGGTGCGTCTCGCCTGAATATCTCCACGACTCGACCGTCGTACGGGGCGGGAGGGGGGATTTTCGATCTTTGATTTTTGATTTTCGATTGGGTGGTTGGGTGGAGGACTTTAGACTTTGGACTTTGGACTTTGGACTTTCCTGCCATAGAAAAGGTCGTCGGCTTTGAGGAGGGCGCGGCGGGCTCCGCCGGAATGGCGAATCGCCCACCGCACCACGTTGTGAGCGGCGTTGTCCGGGTGCGAATAGGGGCAGACCCGCATGCAGGACGCGCAGTCGGTGCCCACCACGTTCCAGAAGCGAAAGCAGCTCTCGCTGTCGATCTTCCAGCGCAGGCCCCCGTTCACCGACTCGCGGTCGCCGTGGGGGATCGCTCCCACCGGACAGTTGGTGGCGCACTTCTTACAGATGGTGCAGAAGTCGAGCACCGAAGCATCGTCGCCAGGTGGGTCGGGAGAAAGGGGTATGTCGGTGGTGACGACCCCGATGCGGACCCTCGGGCCGAGGCGGGGCGTCATCAGCAGTCCCATCCGACCGATCTCACCAAGACCGGCGTCCCTGGCCACCAACGGCGCGATGACCCGGTAATTGCCGTCGGTGTGGGCGCGCGCAGGCCAGCCGCAGCCGCGGATCAGGGAGGCCAACTCCACGCCAATCCGGGACAGGGCCACGTACTGGAGGGCCGACTCGAGCACCACCGGAGCGCCGGGTGCGTGGGAGACGGCGGCGTGGTTCATCTCCACTGTGAAGGCGATGGCCCATCTGTGGTCGAGTTCGACGGGGTCCCCCCAGGTGCCGGTGCCCCGTCCGATGTGGGTGTAGACATGTTCCGGTCGGAGCTCGCAGATGCCCACGTCCACCGCGCCGAGGTAACGGGCCAGCTCCTTCAGCTGTACCGTCCACTCCTGTGGCTCAGCTTTCACCGGGTCTGAGGCGATCTGCCCCTCGGCCATGGGACGCAGGGCTTCACAGATCGAAAAGCAGGCCTTCGCGGCGGCGAAGATCACCGGGTCGGCAAGCTCGGCGTTGGACGACAGCAACCCCGGGAGCGCCCGGGTGCGGTCGTCGCCGGCGCGGTTCTCCGGCCTCATGGCGTAATAGCTCTCGAACTCTGTGCTGCCCGGTTGGAGCCGAGCGCGAGCAAACATGATGTCCCGTTCGTCGATCCTCCGGGCAGGCCTGCCGCCGGCCGAGACTTTTCGTCCAGCCGGCCAGAACCAGATACCGAGCGTCACCGCTCCGGCGATTGCCAGCAACGCGATGCCCGCCAGCCGTATGGATGATGGAGAGAACGCGGCGGCGAGCAGCGGGGTTGTTGTCAACAGGGCCAGAGCGAGAGAAATCCGTGCGGCGCGATCCTCGCCCTCCCGGCGGGAAATCACCGCGAACCCGCCAAACGCGGCGACCGCGGCCGCTGAGGCCACCAACAGAACGGCGGCCGACCAGCTATTCACGCTGGTTCTCGACCTCGTCCGGGGCTCGGTCGTACCGGTACGGCCTGGACGCCAACCATTCGGTTGGGTCCGGTTGCAGGGTGAACCCCACGACCCGACCTCCCGGGCCGGTGTGAAATTCCACCGGCGAGGATTCCACCAGCGGATACTCCCGGTGCACCAGAAAAGTGTGGTCCTCGAGGTGCTCGAGCAAGCCCCCGTACAACGGGGTGCGTTCCAGGGCGAGGCGGAGCTGGCCCTCCTCGAGGGCGACGGTGGCCGCACCCACCACCGGGTTGTTGTACCGGCCTGCGAAGGGGTTGAGAGACACCGCCCCCGCTGGCGTCGTTGGCGAGTCGGGCACCGACGCGCCGGGCGCCTCAGATTCAGGTGGGAGGAAGACCGATCCCCAGTCGATCGTCTGGTCCACCTCGAGATATGCGTCGAGCAACAGGTACTCCACGGGTTTGTAGGCATCCGAGTTGTGGAGATTGAGGAGGATGACGATCCCGAGTCCCGTGCTCCGGAACCAGGGTCACCTGGGCGACCATGCCGTCGCTCTGTCCGCCGTGGCTGACCACCGTGTGGCCTCGATAGTCGTGCAGGTTCCAGCCCATTCCGTAGCCTTCGAAGGTGGGGCGGGCCACGAGTGGGAGCTGTTCGTCCGAATCGTCGATTCGAATGGGAGTGTGGATCCGGAACATCTCGTCGACGGTCTCGATGCCCAGCACGGTCCGTTTGCCCCAGACCCCGTGGGCCAGCAGCATCCGCACCCAATGGGTCATCTCGGTGGCAGACGACCAGATGGCGCCGGCTGCGGCACAGTTGTCCTCGTTCATGGCGGGAACGACCAGCAGCACTCCATTCACCACGGCGTGAGGAGTGGCGCGGTCGGCGGCCGGCGGAATCGATGTGATGCTGGTGACCGTCCTTTCCATGCCAAGTGGGCCCAGGATGCGGCTCTTCACCAGCTGATCCCAGCTCGTGCCCGCCGCTGCCGCGGCCACTTCGCCTGCTGCCACGTAGGTGTTGTTGTTGTACTTGAACTCGCTGCGCAGCGGTGCGGCTTGATCGAGGTATCGGAGTCGTTCCACGATCTCGAGCCGCTGGAATGTCGATCCCCAGCTGATGAGGTCGCCCCCGGTCAAGCCGGTGCGATGGGCGAGCAGATCTCGGAGGGTGACCCGGGCCGTCTCGGCTGGATCGGGCATTGCGAAGCGGCTGAGGTGCGCCACCACGGGATCGTCCCAGCGGAGGCGCTCCTGCTCCACGAGGGTGCCGACAACGGCGGCGGTGAAAGCCTTGGTGCAGGACCCGATGCTGAACAGGGTCGTCGAGGAGACCGGCTCTGGCCTGTGGATTTGACGAAGGCCAAAACCGGCGGCGAGCACTACCTCGCCCCGTTGAACCACCGCCACCGACATTCCAGGGACCTTCCAGTCGGGCGACGATTCCCTCAATCTGCGCCTCGAGTTCGGGAGCTCCGGACGCACTCGCACCGCCGGGTCCGACCGCCAGGGCGACGGCGACCATCAGACCGAAGATCGGTGCGGACACGCGGGTGCCGGGCATCGAGCCAGGCTAGCACGGGTGAGGACTGGTTTCCCGGTCCGGCTCGGGTATGCTGTGGGCAGAATGGCCACCGGCACAAGGGATTGACGGAGGAAAGCATGAGGCGAATGTGGTTCTTGGCCCTGTTCGGCGTGATCCTGGGTCTTGGCAGCTGTGCGCCCCAAACGACCGAGGAGGTGGACGTGGCAATGGAATCGGGTTTGGAAAACGGGTCATTCATGGCTGAAATCAACGGGTCCGACATCCACTACGAGGTTCACGGCCAGGGTCCGGTGGTGATGGCGGTACCCAACTCGTGGGGCCTGGCCCTTGACGGTCTTCGAGGGTTCTACCGACCCCTCGAGGATCACGTGACGATGGTCTACTTCGACCAGCGGGGGATCGGGGATTCGGCACCGGCCGCGATTCCCGAAGACATGGGACTGGCCGCTGTCCGTTCGGACTTCGATGGGTTGCGGATTCCACCTCGGACTCGACCAGGTCCACGCCATCGGCTGGTCCAACGGTGCCATGAACCTGATCGTCCTGGCGGCGGAGTATCCCGACAGCCTGAGATCTGCCACCTTTGTTCATGGAGCGGCCAGCTTCGGCGAGGAGGATATGCGGCAGTGGGCCGAACGCCAGCCCGACCTCTTCCAGAACTTCGGCGCACTTCAGCAAGAGCTCGAGGCGGGAGAGATGGCCGATTCAGAAAAGACGACCCTGATGAAGAACTTCTGGGTGGGCCAGTTCTTCCCCCTGAGCTGTGCGGACCCCGATGCCATGCGGCCCCGGCTTGAAGATTTCTATAAAGATATCCAGTTCAGCTGGCCCCATGCCCAGTACGGAAATCGGGAAGCGCCGGTCTTTGATGCCCGCGACCGGCTGGGACAGATCACCACCCGCTGCCTGGTGGTGGCTGGTGCCCACGACAACTTACCACCCGAAAAGGTGCGCGAACTCCACGACGGCCTGAGTGACTCGGAGTTCGTCGTCTTCCCATCGAGTGGCCATTTTGCACCGCTGGAGGAGCCCGAAGCCTTCCAGGCGAAGGTGTTGGAGTTCTGGCGGATTCAGTGAAGGTTCGCGTCCACGTTGTGGCCGGGAGGCGCGGATGATGCTGGCGGTTCTCAAGGTGATTGCGGGCCTCGCCGCCCTCATGTTTGTGTTGATCGGTCTTTTTGCTGTGATCGGTGGGGTGCTGGGCCTCATTCAACGAGCTCGTCATGGACCGACTCAACGGCCGCAGGGCATGAAACCACCACCCCGACCGCCCGAAGCGGATTGAATCTAAAATCGAAAATCTCGGTGGGCAATAAGCTATACGCTATGCGCTATACGCAGTCAGCCCTGCCAACTGCCCCCTGCCAACTGCGCGGAGGTCTTGCGTCTGCATCTCGATAACCATATAACTATTGCGATATTTGCATGAATTAGATATCGTACAACCAACGTGGCGGATCCGCGTCCGTGGAGGGTACTGAACAAGGTGGCAGGCCTCGACACCACGGGATCCGCCCGAATGTTGGAGGAGGAGGGCACACCATGACTCGAATGATCGCTGTGGCTCGATCTGCGCGTTGGTTCGGGCTGATCGGGATGGTCATGGTTGGTCTCTGCGCGGGCAACGCGGTGGCTGCTGAGCGGACGGTGCTGGGAGAGTACTTCACGGCGACGTGGTGAAGCACCTGCGCATCCGCGGGTCCCGTGGTGAGCAACCTGATCAACAACTACCCGTTATTCGCCGTCGTCGAATATCACGTCAGCCGACGATGGTTACGACACTGCCCTGGGGCAATGCCCGAGGCGATTTCTGCGACATCTGGAGCGATGGCATCCCGTGGTTCGCATACGAAGGGCTCTTTGACGCTTGGCCCATCAGCAATTACGAACCGGCAACTTGATCAGACCCGGATTGCAGGATGCCCACCGACGTGGTGATGTGCGCTGGTCCGCGGGCTCGAACAATCCTCCGACACCTGGGAGATCACGGCCGATGTCTGCCTCGAATCCTGCGTGAGGCTGGCCGAGACCTGTGCGGTCTACATGGTTCAAGTTCTCGACAATTGGCCCAGGCTTCGCCCACCTACTCGCGGAACACATTCAAGCAGGCTGCTGCGACACGAGGACGTGGTGCTGGCGGCGGGCGAGTGCGTGCCGCGTTGTTCGCAGACTTCACCTTTGACACCGACCAGCGTGGCCCAGATCCGTAGACGTCAACGATCGTCGCGTGGGCCCAAGATCCGCGCGGATTCCATGCCTGCCAACGGTCCATCAGGCAAGGGTTTCGGCCTAGCCGTTCCCCGAGGTGAGGGTGTCTGTTGGACAGCTTCGAATCGGGCGATACCTCGGGATGGACGGCGGTTGTTCCGTAAAAGAAACACGGTTGACTCTCGGCCGGCTCGGGCCGGCTCGAAGAAAGGATGAAAACATGGGCTCGAATAGAAGATCATACGCGTGGGTGCCGCTGCTGGCCATGATGGCCATTGGCGCAGTGGCGGGGAACGCAGTGTCGGCGGACAGGACCGTACTGGTGGAGTACTTCAGCGCCACCTGGTGATCGGGCTGCAGTTCGACCATGAGTTCCGTGGTCACGCCCTTCGTCGACGAAATCTATCCCGACAGCGTCGTGTTCCTGACAATCCACCTGAACGATCCCCCATGGACCTCGCCTTTTGGGGGTACGAGGTGGGGTTCTTATTTCCCAGGGGGCGGTTCGATCCCCAACGCCGTTTTCGATGCTGGTGTCGACCACCGTGGGTTATCCCGCCAGTCCCGCCGTGGACCACCACGGTCGACGCTCGGCTCGCCATACCCACCGACGTCACCATCGACATCATCCCGACCTTTATCACGGTGAATCAGTGGAGCTTCACCGCGAACGTGTGCCTGGAGCCCACCGGCGCGGCGCGCCAGGCGGATGTCTTTATGGCGTACACCGTGGACGATTACCCGGACACCTACCCCTACCGATACCGCAAGAACATGAGATGGCTGTTTGGTCCGGAGGCGGTCGACCTGGTGCCGGGTGAATGCGTCGAGGTGGAGACGACCTTCAACTTCAACTCCGTCGCTCTGGATCGGTGGCCGGGTACAGAGGTGGTGGCGTGGGCCCAGACCCCCGTGAGTGGCTGGGGTGAGGTCTACCAGGCCGCCAAACTGTCCATGACCCTGCACGGCGACGGCTTCGAGTCGGGTGACTTCGGGGGTGGCTGGATCGTGGTCCCCTGACCTCCGACGGCCGATCTGGTCCCGAGAAATTGATCCCGCCCGGCGGGCAGATGAGGAAGAATCCATGCGAGAGTCATATCGAATGTTGAAGTCCATTGCAGCTCCGGCGCTGAAAGTCGGGGCGATCCTGGTGCTCGGGCTGGTGCTGCTCACCTGCAGCCTGGCCGAGGCTGGCAACGCGCCGGATTTCAAACTCAAGGACCTGGACGGCCAGTGGTTTCGGCTCAACGACCACGTTGGACAGAAGGTGATCTACGTCAGCTTCTGGGCCACCTGGTGTGTGCCCTGCCGGCGGGAGATGCCCCACCTGGAATCGATGTGGCAGGAGCTGGGTGACGACGGTCTGATGGTGGTCGGTGTCAACACCGATCCGGCCGCGGCCAAGAGCAAGATCAAGCCCTACGTGAAACGGCACCGGCTGAGCTACACGACCGTGCTCGATCCGGACAACAACGTGCTCGACACCTACAACCCGACCCGCGAGCTTCCGTACGCGGTGTTGATCGACCAGGACGGCAACATCTTCAAAACCTTCGCCGGCTATCGCACCGGCGACGAGAAGATCGTCGAGGAGTATGTCAGGCAGTTGCTCGAAAAGCAGGGAGATGAGCCGCAGGATGGTTCCGAGGATGGAGCCGGGTAACCGGTCCCGTTCGAAGGCGATCGCCGCCAGGTTTTTCATGGGGCTGGCGGCGATTTTGCTGCTGGCGGTCCCGTCCCTGGCTCAGGAGGCGGGGGCCGGGGAGGCCACTGATTCGGGAGAACCGCCACCAAAAGAGAAGATCAGTATCTCGGGTACCCTGGCCACCCTTGTAGAGGACAACCGCACCCGGGAGCTTGACGGCGAAGAGGATGGGGACTACCAGAAGTACAAGGGCTTGCTGAGTCTGAATCTGGGTTGGAAGATGCTCTCGGCCGGGGTCCAACTGGAGTATCTCCACTATTCGGACCCAGAGCTCGCGATTCCGGGCGACCTCGATCGGGTGCGGGACGGCTTCAGCCTGCGCAAGTACTGGCTCGACTATGTCAGCGACCAGTTCAAGGGACGGCTGGGCACCTTCTTCACCTCCTTCGGGTACGGCATGACCCTCTACGTGCAGAAGAACGAGGTGGTGGGGCTCGACGAGCCGATCCACGGCATCGACCTGGATGGCGAGCTCGGTCCCTTCGAGTTCGAGGCGCTCGGCGGCAACGTCACCGATCCCCTCCTCGAGGACGCGTTCAACCGGCAGTTCGAGGACACGATCTGGGGCGCCCGAGCCCTGGTGAACTTGCCCAAGGAAACCTATCTGTCGGCGTCCTACGTTGAAGCTGAACTCGAGAGTCTCTTTCCCGCCCAGGACAAGGACCAGGTGGACGTGTGGTCGGTGGGTGCCGGCGGATACGAGCTCGGTGGGGTCCTGGACCTTCACGGCGAGTGGGCTCAGATCGATAAGGTCGAACGGGGCCGGGCCGAGGACGGTTATGGCGGCTATCTGTCCGCTGCGGCGAGCTTCGGGTTGGTGACGATTCTGGGCGAGTACAAGGACTACTGGAATTTCGACTACCGGTACAACAACCCGCCCACCTGCGGGCCCTCCACCGAGTCTTACGCCTTCTCGGACGTGAAAGGCCCACGGTTGCTCGTGTCGGGGAATATCCTGGCCACCGGCACTCTGATCACCGGCAGCTATGGCGATTTCGACAGTCACCGGAAGGAGGACTCCTTGGGCGGCCTTGACGGGGACGGGCAGGTGGAGTGGTACGTGGCCGTCGAGGAGACCGTCGGCCCTGTCTATCTCGAGGCGGATTACTTCCACCGGGATTGGACCAACCGCGAGATCACCGAGGAGCATGTGGTCAGCAATCTTCACGTCACGACCCTGGGTGGCCGCGGTGACGTTGCCGTTGGTTATGACCTGCGCAAGGAGAGTTCCAACTATGCGGCGCGGGCCGATCACCGGTCCTACCTCTCATTCTCCATGTCGCCGTGGGGGTCGGTGGGCGTTCGCTACGCCTGGACGGACAAAACGAACCTGCCCACGGAGGAGTTTTGGGGCGGGGAGATCCAGTATCTGCCGAGTCGAGCCATCACCCTCACCCTCTTCGTGGGGAGCGATCCCGGCGGCCTGGTGTGCGCCGGAGGGCAGTGCCGAGAACAGCCGCCCTTCAAGGGGTTCTGGACGACCCTCAACTGGCGGTTCTGACGTACTCGCAAGCAGAACCATACGACGATATAGGCATAGACTTTCAGGAGAGCGAACGCTATCCTTCAGCGGAGGGCGTCGGCGAGAGGTCTTGAGACCACGTTGCCGTTGGATCGGCGACGCATCGAGACCACACACTGGTGCCTCTGATCGATCACACAAGGGGAGCCGATCCCCGGGAGGCTTGGGAATGGCCGGTACGAACCTTTCCAGGAGAACGAATCGAACGGGTGGCGTGCTGCTCGCCGCCGGACTGATGGCCCTGGCCGCGGTCAGCGCAGGGGCTGCCGACAGAGTGGTCCTGGGCGAGTACTTCACGAGCCTTTTCTGAGCCGACTGCGCAGCCACGGGTCCCGTGGTCTCGTCATTGATCGACCAGTATCCCGAAAACTTCGTGGCCCTCGAAATGCACACCCAGGGGGACGGATACGATACCCCGTGGGGCCAGGATCGACTGGACGACTTCTATGGTGGCTGGGCCGGCACCGCGATCCCCATCATGATGTATGACGGATACTGGTTTCCCCTGGGCATTGGTGACTACGAACGCGACCTGCTCCAGCAGATGGATGCGCCGACGGACGTCACGATCTCGGTGACTGGCGCAGAGATCGGCACCGCCCAATGGGCGTTCACCGCGGAGGTCTGCATCGAGCCCGGAGGCAGCGGCAAGGGGATGCGTGTGTACGCGGTTCACGCTCAGGATCGCTTCCCCAACGAGCCACCGTACTCGAGGAACACTCAGATTCAGGCCGCGCCCACAAGCGAAGTGGATCTCGATTCGGGTCAGTGTGCCAACGTCGACTTCGTCTTCGAGTTTGAGCCAGACCATTGGGCCGATCGAGAAAATATCAAAATCATCGTATGGGCGCAGGAGTCCGTGGACGCTGCGCCGGCGAATGTCTTCCAGGCCGATCGAATCGGTTGGCCCTTCCCTCAAGGAGAGGGCTGGGAACCGGCGGAGCCCGAACTATCCTCGGGATTTCGCGCTTTCCCTACCATTGTTCAACGCCGATCGCAGCGCGTGGCTGGCAGCTGCCTATACCGCGAACGTGATCGACGGGAGCGCCAACCAGATCCAAGCAACCTATATGGCTCTTTGCGGGGACACCTCGAACCACTTCCCGACAGACGATCCGCCCACCAGCGACTCACCCCTGATTCGCGTGGCCTACGACGATGAATCGGTTCCCGTTTTCCTCGCGGGCGGAGGCACGCAACAGGTGCTGCTCTGCGACTACGCCGGCTTCCAGCAGGCGGCGAATCCGAAGTGGGGCTCGTTCCCAATCGGCGGACCGATCGGCGTTCCATCCTGCGTCGGTGATGTCCGCCCCTCGGGCCCCATGGGTCTGGCATCGGATGGGAGGATGGTGCTCTACGACCCCCTCACCCAAATCGAGTACGACTTCTGGCAGGCCAGCACCGTGACCGACGGCCCGTGTCTCAGTCGGGGTTCCGGACTTCCCGGATTCTCCATACCCCAGACTGGTCAGGCGGACTTCTTCACCGTGACCTCCAAGGGAAGCAATTCGCGATTTACCTGGGGCGCTCGCGCGGCGGCGACTCCGCTGCTCGCCGGGACCCTCCTGCCTGAGGATGTGAGCCGGATCCTGATCGAGCACGCCCTGGCGATCGGGATACCCGGCCTGCGCAATCTCAGCCAGGACCCGACCGATCCGCTGGCCACCGATATTGTCTACCCTGCGTCGTTCACCCAGACCGAGCGCTACAGTACGAACCCTGCTGCGTTGGCCGCCGGCCAGCGACTCCGTTTGCGCCCGACTGTGGTCAACTGGTCGGGTGATCTGATCAACGAAGCCAACTTGGCACCGATTACCCAATACGTCCTGCTCGCCCTGCGAACCTACGGTGCCTACGTTGTGGACAGTGCGGACGGCTTCGTCATTTACGCGGAGGACATCCACACAGCGCCGCTGGAATTGACCGAAGACGAGGTCAACCAGGTGATCGGTCAGCCCCAGGGGACCCCGCTACCCCTGGACAAGACAGTTTGGCAAATCATCATGGAGACTCTTGCCAACGACCTGGCGGAGATTCCCTTCGCCTACGGCGACTGTGACGGCTCCTCCTCGTTGGTGGTCATGTCGAACTTCGAGGTGATCGAACCGCCGTTCACGTTTGCGGCCTTTTCCTCCACGCCGCGGCGTCCCGGGCGGCGGGTCACGCCTTAGGCGAGAAATGAACCGAATTGCGAAGGGCGGAGGTGAGAGCCTCCGCCTTCTTTTTGAGTTAAAAGTTGAACGTTAAAAGTTGAAAGTTATTTGCTCTCGAACGTCGTTGCCCTCCTGGGCGGGTGGGGGAACTTCCAACTTTCAACGTTCAACTCGGCTGGCCCGTTTCCGGCTCAACGACGTGAAGCTCGTGGAGGATGCCCGGGAAGCCCAGATCGGAGAACCAGTGGACTAACTCGTCCACCATATCGATCTGGAGAACGTACCAACCGGGCTTGGACGGTGCGAGGAAGCGGATCTCGAAGTCCCGCTGGGCCGCAGGTGCCATGACCCCGAACTCCAGTCCAGACCGTGCCACATCCACCGCAGGACCGTTTGGGGTTCGGAGGATATCAACGGCGTTCTCGGGAGGGACGTCGAACGGGCCGATGATCCTGGCCCCGAGCCGCACACCTGTGGTTTCCAGGTCGGTCATTCGCCACGCCACCGGTCCCTGGTTGACGGCTCGCACGGAGGTGCGGAGGTTTTGTTTCGGAGACACCCGATCCGGAAGCTCCGACAGAAGGGTCAAACGGGCGTTGAAAGGTTCTGGGCAGTAATCTTCGATCAACCAATTCCGAAAAACGTTGCGACCCTCCGGGAGGGCATGAAGGTCCAGGTGATTTTGATAGCTGGCAAAAAACAAGTGGAGAGGACACAGAGTTCTGTCACAGATGTGGCCAAACCGTGGGGACAGCTGGACGAGGGCTTCGTCCAACGGAACACCGTCCATCAACTGGGCCACGGCGGAGGCCCAACCGGACCGATCCACACCCTGCAGGCAGTGGATGAGCATGGGTTCGTCGGCCGAATCGAGAATGTCCACCAGTCTTCGTGCGTGGTGACGGGCCGGCCAGTCGTCCTTCATCACGGTGACGGTTTCGTGCGCGATGCCGAGGTCATGACATACGGCCCGTTCGTCCTGTAGCCACTGATGGTTCGGATTGTTGCTGCGGAGGCTGATCACCGTGCGAATCCGGTGACGGGAAGCCACGCTTCTCAGCTCCTCGGGGTCCAGCTGACGGGACCGAAAGACCACGCCGGGAATCACCTCGAAGACTCGCATGGACGTGACGAGCCAGACGCCAACCGCGACGATACCGATCAGAAGAACGGCCGAGATCAGCCAAAGGCCTCGGCGTCGGCTTCCGGTAGCCGAAATTGGGTGCTGTCGGTGGTCCGAATCGGTCGTCATGTTTGATGCTGCTCGGTTCTTGGTCGGACCCGCAGCCCGTCGAGGGTGCGGATGGGTCGCCACAGTATACGCGACGATCGGCAGCTCGAACCCGTATCCAGAGTGGGTTCTTCCCGTTCCCTCTCGGAAGGTTCCTATCCCAGCTGGGGTTAACACAGTAGGATCTGAATGGGGCGAATGTTGACTGCAAGGATGAACACGCATTTTGTGCTGCGAGCACTCGTGATCGGGGCCTTGACGGGTGTTCTGCTGACCGGCAGCTCGGTGTCGGTGGCTGCGGAGTCGCCCCCATCGAGCTCCAGCCCGACGGAAACGAACGTGATTCCGTTGGACGACGTCATGCATTACGGGGTGAGTTGGGCTGGTATCCACTGTGGGGCTTTGACCCTCGAAAGCTCGGTGGAACAAACCGACGATGGTCCGCTCTATCACATCGTCATGACGGCACGGACCTCGAAGTTTTTCGATGGCATCTACCGGGTCCGATCCCGCATCGAGTCGGTGTTCAGCGGGGCCCGCATGTCATCGATCAGTTACCACGAGGAATCGCACGAAAAGAAGAAGTTCAAGGACAGCCTGTGGCTGGTGGACCACGAGCGTCAGAGGGCGGTGCGCACCGAGAATGGCGAAGAGGAGGAGATCCCGATCGTCGGCCAACACGTGTACGACCCTTTGGCTTTCATCTATCGCGTCAGGCTGCTCGTAGACGAACCGGGCGATGAGGTCACCCTGACCATGGTGACCAGCGATGGTGACGTGGACACCGTGGCCGAAGTGGTGGAGCAAAAGACGATCAGGACCCCATTCGGCAAACGTGAGGCGCTGCGAATCGTGCCGCGGCCAAGGGACGAGATGCTGTTTTCCAAAGAGGGCTCCATGAGCCTCTGGATCGCCACCGACGAGACGCGCATCCCGTACCGGATCGAGTTCGACCTCTCCTTTGGGAAGCTCACTGCGAAGCTCAAAAGAATTGAGGGTTAGAGGCTGTTCAAGCCGACGAAGGTGCCGCCGTTGCGGCGGCAGAGGATCCGCATCAGGGTGGCGAACCGGACGCCGGTGTGCTCGCCGGCGCCGGCCACCGAAAACACCGTCGGAAATCCGATGGCGTGAATCCTCACCGGTCGATCTCCCGCCTCGTTGGGACGGTTGATCCGATCCACGGTCTTGACCACGTGATCGATGGAGTTGCCGCTGAATTCGTCACCGAAGACGTAGAGGCTGATTCGCTTGTTGCTGGACGAAAAGGTGCGGATAGCGGCGGTGATGCCCTCCACCGGGCTCGAGTTCGAAAACGCGTTCCAGCTGCCCAGTCGCTGGAGAATGGCCCGCCGTCGGGCCGGCGTGTCCGGGATCCACTTGCCCGCGTACTGGGTGAACATGTACTGGCCCATGTCATTCATGACCTGGAGGCCCTTCACTGCCGGATAGGCGTCGAGCACCTGGCCCATCTTGCGGATCGCCTCGGGCCAGGCGTAGTTGAACATGCTGCCCGAGGTGTCGACGATGAAGATGATGTACTCACTGTCCACCGGGATGCCGCCCACCGTGGCGTCGGTCTTCGGTCGGCGGTAGCGTTGTTGCTCCTGTAGGCGCTTCATATCCTCGCTGAGCTCCTGCTGAGCCGCCAGCAACCGCCCCTCGACGATCTCATGAACCTCCGACATCTGCTGGGTGGCGGCGTACTCACCGCGGATCTTCTCGAGGTCGCCCCGCAGTCGAGCGATACGTTCCCGTTCCTCCGAAAGTTGTTCCTCCCGACTCACGAGACGGCGTTCGAGCACCGCGGTTTCTCCGCGGATCTCTGTCAACTCCTGCTGCAGCTTGATGATCAGGCCGTCCAAATCGAGCCTGGCTTGCTCCAGAGCGCTCGGTTCCCCGATCTTGGTGAGCACGAGCAACAGCACAATGGCACCGAATCCGCAGCTGACGGCGTCGAGGAACGACAGGCTGAAGGTGAGCATGCCGTCTCTGCGCCGCCTCATGGCCAATCCTCCGACAACCCCATGAAGGAGCCCCGCGTGGTGAGGGCCAGCTTCCAGAAGGCCGACGCGGCCATGGGGTCGCCCTCCATGGGGAAGAGGATGACGTTGATGGGCACGCCCATGGGTCGCTGCCGACTGGCTCGTTCAAAGAGCTTCACGCGCTCTCTCGCAGAAACTGTGCCGCCCCTGGGAACGGTTCGACCGATGGTGGGCAGTCCGTCGGTGAGCACGGTGATGTTGTCCGGAGCGGGCTTCATGGCCGCCGCGGCCGCAAAGGCGTTGATCAGGCTGGTGCCCTTCTCCGGCACCACACCCCGCAATTCCAGCACTGCCTGGTTGAGGATCTTGGCGTCGGCTCCGTCGAGCCACTGGCCGTCGGTCCCTTCCAGGATCGGGCGGGCGCTTTCGTTGAAGGTATAGATCTGGAACGAGCTGGAACGCGGAATCTGGGTCGTCAGCCAGTCCACCGTGGCCACGGCCTGCTGCCACTTCTCGGCTCTGATCTTGGCCTCATCCGGGAGATTGCGCCGGCGAATGATGTTGACGATGGTGTCATCGAGCATGCTCGCAGAGGCGTCCACCAGAAACAGAATCCGCTCACCGCCGACCTTGAGCCCGGTGAGGTATTGGCGGTCGCCATCGCCGATGTGGACCCTGGTTCTGTCGCCGGGCGTCTCGTCGGATGGTGGAGCGGCGGCGGCCAACCGCTTGGCCTCTTCCTCGAGGGTCTTGATGTCGGTTTTGAGGCGGTTGAGGTGCTCGCGGCGGGCGAGGGTGGATTCGGAAAAGGTGGCCAGTTCCTCGGTGACCGCAGTGAGGGTCTCGATCATTCGGCGACTGAGACCCTGGGAGAGGACCTGTTCGTTCTCCACCTGTCGAACCGAGTTGCGAACCTCCACAAGCCGCTGATGGCCCTCCATGACCTCGGCCTCGAGTTTGGTTGTCTCCGCCCTCAGATCTTCGGTGACGTCGTCGGCGCGCTGTTGGATGGAAGCGTTGATCAGCATGTAGAGCAGGACCACCGCTCCCAGCCCGCAGGTCATGGCGTCCAGGAACGACATGGAGATGGGATTCACGCTACGACGCGCCATCGACCTCCTCCACCGCGATCGCCTCTAAGACCACACCCGGGGAGCCGAGGCGGAGCCGGTCACCGGCCACCAGTTCGGCTCGGTCCGCGATGGGCGCACCGTTGAGATAGCTGCCGTAGGTGCTGTGGTCCTCCACAACGGGACGGCCGTCCTTCAGCAGCAACGAGCAATGGGATCTCGAAATGCCGGCCGTGTTGCCGGAAACGTCGAGTCCACGATCGGCGTTGCCGGTGGCCACACCCACCACCAGGGGTTGGACGGAGAGCGGGTAGGCCCGGCCGAGGTACAGGATGTGAGTGGCGGGAGTCCCGGGGCGAAGACCTCCACCGTCGTGCTGCACCGATGCACGGGGTGGGGCCGTGGGGTCATTTGCGTGCAGGGGGAGTCTGGACACGAGGGTGATCTCGCCGTTGTCGGGGATGATGTGTGGTGCCGCGGAGAGCGCTCCCCGGGCCGCCGCCACGTCGTCGATCGTGTGAATTCGACCTGCCCGATCCTTGCCGAGGCGGTGGGCGAGCCCCGGTATTGTCGCCGCACGGTGGGTCAGAAGGACGGTGCCCTCGTCGTCGAGGCAACGGGATACCAGAGAGACGATTCGTCGGACCTGGCCGTCGCATGCCTGTGCGAGGGTGTTTTTGGCCAGCTCGATTTCGTACTCCTGTCCCCCTGCGGCCATCCGGAGCGGAACGGTCACCGCCCGATCCAACTCATCGAGCAGGGGAGGAAGAAGGTCGTAGAGCTGTTGCTCGGTGGTGGCCAGCTTGAGGGGATCGAACCGCGTGGAGCGAATGAACCGGCCGGCGATGGTCCGGGTCAGGGCCCCGTGGAGACTCAGCAGGCCGATGCCGTCGTCGGTCTCCAGCTTGACCCTTGATACTTTGCGATCCACCAAAGCGCAGGTGACAACCACCCGGTGGAGGAGAACGTCCACGTGGACGAGGGGGCCGGCGGAGGGATTTCGTCCGGCGATCGCCGCCACGGCGGAGTTCACCAGGCCACGGATCGGGATTCCTGCGGCTTCGCCGATGCCCAGCAGCAAACCCAACTGTTTTCTGTCGAAGGTCGGGGGCACGGCGACCAGGACCGCCTCGATCGGTTGGCCGACGTCCTTCCAGATCTCCGCCAGCTGAGCATGTGCAAGGTCCGCTGTGCTGAGGTGACCGGGAAAGGGGCGGGCGAGGGGTTCGGTGTCCAGCTGCTCCCAATAGTGATCGTGGATCCGCCGCGGCTGGAGGCGGCGCTGAGCGGCTGCGGCGGACCCCACGGTCAGGGTTCGACCGTCCAGAAGCGCCATCCCCGGAGATGGCCCCACCACCGAACCGTCGTCGGTGACGACCACGATTCCGGGGTCGGTGAGCGAGATCGCGGCGAGTCTCATGGGGAGGCAGTGGATGATTTGGGAGCTGGCGAGGCCTGCATGTGCTGGACCAGGTGTTGGTCCACATAGGACTCGGTGTCGAGCACCAGGCGCTCCTGCTGCAACTGGAGTTGGTGGAGCAGAAACATGAGCACAATGCTGATCAGCAGGGCGATGAAGGTGGAGTTGAAGGCGACTCCCAGGCTCTGGGTGACGCCCGCAATCTCACCCTCCAATGCCTTGTGGGCCTGGCCGAGCGCCTCGCCAATGCCGCGGACGGTTCCGATGAACCCGATGGACGGGATCGCCCACGCGATGTACCGAACCAACGCCAGCTCGGAGTCCCGCCGTTCTGCCTCGGTCTCACACACGGTGTGGGCCGTCTCAGAAGCGTCCTGGATGTTACGGGTGGCGCCGAATCTCTGGAGAGAGGCCAGCAATGCCCTCGGCAGGAGCATTCGCCGCTGAGACTCGGGGAGCGCCTGGATCTGGCGAGCGTACTCGCGGGTGTCCTCGGGGAGGATTCGCATCCCGTCGCCAATCGGTACAAGCTCGGCCTGCAGCAGTCGGTCCTCCCGGCTGGTGGTCATCCACGTGTAGGTCATGATGGATATGGCCCAGAGCATGAGCACCAAGCAGGTCTCCTGTTCGAAGTCGCGGATGATCACCCACACCGAACGCTCCGGCACGTAGTCGGGGTCCACCTGCATTCGGGCGGTCTGCGCGGCGAGGACGACGTCGGCCCGCGGCCTCACGACGGTCACGTAGATGCCGTGAACGATGATCGCGGCGAGAATCAGGGACACCGCCTGGAAGACGAACTCCAGCGGGTAGCCCCGTTTCATATGTCCACCGGGAAGGAGATGGCGCTGTCGGCGGGCAGCTGTTCCGAGGGGATGAAGTCCTCTTCGGAAGATTCCTGGGCGGGGAGTGCAGCCGATCCGCTACCGGACGCGGCCGCGGCGATGACCACGGCCGCGGCGATCAACAGTCCGGCAATCACGACAAGGGTCTTCCTCATATTCCCTCCAATCGAATCGGGACATGGTCGTCAGTTCCCATTGCGGGCGATCCGGAATCCCACATCGGAGGCGGGTTCGTCACCGTATTCCCGGTAACTCAGCCGCAGCCGGGTGAGCTTGGCGTCCATCCAGCCGGCCCCTCGAATCACATGGTACTCCCCCTCTGGCGGGCCGGTGGGGTCGCGGATAACCTCTCCGGCGCCTTGAGGGTAGATGGTGTAGGCGTCGTGGACCCATTCGGCGACGTTGCCCCCGAGGTCGTAGATCCCCAGGGGATCGGCATCGAAGCTGCCCACCGGTGCGGTGACCGGGAAGCCGTCGGTGTATCCCGGAAGGCTGTCGCCGAGAATACGGCTCGCCGAGGAGTCACCATAGTTTCCGGCCCCCTTCGGGAGAGGTAAATCATTTCCCCAGATGTATTTTCTGGGTTCGCTGCCGCCGGCCATGCGGGCCGCGAGGGCCCACTCCGCCTCGGTGGGGAGGCGGTAGCCGTCTGGCAGGGGTGTTCTGGCCGTCCACTTGCCGTCCCGTTCGACATAGACGGGTGGAAGTCCCTCCTGATCGCTGAGCCAGTTGCAGTAGCGAACAGCGTCCTCCCAGGTCACCCCGACCACCGGGTGGCTCGCGGTCCTCAGCGACATGCCGCCCGCTCGACCCGAGCTGTGTTCCGGCGCGAATTGACGGAACTGATCGTTGGTGACCTCGTGCACCGCCAGGAAGAACGGCCTGGTGATCTCGGCCTGCCGGATGGCCTCGTTGGCCCGTCGACCTGGCTCCCGGCGAGAGGCGCCCATGAGGACGGTGCCGGCGGGGACCCGTTCAAGCCGTGCGCCCTGGGAGGTGGTCAATGAGGTCGCCACGTGAGGAGGGCGGTTTTCCAACGGTTCCAGTGTTGCCCGGACCGTTTCGAGAAGGCCTTCTTCCGGGAGGATCGTGGCGGTGTACGGTGTATAACCCTCTCTGCGCAGCTCCAGGCTGTGGCTGACCGCCGCCAGCCGGAGGGTGGCCGCGGTGTGTCCCCGGGATTCACCGTCGATCAATATTTCAGCACCTGCAGGGGTGCTGAGGATTTCGACCTCGCCGAAGATGGGTTCCAGATCCACCGACCGGCTGTCCGATGTGCCGGCTTCCAGACGGACGGTTGTCGAGTGGCTCTGGTGGCCGGCTTTCGAGATCTTGATCGTGTGGCTGACCGCCGGCGTCAGCGCGAGCCGGAGTGGGGTCTGGCCCGCGAATGTGCCATCCAGGGTGACCGAGGCACCGGTGGGGTTTGTGGCCAAAGCCAGAACGGCGTCGGCCGGGACAAGGCGCGCCACCGGCAGGGCCTTGGGCTGGTCCGCTTCGACGGTGACGATTTCCTGGAGCGGTTTGAAGCCGCCAAGACGAAACACGACGCGATGGCTGCCGGCTCCCAGATCGGTGGTCAACGGCGTTCGACCCACCGCGGTTCCGTCGACCACAACCTCCGCTCCGGTGGGCTCCGACTGAAAGGTCACGGCCGCCCATGCCGGCACCAACTCGACGGACAGGTCCTGACGGCCACCCGGTTCTTCGATCGTAACCGTGGTGGTGAAGACCTCGTGACGATCGGCTCTGATCACGATCTCGTGGTCGCCCAACTCGAGCTCCACTGAGATCGGAGTTCGACCGGCCTGCTCTCCATCCACCTCAACGGTCGACTCCACCGGTGGGTCGGTCTTGACGGACAGTACTCCCGGCAATGGGACGAGATCGAAGCGGTACGTCTGGCTCGAATCATGGGTGACCGTCAGGACGGTGTCCAACGGGCGAAACTCGGAGTGTTCGGCCTGCAGCCGGTAGTCGCCCGGTCGGAGCAGATACCGCCCGCCGAATTTGGGATGGATGAGGCCGCCTTCCACGTTCACGGTCTGGGGTTGAGGAGAGATTTCCACCGTGACCGCCCGGGCGGTGAAAATAAACCAGAGGGCCGCTGCGGCGACCGCCAGGAACAGAGCCAACGCGGCGCTGATCGGGTGGGGTCGCCAGCCGGGGGCACGACGGGCCGCCTCGGCCTTCGGGGTGAACGGGATGGGTGATACGGCGACATCGGTTTCTGCTTCCACCTGCAGACTCGTAGGGGACTCGGGAGGCTCGGTGGGCACGTCATCAGACGGCAGGCTGACCACCAGTGCGATGGCGTCGCCCTCTGCGGAAACCCGGATTCGGCCGTTCGCGATGTCGAGGGTGTCCCCCGGGTGAAGCCACCTCGAGGTGGTGACTGGAGTTCCATTGCAGCGGACGATCTCTCCGTCTTCAGAGGGTTGGATAAAAAGCTCGTCATCCTGGAAACCCAGGTGGGCAACCGGCCCAGGAGTCGAAACTCCGGGAAGGGAGAAGGGGGTGTCCCGGCCGCCCATGGCAATGGGAAAATCTTGTTCGCCGACGGTGAGGGAGTCACCACTCTGATCGCGGATGAGGATCGTCCGACTCACACCTCCTCCTTGCAGCGAATGACCACCGGCGGAATGGGTCCACCCGGACGAACCGTCACCTCCACCCGCACGTCCCGAAAGCCCGGGCGGCTGCCAACCACCGTGTAGGTGCCGGGACGGAGCTGGACGCTGGTCCGGGCAAAGGCTCCGAGCTTGCCGACCTTGTAGATCACCACCTGGGTGAGATTGTCGGAGTGCAGTGAAACGGTGACGGGGGTCGATGCAACAGCGAAAAGCTCTGTCAAACGGGCGGTCATCTCCTCAAACCTCGGGCCCTTGGGCTCTGCTTCGAGCGCCTGCTCGAGCACAGCCCCCGCCTCGGCGAGAACCTCGTCGTTGACCAAACGTTCGGGATGAGTGAGGTGGAACTCCACCTTCTCGACCAACTTCCGTCGCCTCGCCGACCGCTCATGACCTGCCTGGGCAAAAGCCAGATTCTGATCGATGGCGAGGGCTTCGGCATAGGTCTTCTCGGCCAACCCCCAGTCCTCCCGCGATTCGGCCGCTGCAGCCTCTTCGCCCAGGGCGGCGATGCGTTGGCGTCTGTGCAGGCGATCGGCACGTCGAAGTCCCTCGGCGACCTCCGGAGAGGACGGTCGGATCGACCCGGCTCGTTCGAAGGCTGCCCGGGCGGTCGCCGGGTCATTGGCGTCGAGGGCGGCCAATCCCTCGGCCATGGACGCGGCGAATCGGGCGTCGATCCGTTGCTCCTCCTCCCCTGGTCTTCGTCGGGCCGCGGCGGCGGCCGGAGGGTCAACCGCGTCGGGGGCCGGACGACGCTGCTCGAGGGGATTGGTCGGGGCGTCGGCGTCCGGCGGCTGCGGGTCCTCTATGTGGGGGACTTCGGTGGCGATCATCGGTACCGCCGTCGGTGGAGGTGGGGTGGCCCGTGACTCCGCAGGGACAGAGGGGGGTCTTCTTTCGACCCAACCGGGAAGAAGGAAGAATACAACCACTGCCAGCACGCCGAGGGCGGCAAACAGGGCCACCGTGCCCCACATGGGGAGGCGCGACCGTGGAGATTCTCTCCGAGAGGGGCCCGGATCACGCGGTGCCCTGGCGGCCGGGCGAATGACCGGAGCCCGGGGAGGTGGAGTGAGCGTGACCTTTGGGGTCGGTGGTTCGGAGGAGGGCGGCAAGGTGCGGTCGTCGAGCGTTCCCGCCAGGGCGCGGAGTTCAGATAGGACGCTCTCCATATCCGAAGGACGGTCGGCCGGTTCCTTGGCGAGCAATCGGGTTGCCAGTGACTGAAGCTGGGGGGGGGATGGGCCAGGAACTCGTCATCTGCCCAGGGGTCTGGGTCCGGATGATCTCCTCTGTCGGGTTCGGGCCGAAGGGCGGCGAGCCGGTGACCAGGGTGTGAATCAAGGCCCCGAATGCATAGAGATCGTCTGCCCGGCAGGCGGGTTGTCCGGCCAGCTGTTGAGGGCTCGCGGTGGCAATGGACCCTCCACCCGCGATCGGCGTCGCTCCGGCCACCCTGGCGTCCTCTGCGGCGATGCCAAAGTCGGTCACCCGGGGGCGACCATCGCCGTCCAGCAACACGTTGCCCGCCTTGAGGTCGCGATGCACGACCCCCTGTTCGTGGGCGTACTGGAGGGCTTCGGCCACCTGGATCAGGTAGGGCAGCAATTCCGCCGGCCGCTTGCCGGCAAGGCTGCTGATATTTCCTCCAGGGAGATACTCCATGGTCAGGAAGGGCCTGTCACCGTGGTCGACGAAATCGAAAACTCGCACGATTCCCGGATGGTCCAACCGTCCACTGACCTCGCCCTCACGAGCCAGCCAGCGGCCCATCTCCGGGTTGGCACCGGCAGGGGCCACTTTGGCTACCAGGTGTTCGCCGGAGTGGCGATCTTCAACCAGCCATACCTCACCCATGCCGCCTTCGCCAAGGTGGCGAAGGGGTGTGTGCCGGGGACCGAGGTCTGGGCTTTCGGCCACGGTGCAGGATCAGCTTTCAGTTGGGGTGGATCGCTCGCCGGCCTGCTCGGGACTGTTGGGGTCCGCGGGCAGTCCGGTTTCGGTGGTGTAGATCTGCTGGAGAAGCTCCCGCCACGCCTGATACTGCTCCTCGACCGAACCGGTGAGTCGGACTGTGTGGCCTTCGATTTCCACCACCAGGGGCTCGACCTCGGCGTCGAATGATGCGGACAGCTCCTGCAGCGCCTCTTTGTGGATCTTCGCCTCCTTGGAGGTGGAGAATCCCGCCTGGATGGCTGCCATTCCGCCGATCATGGCGACGTCGCGAACGGCCGCCTCAGCGCCGCTCCCGGGCGACACCAGGATGGCGCCAAGTACGGCGATCGCTCCGAGAATCTGTTGAGTTCTGGCCTTGCGGCGAACGGCTTCGAAGGCGAGCAGCTCTTCGTAGCTGAACTTCCTCCAGCTGTCGTAGGGGCCCTCCATCTCCTCCGAGAAAAAGGCGTAGTGCTGGTTGAGGACGTCCACGAACATGGCCTCGCGTTCGCGGATCTTGGCGATGCGGTCCATCATCGGGTCATCCTCGGCCGGGAGCCGCTCCACCTCGAGGCGACCCTTGCGATCCTGGGAGAGGTATTCCGTGTAGACCCCCGGCAGCAGGTCCGCCGCAAAGTCGATCTGAGCCACCTGCCGGATCGTCGTCACCTCTGTGGCCGAGATCTCCTGACGCGCCAGCAGCAGGTCGTTGGAAATTCTGTTGTAGATATTCTGAAACGGATCGCCACCATCCACTGTTCCGTCGGCGTAGGCGGCCGGATCGGCCTCCTCCTTGTATTTCCGGTCCAACCACATTTTGCCTGTGGCGTCCTGGGCGCGGATCGCCAATACGAGCTTCTTGCCGGTTGAAAGAACGATCGAACCCGACACGGTCACGTCTGAACTGGCTGGGAGGGCTGGCGCCACCCGGACCGCACCCCAGTGGCCGGTGCCCTGCAGGGTGTCGGCCAGCTTGACAGCCATGAACCGCGCCTCGGATTCTCTGACGTCCTCGAAGACGCCCGGCGGCAGCTCCTCTCCATCTTCGGGCAGACCGGGATCGAAGACCTGGACCACCACATCCAGCAGCTGGTCCTCGGGGATGCGGGTCTCGGCCTGAATCAGGGGGACGGTCTCTGCCGGAGGGGGCTGTTTCGGCATGGTGGAACAGGCGGCCAGAGTGACCAGTGCCAGGCCAACCCATGCAGCAATCCGGCGCGACGCCTGGGGGACCTTGGGCCGCGCCGACCTCAATTGCCACCCTCGTCGCCGTGCGCGGACTCCTTGTAGCGCCGGTACTCCTCCCACAGCTTCTCTCTCAGCTCCGGGTCCTCCTCGGCCATGGCCGCCTCACGCAGTTGGCGGGCAATGATGTCGTCGTCACTGCCGTCGCCCACATCGGAGGGCACGCGCTCGTCAGATTCGCTGCCGCCGGTTCCGCCGGAGCCGACCGCGCCCCCGACCATCCCACCGCCGTCGGTGCCACTCGCGTCGCCTGTTGAACTGCCCTCGGGTCCTCCTGCATTGCCCTGCTGGCCACCGGACGCGGAGCCGCCTCCCTCGCCATCACCCGCGCCGCCCTGGGCCGTGTCCGTTCCTCCACCTCCGGCCGATCCACCTTCAGCGCCGGCCCGCTCTTCCAGTTTCTCCTGTTCCTCGAGCAGGATGCCGTCGAACTCCTCCAGGGCCTTGTCCAGGCGTCCGTCGAGCTCTGAAGCGCGCTCTCCAGAGGTGAGCGGTCCCGGGGATGACCCAGCCGCGGCCTCGGATCCGCCCCGCAGACCAGGTTCTCCGCCGGCGTCGGGGCCGTCGCCCGCCGAGGAGGGATCTGATTCAGTGGTCTCGGTTTCGCCACCCTGCCCTCCCGAGCTTGAACCGGCGGCCGGGGAACCGCCCTCGGTTTCGTTCGATTCGGCTCCGGCCGACCCTTCGGTTTCGCCGTCGGGGTTTTTGGTTTGAGGCGGCGTTTCAGCCGGCACCGATGGGGAAGTCGTGGGTGGGGTGGGCGGTGTTTGCTGACTGGCACATCCGATGGTGAGCAATACCACGGCGCAGAGCACTGCCCCACACAGTATTGTGGGGGCCAGGATCTCATTCAGTGACCTGTGGAATACCTTGAACTCCATGAAACCATCCGAAGCTCGTTGCGGGTACCGCTCTCCGAACGAAACAACCCGGGATTGGGATGTCTCCATTCCGCAGCCGTGGCGCGGCCGCACGACCAAATAGTACCCCAACCCCCCGATCACCCGGTGCGAATTACGGATCGGATTTCGAGTGCCTCACTGGTGTGCCGGGGGCGCCTGCAGCACCTCGCGTTCGCCAGGATAGATGGCGGTGATGGTGTCGCCCACGATCTCGAGGGCCGATGGCCTCCCGCCATACACCGTCGACAGCATACCGGTATCGATCAGAAAGACGCGGCCGCCGACTCGGGCTTGGATTCGGGCAGTCCGCTGGGGTGTATGACCCACCACCTGTCTGACCACGCCGAGCCCGTTCAACAGGGCCTCAACCAGCGCACCGTGTTCGTCGTCGGTCCACTTGGCGGCTTCGCGGTACCAGAATGGTCCCTCCGGGTGGTTGAGGTACCAGGAGTTCCACTGCAACTCGAGTTTTTTGGCTCGCTGAAGGCGACCGGCCGACACGGCCGTTGGGTTTTGACCGGCGATCCACGACAGCTCTCGCTGGGCTTCCCGGGTCAGCTCCTGGATGGAGTACCACGGCAGGGCCAGGCCCTCAGCCACCATCCACGACCGGGTCCGGTCGAAGGTCGCGAGTTCGTTGGCGACCTGGCTGTTGATCTCCTCGACGCTCTTTCCTTCGAGGAAGGGCCCGTAGCCGCCGTGGATGAACAGGGTATCGCCCACAATCGCTGCTGCCGGTCTGGCGCGTAGCCACGAACCATACCGACCGTCCGGGCCGATCGCATCCACGTATTCGAAGAAACCTGGTGGGTGCATGACCATCCACTGGTCCTTGGATTCCTTCGAGAATGCCGGCTCGTGACCAATCTCCGGCATCCGCTTCTTCCAGAAGGACTTGTACGCCGACCAGCCGTCTTTCCGGCGTTGTTCGCTGCGATCATCCGCGAAGGCCTCGAAAGCGTCCCGGTTCACATCCCGAGTGATCCCGAGCAGGTTCATGGTTTCGTGATTGCCAAGCACGACGATGACCTGCCCGCCAACATGATCCGCCTCATCCTGCAGGGTGATCAACAGATCCATCACCTCCTGGAGGAGGACTCCACGATCCAACAGGTCACCGATCTGAACAAGGGTGGCGGTGCCTCCGATCCAGCGATTGTCCTGGTCGATAAGGTCGGCTTCGCGCAGAATCGTCGTCAGGCCGTCGAAGCTGCCGTGAACGTCGCCGACAGCCACCACCCGTTGGTCTTTGGTGACGGGCTCGACGGCGGGCGTACTCCACGATGCCAGGCCGCCAACCCAAACCGCGGTGGCGACGGTGGCGCCGGCGAGACACCTCGATATGCGGGTGAGGGCGGCGGGTGTCAATGGAGTCCCGGAGGAGCGTCTGATCCGGTGTCGGTGAGCTGGCGAAACAGCGCTCGGACAATTTCGATGTTGATGGCGATGAGGTCGAAGAAATCCTCAGCTTCGATGACCAGGGCGTGGGTTTGGCTGGCGGCCGTGGCATCCTTCGAACGCAGCTGACTGCGGAGAATGTCCAGCACGCCGAAGGTCTCCCTGGCTCCGAGCCGGAACGGATCGCCTCCCGGAGGAGCCAGATCCACTTTGCCCTCGACGATGCAGTACAGGGCCTCGGGAGGTTCGTTGTGCTGATAGATCACTCCATCGGGCTTGAACCAGATCTCGTTGGCAATCGACGCCAGCTGGAGCACCTGTTCGGCATTGCAGGTCCCGAAGAGGTCAACCCCCTGGAGCAGCACTACTTTTTCGATCAGCGCCATTTTCTTCATGGATTCGGCTCCTTCGGCCGCCGCCTCGGGGTCTTCGCCTCCTGACCCGGGCTGCCCTTCACCCAGGGGCAACCCCAGCCTTGCCGCCACCCATTCCGATGTTTCCTTGAGGATCGGATTGTCGGTGTTGCGGGCGATCTCGATGACCGCCGGGAAATATTTGGAGATCTTCTCGGTGTAGACGGCGTGAATGGCTGCAAAGGTCATCACCGCCGCTGGATCTCCCTCGGACTCCGGCTCCAGGAGTCGGCCGAGGGTTTCGTCCGGCGATTCCACCGTAATGCCGAAAAGCTGGGCTGCCTGGCGGAGTTTCTCTTCGGTGGGGGCATCATCGATGACCGCGAAAACGTCCCTCCGGATCGTTCCGGCGAGGGTGTTGTCCAGGTACTCGAGGGCGTTGGCCCTCAAAGCCTGCTGGCCACTGGCGAGGCTGCGGTAGGTGGCTTCGACGTCGCGCGCGGTGTGGATCAATTTGATCAGACCGAAGATATTGTCGACGGCGGTGGCCATTCGCTGGGCCAGCACCTGTTGGAGCAGGGTCGGCACCCGACCGGCGGCCTGCCAGTGGGCGTAGGGGCCGTCGAACCGGGTTTCGTGCCAACTCGAAACGGCCCACAGGTCGGATAGACAGCGCAGGTAGGTCATGGCGTCACGTCGGATCTGACGGGCCACGGTGTCCCCCTTGACCCTGATCTCGGGGTGACGGGTGCGCAGGTACGCCAGCGCCTGGATGGCGTTCTTTCGGACGAGCGGATCCGGAGCGTCGAGGGTTTCAATCAGGGTGGTGGCGGCGGCCGGCGAGTTGATCTGGGCGATGGTCATGGGGACCGACCGTCTGACCCAGATCTGTTCCTCCTCGGCATTCATGAAAAGCACCAGCGGCGGAATGGCTGACTCCCCGTAGGCCACGACAGCCTCGCGAACTCGCGATCGCAGGCGGCGGTTGCCCATGAGCGAGATCAGGGTCGGTACATACATGGGGTTTTTTTGGCCGGCCTCCATTCGCTTCTGGACCGCCACGATAGCCTGCATGACCACTGGCTGGTTCGTGTCGTAGAGGAGTTGGACGATGGACCCTGCGGCCGTCGGTTCGGGGATCTCGGCGACCGCTCTGGCCGCCTCGAGCCGGACCGATGCATCGTCGTCGGCCACCATGGCGTTGAGGACCTCTTCGGCCTTCTGGCTCACCTCCGGGTCCTCCATGGTGGCCAGCGAGGCGACGGCTGCCGCGCGGATCCGAGGGTCTGGATCGCTCAGTCGAGGCAGCATGAACTCGGCGGCATCGCCGCCCTTGAGCACGGCCAGAGCGTGAATCGCCGCACTTCTCACCTCGATGTCGTTGTCCAGGATGGCCCGTTCAACCAGCGGGATCGCTTCGGTGCGGCCGGCGCTCGCCATGACCCCGAGGGTCTTGCGTCTGACAGTGGCGTGCTCGTGGTGGAGAAGGAGCGGGGGCACTAATCGTTCCTGTCCGCTGGCCGAGAGCAGTTCCAGGCTGTGCAGCACCTGGCGGGCGTCCGAGCTGCCGAGGGCCTCCACCAAGGTCTTGATGGTGTTCACGTCCGAGGTGTCGACCATGGGCATCTCGTCCATGACACCGGCCTTCAAACCCTCGCGGAAGGCTCGGACGTATTCCCGGCGGGCCACGACGGTGAGACCGAGCCACAACACCACCAGGACGAGGATGGCCCAACTGATGTGCCTGGACTGGAGAACGCCGTAAGCCACAGGAAGCAGGGCGACGGCGGCCGCGCCCCGGGCTACCCGCTGGACGAAAATGTCGATGAACGCCTTCGCCTGAAGCCGGAGCGGCGATGGTACCGGCAAAAAGAGCAGCTCCCGACTCGACTGCTCCACCGAATGTCGGAATCCGTTCTCCGACAGCTTCAGGATGTATGCAGCCGTGACCACCGGAATGACCGCGAGCGGTCCGTAGGCGAGGATCAACAAGACAGATGATACGGCGATGGACAGCGGGAGGACGCGCAGACCCACTGCGACTCCGAGGGCGCGGTGGATTCTTTGAGTAAACAGGATTTGGAACGAGAACGCCAGCAATCCCATCACCGTGTAGAACTTGCCAAAGGCCAAGGTCAGGCCTTCGAGTCCCTGGGTGTTTTCCTGGATCACCCACTTGAACTGGAGGTCGACCATTTGATTGACGAACATCGCGATGAACATGAGTGCAGCGATGGACAGGAGCAGGGGAGAGCTGAGCAGGGCTTGGAATCCGCCTCTCGCGCTGCGCAGTTGTTCCAGGGCTCCGTGTCGTCTGGGGCCGGTAATTTCGCTGCGGCGACCCCGTTCGAGGAGAGTCACGATGAGGATCAACGCCACCGAGAGGCCGGCAGCGGCCAGCAGAGCGAACCTGGTTTCCGAGTACCTGCCGAAGAGGCTGGCGATCTGGCCTCCAGGAACCGCGCCCAACAGTCCGCCGGCGCCGATGAAGGCGAACAATCGGCGGGCCTGGCGGGGATCAAAGCGGTGGTTGGCGTAGGACCAGAATTGGCTGAGGCCGATTCCGAACGCTACTGCCGCCCACACGTAGTAGGCCACCGGGATCCAATCCTGTTTGAACTGAAAGAGCCAACTGAAGGCCGCCATGCCGGCTGCCTGGATCAGGGCGAAGGTGATGATCAGGAATCGCTGGGATGCCCTCGAGGTGAACCGCGCGTAGAGCACGATGACCGGGAAGGAGATGAGGGCCACGGCGAGGTAGGCGATGGGGAGTTTCGTGGCGCCGAGGCTGAAGACGTAGATCGAATCGCGAACGGTCTTGCCGATGTAGTGGATCGTGGCCAGCAGGAAGAAATAGAGGAAGAAAAGCCAGGCGGTTGTCTTCTCGCCGGGCCTGATCCCGAGGGCGGACCCGGTCACCAGTTGGCGGAGCGGGTGGCCGGCGGGATCGACTCCGTTCGGGGAGTTCCCCCTGGGGGGCGAGATTGGTACGGGTATGCGAGGCACGTCGTTGTTCATTTTCGACCTGATTCTGCGGCCGGTCGAGGCAGGAACGACGATGCTGTCGTGGCTGCAACCCTGGCGAAGAACGCGCGGTCAGTACCCATATTCTGGTTCACTTCGACAACAATAGCGGGTTGCCATGCGCGATACAACGTCAACCGGCGGATGGTCGCCTTCGGGGTCAACTATCGGCAGTGCGTTTTTCGGTGAAGGCGAGGCCTTGCCGTGCCGCGGACGATCCGTCCATGGTGATGGATCCGTCGAAGGCGGCTCCATCGGCGATGGCCACCGAACTGGCGACAATGTCCCCGTCGACGTGACAGGTTTGGCCGAGCTCCACCTTGCCGGTTGCGTGAATCGTGCCGTCGATCTGCCCCTCGATCACCAATGCCGCGGCCTTGATCCGTCCAGTGATTCGACCTTTCGCCCTGACGAGCACGAAACCGTCGACCTCGAGGTCGCCTTCGAGGGTGCCCGCGAAGTCCACGTTGGCGTTGCCGGTCAGCTCGCCGCGGATCACAACGTCGGAGCTGATGGTCACGGTGGTGGGCCCGAAGCGGTCCGAGAATCGCTGCCGGCCCGATCCTGAGTCGCGTTTGTCCATGGGAGGATGCTAGCACGAAGGAATCCGCTCAAAATTCGGAATTCGGAATTCCGAATTCCTAATTTTTAGCGAAGCGCTCAATGTTGCATGACCGCGAACTCGACGGGATGACACAGGGCGCTATAGCTGGCGTCGAGGTCCTCGAAGAACGGCTCGAGGTCAGTGGCGGTCTGTGGGGGCAGTCCGTCCTGCCATGGCAGACGGAGACTGTCGGACTCCATGAGCAGAATCTCGGTCCGCAGGGACTCGGTCCACTGGGCATCGGCCGTAGCATCGGTGGTGGTCAGGGCGGCCAGTTGATTTCGCAGCATTGGCAGCGTGGTTCGATTGAGGCGGGCTCGGATCTCAGCGCCGCGCTGACTCCGAACCTCGGTTGCAGACCAACCGTTGGAATCCATGTCGCCCCCAACCAGGACAAAGGGCGGGCCGTCATCCGGCGCCTTTCCCAACCACGATTCATAGACGATGGTGTAGAGGTGGAGGTATTCTCCCAGACCCATCTCGGCCTCGAGGAACGCACTGTTTCTGGCGTTGATGTATGCCATCATCTGCGGCATGAACCCGAAGCCCGCCCGGAGGGACCTGGCCATGCTGCCGACTGATGTGGGTCCACCGTCGGGTTCGGTCCCGCTGAGCTGAGCCAAGCTGTCCTCGAGCCGGGCTCGCTCCGTGCTACACAATTCCCGAACCAGGAGAAACGTCTCCAGGCGTTCGGGCTCTACGTTCCCGTAGGGATCTGGTGTGAAATCCGAAACTCGGCCGAACCGGGCGGTCACGGTTTCCACCGCCGCAGATGTCTCCCGGGCGGCGTCGATCATCTTTTTGACGCCAAGGTAGCCGCCAAAGATCACGAGACACGCCATGGCGATGATGAGAATGCAGCCGATGCCACACCCCGTGAGCCATTTTTTGGTGGTTTCCTCCATGGTGGTCCTCCCAGTTTGCGCTGAACGTACGAAGCGGCGTTCCCCATGGTACGAGAGCATGGAGATTCCGCGGTGTCTGATCCCGTTGCACAGCATATGATGGTCAGGGGCCGCAGGTGGCAGTTGGTGCGAAATCGGGCCAGGAGGTACCGAGGGTGATGACGTGTTCCGGTAGAGGGTTGAGGTTCAAGGTCGCTGTGTTGATTGTCTTGGCGATCACCTCGTCCGTGGCGGTGTGGGCAGCCGATTCTCCGGATCCGGCGGAGCAAGAGTGCATCCGGGATCTGGCACAGGCATTCGAGGCCCTCGAGGCCGGTGACGGAGAGTCTGCCATCAACCACTATCGGAACGCCCTTGGAAAGGCCATTTCAAAGGACCTGCGATTCCAGGCATTGCTCGGCTTGGGGTCCAGCTATGCGGCGTTGGGTGAGTCCGATCAGGCAATCGGCGCGTTAAAAAAAGCGCGCGATTTGGCTCCGGATGACGCCAGCGTGTGGTACACCCTGGGCACGGTGTACGCTTCGGCAGGCCGGGTGGACGATGCCATTTTGGCCCTCGGAGAGGCCGGTTTCTTGGCGCCCAATCTCGCGGCTGCTCACTACGACCGCTGCATTCTGTTGTCTGCGCAAGGTCGGCATGCCGACGCCGTTGAAGCCTGTGAGGCGGCCACCCGGGCCGAACCCGACCTTGTGGAGGTTTGGGTGGGTCTGGGTGTGGCCCAGTACCACATGGCCGCGTACGAGGAAGCTGGCGAAGCGTTCAAGAGGGCGCTTGAACTGGATCCCGATCACGCGCGGGCCCGTTACGGTCTCGGGCTTTCGCTGCTGTACGCCGACGACGAGCGGGGTGCCAAGGAGCAATACCTCGCATTGAAGAGGATCGACGCCGATCTGGCGCAGCAGCTTTACGAACTGATCTTCCCATGACGGGCGATCGATCGGGCTGGGGAGGATGGCCGGGAAATGTCTGAAACTACGAGAGAACGCACTCGTGAGGAGCTCGAGCGGGAGCTTGCAGCCCGGAAAGAAGCGGAGATCGCTCTTCGCGAAAGTGAGGAGAGGCTGCGGGCGATCTTCGAGACAGCGCGCGACTACGTCTTTGTCAAGGATAGAGACCTCAGATATACCCACGCCAATCCGGCCATGGCGGAGCTCTTCGAGAGGCCGGTTGAACAGATCGTAGGCGCGACTGACTCGGAGCTCTTCGACGAAGACACCGCGCGGCGGGTGCACGAGGTGGATTCAAGAGTCCTGGCGGGCAGCATCGAAGAGGAGTCGAACGTATCGACTATTCGTGACGTCATCCACCACTTCCACTCGGTGAAGGTCCCGCTCAGAAATGACGCTGGGGAGGTCATTGGACTGTGCGGTATCGCGCGGGATGTCAGCGCCCTCAAACGTTCCGAACTGGTGGAGCGGGCGATGGCCTCGATTCTCCACGCCGCGGCTTCTGCCAGCGACCTGCGGGCTCTCATCTCCCGGATCCGTGACCTGCTCGAGGGGTTGATCGACACGACGAATTTTTATGTCGCCATCTACGACGAAGCCACGAAGTGCTACTCCTTCCCGTACTACGCCGATGAATTCGACGAGCTGGAACGTTACGAGCCGGAACCCCTGCCGAAGAGCTTGACCGACTACGTGCGTCGCACTGGAAGACCTCTCTTCCTGGACGAGGTGGGGTCCAGAGATCTGAACCAAACGGGAGAGGTGGAGGTGGTGGGCACCGACAGCAAACAGTGGCTCGGAGTGCCCCTCACCACCGAATCCGGTGTGATCGGAGTGATTACGGTTCAGAGCTACCACGACCCTGAGTTGTACTCTCTGAAGGACCTCGAGTTGCTCGACTACGCGGCCAAGACCATCTCCATTGCGGTGGAGCGCAAACGGGCCGAGGACGAACGGCGAGCCCTGGGAGCCAGGGTCTTGCGCAGTCAGAAAATGGAGAGCCTCGGGGTGCTGGCCGGGGGGATCGCCCACGAGTTCAACAACCTGCTGCAGAGCATCCTCGGCAGCGCAGGACTCGCCAGTCAAATGTTGCCGTCGGACAGCCCGATCCACAAGCAGGTCAAGGCCATCGAGAAGGCGGCGGACGGAGCGGCAGAACTCACCCGGCAGATGCTCGCCTATGCCGGAAAGGGTCGATTCATCGTGGAGGATGTGGACCTCTCGGAGCAGGTGGACGACGTGGCGCGTTTCCTGCCGGCGACGGTCGCCGAGGATGTTGAAATTCGGTTCGACCTCACTCGGGACCTGCCCCCGATCACTGCGGATGCCGCTGAGATTCGACAGATGGTGAACAACCTCGTGAACAACGCGGTGGAGGCTCTCGACGGGATGCCGGGTCACGTGATGGTTCGTACCTGGGTCGAGTACATTTCGCCGTCCTTTCTGAGAACGACTATTCTCGGCGAAGACCTGCCACCTGGTGAGTACGTCATTTTGGAGGTAGCCGATACGGGAGCCGGCATGGACAGCGAAACCGTGGCGAGGATCTTCGATCCATTCTTCTCCACGAAGTTCACCGGTCGCGGTCTTGGTCTTGCTGCGGTGATCGGGATCGTGCGGGAGAACCGGGGCGGAATCCGCGTCGACAGCGAGCCCGGCATGGGGACGTCCGTCCGAGTGCTGCTGCCCACCGAGGGGGAGAGCATGAAAGGGCCGCAGGAAAAAGACACTGCGGCGGGCCTACCAACCGAGAAACCTCTGTCGGTGATGGTGGTCGATGATGACGACGCGATCCGTGCCCTGACCGTCGAGATGCTGGACCAGGTGGGCATCACCGCCACGGCGGCCGCCGACGGGATTCAGGCCCTGGATCGCTTTCGCCCTGCTCCGCACGCCATCGACGTGGTGCTGCTGGACATGACGATGCCCCGGATGAGCGGTGAGGAAACGTTCCGGGCTCTGATGAATATCCGGCCTGATTTGACCGTGATCGTCGCCTCCGGTTACAGCGAGCAGAACACGATGAACAAGTTCGGCGACCCCTCTCCGGCCGGATTTCTGCAAAAGCCGTATCGGCTGAAGGACCTGGTAGCCATACTCGAGACGGTCCGGTCAGCAGAGGTCGAGAGTTGAAAGTTGGTCTTCAAGGCTCAGCGCGTCACGCGTCACCCATCACCCATCACACCTGCTCCACTAACGCCTCGACCTGTTTCAGTGCGCGGTCCAGCCGCTGAGTGACCGGAAGCCGGCTGGAACGCCTCGGTTTGTGGAGTTCCACACTCTTCCACAGGTCTGCGTTCTCGTCCTCCAAGACATCGGTTCGCAGGGTGATCCCGTGCCGATCAAGGATGGGGCCGATCCGCTGCCGATTCCTCCACAGCTTGATGCGGGTGCTCCGGTAGGCGTGCTCCACCACTGCCTTTCGTTTGGCAAAGGAGAAGATATTCGAGAAGAACATCTCGTAGTCATCGCGCCTGGGCTCGATGACCAACACATCCGAGTCGGCGTATCGCTCCTCGTATGCAGCGAGGCCGACGCCCATCCGGGAGTGGATGATCGTGCGGAAGGTCTGGGACAAGACCGCGGGCAGGCCTCGATCGGCGAGCTTTCCCCGCCGCATGAATCCGTGCTCCACTGAACGGATGGTGTCAACGGGTACGATGGGGTTGACGCAGAGCACGAGGTCAGCACCCTCGTCCAGCGCCACTGAAGCGTGCATCGTCTTGAGCAGCACTCCGTCCACGTAGTGGCGGCCGTCGATCTCGACCGGGGGATAGAGTCCCGGCAGGGCGGTGCTGGCCTGTACCGCCTTTGAAATCGGAATGTGGTCGAGGCCCGGTTCGCCGAATCGAATGGCCCGGCCCGAGTCGAGATCGGTGGCCACGATGAACAGCTTGTGGGCCAATAGACGGAAATCGTCCGTCCGACCCGGGCGGTTGAAAATCTTGTGCAAGTACTTCGCGATGGGCCGGTTGTCGAAAACCCCAACCGGCAGGGCCCGAGACAAACTCATGAGAGAGTCGGGAACCGATGCTTCGATCGGGTGGGTGATCAGCCCCCTGATGGCGTTGAAGAACAGTCTGGGAATCCGTGCTCCACTCCTCGCGAAGTGGTTAAACGCCGGACTGAGGAAGGTCTCCGGGACGAAGGGATGCTCGCCGGGCTCAGGTTTGACGATGGCCCGACACAGCTGGGCGGTGGTCAGACCGTTGGCAAGGCATGAAGAGATGAACGCTCCAGCACTGACCCCGACGTAGATTGGAATACGGTTGAAGTCGATGCCGTCCAAGGCCTCGTCAAGGGCGCGAACAGCACCGATCTCATAGATCGAACCCGCCGGTCCACCACCGGCGAGCGCCAGGCCTACGGTGCCGTTTGCATGGCAATTCTCGATCACGGAGCGCCCCGGCCGACGTGGGTTGGCCCGAGAACGACCGGCATCACGTGGTCACTCGCCGTCCTTCTTCTTGGGTCCGGGATCGGTCGGTGGAGGTTCGGTGCTTTCCACTGACTGCTGACGCTCCACGTCGATGGCGGCGAGCGACGACTCGAGTTCGTCCAGGCGTTCCCGCAGGCGCGACATTTCCTCCCGCGCTCTCCTCACCGGACCGATCCGGTCGATGGAGGCCTGCATGAGTTTGTCGACGCTGCTGTGGAGCTGCTCGACGCCGCTGCTGACGGCTTGCTCACCGATCCGGATCAGATCGTGCAACATGTCGTTAGGAAGCAGTGAGGTGCCTTTTCGCCCCTCTTCGGAGATGATCTGGGTCAGGGTCTGGGGCGTCACATCGTCCGCGGTCCGATTGTCGATCACACGGATCTGCTGCCCGTTACGAATCCAGGACGCCAGCTCTTCGAGAGACACGTATCGGCTCTCTTCGGTGTCGTAGAGTTTGCGGCTGCCGTAGCGTTTGATGAGTCGGATCATGGTTTTGCTCCGAGGGCTGCGCGGACGCGCCTTATCGAGTCGAAACTACCGCGGTGCGGCATTTTTGTCAAGGTGATCCGGTCGTCGATTGGGCCTGGCGGACCCTCAGCAAAAGCACTGAAAAAGAGTGTGTTGTGGTGCATTGTGAGGGGCCCGGGAATGGCTGGCTCGGTACCTGTCTGGACTTGCCGCGTCGCGTCATGCACGGCAGGCAGAATTCGGAAATCGGAATTCGGAAATCGGAAAACCGACACCGATCGTGGTGGCGTGGGCGAATTGTGGTGCGGGATCTTGAATCTTGGATCTCTGATCTTCGATCGGAAACTCTCAACCAGCATTCCAAGGTATGGTAATTGCCAATGGCCGACACCTCCTACCGCGATCTCCGCGCCTTTATCGACGACCTTCGGGCGTCGGGAGAGCTGGAGGTGGTCGATGCCGAGGTGGATCCTCACCTTGAAGCGGCGGAGATCCACCGCCGGGTGATCGCTTCGGAAGGGCCGGCGCTTTTGTTCACCAGGGTTCGCGGTTCTGACCATCCCTTGGCCACCAATCTGTTCGGCACATCGGCTCGGGCCGAACGGGCCTTCGGAACCCGGCCTGGACGTCTGGTGCGGCGGGCCGCCGAATTCGTTCGCACCCAGATGCCGCCCTCTCCCCGCGCGCTGTGGAATGCCCGTGACCTCGCCGCTGCGGTGCTTCGGACGGCTCCCAAGCGAGTGCGCAACGGACCGGTTTGCGAGGTGGTCAGCAGAGATGTCGATCTGGGGCGGTTGCCGGTGCTGACCTCGTGGCCGGAGGATGGGGGCCCCTTTCTGACCTGGCCCCTGGTTTATACCGAGCATCCAGGCGAAGGCAGCCACAACCTGGGGGTCTACCGGATGCAGGTCCACGAACCGCGGATGACTGGCATGCATTGGCAGATCGGCAAGGGGGGCGGATTTCACCAGGCGGTTGCCCGAGATGAGGGCCGGGATCTCCCGGTGACAGTCTTTCTCGGAGGGCCGCCGGCTTTGACCCTCGCAGCTGTGGCACCCCTGCCAGAGAACGTCCCCGAACTCGTACTGGCCTCGCTGTTGCTCGGCGGACGGATCCGACGGTGCGATGGCCCTGGCCATCACTCCCTCATCGCAGACGCCGAATTCGCCCTTGGGGGACGGGTGCCGGCTGCCGAACAGCGTCCGGAGGGGCCCTTCGGGGACCACTATGGCTATTACTCCCTAAAACACGATTACCCGGTATTCCGAGTCGAGTGGATGGCGAGGCGGCGGGATGCGATCTTCCCTGCCACGGTGGTGGGGAAGCCCAGGCAGGAGGACTTCTTTATCGGCGATCTGCTGCAGGATCTGCTGTCTCCTCTATTCCCGCTGGTCATGCCTTCGGTGAGGGCGCTCTGGTCCTACGGAGAGACCGGGTACCACTCGCTGGCTGCGGCGGTGGTCAAGGAGCGGTACGGGCGAGAAGCGATGATGTCCGCGTTCAGAATCCTCGGCGAGGGGCAGCTCAGTCTCACCAAGTTCCTGCTGGTCACTGACCAGCCGGTGGATCTGAGGGATTTCAAGCAGACCTTGGAGCACGTGCTGGCTCGCACCAATCCGGAGACCGATCTATACGTACTGTCCAATCTCTCCATGGACACGCTGGATTACACCGGACCGGAGGTGAACCGTGGGTCCAAGGGCGTGTGGCTCGGGCTCGGCGATCCGGTACGGGAGCTGGTGCGGGACTTCACGGGGGATGAGCTGCCCGCCGGAGTGACCGACGTCAGGGTGTTCTGCGGTGGGTGTCTGGTGGTGGGTGGTCCGGCTGCCAACGAGGAACCTGGGTTTCCTGCCAGGATCGCCGGGCATGGGGCCTTTCGGGACTGGCCCTTGGTGGTCGTCTGCGACCATCCGAAGCAGGCCGCAGCAAGCACGATCAACTTCCTGTGGACCACCTTTACCCGGTTCGAGCCGGCCGCGGATATGGTTGCGGCCGAGACTCGAGTGGTCCGCCACCACCTCTGTCACACCCCCCCGATCGTGATCGACGCTCGCATGAAACTTGGCTACCCCGACGAGGTCCGATGCGACGCCGACACCGCCGCATTGGTGGATCGCCGGTGGAGCGAGTACTTTCCGGGCGGCGATGTGGAGATGGGCGACTCCGACCGGGCACATCTGGACTGAATAATTGAAGATTGAAGATTCCCTTCCCACCCACCGAGAAACCGAGGTCTGTGGGTGAATCCTCCACGTGCCCGGATTCAGGTGATGAAAGAGGCTTCGAAAAGCGGGGGAGGGAGGGCGGTGGGGAGCTTTTCGAAGTGGAGCACTAACCCCACAAGTTACCTCAGCGCTTTGAGGAAACGCTTCCAGCGTGGGAGGTAGTTGCGTTCCGGATCCACAGACGCTGCGACGGTGGTGGCTTGACCAACGATTCTTGCGCGATCGACCGGTCCGAAGTGACGGGAATCGAGGCTGTGGTCCCGGTTGTCACCCATGACGAAGTAGCTGCCGGCTGGAACGGTGAACGGGCTCGAAGGACCCGTGCCATGGTGAACGTGGAGAGATCATGACCGCATGCGGGGCGTTTTCCAGCTCCTCGGTTGCGAGGATCGGGGTCTGATCCGAAAATGCCAGACCGGTGACCATCCCAGGCCGGAGGGGGGAGTATTCCACACGGCGCCCGTTGACAACCAGAGCACCGTCGGTGACGGCCACGGAATCCCCCGGAAGACCGACCACCCTCTTCACCAGTCGCGTGCCGTCGCTGGGTGAGAAGAGCACCACGATGTCTCCGCGACTCGGGTCGTCCCACCGGGCGATCTGCCATCCGGTGTAGGGGACCCTGAGATCGTAGGCGAGCTTGTTCACCAGGATGCGATCGCCCTCGAGGATCGTGGGCTTCATGGAACCGGTGGGCACATCGTTCCAATCTGCCACCGCGGACCGGAAGGCGGTGATCACGATGACGATGACCAGAACCGACCGCAGCCAATCCCGCCAGGCCCTGGTGATTTTCTGCCAGGCTTGTTCACCCATCTTGCAACCCCCCGGTCACCAGAGGTACGGCGTCGCGTCTGGGGAGTTTCGTCCGGCGAGTGGCGCCCTAGGAGTCGCCCGACTTTTTTCCTTGTGGAACGTAGGTGATCGGAAAGTCGGCTACTTTGCCGTCCGTGGCGGTGATTCGCCCCCGTCCCGCCTTGGCGACTTCGTCGATACGCAGCACCGCGTGAAGTGGGATATGGGTTCTCCGGACTCCTTCGAACTCGGTCTTGAGGCGTTCCTCCGAGGAGTCGATGACGATCTTGGTCCGTTCGCCGAACAGCAAATCCTCGACTTCGATGAAGCCGAAAATGCCGCCCTGGCCTACGTGGCGGGCGAAGATCTCGTAGACCTCTCCCTTGCTGAAGAAGGAGATGCGGTAGATGGTCTCTGAGTCGTTCATCGTCCAGAGCCGAGATTAGCACAGGGCAGGGGGCTACGGGGCAGTGAGGCGGGGGCAACGATCAGGGGCAACGGCAGTATCCAGCGACAGGGGCCGGGATCAGCGTCAGATGACAGCGTCGGCGGCAGAGCGTGTGTGGTGCTGAGAACTATGGTGCGACGGGATTGAGTAAGCGCCGGGTCATGGCACGAACCTGATCGAAGGTCCCCAGGCCCTTGACACCGCTCCCCTCGCCAGCTCTCAGGAGAGCATGAACGACCCGGAGGTGACCATGCGGCCGCCGCACATCTGATCGCTGCCGCTGTGTACCGTCGCTTCTCGCCGCCGCTGCTCGCTGTTTCCTGCCCCCGTCGCTGAATCCTGACGCTGGCGCTGTGTGCGGGATCAGGATCACCTCAACTCACGATTTCCCGGATGAGCCTAACTCTTTACCTCAACCCCCCAAACCTCAAACCTCGAACCTGGAAGATAATCCCCTCCGCCCCTCCGCTACCCGCCGGTATGGAAGAGGATCACCTCCGCAACCGCACGCTCGCAGACCCTGCAGAACGGCTGCACCCCGCGCCGGAACATCAGGCAGTCGGCCATGGGTCGGTAGAGGCCCTGGGATGCGTACCCTGCGCCTTCGAACGCGCCGACCTTGCTCGAAAACTGGGAACCGGCCAGGTGATCGATCGCCCACTGGGTGGAGCTTTGGGCCAGTTCTTCGGCCTGACGCTCGAGGTCGGCGATCTCCTTGGCAGGCGCGCCTTCGCGGGTGGCCTCGGCGATCGAGTCCTGAATTGCTTTCCTTCGAGCCTGGGATTGCTCGCTGTATTCGTCGAACTCCTCCTTGCCCCATGGTGTGGGCAGGGGTGTCTCGGGCTCCACGAGGTCTCGCCACTTCAGTTTGGACGGATCGAGCAGTGCCGTGATGTTGGGTTCGGCGGGCTCTCGACCCTGCGGATAGAACTCGCTGTAAGCCACAGAGGAGGTGTAGTACTCGTCGGCGAGACCGCCGAAGGAGTGGCCGAATTCGTGGAGCAACAGGTACTCGCTCCACGGTCCATGGGCGGTGAAACCGCAGTATGAATTGTAGATGCCGCCGCCACCGTATCGCTCCTCGTTGACCATGATCACTAATGCGTCGTAGGGGACGTTGGCCGCGATGTCCCTGAGGGCCTGGTTATCCTCGGTGAGCATGTAGCGTTCTGACCCGAGGGAGTTGAAGGTCATGCCGAGGGAGGTGCTCCGGTACCGGCCGCGGGTGGGTTCATCCACGCCGCTGTCCGCTGAGGGCAGCAGCACGCCGCGAACGGCGATGCTGGCGCGGTGAGCCTTGAAGGGTTCGTGACCGAGCAGAACCTCGGTGAACCTGGCGAGGTCGTCACGAAACAGCGCGCTCTCATCCGGCCGGTAACCCTCACCCAAAATGGCGATGTCCAGGGTCCGGTGGGGTGCACCTCCCGGGTTGGCCAACACCACAATGACGCCGGGCATTGGCGGCTCGGTGGCGATGTCGGTTGACGAGGGGTCCACCACCACGGCTGCGAGGTCGCGGGGTTCCCCTTTCGCGGGACGGGCCTCGATGACCAGCTGGAGGGGCCGCCTGGGGAATGGCGTCAGCACGGTGTTGTGGTAGACACCGGCCATCCCATCGCGCGCTGCGTCGGTGGTTCGGTATTCACCAAAGTAGCTGTCGAAAGCTCGAGAGAAGACGGTTCGACCGTCTTCCGGATCGATCAGTTTGACCGCGTAGCGTCCATGGCCAAACGGGTCGATCAGCTGGACACGGGGCCCGGCCCAGACCCCCTGCCGGATCATCCGCTGGAAGGCCACGGTCTCGCTGTCGGCGTCGCCGGTGTGATGGAAGTCCACCCGAAGGGTCGCGTCGGTGAAGAACTCATCAAATGTGGATTGATCCTGTTCGGCAGACGTGATGAAGCTGAACAGCAGGAGGAAGGATAGGCAGGTCACGGTCAATCGCATATTCGCCTCCAGCGGTGATCATCTCACAGCCCTTGGCCCGGGACTTTCAACCCGCCGACGGCAGCAGTCTACAGCCGTGGCCAGGGGGGTCGTCTCGAGGGAGGGGGCTGGCCTACGGCTGTATGCTGGTGGCGGTGGGTCGCCGCGCCCGCCTCGTCACGGCGAAGCCCGTAGGGCGAAGCCGGAAGGGCGCGAGCAACTTCTAACTGGTTTTGGTGGGGGTCTGCCGACTGTCTCGTACCCCCAGCCATTGCATTCTCTCCACGGAGGAGTTATCTCTGAAGTTGTGAAAAGAACACTCTTGACTCTGTTGGTGGTGTTGGCAATAGCGGCGCCGACGGCGGCAGCCACTCGACCGCCGGCGGTGGCCGGCGCCTTTTACACCGATGACCCGGTCGCCCTTCGGGTCCAGGTGGAGCAGCTGCTGGAGCGCGCGGGCACTTCGGGTGAATCGGCCCGGGCCGTGGTGGCGCCCCATGCGGGCTATGTTTTCTCCGGTGCCATCGCCGCGAAGGCGTTCGCAGGGATTGCCGCGGCCGCTCCGCAGCGGGTCATCCTGCTGGGCCCGTCTCACTACGAGGGATACCCGGGCGGTGCCCTGCCGGCGAGAACCCTCGACGCCTTTGCGACGCCGCTGGGCAGCGTGAAGCTGGACCTCGAGGCGCTCGACCAGCTTCGGGCCGATCCGGACTTCAGGGGGCCGTCATCGGCCCACGACCGTGAGCACAGCCTCGAGGTGGAGCTCCCTTTCCTTCAGGTGGTGGCGCCTGAAGCGAAGATCGTTCCGGTTTTGGTGGGCTTCAACACGGATCGAAATACCGCGCTGCGGATGGCGCGAGCCCTGGCAGGTTTGCTGGACGATGAGACCGTGGTGGTCGCTTCATCTGATTTCACCCATCACGGTGCGCAGTACCGCTATGCGCCCTTCGAGGGTCGAAAGGACCTGGGGGACGTCCTGCTCGAGCTTGGCCGTTCCACCGCCCAACGGGTGGCTGCGGTGGACCCGGAGGGCTTCTGGTGGCAGGTGGAGGTGAGCGGCGACACGGTCTGCGGCCGGCGACCGCTGGCGGTGTTCACCGAGCTGCTCGCCCACGCCTTCGAGGGCACGGGATCGGTGACTGGCGTGACCACCTCGGGACACGTGAGCGGCAGCTTCGACCTGTCGGTGACCTATGTATCGGTGGTATTTAGGGGCTCATGGCGGGGTTGGTCAGATCCGGCCGCGCCACCTGCCAAAGCCCACGAGTTGACCGAGGAACAACAAACGCGGCTACTCGAACTGGCCAGGGCCACCCTGCGCACCCACCTTGCCCATGACGAGTCTTTGGCCGAGTGGTTCGGCGCACAGCCGGAAGACCCTGATCTGCGGTCCCTGGCAGGGGCTTTTGTGACGGTGCACAACACCGGCCGGCGGGCGGTCACCCAGGGCAAGCTGCGGGCCTGCATGGGGGTCATCGAGGCCCGGGAGCCGATGTTGGAAGCGGTGATCTCGGCCGCGGTCTCGGCATCGCACGATCCCCGGTTTCCGGAACTGGGGCTGGAAGAGCTCGATCAGGTGGAGCTGGAGGTGTCAATTCTGTCACCGTCGAAACCGGTCGCCTCCCCTCAACAGATCGTGGTGGGAACCCACGGGGTAGTCCTCACCAAGGGGCGTCGTGCTGCCGTGTACCTGCCCCAGGTCGCTCCCGAGCAGGGGTGGGACCGTGACGAAATGTTGGACCACCTCTCCGCCAAGGCGGGGTTGCCGCGAGACGGCTGGCGCCACGGCGCCGAATTCGAGGTCTTCACCGCGCAGGTCTTTGCGGAGGATTCGTGAGCCGGCGCTACTCGCGGCGAGAGCTGGCGGCGCTGGTGGGCGGTGGCCTGCTGGCGAGGTCGGCGGTTGGCACCGAGGCAGGGGAGGGGAGAGCGGGGGTGGTGGGCGTCGCCGACCTGGCGGCACCGGCGGTGGATCGCGAGACCGCTGCCTCCGCCATGGAGACCTGCCTGCGGAGAGCTCTCGGTGTGGGGCAGGCCCGTGACGGGTTGGTGGCGTTGTTCAAGCGGACGGACACGGTGGGCATCAAGGTCAACTGTCTTGCCGGCCGGAGGCTCTCACCCCGGGTCGAGCTGGTGGAGGCGCTGGTGGAACGGCTGGCGGATGCCGGGATCCACCGGTCGCGGATCATCGTCTTCGAGCGTTCGAGCCGGGAGCTCGAGCGGGCCGGGTTTCAAGTCCGTCGTTCGGGCGGGCCCTACCTGTGTTACGGCACCGACAACCGTTGGGATTCCGTGCCCTCCGAATCCGGAGCCATCGGATCGTGTTTTGCCCAGGAGGTTTCCACCACCTGCAGCGCCCTCATTTCCTTTGGGGTGGTCAAGGACCACGATCTCGCCGGCGTCTCGGCCGGGATGAAGAACTGGTACGGGGTGATCCACAACCCCAACAAGTACCACGACAACAACTGCGATCCCTACGTGGCGGACATACTCCGGCACCCCTTTCTGGCCGGCAAGCTCCGGCTCACGGTGTTGGACGGGGTCCAGGCCCAGTGTCAGGGCGGACCGGCCTTCTACGGGCCGGGTCTGTTCCCCCTGGGCAAGGTGGCGGCAAGCGTCGATCCGGTGGCGGCCGACCTCTGGGCCTGGAGGGTGATCGATGAGGAGCGGGTTCGCCGGGGAATGCCGACCCTCGAAGAGGATGACCGTCTCCCGAAGTTCATTGCGACGGCAGAGAGGCACGGGCTGGGCATCGGCGATCCAGCCAAGCTCCGAACGGTGGCCACATGAAGCTGAGCAGGCGTCGGCTCGGAATGTTGGCGGCGGGAGGCGCAGCCTGTGGCCTGGCGCCGGGTTGGCTGAGTGCGGCGTCCCGCCTGCGATCCGGCGAAATCGTGGACCCGGAGGAACTTCCTGTCCGTGAAGCGGACTGGTACAAAAAGCTCGATGGCAACAAGGTGGAGTGCCAGCTCTGTCCCCAGGCCTGCACCGTGGCGGACATGGAGCGCGGCACCTGCGGTGTGCGCGAGAACCAGGGGGGGACCTACTACACCCTGGTCCACTCGTTGGCGTGCAGCATCCACGCCGACCCCATCGAAAAGAAGCCCTTCTTCCATGTGATGCCCGGGGAGATCGCCCTGTCCTATGCCACCGCCGGCTGCAACGTGGAGTGCAAGTTCTGTCAGAACTGGGAGATCTCCCAGTTTCGGCCGGAGCAGGTGCGGTCCTACTACTTTCCACCTGAGGCATTGGTGGAGGCCGCGCAACGATCCGGCGCCCGGCTGACCGCCGCCACCTACTCGGAGCCGGTGGTGTTCTGGGAGTACGTGCGCGATGCAGCCGCCGCCGCCCGCAAGGCAGGCCTCAAACCCACCGTGGTGTCCAACGGCTACATCCAGGAGCAGCCGCTGAAGGACGTGCTGCCCCTGCTGAGCGCGGTCAAGGTGGACCTCAAAGCCTTCACCGACACCTTCTACGTGGAGCAGGTGCGGGGCAAGCTGGACCCGGTCCTCAAGGCTCTGGAAATCATCAAGGCCTCCGGGGTGTGGCTGGAGATCGTTGTTCTGCTGGTGCCGGGGCTCAACGACTCGGAGGACGAGGTGAGGTCCCTCGCCGCCTGGGTGAAGCAACACCTGGGGGCCGAGGTTCCGCTCCACTTCACCCGATTCCACCCCACCTATCGGCTGACCAATCTTCCGCCCACGCCGGTTCAAACCCTCGAACGGGCCTGGAAGGCGGCCACCGCCGAGGGCCTTCACTTCGTCTACCTCGGCAACGTGCCCGGCCATCGCGCCGAGAACACCGTTTGCCCCGGCTGCGGCGAGGTGGTGATCCACAGGATGGGCTTTCGAATCCTGGACAACACACTGGACGACGGCCGTTGCCCCGACTGCCGGCGGGCGATTCCGGGCGTGTGGTCTTGAGCGAAAACCCGGTCGGTAGCGGGCCCGGGTCCGGGCTTCCCCTGGCCGGCCTGCTCAGCCTCTTCGTCCTCTATGTCGTGTGGGGCAGCACCTACCTCGCCATCCGGGTCGCGGTGCGCGAGGGCGCGGGCTGGGGTCCGTTCTGGATGGGCGCGTCTCGGGTCCTGGTGGCGGCCGCCGTGCTGTTCGGGATCAACTGGCTGAGAGGAGAGCGGTTGAGGCCGACCGGCGGCGAGATCGGGCTGTTGGCCGTGACCGGGGTGCTGTTGTGGGTGGGCGGCAACGGTGCGGTCAACTGGGCCGAGCAACGGGTGGACTCCGGCCTCGCAGCTCTCATCGTCGGCACCATGCCGATCTGGGTCGCCGCCATGGAGGCCGCCATCGATCGGCGGCCGCCGACCCTGCTGCTGTCGGCGTCGTTGGCCGTCGGTTTTGTTGGGCTCGCCGTGCTCAGCTTCCCAATGCTCGTCCACGGGGTGCGCGCGGATTTCCTCGGCGTTCTGGCCGTGATCTTCGCGGCGGTGAGCTGGGGCTACGGGTCGATTCTGCTCCACCGGAGACGGACCGCGATGGATCCGCTGGTCGTGTCGGGCTGGCAACAGCTCATCGGTGGCGTAGGCTTCGCGGCGCTGGCGCTGGCGGTGGGCGAGGGCAGGCCCCACCCCACCGGGGCGGCGTGGGCGGCGTGGGTCTATCTGGTGGTGTTCGGTTCGTTGTTGGCGTTCTCGTGCTTCGTTTATGCCGTCAAGGTCCTGCCGACCGCGGTGGTGATGACCTACGCCTACGTCAATCCCGCCATCGCGGTGGTACTCGGCTGGCTGATCCTGTCCGAGCCGATCACCGGCTATACCCTGGTGGGAATGGTCCTCATCATTGCCGGCGTCATCGGTGTCTTTCGCGACAAATCCCGACGAGTCGTCGATCCGAATTGAAAATTGAAAATCGAAAATTGAAGATTCCACCCACCCACGGCTTGCCGAGAGTCGAAAATCACAAATCGAAAATCGAAACACCCATCCCGTCGAGCCTCCGCCACCTCACGCAACCCACACATTTAAACCTTTAAACCTTTAAACCTTTAAACCTTCAACCTGCAACCATGACGAGCTACCATTACGGCATGAAATATGAGATTCGCCCTGTGAATGACGAAGATTGGCCGGTGGTGGCCGCGATCTTCAACCACTTCGTGGTCAACAGCCCGGCCGCCTACCCGGACCGCCCGGTGGGGCCGGAGTTCTTCTCGGACCGACACCGAGCCACACCCGACTTTGCCTTCGTTGTGGTGGAGACCAAAGGCCGAATTGTGGGATTCGCCTACCTGAGCCCGGTCCACCCCGCCGCCACCATGCAACGGTCGGCACAGGTCACGTACTTCATCCTGCCGAACCACACCGGCCAGGGGCTCGGAGAACGGCTCCTCGAGCTGCTCCTCGAAAAGGGTCAGGCCATGGGGGTGGACAACTTCATGGCCCACGTCTCCTCACTCAACGAGGGTTCGATCCGCTTCCACGCCCGTCACGGCTTCACCGAGTGCGGTCGCTTTCGTCGCATCGGTACCAAAAACGGCGAGGACTTCGACATGGTCTGGCTGCAACGCCTCGAGTGAAGGTGGTGCCGGGCTCGGCGCGCCTGCAGCGCCGGTTGCCTTTATGAGTCCCAAAAATGGTTGATGCCAATCAAGGGAGTGGGTACACATAGGAGCCGTCTCCCCTGATCCACTCTCCAACCAGTTTTCCGGCGGGGTCGGTCAATACGGCGCCGTTGTAATCGGATTTCAGCAGAATGCTCCCGAGGCGGTTCACTATCCTCAGTCGACTCGCTCGGTCGACCGAATCCCAATGTTCGGCGTAAACGGTGACGAAGAGACTCGGGGGTTTGGCAAGGACGGTACTGATCCCGGGCACTCCCTCAAAGTCATCGATGGTCAGCTCGACGGGGCCTTGGACGGAAAATGCCGGGAGCATCTGAATCGCGAACCCGGCGGCTCCCACGAGGACGGCCGCTCCAAGCGCGATCACCAGCCGAAGGATCCGACGCATCTTCGTTCTTTCCAAATTTTCCCGGATACGATTTCGCTTCAGCTTGTTGTACCGCTTGCGCGATTCCTCCAGTTGATCCGGTTGTTCAACGTCAGCGTCCGGTTGCGGTTCAATCGACGGCAACGCAGAGCCGGCTGTATCGGGATCGCCAGCTGTTTCCCCTGTGCTCTGTTGCCCCGCAAGCGTCCGCCGCACGTGGGCCATGTGTTGTCGAATGATGAGACGCAGCTCTCCGAGGCGAATCGCTTCCTCCCGGTGCCCTGCTGCGAACGCACCGTCGATGGGCTCGGCGAAATCACCGACGATGCTCTCTCCGGTGATCAAATCGAGCTCCAAGACCGACCTGATCCTGCCTTCGAGTTGCTCGTCGACCAAGGCGGCGGTCTGATAGTCGTTGACGTCCTCCGAGATTTTCAGACAGACAGCGAGGGCCTCTGCCATCAAGAAACCTTGAGGATCCGCGTCGGCGGTTTCATCGTCGTCGAGAGCTCGGCGAACCGCATCCGCCTCCGAAAAGCTGAGCCGAATCCGGCCGAGGGACCCGTCATAGACCAGATCTTCGACGATCGAATCGGCCTCCTCGACGAAGGACTGGACACGATCCAGATGGTCGTTCAGGTGCTTGGCCCGCCGCTTCCGGGTGAACGGAAAGTCGGTAAACTCCCGATTCTCGTCCGACATTACCGCGCCTTGGATCGACATGGGTCCTCCCGCCTTCAGCGGCTCTTTCCTGCCAGATGGGCGTGGCTGACGGCCAGCTCTTGCAGCTGACGGGCGATCCCACGGCCGCCGTCGAGCGCATCCGCTTCCGTTGCCAGATCGTTGAGGAGCTTCGACGATTGAATTGCCCGTTGAGTCAGAGCTTCGGTCATCTGATTGAAGGGTTCCACCAACTCCAGGAGATTGTCTGAGTCACGCAAATTCAGCTTGGCATCGTAGCGCCCGTCTCGGATATTTCGAAAGTGCCGACTGATGCCCACCGCCGCCCCGGAGGTCTGGTGGGTTTCCAATATGGTGAGAAGGAAGACACCACCGACATACACCAGCGTTCCAATGAGAACCAGCAACAGGTCGGTCCTGTCCTGCTCGGAGACTTGCTGCATGACGGTCGGAGCATCGGCGAAGAGGGACTGGGTCTGAGCAGTGGCGCTGAGATGCAGGTCGATGTTCAAGAGGATGCTCGGGATCAACGCCACGAGAGACACCAGTAAAGCTGCACGAAGCTGGCGTTTGTGGTTGATGAGGTATTGCCGCCGTAACAAGAGGTTTTGGCGCAGGATTTCGATCACCGTGGGCTTTTTCGCGGTGGCAGTAGCCGGGTTGCCGGTCTCGACCGCAATCGTTCCACCCTTTGATTGAAGGTTCTTCATGCAGGCATCTCCTTCGAAGGGCCCTGGCTCCATGCGACTCCTCACAGGGTTGTTCCGAAATCGGCAGGATTTGATTCATGGCGGGACGTTCGAATCGCAGCAGAGAAGGCGCGATATTCTCGGATTTAGGCATGTTTCTTGCTACTTCATGACGTCGGAGGAAGCCGTGAACAGTCAGAATCAGAGCAGCCGGGCACATGTCAACACCAGCGGGGATGTGATCTTCATCCGTTCGACTGAGCGGGGCATGACTCTCATCGAGGTCATGGTGGTCGTTCTGATCATCAGCGTCCTGGCTGCGATCGCTATTGGAATCATGTACAGCAGGATCGACAAGGCGCGCCTGGCGCGCTGCATGAATGAGCTCAGGTCGATTCAGTCCACCGTCCACGTCCACGGTGACGGCTCGACGCTGCCGGACGAGGACAACTTCTGGCAGATCGCATGGAATGGAGTGAAACCCGGACCTTATTTCTATCTCGTCGACAACGAGGATCCCAACAACGGCCATGGCAACGATCTTGACCAATTTGATGAGGGGAACCCCGGAAACTCGCCGAGGACGCGCCGCGACATCAACTTCGTGGTTCTCTGCCAGCACGACCACCGCGACCTGGCCTGGTACGTATACGTCGAGGATGAGGGGCCGCCGCTCATCGCCTGGAACGGCAGGTACCCGGGCTACCACCGGTTCATCCGCGGCAACCAGGGAGGCAATGGCGGCGGAAACGACGGCGGCAACGGTGGAGGCGGAACTGGAGGCGGTGGTGGCGGCAACGGCGGTGGGAACAATGGTGGCGGCAACGGCAGGAACTGACGCCGCCACAACGCGAAGCCACTGAGGCAACACCGCTCCGTCGGTACCAGGTCCGAGGACCCGAGGAAATTCTGGGAGATTGAGTCGGCAGGCGAGGATTCGGAGACTCTCAAAGCTGAGATACGACGAAGCCTCTACTGGACCATGACGGCCCTCAATGTCCCAAGATCCTCCGACCCGGTACCGGATCCTCGGACCTGGCACCGAACTCCGGGCGCTGAGTTGCGACGAGAGCTTACGCAGGCGCCACGAAGATCTTCGACAGTGGCTGCTCGTTGATGGTCTGGACTCGCTCACGGATGAACGCTTCGATGGTGGGGATGGGGATCGCGGAGGCGATGGCGTCCTCTGGACACAGTCGGATGCAGTTGAAGCAGTCGAAGCAGTCGTCGCCGAAATCCGGCATCGGGTTCAGGGTGATAGCTCCCACCGGGCAGAGGGCCGCACACTCCCCACACTCGTTGCACGCCTGCTCGTCGACCGTTCGAGGGATGTTGATCCAGGGCTGACCGAGCCTGGCCTTGCATTCGTCGGCCAGCTCGGTCGGAAGGTAGTCGAGGGTTGCCAGATCGATCGGAGCGAGGGTCCCGGCACTCAGTCGAGTTCGCACCGTCTCGGCCAGTCGACGCACCTGCTCGAGATCGTCGGCATCCGGATGCCCCTCTCCCTCCGGATGACCCGACTGCCACATCAGGGAGTGCACCGCAGTCACCTTGGCGGCGCCGGCGATCCGGAATCCTCGGTCGCGCAATGCCGCCGCCATCTGCCACAGGGCGACGCCGCTGCAGGCCACGCCGTAGGTGACGAACGGCACCGCCCACGCCTCGCCTGACGCTGAGAGACGGTCGATCAAGGCCATGACCGGGGGTACCGCAACGCCGTTGTACACCGGTGAGCCGATGAACAGACAGAACGGCTCATCCGATGACCTCCTGTCGATCAGCGCGGGACCCGCATCCGGGTCCGACAGGTCCGCGAGGGTGACCGCTTCCCCGTTCTGAGACAACTGGTGGGCGATGGCCCCCGCGACCGTCCTCGTGGAACCGTTGGGCGAGATGAAAGCCACGCAGAATCTTGCTGCCACAACGACCTCCAGATTCCTGGCTTGTTTCGTTCCTCCAGGTTATCACGCGAACCTGAAACGCCGGTTGTCGGCTGATCCCCCCGAACCCCGATTCCCGAACCCCTACGGCACGGTGCGCGACCACGCCGAGGTGTCGCCGGACTCGAATCCGTCCGAGAAGGGCAGCGACGGTCCCGGGCTGCCGATGGTGTTGAAGACCTCGTTGGTCATGATGGACTGGTTGATGTCGAAGACGATGGTGCCGAAGTTGGTGATGACGGTGCCGTCCACCAGGTCGGTCTTTGAGTCCACGGACAGGCTGATGTGACCCTGTCCACGACCGGTGCCGTCTTCAGGCGGCAGGAAGCCTGCAAAGGCATCCTCCGGCAGCTCGCCGGTTACGGGATCGAGGGTGCGGAATGTGACGTCCAGACATCCGGTGCCGAGGTCGAATTCGGTGATGACATCCACCCACCATTCCTTGGTTTCGCCAGGCCGGTGGTCCGGAATGGTGATGCGGGTGTCGAAGAGCGGCTCCGCACCAGGATTGCCGACGATGAAATCACCGAACGCCACCTCGTCCAGAGTGACCGAGGTCCAGTCGAGATCGTGGTCAAGACAGTCGGTGACGAAGACCTCCTGGGCCGGGGCGGCGGCGGCCGGCAGATTTTCGAAATAGACCACGTAATCCAGCCGGTCACCGGCATCGATGAAGTGTTCGTCGCCTGAGCCGGCAGGTCCGGTCTTTTCATTGGGATCGACAGAGGCCACAACCGGCGAGAATGCGTTGCCCTGAGGAATCTGGGTGGCGCCGCCGGAGGCAGGATCCGGGGGCAGAGGATCGTCGCAGCTGTCCAGACAACAGTAGGACGGAGGATCCGGGAATTGCAGGTCCAGCATCGAGACACGACTTCTGTCGGGTCTCGTGGTGCCCTCCGAAGGCGCGGCCAGGCCCCACCGGCTCGGGAGTCGACCAGGACACACCGTTCCACGTCGACCAGTAGAGCCTCCAGTCGTTGAACGATTCGGGGACGTCGGGATCGGCCTGGCTCCAGAGAACCGTAGGAAATCCGCCCTGGTAGTACACCAGCGGGCGATAGGCGATGGGTGGCGTCGCGATGATGGCGGGCGTGGACCATGAGGATCCGTACCAGATCGCGGCGTAGAGCGCCCAGTCGCCGAGGTCGTCCTGGTTGAGCCAGGCGGCGGCGATCTGTGCAGAGGGTCCGCGGGCGAGGGATGGCTGCTCGTCTCGGCCGGGGAGGATCAGCCAGCCGGACCGGTGAGGACCACGCGCCCCCGTGTTCCGTGCGTACCAGATGTCGGCGAGCTCGGTCGCCGCGACGATGTCTTCCACCGGGCTGGTATTGAAATCGAGGCCTGCATTGGAGGCTTCGGACCACACGGCCATGGCGTTGCCGTTTGAGTCGATAGGCGACGAATGGGTCCTTGATGAAATCGGTTACCGGAGTGACGGCTTCCGGTGCAGACCAGCCAGTACCGGTGTAGGTGGACGCCCAGACCTTGGCGCCGAGGTTCTGGTGTGGCTCGGCCTTGGCCCAGACGAGGAGAGCATCTCCTGAGGCGCTGGCGGCAACAGAGGGCGGTCCATCGATATAGACGTCTGCCGAGATGTCGCCGAGCACGGGGTTGCCTTCGTAGGTCGTGCCGGTCCCATCAACTGAGCCTTGACGTACTCGATCTGCCACTCGATTTGGACGTCTCGCGATGTACCGGATTCCCGAACGGGAATATACATTCCCTCAAATTCCCATGCTGGGCAGCGGTGGGCAATTGGATCCCCATTGGATCAGGTAGTTTCCTCGAGAACGCCGAATCCCGATTGACGCGGTCCCGATCAAGTCGAACGCACTCCCCAAGGAAGCGATGCCGTAGTCGGGCTGCTGCTGGGTCCAATAGACCGTTGCGTCTCCGGTGACCTTGCCCTCCAGACCACCGAAGAAGAAGGTCAATTTCCCGGTCACAACGTAGCCGACATCGAGGTTGAGGACGCCGTCGCTGGAGCCCAGGATTGGGAAGTTCGAGTGCCAGATGAGACCACCTCCGAGGTTGCCGGCTCACACCGAGAGTAGCTATGGCGTACCCCACCGGAATCTTGCCGAGAATCAGGGGAACCTCGGCCACGGGCACGTCGATGTTGATCCCGATGCCGGCGTTGATGGCGGATTCGTGGAGCATGTAGGAGCACGGGCATTGTTCCAGTTGGAACTTGAAGGTGAAGCCGGCGTTGCCGACGAACTTGGCGAGCTGCCCCAGGGGGATCTCGATCTCCCAATTGGGCGTGAGAACCGGATTACAGGTGGTCAGGGGTGCACAGCCGCTGCCGATGACCTTCCAGCCCCAGTGACCTCCGATGATCGGAATTCCGGGCGGAAGCTCGGACAGCGCTTTGAGGCCGGGGTTCGAGCAGAATGGCCAGTCGCCAGGATCCCGCGCCATCGAGTCGAGGTCAAAGAACGGATCATCGACGGCGATTCCGGAGAGACCGACGGGTTGGTAGTAGAGGTCCGTGTCGTCGTTGATCGCGTAGTCCCGCTGCAGCCAGAGCACCACGGGCACCGATGCCGCATCGGTGAACAGGTCGATAGAAAAATCGTCGGCCAGGTCGGAGGTCAGCGCTTCGGGCTCGCTCCATTCGATGCCCTCCGAGACGAATCGACCCACCGACCACTCGATGGTGCTCTCCATCCCACTGGTCTCCCAGGCGGCAAACAGCCCGGGGGTCATTCCGCCATCCAGCAGAGCATCGTCATACACGACCTTGGGATTCGAACCGTCGGCGTCGGGGATCGGGCCTGAGTGGGTCCACACACCGCCGGATTGATGGCCCACCAGATCTCGTTTCCTTCTTTCCAGAGGAGGTACTGGGTGCCGGCGGCGTCCGCTGTCACGGCCGGAGTGTGTTGGGGCAGAGCGAATTCGGAGAGCTCCACCGGCTCGTACGGGTACCCAATCAGTTGCACCGCGGTCACGTCGGCGCCCACCACCTCCACCTGCATCACCGGATCCACGTAATAGCCCTCGATCCAGATCTCGTAGCTGCCGTCCGGCACTTCGTTGAACACGAACCGGCCCGGAGGGGTGTAGGTGGTGTCTGTTTCCTTGACCACAGCGCCGTCGAGGCTGCGCAGGCGGAGCGTTACACCTGGAAGGAGCTCGTTGGTCGTCGCGAGGCGAAGCGAGCCGGCGATGGCCGCGTGCGGTTCACCGGCCGCCTGCAACACCTCGAGATCGATCAGACCGGATGGATCGTGGGTGGGAAAGCCCCAGGATGCGGCCCTCGCCGCATTGTCCCTGAGCACCTGGAGATAGTCGGCCCAGGTGACGCCAAGGCGGGCGATCAGATCGGGCCACAGAGCATCCCACACGCCCGGGTCCATGTCGGGCGGGCGCATACCTTCCTTGAGGCTGGGCCAGTCGATGGGCTCACCGGTGTCCGGAGTTTCCAGAAGCTCGAACTCGGCGTCGCTTCCCAGATTCGGTGCGATGAAGTAGATGGGAACTCGCATGGACTCGCCGACCCGCAGCACATCCGGGTTTGCCGAACCGCCGATGCCCAGGACCTCGACGCTGTGCCCCGCGATGTCATCGTGATCCAGGGACACGTCCACGTTGGCTCGTACGGTGAAAAGGGGAGCCGGCATGTCGGCATCGCCGGTGTTGGCGTACTCGAGCCACACAACGTAGCGACGCAAGGCCCTGAGTGCTTCGGGTGCCACAAGCTGTGCCTCGAGCTGAGGCCCCGTGCCGGCCACGATCTCAAATATCCCTGAGAGGGTTCGCTCAGTCATGTCGGGCCAGGTGACGGTGACATCGTAGGTGCCGGTGGGGGCTCCGGTGAGGTCGAAACGTGCCAGGACGTCCGAGTCCAATCCCACCGTGACTTCGGTGGCGCCGATTGCGCCGGGTCCGGACAGGGAGACCTGCATGGGGTCGGAGAATCTCAATCCGGTGATTCCCAGTCGCGTTTCACCGGCGTTGCCTGCTACCCGAGGTGACAGATCGCTGAGGTGGTGGTCGACGTACCGAGCCGTCAGCGAATAGGCGCCTCCGTTTGGTCCTACGTCGGCACCGTAGATGGTCAGCGTGTAGGGCGTCGCGGCCGTGGGGGAGATCAGAAGTTCGTAGGTCCCGTTCGGTGTCAGCGTCGCGGTGGAAAAAACTGTGGCGCCGAGCTGCCCGGTGAGCAAGAGATCGTCGGCGCCCACCCCGGGCATGAGTTCGATCAACAGGGCTTGATCGGCGTCGGGCTCCACCGAGTAATAGTGATTGCCTCCTGGTGGGACAGTGCTTTCGGCGGTGTCGCCAACAGCGAGCGGCGTGACCACGTTCTCCCACTTCCCGGTGTGGCGGACGTTCTGCTGAAACATGGGCCATGATGTGTTGGCAAGGCCGTCGCTGCTTGAGTACAACGCATAGAACGAGGGCTGTCCACCCCCGTAAACCGTCCCATCCGGGCCGATTGCAGGGCTTGCGAGCTCCCAGCAGGATCCCTCATGCCGCCACTGTCGGGTTCCGTCCGGGTTGACCGCTGTTATGAAGCCATTCGACGAACCAACATAGATCGTGCCATCCGATCCGACCGCCGGGGAAGAGTAGACAGAGCCACCGAGCCCATGCTCCCAAAGGAGCGTTCCGTTGGGGTGGACGGCCATCAGCTTGTTGCCGTAGGTTCCGGCATAAATGGTCCCATCGGGCCCAATGGCCGGTGATGAGTAGATTGCGGACGGGGAATCGAACCTCCATCGAAGCGTGGCGTTGGGATTGATGGCGAAGAGCCCCGGATCGGTCCATGGTCCTCCGCCTACATAGATCGCACCGTCAGGCCCGATGGCTGGCGACGAGTTTATGTAAAAATTGTGTCCCTCGGAGTCCATCTCATAACTCCAGGCAAGAGTGCCGTCCGGGTTGAAGACCTCGAGGATTCTCGCATCCACGACGACATAGATGGCACCATCTCTGCCGATGGCCGGAGATGAGGTTATGAACGTCGATGCTTGTGTCGACCACTTGATGGTCCCGTCGGGATTGAAGGCAAAAAGATTGTCGGCTCCGTCGTCGTTGGCCGTGATGTAAATGGTCCCGTCCGGACCAATGGCCGGGGTCGATTCAAAACGTTGGTTGTCCGGGTCTTCCCACATCCAGCGGAGGGAACCGTCCGGATTGATGGCATAGAAATTCTGTGAGTCGTCGACGATGTAGATGGTTCCATCCGGTGCGACGGCCGGTGAAGTGGCTTCGAAGCCGTCATCGGCGCTGAACTGCCATTTGAGACTCCCGTCCGGGTTGAGCGCCCACAGGTATAGGTAGCGATCGGCTACGTAAACTGTGCCGTCACGGCCGATGACCGGCGACGTATCGAGCTCAAAGGTATTGGGTGGGCTGAAAACCCATTTCACGGTGCCGGGCTCTTGACTGGAGCTGACGGTCGAACTGATCAGGATCAGGGCCGTGAGGGCGACACGAGTCGGGACGCAATGGGCCATTGCACGAGTCCTTTCGGTTGCATACCTGAGCCACTATCGCACCATGAAAACAACATCTGCAGCGCCAGTCTCTCTTGGCTTGTTGTTTCTTGGAAAACGAATATACCAGCGTTTTGGACGCTGGACAACGAAGTGGAGGCGCTGCGAGGGATTCGATCTGGTTGGGTGAAAAGGCGGGAATTGCCGCGAGTTATGAGTTCTGAGTTTTGATTTCCCCCCGCCCACCGCCTCGTCCCCGGCAGGCCTCGACGATTCGAACGATCGACAACCGTTCGCAACTAAGAACTAAGAACTAAGAACTAAGAAAATGTTCGCCTGTCGGCTGACCCCCCAAAAAACCCTACGGCACGGTGTGCGACCAGGCCGAGGTGTCGCCGGATTCGAACCCGTCCGAGAAGGGCAGCGACGGCAGCAGGTCGAAGGTGGCGGTGCAGCTCCTGTCGCTGTCCATGGTCACCGTGCCGTCCGAGCAGTCCGGATCGCCGGACCAGCCGACAAACTCTGAGTCGGGCTCCGCGGTGGCCTCGAGGTCCACAATCGTCGCGATGGGATAGGCCTCGGTGCAGTCAACGCCGCAGTCGATGCCGGGGGGATCGCTGGTCACCACCCCACTGCCGGGTCCGGCCAGGCTCACGGTGAGCACCGGCTCCAGCGGGCTGCCGATGGTGTTGAAGACCTCGTTGGTGACGATGGACTGGTTGATGTCGAAGACGATGGTGCCGAAGTTGGTGATGACGGTGCCGTCAACCAGGTCGGTCTTTGAGTCCACGGACAGGCTGATGTGTCCCTGGCCCCGGCCGGTGCCGTCCTCCGGCGGCAGGAAGCCGGCGAAGGCATCCTCCGGCAGCTCCCCGGTGACCGGGTCGAGGGTGCGGAATATGACGTCCAGGCAGCCGGTGCCGAGGTCGAAGTCGGTGATGACGTCCACCCACCATTCCTTGGTTTCGCCAGGCCGGTGGTCCGGAATGGTGATGCGGGTGTCGAAGAGCGGCTCCGCACCAGGATTGCCGACGATGAAATCACCGAACGCCACCTCGTCCAGAGTGACCGAGGTCCAGTCGAGATCGTGGTCAAGACAGTCGGTGACAAAGACCTCCTGGGCGGGGGCGGCGGCGGCCGGCAGATTTTCGAAATAGACCACGTAATCCAGCCGGTCACCGGCATCGATGAAGTGTTCGTCGCCTGAGCCGGCGGGTCCGGTCTTTTCATTGGGATCGACAGAGGCCACAACCGGCGAGAATGCGTTGCCCTGAGGAATCTGGGTGGCGCCGCCGGAGGCGGGATCCGGGGGCAGAGGATCGTCGCAGCTGTCCAGACAGCAGTAGGAGGGAGGATCGGGAAACTGCAGATCCAGCATCGAGTCAGGACCTGTAGGAGCTTCAGTGGTTTTTGTTGATCCGGAAAGTCCCACCGGTTCAGGTTCGGACCAGGACACTCCGTTCCACGAGGACCAGTAGAGCTTCCAATCGTTGAACGATTCGGGGACGTCGGGATCGGCCTGGCTCCAGAGAACCGTAGGAAATCCGCCCTGGTAGTACACCAGTGGGCGATAGGCGATGGGTGGTGTCGCGATGATGGTGGGTGTGGACCATGAGGATCCGTACCAGATCGCGGCGTAGAGCGCCCAATCGCCGAGGTCGTCCTGGTTGAGCCAGGTTGCGGCGATCTGCCCCGACGGACCACGGGCAAGGTGCGGCTGCTCGTCTCGGCCCGGCAGATCAGCCAGGCGGGCCGGTGACGACCACGCGCTTCCGGTGTGCCGTGCGTACCAGATGTCGGCGATCTCGACCGCCGCCGCGATGTCCTCCACCGAGCTCGTATTGAAATCGAGGCCGGCATTGGAGGCTTCGGACCACACGGCCATGGCGTTGCCGTTCGAGTCATAGGCGACGAATGGGTCCTTGACGAAATTCGTTGACGGAGTGATGGCCTCTGGTGTCGACCAGCCGGTTCCCGTGTAGCTCGATGCCCAGATCTTGGCTCCGAGGTTCTGGTGTTGCTCGGCCTTTGCCCAGACGAGGAGAGAACCTCCGGTTGGGCTCACAGCCACGGAGGGTGGGCCGTCGATATAGAGATCAGTCGAGATGTCGCCGAGAACCGGGTTTCCCTCATAGGATCGTGCCGGTTCCCACCAATTGAGCTTTCACGTACTCGATCTGTGACTCGACTTGGACGTCTCGTGAATCACTGGATGTTGCGAAGTCAAAACGGATTCCCTCGGTTCCCATGGTGGGCAGCGGCGGGCAGTTGGATCCCCACTGGATCCCGTAATTCTCCTCGAGGACCCCGAATCCGGATGATGCTGTCCCGATGAGTCGGACGCATTCCCCAAGGAATCTGATGCCGTAGTCGGGTTGCTGTTGTGTCCAATAGACCGTTGCGTCTCCGGTGACCTTGCCCTCCAGGCCACCGAAGAAGAAGGTCAACTTTCCGGTCACAACGTAGCCGACATCGAGGTTGAGGACGCCGTCGCTGGAACCCAGGATTGGGAAATTCGAGTGCCAGATCAGACTGCCTCCGAGGTTGCCAGCCACGCCGAGAGTAGCTATGGCGTATCCCACCGGGATCTTGCCGAGAATGAGGGGAACCTCGGCCACGGGCACGTCGATGTTGATCCCGATGCCGGCATTGATGGCGGATTCGTGGAGCATGTAGGAACACGGGCATTGATCGATCTGGAACTTGAAGGTGAAGCCGGCGTTGCCGACGAACTTGGCGAGCTGCCCCAGACGGGATCTCAATATCCCAATTCGGCGTGAGCACCGGATTGCAGGTTGTGAGCGGGGCGCAGCCGCTGCCGATGACCTTCCACCCCCAGTGGCCACCGATGATGGGAATGCCGGGTGGGAGCTCGGACAGAGCTTTCAGCCCTGGGTTCGAGCAGAAGGGCCAGTCGCCCGGATCCCTTGCCATCGAAGCGAAGTCGAAGAAGGGATCATTGACAGTAACCCCGGAGAGACCAACGGCCTGGTAGTAGAGATCCGTGTCGTCGGTGATGGCGTAGTCCTTTTGCAACCAAAGAACAATCGGAACAGACGCCGTGTCGGTGAATAGAGCAATTGAAAAATCATCGGCCAGGTCGGAGGTCAGCGCTTCGGGCTCGCTCCATTCGATGCCCTCCGAGACGAATCGACCCACCGACCACTCGATGGTGCTCTCCATCCCACTGGTCTCCCAGGCGGCAAACAGCCCGGGGGTCATTCCGCCATCCAGCAGAGCATCGTCATACACGACCTTGGGATTCGAACCGTCGGCGTCGGGGATCGGGCCGGAGTGGGTCCACACACCGCCCGAGTTGATGGCCCACCGGATCTCGGCTCCCTCTTTCCAGAGGAGGTATTGAGTGCCTGTGCCGTCCGCTGTCATGGCCGGGGTGTGTTGGGGGAGAGCGAATTCGGAGAGTTTCACCGGCTCGTAGGGGAATCCAACGAGCTGGACATCGGTCACATCCGAGCCGACCACCTCCACCTGCATGACGGGGTCGGGGTAGTAGCCCTCGATCCAGATCTCATAGCTGCCGTCCGGCACCTCGTGAAATGCAAATCGGCCCGGAGGGGTATAGGTCGTGTCCGTTTCCTTCACCACCGCGCCGTCGAGGCTGCGCAGGCGAAGGGTCACGCCCGGCAGGAGCTCGTTGGTTGTGGCGAGGCGCAGCGAGCCGGCGATGGCTGCGTGCGGTTCACCGGCCGCCTGCAGCACCTCGAGGTCAATCAGGCCGGATGGATCGTGGGTGGGAAATCCCCAGGATGCGGCCCTCGCCGCATTGTCCCTGAGCACCTGGAGATAGTCGGCCCAGGTGACGCCAAGGCGGGCGATCAGATCGGGCCACAGAGCATCCCACACGCCCGGGTCCATGTCGGGCGGGCGCATACCTTCCTTGAGGCTCGGCCAGTCGATGGGCTCGCTGCTGTCCGGTGTTTCGAGGAGCTCGAACTCGGCGTCGCTGCCGAGGTTCGGCGCGATGAAGTAGATGGGAAACCGCATGGACTCGCCGACCCGCAGCACATCCGGGTTTGTTGAACCGCCGATGCCGAGGACCTCGACGCTGTGCCCCGCGATGTCATCGTGATCCAGGGAGACGTCGACGTTGGCTCGCACGGTGAACAGGGGAGCCGGCATGTCGGCGTCACCGGTGTTGGCGTACTCGAGCCACACAACGTAGCGACGCAAGGCCCTGAGTGCTTCGGGTGCCTCCAGGCGCGCCTCGAGGTTGGGACCGGTGCCAGGTACGATCTCGAACGAGCCCGGCAGGGTTTCCGAACTCATGTCGGGCCACGTGACGGTGACGTCGTAGGTGCCGGTTGGGGCGCCGGTGAGGTCACAACGCGCCAGGACATCGGAGTCCGATCCAACCGAAACCTCCGATGCGTTGATCGAGGCCGGCCCGGACAGGGCGACCTGCATTGGATCGGAAAACCTCAGCCCGGTGATTTCCAACCGCGCCTCGCCCGCGTTTCCAGCAACCCGCGGTGACAGATTGCTGAGATGGTGTTCTACGTAACTCGCCGTCAATGTGTAGGCGCCGCCGTTGTCCCCAACATCGGCACCGTAAACGGCCAGGGTGTAGGGAGTCGCAGCCGTGGGGGAGATCAGAAGATCGTAGGTCCCGTTCGGTGTCAGTGTTGTGGTGGAAAAGGTGGTGGCACCGAGCTGGCCTGTCAGCAAAAGATCGTTGGCGTCCACCCCGGGAATCAGCTCGATCAACAGGGCCTGATCGGGATCGGGCTCCACTGAGTAGTAGTGATTGCCTCCACGAGGGACGATGCTCTCCGCGCTGTCGCCGACGGCAAGCGGTATGACTACGTTCTCCCACTTTCCCGTGTGGCGGGCATTCTGGTGGTACATGGGCCATGAGGTGTCGGCGAGGCCGTCGCTGCTGGAGTAGAGGGCGTAGAACGAGGGCTGACCTCCTCCGTAGACCGTGCCGTCCGGGCCAATAACCGGCGAGGTGTACCAATAGCTGGATCCCTCATGTTGCCACTGCAGTGTGCCGTCCGGGTTGACCGCGTTCATGAAGCCGTTGACCGTCCCCACGTAGATCGTGCCATCCGATCCGACCGCCGCTGAGGAGTACACAGAATTGGTCAGCACGTACTCCCACTGAAGGGTGCCGTCCGGATTGACGGCGAGCAGCTTGTTGCCGTAGGTCCCGACATAGAGTGTTCCATCGGGCCCGATGGCCGGCGACGAGTAGATTTCGGATGGGGCATCGAACCTCCAGCGAAGGGTCCCCGTGGGATTGATGGCAAAGAGCCCATGATCGCTAAAAGGGCCGCCAGCGACGTAGATAGCTCCGTCAGGTCCTATGGCTGGTGACGAGTTCGCCCACCAACTACTACCATCGGCGTCCATTACGTAGCTCCACGCAGGGCTGCCGTCGGGGTTGAAGACCTCGAGAGTCCTCCCGTCTGTGACGACGTAGATGGCCCCATCTCTGCCGATGGCCGGGGACGACGTGATCGGACTCGAGGCTTCAATGGACCACTTGACCGTGCCGTTGGGGTTGAAGGCGAAGAGGTTGTCGGCTCCGTCGTCGTTGGCCGTGATGTAAATGGTCCCGTCCGGGCCGATAGCCGGGGTCGTTTCGAAGTATTGGCCCGGGCTATCCCACTTCCAGTGCAGTGTTCCGTCGGGATCGATGCTATAGAGATCTTTATCGTCATCAACGATATAAACTGTTCCGTCCGGCGCGACCGCCGGCGATCTGAAGCGGAATCCCGCATCGGCGGTGAAACGCCACTTGAGGGTCCCGTCCGGGTTGAGGGCCCACACATACCAATCGCGACCGGCCACATAGATCGTGCCGTCTCGGGCAATCGCTGGCGGGGAGTCGAGTTCATACGTGTTGGGAGGACTGAAGACCCACTTTACGGTTCCGGGCTCCTGGGCGAGCGCTGAGGGCACATATAGCAGGAGGAGGAGCGAGACGGCGCAACAGACCCTGACCGAACGTTCCATGGTCAGCTTCCCTTCGTGCGAGTTTGGGGATGAAGATGGTGACAGATGGGTGGGTCGCGGTCGAAACACCGGTCCCTTGAACCCTGTTTTTTTGGGAACCTGGGTCCTATCCTGCGGGGGTGATTCAGTCGTGATCGCGCCACAACAGTCGCAGTCACTGCACCAATCTCTCTTCGCTTGTTGTTTCTTGGAAAACAAATATAGACCCTACGCCGATGTTTGACAACGCCATCGGCGACGGCGAGAAGAATCACCTGCTTCGATCAGAAACCCGCGGCCCGGTGGTCTATCCCCGGGGGATCTCGGCGGTTTCCGATTGGCGGGGGGTAAACCCCTGCCGTACATTCCGCTCCCGAACCCCGAGCCCCGAACCTCGACCCCTACGGCACCGTCCGCGACCAGGCCGAGGTGTCGCCGGACTCGAATCCGTCGTAGAACGGAAGCGTCGGCTCCAGATCACCAATCGTGTTGAAGACCTCGTTGGTGATGATGGAGTCGTTGATGTCGAATATGATCGACGCACGATTGGTGATGACGGTGCCGTCCACCAGGTCGGGCTTCGAGTCCGCCGACACGGCGATGTGCCCCTGGCCCCGTCCGGTGCCGTCCTCCGGAGGCAGGAAGCCTGCAAAGGGATCGTCAGGCAGCTCACCGGTGTCGGGGTCGAGGGTGCGGAATACGACCTCCACGCACCCGGTCGCGAGGTCCAGGTGGCTTGACATTTCGACCCACCAGTCCCGGTCCACGGCCGGTCTGTGGTCGGGAACGGTGACCCGAGCATTGAATACGCCATGTTGGCCCGGGTTCGCGATCACCACCTCTCCAAAGGCGACCTCGGTCAGGGTTGCAGAGTTCCAGTCGAGCTCATAGGCGAGACAATCGGTGACAAAGACCTCCTGGGCCGGAGCACTGGCGGCAGGGAGGTTTTCGAAGTACACGACGTAATCAAGAGGGTCACCTGCAGCGATGAAATGACCATCACCGACCCCAGCGGGACCGACCTTTTCGTTGGGGTCGTTGCTGGCAACGACCGGTACCGAAGCTGTCTCCAGTTCATCCTGCTGGACCGGCGGTGGATCGACGGGCAGCGGGTCGTCGCAGCTTTCCAGACAGCACTGCGGCGGCGGATCCGGGAGCTGCAGGTCGTACTCGGTTTCGCCGAGGGGCGCGGGTGGAAGGTCAGGAGGAGCCTGCGGTTCCACCGGAGTGGGATCCGACCACACGACCCCGTCCCAGGTCGAGGAGTACAGCCGCCATCCGGAGACCGATTGCGGCTCGTCGGTCGGCGGTTGGGTCCAGAGGAGAATCGGCTGACCCCCCTGGTAAAAGACCCGGGGCCGGTAGGCGATCGGCGGAGTGGCCACCGCCGCGGGAGAGGACCAGGTGCTGCCGTTCCAGAGAGACGCGAAGAGAGTCCAGCCCCCGTCCGCGGACTGGTTGAGCCACGCCAGTGCGGCGGCGCCTGTCGCGTCGGCCGCGATGGCGGGTTGCTCGTCGCGCCCGGCCGGGGCGGCGACCAGCGACGGCGCGGTCCAAACCCCTCCGATACGCCGGGAGAAAAAAATGTCGGCAAGCTCGATGGCAGCGAGGATGTCTTCCACCGGGCTGGTGTCGAAGTCGAGGCCGGCGTTGGAGGCCTCCGACCATACGGCGATGGGTTCACCGGCAGAATCGAACACCACCGCTGGGTCCTTGATGAGGTTTGTAGCTGGCGTGATGGCGACCGGTGTCAACCAGGTGGTGCCGTTGAAGCTTGAGGCCCAGACCTTGGCGCCGAGCACGTGCGCCTCCTCGGCCTTCGCCCAGGCCGCCAGGTACTCGCTGGTTCCGGACGCTGCAACTTCAGGGGGACCATCGGTGTATATGTCCCCTGAGATGTCTCCGAGCACCGGGGCGCCCTCGTAGGTCGACCCGGTGCCGATCAACGGGTCCTTGACGTACTCGACCTGCCATGCCACGGGAAACTGGTCATCCAACATCTCGGTTTCCGAGCCCAATGACGCCAGGCCGTTGGGACCCTGGTAGGTCATTTCTTCGATTGGCGGAGGGGAATCCGGGCAGCCGGCCTGTGGAGGACACGACGAACCCCACTGGATGCAGTACGGCTCGCTGACCAGCCCGTATCCCATCGCGGCAACGCCGAGGAGCCTGACGCACTCTCCGGTGAATTTGATGTCGTAATCGGGTTGGCTCTGGGACCAGTAGATCGTTGCCGATCCTGTGACGGTGCCGTCGAGCCCAAAAAAGAAGTTTACTTTTCCTTCGATCGCGTACCCGACACCCAAGCCGAGAACCCCTTCGCTCGCGCCCAGAATCGGGAAGTTCGAGTGCCAGGTGAGGTTTCCGTTGAGGGTGGCTCCGATTCCGACCGCCAGTGTCGCGATACCGAGTGGAACGTCTCCGGCGATGAGCGGTACCGCATAAACCGGTACAGAGAGGTTGACCCCGACGTTTTGTGCGCTGATCCGGGCCTCGTTGAGCAAATACTTGCATTCGCAAGGTTCGGTGTTGAACTGGAATCTGAAGGCTGCAGTGGCGTTGAAATTCGTTAGCGACCCGAGTGGGACCTTGATGGTCCAGTTTGGGGAAATCAGGGGGTTGCAGCTGGTCAAGGCGTCACATCCGCTGCCGATGACCTTCCACCCCCAGTGGCCGCCCACAAAGGGTATGTTGGGTGGGAGCTCCTTCATGACCTGTAATCCGGGGTTCGAGCAGAACGGCCATTCGCCGGGCATGTAGCTTGAGGATTTCGGGCCGGGCAGGACGAGAGGCGAGAGCGGCGGCGGCGGAGGGATCACGGTGAAGTAGAGGTCCGTATCGTCGGCGATGGTGTAGTCCCGCTGCAGCCAGAGCACCACCGGCTCGTTCAGGTCGCTCACGAAGGCGATGATGGACACGTCGTCCGCCATATCTGATGTGAGGCTCTCAGGTGTGGTCCACTGGATGTCGCCCCCGACCGGGCGCCCGAGCGACCACTGAATGGTGCTGACCGGACCTCCCGACTGCCACGCGGCGAACAGGCCGGGGGAGGTGCCGCCGTCGAGCAGGGTGGCGTCCCACACCACGGTGGGCATCGACCCCTCTGCCCCGGGAATGGGACCGGCATCGGTCCACACACCCGCGGTGTTGATCGCACTGCGGAGCTCCGGACCTTCCTGCCACACCATGTACGCCACGCCGGCATCATCCATCGTTATGGACGGTGCGTGCTGCGGAATCTCCTCTTCCGAGAGGACCGGAGCCGGATCGTACTCATGGGCCAGCAGCTCCACCCCGGTGATGTCCGATCCGGCCATGAAGACCGACGGCACCGGGTCCACGTAGTAACCATCGATCCACAGCTCGTAGTCGCCGTCTGCCACCTCTTCGAAGAGGAAGTACCCGGGCGGCGCGTACGACGTCTCGGTCTCCGCGATCGACGACCCGTCGGTGCTCCGCAGTCGGACGGTGATACCGGCGAGCGGTTCGTAGCTCGCCGCGTTCCTGAGCGTGCCGCTGATCGTCGTGACGGGATCACCCGTCGCCAGTCCGACCTCGAGGGCGATGATCTGGCCAACGTCGTACGCTCTGCGTCCGGCCCGCTGCAGCCGTGACGCGTCCGAGCGGAGCACGTCGAGGTAGTCACTCCACGTGACGCCGAGCCGAGCGATCAAATCGGGCCAGATAATGTCCCACAGGGACGGATCCATGTCCGGGGGTCGCATCTCGTCCTTGTGATCAGCCCAGTTGATGGGCTGGCTGTCGTCGATCGTCTCGAACAACTCGAATTCCGCCATACCGCTGCCCGGAGCCATGAAGTAGACCGGCACCCGTCGGCTTTCCCCCGGGTGGAGGACGGACGGGTCGGTGGGGCCGCCCACGCCCAGGATCTCCACCCGGTTGCGATCGATCTGATCGGGGTCGAGCGAGATCGACGTGTTGGACCGCACGGTGAACAGCGGAGCCGGCAGATCCGTGTCTCCGGTGTTGGCATACTCGAGCCAGGCGACGTACTGGCGCGCTGCCCGCACGCCTTCCGGAACCCGGAGGTGGGCCTCGTACTCCGGGCCGGTGCCCGGAACGACCTCGAAGGCGGCGGAAAGGGTGACCCAGGTGGCGTCGGGCCAGGTGACCGTCAGGTCGTAGATCCCGGTTGGAGCTGCAGCGAGGTCGAATCGAGCCAGGAGTTCGGTGGGTGAGGCGGTGGTCGTGGAAAACGCGGAAAGGGAGCCCGGACCTGTCAGCTGGACTTGCATCGGGTCGACGAAGCCGAGGCCGCTGATGACGACGCTCGCCTCACCAAAGTTGCCGGCGATCTGCGGTTCGACCTCGCTCGCGTGATGGGTCACGTAGTTGGCGGTGATCGAGTAGTCGCCTCCGTTTTCGTCCACGTCGGCACCGAAGACCGACAGCACGTAGCCACTCTCCACAGTTGGTGTGATCAGAAGCTCGTAATGGCCGGACGCCGCCGGTGAATCGCTGGTCTGGGCTAAGGTCCCGGCTTGGCTTGACAGCACCAGGCCTGTGGCCCCGGCTCCCGGTTCCACCGTGACCAGCAGAGATTCGCCGGCGATGGTGTCCAAGGAATAGTCGTGCACTCCGTACCTCGGGATGATCGTCTGGACGGTCTCGCCGATGGACAGGGGGGTGAGGTACCTCTCGGAGCGCCCGGTGCGTCGCACGTTCTGTCGGAACATGGGCCACGGGCTGTGGGCCGGTCCCGGAGAGTCAGAGTGAATGGCGTAGAGGGAGCGGAAGCCTCCGATGTACACCGTCCCGTCCGGACCGATGAGCGGTGAGGACATATAACATTCGCCGACCGGAAAGGTCCACTGAAGGGTGCCGCCCGCATCGACGCAGTAGAGAGTGCCGGAGTACGCGGTCGCGAAATAGACTGCCCCATCGGAGCCTACGGCCGATGAGGATCTGAGCGAGTCTCCGGTGGGGAACTGCCATCTGAGGGTTCCGTCCGGGTTGATGGCGTTCATGATGCCGTTGTTGGTGCCGACGAAAACCGCCCCATCCGGCCCGATCACCGGCGAGGCGAAAACCGGCGACCCGAAGAAATACGTCCAACGGAGTGATCCGTCAGGGTTGATGGCATAGAGATTCCGGTTCTGCGATCCAATGAAGATTGACCCATCAGCGGCGATCGCCGGAGATGAGGCGAAGTCGCTGCCCGAGCCTGAGGTCGCAAACTCAAATCTCCAGCGAAGAGACCCATCCGGATTGAGTGCATCCAAATACATGTCGTCCGAGGCCACGTAGATCGTGCCGTCCGACGCGATGGCGGGAGAAGAGTAGACATGCCCTCCGGTGTCGCGGGTCCATTCGAGGGTCCCATCGGGATTGAAGGCATAGAGGTTGTTCTCCGAATACCATTCCGTCCCGAAGTACACCGTTCCGTCGCGGGCGATGGCCGGGGATGCGTAGCTGTCAGCCTCCACCGCGGCCCGCCACCTCCGAGTGCCGTCGGGTCGCACGGCGTGGACCCAGTCTTGGCTTTCCAACCCGAAATAGGCCGTGCCGTCGGGAGCGATCGCGGGAGTCGCCTGCACATCCCACCCGGGAAGGTAGACCCACTTTTCCGTCCCGTCCGGATTGACCGCGTACAGCCCGGGCCAAAACGCCCAGGTGGTGATGTATATGGAACCGTCGGTGGCAAGGGTTGGCGATCCAAACGGCCAGGAGGCAGTGACGTACTCCCATTTGAGAGTGCCTGCGGTCTGGGCCCAGATGGTGCCGGAGGACAAGAGGGCAAGCATCGCGGCGAATGCCCGCAATCCGCGGATCCAACTGATCGATGATGCGCAGCCCTTTCCGAGCCGGACCCGGGACCGCAATGGGCGGGCCAATGTTCCGGGTTGTCGTGATGAGTCAGAAATCCGGCGGGTGGCTGGATGGGAACCTGGATCGTGGGTCATGACTCCCTCCGATATCGCGTGTGGCTCAAGGGTGAAGTGGCCCCTCCGCCCGGAATGGCAGTACCGCGTGGACGAGTCGAGTGCACCTGAGGAGACGGCCTTTTCATCTTTCTCTCTTGATGTGTTGTTCTATTGAGATAAATCTATAACTGCAACGCGTTTTTGGCAACCTTGCACGGACCTGGACCTCCATCGGGCGCGGTGCATCGCCGGCCGCAGTAGATAGGCGGTGAGAAGTGCGAGTTAGGCGAACACCCCGACCGGCCGCGGGTGTTCAGCCCTCGGTAGCGGATTACCCCCAGCCCGGGGTTTTATCCCCCGGGGATCTCCAAAGTCACCATTCGGATAGGGTGGGTGGAGGCGCTCAACCCAGGCGCTGCACTCGTCCCTGTTGACTGGTCAAGAACGAGCACATCGCGGGGATCACGAACAGGGTCAGCAGCGTTCCCAGCACCAGGCCACCGATCACCGCCACCCCCATGGGGATGCGGCTCTCCGCCCCCGCTCCCAGGCCGAGGGCGATGGGGAGGATACCGAGCACTGTGGAAAGGCTTGTCATCAGCACCGGCCTGAAGCGCGCCGTCGCCCCTTCGATGATGGAATCGGTCACCGAGCTTCCCGCCGCCTTCCGCTGGTTGGCGAACTCGACGATCAGGATGCCGTTTTTGGTCACCAGTCCGATCAGCATGATCATGCCGATCTGGCTGAAGATGTTGATCGTCTGATTGAAGTACCAGAGTGAGAGCAGCGCCCCGGCCAGAGCCAGCGGCACGGTGAACATGATGATCAGGGGATCTCGGAAGCTCTCGAACTGCGCCGCCAGCACCAGATACACCAACACCAGCGCCAGCGCGAACACGAAGTACAGGCTGCTGACGCTCTCGGCGAAATCTCTCGACTCACCGGCGAGAGTTGTTGCGAATGTCTCATCGAGCTCCCGGTCGGCAATTCGATTCATGGCATCGATCCCATCGCCGATCGTTTTGCCCGGCGCCAATTCGGCCGCCATGGTGGCCGACTCATAGCGATCGAAGCGATAGATCTGCGGCGGACTGCTCGTCTCGGAAACCGTCACCAGCTTGTCCAACAGAACCGGCGGCCGCCCAGCGGAGCTCACGTAGAGATTGCGAAGATCGACGGTCTCGTCGCGGGCATCACGCATCACCTGGCCAATCACCTCGTACTGCTTGCCGTCCATGACGAAGTAGCCCAGCCGCTGTTCGCTCAACGCCAGCTGCAGGGTTTCGGCGATTCGAAGGGCGGAGATGCCGAGGTCCTGTGCCCGCTCCCGGTCGATGGTGACTCGGAGCTCCGGCTTGTCGAATTTGAGGTTCACGTCGACGTAGGTGAAGGTCGGATCGGCCTGTGCAGCTGCGAGAAACGACGGCAGAACCTCCTGGAGCTTCTCCATGTTCGGCGCCTGGATCACGAACTGGACCGGCAGACCACCCCTTCTTCCGACAGCGATGGTCGGCGACTCCGACACATAGGTTTGCGCATCGGTCAGCCGGTCAAATTCCAGGCCCAGCGCGTCGGCAATCTCACCCTGGGTCCGTCGCCGCTCATCGGGTTCAACCAGGGAGATCCGGCCAAACCCGGAGTTGACCGCCGAAGCGGCGCCGAAACCCGGTGCGGTGACCGAGATGATGTTGTCGGCTTCCGGGGCCTTCTTCTGGGCGAGGGATACCAGCCGGTCCATATACCGGTCCATGTAGGCGAACGTCGCCCCTTCCGGACCGCGGGCGGAAATCCTGATCGAACTCCGGTCCTCGATGGGAGCCAGCTCACGCGGCAGCAGATCGAAGAAGAGGGCCACCGTGCCGAAGCACACCAGGATGATCGGCACCGCCAGCCAGCGCCGATGCAGGATGCTCGTCACCGCGCCCCGGTAGGCGGAGGTGAGAGCGCGGAAGAACGGCTCGGTCGCCCCATATAGCCACGGTTGGCGTTGGCGTTTTTTCAGGAGACGGGTTGCGAGCATCGGCGTGAGCGTCAGCGCGACGAACGAGGAGATGATCACCGCCCCGGCGAGGGTCACGCCGAACTCCCGGAACAGCCGCCCCACCAGGCCGCCAAGAAACAGGATGGGCATGAACACGGCGACAAGAGCCAGGGTTGTCGCCACCACGGCGAAGAAGATCTCCCGCGTTCCCTCGATGCCGGCATTCATCGGCTCGCGGCCTGCCTCGATCTTGGCGTAAATCACCTCGACGACCACGATGGCGTCGTCCACCACCAGGCCGATCGCCAGGACCAGAGCCAACAGGGTCAAGACGTTGAGCGAGAAGCCGGCCACATACATGACGAAGCACGACCCGATCAACGAAACCGGGATCACGACGACCGGGATAACCGTCGTTCGCCAGTCGCGGAGGAACAGAAAGATGATCAAGATGACCAAGGCAAACGCGATGAGGATGGTCTGCTGAACCTCGGCCACCGACCTTCGGATGAAGCGGGTGGCGTCGAAGCCCCACGAAACCTTGATGTCCGCGGGCAGCGTTTTTTGAATCAGATTGACGCGGCGCCGGAACTCGTCTGCAATCGTGATGTAGTTGGCCCCGGGCTGCGGACGGACCACGACCAATACCATCGAAGTGCCGTTCATCTTCAGCACCGTGCGCTCGTTGCGAGGACCGAGTTCAGCGAAACCGACGTCACGAAGGCGGACGATCCGGTCGCCCTCGCTCTTGAGGATGAGGCTGTTGAAATCCTCCGGTGTGTTGAGCCGACTCATGGTTCGCACCGGAAGCTCCACATCCTCACCTTCGATCCGGCCCGATGGCAGCTCGACGTTCTCTCGAGCCACAGCGTCACGAACGTCGATCGGCGACAGCCGGTATGCTGCGAGCTTGTGGGGGTCGATCCACAGCCGCATGGAGTGGGTTTTTTCACCCCAGATGTCGACGCTCGCCACATCCGGGATGGTCTGCAGACGTTCGACGAATACCTCTTTCGCCAACCGGCTGAGGTCGAGCAGGTTGCGGCTGTCGCTGCCCACGCTGAGCCCTGCGATCGGCCACGCATCTGCATCCGCCTTGGAAACGATTGGGGGGTCGACGTCCGGGGGGAGATCGTACATGGCGCGGGACACGTGATCGCGGACGTCGTTGGCGGCGCGCTCGAGATCTGTCTCGAGGTCGAACTCGGCCTGGATAGTGCTTCGGCCGTCACGGCTGGTGGACGTCAGGGTGCGGATACCGTCGACTCCGTTGACCGACGCCTCGAGCGGCTCGGTGATCTGGGATTCGATCACCTCGGCCGAGGCACCCCGATACGAAGTGGAGACGGTGATGTTCGGCGGGTCGAGCGACGGGAACTCGCGCACACCGAGGAACGAGAATCCGAGCAATCCGAAGAGCACGATGGTGATCGACATCACGATCGCCAGGACGGGACGTCGGATGCTGAGGGTGTAAAGGGTCATGACACCGGGTCGTCGGCGGCAACGGGTTCTTCGATCTCGACCTCGAGTCCCGGCTGCAAGAGCAGCAGACCGGAGGTGATGACAAGATCCCCCTCGCTGACGCCGCGAGTGATCTGGATCGCGCTTGCGGTTCGGATTCCTGTCTCGACTGCGCGCGGCTCCGCCCTTCCGTCGTCGTAGACGAAAACTTTCTTTCCGCCAAGCTCCGGGATGACCGCGATCGACGGGACGGTCAAGGCATCCGGCGTCGACCGGACGATCAAATCCACGTTTGCGAACATCCCGGGAACAAGAGCACCATCGCTGTTCGGGCACCTCGCGCGCATTCGCAGGGACCGGGTGGAGGGGTCGACACTGGGCTCGATGGCGTAAATCGTCCCCCGAAAGGCACGCTCGAACCCATCGACGGTGAACGAGATTTCATTGCCCACCCGCATCAACGCGGAGTATTTCTCGGGCACGGTCAGGTCCAGCTTGATGGGATCGAGGTCGTGCAACGAGGCGATCCGGGTCTCCGACGAAAGGTAGCTCCCGGGACTCACCCACCGCAGTCCGATGATGCCGCCAAAGGGAGCACGGATTTCGGTCTTGGACAGAGTCGCCTCGATCAGCTGAAGCTCGGCCCGCAAGACGTTCAGTTCGCCGAGCGCCACGTCGTAGCGTTCACTGCTGATGACACCGTCCCGGAGGAGCTGCTGCTGTCGGGCTTCGGCTCGCTCGGCGAGCTCGAGCCTGTAAAATGCTCGCCTCCGCTCGGCGACCAGTTCGGTGTCATCGATTTTCAAGAGCAGTTCGCCGGCCGCCACCCGGCTGCCCTCTTCGAAAAAGATGGCGGAGATCTTGCCGGAAATCTCGCTGACGATCTCGACCTCTTCATCGGCTCGCAGGGTCCCGGTGGTTGCAAGCCGCTCCGTGAGTTGAGTTGATTCAACTCGGTGGACCCTGACCTGCTGGATGCTCTCTGACGACGCGACATCGGGAGGTGTATTGGCCCTGCGGATCTGAATCACCTTGGGTGCTGCGAGCAGAACGACAATCGCGAGTGCCGCGAGGACGCCGATTGCCCGGCGCGGAATTGCCTTCATCGGGTTCTCCGGTCCTGATGGCCTTGCCACCGTTCAGCGGACAATTGAGCTGCCCTCCTTGAAGCCCCGGTTATAGCACGGAAGATCGACCCCGAACCCCAAACCCGAACCCCGAATCCCGAATCCCGAGGGTTACTCGCCGATAACCTTCACCATCACCCGCTTGGTGCGGCGACCGTCAAATTCGCCGTAGAAGATCTGCTCCCAGGGGCCGAGGTCGAGCTGGCCGTGGGTGATGGCCACCACCACCTCGCGGCCCATGATCTGGCGCTTGTGGTGGGCGTCGGCGTTGTCCTCGCCGGTTCGGTTGTGGTGGTAGCGCTCTGGAGAGGGATCAAAGGGCGCCAATTCCTCGAGCCACTTCTTGTAGTCGCGGTGGAGGCCGGACTCGGCGTCATTGATGAAGACCGAGGCCGTGATGTGCATGGCGTTCACCAGGCACAGGCCCTCCTGGACCCCGGATTCCCGCACCGCCTCCTCCACATCGCGGCTGATGTTGACGAACCCCATCCTCTCGGGCACGTTCATCCTGAGATGTCGAGTTAAGGATTTCATACTGTCATGCCTTTCCAATCGGTTCTACCTGTTTCTCCGATTTTGACTCGCGAGTGCGGGGCCCGGTGACAGCCGATCGGCCCGTCGTGCCCCTGAAAACGGGGGGCCAAAATCGGAGTTAACCGAACATTTCAATCTTTTCGTTATCCCTTGAGTTGATTGTGTAGTTTGGTGTTGACCCACTTACAGAGCACCCGGACCGCGCGATCCGCAGACCTGAATACGGGCAGCCCGGCTGCGGTGAGCTCGCCGGCGAGAGGGTCGAAACGGACTCCGGAGTCCACGACCGCCACCAGCGGCTTGGAGGTGGCAGCGGCCACTTCGGGCAGCTTGCGGGCGATCGACTCCGGGTGGTTGATCGACTCGGAGTGACCTTCGCCGGGGGGCAGGGTCTGCATGGCCGGCGTGAGCGGTACGATGCCGGCCGCCACGACGTCCACCTCGTCGTCTTCGGTCACCAGGGACAGCAGGCGCGCGAAGGCGGCATCCGGCGCCATCGGCGTCACGTCAAAGGGGTTCTTGACGTTCACCAGTCCGTCGAGTCGGTATTCGCCGAGGGTCAACTCAAGGGCTTCCTCGGTGCGGCTCGCGAGCTCGGCGAGCCGGAACTCGGCGTGGTGGTGGCGGATAGAGTCGGCCATGCCCACAGTTTCAAAGCCGGCGTTCGACATGACCATCAGATGGTTGCCTCGAACTTCCTTGCCGCGAAGGTGGAGACACAGTCGCAGCAGATCCGAGAACTCGTTGAAATCGTCTGCCACCATGGCACCAGCCTGCTCCAGCGCGCTGGCGCAGACCGCGTAATCGCCGGCGACCGAGGCGGTGTGGCCAGCGGTGGCCGAACGGCCCTCCGAGGTCCGGCCTGCCTTGTAGAAGACGACGTCCTTGCCGAGGTCCACCGCAGCTCGAACCGCGCGGGCAAACGCGAGTCCGTCGCCCGGCTGGAAGCCCTCCATGTAGACCGCGAAGACCTCCACCTCTGGGTCGTCCTTGAGGAAGTCGAGCAGGTCGGATGCCGTGAGGTCGATCTGGTTGCCGATGCTCAGCGAGTAGGCGGGATCGAGCCACGGTTGCCGGCTGAGGTTCGAGATGATGAACGCTCCCGACTGGGAGATGAAGGCGGCCGGACGGCGACGGTCACCGCTAGATTTGGCCAGCTTGGTCTCCGGGATGAACATGGTGTCGTATCCGCCAGGGTGGGACACCACGCCGAGCGAGTTTCCGCCCAGAAAAACCGGACCGCCGCCCGCTGACATGTGGGCCTCGCGGATGGATCGTTTGAGACGCTGCTCGAGGTCTTGGCTGCCCTCCTTTTCACCGATCCCGCCGGGCACCAGGATGACCGCGTTGGCGCGGTCGTGCTCGATCAGCTCGGACGTCACCCCCGGCACATGGGCCGCGGCGACGGCCACCACGAAGAGGTCGACCTTCTCGGGCAGCTCGCCGATGGACCCAACGCACCGTACCCCGTCGACACTCTCGACCCCGGGCCGGACGACGAACGCGCTTTCGGCTGGGAAGCCAGCCGCCAGGATGTTGCGGAGGATGATCCTCCCCATATTCACCGAGCTATCGGCCACACCGATAACCGCCACCGTTTTCGGCTTGAGGAGGTTGGCGATCTTGGCCGTGGGCCGGGGCGGCGGAGCAGGGACGGTGGGACCAAAGCTGCAGACGCCGTCGAGCGGAGCGATTCGGGCACCCGAGATGGCGAACGGGTTGACCTCGAACTCGTGGATGTGGAAGGGCGCGCTGGGGTTGACCTCCGAAAAGTGGTTGGCGGTGTCGATGAAAGCCTGGAAGCCCTCCTCGAGGATCGCATCACTCACGAGGCGGTCCGATCCCCGCATTTGGCCGGACAGCCGCTCGTAAGATAGGGTGCGCTTGAAGAGCTCGAGGAACTGGGCTCCGTCCACCGTGGCGCTGGGCGCAATGGCCACGGCGGCGCCCCTCCGGGTCTTGCGGGCGAGGACCTCCATTTCCACCCCGCCGAGGCCGGCCGAGATGATCGGACCGAACTCTGCGGTTGCGCGGATTCCGACGAAGAGTTCGGTGGCGAATCCTCCGGCATCCTGCTCCACATAGCCGCACAGCAGGGTGCCGACGGTCCGGTCGGCGATCCGGCGACGAAGGCCCTCACCCTCGAGGCCGAGCAGAGCCGACGGGCGCTCACCGGCGTGGGCGGTGATCCAGTCGGCGTAAACCTCCGGGACCTCGCGCCGCATGAGCTCGTGGGCGGTGTCCACGGCGCCCGCCTCGCGGGCGACGATGCGCACGCCGCGGGCTTCGGTCTTGTGGACAATGTCCGGAGAGACCACCTTGAGGACGACCAGGTCTGACGAGATGGCCTCGAGGTCGGCCCGGGTGGGTCGAGATCCCGCCGGGATCAACCGCCAAACAGGCGCGGCCTCGGCGCCGGTGGCGGTGAGCAGGTCGTAACACTCGTGCTCGTAGAGGCTGCAGCGGCCCTCGTCGTGGGCCCTGGCGAGAATCTGTCGAATGTGCTCGAGGTCAACGGATGGCATCGGGTCCCCCTGGTCAGTTGGCGTCAAAACGCGCGCCTCCGCAATCGGAGTCGTTCACGCCGGAGCCGTAATCCGGTCGCACGGAGTGGTGCCGTCGGTCGACAGCACGGCATCCATCAGTTGCGGGTCGGCACCGAGGGCCTGGGCCCACGCCGCCGCCCGGGACGGGTCGATGGTCTCGGGGTCGATCTTCTGACACAGCTTGATCGCCCGGCTCGGGTCGACGCCTCCGTCGACCAGTCCACGAAAGAACAGGCCCGCTGCCCGACCGAGGCGGAAGGCGCGGGTGTTGACGTCGACGATCCGCTCGCCCTTTCTGGCGAACAGCGTCTCAACGTGCTTGAGCAGAGTCTCCTCGGGAAAGTCGAGACGCGGGGAGGCCGCTCCCACAACCACCATATTCTGGGCACGGAGGTTGCCGGCGGCCTTGGCCACAAGGCCGCTGTCCACCATGATCACGTTGGGAAAACCGGCAAGATCCCCGAGCAAGTGGTCCGATTCCGGGTAATCCGGGATGTTCACGTAGGGAGTCACGCTGGTCACGACCCAGCCATCGTGTGACAGGTAGTGCCAGTAGCGCATCACCTCCAGGGGCTCGACGCTGAGCACCATGTCGGCCTGTCCGGTGGGGATGAGGTCCGAGTGGATCGGCTCGTCGGAGTACCGAAGGTGGGACTGGACAGCGCCGCCCCGCTGGGCCATGCCATGGACCTCGGCCTGCTTGAAATGGAAGCCGGCGTCCAGAGCGGCGTTGTCGATCACGTAGGCGATGGACAGGATTCCCTGGCCGCCGACCCCTGCGAGGATGATGTTCTGTTTCATGAATCGCTCCCGTGACGCGAGTGCCGGGCAGGTTCAGTTCGCCCGCCTTTTGAGGGCTTCGATGCAGGCTCTGCGGGCGATGATTACGCTGGTGCCGTCAAATGCGAGCTCTTCCCGGATGACCTGCACATTGGCGATGTGGTTCTTCGGGGTCGGCTCGATGATCCTCATATGCTCCGGTTCGATCCCTGAACCGACGATGATCTGGTCGAGGGAATCGCCGGTGGACATGGATCGCTGGGTACCGGTCATTCCCACAGTGCTGTTGTCGACCACGATGACGTTGAGGTTCACCCTTTGCTGGACCGCGGAGAGCAGCGGTGTGATGCCCCCGTGGGAAAAAGTGCTGTCGCCGATGGCTGCGACTGCCGGCGAGTAGCCGGCGTGGGCGGCGCCGGCGGCCATGCCGATGCTGGCACCCATGGCGACGCACGAGTGCACCGCCTCCAGCGGCGGCAGGGCGGCCAGGGTGTAGCAGCCGATGTCCGAGAAGACCTGCGGGTTGTCAAAACCGCTCAGCGCCTCGTTGAGCGCCCGGAAAGTGTCGGTGTGGGGACATCCCTTGCACAGCGCCGGCGGCCTGTTGGCCAGCTCCGGCGATGGCTCGTGGGCTGAGGGGTGGACGGGCAGACCGAGCGCCTCCCTGACGATGTCCGGGTTGAGCTCGCCGGCTCGGGGCAGCTCTCCGGTCATCCGGCCCTTGACCTGAACGTCCTGCAGCCCGAACAGACCGCGGACAGTGGATTCCACCAGCGGGTATCCGTCTTCCATCACCAGCAATTCGTCCACGTGGTCCACCAACTGCCGGACCAGGTTGGCCGGAATCGGGTACTGGGCCAGGCTCAGCACCGACTGATCGTGCGCGGTGCCCATGTTCTCCAGGTAGTAGTTGTTGGCGATTCCGCAGGTGATGACCCCGGTGCGCCCGGCCAACGTCAGGGTGTTGTGAGGCTTTCCTCGGCTCGCTGAAGCAGCTCGGGTTGCTTTTCGGTGAGATGCTGGTACTGGACGCGGGCGTTGGCGGGCAACAGCGTCCACTTCTTGATGTCGCGGGAGGGCTCGAGCTCGTTCTGAGCTCGCTTCTCTCGGATCTCCACCGCCGACCTGCTGTGGGCGATGCGGGTCACCAACCGCACCATCACCGGCACCTCCAGCTCTTCCGACATGTCGAAGGCGTCGAAGATCATGTCGTAGCATTCCTGCTGGTTGCGGGGTTCGAAGCATGGGATGAGGGCAAACTGGGCGTAGTACCGACTGTCCTGCTCGTTTTGACTGGAGTGCATTCCGGGATCGTCAGCCACCGCCACCACCAGGCCGCCGTTGGTGCCGGTCACCGCCGAGTTCATGAAGGCGTCTGCGGCCACGTTCAGGCCCACGTGTTTCATGCACACCAGGGCCCGTTTGCCGGCCCAGCTCATGCCGAGGGCCTCCTCGTAAGCGACCTTTTCGTTGGTGCTCCAGAAGGCGTGGACATCGCCGGCTTTCGCCGTTCGCCGCTCGATGAACTCGAATATTTCGGTGGATGGCGTGCCGGGGTAGCCGTAGACGCCGCTCAGGCCGGCGTGGATCGCCCCGAGCCCGATCGCCTCGTCGCCGAGGAGGATTTCCTGCTTCATAACTTCTTTTCTCCCTCACCGGGTATTCTAGTCGGTCCCAGTGCGGCAAACCACCGTGGGCGTTTCGGCCGTTTGAGGGACACGCTGGCCTTCATTGAATCGGAAAGCAAAAATCGAAAACTCCTTCCACCTTTGGGGACGGTTTTCCGAATTCCGAATTCCGAATTCCGAATTCTGCCTGTTGTCGGGCGGGCAGTAGCTTGGAAACCACTGCTGGTTGTCGATCCGGCGGGACGCTGGGATAATCACCGCCATGACAGAACCCTGGCGAATCCTCCTGACCAACGACGACGGCTACACCTCGGAGGGGCTGCAGGTGTTGGCCGACACCCTCGAACAGATCGCCGAGGTGTGGGTGGTGGCGCCAAACAGCGAGCAGTCCGCCGTGTCCCACGCTCTCACCCTGGATCGTCCGCTGCACATCGAGAAGCTGGGACCCCGGCGCTTCGCGGTGGACGGAACTCCCACCGATTGCGTGACGCTCGGCATCTCGAGCCTGATGGAGGGTTCGCCGCCGGACGTGGTGGTCTCGGGGATCAACTTCGGAGGGAACATGGGTGTGGACGTGCACTACTCGGGCACGGTCTCCGCGGCCTTCGAGGGTGTGATCCTGGGCTTTCCAGCCCTTGCGGTCTCGCAGCAATGCGGAGAGGGTTTCTCGTTCCACGTGGCTGCGGCCCATGCGCGGCGGCTCACCCAGTGGATTATCGAGCACGGTTTACCTCCGGACACCCTGCTCAACGTGAATGTGCCCGTTGGCAAACCTCGTGGAGTCCGACTGACGCGGCTCGGCGTCCGCCGTTATACCGAGGGCGTGATCGAACAGACCGATCCGAGGGGTCGACAGATTTTCTGGATTGGCGGTGGCGAGCCGATTTGGGAAGAAATACCGTCCACGGACTTCCACGAGGTGGCGGCGGGCTACGTGTCGGTGACACCGCTCCACCTGGATTTGACCGGATTCGATCTCCTGGAGGCTCTGGAGGAGGATCGACCAAGCTGGGCGATCGAAGAGGACGGGAGCGAGTCCGAATGACCGCCGTGGACGCCCACGGCTACCGCCGCGAACGGATGGTGGAGTCGCTGCGCGCCGCCGGCGTCCGCGACTCGAGGGTCCTGGCTGCCATGGGGGAGGTGCCTCGTCACCTCTTTGTCCCCGAGTCGTACCGGCACCAGGCCTATTCGGATGACGTGTCGATCAACATCGGCGACGGCCAGACGATCTCACAACCGCGGATGGTCGCGTTGATGACCGAGGCGGCACGGATAGATGCCGAGGACCGGGTGCTCGAAATCGGCACCGGATCCGGATATCAGGCGGCGGTTCTCGCCCGGTTGGCGCGCTTCGTATTCACCGTGGAACGGATTTCGGCGTTGGCTCGCACTGCCAAGGAGCGCCTCGACGGTCTTGGCGTCGAAAACGTCAGCGTCAAAGTGATGGACGGGACCCTTGGGTGGAGCGCCCAGGCGCCATACGGGGCCATTCTGGTCACCGCCGCAGCGCCCGAAATTCCGGAGCTGTTGCTCCAACAGCTCGCCGACGGTGGCCGATTGGTGATTCCGGTAGGATCTCGGGAGACTCAGGTGGTGTGGGTGGCCGAGCGCCGGGGCGAGAGAACCGTCGTCAACAAGCTCAAGAATGCGTGCTTCGTCCCACTGATCGGGCGGCACGGCTGGGAAGAAGGAACCGGATGAAGGAAAAGCTCTTTGCATGGATCGACCAGTTGGCGGCGGCCCCCCACCCGGGGATGTGGTTGTTCCTGCTCGCCTTCGCCGAGAGCTCGTTCTTTCCGATTCCACCGGACGTCCTGCTGATCACTCTCGGGGTGGCAAACCCGGAGAATGCGATCTGGTATGGATTCATCTGCTCCCTCGGCAGCGTGCTGGGCGGGATGCTGGGCTACGGCATCGGCCTGTACGGCGGTCGACCTCTGCTGTTCAAAGTATTCAGCGAAAACAAGATCCACGCGGTCGAACGGCTGTACGACAGGTACAACGCGTGGGCCACCGGCATCGCAGGCCTGACTCCGATTCCGTACAAGGTGTTCACCATCGCCGGCGGTGCGTTCAAGATCAACTTCAAGATCTTCGTACTGGCCTCCATCGCCTCAAGGACCTTTCGTTTCATGGCAGAGGGCGTGCTGCTGGCGCTCTTCGGGGACTCCATTCGAGATTTTCTGTACACCCAGTTCAACTGGCTTTCCATCGCGTTTGTGGTGCTGTTGGTCGGGGGCTTCTGGGCGATTCACAGATTTGGCCGTCACGCCCATGCCGCCACTGCGACCAATGTTGAGGAGGGTGAGGAATGATCGGCCGGCGGAGGTATCGCGTCCACGGACGGGTGCAGGGCGTGGGCTTCCGGGCATTTGTCTGGCGGCAAGCGCAGCGTCTCGAGGTTTCAGGGTGGGTCAGGAACCGACGAGACGGGACGGTGGAAGCCCTGGCGGACGGTCCAGCCGACGAGCACGAGAAGTTGTATGCCGTGTTGCAGCGTGGCCCAAGTCTGTCGGTGGTGGAGCGGGTGGACGTGACCCGCGAGGACCGCGAGATCGAAGATCTGGTGGGCTTCGCGATCGTTCCTGACGAATGATCAATCTCATCGGAACCGAGGTCGGGGGGTCCAACAAAGCCATCCGTTCGGTCATCGAACAAGCAGTGGCCATGGGTGCCGATGAGCCGGCGTGGGTGGCGGTTGAAGACTCCCAAGGGGCCTGGGTGCGGGAAGCGGCAGCGAGCCCTCCAGCGGAACGCGCCCGGGCGGTGATTGCCGTTCGCACCGACGCCGCTCTGGTTCAGGCGATTCGGTTGGGAATCGGAGGTGCCCTGTGGCTGCCACCGTCCACGGTGGACGCCGGGTGTGCCTTCCGTGCAGCCGCAGAGGTGTGCCAGGGGGTGACACCGCCGTTGGATCCCTGGATCGCGGACCTGGTATCGGCCCCGGAACAACGCCTGATCGCGGTGACCTGGAAGAATCGGGCCTTCTGGAGGTGCCAGGTGGGGGAGGGACGGATGGCGACCCTCCTGGCCGAATTGGCAGTCGAGTTGGGCGCTCTGCCGGTGGTTCTGCCGTGGCCGGCGGTGTTGCTGCCGGTCGCCCACATTGATGACATCCATCGTACCTGGGCTGGTGTGACCGACCGCGAAGAAGCGGCCTCGGAGGGCGTCACGGCGGTCTTCTGCGGACCCTGGGAGGGGCACTGCGGAGCGGCGGCCGTGGCCATGACGGCTTTGGCGAAGGTCGAGACAACTCAGTCAGAGACCTCACAGACAGGTTTTCCCGCCTCGGTCTGGGAGCTGCCCACCGGGCGGCAGGTGGGAGCGTGGGCACCGACCGAGGCATGGGGGCACACTGGAATCGGCTGGCTGGCGACACCGGGTGGACCTACAGCGCAAGGTTTCTCCTGGCGGCTGGTGGATCCCAGCGGAGAAGAAGGGTGGGTGGAGGACGTACTCTCGACCGGAGCCGAGGCAGGGTCGGCGCTGCGCGTCCCGGGTTGGTGCGCGAGCGTGGCAGGCGCCGGACGCCCGGCAGGTCTTCTGGTTGAGCGTCTCGCCGCCGACGCCCATCGACGGGGGGTGCCGTTGTGGGTGCCCAACGTGGACCAGGCGCTCCTTCAGTTTCTGCTGCGATTGCCGGGGGTCTTCTGGGTCGACGGTCCTGCCGTGCCCGAACCCCACGATAGTCAAAAATCGAAAATCAAAAATCGAAAATCGAAAATCAGGAAAACTCGAAAAGCGGGGGAGGGTGGTGGGTGGGGAGTTTTTCGAGCGATGAGCACGACCGATCGGTCGCGCTAGAGCTTTTCGGCCTCGTCCTTATGAAGAGCGAGGTACTCGTCGAAGGCTTCGGTGACCACTGATCTGATGGAGCGGTCCACGAGGACGGCATGGACCTTGAGCTTGCGGATCAGAATGGGGTCGATCCTGACGCTGAACACTTTCTGATCATCGTTAGCCGTATCTGTTTTCGGTTGAATTCGCAACGCACTCCTCCTGCGGGAACGGATACTAACTGCGATGTCTACATGTAGTCAAGGGTTTCAAATCTGAGGATCAGCCTTATGCAGAAACCTGCACCTCCGGCAAGAGAGCTGGTCAAAGGCACTCGTATACGCAGGGGCAGTCCGGATCCCCTCCGGGCTCCACGCAGCAGTCGATGCCGTCCTCGTGTGCGTCCTGGACACCGTTGTAGCACTCGGGCGGACCCCAGATCGTCCAGTCGATGCAGAAACCATAGGCGTCGGGCAGTTCATCCAGGTTTGCGTAGTACGCGTTGATCGACATGCACCAGAAGGTTGATCCGAGAACCTGCACGCAGTCGTCCGAGCCAAGGGTGCCGGTGGGATCGCAGTTTCTGGCGCACACCATGTGATCGAAATCCGGCCCGTTGAGTTGGTTGCACCCGTATTCGGGTTGGCAGGTATTGATGTAAGAGCAGCACTCTCCTTGGATCCCCGGGCGGTCGAGGCCGATGCCGCAGCCGTCCGGCGGATCGGGCTCGGGCTCGGGCACGTAGCAAAAACTCGGGTAGGAATCCCTGCCGAGCATGATGTAGCACCCCTTGTCGGGGCTGCAGTCCTGGGCGAAGAGATCGCACTGTGGGACGCACAGCCCGACGAATAGGCCGTCAAAGGTGAGCGCTATGCCGAAACACCCTTCAGGATCAGGACAGGTTTCCGGCGGCCACGAACAGAACTCCTTGCAGGTCCCTTCATGACAATAGAGGCCTGCCACGCAGTCGTCGATCCCGGTGGTCGGATCGAAGGCACAGGCACCTCCCCATCCTACGTCGCCGTCATCCACACACCGCGCACAGCCCCGATCCGGATTTGAGGCCCCGAAAAAGGTGCACTTTTCGGTGGGCACACATCCTACTTGTGAAACGAGGTTGCATTCGTCACTACAGCTGAACCCAACGCTGTCGGTCCACCTCCACACATCGCCGGTTTCGAAACCGTCTGCGAAGATGTTCTGTGCCCACAGTCCGGGCGGCGAGAGCCACACCATCACGAGGACGAGGACGACTGCACGCATATTGGCCTCCAGTCGGGGGTTCTAGTTGCCAATATGTTCCCCGGAGAGAGCGATGTCAATGGACCGGCGGTGAGATATGCAGTCTACGGGACGATGGCCGACCAGAAATAGGCGTTGCCGGACTCGAAGCCGTCGTCGAAGACCTCGTAGGCGGCGAGTGCGTCGAGCACCCCCCATCCGTACACGTTGTTGGGCACGGCGTCGGCCGGATCGCCGCACTGATCGCTCGTCCAGCCCTCGGCGGTGATGTTGAAGATGGCCTCGGTGGCGTCGATCCTCCCGATCAACGACGGCGACGCCGACCACAGCAGGGCCACTGCTCCGGCCACGTGGGGGGAGGCCAGTGAGGTTCCGGACGCCGATTCGTAACCGCCTCCGGCGGCGCTCGAACGGACGTCCTCACCGGGCGCCGAGATGTCAGGCTTGAGCCGGCCGCTGCCGTCGACCATCACGGGGCCGCGGGCGCTAAAGCTGGAAATCTCGCCGAAGAGGTTAATGGAGCCGACGGAGTACACCGCGTCGTAGATCGCCGGCGGAATATCCACCGACGAGCAGGACGAGCCCGAATTGCCGGCCGCCACCACCGTCATGATGCCGGCGGCTCGCTGCGCTTCGAACGCGGCCTGCAGGGTGTCCCAGTCGCAGCCCTCGGAAGGCGGGCACGTCCAGGAGTTGTTGGTGACATGGGGCGCTCGGTCGGGGTCGCCCTGGGCCGGGGTGCCGCCCACCGGGTAGGGAGCGAGGAAGAACTCCAGGCACTCGAGGTAGGTGGCGGGAGTTCCGACGCCCTGGTCCATGTTGCGGCAGCCGATCCAGCGCGCGCCGGGCGCGACTCCAATCTGGTTGGCGCCGCCGTCGTCGCCCACCACAACCCCCGTGGTGAGGGTGCCGTGGCCGTGGTCGTCACAAGGCGCCGGCGAGTCGGGCCCGCAGGCACCGCCGCCAGTGTGGATGGAGTCGTGCCAGTTGTAATCGTGGTTCGCCGCCGACCCATCCCATCCTCGATACTGCTGCACCAGGGCGGGATGCTCCCAGTCGAAGCCGGTGTCCTGATTGCCGACGACGATGTCCTGGCCGGTGATGCCCTTGGCCCACATTTCGTCTGCCCTGATCTGCAAGACATTCCATTCGATCGCCTCGCCGAACTCGGTCACCGGAGGGGCTTTGGGCACCGGGAGGATCTGCCGCACCCGTGGATTCGCCGCGATCCTCGCCACGTCGGGACGGGTCGCCAGCTCGCCCACCAGGGCGCTGTCGGCCCCGGACACCAGAATCGCGTTGACGATGTAGAAAGGCCGATGGGATATGCCCCTGTCGGTCAACCAAAGCCTCAACTGGCGCTGGCTGGCCTGGGCCGTGTCCCACAAGGCGTTTCGCACCAGATGTCGGCGCGCCGACAAAGCCTCTCCGGTCTGGAGTGACTCGAGGTCGGCCTGGTCGGACAGAACCACGAGCAGCTCGGTGGTGCCTCCGAGGGCCACGGCATCTGCAACCCAAGGCGATACCTTGCCATCGCCTGGCGATCGATCGAGGATCGCGAGATCCGGGCTGGAATCGCCGTCAGAATCAGCCATGACATGTTGGGCGATGCCACCTGCGACCAACAGGGCCAGGACGACCACCACCGAACGTTCGACAACAGTGAGTAATACCGCTCTCATCGGGGCGAGCATACCGCACCGAGACGGGGGGCTCAGCACTCGCCACTCTCCCGATCGTTCTTTTCAGCGGTCATCGTGGGGAGATTCACTCCCCTCGGGTGTTTTTCAAATTTTGAGAAAACGTATCACCAACAACTTGCTAGAATGTAAACCGGTGCCGGATTTGGTGCCATCGGTACCAGTCTTGGAGGCTTCGGATGTCCAAAAAGTACGCCGTTGTGTTCGCCATCGTTTTTGTGACTGCCGCCGTCGCCCACGCGCAGCTCCCGGCGAGTTTTGATCTTCGCGACGTTGGCGGGACCAACTATGTGACCTCGGTCAAGTCACAACAGGGTGGGACCTGCTGGACTCACGGAGCCATGGCCTCCATGGAGGGGAATCTGCTGATGACCGGTGCCTGGGCGGCGGCAGGAGAGCAGGGCGAGCCCAACCTGGCCGAGTACCACCTGGATTGGTGGAACGGATTCAATCAGCACAACAACGACGATACGGACCCACCCACTGGCGGCGGGTTGGAAGTTCACAACGGCGGCGACTACCTGGTGACATCGGCGTACCTCTCCCGTCTGGAGGGGGCGGTGCGGGACGTGGACGGGCAAAGCTACGACACGCCACCGCTGCGCAGCGATCCCAGTTACCACTATTACTATCCGCGCCACATCGCCTGGTACGTGGCCGAGGTGGATCTCAGCGAGATCGAGACCATCAAGACGGCGGTGATGAACCACGGCGTGGTCGGCACCTGCATGGCCTACGCCGGTCAGTTCATTGACTGGAATTACAACCACTACCAGCCACCGTCCGAGCCCATGGAGCCCAACCATGCGGTTTCCATCGTCGGCTGGGACGATCAATCACAACACTCAAGCCCCGCAACCGGGCGCCTGGCTGGTGAAGAACAGCTGGGGAGAATGGTGGGGGCACGACGGCTACTTCTGGATTTCGTACTACGACAAGTACAGCTGTCAGCACCCCGAGATGGGGGCGGTGTCCTTCCAGGACGTGGAACCGCTCAGGTACGAAGGCGTGTATTACCACGACTACCACGGATGGCGGGACACCAAGTTGGATGCGGACGAAGCCTTCAACGCCTTCACCGCGGTCATGGATGAGCTGTTGACGGCAGTCAGCTTCTTCACGGCCGCCGAGCAGGTGGATTACACGGTTACGGTCTACGATCGTTTCGAAGCCGGCGCCCTGGCCGATCCCCTTTCGACAACCAGTGGATCCTTGACCGAGAAGGGATTCTACACCGTTGACCTGGACGTTCCGGTGAACCTCCAAACGGGCGACGACTTTTTCTTGTATCTGAGCCTGTCCCAGGGTGGCCAGCCCTTTGATCGGACCTCCATCGTCCCGGTACTGCTCGGAGCCGAGAGCCGCACCTTGGTGGAGTCATCGGCCGATCCCGATCAGAGCTTCTACCGCGATGGCGGCGGGGTCTGGCAGGATCTCTGGTTCGACGACGACACGGCCAACTTCTGCATCAAGGGCCTGACCGTCACGAGTCCCCACCTTTTCTCGGACTCCTTCGAGACCGGGGATACCGGCCAGTGGTCGGCCTCGGTGCCGTAGGCAGTCGGGCAAAATTCGGAATTCGGAATTCGGAATTCGGAAACCGACTCCGAAAACTCAACGACGCCTCGCACCGCCGAGTCCACTGACCGTTACTGCCGGCTGTCGTGATCACAGTCTCTGAAGATCTCGATCCCGGAGGGCGTTTCTTCGACAGACCCATATCCGCCGCAGTGTCGCGACGGGGCTGAACGTGTCGGGCTGATGTACGCCGCAACCTCGAGAGGGGAGGCCGGCGGCCTGATGTCAATCAACCGAAGGCCGGCCCAACCGTCGGCGACAAAAGCGGTTTGTCCATCGCTCGAAACACCCGATGCAAATCCGGGCGTTGAGTGGAATCCGGTGACGAGGGGCGAGGCGGGCGACCTCACATCCATGACAAGAAGCCCCGCAGCGTCGTCCGCGACGAGTGCCAGATCCTCGCAGATCCAGAGACCCTTGGCGGCGCCCGGTGTGTCGACTCGGCCGGCGAGATTCGGTTTCTCTGGCTGGCTCACGTCCACGACCTGCAGACCCCCGTGGTAGTCGGCCACGTAAACGTGGCGACCAGTGGCCGCCACACCGATGGCGATCCCGGGAGTGTCGAATTGCCCAATTTCGAAAGGCGATGAGGGGTCGGAATAGTCGATGACTCGAAGTCCGTCCCACATGTCCGCGACGAAGGCGTGATCTCCCCACACCACCACGTCAACCGGGTTTGCAGGTTCGGCCGATAATCCAACCGCGATAGGGGAGGATGGTATGGCGACGTCGATGATCCAGAGTCCTCCCCGGAAATCCGCAACCAGGGCGTGGCGGCCGGACACTTCGACGCCATAGGCATCCCTCGGGTCCAACGCGACGCCGATCTCCACCGGAGTCGTTGGAGTCCTGACGTCGAGGATTCGAAGGCCGGACCTCCCGTTGGCCACGTACGCATAGCCATTGACCACGTCGATGCCCCGCACGACTCCGGGCAGGGCGATCTCGGCCACGATCTCCAGCTCTGCTGAATCGGAGATATGGGCGACCAGCAGCACACAGCCGCTGCCGAAGTACGCGTACTGGTCAACAACGGCCACCGCGGTCGTGGGCCCGTAGGCCCAGCGGGCGGCAGTTTCCGTGCCGGTCGGAGACTCGGCGGTGAGCCGAGGACCAACGAGGGACAGTACAAGGAATGAGGTCACCACCAGGTACCTGGTCGAATGGCGGCATTGAGTCCCGTGTGCTTGTGCCATCGTCGCCTCCTTCCTGTTGTGAAAGCAAGACCTCTGTCATCTGCATCCTTCAAACAACATGGGTGGTGGTCGACAAAGAGTCGTGACGAAAATCTTCTGATTTTGTGCGGATTTCGTGCGGGTGGGCGGCTGAGTTAGCGCCTGGCTCCAGGACCGCAGCCGCCGATGCCCACCACACGGTCGTTCTCGACGATGAGGTAGGAGTTGCGGGTGTCGTAGCCGAGCCGGGCCGCCATGTCGATCTCACGCAGACCGCGCATGAATCCGGCGCGGTCCTTTTCGTACACCATCGGGTCCAGGTTGGAGACGAGCTTGCGGTTCTTCCACTTGGATGCCATGCCGCGGGTCCTCCTGCTATTTGCTCCGCCGGTGTTTGTCGGACGGTGGGGTTTGTTTCAGCGCCCACTCCAGCAGCCACCTGATCGCCCCCGCCCGGGTAGGAAACCGGTTCTCGTACCTGTAATCGTCGACCCGATCCAATAGGTCCCTATCGATCACGAAGGTGAGCATGGGTTTGTCGCTTGGTGGGCTCAAGGTATCTCCAAAAACAATAGTACCATACCAAGCAATATAATCACTATAATCAATATAGAAATTGGAATAGCGGTGCCACGTATCTCACAGTTGCGAAATTTCCTCGATGCAAACGATCGAAAGAACGGGATAGGTGGTGCCTATTCCTGTGGGCTGCGTTCATCTGCGTCCAATTTCTGACCCGCGTTCTTCTGCGGACCATCCCGGCCTCCGGCATCGTCACCGACCACGCCGAGGTGTCGGCGGATGAGATTCTCGGTTGATCGAGGGGCAAGGGGCCGTCAGCCGAGGGAGGCCCTGAGTCGCCTGATATTTCGGTTGCTGACAACGGCAATCACGGGATAGAACAGGCGCTGGATAGCGCTGAACCTCACGTATTTTTCGGACTCAAAGTACTGTGAAGCGTCATCCCAGACGCCGTGGTCTTCGACGACTGCTCCCATATGGACGAAACCTCGGTCGCCGAAATTGAACTCGCAGCTGCACCTGCCGTCCGCGCATGCGAGTGAGTAACCGAGAGACTGCTCCATACTTTGGAGCCGGCGGCGCGAAGCACGAAAAAGAGTCTCGTCATTGATGTAGGAGTCGACCGATTTCCACTGCCCGTCGATTTCCACCTCGGTCCAGGAATGGGGCCCCGATGCCGGCAGAAATGGAAATGCGAAGGAGGGGAAGATTCCCCTCATGATTCGGACGTCAATCAAGCCGTAGTGCACCCGCGCAGGGATTCCAGATGCCCTGCACAGTGCCACGAGCAACGTCGCCTTGGTGTTGCAGTAGCCAAAGCCTGATGTGACAACGTCAGAAGCTCTGACAACGTCCCAGTCGCTGAACTTCATCGGGAAGGCGAAGGGGATGCCATCACGGACGAAATCGAATAAGGCCTCGATGTTTCCCCATTCCGATTTGTCGTCCGTGGTCAGCTCGTTCAGCCTTTTCGTGATCAGGGGGTGATCGAAATCCGAGAGGCGTCGTCGCATTCTTCATGATCGACTCCAGAACATGGCCAGTCTGAATAACAGAGCCGTCATCTCGGAATCTGGTGCTCGACTCAGGGGCTGTCAAGGTACGTGGCTCCAAACCCCGAGCCCCGAACCCCGAATCCCGAAGCTCGAAACGTGCCTACGGCACCACCGCCGACCACGCCGAGGTGTCGCCGGACTCGAAGCCGTCCTCGAAAATGTGGTTGTTCGTCCGCCATACCTGGAACGGCGGCGCAGGGAACATGGGATCGCAGGTGTAGGTCCCGATGTGCAGCTGCTCGGCAAAGATCGCGACCGACGATGATGAACAATTCCAGGCGTGACCGAATCCGTCGCTGTTGGCCTGTTCCCATATTGAGCCGTCGGCGCTTCGCCAGACCTCGGTCCCGGTCAGGCTGTTGTACGTGCCGGCTAAAAGTTCCCCGCGGTATACAGCCAAGGAATCCATCGCCCAGTTTCGGTCGTTGCCGAACCCGTCGCCGACGACCTGCTGCCAATCGGTGCCGTTGTCGGTCCGCCAGATCTCGCCGAGACCGGTTCCTGCGTACAGCTGACCGTCAAACACCGCCATGGAGTAGATGCCCCTGTCTGCGGTATTTCCGAAGCCGTCGGAGTTGACCTGGGTCCAGGCGGTGCCGTCCGGGGACGCCACACCTCGCCGCCGCCGCCGCTGTCCTTGTAGGTGCCGGCGTAGAGTTGGCCATCGAAGACCGCCATGGAGAACACACCCTGGTTGCTGAGATCGCCGAAGCCGTCGGAGTTCACCTGGGTCCAGTTGGTTCCATCGTCGCTTCGCCACATTTCGCAGCCCCCGGTGGAGAATTTGAAGGTTCCCACGTAGAGGTCGCCCCCGAAAACCGCCATCGCAAGTGCGCCCGCGTTGGTGGAGTCCCCGAATCCGTCACTGTTGCTCTGCTCCCACGACGAGCCGTCGGCGGCACGCCAGATCTCGACCCCGGTCCCTGTGGCGATATTCCCCTGATAGGTCGCCGCATAGAGCTGGCCGTCGAAGACCGCCATGGCGTACACGGCGTGATTGCCGCCGTCACCGAAGCCGTCGTTGTTGACCTGGTCCCAGCTCGTCCCGTCCGGGCTGCGCCAGAGCTCGGCTCCATCGGTGAAGTTGGCCGTCCCGATGTACAGCTGCTGCTGAAAAACCGACATCGCTCCGGCGTCGCCGTTGTCGTTGTCACCCAAACCATCGCTGACGACCACCTGCCACTGCACCTGAGTCAAAGCGGCTGTGGGCTGGAGCCCACAGAGCACCGTCACCAATATCGCGGCGACACGGAACATCACGGCACCTCCCCCGGCTGAACACCTTCACTGTGGATACGGCCGGTTCGCCAGATCGTTTTTTTGACTGCGCCTCATTGCGCCTGATCTGCGTTCATCCGCGGCCTATCCGTTCTACGGCACCACCGCCGACCACTCCGCTGTGTCGCCGGACTCGAAACCGTCCAAGAACACACCACACTCTCGGAAGATCTTCAGGCCGCCATTGCCATCCGCAACAAATACGTAGCCATCTGAAACCGAGACACCTGTGGCGAGGCCGTCTGTGTCGAAAAAACCGACCTCCACGGGTGCGGTTGGATGACTCACGTCGATGACCCGAAGGCCAGCGGGGTAGTCGGTGACGTAGGCGAAGCCGGACGATACCGCGACGTCCCCAGCGCCGTCCGGCAAGTCGACAAAGCCGACCTCGACCGGGTTGGACGGATCGCTCACGTCGATGACCCGAAGGCCGGAGCCCCCAGCTGCGTACAAATAGCTGTTGTCAACCGCGATTTGGCCGCCGAAGTATAAAACCGTGACCAACACTACCGGTGCGGATGGATCGCTCACGTCGATCACCTGAAGGTAAGAAAGAAAAATATCGCCTGATGAGACGTACGCGTAGTGGTCCGCCACTGCCACGTCGTAAACCCAATGCGTAGGAGCCGTTCCCACCTCCATGGGATGCTGTGGATCACTCACGTCGAGAACTCGGAACGGGAATCCACCCGGGATAAAGTACCCGACATACGCGTTGGCGCCAGACACCGAGACCGCTGTGGCCGAAGCGTCCGGGACGTCGAAGCGCCCCACCTCCACGGGGGCGCGCGGATCGGCTACGTCGATCACACGAAGACTCCCACTCGAAAACTCCGTGCCTACGACGTAAGCGTAACCGTCCTGCACGGCGATCTGGTGAATATCAAGCTCCGGCATCTCGAACTGGCCGACGACCTCCGGCACCGAGGGATGTGAGACGTCGGCAATATGAAGGTCACCGCCGTTTGAATAGCAGTCACCACAAAGGTATGCGTAGTCACCCGACGCTGTGACGACACCGATAGCTCCCGGCAAGACGCCCACCAATTCCGGACACACCTGCGCGCCCGCTGGCGGCGCAAGGACACCCAGACATACGACAGCAAACGGCGGCCACCAGGCCAACGGCATCGGGCGGCTCATGACTCTCCCCCCGTTCTGTAGATCTGAACAGTTGGTCACAATATAGGTCTCAGAAACGAGATTGTCATGAGGAAAACATGCGGATAATGTGCGGAGGCAGAAAAAGCGCCGATATCGGTGCCAGGGCCGACACTGTTGACCCTTCGTGCCGAGTCAAGATGGTTTTGAACCACCCACCAACCGCCAAATGTGTCGGCCCTGGTGCTGGGGCTGTTGAACTGCGTCGATCTGCGCCCAATTCCTAAACCGCGTTCTTCTGCGGCCCATCCCGCCTCACGGCACCGGCCCGCGATTGACAGCCAGAAGCCATCGGCTTAGCATCGGACTCCCCGTGCGGGGCTATAGCTCAGGTGGATAGAGCAGTGGTTTCCTAAACCATTGGTCGCAGGTTCGAGTCCTGCTAGCCCCGCCAACTGCGCCCCTGTTGGAATCCCCTGACTGTGAATTTCGTTCTGAGAATCAGTTGCAGTTGTGGTCTATAATGCCAATGAACACAAAAGGGGATGCCGTGGTCGAGTTTTATACCGAACTTTCAGACGAGACTGCCGGTTGGGTCGCTGACGCCGCCAGTCGGTTCAGCGTGACCCGCTCGGAAATCGTCCAACGCGCAGTGGAGCACTACCTGCGCCACGTGGATGAGATTCGGGGTGCCGTAGGGCAGCGCCAGCAAAGCGCCGCCATGCCGGTAGACTGGGAGCGGGCCAGGAAGACCCTCAGGAAGGCCAACTGCCCGTACGAAAGTTGCCCGTTCGAGGACGACTGCCCGGGCGACGTGTGCCCCCTGTAAGAGGCTTCAATCGCCGATCCTCTGAGGACTGGTGGTGCAGGATCTCGGGGCTCGGGATTCGGGCTCGGATTCGGGAACCCGCAGACAAGCGCCTCATTCATCAGATCCGGCTTGCAGGCGACACAGGATTCTCGCTGCGAGCTTGGCGCCGGCGGCGATGGTCTCGGGCACCAGAGCGTCGGCCGTGTCTTGCTTTGAGTGGATGTGGTGCTCGCGTGACTGGATGCTGATGGCCGGCACGCCGGCCAGGGCAAAGGTGCGGTGGTCGGAGATCAGATCGAGGTGCACGATCTCGATGCCGAGGTCGGCAGCGCTCTGGTTGACGATCTCGTACAGCCACTCGGGATAGTGCGAGGTAAAGGCGGTGGGGATGATCTCGGGGTGGATGATCCTCCACTGGCCTTGAGGGCCTTCCCAGGCTTTTCCCTGGAGCGACTCGGGAATGCGGTTCTGGAGCTCTATCGGGGATTCAGGTTTCTCAGATGGCTTGGTGGCGATCACCGGTCCAAGTGCCCCACCAAGGGTGTCGAGGTTGACCACGGCGACGACCTCTGCCAGGTCTGCGAGGTGGTCCTGGAGGTAGGCTCGCGAGCCGATCGCTCCATTTTCCTCGGCGCCGAATGCGATGAAGGTGATCGAGGTGTCGAGTTGCTCGGAGTTCGTCGCGAACGCCCGCGCGAGCTCGATCATGAGACCGAGGCCGGTGCCGTTGTCGTTGGCCCCAGGGCTGTCCTGGTAGGCATCGGTGTGGGAGGTGACGAGGATTCCCCGCCCGGAGGGCTTCGGCGGTCCGATTCGAGCAACCACGTTGGCTGATCGCAGCACGATGGGTTTGCCGTGGACCTGGAGGGAGACCTCGAGGTTGCCCCGAGCCGTGAACGCTTCCAGATCGGCGGGTTCGACGCAGATCACCACCGCAGGGTTGAACTCGGCGATCATGAGCTGCATGAGGGGGTGATTGGTGACGACGATGTGCCCGTCGATGGCCTGCGAGGCCTGAGCCGGGTCCGTCACCACAACCGCCGTCCCTGCGAAATCGAGGCGGTCAACGAAGGGGTCCAGCCCCAATATCACGGGCTCGGCCGAGGCGCCCCCGAGCTCGAGACTGGTCCTTTCGATGGTGAACGACCGGTACCCGAAGGGCTCGATGGCGACGTCCAGTCCGATGGCCTCCAACTCGGCGACGACCATCGCGCGGGCTCGAGCTTCAGCTTCGCCAGCCGCCGGGCGGGGTCCGAGCTCGGCCAGACGCGTGGCAAAGGCGATTGTCCGGTCGGCGTAAGAAGGGTCCGCGACCACGGTGTCGCCACGGCACGTCGGGACCTCCGTCCCTGCGGCGACCAGAGGTTGGGGTGGAAATGCGGCTGCGCCGGCGAACGCGATCATCAGGGAATTCAACACAACTCGGCGTGCGAGGTTCATTTCGAGCCAACTCCGTCCACATCAGCGTTCGGCGTTCATTCCGATCGTGATGTTCTACGGCGCCTGCCCCCGATGGTTTGGGCCATTCGAGGCGAGACGACACTGCCGGGCAGTGTACCTCCCGATATCGCGACGGCACCCGTTGGGGGGCTATTCTCCCCCGACCTCGAGTTGGACGTCGTCCATGGCCTGGCGGCAGGCATCCGTGACCTCGGCCTTGTGCTCCAACAGGCAGGTGCCGACTCGTCCCTCGCCAAGCTCGACCTCGGCGCAGTACTTCTCGACGTCATCGAAACACGCGTTCGCCAGGTGGGTGACCGCGACGGCGAACTGTTCGAGTTGGGCGGCCCCCTCGTAGAGGGCGTACTGGCAGCGGCCCGAGAGCTTGTCCTCGTGGGCGTAGAAGCAGGCCAGCAGCCGGCCTTCGCCGAGGGTTACCTGACTGCAGTAGGCCTCAATCTCTGGTGCACAGGCCGCCATGACGTTGTCGATGATTTCTTCCTGGGCTCCGGCGCTCGGTGCAACGAGAAGTGCGAGCCCAACGGTCGCCAGCAACAATGTTCTTTTCATCTTCCTGTCCTCCATTCGCGTCAACAGCAACAATATTTCACGATCCGTGAGCGGGTCTGTTCGCCCGACACACTAACACACAGGAACCATGAGGCGGCGGGCTAGATCAGCTCCGCACGCTCTCGGAGTTGGCGGGCTTCGCGTTCGAGGACCGGATTGATTTCGATGGCTCGATCCAGCGACCGGGTGGCGGACCGAACCAGATTCTGGCGCTCGGTAGGGGAGTCGGATGCTTCGGCCTGGAGGATCAGAAGTGCGGCTTCAGTCATCAGGGCATTGGCGAGGGCGGGGTTCAGCTGGAGCGCCGTACGAATCAGTCGGAGGCCCGCGGTGATGTCGGGATTGGGGTCTCGACGCATGGAACGGAGCCATTCGGCTCGCCAGCGGTGGGCCTTGGCCGCCGTCTGGTAGGCCGCCGCGTTCTGGGGATTGACGTCGAGGCCGCGTTGGGCCGCCCTGGCCGCGGCCTCGAAGAAGGGCTCGGGCGAGCGGCCCTGACGCATGGCCCACCGGGCGGACAGCAACTCCACCGAGGCCTGCTCCGGGTAGCCCCAGAAAATTCCGGGTTTGATGGTCAGCGCCTTGTCGTAGTTGACCCTCGCCTGGTCGAGCCAGGGTGTGGGGTTCTCGTCCAGCTCGAGGAGGTGAAGGGCCTTGGTGCGGTAGGTCAGGCCGCGGTTGGCGTAGGCGTAGGCGTAGTTGGGATTGATTGTTGTGGCGGCGGACAGGGCGTCGAGGGCCTGGTCGAGCGATTGCTCGGGATCGAGTCCGGTTTTGAGCTCGTAGTAGCCCCTCCGCCACAGGGCGATCCCTTTGTTGTTGTAAGGGTTGGCGTACTCGGGATTGATGTTGATCGCCCGGTCAAAGCTGGCGATTGCGTTGTCGAGGGCGGAGCGGGGGTCGAGGCCGGCGCTCAGCTCATAGCGGGCGATCCTCTCCCAGGCGTAACCCAGGTCGTCGTGGGCTGGAACCATGCTGGGATCGGCCTTGGCCGCTGCCTGCAGGCTCGCCACTGCACGCTCCAGGGTGGAACGCGGGTCGTGACCCTGGCCCATTTCGTGAACTCCGGCCACCAGCATGGCACCGCCGAGCTTGTGGTGGGCCGACGCGCTGTCCGGGTCGATCTGGATGGCTCGCCGGGCGTACTCGATGGCCCGGTCGAGGAAATCGGACGGGTCGTCGCCCCGATCGTTGACCAGGTCGGCCCACCGCCAGTGGAGCCATGACAGCTGCTCGTGGGCAGCCGACCGATCCGGGTTGACCAGCAGCGATCGATCGCAGGCGGCCAGAGCCTGATCAAAGGTCGAGCGGGCGGGGTCACCGCGGGCGGCCTCGGTCTCGAGGACCTCGATCCAGCGGGTGCACTCGCCGTCCAGGATGGTCGCGTCCGACCGAGCGATGTCAAACGCGGCGAAGTACGCCTTTCCGGACATCTCGAGCTCGGCGAGCGCCTGATCGTACTCGCCGCGGAAGCGGTTTTCAGTCGCCAGGGTGAGATAGATATCGCCTTCGAGCTTTTTGGCCTCATGGAGCCAGTCGGCCTCGTCGAAAGCGGACCGAGCCTTGGCCAGAGCCTCGTCGTACCGGCGTTCGTAAAAGGCGATCAGGCCCTCGGCATAGGCCGCGGCCTCCGGCTGAGAGGTCTCGCTCGCTCGGAGGTATGCGAGAGCCGGCTCGCGGTACTCGGCCTCGATGGAACGGCGGAAGGCGTTGCGCAACGCTTCGTCGTCAAGCTGGCTCGCCCGTTGGAGCTGTGCCTCGTAGAGCCTGCCGAGCACCATCCCCGTGGCGTAGGAAACAGCCGGGTTGTCATAGCCCGACTCTTCGGCGAGCTGGAGGTGCTCCAGAGCTTGCTCGTAGCGTTGGAGAGCGAGGTAACCCCGGCCAAGGGCGTAGTGACCGGGCCCAAAGGCGAGCCGCCCCAGCCGGGCAGTCTCCTCCTCGATCTCCCGCATTCGTCGGTTGATTCGGGTCTCTTCCTGGCGCCGATCGTGGAGCGGCATCATGGCTGTGATCCGCGCCAGGTTGTCGATCTCGTTGGCCTGGACGAGCAGGTGCTGGGCGATCGCCGCCTGGCGTCGAGCCATGAGGTTCGAACGAAGGGCATAACCCACCACAAAGGCGAAGGCGACCAGCACCGCGAGGCCGATCGCCGTCAATCCCTTGTATTTCCGGACCTTCTTGCCGAGCTTGTAGAACAGAGTTGTGGGTCGGGCGGTGATCGGTTCCCCCGAGAGAAATCTCCGCAGATCCTCCGACACGGCGCGGGCTGTTGGGTAGCGCCGGTCCTGCTCCTTTTCGAGGCATTTCAGGGTGACGGTCTCGAGGTCCACCGCGATTTCGGGCTTGATCCGGTGAGGAGGAACAGGCTCGCGATCGGTGATTCCGGCCAGGACCTCCGGGTAACCCCCCTCGTAGGGCGCCCGGTCGGTGAGGAACCAGTACATGGTGGCTCCGAGGCTGTAGACATCGGTTCGACGGTCGAGCCTGTCGATCTCGCCCCGTACCTGCTCCGGCGCCGCGAAGGCAGGGGTGCCCAGGACCATTCCGGAGATGGTGACGTCGCGACCTTCGGCTTCGCGGGCAATGCCGAAGTCCACAACGTACGGCCGCCAGCCGCCTTCGGAAAGCCGCTCTACCAGAATGTTGGCGGGCTTGATGTCGCGGTGAATCAAGCCGGCCTGGTGGGCTGCGTGGAGGGCGTCCGCCACATCCACCATGATTCTGGCCTTCTCGGGGATGGTCAGCAGATCGCTGATTTCCTTGAGGGAGCCGCCGGCGATGTACTGCATGGCGATGTAGGGGTGGCCATCGACCTCGCCGACCTCGTAGACCTGGCACACGTTGTCGTGGTCGATCCTTGCCTGAACCCGGGCCTCACGGAGGAATCGGTGGACGATCTCCGGAGTGTCGCGACGGAGGAACTTGAGGGCGACAAAGCGCCCCAGCCGAGGGTCACGTGCCTTGAAGACGTCGCCCATGCCGCCGCGGCCGATGAAGTCCACGATCTCGTAGCGGTCCCAGTCCTTGACCGGCGGTACGTCGAAAGAGTCGGGAAAGGCGGCGTTTTCCATTCCCGCCCATGTGGATGCGTGGTCGTCGGGCAGTCCAAGTTCCCGAGCCAGGCCAGCCAGAGTGCTCGGGTCCAAGACGCCGCTGTGGGCGAGCACCTCGACCACCGGGGGCGGAGTGCCGTCGGCGGTCTGGGTGACCTCCACATGGGCGTGGGTGATGGCTGTGTCGGCCTCGGTGGGCGATATGAGGCCGCGTTCGACCGCCAAGCGGAGAATCTCCGCGGCGTTTTCGTCGAAGGCCGCGCGGGCCCTCAGCACATCATCGGGTGTCAGGCCCATGACTCCTCTGGGGGCGATGATATCCGCACCCCTGTTGTGAGAAAGAAGGAGATTCGCCGTTCGTACATTACTCGGTCACGATGGTGGCGCGAGTGATGTAGTCGAGTTCGGGAAACTCCTTTTTGAGATAGGCGTTGCCATGCCGGATTGATCTCGGCCTGCGACGGCCCTTTCCCGCTGGGAGCGCCCTCCCCGTATCCGGAGTAGAGGGAGTCCACAACCTGCATTCCTTCGACCACCTGGCCGAACGGGGAAAACCTGCCGTGGCGTTTGAGATAGGTGTTGTCACCGTAGTTGATGAAGATCTGGCTGGTCCGGGAGTTGGGGACCGACTTGGCGGCGAAGGTCACCATACCGCGGGTGTTGTCCTTCAAAACCGGATCGTCCTTGATTGGAAAATCGGACCATGCAGCCTGGATGTCCGGGTCGCCATGCATGCCCACCTGGGCCATAAAACCGGCGACGACTCGGAAGAAGGCGGTGTTCTTGTAATAGCCCACCGTGACGAGGTTGTAGAAGCGGTCGGCGCCGTTGGGAGCCCACTCTCTGACAACCTCGATGACGAAGTCTCCCTTGGTGGTTTCCACCTTGACCTTGTAAATGTCGGGGGCCTTCTCGGCGGCGAACCTGGGGTCTTTCAGACCCGGGTGGTTTCCTTTTTCACCGGCGACGGAAATCGTCGTCATTGATGCCATGAAGATCAGCATGACTGTGAGCCATCCGAGGGGCCCTCGAGGCAAGTTCATCTGGCGTCCTCCTTGTTGGGGCGACCTTAGCATGGCCGACGGTCGGTGCTGGAAAGGGACATGGGTGCGGCGCTCATTCTGCTCCGCTTCGCTCCGCAGAATGAGTTTTTCTGATTCTCCAAAGTTCAGCGAACTGAGATATAACTATTTTTCACAGCCTTGTGTTTTTTGAGGGCAGGGCCGGGAAGGAGAGGCGGCAATGGCAGCATTACCGATCCAACTTGGAGGGCAAGCGCCGGGATTCACACTGCCGGATCAGGACGGGAAAGATGTTTCTCTTGGGGATCTGAAGGGGAAGTGGGTGGTGCTTTACTTCTACCCGAAAGATGACACTCCGGGTTGCACCATCGAGGCCTGCGAGTTCACCGAGGGCATCGAGGCCTTTGAAGGTCTCGACGCCGAAGTGCTCGGCTGCAGTCCCGACCTGCCCGAGAAACACCGCAAGTTCATCGCCAAACACGGCCTGAAGGTTCGGTTGCTGAGCGATCCCGACCACGGCGTCATGGAGGCCTACGGCGCTTGGGGCGAAAAGAACATGTACGGGCGAATCAGCGTCGGTGTGATCCGTTCCACCGTCATCATCGATCCGAGCGGTCGAATCGCGCACCACTGGAGGCGAGTCAAGTCCAGGGGTCACGCCGCCAAGGTCCGAGAGACGCTCGAGAAGATCCAATCCGATTAGCGCTCAATACGCTCCACTTCGTTCCGCATATTGAGCAGCTAGCAGATACGGGGGAGGTCGCTTCCCGATAGGAGATCGAGAGGTCGAAGCCCTCCCGCTGAGGTTTCGAGGACGAGAGGGACCTCGCGGGGCTGACGCTCGGAGACGGATCCGATCACCGCAGCTTCACTGCCCGAAGGGTGGCTCCGAAACGCTGCGAGGGCTCGGTCAGCGTCGGCGTGGGCGATCCACGCCAGCACGCGACCCTCGCAGGCCAGACTGAGCACCTCGAGACCGAGGATCTCGCACACCGCCCGCACCTCCCGGCGCACCGGAATCGCCTCCTCGTCCAGGGTGATTCGCAACCCGGTGCGCTCGGCGGTCTCGTGGCACACGGTCAGCGCCCCTCCCCGGGTTGGGTCGTGCATGGCGTGCACCTCGATCCCGGAGGCGAAGAGGTGTTCGATAAGCGACGCCTCGGGGGCGCAGTCGGACCGGAGTTCGTCGCTGCCGAGACCGTGGCGGCAGGCCATGATGGTGGCGCCGTGATCGCCAATGGGTCCGGAGACCAGGACCGCATCACCGGGGGTGATGCGGTGGTCGCCCACGTCACGTCCGGGCGGGACCACGCCCAGGCCGGCGGTGACCGCGTAGATCCCGTCACCCTTGCCCTTGGGCACGACCTTGGTGTCGCCAGCCACGATCTGGATGCCCGCCTCCTGGGCCGCGCGGGCGGTTCCCTGGGCGCAGGTTTCGATGAGCTCGCCCGGCGCGCCCTCCTCGAGGACCAGAGCCCAGGTCAGCCACAGGGGCCGGGCGCCGGCCACGGCGAGGTCGTTGACGGTGCCAACCACGCTGAGGTAACCGAGATCGCCACCGGGAAACACCGCCGGATCCACCACGAAACCGTCGGTGGTCAGGGCGGGCCGGCCTGGCGGCAGTTCGGGGAGGATCGCTGCGTCCGACAGGGTGGCAAGTATGGGGTTGTCCAAGGCAGGAATGAAGGCGTCACGCACCAGTTCTTGGGTCAGTCGACCGCCTGAACCGTGGGCGAGAAGCACGTTGGCAGGAAGATTGGATTTCATCTCAGGCGCCGTCCCATCGTTCGTGCCGGAACCAGGCCGAGCACGTGCCTTCGCTGGACACCATGCACGCTCCAACCGGCGTATCCGGGGAACAGCCGGAATCGAAAAGCGGGCATTCGGGCGGATCGATGGCGCCTCGCAGCACGTCGCCGCAACGGCAGCCCACCGGTTCTCGCGGCGGCGGAAGCTCGACCGGAATCCTGCCGGCGTCGCGGTGTGCCCAATTCCCACGAAGGGCGAGACCGGACGCTGGGATTGTTCCGAATCCGCGCCAATCGTCGTCGGCGGGCTCGAAGAATCGGTCCACCATGGCGAAGGCGGTGCGATTTCCCGTCGGCGAAACCACGCTGCCATAGAGGTTCTCCACAGCCGCGTGACCATCGATATTCTGTTCGATGAGCTCCAGCACCCCTCGCAATACGTCGGTGGGGGAGAAGCCCACCACGGCGCCGGGCACACCGTGAACATCGGCCAGGAACCGAAAGACCTCCCAGCCGGTGAGCACCGACACGTGACCTGGCAGCAGAAAACCGCTGACCTCGAGCTCCGGGTCCTGCACCAGGGCCACCATGGCCGGCGGAATCACCTTGTTACCGGGGAGGATCTTGAAGTTGTCGATGCCGAGCTGTTCGGCCTCGGCGAGAGCCGCTGCAAAGGTGGGAACGGTTGTTTCGAAGCCCACCGCCAGAAAAACGACGGTTTGGTCCGGAATATCGCGGGCCATTTCCAGGGCGTCGCGTGGTGAGTAGACCACTCTGACGTCGAGGCCCCGCGCTCGCGCCTGCTCAAGAGACATGGAGCTCGATGGAACCCGCATCAGATCGCCGAACGTACAGAGAATGGTGTTTGGCAGTTCGGCAATGGCTAGGGCGCGGTCCAGGAAGCTCACCGGGGTGACGCAGACCGGACATCCGGGTCCGGACACCAGCCGAATGCCAGTTGGCATCATGCGTCTGAGTCCGGCGCCGGCCACGGTGTGGGTGTGGGTCCCGCAGACCTCCATGAAGGTTGCGGGCCGCCCGAGTCGGTTCGCGGCCTCTTCGATCTTGTGAACCAGGCCGGCCACAGCCTTGCGGTCGTGGAGCGGGTTGCCTGGGGTCACAGATCCACCATGGCGTCGGCGTACTCCCGCAGCAGCTCGAGGGTTTGAGCGGCCTCTTCCTCGTCCACCGAACCAATGGCGTAGCCGGCGTGAATCAGGAGGTGCTGTCCCACCTCGGCGTCGGGCAGCAACATCAGGGACACTCTTCGTTCGATGCCGTCGAGTTCGACGACGCCGTCCATCTCGTCACGTTCCTTCAATCGCATGGGTATGGCGAGACACACGAGTACGCCTCCCGGTTCGTTCGTCAGGATTCCCCGACTCTTGATGATAACTCACGCCGAAGAGTCGTCGCTGTGCCAATGGAGGAGGGCGAATTCGCTGTGTGGGATCCCAGCCTGCTGAAAATTGCGAATTACGAATTGCGAATTACGAATTTAGACTATCAATTCACTGGCCAGCGATACGCCGCGAGCAGTTGCCACAGAGGCGAGAGCGGCCTGGCCGTAGGAAAGGCCGCCGTCACCAGGAGGGATGGAGGTGGCCAGCAGGGGCTCGAATCCGGCCTCCTCGAGCCGTGACCGGAGACCCTCGCGGAGCAGGCGGTTCGCCAGGCAACCACCGCCCAGGGCCACCGGGCCTCTGACTCCTTGCGAGATTCGGATCACGAGGCGGGCGGCCAGCTCGCAGAAGGTGGCGTGGAACGATGCCGCCACACAGGACGGCGGTTCGCCCCGGAGTAGTCGACGGGCCGCCTCGGCCAACAGCCCGATGGACGGCAGAATCACCGGGATGTCAGAGCAGTTCGATTCGATCTTCCAGAGTTCGGCAGGATCGGGCCAGTTGGCGGCGAGCCCCTCCAGACGGACTGCTGCTTCGCCCTCCCAGTCGTTGTGGGTCGCAAGGCCCAACAGGGCCCCGGCCGCCTCGAAGAGTCGCCCGGCACCGGAGGCCATGGGCCACTGTCCCGTGACCGACAGACCGCACACCTGGTGGACCGTGGCGGGATCGAGGTTCAACCCCAAGGGCAGGAGAGCCACGTCGTCCGCCATGCCCGCCAAAGCAAGGGCTGCCGGCGGCGACCCGCCACGGCTGCCGCACGGCGAGTTCGCCACCCACGAGGGGCAGTGGCTGCAGGTGGCCGGGCCGGCTCCATGCGAGATCCCCTCCGAGACGCAGGAATTCTCCGCCCCAGGCGGTTCCGTCCGGGCCCCATCCGGTGCCGTCGAGGCTGATGGCCAGCACCGACTCCTCCGCGCACGGAAACCGCCCGTGCTCGGCGAGCACGGCCGCGGCATGGGCCAGGTGGTGCTGGACCAAAAGAAGCTCCCCGTCCCGCCGACGCGCGAGTTCCTCGGCGAACCACCTGCTGGGGTAGTCGGGGTGGGCGTCGGCCGCGATCAACCGGGGCTCGACCTGGAGGAAATCTTCGAACCCTTCGATGACCTCGCGCAGAAAGGCGCGCGCCGGTTCCGAGTCCAGGTCGCCCACGTGTTGGCTTGGGAACGCCTGGCCGTCGACAGCAACGCAGGCGGTCACCTGGAGGTGGCCGCCCACGGCCAGCAATGGCACCGGTGCCGACTCCGGCAGGGGCAGTGGCTCCGGGACCCAACCCCGAGCTCGGCGCAACACGATGGGCCCGCCGGCGGCCGAGCGGACCACCGAGTCGTCCACCCGGCGAACCACATCGCGATCGTGGAGGAGAAAACCGTCGGCGATTTCCGCAAGGCGCTCGACGGCCTCACGATTGGAACGGCAGATCGGCTCCTCCGAGAGGTTGGCAGAGGTCATCACCAGGGGCGGCACGGACGAATCGGCCAGAAGCTCCACGTGCAGGGGCGTGGTGGTGATCATGACACCCAGATCCCCGATCCCCGGGGCGACGTCCTGGCAGACGGGGGATGGCTCCCGTCGGGGTGCGAGCACGACCGGCGACCGCGGGGAGGACATGATGGCGCGGTCTCGCTCATCGAGATACACCAGACGATCGACCTCGGCAAGATTGCGGACCATCACCGCGAACGGCTTGGTGGGCCGCCGTTTTCGTTCTCTGAGGGTGTGAACCGGGTCGGGAAGATCGGCGCGGCAGGCCAGTTGAAACCCTCCGAGGCCCTTGACGGCAAGGATGGCGCCGTCGAGCAGGGCGCCCCGTGCTCGGTTGATGGCTTCCTGGCCCTCGGCGATCCCCTCGCCAGGTTGTCTTGAAACCAGATCCGTGGCCCGCAGGCGGGGCAGCACACGGGCTCGGCGTGGAATCGACGATCGGCGGTGTCGGTGTACTCCCGCTCGCACTCCGAGCAGAGCGGGAAGCAACCCATGGCGGTCTGGGGTCGATCGTAGGGGAGTCGCAAAACCAGGGAGAATCGCGGTCCGCAGTTGGTGCAGGTGGTGAAGGGATAACGGTGGCGACGATCCTCTGGGGTCTCCATCTCACGGCGGCAGTCCTCACAGAGGGCCGCATCAGGTGGAACGAGGGCGCCGGCGCGACGGCCCTGGGCCGATTCTCTGACCTCGAACTCGGTCGCCCCTTCGGGCGGGATCTCCTCGGTGACCGTTTCGTCCACCCTGGCGAGGGGTGGGAGGGCTTCCCGCAACCGGTCGGGAAACGTCGTGACCACCTCGCAAGGACCTTCCACTTCGGCGGTGACGCCGGAAGGGTCGTTGACGATCCATCCGGTGAGTCCCATCTCGGAAGCGATCCGGTGCACGGTCGGACGGAATCCGACGCCTTGAACGGCACCACGACACATGACTCGCAGGCGGGTGGTCTTTCCGGTCACCTGCGGCGATCCCGGCGGAGAATTGAAAATTGAAAATTGAAAATTGAAAATTCCACCTGCAACCCACCCGAATTCATCGCTGCGAGCAATCGGGAGTAACACAATCGTCTCAATCTTGAGATCTTCAATCTGGCATCCGGAAGGCGCATTGAGTTCGAAGCACTGCGTTTCAGAGGATGAGGCGTTGCGGTGAGGAGGTCGCACCAGGTGTCGATCCCGTCGCCGGTGGTGGATGAGGTTTCGACGATCGTGCCGGTGGGATTGAGGGAGCGCAGTTGCTCGCGCACTGCCTCGATGTCGAAGGGGAGGTAGGGGAGGAGGTCGATCTTGCTGATCACCGAGACCTCGGCTCGGGCGAAGATCGCCGGGTACTTGAAGGGTTTGTCGTCCCCCTCGGTGGTGGACAGGACGGCGACCTTGAAGTCCTCGCCCAGATCGTAGGTCGTCGGGCAGATGAGATTGCCGACGTTTTCGATGAACAGGATGTCGGCCGGCAGCAGGGGGGCCTCCTCGAGCGCCTTGTCGACCTGCCGGGCGTCCAGGTGGCATCCGCCACCGGTGAGGATCTGGTGAGCTGGAACGCCGAGGGCCCGAATCCGATCGGCATCCCTCTCGGTGGCCACATCCCCCTCCACCACGGCACACCGATAGGCATCCTTGAGCCGTGCCACGGTCGCCTCGAGAAGAGTGGTCTTGCCCGAGCCAGGGGACGAGATCAAGTTGACAACCAGGGTTCCCGATTCCTTGAAGCGACGGCGCAAGACATCTGCGCACTCCTCACTGGCCGCCAGGGCCCTCCGCTTCACCGTCACCACCTGCTTCATGAATCCTCCATGGCCTCAGCCTCGGCTGTGCCGGAGCCGTCTTCGTTGGCGGCGATTGTGACCTCGAGGACGTCCAGTTCGTCGCCGCCGCTGACCTCGAGAGGCATGGCACAGTCCGGGCAGATTCTCAGCCAGCTGCCCTCAGACCGATGCTTGTCCTCGTTACAGGTCGAGCAGTGCTGGCGTGCCGGGCACCACGTGATGTCCAGCCGAGCGTCGGCGTCCGGACCGTCCGCCACCACTGCCTGCCACGCGTAGCCAAGCAGTTCGGGTTCGATGGCCGACAGCTCGCCGATGGCCATGCGGACCACCTCGAGACGGCCGCCGCCGTGCTCCGCAAGTACCTCCCGGCACACCCGGTGAATCTCCAACGCGATGCCCATTTCGTGCACCCCCCGAGTATAGCGAGACGCTCGGGACCTCAACGGTCTGTCGATCTGCGGACCGAAAATTCCAAATTCCAAATTCCAGATTTCAAATTCACGGCATCCGAGATCCCAAAGCCCCAGTCAGTCCGTGTCCGAATATCTTCGAAAAGTGTGGGAGGTGGGGGCGCTTTTCGAATGCGGGTGGGAGGGTGGGCGGCGATGCTGTGTACAATCATGGCCAAGTATGGCACTGCCTCGTCTCATCATCACGGGCGCATCGGGCTTCATCGGTCGGCGGTTGCTGGATGGGCTCAAGGAGCGCTTCCAGATCGTCGGGATGGCGCGGCGGTCTCAGCTTCGGAGCGGAGCACCTTTTGACGACAACATCACCTGGTACCAGGCTGACGTCGGTGATCGGGAGTCGACCCGGACGGCCTTCCAGTTCGTTCGTGACAGTGGGGGAGCGGATTATGTGATCCACCTTGCAGCCCACTACGACTTCACCGGAGAGGACCACCCGGAGTACTGGCGAACCAATGTGGATGGACTGCGCAATGTGCTGGAGGAGTGCCGCGGTCTCCATCTCAAGCGCTTCATTTTCGCTTCCTCGGTGGCGGCGTGCCAGTTCCCTCAGAAGGGTGCCAGCCTGAACGAGGACAGCCCTCCTGACGGCGACCACGTCTACGCCATCACCAAGCGCAAGGGAGAGGAGATGCTAGCCGAGTACGACGGCGACGTGCCGTCGTGCATCGTGCGCTTCGCGGCCATGTTCTCGGACTACTGCGAGTATGCTCCGCTGTACATCTTCCTGGGGACGTGGCTGTCGAAGGTCTGGAATGCGCGAATCCTGGGAGGCAAAGGGGCATCGGCGGTTCCCTACCTCCACATTCGAGAAGTGCCGATGTTCTTTCGCCGGCTCTTTGATCACCTGGACAGCGTTGGCCAGCGGGAAGTGGTGATTTGCAGTCCAAACGACACGGTCGACCACAGGGAGCTCTTCGATCTGGCCAATGTGAACTTCCGGGGCCGCCGCCCCAAACCCCTGCTGATGCCGGCGCCGCTGGCGCGGGTCGGGGTGTGGGGTCGCGACCTGCTGGGTCGGGTGCTGGGCAACCGGCCCTTCGAACGGCCTTGGATGGTGAAGTACATAGATTTCGACCTGGCCGTCGACGCCAGCCGGACCCAGGGCAAGCTGGACTGGCATCCGAGAGAGCGGCTGTGCGTCCAGCGTCGGGTGCCGTTCATGGTAGAGAACCTGAAGACCGACCCGCTCGAGTGGCACCGACGCAACCAGGCCGCCCTCAAGGACATCCGGGTGCGTCCCAACCTGCGGATCCACCGGCTGTTGGAGAAGCACCACGACGAGATCCGGAGGCGGTTTGTCGACGCGTTGCTCGCTGTATCGGATGGCGCCGATGTATTTCCCTCGTACCAGATGGTGTCGAAGGAAATTCTGGAGTGGCGGTTCACCGTGGTGCTGCGCCACCTCCTGAATGCGGTGCGAACCAGCGAGAAGGGCCTGTTCACAGCCTACTGCAGGGACCTGGCGGAGAAGCGATACGAGGAGGATTTCGGGGCGGACGAGGTGTGCCGGGCGCTGAGCCTCCTCGACCGGACCTGCGTCGAGGTGCTGGAGGCGGACCCGGAATCTCAAGGCCTCGACGAGGCGCTGCGGAACTACCTCACAATGACGGTTCAGTTCGGCTGCGACCAGGTGATGGAGATCTACGATGAGCTCAGTGGGGATTTTGGCTGAGCGTTCGAATGATCTGCTGAATTCTGAGTGCCACTGACGCCGACATCGCGGAATCGGTTACCCAAGTGTTCGTGTGGACACCGCCGGTGGGCACTCAGAATTCAGATTCATTTTCACTCTGACCTGGGATCGGATCCGCTCGCTCGATAGCGCAGAAATGGGGCCATCGTCTCTGCCGATCGGGGACGGTTTTCCGAATTCCGAATTCCGAATTCCGAATTGGAATCGCCGCTTACTGGATTTTTTGCACTGTCTTGTGAACAACCAAAACGACGAGCGCCATCAGGGCGTCGCCGACTCCGGAGACGGGCACAGCCCAGGGCAAGGAGTCGACAAAGGTGCAAACCAAGAGGAAGACCATCGCAAAAGTCTTGGCGGAAACCAGGATGGTCACGCCCCGGTACTTGAAGTGCTCGATCAAGTAGGCCCCGGCGAGGACGAGGTGGAAGGCGCCTGCCTGGCGGCCGAAGAAGATCGGGTCGATGCCGGTCCAGCCGCCGAACTGCATCAGCCAGTTGGGTGCGAAGATGAAAACCACACCGATGATGGCGCTGTGAAGCGCGATCAGAATGATCAGCAAGCGTTCATGAAATTCGGTCAGCTTCATGGATCACTCCCACCAGATTTCGGGGTCGAGGGGCTCGACGCGCGCAGTCGATTCAACGCCGAGGCGGCGCAGTTCCGCGATCACGGCCTCGATCACATCGGGCACCGCGGCACGAACCACGTCGCTCAACCGGGCGACGTTGCCGGTGCTCTCGGGAATGACGCCGATCACGACCACCTCGTCGGGACTGGAGTCGGTGAGTTCAGCGGCCATCAGGCTCTCTCGCAGGCCGGGTTGGTGCGGGTTGGTGCGTTCGGGCAGGGGCTTGGCCAGCATCTGGGCCTTGTCATAGCGTTTGATGCTGCCGGGTGGTCCGTCCGAACTCACAGTGTCGATGACGATCACCGCCGCGGCTTCGTCAATGTACGGTGCGAAGTCGAGTCCCGGTGTGCCCACGTCTTGGACTTCGACCCATTCCGGGAACTCATACCCGGCCTCGAGGACCCGAACCGCAAAGGGCCCGAGCCCGTCGTCCTCCATCAGAATGTTGCCCACACCAAGAACTCGGATCTTTTTGTTCATCGTCATCGCCACCATTGTACGGTTTCGGGATTCGGGGTTCGGGTTTCGGGAGACATGATTATTGGAGCCCAAGAAAAGGGGCCAGGACGAGCCTGGCCCCCGGGTTGATGGATGATCGGCGATCAGAGGGCCTTCACCTTCGACACCTCGTTGCCCTCGGGATCGAGGGTGTGGATGGCGCAGGCGAGACACGGATCGAAGGAATGGATGGTGCGCAGAACCTCCAGCGGTCGTTCCGGATCGGCCACGGGGTTGCCCACCAGAGAGGCCTCGTACGGTCCCATCTGGTCGTTGGCATCCCGCGGACCGGCGTTCCAGGTGGAGGGTACGACGCACTGGTAGTTCTTGATCTTCCCGTCCTCGATCACGACCCAATGGGACAGGGTGCCGCGTGGCGCCTCGTGGAAGCCGAACCCCTGCTGAATGCCCGACGGGTACTCGAAGGGGGTGAAGATGTCCGTGTCGCCGGAGGCGATGTTGGCCACCAATAGATCCCAATGCTTGAGGGCGAGTTCGGCGACCACCGCACACCGGATGGCGCGTGCCGCGTGCCGGCCGAGGGTGGAGTGCAGCACCGAGGGCCCGAGCTTGGCGCCCGCGATCTTGCCGGCGGTCTCGAGCATCCAGGTCCCATGACGGACGGTGGGCTCGTGGCCGGAGGCCAGCCCAACGAGTACCTGGCTGAGCGGGCCCACCTGCATGGGTTGACCGTCGAACCGAGGCGACTTGACCCAGGAGTACTTGCCCGCGGGGTCGTATTCCGAGTAGGCGGGAACCGTGTCCTCCTCCCACGGGTGGCGGCTCCAGTCGCCGTCGTACCAGGAGTGGGCGATGGACTCGGCCACGTTGTCCCGGAAGTAGGGGTCGTCGAATGTTTCGATGGTTTTCAGGCTGCCCAGATCGGCGTTCATGATCGTACCGCCGGGCAGGTCAAACTCGGTGCCGGCGGTGTTGAGCGGCATGTCGGGAACGGCAAGGTAGTTGGTGACACCGGCGCCATAGCTGAGCCACGGTGCGTACATGGCGCCGATGGCGGCCACGTCGGGCATGTAGACCTGCTCGACGAAGTCCCTGACCTGGATGAGCAGTTCCTTGATCTGGTACAGCTGGGCCATGTTCAGCGTGGCCTGGTTGTCCAGGTTGATGGCGTTGGCCACACCTCCCACTGCCAGGTTTTGAATGTTGGGCGTCTTCGAGCCGAGTATGGCCACAGCCTGGTTTGCGCGCTTCTGGTATTCGAGCGCCTGCAGGTAGTGGTGAACCGCCAGCAAGTTGACGTCCGGCGGCAGCTTCATGGCCGGGTGACCCCAGTAGCCGTTGGTGAAGATCCCCAGCTGGCCCTTGGCCACGAAGTCGTTGAGCTTGTCCTTGACGGCCTGGAGCTCGGCGGCGCTGTTGTGGGGCCACGGTGACAGGGAGTTGGCGAGAATCGCCGCCTTCACCGGGTTGCCCTTGAGAGCCGAAACCACGTCCACCCAGTCGAGGGCCGACAGGTGATAGAAGTGCACGATGTGGTCGTGCAGCGCGTGGGCGGCGATGAGGATGTTTCGAATCAGCTGCGCGTTCAGCGGGACCTCGATGTTGAGCGCGTTCTCCACCGCTCGCACCGAGGCGATCGCGTGCACCGTGGTGCAGACGCCGCAGATCCTTTGGGTGAAGACCCATGCATCGCGCGGGTCCCGCCCTTCGAGGATTTTTTCGATCCCCCGCCACATCTGGCCGGAGGACCAGGAATTCTGGACCTTTCCACGATCCACCTCGACATCGATGCGGAGATGCCCCTCGATTCGGGTGATCGGGTCAACCGTGATTATTTCGCCCATCAGGATGCTCCCTCTGCTTCAGCCGACCGAGTGGCTGGGACGCCCCCCAGGATCGGGAATTTCTTGACAATGTAGATGTACAGCGTGATCTCCAACGCGATGACGCCAAATGTGATGAACAGTTCGGGTATGGACGGGAAGTAATTCCAGTTCTCACCCGGGTTGTAGGCGACGATATAGGCGTTGAAACGGTACACCGAGCCTGCCAGCATGAGCATGAACGCTCCGTTGAACAGGGTTCTGAAGTTCTCGCGCCGTTTGCCGGCGAACATGAAGATCGGGATGACGAAGAGCGCACTCTCGATCCAGAACAGCAGGCTCATGAATCCGTCGGTGAACATCAGGCTGGTCTTTCCGCTGATAATGATGTCACCAAACCGTATCACCAAATAGAGCGCATTGACGACCATCATGACGCCGGCGAGCGACGTCAACATGCTGGTTTCGCGCTCGCGCTTGAACACCGAGGTCGATACGGCCGACTCCCACACCACCACGGCGTACCCCATCCCGATGCAGCTGATCAGGAACAACAGCGGAATCAGTGGGGTGAACCACAGCGGATGGAGTTTGTGTCCCGCAAGCAGCATCACCGAGCCCAGCGATGACTGGTGCATGGTGGGCAGCAGCAGACCGATCGCGATCACGAAGATCAGGATCTTGTCCATCACCTTGAGGCCAACCTCGGAGAAAGAACGCAGGAATCCTGACGAGGAATCCTTCCACTTTTCCATGAAGGCCGGTGACAGCTCGATCCACAGTACGAACACGTAAGCCATGACGCACAGGGCCACCTCGAGCAGCGGCGAGTTCCAGTTGAATCCAAACGAGTTGGGGGGAACACCTCCAATGGGTATTGCCCAGATGTACCAGGGTCGACCAACGTCGATGATGATCGCGAGCGCGGCCATCGAGTAGCCGAGTGCGCTGGTCAGGATCGCCGGTCGGACAACCGGATGGTACTTGCCCTTGTTGAGGATATAGGCCAGGATCGCGATGGCGTATCCACCGCACCCGAGGGCGGTGCCGGTGACCACGTCGAAGGCGATCCAGACGCCCCAGGGATAGCCGTCAGTGAGACCGGAGACCGCACCGATACCGGCGGCGAACCGCCATATCAACACGACTCCCCACACAACGAGAATCCCGAGCAGCCACTTGAAGGGCCGCGTCATCAGGGGGCCTCCCACGGGTTGAGCTCCTGCAGCGTGTGCCATCACTCACCCCCTTCCTTTTCGGAGGCCCTGCGATTGCGCCAGACGACCGCGGCGAGACCCACCAGCAGCACCGAAGGCGCGATGAAGCCCTGATAGAGGCCGTGCTGGATGGAGCGGGCCAGCGCAGCCGACCCTTCCTCACCGAGTGGCGGCAGCCCGAGCTTTTCGAAGTCCACGGACGCGAGATACAGCACCTGGGTGCCGCCGCCGTCGTGTTCTCCAAAGATCTTGGGTTTGCCGTCGGGCCCCCAGTAGCGCTCGGGGTGCCTTTCGATCCTGCTCTTGGCGTCCGCCATCAGGTCGGTGTATTTGCCGAAGATCACGGCTTCCTTGGGGCAGGCTTGGCAACACCCAGGTTCCTTGCCGGCCTCGATCATGTGGAGACACATCTCGCACTTGACGATCTTCGGATTGTTGGATTCCCACTGAAACTTGGGAATGTTATAGGGACAGGCCACCTGGCAGTACCGGCAGCCGATGCAACGGGTCGGGTCCCACGTGACGATGCCGTATTCACGCTTCTTGAACGCACCGATCATGCAGGCGCTGGCGCATCCGGGATCGATGCAATGCATGCACTGCGCCTTCATGTAGGACTCGACCTCACCGTCCACTTCGTACTTCTTGATGATGTTCTTGGTCTCGCCGTTGAGGTCGTTCGGCGGATCGTAAATGTTTCCTGGTAAATCGTTGGCCGTCTTGCAGGCGGTCACGCAGGCGCGGCAGCCTATGCAGCGGGTTGCATCGTAGAGCATGCCCACCGCATCGGGCGGCGCGACCTTCGCCTCCGAGGCGTTGGCGGGAGTCGACCCCACCGCCGCTCCAGCGCCCGCGACCGCGAGCCCTTTCAGCAGTGTTCGTCGATCCAGGCTCATTAGGATTCCTCCTCCTGGTCGGCGACCTTTTTGGAAGCCATGTACCCTCCGCCGATCACCGCGCCGGCCGCCAGACCTGCCGCGCCGGCCCAGCCGACTCCGATGCTGGATCGATGGTCGGGGTTGATGGGCGGAACCGCGTTGGGCGGCAACTTCGCCTCCTCGTGGAGGGCCTTGGTGAAACCGACCCCCTGCTCGGTGCACCCGAAGCAGGGATGACCGATCCCGATGGGCCAGGCACCGTTGACCTCGCCGAAATGACTCGTGGAACAGTTGGCGTGGGTCTCCGGGCCCTTGCACCCAAGGGCGAATAGGCAGTAACCCAACCGGTGGCCTTCGTCACCGTACTCACGGGCAAAGCGGCCCGCGTCGAAATGAGCGCGGCGGGGGCAATGCTCGTGGATGGTCCGTCCATAGGCGAAGAGAGGTCGATTTTTGTCGTCGAGCGCCGGCAGGGTACCGAGCACTGCGAACTGCAGCACGGTTCCCAGGAAGTTATACGGATTCGCGGGACAACCAGGAATGGTGACCACCGTTGTGTCCGTAAGGATATCCTTGGCGCCCACCGCACCCGTGGGATTGGGGTCGGCCGAGGGGATTCCCCCCCAGGACGCGCAGGAACCGATGGCGACGACCGCCGCGGCCTTGCTGCCAACCTCTTGGAGCATTTCGATCGCCGTTTTTCCACCGATCTTGCAGTAGATCCCGTTGTCCTTGGTGGGAATAGCGCCCTCGACGACGCACACGAACGCACCCGCGTGCTTGGTGATCGTGTCCTGGAGCACGTCCTCGATCTGGTGGCCCGCCGCAGCGAACAGGGTCTCGTGATAGTCGAGCGATATCAAATCCAGGATCAATTCCGCGATACCGGGGTACGAGGTTCTCAGCAACGATTCGGTGCATCCGGTGCACTCCTGGAAGTGCAGCCAGACGACGACAGGTTTCAGGCCCGCCTCCGCTGCCTCCGCCCACTTGCGGCCCACCGACGCCGGCAGACCCACCGTGGCGGCGGCCAACATGCAGACCTTTAAAAAGTCCCTCCGGTCCACCCCGTCCACAGGGGGACCGTCTGGACCACGCAACAGGTGTTCCATTCGACCCATGGCAACCTCCTCCCTCTTGCACCCTTTGGGTGATTTATACTGCTGCCCCCGAGAATATTGCGGCGTTGTGGTGGTGTCAATACAAGACCCTCAGAGTAATACTTCATCTCAAGACGTATTACTGTAGGGTACGGAGTTTCAGTCGCATATCTAATGCCGTCGCTGCGCAGAAGATCGGAGTGACTTCCCCGCACGGCCGAATTCGACCCGGAGGGGAGGAGAATTGCGCCCGACCACCCACCCGCCCATTGCGAATTGCGAATTACGAATTACGAATTGTGGCCTACCGGGATCGCAGAGGTGCATCAGGGTGTCGCTCGACGCAACGAGGAATCTCGGGACAACCTCAGCGACCTCGGACGCCGCCAATTCGAAATTCGCAATTCGCAATCATGAGGCGTGCCGAAGCAGCTCAGCCGCGGAGGCCTCCCTCGATCGTCCCTCGCCAGGCGTGGAGAATCTGAGTCACGAGCTGATCGACAGCTCGATCAGCGGTAGGCGACAGAGCGGGGCAAGGTGTGATGTACTGCGGAACGACTCCCCACAGAGTGAATCGGACCGCGGTGAGGTCGGGGCAGCCGTGGAGAAGCCACCGCAGATTCTCCGTCACGGCGAGCCCATGAGCGGACTCGTTCTGCGCCTCCAACCGTAGCAGCCAGTCATGAGAGATCCGGCGGATCGAGCCCGGCGGCCGATCGAGATCGATGGCATCCACCAGCCAAACCACCGGTTCTCCCTCCCAGAACTGGTGGAGCCGGGAGACGTCGGGGCCGACCTCGACCGCCCGCAGGCCGGCGAGTGGAACGCCTGCCGACAGCCGTTCGACGACGGCCGACCCGACGCCGTCGTCTCCCATCAGGGGGTTGCCGAGTCCGGCGACGAGACATCTGGCAATGCGGTCATCGAGTCTCCACCGGTCCGAGGGCGGACGCACTCGAATGACAGAATGGCGAAGGTCGCGAAGGCGCGAGGGGATTACCGAATCCGTCGCCCTCCGCCCGCGTCCCTTGTGGTTGCATTGCACATCGCAAATTGCGACCTCGGACGGCACTTCGGAATAGGTCGGTAGGGGAATTCGAAATTCGCAATTCGCAATTCAGGAACACCGGCGCAGATACAAACACGTCATCCCGCCAACGTCATCGAGTGATTCGTGTGACGTGAACCGAGCACGAGATGCATGGGTCGTAGGCGCGGACCACCATCTCGAGTTGCAGCTTGAGTTCATCATCGCCGACGCCGGCGTCCAGGGTTCGCAGTGCTGCCTGACGCAGGTCGAGCTCGATGTTCGCGAGGTTTTGGGCAGTGGGAGTGACCACGTTGGCCGTCACCACCGTCCCGTCGTCGTCCAGCTCGAACTCGTGGAAGAGGGTCCCCCGAGGGACCTCTACGGCGGCGATTCCGATGCCGGCCCGGATCGGGTATTCGGCGTTTTCCCTGGCCGCTTCGTCCATCCCGAGCAAGGAATCGCAGATCGCGGACGCGGACTCGAGGGCGTGCACGATCTCCACCAGTTGCGCCCACGTGTTGAGCAAGATGTTGTCGGACGGGCCGTCGGGGAAGAGGGTTTCAAATGTCTGTCGGGCGTGACCGTCGAGGCGGTCGGCCCACAGCTGGAGTCGGGCGAGGGATCCCACCATGTAGGTCTCGCCGGACTCCAGTGCGGCATGCTTCGCGTGGGAATGTTCGACCGTAAACTCTCGAGTGGTCCGCCGGTATTCGGCGACCGGGAACTCCTCTCCGCGGGACGTGCAGATCGACGAGCCGCGAAACCCATAGTCAGTTCCGGACGGACCCAAAGCGACGTAGATCCGTTCACCGGTCCCCCAGGTCGGGACGGCGATGGATTTCGCGAGGTCTACCAGTTCGAGGGTCGACTCCAGGCCGACCGCCAGTTCCTGGCGGAGGCGGTCCAGATCGCGGTGGGCCGGTAGGGACCCGAAGCCGCCCACCAGGGCGTTGACCGGGTGAACCGCTCGCCCGCCGACCAGGGTCTGGATCCGGTTTCCGAGCTGCTTCAGGCGCAACGCCGAAGCGACCTCGGTGGGCAACGCCCCGGCCATCTCCATGACCGATCCGTAGCCGAGGAAGTCGGGCAGCGCCAGGGCGAAGACGTGGAGGGCGTGAGACTCCACGGCGGCGCCGCGCAGCATCAGGCCTCGAAGCAGCCTGGTTCGGTCGGAGACCTTGACGTCGAGTGCATCCTCGAGGGCCTCGAGGGAGGCCACGGTGTGATCGGCCGAGCAGATGGCGCAGACCCGGGTGATGATCCCCTGGACCTCGAGGAAGCTCTTGCCGACCAGCAGGGCTTCGTAGTAGCGGCTGCCCTCGTGAATGTCCATTTCAACAGCCGAAACCGTGTTGCCGGACAGCGTGACGTTGATGCCGCCGTGGCCCTCCACCCTTCCCACGTGGGGAATCGTGATGGTGCGTGGGCTACCCATGATGCGAAGCCTCGCCTTCGAGCCCGAGCCGCATCCAGGCCGGAGCTGAGAAGTTGCGCATGCGGCCGCCGATCTCGAGCCAGGACAGGCCCCGGTCGGTGAACATTTTGGCGTTGGCGTCGTAGTTGGGCTCCTCCAACGGCCCCCGGCAACCGGCACAGGCCACGCCGAGGGACGGGCAGCGGGCGCCGCAACCGGCGCGGGTCATGGCCCCGCAACAGACCTCATGGAAGTCAAGCACGCGGCACGGGTTCTCCCGGATCTTGCACTCCCAACAGACTGGCACCGCGGGAAGCTCGGGGACGGTGCCCACCAGCATCGAGGCGACCACCCGTAGAAACTGGTCGCGTTCGATCGGGCAGCCAGGGAGCTCGACCTCGAAGTGGACGAAGTCCGTGGCCGGACGGGCCTCGATGCTGTCAATGAAGTCGACGCCCGAATGGTAGACCTCGTTGAGCAGGACTTCTCGAGAGAGGCTGTTGAGCATGGCAGGCAGGCCGCCCCACACGGCACAGGTCCCGAGTGCGACCAGTTGGGTGCAACGCTCCCGAATCCGTTTGAGGTTCTCGAGGTCGCGGCGGGTGGCCACCACACCCTCGACAAAGCCGATGTCGAGCGGTGTCTCGTGGTCGCTATTCGACATGACCATGACCCAATCGATGATCTCGAGCTCTGACGCCAGCCGGATCAGTTCGTCTTCGCAGTTGAGGATCTGGAGCTGATCGCCGGCACAGCCAGTGAGCCCGAAGATTCCCACCCTCGGCCGCGCGTTGCCCGTCATCGCCTGGCCTCCGCCGTGTCGTGATCGTCGTCGGCGGGCGACCAACAAAATCCAGCGGCACCCTCCCCATAAGCTGAAAATTTGCAATATGCAATTCGCAATTCGGAATATGCAATTTGGAATTCACGATCATTCATGGGTGAATCAGCTCCGGAAGGTTGATCGCGTCCCAGTAAGAAAAAACAGGGCCGTGCAGACAGGTGAAGGTGTAGCCGATGGCGCAGTGGCCACACTTGCCAATGCCGCACTCCATCCGTCGTTCCAGGCTCAGGAAGATGCGGTCCTTGCCGAATCCCTTGCTGACCAGCCGTTCCAGAACGTACTTGTAGAACACCGGCGGGCCGCAGCAGACGGCGAAGGTGCCGCCCGGATCGACCTTGAGCCGGTCCACGAGCTCGGTGACGAACCCCACCTCGCCGTCCCACGGCTGGTCGTTGGTCGAGTCCACGGCGAGCCGCACAACGGCATCCCCACGATGTGCGAACGAGGACAGCTCGTCGGCGAAGAGCACCGCGTCGGGAGTGCGGCTTCCGTAGAGCAGGGTGATCCGGCCGAAGTGCTGTCTCAGGTCCACGAGGTACTGCAGCAGGCCGCGCAGGGGGACCATGCCCAAGCCGCCGGCCACCAGCAGGACATCGCTTCCGCGAAACCGATCCACCGGGAATCCGTTGCCCAGCGGGCCCCTGATGCCGACCGTGTCACCTTCTCCGAGGTGGTCGAAGAGGTATCCGGTGAGGCTGCCGGCGCGTCGGATCGCCAGCTCGAAGGTGCCCGCGCGGGTGGAGGAGGACGGCAAGGAGAACGGGGCTTCGCCGACTCCCATCACCGACAGCTCCACGAACTGGCCGGGGAGAAATTGAAAGGACCGGGCGAGCTCGGAGTCCTCGAATCTGAGCTCGAAGAGCCGGGTCTCCGGGGCGAGCTCTCGGACGTCGAGGATCCTGGCCGGCGCCGGCAGGTACGGGTTGCGATGGGTGAGGGTCTGCCTTGCCTGCGACGGCGGCGCGAGCGGGACCCGTGAGTCTGAATTCACAGCTCACCTCGAACGCGGGAGAAGACCTCCACCACGTTAATGCCGGTGGGGCAGTTTTCGATGCACCGGCCGCATCCGACACACGATGGCATGCCGAATTCGCGAACGAAGGCCTCCTGCTTGTGGTAGTAACGGGTTCGTATTCGGTCCGCCCGGTCGGTCCGGAAGTTGTGGCCTCCGGCGACCGTGGCGTAGTCCCGGAACAGGCACGAGTCCCAGGTGCGCCGACGTCGCGCCACCTGACCTTCGCCGAGTTCGTCGGCAACGTTGAAACAGGAACAGGTTGGGCAGACCGTCGAGCACGACCCGCAGCAGAGGCACCTGGCGCCGATCTCGTCCCACACCGAATCGTCTTTCTTCAGCTCGAGGATGTAGGGCAGATCTGACGTCTCCAACGCCAGTTGGAAGGCCTGACTGCGGCGCCTGGACCGGAGCAGATAGTCGGTGGTGTCACCGGCGGTGGCCGGTGTGAAGAGTCCTTGGTTCGCGCGGACGATATCGTCGCCCTTCGAAGTCCCCACCGCCACCAGAAAGCGGCCTTCGAGGGGGGTGAGGAAGAGGTCAAATCCGTCGTCCGCGGCCGAGGTATCCATGGAGGCGCAGAAGCAATGCTCGTCAGGCCAACATCCGTAGCCGACCACAGTCAAGCGCTGACGATTGGCGAGGTAGTAGGGATCCGTGTAGTTGGCGAGATAGAGGAGATCGAGGATCTTGAGGGAGTGGATGTCACAGGCGTGGGCGCCGAACAACACCTGGTCCCCGCGGTCGTTGTCGCCGAGGTCCGCTGGAACCCCACCCACAGGTCCTTCGAGCATCACGAAGGAAGGTCTGAGGAGTAGCTTCTTGAAGGGGAGGGTGGTCCGCAAGGCCTCTGGCCTTGCCTCGGATACGTCGTCGACCGGTTGGAGCCGGTATCCGTTGCCGCCGTGTCGGACCGGTGCCCAGACCGTTCCCCATTTCTTGAGCGCCTCGATAAAGGCAGGGAGGAGGTCAGTCGCCATTCTGAAAGTCTGCATTGAAGTAATGCTCTCCGAGTTGGTAGGGGCAAGCACAAACTCTGAGGAGAGTATGGGGTTGACCGTGGGGCTTTTCAAGTGAGCTTCTGGTGAGCCTGGCCTCGCGGTTCCGGTCGGTACCAATTTCCCAACCAAGGAACTTGAATTGAGAAATTGAGGATAGTAGCTCGTGCTGGTGGCGATCTATCACGGATTGTACTAATATTCACATGTTCGGAGTCCGGGGTGCTTTGGGCGCCGCGGCCAAGTTGTTGGAGGAGAAGCCGGCGCGAGCCTCAAGGGGTTTTCGCAATTTCGATCTCAGGTTGAGGAGGAGGAACCCGTGAACAATATGACCATCATGTATCTCGTTCCAATCGTGGCGATACTCGCCCTGATCTACGCGGCGATTCGCAATGCGTGGGTGAAGAAACAGGACGAGGGTACGGAGCGGATGAAACTGCTCGGCAAGTGGATCTCCGAGGGCGCCATGGCGTTCCTGGCGCGAGAGTACCGCGTTCTCGCGATTTTCGTAGTTGCCGTAGCCGTCCTGTTAGGGGTTTCGAACGCCATGGTTGGCGCGGAACAGAACACCAACGCGCTGATCGCCGTTTCGTTCGTGCTTGGCGCGATTTGCTCGGCTCTCGCGGGTTACTTCGGTATGAAGGCCGCGACCGCATCCAACACCCGAACCGCTGCGGCGGCCCAATTGGGTCTCAACCAAGCCCTGAAGGTCGCCTTTACCGGCGGCTCGGTGATGGGCCTGGCGGTGGTGGGCCTCGCCCTGCTCGGGCTCGGGAGTTTGATCATCATCTACACCAAAATGTACCCCGCCTCGATGGAGGGCGGCAATTCCACTGTGTTGGTGCTCAACGTGCTGTCCGGTTTCTCGCTGGGCGCGTCGTCGATCGCCCTGTTCGCCCGCGTGGGTGGTGGCATCTACACCAAGGCCGCCGACGTGGGTGCGGATTTGGTGGGCAAGGTCGAGGCCGGAATCCCCGAGGACCATCCCCTGAACCCCGCAACCATCGCCGACAACGTTGGCGACAACGTGGGTGATGTGGCCGGAATGGGCGCTGATCTGTTCGAATCCTACGTGGGTGCGATTATTTCCTCGATGATCCTCGGCGCCGCGTGGTACGCCGGGCTCGAGGCTGCCGCCCCCGGTTCCGGGATGAACGCCGTGACCCTCCCGCTGGCGATCGCCATCATCGGGTTGGTGGCGTCGATCCTGGGGTTCTTCCTGGTTCGTACCAAGGAGGGTGGAGACCCGCAGAAAGGGCTCAACCGCGGAACCTTCGGTGCCGGCATCATGATGGTCATTGGCACCATCGCCGCCATCAAGTACCTGATCCCCGAGGGTGGTGTGACGGTCAACAACATCATGAATGGTGTCCCCGAGACGTTTTCGTGGGTCGGGCTCTCAGGTGCCGTGGTTGCGGGGCTGATTGCCGGCACTCTGGTCGGGATGATCACCGAGTGGTACACCGCCACCTTCCGCAAACCTGTTGAGTCCATTGTGGAGGCTTCGAAGACCGGTGCCGCGACCACCGTCATCCAGGGCATCGCGGTGGGAATGAACTCCACCACCTTCCCGATCCTCGTGATCGGCGTGGCCATCCTCGTCGCGTTCACCTGCGCCGGGTTGTACGGCATCGCCCTTGCTGCCCTTGGTATGCTCTCCACCATTGCGATCCAGCTCGCCACCGACGCGTACGGCCCCATTGCCGACAACGCCGGTGGAATCGCCGAGATGGCGCGGCTCGGCCGCGACATCCGCGCCCGAACCGACAAGCTCGACTCGGTGGGCAACACAACCGCCGCCATCGGCAAGGGCTTTGCTATCGGATCGGCCGCGCTCACCGCTTTGGCACTGACCGCAGCATTCCTCACCAAGATGAACGGCAAGGTCATCATCGATGCGTCGGATCCCTACGTCCTTGTCGGACTGCTCGTCGGCTGCATGCTGCCCTTCCGCTTCTCGGCCATGGCCATGGTGGCCGTGGGTCAGGCCGCTCAGGACATGATCCAGGAGGTCCGTCGTCAGTTCCAAGACATCCCGGAACTCCGCCCGGCTCTCGTAGCGGCCCAACAGGCGGAGAGCGAAGAGCGCGAACCCACAGCGGAAGAAGAGGCGCTCATCAAGGCCGCCGACGGCAAAGCAGACTATTCCCACTGTGTGTCGATCGCCACCGACGCTGCCATCAGGAAGATGGTCGCTCCCGGACTGATGGCCGTAGCCGTTCCGGTGGTGGTTGGTCTGTACAACGTCAACATGCTCGGCGGTCTGCTGGTGGGCGTGACCATATCGGGTGTCTGTTTGGCCATCTTCCAGTCCAACGCCGGCGGCGCCTGGGACAACTCCAAGAAACAGGTCAAGGAGCAGGGGCACGAAGTCTGGGGTGACGACTACGACGAAATGCACAAGGCAACCGTCACCGGCGACACCGTGGGCGATCCCTTCAAGGACACCTCCGGTCCGTCGCTCAATATCCTGATCAAGCTGATCTCGGTGGTGGCCATGATCATCGCGCCGCTACTGTATGCGGTGCACTTCGGATAGACCGCGTTCTCATCAGTACTTCGAAGCGCCGGGGGAACCCGGCGTTTTTTGGTTTAAAGGTTTAAAGGGTAAAAGTTTAAACGTCCCGCCCGCCCGACTGCAAATTGCAGATTGAAAATTGAAAATCGAAAATTCCCCCGCCCACCCGAGAAAAGAGTCAAAAGTCGAGAGTTCACGTTGTCGCAGCCGTCGGCTGCTCCAACGCGACTCACCGCCGCCGACAGACAGCCGCAGGCCAGCCCTCTCCCTCGCGACGACCCCCATAGCCACGGCTGTGAGCTCCTGCCGGCGGTCGGTTGAAAGTCCCCCCGCCCAGGCGTGCGCGGTAGCTGCTGATTGGATTGTTCAGCAGTTTGTGGTGCGGGCGTATCGCCTGCCTGCAGAACCGGAGGGTCGGCAGGCAAGACGCACCACAATTCGGACAATCCCGGTTGAGGAAAATGTCGTCGGATTTTCCGACTACGAAGATCGAATATCCAACACTGGTGGTACACTTCGCGATTCCGTCGGAAAAGGGTAACTCGACGACGGAACGGTGTGTGCGGTCCATGATGTAAAGGAGGGGTTCCCCCGATGGTGGACAGAATCTGGACGTTGGATCGTGGCGACGGGCCGATTGTGGCGACGGCGATTCACGACGGCCACGAGGTGCGGGAGGATTTCTCCCCCTGATGGCGATCTCCGAGGAGGCCCGGCTTCGGGAGGAAGACCCTCATACCGCAGAGTGGATCGGGTTTGTGCCGACTCGGGTGTGGGCACGCGTTCGCGATTCGAAGTGGACCTCAACCGGCCGCGGGAGATTGCCGTCTATCGAACACCGGACGACGCCTGGGGGCTACGAGTATGGCGGGATTCGATCCCTGAGGACCAGGTTCAGTTATCACTCGATGAGTACGATGACTTTTACGAAGCACTGGGCCTTCTCTATGGAGAGTTGGCGGAACACCACAACCGGTTCGTGGTCTACGATCTCCACTCCTACAATCACCGCCGGAATGGGCCGTCGGGGGCCTTGGCAGACCCTGCGTTCAACCCCCAGGTGAACGTGGGCACCGGGACCATGAGCGACCGCCGACGGTGGGCGCCGGTGATCGACCGTTTCATCGCCGATCTGGGAGGCTTTGACTTTCCAGGCGGTGGGCTGGACGTTCGAGAAAACGTCAAGTTCCAAGGCGGCAATGGCGGCAGGTGGGCCCATGCCACCTTTCCGGAATCGGCTTGCGTCCTGTCGGTCGAGGTCAAGAAGTTCTTCATGGACGAGTGGACCGGCGAGCTGGACGAGAATCTCAATGCGGCGGTGGGTGCGGCGCTCGCGTCCACCGTCCCGGGAGTTCTCGAGGAACTGGAGCGGCTGTGAGCCAAAAGGAACGCAGGCGCCCCGTTGCCGTCTCCGACGTGATCTCCGAACGGATGGTGAAAACGGTGTGCGAACGGGTCGCGGCCAATAAGCCGGTCCGGAGGACCCTGCCCGGTCCTGGACGGGTGGCCATCGATCGACAACTGCCGTTTCTGGTGGTGTACCGGAGCCCGGTGCGAGCTTCGGACCCGGGCACAGCGAAATTTGCCACCAGCGAAGCATCGTACTTGTTGGCGCCCGGCCAGAAGAAGCTCCAGCCGGGAGTGACAAAGCTGGTCCGTGGCATCGCCGAGACCCTGGTGGGAGAGTTCGGAGCATTCTTGGTGCTGGAGATCTGGGCCGGTCCGGCCGATGTTGTCGAGGGACCCGTGACCACCGCTGATTTGATTCCGCGATTTCGAAGCGTGTCCCAACGGGGCGCATCCCGGCGACCGGTGGTGGAGGCCTTCGAGAACGCACTGGGCCAGGTCCGTCTCGACCGGCATAGATCACGGGTAGAGACGTCAATCAGTTCCCGATGCTGCCCACCCGGCATGTCGCCAATCCTGTCTTCGAAGGTGGCCGCCGAGATCGGGTGCCAGGTGATGGGGATCGAGATCGCGCCGGTGTTCCGGGATCCGGAATCCGGGGAGGTCTTCCCGAGGATTCTCAGATTGCTGCGCCGGAGCGTGACCGTGGCCCTCAGACGGGCGCTCTTCGACTTCGCCCGGACCCAGACGACTCACCGACCCGGGCATTATCACGCCCTGGGTCGGCGCGCCGTGGTCAAGGCGGTATGGGAGGTGGATCGGATTCTCGCGGAGGTCAGCGAGTGTTTCGATTTCCTGCTCCAGGTGAGCCCGGTGAACGGGGCTGAAGCATGGAACGAGTTCAAGAGACTGCGGTTCGAGCGGGCGCCCACCTTCCTCTATCGGCCCCTCCCGGAAGAACCGTTGGTTCTCAAGCGGAGGCTCTTCCGGGCTCCCGTGGAACGAATCGAGGATCCTGCCCTGGCGATGGTCTTCAGGGAAAAGCTGGATGAGCTGGACCGGGAGATCACCATGCTGCAGGACCGCAATTCCGGGCGGTTCCTGCTCGGGAGTCTCCAGCTGTATGGACCTGTGGAGAACGATCTCCACGATTTGGCCACGGATCTGTTGGCAACGATCTCGTCGCACAGCCGAGAATCTGCAGATGGCGGGTCGGTGGACGCGGCGGGATTTGCTCGCCGGGCCGAGGAGGAAATCGATTTCTACCGCCGGAAAATGCCCGGCATCCGCGCGAAGGTTGAGGTGCGGTCCGACGTGACGGGGCTGATGGTCTCGCGGGGGAACCTGCTGGTGAGCGCGCAGTCGAGGATCCCGGCCTCGCGGGTCGAGGCCCTGATCCAACACGAGGTGGGCACCCACGTGCTGACGTACCACAACGGAAAGACCCAGCGATTGAGACACCTCAGCACCGGGTTGGCCGGATACGACGCTCTCCAGGAGGGTCTGGCAGTGCTTGCCGAGTACCTGGTGGGCGGCCTGAGCCGGCCGCGGCTTCGCCTGCTGGCCGGCCGGGTGATCGCAGCTCGCCTGATGATCGATGGCGCGTCCTTTGTGGACACCTTTCGCGAGCTGGACGGAACTCACGGGTTTTCCCAGCGGACGGCGTTCATTGTCACTTCAAGGACATTTCGCGCTGGTGGGCTGACCAAGGATGTAGTGTACTTGCGGGGTCTCCGCCAGATCATGAGCTATCTGGTGGAGGGCGGACGGCTGGAACCACTGTTCGTGGGGAAAATCGGGGTCCAGCACATTCCCATCATTCGTGAGCTGCGGTGGCGGAAGGTCCTCGATGACCCACCGTTGACCCCCCGGTATATGGAATCACACGACGCGCTCGAGCGCCTGGGACGAATTCGCGACGGCCTTTCGATCGCGGAATTACACAAGGGGAGACGAAGATGAAGATTGGTTTCTTGGTCAACGACGTGAAGACTGAAAAGGCCGGATTTACCACAATCCGGCTCGGGTGCGAGGCCATCAATCAGGGCCACGAAGCGTACTTTTTCGGCGTGGGCGATGTGGCCTACGATTCGGACGAACACGTGCGGGCGCGGGCGACGACCGTGGCGAAAAAAACCTACGGATCCAACGAGAGTTTCTTCAAGGACCTTCAGGGCCCGAAGGCGGTCAGATCGAGGGTGACCGTCGATGAACTCGACGTGCTGATGTTGCGCAACGTCCCGTCCGATGACGCCATATCGCGTCCATGGGCCACAACCGTGGCCACCGAATTCGGGCGGGTGGCTTTGCGTCGCGGCGTGATCGTGCTGAACGATCCGAACGGACTTGCCAAGGCCTCGTCCAAGATGTACCTGCAGTTGTTCCCGGAAGAAGTTCGACCCCGCACCCTGATCACCCGGGACAACAAAGAAATCAGAGCGTTCGCGAAAGAGCTGGGCACGATCGTGCTCAAACCGCTGCAGGGTTCGGGAGGCGCCAGCGTGTTTTTGGTGCGGCCTGACGATCTGTCGAATCTCAACCAGATGATCGACGCGGTGTCGCGGGATGGCTTCGTGATTGCGCAGGAGTACCTACCGGCAGCCCATGAGGGCGATACGCGGCTGTTCATGATGAATGGGCGGCCCCTGCAGGTGAAGGGTAAGTATGCGGCGTTCCGAAGGGTCCGCACGGGCGACGACATGCGCAGCAACATTCACGCGGGCGGCAAGTTGGCCGCCGCCGAGGTCACGCATGAGGCCCTCCGGCTCGCCGAAATCGTCCGTCCCAAGCTCGTGCAGGACGGCATGTTCCTGGTGGGGCTCGACGTGGTTGGAGACAAGTTGATGGAGATCAACGTCTTCAGCCCGGGCGGCCTGGGCAGCGCCCAGAAGCTCACCAAGGTCAACTTCTCGCGGGTCGTTGTGGACGCCATGGCGCGCAAGGTGGACTACATGCAGTTTTACGGTCGGAACTTCGGCAATGTGGAGATGAACACGCTCTGACCGTCGGAAGTAGGTCGGTCGAACCGTTGTGCTGGTCGGGATTGTCGAATCGAAAATCGAAAATCAAGAGTCGGGGGAAAATCTTCAATTTTCAATTCGCGTCAGCGCCGGCGTCCCCGGGCGGAATCGGTTCGAATCTCAGCCGTTTCACCCGCCGCTGAGAAACCTCGATGACCGTGACCCGGTGGTGGCCCATCGTCAGCTTGTCGCCGACCTTGGGAAGGCGTCTCAGGACGGACACCACATGTCCGCCGATGGTGTCGTCGGTGCCGCTGTCGTCCAATCCGAGGAGGTCGACGGCCTCGGGTAGCGGGGTGTCACCTGGGAGCTCGATCACGTTCGGTTCGGGACGGCTGATTTCCGGCTCGTCGTCGTCGAACTCGTCCTGGATCGGCCCGACGATCTCCTCGAGGGCATCCTCCAAGAAGGCCATGCCGATGGCCGTTCCGTGATCGTCCAACACGATGGCCGACTTGACCCGGGCGCGCTGGAGATGGACGATCATGCGGCCGAGGGGCTGGGTGTCGGGGATGTAGACCGGCTCCCTCGCTATCGCCACGAGATCCACCGGCTCCTTGGTGCCGAGAACCGCCATGATGGTCTTGGTGTGGACGATGCCGATCACCGAGTCCAGATCCTCCTCGCAGAGTGGGAATCGGGAGTGGGCGCTGGTCCGGATGACGGCGAGGTTCTCCTCCACCGGGTCTTGCGACGACAGCCACACCACGTCCAATCGGGGAACCAGGATATGTCGCACCTGGAGGTTGACGAAGCTGAGAATGTTCTCGGCAAACTGTCGCTGACGAGCAGAGATAGCGCCCGCGTGGGCAGATGAAGCGAGAACCGCTCGAAGTTCCTCAGCGTTGAAGGTGGCTTCGTGCTGCGCGGAGGCGGTGATCCCCACCAGCCGGAGCATCCAGTTGGAGATCTGATTGATGACCCAGATCAGCGGTCGAAAGAGAAAGGTGAACAGCTGCAGGGGCCTGGCAATGATCAGACTGGTGGCCTCGGCCCGTTGAATGGCCCATATCTTGGGGGCCTGCTCGCCCAGGGTCATGTGCAGGGTGGTGATGATGGTCAGGGCGATTGCGAGTGCCACCACGTGCAACAGTCCGCTCTGCGCCACCGGCCATCCAGCCGCGTTGGCACCGGCCACCAGCAGAGTGGCGACCGCTGGCTCGGCGAGCCAGCCCAGAATCAGGCTGGACACCGTAATGCCGAACTGGCAGCCGGACAGGTAGAGGTCGAGATGATTGAGAATGGTGTTCGTGACCCGGGCGCCGGTGTTGCCGCTGTCTGCGAGTGCCTCGATTCGGGACCGCCGAACCTTGACCAGCGCGAACTCCGCGGCGACGAAGAAACCATTGAGCAAGACGAAAAACAACGTGGCTCCGAGACGCACCGCTACTGGAACGAACTCGATCGGCGGGCCGGCAGTCATGATAGTCCTCCGTGAGATGATTGTAGGTGAGCGTTCCCATCCTCTGAAAGGAAAACTTCATGTGGTACACACCCTGGATCGAGGTGATTCGCAGTTCTGTGTCGGTTGCGGTCGGTTACCTGCCGACGGTGGCGGGGTCGCTGCTCCTGGTCTTCGTCGGTTGGGTTCTGGCCAAACTCTTTGGTCGGTGGGCCCGCGCGACCACCTCGCGTCTGCTCTCCAGGCTCGAGTCGGCCGCGGCTATTCGAAGCGCCTTCGAGGCCAGTGGTGCCATCACGGTGGCACCGGTTCTCGTGGGCATGCTGGTTTTCTGGGTCATCTTCCTTGGATTTTCGGCGGCTGCTGTGGAGATTGTCGGACTGCCGGTGGTGACCGATCTCATCGGGCGGCTCGCAGTGTACGTGCCGAACCTGGTTGCGGCGGCGGCCATGCTCCTTGGAGGGCTGGTGGTGGCGTGGCTGGCCAGGACGGCCGTGGCGCGGACCGCTCGGGATGCAAGGATCGCCCAGGCCGCTGCACTGGCCTCGGTGGTCCACGGACTCATCGTGGTCGTCGCGATCGTGGTTGCCCTGGAGCAGCTTGGCATCAACGGCAGGGTGCTCGAGTTGACGATTGCCGTGACGGTGGGGTCGGTACTTGCCGCAGTTGCGCTGGCCTTCGGATTCGGTGCCCGTGGATCGGTGGCGAACCTGATCGCAGCGCGGTATGCGGCCAAGCTCTTTCGGGTCGGTCAATCCATAAGGATCGACGGCGTCGAGGGCATCGTGGTGGAGATAGGTTCGACCGCGGTGATTCTGGAGACGGTGGACGGCACGGTCGCGGTGCCCGCCGTCAGATTCCAGGAGTCCACGGTGGTTCTGCTGACGAGGCAGGTCTGAGATGGATGGCATCCTTAGTCTGGCCATCCGGTTCGCGATTGATTATCCCGTTGCGGCCGCGAGGCGGCTGGAAACCGTCGCCCCTGAAGGTGCGGTCTTTCTGCTGTCACAGCTGACGCCCGAACAGGGGGCCGGCGTCCTCAGCAGGATGGCGCCGGCCCAGGCTGCCGAGGTGCTGGCGAGGTCGGACCGCGACCAGTGGACCTCCCTCCTCTCTCTGCTGCCGACTCGAGCTTCAGTGGCGGTGCTTCGGCACATGGACGAGGAAATCCGAACCCGCGTTCTCGAGTCGCTCCCGGCCGGGGTCGCTGGAAGACTGTCCCGGTTGTTGCGCTTCCCCGAGGGGGCGGTTGGAGCTGTCATGGACTCGTCGATCGCTCCGGTGCCGTTGGATATGAATGTTGACGATGTCCGGCGGCGCGAATCTGACCATCGCATTCCGTATCTGTATTTGGTGGATCGTGAACAGCGTCTGGCAGGCGTGGTCCACCGCCGGGATCTCTCGGCTGGGGCGGGAGGGGCAGCGGTGTCTTCGCTCTCCACCACCGAGGTCATTCGGATCCCCGCAAGAGTGCCGGTGGCCACGATTCGTGGTCACGAATCGTGGCGCGAATTCGAGGCCCTGCCGGTGGTGGATGGGGCAGGAGTGTACGTGGGAGTGCTCCGCCACAAAGATATTCGAGGCGGCGTTGAAACCCCAGAACCCCCCGGTTCAGCAAGACCGCCGCTGGCCACGCTCCTCGATCTCGGCGAGGTGTACTGGAACGGGCTGTCGTCGCTGATTGAAGCCCTCGGGACGGGCGCGACCGACGACCTGCAACAAGGAGAGTACGATGAACGATGAGATCATCCCCGCGGCATCGAGTCTGGCGCACACCTACCTGCGGTCCTTTCCAGATGAAGCGGCGGTGGTGCTGGATGGGTTGCCGGTGGCGGATATCGCCGCTGTCGTGGAACGGGAGGATGACTGGGGCGCGACAGCCATCCTGGATCGGCTCCGACCGGACCTCGCTGCCGATGTCCTGGCACTGTTGCCCGCGACCCACCGGCGGAGAACGCTCGCGGCCCTCGATGCGGTCCGGTCGGCCAATCTCCTGTCGCGGCTGCCCGATGACCTCCGGGAATCGATCCTGGCCGACGCCGACCCTCCGATTGAGCGCGAGATTCGGGGATTGCTGAGCTACCCACCGGACTCGGCCGGCTCGATGATGGATCCGCGAGTGGTGGTCTCCACTCTGGAGGGTACAGCGCAGGAGGCCCTGGAACGCCTGCGGCGGATGCGGGACCGCCGTGTCAATAGCCTCTACGTGGTGGACCGGCAAGGCGTTTACCTGGGTCGAGTGACCCTGCAGGAGATCGCCATTGCCGACCCGGATCAGGCGCTCGGGACCCTGATTACGGATCCTCCGGTCTCGGTTCTGGCCACCGCTTCAAAATCAGAGGTGGTTGAGACCCTCGAGGGCCACCGGATGCTGGCACTGCCGGTGGTGGATCTGGAAGGACGTCTGGTCGGTCTGATTCGAAACGAAACTCTGGTGGAGGCGGTGGAGCAGGAGGCGACGGTCGACATTCAGACCATGGTGGGCGCGAGCCGTGACGAGAGGGCGCTGTCGCCGGTCCGATTCGCGGTCCGGAAACGTCTCCCCTGGCTCCAGGTGAACCTGTTGACCGCTTTCCTCGCGTCTTTCGTGGTAGGCCTCTTCGAGGACACCATCGCCCGGTTCACCGCCCTGGCCGTGCTGTTGCCGGTGGTCGCCGGCCAGTCCGGCAATACCGGGGCCCAGGCTTTGGCTGTGACGATGAGGGGACTTGCCCTGCGGGAGATCCGGGTCCGTCATGCCCTCAGGGTCGCGGTCAAGGAATCGCTGGTGGGTGCGATCAATGGAGTCGCCGTCGCATTGGTGACGAGCGCGGCGGTCTACGGTTGGAGCCGGTCGGCGGGGCTGGCGGCGGTGATCGGTGTCTCGATGGTGTTTTCGATGATGATCGCCGGCCTGGCGGGTTCGGTCATTCCCATCGTTTTGACAGTTGCCGGCCAGGATCCGGCCCAGGCCTCTTCCATCATATTGACGACCGTGACGGACGTATTCGGGTTCCTGAGCTTCCTCGGCCTCGCCACCCTCGCGGCGAGCGCGCTTTAGTCCGCATTATTCACCAGCCATCCCGTTCTGACGCTGTCGCCGTCACCTGACGCCGCCACCGGCCCCTGTCGCTGTCACTTGCCGCTGCGCCTGATTGCTGCCCCGACTCCTCAACTTCCGATAACTCAACGAGGCGGAATTCAGCTCAACGACCATCCGAGCCCGGCGGAATTCCGCCCGGGCGCCCGGTTTGCCCTCGAGGCGTTGTGGTAGAAGCGCTGGGTGGGGTAGGCGAAGTCGATGTCGTCGGTGGCGGCGAAAGCGTCCAGGATGTCCTCCCAGATGGCCTGTTCGGTGCCGCGCCGTCGCCTCGGGTCGCAGAGATAGCGGATGGTGAGCATCACGCCGCAGTCCTTGACCGTGGTGAACACCGCCGGGGTGAGCTTGGTGTAGAAGATCATGAACCGCCTCGCGGCTTCGCGCAGTCGCTCCTGAGCGGCGTCGCTGAGGTCCTGGCCATGATGATTGGCAATCTCGGACAGGATCTCCCGGGCCTTCCGCCAGTCGCTCTCGAAGGTGACGAGCACCGGGATCTCGTTCCAGATGAACTGAAAACCCTTGCTGTAGTTGGCCAGGTTCTGGGTGAACACCGCTCCGTTGTTGATGTGGATGACCCGACCGGTGCTCTGGTCGGCGTCCACCCAGTTGCCGATCTCGAGTACGGTGAACTGGAAGATGCGGAGGTCGATCACGTCGCCTGACACGTCGCCGATTTGGATCCGGTCGCCCACCTCGAAGGGCCGCCGCCACAGTATGAACGCCCAACCGACGAAGTTGGCCACCAGCTCCTTGAGGGCGATGGCGAGGCCGGCGGAGAGGATGCCGAAATAGGTGGCCACGGACTGAAAACCCTCGAACCAGACGCGCCCCAACATGAGGACCGCCACCACCGCCGCCACGTACTGACTGGTCTTTTTCCACCGGTAGCGGATCTTCACATCGTCGTGTCTGCGGTTGACCAGGGCCAGCACCAGCCACCTCAACACGAAGATCGTGACCAGGATCAGGCAGGACGTGAGCAGGCGTTGGCTGGCTGCGGTTTCGAGATTGAGGAGGTCTTGAACCCAATTGGAGAGCGTGCCAAGGAAGTGCATCGGTGTCATTCCCCCGAGGAGCCACGAGATGTGGTGGATGAGTCAAAATGATCATCAGCCTCTAGCCTGACCGTGAGGGGACTCAGCGAATCAAGGTGCACGTCCCGCTGCGGGAACGCAATGACGATGGCGTCCTGGTGGAACAACTCATCGACGCGGTGCCGGACGTCGCTCAAGGCTCGGCGGCGGTCCATGTGCCGCTGCATTTTGATCCAGAACAGCGCGTTAAAACAGAGCGAGTTGTCCCCGAATTCGTCGAACAGGACCATCGGCTCCGGAGGCGACACGGTCCTCGGGTGCTCTGCGATAGCTTGCAGGAGCAGCTCTTCGACCCGTTTCGTCGGCGACCCGTAGGCGACTCCAACGCTCAGGCTGATCCTCACGAGATTGTCTTCGTGGGTCCAGTTGATCACGTTGTTTTCGAGAAAGGCGCTGTTTGGGATGATGATGTGGAAGTTGTCCGAGTTCTTCACTTCGGTGCTTCGGGCACCGATGTTCTCCACCCGGCCGAAGGTCTCTCCCACCTCGATCAGGTCGCCGACCTTGATCGGCCGTTCGACGAGGATGATGAGGCCGCTGATGAAGTTGTTCAGAATGTTCTGGCTGCCGAAACCGATCCCGATGGCGAGCGCGCCGCCGGCGAGGGTGAACACCGTCAGAGGGATCTCCGCCACCCAGAGTGCAAACAGTCCGAGCCCAACCACCACGACGTAGAAAGCGAGGGTCTCGAAAGCCGCCGCCGCTCCAAGTTCCATCCCGATACGCTTGAACAGCCGATGGGCGATCCGCCGGGTGACGAGTCGTGCCACCGGCAGGCCCAGGGTCAGCACGAGGAGAGCGATGGTCACTTTGCCCACTGTCATGGGTCTGCCGTCGATTGACGTGAGCTGGTAGTTCCAGACCGCCAGGGCTTGCTGCACCAAGGCGCCAAAACGGTCCGAGAACGATTCGTCGGGAACCAAAGCCAGGGCAAACGCCCAGGGTGGGATTGGTGGCGACGGCCTTCGCTTCCCGAGGGAGAGCAGGGCGATCATCGGGGGTCTCCGGGAGAATCCGGAATGGGATTCGGGTTTTTCGTGTCGTTCACGATGGCTACCGGGAAGGGATCGGTGACGCTGCCGGCATACAATGTCCGGTGGGGGAATGGGATCTCGATGCCCTCCCGATCGAGCGCTTCCTTGATCTTGATGTGGACGTCGTTCTTGACCTGGTAGAACGATTCCTTGCGGGTCCACACGCCGAATCGCATGGTCAACGCGGAGTCACCGAAGCCCTCAAAGAAGAATTGAGGTTTCGGTTCGTCGAGGCACTCGGGGTTGGCGTCGGCGACCTCGTGGAGGACCTTCCGAACTCGCTCGATGTCCTCCTTGTAAGCGACGCCGAGAAGGACATCGATCCTGCGGATCGGGAAATGGGTGAGGTTGGTGAGGCGGTCCTTGATGATGTTCTCGTTCGGGATCCTCACCAGCGAGTTGTCGAACCGCCGGATCTTCACGGACAGCAGGTCGATCGCCAGAACCTCACCGGTGACATCGCCGATATTCAGAATATCTCCCACCACGAACGGCCGCTCCGCCATCAGGAACAGCCCGCTGATCAGATTCGAGGCCGAGGTCTGGGACGCGAATCCGAGGGCAACCGTGAGGATTCCGGCGGCGCCGAGGAGAAAGCTCAGGTTGATTCCGAGTTGGGCGAGGGCTGAGAGGACCACCAGCGATCCAACGACGTAAAAGGTGAGTCGGCGGGCCAGCATGGTTTGCTGTCGTCCGGCTTGGGTGGAGATGAGCTTCCCCACGCCGCGCGCCAGGAAGCGGGCGAGGAGCAGGCCAATGACCAGGGTCGCGAGAACTCGGACCACGGTCAGGATTCGCTCTGTCGATAAGAGCCCATCGATACCAAATAAAGTCGTCCAGTCCATTCATCAACCCCACGGAATCAAGCCGCTGAAGGCGCTGGTCAGCAAGTTCTTCTCCGCGACCAACCTGGGGCCGTGGAGCAGGGCCGGGTCGACCGCCTGCGGTGGCGGCCCGCTGCCGAGTCGGACCGTCGCCGTCCGTTGGTCCTCGTACCTCTCGAGATTCACGGTCTGCGTCCAGAGCTGTCCGTCGGCGGCGCTGTATACCGACATCTGGAGCGCCGGTATCTTCATGCGTTCGAAGGCCAGGTTCGTGTTTCCGTGGTTGGTGATCCGAACCGTTGACACTATCCGGTGGGGCCGGACCGGTAGGTTTTCAAGCTTGAGTCTGGCACTAGTCCGTACCGCGTAGCAGAGCTCACCGTACATTGTTGAGGGTCCGAACCAGGTGTCCGAGGGTCGGAGAAGGGGCACCTCCAACACCGGATTCGGAGGATCGCCGATCGAAATCTCCACCCAGGCGGGCGTGCTCACGTACAGAGTGATCTCCTCGTCGCTCGGGAGCATCAGCGGTGATTCCGGACTCACCACGACCGGCCGGTCGGCGAGCATTGGCTGCAGGGATATGGCAGCCGGCGCGGCGGAGAATCCGTAACGTCGCATCACGGCTTTAGCCGGAAACTCGTCGGCCGCGGCAGGGATCTCCACGGAGGCGATGTTGGCGGCCGGGTCGGACCTGTGGATCGTTGCGATCCGCCATTCCTTCACCGCGCGATAGGCCCACAGGTGCAAGGGCCCAATCCGCCAGAACCCGGCCGTCTCCGGATCGATCTCGAAGGTGCCGTGCCAGGGTTGATTCCGGCGGGCTCTGGCGGACGACATCAGATCCATCCCTTTCGTCGGAAAAACCCCAGCAGCCCCGTCGCGACCGCCAGCATGACGAGCAGCGCCAGCGGATAACCGTAATACCAACTGAGCTCCGGCAGGTTGAAGGGGCTTGCCTCAGTGTCGAAGTTCATGCCGTAGAGACCGGCGATGAAAGACAGAGGGATGAAGATTGTGGCGATGATGGTGAGCACCTTCATGACCTCGTTCATCCGGTTTGACACGCTCGAAAGGTAAAGGTCAACCAACGACGAGATCATCTCCCGGTACGTCTCGACGATGTCGAGGGCGCGTGATGCGTGGTCGGCCACGTCCCGCAGGTAGAGCCTGGTTTCGTCGCTGATGAGGTCACTTTCGTCGCGGATAATCTGTCCGATCATGTCACGCATTGGCCAGACGCTTTTGCGCATCATGAGAATCTCGCGCTTGAGTTCGTGCAGCGAGACGAGATTTTCCCGGGTCGGTTCGCCAACCATGCGATCCTCGAGCTCTTCGATCGATTCGCCCATGTCCCCGAGGACGACGAACAGGTGGTCGACGACGGTGTCGATCAATGCATAGGCCAGGTAACCGGGCCCTCCGCCCCGGATTCGGGGTCTTCCGCCGTGGAGCCGCTTCCGGACCGGGTCGAATAGGGGGTCTCTGGCCTCGCGAACCGACAGTACCGCGTCGCTCGTCACCACGATGCTGACCTGCTCGTGCTCCAAATCGCCACTCTCATGGTTCCGGCAGATGTGCTCGACGATCATGAAGAGGCAGCCGACGAACTCCTCGACCTTTGGTCGTTGGCCCAGGTTGATCAGGTCCTCCGTGACCAAGGGGTGAAGACCGAGCCGTTCTCCGATCGCGCTGATGACGGCGGAGTCCTGTCCCTCCACATCCAACCAGGTCACTGTTCCGGGCGTTGGCTCGTGGAGTTGATCGACGCTTGACAGCTCTGCCTCGGAGAGGTCGTCGAGATCGTATTTCATGACCGTCAACCGGACCGGTTCCGCGGGAGACGGGGTGTCGGCGACGGTGCCGGGGGCGGTTCCCGGGACGTGGAGCTTCCTGATCAAGCGCATCGTGTTCGCCTCCCTTTTGTGCTGGGGTGATTGTACCTGGAGTGGAGCGGCAGAGGGGCAGAGGGGCAGGGGAGAATTTGAAATTTCAAATGTGGAATGTGGAATGATGAATGTGGAAACCCGACCTCCCGCCCGAAAAACTTCTAACTCAGGCAGGCAGATGGAGGAGTTGTTGCAGAATGTGTTTTGTCTGGATAACGTTTGGGCGCGCACGGCGAGGGATCCGAGGATGGACATGCAAGACGACGGCTTGAAGAGCCACTGGCTGCTGGACCCGGAGGTCGCGTTTCTCAACCACGGGTCATTCGGGGCCTGCCCGAAGCCCGTGCTCGAGAAGCAACGGTCGATCCAGGAGCGGATGGAGCGCCAGCCGGTGCAGTTCTTCGTTCGCGACTACGAGCGGCTGATGACGGACGCTCGGCGCGGGTTGGCGGAGTTCGTGGGGACGGATCCAGAGGACCTGGTGTTCCTCAACAACGCCACCACCGCCATCAACGGAGTGCTGCGATCGCTCGCAGTTGGGCGCGGCGACGAGTTGCTCACCACCGATCACGAGTACAACGCGTGCCGCAACGCCCTGGATTTCGCTGCAGCCAGGGCCGGGGCCGAGGTGGTGGTGGCCCAGATCCCCTTTCCCATCGAGTCGCCGGACCGGGCTGTGGAGGCGATCCTGGCCCGGGTGACCTCCAGGACACGACTGGCGTTGATCGACCACATCACCAGCCAGACCGGGATGGTGCTGCCCATCGAACGCATCGTGCGCGAGCTGGAGCAGAGGGGTGTGGAGACCCTGGTGGATGGCGCCCACGCCCCCGGCATGGTGGATCTGGATGTGGAGTCTATCGGCGCCGCCTACTACACCGGAAACTGCCACAAGTGGCTGTGTGCCCCCAAGGGCGCCGGGTTTCTCCACGTTCGCCGTGATCTCCAGGCGGCGGTCCGGCCGGTGGTGATCAGTCACGGTGCAAACTCGCCCCGAACCGACCGGTCTCGCTTTTTGGAGGAGTTCGATTGGGTGGGCACCGACGATCCGAGCGCTTTCCTGTGCGTGCCCGAAGCGATCCGATTCATGGGGAACCTACTGCCTGGAGGCTGGGCCGAGTTGAGGACCGGCAATCGCGAACTCGTGCTTCGAGGGCGCAGGCTGATCTGTGATGCTCTGGGTGTGGCGCCTCCGTGCCCGGATGACATGATCGGCTCGCTCGCTTCCGTTCCACTGCCGCCTGGGTCACCGGAGCCGCCGACCTCTGCCCTCTACGCTGATCCGCTCCAGGAGCAGCTGCTTGAAGGCTGGCGCATCGAGGTGCCGGTGATCCCGTGGCCGGCCCCACCCCGTCGCCTGATCCGCATCTCGGCGCAGATCTACAACAACCTGGACGAGTACGAATCGCTTGCAGAGGCACTCTCAGAGGTGTTCGGGGGGTGACAATGACACTTGAGAGAGTCAAACGCAACTTCGTACACGTTAAACGAGGGGCCATCTCACGGGAATCCGGATGAACCGAACCCTCGACCTTGAAACCCCTAACCTTTAAACCTCTGACCTTTAAACCTTTAACCTTTAAACCTTTAAACCTCTAACCCTCACACGGCTGGGCTCGGGGAGACCTCAGGCGCTCCTTCTTCGTCCGGTTCGTCATCGCCGGTATCAGTTGGCAGAGGTGGGCCGGAGATGACCTGGATCCTGCGTTGGGGTAGGGCAAACTCGATCCCTGCCTTGCGGAAGGCTTTGTCAATGGACATCTGGACCTCGTCCTTGACCCGGAGGCCCATGCCGAAGTCCACCACGAAGCGGAGTTCGACGGCGATGGCGTCTTCACCAAAGCCGAGCACGAGGGCATGCGGAGCCGGATCCTCGAGCACATCCGGATGCCGGTCGCCGATTTCTGTGAGGATCTCCTTGACCTGCTTGAGGTCCGCACCATAGGCGATTCTGAGGGGAATCTCGATCCGCCGTTTGGAGTCCGAAAGGGTCCAGTTCACCAGCTTGGTGGTGATGAACTCCTTGTTCGGGACGATCATTTCGCTGCGATCCCAGAGTGTGATGGTGGTGGCGCGAATTTGGATTCGGGTGACCTTGCCCATGAGGTTGCCGATGGTCACCACGTCGCCGACTCTCACGGGCCGCTCCACCAGGAGGATCAAACCCGAGACGAAATTGGCGACGATTTCCTGGAGGCCAAAGCCGAGACCGAAGGTGAGGGCGGCGGCCAGCCATTGGACCTTGGACCACGAGATTCCGAGTAAACCGAAAACCAACGTGAGGCCGATGATAGTGATCGCGTATCGAACCAGAGTCGCGAACGCCACCCGCGCGCCGCTGTCGATGGTGGTTCGCCTGCGCAGGAAGAGCTCGAGCAGACCTGGAATATTGCGGGCCAATACGAAGGCCACGAACCCGACGAGGATGGACTCCAAGAGGTTCCACAGGGTGAGCGGCGAGTCGGCGGCAGCCGGGCCTGCTTGGGCGTCGCCGGCCACGCCTTCAACGGCATCGGGGATCTGGGCCGCTTCTGGAGGCGGCGCGTCGGCTTGGTCGGGTTGGCCTGTCTCCTGTTGCCGACCGACTGTGACGGAGTCCAGCACATTCGTTTGCACCGGCTCCATGAGGGTGACCCGCGGCCACATTTGGACTCGTTTGAGCATCTGGAACAGGGGGAGGGCGTCTGACCAAATGGAAAACAGCCCGATCGTCATGACCGCCGCGGCTACGAACCTGAAAAGCTGCCGTGTCTGGGCCTCGGCGGCGGAAATATCCTTGAGCGTCCCATCGTCAACGGTTTTGCCGCCGGCGTCGCGAAGAGCGTTCCTTCGACTGGCGACCCGCCAACGATGGATGAGACCACCACCGACGAGGACCGCGATTCCAAAAGTGATGGTTCGGAGCATCTGGTAGGCGAGGAGAATGCCGGTGACGTAGAACCCAAAGATCGCGAGTATGGCTGGAAGGATGGCGCCCAGGAAGATCAGCGGGTAGGCCACCAGCACGGCGGTTGGGAATGCGTACTTTGAAAAGACCTTTGACCAGATCACCGGCGGGTCGTGTTCGGCGACATCGTCCTTCCGTTCGGGCCGCAAGAGGAGTAGCACCGTCACCCCGAGGAAACCGAGGCCAAGAATGAAGGCGACTCGGCCGAGCGAGTTGTTGTAGGTCTGCAGGTCGAGGGGACTGTCGAGCCGGATCCCGACCTTGGCAAGGTAGATTGCGACGTACAACAGGGGAATCGCCACCGCCTCCGGCACCAGCAACCCACGATGGAGCAGGCGGGTGACCTTGAGTGGCCAGCTGAAGTGAGCCTCAGCGAGGCCCCGAGGAGTGAAGAGCTGGCGGATGAACTCCAGAACGGCGGCAATCAGCGTGACCATTGCCAGCGCGCCCGCCGACGCGGTGAGCGGGGTCGTGCTGCCGGCTCGCTCGAGCAGGTTGCTGCCGACGTAAAGAACCACCGGCAATGGGGCGGCCAGCAGTGCCGTCAGCATCAGCGCTTCCACCGTGTATCTGAACGCGTCTCGTTCAGGGTCCTCGACCCGGTCCGCAAGCTCGGCCAGTCGCATTCCGATTCGACGAACCGACACCAGGACCAGACAGGACCCGAGTAGGAACAGAATGTCCACGGGGCGGACCTTGAGCCCGTCTTCGGAACCGATGGCGACAGGAGATTCTCCGCGGGTCGGATTGACCAACCACCGGAAGGCGGCCACCAAGTCGCCGGGGCGCGGGATGATCGGCCGGGGAACGCTTCGCACCCACAACACATGGGTGTAGAGGAAGTGCTGTACCGCGTCGATGCTCTCGGTAAAATGCTGCGACACCCCGCGGTGTTCCACAAGGACGTTCGAGTACCGTCCGTACTGCTGAATCAGTCGGTCAAGCAAATCCCGGCGCGCAGCCAGTAGCGCCCTGACGGCGGTCGCCACCTCGTTCGACGGACTCTCTCCGTACGCCGACTGGATCTGGGTTCGGGTCGTCCGGGTGAGAGTGGTGGTTTTTGCCCGTTGCTGTTCAAAGGTAATCAACCGATGAGACACCTCGGGAATTTCGCTATCGAGCCTGCGAACAGTGTTGGCGACCGCACCCGGTTTCGGAAAGTCCGCTGGAATATCCGGCCACCAGCGAGTTGCGCTACCCCTCTGTCCGTAGGCCTCGAATTTACGACGGGAAAGTTCGGCGATCCGGGTGAGATCGGCGAGGTGCCTCCGGGTGGAGACCAGCGAGGCTGTCGCCGCCTCGGTGAGGGTCACGACTCCCTGCCGTCCCCAGAGCAACTCGGCATACCCTTCGGTCTCGGTCGCGAGTTCGGCAAGTTCCGGCACCGACACCGCGGCCCGCTGGCAGAGTTCGCGGACCTGGGCCAGAGAGGCCTGGGCCTCTTCCCTGCGCAGCTGGGCTGCCTGCTCCGACATCATTGCCACCAGAGCGTCGCTGTATACGACCCTCCGCTGGGCCAGGTCGACCTCCAGGGGGAGCAGTCCGCCGCGGTCGTCGAGCAGTTCCAGCGACGCCCGGTTCTTCTGGATTTCGCTGAGGGCCATCTCCCGGCGTGCCAGGGCATTCAGGCGAGCCGCGGTTCGGAGGTCTGGGTTGGAGTAACGCTCAACACCGGTGACCAACTCGTCGTCGAGCGCTTCGACCTCCTGATCCAGGGAGCCGAGCCGTTGGGCGATTTCACTGCGGAGCTTTGCCCGTTCTTCGACCCGGCGCTCCGCGTCTCTCAGTGCGGATCTGTAGGCAGCGAGCCGTGACCGTTCGCGAGTCAGCGCATCGTCCGACTGTGCGACCGTGATACTGACCGATGGATCGAGCTCCGGGGTGGCTTCTGGTTTTGCGAGCTCCGCGCGCAGCGCCTCAACGACCCGAGCGACTCCTGCCCGGTCCTTCTGTAAGACCGCGCCCTCCCGTTGATAAACCACCACCGTCTGGAGAGCAGCGAGCGCGCCGTCGCACAACTCGAGAATCTGGGACTTTAACGGTTCCGTGATCGCGGGGCTCTGCTCTGCCCGGCCCCGGAGCTGGCGGATCTCCTCCATGCGGCTGGGGATGTCGGATTCTCGCGTGGTCTGCGCAGGAGACACGATTGAGATGGCCAGCAGGACGACGATGAGAATTGATGTCTTTTTGATCATTGATCCCAGGGTACCTGGTCACCAACAGAAGGTCGAGGTGGAAACCCTGGAGTGAGTGTGGATAATGGCCAGGGATGATACGAGGGAGTGGGGACGATTTGGTTCAGGGCGCTGCGATCGCCGAGATTCTCTGCCGTCGTGGAAGGGCAATGGGTCACGGTCTGGCCGGACTCTCCGCTGCCACCCTGCTCTTGCTGGCGATCGGGTGTACGAGCCACACGACGACTCCCCTGAGGACGGCTGCCGACCTGGCGAAGGTGGAGTCCGGGTCGGCGGGTGCATCAGATGCCCCATTCCAGTACGCCCGATCGCCGGTGCCCTTTGACAACCACAACGTAGGCCAGGGTGCGTCTCCGGAGTACTCGCTGCGGGATCTCACGATCCCCTCGATCGGCGACAACGCGCAGGCAGACGGGCTGATCACCGCCCGCTATTTCAGGAGCGAGCTGCCCGGACCGAGGCCGTTGGTCATCATTCTACCCATATTCGCTCGTCACACCTACCCTTCGGAGAAGATGTGCCAGTACATCCAGCGTCACAGCCGTGGTGAAATCCACGTGCTTGACGTCCAGGGAGAGAACTTTCTGCTTCGATTGGGAGCAGGCGACCATGAAGAGCCAGACGAAGCAACGGTTTTTCAACCTGTTCCGCGAGGGTGTGGAACGTGAGACGGACCTTCATTGTTGATCTGCGCCGGTTCGTGGACTGGGCTGAAGAGCAGCCCGAAATCAACGCTCGCGGGTGGCGCTGATGGGCTTCAGCCGGAGCGCCATTGTGGCTGCTACCGCCGCCACCCAGGAACCCCGGCTTGGCGGCGACTGTGGTGGTCATGGGCGGCGCGCACCCTCACCAGATCGTCGCCCGTTGCGACGGCGAACGCAGCTCGGCGGTGCAAGAAAACGCGGCAGAGGTCTTTCGGCTGGGACCGGGACGCGAGCTCGAGCAGCAGCTGCGTCCCGTTTTTCAGGCCATCGATGCCGCCAACTACCCCGACCAGTCGACCCGAACACGGTGCTGATCTTCGAGGCCGCGAAGGACGACTGCATTCCCGAACCCTCACGCGAGGCTTTGTGGGAGGCCATGGGCCGGCCGATGAGGTACACCCTCAACTATGGCCACCGAACGCGTTTCTTTCCATGACGCCGCTGGGCGGGTCATGGATGTGCCGCCGAATCTGGGAGTTTCTCGAGGAGCGGTTGCTCGCGGACGCTCAGAAATCCAGGCCGAGCATGAACGACAGCCGGTAGTCGTCCTGTTCCGGAAACGTTCCGTCTGAGTTGGCGCGGGGATCCTTGATCCGGTCCCACACCCACGTGATATCGAAGTCCAGGACCTTGGTGAGTTCGATTTCGAGACTGGTGAGCAGGTGGTGGAGGTAGGAGCCGGAGGTTTCGTCGGTGAATGTCCCGCGGTAGTCGAAGAGGAAGTCGATTTTCCTGGTTATCTCGTGGTCGTAGGTTGTACCGAATATGAATGCTGCGGCGCTGTCACCGGCGGGCTCATTGGGGGCCACATCGTCGAACTGGGTGTGGGTGTAACCGGGACCGCCCGAAATCTGCCATTCGATCTTGGGCGTGTCCATGATTGTGTAACCGGCAGCCACCGCGATGGTGTATTTGTTGTCAATGTTCTGGAATGGATCGCGGTACCACTCGACAAAGACCGGAGTCACGAAAAAGCGTTTAGAAACGAAAAGATCCCAGGTTCCGGAGAGACGTTGGTTGTCGGCCGACGTGACATCGTCGGTGGAATTGAAACTGGCGAGCCAGTCGATCACGATTCGGTTCCTGACCGTGCGGCGGCGAATCAACGCCTTCGAGGAGACTTCGGTCTGTTCCGTATTGCCGGATCTCTGGTTGGCACCGAGAGAAAAGTTGAAATCCCAATAGTTGATCTCCTTTGGAGCGCCGGCGATTATGCTGAGAACTTCACTCTTGGCGAAGGTCTGGTCCTCCTCGCCTAAAACTCTCACCCCATCGCCATCCAAGAAGATCTTGCCGACGGCTGTGTTGCCGTCCTCCATACCGACGACCATCGTCCCCGCTGTCTTGATTTGCTGAATGTCGCCCCAGTCGATTTTCACTTCGCCAAACTCGTCGCTGTCGAAGGTGACCTCGTCCTTGTACATGTCGAGGATCTTTCCCTTGAGCCACTCCAGTGAGGTGGTCTGGACCCAGTCCCACTCTTCGGGCATTTCGGGCGGGGGATCCGGCTGCCAATCGCTGTTTTCTTCGGCCAAAACCGGAGTGGCAACAACCAACAAAACAGTGCATAAAGCCAAGAAGAAACGAACCATGAAAATACCCTCCGACGCGCCGGAATCGACCGCAACACCCTCTCGAACGCTACGGTCGGCTCTTCCGTATTCCGGGCCAGAGGACCCTCCGGACCTACCGTTTTGCGTATAGCGTACAGCTCTGGCCTACTCGTTGAGGTCCTTGTCCATCCAGTACTTGGTGCCGGCGATATCGGCGTTGAGCATCAGGCCCTTGTCGGTGAGTTGGTAGATGGCGAGCCCGTTGACGAAGTTGGTTTTGGCGTCGGCGGCGTTTTTGCCGGCCGACGCGGTCGCGCCGGCGTCCGCCTGCCAGCCATTTTCGATGAAGTTCTTCGCGGTGCCCTCATCCTGGAACAGAAAGACCACCTGGTATGAGTTGACTCCGATTCCGAGGCCGACTCCCGCGGTCCCCATTTTCATGTAGGCGCGTTTTCCGCTTTCCTTCGAAACGGCAACACCCTTGCCACCGCCTCCCGAGATTCCCAGGGCGACTTTGGTGTTGTCGAAAACCGCCCAGCCGAGGGCCTCGTCGTACAGCACCTTAGCCTTGGCATTCTCTGCGAACAATTTTTCAAGGGTCGCGGCGGCCACCTCGTCGATCTTGGCGCGCTGGGAGTCGCGTTTGAGTTCCTTCGAGGTCTTCTGTTCTTCGGCGACGACGGTGTTGAATGCGACCAGGGTCAGGGTCAGGACACACAGCGTGATGATCGTTGCGCTCTTTTTCATGGTTCCTCTCCTTTGTCAGGGTCGGTTGATTGTAAACGAATATTGAGTAGTTCGTTCGTTCCCTGACCGAAACGTTCGACGTTCTCCATATATTCGGCCATGGAAAGGCCGAGGCGTTGAACGTGGTCCGGTGCCAGGATTTGAACCTTGCCCGACCATGGATTGGGCGCATTCGGCATGAACACCACGGTCCTACCGTCGTCCAGTCGCTCGATTTCGAGGCCTATCCGAGCCGCCGAACCAATAGTGGCCAACACCGGGGTCAATCGACCGGTCTCTTCCTCATGAAGACCGCTGAGCATGCCCTTGATGATGACGTACCCAGGGACCTTCGAGAGCACCTTGGACTCGAGACCCTCCACGGTGGAGCGGATCAAAGCCCGTCTGGCGACGAGGCCCGCGATGAAGCAGACCAGAACGACGGCGATCCCGGCGATGACGTTGGCCAAGGCCACTCCGCCGATGGAATCCACCGGAATGAACCCGGCCATGGGTTCGGCCACCATCATCATCAGCCCGGCCGCCTTGGTCAGCACGATAATCAAGACCACCACCGGCACTAGGAACACCAGCCCGCCGATGACCGTGGTTTTGAAGAAGTGGATGCCGCCATTTTTGTTTGGCCTCACGTTGTGACCTCCGGCTGGAGACATCGTAAGCCATTCGGGGACACGGCAGTAGGGATTCGAGGCTGCGGGGTTGTGAGGATGGGGGGGATTAGGGCAGCACCGCCACGTGGTTGAAACGTTTAACTTTCGGCTCATCCGGAATTCCGTGAGGTGGTGGATGACAGCGAACAGTGACAGCGTCGGCTTACAGCGACGGGGGCCGGCGCAGCGTCAGGTGGCAGCGGCAGCGTCCAGCGACAGGGGCCGGGATCAGCGTCAGGTGGCAGCGGCAGCATCCAGCGACAGGGTCCGGGATCAGCGTCAGATGACAGCGTCAGCGTCAGAGCGTGTGTCGTGCTGAGAGCTACGGTGAGACGGGATTGAGCAGGCGCCAGGTCATGGCACGAACCTGGTCAAAAGTACCCAGGGCCTTCTCCGCGCCAACTCCATTGACGGCACCAGCGGCTGAGAGCAGTCGCAGGTGACTGTCGACCTCCTTGGCCGAGGCGTTAGCGATGCGCCAGTGGTGCTGGCGATCTCTTCCGTTTCGGCCGTGCCCTTCCGCCAGGTTGGCCGGGACCGAACTTGCCGACCGGATCAGCTGATCGGCGATGGACTTCAGCGGAGCCGGCACTCTCGAAACCAGCTTGATGGCGATGCCTGCTGCTTCGAGGGCTTTGGCGTAGGCCACGAGATTGGTGTTGCTGACGGCTCAGGACTGGTCACCTCCGGGTCGTTCATGCCCTTCAACAAGCTGCCAGGGAGGCCATTGTCAAGGGTTGCCGGACCCAAGTCCGGCAGCGCAGCGTCCCTTGACAATGGCCTCCCTGGCAGCTATTCGTCCCCATCCCATAGAACGACCCGGAGGGGACCATGCGGCCGTCGCACATCTGATCGCGGCCTCTGCCGCTGTCGCTGCCCGCTGTTTCCTGATCCTGATCCTGTCCCTGGCGCTGCTCGCTGCCGCTGTTCACTGTCGCCGTCCCTGAATCCCGAGCACGGGAACACCTCAGCTCACGTTTTCTCGGATGAACCTAACTTTCAACGTTTAACTTTTTGCTGGGCGGGTGGAAGGGGGGTTACGGCAGGGTGATGGCGTGCGCCTCGCGGACGAAAAACGCCTTGCACTCGATCCAGTTGAAGGGCTCGAGCATCTCCGGCATGGGTTCGCGCTCAGCATCCTCGAAGTAGGTGAGGCTCTTCAACACGTGGTACGCGTTGACCCGTCCCGCACCGTATTTCTCGGGTAGCCACGAAAAGAGCTGCCCGAGAGACAGACCCCCGCGGAGGATAGTGTAGAGATCGACAAAATCTTTTCGGCTGCCCCGTCCCGAGATCGCTGCCAGCTTCATGAGCGCGATGTCTCGGGGGTCTGCCAGGACAAAGAACTCGTAGGGCTGTCCTTGAAAAAGGAACTCGTCGGGCACGGAGAAGAACGAAACTTTGACCGTCGACACGAGCACCGTCAAAGTTCGATCCTCCTCCTGGAGGGTCTCGACCTCGTCGATGGAGCGGAGGCCCTCGTGAAGGCGTTCCGGGAAGAAGGTGTCGGCACGGAAGAAGTCAAAGTCCTCGGAGATGCGGTGTCCGATCTGTAACGCGAGCCCAGTGCCGCCTGCCAGGGTCCAGCCTTCGAGTTCAGGAGCTTTCAGCGACCGGAGCTTCGCCAGGAGTTCGCGGCTTCCAGCCGGGAGTACCTTCTCGTGCATGTCTTGCCCTCCTTTGCGAGCACGCTCTCCCAGAACACCCGCGTTCTGTTGGAAGAAAACCTCGCCTCGGCGACGAAACGTAGAAACGTCTCTCGGCCCAAGAATTCGACAAGCGTGTGGACGTCGTCCAGTGTGCCGTACTCGAGCACACGCTCCACGACCCAGAGGGCGTTTTCATCGAGGTGGAGCTCGACCAGCTTCACGTCCCAGAACAGTCGACGGAGCTGCTCAACGACCTCTGACGGAGACTGCCGGCCCTTCATACGATTTCGGGGATGCAGCTGCACTGCGAGGTCGCAGTCGAGCGCAGTGGCGAGCTTGCGAAGGGTCGACAGTTCGAATCGCGACCAGCCGTTCTCGTAGCGCGACAGGGTCGCCGGTGACGTGTCCGCTCGCCTCGCGAGCTGGCTCAGCGACAGACCGAGTTCCTTGCGCCGCGCGGCGATCTGTCGCGAAATGTCCAACGGTTCTTTCATTCTATTATCATACGTGATAATAGCCGAAAATGCAATGAGATGAGGTGTTTTTGGGCTCCGGGGCGGTGGGGCTATGAGGATATGGGGCGAAAAAAATCCCCCGCCTTCGAAGGCGGGGGATCGAATGAGAGATCGGTACAAACTCAGCCGTTTTGGCTCTGATAGAAGCCCATGAGGATCTTGGCGACCTCGGGGCGGGCGAACTCGGGCGGCAGGTCTTCGCCGGCGGAGAGCATGGCGCGCACCTTGGTGCCGGAGAGGAAAACGAAGCTTTCCTTCTGGTGGCCTTCAGGGGCCTCGCGCATCATGATGACCTTGCCGAGCTCGCGCGAGTACGCGGTGTGGTCGGCCTCGAAAATCTTGAGTTCGAGGGCGCCTTCGGGAACCTCGTCGCGGAAGATGGCCTGGGCGTCGAAGGGACCGTAGTAGTCGCCCACACCGGCGTGGTCACGACCAACGATCAGGTGGGTTGCGCCCATGTTCTGGCGGAAAACCGCGTGGAGCACGGCCTCACGCGGTCCGGCGTAGAGCATGTCGAATCCGTAGCCGGTGATCTCCACCGAATTGGGCGGGAAATAGAGTTCGGCCATCTTGCGGATGGCGGCATCACGGACGTCGGCCGGGATGTCGCCAGGCTTCAACTTGCCGAGGAGCATGTGAATGACCGCGCCGTCTGCGTTCTCCCGTTCCATGGCCATGCGGACGAGCTCTTCGTGCGCGCGGTGCATGGGGTTGCGGGTCTGGAAGGCCACGACCTTGGTCCAACCGTTCTTTTCGATGGCTTCGCGAATCTGCATAGCGGTGCGGAAGGTGTCTGGGAATTCGGTCGCGAAATACGAGTAATTGAGCACTTCAATGGGACCGGAGATGAGGGTCTTGCCGACGGTGTTGAAGGCCTTGACTCCGGGATGCTCCATGTCGTCGGTGCGGAAGATCTTGTCGGTCATGAAGGCCATCTGCTCGTCGGTGGCGGTCTCCACCTTGTCGACGGTTTGAATGGCAAGGACCGGGTTGCCTTCGACGTTTGGATCCTTGAGGGCGATCCGCATGCCGGGCTCGATGCCGGCGGCATCCTCGACCACATTGATCACCGGAACCGGGAAGAAGAGACCGCTGGCAGTGACCATCTTCTCAGAGGTGGACAGGGCGTCGGCCAGGTCCATGTAACCGGTCAAGGGGTTGAAGTAGCCGGAGCCCATCATGACCGCGTTGGCGGCCGCGGCGGAGCACACAACGATGGACGGCAGGCTCGCTGCTTCTGCAGTGAGGGCTGCGCGCTTGGCATCGTCGGCCACGTACAGCGGGTTGAGTGTGTCGGATCCGTGGGGTTTGATCATCATTTTCTCCTTGTTGGGTTTAACCGCCCCTCAGGGCGTGAATATCTACCTCTTCAACTGCTGGTTTGTGGTCATCCGCTCGTGGGTCATAGCCAGGGTGCGATAGAGGATGTGCGCGAACTTGGAGTAGGGCAGCGTCAGAAAGAGACAGAGCACCACTCCGAGATGGGTGATGTAGATCCCGAATCCGATGTTCGAGCTGACGCCCGGGAGAAAGCGGAAGAGCTCGGTGAAGACGCCGGTGGCGATGACGGCGAGAACGACCCACAAGAAGAACCGGTCGAACGGGGTCGTGCTTCCGACAAGCTTGTCGCCGGTCTTGCGGCGGTTGACCCACAGCAGCACGCCGCCGACCACCAGGGCGACGGCCGAAGCGTTTCCGAGCAGCTTCACCCAGTGCGTGATCTCGACCGGGTACCCCGGCTTTTCGAATGGGAAGATCTTGAAGAACCACGAGAAAAAGACCGTTTCTCCATACAGGTAGACCACCGCCCAGCCGGACGTGATGGCCGCCCCTACAAAACCCCACATGACCAGAAAGTGCCCCCACCTGCGTTTTGGCACACCGTGATCGCAGCTGGAGAACTTGCTGTGCAGGGCAATGCTGACGACCACCCCCGTCAACGCACCGATCAGTGTTCCGGTCCTCTTCTGTCCCGTACCGAGCAACTTCCAGAACTTCGATCCCTGGACAAAAAGCGCCAAGCCGACCCAGCCTACGGCTGCAAAATTGACGATGTAGATCAGCGAGTGGGGCACATACGAGTCGTAGAAGAACTGCCCCAGCAGAGCCGACGGTGCCAGATTGGTGTGCCCCCTGATCTCTCCGAGACCGGTCGTGACGAAGAGCAGCACGAACCAGAAGACGATCGGCGTGATGACGAGCAGCGGCCAGGTCTTCTTGACGTTGCCCACCAACGAGCCGAGAACGCCGGGAAAGGCCAGTCTCTCCACCGCCATCGATCGGACCGCCGCCATCATGTCGCCGGGGTTGACCTCGCGCGGGCATCGAACCGAGCAATCGTTGCACTGGTGGCACAGCCAGGGACCCGGATCGGCGATCAGCTGATCTTCGAGACCCCATTGGGCAAGCAGCACCTGCCGTCGTGGAAAGGGAGCGCTATCGGGCGCGAGCTCGCACACGCTCGAACACGTGGCGCACTGGTAGCACTTGCTGACGTTCCGGCCGCCGCGATTGAAGAACTCCTCGCGGAATGTCGCTGATGGATGAATGACCGGGATCGAGGCCATATCGTCCCTCCTAAAAACCCTTTAGCGGGTTCGGACCCATCTCATCGAGCTCCGCCGCGAAGTCGTCGAGAACCTGCGTCACGCGCCCGAACTCGTCGTGAGACAGCTCGACCAGCTTGACTCGCTCGGACTCGAGGGAGAGCCGTTCCAGGGTCTCGCCGACGTTGCCGAGCCGGGTGTTGGCGAGCTCGGAGCCGCGTACGTAGTGACACTGATAATCGTCACCGTACTTGCATCCGATCAGGATGACGCCGTCGACGCCGCGCGACAGAGCTTCGGCGAGCCAGATGATGTTCATGGATCCCAGACAGCGGATCGGAACCACTCGAACCCACGGGTTCCATGTGGCGCCGTTCGCCGCCGCCGCCTCGAGCGCGGGCACTGCGTCGTTCTCGCACATCAAAGCGAGGATGCGGGGCTTCTCCTCGTAGTCCTCGGGCACCTCCATCGCCTTGATCATCTCGGCGATCTGGTGCACTGAGTAGTCCGGGAAGCTGATGATCCGCTCAGGGCAGGCTCCCATGCAGATACCGCAGCGGCGGCAGCGCAGCTCGAACAGCTCCGGGGTCCCCTTGGCGTCCTCGTTCAGGGTTCCGAACGGGCATTCTTCGGTGCAGCGCTTGCACTGTGTGCAGCGTTGGAGGAAAAAGTCCGGATAGCCGATGTCGCCGGCCCGGGGGTGCACCGCCTCGCCGCGCTTGGCCATCTCGATGCACTGCACTGCCTTCAGAGCAGCGCCGAAACCGTCCTCTCCGGCCTGAGCCGAGTCCATGGGGGCGTGCACGGTACCGGCGGCATACACGCCGGTGCGTCGGGTTTCGTACGGGAAGCAGATGAAGTGGGAATCGGGGAAGTTGTACCTGAGAGTCGGCAGATCCGGGCCCTGACGATAGGTCAGGTTGAGGATCTCGGTCCCCTCGTGGCCGACCAGCTCGGCGGCCCGCTTGGCGGAGGCCTCACGCACCTGCGAGCTGTCCGAGTGCTCGGCATTGTGTCGGGAATCGTGGAGTTCGCGGATCAGCTCGCCGTCGGCGGCCACCGGGACCATCCCGACCGCCAGCACCACCAGGTCGGAGTCGATGGCGACGTTGTCGCCCAGCAGGCTGTTCTCGAGGGCAATCGTGAGCTTGCCGTTGGCGCTGACGCCGCTCACCTCGCCACGGGTGATCATCACCCCCGTCTTCTCCTGGGTAGCGAGGTAGAAGCGCTCCATGAGACCGGCGGCGCGCATGTCCTTGTGGATGATCGCGCTTTCGATGGAGGCATCGATTGCGTTGAGCTCCGAGACCTGTCGGAGAGTGTTGATGCAGCACTCCGAGGAGCAGTAGTTGAGGTGGTCGGGATCGCGAGAACCGGCGCACTGGATGAACGTGATCCGCTGAGGCCGACGGCCGTCGGACGGGCAGGCGATCTTTCCGGTCGAGAGCATGGATTCGAACTCGTGCGAGGTCACCACGTCCGCCGAGCTGCCGTATCCGAGATGGTTCAATCTCGAGGAATCGTACGGCCGCGCTCCAGTGGCCTGGACGATCGCGCCGACGGTGAGCTCGACCTCGGCAGCTCCCTTCAACCGCACCGTAAACTGGCCGGGTTGGCCGTCGATCTCGACGATCTCGGTCGAGGTGTGAACTTGAATCAGGTCGTCCCCCAGCACCTCCTCGATGACGCCCGGGATCGGGTTTGGCTGGGGAGCGTCATAGGGTGGGTGTTCGGGCGGGATCGACATCTGAGCGGCAAGCAGGCCGCCGAGCCGGTCGGCACGTTCCACCAGCACGACCGGATGTCCCAGGCCGGCGGCGGCTGTGGCCGCGTCGAGGCCGGCACGGCCGCTCCCAACCACCAGCACAGTGTCGCTGATCTCTTTTTCCAGCGCCGAGAACGCTTTCATTCCCTCGATCCTGGCCATGCCCATGCGCACCAGATCTTGGGCGAGCATGGTGGTGTCCTCGTGGCCGGCTTCGTGCGGCCACGTGCAGTGGTCGCGGATCGCCGTCCGGAACATGACCGTGCCGTCGGCCGTCAGCGTCGCGAACTCCTCGGTCTTCACCCGTTCGGAGCAGGCGGCGACCATGACGCCGTTGAGGGCGTTCTCCGACACCGCCGCTTGAATCGCATCGAGGCCCTCGGGTGCACACAGGCACTCGTGGGTCAGCGTGCAGGCGCAACCGCGTTCCTTGGCCGCCGAGAGGACCTCGTCCACATCGATCGCATCGCCGATGCCGCAACCGGTACACAGGACTACACCGATCTTGTCCATCAGGCCCTCCTTCCCGCGGCCGCCAATGCTCGAGCTGCAGCTCCGGTTGCATCGCGAACCGATGACGCGACGTCCTCGGGGCGTCGCGCGACCCCGGCCACCGTGACGCCGGCGGCGAGGTCGTCGAGGAGAAAGCCGTCCTCGTCCTTGCCGGTAAACAGCGAAGGCTCATCGCCGGCTGTGGTGGGCATCATCCCGGTGGCGAGCACCACGAGATCAGCCTCGGCGTGGATGATCTTGCCGGCTTCCACGTCCTCGACGTGAAGCTTGAGCCCGCCGCCGTTCTGCTCGATCCGGCCCACCTTGCCCTTGACCAGCTTGACGCCCTCGATCTCGGAGACCTTGAGCAGGACGTCCTCGTTGCGACCCGGAGCCCGGCGGTCGATGTAGTACATCGTCACCTCGGCCTCCGGGTTTTGGTCTTTGACGTACTGGGCCTGCTTGAGCGAGGCCAGGCAGCAGATACCGGAGCAGTAGGGGAGGTGGTTGACGTCGCGCGATCCGGCACACTGGACGAAGGCAACCCGTGTCGGTTGCGATCCGTCGGAAGGCCGCACGATCTTGCCGCCGGTGGGGCCTGACGGCGCAGCAAGTCGCTCCATCTGGACATTTGCGATTACGTCCTCGAGGTCGCCCCCGAGGTCGGAGAGCTCGGCCAGCGGGTAGGGTTTCCAACCGGTGGCCAACACCACCGCTCCCACCTCGATGGTCTCGGCGGTCTCGATCGCCTCCAAATCAACCGCGCCGTAGCTGCAGGCGTCGGCGATCTTCTTCGCCTCGTCGTCCGAGCAGGCAGCTCGATCGAAGACAAAACGTTTGGGCCACGCATTGAGGTGCGGCAGGCGGATTGCCTTGACCTTGAGCATGCCGAGGTTGTGAGTGTCATCGACCTCGGTGGTGCAGGCCTCGGCGCAGTCTCCACACGCGGTGCATTTCGAGTTGACCCAGGCCGGGTCGGTGGTCACGGTGACTCGCCAACCACCGTCGGTTGGTTCGGCCGCGGTGACTCGCGACGAGGTCATCACCCGGATTCGCGGGTTGCGCTCGAGGCGACGGGTGTTGATCTCCATCCCGCAGGTGGGTGGGCACATCTTCGGGAAGTAGTTGTGGCTGCGGACGACGCGGCCACCAACCGCCGGGTCGCGCTCGACCAGCACCACCTGCGCTCCGGCCTCTCCGGCTTCCAGCGCGGCGGTGACACCCGCGATGCCCGCTCCGATCACGAGAATCGGTTTGGTCTCTTTCATGCCTCACTCCGTTTTCGCCGCGGATTCCGGCCGCGGCTTCATTGTGGGTTCGCCGAACATCGCGAAGCGAAGCCAGCGGAATGCGAAATTGAGGAGCGCCATATCGTCTTCGGCGAGCCGCTCCAGAAGCTCCGGCTCCAGCTCGAAGCGGTCGCGGAACGATGACTCGAAGATGAAGGCCCTGAAGGTGTCGAGGTCATAACAGGCCATGTAGAACATTTCGATCCGTTTGGGATCGAGCTGTCGGCCGCCGATGAACCAGGGGTGTGAAACCAGATCTCTGAATCCGGCCTCGAGCTCGTCGCGCTCGGCGATCTTCTGGTCGGTCATCCATTCGCGAGCGGTCCATTGGCGAGCGTCAGATTGATGCCGCCCCTCGCAATGTTCATCCTCGAAGACAAAGAAGATGGGTTTGGGTTCCTCGCCGGCATGGGCCGGCGGGATCGCCAGGCCAAGGGGGTACATCCGGCACGCCCAGGGCCGATCGGTGTAGACCGTACATCCCTCATCGCCGACAAAGGGACAACGCTTGTCAGGCTCGTCCCGCATTTTCAGCATCACCATGGGAAGCAGCAGGTCTTTGGTGATGGGGTTGAGGGTGTGGGTCTGTAGAAAATCTCTTGTGTTCATGCCCTGAGAACGGGCGAGGTGCAGAACGTCGAGAGGGGTCAGGACAATGTTGACGTCCCTGCAACAGACGTTGAAACACGGTACGCCTGGGTGGCAGGTGAATGGGAATTGATCATTTTCGGAGAGTTGCTGTTTGCCCTTCAGAATCTCGGGGAGGGCGTCTTCGGCACGAGTCATCCAGAGCTCCCTTGGTCGGACCCCTCGGGGGCCCCGTTCGAATCTTCGGATTCGTCACTGCTGTCGTCGAGGATGCGGTCCAGGAGGGCCGTCGCCGACCACACCCCGAGCGGCGTCGCTGTGCCGGTGGTGGGGTCGACGCGATAACGGTACGACGCCTTGACCGCATAGTGCTCTTCCATGTGCTGCCATCCGCGCACGAAGTAGGGGCACTCGTCGTTGAAACATGCCAGTTGGAATTCCCCGTCCCAGCCGGTGTTGTCGGGGAGTTCGAACCGTTTCAGATCATCTCCGCAATGGGGACACTTTGGTGTATTGCATAGTGTTAAAGGGTATCGTTTCGGATTAAGGATAAAAAAACGGGCACCGGGCGCAGCTGCGCCCGGTGCCGCAAAAGTTGGAGTTAGCCGCCGAGAAGCTCGTGATCCGCATCATCCGAAAACAGAGAGATGATCGGTCGCTTGAGCATTTCCCATTCCTCGGTGACGGGATCCATTTTGCAGTTGACGAAGCAAAGCCAGTTCTCGTTGTCCAGCGTGGGGAAGTCGGCGCGGAAGTAGTATCCCGGCCACCGCGTCTCCTCGCGGAACAGGATTGTCCGGACGTGGGCTTCGGCCTGGTACATCCGGTGAATGTTCTCCCATGCACGCATCAGCTCGTGGAGATCGGATGCGCCAAGGTAGACCGCGTCTTCCTTGAGCATGCCGAGGAGCTCGAGGCCCCTTTCGCACAGGAACTTGGACGTCGTGAACTGAGAACCCACACCACCTGCATACTCGTCCATGAGCTTCTGCAGCCGGAACATGAACATCTTCGGCAGGATGTAGTTGGGGTTCACGTCCTCCTGAGATGTGAAGTCCTTGTGCTCCGCGTAGACCGCCAACGGCTTGAGGGTGGCTTCCTTGAGCGCCTCGATGGTGGCGTCGTCCACCGACGGCATCGGCGGATTCTCGTTCACCAGGTAGCGAACCGCAGCCTTGCCGGCGATCCGACCCTCGGCGTGGGAACCCGAGGAGAACTTGTGCGACGACGCACCGGTGGCGTCACCGGCGGCGAACAGGCCCTTGGTGGTGCACATGTTCTCGTAGCCCCAGAAGTACTCCGGCGGGGCCAGGTCTTCCGGACCGCTCACCCAGGCACCGGAGGCGCCGGAGTGGGAACCGATGAAGTACGGCTCGGCGGCAGCGATCTCGGAGGATTTCTCCTCCGGCTGCGTGTTGGTGGCCGCCCACAGGATGGCCTGCGAGATGGTCATGTCGAGGAAGTCTTCCCAGGCCTCGCTCTCGAGTTCCTTCATCTTCTTCTTGAAGGCCTTCTCGTCGGGGGCCTGCTCGGCGATCTTCTGGATGGCTTCTTCGGTGCGCATGTAGATGGGGCCCTTGCCCTCCATCACATCCAGCATGCCGAGCCAGTTCCGGAGGTTCGCCGGGATTGGCTTGACGTGGCCGTAGGGCTTCCAGTTGTCGAGCTCGGGGCGCCGCTCCACCATGTACTCGCCGCCGAACGCGTTGGTGGCGCGAGACTTGAAGAGCAGGAACCAGGCACCGACAGGACCGTAGGCGTCCTTGAAGCGGACCGGGATAAAGCGCACTTCCTGGCAGGTCATCTCGGAGCCGGCCTTCAGGGTGAAGTAGGCAGAGGAACCGGAGTTCCACGGCGGGTACCAGGCGCGACCGAGACCCTCACCAGAGGACCGCGGCTTGAAGACATGGACCGCACCGCCCATCGCCACGAAGACGCACCGGGCTTTGAAGATGTAGAACTTGTTCTCGCGCACCGAGAATCCGTAGGCACCCTTGCACTCGTCGCCTTCCATGATCGGGCCGACGATGAACACGCGCTCATAGATATTGTCGGTCCCGAGGTGGTTCTTGGCGGCTTCGGCCACGATCACCTTGTAGGACTCGCCATTGATCATGAGCTGCCAGCGACCCTCGTGCACGTAGCCGCCCGATTCGTCCGTCCAAATGGGGAGGCCCCACTTTTCGAAGAGGTGGACCGAGCCGTCAACGTGGCGAGCGATCGAGGCGACCAGGTCGTCGCGAGCGACGCCCATGAGGTCATTCCTGACGTAGTCGACGTAGTTCTTGACGGTGTTCTGACCGTCCTTCAGACCTACGTACTGGTTGATGGCGGACAGGCCCATGGCCACGGCGCCGGAACGATCAACCGCCGCCTTGTCGACGAGGGTGACCTTCAGGCCGTTTTTCTTGGCCCAGTGGGCGGCTTCGACGGCCGCGCCGCAGGAGGCCATGCCTCCACCAAGGATGAGAAGATCAGTTTCTACCTGGACAGTTTCAAAGTTTTCCATGATCCCCTCCTACTTCATCCACACGTCGCAGCCGAGAGAATCCGGCTCGGTGAACAGGACCGGACCCTCGAGATCGGGCTCGGTGTTGAATCCACCGGTGGGCTCTGCTTGGCCTTCGGGTGTGGTGCGGATGGGGAACTTGAAGCGCTTCACCGTACCGTTGCGGAACTTGACGGTCCACATGATGGAGTCGGTGGAGCGGAGCGGGACCACTGACGCGCCCATGGGCACGAAGTCAGCGTAGCCACGCACGTCGACTGCCTGGGTCGGGCAGATCTTGACGCAGTTGTAGCATTCCCAGCACATTTCAGGTTCGCGGTTGTAGGCCTTCATACTTTCCTTGTCGAGCACCATCAGGTCGTTGGGACAGATGTGCTGGCACGCTGTCTTGTCCAGTGCCTTACACCCGTCACACTTCTCCACGTTCACGAAACTCGGCATAAACTCTATCCTCCTTTCAATTCAGAGCTGCGAGTTGTTGTCTGGCATCCGCAATGGGCCAGTTCTTTTCAACCACACACGTCAGCGATGAAGCAATTCTTGTGCCCAGGTTCACAAGCTGCAATGCAGAGTCAAATAATTGTCGTTTAAGTATCTCTACGCAAGGATACTTAGGGTGTATGACTGTTGTTACTGAAACGGCACCGACACCTTCGGTCACAAACGGAGGTTGGAGCCGCGATGAAATCTGCTATCAACAGAGAATCGTGCTGGTCCGCGGTATGGTGGTGTAACTGGATGAAAAGGTGGGGGTTAGGGTGGGGTCTCCAGGTTATGTGAAAATCTTCACTTATAACATTTGTGGATATTTACGCCGTTTTGGTGAGTCTGGGCGTTACGGATTGGTGACATCGGCAGGGACGCGATTTCGGAAGTCGCTTGTTTGCTGAAGAATAGCGAAAAATCGTCAGCGCGTTACAGGCGGGGAACGGTTCCCGGCTGGAAACGGAGAATCAGGCGAAATCGATGTCGAAGAAGCCGGAATCAGGCCGGATTCGACCCCATGGGTCGGCTCCGACCTGGCATCGATCGTGCGAGGGAAGATGTCCGTTCCGCCGTGGCGGAGACGACCAAATCCTGGAGGCCATATGAGACTCATCCTGTTGGGACCACCCGGCGCGGGCAAGGGAACCCAAGCGCACGCCATCTGTGAAACGTACGGCATTCCTCAGATTTCAACCGGCGACATGCTCCGGGCAGCGGTCGCGGCGGGCACCGAACTCGGTTTGAAGGCCAAGGTGACCATGGATGCCGGTGGTCTGGTAGCCGACGACGTGATTATCGGGTTGGTGCAGGAACGAATCACGGCCGATGATTGTGCCAACGGTTTCCTGTTCGATGGCTTCCCGAGGACGCTGGCGCAGGCAGAGGCCATGGGCGAGGCCGGAGTGCCGATCGACGCCGTGGTGGAGATCGTGGTTCCAGACGATGACATCGTCAAGCGCCTGTCTGGCAGGAGGTCCCACCCGGAGTCCGGAAGGGTCTACCACGTGGTCTACAACCCTCCAAAGGTCGAGGGCATGGACGACCTCACGGGCGAGCCCCTGGTCCAGAGAGATGACGACAAGGAAGACACCATCCGCAACCGGCTGGCCAACTATCACGCCCAGACCGAGGTGCTGTCGTCGTTTTATGGGGCCTTGGATGGGACCGAGCTGATCCAGGTCGATGGGTCGCAGGCGATCGACGATGTTCGAGCTTCCATTGCCGAGGAGCTGGCCAAGCTCGCATAGTTTTTCAGTTGGCAGTTGGCAGTTTGCAGTTTGCGGTAGCACCGTAAAGCGGTGACGATCGGCGTCGGTTTTCCGAATTCCGAATTCCGAATTGCCGAATTCTGCCAACTGCCAACTGCTCCCCGGCGGGTTGTGACCACCGCCCCTGATCGCTGAGGCCGCTTCTTTCAGAAGCGCTGCGAGTTGGGCGGGATCGGTGGTGGGAAGCTTGCAGGCGAAATCCCGGCAGACGTATGCGGCCGGCTTGCCGTCACTCGACGAGTGGTGCTCGGTAAATGGAGCGAGCTTCCTCACAGCCTCGCCGGCGGCACCGTCAGGCACCACCAGGGTGACGGCGTTCGGGAGGTAGGCGGACCGGATGGTTTCGATCAGGCGGTGCGCGTCGTCGGAACCGGGATCTCCGGCCACCACGATTTCCAGGGATGGCCCCGAAGCGGCCAGGGAAGCCGAGATCATGTGGGTGTGGCCCGATGGTGCCGACCGCAACTCGCGCCCAAACGCGGTTTCGAGGGCTCGGGCGCGGTCGCTGAATTCGATCCTCCCGGTGAGCCGGCCGAGCCGAATCAGGTTGGCCATGGCCACCGAGTTACCCGATGGCATGGCGCCGTCGTAGACCTCCTTGGGTCTCACCAGCAGGGACTCGGCGCCGTCGGCGGTGAGGTAGAAGCCGCCGCGATCGTCGTCCCAGAAGAATTCGATGGCCCGATCCTGAAGGTCGAGCGCTCGACTCAAGTAGGTGACGTCGAAAGTGGTGTCGTAGAGCTCGAGGCACGCCCAGGTGAGAAATGCGTAGTCGTCGAGGAACGCGCCGATGGCGGCCTCGCCGTCCCGGAAGCGGTGAAACAACCGGCCCTTCCCATCCCGCATATTGGTGAGGACGAATTCAACGGAGTCGCGGGCCGCTTCAACGTAGCGAGGCTCTCCAAACACTTGGCCGGCTCGAGCCATCGCGGCCGCCATCAAACCGTTCCAGTCGGCCAGCACCTTGTCGTCCTTGAGGGGGTGGATTCTGGCCTCCCGGTGGTCAAAGAGGGTTTCTCTGACAGCGTTGTAGCGGGAGCGGAAGTCGTTCCGGTCCATCTCGAGCCGGTCTGCGGCTTGATCAAGGGTCTCCTGGAGGTGGGGAATGTTGGTGCCAGTCTCGCGTCCGGTGGCTTCGTCCAGGTAATTGCCCTCCTTGGAGAGGTTCCAGACATCGATGGCCCACGCAGCGTCCCGATCGGACAGAACCTCGCGGATTTCGTCAACGGTCCACAGATAGAAAAGCCCCTCCTCGCCCTCGCTGTCGGCGTCCTCGGCGGAGTAGAACCCTCCGTCGGCCGAGGTCATGTCCCTCAGGACATAGGTCAGGACCTCGCGGGCCGTGTGCCGGTACTCCGGATTTCCGGCGACTTGAAAGGCCTCGGTGTAGGCCAGGACGAGCATGGCCTGGTCGTAGAGCATCTTTTCGAAATGAGGCACGAGCCACTCGCGATCCGTTGAGTAACGGTGGAATCCGAAGCCGATCTGGTCGTAAATGCCTCCGAGTCGCATGGCCTCGAGGGTGTATTCGGTCATCTCGAGGGCCTTTGATTGGTCTGAGGCAAATCCGTAGCGGAGCAGGAAGATGAGATTGTGCGGGGAGGGGAATTTGGGTCGTTCGCCGAAACCTCCGTTGCGAGCGTCGAAGCGACCTTCGAGTTGAGTATATGCCAGCTTCGGAAGATCGGCGGGTGGGGCTTCCTGGCTGGAGGCGGTGGTCGCATTCTGCAGGTGGCCGACGATCTGCTGGGCCGATTCGAGCAGCGTGTCCCGGTCCGATTGCCACATTTGTTGAACCCGGGGAACCAGGTCGACCATGCCGATCCTTCCCTGCCGGCTCTCTCTGGGAAGGTAGGTTCCTGCGAAGAAGGGCTTTTTGTCCGGGGTCATCACGATAGTCAACGGCCATCCTCCACTTCCCGTGAGCATTTGACAGACCGTCATGTAGACCTGGTCCACGTCCGGACGCTCCTCGCGGTCGACCTTGATGTTGACGAACGCCTCGTTCATGAGCGCGGCCACCACCGGGTCCTCGAAGGACTCGTGCTCCATGACGTGGCACCAGTGGCAGGTGGCGTATCCGATGGAGAGGAAGATCGGTTTGTCCTCCTTGCGGGCCTTTTCGAAGGCCTCTTCACCCCAGGGGTACCAGTCCACCGGATTGGCGGCGTGCTGCAGCAAGTAGGGGCTCTTTTCCTTGGCGAGTCGGTTGGTCACGGCTTTATCTCCCGGTTCGTTGGAGGCACGCACCCCGCCGGTGACCAGGGCCATGGCGAGTGCGGCAATCGTGAGAGTGGTTCTCGTTGGCATCTACCACCACAACGATGGGTGGAGGTGGGTGATTCCGTTGGAGCAAATTGAAAATTGAAGATTGAAGATTGAAATGGCCAGTGGGAGCCTTCATAGCGACACCCGAAGCGAAATCATGGATAATGATCGGACGCGCTTGGGAGGCCACACATGGATGCACATACGTCCCGCGAGCGGAGGAGAGTTCTTCGTGACGCGGTTCCACACGGCGAGATCCTGATCCTGGGCAACGGCTACGCGTCTCGGAACTACGCCGACAACGTCTATCCGTTCCGCCAGGATTCGAACTTCCTCTACTACGGCGGCGCGAGTTCTGCGGGCATGGCCATGATCATCGGCACCGACGGCGAGGCGACGCTCTACGGGGCCCGCCGCCAGGCCGACGACCTGGTGTGGTTCGGGCCGATTCCGGGTCTGAGTGACTACGCCGAGGCCGGTGGTTTTGACGGCCACGGCACGATTGCCGATATGGAGACTCGGCTCGAACAGATCCGAGGGTCCGGTGGAGTGGTTCACTTTCTGCCCCCGTATCGGCCGGCTCGAATGCTCCGTTTGGCGGAGTTGTTCGCCATCGATCCCGGCGCCACCCCAGAAGCCGCATCCCAAGAGTTGGTGCGGGCGGTCATTGGACAGCGTTCGGTCAAGACAGAAGCTGAAATCGCCGAGATCGAAGACGCCCTCGATGTGACGGCGAAAATGTATGCCGCTGCCATGTCCGCCACCCGACCGGGACGTAGCGAGGCCAAAATCGCGGCGGAGTTGATGAAACCGGCCATGGAGGCCAATCGACAGCTTGCATTCCCGCCGATCGTCACGGTGCGCGGCGAGGTGCTCCACAACGAGTCCTACGCCAACCCCCTCACTGCCGCAGACATGTTGCTCGTCGACTCCGGGGCGGAGAGTCCGCGCTGGTACGCATCGGACATCACCAGGACCTTCCCGGTGAATGGCCACTTCGAACCCCAGCAGCGGGACGTCTACGAGATCGTGCTCGCCGCTCAGCTGGCAGCCATCACCACATCCTCGCCCGGGGTGACCAACCGCGAGGTCCACCTGATAGCGGCACGGACCATCGCCTCTGGACTCCGGGACGTGGGACTGATGAAGGGCGATTCGGACGCTGCCGTGGAGGCCGGGGCCCACGCCATGTTCTTTCCCCACGGCATTGGTCACATGCTGGGGCTCGATGTCCACGACATGGAAGACCTGGGCGACGAGGTGGGCTATCCCGCCGACGAGCGCCGATCCACCCAGTTCGGGCTCAACGCCCTTCGCCTGGCCCGCCGCCTCGAACCCGGCTTCGTGATCACCATCGAACCGGGGATCTACTTCATTCCGGCCCTGATCGACCGCTGGCGCGCCGAAGGTCGGCACGCCGACTTCATCCGCTACGACAAGGTCCAGGCCTTCCGCGGTTTCGGCGGCGTTCGGATCGAGGACGACATTTTGATCACCGACACCGGCTCCCGAGTACTCGGCCCCGGTATCCCCAAGTCAGTGAATGAGGTGGAGCAGGCGGTGCGGCAGGGGTGATTGGACACACGGTCACCTGGTCAAATCAGTACTTCCGTCCAAGCCGCAGGGCGTTGGGAGTCCTGGTGACGTGGAACAGGTCCTGCAACACGGCCCGGTAGGGGCTGGCGGTGGCCGGCTCGTCGTTGATGGTCTCCACGGTGATCGATCGGCGGGGTCGCACGGTGCGGCCGAGCTGGACCTTGAGAAAATCGAAGTAGTCCGCCAATCGAGGGTGGTCGGCTGGGACGTGGATGGCCAGGTGGGCGCCTCGGCGCTCGGAGACCAGAACCAGTCGGCGACCGTGGAAGACCATGTGGTTGGAGGGAATGCGGCGGGGGAGGTCGAGGCCGAGCTCGACCGCGCCGAGCCCGCACGGAGAGGCCGGATCGGCGGCGTTGAGCCACCACACGTTGTCCTCAGGGAGGCCGTCCTGAAGGACTCTCAGTGCCGGCAGGGACATGAACTGGAGGCCGGGGATGCCTTCGAAGAACCTCCCTGCGACGACCTCTCCACTCAGCTCGAGCATCCGCAACGCGCGAAACAGCGAGCGCCAGCGGAAGGGGGGCAGCTCCCGTTCAACCAGTTCCCGAAAGACCAAGCCGTATCGGTCGAGCACCAGGCGTGCCCGCTCCCGGTCGTCCTCCTCGACATCGAGGGCGTCGGCCGGTGGTTCGGCAGGGGCCAGCCGGCGCCACGCCCCGGCGATTGGCAACCGTGATTTCCAGCGATCGAATCGAACCCGTCGACGCCCCGTCCGGGGTCGGTCGTTTGCCGCCGGCGCGGCCTTGAAATGGGTGGCAGTTCCGTGTCGCACCGGCGCCAAACGAATCGGCGGAGACGGCTCCAGCCCACACCGCCTCCCAGAGCAGTTCCACCAGAGCAGAGGACTCCAGCTTGGAGTGCTGGAGCAGTTCGGTGAGGGTGTACCGCCCCATGGACGTCGGAAATACCTTTTCCAGAGCCTCGGCGTTGAACGAGGAGTCGGGGAGGAGAATGTCGCGGTCTCCGGCGAACCCGAAGGTCAGTTTTCGTGGACCGCAACCGAACCACTCGAGGTCAGTTTCGGCCAACAACGTATCGAGCCACTGTGGTTGGTAACCGTCGATGCGAGCGGGTAGCAGCTCGGACTCGATGGAATCCACCGGACACGACCACCCAATGAGGGTCTCCAAAACACCCTTGAGGTCCTCCAGATTGGAATTTCTGGTTGCCAGTTGTTGGTGGTGGGCCAGGAAGAGCGGGAGCAGCTGTGCCGGCTGGGGCTGGAGGGAAGGTCTGGCGGCGGCTCGCGCCATGCGCAGCAGTCGTTCGAGATTCTGGCGGTCGCAGATCTGGATGGCCTCCGAACCATCCGTGATCAGGTCGGCCACCACCATCTCCTGGTCCGCGAGCTCCTCGATCGCACCGTCGAGATCGGACTGGCTCAACGGTATGAGATGGGAAATGGTCTCCCGGCTCACCGGCCCGTAGAAGGTGAGCCACTCGCCAAGCACGTCGGCAGGGCTGCGCTCGTCGGCTTCGACGATCCCGTTGCTGACCATTGTTGAGAGGGCGGCAGCGGCTTCAGTCGCGGGTTTCTCCTCGAGGATGGCCGAACTGAGATGGTCGGTCTCGACGGGCAGGCCGAATGCGCCGGCCAGGACAGGGATGTTCTCAACCGCACACACCATGATCAGGCCCTCGGCACCATGCGGTTGCCAGGCGGCGATCCGGTGGGCGACGTCGGCCAGCACGTCTGTGGTATCGATCCCGTAGTCCCTTTCCATCGCCGCGAGCAGCTCCACCCACTCGTGGCCCGGGATCATCAGTCGTTCGCGGGTCCAGTCGAGCAGGTCCCGATGGTCGCGGGGCGCGTAGCCAGAAGCGGTGCGTTGGATCTTGGCCTGGAGTTCGCGAGCCAGCCGGGCGGAAATCCGGGGCCTGAGGTGGGAGGACAGGGCCAACTCCCGGACCAGGTCCCCGCGTAAGCGGCCGGCGCCGCGGGATGTAGGCGCGTCGTCCTCGTACATCAGGGTGTTGGTCTGGCGCCAGGCCACCTGTTCGGTGAAGGGTGAGGGGTTGTCGGTGTGGACGTGCCGCACCGCGATCCTGCCGTCGGCAACCTCCGTTAATCGATCGCGAAGGGCTTCCAGTTCGAACTCGTCGTGGAGGCACTCGCGCCAGGCCTCCAGGACCAGCGGAAAGTCCCCGTGATCGGACACGATATCCAGAAGCTCCTTGGCCCGCTGCCGGTTGAGCCAGAGCGGCGTCCGCCGGCGTCCACCGCCGCGGGGTAGCAGCAAAGCCCGGCCGGCGGCCTCTCGGAATCGCGCCCCAAAAAAGCCGGTATGTTCCAGAGATGGCCGGAGCAATTCCTCGATCCTGTCAGGCGGTACCAGGGCGAACGGATCATCCGGGGTCTGGTCGACGGGGTGGGTAATCACACAGGCAGTCGTCGCCGTGGATGATCTCCGGGCGGCCACCGTACGCCGCTGTCCAGGCGGTGGCGAGGGCGTAGCCGAAAGGTCGGTTGACCCGCCCTCCCCACATGGTGTGGAGCACCATCTGGCGGTGACCGGTGCGATTCCCAGCCCCAACCGTGTGCTCCACGACCACCTGAGAGCGGTGGGGCAGGGTTCCGGTTGAAGCCACCTGCTGGGCAAGCAGCCGTCGGAGCTCGGCGGCTGCGGTTGGCTCGAGGTGGAAATCCCGCTCGAGCTCGTCGGTGAAGCTGTCGTGCTCGAGCCTGGGCAAGGCCTGTTCCAGGAAGCTCCCGATCCTCTCTGAGAGGAATGCAGAGCGGTCCCGTTCCTCGGCCCGCCAGAAGGGCGCCATGGCCGACCGCGCGTCGGCATGGCTGACAAAAACGTCGTTGTGGGTGATCCGCTGGACTCGCCAGGTCTGCACGCCGAGGGTGAAGGTGTCACCCACCGACCGTTCCCAGACGAACTCCTCGTCGAGTTGGCCGAGGGGCGCTCCGCTGCCGTCGATTCGGAGGGTGAAGTAGCCGCGATCGGGGATCGTGCCCCCCGAGAGATAGATCAATCGCTCGGCTCCGGGTCGCGCCGTCACCGTGTTGTCGACGCCGTCGAGGCTCAGCAGTGGCCGGAGACTGCGCAGCTTGGTGGTGGCGTATCTACCGGCCAGCATCTGAAGGACGAGGTCGAATTGGGACCTGGGCAGGTGACGGTAGGCGTCGCAGGCCCGGACCGCGTCGTAGAGATCGTCGGTGGTCCAGACCTGGCGAACGGTCATGGAGAGCACGATCTGGGCCAGGACATCCAACGGATTGACGACCGGGCGAGCCGGTTCGAGGTCTCCGTCGAGTACGGCTCGGGTCGAGCACCGCCGACTCGAGAAGGGCGTAGCCGTGGAGCGGGTACAGACGACCTCGACTGGTCTCGCCGACACCGTGGCCGGACCGCCCGAGTCTCTGGACCGTCGAAGCCACCGTCGGCGGCGGTTGGACCATGGCGACCTCGTCAATGGCACCGATGTCGATACCCAGCTCGAGGGAGTTGGTGGCCACGATGGCCTTCAACCGGCCCTCCTTGAGTCGCTCTTCCACAACCGCCCTGATCTCCCTGGACAGGGCTCCGTGGTGGGAGTAGGCGAGCTGAGTCGGCTCGTCCTCGTTGAGGAATCTGGCCACCTTCTCCACCACCCGCTTGCTGTTGCCGAAGATCAGAGTGGATCGGTTGTTCGCGAACGGTGCGCTTGAGTCGGCGAGTGAGCTCGGCCCACAAGGAGTCCGGATCCCGGCTGGCACCGGGTTCCGCCACCGGAAGGGAGACCCCGATGTCGTAGGCCTTGGGGGTGGTGGCGGCGATCGTGGTCACCGTTCGAGGGTGGTGGATCCGATCCGATGGGGTTCGCTCGATCCTGTGCCCGCCGACCCAGCGCGCGATGAGCTCTTTCGGGTGAACGGTGGCGGAGAGGGCGACTCGCTGGAATTCACCTGACAGAGGCACCAGCCGTTCTACGGCGCTCATCAGGTGGACGCCCCGTTTGGACCCAAAAACGGCGTGAATCTCGTCCAGGATCACGGTCCGCAAGCCGCCGAGAAGCCGCTGGCCGCCTGCAGATGTGACGAGGATGTTGAGGCTCTCGGGGGTGGTGATGAGGATCTCGGGAGGGTTCTTCTGGATCTGTCGCCGTTCCGCCTGGGATGTGTCTCCGGTTCGGCTCATGACCCGGACGACCGCCCCGGGGGTGCCGGCGTCAGCCAACAGGCCCTCGAGATCGGCCAGCGGGGCCAGCAGATTCCGGCGCACGTCGTTGCCCAGGGCTCGCAGAGGCGAGACGTAGAGCACCCGAATTCCGCCCGCCCTCCCAATCTCGGGAGAGCAGCCGGTCCAGCGCCCACAGGAAGGCGGCCAGGGTCTTGCCGCTGCCGGTGGGAGCGGTCACCAGGGAGTGCTCCCCAGCGGCGATTACGGGCCACGCGAGCCGCTGGACCTCGGTGGGTTCGCCGACCTTCTTCGCTAAACCACCGGGCCACCACCGGGTCGAATAATCGCAGAGGATCGGTTGGAGAAGCCACGAAGCTTGAAGTTAGAGGGACGGGGGTGCTGGGTCAAGCGGGTAGGTAAATTCAGAATTCGGAATTCGGAATTCGGAAAACCGATTTCGATTCCGACGCCCGCCGGATCGAGCCTGGATCTGGGAATGGGGGCTTTCTTTGTTCGTATCATTGTGCTATTAATTCAGTCATCTACAATCTCGGTTGACCCGAGCCAATTTGATTGAGGTCCTAACACCGATGCACGGTGTGACACGAAGGAGGATGAGCAAATGAATAGGTGCGTCACGAAATTTCGTATTCACCAATTGCCATGGGCAGCTGTCTCCTGGTGGGCCCTCGTGGTTCTGGTCGCGGTGCCTTCTGCTGCGCAGCTCAACCAGACCCAGCACACGGACGGCTGGATTCTAGCCGCTGCCCACGCCCCTGGGTTGCAGGGGTCGATTTGGCGGACGGATCTCTGGATTGCACGCCACCAGGCCATAGGAGAGGTCGATTTGGCATTCTGCAGAAGTGGGCAGGACAACTCCGACGCTGTCGAGCATCCTGTCGAGTTTCCGGATGGCGCCATGGTGGTCTATTTCGAGGACGTCGTCGAGGAGTTCCTGGGTATTGGCGGGGGTGCCTGGACAGGCGCCATCCACTACACATCGACCGTCCCGATCCAGATTTGGGCACGCGTCTACTCGATCAACGCTGCCGGCACGGCCTCTTACGGACAGCTCATCGAGGGTATCCCGACAGCCGACATGTCCCCCGATGACGATCCCTGGGATGCCGGCCAGCAGCAGTATTTGATGGCGGTGAAGCACACTGCGGACAATCGCTATCGGGTGAACATCGGCGTGGTCAACCCGACGGCGATCGAGGCCAGGTACCGCATCCAGGGTTACGGCTCAGACGGAAATTGCCCACCTGGCGGGTGTGCACATTTCTTTATCGACGTGCCTCCCTATGCAATGGTCCAGGAATCCGATCCATTTGCCGGGTGGCAGGGCGGAGAATGGAACGCAGTTTGGATTCAGGTGAGGTGTCAGACGGAGGGAGCGGGAGGCTTTTCCTACGCGTCAGTGGTCGATAATGAGACCAACGACGCTTTCTTTGTCCGCGGCGTGAAGAGGATGGCACCGACGGACTAGCCGCCTGTCTCATCGGCTTTCTATTGCGACGGGGACGAGACGCCGCACCGCAGTCGGCCTCAGGGGTGCGGTGGGTCGAACAACTCCGGCGGTGTTGTGGTTCAGCCATCTCGGCTGCCTGACACCACCATCAGGTTTGATGAAAGATTGAAGATCCAAGAATGAAGATTTCCACCCACCCGGCCGGACGATTTGTGGTGCGGCCGTCCCGGCTGCCTAACTCCACCGTCGAGTCAGCAGGCCAGAGGCCCGGACCACGATCCGCCCTCGCTGTATCGGTCGGGTTCGGTTTTCGAATTTCGCATTTCGAATCCGGCTGGGCCGCCGAGGCCGGCCCGCGATGTTCCTCAGTGCGATCGGCGAACAGATCCCTCGTCGGGCCTTCGGCCCTCGCTCGGGATGACGTTCCGGCTGGGCTGCCAAGGCCAGCCCGCCGTCACGTCACCAATCGGGGAAGGGCTTCTTGAGCCAGGTCGCGACGATGGCGTCGCGTTGGCGTCTGAGCTCGTCATCGATGGCCTCGATGTTGCGCGCCGCGATCTCGACCCGCTTGTAGAGGCTCCCGGCGACGATGACGGCGGCCGACGGAACGATGATGAAGAGCACGTCCCTCGGCCCCAGAACTCCCCGAGCCAACCCGAGCATGAAGACAACGGGCCCGGCCCCCAGAAGCAGGATCTGGGCGAGGGCGGCGTACATCTGGCGGGCCACCACAGCCTTCATGTTTTCCATATCCGCGGTGGAGGCGATGACCGGAGTCGCTTTTACAAAACGCTTCAGCTCGCTCCCAAACCACCACGCGTTGAGCAGCGCGAGGGCGGGGAAGGCCAACAGGAGGAATGTGTAGGTCGATCGCATGGCTGTTTCCATGATAACGCCGGAAGGGGAATGCGAAATTCGAAATTCGAAAAACCGACAACAATCAAACATGCGAGATTGGATTGTGGTGCAGCCATCTTGGCTGCACACCTCGACGTTGGAGCTGTGCAGGCTGGAAGCCCGCACCATGAAATGACGGCCGGCTGGCCTTGGCAGCCTAGCCGGAATTTCATCCCGAGCGAGGCCCGAAGGGCCGACGAGGGACCTTGGGGAGTCACCTCGAGCTGTGCAGGCTGGAAGCCCGCACCACAATTTGGCACAGCGAGGAAGCAGGGCGAATCAGCAGGACGGACTTGTGGTGCGGCCATCTTGGCTGCAAATCTAACTCACACCCTGAACCTCGAGCTGTGCAGGCTGGAAGCCCGCACCACAAATTCGGACTGCGCGGCTCGGCCTCGAGCTGTGCAGGCTGAGAATGCCCAAAATCTGGCATATCCCGGCGGCGGTTACTCGAAAGGGAAGGGTGGGTGGGAGGGCCTTCTCACCTTCTGACCTTCTCACCTTCTCACCCTCTCACCCCGGGCGGGCGGGGGAATCTTCAATTTTCAATTTTCAATCTAATCCCGCCCAAGGCGATCAGTAGTAGTCGAAAAACCTGCGAACCTCGGCGGCGGGGTCTTCCCGGAGCATGGAGGTGGGATCGTCGTCGGTCCACTCCTCCGGCAGCAGGCGGGCGTAACGGGAGTCCTGGAAGCGGCGGCCGATGAGGGTGATGACGCCGCGATCGGTGTCCGAGCGGAAGATCCGGCCGGCGGCCTGGACGACGCGGGTGAGGCCGGGGATCAGGTATGCGTAGCCGAAGCCGTGGCCGTAGTACTCCTGGAAGTAAGCCTTGAGCAGTTCGCGCTCGGTGTTGAACTGGGGCAGGCCGGGGGAGACCACGATGACCTGGGAGAGCATGTCGCCCGGGTAGTCGATGCCCTCGGCATAGATGCCGCCGAGGACGGCGAAAACCAGGTGGGGGTCGCCGTTGGACAGGGCCTCCAACACCTCCCGCTGGTTGGCGTCGGTGGAACCGGGTTCTTGAATCAGCAGTCGGTGGCGAGTGGGTGGCAGGCGGTCGCGGACCGAATCGAGGAACCGGTAACTGGGGAAGAGGGTGAGGACGTTGTGTTCGGGGTGGGAGAGGCGTTCGATCCAGGAGGCGATTCGGTCGTAGTGGTTGGCCCGTTGGCGATAGGTCGTGTCCACGTCCGGGATGCTGAGCACCAGTCGGTTTTCGGCCGGGAAGGGTGATGGCACGTGGAGTTCATCGGTCCGATGGGGGTCGAATCCGAGCAGGTCGCGATAGAACTCGAATGGCTCCAGGGTGGCCGACATGGCCACAGCGCCGGCGCTCTCGTTCAGGATTCTGCCGACGAATCGAGAGGCGTCGAGGCAGCAGATTTTGAGCCGTTCCACACCACGGGGAAACCGGGTCGCCAGCGGAACGAACTCGTCCCCGCCGTGGGACAGGGCACGGTGGAAGCGCATCAGGGCCAGGAAGACATCCATGACCGGGTCGTCGGCCATCCACAGCTCCTGCTCGCGCTTGTAGAGGAAGTAACTGAGTAAAGCACCGTCGAATGCAAGCCGGAGGTCGGCGATGCGGTCGCCGGGGATTTCCACCACGCGGTCGCCGGTGGCACCGGGCTCGAGGGCTTCGGCCACCACCTCGGTGATGATCGCGGCAATCTCGGTCACCAGTGATCTCAGGCTCCGAAAGACCTCGTTGTCCCTCGTGAGGAGGAAGGTCTGCGCCCGCTCCATCATCGCGGTGTCCAGCTCGGGCGAATGGTACTCGCGGCTTCGATCCACCAGGTTGTGGGCCTCGTCGATGATCAACACGGCATCGCGCAGCGCGCCGCCGTGGAGCACCGCGCCGAGGCCGATGTCGGGGTCGAAAACGTAGTTGTAATCGCAGACCACCACGTCGGCTTCGGGCATCAGGTCGAGGCTCACCTCGAAAGGGCAGACCTCGTGTTGAGTGGCAACGTGAAAAATCCGGTCGGGATCGAGGTGGTGGTCGTCAGCCAGGAGGTGCTTCAGAAGCTGACTGCGCACCAGCTTCGGACCGTACTCACGGGCGTAGGGGCAGAATTCCTCGTGACACACCACCTCGGTGTTGGCGCACATTTTGGATTTGGCGCGAAGCTGAAGGCTGCGGAATAGGCCGTCCTGCATGGCTCGGGCGGTGTCCACTGCGATTTTCTGTTGGAGGGTCTTGGCGGTGAGGAAGAACACTCTCTGGCCCCGGGAAAGGGCCACTCGCAGAGCGGGATGAAGCACCGCGGCCGTCTTGCCACAGCCGGTGGGGGCACGCAGCAGCACCTGTCGTCCCTCGGCCAGCGAGTCCTCCACCTCCTGGGAGATCCGGTCCTGGACCGGCCGAGTCTCGTCATGGGGAAAGCGGAGCTGGGCGGCGGCCTCCTGGAGCCTCTCCAGGCGATCCTGCCGCCGCCGTTCGACGGCTATCAGCCGGTGGACCTGCTGAGCGAGCCATGCCCTGGTGGTTTCTGGATCCCACTCGACTGGATCGGTCTGGACATCGCCGGAGACCACGTCCACCAGAACCAGCTGAACGTCCACCTGGTGGTTGGGGTCCGACAGGGCCAGGGCGTAGAGGCGCGCCTGTTTCCGAAATCGCTCGAGTCGTTCCTCGATGTAGAGGTTGTGGAGATCGACCGCGAAGTGGAGGGTCTTGATCTCGTCCACCCTGGAGGGACGTCCATCCTCGAAGAGCACTCCATCGGCGCGGCCGGAGAGTTCCACCGTCCAGCCATCGACCTCGATCTCGGCCGTGACGGTGACCTCGGGACGGTATTCGGGATGATTGGCCGTCATCTCGTCCTGGATCCGCCGATGGAGCTCCTGGCCGATCCAGAGTCGAGTCAATCCGGTCCCGGAGAGACCGATCGCTCGCTGCTCGGGTTCGCCGAGCAACGAGCCCACACTGGCTTCAATTCGACGTTCCCGCAGGTCAACCGTCACCGACACTGGATTAACCAAGGGGCCTTTCGGTGGTTTCGGCAACAGCCCGCTGCCTGTCCCGTCGAATCGCCACGAGGATCAAGCCTGCCGCCACGGCGAGAGTGATCAGCAGAGCAAGGCTGTGACGAGTGGTCCAGCGGTCGCGCCATCGGGTCGTGTAGGCCAGTTCGTCATCGAACTGAACGCTGGCGATGATTCGATCGAACAGGGGCGCACTGGACGCCATTCGTGACGCGTGGTCGTAGCAGTGCACCACGAACATCCCGCGTTCGGTGAGGAAGCTGGCTGACCGGACGGCGGTGGTGCCCTCCACGAGCAGTTCCATGGTGCTGTCCACCCGCAGGCACTTATGCTCGGGGTCAAAGGTCACATCGTCGAGGTCCATTTGCTGCAGGAACGGCCCCCTATGTTGCTCCAGAATCCCGGGCGACTCCGCTGCGAGTTCGCTGGGAGAAGGCAGGGTGATGAATTGGGAGAGTGACAGCCGCCCATCTTCCCGAATCTGGATCAGGACCTGTGGCAGTTCGAAGCCCGAATCAGAGGCTGCCGGGCGGAATCCGTGTTGGTAGTGCTCCGTGATGCGGCCGCCGCTCATCTCGGCGGCACGCATGGAAAGGAAGTCGAGCAGCTCAGGCGGCATTTCGTTCCATCGGGCTGGGATTTCGACAAAAGCGTGGCCTTCGTAGACAGACACCAGCCGCATCTCGACCTCCTCGGGAGCTGGGTTTGAGAGGGTCGCCAGGATGATCGCGAGCCACGTTGCTGTGAGCACGGCGCCACAATAGCATCGCCGACCCGTGTCGATGCCACCAAGCACATGGGACTCCCGGTGTTGAGGTACACTTCACGGAAAGAGGGCTGGCGGGAGTCGCAATGAGTCGGGAGGTGAATGGGTGTCGGAATCGGGCGATCGGGTTGATCTGACCCTCGTCATCGAGTCAGTGGACGAACTCTATTCGGGGCTGGCGCCACGGCTGTGCTCGGACGGCCTGTTCATCGAATCGGAGGATCCCGTCTCGGCTGGGTCGTTGATCGGTTTTCGGGTGATTCTGACGGACGGCGTCGTGTTGATTCAGGGCCGCGGTACCGTGCTGTGGACCCGACTGCCCGGGTCCATCGAAGGGCCTCCGGGGATGGCAGTCCAGTTCGCCGATGTGGATGGCGACACTCAGGAGACCATCGACGCGGTGATCGACGCCCATCTGTCCACCGGCGGCGAACTCTTTGATCTCGACGGGGGCGGGATCCGCGACGTGTATCCCACTGATGCCCTCGATCAGTCGGCAGCGGCGGCGGCCGACTCGCCAAAATGGTTACCGGACAGCCAGCTCGGGGAGTTCTTGGAAACTGTATCGAAGGCCCGCACCGCAGGCACAGGATCCGACGAGATGGAGACAGAGGTCGTGGACCTGAGGTTCGAGGAAGCGATTGCAGGGTTCACCCAGGACAACGAACCTCAGGGACGGGACGGTACGGGGGCCATGGACGAGGCGATCTCGGCGGCGGTGGTCGCTCCGGCCACCGCGACGCCCCAGGGGGCGGGCGAACCTGGTGTGGACGATTCGCAACTCTCCGGAAAGGATCCCGTCGTGGATGCGATCCCGGACATCCTGGATCAGTGGCGGGAGGAACTGCAGCTCGCCGGCCGCGGCCCGGACACGGGACAGGATCCAACGGGACCGAATTCCGCCGCCACACCGTGGGAGTCCCTGTTGCCCTTCAGCGGAGATGATGACAGCCTCGCTCCCAGGACGGTGGCGGCTGACGAGCAGGGTGGGAAGACCTCGACCGCGCGCCGATCAACCGGTTCCTCAGGTCGCGGGAACCGACTTTGGTTCATCCTTCCTGCGGCGGTGATCGTCGTGACGATTGGGGCGGCGATTCTGTTAATTGGTGGTGGTGATGAGGTTCCTCCGGGCGAGCCCGGGGGTGTCCTCCAGCAGGAATCGGCGGATGCACTCGAAGCACCGACCCAGGACCGGGCGGCCGAGGTCGGGGACGAAGCAGTAGCGACGCCCCTCCCCACAGTCGTGACCCCGGCTGCCGAGGCGAAGGCGCCGGCAAGAGCCGTCAGGGATATCGATTGGAGCTCGGAGGCAGGGGCCACCGAGGTGGTCATCCGCGGGGATGGTCCATTCGATCCAGGACAGGTGGACGCCATCCGCCTGTCCGACCCACCTCGGGTTCTGATCCGCGTGCGGCAGATCGGAAAACCCTACGCACCGTACCGAATCGATGTTGGTTCGCCGGAGGTTGTCGCGGTGAGGATCGGTCATCACCCCGAGCTGCGGCCGGCAGCCCTTTATGTGGTGCTCGACCTCGCGGCGCCGACGGTCAACTCCACCAATGCGTTGGAGGTGGGGGGTGACGTGGCGCGAGTGAGGGTTCGGTCAGCCGGTCGATGAGTTGAACGCTGTGAGTGGTTTCCGCGCCTTCTTTACGTCGGATCTCCACGGCCATCCCTCACGTTACCGAAAGCTGGTGGAGACAACTCTCGCGGAGCGCCCTCAGGTCGTATTGATCGGCGGCGACCTGCTGCCATTCGACCGACGGTGGACCGGGGGCGATTTCATCTCCGACGTCATGCGGCCGGAGTTCAGAAAACTGATCGATCGGCTCGGCCATGACACGCCCAGGGTGCTGCTCATATTCGGAAACGACGATCCTCGCGATCGGGAGGCAGGGATTCTCGAGGGTGAGACCGAGGGTCTCTGGACCTACCTGAATGAACGATCGGTGGAAGTGGCTGGCCACTCGTTCACTGGCTACTCCTTTGTGCCTCCCACGCCATTCATGCTCAAGGACTGGGAGCGTTTTGACGTGTCACGGCACGTGGATCCGGGGTGCGTATCGCCCGAACACGGGAGGCGCACCGTGCCAATGGCGGCGGACGAAGTCAGAGATCGCACCATCTCCGCCGATTTGGAGCACCTCGGCCGCGACCGCGATCTGAGCCGAGCGGTGTTTCTCTTCCACTCGCCTCCCTACCGGAGCCAGCTGGATCGAGCCGCCCTTGATGGAAGAATGGTCGATCACGTGCCGCTGGACGTCAATGTGGGGTCGATCGCCATTTCGCGGTTCATCGAGAACCGCCAACCCCTGCTCACTCTGCACGGGCACATTCACGAATCGACCCGACTCACGGGATCATGGCGGGACCTCATCGGACGCACCCACGCCTTCAACGGTGCCCACGACGGGCCCGAGCTGGCACTCATTCGGTTTGATTTCGGGGATCTGGAGAACGCCACGCGTGAGCTGATCTGACCGAATCGAAAATCAAAAATCGAAAATCAAAAATCCGACCTGTAAATCTCATTTGTCCGTGCAGGGAGTGAAACCGTGGGGCGGCTCAGTCGATCGAAGCCCGCGTCGGTCGGCGGTTCAGCTGACCAAGATTCCTCCTCGATCCTTTGGATCTCGTTCGGAATGACTCAGTCATCAATCTTCAATCTTCAATTTTCAATCTTCAACCAAGCGATTCGAGGGACCGAGTCTGAGCCGATCAATCGGTTGCTTTGCCGATGGGCAATTCGAGCGCGGGATCAGTGATCGCGCCGATCTTGGCCGCGAAGCTGGTCCGCCGCGCGATATCGTCGTCGGTCACGATGTGCACGTCGAGCAGCTTGCGGTTTCGGTACCCGGTCCTCAGGAAATTGACCTCGCCCAGGCAGAGGCTCCATCCGTCGAGCCAGGTTTCGAGGTCTCGTCGTTGTGCGGCTGTGCCGTTGCTGTGAATGAGAAGATCGATATCGGAGGACGGACCAGCAATCGCGTTTTTGGTGCTGCCGATGACGTAGAAGGCGACCACGCCGAATCGGTCCGGGTCCATTTCCCGGGCAATCTTCTCGGCCATTCTCAGGCGCCACCGCCAGAATCCCTCGGATCGCGCTGGTGCCAGAGCTCTGAGAGCGGCACTGGAATCGCCCCGCTCGGCTGAGGAATCGGCGAGGAAGCCCACTGCCTCATCGAGTTCCGCATTCATCAGTACGCGCAGGACCCGTCCCCGTGAAGCCATGGAAACGTCGATGACCCGGACCACTCCGTCAAGGTGGGAAAACTCTGGCACCATCTCGGCAAGGAGATTCGGCGCCTGGAGGAGGAACCGTTGATTCAGGATCCCGTCCGAATCGTCCGGGTAGAGCGGGATGTAGCGAATGGACGATTCCACCAAATCCTGGAAGAAGTGGGTCCCGAAGGAGAGATCAGGCACATAGCTACCCTCCTGCCGGGCGATCTCCACCAGTACCGCGGTGTTGTTGATGTCCGAATATGTGACGTTGACACCCAGCCTGATGTCGCCGCGACTGCCCCAACGGCCTGGGCCCATGAGAACGAACTGGCGTTTCGGAAGGACCTTGTTGAGCCTGCCCACGGCTTGGCCAACCGCCACGAGGTCCGCCCGATCTGGGAGGGCTCCATAGGCGTCAGGGTCGACATAGACGATGTGGGTCAGGTCCGGGATCCAGCCATTGGAGATGTAACGATTGGCCCGGAAGATCTGGTCCTCCTCGGCGATGTCCTTGGGAATGGGAGCCGGACTGTCTTCCGCCGAATAGCTCTGGGGTCGGCACTGGAGCAGGTAGAAGTCGTTGCCGTCGAAGGCGAACTCGATGTCCACCGGAGTGCCGAGGCGTTCCTCCAAGATCTTGAGCATATTGCCGGCGTTCCGGACGAAGGGCGTGTCGGAGATCAGCCCGTTGAAGTCGGCCACAAGGTCGTCGCGGTCGGGGTCCACCAAGACCGGAACTGCGCGGCGCAGGGTGTCGTCCTTCAGTACCGAGAATATCTTGTCGAATGCCGGGTAGGTGGCACCACTCGACCGGACAAGATCCTTGATGGCCAGGGTCTCGAAGGAATTGGTGGTCAGGTTGATGACGTCGATCTGAGTGGGCGAGTAGCGGATGGTCTCGTCGATGGTCGTGTTGACCCGGAGGTTGGGCTGCCCCGGCACCGCCAGGATCGGATAGTCGTCACTCACCCGGTCAACGGCGCGTGTGCCGAGGCCAGGGACCAGTCGGATCAGGCCGTCTTCCCGTTGGATGCGCGGGGACCAGCGAAACTCGTTATTCGAGAATGCCACCCCCGCCAGGGCCGGAAAGAAGTAGTCCCCAACGCGGCTGCCGACCACCTCTTGAATGAGCACCGCCATCTCCTCGTGAAAGTCCACCAATCCCTTCTCCCGGCGGTAGGCGATGGGATCGGGGCCGAAGATAGAGGCGTAGACTTCGGTGATGGCGTCGAGCAGGGCTCGGAGCCGCTCCTGTTTACCACCCTGGTTGGCCAGGAAGAGGCTCTTGTACTTGCCCGAGAACGCTGAACCCATTCGATCTTCGAGCAGGCTCGACGAGCGCACGATGAGAGGTTTTTCACCGACCTCGTCCAGCAGCACGGACAGGCCGCGGGCGACTTCGGGTGGGAAGCGAGAACTCTTGAAGAGCTTCACGATATTTGGGTACTCGTGCCGGACTTGCTGGATGTCGCGGTACTTCTGCTGGAGCACCTCTTCGAGGTCGTTGTACTCGATGAAGTTCATGATCTCCTCAGAGGCCACGTACCAGCTCTTGGGGACCTTGACGATGCCCACCGACCGTTCGTCATTGCCCAGGTCGCCGAGGATCTTTTCAGCGAGGAAGAGCCCGGCGGTCTTTCCGCCAAGCCTGCCGTAACTATCGGAGGACAGGATGACGTGTTCGAGGAGGTCGACGAAATCTCCAATATTGAGGACCGCCTTGGCGACGGTGATGAACTCGAGCTGCTCGGTCAGGAACCTCCGAATGAGGGCAACCTTGAGGCCATCGATGGTGGATGGAGACAACTCGGTGCCGTCCGACACCAGGTGATGAAAGCGTTGGAGGCTCTCCGCGACCTCTGGAAGGGAGGATCGGGGGTTATTGAGGACCTTGGGCAAGAAGCTCGCGTTGTCCTCCACTATCCACGCCTGGATGAGATTGAAGACGTCATCGTGACCGAGCACCGACGAAGCCAGTTCGAAGGGTCGACCGCTCAGGAGCATAGGTTCGTTGAGCCGGCCAGCGGGGCCCGGGACGTTGATTTCCCCTGTGACGTCCTGCGCGGGTTCGGCCTGTCCGTACATTTGGTCGAGCAGAGCCTGCGAGCCGTCCACACCGGCCCACCGCAAGTGGTTGACCATTTTGCGGGCAGTCCGAAGGTAGAGTTTGCGATCGGTGCGGCGTAGGAGATCGATGGGACCACGCCAACGATCGGCAGCCGGATCCCCGTTATCAATTCCGGCCGTGCTCCACTTCTGTCGCACGTCCCGCAGTCGAAGGTAGAGGATGAAGTGTCCGATCCGCTCGGCGATGGTCCGGATGAGCCGCTCCTCCTCCTTCAAAAACGGCCCGATGTCCTCGCGCGGCCGTTCCTTGAGGTAACAGACCGTGATGTTGCCAACCACCTCGTCCTGGGTCTTGATCGGCGCCGTCTGCTCCCATGGGGTCGACCGAAAGTCGGAACTCTGAAAAATGAGTTCGCCGTAGACGATCTTCGCCCGGCAGACGTCGGGGTACTGCCAGCCCGGAGGGATGGCCTTCACCACACTCTGAAGAGCATCTTCCAGCGGGAGATCGAGCTCAGCGAGGACTTGCTCGACTTCGTAGAGGCAGTTCAGTTCCTTGGCGCGTTCCTGGAGGGACGCGAGCAGCTTCTCGATGGGACGCTCAGGGTCAGTCATTGCGGATGATCACTCCAAGACCTCGGGTCCCGTCGATACGGACACCGACGGGTTCAGAAGCTCTAATGTGGCGGATATTTTCGGTTTCAGACACCGCCGTTTGGGCATCAAGCCATGACCAGTCAATGGCGCCCGGGCGGTGATGTTCTACGGCAAGGCAGAGCACCTGGAAACTGAGTACGTTGTGGAAGAAATGGGACCCTTGGCTCAGATCGGGGTCGATCTCTGGGGTGGTGATCTCGATGATCACCTTGGCTCCACTGATCTGGCCCCACGCCACTGGGATGCCAAGCCGTTCATCGGATGTGCCCCAGCGGCCGAAACCCAAGAGAATGTACCGGCGCCCGGCGGCGACCAGTTGCCGGTTGATCTCCTCCATTTCCCGGGCCATCGTGGTGGTACGGCTGGGATCAAACGCATCTGGACGGATGTAGACAATGTCGGAGATGTCATCAACCTGTCCATTGCCGAGAACCCGGGTGGAAGACACCACCACGCGGGGATCGGAGAGCTCACTCTCTTCCACCCGAATCGCCTCGCGACCCACCATCATCGGGCGCACTTGGAGAAAACCGAAGCGCGCCGGGAGGAGATCCTCGCGGTGAAGGCGGACGGCAAACTCGATCTCCACTTCTGTTCCGAGGGACGTCTTCGAGTGTTGCAACAACTCGGAAATGAGATCAACGAAGGGTAGCCACCGGGACCCGATGAGGGGAGCGAAGGTGAGGGCCCTGGGCCCACGGCTCGCCTGACCGGGGTAGAGTCGGTCCGATCCGGCGTCGTACGTGGACACGATGTGCCTGAGGGAGTTGTCCTCTTCCGCGTCCTTGAGGCCTGGTCTGACCAGGTATTCGGTCTCCCGTATCGGATCGGGCATGGGAGGGTCACCCATGTGGACGGCCCAGAAGTCGCGCTGAGTGTTTTTGAGCAGGTCACCAACGTCGTTAAACGGGGGTGGTGCCGTCGGCGCCGAGGGTGAAAACCCCCAGCACAGCCCGCCGTCGACGATGGTTTTGCCGAGGCCGAGGGCCAGGTGGACCACTCCCTCGTCGGCGCTGGCGTTGCCGGTGGGATAGAAGTTGAACGATCGGGCGACTCCGGACACGGTGGGATAGAACCGGTCGCCTATGCGCTCCCCGATCACTTCCTGAACGATCACTGCCATCTCTTCGGCCAACGCCTCATGACCGAGAGCCCGGTGGTAGTCCCGGGCGGCGGAGAAGAAGGTGCTGGCGTAGACGAATTTCACCGCCTCCACCAGGCGACGGAATCTGGCGTCCTCCTCGATCTCGTTGTTGGGGATCATCTTGGTGGCATAGACGCCGGCAAAGGGATGGCGAAGGTCGTCTTCGAGCAGGCTCGACGATCGCACCGCCAAGGGGGTATGAACCGAGGAAATCAGGGCCCGAAGGTCACCCACAAGCTCGGCGGGGAGCTCCGCCCGCTGGAAGGCATGCGCGATTCGATCATTTGAGAGCTCGGAGGACGCAAGCTCGTGAAGCTGGTTGCGTTCCATGAAGGACCGAAACAAATCCGTGGTGAGCACGGTCAGAGTGGGCACAGTGACAGTGATGTGGGGAAACCGTCCCTGATCCAACCTGGGGAGGATGTCAGCGTGGATCAGATGCAAACCCGACGCTTTACCACCGAGCGGTCCGGAGCCGATGCGGGTGAATGGCTCTCCGTTCTCGGTGAAGCTACGGTCGAATTTCGAGATGTGGTTGGACGGTGCCTTCGACATACTCTTTCAAGGGTGCTTTCGGCCCGGGTGGATGTCAAGGGATGGAGCGACAGCGAATTACAAATTGAAGATTGAAGATTGAATATTGAGCCGTTCTCGTGTCCCCATCAAGACAGTGATCAGGGGGTTGCCGCCGTGCAGGGTGATAAGATCCCGAACATGGTTTTTCGCCGAATCGCTATGCTGGTGCTGGGAGTCGTCGTGGTCAGTCAAGGGCTTGCGGCGGCCGTACCACACCGGCACGGCCCCGAGGGACCTTCGGTGGGCCCCGTCCCGGCCTCGGATCAGGCGTCTCTGGTATCTGGCGTTGATTCACCCCGATCTTGTCTCGCCTGCGCGATCCACGCCCCGGTCATGGAACCATCCGTCACAGGACAATTCGACTCCAGCGTCACCGTGCGCGGGTGTCTGCTGGTCGCCGTCGCACCCGAATGCGACCTGTCCACCCTTGGCAGTGCCAGCCCTCGCGGACCCCCACGGGGTGTTTGATCAGGTTTTCCACTGATCAAACATCCACAGCCGGAGTTCCATTGATCCTCCGGCAAGACCGTGAGGGGAAACGCTCATGCCCAAAATTCCTATCCTGGTGGCGGTGGTGCTTTCAGTCTCTGCCGCCGTAATCAACAGCGCAATGACCGCGCGAGCCGACGAGCCGGCGACGCTGACCGGGATTGTCGTGTCGGCGGGAGGTGATCCGGTGGCCGGCGCCGAGGTTTCGCTGCCGGAATTGCGACGCAACGTCATCACCGATGCCGACGGTCGATTCGAGTTCACGGAGTTGCCGCCTGGGGAGTTCCTGCTGGCTGTGTCCAGTGCCCGTGCCGGAGGGGCCATTCGGCGGGTTACAGTCACCGCTCGAATCTCGGAGGGAATCACCGTGGCCCTGGACAAACTCGTCCACGCCCAGGGGATCACGGTCACCGCGGCCGGAGTGGCGCGGAGCCTTTCCGAGGTGGTCCATCCGGTGGACGTTCTGGGGGGCGAGGACCTGGTGCTGCGAAAGCAATCGACTCTCGGAGAGACGCTCGCTCAACAGCCCGGGGTGACGGCCAGTACCTACGGCCAGGGCTCGAGCAGGCCGGTGATTCGAGGGCTCGGTCAGGATCGAATTCGGATCCTTGAAAACGGTCTGGATACCGGGGATGTGTCGTCCATCGGCCCTGATCACTCGGTTGCCATGGATCCGTTGACCGCGGAACAGATCGAAGTCGTGCGGGGACCCGCAGCTGTGCTCTGGGGAGCCAACGCTATCGGTGGTGTGGTCAACGTGCTCGACGGACGGGTTCCCGATCGACGGCGGCTCGCATTGGTGGCCGGTGCCGTGGAACTCGAGTACGGATCGAATGCCAGCAAGACCGCCGGCGCCGCGAAGCTGGACGGTGGGACGGGTCGTTTCGCGTGGCACTTCGATCTCTATGGGCGTGATCAGGGTGACTACACCAGCCCCGCCAAGAGGCCTGCAGAAGATCATGGCGAGGGCACACGAGCCGGAGTCCGAGACCGGGAGAGTCGAGAACTCCTGGACCCGAGCTCAAGGGTTAACCGTGGGTGGCTCGTATGTTACCGATCGTGGATTCATAGGTGTCGCGTTCGGGGGCTATGACACCGACTACGGAATTCCAGGTTACCACCACCACGATCACGATGAGGGCGGGGACCTTTGAAGGACGGCCAGGCCTCGGATCCGGACCGTGCCGGGGTTCACTCTGAGCTCGAGCAGCGCCGAGCGGACCTTCACAGCCAGCTTGACGACCCCTTTGGTGGTTTCTCGGCCCTTCGGTTCTCCGCCGGATGGCGAGACTATGACCATGAGGAGATCGAGGGCGAGGTGGTGGGCACTCGGTTCGAGAATCAGTGGTCGGAGGGGAGGCTTGATTTCGTCAATGATCCCACTCTGGGATTTACCGGCACCCTGGGCCTACAGTACACGGCCCGCCACTTTGCGGCCTTCGGTGAGGAGGCGTTCGTCGAACCCACCGACACCACTCAAGTAGGAACATACCTGTTCGAGCAGACCGAGGCGCGACCCGTGGGTTTCCAGGTTGGACTGCGCTACGACCGGCAGGACACCCGGTCATCGGACTCCGAACTGCCTGACCGCGCCTTCCGGACCTGGACCGGCTCGCTGGGGCTGGTGTGGGAGATTTCGGAAACCTGGGGCCTGACCGCGAGCCTCAACCGACCGGAGCGCGCTCCGACCCCCGAGGAGCTCTACGCCGACGGGCCCCATGCCGCCACGGGCGCCTTTGAAATCGGCGACCCATGGTTGGAGCCGGAGGTCGGTAAAGGGCTCGAGGTTTCGCTCCGCGCAAGCTACGATCGGTTCGAGGCGACGCTGTCGGCATTCGCCAACCGGTACGACGATTTCATCTTCCTGGCCGAGACGGGAGAGGAGATTGACGGCCTTGCGGTGCGCCGATTCTCACAGGCCGACAGCGACTTCAAAGGCCTCGAACTCCACGGCCACTTCGAGCTGTGGCACGCGGCCAAGAGCCACTTCCATCTCGGCTTCTCCTACGACCAGGTCGACGCCGAGTTTCAGGACACCGGCAGCCCGCTGGCCCGCATTCCACCGCGTCGCGCCCGGCTTGCCTTGGTCTACCTCGCCGAACGTTGGGATTTTCGGGTCGAGGGCTGGTGGGTCGACGACCAAACCGAAGTCGCCGAGCACGAAACCGCGACCCCAGGCTACGAGATGCTCAACCTCAGCTTGGGACATCGGGTCTTCGCGGGCAGAAACGGTGCACGAGTTGATCCTCCGGAGCCGCAATCTCACCGACGCCGCGGCCTACAACCATGTGTCCTTCATCAAGTTCGCCGCGCCGCTCCCTGGAAGAGACCTTTCCCTGGTTTACCGGTTATTTTCTGAGTCGTTTGCCAAAGAACAGGCTGCATTCATCTGCGCTTTCCCTGACAGTTTTGGGCCGTGCCTTCCCGGTTCGCCTCATTTTCCATTGCTGATCTGTGAGTCGTGCATGGCAGGCGAGACGCCCGCACCACAATTCTCGCACCCGAACGGTTCATTCGGCACTGATTCAGGGACAAGCGTCGAGGAATCATCGTCAGGGGCAGGAACAGTGGGCTCACCGGGGCAGAGGCACCATCCCGTTCTGATCTTTGACGTCGCCTGACGCCGCCACCGGCCCCTGTCGCTGTCGGCTAACGCTGCCACCGGACGCTGGGCGGGGCCTTTTCACGGAATTCCAACTTAGCCTAACTTCGCAACTCGGTCACACCCACCCCCGTTCACGACACAAAGAGGCGACCCGATCGATGGCGATCACCAGCGCGGCTTCGCGCATGGAGAGGTTCTTCGAGCGGCTCAGCTCGGAGACAGAAACGAAGGCGGACGTGATCTGGCGGTCGAGCTTGGAAAGGACCTCGTCCAGTCGCCAGTAGTAGTTCATCGTGCCCTGGACCTGCTCGAAATAGGAGCAGGTAACACCGCCGCCGTTGGCAATAATGTCGGGGAGGATGAACACGTCCCGATCGAGCAATGCCTGCTCCGCGGCTGGAGTCGTGGGACCGTTGGCGCCTTCGGCCACGATCTGAACCGATGAAGCCACCCGGCCCACGTTGTCGGCGCTGATCTGATTTTCCAACGCGGCGGGGATCAGAATATCCACCTCCTGCTCGAGCCAAGCATCGCCTGCGAGGACTTCATAGCCCAGCGCTGAGGCCTTTTCGTGTTCGATGTCGCCCAGCCGATCCGCGGCGTCGCGAAGCTCGCTCAGCACGACGCCGCCCTCCTTGCGCAGGCTCACAGCTTCGCCGCGGCGATGATCCCAGCTTGACACGCAGGTCACGACCCCACCGATCCGTTGATAGAGCTCGATGGCGTGCTGGGCCACATTGCCGAAGCCCTGGACCGACGCGGTTGTGGTGGTCGGGTCAATCCCCCGGTCTTTGAGGGCCTCGCGAAGGGCATAGACCAACCCGTATCCCGTCGCCTCTGGTCGTCCAAGGGAGCCGCCGGCGCCGAGGGTCTTCCCGGTAAGAGCGCCGGGAGCATGCTCGCCCAGCACTGCTTCAAACTCGTCGAGCATCCAGGTCATGTGCTGGGCGGTGGACATGATATCTCGCGAGGGCACGTCACGGGCAGGCCCCAGGTAGCGGGCTGTCTTGCGGACCCAGGCCCGGCAGAGCCTTTCCTGCTCGGAGGGGCTGAGCCGGTGAGGGTCGCAGTGGACGCCGCCCATGCTGCCACCGAGGGGAAGGTCCAACACCGAGGTCTTCCAGGTCATCCACATGGCAAGGGCACGGATAGTGTCGATAGCCTCGAGGGGGTGGAAGCGAACACCGCCCCAGAAGGGGCCGCGCACGTCGTTGTGCTGAACCCGGTGCCCCCTGAAAACTTCGACCTTGCCGTCGTCCATCCTTACAGGGAGGGCGAAGTGATGTTCGTGCATGGGGGATCGGAGGAGCTCACGGGTCGACTGATCGAGCCCCATCAGGTCAGCCGTGTGATCGAATTGAGCCTGGGCGACCGCGAAGGCGTTGAACGCGGAGTCGTTCATCGTGGAGGGACCCCCTTGGATCGATAATGGCACAACTCGCTAGCCCGCAGGAGTCGGGTGAGTCTCAAACGTACCCGTACCCGTACCCGTTCCCGGATTCGAGGCACCTGTGTCATCCGCCGAATTGGCACTCACGACATCGTTTCTTTGTTGGCAAATCGACAGCGACAATTGCGGGAACGGGTACGTGAACGGAAAGGATAGCCAGGGAATCGTCATGATGAGCGGGACGCTCGTCGCCCTCGCCACTATCGAAAAAAAGCGGCGGCCCGAAAGCCGCCGCCCGGATGAGTTGCAGCTGACGATCAGGTCAAGCCTTGGTCGATCATGGAATCCGCCACCTTGACGAATCCGGCGATGTTGGCACCGGCAACGTAGTTCCCGGCCTGTTCGTACTCCTCAGCGGTGTTGACGCAGGCTGTGTGGATACGATTCATGATGTCCCGCAGCCGATTGTCCACCTCCTCACGGGTCCAAGACAGGCGCATGCTGTTCTGCGACATCTCGAGACCGGAGACCGCAACGCCGCCTGCGTTTGCGGCTTTGCCGGGACCGTAGAGGGCCTTTTTCTCGACGAAATACTCAACCGCATCGGGCGTCGAAGGCATGTTGGCGCCCTCCGAGATACAGATGCAGCCGTTGTCCATCAGTGTTCTAGCGTCATCGCCATCGAGCTCGTTCTGAGTGGCGCATGGCAGCGCAATGTCGCAGGGTATGTTCCAAACCCCGGTACCCTCGTGGTACTCCACCCCCGAGTACTTCTCGGCGAGCTCGTAGACCCGACCGCGGCGGACGTTCTTGAGGTCCATGACGTCGTCCCACATTTCCTTGGACAGACCCTCTGGAACCGCCACGAACCCTGAAGAATCGGAAAGACTGACCACCTTGGCGCCCAGCTCGAGGCACTTCTCGGCTGCGTACTGAGCCACGTTTCCCGAACCGGAAATGGCGACCCGTTTGCCCTCGAAGGTCTCTCCGCGGGTGGCCATCATATCGACCGCGAAGTACACGCAGCCATATCCAGTGGCCTCAGGGCGAATCAGGCTGCCTCCCCAGTTGAGTCCCTTCCCGGTGAGGACACCTTCAAACCGGTTGCGAATACGCTTGTACTGCCCGAAGAGGTATCCGATTTCCCGTCCTCCGACTCCGATGTCTCCAGCCGGAACGTCGGTGTCTGCCCCGATATGGCGGCAGAGTTCCGTCATGAAGCTCTGGCAAAAACGCATCACCTCGTTGTCGGTCTTGCCCTTGGGATCGAAGTCCGATCCACCCTTGCCACCACCCATGGGCAGCGTCGTCAGGGAGTTCTTGAAAATCTGCTCGAAACCCAGGAATTTGAGCACGCCAAGATTGACGGTGGGGTGGAACCTCAGGCCGCCCTTATAGGGCCCGAGCGCCGAGTTGAATTCCACCCGGAATCCTTTGTTGACCTGCACGTCGCCGCGGTCGTTCATCCAGGGAACCCGAAACATGATCACACGTTCCGGTTCGACGATTCGCTCGAGAATGCCGTGGTCAAGATATTTGGGGTGGCGCTCCAACACCGGCACGAGCGACTCGACGACCTCCTGGACCGCCTGGTGGAACTCGGGTTCCGCCGCATTTCGGGCGATGACGTCCCTCATGAACTGCTCGGCGAACATTTTCTGCACTGGTTTCATTACGCTGTTTCCTCCCTGGTCGAAATATGGATACTCAAACACCCGCTTGGGGGTGGGCGATTGTCGATGAGCGAACACAAGGTGAGACGGCCGAGTTGCGACCGATCTACAGAGGCCGGGTGTGACGGAGATGGCGGTGAGGTTTGGAGTGGACGCTCCATCGCCAGCGAGGATAACTTCGTCTGAGATCGAAGACAAGCTCCGCTGCCTACTCCCTGCCCTCGACTCCCTCCAAGATGACCCCACGGCCGGATGAGCCATCGACAAGAACCTGTGCCGGTCGCTCCAGCCGGATGTGCCGGATCGCCCCGTCGAGCTCTACGGAGACGGGTTCGTGGGTCTGGAACCACGGCCAGTTGACTCCGCCCTGATCAAGGTGTTCATGGACGGCGAAAAAGGCCACCCCGAAGCAGGTGAGGTTGTGGAAGAAGTGGGATCCCAGGGAGGGCTCGACCTGCAGGTCACTGAAATCGGTTTCGACGATCGCCCGAACCGACGAGATCTGCGGCCACGTGACCGGGATCCCGAGCCAGGGATCCCGAGATCCCCAGCGGCCGGGGCCGATCAAAATGCTGTGGCAGCCATCCTGCCTGAGATTCCGATTGAGGGCCTCGATGACGCTCGCGGCCTGGGCGGTGTTGGCGCGGTCAAAGCCTTCCGGCTGAATCAGAATGACGTCGGAAATCGTCTCCCTTCGGCCGTGACCGAGAGCCATTTCCGAACGCACAAGGGCGTCTTGCAGAGTCTGAGTATCGAGGTGAACCTCGACGTTCATTTCCTCAACTACCAAGGGTCTGAGCTGCAGAACGTGAAAGGTCTGAACAGTCCCGAGCCCGGGTTTGATGTCGGCTGCGAACTCCATCTCCACCGGACTCGCCATGCCCTCTGCGCAGGTCGGCAGCAGCCGGCAGAGAACATCGGCGAGCGGCAGGATCCTGCCTTTCAGGATTGGTGCGAAGGTGATCAAGGGAGTGCCCCCCTCCACCACGCCGGTTGAAATCCGGTCGTCGGCTCTTCGGAAGGTGGAGACGATGGAGTTGGCGGCGCCGTCAGCGACAGCTTCGGAGGTTTCCAAATGGAGCAGGTTGGCGTCGACATTGAGCCCGGGCAGCATGTCGCCTCGGGACATGTCCAGGGCATAGAAGCGGCGCTGGGCATTGCGCAGAATGTCGGGAACCGAGGAAAACTGGGGCAGAGACTGGGGGTGGGGTGGTGAGAAACGGAGCGCCTCGAATCCCTCGACCACGCTCTTGCCGAGGCCGAGCGCCACTTGGGCCACCCCGTCCTCGGGCTTCATGTTGCCAAAGGGGTAGAAATTGGAGGACGAGGCGACGCCGGAAAAGGTAGGGTAGAAGCGATCTCCCCATCGCCGACCCACCAGGCGCTGAACGAGCACTGCCATCACCTCTTCCTCGATGCGATAGGGAGTGGTGTCGATGTAGGCGCGCGAGTGGCGGAAGTAGGTGGAGGCATAGACCACCTTGACCGCCTCGAGCAACTGGGCGAGACGAACGTCAAGGGAAGGATGTGTGTTGGGCAACATGATGGTCGAGTACACGCCGGCAAAGGGCTGATACACCGAGTCCTCGAGAATGCTTGATGACCTGACTGCCAGCGGGTCGCGGTTGGACTCGAGGAGCTTGATCAGCTGAGAGACCAGGCCCGGTGCAAAGCGACCGCTGCGGAACTCGTCCAGGATCTCGGCATCGGACAGCAGGTCGGCCTCCAAAGCCAGTCGCCGCAGATCGTTGCCGTCCAAAAAATCCTCGAAGACATCGGAGGCGAGCACCACGGTCTGGGGAACCGATACTCGGACCCCGGGCATGTCGAGGGCACCTGTGGCCAACACCTTGTGCATAAAAGCGAGCCCTCGACCCTTGCCCCCGAGGGAGCCGGTTCCAATCCTGGCGAAGGCCACAAACCGATCGTAGGTTTCGCCGTCGAAGTCTGTTATGACGTGACTTCGAATCTCCCGAAGGTACCTGGTGATGGTCTGAATGAGAAACTGCCTGAGTTCGGACGAGGAGGCGAATTCAGAGACCTTGCGGGGGCGTATTGCAGATGCCAGCTCGAACTCAGTCCGCGCTTTGAGCCAGGCCGAAAAGTGGTTGCGGTTTGCGTGGAAGACCAGAGACTGATCGGGCATGGTCTCCAGGAGTTTGAGCATTTCCCGCACGTCACTGGCGCGCGCAATGGGTTTGCCGTCTGGAAACTTGAAAATGAAATCGCCGAATCCGAAATGATCCTGAATGAACCGTCTGAGGTCATCGAGCAGGGTGGGCGATTTCTTCCATACGAATTCGGCGTCAACTTCTGCAGCACGCGGTTCGTGGGACTTGTCCGCCGATTGGAGCAGGATGGGAAGATCCTCGTCCTCGGATCGGATCGTGCGGGCCAGTTCGATGCCGGCGAACTCGTCCACTTCGCCGCCGCGGGGAAAGGACACGTCGCAGATGACCCCGAGGACGTTCTTCGCGTACTTCCGGTAGAGCTCGAAAGCCTCTTCCCAGTTCTGCGCCAGCAAGATTTTTGGGCGAGCCCTGATGCGCAGCAGCCGGTGGGAGAGATTCAGGCCGTCGGCCATCAATCGACTGGTTTGGGAGGTGACCTCGGTGTAGATCTGGGGGAGGTAGGCCGAGTAGGCACGCACGTCGTCCTCGACAATGACGATCGCCTGGACCCCACCTTCGAGAATGTCGTGATCGGCGTTGAGGCGGTCCTCCACCTGCTTGATCATGGCGAGCAGGGCCTGGACGTTGCCCTGCCAGAGAAAAACCCAGTCCACGGCCCCAGAGGCGCGGAGGTCTTCCAACCACGGCAGCTCCCAGGCGTGGGCCGCCAACAGACCCACCGGAATATCGGGCTGGATTATTCTCAACCGTTCAATGAGGGATTCCAGCTCGGAGTCCTGCGGCCGGGGGGTGGTGATCACCATGTCGAAATCCCGGTCCTGGATGTACTTGCACGCTTCCTCGGCGGATGAGACTCGAGTGAATCGCGGGGCGTACCGAAGATTGAGGTCGAGATTCCGGTACTCTTCGAAAACCAACTCGGTGAGCTGTCCGTCCTCCTCCAGCACGAAAGCGTCGTAGTGAGACGCCACGAGCAGGATTTCGATGATCCGGTGCTTCATCAGCGCCGAGAATTCCTCGGTCTGCATGCCGTAGCGGCTGGACAGTTCGAGTTGAGCGATCACTCCTTCGAGATTAGCAGAAGTCCTCTGTCTGAATTCGAAATTCGAAATTCGAAAACCGCGGTCGATCAGTCCTGCCACTTCGTGAGGAAGATGTTGGTTTCGCCTTCGTTGGAGTTGTGTCTGTTCGAACAGAAGACGAAGGTCTCGCCATCCGGGGCGAACATGGGGAATCCGTCAAACCCACCGGAAAAGGTCACCTGCTCGAGGTTGGACCCGTCAAGGTCGACCATCCACAGGTCGAATTCGCGGCCCTGCGGATCGCCGTAGTTCGTCGAGAAGATGATCCGGTCGCCCGAAGGCAGAAAGAACGGAGCGAATGCCGCCACTCCGAGATCAGTGATCTGCCGTTTGTTGGAGCCGTCGGAATCCATCACCCAGACCTCGAGCTTGCTCGGCCGGATCAGGCCGTCAGCCAGCAGGGACTGATAGTCGCCGATCTCAGAGGCGTCCTCGGGATGGCGCGCACGGTAGACGATCTTGGTGCCGTCCGGGGAGAAGAAGGGCCCACCGTCATAGCCGATTTCATCGGTCAACCGTTGAACGTCAGAACCGTCGAGGTTCATCGTATAGATGTCCAAATCACCATCACGGGTGGAGGTGAAGACGATCTTGTCACCGACGGGAGACACCGTCGCCTCGGCGTCGTAGCCGGGAGTGTGGGTGAGGCGTTGAATCCCGGTGCCATCGGTGTTGGCGGCGAAAATGTCGTAGTCCGGGTAGAGGGGCCACACGTATCCCCTGCTGTGGTCCGGTACCGGAGGACAGTCGGCGCCGCCGAGGTGTGTCGAGGAGTAGACGATCCGCTCGTCACCGGGCAGAAAGTACGCGCAGGTCGTGCGGCCGGTGCCAGTGGAGGCCAGGGCACGATTCGAGCCGTCGATGTCGATGGTGAAAATCTGGTCGCAGGAGTAGGGAGGATTGGTGGACTGGAAGATCAGCTGGTCGCCGGCAAACGAAAAGTACGCCTCGGCGTTCTCGCCACCATCCGTGAGCATTGCGAGCTCGGAAAGGTGGACCTCCCGTGGATCGGGCTGATAGGTTCGGGGCCGGACCTGTGTGCTGATCTCATCGGAAATCTCGGTGGTTTCCGGAGCGGTGGCCGGTGCGCACGCCACTGCGAACGCGGCGGCGATCAGGACGATTGGGGTTCGAAGTGTTCTCAAGACATCCTCCAGAGCGCGACATGGTCTCATGATCTCACCGCGGTGTCCACACCGCGGCGTTACTCGTTCAACGTTCAACGTCTACCGTTTGACCTTTAACCTTTGGTTCATCCGGGAAAGCGTGATGTCGGGTGTCTCCGTTCCCGTTCCCGTTCCCGCACCCAGCGGCAGCGGCAGAATTCAGGGGCAGCGTCGGGAATCAGCGGCGGGGGCAGGAAGCAGCGGGCAGCGACTGTGGTCAGCGACCGGGGCAGCGGCAGCGATCAGATGTGCGGCGGCCGCATGGTCCCCTCCGGGTCGTTCACGAGGATGAGCCGAATAGCTGGCGAGGGGGCCGGAGTCAAGGGCCTGGGGGCCGTCGGACGGTCGCCATGCGACCCTTGACATCGGCCCCCTCGCCAGCCTTTCAGGAGAGCATGAACGACCCGGAGGTGACCATGTCCAAAGCCGTCAGCAACACCGATCTCGTCGCCTACACCAAAGCCCTCGAAGCAGCAGGCATCGCTATTACGCTGGTTTTGAGAGTCCCGGCTCCGCTGAAGTCCATCGCCGATCAGCTGATCCGGTCGGCCAGCTCGGTCCCCGCCAACTGAGCGGAAGGGCACGGACGATCCGGGAGAGATCGCCAGCACCACTGGCGGATCGCCTACGCCTCGGCCAAGGAGGTCGACAGCCACCTGCGACTGCTTGCTGCTGCCAGTGCCGTCAATGGACCCGGGGCGGAGACAGTCCTGCAGGGATTCGATGAGGTGCGTGCCATGACCTGGCGACTGCTCAATCCCATGTAGTCCACACCCATCCCGTTCTGACGCTGTCGCCGTCACCTGACGCCGCCACCGGCCCCTGTCGCTGTCAGCTGACCCTGCCCCTGGTCGCTGTCATCCACCACCTCACGGAATCCCGGATGAGCCAAACCTTTAACCTTTAAACCTTTAAACCTTTAACCTGTAGCCTGTAACCCCGTTCGGTCAGCCTTCCAACGCGAGCAACAGAGGCTGTTCGAGAGCCTCTGCAATCCAGCGTACGAATCGCGCTGCGTCGGCGCCATCCACCAGACGGTGGTCATAGCTCAGCGACAGCGGAAGGATCAGTCTGGGCACGAACGATTCTCCATCCCAACGCGGCTCGATGAGTCCTCGAGAGACACCGAGAATGGCGACCTCAGGCCAGTTGACGATGGGCGAAAAGCCGGTCCCGCCAATGCCGCCGAGGTTGGATATGGAAAACGTGCCGCCCAGCATCTCGTCCGGTGCCAGCTTACGTTCGCGAGCCCGCCGGGCCAAATCATCAAGTTCGATCGAAATCTCGGTGATGTTCTTCGCATCGGCGTCACGGATTACGGGCACGAGGAGACCATGTTGGGTGTCCACCGCCACCCCGATGTGGCAGTAGTCCTTGTACACGATGTGGCTGGATGCCTGGTCAACGCTGGCATTGAGGTTGGGAAAGACCCGCAACGCCGAAGCAGCCACTTTCACCAGGATCGAGGTGATCGTGAGTTTGCCACCGGCTGCCTCGACGCGGTCCCGGTACCGTTTGCGCAGCTCGTCGAGGGCTGTGATGTCGGCCCAGTCGTTGTGGGTGACTTGAGGCGCGGTGGTCCAGGCGCGGGAGAGGTTCCGGGAGGTCGCTTGGCGGATCTTGGACATCGGTTCGCGGCGAATCGGGCCCCACTTCGAAAAGTCAGGAAGCTCTGGAGCCCTATTGAGCATCTGGCCGGGTGCTGCGCTTTTCAGCAGCCGGGTGGTGTGAGCCTTGACGTCGTCGATGGAAATCCTTCCGCCGGGCCCGGAGCCGGCGACGGCGCTGATGTCAACGCCCACCTCTCGGGCGAATCGTCGCACCGTCGGAGCCGCCGGTGCGGTGGATCGCGGTTCTTCAGGAACCCTCGAGCGGGGGGCAAGGAGTTCTTCGCTCACCGCCCGGGTGGCAGGGGTCTCCACCTGCGCCGGGGGAGTTGTGACCTCGGGTTCGCTCAGGTCGGGTTCAGCCGGCGACGCGACGGGCTGACCTTCGTCTCGCTGGAGTTCGGATTGTGGAGTGTCCTCGGCAGCCGGCTCGCTTGTGTCGGCTGGGTGCTCGACGCCCTCACCGGACTCGATTGTCACGATTGGAGCCCCTGTGGTGAGGCTGTCTCCGACCTTGACGTGGATCACGGCCACCACGCCGGCCACCTCGGCAGGAACCTCCACTGAAGCCTTCTCGGTCTCCACCTCGATGATGGGTTGATCCAGTGCGATGCTGTCGCCGACCCCTACGAGCACCTTCACCACCTCGACCGCATCCACGCCCTCTCCCAACTCGGGGACTTTGATCAGTGCTTCCATGCCCACCCCCTCAGACCGTCACCGGGTTGGGGGCGTCGGGGTCAACACCCAGGTCGTCGATCGCGGCCTGGACCACATCGCCTTCCACCGAACCCTGTTCGGCCAGTTGGTGCAGAGTGGCGACAACGATGTGGGCGGGATCGACCTCGAAGAACCGTCTCAGAACCGGCCGACTCTCCGATCGACCGAATCCGTCGGTGCCGAGAGCGATGGGCCGTTCCGGAAACCACCTGCCGATGGACTGGGGCAGCGCCTTGACGTAGTCGGAGGCGATGACATAGGCGCCATCGGTTCCGTCGAGGCACTGTTGGATCCACGGGGCGCGAGGTACTCCCGTGGGATGAAGCCGATTGTGTCGATCGCAGTCGAGGCCGTCCAAATACAACTCCTTGAAACTGGTAATGCTCCACACATCCGCGGCGACCCGGTAGCGGTCCTGAAGGATCTGCTGGGCGGCAAGCACCTGATTGAGAATCGCCCCGCTGCCAAACAGGTGGGCACGGTGATCGCCCTCTCCCTCGGCGGGGCGATACCGGTACATCCCGCGGAGAATGCCCTCCTCAACCCCCTCTGGCATGATCGGCATGGGATATGGCTCATTCTCCACCGTGACGTAATAGAAGATGTCTTCCTGTTCGGTGTACATGCGGCGGATACCGTCACGGATGATCACCGCCAGCTCAAAGGCGAAGGCGGGATCGTAGGTCTTCAAGTTCGGTACGGTGTAGGCCAGGAGATGGGAGTTGCCGTCCTGGTGCTGCAGACCCTCGCCGTTGAGGGTGGTGCGGCCTGCAGTTCCGCCGATCATGAAACCGCGGGCCCGCATGTCGCCGGCGGCCCAGATGAGGTCACCGATTCGCTGGAGGCCGAACATGGAGTAGAAGACGAAGAAAGGTATGGTGTTGATGCCGTGGGTGGCGTGTGCGGAGCCGGCCGCGATGAAAGAGCACATGGAACCAGCTTCGGTGATGCCCTCCTCGAGCAGCTGGCCGTCCTTGGCTTCGTGGTAGTACAGCAGCGTGTTGGCGTCCACCGGTTCGTAGAGCTGCCCTACGTGCGAGTAGATCCCGATTTGACGGAACAGCGCCTCCATGCCGAAGGTGCGGGCTTCGTCTGGGATGATCGGGACGATCAGCTTGCCGATCTGCCGGTCTTTGAGCAGCTTGGTCAGAATCCGAACAAAGGCACCGGTGGTGGAGATGTCGCGTCCGTCCGAACCTTCTTTGAATTCCTCGAAGATCTCAGACGAGACAGGAGGAAGTGGTTCGCACCTCACTCCGCGGGTGGGTACCGGTCCCCCCAGTTCGTCCCGTCGTTCTTGAAGGTAGATCAGCTCGGGGCTGTTCGCCGGGGGCCGATAGAAGGTGGTATCCCTGGCTTCGTCGTCCGACATGGGGATTCCGAATCGGGACCTGAACTCGAGCAGTTCGTCCTGGTTGAGCTTCTTCTGCTGATGGGTGACGTTCCGGCCCTCGCCGGCTTCCCCGAGACCGTAGCCCTTGATCGTCCTGGCCAGGATCACGGTTGGCGAACCCCGGTGTTCAACGGCCGCCTTGAAGGCGTTGTAGACCTTTTGCGGGTCGTGGCCGCCCAGCCGGAGTCTTCGCAGCTGTTCGTCGGACAGATGGGCCACCATCTCCCTGAGCTCGGGGTCGACCCCGAAGAAGTGCTCTCTGATGTAGTCGCCCGAGGAAACGGAATATTTCTGGCTTTCGCCGTCGAGGACCTCGTTCATCCTTCGGACGAGATGGCCTTCGGTATCCGCCGCGAGCAGGGGATCCCAGTCTGAGCCCCAGATGACCTTGATGGCGTTCCAGCCGGCCCCTCTGAATGCGGCCTCGAGCTCCTGGATGATCTTGCCGTTGCCCCGCACCGGACCATCCAGTCGCTGCAGGTTGCAGTTGACCACGAAGATCAGGTTATCGAGCTTCTCGCGGGCGGCCAGGGTGATGGCTCCGAGGGCCTCGGGCTCGTCCATCTCGCCGTCACCGAGGAAGGCCCAGACCTTGTGGTTGGACTCCGGGTGAAGCCCCCGATCCTCCAGGTATTGGTTGAACCGGGCCTGATAGATGGCCATGATGGGAGCGAGTCCCATGGATACGGTGGGGAATTCCCAGAAGGACGGCATGAGCCAGGGGTGGGGGTAGGACGACAGTCCATTGCCGATGCCGGCTCGCACCTCGCGCCGGAAGTTCAGAAGGTGATCGCGATCGAGTCGACCTTCGAGAAAAGCCCTGGCATAGATGCCCGGTGACGAATGACCCTGGAAGTACACCTGATCGCCATCGTAGTGTTCGCTCTTGCCGTGCAAGAAATGGTTGAAGGCCACTTCGTAAAGAGTTGCGGCCGATGCGTAGGTGGAGATGTGTCCGCCGATGCCATCCTCCTCGGAATTGGCCCGGACCACCATCGCCATGGCGTTCCAGCGAATCAAGCTCTTGATTCGGCGTTCTATCTCGCGGCTGCCCGGGTAGGGAACCTCCTGGTTGGATGGGATGGAGTTGATGTGGGGGGTGTTGGCTGAAAAGGGAATCTCGACCCCGGCCTTGCGAGCGTAGATATTCAGATCCTGAAGGAGCCGGCGAACCCGGTCCGGGCCGCCGTGGGAGAGGACCCAGTCGAGAGAGTCAATCCATTCTTGAGTCTCGATCGTGTCGGTGAGTGAATCGCTTGTGCTCCGAACCGGTTCTGATGCCATGTTCACCTCGGTTTTCGTGGTCCCTGTGTCGGGTCATAAGATCATAACAACGAGCGGCGCCGTCCTGTTTCCATCGTGATGAGGAAGGCAGGCAGTACAGGCTCTAATTGCCCCATAGCCTCAGATTGCCTCGGACGGATCGACTACCCTGGGCGTTGGAACGATGGCGACCTTCAAAAGAATGCTGACCCGCGGTCTGCTGGTGGCTGCCGGCGCCTTGGCGGGATTGGTGGCGGCTGAGGTGGGGTTTCGGCTCTGGAGCAGTCCCGGGCATGGGCGGGCACAGGATCTGGTGCTCGCTCTCGCCACACCGATGCCGGAAGGGCCGAAGGGGTCGGCGACTCTTGCCGATCTGCTCCAACCAAGCCCTGACCCAAACCGGGTTTACGAGCTTCGACCAGGGCTTCAATGTGTGTTCAAAGGAGCCGAGGTGTCCATCAACTCCCTCGGGATGCGGGACCGAGAGGTGGCCATCGAAAAGCCGCCTGGGACTCGGCGAGTGGTCGGAGTCGGTGATTCGGTCATGTTCGGATGGGGCGTCCGGGCAGAGGATAGCTACATGCGAGTGGTCGAAGAATTACTCGGTCCGTCGGATCCGGCCGGGGAACGGCTGGAGTGCCTGAATTTCGCGGTTCCCGGATACAACACGGCGATGCAGGTGGCGCTTTTCACAGATCTGGCGGTCCGCTTCGATCCGGACGCAGTGGTGATCCACTTCGTCAACAATGACCTGGACCTTCCGCGATTCATGCTCGAACCGGTGGATCGATGGACCTTGGATCGGATTTGGCTGGTCGATCTGGCCCGCGGCGGCTGGTTCGCAGCCGCGGACCGTGGTGGGTGGGTGAGCCCGCGCGAGGTCGCTCGGATGGGTGATCGGCGGGGAGCGAGGGTCCGCGCGAAGTACGCTCATCTGGCAGGCGAGGGTCCGTTTCGGAGGGCCATGGCCGACCTTGCAGGGGAAGCGCGAGCACGTTCGATCCCAGTGGTGTTCCTGACGCTTCAGACCGAGGGGGAACCCTGGGAGACCGGGGCCGTGGTGGCGAGGGAGCACGGATTCCGGGTGGCGGTGGCGGGTCCCCGGTTCGTTGACTTCATGGCCCTTCGCGGAATCGAGTCGAGCCGCGCCGGCTGGACCGAGGCGTTTTCCGTATCCAGGGAGGATCCTCATCCCAACGCGACCGGGCACCGAATTTTCGCCGACTCCCTCGCGGAAGCGTTGGTCGAGGTCGGTATCGGCAAGCCTCAACCCGAGTTCAACGTCAAGCGTTAATTCCGTGAGGTGGTGGAGGACAGCGACCAGGGGCAGCGTCAGCTGACAGCGACAGGGGCCGGTGGCGGCGTCAGGTGACGGCGGCAGCGTCAGAACGGGATGTGTGTGGACTACATGGGATTGAGCAGTCGCCAGGTCATGGCACGCACCTCATCGAAGCCCTGCAGGGCTTTTTCCGCCCCGATCCCATGGACGGCACCGGCGGTGTCAAGGGTCGCATGGCGACCGTCCGACGGCCCTCAGGCCCTTGACTCCGGCCCCCTCGCCAGCTATTCGGCTCATCCTCGTGAACGACCCGGAGGGGACCATGCGGCCGCCGCACATCTGATCGCTGCCGCTGCCCACCGTCGCTGCTCGCTGTTTCCTGCCCCCGTCGCTGAATCCTGACGCTGCCGCTGGGTGCTGCGAATCGCCGGCCGCAGAAGAAAGCTGTAGCTTGCTGGGTGGGGGAATCTTCAATCTTCAATCAACAAGGGTCACCGTGAGGGGATTCACTCTCGAGCTTGGATCCTCATTGCGGGTTCGCGCTATTGCGCACTGGTTGGCTCGGACGTCTGCATGCGATCGTCGAGGATCTTGCGGAGGTGATTCTCCTCCTTGACGGTCCGCGCGAGCAGCTCGTCCGCTTCCTCGATGGGCATGGGTGGCGAGATGAACATGCCCTGAGCACGGTCGACTCCAAGCTCCCGGAGGGCGTCGAACTGGGATCTGGTTTCGACGCCCTCGGCCACCGTCTGTTTGCCGAGGTTGCTGGCGAGGGTGGTGATGGTCTTGACGATCTGAGAACTCTCCTCGTCGGCCAGCATGCGCGACACGAAGGAGTAATCGATCTTGAGGGTGTCGATCTTGAACCGCCGGAGATAGGCAAGGGACGAATACCCGGTGCCGAAGTCGTCGATGCTGATACCGATGTCCAAGGAGCGCAGCTGATCGAGCATATCCGACGCGTACTGAGCGTCTTCCATGAGGACGCTTTCGGTCAACTCGAGGGTCAGGCTGCGGCCGTATAATCCGGTTTTGCGCAGGATGTGATCGATTTGGGTCACCAGGTCGGGCTGCGCGAACTGGGTGCCGGATACGTTGACGCTGACATTCAGCGGGGGGTTGTGGCGGTACTGGCTCTGCCACGCTCGCAGCTGATTGCAGGCCGTCTCGCAGACGAAGCGGTCGATCTGGATGATTGCGCCCATTTCCTCGGCGACCTGGATAAACTCTCCGGGCAGAAGCAGTCCACGGTCTGGGTGTTCCCATCTGACCAGACACTCGAATCCGGTGATTCGGCCGACAGCGATCGACACGATCGGCTGGTAATAGACTTCGAACTCATTACGAGCAATGGCACGGCGGAGGTCGGTCTCGAGCTTGAGGGTTGCCACGACCCTGGCGTGCATCTCCTCGTCGAAGACGGCGAAGTTATTTCGACCCATCGCCTTGGCTCGGTACATGGCGGTGTCAGAGTCGCGCAGCAGGTCGTCGGGTCGTTCGTAGGTCGGCTTCCAGACTGCGATTCCAATGCTGACCGTCGAGAACACTTCGATGCCCGCGACGTCGAAGGGGACCCGGAACTCCTCCTGGATGCGTTCGGCGGCGACCGTCGCACCACGGACGTCGGTGATGTCCTCGACAATGATGACGAACTCGTCACCGCCAAAGCGGGCCACGGTGTCCGACGGGCGGCAGGCGGCCTGGACCCGTTCAGCAATGGCGTTCAACAGCCGGTCGCCGGTGAGGTGGCCGAGGCTGTCGTTGACGTTCTTGAAGCGGTCGACATCGAAGAAGAGCACCGCGAACGGTCTGGTGGGATCGCGACGTGCCCGCGCGAAGGCGAGTCGGAGTCGGTCCATCAATACCGTGCGATTCGGCAGTTTGGTCAGGGGATCGTGGAGACCGCCAATTCGGACCTCGCCGTTGGGTTCCTCGGCGTGGACGTCGATCTGGCGGCCGACGATACGGTGGACTGCGCCGCTGTCGTCGCGGAGCATCTGAGCCCGTGCGAGCATCCAGCGATAATCGCCATCCTTGTGGAGGATCCGGTAGCGGTGCTCGATGGGCGTCATGCTGCCGGCCAGGTTGGCGTCGATCATATTCCTCAAGCGTTCGCGGTCGTCCTTGTGGACCAGATCAAACCAGGCCTCGGGGGTCGAGCCAACCTCATCCTCCGAAAAGCCGAGCATTTCTTTCCACCGGTGCGAGTAGTGCACCTTGTTGTGGTCCACATCCCAATCCCAAATCCCGTCCTCCTGACCGCCGCAAGCAATCACGAAACGATCGAAATCGGACCGCAAGGAGCGGTTCGAATCGACGATCTGGGCGACGGTTCCGACCCGACCGGCGAGAAACTTGAGTTTCGTACGGGCGATTTCGGGCGAGATGGGCAAGATCATGTAGTCATCGCAGCCAAGGCTCAGAACCTGATCTAGAGTGCTCCCGTCTTCTTCGGTAACCACCGCCATGACCTGAGGCCGAGTGTATCGGTCCCGATGCAGCTCGGACACTATTTCCCGGATGTTCTGAGCAGGAAGTCTCCAGTCGATGACCGCCATGGACGGCGGGCTGGAACGCACCACGGAACGTGTTTCATCAGGGTCTGGAACGACGTGGGCCACATCTCCCACTTCGCCCACGATGCCGGCTATGGTGTCTGCGAGTTCCCGATCACCGGAGACGATCAAGACGTCTTTTGCGGCGATTTCGGCGGGAGGCGTCTTAGCGGCGCTTGTGCGCGAATCGGCCAGTCCGCGAATCCGTGCCACGAGATCGCGCCAAGCCATGGCCTCACGGCCCCCGACGGGTGCCGGCAATTCGGCGCATGAAAGACGTTGGCAACTGCGTGATAAATCCCTCTCCTGGTGTGTTCACGCTTCGATCAAACATACCATTGCTCGACCCAAATCGGCAAAAGTCTAGTGGCGACCTCCGTGGGGTGCGGCACACCTTCATCGGGGTGCCATGGCGGACACATTTGGCGGTTTAAGGGGTAGACTCCTCGGGTGCGTCACGTTCGACGATTTTTCATCGCATCAGCCGTCATCCTGGTGGCGTTGTTGGTCTCCGGAATCTTGTTAACCCATCTCCCTGTGGTTCAGCGGTCGGTCTGGCATCGGATAGTGCAAACGGTGAAGTCCGAGACGGGTTGGCAACTCGATGCGGAATCCGCGCGATTCAGACTCCTGCCGGGCTCGGTCGTGATTCGCGGCCTCACCGTGGAGACGGGGGAGAGTCGGCCGATCTGGGTTGATGCGATCGAAATTCACTTCCGCTGGCACCGTCTGCTGGCGAGCCCACGGTTCATCGACAGGGTGGTGGTCGAAGGACCGTTGGTGGATCTGAGGATGCTGGAGTTGCCCGCTGGCGACAACCAGCCATCGCAGGAAGGTGAACCGCTGATGTGGCGCACGCTGGAGATCGGGAAGCTCCAGGTAAGGGACGGCCGGTTGATGGCTGCGGCGGCGGAAGTGGAACTGGATGTGGAGCGCCTGAAAGTCGCAGGTCGGCTGCGGGATGGTTCAGCGGTTCTATCGGTTGACGCCGGCGTGATTCGCTTTGGTCGCCAGGGTCGGACCCTGAATGCCGGCTCCCTCGAGGCAGATATCCGGGTCGGAGGGTATGGCTTCACCGTGCAGAGGTTACGGATGGCGGGAGACGCGACGAGCCTGTCGGCATCCGGCAATGTCATGGTTTCCCCGGAATTGGCGGGTCGGGGAAGTCTGCACGCCGAGGCCGACCTGGTGACCGTATCCGAATGGTGGGAGCCCACTCAGAGTCTCAGGCTGAAACCTCGAGGCCGCCTCGCCGTGGACGCCTCATTCGCGTATGACCCGGAGGGGGGACTGCAAATCGCCCTCGAGCACCGGGGGAGTCCGGTGGAGTTGGCCGGCTTCTCGATCGACGGTCTCGTGGTGGAGCACGGTGGCGGTGTGAGTCGGGCCCGAGTCGACCTCGGGCCTCGAGGGTGGTTGGAGGTCGCATCGGACGGGAGCGGCCGTGTTGACGCCGAAGCGGAGTTGACCGGTGTGGATGTTGATCCGGTCCTCGCCCTTGCAGGTCAACCGGCCTGGGCTGCGATTCCGGAGGGGCTGATGGCCGGCTGCCGGATCGCTGGGAGCTTCCCTCTGCCCTTGACCTTCGACCAGGTGACCGCGGACGGGTGGGTCAGATTCGACTGGCCGGAGGGACGGGTGCTGATTGAGGCTGCGGGAGGCGGGCGAGCGTGGAACGTTCGCCGGTTGGAGTTCGATCTTCCGGGAGCGTCCGGTGAGGGCGAAGGATCCCTCCGAGACGGTGTTTTGAACAGCGCCGTTCGGGCTTTCGTGGCTGACCCGGCGAAGTTGACCGACTTTGCGGCGGCCTGGGCGCCCGAATTGGGGCCGATCGAGATCGGCGGTGGACCGATTTCTGTGGATCTGGCAGCGTCCGGTCCCCTGGGTGCGCCGTCCATCGCTGCGGAGGTAGCGTGGACCGAACCCCACATCGGCGCGGTGGCGATCGACGAAATCCGCGCCTCAGCCTCGGGAACGCTGGACGATCTCCAGTGGACCGTGAATGTCGACCTCGATGGGGCGACGAGACTTCGAAGCGAGGGGAGGACCGCCTTTCCCTCTCTGGAGACCTCTGGCCGATGGGCGGCGACAGCGCCGTCGTTGGATTCCCTGCCAATGATCGTACCCGGTGTACCAGCGGACGTGGTTGGAGGGCTGGAGGGAGGTGGGGAGTTTGCCTGGGGCCCGGAGCAATGGAGAGTGGACGGCTCTGTGGCGGCATCCCGGTTCGGCGTCGGTACCCACATGGTGGATGGGATGGCCGGCAGCTTCCAGCTATCCCAGGAAGGGGCCTCGTTCAGCGGGTTCGAGCTGCAGCTCGGCGGAGCGAGCGCCCGGCTCGAGGGGTCCCTGGCGCCGTTGGCGCTCGACGGATGGGCCCAGATGAGCCTGAGGGTGGACAACCTGGATCCGGAGGAGCTTGGACTGAATGGGTTCCCCGCCGGCACGGTGTCGGTGAGCGCCCGGGTCGACGGAACGGTTCTGGAACCGGCTGGGACCGTTGATCTCCAGTGGGATCATGTCCAATCCGAAACACTGGCAGACCCATTGAAGGTCCATGTGGAGCTGGCTGGCGGCACCGTGGAGGCCACCGTCCAGGAATGGCGCACGGCAGCCGGACCCGTCCATGGGGAGGCCACAATCCCGCTCGGAGGTGTGCCGCGGCCTGAGTGGTTGTGGTCCGGCGCACCCGAAGGGCCCATCCGCGCGCGAATGACGGGTATCGGATTGAGGTCCGGTCCGCTGGTCGAGGCTCTGGGTGTCCGCCCACTGCCGGGAGAAGCGGCCGGAGACCTGGCTGTGGACGTGGTCTGGGACCTGGAAGATCCGGAGGCGCGTCACGTCTTACTGGAACTCTTCGACGTGACGATCAAGGGCGAACACATGGACCTGGCCTCAGAGAGCACGCTGAGGGCGCGCTTTCTCGACGGTCGGATCGAGGTGGAGCCGGTCGCTCTGGCCGGCCCGAGAAGCCACGTCGATTTCGGAGGTGTCTACGACCTCCGGTCGGATCGGTTGGTGGGGGCGGTAGATCTGAATTTGAGCGCCAGGATCGTCGAGATGCTGCCGTTTTCGGTCCAGGCGACGGGCCCGATTCGCATCCAGGCGGCAGTGGACGGTCCCCTGACGGCGCCCACGGCCACTCTTTCGGTGGACCACCACGGTGGGTCGATCGTGATGCGGGATCCGGCGGTGGAGATCACCGACCTTCATCTCGAGATCGAGGTGGACGACGGCGTGGTGTGGATTCAGGACGGGGAGGCGGGACTCAATCGCGGTCGGCTGTTGGTGGGTGGCGGTTGGGATCCGGTCTCTGGGCAGGGTGTGGTGCTCGAAGTGGAAGAGGTGAAGGCTCTCCTCGGAACCAGCATCGTGACCAGCTGGAGCGGCGCGATCGCCATCGAGCCCGATCCCGATCATCCAGCGAAAGTGGTGGGGGAGTTGGCGCTCGAGGCCGGGGTCTGGGACCGGCCCTTTGATCTCAGGTCAGCATTACTCGGGCCCGCGGACGTCGAAACGGATGAGGAGGACCCGCTGAACAACATCGCTCTCGACCTGGTGGTGGCGGGTTATGGCGGCATCAGAGTCGACAACAACCTCGGTCGATTCGATGCCAGCTGGGGGACTCTCGAGGTCGGAGGGACCGTGGGTCGTCCGGAACTGATCGGCACCGTCCGTCTCGCCCCTGGCGGGACGGTCAACCTGCCGGGGCAGGCGGTGACGATTCGCCGCGCCACTCTGGACTTCACGGGCAATCCGGAGACCGATCCGATCATGGAGATCGTGCCCGAGAAGTACAGCGTTGGCCTCGGCGGAAGCGAGAATCCGGGCAACCAGCTGGACACGAGGCAACTGGCCGCCGAGACATTGGCACGCAGCGCAGGGTCGGTCCTCGGACTGGAAAACACCACCCTCCAACCCGCCGAGGTGGCTTTCCAGACCCAGACCGACGCCAGCTCGGCGTTCACCGCCGGCCAGCGGCTGACCCGAAACGTGGCAGTGTTCCTGACCACCGACCTGAGCGACGTCCAGAGCCAGACCACCATGGTCCAGCTCTGGAACCTGCGTGGGCTGCCCGGCCTGGCCATCCAGGGTTACACCAAAACAGGAGACGCAAACCAAGGCGCCAACCTCATCGAGCGCTATCGCTGGGGGGGAAGCGAAACCGCCGATCATCGCCCGGTCATCCAGAGAATCAAACTGGAGGGTGAATGGCCCGCCAGCAAGCGGCAGCTTCGGAGAGCCGCCGGCCTCCGCAAGGGAGAGCCTTTCGAACCTTTCCTGCTGTTTGCGGCCGGCCTTCGGCTGGAGACGACGCTGGCGGAGCAAGGCTACCCTCGAGCCCGGGTCACGGGAGAGGCGGTCGGTGACCCTGCGCTGCCGGCGCTGGTGTTTTCGGTGGATACGGGTCCCCGGCAAGAGGTGATTTTCACAGGGGATTCGATTCCGGCGCACGTCCGCCGGACGACCATCGGTCTATACCGGGAGCCGCCCGTCGAGCACAGTTCTCTCGGCGAGATGCGTCGGACCGTGCTCCGCCATTTGCTGGGTGACGGTTTCCCAGAGGCGGTCGTCACGGTTGAAAGGGCTGGGGACGCCATCGTCGTGGACAGCGTGCGTGGACCTCGACTGACGCTCCTGGGTCCGGTGGTCGAAGGCCTCTCGGAGGAGGAAGCGGTTGGGCTGCGCGGCCAGGTCGGGACACCGATGATGCTGGCCGAACTGATCAGGGATCGGGAGTGGTCGGCTCGGCTGGTGGCCCGGGCGTTACGTCTTGAGGGCTTTCCGGACGCACGCCTCGAGGACGTGTGGCTCACCGACGGAGATGACGGCTCCCGCTGGGTCCACCTGCGGATCGACCCGGGCGCCCGCCAGCGCCTGGCCGCGATCGAGGTTCGGGGGGAGGATCCACTGGGGCTGACCCCGGAGGGGATTCCAGGGATCGAGGCTGGCATGCCGTTGAACCGGCAGCGGATCGGTCAGGCCCTGTCGCGGTTGCGTTCGACCTACCGTGCGGCCGGTTATTCCGAAGTGGATATCGAGATGGCCCTCGAGGATGCGGGGGACGCCGGCTGGTTCATGGGGATCACCCTCTCTCCAGGTACTCAGCGAACCCTTCGTGCCGTGGAGGTGACCGGACTGCGCCACGTGCGCGAGAAGGTCATTCTGGGCGGGCTGGCCATCGAACCGGGGGAGGTGCTGGTGCCTGCGGATCTGGACACCAGTGCCATCCGGACGGCCTTTTTCTCCCCGGTGGAGCGGGCCAATATCACGACCCGCGACGTCGGGGCCAACTTGGCTGACGTGACCCTCGACGTGGCGGAGAAACCCCGGTGGACCGTGGAGGCAGGGGCAGGCTGGAGCAGTGAGCGGGGCGCCAGCTTGCAGTTCGGCCTCCGGGATGACGGCCTTCTCGGGCGGGGGGCCGGGCTGAGCTTTCGCGGCCTGTGGGACGAGCGGCAGCAACAGGCGACCCTCTACGCATCGCTGCCCCCTCTTCCCGGCGGGCGGTGGTCCATGGTCGCGAACTTCCTGTGGTTTTCCGGCGATTCGAGGGTCAGCCCCGATACCTATCGCGAAGAGCAGCTGGGCGGCGCCGCGGAGGCGACCTACTCCATCACGGACACGACCTCGGTCCGTGGTTACCTGAGGCGGCTGAAGACGGTCAGCGAGCACAAGAAACCATGGGAGTTTCCTCCCGGATTGGCACCGGATCCGGTCACCAGCCACGAAACAATCGTGGGATCTCAAATGGTGTGGGACCGCCTTGACAACCCTTTCGACCCGCGGAGTGGATCAGCGGTTGCGCTGGACCTGAGCCACAACGCACCGAGCCTCGGGTCCGATCTGAACGATCTCCGCATCGTGCTTACGGGGTCGCTGGTTACGGCCCCGTCGGAGAACTGGACGTGGGCGCAAGTCCTCCGTCTGGGAGGGGTGGAGGGCCTCGGAGGGACGATTCCGAGCACCAATCGCAGGTTCTTCGCCGGGGGACAAGCCACGGTACGAGGTTTCGATCTGGATTCCATAGGGCCCGTCATTCCGGGGCAGGACGGATCCGTGGCCAAAGGCGGCGGAGCTCTTTTTGTTCTGAACGAAGAGCTGCGAATCCCCATCGTGGCCAACATCCGGGCGGCGGTGTTCGCAGACGTGGGTCAGGTGTGGGAGTCGTGGGGCGAGGCAACTCCGGAGTTTTCGGTTGGGGCGGGCTTTGGGCTGCGGCTGGCGACGCCGGTGGGCCCTCTTTGGGCGGACGTGGCCTGGCCGGTGGTGAACCCCAACATCAGCTCACCGGGTGCGAAGTACTACTTCGGGCTGGGCACCAATTTTTAGCCCACCGGGTTGACCCGCTCTTCTCACCGGGTTTCGTCACGAGGGCGGCGAAGGGCAGTCAGATGTTGGGTTTTTCGCGAATCGGGCGACGAAGGCGTAGTTGCGCTACGTTGAGGAGCACGATTCGCGAAAAGCACGACAGATGGCCGCGATTCGCCGCCCGCAGTAGATACCTGGTGAGAAGTGCGGGTTAACCCGCGTAGGCAGCCGTCAACGCGCGAGCGGTATCCGACTCAGGGGCCGAAGGAGCGAGGGCCAGAAACCGTGTGAGGTCGTCGATCATCAGGTCCTTGCGATTGAGCTTCGACCACGCGAGGCCGCGGTAGAAGTACGCTGGAGCGAAGCGGTCGTCGAGGGCGATAACGGCACTCAGGGCGTCCACCGCCTGGTTCCATTGCTTCTCGAGGATGCGGGACAATCCGGTCTGATAGCCCGTCATCCGACGATCGAACCCCTCCTGTGCTGCGACGACCAGCGCGGTCCGTGCCGGGGCCGGCTGCTCATGCCTGATCAGCGCCGCGCCGAGGAAATACTGGGCGTGGGCGTTCTTGGGCTGGGCTGTGGTGATGGCCCTGGCCCGGTCCCGTGACGTGGTCCAGGCTGCTCGGGCTGCATCCGGTTTCTTCTGAGAGAGCAACACTTCGCCCTTGAAGTATGCGGCTGTTGGATCGGCGGGAGCGGCGGCGGAGGCTGTCTGGAGTAGGTCGACGGCGTCCTGGAGCTTGCCCTCGTTGAATCGAAGCAGTCCTTCTGCAGTCTTGAACTCCGGAGTCTTTCCATACTGCTCCCTCGCCTCGTTGAGGATCTGCTTGGCCGTTGTTGTCTTCCAGGCCACCAGTTCGGCAATCGCCCGATCGGCGACCTTCCGGGCATCGTTCCCGTTGGTTTGTTGGTCTGAACCGGGCACTCTTCGACCGCCGCCGCGGGGGGCGCGGACCGTTGGTGTTTCCTGGGCCGCTGACCATATGGCAGCGGTGAGAACCAAAGCGGTGATCAGAACAGGGGAACTGTTACGGGCCATGTTCACCTCCGAAGCGTCCGTCACGGGTCTGTCAGGATTGTAGCCTGGACCTCTCACCCGGACCGCTTCATGGCAATTGGTGTATGGAAGCGGTAGGCTCCGAGTCCATTGTGTGTAACCCCCGACTTTCGGCGCCATTCCCCGTTTCCTGAGGAAAGTGGGTGAGGGCTCTCTCTTTGACCGCGGATCGTCGGAGGCAGATTCTGAACCTCGCGCTGCCGATTATCGGCGGAATGGCGTCTCAGAATGTGCTGAACCTCGTGGACACCGCCATGGTGGGCCTGTTGGGGGCCGCTCCGCTGGCGGCTGTAGGTATGGCTAGCTTTGCGAACTTCATGGCAGCGGCCTTCATCATGGGATTGTCGGCCGGTGTCCAGGCAATGGCTGCAAGGCGTATTGGAGAGGGCGGCCATGACGAGGCCGCGGTTCCGCTGAACGGAGGCCTCTTGCTGGCGCTGGTGATTGCCGTACCGTGGTCGGTGCTGTTGATCGTGGAAACACCCCGGTTCTTCCCGTATCTCGTTTCCGACCCCGACGTGGTGTCACAGGGCGTGCCCTACCTCCAGGCCAGATTGGGAGCGATGGTGGCGCTGGCGATGAACTTCTCGTTCAGGGGCTATTGGAATGGAGTCGGCCTGTCCAAGGTCTACATGCGGACCCTGATCGTGATGCACTCTTTGAACATCTTTTTGAATTGGGTCCTGATTTTTGGTCACCTGGGTTGTCCCGCGCTGGGCAGCACTGGCGCCGGGATAGCGTCCGCCATTGCAACCTTCGCCGGTACCGGGCTGTACTTCTACCAGGGGATGCGCCTGGCACGGGGGAACGGCTTCTTGCGCGGCCTTCCCGACCAATCAACCATCCTCACCATGCTCAGGTTGTCGGTGCCCGCCGGGATTCAGCAGTTCTTCTTTGCGGCAGGAATGACCGCTTTCTTCTGGATTCTCGGCAGAATTGGGACGGCGGAACTCGCCGCCTCCAACGTGCTCGTCCAGCTGCTCCTGGTGGCGATTCTACCGGGCATCGGTTTCGGAATGGCATCGGCCTCCCTGGTGGGTCAGGCGTTGGGGCGGGGCGAGGCCGAGGCAGCCCATGCCTGGGCGTGGGACGTGGTGCGTTTGGCGGTAGTGACTGTGGGGGCCGTCTCCATGCTCGGGCTCGTGTTCCCTGATTTCCTGCTCCGGTTTTTCCTGCACGACCCGGTGACCCTTGCCCTGGCGCGGACGCCACTGAGAGTCCTCGCTGTCGCCATGTGGGTGGACACAATCGGACTTGTCCTGCTCAACTCGTCTGCTTGGGGCAGGGGATGCCAGACGGGTGATGGTGGTGACGGTGACCCTTCAGTGGCTCGTCTTCCTTCCGGCAGCCTGGATCCTCGGACCGCTCCTCGGATTCGGGATGACTACCGTGTGGATCGCCCATGTTGTCTATCGAGGGTTGCAGAGCCTGGTCTTCTCATCCATGTGGCAGGGCCGCAAGTGGACCGACATCACCGTGTGACAGGTGACGATCGGCAGCGGGAGATTGCCGCAGCGTGGCTTTCACCACCAGAGGCCGGGTGGTAACCTCCCCTGGGCCGTTAGACGGGATCTCATCGTCGGGGTTCATGACGGTGTTGGAACGGCTTTGATACGCCGGCTCGAGAGGATGGGAAAAGGGAATGCAGTTCGAAAACGTCAACATTCTGAGTGTCGAGCATGTGGATGCTCCACACAGATTGAGCTCAGAAGAAATCGAGCAACGGCTCGCCCCCGCGATCAGCCGCCTCGGAATCCGGCCCGGGTTGCTGTTGGAGCTGTCCGGAATTGTCGAGCGCCGACTGTGGGATCCAGGCGTGACGCCGAGCGGTCCGGCGACCCAGGCAGGAGAGCAGGCCATTCAGGCGGCAGGCATCGATCGATCGAAGATCGGTGTACTGGTCAACACCTCGGTATCTCGGGACTACCTGGAGCCGTCGACGGCATGTGCGATCCACCATGGACTGGGCCTGTCCGAGACGTGCATGAATTTCGACGTTTCCAATGCGTGCCTCGGATTCATGAATGGCATGGACATCGTGGGCAACATGATCGAGAGAGGACAGCTGGAGTACGGGATAGTGGTTGACGCCGAGAGTAGCCGGGAATTGATCGAAATGACCATCCCGCGCCTGCTCGACGAATCGGTTGACGCCGAGTCCTTTCGCGAGAACTTTGCCAGCCTGACGCTCGGGTCGGGGGCGGTGGCGATGGTACTGGCCCGGACGGATTTGGCTCCTGAGGGGCACCGCTATCTAGGGGGGGTCACTCTCGCAGCGACCGAAAACTGCCGGCTGTGTTACGGCAATATGAACCGTATGACCACCGATACCCAGGCGTTGACGATCGCCGGCCTCGAGCTTGCGCTGCGAACCTGGAAGCGGGCGGCCGACGTCCTCGGCTGGAAAATGGACGACCATGACCACTACGTACAGCACCAGGTCAGCAAGGGGCACGCCGAAAAGTTGGCGGGCATTCTCGGCCTCGACATGAACAAGGTGTTTCGACTCTATCCAACCTACGGCAATGTGGGTCCCGCTGGGGTCGCCATCGTGCTCTCGAAATTGGCTCGAGAGGGGATTGCCGCCGCCGGAAATCGGATCGCCTTGATGGGGATTGGGAGCGGGATCAACTGCACGATGGCAGAAGTCGTCTGGTAGGCAGAAGTCCAAAGTCTAAAGTCCAAAGTCCCTGCTCTCGATCACATCAGCGGAGAACGATCGGTCAGACGACTTTCGACTTTTGACTTTAGACTTACGCTACGGGTGAGATGATATGAGACCAGTGCCGAAAGAGCTTTTTCCGTTTGAACCTCACTACTTCGAGGTGAGTGGTTCGCGGATGCACTACCTGGACGAGGGCGAGGGCGAACCGGTGCTGTGCGTCCATGGCAATCCGACCTGGTCCTTCTACTACCGGAGTCTCGCTCAAGCGTTGCAGAACCGACACCGGGTTGTGGTGCCCGATCATGTGGGGTGCGGGCTCTCGGACCGGCCAGACGACGATCTGTACCGCTACACCCTCTCCCAGCGGATTGACGACCTCGAGGCGTTGGTGGATGAGCTCGACCTGCGGGACGTGAATCTGGTGGTCCATGACTGGGGGGGAGCTATTGGCCTGGGTTGGGCGGTGCGACATCCCGACCGGGTCCGTCGTGTGGTTATCCTGAACACGGCGGCCTTTCACCTGCCCGAAGCCAAGACCCTGCCGTGGCAGCTTCGGTTGGTGCGCGACACGGCGGCAGGGGCGTTTATGGTGCGGGGATTGAATGCATTCGCCCGCGGAGCGACCCGGTTGGCTTGTACCCGGCGGAAGTTGAACAAGGCCGAACGTGATGCCTACTGTGCTCCCTACGACAGCTGGCACAACAGAATCGCCACCCTTCGCTTCGTCCAAGACATCCCCCTCGATCCCGGTGACCCCGCTTTCGAGGTCATCACCCACACCCAGGCTTCGCTCGGAGTTTTGGCGGGGCACCCGATCCTGGTGTGTTGGGGAATGCGCGACTTTGTTTTTGATCACCATTTCCTGGACGAATGGCGCCGGATCTACCCGAGTGCCCAGTTTCACGAGTTTCCCGACAGCGGTCACTACGTCCTCGAGGACTCGGGCGACGAGATCATCGAGTTGATACGTGGTTTTTTCGGTGACAGTCGGGTGATAGACTCCGCAGAATCGTGAGCGATTCAGTCAATATCGCCTCGTACCTCCCTCGGATGGCGCGGGAGCAGTCGTATGCCATGGCGGTAGCCTGCCCGTCCGGGCATGATGCCAGCGGTCGGACCAGTTACGCCCATCTGACCTATGGCCAGCTCGACACCAGGTCAACGGATATCGCCAGAGGACTGAAACTGTACGGCATCGGGCGTGGTGTGCGGACGGTGCTGATGGTGAGGCCCGGTCTCGACCTGTTTTCGCTGGTGTTCGGCATGTTCAAGGTCGGTGCCGTGCCGGTTTTGATCGACCCGGGCATTGGACGCCGGAACATCAAACAGTGCATCGCCAACTCCCAACCCGAGGCTCTGATCGGGGTGCCCGAAGCGCAGATTGCCGGCCTGGCCTTCGGATGGGGTCGAGGCACGGTGTGTCGCCGCATCACGGTGGGTCGCAAACTTCCCGGCTGTGGGGCGACACTGAGGGAAATCGAGCAGCAAGGCGCTGAGTCCGCCCCTTTCCAGATGGCGGAAACCGAAGCCGACGAAACGGCGGCCGTTGTTTTTACATCCGGTTCCACCGGGCCGCCCAAGGGAGTGGTTTACCGCCATCGCAACTTCATGGCCCAGGTGGAAGCTCTCCGGGAGATGTTTGGCCTGAACCCAGGGGAGATCGATCTCCCGACCTTCCCTCTGTTCGCGCTCTTCGACCCGGCGCTGGGCATGACGACTGTCATTCCCCATATGGATCCGACCTGTCCCGCGAAGGTTGATCCCCGTCGCATCATCGAGCCGATCGAGGATTTTGGTGTGACCATGATGTTTGGTTCGCCGGCTCTGCTCGACACTGTCGGGCGGTACGGGGAACAACACGGGGTCAAATTGCCCTCCCTGAAGCGGGTGCTTTCCGCCGGGGCTCCGGTGCCACCCCGGGTGATCGAGAGATTCGCCGGGATGCTCCCCGAAGACGCGAGGATCCTCACCCCATACGGTGCCTCGGAGGCACTGCCGGTTGCGGTCATTTCATCAGATGAAATCATGGGAGAAACCGGATCCGGTACTGATCGAGGAGCTGGAGTGTGCGTCGGTCATCCTGTACCGAGCATCGAGTTGGAGCTGATGCGGGTGACCGACGAAGCCACCGAACGCTGGGATCCAAATCTGGTGGTGCCCGCCGGAGAGATTGGCGAGATCGTTGTGAAGGGTGAGCAGGTCACCACGGCCTACTACAACGCACCCCGCCACGACCATCTGTCCAAAATGCACGACGCTGACGGTGGGATTCGCCATCGAATGGGAGATCTCGGGTACTGGGACGATCAGGGACGATTGTGGTTTGTGGGTCGCAAATCACAGCGGGTTGTGACCGCCGACGGCACTCTCTACACCGATCAGTGTGAGGGGGTGTTCAACACCCATCCGGCCGTCTACAGGAGCGCGCTGGTGGGTGTGGGCGACGAAGGCGCATTGGTTCCGGTGATCTGTGTGGAGCTCGAAAAGAGCGCCACAGCGGTGGACAAAATCAGGCTTTTTCAGGAACTACAGGAGATCGGCGGTCGCTTCGAGCACACCAGGTCAATTCGGGCATTTCTGTGCCACCCGGGCTTCCCGGTCGACATTCGCCACAATGCCAAGATTGGACGGGGGCAGTTGGCCAAGTGGGCAGCGAGAAAGCTGAAACGTTGATGCTGACGCTGATGGGAACAGGGGTGATTTTCCACATTCCACATTCCAAATTCCACATTCGCCCAGGGGGAGGCTTCCGGTGAAGGCGTTGGTGACCGGGGGCGGGGGGTTCCTCGGCGGCGCGATCGTGCGCAGGCTCGTTGAAAACGGATGGACAGTCAGGACGCTGCAACGTGGATCCTACCCGGGCCTCGAGGAGCTGGGTGTGGAGCAGCACCAGGGCGACGTGGCCGATCCCTCTGTTGTCGATCACGCGGTGGAGGGTTGTGATGTGGTGTTTCACGTTGCGGCCCTGGTGCGAATGTGGGGGCGGTACGACGAGTTTTACCGGGTCAACGTCGAAGGAACCGAAAACGTCCTCGCGTCAATGGATCGCCACGGGATCAGCAGGCTCGTCTACACCAGCACACCGAGCGTCGTCCACGGGGGCCGGTCTATCGAGGGTGCTGACGAAACCATGCCGTATCCGGCCCATTTCGAATCGCCATACCCTCGATCGAAGGCCACCGCCGAACGGGCGGTTCTCTCGGCGAACGGCCCCCGGCTGGCCGCGGTGGCGCTGAGGCCCCATTTGATCTGGGGACCGAGGGACACACATCTCGTGCCGCAGTTGGTGGCTCGCGCCAAGGCAGGCCGTCTTCGATTCGTCGGCGGCGGCGAAAACCTCGTGGATACGGTGTTCATCGACAATGCAGTGGATGCCCACCTGCTGGCTGCGGACCGGCTCGCCCCGGAAGCGGCATGCGCCGGTCGGGCGTATTTCATCACGAATGGGGAACCACGAGCCCTCAAGGAGGTGATCAACGGGATTCTGACCGCTGCAGGGTTGCCACCGGAGACCAGGTCGCTGCCTCTCGCGGCGGCTCTGGCTGCGGGCGCTGTGATGGAAATGGTTCACCGCGTGATTCCGGGTGACAGCGATCCGGTGATGACGCGGTTCATTGCCCGAAATCTCGCAACGGCTCATTGGTACGACATCTCGGCCGCCCGCCGTGATCTCGGCTACGAGCCACGCGTCAGCCTCGATGAGGGTTTTAGGCGACTCGGAGAGTGGTTCCAGTCTCAACCGTCGGCATTGGACGCTTAAGTTGCTGCCGGTTTTCTCAAATTCGCGCCCCTGAATCCCTCAATATCACAGCCAGCCGGGGTTCGCATCGTGCGGATTCAGGGACACGGAATTTGGCTGTAATCAAATTTTCAATTTTCAATTTTTAATTTTCCCCTGAAATGGTATGCTGCGTGACGTGTCAAGGCTCGTGCATTTTTTCACACGCGCTGATCGTCCCACGGGTTCGAGACCTGGAAGACGGTTCAGCACCATGGAAAGGAGTGAGTGATGCTCAACAAAATCGGTGTCATCGGAGGCGGATATATCGGCGGCGTTCTGACCCAGGAGATCGCCCAACGGCGCCTGGCCCGCGAGGTCGGGCTGTCTGACCCGGCCCCTTTCGTTAATCCGGACGATCCGCCGGAGCGGCAGGAGGTTGTGGGCAAGCAGTCGGTAGCCAAAGGCAAATGTCTGGATATTGCTGAGGGCCTTCCCACCATTCGCAGCGACGTCCGCTGCGTGGGTTCGAAGGACTACTCGGCCCTGGCCGGTGCCGACCTCATCATCAACACGGCCGGCGTACCGCGTAAGGCGCGTCCGGACGGCACCTTTCCCTCTCGCGAGGAGCTTCTCACAATCAACCTGAAGGTGACGAAACAGGTTGCCGAGGGCATCAGGGAGAACTGTCCAAACGCCACGATCATCTCCATCGCCAACCCGCTCGACGCCATCGTCTACACCCTGGACAAGGCCCTGGGTCCTGCGAAGAACAAGCTCATGGGCATGGCAGGACAGCTCGACTCGGGCAGGTATTGCTACTTCGTGGCAGAAGCGGCCAACGTTTCGGTGGAGAACGTCAACGCCATGGTGCTGGGCGGCCACGGTGACGACATGGTTCCGGTCCGATCGTCGTGTCTGATTGCGGGCGTCCCGGTCAACAAGTTCCTCGACGACGACATCTTGGCCAAGATCGAGATGCGGACCCGCAAGGCGGGCGGCGAGGTCGTGGGCCTGCTGGGCTTCGGTTCGGCCTTCGTCTCCCCGGCCTGGGCCGCTCTTGAAATGGCAGAGGCGATCATCTTCGACAAACGCAAGATCATTCCGGTCTGCGCCAAGCTCGAGGGTGAGTACGGCGTCAGCGGCATGTTCGTTGGTGTGCCGGCTATTGTCGGAAAGAACGGTGTCGAGAAGATCATCGAGCTCGACCTCACCGCCGAAGAGCAGGAAGCTCTCGCCAAGTCGATCGCCGGTGTTCGCAAGACCTGTGACGAGGCCGACCGACTGCTGGCCTCCTTCTGATTCGATTGGTAGCGTGATCGCAAGCCCCCGGGCCACCCGGGGGTTTTTCTAGTGCTGATTTTCCCGATACCCGGGTCCTGATTCCGTCTCAATCCTCAAGAACGACACCGGAAACCTGACCAAGGAATCTGGGCCCGGGTATCAGGTGACTACCTGAACCGATGTTTGCGCGGATACGATATGCTGTGCCGGTTCGCGGAGGTGTATGAATGACACGAGGCATCCACCGGATTGCCATCAACACGGGAGGGGGAGACGCTCCGGGCCTGAATGCCGTCATTCGAGCCATCGTCCTGTCCGGCCTACGCCGCGGGTGGGAGGTGCTCGGAATCCACAAAGGGTATGAGGGTTTGCTGGATACCTCCAAGATCATGCAGCTCGATCGTGATTCGGTGCGCGGCATTACTCATATCGGAGGCACGATTCTCGGAACGACGAACAGCGGCAGTCCTTTCGCCTATCCCGTGAAACTTCCCAACGGAGAGGTTGCCCTGACGGACCGTTCCGACGAGGTGGTCGAGGCGTTTCACCGACTTCGCATCGACGCTCTGATCGCCATCGGTGGCGACGGTTCGATGAAGATCGCCTCCAAGTTTGCGGAAAAGGGGATGCCCATCGTCGGAGTTCCGAAGACCATCGACAACGATCTGTCGGGAACTGTCGCCACCTTCGGATTCGACACCGCGGTGACCGTGGCCACCGAGGCCATCGACCGTCTCCACTCCACTGCGGAGGCCCATGACCGGGTCATGGTCGTCGAAGTTATGGGACGGTATGCCGGGTGGATCGCCCTCTTTTCCGGGGTGGCGGCCACCGCCGATGTGATCTTGATTCCGGAAATCCCCTTCGACATCCAGGCGGTGTGCGAAAAGATCAATGACCGCGAGGCCCACGGCCGCCGATTCGCGATCGTGGTGGTCGCCGAAGGGGCGACCTCCATAGGTGGCGAGCTGGTCATCAAGAACCACGAAGTTGGGCGCGAAGTCCAGCTGGGAGGAATCGCCGAGCGGGTGGCGGCGGAGATTCAGCGCCGCACCGGCAAGGAAACCCGCACCGTCGTCCTCGGGCACATTCAACGGGGCGGTGCTCCTACCACCACCGATCGGCTGCTGGCGCTCCGGTTCGGTGCTGCGGCCGTCAGGATGGTGGACCAGGGGATATTCAATCACATGGTGGCCCTCGACCCGCCCACCGTTCGGGCGGTGCCCCTCGAGGAGGCCACAAGCCGGATGAAAACCGTCCCGTTGGACAGCGATATCGTCGATACGGCTCGAGACCTCGGGATCTCTTTCGGCGATTCCTCCGACTGAGGCGTCAGGCAGAATTCGGAATTCGGAAAATCGACGCCGATCAAAAATGCACTGATGGGCCGCCCTGAATTGCAGTCTGCGCATCTAAAAGGTAACATCTGTCGAACAGATGATTGTCTCAGCGTGGCACGACGGTGGTGGAGGCTTCGGACTGCGGGTCCCCGGGGACGAGATTAGTCTGTATTTTCGCCCTGAGTGGGCCGAGGTCAGCCTGCAACTTCCCGGCGAGGCGAACCCGGTGCGGATCAACCTTTCCGAGAGCTTTTGGACAACTGCGCCGGAACTTCGATCATCGCGGATTCGGGGCTTCTTCGAACGGCACGGCCTGATTCCTTGGACCAAGCATCGGCCACCCCATTTCCAGCTTGAACCACTGGGGGACGGCGAGTTTGAACTGAAGTGGTTGGAGCGGGTCGAAGGTCAGCAGTTTCTTCCGCTTGATTAGCCGTCTCCCCATCCCACATTCTGCCAACTGCCAACTGCCAACGGTGGACGGCCTACTGCCTGTCAGGAGGGCTGCGAAACGCGAGAGCTCGCCGTTGGCTGATCCCTTGGCGCCACAGGGGAATGAAAGCGCCGAGATCGCGCAGTGAGTCGTCGAGGGCCCTGAGATGGGGAATCAACCTGCTGCTGAAGGTGGCGCTCACCACGGCGGCGTGAGGTCCCGAGTCTCGGGTTGTTCCATCTCCGAAGGCGAGAGCGGTGAGGGTCTGCCGTCCGGCTTCGTACAGCTCGAGCAGCAGTCTGCAGTTCACCGGCATCTCGTTCGCGTGGTGACTGAGCAGATCGAGTTCGGTAAGTCTGATGGCGCGTAAGGAGAGGATCTTCTTGAGCCGGTCGGTGAATTCGGTGGCCAAGAAACGCAGGAAGGACTCCATGGGTGCCCATTCGGCGGGCTCGGGGACCCGTTGCCGGCCAGCGACCTTCTCCAGGAATGGAGGGAACAGCTGGCGCCGCTCGACCTCGATTTTGTGAAAATCCGCGTCCAGGGAGATCACTGAGGTGTAGAGCCACTCAGACTCCTCGACGTCGCGGGGAAACTCCTTGGACAGGTAGTAATCGGCATCGTGGCAGCCGCGAGGGTCGCTCGCCATGAGATTGCCGAAGGAGTCCTGGAGGAATGCGTTCAGCTGGCCAACAGCGACGCAGAGGAATCTCCGGAGCTGGTCCTGGTCGTTGGGCGGGGGCGTCTCTGGCAGGTCTTTGACCTGGGCAAGCAGCGTGAGGCGGAGGTGTGCGAGGTTTGCAGCCACGGCTTGCCGCGCCACCTCGAGATCGGGCACCACCGACGGGCTGTCGAGCAGGGGAGCGAGGTCATTCTCGATCCTCTCGCTGGCTTCGCGGATGGTCTCCCAGATCTGCATCAACCGCCTGGGGGAGCTGTTGAGAATCGCAGTGTTGCTTTCGAGTGCCCCGCTGAACCGTCTCAGACTGCCGAGGAGGGTTCGAAGCCGGGGGTTCTGGCAGGCCTCCATTTCGCTCTGCCAGTGCTTTTCAGACACGCCATCCGGAAGCGTCACCCGGCCAAAATCCGGAGCACTGCCATCGGCGGTGGATCGTTCGAAGGTCATCTTTTCCTCTCTCGCGGGAGACGCATGACGCCGCCCTGTGTTTCGTTTGTACCCGCTGCGCGCGGGATTGATTCCCCGTTCAACCGGGACTTCTCACCGGGCGACAGCCAGAGGGAGGCCCGCTGCCCGCCAGGCCAAAATCCCTCCCTTGAGCCCGAAAAAGGTTTCGAATTCCATTTCGCGGAGGGTCTGCATGGCCCGTGCGGTCCGCCTTCCAGATCGGTCGACGATCAAAATCGGCCGATCTCGAGGCAGGTCATCAATCTCGGAATACAGCGTGCGCAGGGGCCGAAGCTGAGAACCGACGATGTGCCCCTGCTCATACTCTTCCTGTTCCCTGACATCAATCAGGGTCGCGCCGGGGGATTCCATCAATTCGCAGAACCCGGCGGGGTCCACAAAACGACGGGCGTCCAGGCTTCGGTGGGGGAGCACTGGCAACTGCTCCGACGATGGGTGCTTCTGGATCGCCTGACACTCGGCGAAGACACGATGCTCACAGCCGAATACGCACACAATGGGATCGACGACGCGTTCGAAGAGGAATTCGATGGCTCCCTCCTGGGGCAGGATATGCCCTTCGCCCAGGGTTTCGGTGATGAATCCCGATTGCTCCATGACCTCGAAGACCGGTTGACGTGGGCGTACGAAGAACACGTCGCCGCCAAAGGAACGGTAGGTGGCGACGGTTGCCTCCAGCATCTCGATGCCGCTCAGGTCAATGATGTCCACCCCGTGCATTCTGATCACAAGCACCGTTTGGCCCGGGTGATCCTCCAGGTTGAGGCGGAGCTCCTCCTCGATGTGGTAAACCGCACCAAAAAATAACGGCCCTCGAATGTTCATGATGCCCATTTGGGGGCATACGGCCTCGTCCTGGCGGCGGATCAGGTGGCGGAAAGTGGGGTCGGGGACGGTGGGGTAGACACTGGGCATGCTCGACCGGATCACGAAAATGGCGAGGGAGAGGATGACCCCCGCAAGGACCGCGAAGTCCAGTGGCAAGGTCAGGGTGGCGGCAAACGTCATGGCCATGACGGTCGATTCGGATCGCGAGGTTTTGATCGCTCTCCGGGTTCCCTCCCTGTCGATCATTCCCCAGGCCACCACCAGCAGCACGGCCGCAATGCTGGCCCGTGGTATGAAGTGCGCATAGGGGGCCAGAACCAGCATCGCCGCGAGGATCGTCAGCCCGGCGATGACGCCGGCCATTCGGGTCCTGGCACCGACCTGTTGGTTCAAGGAAGAGCGGGTGAAGGAACCGGAGCTCGGGTAGCCGGAAAATAGGCCCGTAGCTAAATTCGCGAGACCCTGCCCGAAAAACTCCTGATTGCTGTCGAGGCGATCGTTGCTTCGTTTGGCCAGGGTCTGCGCCGAGGCGACTGCTTCGACGAGGCCGAGCGCGGTGACGGCGAGGGACCCCACAACGAGGGCTCGAATGGTCGACAGGTCCGGCAGATCAGAGAGGGACTGGAAGGTAAACGGCGGTAGCGAGCGGGGGATCGCCCCGACGACCCAAACGCCCTTGTTGTCGAGCCCAAAAACAAACACTGCAACGGCAGCCACCACCACCGCGATCAATGCCGCCGGAATTCTGGGGCCCAGACGCCTCAGCAGAAGCAGGAGGAGGAGGGTCCCCAGCCCGAGAGCAAGGCTCAGTAGATTCGTTTCGTGGATCTGCCTGACGATGGTTATCGCGGTGTTGTAGAGTTCGGGGGACGACGATACCCGGATCTGAAGCAGGTTCTTCAACTGACCCACCGCGATGTGAACCGCAGCACCGGCTGTGAATCCAAGAAGCACCGATCGCGACGCCAGGGTCACCAGTGCCCCGAATCTGAGCACCGCGAGCAGGATTTCCGACACCCCGACCATGAGGGCCAGGGTGGCGGCCGCAATCACGTAGGCGGGAGTCCCGGGCTGGGCCACTCCGAGCAGGATGGGCAGCACGAGCAGAGACACGGCGTTGACAGGTCCAGTGGCGAGATGCCTGGACGATCCCCACAACGAGCCCACCGCAGCGGCCACCACGGCGGCGTAGAGGCCGGTCTGGGGCGGGAGTTCGGCGATCGAGGCGTAGGCGATGGCCTGGGGGACCGCCACCGCCGCGACGGTGGCGCCCGCGATCAGATCCGGGTTCAGGTTTGAACGATCGTAGTCGCGAAAGAGATCGATTGGCCGACTGAGAAACGCACCGATCCTGCGCTCCTGCGAGGGCTGAACATGACCGTGGTCAACTGATGGATCGGACTGTTCGTTCATACCATATGACCAAGTGAGAATATTCTCGAGCGTGGGATTTTGTCAACCTGGTATTGCAGACCCGCGTCCGCCGAACCCCCGGTTGAGAAACCAGCCGTCCTCAATCATCCTCGACTGGGCGCCCCTCTTGATCCACCGTTTGCGGAGGTTCGAACCCCGCCGCCACCAGCTGGGTGGACACTTTTTTGGCGTCCCCCACCAGGACAATCAGCAACTCATTCCAGTCATACAGCCCTGAGCTCGCGACGTCGTTGACCATCTCGAGACTCACCCCATCGAGACTGACGAGGTCCGTGGACACGGACTCCAGCGGCCGGCCGTCAGCAGCCAGGCTCACCAGCGTCGAGGCAAGCGATCCGGTGCTGTCGCCGGTTTTCACCAATTCGTATCGCAGTGTGCTGATCGCCTTGCTGAGCTCCTGCTCTGAGATATCTCCACCTGCCAGGCCGTCAAATTCCTTTTTGAATTCGGCGAGAGCCTCGGCGGTGACCTCGGCCTGGACCGCGGAGTAGGCGTAGAGTTGGAATTGATCCGAACTCTGACCGAGGCCGCTGCCGGCGTGATAGGTGTAGCCGTGTTGCTCGCGGAGATTTCGCATCAATCGACTCGTGAAGGTGGCACCGAAGATGGTGTTGACTGAACGCCTGGCGATCCTCTCGATTCCATCCTCGGGAGCCGGCACAGGACGGAGCGCAAAGATCACGGTCTGCGGCGCACCGGGTCGGTCGACGATCGCTATTCTCGGCGTCGTTTCGGTGATGGGAGGTGGATTGGTGATTGGAGTTGTTTCTGGGGCCTGCCACGTCCCGAAGCGGGGATCGAGGGCGGTTCTCAGCGTCTCGGCGTCAACATCTCCGACGAACACCAATCGCGACCGCGAGGGGTGAACCATCTGAGGAACCATGGCCTCCATGTCGGTGAGTGCGATGGTGGCGACGGATTCCTCGTAACCCGAAGTCGGACGGCCGCGGGGGTCTTCGCGGCCCCAGACCATGGCACGGGCCGTTAAATACGCCACCGTATTCGGGTCCTGGCCACGGCTCCGAATTCGTTCGATGGCCAGGCGTCTTTCGCGATCGAAGTCGATTTTTTCAAGTGAGGGCCTCAAAATCGCGTCGGCAAACAGATCGAGGGTCGCATCCAGACGCGACGTGAGCCCCCGGACATGCACCTGAAGGTCGTGCCAACTCGCCCTGGCAGCAACCTCGGCGCCAAGCGAAGCCACGGCATCGGCGTACTCCACAGCGGACCTGGAATTGGCTCCGGAGGTCAACATTGACGCTGCCAGTGAGGCCAATCCGGACTTCTCTGTCGGAACGATCCGCTCGCCTCCGTCCGCCAACAGTGCGCCTGCAAAGAGCCCGCTGCCCGGACGGCTCACCAGGGCCACCTCGATACCGTTGGAAAGGGTGAATCCCTCCGGTCTGGGGGGCTGGTAGGCCGGTGATTCCCAGTCGGCGGGACGGCGGTCAAGGTTGACGTTTGAGTCGACCGCAGCCTCCGGCAGGATCCTCAGGTCCAGTCGGCCCTGAGTCAGGACCTTGATGGACCACTGCTGGAGGTCGGTTCGAGTCGCTCCGGTCCAACGCGCAAGATCCCGGGCAAAGCCATCCGGTTCGCCGAAGTGATAGCGATACCCGTTGAGGCTGTCAGCGCGCCCATTGAGGTTCTCCATGCGCCTGAGGAAGGAGGCCTCGCTGGCGGCCTTGACCCGTTCCAGTTCCTGAGCGGTCGGGCCTTCGGTCTGGAATCGAACGATTTCGTCGAGGATCGCCCGTTTCATGAGTTCCAGATCTCCGCCGGTGGCTGCGGTGGCCTCGATAAAGAACATCGAGCCGAGCCCTTCGGATGCCTGGTACGCCTCCACGTCCCGGGCGGCCGCGTCTTCGATCACCAGGCGCCGGTAGAGCCTGCTCGATGGTCCGTCAGCGAGAATCGCGGCCACCAAGTCCATCTCGGCGTCGCCCGGGGAGTAGATCGGCGGTGAGGGCCAGACCAGGTAGAGGCGGGAAGAATCCACCCGGTCGGTTTCGATTCGGCGAACCTCCTGTTTCAGGCTCACCGGTGGCGCGGTGAGATGGGCAGGCGCCGGTTTGACCGCAACCGCACCAAATGTGGCCAGAATCAGCTCTCGGGTTTTTTCTTTGTCGAAGTCACCTGCGACCACCAGGCTGGCATTGGACGGTACGTAGAACTCGTTGAAAAAGCCGACGACATCTTCCAAGGTCGCCGCCTCGAGGTGTTCGGGTTCGCCGATGCCCGACAGGTGGTAGGGGTGATCAAGGGGGTATATGGCCTTGGGAATGATGATGTAGGCCTTGTTATAAGGCGCGTTCTCGTAGTTCTCCCTGCGCTCGTTGAGGACCACGTCCCGCTGCAGGTCCAGTTTCTCCTGGGTCATGGCACGTCCGAGCCCGTCCAATCGATCGGCGTCCAGCCAGAGCAGGGTAGGCAGCAGGGACGAGGGGCCCCACGTGTAGTAGTTGGTGCGATCCATGCCGGTGGAGGCGTTGTTGGCTCCGCCACCGGCTTCCATGATGTCGTCATATCCACTGCCGGGTACCCGTTCGGTACCCATGAACATCAAGTGTTCGAAGAGATGGGCAAAACCACTCCGTTCGGGCGGGTCGTCCTTCGAACCCACGTAGAACCAGGTGTTCACCGCCACCTGGGGCAGGGTATGGTCCTCGTGGAGAATGATCGTCAGACCGTTTGGAAGGGTGAAGATTTCGTAGGGCACCACGATCTCGGACGGGATGGCGGTGGCGGAGACGAGGACGAGGATGACGAGGGCGAGGGTTGAACGGACGTGTCGCGGCATGGTCTCTCCTTCGGTGATAGCCCGGGGTGGCCACTCCTCCCAAATACGTCGGTCCGAGTCGAGAGTTTAGCTCGGTTTCAGGCAGCAGGCAGCAGGCAACAGGCAGCAGCGCGTCACCCTCGGCTTATTCATACGAAAAGGAAGGACGACGTGGGTTGAGTCGGCCAGACCGGTGGCCGCGCGCGCGGAACGTGAGCCACCGGATCAGTGTCGCCGGCGGGCCGGAGTAGATACGCCCGGACGGCCGACGGACTGGGGAGCCCACCATCGACAACGGTGCCGGTTGGGTGACCACTCGACCTCCAGCGTTGGTGATCACGCAATCGTAATCGCCGAGATCGTCATAACCGAGACTTCGAATCGTCAGTTCCGGCCCGTGAGCCCCGACCGTCCGATAATCGTCTTCGAGGGTGATCGTGTGGCGCCGCCACTGATAGGAGGTTTCACTGTCCGACACCACGTCAACCGCAAAGGTCGCCGAACCGTTGTAGGGCGTGGAGACCGCTTCGGGTTCATTCAGGACAACGGGTGGGGAGTACGCCGAGTGGATGACGTTGTAGTAGGCCGCATCGCCAAACCTCGGACCACCGAGGCGGACCAGGCGGGCGAAGACCTGGACCACTTGGTTCGGCTGGTCGAAATGGATGGATGGCGAGGTCAACCTGCCATTCAGGAACTCCCTTTCGCCCGGCCCGACTGGTCCAGCGGTTGCCACCGGCTCAACCGAGTGAGTCCACCCCGGGGCATTGGCATCGAAGATCAAGTAGTAGCCATCCTCGGCCCACCAGGTCGACGTGCCGGTGTTGAGAACCTCGATCTGGACCTCGGCCGAATCCCTGGATCCCATGGTGGCGGGCACTCCGTGGATGGCGATCTCGGCATCGTCAATCACAGCGTTGGCAATGAATGAAGCGAAGGCCGTAATAGGCCAACTTTCGTTCGTGATTTGGCGGGCCCTCCAGGATCCCAAACGAGATGTCGGTGGAGTTGCCGGGGTCAGACATTTCGTAGAAAAAGACGCGATTGAGCCAGGTGTAGTCGCGCTCGTTGCCAAACCAATCCTCGAGTAGGTCGAGGTAGAAGCTCTCTTGACCGACCTCCCCGTACTCGTGGCTCTGAACACCGGTTTCTGTGAGCCACACCGGGCGGTCGTTCCACCCGGCACCATCGAGGACCGCGCGGACCGAGGGCGGGTCCCAGGGGTACTGACCACCCTCGTTGAGCTTGTCATTCACATCACTGGCGGTTCCGTCGGACGGGTAGGCGTGGTGGGTGACCACGTCGAGCAGTTCACGGGTTTGGGAGACGACGTCGTACAGCCAATCGTCCCAGTCGGCGCTGATCAAGTGGGCCAGGTCAGGCCCAGCCACCATCGCATCCGGATCAACGGTGCGGACGGCGTCGATTCCAGGCAGCAGGATCTCATGGAGGTACTGGCTGCGATCGCCCTCCCAGAAATGGGGGAGATTGGGTTCGTTCCAGAATCCCCACGCGTCCACCCGGTCGTGATATCTGGAGGCTAGTACGTAACAAAAGTCCCGCCAGTCGGCGGGGTCATTCGGTCTGCCACTGAACTCGGACCCTGAAGTGGCCCAGATGGGAGTGGCTCCCACGTTGGCGAAGACCCTGAGGCCCCTTGCTTCCAACCGGTCCATGAGATCGTCGTATAGCTGCCAGTCGTAACGGTCCTGGTCTGGCTCGATCAGGGCCCAGACCACGTCGATACGCACCCACGCAATGCCGGCTGCGGCGATCTCGTCGGCCACGGTTGCGGACGGAATGTGCCCGTTGACCCCGAAGGTCGAGCCCTCTCCGACCCCGACACACAGCCAGATCAGCCATGCCAGCCCCAAGGCCGTCACGCGACGCGATACGCGCAGACAATTCACGGCATCCATACCAAGGAGAATTGTAACGCTACCTGGCTTTTTCGGAGGTGGAAAAAACGCCCGGTTACCTGGCGAAGTGGGCCAGGTTCCGCCAGAAGTTCAGATTCGTGGGCGGATCCTGGGTCGCCCCCAACATACCCAGGTCCGCGAGCGCCACCACGGCGCCAGCACCGTGCTCCACCAGCACCGCTGCAGGCTCGGCTCCCGCTACAGCCAGGGTCTCGCTGCCCGGTGCGGTCAGGGCAAGACCGTTATCTGACGCCATCCTGAGCAGGGAGACCCCGTTGACCAGCGAATGGCTGCCGGTGGTGAGGGCCATATTGCCCTGCAGAACGGTCGGCCGATAGGTCACCCCGAACCGCCCGGCCAGGTCGTTGACGTCGAGTCGGTCCTCGTTCTCGTCATAACGGTAGTTCGAGTACTTGAGGCGGTGGACGGAGGTGGTGAGCACCAGCGTACCCCCCTGGGCGACGTACTGATCGAGGACGTCCACTTCGGAACTCTGCCAGCTTTCGTCGTAGAGGTTGAGATCACCGCCGGCGGTGGGATAGTCGTGGACCGGAAGGGCCACCACGAGGTCTGCGTCCCGGAGAGCCTCGGCTGTGACCGGCTCGCCGTAGGGAATCATGTCGACGTCATATCCTTCCCATGTCATGCCATTCCGAACTGGGTCATGCCTGACGGCGACATGTGGATGGCTTCGGTATGACTCCCGATGAAAACGGCCCGACGGTCGGGGCCGGGTTCGACCCTGAGGTCCGGGTCGTCCGCCGCGGTATTGAGTGGCTGCCGTCAGCATGACGGTGGCCATATCCTCGAAGGCTTCCCCTTCGAGCCGGGCCAGATCCATGTCGTCGTAGGGATCGTGGAGGTGGTTCCCGTAGTGCACCTCCACCGGGTCAAAGGGATTCATGAAAATCATGTTGGCATTCGGTACGCCGTACCCCGAGAAGCTCGAGTTGTCCGATACCAGGAAGTGGACATCGGCGATCCGGGTCGGAATTCCGCGGTCCGAAGCCAGGTCCTGGAGATATGCGGGCCAGGGAATGTCACCGTCGCCGTACGCCTCGTAAGACCACGTCTCCAGCCAGATGTCGTTGACGATGCCATCGAGGGGATGGCCCAGGCAGTCCATCTGAAGCATGGCAATGGTCCGGTCGAGCAGATCCGAGTTGTGCGCGGTGAAGTTGGAGGATCCGTACAGGCCCCGCTCGTGGGACCCAAACCAGGCAAGAATGACATCCGCGTCAGGGATGACCCAGGCTCGGTTCAGCACTCGAGCCACCTCCAGGAGAGCGGAGGATCCGCTGCCGTCATCGAACGCGCCGGGGGTATTTGAGGAGTCGATATGGGCGCCCAAAATGATGGCCCGCGAAGGATCTCGGCCGGGAATGCGGGCCACGAGGTACTGCGAGTCTCCGGGGGCGAAAAGGTCCACGTCCCAAGTCACTTCGATCTGATCCACATCTTCGAGGGCGGACCAGGTGTCCATTCCCGCGGGTTCGAGGGTCTCGATTTTGAGGCTGAGGACGGGGATTTCATAGCCCACTTCCACCCAGGTGAAGGCGGGAAAGTCACCCACGAAGGCCCCGTGACTCTCCCCATCCTGATTCGAGAACTGGGTGATCATCACAACTGCGGCGGGGTTCTTTTCGACGAGCGTCCAGGCCCGCGTCACCGCCTCGTTGGTGGACATGAGCGACCGATCGATGACCGCATAATCGAGGAGGACGATGCGCCCGGAGACCTGGTCGGGCGACAAACCGTAGATTTGATCGGCGGAGCGTACCAGGAGCGGTCTGCCCACCACCGTCACGGGATCCCTTGTCCGGTCGTTGAGTTGGCCATCTGAATCGATGCGCATGGCCAGGTCCAGCCGGTCGCGATGGCCGGGAGCTCCGTCGGCGGGCGCCACGAAGACAGTGCCGTTTCGCTCCAATGAAACCGTTGTTTCCCAAAACTCGACCCCGGTAAACGTGCGAAACGACTGTCGCCAGGTGTGCAGGCCGCGGGCGGTGAGGAAGCTCATCTGGGAGAGCTTGTCCTCCACAAGGGACATGGCCTCGGCTTCACCGATGGTGGTTGAATTCCGCCAACCCAGGTGGGGTCGGATCGAGGTCAACTCCTCGAGGGTGTCGAGGAGAGATTGACTCGAAAGAAATTCGAAGGGATCTCCCTGGGGAGTCGTGCGTCCCCGCGGACGCCGAGGGGGATCGGCCACCGACAGATTGGCGTGGGAGATTGGATCCACGCTCCTGATGGTCAAGGATTCATGGACGGGCTGGGCCCATCCCGGGGATGCGCTGAGTGCGGTGCTGATCATCACGACACACAACGAGAGGAGTGGACGATGCATTGGAACTCCCTATGTATGTACTGCCGATCGGTTGTTTTGGTTTCGGGGGTCGCTGATGGCGCACCGCCATCGTCGGCCCTCTCGTTCCGTATGGCGACACTGGGCGTCAGAACCCGCAATCCTTGTTGTTGTCGCCGTGGTGGTTGATCAGGCGAGGTCGTCGTCACCCTGCTGACCAGCCAGGGCCGCCCGCATCTCCTCCTGGAAGGCTCGTATGATGGAGTCCGGGTCTGGGATCAGGCCGGCGTCGGTGGCCACACCGAGTCTGACCTGTCCGGCGTAGCTCAGGATGCTCACGCCGAGCCCGAGCCTGGCCGACTGAGGAACCCAGAACATCATGGTTCGCATGGGAACGCCGGCGAGATAGATCGTCTCCCTCGGGCCCGGGACGTTGGTCATCACCGCGGTGGCCTTGGAGCCGAAGAACTTGACGGCGGCGCTCTCGACGTCGGGGCTGGTCATTCCCAGAGCGTTGAGGATCCCATAGGTCACCACGGCCTCCGAGGAGCTCTTGATCTCATCCATTCGCTCCTTGAGCAGCTTGAGCCGCTGCCAACGGTCCGCTTCGCCGACGGGCAGTGACAGGTAGACCAGCCCGAAACGGTTGCCGAGCTTCTCCGCCTCGTCCTCGGGCCTGAGATTGACCGGTATCACCGCCCGGATGTCGAGCCCCTCGGTCACAGAGCCGTGCCGATCGATCAGGTAGCGCCTGAGGGCGCCGGTGACGCCGTTCAGCAAGACGTCATTGATGGTGGCGCCCTTGTTCTTGCTGAACCGCTTGACGTCGTCGAGGGGCAGGACCTCGGACCAGGCGCACCGCTTGGTGGTGACCAGCTTGCCGCGGAGCGGGGTCTGGGGGTCTGCGGAAAGGGCGGCCAGGCGGGCGACGATACCCGCGGCCTGCGCCCCGTCGCGGAGGTGCCCGACGAGCTTGGCGGGATTGGAGAAGGTCTGGATTCCTTGCTGAATCAACGGCCCGGTGGCCCGTCGCATGGATCGGACCGTATCGTTGACCACCTCGGGGAGCCAGGTGCCGCCGCCGAGCGGACGGTTCCGCCGGCGTTGGCGACGGACCGCCGGTGACCCGGCCGGGGAATCATCGGTCATGCTGAGAAGGACCCGAACCAGGGCGATGCCGTCGGCGATGCAGTGATGGATTCGGCCGACCAGGGCCGAGCCGCCGCGGTAGTTCTCGATGTACTGCATCTGCCAGAGGGGCTTGGAGGCGTCCAACGGAGTGCTCATCAAATCGGAGACCATCTCCTGGAGCTCGGCCTGGCCGCCGGGATCGGGGAGGGCGACCCGCTGCAGGTGGGAGCGCAGGGTGAAGTGCTCGTCCTCCACCCACCGCGGGTGGCCGAAGGCCGAGTGGATGCCCACCACCCGTTGCCGGAACCGGTCGTGGCAGATGAACCGGTCCTCGATCACCCCCTTGAGCTGGGCGAAGTCGAGGCGTTCCGGGAAGGTCATCACCCCGGTAATCGTCATCAGGTTGGTGCGGTCCTCCATGCGCAGCCACGCCGCGTCCACGGTGGACATCGCCTCGCCTTTGCGACCCGGAATGATGGAGGGGAACTTCAAGGTCTTCTGTTGCCTTTCGGTCAGTCGATCAACTGTAGCAGACTCGGCCAGTCGGCAGTAGGGGGAAGCCCGGGACCGCCGGCCAGACGGTTGGAAGTTGGGCTCATCCGGGAAAGCGTGATGTCGGGTGTCTCCGTTCCCGTTCCCGAACCCAGCGGCAGGGTCAGGATGCAGCGACGGGGGCAGGAAACAGCGGGCAGCGACTGTGGTCAGCGACCGGGGCAGAGGCAGCGATCAGATGTGCAGCGGCTGCATGGCCCCCTCCGGGTCGTTCTATGGGACGGGGACGAATAGCTGCCAGGGAGCCCGTACCCATCCCGTTCTGACGCTGTCGCCGTCACCTGACGCCGCCACCGGCCCCTGTCGCTGGACCCTGACGCTGTCCCTGATCGCTGCGTCCGGTCCCTGTCGCTGTCAGCTGACGCTGCACCGGGTCGAATCGGTTCGTGTGGCCGAGAAACGAGACGCGAGAAAGGAGGAAGATATCACCAGCCTGGCGAGAAATCTCGACGGTCAGGCGTACAGTTCCAGGAACCGCTTCATGATGGCGTCGGCTTCGATCGACGGCCGCAGGCGGCTGATGATTCCCTGGTATTCCTCGCGGTCGGGAACGTAGGCATCCACATAGACGTCCAGACGCTCTCGCAATCGATCCTCGTTCATTTCGCTGTGGAACTGGGTGCCGTAGACGGGCTTGCCGGCGAGCCGGATGGCCTGGTGGGGACAGAGATCGGACACGGCGAGATCGATCCATCCCGGGCCGAGGGCGGAGACTCGATCCTTGTGCCCCAGCTGGACGTGGAAGCGGTCGGGAAATCCCTCGAAGAGCTGATCTGCCTTTCCCTCGGGAGTGAGCCGGATTGGAATGGTGCCGATTTCGGTCCGCTGACTGTCCTCGATGACGGTACCGCCGGTGGCGGATGCCATGAACTGATGACCCCAACACGATCCGAAGACCGGTCGGTCCCGGTGGATCAGCTCCAAAAGGACCTGTTTGAGCGGTTCGCTAAAGGGCTGTTCCTGGGTGACCGAGTAGGCCCCGGCTCCTCCGATGATGACGGCGTGAGCATCCTCCACGTGGTGCCATCGAATTTCGGGATCATCCACCAGGTTGAAAAAGCGGAATTGACGTCGCGCCACCCGGCAACGCTCGATAAAGCAGCTTTGCTCCTGGCGCAGCGGGATTCCGCCCTCGCGAACCTGAATGAGGGCAAGCTTCAGACGAGTTCTCGGTGTTGCCATCACCCCCTCCACCCATCTTTCCAAGCCCGGACGGTGGCAAAGACGTCCACCCGATCGTTCATGGACCGTTCGGCGTACCGTTCGGCGGCCTGTACGACGGTCGGCTCGGTGCAACGCAGAAACGGGTTGGTTTGAAGTTCCTGTTCGATGGTGGAGGGAACTGTGGCGCGGCCGCTTGCGCGAAGTTTGCGGACGTGTTCTCGGCGATTGGTCAGGTCCCGATTGCCGGGCTCCACCTCCGCACCGAATCGAAGGTTGGCCTCGGTGTACTCATGGGCACAGTAAACCGACGTCTCCGGAGGAAGGGCCGAAAGCCGGTCCAAGGACTCCACCATCTGGGCGGGTGTGCCCTCGAAGAGTCGGCCGCATCCTCCTGCAAAGAGCGTGTCGCCGCACAGTACGAACCCGTTTCCCACATACGCCACGTGGCCAGCGGTGTGGCCGGGAACGTCGACGACATCGAGAACGAGGTTCAGCTCGGAAAAATCCAGCCGGTCACCACCGCGGACCGGTCGGTCGACGAGGGTGATGGATTCTCTCGCCGGACCATGGACCGGGATCGTCCGGCCTTCAAGCAGCGTCGCGACCCCCCCGACGTGGTCCGAGTGGTGGTGAGTCAGGAGAATGGCAGTGGGTTCGAGACCGCTGGTGGCCAGCTCCGCCGCCACCGGCGGGCCGCTGCCGGGGTCCACCACGAGGACGCCAGTGGTGTGCGGTACCTGCAGAATCCAGACGTAATTGTCGCCGAGCACGGAAATCGGCCAAATCTCCAACATCCCATGATGGTGCCAGGGCCTCGACCGTGGGTCAACGGCACTGACCAGGAGGAAGCGAATACTCCGCGGCCGGATCGGGTTAATATGCACTGAATGGACACTCGATACCTGCTGGTCGCCGACGCCGTTGCAAACCTCAACCCGACCTTCGACCTCGGTGTCTGCATCGCCACTGAACTGATCCACCGGGGCATTGCGGTCGATTACCTCGATCTGTTCGCCAGCGACCCCACCCTCGACAGCCGCGACTACCTGTCCCGCCTGCCGGTACAGCCGATTCTGGCCTCAGACGCTGGCCGCGACCCATTTTGGGAACTGGGCGAGCTTCGGGCTGCAGATGTGACCGAGTACCGGGTGATCCTCCAACGCAAGGACCCTCCGGTCGACCACCGGTTCGTGGCCTTCAGCAGGCACTTCGAGCAGGTTCCCGAGGACATCATCCAGGTCAATCGACCTCCAGCCACATATCAGCTTTCCGAGCATACGGTGATCGAACGCTATCCCGACTTTGCAGCACCGACGACGGTGGCAGCGAGTTTTGAAGAGTTGGAAAAGGCTGTTCGGTCCATGTCCGGCGAAGTCGTGCTCAAACCCAAGAACACCTACTGCGGCATTGGGGTGACCTTCGTGCCCAGCGATGCGCCGGCCCATGAGTTGCGTGCGTTCTGGGAGAGCTGGCGCCCGGAGGTCATCGTCCAGCAGTATCTCGAAGCTATCGAGGAGAGCGGGGACCTGCGGATCATGACCATCAATCAAAGGGTTCTGGGTGCCGTGCTCAGGGTTCCGGCGGAGGGATCTCGGCTGGCGAATCTCCACCAGGGAGCATCGGCGGCCAGACTCGACCCGACTCCACGGCAACTGGAGGCGTGCCGAGCGGTGGCGGCCGATCTCAACCCCATGGGGCTGTACTTGCTGGGGTTGGATTTCATCGGCGAAGATCTCACAGAGGTCAACTTCACGTCGCCGACCACAATCGTGCAGATCAACCAGGTCAACGGGATTCGGGCCGACGTGGACCTGGTGGACGAGTTGGAGTTGATGTGGCGCGCCCGAACCGGCGAATCCGGTGACTGATCGAGCCAGCCGAAACCGGGTGATTTGCCGCGACCGCGGGGTCCCCGACGGGTGGGTGATTGTGGCGGTTTACCACAATTCCGCGTGCTCCGGTGAGGGCGACAACGCCCTGGTCATCAAACGGCCAGGCCGCCGCGACGTCGTATGGTCCGAGTCACCCATTCCGGATGGCTACTCGGTGGCCAAGCCGACTCATTCCGAGCATTTCCCTGGGGACGGCGAAAACGCGGTAGTGATCGAGCGCCAGGCCCACCCAAAGCAGAAAGAAAAATGAATTACGGCTCATCCGGAATTCCGTGAGGTGGAAGGCGAACATTCCCGGGAAGGAGAAGTTGCCGGCCTGTCTGGAACGGATCGAAAATCGAAGATACCCTCGTCCAGGAGCTCAGAATTGGTGAGGGCGGCGTCAGGTGACAGCGACAGGTGACAGCGACAGGGGCCGGTGGCAGCGTCAGGTGACAGCGACGGCGTCACAGCGCGTAGCGTGTTGAGAGCTATGGTGAGACGGGATTGAGCAGGCGCCAGGTCATGGCACGAACCTCATCAAAGGTCCCCAGGGCCTCCTCCGCGCCGACTCGGTTGACCGCACCAGCAGCTGAGAGCAGTCGCAGGTGACTGTCGACCTCCTTGGCCGAGGCGTAGGCGATCCGCCAGTGGTGCTGGCGATCTCTTCCGTTTCGGCCGTGCCCTTCCGCCAGGTTGGCAGGGACCGAACTGGCCGACCGGATCAGCTGATCGGCTATGGACTTCAGCGGAGCCGGCACTCTCGAAACCAGCTTGATGGCGATGCCTGCTGCTTCGAGGGCTTTGGCGTAGGCCACGAGATTGGTGTTGCTGACGGCTTTGGACATGGTCACCTCCGGGTCGTTCATGCTCTTCAACAAGCTGCCCGGGAGGCCCTTGTCAAGGGTTGCCGGACTCAAGGCCGGCAGCGCAGCGTCCCTTGACAACGGCCTCCCTGGCAGCTATTCGTCCCCGTCCCATAGAACGACCCGGAGGGGACCATGCGGCCGTCGCGCATCTGATCGCTGCCTCTGCCGCTGTCGCTGCCCGCTGATTCCTGATCCTGTCCCTGGCGCTGATGGCTGCCGCTGTTCACTGTCGCCGTCCCTGAATCCCGGGCACGGAGGCACCCGACATCACGATTTCCCGGATAAGCCTAAATTACTTCGAAAAGCGGGGGTGGGGGGGTTGGGTGGGGGTTTTTCGAAGCGTCAGGCGTTGGCGGTCGGCGTCGCGGGAAGGTTGCGGTCGACGAACATCTCCAGTCGGAGGCGGTCCGAACCCTCGAAGGACACGAAGCGAACCCCCACTCCGTGTACCATTTCACGCCTGGGGTCGGTGGTTCTGGTGATTTCCGCCGAACCGCGAATCGGTTGAGGTTCATCGGGAACCACCATTTCGAACTCGAAGGTGGTCCCCACCGGGAACTGAGTGACGCCGCGCAGCAGCATCCCCGAGGCCGAAAGGTTGTCGATCTGCGCCATCAGTCGAAGTGGACGGCCGTCTGCGAAAAGTTGAATGCGTGCCGGCATTCGCACCGACACCCGAGGTGCTGGACGGGCAAGTTCTTCGACTGCGGACAGGGTCTTGCTCTCCAATTCCCGATCCAGAACCACCCGATTCGCGCCCTTGCCGATCAGCGCGGCGGCGGCGTCAGAGTGATCGTTTTCGGTGATCAGCAACAGACCGGCGCGCCGGCAGGCTGCACCGGGGGCACGGGCCGTATCCAGGAACCGATTGAGCGCCGCTCTGGAGACCGGATAGCCGATGATGATCACGTCGAAGGACGTGCCCTCCACCAGGTCGAGGGTCGTACGATCCCACTTGGCATGGTGCAGGTCCACCCTTGCCGTGCGAAGCGCCGCCGCCACCCGGCGGTGGGTTGGGTCGTCCACCCGGGTCACGAGGACTTGTTTCTTGCTGCCCGCCGACATCCTGAACGATTATAACGGCATCACGGAGCTGGGGCTTCAACCATTGCGAGCGGTGCGGCCGGGATGTAGACCGGATCTCCGCTGGCGCCGTCCACCACCGAGGCGTGGGCAACGAAACTCGCCCCGGAATCCTCGCTGTGGATGGTGGCCCATGCTGTGCCGAAATGGCCGAGTTCCTGGCCGAGGATTCGAGTCAATTGCTTGAACTCACCCGCAGCCACAGGGATCGACAGTTCACCTAGCAGGCCCCCGTCGTCGCCATACACCGTGATCGTGAAGGTGGTCTCTTCGTCGGCGAGGGATGTGATTCCGAGGTTCGTGCGGAAGCCGCTCGCGGAGCTGAGCCCGCCCAGCACCACAGCCTGTCCCGATCCCATCAGCTGTGTCTCGGTGATCGCTGGCACGAATTGTCCGAAGGTACCGCTGGCAGCATCGTTGTAGGTCCGGCTGGAGGCTGCCACTCCAGATCCTGTGGGCAGAAGATCCAACCACCCGGATCCGGTGGTTCCGAAGACCTGACGAACGATATCCTCGAGCAACAGGGCCCTGCCGGGCTCGACAGCCCGATTTACTTCAACCGGATCGGATCCGCCCAATGGATGGAATACCAGGTCGATGTCGACCGCCTGGTCGCCGAGATTCACCACCGAGACGTCGGATCGCCACATGGTCTGATTGTCGCCGGGGTTGGAAGCAATGACCGGGACGATCAACCGGGCTGGCGATCCGTCGGTCAGCTCCACCGGCATGATCAGAGTGGGATCGTGGGAGCCGTCGTCGACCACCGAGCCATAGGCGGCGAAGCGTGCGTTGGCGTCTGCAGCCGATATCACTGCAAATCCGCCACGAATAAGCTCTTGGGTGTGGTGGGCGAAGACCTCGTTGGCCTGCGCGAAGGCGCCGGCCTCCACATTCACACTGCCCGAACCAAGGACCGTCCCGTCTTGGCCGTGAAGGGTGTAGCTGAGAGCCAGGCTTTGACCACCGTAATTGAAGGCCCCGATGTTGGTGTGGAAACCGGCGTTCCCGGCCAACCCGGACAGCACGTAGGTGCGGCTGCCCTCCAGAGCCTCATCGCGCGCCAGGGACGGGATGTACTGGCCGTAGGTGCCCTCTGGCTCGTCTGAGAAGGTGCGAGATACTCCGACGAACCCTGACCCTGAGGCCCGAACGGCAATGCCACCGGCCCCCTGGTGTCCGGTGGCGCGAACGAGATCGGCCACCGACCGTTGGCTCAGAGCGGGCAATGACAAAGTGAGATCGGGTTCCGGTTCGTTGTGTCCCTGGGGGGGGCGGAAACTCAGATCGACCACGAGGTCAACATCGGTGGGGTTGAGGAGGAAACCCCTAGATCGCCACTGGGCCCCGCCAAGACCCGGCGCACTGGCCGCCGCTGGGAAGGCCCAATCCTCGATGGCCTGCTCGTCCTCCACCGCATGAGCGTTGATCGGGACAATCGCCCGGGGCACGGAGCGGTCATCAGAAGTGACGACCAGCGAGCCGCGCCGGTCCGGGGCGTCACCGTCGCCAAGCACGATCGAGACTTCAGCACTGGCACCCGGCTGGATGATGGTGCCGTTGTCGATCTCGGAATCGTAAATGGCGAAGGGCCCTTCGACGTGCAGGTCCAGCACGGTGAGAGCCTCGGTGCCGGAGTTGCTGACGGTGACCGACTGAGTGGCGCCGACGACCGCCATGCCGAATCCGATGGGCACCGGGGATATTTCGATCCGACGGGAGTCGGCGCCGGTTCCGGAGATCTGGATTTGCTTTTCAGGCGAGTTGGGATCATTGCTGAGCAGGGTGAGGGTGGCGGAGTGCGAACCCAGTGAATCCGGCGTGAAACGGATGAAAATCGGCGCCGAGTCCCCGCCGTCGATCATCGACGGGACCGTGCTGCCGAAGCTGAAGCCGGAACCCACCAAATCGGCCGTCAGGGTGAGAGGAGAGGCACCATAGTTCAACACCGTGAATGCCGCCTGCCCGAATGAACCCACAGGGACTGTTCCGGCGTTGGCGCTGGACGGGGCCAGAAGGCGGGGATTCTCGGTTTGGGCGCCGCGTCCGGTGATCGGCAGATAGGCGAGTCCGTCCGGGTAGGAGGGGTCGTTGGTGAAGAACAGGATCCAATCGGACTGATCACCGCGCGACCCCGTGCTGAATTCCACCTCGAGATCGAAGCCGTCTCCCGCCGCCAGAGTCATGGGGAAAGCGGATGGCGAGACGACATCGAAAGAGGAACCGCTGCTGGTTCGGATTTCGTCGATGACCAGCTCCGAGCCGCCGGTGTTTGAAATGGGAAGAACAACCGTAGAGGTCTGGCCGGACCAGACCTGGCCGGCGTCGAGATCGGGGGCGTCGGGACCGAAGTCGAGGTCGGGCTCGGAGGCGTGACTCAGGTGACACAGAACGATGCCGTCAGGGTTCAGCTCCACTCCGGTGGCGGTGGCGTCCAATGAGACCTCGATGACTTGCTCTGCCACCGCTTCCAGGGAAATGCGATGACGCTCCGTCCCAGAGGTGGTGGTGATCTCCACGTCCATGGGAATCCTGAAGTAGGGAGCGTTCGAGTGCTCCTGGCTCACCGTGAGCCGAACGGCGGGGCCCGAGATGGCCTGCCAGTCGTACTGGATGCGGGGCCGGTTGGAGCCGTACACCCACTGGTCGAAGAACCAATCGAGCTCGGTCCCGGATGTGGTCTCCAGGATCGTCAGCAGTTCCTCGGTGGTGGCGGAGCCCTCGGCAAACGCCTCGCGATAGGCGAGCAGTCCGGCAAAAAACGCATCATCTCCCATGGCGTCCCGCAGCATCCGCAGGATCAAGCCACCCTTGTCGTAGATGGTGCGTGAGAAAGCCACCGGGTTGTCATAGAGGGGGCCGTTGAAAAAATGGTTCCCGTCGGCATCCTCGGCGTACTGTCTGACGAACTCCCGGCCGTAGCGCTCCTCGGCCCACAGGAACTCGGAGTAGGTGGCGAAACTTTCGTTGAGCCACAGTTCCCGCCAGTCGTCGCAGGTGACCCAGTCGCCCCACCACTGGTGGCCGAGCTCGTGGACATTGAGCCACTCCATCCAGGGGTTGCCGAAGAAGTTCCCGATGGTGGTGAGGGTCTGGTGCTCCATGCCGCCGCCGAAATTGGCGGTGAGGTTGCCGTACTTCTCCTCGACAAACGGATACTCGTCGAAACGGGAAGCCAGGGTCTCGATCATCTGGGGGGTGATGGCCAGGTCGGCCTCCCCGGCGTCGGCGAGTTCGGGGTACAAGTAGGCCACCACCGGCATGGTGGAGCCGTCCATGGTTTCGTAGGTCCACTCACGATAGGCGTAATCCGACAGGTTCATGACCACCAGATAGGAGGCCACCTGGTACTGGGACGACCAGGCGGTCGTGGCGGTTCCGTCCGGATTTTCGATTCGGTTGACTTGAAGCCCGTTGGAGGCGACCGTCAGATCCGAGGGTGCGGTCACCGTCAGATCCACCGTGGCCTTGTCGTCGGGTCGGTCGTTGCAGGGGAACCACACCCTGGCGCCGAATGGCTCGGCAAAGGTGTAGATCGACCGAGCCCCAGTGTGATAGGACCAGTTGATTCCGTCGCCGAATCGCGAGCCGTGGCCGCCGTAGGGAATCATCAACTGCACGGTCTCTCCTGCCATGAGGGCACGCGGGAGGTTGATCCTGAGGCGGTCGTCGGCGTGTTCGAAGGCCAGCGCGGTCGGAGAGTCTTCGGGAAAGGTACCGTTGGACAGCAGAACCACCCCAAGCACCCGCAATCCCAGATCGACGTCGAGCTCGATCACCTGGAGGCCGTCCTGGGCGATGGCAATGTCCACCGTTGCGGTGCCCGACACCAGTTCCCGAACCACGTCAAGGTAAAGGTCGAGATCATAGTGGAGGACATCGATGGGGGAGGGTTCGGGGATCGGCGCCCAGCTCTGGGGCAGGACCTGTGCCATGGACTGTGCCTTTTCGTGCCGAGCCCGTTTGGCGTCGGCCTCAGCCTGGTGGAGGCTGACGGCGAACGGCAGCGCAGAACCACCGTCGGTGGTATCTCCGTCACCGGCGACGGCTGGAAAAGCGATCAATAACGAAAGAAGAACGGTGGAAAAAAAGTGCATTGGAGTCCTCCACGACCAGGAATAGTAACTGATCCGGTCAGCATTAGCATCCCGACGACAAGAAGACAGTCGGCCGTTTGCCGTTTACCGGAGGCGGTGAGGGCTTCAGACCTGAGACCTGAGACCTGTCACGTGAGCCTCTTGCAAAACCCCACGTTCGGCGATGTTTGATCGATACCGCTCCCTCCTGTCACCCTGAGCGAGCGAGTTCGACGAGCGAGTCGAAGGGTCTCCACACGTTGAGAAGAGAGTTGCTGGGCAAGCATCACTCCTCTGTACTGGTTGAGATCCTTCGACTCCGCGACCCTTCGGGCCGCTCCGCTCAGGATGACAGCCATGGGGGTATTGCAAGAGGCTCACGTGTCATCGGCGACCCGAGGGAGGTGTTCCGAATTCCGAACTCTGCCCCTCTGCCCGATAGCCGCAAAGCCCTATAGCCTCATAGCCCCGAAGCCAGGGCAGAACGGACGAATTGTGCTTGAGACTCTTCGGCCCTTGAGGCACACTGAAAACGATGAATCGCGACGCCTCTGCCCCTCACGCACTCCGTCACCAGGTCGATCTGGCGTCCTACACCACCATGGAGGTCGGGGGAAAGGCCTCGCGGTTTCTGGAGGTGGAGGACGAGGGTCGGCTTTCCGAAGCCCTGAGGTGGTCGCGGGACCAGAGACTCCCGGTCAGCGTGCTGGGCGGGGGGAGCAACGTCGTGATTGCCGATGACGGCGTGCAGGGATTGGTGCTCCGCGTCGGCCTGCGCGGGTTCCACCTTCGCAGAGATGGCGATGCTGTGCTGCTCACGTTGGCTGCGGGGGAGCCGTGGGACGAGGCGGTGGAGCGATCGGTGGCGGAAGGACTGGCAGGCCTGGAGTGTCTGTCGGGCATCCCGGGGACGGCGGGAGCTACACCGATCCAGAATGTGGGGGCCTACGGCCGAGAGATCGCCGACATGGTGGTCGCGGTCAGGGTGCTGGACCGTTCCTCCCTGACAAACTCTGTCCTGACGCCGGAGGGTCTGGCGTTCGACTACCGCAGCAGTCGATTAAGGCATGCCCCGGAGAGGTTCGTAGTGCTCGATGTGACTCTCCGATTGATCAGGGGAGGGGCAGGTGAGGTTCACTACCCCGAGCTGAGGCGGGCGTTGGAGGTCTCAACGGCAGACCCGTCACCGGCCCGGGTCCGGGAAGCGGTACTCGAGCTCCGCCGCTCCAAGTCGATGGTGATCGATCCGGCCGACCCCAATCTCCGCAGCGTCGGGTCGTTCTTCATCAACCCGGTGATCGAACCTCAGGCGGCCGCCGAGCTCGAACGACGGGCCGCCGCCCTGGGGGTAGGACGGGCCGTCCCGCTGTTTCCGGCCGGGGAGGGCAGGGTGAAGGTGTCGGCTGCCTGGCTGATCGAGCACTCCGGTTTCGCCAGGGGACACGGGAGCGGGGTGGTCGGCCTTTCCACCCGGCACTGCCTCGCCGTGGTCAACCGCGGTGGAGCAACCGCACGCGAGATCATCGATTTTGCGAAGGGCATTCGTCGTGCTGTTGGGGACCGGTTCGGAATCCTGTTGCAACCCGAACCCGTTTTCCTCGGGTTCGGGCGTCAGAATCCGCTCGACGAATAATCTCAGAGTTGAAAGTTGAAAGTTCGAGTCCGTGGGTGGCGGGATAGTTGGAGATCAATCGGCAGAGTACGTTATCTCGAGACGTTTCGCCTTCCTCGAGGACGCCCACAGCAACGCAAAGGTGGCGGTCAGCAAGAGGGCGACCCCGATCCAGGGATCCATGGGCTGGGCCAGGATGGCCAGCGGTCCCAGGGCCGGCGGCACGGGGAGCAGAGACGTCAGCGGATGGACGAAGCTCAGCGTCTTGAGGAGTGGCGGCAGGAACGGGGTCGCGACCTCCCACCCCAGGAACAAAATTCCCGGGATCATGGGATTTTTGAAGAACAAGCCCGCGAGCAGAAAGAGAGCGCCGTAGGCCACGCAGGCCAGGGTGACGACCGATAGATAGCCAATGAGTTGGGAGAAACCATCTCCCGATACCACGTAAGCCAATCCGGAAGAACCGTGGGTGAGGTAGAACAGAACGAAGGTTCCGGCGGTGGCCGACAACAGCACGAGCAGGGATGAAACAAGGCCGCCGAGATACTTTCCGGCCACCAGTACATCGCGGCGCATCGGTGTCAGCAGGTTGTAGTGAAGGCTGCGCTCGAGGATCTCCCCTCTGAATAATTTGACGAAAAGAAACGCACACGCGAAGAACACCACGAACCGGAGGTGGAAGAAGAAGAACATCTGGGCGAAGTCGGCGGTGGACTGGGAAAGGTCTGCACGCCGGCTGGCCGGCATGAAGATCGCCCGCATCATCGCAAGCGATAGGGGCATTCCGATCAGTAAAAGGACCGGCACTACGCGGCGACTGAAGACAGACCGCAGCAGTTCGTAGCGTGTGACCACCCACAACTGTCGACGCCAGAGTTTCCATTTTTCCGGCTTCATGGCGCGGCTCCGGGTTGGCCGATGAGGTAGTCGTACACAGCATCAACGGATTCGTCAGAGGGAGCGACGGCTTCCACCACCACCCCCGTTTCGAGGATGATCTCGGTCAGGGAGTCGAAAAAATTTTCGGCATCGCGGGTCCGAATGAGGACGCCGTCGCCATCGTCGATGATTTTGGCTTCAACCACGTGATCGAGGCCGAAAGAGCGAGCTGCGACGTCCTGGGGGCGGTCACAGCGGATCAGCACCTGTATCGGTTGGCTGGTGATTTCCTCCCGAACCGCTCGAATGCTGCCCTCGGCCACCACCGTGCCGCCGTGGATCATGACCACGTTGTCCGAAATCAGGTCGACCTCGTGGAGGATGTGACTGGAGACGATGACGTATCGTCCCTCGTCGGCGAGATCCCGGAACAGCTTGATGGTCTCGGCACGGCCCACTGGATCGAGGCCGTTCAGGGGCTCGTCCAGCACCATGACCCTCGGCCGGTGGCACAGGGCCTGCGCCAGCTTGATGCGCTGTCGCATCCCCTTGGAGTACCCGGCGATTTTTCGTCGGGCTGCGTCGGTGAGCCCGACGGTTTCGAGCGCTTCCCACGACCGTTGGTCACATTCCGCCCGGTCGAAACCCCGCAACGCCATGGTGTGGCGCAGAAAACCACGGCCGGTGGCACCAGAGGGGAAGGAGTCGTATTGGGTGCAATAGCCCACATCCCTGAACAGGGTTTCCGGTTGGTCCGGAGTCACCCCAAGCACCGAAACAGTCCCCTGGGTGGGCCGGAGGAGTCCGGTGAGGAGGTGCATCAGAGTGCTCTTGCCGGAGCCGTTCGGTCCCACGAGTCCAGTCAGTCCGGGTTCGAGGTCGAGGCTGATCCGGTTGACGCCAAGTACCTCTCCGTAGAACTTCGAAACGTCGCGAAACACGATTCGGTCGCCGGTCATCGGACGACCTCGTGGGCTTTCAGCTTGCGACGGAGGAGCCAAACGGCGATCAGCGCGACCGCAACCAGGGTTGTCCAGTTCGCGATCACCGGAAGACCGCTCGGGGTCGGCGCTCCAAAGAGATTCATGACCACGCTGCCAATAGCCCGACTCAGGTGGACGAGGTCGCCGATGGAGGTTCCGGTAATACCGTTGACCGCCTGGGCGAAGCCGCTCAGAATGAAGAGCACCGCGAAGAGCGCACCGCGTGCCGCGGGCTTGAACCGGACCCACGCCGAAATGGCCAGGGCCAGGAGTGAGATCACCAGAATCCACACCAGGTGGCCAACGGTGTAGGCGAGGGCGATTCTCCAGTTGGAGGCGGCCCAGCCGCCGCCCTCTTCGTAGCTCTGGAGCCCGAATATCAGCAGACCGATCACCCACGTGGGAGGTGACACCAAGAGAAACAGCACCGCGAGCTTGCCGACGACGTAATCGGTGCGATTGATGGGCCGGCTCAGATAAAGCGGCAGTGCATTGTTGGCGAGGTCCGGCGAGACCAGGCTCGGGGCAAGGATCACCATCAAGAAAAAGGCTGGAATGGCCTGCCAGAGAAAGAGGAATTGGAAAAATGTCAGGGTCAGGTTGCCCAGCATGTCTTGGGTCAGACCGATCTGCTGGAGCAGGCCCAGATTGTGCCTCAGGTAGACCAGGAACAGGGCCCCCAGGGATGGCAGGAAACAGGCCGCGTAGAACGCCGTGAACAGGCGAGATGAAAAGGCGTCGGTGAGACCGTAGCGGGTAATGACCAGGAAGCGGCCTTTGACCGGCGTGAGGTTCCCGGAAAACCTCTTCCAGGCGCGATCATACACCGCCATGGCGACCCTCCATGGCCCGAAGAAAGATGTCCTGAAGGCTGTCCCGTTTGCTGTCCAGTCGCCGGATCGAAGCACCGCTCTGGGCCGCTATTTCGTACAGCCGGCGAACCGTGACCTGTGGTGGCAACACGAGCTTGAATCGGTGGTCGGCGATGACCGCAACCTCACAGCCCTCGCTGGCCAGAATATCCGCGAACCCGGGTTGTGGGCGGAGCAGCTCTATTTCGACGAATGATCTATTGGTGCGGCGCTCGGCCTCCAGGTCGCAGGACGCCGCGACCCTGCCGGCCTTCAGAATCACCACCTCGTCGCACACCGACTCGACGTCGCCGAGCAGATGGGAGGAGAGCAGGATATGAGTTTCTCCCCGGTCCCTGATCGAACGGATCAGGTCCAACATTCGCTTTCGAGCTGGCGGGTCCAGGCCGTTGGTGGGTTCGTCAAGCATCAGCAGTCGTGGTCCGTGAACCAGAGCCTGGGCGAGTTTGACCATCTGTTTCATGCCGGTGGAAAAGGTCCCGACCTTCCGGTACCTGGCTTCACCGAGACCGACGTAGAAGAGAGCCTCGTGGGCTCGTTCGAGGGCCGGACCCGGCTTCAGGCCGCTGAGCTCTGCCATGTACCTGACGAATCGAACCGCTGTCAGGTTGGCGATGAAGGCGTCGGTCTCCGGCATGTATCCGATCTCGGTCCGCAGTCCCTTCCCGTTGCCGGTGATCGGCTGGCCGAGAACTCTCGCTGTCCCCGCAGATGGAGCGAAGAAGTCGAGCAGAGTCCGCAGCAGGGTGGTCTTGCCGGCCCCATTCGGACCGAGCAAACCGATGGCTCGCCCGTTGAGCTGAACCTGAAGGTCGATGAGCACAGGCCGGCCGCCGAGCTGGACGGAAAGACCATCCAGCTCGACCACGGGCTCGGAAGACTGCCTGTCGTCGGTCATCCCGCCGATGATAACGGGTCGACGGCTTCTTTGGTTCCGGATCTGTGCTGAGTCGCGACGTCGAGAAGCCCTGCGAGGGGAATCGACGTCAACAGGCCACCACCGGAGCCGCTTGCGAGAATCCGGTCACCCGCGCCGTAGGCACACCACAGACCCGGCTCGCCCCCGTCTCCGAACAGCACCTCGGCCTCAGGCGGAAGCGACTCGAGCATGTGGGCCGGCAGAGAGTCCAGGACGTCGGCGAGGTTTTTCCACACCAGCGCCGAACACCCGGTTTCGCCGTCCTCCGGAAGGAGGTCCGTGAACAGGGAACTGCGGGGCAGGGTGACGCCACTGGATCGGTAGGAGATGGCATCTTCTATCAGCGCGGCCTGGGGGGCTACCAGGAGATAGCCGTCAACAAACGCGAGGGCGATTTCGAAGTCACTGGGGTCGTGTCGCAGGAGGTGATAGTTGCGGCCGGCAATTTCCACGTCTTCGAAGGTGATCTCCTCGCGTCCGTGGGTCACCAATTCGTGATTCACTGCCGTAACCAGCCGCTGGATCGTACCCTGCAGAGTCTCGGGATCGTAGACCTCCAGGATCAACTTCCAGGACGGAACAGGCAGTATCGGGCCATCAATCGCGAAGGCGCCCTCACCGCCCAGGGTGGCGGCCAAATCGGCTCTGAGGTCGAGACCGAGGACCTGCTGGAACTCGTCCAGTTCGGCAAGAGCCTCCGGGTCGAGTTCCACAACCGCCGCCAGCAGTTCGTCGAATATCACTTCCGCGTCCTTGGTGATTCCTGCGATGGCGAGACTTGCCTGGGGTGAAACGAAATCAAGGCTGCCCATGGGTGCCGGTTCGGAGAGCCAGGCAGCCATCCCGCGGCGCTCGCCGTCGAAGTAGAGGCCTCCGGCCACGGTCTTTCTATCACCGTCCCTGGAGTAGCCGATGACGGCGGAGGTTGCATCCATCACTCCCAGGCGCTCCATGATCGCCCCATCGTCGGGACCGGACTTTGCGGCGGCGCGTTCCATGAGGGCCGCCATGTTCACACCTGCGACCCAGGAAACACCTCGGTCGTAGGCTTCGGCGAGGCGTGCGTGCAAATCGGTGTTGACAAATGAGCCTGAGTCGGGTGATCCGATTCGCTGCGCGGCGTCGACCAACTGCTTGGGTTCAACCGCGGCCACGAGGATGTCGCCTGACGCCCACAGAAGGAGTTCGGCGTCGGCGTCAGTGGCGTCTTCAGGATCATCCACCAGAGCCATGACCGGCGTCGTGGCGGCAGCGTTGGCGCGCACGATGTGGTCACCAATCACAGATCTGAAGGTCTCGGGATCTTTCAAAAAGGCCAATACCACAGGGCCGGCGTTTTCCCCCTCGAGGCCGGAAGCCGGAACCGCAATGACGATCTCGTCGCCCAGGGTGCCTCCTATGGTCTGGAGCCTGTCAAGGAGTTCATCGACCTGGTGATCGACGCCGTTGGCCACCACGTGGGAGGTCCACCATTCGGCCAGCACCGCGCTCGAAGCCAATCTTCCGGCGAGAAGACTCCTCGCCTCCACAAGGCCCTCGGCGAGATTGGGCAGGGCGACGTACACCACGGTGTCATCAGGCACAGCGTCCAGGAGCTCGGAGGTGGTCCGCGGCACTCTCGGCTCGATGGCATCTACCAGATCCCGATGCAATGATGTGAGCTCGCGCAGCAGAGCGGCGTGTTGCTCGGAGTTGGGACTCCATGCGATCTGCGTCTCGATGGGAACCTGGGTCAACCTGTGGTTGGTGGTGATCTGATCCCCAGGGGCCAGGACATCGGTGTGACCCGCCCTTCGCACCTCGACCTCGCCCTCGATCACCGATACTCGTGAGCCCTTGAAGCCGTGATCCACGGCGAACACCGTGCCCTTGACCATCACTCGACAGTCGTCGGTGGCCACAAAGAGGCGCCTGCCGTGTTGTTCAGCAGCCCGAACGATGATGTTGCCCCTGTTCAGACGCACGGTTGTGCCACGGAGCGATCCGGAGAGGTCGAGCTCGCTGCGGGGAGCCATTTCGATGACTGATCCATCGGCAAGCACGAGCTCCGCTCCGCTCTCATTGGAGGCTCGAAGCAGCTGCCGGGATCGGACCACCGTACCGCTGGGCAGCGCTTTGGTGGTCGAGCTGTTCACCAACTGAATGGTGTCGCCCGGTGTGTTGACGGTGGCCATCAAGCGATGGTCAGCGACCACGTTACCGATCGTGATGAAGCCGACGAGGCCGATCCCCAGTGTGATGACGGCGGCGGCGGCGAGTCGGAGCCAGCGTGGAATCCCGCCCCCTGCGGACCTGGTCACCGCAGCAGGGGATTTCACATCGCCGCGAGCCTCCATCAGGGCACGACGACACGAGACACACCCGCGGGTATGGTCTTCCACGAGCATTGTACGGGCCGGCGGAAGCTCTCCCGCGATGAGGGCTGGGATCAAGGCCTGGAAATCATCGCAACCGCTGAGCGGCCGGTCCCGCTCTCCGGAGATCGCGTTCCAACTTCTGGCGGTGATCCGCTCCACGTCAGCGGCGTCGATCTCGCTGCCACGGATCTCTTCGGTGAGTCGATCGAGCGGGTCGGGTTGAGAATCTCTTTCGGTCACTTTGTACCTCCGATGAGGGAGCCCAGGTCCTCCATCAATTGAGTGCGCACGCGGTGAAGGGTGACCGCCACCGTGCCCGGGCTTGTGTCGTACATTTTGGCGATCTGTGGATTGTCGAGGCCTTCGAAATAGCGCAATGTGAACATTCCTGCGTGACGTTTGCTCAGGCGGGCCAAGGCCTCACGGAGTCTCTCCTTGACCTGAACGCTGAAGTGGAGACGTTCAGGGGTTGGCGACGTGTCGGCCGCTGAGAGGTGATTGGCCGACAGTGGCGAGGAGGATCGAGCGCTGCGCGATTGGACGATATCGAGCGCGGCGTTGGTGGCAGCGCGCCGGAGGTATCCCACGGCTCCGCGCGAAAGATCGGGGGGATCCGTCCGGCGAGCGAGGCGGATAAACACGGTTTGAAGCACATCCTCGGCGTCGGCGGCGTTGCCGGTGACCCGGTAGGCTGTCTGGAGAACCACTGCCGAGTGGTCTCTATACACGGGCTCGAGCCAGTGCGCCGTGTGGGGTGCGGGGTTGGTGGCGAGCGCAGCTTCCAACTGGGCCTCCTCATCTTTCTTCTCAACCATTCAAACGAACCTCCACCAAGTTGCTTAACGAGAATCCCGTCGAAATCTGTTGCTATCACGATACTCCAAACGGTTCAGCCGTTAAATGTCGTCCAGACGGGATTTGCTCAATACCTGGCCCCTGATTCCCCGGTGGAAAACCCATCGAGGTTCGCGGTGGTGTGGTTGGAATCAGGGGCCAGGTATTGAGTTCGTTCCGGCAGTGTTTTGACTTCTCTCTCAAACGGTAGGTGGTTGGAGAAATCTCGACGGTCATGCCATAGTCAAAGGAGATCGACTCGCAAGAAGGTGCCAATGAAGGACTATGTCGTCGAACTCGATGCCGACCATCCCGGCTTCCACGATCCCGACTACCGGCTCCGCCGGGACGAGATCGCAGGACTGGCTCCGCCCATTGCCGATGGGGGAGAACCGCAGTTGGTGGAATACAACGAAACCGAGCGGCTCACCTGGACGACGGTCTTCGATCAACTGACCTCGCTCTACCCGACCCACGCCTGCGATGAATTCAATGCGGTGATCGGTGAGCTCGGATACACCAGCGGTCAGATCCCGCAGCTTGCGGATGTGAGTCGATTCCTCAGGCACCGCACGGGCTTCACTCTCCAGCCGGTGGCGGGTTTGGTGTCGGCTCGGCAGTTTCTCGCCAAGCTCTCGGACCGAACCTTCTGCTCGACCCAGTACATTCGCCATCACAGCGAGCCGTTCTACACCCCCGAGCCCGACATCGTGCACGAACTCATGGGACATGCGCCGATGCTGGCGATTCCCGACTTTGCAGATCTCTCCCAGAAGATCGGCGAGGGTGCCGCCGCGGCGACTGACGATCAGGTGGAACAGCTTGCGACCCTTTACTGGTTCACCATCGAGTATGGTGTGCTCAAGACCCCAGGCGGCCCACGAGCTTATGGGGCCGGCCTGCTTTCCAGCTATGGAGAACTGGAGCACGCGTTGAGCGGTGTCGTCGAGGCGCGGCGCTTCGATCCTCTTTGCGCCAAGGACACCGCCTATCCCATAACCACCTACCAACCTCTGTTGTGGTGGGTCGAGTCAATCGCCGAGGCCTTCGAAAAGATTGATGGCTTTGTGCGGAGATTGTGAAGAGCTCAAACGTCGAAGAACGAGCCGAGCTTGCTGGTGTCCAAGAAGACCTCGCCATCGCGCACATGGATTGGAAGGGACTTGAGGTGGGACCCCTCACAGGGACCTGCAAGGCAGAGGCCGTCGTCGGGCCGGTATCGGGCTCCGTGCGAATCGCACACCAGGTATCGACGGGAGGGATCCCACAGTTCACCGGGATCGCGATCGTCCAGGGGCATCGGCAGGTGGCGGCACTCGTTCTTGTAGGCCCGGGCTTCGGTGCCGTTGACCTTCACCAGGATGCCCTCCTCGTCGAAGGGCCCGTCCTTATAGGTGAACTTCAATCCTGTGCTCGGTATGTCGTTGATGGATGCGAGCAGTTTCATGATTCCCCTCAAGCGCACATTGCCGGCCGCCGGGCAAATGATACTCGATGAGAAAGTGACCCGCGAAGAAATCCGTAACCCCTTCAGTCCGGATTTTCAATTTTCAATTTTCAATTCCGGGAATTGTGTACAATCCGCCGACTGAGGGCGAGGAGATGGACCGAACGATGGTGACGGTGGTTATTCCCACATTGAACGAACAGGCGGCTCTGCCGGGCTGTTTGTCGTCTGTGGGCGTGAGTCCACAGGTCGAGGTGGTGGTGAGCGATGGGGGCAGCGTGGACCGCACGGTGTCGATCGCCCGGTCCGCTCCTGACGTGGTCGTTGTGGAAGGCCCCCCCGGTCGAGGCCAACAACTGCGTCGGGGAGCCTCCACGGCGTCGGGCAATGCTCTGCTCTTCCTTCATGCCGACTGTCGTCTGCCTGTGGGGTGGCTGGATGCGGTCGAGTGGGGCCCTCCAGGATCCGGAGACAACCCTTGCCTGTTTCCGACTGTCGACCCGACCTGCGAATGGTGCAGGGAGGATCCACCGCGCGTGGCTCAGCTTGCTCGATTTGAGATCCTACGGGTTGGGCCTGCCGTACGGCGATCAGGCATTCGCTCTCCGTCGGGAGGTGTACGAAGAGGTGGGCGGATTTCCCGCCATTCCTCTGATGGAAGACCTGGCCCTGGCCAGGGAGTGCCGCAGGCGCGGCAGGATTCGGCACCTCCCGCTCGCCGTCCGAACCTCGGGCCGCCGATTTGAACAACGCCCCGTCCGGACGCGCCTGATGACGATCGGATTCCCGTGGCTCTTTCGGCTGGGCGTCGCGCCGCAAACACTTGCGCGATGGTACGGTGAGGTGCGATGAGCTGCATCGTCGTCTTCGGGAGGCAGCCGGTTCCCGGCAACGTCAAAACCCGCCTGGCGTCGGACATCGGTGATGTTGCTGCTGCCTCGGTTTACGGCAGGCTGTTGGCGCACACCCTGGAAGTCGTGACCGCGACCGGTGAAGAGGTCGTGCTGTCTCTGGCCGACGATCCCGAGCAGGGTTGGACCCCGCCTCGGGGCGTCAGGATCGAAATACAAAGTAATGGCAGCCTGGGTCAGCGGATGCTGGAGGCCTTTGGGCGCCGATTCGCCGAGGGGCACTCGCGGGTCGTCATTGTGGGATCGGACTGCGCCAGGCTCACCTCCAAGAACCTCCGGACTGCGATGAACCTGTTGGCAAAGCACAGGGTCGTGCTGGGACCCGCGTCAGACGGCGGTTACTGGGCTGTGGGTCAGCGCCGTCCAGGGGTAGATATGTTCACGTCCATACCCTGGTCCTCCGCCGACACCCTGGATTGCACGCGGGCACGGTTGCGGGGGATGGGGATTTTGTGGACCGAGATGGAGGAGTTGCCGGACCTCGACACCGTGGCCGACTTGTGCCGTGATCTCAACTCAGCCGAGGTTCCGCCCGGCCTTGGCTTCCGCCTGCGCCAAGCGGCTGGAAGCGCCTGTGGAGAATGTCCATGAGTCGGGCACACGAAGGAATTCCCCTGCCAAACCTCGCGGATCGATGGCGGCTGTTGGCACAGCTGCCCACCGGGCATCAGACCCAGGTGTGGGTGGCCGAAGACCTGCAGATCAAAGAACAGGTCGTCCTCAAGATCTTCCCTCCGTGTGGAGACCCACGGGTGCGCAAACGCGCGATCACCGAGGTCCGTCTGGGTTTATTGCTCCAGCACCCGCATCTGGTGCTGCTCTACGAGGTGCTCGAGGTCGAGCAGCACCTTGTGGCTGTCATGGAATACGTGCCGGGTGGCGACCTGGCAAGGGTGGCAGCATTCGAAGAGGCCCAGCCGCCCAGTCGGGTCGTGGAGTGGACCGGTCAGGCGCTTTCGGTGCTCGCATTCCTCCATGAACAGCACTTGATCCACCGAGACGTCAAACCTTCGAATCTGTTGTTGACCACAGAAGGCGATCTCAAGCTCGCAGATCTCGGGCTCGCCGGACGACTGGACCGACTCGACGACCCCGAGGGGGGCACCGCTGGGGTCGGCACTCCGGGATACATGGCGCCCGAACACGCAGCTGGCGGTGACCCCGCACCCGCCTGGGACCTTTTCAGTCTTGGAGTGACCCTTCGCCAATTGCTGACTGGAACACGGCCAACCCCACGCCAAGCCAACCATGAACTGTCAGAAGGCTGTCCAAGATGGCTCAGGCAGTTCGTGGAACGCCTGTTGGCGCCTGATCCTGTGGACCGTTGGCCGACCGCCCGCGAAGCGCTCGTCGTGTTTGAGGCCCAACGCACCGCTTAACCGTCGAGACAAAGAAAGGCAATGCTGACCGCCCAATACTCGCTTCGGCCTTCGTGTCGGCAGGTGGGTCGGGCGGCGGTGGGAGCGGGCAGTTTGAAACCGCGTATTGTGATGAAGCGAGTATTTCTCGTCAAATCTCTGCGGTGGGTGGGGTTAGATTTTCGATTTTCGATTTTCAATCCGAGTGCGGCGAGCAGTTGCTGAAAGTCGGCCGGGGGAGGGGCCTCGAACTCGAGGGCTTCGCCGGTGACGGGGTGGGTGAAGCCCAGCCGCCAGGCGTGCAGGGCCTGACGGGGGAAATCGCGGCAGGCGGCGAGGGCCGACGGATCGGTCAGATTTCGCCACTGTCGGCCCGAGTACAGCGGATCACCCACAAGGCCATGCCCCACATGTGCCATGTGAACGCGGATCTGGTGGGTTCGACCGGTGATCAGTCGGCACCTGATCAGGGCGGTGCCATGCAAAACCTCCGCAACCTCGTAAAGGGTTCTTGCTGGCCTGCCCGAAGCTACGACCGCCATCCGTTTCCGCTCCCTGGGGTGGCGGGCGATGGCAGCGTCGATCACACCCTCGGTGGATGGGGGGACACCGTAGCAGATTGCGAGATACGTCTTGGTCACCTGGCGACGACGAAATGCCAGGGACAGGCCGTGGTGGGCTCTTTCCTCCTTGGCGACCACCAGGAGGCCAGATGTGTCTTTGTCCAGCCGATGGACGATGCCCGGTCGTTCCGCTCCTCCGATGCCCGACAAATCTTCGCAATGCTGGAGCAGGGCATTGACCAGGGTTCCGGAGGGATTGCCTGCCGCCGGGTGGATCACGAGGCCAACGGGCTTGGATATGACGAGCAGGTGCGGGTCTTCGAAGATCACATCCAGCGGGATATCCTCTGCCGCCATGTCGAGTGGCCGGGGTGGCGGCTCGTCCACCTCGATGAGGTCCCCGGTCGCGACGCGAAAAGCGGGCTTCCCGCCTTCACCATTGACCTTGACCCGTTCGTCATCGATCAAACGCCGGGCGTGAGAGCGGGACCACCGCTCGGAGAGCTCAGAGAGGCAGCGATCGAGGCGGGTGCCCGCCAGCTCTTCGGGCACGGTGAATCGATGCTGTTGGCTCACGTCTTTCGGTGCTTCGAGATCCAGAATTGAAGGCCGCAACCGAGGGCGATCAGGCCGAGGGAGATGAGCTGGCTCGTGGACAGGGCGCCGGAGAGCACCGAGCCTCGGGATGCGTCCCCCCGGGTCCACTCAAGCATGAATCGCCCGCAGCCATAGATGATCAGGTACGCCGCGAAGACACGACCGGAGGTCGGTTTCCGCGAGTAGAGCCACTCGAGCAGACCCCACAGGCCGAGGTTGAATAATGCGGAGTAGGCGGGAAAGGGATGCAGGGCAATGTGGAGAGGGGTCCCAACATTCGAAGCGGCCACTGGATCGGTGTAGGTTATAGCCCACGGCAGATCGCAGACTCTGCCCCAGCAACAGCCGGCCAACAGGCATCCCACGCGACCAATGGCATGGCCAAGGGCAACCGACGGAATGATCGCGTCCATGGTGGCCAGCGGAGCCAGCTTGTGGCGGCGGAAGAGGACGACCCCGGCGACCACGGCGGCGATGAACCCGCCCAGAAAGACCCCGCCGGCACGCAGGACACCCACCACGGACGCCGGATCGCTGACGTAGCGTGGCAATTCCACGAAAATCAGCAATCCCTTGGCACCCACCAGGGCCCAAATGACGAGCCATAGGGCCACGTCAACCAGCAGCGCACCATCGAGTCCCCTTCGGTTGGCACGCCGTTTGAGGGCGAGCAGGCCCAGCACCACACCGAGGGCCACCAGCATTCCGTAGCTGGGGATTTGAAAGAAGCCCAGGTCGATGAGGATTGGGTGCATCTAATTCTCGTCGGGGGCGCGCAGCAGTTCACCGAGAATCAGCAGCCCGGCACCGATGGTGATTGCGCTGTCTGCGACGTTGAAATCCGGCCAGGACCAACTCCGACCGCCAACTCGAACCCAAACATGGATGAAATCCACAACCCAGCCATAGAGCACTCGATCGATGAGATTGCCCACAGCGCCACCGAGGATGAGTCCGAAGGCGAATCCAGCCATCAGTTTGTGGCGGCCATGCCTGAGCGCCATCCAGGCGATCAGGACCACAGCGGTCAGAATCACTCCGTGGAGCAAGATTCTGGACAGCCATCCGCCGTCCCTGAATAAGCTGAAGGCGATTCCAGTGTTGTGAACGTGGGTCAGGCCGAAGCCGGGAAACACCGGCAACCACCCACCAACCTCGATCCGGTCCATGACGAGGTTCTTGGTGACCCGGTCCAGGGTCACGATGAGGGCCGCGATAATCCAGGGCAGTGTGGGTCTCATGGTGGTTCGTGCCGCGCGATCCACGACGGGCGATCAGCGGGTCGTGCGAGCCTACGCGGATGGGTGGATAGCGTCAAGCGCCGAGGATCGCCCGGACCCGATCAATGACATCGACGGTGGAGAAAGGCTTGGTGATATAGCCAGCGGCTCCCACTTCCCGACCACGGAGAACATCCGCGGAGAATCCGCGGGCCGTCAGCATGATGACTGGGATGTGCTGAGTGGAGGCGTTGCGTTGCAGCTTGGCGGCGAGATCGAAACCGTTCGTCGGTGTCGCCAACGCCACATCCAGAATGATCAGATCGATGGTCCGCTCCTGAATCAGCCTCTCGGCATCCTCGGCGCACCGTGCCTCGAGTGTTTGGTATCCCTCGCGACGCAGCTTGAACGACAGAATGCGCAAGAGGTACGGTTCGTCATCGACGATCAGTACGCGGCGCCCCATCTCCTTCAAGTGTACGCCCGGATCGTTTGGTATTCAAGATGGGGGCGCCTGCTGCGATGACTGGCTTCCCGAGCCGACAGTCTCTTGCGCACCGGCATGGACGAGCTCGGCAACGACCATGGCGAGGTGAAGGAGCCCAAAGGCGGTGATCGATCCCCGGACCATCGGCGCGTCCAGGATCCACGATGCGGTCTGAGGCATTTGAACGATGAGCAGACCCCACAACTTTGACCAGGGAAGCCAGACCATCAGCAATCCGACCTGGACCAGGTAGCCGATGTAGAGCACAACCAGGATCAATCGCATCGCTTTCACGGGACCATCATAGTTCGGCCTGCTGCCTCGTTCATGCTACCGTCACACCGTGCGGATCATGTGGGCCTCACCGCTTCCTCCGGTTCGATCCGGGGTGGCCGACTACGCGGCTGAGCTCCTCCCAGAGCTCAGCCGGATTTCCGATGTGCGGGTTGTCGCAGCGCCCTCCGGTGAAGGTCCCACGCCGACGACTGGATTTGCCGGCTGCACGGTCGTGACCCCGGCCGAACTGCCGGACGACGACGAGGTTCAGCTGGTCCACCTCGGCAACAATCCCCACCATGGCTGGCTCCTTGATCGATTGGCCATGCCGAGGACGGCGGTGGTGCTCCACGACGCGGTGCTTCATCATCTGCTGGTTGAGGCGACCCTTGGCGCTGGCGACGATCGGCGTTTCGAAGGCCTGCTGCTCGAAGCCCACCCCGAAGCCGAGTCGCTGGTTCGGGCCCGAGCGGTGGGCGCGGCCGGGCTGCGCGACCCGTTTCTGTTTCCTGCCAGGAGGGCGTTCTTGCAAGGGGTTGCAGGGGTGATCGTGCATTCTCGCTGGGCCGAGGACCAGGTCAATCGAGATCTACCCGAGCTTGCGGTGGCCCGCGTTGGGCTCGCAGTCGCAGACCCAGGGCCCCTGGACCGTTGGGAAGTGAGGCGGAGAATCGGGGTAGCTCCCGACGAAACTTTGATCATGCACCTTGGTTTTCTGACTCCGGAAAAGGGAATCGCCAACGTTCTCGGCGCTGTGGCCGCGGCACGTCGTCAGGGGTTGGAAGTTCGGCTGTACGTGGTGGGTGAGGGGGGATCACAAACCGAATTGGAGGACGTTTCCCGAAGCCTCGGGATCAACGACAGCGTCACGTTCAGCGGATGGGTCGAGAACGACAGATTCGTCGAGCTTCCAGCCGCTGCAGACCTCGGAGTCGCTCTGCGGTCTCCTTCGGCGGGGGAAACATCCGCGGCTGTCTTGCGTTTTCTGGCCTGCGGGACACCGGTGGCGGTGACTGGCCTCCATCAATTCCTCGAATGGCCGGAGCAGGCGGCGCCCAGGATAACCCCGGGGCCGGCGGCAACAGCAGAGCTTGCGCGCCTCATCTCCCAGGTCGCGGTGTCGAGCGAGTGGCCGCCCCGACGGGCCGCAGCCCGTGCGGCGTACGAAGCCGGGCACCGCCCTGCCGATGCCGCCCACCAGATGATTCGGGCGCTGGCTCGAATCATCTGACCAACGGTCGATAGATCTCCACACATTTCTGTAACTCACCCAATCCCTGACCCCTGGTTTCCACAGCAAGATTCGCCGAGTCGCGGGAGTTGGTGCCCATGACCAGGGGCAAGGTATTGGGCAATGTCGATTTTTCTCTTGATCAGCGATTGAAAGTCACGGTACAGTGGCGCGTTATGACGCGTTTTGTGATCCAGATCACCGCCGGCTCCCTGCTCGCCGTCCTCCTTCTGGTGGGTCACGTGGCAGAGGCCCAACACGCGACCCCCAGCGAGGTGGCGGCCCTGAAGGCTTATCGGGAAGGTTCCTTCAGCCGCGCGGTTCAACTCTACACGAAGGCCCTGTCAGAAACCGACGACTCGTCCCACCGTGCCCAGCTTCACGTCAGCATCGCGTGGACTCTTTTCGCCTTGGGACGGCAGGGGGAGGTGGATACCCACCTCAGAGCGGCCCTGGTGGAGGATCCAGATCTGACACTCGTTCCGGACTACTACACGAGGGAGTTCATCGACCTCTTCGAGGCCACCAGCCGACGGGCCCGAACGGCGGTCAGGGAGAACGACATGTCTCCTGCACCCGACCTGGAGGCAACCCTCTCAAGCATCGGCCAACGACTCGAAGCGGGCGCCGATCTCGAGGGCGCCCTGGCCGACGTCGAACGGCTGATGGCGGCCTATCCCCAGGACGGACGACTGCTACCTCTGAGGGCCGAACTGCTGCGCCGCCTGGGTCGGGACGACGAGGCCGTCCAGATGTTGCACGCCTATGGCACGGCTGGCCTCGACGACGTGCCACCGGAAACACTGTCCATTCCAGATCTGATTCTCCGAGCCAACCGACTGCTCGACGATGGCGATGTGGAGACTGCCTTCGGTTTGTTGCGCGAAGCGGTCGCACGCCAGCCGACGAACGTGGCCGGATTGGAGCTCATGGCCGAAGCCGCTGTTCGCACCGGGCGGTGGAAGGACGCCGAGTTCGCTCTGAAATCGGCCCTTGGCCTGCAACCCGACAACCTCAACCTGCGACTTCGACTGGGAGGCGTCTATCTGGCCATGGATGAAACGTCCGCGGCCCGGGACATCTTCCAAGAACTGGCCGAGGGATTTCCTCACTCCGACCGCGCCTGGGCCGCCCTCGGCTTGCTGGACGCCAAGATTGGAAACAGTGAGCGGGCACGGCTCGAGCTGTCAAGAGCTCTGGATGAAAACCCGTTGCTACCCGAGGTCCAACTGGCCTTCGGAGAACTTCTACTGGCCGACGGTGAGCCCGCCTCAGCCCTGCAGGCATTTGAGGCTGCGCAGAATCTGCTCAGGGATGACCTCCAACTCACGGGTCGCACGGGTCAGGCCCTGCTGTCCCTCGGCCGCGCCGATGAGGCTCTTGAAAAGCTTCGAGTGGCTCAGGCCGGCGGGTTCAAGCCACCTGATATCCAGCGTGCTTTCGGCCTTGCCCTTGTGGCCAACGGGTTGTTTGCCGAGGCCGAGCGAGCCATTGCTGACATCCCGGCTGACTCCCGCGGCAACCTGGAGCTTGTTCAGGGCTATTTGCTGTTGGAGCGAGGCGCCGATGCCCCTGCCGAGCAGGCCCTGCGGCGGTTCGTAGACATCCGGCCCACAGACCCGGCGGCGCTCAACCTGCTCGCGACTGCGGTCTACCGACAACAGCGGTATTCGGAGTCGGTGGCCCTTCTGGAGCGAGCGACCGATCTGGATCCGGCCAACGAAACCTGGGCCGCCAACCTCGAACGAGCGCGTGCCGCGCTGGCAGCGGAGGCGCTCGCCAGTGGCGCTGAAGCGACTCGGGCGGCCGTCAACTGAAGAGTTGAAAGTTCAAAGTTGAAAATTGAAATCGAACAAGGGTTCTGGTGCGGGCCTCTCGCCTGTCTGACAACCGATCCTCCGCAGTGGAGACGACATCAATCCCGGAACGCACAGCCCAAGACTGTCGGGCAGGGGAGCACAGAGGAGATACCAGTCTCTTACAGCGAGAGAATTAGACGCAGCCCTTCATCAACAACGCTCATGAGGCTGCTTGGGACGATTCCTGCCCGCTCGGTCAAGAAGGTCTTGTTGATCGTCACCACCTGGGAGACGTTGGCGACCGAATCCCTGGGCAGACCCGAGTGGCGTTTGCCCACGACGGTGTTCCCCGGGGCCGCGGCCAGGGAGAGGTTCGAGGTCAGAATGACCGCCACCACGGTATCGATCCGGCTCGCGTTGAATGCGTCAGACTGGACGATGACGATCGGCCGTCGGAATCCCGGCTCCGATCCACGAGGCTTCCTCAACGAGGCCCACCAGACTTCCCCCCGCCTCATCTACCACTCGTCCTCGGGAAGGGATGCCAGCTGCATCTCGTGAACCGAATCATCGAGCTCGGACGCTGCGTCCCCGTAGACCTGATCCAGTCGCTCTCTCACTGCGGTTGTTCGGTACTCAGCGACGAACTCTGCCACAGCGGTGGCGTACAGCTTGGAGCGGCTCATCCCCAGCCGTCGCGCCAACTCGTCCGCGGCCTCGTAGACCTCATCCGGGATGGATATTGCGGTTTTCATATTCCGAGTATAACCCAGGTTATACCGTTCGACAAACAACAGCAGCCCAAGACTGTCGGACAGAGGGGCAGAGGAGAAAAGGAACCTTCTGCCGCTACGATCCTGGTGCCACGGGCGGAAGTCGCAGTTCATTTGGCAAAAGGGGAACCATGATGACTCGACGGTAGGGAGTGACTTCCCCGGGCCAGCGCACCTCGAGAACATGCTCGCCGGCGGGTACCTTGTGTCGCACCAGAGGCACCGGTCCGAGCTCGCGACCGTCCAGGTAGGCGACCCCGCCGGGTGGTGCCAGGGTCTGATCCACCATGGCGGTGAGCAGGCCCACTTCGAGGGCGAGCGAGATGATCTCGGTGGACTCGGTCACCTCTCGGGAGAAGGTCCGCTCCGGGAAATCGGGCAGAGCGACGGTGAAGGTATGGAGCCCGGGCCGCAGATCCACGGTGCCCCCCGTGGTGCGGCCGGCCCCGAAGCCTTTGCCGTCGATCCGTACCTGGGCCGGTGGATCGACGATGAGCTGGACTGTCACCGGGCCGGGGGTGGGCGTGACCGTCGGGGTCGGCGTGATCGTTGGGGTCCGGGTAATTGTGGGTGTGGCGGTGGCTGTGGGGGTGGCCGTGGGAGTGGGGGTCGCAGTTGGTGCCCAGGGTGCCCCTCCCGGTCCGAAGACCGCAGTCTGGAGATCTTTGGAGAGGTACAGGGCGCCCGCTGCCACCACCAGGATCGCCACCAGCGACAGGAAGGTGATCAGAGCGGGCCGTCTTCGATCCTTCTCGGGCTCGTCAACCGGCGGGGAGTGTTGGATCTTCGCATGAGTGGGCGTCGCCAGTAAGTCCGGATTCGAAATATCGGTGGTCGCGGCATCGTGAGCGCCTGATTGGCCCGGCGCCCCGTCCATCAGAAGCACCGCGTCCCGCAGCACTCCGGTGGTGATCTCCCGTTCCGACTGAGCTTCGTCGATCTCGAGCAGCGCCACGGAGCGCAGTGCCTCAAAGAGATCGCTGATGGACTGAAACCGCTGGTCGGGATCCTTGGCCATACAGCGGTTGATCACCTCCGCAAGGTCGGCGCTGCAGCCGGGATTGATGCGGTCTGGTGGCGCCGGTTCTTCGTTCAGTATCTTGTACAGAACGTTGCTCAAGGACGTGCCATGGAAGGGCCGGGAACCCGTCGCCAATTCGTAGGCCACGACTCCGAGGGCGAAGATGTCGGTCCGCGGATCGATGGATCCCCCCTGGATCTGTTCCGGGGCCAGGTAGCCTGCCGTGCCGAGAGCAATTCCGGTCTGGGTCAGCTTGTCGACCGCCTGCTGGGATTTGGCGATTCCGAAGTCGAGGATCTTGACCGTCCCGTCTTCGAGGATGCGGATGTTCGACGGTTTGATGTCGCGGTGAATGATCCCCCTGTGGTGGGCAAACTCCAGTCCCTCGCACACCTGCATGAGGATCGCGACCACGGTCCTGGGCTCGCGAACGGCGCCGGAGCGAACCAGTTGGTCCAGGTCATAACCGGTGAGGAACTCCTGGACGATGAACGGCACCCCGTCCTCGACGCCGAAATCGAAGACGAGCGTGATGTTGCGGTGCACCAGGTTGCCGACGAACTGGGCTTCCTGTTGGAAGCGTTTCCGGACCTCTTCGTCCGGGGTCACGCACATCTTGATGGCGACCGGGCGTTTGATGTACGGGTCCCAACCCTTGTAGATGACACCGAAGCCCCCGGTGGCGACCTGAGCGATCACCTCGTATTTGCCAATCATTCGGGGGTGTTCCATATCTTCTTACTCTAGCGCGGAAAGGCCGCACGATACCCGTGCCTCGGGTCTGAAACGATCACTGGGAGTGGGTAATGTAGAACGAGAGCTCCTCGAGGTGGACCTTGAGATCAACAGTCTTCACCAGCACCCCGTCGGGAGCCCGTACACTGATTGGAGCGAAATTGAGGATGGTCGCCAACCCTGCGGCCGCCATTTGATCACAGACCACCTGGGCAGCCCCGGGCGGGGTCGTGATCACGCCGATCTCCACGTTGCGCTGGCGGATGATCTCAGCAAGCCTGGACGCGTCCTCCACCAGTAGACCGGCCGGCGTGGGGTCGCCGATCCTATTGGGATCCGAGTCCAATACGCCCACCACCAGGAAGGTACCACCGGAGAAGCCCGAGTAGTGACAGAGCGCGGTGCCGAGGTTCCCGGCGCCCACGATCACCAGTCGGCGTTCCCGGTCAAGCCCCAGGATCTCGACGATGTACTGGCGCAACTCCCGCACGTTGTACCCCACACCTCGCACCCCGAACTCACCAAAATAGGCGAGGTCCTTGCGGATCTGCGCCGAGTTGAGATTGAATCGTGAGGCCAGGTCCTGAGAAGAAACCGTCTCCACGCCGAGTTCGATCAAACGCTCAACGGAACGCAGGTAGATCGAGAGCCGAGCGATGGTGAGGTCGGAGATGGCCTTGGTGTCGACATGTCTCTTGTAAGCAGTCATAACATCATCTCACGAGATCCAGGACCGCCTGGCTGGCGGCGTCGAGGATCGGGACCGGGTAAATGCCGAGAACCAAAAGCGCGAGGGCCGCCACTGACGCCACCGCGGTGATCGACCAGGCGGGGATAAATTCCGGCTCGCGTTTTGGTGTGGGCTGCATGTACATCACGTACACCACTCTGAGGTAATAGAAAGCAGAGATCAACGAATTGGCCACCCCGATGACGGCAAGCCATATCAGGCCGTGATTGACCGCGGCTCGGAATACCACGAATTTGCCGGTGAAACCGATCAAGGGCGGGACTCCTGCCAGAGAGACGAGACACAGGGTCAGCGCGAGCGCGGTCACCGGGCGGGTCCATCCCTGTCCGGCCATATCGCTGATCAGGGTGGGCTCATTCTCCTGCTCGGACATGAGCGCCACCGCAGCGAACGCACCGATGTTCATCAGGGTATATGCGGCGAGGTAGACGAGAACCGCCGCACCGCCGTCCCTTCCTGCGACGATGATCGCCACCATGGCGTAACCCATGTGAGCGATCCCGGAGTAAGCGAGCATTCGCTTGATGTCCCGTTGCACAATCGCCACCACGTTGCCGAGGGTCATGGAGGCGACAGCGATGATCCCAGCTGCGGTGACCCATCGGGGCGCAACCTGGAAGAGGTTCATTCCGTCCACGATTCTGAACAAGGCGATCAGAGCGGCGCCCTTCGGCACCACCGAGAGGAAGGCGGTCACTGGCGTTGGACTGCCCTGGTAAACGTCCGGCGCCCAGCCGTGGAAGGGGACCAGGGCCAGCTTGAAGCCCAGTCCGCCGACCACCATCGCGATACCAATGGCCAGCAGCGGCGACAGCCGGCCCCCATCTGTGACGACTCGACCCATTTCCACCAGGTTCATGGTGCCGGTGTGGCCGTAGATCAGGGCGATGCCATAGACCACGAAGGCGGAAGCGAAGGCTCCGACCACGAAGTACTTGAGGCCAGCCTCGACACTGATGGCAACCCGCCGCAGGTAGGCGTTGAGCACGTAGAGCGGAAGCGAGAGCAACTCGAGCCCGAGGAAAAGGGGCAGTGCGTCCACCGAACAGGCCATGACCATGGCCCCAACCGCCGCCAGCAGCAGAAGGGAATAAAACTCCCCACGCTCGGTCCCTGTGCGGCGGAGGAATGCTCCCGCCATCCACGCGGTCAGGAAGACCGCGACCAGAATGTACAGGTCGACGAAGGCCGCCACTCGATCAACCGAAATGAGACCGCTCCATACGGATCCCGGCAGCCCGCCCTGGACTCGGGCAAATGCCGCAAGAGCCGCGGCGAGCATGGCGACCGGTGACAACAGCCGGCGCAGACCGGGCAGGAAGGCCTCGATCAACAGCAGGAGTCCTGCCGCCACCGTGAGAATGATCTCGGGCGCAACGGCCTGGAGGTCAGTGAGAGTAGGTGTGATCACTGTCGCGTCCTCCTCACGAGCCCACGAGGGCGCGAACCGCCGCCTCCATGGGCGACAGGAAGGTGTTGGGGTGAACTCCGATCCACACAATCAGGATCAGGAGCGGCACCACCGCCAGCAGCTCGCGGGAGTTGATGTCGGTGAGGGCGCGGTTTTCCTCGTGGACCAGCGGGTTCCAAAACACTCTCTGGAACATCCAGAGCATATAAACGGCACCGAATATAATGCCGAGCCCGGCAAGCACAACGGCCACTGGAAAGACCTGCCAGCTCCCGGCGAGGATCAAGAACTCACCGATAAATCCGTTCAAGCCCGGCACACCGATCGAAGAGAGAGTGACCAGCAGGAAGATCGCGGTGTAGACCGGCACCACCCCGGCGATGCCACCGTAGTCGGCGATCATCCGGGTGTGACGGCGCTCGTAAACCACACCGACGAGCAGGAAGAGGGCCCCGGTGGACAGGCCGTGGTTGACCATCTGGAGAATGGCGCCTTCGGTGGACGCCACTGTACCAGCGGCAAGGCCAAGCATCACGAAACCGAGATGGCTCACCGAGGAGTACGCCACCAGCTTCTTGATATCCGGCTGAACCAGCGCGACGAAGGCGCCATAGAGGATGCCAATGACGGCGAGAGCCGCGATCAGTGGAACGAAGTAATCCCAGGCCTCGGGAAACAGGGCGCGGTTGAATCGAAGGAAACCGTAGGTGCCGAGCTTGAGGAGGACGCCGGCCAGGATGATCGAACCACCCGTCGGTGCCTCCACGTGGGCGTCCGGGAGCCAGGTGTGGAACGGGAAGATTGGCACCTTGATGGCAAAGGCCAGTCCAAAGGCGAGGAAGACCAGCGCCTGGGGGGACCAGAGGCCGGCCATCGGGACCTGCGGGGCGACCGCGGCCATGTCGATGTAGTCGTATGACCAGACCCCCGTCTGGAGGTGATAGAACCAGGCCACATAGAGGATGGCCACCAGCATGAGCAACGACCCGACCATGGTGAACAGCACAAATTTTACCGCGGCGTAGATCCGACGCGGACCACCCCAGACCCCGATGATGAAATACATCGGAATCAGCATCAACTCCCAGAAAACGTAGAAGAGAAAGAGGTCGAGCGCGACAAAGGCACCGATCATGCCCGTTGTCAGGAGCAAAAGGACGATGTGGAAGGCTTTCACGTGGTGGTCGATGGAGGTCCACGATGCGAGAATCACAATCGGCACGAGCAGGGTTGTCAGCATCACCAGGAGGAGGGAGATTCCGTCGACCCCGAGGTGGTAGGAAACGCCGAACTGGGGAATCCAGCCAACCTTCTCGACCATCTGGAAACCGGGATTGTCCCCGTCGAACCGAACCCACATGAGGCAGGACAGAACGAACACAGCGATGGAGACCAGCAGCGACATCCAGCGATGGAGATTGCCGGGGCGCTCCGGAATCAGCAGCAGCAGGATCGCTGCGGCAGCGGGCCCGAGGGTGATGGCGGACAACAGAGAGGTGTCAAGCACGGCTGCCTCCGCCTACCACAGGACCGCGGCGAGCAAGAGAATGCCCAACGCCACGGACAACGCGTAGTTTCTAACGTTTCCGGTCTGCAGGAAGCGCATGAAATCGCCGGTCAATTCGACGAAGAATGCACTCCCGTTGACCACCAGAGTGTCGATGATCAGCACGTCGATCACCTTCCAACAGAAGATCGCAAAACGGTGGAGCGGCCGGATGATGAGGGCGTCGTAGACCTCATCCATCCAGTACTTATTGAGCAAGAGCCTGTACGGCAACCCGAAGCGGTTCGCCAGCTGGGTTGGCTTTTCGGGTGCGTCGGCGCCAAGGTAGAATCGTCTGGCCAGCATCCATCCGGCCAGGGCGACAAGTACCGACACCACCACGAGCACCCACTCGGTGGAGAGACTCACGGCGTGCACCGCCTCACCGTGAGCGGGGTCGAAGTGGTCGGCGTTGGCGAGGGTCATCACAGGGTGAAGGAAGCCCTCGATCCAGTTGAGTTCGGGCTTGTGGAAGAGTTGACCCGGAAATCCAATCAACAGCCCGCCCACGATTGACAGGATGCCCAGGATGACCAGCGGCATCGTCATCGAACGTGGCGACTCGTGCAGGTGGTGCTCGGCGTCGCCGTCCCCCCTGAACTGACCGTGGAAGGTCATGTAGACGGCCCGGAACATGTAGAACGCGGTCATGAAAGCACCGGCCACTGCCAACGCCCAGAGGACCCCGTAGACCCTGCCAAAGTGGTTCAGGTCGGTCAAGCCGGCAGCGAAGGCCTTGGCCAGGATTTCGTCCTTGGAAAAGAACCCGGCGAAGATCGGGATGCCAGCCAACGCGAGGGTCGCCGCGACGAAGGTCCAGTAGGTGGTGGGCATGTATTTTTTGAGCCCACCCATCTTGCGCATATCCTGTTCGCCGCCACATGCATGGATCACCGAGCCCGATCCAAGGAACAGGCAAGCCTTAAAGAAGGCGTGGGTCACAACGTGGAAGATGGCGGCGCCGAAGGCGCCGACGCCAGCACCCAAAAACATGTAGCCGAGCTGGGACACGGTGGAGTAGGCGAGGACCTTCTTGATGTCGTTCTGGACCAGGCCAATCGTGGCGGCAAAGATCGCGGTCACGCCACCGACCACCCCAACGGTCAGCATGGCGGTGGGGCTGATCTGGTAGAAGAAATTTGTTCGGGCCACCATGTAAACGCCGGCGGTGACCATGGTGGCAGCGTGGATCAACGCTGACACCGGAGTCGGTCCGGCCATGGCGTCGGGAAGCCACACGTAGAGCGGAATTTGGGCCGACTTGCCCACAGCACCGATGAAGAGAAGCAACCCGATCAGGGTGGCGGCAGTGCTCAGTCCACCCGGGTCGTGAGCCACCGCGCCAGCCATTTCCTGGAACTCCGCCGTTCCGAAGGTGGCGAAGCACGCGAAGATCCCAAGCAGGAAGCCGAGGTCACCAATTCGGTTGACGATAAATGCCTTCTTGCCGGCGGTGGAGCACCACTCCTGCTCGTAGTAGTAGCCGATGAGCAGGTAGGAACAGAGCCCGACCCCTTCCCAACCGACGAACATGACCGGCAGGCTCGAACCCAACACCAACACCAGCATCGCGAACATGAAGAGATTGAGGTAGGAAAAGTAGCGGGCATATCCGCGATCCGACTCCCCGTGCATGTAGCCCACCGAGTAGACGTGGATCAGGAAGCCGACGAAGGTGACGAAGGCGACCATGACGGCCGACAGCTGGTCGAGCTGGAAGGATGCATCGACGATCAGAGGACCGGCTGCGATCCAGGTGAAGTAGGTTTCGCGAAGCACTCCAATGGGTTGGTGCAGGTACTGCCACACAGCGACGAAGGCGGCCAACGTGGCGAGACCCACCGAACCGACACCCACGGCTGTGACCGTCGGTTTGCGGGCCCCTGCAAGGCCCAGGGCAAGGTTCAACAACGACCCAGCAAGGCAGAGGATCGGGATCAACCAGAGGGTTCCGAGCATCTCGTCCTCCTACCAGCGCAGGATGTTGACCCGGTCCACATCGATCGACCCTTTGAGCCGGTGGAGGGCAATGAAAATGGCCAGACCGACGGCTGCTTCAGCCGCGGCAACGCCGATGACAAAGAAAACGAAGAGTTGTCCCGAGATGGCGGCGGCAGCCATCCCGGGCTGGGCCGCGAAGAACATGGCAAAGGCGACGAAAGCCAGATTGGCGGAGTTGATCATGATCTCGAGGGACAGGAAGATGGAGATGCCGTTGCGACGCAGCAGCACCCCGAGGGTGCCAATGGCGAAGAGCACCGCCGACAGGGCGAGGACCCAGGTGTGGGGGATCGGGATTGGATCCATCACGACTCCCTCCGGGCGAGGTACACCGCCCCGATGATTGCCGACACCAGCAACAATGTGATGAACTCGAAGGCGAAGAGGTGGGTTGTGAGGAGCGCCCTCCCGATGGGGGCCACCGTTCCCTCCTCGACTGCTCCGGGAAGAACCGCCCCGACCCCGGGGACCAGCAGTGAGACGGCGGCCAGGATAGCCACACCGAGAGCCACCGCCACGAGAGTGCCGAGCACAGCCTGGATGCGTCGCCCATTGCCCAATCGTTCGGTGCTGCGGATATTGAGCAGCATGATCACGAACAGGAAGAGAACCAGGATGGCTCCGGAGTACACGATGATCTGGATTGCAGCCAGAAAGTCCATGCCGAGAATCGCGAAGATCGCCGCCATTGCGAAGAAGACAATCACCAATGACAGGACGTTCATCACCGGGCTGCGGTGAGCGATCGTGATGATCGCAAAAACCACCGCCACGGCCGCTGCGACGAGAAAGAAGTAGGGCACCATCATCCGCTCCCTACAGGAGGCCCAAGGCCATGGCAACTCCCACATACAGGAAGTTGAGCACCGAGAGCGGCACCATCACCTTCCAACCCAGCGCCATCAATTGGTCGAACCGGAAGCGGGGGAGGGTCCACCTGACCCAGACGAAAAAGAATTGGAAAAATGCGAACTTGGCCAGGAAAATCCCGATTGAGACGAGCCCACCGATCCAGCCCGAGAAGGGTAACTCGATCCAGGGGAGAGTCCAGCCGCCAAAAAACAGTACCGTGATCAAGGCCGATGCCACTGCCATGTGGACGTACTCGCCCATGAAGAACGCTGCGTACTTCATAGAGGAATACTCGGTCATGTAACCGGAAACCAGTTCGGCCTCGGCCTCCGGCAGATCGAAGGGGACGCGATTGGTCTCGGCGAAGACCGCAACCATGAAGGTGATGGCGCCGAGCAGTTGAGTGAAAACGTTCCAGCGGGGAAGTACGCCGAGCCAGACGCCCTGCTGCGACTCCACCACCGTCTGCAGGCTGAGTGATCCAGCGACCATCAGCACGCCGACCACCGAGATGGTCATGGCGAGTTCGTAGGAGATCGTCTGTGCCGACGCGCGAATACCGCCGTAGAGGGAGTACTTGTTGTTGGAGGCCCAGCCGGCCAAAACCGTCGCGTACACACCCAGAGAAGCGATCGCGAAGATGTAGAGGATGCCGATATTCAGGTCGGGGGCTACGATGAAGCCTCGCACCGCGTGGCCGAAGATCTCGAGACCGGAGTCTTTCCCAAAGGGAATCGCGATGGCCGTGCTGAGCGCGACGGTGAGGGCGACGACCGGCGCCAGCACGTAGAGGAACCGACTCACGTTCTCCTGGATCAGATTTTCCTTGGTGATGAGCTTGACGGCGTCCACAATCGGCTGGAGGAGCCCGAAAGGGCCGACCCTGTTCGGGCCAAGCCTGTCCTGCATCAACGCGGACGCCCGCCGCTCGATCCAGACCATGATAGGAATGGTCGTGAGGAGTCCGACGAGCACAACGCCCATCTTGACGGTCATGACCAGGAACTCAACCCACATTCGGCACCTCCTGGTCTACGGGAAGCCCGAAACGGTGGCCCCCGGTTCCGAAATCGACCGCCTCGAAGACCGGGAACTCGGCGGCGAGGGCCGCGTAAAGGACCTCGACCGCCGCCTTTGAGGACAATTCCAGGCCCAACCCTGCAGCCAGGGAGTGGAGGAACTGCCATGCAGGCACCGACTGACCGGCGGGAGCGAATGCCCGCCTGGCCAGTTGAACCCGCCCTGTGGAGGAGGTGTAGGTCCCGTCAGTCTCTGTCCACGACGCCAGCGGCACGACGAGCTCCGCTGCCCGAGTGAGAACGGTCTCGGTGCGCGCCGCCACTGCCAGGGTCTTCCCGCCAGCCGAGGAAACCGCCTCATCGGTTGCGAGCCATGGGTGTGCCATCTCGTCAAGCACCAGGACCGGACCTTCGGCAAGGGCCAGGAACCGACCCAGGCCGGTGCTATCCACAGTGGTCAAACCGAGCCGGCGCACTCCGGCCACATTCGGATGGGCGTCTTCGCCATGGATCCATTCGCGCCGCCCATTCTTGATCTTGCGGGGCTCACCGGCATCGACCGGAATCACGACCTCGAGGCCAAGGTGGTCGACGAGTAGGGTTTTCACCAGGAAGAGCGCCTCATTGCTGTGGTTCGCCGACCCCACGATTCGTGCTTTCGGCTCTGATTCCAGCAGATTTTCGGAGCCGGGCTTCGGCCTCGCGCCAGTTGATGAATTGAGGCCCGTCGGCAGCGACGGCGGTGGGGCGGTCGATGTCCCGGCGATTGAGCCCATCGGCCAAGAGCCTCCCGAAATCACACATCCACCAGCCATTGACCTCGTCGTTGTGCCGGGGGAGGAAGCGGTGCACCACCCGCTTGAGGTGACCGACGGTGATGTTGCAGCCGATACTGCAACCCGGACAGATCGACTCCGTTTCCTCGAGGTGCCATACCCGGGCGCGAAATCGGAAGTCCTTCACGGTCAGGGCACCCACAGGACACACATCGGCCGCGCAGGCAGACCATGGATTCTCGAAGGGTCCACCGTCAAAGGTGTCGATGTAACTGTGATTGCCCCGAGATTTCATGGTCAGATCGGCGGTTTCGGCGATCTCCTCGGTGAATCGGATGCAACGGGTGCAGTGAATGCAGCGATTCTGATTCTGGACCACGAGGGGGCCGATCAGACGTCGGTCGTAACCCGGGTAGGTCCGGCGTTCGTCCACCATGTGGGTGGTGTCGCGGCCGTGCTCCACCGAGTAATCTTGCAGGAAGCACTCTCCGGCCTGGTCGCAGACGGGGCAGTCGAGGGGGTGGTTTTCGAGCAGGAACTCCATGACCGCCTGGCGTGCTTCCTTCACTTTCTCGGAGTCGGTCAAGACCACCATGTTTTCCTGGGCAGGAGTGGAGCACGCCGTCACCAGCCGGGGCATGCCCTCGACCTCGACAAAGCAAATGCGGCACTGCCCAACCACGGTCAACCCGGGGTGGTAGCAGTAGGTGGGGATTTCGATTCCCGCCGTCTGAGCGGCGTCCACAAGGTTAATACCCTCGGGCACCTGGACCTCGTTACCATCGATGGACAGGGTCAACACGATCGATCTCCTAAACGCCGTAGCGGCCGCGGTCGGAGCGCACCGGCAGAACGGGTTCCTTCTTCGGGGACATGGGGTTCGCCTTTTCAATGGCCGCTTCGAACTCGTGGCCGAAGTGGTCGAGGAAGCTCTGGATCGGAGCGCAAAAGGCGTCTCCCAGAGGACAAATGGTCATTCCCTGGCTGGAGTACCGCGAAATCCGACGGAGGGTCTCCAGATCCTCGGGTCTTCCGTAACCGCGTCGGATGCGGCGCACCACGTCGAGCGCCCAATCAGAACCCTCGCGACAGGGCGTGCACTGTCCGCAGGATTCGTGGGCGTAAAAGGCGAGCAGGTTTTCCAGCGCCCACACCATGTCAACGGTTTCGTCCATCACAATCAAGCCACCGGAGCCGAGCATGGACCCGGCCTCTGCCACCGACTCGAAATCGGAGCCGATGTCGATTCTGTCCGCCGGCAGCACCGGGCACGAGGATCCCCCGGGGATGAACGCTTTGAGCCGCTTGCCGTCCTTCACCCCGCCGCAAATGTCTTCGATGATCTCCCGGAAGGTGATGCCCATGGGAACCTCGTAGACGCCGGGTCGCTCCACATGGCCGGATACGGAGAACAGCTTCGTGCCGGTGCTCCTCTCGGTTCCGATGCTGGCATACCACTGGCCGCCCCGCTCCACGATGTGAGGCACGCTGGCCAGGGTCTCCACATTGTTGACCACGGTAGGGCACCCGAAAACACCGACCACCGCCGGGAATGGGGGTTTGAGCCTCGGCTGGCCCCGCTTGCCCTCGATGGACTCGATGAGGGCGGTCTCCTCGCCACAGATATAGGCCCCTGCGCCGCGGTGAATATGGATCGCGATGTCAAAACCGCTGCCCAGGACATCCTTGCCGGCGAACCCGTGCTCTTCGGCTTCATCGATGGCGGCCTGCAACATCTGAGCTTCGTCGTAAAACTCACCGCGAATGTAGATATACGCCACGTTGGCGCCGATGGCATAGGAGGAAATGACGATGCCCTCGAGCAGCATATGGGGATCCACGTGGATGATCTCGCGGTCCTTGAAAGTGCCCGGCTCTGATTCGTCAGCGTTGCAAATCAGGTACGTCGGCCGGTCCGAGTCCGTCGGTACAAAACCCCACTTCACTCCGGTGGGGAATCCTGCGCCGCCACGCCCTCTGAGGCCGGACGCCTTGACCTCTTCAATGACAATTGCGGGTGGCATGCCGAGTGCCTTGGCCAAAGCCTGGTAGCCCCCGGCAGCGCGGTAGCTGGCGATGGATCGAGAATTGTCGGTGCCGCGAGCCCGCAGGAGGATGGGTTCCATGCTGCCTCCCGGCCCTACTCGAGCCCGTCGAGCACGGCGTCCAGTTTCTCGACGTCGAGCCCGCTGTAGTAGTCATTGTTGATTTGCACGATGGGAGCCTCCCCGCAGGCACCCAGACACTGAACATCCACCAAGGTGAAGCGTCCGTCGGCTGTGGTTTCCCCAAAATCGATCTCGAGCTTCTCCCTGAGGTGCTCCACCAGACCGGGGGTGCCGCAGAGCTGGCAGGAAAGGGTGGTGCAGACCTGGATCAGGTACCTTCCAGGTGGGGTTCGCTGATACATGGTGTAGAAGGTGGTGACCCCTTCAATGAACGCCGGGGAAAGGTCGAGGCGGTCGCCGATGGCGCTGGTGACACCTGGAGAAATCCAACCCCACCGTTCCTGACAGAGCCAGAGCAGAGGCAGCAATGCAGCCTGCTTGGTGGGATAGCGGGAGAGGACGTCATCGATTGCAAATTCCATTTCGGCGTCAAAGGTGACATCCACCAGTTGATCCGCCGGAACGACCGTGAGCGGGACCGTGGTCGTTTTCGCCATCAATCATTTCCCCCTACCGGCTGTTTTCTGCGACCCCAATCGAATATGCCGGTCTTCCAAAGCCAAGCGTAGGCCACTGCCAGCAGCGCCATGAACGCCAGCATGTCCCAAAGGATGATTGTGGAGTACTCCGCCAGCATTTCCCGGTAGGTCACTGCCCACGGGTACAGGAATGCCACCTCGACGTCGAGGACCACAAACACAAGCGCCACCAGATAGAACTTCACCGAGATTCGCTTGTGGGCCCGATCGAGAACTGGGATTCCGGTCTCGTACACCTCTCGCTTGGCGGTCGTCTCGTGCCTGGACCGTTGGCTGACGATGGCGGCAAGAGACAGGATCGCGATGGCGATGAAAGCCGCGGCGCAGAGAGTTATGAGAACAGGGAGGAATTGTTCCGCCATATCACCTTCCCCAAGCCCGGTGCAGGCCTCGGGCCGGCGAGAAATCTCACATCGCGCATCCTAGCGATCAGCCACTGACCCGTCAACCGGCAAAACCCGAGAAACCATGCTGATCCGGGGGTGCGTCTGTTATGCTCCGCCGGTTCACGGAGGTCGTCTGCAATGGACCACGAGATCATCCTCATTCTCGACTTTGGATCGCAATACACCCAGTTGATAGCGCGCAGGCTGCGAGAGTTGGGCGTCAAGACGGTGATCGAGCGAGGGGATGTGGACGCTGAACGACTTGCCGAACTGCAGCCAATCGCGGTGGTTCTTTCAGGCGGTCCTGCGAGCGTGTTCGAGAAAGGTGCCCTGGTTCCGGATCCGGTGCTGTTCAAACTCGGCGTTCCGGTGCTTGGAATCTGCTATGGCATGCACCTGATGGCGCAGATGCTTGGCGGCACGGTTCGAGCCTCCGAACTGCGGGAATACGGTCTCGCCGAATTGGAGCTGATCCAACCCGAGACGGTTTTTGTCGGCACGCCGACACGGCAGAGGGTGTGGATGAGCCACGGCGACTCGGTGACGTCCCTGCCTGAAGGGTTCCAGGTGCTCGCCCGAACCTCCAACACGGATATGGCGGCAATCGCCGATCTCCATCGCCGTTTCGTCGCCCTCCAATTCCATCCGGAGGTGCGCCATACGGTCCACGGGGACACCCTGCTCGAGAGATTCATCGACCTGGCCGGGGCTCGCAGGGACTGGAACCCGGCCACGATCCGCCAAGAGACGGTTGCGGGATTGCGGGATTCCATTGGTGATCAACGGGTGATCTGTGGCGTATCCGGCGGGGTTGACTCCACGGTGACCGCAGCCCTGCTGCGCGAGGCGATTGGAGACCGGCAAGTCCCGATTTTCGTGGACACGGGCCTGCTTCGAAAGGACGAAGGGGCCAAGGTGATCGCGAGGTTTCAAAAACTCGGAATTCAACTCGATCACGTGGACGCCTCAGCGAGGTTCCTGTCCGAGCTGGAAGGGGTCTCCGACCCCGAGCAGAAGCGGAGAATCATCGGGCGCGAATTTGTGGAGGTCTTCCAGACCGAGGCCGGTCGATTCCCGGATGCGCGGTTTCTGGCTCAAGGGACCCTCTACCCGGATGTGATTGAATCCTCTGGGGTGCGCGGCACGGCTGCGGTGATCAAGACCCACCACAACGTCGGGGGCCTTCCCGAACGACTCGGGCTTGAGTTGGTGGAACCGCTGCGGGATCTGTTCAAGGACGAGGTCAGACGTCTTGGCGAGGAAATGGGACTGCCCCACGAATTGGTGTGGCGGCACCCGTTTCCAGGGCCTGGCCTGGCGGTGCGCATCCTCGGGCCGGTGTCTGAAGAACGGGTGCGGACACTCCAGGAGGCCGACGCCATCGTGATCGACGAAATCCGGAGTGCTGGACTCTACGACCAGATCTCGCAGGCTCTCTGCGTCCTGCTGCCGGTTCGATCGGTGGGCGTGATGGGGGATCAGCGCACGTACGAGGAAGTCCTGGCCATCCGTGCCGTCACCACCGATGATTTCATGACCGCTGACTGGTTCCGCTTCCCACCGGAGGTTCTCGACCACATCGCCCGACGGGTGGTCAACGAAATAGGGGGGATCAACAGGGTGGTGTTTGACGTCACGGCAAAGCCTCCCGGGACGATAGAGTGGGAGTAGGGGAGGGGAAAATTCGGAATTCGGAATTCGGAATTCGGAAAACCTTCCTCGTTGTTTCCAGCTGGCGGCGACCGTAACAGCCCGAGACGCACGAAGCGTGGACGACCTTGGGAAATGGCGCGACGGATTGCAGTGCGACGGGCAGGGGGCACAGTGATGCGAAAAACGACTTCAGCGGTGCTTTGGGTTGTAGCATTCTTGCTGGCCGCGGGGCTCGGGTATTTCCAGCGGACCACTGGGCCGACCTACCCACTGCGGGAAAACGTGATTGTGGCCGGATCCGAGATTTCTTTCAAACTGCCAAGGACTCACGGTGGGGATGGTGGGCTCGAGGTTCGCATACCAGCGGTCACCGATGCTGTCAGCGGCGTGGTGGAATGGAAACGATACCCCTCGAACCAAGGTTGGCAGGCGATTGAGATGTCCGGGGGCCACCAGGATTCGCTGATTGGTGTGATTCCCCACCAACCACCGGCCGGTAAGGTGGAGTACAGGGTCATCATCCGGGACGGCCTCGAGAATAAAATTGTGCCGGAGGCGGGCTCCGTGGTCGCTCGATTCAGGGGGGATGTGCCGGCGCGGGTGCTGATTCCCCACATCCTGGCCATGTTCGGCAGCATGTTGTTGGCATCCCGTGCCTTGCTGGAAGTCCTGCGACCGGACAAAACCGCACCGACGGCACTCGTTCTTTCGTCCATGCTACTGCTCGTGTTGGGTGGGCTCTTCCTCGGCCCGGTTGTCCAGAAATTCGCCTTCGGGGCCTACTGGACAGGTTGGCCCTTCGGTCACGATTTGACGGACAACAAGACAGCGGTGGCGGTACTCGCCTGGCTACCGGCGACGGTGCTCACGCTCCGCCGGAGCCGAAGTGTGCGGGTGGCCATCATCGTGGGTTGGATTGTGATGATGGGGGTGTTCCTGATTCCCCACAGCCTCCGCGGTTCTGAACTGGACTGGTCCGAGCAAGCTCCGACGGAACAAATCCAGTGAACTGAGTGAGTTCGAGAGAGCCCAGCCGATCTGATGCTATCCTTGTCGAATCGTGTCGATCGAGTCCACTTCTCCGCACTTCAAAGCCGTCGAGGATTCGAAATACCTCGTTGTGAGGTCCGGCGGTGAGCAGTTCGGCATCCGCACTTCTTGCGTACTGGGTGTACTGCGCAACCACAGCGTCTACCCGGTGCCGGGGTCGGCTCCTCCGCTGGTTGGACTGTCTCAGGTGGGTGGAGAGCCCATGGTGGTGGTTGACCCGAAGGAACTCATCGACGGAAAGGTCGGCGCAGAGGATCATGGGTTGATTCTCCTGGTGAAGGCCGGGCCCGAATCCAGGATCCAGACCATTGGGCTGGCCATCGACGAAGCACTGGAAATGGTATCCATTCCAGCCCTCGACAGTGAGATGGAGGCCGGAAAGGTCACCGCGGGTGAAACCACCTTCGACGGTCGGAGAGTGCGGATTTTGAATCCTGAAAGGCTCACCGAGCCGTCACAACGCCCCGCGGTCAGGCGGCCCACCCAATGATCACCGATGCCACCAGCCGGGCGACGGGAGGAATGATGAAGAACGAACACGAGCTTCCAACGATCCGGAGGCTTCTCGGTCCAGCGCTGCTGTTGTTGGTGGTTCTGGTGGCCGGTGCCTTTTTGGAAGCAGCCGCCGATGACGGTCCGGAGACATGGCTCGTTCGGGCTTTTCTGGTGATCAGTATCCTTGCCGTCGCTGCCTATCTGCTGCTGGTCTACTTTCCGGAACGAAACCTGGAGCGCCGACTTCAGGAGGTGGAAGAGCAGTACCAGGCCCAGTGCAGTTCGTTGACACTGTCGCTGAACGAGTTGCGACACGGTGATCTGGTGGCGACCATGGAACCGCTGAAGGAACTCCCGGGAGAGATGCGGGACGTGATGGAGGCGACAACCGGTGCCCTGGCCGGCCTTTTTGATCAGATCCAGGATTCGTCGATTGAAATTGCCACATCGGCAGCGGGAGTTCACGAGACGTCTGCCGACCTGGCCGCCGGGTCTTCCGAGCAAGCGGCGGCTGTGGTCGAGATCACGACCACCATGGAGGAACTGGCTCGGACGGCGGGTGCGATTGCAGACGGTGCAGCCGGTCAGGCAGACCTGGCAGCCCAATCAGAAGCGGCCGGGATTGCCGGGGCCGAGGCCCTCGATGCGGCGGTATCCGGAGTCGAAGCAGTCCAGGGCCGAATCGAGGTCATAGCCGATCGGGCGGACACTCTTGGGAGTCGGTCCCGAGAGATCTATCGAGTGTTGGATCTGATCACCGAGATCGCGCAGGAAACCCACATCCTCTCCCTCAACGCGGCCATCGAAGCCTCTTCAGCGGGCGAACATGGCGAGAGATTCGGAGTGGTCGCGGAAGAAGTGCGGCGGCTGGCCGAGCGGTCACGGGAGTCGGTGGACTCGGTTCGGGTGTTGCTCGATGAGTTCTCCTCGGCCATTCGAGCCATGGTGGTCTCGACGGAGGAGGGGGCGAAATCAGCGATCGAGGTTCTCGATCAGAGTCGGGCCACTCGGGTGTCGATGGCTCAGCTCCGCCGCGCACTCTCCGAAACCGCGACCGCTGCACGAGAGATTTCGCTGACCACTGGGGAGCAGCGCGCAGCCTCGGACCAGGTTGTGGTGACGCTCAAGGAGGTCAGCGAGGTGATCCAAAGGATGGCTGAAGGCCTCGACCGGTTCACCGGTGCGGCCGAACAGCTCAACGAGCATGCCTTGTCGATTCAGCTGCTGACCCAGAGCTTCAGGCTGGATTCGGTCCACTCCGTCAAACACCGAGCGGCGTTGTGGGCGGAGAAGCTCGCCGACCACACCGCGAACTCGGAGGCGGTTCAGGGAATGATCGAGGAGCTGCTGGAGACCTGTCCGTACCTGGAGCTGGCCTACCTCGTGGACTCGGACGGAACCATGATCTCCTTTGCCGTCAATCCGGAGCTCGACGGTGGAGGATCGACGCGGGGTGTGGTGGAGGTCGGTCAGTCCTACGCCGACCGGCCCTGGCACAAGGCGGTCCGCCGCGAACGCCGAACCGTAGTGACCCCCATCTACCAGTCGCTCTTGACCCGTGACAGCTGCTTCACCGTCGCGGCTGCGGTGATCGGTCGCGACGGCGAAATGCTCGGGACTTTTGGCATGGACGTCAATGCCAATAACTGGACCCGAATCTGACGGCAGCAACCATGGCCGAGGGTTTTGACGATCTGTTGCCCATGTTCCTGGCGGAAGCCAGTGAGCGCCTGAACCGTCTGGGCCGGCTGTTGCTGGGGCGATCAACCGACGCCGATTTCATCCGCGCTCGTCGCGAGCTCCACGCCCTCAAAGGAGCCGGTAGGATGCTCGGCCTGGCTGAATTCGCCGCGCTCTGTCACCAAGCGGAGGCCCTGCTCGAGGATCCCAACCCTGACGACCTTGGCGAGGTCCGCGAAATCCATCGCCAGCTCACGGGGATGGCGGCTGGGGAGACGGTCTCAGTGGCGGGTCAACCGCCGCAGCCCGAGGACCGTGATCCTCGTTCGATACCTGGGGCGTACAACCTTGAACAGGGTCACCCGATAGCTCCTGACGTCAGGGTGCCCACCGAAGTCATGGACGGGCTTTCCGAACGTGGCGCGAGGATGCGAGTTCTGTCCGTGGGCAGCGCGAGCCTGGTCAATCGCGTCTTCAGACTGGCTCACCTTGCTGAAAAGGGCGTTGGCGAGGCCGCTCCCCGGCAGGTGCTCGCCACCCTCGCCACCTCTCTGCGCCAGCTGGGGGTCGAGTTTGACGCCGGCCAACGCCGCCTGCAACGGCTGTCCGAGGGTTTGTTGGACGCACTGCTCAAACAGCAGGTTCGGCCACTGCGACCGGTGCTCGACTCGTTGGCCACGCACGCGCGAGAACTCTCCGAATCGCTCGGCAAAAAGCTGCGTGTCTCTATTACCGGAGGCGAAACCCAGCTCGATCGTCGGATCATCAGCGGACTTCAAGAGGTCCTGGTTCACGTGGTGCGAAATGCCGTCGATCACGGTATCGAGAGCCCGTCGGAGCGATCCAAGGTTGGAAAGAAGGCCACCGGGGAACTCAGACTCGAGGCCGGATCCGAGGGCCATCGGGTCCGGTTGACCGTGCGCGACGATGGTTGCGGTGTCGATCTCGGAGTGGTGGTGAAAACCGCTGTGGAACGGGGAATGCTGGCCCCTGATGAAGCCGAACAGATTGACCATCCGCGGGCCATGCAACTGCTGTGCACGCCGGGGTTTTCGACGCGGGAAAAGGCGACGGATGTTTCGGGCCGGGGCATCGGTTTGGACGCCGTCGCCAGTGCGGTGAGCGCCCTCGGAGGGGATTTGTGGATCGAATCTGAACCCGGCCGGGGAACCACCGTGACTGTGGAAGTCCCGGTCGCCCGGCGGGGGGAACAGGTGATCATCCTTCGGGTGGGGCAGTCGGTGGTGGCGCTTCCCGCGGCGCCGATTCGAAGCTATCGGAGCCTGGATCTCTCTGAAACACTGACCGAGAACGGCCATTCCTTCCTTCGAGTCGAGGGGGAACGGATCGGTGTGAGATACCTGTCGGATCTCGCTGGGGAGTCGCCGAGCGAGCCGGCTGTGGTTGTTTTGGGTCATTTGTCGGGAGTTCCGCAGGCGGTGGTGGCGGATGGTCTGATCGGTTCGGAGGAGGTTTTTTTGCGACCCCTTCCGGCCGGAGTGGGAATGCCATCGGTTTACGACGCCATGACGGTCCTCGCCAGCGGTCGGCCGGCGCCGGTGCTTTCGTGGCGGCGGATCGCTTCGCAAGGCGAGGATTCCTGGAAACTGCCCATCGGGTTGAGTCAGGTACGGACCATCAAGGTTCTGTTGGTGGACGATTCGCGAGTGACCCGTGAGATGATCCGCCGGTTGCTCGAGGACGCCGGCTTTTCGGTCACGACCTCCGGATCCGCCGAGGAAGCCCTGGATCTATTGGCCGCGAAGTCCTTCGACTGTCTGATTACTGACATCGAAATGCCCAGCACGGATGGACTCGAGCTGACCCGCACTCTGAGGTCGGAGTCCCGCTACGAAGACCTGCCGATCATCGTCGTGTCAACCCGAGACCGTCCCTCTGATCATCGCGCAGGCATGGATGCCGGGGCAGACGCCTACCTGTCGAAGCAGGGACTCGAAGCGCACGAGCTGATTTCGCTGGTCCGCAGATCGGCTGGTGGTGGGCGGTGAGTTCCCTGCGGGTCCTCATCGCGGACGGATCACCCTCGGTTCGCGCGGTGTTGCGTAGGATCGTGGAGGGCGCCGGGGGTCTGGAAGTTGCCGGGGAGGCCAGGGACGGCGATGAGGCGGTGTCCCGTGCTGTGCAATTGTGTCCCGACGCGGTCGTCATGGATGCTGATCTGGTTCTTCACGACGGCCGGTTGGCGTCGGAAGAGATGGTGTCGCGTTGTGAGGCCCCGGTGGTCGTGATTGCATCCGGACTGGATCGCGAGCGAATGGTGGCCACGTTCCGCACCCTGCGCAAGGGCGTCGTGGCTGTGTTGGCCAAGCCCACCGTGCCGCAGCAGTGGCACGCCATGACCGACACCCTCGGCCAGACCCTGAAACACATCGTGAGAGCCCGCGGCCTCGACGTCGATCAGGTTCAGATCACCGCCCGCGAGAAACCGGAACAGCTGATTCGAAACGTGGTCGTCGGGGCATCTACGGGCGGCCCCAAGGCGTTGGCTGAGATGCTGAGCCAACTGGGCCGGGGATTCGCGGCGGGGGTGGCGGTTGTCCAGCACATCGCTCCGGGATTCGAGGGCGCCCTCGTTCAGTGGTTGGCGGCGGAGTCGGGGTTGGATGTGGCGTTGGCGAGTGACGGTGAATCGCTCAGGGCCGGGTGTGTTCGGCTGGCTCTTGCGGACCGGCACCTGATGATTGATCATTGCGGCCGGCTGCGGTTGGATTCGGGAACCCCTCCCTACAAAGGACATCGACCGTCGATCGATGTCCTGTTTCGATCGATGGTGAATCGCGATGCTCAGACGACCGCCGCGGTTCTGTTGTCTGGAATGGGTGCCGACGGGTCTCTGGGGATGAACGAGCTGAAGGCTGCTGGTGCGATGACCATTGCCCAGGACGAACCTTCGTCAGCCGTTTGGGGCATGCCAAGAGTCGCGGCGGAAATCGGTGCCGCCGATTTCGTGCTGCCACCCGTGGCTATCGGACGACTCCTCAGGGAAGCGGCCGGCGGTGATGGATGATGCGCGACATCGACCGTCTCTGTGATCTCCTCGAACGGGTTTCCGGCATCGTGACTCCACAACGGGAGATGGAGCGACTCGCGTCGTTGGCGGAAAAACGGGCTGTTGCCTCTGGCCAGGGGTCGCTCTCGCGCTACATTCGGTACCTGGCGGACGGCGGCGATTCCGACGAGTGGCGGGCGCTGTTGGGGCACATCACAATCAACGAATCCTATCTCTTCCGTGGCCAGCAACAGATGGCGACTCTGGCCGGAACGGTGATTCCTCGGCTGATGGCAGAGCGGCCATCGGGACGGCTGAGGGTGTGGTCGGCGGGCTGTGCCAGGGGCGAGGAAGCCGCCACCCTCGCGATCGTATTGGCGGAGGCTCTCGGGCTCGAAAACTCTCGGTGGCAGATCCTCGCAACGGACCTGGACGAGGATTCCCTCGCCGAGGCTCGGAAGGGAGTCTTTGGCGCCCGGGCGGTCGCGCGGGTCACGCCCGAATTGTTGAAGCGGTACTTCACTCGGGCAGGGAATCGATTCGAGCTCGCCCCAGAACTCAAGGAACGGATCGGCTACCGAACCCTCAATCTGGTCACCCCATCCGTGACGCCGCCAGAGGCACCATTCGATCTCGTTTTTCTGCGCAACGTCCTGATCTACTTCAGGCCTGCGGCCCAGCGCCGGGTCGTGGAGACGGTTGCGAACACCTTGGCCCCGGACGGAGTCGTGTTCGTCGGGCCGAGCGAAAGCATCTGGCAACTCCGCTCGGTGCTCCAGCCGGAGGATCTCGGAAGTTGTTTCTGTTATCGGCTCGGGAGCCGGGGACCGGGAGCCGGGGGCCGAGGACTGGGGGACCCGGCCTGGAAATCGGGGTTGGGCGAGGGGTGGTTCAGGCCCGAAGTGACCCCTGGGGAGCGGTCCCAGACGCCTGGGGCATCAAGGCCCTTGCCGGGGGTGGCTGAACCGCCGGATGGCAGGGAGGTGGCCAGCCAAGTGGCGGCGAGCATCCAGGGAGGGGAGCGGCAGGCGGCCATGGCCCGAGTCACGGAAGCCTGCCGGAGATCGCCCGATGATCCGGTGCTGCGGGCCATCGAGGGACGCGTGCACGAAGTCGCGGGAGAGTTGGAACGGGCGGTCGCGGCCTATCGGGCGGCCCTCTATCTCGAACCTGCGCTCTGCGAGGTGAGGTTTCTGATGGCCGAATGTCTCTACCGGCTCGGCCGCCGCGGCCGGGCGGGAAGGGAGCTGAGGGCAGTCCTCGCCGCCCTGGCAGCGCGCACCTGTTTTTCCTTGCCCGCCATGGACCCACTGGGTCGCCCATCCCGTGACCACATGGAGTGGCGCGCCCGCGAGATGCTCGGCATGCACAGCTGACGTTCGAGATCACCACTGGACCTCGACTTTGCGAGGGTTGCCGCCGAACCTCGAAACCAAAACGCAGCGGTTCCGTTTGCCGAAATCATAGAGGTCGCGAGTCACCCTCACATCCTCACGGCAGTAGTCGATGATCTTGTCGATTTCGCCTTGCTTCCACCATGCGAGGGCCTGGAGGCCGTCTGCGCTCTTACTGGTTCCCAGGGTCGGCATGACCACGCTGTCCAGCTTGGGCCGAAAACCGAGACGCTCCTCCAAATGCTGCATGAGGTCCATGGTGGGGATCTGTTGGAGGTCTCGGTCGGTGTAGGCGCGAAGGACCTCGTAGTCGAAGCCCCGAATGTTGTAACCGACCACCAATTCTGCTTCGAGAAGGAGATCGATCAGGCGATCGACGGTGTCCTCCTGGACCACCACGAATTCGTCGGTGTCGTACCGGTAGGCCACCCCAACCGAGACGCCGAGCTTGTGCAGCTGGCTTCGGCCGCCCACCTCATCGAATGACCGTTGGGTCTCCAGGTCGAAGACCACAACCCTGTGGTTTTCGACCACCTCCCTTTGAGGATTGTCTTCGAACAGGCCCATCTGGCCGTCCCAAATCTCCACGGAATCCCCCCGAATCTGGCGGCCGAGTGTAGCATGAGAGGGTGAGGATTACGGGTCACCCTCCGCTCCTGGTTTCAACTCTGGATGCTGGTGTGGAGGAGGGGACGTGGTCTTCGTGCCTCCACCTTTCGCTGTATCTGAGAGTCGATCTCGATCAATGGGGCGTCCTCCGATCCGGGCATCTTCACCTGGTGCGATTCGACTCTGAATCTGGATGGCGGCCAGTGGATCTGGCGGGCTACCCGCTTCGGCCCAAACCGAATATGCCTGGCGCCGACGTCGACGAAATGAGGCCGCATGTGATGGAAGGCCTCGAATCGTTGGACCTCCGCTTCTTTCGCATCGCCGACCTCGGCCTGGTGTCTGAGTTGGGCGAGGGGAGGGAGGATTTCCGCCGCCGGGCGATGGGCCTGCTCCGCCCCGAGCTTCAGAGTCGGATCGACTCCGTTATCGAGCAACCAATCTCGAAATGGCCGTGGCGTGGGAACTCCCAGCAGCGAAAACGCGAGTCCGCCAGGAATCGGATGGCTGCCGAGCTCGCAACGCTCGCCAACTCCATCGAGGAGTTTCAGGTCACGGATGTGGCGGGCGCGTTGAGCCGAGCCGAGGTGGGCACGTTGCTGGTTCCCGGCGGGGCGGAATTGGCGCCGCCGCGTTATCGCGACCTGATGGTGTGAGGAAGTATGGGAGTGTGGGGGTATGGGAGTGTGAGAGCAGGGGAGAGGGGAGAAGGGGAGAAGGGGAGAGGGTGAGAAGGCCCGCCCGCCCTCTGAGTTAGTTGTTGAAAGTTAGGCTCATCCGGAATTCCGTGAGGTAGTGGATGACAGCGAACAGTGACGGCGTCAGCTGACAGCGACGGGGGCCGGTGGCAGCGTCAGGTGACGGCGACGGCGTCAGCGCGGGATGGGTACCGGCTACACAGGATTGAGAAGGCGCCAGGTCATGGCACGCACCTGATCGAAGCTTTGCAGGACATTCTCCGCCCTGGTTCCATTGACGACACCGGCAGCGGCGAGAAGCCGAAGGTGGCTATCGACCTCCTTGGCCGAGGCGTAGGCAATGCGCCAGTGATGCTGGCGATCCCTCCCGAATCGGCCGTGCCCTTCCGCCAGGTTGGCGGGGACCGAGCTGGCTGACCGGATCAGCTGATCGGCGATGGACTTCAACGGAGCCGGGACTCTCGAGACCAGCTTGATGGCGATGCCGGCTGCTTCGAGGGCTTTAGTGTAGGCAACGAGATTGGAGTTGCTGACGGCTTTCGACATGGTCACCTCCGGGTCGTTCATGCCCTTCAACAAGCTGCGAGGGAGGCCGTTGTCAAGGGTTGCCGGACTCAAGGCCGGCAGCGCAGCGTCCCTTGACAACGGCCTCCCTGGCAGCTATTCGTCCCCGTCCCATAGAACGACCCGGAGGGGACCATGCGGCCGCCGCACATCTGATCGCTGCCTCTGCCGCGGTCGCTGCCTCTGCCGCGGTCGCTGCCGGCTGCCCGCTGTTCGCTGCCGCTGATCCCTGCCGCCGTCCCTGACAGCCGGGAACGGGATCACCTCACCTCACGATTTCCCGGATGACCCGAAAGTTAAACGTTCCCCCTCCCGCCCGAAATGGGCGAACACCGAGATTGACAAACCCTCTTGGGACCCGGGCACCGAACGTTCTTGATCCGCCGCGCGCTGGAATCTTGAATCTTCAATCTTCAATTGATTTTCCGGGCAAAAACCGATTCCCCGAATCCCGACTCCCGGATCCCGGGTCCTCTATACTCTCGCCGTGGAAGTGAGCCATCACGTGCTGCCGGATGAGAGCGCCAACGGACCGGCGGTTGACCTGGAAGTCTTCGCAGGGCCGTTGGACCTGTTGCTCCACCTGATCAAACAGAACGAGGTTTCCATCTACGACATCCCGATCGTGGAGATCTGCGATCAGTATCATCGCTATCTGGACGCCATGCAGGAGCTCGACCTGGACGTTGCCGGGGAATTCCTGTGGATGGCCTCCTGGCTACTGCAGCTCAAATCACGGATGCTCCTGCCGCGACACGACGAAGACGGCGAGGACCCCCGGGCAGAGCTTGTGGAGCGACTGCTGGAGTACCGCAGAGTCAAGGAACTGGCGGCGCTGCTGTACGAGAAGGATGTCGTTCGGCGCTGCCTGTGGGCTCCGTCGCTGAATGCCGAGCTCGGTCAAGATGAGGCCCCGTTGGACTGGGAGGATGTGGACCTCCGGATGTTGGCAGCCGCGTATCTGGAGGCGATGGAGCGGTTCGCCACCGCCCATCCACCGCCGCTCCAGGTTCTGCCGCTCAGGTATCGGGTGCGTGAGACCATGCGCGAGATCTACGACCGGGTGACCACCGAGGATGTGGTGCCCCTGCTGCGTGATCTCCATCGAAGATCTGACCCGGAAGAGGTGGTCGTGGTCTTCGTGTCGGCCCTGGAGCTGGTTCGCCTGGGTGCTGTTTGCGCGGAGCAGGGGCGGCCCTTTGCCGAGATCTACCTCAGGCGGGGGACGCGGGTCCTTTCACGGGAACAAATCGAAGGCCATGAGGTGATCGATGGAGAGTGAGCTGCTGCGGGCCCTTGCGGAATCGATTCTGCTGACCGCGAAGGGTCCGGTGATGGTGGAAGCTCTGGTGGAGGCTCTCGGCGAGCAGGACATCACGGCCGAGGTTGTTGAAGGCGTCATCATCGAGCTTCAGGCGTCCTGGGAGACTGAATCACGGGGAGTCCGGGTGGAACGGGTCGCCGGTGGGTGGCGTTGCGTGACACCTCCCCAACTCGACCCCTACCTCCGCGCATTTCACGGAGTCGCGGCTCGACATCGACTTTCACAGGCGGCGCTCGAGGTGCTCGCCATCGTGGCTCACCGTGAGCCGGTGACCATGCCGGAGATCAATTTCATTCGGGGCACCAATTCGACCGGAGTGGTTCGTACCCTGCTCGACAGGTCGCTTCTCCGGGTCGCTGGCCGTAAGAAGGTGGTTGGAAAGCCGTTCCTGTATCGCACGAGCAAGGAATTCCTGATTCACTTCGGCCTCGATCGTCCCGAAGATCTTCCGGATCCAGAGGAGCTGATCGCCTCAGATCCGGATTCGGAGGTTGACGGAATTTTGGGCGATGGCGAGATCCCGGTGGGAATCGAAAATCGAAAATCGAAAATCGAAAATCCGCTGCCGCCCATGCGTGGTTCGGGCGACCTGGCCTGATCCGAAGTCCGCACAATCCAGGTCTTGGACACCCTTTCAGGTGAAGATGATTGAGTGCATCCCATGCGCCGACAACAGTCTTCAGAGACGCAATCTGATGGTTCCAATCGATTGATTCTCCGAAAACACCTGGCCTGCACTTCTCACCAGGTTTCGTCTCGAGGGCGGCGAGGTGCCGTGGCCAGTGGGGTTTTCGACCCGAGGGGCGCGGAGGCGTACTCGACAGTACGTCGAGCACCCCGAGGCGAGAAAACGCCGCTGGGCGTGGTGCATCGCCGACCGCAGTAGAAAGCTGGTGAGAAGTGCAGGCTAGCGCGATGGGCCTTTGCCTCCAGCGTTCAGCAGCCCTTTAAGCTCCGGGAAGCACCCAGTAACCGCGAGTCTGGTTTTTGTTAGTTTTTGGAGCAAGTTCGACTAGCTCTCTAGGGATGTCGGTGAACCGAGCAAGCACCCAGTCAAGGAGTGTGTAGCGGGGCCAATCAAGACGATTTCCAGACCTTTTCCTCATGCTACTCCGCCTCCCGCGATCCACATTCGACTCAGAAGACAATCAAAGACGGGAGGCTCCCATGAGGACCACAAACCGAATGACACAGGTCGCCGCGATCCACGGGGCCGCATTGATCATCTGCGCTCTCGCCGTGCCTGCGTTCGCGGTCGACTGCCCCGAGCTGGTCGGTACCTGGCCATTCGACCCTGCCTATGCCATCGCTGCGTCAGGGGACCACGCGTATTTCTCCAGTGCGGGTCACTTTGCGCTTTTGGTCGCCGACGTTTCGGATCGTAGCGCACCGGATGTCGTGGGCCAAGTCGTTTTACCTGGCTTGATCGAGGACATCGAAGTTTCGGGAAATCACGCGTTCGTGGCGGCGTGGCAGGCCGGCCTGCGTGTGGTCGACGTGAGCGATCCGACCGACCCCGTCGAAGTGGCATTTGTCGATATGCCCGGAGAGGTCCATCAAGCGGAGGTTTCCGGCGAGTACGTCTTCCTCGCGGAGAGTGATGCCGGCATGGAGATTTACATGGGCTGCGAGTGTTTCTCCGATTCCTTCGAATCCGGCGACACATCACTGTGGTCGGCGGTGGTGCCGTAGGCCGTCGAGTAGCAGGAATAGCAACGAACGGGGCGCGGCGGACTCGACTCCGCCGCGCCTTGACATTCCTCGAAATTGGCGGAATCTGCCTGGACCTTCAGACCTGCGATCTGAAAGCCTCCGCCTAGCAATGTCCCCGAAACCCGAAGTAATGCGGACCGATTCAGACGAGCGCCCGCAGAAGCTCCAGCCGTGGGAAGCGTCTGGTAACCACAGCGATTGGTTTTCGCTAGGTCGGTGTCTTACAGCCCTGAACGGATCTCAGGCTTTCAATCTGATGGCTTGTGGACCCGTGCCTCGAAACAACCTCTTGGGTTCATTCAACTTATCTGAGTGAGCGACAGCTGCTTGGTATTGGATTAGGGAAACCAACGACCTCGAGCGGTCAGGTTGCCATAGCTGACTCATTAATGTATCTTTATTGTAGATACGGAGAGATCATGAAAACGCGAATTCAAAAATGGGGGAACAGCCTAGCAGTGAGGATCCCGAAGGCGTTTGCCAACGATCTCGGACTCGAAAAGGAATCGTCTGTGGAACTCGAGCTCGAAGACGGCAGCCTGGTCGTGCGGCCAGACACCGATCAGAAATACGAACTCAGCGAACTCCTACTGCGAGTGACCGAAGCCAACATCCATGGGGAGCAGGATTATGGCGACGTCGCCGGTGGTGAAGAGTGGTAGCCGGCGAACGGGTGCCGGCACGGGGCGACCTGGTCTGGATCTCGCTCACTCCCCAGGCCGGGCACGAGCAGGCAGGCCGCCGCCCAGCTCTGGTGGTTTCTCCTTTGGAATACAACACGCGGGTCGGCCTGGCGCTCATGTGCCCCATCACCAGCAGGGTCAAGGGTTATCCATTCGAGGTGGCTCTGCCAGACCATCTCGAGGTATCCGGAGTGGTGTTGGCCGATCAGATCAAGAGCCTGGACTGGAGAGCCCGCGAGGCGCAGGTGGCGGCCACCGCACCCGAAGAACTCACCGCCGAGGTTCTCGGGAAGCTGAACGTCCTCCTGGTGTAAAGCCCCAAGCCGTTAGCTGACTGCGGCCGCTCACAACAAACGTCAATCCCGTACCGGATCCTCCCTGTTAACCACACAATTCGCCATGCGTGGTGGGTGGAGCGCGGGATTCGATCAGGACGAATCCGGGACGTTTCCGTCATGTTTCTCCGGCTCGGCGACACCACATTCTCCGCAGATCGAACGCCGAAAGGAGAAAGTCATGAGAGCGAAACGAGTTGCTGTGTTGGTTTCGATCTTGCTGTGCGGTGCGGGTGTGGCAGTGGGCCAGACGGTGTGGGAGCACGACCCGAACAATCCAATCATCGTCCCTGGACCGCCGGGGTCGTGGGACGCGGGCGGGCACGGGGCCGCGACCGCCCTTTTCGACGGGTTGGTTTATCACATGTGGTTCACGGGTTGGGATGGAGCTGGCAATAACTGGGACATCGGCCACGCCACCTCACCCGACGGCTTGCCGCCTTGGACCATGGATCCGAACCCGGTGCTGACTCGTGGAGCGCCGGGGGAGTGGGACGGAGACTCCATTTTCTCGCCTGCGGTGATCTTTGACGGAGGGCTGTTCCACATGTGGTACTCCGGGTGGCACAACAACAGGGAACGGGTCGGCTACGCCACGTCTCCCGATGGCGGTGTCTGGACCAAGTACTTCGACAACCCTGTGATGGACGTTGGGCCGCCCGGCTCCTGGAACGACTGGATCGTCCGCCCGGGTGCTGTCATTCTGGACGATGGTGTTCTGAAGATGTGGTTCAGCGCATTCGACACAACTCCAATTGGCCGGATTGGCTATGCCGAATCCCTGGATGGAATCGCCTGGACTGTGCGCCAGGACGGGGTCCTCGCGGGCGGGGGTCCAGGGGCGTGGGACCTGGATGTTGTAAACCCTTCTGTTGTGTTCGACGGACAGATCTACCACATGTGGTATGTAGGAATGGATGCTCTCCCTGAACAGGAGCATCGCATTGGGTACGCCTTTTCGGGCGATGGTACCCACTGGACCAAGCACCGAGGCAATCCGGTCGTTCAGACAGCCGATGAGTTTGCCTTCCTGGCGCCGGTCATCTTTGACGGGTCGACCTACCACATGTGGTACTCCCACGGATTCCCACCAGGCAGTTCGATTTCCTACGCGACCTCGACCTGCTGCGCCGGCCTGTTTGGTGACCAATTCGAGACAGGCGACACGTCGCTGTGGTCGCTGGCGGTTCCTTAGGCGGATCTGCGAAAGGGCAGAGGAGCAGGGGAGAAGGGTTACGAGGTTTAAAGGTTGAAGGTTTAAAGGTTGAAGGTTTAAAGGTTGAAGGTTTAAAGGTTGAAGGTTTAAAGGTTGCGAGGGGCCTCTTCTCCTCTGCCCCTTTTCTCCATTTCTCCTCTGCTCGCCGACCCCGGCAGGCCACAATTCGCAATCCGTAATTCGCAATTCGCAATGGCAAGGGTGGGTGGGCGGATCTTCGATTTTTGATTTTCGATTTTCGATTGGGAGAGTGCCAATGACCAAGGTCATTCCATTCCGATCGAACGGCCCGAACCGTCGGGATCGTTCGAAGGGGCCCCAATCTTCAATCTTCAATCTTCAATCTTCAATCGGCCCCAGCTACAATGGCACCAGAGTGTCCACTCAATTTGAGACCATTGCCCAGGAGGGGAAACCGTTCCTCGTCGGGGAGTGGCTCGTCGAACCGACGCTGAATCGGCTGTCCTGCGGAGAGACCACGATCCAGCTGGAGCTGAGGGCGATGGATGTGCTGCTCTGTCTGGCGGAGCACGCCGGTGAGGTCGTCGGGAAAGACACTCTGTTCGACACTGTGTGGGGGACCGAGTTCGTGTCCGACAGCACTCTCACGAGCCGGATCGGCCAGCTCCGCAACGCCTTCGGTGATGACGCGCAGAACCCTGGCTACATTGAGACCATCCGGAAGCGAGGCTACCGGCTGATCGCGGAAGTTCGCCCAATGACCACGGCCGACGAGGCCGCGCCGCCGGTTCCCGAGGTTCCTCCATCTCCTGAGGATGAATTCAATCCATACCCCGGTCTGGCCGCCTTCACCGAATCCGATGCCGATCGCTTCTTCGGCCGCGAGGCCGAGAGCGCGGCACTGTGGCGGAAGATCAGCGGACGCCGTTTGCTGGCGTTGATTGGACCATCGGGTGTGGGTAAGAGTTCGCTGCTGCGGGCCGGGGTCGCACCGCGAGCGCCACCGGGCTGGCGGGTGGTGGTGTTCACCCCTGGCGAGTCGCCGGTCCTGTCGTTGGCGAGGGCGCTGGCGCCTGACCACTCCGGCGATCCGGCGGCCACGGCCAGGCTGCTTGGATTCGACGACTCCGACACCGCCCTGGCCGTGGTCTCCAGATGGCGCGGGCAGTTCAAAGAGGCGGTGCTGGTCGTCGACCAGTTCGAGGAGCTGTTCACCCTCAACCCGCCCGAGGTGCAGGCGAGCTTTATCGAACTCTTGCGCCGCCTGGTGGATGCGGCAGACGTCCACCTGGTGCTCGCCATGCGGGATGACTACCTTTACCGGTGCCAACAGTACGAACAGATCGCCCCGATCTTCAAGGACCTGACGCCGCTCGCGCCGCCCGCGCCCGAGGGGCTGCGGCGAGCGATCAGGGAACCGGCGGCGCGGCAGATCTATCGCTTCGAGAGCGAGCTACTGGTGGACCGAATGATCTCCGAGGTGGAGGGTGAACGGGGTGCACTGCCCTTGATGGCATTTGCCGTGCATCGCCTATGGGAGGAGCGAGACCGAGAAGAGCGCCTACTCACCCAAGAGGCTTACGAGCACATCGGCGGGGTGGCGGGCGCCTTGGCACAGCACGCCGAGGCGACCCTGGAGCGGATCGGGTTCGATCGGCTGCCCATCGTGCGGGAGCTGTTTCGCAACCTGGTGACCGCCGAGGGGACCCGCGCGGTGCGAGAAGTGGACGACCTTCTTTCCGTCTTCAGTGCCGACTCTCGGCCGAGATCCCCGGGGATAAACCCCCGGGCCGCGGAGGGGAGAGATGGTTGGGGACTGGGGATAAACCCCCGGGCCGCGGAGGGGAGAGATGGTTGGGGACTGGGGATAAACCCCAGGGCCGCGGAGGAGGAAAAGAAGATGATGATGCGGGCCGGGGTTTTACACCCCGGCAAGCGGAGGCCGACGAGGTTCTCCAGGAGCTCATCGATGCTCGGCTCTTGACCACCTACCAGATCGACGAGGAAGACGGGTCTCTTCGCCGCGTCGAGATCATCCACGAGTCACTGCTCTCCTCGTGGCCACGGCTGGTGCGCTGGCAGACACAGGACGCCGACAGCGCCAGGCTGCGGGACGAGCTGCGTCAGGCCGCGCGGATGTGGGATGACCACGAACGTGGAAACGACTACCTGTGGTCCGGCAAGGCCTTCAGGGCGTTTTCCGTGTGGCGCGAAGACTACCCGGGCGGGCTTACCACGCTCGAGGAGGAGTTTGCGGGCGCCATGACGTCGCTTGCCACCCGCCGGCGGCGAGCGAGGAGAAACGCTGGGGTCGCGATCTTGGCGGCGCTGTTGGCCGTCCTCGCGGTGGTCGGCACGCTGTGGCAGCGCAGCGTGCAGCAGGCCCACCGTGCGGAGGCCGCCAACCTGCTCGCCCTCGGCCATCTCCAGCTCGAGGACTATCCGACAGCAACACTCGCCCATGCCGTGGCGAGTCTGGAGCTGACAGACACCCCCGGAGCGAGGCACCTCGCCCTGCAGGCTCTGTGGGAGGGTCCGACCGCCTTCGTCATCAATGAAGACGACGTCGTCTTCACCTCGTTCGCTGCGAACGGTGACTGGCTCGTCCAGGAAGTCCAGACCATGACGAAGGGTCATTTTCAGACTGTCACCAAGGATGGGTCGATTACTCTTTTTGACCGCGTTCACGATTCAACGTTGGCTCGCATCAGCGTCAATCCTGAAGGCACCGTCATGTACTCTGCGGCAGGCGTCTCGTCAGGAGTCCACCAGAATGCGGTGCTATGGTCGCTGCCAGACGGGCAGCGTATCTACGAAGCCTGGTTTGACCCGCCGATAAGCCTTCTTTGGCTTGACTCCGGCTGGAACTCGGATCGGTTTCTGATGCCGGTGGTAGAGGGCGATCAGCCGCACATTCTCGCCCTGAACTTCGATGGAACGACCGATCGTCTCGGGGAAATCGACCTCGATGTCGATGCGTCGACTATGGATCCGTACACTGGCCGTTGGTTCGCCACGATTCAGAACGCGAGGGTGGTCGTGATCGGAGTCGGCGAACACGACCTGTCCTCACCACGTTTCCTCGGCCGACACGACGGTACGGATCACCGGATGGCTTTCGATCCGGAGGGCCGCCTTCTGGCCACCTCCAGCCGGGACGGGCAGATCAAGAATCTGGGATCCGACCGGGGAATGCTCACCGATGGTTATCGATGGTCCGCCAGGCATTGAAGCTCTCGGGATTTCGACCGAACCGTCTCGCATCCATGCCTACACCGTCGAGTCGGGGAAACACACGGCCTGGGTGTGGTCACTCGAAAACGGCACGACGCGGCTGCTGCGCAGCTTCGACTGCGGCCAGCCGCCAACCGTACATGAAGGGGCTTGGAGTTGGGACTCCTCACGCAGGCTGTTCGCCAAGAGCGGTCCAGGGAAAACCACCCGCCTGTGGTCACTCTCGGCGCCCGCCGACGCTGAGCCACTCGAACTGAGGCGTGGTGATGCCGCCTTTTCCGCAGACAGTTCATTTCACCCGAGCGGTGACTGGCTAGCAACCGCTACGTTGCCTGGTCTCATGCTGTGGCCGCTGAGCAGGACCTACCCCTGGGTCATCAGTACTCACACGGCCACCGTGTTTTCCGTCGACTTTGGGCCTGCAGGTGAGAGGCTCGCGTCCGGAGGTTTGGACGGCGTCGCTCGAGTATCGCCCCTCACCGGGGAAGTCCCCGCAGCGAGCCGTGCAGCGTTCGAAAGTTCAGGTGAGGTTCGCTGCCTGGCTTGGTCACCGGACGGCACGAAGCTGCTGGTCGGTGGTGAGTCGATGGGCAGTTCGATGGTTCGGGTCGATGATGACGAGGCCTCGCGACTTGGGGATCTGGTGGGCGTCTACGGGGCTGCCTTCAGCCCTGACGGACGATTCGTGGTCACCGCTGGATATGGAGCCGACAGCTTCTTCGCGCTTCATGTTTGGAGAACCGACACGCTCGAGACAACGACTATTTTTGCGCCATTTGAGAAGGTGACCCCCCTTTTTCTGGATGACGAGCGGAGTTTCCTGCCGGACGGGAGAATCCTGTCGGCCGGTATCTCCGGGCTGTGGATCTCGGATCCGAGGACGGGCAATTCTGATCAACTGGTCGAACAACCGTGCATGAAGTTCTCGGCCAGCGCGGACGGTCGGCGGATTGTCCTTGTCGAATTGTCGGGCTGGGAGATGGGCACATCGACTCGCGTGATGTTGCTCGACCTCGATGCCGGCACCCGGACCCACCTCGCCAGCCACGGCGATCAGGTGTGGACGGTCGCAGTGGATGCCGCTGGGACCATAGTGGTGACCGGGGACAGGAAGGGTGCGCTGCGGGTCGGGCGCATCAGCGGAGAGGAACCGCACCTGCTGCTCGGCCACGACGGATGGATCAACGATGTTGATATCGATCCCCTGGGCCGTTGGATTGCATCAGGCGGCGCGGACGCCACGGTCCGCATCTGGCCCATGCCCGACCTCTCCACGCCGCCGCTCCACACCCTGCCCCACGACGAACTTGTCGCCAAGCTCAAGACCCTCACCAACCTCCGTGTGGTTCGCGACGAGGAATCCGCCACCGGCTGGACCCTGACTCACGAGCCGTTCCAGGGTTGGGAAACCGTACCAAGCTGGTAGGCGACCACCCGCCCCACCAATCGAAAATCAAAAATCCACTCTGGCAACGACACAGTTCGCAATGAGTGGTGGGTGGGCGGTGGGATTCGATCAGGACGTTTTCGGGACGTTTCCGTCATTCTTCTTCGCTCCCCGGGAACCCACATTCAACTCGAAAGGCAACCGAGACCAAAGGAGGATCTGATGAGAACCACCACCCGCCTGGCCCAACTCGCCGCGGCTTGTGGAGCCGCTTTGTTCATCTGTACCTTCCCGGCCCTGGCTCAGGAGTGTCCGGAGTACGTGACGACGTTCGATCCTGGTTGTGGTGTGGTCGACGTAGCGCTTTCGCCAGGGTACGCAGTCGTTGTATGTACAGGTTCACTCTTGGTTCTCGATGTATCGAATCCCTATTCGCCTGTGGTGGTTGCAATTGTCGCAATTTCTGGGGCCCCTGCGTCACACGTCTCGGTATTTGGGGACTTCGTCTACGTAAACGTCAATTTTTTCACGTTTTCCAACGCCCCTAGCTTAATCGTCTACGATGTAAGCCAGCCATCAAATCCTATTTATTTGGGCCACACTCCTTGGGAGTCGGCGGACCCGCCGATGGGCCATAGCGTCGCGACCGAAGGATATGTCTACGTCGTGCAAGGAGACGGCGTGACCGTAGTTGATGTGAGCGACCCGTACAACCCAATACAGGTTGGCAACCTGACCGTCGCCGGTCATGGGGACGCTCTTGATGTAGCTGTAGCTGACAGTTTTGCCTATGTGCTGTATGTCGACGGCTTTTTCGTTTTCGATGTCACCAATCCCTCGCAGGCGAACCTGGTGGGATCACACGATGATTGGGGCGACCATGACCGATTCAGACGCCTATCCGTAGATCCGACGGGCTATGCATACGTCACAAGGTGGACCTTCTTTCCAGGGTCAACCTTCTCGGACGCTTGTCTTCATGTTTTTGACGTAACAGATCCCTCAAACCCGATTCACCTAGGCTTCACCTGTGTATGGAGGGAAGATCACACAGGTGTTGCGGCGTCTGGAGGTTACGCATACGTTTTGAATCCTGTTGCGGAAGTCCTTCATGGCATCTCCGTAATAAACCCGGACGACCCGTATCACATGGGGATGAGCGGCACGTTGGATCAAACAGATGAACTTGCAGCCGGTTGGGGGTACGTCTACGTCGCTGACGGCGGAGCAGGCCTTTCCATCTACCGGGAGTGCGGACTCTTCTTCGACGGCTTTGAATCCGGCGACACCTCGGCGTGGTCAGCGGCGGTGCCGTAGGGGGATCTGCGGGAGGCAAGGCACAAAAGTTTAAAGGTTTAAAGGTTAAAGGTTTAAAGTTTAAAGGTTTAAAGGTTAAAGGTTTAAAGGTTAGCGGTTAAAGGTCGATGCGCGTGGCGGGGTCTCCTCCGCTCCATGGCTTCTTTTCCCCTCTGCTCGTCGATCTCTGCAGGCCACAATTCGAGTCCCACGTCGGTGGTCATTTCTTCCGCCGACGGAGCTCCACCGGGTGCTGTTCGCGTCTGCGTTCGAGCCAGTTCTGGTAAAAGTCCACGGAGAACATCAGCAACAGAATGAAGATCGTGATCCACTGCGGGATGTACGGGAACTCCGATCCGTTGACCATCATGTGCGCCACGTGACCGCCCTCGAGGAAGAGCACGAAGCCGATCAGTAGCAGCACGAAGAGGCCGAGAATCTCGAAGTCGGGGTTGGCGCGCATGAAACGCGCCATGGGCTCCGCGAAGGCCAGCATCAGCACCACCGAGATCACCACCGAGCCCGCCATCACCAGGTAGATGTCGGTCATACCCACCACGGTCAAAATCGAGTCCACCGAGAACAGCAGGTTGAGGCCGACGATCGTCGTCAGCACTCGCCCGAAGGAGGTGGCGCTCTCGACCTCGAGTTCGACACCCTTGATCTTGTGGCGCAACTCCTTGACCCCGGACCAGATCAGGAAGAGGCCACCGCCGATCAGAACCAAAGCCTTGATGCTCCACGCCCCCTCGAAGTGGATGCCGAGCACCGTGCGGTCGATGTGGAGAAACGGTTGGTCCGCGAAGCGCAGCAGCCAGCTCACCAGTGCGAGCAAGATCAGCCGGAACACCATGGCCATGATCAGGCCCCAGCGAATAGCCCTGGTCTGCTGGTCGACCGGCAGCTTTCCGGCCAGGATGGTGATGACGATGAGGTTGTCGGCACCGAGGGCGATCTGTACCAGGGTGACCGAGAACAGCGCCGCCCAGAATCCGGGATCGAGGAGAAGACCGAGCATCACAGGCCCCCGTTCTTCGAGATGTTAGGGCGGGAACTTTCAACTTTCAACTTTGAACTCTTGATTTCTATTGCGGAGGCGGAAGCAGCTCCGCCGGAGAGTCAGGCCACAATTCGAGTCCCACGTCGGTGGTCAGTTGTCGAAGCCTGAGCTCCAGGGCACGCAGAGCCATGACGCGAGTCGCGTCCGCCCACAGGCCGCAACCAACCAGCACGGTGAGCCCGGGGAGAATGCCACCGGACCAGCCGCCGATCATCCAGGCTGCGGCCGCCATGGCCGCTGCCCCGGCGGCACCGGCGGCGTGAGCTGAGTGGGTTTCCATGGGCAAGCACTCGAACCGAAGCTCGGTGTGGTCCTCGGATTGGAGGAGGGTGAGGGTCGCTGTCTCGTCCACGTCTCTCCGGATGAACCCGTAGACCAGGGTCCGTCCCGGCACAACGAAGGTCCACAGACCGCCGCCAGCCTCCACGAGACTGGCTCCGGACCGCCGCAGGACCCCGGGAACCGTGGCTTCAGGATCGAGAGGTTCAGCACCTGGTCCGACAATCCACCTCAAGACGATGGCCTGCCCGGGGCGGGCGCGAATTATCTCTGGCAACCACACCCTCTCAGTATGCCGGATCCGGTATCCAACCTCGGGGATATACTGTTGCCATGACGAAGGACGCTCAATTGCACACCGCCATCCGAGTCCTGATGATGCCTCGCGACACCAATCCGGCCGGCACCATTTTTGGAGGGGTGATCCTCTCCTACATCGATCAGGCCGGCGCCGAGGAGGCTCGGCGGCACGGGGCGGACAGGGTCGTCACGGTGGCCATGAAGGAGGTCGTGTTTCACGAGCCGGTGTATGTGGGAGACCTGGTGTCCTTCAACACGAGCCTGGTGAGCTGTGGCCGGACATCGGTGACGGTGATCGTCACGGTGGAGGCGGCCAGGAGCGGGGCACGGAAAACTCTCGCACGGGTCACCGACGCCGAGATCACGTACGTGAACGTGGACGCTGACGGCCGGCCGATCCCGCTGGACCCCGAACCGAAGACCGACTCGAGTCCCGGAAGAGCCCATTGAGCGCGGTGGCCGGGCTGCTCGAGCGGGCTGTGGCTGCCGGCAGCGCCCCTTCAGCCGTGGCCGCCTGGGGACAGGTCGGTAGGGAGCCCCGAGTCGAGTTTTTTGGCAGAGCGCAGCTGGGGCAAGAGGGGAGGGGGGCAGTTCGGGAAACACGGTACGACCTTGCATCCCTCACCAAACCGCTGGTCACCACCACCCTGTCACTGCTCGCAGTGCGCAACGGGGTTCTCGACCTGGATGCCTCGGTGGGGGAGGTTGTGGGCTTCGGCGTCAGGCCGCCACTGGCGAGGGCCACGATCGCTCAGTTGCTGTCCCACAGCGCCGGGCTACCGGCCTGGAGGCCCATTTACGCGACGGGTGGCGAGCCCAGCGAAATCGCGAATTTGGTGCTGGACATCGAGCCGATCTCTGAACCCGGAAACCAGGTGGTCTACAGCTGCCTCGGGTTCATCCTGCTCGGCACGATCCTCGAACGCCTGTTCGGCGATCCACTGGCCTCCGGCTTCCAGAAGCAGGTGACGGGTCCCCTGGGATTGGATGACGAATTGGGTTTCACTCCGGATGCGGAGGACCCGCGCCTCGCCGGTGGTGCCGGGTCTCCCGAGCCCGAGCTCCAAATGTGCGCTGATCTCGGGTTTCCCGAGGAGGTGGTGCCAGGGGTCGGAATGGGTCAAGCCAACGATGGCAATGCGCGCTGGGCAGGGGGAATCGCGGGTAACTCGGGCCTCTTTGGTACGGCGCGGGGGGTCTGGGCTCTGGCGGCCCAGTATCTATTGACCAGCGGAGGAACGCTGTTGCATTCCGAAGAAATCGCGGCCGCGACGAGACCGGTGGCTGCTGACGGGCAGCAATTCCGCGGCCTGGGCTGGCAGCTGTCGAAGACCTCCGGATGCTCGGCCGGACCCGCGCTCGGGCAGCGGGCATTCGGTCACAACGGATTCACTGGCACCTCGGTCTGGGTGGATCCCGACCTGGACGCAGTTTTCGTCCTGCTCACCAACCGCCACCACCCCGGCTATCACGACGTGGATCTCCATCCTCTCCGTCGCCGCTTTCACGAACTGGCGGTGCGTGAATTGTGAGACAGCTACTCAGTAGGGGAGTTACGCGGTAGGGCAGGGTGGGGAAATTTTCGATCTTCGATTTTTGATTTTCGATTGACGAATACTCTGAATTCCCATCGAAGATCTACCAACGCGCTTCCAAAGAGCCGGCTCAGGTCCGAAGAGTTGTTGCTCGATTGACTGCGAAAAGGAAGCCCAATAGAACCGGTGCCCAGGCCGCGATCGCGGGCGGGAGGACGGCTGCCTCGCCAAGTTCACCAAAGACCGTGACCAGGATCGAGTAGCCGAAACCCAGTCCAAGCGCCAGGGCCACACCCTGCATGGTGGTCACCCGCTTGCCTCCCCGGTTGAGGCCAAAGGGCAGCGCCAAACAGATCATGATGACGGCGGAGATGGGATAGGAGAGCTTTTGGTGCCATCTGACGATCAGCCCGTTGGGTTGGTAGCCCGATTCCTCCAGTTCGCCAATGTACTGGCGAAGCTCGCCGAAGGACATCTCCGAGGGACTGCTGTACTCCTGCCCGAAGTACGCCGGACCCTCGGGAACGGTGAGTTCCAGAGGTTTGGAAATTCTCCGAAACTCGTCGGTGCCGTCCGGGAAGAACTGGCGGAACCAGCCACCGTCGGCGATCCACTTGCCGTCCAAGAATTGGACACGGGGAGCGTAGAGATGGAACCGAAGCTTCATGTCGTCGTCCACACGGTACATGGTGAACCGCAGCAGGGTTTGGGAGTCCGCGTCGTACCGCAGGAAGTTGTAAAAGGTCGTATCGTCCCTCGACAGCAGCCACTGGCGGTCTGTCGCCTGGTAGGACCTGGCGGCCACGTTGCCTTCAATGATGTCGAGCAAGCGGTCCTTTTCCCGGTTGGCTTCGGGGACCACGTGTTCGGCCAGCAACCACATGGTGATACCCATGGTGGACGCCACCAGCACCACCGGGATCATGACGCGAAACAGCGAGATTCCGCCTCCCTTGAGGGCGGTCAACTCCCGTTGCCGTTCGAGGACGGTCAGCACGATCAGCACCGCGATCAACATGGCGAAGGGAAGGACGTCGACGATCATCTGAGGCATGAGGTTCCAGTAGTAGGCAACGATCACGTTGAACGGTGGGCTGTTCTTCGCCATCGCATTGATGTTTTCGGTGAGATCCACAACGATGTAGAGCCCACCCGTACTCGCCACCACCAGCAGCAGGGGAGCCAGCAGCCGAACCGTGAGATACCGGTCCAGCAGGGCCGGAAACCGAAACGCGATCCGCCGGGTGGAGGCCTCGGCCCGGGCGGTGGGGGCGGTTGGTCGGTCGTGCCCCGGGGCGGCCCGTGCGGCCTCTCGTTCCATCTGCCGTCGACGCCACCACCGACGGATCCTGGATATGGGTCCTTCGCGGCGTTGGCGTTCGCCCAGCCAACGGCCCATCCGAGTCATCAGGAAGACCGACAGCAACACCAAGACCAGATTCGGAAGCCACATTCCCAACCAAACCGGGAGCTTCCCCTGGGTGGCCGCGATCTCCGCATTGTTGCCGATGACGTAGTAGACCAGGACGACGCCGACCGACAGAACAAAGCCCCTGCCACGGCCTCCGGATCGCGAGCCAATGCCCAGCGGAAGGGCCAACAGAGCGAAGACGATGCAGGCCGAGGGTACGGAAATCCGCCGGTTGAGTTCGACCTTCGCCGCCCGGGTCAATTTTTCCATTTCCTCGGGGTCGCCGTCCGCGCCCGCCAGCTGCCCCATCCATAAAAAGTCCACCAGCTCGAGCGTGTCCCTCTCCCGCATGGCCAGGGCATACCGGGTGCTGCCGCGATCCTGGACATCCGGGGTGAACAGCAGCTGCTGGTTGGCGTTGACACGATAGGTGTCCGGTTTCTCCCGCAGAAACTGATGGGTGACGGCGTCATCGAGCTGAATCCATGCCTTGGCGGCGCTGTCGGCCACTTTCGACCCGCTATTTTGGCCATCAACAGCTGCCTCTCCCGCCGGTAGGGTCTGACCAGCGGTGGTCATCACGCGACCCTTCCGGGCCAGAGTGAGGCTTTCCTCGCCCGGTTTACGGCTGTCGTACACCAGGACCCTGTCCCATTCCGTGGTCTGCGGGTCCACGTCCCGCAGGTAAAGCAGGATGTTGGGAAAGTCCTCGTAGAAAACTCCAGGCTGGATCCGTCCCAGGTTTCTGGCCGAGGCAAACAGCCGAACTCGGAGGTCCTTGAGAGAGCGATTGGACTTCGGGATGACCACCAGAAAAAGATAACCATTGAGGATGGCCAGCAAAACGCCGAGCACCAGGATGGGCCGAAGCAGCCGTCGGACCGATATCCCGGACGCCTGGATGGCGACGATCTCATTGTCGGTGCTCAATCTTCCCGCTGCGAGCAGCACACCGAACAGAAAGCCCATGGGAATGGTGAGCACCACGACGTGGGGGAGAGTGATGGCGAGCACCATCAGAGCGTCGAGCACCGGGAGGCCGCGAACGAAGATCTGCTCGATGAGGGCGAACAGACCCCTCATCATGAGCAGAAAGGTGTAGGTGACGAACCCCAGGCTCGCTGGAACGATCACCTCACTGGCTACATACCGGTCGAGCTTCATCCTCAGAGTAGGTTACCAATCTCAGCCATTATCCGCAGCTTTTCCACAGGGGAGGTGTTTTCCACAGGCTGAGACCAGAGATGCAACGTCCGATAAGATATATTATGTAAACAACCAACGAGTGACGCAATAGAATCAGGGCTATTCCAATCTTCAATTTTCAATTTTTGATCTTCAATTCCTATTCAGCCCCGGGCCCCTCTTCGTCCCGCAGTTCGTCGATGATGGCCTCCAGGGTCTGGATGACCTCTTCCCTTTTGGGTTCGCGGGCCGTTCGGAAAGAAAGCGACAGACTGAAACTGCGGTCCGGACTCTTGAAGCGCCAAAAATACGGCCGGCTCGGAATTTCCCTTGGGGTCTCCTCGAGTTTCTCGCCGTCCAGTTCTTTTCGTCGGGCGCGGATGGCATCACGATCCAGTTGGTGTTCTTGGATTTCTTCGACGAGTTGGAGCATGGCGCCTTGAGAAGGCGCCTTGGAGATTTCGAGCAGGATGCCCTTGGCGGTAATGTCGGCGTGCCGACAGGCCTCACGGACGTCGTCCGGAAGGTTGAGGATTCTGATGGTCTCGGTGACCGTCACCCTGGAACGGCCCACTGCCTCGGCCACCTGTTCATGGGTGTAGCCGTACTTTTCAATCAAGGTCACGAAACCGTCCGCTTCTTCAAATGGACTGAGATTCTGTCTCTGAAGGTTTTCAACCAGTGCGATTTCCAGGGCGTGCTCGTCGCTGACGGTGAGTTCGATACAGGGCACCTCTGAAAGACCCACCTGCATGGCCGCGTGAAAACGGCGTTCCCCAGAAACCAGTTGATATCCACCTTTGCGACGACGAACCAGCAGGGGTTCCAAAATCCCGTGTTTTTCGATGCTGGTCTTGAGATCCGTGAGGTTTCCAAGGTTGGTGCGTGGTTGATCCAGGTTCGAGCTGATGGCGGTGACTCGGATCATCTTGCCGAATCCCTCCCCCATTCGTTGCGCCAGTTCGTCCACGAAGTGCCGGTCGTGCCGCATACGCTTTTTGGGCGGGAGCCCTGGTTTCTTATTCCGATCCGACACGTTGGAGGACCTCCTCGCACAGACGATAGTATTCGTAAGCGCCGCTCGACTTGGGCGCGTGGTCAAAGATACTGAGCTGGTGAGCCGGGGCCTCTTCGAGCCGCACCGACTTGGTAATCCGGGTCTTGAAGACGAGCTTCCCAAATACTTTTCGGATCTCCTTGTGGACCTGTTTCGAAAGGATGGTCCGTCGGTCGAACATGGTCACCAGCACCCCCAGGAGTTGGAGTTCGGTGTTGGGGCGTGCCTTGATCTTGTCGATGGTTTCGAGAAGGTCGTCGGTGCCCTCGAGCGCAAAATACGACGACTGGATGGGCACCAGTACGTGGCTGGCAGCGACCAGGGCATTGACGGTCGTGAGGCCGAGGGTCGGAGGTGTATCGATGACAATGGCGTCGAACCCGGCGTCAAGGGCGTCGAGGGCGTCCTTCAACCGGTAGGGAGCATCGAGCTCCCCCACCATGGAGACTTCGAGTTTCGCCATGGCGATTCGCGAGGGAGCGACCCAGAGGTGGTCGCGATTTCCCGGGACGATCACCTCGCTCAAAGGCATGGCGCCGCGCAGAACGTCGAACATATTGCCGTCAAGCTGGCTGAGATCGACGAGGGACATACTGGAGTTGGCCTGGGGATCGAGATCGATGAGAAGCGTATCGAGGCTTTTCTGGGCGAACCCGGCCGCAAGATTGATGGCGGTTGTGGTCTTCCCAACCCCACCCTTTTGATTGGTGATGGCGATGATCATCGAGTGTCCTTGCCTCCGATCGCGCCCCAACTATACGAGCGACTGCGAAAAGGTGTCAATTTGTGCGTCAAATAGGCAGCGGGATGCCGGTGAGATCAGCGGGCCAGCGCCTCACATTTCGTATTCGCCCAGGTCCTCTGGCCGGAGTTTCTCCAGGATCAACCGGATGGCGTCCTCCTCGCTCCCTTCGGTGACCACCGCGCGGTCAAGCACTTCGGGAGCCACGTAGATCTCGGACTGCGTCCGAAGGGCCACTGCAAGGGCATCGGATGGTCGGGCATCCACCTCCTCGGTCTCACCACTCATGTTGATCAGGCGAATCGAGGCGAGAAAGACACTGTCGGCAAGAGTGTGGATATGGACCCGATCCACCGAATAGCCGGTGGCGCCCAACAAGGCCGGTATCAGGTCGTGGGTCATGGGTCGCGGAGGGACGACCCCTTCGAGGACCAGCGCGATGGCGTTGGCTTCGCAGACTCCGATCCAGATCGGCAGAAATGCATTGTTTTCAATGCTCTCCAGGACAACCACGGGCATGTTTGAAACCGGATCGAGCACCAGCGCCCGGACGTGCATCTTCACAGCAGGAGGGGAACCGTGAGCCTTTGTCATATGAACAATGTGTTGGTGATACGGCCGCTTGTCAAGGAGTGGCTCCAACCTGTACCACCGGCAGCCTGCCGACGGCTACCGTCGGTTCGCCGACGAGGGAGTGGGGACTGGCCCGCACGATTCGTGCATCAACCACATCACCAACCCGATCGCCGGGTGACTTCGGCAGGTTCACCACCCGGTTGTCCTCTCCCCTCCCCTGCCAGGCAGTGTCGTCACGACGGCTCGCACCGTCGATCAAGACCGGAACCACGGAGCCCACGAGGGCTTGGTTGAGCTCCAACGAGATTCGATCGCTGATCTCGAACAGCCTGTGGAGCCGGCTTTTTGCCTGCCGGTCTTCAACCTGGCCCTGGTACAGCGCTGCGGGAGTCTTTGGTCGTGGTGAGTAGGCGAAGGCGTACACCTGGCCGAATCGGATCTGTTTCAACAGCTCGAGGGACTCCATGAAATCCTGCTCGGATTCCCCGGGGAAGCCGACGATGATGTCGGTGGACAGATTGATGTCGGGCACCGATTTGCGGATTCGGGCCACCAACTCCAGGTAGTCTTCCCGGGTGTATCTCCGGTGCATTTTCTTGAGAACGGCGTTCGATCCGGACTGGACGGGCAGGTGAAGATACCGCGAGACCTTCGAGTGGCGGGCCAGGACGCCGATCAGCCGGTCGTTGAAGTGTCTCGGATGGGAGGTGATGTAGCGCACCCTGAGCAGTCCCTCCAACGATGCCACCGCCTCGAGCAAGTCGGCGAAGTCGGCGTCGGTCGTGGGACAACGGTAGGCATTGATGGTCTGGCCGAGAAGTTCCACTTCCTTGAGCCCCTGAGCAGCGAGGCCGTGGACTTCGCGGAGGACCTCGTCCATCGGCCGACTCAACTCACGGCCACGGGTGTAGGGCACGATGCAGAAGGTGCAGAATTCGTTGCACCCCTCCATCACCGTGACCATGCCTCGCGTGGCGCTCTTGCGAACCACTGGTCGACTCTCGAAGTCACGATCGGTTTCGAATCCGGTCAGTACGGGCCGCGCTCCCCCGTCCACCATAAGGAGAGCCTCCGACAGGCGTTCCACCTGACCGGGCCCGAGGACAAATCCCACGGCTCGCGATCGGGCGATCAACTCGCGCCCCTCTTGTTCGGCGACGCAACCGCAGACTCCTACCACCGGCGGCCGGCGACGATTGGCGAGCTCACCAATCCTGCTCAGCAGTTTCTGGACCGGTTTGTCCCGAACAGAGCAGGTGTTGAGCAGAACCAGATCCGCAGAATCCGCGCTGTCCGCAGGTTGGAGACCGCTGCGACGCAGCTCCCCTTCCAGGTGTTCGCTGTCATGCCGGTTCATCTGACAGCCCCAGGTCTCGATGAAATAGAATCTCATTCCAGGAAGTGTACTACTTCTGTTCCCTTGGGCGTGGGGTGGGCTTCTCGATGCCTCGGAACCAACCCGGCTGCGCACCATCCTTGCGCGCATCCTTCTTGATTTCTTCCAGCCGCGCCTGTTCCACCTTGAGCTGTTCCTCCAGCCGTTGTCTTCGGGCCAGAGCCTCGTCGAGCTTCACCTTGATCACGCCGTCCCGGTAGGCCGGGTCATCCCAGGCATAGAAGTCGCGCCACAGACCTGGGATCTCCCAGTCCAGGTGCGCGATCTGTTCTTCGATCGAAGCCACGAGTTCGAGCTGTTTTGTGTATGTGGAGCGCCAGAAGTGCTTCTTCTCGTCCTGTGCAAGTGCGCCGGCGTCTTCCACCGCATCCATGACCGTCCTCTTCGAGGCGTCGGTTCCGGGTTCGTGAACCGGGCGGCGCCCCTTGGTGGATCCCGAACTATCTTCGGCGCTGGTGACATTGCCCTTCGCGGCGTAATCGGCCAGATTGTCGTTCGTGATCACGATCGGTGTGCGCGAGGGTTTTGGTGTGGGCGTCGGCTCGTCGGCAGCCATCGAAGCTGGCGTCGCTATTGCCGCACATACCAGGGCGAGCATCACCAGTCGGCCAACGTTCGCGATTCGTTGCATGGTCATAGTGCCACCTCCATGAAGTGAACCCTCAGACACCCTCATGGGTCACTGGTTCCCTGCCGGCCGTATCGGTCCTCGAGTCGAACCACGTCATCCAACTCCGGTGTGGACACCTCGAGCAGGCGACAGTCGGTGCGGGCGGTCATCCTGTGCAGGGTGCCCGGACTCACGTGAAAGACCTCACCGGCGCTGAGCTCGTGGGCGACCAAATGATCCTGATCGGGGCCCGCCACGAATTCCACCTCGCCGTCAAGCACCCGAAGCGTCTCTTCCTTGACCTGGTGATATTGGAGACTCAGAGCCTCACCAGCCTTGATGAACAGAATCTTACCCGCATAGCGTGGTGTCGCGGCGAAGATCTCCTCGTGGCCCCAGGGTTTGCTGACAACTCGCGCATCCGTTCTTGCCATATACCACCTATACCCGAATCTTGGTCTTGGCGAGTGTGATGGCCAACCGCTCGAGGAGGTATTCCTCCACCTCGCGGGAGGTTTCCATCTTCAAAGTCTGCCGCGCCATGTGGGCTGATTCACGGTAGGAAAGCTGGCGAATGAGCGCGCGAACCACCGGAATGGCCTGCGGATTCATACTGAACCTCGTGAGGCCGAGGCCGACCAGAATCGGCACCATCAGCGGGTCGGCGGCCATCTCCCCGCACATCGTGACGGCCACTTGCTCCGCCTTTCCGGCGGACAATATCCCCGAAATCAACCGCATAACCGCCGGGTTCGTCGGTCGATAGAGCGACGCCACCCGTTCGTTCGAACGATCGACGGCCAGGGTGTACTGGATGAGATCGTTGGTTCCGATCGATAGGAAATCTGCTTCCCGCGCCAATTCTCGAGCCATGATTGCGGAAGACGGGACTTCCACCATCGCACCGAGTGGAATGTGCTCGGGAATCGTGTGCCCTTCCTCTCTCAACTCGGACCGGAGCTTTCGGACCAGCAGGCGGGCGATCCTGAACTCCTCGATTCCCGAGATCAGTGGGAACAGGATCCTGATCTGGCCCTCGTCGAACTCACCTGCCAGCAGGAGCAGTGCCCTGAGTTGAGTTCGAAAGAACTCGGGTTGCGAAAAACACAATCGAATGCCGCGCAAGCCCAGCACCGGGTTGGCTTCGGTGGTGCCGATGACCTCGCGAGCCAGCTTTTTCCCCCCGAGGTCAAAGGTCCGGATGGTCACCGGGCGACCGGCCATCGTCACAGCCATATCGCGGTACACCGAAAGGTGGTCGTCCTCGGTGGGCAGGGCCGGAGTCATCTTCATGTAAAGGAACTCGGATCGGTACAGGCCCACACCCGCCACATTCCACTCGACGGCGTTTGCGGTCTCCGTCGGCATGTCGATGTTGGCCAGCAAATCGATAGACCGTCCATCTCGGGTCACCGTCGGCAGAGTCCGCATCTGCAGCAGTCGCGCCTGTTGATCCAAATACTCCTGGCGACGAGACTCGTACTCGCTGATCTCAGCGGGATTGGGATCGAAGACGATCTTCCCTTCGAAGGCGTCGAGCGCGAGCTGCCGAGAATGTTGAGCGAGCTGGCAGACGCCACGAGCGCCGACGATCACGGGGATTCCGAGCGAACGGGCGATGATCGTCGTGTGGGCGGTCGGGCCGCCCCTCTCCAGGGCGAATCCGAGAATCTTGTCCAGCGGCAGCTGCACGGCGGTGGAGGGCGGCAGGTCGTCGGCCACCAGCACGACCGGACGATCGAGAGCCTCCAACTCGCCGAGGTCCAGCCCATGCAAGGCATTGAGCATCTGGGTGGCCACGTCCAGAACGTCGAGTTTGCGGTCCGCCAAGTGTGCGTCGGGAAGGGCTTCGAACCTCTCCACCAGGTCGGCCACCACCCGATCCACCGCCCACTCCGCATTGACGTGTTGCGTGCGGATGATCTTCTCTATGGGGTCCAGGAACGACGGGTCAGAGGCGATGAGCTGGTGGGCTTCGAAGATCCCGGCGTACTCCTCGCCCATTTGCTTTGATGCCCGCCGCTGAGTGCCTCGGATCCTCTCAACCGCCGTCCCTACCGCCTGGCGGAATCGCTCCACCTCGCCATCGACCTCTGTGGATGGCAGAGAAATCCGCACCGTCGACATGGGCAGATTCTCGTGAACCACGGGCTCGCCGATTGCGATGCCCGGGCTGACGCCCATGCCCGACAGGTAACCGTGACTCATTCACCTTCCCCAAATTTGTCCTCGAACAGGCTCACGACGGCCAACACCGCCTCCTGCTCGTCCGCCCCGTCCGCCCGCACCGTCAGCGGGGTTCCCTTGGTCGCGGCGAGGGTGAGCAAACCGAGAATAGACTTTGCGTTCACCTCTTCTTCACCGGTGCCGATGAAAACTTCCGACCGGAAGCTGTTTGCCGTATGAACGAGCTTGGCCGCCGCTCGGGCATGAAGCCCCAGTCGATTCGAAATTTCCACCTGCTGCTGCGTCATTTCCAGTCACTCCAAGATCTTGCTTCGGTGAGGTGCCCGCACCATCCCGTGCTCCACGGCAGACCGGGCTCCTCTTATTGTACGGGGTCTCTCAGCTGGCCCGCGCGCTCCTCGATCGAAGGAATTCGCTCGCGACCCGAATGCTCTTCTGACCGGCCACCGTCAATCGATCCGCCACTTCGGCCAGCGAAAGACCCTGGTCACGGATCGAAGCCAGCTTGACGAGCATTGGCAGATTCACGCCGGTTACGATCTCCACCCGGTCAGGATCCAAGAATGGAAGTGCCAGGTTGGTTGCGGTGCCTCCGAACATGTCGGTGAGGATCAGGACACCGCCACCCTGATCCAGATCGTTGACCATCTCCTTGACGGTGGTGCTGGCTTGATCCGAATCCACATCCCAGGGCAACGCGAGGGCTGCTGTCTCCCCTCCCCCGAGCTGGGGGTCGATGGTCCTTGCGGCGTCCAGCAAGGCAACAGCGAGTTCACCGTGGGTCAGCACCAGCACGGGAATCATGATTACCTCCACCGATCCTTGTCCCGATGATGCACGACCACATCATAACCGGCCTTTTTCACCACCCGTGCCAAACGGTCGGCCATGTACACCGACCGGTGGCGCCCGCCGGTGCAACCCATCGCGATGGTGACCTCGGCCTTGAGCTCGTGATCGTACTTCGGCAGCAGGTAGATTATCAGGTCCTGGAGCCTGCCCACCGCATCCGTCACCTCCGCCCTGTCCTTGAACCAACTCACCACCGCATCGTCGTTTCCCGCCAGCGACCTGAGATCGGGCTCGAAATACGGATTCGGCAAAAACCGGACATCAAAGACAAGACTCGCCGTAGCCGGCACACCTTGGAGGTAAGAGAAGCTCTGCAAGGTGACTATCATTCGGCGCACTCCATTCGAAGTGCCGGCCAGAGTGAGTATCTGCCGCTTGAGGTCGTGGGGCGTGAGCTGGGTGGTGTCGATCACCAGATCGGCTGCTTCTCGGACTCCCATGAGGGATTCGCGCTCGTCGGCGATCGCCTGTTCGAGGCTTCGATCCCGCAGCGGATGAGGCCTTCGAGCGATCGAGAATCGGCGCAACAGGACAACCGGCGACGCCTCCACGAACACAACTCTCAGGGACTGCGACAATTGGGTGAGCTGTTCAAAGATTTTTGGGAATTTCTCGGTCAATCCCCGTGTCCGCACGTCCACCACCACAACCAGTCGGGAGAGGTCTATCTCCTTGGAGGCAAAGAGCTCCGGCACGAGTCCGAGAGGAATGTTATCCACGCACAGATAGCCCAAGTCTTCCAGACTGCGACTGAGAACGGTTTTCCCGGAACCCGAAAGGCCAGTGATGACAAATGGGCCGCTGAAGTCGCCTTCACTCATCGTCGGCCTCTGGCAGTTTCCGACTCCCCCTCGCAGCCACCTCGTTGATCACACCCAGAAAATCGCGCTCATCTTGGATGTCACGCCGGGCCAACAGGCACTTTCGAACCGCGGTCTCGACCATGATCGCCAAATCCCGCCCCGGCGCCACAACCATCGTATAGAGAGGCACCTCGATGCCGAGAATCGTCTCGGTGGTTGCCCATGAGTGGGGGTTTTCCATCATCTTCTCACGCCACTTCTGCTCGAGGATCTTGGCGTCAGGGTTCAGCTTCACGAGCCGTATCACCAGTGAAATCGGCGTTGACGGAGAGGTCGCCGTCATGCCGAAGTGGTTGCGAATATCGATGATCCCTACGCCCCGCAGTTCGAGGTAGTGTTCCAGCAGTTCGTGGGGAGACCCAAGCAGACCTTGCGCGTGGGTCCTGCGCACAACCACCAAGTCGTCGGCCACCAGCCGGTGACCTCGGTAGACCAGTTCGAGTGCACACTCACTCTTGCCGATACCAGCGTCTCCCAGGATCAGAGTTCCCAACGAAAAGACGTCCACGAGCACGCCGTGCATCTGGATACGAGGGGCCAGTTCATCCTCGAGGAAAGAGGACAGGACCTCGATCAGGTCCGAAGTCTGGGCGGGAGTTGTCGCGATCGGTACCCCCATTTGATCGCACCGCTCAATCACCTCGCGGCTGGGTCTGAGGCCCTTGGCGGAAAGAATGCAGGGCACGTCAAGCCCGGCCAACTGGAGGAGTCGACCGGACGCCTCCTTTTCGCCAAGGGTTGCGAGGTAGGCAAACTCCGACTCACCGAGGATCTGAACCCGGCCGCCCTTGACGTACGGGAGATAGCCCGCCAGAGCCAGGCCTGGTTTCTGAATTCTGGGATTGATAATCGACCGTTTATCGAGGGCATCGCCCCCCGCAAGGATCTCGAGACCCAACCCCGACACGCGCGCGTCAGAGAACAACTCGCCCACCGTCACGGACCGATCCCTGGTCACAGGTCCTCCGCCTGCAATGCGTCGAATAGGGCGTCGACGATTTCCTCGGGATCCCGCACATTGAGCAATGCCGATCGGAGGTCCTCCCGTTTCAACACCCGAGCGATCTGAGAAAGCACTTGGAGATGAGCAGCCGGCTGGTCCGGAGGAGACAGAACGACGAAGAAAAACCGGACCTTCAGATCGTCGGGAGCGCCAAAGTCCACCGGTTGGGCGAATCGCGCCAAGCTCACCTCGAGTTTCCGCAACGATTCCAGCTTGCAGTGGGGAATCGCGAATCCGGAACCCACCGAGGTAGAACCCAAACGCTCCCGCTCGAGCAGCGCACGAACCACCTCGTCGCGACTGACGTCACCAACTCCTTCGAAGGTCGCGGCGGCCGCCTCCAGTGCCCCAACGAGGTCGTTGGCCTCGAGATCGAGGTGCACTCGATCGGCATCGATCAATTCGCGGAACTTCATCAGAGTTCGGGCGTAATCAGGCCCAAGTTCCTGTCGGGTCTTCGGTAGAGCACGTTCACTTTATCATTCGCAGAATTGCGGAACACGAAGAACTCGTCGCTCGACTCTTCGAGCTGCATGACCGCCTCTTCGATGCTCATGGGTTTGATGGGGATACTGCTTTGCTCTACGATTCTGGGCTGGCCTGCAGCCGCAGATTCGGGTTCGATAACATCCACCGACCACGATGGAGCCGAGCCGCGACCCTGGCGACCCTTGTGGTCCTTGAGGCGCGTCTTGGCCCGCCGCGCCTGGATTTCCAGCTTGTCGACTCCGTCCTGAATTGCCGTCGTGAGTTCCTTGTTCTGGCTGGTTGCTTGGATGTTGAAGTCCTTTCCCTTGACCGAGAGATCAGCGACGTAGAGGTGGCGCTCCTGACCCACCTCAACGCGCACATCCAGGATGTCATTGAAGTACTTCTTGATTTTCTCCAGTTTTTTCTCAGCCAACTCACGGACCTGGGCGTCGAGGTTCACCTTGCGGGCGATATAGTCGATCTTCATCTGCAGCCCCCTGTCAAAAAACTTTTTTTCGCTTGTCCGAGGAGGGTATGTACATCTCCTCGCGGTATTTAGCCACTGTGCGGCGCGCCAGCCGGATTCCCTCTCTTTGGAGCAACCGCATGATCTTCGAGTCGGACAATGGACGGGCGGGGTCCTCGGCTTCAATCACCTTCCGGATGCGCTCTTTGACCACCAACGACGAAACATTTTCGCCCCTGGCGGAATCCACCCCAGAGTGAAAAAAGAACTTCATGGGAAACAGCCCGCGTGGGGTGTACATGTACTTGTTACTCACCACCCGAGAAATCGTCGATTCGTGCATCCCGATATCCTCGGCTACCTGCCGAAGCACCATCGGCCTCAGATGTTCGATCCCCTGATCGAGGAAGTCCTGCTGGAAGGACACGATGCTCCGTGCGACCTTGTAGATCGTGCGCTGCCGCTGGTCGATACTCTTCATGAGCCAGATCGCGTTTCGCATTTTCTCGCGAAGGTAGCTTCCCACCTGGGGGTCCACCCCACCACCCTCGAGCATACGGGCGTATTTTGAATTGACGCGAAGCCTGGGCAGGCCGTCATCGTTCAAGGTAATCGCGAACTCCCCATCCACCTTGCGGACGTAGACATCGGGTTCGATGTACTGGTTGCGATCAGTGGCGAAGGCCCTGCCAGGCTTGGGTTCCAATCCGTGGATCACCTCCAGAACCGACTTCAGCTCTGAAACCTCACAGTCGACTGCCGAGGCCAATTTGACCCAGCGTTGGTGCAGGAAATCGTCCCAGTGTTCTTTGACCACTCGGTGGACGCGATTCAGAAGGGCCACTTCGACTTCGTCAGTGGACTCGGAGATCAACTGTTCGATCTGGGCCGTCAAGCATTCGCGAAGGGTGCGCGATCCCACACCGGGGGGATCCATGGCTCGAATGACGCCGAGGGCGAGTCCGATTTCGTTGGGTTCGGCACCGGTCGCGGAGCCGATCTCATCGTCTGATGCCCGCAGATAGCCGTCTTCATCAAGGTTGCCGATGATGAATTCGCAGAGGGTCACCAACCGGGCGGGAATGGCGGCCATTCGGAGCTGCCACAGCAGGTGATCGTGCAAACCCGGCGAGGCTGAAACCACGTTTTCGAGAGGCACATCCTGAGTCGCGGCGGATGTCGCCATTGACGGTCCCTCTGGTCGGCTGTCCGCAAGGTAGTCAGCAAAAAAAGCATCGACGTCAATATCGTCGTAAGTTTCTTCGGCGGACGGGAGACTCTCATCAACGTCAGCGACTTCGTCTGTCGCGGCGACAGCCGCGGATTCATCCTGCGCCCCCTCCGTGTCTGTGTCCTTGGCGGTCTCTTCGCCGTCCGCCTGCTGCGTGTCCTCCTCGACCTCGGACTCCTCCCGTTGTTCCTCGACGTCGAGGACCGGGTTTTCGAGGATCTCCTGGGATAGAGCCTCCTCCAACTCGAGACGCGAGAGTTGCAGCAGCTTGATAGCCTGCTGCAGCGAGGGCGTCATCACGAGACGCTGAGCGAGTCGGAGCCGTAGCTTTTGTTCGAGTGCCATGTTCGCGAGAACTCGTGCCTTCTATCTGACTCAGTCGGGTTGCCGTCGAGCCGCGGTTACAACCGGAAATTCTCTCCGAGGTAGATCCGCCGTACGTCCCTGTTTTCTGACAGCTCGACCGGGTCGCCAGTAGCAAAAATCTTGCCGTCTTTGATTATATAGGCTCGATCGGTGATCTTCAACGTCTCGCGAACGTTGTGGTCAGTTATTAACACCCCTATTCCCAAGGATTTGAGGTGTCGGATTATTCGTTGAAGATCGATCACGGCAATCGGATCGATGCCGGCGAAGGGTTCATCGAGCAAGATGAAGGTGGGTTCGATAGCCAGCGCGCGAGCAATCTCCAGGCGGCGCCGCTCACCACCCGAGAGAGTCTCTGCCCGTTGCTTCCGGAGCTCGGTCAGACCAAAGTCGGAAAGCAGGGCATCGATCCTCTCCTGGGCCTCGTGGCCGTCCACACCCAGGACTTCGAGAACCATCCAGATGTTGTCCTGGACGCTGAGGCGCTTGAAAGCGCTCGGCTCCTGGGCGAGGTACGCGATCCCGGCCCGAGCCCGGCGATACATGGGCCAATCTGTGATCTCGTTGCCGCCGAGCGTGACCTGACCGCCATCAGGCTCCACCAATCCCACCATCATGTAGAAGGACGTGGTTTTGCCGGCACCGTTCGGCCCCAGCAGGCCTACGATTTCGCCCGGGGCGATTTTCACCGAGACTCCGTCCACAACGCGCCGGCCGCGATATGACTTGCGCAGGCCATCGGCCTCCAGATCAAGCGCTTTGGGCGTCAGGGCTCTTCCTCCGGGTAGTAAATAGTCTCGGTTCCGCCGGCGACGGTGACACTACCATCGGCCTCAGTCCAGGTCAACGACGAGCTCGATACGGCGGTACCGGCGGCATCCGTCAAGCGAACCGGCGAACCTGTGGCATGAATCACACCCGCTGTCACGTCCCGAGTGGCCTGCTGGGCTTGCAGCGTCCGACCGGTAGAGAGCTCTTCGATTTCCACATCACCCAACGCCTCGATCTGGGTGATCGTATCCTCGGCGTCGAAGATCGCGCGGAGTTCGGTGGCCGCCAGCACGTGATCGGGATCGGAATACCTCACGTTCCCCTTGAAGATGGCCTGCCGGGCTGGTCGATCGTAGCGCAGGGATCGGGACACAACCACCACATCGTCTTCCGACTCGTTTTGGGACCCGAGTTGATCGGCCGGAAAGGTCGCCCTTACGTGCCCGGACGCCTCCACGACCTCATCGCGCTGGGCATAGGAAATATCGTCACCAATCAGCAGGCGATGACCCTGCCATACGCGGGCACCCTCGCGCAGCCTGAAGTGCTCGCCATTTTCGGTGATGTCCAGAACGCCGGCCGCGAAGTGCATGGGTTGCTGTTCGTCACCACTGTCCTCGCCCAGGATCGCAACCCCCAGAAGCTGACCCTGGACGTTACCCCGGGCTTCGATGCGTTGTTCTCGATCGAACACCTGCACTTGGTCACTGGTGACCCTGCCCCGATCGGCCTCGACGAACGCCCGTCCCGGACCGGTTGGGTCTCCGTAAAGCATGGTGATTCCAGCTTCGGCAACCATCCGGGCCCTGGTACCCCTGGCGAGGATGCCCTGACCGATGATCTCCACATCGCCGGCCAACTCCATATCCGTGGCCTGTCCATCGGAGAACCAAACGCGGGCTGCTCGAGCCTCGGCGCGTCTGAGATCCCCTTCGATGGGAGTTTCAAAAAGACAGGTTCCGTGGGTTGTCCGCAGGCTGAGCAGTCCTTCGGGGCCGACCACACCTCGCATATTCTGGGTCTTGATAACCCTCTCGAAAAAGCCGTTGGACGGTCCGAGTATTACGGTGATCCAGTCCGAGTCTGTCTGAGCCAAAACCTGCCAGTTTCCACTCGCGTCGCGTGTGGCCACAAGGCGCTCTGCCCATGCATGCAAGGATCCTCCGTCCATGGTGCCAGGGTGTCCGACCTCCACGCCGCCATCGAGAACGATCTTACGGGGTGGTCCATCGGACACTTCCAGATCTATGCTGGCGTTCGGGGCCGACACCCAGCCCTCGCCCTGGACCACCCGGCAACCGTTTGGAAAGAGCACCTTGCCCTGATTCCGCAAATACTCGATCTTGCTGGCCAATAACGACGTGCCGCCGGTGGTGAGGACGGCATTTTCCTCCAACACCACCTTGTTTCCCTGCACGAAATACAACACCCGCCCAGCGTGCACCACGGTCTCGCCATTCATGAAAAGGACGTCAGAATCTGATGTGAACCGCCGAGAAGCCGCCTCGAAGCTGCCGCTCTCGGTGGAGATTGTCGCCCCATCTGGATAGGTGATCCGGATCGGACCACGCAGTCGCGCATCCCTCGTCTGGATATTGAAGCTGGCCCCATCCGCCGTGATCACCGGACCGGGCCGACCTTCCTCGTACAGTTGCAGCTGCACTCCCTCGATATCATGCCAGCCAGACGTTTTTCCGAGGGTGCGAATGGACCGAAGGGCAAAAATCGCCTTGCCGGCAACGCTCTCGATGTATTCAAAACCTGTGTATACGCCGATCGCTGGGTCGTCCCCGCCGCCCACCACGTCCGGGGAGAAAAAGTCCCCCACTGGACCGGTGATCTTCCTCGATCGTTGAACTCCCAGCAGCACGAGACCGGCGATGGTCGCCACGATCAGTATGGAGGTGAGATGGCGCAACCACTTTTTGATCTGAGGGCCGCGGTCCCTTCGTAGATCCTTCGTGATGGTCACCGGTCGTAGTGGACGCCCATTGCGCGGTACTTCTTGTAACGGCGGGCGAGTAGCGGCTCCGGCTTGACTTTGCGGAGTTGCTTGAGATGTCGTCGGATCGCTGCGGCAACAGACGCCTCCATGCCCCCCGGATCCATGTGCGCTCCGCCGTCGGGTTCCTCGATGATTTCGTCCGCCACTCCCAGGGACTTCAGGTCATCCGCGGTCAACCGGAGAGCCTTTGCAGCGTCCTCTGCCCGAGCTTGATCCTTCCAGAGAATCGCGGCGCACCCCTCTGGAGAAATCACCGAGTAGATGGCGTTCGAGAGCATCAGGATCCGGTCGCCGATGCCGAGGGCAAGGGCACCGCCGGAACCTCCTTCGCCGGTTACCACCACGATGATCGGAACAGGCAGTCTGGCCATTTCAACGAGGTTGTTGGCGATGGCTTCGGCCTGACCGCGTTCCTCGGCGTGAATCCCTGGGTAGGCCCCCGGGGTGTCCACAAACGAAATGATCGGACGTTTGAACCGGGCCGCCAATCGCATGATCCGCATGGCCTTGCGATAGCCCTCCGGCCGCGGCATGCCGAAGTTCCGCGCGAGCTTCTCGGCCGTGTCACGCCCCTTCTGATGTCCGACAATGGCCACCGGCTCTCCATCAAAGAGGGCGAATCCCGCCACGATTGCAGGGTCGTCGGCATAGCGTCGATCTCCGTGCAATTCCATGAAGTTCGTGAAGATCCCGTGGATGTAGCCCAGAGTGTAGGGCCTCTCGGGGTGGCGCGCGATCTGGCATCGCTGCCAGGGCGTCAGCTCAGAAAAGACCTTTTCGATGGCAACCGCCAGCTCCCCCCGAGCAGCTCGAAGTCGTGTAGCGGCCTTGCGATCCGATCCTGCAAGCGACTCCAAGCCAGCAATCTCCTCCCGAAGACTCTCGATCGGTTCCAAAAAGGGAATGGTGGGTGCCGCCATGGCCGGTGACTCTAACAGACGGTGTGATGGGGGGTCAATCGGAGAGGGTTCGGGGGCGGCGGACAATCAGAGCCGGAAGGTAGTCTTCCGGAGCTTGAAATCCCAGCAACAGCAGCAGGGATGCCGCGATACTCCCCAGCCCCGGCTCTCTCAGATCGGGGTTCGGCACGAACAGCTCGGCGTCCGACCCGACCAGCAACCACGGTACCGGATTCAGGGTGTGACTGGTCTTGACAACCGGCGCCCCATCGCCATCCAGCTTGACCTTGCCGGTGTCACGAACGACTTCCCACATCATTTCGAGGTTGCCGTGATCGGCAGTGACGATCATGGTGCCACCGATCTCGTTGACGGCATTTTCGAGTCGCCCAATGCACTCGTCCACCACCTCCATGGCCGTCACCGCGGCCGACAAAACGCCGGTGTGCCCCACCATGTCCCCGTTGGCGAAGTTGACCCTCAGGAATCGGTGCCGACCGTTTGCGAGGCTGTCAATGACCACCTGACAAACCTCGCGAGCCTTCATGGCCGGAGCTGTTTCGAATGGAAGATCGTCCGACCGGACCTCTACCCATTCTTCCATCTCGGAATCGAACTGTTCGGAGTTGTTGCCATTCCAAAAATACGTGACATGGCCGAACTTCTGGGTTTCGGCTACCGCGAGTTGGGAAATGCCGTTGTGGACCAGATATTCGGAGACGGTTCTCGAGATGGCGGGAGGAGTCACCAGAAACCGCGGCGGGATCCGCAAATCGCCGTCGTACTCCATCATTCCCGCATAGAGCACCTCAGGCTGGATTTCACGATCAAACTCGTGAAATTCCACCTCGGTGAATGCACGCGAAATTTCGATAGCCCGGTCGCCCCGGAAATTAAAGAAAATGACCGAATCGCCATCCTTGATCGGGCCGACGGGGCTTCCGTCAGAGTCCAGGATAACGAACGGTGGCAAATCCTGGTCAATAATCCCTGGACTCTCGGCGCGGAGGGTGGCCACAGCCTCGAGCGCCGAACCAAAGCCCCGTCCGCGACCGAGCACGTGGGTCTCCCAGCCCTTCTGCACCATGGCCCAGTCGGCGTTGTATCGGTCCATCGTGATGGCCATGCGACCACCACCTGACGCCACCGCGGCGTCGACGCCGCCGGTCCTCGCCTCGGCAAGCATTGCCTCGAGCCGCTCGAGGTAGAGGTGATAGGTTACGGGATCCACGTCCCGTCCGTCTGCAAGCGGGTGGACCCGCAGGCGCCCCACACCCTCGGCGGTCATCCGCCGGATCAGCGCCTCCACATGGTCGATATGGCTGTGGACGTTACCATCCGAAAGAAGCCCGAGAAGGTGGAAGGTGGAACCCTTTTCCCGGACGTTGGCCACAAGTTCGAGCCATGCCTGTCCTCGAAAGATCGATCCCGAGGCAATGGCCTGGTTGACCAGTTTTGCTCCCTGTTCGAATATGCGACCGGCGCCCATGGCGTTGTGGCCGACCTCCGAATTCCCCATGTCGGAATCCGATGGCATGCCCACCGCGGTCCCATGGGCGGTCAGATCGACCCGAACGGCGGCCTCCCGGAGCAACCGGTCGAGGACTGGCGTCCGGGCGAGCTCGAAAGCATTCGCGTCATAGCCCTCGCCCGTTCCTCGATAAAGCCCGACACCGTCGAGAATCACCAGCACGAGCGGACCGGAAATGCCCGGGAAGAAGGGACTTTGATCGAGATGAAACTGGTTCACCGCGAGGGAGTGATGTGGGGGCGGATCAGCACGATGCTGACGTTGTCGTGACCGCCTTTTTCATTGGCGGCCGCCACCAGCTGGTTCGCAGTTTTCTCGAGCGATTCGGCGTCCGCAAGTAGGTCTCGGATTTCATCGTCAACCAGCATGGAGTTGAGACCGTCGGAACACAGAAGGTAGAGGTCCCCGTCGTCCATCTCGGTTTCGAGGATGTCTACCAGGGGGTCGGTACTCCCGCCGAGAGCCTGAGTCACCACGTTCTTGAGGGGGTGGGACCGCGCCGCATCCTCGCTCAGAAATCCGGCCGCCACTTGCTCGTGAACCCACGAGTGGTCGTTGGTGAGGAGCTCGAGGACACCCCGCCGAAAGCGGTAGGCCCGACTGTCACCCACGTGACAGATGATCAGGGACTTGCTGCGACGCGGATGCATCGCCACCACGACTGTGGTCCCCATCCCACGCAGGTTCGAGTCGCGACGCACTGCGCGGGTGACCCGGTCGTGGCCGGAGAGGATGGCATCGACCAACAGGTTGGCAGACGCGCTGCGAGCCATGTTCCAATGCTCGGGCCAGGTTTCGCTGTCGACGGTTGGATGCTCGGCAAGACTGCGGGCAATCTCTTCCGCAGCCAACCTCGACGCCACTTCGCCGGCAGCGTGTCCGCCCATGCCATCGGCCACAAGGCAAACGCCGAGGTCCTCGTCGACCAGAAATACGTCCTCGTTGACATTGCGTTTCATGCCGACGTCGGTCGTACCCCAAACCTCCAGCACGATGTTGTGTACGGTTTCGTCCGCCACCCGGCTCATCCCTTCCGCCGAAACCGACCCAGCAGGCTGTCAGACTTCGGATGACCCTTCGTTCCAAGCTTGGACAGAACCGCTGCGGCTTTCTTGTTGGTCGGGTCGAGGGCGAGGGCGTCCTGGGCGAGGCGCTCGGCGCGACTCTCCATGCCAACGGCCAATGCGGCAACGGCGGCCTGTCCCTTGTACGTCGCGTTGTGGGTATCCAAAGCCACTGCTCTCTCGAGATGGCGAAGGGCGTCGCGTTCCCGTGCAGGGACCTGACACAGGACAAAGCCCATGAAGTAGTGGGCCCGGTCAGCCTTCTCGTGGTGGTCGATAGCGAGCTGGAGTTTCTCGATCGCCTCCTGTGGGCTCCCTCCGCGATAGGCTTCCACGCCCTTGGCGGTCAACCGACGGGCGATTTCGGCGGCGTCAATTTGGTTGCCGGCATCCGAGCCGCCCGGATGCATTGACAGGTCCTTGTCGTATTTTTCCCGACTCTCAGGCCGGCTGAGAACGTTGAATGCCTCAGTGATGACCTGAAACCGCTCCTCCGCGGACTCTCGATCTCTGCCCACGAAACGGTCGGGATGGTGCGACATTGAAAGCCGCCGGAAGGCGGCCCGAATATCCTGTTCGCTGGCATCTCTTTCAACACCCAGCGTGTCATACAACGTAATTCGATGTGCCATCCTGTTGACCTTGTGTACTGTCCTTCTGACCGTCCATGTCTACCACAGCCTCATCGCACGCGCAAACCGGCAAGAACGACGATAGCGACCTTTTTGATGGGATGAAACCCCGGGAAATGCGCGGTCTAGCGACGACGGGACTGAAAATCGTGCGCCCGCCGGCGAACCACTGGATTGATGTTTCGATTGTTTCCGAGACGAGCCAGATCGCGCACTGAAAGCCTCGGTAGAATTCTGAGGGCCGTCGGCACCGGAGTCTTGGGGTTTTGGGCGAGCGCATGAGCGACACCGTAGCTCTGCATCCATCTTCGATTGCTGGCGATCACCCGAATAACCTCGTCCGATACACTTCTCAGGGAGGCGTATTTTTCGATCTCGGAGTCGGTGAGTTTGGGACTTCCCAGCACCGCACGCACCACGAGCCGGTTGCGCGAAACGATCAACACCGTTCGTTCGTCACGAGTTCCCTTGAGGGCAGCGACGACCTGTTCTTTAACCGACATCAAAGCCAATTTCCCGTAGGTGCTCAGCCCGAACCGCCTGGCCTGCTCAGCGAGCACCGGATCCTCTTTCGGGCCGTATGGCATTGTGGATTCGAGGGGTATGTGGGCTCCGATGGCGCGGAGTGCCTGGATCGCCTCCTCGATTGACGGTGTCTCGTCAACCTCCTGGAGTTGACCCCTGATGGCCTTCTCGATGAACTCCTCTTCGAACTCCCTGACCCGGCGAAGGATGACCTGGCTCACCCGCGGATTGGCCCTCAGATCCTCCAGAATCTCGAGACATCCCAGCAGTCTGACCTGATTGGTGATGATGATGTCTTGGAGCTTCTGATCGGCGTTTCGAGCCAACACTCGAAGGGTCTCATCAGAGGCGTTTGGGTGGACCGCAACTGCTGACCAAATCTCGTCCTCATTCCGGATTCGGGTCAGCAGGTCGAGCACCATCGACTCGACGTCGCTGTCCGAGATCCAGTCCGAAAGGGTCTTCACGTCCTCGGATTCGATGGACTCTTTGGCAGCAATTGCCAGTTCGGGATCAGGATCCGACGAAAGGAGCACCTGGAGGCGAAGCAAATCCTCGCGGGGGACCGGAAGCAGGCCCTGGGCTGCGAACAGCCTGACTTGGCGAGGTACGCGTCCGGCTAGGATTCCCTGGAACAGCTGTTCGCCTGTCGCCTCCGGTCGGTCAGTCATGCCGATCCTCGGTGCCGAGGGTCCTGACGCCAGTTCGACTGACCTCGGTGTGGACCACCTGACCCGGGATTCCGAGGCCGGAGTACTCCACTCCCCCAACCACGAGGGTTGCGGCTCCGGCGTTTCCGATCGTGAGTTTGACCGGACCCTCCAACTCGAGTTGGAGCCTGGTGCCACCAGCGAGAAGGTGTTGTTCGGTGCGACCGTCACGGTCCCGATAGTGAATCCAGCACTCCTTTTCCCCGTCAACCCTGACTGTCAGACTCACAAGGTTGTTTTCGGTCTCGGTGGGATTCGGTTCGACAATAGCCGACGGAACAAGGACGATCCCCGTGGGAGTGACTCGGTTTGAAGTAGCCTCAAGCTGTGGGCGAGCGGATTCCACCAAGGTCGCTTGACCTGGTTCGGAACCGCTCAAGATCACTACCGCTACCGACGTCAAAATCACGACACCCACTGACATGGGAAACCAAAATCCCCAGCGGATGGGCGTTTTGGGCGGTGGTTCAGGGCTCTGACACGTGACGTGTTCTCCCGACTCGAGCTCGAAGCTCTCCCATGCAGCGTCGAAATCTGCAAGCAGAGCTTCGGGGTCACTGTCGATGGCTGACGCATACTGGCCCACGAAGCTGCGGCTGAAAACCTTCTCGGGCAGGTGCTTGAATGAACCGGATTCCAACGACTCGAGAATTCGTCGTGAAATCTTGGTCTCTTCACAAATCACCGCGAGAGGAACGCCGGCCTCCTCACGCTGTCCGCGGAGTTGCTCCCCAAACCAACTAGGATCCACGCGGTGTGTCGCTTCGAGAATCATCCACCGTTGATCTTATCACCCCTCGTAAACCTCTGTCTTCTTTTTGTTTGAGCGCTTTTGCGGCTGATCGCACCTTTTGGGTGACGTCGGGCCTCGAGGCGATGGCCCGAAGGTCGTTGGCTCGCAGCTGGACGAGCGCCGCAAGCGCCACGGGCAGGGGCGTGCGAGGGCACACAGCCAGCGTTCGCCGCACCGCATAGTATTGGCCCCAGCGGGGGTGTCGAGCGACCTGTGTGTAGAACTCGGCGGGTGCTCTCGCGGTATTCAGTGCCAACAGCACGTCGTCCTCGGTGAGTCGCTGGTTATCCAGCAGCGCTCCCAGCACCTGTCCGTCTTCGGCAGAGAGCAGGTTGCGCAGCAACGGCCTATGGACCCGACGGGCCAAAGCTACCTTCTCCCCCAGGGCCATCGTGGCGATGAGCGAAGTGAGCTTTTTCTCACTGTGTCGGCGGACCACAGGTGGCGTTCTTGGGTTTTGGGCAAGGCTGAGTAACGAGACCCAGGGAAGGGTGGCGATGAGGTCCATTGCCCGGGCGAAGGGCATTCCCCGGAAGCCACTCAACAACTCCCGTACCGTGTGAGACATCAGGAGTTCGCGCGAATCCGCGATCAGCTCGGCTGTTTGCGGCGAGCAGTACGGATTCCTCAGCGCTTCGAGTGCGCCCTGCTCGTCGAGCTTCCCACTCTTCGCCAACGCGAGCAGTTCGGCCTCGTTCATCCTGGAGATTCGCTCGGATGTCACTCCACCATGTTAGCTCCAACGGACACTGCCGAATATCACTTCAACACAGCTTTGACATGAACGGCACGACGCCGGCTGCGGTGAGAAGTGCGGGTCAGGGCAGGATCAAATCGAGCTGCGCCACCGGACGGGCGGCAAACCAGTCGCGGGTCGCCTGCACGTCGGCGTGTATCTGGCTCATGAGCTGAGTGGTGGACGAAAAGTGCTGTTCTTCCCGCAACCGGGTAATGAAGAACAGCCGGACTCTCTCCTGGTATACATCCGCCGAAAAATCGAGGAGGTGACTCTCCATGGTCGCCACCGAATTCTCGTAGACGGTGGGTCGGACCCCGATGTTGGTGACAGATGGAAAGGTGCGATGGAAGGATGGGATATGGGTCGCGGTGACATACACCCCACGGGAGGGTATCGCCTCGTTCTCCCACTGAATATTGATGGTGGGAAACCCGAGCTTCCGCCCGAGCTGTTTCCCCTCGAGCACAGTGCCGTCCACATACATGAACCTGCCGAGGAGCTCCGACACGTTGGCGACGTCGCCTTTGGCGATCAACTCTCGGACCCTTGATGACGAGACCACCGAGCCGGCTGCCTCCACCGTGGGCGCGCCGGCCGCGGTGAATCCGAGCTCTTGACCCATGCGCTCCAGGAGATCCACATCTCCGGTCCGGTTGGCCCCGAATCGGAAGTTCGAACCGATGTATACCTCCCGCACAGCCAGGCGATTCACGAGAACGTCTCGTACGAAATCTTCCGCTGACATTCTCGCCAACCGGTGGGTGAATGGGACCACCAATGCGGCCTCGATGCCGGTGCGTTCAATGAGCTGCAGCCGCTGATTCAGGGTCGTGACGAGCAGTGGTGCCTCTCGCGGCCGAAGCAGCTTGACGGGGTGCGGATCAAGGGTCATGGCGCAGGCTATGGAGTCCTGCTCCTTGGCTCTCGCCGCCACGTGCCGGAGGACCGTCTGGTGCCCGATGTGGACCCCATCGAAATTACCGATGCTCAGCAGTCCCTGACGCGGCGGTTCGTCCAGCCCGAGCGGGTCGCGAAAGACGTCCATGGCCAATTCAGATTCTCACCGGCAGCTGTTTCCCGGGCGACACAGCTGGTCCGGGCGCCTTTACAGCCACGATTCGACCCACCAGGTCGTAAGGGAAAGCCTCGGTGATTTCGACTTCCACCATCGAGCCTGCTGGAGCGGTGCCATCGTTGATCAGCAGTCGTCCGTCGATCTCCGGCGCTTGCCGTTGCAGTCGAGCCTCCGTGAGCAGTTCCATCTCGGCGAGGGGCCCGGCCACCAGCGCCTCCATGGTCTTGCCCACAAGCGCGGAATTGCGATCGAGGGTGATCTGCTGCTGCAGTTCCATCACTCGATCCCGGCGCATGGACTTGACGTCATCGGACACCGGATCGCCGAGCTCGGCGCCCGGGTTCTCCTCCTGCCAGGAGTAGGTGAACACCCCCACGTGGTCGAATCGGATGTGTCTGACAAAATCCAGGAGCTCCTGGAACTCGTCTTCTCCTTCCCCGGGGAAGCCCACGATGAAGGTGGTTCGGAGGGTGATGTCCGGCACGGTGTTTCGAGCCCTCTCGATCAATCGGATGTAACTCTGCCCGTCCCCTCCCCTCTTCATGTTCTTGAGCACAGCCCGGCTCGCGTGCTGGAGCGGGATGTCGAGATAGGGCAGGAGCCGGTGGTTGTCAGCCATCAGCTCGAACAAGGACTCGTCCAGAGTCGCAGGGTAGGCATACATGAAGCGGATCCATGGAATTGCAGTTTCGGCCAGCAGGCGTTCCAGCAAGGTCCGGAGCCCACGCTTGATTCCGAGGTCCTCTCCATAGCGGGTGGTGTCCTGTGCGATCAGCACCAGTTCTCGGACACCTTCGGCCTCCAGCCGGCGGGCTTCGATCACCAGGTCCTCCGTGGACCTCGACCTGAAACGGCCTCGCATGGCTGGGATGTGGCAGAAGGTGCAGGGGTTGTTGCACCCCTCGGCCACCTTGAGATACGCGGAGGTCGCGGTCGACAATATCCGTGGATGGTGGTGGTCGTACAGCTTGAGAGCCCCTTGTTGGTCGGGCAGGTGCCCGTCAAGTTCGCCACTGACGGCTTCCACGATCCTTTCGAGCTCATCGAGCCCGACGAATGCGTCAATCTCGGGAATCTCCTCCTTGAGCTGGGCCGCATAGGCTTGGGCCATACAACCCGAAACTATCACGCGGCGAACGGCACCCTGTTCCTTGGCCCCAACCACTTCGAGGATTGCGTCAATGGATTCCCGCTTGGCGTCTTCGATGAAACCGCAGGTGTTGACCACCACGATATCGGCCTCCCCTGCGTCCGCGGTCACCTGGGCCCCGGATCCGGCGAGATGTCCAAGCATGACCTCACCATCCACCAGGTTTTTGGCACAGCCGAGGCTGATCATCCCCACCCGGACAGGGGGTCGCGCTGGGTCTCCTGGAATTTTGGGACTGCGTTTCATCAAATCTCCAGCGCGCGATTCTAGCATTCAAGAACCGACGGTTTTCGATTTTCGATTTTTGATTTTCGATTCACTCAATGTATTCAGCTACCGCTTCGGCCGCACGAAGCGACGCGCCCGGTCCTCCGAGACGCTCTCGCACGCGTTCGAGGGCCAGTCGCTGGACGGCGCATCCTCCGGCGAGCAGCTCTCGAGTCGTCGCCACCAGAAGACGTGGATTCCAGTCCTTCTGAAGCAGCTCAGGGGCTGCGCGATCGCCCGCAATCAGGTTTGCCAGTGCCACATGGGGGACTCGAACGAGGGTTCGGGCAATCAGAGCGGACACTGGCTGCAGGCGGTATCCAACAATCATGGGAACATCCAGCAGGGCGCACTCCAACGTGGCGGTCCCGGAGGCGGTCCAGGCCAACGAGCTTGCGGCATGGGCCTTGCGCCTGTTGGAGCCAGTGATCCGCACAAGACGAGAATCCGTGCTCCGACGAGCCAACACCTCGTCAACTGATCGACTGGTGCCAGGGGCTTCGATAAGAACCGCCTCGCTGACCTCATGCGAGCCCAAATCAGACAGCGCCTCGAGCATGACCGGAAGGAGTTGGCGGACTTCCATTTCGCGCGATCCCGGCAACAACGCCAGTCGTCCATCCATGGGGAACGGACGTCTGTCCGATTCTCCGTTCATCACGTCGTCCACCAGCGGGTGGCCCACATAGCGCGCACGAACCCCGTGCTCTTCGTAAAACGGAACCTCGAAGGGGAGGATGCAAAGAACCTCGCTGGCCAGCCGACTGACAGTTCGAACCCTCCCCTGACGCCACGCCCACAACTGAGGTGACACGTACAGCACGACAGGAATCCCGAGACGGCGCAGTCGAGAGGCGAGCCTGAGATTGAAATCAGGTGAATCCACCAGCACGGCGACGGCGGGCTGCCGTTCCTTGGCCGCCTCGACCAACTCCCTCATAATGCCGCGGATCCGGGGTAACTCCCTGAGCACCTCCACAAGTCCCATATGAGAGAGCTCCTCGGTGGAGGCGAGTCGTTCGAGGCCGGCTTCTGCCAGCCGGTCACCACCCACTCCGAACGCTTTCACATCTTGGCGCAAGCGGCGAAGCTCGATGAGCATGTTCCCGGCATGGATATCCCCCGAGACCTCACCTGCCACAACGAGGACGCGCGTCACAACGACCTCTCCGTTTTGGAGCCGGCCTGGCGCCCTGTTGCGATCGCCAGGAGAGCCGCTGCCGCTGCGACACCCACCGCGTTCGCCAGCACATCCGAGACTTCGAAGAAGCGGGCGGGTTGAAGGAGCTGCAAGGCCTCAACAACGGCTCCGAAAACCAACCCGGTCGCCGCCGCCGCTACGATCGCCGACGTGGACCCGATGCGTCTCCTGAACAGCTCGTGAAGCAGAAAAACCTGGATGCCGTAGGCCAACCCATGGGCCAGCCAGTCCTTTTGACTGAGAATCGGCACTGCGGGAGGAGAGGACATCAACGACAACAGGACGAGGCTCGCTGCGTAGCCAAGATTGACCAACAATGGCCGCCCCCAGCCGCTGAAAACTTGTGGAGGCGCAATGAGGGAATCTTCCTGGGGGGCACTGCCATGGCAATCAGGGCTCGGCGCATAGGACCTGCGGTTCATGCTGGAAAGCACGTACCGATCAGGGGAAGGGATACATGAGCCAGCCCAGCAGGGTGGCTCCCCCAACCATGATCAAAAAGGTCTTGAGGAAAAACTTCGTTCGCTCGGAGGCGGTCCGGCGCCAGAGAAACGCGAAGAAAACAGAGATCAACAGGGCATGCCAGACCAGGAGGGCCAGGTGATCCATTTCAGTCCTTCTCTCCGCGGTAGATGTCGGAGACGTCCAGCACAGCCAGCAAGTTCATCAGCCCGCTTGTGTAGAGAAAAGTGTTCCCATAAACAAACCCGGACGACACCGGATCCCCTCCTCCCACGAGTCCGAGGGGAAAGCCGCCGCTGAATATCCCTGATCCGTTGAGCCACAGCAAACGGGCGACGTAAAGGATTCCGTTGCCGAGACAGGCAATGGTCGCCAGCCACGAAAACGGCTCTCCAGGACGAGGGGTGCCAAGTTCTCCGTCGACCAGCACCCCGGTCACAAAAGCACACACGATAACGGCTCCGAACACCACCGCGCGCCGACGTTTACCGAGCAGCCAATGACCGAACCCTGGGATCAGCCACGCAACCCCCAGGAGCGGCAGAGGCACTCTCTTGGCGTCCTTTTCCTTGCTCCTGTCGGCCCCACGGTCGTCCTCTCGTACCATCAATTCGACTCCACCTTCAGCGCGGCTGTGATCTTGTCGAAGGTCGTCCCCAGATCCTCTGGTATGACCCTTGTACCAGCCACAACGCCCATAATGTTGGTGTCACCCCGCCACCTCGGGACAATGTGGAGGTGGAGATGCTCCTCGATTCCAGCCCCGGCAGCCTCCCCCACGTTGAAGCCTACGTTGAACCCATGGGGCTTGTAGACGGCTCGCAGAGTCTTCATCACGTCCTTCGTCACGATCATGATTTCAGCAAGAGTCGCCCCATCGAGGGCGTCCAGATCCTGAATGTGAATGTTAGGAGCCACCATGCTGTGACCTGACGTATAGGGGTAGAGATTGAGCAGGGCAAAACACCGGCTACGGCGTAGCAGGGTCAGGGTCTCCCGATCGTGCTGGGAGTCTCGGGCCTGACAGAAAATGCACTCGTCTCGGTTTCTTTGATCCACCGTAGTGACGTAGTCAAAGCGCCACGGAGCGAAGAGGGTCGACGCCACCGCGGGCTATTGCTGCAGCAACTCTTCCCGGAGGTGCTTGCCCGGTTTGAAATAAGGGATCTTCTTCGGCGGTACGTGAACGCGTTCGCCGGTCTTCGGGTTGCGACCGGTGCGTTCGCCGCGCTGGCGGATGCGGAAGGATCCGAATCCCCTCAGCTCCACCTTTTCGTGGCGATGAAGAGCGGCGATGATGCTTTCGAGGATGACCTGCACAACCTCGTCCGCCTGCTTGCGAGGCACATCGGCGGTATCCGCCACCATTTCCACCAGGTCGGCCTTGGTCATGGTCATTGATCGTCTCTCCTTGCTTGGTCGCGCAACGTACTCGACGTCGTCCGCTGTCAGCTGTTCTTGACCTGCTCGTCGGGTTCGACCTCTTCAGACTCGGGCTGGGCTTCCGCCTCAACGTCCGTATTCTCCTCGGCTGGCTCGTCCTCCGCCGCATCTGGCGCCGCTTCAGCTTCGACCGCCTGTTCCACGGCCTCCGGTTCGGCGTCTGGATCCGCGGCCGTTTCCTCGATCGCTTCTCCGCTCGCTGTTTCCGGACCTGACTCCGCCGGCTCGGGCTCAGCTTCTGTAACAGCATCGCTGTCGGGCACCGGTTCGGCGGCGATCTCATCCGCCTCATCGGCGGTCGCTTCCATGACCTCTTCCTCTGACTCGGGCTCGGGCTCCGGCTCTGCAACAGCTTCGCCGTCGGCTACCGCTTCGGCTTCGACCTCTTCCACGTCATCGGCGGTCGCTTCCATGACCTCTTCCTCTGACTCGGGCTCTGGCTCTGCAACAGCTTCGCCGTCGGCTACCGCTTCGGCTTCGACCCCTTCCACGTCATCGGCGGTCGCTTCCAATTCCTCGGTTTCCGGTTCGGGATCGTCGACAGCATCCGGAGAACTTGGCTCATCCTCCACGCCGGTGGCCGTCTCGACCAACTCTTCGGCCGCCTCGACCGCCTCGCCCTCCTCCACGAGACCCCCAGCAGCTCGGAGGGCAGCGGCCATGGCTGTCTCTACGGGTTTGGCGGTATCCACGGTCTCACCAGTTGCTACGGCTTCAACTGCATCTTGGGGCACGCTGTGCATGGAAAGTCCGATTCGGCTTTCGTTCCAGTCGACTCGGAGAATCCTGCAAGCCACCCCTTGATTGGTAGCGAACATCTCGGCGAGGGCAAGCCCCGAATCTCGATCGATTTCCGAGATGTGGCACAGACCTTCAACGCCGGGAGCCAGTTCGACGAAGACGCCAAAATCCGTGATGTTGGTGATGTGGCCGCTCACCACGTCACCGACCCCGTGAGAATTGGCGTACTCCTCCCACTCATTGGGCAGAAGCTCCTTCATGGAAAGAGAGATCCGCTGGTTCAACACGTCGATGGAGGTGATAACTGCCTCGACCTCTTCGCCCTTGGCAACGATTTCAGAAGGGTGGTTGATTCGACGGGTCCACGACATATCCGAGATATGAACCAAGCCGTCGACTCCCGGGACGATCTCCACGAACGCTCCAAAATCGGTGAGGTTGCGCACCACACCCTTGACCCGGCTGCCCACGTGTTGGTTCTCGGCGACCTTCTCCCACGGGTTGGGCTCGGTGGCCCGGAGTGACAGTGACAGACGCCGTTTTTCAGCATCCACCTCGGAGACCACCACTTCGACCTCCTGCTCGATTTCGAGCAGGGATCGTGGGTTCTTGACCTTTTTGGTCCACGACATTTCGCTCACGTGAATCAGTCCCTCGACACCCTCCTCGAGGGCAACGAAGGCTCCGTAGTCGACGATGCTGACGATCTTGCCCTGGATTCGCTTGCCCACCGGGTACTTTTCGGGGACCAGCACCCACGGATCTTCGAATCTCTGCTTGTAACCGAGGGAGACCCGCTCCCGATCGCGGTCAAAGCGCAGCACCACCACCTCGACGTCGTCGCCGACGTTGAAGTACTCGCTCGGGTGACCCACTCTGCCCCACGAGATGTCGGTGATGTGGAGCAAACCATCAAGGCCGCCGAGGTCGACAAAAACACCGTAGTCGGTGATGTTCTTGACGGCACCGACGACCAATTTGCCTTCTTCGAGTTCCGACATGGTCGCATCTTTGACCTTGCCCTGGGCTTCCTCGAGCACGGCTTTGCGGGACAGTACGACGTTTGACCGCCGACGATCGAAGGAGATGATCCTTGCTTCGATCTCGGTGTCTATGTAGTCCTCCAACCGACGATTGGGTCGGAGGTCAACCAATGACCCGGGAAGAAACGCGCGAATTCCAATGTCGACCGAGAGCCCGCCCTTGACGCGTTCAAGGACCTTCCCCGTGACCCCTTCACCGGCCCGGTACGATTCCTCGATGGCGCTCCAAACCTTGAGCTTCGCGGCGCGGTCGCGGGAAAGCCGCAACCGTCCCTCCATCTCGTCCAACCGCTCGATGAAGACCTCGACCTCGTCGTTCACAGCGACGGTCATTTCACCGGTTTCCGCATCCGTAAACTCGGATGCCGGTACCGTGCCCTCGCTCTTGAAACCGATGTCGACCATGACCTCGTCAGAAGTGACTGCGACGACCGTCCCCAATACGACCTCGCCTTCGCGCAAGGTCTGCAAGGACGTCTTCATCAACTCTTCCATCGAGAGATTATCCGGCTCCTCTCCGTTTCCCCTTTCGTCGTTGATACCTGGGTCGATGTTCAAGTTCCTGCCTCCTCAAAGAGGACACGCACGTATCCCCTTAGCTTCCATGGTTTCGAGACTTTACGGTGTTCGCGGTCGGCTGTCAAGGTTTGATTCAACCGACCCGACCGAGCTCAAAAATAAGACGATCGACAACCTCGGTTGGCGTCAGACCGGTGGTGTCCACGACGACCGCCCCTGGTGCCACATGGAGAGGTGATTCGGCCCTCGTCGTGTCCTGCAGGTCGCGTTGGCGCTGTTGACGGCGAACCTCTTCGAGGGACGCCCTCCCGTCCTGCTGCTGGAGGTCTGTCAGCCGCCGCCTAGCCCGCTCCTCCTGGGCCGCCGTCAGAAAAACCCTCAGTGTGGCGTCAGGAAACACCACGCTTGTGATGTCCCGTCCCTCCATCACGCCCCCACGCCGCATCCCCAGCGCTCGTTGGGCGGCGACCAATCGCCGGCGAACCTGCCGTAAAGCAGAGACGGCGGAAGCCATCATCGAGCACTCGGGGGTCCTCAACGCACTCCCCACATCCACTCCATCGATTCGCACTTCGAGCCGCCCGGACACCTCGATGACATCTATCTCGTGATCATCGAGTAGCTCAACGATGCGTTCTGCGGAGCGTTCGTCCAGAGGCTCAGACAGTCCGGCCTCGAGGGCCAGCAGAGCCACCGCACGGTACATCGCTCCGGTGTCGACGTAGGGAATACCAAGCCGATTTGCGAGCATCTTCGCGATCGTCGACTTTCCGGCTCCTGCAGGACCATCGATCGCGATGACGAGTGGACTGGAAATCTTGGGTTCGTTCATGAGGCCTTTTCCCGCGGCTTCGCAGGACGGCTATTCTACGCGAACCTCCAGTCGTGTCGAGTCCCACCTCGGTGACCGGGCGAATAAGGCCGGTTCGGTTGAAAAACTTTCAGATTGCCGTATCGTCGGTTTCAATGAGAATCGATCGCACTCAGCTCCTCGAGGACGAACGGCGCAGATTGGACCTGCCAAAGCATGGCGCGTTGCGGATCGGCGTTGGATACCCGAATCGCTACCGGGTGGCCATGTCCTCCCTCGCCTACCAATGGGTCGCCGAGATCGCTGGGCAACAACCAGACGTTGCGGTCGAGAGGTTCTTTTCTGACCCTGACCTTGCCGGCTCAACCCTCGAGACGGGAACCGCCCTCGGCGACTTTGACATCCTGGCGTGGAGCTGCTCCTTCGAACTCGATGCCGCCAACCTTCTGCAGACCCTTGACGCCGCCGGCATCGCGAGGCAAAGAGAGCAACGAACTCACCGCGACCCGCTGCTGGTTCTCGGCGGGGCGGTGGCTGCGATCAACCCACTGCCATTGGCCCCAGCGGTTGACGTGTTCGTCCTTGGGGCCGCCGAATTGCTTTGGCCGCGGTTGATCGAGCTCGCGCTACGTTTCGACCGGGAAACACTGCTCGAGGAAATCGCCGGCCTTGATGGGTTTTTCGTGCCGCGCCTTCACCTTGATTCACAGGGCCGGCCTCACAGACGCCTGCGCCGGGTCGAAAAACGCGACCGACAGATGGCGGACCACAACTGGCTTCCGGCATCTTGGGCCGTCACCCCCCACACGGAGTACGCCCGTCGTGGTCTGGTCGAAATGTCTCGAGGCTGTCCGGAGAAGTGCCGATACTGTTGGGTGAGTTACAACTACGGCCGGCTCCGCTGCTACCCCACTTCCGGCATCGTCGATCGCGTCCGGCAGTTGAGCTCCTTCACCGATCGCGTGGGATTCGTGGCCACAGCGGTGGGCGACCATCCCGAGTTGGCCACCATTTTGGAGGAAAGCAGGGCGCTGGGAATGAACGTCGCCCTGTCTTCGCTGAGAATCCCGGCCATGGTGGCGGAGGTTTTGACGCCTCTGGCCGCCTGCGGTGCGCGGTCAGTCACGATCGCGCCAGAAACCGGCAGTGATGAGCTCAGGCGCAGACTCAATAAACCCATTTCCAACGAAGCGATTTTTGAAGCGGTCGAGACCGCACAGCGCTGCGGTATCGAAAGCCTGAAGATGTATTTCATCCTCGGCCTCCCTGAGGAAACCGATCGAGACCTGGAGGCCATCGCCGATCTTGTGGAACACAGTCTGGAGATTCTCAGGCGCCACGGCCGGCTGAGGGGTCGTATGGGGACGCTCCATGCCGGATTCAACCTTCTGGTACCCAAGCCCTACACACCGTACTCCCGGTCCGCGATGCTGCATCGAAACGAAGCCTCACGCCGGCTCGAGATCGTCTTCGATCGGATTGCCAACCTGCCCAATCTCAGGGTCGATCGACCGTCCTACCGCGAATCGGTGTGGCAGGGGTGTCTCAGTCGCGGCGATACCCGACTCTTTCGAGCCGTCGAAGCCGTCGCGGATGGTGGCAGTCTGAGCAGTATCCTCCGAGGAATACCAGAGATCGTGGCCGAGGTGGCCCTCTCCGAGATCCAGGGTGAACCGGTTTGGCAGTTCATATCGTCGGCTCCATCGGGGAATTCGGAATTCGGAATTCGGAATTCGGAAACCGATCGCGACGGATGAGGGTCACTCTGAGTTCGGTTGCCTCAGGGGGTTGCGGGTTTCTTCGGGACCGCCTGTGATGACAGAGATCGCTGTCGATCCCGCAGGGCTTTGTGGCGATCGGTGATTGTCACCGGAACCTCCAATGGCTCTTTGCCCTCCACCGAGGTCGCGATTCTCACCACCGTGTGGATCGGCCCATCAGCAGCGGTCACCCCTTCGACGAGGCTGACCAACACGGCCTGAATCGGCTGACCGGCCTGACTGGTCACGTGTGCACTGATCAAGTCGGGATCGGCGACCTGAACTTCGGTCACCTCGAAGGGTTTCCGCAGGCTGTGCGAGATGCGGATATTGACCTGAGTTCCGTTCGGTCCGCCCTCGGCGGGCCACAGGGTAATCGCCTGAGGCCTCAACTCGATCATCGGTCGCACCCGAATATATGAAGGAAGCTCGAGCTTCGGCATCTGGGGGTGATTGGTTGCGAGGACCACCACGCCGTTCTGATTGATTGCGGAGCTGGTGTCCAGAATTTCGGCGACGATCCACAGGTCCCCGGTCGCCCCCTTTCCCTCTTCTCCCGATGAGCCGTTGTCCACGACCTTTTCGACTTTGACCTCGATCGAACCGGCGGGTTTCATCTCAACCACCCGGGCTTCCAGCGCTTCGCCGTCGTCCCGGTGGAGCCGCACCCGGACTGACGCGGGTTCACCCTCCACAGTGTTCAGGTACAGCCTGAAGTTCGGTACAGCCATGATCGGATTCACCGCCGTGTAGGCCAGCGACAGCCTGAGGACTGGCGACTGGGGAGCATCGGTCTGCACCGTGATGCTCTTTGCGTGCGATCCGGATGTGCCGGCGTTGATCTTGAGTTTCGCTGTGAGCTTTCCCGACCCACCTGCCGGGATCACCGAGTCGTACTCGGCGACGGTGCACCCTCAGGAGGGTTTGGCTCGCAGGATCCGAACGTCGGCGGCGCTGTCGTTGTGGAACGTGAACGTGCCGGTGTTCTCCGTCCCGGCGACCACCTCACCGAGATCGACTCGGGCCGACTCCACCCTGAAACCCTGCTCCGTCGTCTGTTCGTCGGCTGCTGCCGTCCATGTTGCAGCCAACAAAGCCGCGGCCAACGCAATCGGCGCGGCGATCTTTCCTATTCTCATTCAGCCCTCCAGATTTCGATCCTTGCTCCCGCCTATGGCCGCCTGCCATATCCGGCTCCGGCTCAAACGAGGTCGGACCCGACCAGGGATTGTACACGCTCATTCCAACGTGGCGTCAGATTTCGCGTTCGGCGATGACGTCGCCCCTGACTCCCACAACGATCGCCTTGACGGGGATCGATCGGCCAGCGCGAGATCGAGCCTCCTGCACCAACCGCACCAGGCCACTGCAGCACGGAACTTCCATCACCATTACGGAGAGGGCGCGAATGCCCGCCTCGTCGATCATGGTGGCGAGCTTGTCGACGTAGATCTCCTGCTGGCTGTCCAGCTTCGGACACGCGATCGCGAGCGCCCTCCCCTCGAGAAACCGGCTGTGGAATCCGCCAACAGAAAACGCCACGCAGTCCGCTGCGAGCAAGACCTCGGCCCCATCGAAGAACGGAGCCGTGGCTGACAGCAGGTGGAGCTGAATCGGCCACTGTCGGAGCGCAGATGGGAGTTCTTCCTTTGACCTGGTTCCGGCCGCGCTGGGGCCGGTCCAGGTTGCGGTTTGGGAGCCCGGACAGGACGACACCGGAGCTTGTGCAGCGACCATCGGCAATCCCGGCGTCTCGGCGTGAGCCTTGGGTGCCGCGCCACCGAGGGAGGTCAGGTGCTCGGCCACGGCCCGCTCATCGTAGCCTTCAGCTTCGCGGCGAGTCACGGTAATGGCCCCCTGGGGGCAATGACCAAGACAGGCGCCGAGTCCATCGCAGAGATTATCGCTGATCAGGCGCGCCTTGCCATCGATGATCTGGATCGCACCCTCGGCGCAGGACGGGACACAATCACCACAGCCGTCACACAGCTCTTCGTCGATATGGACCATTTCGCGGACTGGCATCTGACCCTCCCCTACTGCTCGCGCAGCATGGTCAGGACCATCCGGCTGTCGGTCTCGGCTCTCAAGGCGTGGGGTACGTCTGCCGGCATCAGCACCAGCTCGTTGGGTCCCACGACCACCGGCGCGCCACCAATCGAGATCTCGATCTCACCGTTCACCACCTGCACCAGCGCGTCGAATGGAGCGGTGTGCTCCGAGAGCTCCTGTCCGGCTGCAAAGGCGAACAGGGTGACATTGCCGCCGGAAGTGCGCGCCAGCACCCGGCTGACGATGGCTTCGGGTGCAATATCCACCAAACTCGCCAGATTCGCCACCGAACCCGGTTTGAGAGTCTCACGCATTTTCTCGACCATTTTCACCTCCTGGCTCCGGACAGTGTGCGACGATGACTCAACGGGTTCCTTGATCCTGGTCAAGGATGACCCACATTCTCTTGGCTGGGTTTCTACGGTCGAGACGGGTAAACAGGAGCTCCAGTGAGCACGGCCGCGGTCTCCCCTGTCCGGGAGCGCCGCCAGGAATCGATCACCTCGCCGGGATCGTCCACCGGGTGGAAACCGAGGCGACGGGCCAGGTTCGGTTCGAGCCGGGACACAAGGTGCACCTTGCAGCGCGCGGTCTTCTCCACCAGGCGAAGGGTCGTGTGTCCGTATTGCACCCAGCCCGCTTCGAGCCGGCGAAATATGGACTCGGGCTCGGGCCGTTCGAGAAATGGGTCCATGTCTGGCGAACCGCTTCCGCCGGAGAGGTCGGCCACGAATAGAATTTCGCCCCCGTCGGCCACGTACCGGCAGGCCACGTCCAGGCCCTTGTGAGCCTGAATCAAGGTGGTATCGTATGGGGCTCCGCCGGCGCTCGCCACCGCCAGGGTGAAGGGTCGTGGAACGGCCGTTTCATACCAACGTCTGACCCTGGCCACCGCCGCCTCAAACGTCGCGCGCCATGGCCCTGCCATCGCCTCAGCGATACCGCCCCCCTTTCCCGGCACCATGCACACAGCCAGGTCAGGAGGGCAGAGATCGGCGGCCCTGGCAATCTCCTCCGCCACTGGGTTGTTCTCGAGCACCCCGGGCTCGCAGCACGGATGCCGACGGCGCCCTCCATCCTCACTGACCAACACCCTGTTGTGATTGGCCTGAATCTCTGAGTAACCGGCGACTCCCGGGAAGATCATCTTCGGGCCCCCGCCGAATCCGGCAAAGTAGTGGTGTTTGACAACCGACACGGTGATCAGTATCCGCTCGCCGACCACCCTCCGATTGATCTGGATTGGCAGTCCACCGACCGTTCCTACCTTGATCAACGCGTCGGAATCTCGCGCATCGTGCTGGACCAACCTGACCTCGCTGGGCAGCCTTCCCATCAGCGTGCGAAGGGTGTTTTCATCCGCAGGAGGGTGTGTTCCGCAGGCCACCAGAACCGTGGTTTCTGACTCTGCCACGCCGCCCAGTCGCAACCGACTGAAGACTTCCGGAAGGATCAGGCCGAGGTACGCCTCGCGGGTCCCGTCCGGAACGACCACTGTCGCCGCTGAACTGCCGCTGCAGATGTCGACCAGCGGAGGACCTTCCATCGGCTGGTCGAGGGCCCGTGCAACGAGGTTGGCAGGGTCGGCGGCTCCGACTGGGGCCGTGCACTCGATCGGTCGCACACGGATTCCACGGAGGTCCACCGGACAGTTGTCGTTTGCCACCGGGAGCTTGACGATCATGGCGTCACCATATCATCTTGGTGCGACTGGAGAAGGCCGATGGATCGCTCCCTGACTCAACAGGATCGAAACACCCTTCTGGAGCTGGCCCGTTCAGCCCTTGAAGCCCGATTGGAAGATCGCTGTTTGCCCGACCTCGATGCGCCAGACGGCCCCCTGTTGGAACACCGCGGCGCCTTCGTCACACTCTCCATTGGAGGGCAATTGAGGGGTTGCATCGGTTTTGTCGAGGGCATCCAGCCTCTCTGGAAGACTGTCCGCGACACCGCGATTTCGGCCGGATGGCGAGATCCCCGGTTCGAACCTCTGACAGCGGATGAACTCGATCAGTTGGAAATCGAAATCTCAGTCCTGTCGACTCTCGAGCGGATGGAAGATCCGCTCAAAATTCAGGTCGGCGTGCACGGTCTACTCATTGAATGTGGACGTCGGCGCGGATTGCTTCTGCCGCAAGTCGCTGAACGATTCGAGTGGGACACCGTAACCTTCTTGGATCGCACCTGCCGCAAGGCCGGCCTCGATTCGGGTTGCTGGCGGTCTTCCGAGGCAACGGTGTATTCGTTCACCGCCGAGCACTTCTCTGAGGATCGAGTCATCTAAGCCTCTGTTTGACGTTGTGCGGATGGCTTCGAAAAGCTCCCGACCAACCACCCGCCCTCGCTTTTCGAAGTTTGGTTTTCTCAGAGTGGAGGTGGTTTGGGTCCCCGAGGGCCAGGACTTTTGACTTTTGACTTTGGACTCTTGACTCGTCAGGCGACGCCGAGCACCTCACGCTGGTAACCCTCGAGAGACTCGAATGTACGAAATGGTCTCCCTCGCGCGGATTCTGGATCGGGCAGTGGCGCGGCATCGGAAAAACCGATGAGGTCGTCGAGGAGCTTCTTGAACGCATCCATGGCGTCTCCTTCCTCAACCAGACTCCTGGGATCGAATGCCGTACTCAGCATGCGCACGACCCGCAGGGACTCGCGGTCGCTCCAAGGTGCGTCCAACATGAGGTCAACCACGAGGAGCTGGCGCCCTCCCTCGCCACGAATCCCAGCGACAGCAACCGCCTCCACCTGATTCAGGGACATGCGCCTTGCCTGGCCACCGACCTCGATCATGAGGGTTTCCCCCTCCAGTTTCGTCGGCACGGCCTCCATGACCTGGAGAACGTGCGCCTGATCGGAGACTGAAATCGTCATCACGTCCGGGGCCACCGGCTCTTCCACCGACTCCGGTTCTGCCAAATCCAGCCCTGCGAATCCTTCCCTGAGACGCTGCAGCTCATCGACCGCCTCCGGTAAAAGATCAGGATGGCCGAAGGCCTGGTCCACCAGAGCCGGTGCTGAGGACATCCCGAGTGTGGCCGCGATCCGGGCCAGCCGCACCAATACCGCCGCCGGAGTATCGGCCGCGAGATTTCGGCTGGCCAACTCCACAGATTCCTCAGCTCCGGAGCGCCGTTCGGCGCGAAGCATGATCTCAGCCAGTCTGACTGCGAGAGCCGGTTCGATCGCAAGCTCTGGAAGAGCGTTGATCATGTCCTGCCAGTGAGCCAACACCAGTTCCTGATCGTCGGCCCGTGTCGCGCTCTGGAGCACCTTGAGCATCGGCCCAACCGCGATGCCAGGTTGCTCCATCTGAAGGGACAGATTCCACATTCCAACCGCCGCATCAACATTGTCGGGGTTCTTTGAGAGTTCTCGTTCGAGGAGTCGTAGCGCCCTATCCCGGTCACCTTCACTCGCGGTTGCCAGAGCCTCTTCGACGCCGGAGTTGTCCATCAAGGTGACCTTCGACTCGATGGCGCCGTGGAAGAATCGCTCCTCCAATTTCCAGTAGCCCACGGCACCGGCAACCACCATGCCGAACCCGAAGCCCCAAACGTGCGCCCAGTGGGCGACTCCCCCGCCTCCATTTCCCGGCGACATCACATCCCATGCCTGGGCGAACAGCAGCTCACGGGCCAGCCAAAGGGGAAGCATGAGCCAGGCTGGAGCCGTGAAGGTCCCGGTGAAAACAAAACCAAACCAGTAGAAGAACCGGATTCTCGTCTTCCAGTACCGGACGAGGAATGCGCCCATCACTCCAGCCACCGCACCGGATGCACCGATCAGGGGTGCGTCGACGTTCGGGTAGTGCGCCGCGTACATCAGACCCGACACGGCTCCCGCGGAAAGATAGAACGCCGCAAAAAGAGGCCGACCCCAGAGGTCCTCGATAAAGGGACCGACGAGGAACAGGAAGAAAAGGTTGCCAAAAAGGTGGAAGAAGCCTCCGTGCAGGAACTGGTAGCTGATCACCGAGTGGGGGCGAACGTGGGCCGGAACCAGGCCATAAACGTAGTACGGAGACTCCTTGACGTCGTCCAATGTAGCCAGAAGACGGTCCATGATCTCATCGAGGTGTTCCTGTTCCTGTTGGAGCAGGCGTTTGCTGGTTGGGGGTTGCGCTCCGAACTGGCGAGCCGCTTCGAGGTAGGCTCCCCATTGCTCCTCGAGGACAAACTGATAAAGAAACTCCTCGAATTCCGGGTTCATCTCCAGGTAGGGATGGGCGCCCAGGTATTCGGAGAACTCGACGAACTCTTCGCTGAGCCCCTGCGAGACATCGCGGTGTGCCACCGAGGTCAAAATAAAGACCAAAACGCACAACCCCATGAGCGTGAACGTCACCCATGGGAGGCGTCGCACCGTGGTGTGTTCGTGGCCATATGGGATGATCATTTCGCTTTCAGCTCCGGAATATGGTTCCGAAATGGCCCTCGGTTAATATAGGCGGTCCATGGAGCTGCCATGCCTGTAGCCGCAATCATCCTGGTGGAAACGTCGCTCGCCGGCAACCTCGGCGCTGCGATCCGAGTTGCAGCAAATTTCGGGGTTCCTGCGCTGCACCTGGTCAAGTCCAGGGTCGATCCCGCCGACCCAGCGGTCATCGCCTGGGCCTGCGGCGGGACGGAACGCCTGGAAATTCGCTGTGATCCGTCGTTGGAGGAAGCCGCGGCACCCTATCGCACGGTCATTGCCTCGGCGTCGGTTCGGGGCCGAGATCATCAGCCCGTGGTCAACCCAGGTGAGGCCCTGGAGTTCATCGCAAACCGGGGCCCCGGGGGCACCGCACTCGTCTTTGGCAACGAGACCAGTGGACTGAGCCGATCTGACCTTGACCGCTGCGACCTGACAGTTCGCATCCCGACGGTTCCCGAATTCCCGGTGCTCAACCTCGTCCAATCGATCGCCATCCTGCTGGGCTACCTGAGCATGGAGATCGAATCCACACCATCGACGGTCCCCGTCCCAGCAAAACAGGACCTTGTGGCCGGCCTCATGGAACACCTCGAGCGGAGCCTCGGAACCATCGGCTTCCTCGACCCGGACAACCCGGATCGGGTGCTTCGCAAGCTTCGACGGCTTTTGGGCCGGGCGGGCGTTACCGAAAACGAGGTCGCCATCCTTCGCGGCATCTGCCGGCAGATGGAGTGGGCAGCCCAGCAGAAACCTCGCCACCTCGGCGAGAAACTCGATTCGGGATCGAATGAAGGCACAACGGAAGTCAAAAGTTGAAAGTTGAATCTCGGATTCTGTTGTGCCGACTTATTTCAGCGAGTGACTTCTCGTTGCAGTCGATCTGCGAGTCGAAGCAGGGTGGGATCGGTAGGGAAACGATCCAGAAATCTTCCGAGGTCAAGCGCCGCCTCCATGTACCGACCGTTCCTGAGCTGAAAGTCCACCAGCCTCGCCGCCTGGGTCACGGAGTCTGGCTCGAGTTCCACCGCCCGCACCAACGCCAGCCGCGCATCGCCGAGTTCTCCAGCTGCCTCGGCGGCCTCCGAGAATCGGTTGAGCAGACGGACGTCGGTCGGCGTCAATCCCCAAGCGCGCCGCAAGTGCGCCAGGGCGCCATCTTTGTCGCCGCGCCGCTCGGCGAGGCGCGCCAGGGCGAGGTGGGGAGCCGGCGAGGTTGGATCGAGAGCCAGTGCCCGACCCGCTGCCTCCGCCGCTCCGTCGAGATCACCCTGAAGATCCCTCACCTCAGCCATCTGAGCCCACGCCCTGGCGCGCAGACTGGCCGGGTTGACAGCCCGCCCCGCCACCCGTTCCAATCTCGCCTGAGCCTCGTCCAGCAAGCCCGCATTTTGATCCCAAACCGCCAACTCGAGATCAACCACCGGGTGGGGAAGTTCGGCCGCAAGAGCGGCCCTCCCCTCTTCCTCAGAGCCGTCGAGGCGCAACTGTCGCGCCAGTTCAACTGTGTTCCTGATCCGCTGTCTGGGGTAAAGGTTCCGCGCCCTTTGGAGTCCCTCGGCCCGCACCCAGAGCGTCTCCTCATGGGTCAGGCTCACATCCGGTCTCGAAAAACCCGGCGCCAAACCCCGAGCCTGGGCGAGATGGTCGAGCGCCTCCTCTCGACGTCCTCGCAGGGTCAGGGTGTAGGCCAACAGCCGGTGCAGCGCCGGTGAAGTTGGGTCGCGGAACAGCGCACCTTCGATCCAGCGGAGAGCGTCGTCCAGGCGACCTGCGATCAGGGCGGCCCGAGCGGCGTTCTTGAAGCCCGCTGGGTCAGTGTAGAACCAGGCCTGCTGTGCCGTTCCCACCCGATCCAGTGCAGCGATCAAATGAGCTGCCGGTGCCGTAGCGAGGTCTTTTCCGACCAACCGTCTGGATCGTCGGACCGCTTCGGGGATCGCGAACACCCCCGATTCGCGGATCCGTATTGTCGCGCGAGTCGAATCCACCGAGGCGATCTCGGCTGTTCTTCGCCACCAGCGGGCGCCCGCGACATCCATTCCCGAGATGACCGCTGCGACCCCGGCCACGAGGACCACGGCCCTTTGGCTAGACCGCATATTTCACCATCGGTCCAATGCGGGCCGCCCAACCCGGTGAGGTATGCGGGCTGGCTTGCTTCATGATTCGAGGTCGAAGGGCCGCCCGAACTGGTCCAAGAAGCAGAGTCGGGGTTCCAGGCCGACACCACAGCGATCCTGAACCCGATCGCGCATGATGCGGCACAGGGTGATGACGTCTGTGGCCGAACAGACTCTGGTGGCCACAATCGCGTTGGCGGTGTGTTCAGACACCCGCGCACCACCGACTCTCAGAGCCGCGCAGTCCGCGCGTTCGAGGAGGTCAGAAGCGGATCCACCTGGAGGATCGTGGAACACAAAGGCACCGGCGCGCACCCTCTGAACCCCCCACGTTCTCATGGGACCGCCACCACTGCGACCTCGGTTGGTGCCGTCAGCTGGCAACCGAAATCGAACCTTCGAAATCACTGACCGCTCCCAGTCCAGATCGGGCCACACCGGTCCCTTTCGTCCAGCCACCACATACCGAGATCCGCCCACTCCTGGTCGTTCAACCTCGAACCACTCCACCAGGTCGTGAAACGGACCCGGATCGCGACCAGCTGCCGACCGTAGCGCCCCACCGACAGATCCGGGTGCGCGCATCAGATTCTCCATGCCAATCAGCCCTGCCCGTGCCACCGAACCGGCCACCTGTGCCAACTTGGCACCGGCGCCGGCCTCTGCAGAGTCACTGGCGAGAGTCCACCGTCCGAGCTCTCCAGTGAGGTTGAGCAACGGAGTCCGAAATCCCTGGTCCGGTGCCACAACTCTGCTGCCCGCCCCGATCACCAGCCACCGCACCCCATGAGCGGCCAACAAATCCAGGGTCTGATGCACCGAGGATGCAGTGCTGCAGCGAATCAGGAGGTCTCCGTACCCGCCAACGCCAACGCTCGTCCACGCCCGGAGATCTACCCGTTCGTAGACCTCCACCGAGCCGTCCTTGCGAATCGCCCGGAGGAGTTTTCGGAGGTTGGAGGGTAAATTTCCCACGCCGTCATCCCCATCACCAAAACTTGGCACGCCCTTTGCTAAACAGACGCAGTAGCCAGTCGTTGAAAGAACTGGTAACGCATCATACCTCCTCCTTCCTCCTGCGGACCTCACGGTCCGCATCTTTTTTGTTGGCCGGCGGACGAAACCACCCTCGACCGATGAGGACCGACGTTAGACTTTTGACTTTGGACGTTGGACTTCTGTCAGTCCGAGGTTGCGAATGTGGTAATGGAGGGTTTGCCGAGAAATACCGAGCTCGTGAGCAGTGGCCGTCCGATTCCCTCGATTGCGGCGCAGGGCGGCCCGGAGGTACCCGCGCCGGAAGTCGTGGACCGCCTCGCTCCACCGTGCGGGATTTGGGGCCTTACCTTTCGCCACCGGCAGCAGATCGGCCGTGATCGTGCCGCCCCCGGCCCTCACCACCGCCACCTCGACAACGTGGCGCAGTTCTCTGACGTTGCCGGGCCAGGTGTGGTTGTCCAGGACACGTTCGGCACCCGGCGACCAACCGCACCTCGGCAGACCGAGCCTGGTCACAACCTCGTTTTCGAAGCAACCCTTGAACAGCTGGATATCCTCTTTTCGGTCGCGAAGGGGAGGGATTTCCAGAGCCGCGGAGGCCAGTCGAAAGTAGAGGTCCGACCGAAACCAGCCCTCTTCGATTCCAATCTGGAGGTCTCGGTGGGTGGCCGACACGATCCGTACGTCGACTCGATCGAAGCTCATCGAACCCACGGCCCTGACTTCGCGGGCTTCCAGAAAACGCAGCAGCTTTGCCTGCAACGGTGCGGACAAATCGCCCACTTCATCGAGAAACAAAGTGCCTCCATCGGCGGCTCGGGCCAAGCCCTGACGGGAGCGGGATGCGCCGGTAAACGCCCCCCTCACCGAGCCGAAGAGCTCTGCTTCAAGCAACTCCCAGGGTATGGCCGCCACATTGACCGGCACGAAACGACCCATCCTGTGTGAGCGGCGATGGATTGCTCTCGCCACCACCTCTTTGCCGACGCCGGTCTCACCTTCCAGCAGCACTGCGAGATCGGTGGGACCGAATAAATCGACGAAACGGCGCAGCTCGCAGGCTTGGCGGGACCGTCCCAGGATCTCCGGCTCGTTCCCACCAACGCTCAAGGTTTCGACCTTTCCACAAGCCGGTTCCACACGTTCCAAAATCCCGGGAACGATTTTGTCACGCAGTCCGGGTTGTCCAACTGAAGGGGACCGGCGGCAAGAGCCGCGACCGCCATCGCCATGGCGATCCGGTGGTCACCTGCTGCGGTGACCGAACGCACCGCCTCCCGCAGGCATTCGAGCGGACGGTCGAATCGCGCGGTGGACCCGGACACGTCGATGCCGGCACCCAGGGTCCGGAGATTGTCCACCATCACCGTCAATCGATCACTCTCCTTGTGCTTCAGGTGTTCCAATCCGCTGAGCTCGGTTCCCGACTTGCCTCCAGCCGCCATTGCCGCCAAGGCAGGGAAAAGGTCTGGCGCATCGGTCAGGTCGGCGTGGAAAGCTCGGGTCGCAGGTCCAGCCACCGACAACCCTCTCTTGGTCGTTTCGATTTTCATTCCGGCACCCTGAGCCACGTCGCAGATCACGCGATCGCCCTGCAGGGTGTCGGTCGACAAGGGCTCAACCTCGATTCGTCCTCCGGCGACCGCCGCTGCCGCGACGAAGAACGCCACAGCGGACCAGTCGCCCTCGATATCGATGGCGACACTTCGAGTCGTCCCGGAGGGAATCCGCCAGCGGCGGGACCCGCCCACGTGCTCGACCGCCACATGAAATCTGGTCAACGTGTCCACCGTCAACTGTATATAAGGACGGGATGGCAGCGAACCGCTCACTTCGACTTCCAGCCCACCCTCCATCAGGGGCCCGGCGAGCAGCAGCGCGCTCACGAATTGCGAGGAGACCTCGGGACGAACCGTCACCTGGCCACCCCTCAGTCGGCGACCGTCGATGGTCACAGGCAACAGTCCATCGGTTCCTTCCACGGAGGCGCCAAGCTCTCGCAGCGCATCGATCAGTGGGGCCATGGGTCGTTCCCTGAGCCGTTCACTCCCGTCCACCACGAAGCGGCCAGGGGTCGCAGCGAGAAGGGCGATCATCAAACGGGCGCCGGTGCCGGAATCGCCGAGCCAAATCCTGGCCGGCGCCGAGCTTGCGGTTCGGGGGCCAATCCTCACATCATCGTCCCAGGACACCTCCCACCCAGCGTCTCGGAGGGCCGAGGCCAGCAGCCGGGTGTCATCACAATCGAGCGGATAGCGAACGGTTCCGCCGTCGGCAACGGCGGCGGCCACCAATGCCCGATTGGTCAGACTCTTCGATCCGGGCACCTCGACCGAGCCGAAGATCTCCGCGCTGGGGCCGATCAGGATCATGTGACTGAATCCTCCGACCTGTTCGGTTCTTCCACGGGGTCAGCAGGCTTCAAGTCGACCCCCACCAAATTCCAAACACCGTCCGGCTGCACCAGCACCGAACACCGGGTTTCAAGCCAAGCCGGCACGACCATGGCGAGTTTTTGGCCGTCCCGACACTGCCATGGCGTGTGGAAGTGGCCCCACATCAAGATCGTCCACGCCATCCGCCCACGCCTTGTTCGCCGCCCGCCGGAGGTTCTTGACCGGTTTGCGGTACCTGAACTTGCGGTTTGTTTCGGCCAACCTTGCCTCCATGTGGGTAACGATGCTCACAGCCATTGACCGAGGAAGAAGACGAGCCCACACTCTCGCCGGCACCGACTTGGATACAGCCGACCAGAAGATGTACTGGAAATCTCTCAAATTGACTCGATCCCCGTGGACCGCGAGGTAGGTTAAGGGGCCAGCCCTGAATCCGAACTGGCGCCCAACCCAGTCCACTCGTTCCACCATTTCTGTTTCGTCGAGGAAAAAGTCTCGGTTTCCCTCGAGGAGCACAATTCGAACGCCCTCGGAACGCACCCGGTCCCACGCCGCCATCACCGTGTTGATGCCGACTGTCCAGAATTTCGACATCCCGATCAGGTACTGGAAGCTATCGCCAAGGTAGATGATCTCCCCCACACCGCTGCCGGCGGCCCGCAGGACGAACGACGCCATCTCGTCGGCGTCACCCTGGCGTTGACCCACATGGGCGTCGGCTATGATGAGGCGCATCATAATGGCATGATACTGGAACGTAATACGTTGTGATGAAGGGTCACGATCGATATACTGACCGTAAGACCCTCAGGTCAAGGAGATGGGAACCGTGCGAAGCCGAAGGACATTGGTTCTTCTCGTGGCGGCGATCCTCACCGGCTCGCCCGTGGGTGAAGTTCGCGCGGGCGAACCCGAACCTCTCCAGCGGCTCTCACCGGAAATCCGAGTTCTGAATGCCGACGGGGGCAATCCCCTCGCGATCATCGTTCACATCGACGCGCCTGCGGAAGCGATGGCAGAACTCTCTCCTGATTCGACGGCCTCGGATCGATTGCGATCAGAGGTGCTCGAACCCCTGTTCGAGCAGACATTCACCCGGTTGACGGCCGATTTGTCGTCAGTTGACCTGACCGACATCCGCCCATTCAGGCTGCAACCCGCTTTCGCCGCAGTGGTGACCGAGGTCGGCCTCGCCAGGCTGCTCGCCGATCCGGCCGTCCGCTACGTCGAACCTGATCGACGCTACCGCAACCACACCCAGGAAGGCCTCGAGATGATTGGCGCCTTCGATCTGCATCGCGAAGGCTATTCCGGGGCTGGAGCAGCAGTGGCTATTATCGACACCGGGATCGATTATCACCACCCCACCCTCGGTGGGGCCGCCATTCCCAATGCCAAGGTCGTCCACGGTCTCGACACCGCGGATCTCGACGATGATCCCATGGACTGCGGGGCCCACGGCACCGCGGTGGCATCGGTTGCGGCTGGAACGTCCTTTCAATGGAACCCTCAACGGAGATTCGCGGGCGGCGTGGCGCCCCAGGCGAAAATCCTCGCCTACAAGGCCAGCCCGGACTCCGACTGTGGCGCCTTTGCCCAGTCGGCGGTCATCGCCGCCATCGAAGACGCGGTCCTCAACCGGAACGGCGAGGACTATCAGCTGGCCGCGATTAATCTGTCCCTCGGATCTGGTGCCTTCGAGGGGCCCTGCGATGGACTGGTTTCGAGCTGGGCTCATGTCATTGCGGCGGCAACCCAGGCCGGCGTGGCCGTGGTGGCCTCGTCGGGAAATGAAGGTCACGCCACGGCCCTTGCCGCACCGGCATGCCTGACCGAGGTGATCAGCGTCGCCTCGGTGTGGGACAGCGAACCAGGTCTTATCACATTCAGCTTCTGCCTGGACCCGGAGTGCACCGCCGTGTGCAACGACAGCTTCCGGCCTGCCGGCTCCGTCACGTGTTACAGCAACGCCGGCTCGGTGCTCGACCTGTACGCGCCGTCAGAGTTCCTCCGCGCGGCTCGCGCGGGTGACGAGACTGGAGAATTTGGTGGCACCTCGGGTGCCGCCGCCTACGTCACCGGAGCGTTGGCCCTCATTCGGCAAGCTGCCCCGCAGCTCTCGCCGGGGGGAGCCCGGCGGCTTCTCCAGTTAACCGGGGTACCCACTCTCGACCAACGCAGCGGTGTGATCAGGCCGGCCGTCCACCTTTCCAGTGCGCTCGAGGCTTTGGGCAGCGTTCTCCCTTCAAACGGCCCAGCGGCGACGATTCCCGATCTCTCTGGGGATCCGGCCGTTTCCACAGTCGAGGTGACCGAGGATGGCTGGATCGGGTCGGTTCGGGTCTTGCTCAATCTCGCCCACCCCAACCCCGAAGATCTCCGAGTCGTGTTGAGATCGCCTGACGGGACCGTCGTTCGGCTTCATGACCGCGCCGCCGGAACGATCGCGGGCGGGGGCAATCCGGCGACGGCAACTCATGGTGTCTGGGGAACCTACCCGGACGACATCGCGCCGGTCGACAGCCTCGGTCTTTTCGGTGGCCTGCAGATGGCCGGAGTCTGGACCTTGGAAGTCTTTGATGAGGTCCCCGGAAACGGCGGATCGACTCCGGCCGTACTCGTCGGTTGGGCCCTGCACATCGAGGCCGCCGTTCCTCCGGGCGGACCGGATCTCGATGTGCTGACGATCCCCGTGGCCGCTCACGTGGCTGGAAGTCGGGGCACACACTGGGTTTCTGATGTACGGATTCTCAACCCGTCGGAAGAGCGCGCTGCCCGCGGCCGGCTCTACCTCGTCCCAAGTTCGGCCGACGGGACAGTTAACTTCCGCCAAACCGACCTCGTGGTGCCGCCTTTGACTGTGGTCGATTTGCCCGACGTGTTCGCTCGACGTTTTGCCGCAGAGGAGACACGAGGGACGCTCCGGCTTCAGACTGATCTCCCAGGTCTGATCAGCACCTCGAGGACCTTCACTGCCGACAGTTCCGGCGGGACATTCGGTCAGTTCATCGGGGCCGCATCGCCCGTCCATACAACGGCCATGGGCGAGGAACCCTTGGCACTGCTTCACCTGTCCGACACGCCAGAATTTCGAACCAACGTGGGTTTCACCGAGGTCGCCGGACACCCAACCATCGTCGAGTTGACGATTATCGAGAATGAATCGGGCGGCTCCCCCATCCAAACAACTCGGCACGTGGTCGAACCGTTTTCAAACCTTCAGTTCCGAGTCGATTCCGGATTGGGATCTGCCAGCCTGATCGGACTGGCTCGGGTCGTTGAGGGCCAAGGTCGAATCGTCGCTTACGGGTCCACGGTGGACAACCAGACGGGTGATGCCGTTTTCGTCCCTGCGATTCGACCCCAGCCCAAGGACGAGTTGATGCTACCGGTGGTGGCGAGGACCCCGGGACAGTCGGGCACAGACTGGCGGACAGAGCTGAGGATCGCCAATCTCGAGGACCACACAGTGGACCTGATCATGGAGTTCAGGCCGCGCCGGGATGATCCGGGGCAACCGGTCTTCATTGAAAGATCCGTTTTGCCCTGGTCCGTTTTGAAAGCTGACGATGTCCTGGCAGTTTTCGGTCTGAACCATGGTGTGGGGTCCGTACGGGTCACGGTGCTCCAGGGCCCTTCAACCGTCGCCGCAACCGCGCGCATCTTCAACTCGACACATGGCGGGACGTACGGTCAGTTCGTCGCCGCCGCGGACTCAAACTCGGGCCGATCCGCTGCCATCAGCCATGCCGACTCGAACCTCACAACGCGGACCAATCTGGGGGTCTGCGAGGTGGGAGGTGGCTCCATCACCATTCGGGCCACCCTACTCGACACCTTCGGTCGGCCGATCGCAGACCCGATCTTGCTCACCGCCGAACCCTACCAGCTGGTCCAGGTGGATGATGTATTTGCAGCCGCTGATCAAACAGCCACCTCCAACGCTTGGATCCAGCTCGAGCTCGTTGCGGGCGACGGCGACTTCTTCGCCTACGGATCGATGGTGGACTCCGTCACCGGTGATGCGATCTTCGTGCCATCTCGGCCTCTCCCCGAGGCACCACCGCCCTACCCTGAGCCTTGAGGATTGGGGCGGCCATGGGGCTATGAGCTATGAGGCGATGACCCTGCAAGAAGCCACACTGAACACTGGCTATTGATCACTGAATCCTGGATCCCTCGCCAGGTGACCCCGCTCACCTCAGACACCGACGCTGGGGAATAGAATGTATGGGGAGAAGGCAGATGAAGGGCCGACCCGTGCGTATCTTGGTGACAGTGTGTGTGATCTGGCTGGCGGTGACTGGATGGTCCGGCCAGCCCGTAACCGCTCTGCTCGGAGAGACCGTGATCTGTGACGGGTCCTCCACCGAGGGTCACCCCACAGCCTACGAATGGTACGTGACCGAACCGGACATGCCCACCCCAGCCGAACCCACTTCACGCGCCGAGTCCTTTCCGCTCACCCTTGACGAAGTAGGGACCTGGACCGTCGATTTGACGGCTCATTTCGCCCATGAGGCACCCGGCGGCGGCCTCTACCAGGCCGTCGATAGTTCCGTCATTACCGTCAAGTCAGTGGTCGCTCGGATCGGCCTTTCGAGCTCTCAGATCTTCGTTGACGAGCCCTTGCATCTTGACGGCCATGAGTCGCGTTGGGCTCAGGGTGTGACCCCCGTGGTCACTTGGAAGGTCGACCGTGTGCCCTTTGAACCGTGCAACGGCGGCCCACCCCCCACGCTGCCATCGGAGATTCAGTGCACGATTCCAGCGAATACACTGGAACCCGGCCCTCACGATGCCACTCTGGTGCTCCGCGATCCCGCCTCGGGTGACTTCGATTGGGACCTGGGGACCTTCACCGTGGCCGCGAATATCCCGCTGTCGGTGGACTTCAGCTGGGAACCCTTCAACCCCGACCCCGGAGAAACGGTGGCATTCGAGCTGACCGTGGAGCCTCCGGGAGCCGAAACCGAGCTGCTCACCGCAACCTGGACGTGGGACGATGGGAGTCCACCTGAAGTGGTCGATTGCCAGTTGCCCTGGGGCTGCACGGTCTGGAGCCATGAGTATTCTCAGCAGGGTTGGTTCGACGTCACCCTGACGGTGGTGTCGCCCTCCGAGTCAGCCCAGGCTGAGCACACCATCCAAGTCGGTGATCCTCCCCTTCCGCCGACCGCTTCGTTCAGCGCAGTTCCCGCCAACCCACAGCTCTTGCACCCGGTCGCCTTCACCTTCACCGGATCCTGCGAAGCCCCCTGTAGCTATGCGTGGGAGTTCGGCGACGGTGCCACCTCAAACCTCCAAAATCCGGTGTACTCCTACCCGATTCCCGGTCCCTTCACCGCACGCCTCAGCCTGACCAACGACGGTGGATTCGACAGCGCGGAAGAACCGATCACAGTCGGGACCTGCTGGTCGCCGCCAGATCCTCAGCAGGAGGGTGGATGTTACGGCGGTCCTGTGGTGCTCACGGCTGCCTCTGGAGTCAACTACCTCTGGAGCACCGGTGCCACCACCCGAAGCATCACCGTGGGTGCCCCGGCCGCCTACTGGGTTGACGTGGACTCGGGCGGCTCCTGCTGGGGCCACGCGGCGTGGACAGTCGCTCTGTCCAACTGTGGAGATCCTGGAGGTGACGCCAACCTCGACGGCACCACCGACGCCGCCGACCTGACGGCGCTGATCCGCGAACTCACTGACGGTGACGGCACCGCCGTCGTGGCCTCGGGCGGTGGAGACCTGACAGCGCCGGGAGGAGACGTCACCGGCGATGGGCAATTGACCACTGCCGATCTTCTGGCAATCGTTGAGATCATCTACAGCGAGTGACACCTGACTATGACACGTAGCAGGGTCCACGCGGTGGAGGTCCGAAACTGAATTGAACGCGCTGAGAAGGCCGGGTTACCCGTGTTGATCGGCGAAGCGCTCCATGAACCGCGCCAGGGTCTCCACGCCCTCGACCGCCATGGCGTTGTAGATCGACGCACGACATCCACCCACCGACCTGTGGCCCTTGAGCCCGACCATTCCTTGATCCTTGGCTTCGGCCACAAACCGAGCCTCGAGTTCCTCCGTGGGCGCCCGCCACACCACGTTCATTATCGATCTGGAGGCCAATTCCACCGGACAACGATAAAACTCAGGGTAGGCCTCTATGACCCCGTAGAGGCGATCGGCCTTGGCGCGGTTCATGGCTTCCATGGCCTTCAACCCGCCTTGATCGTGAACCCATCGAAGTACGTTCCGGACCATGTAGATCGAGAAGCTGGGTGGCGTGTTGTATAACGATTCCTTGGTCGAGTGAGTGGCGTAGGAGAGCATGGAGGGCAGGCCCTCGTTGGCCTCTTCGATCCACGATTTCCTGATGATCACCACCGTGACGCCGGACGGACCGAGGTTCTTTTGCGCCCCGGCGTAGATCAACCCAAAACTGTTGGCGTCGAACGGTCGCCACAGCAGGTCGGAGGACATGTCGGCCACCAGCGGCACGTCACCCACGTCCGGAAAGCTGTGGAACTGGGTTCCCTTGATCGTGTTGTTGGAGGTCAAGTGAACGTACGCCGCTTTCGGGTCGAGGTTCAGCTCTGCCTGGTTGGAAACTCGAGTGAAGCCGTCGTCCTCCGAAGAACCGGCGACCCGTGCGGAAGCGACAATGTTGGCTTCCTTGATGGCCTTCTGGGACCACGTCCCGGTGATGATGTAGTCCGCCGATCCCCCAACTGGAATGAAATTCATGGGGATCATGGCGAATTGGGTCGAAGCGCCGCCCTGCAGGAAGAGCACGTCGTGGTCGTCGTCGAGCCCGAGCAGTTCTTTGAAAAGGTCCATCGCCTCGTGGTGGACCGCGTCGTACTCCTTCGACCGGTGCGACGTCTCCATCACCGACATTCCGGTGCCTTCCCACTCGATCAGCTCATCCCGGGCGCGCTCCAAGGCCGGTAGCGGCAACGTCGCCGGTCCAGCGTAGAAATTCCAGGTCCTCATGGCATCCTCCCTTGGCCTTCTTTCTTCGAGCCCGGTGAGAAGCCCGGGCTAGGCGGTATGGTGCACGAAGTCTTCGAGGATCCGCACCACCACGTCACCGATTCGCAGCATGTTCTCGCTGCTCGAGGCTCCGAGGTGGGGGGTCATCACCACGTTGGGAGCATCGTACAACGGACAGGTCGGATCCGGAGGGTCCGAGTACCAGACATCGGTGGCATAGGCTCTGACCTTGCCCGATTCCAACGCCTCCACCATGTCCTCCTCGACCACGCATTTGCCACGGGCGGAGTTGATGATCACCACGCCATCCCTCATCTGAGCCATGGTCTCGCGGTTGATCATCCCCGTCGTCTCATCGGTCAGGGGCACATGGATCGAAATGTAGTCCGACTCCGCGAACAGCTCTTCCAAGGTCACCAGATCGAGCAGCTCGTGGCCCTTGATCAACGGATCATAGGCAATCACCCGCATTCCGAACCCGATGGCGCGGCGGGCGAGCTCGGTGCCGATGTTTCCGGCGCCCACCAGCCCCAGGGTCTTGCCCATCAGCTCGGTGCGCTTGAGCTCCTTCTTGCGCCACTGGCGCTCCTTCATGCCAATGTGGCCTTCTACCAGTCGGGTGGGAACCGCGATCATCAGTGCGAAGGCAAGCTCGGCCACCGCAACCGCCGACGCCTCGGCGGTGTTGAAAACCTGGATTCCCTTGGATCTCGCATAGTCCACATCGATGTTGTCCAGGCCCACCCCGCCACGAATGATCAATCGCAGATTCTTGGCCTGGTCGATATAGTCCCGACGGCACTTGGTCTTTGACCGCACGAGCACAACATCGACCTCGGGCACCCGGGACTTGTCATCGGTGACTTCACCGAAGGCCCTCAGTTTTTCTGGAAGCGACGGGTCGAACGCGTCGGATATGAGGATTTTCATGGCGGCACCTCCCTTATCAGTCAGTCCCCGATGGGACGCACGATCAGGCCGGATCGTAATTTGGGCTCAAACCAGGTCGACTTGGGGGGCATGACAGTCCCGGCATCGGCCACGGCAAAGAGTTGGTCGATGGAGGTCGGGTGCATGGCGAAGGCCACCGCGAAATTTCCCGAGTCCACCAGCCGCTCCAGCTCGCCGAGCCCGCGGATTCCGCCCACGAACTCCACTCTTTCGTCCGAGCGGGGGTCACCGATTCCTAGGATTGGTGCCAGCAGGTTGTCCTGCAAAATGGCGACGTCAAGCGATCGAACCGGGTCACCGGTCGGGTAGGTTCCCGTCTTGGCGGTGAGTCGAAACCACCGACCGTCCAGGTACATGCCAAAACACCTGGATCTGGCTGGCCGGCCATCATCCACCGGGACCACATCGAATTTCTGTCGAACCTCGTCGGTGAAAAGGGTCGCCGAGCGGCCGTTGAGGTCACGAACCACCCTGTTGTAGTCGAGGATCTTCATCTGGTTGTCGGGGAAAATCACCGACAGGAAGAAATTGTACCCCTCTGACCCGGTGTGGTTCGGGTTGGCGTCTCGCCGCAGTGATCGGATGCGAGTGCCCGCCGCCGATCGGTGATGACCGTCGGCCACATACAGCTCTGGGACGTCCGCGAAGGCCGCGACCAGACCCTCCCGGTCCGACGGGTCGGACACCACCCACACCACGTGCTGAATTCCGTCCGGAGCGACGAAGTCATACGCCGGATCGGCGGCCGTCAACCGCTCCACCAGGGCGTCAATCTCGGGTCGCGCCTTGTAGGTCAGAAACACGGGGCCGGTGTTGGCGTTCAGAGTATCGATGTGCCGAGTCCGGTCATCCTCTTTCACCGGCCGTGTGTGCTCGTGCTTCTTGATCAGGTCGGCCTCGTACTCGTCCACGCTCGCCCCGGCCACCAGACCGGTCTGCACGTGGTCACCCATCCGTTGGCGGTAGAGGTAGAGGCTCGGTTCGAGGTCGCGAACCAGCACCCCGTCATCCATCAGTTTTCTCAGGTTCTCGGCACCCTTTTCATAGACCTCGGGCGCATACACGTTGGTGCCCGGCGGCAGGTCAATTTCCGGCTTGACCACGTGCAGGAATGACAACGGATTGTCCTTCGCCATCTCCCGGGCCTCGTCCGAGTTGAGGACGTCGTAGGGCGGGCTCGCCACCTCGGCCGCGACCTCGGGCCGCGGCCGCCACGCGCGGAACGGTTGGATTCGCGCCATCGTCAGCTCCTTGAGGGTGTCCCGGCCGGAACCGGGTACGTGAAATCTATCACAAGTGATCAGTTTTCGCATTTCGAGGTTCCGTCGCTCTTGACATGTCCGGAATCAGGGGTAGCCATGAACTGTTGTTCAATTGACGATGGTACGACGCGCTTCAGCCTTCGCCGCCCTCGTGGCCCTCATGGTGTTGATCGCAACGCCGGGCGGAGCCTCGTGTGCCTGGGCCTCTCAGATGCCTCACGGTTGCTGTGCCGAGCCGGCTCCGCAACCCGAACTGCAGGCCTCCTCGTGCTGCGGCGACGGCGTGGAACAGGCACCCTCACCGGCCACCACGTCTGACTCCTTCGACTGCGACTGCCTCCACTCCCCGGATTCCAGCAAGGCTGTGCCTGCTGTCGGCACGCCGATCGTGCCGGCCCCCGACGGGTTGGCACTACAGGTGTACGCCGTCGGATCAAAGCAGATCCCCGATCATTCCGTCCTTCGGAGCTCGATCGATCACGTGCCACGAGGCGGCACCACCGCCCCTCCCCTCTTCCTGTTCGACTGCGCTTTCCTGACCTAAACGATTCCCTGCCGGAAATCGCCGGGAGGAGTTGAGTCATCGATCAGGAAGGGTGCACCAATGAAGAAAACCAAAGTTGTTCTGACCGTTGGCGTCGTGTTGGCGCTGGCAGTGACGACCATAAGGGCCGACGATAATCCGTCCCCGAGCCGGGAGATCGTCGACGCCGTCGTCGATGTCGTGCTCGCCGGGGTCCTGACCGACGTGCTCGAGCGCAACCCGGAGATCGCGGCGGCCCAGGCGACCGCCGGCGCGGCGGCCCAGGTGGCGCCCCAGCGGCGAGCGCTGCCCGATCCCGAGGCGCAGCTGATCGCGTTCGTGCTGCCGCCCGAGACCCGGGTCGGTCCACAACGCGCGGCGGCGAGCGTGTCCCAACGACTGCCTGGAGGCTCCAAGCGCAAGCTGGCACGGTTGGCCGCAGAGCAGAGCGCTCAGGCCGGCGCTGCCGATGTCGAGGCGCTGAGAATCCGCCTGGTCACCGAGGCCAGGCGCCACTACCACGAGATCGGCTACCTCGACGCCGCGGTCGAGGTTCTCGAGACGGACCGGGCCACTCTCTCCCACTTCGAGGAGCTGGCGCGGGCGCGCTACGCCTCCGGCTCCGGGCTGCAGCAGGAGGTGGTGTCCATTCAGGCCGACATCACCCGGATCGAAGCCCACACGGCCGAAATCCGCGAGATCCGAGCCTCCCGGGTCGCAACACTCAACCTCCTCAGGGGTCGGCCTGGAGCGGACCTTGTACCTGCTCCCACGGCGCTCGAGCCCACGCCGGAACCCGACTGGGTCGCCCTTCGCGGCCGCGCCCTGGCGACCAGGCCCGAACTGAGAGCGTCCTCCGACAGGATCGAGGGAGCCGGAACCGAGTCCGAGTTGGCGGCCCGTCGGGGCGGCCCCGACTTCAGTGTCGGCGTCACCTATGCTTGGGTCGACCCGCGCAGCGACGTCGATGTGCCCGACAACGGTCAGGACGTCTTCGGCATCACCGGAGGCATCACCATTCCGGTGTGGAGGGCGGGCGTCGAAGCCGGGGTCGAGGAGGCCACGCAGAAGAGACTGGCCGCCGAGGCACTTCACCGGGGGGTGGTGGCCGAAATCGACCGTGAGCTGGAGGCGCTGCGCGGCCGAATTCCCCAGATCGACCGACGGATCAAGATCTTCGAGGGAGTGCTCCGGATCCAGGCGGAGCAGGCGCTGCGGTCGGCGGAGGCCGCCTACGCAACCGGTCGGATTGCCGCCGTGGCCCTGCTGGATTCGGAACGCACCCTGCTCGACGTTCGGATCGCCGCGGCGCGCAGCCGGGCCGACCTGGCCGTCGCCGTCGCCGAGCTGGAAGGGGCGATCGCCGGACCTCTGACCATCGCTTCTGCCGAGCCGATCGGCGGCTCTTCTTTGGGCGTAACGCCTGCACCACCGTCCCAAAGAATCGAAAATCGAAAATCGAAAATCGAAAATCCGAGCCCGGGCGGTCGAGAATCGGTTGGACTGAGCAGCGGTGACGGTCTCGGACGGCGACAATTCGCAATTCGTAATTCGCAATTCGCAATCCAAGAGCAACCGGCGGGGTCAGCGGAAACAAAGAATGCCGCGGGGGGTGCGTCATGAAGAGCGCGTTGAAGGCCGTCGTCTGGGCTGTGATCGGTGCCCTCGTCACAGTAGGGCTGGTACTCGACCCACTGCACCTCCACCCGATCGATGACTGGATTCGCGGAATGGGAGGTGATCCGGCCGGCGCTCACGAAACGGGCGCTGAGATGGCCGTGCTCCACACCTGTCCCATGCACCCCCAGATCATCCAGGAGGGTCCCGGCAGCTGTCCCATCTGCGGCATGGACCTGGTGGAAATGAAATCCGGCGACGGCGCTGGCGAACAGGTGGCAGACGCCACCCTCTGGACCTGCCCAATGCACCCCACGATCAACGAGCCTGATCCCGGGTCATGCCCGATCTGCGGTATGGATTTGGTGGAGAAGGTGGTCCACCGTGACCACACGGAATCCGGCCACCAGAGGTCGCAGCAGGGATCCGCCCAGGCCGAGGTCAGGATCGAGCCGGCGGTGATCCAGCAGATGAACGTCACCACCGAGACCGTGAACCGCCGCGATCTGCGCCGCAGCATTCGGGCGGTTGGTCACCTCGACTACGACGAGGACGGCATGGTGACGGTCGCGACCCGCTATCCCGGCTTCGTGGAGAATGTCCACGTGAACTACATCGGACAACCGGTACGGCGGGGAGATCCCCTGTTTGAGATCTACTCGCCGGAGCTGGTCCAGACCCAGCGCGAGCTGCTGTCGGCGATCCGATACGCCGACAACCTCTCAAACGCGCCGGCAGACGTGCACGAACGGGCGATAGAGCTGGTGGCGGCCGCCCGCACCCGGCTGGGTTACTGGGAGCTCAGCGAGGACCAGATCCTCGCCATCGAACGGGACGGCGAGGTGCATCGCACGGTCACGGTTCTCGCCCCAAGCAACGGCCTGGTAATGAAACGAATGCACGGACTCGAGGGGATGGCTATTCAGCCGGGCATGGAGGTCATCCACATCGCCGACCTGTCGACCCTGTGGCTCGAGGTGGAGATCTTCGAGGACCAGCTGCGCTTTCTGAGGGTGGGCATGCCGGCAGAGGTCCAGCTGACGTACTTCGGAGACGAGACCATCAGGGGCCAGGTTCGATTCATCGAGCCGGAGGTCGACGAACGGTCTCGGGCCGTGAAGGCGACCCTCGAAGTCCCGAATCCCGGAGGTCGGCTCAGGGTCGGCATGTTCGCCAGCGTGCACTTCGACCCGGTGACCGCCACTGATGCGGTTGCTGTGCCGTCACAAGCCGTGCTTCGCACCGGAGAGCGGAGTCTGGTGGTGGTGGCCCTCGGCGGCGGCAGATTCGCCCCTCGGGAGGTCCGGCTCGGGGTGCTCGGCGAAGACGACTACGTCGAGATCCTCGAAGGCCTGAGCCCCGGCGAGGAGGTGGTCACATCGGCCCAGTTCCTGATCGACTCCGAGTCGAATCTCCAGGCCGCAATCTCCCGCATGACTTCCCAGCCCAACCACGCGGGCCACTGAGGATCGACAGATGCTGAACCGAGTGATCGAGTGGTCGTTACGCAACCAGTTCCTGATGGTGGTTGCGCTCATCCTGTCGATCGCCGGCGGGGTGTGGACGGTGCGCCACATCCGGCTGGACGCGATTCCGGACCTGTCCGACGTCCAGGTCATCATCTACACCACGTACCAGGGGCAGGCACCGCAGGTGGTGGAGGATCAGGTCACCTACCCCATCACCTCCAAGATGCTCTCGGTGCCCCATGCCAAGGCGGTGCGCGGCTATTCCTACTTCGGCTTCTCCTTCGTCTACGTGATCTTCGAGGACGGCACCGATCTCTACTGGGCTCGATCCCGGGTGCTGGAGTACTTGTCGGGCCTCTCCGCTCAACTGCCTGAGGCAGCGGTGCCACAGCTCGGACCCGACGCGACCGGCGTTGGTTGGGCATTCATGTACGCCCTCAACTCGCCTGAACGATCCCTCGCCGACCTGCGTTCCCTGCAGGACTGGTATCTGAAGTACGGCCTGGTCTCGGTGGAGGGCGTCTCTGAGGTGGCGACCTTTGGCGGCTTCGTCCGCCAGTACCAGGTGGAGGTCGATCCGCTACGGATGCGCAGCTACGGCATCCCTCTCGGCCGAATCAAGGACGCCATCAAGCGGTCCAACACCGACGTCGGGGGCCGCCTGCTCGAGTTCTCCGAGAAGGAGTTCATGGTGGTGGGGCGTGGCTATATCAAGGACCTCCACGACCTCGAACAGATTCCTCTCGACGTGGGACCCGGCGGGACCCCGGTGCTGCTCCGAGACGTGGCCAACATCACCATCGGTCCCGAAATCCGGCGCGGCATTGCCGAGTGGAACGGCATCGGCGAAACGGTGGGCGGGATCGTTGTGGTCCGCTCCGGCGCAGATACCCTCGATGTCATTGCCAGGGTCAGGGCGCGGCTCGTCGAGCTCCAGGCCGGACTGCCCGACGACGTCACCATCGAGATCGGCTACGACCGGACCCGGTTGATTCAGGAGTCGGTGAAAACCCTCACCCGAACCCTGATCGAAGAGTCGGTCATCGTCGCCCTGGTGTGCGTGGTCTTCCTGTTTCATTTCAGGTCGGCCTTCGTGGCCATTTTGTCGATTCCTGTGTCGATCCTGGTGTCGCTGATCGTCATGCACCTCCAGGGACTCGGCGCCAACATCATGTCCCTGGGGGGCATCGCGATTTCCATCGGCGTGCTCGTGGACGCGGCCATCGTGATGGTGGAGAACGCCCACAAGCATATTGAGGAGTGGCAGGGCAAGCGTAGCCACTTCGAGATCATCCTCAGATCCGCCCAGGAGGTCGGGCCGACCCTCTTCTTCACCTTGCTGGTGATTACCGTCTCGTTCGTGCCGGTCTTCACCCTCCAGGCTCAGGAGGGTCGCCTCTTCCGGCCCTTGGCCTTCACCAAGACCTACGCCATGGCGGCCTCGGCATTGATGGCAGTCACCATCGTGCCGGTGCTCATGTTCTGGTTCGTCAGGGGTCGGATCGTCGGCGAGAAACGCCACCCGGTCTCGAGACTCTTGCGGGCGGCCTACGCGCCCGTGCTCCGGTGGGTTCTGAGAGCCCGGTGGTTGGTGGTGGTATTGGCGCTGGCGGCCATCGTTTCGATCTCGATCCCCTTGGCCCACATCGGCTCCGAGTTCATGCCGCCGCTGTGGGAGGGTGACTTGCTGTACATGCCCACGACCTTCCCGGGGATCTCCATCACCAAGGCCCGCGAAATCCTCCAGCAGACCGATCGCATCATCGCCTCATTCCCGGAGGTCGAGTCGGTGCTGGGCAAGATCGGCCGCGCCGACACCGCCACCGATCCTGCGCCGCTGACCATGATCGAGTCCACTATCCGGTTGAAGCCGAAATCCGAGTGGCGCGAGGGCATGACCCAGGAAAAGCTGGTGGCCGAGCTCAACCGTGCGGTGGATTTCCCCGGTCTCACCAATGCCTGGATCCCGCCCATCAAGACACGCATCGACATGCTGTCCACCGGGATCAAAACCCCGGTAGGCATCAAAATCGGAGGTCCGGACCTGCAGGAGCTCGAGCGACTGGGGACCGAGGTGGAAGCCCTGGTGCGCGAGCTTCCAGGGACCCTTTCGGCTTACGCGGAGCGGGTCATGGGGGGCAACTACGTGGATGTGGACATCGACCGGGAGGCCGCGGCGCGTTTCGGTCTCGGGGTGGGCGACGTGCAGGACGTCATCGCTTCGGCCATCGGCGGCATGAATGTGGGCTGGACAGTCGAGGGACTCGAGCGTTACCCGATCAACGTCCGCTATCCGAGGGAGCTGCGAGACAGCATCGACAAATTGGCCGAGGTGGTGGTTCCAGCCCCCACCGGCGCCCAGGTGCCCCTGGGGCAGGTCGCCGATATTCGGATCCGTCAGGGCCCGCCAGGGATCAAGTCCGAGAACGCCCGCCCCAACGCCTGGGTCTACGTCGACCTGGAGACGCGTGACATCGGAGGGTGGGTTCGGCGGGCCCGTGAAGTGGTCGATCGAGAGGTCGAGCTCCCCGAGGGATACACCATCTTCTGGTCCGGCCAGTTCGAGTACATGGAACGGGCTCGCGCCCGGTTGATGGTGATCGTTCCGGTGACGCTGATGCTGGTGGTCCTTATCCTCTACCTCAATATGCGATCGTGGACCAAAACCTCGATCGTGCTCCTCGCGGTCCCTTTTTCCCTGGTGGGAGCGGTGTGGTTGATGTACTTCCTCGGCTACAACTGGTCTATCGCGGTGTGGGTTGGGGTGATCGCTCTGGCTGGACTCGACGCCGAGACCGGCGTGGTGATGCTGCTCTACCTTGACCTGGCATATGACCGGTCGCTGAAAAACGGACGCATGACCACCGTCGAGAACCTCGCGGCGGCAGTGGAGGAGGGCGCGGTCCAGCGCATCCGGCCGAAGATGATGACGGTCACCACGACCTTCATCGCGCTGGCGCCGATCCTGTGGGCCACCGGCATCGGCTCGGACGTGATGCGACGCATCGCAGCTCCCATGGTCGGTGGGGTGGTGACATCGTTTATCGGCGAGCTCATCGTCTACCCCTCCATCTACTTCATCTGGCGTTCGCTCAAGATCGAGCGAACGCCGCTGTTCGCTCACCAGAAAAGCGAAAATCAGGAGGTTTGAATTGAGTAAAGTGACTGTAATGACGGTTCTTCTCACGGTTGGCGCGGCCATCGCCGTCGCTGCTGTCGAGGACACCGCGTTTGTGGAGATCTCGCAGCACTGCGAGGCCATTCGGCTCGCCCTCATCAAGGACTCCACCGACTCGGTGGCGGAGCATGCCGCAGCGATCCAGAACACGGCCCGCACCCTGAAGGCGAACTTCAGCGCCGAGGCGGCCGGCGTAGCGGCGGCCGACGCCGCCACCGTCCAGGATCTGTTGCCCGAGATCATCGACCGATCGGGCGTGGTTGCGGCGGCCAAGGACCTGAGGTCCGCGCGCTCAGCGCTCGCCGAGCTGACCAAGCCACTGGCCCGCTACCACGCCCTGGTGCTGGGTGATCGTCCGGTCGTGGCCTACTGTCCGATGGAGAAAAAGGCGTGGCTGCAACCGGACGAGCCCATTGGCAACCCGTACGCTCCCAACATGCTGCGGTGTGGGGAGGTCGTGGCGAGGTAAGACGGCCGGGGTGCTCTACCCCGTTTTCGGCGTCCTGCTGTCACCCATCGTCGCGGCTGCCGCGATGAGCTTCAGCTCGGTATCGGTGATCGGCAACGCACTGCGCCTGAGAAGGGTATCGCTCGGGGTCCGACCATCGTGATCGACTGAACGCGAGCCGCGTCGCGGCAACTTGTCAATGAGATTGGGAATCGAATTGAATCCACAGTTGAGTTGTTATTACACATTGGAGGTCCTCATGAGCTTGTTTCGAGCGATGCGTCGTACCAGGAGGGGGTTCGATTCGGGTACTGACGGATGCTGTGACGCCGGGCCTACTTCTCTTGCTGCTGGGCCGCGGAGGGGACAGGAGCGGCTTCCCTGACGCCGGCCTGATTCGCTTTTTTCTCCAGCTCTTGAAGCTTGGCCCGCTCTTCTTCCAATCGCTTGGCATACTCGTCGCGTTGGCCCTGAGCAGGATCGATCACGCCCGGTGAACGGGAATGGGGGGCATTGGAGTACTTCGGGTACTTGGGATCCGTGGGAGGCGCTGCGAGCTGCTTGTCATACTCCGCCAGCTGGGCTTCCATGTTCTGAACCTTGACTTTTTGGGCCTGGAGCTCGTCGGCCGCAGCGTTGGCGCTCGCCGCCGCATTCGCCTGCTGGCCGGGTGGCGCCGGCACCGCTGGAGATCCCGCAACCGACCCGCTTCCCTCGGAAACTGCTGCGCCCTTCCCCGCCTTCTTGACGTTCTGGTCGCTGATCACCAGGGACCCCGAGTCGTCGCCATCCGCCTTCTGGAGTTTGATTCCCGCTGCGGCGGCGGCCAGTGACCCCGGTGGAGGTGTGGCCTCCTGTTGCTTCTCAGTCTGCTGTTTCGGCTTTTCCTGAGGGGGGTCTTCGGCCCCAGCGGGAAGTGACGCGGCACACAAGATCCCGGCCGCGAGCAGCAAGCAAAAACACGTCGATCGAAAAGCACGGCTACCCATTGGGCACCTCCTGTACGGATCGTCAGCAGTCTCGACCTATTTTACCTCCACCCTACTCGCCCAGCACCAGGCGCAGTCTCAGCGGTGTTTCCCAGCCTTCTGGAAACACCTCCAAGAGAAACGGCTTCCCCGGAGCCAACCCTCGCGGAGAAACGAAGTAGAGCAGGTCTGCCATTCCATCCCCGCGGGACAGGGTGGCGTATTCAATGACGGTTGGTCGGCGCGATAGTCGAATGTCCGGAAAGAAATTGGTTTCGCGGAGATGACGCTGCCGGTACCACACATCCACCGGGATCCCAGCAGCTGAGGCCATGCGATGGTCGGCACTAAACTTGTCGTACTCCCCGCGCACCTCACGAAGCTCAGCCAAGGGGTAGCGGGTCCCGTCGGGCCCCACCAGCCGAAAAGACTCTCGGGAGATGACCGCTTTCCGTTTGCTCTTATTCTGAACCCCCACCACCATCGGCAAATAGGGTTCGTCGACCCTCAGGTAGGTCAATGAGAGGTTCGCCCAGAGCTGGCCGTTCCCGCTCTTTTCACTGAAAACCAACTGGCGGCCCTGGGACAACCCAAGCGCTGCGGCCAGCAGGAGGGCAAGAGTTGCGGTGAATCTTCTCACGTCCTCACTGTACTTCATCGGGCGAGGCCAGTGTCCCAACAGGATAGGAATGGGTAGAATTCGGTTGGAGGTCCGTGGAATGAAACGAGCACTCACCCTATTCGCGGTTACGACCCTACTGGCGAGCCTTCATGGCATGGAAGGTGAGGCGGATGCCTGCACCGGTTTCTTCATCAAACGTCCTGACGTTCGAGTCATGGCTGTCAACTACGATTGGGAGGTGCCGGGAGGGCGGCTCATCGTCAACCAACGGGGTGTCCAGAAGACCGCCTTCGTCGCCCAGGGAGTCGAACCGCTCAGCTGGGTTTCCTCCTTTGGCAGCTTGACCTTGAATCAGTACGGGAGGGAGTTCCCCATCGGAGGCATCAACCAGATGGGTCTCGCCATGCAGGTGCTCTGGCTCGACTCCACCGTCTATCCCAGTGACGCTCCCGGACCTGCGATCGGGGCGTTGCAATGGGTCCAATACTGTCTGGACAGTTTTTCGAGTGTGCAGCAGGTGGTTGACAGTGCGGGGGAACTCGCGATCTCCAGCCGCGCCAAGCTCCACTTTCTTGCGTGCGGGAAGTCAGGCTCGTGCGCGGTGGTCGAGTTTCTGGATGGGACACCGGTCATCCGCGCTGCCGAAAAGCTGCCGCTGCCCGTGTTGGCCAACTCCACCTACAACGATTCCATCAACGCCCTCGATGCCAGCCTCGGTTACGGGGGCAAGGTTGCACCGGCTGAGGGCGACAGCAGCCTCAGCCGCTTTGTCCGGACCGCCACGCAGCTGAATCACAGCGATGTCAGGCAGACCCCACTCGCCATTGACCGTGCCTTCCACATCCTCGCCGACGTCGCCATCGCCGGACAGAATCAATGGCGGGTTGTGTACGACCTTCGGGGCAGGTCGGTGCATTTTACGACCAGTGGAAACTCCGAACGAAGGACCATTTCACTCAGGAATGTGGAGCTCAACTGCGCGGTGGACGCAGTTCAGTCCATCGATCTCTCGGCCGACGGCTCGGGGGACGTGAAGACCAGTTTGAGTCCGTTGACGACCGAGGAAAACCACAACCTGGTCAGGACGTCAGTTTCGCAGACGAAGTTCCTTGAAGGCACCACTGACGAACAGATGCAGCTCTGGAGCCACTACCCGGATGGACTCGCCTGCACCTTATCAGCGCCCGAGATGCCCCCCCTGACCCTGCCGGGCCGAGTTCGCAATATCCCGACAGAATGACCCGCCATTTTCACCGGCTCCGATCCGAGATTTTTGATGCCTCCCTCGGTAAGAGCAGCGCGTTGTACAACAGCTTGTACGTGGCCGGCGTCGACGCCCTGAACTGCGGGTTGAAGCCGAAGAGCACCATTTGACCCGCCCCCTTTCTGAGCCACACGATCACTGGCCGGTTCGCAAGCAACTCCTCGTGCTCCGCGTACCCGCTGACCAGAATGTCCCGTTCGGGGTGGACGCCGATCACCCGGCGATCGGTGTCGCGAATCGGGATCGAGGTGGAGAAAACCGCGCTGCCGCGGGAGAACGCGACGGAACGGCCGGGCATCCCCCAGGTCAGGGGATGATCCTCGACGAGGTCGATGGCAAGCAAAGATCCGGGCACGTACAACCCCTTTTCCTCCAACTCCTCGGACAGGTCGAGGGCGGGCAGGTAGAAGTCCTCCACACCCGGCTCGGAGCCGCCGAGACCGTCGAGGAAGAGCTTCGCCGACCGGCCCCACGACACGACGATGCCTCCGCCCGTAATGAAGGTCCTCAGCCGCTGCATCCCCTCCTCGGCGATCGGTTCCCGATACTCGGGAGGCATGTCGCTCGGCTCGTATCGGTCGCCCCATTTCTGCTTGCCTTTGGTGAGCACGTCCCGGTCGACGCTCGGGAATAGGATCATGTCGAAACGTTCCGACAGGTCGAATGGGCCGAAATCACCCGGCCTCAGCACGTGATGGGGTATTCCGGCCTGATCGAGGACAAACCGAGTCCAACCGGCATCCATATCGTGGAAGTAGGTCTCGACCACGCCGATGCGACGGGGAGTCAGCTGTTCCAAAACGCCCTTGGGCATCGACTCTAAAGGCCGGATTCGAACTCGAATCCGATCAAAGATCTCCTCCAGTCCTTCGGTGGGCCCGGAGATCACGAAACTCCCGGCCGGAAGCTTGTCTCCGTCAAAGGAAATTTCCGTCGCGGAACGTGCCACGTCAAGGCCCGCGTACACGGCCGCAAAGGCAGCCTCGAAACTCCGGTTGTCGTCGGCGGACAACAGCACTCCCCAAACATCCTCGGGCACAACGACCGGATCGGAGTCGAGAGCATCGGGCGTCAGCGGTTGAAGCCTGGACTCCAGTTCCTCCGACCGGGCCGAAATTTCATGGCTTTCGAGTCCGAAATTGAGCGGCAATGACCAACTGGTCACGTCGTATGGCTTGATGATCTGGCCGTTCGGAGTGTAGTGACGCAATGGGTACTCCTGGACCTCCATAACCTCCTTGACGAATGCCCTGAAGGGCTGCGCCAAGGGCACCACCACGTCTCCTGCCGCGAACACCCGCCCGCCAACCTCGATCCGTTCGGATATCTCGAAGACGGAGACACCGTGTTCATCGAGCAATCTCACAAGGTCCGACAGTGCATCTCGATCCCGCTGGGACCTGGGCAACACGAAGTATGAGGGGGCCTCGGTTCTCCCTCTCGCCACCTCCTGCCGACAGAGCAGATTGCGGAATCGCAACAGTTCCTCACGGTGATTCGACGAGATTTCCAACACCGACATCAGCGAAACCAGTTCGTAGTTGACGATGTCGTCGAGCCCCCAACGACCGCCTGGCCAGGGGTCGGGCATGTTGACGCCCTTCTTGTACTCCGCAAGCCCCTTGCCTCTGACCTGGAGTTCGGTGGGCTCCACAAAAACGGGGGTCGCGAGCTTGCAGCTCGCGGCTTCGGTCAGCAGGCTGATGACCCCCTTCCAGTGGGAGGTGGTGGTGGCTCCTGGCCAGTACTCGTCGAAGACCCAATGGCTCGCCACCCCTTTCAGGCCCGCTCTTCCGAGGTCCTTGGCCATGGATGAGCCGAAGACGTCCGACCAATACCAGAGGTCCTCGTCGATGTTGACGGCGATCGGGTCGTGGTACTCGGGAACGAAATAACGTGGGCCAGTTCTGCCCATCTGATGCTTGTCGAGTAAGACATGAGGGTAGAGTTCAGTGCTGAATAGGCGGTTGACGCCTCGGGTTTCAGGCTGACTGAGGGTCACATAGTCGCGGTTGTTGTCGTGACCGACGTATCGATGGTAGATCCCAGGCAGAGAGGATCCCTCGGAGTCGGTGCCGAGGGTCTTCCGGTAGTGTTCCACCGTCATCTGCATGCCATCCGGATTGTGGGTCGGCACGACCACCAGCACCACGTTGTCGAGTTGCGCCAGGAGGCCGGGATCGTCCGTGGTCGCCAGCCGGTGAACCAGTAGCGGCACCGATTGGGCCGGTCCAACCTCGCCGGAATGCATCGAGTGAAGCGTCAAAACGAAGATGCGACCCTCGGAAACAAGTCCCTCCAGCTCGTCCTCCGGGATCTCGGAATCCAAAGCGAGCTGCCGATTGATCTCCGTGAGTCTTTCGAGCCGATCGAGATTCTGTGGACTCGAGATGAAGATCGTCATGAGCGGCCGACCATAGGCACTGTGGCCGGCTTCCCGGATCAGGACACGAGATGAGGCCCCATCCACCAGCTCCAGGTACGAGATCAGTTGATCGTAATCCAGCAGCTTGCGATCCGCCCCGGGACGGAACCCGAAGTACTCCTCGGGTGTCACCACTTCGGTGGCCACCTGCGAGGCGGCTGTGAGACCGCCACTCGCCATCATTACGGTCACAATCACACACCCGAAAACAATCGCTCTTCGCATCATCGGCCTCCTTGCCGCGAGGATTGTACCGCCACCCCCACCCACCCGGTGTGGAGGTATGGGAGTGTGGAAGGTGTGGAAGGTATCGGGTTAAACGTTTGGCTCATCCGGAATTCCGTGAGGTGGTGGATGACAGCGACCAGGGACCGCGTCAGCTGACAGCGTCAGGGGCCGGTGGCGGCGTCAGGTGACGGCGTCAGCGTCAGAACGGGATGGATTCGGGCTACCGGGGATTGAGCATTCGCCAGATCTTTGGTGTAGGCAACGAGATTGGTGTTGCTGACGGCTTTCGACATGGTCACCTCCGGGTCGTTCATGCCCTTCAACAAGCTGCCAGGGAGGCCGGTGTCAAGGGTTGCCGGACTCAAGTCCGGCAGCGGAGCGTCCCTTGACAACGGCCTCCCTGGCAGCTATTCGTCCCCGTCCCATAGAACGACCCGGAGGGGACCATGCAGCCGCTGCACATCTGATCGCTGCCTCTGCCCCGGTCGCTGACCACAGTCGCTGCCAGCTGTTTCCTGCCCCCGTCGCTGCATCCTGACGCTGCCGCTGGGTTCGGGAACGGAGACACCCGACATCACGCATTCCCGGATGAACCAAACGTTTGAGGTTTGTGGTCTAACGTGAAAAGTCGAACGTCGACAGGCTACCAGTGCGCAACGGTCGACGTGTAACGTTTAACGTGTACCGTGTAACTCCTCGCGCCGGACGGGTGGACTGCTCAATTCCACGCTATGATTCGCGCCGAACGCAGACCGAAAGGAATAGCTCATGCCTCCCTCGTTCCACCCTCCCCAGCGCACCCTGATGGGTCCCGGCCCATCGGATGTCTCTCCCCGCGTGCTCGAGGCCATGGCACGACCCACCATCGGCCACCTCGACCCGGCCTTCGTCGCCCTCATGGACGAGCTCAAGGGGCTCCTCCAGTACGCGCTTTGCACCGACAACCCTCTCACCATGCCGGTCTCCGGACCGGGGTCGGTGGGAATGGAGACCTGCTTCGTGAATCTGGTCCAGCCCGGCGACACTGTGGTGGTTTGCCAGAACGGGGTCTTCGGCGGCCGGATGAAAGAAAACGTCGTGCGCTGCGGAGCCACGCCGGTGATGGTTCAGGATCCGTGGGGCCGTGCCGTCGATCCGGAAGGTGTGGAGCGAGCCCTCGAGCAACACCCCGAGGCCTCCCTCGTGGCCTTCGTCCATGCCGAAACCTCCACCGGCGCCCGTTCCGATGCTGCAGCTCTGGCAGAAATGGCCCACCGGCACGACTGCCTGGTGATCGCGGATTGCGTCACCTCGCTCGGTGGCATCCCGGTGCTGGTGGACGAGTGGGGTCTCGATGCGGTCTACTCCGGTAGTCAAAAGTGCCTTTCGTGCACGCCCGGACTGTCGCCGATCACTTTCGGTCCTCGGGCGGTGGAGGTGATCAAGAATCGACCGACGCCGATCCAGAGCTGGTTCATGGACATGAACCTGGTGATGGGATATTGGGGGAGCGGCCACAAACGGTCATACCACCACACAGCCCCGGTCAACGCCCTGTACGGCCTTCACGAGGCGCTGGTCATCCTCGAGGAAGAGGGTCTCGAGGCGGCTTGGAATCGGCATCACAGACATCACCTCGTCCTGCGGGCGGGGCTCGAGGCATTGGGCCTCGAATTTGTCGTGCCCGAGCAGGAAAGGCTCCCTCAGCTCAACTCGGTGACGATCCCGGAGGGCGTGGACGACGCCGTCGTGCGTGGGCGCCTGCTCTCGGAGTACAACCTGGAAATCGGTGCCGGTCTCGGTGACCTGGCCGGCAAGGTATGGCGAATCGGCCTGATGGGCCACGCCTGCAATCTTACCAACGTGCTCCGTTGCGTCGGCGCTCTTGAGGCCATCCTCTCCAGCGAAGGCGCTGACGTTCCGGTGGGCGAAGCCGTCAACGCCGCCGTCGAAGCCTTCGAAAGATAGGAAGATCTTCACGATCACAATTTTGGTTTCTGTGGACCTTGTGAAAAAAATCCCGTACCATGTCAGCGTAACGATGTTACCGTTCAGAACCTCCCACCGGCACCGGATGCCTCTCAGCCACCACCCAACTGATTAGGAGTCTTCGTGGAGCCCACGAGCCTGCTCAGCATCTGTACCATTGCCTTTGCCTCGGTGGCAATCTTGCTCTCATTCCTTGCCCTCACAATGCATTTCATCACGCTGCTCTTTCCGGTTCGACAACCGGCCGTAGATCCCGCCATCGTTGCCGCGATCAGCACCACCGTGGCCTCGGTCATGCCCGGGGCCAGCGTTACCCACATCGAGGAGGAAAGATGATCTTCACCGACCGACCCAAGAAGATCAGGGTCATGTTCACCCCATTCCGCGACGGTCTCCAGAGTTCCTTCGGAGGCAAGACTCGGCTCAAGGACATCCTGCCCGCCATGGAATTCTCGGCCCGAGAGGCCGGCATCCGTCACTTCGAGTTCGGCGGTGGGGCTCGCTATCAAGCGCCCTACTTCTACGTCGGCGAGGATCCCTTCGAGTGCCAGGACGCCATGCGCGAGGCGGTGGGCCCGGACGCGGATCTGCAGATCCTCACCCGGTCGGTGTCCGGCGTGACCCTGACCACCCAACGGCTCAAAGCCCTTGGTCTGCAGGGCAAGCTGATGGCCAAGCACGGCACGACCTGGGACCGCAATTTCGACTACATGAACGACGTGGACAACCTGGAGAAGACCGGCAAGCCGATCCTCGACGCCGGCATGCACCACCAGGTCTGCGTCTCGCTCATGGGTCTGCCGTTCAAGGACGACACCGTCCACACCGCCGAGTTCTACATCGGCATCATCCAAAAACTGCTTGACCGGGGCGTTCACATGGACTCGGTGTGCATGAAGGACGCCTCCGGCACAACCGATCCCACGACCTGCTACGAAACGGCGAAGGGGCTGCGCAAGATCCTGCCTCCCGAGGTGATCCTGTGGCAGCACACCCACGACACGGCATCAATGGCCGTTTCGTGCTATATGGCCGGGATCGAAGGCGGCGTGGACGGCATCGACCTGTCGGTTCGTCCCATGGCATCCGGAACCGTCCAACCCGACGTCCGTTCCATGTGGCATGCCCTCAAGGGCACCGGCTACTCCCTCGACATCGACCACACCAAGATGGACGAGATCGAGAACATGCTCAATGAGGGTCTGGCCGAGTACGAGTTCAATCCGGTGACCACGACCGCCGATGCGCGGGTGGTGGGTTTCCCGATGCCGGGTGGCGCCATCGGCCCGAACGTCCACATGATGAAGGAAGCCGGCATTCTGGACCGGTACTCGGACGTGCTCGCCGAGTTTCCGGTCGTGGTGAAGGCCGGCGGCGCCTGGACCTCGGTGACTCCCGGCAGCCAACAGTACTGGCTTCAAGCCTTCAACAACGTGCTCCTCGGCCGTTGGGAGAAAATGAACGACGGGTACGGCAAGGCAGTCCTCGGGTACTTCGGCCGGCCTCCCCTGCCGCCGGATCCCGAGGTGGTGAAGGTCGCCGCCGAGCAACTTGGAATGGACCCCTTCGACGGCGATCCCCTCGAGGCGGCCCCAGACAGCCTGGCTCAGGCCGAAGAGGCCCTCAAAGAGCGCAACCTGCCGCTCACCGAGGAGAACATCTTCCTGGTGGCGGCGGCGATCATTCCCGGCAAGAACATGGACCTCAACGAGGGCATTCGCCTGCTCACCGGCAAGGCCAAGATCGTGCTCCCGTTGAAAAAGAAGGAGGCACCGCCCGCTCCATCACCGACGCCGATGGCCACCACCTCCACCTCTGCGCCATTCAACGTTCCCATCACGACCACCTGCACCGTCACAGAGGGCGGTGCCGATCGTACCTTCCGGATCACTATTCAGCCCCCGGCCGGAGCGGCCAACCCGCAGCCGGCCGAGGCAGCCGCGGCACCCGCAGATGCTGTTGAGGGAACACCGGTGTTTTCGCCGTTCCAGGGCAAGACCGAGCTCGTGGAGATCAGGGTCAAAATAGGCGAAGCAGTCACCGCCGGCCAGGTGGTCGCTGCGGTGGAGGCCATGAAGGCCAAACACGACGTCAAGGCGCCGTGCGCTGGCTCGGTGCTCTCCATCAACGCCGAAATCGGTGCCGATATCGAGGCCGGCCAGTCGATTCTGACGATCGGGGGCTGAGGTGGCGGCCTTCGCGACCCTGCTCGCAAACTCGGGGTTCGCCGGCCTCACCTGGCAGAACCTGGTGATGTTCGTGGTCGGCGGGTTGCTGATCTTCCTGGCGATCAGAAACGGCTGGGAGCCCCTGCTGCTCATTCCCATCGGGTTCGGCGCGATCCTCGCCAACCTCCCCTACGCCATGATGAGCGCAGCCTTCGGAGTCGAACAGGGTGCCACCACCGGGCATCCCCTCCTCCAGATGATCTACGACGTGGGCATCCGTACCGAATTCCTGCCACCGATCATCTTTCTCGGGGTCGGTGCGCTGACTGACTTCAGACCTCTGCTTGGGCGCCCCATCACCTTTCTTCTCGGCGCGGCGGCCCAGCTCGGTATCTTCGTCGCCGCCCTCGGGGCGTTCTACCTGTTCGGCTTCACCATGGCCGAGGCGGCCGCCATCGGGATCATTGGCGGAGCCGACGGTCCCACCTCGATCTTCCTCGCTGCGATCCTGGCACCTCATCTGCTCGGGGCGATCGCGGTGGCGGCCTACAGCTACATGTCGCTGGTCCCGATCATCCAACCGCCCATCATGCGCGCTCTGACAACCAAGAAAGAACGCGCCATTCAGATGCCGCAAACCAAGCCGGTTTCAAAGACCGCGATCATCCTGTTCCCGATCCTCCTGACTGTCCTCACGGCTTTGGCCGTTCCCGCTTGCGCCCCGTTGATCGGGATGCTGATGTTCGGCAACCTGCTTCGAGAATCCACGGTGACCGACCGCTTGTACAAGACCGCCGGAGGTCCGCTGGTCAACATCGTGACCATCTTTTTGGGCATCACCGTGGGCGCGACCATGGTGGGTCCGACCTTCATCACCGTCCAGACCATCTTCATCCTCGCCCTCGGGGCCTTCGCCTTCTCCTTCTCGACCTTCGGCGGTGTGGTTTTCGCGAAGGTTCTGAACCTCGTGCTGCCCGAACGAAGCAAGATCAACCCGTGCATCGGAGCGGCCGGCGTGTCCGCAGTTCCCATGGCTGCGCGGGTCGTCCAGAACTTCGTCAGCAGAGAGACCGACGGCGAGGTCAATCCGCTGATGGCCGCCATGGGACCGAATGTTGCCGGCGTGATCGGTTCCGCGGTGGCTGCGGGCGTCTTTTTGGCGTTGCTTCGATAGTCTGGGCTCGAACGGATCGCTGACTGAGAAACCTCGCGGTTTTTCGGACGTACCTTCCCTCACGCCAGTGCTTCGACGAAACCGTCGACCGTTGAGACGAGGGGATCCGGCATGTATTCAGCTCTCCGTGGCGCAATTCTGTTCATGGTCATCGTTGTCGCAACGGTCGCCTCGGCCGAATACTCGGTGACCGATATCGTCGATGCCGCCAAACGCGGCGACGGCCACGCCGTCCACAAGCTCCTCGAAAACGATCCCGAGGCGGCCGATGCGGTGGTGGACGGGTACACAGCTCTCCACTGGGCGGCCATCCGAGGCCATTGGCGGATTGTGTCCGAGTTGGTGGCGGCCGGTGCACCGACCAACGCCATCGGCGCGGATGGAGGCACGCCGCTCCACTGGGCCTGCCACCACGACCGCGTCGACGCGGTCACCCTCATGCTCGACTCCGGCGCAGACCCCAATATTCAAAACCGGTGGGGCCGGACCCCGCTCCACACCGCCGCCCGGCGAGGTTGTGTGAACGTGGCCACGACTGCTCGCCGCGAGAGGCGCGGATCTCGAGGCCACAACCCACGAAGGCTGGACGCCGCTGCACGTGGCCTATCTCAGTGGGCACGACCCGATGGTGGAGTTGCTCCTGGAATCCGGATCCGATCCAAACCGTCTCGACGAAGAGGGTCGACGGCCTGCAGACTGTGCCCGCCCACGGCCAGCTGAGGTTCTCCTGGAGAGCCGGATACTCGACGACTACGTCGGGATCTATGACCTTGGCGGCGGCTTCTCGGTCAAGATCTGGCGTGACGGCGATCGCCTGGGGATTCGCGAATTCGCCCCGGATCATCTCTACCCCATCGGACCCGACGAGTTCTTCTGCCGCCAGGAACCCTGGAAGGTGCGGTTCAATCGGTCAGACTCGGGCGCTGTGGAGGCGGTGGAGGTTGACTTCCTGCGGCGGTCGGTGCGAGGTGTGCGTACGCCCTCCCCCAGCTACGTTGGTTCTGCGGTCTGCCGGGACTGTCACTCCGCGGAGCCCCACGGTGGGCCATGGGTCGCCTGGCTCCGCAGCCGCCACTCTCAAGCCTACTGGCGGCTCGCCACTGACTGGGCGCTGTACCTCGCCCGCTTGCGACCCCATTACGCGGACCTCGAGACCCCCCTCTCGGACGGCAGGTGCCAACTCTGCCACGTGAGCGGGCAACAGAACGACAACGCCCTCTTCTCGGCCTCATTCCGGCCCGAAGAGGGCATCAGCTGCGAGGCCTGCCACGGCCCTGGATCGCTGTACGTACAATCCGATGTCATGTCGACCGACAACGATTCGAGGCCGCCGGCGGCGTGATCCCGGACGCCACCACCTGCGCCACATGTCATCGGAATTCCGACAACTTCGATTTCGACGCGTGGTGGCCGAAAATCGCCCATGACCGCCCGAAGACAGACGCTGAGGATTCGCACTGACGCATCGGCTAACCGTCAGACTGAAGCCTAGAACAGCGTGTAGATGAATGGCGCGGCTGCCGAACCCGACAGCACGATCAGCACCGCAACCAGAAGCAGGACCACGATGATCGGCGTCAACCACCACTTCTTGTTGTTGAGCAGGAAATGGACGAACTCGCCGACGATTCCGGACCGGCGGGCGCCGGCCTCCGCCTCGAAGGCCGCCCTCTGATCGGCGTTGCTAGCTTTCTTATCGTTCTTCATCGACACCTCAGAATTGCCGGAAGTAGCGTTTCGCTTCGGCACCGGCCGGATCGCGGGCGATCCAGTAACTGGGAGCCTCACGGTCGAAGCGGCGCTTCATGGGATCATATCCCACCACCCGCATCACCAGCCCCACCGGGGTCAGCACCAGGTAGTAGACCGCGGCCAGGATGACGTGGGACACCACGAAACCGATCGGCCAGGCCAGGTAGGACATGCCCAGGAAGACCAGCCGCATAAAGGCCGGCACCAACCAGCCGATCACCGGAACAACCAGCGCTGCCACCCACAGGCCCTTGGCCAGGCCCTGGTTCCCGAACTTGAACCATGCCACCACTCCGAAGAAAACAAGGAAGCCCAGCCAAATGAACCCGAACTGGTTCAGCTGCCGTCTCGACGGGTCACGGTTGATCTGGATAACACTCATAAGTGCCTCTCATACTCAATACCGTGTCCCAACCCGGCTCGATTCAGCGCTCCCCACAGCGACTGTCGGGTTGGGACACGATATTGAGCTTCACAGGACATTATCAACTCTAATCCAACGCGAACTGCGCCAGGTACTCTTGGCGCCCGGGCATGTTTTCTTTCGGTTGTTCTTCCTTCAACAGTATGTAGTTCTCGAGCACCAGCACGTCCATGTCCGTGCCCATGAAACAGTGGTAGGCGTGGTCCGGTGAACACACAATGGGCTCGCCACGCACGTTGAACGAGGTATTGATCATCACCGGACAGCCGGTGCGGGCCTCAAACTCCTTGATCAGACGATGGACCCGGCCGTGGCGCTCCGCATCCACGGTCTGCACTCGCGCAGAGTGGTCAACGTGGGTGATCGCCGGCACCTCGGATCGGATCAGCTTGAGCTTGTCCAGTCCGGTCACTCCGGTGCCGTCGACCGCGGTGCGCTTCGACTCCGACACCGGCGCCACCAAAAGCATGTATGGGCTGTCCTGTTCGTCCTCCATCTCGAAGTAGTCGCTCACCCTCTCCCGCAGTACGATCGGTGCGAAGGGCCGGAACGACTCCCGGAACTTGATCTTCAAGTTCATCACCGACTGCATCTCACGGCTGCGGGCATCTCCGATGATCGACCGGCACCCCAATGCGCGCGGACCAAACTCCATCCGCCCCTGCATCAGGCCCACGACCTTTTCCTCCTCGATCAGGTCCACCACCCTGCCGAGCAGCTCGGCCTCGTCGTCGATTCGGTGATACACCGCTCCCGACGACTCCAGGAAGGTCCGGATCTCTTCGTTACTGAACCTCGGGCCCAACAGCGACCCGCTCTGTCCGTCGGGGGTCTCGGCTTGACGCTGGTTCTCCAGCAGCTGGTGCCAGATGAACAGGGCCGCCCCCAGCGCACCGCCCGCGTCACCGGCTGCGGGCTGGATCCAGATCCGCTCGAAGGGCCCTCCCTGAGAATTCGACCGTTGCCGACGCAGTTGAGGGCCACACCACCCGCCAAACAGAGATTCTTCATGCCGGTGGTCGCGTGAACGTGGCGAACCACCCGCATCATGATCTTCTCGGTCACCTTCTGGATCGAGGCGGCCAGGTCCATTTCCCGCTGGGTCAGCGGGCTCTCCGGCTGGCGCGGCGGTCCGCCGAAGAGCCGGTCCAACTTCGGCGACGTCATGGTCAGGCCCTGGCAGTAGTTGAAGTAGCTCATATCCATGCGGAACGAGCCGTCCGTCTTTCAGATCGATCAATTTCTCCAGAATCAGGTCGGCGTATTGCGGCTCGCCGTAAGGCGCCAATCCCATCAGCTTGTACTCTCCCGAGTTCACCTTGAAACCGCAGAAGTAGGTGAACGCCGAGTACAACAGACCGATGGAATGGGGAAAGTGAAGCTCGTGGGTGAGGGTCACACGGTTGCCCCGGCCCTCGCCGAAGCTCGCCGTGGTCCACTCCCCCACCCCGTCCAGGGTGAGAATCGCCGCCTCATCGAAGGGCGACGGGAAAAACGCGCTCGCGGCGTGGGACTCGTGGTGCTCGGTGAAGACGATCCGCTTGCCGAACCCGTCGTCGAGACCGCGGTCGATCTCTCGCGGCAGGTGCAGCTTCTGGCGCATCCACAACGGCATCGCCTTGAGAAAGGACTTGAATCCCACCGGTGCGAAGCTCAAGTAGGTCTCGAGGATCCGCTCGAATTTCAAGAACGGCTTGTCGTAAAAACCCACGTAGTCGAGCTCATCCGACTGAATCCCTGCCTCTTCCAGGCAGTACCGGATGGCGTTCTCCGGAAACTCGTGGTCGTGCTTGATGCGGGTGAACCGCTCCTCCTGCGCCGCAGCCACGATCTCCCCATCCACCACCAGGGCGGCGGCGGAATCGTGGTAAAAGGCTGAAATTCCGAGAATCGAGGTCATGGGGCTGCTATTCCGGGGTCCCGAGGTAGCCGAGCAGGACGGCCTTCTTTTCCTCCATCAGCTCATGACTGCGAGCCTCGAGCACCAGCCGCAGCAGTGGCTCGGTGTTGGAGGGTCGCACGTTGAACCACCAGTCCGCGTACTGGACCGTGATGCCATCCAGATAGTCGATTTCACCGTCGGCAAAGACCTCGGCGAGGTGCCGGATCATCGCTTCCTTATCGTCCACGTGGAAGTTAATTTCGCCTGTGGCGTGGTAGCGCTGTAACGGTGCCGCGAGTTCAGCGATGGGTCGCCCGGTTTCGCGCATCAGATCCAGAGCTTCGATGACGGTCAGAATCGACGAGTCGGCAGTGTAGTTGCAGCGATAGTAAAAGTGGCCGGCCAGTTCGCCCCCGAACGGGGAATCGTGCTCCCGCATGGTGGCCTTGATGAAGCTGTGGCCCACCCGTTCACGCACCGGTTTGCCGCCGGCCTCTGCGATCGCCTCCTTGGTGGCCCACGAGGACCGCAGGTCGTAGACGATGACTGCCCCCGGATCGTCCCGCAGAAACCGAGGCGCCAGCATGGCCGTCATGATGTCTGCGGTGATCACGTCGCCATTGCCGTCGACGATCATCGCCCGATCGGCGTCGCCGTCGAAGGACACCCCAAGGTCACAGCCGTGTTCCTTCACGGCACGTTGCAGGTCCACCAGATTCTCCGCCTTGAGGGGGTTGGCCTCGTGATTCGGGAAGGTGCCATCGAGGTCGAAGTAAAGCGGGACCAGGTCGATGTTGAGCTGCTCGAGGATCGGTCCGTAGATCCCACCCATGCCATTGGCCGCATCCGCCGCCAGCTTGAGCCGGGGTTCGCGGTGTTCGACCATTGAAAGCACGTGGCGAGAGTAGGCCTCGAAGACATCCTGAAAGGACTCCTCCGCCTCCGGCTCGAGGTCGAGGGAAATCTGCGACTCATGCACCAGTCGCTCCAGGTCCGCGATCCCGGTCTCGTAGGACACCGGAATGGCGTCTCGGCGGGACATCTTGAAGCCGTTGTACACCGCGGGGTTGTGGCTGGCGGTCACCTGGATTCCCCCCGATGCCTTCAGGTAGCCGGTGGCAAAGTAATTCTGGGGGGTGTCCACCACCCCCACATCGATCACCGCAACGCCCCTCGCCCGCAGGCCACGTCTGACGGCCTCGGCCAGCGGCACCGAGTGGGAGCGCATATCACGGGACACCACCACCACCGGGCCGCGCGCCAGGTCCTCGGCTCCGAGTAAATCGCGGTAGTGATAGCCAACCTTGAAGGCGATGTCCTCGTTCACCTGATCCGGGTAGGTGCCCCTGATGTCGTACGCTTTGAATATGCCTGCCATAACCTCTCCTAATCTCGCGGTTGGGCCAGGGTAGCACCGTCAACAAAAACCTGGTTGCGGAGAAAAGCATCCGGATCCCAGGGCGGCGGTTCGCCGCCAAGCCACTGGTGGAACCAGTCAAGGTGGACCAGGTAGTAGAACGCCATTTCATACCAGCTCGGCCAGTGGCCGGCCTCCGGGAACACCAACAGCCGCGACGGCACGTTCATCAGTTGAAGGTCGGTAAAGAAGTGCAGACTCTGGGTGTAGGGGACCCGATAGTCGCGCTCCCCGGTCACCACCAGGCACGGGGTCTTGAAATTCTCCACGAAGTGAGACGGGGACCACCGCTGATAGTCGTCCGAGTCCCACGGCGTGCCGCACAGATCATGCTGGGGAAACCACAGCTCTTCGGTCGCGCCGTGCATCGACCGCAGATCGTAGACCCCCATCATGGAGGCCGACGCGGCGAATCGTTCCGTGTGCCCCTCGAACCACATCATCATGTACCCGCCGTATGACCACCCCATGGAGGCCATCCGATCGCCATCGACCCAGGGAATCTCTGCCAACGCGTCGGTCACGCGCATCAGATCTTCGTACACCCGGCCGCCCCAGTCGCAGGAGATGGCGTCGACGAAGTCCTGGCCGAATCCGTTGGATCCGGTGGGATTGGGGAATGCAACCACGTAACCCTTGCCCGGGATAGACCTGCCAGTCGCCGCGATAGCTATCCAGCCACTGCTGCTGGGGGCCGCCGTGGACATTGAGGATCAGCGGGTATTTCTTGGTGGGATCGAAGTCGTGAGGCTTCACCAGGAAGACCTGCACCTCGTAGTCACCCGCACCCTTGACCCAGAGTTCCTCGGCCGGCCGGATATCCACCTCGGCCTCGAGGCCGGAGTTGAAGTCGGTGATCTGCAGGGTCTCCCCGCCAGCGACCGATGTGCGAAAGACTTCAGAGGGCGAGCCGACCTTGGATCTGGTGTACACAATCACCTGACCACTGGAATCGACCTTCCAGCCCGAGATGGTACCGTCTTGGAGGATTTCCCGAATCGTGCCGCCGGCAAGATCCACCGTCAACAGCGGAGTCCTCCCCTTCACGTCCGCCTGAAAGAACAGAGAGCCACCTTTCGGATGCCACTGAATGGCCGACGCCCAATTGTCGAACCCGTCCCGTGATGTCAGGTATCGAACCGTACCCGTGCTCGAGATCCCGGACCGCGATCCTGAAGAGGTCCGACTCGTGGCCGGCCTTCTGCTGGCTCAGGTATGCCATGTATCGGCCGTCCGGGGAGTAATGAGGGCTGCCATCCCAGCCCAAATTCTCGGCGGTGAGATTCTCCGGCTCGGCCCGCGGGCTGCCTTCGCCAATGGACACGACCCACAGGTCGGCGTTGGTTGACGCGGCCGTGAGGTCCTCTCGGTTGGAGACAAAGCAGAGTTTGTCCGAAGCTGGAGAGAACGCATAGCCCGGCCCACCGCCGAGAGAGAAGGTGGGGCTGTCGAACCGACCCGGAGTCAGGTCGGCGGCAACCTTTCCGCTGGCGGCATCGATCAGCAGTACGTGCGGGTATCGTCCCTCCCGCCAGCTATCCCAGTGACGATACAGCAACTCGTCCGCGAGGTAGGCCTTGAGGGGACCGCCGGTAGCTGCTTCGAGGGTGGTGCGGTTGCATTCCGAGTCGCCACCGCACTCGGGATAAACCTTGGATGTCACCGCGATCCATCGGCCGTCGGGAGACCACACGGGATCCGCCACTCCGGTGGGCACCTTGGTCAACTGGCGAGCCTCGCCACCGTCCACCGGCATGACAAACAGCTGGTTTCCGTCACCTGCTCGATCACTCACGAAAACCAAGCTCTTGCCGTCGGGTGAGAATGCCGGCGAGCCGTCGTGATGACGACCCGCTGTCATCTGCCGAGGGCGAGAACCATGGGAACCCGTGATCCAGATCTCGGACCAGCTCTCACCCTTCTCCAGCTCGTACCGGGTCACCGTCAGGGCCACCCTCATACCATCCGGGCTGAGCTCCGGAGCGCCGACGAAAGCGGTCCGGTAGTAATCGGCGACCTCGAAGGCTTGTTTTTCGGCTGCGCCCGTCGTCGCGGAGACGAGGGCGAGGATCAGTGCGATGAGCCAGAGTGAACGTCTCATACGGTACCTCCCGGGGCGGGGGCATTGTAAAACAAGCACCAGCCAGCGAGGGCCAGGTCGTTGTGGGAGGGTGAAAGGGAATTGCAGATTGAAGATTCCACCGCCCACCTGATCGCTGCCCCTGCCCACAGTCGCTGTCCGCTGTTTCCTGCTGAGGTACCCGTCGCTGATCCTGTCGCTGACGCTGATTGTCGCGAACGAGCATGAGATGTCGCGTTTGGACCCGAAGCTGTCGCGGTGGTGTCTGGCATCTCTCCTCGAGCACCCCATATTGTCTGACAGCCGCTGAGCGGGGCGGGCTCGAACCAATGGTAGAGAGAAAGACAAAACCCGGCGTGGAGGTGAGGCATGAGGTTGCGAAGAGTGCTTGTCATGATGATGTGTGTGGTTGTGCCCGCGGCCGTGGGGCTGGCGGCCGACGACGGGCGCATCGAGATCGGTCCCACCGACACGTATCCGATCGTGATCTCCGGTCCGGGCTCATACATCCTGACCGCAGACCTCGAGGTGGTGGACGAGAACGTCAACGCGATCGAGATCCACAACCCGCAATCCGTCACTCTGGATCTCGGGGGGCACGCGATCCGCGGACCGTGCGCCGGCACAGGATACGGCATCACGGTTCCCGACGGGCTGACCGTCAGCGCCGTCCGCGTCCGCAACGGCACCGTGAGTTGCTTCTATTGGGGCGTCGATCTCGTGAGCACCTGGAATCACGGCGGTGTCATCATCGACAACGTCAGCGCAACGGATAATCTGCACAATGGCATCTACGCGACCCAGGCCGTGATCCAGGAGTGCAACGCCTCCGGAAACGGGGGCAGTGGAGTCAGCGCGTCGGGTTCCGTCATCCGCGGCTGCGTGGCCTCCAGAAACGGGGGGCACGGCATCTACAGTGGCGGCAGCGGCCTGGTTCACGGATGCGTGGCCAGCAGCAACGGCGACGATGGCATCTACCTCACGAGCACCGGAAACCAAGTTGCGTTGTGCAGCGTGTGGGGCAACTCGGGCTACGGAATCAACATGTACGCCAACGCTCACAACAACGTGTCGCACAGCGCCGGGTCGGACAACGATGCGGGCAACATCGTCAACTGTGGCGTCGGAAACGGCTGCCACCACAACATGATGCCGTGAGCCTCGGGGCAACCACCATGACGTGCCGCAAATTCCTATGCCTCTGGGTGCTGCTCATGGTCAGCATAGCGCCGTTTTCGGCGGCTGAAGAACCTGACTCCCTCGTCCTGTCGGTCACGTCCTCCTCCGATGTGGGTGGATTGCGGGTTGTCGACGAGCAGGTCATCAGCGTGCGCCTGACCGATTCCCTGTGGAACCTGTTGGCCGATCTCGATTCGCTGCTCCCTGACGCGGTGGACGTGGACGCCCTGTCCAGGACCGCAGACGGGAGCTTGATCGTGTCGACGGACGTGGGTTTCCTGCACGACGGGGTGCCGGTGGCCGACGAGGATCTGCTGCTCCTCGAGGACGGGACGCTGACGGTGCTCTTCGACGGCAGTGCGAATGGGCTACCAGGGGCCGCGGACGTTGACGCCGTTCACGTTGTGGGCGTGGACCCTCTCGAGTTCTATTACTCACTCGCCACCCCCGCCCAAGTCGACGGCACCGTTTACGAGGACGACGACATCATCCACTGGGCCTCCGACTCGCACTCGCTGGTTGTGTCTGGCTCAGACCTCTTCGGGAGCCGTCGCAACCGCCTTGACGTGGACGGTCTCTGGGTGGACGAGGAGGACGGCGATCTGCTCCTGTCCACCGATGTGGGGTTCATCGATGTGGACTCCGTGGCTCAAGCCGATGACGACGATGTGCTCCACTTCGAGTTGGCGACCAATACCCTGTCCGTCTTTGCCGAAATGTCCGGCCACGGCGTCGACTCCGATCGAGTGGATTTCGACGGCCTCGGCGACCTCGGGCCCTTCGTTTTCGCCAACGGCTTCGAGTCCGGCGACACGGGCCGCTGGTCAATCTCCGTCCCGTAGCCCGCCCCAGGGGAACCGCAGATCACGGAGATGGCCCGGGACACAGCGATCAGGGACAGCCTCGGGGACAGCGACAGGCACCAGGGACAGCGACCGGTGCCAGCATCAGCTGACAGCGTCGGCGCCCGGGTGGGAGGCGGGGTTATCGGGGACCATGCAGCCGCCGCCCACCTGATCGCTGCCGCTGCCCAAATCGCTGCCCGCTGTTCCCGACCCTGCCCTGACCGTTGACGCTGAGCCTGATTGTCGGGTACGGGATGAATCACCCGGTACATATTCGTAGAGACTCCTTGACCCTCGAAGTAGAGGACTTCTCCCCTTCTCCCTTCTCCCCTTCTCCCCTTCCCCACCGCTCCGCTATGATTCCCGCATGTGTGGTCGGTTCACGCTGACGGTCTCGGCTCGGGTGCTCGCGGAGCTGTTCGACGTTCCCATAGGTGCCAGGCACGGAGTTACGGAGTTGTAAGACGTAACTGCGTAACTCCGTACCTGGCACCTATGGATGTAACCATCACAAAGGCGGCCTGATAGAGGTTATTTTCGAAGCAGGCACGTCATGTGACGTTGCGCCACCCGAGGGCGGCCAGGCGGCTGTCAAGATCGCCCAATACCCGCCCGAAGACCTGGTCCCCGGCGCGACGGCGGCTCGCCGCAGCGAGCCATCTGGTGACCGCATGACGTGCCTGCTTCGAAAATAACCCGTTTTCATACTTTGTGGTGACGAAGTCCCGTCATGACCGACTGGCACGTTTACGTTTGGTTGGTACAACTCGCCGCGGGCAGGCCATTGCCAGCGCCACTCCTCGCGAAGCGAGAATGGTAGTGGGCGTTCGCTGATGGGGTCGAAGGCGCGATGAAGCGACCGACCCCTTTCAGAATGGGCGCTCCAGCCCCCTCGATCAACTTTGCTAGCTTTCAAACACGAGGCACCCCTCCATACGGATGGCGGTTTTGGCACGATTCGGTACTGCTCTACTTCTGCTCGAGCACGGACATCGCGCGTTCGACCTCCTGGGTCCAGTTGAGCACAACGTGAATGCGCTCGGACGCGAACATGGCCCGGCGCCGGTCGATCGAGGACTCGTGGTGCCGGAACATCAGGAACCTGCCGTCGGGCGCCACGTCCCAGCCGCGCACCGGCACCACCCAAGCGAGACTCTCGAAGAGCCTGGTGGGGGCGCCGGGGCGGAGCTGCGTCCCCTCACGGTGCAGGGGCACGGCATAGTAGAAGTCGTCGTCACCGAGGTAAAAGATCTCGCTGCCGTCGCGGGACCAGCCCGGTGACACGGCGTAGGAGGTGGAGATCTGCACCGCCCGCCCCGGTCCGGGGAAGGGCCGGATGTACGCCCTGGTCTGCCTCGACTCGTTGTTGCAGTACAGCAGCCATCTCCCGTCGGGTGAGAACTCCGGGTACCCGTCGAAGTACGGGTTGCGGAGCACCGGCCGTGACTCGCCCCCTCGTTCCAGGACCCAGATGTCGGCAGTGGTGTCGTTAAGCTCTCCGAATTTGACGAAGGCGAGCCTGGTTCCATCGGCTGACCACGAGCTCGGGTAGGTACCGTCCGCGAGCCGCTGGGCGCCGCCCGGACCCGAGTCCACCGGCTTGGTGTACAGGCCAGAAGAACCGTCGCGGTTCGACTCGAAGGTCAGAGACCCCTCGTCGGGTCCCCAGATGCCCCACTTGTTCTCGCCTTCGAAGGTCTGGCGCCGCATGGTTCCCCGCTCAAGGTCGAAGAGCCAGACGTCACCGCGACTGGCTCCATCACGGCCCACCGTGAGCAGCACCTGGGTGCCATCTCTGGACACCCTTCCGTACCAGTACTCCCTGGACTTCAGGCCAAGGGGCGTCTGGTGGCCCTGCCGGTCCACCCAGACCGGTTCGTTGAGCTGCGGTGGGGCCACCGAGCCCGGCACGTAGGCCAAGGTCCCGGAGGCGGACAGGGCGAGCAGGGCGGCGCCGGTGTCGGCCCAGATGTCGCCGAGGTGCAAGGCGTGGGCAACACCCTCGAGCAGCGGCACCTCCGGCCCGGTGATCTGCAGGCGATCGCGGTCGAATGGGGCAGCCATCAGACGCCCCTCGCGGGCGAAGAGCAGGTGGCCGGTGGGTGAGTACCGGGCATCGGCGGCGCCCTCGAGCAGGATCTTCCGCTCGCCGTTCTCCAGGGACTCGACCACCACCGCGTGGGTTTGCATGTCGCCGGTCTCCTGCGTGCGGGTCACCGTGTAGAGGATCGTCTTGCCGTCGGGCAGCAGGTGGGGCAGCCGGTGCGAGCTCTCGAAGTTCTCGGGGTGCAGCCGCGTGAGCGGCTGCGGCTCGCCGCCGGTTGCGGGAAGGTGGTGCAGCCCGCCCTCCACCGTGGCGTAGATGATCCTGCCGTCAGCCCCCCAGGCGAGCCCGAAGAGAGGGCCGCACTCGCACAGGGTCATCAGCTCGCCACCGTCGAGATCGAGGCGCTTCAAGCTCTGGTCTGCAGCGGAGAAGACGATCGACCGGCCGTCCGGGGAGAAGACCGGCCAGCGGGCGCCTTCGCTGCCCGGGATGGCGCGCGGGTCCTGCTGGTCGAAGCGTTGGAGGTAGAGGCGGGAGCTCTCGGGCAGCTGGTTGCCTTCATTCACCGGGCCGGAAACAAAAGCGAGCATGCCCCCGTCGGGCGACAAGGTGAACGGGCGTCGCCAGCTCGCGGCCAGCCGCTCACCTTCGGGCAGTTGGACGGTGAAACGGACCACCGGCGACACGGTGGGTTCGGGTGCGGGGCGCACCAGCCATCCGACGACCGCGGCGACGGTCGCCACCGCTGCGATGACCCAGGGCAGGATTCCCGCCCGCCTGCGCTCGTGGCTCGAGGCGCCGGCAGCCCGCAGCCCGCGACCCGAAGCGGTCTCGTGGCGCAGGTCCTCGAGGGTCAGGACCAGGTCGCGGGTGTTGTTGAAGCGATCGCCGGGCTTCTTGCGCAGGCAGCGCCAGATGATGCGCTCGAGCTCGGCCGGCACGATCCGGCTGGTGGCGGGCAGGGGCTCTGGCTCGGCCTCGATGATCTTCAGGCGGGTGGTCTCGGAGGTTTCGCCCCGGAAGGGGCGCTGGCCGCAGACCATCTCGTAGAGCATGATGCCGAAGGAGAAGACGTCCGAGCGGTGGTCGAGCTCCTCTCCCCTGGCCTGCTCGGGTGACATGTAGGCCACCGTGCCCAGCACCACGCCGGCGCGGGTGAGCTCCGCGGAGATGGTCTCCGCCGCGGTGAGCACGCCGTCCTCGGGGTCGGCCGCCCACAGGTGCTTGGCGAGCCCGAAGTCGAGGATCCTGACCCGGTCGTCGGGCGTCACCATCACGTTGCCGGGCTTGAGGTCGCGGTGCACGATGCCCTGGGCGTGGGCGGCCGCGAGCCCGTCCGCCACCTGGGTGGCGATGCGCAGCACGTCGTCGAGGGGCAGGGGCGTGGCCGTGGCCAACACCTGGTCGAGCGATCGTCCTTCCACCAGCTCCTGCGCCAGATACGGGGTGCCCTCGGGCACACCATCGACCTCCTCGGCCGCAACCTCGGCCACCTGGTGGATGGCGCAGATGGATGGGTGATTGAGGGAGGCGGCCAGCCGTGCCTCACGCAGGAAACGAGTGCGGCGCTCGTCGCTGTCCACGCCGCCGCCGGTCACGAACTTGATCGCCACCGGGCGGTTCAGCCTGGTGTCCTCCGCCTTCCACACCACCCCCATGCCACCGGCGCCGATCTTGTTGATCAACCGGTAGTGAGACAGCGTCTGGCCCGGTCGTAGCGACATGGAATACCTGCCTGTTTTCAGACGAATTGTAGGTCAGCCGGGCAGTTCGACGCAAACCACCGGGAAAGGGCCAGGAGCCGTTCCGCGTGCCCTCTGCAGATGGCGTTGTCGGGCGAGCTCAGCACTGTCCCCTACTCTTCTGCCTATTCGTTGCGGGCGGGAGCTACCACATCTATTGCAGCAATGAGTAAGGGCATCTGTCCGCCATTCTGAAAGCTCTCGCCGGCGCGCGTCGACCCGCCGAACTCTCAATCCGAGAGGAAGCTCAAGGCCACACTGTCGGCAACCCAAACCCTGTCGGACGCTCGCCTCGACCCCCGTTCTGGTGTGACGATCGTCTGCGAGATGATGCGGTCCGCGCCCACCAGAGACTCGAGCTCTGAAAACCCACGTTGTCTTGGTCCAGGCGTCTCCGCCCACTTGCATTCCATCAGTTCGAAGCGGCCGGCCGATGGAATCAGAAAGTCCACCTCACGGCCGTGGTGGTCGCGGTAGAAATAGAACTCGCGCCGGCGCCCCCGATTCGCGTAATGACGGACGATCTGACCCAGCACGTGGGTCTCGAACAGCGCGCCCAGGTTCGCGCTTCGCACAAGGTCTTCTGAGCGTCCGCGCACCCATGAGAGAGCAGGCGAACCCCGTATCGAGGAAATAGAGCTTGGGCGTCTTGACCACTCTCTTGCCGAGGTTCTCGTAGTAGGGCTCGAGGAGCAAACAGGATGTTCGCTGCCTCGAGCACCGAGAGCCAGCTCTTCACCGTGTTCGGGCTCAGGCCGAGGTCCGAGGCAAAGGAGTCATGGACGAGACGAGCTGGCCGGTGCGCGCCGCGCAGAGCCGCATAAAACGGTCAAAGTCCCTCAGGCTCCGGACATCGAGCATCGATCGCACATCCCGCTCGAGGTAGGTCACCAGGTAGTCGCCGTAGAAGCGCTCCTCATCGAGCCCCCTGCTCTGCAGCTCGGGGTAGCCACCCATGAGCATCCACTCGACAAGGGCGTCCCTGTCGAGGGTCGTTCCCGACCACGCCTCGTACTCTCTGGCAGAAAGGGAATGCAGGGTCAGCAGCGAGCTGCGGCCCGCGACACTCGTCCTGTCGGTCACGTCCTCCTCCGATGTGGGTGGATTGCGGGTTGTCGACGAGCAGGTCATCAGCGTGCGCCTGACCGATTCCCTGTGGAACCTGTTGGCCGATCTCGATTCGCTGCTCCCTGACGCGGTGGACGTGGACGCCCTGTCCAGGACCGCAGACGGGAGCTTGATCGTGTCGACGGACGTGGGTTTCCTGCACGACGGGGTGCCGGTGGCCGACGAGGATCTGCTGCTCCTCGAGGACGGGACGCTGACGGTGCTCTTCGACGGCAGTGCGAATGGGCTACCAGGGGCCGCGGACGTTGACGCCGTTCACGTTGTGGGCGTGGACCCTCTCGAGTTCTATTACTCACTCGCCACCCCCGCCCAAGTCGACGGCACCGTTTACGAGGACGACGACATCATCCACTGGGCCTCCGACTCGCACTCGCTGGTTGTGTCTGGCTCAGACCTCTTCGGGAGCCGTCGCAACCGCCTTGACGTGGACGGTCTCTGGGTGGACGAGGAGGACGGCGATCTGCTCCTGTCCACCGATGTGGGGTTCATCGATGTGGACTCCGTGGCTCAAGCCGATGACGACGATGTGCTCCACTTCGAGTTGGCGACCAATACCCTGTCCGTCTTTGCCGAAATGTCCGGCCACGGCGTCGACTCCGATCGGGTGGATTTCGACGCCCTCGGCGACCTCGGGCCCTTCGTTTTCGCCGACGGCTTCGAGTCCGGCGACACGGGCCGCTGGTCAATCTCCGTCCCGTAGCCCGCCCCAGGGGAACCGCAGATCACGGAGATGGCCCGGGACACAGCGATCAGGGACAGCCTCAGGGGACAGCGACAGTCACGAGGGACAGCGACCGGTGCCAGCGTCAGCTGACAGCGTCGGCGCCCGGGTGGGAGGCGGGGTTATCGGGGACCATGCAGCCGCCGCCCACCTGATCGCTGCCGCTGCCCAAATCGCTGCCCGCTGTTCCCGACCCTGCCCTGACCGTTGACGCTGAGCCTGATTGTCGGGTACGGGATGAATCACCCGGTACATATTCGTAGAGACTCCTTGACCCTCGAAGTAGAGGACCTCTCCCCTTCTCCCCTTCTCCCCTTCCCCACCGCTCCGCTATGATTCCCGCATGTGTGGTCGGTTCACGCTGACGGTCTCGGCTCGGGTGCTCGCGGAGCTGTTCGACGTTCCGGAGATCGCGGAGTTTGCTCCGCGCTACAACATCGCACCCACCCAGCAGGTGCTCGTCGTTCGGGCGGGAGATGACGGTGGCGGGACCGAGGTGGTCCCGATTCGGTGGGGCCTCGTGCCGTCGTGGGCGAAGGACCTCTCCATTGGGTCCCGCATGATCAACGCTCGAGGAGAGACTGTGGCCTCCAAGCCGGCCTTCCGGTCAGCCGTCAAGCATCGGCGATGCCTGATCCCCGCCGACGGGTTCTTCGAGTGGAAGAAGCTGGGGACCACCAAACAGCCATACCTGATTCGATTCGCCGACAAGCGCCCGTTGGCCTTTGCGGGTCTCTGGGAGAGGTGGCGTCAGCCGGACTCAGAGCCGGTTGATTCGTGCACGATCATCACCACGTCGCCAAACGACCTGTTGGCCGAGATTCACGACCGGATGCCCGTGATCCTGCCTCCGGACCAACATGGCGAATGGCTCGCACCGAGCCGGCTTCCAAACGAACGCCTCAGCGAACTCCTGGTGCCCCATCCGCCTGACGAGATGGAAGCCTTTCCTGTCAGCACCCACGTCAACCGTCCCGCCAACGACGATCCCGCCTGTATTGAACCACTCGATCAACCCAGCCTTTTCCAGTGATCGGTTGCTGTCCCAAGGGTCAGAGATAAACACACTCAATTTTCGAAACCGGGATTCCGGATGGAGTTTTCGGATGGAATCAAAACCCGTTTTGGAATCCTGGTTTCGAAAATTGAGATAAATATCGCAATGGACTGTTGCCGGCACCAACGGTCCAGATGGGATCTAGACAGACCCTCCGTGCGTATCTACTATTCGAGGATCCGACCAAGGAGGAACAATGACTGACAAAGCTTGGTATGTCGCGATTGACGGGAAGACCATCGGCCCAATGGCCGAGCAGGAACTGCTGGACGGGTTGAAGGCGGGAACTTACTCCGGCAAGCACTTCGTGTACGGTCCGGGCATGGCCGACTGGGCACCGGCGGAAACAGTCGCCGGCCTCAGGGTTGCCACCGGGCCAGGAACCGCTCCACCACCACCGCCGCGCGCCGTTGGTCCTGTGGCCGACGACATCGATTTCGAGGTCAAGGGCTCGGAGATGCAGTTCGTGGAGATCGAGCTCGACCCAGGTGAGAGCGTGGTCGCCGAGGCCGGCAGCATGATGTTCATGGGTCACGACATCGAGATGGAGACCATCTTCGGCGACGGCAGCAGCGCTGGCAGCGGCCTCATGGACACACTGGTGGGCGCTGGCAAACGGCTGCTGACCGGAGAAAGCCTGTTCATGACTATTTTCCACAACCGAGGCCGCGACAAGCAGAGAGTCGCCTTTGCTGCGCCCTACCCCGGGAAGATCATCGCCATGGACCTGCGTCGGCTCGGGGGCAAGCTGATCTGTCAGAAAGACGCCTTCCTCTGCGCCGCCAAGGGCGTCTCACTGGGCATCGCCTTCCAGAAGAGGCTCGGCACCGGGATGTTCGGCGGCGAGGGCTTCATCATGCAGAAGTTGGAGGGCGACGGACTCGCGTTTGTCCATGCCGGCGGCTCCATCCTGGAGCGCGAGCTCGGACCCGCAGAGACCCTCAGGGTCGACACCGGATGCATCGTCGCCCTCGACGCGTCAGTGGACTACGATGTCCAGTTCGTCGGCGGAGTCAAGTCGGCGGTTTTCGGTGGCGAAGGGTTCTTCTTTGCCAGCCTGACCGGCCCCGGCACTGTCTGGCTCCAATCCCTTCCCTTCAGCCGATTGGCCGGGCGCATCTGGCGGGCCGCTCCCCAGGCCGGAGGCAAGGATAAGGGTGAGGGCTCGATCCTCGGCAAAATGGGGGGCATCGGCGGATTCTTCGACGGAAACTGATTCTCGTCGAGACGAATCGGTCGCCGACGCTGTACCGATCGCGAATTCCGAACTGTCGCCTGCCGAGGTCGTGGTTTCTTAACAGCACACGGGATCTCGGACGCCGAGAATTCGTCATTCGAAATTCGCAATGGGTGGGTGGGGGGACGGGCGACATGCTCCTCACCCCTTCTCCCCCACTCCCCTTCTCAACCTCTCCCCTTCTCACCTTCTCCCCTTCTCACCTTTCTCTACGTACGAATCAGCGAACCGGTCGAGGACCTCGAGATAGGGCTCGATCGAGGGAATGAAATGCCTCTCGTCGGCCGCGTGGGGACCGATCCCGGTCTGGCCCCACACCACGGCATTTCCCCCGGGGGCGAATCGAGCCGAGGAGCCGGGCTTCTTGCGACCAACCCGCGCAGGTTCCCCTGACACAGATGTGACCGCATCCAGCAGCCTTCCCAGGTGCGGATTGTCATCCGGACACCGGACTCCCGCCTCGAGAGTTTCCACCTCAATCTCCTGGCCAAGCTCGGCGGTGAGCTTACGAAGTTCTTGCACCAGACCTTCGACGTCGTCACCTGGAATTGGGCGGATCTCGACTCCGAGCACCCCTTCGCCCGCGGTGATGTTGTAGACACCGGGTTCGCCAACCACCAGGAAGGGAAACCGGGCAGTGGTCTCCCACCCGTCGAAGCTGGAAGTTGTGAGGTAACGCGGGAAAACCGTGGACAACACGCTCCTGATTTCGATGAGGCGATCCAGCAGGTCGCCGGGGACGGTCCCGGTTCCCGTGTGGCCCTTTTTGCCACGTGCCACCACCTTGAGCCTGACGACCCCCCGACTGGCCACGCACACCGAACCAAAGAGTTCATCTCCGCGTTCACCCGTGCGTTCTCCGACCAACATCAACTCCGGTTGCCAGCCCATCTCCCGCTTGAGATCTCGCAGAACATGGGGCGTCCCGAAGGGCTCTCCTTCGCCGTTCTCCTCGTTGCCGACGAGCATCAGGTTCACTGGGGGAAAAGGTGGTCCGGCCTTCTGCCGCTGGCACATCCACACCACCATGCTCGCCACGACGGTCTTCATGTCCGCCGTACCCCGGCCCCAGAGATAATCTCCGTCCACTCTCGGAACGAACTGGCTGTCGTCCGGATGGGGTGGCACCACATCGAAGTGCCCGCTGAGGGTCAGCGGGGCGGCCAATCCACCGGCGAACCCCGCCACGATGGCCGGATACCTGCCCTGGTCGTAGGATCTCACCTCGCAGCCGGCTGTGCCCAGAATGTCGGCAATCTTCCCGGCACAGGCATTGACCTCGTCGAGCCGTTCCGATGGGCAGTTGGTGACCGATGGAATCGCCACCAACTCGGCAGCAAGTTCGAGAACCTCGGCGGTCCGATCTCCAACCCCATTGATCACCGTGCTCGTCCTCACTGCCTGGAGCCCCAGGTTCTCATCCTGCGTCACCTCAACCGCCTTCCAGACCTCGCGCCCTGCGCCTTTTTTGCGGAGAAACAGTCGGCCGACTCCGCGGCCTTCCAGGCACCGCCGGAACGATACCACGCACCACTTCGCTTGTATTGCATGATTGGGAATGAACCGGCCACCCGTCGAGGTTGAGAAGGTGTCTCTCTTGATAATCCCTGCCCGATGAGTGATGAGGTTTCGAGACCCTGGAGGACAGAGTGAAATTTCGAAAAAGGACCTATTTGGTTTCGCTGGCGCTGACCCTGCTCATCGCTGCCCTCCCGCGAGCTCTGCCGGCCGGTTCACCGCCGCTCCCCCAGCTCGAGCTTCAGCTCGTCGTCGATTTCCTGACTGATCCGGTGATCATCACCCACGCCGGGGACGGCTCTGGGCGACTTTTTGTCGGTGACAAGGATGGTCGTATTTGGGTCTTCACCGGCGGTCAGCTGTTGGCCACCCCCTTCCTCGATATCCGTTCCAGCGTTCAGTCCAGCGCCAGCGAACAGGGCCTGCTCGGCCTCGCGTTCCACCCTCAATACGAAGTCAATGGCTACTTCTACGTCTACTACAGCGCGCCGGACACTACAGGGAACCCCAGCATCGACCATTTTTCGATTGTCTCTCGATTCTCGGTGTCGGACGACGATGCAAATCTGGCCAATCCGGGCAGTGAGTTGGTCCTCTTGACGCAGGCACAGCCGGACTGGAACCACAACTGCGGCAACCTGGTATTCGGACCCGATGGATACCTATATATCGGCTTCGGAGACGGCGGTTCGGCGGGTGATCCACTCAACAACGGGCAGAACCCCGACAGCCTGCTCGGGTCCATTCTTCGCATCGACGTAGATGCCGGCGCGCCGTATGCAATCCCTGCGGACAATCCCTTCGTCGGAGGGCCGGGCGCGGACGAAATCTGGGCCTGGGGGCTGCGCAACCCGTGGCGATTTACCTTCGACCGTGCCACCGGCGACCTTTTTATCGGCGATGTGGGTCAGGGAAACTGGGAGGAGATCGACTTCCAACCGGCTGCCAGCACAGGAGGCGAGAACTATGGCTGGCGCTGCTACGAGGGCAACCACGCCTACAACATCTCCGGCTGTGGCGATCCCGCGGACTACGTGTTTCCGATTCTCGAATACTCCCACGGACAGGGGTGCTCGGTGACCGGTGGTTTCAGGTACCGCGGCTCGGATTTTCCGAATCTGGTCGGCTACTACCTCTACGCCGACTACTGCTCCGGAACCATCTGGGGTGCCACCGAAGACGGCGGGTGGTCCACGGTGCCCCTGCTGGACAGCGGCAAGAGCATCAGCACCTTCGGAGAGGACGAGAACGGAGAGCTGTACCTTGCCGATCGCAGCGGCGACCGCGCCATCTATCGAATCGTGGACAACTCGCCGCTGGACCAGGTTTTCGACGACGGTTTTGAATTCGGAGACACATCTCAGTGGTCGTTCACCGCTCCATGACGGCGACGTGCCAATTCACAAGACATCGAGGAGAAGTCGTGAGAATCCAAACCAATACACTCTTTGCAGCGGTGATCATCGCTCTGGTGATGGCCGGCTCGGGCACCTGGGCAACCGCCTCCGATACGTCGGTTCGGGTGTTGAGAGCCTGGGACGAGACCATCCAGGTCGGCGATCGCACCGTCAAGGGTCGCATCGAGCTGGTATTCGACTACGAACAGGGCCTGGGCTTTGAAAACGTCTACGGCGAGAACGGGGCGTTGATCGAGCGCCGGCCAGGTCCGCGAGTCCCGACTCCCTCCAGGGAGGAGATCGACATCGCCATCGGAATCGTGACCGAAGATCCCACCCTCGGCCAGATCATCGGCGACCTCCAGGCATATGTGGACGGTGGGTTCATCCTGGACGAGGAGGGCGGCAAACCCTGCGGTCCCCACACCCGGTGCCTCCAAATCTTCGGATTCCGACGGGGTGCCGGTGAAGTGCCGTTGTTCCGCGCCGTTGTGGACCTCACCAAGGACTCCGCGAATGCCATCGTTTATCGCGACAGCTGGGATCAGGGAGTGCGGCAATGACTCGATCTCCTATTTTCGTCATCGCAGCCCTGCTCGCCTTCGGTCTCGGTGGCCCGGCCTTCGCCGATTCTCCGGACTGTTCGGGCACCACCGAACACTTGATCAGCTGGCCGGAGGAATCTCCGGTTTGGGAGTTCTGCGTCGTCCGCCCCGACGACTCCAGCGGACCCTCCGGATCCGGACTGGAAATTCGAAACGCACATTACCGCGGCATCCTGGTCCTGAAACGGGGACATGTGCCCATCCTCAACGTGGACTACGACGAAAACGGGTGTGGCTGCTTCCGAGACTGGCTGGATTCGGAACGCGCCTACCTCACCGACAACGAGATCGAACCCGGGTACTTCGAGCCCCCGTTCCCCGCGGAAACCGTGTGCGACCGCGCCACCAGCCCGAGCATTCCTCCGGGCGATTGTCCGTGGGACTTACCCGGCGGCTCGTGCCTGGAAGGTGTCTCTGCGGAGTTCTTTCCCGACCATCTCCGACTGACGACCCAGGCCCAAGCCGGATGGTACCGGTATTCCATGCGTTGGGAATTCTACGAGGACGGCACGATTCTGCCCACCTTCGGCTTCGGAACCTATAACACCTCCTGCTCCGGCACCACACACCGTCACCACGCCTACTGGCGTTTTGACTTTGACATCGACGGGTCGGACGGCGACACGGTGACCCAGGAGGGCGGAACTCTGCCCGGACCCATCAACCAGGAAGCTGAGCGAACCTGGGAGAACCCACCGGTGGCCTGGCGCGTGGACGACTCTCAGTCCAGTCGGGGCTACCGCCTGGTACCGGGCACCCAGGACATGCTGTTGGAGGCAGATGCCTTTTCCAAGAACGATCTCATGGTGGCGCTGTATCGCGCCGACGAGCTCGGCGACAGCGGTGGCGGCTGTGAGGTGAACGAAGACAGCATCGTCAATGGCGAAGCCGTGGCCGACACCGACGTGGTCATGTACTACCGCGGCGGGGTTCAGGACGTGGTGGGCGTGGACATCCACGTCTGCAAGGTGGCCGGGCCGACCCTGACGCCGATTGGCGATTGGGGCGAGTTCGCCGAGTTTTCGGACCGTTTCGAGTCTGGCGACACCAGCCGTTGGTCAGCGACCATCCCATAATCTCAGAGGCCGTAAGCCTGGAGTTTGAATTTCGATCTTTGATTCCGCTCAGGCGATCGAGCGGCGGAGGACGAAGGCGGCTGAGATGGCCAGCAGAGCTATGAAGATGGCCGTGCCGATCGGTCCGGTCGCCGGGATCGCTGTTGCGGGGGTGCCACCCTGGGTGAGTTCGAGGGTGTCGTAGGTCCGCCACACCTCGATCTCCACCGGTCCGCCCTGTGGCGTGGTTTCCCAACCTTTGGTGACCGCCACGGCGCGCCAGGCCCGACGGTAGAGCAGACGCGCTTCGATTACCACCACGTCACCGGGCTGCGCCGCGGTCGGAATGGCAAACTCCACCTCGGACATATCCGAAGACCCCGCGGGGATTTGAGTCGCTGAGTCAACCGCTTCGCCGTCGATGAACAAAACCGGTCGTACCAGAGGCCCCTGATCGTTGATTCGACCCTCCAACACGCGGGCAAATCCGGTCCCCGCCTCCCCGGCGTAATCACCATCCTGCTTGCCCGGAACATTGTCGTCCGCCCAGAATGGTACCGTCGGTCCCGAGACCTGGTTCAGCGACAGTCCATTCCATGTGGCGGTGATCACCAGCAGCGCGTTGCGCACCGACACCCCGGTTGGGAAGTTGTGGCCCGCTCCGTGGTTGATCACTTCCGACCGAACCACGACCGTGCCACCGCCCTCCTCCACCGCCGTTCCGAGGGAAATGGCGGCTTGAAGAGTCGCTTCGGTAGCTCCGACCATCTCATGCCGATGGCGCTGCTCCGCCGGTCGAACAGGGGGGTTACCGATGGGTTCGACCAGGTACCCGGGACCGTCCTCCTGAGGCATGTGGCAGTCCTGGCAACTGCGGAAACCCGGTCCGGGCGTGGCCAACGGGGACGCCAACCACTCGCTGTAGGTGGTTTGCCCCGGAACCGTCGTGCCGGGTCGGTCGTACTCGTGGCAGGATGCGCAGAACCGAGCCTGAGCGAAGAGTGGCGCAAACGAAGGCTTCATTCCACCAAACGCCACATCGTCCAGCGGCCCCCACACAAACTCCTGGGTCGGAATGAAGGGACTGCCGTCGGGAAACCGGTACGTGGAGTTCCCAACGTGATGAAGATTCTGCACCTGGTCGTTGACCGAGTCCATCTGATGGCAAGCAATGCAGCTCACACCCTCGAGAGCCGCCACCGAGGTCACTTCATTCAACAGCACTCCCCCCGGAGCGAAGACGTCGGCCAGGGGCGTATGACAGGTCGCACAGAACCCGGTCTCGCCGGGGTCGTGGGTGTCGAGGTAAACATATCCGGCTGACCCGCCCGAGGTGCCGTCACCAGAATAGAGATCCAACACCCACGCGTCGTTTCCGGCAAAACTGTGGTTGCTGCTGTGCCACTGGTCTTCCTGATCATGGTGGCAATTTCCGCAGTCCTGGACCTGCGGCAGGAAATCCTCATAATTCGGATCGGTATCGGCCGGAATCCTCACCAAGTAAATGATGACCCCAGTTTGACCATCGACCGCGGTGGTCCCGCCTGTTGCCCAGTTGGCGGCCGCCGCGCGATCGTATTCCACCCCCGCCGAAATCGTCACGACCCCAATCGGGTTGACAGGCAGGATGAAGCTCCCATCGGCCGCCGTCACCACCACTGGCGATGACAGGTCCGCCTGAAGATGTACCGTGGCGCCCCCGATCGGCGCGTTGCTTCCATCCTCGAGCACCTGGCCCGAGATCTCAGCACCGGCCGGGAAAGCCGCCCCAAGCCAGAAACCGAAACCAGCGAGCACCAACCAGATCCAAACCTGCCGGCGGTCTTGGCATCGTTGCGTCGATCTGCTCACCGGGGCCCCCATTTCTGCCCGGCGGATCAATTCAAAAACACCAGGCTTTGCCCATCACAAAGAGGATAGCGCTTCCCTCAACCTCTCCGTCGCCGCCCGGGTGACCTCCGGCGGGAGGGCATAGGAAAACCGAATCCACCGATCGCCGAAGGAACTGAAATAGACTCCGGGTACCACGGCCAGCCCAAACTGTTCGGCCAGCACCGTGCCCAGTTCTGCGGTATCCGCCATGCCGGCTCGGTCCAGCCATGGCCCCATGTCCATGAACGCGTAATACCCCTTGCCGAGAATGTGTCGAATGTCCTGTTCCTCGAGAAAACTGGCCACCACCCGCCGACTCGCGTTGGTGGGCTCGACGATCGGAGCGGCGGCAGCTCTGAACCCCATTCGGTAGGCGGCGACGGCCACCGCCTGGCTGTGAAATGACGGGATCACCGCGTGCGAGGCGCGGCTCTGGATGAACTTGACCACTTTTTCCGACGCCACCAGGTGGGCATTTCGGATATTGCTCGCGCCGAGAGACTTCGTCAGGCCATCCAAAACGATGCACCGCTCCCGCTCATCCCGGTCGAAGGCCAGCAAGAACTGGTTGAGGTTGTGGGGCTCCCCGTCGGTCACCTGATGATAGATCCAGTCAAAGAGAACATACGGAATCCCCGTCTGGAACGCCGCGCGAGCGAGGGCTATCTGTTCCTCCAGTGGCACCGTGCGACCTGTGGGGTTGTCCGGACTGGTGATGACCAGCATGCACACCTTGCGTTCTCCGTGGGTCCACGCAGCCTCCACACACTCTTTGACTCCCGCTGGAGTGACGGTCCACCCATCCTCTTCACGTCCCGGTGCCAGCATCACATTCGCACCAACCTGGTACGGACCCCAGTTGTACGAAATCCAGGGCACCCTTGACGCGACCACAAAATCACCGCGGCGGTTGTGGCCGAGGAACTGGACCGCGTCATAAGCCTTGACCAGGGCATCCCGTCCCCCCTGGCAGGCAATCACGTTCAGCGGCCCCCAGCCGGTGGCGGCGTCCAGGCCCCAATAATCCTCCACCACGGCCGCCCGAAAGATCTGGGTGCCGAAGGGCTTGTCGTAACCGGTGCCGTGTTCCTTCTGAAGCTGGTGAGCCTCATCGAGCAGACCCTCGGGCACTCCGGGAAGGCTGGCTCCACCGTCCCCCTGGCTGGCATCGAACATCTCGGCGGTCGGGTTGTTCCCCCGATACACGGCCAGCGCCTCCTTGATTTCAAACATGCGGCTGCCCGGGATCGGACTCATCCTTGACGGCGAACCGTCCAACGCGGTCAGCTCGTGGGGTTGAACGACCAACTCGGGTCCTCCCGAGGGACTTTCCTGGGTCACGATTCTCCTCCTTGATTTCATGTTCTGCGGATCAGAACGGCATTTTCTGCCGCCACTCTCGCATCTTTTTGTCCAGCTTGGGGTGCCGTTCCCGCAGTTTCTCAAACTGCCCCCTCGCCCATTTGGACTCCCTGGACAGTACGTAGAACCCGAGCAGAATCAGCAGTACGCCCTGAAGGACCGGTAACGCCAGACCGACCACGCCGAGTGCCACCAGGAACCACCCGATGGTGAGCACAACGGCCTTTTTGATCTGACGTGATGCCACCTTGCCTCCAGCCTCGGGAGTTTACATTGGCCAACTCAGTTGGCTGTTGGCAGTTGGCAGGGTGCAGTTGGCAAAAGGAGGGACGGTTGAGGTTCAAGCTTCCAGCCCTGATACCGTCCAATCAAGCCCCTTTGCCCCTGAGGCCCATCGTTCCGAGCAACCAGTGCGGTCGTGCCACAACTCGCCGCGTAACTTCCAAAGCCACGACACTCTGTGCCAACTGCTAACTGCCAACTGCTAACTGCCAACTGGGCCGCCGGTGGCAGGGTGGAAGCGAAGCAGCGCATCGCGAACTTGATCGAGGCGACCCTGCTCATCAAGCTCACGTGCCACATCACGAGCGGGTGTGAGCAGGGCACGGTGACGGATCAGGTTGGCAAAACGAAACCCCGCCGGTCCCCACTGCCTCTGTCCGGTGAGCTCGCCCGGGCCCCGAATCTCCAAATCTGCCTCGGCGATCTCGAATCCGTCCGACGAACGGCAGAGCACATCGAGTCGCCGCCGAGCGAGATCCGACGTGCCCGCGCCGGGCATCAGCACGCACCAGGATTGTCTCGGTCCACGGCCGACCCGGCCGCGGAGCTGGTGAAGCTGTGACAACCCAAAATGGTCGGCGCCTTCGACCACCATCACCGTGGCCTCGGGTACGTCGACTCCCACCTCCACGACGGTCGTGGAAAGCAGCACCTGGAGCGCACCGCTCCGAAAGAGCTCAGTCACCCGTTCTCGCTCCAGCCGGTCCATTCGACCGTGGACCATGCCGGTAACCGCGTTGGGCAACTGTGCGGCGACCACTCGGGCCCGCTCCTCCAGGGCCGGAGCGTCCCAGTCTTGGTTGGCTTCGATCATTGGATAGACAAAGAAGACTCTGCCGCCGGACGCCACCTCTTGGTTGAGGAATCGCAACAGGCGGGGACGGGCAGATTCATCCCGAACCACCGTCTTCACCGGTTGGCGCCCAGGGGGCATTTCGTCGATGATTGACAGATCGAGATCGCCGTAGACCGTGAGCGCCAGCGACCGGGGAATCGGAGTCGCGGTCATCACCAACACGTGAGGGGCGGCTCCCTTTTCCACCAGGGCTTGGCGTTGACTGACCCCGAACCGGTGTTGCTCATCAATCACCACCATCCCGAGCTTGGCGAAACCGACCCGTTCCTGAATCAATGCGTGAGTTCCCACGACAAAGCGCACCGACCCCTCTGCCAAGCCGCTCAGTACCCTCGTACGATCCGCCGCAGACGACGAGCCGGTCAAGAGCTCGACCCCAAATGGACTGTTTTCGAAAAGTGCTCCCAGGGTCCGCACATGCTGCTCGGCGAGCAACTCGGTGGGCGCCATCAATGCTGCCTGGTGACCGCTCTCGAGCACGACTCGCACTGCAAGAGCGGCCACAGCCGTCTTGCCGCACCCCACGTCTCCCTGCACCAATCGCGCCATCGGGCGGGGGCTCCCGAGATCGTCGACAATTTCATCCACGACACGTCTCTGACCCCTGGTGAGGGTGAAGGGAAACATCTCAGACTCAAAGCGATCGATTCCACCCTTGGAGCGGCATGACGGGGCGTTGCAGGCAAGTCGCCGTGACCGACGCTCCGCCATCGAGCACGCGAAACTCAGCATCTCGTCGAAGGCGAGTCGGAGATGGTCGTCCGTACGGTGCTCACAAAGGGCCACAACCTGGTCCGCCCGCCGAACCTCGTCGGAGGCGGGATTGGGCTCGTGGAGTCGACTCAGCGCGCCCGCCAGTTCGGGCAACTCCATCCGTTCGCGAACGTCGGCAGGCAATGGGTCAGAGACCTGGTCGAGAGCACCGAGGGCCTGATCGATGACTCGTCGAAGACGCCGACCCCCGAGCGGACCCAATCTGCGATACACCGGGATGATCCGTTCGCCCCCTCCATCCGCGATTTCGTTCACCTCCGGGTTCACCAGCTGCAACCGCCCGCGAGGTCCGGAACGCACCTGCCCGTAGAGGGACAACACCTCGTCACCAGCCAAGCGCTTGTCGATCCATGGCTGGTTGAACCAGATCACTGGCAGCTGGCCCTCGCCATCGTCCACCGAACCCTCGACGATCTTCATCCCTCGTCGACGGCCCCAGCGGACCGATGTGACGGTCACCCGACCCCACAGCAGGACTCGCTGGTCGGCGGTCAATTGGTGGCCAAGAGTGGTTCGTTGCGTACGGTCCTCGTACCGCGAAGGCACGTGGAGCAGCAAATCAACAACCTGCGCCACCCCTACCTCTGCCAGGGTTTCGCGCAGCCGCGGCCCGATTCCCTTGATCCTCTCAACGGAAACCCATGGGACCAACGCTGGTCGATCGCACGACATGGTTCGAGACTCGGGAGAACGCTCGTGCGTTGTGCGGGTCAGCCTTCGGCCTCGAACTCGAAGCGGCACTGGATTGTACCGAAGGTGACGGTGTCACCCGGATTGATGGGAAAGCCACGACCGGCGGTGAGTCGGACGCCGTTGACAAAGGTGCCGTTCATGGTTCCCACATCCTCGATCACCGAGTACGTCCCATTGTCTTCGAGGCGAATGCGGGCGTGTCGGCGGGAGGTTGACCGCTTGGTGTCTACCGGGGTCAGATCCACTTCCGGATTGATCCCCGTCACCGGATCGATCCTGCCCACCGTCGTCTCTTTCTGATCGGCCAGGGGGAATATGACGCCGCTCGCCACCTCCACCAGCCGAGCGGCCGGGTTGAGTTTTGCGCTGGGGCGTTGTCCAATCGCTGAATCATCCAGTTCGACCATTTGAGCACCGGCGCTCTCCAGGAGCTCATTGGTCCGCCGAAGCCGGACGGTGAGCTTGCGCATCATCCTGACGGCGATCTCCGGATTGTGCCTCAGGATATACGTGAAAGCCGACTGATCGATGATGACGGCATTCACATCGGTCGTAGCAATTGCGGTGGCCGATCGTGGAAACTCATCTTCCAGCATGCACATCTCGCCGAAGAAGTCCCCCTTCTCCAGGGTCGCCAGAACTCTGCTCTCGTCCCCAATTCGCTTGCTGATCTCCACCTCGCCGGTCTCGATCACGTACATGGTCAATCCGAGGTCGCCCTCCGAAAAAATGATCGTCCCCTCGGCAAAATGGGTCCGAAGGGCTTCCATGCTGTCATGACCGTTCTGCCTGGCTTTCGCGGGTTTCGCCGCTGTCGTCTTGAACTTCGCCATCATAGTCTCCATCGGATCGTACCGGCGTCGGTGTCCAGTTCGAGTTGGACACCGATCGGGAATGAGAGATTGAGGGCGCCGTGTCCAAAGGGCATCCCCAACACCACTGGAATCTCCTCGCCTACCGCTTCGAGCACCAGTTCACGCCACCGACTGGCCACTTGTTTCGCCGGTCTGCAACCGCGCAAGCTCCCGCAAATCAATGCTTTCACTCCGCGCAATCTAGCAGAGCCCCGGAGGTGGGTCAACATTCGGTCGACCCTGTAGAGTGGTTCTCCGACCTCTTCCAGAAAGAGCAGTGAGCCCTCGAAAGGAGCTTCGTAGGGTGTCCCCAACCCAGCCTCCAGCATCGCCAGATTTCCACCGACGGACCGGCCGCGGACTCTGCCGCCCCGTACCACATGCTCCGGGCCAAACCGGAAGATCGTTTTGCCGGCCAACTCGCCAGACAAGAGCAGCCGCAGGCTCTCGGAGTTCCTTCTCCGGCTGAGACCGGAGGCCACCATTGGACCGTGAATCTGAGGACCGCCGCCGGCAGCAATCAAGCCGTTCATCAGCGCTGTGAGGTCGGAGTACCCCACCACCATGACGTCTCGCCTGGCGAAATCACCAAGGTCCAATTCCGGCAGCAGCCTGGTCACTCCGTAGCCGCCCCTCGCCGCAATCAGGACTCGGGCCCCGTGGTCGAGGACTGCCTCCAGCGCCCGCAGCCGTTGAGAATCATCACCCGCCAGGTAACCCGCCTGTTCAGCCAGGTTGGGTGCCAGAATCACCGGATGACCCCAGCTGCGGATGACCTCCAATCCATCGGCCAGGGCGTTTCCTTCCACCGGTCCTGACAAGGCCACCACGCCAATGGGTTCACCGGGCTCGAGCGGTCGGAACGCGGGCGTCATGTCGCCAAGATAACCGATCCGAGGGGATTCGAAGTTCGAAATTCGAAATTCGAAAACCGTCATCGAGGGTAAAAGCGGTTGAAGGAGGCTGTAGGCCGGATTCTGTACCCCGAAGGGTGACGTCCATTCATCTGGGCCTGACGTTTCCGTCAGGCTCGAGCAGCCTACCCGGGGGCCTCGCCTGCAGCAACAGGCGGCGGGGACGGGCGACCCTCGACCCCCCTATTCGGCCTTGCTCCGCATGGGGTTTACCGTGCCCTCTCCGTCACCGGAAAGGCGGTGCGCTCTTACCGCACCCTTTCACCCTCACCCTCGGTCGGTTCCGAGGGCGGTCTGCTTTCTGCGGCACTTTCCCTCGCGTTGCCACGGCCGGGCGTTACCCGGCATGCTACCCGTCAGGAGTCCGGACCTTCCTCTGCACCGCGGAGGCGCAGCGGACGCCCACCTCCTCCAACCGCACCCCAATAGTACGGTGCCGGTGCCGCTCTGTCACGGTCGGTCATCGCGACCGGAGAGCTGGAGCTTGCGCATCTTCTTGAAAAGACCCGCTCGGGAAAGACCGAGTCGATCCGCTGCCCGAGTCTGATTCCAGTCTTCCTCGTAAAGGGCGCGGAGGATCATCCACCGTTCGAAATCCGCTCTCGCATCGCTGAGGGGCTTGGACACCAGCGCACCAAGATCGGGCGAGGGAACCTCCCCCTCGGCGATACCTTCTCTGATTCTGGGCGAGAGGTCCGCAACCTCGAGGATCATGTCGCTCGCCGCCCGGGTCGTCAGTCGAAGGACCTCGGCCCGCAACTCGCGGACGTTTTCCGGCCAGCCGTAGGAGGCGAGCGCCTCGAGGGCATCCACCGTAAACCCGCTGCCCGCGAGCCGGTGTCGTCCACCGGCCTCTCGTTGGAAGTGGGTCAGCAGCAATGGGATATCCTCCGGACGGTCGCGCAGCGGGGGAAGGGTGAGACGGAAACCACCCAGCGATCCCGCAAACTCATCAAGCAACAAGCCATCGGCACGGACTCGATCCATGGCCCCGACAACCCCCAGAAGCACACGAAGGTCCACGTCCGGTGGTGTGGACCCAGCAGCCGTAGGCTGCAACAGGTCAAGCAGCTCCTTTTGGGCTTCCACGGACATGGCGGAGAGATCTCGGACGAAAAGGGTCCCGCCGCGAGCTGCTTCGAGGGCCTCGGCGAACCGATCCGCCGAGTCTGTCGTATCCTCTTCTGCCGCCCCCTCACAGACCACAAACGGCGCCTCGCGCCGGCGCGAGAGGTCGTGAATCACGCGCGCAAACAGAGATTTCCCGGTACCCGCCTCGCCCGAAATCAACACCGCACGATCGCTTTGCCCAAACTCTGCGGTTCGCCTCTTGCACTCGTTGATATCCTCGGAGAGTCCCGCGATCCGGTGGAGTGGATTGCCGAAGCGGCGCAATTCGGGATCTCGGCGCTCTCCCGGAACCGCAGGAGACGCCTGCGGGGGGTTTCCTGAGCACAGAACGGCTTCAACCGCCGCAATCACGGCCCTGAGATCCCCGACCGCCGGCGGCGATCCCGAAAAACGCGCCACCAGCATGTGCCGCCGACGCATCGGGGCGACCAACAGTGACTCGCCGTGTTCGCTGAGTTGGGTAATGCGAGTCCCGGCGTACTGACCTTTTTGGTCGCGCGCCAAGGCCGTAAGGGCATTTGAAGACCGCATCAACGGCCCGAGATCACCAGCGCTCGACACCAAGGACACGCCTTCGTCTTCATCCCGGTAGAGCACCACCAACGCCTCGAGCCCGAGGTGTTCGACCGCCCACGAGAGAGGTTCGCCCACCGCTCCGCGGCGCACCGCCTGAGATGTCACCGCGAGTAGGGATACCATGTCCTCCGCACTGGCCTGCCCGGAGTAACCCATGGTCTCCTCGCTCAAGTCCCCACCCGAGACCGCAACGCCGGTGTCGGTCTCGTCACCCTTGAGGGGATCGTCGTCCGACCCCTCCTCCTCCACCATCAGCCGGGCGGAGGAAAGGTGCACCGTGTCGCCACTTTGGAAAGCACTCGACGCGGTCCTCCGCCCATTGACGAAGGTCCCGTTCTTGCTGTTGAGATCGGTAATGTGCGACAAACCTCGCCGCACTCTGAGGATGGCGTGGTGTCGGGATATGTCCTTCTGTGAAATCACGATGTCGTTATCGGGACTGGAACCAATACGATAGCCGCGATCCTCCTCCAGCTCTGTTCGCTGTTCGCCGAGCTCGGGATGGTCGTACAAGAGGATCAGCCGGCCCACACCTTCTCCCTTCCCATCAGTTGTTGGCATCCAAACGACGAACGAGGTAGCCCGACAAGGTCCCGGGTACAAAATGGAAGTGGTACCGAGCGTCTTCTTCACGCACCTCCACGACAGCGGCGTCGCCATCAACGGTCCTGAAGCTTCGGCGAGCCCGCCGTAGCAAGCAGGACCGAAGAAAATTCGAAGTTTCCTCGACCTGGTCGATCTCCTTCAGGAGTAGTGTCAATCTCATCGACACTTCCAACGTCGAACAAATCTCGAGTATTGCGGCATCGAAGGCTTCGGCCATCTCCTCCAACGAGAGTCCCCGGGAATGCCATCGACCCAGCGGTTCAACGGCAAGATGGCCAAAACCACGGCCGCTGGCGTCCTTGACCGCTGCACAGAGGCACCTTCGAACGTCTCCAGGGCGGCACGACGGGTCGAGTTCGAGATCGTGAACCACCGCGTGGTAGGTCCACGGCTGACCGTTTTCTCGCCCGCGAAATACCAACACCCCACCCAGGGGGAGCGGGCGCTGAGCACGACCCGTGGCATAGGCTTGGTCGAGATCATCCTCCTCGTCGAGGTCGACGAACCCCTGCGGCCCCATGACAAGATTCCGGTCCTCTTGAATGACCACCGCATCTGGAAAGGTCCGCTCGCCCAGGGAGCTGCGGAGGTCGAGGTCAACGCGGAGAGTCCATTGCTTCGTCATCGCGAGTTGCAACAGTGTAGCCGACCCCGAGCTTCCCACAAGTAGCTCCGATTTCGCTCTGGCGTCCGAAGAGGCAGAAGGCAGCGGCGCGGAATGAGTAATGAAAAATTGAATCTACTTATTTTTCATTTCACATTTCTCATTTTTCATTCTGCTCTCGCCCGCTTATCTCACCGGGTTTCGTAGCGAGGGCGGCGAGGCGCTTTGCCCAGTGGGGTTTTCGACCCGAGGGGCGCGGAGGCGTACTCGACAGTACGTCGAGCACCCCGAGGCGAGAAAACACCGCTGGGCGCTGCGAATCGTCGGCCGCAGCAGAAAGCTGGTGAGATATGCGGGCTAGCTGCCGTTGCGGGCAGTGGTCGCGCGCCGAGCCATGTCGGCGGTCACTACAAGCCGGTGTCCGTCGCCACCATCTTCCAGGGGCTCGAGGCCCTCGTGCTGCCAGGGATCGAACTCGAGATTGTTGATGATCTTGCCAAATACAGTCCGCAACGCCCTCGCTCCGGTCCTGGTATTTTTTTCGGCCGCCTCAGCGATCAACGCGGCCGCCGTGTCCTCGATTTCCAGCTTGATCTTCATCACCTCGAAATACCGCCTGGAACGATTGAAAGGCGAGTCCAACGAATGAAGGAGGATCTCCTTGAGCACCGGGACGCCAAGATCCAACAACAACACCACGTTGTCGAAACGCGACATGAACTGGGGCACCATGCCGTACTCGAAAAGGTCCTCCGGCTTGAGAAAGTCAGACAGCGCAAATCGGGTCTCAATCCTCACTTGACCGTCGGCGGTTTGAATCGCTTGGGATTTCAACTTCTCGCCGCTGGCCGGGTTGACCACTCGGAGGTAGACCTGGTCGTAGAGGCCCTCGAAGGCTCCGCCGCAAATGAACATCATGTGGCGGGTATTGATGTTGATCGTGACCTTTTTCTCCTCTCCGTCAACCGCCGCATAGGTGCGATAGGCGACCTCCTCGCCTTCCATCAGAGTGAGGAGGCCCTGTTGGAGCACGACCCCGATTGGATTCGGTTTACCGGCCACGATCGACGACATCTTGTCGATCTCATCGATGCAGATCGTCGCCAACTCCATGGTTTCGCGCAGCGCCTCCGGGGACGGCCTGTCACCCAGCAGCCCTCGCGCCCGCTGCTCCACCGCTGAAAACAGTCGTTCCGGCTGGAATTCCATGCGCTCTGCATCCACCAACAGGTTGGCGTTGATGATGGTCATCGCGCGAAAAGGCCTGTACTCGGTCACATCGTGGTACATCCGCTGGATGTTGTTCATGATGGTGGTCTTGCCGGTTCCCGAGTTGCCGATCAACAGGATGTTGCCCGGCACCTTCCCGGTTGTGTGTTTATACACGGCCACCGACACGTACCGCAATGCGGTGTTCTGGCCGAGGACTCCTTTGCGCAACTCCTCGAGAATTTCGGGTGGCCTGATCTTGTCGAGCCGCCTGGGCTGGCCGGAGCCCTCCGGCGGCTGGGTGTGATGGCTCTCGTTCATTCAATCCTCCGGGCGGGTGGGTCCCCACCGTCTGTCTTACGGTCTCGGGCCCCTCATCGTCTGGGCAAAAAGGGGTTGACTCAGGTTGCCGCGACCCAAAGCCCGGCCTCAGGCCTCAGCTCGACACCGTCCACCTCGACCCTCCTGCCGCATCCACCTGGGCGGAAGTCGGTGACGATATCCACATGCTGAGCCGAGCGATTGAAAACGCCCGACTCCTCGAGTTCCCTGATCAACGCAGATCCTTCATCAGACCCGGGATCCTCCACGTAACAATCCTCATAACTGGCGCCAATGGCAATATGCAGCGTGCCGCCGACCTTTTCCACGAACAGGGGGTGTTTGAGGACCCGATCGAGGCCCGGGTTCATTCCCAACGCAATCTCGCCGAGCCGATGAGAACCCTCATCGGTCTCGATGATGGCCGCCAAGTGCTCATGCCCGCGCTGGGCACGGTAGTCCACGATGACGCCGCCTTCGAATTTGAGGTAGATCCCCTCGATGTCGTTTCCGCTATACGTGACAGGGAGATCGACAAAGATCTCTCCCTCTGTCCGCCGAGCGTCAGGCGAGGTAAATATTTCACCATCCGGGAAATTCCTGAGGCCGTACGACATCATTCCCCGTCCCTGGGAAATGTCGAGCTTCAGCTCCAACTCACGACCATCCTCTGGATGTTGTGTCACCACCGTCATGGTGGAACCCTCGGAAAAAATGGGCTCGATACGACGTTCAGCGTCGAGCAGTGGTCTGGGGTCGGTGGTTGAAGCACCAACGATGAACCTCGTGTATCCCTCCAGGTCCATCCCCTCCAACTTGGCGAACGCCGGGGTCGGGTACAGTGTGATCACCCACGGTTTCGAGATCCGGGTATCTGAAAAGGGTCGATCAGCCGCGGCCAGAGCTCCGGCTTGATCCGCTTCCAGACCCATAAACTGCTCCGGATCCTCTCCGCCCAGAACCTCCACGTATTTGGTCATGCTTTCGTACCGCGTGCCGTGCCACTCTGGAATGGCTGCGAGCTGCTCCTTCGATGCCAAGCGGCCCATGGCCGCAGACCACACCCGTCCTCGGTCGTTGTTCGGAGGAATCACGTACACGTCCGGCACTGCACCGGCTTCGATCACCCGCCGCTCCAACACCGCCATCAATGGCCAGCAGATCCGCTCGCCTTTGATCATGACCCGATCCGAGGGTTCAATCCCTCCCAGGGAATGGTCAAGCAGGTACGCCGCCCAGGTTTCCAGATCTTTCGGATCGATTTTCGCCTCAAGCATGGTTCCTCCCCTTTTCGAGCCACCGCAGAGGCGAGCATTGTAACGGGTGACAGTCAAAAGTCTAAAGTCCAGAGTCTGAAGTCATCGCCATGACGGTACGAGGGTGAGTTATGTCCGCCGTCGGGGAACAGGAGCCTCACTGCCAACTCGCCGACGGCACCAGCCCACAGCCGTGACCAGGGGGTCGTCGAGGGGCCGTGAGCCCAGCCGGCGAAGCCGGCGTGAGGCGAACGGCGTCCCGAGGAGCGGAGCGACGAGGGAGCTGGGGCTGGCCCACGGTTGTCTGCTGCCGGCGGTGAGTCGCGTTGGAGCAGCCATCGGCTGCGACAACGTAAACTGCCAACTGCCGACTGCCAACTGCTAACGGAGCCTCTTACAAAACCCCAAGTTCGGCGATGTTTGATCGATACCGCTCCCTCCTGTCACCCTGAGCGAGCGAGTTCGACGAGCGAGTCGAAGGGTCTCCACACGTTGAGAAGAGAGTTGCTGGGCAAGCATCACGCCTCTGCACCGGTTGAGATCCTTCGACTCCGCGACCCTTCGGGCCGCTCCGCTCAGGATGACAGCCATGGGGGTTTTGCAAGAGGCTCGGTAAGCTATGCTCAATTCATGCGAGCCGTGGTCTTTGACGAACCCGGGGATGAGTCGGTGCTCCGAGTGGACGAGGTCCCGGCACCCGAAATTGGCGAGGGAGAAGTCCTGATTCGAGTCGCCGCCGCGGGAGTCAACCGAGCCGATCTGTTGCAGCGAAGGGGGCTCTATCCACCGCCCCCAGGGGCGTCTCCGCTGCTCGGACTGGAGTGTGCCGGGACCGTCATCAGGGTGGCCGCTCACGTTCGAGGATTCGAGCCAGGGGATCGAGTCATGGCTTTGCTGGCTGGAGGCGGCTATGCCGAAGAGGTTGCGGTGGCGGCCGACTGCGTCCTGCCGGTTCCAGAGGCCTTCTCCGATGTGGATGCTGGTGGATTTCCCGAGGTCTTCGCCACTGCACATCTCAACCTGTTCATGCTTGGCGGCCTCGAAGCCGGCGGAATCGCCCTGATCCACGGCGGCAGCGGCGGTGTGGGGACAGCCGCGATCCAGCTCGGCGCCGCCGCCGGGGCCCGGATATTGGCCACCGCAGGCGGCCCGGAGAGATGCCGGCGGTGCGTCGAGCTCGGCGCAGTGCGTGCCATCGACTACCACAACGAAGACTTCGTCGCCGAGTGCCGGAAAGCCACCAATGACCAGGGTGTTGACCTCGTTCTCGACTGCATCGGCGGTGATTATCTCGACCGCAACCTCCGCGCCCTGGGGACCGACGGACGGCTGGTTTCCATCGGACTCATGGGCGGCAGCCGCGCAGAGCTCGATCTGGCTCGCGTCCTCAGTCGGCGCCTGCAGATCATCGGTTCAACCCTCAGATCCCGATCGACCGAGTCCAAAGCCAAAATTCTGCAATCCCTCATCCACCGTTTCGGTAACCGGTTCAGCGACGGCCGAATTCGACCGGTGGTGGAGGGTTCACTGCCCTTCGGGCAGGCCGCAGATGCCCATTGCAGGCTCGTTCAGGGCACGGTCTTTGGCAAGATCGTGCTCACACCTCGCTGAGTGGGGCGCCGGTCAATTCTTCGAACCTGAAAATCAGCTCGACCTCCCGATTCCCTGTGAGCCCCACCAGGGGTGGCCGCGTGGCGTAGTCTCCGAAGCCCATCCGACGCAGAATGGCCTTCACCGCTGGACCGAGGCCGTACTCCTCCAGCAATTCCCGAACCTGATTCAATGTGCCCTGCTGTCCTGGATCGGATTTCACGCTCACCACAAGGCGGGGAACCACGCTCGCTGCGGCCGTGATACTGCCACTTCCTCCCTCGCGGAGACAGTCACTCATCAGTCGGTCCGTGCCCACAAAGTACGACCTGCCTTCGAATCGCCCGATGAGTCTGTGCATCTCGGCGGGATCCCCGGTGGAGTCCTTCACCCCGGCCAGAGAGTCGTCATGGATCAACCTGTCCAAGAGATCGTCACCAATCGGTACTCCTGTCACTTGAGGAATGTGGTATAGCAATACCGGAAGGTCGGAGGCACCCAAAACCCGACCGAAGAATGCGGCCAGCCCGTCGGCGGGTGCCGAGCGATAGTAAAAGGGCGGTGGGCAGAGCACGGCCGTATAGCCGCAGTTCGCAGCCAGGGCAGTCATTTCCTGCACCTCGCCGACGGCGCACGAACCAACCCCGAGCAAGAGTATGAGACCCGAGTCGGCCCGAGCGGCGGTCTCAGCCACCAGCCGCCGTTCTTCCAGGGAAAACGAGGGAAACTCGCCGTTTGTGCCCAGGATCAGAGCCCCGTCGAGGCCTTCCTGGGCCAACCAAATCAGGTGTCGGCCGAGAGCGTCCGCGTCAAAACCCCCGGCAAGAGTCACAGGTGTGGGGACCGGAGCAAACGCACCGCACACGGTTTTGGTCATGAGGGCATGATAACCCCACGCCGGCATTGGTTTTCCAGTGAGGGAATATCGATGTATCGTGATATAGTTTTGCCCGTTGAGAACTGGTGCTCGCTGACCCGCACATCTCACTGAGTTCGTGATTCGACAGAGAGTGAGATTCGTGGAATCATCTCAGCGCACTCTGACCTCTCGCGAAAGAAGGCCGCACATGCGACAACTCATCGTTATCGGAATCCTGGGGCTCCTGGCTGCCCCTTCAATCGGCGCGGTGGACTCGGCGGAAACTCGAGAAGCGATGGCTCTCTCCCACCACGCTCTGACCGCTGACAGCGACGGCAGCGCACGGCTCGAGGTGCATCGCACCACAGGTGCCCTTCGATTGTTGACCGTCCCGCCCGGTGCCCTGGCGCTGGAGGGATCCACAGTCGAGGCGAAGGCCCAGAACTTCCTGGCACGTTACGGCGCCGCTTTCGGGATCCAAAATGCAGATCAGAATCTGGTACCGATCCAAAGGCTGGAGGACCGACTCGGTGGCCAACATCTGGCGTACACACAGCGCCATCGGGGCGTCCCAGTCTTCGGTGGGGAGCTTCGCATCCATTTTGATTCCTCGGGAGAGCCGGTGGTGATCAACGGAACCGTCGTGCCCGACATTCAGATTTCGTCTCTGGTCCCCAACTTCGGCGCCGAAGAGGCGGAGTCGATCGCCCTGGCCCAGATCGCCAAACAGAAGGGCGACTGGAGCCTCCAGTCTTCGTCTCTCGGTCTCAGGGTCTTTCGCACCGGTCTGGTGGCCGGCCTCTCAGGATCGGATCACCTGGTTTGGGAAGTCGAGGTTGGCAACGGTCAAGACATTCGTGAATTCGTCTTCGTCGACGCGCACCGCGGTTTCGCGGTGGATCAGATCACGGGTATCAAACACATCCGCCGGGCGATCCATCACCGCCGCCTCGCCAACCAGCTATGGGCCGAAGGCGATCCCCTCCCCTTCGAGGGACTCGACGAGTTCAGGGACCTCGAGGTCAACGGTCTGATCGATTTCGCCGAGGACACCTATCAACTCTTCGCCAATCTAAGCGGCGGGACCTTCCTCTCCTACAACGGGGTCGATGGCCTGATGCGGTCGATCTATGAGGACGAAAACCTCAACTGCCCCAACGCCTGGTGGGTTGGCAGCCATACCGGCTTCTGTCAGAGTACAGCGAGCGATGACGTGGTGGCCCACGAGTGGACACACGCCTACACCGACTACACCCACGACCTGATCTACCAGTGGCAGCCGGGCGCACTCAATGAATCCTATTCAGACATCTTCGGTGAGATTGTCGACCAGCTCAACGGCGTCGGGACCGACTCGGGGGGGAGCCTCCGCGCCGTCGCAACCTGCTCTGCCCTGACCGGTGGCGACCAACCCCTGCTCGTGATCCAGGAGCCCCCGGAGGTGGCCGGCGAACCACCGGTGAGTGGCGCCCAGTTCAATCCCATGCCACCCTGGTCCGTTCAGGGCGAGCTGGAACTCGTCAATGACGGCGGAGACAGACCTCACGACGGTTGTCAGGAGCTGATCGATTTCACCCCGGGCAAGGTCGCTCTGCTCGAGTTTCGCACCTGTATGTTCCGCACTCCGGCAGAAAACGCAGCGGCGGCGGGAGCCTCCGCCGTGATCGTCGTCAACTCCATCAACGATGCGGTTGTGGAGATGCCCGGTAACGGACCCCGTCTCGACATACCCGCCGTCATGGTGGGGAAAACCGTCGGTGGAAGCCTGTTCGACGCGGTGGATCAAGGGGTGATGGTTTCCATTGAATCCACGGCCGACGGATCGGTCCGCTGGGTGTTGGCGGAAGACACGCAATGGAGCGGTCTTCGGGACATGTGGCATCCAGAGTGCCTTGGCGATCCGGGCAAGGTGAGTGCGGACCGCTACTGGTGCAGTTCTGACGATGGTGGCGGGGTCCACACCAACAGCGGGGTCCCCAATCACGCATTCGCGTTCGCGGTTGACGGCGGTACCTACAACAACCGCACCGTTCGGGGTATTGGCCTCACCAAGGCGGCCCACATCTATTGGCGCGCCATGTCGGTGTATCAGACGCGGATCTCCGACTTCATCGATCATGCAGACTTGATCGACCAAAGCTGCCGAGACCTCGTTGGCCAACCTCTTTCCGACCTGGTGACCGGAGCCACATCGGGAGAGGTCATCGAGACCGACGACTGCGTTCAGGTCGCCGAGGCCATGGAAGCCGTCGAGATGCGCCGGACACCGAGTCAGTGCAGGTTCGACACCATCCTCGATCCCGATGCACCGGACCAACCGAGAGTTCGCAACGAGCTGTTCTCAGAGTCATTCGATGTCCCTCCCCAGGGCGGGTGGACGGTCAGCAATCAGGGGGTCGAGCCTGAAGACTGGGTGCCTCGGGAGTGGGTTTGGACCGACGACGGACCGATCGGCGGAGACGGCGGCGCCTTCTTCGCGACCAACGACCCCAAGGGCGGAAACTGTTTCAGCAATGACCAATCCGGTGTGCTCTCCCTCGACACACCACCGATCTCGATTCCAGACGCCGGCAGACTCCTGTTGACGTTCGATCATTATGTTGCCACGGAGAAACGCGCCGACGGAGGCAATCTTCGATACAGCGTCAACGACGGTCCTTGGGAACTCGTGCCCTCCGATGATTTCCTGTTCAACAGCTACAACATGATCCTCGAGGGCCCTGGGACCTCGAACAACCCGTGCGCCGGTGAGCCCGCTTTTTCCGGCGTCGACGAGACCACCTATCGAGGATCGTGGGGCCAGTCCCAGGTCAACCTGACGGATAGGGTCCGACCCGGAGACACCCTTCGAATCAGATTCAACTTCGGGGTTGACGGTTGCAATGGCATCGACGGCTGGTACGTGGACAACGTCCGTCTGTTGATGGGAGACAGCACGGTTCGCGGCGGAGGTCGTGTGGTTCCCTGAGTCGTGACCGACGACCGTCTCAGCGAAAATCTGGGTTACAATTGGACAAAGTAACCCCGGTGAGAAACCGGAATGATCGGAGAGCGGCCATGGTGAGTGGAGAAACCGTGTTCGACAAGATCCTGTCCGGAGAAATTCCATGCCAAAGCGTTTACGAGGATCAGCACGTTCTCGCCTTTTTGGACATCGGGCCTTTGAGCCGCGGTCACATCCTGGTGATCCCCAAAGAACGCAAAGCGTACCTCCATGAACTCAGCGATCCCGCGGCAGCAGCGATCGGCCGCGTGCTGCCCCGCCTGTGCCGGGCCATGATGAAGGCCACTGGGGCCAAGGCCTACAACATTCTCCAGAACAATGGCACCGATGCCCACCAGGTGGTGATGCACGTTCATTTCCACATCATTCCCAAGATGGGAGAGACCGGGCTCGGCATCGATTGGCGTCCAACCTCTCTTCCTGGCGATGACGCCGTGGTGTTACTGGAAGCCCTGCATTCGGCATTGGCCGAGGAGTCGTGAGCCACCGCCCAACCAACCTTCCTCCACCCCAGGAGATCCCCAAATGATTGATGTGGCAGCACTCACTCGCCCACCGGGCGAGCGAATCGTCATCGAGGATTTCGACCCTGCGGAAACGGGTGATTTCGCAAGGAAACGTGATGCCCGCGAGGCCACCCGGGCCAACCTCGACCGGCTTCGTGAGCTTCACAACCGGCTCTACGCCAGCGCCGATAAAGGCCTGTTGATCGTCCTCCAGGCGATGGACACCGCCGGCAAGGACGGCACCATCAAGCACGTTTTGGGCGCGTTCAATCCTCAGGGTGTGCGAGTCAACTCCTTCAAGGTCCCCACTGCCGAGGAGCTTGCCCACGACTTCCTGTGGCGGATTCACCGGGTCACACCGGCCCGCGGTGAGATCGCGATCTTCAACCGGTCGCACTTCGAGGATGTGCTCGTCGTCCGCGTCAAGAACATCGTTCCAGAATCCGTCTGGAGCGAGCGTTTTGACCAGATCAACCAGTTTGAGCGATTGCTCGCCGACAGCGGCATCACCATCGTCAAGATCTTTCTCAACATCAGCTCCGACGAGCAGGCAGAACGCCTCCGCGAACGCCAGATCAACCCCGAGAAGCAGTGGAAGTTTTCTCCCGGCGACCTCGCCGATCGTGAGCTCTGGCCCGACTACATGAAGGCCTACGAAGACGCGCTCACTCGCTGCAACACCGACTGGGCCCCGTGGTACGTCGTTCCGGCAAATCGCAAGTGGTATCGAAATCTCGTCGTCTCCGAGATCCTGGTTCAAACCTTGGAGGGAATGAACCTCCAATACCCTGACCCACCACCGGACATCGACTCCTACGTTATTCCTCAGTTATAGGCGGGGGCCGGGTTTCGGGCTAATCCTCGAAGAGCGCCTCGATTTCGCGGCTGTACCGCTCTGCGATATCGCGGCGCCTCAGTTTCAGGGTCGGAGTGAGAGTGTCGTTCTCGACCGAGAGTTGCTCGGCGAGGACCGCACATTTCTTGATCGATTCGTAGCCAGCGAAGTTGGCGTTGACCTTTTCCACCTCGCGGTCCAAATACTCCCCAACCATGGTGCAGTCGACCGCCTCGGCCGCCGTCGTGGCGGGGCTGCCGATGCCGCGCGCCATTTCCGGTAGTCCCTCCGGATCAAGGAAGAGCAGAGCCGCAAGGCACTTTCTCCGGTCCCCGACAACCACCGCCTGGGCGATCCCCGGGATCTTTTTGAGCTGGAGTTCGATGGGCACCGGGGCCACATTCTTGCCACCCGAGGTGATGATCAGCTCCTTCTTGCGATCGATGACTCTCAGGAAACCCTCGTCGTCGATCGTCCCGATGTCTCCCGAGTGGAGCCAGCCGTCGTGGTCGAGGGCCTCGCGGGTCGCCTCGCGGTCCTTGTAGTAGCCGAGGAACACGTGGGGGCCTCGCATGCACACCTCGCCATCCTCGGTCAATCGGACCTCGGTTCCGGGAATGGCGACTCCAGCGGCCCCGGTGCGATACCGATCCGGCCTGGAAAACGTGCCCGGCCCGGAGCACTCGGTCATGCCGTAGACCTCGAGGATCGGCATGTCCAGGCTGAGGAAGAACTCGAGGGTGTCCAGGGCGACCGGCGCGGCGGCGGTGATCAGAAACTCGGCTCGATCCAGGCCCAGCTTCTGCCTCACCTTGCGAAAGACGAGCCGGTTCGCCAAGCCGTAGCCGCGCACCGGCGGATCTCCGCGCTGGGCCGCATAGCCGGACTCCAGCCCTACCCGTCGAGCCCATCGGGCGAGCCGCCGCTTCAGCGGCCCGCTGGTGGCTCCCACGGCCTCCATTCGTGCCTGTATCTTCTCCCACACCCGGGGCACCGCGAAGAAGAAGGTGGGCCGGATTTCCCGCAGGTTGTCGGCCACCGCCTCCAGGCTCTCTGCGAAGGCGACGCAGCCGCCGGAGACGAGAGCGGCGTAGAGGGTCAGCACCTGCTCGGCCACATGGCTCAAGGGAAGGTAGCTGATACCGCGGTGTGAGCTGTCGACACCGAACTCCCGAGCCACGGAATCGGTGGTCCACACGAGGTTGGTGTGACTCAGCATGACACCCTTTGGAGCCCCTGTGGTTCCGGAGGTGTAGATCAATGTGCAGACGCCGTCAGGGTCCAACGCCGCCTCGCGCCTGCCCAGCTCATCGGCGGCCGCGTCATCACCGGCGGCGAGGAGCTCTTGCCAGGTGATGCAGTCCTCCGCGTCGACCTCGCCCTCCAAGAGGACGATGGCGCGCAGACGGTCTCGCGCCCGGTCGAGCTGACCGACCCGATCGGGGTTTTCCACCACCGCCACCGTCGCCTCGCAGTGGTCGGTGATGAACGCGCACTGCTCGGCCGTCGCTGTTGTGTACAACCCGGTCGGGACTCCCCCGGCGGCGATGGCCGCCAAGTCGGCTATCACCCATTCCGGCCGATTCGGCGCGAGGATCACCAGACCGTCGCCGGCCTCGAAACCGAGGCTGATGAGCCCCCGTGCCGCCGCCCTCACAGAATTGCGATATTCGTCCCAGGTAATGGTCTGCCAGGCCCCTCGGTGCTTGAAGCGCAACGCCGGTTGGCCCCCAAATCGATCCGCTGCTTGATTGAGAACCGAGATCACGGTGTCACTGGCGTGAACTTGCACGGAGACCCCTTCATCTGATTGTGTCGAAACTACTTGAGAACCTATCTCCAACAAGTGCCCTCTGTCAAGCTCAAGCGGCGCCGGTGCCGAGTTCTGCACGCTTTCCGGCAGCCCCGGCGAAGAACTCCTTCAGGCGACCGATGTCCGACTCCACATTTCCGCTCGGCATGAGCGGATTCCCAAAAGTGATGACCCGGGTCCGGTAATCGAACGAGATCGGCAGGATCGGCACGTCCGCTCCACGGGCGATGTGGTAAAAACCGGTTCTCCAGCGCTCCACGCGGCTGCGCGTACCCTCCGGTGATAGGCCCAGCAGCAGCTGGTCTCGGGTTCCGAACAGCTCCACCGTCTGCTCCACAACCCCACTGGAAGCCCGACGGTCCACCGGAATTCCACCCAGCCAAGCCATGATCGCCCCGGAGACGCCGCGAAACAGGGTGTGCTTGCCGAGAAAAGCCACCTTGACGCCCACTGCGAAAACACCTGCGATGCCAAGCAAGAAATCCCAATTCGAGGTATGGGGGGCGACGATGACCACTCCCTTGGCGACGCTCGGAATTTCGCCCGAGAACCGCCAGCCCCAGATGCGGATCACCGAGCGGCCGATGAACATCGACACGGCGTTTCCGCGCCGCGGCAGCGCGTCACCCAGGGTCGGAAATCGAGAATCGCCTTTCAAACATCACCAGTTTACCGTGGTGAAATCTCCGGGGATCGGCATCCGGCGGCGATCCCGTCCTTGCGCGACTCGGTGGCCCCTGAGTCCACACCGCTCTCGGGGTCCCGACGAGTAGCTCAGGCTGGAAGATGTTGCCCCATGCGGCTCAGCTCGGCCGAGTCGATCGCCTTGCCATGGTGCTCCTCGAGGTACAACGACAGATCGGAATCCACTCCACCCGGCGCCACCAGCAGCGTTTCGAACGCACCAATGTCGCGTGCGGCTGCCGCCAGCTCGCGACCGAGAGATCTGCCAGTGACCACCCCCCCCGCGGCACACTTCACCGCTGTGACCTCTTCCGCCCGGGTTACGAGCAGATCGATACCCGAATCGAGCTCCGGCGCCACCCGATTCACCACGTGGCCGGCGGACTCCAAGACGCGGATGGTTTCGGCGACCAGGCGGGGATGATCGAGGCTTCGCCAAAAGGCCTCTCCGTGGCGATGCTGCACTGCCTGAAGCCGTTGCACCTCAACCTCGTAGGCCTTCATCGCCTTTCGGTAATAGCTCGCCGCACGGTATTGGGCGTGTCGACGGCACATCCAGCATTGTTCGCAGGTTTCCAGGGCGCAGACCAGCCCCGTGATCGCTGGAACCAGGAGCACTGAACCCGCCGCCAACAGCAAAATCCCAAAAAACACGGCACCAATGATCGATCCAGAAATGGTGAGAGTGGCCAAAAACACGAGTGTGGCGGCAGTTCCGTAGACCCCAAGAAAGAACAGGGCCCGCCTCGGCCCAATCTTGGATTCGGGCACAGCCTTGAATTCCTCAGCCGTCAGACCGAAATCCTCCAGTCGCGGTGGGATCGGAGCACTCAGCGCCATCTCTTCCATGGGTGCCTCCTTCATTCAAAGATAATCCCGGACGGCGCCACTGGCCAGCTGATAACCGCATTTTCCGATGGTATGCTTCGCCAACGATGATCGATTTCAAGCTTGGCACCATTCCGGTCCGCGTACAGCCCTGGTTCTTTCTGACGGCTCTCCTGATCGGACCACACGACCTGCCGGGGATGTTGCTCTGGGTTCCAGTTGTCTTTGCAGGTGTCCTGGCCCACGAACTGGGGCACGCCGCAGCGGTGAAGCGACTCGGTCTCCAACCGGCCATTCAGCTCCACGGTTTCGGCGGGGTCACCAGCTGGTTCGGTGGCCGATCCCTATCGCCAGGCCAGCGCGCAGGGGTCGGTGCTGCCGGTCCTGCCGTCGGAGTGGCCATCGGTGTTGGGTGCATTCTGGCAGCCACAGCCATTCAACCCCTCCCCGTTACCGCTTCAAAGTTGCTCCAGTACGCCATCTGGGTCAATCTCGGTTGGGGATTGCTCAACCTGCTGCCCATTCTGCCCCTCGACGGTGGGGTGATCGTGACATCCTTCGCGGAGATGCTCTGGGGGGACCGGGGTCGCAGGACGGCGAGAGTCCTGTCCATCGCCGCATGCGTGGCCCTCGGATTGCTGGCGTTGGCGGCAGGTTGGCTCTGGTCTGCCATCATCGCCGCCATTCTCGCCTACACCAATATCCAGGCCCTTCGCAGCCAAACACAGCAATGAAGCAATGACCGGCCGTAGCGTTGGAGCAGCGAGCCATCCACCACATCCTGGACCCACTGCTCCACTGCTTCATTGCTCCACCGCTTCAGTGCTGCCTCTGCCAGCAATCCCAGAACGGCACAACCGGTTTCGCCAGCTACGCCCCCGATCAGGCACTGATCTTGCGTATTTTGGGCCCGACTGCCGTGCGAGGAGGCCGCCATGAGCGCCGAGAACACAGACCTCAGAACCAGCTTCGACGGGGCCGCGACCATTCCATCGGGCTTGCCCCAACACGTCGTGGTGGCCACCTTCGATCAGGACCTCGTCTGGAGCGTCTTCAACACTTTCGAGGCTTCGCCAGAGGTCCGGGTCACAGGCTGCTCCACCATGACCCAGACCCGTTTCATCTGCAGTTCCGACCCACCCCAGGTCATGGTCATCGACATGCGCCTACTCACCGACGATCCACTGGGACTGGTGAATCTCGCAAACACGGCTCGCCCACACACCCACATCGTGGCCCTCAGCGATCATCCGGTCTTCGAGGTTGGCGCGCGCTTCGGCCAGGCCCGCCTCAGCTTCATTCAAAAACCGGTCGCGGCTCAGGACTTGGAGCTGCTGCTCCGTCTCAAGCTTGATGAGGAACTGCCTCTGGCTTCGCATGTCTGCTGAATGAGAAGGGGATCGTCTGGAATTCGAAATTCGAATATTTCGGACGGGATCCTGAAGCCTACTGCCTCACCTGTGACTCTTGAATTTGAACTCTGGACGGTATTTGACACGCGCCACCACCTTCCATACGCTCATCGGACCCGTCCGCAGCCGTTCAATCTGCAGGAACGGGGGCCCGTGCACGGGAGGAATAATGGTGAATTGGAACGAAGAGGCCGCATCGGCGCTGGCCATGCTTCGAGAAACCCGCGTACTGGTTCACAGCATCACCAACTATGTGGTTATGAACTCGACCGCAAACACCCTGCTCGCCGCAGGCGCTTCGCCAGTGATGGCGCACGCTCGCGAGGAAGTCGCCGAGATGGCAGCTCTTGCCGGGGCCCTGGTGATCAACATCGGAACCCTCTCCTCTGCGTGGATCGAGGCCATGGAGATTGCCGGTCGTGTGGCCAATCAGCGCTTCATACCGATCGTCCTGGATCCGGTCGGGGCTGGAGCGACCGGATATCGTACCGAAACTGCCCGCAACCTGGTCCGTGATCTCGACATCGCCGTGATCCGCGGCAACGCCTCGGAAATCCTCAGCGTCGCCGGATTGGACGCGATCACCAAGGGGGTGGACGCGGCCCACGATGTGGAAGAGGCCGCCCGAGTGGCGGTGGAACTGGCAGAAAACCTCGGGACCGTGGTGGCCATTACCGGCCAGGTCGATCTGGTCACAGACGGCCGTGCCATTCTCCGGATCGAAGGCGGACACTCTCTGATGGGAAGAGTCACCGGGACTGGCTGCGCGTCAACGGTGCTCGTGGGTGCATTTTGTGCGGCACACCCGGACCGGATCATTGCCGCCGCAGGGGCACTGGCCTATTTCGGGCTCGCCGGCGAAAGGGCCGCGGAAAACTCCAAGGGACCCGGTTCTTTTCAGGTCGCCCTGTTCGACGCGCTTGCCGAGATCGGGCCGGAAGACCTCGAGCGCGAATCCCGGATTCGCGAGGTAACGCAATGATCGATCACAAAGGCTATCTCAAGGTCTACTTCGTAACCGATCGGGACCTCGCCATGGGTCGCCCCATGACAGAGATTGTCACGCGGGCCGTCGAGGGTGGTGTCACCGCGATCCAAGTTCGAGAGAAGGAGCTGGCCACACGAGCCTTCCTCGCTGAGGTCGCGGACCTTCGCAGGATTCTCTCTGGGACCGGTGTGCCCCTGTTCGTCAACGACAGGGTGGATGTGGCCATCACCGCACGAGCTGACGGGGTCCACGTTGGGCAGGATGATCTACCCGCCGCCGACGCGCGCCGATTGATCGGTCCCGATATGTTGCTCGGGGTCTCGGTGGCATCCCAGTCGGACGCCCGTCAGGCGCTGGCCGACGGGGCCGATTACGTCTCGGTTTCGCCGGTCTTCCTGACGCCCACCAAACCCGACGCCGATCGCGCCGTGGGACTCGAGGGAGTGAGCCGAATCCGGGCCGCGGTCGGTGACGCGCCGGTGCTGGCCATCGGGGGCATCGACCGACGCAACGCGGCGTCCGTGGTGCAGGCGGGATCCGATGGCGTTTCAGTGGTGAGCGCCATCATGGCGGCCAAGGACCCCACTGCCGCCGCGGCGGCGCTCCGCATCGAGGTCGAGGCGGCACTCAAACAGAGGCGGAGGATTTCGTGAAGCTCCGTGAGCTTGGGGAGTTCGCGTTCATCGACCGAATCACCCCCGGTTGCGAGGTCGGCGACCTTTCCCACGTGGTCCGCGGCATCGGCGATGATGCCGCAGTGGTCAAGGGACCCACCGGCCTGATGGTCATCACCACCGACATGTTGTTGGAACGGGTTCACTTCACGCGCGAGACGATTTCAGATCGACAGCTCGGATACAAGAGCCTGGCCGTCAACCTGTCGGACATTGCGGCCATGGGGGCGACGCCACGCGACGCTTTTCTTTCCATTGCCGTGCCGCCGTCGATCTCGGTGGAAGAACTGGACGACTTTTATGCCGGAATGAAGGAGCTGGCATCGGCGGCACATGTGAACCTCCTCGGCGGGGACACCACCGGCTCCATGGATGACCTGTGTATCAATGTGGTGGTCATCGGTTCGGCACCTGCCGAACAGATCCTCTACCGATCAGGCGCTCGGGTTGGCGACCGCATTGTGGTCACCGGCACGCTGGGAGACTCGGCTGCCGGACTCGAGGTCCTTCTCGGCCGAGCCCGAACCTCCGAAGACCTCGCTGAACCACTGGTGGCGGCGCACTGCTGTCCCGACCTCTACCTCGAGGAGGCTCGGATCCTCGCCGCCTCCGGGGCGGTCGGAGCCGCCATCGATCTTTCCGACGGTCTCGCCTCGGACCTCAACCACGTCTGCCGGGCCAGTGGCGTCGGCGCTGTCGTGGATGTCGAGTCCCTACCACTCTCGACGCCATTCAAGCGGCTGTGTCAAGAGACCGGATTGGACCCGGTTCGGCTGGCATTGGGTGGCGGAGAAGACTACCGTCTGATGGTCACCGTGGAACCGGCGCGGTTGAACGAGCTTCGCTCCATGGTCGCCGATGCCACCGGTCGAGAACTCTTCGACATCGGTGAAATCGTCCCCGGAAGCTCCATCCAGCTTCGGCACTCCGACGGCTTCACCGGGCCTCTGGACGTGGCCGGTTGGGACCACTTCAAGACCCCAAAAAGAGCGGTTGGTGAGGAGGGCTCATGAACAACTCCAACTACCGTCCCGTGGTGCTGGCCGTTGCCGGTTCCGACTCGGGTGGCGGCGCCGGCATTCAGGCGGATCTCAAGGCGATCATCGCCATGGGGGGCTGGGGGGCCACCGCCATCACGTGCCTCACAGCTCAGAATCTTGGCGGTGTGCGCTCGATCCAGCCCACCGACCCGACCATCCTCGCGGACCAGATCGACGCGGTTCACGACGGGTTTGATGTGCGCGCGGTCAAGACCGGAATGCTCTACTCGGCTGAGTTGATCCGAGTGGTCGTCCACCGACTGCACCACCACCGCGGCTGCACGCTGATCGTGGATCCGGTCATGGTGGCGACCTCTGGAGCCAAACTGCTCAAAGACGATGCCATCTCGGTGTTGCGCGAGGAGTTGCTACCAATGGCGACTCTGGTGACGCCCAACCTCTTCGAAGCCTCGATTCTCTCCGGTCTGGATGTCAACGACCTCGACACCATGAAAGAGGCGGCCGCAGCGATCGGAGCCCTCGGGGCCAGCAACGTCCTGGTCAAGGGGGGCCATCTCGAGGGCGACGCAGTGGACGTTCTCTTCGACGGGCAGGAGTACCGGGAATACCGCAGTCGGCGGGTCGACTCGGGATCGGCAGCCCACGGCACGGGCTGCACTCTCGCTGCCTCCATCGCCACCGCCCTCGCGGTCGGCTTCGACCTCCACGATGCAGTCGAGGTGTCGAAGCGGAAGCTCACCAAGGCCCTGCGGGAAGCCGCGGACCTGGGCGGCGGCTCGGAGGCCCTCGACCTGTTCTCGACGGCAAGCGGCAAATCCGTGGTGGTCACGCTCTGACCGCAGCCGTCCACACAACCTTCCCGGTTGACTCCCACTCTCCCCCCTTAAATCGGCCGATTCATGCCGAGATTGGCGGATTTCTCCAAGAAATGCTGAATTTCCCTTCTTTGGGGATTGACAACTTAACCAATTAGATATATATTCATCATCAGATGGTTCGAACATTAGAACCGAAACTCGTTTGAAAAGCAGCCTAGCGTCCTTGAGTCCCACCGAACTGTGCCCACCTTTTTAACTCACCAAAAACCAACCAAACTACCCACCTTGCGCGGGCTGCGAACGAGTTCATTCGAACCCATTCCCCGCTTTCCCGTACATGCTACAACTGGTCCACCGGCCCCAACCAGGGCAGGGGCCGGCAGTGATTTATGTTCCGAAACCTACTTCAACTTCCGCTCGCCATCCTTCTGGCCTTGGTGACCACCGGTTCACACGGCGCCGACCTGCCGTCAGAGAGAGACCGATGGATCGAACTCGCGACCCAGAACTTCACCTTCTTCTCAAACGCCGGCGAGCGAGCCACCCGTCACGTCGCCTTGGACCTGGAGGAGCTTCGCGCAGTTCTCACCGAGATTTCTGACCTTGACGACTCGAGCCCATTGCCCATTTACGTCTACGTCTTCAAAAACGATCGCGCCTTCACTCCGTACAAAATGCTCTACCGGGGCAGACCAGCCGCCACAACGGGTTATTTTCTCCAACGGGATCACGCCAACTACATCGCCATCGATGGAGGAAGCCACACCGACGCTTCGGCCATCGTCTACCACGAGTTCGTCCACTACTACTCGGCCACCAACCTGCCCGAGATGCCGGTGTGGTTCGAGGAAGGGCTCGCCGAGCTGTACCAGACCTTCGAGGCGGACGCTACGACGGCCAGGATCGGGATCCCCATAGACCACCATCTCCTGCGACTCAAGACGTCGCCCATCATGCCGCTCGATCAGCTCTTCGCCGTCGATCACGCCTCCCCCGACTACAACGAGGAGGACCGCAAGGGCGCTTTCTACGCACAGTCATGGGCCCTCGTCCACTACCTCATGATCGGCAGCGAACAACGCCGAGCGGAAACCCGCCGTTTCATCGGATGGCTCCAGGAGGGCGTTGGGGTGGACGACGCGTTCAATCGCGCCTACTCCACGGACCCGGCCGGCCTCCAACCGGAGTTTCGAAGGTACCTGGATCGTACGATGTATCCATATCTCCAGGTGGCGGTTTCCCCCAAGGTAGAAACCAGCAACACGGTCAAAAGAATGACCCACGCGGAGGTCCTCTTCCGGCTGGGTGATCTGTTGGCTCAGCAGGTCCCGCCCAGGCCCGAGGTTGAAAGCTACCTGGCGGCTGCGGTTCAGCACGACCCCAGCCAATCGGAAGCTCTGGCATCCCTCGGCCGTCTCGCCGAGGATCGGGCTCGATGGGTCGAAGCCCACGATTTTTACAGCCGTGCCCTCGACGCGGGTCCAAACGATCCCCTGGTCCTCTACCGTGCGGGGGCGTATTTTCTTCGGCGGGGCGGGGATTTTGTACGGGCTCGCTCGGCGTTGCAGACAAGCGTCACACTGTGGCCCGACTACGCTCCAGCTTGGGTGGCACTGACGGGCAGTTATATGGCAACGGGCGAACACTCCATCGAGGCGCTCGAGGCGGCCAAAACCGCCCATCGCCTGTTACCGTCCCGCTCCGATGTGACCTCGAACCTCGTCCGCCTGTACCTGGCGAACGATCAACGGGAAAACGCCGTTGCTGTTGCTCAGCGATCCTTCTCCGCCAACCCGTCGGATCTCCGAACCGCCTACGGCATCATCGCCCGTTCTGACCTCGACCGGGCCCGCCGCCATGTTGCCGACGGCCAACCCGATCAGGCCATGGAAGCATTGACCGAAGCAGAGTGGGCAGCGTCCCAGGCTTTGGATCGGGAGATGTTGGACCGGCACATCGCCTCGACTCGTTCCAACATCGTCGAGCAGCGGGTCACCGCCCGGTACAACGAAGCGGTGGCAGCATTCAATTCGGGGGACGTTGCAGCTGCGCGTACGGTCTTGGTGGAACTCGCCAACCAGGATCTACCCGGTCGGCATGCCGACGCTGTCGACTCCTTCCTCGCATACATCGACAACCCCGATTCGGGGCCCCAGTTTCCTCCTCCTCAACAGCACCCAACCGAAGCCTCTCCCGGCGAGATCGACCGGCTTAACGAATTGATCACGCTGGGTCAATTCGATGAAGCGGTTGAAATTCTCGTGAATCTCAAGGCTCGTGGCGCCCAGGGAGAGCGCAGCTGGATCGACGTGAAGATCGAGGAGATCAGGCGAGCGATCGACCACAACCGTTTTGTCGAGACCTTCAATCGCGCTGTGGACCAGTTCAACGGTGGTGCCTTCGCAGCCGCCATCGCGACCCTCGAGGAATTGCTCTCCACCCAGCCCGACGCCCCCGAGGCCGACCGTGCCAGGTCCCTACTGGTTGAAGCCAGGCAGCAACTGGAAGAATGACCCCCTCTCTCCGGATGTTGGTTGCCGGAACAACCTGACACCCAAAATCCGGAGTCACAGAGCATCATTCTTCTACAAAAAGATGGATCCGATGAGATAGGTCACGGCGTTCCCGGCGATGAGAACGCGGTCACCTTTCAACTCACAAAAAAGCTCGCCACCGCGGGCGGATACTTGGCGCGCGTGCAGCGTACTCGTGCCGAGACGCCCGGCCCAGTAGGGCACCAGCGCACAGTGGGCCGATCCTGTCACCGGGTCTTCGGAAACACCATATCCGGGCGCGAAGAACCGTGACACCAGGTCGCAGTCGCGGCCCGGCGCGGTGACGAGAACCTCGTCGATACCGGACCGTTCCATTGCGGAAATGTCCGGCCTGAGGGAGCGAATCGCCTCTTCGTCTTTGTACACAGCCATCAGGTAGTTGGCGCTGAGAACCGACTCGGGTTCGCAGCCGAGAGCCTCGATCAGACCCTTCGGGGCTTCCGCCGGGATCGCCGGATAGGCCGGCAGATCCATCACCAGCAAGTTGTCGCGGAGAGCGACCTCGAGCGGACCGCTGCGGGTCGCAAACTCCACCCTGGACCTGCCCTCGTCGAGGTACCAAAAAATCGCGTGGGCCGACGCCAGGGTGGCGTGACCACACAGGTCCACCTCCCTCACCGGGGTGAACCACCTGAGCCGGAACCCGTCACCTTCCGGAACGAAGAAGGCGGTTTCGGACAGGTTGTTCTCCGCGGCGATCGCCTGCATGGTGGCGTCCGGCAGCCATTCTTCGAGCGGGCACACAGCGGCCGGATTGCCGCCAAACAATCGATCGGTGAAGGCGTCTATCTGGTACATCGGGATTCGCATCGTTCACCTCGGTTTGATTCAAGATTGAAGATTCAAGATTGAAGATTCCCGCCCCCCACACTACTTCCGGGTGCGCAATGCGTCCTCCAATTTTCAATATTCAATCTTCAATTTTCAATCCCTCGTCGAGCCTGCTATCGCGATCGAAGACTGAACCCGCCCGTGATAACTTCGGCAGCGATGATTCGGGAGATCGAAGATCGCCTCAGGGAAGTCCTCCGGGATGTTTGTCCCGCGCCCTGGGAAAGGAACCGGCTGACCCAACTGATGGGGTTGTTCGCGACCCTTCCCCCCCACCCGATCCGGGGAATCACTTCCCGAGGTACGCAGACCTCAAAGAGAGGTTTGTCGGCAGTCTCGTCCACGGTGACAGCGAGCTGATCGAGGAGCGTTTCCTCGAGCTGTACTCACACCTCCACATGCACGAGGCACCCTACACGGCGGACGAACGCCGTCAGGTCGATTCCACCGGCGGCTACTGGTGTCACGCCGGTGGCCTGTCTCCGATTCTCAAAGCCGGTGATTGGCTCAATCCCGGTTCGGTCAGCGCAGACCTCGGGGCCGGAAACGGGCTCCAGGGGCTGCTCTTCCAGAAGCTCTACCCTCACGCGAAAACCACCCAGGTGGAGATCAGCTCCCGCATGGTGGAGATCGGCAGGGTCCTCCAAGCATGGCTCAAGATCCCAGCGGACAGGGTCGAGTGGGTGGTTGCCGACGTGATCGATGCCCCGGTTCCCGAGATCGACTTCCTCTACCTCTACAGGCCCGTTCGACCGGACGGTCCGGGCCGCGCCTTCTACCAAAGGCTCGCCTCGTGCGCTCGAAGCCTCATCGCGGGACGTCGTCATCTTTTCCATCGCCGACTGCCTCCGCCCTTTTCTCTCCGATGAATTCGGGACCTTTTACACGGATGGGCACCTCACCTGTTTTCGTAGGCAAATCGAAAATCACAAATCTAAAATCTAAAATCTCCCATCCCGACCCTTTGGCTGGATTGGTCAAGGCGGTTTTCGATTTTCGATTTTCGATTTTTGATTGACTCTTCATAGCCGACGCGCAAGCGCCCGAATCACCATCCGAAGCCGGTCACCCCAGGCCAATCGCCAGAAGTTGGTCTTGACCACGCCCTTGGTGAAGTAGGTCTTCTTGGAGTAGTCGATCAGGACCTCGACCAGGACCGGTTTCCCGGCGCGGGTCAGGTCCAGCGCGGCGGGTATTACGGAGTCCAGTTCGTGGTCGCGAATCATCCGGAAGTAACGCGCTCCCACCGCAGCGGCAAACCCCTCGACGCTGTAGTCCGGCAGACTGCTGCAGGTCTCCCGGTTGAAGGGAATTTTCTGGAACTGAGCGATCTGGGACAGCTTTCCGTCCCGCAGCACCATGACCAGGGGCGCCGCCTGATAGTTCGCCGCGGTCAGGAGCTCGAGCCCGGTCATGAGAAAGGCTCCGTCCCCGGGCAGGGCCACAACATCGCGGCCGGGGTTGGCCAGGGCGGCGCCAATGGCCGCCGGCACCGAGTACCCCATACACGAGTAGTCCACCGGCGCGATGAAACAGCCCGGTCCACCGTTCAACCGCAGTTGTTCAATAGCCAAAAAAGTGCCGTTGCCGCTGTCGGTGGAATAGATGGCATTGGCCTCACAGTGCCGCTGCAAGGCTTCGAAGAGCTTGACGGGTGCCACCCGATGGCCTTCCGCCTCAGCGTGCCATCGCTCGCGGACCGTGCGGTGTCCCTCAGCAATTCGCTCGCCCAGTTCCCTCCAAGGGCGTGCGCCGTCGATCACCTCGGCCAGGCCCTCCACGAAGAACCGGGCGTCCGACTCGACGGCCAACGCCGCCCGGAAGTTGCGGTTGAAGACCTCTGGATTGATGTCCACATGGATCAACCGCTCCGGAGGTTCGATACCGTAGCTTCCAGTGGCCAACTCGCCGAACCGACAGCCGATGGCCAACAGACAGTCGCAGTTTTTCATGACCGACCGCACGAAGGCCGGTGCCTGAGCTCCGAACCCGTTCCACAGGAAGAGCGGATGGTCCTCAGGGAATACTCCCTTGCCCTGAAACGTCGTGGTCACAGGTGCGCCGAGCTGTTCGGCCAATGGCACCAGCAGCTTGGCCGCCCCCGCCGCTCCCCAGCCCAGGTACAGCGCCGGCTGTTCCGCCTCACCGAGCATCCTGGCAGCCCGCTCGAGCAGGTCCTGGTCAGGCCTCACCTCGAGCTCCGGATCGGGCTCGAATGCGATGCGATCCACCTCCTGGACGAGCATGTAGAAATTGGATGGAATCTCCACCGCCACCGGACCAGGTGTCCCTCGGCGCGCGATCTGGAAGGCTCGCCGCACCGTGGGATAGATGTCTTCGGCGCGGGTCACCCGAAAGGCCGCCTTGGTCACCGGCTTCAGAACGGCCATCTGGTCGATGGCGTGGAGTTGGTAGGCGTGTCCGGTGTCGATGCGAACCCCACCGGCCAGCACCACCATGGGCACGCAGTCCATAAAGGCTTCGGCGACTCCCGACAGGGAGTGGCTGACGCCGGCTCCCGGGACAACGTTGACCACCCCCACCTGGTCCGAGGTCCTGGCCAGGCCGTCGGCCATGAATGAGGCCGCCTGTTCATGGGTGACCAGCACCGGCATGATCTCCGGTGTGTCCTCGATGGCGTCGTAGAGCTCGATGTTGTGGGTTCCTGGAATCCCGAAGGCGAAACGAGCGCCTTCGTCAACCAGAGCTTTGACCACCAGCTTGGATCCTCGGATCTTCATGGTGCCAGCAGCTCCCCGGCGTTGTTGCGCAGGTGTTCGGCCACCCGGTCCGCCAACGCCATCACGGTCACGTAGGGGTTGATCTCGGAAGCCTTTGGAAAGAGCGACGAATCGGCCACGTAGAGCCATGGCACGCCGTGCACCCGACCCCAGGAGTCGGTCACCGAGTCGGACGGTCCCGAGCCCATGCGACAGCCGCCCATCAGGTGAGCGCTGGTCACCGAAATCTTGCCCGGCTTCACGTTGGACCGGGGAATCAACTCGTCGATCCGATCGGCGTCCACCCTGTCGATAAAGAACTGCTGACCGGCCGGTGCGTGTACCCTCCTGGCACCGGCGGCAAAGAAGATCCGGGCGCTCGCCTTCATGGAGGCGTGCAGTGAATCGAGGACCGGGTCGGTCAGGGTGTAATCCACGACCGGCCCGCCGTCGTCGTCCACCAGAACCCGGTTGTCGGCAATGGCCGGGTCCACCGCCAGGACCAGGATCATCTGCAGCCTCGGGAAGGCTCTCATCAGTTCGGAATGGTCCTGGCCGAAACCGATCAGGTTCTTGGCGGTGACGAAGGGGAAGTACATGCAGGTCTCGAGCAGGAAGCTCTCCGATTCCCAGAATTCGTCACAGTAGAAGCTCTTGGGGTGGCCCACGAAATTGGTGATCGGACGGTCGTGCTCGCCCACCAGAATCAGCGCCGGGTGAAGCGTGAGGTAGCGACCGAGGGCAGGCAGCCCCGCACCGAATCCGGACCGCAGGAGCAGCGCCGGTGAGTTCACCGCAGCACAGCACACCACCACCACCTTGGCCCGCACCCGGTATTCACCGGGCTCCCATGGCGACGGCTCACCGAAGCCGGGATTGACCACTACCGCCTCACACTCCCTCTCCCCCACCCTGGTGACCCGGCAGTTGGTCACGACCTCCACGCCGCCCGCCTCGGCGGCGGGCAACTGCACTCGATGGGTGCCCTGCTTGGCCGCGTTCGGGCAGCCGAGGTTGCACAGACTCGACGCCCGGCACCCCTTGACGTTGATCGGGAACTGCTCGCAGTGGTACCCCAGCTTTGCGCAGGCCTGTTGAAACAACCGGTTGTTGTCGTTGAGCCTCGATTCGTCCTGCAAGTGGACGCTGTTCTCGAAAAGGTACTTCTGCGACCGTCGGCGAAGATCTTCCCACTCCAGTCCAGGCACCCCCCATCGGTCGACCACCCGTTCCGGGATCGTCAACGAGGTCCCGGTGTAAACCACTGTCGAACCGCCGTAGGCGCGGCCGTAGGCCAGGGTCATGGCCCGATCCTTGGTGAACATTCCTCCGGACTCGAAGTAGAGCTTGCCGGCCATGTCCACCTCGTGGCCGGTGTACTCCTCCTCGCCCAGCTTGGCGCCCCACTCCAGAACGGCAATTCGCTTTCCAGCCGCAGCGAGCGGCGCCAATTCCTTGGCCACCGCGCCTCCACCCGCACCTGAGCCAATGATCACGACGTCATAGTCCAGCTCACGCATCGAGACGCTCCAGCGAGTCGAATGAGGGCTCGTAGCCAATCTCCTCCCAGACATCGGTCCTTCCGTAATAGCCCATGAACACCATCGACTTCAGCCCCCACAGCCCCTGTCGAAGCAGTCCGATCGGCGCCCCCTCGAACCACCTCAGGACGGCGTCCTGCCTTCGAATTGTGAGCCTGTCGAAGGGCGAGAGGTAGCGCAGAACCGGCGCCCATCGAAGCACCCCGAGAAAGGTCGCGAATTTCTTTCGGACCTCGTCGGGCCGTTCTCCCAGGGCTCGATCGATGATGGTGCGGAAGTGAGCCATACCTCGCTCATCCAACTCCACGACCTCAGGCACGATTCGGCGGGCCAAAACCAGAAGGAACTCCGTTTTGTCTTCGGGCAGGAATTTCATGGGCTGATTGTAGGCGAGCGCCGGCCGAGCGGTCCAGACGAATGGCCACCGCAACTCGGGCAACCTTCGATGGTCAAACGCCAAAATCAACCTTGAGGCCCTTGCGGAAATCCTGATTGGAAGTTATATTTCAACGCAGGTCTCACAACCGACATGATGATCGAGACGGCAACCCACGGCTATGGTCCTCGCCATGAACCCGCCTCCGGGTCCCAACTGGCCCACAGGCCGTGCTCCCGGCTTCCATCGCCGGGGCCCAACATGCGTCACCGTACCCAGAAATCCGGAAGGAGCCTCCCCATGAAGTCCAGAACCAAACTCCACGTCATCGCCCTTGCAGTCGCACTCGGGTTGGGAGCGGGAACCGTGTTCGGCGCGATCCCAGCCACAGAGCGCGACGCTCTCATCGCCCTCTACAACGCCGCCGGTGGCCCCGGCTGGAACGACTCCAACAACTGGCTCGACCCCCCAGGCTCGGAGTGCACCTGGACCGGCGTGGGCTGCGATCCTGGTGAGAACAATGTGACTGCTCTTTTCCTGGGAGGGCAGAACATGGTCGGGTTCATCCCGCCCGAAATGGAGGATCTCACCGAACTCGACGCTCTGGCCTTGGAGAACAACCAGGGGTTGGAGGGCGGCATCCCGAGCGAGCTCGGCAGCCTGTCCATGCTCACCTGGCTCGATCTGAACAACTGTCAATTGGGTGGCAGTATCCCGACAGAGTTGGCCGACCTCTCAAACCTGAGTTTTCTGGGCCTGGCCGAAAACCGACTGACAGGTCCGATCCCGCCCGAATTCGGGTCGTTAAGCAGCCTTCAGGCTCTTTACCTCGACAGAAATCGTCTGTCCGGCCCGATCCCGGTCGAACTCGGGAACCTGGGTATCTTGATTGATCTCCACCTTTGGGGCAATCAACTCACTGGACCAATCCCTCCCGAACTCGGTGATCTCTCCCAGTTACTCAATATGTCCATTGACAACAACCGATTGAACGGACCGATCCCGGTTGAACTGGCGGATCTCAACCTGCTCCAGTGGCTCAACCTCAGCTTCAACGAGCTCACCGGGGAAATTCCCCCGCAGCTCAGCACGCTGCCGGACCTGTGGTGGCTCGGCCTGAACCACAATCATCTCAGCGGACAGATCCCCACGGAGTTTGCCAACTTCCAGAATCTTCGCGAACTCCACCTTTCGGAGAACAACCTGACCGGTCCCATCCCTCCCGGCCTTGCCGACATCCCGAACCTCGAATGGCTCTTCTTCGGCTGGAATCGGTTCAGCGGGGAGATTCCATCCGAGCTGGGCACCGCGAGCGGTTTAATAGGCATCTTCCTGGAGAACAATCTGCTCTCCGGTTCGATCCCAAGCCAACTCGGTGGGCTCACCGGGTTGGAGGAGTTGAACCTGAGCGGGAACTTCCTTTCCGGACCCATTCCGGCCGCCATCGGCGGTATGAACTCTCTCCGGAACCTCGATCTCAGCCGCAACAGCCTCGAAGGCCCCATCCCGACTCAGATCGGAGACCTCGCCGCCCTCGAATACTTGCACCTCTCGGCCAACAAAATCGTCGGTGAGGTTCCGAGCCAGATCACCAATCTCGGCGGGCTTCAGGATGACCAAAGCAGAATCGACTTTAATGGCCTCCGCACTGCCGACCCGGGAGTGGAGGCGTTCATGAATGTCAAGTTCGGAGGAGGTTGGCGAGACACCCAGACCGTGCCTCCTGAAGGCCTTGCGGAGGGTTTCGTCACAGGAATCGCGACCCGTCTCACCTGGTCACCCATAGCCTACCAATGGAACGAGGGGGGATATTCAGTCCATGTCGCCCTCGACATCGGGGGTCCCTATGACACGATCTCCCGCACCCTCGGCAAGCAGATGTCGGACTGGGTACTCTTCGACCTCACCCCATCCACCACCTACTACGTCAAACTGAGCACCACTACCGAGCCTCACCCGGAAAACCAGAACACTGTGGTCAGTGATCTCACGGAACCGCTTACGATCACTACGACAGCCGACCCCTCCACCTGGTACGCGGCGACCACAGGCGTTCCTGGGAACGACTGCGCCACACCGGGAACCCCCTGCCCCACGATCCAGGAGGCTATTCAACGGGCCGGCCAAGGGGAGCAGATCCTGGTAGCACCAGGTGCATACTCCGAGCTACTGGACATCGGCATCAACGTCAAGATCGCCGGTGACGATGCCGCCACAACCGTGATTGACGGCAATGGTGCTGGACCGGTCGTGTGGATTAGCTGGGGCAGGCACGCCAGAATGTCCGGGCTGAAGATCACAAACGGAGCGTTCGACGCCGGAGGTTGCGTCCACCAGGTGAACAACTCCGTCTTCGAATTCTCCGACGGCATCATCGCCGATTGCCAGGCCTTTGGTCCCGGCGGAGGTCTCTTTACCGAGAATGATGCTGGTGCCCGTATCGAACGGGTCGAGATGTCCAACAACACCGCCGGCGACCGTGGCGGAGCGGTGTATGCAACGGGCGGGACCCACGTGGAGATCATCGACAGCACCATTTCCGGCAACAGCGCCCAGTGGGGCGGCGGCCTCTTTTTCGAATCCCATTCCATCGTGACTCGGACCACGGTGGACGGCAATACCGCCGAGGGCTTCGGCGGCGGCGGCATCGCCAACCAGGGCATGATGGGCATCGCCGACAGCGCCGTAACCAACAACTCGGCGGCTCACGGCGGCGGGGTGGCCAATCTCGTCGGCGCCAACCTCGACGTGGGCAACTCCACCATCAGCGGCAACACCGGAGGTGGCCTTTTCAACGGCCAATCGGCTCGGATGGTGGTGGAGAGCTGCACCGTGGCCGAGAACATCGCTCCGTCCACCGAGCACTCCGGCCTGATGAACTGGAACGAACTCTTCCTCCACAACACCATCGTCGCCGGCAACACCCCCTTCAACTGCGCCAATCCGGTCACCAGCTACGGCTACAACCTCGAGGACGACTCCACCTGCGGCCTCGAAGGCCTCGGTGATGTCAGCGATGCTGATCCCATGCTCGGTCCTCTGGCCGACAACGGCGGTCCCACCCTCACCCACGCCTTGCCGCTGGACAGCCCGGCCATCGACGCCGGCGACCCACTCGACTACCCGCCCACCGACCAGCGCGGCTACGACCGACCCAGCGACGGCATCTCCGCACCCGACATCGGCGCCTACGAGAACACCGACAACGTATTTACGGACGGCTTCGAGTCCGGCGACCTCACCAGGTGGTCCGCTGACGGTCCCTAGAGAATCTGCCTTAACCCGCGCTCTACCTCACCGCCCGATCCACACGATCGGGCGGTTTTTATTCACCTTGAGTCACGTTTTCCCAAATCAAGCCACTAGCCATTCAGATGACACGCGGAACAGACGGGAATCTGGTGAGTGCAGGCGTTATCGAACGAGTGCTGATGTCCGTCCCCGTCCATCGGCGCATCGTTGAGCTCTTTGTAGCACTTGGAGGGACATCATGTTCACGAGAACCTTTGCAGCTTTACTCGGTATTGGATTGGTGGGTCCCGTGCTCGCTGCGACCCCAATTTCGGAGCAGCCCCTCGACCCGGGGAAACCCATCCTGAAAGCCCAGCCCAATACCTCCCTCAGCCCTGGAAACGGTACCGAACGGAGCGGCTACCTGCAGCTGATCGCGGAATGGGGCAGCGCTCAGTACTGGGACGTGGCGGTACAGGGCAACTATGCCTACTGCGCGGCCCAGCGAGCGGGCCTGGAGGTGGTCGACATCAGCGACCCGACAACACCTGAGGTGGTGGCCAACGTCAACACCGAATTCGACGCCAAGGGCATTGTGGTGGTGGGTTCGTTCGCGTACATCGCCACTGCTAGGAGCAACGTGGGTAGCGAGTTCGCCGTGTTCGACGTCTCGGATCCCTTGAACCCCACCCAAGTTGGTGAACTCGCCCCGACTGGCAGCGGCGCCTACACGGGTCCACTCGACGTCTCTGGGAACAATGTCTTCGTCGCCTACTCGTCGTATTCGGCAGGCGGCTTCGACGTCATTGACATCTCCGATCCGTCGAACCCATCCCTGGTCACCGGGTTCAGGGGCGTCACCAATGTCTACGACATCCACATCGACAGTGGGCGCGCGTACCTCGCGGCCTACACCAACGGGCTGTGGATCGTCGACGTCTCGGATCCATCCTCCCCGGCCGCGCTCGGGATGTACGACCCAGGCGACTTCGCCAACTCGGCGTGGGCATCCGGCGCCTACGCCTACATCACCTACAACAACTGGGGCATGCGTATCGTCGACGTGTCCGTGCCGTCGGCACCGACTTTGGCGGGCATATATTCCGAAGATTCCTGGGACGTGTGGGTCGAAGGGTCCCTCGCATACCTGTCCTGTGACAATGGCCTCCAGATCGTCGACGTGTCCGCGCCCACGACGCCGACCTACGTGGGCGGCTTCTCGGATGGGATCGGACGCTTCAGACAGCACGTGGTGGGGAACACCATCTGCCTCGGCGATCGAGAGTACGGGACCTTTCAGACCATCGACGTCTCCTCACCCACCTTCCCGCTGCGGCTCGGAAGCCTCCAGCGGCCGGAGCGGACTCTCGACATCGATGTGGACGGTGACATGGCCTTAGTGGGCACCCGATACGGGCTCGTGACTCTCGATGTGTCCGATCCGTCCGACCCGCAGGTCGTATCCATCTATCCCGACCAGGCCGACAAACCCGAGATCTCCGCGGTCGATGGTGAGTCGCCGTACGCATATGCGGCGAGCCAATACCCACTGGGAATCCGCGTTCTGGACGTCTCAGACCCGACGACGCCGTCAACGCTCGGTGTGTACTCGGTACCCGCGCGGACCCACGACCTGTTCTATCTGGACGACTACCTGTACGTGGGCCAGGCGACCTATGGTTCGCCCATCAACGACGGTTTGCTCGTCCTGGACGTCTCGAACCCTACATTCCCATGGCTGGCGGGCTCCTACGGTTCCGAGGACGACGGCTCATCCATCACCGTTCGGGGCGATTACGCCTACCTCAACATGGACGGGCCGATGATTCTCGACGTGTCCGCCCCGTGGGCGATCACCCTGGTGAGCGAGTTTGGCAACTACGGCAACGTCACTCTCGATGGCGATTTGGCTCACCACTGCCGGCGGTGGCCTAACGGGTCCGAGGCCTACGAGATCTTCAACGTCTCGGACCCCACCACGCCGACCCTCGTCGGGAGCCTGCCATTCCCGTGCAGCGCGGGATCCGCGATTGCAGTCGACGGAGGATTCGCCTACGTGACAGCACCGTACATGAGCAGCTACTACAGTGCACTCTACGTTCTCGACGTCCGCGACCCGTCCATGCCCGTGCCCGTGGACACCCTCCCCATTGCCAGGTGACGGGTCCGCCATAGTCTCCACCGGCGGTCACGTGTACGTGGCCGACGGCTACTCGGGCAAGGTCCTGATCTACGAGATCCTGTCCGCCGATCTCGAGGTGACCAAGGACGACTCGGCGGACCCCGTCACTCCGGGGACCACCCTCAGCTACACCCTCACCGTAACCAACCACGGGCCATCCGACGCATCCCATGTGATGCTCACCGACACCCTGCCGCCTGAAACCATTTTCGTTGCATCGACTCCCGGAGATCCAACGTGCACCGAAGTCGCCGGAGTCGTCACGTGTGACCTGGGGGACCTCAGTTTCGGCGAGAGCACCGTGGTCGAAATCGACGTCGAGGTAGTTCCATCGGCCACGGGCGTCCTGTCAAACGAGGCCTCCGTTTCCGGTGACGGTCCAGACCCGGATCCCGGCAACAACGGTACCGTCGAGGAAACCACCGTGGGGCCCCCCATTTGCGACCTCTCCGTTTTGAAGGAAGGTCCGTTTGACCCCGTTGCTCCCGGCGAGACCTTGGACTACCAGATCTCCGTCGCAAACCAGGGTCCATCCATGGGTGACGGGGTTGTGATGACCGACGCCCTGCCCCCGTCGGTGGTCTTCCTCAGCTCGACTCCGCCCTCTCCGACATGCGAGGAGGTCGGCGGAACGGTCACCTGCACTTTGGGTTCGCTGGATTCCGGAGCCTCCACCGACGTCACCATCGAGGTAATGGCCAGCCTCGGCTTCATGGGCGTTGTCGAAAACACCGCCACCGTCACCGGCAACGACACCGACCCGAACCCGGCGAACAACTCCTCCACCACCCACACCACCTCCACCGTCCTTTTCGCCGATGGCTTCGAATCCGGCGACTGCACGGCGTGGTCTTCGATGGTGCCCTAACGGAGGAACCGACAAAATCCTCTATCCCGCCGCCCGATCCCTCGATCGGGCGGTTTTCTCTCTGCGCACGTCACGTTTTTGTGTCTTCCGCCACCTTCCATAAGAGAAAACCCACGGTGGATTCCACAAACCACGGCCGGTTCTCGCGCGGATCGCTGTGATCACAGCGGCCGGCGGGCACCGGGACGAACGGAAGGAGGACTGAAATGCTCACGAAACGTCTGTTGATCATCCTCGGCGCCTCGGCTGTGCTTGCGGCCGCGGCCTCACCCACCCTGGCCCAGACCCCGGCCTGCGGCACCGTCATCACGACACCGGGCGTCACCATCACCTTCGACTCGGACATGGATGCGGCGCCGGATTTCACGGGTACTGCACTAACGGTACAGGCCGATGGCGTGACGGTTGATGGAGCAGGATTCAGTATTTTGGCGCCTGATGCACCGACGATTGCGGCGGCGAGGTACAGTGATTCGATAACGATAAGGAATCTATCGGTCACCGGAAATTCAGGAATCGGGATTTCACTGGAATCTGTCACGAATTCCATAATTTCCAACGTCGACGCATCCGGATCAGGAGAGATTGGGGTCGGGATTGCAATTCGAACCTGCGACGGGAACCTGATTTCAGGCAACACGGTCCACGGGCGTTGGATGGGAATCGAGAAAATCGTCAGCGACAGCAACAACACCTATGTCAACAACGACCTGACCGACAATGCCACCGGGATCTACCCCTACTCCGGAGGCACCCGAGTCGGGAACAGTTTTGTCAACAACGACGTCTCGAGATCCAGTAATTGGGGGATTATGTTGTCTGGTGAAGTCGATTTCACGCTGAGTGGCAACATCTACACCGACTGCGCCAATGGTCTCTCCCTCACCGGGATGGACTCGATCATTCTCGATGGGATTGATTTCTCCGCATTCAACATTCCCGGCAAGCCGCTATCGCTTGACCGAATCACCAACTCGACAATTTCCAACATCAATGCCTCAGGTTCTTCCCCGACCAGCTATGGAATTATGCTGAATCTCTGTGACGGTAACACCCTCACGTCAAACACGATTCATGGGCGGGGGCAAGGCATCGTGCTTCGCGTAAGCAACAGCTACAATACGATTTCAGCCAACGACCTCACCGACAACGGAGTCGGAATCGGTTATTACTCTGGAGGCACCCGAGTAGGGAACAGTTTTGTCAACAACGACGTCTCGAGATCCAGTATTTGGGGGATTATGTTGTCTGGTGAAGTCGATTTCACGCTGAGTGGCAACATCTACACCGACTGCACCAACGGACTCTCCATTTCGGGAATGAACTCGACAACTCTGACAGGGCTCGATTTCTCTACGTCGAATATTCCCGGGACTGTGCTGTCACTTAACGGCGTGACGAACTCCGTGATCTCCGATATCAACGCCTCGGGATCCGGCGGAATTGGTTATGGGATCGGACTGAATTCGTCCAGCGGAAACACAATCGAAAACAATTTCGTCCATGGCAGGCAAAATGGAATTCGTACCGCCCAAACTCTGGATGACAACACCTTCCGTAACAACGACTTGAGCGACAACGTGCTGGCTTTCTATGACTATCCGGCCGGTACGCGAAGCGGGACCATCATCACCGACAACGACTTTTCAAGATCCACCCAGACGGGCATTAAGTTGTTCAACCACACCGGGCTCACCCTGGAAGGAAACACATATACAGACTGTGTGAACGGGATTGGGCTCGCCGGCGTGGACTCATTCACGATGACTGACCGAGATTTTTCCAGCGCGAACATTCCCGGTACTGTCATTTCGTTGGAATCCGTTACGAACTCCACTTTTTCGGGAATCAACGCATCCGGTTCCGGTGCCGGCGGTTACGGGTTTTCGCTCAGCAACACCACTGGAAACGTCTTCGCTGGCAACACTGTCCACGGCCGGCAGGTCGGGATCTCCAACAGTCGAGGTGAGAGCTACAACGTCTACCTCGGGAACGATCTTTCCGGCAATGTCCAGGCGATCTCCGATTATGCTATATCGACCCCTCGTGTCGGCAACGTCTACGCGCAAAACTTGATGTCGGGTTCCGGCCACACGGCGATGAGGCTGTGGATGGAAGAAGGCTCGATCATCAAGGAAAACACGATCATCGGAGGAGCAAGGGACGGCATTGAAATTTCGGAATCCAGCGACGTCAAGATCTCCAGAAACAACATCCTTTCAAACAGCAGATATCAGATTGCCTCGTTGACCGGCAACACAGGAATCTCGCTCTCGGAGAATGGTCAGGGCAACTTTTGGGGCCGATCGTGTCCCGGCGACCTTTTCATCGCCGGCACGGACTCCAATTCCGCCGATTTGATCGACTCATTCCCCTACGGCACCGAGAATCAATGGGCGACCGGTGACCCCCCGGGCTGCGATGCTCAGGTCTGCCTTGACGGCGGCCCGTACACGGCGGATGCCAACACCCTCCTGCTGCTGCATTTCGACGGGACCTACCTTGGTGCTGACGGCGAAACCCCCACTTGCACAACCGGCACTTTCGAGGACGGTGCCTTCGACCAGGGGGTCGATGCCACACCCACCGAGGACGTCTGGCTCGAGTATCCGGCTGACGGCAACATCGACACATATGCCGGAACTCTCGAGTTTTGGATCAAGCCCAACTGGGACGGCAACGACGGCGAACAACACACGCTGTTCTCCGCTTACGGCGTCCAGAATCGAAACCATCTCCTGATCCCCAAAAACTCGGCCAACAACCTGCACTTCATCATCTGGGACGGCGACGGCATCGGTATCAGTTTGGGCCACAACGTCTCGGACTGGGTGGCCGACGAATGGCACCACCTGGCGTTCACCTGGAACGCCACCGAAATGCAGATGTTCATCGACGGCGGACTAGTGGACACCAAACCCGTCCCGGCTGTTCCCATCACCGTCGAAACCCTCAACTTCAGCCATTCGGTGGGTGACCAAACGCCTTCGTGGGGCTGGGGTCCCGACGCGGTGATTGACGAGTTCAGGATCAGTAACATCCGGCGCTGCATCGGTGACATCGTCCCGCCTGGTCCGGTGGACAACGACGGTGACGGCTACGCCGCTGACATCGACTGTGACGACGGCAACTTCGACATCAACCCAGGAGCCACCGAGGTCTGCGACCTTCTCGACAACGACTGCGACGGGATCGTGGACGACCTGGGCACCGAGACCTGCGGTCTCGGCGTCTGCGAGCACACCATCGACCTCTGCATCAACGGTGTCCCGCAGACCTGCGACCCCGTCGAAGGGTCCACCGACGAGCTCTGCGACCTCCTCGACAACGACTGCGACGGCTCGGTCGACGAGGACCTCGGCACCGAGACATGCGGCCTCGGCGGCTGCGAGCACACCATCGACGTCTGCGTGAACGGTGTGACTCAGGAATGCGATCCATTCGAGGGCGCCGGCGACGAGACCTGCGGCGACAGCTTGGACAACGACTGCAACGGTGTCGTGGATGACGCCGCCGACCTTCTCATCGAAGCGGACCACCACGTGGTGGGTGGCGGTTCTCATCCCGGATCCACCAAGACACCCATCGTGGGGCTTGTGGTCGGCATCTACGACAAGGCTGACGGTTCCTGCGCCAGGGATGTCTGCGGTGGCATCTCGTGGCAACACTATGAGTGCATCGTCACCAACTGCGACGTCGTGGCCACGGACGTAACCGACGCCGCCGGACTGATCAACTTCGCCCTCGCCACCGGCGACTACCTGGTGATCGGATACGACGGCAGCGACAAGCACCTCGGTGTCTCCGCCTCAGACCTGATCTGCGGCGATTCCATGCGCAAGTACCTGCAGCGCCTCGAGACCGCCAACGGCAAGCGCCACCCCGGTAAGACCTCGAAACGAACCGGCTCCGAGCTGCTCATCATCGAGCCCGAGTACGTGGAGTGGTCTGGGGTCGACGAGCTCTATCCCTTCGTCTTCGAAAGTGTGGGTGATTGGGATGTCTCCACCTCGGTCGAACCGCCCGAGGGTTTTGTCACCGACTACGACGAACTTGCCGAGCAGGTGGACAACGAGCTCGAGGCGGTCCAGTTCACCCTCACCGACGTTGGCAGCGACTGGGTGCCAACCGGCTCACAGCACCTGCTCGAGCACAACGGCCGGCGCGAAATCCTGGTGGGCCGGGTCGGCGTCCTCGTGGCTCCTGGACTGGCCCTCGCCAAGGGCCTGGACCGTGAGGGGCATCCGCTCGGACCGGACGGTCATCCCATCCATGGCCCGGGTTTCGATCCGCGCGCCCCGCGACCGGTGGAGGTCGTGGGCTGGATCGAGGCGACCGCGGTCGATCCCATTTGGGTGTTCAAGCTCAACGTGGACGAGACGAGCGAATTTTCGTTGGCAATCACACGCGGCCAGGGCCGCGTCGAGCGCATCCTTTTCGACGGTCAGTTGACCCCGGGCGAGTACGAGCTCGATTGGGATGGTCTCGACGAACGCGGTCGACCGCTGGGTCCGGGCCGCCACTGGCTCACACTTACCTCCGGCGACATGGTCCAGAAGGAGAAGTTCATCAAGCGGCAGTAGACCATTCAATGCAGGACCACTGACCCAAGGGCGGGCCAATCGGCCCGCCCTTTCTCTATTTTTTCAGTTCTCCTGCTGCTTGGCCTACTTCCCTCCATGGATATATTCGCCATTTTTAGGTCACGTTTTCCTTCCCCCAACCACCTCACAACGAAGGCAATCAAATGGGATCACTCAACGAAGCGGGAAAGGAGTGCGTCATGAAACCAATTTCATTCACTCTGTCGGTCGCCGTGGTGTTTCTGGTGAGCGTAGGCACCACAGCCGCACAGACCACACCAACGCCGGTCAAATGGGAGAGCAACGGCCATTGGTACGAGGTCATCATCGAACGTTTGACTTGGGAGGACGCCCGTGTGGCGGCCGAGTCAAGGATGTGGCAAGGGGTCGCAGGACACCTTGCGACCATCACCAGCCAGGACGAAAGCGATTTCATCGAGGCGACCTTCGGTTGGGACCTCTTCAGTTCCTGGCTGGGCGGCTACCAAGATCCCCCAGACCATCCCGTAGGAGATGAGAACTGGCACTGGATCACCGGTGAGCCGTGGGTATACACCAACTGGGCGCCGGGCGAACCCAACGACACCGGCATCGAGTATTACCTCGAAATCCACGGCTGGCACATCCCCCAATGGAACGACAACAAGAACCTGCCCATGGAAGCGTATGTCGTCGAATACGAGGGGCCGCCCAGCTTCAGCTGTACAGGATTCGAACCCCCGATGGCTAGTGGCCCGGTGACAGTGCGCGCTAACCGTGCCCTTCCACTCAAAGCAGAACTCCTCGATTGCAGCGTCCAACCTGTCACCGACCAAGAGGTCAGCAGCCCGCCAGTGGTCCAGATCTGGTTCGACCCTGGCTTCGGTGCTCCACCCATTGACGTCACAGGCGACGCATTGCCGGCAGGCCACGGCGACGATGGAAACCAGTTCGTCTTCACAGGTTCCCAGTGGCAGTACAACCTCAAGACCATGAACTACTCAGCTGTCGGTACCTACACCATCACCATGGCATCGGGTGACGACTCCGAGTACATCATCGACCCGTCCTGTGAAGCAGCGTTCGAGAGGCACGAATAGGCATTAGCCCACTCGAGTCTGGATCGCGCACGGCCAGGTCTCCGGGCCTGGTCGTTTCTTTCTCAATCGGACAGCCGCAGGAAAACTCGGTCACGTTTTGCCTCGTCGCGCAACGTATGAGGCGAGGTATTCAATGGTCATCGGTGGTCGGCATCTGCACGGGACGACCAACGAGGGAGGTCTTCGATGAAATCCGGGTTGACAGTCGAATCGAAGGGAGCGCACGAATGCTCCTGCGGGGAGGCCCGATTGGGGTCGCCATGCTGCTCGCGGCGGCCGGCGTCATCCCAGCGGCCGCCCAGGAGCAGCCGCCCGAGTTCGTAATCGAGTGGGGCACGAGCGGCACCGCCGGGGGGAGTCTCGTTTTCCTGGGGTCTCGCCGTTTCGGCTTCGGACAGCGTGTACGTGGTGGAGGCTGCCGGCAATCGCGTCCAACGCTTTTCTGCGGAGGGTGCATTCGAGGTGTTGTGGGGATGGGGCGTTGCCACCGGCGGGACGCAGCACGAGATCTGTGACTCGGGCTGCCTGGCCAGCATCGGTGGCGTCGACGCCGGGCAGATGCTGAATGCGCGGGGAGCGGGCGCCGATTCGAACGGTCACGTCTACGTCGCCGACGAGCAGAACCACCGGATCGACATCTATGACCAAGACGGTGCCTTTATCGAAGCCTGGGGTTGGGGCGTCGCGACTGGAGCATCCTCCTTCGAGGTCGTGCACCACGACCTGCCTCCAGGGCATTCCGGGTGACGGGAACGGGCAATTCTCCTTCCCCCACTCGGTCGAGGTCGACCGTTCGAGCGATACCGTGTACGTCGCCGACTCGGTCAACCAACGCGTCCAAATCCTGGCTTCTGGCGGATCCTACCTGGGGATGATCGGATGGGGTCTCTCGGGCATCTGGCTCGACAACCCGACCGATGTGGCGATCAACTCCAACGGTGCTGTGTACATCGTCGATCTGTCCTCACACAGCGTGGTGAAGGTCGCCGCCGACGGGTCGCTCGCGACCTCCTGGGGTTCCTTCGGAGCGGATTCAGGACAGTTCAACGAGCCTCACGCCGTCGCGATCGACTCTCACGACGCAGTCTACGTGTCCGACCGCTGGAATCACCGCGTCCAGAAGTTCGACGAGGACGGCACCTACCTCTCGATGTGGGGGACCGAAGGCGTTGCCCCGGGTCAGTTCACGATCCCCACCGAGATTGGAGTGGACTCGAGTGATCAGATCTACGTGACGGATCACACGGATCGGATCCAGAAGTTCTCACCGACCGCCGAGACGCGCACCGAGGATCTGCTCGACGAGGTGCTCGATCTGGAAATGCCATCCGGCATCCAGCACAGCCTGATCGGCGACGTCGAGCGCGTGGTCGAGATCCTGGACTCGCCTCCATCCCGGACCACGTCGCGGTGAACCGGCTGACGGCCTTCATCAGAAAATCGAAGCCCAATCCGGCAAACACATCCCGGAAGCGGAGGCCAGCCGGCTTATCGACTGGGCACAGGACATCATCAGCAGCCTGTAGTGGGGGCTGGATTGTCGTATTTGAGGGCTACGAGACTGACCGATCTCGAGCCCGCGGCGCCGCCGGTGCTCCAGGTCATGTTCGAATCGGCTGGCGGAGGCGCCGCCGTTGACGTCACCGATGACGCCCTGCCCGCCGGGTTCGGCACCGACGGCAACGAGTTCGAGTACAACCTCGGCGACCAGGTCTGGCAGTACAACCTCAAGGCCAAGGACTACACCGCCGCCGGCAACTACACCATCACCATCGTCTCGGGCGACACATCCGAGTACCTCATTGACCCCACCTGCGAGGCAACGTTCGAGCGACAGGATTAGTGGGCGAGCCCCAACCTGAATGAAGCAGACAGCGGCCAGGTCTTCGGGCCTGGTCGCTTTTTCGTTCCTGAAGCACCCGCCGCCTCTCTCGGTCACGTTTTTTTCTCCCCGGCCACGACACACCGAAACCAATCGATCCCGTTGACACCGGGAGGGGGGAGAAAGGAGCGTGAGTCATGAAACGGATGTTCGTACCGATATCGGTTCTTTTACTTCTGATCGTGGGCGTCGTGGCGGCGGAGGCGAATCTCCCAGATACCGAGCGCGCAGCCCTGATCGCACTGTACGACAGCACCGGCGGAAGCGGCTGGACGTACAACACAAACGGCGAAACACGGACGACACAGATTTCAACGATCCCGGTACCGAGTGCACGTGGCGGGGCGTGGTGTGCGACGGTGACCCTCCGCACGTATCTCGGATCGTGCTCGTCAACAACAACCTTGTGGGGACCCTTCCTCTCGAACTCCGAGATCTCGACGACCTCGCGATTCTGGACGTTCGGAACAACCGGATCTCCGGGGAGATCCCGTCCACAATCGCTGGACTCCCTATTGGCACCTTGCGGCTCGCCGGAAACTGGATGACCGGCAGTATTCATGCAATCTGCGGTCTCTCACAAGTGATTGACGTCGATCTGACGCGCAACTACTTCTCCGGGCCGGTCCCAAGCTGCATCCAGCATTTGACTGGCCTTAGGACCTTGGATCTGGTTACCGCGAACGCTCCGGACAACAACAACTTCGACGAGGGGCCGCTGCCCACGTGGCTGCTCGATCTTCCAGCCCTGCAATACCTCTCGCTGGGCCAGGTATCGGGTACGATCCCGGAGTGGATCGAGCAACTGAACGGCCTGCGAGCATTCGGGCTCGTTCGCAGCCCGAATCTGACCTGCCGCATCCTATCTGAAATCGGGCAGATGGCGCTCTTGCAGGGGCTCGATCTGCGCGTTACAGGAGTCAACGGTCCTCTCCCAGCGGCAATATGCAACCTCACAGGGCTCGAACGTGTCCTCGTGACCGCTGCCGACCTATCGGGCCCGATTCCTCCCTGTCTCGGCAGCATGGAAAGCCTCACACACCTCTGGCTTCAGGCGAATATGTGCACCGGGGAGATACCTCCAGAACTCGGCAATCTCAACCAACTGGACTTCTTGTATTCAACGGAACCAGTTCGAGGGGTCGATTCCCGGCCGCCCGGCGACCCTTACGACGCTTCACGCGCTCTACCTCCGCCGGGAGGAAGTTATCCGCCTTAAGATTCCCTGGGAGTTGACGCAGATACCCTCTCTGTCCGGTCGCTGGATCAGCCCCTCTCACCTACAACGCCCTATATAGCGACGATCCCGATGTTCACGCCCATTTCACCAGCGGCTGGGATAAGCCTCCCAGACGGTGCCTCCCACCGATGTCGCTGTAGGGACCGTGACACCGACTTCGGTGGAAATCGCATGGACGCCGATCGCCTACACCGGCGATAGTGGCGGTTACCGGGTAATGATGTCCCAGAATGCCGGCGGACCCTACACAGAAGCAGGTATCAGCGCCGACAAGTCTGCCTCGTCACTCGTCGTGAACGGGCTCTCGGACGGAACGACGTACTCATTCGTCGTCCAATCCGTGACCTTCCCTCCACCCTGTATAACCCGAACACCGTCGAGAGCGAATACAGCTGGGAGGTCAGCGCGACCACGGTCTCATTGAACGAACCGCCGATCGCAGAGGCGGGACCGAACCAGACCGCTGGAGAGGGCGAGCCAGTCAGCTTTGTGGGGAGCTTCGTCGATCCCGATGAAGGCGACACCCATACGATCCACTGGGACTTCGGAGACGGCGATTTCGCGTCCGGTGCCCTCACGCCGGTTCACCCGTTTGCCAACAACGGCGCCTACACGGTGACGCTAACCGTGACTGACGCTTCGGGCGAGTCCGGCAGCGACTCGCTGGCCGTGACCGTGGTCAACCTGGAGCCGGTGGTCGATCCGATAGCGGCGCCGGTCGATCCCGTTCAGGTGGGCACGCCGGTCTCCGCCGGCGCCTCGTTCACCGATCCCGGCGTCCTCGACACCCACACCGCGGTGTGGGTTGGGGCGACGATACGTCTTCGCCAGGCACAGTGACAGAGTCCAACGGCATCGGGTCCGTATCTGACCCTCACACATACGACACACCTGGTGTGTACACAGTTACGCTGACTGTCACCGACAACGACGGCGATTCCGGTTCGGCGGTCCACCAGTATGTCGTGGTTTACGATCCCGATGGTGGCTTCGTGACTGGCGGAGGCTGGATCGACTCACCCCCCGATGCCTATCCTGCCGACCCAGACCTCGCCGGAAAAGCAAACTTTGGCTTCGTGTCCAAGTACAAGAAAGGTGCGTCGGTGCCCACCGGCGAGACCGAGTTCCGATTCCAGGCGGCCGGACTCGACTTTCACTCTTCGAGTTACCAGTGGCTCGTCATCGCAGGCGCGAAGGCCATGTACAAGGGCGATGGAGCGATCAACGGCGACGGCGACTACGGCTTCATGATCTCGGCCATCGACGGAGCCCTGCCAGGCGGCGGTGGGTCAGACAAGTTCCGGATCAAGATCGTTGACAAGGCGACCGACACTGTCGTGTATGACAACCAGATCGGAGCCGCTGAGGACGAACCACCAAACACAGAGATTGGTGGTGGGTCGATAGTGATTTACAATAGGCTCGCGACTGCATTTCCCAACGAACAGCGACCAGGTCTTTTGGGCCTGGTCGCATGTCTTCAGAGTGCCCCGCTACGTGGAAGGGTCTACCGCCAGTCGCCGGAGGCGATGAAGCCGGCCCAATAGAAGGGGTGGTGCTGAGGCCCTTATCGTGACGCTCCTCGAGCAGCGCCAAGCTCGCCTCGTGCACCGAGTCGATGGTGGACATGCCCTTCGCAAAGCGGTTGGTGTAAAGCTCGCGCATCCAGGCCCGCGTCGCCTCGTCGTCCACCGGCCACAGGCTCATGATCAGGGTCCGCGCGCCGGCGATCTGGAAAGCCCGCCGCAATCCGAATACACCCTCCCCTGCCCTCACCTCACCGACGCCTGTATCGCAGGCCGACAGCACCGCCCACTCCACGCTCGACAGGTCGAGCGAGGCAATCTCTTCGGCGGTCAAAATTCCGTCGTCCTCGTCAGGTGCGGCCGACTCCCTCAGGTTGGCGCCCGCGAAGGCAAGGCCTGAGAGCAGCAGAGGGTTTTCGCCGACTACGTCATTTGGCAAGCCATCGAGGCCGAAGCCGGGGGGCCGGTCGAGCGCCGACGGGCAGGCCTGCCCGAGAAAGAAGCCGTGTGTTGCGGCATGGAGCACCCGGTGGCCTGGTGCGAGGAGCTTGAAGGCGGTCTCGCTCGCTGCGCGCCCGGTGAGAATCGTGGTGGCGGTGCCACTGTCTGTTCCTCCCGATCGGTGGCCCCACGACCCCGGTTCGCTCAGCCACACTCCGGAAAGCTCCTCAACCTCGCGGGCCGCGGCAGAGAGCGGATCGAATCGGATCGTCCGAAAGTCCCCGCAGACCGAGCGGGTGCCCCGGAAACTCTCCCGCCTGGCAAGCTCGAGTCCTTTCTCGAGCGGTGGCTGATCGCCGACGGTCCGGAGCTGTGCGAACTGCAGCGGGTCGTCGAAGGCGGGCGCACCCAGTGCGAGCACCCCTCTGCCCTCGGATCGCCGCTCAGGATCGACCAGGTCTCGCTCAGCGGCGAGGTAGTGGATCCGAGGCCCGTACTCCATGAGGTAGCCGGAGTCGTCAGCCGGCAGCGCTGCGAAGTGGACGAGGTTGAGCTCGCCATCCGGAACCACGAAAACCCGTTTGGATCCGTCGAGGCTGGCGGCGATGGGATCCCAGATAAGGACGCGGAGCTGCCGTGCCGCCCCGCGATAGACCCCTTCGCTGCGCCCCACCGACCCTGCCGTTGCGGCGTCCTCGAGGCAAGCCCTGACTTCGCTGATCTGCTCGTCGATGGCGCGTGCCGGCCCAAGCGGCACAGCCGTGCATCGCCCGGGGCGCACGACGAAGGCCAGATACACCTCATCCGCGGCCGGCAGCAAAATTGGTCCGGCCTCGGTTCGCGGCTGAAACTGCAGGAAGCGGGCGAAGGAGACCAGGGCGTCCCCCTCGTGCAGGGCGTGCTGAACGCCTGTCAGGTCAACACCGTCGGCCGCCTGGCCCCGGCGGAAGGCGAGGCTCAGCTGCGCCAGCTGGCGCTCGATCGCCTCCTTCGCCGCGCGCGTCCTGTCGACGGCCTGCCGGTAGCGGTCGGCGTCCTCGCTACCGGGGCCACGGACCAGGAGGTCCGCGAGCCTGCCGCGGACCGCCATCAGCTGCCCGGCAAGCTCCGCTGCGTCGGGATCACCGGTCCCCCACGCCAGCTGCTGTCGGTTGGCAATCTCGTCGAGCACCAAGGCGCGGGCCCTGACCAGGGTCTCGAAGGCCGCCGCGGCGACCGCCGGCTGGTCGGCGTTGGCCGCGACAGAGAGCGCGACGTCGAGCCCGGATGCCCACGTCGCCGCGTAGCGAAGCCCCTCCCGCTCCGAAAGACCTGGAATCGTCAGCCGCAGGTGCGGCCGGATGATGCGCTCGGCCTCGAGAGCCGCGGCGAAGGCCTCGTCCGTGCTCCCGGCACGCATCAAAAAGCGCGCGTAATCCACCAGCCGAGGACCGACACCCGGGTTGGGAACTTCGTCGTGCAGCGTCGGCTGAGATTCGATTGCCGCACGCCTGAGGCGACGGGCCTCCTCGTACTCGCCGAGATCCTCGTGGATCGAGCTCAGCCCCATCAGAATCGGCTCGTAGGGCTGCTTCGACCAGAGGCCCGCCCCCTCCCACGACTGCCGCGCCAGCTCGTACATCCGGCGGGCCTCGTCGTATTCGCCGAGGAGCTGCGACGTCCGCGCGATTTGGAAGCGAGTCCAGCCCACGACGTTGTTGTGCGGGCCGTAGATGTCCTCGCGAATTTTCAAAGCGGCACGGAAGAGCTCGCGGGCCTCGCGGACTCTGCCGTCCCCCTCGAGGCGACCCGCCTCGGTATCCAGCGCGTCCGCCTTCAGATTGGGTGAATCGCCACGTGTGAGGCAGTCCCGGAGAATCTCCGATCTGCGATCGGAGCAGGTGATCGCGTCGTCGTGCCGGCCGGTGTCCCAGTAGGCCCCACACAGAAACCCGAGGACCCAGTACACCCGCTGATGGTCTGGCCCGATCGTTCGTTCGAAAAGACCGAGAGCGGTCTCATAGTACCTGGTAGCCGTCAGGTAGTCCTGCCGATCGTTCCAGACCACGACGCCCTCGTGCACCAACCAGGCGCCCGCCTCCCAGTAGCCTTCGGCGACCGCCCGCTCGATGATTGGGTGAGCTCGTTCGAAGGGCTTCATCGGCGGACCACGGCCGGCGTACCAGTACAGCAGCCCGAGATTCTCGAGCGTCTGCGCGATCAACGGATGGTCAGCACGCAACGCCGCGTCTCGGATGTCGAATGCCCGCTGCAGGTACACCTGGGCGCGATCCAAATCGTCGAGCAGCCGGCACGCCCAGCCCAGATCGTGCAAGGCGGCCGCCAGTTCCGGGTGGTTTGCCGGCAGTATTCGTTCCTGAGCCTCGACGACCTCCTCGAGCATTCGTCGCCCTTCTCGATAACGGGCAGAGTCGAGGTACAGCAGGCCTGCTTCGCGAATCGCGGCGACCGTGACCGGGGCTGAGCGGCCGAATCGATCTTCGGCCCGGTTGATGGTGTCCTCGAGCACTTGCCGCGATTCGCCGTAACGGCCCATCACCCGCAGCATCCGGCCGAGCTCGGTGAGCGCGCGGAGTCCCTGAAGCGTGCCGACGGTTTCGGCTCTGTCGTGAATATCGATCGCTTTCTTCAGCGAGCTGTGGGCGTCGCCAATTCGACCGACGTACTCGAGCACCCGCGCCATCTCGGAATGCGTTTTGGCGACATCCACGTGTTCGGATCCGAGTGAGGTCTGCTTGATTTCGAGCGCAGTTCGAGCCAGCCCGAGGGCTTCGGGATCTCCGGCCATCCCGTTCCGCCACAATGCTTCGACGGCGAGGTCACAGGCTCGAGCGACCTCGAGTGATCTCGGCCCGAATGCGGCTTTTGCTGACTCGAGTTCGGACCTCGCTGCGACGACGGCGTCGTCATAGCGGCCGGCGGAAATCAGGTTCGCTACGTTCCCGCCGCAACTCGATGACCCATGTGAAGGGGCGTCATCGAACGATTCGACTACGCCCGTGAACACGATCGTTGCGAGGATCAATACGGCCGCCTGAGAGGTCCGGAAATATCCCCGGGATCCGCCGTGTCCCGACGCTGGAACGTGATCCATGGATTCGATAGAACCAATGTGGGTCATCATTGAGGATTTGTCATCACGTGAGGACCCGATCTCATCCTGGGTGTTCGCCAATAGATGTGCTCAACTGACTCACAACGTCACGAAACCGTCCGTTAAGCCACTTGGAGACTGAGAGCAGACCCTCTCTGGTTGCCAATTGGCTGAGAAGGGACAATATTGAAGCCCATAAGACTGGATCAATCGAAGACGTCTGGAGGATGGTCATGATTCGGCGTCGTGCTCCCCTGCTCGCAATTTGTCTGATTGCGGCCTGCGTGTTGGAGGTTCCTCGCGCCCGATCTGAAGAACCAACCCTCCGCAGGCCATCGGGCCGGCGCATGCCAGGGCTCTGGCTCACGGAGGTTGCCAAGCTGACGGCTTCCGACGCCGCAATGGACGATCACCTTTCGGGTCTGTATGCGGGTCATGCGATCGATGGTGAAAATGCGGTCATCGGCGCACCGGGCGACGACAACCAGTGGGGTGTGGATGCCGGAGCCGCCTACCTGTTCACGAGGGTCGGCGATAGCTGGACCGAGCAGGAGAAGTTCGTCAGCTCGGATGCGGAGGCTGGCGACGGATTCGGCGCCCCCGTCGTCGTCACGGGCTCCACGATCTTCGTGACCTCTCTATGGGACGATCACTCGGTGGTGGATGCAGGCGCGGTGTACGTCTTCGGCCTGACCCCGGAAGGGGTCGCCGAACGGCAGAAGCTGACAGCGCCTTTCCCCACCGTCAACGACTGCTTCGGGTGGTCGCTCGCCGTCCACGACGACACCCTGGCAATCGGCTCGGCGAGCCACTGGGCTGCTGGCGAGACCGGTTCGGCCCACGTGTTCGTCAGGTCTGGGGACAACTGGGTCCACCACCAGGAGCTCGTCGCATCCGACGGCGCAGCCGGCGATCTCTTCGGGCATTACGCCTCACTCACGGACGGCGTGCTGGTGATCGGCGCTCCCGGCGCCGAGATCTCCGGCCAGGATCACAGGGGATCCGCATACGTCTTTTCGAAGGTGGGAGACCTTTGGGTCGAGCAGCAGAAGCTCGAGGCCGGCGACGGCGTAGGGGGCGACGAGTTCGGCATCTCGGTAGCGCTGTCCGGGAACACCTTGCTGGTCGGCGCCAAGTTCGGGGACAGCCCAACGCAGTCGGATACCGGCGCGGCGTACGTCTTCGAGCGTGCGGTTGATACCTGGGTCGAGCAGCAGAAGATCTACCCATCGGATGGCGGGGCCAGCGACCTGTTCGGCGACACCGTGGTGCTGGATGGCGATCGCGCCGTGGTGAGCGCTGTCGACCACGACCACGCTGCTGGGAGCAACGCCGGAGCGCTCTACGTCTTCGTCCGAACCGACTCCGAGTGGGTCGAGCGGGAGATCTGCACGACCAGCGATGCGGCATCGTTTGACCGGTTTGGCTGGGGCCCGCCGATCTCCGGCAGCACTCTGATGGCCGGCGCGCCCGACGCGGACCTCCCTGGGATTTTGAACGCCGGTGCGGTGTACGTGTTCCAGGTAGCCACCTTCTTCGACGGCTTCGAGTCCGGCGACACCTCCGCGTGGTCGCGCAGCTTGCCGTAGAAGTCAGACGTCGATGTGGAGGAGGACCATGGGTTGGACGAAATCGCTTGCAGGCCGGACCCTCATCTTCGTATCCGTCATTTTCTTTTCGCCAATCTCCTTTACCGCCGAGTTTACCGACGATTTCGCGAACGGAATCGATTTCGGTCGGTGGCGACTCGAGTCCAATCAGCCCCTGTTCAGCTGTGACGAAGCTGGCGGCGACATCTTCTTCAGCAAGCCGGCAGGTGGGACCGATGAGCCGACCGAATTTATGGAGCTTTGCCTGAACTACGAGTTGTGGGGAGATTTCGTCGTCAGCGTCGAGTTTCGCGACGCTCAGATCGACGCGATCTCACCCCCGCCAAACGGGGACAACGTGGTCGTCCTGGATGTGATTTTCGGTCAGCAGATCTTCTTCTTCGCCCGCAGTTCGGAACCCGACTGGGAAGAGGTCGGAGTGTGGGAGGACCCGCCCGGCAACTGGCCGGACAGCTGGCATTCAGTGCCCGAAACTGCGACCGACGGTGTCCTGCGACTAGAACGGGTTACCTCCACGGTGTCGGCCTACTTCAACGACACCCTGATCTGGGAGTCGACCTACCCTATTGAACCTCTTGACCACCTTTGCCTTGAACTGGCGAATCACTTCTCACGGACAGAGGCACTCTCCGTGCACTTCGACAACTTCTTCGCTCAAGCAGACCTCATTCAATTCTTCGCCGACGGCTTCGAATCCGGCGACTGCACGGCGTGGTCGCACAGCGTGCCGAAACTACAACCTCTCATGACCCGATGACCGGTCGGTGCGAAGGCGACCGATCGCGTCACGATGTCCCAGCCTCGGCCACTATCCGGTGAAACCCGGTTTTCGGGGTGGCCACTGGTGATTCTGCGACGCATATTGTCTGCATCGGATGACAGGTGATGGGTCGGTCCTCCCAAGGCGAAAGGAGGAGACAATGCGATGGTCGAGGTTCGTTGTCACCGCTGTTCTGGGCGTCTTAGTGTCGGCAACGTCGTCGGGGAACCTGGCTGCGGTTGATTTCACGGACGATTTCGCTGACGGCATCGACCCGAATCACTGGACGCTGTTGTCGAACCAGCCACTCTTCACGTGCGACGACACTGGCGGGGACATTTACTTCAGCAAGGGCTACGGCGGCAATGGCGTTGATTATGTCTGGCTGTGTTTTCGGCGTGGTCTCGTCGGAGATTTCGATGCGCGGGTCGAGTTCTCTGACGCGGTGCTTGACAACACCGGCGATGGCGGCAACGACGCGACCCTGTGGGCCGGAATCGGGGCCTATTTTTTCGTTGTCGCCCGCACGGATCAAGGATCAGGCGGAGGCGATCAGGTCAACGTGTGGGTGGATCCTCCGGGGAACTGGTACGGCATACCGGAATCCGCAAACGCTGGCAGCCTGCGAATGACGCGACAGGGGTCGACGGTTACGGGATACTTCAACGACACGGTCCTGCATCAGGGGGCGTACACCGAAGACGACGTGACCTATCTTTGTCTGAATCTGGACAACAACTGGTCCCTAGATGCCATCTCGGTTCGATTCGATGATTTCGCCGTCACGGCAGATTCGTTCGCTCCCGCGGCGGAGTCCGCGAAACTCGTCGCATCTGACGGAGAGGCGGATGACCACCTCGGTGAGTCGGTCGCCGTCAGTGGGAGAACCGCAGTCGTCGGCGCTCCCGGCGCAGACGCGGCGTACGTCTTCGAGGGAAGCGACCCGGGGTCGCCGATATGGCACGAATCGACCACCATCCCGGCACCACCGCTCGCGGCCCAATTCGGGACCGCAGTCTCAATCAGCGGCGACACGATCGTAATCGGGGCCATGGGTACCAGCGGCGGCGAGGGAAGGGTGTACGTCTACGAGAGAGATCAGGGCGGTCCTGCAAACTGGGGCCTCCTGACCGAACTCGACCCGACCGCAGGGGCAATTGCGTTTGGCAGATCTCTGAGCCTCGACGATGACACGCTCATCGTGGGATCCGGTACCGCTCCAAGCGGAGCCGGCGCGGCGCTGATCTTCCAACGAGATCACGGCGGACCGGACCACTGGGGATTGGTCACGGAACTCGTGGGCCACGACACGACGGACCTCGATGATTTCGGCTTCAAGGTCGCAATATCGGCCGACACCGCTGCCGCCAGCTCGATCAAAGATGATCAGGTCGACCCGGGAAACACGTCGTGCGATTCCGGTGCGGTCTACATCTTCGAGCGGAATGTCGGCGGCACCGACAACTGGGGAGAGGTCGCGAAGCTCATCTCGACCGACGCCGCATGCGGCCATCAGCTCGGAACGAACCTGGCCCTCGAAGGACACTCCCTGGTCGTCGGGACGTATTCCGCGACCAAGAACACCTTGGCCAGCGTGTACTTTCGGGAGCGGGACGCGGGTGGACCGAACGCCTGGGGGGAGGTCGCTCAACATCAAGGAATGGCCCATTTCGGTGCATCTCTCTCGATCAACGGTGACCAGGCTGCCATTGCGATTGCGCACCTCCAGGGGTGGGGAGGCTCGGTCGAGATCCTGCATCGAAACCACGGGGGCTCCAACAACTGGGGTGTGGTTCGAACGCTGACTCAACCCGATGGCGGACCGGGACCCGCCAACGGGTTCTCGGGAGACCGTTTCGGTGCCGCGACCGGCATCGGGGACGGCTACATTCTCGTGGGCGCACCTGATGATGACGACCTTGGTCGCGAATCCGGTTCAGCGAACATCCTGCTGAATCTCGATCGCGTGCGGCGCCCTGACGGGCGTTTTCAGCCTGGACCCGCACCGTTCAGAGCTGCCGCGCATCAGGTGACACCCCGGAGGTCCAAACCGGAGATTGAGGCCACACACGTGGATCACGAAGTCGCAGATGCTGTCGCAAGCAACAAATCTGGGCTCTCCCGCGATCGGACTATCAGCGATACCGGATCCGCCTACGTCTTCGATTTCACGGTCTTCTTCGACGGATTCGAGTCCGGCGACACCTCGGCGTGGTCGAGCACGGTACCGTGAATCAAACCCTCGCTACCGCCAGTCGCCGGAGGCGATGAAGCCAGCCCAGTAGAAGGGGTGGGTGCTGAGGCCCTTCTTTCGGCGTTCGTTGAGGAGGGCGAGGCTCGCCTCATGGACCGAGTCCATGGTGGTCATTCCCTTGATGAAGCGGTTGGTGTAGAGCTCCGGCACCCACGCCCGGGTCACCTCGTCGTCGACCGGCCACAGGCTCGTGATTAATAATCGGGCGCCCGATCTCACACCGGACGTCACGTTTCGTGTTTATCCGCCACTAAGACGTTGGAGCAATCCGAATGGACATTCCATTTACCAACACCCCGATGGTCGGGTGCGAGACCCCGTCCGGGACCATCGGTGTGGCCGTTTCCACGCAGCAATTGAAGGAGGCATGCCATGAATCTCACAAAAATTCTATTGATCGCCACCTTGGTCGGAATGCTGACCAGCTTGTCTCCGGCCGTGGGGCAAGCAGAGGAGACCTTCACCGACGGCTTCGAAGAAGGCATTAGGCCAGAATTCTGGAGTTTCTGGGCGATTCAGCCGGAGTTCGTCGTGGACGACTCCCAGGGATACGTCGAGCTCAGCAACCCATACGGAGGTGACGGTTGGGGGACCTTCGAAGATATCGGGATCTGCTTCAAGGGCCGGCTGCACGGTGACTTCGACGTGAGCGTTGAGTTCTCCGAGCTACTGCTGGAGCACCCTGATCCGGGACTCGGTTGCGACGCCGCCAACGAGGCGAATCTGGGTGTGTTCTTCGGCGGCCAGGACATCTCGGTGGAGCGTCGATTCTACGCGTACGAGGGCCAGACGATCGTCTCGTGGGTCGGACCGCCTGACGAGTGGTGGGGCTCGCAGCCCTCTGAAGCGTCGTCCGGGATCATGCGAATCGTCAGAACCGGTGCCTCGGTCACGACATCGGTCAACGGCCAGACCGTCATCAACGAGACGTTCAACGAGGCTCCGGTAACGGGAACGTGTCTCCGGCTCGCCAACTGGGGAGGTGTGGGCAAGGTCTCGGTCCGGTTCGACAACTTCAGCATCACTGCGGACAGCATCGAATTCCCCGTGGCTGAAGGGTGGAGACGCCACGTCGTCACCACCACCCAGAATAATGGTGGCGGTTCGGCGCTCGCGTTCGACGCGACCGGCCTCGAGGCGGCCATCGCCTACACCGATTGGGACAGCGGCGAGCTCAAGGTCGTACGGGGAGCCGAGGACGGTCCGATCTGGCTCTGGGGAACGCCCGAAGTCGCGGCGCCCGGAGGGCAGCGGCTCGACCTCTCGTACGACGCGTGCGGCGATCTCTGGCTGAGTTATCTGGAGCTGGGTCGCAAGGGGACTGTCAATCTCGCGCACTGGAGCGCCGTGGATGACGCCTGGACGCTCCACAATCTCGACACTGGAATTACCGGGAGCTACACGTCGCTCGCTTCGCCCCAGGGTCAGTGTGGCCAACCCTCGATGGTGTACCGTCTGCGCCCGAAGAACCTCTATGAGGTCAAGTTCGCGGAGGCCGGCACGCCGCCCGCCGTTGTCGAAAGCGGGCGCGAATGCAAAGGGTACAGCTCTCTCGGCTACGCGCCAAACGGTGATCCAACGGTCGCTTACAGCTTCTTGGACCAGGACGGCTCACTCTCGGTGCGACTCAACACACGATCATCCGGCGTCTGGACCCCGGAGACAGTGGTCGACCACCCCGGCACCGGGATCTACGGCGTCGATCTGGCGTATCAGAACGGTCTTCCAGTCATTGCCTACACGGGTCGATCCACTGAGCCCCTCTTCTTCTGCGAGCAGCAGGGAAGCTGGCAGTGCAGCGCCCTCAACGACAAGGGGATGTCCCGGCCTTCGATCGTGGTGAACGACGACACCGACATCGTCACCGTGGCCGCCGTGAAGTGGGACTCGATGTGGGTGTACAGCCGGCCATTCCAGGACACCTACTGGTTTGCGGAGCGCTTCGGAAAGGCGGCCACGGGCGATGCCGCCATCGATCCCACCGGCACCGCGGCCTACAGCTTCTGGCTCGGCCCCGAGCTCTACCTCGCGTTCCGACACCCCGGCACTTGCACGAGCGCTCACCACTGTGACGATGCCAACCCGTGCTCGATCGACACCTGCTCAGCCACAACCGGACTCTGTGAGTTCGCGTTTGAACCTGACGGGACGCAGTGTGGTCCCTCCGACGAGGTCTGCTGCTCCGGCCAATGTGTGGCGAGATATGCCCTGAACGAAGACTGCGACGACGGCGACGAGTGCACTACGGATCAGTACGTTCCCGGGGGCAGCGCGCCATGCTCCGCCTTCTGCCAGCACGAGGAGATTCCCGGCTGCGGCGGCGGATGTTTGATCAAGGGTGAGCCGTGCACCACCGGCGACGAGTGCTGCTCGGGCCTCTGCCATCCGGTCAAGAACACGTGCAAATGAGAGGGTACAGCGCGACCTTGCGACCGGGCCAATCGGGACCCATATTGACGGTATCGAACCCACAGGTGCACACAGGTCGGAATCGGAGGCAGTGACGTGCGGTGCGTAGTCAGGCGCAGGATCGTGTCGTTGTTGGCCGCGTCGGTGTTGGCTGCCTGTTGGTCGTGGTCTGGAGAACGGGAGACACCGGTTGGCGACGAGTTCGTCGAGATCGCGGTGTTCACGAACACCGCTCTCGAGCCCGAAGCGTGGTTCGGCAATATGGCCATCTCGGACAACACCATCGTCGTGGGCGCCCACGGCGACGATCATGGTGGCAGGGACGACGCCGGTTCGGCGACTGTCTTTGTCGGCGGCGGCAGCAGGTGGACGTATCAGGGGTGGTTGATCGCGCCGGATGGTCGTCGCGGAGACAAGTTCGGCCTGCCGATCGCGATCTCCGGTGACACCATCGCCGTCAGCGCTGTGTGGCACGATTACCCGGCGTGGGCAGCAGGGGCCGTGTACGTCTTCGATCGGGTCGATGACTCGTGGGTTTTCCGACAGAAGCTGACCTTCAGCGACCACGAGGAGTCCGATCGATGCGGCGTCGGCCTCGACATCGACGGCAATACCATCGTGGTCGGCTGCACCGACGGTTGTGGCGCAGCGGGCGGCTCGCCCGGCAAGGTCCACGTCTTCGACCGAAGCGACTGGGTGTGGACCGAGCAACAGGTATTCACCGCGCCGGACGTGGGATACAACGACTACTTCGGCGACCCCCTGTCCCTGGTCGGGGACACCCTGGTGATCGGCTCCCGCGGAAACGACCATTCCGGCCAGGAGAACGCCGGCGCGGCGTACGTGTATACGAGATCGGGGGACACGTGGACCTTCGATCAGAAGATCATCGCGAGCGACGCCAAGTCCGGTGACAGCTTTGGGGCACCGCTGGATTTCGACGGTGACACCATTGTGGTGGGTTCGCCATTTCAAAACCACTCGGACTGCGCCGCGGCCGGCTCCGCGTACGTTTTCAATAGCGTTGGCGGCGTGTGGACAGAGCAGCAGAAGCTAGTCGCGGAATCGCCGATTGAAGGCGACGTTTTCGGTTGGTCCACGGCAGTGTGGAGTGAGGCCGCTCTGGTCGGCACGTCGGGACCGTTTCGGGACCCAAACACGTGGGAAACAACGGCGGCGGACTTTTATGCGCAATCAGGTGACACCCTCGAGCGTCGACACAGAGTCACCGGCGGTGAGCTGAGCTGCTGGATCGGCTGGTACGTGGCGGGCCAACGCAATCTCGCCCTGGTTTCCGGCTGCGACAAGGTCCTCGGCCTCGGTGCCGTTCATGTGTTCTTGAAAGGACCAGTGTTTCTTGACGGATTCGAATCTGGCGACTTCTCAGGCTGGACGACGGCGGTGCCCTAGGCCGCTTTGGTTAGTGAGATTTTTGACAGGGACCGACAAAGGAGCCTGACATGACATATCGATCAATCTCGCTGTGGATGTTTGGCGCGATATTCGTGTCCGCATCGCTGCCACTTCTCGCAGCCGAATACAACGACGACTTCGCCAACGGGATCGACCCGAGCCGTTGGGAGGTGATTCTGCACGCAGGTGCTGTGACCGTGGACGACTCGGGTGGAGACCTTCACTTCATACGACCTGAACGCGGCGACTTTTGGGATTCGGCGCAGGTCTGTTACACGAGAGGGATTATCGGTGATTTTGACATCAGTTTCGATTTTTCTGGCGCCGAACTGGACGATGTCATCGATGAGTGGGGGAATCACGTATCGCTCGAAGTTACGTTTGGCGGCGTGTTCTTTGCTCTGGCCCGAAACGGCCACGGCGAGGAAGGCCAGGTCGTCAGTGTGTGGGTCGATCCACCTGGAATCTGGCCCTTCATACCCGAATCCGCTACCGAAGGACGCCTCCGAATCACCCGATATGGTGAAGTGGTCACGGGTTATTTCAATGACACGGTTGTCCACACCGGATCGTTCAACGACGGCTGGGTCAACACCTTTTGCCTCAACATCGGAACCGAAGGTGCACTTTCGGTTCATCTCGACAACGCCACCCTCATTTCTGACGATGATTATGGACCGGGGCCCGTCTGCTGGAATGGGAATCACCACTGTTACGAGGTCGCCAATGAACGACTTCACTGGCCGGACGCCAGGGCGGCAGCCGAAAACCGCTCGTGGTTGAACGTCAACGGCCACCTGGCGACGATCACTTCTCAGGAAGAGTCGGACTTTATCTACTCGGCATTTGGTGGGCGTCTCGGTGGTTGGCTGGGCGGGTATCAAGATCCGCCCGATGATCCGGATCCCGGCGCGAACTGGCATTGGGTCACGGACGAACCATGGCAATACACGAACTGGAGGCCTGGAGAGCCAAATGGTGGGGACGGCGCTGAGTTCTACCTGGGCTACCACGGATCGGAAATCCCGCTGTGGAACGACAGTGGCGACGTCGCGGATGATCGTTGGCTTGTCGAATACCCGACGACGGCAAGCCAAAGTGGCAACGCGGCCGTCACCCTTCCTGCCGTCGCTCGGGTGCAAGGCGCTGGAGCCTTCTTCACTTCCAAGTGGAATCTGTTCAACTCTTCCGAAGACGACCTCGTTGTCAGCATGACCTACACGCCCCGCGTGGACTTCGGCGGTCCTCCGCAGACAGTGCAGTACACGGTTCCAGGGGGCGAGCTGCAGGAGATCACCGATCCGCTGCTCGAGATCTTCGGCATCCCCGATGACGCGGTGGGCAGCGTGATCATGGAGGTTCCGGACGGCTCTATCGACGACCTGATGGTGCAGAGCGTGGTCTTCGCCCAGCAGGACGACGGCAGCGAGTTCGGGCAGTTCTTCCCGGCGCGTGGGCTTGCCGACGCCATTCAAGCAGGTGACACGGCCTACCTGACGACTACCGAGGATCCCGCCCACAATCGAGTCAACCTCGGCATGATGGCAGCCAAGGACGGCACCAGGATCAAGGTCACCCCGGTGGATCCCATCGGCACCTCCCTGGCCGACCCGCGGCAGTTCAACCTCAACTTTGCCCGCAGCCGACAGGTCAACAACATCCACGGTGCCTTCGGACTGGGTAACAGGCCCGATGTGTTGCTGGAGGTCGAGGTGTTGGACGGCTCCGCCCTGGTGTACGGATCGGTTGTCGACGGCAAGGGAACCTACGCAGGCACCAGCGACCCGACTACGATTCAGCCGGTCTCCAACGGAGCGTTTAACGTGATCCTGCTGGAGCTCGGTCCGGTCAGCGGGTACAACGAGTTCTCCGGCTCGGCCAGCATCACCAACCACTCGCCCAACCCGGCCGAGGTCACCGTGGAGTTCTGCGACCGCTCAGCCCCCGGTATCGCCGCTTCCTCGACCCTCACCCTGGCACCCGGGGAGACCCTCGGCTACGGCGACATCGTGGGTGATCTCATCGGCCTGGAGAACTCGGTGGGCACCGTCATGCTGAGCTCTGGCAACGGCACCCTGCTCAGCGCTACCGGCCGAGAGTTCGCGGTCTTCAAGGACGGCGACGGCAACGTCACCGGCACCGCGGGCCAGCTCATGGAGGGCCTCACCGGTGAAGACATCCTCAATCCGGGCAAGACCCACCACTTCATCGGTCTACGGCAGGTGGAGTCCGGCGACAGCCTGGAACGAAGCCACATGGCCTTCTTCAACCCTGGCAGCTCCCCGGTCCAGGCGAGGATGAGTCTCTACGCCGACGACGGAGGGCTCGAAGGCACATGGACGCGCAGCATCAGAGCGATGGAGCTCGTCCACGTCAACAACATCATCAACCGGATCAACTCCTCACAGGACGGCGAAGTCAAACGCCTCGAGGTGACCGTCAACGGTCCCCTTTTCGCTCGGGCCTTTCGCGTCAACCCGTACGGAGATCCGATCACCATCGAACCGTTCACGAGGTGAACCGACGACCGCTGGGAGTCACCTCCAGTCTCCCGACGCGATGAAGCCGGCCCAGTAGAAGGGGTGGGTGCTGAGGCCCTTTTCGCGACGTTCGTTGAGCAGAGCGAGGCTGGCCTCGTGGACCGAGTCGATGGTGGACATCTGTTTGACGAAGCGGTTGGTGTACAGCTCCCGCATCCAGGCGCGGGTGACCTCGTCGTCCACCGGCCACAGGCTCATGATCAGGGTCCGCGCGCCGGCGATCTGAAAGGCCCGCCGCAGCCCGAATACACCCTCCCCTGCACTGACCTCGCCAACTCCCGTGTCACACGCCGACAGCACCGCCCATTCCACGCTCGACAGGTCGAGCGAGGCGATCTCCTCCGCGGTGAGGATGCCATCCTCCTCGTCAGGCCCGGCGGCATCGCGGTGGTTTGCACCGGCGAGCGCCAAGCCCGACAAGAGCAGTGGGCTTTCAGCAGCGATCAATAAATTCTCTTCCTGACTCATCCGTGCGGCACTTTCCGAGACCCGCGATCGACAGTCTCCTCCGAGAAAGAAGCCGTGGGTCGCAAGGTGCAGAATTTTCTGTCCTGGCGCGAGCGCTTTGAGGTTGGTTTCGTTTCCCTGAAGTCCGGTGAGGCCCGTGGCGCCTGCGACCCCGACATCGCCTTCCAACGCCGGACTTTCGGAACCACTGGTCCAGAGGTCGATGATTTCGTTGATTTCCTTTCCGGAGGCTGGAAGTGAATCAAAAGCCATCGTGCCGAAACTCTCGCAAGTCGTAGTCGGCCCACGGTAGGTTTCGCCGTTGACCCGATGTACTGAGGGGAGGTTGGGATCTTCCTCGGCCGTCGATCGATACGCAGCGAATACCCGAGAGTCATCAAACGCAGGGTCGCCGAGAGCCAGCAGTCCCTGACCGATCGGCGAGGCACCATCCGTGAATACCTCACGCTCGGCCGACAGGTTCCAAATATCGAGATCGTCTTCGATGAGGTATGAGGACTCACCGGTCGGAAGCGACTCAAGACCCACCAAGTTCAGGGAACCGTCGGGAATCACGAATACCTTTCCCGAACTGGTCAGGTGTTGGCGAATCGGGTCCCACACCATGGCCCGCAGGATGTCACCCTCGTACCTGCACGTATCCTCGACTTCACCGAGGCGTCGCCCCTGAGATAAAGTCGGCCGTGTCAATTGCCGCCGGAAGCGTGCTACTTGTTCGTCTATCCGGTCAGCCTCGCCAAGGGACACCACCCTGGGGGTCGGGTCAGAGCCATCGAGGATGATTGCCACGTAAGACGGAACTCCGGCCGAGTAGAGGCTCCCTTCGGATGTTTTGAACGAATACCGATTGTAACGGGCGAAGGCAACCAATACGTCGGCGTCGCCTAGGGACGCGTGGACATCCTCGAGGCCAACCAAGGACTGCGCGCGCTGTCGACGAAACGTGGTGCTGACGGCAGCCAGACGTCTCTCCGCTTCTTCTTTTTCGTCACGGGCTTGTCTGACTGCGTCACGGTACGCCTCAATCTCTCCTTCTGCAGGGCCACCCACGATCAGTTTTGCGAGACGATCTCGGGCCGCCGCAAGGTCGTTGCCGATTTGAATGACCTCGTGGCTGTCAGAAACCACGATGGCGCGATTCCTTGCGGCCATCTCATCCATCACGGCGCCGCGATGGCGAATGAGCGCGTCAAGAGAAGCGGCAGCCACCCCTGGACTCCCGCGCAAACTCCCCGACACAAGCGAGAGAATGATATCGAGCCCACTGCGGTCACTCGCCGCCCAGAACAGTGCCTCCCGCTCCGGCAATTGTCCGAGGGTTGAACGAAGACGTTCCCGGCCGGCAGATTCTGCATCCAGAGAAATTTCCATCGCTTCGTCAGGCCTACCATCAGTCGCCAAGACCCATGCAAGGTGGTACTTCGCCTCCAGCGCGGTCCACAAGGAACCCTCACCACGTGCCTCCCAGATGGAGATGGTTTTTTGAACATGACGCTCCGCATTCTCGAGGTCTCCACTATGAGCCGAACAGATGGCGAGTTGTTCGTGGACACACGCGGTGCCGAAACCGATCGGTTCGGTTTCTTCGAGGATCGAGAGCGCTTGTGTGCACATCTGGCCAGCCTTTTCGAAATTCGAGAGGTCCACCTCCACGTGGCACAAATAATGGAGACTCTCCGCTACCCATGTCGATCGAGGCCAGAGCTTCTCCCGAATCTCCAACGCGCGCAGGTGGTAGCTTCGCGCGACATCGTGCTGTTCCCACGAACTGTATATCCTGCCCATTCCCGTGAGCTCGATGGCATGTCCGAAGGTTTCGGGCCAGTTCTCCTCAAAGAGCGAGAGAGCCAAGCGCCCGTTCTCCGCAGCTCTTTCAAAGTCGCCCAATGTGTAATACATCTCCCTCAGGTTTCCGAGCGCCTTCGCGCGGGCAAGGTGATGGGGCGCGTGTTCCTCCAACAACGCCAGGGCGGATTCGAGGAGTTGCCGTTGCCGTTCGAAATCCTCACGTCGAAAGTAGATCCCGCTGAGATTGATCATCATTCGGGCGCGCTGAACGTGATTCTCCGCAGACTCCCACAGCTGAATCGCCTCCTTGAGGCACAACTCCGCTTCACCGAACCTGGCCAGTGCCGAAAGGGTGAGGCCGAGTTGACCCAGCGATGAGGCAAGGTGAGGGCCACCAGGGGATAGGGACTCCCATGTCCGGACGGACCTGCGAAAGCCCTCTTCCGCCGCATCAAAATCCCCCATGTTCCATCCACATTCTCCGATCGCTGTCGACAGCCTTGCTATGACCGCGCCTTCGGGATCGATCTGGTCATGAATGGCGAGAGACTGACCATAGAAATCAACAGCCACGTCCAAATTATTGTTCGCTCTTTCCAGGGCGCCGAGTCGTTCGAGGCAGTCGGCATGAGCGGCACTGTTTGGGATCTCGTTCTGCGCAATCTCCAGCGCTTGGCGAAGGGCCTCGCCTGCTGAATTGGAATCCCCCTGATCGGAGAACCGTTCGGCCTGAGCGAAGAACCCGTCGATCTGTGCCAATGCGCGCGATTCTGGGGATTCAGTCGATGGGTCCAATTCCTGGAAACCGTGGACTGCGGCTGCCGGGATGAGAACGAAAATCCAAAGAGCCGAACCTAAAAACCCACGCTGGAACCTGGTTGCCATTCTCTGCCCCCAGACTTTTTTCCCGATGTTGAGCCGTAACAACAAAGATAAGCCCATCTGTCGATTTGTCACCCCGAGGACACCAAAGCCAGCAAATGTTGCATGTTTTGGGAGTGCATTTACTGTTCGCAAACTCCTGAAATCTCGTGTGGGTGGAAATCGATTAGCGCCCCCGCAGCCCCATTCGGTTGTGGAAGCAGGTTCATTGGCGACATCGTGAACGGTCACGTTCTTCTCGCTAGTGCCACAAGGAACTGAGATCTGATGATGCGATGTGGCCATCCGCGTCCCAGGGATGCATATTGTCCGCATAGGACAGCAGTCAAGCGCGACGATCCTCAGAAGCGGTTAAAAGGGGGACACGATGCGGTGTTCGATATTGACTCCCGTGCGGTTGGCGGGTGGCATCGCTGTTCCGGTGGTGTTTGCGGTGACTTCAACCAGCGCCCAAACGCCGCCGGATCGAATCAAGAACGGGCGGCAGAGGTCTGATGTGTGGTTTGCCGAGGTGGCAACGATCGAAGCATCGGACTCGAGTTCCGGAACGTGGTTCGGACGTTCGGTCGGAGTCAGTGACCACACGGTCGTTGTAGGTCGGCCAAACTCCTGGAACTGCTTCTCGGACCCCCCCGGAACTGAACGCTGTGTATGTGTTTGAACGGAACCACGGTGGGTTTGGTGCGTGGGGGGAGGTTGTCAGGTTGGTCAGTCCTCAACCGGAAAGGTGCGACCGGTTTGGAAAGAATGTCTCGCTGGATGCCAACACACTAGTCGTGGGGGCGGATGGTCAGGGACTTGACACCATCGGGTATTTCGGAGCCGCCTTCGTGTTCGAGCGTGAATCCGATGAATCACGTTCGTGGAATCTGACCGCGGTTCTCGACGGACCTGACCACTACATGACGGGCGGATTCGGCATTGCTGTCTCCGTGGACGATGACACCATCGTCATAGGAGCTCCAGGGATGGACTACTCGAATCCGGGCGATCAGGGTTGTGACTCAGGAGCGGTATTCGCGTTCGACCGCAACCAGGGAGGAGCCGGCCAATGGGGACAGGTCGTCATGCTGACGGCCTCGGACGCAGCTTGTGGCGCAGGATTTGGATCTCGGGTGGCTGTCGATGAAGATACCTTGGTCATCGAAGGAGACGATTATTTCGTCTTCGAACGCCCGAGTGACACACACGATTGGAGTGAGGTGACCAAGCTTGTTCCTACAGATTATGCCGGTGGAGCGATTGCAGTCAGCGGAAACACTATCGTGGTCGGTGCAGAGACTCTTCCGTTCAACTGCCCTCCCGGATTTCCAGATTGCGAACACGGCGGAGCCTACGTTTTTGAGCGGCATGAAGGTGGCGTCAACAACTGGGGGTTGGCCGGCACAATCGGCCGGTCGCAGGAAACCTACCACTTGGGATTTTCGGCGGATGTCGACGGGGACACCTTGGCGCTGGGAACGCCATTTGACTGGGAAATCGCGGCCTCGGCGGGAGTCGTGTCGGTGTTTGTCAGGGATTCAACCGCTTCAGAAGGATGGCGAGAGGTTCAGAAGATCACCGCGTCAGATGCGGTCGAATTCATGGAATTCGGGACCTCGCTCGAGATCGACGGTGCGTTAATGGCGGTCGGTGCTCTCAAGGGCACTACCAACGAGCAAGGCGCTGCTTACGTATTGTCAGCAGAGTTATTCGCAGACGGATTCGAATCCGGCGACTCCTCGGCGTGGTCGGCGGTGGTGCCCTAGATCGCGCCAGAGCCGGCTGGAGCTGTAGTCTCAAAACCCCTCCTAAAAAATCGTCAATATCACCGTCACGATTCATGCCGGATTGCCACTCACTCTACGGAGACATCCGTATGCAGATGCACGGACACCCTGGTGGTCGGATGCGAGATCCCATCCAGGACCGTCGGTGTGGCCGTGTACACACAACGCTTGGAGGAGGCATGTCATGCAACTCGCGAAGATTCTATTGATCGCCGCTCTGGTCGCCCTGTTAACCGGCTTGTCGCCGGTTGTGGGCCAGGCACAGGAAACAACCTTCGAAGACGGCTTCGACGCCGGCATCAGGCCGGAATTCTGGAGCGTTTGGACAAGCCACGAGAACTACATCATCGACGACTCGGGCGGCGACGTGCTGCTCAGCAACCCCTACGGCGGCATCGGTTGGGGGCACTTCGACGACATCGGGCTCTGCTTCAGGGGGCGCCTCCACGGCGACTTCGATGTCAGCGTGAAGTACTCCGAGTTGCTCCTGGAACACCCCGACCCGGCACAGAGTTGTGACGCCGCCAACGAAGCGAATCTGGGGGTCTACTTCGGCGGCCAGGACCTGTCGGCGGAACGCCGGTTCTACGCCCCCGACGGGCAGCAGACCGCAGTGTCCTGGGTGGCCCCTCCAGACGAGTGGCAAGGATCGCGGGAGTCCGACGCCACCTCGGGGACTTTTCGAATCGCGAGGACCGGCGCCACGGTCACGACCTTCGTTAATGATGAGGACATCGTCACCGGGACCTTCAATCAAGCCCCGGTCACCGGAACGTGCATCCGTCTCGCGAATTGGGGAGGTTGGGGGAAGGTCTCGGTCCGATTCGACGATTTCAGTGTCACCGCGGACAGCATCGATTATCCTCTGGCTGCCTGGAGACGTCACATCGCCACCACGACGCAGAACGACGGCGGCGATTCGGCGCTCGCATTCGACCCGACCGGCAGCGAGGTAGCCATCGCCTTCACCGATTGGGACAGCGGCGAGCTCAAGGTCGTACGGGGAGCCGAGGACGGTCCGATCTGGCTCTGGGGAACGCCCGAAGTCGCGGCGCCCGGAGGGCAGCGGCTCGACCTCTCGTACGACGCCTGCGGCGATCTCTGGTTGAGCTATCTGGAGCTGGGTCGCAAGGGGACTGTCAATCTCGCGCACTGGAGCGCCGTGGATGACGCCTGGACGCTCCACAATCTCGATACCGGGCCCACCGGGAGCTACACGTCGCTCGCGGTGCCTCAAGGACAGTGCGTCCAACCCTCGATCGTTTACCGTCTGCGCCCCAAGAACCTCTATGAGGTCAAGTTCGCAGAAGCCGACGAGGCGCCGTTTGTCGTCGAGGGCGGGCGCGAGTGCAAAGGGTACAACTCGCTCGCGTATGCGCAGAACGGTGAGCCAACGGTCGCGTACAGCGTCTTGGATCGAGACGGCCGTCTTTCGGTTCGCCTCAACACGAGATCATCCGGCGTCTGGACCCCGGAGACGGTGGTCGACCACCCCGGTACCGGGATCTACGGCGTCGGTCTGGCCTTCCAGAATGGATCCCCAGTCGTTGCCTACACCGGTCGTTCCACGGAGCCGCTCTTCTTCTGCGAGCAACAGGGAAGCTGGCAATGCAGCTCCCTCAACGACAAGGGAATGTCGGGACCTTCGATCGTGGTGAACGATGACACTGACGTCGTCACCGTGGCCGCCGTCAAGTGGGACTCGATGTGGGTGTACAGTCGGCCCTTCCAGGGTACCTACTGGTTTGCGGAACGTTTCGGGAAGGCGGCCCGAGGCGACGCTGCCGTCGACCCCACCGGCAACGCGGCATACAGCTTCTGGCTCGGCCCCGAGCTCTACCTCGCGTTCCGCCACCCTGGCACCTGCTCGAGCGATCATCATTGTGACGACGCCAACCCGTGCTCGATCGACACCTGCTCAGTCACAACCGGTTTCTGCGAATACGCATTCGACTCTGACGGGACGGTCTGCGGCACCTCCGACGAAGTTTGCTGCTCCGGCCAATGCCTTGCCAGATACGCCCTGGGCGGTGATTGTGACGACGGAAACGAGTGCACCACCGATCAGTACGAGCCCGGGGGCAGCCCGCCATGCTCCGCCTTCTGCCAGCACGAGGAGATTCCCGGCTGCGGCGGCGGATGTTTGATCAAGGGTGAGCCGTGCACCACCGGCGACGAGTGCTGCTCGGGCCTCTGCCATCCGGTCAAGAACACGTGCAAATGAGAGGGTACAGCGCGACCTTGCGACCGGGCCAATCGGGACCCATATTGACGGTATCGAACCCACAGGTGCACACAGGTCGGAATCGGAGGCAGTGACGTGCGGTGCGTAGTCAGGCGCAGGATCGTGTCGTTGTTGGCCGCGTCGGTGTTGGCTGCCTGTTGGTCGTGGTCTGGAGAACGGGAGACACCGGTGGGCGACGAGTTCGTCGAGATCGCGGTGTTCACGAACACCGCTCTCGAGCCCGAAGCGTGGTTCGGCAATATGGCCATCTCGGACAACACCATCGTCGTGGGCGCCCACGGCGACGATCATGGTGGCAGGGACGACGCCGGTTCGGCGACTGTCTTTGTCGGCGGCGGCAGCAGGTGGACGTATCAGGGGTGGTTGATCGCGCCGGATGGTCGTCGCGGAGACAAGTTCGGCCTGCCGATCGCGATCTCCGGTGACACCATCGCCGTCAGCGCTGTGTGGCACGATTACCCGGCGTGGGCAGCAGGGGCCGTGTACGTCTTCGATCGGGTCGATGACTCGTGGGTTTTCCGACAGAAGCTGACCTTCAGCGACCACGAGGAGTCCGATCGATGCGGCGTCGGCCTCGACATCGACGGCAATACCATCGTGGTCGGCTGCACCGACGGTTGTGGCGCAGCGGGCGGCTCGCCCGGCAAGGTCCACGTCTTCGACCGAAGCGACGGGGTGTGGACCGAGCAACAGGTATTCACCGCGCCGGACGTGGGATACAACGACTACTTCGGCGACCCCCTGTCCCTGGTCGGGGACACCCTGGTGATCGGCTCCCGCGGAAACGACCATTCCGGCCAGGAGAATGCCGGCGCGGCGTACGTGTATACGCGATCGGCGGGACCGTGGACCTTTGACCAGAAAATCATTGCGAGCGACGCCAGGCCCGGTGACAGCTTTGGGGCACCGCTGGATTTCGACGGTGACACCATTGTGGTGGGTTCGCCGTTCCAAAACCACTCGGGCTGCTCGGCGGCCGGGTCCGCGTACGTCCTCAAAAAGGTGGGCGGCATGTGGACAGAACAGCAGAAGCTGATCGCAGAGTTCCCCAAGAGCAACGATGACTTCGGATGGTCCACGGCGGTGTGGGGTGAGGCTGTCCTGATCGGCACGTCGGGACCGTTTCGAGACCCGAACCCGTGGGAGACAACCGCGGCGGACTTTTATGCGCAATCAGGTGACACCCTCGAGCGTCGACACAGAGTCACCGGCGGTGAGCTGAGCTGCTGGATCGGCTGGTACGTGGCGGGTCAGCGGAACCTCGCTCTGGTTTCCGGATGCGACACGGTCCTCGGCCTCGGTGCCGTTCACGTGTTCCTGAAAGGTCCGGTGTTCCTTGACGGATTCGAGTCCGGCGACTGCGCAGGGTGGACGACGGCGGTGCCCTAGGCCGCTTTGGTTAGCGAGATTTTTGACAGGGACCGACAAAGGAGCCTGACATGACATATCGATCAATCTCGTTGTGGGTGTTTGGCGCGATATTCGTGTCCGCATCGCTGCCACTTCTCGCAGCCGAATTCAACGACGACTTCGCGAACGGAATCGATGCCGGTCGTTGGTTCGTGCAGTTACACGACGGATTCGTCACGGTCGACGATTCGTGGGGTGATCTCTTGTTCGTGAGACCCGAACGCGGGCCACACTACGACTCGGCTCAGGTGTGCTACACGCGCGGGTTGATCGGAGATTTTGACATCAGTTTCGATTTTTCTGGCGCCGAACTGGACGATGTCATTGATGAGTGGGGGAATCACGTATCGCTCGAAGTTACGTTAGACGGCGTGTTCTTCGCCCTGGCACGAAACGGCCACGCGGAGGAAGGCCAGGTCGTCAGCGTGTGGGTCGATCCACCTGGAATGTGGTCCTCCATGCCGGAATCCGCAACCGAAGGGCGCCTCCGAATCACCCGATATGGCGAAGTGGTCACGGGTTATTTCAACGGTACGGTTGTCCACACCGGATCGTTCAACGACGGCTGGGTCAACACCTTTTGCCTCAACATCGGAACCGAAGGTGCACTTTCGGTTCATCTCGACAACGCCACCCTCGTTTCTGACGATGATTATGGACCGGGGCCCGTCTGCTGGAATCGGAATCACCACTGTTACGAGGTCGCCAATGAACGACTTCACTGGCCGGACGCCAGGGCGGCAGCCGAAAACCGATCGTGGTTGAACGTCAACGGCCACCTGGCGACGATCACCTCTCAGGAGGAGTCGGACTTCATTTATTACGCATATGGCTGGCGCCTGGGTGGTTGGCTGGGCGGGTATCAGGATCCACCCGATGAGCCGGATCCCGCCGCAAACTGGTATTGGGTCACGGGCGAACCATGGCAGTACACGAACTGGAGGCCTGGAGAGCCAAATGGTGGGGACGGCCAAGAGTTCTACCTGGGCTATCACGGCTCGCAAATTCCACTTTGGAACGACCTCGGCGATGAGCCGGATGATCGGTGGGTTGTCGAATATCCAACGACGGCCAGCGAATTCGGCAACAGGGCCATCGCCCTTCCGGCGGTGGCGCGGGTGCAAGGCGCTGGCGCCTTCTTCACCTCCAAGTGGAACCTCTTCAACTCCTCCGATGCCGATCTCGCCGTCGATGTGACCTACACCCCCCGTTCCGACTTCGGGGGACCTGCGCAGACCGTGCAGTACGCCGTTCCAACAGGCGAACTGCAGGAGATCATCGACCCGCTGCTCGAGATCTTCGGCATCTCGGACGACGCGGTGGGCAGCGTGATCATGGAGGTTTCCGACGGCCCGATCGACGATCTCATGGTGCAGAGCGTGGTCTTCGCCCAACAGGACGACGGTAGCGAGTTCGGCCAGTTCTTCCCGGCGCGATCGCTCGCCGACGCCATTCAAGCAGGTGATACAGCCTACCTGACCACTACCGAGGATCCCGCCCACAACCGCTTCAACCTCGGCATGATGGCCGCCGAGAACGGCACCAGGATCAAGGTCACCCCGGTGGATCCCATCGGCACCTCCCTGGCCGACCCGCGGCAGTTCAACCTCAACTTTGCCCGCAGCCGACAGGTCAACAACATCCACGGTGCCTTCGGACTGGGTAACAGGCCCGATGTGTTGCTGGAGGTCGAGGTGTTGGACGGCTCCGCCCTGGTGTACGGATCGGTTGTCGACGGCAAGGGAACCTACGCAGGCACCAGCGACCCGACCACGATTCAGCCGGTCTCCAACGGAGCGTTTAACGTGATCCTGCTGGAGCTCGGTCCGGTCAGCGGGTACAACGAGTTCTCCGGCTCGGCCAGCATCACCAACCACTCGCCCAACCCGGCCGAGGTCACCGTGGAGTTCTGCGACCGCTCAGCCCCCGGTATCGCCGCTTCCTCGACCCTCACCCTGGCACCCGGGGAGACCCTCGGCTACGGCGACATCGTGGGTGATCTCATCGGCCTGGAGAACTCGGTGGGCACCGTCATGCTGAGCTCTGGCAACGGCACCCTGCTCAGCGCTACCGGCCGAGAGTTCGCGGTCTTCAAGGACGGCGACGGCAACGTCACCGGCACCGCGGGCCAGCTCATGGAGGGCCTCACCGGTGAAGACATCCTCAATCCGGGCAAGACCCACCACTTCATCGGTCTACGGCAGGTGGAGTCCGGCGACAGCCTGGAACGAAGCCACATGGCCTTCTTCAACCCTGGCAGCTCCCCGGTCCAGGCGAGGATGAGTCTCTACGCCGACGACGGAGGGCTCGAAGGCACATGGACGCGCAGCATCAGAGCGATGGAGCTCGTCCACGTCAACAACATCATCAACCGGATCAACTCCTCACAGGACGGCGAAGTCAAACGCCTCGAGGTGACCGTCAACGGTCCCCTTTTCGCTCGGGCCTTTCGCGTCAACCCGTACGGAGATCCGATCACCATAGAACCCTTCACGAGGTAATTCGAGGTTCTAGGAGAGTCACCGCCAATCCCCCGACGCGATGAAACCTGCCCAGTAGAAGGGGTGGGTGCTGAGGCCCTTCTCGCGGCGCTCGTTGAGCAGGGCGAGGCTCGCCTCGTGGACCGAGTCGATGGTGGACATACCGTTGACGAAGCGGTTGGTGTAGAGCTCCCGCATCCAGGCGCGGGTGACCTCGTCGTCCACCGGCCACAGGCTCATGATCAGGGTCCGGGCCCCGGCAATCTGGAACGCACGTCGCAGTCCGAAGACACCCTCCCCAGCCACCACCTCACCTACTCCCGTGTCGCACGCCGACAGCACCGCCCACTCCACACCCGACAGATCGACCGAGGCGATCTCCTCAGCGGTTAGGATCCCGTCCTCCTCGTCCGAGGACGCTGTCTCAGGAGGATTGGCTCCAGCCAACGCTAGGCCCGACAGAAGGAGGGGGTTTTCAACGATCGCCCGGGATGGATTCCTCCTCGCCGAATCCTGTCCAAGCGACTGGCGTGATATTTGGATAAAAAACCCGTGAGTCGCAATGTGAAGCAGGTGTTGGCCGGGCGCGAGTTCCTTGAAACCTCGCTCAGTTGCCAGGGTTCCCGTGAGTCGAATGACCTCGGGAGATACGATCAAACTGGGTCGCCTTTCACGCTCCTGCCCGGGAATCGCACCCCCCCTCTTGAGAATAGCTGCCACGTCGTCAATCTCGCGGCTGGAGTGGGGCAACGGATCGAAATTCATGGTTCGAAGATCCGCTGCGTCTGACGACCTCCCACGATTCAGCCCGCCGCGTTCCGGCAAGGCCATCGGCACGGCCTTTTCGACTGTTGGATTGTCCGACTTGTAGGCGGTCTTTTGGAGGCCATCGTCAAACGCGGGGGCTCCGATCAGCAGCGCACGTGAAATCGGGGCGTCTTCGCCTTCCAGATGGAAATCTCTCTCCGCCGAGAGGTACTGGACCCTCAATCCACTGTCCGCAAGGTATCTTGACGCCCCCACCGGCAGAGCGGCGAAATCCACCAGGTTGAGCGATCCATCGGGCACAACGAAGACCGTCTCGATTCCGGTGACGTGAGGAATTATCGGATCCCAAACGGTCCTTCTGAGCTCTGTTCCAGCAGCACGATATGCCGACTCGGCGCTGGCCAGTCTCTCGCCGTACGATTCACTCGGGCGCGAAGTCTCCCGTCGAATTCGGTCCACGAGATCGTCGATGTCCTTGGCCGGTCCGAGAGGAACCGCAACCGGCTGACCGTCCCGCCTTGCGACAAAGGCGACGTAATCGGATGACCCGGCGACTTGACCTGCGGGTTGGCACCCCACACCGCCCGCGTCAATACGATTGAAGCCTGCATAGGCGACAAGCGCCGCATTTTCGGGAAGGGCGGCTGCGATGTTTTTCAGCGAAACGTCATAGACCCTTTGAGACTCTGAGCGAATTCTTGTTCTCTCAGCCAAGATCCGCTCCGCTCGGTTTCTCTCGTGACGCGCATCCGCTACCAATTGGGGCCACATCTCCGGGTGCCGCTCATTCGGTCCAGCGACGATCAAATACGCGAGTCTCTCCCTCGCAGCCGCGAGATCGTTCGCGAGCCGCAGGTCTTCAGGATCGGTCGAGTCGGCAACCAACCGAGTCCGAGCCGCCATCTCGTCCAGAACAGCAGCCCGGGATACTATCAACTGATTCCACGTTCGTTCGACCAGCGACGGGTCGTTTTGTGAGCCTTGAATCGACAACGCTGCGTCGAGACCTTTCGGTCTGGCAGCGTCGTACTGGAGCGCTTCACGTTCCGCCATTCCCCTGACCAAAATCGCGAGATGCCTCTGCCCCAGTTCCTCGGCGCGAAGAGCGCTGTCGAACGCTTCATAGGTGTGCCCGAGGGCCTCCTGGTAACGCGCCAGCGCCCCCAAACCAAAGGCGACTCTGGGGTGTTCTTTACCGTAGACAGTCTCCAACAGATCGAGGCCCTGTTGGCAAAGCCTCGCAGCATCGTCCAGATCTCTGCGTGACGCCGCGACCTGGGCCGACCCGAAGAGGCTGTCTGCGACCTCAGGGTGCCTCATCCCGGAGGCTCGAAATCGGCCAGTGCGCGCGTATTCGAACAGCGGTTCCGCCGCAACGGCATTTCCTGCACCGCACTCGAGCCACGCGAGTTTCAGGAGGATCCGGCTACGTTCGGGCGCAGATTCGCCCCAATGGTCGAGCTGCTTCTGATACAGCTCCCTCGCGTCGGACACACGACCGATTTCGCGGTAGAAGTCGGCCAGGTTTTCATTGAAGTTCTCGCTGTAGTGGAGGCCCCACTCGCCGTCGACCATCTCGCTGGAAATCTTAGTGAACAAACGCTCAGCCTCGGACGCATCGCCGATCCTCGCCGCCACCACCGCCAGCAGCTCACGGACCCACAACGAACGGTTTGCAGCGAGGGTCCCATGCCCCGCCTCATCGATCGCCAGCGCCTCCTCGAGGGTCTTCCTGGCACCGATGTAATCGCCAATCTGGGTGAGCAGGGTTGCGTACCAGATGTACGCCTCGGCTCGTCGTGGATGGCGTGGGCTCAGTGCCCTGCTGTTGATCTCCAGCACCCTCTCGTACAGCTCCACCGCCCGCCGGGCATAGCCGTTTTCCGTGTTGATCAGGGCGAGGTACATTGCAGTGCGTGCGATCAGCGGATTGTTGGGGGCAAGGGATTTATCCTGGATTCCCAACGCACGGTCGCCCACCGAGAGCGCTTCCCTGTAGTGGCCCTCCCAATAGAGCTGATATGCAAGGTTGTGGAGACTTACGGCCACGTCCGGGTGGTAGTCGCCCAGAGCATCCTCTCTCATCGCCGCGCTTTGCCGATACAGCGACACCGCGACAACGTCCGGATCTCCCTGATCCGCGATGACGTTTGCGAGCCCGTTGAGAGCCTGGCCGACGGCCCTGCCGTCAGATCCGAGATCTTCCGCTATCCTGAGGCCCCTCCTGTGGAGCGCCTCGGATGTTTCGAGATCACCCTCGAGTCGGTGCACCTCGGCGAGGCCATAGAGGATCTCTACGAGAAGAGGATCATCCCGGCCCAGCTGGGACTCGCCGATACCCAACGCGTCCTCAAACAGCAACCGAGCCGCTGCGTACTCTGCTCGACCCCACCGAACATGACCCAAGTTCCACAGGCTGACCGCGACCTGTCGCGAATCGATCCCGTGCAGGTCGGAGCTTCGCCTTACGGCCTCAGCTGCCAACTGAAGGCATTCGGGGTCACACGCCTTCCCTCCACGCCACATGGCTTCGACGACTCGATCATAGGCACGAGCGACCTCTGGAGAATCCGGGCCAAAGCGCTCCTCAGCCACCACGAGCTCTGCGGCCGCGGCCTTGCGTGCAGATTCGTAGTGGCCTGCCTCGATCAAGCTCTCCGCAACGCTGGAGATTGGTTGTTCTGCAGAGCTTCCTGGCTGAACGCCCGAAACAGCATGACTCGTCAGATATATAAGGATCGCTGCCGCACTGCCGCAGATCAAACCCCACTTGGGTGGCCGCCCAGCTTCGCCGGCCGAGCTTGGCACTGGCCTTTGGCTGATTATCACGGTGATCACAATGTGGGTCGCGACGGTGCGATTGTCACCCGCCAGGTTTCAGGAATCGCCCATCGGCGGTTGTGAGCGGCAAAGAAACATCGAGCATTGCAGTCACGTTTTCCTCTCTCCCGGCACCTGGGTACTGAGAATTACACATGAAAATTGGCAATTCTGGCAACAGGGACCCATATTGAAACCAAAGGGACAACACCAAAACCGTTTGCGAGGTGCGACGATGTCGAGGCTGAATCCGCCTGCACTGTTATTCGCAATAGGCGGCCTTCTGTTGGCCGTTTCCCCAGGCCGTGGCGAATGGCCTCCGGCGCCAGTGGACCGCACCGGGCAGGGGAAGTGCTACAGCATCGTAGGTGACCTCATCCCCTGCCCCGGGAGCGGCCAGGACGGCGACTGGCGAGCGGGAATTCAACACCCGATTCCCAGGTTCGCCGTCAATCAAAACGGTACAGTCACCGACATTCTCACCGGCCTCGTGTGGCTCGCTGACGCCGACTGTAACGGCCAGATGACGTGGACTGAGGCCCTTGAATGGGCTCACCGGCTGTCCGATGGCTGCGTCGACTGCGGAGGAGCGAACCAGGATTGTGGTCTCGCCGATGGCTCGGCACCTGGCGAGTGGAGGCTGCCGAACATCAAGGAACTACAGAGCCTGGTTACTCTCGGATATGTGGGTCCGGCACTGCCAAACACGATGGGCAATGGGCAGTGCACGGATGGCGACCCGTTTACGAACGTGAGTCTGGGCAACATCTACTACCACTCATCGACGACGGATCTCGCCGACCCCCCGTCCGCATTTGCATGGGACATCTTCAACGGAACCGAGTTCACGTGGTCAAAGGGCCTGTTGGAACATGGATGGGCCGTCCGCGGCCAAAGCCGGGAACTCGCCGCGATCCCGGCGGCGGCCGTCGAGAAGACAGGTCAGACAACCTGCTTCGCCGCCAGCGGGCTGCAGATCGGTTGCCACGGCACGGGCCAGGATGGCGAGCTGCAGGCAGGCATCCAGCATCCCACGCCCCGATTCGTGGCCAGCGGCAACGGAACGGTGAAGGACTTGTTGTCTGGGCTCGTTTGGCTTCAGGATGCCAACTGCAATGGCCCAAAAAACTGGTGGCAAGGTTTGTCCTGGGCCAACCGGCTGTTCGACGGCTGTGTGGATTGCGGTGGGTCCGACAATGACTGCGGACTTTCCGATGGCTCGCGCCCCGGCGAGTGGCGATTGCCCAATATCAGGGAGCTCCAGACGCTTTCACACTTCGGATACACCCACCCCGCTTTGACAAACACCCAGGGCGATGGCCAGTGGACTGCCGGCGATCCGTTTACGGGGGTGGTGTCGAACGACTACGCATCCTCGACGACATATCTCGACATCCCCAGCTGGAATCTCTACGTCAGCTTTGCCTGGGGTTTCGCCGAAGCGGATAATCGGAAGACATGGAGCCAATATGTATGGCCGGTTCGCGGTGGACCCATATTTGCCGGCGGATTCGAGTCCGGCACCTGTGAATTGTGGTCTTCGGCGGTGCCTTAGGGTTTCTCCGAATCACCGCCAATCGCCCGAGGCGATGAAGCCGGCCCAGTAGAAGGGGTGGGTGCTGAGGCCCTTCTCGCGGCGCTCGTTGAGCAGGGCGAGGCTCGCCTCGTGGACCGAGTCGATGGTGGACATGCCATCGACGAAGCGGTTGGTGTAGAGCTCGCGCATCCAGGCGCGGGTGACCTCGTCGTCAACCGGCCACAGGCTCATGATCAGTGTCCGCGCGCCGGCAATCTGAAAAGCCCGCCGCAGCCCGAACACGCCCTCCCCTGCTCTCACCTCTCCGACGCCCGTGTCGCAGGCCGATAACACCGCCCACTCGACGCTCGAAAGGTCGAGCGAGGCGATCTCCTCGGCGGTCAGGATGCCGTCCTCCTCGTCCGGCCCGGCCGCCATTCGGTTGTTGGCGCCGGCAAGCGCGAGGCCGGACAACAGCAGCGGGTTGTTGATGGTCGGATGGAATTCTCCTGATTCACCGTCTGCCTCCATCGCCGCACAATCCCCACCAAGGAAAAAACCATGGGTGGCGAGGTGGAGCCATCGATTCCCCGACGCGAGCTTCTTGAAGGTGGCTTCGGAAGCCTGGGCTGCCGTGGCGTCCACCACACTGGCGGTGATTGCCGGGCCGCGAGTCCTGCCGGCGGACGATCGGTAGATGTCCGATCGATCTCGCGAAGCTCCTCGATCGATGCCGGGAGATCCTCGAATCGCATCTCCTGGAAGGTGCCGCAGGTGGCCCTGAGGCCCCGAAACGTGTCAGCACTGGCGAATCGTTCTGGTGACAATTCCGCCAGCGGGTTCGGTGACCCGCCGAGCGCCGCGAACTTCGTCCTGTCGTCGAAGTCGGGTGCGCCGAAAGCAAGGAGGCCACTCCCTGGCTCCACCTCCGCCCATCCCACGACGTCGCGCTCGGCCGATACGTACTGGATGCGCGGCCCGACCTCGGCGATGTAGGACGATTCTCCCATCGGGAGAACCCCGAAGTCGACCAGACTGAGCACCCCATCGGGTACGACCAGCACCTGGTCGGCATCCCCGAGGTGCTGCCGAATCGGATCCCAGATTTGCCGCCTGAGCTCTTCTGCCGCTGCTCGATAGGCGCTCTCGGCTCTGGACTGGTCCCGACGACCCGCCGTCGCCGAGGCGAGAGCTGTCGACGGACGGCGCCGACCGATTCGACGATCGTCGTCCTCGCGACCCAGCGGCACGAGGATCGGTCGCCCGGGACCGGGTGGTTGCACGAACGCAGCGAACGAGGGCGTCGCCTTGTCCTCCGCATAGCCCCAGTCGTGCGGGAAGCTGTCGAATCCGAGCTGTTGATATCTCACGAAGGCCACCAGGGCGATCCCATCGGGCATCACCCGCTTCACCTCGTCGTAGCCGGCGTGCTCGATGGCCCTCCGACGTCGGTAGCCGTCGCTGACCGCTGCCAGCTCCATCTCGGCGTGTTCCTTCTGACGACGAAGGGCGTCGACCTGATCCTGGAAGCTCTCCGGATCATCTCCCGGTCCACGGATCACGAGCTTCGCCAGTTCATCGCGCGCTCGGGTGAGGTCGCCGAATTTTTCGATGACGGTTTTGTCGCTGGCGTGTCGGGCCGTTTCGTTTCTGACAGCCATCTCGTCGAGCACCAACGCCCGATCGAGGATGATCGCATTCCAAGCGCGCCGGCAGGAATCCCGGTCGCTCGACAACGGACCCGCCAGCAGTGACAAAGCACGTCGTTGGCACCGGATTCCAGCGCATACCGAACGCCTTCTCGCTCGGGCAGCAGCCGCGCCGTCAGGCGTACGTGCTCGGTCTCGATTCGGTGTGCTTCGAGCGCTTTCTGGAGAGCCTCGGAGTACCTTCCTCGTGCAGTCAGGGTCCCTGCCAGATCCAGCAACGAAGCGCCGAACATGGGGTGAGTCGGACCGCCGTACTCCCGCCAGGACAGCGCGGCGAGCTCGAGGAACTCCTCGGACAGCTCGAACTCACCCCGCTGTCGCGCCAGCAACCCGAGCTCGTTCACGATCTGGGCCTGAGTCATGTCGCAGCAATCATCGATCCCGCCGAGGAGCTCGAGAGCGCGGTGATCCATCGACCACGCCACGTCGAAGCTCCCCAGGCCGATCTCGGATTCCGCCAGGAAGAAGAGGCTCTCCGCGACTAAATAATCGGGCCCGGAGCCCTCTCTGATCGCCAGAGCTTTCTGATGGTACGCCTTCCCCTCGTCGTACCGGCCTCGGTTGTTGGCGATGTTCCCGAGCCGAACCAGGACCATGCTCCCTTGAATCGACTCCGGCATCTGCTCCTCGAACACGGGCAGCGCCGCCAGCGCGTAGCGCTCGGCAGCATCATTATCGCCTTGCCGAACGGCGACCTCAGAAAGGTTGCTGAGAGCTTTGGCCCGCGCGATGTGGTCCGGAGCATGCTCTTCGAGCAGCGACACTGCCCGCTCGTAGATCCTACGGGCTTCACCGTAGTGCTGGAGCTCAGTCGGGACGTGACCGAGGTTGATCAGCGCCCTCGCGAGCTCCACCGGATCCGACCCGGTCGTTTCATATGCGTGGACAACCCGTTCGAAGTACTCACGCGCAGCGTCAAAATCTCCGGTCACGACGCTGACGAAGCCGAGGCCCCAAAGCGGTCCTCTGAGTTGAACGTCCGTGCGGTCAAGTTGTTCACCGAGTCTGACAGCTGCGCCGTAATGATCGGCGGCTTCGTCCCACAACCCAGACCAATACTCGGCGTTCCCGATATTCCGCAGTGCTTTGAACTCATCGATCGAACCCGGAACCAGCTGTCGGAAGATCTCCAGCGAAATCAGGAGGTGTTCCCGGGCCGCCTCATACCTGTCGTGATTGAACTCGTGATCCGCCCACCACGAGTGGCAGTGCGCGACTCCAAGGCCTTGCGGATCCGCAGTCTCGTGAACCTCCAGCGCACGGCGGAAGGCCTCGCGGCCCGGTTCCGGATCGGAGAGTGCAAATCCCAGAGCCGCACCGAGGCCGATCAGACCGTCGCCCAGCTGCGGCGAACCCGGTCTCACAATCTCGAGAAGCTGGACCTCGAGCGAGTAGCATTCACGGGCGAGCTTCCATTCTTCTAGATGAAGCGCGTCGTCCCCTGCGGAATGGAGTGCGTCTGCAATCCCGGTCGCGCGTTCGACGAACAGCTCGCTGGCGGGATCCGGTTCAGCGAGCAGATGGCGCGCATCCTGGACCGCCAGCTGCGCGGATTCTGCTCCCTGTAGCGTCGAATCACCGCGATCCTCAGAAGCGGCCAACCCTCCCACAATGGCCACGGCGGTCATAACTCCAATGGCCGTCACGCAACGGCGAAAGCGGTTCATGAATACGCCCGATCGGGTCGTTCAGTCGTTCGTTCAATCCTCCGGCGGAAGTTGTTCGAGCAGCGATCGGGCTTCGTCGGCGAAGTCGCCGTCGAGGGCGATCGTCGCGTTCAGATGGGTGCGGGCGGATTCCAGGTCGCCGCAGTTGGAGGTGGGCCTTCGCGAGCAGGAGGTGGGATTCCTCGAGGAAAGGGGTGTCGCCGAGGGCGACGGTGTGCTCGAGCTCGGTGATGCCGTCGGGGATGCGGTCGGTGAGCAGGTAGCAGGCGCCGAGGAAGAAGGAGATGTTGGGCGAGGAGGGGTCGAGATCCGCTGCCTCCTCGAGACCGGGGATCGCGGCGGCGTAGTCGCCGGCTGCGTAGGACTCCATCGCGGTTCTGAAGGTTCGTTGGGCTTCGTCGTAGACCCCTCTCAGCCGGATCGGCTCGTAGTAGGGCGCCTCGATGCGGGCGAGTTCCGCGAGTTCGGGAGACAGCTCGACGACCATCGGCGGCGCCGAACCCGACGGTGAACCAGATGCAGGCCGCGTCACGACGATAGTCACCGCTGCGGCGGTGGCCAGGGCCCACCACCACCAGCGCATGGCAGAACGCGGGCGGAGGGCGAGGCGAGGGATGCTCTCCCGGTCCCGTGCCAGTCGATCGCCCATCGCACGGAGGGCTTCGAGCTGGGTGAAGCAGTCCTCACACTCGAAAAAGTGGCGCTCGAAGGCCTCCTGATCGGCGGTATCCAACTCACCGAGCAGGTATCGTTCCGCGAGATCCTCCTTTGAGGCCCGTTGACAGTTCACAGCCGCTCCTCGTTCAATAGGTGGTCGCCCGTCACTTTTCGTGACGTGCGCTCGATCACCTGTTTGACTCTTTTGACCGCCCGCGACTTTCGCTTGCGGACAACCTCGGGTTTCATACCAAGCCGGTTGGCGATCTCCCCAGGTTTCATGCCCTCCAGCAGGGTCATGCCGAGAATGGCGCGGTCAATGGGATTGATGGCGTCGAGGGCTTGCCGGACGAGCTCGTGACGCTCACGATCGAGTGCGACCTGGTCCGGCCGGTCGCCATCACGTGAGGGGAGATCGGTGAACTCACTCGAAGGCGGTTCGGCTCGGCGGAAGCTGTTGTTGATCAGGTTGCGGGCGGTGCCGTAGACGTACGCGCCGAGCTGCTCGTGGCAGTGAAGCCTGCCTCCCTTGATGCCCAGCAAGGCTCCGAAGACGGCCTCCTGGGTAAGATCGAGAGCGGCCTGCTCATCGCGCAGCCGAACTCGGGCCAAGAGCAGCACGCGGCGGTAATACCGCGCGACGAACTCTTCCTCGGCGGCTGAATCCCCATCGCGGAGGCGCTCCGCGAGGGAAGGCGCAGTGGCGATGGCTTCGGTATCCACCAGCAATACTCGTTTTCCGGTGCTCTGTGGACAATATAGGTCCCCTTCTGAGACAAAGCAAATCCTCAAGGCGTTGAATTTGTACCAGGAATGAATATTACGATGTTCGGGTCAACCCGATCGCTTTCGACAGTACGAGACAAAGTCACGGATCGCGGCGAAGTAGCCACGACCTCCCACGGCCCAGGTGTCGTTGTGGCTGGCGCCATCGACCTCGTAAAATCGTTTCGGTTCCTTGGCGGAATCGTAGAGCCGGCGGCCAAACTCGTAGGGCGCAATTTCGTCCGCTGTCGAGTGAATGAAGAGTTTGGGGGCTCGGACGTTCTGAATTTTCGACAGGGAGTCCATCCGGGTCCGGATCAATGCCTTCGGCACGAACGGGAAGTGCCGGGCCGCCATGTCCGGAATCGAGGTGAAGCTGGACTGGACGATCAGCCCCGCCGGCTCGACCTCGGTGGCGAGATCGATGGCCACCGCCCCGCCGAGGGACTTGCCGAAAATCACGATCCGATCGGGGCTCACCCGCCGTTCCCCCACCAGGTACTGCCAAGCCGCTCTTCCGTCGAGGTACAGGCCCTGTTCCGACGGTTTTCCCTCGCTGCGACCGTAGCCTCGGTAGTCCACGATGAATATCTGGGCCGGAGTCCTGGCCAGCCGGAACATCAGGTCGGACCGATGGCTGAGATTGCCGGCGTTGCCGTGGAACCAGAGCAGCACCATGTCGCCGGTCAGGCCCTCGGCGCGGAGGGGCGTGCACAACCAGCCGTGCAATTGGACACCGTCCGCCGCTGAAAAGGTGCAGTCGGCGATGGTACAACCGCTGTTGAGAGCCGCAGCCTCGGTATCCCAGAACCCCTCTGGGTACTTGGTCGGGAAATAGATCATCTGCTCTTCCAGAATCATGGCGCCGAAGAAGATCGTAGCGCATACCACCACAAGCCCGACCAACCAACAACCCCAGCCACGTCGACCACGTCCCATAGCCGTCACCTCCTCACCCAGGGCAGGAGGGATCTCACCGTCCTGCTCAGCCGTGCCAGGGTACTGGCCGAGTAGATGTAATTCACCATCACCCCACACGAATCCGACAGCCCCCGTTCGGAGGTGTTGGCCCCGAAGTTGACATTCTTCTTGGCGATGGTCGCTCCGTTGCCGAGGTGGAACCCGGCCACCGGGTTGAGAGGTTTTCCCCGAGGGTCGGTCTCATCCGCCACATAGTGGTAGACCGTGTCGGTAAGTGGTTTTTCGAGCAGTCGGCTCAGCTCCGGGTCGTCGATCCAGGTCGGGTCAGACAGGGTGGCGATCAGTGAGGTGAACACATCGACCCCGGTCCCGGTTCGTTCCAAATGGCGTGCGGTCATCGCTGCGATGGCTTTTGGCGATATTCGGTCCATGATGTCATCGCGTGATTGGGAAAACAGAGGTTTTTCTCCTCGCAGAATTGGCAGCAGGTATCTGGGCCAAAACTCCGGGACCGGGCTCAGTGTTGCCAGAGTCTTGATTCCGGGGTGTCGGTCGCGCAGGGCTTCGGTAACCCTGAAGATGAGAACCTTGCCGAGACCGAGGCCGGTCAATCCGTTTTGAGTGTTGTTAATCGAGTAGAAGATCGCGGTGTCAGGGGATTTCACCGGCGCGCGGTGGCTTGCGCCACGTTCGATAATCTCGTGAATCGATCGCACCAGACCCCTGTTCAGCGCCACCTCGATGAAGACCACGGGTTCGTCGGGCATGGCCACGTGACACAGGGCGAAGCACTTGCGGTCCTGTCCCAACCGTTCCCCCATCTCCTCGAGACTCACCATGGGGTGGACCAGTTCACGTTCCTTGAGGTATTGGATTTTCGAGTACGCAGAGTTGCGGTCGATCTCCTCGAGAAAGAGGAAGCCGTGCCGAAACCAGCCGTTGAGCAGATCGGCGATTTCACGATCGATCGCCTCCAACCCCGATTCCCCGGCGCGCTGGGCGTCGAGCACATCCGCCCGCATCTCGAGCAACAACTTGATGCCGCCTTGGAGATTGACGAGGTTCTCGAGGGCACGCCGGCGCGGCGACTCCACGTCTCGTCTGAGGTCCATCATGGCAGCGACCCAGTCCGATTCGGACTGGGAATCCACCCCTTCAAGGCCGGAAAATGCCATTTCCACACGGTCTCGCGGGACTTCGAGTCCGGCCCCCATCCATCGGTAGAGGGTCAACTTTTCGTCAGGGCCGAGTCCGGTGAACCCCGCCCGAAAACCCTCCAGCACGGCCACGTCGGGCACGTTTCCAGTTCCCATCTTGCGCAGCAGGTCCTGGACCTTCTTGAGCCGCTTCATCCCTTCCCCCGTTCGCGCCCTCCGCACACCCCCTTAGGTTACTTCAAGTGGTTGCAGAAGCTGCAAACACGACCGATCCCAGGTAAACTGGGTTCGATGACACTGAGAATCACCTACACCGACGAGGCACCCCCTGCGTCCCGCGAGTCGACGTCCCCTTCGGTCCGACAGCCTACTCCCCACTATGGGTCAGGCCCGGCTTTCGCCGACTGGGATGACGGACAGGTTCAGGCCCTGCTGCTCTATCTGCCGGACGAGCCCCAGATCGGGCACCGATTCGAATACGGCGGCGCCACGTGGGAAATAGTCGACTACCACGACGGCTGGGTTGCCCGCCTGGTTGTCTGATATTCAACCGAGGTACCAAAGAATGACGCCGGCCATGCCCAACGAGGCGGTTCAGACACTCGTCAATCTCATCGAGAATCCACCGGAGCAGGCCGCCGGCTCGATCGCCGAGCTGCTCGGCGGCCTATCCGATGACCGAGACTTGGCGGCGGTTGACCGGGGTCTCCTGCAGCTCTTCGAGGACCGCCCGGTTGCGGATCCAATCCTCGAACACCTCGACCTTGGGATCCTCGAGGGATTGGCCGAGCGCTGCGTTCGGCGACTGGACGAAGCTTCGACGGTGGGCCGGGCCGAGGCATGGGCTCTGCTGGACGTGCTGCGCCGATCCCCCGTCCTGCGCCGCATCGCAGCGGCCGATGCGGTGGACACGTGGAGTGACCGGATCCTCGAGCTGGTCAACATCTCCGACTTCACCTTCCCGAGACTTTTTGCCCAGCGGAGCGCGGCCTACGGCTCGAGGGTGCTTTTTCGAGTGCCCCACAACGGCGGAGCACGATCCATTACCTGGTACCAGGTTTCCGGCCGAGTCGACTTGATCGGCCGCGGCCTGCTCGCCCTCACCGCCGAACACCCTGAGAGCCGGGTCGCCATTCTGTCGGAGAACCGGTTGGAAATGGCGCTGACCGATCTCGCCTGCCTGGCCACCGGCATCGTCAACGTCATGATCCCGGCGACGGCCACCGAAAACGACGTCGCCTACATCCTCCGTCACGCCAAGGTGGGAACCGTGCTGGTGTCCACCAAACAGCAACTCGAAAAGGTCCAGAATGCGCGCGAACAGGCCCCGGAGCTCCGCACCGTGGTGGCTTTCGACAACGACGCCGCCTCGGCCAGGGGAGTTGTGGCCTTCGACGAGCTGTTGGCCAGGGCCGCCGACACCCCGATGGACGGACTCATCGCCCGCCGCAACGCCGTGGTCATCGACGACCTGGCCACGATCATGTACACCTCGGGCACCACCGGTACTCCCAAGGGCATCGCCTTCAACCACCGCAATATCGTCTTCAAGCGCTTTGCACGGGCGCTGGCGCTGCCGGAGATCGGCGAGGATGATCGATTCCTCTGCTACCTCCCGCTCTTCCACACCTTTGGACGATTTCTCGAGATGACCGGGTGCGTGTTCTGGGGAGCCACCTACTGCTTCGCCGAAAACCCCGCGATCGACATCCTGATCAAACAGATGTTGGAGATCCGGCCGACGGTGTTCATCAGCATTCCCATGAAATGGATCCAGCTCTACGACATGGTTCGGATGAAGCTCGAGGTCGAGGCCGCATCCGACGCCGACCTGGACCGGGTCACTCGGGAGCTCACCGGAGGGGAACTGCGCTACGGGCTGTCTGCGGCAGGGTATCTGGATCCGGAAATTTTCCGCTTCTTTCAAGCCCGCGGCGTCGAGCTGTTGAGCGGTTTCGGGATGACCGAGGCCACCGGCGGCATCACGATGACTCCACCCGGCACGTACACCGACGACTCCCTCGGGCTGCCCCTGCCCGGCATCGAAATCGCACTCGCCGAGGACGGCGAACTGATCGTGCGAGGGCCGTACGTGATGATGGGTTACCTTGACCCGCCCGACGGCGAGCCATCCTTCGACGCCGACGGTTGGCTCCACACCGGCGATCTCATGGAGCGGGACAGCGCCGGCCACATCCGAATCGTCGATCGCAAGAAGGAGATCTACAAGAACGTTCAGGGGCAGACGGTCGCGCCGCAGAAGATCGAGAACCTCTTCAGGGATTTCGACTCGGTGGGCAGAATCTTCCTGGTCGGCGACCACCGACCCTACAACACAGCGCTGATCTACCCCAACCCAGAATTCGAAGAGGAGGATCTCGGCGCCCTGTCCGGAGAGGAAAAAAAGACGCATTTCCGTTCCCTGGTGGTCAGCGCCAACACGTTTCTTGCCCCTTTCGAACGAATCGTCGATTTCGCCGTCATTGACCGGGACTTCGACCAGGAACGGGGAGAGCTCACCCCCAAGGGCACGTACCGCAGGAAGACCATCGAGCGAAACTTCGCTGAGACCATCAGCCCGCTGTATCGCCGTACTACCGTCGAGGTCGAGGGCGCTCGCATCACGGTGCCGAACTGGCTTTTCCAGGCTGTGGGCCTGACCGCCGGTGAACTCCGGGTGGACGGCGACCGGCTGCTGTTGCCTTCGGTTGACGGCGCCCTGCGCGTCCGCCGTATTGACGACGATCACGTGCAGGTTGGCTCGGCGGTGTACCAGCCCAGCGACGGTCCGATAGATCTCGGACTCTTGTTGTCGATTCCAGCTCTTTGGCTGGGCAATGACGAGCTCTTCGATTTCGCCCCCCTGGATCCCGCTCAGCGCGATCGGCGGCGCAGTCGCGCTCTCCCGGCCATGTGGTCCAGCCGGATCAGACCGTTCACACCCGACAGAGCCGACCTCGACCGCGCCGCCAGCCTGCTCATGTCCCGACACCTCGACCTCATGGACCTCCACCGGACCGCCCTGCTCCTCGAGGGTGATCGCCAGGAAGCAGGCGTGCTCGCGGTCCGGGTACTCGAACACACCCTCGAATCGGAGGACTCGGACCTCGGACGCCCAGCGCTGCATATCCTGCGACGGAGTCTGGGCGCCCGTCACCCGGAGGTCCTCCGGCGTGGATTCCAGGTGCTCGCGCTCTGGGAAGAGCCCGCAAGGTACCCAACCACGCTGCGGGAATTCCTGGATAAGGACACCGCGGTGCTCGACCCGGAAACCATCGAAGTGCTGGCCGAGCACGATTTGTCGCCGGAACAGTTGGACGCCTTCCTGAACGAGGCCGATGCCCGCTGGGAGAGGGACGGGCAGCCATCACCGGATCCGGCCACCGCGAAGGCCATGCTCCGTTTTCTCGCCCTCTACGGCGCCACTCACCCGGGCCGCTTCCGACTGCTGCGGAGCCTCATCACCAGAGCGGCCATGTCCGCCACCACCGTCGATCTTCGGGACGCGGCCGAAGAGGCTCGATGGCAGCTCGATGTGGGTTTCCGCAATTGGCTCGGGCCTCCGACCAGAATCGCCGTCGACCCGGAGACCGGCCTCGAGTACCGCTGGGAGGACGTGGTGGCGTTCTCCGACGAGGTCGACGACGAATCGCGAGCCGTGCTCCTGACCGCGATCGCGCGCACCACCATGCTGCGGGAGGGCATCTTCCTGTTTTCCGGAGGCACCACAGTCCGCCTCGACGACATTCTCCCGCAGGGAGTTTGGATCCGCCTGCTCGGCACCGATCACGGCAAGTCCGTCTACAGGATCGCGGTGAAAACACGGGATGGCGCTCAATTCGACATGGCAGTCAACGTGAATCGGGGCCTGACCCAGGACGCCGTCGAGGAAGAGATCAACTGGCTCATCGTCTGTGGCGACGAACGGGGCCGGCCACCTCTGGTGGAGATGTTCGGCGGCCACTGGCCCGAATATCAGCTGTGGACCGAGGAGTTCATCCCGGGCGAGACTCTCGATCGCGCCCTGACAAGGCTCGAACGTCGCGCCGACACTACGGACTGGTATCAGTCGATCTGGCCGTTCGCCGCATGGAGCGCCATCGGAGCCTACATCGATTTCTGGAATCGAACCGGCCGGCGCCTCACGATGGAGGACCCCGATCCTGGCAACGTCATTGTTCCGATGCACGACTACCACGCAGGTTCCCGGTTGGTATCCATCGCGGCGCGCCGGCCGTTCGTGTCCCTCGAGGACATGCTGGAATCGTTCCAGGAGCAGTTTATCCGTCCCATAGAACGGGACCACCCCAGGCTCGAAGGATCGGCTGGTTGGGACATTGTCCTCTCCGCGGTGCTCGAGATCGTGGGCGAGACCGAAGGGGTGATGTTGCTCCGGCAGATGCTCGAAGAACCGGAGGCCGGGACGGACCGCGCCATGGTCCAGGCCCTGGGACCCTTTCTGGCCGGGGTCGAACGACGGGGATTCCTTCCTCGGCGGTTGTTCTTCGCCGGCAAGCGATACCGGAAATGGGCTCACATCAATCCCGAGGCCACCCCCCCGGCCCGCGCAGCGACCCTCCAGGAGATCTTCGACACCTATCGGCTCGGCGACCTGCAGATCGCGTTTCCCGACGTTCGTCCCCGGTTCTTCCTCGAGACCGTCTTCCGCGACTCGCCGAGAAACCTGGTGGCGGGCATCGAGGAGATCGTCGCGCGCCTTCGGTCGGGCGAGATCGTGCCCGACGAGCTGAGCTCGGCAGTGGCCGACCTCCGAGCCAGGCTGTCCCTCGACAACGACGATGACTATTTCCTGGCCCGCCTGTCGTTTCCCTACCTCCGGCCCGAGGACCAAGCCCAGTATGTGGAAACCGACGCCGGAGGGATCCACCAAAGCGAGATGGTGGTCACCCTCGAGGACCGGGACGGCAGACCGTATTGGGTCCGACACGCCATCAATCCGAAGGAGGTGGCTCGGTTGCACCGGCTCTTTCTCGCAGCCCGGCTGCCGGTTCAGTTCAGGGCAGACCACAGCTTCCTGGTGGCAGTCAATACCCGGGGGCATCTGATCGGGGGATTGTTCTACGACATTCAGCCGGAGACCCACTCGGCCCACATGGACAAGGTTGTGGTGGCCGAAGCCTTTCAGGGACACGGCATTGCGGGCGCCCTCATCGAGGAGCTCTGCAACCGGCTTCGCACCGCTGGTTTCCGCTCTCTCACCACGGGCTTTTTCCGGCCTCAGTTCTTCTACCGCTACGGTTTCACCGTGGAGAAACGGTACGCCGGGCTGGTGCGACCCATCTCCGAGGAGGACGGCCAGTGATCACAGCGGCTCTGTTGAGAACATCGTCGCGGCTGTTCGACCGCCTGGAGGGATGGTGGGAGGCCGTCGCCACCCGAAAACGGGTGGCATCGTTGTTGATCTCGGTGTTCCTCGTCGGGCTCGTGGTGATCGAGCTCAGGCGGCGAAATCTGCTTCCCGAACCGATCGCTGATGTGGTCCCGGAAAAGCACTACTTCGCCATCCTGATAGCCTTCACCCTGCTGTTGGTCGCCGAGGTCATCGATCTCGTCTTCGCCCTGGCCCAGTCCGTCGCCATGGCGGTCGGCAAACAACTCGAAATCATGTCGCTGATCTTGATCCGCAAGTCGTTCAAGGAACTCACCTATTTCGACGAACCCATCGTCTGGCCCGGGATGGCGAGCGAGGTGACCCACCGGGTGCTCTATATCCTCTCGGACGCGGTGGGAGCCCTGCTCATTTTCGCCCTGCTCGCCCTGTACTACCGGCTCCAGCCCCACCGCCCCATATCTGCCGACGCAGACGACCGCGACAATTTCATAGCCTCCAAGAAGCTCATCGCGGTCGTCCTGCTTCTCAGCCTCGTGCTGCTCGGGGCTGACTACCTTGCCAACACGGTGGCCGGGTCGGTGGGTCATGGTTTTTTCGTGGTCTTCTACACCCTGCTGATCTTCGCGGATGTGTTGATCGTGCTGGTCTCCCTGCGCTACAACATCTCCTACCCCGTCGTCTTCCGTTACTTCGGCTTTGCCGTGGCCACCGTCATGATACGGCTCGCTTTGACCGCTCCGCGGGTTGCCGACGCCGCCCTCGGCGTGGGGGCGACGCTCTTTGCGATCGGCCTGACGTGGGCGTACAACCGAACGGCGCCGGCCCTCAGCGCGCGATCGGAATAGCCGACTCTTTAAACCGGGCTGGACCGTTGTCGGTTGTCGCGCCCCAAAAGAGACCGTCGCGGGGCATCGCAAAGCCGGCGAGGCGAAATACTCAGCGGAGTGCATTGAGTTTCGCGGTGCTGTCATGTAATAATCAAGCACATGGGCAGATGGATATATGAACGAATCTCGCCGCCTGGCGAAATCGGCCCGCCGGCCCGCCACACCTCGGGAGAGCAAAGATGACCCTCAGTGGACGCAAAATCTTGGTAACCGACGACGAACCAGACCAACACGACTACATCGTCACCGTGCTTCAGGATGCCGGCGCAGAGGTTGTCAAAGCCCACAACGGCACCCAGGCTTTGGCAATGGCCGAGGCCGAGCAACCCGATGCGGTCACCCTCGACATCTCAATGCCAGGTCTGGACGTCTTTCAGGTGGTGGACGCCCTCCAAAACAATGGTCTTCGCAAGGACATGCGGATCTGCATCGTCAGCGGACGCCCCGAGTTGCGACGGGTGCTGATCGACCGGTTCGGCGATGGGAGAACCATGGGCTTCGTGGACAAGCCATTCTCGGGTGAGCAGCTGATCGGCAAGCTCGAGGAGCTGCTCGCCAAATAGTCTCCGATACCAACGATGCCACGACAAAGGCGCCCGCTGCGAAGCGGGCGCCTCTCCGTTGGCCTTCGTTACATTGATCAGCGATAGCCGAACAGCATGGCGTACAGGATCAGGCCGACGAGGGTCAGACCGATCGTCAGCGCTGTGAAGCCGAAGATTCTGAAGATCCTCTCGATCTTCGGATTGTACTGGTCAACCAGCTTGTCCTCGATCTCCTGGATGCTGCCTGAGGCCATCACCTGCTCGTACTCACCCGGCTTGTCGTGGCGAAGCTCGTCGATGGGTACGCGTCCGGTGAAGATCACCGGGTCCATGGGGAATTTGTCCGGCCGGAAGTGGGTGTTGAAGAAGTGGATCGTAAAGATGAACGCCACCGCGAGCAGGGCTTCGTCCGAGTGGATGATGGTGGCCACGTTGATCGACCATCCTGGGAGGAATCGGGTAAAGAGTTCGGGGAACCAGAGCACCAGGCCGGTGGAACCGATCACGAAGATGCCCCAGAAGACCGCGAAGTAGTCGAACTTCTCCCAATAGGTGAAGCGACCGTAATGGGGCCGCGGGCCTCTGCCGAAGAACCACTTGATGGACTGGAAAACTTGTTGGATGTCCACCAGGTTGAACATCATCGAGGTCGGACCGAAGATGAACTTGAGCCAGCCCACACCCGACTCCCGCTTGAACTGGAAGGCCTGGCGGATGTGGAACGCGAACAGGGCGATGAGCACGACCGCACCCATCCGATGAAGGACCCCCATCGCCCCAAAGCCTCCCAGAGCCTTCGACAGCAACACCGCCCAACCCATGTAGGAGAACTTGAGGGCCATACCGGTGAGGGCGAGGGTGAAGAAGCTCAAGAGCATCACCATGTGCATGATCCGCTGGGTCCGTGAGAAGCGAATGTAGAGCCGTTCCTGGGGCGCCGTCTTGTGCTGGACCCACTGATCTCGGGTCCTCAGCAGCCGCCACAGCCATGCCAGGGTGTGGAGGATGGCGAAGGTCAGGGTTCCCACCAGCAGCAATGTCATGAACCAGAAGGCGTAAAACAGGTAGGGATATTTTTCAGGATCGTGGTGGGTGGCGTGGGTCAGGTAGCCGGCGAATCGACGATGGGCGCCGGGGTGGCATGTGGCGCAGGTGTCCACCACGTTGTCGTGGCTCAGCATCGATTCGGGGTCGCTGGGCGGCAGGATGTTGTGGGTGCCGTGGCAGTCGTAGCACTTGGCCGCACCTTCGGAGCCGAGCCGCGACACCTTGCCGTGGTAGGTGTCGAAGAAGGTCTCCGCCTCATCGGTGTGGCAGCGTCCGCACTGGTTCATCATCCGGAAGCGGAAGCCCTCGGCATCGGCGCGGCTGATGGTGTGGGAGGTGTGACAGTCCTCGCAGGTGGGCAACTCCTGGTCGGTGTCGCCATTGCCCGGCCAATGGATGCTCGTCTTGAAAATCTCCTCGATGCCGTTGTGGCACCGCCCGCAGGTATCGGCAATATGCGCGGGATTGACCGTGGAGTCTGGATCCTCGCTGCGTGCAGGGTGGTGGGCGGTGTGGCAGTCGGTACAGGTCGCCGATACGACCAGACCGCTATCTATGAGACCCTTGCCGTGGATCGACATGGCGTAGCTTTCCACAATGTTCGGAATCTCGGAGTGAAGTCTGCGCGCGGCGGACTCGCCCTGCCGGTGGCACTTGGCGCACAGCTCGGGGACGTTTCTCGCATAGGTCGGCGACGTCGGGAGCGTATGTTCTTGGGTGGCGTGGTCGTCGTGGCAGTCGAGGCAAGCCGGAGCATCCGGGTCGCCCGCCGCAGCCAGCTGGCCGTGAACACTGGACGAGTGCAGCTCGACCTCCTCGGCGTGGCAGATACTGCAGTCCACCGGCGCGGTGATGGTCGCGCAGGCACGCTCGGCGTGATTCGGGGTGACCCCGGTGTGGCACTGGGCGCAAGCCACGCCGGAATGGGCGGACAGGCTGAAGACCTCCTCGTCCACGAAGGTCGACATCACCTGTCCGTCCCGCTCCATGGCCAGCTCGGGGTTCGAGTGGCACTTCATGCAGTTGCGATTGGCGGCGCCCTCGACGGTGGCCGGCCGGCGACGGATCTTGTGGGGCTGGTGGCACTCGACGCACGATGGGATCTTGTGGGGTTCCTCCTCCCACAGCCTGCCCTCGACGACCTTGATGTGCACTTCCTCGATTCGGCTGTGGCAGACGGTGCAGGTTGCCGCCACGTTGTCGCGGAAAATGCTCGAGCTCGGATCCGTGTGCTCGAGGATCAGGTGCGAGGTGTGACACGAAGTGCACACGGCCGTGACTGTCAACCCCTTCTTGAAGAGACCTTCTCCGTGAACCGACATGGAGAAGTTCTCGAGGATCCGATCCTGGGGAATGTCATGCTGACGGGTGACCTCGGTGCCCTCACGGTGGCACGAACCGCACAACTGGGGGATGTTGATGATGGCTGTTTGGGAGGTGGGATCGCGGTGCGATCGGACGGTGTGGCTGCCGTGGCAGGACACGCAGTTGGGTGCCAGGTCGTCGCCGGCCGCGGCGGCACGGCCGTGCAGGCTCCGGGCGTGCTCATCCGCCTGTTGCTGATGGCACGTGCCGCAGATTGCGATCTGCTCCACGTCGGTGGCGGGGATGGGCACACCGTGGCCGGTGTGGCAGCCGATACAACCGGCGCCCAGGCTGCCGCCGTGCATTCCCCGGTCAACGGCACGCGCCTGTTTCCCGTGGCACGATCGGCACATCGCGCTTGCCGCCTCGGCTGCGTTCGACGAAGCACCATCAGGGGGCGGCTTCACATCGTGTGTTCCATGGCATCTGATGCACCCAGCCGCAGGGGACAGCGGGTCCTGCGCCCATTTGCCGTGGGGACCCGACTGGTGTTCCTCGGCCACATCGTCGTGGCACATCCCGCAGTCAACCGGCTCGAGTTCCTCATCGTGGGGAAGCTCAACCCCATCTAGATCCATGTGGCAGTCGATGCAGCCGAAATCGGCGTGCACGGATTCCGCGAACCTGGCCGGATCCACGAAGACCGAAACCTCGCGACCGCCGCGCTCACCAACCGCTTCGGGATCCTCGTGGCACATCAGGCAATCCTCGTTGGACTGCGCCACTGCGATGGCCGGGCTGAGGACCGTGGCCATCGCGATCAAGGCAGTCCCGAGGGACACAATCGCGGTCCGCGGGAGATTGGTTTGATGGATCAATGGGAAACGGTGGGAATGCACCGGTAGGGTCCTCCAAACACCATCACTATATCGTCATGTGACAAATTTCTCAAGCTCATAACGAATCCCTTTTCTGAGAACCTGGCTCGGTTTCTTTCTTCGTCACGGCCCATTCCTTTTCGGTTTCTGATGGTATGGCCCGGCCCTGACAAACGCAAGCCCTTCATTTTTCGTCACGTACTTGTTAAATTGAGCAACATCGCAAGGCGGTAGCCGACTGCTGAGCCCGCCACCAACCAGTGGAGGACACATGTTATCTGGCCGCAACAAGCTGCTCGGCCGTCTCTTCAACCTCGCCAACAACGTCGTGACCATCGCAGGCATCGGGATGACGACCGTGTCGGGGCTCATGATTGTCATCTTCCTGGTTGTCAACCTCCTGGGCGGTCTCGGCGAGAACCCCTATATCGGGATGTTCGCCTACGTTGTACTGCCAGCGTTCTTCGTCTTCGGACTGCTGATGATCCCGATCGGAATGCTGTGGCGGCGCCACAGATTGGCGCAGGCCGGGACATCCGAGGAGGACCGTGTCCTCTATCCAAAACTCGATTTCAACGACCCCAAACTACGCCGGATGGCCACCATCTTCCTCGCGATGACCGCCATCAACGCGGTGATCCTGGGCTCATCCTCCTTCCTCGCGGTTGAACACACCGAGACCGTCGCGTTCTGCGGCGAGACCTGCCACACCGTGATGCAGCCGGAATTTTCGGCCTACCAGAACTCCCCTCACTCCAGGGTCGCCTGCGTGGAGTGCCACATCGGTCCGGGAGCCTCATGGTACGTCCGTTCGAAGGTGGACGGCCTCAGGCAGGTCTGGCATACCCTTCGTGACACCTATCCCCGGCCCATTGAAACTCCAATCAAGGCTTTGCGACCGGCGAGGGAGACCTGCGAACAGTGCCACTGGCCGAACAAGCACCACGGCGACAAGCTGCGGGTGTTCGCGCGGTTCAGATCAAACGAGACAAACACGCCGATGTACACGGCGATGCTGCTCAAGACCGGCGGCGGAAGTCTGGACCTCGGGACCCATGGTGGTATCCACTGGTGGCACATCTACTCCGACAACAAGATCCGTTACATCGCCGACGAGAGCCGACAGGAGATCTACTGGGTGGAGCTCACCACGGCTGCTGGCGAGGTTCGCACCTACACGCGCGACGGCGACGAGGTGATTCCCCCCGAGGAAATCGAACAACGGACAAGGATCATGGACTGCATCGACTGCCACAACCGGCCCACTCACCTCTTCGAGTTTCCCGGCAAGGCGGTGGACTCGGCGCTCGAGACAGTGCCCGCATTCCGGGCGCTGCCCTACTACAAACGCGAGGCTGTCAAGGCCATCGAGGGCGACTACCCATCCCACCTCGAGGGAGTGCGGGCCGTGAAAGAGCACCTCGCATCCTTCTATCAGTCGGAGTACCCGAATGTCTGGTCCGACGACCAAAATCTGGTGGAGGAGGCCGCCGACGCTGCGGCCAGGATCTATGGGCGCACCGTCTTTCCGGCCATGGGTACCAACTGGGAGACCCACTCCAACGACATCGGTCACGACGATTTCCCAGGCTGCATGCGTTGCCATGACGACGAGATGGCCACCGCCGACGGCGAGCACGTGATCCCCATGGAGTGCGACAACTGCCATGTCTTCCTGGTGGAGGATGCGCCGGAACCGCCCGATCTGGCGGCGCTCATCAATGGCAGTCTTAGCAGTTCTTAGTTCTTAGTTGCTTAGTTCTCAGTTCTTAGTTACAAACGGCTCTGAACGATTGAATCGTTGAAGCCGCTACCGGGATCGTTGGGTGTTGGGGGTAACTAAGAAGCTCAAAATGCAAAACTCAGAACTCAGAAGTGCGCAGTGTGCTCGATCTTGATGCAGCGATCGGCTACGACCATGAGGCCAGCATCGGCTGCGACGGCGCTCGGCCTCCGGGTTGGTGACGCCGAGCTGGAGCCAGAGAGCCCGGACTCCGCGCGCCACCGCAGCTTCGGAGATCGGTGGAATATGCTCTGGCCTGCGGAAAACGTCCACGATGTCGATCTCCACGTCGGCCGCGATCGCAGCCAGATCCGAGTAGCACCGCTCTCCGAGAATCTTGTCGACGCCAGGATTGACCGGGATCATCCGATAGCCCACCCGCTGCAGGTAGGCGGCCACCCGATGGGACGCCCGATCGGGCTTTGGCGAGCACCCAATCACCGCGATCGTCCGCGAAGATTCCAGGAGGTCCCGAATCTGATCCGAAGCATTCATCATGGTTTCTCCTGGGCGAAATGGCTCACAATCGAACCTTCGGCATGGTACCCTGGCAGGACGAGCGCGAAAAGCGGAACTCGAGGAGCAGACCGGCATGGATTGGCTGGAGCAAAACCTGGACGCATACCGGATCATCGCGGAGATTCTCGACGATCTGAGAGAAACACTGCGCGGCCGATTGGATCGAATCCACGGCAAGGAATGGTACAAGACCGGCCTTCCGCCCGGGATCCTCGAACGTCTGGTGGAACGTAAGGAGCAGGAGAAGGCCATCGACTGGTACGAAAGCGAATACCAGCAGATCATGAGCTACGCCCTGTTTCCGGACCTGCTCGAGATCCTCGAACACAATGATGATGCGTTTCCCCAGATCGTCGGCCTCGCGCCCACGTCAGCTCTACTCAACGCCCGGTTCCTCGAACTCGAGGTGATGCGCGCCAAACTCGGCCGCGCCAGGCCCATCAGCGAGACCGAGCTTTCATTCCTCGGCACGTTCCACCTGCGATTCCGAAAAGCCATCGAGAATCATCGCGCACAGCAAGAGAGCGCAGCATCTGCTGAACCTGCCGCCGCCCCAGCTGCCCAACAGGAAGCGCCACCACAGCAGCCCGCACCCGAGCGACCGTTGCCACCCCCGGTAGAACCGGTCAAACCGCCGGACGACATGGCGCCACCGGCAGCCCCAACGCCACCCACCGCCGAAGCGGCCGATCCGCCGCCTGCCGAGCGCGAACCCGATCCTCCTCCAGCCGACACAACCGTCGACGAGGCCGCACCGACTGCGGCAGTCAACCCGGAACCCGTGCCGGAACCGTCAGCCGAGGCGCCGCCCGAGGCTCCCCGGCGCGTCCCGGGGGATCCGATCCCAGAATCGGCTGAAGACGATGACCCATCCTCCGAAGTGCCCCGCGATCTGACCTTCCAGGACGCCCTCGAAGCCGGTGACGATCAGACCATCCTCCGCGAGCTCTACAAGGAGGTCACCACCATCGCTGAGGGCATCTGGACCAAGGACATCCCTCCGCCCGCCAGAATCTGGCAGATGGTCAGCGTCAGCGATTGGTACGAAAAGGGATTCTCGGATCTCGGCCTGCGGCCACTCTCGGACTTCTACGACATCATCTCGAAGGTGGACCGCAAGATGCGCGAGGGCGCCGCCAAGGAGCAGCTCCAGGACTTCCTCAAGGAAGTCAACTTCGCCCAGACGCTTCTGGCGTTGAGGGATATGTTCCAGAAAAACCACATCTAGGCCGTGCGGCCCAAACGGGCGGAGCTGGTCAACTCTGATTTTTCCCGCACACGCAATACGGGTACGCGCTTTTGGGACGGAGCTGTGCTCGAGTGCGCAGGAAAAAATCAGAGAGGCGAGATTCAACAGAGATTTTCCCGCGGCGTAAAGGCGATTCGACCGGACCCTGGAGAGATAATTCGGGCGACGCCGTTTGTCTCAGAATATTTGCGATAAGAAGCTCTGAATATTCGGCGCACTCTCGGCATCGGCATTCTGACCATTCCCGCTCACCGCGATTCGAGAGTGCGGCGGAAATTCAGAGAGATCAGCTATGACGGAAGTTTTCGCGAAACGTCTAAGGAGGGAACTGCTCGGTGTAGGCGCGGTAGCGGCGGAGGATTCGGCGGGTGTAGCCGACGGCCCGCCGGCACCGGCAGACCCCGGCAGGGAAGCGTCGCGCGACCTCGGCATCGTTCAGGATGAGCATGGCGGTCTCCACGTTTCCTCGCCAGCGATCCGGATCGAATCCCATCTCACGGGCCAACCTGCGAGCGTCGAAAACGTGTCGGGGGCCGACGTTGTACGAAGCGATCGCCATGGCGACCCGGTCCGGAAGGTCCAGATCCGAGAACTTGTCCATCAGCCACTTGAGGTACCAGCCACCCGCTTCCGCTGCCTCATTCGGATGGTAGGGGTCCTCCATCTCCAGATCACCCCAGGTCACCGGCATGAACTGAAAAAGTCCGGCTGACCCACCCGGTCCCACAGCCTCGGGGTCAAATCGGGACTCCTCATACATCAGGGAGGCGAGAAGCCGCCAGTCAATTCCGTGCTGCCTGCCGACCCACTGCAAGATTTCGTCGAAGGGTGTGATCGCTCCCTCCGGGACGTCCGGGATATCGGCGAGGCCCCGTGGCTCCCAGAGACCGAGTTGACTCTGGTCCAGTTGCCGGATCAGACCCGACAGCCTGGCATCGTCCAGGAATGAGTTCGCCACCCTGAGGAGTTCAGGAGCCGAGGTATTCACAACCCAGACCAGGGGAATGTCCTTCAGAACCGTCGCGACCCTCCTCAGGTCGGGGCGTTCGGCGGTGGCCAGAAGGGCGGTATCGGCGTCAACCCCCGCGAGCGGGAATCGGCCCACCGACACCTCGCGGATGGCCGCCACACCATCAATCGCCCCATCCCCCGACCACGTGCGCATCGGAGGGTCGAGGGGCAACAGCTGGCACAGCTCGGCCAGTGGTCGCGCCGCGGCCACCTCGACCCCGGCCAGATCCGAAACGTCCGCGGGCGGGTCGCGCCTGGCCAACCCAACCACTTCCAGATCGACCCGGCGATAGGGTTCGGTCGCGAGGAACCGGGTTTCGTCTTTTGGTGAGATCGGCTCGTGGAGTGCGGCCAAGTCACCGAATCCCTGCTCGAGCCACCACATGGGATCAATTCCGGGAGGGGGAATCTCGACCTCGAGCCGAACCCCAATCTCCCGCGCGAAGGCGTGAGCGAGCCGGTACTCGAAGCCCTCTAATCCTCCCCGCTCCACCGTATACGTGGTCGGCGAATTCCTTGTGATCAGTCGAAGCACCCTGGTGCGGCGAATCCCAGCCAGGTCTCTGCAAACTGATGCGGATCTCGTCCGGTTGAGTACCGATTCCGCAAAAAGGAAGTCGTCCACAGCTCGCCGCAGACGACCGTTGGCCTCCCGCAGCGCCCACACCACCGGCCGCTGCCTGGAGAGGGTATCCACGACCCGGAGGCCGCCAATGGAATCCACCAGGAACGAGTCCGCAGCAGAATAACGGTACTTGCCGGCACGGACCTGCAGCAGCAGATTCTCCAATGTCACCTCCTCCGCTATGGGCTCGAATCGGTAGCCCAGATCGGCGAGCCGTTCGCGGAGAACCGGTGATGTCAGCGACCTGTGGAGATGGATCACCGCGGTGTTGGGCGAGCTCTGACCAGGGGCCGGGCCATCGCTTCGAGTCACCACGAGGTCGTCGACCCAGGCGACCGCGGACGTTGGGCTCGCATCGGTTCCCACCAGGTCTGCAGGTGAAAACCTCCCCACAGCGAGGTCCCCCCGCCCGTCCAGCAGCCAGCCAATCAAATGGTCGTGTCGGCGAATTCTGATCCAGCGCAGTTCCGCACCCAATCGGGCCGCGAGTTGCTCCAGGAGTTCTGCTTCACTCAGGACGCCGTCGCCGGGAATGGAGTCGGCGCGAAAGCCGGGACGAACCAGGACTCGAAGCTGTCCGCTCTCCCGAATTCCGTCGAGACCGCTGGTACGCCGCGGACTCTGGTGGCACGCAGCCACGAGCAGAACGCTCGCCAGAACCAGACACCAGAGAGATCCGCGGCGGCCCCTCACGGTGCCTCAGCCGTTCGTTGTCGCGTGGTCCGTGGAGTTCCCATGACTGGTGGAGATCATACCTTCACCCAGGCTCCACGCGGTGAAGCAGTGGAGCAATGAAGCAGTGGAGCGGTGGAGCAGTGAAGCGTTGATTTGGTGGATGACGCACTGCTCACCACGGCGCGCTGACTGCTATGAGTTAGAATCAGCCCTGGGGGAACCGTTGAGCGACGACATCCAGGAAATAGCAGACAGCAGCTCACCCAAACTGGGTCCAGTCATCGCCCGCCTCGAGGAAATCCACCGCAAGTGCCTCTCGTTGGGATCGCGAAACGAGGAGGCACAGGAGATGGCCGGTCGGATCGCCGGGGTCATCGCTGCGCTGTCAGGGGCTGCTGCAGAGGAAACAAAGCCGGCGTTGGGAGATCTTGCCCGGGAGCTCTTCCCGGTAGCCCGCCTCTTCGAAAGCCTCGGGTTTCTGTCGGTGGCCCGCGAACTCGCCCACGTTGAGAAGACTCTCTCAGATCTCGACCCTGGTGAATCCGCAGACCGGGCCGTCTCGACCGATTTCGAGACTTCAGCCCGCATCGACTCCCCGGCGTCTCCCGACGACACCGTGACTGGTGATTCCGAAGTTGAGGCTGAAGATGGGCCGGTCCCCGCTCGTGGCATTCCCGTCCCGGTGGCATTGGGGTTCTTGGCGGTCGTGATCGCAGTTTCGGCCTCGATCTTCATCGTGCGACAGCAGGAGACACGCCACGAAGCCGGGTCCATCCTGCCAATTCGGACCACTGTCCCGCCACCAACCGCGCCTGCCAGTCCCACCCCATCTCATCCGATCCCTTTGGCCGAGCCCACCGCCCCGTTGGCGACTCCGACGCCGGGACCACGGGCACGCATGGTGGCATTGGTGGGCGAAGCCCGCCTGGCTCAGCGGGAGGGTGACCTCAATCGGGCCATCAGCCTGCTATCCCAAGCTGCCTTGATCGACAGCAAGGCGCACCTGGTACTCGGAACCGCCCGCTCGTTGGTGGCGGATCTCCTCAACCGAGCCGATGACGCAGCCGGCGCGGCTCAATGGGATGAGGCGGGGTTGTACGTTGAGCGGGCCCGTGAACTGGCGATTCGTTTCGAGCTTCCCACCCAGCCCATGGACGCGGCGGTGCGACGTCATGCCCGCCTCGAACGGTATGAGTTGGTTCAGCCAACCGATACGTCGAGACTGCGAGAACTGGCCGGCCACCGCGCCATCGTGGTGACCACCGGCGACCACCGATATGAGGGGCAGATTCACGATGTGGTGGGCGGCACCCTCGAGCTCCACGAGGGGATGGAGGTGGGCCGTGGAGGCACCCTTTTCCACGTCGACGAGATCCCCCTGGCAGAGGTCGTCGAGATTCGCGTTTACCCAGACTGAACCGAGTCCTTAGTTCTTAGTTCTTTGTTCGGCTCATCCGGGAAAGTGTGATGTGAGGTGTTGCCGTGCCCGGGATTCAGGGACGGCGACAGTGAACAGCGGCAGCGAGCAGCGGCAGGGGCAGGAGACAGCGAGCAGCGACGGTGAGCAGCGACCGCGGCAGAGGCTGCGATCAGATCTGCAGAGGCTGCATGGTCCCCTCCGGGTCGTTCTATGGGACGGGGACGAATAGCTGCCAGGGAGGGCGGAGGGGCTGGCAGGGGGGAGATTGTGGTGCGGGCCTCTGGCCTGCTGACCTTACGGCCGAGTCTTGCAGCCGGGACGGCCGCACCACAATTCGTCGGGCCATCTCCAAGGCCCCCCTGCCAGCCCCTCCGCCCTCCCTGGCAGCTTGTTGATGGGCATGAACGACCCGGAGGTGACCATGTCGAAAGCCGTCAGCAACACCAATCTCGTGGCCTACACCAAAGCCCTCGAAGCAGCAGGCATCGCCATCAAGCTTGTCTTGAGAGTCCCGGCTCCGCTGAAGTCCATCGCCGATCAGCTGATTCGGTCGGCCAGTTCGGTCCCCGCCAACTTAGCGGAAGGGCACGGCCGAAACGGAAGAGATCGCCAGCACCACTGGCGGATCGCCTACGCCTCGGCCAAGGAGGTCGACAGTCACCTACGACTGCTCTCAGCCGCTGGTGCGGTCAACAGAGTTGGCGCGGAAAAGGCCCTGGGGACCTTTGATGAGGTTCGTGCCATGACCTGGCGCCTGCTCAATCCCGTCCCACCGTAGCTCTCAGCGCGCTTCACGATCTGACGCTGTCGCGGTAATCTGACGCTGCACCGGCCCCCGTCGCTGTAAGCCGACGCTGTCACTGTTCGCTGTCATCCAACACCTCACGGAACTCCGGATGAGCCCTCAGTTCTTGGTTTCCCCCACCTACGCCCAATCCGGAGGGCTCACATCGATGGAGCCACGCAACACGGTAAGTCATTAAAAATTAGAAACTCACCTCAGTGTCAAGCGCTCCACCGCAAGAGGATCCGGCGCCGGCGGTGCAGCCGAAGCAGTGCCGACCGGTAACGATGGGACGTCCATCCAAAGCCTCCCTGGTCAGCTCGGAGACATGGAGGGATGGGCTCCTCGGGTTGACCCGGCTCGCCAGGTCCAGCATCTGGTTGAAATCGCAGTCGTACACCGTCCCGTCCCACGAGATGGAGAGCGTGCTTCGGCACATCAGGCCGTCAAGGGTTGCCGGGTTGAACGAGTTCACCAGCAGCTCCATGTAGCGCTGGAGGTTACCGCTCGATTCCAGCCACTCGAGGAACCTGGAGATGGGCATGTTGTTCAGCGCGATCAGCCGATCGAAGACGATGCCGTGGTGGGTCTCCAGTCCCCTCTTCCACTGGCGCTCCATGGAACACTGGTCACCGGTGAGCACCGCGCCCACCGGATTGACCACCACCGTCAGCCGGCGCTTTGGATCGCCCTGCCCGTAGCCGGCGGCGTTGAGGCGTTTGAGTGCCGTGACCGACTTGGTGAAGGTCCCAACGCCACGCTGAGCGTCGGTGTTTCGCTGACGATGATGGGGCAGCGAGCACACTACCTCGACACCTCTCGCAGCAAACCATTCAGGCAGGTCACGGTTTCTCGGCAGCAACAGAACCGTCAGGTTACAACGGTCAATCACGTGGACACCACGCTCGACACATTGGTCCACCAGGTACCGGAAGTGTGGGTTGAGCTCCGGTGCCCCTCCGGTGATGTCCACGGTGTGGGCACCGGTCATATCGAGGGCTCGAAGACAATGGTCGATGGTGTCTCGATCCATGACCTCCTGCCACCGATCGGGACCGGCGTCCACGTGGCAGTGCCGGCAGGTCATGTTGCACAGCTTGCCGACATTGATCTGGAAAACCTCGACGTTGCCGGTTCGAAGACCCCGCTCGGTGCTGCTCTCCACCGCCGCCTGAAAATCACCGTCATACCGCTGCCCCACCAATTCCAACGCATCGAGGATTCGGATCTGCTGCGCAGGCGACACCAACGGTGACCGCCGCGCCCGCAGGGTGGTTGTGCCCTTGGGTCCGGCATCGGTGGAGGAATAGTCCTCGGTTACGGCGTTCTCGCGGAGGGGCAGGTTGGACACTTCACTCATGAATCGGTTCTCTCCCTGGAGTCTGGATGTGCTCACATGGATGAGCGGGTTACATGTTCCATCATTTGCAGCCCGTGGACCAACGAGGCGCCACCCCGGATCGCAGTGGCCACGTGAACGGCCTCGGTCATCTCCTCCAGATCGGCCCCCTGTTTGAAACACTCTGAGGAATAGGCGTCGATGCAGTACGGGCACTGGACCGCGTGGGACACCGCTAGAGCGATCAGTGCCTTCTCCCTGATCGACAGCGCGCCGTCGGCGAATACAGAGCCGTAGTAATCGAAGAACTTCCGCGCAAGCTCTCCCCCACCCTCCGCGATGTCCCCGAAGTGAGCCAGGTGCTCGGGCTTGTAGTAGCTGTCCATGAAGAACTCCCTTCCGTCGAGAACGGTTTTCCGAATTTCGAATTTCGAATTTCGAATTCTCCCGCCTACCTCTCGGGAGGCACGACGTCGACGTCTCCGTCGGTACTATCCCCCACCAGGTAGAGCGGCCGCCGCTTGACCTCCTCGAAGATCCGCGCGATGTACTCACCCAATATTCCAATCATGACCAGCTGGACCCCGCCGAGGAAGAGGATCGAGGCCATCATCGAGGTATAGCCAGGCCAGTTGATGCCGAGCACCTTGAGCACGATCACCACAAGGATGTAGAGGAAGGAAAACACGGAGACCGCAAATCCGAGCAGGGTGGCCAATCGGAGCGGCAGGAACGAAAACGAGGTAATCCCGTCCAAAGCGAAACGGACCATCTTGCGAAGCGGGTACTTGGTCTCGCCCGCGAGGCGCGCCTGGCGGTGATAATGAACCGCTTCCTGCGGGAAACCGATCCAGCTCACCAGCCCGCGGATGAACCTGTTGCGTTCGGGGAGAGCCCTGAAGGCCTCCACAGCCCGAGGTCCCATCAGCCTGAAGTCCCCGGTGTCCACCGGGATCTCCACGTTGGTAATTCTCTGCAACAGGCGGTAGAAACCGGCCGCAGTCGACTTTTTGAACCAGGTTTCCCCCTCGCGCTTCTTGCGTTGGCCGTAGACCACCTCCGCTCCATGGCGCCATCGATCCACCATCTCGGGAATCACCTCTGGAGGGTCCTGGAGGTCGGCATCGATGATGACCACTGCCCGTCCCCTGGCAGCATCGACTCCCGCCGTCAGGGCCGCCTGGTGGCCGAAGTTGCGCGCGAACCGGAGGCCCCTCACTCGCGCATCCCGGGCGGCGAGCTCGACGATCCTCTGCCACGTGTCGTCTCTCGACCCGTCGTCGACGAACAGCACCTCGAGCCCGTCAACCCGATCCTCCAGCGCAGCCACCAGCCGGTCGTGCATGGGACCGATGCTTTCCTGTTCGTTGAATGCCGGGATCACCACGGTGAGTTCCGGACCGGTCATGGTGGACTCAACCATCGTCTCCCTCCAACCCAACATCTTGCAGAATCACTTCGGATCCAATGTCGAATCGAACCACAACGCCGCCGTCCTCGTCCAGAACCACCTCACCAGCTCGGCGGACAGCAGCGCGGCTCTCCTCCGCGAAGTCGTTGCGCTCGAGAGCACCGATGGCCACATGGGTTGCACCGGCCTCTCTCACCAACGCCCGAATCTTGACCGGGTCGCCACAGTCGTAGATCTCCCGGACGAGCTCGGCCCGCCGGTTGGTCTCAGCCGTCACCTCGTGCCCGCGCCACACCATCTCGTGGTTCTCCCAGCCGATGACCGCTGGGACCCCGGAGTACGCCGAAAACCGCGCGTACTCGGTGTAGGCACCGCCCACCGATTCAACCACGACCGCTTCCGCGGGTTGTTCGCGAAGGTGGCGAACGATGGCCCGGTCACCGGGGTGCATCCATTTCATTCCGTCGAGCCCCAACGACCGCCCCGAAAACTGATTGGAAGCCATCCACACCAGATGGGGCAACCCGGCCATCACGAGAAGTCCGGCCACAAACGTCCGTGCACGCCGACCGGGAAAACCGACGCGCAGCAGCACCGGCAGTGATACCGCGAGTAGGATCCATGCCTGGATATAGGACTTGAAGACCGTGTTCATTCGGTGCAGACGGTCGCCGTAGGAATCGACCACATAAACGAGCTCGGGCACCATGAAGAGAAACAGCCCCAGCGCCGCCAGCGCCAGCGCAGGCTTCTCGGGCTCCTCCCCCGAGGTGAGCACCCGCCAGACCAGGATGCTCGTGCAGCCCATCAGCAGCACAAGACTTGGCCGCCCGCTCGCCGCCGCCGCCATCATGACCAGGGCGGAGATCACCAAGGTAATCGCGGTGGCGTTACCTCGGTCATTGCCCAACCGGGATCGAAACGACACCAACGCTGCAGCACCCGCCGGAATCAGCAAGCAGCCGCCGTAGAGCAAGAGGTCGGCCGGCGAGGTCCACGCGAAGACGGTCTTGAGTCCTTGGAAAGGGGGATGGAAAGCGAGGTGAAACGGCGCCGCCACCAGCCACCCACCCACTGCGACACCAGCCGCAGCAACCCAGCGAGATCGACCCTCCCGATCAGGCCAGTGCCACCGTCCGTCGCCACACAGCAACAGCAGGCCAATGGCGGCAAGCGTCGGCGGCATACACCACGGGTTGGCGGCCCAGGCGACGCCGAACAGCACCGCCAAAGCGAGCGTGCTCGTCAGCCGCGGGCCGTCCCGCCCGGCGCGCCAAGCCACCAGGAAGCCCGCGCACGCGATCGGTATTGATAAGTAGTGGGGATGAAGGTCGCCAAGCCACTCGGTAAAGAGCGGAAACTCGGTGATCACGTCTTCGTGCTGCCGGGAGGACCTCCAGACGCTGAGGTCACCAAATGGAGTGCCCCCCGCGACCTGCCGCCAGGCGTCCGGGGTGCCCGCCAACACGCCAAAAAAGGCCGCGATGCCGCCGGCCAAATGGGATCCGGCCAGCCGACGGCCGAGGGCCCACAGGATCACACCTGCCGTTCCGCCCACCAGAGCCACGATCACGTTGTAGGCCACCTCCAACCGCAACCCGCCGATAGCGAGCGGGGCGGTCCAAAGCAGCGCCCCCCAGTAGTAGTAGGGCAGAGTCTCACCGGCCATCCACATGTCCAGGGGAGGAAAACCTTCGGAACGGAGCAGCGTGGCCAAAATGCCCATGTCCATCGGCTTTTCCTGGCCCATGATTTGTGGATGATCAAGCCGGATGAACAGAACCACCAGCGCGGCTAGCAGGAAAACGCCCTCCGCCTTGACCACCTCTCGCCAGGCGCTTCGACGGAGCCACAGGCTGACCGCGCCGACCCCGGCCATCACGAGCAAAATAACCACCGCCACCAGGCGCCACCGAGAAAACCCGAGTACGCCCACCCACCACGCAGGAAAGGCCGCAACCACGAGCCCAACGGTGCGTCCCGCCGCCCAGGCGTCGAAATCGTCGAGGCCAAGTCGGGTGAGTACGGCGTAGCCGCCGAGCCCCGCCGCGAAAACAGCTGCCAAAAACAAGATGGCGGTCATTCCATCCGATTGTACTCGGGGAATCCGCCCTCTTGGAGAACGGCGGCCAACTCGTCGGCCAGTTGGGCGCCGAGTCGAAGGTACGCCTCGATCCCGGCCCTGTCGAGATTCTCGTCGTGGACACCCGCCGTGGTCACAACCACCCTTCCCGACACTTCAGCCAACCGGGACGCCACCGCGCGGGCAATAGCCTCCTCCTTGTGAGGTGGGATGGTCAGCACAGAGCACGAAGCCGACCACGTTTCAGGGTTGGAGCGGGACTGGACGGGGCTCGCGAGCACGACGCAACCCACGTGGGGACGACTCCCCCCGCCCACGGCCACCACCAGATCCTCCCCCACCCTCCGAACCGAGGCCCAAAGTCGCTTGCCCGAGGCCGGTTCATCCACCGAGATCACGCGGTCCGCCGCCGTCACCTTTGGCCCGCCGCGATCCTGGCGTACTCCGACCGCACAACCTCGCGGCCGTACTGTCGCTCGAGACGACGCACCGTAAAGTGGCCCCGCGCCACATCCTGAAAGTGACTCATGAAGAGTACGTTGATCGTCGCGCCACCCGCCGCCCCCAGCACCGGCACCGCCTGGGCCGCGACTTTCTCCGAAACCACCGTTCCAAAACGCGAAGCCAGCGCCGCGACCATGCGGGCGATGACCGGCGCGCCCTCCTGAACCAGGCCCCGCTCGGCAATGTGTTTGGCCGCATCGGCCATGGCCTTGGCCAGGGCTGCTCTGACCGCAAAGTAGCCGGTTTCGGAGGCGTCGTCGGATGACGAGGCACCGCCCAATGCAAAGACTTCCAGGCACGCCAGGCGGGCATCCAACGATGAGATGTCCTCCCCTTCGCTGCGGGCGATCTCGGCGATCGATCGGAGGATGATGGAAGTCGTTATGGGCAACTCGACGGCGAGAGCGGCGACGCCAAAGAACCCACTCACCGCACCGCTGATGCCCGCGACCAGGCGGTGTTTCATCGGAGCCGCATGGCCGCTCCCTCCGTTCTCCAACGTTCGAACCGAAACGTCGAGCAGCTTTACCAGAGCCGTCCGCACCACGCCCTGCAGCCGGCCGGAGGCCCGGGCCGGCAGAAAATCGATCATCGCCTCGAGCGGCTCGCCAATGGCGTCAGTCACCCGCGCCACAAAGCTCGGATTTTCCAGCAATTCCACCGCCCGGCCAAGATCCTCCACATCGTTCACCGACATGGTCGCCGGTGGATCAACCTCGACGATCGCGACGACCTCAACGGGAGCAGATTCTCGTTCGTCCACCCAGAGCCCTTTCTGCGGCGTGAGACGCCACCCGAGAAAGGTATCAGATCCGGTGATGGTAGAATTCACACCCCTTGAAAGCCAACCCATTCCCCGAGGTGATGCCATGAAAAAGACAGTTGCAGAGTCCATAGCCGTTTTGTTTTTCGTCACCGCTGTCTCAGCCGGCCCGGGTTGGGCGGAGCCACCGGCGCGCGACCACGACATCACGGTCGAAGACTACTTTTCCCTCGCCAACGTGATAGCAGTGGCCGTATCGCCCGACGGCCGGACCGTGGCCTACACCGAACAACGTTGGAATCCGGAAGTCGATGGACGCGAAACCGACCTGTGGACGGTGGACACCACCTCAGGAGAGACTCGGCGACTCACCTTCGATAGGGCCACCGAGAGTTCCCCGACCTGGAGCGCCGACGGCCGCTTCATCTACTACCGAGCCGGCGTGTCTCGCGGCGGAGAAGACTCACCGCCACTGGACGGCAGCCCCCAGGTCTGGCGCATGACCCCCGGTGGTGGCCAGCCTCAAGCCGTCACTCGCGTCAGCGACGGTATCCAGGCGTTTCACCTTTCTACCGACGGCAAGAAGCTTCACTTCTCCACATCGGCCAAGCACATTGACGACGAGTGGAAGGAGTTGAGGGATGAATTCCCTGATCTCCGATACGGCCACGGGGTGACCGATTTCACCGAAATCCACGAACTCGATCTGACCAACTGGAGGGCCAGCACCATCTTCGACGGGCGCCGGGTCGTCAAACACTTTGACGTGAGCGACGAAGGCCTCGTTGCCATGGTCACGACCCCCGACGAGGAGATCATCCACCATGAGGGTTGGTCGCGGGTAGAGGTTTTTGACCCAGCCAACGAGGAGACGGCAATCGTCACCCCTGACGGCTGGCGCTCCGGCCACCTCTCACCCTACGGCTGGATCGATCAGGTGACCTGGGCCGCGGACGGACGGACGTTGGCCTTTTCCATTTCCTTTGATGGCTTTCCCACCCGTCTCTACCGAGCGCGACGGACCGACTCCGGGTACGCCCTCTCCGAGTTGGATCGACCGGCCGGTGTTTCAGTTACGGGTGGATCTCTCTCCTGGCGTGGTGCGTCGGACGACCTGTGCTTCCGCGGCGACCAACGGGCTCGCACCAGGGTCTACGCGGCCAAGGGGATATCCAGTGGGGACGTTTCCGCCATCTCCACGTTGACCCCTGGAGACGTCGCGGTTGAGGCCTACGATTTCGATTCCTCGGGCGACAACCTTGTCATCGTCACGAGTACCTTGACCGATCCCGATGACATCTACCGGGTCGGTTCGGATGGCCACCTGTCGCGGCTCACAAAGGTCAACCCTCAGGTCGACTCCTGGCGATTGCCGCAAATCTCGCTCGTGCGCTGGACCTCCGCCGACGGAGTCGAGGTCGAAGGCGTCCTCGAGCTGCCCCCGGATTACCGCGCAGAGGACGGCCCGCTGCCGCTGGTGGTCGAGTTGCACGGCGGTCCTACGAGTGACACAAAGTACCGGTTCCGGTATTGGATCTACGGTCGCACCCTGATGCCGGCCAACGGCTTCGCCATGCTCAGCCCCAACTACCGGGGATCCACTGGCTATGGTGACGACTTCATGATCCAACTGGTGGGCCGCGAAAACGACATTGACGTCAAGGACATCATGGCCGGGGTGGACGCGATGATCGAACGTGGCGTCGCCGATCCCGAACGCCTCGCAGTGATGGGATGGTCCAACGGTGGATTCCTGACCAACTGCCTGATCACCACCAACTCGCGATTCAAGGCCGCGTCGAGCGGGGCCGGGGTCATCGATCAGGTGATCCAGTGGGGGGTCGAAGATACCCCAGGCCACGTCATCAATTTCATGGAAGGTCGCCAGCCCTGGGTGGATCCGGACGAGTACCGCGCTGGATCACCGCTCTACCGATTGGGGATGGCCACCACCCCGACCCTGATCCACGTGGGAGAGAATGACCCCCGGGTTCCGGTCGTCCACTCCAGGACGCTCTACCGCGCCCTCAGGCAGTATCTCGAAATCCCCACGGAACTCGTCATCTACCCAGGTGAGGGCCACGGTCTCACCACCTACACCCACCGCAAGGCCAAGATGGAGTGGGATCTCGCGTGGTTTCGGAAGTACCTCTTGGGTGATGACCCGGCGGCCGAATAATCTCCGACCGTTGCGGCTAACCCGAAAGTGGATTGAAGATTGAAGATTGAAAATTGATGATTGTCGCCTGCCGGGATCAGCGTCAGAGGAGCGGAGGGGCAGAGGGGAAAAGGAGATTGGTGCCGCACCACAGATTGCCCTAACCCCGGCGGGCCGCGGTTCGAAGCGGTGGGAGGCGGGAACACCTCAGCTCACGTTTTCTCGGATGAACCTAACTTTCAACTCGACCCTGGGAACCCGACACCGACCCTTGCCGCCTATGGCCACCACCCGAAGGTTGTGAGAATTGCAGCCCAGAGGTTGGACGCGACGGAAAGCCCGACCAGCAGCCACGCCATCGATCGCTTGACCCGGCCGAGACCAAGAGCTGTGAGCATCAACCACATGGGCCACGCGTCGAGCAGGTATCGCGCTCCCCACTGAACCCAGCCGGTATTGAAATAGAGCAGCGATGGAACTGTGACCAGGAACAGGGCGAGCCAGCACGCCGCCACCAGGCCCCGCCCTCTCCACCCGCCCCCAAGCGCCAGCAGAATTCCCAGAAAGGCCGGAGTGGAAAAGACCACACCCATGCCCAGAGGGTCACTCGCCAAATAGGGGAAGACCCAATCGCCGCCCTCGTTGACCATGGCCACCGGTGGCTGAACAAAGAGGTACCTCAGGTTTCTGGCCAGGAATGCGAGGTTCAGCGGGCCGTGTTCCTCCAGTGCACTCCGAAGCTCCGGCGGGGTCAGCATGAATCGATAACCGAAGTCCAGAACCGAGCCGAACCGGAGTTGGTTCAGGACCATGTGCAGGCCACCGAATATGGCTGGAAACAAACCCGCGAGGACGACCGCCGCGGGGCCGGATCTACGGCCCGAACCTCGCACGCGGTTGGAGGAACCCGCATCACCCAGCAAAATAACCAACAACAGTGGCGCTGCCAGCAGCACCGGCGGCCGGCTGGCAACCGCAATGGCGAACGCCAGTCCTGCAGTCAGCCACCTCCCCCTCGAGGCGAGCAGCAGGGAGAGGGCGAGGCAGGTGGTCGCCACCGTCTGGGCGAAGAACCACACCTCGCCCAGCGGTACGAGCCACACCCAGAGTGTCCCCAACCCGGCCAGCACCAACAGCACCAGCCGTTCTCCAGGTCGCGCGGTCCCTGCACCCCTGACCGACTCCAACCACCACAGCAGCAGCAGATCCATGAGCGCCACGGCCAAGCCGCCGAGCAGCGCACCCAGCCATTGGGTGGCGAGGGCGGATCCAAGGACGAAACGCAGCGGATACATGAGGAACGCCGGCCCAAGCGGGCTGCCCACGTGGCACTCAAGCCTCTGGAGTTGGAGATTGCCGGCGAGGGAATCTGCCGGTAGGTATTCGACCGGTTCCAACCGCCCATCCGTGTTCTCCGGCTGGACGCCGCAGGCGATGTTGGTCAACAGCACGCGCTCGCGTTCGTCCCCCAACACCCACGTCTCGAAGTAGGGTGTCACGTCCAGCCGCGGCGAGACCTCGATGAGACGCGATGACGAACCACCGTGTTCCGGCAGCTCGATGTCCTCACCGCGCCACGCCTGGACCTGGAGCAGGTGTTGGTTGGTCTGGGGCCAGACTCCTGTGGGCCTGAGACCGTTCGGACCCAGCGCCGCAAGCCCAAGGTAGAACAAGCCGAATCCCAGCCAAATCGCGAGGAATCGCTGTCTCGCCATCGAATCATCTTACCCTGCGGAGGAGCAGAGGAGCAGAGGAGCGGCGGGTTTGATTGAAGATCCAAGATTGAAGATCGAAGATTCCCTCTGTTCCTGCCGACATTGTCATCCCGAACGAGACGGCCGGAGGCCGCCGAGGAGGGATCTGGGTCCGCGGTTGATGGTATAGACCAGTCGAGAGAGTCCGAATTTGGACGACCGAGCCACACAATTCGACTCCGGTTGCGTCGGGCGATCCCTGAGATTGACCAGATTCCTCCGAGGCGCGCTACCCGCGCCTCGTTCGGAATGACACCAGGAGGAATGTGCCTCGGGCGGGTGGGCGGCCGCATGCCGCAAGCCGCACGCCGCAGCTGGGTGGGGGGGGGGACTCTTGACTTCTGACTCTGCCCGCGTTTGGGTGGTTACTATTCCCAGAGGAGGAAGATCTCCTTGAGATCGATGTGGGTTTTCGCAGGGCGAATGGCGACTTCCTCGAGGTTGAGAGCCATCTCCTCGGAAAGCTCGGCAATGCGGTCGATCTCCTCCTGCATCTCCTCACCCAGGGCTTCCAGCTCCAACTCGATGCGGGAAATCTCGTCCACCGATTCGGTCACATCGGCGCTCGCCTTCGAACTCATCCTCCGCCGGGTGGCCGCCGACTTCATTTTCGAACTCGCCTTGCGGCTGGCCGAAGAGACGCTTCGGGACCCGGTGAGAACCGAGAACAGTCCCTCCACGAAACCCAGCACCTCCTCGGCCTTGCGCGACCGCGCCTCGCTGCGGTCGGTTTCAAGCTCGTGGCGTTCGCGGGCCAATCGTTTCTGCAGGGTGTTCATTTTTCGCTCGTACCTGGCCCGCGCCCTCTCCTGGGCAGCGTCATCGGCGCGGTCAGCTGCATCGAGACAACGGGTTTCAAACGCTCCCCTGTCCTCGCCGGGCTCCTGGGACAGCTTCAGTTTGCGGTTCGCGAGCACGGTGATCGGCGTCCGCGAGCGCCAGCTGACGAAGGACGATTCCACCCGTTCCAAATCGCGGTCGAGGTCCCCCGGCGCGGCCCGCGGAAATCGCATCTCCGGCGAGGGTCGGCGGTCGATCTCCGCCATCTCCGAAAGCGGATCCGCACCATCCCAGTCCAACGACCCACCAACCCCGACAGGGATTCTCCACATCTCCTCCTGTTCACGCTCGATGCCGAGGGTCACCCGTCGGACCGACACCCGGCAACGGGCGAGCAGCGACGGCTCGGCCAAACCCGACGCCCGGCGAACGAATCTCTGATCCACACCAGAGCTGAACACAGGGGCATTGGAGGCCCCGACACTCGTGAAGGAAGGTGTCGAGACACCGACCGCCTCGGCCGACTCGGTCTCGCGGTCCCTGACCAGCCGCCCCATTTCGTTCAGAGTCACGGGCCCCCTGAGATAGCTCATGGCCCACCGCGAGGAAAAGGTCGCTGATCGCTGTTTGGCCCGCACGTCGTACAGCAAAAATTGTCGTTTGCCGAGGCCCGCCACCAGCTCGTCGGCGTCGGTGCCATCGTCCAGCTTCTCCAGCCCCAACCCGTCCAGCACCCGGTCCCGATCCCGCTCGGTGATCAGCCGACCAACGACCTTGATCCCGGCGTTGCCCACCGCCTTGTAGTCGATGTCCACCGGGTTCTGGGTGGCGAGCCAGCAGCCAACACCGAACGCACGACCCTGTTTGAGAAGGGTCAGCAGCGGTCCCTTGGTCGGTGGATTCGCCGGGTGCGGGGGGAGGATCCCATGAACCTCGTCCACGTACAGCAGGGCGCGCAATCCCGAGGTGCCCGGCTGCCCACGCATCCACGACACGAGTTCGGAAACCAACAGACTCAGAGCGAACAATCGCTGGCGATCATCCAGGTGGGCCACGCTGATCACGCTTGCCCGTGGTTCTGCATCGGTTCCGAGCAGGGCTGTTGCGTCCAACGCAATCCCCTGGGTCCAGGCATTGAAGGCCGGGCTGGCCACCAACGCGTTGAGCTCCATCACCAACTTCATCCTGTCCTTCCGGGGATAGAAGCTCTCCATGGGCAATGCCCCAATCACCTCCATCGGCGGATCGGCAATGCTGCCCAGGAGCCCCGCAAGATCCAGCGACGCGCCTCGATTCCAATGATCGAGCAGGATGGACGCCACCAGAACCGTGTCCGGATCCGTCAGCGCGTCTCCGCCCCGACCGATGAGGGACAGCAATGCCACGGATACGGAGTTCACCCGACCGGCGGCGCCGTCCGGATCCGAGTCTGGATCCCACCCGGCGGGAGCCGACAATGCCGGCAGGATGTCAAGGGGAGCCACCGCCGCCGCACCCGGAGTAATCAGCTGCCAACGCACTCCGGTTTTCACAGCTCTGAGGTCTTCCGCCCCGATCCCGGAGCCCTCCAACCCCTTCCTCCACACCGATGCCTGCTTCGCTGCGGCTGCCAAACGGTCGTCGTTGACGACCTGGTCGGCCGGAATCCAGGGCGCGAATTGATCCGCCTCGAGTTCCGGGAAGTTCAGCAGGAGATTCACCATGTCCCCCTTCAGGTCGATCACCATCAGGGGCACTCCGCGGCGGGCGAGCTCTTCCAACAAAACGACTCCCAGTCCCGTCTTCCCGGAGCCGGTCATCCCGAAGCACACCCCGTGGGTCGTCAGGTGGTCCGCATCCAAGCCGACTGGGAGGCTTTGTTCCAAATCGGTCCCGATGTACAGTTCAGTCGCTTTCATCGAACCTCCACGACACCACCCCTACCCTTACGAGACCGCGTAGAACGGGCGCCAGACTATCGAATGACAGAGAGTATAAGCCTATCGGCACGTGACAAAATTGGTGACCCACGATAGGATGAAGCCGTTCAGACCGACAGTCAAACCCCGAGAGGAGCGATCAACCATGGGACTCTTCGACAAGTTCTTCAAGTCATTCGACGACAAGGTCAACGAGGCGATCGACCAGGTCAACGCCATGGGTCTTGGCGTTCGCAATCTGGGTGCCAAGGTGGAGGGTAAGACCGTCACACTCACCGGTGACGCCCAAAACCGCGAGGCGTCGACCCAGGTCATGGGAGCCTTCAACCGCTTGGTGGAGACCGACAACACCCTCAACACCATTCGGGTGGAAAAGCCGCCGGAACCTGCCCCGGCTCCTGCTCCCGAGCCGGTGGTGGTCGAGGAACGGATCTACGAAGTGGTGTCAGGTGACACCCTTGGCGCCATCGCTCAGAAGTACTACGGCGCCGCCAGCAAGTACATGAAGATCTTCGAGGCCAACCGGGACATCCTCGACAACCCGGACCTCATCAAGGTCGGGCAGAAGCTCAAGATCCCCGAATAAAACGCAGCGTGATCCGCGCCACCTTGGAAATCGTTAAACGTTGCGCGTTAAACGTTCGTCCCGTCGCATAACGCGCCAGGTGTGAACGTTTAGCTCATCCGGAATTCCGTGAGGTGGTGGATGACAGCGAACAGTGACAGCTTCAGCTGACAGCGACGGGGGCCGGCGACGGCGTCAGGTGACGGCGACGGCGTCAGGTGACGGCGACGGCGTCAGCGCGGGAAGGGTACCGGCTACACGGGATTGAGAAGGCGCCAGGTCATGGCACGAACCTGATCAAAGGTCCCCAGGGCCTTCTCCGCGCCGACTCGGTTGACCGCACCAGCTGCTGAGAGCAGTCGCAGGTGACTGTCGACCTCCTTGGCCGAGGCGTAGGCGATCCGCCAGTGGTGCTGGCGATCTCTTCCGTTTCTGCCGTGCCCTTCCGCCAGGTTGGCAGGGACCGAGCTGGCCGACCGGATCAGCTGATCGGCGATGGACTTCAGCGGAGCCGGCACTCGACAGACCAGCTTGATGGCGATGCCTGCTGCTTCTAGGGCTTTGGTGTAGGCCACGAGGTTGGTGTTGCTGACGGCTCAGGACTGGTCACCTCCGGGTCGTTCATGCCCTTCAACAAGCTGCCAGGGAGGTCGTTGTCAAGGGTTGCCGGACTCAAGGCCGGCAGCGGAGCGTCCCTTGACAACGGCCTCCCAGGCAGCTATTCGTCCCCGTCCCATAGAACGACCCGGAGGGGACCATGCGGCCGCTGCATATCTGATCGCTGCCTCTGCCCCGGTCGCTGCCCGCTGTCTTCTGATCCTGTCCCTGGCGCTGGTCGCTGCCGCTGATCACTGTCGCCGCCCCTGACAGTCGGGAACGGGAACGGAGATGGAGACGGGCACGGGAACACCTGACATCACGCTTTCCCGGATGAACCGAACGTTTAACGTGTAACGACGTGGGGATCAACGCTGATCCGACAGCCTTCGGCAGCGATGCCGGCCGGGATCATGAATCCCGACGGAGCTGCTGCCAACAATGCCCGGTCCAGCACCGGTCGAAGGCCTGGTGGATGCCACAACAGAACGCTGCCCCCACCTCCCGCCCCACAGGCCTTGAAAGCTGTCGCGCCGACGCCGCGCGCCACACCCTCGAGCCGGTCCAGATCCGCGGGACAGACTTCGGGCGCCAGACGTCGGCGTGCCGACCACTCGGCAGCAATGGCCGCGGCGCACGCCACTTCGTCGGAGGCCCAGAGGCCCTCCCGGCAACACCGCGCGGCCTCGGCGACCGCCTCCAGGGCGGCGGCGGTCTCCGGTTCCCCGTCGAGCCGGCGCCGGATCACCTTCCAGTTCACCATCCCCGAGTGGTGGGTCATGCCGGTGTAGTACACCGACATCCTCTCCTCCAGCCACGACTGGTCGACGGTGATCGCCTCGATCCTCTCCTGGCCGGGGTCCAGGTGGACCGCGGTCACTCCGCCTTTCACGGCAGCCCAGTGGTCCTGGATGCCGGTCGGGGCTCCCAACACTCTCGCCTCGAGGTCTCGGAGCAGTGCCACCAGCGATCGATCGCTCAGGGTCAGGCCCTCAAGCGCCTGCACCGCTTGGGCCAGCGCCACCGCGTAGGTTGACGATCCTCCCAGGCCAGAGCCCACCGGCGCCTGGTTGATAACCCGCACTCGCACCCCGGCATCCGGCCTCAGCCAATAACACACAGCAGCGGTGAGGTCCTCCGACACATCCTCGGGCCCGAGAGTTCGCCAAGGGCCCTCCGCAACGGAGTGAGCCACCGAACCAGCAGGGCCATGGAGATCGACCTCGAGCCTGACCTGGACCGGGATCGCCACGTTGACCGTGATCGAACCCGGATGCAGCACTCCAAGAGGCCAAATATCCAGGGTGCCGCCGGCAAGATCGGCACGGCAAGGCGCCGTCACCTCCACCCTCACCCCACCCTCCCACAATGGCCACAATGGATCGAGAACGGTTTTCCGAATTCCGAATTCCGAATTCCGAATTCCCCCCTCAACATTGCGCCCCCGCCGGAGGCGGGCCGCCCTGGATCAAGGAAATAATCCCCACCGCGTGCGACAGGAAACGTTTCAAGCGTTCCGAATCCAGTGGCTTGGCGGCCGGGGAGCTGATGGTCAGCGGATTGATCCAGCTGCCATTCAGCTTGACGCGGTAGTCGAGGTGGGGCCCCGTGGAATAGCCAGAGGAACCCACGTAACCGACCACGTCGCCCTGCCCGACCCTGGTGCCTTTGCCGATCCCGGGTCCGTAACGACTGAGGTGGAGGTAGTTGGTCTCGTAGCCGTTGGTGTGGCGGATCTTGACCATTCGCCCGGCACCCCCGTTGCGACCGACGTACATCACCCGTCCATCCGCCGTCGCGTGCACCGGGGTTCCCACCGGGGCGCCGTAATCGACCCCGTAATGAGGCATCCGTTTTTTGAGCACCGGATGGAACCGACTCATGGAAAACCGGGAGGTGATCCGACTGAACCGCAGCGGCGATCTGAGGAATTGCTTTCTCAGCGGTCGCCCTTCCAGATCGTAATAGCCCACCCTGCCGTTGGCGTCCGGATACGCCACCGCATCCAGTGTCCGCTCACCGTTGACGAAACGAGTTGCATAGAGCGTGCCGTAGTCGAAGAACTCACCGTCGACGCTCTGGTGGTCCACCACAGCGACAAACTGATCGCCGGTTCGAAGATCCCTCAGGAAATCAATGTCCCACTGGAAGACTTCGGCCATCCTCACCGCCAACTCGGGGTGACCACCCGCCGAGTCGACGGCGCCGAAGAGTGAAGACTCCACCAGCCCTTCGAGTCGTTCCAAATCGCTGATGATGGGTCGCTCCGTGCGTTCCACCGAAATCTCCACATCATCCCTCGCCAGCACCAACTCGGTCCGGCGGTCCAACACGACGGTCAATTGTTCAAGATCGCCATGGGGGGAGCACACTCCCTCGAACGTCGTTCCCGGCAGCAGCTTCCGGGCATCGATCTCCGACAACAGGGCATCACGCCACCGCGTCCAGTCATCCCCTGCCAGCCGACGGGACACGCTTTCGATGGTGTCGCCGGCGTGGACCTCGGTCCGGATGGGCGGCCGGAAGGCATCCATGGGGCTCACCGCTATAGAGGCTCTTCGAGCGCCTTCGTTGGAACCCGAATCGCACCCGCCGAGACCCAGCAACGAGACCAGAAGACAGCCGGCTGCCAGGCCGGCACCGGTTGTCAGAAACCGAGTCCCAATCGGAGACATTACTGACTCTCCCAGGCTGCCAGCGCACCAGGGATAGCGTCCAGTCTGGCTAGAACTCCCCCCTGTCCATCCACGACGATCAAGCATGGAACCTTGATCAATCGGTACTCCTTGAGGATCGTTCCGTGCCGATCGTGCAGCCACGGCGCCCCAGACCCGTCGAGAATGGATATGGCCTCGTCGAATTCTTCTTGCACTGCAACGATCACAAACTCCAGCTCTTTTCCTCGCGCAACCTCGCGGAGTTCGCCGACGGCCCTGAGGCTTTCATTCGCACCCGGGGCCCACGACGCCCAAACCAGCACGGCGCTCGACCCATGATCCGCCAACCACTCATTCCACCGTACCGGCGTGCGATCGGGTCCCAACAGATGCAGGTCCCCCGCCGATCCCACCACAGCGATCAGCCCCATCGCCGCGACCATCACGGCAAGCCGAAACTCACGGAACCCACTCATCACCCGGAGTATACCCCCTGCGATCGATTCGCTCAGCCCGCATCCCAGTTTGAAGATTGCGAATTGCGAAGTACGAATTGTCATCTCCCGGGCACCCCACCGATTTCAATCGAGAACGGTCTCGGCAGGCCAGAATCCGTAATTCGTAATTTCGCAATTCGCAATGGAAGGGGGCGGGGGGCGGCATTGCCGAGGTGCGGCAATCCACGCTACACTCCCCAACGAGGTGTACATGACCCACTCGAACTCGACGACCCCTCATTTTGACACCGACGTTGCAATCATCGGATCCGGATTTGGAGGCTCGGTGGCGGCACTCCGGTTTTCGGAGCGGGGCTACGGGGTGACGATCCTCGAAAAGGGCAAGCGATGGCGGCCCGATGACTTTCCAAATTCCAACTGGAACCTGCCCAAGTCCTTCTGGTTTCCTTGGATAGGGTGTTACGGGACATGGTCGCTCCATCTCCTCAGAGAGGTGCTGGTCCTGCACGGTGTGGGTGTGGGGGGCGGCAGCCTGCTCTATGCCAATACCTTGTTCGATCCACCCGACACGGTCTGGGACGATCCCCAATGGAAGGGACTCGAGGATTGGCGGGCCGTCATGCCCGAGCACTTCGCCACGGCTCGACGCATGCTCGGGGCCGCGGAAAACCCCAAGATGGGCCCGGCCGATGAGGCTTTGCGCCGCGCCGCGGCACGAAGAGGTCGAGAGCACACCTTTCGCCCGACCGACGTGAGCGTGTTCTTCGGTGAGCCGGAGGTCACGGTTCCGGATCCCTACTTCGGCGGCGAGGGGCCGCCGCGCACCGGATGCACCTTCTGCGGCGCCTGCATGATCGGCTGCAAACCCGGCGCCAAGAACACCCTCGACAAGAACTACCTCTACCTCGCAGAAAAGGCTGGGACGCGCATCGTTCCGGAGACCAAAGTCACCCTGATCGAGCCGATGGCCGGCGGCGGCTACCGGCTCCATTGGAAACGGTCAACCTCTCGGATCGCCCCTGAACGGGGTGCATTGACCGCCAAAAAAGTCGTGGTTTCTGCGGGTGTCTTGGGGACGGTCCGCCTGCTCATGGACTGTCGAGAGCGGGGCACTCTCCCGGGAATCTCCACCGCCCTGGGCAACGTGGTTCGCACCAATTCCGAGGCCCTGCTTGGCATCACCTCCCGCAGCCGGGACGACCTCTGGCAGGGTGTCGCCATCACTTCGAAAATGGAGATGGACGATGTCACCCACATGGAGCCGGTGCGTTTTCCTCCCGGCTCTGACGTGATGCTGTTGCTGGGCACCATGCTGACCGACGGGGGTCCTGGTCTGCCTCGCCAGGTGCGCTGGTTGGGCAATATTGCCCGTCACCCGTTCCAGTTCCTGAGGGTGACAAAACCCTGGGGCAAGGCCGCGTCCTCCACGGTCTTGATGGCGATGCAGACGGTCGACAATCACACCCGATTGGTGCGAAAACGGCAACCGCTGTGGCCGTTCACACGGGCTCTCACCTCGCAGCCCGATCCTTCTCAGCCCGGCATCCCCTCCTACATCCCCATTGCCAACGAGGTTGCCAGGGAGTTCGCCGCGGACCTGGATGCGGTGCCACAATCGACCCTCAACGAAGTGCTCCTGAACACCTCGTCCACGGCACACATTCTGGGCGGCTGCGGCATCGGCGCGGGTCCGGAGAATGGGGTGATCGACTCCCGCGGACGGGTTTTCGGCTACGACGATCTCTACGTGATGGACGGCTCGATGATCGGCGCGAATCTCGGAGTCAACCCCTCGCTGACGATCACGGCCCTCGCCGAGCACGCATGCTCGTGGATCCCGAGTAACACCAGTTCTTAGTTTTGAGTTCTTAGTTTTGAGTTACCACCCACCCCACCCCGGAGGCCCGATACCCCGCGCCCATCCCTCAACCGTATGTAACTAAGAACTAAGAACTAAGAACTAGAACCTCAGAACTGCGGTTGTTCTACAATCCCGACATGCCACACGACCAGCCGCCCCTCCAACTGACACCGCCGGACGACCAGAAGATCGCAGTGGTGGAGGGCACAGTTGTCCGAGTGACGTATTCGAACCAGGTCAACGGTTGGAGCGTGGTCAAGTGCCGCTCCAAACACGGAGTCCAGTTCAGCGCCGTGGGCACTCTGCTCGGGGTTGCAACCGGCGACGAGCTTCGGATGACTGGTCGTTGGATCCAACACCCGAAGTTTGGCGAGCAGCTCGAGGTCACAAGCTGGGTCCACGTCTCCCCCACCAGTCTCGCGGGCATTCGCGCCTTTCTCGGCAGCGGCCGGATTCGGGGCATCGGCCCCAAGATGGCCGAGCGCATCGTAGAGGTTTTCGGGCTCGAGAGTCTCGATGTCATCGAAAACGACGCGAAACAACTCCGCAAGGTCCGCGGGATTGGAAAAAAGACCCTGGAGAGGGTCAAGGATTCGTGGACCACTCACCGCGGGATCCAACAGCTGATGGTCTTTCTCACCGGACACGGTGTCACCCCCAATGTGGCCGCCAAGGCACACGCTCGCTACGGCGCCAGCGCCCTCGAGGTAGTGCGGGAAAACCCCTACCGGCTCGCCGCCGATGTCTTTGGAGTCGGCTTTCGCACCGCCGACGGGATCGCCCGCAATCTGGGCATCCCGGACGATGCCCCCCAGCGGCTCGAAGCTGGAATCCTGTTCGTCCTCGCAGAAGCGGCCAATGCGGGCCACGTCTTTCTGCCGCGGGATCACGTCATGGACGCGGCCGCCGAGCTCCTCGGCGCCGAATGCGAGCAACTCGTGGACGCCATCAAATCCCTTGAAGATCGGAAGGCGGTGGTGGTTCGCAGCCGGGACGCCGAAGAACCTGCGGTGTACCCCGTCGCTTTGGAACGGGCAGAGGCCTCGGTGGCAGATTCGGTCCTCGGCCTTCTGTTGAGCGCTCGAATGGACCCTGGCATGGACGTCAGACAGGCGGTCGGTTGGTTTCAAGCCCGCACCAAAATCCGGCTTGCCGACCGGCAACTGGAGGCGCTTGCGACCGCCCTGGTGGAACCGATCACCATCATCACCGGTGGCCCTGGTACCGGCAAAACCACTCTGGTTCGGGGGATCATCGATATTCTGGCGGTGAAGAAGCGCAAGGTGCTGCTGGCGGCCCCAACCGGACGGGCCGCCAAACGGCTCCAGGAGACCACCGGAGAAGAGGCCAAGACGATCCACCGGCTGCTCGAGTTCAACCCGAGCACCCAGAGCTTCAGCCGGGATCGATCCAATCCCCTCAATGCCGACGTGCTGGTTCTCGACGAGGTCTCCATGCTCGACGTGGAACTGGCGCGGCACCTCCTGGAAGCAGTACCTCCCACGTGCCGGCTGGTCTTGGTTGGGGATGCGGACCAGCTTCCCTCGGTCGGGCCGGGCAATGTCCTTGCCGACCTCATTTCGTCGAAGAAAGTGGCCGTCTGCAGGCTGACCGACATTTTTCGCCAGGCAGAGCAGAGTCTGATCGTGGTCAATGCCCACCGGATCAACCGCGGAGAGATGCCCGACATGGCTACCGGCGAGAACCTCCAGGACTTCTACTTCGTCGAACGAGCGGACCCTGTTGAAGCCGCTGACCTGGCGATCGATTTGGTGGCTCGGCGAATCCCTCGCCGGTTCGGCCTCGATCCAATCGACCACGTCCAAGTTCTGGCGCCCATGCACAAGGGAGAGCTCGGAGTTTCCAACCTCAACGAACGCCTCCAGTCACTGCTGACCCCGGCAGGGCCCGAGGTCGCCGTCGGAGCGCGCCGCTTCAGGGTCGGCGACAAGGTGATGCAGCTGCGGAACAACTACGAACTCGACATTTTCAACGGCGACATCGGCCGGATCATCTCGATTGACACCGAGACCCGCGACCTGGTCGTCCGCTTTGACGGCCGGCCGGTCATGGTGGAGGCCAAGGACCTCGACGACCTTGTTTCGGCTTACGCCTGCACCATCCACAAATCCCAGGGCTCGGAGTACCCGGCGGTGGTCATTCTGCTGCACAACCAGCACTGGATCATGCTCCAGCGCAATCTGCTCTACACCGCGGTCACTCGGGGCAAAAGGCTGGTGGTGATCGTCGGTACCCGGAGCGCCCTTGGTCGCGCCGTTCGCAATGCCACGGTTCGCAAACGCTTCACCATGCTCGCTCAGCGGCTCCGCAACGGCTAGCCGTTTCTCGATTCTCACCCCTCAGATTTCACGGTACGGTATGAACCCAGCGTCTCGAAGCGATGAAATCTGAGGCGCGAGAATCGAGTTATTCGGAATTCAATTATTAGGCGCGATTCGCGCAGCGAACTGCGAACTCAGCAAGAGCTTCAAATAGTAGATAATGCCCGTATGGGTGGCAAGAAGCCTACATCGTCGGCGTTGGGTCGGTTCGTCAAGCTGGGCGGACTCGCAGGTCGGGTTGGCGCGTCGGTGTTGGGCAATCAAGTACTCGACCTTGCTCGATCCGGACCCACGAAGCAGATTCGCAAAACCGAGAACCTGGTGCGCAATGCCACCCGGATCGCCGAAACCCTTGGCGAGCTGAAGGGCGCGGCCATGAAGGTCGGTCAGATGCTCAGTCTCCACGAGGGCATTCTTCCCCCCGAGGTTGCTGCGGTCCTGCGATCGCTCCAGAAAGAAGCGCCCAAGGTCCCCGCCGAGGTGATGGAGTACGAAATCCGAGGCTCACTCGATAACTTTGACGATCTCTTTGAGGCCCTCGACTTCGAAGCCTTCGCCGCGGCTTCCATCGGTCAGGTCCACCTGGGCCGCCTGCGCGACGGTCGGCAGGTGGCGGTCAAAATCCAGTACCCGTTGATCGAACAAATTGTCAAGGCTGATCTGGACAACCTGAAACGAGTGATCCAGACGGCGATCCGACTCGTCTTCGAAGCCGACGTGGACGTCATCTGGGAGGAGGTTCGGGACCGGTTGCTCGAGGAGCTCGACTACACCCACGAGGCCAGGAACATGCACCGCATGGCGGCCCTTCATGCGGAAATTCCCGAGATCGTGATTCCGGCGGTTGTGGACGAGGCCACAACCCGCAACATCCTCACCATGGAGCTGGTGGACGGAGAAACCGCCGACGCAGCCTGTTCTGGTCGGCACAACCAGCAGCTCCGCGATCGCTGGGGCGTCGTGCTGGTGGAGTTCGTACTGCGGGGCCTGCTCGAGCACCGCCTGCTGCACGCCGACCCCAACCTGGCCAATTTTGCCTTTCTCGAGGACGGTCGCGTGGTGGTCTACGATTTCGGCTGTGTCAAGGAGATCCCACCTTCGCTCGCGGCGGGCTACGCCGACCTGCTCATCGCCGTGACCCATCAACGAAACGGCGATGTTCCCAAGATCCTCAAGAGGATTGGGGTCTCGACCACCGACGGCTCCCAACTGTCGCGGGAGATCACCGACCCATACGCCGAAATGTTCGGCCCGATCGCGCGAATCGACCCGCCCTACTCCTTCGGCGAGGACGACGGTCTCTACCGGCAGCTCATGGAGCACGGCATGAACAACTGGTCCAAGGCCACCGACATCCAGTTTCCCCAGGACGCCATCTTCGTCAATCGGACCCTCGGCGGGCACTTCGGAAACCTCTCCAAGCTGCGGGCGGCAGGGCCTTGGCGGACCCTCATCCTCCGCTACGCAGAGCCCTGCGCCTCGGCAGCTGAGTGAGTTGTCGGGGAATTCCAAATTGCAGATTTCCCATTCCACCCCCCCGGAGGGGCAGAAGGGCAAGGGGGCAGAGAAGCAGAGGGGATAGGGCAGGAGGGCTCCCAACTCCTCCGCTTCACTGCCCAACTGCTTCATTGCTTCACCGCTCCACTGCTCTGCACCGGGTTTTCGAGAGTCCGATAGAATGCCGCAGGAACCATGGCATCTCTTCAAGCGGGTGACCGGCTCGGACGATACGAAATCGTCGCTCCAGTGGGAGCGGGCGGCATGGGCGAGGTCTATCGGGCCCACGACACCGAGCTCGGCCGCGATGTGGCGGTCAAGGTCCTTCCGGAGGCGGTCGCTACCGACGCCGATCGGGTCGCTCGGTTTCGCAGGGAGGCGCAGTCGGTCGCGGCCCTTTCACACCCGAACATTCTCCAGATATTCGACTTTGGCCAGTCGGCGGGCGTGAGCTACGCCGTAACTGAGTTGCTCGAGGGCCAGTCCCTGCGAGAACTCATTCGAATTGGCCCCATGGGCAGCAAAAAGGCGATTCACATCACCGAACAAATCGCCGATGGTCTTGCAGCGGCCCACTCCCGCGGCATCACTCACCGCGATATCAAGCCAGAGAATCTCTTTGTCACCAGAAAAGGCGAGATCAAAATCCTCGATTTCGGTCTGGCCAAGCTCAGTCCGATGACACCGGAGAGGAACGACGACGGCGACCAACCCACCGATTGCTGCTGTCGCGGCCCGGCATGATCATGGGCACCCTCGGATACATGGCTCCTGAGCAGCTCTGCGGTGCGCCGGCAGACCACCGGTCGGACCTGTTCTCCCTTGGCTGCGTGCTGTACGAGATGCTCTCCGGACGTCAGGCCTTCCCCGGCGCGACCGCCCCGGAAGTCGCGGGCGCGGTTCTACGGAGCGACCCCCCTCCCCTCACCGACGTCGATCCCGACCTGTGTCGGATCGTCTCCCGATGTCTCGCCAAACGGCCGGAAGAACGCTTCCAGTCCGTACATGAAATGGCGTCGGAGCTCCGAGCAGCGGATCGGCCCGAAACCGCCGAGGTCTCCGGCACGCCCCGCCGTCGGCTGCACCTCGGGCACGCACTGGCTGTTGTCGGAGCGGTCGTCCTGGGGATCCTGTTCGTGCTGCCGCCGGAGGGGCTCTGGCAGCGTTTGACCAGCACGCCGCAGGAGACCGAGGTCCGTTCGATCGCGGTGCTGCCCCTCGAAAACCTGTCCGGGGATCCAGAGCAGGAGTTCTTCGCCGACGGTATGACCGACGAACTGATCATGAACCTCGCCAAGATCGAGGCCCTCAGCGTGATCTCCCGGACTACCGCGATGCTCTACAAACGGTCGGATGCGCCGTTACCGCAGATCGCCAGCGAGCTTGGCGTCGACACCATCATCGAGGGCACCGTGCTCCGAGTCGAGGACTCAGTTCGGATCACCGTTCAGCTGATCGATGGCGCCTCCGACCGACACCTCTGGGCCGACAGCTATCAGCGGCCACTCCAAGACATTCTCATGCTGCAGTCGGAGGTGGCGCGGGCGGTGGCTCGCGAGATTCAGGTGGCGCTCACCCCAAGCGAGGAAAGACGACTCTCACGGACCGAATCCGTCGATCCGGCAGCCCATGAGGCCTACCTGAAGGGCCTGCACCACTTCTTACGGTTCACGGGATCGGATATCCGGCGGGCCCTCGAGTACTATGAACAGGCGACCGAGCTAGATCCGGGCTACGCGGACGCCTACGTAGGGCTCGCAACGGCCCACCTGAACTCCACCTTTTTTCTCAGCCTTCCCCCGGCTGTCACGGTGCCGGCTGCCAGAAAGGAAAACAGTAAGGCGCTCGAGCTGGATCCGGCAAACAGCGGCGCTGTTCTCAACAGGGCGTGGATCGAGATGACCTATGACTGGGACTGGCAGGGCTCCGAGCGCTCCCACAACCGTGCCCTCGAACTCAGCCCGGGTTGGGCATACGTCCACAACAACCACAGCTACATGCTCGCCTGCACGGGCCGCTTTGACGAGGCCTTGGAACACGTCCGGCGGGCTCAGAGGCTCGATCCGCTGTCACCGGTCGTTGGGCAGCACGTTGGCTGGGTTCTCTACCTTGCTCGGCGATACGACGAGGCCATCATCCAGCTCGAAAAGACCATCGAGCTCAATCCCTATTTCTGGTTCGCCCACCTCCGATTGGCTCACGTTCTTTTAGCCACAGGGGAGTACGAAAAAGGCATCGAAGCCGCCAGACGGGCCATTGACCTGGCTGGACCCGAGACCATTCGCAACGGCCGCCCAGTTCTGGCTCAGATACTGGCCGCTTCAGGTCGGCAGGAGGATGCCCTGTCGATCCTGGCCGAACTCGAGACCATCGCACGCAGCCAATACCTTCCACCCACCGACATCGCGCGAGTTTACGCTGCCCTCAACCGCGCCGACGACGCCTTTCGATGGCTTGAAAAGGCATTGACAGTGCACGATGCCGACCTCTTCATGACCAAGGTCTGGCCGGCCTGGGATCCCATTCGCGACGATCCTCGCTTCGAAGATCTTCTTCGACGGTTGAACTTCTAGCCTGGAGGTGGCGACATGTGGAAAACCGCTACAAGTGCTCTATTCGTCCTGGCCGTGGGACTTACCGGACTGGGCCCGGTGTTCGGGAGTGAGGACGCCTGGTCGCCGGTCGAGGCCGAAATGTGGCGGCTGGAGCAGTCCTATTTCCAACGGCTCCAGGCCGAGGACCTGATTGGTCTTGCGGAGTTCTGGCACGACGATTTCATCGGGTGGCCATCCCACGCCGCCGAACCGGTGGACCGGGCGTCCTCGCAGGCTTCGGTCGCGGCCCTGTTCAAAACGACCCGTATCGTCTCATTCGAAATCCAACCGCTCCTGATCCGCGTGTTCGGGGACGTGGCGGTTGTGCACTACCTCATTCACTTGGAGATCGAAACCGACGCCGGAGAAAGATCATCGGTCCCCTATCGAATAACCCACACCTGGCTCCGAGAGGAAGGAAGTTGGCGGATCATCGGCGGTATGAGTTCGGAATCCAGGCACTAGCCCGCACTTCTCACCGGGTTTCGTCTCGAGGGCGGCGAGGCGCCATGGCCAGTTGGGTTTTCGACCCGAGGGGCGCGGAGGCGTACTCGACAGTACGTCGAGCACCCCGAGGCGAGATAACACCGCTGGGCGCTGCGACTCGCCGGCCGTATAGAAAGCTGGTGAGAAGTGCGGGTTGGGGTGGGGCGGGAAATCTTCAATCTTCAATCTTCAATCTTCAATCTGAGAAACAACAACGCCAGTGATCGCACACCGGAGCCGGCCGTTTCCCGCGTCCTCGAAGGGTATGGCAGCAAGCCTCTTGGAGATCTCGTGAATATCGACGGTGACCGATGCGAGCATGTCGCTCCTTCGAACCTCGTCGCCCACCACGATGTGGCGGGCAAAGGTCAGGGCGTCCTCTGCCGCGAGGGTGCCACCGTGGATCGGTTCGCGGGGCACCTCCCCCACCTCGCCCGCCCCCTCCAAAAGGGCCCGTGCCAACGTCACCACATCCATCAGCGACAACGGGAAAGCTGGCACAACGAAGGTTCGATGGCCTTGCCAGCCTTCGGTTCTGCGCCCCCCTTGGCGGACCCTATCACCCACTGTGACGTCTGCTTCGATGACCCAAGCCGGCTTCCAGATCCGCGCATGACGACCCGGCGCGGGCAGCAGCGCTGTGGACTCCACCGTCCGCAGCCCTTCAGGCTCCAGCAGGGCCGCCGACCCGCAGTGTCCGCAAAAGAAAATCACGTCGCGCGACCGGCCGTCCATGGAGGAGCCGCAGGCCGGACAGTCGAGGGCCACCAGGTGCAGGTTCACGTGAAGTCCTTCATGAATTCCTTCATCGAGGTGGTCAGATCCGGTTCGCGGGCATCCCTAGCGAGGCCCGTGCCCTCCTCCACCACTCCGCCACGACGAAATTGTCTATAACCCCAGGCCACGAGACCGGCCAAAACGAGCCCAAGCAGGCCGAGCCCCATCAAACCGTCGTCAGACCTGAAGACCCACTCGAAGTTCTGCAACAGGGTCGTACCCACGAAGCAGGCTCCAGCACAGGTGCCCACCAGGGACAGGGCGCGCACCAGATGATTGCCCGGCGCCTTGCCATAGGCGAGACTCCCGTCTTCACCGTCAATCAGGACCTGATATGTCTGCCCACGAAAACTGTAGCGAATGACCCACAGCGGATAGTAGACAACCGCGATTCGACGGCGAACGGCGGCGAACCACGAGAAGGTGACGTGATCCACCCTGGCAGAACTCTTGGATCTTTCGAGGGCCATCTCGGCGAGCCGGTCAGCCACCTCCTGCGGGGTCCTCTGTGGACGAAAGAGCATCCCCCTTTTCCTCAGCGCCGTTTCGTTCAGGGAGAGGATTTCATCGCCCGACAGGTTGATCCGATGGACTCCAAATTCGGCCATGTCGGCACAGGGCATGGTGTGATCCACGGGCCGCTCTTCCTGATGCTCCACCGGCACCTTCTCGGTCACCCACCTGTTGCCCTTTTTCCGTTTTCGATTGCGGGTCCCGAGCACCCAACCCACCACGTCGAAACGCAACCTGACAAAGGGGAAAAAGGCCAGGAATCCCTCCTCGAAACGCGCCTCACGTTTCAGCGCCGGCGCCTTCCGGATACCCTTTTTGAACCAGCTTCTGAGCGCCCTCGCCGCCTGCGCCCGATCCACCTTCTCGAGGACCATCAGGCGAATGACCCCGCGCTCGCCCACCAGTGCCTGCCGGGTGCCGCAGTATCGACACGCCACATTGGTGAGACCCTCTTCCACCTCCAGGTTCCCGCCACAGGACGCGCAGCCCAATCCGGCCAGCACCTTCGGCTTGGCCACATCAGGCTTCTGATCAGTCACACCTCACCGCCGTTCCAACACACTGAGTTCATTGCGAATCGCGAATTGCGAATTACGAATTGGCGTCTGCCGAGATCGCGCAGATTGTGTTGCGGCGGTCCGCACCGGAGACCTGGATTGAAAATTGAAGATTGAAAATTGAAGATTTCCTCCACCCGCTCGGGCGTAGCGCCCATGATCTGCGATCGGGATCTCCAAGCCTCCTCACATCCCCACCCCCACACCTCACTACGCAATTCGCCAGTACAACGACAGCCCGCCGGTGTCCGGTCAGTAACGATTTCCGAATCCCGAATCTCGAGCCCCGAGTCCCGAACTCCAGTCCCAGCCTCAGCAGCCCGGTGCCGGGAAAATGGAATTCGCAATTCGCAATTCGCAATTCGCAATATCGTCAGACCTTTTTGCTGATCAGCCACGCCAGACCGATGATTGGCACCGCCGAGACGGCGTAGACCGCGAGCTTGACCGCCAGGTTCGAGATCACCAGCCCCTCGATGCCGAACACCAGGAGCGCGAGGCCAGCCACCAGCACGTAGGGCGCCTCGGCCTTGGCCGGAAAATCAGCGGGGAATACCTTCCCGGTCACCCCGTCCACCGCCGCCCGGTAGGTCGTTCCCCTCCACGAGTACGGAGTTCGGTAGAGGGGCAGGTGGTAGAGCACGCTCCGTCGAACGGCCACATCGTCGCCGTGCTTGCCCTTCAGCCACTCGCGGGCGGTGTCAACCGGGATTTCGGGCTCGATCACCGGTATGCCCTTTGTCACGTCCGAGCTCATGGGTCGCGTCTCGCCGGTGGGAAGGTTCAGACTCTGCAGACCCTGCAAGCTCGACGGGGCAGCCGGTTGTAACACCACCTGGTCACCCCCAACTCCACCGACGGTGAAGGCCCAGAACGGGAAATACTCGAGCGCCGGTTCCTCGAGCTTCGCCTCGCGGTCCAGATTGGCCACCGTGTCCCGTCCTCCGAGAAAGCGTCGGAGATGGGCAGCCGCATCGTTGGCCTGGATTGTGGGCACCATCACTTCATGGAAGAGGGTCGTCGAACCGTCCACCACCAGAGCGGTGTCGCAGAACGGGCACAACAACAACCGGTCGGTCGCCGAAACGGTGATTCCGGCGCCGCACTGAGTGCAGCCCACCTGCACCAGCTACTCTCCTTGCTTGGTCCCGCAGGCGGGGCAGAATTTCGCGCCGTCCGGCACCGGCTGGCCACATCCGGAGCATCCGCCCGCCGCCTGTTGAGTGCCGCAGTTGGGGCAGAACTTCCCCCCCTTCGGCACACCCTGGCCGCAGTTGGTACAGAACGCCCCTGGGGTGGCCGCAGTCGCGGCAGCGCCTCCTGCGGCGGCGGCCGGCGGGGCCGCTCCCCCCTGCTGTGCCTGTTGCATCGCACCCGCGATCATGCCCGGCATCATGGCGCCGAAACCGGCTCCGAGACCGAGTCCCATGCCGGCACCTGCTTCGCTGCCGCCACCCTCACCGCCTCCGCCCTGGGCCGCATCCTGGATTGCCTGGGCCGCCTTGAACTGCATGTAGGTGTTCATATCACCCACCGCACCCATGGCCGACCGTTCATCGATCTTCTCCTGGACCTCGTCAGGTGGTGTGATCGAGTTGATGTAAAAGTCGGTGAGATCGACGCCGTACTTGGCAAAGTCCTCGGCCAGCCGGGCCTTGGCGGCGGCGCCCAACTCATCGTAGTACCGGGCCAGATCGAAAATCGTCTTCAGGGTTTCGCCGAGCAAGTCGTTGAGCCGGGACACGATCACATCCCGGTAGAAGTCCTTGAGCCGGTCGGTCTCGAAGAGCCCCTGCGAACCCACCACCGTGTTGATGAAAAGCTGGCTGTCGGCGATCCGGTAGGCGTAGTTTCCGAATGCCCGCAGCCTCACCATGCCCAGCTCGGCGTCGCGGAACACCACCGGCTCCCTGGTCCCCCACTTCTGGTCCAGGAAAGTGCGCTTGTTGATGTAGACCACAGCCACTCGGAACGGCGACGTACCGCCGAACGGCAGCGCCAGCACCTTGGTGAGCAGTGGAATATTCTGAGTCGTTAGGGTGTGACGACCCGGCCCGAAGACGTCGAGTGCCTTGCCGTCGCGAAACAGCACCGCCTCCTGGGTCTCGTGGACCACCAACTGGGCGCCCATCTTGATCTCGGCACTCCCCTGCGGCGGAAACCGATAGACGATCTCCTCACCCGAGGGATCGTGATGTTCAATGACTTCCAACGTCTGGGCCATCAGGAGCCTCCCTTCTGGGTCACGTCTTCAAAGACTCGTGCGCGCTCGTCGAACTGCCGATCAGCGGACTGGACGGCGTCGAGCGCACTGAGCAAATCCGGACCTGCGGCGGTAGCCGGCAGGGCTTCGATCCTGGCGCCCAGATTCTCCACGGTACCGATCAGCGCCAGGTCGAAGGCGTACAGCCGATCCAGTTCCTCCTCGCGGATCTTGACCGCATCGAAGAACCCGGTGTATCCGTAGTCGGCGTGGCGGATCCGGTTGGCCAACCGGTCCAGCGCCTTTTCCATGCTCGACGCCAAATCCAGGTTGGCCAGATTCCCACTTCGAGACCAATCCCGTACCTTGAGATTCAGCTCACCGCGACATCGATCCACCCGCTCGGCCAGCCAATCCCGTTGCATTTTGTCGACATCTCGTCGCAGTTCTCTGTCGACGTAGCTCTTCAGACCGGGGATCTTTGCAGCGATTCGCTCGAATACGTTGCGACGCCCCTCCGCACTGTCCATGCCGTCACTCATCTGTCGCCTCCTGGGTCTGCAGTATGGTCACCGTGCCGTACCACTGTCCCATACGCACGCACTCGGCCTCCGATTCCGTCGAAAATTTCTGGCACGGCGATTGCATCGTTTCCGGGTGCTATGCTTCTATCGTCCTTTTATCCCTGCTCGTCAGTTTACGAGGAAGTCCACGGGACTTCAAGGACCGGAAGCGGCCCCACCTTGCCAGGGCGAACCTCGGTTCGTCCCCCGTCTTTATCGTCCTACCATTAATCCCATCCCATGGCCCACCATCGCGGCCGCCTCGGAAGTCAGGGCTTCCGGGCGGTCTCGCCGTTTATATATAACGTCTTGACCATGAGGTGATTGAGTAGGCTATAGTGCCATGTTTACATGTATACATGCCGTTTTGACGCGGTGCGTCAAAGAGTGAGTGGGAGTCCAACGGGGGGCGATCGAATGCTCAATTCTCATGTCTGACTCCAGCAAACCTCAACGGTCACCAGGCGCGGCGTTACGGACCCTTTTCAACTGCCGCCAGTGATGTCAGACATGAGAATTGAGTTCCTTTCATCTTTCTGAGGGGTGCTGGTCGGGCAGGTTGGTGACCCCTCGAAGGCTGGGGTGTCACTCACCGAGGACAGAGGTGATGATGATCCCCAGGAACATCAGCACCATGGAGAGCCCGAGGATGACCATGAACCACTCGCCGGCGGTGTAGCCCTGCTTCTTCTTGCGTTTGCGCTGATTGGACGGTTGGTTGGGTGATTTCTTCGCCATACCTCAATTGTAACGCGCACGTTCGAAGCGATCATCCCCGGCCATCACTGTTCACTAGCGGTCTGCTTCGGCCCGCGAGAGGTTGGCCCGCCGTCGAACCCTGACGCCAGCGATTGACGAAATCCCTCGACTCGCGGCTTCGCCGCTCGCTCGGGATGACGTTCGTGCATGGTCCGCCCCTGGCGGACCGCGCTCACGTCACCAGGTGGGTACCGTCTCCCAGCCGGGGAAGGGATCGTGGGTGAGCTTCCAGCCGGTGGCCGACTCGGAGTCGCGGACGACGCGGAGGTTGGTGAGGGTCTTGAGCTTGGCGATGAGTTCCGAGCGCGGCAAGGTGTGGAGTGGCGGCTTCGACAGGTCCGGCATCGGCCACAGGCGGATGGTCGTGTCCATCGCCTCCCGTGCGATCCAACGGCCGATCGGATCGATGGCGAGGGTTCTTGACGGTGCGGTCATGGCCGATCAGGAGGTGTGGTTCCTCCCCGGTCAGGGTTCCGACCCGGACCACACCTTCCTCATCACCGGTGACGACGAAAGCTACCCGGACGGTCGAGGGCGACCGGGCGAAATTCGGTCGCCGTAGCCGCCCAGCCAGTGACGGACTCGCCGGATTCGAGTATCGAGGAGAATGGCACGCTGCAGAGAGTTCGCGTCCATTGACGCCTCTTCGATCATCACAACTCAGCTCCCGTCGCTCTCGCAGCGAAATACGCCGACTGTCCCTCGATAGAGCACTTGCGTTCACCGCTTCCGATGTTCCACCGCAGAGCCCGGTTCGCTCGATGAGAGCAGACGATCATCATCGGTGAATTGAAGGAACAACGTGCACTCGGCCTCTCGCCCAGTCGAGCGCCGTCGACCTCCTCCGCCGTAGCCACGTTCCAGACCACGATTCGGATAGCTCGGGCGCTCGATAACCACTGCCGCCACGGCCGCTGCCGCCAGCCGGCCGTCAGCGGCGAATTGCTCAGCACCATTCGCTGAGGAGCCGATGTCCGGACGTGGAGATCCTCCGTCCTGAGCTGAAACCAGCCGCACGCCTGACCAACCGGTACCGACGAGGATCTGCTCTCCACCCGGCGACCCCGCGAGGTTGTACATCTGCTTCCCTGGGTCCTTGAGCAGTATCGCGGCCCGCTTAGAGGACATCGCCCTCCAGCGGCCACAATCTGACCGGGGGATCCATCGACTCGATACCAACCAATGCCCTTCCGGGCCGAAATCGAGGTCCATCGATCGGCTTCTCGTGACGCCGGATCACCGACGGGTACGCCCCGGCCATGGCCACAGTGCGGCCCCGTGCCTGGTCCGCATTGCCAGCCACTGTCCCTGACGGGGCTGGACCATCGCCACACGTTCCCTGTCCTGACCGCGCCGCAGCACCACGGGGTCGGCATCGGCCGGCGCTCCCATTGACCACACTCGGATCTTCGCGTCCGGACCATGCCGGATCGCCCTTCGCCCCGGCCGTCAAACCCAGTCCACCGTTTCCGTCTGCCCGATGACGAATGGGCGGAGCAGTCGCGGCGGATCGGTGTCCAGCGCCCACACCCATGACCCATTCCCGCCTTCGCGGACGGTCCACGCCAGAGGAACGACCCGTCCGCGGTCGACGCTCAAATACCTCGTCGGCCAGGGCCCTGGAGGTTCACTGGGGCCGATCCGGTCGCGAGATCCCAGAGCCGGATACGCCCGTCGTGATCCGCCGTGGCAAGGAACCGGCCCAGGGGGTCGACGACCTCCATGATGGCTTCTTGCTCGTGCCGGCCGAGAAGCCGAGCCGGGTAAGTTCGCTATCACCGATCTCGACCGCATAGACCCGTTTCCACGGGAGACCGCGATCCAGCCAACGCCCCGGGGGTCGAGGCAGGCACCCCCGGTCCATCTCCCTGACTCTTCCTTGACAGGACGTGATCCAGGGTGCCCAGCCGCCGTGGTCGCCGTCAAAGCCAGGGTATCGACGTGGACGCGGTTTCCCTCAATCACCAAAGTACACCAGCCGCTCCGACTGGATCCTCGACAGTCCCACCACAGGAATTCTCAGCCGAACTCTCGTACCCTGACTCGCCCAGCAGTCGCCCGTCGGCGGCGACCAGAGCCCGCGGACTTCACGATGTCATCGGCGCCTGATCCTATAGACAAATATGCCCGGTTTCGCTCGGGCGCGATGCCAACGTTTGCGCATAGCTTCGTGCTGGGTGTTCTCGAGCTCCTCGGTGCCGTCTGCGTGGACAATCCCGAGTGGCCGCCCTCGGCTTCGGAATACAAAAACCGCCTGCACGAGCCACCTTCCATCCGGGCTGAACTGGGCCACCAGCTGCTCCGTCGTTGACAACCAACGCGGTCGGGCCCTGCCACAGCGCCCGCGGGCCATTTGGCGGGCCGTCATCGTGTCGGCGAGTTCGAGGCTGGCGATCATGTGAGCCACGGTCGACGTCGGGTAGGACTCCAGCTCCAGCTGGCCCAGCGACACCAGGTTGGCGGCCTCGGCGCGGCGGGTCTCGCGCACGCTGCGCCGCCACAATGCTGCGAACCCACTACCGCCGACAGGAGGACCACGGTGGCTGCCGCCGCGACGACTCGGCGGCGACGACGACGGCGTCCAGCGTGGGAGGTCATCGCCTCGGCAAATGCTTCCTCAAGCTCTGTCAGGCCACCTGGGTATCGCTCTTGCCACAGCTGGAACTCACGAAAGGTGCTGCCAGTCCACAGACGGTCATCTGGCCTTCGGTGCTCGTCCCATGACCGCGCCGCCTGGCGAAGTTCATCCCTGAGCTGGGCCCCCTCCTGGTCCTGGGTCTGCCAGCGGACCAGCCGCGGCCAGCTGGCGAGCAGTGACTCGTGGATGATCTCGACCCGTCTGGTCGGCTCGCGATCCTCCTCCTGCACCTCGTATGAGGTCAGCAGCCGGGCATCGATGAGCTCGCGCAGAACATCCTCGGCCACAGAGCCCCTGTCATCCTGAGCGAGGGAGTCCGACGATCGAGTCGAAGGACCCCCTGAAGCAATGAGCGACGCTGAGGGTTGCTTCGGGTCCTGGAAGACCGACAGCAGCTCACCCCACTCGCGCACCGCGCGCGTGCCCTCGGCGGTGACCAGGTTGCGGAACAGCTCCCGAACAACCGGTATGCGGGGGGACCCGATGCGATCCATGGTCTCCTCGGCGTGCCGGGCCAGCGCCCCTCCGACCCCACCGATGTCGTAGTAGGCCTGACGGGTCAGCAGTCCGCTGTCGCGGTCGCGCTTCTCCCAGAGCCTGGCCATGGCGAACGCCAGCAGCGGCAGGGCGCCTCGCTCCCCATCGACCTCGGCCAGCATCTCGTCCACCAGATCGTCATCCTCGAAGCGGTAGCCGCACCTGGTCGCCGGCTGGACCAGGGCACGGCGAAGCGGTGCGCCGGTCGGCGGCATCAGGGGGACCAACGCCTCGAAGAGAGGCAGGAGGGGCTCGTAAAGCTTGCACTGCATGAGAAAGTCGTCGCGCATCGACAGCAGCACTCGCACGTCCGCTTCGAGCACGAGACGTCCGAGCAAGCCGGCGAACCGCGATTGGACCTCAGCTGAGTTCTGAGTGAACAGCTCCTCGAACTGATCGACGACGAGCAGCGCCTGGTCTGTCCCGTTCCGCCACCGGGAGAAAACCTCGACGGCGACGTCGGGGTCGTCGAACCTCGGCAGCAGTGACACTGCATCCGCATCCCCGGACATCTCGCGAGCCACTGCGGTGGCGAGCGACGATATCGCTGTGTTTCCGGGGGTGCAGCGCAGGATCGCCCAACCGGCCGGCGCGTTCGGCACCAATCCCGCTCCGATGAACGAGGTCTTGCCTGCACCGGATGGGCCCACGAGCGCGAGGAGGTGTGCACGCTGGAGTCGCCGCCACATCTGCTCCACCTCGGCCTCGCGGCCGAAGAAGTACTCCGCGTCGGCCTCGGTGAATGACGCCAGCCCCGGGTACGGCGTCAGGTCCTCCGCCCCTGCCACCCGCAGCGTCACCTCCTCGAGCGCCCGCGTCAGCGTGTGCGCCGTGTTGTAGCGCTGGTCCGGTGCCTTCGCCACCGCCTTCCTCAGCACCGGCGCCCACGGACTGTCCGGCAGCTTCGGCGGCTCGCTCCGCACCCCCTCCCACAGGCTCTTCCGGCTGTCCAGGTCCCTCACCCCGCCGGGGCTCACCATCTCCGCCAGCACCACCCCGGCCGCGTACACGTCCGCCCGCGCGTCCAACGCCTCACCACGCAGCTGTTCCGGCGCCATGTACGCCGGCGTCCCCGACGCCGACCGCGACGGATCCGTCTCGTGGCGCGCCAGCCCGAAGTCCATCACCACCACCCGGCCCGCCCGGGTCAACATGATGTTCTCCGGCTTGATGTCGCGGTGGATGAAGCCGGCCTTGTGAATCGCCTCGAGGCCCGCCAGGAACTGCGACGCGATGTCCTGCGCCTCCTTCAGCTCCAGCGGCCCCCGGTCTTTCAGCACGTCGAGGATTGTCTGCCCGTCCACGTACTCCATCGACACCAGCTCGAGGTCGTCGATCTCCTCCAGGTCGTAGATCCGGCACACGTTCGGGGATATCACCTGACGGGCGGCCCGTACCTCCTGCCGGAGCGCCTCCAGGTGTCGTTCGCTCCCGACGACATCCCCTCGCAGCGCCTTGAGCGCCACCTCCACCCGCAGCTTGAGATCGAACGCCCGCCACACCTCCCCCATCCCACCCCGGCCGAGCACCTCGAGGATCTGGTAGCGCTCCCCCAGCACCTGGCCGGCGGCTAGCAGCCCCTCGAACATCCCGTCGGTCAGAGCCTCATCGCTCGCCGTCCGCGTCGGCGAGTCGGCGGTCAAATCGCGTTCGTTACTGCCATCTTGAGACATCGCTTGTCCGGTTGCTCGCTGATTTCAGTGTATCACCGGGTGCTTTCTTGCCACGGAAGGCGGCGTGGGATGTTTCGTCGGGTCCCGAGCCCCAGCACTGGCCGTGGAACTACCTGTTGGGTGCCTCGAGAAGCGCTTCGATGTCGTCTCGCAGGTATGGCAGCTCGTCATGGGCGATAGCCCAGACCACATCGTTGGAGATGACCGCGTACCCGTGGATCGGACGATTCCGGAACGCGATGATCCGGGCTAACCCGATTATCTCTCAGGGTTTAGCCGCAGCGGATCCAACACTCGAGCGGGAGGAGGAGAACGATCAACGTCCGCTTTCAACTGGTTGGGCGGACCGACGGAGAGGTCCTTCGACTCGGCCGCTGCGCGGCCTCGCTCGAAAAGACGTTACCTGTTCTTCCCGGACGCGTTACCCGACCCCCACAACAACGCCCGACGCCAGTCCCGATTCATCCGCGCGATACCGGAAATGGAGATTTCCTTGGGACAGGCAGCCTCGCACGCTCGGAAGTTCGTGCACGCACCGAAGGCTTCCTTCTCCATGGCTTCGACCATGGACAGGGCCCTCCTCTCGCGCTCCGGCTGGCCCTGGGGCAGAATGCCGAGGTGGGCGATCTTGGCACTCACGAAGAGCATGGCGGCTCCGTTCGGGCACGACGCCACGCAGGCGCCGCAGCCGATGCACTCGGCGAAGTCCATGGCCAGCTCGGTGGTGTCCTTGGCGATCGGGATCACGTTGGCGTCCTGTGCCGATCCCACCCGGGCCGAGATGAAGCCGCCGGCCTGCATGATTCGATCGAAGGCGCTGCGGTCGACCATGAGGTCCCTGATCACCGGAAAGCCCTTGGCACGCCACGGCTCCAAGAACAGCTCGTCACCGTCGGAGAAGTGCCGCATATGGAGCTGGCACACCGTGCTGCCCTTCTGACCACCGTGGGGCACGCCGTTGATGACGAAGCCGCAGCTCCCGCAAATGCCCTCGCGGCAATCGTGCTCGAAGGTAACCGGAAGCTCCCCCTTGGCGATGAGGTCCTCGTTGAGCACGTCGAGCATCTCCAGGAAGGACATGTGGGTATTCACATCCTCCAGCTCGTAGGTGGCGAACCCGCCGGAGTCGGCAGCGTCGTTCTGTCGCCAGATGTGAAGTGTCAACCTCATTTGTAGCTCCTCGTCGCGAGTTCGACGACCTCGAACTCGAGCTCCTCGGTGTGTCGTTTCGGTTGGCTCGGATCTCCGCTGTACTCCCACACGGTCACGTTGCAGAAATCTCGATCGTTGCGCAGAGCCTCGCCCTCCTCGGTCTGGTACTCCTCACGGAAATGCCCGCCGCAGGACTCTTCGCGGGCGCTCGCGTCGAGGCACATCAGCTCGGCCAGCTCGAAGTAGTCGGCCACCCGGCCGGCCTTCTCCAGCTCCTGGTTGACGTTGTCACCCTCGCCGGGCACCCGGACATCGTTCCAGAACTCCTCGCGAAGGGCGCGAATCTCCCGAATCGCCCCGTCGAGGCCCTCCCGGGTGCGGGACATGCCGCACTTGTCCAGCATGATCATGCCGAGCTCGCGGTGCAGCGAGTCCACGGTGCGGGATCCGTTGACCTCCAGCAGTTTGCGATTCCGCTCCTCGACGTCGTTGACGGCCTCCCTGACCGCCGGGGTGTCCTCCCCCACCTTGTCGAACTGCTTGCCGGCCAGGTACTCGCCCACCGTGTACGGCGCCACGAAGTAACCATCGGCCAGCCCCTGCATCAGTGCTGACGCGCCCAGTCGGTTTGCCCCGTGGTCAGAGAAGTTCGCCTCGCCCAGGACGAAGAGGCCGGGGATGTTGCTCATCAGGTAGTAGTCCACCCACAGGCCGCCCATGGTGTAGTGGGGCGCCGGGTAGATCCGCATCGGTTGTTGGTAAGGGTCCTCGCCAGTGATCTTCTCGTACATCTCGAACAGGTTGCCGTAACGGTCCCGGATGACGTCGGCTCCCAGGCGCTGGATGGCGTCGGCGAAGTCCAGGTAGACCCCACGCTTGGTGAGACCGATGCCCCGTCCCTCGTCGCACGCCCTCTTGGCGGCCCGCGACGAGATGTCGCGCGGCGCCAGGTTGCCGAACGCCGGGTAGAGACGTTCGAGGTAATAGTCCCGCTCCGCCTCTTGGATGTCGCCCGGGGCACGGTCGTCACCGGGCTTGACCGGCACCCACACCCGGCCGTCGTTGCGCAATGACTCGCTCATCAGGGTGAGCTTGGACTGATAGTCGCCCGACTGCGGGATGCAGGTGGGGTGAATCTGGGTGTAGCACGGGTTGGCGAAGCCAGCCCCACGCCGGTGGGCGCGCCAGGCCGCGGTCGCGTTGCACCCCTTGGCGTTGGTCGACAGGAAGAACACGTTGGAGTAACCGCCGGTGCACAGCAGCACCGCATCGGCGGTGTGGCACGAGATCTCTCCGGTCACCATGTCCCGCACCACGATGCCCCGGGCGATGCCGTCAACCACCACCAGGTCGAGCATCTCGGTGCGCGGGAAGAGGGTGACAGCGCCGGCCGTCACCTGAGCCATGAGCGACGAGTACGCGCCGAGCAGCAGCTGCTGGCCGGTCTGACCGCGGGCGTAGAACGTCCGCGAGACCTGAGCGCCGCCGAACGATCGGTTGGCCAGATACCCGCTGTACTCGCGGGCGAAGGGCACACCCTGGGCCACCGCCTGGTCGATGATCGCCATCGACAGCTCGGCCAGCCGGTAGGTGTTCGCCTCGCGGCCTCGAAAATCGCCACCCTTGATGGTGTCGTAAAACAACCGGAAGATGGTGTCACCGTCATTCTGGTAGTTCTTGGAGGCGTTGATACCGCCCTGGGCGGCAATGGAGTGGGCGCGCCGCGAACTGTCCTGATAGCAGAAGGCGCTGACTGTGTAGCCCAACTCCCCGAGCGAGGCTGCTGCAGCCCCGCCGGCCAGGCCCGTTCCCACGACGATGATCGAACGCTTTCGTTTATTCGCCGGGGAGACCAACTTGATGTGACTTCGCAGGGAGGTCCACTTGTCGGCGAGCGGACCTGACGGGATGCGTGCTTCGAGCTTCATCGTCCCACCTCCCTACGAGTGGATCACGCCGGCGAGCACCGCCAGCGGAATGGAAATATTGGCGGTACCGACCACCACCGCGATCAACATGGCCAGCTTGCGCCTCCAGGGACCCCACTGGGGGTGATCCCAGCCCATGCTCTGGAACAGACTCCATACCCCGTGGTAGAGGTGAAAGGCCAGCAACAGGTTGGCGACGATGTAGAGACCCGCCACCCACCACACCGAGAATGCCTGGGTGACGTTGTGATAGGGATCCAGGTGGACGTAGTCGTGGTGAGCCTGCCCGGTGGTGAAGTGCAAGATGTGGTAGCCGATAAATAGAGCGAGAATCGGCCCACTCCACACCATGGTCCGGGCTGCGTAGTCCACCTCCGGCGGCCTGAAGACTCGGTACTTGACCGGCCGGCTCGCCCGGTTTCGCAGCCACAGCTGAACCGCTGCCACGATGTGAACCGTGACGCAGAACAACAGCACCAGGCGTGCAGCCCAGAGCGCCCCGGGCTTCGAGTGAAGGAACTCGGCATAGGCGTTGATTTGATCGGGCCCCATGTAGATCTGCAGGTTGCCGATCATGTGGCCGACCACGTAGAGCACCAGCACGATGCCGGTCAGAGCCATTAGCACTTTTTTGCCCACGGTCGATGTGTAGATCCCGGCGAGTCGGTTCATCAGGAGTCGTTCCCCCCCTTCCGCCATTCGGCGGCGCGGGCGATTGTAGCAATGCCGCCCGCCCGCCCGCTTCGAAAAGCTGCCCCGCTCCCCCGCCCCGCTTTTCGAAGTTGAGTTCTTTTGAAACCCGGTGGTGGGTTGTGGGTGTGGAAAGGTACGGGCAGCGGGTTGGTGAGATATCGGGGAAGCCGGAGGTGTTGTCAGGTTGTGATACTCGGCACGATTGCCGATAACAATCCTGCCAACCGCGCCCTCTTCGAGCTGTATTATCTTGGAATCAGGAGACATGCGACGAGAGATCTCACTCAGCCCGGGTCCTGTTGGTACGCTCCCCGAGCACGTTTCCATCCGGTTCTTTAGTATCGCTAACAGCAGTTAGGTGATCGCACCGGTTCTGACGCACCACAGAAACCCGCATTTTGGCCACACTCTTGCCCAATCCCCGAGTGACACTACCGACATGATGAAGAGGACGAGATGCCAGACCTTGTTGTCAGCAGCATTGATCACCGCTGGTTGCGGTGGTCTCTTCTCGGGTCATCCTCCACATCCACGGGATCAATTCGAGCTTACAAACATCCTCGCCCACGCGGTCGTGCGAATGGCGACTGATCGAGTGGTTTACTCTGTGGAGGTCGGGGATGTAGTCGTTTATGGGATCAACACCTCGCGCGCTGTTGTCTACGGGCGCTATCTTGTCACCACAAATCCTGAAATCCCCAACTATCCTGAATCTTATCCGCTACTTCTTCTCACCTGCGACGGTGGAAAGACCTGGACCCAAAGCGTCGACCCAGCAACAAGACTGCTCGCCGGATACGTGAACGAAATCCGATTCTTGGATTCCCAGCACGGTTGGATTTCGACAACGAAACCCAGCGTCTGCGGGCCAAGTTCTTGTCTCCTGCGCACAGGAGACGGAGGCCGGACCTGGGAAAGCACACCCTCCTACCACAACACGGCCTTCAAGTTCTGGTCATTTGAGTCACCCTGGATCGGGACAGCTGTCCTCGATCTGGACGAAGCAGAGATGAACCTCGAGAAATTTGGCTACAGGAAGCTTGTTTACCAAGTCATGCGCACAACGAATGGTGGGCGGTCCTGGGAGGTCGTAGATCGTGTTTTCGAGGATGATCGCCAGCTGTTTGATCCCGCTACCGTAGCCCCACAGATGGCAAGTCTCAGTAGTCACCCTGCCTGGTCTTGCAGGAAAACCGATGACGAGTGGTTGATCGGGCGCTCGAGCGACAGAACCACAGTTACGGTTGGTAAGATCCCACTGGTACTATTCGATACTAGGGACAGAAAGCATGATTGCGACGCGTCGCGGGGCACCTAACACGATCGTTCCAGCGGACCGGAACCCGCGCGTTGCGCGGGTCCGTCCGCTGAACTCCAATCGTTAGGCTAATCAAGTGCTACCATCCGAAAGGGATCATCCGAAGTGAGAAGCGGGAGGGAAACTCGAACTCGTTGGCTAGCAATCACGCTTGCCTCCATTCTTGGGGCGGTGGTGCTCAGTGGTCTTGTGTTCCCAATCCAAGATGGCACACGTCATCCCTTCCGGCAGATGGTTGCACCTTTCTACGTGTTGTGGGAGGGCTTCCTGAACCCCTTCAATATAGACAAGCTCTCACGGACTCCCACGATCCACTACGTGGTGCTTCTTCTGGTACCGCTCGGAGCCATCGCCACTGGAGCAGCTGCAATCGCAATGACCAAGAGGAACCTCCTTGTGTTATCCGTCATCGTTTTCGTTTTCTGGTGGGCATGTTTGACATTCTTGTACAGCGTCGCAACCTCCGGCGGCGGCTGACCTGACTGACGCAACTGGGGGTACACAAAGTGAGTAGGTCAATACACAGTTTCCAAGCGCGACATCGAAGAGCCGCTGGCTTAGCTTCAAGCTTGAAGTGCGACACAGCCCTAACCATTCGTTTCAGGCGGACCGCGACCCGCGCGAGCGCGGGCACCGTCCGCTTAGCTCACGGCGTTAGGCAAACACCAGGTATCATGGATTTGTGATCTTTGAATGGGATCCCAAGAAGGCTGATTCGAACGAGGCCAAGCACGGCATCCCGTTCCCAGAGGCGGCCTCAGTCTTCCTCGAACCGATGGCTTGGACTTTTCCCGACCCCGACCACTCGATTGAGGAGGAACGATTCATCACGGTGGGTCTCTCACTCAACGGCGAACTCGTTGTGGTGTCTCACGTAGAACTAGAGGAAGACAGGATTCGAATCATCAGCGCGCGACGCGCAACGAAGAGAGAACGGTATGACTACGAGAACGGATAAAGAGAAGACCGACGACCTCCGACAGGAGTACGACTTCCGGTCCCTCAAAGGGGGGGTACGGGGAAAGCACTTCAAGAGTGCAAGTGCCAGCACCAATCTTGTCCTTCTCGACCCGGATGTTGCAAAGGCGTTTCCAACTCCTGAGGCCGTGAACAAAGCGCTTCGAATGCTCGCCAAAGTTGCTGAGGAAGCTTCAAAGTAGCTGGCCAATGAGTTCGCCTCTTCGCCTAACATTTCGTTTCAGACGGACCGCGACCCGCGCGAGCGCGGCCCGCGTCCGCTGAATTCGTATCGTTAGGCCTACGAAGAAATATGAAGGCCAAGGGTTCACTCGCTCTCGTGATTCTTTGGGCGCTCCCACTCTTCGGCTGTGCTGGGGAATCACCTACCCCACCAACGGACCAAACGTCGCGATCTCCCCAACCGACCTTGGTCCAAGAGGCGCTCTCGCTACTCGAGGTTGAAGGTCCAGTCTCGATAATAAGTAGTGAAGGATGGTGGGGTTCGGGTCTGTTGCACCTTAGGGATGGGAAGGGCACGGATATCGAACTTCCGTATGGGTTCATACCCGGCGAGGATTGGTGCCGGCTCTCGAATGGGTTTCTTGTGGCCGAGTATCCAGAAGAATCCGACTCGAGCGGAGTGTGCATGGCTGATCCTGCTGGACGATTGGATGCGTCGCGAGTTTTCCACGTCCCGAATAACCGAACTTGCGAACTACGATGGGCGTAACCACCTAACCGAACTCGAGTATGCCGCGTTACGCGTGATCTACTTGTCGAACGACCCTGAAAGTCCTACGCGAGAGGAGTGTCTTTCCCCGTGAAACCCAAACCGAACGCGCGCCCAACAAAGCGTTCCAGGGGACCCAAATCCGCGCGGGGCGCGGCTTTGGTCCCCTGAACTCCAGTCGTTAGGCCCGTCTGATGTGTTCACGGTTGCACGGTTACCGTGAAAGCATTATATTCACGGAAGAGGTAGCGCACCGTGATCGTCTCATTTGGTGACAAGGCTACGGAAGCCGTCTTTCACGGGACCCCGACCCGGTTGCTGAAGCGGTTTCCGGCCGACGTACTGAAAAGGGCGAATCAGAAACTCGACTACCTCAACGGTGCGTCCGAGCTCACAGATCTTAAAGCCCCTCCGGGCAACCGGCTGGAAGCACTGAAAGGCGACCTGAAGGGCCGGCACAGCATTCGGGTCAACGATCAATGGAGAATCGTGTTTCGGTGGCGGGGTTCTGATGCCCATGAAGTTCAACTGATGGACTACCACCGGTAAAGGAGAGTTCGATGATTCCCAAGAACCGTGTTCCGACCCACCCTGGAGAGATCCTCCTCGAGGAGTTTCTGATTCCAATGGAGCTTTCCCAGGTGAAGTTTGCAGCCCACATCGGTGTCCCGGTACAACGAATCAACGAGATCGTCCGCGGAAAAAGGGGCATCACGCCCGAAACAGCCTGGTTGTTCTCCCAGGCGTTCGGAACGACACCGCAGCTCTGGATCAATCTACAGACAAACTATGATCTCGCTCAGAACAAACCCGATCGAACAGTGCGCCAGCTCAAAAAAGCTGGGTAGGGGGCGTGCCTAGCAGCTCGTTCCAGCGGACCCTCACCCGTGCCGAGTTCGGTCAGCTGAACTCCAACCGTTAGGTTCGCTGGCACTTGACAATGGGTATAACCAGAGTCATACTTTTGGCATGAAAACCGCCATCTCTATTCCAGATGAGGTGTTTGTCGCTGCTGAAGGTCTTGCAGAACGGCTGGGTGTGAGCCGAAGCCAACTCTACTCTTTGGCTATTGCTCAGTACATCGCAGCGCACAGATCGAATGGCGTGACCGCTCGCTTGAACGCCGTATATGGAGACAACGCTGCTGAGCTCGACCCTCTGATCAGCAGCATGCAGGAATCTTCAATGTCCCCAGAGGAGTGCTAGTGCAGCGCGGCGAAATCTGGTGGGCGTCAATGTCCGCTCCCAGAGAATCGGAACCCGGATATCGGAGACCCGTTCTCGTCATTCAATCAAATGCCTTCAACGCAAGCGGTATTCAAACCGCACTGGCAGCCGTCATTACGTCAAATCTCGATTTGGCAGCGGCTCCAGGGAACCTGATCCTCAAGCGAAAGCAGTCGAAACTGAATCGCGACTCGGTCGTGAACGTGTCACAAGTAGTCACTCTGAACAGGTCATTTCTAACGGAAAGGGTCGGTGCGTTGTCCCCGAAATCGATGAACGCGGTCGATGAAGGATTGAGGTTGGTCCTGGGGCCATGAACCTAACAGAGTCGTTTCAGGCGGACCTTCTGGAATCGAAGGAGTGACAACCATGCAGTATCTAGCCCTCTTATCTCACCGGGTTCCGTAGCGAGGCCGCAGAGATGCCTGTCAGCGCGGTCATCTGAGCGATGAGGCGCCGGAGGCGTACTCACGGTACGTTGAGGACGCCGTATCGCGAGGAGGGCGGCGCTGGCTCGCAGATCTGCGGCCGTAGCAGACACCCGGTGAGATATGCGGGCTAACCCCTCGCTCAAGCGGAACCACACCCGGTAGGGTTTGGTTCGCTGAGCTCGAACTCGTTAGGCCTTGAAGCGATAGAATCAATTCCACCATGGCACTACCAGAGATTAAGCGAGCCGGCGTTTGAGGAGCCTGAACGATCATCGGTGGGCGGGAGTAAACTGGATCGGTGAATCAAGCCGGACAAACGATGACTCGCGTCGCAGTGGCGCTGGCGTTGCCCTTCGCCATGTGCTTCCGGTTGCCCGTGTTTGCCGACGAAGACGACGATGGAGCTGGTGACCGTTTGGGCCGAGAGATCGCCGAGCGATTCGTCGCGGATTTTTTCGGCGAGCACTCCGCGGAACACGATCTCTTCGTTTCCACGGCGAAGAAGGACCGGACCTTCCACTTCCCCGCCGATGGACAGGTTGTCACGTTCTACGACGGCGAGAAGACGGTAAAGGTCTCGACCGCGCTCGGCCGGGTGATGTCATTGGACTTAGGATGGCTCGACCGAACAGGTTCTTGCACGCCGGACGACGAGCGTGCGCTCGCCCCCGACCCTGATCACTATTTGGCCGATGTTCAGAAGTTCTTGGATGCCACGGCACCAGAAGTCGACCTGGCCACTCTGACTCCGGAACCCCACGAAAGCTTGTGCAAGGGTGGACGCCGTGTTTCATCGCATACCTGGAGAGAACTGCCAGACGACGCAGGTGTCTATTACGGGTCCACGCGGGTCGAAGTGAAGTTCGACCTGTTCACCAAGGAGATCCTTGGCTTCACGGTCCAAACGATGACCTGGGATGACGCGATCAACGTCGATGCTCAAGGATGCCGGAATATCCTTGCCAACCTGCATGGTGATCGTCCAGGCATCAAAATCACTCATCTCACGCTGATAAGGGTCTTCCCCTTGGAAGGCCCTGCCTACCCCGCTTGGGTGGCTACGTTCGAGTCAGATCCCGCAAACGATTCGGGATTCATCTTGGGGAGCAGAGCCTTCAGTGTCAACGTTCACGCGCAGACGGGCGAAATCATCGAGGACCTCAAGGAGTACAAAGCTCAACGCTCAGACCCAGATTGATAGTGGCGAATGGAACTCACGACCATCTCGCTGATCTGACTGTCTGGAGGTAGATGTTCTGATGAGAGTGACGGCATCATTTGTCGCCGCACTGTTTGTGATGGTGCTGGGCATTTCGGTCGATGCCGCAGAGTCCCCGGCAGATTGCAGGTTGGACTTCGAGGACCTTCTTATTGCCGGTGACTGGGAGCGGGTGGACGCCGCGGTTGATGCCTGTATTGAATCGAGGCGGCCGGACGAAGTCGTCGAGCACTTCTGCATCTCTGTCGCAAACACGATCCGCTCGCCGGAGTTCACGTCGTTGGATGAGGATCACCAGGATCGAATCACTGGGTCATGGAAAGAGACTCTTCGTCGTCGTCGAAGATCGCTGTCCGTTGGCTCTCTACCCCTGTGCGACACTGCAGTGGCCGAAGCTTGGGAAAGCTCAGTTATGGCTGGCGATTTCGTTCGTACTGAGGCCATTGGCCGTCTTGTGCGTACCTATAGTGGGCAGGCTTGGCGTGCCCTCAATCGCCTCTTCGACGAGTACAATTCGAACTACTCTGCTGAGCCGCCCGGCCTTCAATTCTTGGTAAACAGGTCCGACAGTAAACTCTCGATCTGCCAGTTCATCTCTGATTTCTTTGAGAACGAAATTGTCATGGGCGTTGAAGAGTGCCCGAGCACCGCCTCCACGGCTGCGACCTATCTGGCCATGGTGGCTATCGAGTGTTTCAAGGTTGACTTCCACCGGTATCCATACCTGACCGGTGTTGATCAGGCGGAAGAACTCCTCACCCCGGTTTATGTCAAGCAGTTCCCGCGGCAAGATGCATGGGGGAATCCGCTGATCGTTCATTCGGACAGCACTGGCTACGAGGTTCGTTCTCTCGGGGCCGATGGCGTCGCCGATCAAGCAACGGCGGGAAAAATATCGCAGGACCCGAACGTCGATATCGTCTGGACCCACGAAGGGCAAGTCCAGCAGCACGACCTTGAAGTCCTTCCGTAACACGAAGGCATTCGAAGGCATTTGGTCCCCACATTTGGTGCCACATTTGAAATTTGGTGCCTCTGTGTGGTTGGGGTTCTGCCGTACGCGAAATGCGGCGACAGGGACAGTATTCAGCGGCAGCGACAGCGACAGAGGCAGCGATCAGATGTGCGACGGCCGCATGGTCCCCTCCGGGTCGTTCAAAGAATGGAGTGGCCGGAAACCGTGCCGGGTACCCACATACTGGGCAACTCGGGGGGTCGCGGCGTTACCAGTCCGGCCGACACCCTCAAGGTCTGACCGTGCGCACGCTAGCATCCGTCGTGTTAGCGTGCGACCCAAGCACGATAGCAACCCTGCCAACCGCGCCCACTTCGAGTTGTATTATCCTGGAATCAGGAGACATGCGACGAGAGATCTCACTCAGCTCGGATCCTGTTAGTACGCTTCCCGAGCACGTTTCCATCCGTTTCTTTAGTATCGCTAACAGTAGTTAGGCAAACCTCAAGGTAGAATGGATGGATGGAAAACGTAAGCATCTCTGACGTGTTCCAACTCCCGATCGAGGAGAGGATTCGCCTTGCCCAGGCGATATGGGAAAGTGTCGCATCGAGCCCCGATCAGGTCCCGTTAACCGCGGCTCAAGTGAAGGAACTCGATCGATGCTACGACGAATACCTCAGCGACCCCGACCAGGGTTCATCCTGGGATGACGTGAGGGCCAGGCTACTAGCCGACGAATGAAACGTGGATTGATCGTTCGTCGTCGCGCGGAGGCCCAGGCATTCCACGCCCGGGACTGGTACGAAGACCCAGCGAAATGGCAGGAGTTGCCGTGATGCCTAACCCAGCAATCAAGCGGACCGGCACCCGCGCGAGGCGCGGGCACCGTCCGCTTTTTTCCATCCGTTAGGCCATCGGGGAAGACATGTTGCACAGAGCTGGAATCGTCCTCTTGTTCTTGCCCATGTCTCCGATTCTCGGCTGTGCCGCCGATTCGCAGGAGCACCCGGTAGCAGAGGCTCCGCAGGAAGAGCAGGCGGCACTCGTGAGCGAGGCACTCTCAATACTCGAAGTCGATGGCCCAGTCTCGATAATCAGCAGTGAGGGGTGGTGGGGCTCCGGCGTGCTGCACGCGCAAGACGCCCGTGGAAAACTCATTGACCTGCCGTTTGGATTCATGCCTGGCGAGAAATGGTGCCGCGTTTCGAGCCAGTTCCTCCAGGCCGAGTACCCGAACGATCCGGCACAAGCTGAATGCGCTTGGTTGATCCTCATTGACGACTGGATGGAACGGGAGTTTTCCGCAGTGCAAATCGGCGAACTCGCGAACTTCGACGGACGGGGGGAATTGACCGAAAAAGAGATTGGCGCGCTATGGGTGTTGCATTTGCTGAACGACCCCGAGAGCCCAAACCCAAAGGAATGCCTTTCGCAGTGATTCCCGACCTAGAATCGGCAGGCGCGCCTAACCAGCCGTTGCAGACGGACCGCGACCCGCGCGAGCGCGGCTCGCGTCCGCTGAACTCCAATCGTCAGGCTGGGCGGACTCAGACTGGTGTTTGTTAATGTGTTGGTGATTATCCACAGAGACCGGTCCCGGACAGGGGCGGAGGTTACGATGAGACAAGTGATCTGCTGTTTGCTGGCAATCGTCTTCGCAGGATGTGGTCCTTCGGGATTCGTATCTGACGACTTCGAGTTGTCTTCCGGGTTCGAAAACTCGGAGTTCAGAGTTCGCCCGATCACGGTTGCCGATGCAGAGAAAGACTACGAGGCTGTCATGGAGAGCATAGACATCATCCACTCGTCTTTTCTCGACGATAGCTGGCCAACTGAGTCGTTCACACTCGAGCAGAACAGACGGGATCTGGCCGCGAAGGAGCGCAAATTCGAGCGACGCAATAGCTTCACCTACACGGTCGTGTCACTTGATGAGAGGCAAGTGCTCGGCTGCGTGTATATCAACAAAGGCATTGGCGGCCCAGACGCGGCTGTCTTCATGTGGGTCCGTCGTTCGGCTCACGACGCCGGGCTGGATTCTCGGCTTGAGTCGGCGGTGAGGGATTGGATGAAGAAGGAGTGGCCGTTCGAGTGGGTTGTCTATCCGGGACGCGCAGGAACGCAGTCCGGAGTCGGACAGCCTAACTAACGCATGAACCCGACGGCGCTCCGCGCCGCGGGTTATGCCGACGTTAGGCCATGAAGCGATAGAATCAAATACACCATGGCACTACCAGGGATTCAGCGGGCCGGCACTCGCGCGAGCGCGGGTCCCGCCCGCTGATTTCCACTCGTGCGCGGTGCTGCGCGCCGCGCAAACGCGCCGGGTATCACAACCTCACAATCCTTGAAAGAAATCAACTTCGAAAAGCCGGGCGGGGGAACGGGGGTGGCTTTTCGAAGCGGGCGGGTGGGCGGGTGTTGTTGCGAGAAAATACACGGCGGTGACGATTCAGACTGAATCGTGACATTCCATGTCGTATCATGCTCCACCGGGAGTAGGGATGGACAACATTGGGATCGTCGGCACCAGCTATCGAACGACGAGCGTCGAGTCGCTCGCCGATGCCCTGCTGCCCGCGGACTTCGAAAAGGAGAATCTGGCGGAACTGGCACGCCTGGCCGGCTTCTCGGAACTGGTCTACCTGGGAACCTGCAACCGGGTCGAGTTCTACTTTCGAGGAGATACGAGGATCCACACCAATCCCCTACTCTTCCACCTCCGCCGAAGCCTCATCGACCTCACCGACGGTGCCTGCCAACTTCCCGAGGACGACAAGCTCTACGTCCACTTCGGACGCGCGGCGGTGCGCCATCTCTTCCGGGTCACCTCCGCCCTCGACTCCATGATGGTGGGCGAGGCGCAGATCGCCGGCCAGACCAAGGAAGCCCATGAAATCGCCCATGATCTGGGCCTGCTCGGGGGCATCCTGGATCAGACCTTCCACGAGGCCTTTCATCTGGCCAAGCGAATCCGAACCGAGACCGACCTCGCCCGCCGTCCGGTGTCACTGGTCACCCTGGTCGAACGAATTATTCACGAGCACCTCGAATGTTCGGCGGAGCCGGTTCTGATCCTGGGAGCGGGCGAGATGGCGGGTCAGACCCTCCGGTTGATCCGCAACGGCGACCCGAACCGCCACGTCATCGTCGCCAATCGCCACGTCGAGCGTGCCGCCGCCATGGTGGCCGGCGACCCGTCCGCCGAGACCCGTACCCTCTCAGAAGTCCAGAAGGCCCCGCCACGAGCTGGCCTTGTGCTGGCAGTGACGTCGTCCGACACTCCCATCCTTCTCCCGGAACAGGTTTCTTCCATCCGCGCCCAGCTACCGCCGGATGAAGCCCTGCTGATCATCGATCTGGCCATGCCTTTCAACGTTGATGCGGCGGCCCGGAACATCAGCGGGGTCTCGGTCCACGGCATTGAAGACATGCGCGAGCAGGCGGACGCCAATCGCCAGCTCCGTCTCGAAGAAATGTCCAGGTGCGAGAGCTTGGTGGAACACCAGCTCGAGACCCTCCGACGACACCTCTTCGACCGCGAGCTGTCGCCGGCCGCCCGCACCCTCCGGGAGTCCTTCGGCGAGGTGGCAGATCGCACCATCCGCCACACCCTGAACAAGGACCTCGCCCACCTCGACGAACCGGATCGTCGAGCGGTGGAGAAGATGGCCCGAAGCATGGCCAGACGCATGGTTCAGGTCCCCCTCCGCGGCCTCAAACGGGCCGCGTGGAACCACTCCAGCGCGGTCATCGGCAATTTCATTCTCGGCATCGAAGGTGCACCGGACCGCGACGATGGACCGGAGGACAACAATTGAGCCAGCCGAACGCGCTCCGGATTGGCACCCGCGGATCGGACCTCGCGCTTTGGCAGGCCCGCAGAATCGCTCACCGGATTCACGACGAGATCGGTTTGGCGTGTTCCATCGAAGTCATTTCAACCCGTGGGGATCGGATCCAAGACGTGGCTTTCCACAAGATGGAGGGCAAGGGGTTCTTCACCAAGGAGCTCCAGGAAGCCCTGCTCGACGGCCGTGTCGACTTGGTGGTTCACTCTCTGAAAGACCTGCCAACCGAGGAGCCCCCCGGCCTGTCACTGATTGCCATTCCGGAGCGCGGGCCCACGGCGGACCTGCTGCTTGCGGTGAGAGATTCCCTCCAGCCGACACTGGCGGATCCAATCGGGCTTCCCAAAGGCGCCGTTCTGGGCACCTCGTCCCTCCGGAGAGCCGCGCAGACCCTTTCGCTGAGGCCCGACCTCCACGTCGAGGCCCTCAGAGGAAACGTCCCGACCCGACTCCAGAAGCTGCGTGACGGGACGTACGACGCCATCCTGCTCGCGGCTGCAGGGGTTCGTCGCCTCGAACTCGAACTGGACGACCTGGATTGGGCTGATCTTCCCTGCGAGGTCATGCTGCCGGCCCCGGGTCAGGGGGCCCTCGGCATCGAAACGCGTGCCGACGACCCGCTCGTGGAGCAACTGGCCGAGCTCCACGACGCCAAGGTGGCTCGCTGCGTTGATGCCGAGCGACGGCTGCTCCAACTGCTGGGAGGAGGGTGTCACCTCCCGCTGGGCTGTCTGGCCACCGACGAGGGCGACGCCATTCGCCTGCAGGCAGCCCTCGGCAAGGTCAATGACCAGATCAGCAGAGCCGAGGTGGCGCGAGTGGCCGCCACGGCAACCTCGCCCGAAACCGTCGCCCAGGCCTGTCGGGCCGCGCTGCAGATGGCCATGCCCGGGAGTGACACGCCGTGAACCGAGCAGTGCTCGTCACCCGTCACCCAACGGACTGCGCCGACCTTCAACTGTTGCTACAGCCGCGGGGAATCACCGTTCGCGCCTATCCCGTGCTCCGGCTCGAGGAGGTGGATGACACCAAAGCGTGGTGTGAGATCCGGGACCGACTCGCGGATCCCGCTTGGATGCCGTGGCTCGCTTTCGCCTCTCCCCGCGCCCCCCAACGCGTTGTTCGACTCGCCGAAGGCCACGGCGCAGACCGGCTGCTGGAATGCCCGGTGGCGGTGGTCGGCGAAGGGACGGCAGCCGCCGCCACCCAAGCCGGTTTCGACATTGCCCTCCAGGGCCCCGGTTCCGGTTCCGGGCTCGGATCGGCCCTGGTCGAAACCCTCCAGCCCCACACCCCGGTGGTGCTCGCCTGCGGCAGGGATCGGCGTCCCGAGCTGCCCACCGCCCTGGAAACTGCGGGTCACCCGATCCACCCGGTGGTGGTGTACGACATGTTGCCCACACCGCCGCGCGAACTTCCACCCCTCGGACCAGGCCTCGAGGCGGTGGTGGTGACCTCGCCACGGGCCGCTCGCCTGTACCTGGACGCAGTGGGCGGACACCCATTGCCACTGCAACACTGGGCGTTCGGTCCAACCACCCGGGACGCGGCCGCCGGCCTCGGCATCCAGTGCAATATCCCTCCCCAGCCAACCATCACATCCCTCGCGGAGGAGCTATGTCAGACATGATCACCCGTCCTCGCAGGCTGCGTTCCAGCCCGGTCATCCGGGATCTCGTAGCCGAGGCCCGCATCGACCCCAATATGCTCGTACAGCCCCATTTCATCGTTCCCGGCTCCGGCGTGTCCGATCCCATATCGGCCATGCCCGGTATCGACCACCAGTCGGTGGATCAACTCGTGTCCACCGTCGGTTCCGACCTCGAGCTGGGCATCCGATCGGTGTTGCTCTTCGGGGTCCCCGAGGACTCGGAGAAAAGTCCCGACGGCAGCGCGGCCTGGGCCGACGATGCACTGGTCGTGGAGGCCGTCAAAGCCCTCAAAGGAGAGTTTGGAGATGACGTCGTCGTCATGACCGACGTGTGCCTGTGCGCTTACACCGATCACGGTCACTGCGGTGTCGTCAGCGGCGATCAGATCGACAACGACTCGACGCTGCCGCTGCTGGCGCGCATGGCCCTGGCTCACGCAGCGGCCGGCGCCGAGGTGGTGGCGCCGTCGGACATGATGGACGGCAGGGTGGCGGCGATCCGGCAGCTGCTCGACCAACAGAGCCTCGAGCACACCCTCATCATGTCCTACTCGGTGAAGTACGCCTCGGCCTACTACGGACCCTTCCGCGAGGCAGCTCACTCCGCCCCGTCCTCCGGGGACCGGCGCTCCCACCAGATGGACTGCAGAAATCGCCGAGAGGCACTCCTGGAGGCCGAACTGGACGTCGAAGAAGGGGCGGACATTCTGATGGTCAAGCCGGCACTTGCCTACCTCGACGTTGTGAAGGACCTGCGAGAGAGCTTCACGCAGCCGCTGGCGGTCTACAACGTCTCCGGCGAGTATTCCATGGTCAAGGCCGCCGCCGAGCGGGGATGGGTCGACGAGCGCGCCCTGGTCCTCGAGAACCTGCACGCCTTCCGCCGCGCCGGCGCAGACATCCTGATCACCTACCACGGGCGTCAGGCCCTCCGGGACGGCTGGCTGTGAGCTCTGGCGAGCGGTCGAAGGACCTGTATCGGCGGGCCACGGAATTGATGCCTGCGGGCGTCAACTCACCGGTCAGGGCCTTCGGCGGCGTCGGTGGCGAGCCCCTGTTCTACGCCTCGGCATCGGGCAGCCGATTCACCGACGCCGACGGCCGGAGCTTCATCGACTACGTGGGTTCGTGGGGACCATTGATTCTCGGCCACGCCCACCCCGACGTGGTCGAGGCGGTCCAGCGAACCGCCGCCAAGGGACTCACCTACGGTGCACCGTGTGCCGAGGAGGTGGAACTGGCCGCCCTGGTGGTCGAGACGGTTCCCCACCTCGAGATGGTGCGCTTCGTGTCCTCCGGCACCGAGGCGGTGATGTCGGCGGTTCGTCTCGCCCGCGGCGCCACCGGACGAGACGCGGTGATCAAGTTCTCGGGTTGCTATCACGGTCACGCCGACCACCTGCTGGTCGCGGCGGGCTCCGGGCTCGCGACCTTCGGGACACCGTCGTCGGCCGGGGTCCCGTCGAGTTTCGCGGCCCACACCATCGTGCTGCCCCTCGATGACCAGGCAGCGTTCCGCACCGCCATGGAAGAGCGGGGCGACCAGGTGGCGGCCGTCCTCGTCGAAGGCGTGCCTGCCAACGCGGGCCTGCTCCTCCAACGGCCGGAGTTCATGAGACTGCTGCGGGATGAGTGCACCCGCCGGGGCGCCCTGTTGATCTTCGACGAGGTCATCACGGGGTTCCGCCTTGGACCCGCCGGCGCAGCTGACCTGCACGGTATCGTGCCCGACCTGGCCACCTACGGAAAGGTGATCGGCGGCGGCATGCCGGTTGGTGCCTACGGAGGCCCTCGCAGCACCATGGAGTTGCTGGCTCCACTCGGACCCGTCTACCAGGCCGGCACTCTGTCGGGCAACCCGCTGGCCATGGCGGCCGGCATCGCCACCCTGAGGACCCTGTTGGCCGATGGTGGTGCCGCCTATGGGAGGTTGGACGCTCTCGGCGAACGTCTGGCAAACGGCATCCGATCGGCGTTCGCGGCCGCCGGAGTGCCGTGGTCGGTGGTCCGCCAGGGGTCGATCCTGTGGCTGGCCCTGCAGGATGGCGAGCCGCCCCGGAAGTACGAAGACATCGCACCCGAGGCGGCCGGCCGCTACGCGAAACTCCACGCAGCCCTGCTCGACCGCGGTCATTACTTCGCCCCGTCGGCGTACGAGGTGATGTTCGTCTCCCTTGCCCACAGCGAGGATGACATCGACCAAACCATTGCCGCGTTTCACGAGGCCGTTCCGGAGGCCATCTGATGGCTGATTGCGAATTGCGAGATTGCGAATTGCGAATTGGCCGCCTGCCGGGTGCAGGTCTGCCGGGTGGGTGGGGGAATTCGCAATTCGCAATGGTTGGCCGGGTGGGAATTCGCAATCGAAGTTCGCCCTGCCCCCTGGAACGGCTCATGAATCGGTTTTTGAAGGCTTGTCGGAAGGAAGCGGTGGATCGGCCGCCGGTGTGGGTGATGCGCCAGGCAGGTCGTTACCTCCCCGAGTACCGAGAGGTCCGGCGGCGGGCGGGCGATTTTTTGACCATGTGCCGAGATCCCGACATCGCGGCGGAGGTCACCCTGCAACCGATCCGACGATTTGGCTTCGACGCCGCGATCATTTTCTCCGACATTTTGACCCCGTTGGTACCCATGGGGGCGGAGCTCACCTTTTCTCCGGCACCCCACATCAGCAACCCCGTTCGCCAGCCACACGACCTCGATCGCATCACTATTCCCCGGCCGTGGGCCGGCACAGAGTTCCTTGATCAGGCGCTGGAGAGGGTTCGGAAGGGATTGACCGAAGAGGTCGCCCTCATCGGGTTCTGCGGTGCGCCGTGGACCCTCGCAACCTACCTTGTGGAAGGCACCACATCACGGGCATTCACCCACGTCAAATCCTTCGCGTTAAACCACCCCGACGCCTTCGACGCCCTCGTGGACCGGCTTGCCGATGCCATGGCCGCCTATCTCCGCACCCAGGTCGCCCACGGCGCCCAGGCCGTCCAGATTTTCGATTCGTGGGTCGGGGCTCTGGGGGTGGAGGACGCGCGGCGGTGGGCACTCCGCCCCGCACGTCGGCTGCTGGAACAACTGGACGACCTCGACGTTCCCAGAATCTACTTCGCAAACGGCGGCGCTCACCTGCTCCACGACCTCCCCGAGATGCCCTGCGAGGTCATCGGGTTGGACTGGCGGGCCGATCTGACGAGGGCCGCGACGGTTCTCTCTGACCACGCGGTCCAGGGCAACCTCGACCCGGGAGTCCTCATGGGCCCGGCGAATGAGATCCGCCGCCGGACTCAGACCATGCTCGATCACGCCCCCCGAACCGGATATATCGCCAATCTTGGCCACGGCGTCACTCCCGACATTCCGGTCGCGGCCGTCGAGACCTTCGTTCGAACGGTTCAGGATTTTCGATATGAACAAATCTGAAATTAAAAATCTAAAATTAAAAATCCACACCCTCTCACCCTGGCGAGGCAGGCATGACGATCCGTCCGGTTTTCGATTTTCAATTTTCGATTTTCGATTAGAAAATATTTCCGATTCTCCCCGACGGTCGAGCGATGCCTGACCGTCGCGACTTCGACCTCGATGGAATGACGCCTGAATTGCTGGCCAAGTACGACCGACCCGGCCCTCGCTACACCTCCTACCCGACGGCCCCTCATTTCAACGAAGGGTTTGACGAGGCCGAATACCAGGATCGACTGCGAGTGGCTTCGTCAAGGCCCACTGAGCCCCTGTCCATGTACGTCCACATCCCGTTCTGCGAGGCGCGGTGCACCTACTGCGGCTGCAACGTTGTCATCTCCCCCCGCCGTGGGCCGGAAGAGGGCTATCTGGCTGCCGTGGAAGCCGAGCTCGACCTGCTCGGTCAGCGACTGGGCGACCGCCGACAGCTCAATCAGTTGCACTGGGGTGGCGGCACCCCCACCTACCTGTCTTCCGAACAGTGTGAGCGGCTCTTTTTAGCCATCACGGATCGCTTCCCTCTGACTCCAGACGCCGAGGTCGCCATCGAAGCCGACCCCTGCGTCACCACACCGAACCAGCTGGCGACGCTGCGTCGGCTCGGCTTCAACCGGCTCTCCATGGGGGTGCAGGATGTGGCCCCCGACGTCCAGGAGGCGGTCGCTCGGCCTCAGCCTGTGGAGCGCACCCGCGAGCTCGTAGAAGAGGCACGACGCCTCGGCTTCGAATCGATCAATCTCGATCTGATCTACGGCCTCCCAAGACAGACCGAATCCGGATTTCGCACCTCGGTCCAAACCGTGATCCGGGAGCTCGCACCGGATCGCGTGGCCTGCTTCTCCTACGCCCACGTGCCGTGGATCAAACCCCATCAGCGGCAGCTCGACGAGGACGCTCTGCCCCGCGGATGGGAGAAATTCAGTCTCTTCGCAGGTGCCGCCGAGGAATTTGCGGCCGCCGGCTATCGATTCGTCGGCTTCGATCACTTCGCCCGTCCCGACGACGAGCTGGCCCGGGCACTGGATGGGAGCCGACTCCACCGGAACTTCATGGGCTACACCGTGATGCCGGCTTCGGACCAGGTCGGGGTGGGAGTGACGGCGATCGGCGAGATCAGCGGGGCCTATGCCGCCAATCAACGCAATCTCGCCCGCTACCAGAGGGCGGTGACCGACGGACGACTCCCGGTCGAGCGGGGAATCGGTCGAACCGCCGAGGACGAGCTGCGCGGTGCCGTCATCCGGCAGATCATCTGCACCCTCGAGCTGGATTTCGATGCCATCCGGCGAGACTTCGGCGTGGACCCGGAAGTCCACTTCGCAGGCGCCTTTGCCACCCTCCAAGAGATGGTGAACGACGACCTGCTTGTGATCAAAGACGAGTCTCTCCAGGTGACGCCGAAGGGTCGCTTCTTCCTGCGCAACGTCTGCATGCCCTTCGACGCCTACCTCTCCGCCCCCGGGGACAAACCCGTTTACTCCCGCACTGTCTGACCAGCCCGGCTCACCTGATTCTGGATGCCGGGTAGAGTTGAAAGTTCAAAGTCCCCACCCTCCCAGGGAGGCTGTGAGGCTTTGGGGCTATGGGCAGTGTGGTCCCCAAGTCCGCGTCCGCGTCCGAATAGAAAATCGAAGATCGAAGATCCCCCCACCCGCCCGGGAGCCGGGGGCCGTCTCCGGTCGTCCGTTCGTCTCCGTTCGCTTCCGCGAGTTGGCGGCCGCCGTCACTTCATGCCGAGCTTCTTATTCTGGCGGAGCAGGGTCAGGGCTTCCTCGAGCCGTTTCCGGCGGGTCTCCTCGCGCTTGGCCGAGCACACCCAGCCGACGAAGTTGCTCCGGTAGGAGGGCGCGAGCTGATCGAAGAACTCGCGAGCGGCGTCGTCCTGGGCCAGCGCATCCGCGAAGAAGCGAGGGATCTCCAGGGGCAGGGCGCTCGACGGCGCCTGCGGTTGCACGTCAGGGTCGATTTTCGACAGACCGATGTCAGTCATCCGACCGGAGGCGACGAGCCTCTCGACTCGATCGAGGTTCGACGCCGACCACTTCTTGACGTCGACTCGGGGAGTGAACTTGCGCGCGTATCGATCGTCATCGAGCCGCCTGATGAGGCTGTCGATCCAACCGAAGCAGAGCGCCTCCTCGACCGCCGCGTCGTAGGAGATGCATGGCTCGCCGGTGTGCTTCTTGAAGAAGACGAGCCAGACCTCCCGGGCGTCGCCGTGGTTCTGACCGAGCCACGCGCGCCATGAATCACGGTTTTTGAAGTACAGCTCCACGAGAGCCCCTCGGTGCCGGATTCTGCCGGCTGTCAGGCCTCGAGCCTGTCGACAACCTTGATCCCCAGCGAAACGACCCGGCGGGCGCGCCCGGTCGCCGGTGGTCTGACGGTCCGATGGTCCGCGAGTGGCATGCCGTGAGTATCGGCTTGAATCGGCCGGTGATCAAGGGCTTTGTTTCGGCTGGGACCACCAGCGGTGGCTTTTCGGTGCGGGCGGACGGCGTTTTCTCGCCATGCGGAGCTTGCGGCGTGCGGCTTGCGGTCCCCCACCCGCTCTGCCTTCTGAGCCCCGCTGTTCCGGCCGAGGCCGGTTTTCCGAATTCCGAATTCCGAATTCCGCTGCAGCTATACTTCTCCCAGTGAGGAACACCGGCCAACCACTGACCATTTCTCAGACCGCCTGCCTCTCGATCGCTGTGCTCGCCGCGGTCGTGCTCTGGCTCTACCGTGACGTGGCAAGCGTCGAGGTAGCTCTTCGAATCCTCATGCCGGTGCTTTGGCTCACGGTGTGGACCAGTGCCTGCCTTGGCGCCGGCGTGTGGACCGGTCGCCTGATTCTGGGTCGGCATGCCGACCCGACCCTGGTGGTGGTCCTCACTTCGGGTGCTGCCGCACTCGCCTTGCTGACCACCTTGATGGCGGCGGCCGGCGCCTTCTCCAACTGGCCTCTCCGACTGGTCCTCGCGGTGGCCGCCCTCGAAGGAGCCCGCCTGGTCACACTTGGCAAGGTGCTCCCGCAGCTGCCATCGATCACCCTGGCCTCGGCCCCTGGTGTCCTTCTCGTGGCCGCCGGGGTGGTCACCCTCGCCGGGCTGACCGCGCCGCCAGTCATGTTCGACGCCCTCAACTACCACCTGGCCTTCCCCAGCCACTGGCTCGATGCCGGCGGCTTTTCTGAGTTTCCCCGCCACCTCTACTCCTACTACCCCGCAGCGCAAGGAACGGTCTACGGATTCGCCCTCGCCACGGTCGGCCCGTGGGGGGCCAGTGCGATCCACTGGTGGATGGGTCTGATGGCAGTGCTGGCGACCGCCACCCTGGGTGAACGACTGGGCGGACGCAAGACCGCGACCTGGGCCGCAGCCGTATTCGCACTCACTCCCGTGGTTCTGGAGGTGGCCGGCTACGCCATCGCAGACCTCGCCCTGGCCGCCTGGGGGGGCGCCGCGCTGGTGGTTCTGTTGCCCTCCGGCGGCCAATCGAACCCCTGGCGCTCGGGGCTGCTCGCCGGCCTGTTGGCTGGTACCGCTGCAGCGGCCAAGTACCTGGCCCTGGCCACCGTCCTGCTCCCGGTGGTGTTGGCCGCGATCCTGATCGGCACGAGACGACCGGATCGACGTTGGATTGCAGGCGTCGCGGCGCTCCTTGTGGCTGCAACCGTCTCCTTGTCGCCGTGGTTGATCCGCAACGCCTCGTGGACCGGGAACCCCATCTACCCGTACCTGCAGGGTGTTCTTGGCGGCCCGCCGTGCGAGCGGGACGTGGCGCGGGAACTCGAGGCGAACGCTTCCGAAGTTGCAGCCGGCCCGAACTCGGTGTTTGGCGCCATAACCGCACCGGTGGTGAGGACCTTCAGGCCACTGCGCTCTGGAGGTCTCATGGGCCCCCACTGGCTGATCCTCATCCCAGCGGCACTCGGAATCCCGCGCCTGCGGTCTCGGGAGGCGGCTCCCCTCTGGCTCGCCGCCGCCGCCGGACTGATGGCCTGGGGAGCCCTGGTCCACTACGCCCGTTTTCTGCTGCCCGTGTTCGTTCCGGCCGCCGCCCTCTCCGGGGTGGCCGCGGCCGCGCTCACGTCCGGATCCGGCAGTCGGCTGATCGGCCGGCTATTCAGCACCCTGCTCGTAGGGCTCTTCGGCTGGAACCTGACCGTGCTGGCCACCGGCTTCCAGCTCGATCGACTGGGCGTCATCACCGGTGTCGCCTCGGAAGAGTCGTTCGTGGACAGATGGGTCAGCTACGGCCCGGCGATTCGCGCCGTCGACGAGGCGCTGCCTTCAGATGCCACCTTGCTCCTGGTCGCCGAACCACGAAGCATGTACCTGGACCGTGCGGTCCTGGTGGAGGATCCCTACCGGATTCCCCTTCTTGCCGAACTGGCGACCGACGTTGGATCACCCGACGTCCTGGCCCAACGGGTGCGTGACCTCGGTGCCACCCACCTCCTGCTCAACGCATCAGAGATGGACTTCTACGCCGGCATGCGCTCCCATAGCGACTACTGGCAGGACGCGAGCCCGGCTGAGCGGCAGATCATCGAGCGCTTCCTCGCCGAGAACGTCCGGCCCATCCTGCGCACTGAAACCCTGCTCCTCGGCGAGATCGTCGAGTCATCGCCGATCAGGGGATTGAGCACGCCCTCCCGCCCATTGAAACTCGATCATTTCAGGTTGCAAACTGCAAACTGTTGCCTTCCGAGGTCGTTGTGGGACATCAGCGCGGCCGATCTCGGACGGCGACAATCCGCAATTCGCAATTCGCAATTCGCTATCAGGAAAAGAGCGGGAACTCAAAACTCAGAACCAAGAACTCGCCTCTCCCCGCCCCTACCAGCGGGAGAATCTTCAATCTTCAATCAATCTTCAATCGGTGGTCACCCGGACGCAGCCGACTACGGCACCTCCGCCGACCACATCGAGCAGTCTCCGGACTCGAAGCCGTCGACGAACAGGTAGCCCAGCGGCACCCGAATGACCTGAAGGTCGTTGTCGAGATTCGGGTCGAGCAGATCGTAGGCCCACGGGAACACGTCCACGGTGTCGCCCGGAATCGCTCCCATGGCGGCACGAACGGTTTCGAGGTTGCCGATTGCAGTGAACAGCTCCTCGCCCTGGCGGGTGGACATCATGACGAACGGGAGATCGATCGTGTAACCAAGGCCGGAGCCGGGGATGTCGCTCGACGCCATGGAAATGACGCACTCCTGCGGGTCGGCTGTTGGCTCTTCGTTGCAACGGCCGTCGTTGACAATCAGCATGCCGGCTCCTCCGGCGTCCAGAACGTGGTTCGCCTTGACGATGAACTGACAGTCACCGCGCCGGACGAGGGCAATCTTGCCGGCGATCTCGGCGGCGTTCGTGAGCGGGTTGCAGGCCCAATTGAGGGCCGTTCCGTCCAGCGCGATCACCACTTCCGCCTCGAAGGGTGGTACCTCCCACAGGCGCCTGCCAAAACAGGCATCGATGTCGACGCAATTGGCACCACCGTCGTTGCAGTCGGCTCCCTGAGAGACGATGTTGTGGAGTCCGGCAAAGGCCCAGCTCTGGTGAAAGGGCGGGTCGTACTGCGGGAGGCTGACCTCGAAGCTGTTACGGAGAGCCTCGGGTTCGGTGATGACCACGCGCCCCACGTCCACCCCGGCCATGGGAATCGCCGGCGTGCCGGCCCCGGTCAACACGGGCAACTCGAAGGTGAAGGACCCGCCCTCGCCCACGGCCATCGGGAACATCGGCTTGCCACCGACCGGGTCGGGTTGTTCCAGCACGAGACCCAAGTGGTTGCACATGGTGTCGTCGAGCAGCACACCGAACGCCTGGTTGCCCATTGTGTCCGTCCCGACTGTCGAATCGACCACCGCGTTGAAGCCATCTTCAGTCGAGATTGTGGGCGAAATTCCAAAGAAATAATACATATTGGCGTTCTCGGCGAGGCCCGGACCCAGATTCTCGTAGGTTCCGATCAGCGTCGCCCCGCCATGGCCCACCGACGCCGGCGGATCGACCACCACATCACCCACCATGTCCTGAGCGTCCACCGCGCCCGCGCCGACGATCAGAAGCACCACAACAGCCAACGGTCCAAAGGTCCTCTTCATGACTCTGTCTCCTTTCTTGCCTTCAGCACCCCAAAAACGACCTTTCCCATGTCCTCATCCCGCGGAGGTTCGGGAGAGGTAGCGCCGAAAGCGGCCCCCATCTCCGGGACCTGACCTCAGAAACTCAGTTGTTGTTGAGACCCTTACGGGGAATGATGGTGCTCGCCGTCGTGAAAGTCAAGCCCGTCGGAATCGCGGAAACCTCCGACCTTCGACTTTAGACTTTGGACTTTAGACTTTGGACTTCTGACTTCTGTGCCGAGACCCCGGCGACCCTGAAGATCCGCTCTCGGTAGTAGAAGAATTTAACCAAGAACCAGCTCCACAACACGATCGTGATGGCCAGCAGGTAGGCCATGCCGAGCCAGGTGTGGAGGACGAGGAAGCTGCCGTACTGGAGTGCCCTGAACACCAGCGACGCCACGGCGTAGTGGATGCCCTGGCGGCGAATGTCACCGGCCGAGGCGTCGAAGACCAGATGCCTGTTGCCAAGGAACCCGACCACGAGGACCGCCACCAGAGTGATTCCAAAGGCGAGTTCCTCGGAAAACCCCAGAACCTCGTGCTGAAACACGGTCAGCCCGAGGGCGATCCCAAATAGCACCACCCCGACGAGCCCGAAGCGAATTAAACGGTCGAGAGTCGGGGGAATTTTGCCCATGCGGCGTAGATGGTACCGCAGATTTCTGCACGCACTCGCAGATCCGAAAACTATTGAAAAAATATCTCAATTCGCGCAGCGAATTGAGCGACCAGCAATTTACATCGGTTCAGCTGTTCCGTAGGCCCCTGAGCACCTCGCGCTTTTCGCGGAAGTTGGCCCTCGCAGCCACGTACTCCTCGTGCGAAAAACCGAGCTCGCTGGCCACCTGCCGGACCTCCTCCTCTTCCACCAACGAGATCGAGTCGTCTGCAGCGCAGACAGCGAAGAGGCACTTGAGAATGCACTCCAGCTCCCGTTCGGTGGCCAGCCGTCGAAACTCCCGAGTCGCCAGGTAATCCTCGCTACCTCCAAAGAGCTGGTCGCGACGGCTCACCATTTCGGTCACCAGATCCGCCTGCTCGGAGGACAGGCCCGCATACTCCTGAAGGACCGCGGCGATGAGAGCCATTTCACTCCGGCTGGCCTCCAGGTCAGCCCGCGCGGCGCGGGCCAGCACCATGGCGAGGGCGGCGATCAACCTCGCCCGCTCGGGTGGAACTCCATCCAGACGATCGGCGATCGACTGCACGGCCATGGAGTCCTGCTCGTTTTGGGTACTCACGACCGACGTGCTGAGCCCAAGCGCTTCGGTGATTCTCTTCCACATATCGACAGGTTCAACCTCGACCGAGCATAACTCATTTCAGCAGGTGGCCGTGCCGGCGATGGAACTCTCTCGCCGGAAGGCCCTCTCACTGATCGGCAGGCACCACATGCCACCGCCGAAAGGAGACTCGAAAATGACCATCCGAAACACATCCAGCGTTGCATTGATCGGAATCGCGATTCTCGCCGGAGCGTTGATCCACCCGTCGCTCGCGTTCGCTTCGGTGAGCGCCGAGGTATCCATGGAAATTCTGGTGGACGGGCAACCCCTGCAGAAGTACCCCGCCCGCGGTACCACCTACGTCGAAGCGCGGCCGGACGCCGAGTACTCGATCCGCCTCCACAATCGGACCGGGCGGACAGTCGCGGTGGCGCTGGCTGTGGACGGGCTCAACTCCATCGACGCCCGCACCGGCACTGCAGCCAACGCGTCCAAGTGGGTCCTCGACCCCTACCAGTCGATCACCATCGAAGGGTGGCAGACGAGTCAAAAGGAAGCCCGCCGGTTCTTCTTTACCAGCGAGGACAACTCCTACGGCGCGTGGCTCGGAAAGACCACCAATCTCGGTGTGATCGAAGCGGTCGTTTTTCGAGAGCGACTGCGACCTCATGAGCTTGCGGACTCGGAGGTCGGGCGTCGGAGCCGCCGGGAGCAAGCAGCGGGCGCTCCTGTTCCCGCCCCTTGTCCCGAGGCTGCAGGTGACCGGAAGGCAGCGGGCAAGAGGCAGCTCGAAGCCCTCGCTGCGACCGGTATCGGTCGCCGCCTCGACAATCCTGTCCGCAGGGTTCATCTCGACCTCGAGCCGCTGCCATTCGCGAACCTCCGGATTCGCTACGAGTACCGACCGCAGTTGGTGGCGCTGGGCGTGCTGCCTCTGGCATCGCTGCCAGACCCACTGGATCGCCGAGAGCAGGCTCAGGGCTTCGAGGACAGCGGCTTCTGCCCCGATCCCTTCGCCGGACATTAGCCCGCCAACCCTGATTGAAGATTGAAGATTGAATGATCGCCCCGCACGCCACGTCAAAAAATACCCGCACCGGAAAGCCGGTGCGGGCTTCTCAGTCCTGCCTTGGACGTGGTGGATTGTTGACTATCCTCTGGCCGCGAGGAAGTTGGCGTTGGCTCGCTCCCAGTCGACCACGTTCCAGAACGCGCCCACATAGTCGGGACGACGGTTTTGGTAGTTCAGGTAGTAGGCGTGCTCCCAAACATCAAGGCCCACCAACGGTGCGTTCCCGTCGGACAGCGGGGTGTCCTGGTTGGCCGTCGAGGAAACCACGAGGGCTCCCGTGGACGTCAGCGACAGCCACGCCCAACCGGAACCAAAGCGAGTCATGGCGGCGGTACTGAACTGCTGCTTGAAGTTATCGAAGGATCCAAAGGTGGCGTTGATCGCCGAGCCAAGCTCACCCACCGGCTCACCACCGCCCGAGCCGCTCATCAAGGTCCAGAACAGCGAGTGGTTGTAGTGACCTCCTCCGTTGTTGCGGACCGCGGTGCGGATGTCTTCCGGAAGACTCGAAAGGTCGGAGAGCAGGTCCTCCACAGTGACCTCGAACAGATTCGGGTGTTTATCGAGCGCCGCATTCAAATTGGCGACATAGGCGGCATGATGCTTGCCATGGTGTATTTCCATCGTGCGGGCATCAATGTGTGGCTCGAGAGCATCAAAGGCGTAGGGGAGAGCTGGTAGTTCATGCTTGGGCATCGTTGGGTTCCTCCTGGGCTTGGGGCCGGTTCGGCCGTATGTGATCAATCGTCGTCACGCTGTCGAATCTAATTAATATCGAATCGCAATATTAAATTCCGCCGATCCGGAATTCTCTTTTCTTCAATTTTCGATTTTCGATGTATTGCCGGATTCGACCGGTTAATCTTCAGCCTTCCCAAGCGTGGCGTCGGTCTCGGTGCCACGGCTCTTCAGCCTGACGATCTCCCGTCGGATGAGCTGGTCGAGCATGAGACGGATCTCCAGCGCCGACCCGGGCACCACCTTGAGAATCTCCTGCAGCGTGTAGGTGCCGTTGATCCGGGACAGCAGAAAGCCCTCCTGTGGCGTGAACGCCTCTCCAGTGAGCTGGGAGGTTGCAATGGCCAGCTCAGGCACAGCCAATTCGTCGATCTTGAGATCCTCGAGCCTGGCGCTGATCTTCTTCTCCAGCATGGCCAACTGCTCGGACACCGTCCGCCGATCGGAGTACTTTTGGCGGAGATTGACGATCCGCTGGTAACCCTTCATCAGCTCGCCCGACGCAATCTCCTTTTCGGCGTGTCGGATCAGGGTCCTCCACGACACCTCCGAGAATCCGGGGATGGTGACCTCCTCATCGGCCGGCGGCAGCAGGACAAAGAGTCCGTGGGACAGCCCCTGATAGACGAAGAGCAGCACGTGGAAAAGTGCGAGCCTGCAGGCCAGGGCGATCTCCTCGATGCTGTTGGACCCGTTGATCTCGCGCAGGATGGAGAGCTCGGTGGATCCGAGCTCGTTGACGTCCACCGCCCGGACGACTTTCGGAATCCAGCGGGCATCGGAGATTTTCTCGCGACATCTCATCCACTCGTCGGTTCGGCGAACCCCTTCGAGGATGAGCATGTCCACTGGGATATGCAGGGGCTGGAACTTTTTGGCCGGGAGGATGTTTTCGAGGAACCGGAAGTCGCCTTCCTCCCAAAGGAAGAGTTCATAGATGGTTTCCTCGGTCTTGATCTGGAGGATCTGTAACAGATCCTCCCGGCTGAGCCGACCAACGATCACCAACAGCTCGCCCATGAGGGTGCCGTGGCTCTCCTGCATGTCGAGCAGCTCCTGAAGCTCGTCTTCGGCCACGTATCCCCAGCCCACCAGGTAGTACCCGAAGAACTCCTTTGGGTTCTCCGAGGAGGCCGCCACCACCAGGCCGTCTCGAAAGTAGAGTTTCTTTTTGTACGGATTGCCTTCCAGAGCGAGGGTGCCGGTCTTCCGACTGACCGCGACCCACTGCAGCAGGTCGGGGAAGGGCATGGTCCTGAGATTGCCGCTGATTGACACTCACGAGCTCCCGCGCACCGTGGCTCTGTCACTGTTCGCGCGCCGGATCATCGTGTTCGTAACTCCCTCCATCTCAGCACTTACACCATTCTCAAGATTATAACACGCCAAGCCCCTTGCCGCCGCTGTGTATTTCGCCCACCTATGTCCCGATCATGGGCCGCCGAAGAACACGGGACTTTACTTGGAAGGTTTTCCGAATTCCGAATTCCGAATTCCGAATTCTCCTTGATTTATGCCTTATTTACACCTATACTCATAAATGGACCCTTTGCCCCACGGAGGCCGCCATGATCACTGCACACGCACCGACCAATGAAGACCACCGCCGCTACGCCAGCGCCGTCCGAAAGGCACTGCCGGAGGAGCTGCGACAGGCGGTGGTTTCAGCGTCGGAGCTGATTCGTGCTCGGCGGGACCATCTCCGGGAGGAGCCTCTGGCTACGTCGGTGCCGGCCCTTGACCGTTTACTCGGAGGCGGGCTACCCCGCGGAACCCTCGTGGAGCTGGTGGGACGCGCGTCCTGCGGCCGCTTCTCCGCTCTCCTGGCCGCACTCAAGACGGTCACCGACACCGGCGAGGCCGTGGCTCTCGTGGACCAGGGAGGACAGCTCGACCCGCAGTCAGCGGCCGCCTTCGGCCTCGACCTCGAGCGGCTGCTGTGGTTGCGGCCCCACGTCCTGTCCGACACCGTGGCCGCCGCCGAGCTTCTGGTGAGCACCGGCTTCCCCCTGGTGGCCGTGGACCTCGGTCTGCCGCCGGTCCGCGGCAGAGCTCCCTTGGCCTCCTGGCTCCGGCTCGCCCGCGGTTCCCTCACCCATCGCGCCGTGGTCCTGGTGGGCTCTCCCTACCGCCTGAGCGGCTGTGCGGCCGCGGCCGTGGTCACCGCCGGTTGGGGCAGGGGGCGGTGGAGCGGTGCCGTCGGCACCCCTCGCCTGCTGCACGGTCTCGCGGCCCGACTGGAGGTGGCGAGGCAGCGCGGCCGGCGCCCCCACGAATCCGCCCCCACCACATTCACCCTGCCCGAAGCCGGCTTCGAGTCGATCATCGAAGACGTCTCGACCCCCGAGGAGGTTCGCCATGTCCAGACACTCTGAAGCAGTCCAAATCAGCGTCTCGGCCATTGGTCTACTGGCCATCACTTTCTGCTTCCTCCTGCTGGCGTTCTGTCTCTGAGAGGAGAAATTCCCGTGCCCGTCGCTCTTCCTCGTTCCCGTTCCCGTTCCCGTACCCGTACCCGTTCCCGTACCCGTACCCGTTCCCGTTCCCGTTCCCGAAAGAACCATCCATGAAATCCTTCGACCATGAACGCCTTGATGTTTATCAGACAGCCATAGAGTTCGTTGCACATGCCGACGACGTCGCTGGAAATCTCCCAAGAGGAAGAAGCCATCTGGCAGATCAACTCCATCGGGCCGCTATCTCGGTCCCGCTCAATATTGCTGAAGGAGCAGGAGAATTCAGCACAAAAGAAAAGGCTCGTTTCTATCGAATGGCCCTGCGGTCAGCAACAGAATGTGCAGCGATACTGGATATCTGCAATCTCCTCAAACTCGGCGAGGCAAAGTCGCTCACAACTGGACGGAGCCTTCTATTGAGAATCGTCTCCATGTTGACTCGGTTGGCTCAGTCGGGAACGGGAACGGGAACGGGAACGGGCTTACGGTCCGTATGATTTCTGACCTTCCGCTGCTGTGACTCGAATCGCCTGCCTCTTCGTTCCGCTGTTTCCCCTGGCTGCGAGGCTGCGCGCCGAGCCCGAACTCGCCGGCGAGGTGGTGGCTGTGTGCGAAGGCAACGGCTCTGCGGCCAGGGTCGTGGCGGCGTCGAAACCGGCCCGCCAGGCCGGAGTCCGCAGTGGCACCACCCTCGCCCAGGCACGGGGCATCCTGCCATCGCTGATCGCCCGTGGCCGGGATCCCGGCTCGGAACGCTCGGCCCACGAAGCCCTGCTGGAAGTCGCATGGAGCCTCTCCCCGGTGATCGAGGACGCCGGCTGCGATCTGGTCTACGCCGAGGTGAGCGGCATGGAGGGACTCTACCCCGGCTCCTCCGGCGAGCGAGACATGGGCCAGACGGCGGTGGTGGCGGCCGAATCACTGGACCTCCCGGCACGCGCCGGCATCGCCGGCAACAAACTCGCCGCCAGAGTGGCAGCCCGCCTGCCCTTGTCGCCCACGGTGGTGCCCCCCGGAGAGGAGGAGGGATTTTTGGCACCGCTGCCACTCGGCCGGCTCGAGCTCGACCGTCGCCTGGCGGCCACCCTCAACCGCTGGGGACTTGCGACCATCGGCGATTTCGCCCGCCTGCCCGCCGATCGGGTGGCGAGCCGGCTCGGCGAACCCGGCGCCCGCGCCCACGAGGCCGCCAGGGGAATCGACCCCAGGCCGCTGGTTCCTCGCCACCTCCCCGCCACCCTGGCCGAAGCCATGGACCTCGAATGGGCCGTGGTCACTGTCGAGCCCCTGCTCTACGCGGTGAGTCAGAGCCTGGAGAGAATCCGCCGCCGGCTCGAGCGCCAGGATCTGGCCTGTGCGCTGCTGGAGATCGAGCTGGGATTGGAACCGGAGGGTTCTGAACACCGGACCATCCGGCTGCCGGCACCCACCAGGGACATGGACGCAGTGCTCGCCCTGATCCGGCTCGAGCTGGAGTCGCGACCACCGCGTGCCCCGGTGGCCGCCTTCACCTGTCTCGCCCACCCCGACCGGCCCCGACGAGGTCAGCTCACCCTCTTCGGCGCCCCGGAGATCCACCCCGACAAACTCGCCGCCACCCTGGCCCGGCTGGCGGCCCGGATCGGCCCCGACCGGGTCGGCTCACCACGCACCGTGGACGGCCACCGGCCGGACCGCTTCGATTCCGCAGCCTTCGATCCGCCGGCACCGCCGAAGCTGCGCCAACCACCCGGACGGGGACGAGGCCTCCTCGCAGTTCGCGTCCTCCGACCGCCGGTACCGCTCGAAGTCATCACCAGCACAACCAATCAAAAATCAAAAATCAAAAATCAAAAATCGCCGGACACCGGCGACGAACAGGAAGAACGGATTTTCGATTTTCGATCTTCGATTTTCGATCAGAGACTGATGTCGGTCGCATCGGCCGACGGAGCGAAGCCGCGAATCCAAGGGTTGGTGCGAGTGGCGGCGGGACCGTGGTCCTTGGAGGATGGCTGGTGGAGCGCCGAGCCCGTGGATCGCGACTACTGGGACGTGGAGCTTTCCGGCGGCGGCCTGTATCGCATCTATCGCGATCGCGCCACCGGCGATTGGTTCGCCGACGGCATGTATGACTAAACCGTATCGAGCGAACTTCGGTTGTGCCGATCACGCAATTCACTTCGCAAGCTCCGTGAATTGCGAATTCACGAACGAAACAAATAGCCCCCACCGGTGGGCGGGGGCTATTTTCGATTTTTCATTTTCAAATCACTGCTTCTTCGCCGCGTTCTCCTCGGCCGCTGCTTCAGCGGGTTTCTTTCCGGCGTCGAGCCGGTACTTCATCGTGACCACGTAGAGAACGTCCACCGCCTCTCCGGCCTTGTTCCGCGACGGCTCGAAGGTCCACTGCTGCAGGGCGTCGATGGTGGCCTGTGAGAGCAGCTCGTGGGGGGATTCCAACACCTTGGTGTCCACCACCTTGCCGGTGTGGTCGATGATGGACTCGGCCACCACCTCACCCTGGATCTTCTCCTTGCGGGCTTCTTCGGGATATTTCGGGTTGACCTTGTGGATCGCCTTGGGTTCGGACAGTTCTCCTTCCGGCACGAATTTCACCGGATGGCGAACCTCTTCGCCGTTCTTCTCTTCTGAACCGGGATCCTCGAGCTTTGCGGTCATCTCTGCGGATCCGGCGGCAGCGGTCTTGGCGAAGGGAAACAGCGTCACGACTGATGCCGCGGCCAAGACCACGACTGCAACAATCGCGGCTGCGATAACGATGGATTTTTTATTGGTCATATTGGCCTCCTCGGCCAGCAGGGCGACCCGTTCGAAGAGGTCGCTCCGGTTGAGGAGGAAAAGGGCAGGTCCGGAAGCAGGTGCCGGTTGGACCCGAGCCATGTGCCACAGGGCATCCAGGTAGGTGCGTCGATTGCCGGTGATCCGCACCACCTCGCGGTCAATGAGCTGTTCCCTGGCGAGCCCGATGCGACCCACCAAGACGTGGACCGCCGGGTGGAACCACAGCAGGGCCTTGAGTCCCTGCTCGATCAGCACCGAAGGCCAGTCCCCGCGACGAATGTGGATCAGTTCGTGGCACACGATGCCCGTCTGCTGACTCTCCGGAAGCTCATGGAAATCTCCTGGAACCAGCACCACCGGCCGGCGCCATCCGAAGGTCACCGGCACCGGGATGCGGTCCGAGACGCGGACCTCGGCATCGATGCCAGAGCGTTGCTGCAGCTCCTCGATTCTCGCGGGCAGCCCCGTTGCCGGGACCGAGTCTCGGCGTATACCGCGGAGCATCAGCAGACCCACACCGATCCACCCCAGCCGCGCCGCCGATACGACGGCGACCACCAGCAACAGCCACTGGACGATCGACAGCACCGGCGCGCTGGGCATCGGTGGAATCACCGCTCCAGCCACCCCGGCGCCGACGGTCTCGACCGTAACCGAACCCACTTCCACAATCCGCCACGGCTGGAGAACGGGCAGCAACAACAGTGCTGCCAAAAGGCCCTGCCAATAACGCAACGCCACGCTGGGCGATCGCAGTCGCAACAACCTCGGGGCCGTCAGGCCCACCAGGAGGACCACGAAAACCTGGATCGCATAGCTGAGCAGATTGCCGGTGATCATGTCCCGTCGGCCTCCTCGATCATGCGTGCGATCTCCTCGAGGTCACGCTTTGACAGCCGGTTCTCCTTGACCAGGCCCGCCACCAGGGGCCGGGCCGAGCCGTCGAAGACCCGGCTGACAAAATCGTCCACCATCGAGGAGATCACCTCGCCCTTTGGGTGGATCGGCTCGTAGACAAAGGCACGACCCTGTTTGCTCCTGCAGAGATACTCCTTTTCCTCGAGGATGTTCATCATCGTCATGACCGTGGTGTAGGCGATTTGGCGGCGGTCGAGGATCACCTCGTAGACCTGGCGAACCGTGCCTCGCCCCAGCTGCCACACAACGTGCATGACCTCCAGTTCCAGATCGGTCAAACGGCGACTCTTCTGACGCGTCATACTAAAAATTTAGTACTAGAAATTTCGTTTGTCAAGTGCAAGATTGATTTATGCTTTATTTATACATATACTCACCAGCATGCAGAAATACGCCGAGCTGCATTGTTCGTCGGCTTTCTCGTTCCTCGAGGGCGCCTCCCAGCCCGAGGATCTGGTGGACCGGGCGGCCGAGTTGGAGCTCGGAGCGGTGGCTCTGGTGGACCGCAACAGCCTCTCCGGCGCACCCCGGTTCTGGAAGGCGGCCAGGCAAGCCGGCATCAAGCCGCTCGTCGGCGCTGAAATTGTCCTTGACGACCGAACTCCAGTCCAAAGTCCAAAGTCCAAAGTCCAAAGTCCCCCCTCCCACCCGAAAAACGAGATGCGGGGCGAGCCTGTGCCCGGGGGGCCGGGTGGCAATTCGCAATTCGCAATTCGCAATTCGCAATTGCCAGGGCCGTTGGGGCTGGTGCCGGATCCTCCCCCGCCCGGAACGCCTCTGCCGAGGTTGACCCTGCTTGCGGAAAACCGCCGCGGTTACCAGAACCTGTGTCGCTTGATCACCGAGGCGGCGCGAGACAGGCCCAAGGGCAAGGCTCGTGCCGGCTGGCACCAGGTGGCGGCCCATGCCGAGGGTCTCCACTGTCTGACCGGCGGCGCCGAGGGCGTCATCGCCCAGCGGCTGGTCCACCGTGGGCTGGAGGCGGCGCGGCGGGAGCTCGAGCACCTCCACTCCGTCTTTCCGGGCCGGCTCCACGTGGAGTTGCAGCGCCACCACCTCAGGGATGAGGAACACTGCAATCGGGCACTGATCGGGCTCGCCCGACGGCTGCGACTGCCGCTCGTGGCCACCGGTGGCGTCCGCTACGCCCACCGTCGCGACAAGGAACTGGCCGACGTACTCGCCTGCATCCGCGAAGGGGTGACCCTGGACACCGCGGGCCGGCTGCTGGAAGCGCAGCGGGAGCGCCACCTCAAGTCGCCGCGCGAGGTGGCCATGCTCTTCGCCGACAATCCCCGGGCGGTGGGTGCCGCGGCCGAGCTCGCCGACCGGCTGGACTTCACCCTGTCGGACCTCGGCTACCGCTTTCCGGACTATCCCCTGCCGCCCGGCGAAACGCCCTCCTCCTACCTCCGCCAGGTGACATGGAACGAAGCGCGCGCACGCTACCGGCCGCTCACCGCCCGCGCCCAGGCCCAGATCTCCCGCGAGCTCGACCTGATCGAGAAGCTCGACCTGGCCGGCTACTTCCTGATCGTCTGGGAAATCGTCCGCTTCTGCCAGCGGGAAGGCATCTTGGCCCAGGGCCGGGGCTCGGCCGCCAACAGCGCGGTCTGCTACGCCCTGTCCATCACCGCGGTGGACCCGGTGAAAATGGAGCTGCTCTTCGAGCGTTTCCTCTCCGAAGAGCGGGGCGAGTGGCCGGACATCGACCTCGACCTGCCCTCGGGCGATCAGCGCGAAAAGGTCATCCAGCACGTCTACCAGCGCTACGGCCCCCACGGCGCCGCCATGACCGCCAACGTCATCACCTACCGCGACCGCTCGGCAGCGCGGGAGGTGGGCAAGGCGTTGGGATTCTCTCTCGACCAGGTGGGTCGGATCTCCAAGCAGCTCGGCCGCCACGCCTCCACCGAGATCAGGGAAGGCGCGCGGACCCTCGACGCAGGAACTCACCACCGCCGGGCTCGATCCCTCCTCTCGCCGCGCCGAACACTTCAAGCGGTTGTGGTGGCGAGATCCACCACCTGCCGCGACACCTGGGCCAGCACTCCGGCGGCATGGTGATCGCCCAGGGCCGGCTCGATGAGGTGGTGCCCCTGGAGCCTGCCGCCATGGAGAATCGAACCGTGATCCAGTGGGACAAGGACGACTGCGCCGACCTCGGCCTCATCAAGGTGGACCTGCTGGGACTCGGCATGCTGGCCGCACTGGAAGAGGCGATCCCCATGATCCGCACCCACGAGGGGGTGGATATCGACCTCGCCCACCTGCCGCCCGACGACGAACCCACCTACGAGATGATCCGCCGGGCCGACACCGCCGGCGTCTTCCAGATCGAGAGCCGGGCCCAGATGGCCTCGCTGCCGCGCAACCGCCCGAAGCACTTCTACGACCTGGTGGTACAGGTGGCCCTCATCCGACCCGGTCCCATCACCGGCAACATGACCAACCCCTATCTCGAGCGCCGGCAGGGCCGCCAGGCGGTGACCTACCCCCACCCCAGCCTCGAGCCGGTGCTGAAGCGGACCCTGGGAGTGCCGCTCTTTCAGGAGCAACTGCTGCGCATCGCCATGGTGGCGGCGGGCTTCTCCGGCGGCGAGGCCGAGGAGCTCCGGCGCGCCATGGGGTTCAAGCGTTCCACCGAGCGCATGAAGGCGATCGAGGAAAGGCTCCGTTCCGGAATGACCAGGCAGGGCATCACCGGCGCCGCCCAGGAGGAGATCGTCCGCTCCATCACCTCCTTCGCACTCTATGGCTTCCCCGAATCCCATTCCGCCAGCTTCGCCCTGATCGTCTATGCCTCGGCCTTCCTCAAGTGCCACCACCCCACCGCTTTTTACGCCAGCCTGCTCAACGCCTGGCCCATGGGCTTTTATCACCCGGCGACCCTGGTCAAGGACGCCCAACGCCACGGCATCGAGGTCTACCCGGTGGACGTCAACCGCTCCGGCTGGCGCTGTGGATGGGAGAACGGAGGCATCCGTATCGGCCTCGGCTGGGTGCACGGCCTCCGCCAGGCTGTCGGCGAGCGGGTAGAGACCGAACGGTTGCGCGGTCCGTTCAACGACACTGCGGATCTGGCTCAGCGCTGCCATCTCTCGGAGGAGCAACTCTCCCGATTGGCCCACGTGGGGGCTCTCGCCTCTCTGGGGCTCAGTCGGCGCCAGGCACTCTGGCAGGTGGCCGAAGTGGCGGGCCGGCAAGGACCGTTGCTGGCCAATTTGCCGCCCGAACAAAGCTCTCCACTGCCAGAGATGACCCCCTTCGACGAGACCGTCGCCGACTATGCGGGCCTCCACATGACCACCGGGCCCCACCTCATGGCCTATTTCCGGCAGGGTTTGGCCCGGCGCGGAGTGGTGCCTTTGGCCGAACTCGAGCACCGCAGGGACGGAGAGAAAGTCCAGGCCGCGGGCGCGGTCATCGTTCGCCAGCGACCCGGAACCGCCAAGGGCTTCGTCTTCTTCACCGTGGAAGACGAGACCGGCACCGTTCAGGCCATCATCCGACCGGATCTGTTTCGGGCCAACCGGCAGCTCATCGTCAACTCCCCGATGCTGATCATCGAGGGCGCCCTGCAGAAACGCGACGGCACACTGTCGATCAAGGCCGAATCGTTCGAAGCGTTGAAAGGAGAAGCGCCGTTGGCGAGTCATGATTTCTACTGACCCACCCACCCGCCCAGTTGAAAGTTGAAAGTTGTAAGTTGAAAGTTCCCCCGCCCACCCGGCGTGGAGGGTGTGGAAGGAGAATTCGGAATTCGGAATTCGGAATTCGGAAAACCACCCTCGACAGTCCCGCCAAGGTTCGACGCGTAAACCTCAAACATCAAACCTCACACCTCAAACATCAAACCTCGCCCATCCAATATCCCCCGACGGGGGACTTTCAACTCGTTCGGTCTGTGGAAGGCCTCCTCCTCTTCTCACCTGGTTCGTAACGACGAATGGTAGAATCCACCGCCGAACCGAATCAAGCCGACGATGGAAGCAGAACAACCCTTCGCCTGTTTCCACAACGGAAGGACGTCATGAATCCGAACGAACCGGGAAGCTCCAAGCCCAGCCTGTCAGATCTAAAGATCGACGGCGAGGCACGCGAAAGAAACGGCGGCGGCCGGCGGCTGATGGCCGTCGCGGCGGTGGTCATCGTGGCCATCGCCGTGGCTGCAGTGTTCTTCGCCCGCCGCGATCGCGCGGTGACAGTCGAGGTGGCCACCGCACGGGCACCTCAGGCCGGAGGTGCGGCCACAGTGCTCAACGCCTCGGGTTACGTGGAACCGCGGCGCAAGGCGACGGTGTCGTCCAAGATCACAGGGAAGATCGTTGAGGTGCTGGTGGACGAAGGCATGGTGGTCGAGGAGGGCCAGGTACTCGCCCGACTCGACGCCAGCGACGCCCTCCCGAGGTACCGGGTCATGGCCGCCGACCGAGAGGTGGCGGCAGCCTCCATCGACGAACTGGAGGTCAACCTTGCCGACGCCGAACGCACCCTCCGCCGAACCGTCGAACTGCGAGAGCAGGGGGTTGCCAGTCTCCAGGACTTCGACACGGCGACCTCGAACGTAGACGCCCTCAGAGCTCGACTGTCGGTTGCGCGCAAGAATCTCGATGCCGCCGATGCCCAACTCGCAGTTGCCGCGCAGGACCTTGAGAACTATACCGTTAGGGCGCCCTTCGCAGGGGTGGCGGTATCCAAGGACGCTCAACCCGGGGAGATGGTGTCACCGGTGTCGGCCGGCGGAGGCTTCACCCGCACCGGCATTTCGACGATCGTGGACATGGAGTCATTGGAAATCGAGGTCGACGTCAATGAGTCCTACATTGCGAACGTGTCGCCAGGCCAGCCCGCCGACGCGGTGCTCGACGCCTACCCCGAATGGCACATTCCCGCGACGGTACGAACTGTCATCCCCACCGCCGACCGCCAAAAAGCAACGGTCAAAGTCAGGCTCACCTTCGACCGGCTGGATCCTCGCATTCTCCCCGACATGGGCGTCAAGGTGGCCTTCCTGGAGGTCCGATCCCAGGATGCGAATGAACCGGCGGCACAGTGCCTGATCCCGGCGGCCGCCCTCCGCCAGAGCGGCGACCGGACCGTTGTTTTCGTGCTCAAGAACGACATGCTGGAGCGGCGGGCGGTGAGCCTCGGACGGCAACTCGGAACCGAAGTGGAAATTTCAGCCGGCGTCGCAGCCGGCGAACAGGTCGTGGTCGGCGGACCAGACCAGCTCACCGACGGCCAATCCGCCCGAGCTGGCTCCTGATGACCGCGATACACCGTCTCCCCGTTGGCGGGCGGGGGTAATTTGGAATTTGCAATTTGAAATGTGGAATGTGGAATGTGGAATGTGGAAATCTCGGCTCATTGAACGGCGAGCCGGAGGGAGCAGAGAATGGTAAAGGTCGACGGAACCGACGTCCCGGGCAGCCTGATCCGGGTGCGCAACCTGAACAAAAAGTACCAACGGGGAAGCGAGACCATCGAGGTGCTTCAGGGATTGAATCTGGACGTGGCCCCGGGCGAGTTCATCGCGTTTATGGGTCCCTCGGGATCAGGGAAAACCACGCTGCTCAACCTGCTCGGTGGAATCGACGTACCCACGGCGGGCACCGTCACCGTCGACGGCGACGAAATCACCAACATGTCCCGGCGCAAGCTGTCCTCGTGGCGCGCCCGTCACGTCGGGTTCATCTTCCAGATGTACAACCTGATTCCGGTGCTCACCGCCGCCCAAAATGTGGAGCTCCCCCTGCTTCTCACCGGCCTGTCCAAAGGGAAGCGACGCCAGCATGTGGAAACGGCCCTGGCATTGGTCGGGCTGAGAGATCGGACAAAGCACTACCCTCGTCAGCTCTCAGGCGGCCAGGAGCAGCGGGTGGCCATCGCTCGGGCAATCGTCACAGATCCAACCTTCCTCCTGTGTGATGAGCCCACAGGTGACCTCGACCGGCGGTCGGCCGAGGAGATTCTGGACCTGCTGACCGAGCTCAACAAAGATCACGGCAAGACCATCCTCATGGTCACCCACGATCCCCGGGCTGCCGAGCGTGCCGATGTTGAACTCCATCTGGACAAAGGTGTCCTCGTGGAGGCCGAACAGGAGGCCGCATCATGAAGTGGCTGACCTTCATCCTCCGGAATTTGAAGCGCAAGAAGACCCGGACCCTGCTGACCGTGGGATCCATCGCGGTCGCGCTGTTTCTCTACGGTCTGCTGGTGACCATTGACACCGCTCTCAACATGGGTGTGGAGGTGGCCGGTGCCGACCGTCTGGTGGTCCGCAACAAGGTCTCCCTGATCATGCCGCTCCCGCTTTCCTACCAGCAACGCATGCGTCAGATCGAGAATGTTACAGAGGCCACTCACGCCAGCTGGTTCGGTGCCGTCTACCAGGAACCGAAAAACTTCTTCCCTCAGTTCGCCATTGACACCGAGACGTACCGCACGGTGTTCAGTGAGTTTGTGATGCCGGACGACCAATGGCAGGGCTTCCTGGACGATCGTGAGGGCGCCGTTGTTGGTCGCGTCACCGCTGACCGGTTCGAGTGGAAGGTTGGTGACCGAATTCCGCTCCAGGGGACCATCTGGCCGGGCACCTGGGAGTTCAACATCCGCGCCATTTACGACGGCAAGATGGCGGAGGCCGACACCTCTCAATTCTGGTTCCACTGGAAGTACCTCGAGGAGCGTCGGTCCTACGGCAAGGGCACGGTGGGCTGGTACACGGTGCAGATCGACGATCCGGACAACGCCGTCACCGTCGCGAAGACCATCGACGATCGCTTCGCCAACTCCACCTGGGAGACCTCCACCGAAACCGAAAAAGACTTCGCCGCCGGTTTTGCCAAACAGGTGGGCAACATCCGTCTGATCGTGCTCTCTATTGGCGGCGTGGTCATGTTCACGCTCCTTCTGGTGACCGGAACCGCCATGGCCATGGCGGTGCGCGAAAGGACCCCGGAGATCGGCGTGCTCAAAACCCTGGGTTTCGGCGACACCGGGGTGCTCGCCCTGGTTTTGGCCGAGTCCACCTTGCTCGCATTGGTGGGCGGGGCCATCGGGCTGGGGCTGGCCAAGCTCTTCACCATGGGGGGAGACCCAACCGGTGGGATGTTGCCGGTCTTTCACCTCGGCACCGACAAGATGATCATGGGCGGCATACTGACGATCCTGGTGGGTCTGGCAGCGGGCGCGATCCCGGCTGCGGACGCCATGCGACTCAAGATCGTCGACGCGCTTCGGAGGGTGTGAGATGGCGATTCCAGTCTCCTACAACGTCCGCAGCGTGGCCGCCCGTTGGTCCACCGCAGTGGTCTCGATTTTGGGAGTGGCCGGTACCGTCGGGGTCTTTGTGGCCATGCTCGCCATGGCACGGGGCTTTCAGGCCACTCTCGTAGCATCGGGTTCACCCCAAAACGCCATCATTCTTCGTTCGGGCGCCGATTCCGAGATGGTGAGCGCGGTGTCCCTCGACCAGGCGAAAATCATCGCCGATTCAGAAGAAGTGGCTCGAGACGGTTCCGGTTCACCTATTTCCAGCCCGGAAGTCGTTGTCATCGGAGCATTTCCCCTTGCCAAGACCGGAACCGACGCCAACGTGCAAATCAGAGGATTGTCACCGGGGGTTTTGGAGGTACGGCCATCGGTCAAGATTGTCCGGGGCCGGTTCTTCACCCCCGGGCTGGCCGAATTGGTGGTGGGGAAAAACGCCGCCAAGATCTACAGCGGATTCGATCTCGGCTCCACCATCGACATCGGGGGCCAGACATGGACCGTGGTGGGGGTGATGGATGCCGGGGGCAGCGCATTCGACTCGGAGCTTTGGTGCGACGCCGTCGTGTTGAGTCAGAGCTTCAAGCGACCCGAATACGTCTTCAGCTCCCTGACGGTCCGTCTGAAGTCGGCCAATCTCTTTAACGACTTCAAGGACCGCCTCACCTCCGACCCGCGGCTCACGATCCAGGTGGAACGGGAGGAGGCGTACTACGCCAAACAATCCCAGGTTGTGAGCACGCTGATCCGTGTATTGGGCTTCCTTGTAGCAGTTGTCATGGCCATCGGTGCCGTGTTCGGAGCACTCAACACCATGTACTCGGCGGTGGCGGCACGGGCGCGGGAAATCGCCACCATGCGCGCTCTGGGCTTCGGCGGCGGCAGCGTGGTGCTGTCGTTCATGTTGGAGTCTGTGTTGATCGCGCTGGTTGGTGGGATTCTCGGGTGTATCGTCGTGCTTCCGCTGAACGGGTTCACCACCGGCACCATCAACTGGCAGACCTTCTCCCACCTCGCATTCGCGTTCCGTGTCACACCCGGTCTGTTAGCCGCGGGGATCGTCTTTGCGCTCCTGATGGGGTTGGTGGGCGGCGTCTTGCCGGCTTTCCGTGCGGCCCGCATGTCGGTCGCCACGGCGCTGCGGGAACTTTAGAGCAGGAGTCAAAAGTCCAAAGTCTAAAGTCAAAAGTCGTGCTCAGACAATTGCGAGTTCCGCACGTCTTCACCCTCCTCACGGGCGTGGTGTTCGCATGTAGCCTGCTGACCTTCGTGGTGCCGTCGGGCGAGTTCGCGCGGGAGACGTTGGAGGTCGGCGGTACCGAGAGGACGATTCTGATCGCCGGCACCTACGAGCAGATTCCGAAGCACCTCTCCGCCCAGGGGCTGGTGTTCGGCGACTCGCGGCAGGGATACGCCAGCCCGGAGAGTCTGGAGGGATTCCTGAGCGCCATTCCCCGCGGAATGATCGAAGCGGCCGACATCATCTTCTTCATCTTCATCATCGGCGGGGTGTTCGGCATTCTCCAGGAAACCGGCACCATCCCCGCGTTCCTCCACGCCATCCTGGAGCGTCTGCGCGGCTCGTGGCAGCTGCTGACCATCGTCCTCATGACGTTGATCGCCATCGGTGGTTCCACCCTCGGCATGGGCGAGGAGTACATCCCCCTGGTGCCCATATTTCTGATTGTCGCCCGGGAGATCGGCGTCGATCGGATCTACGGGGTCGCGCTGATCTATGTCGCCGGTCAGGTCGGCTTCGCTGCGGCCACAACCAATCCCTTCACCGTCAACATCGCCCAGGGCATCGCCGGCGTTCCGCTCAACAGCGCCATCGGCTTTCGACTCGTCTTCTTCGCCTGCTGCATGGCGGTGACCATCGCCTACATGCTTCGATACGGGTCCAAGATCCGCCGCGATCCGGCGGCCTCCATCCTGGCCGACGACGATGTGGAGGTGGCCGTGGTGGAGGTTGCGCCCCCCTCCCTGAGCACGGCCCACATCGTCACCCTGGCGGCCTGCGCCGCGATCTTCGTGTTCATCCTCTACGCCGTTCAGGAAATGGGGTGGTGGCTGCCCCAGATGGCCGGCGGCTTCCTGCTCATGGGCCTGGTGGCGATCGCGGTCTGCCGCCTGCCGTTGGACCAGGCCACCCGGGCCGCTGTCCGCGGCATGGAGGAGATGACCGTGGCCGCGCTGGTGGTGGGATTTGCCCGCGCCATCACGGTGGTCCTCGAGGACGGACAGATCCTCGACACCCTGATCTTCTCTGCGGCATCAGTCCTCGAGCATGTGCCGAGGTACCTGGCCGCCGAGGGCATGCTGGTGGTTCAGAGCATTCTAAACTTCTTCATCCCCTCGGGTTCTGGCCAAGCCGCAGTCACCATGCCCCTGATGGCCCCGCTGGCCGATGTGATCGGATTGACCCGTCAGACTGCGGTATTCGCCTTCACCTGCGGCGACGGATTCTCCAATACCGTGATCCCCACCTCGGGGATTCTCCTGGCCTCCCTCGGCCTCGCCAAGGTCCCTTACGAGAAGTGGCTGCGTTTTATGGTCCCATTACTTCTGCAGCTCCTCGCAGTTTCTGCGGTGTTCATCGCCATCGCTGTCGCCATCGGGCTCGAATAATCGAAAATCCGCCTTCCAACTGCCGCTTCAGGCGTGCCATGTATCACAACCTCACGATCTCCTCGAAGCCCCTACCGTGAGGGGACTGGGAAACGGTTGATTCGGGCGGTTCCAGACGGATTCCTGCGTGTGGTATGCTTGTTTTATGGCTAGCGTGTCTAGCTACGGAGGTGATCCATGGGTGGAGTCTGGAAGCTGCAGGACGCCAAGAACCGCTTTAGTGAGGTGGTCAAGAGGGCTTTGAAGGCCGGGCCCCAGATTGTGACCCTCCGTGGAAAGGAGACCGCGGTCATCCTCTCGATGGAAGAGTATCGCCGGCTGGCTCGCCCGGAGGTCGGTCTCGTGGAGTTCCTCCGTTCCTCGCCCCTGGTGGGGGTGGAGCTGGACGTGGAGCGGACCCGGGATCTCGGTCGCGAGGTCGACCTGTGAGGTACCTCCTCGACACATGCGTGCTGTCAGAGCTGGTCAGGCCGAAACCGAACCCACGAGTCGTCGCGTGGGTCGAAGATCAGGACGAGCATCAGCTGTTTCTCAGCGTCGTCACCATCGGCGAGCTTCGCAAGGGGATCGCCAAATTACCGCCCGGCCAGCGCCGATCGCGGCTCGAGAAATGGGTGACCGAAGACCTGGCTCTCCGGTTTCACCAAAGGATCCTCGCGGTCAACACCGAGGTAGCTTCATTGTGGGGCACCATTCTTGGCGAAGCCGAGGCGCTTGGCTCTCCTCTTCCTGTGGTTGATGTGCTCATCGGAGCTACCGCAAGGGTCCACGAATTCACGGTTGTGACTCGGAACGTGGCCGACCTCGAGAGGACCGGTGTCAACGTCCTCAATCCCTGGTAACCCCCACCCTCCCTCCCATTACGAATTGCGAATTGTCGGCGTCCGAGATCTTACATGCTGGAAAACCGCAACGACCCCGGAAGGCGAGAATTCGTAATTCGTAATTCGCAATCAGGAGCACCTCGGCGCCCGCCAACCATCCTACCCTCTTGAACCCAATTAACTTACCGGTTATCGTCGAATGGAGAAATGGCACCGATTCGATTCCTGTTGAACGACGAGATCGTCGAGACCGACGCCCCCAGCGGCATGGCGGTGCTTGACTACGTCCGGGATGGCGCGGACCTGAAGGGCACGAAGCACGCCTGCCGCGAGGGCGACTGCGGCGCCTGCCTGGTGCTGCTGGGAGAGCTCGGCGGGGACGGCCGGGTGACCTACCGCGGCCTCACCTCCTGCTTGCTCCCCTTGGGAGAGGTTGCTGGCCGCCACCTGGTGACCGTTGAGGGACTGGCCGGCGGCGGGCTGGGTCCGGTCCAGCAGGCAATTGTGGACGAGGGGGCGAGTCAGTGCGGCTTCTGCACCCCCGGTTTCGTGGTCGCCATAACCGACTTCCTGCTCAACACCACCACCTTCGGCCTCGACGAGGCGTTGATCGCCGTCGCCGGCAACCTCTGCCGGTGCACCGGCTACGCATCGATCCGGCGGTCGATCGGTCAACTGATCGACGAGTTCCGTGTCACAGTGGGGACCGCCGATGACCGAATTGAGGCACTCGTGGCGGTCGGTGTGTTGCCGCGATACTTTCGCGACGTCGGTAAACGGCTTGACGGCTTGAGGCCGGGCTCTCAGCCAACCGATCCGTCGGCCCCGGTGGTGGCCGGCGGCAGCGACCTCTACGTGCAGCGGCTCCACGACATCGAGCCCGTATCACCTCGGCTGCTGATGCGCGAAATCCCGCCGCGGATCTGGATCGAGAATGGCCAGTTCAACCTGTCGGCCACGGTCACCGCCGAGGACCTGAAACGCTCGGAGTTGCTGAAAGAAATCCTCGGTGACATCGCGCCCTTCATCGACCTCATCTGCTCCCAACCCATCCGCCGGCGGGCCACCATCGCCGGCAACTTCGTCAATGCCTCCCCCATCGGCGACATGACCATGATCTTCCTAGCCCTGGACGCCGATCTGGTGCTGCGGGGACCGAAGGGTCGCCGAACCCTGCCCCTGAGCGAGCTCTATCTCGGCTACAAGGAGCTGGACCTTCACGAGGGCGAAATCGTGGAGACCGTCCGCTTCGCCGCCGATCGCCGCGAGGGCCGCTTCAACTTCGAGAAGGTGTCGAAGAGAACCTACCTGGACATTGCCAGCGTCAACTCGGCGGCCTGGCTGCGCGTGGACGGGCCACGCATCGTGGAGGCGTGCCTGGCGGCAGGGGGCGTCGCCCCGATCCCCATGCGCTTGGTCCGCACCGAGGCCTGGTTGCGTGGGCGGGATGCCACCGTTGAAACGGCCCGCGAGGCGGCCGACCTCGCCGCCTCCGAGGTCACCCCCATCACCGACGTGCGGGGAACCGCGGAGTACAAACGCCTACTCGTCCGCCAGCTGGTGCTGGCCCACTTTCATGAGCTGTGCGGCCTGACCGAGGGCCTGGTGACGGAGGCCGCTGGATGAAGCACCTTGACACCCCGGGCCACACCCGCGGCGAGGCTCGCTTCGTGGCGGACCTGCCCGAGCCTCACGGCCTGCTGCACGGGGTGGCGGTGCCATCGCCGGTCCCACACGGTCACAAACTCTCGATCGACTTCGCAGCCGCCGAGGCCATGGACGATGTGGTGGCCGTGCTCACAGCCCACCACATTCCAGGGGAGAACCAGATCGGCGGCATCATCCAGGACGAGCCCCTGCTGGCCGACGACGAGGTCCATTTTCTCGGCCAGCCGGTGGCCCTGGTGGTGGCCGAAACCCTCGACGGGGCACGCCGAGGAGCGGCCGCGGTCAACGTCACTGTGGAGGAGTTGCCAGGGGTGTACGACCCCCGGGAGGCGCACTCCCTCGGACAGCTGATCACCGCTTCTCGAACCCTGGAGTGCGGCGACGTCGACGGATCGTGGGGTGGCTGCCACACAGTGGTGGAGGGACGGGTTGAGTCCGGGGGCCAGGAGCACGTCTATTTCGAAACCCAGTCGGCACTGGCCATCCCCGAGGAAAACGGCCGGATCCGATTGCTTTCCGCCACCCAGGCGCCGACCGCAGTCCAGCGAATCACCGCTCGGGTTCTCGGCCTGCCCATGAACGCCGTGGAGGTGGACGTGGTCCGCCTGGGTGGAGCCTTTGGTGGCAAGGAGGATCAGGCGACACCGTGGGCCGTGTTGGCAGCATTGGCGGCCGCTGTCACCGGCCGGCCAACAAAGATCGTCCTGAGCCGCGAGGAGGACATGGCGGTCACCGGCAAGCGCCACCCCTACTCCTCAGACTTCAGGATCGGGCTCGATGCGGATGGCAGGATCATCGCGTACGAGGTGGTCTTCTTCCAAAACGCCGGTGCGGCCGCCGATCTTTCGCCGGCCATCCTCGAGCGCAGCCTCTTCCACGCCACCAACAGCTACTTCGTTCCGAACGTGAGAGTCACGGGACACTGCTGTCGCACCAACTTACCGCCCTTTACCGCCTTCAGAGGATTCGGCGCCCCCCAGGCCATGTTCGTGATGGAGTCGGCCATTACCCACGCCGCGGCAGAGCTCGGCATCGATCGTCTGGAGATTCAACGAGCCAACCTGCTGACCGACGGCGACCACTTTCCCTACGGTATGCCGGTGGAACGGGCTGAGGCTCGGCGGTCGTTTGGCGAGGTCGAAAAGCTATACGACGTAGCGTCCATCCGTGCCGAGATCGACCAGTTCAACCTCGAACACAGGCTCACTCGGCGGGGGCTCGCCCTGATGCCGGTGTGCTTCGGCATCTCCTTTACATCCACTTTCCTCAACCAGGCGTCGGCGTTGGTCCACGTCTACACCGACGGCAGCGTCAGCGCTTCCACCGCGGCGGTGGAAATGGGTCAGGGGGTGAACACCAAGATCGCCGGCATCGCGGCCCTCACACTCGGGGTTTCACCGGAGCGGATCCTCATCGAGAGCACCAACACCACTCGGGTCGCCAACACCTCCCCCACCGCGGCTTCCAGTGGAGCCGACATGAACGGTCGGGCCACCGAGCTCGCCTGCAGAGCCGTGCTCGGCCGGCTGGCCGCGGTCGCCGCCGACCTCCTGGACACCACCCCAAAACGAGTATCGGTGGTGGACGAAATCGTTCACCTCGACGGCGAGCCCACCGATCTCAGCTGGGAGAAGCTGGTCTGGGAGGCCTACATCCGACGCATCAGCCTTTCGGCCCAGGCCCACTACGCGACACCGGAGATCCACTACGATCGCTCCACCGAACAGGGCCGACCATTTGCCTACCACGTCTTCGGTACGGCGTTGGTTGAGGTTACCGTCGACTGCCTCCGCGGCATCTACACAGTGGACAGGGTGGGCATCGTTCACGACGCGGGCCGCAGCCTCAACCCCCTGGTGGACCTCGGCCAGGTGGAGGGTGGCTTGGTGCAGGGCATCGGCTGGATGACCTCCGAGGAGCTGCAATTCGCCAACGGTCGCAACATCTCCGGCAACCTCACCAACTACAAGATTCCAGACATCTTGGCCACTCCCGAGATCGAATGCGAGTTCCTCGATGACGCGGACAACCCCAAGGCCGTGCTGGCCTCGAAGGCCATTGGCGAGCCGCCACTGATGTACGGCATCGGCACCTACTTCGCGATCCTCGATGCCCTCACAGCCTTCCGACCGGACCTCGAGCCCTTCTTCAACGCACCAATGACCCCGGAACGCGTCCTCACGGCGCTCTACGATCCGCTACCGATCAACACGGCGGACCTCGAGGATGAGGCGATCGGTACTGCCGTCACGTGATCCTGAATCTGAATAACTTATGCCAGTTGAGACCCACCGAGGTCCCCTGAGGCCGTTGGAGTCGGGTTCTATCCAGAGGTCGATGCTGCGCGAGCACGGTCAGATCCCTTGAAATCCGTTGACCTCCGGTGAGTTTGGCACACAAACTGGCACACTGTTTCCTTCGAATCCGGCGACACCTCGGCGTGGTCGGCGGCGGTGCCATAGCGAAACACTCGGGTGGCTAAACGCATGGGCGTTCGAGAGTGCGCCCAGATTTTTTCGACACAAAATCCGCATCATTTCCTCATGACAGGTTCGTTGCTGAGACTTACATTGTGATCAGTCATTCAGATCAGAGAGTTGGAGGCAAACCCATGAAGTGCCGCACACGTGTGCCCCAATGGTCTGCGCTCGTCGCCATGGGCTTGTTCGTAATCGTGCCACCCGTCCTCGCACAGGATTGCCCCGAGCTTATTGGTCACTGGCCCTTCGGTCTGGCCGGCGGGGTCGGGGTGTCGGGCAACTACGCCTTTTTCGGGAGCGGCGTGGCTCTGGCGGTCGCCGATGTCTCAACCCCAACATCTCCTCACATGGTTGGTCATGTGGTGCTCCCTGACAGCCCTCTGAGGGTCGAGTTGTCCGGAGATTACGCCTACGTCCTGCTTAGGTCGGGAATGCACATTATCGACGTCAGCACGCCCTCCGCTCCTGCAGAGGTGGGCTCCCACGCCGTCTACCTCGGAAAGGCGATTGCCGTGGCTGGAGATCACGTCTACGTCGTGACGACGACAGGCCTTCTCCACGTGATTGACGTCAGCACACCCTCATCGCCGATCCCAGTGGGGTCGGCCTCAGTGGGTACGGCCGTGGATGTCGCGGTATCGGGCGACCACGCCTACGTGGCCGCCAATTACAGCGGTTTGGTCGTCGTGGATGTAAGCACGCCGTCCGACCCGGAGGTGATAGGTTCCAGCGACGTTCCTGATGCGGCCAGCGGCGTCGCGTCGGACGGAAGTCATGTTTTCGTTCTTGACAGCCACCCCACAGCCCCTCTCAATGGCTTATACGTGTTTGACGTCAGCACTCCGACCGATCCCGTCGATGTGGGTTTTTTGGAGATCACATCAAGACCGCACCGGGTCGAGGCGGCTGGTGATTTCGTCTATGCCATCAGTGGCTTCTTCGGACCCGGCCTTCACGTGATCGACGTGAGTGATCCAACCAACCCGGTGGAGGTGGGCTACAACCCCGATGGTGGGACAGATTTGGCTGTCACTGGCACCCACGTATATGCGACGTATTTTGGGGGTATGCGGATCATCGACGTGAGCACGCCGAGCACACCTATTCAGGTCGGCTTCTTCGACACACCGGCTTCGCCCGATGACGTTGCGGCATCGAGGGGATACGCCTATGGCGCATCCTACGACGGTGTGCAAATCTTCGATGTGCGGGCGCCGTCGACTCCGACAGTGGTGGAAGTCATCGATGTAAGTGCAAGAACCCTCGCTTTGGACGAATCCGGTGAGTTCCTTTACGTGTTGGGCGGCAGCCACATGTTCGTGTATGACGTGAGCACGCCGACGGCCCCGGTCTGGCTGGGAACCTGCAATTCGGCAGAACCATACACAGCAGACATCGCGGCCTCCGGCGGGTATGTCTTCGTGACAGCGGGTAATAGCCTCCAGGTGATCGACGTGAGCGATCCGTCCACCCCTACTCAGATTGGGTTCTACAGCTTGCCAGGGGTTGCGGGGACTGTGGAGGTTCTCGGCGATTACGCATACGTGGTGTGTTCCACCATGCCCGGGTGGGGGATCGACGGCTTGGTGATGCTCGACATAAGTACGCCATCAGCACCGACCGAGGTCTGGGTGTACGAAGCGCAGGTCCGGGGCGTCGCGGCCTCCGGAAGTTACGCTTACGTGTCTGAGCAGCATGGCCTGCGGGTTTTTGATGTGAGTACTCCGAGCCCGCCTATAGAAGTGGGCTACTGCGAATTCACCTATGGAGGATATGTCACCGTTTCCGGTGGTCACGCTTACGTCGGCGGAAGCGGTGGTCTTCGAGTGATCGACGTCAGCACACCGTCGTCGCCGAACGAAATTGGATTTGCCGACACACCGGGGAGTGGAGGTCGTGTGACTGTCTCGGGAGGGTACGTATTCATGGCCGCTGGCCTTCAGGTTTTTCGAAGCTGTGGAGCCGTGTTCATTGACGGCTTCGAGTCCGGCGATACCTCGCGGTGGTCCGCGGTGGTGCCACATCGGCTCGTGTGCCAAAGCGTCAACAACCTGACCACCAACTGCGGCTTCGACACCGGCATCTCGAACTGGACACAGTCGTCGGGTACCTTCAGCTGGGAGCGGGGCGATGGCAACGATGCGCCCGGCTGCATGGAGGCTGTGTCGCAGTTCATCCCGGGGGAGTATGTGGTGCAGTTCGAACAGTGCATTAGCCCCGTCGCACCGAGCACCAGTTACGGGTTCGGAGGCTCCGTCAAGCTGGTGAGCGGCGGTCCGCCGGCTTTCTGCAGAATCACCGCCCGTAACTACGACTCGCCAGACTGCAGTGGCAACCCGACGAGCAGCCAGGATGTGCAAACCGACTCCTTCTCAGGCGGATGGGACCAGATGAACTCGCAGTTGACGACGGACTCGGCGACGCGGTCCGGCCTCGTAATTGTGTTCTGTTACGAGTTCGACCCGTGGATCGAATTCACCGTCCGATTCGACGACATCTTTGTTGGCGTGGACCTCGTCCCGGTGGCGCTGCAGAGCTTCACGGTCGAGTAGGTCGGTAGGGGGCTGAGAATGTCCAGCCAGCCCGCGCCCCTCTCGACATGCAACGGACTGCTTCGAATCCTGCGACACGTCCGCGTGGTCGGCGGCAGTGCCGTAGGTTTCGATTGGCACACCTAGCGACACACAACTCGAACCTCGTGCCGAGCGGTGTCGCTCAACGGTGCGGCGAAACACGTCAATCGGGGCACACACCGTTGCGCTTCGGACTAGATGCACCATCTAGTGTGGAGTAGCGCCGAATCTAAAATCTGAGATTAAGATCCCCACCCGCCCCCGGGAGTACCTGGGTTTGGTTTTTGATTTTCGATCTTTGATTTTCGATTTCCCTTAGAATACTGCCTATGACCGAACTCTGGAAACACGCTCTGGAAGAAGCGAGGGCCGGTCGGAGGACAGTGCTGGTGGTGGTTGTCGACCACCAGGGATCCGTGCCCGGGACGACCGGTGCGGCGATGGTGGTCTCCGACTCCGGATCGGTTGGCACCGTGGGCGGCGGCGTTGCCGAGTACGAGATGATCGAAAGGGCGAGCACTTTTTCCGGGCCGCCGGATTTGGTGGACATCGAGCACACTCCCGACGGCTCGGGTTCCCTGTGCTCGGGCAGCCACACCATCGCCTTGATGGAAATCGGTGCCGGCGACGTGGCGGTTCTACAGACCATCGTCCATACCCTGTCATCCGACCGCGCAGGAGCGCTGAGGTTGTCCGCGAGTGGGATCGAGTTTGATGCCGGAGAGTCGGCACCAACCGCCTTGGCCTCCGGCCCCTCCGGATGGAGCTTTCACACGACCCTCGGCGACCTGGACACGCTGACAATCGTCGGCGGCGGTCACTGCGCATTGGCGCTGTCGCGGGTGATGGCCACTCTGCCCTTTAAGGTCGTGGTGCTTGACAACCGGCCCGAGCTACCCACCATGATGGCCAATTCCTTTGCCCGTGAGCTCTGCGTGGTGCGCTACGAGGACCTGGCCGACCACGTTCCCGAGGGCGGCCGATCCTGGGTCGTGGTGATGACCCACGGCCACACCGGCGACGAAGTCGCGGTGCGCGCCCTGGCGAATCTCGATCTCAGATATCTTGGCTTGATGGGCAGTGCCGCCAAGGTCCGACATCTCTTCACGAACATGCGAAACGACGGTGTGCCCGAGGATTTCCTGTCCCGGGTGTCGTCTCCGGTGGGGCTGTCCATCGGGAGCCACACGCCGGAGGAAATCGCCATCTCCATCGCCGCGGAAATCATCCAGCTGCGGAACAGTTAACAGTTGGCCGTTGGCCGTTTGAAACCAGTGGCTAGCGCGAATTGCGGCCGGCCGCCGGTCCATTTCGAATTCCAAATTGAAAATTGAACGTTGATTCGGTGCTGATCCGAACCGCTTCAACCATTCGTGCGTTTTCAACATCCAAAGGGAAGATGAGCGAAAGAACAACACCCAATGGAAGGAGCCACGAGATGTTGAAAAGAATCGTGTTTGGTGTCGTGTGGACGGTCGTGATCGGTGCCGCCGTGATGGCGGTGGCGGAACAGCCCTACGAGGAGTACTTCGATCAGACCTATCCCGCAGCTGCAGGAGTCCGGGTCAGCCTCGAGAACATCAACGGCGACGTCTCGGTGGACGTGTGGGACCGGGACGAGGTCAGGGTCGAGGCGGTCAAGAAATCCGACGATGCCGAGCTCTTGGCAAAGATGAAGATCGAGGTCGAAGCGACTCAGCACTCCATCGACATCGAAACCGACCTGCCTTCCAATCGCCGGAACGGCGTCCACATGTCGGTTGAGTACACCCTCACGGTGCCTCGAAATGCGTTCACTGAAATGGAATTGGTCAACGGCAGCCTCCAGATCCAGGGCGTCCAGGGTGGGGTGGAGGTGGACTGCGTGAACGGCAACATCGACGCCCGAGACCTGGCCGGCTCGGTCTCCGTCGAGTCGGTGAACGGCGCTACCGCGGTGTTCATGGACTCCTCCGACCCTGGTGACGACATCTCCATCGAGTCCGTCAATGGAAGCGTTGAACTTCATCTCGCATCGGGAGTTGGCGCCGAGCTCTTTGCTGAGACCGTCAATGGCTCGATCCACAACGATCTCGGGATCGAGGTTCACAAGGGCAAATACATCGGAAAGAGCCTGCGCGGTACTGTCGGCGCCGGAAGCGTTGATATCTCACTGGAGACGGTCAACGGTGCCATCTCCATCTACGGCCAATAGCCCAAAGACCTGTTCCGCCGGGTCTCCAAATCCGGGCTCCGAGGGAGTTGATGAGTTTGTGGGATCTACGATCGCCGTACCCCTGTTGATCCGGAGCCCGGATTTGGACTAATGAGGACACAGAGATTCCTTCCGAGAAACTCACGCCCAACTCCCTGGCCCAGCCCATGGGACCGCTGGTTTTTGATTTTTGATCTTTGATTTTTGATCTCTGATTAATTCGGTGGCCGTATCATGGAGCAGGGAGATTCATGGCCGTTGCACGATTCCACCTGAACGGCACCGAGGTCAGCGTCGAATACGACCAGGGGATGCACCTGCTCGAGGTCCTGAGGGAGTGCTGCGGCATCACCACGGTCAAGGACGGCTGCGCACCTCAAGGCTACTGCGGCTGTTGCACGATCCTCCTGGACGACAGACCGGCGCTGGCGTGTCTGCTCGACCCCGCACAGGTCACGGGGCGCGAGATCACGACCCTTGAGGGATTGCCGGATTCCATGCGGACCGTCCTGGCACGGAGCTTCGTTCAGGAGGGGGCCGTGCAGTGCGGCTTCTGCACCCCTGGCATCGCCATCCGCACGTCTCATCTTTTGGAGAAAGGCCTGAGCGGAGACCGCAACCGGGTCCGGCGGGCACTCGGCGGTCATCTGTGCCGGTGCACCGGCTATCAATCCATCGAGCGAGCCGTCCGCCTGGCCGGCGAGGCGTGGAATGAAGGCTCGGCCCCCGTCGAAGACCTGCCTCCGCCGCAGCAGGGCGTCGGATCGCCGGCTCAGCGCTATCGAGGCGAAGAACACGTTCTGGGCGAAAAACCCTACGTCGCGGATTTGGCCGAGGATGGAATGCTCCATGCCGCTGTGGTGCTGAGCGAACACCCACGCGCGCGAATCCTCAGCATCGACCCCGTTCCCGCCACGGCCATGCCCGGCGTCGTCAGAGTCCTGACCGCCACCGACGTTCCCGGACGGCGCCACACCGGGCTGATCGTCAACGATTGGCCACTGATGGTGGCCGAGGGCGAGATCACCCGGTACATCGGCGACGTGATGGCGGTGGTGGTGGCCGACACTCAGTTTCGGGCTCGCCTGGCAGCCGACGCAGTGGCGGTGAGCTACCAGGTCCTCGAACCGGTGACCGACCCCTTCGAGGCGATGGATCCGAACTCGCCCCTCGTCCACGAAGGTGGCAACCTGCTGGAGGTCTGTGCCTTCTCCCGCGGCGACGTGGATACCGCTCTTGCAACCTCCGATCACGTCATCACCGAAACCTTCACCACCCAACGCATCGAGCACGCCTTTCTCGAGCCCGAGGCCTGCCTGGCGGTTCCCGGCGAGCCGTTTGTGGTCTTCTCCCAGGGTCAGGGAGTCCACGATGACCAACGCCAGATCGCCGCTCTCCTTGGGGTCGAACGCGAACGCATTCGGGTCGAACTCATCACCAACGGCGGCGCCTTCGGCGGCAAGGAAGACCTGTCCATTCAGGGCCACGCCGCGCTGGCCGCCTGGTTGATCGAACGGCCGGTCAAGCTGGTGCTCACTCGTGAGCAATCCATGACCATGCATCCCAAGCGGCACCCGCTGACCCTGCGTTACACCGTTGGAGCTGATTCTGATGGACGTCTGACGGCGGTTCGCGCTCGAATCGTCGGTGACACCGGAGCCTACGCCTCGGTGGGTGCCAAGGTGCTGGAGCGCGCCGCCGGTCACTCCTGCGGACCCTACCGGGTCCCGAACGTCGACGTGGAGGCGAGAGCGGTCTACACCAACAATCCTCCCTGCGGTGCCATGAGAGGGTTCGGGGCGAACCAAGCGTCATTTGCCATCGAGGGCATGGTGGATCGCATCGCGGACGCGGTCGGGATCGACGGTTACGACATTCGCGACCGCAATATCCTGGAGCCGGGCGACGTCTTCGCCACCGGCCAGCGGATGAACGCGGGGTGCGGGATCCGCCAGACCCTCGAAGCCGTTCGCGACCACTTCAAGACCGCACGCCATGCCGGAATCGCCTGCGGGATCAAAAACACAGGCATCGGCAATGGCGTGGCCGACATCGGCCGCGTTCAGCTGTCCGTCGGCGCCGACGGCCGCATCGCAATCCTCACCGGCTTCACCGAAATGGGCCAGGGATTATTCACGATTTTGCGGCAGGTGGTGGCCCACGAGACCGGCCTCGATCCAGGAGATATGGAGGTTCGCGCGGCCAGCGAGCTTGCCGTGGAGTGCGGCATGACCACCGCCTCCCGAGCCACGGCGCTGACCACCGTGGCTGCAAGACGAGCTGCGGAAAAGCTCGCTCGAGACCTCGTGGGGACCTCCCCTGCCGACCTCGCAGGGTCCCAATACTGCGGCGAGTACATTGTCGACTTTACGGTGGCTCCGGGTACCGAAACCGAGAATCCGGTGACCCACATGGCTTTCGGCTATGCAACCCAGGTTGTGCTGCTCTCCGACGCCGGTCGCCTCGAAAAGGTGGTGGCCGCGCACGACGTGGGCCGCGCCATCAACCCACAGGCCTGCGCCGGCCAGATCGAGGGCGGCGTTCACATGGGCCTGGGCTACGCCCTGTCCGAGGACTTTCCCTGCTCCGGCGGTGTTCCAAACTCCCTCAAGCTCCGCGACCTGGGCATCCTGAAGGCCGCGGAAACGCCCACCGCGGAGGTTCTCCTCATCGAGGTTCCCGACCCGGTTGGAGGTTATGGCGCCAAGGGCGTTGGTGAGATCGGGCTGGTGCCCACAGCGGGCGCGGTGGCCGGAGCACTGAGGTCATTCGACGGCCGCTGGCGGAACGAACTTCCCATGAGCGATTCGGCGGCGGCACAGCCGTCGGTTCCAAAGTCACGCCGTCCCACTCCCCGAATTGAAGATTGAAAATTGGGTCCATCCGGGAAAACGTGAGGTCGCGTGTTTTCGTTCCCGTTCCCGAACCCAGCGGCAGCGGCAGGATTCAGGGGCAGCGTCAGGAATCAGCGCCAGGGGCAGGAGACAGCGGCAGGATCTGGACACAGCGAGCAGGAATCAGTGGGCGGCGACTGGGAACAGCGAGCAGGTACAGAGATCAGTCTTCAGTTGCTGCAATCAGTTGCCTTGGAGGCATTGAACATGACGACCTCCGGGTCGTTCACCAAGAAGAGGAGTAGCCGGTGGCCATCCGATGTCAAGGGCAAGCCGGACCAGGGGTCCGGTGCTCCGCACCCTTGACATCGGCTGCCTCACCGGCTTGTGAGGAAGGGCATGAACGACCCGGAGGTGAACATGTCCAAAGCCGTCAGCAACACCGATCTTGTCGCCTACGCCTCGGCCAAGGAGGTCGACAGCCACCTGCGACTCCTCGCCGCTGCTAGCCCCCACTTCTCACCGGGTTTCGTCTCGAGGGCGGCGAGGCGCCATGTCCAGTGGGGTTTTCGATCCGAGGGGCGCGGAGGCGTACTTGACAGTACGTCGAGCACCCCGAGGCGAGAAAACACCGCTGGGCGTGGTGCATCGCCGGCCGTAGCAGAAAGCTGGTGAGAAGTGCGGGTTAGTGCCGTCCATGGGATCGGGGCGGAGAAAGCCCTGGAGACCTTTGATCAGGTTCGTGCCATGACGTGGCGACTGCTCAATCCCATGTAGTCCACACACATCCCGTTCTGACGCTGTCGCCGTCACCTGACGCCGCCACCGGCCCCTGTCGCTGTCAGCCGACGCTGCCCCTGGTCGCTGTCCTTCACCACCTCACGTTTTCCCGGATGAGCCGAAAATTGAAGATTGAAGAGCCTGTCACGGCACAGCTGAAAGGACTGAGCCGGATCTTCCGCCCGCCCGATGATGGGTTTTGGATGGGCGACGTGGTCACACATGGATTTCGCAGAACACGCTGCCCGGAGGCACTTCCTCGATGTTGACGTGGTGACCGAGACCGCGTAACGCGCGGATTCGGGTCCGCTGCAACGAGTTCTCAGGCATGCGGGCTGTGGTTTTTCCGTTTGAGCCTGTGCCTGATGGCGACTGGTTTATGCCCGGAACCGCGACGATTCCGAAGACAGCTCCAGAAATGAACAGATAGGTTCGAGAATTCACATGACCCTCCCGGTTTTTGTGCTGGCCGCCCACCACAACCATGATAAACCCGGACGCCCAATATTCGAAGTCAACATCCCGAACCTAGTTGGGGTAAGGTCCTGCTGGAACTACGTGTTAGGCGAGTTGTCTCGAGAATTCTAATCAACGCAATTCACGGAGTCCGCGGAGTGAATTGCGCAGAAATCTCGGCGACACATAGCGCTGTTGCCTATTCGAAGGGTGATATCCTCGAACAGCCACGATGTCTGACCGTTTCAGCCCCCTGTCCACCGAGAGGATCGTTTCCTGGATCGGCGATGAACTGATCGCACAGGGCTCGATCCTTGGGATTCCGAGCGAGCTGTTCTTCCACCCCGCCACCACCGATCCGTTCACCTTGAAATGGCATGACCAGGATCTCGGCACCCCCATCGGCCTGGCTGCGGGCCCTCACTCCCAACTCACCGGCAACATCATCGCCGGGTGGCTCTGCGGAGCCCGGGTCATCGAGCTCAAGACCGTTCAGACTCTCGATCGCATCAATGTCGAGAAACCGTGCATCGACATGCAGGACGAGGGCTACAACACCGAGTGGTCGCAGGAGCTGACCCTGGAGGCTTCCTTCGAGGAGTACCTGCGCGCCTGGGTGTTGGTGCACGCCCTCCACCGCCACCTGAATTTTCCCGGAGAGCGTCCCGGGGTGTTGTTCGACGTCAGCGTGGGCTACGACCTCCACGGAATTCGCCAGCCGAACATGCAACGATTCCTGGAACGGTGCGTGGACGCCCGGCGGGACATCGGCCGCATGCTTCCCACAGTCGCCGCGGTTTTTCCTGACGCGGCTTCAGCCGAAGTGCCACACCGGATGGCCGGAGGAGTCACCCTCTCCACCATGCACGGTTGCCCGGCCGAAGAAATCGCCCTGATCGCGTCCCACCTGATGGAGCGTTGGGAGCTCCACACCACCGTCAAGCTCAACCCCACTCTCCTCGGACCGGAAGAACTCGCCTTTGTCCTCCACGACCAGCTCGGCTTCGAAGAGGTCACGGTGCCGGACGAGGCATTCGCCCACGATCCCAAGTTTGCCGAGATGGTCCAGATGATCGGTGAACTCGAAGAAACCGCCCAACGCAACGGCGTCACCTTCGCTGTCAAGGTCTGCAACACACTCGAGGTGATCAACCACCGCGACGTTTTCGACCTCGATCAGACCCGGATGTACCTGTCGGGACGTCCTCTCCACGCTGCCGCCGTTCGACTGGCGCGCCGACTCTCCGACGCCTTCGACGGCCGACTGCGGATCTCTTTCGCTGGCGGCTCGGACGCCTTCAACACTCCCAATCTGTTGGCCGCCGGTTTGTGCCCGGTGACGACCTGCTCCGATCTGCTGCGACCGGGCGGATACCTTCGCCTCCGCCAATACCTGAAAAACACCCGTTCGGCGATGGAAATGGTGGGGGCCTCTGACCTCGACGAGCTCATCATGCGGACCGCGGGACAGCAGGAGACCGGCCACGGATCCGAGCTCTCGATCATCGAAGCTGCCCAACATAACCTGACCCAGTACGCCGACGGTGTTCTCTTCGACCCAACCCTGAACCGCGACCGGTTCAACCGCAGCAACACCAAGACCGCGCGCACCCTTGGACCGTTTGACTGCGTCGCGGCGCCGTGTACCGATTGCTGCCCGGTGAATCAAAAGGTCCCGGACTATATGAGATTCGTGCGAACCGGCGACCTCGAAGCCGCCGCCACGGTGATCCGCAGGGACAACCCCCTGCCGGGGATCCTCGGTCGGGCCTGCACCCACCCGTGCGAGTTGCCGTGTCTGCGCACCCACCTCGACGATCCCTTGGCCATCCGGGAAATCAAGCGATTCGTGACGGATCACGCCGAGGAGTCGAAACGACCGTCAATCGCGGAACGAACAGACGCGCGGGTTGCGATCATAGGTGCCGGCCCTTGCGGGTTGGCGACGGCGGAGTTCCTGAATCGCCGCGGCATCGGGGTGACGATTTTCGAAAGCCGCGCAGCGGCGGGCGGGATGGTGACCGGAACCATTCCCGGCTACCGGGCTGCCAGTCAGGTCGTCGAGGAAGATCTCCAAAGGGTCTGCGATGCTGGCGTCGAAATCCGCTTCGGCACGTCCCTCGGAACCCACCTCACCATGGCCGACCTGCGCCAGCAGGGTTTTCGCTACATCGTGGCGGCTGCCGGTGCCCAGCAGGGCATCAGCCTCGGCATTCCTGGCGAGGACAGCGCCGGTGTCTGGGACGGTTTGGTGTTTCTCAGAGCTGCTCGAAGCGGCCAGTTGATGGATCTCACCGGGCGGGTCGGGGTGGTGGGTGGCGGCGACGTGGCGGTGGACTGTGCGCGCACCGCCCGTCGGCTCGGAGCTGAACACGTGGAGATCATTTACCGCCGCAGTGTGGCGGAAATGCCCGCCCTGCGCGAAGAAGTCGAGGCCCTCGACCGGGAGGGTATTCCAGTTCGAGAGGTCACCGTGCCCCAGGAGGTCGTCAGTCAAAACGATCGAATCGTGGCCCTCAAGGCCAAAAACACCATGCTCGGCGCACCGGATGCCAGCGGTCGCCGGCGGCCGATCGTCATGTGGGGATCAGATCACGAGATCCCGCTCGACACCCTCGTGGTGGCCGCCGGCCAACGAGCGGATTTGTCGCTCTTCGAAAACGAAATGGTCCACACGAACGGGGACGGCTTCGTGGAGGTGAATCCGGAGACCATGGAGACCTCCGTTGCCGACCTGTTTGCTGGAGGGGATCTGGTTGGGGACGGTCCGTCCACCATCGTTTCGGCCTGCGCCGACGGGCGTCGGATCGCCGAGACGATCGCGGCTCGCGAGGGTCTCTTGGAGGTCGTTCCGTCCGCTCCCAGGCAAACCGTCGACATGACCGACATTCTTCGACGAAGATCGCACCGTGAATTTCGGAGACCGGTACCCATGAATCCGTCGGCATCCGGTGTCTTCGTTCGAAGAGGTCTTCCAGACCTACCAAGAATCTGAAGCCCGGGAGGAGGCACAACGCTGCCTCGACTGCGACCTGCTCTGTTCCACCTGCGATTCTGTGTGCCCAAACCGGGCAATCGTCACGTACAAGGTAGAAGAGTTTCACCTCGAATTGCCGGTTCTCCAGTGGCAAGGAGGGTCAGCGATGGTGATCGGCCGAGAGCGGTTTGTCGTGGATCAGCCGTACCAGGTGGCCGTGCTTGCCGATCTGTGCAACGAGTGCGGTAACTGCACCACATTTTGTCCCACGGCCGGACAGCCGTTTGCCGACAAGCCACGGATCTACTTGGATCCCAAGGAGTACTCCGTCCAGAAGGACAACGCGTTCAAGATTGCCCACCAGGGTGGAAGCTGGCGGGTCGAGGGGGTGTTTTCCGGGATGCGCCACCAGCTCGTCGTCGAAGACACCCTCCGTTATCGGTCGCCCACCGTCGAGCTGCAGATCGATCCGCGAACCTTCGAGGTCATCGAGTCCCATGCGCGCGACGGATCGCCGCCGCCTGACCCTGTGAGTCTCACCCGTTGCGCCATCCTCTACACCCTCTTCCGTGGCATCCGCGACTCGGTACCGTGGATTCCGGTGGCCACGAACGGACCCAACGACTGATGGCGGACCGGCCGCCGACCATGTGCCCATGAGGACGCGCTTCATCAACCTCCGGATCCCTGCCGGCGGCAACGAGACCGCTCGGAGCGAACTGGTAGTGGAAAATGGCCGGTTTGTCAGTGTCAGCCCCACCGGCCACGAAACCGCCGCCGAGGGCGAAGAGTGGATCGATCTCGGCGGTGCCCTGGTCCTTCCCGGCGCGATCGACGGCCACGTCCACTTCGACGATCCTGGATTCACCCACCGCGAGGACTTCGCCAGCGGAACCTGCGCCGCGGCAGCCGGTGGAGTGACCTGCGTGATGGACATGCCCTGCACCTCCCTCCCGCCGGTGACCGATCCGGCCTCGCTGGAGATCAAGTTGAGCGCGATCTCCACCAAGGCGCACGTGGATTTCATGCTCTGGGGGGGCGTGTCGGCGAACGCCATGGTCGCCCCCGACTGGGAAGACCGGCTGGAAGGACTCCGAGATGCCGGCGTGGCCGCGATCAAGGTCTACACCCTCTCCGGAATGGACACCTTTCACCACCTCGATCCCAACCAATTGAAGAACGTCCTGGTTCGAGCCCATAAACTCGGTTTGCCGGTTGGAATCCACGCCGAGGACCCCAATATGGTGACCCGCCTCACCGAGGGATTGCAGGAGACCGGCGAAGACTCCCCAGCGGCCTATGCCCGATCACGTCCAGCAGCGGCCGAGGTGAGCGCAGTGTCCGCCGCGATCGATGCCTGCCGCGCCACCAACGCCACGGTTCACATCGTTCACCTGGCTTCGGGAGAAGCTCTAGACCTGATCGCGGAAGCACGGCGAGAAGGGCTTCCCATCTCCGCCGAAACCTGTCCCCACTTCCTCGAATTCACCCAAGCCGATTTCGAGCGCCTGGGTCCGATCCTCAAGACCGCCCCGGTGGTGAAGGGCGAGCAGGACCGGGAGCGTTTGTGGCGCGGCATCATCGAGGGCAGCCTTTCCTTTGTCACCACTGACCACGCCCCGGGTCGCTGGCCCGATGAAAAGAGCACCGGTTCCATCTGGACCGATTACGGAGGTGTGCCGGGAGTTGAACTCATGCTTCCCTACCTCTACTCCGAGGGTGTGTGCCAAGGTCGAATCACCCTCGAACGCCTGGTGGAGCTCATTGCCTCAGAGCCCGCCAGGTTTTTCGGCATCGGCCACCGCAAGGGCGCCATCCAAAGAGGATTCGATGCAGATTTCGTGGTCCTCGACGAGCACGCATCCTGGACAGTCCGGGCCCAGGGACTGCACAATCTCAACCGATACACCCCATTCGAGGGAAGGCGTTTTTCGGGCAGGATTCGCGCCACCTATGTACGCGGCAAATGTGCCTACGAACGCAGGACCGATGGTGCCGAACTCTTCGCTCCTGCCGGCACCGGCCATTTCGTCCGCCGCGGAGGACCCTGATCGCCATGGCCACGATACTCATCAACGGCACCGTGGTCACCGGAGGTTCCAGCTCCAGGGTCGTGTCGGATGCCGCGGTGGTATGGGAGGGTGATCGGATCTGTGCCCTGGATCGAACCCGGACCCTCCGCGATCGGTACCCCAACGCCCAGGCACTCGACGCACGCGGCGGGCTGATCCTGCCCGGCTTCGTCAACCTCCATCATCATTTCTACTCCGCCCTCGCTCGCGGCCTGAATCCCGGTGTTTCACTCGACAACTTCGGTGAGATCTTGGAGCGTCTCTGGTGGCGACTGGACCGCGCCCTCGACGAGGACGCCGTCCGGATATCCGCACGGCTGACCCTCGCCGACTGCATTCGCGAGGGATGCACCACGGTATTCGATCACCACGCGTCCCCACAGTTCATTTCCGGCAGCCTCGACACCGTAGCCCGTGAGGTCGAGCGGGCCGGCGTATCGGCAGTCCTCTGCTACGAAGCCTCCGACCGAAACGGACCGGAAGAGGCGCTGGCTGGGGTCGAGGAAAACGCCGACTTCTGCACCCGCCACATGGAATCCCCACGAGTCCGGGGCACCATGGGGCTTCACGCCAGTTTCACTGTTTCGGACGAGACCCTCGAAGCCACGGCGCGACTCAGACCGGCTGGCGCCGGCTGTCACATCCACGCTGCGGAAGACCTGATCGACGTCCGAGTCTCCAACGCTCTTTATGGCGCCGGGCCCGTGGAACGGTTGGATCACGCCGGTTTGCTGGACGACCGCGCCTTGCTCGCCCACGGCGTTCACCTGTCGATGGATCATTTTCGACACCTTGCAGAGACTGGCGCGACGGTTATTCACAACCCCGAATCCAACGCCAACAATGGCGTTGGTCGGCTGGACGTGGTAACCGCCACCCGACGGGGCTGCACCGTTGGTCTCGGTACCGATGGAATGGCCTCCTCGTTGCTGCGATCGCTGCGCGCAGCGTTCCTTGGTCAGCGGGCGGCATTGCAGGATTCGCGGGTGGGGTTCGAGGCGCTCCCCGGCCTGATCGCAGCCAATGCTGAGGTTGCGGCACGGTTCTTCGATGAGCCACAACTGGGCGAAATCGCGGTGAACGCCCCCGCGGACATTGCCGTGGTTGATGCCCCGCCTCCGACCCCTCTTTCGTCAGAGAACCTGTTCGGTCACCTTGTCTACGGTGCTGCGGAGGCACGGGTTCGCCACACCGTCGCGCGGGGACGGGTCCTGATGGAGGATTTCCGGCTCCTCACCGTCGACCTCGAAGAAGCGGCCCGTGAAGCGCGAGCGATCGCCGAGGGGGTCTGGCAACGTTTTCGCAACCTCTGAGCGGCTTCCGGCCTGAGCCGGGAGCCGTTGGCCGTTCGCCGTCAGCCGCGGCAACCATACCCGGTGAGGGTGAAGATCGGTGTCGGTTTTCCGATGGTCGATGAATTGGCGGCGAATTGGATTCTCGAATTCGTGCGGCCAACTGCAAAATGATCCGACTGCCGATCCTGCTCCGACCAATGCGATACCATGTACCAACCGAAATTTGCGCCGGCTGCTGCACGTTGTTCCGACCGGTGTAATAAGGAGCGATCCAGGTGGCCTCAGATTCGTCGTCCGGAACCACGCACACCGCGCTGTCGGTGCTGGCCAGCGCCGACTACGTGGAAGAAATGTACGAAACCTGGCGAACCGACCCAACCTCGTTGACCCAGGATTGGCGACTCTTCTTCTCCGGTTTCGACCTCGGCCTGGCGCCGGGAGCCCTCGGCGCCTCCGAACTCGCCGACTCCCAGTCGAGGGTCGCCAGTCTGATCTACGCCTACCGCAACATCGGACACTTGATCGCCACCGTCAATCCCCTCGAGGAAGCCCAGACAACCCACCCATACTTGGAGTTGGAGTCGTTCGGTCTCACCGAGGACCACCTCGACCAGGTCTTTGACGCAGGCCATCTCGGCGGCCCTCAGAGGGTGACCCTGAGAGAGATTGTCGAAGTACTGCACGACACCTACTGCCGCAATGTGGGAGTCGAATACCTCCACATCCAGGATGTCCACATTCGGAGGTGGCTGCAACAGGAAATGGAGCCGGTCCGAAGCCGCCCCGACCTACCGGCGGAACGCAAGACAGAGATCTTGAAGGAACTGATCGATGCCGAGCTCTTCGAGAGCTTCACCCACAGCCGCTATCTGGGCCAGAAACGGTTTTCTCTGGAGGGTGCCGAGTCCCTGATTCCTGCGTTGCATCAGATCATCGAGACAGCAGCCGCCTCCGGCACCGATGAAATCGTGATGGGCATGGCCCACCGGGGACGCCTCAACGTGCTGGCCAACATCCTGCGCAAGCCCTACACCATGATCTTCCACGAGTTCGAGGACAACCTCGCTCCCGATCCCGTGGGAGGAGACGGTGACGTCAAGTACCATCGTGGCTACTCCTCCGACTACGAAACCTCAACCGGCTCCGTGGTCCACGTTTCGCTCACCGCCAATCCAAGCCATCTCGAAGCGGTCGACCCCGTGGTCGAAGGGCGAACTCGCGCCAAACAGCGCCGTCGCGAAGACACCCAACTCCGGCGCAAAGTGGTCCCCGTGCTCGTCCATGGCGACGCGGCCTTTGCCGGCCAGGGTCTCGTGGCAGAGACTTTCAACCTGTCACAACTCAAGGGCTACCAGACCGGCGGCACTGTTCACATCGTCGTCAACAACCAGATCGGATTCACCACCCTGCCGGGCGAGGCCCGGTCTTCGCGGTACCCAACCGACGTCGCCAAGCTGGTTGAGTCGCCCATCTTTCACGTCAATGGCGACGATCCCGAGGCTGTATGCTACGTGGCCGACCTGGCGATGCGCTTCCGGCAGAAGTTCGGGCGAGACGTGGTGATCGATATTCTGTGCTACCGCAAGCACGGCCACAACGAGGGCGACGAACCCGCCTTCACACAGCCCCTGATGTACCAGAAGATCGGAACCCACCCCTCGGTCCGAAACCTGTATCAAATGCAGCTCGAATCGGAGCACGTTCTGTCCCTCGACGACAGCAACCGACTGACGTCCGAGTTCACCGACCGCCTCTATTCCGCCTTCAAGGAGGTCAAGGAGAGCTGTCCCCTGCCCTCGGACCAGGACCACGGTTTCACCGGGCTGTGGACGGGCCTCAATAACCCCTACACCTTCGAACCCGTCAAAACCGGAGTCAAACATGCCCAGCTGATGGAAGTGGCGAAGGCTCTGACCACAGTGCCGGAGGGCTTTCACCTCAACCGCAAGGTCGGACGTCGGCTGGATGCGCAACTGGAAGCGGTGAAACGAAAGACCACCGTGGATTGGGCCCTCGCAGAACTGCTCGCCTTCGGATCGCTGCTCATCGAGGATCTGCCGGTGCGCCTCAGCGGACAGGATTCGATCCGCGGCACCTTTAGCCAGCGACACGCGGCGTGGTTCGATGCCAAGACCCAGGAGATCTACGTCCCGCTCAACCACATCCGGGAGGATCAGGCGAGATTCTGCGTCTACAACAGCATGCTTTCAGAGGCTGCCGTGCTGGGCTTCGACTACGGCTACTCGCTGGTGGAACCCAACATGTTGGTGCTGTGGGAAGCTCAGTTTGGCGACTTCGCCAACGGCGCCCAGGTGATCATCGATCAGTTCATAACCGCCGCGCTGGACAAGTGGCTGCGGGGCAGCGGCCTGGTCATGCTCCTGCCGCACGGCTACGAGGGGCAGGGGCCGGAACATTCGAACGCCTACCTGGAGCGGTACCTGACCCTGTGCGCCGAGGACAATATTCAGGTCTGCAATCTCACCACTCCAGCCCAGTATTTCCACGCGCTCAGACGGCAGCTCAAGCGGAACACGCGGCGCCCATTGGTGGTGATGGCGCCAAAAAGCCTGCTTCGTCACAAGGCGGCCGTCTCACCGGTTTCGAAGCTCATATCCGGCCATTTCCACGAGATTCTCGACGACCCGATTCCGCCGAAGAGAAAGGTCCGTCGACTGCTGCTGTGCAGCGGGAAGATCTACTACGATCTGATCGCCGGGCGCGAAGAGGCCGATGTGGACGACGTGGCGATCGTCCGGATCGAGCAGTTCTACCCCTTCAACGACGTACGGTTCCGGGAAATCGTCAAACCCTACTCCACGGCGAGGGAAATCGTCTGGGTGCAGGAGGAAACCCGCAATCGCGGCGGCTGGGGCTACATGCTGCCATTACTCTCCGAGATCTTTCACCGCCGAAAGATCCACTATGTGGGACGGAACCCGAGTGCCAGTCCGGCCACGGGTTCGGCCCGGATTCACCGCGAACAGCAGCTCCAACTGGTCGATCAGGCACTTCGCGGATCAGGAAAGTGAGGAATAGATGCCCGTGGAAGTCGTGATTCCCGAGGTCGGCGAGTCCATCACAGAGGGCTTCCTCGCCGAGTGGTCGAGGGCTGACGGCGACATGGTGGTTCGCGATGAGCCGCTGCTGGTGCTCGAAACCGACAAGATCACCATGAACGTCAACGCCGCTGAGGCGGGTCAGCTCAAGATCCTGGTTGCCGAGGGCGAGACCGTGGAGGTGGGCCAGGTTGTGGCGACGATTGACACCAAGGTGACTGCTCCAGTGCCCGCCCCGGCCGAGGAGGAAAAGACACCGACCGAGGATGTCTCACCATCCCGAACCCCTTCGGACCCTCGAACCGCCGCCGCAGCGACCTGTTCCAGTCCCACCGTCTCCCCCAAGCCAATCGACCAGCCAGAGCCTCTCTCCGGCAGTGTTGCGGCTGGTTCGAGAGCACGGACTGGATCCGACGACCGTCGAAGGCTCCGGCAAGGACGGCCGGCTCACCAAGGGGGATGTCCTCCGGCACATCGAAAAGGAAGCCGTCAGGGAGACTCGCGATGATGGCGCTGCTGAGCCATCACCCGAGCCATCGGCACCGGTCCCAATCACCACCGAACGCCAGACCAGGGCGCCCATGTCGCCGCTGCGCCAGCGGGTCGCCGAGCGGTTGGTTGACGTCCAGCAGCAGGCTGCGATCCTGACCACATTCAACGAGGCCGACATGAGCGGAGTCATGGCCATGCGCGCCCGATTCAAGGACGGCTTCATAAGAGCGCCACGGCATCGGGCTCGGGTTCATGTCTTTCTTCGTCAAGGCTTCCATTGACGCCCTCAAATCGCTTCCCAGCGTGAATGGGTACATCGATGGTGACCAGGTGGTGACCAATCATTTCTACGACATCGGCATCGCAGTCAGCACCGACCGCGGCCTGGTGGTCCCAGTCATTCGAAACGCCGATCAGCTGTCCATGGCCGGAATTGAACTCGCCGTCGCGGACCTTGCAACGAGGGCAACCGAGCGTCGGCTCGAACTCTCCGAGCTCACCGGGGCGGTATTCACCATTTCCAACGGGGGAGTCTTTGGTTCCATGATGTCGACGCCGATCCTGAATCCGCCGGGAAGCGCCATCCTCGGGATGCACGCTATCAAGAAACGCCCGGTGGTTGTGGAGGATGAAATCGCCATCCGCCCAATGATGTACCTGGCACTTTCATACGATCACCGCCTGATCGATGGCCGCGATTCGGTGACGTTTCTCAAGCGAATCGTGGAATGTATCGAAAACCCTGAGCGCATGTTACTGGAGGTGTGAGTCCATGGAGTCCTTTGATCTGGTCATCATCGGAGCCGGTCCTGGCGGCTACGTGTGCGCCATCCGCGCGGCCCAACTGGGTCTCAATACCGCACTCGTCGAAAAACGAACAACTCTCGGTGGAACCTGCCTCAACATCGGCTGCATCCCATCGAAGGCACTCCTCGAATCAAGCGAGCTCTACGCCGCGGCCACCCATCGATTTTCGGACCACGGGATCGACCTCGATGGTATCGGGTTGAATCTGCCGCAGATGATGGCTCGCAAAGGTCAAATCGTCCAGGAGCTGGTGGACGGCGTCGGCATGCTGATGAAGAAGAACAAGGTAACGGTCTTCACGGGAAGAGGGGTTGTCACCGCTCCGGGCCGGGTCACCGTAATGGGCGATGCCAAGGACGTCGAGATAGAGGCTACCAGCATCTGCCTCGCCACCGGATCGGAACCCGTCGAGCTTCCATTCATGCCATTCGACGGCGACAAGATCGTATCTTCCACCGAAGCCCTTTCATTTGCAGAGGTTCCAGCCCAGCTGGTTGTTGTGGGGGCTGGTGCTGTCGGCCTCGAGCTTGGCAGCGTCTGGTCCAGGCTCGGCGCACACGTGACCGTGGTCGAGATGCTTCCGACCATCACCCCCTTCGCAGACAAGCAGATGGCCGGCTCTCTCCAACGGGCCCTCGAGGCACAGGGCATCGAGTTCCGGTTGTCTTCAAAGGTCACCGCCGCGAAGGTCTCGAAGAAATCCGTCACCCTGTCCGTCGAAAACAAGGATGGTGATTCCGAGGAGATCCGTTGCGACCGGGTTCTGGTGGCGGTGGGCCGCAAGGCCAACACCGAGGGCACCGGACTGGCCGAGGTCGGCGTGACTCTCGACGAACTTGGGCGGGCACAGGTGGATGAGAATTTCAAGACCAGCGTGGAGGGCATCTATGCCATTGGCGACCTGGTGCGCGGTCCCATGCTCGCCCACAAGGCCGAGGACGAGGGCATGGCCCTGGCAGAACGACTTGCCGGCCAGCCGGGTCACGTCAACTACGACACCATCCCCAATGTGGTCTACACCGAGCCCGAACTGGCCATGGTGGGTCGCACCGAGGCTGAACTCAAGGAGGCTGGCGTGCCGTTCAAGGCTGGACGGTTCATGTTCAGGGCCAACGGACGGGCCAAATGCCTCGGCCTGATGGACGGCATGGTCAAAATCCTCGCCCACAAGGAGACCGACGAGATTCTCGGCGTCCACATGGTGGGGCCTCGGGTCTCCGAGCTCATCGCCGAGGCGACGGTGGCCATGGAGTTCAACGCGTCGGCCGAGGACCTGGCCTTGACCTGCCACGCCCACCCCACCCTTTCGGAGGTGGTCCGCGAGGCCGCGCTGGCCGTCGATAAAAGGGCGATTCATTCGTAAGCAGTTGGCCGTTGATGGCAGTTGGCCGTCTGATCCCGAGAACAACAGATGAATCGGCCGGAGCGCCCGTACAATGGGTGTGATCATGATGCTCGGGGTAGGTACATTTTTGAGACGGTCGTGTCTCCTCTGGTCGATCATGGGGGTGGCGATCGGATGCGGTGGTCCGATGGCCGGAATCGGTCCCGCCGAGACCGTCCTCCGCGTGAGCGAGGGAGACGTCCGGCCCCGTCTGATCCTCACCGGCACCCTCGAAGCCGTTGAATCCACCAGGCTGTCGGTGCCGGTGAACCCGCAGGGCAAGGTCCAGATCGAGTGGTTGGCCGACGACGGGTCCGAGGTGCGGCGTGGAGACCCACTCGCGGAGCTCGACAGCTCGGCCTCCGCCGCCATCGTGGACGACCTTCGCCTCGACGCCCTCCGCGCCATCCGTGAGCTGGACCGGGTTCGCGCCCAGAGCCAGGCCGAAGCCGTCCGGTCCGAATCGGCCGCCGAACAGGCTCGTATCGACCTGGCCAAGGCCGAGCTCGACGCCTCCATTCCGCCGTCGGTCATCTCCGAGTTCGAGCTGGAGCAGCGACGACTCCGGCTGGACCGCGCTCGCGCGGAGTTCGACAAGGCCTCGACCGAGCTCGAAGTCCAGTTGACGACCTCGGCCCGCGACATCGAGGTCACGGAAATCGAGCTCGATCAGGCGAGGCGGACGCTGCGGGAAGCGGAGTCCGCGATTGCCGATCTGTCCATCGCGGCCCCGCGCGACGGCATCTTCATCATCGCCGAAGACCGCTGGGAGGGGCGGAAGCGGCAGGTGGGTGACTCGGTCTGGATCGGTGAGCCGGTTGGAATCATGCCGATCCTCGACCGCATCCAGGTGCGGGCTAAACTCAGCGACGTCGACGACGGCAAGGTCCGGGTCGGTGCAGCCGCTCGATGCGTCCTCGACAGCTATCCGGACACGGTCTTCCGTGGCGAGGTCGCGGCCGTCAACGAGGTGGCACAGGAGCCCGACTATATGTCGCAGAGGAGGTTCTTCGACGTCATCGTGCAACTCGAGGAATCGGATCCGCGGGTCATGCGGCCCGGCATGTCGGTGCGGGTCGAAGTGCCGTTGGACTCGGCCATTGGCGTGCGTATCGTCCCCAGGCCCGCCATCGATTCCCTGTCGTCACCGCCCAGGATTCACCTTGGCGGCGACCGCTGGCGCGATGTTCGGCTCGGTCCCTGTTCAGCCACCCACTGTGCGGTGGAGGGGGACATCGAGGTCGGAACAGTTGTCATCCCGGTCGGAGTCAGTCGATGATCCGCCGTGGGAGTGCCGTGCTGCTGGTCGCGACGATCGCGGTGGTCTTGTGGCGATCGGTTCTGCCCGGCGGGAGCGAGGCGCCGTGGGCCGAGGTGGAAGAGAAGGACCTCGTGATCGGGGTCGAGGTGACCGGAACCCTGCGCGCCGTCGACTCGGAGCGCCTGGGTCCTCCCACCGTACGACGAATGTACTTCTTCAAGATCTCGATGATTGTGCCGGAGGGTACGCGCGTGACCTCCGGAACGCCGGTGATCGCCTTCGACGCCACCGAGCTCCAGCAGCGCCTGCAGACCACCATGACGGAGCTCGAGTCGGTGAGCAAACGACTCGAGAAACAGCGGATCGATCTCGCCGTGACCGGCGCCGACGACCGTTTGAGAGTTGCCGAGGCCGAAGCCGCGGTCCGGACCGCGGCTCTGCTGGCCCAGCGACCTCCGGAGCTGGTCGCGAGCATCGAGCACCAGAAGAGCCTGCTCGACCTGGAACGAGGCACGACGACCCTCGAGGCCCTCCAGCGTGAGCTGCAGTCCTCGAAACGGGCCGCGCTCGCGGAGCTTGCCGGGCTCCAAAGCGACCTCGAGCGGGCGTCTAACAAGGTCAGGGAAATCCGGGAATCTCTCGCCGCCATGACTGTCGCGGCGCCGAGGGATGGTCTGGTGATCTACACCACCGACTGGCAAGGACAGAAGATGAAGATCGGCGACACCTGCTGGCGGGACCGTAAGCCGGTAGAAATCCCGGACCTCTCCCGAATGACCGCCGACGGCGAGGTCAAGGAGGCCGAATCGGGGCAGCTGGCGGTGGGCCAGCCAGTTCGCCTCCGGCTCGACGCCCACCCGGACGTCGAGTACGCCGGCTCGGTGGCCAACCTTTCCAGGATCGTCCAGAAGAAATCGTTCCGGAACCCGCTGAGGGTGGTGCGGCTCCAGATCGCCCTCGACCGGACCGATCCGGAGAGAATGCGCCCCTCCATGCGATTCAAGGGTGAGATCGAAATCGACCGCCTCCACGACGTCCTCGTGATTCCTCTCCAGGCGGTCCAGGTCACGGCGGACGGTCCCGTGGTCCTGCGCCGTCGAGGGACGGGATTCAAGGTCGTTTCGGTCGAGCTCGGACGACGCAGCCGCTTTGACGTGCAGATCGTCAGCGGCCTCGAGGGGGGTGATGAGGTCCGGACCACGGCCCCGTCCGACTGGAGAGTGCCGTGACCAGGCTCCGCCGGTACCTGTTGGGCGGCTCTGCAATCGCAGCCCTGGCCTCGGTCGGCCTCGTTCTCGCCGGTGGGCTCAGCCCCCGAACGGAGGTCGCCACCATCGAGGTGTGCTCCGACCCCTACGTCCGGAAGATCACCGCCGAGGGACAGCTCAGGGCGGTTCGCGATACCCCCCTCACCACCACGGTCAATCGCACGGGACGGTATCAGGTGGCCTGGCTGATTCCCGAGGGATCTCGGGTGGAGGCCGGAGACGTGGTCGCCAGATTTGACCCTTCGGAGCTGGAACGGGAGCTGGCCGAGGGCAAGGCCGAAGAGCGCATCGCGCGGGCGCGCATGGCGAAGGCCGAGGCCGAGCGTCGAGGGACCCTCGATGGCCTCGCCCGCGACGCGGACCTGTCGTTGCGGGAGCTCGACGTCGCCCAGCGGTTTCAGGCCACCGACACCAGGCTGTACTCCAAGGCTGAGATTGTCGAGTCGGCCATCGATACCCAGCTCGCGTCTCAACGAAGCCAGCACGCGGAGCAAAACAAGGTGATTCGCGACCGGCGCAGCGGCGCCGACCTCGAGCTCCTTGAAATAGAACGCCGGAAGGCGTCAATCAAGGTCGACCAGGCCACCGAAGGGCTGCACGGGCTGGAGGTGGTGGCTCCCCACGCAGGCATCGTGATTTTCGAACGCGACTGGCGGGGCAACACCATTCAGGTGGGCGAATCCGCGTTTTCCGGGCGAGTGCTCGGTCGGTTGCCAGACCTCAATGAGATGGAGGCGGAGGTCTTCGTGCTCGAGGCCGACGCAGGAGGCCTCGCCAACGGACAGCAGGCGACGGTGGTGGTGGAGGCCCACCCCGAAACGTCCTACCGCGCTATCGTGAAATCGGTCGACCCGGTTGCCCAACAGCGCCGTCAATCGCCCGTCCAGTACTTTCGGACGATCCTCACCCTCGAGCGCACCGACGTGGGACTGATGAAACCGGGTCAGACCGTACGTGCCCAGATCACCCTCGCCGATTTCGAACACGCGATCACCATTCCGCGACAGGCAGTTGTGCAGAAGGACGGGGCCGCAGTGGTCTATCGACGGGAGGGCTCCGCGTTTCGTCCGGTCGAGGTGACGGTGGGCGCCACCGGGCTGGGACGTGTGGTGATCAGCGCAGGTCTGTCGCCCGGCGACGTCATCGCCCTGCGTGATCCCAGCTCCGAGGTCGGCTCGTCGCGGTCCGCCACCGACCGGCAGGACGCCGGCGTCGCCATCGAGGGCTTCCAGTGAACCTCGCGGACGCCCTCCGATCCGCCGCGGACAACCTCACCCGCCACAAGCTGCGATCCATATTGAGCATGCTCGGTATGATCTTCGGGGTGGCGGCGGTGATCGCCATGTTGGCCATCGGCGCGGGGGCGGAGCGTCAGGCCCTCGAAATGATCGAACGTCTCGGTGTGCGAAACGTGCTGGTGAGGGACGTCGAACTCCGCGAAGAACAGGCGGAAGAGGTGCGCACCACGTCTCCCGGAGTGTCCCGACGGGATGCCGAGGCCATTCGGGACGCGGTTCCCGGAGTGGACCTGACCGCTATCCGAGTCCAGATCGACCCCTACGTGGTGCTCGCCCACGGTCTGACCACTGACGCGACGGTTCACGGAGTCGACCACCGATACGCCGAACTGACCAACCTCCACGTCGTCGAGGGCCGGTTCCTCGACGCCTTCGACGAGCTCACCCACGCCCAGATCTGCGTCATCGGCACCGCCGTGCGACGGCAGCTCTTCGGATCCGAACCCGTTCTCGGCAGGCAACTCAAGGTGAATGACGTCTGGCTGGAGGTGGTGGGAGTGCTTGAGGGAATCGGCGCCACCACGATCCAGGGGGTCGCCGTCGGCTCCACTGACGGCGAGATCTACATCCCCGCCTCCACCGCGATCCGGAAGTTCGAGCACCCGAGGCTCGAGGCGCCGCTCGACGAAATCACCGTCCGGCTGGCACCCGGCGTGAACCCCGCCGAGTCCGCCAATCTCATCGCCGAGCTGCTCGACAGGCTGCACGGGGGGGCCCGAGACTACGAGCTGGTGGTGCCCGAGGCACTGCTCGAGCAGAGCCGGCGGACCCAGCGGTTGTTCAGCCTGGTGATGGGTCTGATCGCCGGTATCTCGCTGCTCGTCGGCGGCATCGGCATCATGAACATCATGCTCGCTTCGGTGCTCGAACGAACCCGCGAGATCGGCATCCGGTCGGCTCTCGGCGCCAGGCGCCGGGACATCCGAAACCTCTTCATGATCGAGAGCTTCTCCATCAGCCTGGTCGGAGGTCTCACCGGCGTGGTCGCCGGCATTCTGGTAGCGCGGCTGGTTGCAGCCGCGGCCGGCTGGCCGACCGTCGTGACCCCATTCGGCGTCGTGCTGGCGTTCGGTGTTTCGGTTTCGGTGGGGCTGGTGTCGGGGCTCTATCCCGCCATCAAGGCCGCCGAGCTGCAGCCCATCGACGCGCTGCGGTACGAGTAACCACCCACTTGCCCGGTGCTGGACAGAACGCTGGACGCTGGATCCCCCACCCTCCCGATGTCGGAATTCGGGTTCGGCTTCGCTACAATCGGACAGTGACTAGACGAATCAAGCCAAGAGACCCGCTTCGCAAAATGGCGTCCCGGGGATTCCGCGGTTTTCCAATCGCCACGGTCGCATTCTACGGTCCGGACAACAAGCGTGCGTCGAAGGTGGCTGTCGGTATCGTGATGGCAGAAGACCAAGCCCCGGTTGCGCTTGAACGTTGGTTCTCGGACAGAACCGATGTCCGCCATGATCCCGAAATCGGGGCTCAAGTCACAGCATTCATCCAGCTGTACAAAGTCAAGTCGGTCGGCATCTCGGATCGGATAATTGGGTGCCCGCACGAAGAGGGCAAGAACTACCCTGAGGGTGAAAGTTGCCCCGAATGCCCGTTCTGGGCGGGCCGCGACAGGTTTACTCACGAAACCACCCAATAGGTGGCTTGACTGAGATTCTCGAGTTGTTGCTGGAGGATGGTCCCCCTCACCTCGAAGAGGTCAGACCCGGCGGGGATTCCCGCTACAATGGGCTCAAAGAAATCCTGTTTCACTGGAGATCTGCATGCGAAAGAACATATCGATCTCAAAACCCCTGGCGATAGCGTCGTTCTTGGCACTGCTGTTCTGTTCCTACTTCCTGAGATCCGAGGTTCTGACACTGAGCAAGATCCGTTTCTCCGCGGCAAACGTCAGGGCAGAGGAACGCTCGAGGGAGCTCAACGAGACCTATCCAATACGAACGGCCGAATACGAGGCTCGGTTGAAGCACTACGAAACCGAAATGGAAAACTACGAGGAGATGCTGGAACTCTACCAAACCGACTATGAGGAGTATGTTCGGAGACAAAAGGACCGATACGTCCCACCCCGCTTGCCACAGAAGCCGAGCAAGCCACGTTCGCCCGAGGAGAGTGACGCTCTGGCCGAGATCAACGCCGAGTTTCAAGACCGTCAGCACCAGTACTATGAGACAACCGCGATGTTGAATTGGATAGCCTGCATAGCTGCGCTCGCCTTGGTAGGGAGCCTCCTTCACCTACTCATGTACGATCTTGAAGGTCAGAGGATTTTCTACCTCGTGATCCTCGTTCTGAGCTTTGTGTTTATGATTGGCCCGTCGTTCCATTCTATTCTCAGCACGCTGGTAGGGTTTCTGAAAGCTCCACCGTTGCAGTAGGTGCTACCGCGCAACAACTGGTTGGCCTAGCGCCACGGACTCTCACCCCCGCGGAGTTTGTCCCGTGTCCCTCCAAGCCTCCGATCGAGCCCCGAGTCCCGAGAAACGTGCTGCAGCTCTTAGAGCGACGTCACAGGATTGGGGGTCATCGTGGATTGGCGACGGATGTCGTGACCCGTCGCTGGGGACGTTCCCCGACGGTCAGACTCGCTGGGCCGATGGTGGTCAAAGATGACATCTCGTCATTCACTCAGGCCGGTATTCGCGGTCGCTCTCGCTGCGGTCGTGGCGTTGGCGTCGATGTTCGCGGCGAGGCTCGTCCGTGTTCCGCCGGGTAGTTTCTTTCCGCCGTCGTTCGTAACGCATTCTGTGATGCTGGCTCTATCGGTCGCGGGGATGTGGCTGCTTTCGAAGGGCCGGATGGAACTCTTTGGATTCACCAAGGGAACGTATGAGTTCAGCCCCCGCATCCTCATGTGGGCCCTGCCGACGGCGGTTCTATCTGTCGCGTCAGCGTTCGCAGCACCTGAGGGACGAGGCACAGGCGAGCTCGGTGAACTCACCAAACTCCAGATGGTCGTCTTCATCTGGGTCTACGCGAGCATCAGCGAAGAACTGCTCACTCGGGGGCTGCTGCAGACGCTCCTGAGCGGGAGTTCCCGAAGTAGCGCTCCGGCCACCCGTGGCTTGAGCATGCCGGTACTCGTGAGTGGGTTGTTCTTCGGTTCCATGCACCTTGTGCTCGTCAAGTCGATGGGCGCCGCGGCAGTTCCCGTCATCTTGATGGTGGTGTTCCTCGGCCTGATCGCTGCGCGCTACCGTGAGAGAACGGGAAGTCTCCTTCCGGCTATCATCGTCCACGCGCTGTTCAACATCGGCGGCATGCTGCCCCTGTGGGTCATCCAGTGGCTGCGCGGTTAGCCCGCACGTCTGACCAGCTGTGGTAAAACGAAGCAATGAAACGCTCCCTTTCCCTCAGTGCCATCGCTTTTCTGATCGCCTGCGCCTCGCCAGCCCCGGAGGTGGATCCCGAGCACAAAGCCGAAATCGAGGCGTGGCGCGCCTCGCGTCTTGAACGGCTGACCTCCGAGGATGGCTGGTTGACGGTGGTGGGCCTGAACTGGCTCGGACCCGGAAACAACCGGATCGGGTCGAACTCGCACTACGAAATCCCCCTTGAGGCCGACGGCATTCCGCCGTTCGTCGGGACCCTGGAGATCGGCGATGAGGGCAAGGTGTTTCTCCGTACGCTCGCCGACGCCGGGGTGACGGTCAACGGCGAGCCAACCATCCAAACCATCCTGAAATCCGACGTCCAAGGAACGCCCGACGTTGTGGGCGTGGGACGATTTCGGTTTTACATCATCGACCGTGACGGCAAGTTGGCGGCCCGGGTCAAGGATCCCGATTCCACGCTCAGGAGCGAATTTCCTGGAATCGAGCATTTCCCGATCGACCAGGCTTTTCAAGTGACGGCTCGACTCGATCCGTACGATGGGCTCAAGGAGGTTCAGATTCCAACAGTTGTCGGCACGCCGACAACCATGCTCGCCCCCGGCCTCCTGCACTTCACCATCAACGGCAATGATCTGGTCCTCGAACCCTATGTCAGCGCACCCGAAGACGATTCGTACTTATTGCTCTTTCGAGACAGTACCTCAGGCCACACCACCTACGGGGCGGGAAGATTTCTGTCGGCCGATGCGGCAGGTGATGACGGCAAGACCGTGCTGGACTTCAACCTGGCTTACAACCCGCCGTGCGCCTTCACACCCTTCGCCACCTGCCCGCTCCCAACTCCGCAAAATTCGCTCGCCATCGCGATCGAGGCCGGCGAGCGATTTGAGGCGACTGAGCACTGACGGCGACGGTTTCCCGAATTCCGAATTCTGCCCTGCCATGTGCTGGCTGATCGTTTGATAACCCCCACAAACCCGAGAAATCGTGTACTATCCAAACTGTCTTTGGTGAGATTACAAAGTTCACGGGTTGGTGAGGATTCCCTGCCAAACTCAGGGCTCACCGAAAATCTAAGGAGGATTTGATGAAGTACCGTTGGATGATCGTGGTGGTGATGGTGGTTGCGGCCGCCGGTCTGGGCTGTTCGAAGGCCGACATGAAGGACAGTGCAGACAAGGCCGGTGACGCAATGCACGATGCGGCCGACAAGACTACAGATGCCGTGGGTGAGGTTGCCGACGACGCGGCCGACATGGCCGGCGAGGCGTATGACGACGCCAAGGATGCGGCCGGAGAGGCCTACGAGGGCGCCAAGGATGCGGCCGGCGAAGCGTATGACGACGCGAAGGACGCTACCAAGGATGCGACGGCGGACGCAGCCGACGCAGCGGCGGACGCGGCTCACTCCGCCGGTGAGAAGATGGAAGAGACTGCCAAGGACCTGAAAAAGGACCACTAATCTCTCACCAAATGTGACGATCCGGGCGGCCCAGCTGGGCCGCTCTTTTTATTCAATTCCAAATTCCAAATTCTACGCTGTTCCGTCGCGGTCTGCTAACCTTCGGACCACCATGACCAGCTGCTCTCTCCCCCCTATCCATGATGCAACCTCGACAGTCCGCTCGATGAGGAATCGGTGCCCCTGATACCCCTTGTGGATGATGCGTCGTGGCCGGTGCGAACCGCCCGGCTCGTCAGAGCCTTGCCCGTGGTCGTCATCGGCTTCGTATCGCTGCTCCTATTCAACGTTGCGCAGACCGGGAGTCTGATCCTCCTGCCCTTCTCTCGACCGGCGTTCCGTCGATTGAACCGGTGGTGCGCCAATACCTGGTGGGGCTGGTGCGTAACGGCCAGCCAGAGACTCAACGGCACTGATGTGGTGACAACCGGTGATGACCTTCCGATGGCGGAAAACGCTCTGATCATCGCCAATCACCAACAGATGCCGGACATCCTGGCGCTGATGACCCTGGCCCGGTCGAAGGAACGACTTGGGGACCTCAAGTTCTTCGTCAAGTACGCTCTGAAGTGGGTTCCCGGCCTCGGATGGGGTATGCAGTTTCTGGGCTGCCCCTTTCTTCGGCGCGACTGGACAACGGATCGCGAGCTGATTCACTGCACCTTCAACACCATCACCGAGGAGGGCATCCCGGTGTGGCTTGTGACCTTCGTCGAAGGAACGCGGTCCACCCCCGCAAAAATCCAGGCCAGCGCCCGGTGGGCGGTGGACCACGGAATGGACCCTCTCCGCCATCTCCTCACCCCCCGAAGCAAGGGATTCGTGGCCACAGTTGGCGCCCTGCGTGGCCACCTCGATGCGATCTACGACGTGACCATCGGTTACGAAGGAGGAGTGCCCACACTCTGCCAGCTCATTCTTGGGTGCGTCGACCGGATTCACATCCACGTGCAGAGATTCGCAGTCGAGGATCTCCCGTCCTCTGGGACCGACCTGCGCACCTGGTTGTTCCAGCGATACCGAACCAAGGACGATCTCCTGGAATCGTTCTACGAGACCGGAACCTTCGGTGCCGAGTGAAAAGTGACAGGTGAGCCTCTTGCAAAACCCCCATGGCTGTCATCCTGAGCGGAGCGGCCCGAAGGGTCGCGGAGTCGAAGGATCTCAACCGGTGCAGAGACGTGATGATTGCCCAGCAACTCTCTTCTCAACGTGTGGAGACCCTTCGACTCGCTCGTCGAACTCGCTCGCTCAGGGTGACAGGAGGGAGCGGCATCGATCAAACATCGCCGAACTTAAGGTTTTGCGAGAGGCTCAGGTGACACGTGGCGGGTGACACGGTGATGGAGCAGTTGGCAGTTGGCAGTTGGCAGTGGAGCCGTGAAGCGGTGACGATCGGTCTCGATTTTCCGCATTCCGAATGCCGAATTCCGAATTCTGCCCGCTGCCTAACCCTTCGAAACAACAACGCAAAGCCATCCGGAAAGCACAAACATGGTTGATCCCCAAAAAGAAAGAACGACCCTGGGTGATCGGATTCCTCGCAGAGGAACCGATGACCCGGATCAGATCCTCGAACTCTTCCTGGAATGGACAGCCGATCTCGGATTCGAGCTCTACCCGGCCCAGGAGGAGGCCCTGCTGGAGCTGATGGCCGACCGCCACGTGATCCTGAACACCCCCACCGGATCCGGAAAATCCCTGGTGGCCCTGGGTCTCCACTTCAAGGGCCTGTGCGAAGGCAAGACCAGTTTCTACACTTCCCCCATCAAGGCGTTGGCCAGCGAGAAGTTCTTCTCTCTGTGCGAGGAGCTGGGGCCGGATCGAGTTGGGATGCTCACCGGAGACGCCAGCATCAATCCGGAAGCTCCCGTGATTTGCTGTACCGCGGAGGTGCTCGCCAACCTCGCGCTGCGCAAGGGTGACGCGCTCGACGCAGCCTACGTGGTGATGGACGAGTTTCACTACTACGGGGACCGGGACAGGGGGTGGGCCTGGCAGGTTCCCCTGATCACCCTGCCGAATACTCGGTTCCTGCTGATGTCCGCGACCCTCGGCGACACGTCCCGCATCTGCCGCCACCTCGAGGATGCAACCGGGATCGACGCAGTTGAGGTCTCCTCCAGCGAACGACCGGTTCCGCTGGAATTCGACTACCTCGAAACCCCACTGCACGAGACCGTGATGTCTCTGGTGGAAAATGAACGCGCGCCCATCTACATCGTCAACTTCACCCAACGGGATTGCGCCGAACTCGCCCAGAAGCTGACCTCGCTGCCGCTGACCTCCAAGGAAGACAAGGCGGCCATCCGAGACGCCCTCGGTGACGTGCGCTTCCACACCCCCTACGGCCGGGAGTTCCGGCGATTTCTCGGCTTCGGCATCGGCGTCCACCACGCGGGCCTTCTCCCGAAGTACCGTCTGACGGTGGAACAGCTTGCCCAGCAAGGGTTGCTCAGGGTCGTCTCCGGCACCGACACCCTCGGTGTCGGAGTCAACATCCCGCTGCGGACCGTGCTGTTCACCAAACTCGCCAAGTACGACGGCCGCAAGGTGACCCACCTCAAGGTGCGGGACTTCCAGCAGATCGCAGGTCGGGCCGGGCGCAAGGGCTTCGACGACCGGGGATGGGTGGTGGCGCAGGCGCCGGAGCACGCCATCGAGCGCAAACGGGAGGCGGCGAAAGCGGCCGCCGGCGCGGGCAACAAGAAGCGCCGCAGGTCCGCCTCGAAAAAGAGGGCGGACGGCGAGGTGTCGTGGGACGACGAAACCTTCTCCCGACTCCGCGAATCACTGCCGGAGCAGCTGTCCTCCCAATTCAGGCTGACCCCGGGGATGATCGTCGACCTGCTGCAGCGTGACGCGGCGCAGAACGACCCTGACCGGGGCAACTTCCACGCCATCCGCCGCCTCATCGCCGACTCCCACGAGGACGACATCCGCAAGCACGGACACGTCTCTCACGCCGCCCAGCTGGTGCGATCCCTGCACCGGGAGGGCATCGTGCGCATGGTGCGCGACACCGCCGCGAGCTACTACTGGGTGGCGGTGGACGACGACCTTCAGGTGGACTTCTCACTCTTCCACAACCTATCTCTCTTCCTCATGGACGCCATCTCACGGCTCGACTCCCAGGCCGACACCTACCCGCTCGACCTGTTGAGCGTGGTGGAGTCGGTACTCGAGGATCCCGTGGTGATCCTCCGCCGACAAGTGGCCAAGGCCAAGGACGTGCTGGTGGCTCGACTCAAGGCCGAAGGCGTCTCCTACGACGAGCGCATGCGCCAGCTCGACGAGGTCACCCACCCGCAGCCGGCCGCCCATTTCATTCACATCGCCTTCGACCACTTCCGGGGCAACCACCCGTGGGTCGGTGGCGACCTGGTCCGACCCAAGTCCATCGCACGGGAAATGGTGGAGGAGTACCTCGGATTCGGCGAATACGTTCGCCGGTATGGCCTCCAACGCTCCGAAGGTGTCCTTCTGCGATACCTTTCGCAGGCCTACAAGACCCTCGACCAGAACGTTCCCGACACCCATAAGACCGAGGGCGTGTGGGACGTGGTCGGCTACCTGCGGTCCGTCCTGGAGCGCACCGACACTTCCTTGATCGAGGAATGGGAGGCGCTGGTCCATCCGGAACTACGGTTCCAGGGGGAAGATCCCCACGCCAGCCACCGCCAGCTGGTGGCTCACGAACTCATCCAAGACGAGCGTCGGCTTTCGTCTCGGGTCCGAGCGGAGCTGCACGCGCTGGTGGCCGCCCTTTCGCGACGGGAGTGGGAGGAAGCCGCTGGGACGGCTCGTCCGCTGCCGGAAGCGTCCGCCGACCACTGGACTCCCGACCGTTTCGAGAACGCCATGGTGCCGTTCTTCGAGCGTTTTGGGTCGTTGATCTTCGACCACCGTTCTCGGCTCGCCGACAAAACCACCATCACCCGGACGGGAGAACACACCTGGCGGGCCATTCAGGTGCTGTGCGACCCGGAGGGCGAGGATCTGTGGTGTATTGAAGCCACTGTCGACCTTGGCGATGTCGAATCTCTGGACGGCCCAGTCATTTCGATCGTTCGAATCGGCGAGTGACCACCCCTTCGGGGTTCGGGGTTAAGCACGCTCCCGCGTCCGCGTCCGAGTCCGCGTCCGAACGAAGATTGAAAATCCCCACTCGGACAGCAGAGGGGCAGAGGCGAAAAGGGGCAGAGGGGAGGAGGTGGCACCGACCAGGGCATCCTCTCCTCTGCTCCTCTGCTCCTCTGCTCCTCTGCTCCTCTGCTCCTCTGCTCCTCTGCTCCTCTGCTCCTCTGCTCCTCTGCGGCCCATCCCCGCTGCCCAGTCCGGAGACGGTTTTCCGAATTTCCTACGGTGAGACCGCCACCATTCGAGGGAGCCGGGCGGGATACGCCTCGACGGCGGCTTCCATCACCGCCATGGCGCGTGTGAGGGTGTCGGCGTCGTACATGAAGGCGATACGCACCTCGTCGATCCCGAGGCCCGGTGTCACGTAGAAACCCTCTCCAGGAGCGAGACAAACGGTCTCCCCCTGGTGCTCGAAATCCTTCAACATCCACAACGCAAACGACTCGCAGCTGTCGATTGGCAACCTCGTCATGGTGTAGAAGCTGCCCTCGCTTCGGTGGGGGCTGACGTCCTCGATCCTGCCGAGCCCGGAGAAAACCGCATCCCTCCGGCCCTGATACACGGCGCGCAGACCTTCCGAGTAGGGTCTACCGTTGGTCAGCATGGGCACCACCATGATCTGCTCGGCGGTGGCCACCGAAAGCCGAGCCTGGCAAAAACGCAGCGCCACGTCGAGGATCTCCCGGTTCGAGGTGGCCATACAACCGATTCTCACCCCGCAGGCGTTGAATCGCTTCGACACGCTGTCCACCACGATGATTCGGTCGGCGAGATCCCGAAAGCTGGTAAACGACCGCACCCGGCCACCATCGAACACGAACTCTCGGTAGACCTCGTCGCAGATCACGAAGAGATCCGCCTCCGCCGCCACCTGCGCCACCGCCTCCAATTCCTCCTCGGTGTAAACCGTGCCGGTAGGATTGGAGGGGTTACACAGCAAAATCGCTCGGGTCCTCGGTGTCAGGCTGGCACGAAGACGATCGATCGAGCCGAAGTGGTAGCCGTCCTCGACCCGAAGGGTGATCGGCACCATATTCACGTCAGCCTGAGCGGCAAAGCTCAGATAGTTGGTGTAGCACGGTTCGAAAACGAGCACATCGTCGCCACCTCCGGCCACCACCGCGAGAATGAAGGTGATGGCCTCACTCGCCCCCGAGGTCACCAAAATCTGGTCGGCCGCAAAAGCGATGTCCCAACTGGCGAAAAACGCACTCCACGCCTCCCTGGCCTCCGGCAGCCCTTCGCTGGGGGCGTAGGCGAGCCGATTCAGCGCCAGACCGTGCAGCTCGGCGATCATCTCGGGCGGAGTGGGCATGTCGGGCTGACCGATATTCAAGTAATGGACGTGGGTTCCGCGAGCCTCGGCAGCCCTGGCGTGGGGCGCGAGCTTGCGAATCGGCGACGCCTGCAGCATCGCAGATTTGGGCGACAGTATGGGCATGTCAACCTCCCGAGAGATCCGATTGTAGATGATCTCGGGGTTCGGTCGAGTCGGGTTCGGGTTCGGGGTTCGGGTGTTCGGCGACAGCATACTCCTTGTTACCTAGGAGGTTTCAGCTCGATCTCCGCGGTCCCGCGAAAACCCGAGTCCCGATACCCGAGTCCCGAATTCCGAGTCCCGAGACTTGGGTCCCGAATCCCGTGCCGAAGTCCCGATTTCAGTCGTACAATGAACCTCCAAGCGAGATTGAAGTCATGCTGATACGACCATCCGCGGCCTCAGTCGTTCCTCCAAGCTCACGCTGGCGTGGGACGTCTTCATGGTGTGGGTGGCTCTCATCAACCTGTGGCTGATCCTTTTCGACCTGACCTATCTCTGGATGCGCCCGTACTACTTCTCCTACATTCCCGTCGTCACCTCCGTATACGACCCCGTCAAGGGTATCTCTTCAAACCCGTTGACCTCCGAGGCGTTGGAGCTGCGCGCCGAGGCGACGCGGCTCTCCGAAACCGACCCCAAGGCACCGGAACTGACCACCTTCGCCATCAAGCTCCGAGTGGTGACGCTGCGTATTTTCACCGAGGACCCGTTCGCCAGTTCAGGTCAGGAAGAACTCCTCGGCGTGATCCGCCAGGGTCTCGCCGACCAGACGGATGTCCCGAGGGCGTCACTCGACAATCCCGTCAATCTCGAACAGGCGGTGAACCGGCTCTGGCCCCTCGAACCGGAAGCGCTGAGCCGGCGGCTCCGAGAGCAGGATCCGAGAGTCCTCAAGGCTCTGCAGCTGTGCTACCACCGGGCCTACGGGCTCGGAGGGGAACACACCGACTACTTCTGGATCATCGACCTGCCTTTTCTCACCCTGTTCTGGATCGAGTTCCTCGCCCGCTGGCGGCTCGCCCTCAAGCGCAAGCAGTACGCCCAGTGGTTCTTCTTCCCGATCGTCAACTGGTACGACGTGCTGGGGTTGATCCCGATCGCATACTTCCGGGTGTTCCGTCTGCTGCGGGTCGTCTCCATGTACATGCGGCTCAGGCGCAGCGAGCTGTCCGTGGTCGGCAAGGACGCGTTCAGCCGAACGGTGGAGTACTTTTCGAACATCATCACCGAGGAAGTCTCCGACCGGGTGGCGCTCAGGATCCTCGGCGAATTCCACGAGGAGATTGCCGACGGCACCCACATTCGGATCGTCAGCGAGACCGTGGAACCCCGCCGATCCGAAATCGAAAGGGTCCTGGTGAATCAAATCCACCAGACCCTTACAAACCCCGCAACTCTGGAGAAACTCAAATCGTTGCTTCAGCTCAACCTCTCGGCCGCAATCGAGGAATCCGAAGCCTTCCACTCCGTCCCGCTGCCGAAAGCGATCCTTGGACCGCTGGTTCGCATAACCGGGGAGGTGATCCTCGACACCACTCTCGAGGCTGTCACCACCACCCTTGAATCCGCTCAGGGACGGCGGGCCATCGAGGATCTTGCCAGTTCAGTCCTCGACGACCTGTTTTACGGGCCGGGTATCACAGGGCTCGAATCTGTTGTCAAAGACATATCCCTTCAAATCATCGAGCACATGCAAGACGTGGTCACCATCAAGAAGTGGATGCTCCCAAACCCCCTCCCAAATGAAGCTATCGCCGACCCGACGGTCAGTTCGGCTGAAGCCGACTCCACGGAAACTTGATTTTCCCCCTTCCCAATTCTCGCCGTCCGGGGGTTCCGGCGTTCCCTGAGAATCTGCCAAAATCGGCCGCATTGCACCCTCCAAAAAGGGGCGCCCCCGGACGGCGAGAATTGGGCTGAATTTCAACACAGAATACCTCTCGTCGCGCGGCGAAGAACGCGGTCAGGAGTGGGCGTCAGCTGCTCTCGAGACGATCGAGGCGAAGGGTGCCGTCAGGGGCAACGAGGCGTCGTCCGGCCGCGATCGCCGCACCCATGGCGCCCATGGCGGAAGCCGCCGCGATCATGAACATCACCACGATCTGGTAGGCCACCGCTTGCAGGGGCGGTGAGCCGGCCAGGATCTGGCCGGTCATCATGCCCGGCAGGGAGACAATTCCGGCCGCCGCCATGGCATTGACGATCGGGATCATGCCGGTCCTGACTGCCGATCGGAGCGGCGCTGCAAGGGCCTCACGCCGGCTCGCTCCAAAGGCCAGATGCAGCTCCACCTCTGCGCGACGGACGGACAGATGCTCGAGGAAGCGATCCATGCACAGTGAGATTCCATTCAGCGAATTGCCGAGGATCATACCGAGCAGCGGGATGACGTATTGCGGGTCGTACCACGGTCTGACGCCCACCACCGCCTGCGTCACCACGCCTCCCACCACAATGCAGGACCCGGCCATCACCAGCCATGCGTCGAGCCGAATCCCCCGGTAGCGCCGGCCGGCCCGGGCGACGGCCTCGCGGGCGGCAAACAGCGTCATCATGAACACCAACAGGCCGACCAGCACTGGACTGCCGAGGGCGAAGACCCTCTCGAGCACCAGGCCGATCAGCCCCAACTGAAGCACTGTACGAACGGCCGAAATCGCCAGCCGACGTTCAACGCCAAGACGCAATGCCAGCGAAACGACCCCCGCACCCACCACCAACAGCGTTGCGACCGCCAGCTGTCCCAGGCCGAGGGGAATCACGCCGCCAGTCACATCTGCTCCAAGCGGCCGCCGTTCAACCGCACAATGGTGTCGGCACGGTGGGCCAGCTCACCGTGGTGAAGGACCACGATCAAACCCCGATCCGGGCGGTGGGCAAAGTCGAGCATCAACTCGAAGCAGGTGGCAGCCGTCACTTCATCGAGGCCGGCCAGCGGCTCGTCGGCCAACAGAACCGGAGGGTCCCAGAGTAATCCGCGGACCAGCGCCAGGCGATGGCGTTCACCCCCGGAAAGCGACACCACCTCGCGATCATCCGGCAAGCTCTCCAGCCCCACCGCCTCGAGCAGTTCGCGCGCACGCCGCCGGTCGAAAGTCTTGCCGTCGGCGCTGCGGAAACCGTAGGGAAGCATCAGGTTATCGATCACCGTCCCCGGCACCGTCGGTGCGTCCTGGGCCATGAGGGTCACTCGAGCCCGCCACGCCGGCAGCATCGCATCGAGGTACTCCCTATCCGCCAGATTTCGCCTGACACCGGTTCCGCCGGGAACCAGACCGGACACAAGTCGCAGAAGCGTGCTCTTCCCACTTCCGGACGTGCCGTCGAGCACCGTCGCCAGTCCGGGCCGTAGGCGCAGCTCGGCGGCTTCGAAGAGCAGCCGCCCCTCTCCGTCGATCGCCGAAAACGGTCCGGCTTCGAGCAAGTAGGTCACGAGGCAATCCTACCTCGGCGTCACATCGGCTGTGTGTGCGAAACCCAGCAGTGGGTTTTAATTGAAGATTGAAAATTGAAAATTGAAGATTTCTCTCTTACTGCCTCATAGCCTTTCCGCCCTGGGGGTTGCAAAAGGTATAAATAGAGTGTAAATTAGACTACATGAAGAACGAGGCCGATTGCCGGCGCATCCTCCACTGCGACATGGATGCTTTCTTCGCCGCGGTTCACGTGAGAGACGACCCTTCCCTGGCCGGTCAACCAGTGGTGGTGGGAGGAGAGCCCGGGAGCCGGGGGGTCGTGGCGGCGGCCAGCTACGAAGCCCGCACATTCGGAATCCACTCGGCAATGCCCGCGGCCCAGGCCTTCAGGCAGTGCCCTCACGCGGTCTTCATCCGCCCTGACTTCAAACGCTACGTCGCCGAGTCGGTGAAAATCTTCGACATCTATCGCGAGTTCACCCCACGAATGCAGACCATGTCCCTCGACGAGGCCTACCTCGATGTCAGCGACCATCTCGGCACCTTTGGGTCAGCCACTGCCATCGCGTCGGAGATCAGACGCAGGGTTCGGGAGGAAACCGAACTGACCGTCAGCGTGGGTGCGGGTCCCAACAAACTGGTGGCAAAGATCGCATCCGATTACCGCAAACCCGATGGTCTCACTGTGGTTCCTCCTGACCGCGTCGCAGACTTTTTGGCGCCCATGCCGGTGCGGCTGCTCTACGGCATTGGGCCAAGCATGGAGCTGAGTCTCCAGCGAATGGGCGTCAGGACCGTGGCGGAACTGCGAGCGCTGTCAGTTGACCGCCTGATGGCTCGGTTCGGCAGTTGGGGACGGACCCTCTGGCTGCACAGCCGGGGTCTCGACGACCGTCCAGTTCGCGACGCGTACCGGAGAAAGAGCCTGAGCACCGAACGGACCTTTGCTTCGGACGTGGACGATCTCGGACAGATGGACGACATCCTCGGAGAGATGGCCGTGGAAGTGGCCAGTGGCCTCGAACGCAAGCAGATCGCCGCCTGTACCCTAACCGTCAAGGTGAGATACCCGGATTTCACCACTCGAACACGATCCCGAACCCTGCCGCATCCAACCTCAGAAGCGCCGGCCATCGCAAACTGCGCACGCTCATTGGTCCGTCGAACCGAAGCCGCCGCCCGTTCGGTCCGCCTGCTCGGCGTGGGAGCCAGCAATTTGATCCGACACGACCACGAGCAGTTGGCACTCTTCGAGTCCGCCTGAGCAAAGCAGTCAGCCGAACACTGACCCGCTCTTCTCACCGCCTATCTACTACGGCCGGCCTGTCGTAAATCCCCGGAGGCCGTGGAAACCCCGGGTGGCGCGATCGGACACGTCATAATGCCGGCATCGAAAGGAGACCTCGCCCAAGATGAAGGCACTCGTCGCCGCGATCGTCCTGACGGCGCTGGCCCTGATCGGGTCTCGCCGGACGTTCGTTCTGGAGAAGCTCCCGTTTCCCATTCAGACCTTCTTCACCGGCCCCGCGTTCATCATCATCGGCCTCTTCCTCGGCAGCGACTATCTCAACATCATCGACGATGCCACCCTCGAGCTTCTGCGACCGTTCGTATGCGTGATTCTCGGCTGGGTCGGCTTCCTGTTCGGCCTTCAGTTCGACCGGCGGACGGTGAACAACCTTCCCAGCGGGTACATCGCCGTGTCGGCCGTTGAGGGTGTGGTGACGCTGGCAACGGTGCTGCCAGTGGCTTGGTTTCTGCTGGTGAAGAGTATAGATGCAACCCCCGACGTCATCGCCATCGCGGCCGTCACGCTTGCGGCGTCGGCGACGTGCACGGGTCTGGTGGCGCCGGCTCGTGTCGAAAATCGCGTGCGGCCACCTCCGCGCCACGTGATGACCCTGCTGCGATTCATCTCGAGCCTCGATCCGGCAGTGGGTGTGATCGCGGCCGGGGTCGGTCTGTCGCTCTTCACCGTTCATCCTCTCGATGCGGCCAGCTTCCCGATGACCCTCCAGTGGCTCGTGATCTCGGTGTGCCTCGGCTTGGTGACGGCCTGGATCTTCGTTTCTCTGACCCTGACGCGGACCAGCCAGGCGGAGCTCACCGTCTATCTCCTCGGAACGATCGCATTGGCAGGCGGTGTGGCCTTCGCTTTCCACCTCTCGGCTCTGTTCGTCAGCTTCATCTGCGGACTCGTGGTGGCGAATCTGACCCATGTGCGGTCGATCCGGGGGCGGGTTATGACGGCCATGGCCCGCGGCGATCGGTTCCTCTACCTCCTGCTTCTCGTGTTGGCCGGCGCCGGCTGGAAGCTCTCCGACGTCCGGTTGTTGTTCGCGGCACTGGTTTATGTCGCTGTCCGCCTGGTTGGGAAGACGGTTGGCGGCTATCTCTCGACTCGCCGACTGGCACGACACCACGCGGTTCCACCACTGATCGGACTCGGTCTGGCTTCGCAGGGGGGAATGGGGCTGGCGATCATCGTCGAGTTCAGTTTCCTGGTTGATCAACCCCTGACCGAGGCGGTGGTGAGCGTCGCGATCCTGGCGATCATCATCAACGAGTTCCTGGCACCGTGGCTCGCGATCCGGTCCGCCGGACGAGCGGGGGGGAGGGTCTCGTGATCCGACGCCTCATCACCCTCTCGGCCGTCGGAATTCTGGTGTGGTTGTTGCTCAGAATCATCGAATTCTCACCCTCGGCGACGCCCGCCGAGAGCACCTTCATGCTGGGGTTCGCCCTCCTCTCGGCAGCTCTTCTTGGCGAAATCCTCGAGCATCTCCGCCTGCCGAGGATCACCGGTTACATTCTCGCGGGCATCCTCTTCGGCCCGTTCGCCGCGGACTTTCTTTCGGCACGGGTTCTGGAACCGCTCAGCGCACTCAACGACATGGCCTTTGCCTTCATCGGCCTCGCCGCAGGGGCGGAGCTCAAGCTCGAAACCCTCAAAGGGCGGTGGAGAAGCATCGTCCTGCTGATCGTCTGCACCGCCGGCACGGTGATGATCGGTGTCGGTGGGTTCTTTTTCGTGACCGCATCGGGGACTGGTTTTCTCGGCGATCTGCCACCATTCCAGATTCTGGCGGTGGCCGGCATTGTGGGAGTGATCGCGGCCGCGCGGTCACCCTCATCGGCAATCGCGATCATCACGGAAACCAAGGCGGACGGCCCCTTCTCGGAAACAATCCTCGGCGTCTCCGTGGCCATGGACGTGGTGGTGATCTGTCTGTTCGCAGTGGCAACCGCCGCCGCCGGACTGGCGTTCGCCCCCGAACAGGGTCTCGACCTCGTGTTCGTCCTCGAGGTGACCGGCGAGATTGTGATATCGATCTCGATCGGTGTGCTGCTGGGATCGATCATGGGCCTCTACCTGAAGCGCAAGGGCCCCCAGGTCTCGCTGGTCATCGTCGGCCTCTGCTTTCTGGTCTACCGGTTTTCGGAGATTCTGGGCCACTACCTCGAGGAGACCCACGATCTCGGAATCGGCCTCGAACCGCTTCTGATCTGCGCCGCGGCGGGATTCACGATCCAGAACCTCTCACATCAGGGAACCCGCCTGCTCGGCGCCATGGACCGGGTCGCCCTCCCGGTCTACGTTGTCTTCTTCACCATGGCCGGGGCGCGGCTCGACCTCGGCGCGTTGGCCACGAGCTGGGGCATCGCCCTGGCGATTGCCGGGTTCCGGATCGCCACGATCATGCTCGGCACGCGGCTGGCGACCTCGCTCGCCGGTGACCCTGGGCCCTTCCGCCGCTACTGCTGGTTGGGATTCGTCACCCAGGCCGGGCTGAGCCTGGCCCTGATCTCTCAACTCGAAAGCACGTTCCCCGACTGGGGGACCGGCCTGGCAACCATTCTGGTGGCCGTTGTCGCCATCAATCAGCTGATCGGACCGGTCGCGTTTAAGATGGCTCTGGAGAAGGTGGGCGAGGCCCAAAGAGGCTCGTCTCGATGGAAAGGCACACATGAGGCTCACTGATTTTCTTTCGCCGGAGACAATCAAGGTTCCCCTCGAAGGGACAACCAAGGAGGAAATCCTCCGCGAGCTGGTGGAGTTGACATGCAGAGGAGAAGACGAGCAGTTCTGCGACGCCGTCCTCGACACCGTCATCGAGCGGGAGGGGCTGATGAGCTCCGGTATCGGCCAGGGAATCGCGCTTCCGCACGGCCTGTGGACCCATGAAATCCCTTTTGCGGGCTCGCTCGGCGTTCCCGCCCAGCCGGTCGATTTCGATGCCATCGACGGCAAGCCCGTGAATGTCGTCTTCCTTCTGGTCTGCGACAAAGAACATACCAACACCAAGCTCAAGGCCCTGGCGAGGATCTCGCGACTACTCCACCGGAAGGACTTTCGGATGGGGCTGGCGAACAGCACATCGGCTGAGGGGGCCATGCGGGTCATCGTTGAAGAAGAAGCGCAGCACAGGATCTGACGATGAAGCTGGTTGTGATCGTCCTCAACACCATCGAGCACCTCGAGGACCTGCTGACCGCATTCCTGGAGATCGGCGTTTCGGGGTCCACGGTCTTCGACAGCGTCGGGATGGGCAGAATCCTGAGCCACGACGTGCCCATCTTCGCCGGCCTCCGCAGCACCTTTCCCGGAACCAGTCCGGTCAACAAGACCATTCTCACCGTGACCCAGGACGAGCTCGTCGATGACGTCCTGAACGTGATCGAAGACGTCTGCGGGACCTTCGAGGAGTCCGGCACCGGCCTCGTCTTCGTGCTCTCGGTCGAAGCGGTCCGAGGGATCGGAACCGGGTTGAAATAGCGCGCATATCACAACGACTCGCACTCACCACGTGCCGCCGTACAATCAACACTCCGATGAAGCGATTCGACACACGTTCCCGCGCCTGGTTGCTGCTGATCGCCGCAACAGCCGCCGTGTTCTGTGCCGGGATCATCTTCGCGCCCATGCTGGAGGACCAGGGTGTCTCCGCCGGATCCTGGCTCCGGCTCGCCTATCGGCCCACCTGCCACCAGATGCCTGATCGCAGTCTCGATCTGGGATGCGGACCTCTGGCGGTGTGCGCCCGCTGCTCCGGGCTGTACGCCGGTGGACTGATCGCCTTGCTTTGCGGAGCTCTGCTCGGGGTCAGGACCCGTCCCCGGTTGATGTGGGTCGCGGTTGCGCTGGCACCCTCCGCCCTCGATTTCGGGCTCGCTCTGACCGGTCTACCGCATCTGTCGAACTGGCCGAGATTCCTTGTGGCCATCCCGCCAGGTCTACTGCTCGGCTTGCTGCTGGCGGACGCCATCGCAGATATCGTCAGTCATGTGGGCCCGACCCAAAGGCCTTCCGGGACAGATCCCTTACAATAGACACTTCACAGGGAGGACACGATGAACGCCGAATCCCCATCCATGGTCAAGCCAGCCCTGATCGCCGGAATCGCCTTCGGAGTGGCCGGCGCGATTCCGATCATCGACTGGATCAACTGTGCCTGCTGCGCTCTGATCATCGGCTGTGGTTTTTTGGCGGCACTACCTTTACTCGACGCCGATGAAGGCCGCCGGCTTGGGATTCACGGCGGGCAACGGCGCCGTGGTGGGCCTGGCATCGGGGGTCGTCTACGGTGTGGTGGCCGGCTGCCTCGGTGCAGTGATCAACAGGATGCTCGGTCTGACCGACCTGAACCACATCATGGACCAGCTCGACCAGATGGGCACCATGGACCCGGAGGCCACGGAGATGGTGAGCCGCTTTATGGAGTCCACCGGCCCCGCCACCTTTGCCCTCGCCGGGATCTTCTTCACCCTCCTCCTCGGTGCGATCTTCGGAACCCTCGGCGGGCTGATCGGCGGCGCGGTTTTCAAGGCGGCACCCCAACAAGCTGTTGTGGAGGACGCCAGTGGATGGTCGATTGAACAAGAGCCTCCTGGCTCCGATGATCCACCGCCGCCGCCGGTGGCGCCCTCAATCTGAGGAACCCGCAGGCTGATTGACTTGAGAATCAGCTCGAGCTGAAATCCCTTTAAAATTGAGACAAAGCTCAATTTAAATGTTTCCTTAGGGAAATATTTTCTTGACGATATGAGGATCTAAGCATATCCTCATTTCCGACTGGATCGCTCGGAGTTTGATCCAAGTGGAAATATCCAGCACTTCGTGAAAAAAAACACAAGGAGGACAGCATGAACCCAACCAAATGGACAGTCGCAGTGGTCCTGATCGCCGTCGTCGCAGTCGGCTTCGCCGACCTGGCGGTGGCCGGTAAAAAGAAGGTCAAGGGTAACGACCTCTACAAGGAGTTCTGCAAGCCGTGCCACGCCGAGGGCTCGGAAAACGAAGAGTACACGCCCATGACCCTGATCCAGGATCAATGGGAGCGCTTCTTCGACGAAAAGTACGAAGCCACCCATTCGACCGTCAACGATCCCAATCACGGAGACAAGCCTGTCACCGAGGTGATCACCGCCGAAGACCTTGAAAAGCTCAAGGATTGGACCATCGACCACGCCGCCGATTCCGAACAACCCATGACCTGCGGCTGATTTCGAATAAATAGGCAAGGAGGATTTCAGTGATGCGTAAGGCTATCGCACTGTGTGCAGTGCTTCTTCTCTGCGGCGGTCTCACCGGTTTCGCTCAGGAAGCGACCGACACCACCGCGGAGCAGGAACAGATCGACGACCTCAAGGCTCAACTCAAGGACCTTGAGAAGAGAGTCATGAAGAACGAGCGCAAGACCGGCGTGGACCGGATCAACTGGTCCGGTGACTTCCGGTTCGAGGCGAATTCCCTGGACATGAGCTTCGAGCCCGTACTTCAACGGCATGGAGCTGCAGCGCATGCTGGTGGACACCCTGTTCTACTTCGGCGCAACCGGCATGCCGCCCCAATCTCCCGAGGATGTGGGCAACCTCATCCGGGACAACTACGCCGACTACCTCTACTACATCAACAACGTGGTCACCTTCGACTGGCTCAAGAACACCATCGGTTCGTTCCCGCCCGAGATGGTGGGCGGCCTGATGCAGGCCCTCCTCCCCTACACCTACACCGACGGCTACGACCTCAAGAACAGCCTGCTCTACACCAACCGCCTGCGCCTCCAGATGGACGCCAAGGTCGCCAAGAACATCGACTTCCAGGGCCGCCTCTCAATGTACAAGGCCTTCGGCGACTCCACCGGAGTCCAGGTCTTCAACGGCCAGCCCACCTCGATCAACGTTGACGGCACCACGGCATCGCGTCCCCAACTCCGACATCGTGCAGGGTCGAGCGGGCCTACTTCAACTGGAAGAACATCGGAGGGGCACCGATCTACCTGTCCATCGGCCGGCGTCCCTCCTCCGGTGGTGTGCCGCTCAACTTCCGCAACGATGAGCCTCGCGGCGGCTCGCCCGTCGGCACTGTCGTCAACTACCAGTTTGACGGCATTACTTCGGCTGGCACATCACCGAGAGGAACACCTTCCGGCTGTGCTACGGCGTCGGCTACGAGTCCGGCTTCGGTAACGCGGAGGTGCTCCACCCCGAGGACCGACTCAAGGACGCCAGCTTCTTCGGCTTCAACTGGGACATCTATCGACAACGAGGAATGTTCATCCAGGCGTCCGGCGCTGAAGCGCCTCTCGACGTCACCGACGGCTTCAATGGCCTGGTTGTGCATGCCCTTGGATCCGGTCACCGGCCAGGATGCTCCGCCCGCAGTCATCCGCTACACCCCGTCGGCCAACCTCGGCGACATCGAGCTGGGCGAGCGTGGTCTTCCTGCGCCACGACGGACCCCTGGACTGGTTCGTCACCTACAGCTACATGCAGTCCGACCCGAACAACATCACCACCCCCTTCGGCGGCCTCTTCTCCGACCCTTTCGACTCGCCCGAGAAGCAGGACCGGCGACATGATCTACGTCGGTGCCCGCTTCAACTTCGCGAACGGCAAGACCAAGCTCGGCCTCGAGTACAACCAGGGCTCCGAGTACTGGTTCAACTGGCGGTGTCGCCGAGGACACCATCTTCGCACCGAAGACCTCCACCCGCGGCGACGTGTGGGAGGCCTACCTCACCCACCGGATCGCCAAAGGTTTCGTCCTCAAGCTCGACTACATGAAATACGACATACGATTACAGCGGATCCGGCTGGCATCATGGGTGCGCCCAAGGAGCTCGGCACTACACCGGCGCCGATCCTCGGCTTCCCCACGCCTTCCTCCATCGACAAGTTCCTGCTAGGATTCATGGCACGGTTCTGATCTCCAGGGAGGTAACTCATGGCTCGGCGATTCCTCATTTTCGCGCTCGTGGTCGCGACCGGCGGTTCGGTGGCCCTCGCCGCTTCGAAGGACTACTCCCACTACGGAGTACTTCGAGCACTACGAGGGAACCCCAGACCTGCCTCGGGTGCCACGAGGACGAGGCCCAGGCCTTCTTCCACTCCGAGCACTACCAGTGGCTCGGGCCCACGCCCGACGTGGTCAACTCGCACGGAACCGAGCAGGGCAAGCTCACCATGGTGAACGACTTCTGCACCAACCCCATGCCGAGCTGGATCGGTGAGATCAAGAACGAGGAGGGCAAGGTGGTTGCGGCCGGCTGCTCCAAATGCCACGCCGGACTCGGCCTGAGGCCCTCCAGGGAAATGAGCCAGGAACAGCTCGAAAATATCGACTGCCTGATCTGCCACGCTTCCGGGTATCGCCGCGGCGTGTACCAGACCGAGGACGGCGGTTGGGAGTGGAAGTCGATCCTCTGGAAGAATCAGGAGGGCCTGGACTCCGTTTCCAAGAGGATTTCCAAGCCCACCAGCGCCATGTGTCTTCGCTGCCACGCAGCGTCGGGCGGAGGTCCCAACTTCAAGCGGGGCGACATCGAGTACACCCTGGCCGAACCAGACGCGGAATTCGACGTCCACATGTCTGAGGACGGCGCCGGGATCACCTGCGCCAGCTGCCACGCCGGCACGGACCACCGGGTCATCGGACGTGGTTCCGATCTCGCCTCCACCGATACGCCCGGCGTTCGGCTGAGCTGCGACAACGGAATGTGCCACGACTCCGCGCCTCACGCCAAGGAACTCCTCAACACCCACGTCCAGCGGGTGGACTGCACGGTGTGCCACATCCCGACCTTTGCACGGGACGAACCCACCGACCTCCATCGCGATTGGTCGAAAACCCATTTCTCTGACGAGAAGGGCAAATTCACTCCCCACATCGAGCTGGGGAACAACGTCGTGCCGACCTACGCCTGGTACAACGGCACCAGCAGTATGCAGCTGCCAAAGACACCGGTCCAACGCAACGGGGACGGAGTGGTGGAGATGGCGATCCCTCAGGGATCCAAGGACGATCCGGACTCCAGGATCTCCGCCTTCAAGGTGCATCTCGGTCGGCTCCCGGTGCTCGACGACAAAAACTGGCTCCTGCCGGTGACCGTGGACGAGCTCTACGTTCATGGTGACGTGGACCGGGCCGTCAAGGAAGGCGCCGAAGGGCTCTACGGCATCCATGACGCCGGCTACACCTGGGCTGATACGATCCGCTACATGAAGATCAACCACGAGGTCAGACCCGCAGAATACGCCCTGGGGTGCCTCGATTGTCACGGGCCCGATAGCAGGCTCGACTGGGTCGCCCTCGGTTACGAGGCCGGAGATCCCCTCGCGGACTGCCTCAGCAACCCCTGAACGGAAGACGATCTGTACTATATCGGCGGGCTCCGTGCCCGCCGATTTCTTTGGCATGAATGTAGGGACAATGTCGATGTTGAGATTGGGTTTGGAAAACGACTGCAATTTGAGCAATAATGAGAACGAGTTGCGTTTTTTTGGTCGTCTTAGAACAAACTGTTTTTCAGTCATTTACCTTTCAATTCCTACTAATACAATATGTATAGTTCTATAACCACAAGAGTATACGCTTGACAACTCATTTTGAGATCTGTAGATTCCACCCATGGCGACGGACCCTCGTCCCCGTGCGATTCACCTACCCCACCAGTGAGGCCTGAACAGCCGTCCCGGGCGGACGGCTCCGGCTTCCAGACGGTGGGATTCCCTGATCAAAGCATCTGACGCCGACTCCGCGACCGGAACCGGCATTCGAGGATTTCGCTCAACTGGAGCAAGGAGGTATCGATGAGGAACAGGAGCATTCTGCTGGTGGCGCTCGCCGCAGTCTGCGCATTCGCCTGGCCGGCCATGGCAGAGGACGGGCCGGTATGCGCTGATTGCCACGACGAAGTCGCCGCCGGCTTGGTCCACCAGGTCCACATGCGGATCGAGCCTTTTGAGGTCTACGGTCGACAGGTGGGCTGCGAGGGCTGCCACGGCGACGGCACCCAGCACATGGAGGAAGGTGACGCGGCCCTGATCCGCACCTTCGCCGAGTGGACCGCCGACGACGTGGCCGCCTGCATGTCTTGCCACGGCAACATTGGCGGCAGCGGGACGTGGGTCGACGGTTCGTCCCTGGGCAGTTGGCAGGCCTCGACCCACGCCATGGAAAACGTCGCTTGCGGCACATGCCACGGCATTCATGAAGAAAAGAAGGCTCTCAAGAGCTGCATTTCCTGCCACCCCGAGGTCAACGCAGCCTTCCAGTTGCCCAACCACCATCCGGTGCCCGAGGGCATGATGAGCTGCAACAGCTGCCACAACCCGCACTCGGCCACCGAATTCATGTTGGTCAACAGCGATATGCGGGACAACGACCTCTGCTACACCTGCCACCAGGCAAAGGAAGGACCCTTCGTCTTCGAGCACGAGCCCGTCGAGGAGTCCTGCAATCTGTGCCACACGCCCCACGGATCGGTGGCCGACAATTTGCTGACGGCCAACGAACCCATGCTCTGCCTGCAGTGCCACGAGTTCCACTTCCACGCCGCCCTTCGGAGCCCCGAAGAGCACGAGGTCGAGGTCGGTGGTACCGAGCGCGGCAATCCGTACGGCGAACAGGGCATGAACGTTTCATTCACCACCAAGTGCAGCCAGTGCCACTCCCAGATTCACGGAACGGACCTGCCGTCCCAGACTCTGACCGGCGCCGGCTTCGGCATGGTGCGGTGAGGAAGGAGGGACACGCATGAAAGCGCTGAAGATCTTCGTGCTGGCCGCGCTTCTCGCCGCCCTTCCGTACGCGGTGGCGGCCCAGGAGGGCGAGGAAACGACCAACGAAACCACAGGCAGCATCGAAATCGGTGGCCTGTTCAACGACCTCGACGGAAACCCCGCCAAGGCGGCTGAGTTTTTCACCACTGAAAAGGGCCCCGTGGGCAAGGTGACGTTCGACACTTTCCAGGACTGGGGCGCCCTCGATTTCGACTTCAAGTACCTGGCCACGGATCAGAACCGAGGCAACCTCAACTTCGACATCAAGCGGATGGTGAGGTCCCACAACACCTACACCAAGTTCCCCCACCGACTCGGCCACGACCCCATGGCCAACCTCGAGTCCACCTCGAGGAACGGTAAGGTGGTCCGCCACACCGACTTCAGTCCGAATCAGGACTACGGGGTCGACTACTCGGTCTTTCACGACAGGACCGAGCTCCAATTCCCGAGCCTGAGCGCCCTGACCCTGGCGGTGGAATATCGCGACCAACGTCGGTCCGGTCACACCCAGGCCTTCACCACCTCCCACTGCGACAACTGTCACGTCAAGAGCCAGTCTCACACGCGTGACCAGACGACGTCCGACGCGACTCTCGAGGCGATGCTGGGCTTCAAGTCGGCATCGATCCGTGGCCGGTTCACCAGCCGCGAGCTCACCGAGAAGTACAACACGGTGGACGTGACGTTCGACAAGAACCTCCACCCCGAGCTTCAGGTTCCGGTCTTCGACAACCGGATGCAGTACGACAGTGACGTGGGTGTGGTCGGTGCCGACTTCAAGCCGAACATCGACAAGGACACCGCCCGCCTCGACTTCCGGTGGGCCAGTGAGAACGGCCTGGCGATCACCGCCAACGGTGTCTGGGCGGAGACAACGAACGGGTACAGCAACAACACGGCCGATTACTCAGGCTACGTGGCCACCATCGCAAAGCGGTTCAAGAACAATCTCAGGCTTCGGTGGCGCGGCAAGATCTACCAGACCGACACGGACAGCGTCTACGTGGAGCCGATCGAACGGGTTGGCATCGCGGGACCCCAGGCTGGGCAGACCTACTACGACGTGTACGGTGACAGTTTCGACCAGTGGCGGGATTCCGCTCTCAACCGGGACGTCGTCGAATCCAAGCTCGACGCCAGCTTCCGTCTCGGCCGCAAGGGCGGCACCCTGCGCGGTGTCTGGGACTACGAGTACGTGGACCGCGAGCACTACGAGGTGCTCCCCGGTGAGAAGAAGACCACCACCAACATACTCGGTGCCAGCTATCGGGTGCGGCCGAAGAAGGGCCTGCGTTTCGATCTGGCCTACAAGCACGGTCAGGTGGACAACGCCTTCACCCTGATCGACGGCGCGTGCTCAACCCTTGTGTCGGGCTCCTATCCCAACCCGTGGAACCCGGAGACCCCGCAGTATCAGGACTTCCAGGCAGAACGCATCGCAGAAACCACGGCCTCAGCGTCCTCCTGGGACAAGGCGAATATCGCTCTGGCATGGGCTGCCGGGAAATCCACCATCACCGGCAAGTACGTCTGGTGGAGTGGCAGCAACAGCGATGGTGACCTGACCGACTGGTCGCGCGACCGTCAATCGGCCACCATCACGCTGTGGTCGCCCGGCGGCGAGAGTTGGAGCTGGTACGTGGCCTACGCGTTCCAGGACATGAGTCTGGATGCACCGTTGTGCATACCAGTCTTCGATGGGTGAGCAGGCACGGTCATGGGTGGCCAGGATGGCTACTCTCGCACCATGGCTCGCTACACCGAAGAAGCCAACTCTCTGATTGGCGGAGTCAAGATCCACCCCAACAACTGGACCTTCGGCATCAACCTCGGCTACACCCAGGCCGAAGGTGGCATGGATCAGTATGAACTGCGGGCCGACGACTACGTCGCGACCCACCCCACCATGTCCTTTGATTTCGAACAGAGCTACACCTACTCGAACCTGGACGTCAGCCGGCTCGAGGCGGACTTGAACCTCAAGTACAACCTCACCGAAGCCATGTGGCTGCGCCTCTGGTACAAGTACGTGGACTACCAGGACGACCAACCCTACCTGTACGACACCTCTGGAACCGTCCAGTGGGCGACCATCTCGGCGGGCTGGAACTTCTGATCAGCGGCTTTGTAGACTCTGGCCCCGCCTCCGGGCGGGGCCTTTTTTTTGGCTCAGCCGGAATTCCGTGAGGTGGTGGATGACAGCGACCGGGGCCAGCGTCAACTGACAGCGACAGGGGCCGGTGGCGGCGTCAGGTGACGGCGACAGCGTCAGAACGGGACGGGGCCGGGCTACCGGGGATTGAGCAATCGCCGGGTCATGGCACGCACCTCATCGAATCCCTGCAGGACTTTCTTCGCCCCGGTTCCATTGACGGCACTGGCGGCAGCAAGCAGACGAAGGTGGCTGTCGACAGACGGCTGGTGAATAGTGCGGGCTAAGTTGGCGGGAACCGAGCTGGCCGACCGGATCTGCCCCGGTGCTGAATCCTGACGCTGCGGCTGTCAACCGTCCCTGCTCGCCGCCGCTGCTCGCTGTTGCCTGCCCCCGCCGTTGAATCCTGCCGCTGGTTGCGGGCACGGGAACACCCGACATTTCGCTTTCCTGGATGGGCCTTTGTTTTTTTGGAGGGGGGGCTCATACACCGCTCAGATCAGTCCTGCCCAGGCACCTGGCTGCTGCCGCCGAAACGTAAGTAGAGGGCTGGCAGCACCATCAGCGTCAACAAGGTCGAGGTGATGACCCCGGACACCACAACCACCGCGAGGGGACGCTGGACCTCGGAGCCGACTCCGGTGGCCCAGATCATCGGCAGCAGTCCCAAGGCCGTGGTGGCGGCGGTCATCAGCACCGGGCGGAGTCGAAGCTCCGCACCCTCCAACACCGCCTCCAGTCGGTCCATCCCCTCGCTCTCGAGGTTGCGGAAGAATTCCACCATCACCAGACCGTTGAGAATGGCGATGCCGAACAGGGCGATGAACCCCACCGATGCCGAAACCGACAAATACAGACCGGAAAGCTTGAGACCGATCACGCCTCCCACCAGCGCCAGCGGGATGTTGGCCAGGATCAGAAAAACCGGCCGCGTGTCGCGGAAATTGAGGTACAGCAGGATAAAGATGAAAATCAGAGCCACCGGGACCATGAGCTTGAGCCGGGCCATGGCCCGCTGCTGCTGCTCGAACTGACCGCCCCAGGTGATGAAGTAACCGGTTGGCAGCTCGACCTCATCGTTGATCCGTCGCTGAGCTTCGGCCACCAGGCCGCCAATGTCCCGTCCCACCACATTGAGTTCAACCACCACGCGGCGTTTGCCGTCCTCGCGGGAGATCTGAGCAGGCCCTTCGACCATGTCGATATTCGCCACCTCCCTCAAGAGCACCCGACTTCCGGAAGGACTGGCCAACGGAAGATCCCGGAGGTTGTCCACGTTGGCGGTGTAGGCCCTGGGCAGACGGACGACCACATCGGTCCGCCGGTCCCCCTCCGGGATGGTCGTCACGACCCGACCACCGATGGCGGTTTCGATGATCGAACGCACCTGAGCCACGCTGATCCCGAGCCGGGCCAGTCGCCGACGGTGCATTGTGATCTGGAGATAGCCCAGGCCTTCAACAGCCTCCACCTTCACATCGATGGAACCTGGAATGCCGTCGAGCACTCCGGCCACCTGATCCCCCAGCCGCGCCAACTCCTGCAGGTCGTCACCAAAGATCTTGACCGCGATCTGGCTCTTGACCCCCGACAGCAATTCGTCCACCCGCATCTGGATCGGTTGGGTGTAACCGAACTCGACGCCGGGAATGGTCGCCATCCGCTGGCGAATGGCTTCCACCAATCCCTCTTTTCTGGACGCGGTTGTCCACTGGGAACGGGGCGCCAGAACCACGTAGATGTCACTCTCCCCCACCCCCATGGGATCGGAGGAGATGTCCGAACGACCGGTGCGGCTCACCACGTGCACCGCTTCGGGCAGCTCCATGATCGCCTCTTCGATCCGCCGAACCGTATCCAGTGACTGATCGAGGGACACCGATGGAATCTGGAACGGCTGAACAACGATCGATCCTTCGTCCATGGTGGGCAGGAACTCCGTACCCAGGGTCGGCACGAGAACAAGCGCAACCGCCAACAGCACCAGCGCCCCGCCCACGACCACCCAGAAGTGGTCCATGGCCCACCTCAGATGGGGGCGGTAAAGGCGACGAATGAAATCCGCCGGGTGAGTGAACCTCCCCTTGCCGAGGGAGCGCCCCGATCGCAAGATCAGCGACGCCAGGGTTGGAATCACCGTCACGGTGAGCAGCAGGGCGCAGCCCAGAGCAATACTGATGGTGTAGGCCAGGGGGGCGAACATCTTTCCCTCCATTCCCTGGAGGGACGCGATGGGAAGAAAGACCACGATGATCACGGCGATACCGAATACGATCGGCCTGAGGACCTCGCCGGCCGCCCGACCCACCACCTCGCGGCGATCACCTCCGCGAGCCGAACCCAGCATCCGAACCGTGTTCTCCACCAACACGATGGCACCGTCTCCGAGCATACCGATGGCAATGGCGAGGCCCGACAAGGTCATCAGATTGGAGGACATGCCGAGGACTTTCATCACCAGGAATGTGGCAAGGGCCGCCATGGGAAGCTGAATGGCCACCACCAGTGCCGACCTCAAGTTCCCCATGAAAAAAAGGAGAACAAGCGCCACCAGTACGGCACCCTGGAGGAGGGCCCGCTGGACCGTCCCGAGGGCGGTTTCCACCAGCTCGCTGCGGTCGTAGAAGGGCACCACATCCACGTCCTCCGGTAGCGACTGCCGGGCGACCTCGAGCTTCTCTTTGATCCCGTTCACCACATCGCGCCCGGACCCGCCCCGCAGCATGAGGACGATCCCGGCCACGGTTTCACCTTTCCCGTCGCGGCTGATGGCGCCCTGGCGAATCTCCGGCGCCAGCTCCACCTTCGCCACCTGAGACAGCAGGACCGGCACCCCGTCCCGATACGCCACCACGGTGTCGTTCAGATCCTGTTCACCGCGCATCCAACCGTCGCCACGGACCACGAACTGCTCACCTCCCCGTTCCACGAACCCACCGCCAGCAACCCCGTTGTTGGCCGCCACCGCGTCGCCCAGATCCGGAAGGGAAAGACCGAAACGACGCAGCGCCACCGGCTCTGCCACCACGTGAAACTGCCGCACGTGGCCCCCGAAGCTGTCCACCCCGGCCACCCCGGCCACGGTGCGCAGAATGGGTCTCAGAACCCAGTCCTGCAGCGATCGGAGCTCCATCAGGCCGCGGGAGGGACTCTCGAGCGTGTACTGGAAGACCTCCCCCAACCCTGTGGAGATCGGCCCGAGGTTGCTGCTCGCACCCTCGGGCAGCTGATCGCGAACCGAGAATATTCGTTCCATCACCATCTGGCGTGCGAAATAGATGTCCGTTCCGTCCTCGAAGACCACGGTGACCATTGAAAGACCGAACTTGGACAGAGACCGGACCTCGGTGGAGTGGGGCAGTCCGGCGCAGACCTGCTCGATGGGATAGGTGACCAGCTGCTCGACCTCGAGGGGCGACAGAATCGCGGCCTGGGAGATCACGGTGACCTGGACATTGGTCACGTCCGGGAACGCATCGATGGGAAGTGTTCGGAACGCCACCCACCCCGCCCCCATGAGCAGAACCGACAGCAGGATGACCACCAATCGGTGGGCCAGCGAGGCTTCGACCAGGCTCCGCATCAGTCCTCCCCGTCTCCACCCTTCATGAGGGCTGACTTGAGGAAGAACACACCCTCGACGGCCACCTGCTCACCCAATTCGACTCCATGAACCACCTGGTACCTGTTGCCGTTGGAGAGACCCAGCTCCACTCGGCGCATTTCAAACGCGCCGCCACCGCCGTCGACGAAGACGACGTCATTCCCTCCCACGTTGATCACCGCGGACTCTGGTACCGACGGCGACTGACTGGCTTCACCGTGGGTCAACGTGCCTTCCACGAAGGCGCCGGGGAACAATCCGGATCCATGTTCGATAATGCGGGCTCGGATCCTCAGGGTTCGAGACGATGGGTCCACCTGGGGGACCCTGGAGACCACGGTTGCTCGACCCAGGCCCGCCGGGCGTCCCACCGCGGCGAACTCCACAAGATCTCCCGGCGACACCGACGTCGCCAGATCGGGGGCGATCTGCAACTCCAGCTCCACCTTCTCCGGATCCCCGATCACCATGAGGGATGCGTAGTCCTGAACCCATTCGTGTCGTTGCACATGGAGCTCGAGCACCACGCCGTCGGCCGGCGCGACGATCGGCAGGTGAGCATCGGGCTTTCTCGACTCGAGAATCCCGTCCAGGACAGCTGCGGGGACACCGTGATCAACAAGTTCCTCATAGGCCGTATCGAGATCGAGCCCAGCCAAAAAGGCCTCCTGCTCCCGGACTTCGAGGTCGATCCGGCTGATTCCGTCCACCGAGAAAAGCTCCTTGCCGGCTTCCAGCCTCTTGTCCGCGAGCACTGCTCTCTCAGCAGCCCGCAACAATTCGCCTTGCATGGCCAAGATTTCGTGGGAGTGCAGCTCGGCCACGACTTGCCCAAGCCGAACCCGATCGCCGGGTGCCACGTTGAGGGACTCGACCCTGCCGCCCACCACCGCCTTGAGATGGATCGTGGCGCCGGGAGATCGAATGACCTGACCCACCACCCGTTGTTGGTCCCCAAAGCTCCGCTCGAGCACCGGACGCACAACCAGCCCGGCCCGCGCCTGCTGAGCGGCATCCAGCCTCACCACGTCTCCGGCAAATGCCGGTAACCCCACAACAACCATTGCCGAGATCACGAAGATCGATTTCATGGCACATCCTCCACAACGGTTGGCACGGGAAAAATCGAAGGATCGGCGACGATAAGGGCCAGCTCGAGCCGGGCCAGCAGCAACGCCTCACAGGCGGTCACACCGTCCAGGCGGACATCGTCGAGACGGGCCAGTCCGTCCATGTACGCCAGGTACGAAATGGCACCCAGGCGAAACTGCAGAACCAGAGAGTGCTCGATCTCCCCGAGCTCGGAGAGGACCGTTCTCACGGCCGCCAGCCGCTTCATGGCCCCGTCGGCGTCGGTGTGCGCGTCGACCGCCATTCTCAGCAGCTCCTCCCGCTGACCCTCGATGCGTTCCTGGCTGGCCAGCGCGTCCGCCAGGGCGGCCGCCTTGAGCTGCTTCCCAGTCCGCCCGACGGGTAACGGGACAGTCAGCATGAGCCCCCACGCATCGTACGACGGCAGCCCGTCAATGGCCGGGAAGTGTTCCCAGTCCACCGCCACCGACGGCCGACCGTAGGCCGTGGCGTGAATCAGATCGAGTCGAGCCATTGATGCAGCCGATGCCGCCCGAGCCTGTTTCAGAAGTCCGCCTGCCTCGACCGAGTCCACGGTGATCTCTTCGGCTTCGGGCGTTTCGGTGATATCCACGAGTGTTTTGAGGTCGCCCAAAAGTGGTCCGACACACTCTTCACCGCACAGCTCGGTGAGCCGGGCCGCACGGCGAGCGCTCTGAGCCTCGGCCTCGGCAACCGCCGATGTCTCTCGAACGTGCTCGAGATCCAGCTGAACAACCTCGGTGCCGGCCACCTCTCCCAGCTGGAAGCGGGCCTCGTGGAGGGCCAGCGCCTCGTCGATCCGCTCCAGCCGGCTTCGCCGCACCTCGACCCGTTCCATCCAAGCCGCCCGTTCGATCCAGGCCTGGCCGGCTTGTCTGGCCACGTGGACTCCCAGAGTCCCCCGGTCGAGGCCGCTGGAGGCGGTCGCCGCCTCGGTGTACCTGCGGGCGGCGCCGGTCTGACCCGGAAGGTTGAAGGGGAACGACGCCTGAATGGTGTTCTGGGCGTTGGGCTGGCGTTCGAAGGGCGTACCCAGTCCTTCAAGGTACACGCTGACCGAGGGGCTTTCCGGGGCTCCTTCGGCCCGCGCCAGGGCTTCCTTGGCGGCCGCATCGTGCACTCGGGCCCGGGCCTCCCTCCAGTGCGAAGTGGCGGCCGCGACGGTGGCCGTCAGCCGATCCCTGACGCTTCCCGACCCGCTCTGAGCCTCCTCCGACCCTCCCGGAACCGCGACCATCAGCAGAATGAGTCCTGCCGCAAATATCAATCTCATCTTTCTCAATCTCGCGCCCCTCCCCCCGGACTGACCGATTTCCCTGCCACGGACGGCAGATTGCCGCCCAAGTATGAGAGCGCCGTGGCCCAGGATCAAGCGTAAATTGTGCGTAAACAGTTGAATGAATAAGCAATTAAAAGAAGGTGCTGCCACCGTATGGTCTGAGTCAGATCACCGTTCCGTCCGGGATGGAGCTGTTCTTCGGTACCACAACGATCCCCTCGCGGATGGCCCAACCGGTGCCTTCGGCGTCTTGGATGCCCTCGGAATTCAGGATTCGGACGCCGCGGCCGATGCGGGCGTTCTTGTCGATGATGGCGTTATTGATTTCCGTTCCCTCACCAATTCCCACGGGCGGTGCGCCGGGCACGTCCGGGTAACCGCCGTCCACACCCATGATCAGGGTGCGGCGAATGGTCGCGGATTTGATCTCGGATCTCAGCCCGATCACGGCGTCCTCCACCTGGGAGTCACGAACCCGCGAACCCTCGCCGAGCAGCACTCGATTGAAGCAGCAGTTGGACAGCCGGGCCCCGGGGAGGTACCTGGGCCGGGTGTACATGGGCCAGTCACGGTCGTGGAAGGTGAAGCTCGGATCGGGCTTGACCAGGTCCATGTGGGCTTCGAAGAAGGCACGAATGGTCCCGATGTCCCGCCAGTAGCCCTTGAAAAAGTGCGCCTGGATTCGGCGATCCAAAACGGCGGAGGGAATGATGTCCCGGCCGAAGTCAACCAGTTCACTGTCGAGGACCTCGAGCAAGGCCTTTTTGTTGAACATGTAAATGCCCATGGACGCCAGGTACGGAAGATCGGATCGAACTCCCTTCTGCTCCAATAACGCCGGCGTCACCTCCATCCCGGCCCGAGAGGCGGCATCGGCGGGCTTCTCGCGAAATTCGACGATCCGTCCCTCGTCGCCCACCCGGGCGGCACCGAACTCGGCGACCTCCTGCTCGGAACAGGGCTTCACAGCCACCGTAATGTCGGCGTCGTTCTCCACGTGATCGCGGAGCAACTGGCGGTAATCCATGCGGTACATGTGGTCGCCGGCCAAAATCAGGACGTAGTCACCGGGCAGCTCGGCGAAGATCCTGAGGTTCTGGCGCACCGCATCCGCGGTTCCCTGGAACCAGGACTGCCCGTCAGGGGTTTGCTGTGCAGCCAGGATCTGCACGTAACCGCGAGAAAAGGCATCGAATCGGTAGGTCCGCCCGATATGGCGGTGGAGCGAGATCGAGTTGTACTGGGTCAGCACGTACATTCGCTCCATCTCGGAGTTGATCGCATTTGAAATGGGAATGTCGATCAGCCGGTACTTCGCCGCCACCGGCACCGCCGGCTTGCTCCGCAGCTGGGTCAACGGATCGAGCCGTGTTCCCCGGCCCCCACCCAGGATCAGAACCGTCACCGACCGTTCGAGATCGTCCGTGAGAATCATGGCCCCACTCCTTCCGAGACCGGGATTTTACATGACCATCAGACCGATTCCGACCCGGGCTACCCGCCGAGGACCGCGGCTTCGAGCGAGGATAGGTCGGGAATCTCGGGGTTGGAGGCCGCCAGCGCTTTGAGCTTCTTCAGCGCGGCCTTGGCCTCGTCGTGCCGGTGAAGGTCGAAATGGAGCACTACCACCGTGTTGTACCAGGCCTGCCAGTGCTCGGGAGCCGCACGCTGAGCCTGAGCCAGCAGTGCGAGGCTCTTTTCCGGATCCTTGAGGTTCCGGTACACCACCGCCAAATCGGTGATCACGTTCGGGTCACCGGCTTCCCCCTCGAGGCCCCGTTCGTACCACAGCCGCGCTTCGGTCCAACGACCGGCATCGAAGTAGAGATTGCCCAGGGCGATCATCAACCTCGGGTCGTCTGGTGTCCTCTGCAGCTGGGCCTCGAGTTCCGCGGCCTGTGCCGCCAGCCGCTGCGCCTCCTGCCCGCCGGCGGCGGACGCTTCAATGGGCGGGTGGCCGTCGGGCAACGCGTCCTGGGCTCCACCGGCCGCAGAGGGGCGGACGGCGGCTCTTGCTGGAGGCACCGCCTGCCGTTCGGCGAAGACGTAGCCCATCACCACGCCCACCATCAATCCGATAATCAACATGAACCAAGGGTTCTTATGCACGCGTGTCCCTCCACCGGTCGCGGTCCTGCGTTCTCGATTGAGCCGACCGGCCCGCAGATGATACCCGGTCTGGATTCAAGAGGGAAGCGCTCGACCGTTGGCCGTTGGCCGTATGCCGTTTGCAGAATTCGGAATTCGGAATTCGGAATTCGGAAAACCGACCTGGATCGACAACCGAAATCTCACCACTGAGAACTCGAACCTCCGCTGTGCCGTCACCCCACAGCAGAACCGTCGCCTCTCGACTTTGGACTTTCGACTTTCGACTTTAGACTTTGGACTTTTGACTTTGGACTTTCGACTGCTTCAGCAGGAGAGAGTCACTTGATCGACGACGCCCACGATGACCGCTCTGATGGCACCGGGATCGAGGCCGAGAACCTGCCGTGCTCCGTTGCCCTCGTCGAGCACCAGGACAGTGTCGCCGGGGCCGGCTTGAACCGTATCGACGGCGATGTCGTACCCGCCAGTCTCGGAGCCGTCGAGGTCGAGTTGGTCCACCAGCAGCAGCTTCCTACCGTCAAGGTGGTCGATTTTTACGGTCGCCACCACCGTGCCGATGACCTTGCCGATGTACATCTCAGCCACCCCGCCGCCAGGCGGCGGTCGGCTGGTTGCGCCTCGGGCCCGTCTCCACATCCACCCGGTCCACAATTCCGGTAATCGCCAGGTCCACAGGAACGAAGAGTTCCGGCATCGCCTGAGCTCCCTCGCGACTGGCCACCATGAATACCAGGTGTCCGGGGCCCGCCTGTGCCGTGGCGTCGGCGGCCACCTCGGGTTTGCCTGCCGGTTGACGGTCCTCATTCAGAGGCTGCACGAGCAGGAACTTGATGCCGTCGAGGCCTTCGTACCGTTGGCTGGCCACCACGGTGCCAATCACCCGTCCGAACTTCACAGCTTCTCCAATACCCTGGTGGAGAATCGCGACGCATCGGAGACGTTGTCCCACATGGCGCTGTGGAGTTGCGGGATCACCACCCGGCGAATCAGTTGGGTGTTTTGATCGATCACACCAGCGCCGATATCCACCGCCGCTTCCACGTCCGCGACAACGCCAGAGAAGAGCACGACGCCCTTTCCGCCCAGCCCGTCGGCGAGGCGGATCTCCACCAGGCGAACCGCGGCCCCTTTGATGCCGGCATCGGCGGCGCGAATCACCGAGGCCGCCGACGAGGTTTCAATCACGCCAAGGGCGTCCGACGGTTCCGGTACCCTGCCTCCTCCGATGGCTTCCACAACCTCTGGGTGAACACCCGGCAGGTAGACCTGGTCCACCACCTGGTCGCCGGCCAGCTCGAGGCCTGCCGCCAACGACTCCTCCACCTCGGCGACCGTGCCCCCGATCAGCACCAGGTAACGACCGGGTTGCACCGTGCCGGCTCGGATCACGTCGATCTGGGCGCGCTTCACCATCGCATCTGCGGCCTCGATGCCGGCCGCGATGCTGCCGAAGTCGATCAACGCCAGGGCTGGTTCGATCATATGGTGTCGATTTCCCTTCTCTACACGATCCTGAAGCTGTCCTTCAGCACGCATCGACGGATTCTGCTGAAACTCATGGGGTTGGTCAGACCTTCACCGGTGGGACTGGCGATGGTGAAAGAACAGAAGCCCTCCCCACCGTACCCCAGCCCGTCGTACGAAACCCCGTTTTTGACAAAAATGCTGCAGTCCATCTCCCGTGCCATCCGGCTCAGGTTGTCCAAGTTCTTGGAGTGCATGACCGCGGTGTGTCGGAAGCCATGCTCGGCCGCTTTTGCAAGGTCGATGGCCTCGTTGGCGTCTCCGACCCGAACCAATGGCAAAACCGGCATCATCTGCTCGGAGAGCACCAGCGGGTCGTCCCTCTCCACCTCCGCCATCACCAGCCGAACCTCGTGGCTCGCCTCCACTCCAATTGCGCCCAGCAGCACCGAGGCGTTCTTGCCAATGAAATCCGGGTTCATGGTCCCGTGCTGACCCGGGGCTGGCGTGTCGCGAAAGATCGTGTCCTTGAGCCTGGCGACCTGCCCACCGTCGATCTCGTGGGCACCATGGGCCCGCATCGCCCGCTTGAGCTCGTCGGCGACCGCGGTCACCACGAAAACCTCTTTTTCATCGGTGCAGATGATGTTGTTGTCAAAGGAAGCTCCACGCACGATGTCGCGACCGGCCTGCTCGAGATCGGCGGTCTCGTCCACCACCACTGGCGGGTTCCCCGGGCCGGCACAGATCGCTCGCTTGCCGCTGGCCATGGCCGCCCGCACCACCGCCGCCCCGCCGGTGACCACCAGCAGGTTGATGTCGGGGTGGGCCATGATGGCCTGAGCTGACTCGATGGTGGGTTCGGCCACCGCGCTGACCAGGTTCGCCGGCCCGCCCGCATCCACGATGGCGTCATTCATCAGTCCCACGGTCCGGTTCGAGCAGGCCCTCGCCCCAGGATGGGCGTTGAAGACCACCGCGTTGCCGGCCGCCACCATGCTGATGGCGTTGCACACCACCGTTGAGATCGGGTTGGTGCTGGGAATGATCGAACCGATCACTCCGTAAGGGGCGAACTCCACCACCGTCAGCCCACCGTCGCCGCTCCACGCACCCGTATCAAGGAAATCGGTGCCCGGAGCCTTGTTGGCGTTGAGCAGCACCTTTTCAATCTTGTCCTCATAACGGCCCATCCCGGTTTCCACCCACGCCTCGTGGGCCAGCGGTTGGGCGTTCTCTCGCATCGCACGCCTGATACCCGAAATCATGTGCTCGCGAACCGTGAGCGGCAGCTCCTTGAGCTGAAGATACGCCTGGCGCCCGGCAGCGACGGCGGTGTTCACGTCGGCGAAGAGCGACCCGCCGTGGCGCGCCTCGTTGGCCGGCCGCGGCGGAGTCTCGGCCTGCTGGGGCTCCGGTCGGGGACCGTGTCCCACCCGAGCGCCCTGGCGCAACTCGGCCATGACTCGTTGAATGACCGCATCGATCTCGGCGGGGTTCATGCCTAACCGTCCCTCGCCTTGTCGTAGGTCACCGAGCCATCAACCTCGAGGGTGTCCACGATGGCCATCACAACTCCATCGCAGGGCCGCTTATCGGTGAACCGGGTCTGACGAGCCGAACTCCCGGTGGCGTAGAGCACCACCTCCCCCACCCCGGCCCCCACCGCATCGGCGGCGACTCGGTAGCCCCCGGTCTCCGTCCCGTCCACGTCCAACTGCTTCAGGACCAAAAACTTCAGTCCCTCGAGCGTGGGCTCTTTGCGGCTCGCCACGACCGTACCAACGACTCGTCCCAACAGCATGCGCCGCTCCGTTCTCCAGTCCGCCCTGAAATCGGTGATCAGCGCTTCGAGGTCTTGCCGCTGCTCTGCCGACCGAGGGGCAGCGCGGTATCCACATTGCCGTGAGGCCTTGGGATGACATGGATCGCCACGAGTTCACCGATCTTCTCCGCACCACGGGCGCCTGCTTCCACAGCCGCCTTGACCGCTGCCACGTCGCCCCGAACCACGGCGGTCACATAACCACCACCGGTCTTTTCGTATGCAACCAGCTCCACCTTTGCCGCCTTGACCATGGCGTCGGCCGCCTCCACCATCGCCGGATAGCTCCGGGTCTCGATCATTCCGAGCGCCTCGACCGCCCCATACTCATCTGCCATCTCATCCTCCCGTCTCTGAGCTGAATGCTCTTTCTATCAGGTTTTTCTTTTCGTCGTGACCTCACGGCCACTGATGCCTTCGATGGCCGCCACCGCCGCACCGTAACCCGCCATGATGTCGCGCTCTTCTCCGCCCAGGTACACCCGCCCGAAACTGCCGAAAGCGCGCACGTCCAAGATGTTGATGTTGGCCGCCTTCTCTGCCTCGTTCGCCGCAAGAGCGGCGTAACCCGCAGGCTCCACCTCCAACACATACAGGGTCTGACCGGCCAGCAACATGTGACCAAACCGCATCCGGTTGACCAACTGTACCTGGTGGGCGTCCACGTGCCGAATGATCTGGCTCGACACCACCTTCGGCTTGAGCCGATCTGACTCGGACACCCCCAGCGCATCCAAGATGGCTTCGCCGGCCGCCCGCACCTCGGCCTGGACTTCGTGGTGAACCTCGAGCAGGCCGTAAAGGCGCTCCACGATCTGCATCCCGGGCCGCACCCGGGTCGCTTTCAGCGCGATATCGGTGATCCGGTTCACCTCGATCCCTGGCGAGATCTCGATCCACAGCGAGGTGTCACCGGGCAGGGGCAAAAAACCCTTGGCCACGGTGCCCAGGTAGGCCGCGTGTTGGGGCTGCAGATTATCCAGAAAGACGTAGGACCTCAGATCAACCGACATGGCCAACTCCTCACGATGCATCCCCCTGGACGATCTTGACGCTGGCACTGGCACCAATCCGGCTGGCCCCGGCCGCGATCATCCGCTCGGCGTCTTCTCGCGTCTTGATGCCCCCTGCTGCCTTGACTCCCATCCCACTTCCCACGACGCGCCGCATCAGCTGAACGTCCTCAACGGTCGCCCCACCAGGTCCGAAACCTGTGGAGGTCTTGACGTAATCCGCTCCGGCCACCTTGGCAAGCTGACACGCCGCCACCTTCTCCTCGTCGGAGAGCAGTGCGGCCTCGATGATGACCTTGAGGATCGCGTTGCCGGCGTGGCTGGCCCGGGCGATGCCGGCGATGTCGCGCTCAACCGCCTCGTAGTCCCGTGACTTCAGCGCCCCCACGTTGATCACCATGTCCACCTCGGTGGCGCCGTCGCGGACCGCCTTCTGGGCTTCAAACGCCTTCGATTCGGGCGACGTCGCCCCGAGTGGGAAACCCACCACAGTGCACACGAGCACATCGGAGCCCTTGAGCAGATCGGAGCAAAGCTTCACATAGGAGGGATTCACGCAGACCGAAGCGAAGTCGTGCTTCCTCGCCTCGTAACAGAGCTGGGCGATCTCATCCTGGGTGGCGTCGGGCTTGAGCAGGGTGTGATCGATCATATGACTCAGAGTCCCGTCGGTGGGGGCCACGCCGAGGGTCGCCGCGATCCGGTCCGCCCCCGCCCTGACCACCGGCTGCACCCGGTGAGCGTAGTTGCCCGCCGACAACGGGGGCCCTTCCGGATTCCCCGGCTCTGTGTCATCGCCCTGCTCCTGGACCAGGATCAGCACCTGCCGGGTGATCTGCTCGATGATCCTCTCCAGCGTCTGGTCGTCCAGCTTCATCAGGGATCGTTCCTCCGCCGACGAGAATACCTCTGCTCGATGTCGGTGATGATGTCCACCCTCCGTTGATGTCTGTCCCCGCCCGCCGGCGTCTCGAGCCAGGTGGTCACGATCTGGCGCGCCAACGCATCACCAATCATTCCTGCTCCGAGGGTCAGAACGTTGGCGTGGTTGTGCTCCCGGCTGTTGCGGGCTGTAGCCTCGTCGTAGCAAAGCGCTGCGCGAACACCGGGGACCTTATTGGCCGCCATGCACGACCCGATGCCGGCTCCGTCCACAAGAATCCCTCGCCAGGCGCGGCCCTCTGCCACCAACCGGGCCACTGCCAGCGCCAGGTCCGGGTAGTCCACCGGATCCGGCCCATTGGTGCCACAGTCGATGACGCAGTATTCATGAGCCTCCAGATGTCGCACCAACGCGTCCTTGAGCCGGAATCCGCCGTGATCAGCGCCCACCGCCACCACCCTTGCCGGGGCCGAACCCTTCACCGGCTCGACCCTCGGGCTCTTGGAAGGCTGATCTCCGCACTCCACAAGCTTGACCCTACGGTCCAGGGCCGCCTGCCGTGCCAGAGGCGTGACCAGTCGACCGTCGGTGACGGTCAACTCGCCTCCCACTGGGATACCCTGCACGTCCTCGGCCGTTACCAGCCGCGGAGCCACGCCGGGCTCGCCGCCTGAGCTTCGCCCCACCGTCCGGTAGACGACGCGGCGCACCAGCTCGCGAATCCTCTCCTCGTCGGTCACTGGAGCCGTCCAGTCCTCTCTGCCATCGGGGCGCTCTCACGCCCGTGTTGTGTCGTGCTTCTCTTCGCCGTCATGATTATGTCCGCGCGGCCGGGCAGGATCAAGGGAACCGTGGAATTCGGAATTCGGAATTCGGAATTCGGAAAACCGTCAACGATCGTTTCAGCGAAATTCAATTGCGGTGCCAATCTGGACCATCTGGCATCTGGTATCTCGTGTCTGGCATCCGAGCCCGCTCAAGGCCCGCTCCGATATACTCCATACCTCGAGGAGGGATCGGTCCATGAGACCTGCCACCGTGATCCTTGGCGTCATCTTCCTATCAGCCCTCGTTGGATCTGTGGCTGCCAACGACACCGGGGAAAACCTGGTGGCAGTGATCCAGGCCGAGGCCGGCCGGCCGGCCGACCCGCAGCCCACCGAGAGGCTCGATCTCAGGGACGTTCCGATACCCACCAGGCTCTTCTATATGGTGGGTTCCGACAACGCCGAGGTGGTTCGGTCGGTGGCCGACGTCAACGGTGACCAGCTCGAGGACATCATCGTCGGCATCGACGAGTCCCAGGAACCCAACGTCTTCTGCATCGACGGCGCCAGCCAAAACGTGGCAACGGTCCTGTGGAGCTTTCAGCCCACAGATGGTGCCTCCGGTGGCGCGACCTGGGGCGAGCAGGCCATCGAGGTCATCTCCGACTCAGACAAAAACGGTTATTCGAACATCCTGGTGGGAACCGCGTGGGGTGGCCGCACCGCCTACAATTTGGACTCGCAGCTGGGAGTTGTGGTCTGGAAGTTCGACACCTACCTCGAACCGGATTCGGGCTGGGTCTACTCGATGGCGGAGCTCAACGACATCACAGGCGACGGAGTTCCGGAATGCGCCTTCGGCGCGGGGTCGTTCAACGACACCGCATACCTGATCGACGGCGCCAGCGTCGGTGGCCAGGCCACGGTGCTTTGGCGCTGGGCAGCGGCAGACGGCGTGGTTTCTGTCAGAGATCTGGGAGACGTCAACGGTGACGGCAAACACGACCCCATCTTCGCCGTCGGCGACTACGGCGAGGCGGTGGTCTGCATCGACGGCGGATCCCCAGGGCCGAACGCTACCGTTGTCTGGGAGTACGATGCGGATGCCTCGGTGTGGTCCCTCGGCGTGCTTCCTGACATCACGGATGACGGCGTCGACGAGGCCCTTGCGGTCACCTGGGCCGCCAACGGCAACGCCATTCGAGCCGTCAACGGCGCCACCGGGATCGAGATCTGGGCCACGACCGAAGTATTCGGCGGTGGATATTCGGCCCAAATCATGCCCGACATCAATGGCGACGGACACCCCGAGGTGATTGCCGGGGCCAAGGAGAACGCGGTCACCCTGCTCGACGGCACAGACGGAACCGTGATCTGGAAGACCCCGGTTGGCACGGCCAACTACGGATGGGTTCCATCCGCGCGCGCCACCGGAGACATGAACGGCGACGGAGTGCCCGACGTCGTTGCGGCGTCTTGGGACACGTACGTCTATGGCATGGACGGCAAGTATGGCCACATCCTGTGGGCCTTCCCGACCTCCAATCGCGTCTTCAGCGTCCATCCCGTGGGTGATCTCACCGGTGACGGCGTGCCGGATGTTGTGGCCGGCACCCAAAACACCGTCAACAACATCGTGGTTCACGTGCTCGACGGCGGTGCCGCCTGGCCGGCTCTCTTCGAGGACGGGTTCGAGAGCGGCGACACCACGGCGTGGTCGGTCACAGTCCCCTGACAAGGATTCAGGATTGAGAAAGCAGGCACTCCGCTGCCTGCTCCCTCAATGCGAAAGTCCCCTACTGTCCTGGAACGTAGCTCAAATCAGGGCGATGGGCCACCACGAAGTTCTTTTCGGAAACGATGGCGTTGGCCATCATCGACATCAGCATCTCCGCCTCGGTCTTGCCGAAAACCTCCTCAGCCACATCCCATATCCCGGGTTTCGGAGGCTCGAAGTCGGCCCAGCCCGAACGCGGGATGGCGAGGGTCAACTGCATACCTGATCCGCCGACTGCCACCCTGCCCCACGAGTACTGGAGGGGCAGCTCCTTTTCGCCGACCAATTCCGTGGATCTTCTTGGCCACGTGGAAGAAGTCGTCGGCGTGGGCATAGTCGAGCGTAAAGACGGTGATCTCCGCCATTTTCGGAGTCTCGGGACCTTCGGGCCACCGTGACATTTTCATCATCCACTCGGTGACCGTGCTCGAGAGGTTGTGTATGTGGGGCGAAACCGCGCTCTGCAGATGTTCTCGATCGTTCGGAACGTGGTCAGGCCACGCCGCGGCAATCAGCCGTCCGCTGATCGCCGGGCATCGGGAGTCGATCCTCTCGTGGGTATTCTTCGGCCCGGATTCCACCGGTTTCCATGTGCTAGTGTTGGGTCATGCCAGTCATCAAGCGACCAGGAGCTTCCGTCAGTTACGACGTTGTGGGCAAGGGCCCGCCGGTGCTTTTGGGCCACAGCCTTCTGTGTACCAACACAATGTGGTCGGGTGTCCTTGATGCCATAAAGTCCGACTACCGGTTCATCAACATCGATCTCAGGGGTCACGGGGCGTCAACCGCGAACTCGCCGTTCACCGTGGACGACCTGGTGGACGACTGGATCGCCATCCTCGACCAGGAATCCATCGAGAGAGCGATTTTGTGCGGCCTCTCCACGGGCGGGATGACCGCCATGCGGCTGGCCTTGAAGAATCCGGACAGAGTCCTCGGGTTGGCGCTCCTCGACACCAATGCCGCCGCCGAAGATCCCGGCGTTCGCCGGAAGTACTTGACCCTCGCCTGGTTGTACCGGCGCTTCGGCCTGATGCCCCGAAGGACCCTCGTCAACGTCATGTTCGGCCCAAAGACGATCGCCTCGAGACCCGACCTCGTCTCCCACATCGTGGCCACGGCACGAGCTCAGGACAAGGATGGAATCGGACACGCCATGAGGGCCGTGTGGAGTCGAGACGGCGTCGACCTCAGCCCGATCTCTCAACCGACCATCGTCATCGTGGGAGAACATGACGCGGGAACCCCACCATTTTGCGCTCGCGCCATTGCGCGGACCGTGGATGGCGCCGAGCTGCACATCATTCCGGATGCAGGGCACCTGACCGCCGTCGAGCAGCCCCAGACTGTCGCGGCTCTGTTGGAACCATTTTTCATTCGGTGCTCCGAGAACTCACGCCCTTGACAAACTCCCGCTCTCCCCGCAGTCGTTTCTACGACGGAGCGCTGTACGCGAGATTCCTCGACCCGTCACTCACCAGGCTCCACCGGGTGGTGGCCGGCTTCGTCACATCGGGTGATCGGGTTCTGGACGTGGGATGTGGAACCGGCAACCTCGCCTTTCTGGCAGCTGAAAAAGCCGGCTCGGTCGTCGGTCTGGAGTTGTCCCCGGCCATGGTGGAATTTGCCGAATCGCGACGGCGGCGCGCGGCTGTGCAAAACGTCTCCTTCGTCCTGGGCGACGCAGCGTCCGCCTTGTCGAGTCGGCCCGACCGCTCCTTTGACACCGCGACAATGGTGCTCGCCCTGCACGAGATGCCTTCTGTTGCTCGCGGGCCGGTGCTTCGCGAGCTCGGCCGCCTGGCCAACCGCATCCTGGTTGTGGACTTTCGGGTACCAATGCCCAGAAATCTCCCGGGTCTGGTGAACCGAACAGCCGAGCTGGCCTCTGGAAGAGAGCACTTTCGTGCCTTCCGGGACTTCAATCGGCGAGGGGGTGTGCCGGGCATCGCTGCAGAATGTGGCCTGAGTTGCAACCACCGGCGGTTCATCAACGGCGCGACCTTCGAAATCTCCGACCTCAATCTCTGACCTCCGGCGCCCCGAGTCGGGTCACGGCAGCCGGGTCGTTGACCACTTGAAAAAACTACTCTTCCTGCTGAATATCCCTGGGCAGCGGGATCGGCAGGGCCTTCGCCGAATCGAGCGCTTGGCATCCCGATCGGCGCAGGTTAATATCCCTGGACTGATGAACGACCAGGTAGGTGTAGTAGCGTGATCATGCTCGAACCGGAACCCGAACCCCTGAGGTCCTGGAGCGGTCGCGGACTGAAGGACTTCATAGGCAAGAACAAGATCTCGGTCGCCGACCTGGCGATCCGCGCCGGGCTCCGCCCATCCACTGTGATCAAGATCATGTCCTCGGAAAACTACCAAATGTAAATAGTTTCGTATATCATTACGTGCATTCAATTATGCATGAAACGAGAACACCTCCAGAGACGCCGCCACCTCTCGAAGGGAAACCGTCACGATGAACCTTCCCCGGGCGCGACACAGCGCTCATTCCTGGAATGTCAAATCGGGTCGCTACCCCGGCGGTCATCGGCCCAAGCTGGTCGACGGATCCAGGGTCGCTGTCATGGGCGGGGGGCCGGCCGGATCACTCTTCTCCTACTATCTTCTCGAAATGGCCGAGATGGCCGGACTGCAACTCGAACTCGATCTGTGGGACCCAAAGGACTTCATGCAGGCGGCCCCGAGTGCGTGCAACATGTGCGGAGGCATCATCTCGGAGACCCTGGTCCAGAACCTCGCCACCGACGGAATCAACCTGCCGCCATCCGTGGTTCAGCGAGGCATTGACTCGTACGTGCTGCACATCGACGGCCAAGAGGTCCGCATCGACACACCGGTGCAGGAAAAGCGCATCGCTTCGGTGTATCGAGGTACTGGCCCCCGCAAACTGAGTGCCAACCTCAAGACGTGGAGCAACTTCGACGGCCACCTGCAGCAGCTCGCCATCGGTCGGGGGGCACAGCCAATCCGGGAAAAGGTGACCTCGGTGGACTGGGTCGATGGCTTGCCCCGGCTTGAATCAAAGAGTGGCATCCACCGGACATACGATCTACTGGCGGTTGCAACTGGCGTGAACTCCCCAGCACTCAAGCTGTTTGACCAAGATCCCGTCTGCTACACCCACCAGCCACCACGAAGACCTTCATCCGCGAGTATCACCTCGGTGAGCAGGCCATCGAAGAGCGCCTGGGAAACTCCATGCACGTCTTCCTGCTGAATATCCCTGGGCTGGAGTTCGCAGCGATCATTCCGAAGCTGAACTGCGCGACGGTGTGTCTGCTCGGGGAGAACATCGACAAGGCGATGTTTGAGCGGTTCCTCGACTCGGAGGAGGTCAAGAAGTGTCTTCCACAGGACCTTCCAATGATCGACTTCTCCTGCAACTGCTCCCCAAAAATGAACGTCCGCGGCGCGCGAAGACCGTTTGCCGATAGATTGGTGTTCATTGGCGACAGCGGCGTCACACGGCTGTACAAGGACGGCATCGGGGCGGCATACCGGACCGCCAAAGCCGCAGCCCGGACAGCGGTGTTCTCCGGAATCTCGGCACGGGACTTTGAACGCCAATTCCTGCCGACCTGTCGCGGCATCAGCGCCGACAATCGAATCGGCCACCTGGTCTTCGGCATCACCGGTCTGATCCAGAAGCTCGACGTCGGCCGCCGAGCGGTGTTGGGCATGGTTGGCCGGGAACAGGCAGACCCGCGGCTGGGGCTGCGCATGAGCACTGTGATGTGGGACATGTTCACCGGCAGCGCGACCTACCGCGAGATCTTCCTGCGCACGCTCCACCCCGCGTTTCTCATCCGCTTCGCGGCGGCGCTGGCAACGGCTACCTTCAAACGTCCTCAACCCAGCGGGATCGCCACGGCCTTCGCCAATCGAGCGCATCGGGAGGCGATCTTGGCGAAGGGTGATCTTGGAAAGCTGTTCGCCCACGGCGAGATCCTCTGTCAAGAGGGCGATCGCGGCGATGAGATGTACGTTATTCAAGCCGGCAAGGTCGAAGTTTTCACCGTCAAGGATGGAGAAGAGGTCCGCCTCGGAACACTTGGAGAGGGCGATCTCATCGGGGAAATGGCCATCTTCGGCCAAGAGCCGAGGTCGGCGACGGTCCGGGCGGTCGGCGAGGTTCGGGCGCTGACCGTGGACAAGAAGAACCTCCTCAGGAGGGTCTCCGAGGATCCCTCCATGGCCTTCAGAGTCATCAAACTCCTCACGGCGCGGGTCAGGGAGCTCAACGACGAAATCGTCCGCCTTCGGTAACCGACGACCGAGTAGCCTCGCACATTGAATATTTGGGGAAATGGCACAATCGCTCCCGTGGCGAACGACGACCGGAGGATTCGGCGAGAACGCAAGACCGTGAGGGCGATGGTGGAGATGTTCTGCTCCCATCACCATCAGTGCGAAGGGCTCTGTGAGGACTGTGAGGCGTTCATCGCCTACGCCAACAGAAAGCTTGATCTGTGCCCGTACGGTGGCGAAAAACCGGCCTGCACGAACTGCCCGATCCACTGTTATCGCCCCGAGCCCCGCGAGCAAATGCGCCAGGTGATGCGATTCGCGGGGCCACGGATGTTGGCCAGACACCCGTATCTCGCGATCATGCACCTGATCGACGAGCGGCGCTCTGTTCCCAATACTCGGCCACGATGCTGACGACCCCATAAAGGGACCTTCGAGCCCGGTTTTTCGAATTTCGAATTTCGAATTTCGAATTCAACCGTGCTGCATGGCCGAAGCTTGGCATCCCGATCGGCGCAGGTTAATATCCCTGGACTGATGAACGACCAGGTAGGTGTAGCAGCGTGATCATGCTCGAACCGGAACCCGAACCCCTGAGGTCCTGGAGCGGTCGCGGACTGAAGGACTTCATAGGCAAGAACAAGATCTCGGTCGCCGACCTGGCGATCCGCGCCGGGCTCCGCCCATCCACTGTGATCAAGATCATGTCCTCGCAAATCGAGCCTTCCCTGTCCACCGCGGCTCTGATCTACAGGGAGTGCCGCCTCGACGATCCCACGGTGTCCTTTACCGAGCTGTTCCTCGATTCCCCGAACCTCTGGCGCGAGCTGTGATGGAGAATAGACCGGCAGACCAATGCGTTTGCCACATTGAAAGGAGATGAGACATGAAAAAGACACTCGGACTTGTCATTATTCTCGGCCTCGCGGCCACGCCGGCCCTGGCGCAGAAAGTCAACATCGACTACGCCCACGAATTCGACTTCAGCGCGGTGAAGACGTTCCAGTACGTCGAGACCAAGGAGTCTGACTCTGCCAATCCGATGATGCAGGAGCGAATCGTCAGTTCCATCAAACGGGAACTCACCGAGGGCGGTCTGAAAGAAGTCACCTCTGATCCCGACCTCTTCGTCACCTCCCATGTGACGACTAAGGAAAATACGGTCTACAACACCACCACCTTCGGCTACGGAGGCTACGGCGGCGGCTGGTACGGCTGGGGCGGCGGGATGGGATCGTCATCCACCACAGCGACCAACTACACCGAGGGCACCCTGATCATCGACGGCTACAGGGCGAGCGACAAAAAGATGGTGTGGCGCGGCACCGGCACGGTGACGGTCAAGTCCAAGCCCGAAAAGCAGATCCAGCAGGTCGACAAGATCCTCAAAAAGCTTGGCAACAAGTGGGACAAGATCCACGCGGGTCAGGGCAAGTAAGCGATCTCACCAAACCAATTTAACAATCACGGCCCGGCTTTTGGCCGGGTTTTTCTCCTTTGACAGCCTCCTCAGCCCGGACTTTCCCTGCTATTCTCGGCGCGAGAATTATCAAAGGGGGGAAAGAACCATGGCACAGACATCGATCGGACGTCTGGCGGGCATCCTCGTGCTCGCATTCTTCGTGGCTTCGTTCGGCGGAGTTGGATTCGCGCAGGAGGCAGCCTCGCCACCAGCCGAGGGAGAGGGCGAAACTCCCGAAGCCTGGAACGGCGTGATCGAAGAGATCGTGGTCACCGCGCAGAAGCGTGAACAGAACGTGCAGGACGTGCCGGTGTCGATCTCGACCCTGAGTGGCGAGGATCTCGACACCCTCACCACCGGCGGCGCCGACGTCCGCATGCTGTCGGGCCGGGTGCCCAGTCCTGGTCATGGAATCCTCCTTTGGTCGCGCATTCCCGCGGTTCTACATCAGCGGTATCGGCAACCCCGACTTCGACCTCAACGCATCGCAGCCGGTTTCCATGGTGATCGACGAGGTGGTCATGGAGAACCCCATCGTCAAGGGCATGCCGCTGTTTGATCTGGAACGCGTCGAGGTGCTGCGCGGGCCCCAGGGCACCCTCTTCGGCCGCAACACCCCCGCCGGCATCGTCAAGTTCGACACCGTGAAACCGTCCCAGGAGTTCGACGCCTACGCCCGGGTTTCCTATGGCACCTACGACACCATGGACATCCAGGGCGGCGTCGGCGGCGCGATTGAGCAAGACGATCTCGGCCCGATTCTCCGGCTTGTACCAATCGCGCAGCGACTGGGTGGACAACCAGTACGAACCGGGACCCGAGAGCAAGCTCGGCGCCTACACCACCACGGCTGCCCGCCTCCAATTCCTGTGGGAACCCAATGACAAATTCTCCGGCCTGCTCAACCTCCACGGCTGGGACGTGGACGGCACAGCACGGATTTTCCGCGCCAACATCCTGCAGCAGGGCGAAGGCGGCCTGGTCGACGGATTCAATCAGGACGAGGTCTGGCATGACGGCCAGAAACTCTCAGGACATCGAGTCCTTCGGCGGGGTGCTGAAGCTCGACTATGACTTTGGGCGGCCACCTTCGTCTCGGTCACCGGCTACGAGACGGTGGAGATGTACAGCCGCGGCGACATCGACGGCGGCTTTGGAGCTGTCTTCCTGGGCGAGGGCAACTACGGACCGGGCTTCATCCAGTTTGCGTCGGAAACAGCCGACGGCCTGCCCGAGCTCGACCAGTTCACCCAGGAGTTCCGCCTGGTGAGCAACAGCGGCGGCCCCTTCAACTGGCTGGCCGGTGTCTTCTACTTCGACGAGAGTCTGAAGGTGGACTCCTTTAACTACGACAGCCTGGCCGGTGGAGCCGACGACGGCTACGCCTATCAGTACCAGGACTCCAACGCCTGGGCCCTGTTCGGATCGGTGGATTGGCAGGTCTCGCGACGACTGGAACCTCAAGGCCGGCCTGCGGTACTCGAGCGATGAGAAGGACTTCAGGGCGCAACGGGTTCAGCCGTTGTTCATCAATAACCTGCTGTTCGGCACCGAGCCTTCGGTGGTGATCCCGGTCAAGGTGGACGACAGCTTCACCAGCTGGGATCTGAGCGCCACCTACGCGGTCAACGACGACGTCAACCTCTACGGCCGGGTCGCCACCGGCTTCCGCGCGCCCTCGATCCAGGGACGAATCCTGTTCTGCGCGGACATCGACGGCACCGACCCTGACACCAACTGTGTTTCGGTGGCCGACACCGAGTCCATCATCTCCGCCGAGGTGGGTGTCAAGACGATCCTCGCCGACAACAAGCTGCGGCTCAATCTGACCGGCTACATCTTCGAGATGAGCGACCAGCAGATCACCGCTGTCGGGGGAGAAGTCAATATCAACACCCTTCTGAATGCCGACAAGACCGAGGGTTACGGCCTGGAAGCCGACATCCAGTGGACTCCCACCGGCAACTGGAACATGACCTTTGGCTTCAGCTACAACCCCATCGAGTTCAACGACAAGAGACCTCAAGATCGTCGGCTGCGGCGGCGGCTGCACGATCACCGATCCGGTGGACGACGAGGGGCTCGTCCTCATCGACGGCAACAGCCCGGCCCATGCCCCCGACATGGTCTTCAACGGCATCATCAACTGGCAGTCAGACCCGGCGGACAAGAAATTCTTCGCCACCCTGGACTGGGCCTACCATTCCGAGAAGTACTTCTCGCTCTACGAGTCGGTGGAGTTCAAGGACGACAGCTTCGAGCTCGGGCTTCGTCTGGGCTACGCCTTCTCGGAGGCCAAGTACGAGATCGCCCTCTACGGCCGGAACATCACCGACCAGATCGTGAAGGGCGGCATCGACTTCAACAACATCACCGGCTTCACCAACGATCCCAGGATCATCGGCCTGGAGTTCGTCGCCAGGTTCTAGTCGACCGATTCCGCATCATTACAACCACCACGCCCGGCCAACCACGGCCGGGCCTTTTTTTTGGCTAGGCGGTGATTTAAAGGCAGCGGTGCACGACGAGATCTAACGACCAGGGGCAGCGTCAGCTGACAGCGACCGGGACCGGTGGCGGCGCCAGGTGACGGCGACAGCGTCAGAACGGGATGGGTACGGGCTACCGGGGATTGAGCAGTCGCCATGTCATGGCACGCACCTCATCGAATCCCTGCAGGACTTTCTCCGCCCCGGGTCCATTGACGGCACTGGCAGCAGCAAGCAGTCGCAGGTGGCTGTCGACCTCTTTGGCCGAGGCGTAGGCGATCCGCCAGTGGTGCTGGCGATCTCTCCCGGATCGGCCGTGCCCTTCCGCTAAGTTGGCAGGGACCGAGCTGGCCGACCGGATCAGCTGATCGGCGATGGACTTCAGCGGAGCCGGAACTCTCAGAACCAGCGTAATAGCGCTTCCGGCTGCTTCGAGGGCTTTGGTGTAGGCCACGAGATTGGCGTTGCTGACGGCGTTGGACATGGTCACCTCCGAGTCGTTCATGCCCTTCAACAAGCTGCCAGGGAGGCCGTTGTCAAGGGTTGCCGGACTCAAGGCCGGCAGAGGAGCGTCCCTTGACATCGGCCTCCCTGGCAGCTATTCGTTCCCGTCCCATCGAACGACCCGGAGGGGACACTGCGGCCGCCACACACCTGATCGCTGCCGCTGCCCGCTCTGTTCCAGTCCCTGCCGCTGTTCCTGCCGCCGTCCCTGCACCCTGGCTGCCGCTGGTTCTGGATGGCATCGCCTGGAAACAGCGTTCCAACCAGGTGCCCGGTTTTCGAATTTCGAATTTCGAATTTCGAATTATGCGCTATTGTCTTCAGCCTGAGCTCTGGAACCTCTAACGCCCGCATCGTCACACCCGGTACAGCTGAATCCGTGAAGACGGAACCCGCTGCGAAAGTCGCTGCATGCTCTCCCCGACTCGAGCGACGATCTCAGCCTTGTCGAGGGTCAGCAGTTCCCGATCCCGCATCAACACCCGGCCGTCGCAGATCACTGTCTGAACGTCCGAAGCCCTCACCGAGTACACCAGGTTGGCGGTCGGACTGTGGGTTGGCTGATTGTGGCATCCGCTCAGATCCACCAATATCAAGTCGGCGAGAAAACCGGGGGCGAGATGACCCAGATCGTCGGGCAGACCGAAGACCCTGGCGCTGCCTCGAGTCGCCACGCTGAGGGCCTGATCCACCGTCAAGTCGGTCGGGCTGCCGCTCTCGTGCTTTGCAACCATAGCCATCAGCCGCAACGACTCCAGCACGTCCAGGGTGTTGTTGGACACCGGCCCGTCGGTGGCCAGACCCACCGGAACTCCCGCTTCCATAAGCGCCAGCACGGGAGCAGCCCCCATGGCGAGCTTGAGGTAGGTCTTGGGCGCGTGGGCCACCCCACACGGTCGCTGAGCCAGAAGCTCGATGTCCTCAGGAGTCACCCCACAGCAGTGAGCCAGGATTGAAGGGTCGATCCAGGACTCCGGTGTCGGCCAGGACCTGAATCGGCGTCTTGCCGTGGGCTTCAAGACTCGCTCGGGTCTGAGCGGCGTTCTCCGAAGCGTGGATGTGGATTCCCAGGTCGAGCCGCTCGGCCTCCTCCGCCACCGAGCGGAGAAAATCGTCATCGCAGGTGTAGGGCGCGTGAGGGGCGAGCCAGGTGGTAATTCGGCCGCCCGCCGCGCCGACGAACTCCCTGGCGAACGAGGCGGTCTGCTCAACCCCGTCCGCACCTTGGCTGCCAAAAACCGCCCACCCCAGCGCCGCCCTGGTGCCCACCCCCTCCACTGCGGCAGCAACCCGATCCATGTGGAAGTAGTGGTCGGCGACCGAGGTCACACCGGCCTCGATCATCTCGGCCAGGCCGAGCTGCATCCCCCAGAAGACATCCTCGGCGGTGAGATTACTCTCCAGCGGCCAGATGTACTGGTTGAACCAGGTCTCGATGTCCACGTCCTCGGCCAAACCCCGAAACAGGGACATGGGAACGTGGGCGTGGGTGTTGATCAACCCAGGCATCGCCAGCATACCCCGACCGGGAATCACTTCGACCGATGGGTCCGGCTCCCCATCCCCGGTCGGCTGAATCGCTGCAATGCGATGGCCATGAATCACCACATCCTGATCGCTCAGAACCTGACAACCATCGTCTTCGCACTGCAGAACGTCCACATCCTGAATGAGCAGCTTGTTCATGCTCGTCATTCTGAGCCACATCCCGACCCCACGCAATCTCAAAGAAGCACGAAGCCGGGGGGTGGGCAGATTCTCGGTTTTCGATTTTTGATTTTCGATTCCTATTGCCTGGGGTTGCACCAGTATCACCTGTGACCTATATTGCATATACAAATCCGCAACTTGATCGATCAACCATGCCGCCGTGTGCGGGGCTGGAGGGTACGGCGGCCGTCACGATGGAGGTTGGCATGTGCCAAGTCACCGATCGCGTGGCGTCGTTGGGATGGATATTGCGTTTCCGTCGCAGCTCAATCTGGTCTCCGATGCTGCTGCGGATACGTGCACGTGGGACGGCAGCGTGGGAAGCTGGCACGCGGGCGGCAGCTGGTCCTGCGGGCACGAACCCGGTCGGGAGACACCGCAATCATCAACTCGGGGACTGTCACGGTCACCAGCAACGTGACAGTTGACGGCCTCACCCAGGGAGGTGGCACCATCAACGGCGCCGGCGACATTTCGATCACCGTTTGACGTGGACGAGCGGCACTCACGGCGGCACCGGCGAAACCACCCTGGGTCCGGGCGCCACCTGGACCATCAGCGGCGCCACAAAATAGCCTGAGTCGCGACTTCCGCAACGAAGGCACCATCACCTGGCTGTCCAGCGCAAGCGTGACCCAACCCCCCGGAGTCACCTTCACCAACGTTGGCACCATGGACATCCAGGGTGACGAAAACTGGGGAACCAGCGGCAGCGGCGCCATCCTTGACAATCAGGGCACCATCAACAAATCAGCCGGCAGCATCACCTACATCTACTCGGTCCTCCAGAACAGCGGCTCAGTAAATGTCTCCACCGGCACCTTTCGGATGACCGACTAACACCACTACCACCTCCGGGTCGTTTACATCCAGCGGCACCGGCATCGTCTACTTCGCGAATGGAACCCACGACCTCCAGGCCTCCTCCACGGTCACCGGCCAGAACGTGACCCTCAGCGGCACCGGCACCGTCACCATCACCGGCACCTACACCCCGGTGAACTCCACCTTCAACGTCCAACTGTTTACCTCAACAACGGAGCCCGGACCCTGCAGAATATCGATCTTCAGGGCCGAACCATGAACGGCAACTCGGACCTCACCATTTCCAACCAGCTCACCTGGACCGGCGGCACCATCCAGCGCACCGGGCTCACCACCCTCGGCCCTGCCGCCACCTGGCAGATCAGCGGCCGCCAACAAGAACCTCAACAGCGACTTCCGCAACGAGGGCACCATCACATGGACCAGCTCAACGCGTGAACCAGCCACGCCGGAGTCACCTTCACCAACGTGGGCACCATGGACATCGAAGGTGACGACACCTGGGGGACCAGCGGCAGCGGCGCCATCCTCGACAACCAGGGCACCATCAACAAATCAGCCGGCAGCATCACCTACATCCGCTCGGTCTTCCAGAATAGCGGCTCGGTGAACGTCTCCGCCGGCACCTTCCGGATGTCGGACCAACACCACCATCACCGGGTCGTTGACATCCAGCGGCTCAGGCGTCGTTTACTTCGAGCAGCAGCACTCACGACCTCCAGGCCTCCTCCACGGTCGCCGGCCAGAACGTGACCTTCAACGGCACCGGCACAGTCACCATCAGCTGGCACCTACACCCCGGTCAACTCCACCTTCAACTGTCCCTCATCTACCTCAACAATGGCCCACGGACGCTGCAGAACATCGAGTCTCCAGGGTCAAAGCATGAACGGCAGACTCAGACCTCACCATCTCGAACCAGCTCACCTGGACCGGCGGCACCATCCAGCGCACCGGCCTCACCACCCTCGGCCCTGCCGCCACCTGGCAGATCAGCGCCGCCAACCCAAAAAGCCTCAACAGCGACTTCCGCAACGAGGGCACCATCACATGGACCAGCTCCACCGCGTGAACCAGCCACGCCGGAGTCACATTCACCAACGTGGGCACCATCGACATCGCAGAGTGACGACTACCTGGGGGACCAGCGGCAGCGGCGCCATCCTCGACAACCCGGGCACCATCAACAAATCAGCCGGCAGCATCACCTACATCCGCTCGGTCTTCCAGAATAGCGGCTCGGTGACCGTTTCCGCCGGCGAGCTTCCGGATGCGGACCAACACCACCACCACCGGATCCTTCACATCCACCGGCTCGGGCGTCGTTTACTTCGAGCAGCGGCACCCACGACCTTCAGGCCTCCTCCACCGTCACCGGCCAGAACGTGACCTTCACACGGCACCGGCACCGTCACCATCAGCTGGCACCTACACCCCGGTCAACTCCACCTTCAACTGTCCCACATCTACCTCAACAACGGCCCGCGGACGCTTGCAGAACATCGATCTCCAGGGCCGCACCATGAACGGAGACTCGGACCTCACCATCTCCAACCAGCTCACCTGGACCAACGGGACCATTCAGCGAACCGGCCTGACCACCCTCGGCTCCGGCTGCCACGTGGACGATCAGCGGCAACCCAAAAAGCCTCGATAGCGATTTTCGCAACGAGGGCACCATCACCTGGCTGTCCACCGCGGTGTATCAGCCACCCGGGGTCACCTTCACCAACGTCGGGACGATCGACATCCAGAGCAACAACTACTGGGGGACCAGCGGCAGCGGCGCCATCCTCGACAACCCCGGCACCATCAACAAGTCAGCCGGTACCGTCACGTACATCGATTCGGTATTCCAGAACAGCGGCTCGGTGACCGTTTCCGCCGGCGAGTTCCGGATGCGGACCAACACCACCACCACCGGATCCTTCACATCCACCGGCTCGGGTGTCGTGAACTTCGAGAGCGGAACCCACGACCTTCTCGCCGCCTCCTCCGTCACCGGCCAGAACGTGTCCTTCACCGGCAACGGCACCGTCACCATCAGCGGCACCTATACCCCGGTCAACTCCACCTTCCTGTCCAACATCTACCTCAACAACGGGCCGCGGACCTTGCAGAACATCGATCTCCAGGGCCGCACCATGAACGGAGACTCGGACCTCACCATCTCCAACCAGCTCACCTGGACCAACGGGACCATTCAGCGAACCGGCCTGACCACCCTCGGCTCCGGTGCCACCTGGACGATCAGCGGCAACCCAAAAAGCCTCGATAGCGATTTTCGCAACGAGGGCACCATCACCTGGCTGTCCACCGCGGTGTATCAGCCACCCGGGGTCACCTTCACCAACGTCGGGACGATCGACATCCAGAGCAACGACTACTGGGGGACCAGCGGCAGCGGCGCCATCCTCGACAACCAGGGCACCATCAACAAGTCAGCCGGAAACATCACCTACATCGACTCGGTCTTCACCAACAGCGGCTCGGTGAACGTGTCCGCCGGCGAGTTCCGGATGCGGACCAACACCACCACCACCGGCTCCTTCACATCCACCGGCTCGGGTGTCGTGAACTTCGAGAACGGAACCCACGACCTCCTGGCCGCGTCCTCCGTCACCGGCCAAAACGTGAGCTTCACCGGCAGCGGGACCGCCGATGTCCACGGCACATATTCCGTAGACCACACCACCGTCAACAAGGTCGTCAATCTCATGCCGATCGCCGGCACGATCGGGTCCATCACCCTCCAGAGTGGAACTCTCAATCCGGCGCCCGTGCTGGAGCTGCACGGCGACTTCACCCGCACCGGCGGAACCTACAACCACACTGGGCAACACTCTGGCCTTCGTCGGAGGGACGACCCAGGATCTCAGCCTTTCGGGAATCACTGCTTTCACCAACCTCGAGGTGGCCCCGGGCACCCTGCTCGTGGAGACGGTGGAAGCCGACTACTGCGACGTGGAGGGGCAGGTCATCAACGACGGCGTCATCCGCAAGACCAAGAGCATTGGCGGCGGCACCGTGACCTTCGGTCTGACTTCAGTGGAGATGGCCGTGGTCAACGCGGGAGACCTGACCAGCGTCCAGGTGGACTGGATCGACTGCGACCACCCCGACGCCTTTGGCGAGGCGTGGACCGCCAGTCACTGGCTCATGACTCCCGCGGGATCCAGCCTACGAGGTGGACCTGACCCTCCCCCACGGCGTCTCTCCCGACTCCAATGCCCTCGTTTGCACCGACGTCCTTGGCGCGGACGCATGGGACTGCGACCGCACCAGTTCCACGGCCACCACCGTGACCCTCGAGGGTGTGACCGCACTCGAGGACCACGCTGCGGGCGACGCGCCCCTGGCCGGCGCCCTCTTCGCGGACGGCTTCGAGTACCGATGCCAGCGCTGGTCGAATCGGGTTGACGAATCAATGGACCGGTGGGCCGACTCCCGGCTTGGGAGGCGAAGGCTGCGGCGGGTGGATGACCAAAACCGGCTCCCATTGCTGGGTCTGGACGCCGGACGTAAAGATCGCCCACGGACGTATCTCGGGCACGGTCGTGGACCGCGACCTCATCGGCTTCGGGGATCGAAGGCATGGAGATTCAGTTCTTCGCAATGGGCATCCAGCTGGGTCGCACCCGACACCGCGCCAGGACGGCAGCTACCTGTCACCGCCGCTGCCCGAAGGGGCCTACACCGTGGCAACCCACGGCGAGGGTCTCTATCTGCACGAGATCTGGGATGGCCGCCAGTGCTGGGCGTCGCCCGATGCGGGGCTCGGCCGGACTGGCCATCGTGACCGCCGAGGTGGAGACCGCCGACGTGGACTTCGATCTCGAGCTCGGAGGGAGAATCACGGGTACGGTGACAGCAGTTCGAACCGGCGAGGTCCTGGCCAACGTGAAGGTCCGGGTCCACTCGCCCCTGGGCGACCTCGAGGCAGAGGCAGTGACCGACGACCTGGGCTTCTACCGGACACCCGGCACTGCCGGCGGGTATCTATTGGGTCTCGACCGAAGGGCATCGAGATCTGAAGGGAAAGGTCTTCGGGGGCCGCAGGTGTGGATTCGACTGCGATCTCACATCGGCCGCAGGCATCGAGGTCGCCCCGGGAGCCGAGACGCGAATATCGACATCACTGTGGACTGACCCGGCATATAATGCGCGACAGACGAGATGATCCTGCACGGGCTCGACCACGGTTCGCGATCAGAGCTGCGTCTCGGTTGACTCCCCGGGACGGCACCAGCATGAATCCGAAACACCGCCCGTGTGCGGAACGCGAAATTTCCAGTCCTGCTGTCGTCACTGTTGCGTGTCAGGCTGCGCCGTCGCCCCACCCCCGGCGCCAGAGGAGACACCACCCATGAATCCCACCACCCACCACTTCTTCAACACCCCGCTGGGGGACGTCCACTTCATTGACGCCGGCGAACCCGACGCCGCTCCGGTGGTCCTGCTCCACCAAACACCCCGCTCGGTGGACGAGTTTGCCGAGGTCATCCCGATCCTCGCGACCCAGCTCCGGGTCATCGCCGTGGACAACCCTGGTTACGGTGCCTCGGACATTCCGCCGAGACAGCCCACCGTCGAGGAGTACGCCGATACCGTGGTCGCCCTCCTCGACCATCTCGAGATTCCGCAGGCCACCCTCGTCGGCCACCACACCGGCGCCATCCTGGCGGTGGATGTCGCCGCCCGGTATCCGGACCGGGTGGACAGGCTGGTGCTCTCCGGCCCCCACTACATGGACGCCGAGATGCGGGAGCTGCTGCACAAGATCTCGGTCCAGTGGCGCGTCCAACCGGACGGCTCCCACATGACCGAGAAGTGGGAGAAGTTCTCGGGCTGGGTCTCCGATCCCGCCATCGTCCACCGCGTGGTGACTGATTTATTACGCGCCGGCGAAACCAGCGAGTACGGCCACTTCGCCTGTGCCGAATACCTGATGGAAGAACACCCTGCCCATGGTCAAGGCACCGGCCCTGCTCATCGTGGGACTCAACGACCCCTTCGCCAACCACCCGAAGAACGCGGTCTTCGCCGACACGATCCCAGCAGACCGAAAAGGTGGAGCTGGAAGGGGGCATCTTCCTGCCCACCGAATCACCGGACGCATTTGCCCAGGCGGTGCTGGAGTACCTCGAGCCTGCCGGATAGCGCGCCGCGTGAATGGCTCGGTCCGGAACCGAATCCCGAGTTGGAATTCAAAATTGCGAATTGTCTCGCGCCTCGCCGGGAGCGGTGATCTGCCGTTGGCGCTCCAGCGGCTGAGATTCCAGGGGACATCACGGCCCTGCATACCTGATGCGCTCCGCCTCCGCAGCGGCGCGCTGACCGCAGTCGCTGCCCGCTGCCGCTGATCCTGCCATTGTCCCGCGCGCTGGCGCTCTGGTCGGGAACGGGAACGGGAACGGGTCGGGACGGGAAAGCTCAGCCCCTACCGGACCGCAACTCCCCCACCATGCACTCGCCGGCGTAAAGCCCGCTGGCCACGACCGGCCCAACGTTGGGAGACACGGTGCCACTGCACGACCCGGCGGCGAAGAGGTTGGGAATCGGGCGATCAGCGACGTCAATCAATCGGCACAAGGAATCGACCCGGAGCCCACCGTTGGTCTTGTAGCGCACCGGAAACGCGTAAGCGGCATAGTACGGCGGGTTGAGTGGGCTGAGAGCCAGATTGCGGCCGAAATCGGTATCCTCCCCTGCCTCCATCATCCGGTTGTACCGATCGACGGTGGCCACCAGGTTCTGCTGGGGCACCTCGATGAGCTTCGCCAGCTCTTCCACCCCGAAGGCCCGCTGCACCCGGCCCAGCCGGGACAGGGTCTGGTAGCTGTGTCGGTTGCGTCCATTCACCAGCTGATCGTCGAAGATGCAGAACCAGTGGTGATAGCCGGTGGCGTGCAGTGCGCCAGCCACATGGTGGCCGTCGTTTTCGTTGACGAAGCGCCGACCCATGGGCGTCACGTGAATCACCGGATCCCAGTAGCCCCAGACCACCACCGGAGCGTTGTCTGACGTCAGGTTGGACGGACGATCCATGTTTTCCAGGGTCCCGCCCACCGCCGACGCCATCCCGATCCCCTCACCCATGCTGGTGAATGTGGGGGTAGCCAGCAGGCTCCACTGCGGCAGGTTGCGCGCCACCATCTCCTGGTTGGCAATGAAATCTCCGGTGGAAAGCAGGATTTTTTCCGCCCGGATGTCCACCACCGAACCGTCGATCTCGTTGCGGGTCCGCAAGCCGACGACTCGATCCTCTGCGTCGAGGATGAACCCCAGCGCCCGGGTGTCGAACCGAAACTCGGCGCCCGCGTTGGCCACGTGCCGGTAAAGCGGAGCCAACAGCTTGTCCACGTTGCCCATGCCCGGTTTCGGCACGTGAAAGTAGTAGGTGTATCCCTCCGAGAACGGCATCCATTCCACCCCGAGCTGCTCGGTCCAGATATCCACACACCGGGCAGCGTAGGTGAAGCTGATCTCGCGCAGCTTGGGTACCCGATCACCGGTGGAGTAGATCGGCGACTTGTCCCACCAGTAGTCGGCAGGCTGGTCCTCGACGCCCTGCTCGGCCATGGCCTTGGTTCCATGGATCGGCAGCACGCCACAGGACAGGATGGTGTCACCGCCATAGGTCGGGGCCTTGTCCAACACCACGGTGTCGACACCTGCGGTCACGGCAGCGTAGGCCGCCCAAAGGCCCGCTCCTCCGGCACCAACGATCACCACCTCGGTCTCGCGCGAAAACGAGATCCCACCGCCTGCGAACTTTTCATCACCGGCCGTGACAGGCTGTCCACCGCATCCCAACGCGGCGCCGGCGCCGACGGCCGAAAAACCCGCTAACCTGAGAAACTCTCGCCGTTCGCAACCCTGGTTGTTCTCAGCCATGGTTTCCCCTCCCCATATCCTGTCCATCTGACGGACGCCCGGTTCCCGGCAGCGTCGTTCTCAGCCAGGGTGCCACTGCTCGCGCCCGAACCGGATCGCCGGTCATCCGCTGTCCGCCGTTGTCGTGGCAGGCCCCGCAGTAGTCGACCTGACGGGCGTGGGCCAGATGACACGCACCACACCGCAGGTCGGGGTAGTGACCACGGTGCGGATTGCGGGCCAGGTGGTCCGTTCGCGTCGCTTGGTAGTCCATCCCCACGTGGCACCCGGTGCACATCTCCTGGTCGAAGACCCGGCGACGGAAGACCTCCTCGTAGTCCCCCATCACGTAGGCCACCACCGATCGCATTTCGTCGACCACCGTGTAATCGAAGTGGCAGTCCTTGCACCCGACCTTGGCCCTCCGATGGGCCGCATCCATGTGGTTCCCGTTCACATAGGATTCCACGTGGGCCGTCATGTTGTGGCAATTCGAACAGAACTCGGGGTTTCGCCGAGAGGTCTGATCGAGGGCGAAAGCCGCCAGCAATGCCACGTTGAACAGCACCAGGGCGATCAACACTCGGCCCGCCGTGACCAACCGGCGCCGGCCTCGACCTCTGTCTCCCGGCTGCCGACCACCCGTGGAACCCGTGTTTCGAGCCATTGAAACCTCCCTGAGGATGGCTGAATTGTACCAATGATATGACAATTCTAACAGCCGGTCGTCGGGTGGATACTCTCTGGTGGTGATCATCGAGCAACAACGCAGCTGCCCTGCTCGACCTGGGGGATTCTTGACCAACGGGGAGGTGTGGAGGGTGTGGGAGTGTGGGAGTGTGGGAGTGTGGGGCGTGATTTTCCACATTCCACATTCCTCATTTTGCCAACGGCCAACGGCCAACTGCCAACTGCCAACGGCTGTCTGCTGGTGGTGGTGAGTCGCGTTGGAGCAGCTGCCGGCTGCGACAACGTAAACTGCCAACTGCCAACTGCTAACAACTGGTATGGTTCCCCCATGAACCTTTCAGACCCCCACACCTTCGAGCTCTTCCTCCAGGTCTACGGCACCCTGCCCAGGGCGGGACCCGGTTCCGACGCCCTCACCGCGCGCGCCCTGGACCTGGTACCGGGTGAACCTGCCCGGACGGTGCTTGACCTCGGATGTGGTCCGGGAGCCCAGACGCTCGCACTCGCCAAGGCCCTGCCCACGGCTCGGATCATCGCTCTGGACATGCTGCCGCAGATGGTGACCGAAACGAACCGCCGCTGCAGGGATGCCGGCATCGCAGATCGGGTCCGGGCCGAGGTGGGCGACATGGCGGAGCCGCCCGTATCCCCGGGCAGCCAAAATCTCATCTGGTGCGAGGGCGCCGCCTACTTCCTCGGCGTCGAAAACGCTCTGAGAACCTGGAGGCCGCTGTTGACTCCAGGTGGTTCCATTGCCTTCACCGAACCAGTCTGGCTCAGACCCGACCCGCCCGAGGAGGTTCGACAGTGGTGGGAATCGCAGTACCCGGCGATCACCGACGATCTGGGCGTCCGCGCCGCTGCCCAAGCCGCGTCCTTTCGAACCATCAGCTCGTTTTCACTTCCGGCAATAACGTGGTGGGACGAGTACTACGAGCCCATGCAGTTGCGTATCGCTGACCTGCGAGCCAGCCATCCTGAGGATCCGGCAGCTATCGATGTGGTGGAGGGTGCTGAGCAGGAGATCGACTACCACCGTCGGTTCTCGGATTGCTATAGCTACGGGTTTTTCATCGTTCAGCCGGACGATTGAGCGGCGGCAACCGCCGGTCAGCTGTTGGCGAGGCGGGCGCCGCGCACCTGGTTGATTTCCTTTGAGACCTTGAGGCCTCGGTTGCGGAGAGAGAACCACACCAGCCGTTTGCGATCCATGACGAAGAACCGCCGGCCGAACCGCCGCAGCGCCCGGCGGTCGATAGAGAAGCCAAGGCCCGGCGCGGTCGGTGTCGCGAGGGTCCCTCGATCGTGATGGAAGGGCTCCTCGACGATTCCGTCGCGGGCCTCGACGGTCCAGCCCGGTGGGCTGAGCGGGTACTCGAGCTCCTTTTCATCGGCGAAGCCACTGGCGGCCATGAGCTGCAGGTTGACCGCGAAACCGATCCCGTTGGTCCATGTATGGGGTGAATACATCAGTCCGTTTTCTCTACAGAGTCTGGCGACCTCGATGGTCTGCGCGATGCCACCGGTGAAGATCGCGTCGGGCTGGAAGATGTCGTAGCAGCGGCGATCGATCATCATTCGCAGCTCCGGCAGCCCGGAGCTGTGGAGCTCTCCGCCGGCGATCGGAACTCGACTGTAGTCGGTGAGTGCGCTGAGGTCCTCGTAGTCGGTCATGCTCAAGGGTTCCTCGATCCAGGCCACGCCGCAATCCGCGCACACGTCCGCGAATCGCTTGGCCCGGCCAAGATCCCACAGAGGTGCATCGCCGATGATGGTCACCCGCCAACCCTGGTTGGCATCGACGGCAACCCTCATCCGGTCCCCGACCGCCTTGACGGTCTCGGTCACCTGCCGGATGTCTACCGCTTCGTCGAAATCGTGAACCCGGATCTTGATGACCCGAAACCCCTCGCTGTATCGGGCCTCGGCTTCGGCGATTCTCGCCTCCGGGCTCTTGACCTCGCCGCAGGAGCTGTAGAGGCGAATCGTGGCCGGGTGCCCGCCGAGGAGCTCACAGACGGGCTTGCCGGCCAGCTTGCCCTTGATGTCCCAGAAGGCGGGTTCCACCCAGTAGTTGCGCCACCCGAGGTAGGCGATCTCGCGCAACCGTTGTTGGATGAGGCCGATGTCGGTGGCGTCCTCGCCGATCAGGTAGGGCCCGAGGAGGTCGCCGAGACCCGCTCGCTCTCGGGCGATGGCCGGCCCCGCGCTGTAGCCCTCCACCCCGTCGTCGGTGGTCACTCGAATCAGGGTGAATCGGTTCTCGGTCTGCGGCATGCCCGGAATCCAGCTCGGGTAGAAGGGCGCTGGCAGGGGTATGGCCACGTGAAACAGCTCGATGCGGGCGATTCTGCTCATCCGATGCTCCCAGTGCGGTTCTTCAAACGGTTGTGGAGTCGGATGAAAAGGTATCAGAGAAGGGTGAATCGTGCGGGCTGGCGTGTGCTGATCGGGCCGCGTTAAAATCGATGGTCTCAATGGCTGAAATACCAACCGGCTGTTGCGGCTGTGAATGCCCCATCGAGTCGGGCAACCACGGGAGAGCTATGACGCCAGGATTCCGCTTCCATGTCGCCCGCCCACCGGTGTTGTTGGGTGATGACGAGCTTCACCAGATCACCGGCGGTTATGTCCGATCTCTGCAACAGCTGGGCGGTGAAATCGAAACGAAGGAGAATTCACTCGACAGTGAGCCGTTGTTTGTTCTGGTGGCCACAGGCGGGACCGAGGAGGTTGTCCTGGACCTCTGCCGGGAACGGCGAGTGGCCGAGCCTCATGAACCGGTGTTTCTGATTGCCCACCCGTCCAACAACTCCCTGCCCGCCGCGCTCGAGATCCTCGCACGCCTCCAACAGGACGGTCGGCCAGGCAGGATTTTCTTCCTCGAGGGAGCCGACGACACGGCCGGGATGGATCGAATCGCCGACACGGCACACGATGTGCTGACTCACCGTGCCTTTCAGCGTCTGCGGATCGGCCTTGTTGGGAACCCCTCCGACTGGCTCGTCGCCAGCAGCCCCGTTCCGACAATCTTGACCTCAACGTGGGGACCAGCGGTGGTACCGGTTGAAATGACGGAGATCGAAACAGCGATGGATCGAATTTCGTCCGACTCCATCGTTCCCATGGTCGAATCCCTCACGGCTCGTGCCCACGAGGTTCGCGAACCTTCGCGTGCCGATCGCGAGAACGTGGTGAGGGTGTACGAAGCACTCAGGGCCGTGGTCGATCGGCACCAACTCGACGCCCTCACCGTGCGGTGCTTTGATCTGGTATTGCACCAGCGAACTACCGGCTGCTTCGCCCTGGCACGGCTCAACGATGATGGCGTCATCGCGGGTTGCGAAGGTGATCTGGTCAGCACCATGGGCATGTTGTGGGCACACCGACTGCTCGGTGAAACACCGTGGATGGCCAACCCTGCCAGCCTGGATGAGGTCGAGAACACCCTCTGGCTCGCTCACTGCACTGTGCCCGAAAGCCTGGTGGACAGCTACACCCTGCGATCGCACTTCGAATCCGGCATGGGAGTCGCCATCCAGGGAAATCTCCGGTCCCAGCCCGTCACCCTGCTCAGGATCGGCGGCCCTGACATGACGAAGCTCTGGGTGGCGGAAGGCGAAATTCTGCGGAACGGCACATCGGAAGCCCTCTGCCGGACCCAGGTGAAAATCCGTCTCGACCAAGGCCGGGTCAGCGATCTCCTGAGTTCACCACTGGGAAACCACCTGGTGATGGTCGGAGGGACCCATGCTGACCGGTTTCAGAGGTGGCATGCGATGTACGTTTCGAAGCCCAGAGATTAAAGCCACGTTTTTCGGCCGGCCGTATCTCAGCGGCGCCCTGCGCCCTTGCAGGCACCTCCCCCACCGCCACCAAAGAACATCATGAGGCCAATCAAATAGCCAAAGTTGTACCAGCCGCCGTTGTTGTGCACCTCGTAAATGCGCACATTTTCATTGAAGAGAGACACGATGAACGTGAAGAACACGATGAAGCCGTGCCAGAGTCCCTTCCAAAAACCGGCGACCTTGCCGTCACTATCGGGCGAACCGGAGAGTTGATTCGGGCCGGGAGCGCATCCGGAGGCGGCGAGCACCACGAACACAACTGCAAGAATGAAGAGAGCGATTTTCATGGAACCTCCACTGTTGGCTCTGTTATAAGACAATACGCGGCGAAACGGCACTCGGAGAAATGCCTTCCGAATTCGCCCTGCTGCCGACTGCCTCGACTCAAATAATCTCGATGCGCGAGGGACCTTCGACCACCGAACCGACGCGCACGGCAGCGTCGACTCCCGCTGCGGCCAAGGCCTTAAGAAGAGCAGCGGCCTGTGATTCCGGGATCGAGAGCAGGAGTCCCCCGGAGGTCTGCGGGTCGAAGAGGATCTCCTCATCGATCTTCGGCAGATCCACCCTGAGCCTCAGGTCACCGGCGACCATGGCCCGATTGGGGGCGTTGCTGCCGGTTGTTTCGCCCCTGCGGTACATCTCGAGCGTCCCCGGATACACGGGGAGGCTCCCGTACTCGAGACGGACGGTCGCCCCGCTGCCCCGCGCCACCTCCAGGCTGTGGCCGGCAAGCCCGAATCCAGTAATGTCGGTGCACGCGTTCAGGTCGAAACTCAGGGCAACTTCCATCGCCGGCCCGTTCAGGGTTGCCATCGACGGCAGCACCTCCCGCTCCACGTCTTCATACCTCATCCGCCGCGACCGGACGGCGTTCAACAGCACCCCGGTGCCGAGGGGCTTGGTGAGGATCAGAGCATCCCCGGCACGGGAACCCGCATTGGTGATGATCCTGTCCGGATGGACCGTGCCATTGACGCTGAGGCCGTACTTGGGTTCCTCGTCGTCCACGGTGTGGCCGCCCACCAGGGAGGCACCGGCCTCGGCTACCTTGTCGTGACCGCCCCGCAGGATCTCGCGCAATATCCCCATGTCCAGGTGTTTGGCCGGGAACATCACCAGGTTCAGGGCGGTGATCGGCCTGCCGCCCATGGAGTAGACGTCGGAAAGCGCGTTCGCCGCCGCGATCTGGCCGAACCAATAGGGGTCGTCCACCGGCGGCGTGATGAAGTCAACGGTGCTGATCACCGCCACCTCGTCGGTGAGCCGATAGACCGCGGCGTCGTCGGCGGTCTCGATCCCAACCAACAAATCAGGGTCGGTTGGCGCAGGCAGGCCATGGAGCACGCCCGACAGATCCGCCGGGCCGATCTTGGCCGCTCAACCGCAGGTACGGGCAAGACTGGTGAGGGTCTTTTTCTTGAAAAACGCCACGGTTCACCTCCTTTCCCGCCTCCACCTCGAGCGGAATCCGCAGCGAGACGGCCGATCGTCGCCCGGTCCCCATCGGGACACGCCCTGACCAGAGGGACCGGCCACGCCTTATTGTGGCATCGATCCAACCCGAAGAACAGGCGTCGAGAGCCCCGGTCGATGCGGGGCACTTGACAGGGGCATCATCCGTCTCTAATCTACAGACTGAATCTCAATTTTGATTTAGCAACCAGATCCCGAATCCAGACCGCCAGGTCATTCACGGACCGAAACACCACGGTGACCGGGCACCCAGTCAACCGAAGGAGGACAACATGAAGAAAATCAGCTTTGCAGCATTGTGCATCGTGATCGCATGCGTCGCGTGCGCGCCAACCGGGTCGCAGGACGGCTCCGCGATCACCGCCCGATCCGAACAGTGGGAACAGGCACTTACCGAGGGCAACCTGGAAGACCTGGTTGCCCTTTACACCGACGACGCCCGTCTCCTGCCCCCGAACGCAGAACTCGCCCGGGGCGCCGCGGCCGTCCGAGAGGACTTCGGAGGAATGATCGCCGAGGGCCTCGCAGTCAAACTCGACACCATCGAGGCCAAAATCTCAGGCGACATCGGCTACCGGGTGGGGACCTATACCCTCACCGCGCCCGACGGTTCGGTGGTGGACCGGGGCAAATACATCGAAACCTGGCGCTTTGAGGACGGTGAGTGGAAGATTAGCAACGACACCTGGAACAGCGACATGCCCGCAACTGGGAGCGGCACCACCATGATCATCACCCACGAGGTGAAGGATGCAGATCACTGGTTCGATGCTTTCCAAGGCCCCGACAGACCGCCAGGGCCTGTTTATCCAGAATGGGGTCACCAGCGTCCGCCAATTCCAGAGCATGGACGACCCGAACCAGACCGGCCTGCTTCTCGAAGTCGCTGATGTAGACGCCTTCATGGCTTTTGCGACATCTCCCGAGACCGCCAAACTCAAGGTGGAGGACGGTGTCAAGGACGCCGGATTCCAGACCTTTACCGAAGTCAAGTAGGCCCGCGGAACCAAAACCAGGGGCTCTTGCACCGTAGACCCTGGCGGCCTACCTTCTAATCAGAGATCCCTGACCTGAAGCACGAGACGGCTCGACCCTGGGAGGTATGGCATGACTCCTGAATTGATGTACCTGGCCTTGGTGACCACATTCACGGCGGTGATGTGGGTCCCCTATATCCTCAACATGATCCTGGTCAGGGGGATCGCGGATGCGATCGGCTACCCGGAGGACCCCAAGCCGATAGCGGCGTGGGCCGTCAAGATGAAGGCGGCCCACTACAACGCGGTGGAGAACCTGGTGGTGTTTGCCACCCTGGTTTTGCTCGCCCACGCGGTCGGTGCGTTCAACGAGTGCACCGCAACCGCCGCCGCGGTCTACTTCTGGGCGCGAGTGGTCCACTTCCTTGCCTACACCTTCCGCATTCCGTGGGTTCGGACGCTCGCGTTCGCGGCAGGCTGGCTCGCTCAGATGGCGTTCGCCTGGCACATACTCACGTAGGCCCCCCCGCCCACCTGGATTCTGGATACTGGAACCAGCGACGAGCGACGAGAAACCAGTGACCAGCCACACGATGCCGGATAGTCGGCTGGGGGCTAGTGGGTTAATGGGCGGGGGCTGCGCACGCGCAGCATCAGCAGAGTGACGTCGTCTCGGATCGACTCTCCGCCCCGGTGGCGGTCAGCAGACCCCACGAGGCGCTCCAGTGCCTCGGCCGGTTCAAGGGCCCCCGCGCGAGCGAACTCCCGCTGCACACGGTCGTAGCCGAACGGCTCCCCCTCCGCGTCCGGCATCTCGGCCAGACCGTCGCTCATCAACAGGATCGAGTCGCCCTCGCCCACCGACACCTCATGCTCGCGCCACGTCGCGCGCTGAAGCGTGCCGAGGGGCACCCCCGGCAACAGGATCTCCTCCACCGACCCCGAACCATGACGGCGGATCAGCACCGGCGGCATTCCCGCCGACGCGATCCGGAGCGTCGAGCCGTTCAGCCGCACCAGCACGAGGGTCATGCTCGCCCGTCGCTCGTTCAGCGAGACCAGGCCCGTGTGGATCCGATTCAGCATCCGGCCGAGCCCGCCGGCACCGTTGGCGGACTGCAGGATCCCCTTGGCCAAACCGACGACCATCCCTGCGTGCAGCCCGTGCCCGGTGGCGTCCCCGACCGCGATCGTCCAGTCGTCGTCGGCGCCGCGGAGGAAGTCGTAGTAATCGCCGCCCACCTCGCTCGCCGTGGTCATGTGGACCGCAATTTCGAAACCGGGGAGCACAGGCAGCGCGAGCGGCAGCATGGCCAGCAGCATCCGCCGAGCCTCCTCAAGCTCGGCGGTCTTTCGCAGGTTGTCCGCCTCGAGCACCCGCCGCGTGATCTCCTGCTCCCTCGCCGCCCGCTCCTGCTCGAGAGCCCGCGAGGTCAGATCCTGGACCTCGACTAAACGCCTCTCGAGCTGTCGATCGGTGTGAGCGACCCGCCGGGTGAGATAAACGGAGAACGACAGCGCCAGCGCGCCGAACCCGCCGATGAACATGGGCCACGGAGAGATCTCGATGACGCCGAGGTTGCGCAGCAGCGCGCCGAAGAAGGACAGGGTGAGGGCAGCAAAACCGGCGGCGACCACCCACGCATCGCGCTCGCGGCGGCGCAGGGCACCAACCGCCAACCTCAGCATGTCTGCCAGCCCGAGCACGAGAAACCCGGCAACAACCGGCCGATCCGTCAGCGCAGGCTGCGACCACAGCCATCCCAGGGTGACAGCCCCCGCGCCGGCGATCACCCAGAAGGCAATATCCAAAGGCTGGTCGAAGATCCGGCGCTCGAGCAGCATGGCTGTCACCACCAGAGCGAACATGGCGCTCATCTCGAGGTTGAAGGCCACCCGATAGACCGACAGATCGATCTGCGAATTCATCCACAGCTCGGCGCCCAGCACGGTCACCAGCGATGCGCCGAACGCCACGAAGCCGAGGTTCTCTCGCAGCGACGGACGGGACAGAAAAAGCAGCAGGTGGAGCAACACGAAGGCCCCGAACATCCCGATCGCTCCGGCCATCAGACCGGTGTAAATGCGCACGAAGCCGACCCCCCAGGTGACCATCTCGTGAACACCGCCGACTCGCGCGTCGAAGCCGCGGAACCCTCCCGAAAGCACGTTTCCCGTGCTGTTGGAGAACCTCACGGCGAGCACGTGCACCTTGCCCGGAGACAGGGCGATCGAATCGAGGACTTGTGGGGAGACTGCCCGCTCGACCTTCGGGTCCGCGGACACCGTTCCGAACCGAACCGCCAGCACCCCGTCGACGTACAGCTCCGATGCTCCGGCTTGGTAGAAGTGCACACCGATGTTGGTCGTCTGGACCGCCGGGTCGATCATCACCCTGCGGCGAAACCAGCCGATCCCCGGCCATCCGCCGGGGATCTCGTCGGAGGTCTGAAGGCACGGCCGCACCACCGCCCACGACGCGTCGTCGAGTGCCGGATCAGCCCACGCCGGGTCATCCCCCGGGTGGTAGCTCCAACCCTTGGTGAGCAACAGCACCCGGTCCAACCGCTGCTGTGTGAGCACCACCGGATCCTCGCGCGGATCAAGTCCCTCGCCGGTGGCGGCGGCCGCCGCCGGGAAAATCACAACCATGGCGACCGCGAGGGCGGCGGAGGCACCCGACAGCGCTCGTACCGTCCCACGCGCTGGTGTTCGATGTGGCGCCATACTCCGAGTCAACTCCCTTTCGTGATGGGTACGTCCCTCCGGCCGCGAGGTTCTGGGCAAAGACCCGGACTCGACCTGATCGGTCGCCGGCCTAGAAACACTACAATGATCGAGTGAGTGCAAACGACCGGGGTGGCCCAGATGGCTTTTGCCTGGCACATTCTGACGTAGCCTCATTTTGGTCGGGTCCAATCGGGTGGTTCGGAAACGGCGCCCGGTCAGGCTCAGGCAGTAATGCCCGCGTCCGAGTCCGTTTCCGGATCATTCTGAGATGTGGCCGCTCCAGGCTGTTGGAAGTACCGTCATCGGGCGCGAAGTGCCGAAACACTACAATGACAGGGTGACCTCCGAACGACGTAGGACCAACCTCGATGCAGTGGCCGTGTATTACGGCGACGACCTTGCGCGCTATGGCTTCGGCTACGGCCACCCCTTCGGCATGGACCGGCTGGACACCTTCTGGTCGGCGGCTCAGGGGAAGGGCTTGGTCGACCGGGTGACGGTGGCAACGCCGATCGAGGCTTCTCGGGATGACATCGAGAGCTTCCACCTCCCCCACTACGTGAACCTGGTGCTGGAGCGATCCGAAACCGGTGAGGGCTATTTGGATTACGGGGACACGCCGGCGTTCAAAGGGATCTACGAGGCTTCGGCCTTCGTGGTGGGCAGCACCCTCGACGCAGTCCGGATGGTGACCTCGGGGGAGGCGAGGCGGGCCTTCGTGCCCATCGCAGGACTCCACCACGCCCGCCGCGACACCGCGGGTGGGTTCTGCGTCTTCAACGACTGCGGGGTCGCGATCGAGATCCTGCGTTCACGCCACGGGCTGCGGAAGATCGCCTATGTGGACATCGATGCCCACCACGGCGACGGCGTCCTCTACGGATTCGAGGACGACCCCGAGGTCTTCATCGGCGACATCCACGAAGACGGCCGGTTCCTCTACCCGGGGACCGGCTGGCCGCACGAGATCGGCAAGGGCCAGGCCGAAGGCACCAAGCTCAATCTCCCGCTGCCGCCGGGCGCCGGAGACCAACAGTTCCTCGCCGCCTGGGAAAGGCTCGAATCACATATCGATGACGCCAAACCAGATTTCGTCATCCTGCAGTGCGGTGCCGACCCACTGGCCGGCGATCCCCTCACCCACCTCGAGTACACGGCGGCGGCCCACCGCCACGCGGCAACCCGGCTCTGTGCCCTGGCGGATCGACACTGCAACGGCCGGCTGATCGCCCTCGGCGGCGGCGGTTACAGCCCGCGCGGCATCGGCGAAGCGTGGTGTGCGGTGGTCGACGCCCTCATCGGCTGAGGGACATCAAAGGCCCGAGGCAGCAAGCTGCAACACCCTTTACGTTGAACGTTTGGCTCACCCGGAATAACGTGTGGTTGGGGTTCCCGCCGTTCCCTTTCCCGTTCCCGAAATTCAGCGGCAGCGGCAGCAGTCAGGGGCAGCGACCGGGAACAGCGAGCGGGGACAGTAACCAGTCTTCAGCGGCAGCAATCAGTTGTCTTGGCCGCATTGCACATGGTCACCTCCGGGTCGTTCACGGGGTGAATGGGCATAGCTGGCGAGGGGGCCGGTGTCAAATCCGAAATCGATCGACCTCCACCTCACGGAATTCCGGATGAACCCAACCTTTAACCTTTAAACCTTTAACCTTTAAACCTTTAACCTTCTCACCCTCCCACCGTCCTACTGACGCTCGTACAGGATCTCCATGGACTTGTACTCGCCGGCAGGCGTGATCATGAACATCTCCATGCGCTCGTTTCCGCCTTCGAGCTGATGAATGACGGTCCGGGTCGCCTGGGCCATGTTGGTCGAGGGATCGATGTACTCACCGTGGAAGGTCCCGATCCCCTCCTCCTCGTCCCACTCCCCGTAGGTGGTCATCAACCCGGTGGACATGCTGTCGATCCAGCTCCCCCACCACTGACCGGCGACGTTGTCGTAGCCGGTGAGTCCGCGCCCCTCGAAGGGCTGACCCATGACGCTGCTGCTCACCGTCTCTTCGAGAATCCGGCCGTCCATGATCATCTTCCGCGATGCCGTGCCGGAAGAAACCTGAGGCTCGCCACCCGGCTCCATGAAGGAATTGACGGTGATCTTGAAATCGCCCACCATCTCGGCCAACGCCGCGTGCTGCGGGCCGGGCGCCATGGCCTTCTGCCAGGCTTCCATCTCCTCCTTCTGTTCCGCGGTCATCTCCGGGGTGTCCTCGGCAACGGCCACACCGGACACGAAACCCACAGCCACGACCGCACACACCAGAATCCATGCCGTCATTTTCATCTCTTCCTCCTTGACCGAGGTCTGTCCCGGACATTCTACCCATTCGGCCCAACACAGGTCCGGGCTCGAAATCAGTCGAAGCTGCGGGGATCTCCCAGCCTCTTCATCTCCGAGGATGTGCCGTCGGTAGACACCATGATAACGGCCGTGACCGTACCATCCCCCCCTGTTTGAAAGTCCCAGATCGCTCCGGTCGCGTCCTCGAAAATCGTCGCGCTCTTTTGAATCAGAACCGGCGGGGAAACATCCGCCCACAGTGGCACCGCCACCAGGAACTCGCGGCAGGCGGTCTCCACATTCCAGGTTTTTCGACGGTCCGCATCCCCGGCCTGACCGTACTCGCCTTCGAAACGGCTGCGAATCCCCGCATCGGAGATCTTCTTTTCGGCGTTGTATCGATGAAGAACCTCACAGTACTCGGATTCGTGCGCTACCGCGGGTTCGGCCGAAGGTGCCGATCTCGAGGGAGATCGAGCAGTGTCGGCTTTGGGCGGGACCGCGATCGCCCCACCGCCGGTCTCCATCTTTCCGGCCTGCGCCATGGCCTCTTCCAGCTGCTGCATCTGCTCCGGGGTCACTCCCATGGCGGCGAGGGTTGCCGGATCTATGCCTGCATTTGCCAGCGCTCCCGACGGGGTCCCGCCATCGCCAGACTCGACCTTCGCCAGCGCCCCTCGGGCATGCTCGTTCGCCGGATCGATCTCCAGGGCACGTTGGTAGTACATCCGAGCCGCCATTGGATTGCCGGACTCCTGAAAGGCGTCGGCAAGAGCGTTCGCGGCGAGGGCCGACTCGCCGTGGATCATCTGGTTGAGCTGCAGAACCTCCACGGCCGTGACTAGACGCCCTTCGGCCATGAGATCCCGGCCCACGGCTTCGACCCCATCCTCGTCGAAGTCGAATCTCTGCTGCTGATGCATATCCATCAATATCGCTTGGCGGACCTCATCGAAGGTGCCCTGGTCAACGGAGGCGGCGATCGCTGCGGACGCGAGCTCCTTGGCCGACGCCGTCGTCGGCACCGCCAGTGAAACCACCATGCACGCGAATGTCCCGGCTATGACGCGCACCGCGGATCTTCGAAATGCGAGATTCATGTTTTCCTCCGTAACCCCCGGATTCGATTAATGACAGCTTGAGCAACTACCGGCGAATGATACTACATCTCAGATTCGACTTCGAAGGCAGATGAACCCGGCAATCGGCATTTGACGCGAATCGAATCTGCCATAGAATCAACCTGAACAATCGCAACAATGGACGGGCGGCGGGCATCGCACATGAGAATTGCCGCGCCGAGCCCCACCGGAGGAGGAGTAGGCAAATGGCAGGTGATCGCGGATTGTTGGTGCTGGCCCTTCTCGCACTCGTGGCCCTGCCGGTCCTTCCAGCTTCGGCCCAGGTTCAGTGGACAACGTCGGTCAACGGTCAGCCGTGGGTTGAAGGGATGGAGATCGACGTCGAGTTCGCTGACACGATTCAGATTGAGGACACCTTCACCAACACCGGCGGAGGCACGGTCGCGGTGGACCTCGACCAGACATTCGTCACGAGCGAAGTCAATTACATCAGCCACACTGCCACCAGCGGAACCGTCTCTCAGCCGACCGGCCAGGTGCTTTGGGCGACCACGCTCAGCGCCGGTCAGTCGGCAACGCTCACGGTCTGGTATAGCGTGGCTCAGTGCAACTGGCCAGCCAGTACGATTCAAAGGCTGTGGGTCGGGCCTTCTCAATGGCGCGACGTCACCCTCAACAAGTGGCTGCACGACCTCCAGATCGATAGCACCTACGAACCCCTTGTGTTTTCCGGGCAGCAGGCGACATTCCAGCTCCAGGCCGGCAACAACGGTGGGTACGAAAACAACGTCCAGATCTGGTGCGCTTTCTCGCCCGACGGGCCATTTGGCGACTCCATACCGCCTGCAGATTTCGTGGATTCCACCGGCCTCTCCGCAAACTGGGAACTCGGCGATCTGGCCAATGGAAACTCCACCTCGATCCAGGTCACGGTGGATGTCGAGGCAGGCCTTCCGGTGGGGACACACATTCCCACAGTGTGTTCCATTCAGGACCACACCGGTGCGCCGGTGGCAGACATCCCAATCAATCAGATCACCGCGGCCACAACGCTCTGGGAAACCACCGTCAACGCCCAGCCGTGGTTTCCCGGCTACGTGTCCGTGAACGAAACCGGTGACATCATCGAGATCGTAGAGGACCTGTTCAACCGTTCAACCGCCTCGAGCGACTCGGCGCTCAGCCAGTCCTTCCAACCATCCGAATTGTCGTTGGTGGACGTCACGGTGAGCGACGGCGTCGCCAATCAGAATCCGGGCCTGACCGAATGGAATGTTCAAATTGGAGTTGGACAGACGGTGACCATGACCTCGGTCTATTCCGTCGAACCGTGCACGTGGACCGAAAGCGCGATCGATACGCTTTTGCTCGAGAGCAACGAATCCCGCGGGATTCTCGTCGAAAAAATACCGGCTGGGCTGTGGATCGAAAGTACCTATGAACCGCTGGTCCTGCCGGGACAACCGGCATTATTCAACCTCGCTTACGGCAACGCTGGAGGCTACGAGAACGACGTGTCTCTTTGGTGCAACTTCCCTGACCCTGCTCCGTTCGAAGGTTCGCAACCGTCGGCGGACTTCGTCGATCCCAGCGGCGCCACAGCCCTGTGGAATCTCGGTGACCTGGCGAGCGACGACACCGGAGCGATCGAGGTAACCGTGAGCATCCAGGAAGGGCTTCCCCCCGACACCCCGATCGAAATATCGTGCACGATCCACGACCACACTGACGCAGTTTCCGGCGAGACAGTGATCAATCTGCTCACCGTCGACGCCTTCGCGATTTTTGAGGATGGCTTCGAGTCCGGAGATACGTCCCAGTGGTCCGACACCGTGCCGTGACCCAATTCAGGTCATTTCCAGCCGCGGGGGTTCTGGTCCAGCTCCTGTTGCCGGGATTCGAGCATTCGCTGCATGCGTTCGAAGACCTCCGGGTGGCGCGCCGACACATCGTATGACTCGGCAGGATCACGGTCGAGGTCGAACAGCCAAGGCCCCCGTGAAACGTAAGATCCCAATGGGAAGTCCGGAGGGTTTCCGAAGGGCACGCGGTGCCGATCGTGGTACTTGAAGTGACCGTCGCGGACCGCCCTGAGCCGACCCACCTGGTGGAACCAGATCGGCTCCCGATCCCCTCCCCCACTCCCGTCAAACCGATGAACCAGGCTGCGACCGTCGATGGCGCGGTCATCCGGCAGCGGCAGGCCCACCAGTTCCAGAACGGTGGGAAAGAGGTCGATACCGATCGCCGGCTGCTCGTCCACCGACCCCGGCGCGATGCGACCCGGCCACCATGCGAGAAAGGGCACCCTCATTCCGCCTTCGAAGACGTCGAATTTTCGCCCGCGCGTCGCTCCAGGGCTCCCCTCGAACCAGGGACCGTTGTCCGAACTCACCACCACGAGAGTATTCTCCGCCACGCCGGCTCGTACCAACGCGTCGACAACGGCGCCTGTGCTCCAGTCGAGTTCCTCCACCACATCGCCGTACAGGCCAGCGGCAGAACGCCCCCTCCGATCTGGCCCCACGTGCAGAGGGACGTGCGGAAAGGTGTGAGGCAGGTAAAGGAAGAACGGGGCCTCCCGTTGCTCTTCGATAAAGGCGACCGCCCGCTCGGTGTAGCGCCGAGTCAGGGTCGTCTGGTCGATGGGGTGCCGCTCCACGATCTCCCGATCGCTCCACACCACCGGCTCGCCCTGGTCGTTGCTGAACAACAGACCGAAGAACGAGTCAAAGCCCATGTCATTCGGCAGCGATGGCGACTCATCACCCAGGTGCCACTTGCCGACGATGGCCGTGGCGTAGCCGGCCGCCTGAAGTACCTCCGCCAGGGTGATCTCTTCGGCAGGGAGCCGCCGGTTCAATTTGCCGATTCTTTCCAGGGTGTCCTGCCACGAACCCGGAACCTGAACCACGTGATCGAGGGCGGTGTGGACCGCATAGCGTCCGGTGAGCAGCCCGGCGCGAGAGGCCGAGCAGTAGGGCGACGACGAGTAGCCGCTCGTGAAGAGCATTCCCTCGGCTGCGATCCGGTCGAGGTTCGGCGTTTCGATGGCTTCGCCGCCGTAGGTGCCCACATCGCCCAACCCCAGGTCGTCGAACAGGATGACCACCAGGTTCGGGCCTGCAGGCAGCCGCTTTGCCAGATCGGCCACCTGGGCCAGGTACTCCCTCTTCTTGGCGACGCGATCTTGATCGTCCACCTGCCGGTAGGTCAGGATCCGCAATCCGAGAAACACCACCCCAACCGCAATCAGGATCACAAATCCCGTCAGCAACGGACCCATCACCGGGCGGGTGGCCCGACCCCTCCCCTTCTCGGGTTCGATCGGCCGTAGTGAGGGCTCCATGGGGCACCGATGCTATCACTTGTCTACGATCCCCAATGCCCCAATCGCAGTTGGGTATACTTTCCCCGGTGAATCATCGACGGCCTTCGCAGCTCCCTCCTTTTCATCGGCCTACAGAGTCAGCGAGGAGCAACAAGCACAGCTGTTGTGGCCCAAGGAGGGCCGTGGGGCCGCAGCGGTTGGCTGTCACGCTCCCCCGTTGAGCGACCAGTAAACGCCGCCGCCGTCCGGTCGCAGATCTAAACACCCAAATTTCAGAAATTGATAGTCGAAAAACAGAGTGTCTCGATTCGAATCGACCGTAGCCCGTAAAACCCTGTTCCATACCGGGCATGAAATATGCTTTCAGTTCATTCGATGGCGATTGACCCGCCCCCCCGTGATCCAAAGATCAGGCCGACGGCGGGTGCATTATCAGGTGTAGGGAACTATGATGACCAGGTCAGTTCTTGATGCGAACGGTTACGGCCAGGAGGCAGCCATGAGCAACGAACGGAGAGACGAAGAGCGGTCCCCGACCTTCAAAACGGCGGATTTGGTGACCAACGGATCTGGGAGAGAGAGGTCATTTTCGGTCATCCTCCGAGATTCTGGAGGCGCCGGGATCGGCGCCGTCTACGTTGGTCACGATCCCTTCGTGCCGGAGTGCGACGCAGTGCTGAGGGACTCCACAGGAGAGGATCGGAACGTCAGGGTGGTGTGGTCCAAAAAACTCGCGGAGTATGTCCATATCGTAGGCCTGGAGGTCTGCGCTGGTTGACCGAACTGGCGGCGGCCCCCCACGACCTACATACCGGACCCGACCTCAATCAGTTGGAAGCCCCACCGTCGGGCGGGCACTCGCAGTCGGGGCAACCGCGGTCGAAGACCACCTTCCAACTGAGGTCGCCCTCCAGCCTCCACACCGAATTGAAGGTGCCGGCGCGGCTCCCGTCGGGTGCGAAGATCGGTCCCGAGGATCGAGGAATGACCGACAGCCGCCGCGATCTTGACATTCGAGGACATTTGGCTATATTGCCAAATCATGAACACGAAGCGACGGCTCGAGGGTCCCACCAAGTCCCAAATGGAGGAGAGGGCCGCGGTCATGAAGGCACTGGCTCACCCGAGCCGCCTGTTCATCGTCGACGAACTCTCGCGAGGCGAGCGCTGTGTCCTCGAACTGACCGAGTTGATTGGAGCCGACATTTCCACCGTCTCGAAACACTTGTCGCGGCTGAAGAAGGCGGGCATCGTGCTTGACGACCGGCGAGGCGCCCAGGTCTTCTACCGTTTGCGCGTGCCGTGCATCCTCAACTTCTTCGGCTGCGTGGAGGCAGTGCTCGAGGAGGTTGGCCGTGGAGACCTTTCGGAGGCCTCGTGAGCGGTTTCTTTTTTCCAACCTCTTGGCGGAGTCGCCAAATATCAAGCGGACACATTCTCGGAGCGGCTGTTGATTGACTGGAAGACCGAGTGGAAGGTCCTGGCCTGGATGGTAACAGCCTTCGCGGTGGTCTTCTGGCTGCCGGTTGGTTGGCCGCGTTTCGATAGCTCGGTCACCGAAGCCCTCGCCCTCACCAGATGGTACGCCCGCGAACATGTCCTGCTGTGCCTGGTGCCGGCCTTCTTCATCGCCGGGGCCATCGCCAGTTTCGTCAGCCAGGCCGCGGTGATGAAATACCTCGGGCCTCGGGCGCCCAAGGTGGTGTCTTACGGAGTGGCAGCGGTGAGCGGAACCATTCTGGCGGTGTGCTCGTGCACGGTGCTGCCGCTGTTTGCCGGCATCCACCAGATGGGAGCAGGGCTTGGCCCGGCCTCCGCCTTCCTCTACTCCGGCCCGGCAGTCAACGTGCTCGCCATCGTGCTCACGACGAGTGTTCTCGGAGCCAAGCTCGGGGCAGCACGGGCCATAGGTGCGGTGGTTTTTTCCGTGGTGGTGGGCGTCCTCATGGCGCTGATCTTCAGGCGTTCTGAGCAATCCCGGGCGGCCGCCGCCATGACCCTCCCTGAGCCCGATCACGTGCGACCGCTGGGCCAGACCGCAGCATTCTTCGCCGCCCAGGTCGCCATTCTGGTCTTCGCCAACTGGGCGCGCCCTGACGATCCGACCGGTGTGTGGTTTGCCACCTGGCGCGCCAAATGGTGGCTGACCGCGGCGGCTGGCGTTGTGCTGGGCGTGATTCTGGTTCGCTGGTTCGGACTCCGACCGTGGAAGGCGGTGGCGATTGCGACCCCGTGCCTGGCTCTCGCGGTCGTGATTCCCCAGCACCCTGAGCTCGCTTTCACTGCCGGCGTGATCGGCCTGTCGTTGGTCATCGCAGGCGATCAGGGCGAACTCGGAGCCTGGTTCGCCTCGAGCTGGGGTTACGCCAAGCAGATTCTGCCCCTGCTGCTGGGTGGCGTTCTCGTCGCCGGTCTGCTGCTCGGGCGACCCGGGAACGAGGGCCTCCTTCCGTCGGGCTGGGTCGAGGCTGCCGTCGGCGGCAATGGGATCACCGCCACCCTATTCGCTTCCCTGGCAGGCGCCCTGATGTATTTCGCCACCCTCACCGAGGTGCCGATCCTGCAGGGCCTGATCGGCGCAGGAATGGGTCCTGGCCCGTCTCTCGCGCTGCTTCTGGCCGGCCCGGCCCTTTCTCTGCCCAACATGGTGGTCATCGCCAGCGTCATCGGCTGGAAAAAGACCTCGGTCTATGTCGGCCTGGTGGTGGTGATGGCGACCATCACCGGCCTCATCTACGGCATGTTCTTTTCTTAGGAGGAACCACATGAAGAAGCTGATCGTTCTCGGCCCCGGATGCCCGCGTTGCGAGACCCTGGCCAAGCTCACAGAAAGGGCTGCTGACCAGCTCGGCATCGCCTACGATCTGGAAAAACTCACCGACATCACACAGTTTTCGAAGTTCGGTTTGATGATGACCCCGGGGCTCGTCGTTGACGGCGAGCTCAAGGTCCACGGCAAGGTCCCGTCCATCGACGAGCTCAAGGCCATATTGGCGTAGGAGGCGAATATGAAAATGCACCTCTCCCACTCTCTCCTGATCATCCTTGCTCTGCTGTTCGCCACGACTTCAATGGTGGCCCCTCCGGCTTTCGCTGAGGCGCCTTCCCCTGCGGACGAAGTCAACACAACGACTCCAACCTCGGAGATGGTCGCGTACTACTTCCACGGAAACATGCGCTGCGCGACCTGTCGCAAGCTCGAAGCCTACTCCGAGGAAGCGATCACCCGAGGTTTCTCGAAGGAGTTGGCTTCCGGCGACCTGGCGTGGCGGGTTGTCAACACCGACGATGGTGAGAATTCGCATTTTGTCGATGACTTCGAGCTGGTCACCAGGTCGTTGGTGCTGGTCGAATACCGCAACGGCGAGGTGGAGAGATTCGAGAACCTCAAGCTGATCTGGCAGTTGGTTCGTGACAAGGACGGCTTCCTGAAGTACGTGCGAGACGCAACCGGAGAGTTCATCGAGGAAAACTGATGGACTCAATCTGGTTGGCCATGGGGTCTGCCTTGTGGCTGGGCATCCTGACCTCGATCAGCCCCTGTCCACTGGCTACCAATATTGCAGCCGTCTCCTACGTCGGCCGGCAGATTGGCAGCACCCGATCCGCGCTGCTGGCCGGTGGGCTGTACACTGCCGGACGGACGCTCGCCTACCTGGTACTGGGGGCCGCCGCGGTGTGGTCGCTGATGTCGGTGGTGGCGGCATCTCGATTCCTTCAGGGCGGCTTTGCCCGCGCGCTGGGCCCCCTGTTGATCGTGATCGGTCTCTTTCTCCTCGGGATCTTCAAACTCAACCTGCCAGGTTTCGGCGTCAGCGACGAATTGCAGCAACGGGTTGACCGGTGGGGCGTGTGGGGGGCCGGCTTACTCGGCATCGTGTTCGCGCTGTCGTTCTGCCCGGTCTCAGCCGCGCTGTTCTTCGGTAGCCTCGTACCACTCGCGGCCAACCACGGCTCGCCACTGCTCTTGCCGGCGGTCTATGGCATTGGGACCGCATTGCCGGTGGCAGTGTTTGCGTTGCTGATTGCCGCCGGCACCGGCCACCTGGGCAAGGCGGTCAATCGCCTGCAGGCATTCGAGGTTTGGGCCCGCAGGGTGACCGGCGTCGTCTTTGTTTCGGTCGGGATCTACGAGACCCTGCGCTCGACCTTCTACCTCATCTGACCCCCATGCCCCACCGGATGGCAGAAAACAAACGCTGCATGAACCAATCCGGCGTTCTTTCGTTACTCTCAATGGTCACCATGGCCCATTTCATGTCTGCCGAGGAGGTCCGATGAATACCCGAACCCTTTTCGTGACCGCGATCCTGCCGTTTGTCGGCGCTGTAACCGCCCACGCAGGCGTCGAACTCCACAAAGAACACACCTTCGCCGCCGCTCCAGGCCAGAGGGTCGTCGTCAAAGCGTCAATCCACGAAGTGGACATCACCGTGGCATCCGGCAACACGGTCCGAGTGACCGTCGATCTGGAATCCAAGAGCTCGAGCAACAAGGTGAACAACCAGATCAACGAGCTGGCACCGAAGTTCACCGAAGAGGGCCGGGACCTCATCATTCGGTCCACTCGCAAGGATACGTCTTGGGGCGGATGGCCGAGCAAGATCAAGGGGCGAATCGCCATCGTCATGCCGCCCGACCTCGATGTTGCAATCACCGCCTCGTCGGGTTCCATATCGATCAGTGGTGACCTTGGCGGAGGTGCAATCGACTGCAACGTGTCCTCAGGCGGCTTGACCATGACCGGAGCAGCTCGTGTCTTCGACGGCAACATCTCATCGGGGTCAATCGAGATCGAGGTCACTCGACCGTTCGAAACCTTTGCGGCCAACGCTTCATCAGGAAACATCAGTCTCCGAGGGGGCGCGACCTCCGCAAGGGCCAACACATCGTCCGGCAATATCACGCTTGCCGACCTCCACGGCAATGCGAAGATGAACGCTTCGTCGGGCAACATCACAGCTGAGTGGAACGCCATCGGGACAACCGGAACCGTACAGGCAGACGCCAGCTCGGGCGACGTGACCCTTGTCCTGCCTGCCGGCATTCGGCTCGCCGGACAGGCCAAGACCAGCTCGGGGAGCATCAAGAGCGACTTCCAGGGGACCTTCGAGGCAAAGCAGATCACCTTCGACGGAGGACCCGGCGCCGTGGAGATCGGCGTTGGGACGTCGTCCGGCACCGTCAAGATCTTGGCGAACTGACCCCTCCTGATCAGTTGGCAGTTGGCAGTTGGCAGTTGGCAAAATGTGGAATGTGGAATGTGGAATGTGGAAACCCACCCGCCCGTCGCAGATTGCGAATTGCGCATTACGAATTGGGGCCTGCCGACATCGAAGAGCAGAGGCGCAAAAGGGAAAAGGGGCAGGGGGGATGGGGAGACGGGGTTCCACAGAGCACCATCTCCTCCGCTTCCAGCCCCCTCTGGTTCCAGGAAAATCGCGGCGGTGGGACATCTCCCCTTCTCACCTTCTCCCCTTCTCACCCTGGATTTAGCAACTCCCAACCGTCGGTGAGTTGGCCGTTGGCCGTTAGCCGTTGGCCGTTCAGGGAGTCGCAGCCGGCGGCTGCTCCAACGCGACGACCTGATGCTTCTTCGCCTGAAAGCGCCCCCGGATCTACGATATCCGCTCAACCGGTGATAGCATCTCGAATCGACCCGACAGAAGACGGGGAGGCTGCATGCACCGCCACAAGATGATTGTCCGCATCGCACTGTTGGTTGTCCTGACGGCGGCCGGCATCTCCGCAGTCGGATGGGCTCAGGAAGATGAATCTGCTTCGCCACCCGCCGAACAGGTATCTACCTCCCAACCGGCTCCCCTGAGTCTTCGAACGCCGCGCGCAACGATGGAGACCTTCCTCGCGGCGTTCTACGCCACCGACGGTCCTGACCTGGACCAGGCTGCAGCCTGCCTCGACCTGTCCGGCCTATCGCCGGCGGTCCGGTCTCTCCAGAGTCGTGAGCTCGCCGGCCAGCTGAAGCGCATCGTCGATCGCACCCGCCTTGTGGACCCCCTGTCCATTCCAGACGACCCTGACGGGCCTCCGTGGGTCTTCGAGCGATTCGATGCCGGGGCCATCGTCATCGCGCGGACCGATGACGGTCGATGGCTTTTCAGCCGCGATACCGTTCGCGACCTGTGGGATATCCACAAGGAGGTGGGCGACAGAGAGACCGTGGAGGGTGTCGGCCAGACCTACGACGAGGTCTCGCTGGCCATGTGGGTTCGCGGGAAGGTCCCGGAACAGCTTCACGCTCAGTTCTTCCTGCTTGAAGGCTGGCAATGGCTCGGCATCCTGCTGGTGATCGTGGCCGGCGTGGTGATCGGCCGGATCTTCACCGCCCTTGCCGCAGCGGCTGTGGACAAGGTGCTCGACCCGGCGCTACCTGCAGGTGGACAGATCTCTGCTGGCAGCCGCGATCCACCCGGCGTCAGTCTTTCTGATGGTGGTGCTGTGGGGAGTCGGCGCCCTATGGCTCGGCCTGCCGATGGTTGTGTTCAAGATCTGGGTCGAGGCCATCGTGGTGGTGGCGGTGGTCGCCTTCACCCTCATGGCGTACCGGCTGACGGACGTGGGCAGCGCCATCATGGAGCGTCGCGCAGCGGCGTCGGCGAGTCGATTCGATGATCTGCTGGTCCCGCTGACGCGCAAGTCCCTCAAGGTCCTGATCGTGGCCATCGGGCTGGTCACCGTGGCCGGCACCGTCGGCATCGAGATCGCCGGCCTGCTGGCCGGCCTCGGGCTCGGAGGTCTCGCCTTCGCCCTCGCCGCCCAGGACACCGTGTCCAACCTCTTCGGCTCGATCACCGTCCTGCTCGACCGGCCGTTCCAGGTGGGCGACTGGGTGGTCGTAGGCGATGTGGAGGGGACGGTGGAGACGATGGGTTTTCGCTCGACCCGAATCCGGACCTTCTACAACTCCCTCATCACCCTTCCGAATTCGAACCTCATCAAGGCGTCGGTGGACAATCTCGGGGCGCGCCGATTCAGGCGGTGGAGCACCCGGCTGGGCATCGCCTACAACACCCCACCGGAGACGGTGGATGCCTTCTGCGAGGGGATCCGAGAGCTGGTCGAACGCCATCCCTACACCCGCAAGGACTACTACCACGTCTACTTCAACGAGTTCGGCGCGGCCAGTCTCGAGCTCCTGCTCTACGTCTTTTTCGAAACGCCCGATTGGGCCACGGAACTGCGCGAACGGCACCGGCTGGCGGTGGACGTCCTGCGCCTGGCGCACGATCAGGGCGTGGAGTTCGCATTCCCCACCCAGACCCTCTATCTCCGCGAGGAGCAGTGGAAAAGGCCGGACACGGCTGGCAGGGCCTATCCCGAAGCCAGTCGGGCCCAGGGCCGGGCAGCCCGTCGGTCGGCTCAGCAGCTGGTCGATGACGCCCTGGGTGAGGAAATTCCACCGCCAGTCCAGTTTGCCGCTCCGCCGGTGCAGGACGGTGGCGATGCCGGCGAGTGACATCCGTTGGCAGTTGGCAGTCGGCAGTCGGCAGTTGGCAGTTGGCAGTCGGCAGTTGGCAGTCGGCAGTTGGCCGTTTAGAAAGTCGCAGCTGGGGGCTGCTGCTGTCGGTGAGTTGGCAGTTGGCTGTTGGCAAGGTGTCATTGAAACCTGTGCAGTGATTCGCGCTTCTGCCTACCGGCTCAATCGGGCGAGGCAGCTTCCTGGTCGGCAGAGGGGCAGAGGAGAAAAGGGGCAGAGGGGAAGACGCACCCGAATCGTAGAAGGCAGTTTCTCCTCTGCTCCCCCGCCCCTCTGCTCCTCTGCGGCTCCTCAAGGGCGGAAGGGGAAACTAAGAACTCAAAACTAAGAACTAAGGACTACTCGGGACGAAATTCCGAATTCTGCTTTCCGTCTGTCCTCACGGGCCGGGATTCTCCTCCAACCACTTCCTGAAGAACCGTCGGGCCGGTGATTGGGGATCGAGATCATCGATCAGCAACTGAAAAAGCTGGTGGGATCGGTCAGCATAATGCTGCCCGAGGTGACCAGCAGATAGTCGTTCCCCCGAGCATCGGAAACAACCTCCCACGAATCCACCATCCAGCCTTCGCCATCACCGCGGAGATTGAAGATCCAGTGAATCATGCGCGTCCACGTCTCGGGCTCGCGAAAGCCATTGCGTCCGTTGTGCCAGGCCCAGGGCTGGATCTCGGCGAGGTTGACGATGGCCCGATCCCAGGCGGACCTCGTCATCCACGGCTGATCGGATTCTCCGTCGTGCATGGCGCGTTCGAGCAGATTGACCTCGCCGATGGAATCCGCTGATGCGCCGAAGTAGAAGCGGATCGACGTGGCCACCTTGTACTTTGTCAGCCTGAGGGTCGACCCGTCGTCAAAGGTGGACAGGAAACGGGATCGATGAAAGAACTCGCTCCGGCTTCGATGCCGGGGCACCACCTCGAACCACAGGCCGCCGACAAAATTGGCGGCAGCCACAACGATGATCGCAACAACGGCGATCCGAGACCCGGCAGAGCCGACCCGGGATTCCTGCAGAAGAGGACTCGCGCCGGCAATGGCGGCAATGCACACGGGCATCGAGGTCAACACCGAGAACTCCACCTCTCCAGGGAACCACCACAGGAAGAAGCCGAGGAAGGTCACCGCCCATGTGAGGGCAAAGCAGAGCAGCAACCGCGCCCGCCTATCCGCGAAACGCCAGGCCACCAGCGCCGCAGCACCGCCAACCACCACCAGGGAGACCAGCACCCAGGGGCGGGCGGGCAGAAGGGCCGAAAGGCCCCATATGTGATTTTCGAGCAACCGGACCCCGCCGGTGGCGCCAACATTCGAGACGGTCCCCCACTGATCTCCGCCGCGAACGACGTAACTGAAGACGAAGGTCATAAAGGTCAGTGGTTCGTCCGCCTCGGCAGCAGCGAATCGAAAGGCGAACCCGTAGGCTGCCAGGACGACCACACCGGCAACCCCACTCACTGCGGTCAGGGCCTTGGCGAAATCTCGATTCTTCGAAACCAGGACCGCAGCCGCCATCGGGATCAGAAACAACACCGCGGTTTGGTGGTAGAGCACCGCGACCACCCAGGCGACGACGAGGCCGGTGCGGGCGCCGTTTGACTCCGGCGTCTCGAGCAACCGCAACAGGAAGACTGCAGCCACACCGAGGGCCGCAGCTGCCGGAACGTAGACCTCGGCCTGAGTGGCGAAGACCAGAATCCCGGTTGTGCTTCCGTACAGCAGGAGGCCGAGCAGCCCCAGCCTCTGCGAACCCAGCCACCGGAGTCCGATCCAATAAACAGCCAGGAGCGCGATGAATGTGAAGGCGAGGTTGTGCAGCTGAGCGGCAAGCACGACGTCGCGAACACCCGTCAGCGCCCCGAGCCCGAGGTACACCGAGCGCACCGCAGCGTTGAAGATCAGGTGGTGCGGATGAAACAGCCCCTCTCCGGCGCGGGCTTTGGTCAAATAGGCCAGCGAGTCCCCGCTCTGCTCCACCGCCGCAGTAGCCGCCAAGACGGCGACAATCCCGACAGCAATCAGAATGCCCGGAAGCAACACCGTCAGTCGGTCGTTGAACCCCGTGGATACCACGATTGGCATTGTGCCATTGTCTGCCTCTCGCGGGCAGCAGTTCCGCCGTCCGAGTCCGCACCCGCGTCCCCGTCCGATCGTTCGTACGCTCTTTCCTCCCGCTGCCTGATTGTGGTGCGGGCTTCCAGCCTGCACAGCTCCATCGCCGAGATGTGCAGCCAAGATGGCCGCACCACAATTGGGCACAGCCGATTCGAAGGGCGAATCAGCACGACGGATTTGTGGTGCGGGCTTCCAGCCTGCACAGCTCCCCGAATCGACCGACCGGGAGGGGGGCGTGGAGAAGAATCACGCGGGCATGAATCTCCTCTGTTCCTCTGCTCCTTTTCCCCTCTGCGTCTGCGGATGGCAGCTCGACAGTTACCGGCGGCATGACTACTATCGCTCCTCGTGGAGATCTACATCGCGACCTTTGCCGGCCTGCTGAGCACGCTGCTGCTCGCAGTCGTCTATCTCGCCGATCGGTACGAGCGCGAACCCATCGAGCTGATCCAGAACTCCTTCCTGTCCGGGTTGGTGGGTCAGCTCGTGTTCATTCTCGGAGCCTCTACCGTGGCCGGCAGTGTGTCCTGGTCCGGACCGTTGATTCTGGTCACCATGGTCGCCGCCGCCCTCTATCTGTCTTTCCAGCTCCACAGCGTGGCCGAGATGGACGAAATTTTCGATGGGATCGTCTACAGCGTGGCGCTGGTCGGCGGTGCCGTCTGTGTGATCCACCTCCACAATCTTCCTCGGGTGATCGCGGCGTCGCCCTACCGCGACGCCCTCACTCCGGGCGCCGAACCCGACCTCCGCGATCTGCTGATCCTCGCTGCCTCCCCGGGATTTACAGACGAGCTTGGTCAGGGGCTTGTGGCCATCCTCGTGGCGGTTCTGGTTGGAGCCCTCCTGGGCACCCTCCAGCTGCGGGGTTGGTCACCGTGGAAGACGGCGATGGTCACCGTCTCGGTGGCCGGAACCGCCATCGGCCTCGACCTCCTCACCGGCGGGAATTGGCCTGTGCGGGGCACGCTGGCTGTGGCGGCACTCGCCGCCGCCCTGGCGGCGAAACGGCGCTCGGTCTTCAGGAATCGGCCTGAACCGCCCGAGCGTGATGTTCTCGTCATGGGGCTCAAGACGGTCCTGATGGTCTTCGGTGCCGTTCTCCTGGCCACCGTCATTCTCCAGGCCGTCGTTGATCAACCCGACCCTCCGGAAATTGAATATTCCCAACACCACCAGCCCCATGAGGCACAGCTGGAACCGGAATCGTGAGGGTCCGCCTCCCCTTCTCGATTCTCCTTGTTGCCGCCCACGCCATCAGCCTCGCGGCCGCCGATAGAGGGTGGGAGAATCCGGTCTTCCAATCTGCGGATGAAGCGGTGGCTGCCGCGAAAATAAATGTGCCCAGGCTCCACACTGACGACCCTGCCGGACTGCGGCTCTTTGTGGACCTCACCCTCGCAGAAGGGGATTTGAGCGGCCACTATCCGTCCTCGACCATCACCCGGGAGGTGGTCGAGAGCTTCCTCCTCACCCACCCCACCTCCTTCGTTCACAACGAGGTGCAACGACGGACCATCGAGAGATTCCGGAACGAAATGCCCCGCCAGCGAGCCGTGCTGGAAAAGCGACTGGCCCGATTCGGCTATCCCGAGCTGCCCGGACTGGTCTATTGCCGCCTGGTGGAGAGCGTCGACGCCTTCTCCCACCTCAACACGGCCTCCTCCGAGAAGATGACCCAGGTGGGCGGTGTCACGTACTACTGCCGGTACATGGTGTTGCCACTGTCGTACGTCGGTGAAGAGAATCTCCGCGAGCTCCGCCGGTCGGCGGCGATCAACCCGTCCCTCGATGTGGACGAAACCGTCCGGCGATGGCAGCGCGAGTCATTCGCCAATCTGGTCAACACCTTCCGCCACGAACTGGTCCACGTCCACACCAACTCCGCCCTCGACGTTCCCTCGTACTCGGACCGGATCGCGTTCCCCACCTGGTTCCACGAAGGAACCGCCACCTACCTCGCGGCCGACCCTCACTCGGGTCTGAGCCCGAGCTACCAGGAGTTCCAGGATCTGTTCTTCTACCTGGCTCAGCGCCACGGCGTGCGCAAGCTCCAGACGTTCTACGCCCGCGTCCTTGGCGGAAACCACGTTGGGTCGACCCTCTCCGAGGTGTACTCGATCTCCGACACAGAACAGCTCTTCGCCCGCAGCAGTCGTTGGCATCGGGTCAAGGACCTGATCAAGACCGGTCTCTGGATTGCAGCTTTGGCCATCGTCATCGCAGCGTTTCGGGGCGGCGATCGCCCGTACATCGGCGGCCTCCAGATTCTGGCTGCCCTCGCTCTCGCTCTCGCCGTCGCCACCGGCCTCGCCGAACACGTATTCGGTCTCAGGGGCCCCGGGGTGGTGTCGGCAGCAAAGCTCGGCTTCTCTTGGTCGCCGTGGCGGTTGGAGTCATTGGGCGTCCGGAGGTTCCGACGATTCGGGAATCACCGAGCTTCCGCGGCATAACCATGGCAGTGGGCGGTTGGAGCAGTTCCCCCACCCGCCCGTGGGAAGTCGGCAGCCCTCAAGTTTGGGCAGATTGTGGTGCGGGCTTTCGCCTGCCTGCACAGCCACCAGCTCAGCTGGGGAAACTGTGTGATGATGTACCCGCCACATTCTGCGAAACGTTTTCGAACCCGGAGCGAGGGAGGCTGCTCATCGAAGGGGGTCCGGAGATGCATTCCGCGTACCACGATCCCTGGTCCTGGTGTTGATCGTCTTGACCGCAGTCTTCAGTGTCTGTCCTAGGCCGAGTGGTCCAGCGACCCGGCAACCAACCTGATAGTGGCCAACCGTTCAGGGGCACAGGTACAACCCAAAATCGTGGCCACCGGCGACGGAGGCTTCTATATCAGCTGGTTCGACAACTCCACCGGTGGCTACGACGTCTACCTGCAGCGTCTCGATGCGGCGGGCGACGAGCAATGGGCCCACAACGGGGTGTTGGTGGCGGATCGGACGTACAGCTCGACCCAGGACTATGGTCTGAGCATCGACACCGGGGGCAATGCCCTGCTCGCCTTCCGAGACAACCGCAGCGGGTCCGACGAAATCACGGTCGCAAAGGTCTCCCCGGACGGCACCCTACTATGGGGCGCAGACGGCGTGCAGGTAGCCACTGGACCGAACTTTTTCGCCGCACCAAAAGTCGCCGGCACCACCGACGGGAACGTGGTGGTGGCATGGACCAGCGACGACAGCGTGGCGGCGCAGAAGCTCGATCCCACCGGAACGGCACTGTGGGGTGCCGGGGTGACCCTGTCCTCGGCATCCGACTCGTTCTCCGTAGGTGATCTCCGCGCCTCTGACGCCGGCACCGCGATCGTGTCGTTCGTCGCCAGCCCCGTTTTCTGGACGCGACACCTGTGGGCGCAGAAGCTGGCCGCCGCGGACGGTGCCCTGCTGTGGGGTGCGGGGCACGTTCAGGTCTACGACGGCGGTTCCTCCCTGCAAATGGGCAACTGGCCGCCGTTCGTCAGCGACGGTGCCGGCGGTGCGGTCTTCTCCTGGTACATCACCTCTCCGTCGCTCCAGTGCCGTGTCCAGCGGATCCTCGCCAATGGATCCGAAGCCTTCGCCCACCAGGGCGTCGAGGTCTCCACCAACGCCACGCAGCAGCGGGTCGGCCCGAGGGCCGCATTCCTCCCGTCGACCCAGGAGATCGTCGTCTTCTGGACCGAGGAGAACCTCGGGCAAAGCCAGTGGGGCCTTTACGGCCAGAAGCTCGATGCCGGTGGCGTCCGGCAGTGGGACGACAGCGGCCGCGAGCTGATGCCCATCAGCCCGGTCCAGATTAGGGATATCGCCACCTTGGCCTTCAACGACGGAGCGATGGTGGCCTGGATTCACAGTGATGGCCTCGGCAACGATCCGGTGTATGCGATCCGGGTCGACACCAACGGGGACTTCGCGTGGTCGCCGCCGATCACCGAGGTGGACATCCTGCCCACAGAGTCATCGAGGCTCGTCGGTGCCCTCTCCTCGCAGGGCTTTGCAGCCTACGCGTGGAGTGACGGGGGCTTCTCGGATGGCGACATCCTCGCCCAGAACGTGAACGGCGACGGCAGCCTGGGGCCCGCCGCGATCTTTGGAGACGGGTTCGAATCGGGAGATACCACGGCCTGGTCGGTGACGGTTCCGTAGGCAGGTTGGCAGTTGGCCGTTGGCCGTTGGCAGTTTACGTTGTCGCAGCCGTTGGCTGCTTCAACGCGACTCCCCGCCACCAGCAGACAGCCGTACACCAGCCCCCTCCCTCGAGACGACCCCCCTGGCTACGGCTGTGGCCTGCTGTTGTCGGTGAGTTGGCAGCGCAGGGTGAACTGAGGTGAGGTTTGGCACACGACAGCATCGCTCGTATCTTCGCTTGGGCCGTCGGCACCATCATCGTGGTGGGTGCAGGGGCGCTTGCGTTCGTTTGGTTCGTTGTTCCCGAGAGCGCTAAAGACGACTTTCGACGCGCCCACGGTATTGAAGAGGGCCTGCCGGAACGGCATCTCGTGCCGGAGGGCTACCGAGGATGGGCCGCCGTGGCCTACAACATCCCGGGCGGTCCGGAGCTGCCGGTCGAAGACGGCATTCTCGTCTTTCGGTACCCGGAGTCTGGCACTCTTGAAACATCAAGCCGGTGGAATCCCGGCCTGAAGCACAAGGAGTATTTCTCCTACGGCGCGGACGGCCGGATAGCCCTGCCAAAATTGGGCTCGAACAGAAGCATATGGGGGCAGTACGATCTCAGCCGTGTGAGCGATAACGAAGGTGACAGCGGCGGGAGCGGCCGGCAGAGCGGTTTCTTCGTCGGCACCCACGAGGACTTCGATGGAGCGAACAAACTCGCCCCTTTTCACCTCCCTCCCCTGACGTTGCCCGAAGACCGTTAGCCCCGCGGGCAGTTGCTCGCGCCCTTCGGGCTCCACCGTCGTGATGTCCAGCCAGGATGGCTGCACCGCAATCTCCTCCCGCCGGTTCCTTGCCGCTGTTGGCTGTGCCTGATTGTGGTGCGGGCTTCCAGCCTGCACAGCTCAAAGGTCAGGGTGTGGAAGGTATGTGTGGGGGGGGTATGGGAGGTCGAAGACGGTGACGCCTATCCGCATCGCTTGGGTGGGAGGGTGGATTTTCGATTTTCGATTTTCGATTTTCGATTCAAACCAGCCGAGACGGCTGCACCACGATTCCTCCCCGTGGTTCAGGTCGGTAGCTGGGGTTCCCGAAAGTCGCCTACTGCCTGCTCCCCACACACGCAGCTGCGACGGACGGCAGCTCTTGACGACTCTTTGCCGCGGACTGAGCCTCGTCACGAAGAGTCACAACCCCTCCCACCTGCCCACGTCGATCGTAGCGAGTGACGATGGTCCGTGGCTGGATACCGTCCCCCACCAGCTTGAGCCGGAGGTTCCACAGGGCGGCCAGGCCGACGGTGGCCCGGCCGGCGAGGCGTTCCCACAGGCGCAGGCCGAAAAGCAGCCGGGCGCGCTCCATCAGATCCCCGGCCCGCCGCCTCTCGAGGTCGTTGACGGCGTTGTCCATCACCGCCGGCAGGATCAGGCGCCAGAATCGCGCCTGCCTCTCGAACTGCTGGAGCCGAGCCTCGAGGCAGGCATCGCGACTCGGCAGTGACGCCAGGTGTTCGTAGCCGCGAATGGAGGTCTCCACCATGCGGAGCATGGAGCTGGAGTTCTCCTCGTAATCCTGGCGAAAGGCCTTTTTCATCCACTGTTCGGGCTCGTCGTCGGTGAATGCAGGGTGGTGGAAGGCGAGCTTGGTCTGGCCGTGGCACTCCTGCAAGGGGAGGTCATCCCGCAGGATCCCCCGTCGTCTCTGATCACGGTAGAGCTCGGTCACCGGCACCGGCGTCAGCAGCATGAACTGGACAAAATCCGACTCCAGCCCCACCAGAAAGTCGATGTCGTCCTGCATGTTTTCCGGGGTGTGGTGTTCCATGCAGAGGATCCCGGAGGCGAGCACCGCGATGCCGCGATCCCTGAGTTCCTGAACGAGCTTTCGAGGTTCGATGCCCGCGTTCTTGGCGAAGGCGGACTGCCGACTCTGCGACTCGAAACCGATCCACACCAGGTCCACTCCGAGGCGCACCATGTTGTCGATGCCGAAGGCGGTGATGGCCTCGGCCGACGAGAAGATGTGGAAGCGGAAGAACCGCTGATGGCGCTCCATGGCATCGAGCAGCCCCAGAGCGCGCTCGCGGTTCTTGAGGAAGTTCTCGTCCATGACGAAGAAATCGTCTGTCCCCCGCTCTTCCGCCACCCGGCAGGCGGTCTGAAAAAGCTCCTCGCCGGACTCGATGAACGAGGTGTAGCTTCGTCCGAAGAAGTGGGAGGTGGAACAGAAGGAGCAGCCGTTGACGCAGCCCACGCCTGGCACCAAAAGACTCGCGGTGGAGCCCAGCAGCGGTACACCGAGGATGCTCATCCGCTCGGTGCTGCGCAGCGCGGGGTGCCGGATGGGCGCATCCGGATCCTGACCCAGGTGGTTCCTCATCCAACGAATGCCCTCGCCCTTGACCACATGGTCGCAGCTGACGGTCTCCTCCACTCCCTCGATGGCGGCGCCGTGCCCACCCAGAATGATCTCTGTGTTCGGCGAAAGAAGACGGACAATGCGCGCCATTTCCCGTGCCTTGTCGAGATTCGGGGCGATGAAGGAAATGCCGACAATGTCGTACCCGCCTCGTTCCACCGCTCGGGCAAAGCGCTCCCGGCTCGGAAAATCGAGGACCGTCACGTCGGCATCGAGGTTAGCGGCGATGAAATACAGGCCGAAGGACCGGTGGTGAAAACGGAAGGAGGCCACCCCCTGTTCCTTGGTCACCTGGTTGTGAAAGAGCTCCATGATGTTCTCTTTGCGACCGAATTCATCGTCAACCCCAAACGGACCAAAAACTCCGGTCAGCAGGATCTTGCGGCCGGCCGCTGTTCCCGTGCTCACATCCATCTCAGTCTCCTTGCTCAACATTCGGGCCCTCTGTGGCCAGAGCGTCCCTTGAGAATGACCCTAAAAAGCGAACGTCACGGTTTTGTCATCGGCAATGATGGCAAGTGACAAGGAGGCCCGATGGGGCAATACTTGACCGCGATGAAACGCGAAGCAGAACCGGCCGAAGTCAAAGGGAGTGCCCCGACGAAATCTCGCCTCTCGGATTTCGCCACCGAGACCTTCGGTGATCGACCCGCCAAGGTGGTGACCCGGCTCAAAAAATTGGGACCCAACCTCAGCCTGACCGCGGTGATCATCACTCTGGCGGTGGGAGTGATCCTGCCGGTACTGCTGTCCACCTCGGTGGGCATCGTCAGCATCGCCCTCGGCGAACGGACCAACAACCTGGTGGTGGGCGTGTTGGTAGTGTGCTTTGCGGCCGCCTCCATCGGCGGGGCGGTGACGGCCACGGTGCTGCTCGGCCGCAAGGCACGCACTGCCAGACTCCAGGCCGACTTCCTAGCCAACGTGAGCCACGAGCTGCGCACGCCGCTGGCGGCCATCCGCATGTACACCCAGACTCTGCAGGGCGGCAGGTTGAGGGAACACCCGGAAAAGCTCGAGGAATGTCTGGACACCATCGTTCGCGAGACCGAGTGGCTGGAAACCATGGTCGAACGGGTGCTCACCTGGCGGAGCGCGGCCAAGGACCGTCAGGTGCTGGAGTTGATTTCCCGGCCCATGGGCGACGCCCTCGAGGGGGCCCTGGAACGGTTCGGCGCGCTGACGGCCCCCGGAGAGGTGGAGCTCACGTCGGAGATCACCACGGTGCAGCCGGTGGCCCACGACCAGGGCGCCATCGGGACGGTGCTCTTGAATCTGTTGATCAACGCCTACAAGTACACCGGAAAGGACAAGCGCATCGCTGTTCGTGCCTTCGATCGGCCCGGGGAAATGGTTCTCGAGGTGGAGGACAACGGGATCGGTATCCCACCGGCCGACCGACAGAAGATCTTCGAACCCTTCTATCGCAGTGACAACCGGCTCCGCGGTCAGGCCGCAGGGACGGGCCTCGGTCTGGCCATCGTCAAGGCGCTGGTGACCGCCCACGGAGGCACCATAGAGGCCCGGTCTGAGGAGGGCGAAGGCACCACGGTAGTGGTGGCATTCCCGGTGATCCCGTCCTCCCCTTCCGGGGTTGAATCGTGAACCAAGAACACCGTGAGAACGATCCTCGTGGTCGAGGACGATCGATCCCTCCGCGAGGGGCTGGCTCTGAATCTGGAGATCGAGGGCTACCGCGTCCTCACGGCCGAGGACGGAGTCACCGGGATGCGCAAGGCATTCGATACCCAACCGGACCTGATCGTGCTGGACATCATGCTGCCGGGTTTTAGTGGACTCGACATCCTCTCCGAGCTCCGTGACCGGCACCAGGATGTGCCGGTGCTGATCCTCTCGGCCCGTGGCCGCACGGGCCACAAGGTGGAGGGGCTGAAAACCGGCGCCGACGATTACCTGACCAAGCCCTTCGAGCTGCCCGAGCTGCTGGCGCGAGTGGAGGCCATGCTGCGGCGACGGCGTTCCGACCACGAGACGGTAGCCCCGGTCAGCTTTGGCGCCGTGGTGCTCGATCGGGCACGCCGGCAGGTCTTTGTGGACGGCCAGGAGGTGGCCCTGTCAGCCAAGGAGTACGGCGTGCTGTGCCTGCTGGCGGAGTCTCGGGGGCGGCCGCGGACCCGGACCGAGATTCTCGACAGCGTCTGGAGCTGGGATTTCGAGGGCTCCCCGCGGACCGTGGACAACTTCATCGTCTCCCTCAGACAGAAGCTCGAGCAGAACCCGAGCCGACCGCACCACATCCTCACCGTCCGCGGCGTCGGCTACAAGCTCGATCTGAGTGGGCACGGCGTCCCTAAAAAGACGCCTTCTCAATAGGAAAGCCGGCCCTCTGCGCGCTACGGGATCGCCACAGACCAGGCAGTGGTGTCTCCCCAATCGAACCCGTCCGCGAACACCACAAACCCCAGATCGATGGTACCGATCACGACCTGGCTGACCGTATCGATGACCGAAATCGTGCCGTCCCCGATGTTGAAGACGTAGGCTTTGGCGGCTCCGGAATGGACGGTCACGGTGAGTGGATTGGCTCCCACCTGAATCGGGCCCGGGAGCACGGTATTACTGCCAATGTCGATCACCGATACCGTTCCTTCGCCTTCGTTGGTCACAAAGGCCTTCCCTCGAGGGATGTCCAGTGCGATCCACTGCGGCGTGTCACCAACCGCCAGTGTTGCGGTGACACCCAGGGTGCCGGTATCGAACACCGTTACGGAATCGTTGTCCAGCTGCGTCACGTAGAGACTGTCGGTGGCAGGATTCACGGCGATCCCGTGCGGTGAGTTGGGCAACGGAATCGTGGTTGAAACCGTGTTGTTGGTGGTGTCCACCACGACGATTCCGTCGACAAAATCGGTCGCGTAGACACGGCTTTCGCTGGCGTGGACCGCGAGGTTCTGGAGTCGTGTACCGATCACGACGTCGTCGATTTCGGTGTTGGTGTCGGCATCGATGATGTGCAAATTCGTTCCGGGTGTGCCATTGCTGAAATCGAGGGCGTACACCGTGCCGGTGGTTTCGTCCACACCGACCGTCGCAACCGGGCTTCCCAGATTGACCGTATGGACGATCCGGTGGTTCGTCGTGTCGATCACCGAAACCGTGCCGTCGGTCAGATCCGCCACATAGGCGCGATCCAGAGCGCCGAAAACGGCTGTCTCTGCTGGATTCGTACCGGTCTTCTTGAGCGCAATGATCGAGTCGGTCAACACATCCACAACCGCGACGAATCCCCCGTCTATATCGGAGATGTAAACGGCCGAAACATCACGATTCTCCAAGCCTGGTGTCGCCTCCATACCGGGGCTGTTGGAGAAAAGAGGTGCTGCAATCAAGGTGGCCACGCACGCCAGAATACCGATTCGCTTCATGGACATACCCCGCTTTCGCAGTAACCGCTCTGTTGTGTGTCCCTCGACAGACTACCACCCCAGGAACCGGCCCCACTGCTACAATCCGATCACGGCATTCGCTCATTCGCTATCGGTTGTTGGAGGTGCAAATGCTGGCAGAGTTGGCTCCATTCGCCGTGCTGGCCGTCGTCACCGTCGGCTTGGTGCTGATGTTTCGTCACATGGCCTCCCTCAAGCGCCAGCTCGGGGAGCGACCCAAGGAGTTGGAGGCGGGCGCCGCAGACTACGGCTACCGGCCCGCCCCTGACCGGCTCGAATCCATCGTTCAAGACCTTGAAGCAGCACCACGGTTCCAGAACAAGAATCTCCACCTGACCCACCTGCTGGCAAAGGAGGCTCCCGGAGGGGATCGGTTCATCCTGGATTACTCCGCGTCCGGCCGCACTGGCGGCTCCGCGGACGAACGTGGAACCATGTTCGTCATTCGCCTGGACGGCGAGAGACTCCCCCGCTTCCTATTCCGACGTTCGGAATTCAAGATGCCGAAGTTGTTGGTCGCCGGCCTGGAAAAGCTCATCCGGCTCCGCTATCCGGAGTTCACCCAGGTGCCGCTCGAAATGGTCTCGCCAGACCTTGCCCAAAGTCTGATGTTCGCCGAATCTCGAGATGTGGGGCTCCAGGTTCTGACTCACGATGTCATCAACGCGCTGTCTCGCCACGACGGCTGGAGTGTGGAATCCACCGGTTGGTGGCTGTTCGCCGAGCGAGATGCCCACGGGGGCTCCTCCTCCAAGTCGGTGACCACCGTCATCGAAGAGCTTGCCGAATTCGAAGAGCTCGCCGAGGCGTTCACGGACTGACCAGCACACCCTGACCCGCATATCTCACCGATTTTGATTCCTATATACTGACGGACCGACTCATATCGATAGCCAGGAAGGTGGGTTCATGGGAACAGGATCCAAGAAAAAGCAGACAGCGCCAAAAGCCGAAGGCCTCGAAGGGTCCACCTCGAGGATCCGGTCGGTGGTCGAGAGGATCGAGTCCCACGGGTACGGGCTGGCCCTCATCGATCAAATCCAGGCAGTGCAAGAGGGCCTGAAAAAGAAGGAACGCAAGGAGTTGTTGAATGCGGCTCTCACCAAGTACTTCAGATCTGAGGTCCTCAAACCCTATCAGTCTGAGCTGATCAAGCTCCAGCAGCACATCGAGCGGACCAACAAGAAGGCCATCATCCTGTTTGACGGCAGAGATGCCTCCGGCAAGGGCGGGACGATCCGACGCGTGATCCGCTACATGAACGAAAAACGCTACCGCGTCGTCGCCCTCGGCAAACCCACGGTTCAGCAGCGAACCGAACTCCACATGAAACGGTACATCGAGAATTTCCCGCACGCCGGCGAGATCGTTCTCTTCGATCGCAGCTGGTACAACCGGGCTCTCGTCGAGCCGGTCATGGGGTTTTGCACCAAAGCGCAGTACAGAGGTTTCATGGACAAGGTCGTGGGGTACGAAGAGCGGATCATCGCCGACAAGGCGACCTTCCTGATCAAACTCTACTTTTCGGTTTCCAAGGACGAACAGGCCCGCCGCTTCGAACGACGGAAAAACGATCCCCTGCGCCAGTGGAAACTGAGCGAAGTCGACCTCCAGGCCCAGGACCTGTGGGACGAATTCACCCACATGAAGTATCGCCTTCTGAAAAAGACCCACACACCGAAAACGCCCTGGTACGTCATCCGTTCCGACGACAAGGCCCTCGCCCGGCTCGAAACAATCAAATTGATCTTGAGCCAGATCAAGTACACGGGGCGAAGCCGGACCCTCGATTTCACACCGAATCCGGACATCGTCATCCCCGGTGACAAGGAGTTGAAGATCATGCAAAAACAGAAGAGGAAGCTGGGCAGGTTCGTCCGCTGAAAATTCCGGGCCGTCGATTGATGGCAGCGAGGAGATGTCAACAGTCATGACTTCCAAGAAGAAAAGCCCTAAGCCGAAAAAAGCGCAGACCAAAACCCCGGCAAAACCGAGCGCGGTGAAGCTCCGCGAACACACTTCGTTCAAGAGCCACGAGGACAAAAACGGCAAGGACCGGGTAGCTGTCTGGGTCAAGAAAGCGACCCTGGAGTACGAACGGGAACTCCACGATCTCCAGATCGAACTCATGAAGATGCAGTCCCAGGTGCGGCGCGACGGCCTGCGGATCGTGATGCTCTTCGAGGGACGGGACGCGGCCGGAAAGGGTGGCACCATCAAGCGTTTCACCGAGCACATGAATCCCCGCGGAGCCCGGGTGGTCGCCCTGGAGAAACCGAGCGACAAGGAACGAACCCAGTGGTTTTTCCAGCGTTATGTGGCGAACCTGCCGGCGGCCGGCGAGATCGTCTTCTTCGACCGCTCCTGGTACAACCGCGCCATGGTGGAACCGATCATGGGTTTCTGCACCGACGAGGAGAACAAGCGCTTTCTCAAAGATGTGCCGATGTTCGAACAGATGTTGGTCAAGGATGGCATCAAGCTCTTCAAGTTCTATTTTTCGGTGTCGAAAAAGGAGCAGCTCCGCCGGTTCAGATCGCGCCACGGCGACCTGCTCAAGCAGTACAAGATTTCACCCGTGGATGAACGGTCGCAGGAACTCTGGGACCAATACACCGTCAAGAAGTTCCAGATGCTTTCCGAAACCAACCGGACCGTCGCACCGTGGACAATCGTCCGCTCCGACGTCAAGAAGCAGGCGCGGCTCAATTGCATCAAATTCGTCCTGTCGCAGATCGACTACAAGGACAAGTCCACAGTCACTGCGCTGGAGATTGACCCCGAGATCATCATCTCCGGGATCGACGAGCTCAAGATGATGGAAGACAACCTGATGAAGCCCAAGTCGCTGCCTGGTTGAACCTCAGCAGACCGCTTTCAATGACTGCGGATCGCCTCGATCAACTGCTCCGGCCGGACCCGCACGCGCCAATCCTCGGTGAGCCGGCGCCACAGGATCACTCCATCAGTGTCGATCAGGAAGATGGCTGGTCGTGCAATATCCTTGCCGCCCATCCCACCCTCCGGGTGGAGCACACCATAGGCTGTGATCGCCTTGGCCTCGGGATCCGACAGGATCGAATAGTCGATGTCGAGCTTCTTCGCCACCCTGCGATTGTCCTCCGGGGAATCCACCGAAATGGCAACCACCTCGGCCCCGGCCGCCCTGATGTCTGCGATACGTGACTGCAGGCCCTGCAGCTCTGACATGCAGAACGGTCACCAGAAGCCGCGGTAGAAAACCAGCACGACCTGGGTTTCACCGAAATCCTCGAGGCGGACCAGTTGGCCGTCGTGATTCGCGAGCTCGAGAGTCGGCGCCACGTCTCCCACGGAAACGACACCCTCAACGTCCGGCAACTGGCTTGACAGTCCGTACACATATCCGAACAGCAGAGCCACGCAGGCCCCTGACAGCACCAACCCAGCGATCGACCAGATCGACCGTCTCCGCACAACCGCGAAGATCGACAGCCCCAGGCCGAGAACGACGGCCGGTAGGTTGACCCACGGGGTGTCTCGCAGGAGCGGAAATCGAGCGAAGAAGACGAAGTAACTGATCAAAGCGCCGACCGAAACAATCGCCCCGATCCACACCAGGTGGTTCGTTCGTGATGTCGTCATCACCGCATGACAACAGCCGCACGCCCAAGATGAATTCCCTGAGGCGGTGATCGATTATCATGACGCGCCATGCCGGCTCTCACTCGCCTCGCGCTGCTCACCGCCTGCCTGCTGTGGTCGGTGTCCTTCGTGGCCACCAAGATCGCCCTGGAGGAGATCCCGCCCCTCACCGTGGTGTCCCTTCGGCTGATGGTGGCGGCGCTCTGCTTCCTGCCCCTGCTCCTGACCGGCGGCCGGTTGCGCAGAATCTCCAACCCCACCACCGCGTTGGGACTGTTCGGCCTCAGCCTGTTCGGAGCCGGCCTTCACTACGGATTCCAGACAGTGGGGCTTCAGTACACCACCGCCTCCAACGCCTCGCTGTACGTGGCCACCGGCCCGATCACCATCCTGCTGCTAGCGGTCATCTTCCTGGGTGAGCGGCTGACTCCGAAGAAGGTATTCGGAATTGGAATTGCGGTGATCGGCGTGCTGGTGGTCATGGGAACCGACGCGATCGCAGGTTTTCAGCTACCGGCTCGGGTGGCGGGCGATCTTTTGGTGATCTCCAGCATCGTCATGTGGGGCTGCTTCACCGTCTTCGGCAAGCGACTCACCGACCGACTGGGAGCCGTCACCGTGGCGGCAGCGGTGACCGTGATCGGCGCCACCTGGATGGCGCCGGTGGGATGGACCGAAATGCAGCGAGTGCATTACTCGCTCGGGACCATCTCTATACAGGGTTGGTCAGCCATCGCCTTTCTCGGTGCGGGCTGCAACTTCCTCGCCGTGCTGCTGTACTTCGTGGCGCTCCAGCGCACCGAATCGCAGAAGGTGGGCGTCTACCTCTACGCCATCCCGCCGATGACGGCGGCGGTGGCAGCGCTGGTACTTGGCGAAACGATCACGATCAACCTGGTGATTGGCACGATTCTCGTCATCGCCGGCGTCGCGCTCACCGAGCGCGGTTAAGACAGCCCGGAACACTCCACCAAGTCAACCAGCAGCTGCGCCGCCCTGCTGCATCCGTCAGTCCGTGGCGCCCTGTCTCGACGGGGCACCCTGAGCGCTGTCACGCCGACCTCGGGGACCGCCACACTGCGCCAGTACGTCGCCGAACTCGTCGTAGACCACTCCCTTCTCGGGTTCCGATGCGAGAATCGCGGCCATTTCGTCGGGGTCGAGATACTGTGCTTCGTAGCTGCCACCCTGCCGGAGGAGGCGGGAACAGGCAGTTGCTCGCGCCCTGCGGCCGCGATTGGGGGGACACCCCCCCGACCTACGACCCTCGGTGGTGGTGCCTCGCGTGGATCAACCCTGCAAACCGACCGTCACATCCCAGCCGTCGGTGCCCCCGGTTTCGAAGGGATCGTCGTACACCGGACTGCCTGGTATCTCCCCCACCGGCAACGGCAACCACGGGTCAAAATAGACGACACCGGGACCTTGGTCCACTGTGTCACCGCCTCCGGGACCATCCCCCGATGGACCCGAGGGATCGCCCCACCAGTTGTTCTCGGCGTGGAGATACACGTTACTGTGCAGCACGAGTCCGTCCACTCCGTTTCCCGCCACCTCCGTCCAGTTCACGAGGTGGCCGTCACCGGACATATCGGAAAGATCGATTCCGCTGTCGGCGTTATTGGTGATTGAGCTGTATTGAATCCAGAGGTCCACGATGTCCCATGTGTGGCCGGCCTGGATCTCGATGCCGTGCTTTCCGTTGCCGTCCATTGTGCTTCCGCTGACCGCCACGGGACCTACATCGGTCATGATCATGTCGAAGCCGGAGTTCGCGAGCCCAGGCCCGAGGCCGTTATTCCGCGCCTCACAACCGCGCACCGTGATGCCGTCATGCGCCTCAATCTTGAGACCGTCGCCGGAGTTCCCGTTGGTCTCGGTCCTTGTCACCTCCACGACTCCATCGACACCCGAGGTCTTGACCCCGTCTCGCCAGTTCACACCGAGGGTGCCATTGTCGTGCGCCTGGCAAGCGACCACGGTGACATTTGTTGGCCCTGAAATTGGCGCGCTTTCGGTGTACTCATCAACCCAGATTCCGCCGTTGGGGTTGTTGTTGGCGGTGCAGCCCTCGAGCCTGACATCACCCCGTGCGTGGATTTCAATCCCGTTTTCACCGGTTCCGTTCGCCACACAGTTATTCATGAGCACGTCGGCCTGCGAGTGCACTTGAAATCCGTCGAGGCCCACGGCGGTGACCGTGACGTCGATGACCGTGACGTCGCCCTCGGCGTGCAGCCAAAGTCCCGCGGCAACCAATGCGCTCACGGTGAAACCCTCGATATGTATGTCCCCAGGATGGGCCCACCAGCACTGGATTGCCGGGTTGTCGTTGCTGGTCAAAGTGACGGTTCCCGGACCGTCGGCCGCCATGAGAGTGATGCTGCCGAGGTTTCCCATGGTGCTCAACACGACGTTTTCCACGTAGTCGCCGGTGTGAACCGCCACAGTGTCCCCCGGTCCGCAGTGGTCCACGGCCGCTTGAATCGTGCAGCACGGCAAACAGGTCGAATCATCGCACCCGGTGGGCTGCACGTTGTAGGTGTCGGCGTGAGCGGCACCGGAGTTGAAACACATTCCGCCCAGCACGGCCAAGCTCAATACGAGCGAAAAGCGGCGCGTCATGATCCACCTCCCGGATTATTTCGCAGCCCGGTGGCGCTGCAATCTTCCCAAAAAATTCGTGCCATCGATTGTACTATCGACACACCGGCTCAATCCTGCGTCGAGGGATTCCCCATTTCTGCCTTGGCCCGTTTCGATGTGATTGGCATTCGGAGCACCCTCGCCCCGACCGCATCAAAGACGGCATTCGCAACGGCTGCCCCAACCACGATAATGGCGGGTTCGCCACCTCCCTGTGGGGGATCCTCCTTGGCCTCGATGATGACCGTCTCGATTTGGGGAAGCCAGGAGAAACGCGGTATTTCGTAGGTATCGAAGTTGGTGTCGAGGATCTCCCCTCCACTGAAACGCACCTCCTCGGCGAGGGCGTACCCGAGCCCCATGGTCAGGCACCCTTCCATTTGGATCGTGGCCCCTTCGGGATTGATGGCCAGCCCCATGTCTTGGGCACAGACCATCCGCCCGACCCTCACGCGGCCCGACGTGCGGTCCACAGACACCTCAACGATCAGACCCACCAATGTGCCAGCGTCCATGCCGAGGGCCACTCCTACCCCGCGCCCGCTCGGCGTGGGCGCCGTTTTCCAGCCGAAGCTGGTGGCCGTTGTTTCGAGCACCCGCTTCATTCTCGGATCCTTCAGGTTTCGGAGACGGAATTCCACTGGATCCAGCCCCGCCTCCGCGGCAAGAACGTCCATGTGCGATTCGCGCGCGAAGGTGTTGGTGTTGTTGCCCGGTGCCCGCCATGCCCCGGTGGCGAAGGGATGGGTACCCGGCCCGCCACGCCAGCCTCCGGGAGCGGCGAGGGTGCGGTGGTTTGCGATGTCGTAAAAGTGCTCCGCTCCGCGGGCGCCCGCAAAGTAGGTGGTGTAATCCCAGTAGGCAATGCGCCCGCCATCGCCAACGCCGGCGTCGATCTTCACCACCGCCGCCGGCCGAAAGGTGTCGTAGAAAAATTCCTCTGCCCGCGACCACGCCACCTGCACCGGCCTCCCGGTGAGTCGGGCGAGTCGCGCCGCTTCCACCGCCTGCCGGTTGGCGGTCTTGCCACCGAATCCACCTCCGACAAAGGGTGAAATCACCCGGACCATGTCCTCCGGCAGACCCAGTGCTTCGGCCACTTCCTCCCGCAGCCGGAAGGGATTTTGAGTCGACGCCCAGAGGGTGCACCTGCCGTCTGAAATCTCGGCAACGGCTGTGTGCGTCTCGACAGGAGCGTGGGCCACGTAGCCATCGAGGTAGGTGCGCGCAACCCTTTTCCCCGCCTGCTGGCGCCCGGCCGTGAGGTTTCCCCCCGAGGCCAATTCCTCGGTCGGCGGCGCAACCCCCAAAAGGTGTTCGAAGATGGAGTCCTCATCGAGGTCGAGTTTCGGAGTCCCCCACTTCGCTTTCAGCGTGGCGAGTGCCCGCGCCGCCCCGTCCGGCGTCGCGTGCACAACCGCCACCAGATCACGCTCACGAACCACCGCCGCGCCAACGACGGCCTCGACTCCCGAGAGATCCAATTCCAGCAGTTCGGCACCGTGTGCAGGCGGCCGCAGCAGACTCGCATACACCATTCCCTCGCGCCGAATGTCGCCTGCAAACTCAGCCTCGCCGGTCACCTTGGCCACTGCATCACGCCGGTTCACAGGCCGACCCACCACGCTGAAATTCTCGACCGACTCGAGCACCGCCTCAAGGCCGAGCCGACGGTTGATCTTCTGACCCTTGGCGAGATCGGCATAGCTGACCGCGCGGCCCGAATCGGCCGAGTCGGAGACAACACCGTTCGAAACAGCCAGCCGATCTCGCGGCACCTCGAGACGTTCGGCCGCCAACTCGAGCAACACTTCTCTCGCCTCGGCGCCGGCGGCTCGCAAGGGTGGACCGAAGAAACGCGTCGTCATGGAACCAAAGGTCCCCATGTCCCATGGGCAGAGATCGGTGTCACCCATGATCATATCCACGTCTTCGAGCGACACCTCGAGCTCGTCGGCCAACATCTGGGCAAGTGAGGTGATCACCCCCTGCCCCATCTCGATTTTTCCGGTGAAACAGGTCACCCGACCGTCCTCACCGATGCGTAAGAAAGCGTTGAAGTCACTCGGCAACTCGGGGCTGACTCTCCGCCGTACCTGGGCCCCCTGCACCGCAGCCAGGTCCCCGGCCGAGATCATGACCACGATTCCACCGCCGAAAAGCTCGAGGAACCGGCGCCGGCTGACCTCGGGCGGTCGGTCGATGCCGAGGTAGTCGAGGATCTCGTCCGAACGCCAGGTCATGACCGCACCGCCTTCCGCATTTCAACCGCCGCCGCCTGAACCGCTTTGACGATCCGGACATGGGCACCGCACCGGCAGAGGTTGTCCTCCAAATGATCGAGGATCTGCTGGCGCGACGGACTCGGGTTCTCGAGCAGCAGACCATAGGCGTTGAGGACCATCCCTGGCGTGCAGAACCCACATTGCAGAGCGTCGTGCTCCACGAAAGCAGCCTGAACCGGGTGCAGGGTCCCATTCTTGGCCAGGCCCTCAATGGTGATGACCTCTTTGCCCGCCACTCCTTCTACCGGAATGTGGCACGAGCGCTCGGCCTTTCCATCCACCAACACCGTGCACGCACCGCAGTGCCCTTCACCGCAGCCGTACTTCGTACCGGTGAGCCCGAGCTCGGTACGCAGCACCCACAGCAGCATCCGCCCATTCTCGACGTCGAGTGCCGTGGACCGTCCGTTGAGCGTGAACCGAATTGTATTGGGCATTGACCCCTCCGAATCGAATCCGAGTGGTGTGGTGATTGGGATCGTACCACTCGCTGTTCTGGTTTTGGTTGACAGGCCTGACCAGCGGAATGCCAATGGCAGAGATCGAGGGGATGGAATTCGCCGGAATGGCCCCAATGCAGATCATCGTCGCCGCCACATCCGACGCCGCGGTGGTCTGCCGCCGGGAGGATTTGTTGGACACCCTCTCCACCGGCAGGTTGGCTGACATCCTTGTCGTGGAGGGTGGATCTCAGAGCCCTTCAGGAGCCCCGCCTCGTCGTCCATGAGGGGACCATCATCCGCCTCGAGATGCCTGCGCCCCGCCGCATGAACGGTCGTCGTTTACGGCTTCCTTGAGCCGCATCACAGCCAGGGTTTCCGTCTGGTTGGGGCCCCGAGGAGCACGACGACCGCGATCGCATCGACAACCGCGGTGGTAGGATCAATGGATAATTGGTGCAGACCACGGGAGGAGGCAAAGATGTCCAATCACGGACCCCGCTACAACAATTTCCTCCTGAGGTGGATTGTCACACACAACCTCGACAACATCGACGCCCACTCCTGGAACAGCCTGCGGGCACCCAGGCGCCCGACGGGTCGAATCGGCCACTGACACGGTGGCCCTTGAGGACCTGGCAGATGCCGCGCAATCCACAGACTCTTCGAAGACTCGCCGTGCCGTAACGCCTGCGGTGGGTCTTTCACGGAGGTTGCCATGCCCCTGACCGGAATCCACTTCCTGCTCAGTTACCAGTGCACCCACGAGTGCGACCACTGCTTCGTGTGGGCCAGCCCCCGCGCCGGCGGCACCATTCGTCTCGAATCCCTTCTCAGCGTTCTCGACCAGGCGCAAGAGCTGGGCACCGTCGAGGACATCTACTTCGAAGGCGGCGAGCCCTTCCTGTTTTTCCCGCTGCTGGTCGAGGGAATTCGCCAGGCCAGGCTTCGGGGTTTCTCAACGGGGGTCGTCACCAACTGCTACTGGGCCACCGCCGAGGACGATGCCGCTCTGTGGCTCGAACCACTCCGGGACCTCGAGGTGGCCGACCTGAGTGTGTCGAGCGATGCCTTCCACGCCGGCGAGGTGGATGACCCGCGTCCCGGTTTCGCCGTCCAGGCGGCTCGACGTCTCGGCATCGACGAGGGGGTCATCACCATCGACCCTCCGTCAGTCTGTGTCTCCCCGGACGAGAAGGGTCAACCCATCGTCGGAGGTTCGGTTCGTTTCCGGGGACGTGCGGTTGCCGAGCTCACCCAGGGCCTGCCCCGCCGGCCGTGGACCGACTTCAACGAATGTCCCGACGAGGACTTTCTCGACCCAGGCCGAGTCCACATCGATGGCCACGGCAACGTCCACCTCTGCCAGGGTCTCCTGCTCGGCAATCTGGAAGAAACCGGGCTCAAGACGCTGCTCGACGACTACGAACCGCACTCACACCCGATCATCGGCCCTCTGGTCGCCGGCGGTCCCGCCGAGCTGGTTCGCCGATTCGACCTTCCTCACGAGGACGGATACGTGGACGCCTGCCACCTCTGCTACGAGGCTCGGACCGCCCTTCGTGAACGGTTTCCCGGTGCTCTCGGGCCCCCGCAGGTCTACGGATTGGAAGACTCGGGGGATTCACGCGCCTGAATATCACTGCCGCCAGCGATCCAGGGGGCAGGTTGATGAGCTTCATCGAAAGTCCCATGTGCTCAGTCGGTGATCCACCGGCTGACGGTCGGCTGCATACGTTGCGGTTGAGTCTGACAAAACCCATATTCGGGATCTGGATATCACCGTGTCCGCCACCATTGGGAGCCGTACGTGTAACCTGGTCCCGTGTACGAACCACTGAGATGGGTGCTTGTCGGAATCTGGGTTGCGGCCGCTGCCTGGGCTGCAGGTCATGCTTTGATCAACAAGCGCGATCCCAGGGCGGCCCTGGGATGGATCGTCGTTTCCCTGTTCATACCCCTGGCGGGACCGCTCCTGTACTTCTTCTTCGGAATCAATCGGATCCGCACGAAGGCGCAGGTGCTGCCCAGACTCCGCCGCCCGCACGGCCGGCAACAACCAACCAGTGTTTCGACCGCGGATTTGCCGCTCGAATTCTCGGAACTCGCGGGGATCTCCGACGCCGTCTCGAGCTTCGACCTGACCGGCGGGAACAGCATCGCGATGCTGCACAACGGAGAAAATGCCTACCCGGCCATGCTCCGGGAGATCGACTCCGCAACAGACCATGTTTTCCTGTCGACCTATATTTTCGAAACCAACCAGGCAGGGCTCGAATTCATCGAGGCGCTCACCAGGGCCGCGGATCGCGGCGTCGACACCCGGGTCATCGTCGACGGGGTGGGACAGCTTTATTCACGCCCCCGAGCGCGCAGGTTGCTGGCCAAGAAGGGAGTCAAAGTCGCTACGTTCTTGCCCCCGCAGAACGATCCTGCCGGAGTTGCACATCAACCTCCGCAATCACCGCAAGATCTTGATCGCTGACGGTCGAGTGGCTTTCACCGGAGGAATGAACATCGGTGACCGGCATCTGGCCGATCGCATCGACAATCCCGACCGCGTGGTGGACGCCCACTTCCGGTTGGTGGGCCCTGTGGTCCGGCAGCTTCAGCAGGTGTTTCTCGAGGACTGGTCGTTCGTCACCGGCCAGGAGGTGGATCGGTTCCCCGGAGTTTGTCTCGAGGCGGGAGGCGCCAAGTGTCGGACCATCGTCGAAGGCCCTGATGAGGACATCGACAAGCTGCTTGCAGTCCTCGTTGGGGCCGTCTCCTCCGCACGCCGGCAGGTGGCCATCATGACGCCCTACTTCATCCCACCTCGTGAGCTGGTCGGGGCCCTCCAGGCCGCCGCCCTTCGCGGAGTGGAGGTCACCGTGATCCTCCCGGAAAAGAACAACCTGCCCCTCGTCCGCTGGGCAAGCACGAACATGCTCTGGGAGGTCCTGCAAAGGGGAGTGCGCGTCTTTCTCCAACCGCCGCCCTTCGTCCACACCAAGCTCTTTCTCGTCGACGGACACTATGTGCAGGTGGGTTCGGCGAACATGGATCCGCGAAGTCTCCGGCTCAACTTCGAGCTGGTCGTCGAGATCTACGACCGCGAGTTCGCGGCGACCGTCGATGCACACTTCGAGGCCATCCGGGAGCGATCGCGAGAGGTCACTCTCGAAGAGGTCGACGGGCGACGCCTGCCAGTCAGGATCCGGGATGGCCTGGCCTGGTTGCTGTCGCCCTATCTCTGATTCCGTGATTCGCCGCCCTCGTCACGATACCCGGTGAGAAGAGCGGGCTAAAAGCTGTACGCGACACCGACCGTGAAGTTGAAGACGTTGAAATCGAAGGTCGCCGTGTCATCGTTTGGTTCTTCCGCTTGCCTGATTTCGAGGTCTGACCAGATGTAACGGAGTCCGCCGGTCGCCCTCCAATGGCTGCTCTTGCCCAAGAGAATATCGAGGCCGACCTTGGCGGAATAGGTGAGATCATCGCTGACGACGAGGTCCAGGGGGTCTCCATCCGGATCAACGTAGTGAAGGTCGCTGTATCCCGCGTTGGCAATCCCGCCGCCCAGGTAGAGGTCGAAAGACTGGCTGTTTGGTGTCAGGTGGACGTCGAGGTCCAGGGTGATGACCAGGGTTGACATCGAGTCTTTCAGTGACAGATGACCGTAGTCTGGAATGTCGGCGCTCAGTTCCACCGAAGGGCTTGCCTGCATCACCCCGAGTTCGAGCCCGAGGAGATCGGTGAACTGGTACTCGAGGCTGGCGCCGAAACCGAGATCACTGTCGGCCGTGATCCTCACTTCGTCGGGGTTTTCGGCAGGGACGACCACGTCGAGGTCCGGGTCGAAGCCTGCGGCAAAGACCCGAAGATGCCAACCCTTGTCAGCCGCCGATGCCGGCACCGCGATGGAACCGCAAAGAGCGATGACTGCCACGATAATCAGTGTTCGTCTCATATTTCCTCCAGTTGCCCGTTTTGGGGGAGCTCCGACAATTCGGTCGACGGAATCCAGTTCGTCCCCTACCCGGTAATGCGAGTTCTGAAAACGAACCCCGCAAACGGGCAGCCTGCTGAGCGCGCCGATCCGGCAGGCTCGCGGGCTACGAGCGTGCGAGGAAGGTCTCGGCGCAGCGAAGACCGTCGATGGCAGCCGACACGATGCCGCCTGCGTAGCCGGCACCCTCGCCCATGGGGTAGAGGCCGGCGGCCGACGGCGACTCCAGGGTCTCGGTGTCGCGGACGATCCGCACAGGGCACGAACTTCGCGACTCGGGACCGACAATGACGGCCTCCGGATGGCGCAAGATCGGCAGTCGCTCACACAACCCTCGGAGCCCTCTGCGCAACGCCTCGACCACCGGCTCCGGCAGGAACTCCTCGAACGGAGCGACCGTCAGCGAAAACGGGTAGCTCGACTCGGGCAGGGCGCCGGTGGTCAGACGCGCTCCAAGAAAGTCCACGAAGCGCATCGCCGGAACACCGAAGGGGTGCTCGGCGAGGGCGGCGGCCCGCGCCTCGATCCGTTCCTGGAGCTCGATCCCAGCGAGCGGGCCGTCCCCACCGAAGCGGTCCAGATCGAGCGTGATCACGAAGCCCGAGTTGGCGAAGCGGCCGCGGCGACCGAGCGGCGACGCACCGTTGACGCAAATGAAACCCGGCTTCTCGGTGGCGGGCAGAATCTCGCCACCGGGGCACATACAGAAGCTGAATACATCGCCGTCGGGGAGCTTGGCCACAAGCCGGTAGTCGGCCGGCGGCAACTTCGGGTGGTCGCAGTAATCCCCGTACTGCATACGGTTGATGACCCGTTGAGGGTGCTCGATGCGGGCGCCGAGTTGGAAGGGCTTGCGCTCCATGGCAACACCGTCGTTGTGCAGGCGGCGGATGGTTTCGCGCGCGGAGTGGCCGAGCCCCAGAAACACCGCGTCAGCGGCGAGCACACCGCCCGTATCGAGCTCGACTCCACGCACGCGACCGTCGTCGATGACCAAACCCGTCATGCGGGTGCAGAAGCGAAACTCCGCGCCGCGGTCGGCGAGTCTCCGACGCAGGCGGCGCACCACCGACGGCAGCAGGTTGCTGCCGATGTGCGGCTTGGCGTCATAGAGGATCGACCCCGGAGCGCCACTCGCCGCGAGGACCTCCAGGACCACGCGCACCCGCGGGTCGTGGACCCGCGTGTAGAGCTTGCCGTCGGAGTAGGCGCCGGCGCCGCCCTCACCGAACAGCAGGTTGCACTCGGGATCAAAGGCCTCGCCGCGCAGGAAGCGGTTCCACCGCCGGGTCCGTTCGGTGACGTCCGGCCCGCGCTCGATGACGGTGGGCGCCAAACCGGCCTCGACCAGCCGCCAGGCGGCGAACAGCCCGGCTGGACCGGTTCCCACCACAACCGGGGATGGCCCGTGGACGGCGGCTGGGCGGACGCGCAACCCGACTTCGGGAGGTGGGACGAAGAGCTCCACCGGTGGAGGCTCACGGCCGAGCAGGTCGGCCTCGATCCCGGGATCGAGATCGAGTGCCAGGGTGTAGAGAAATCGCGGCTCGCGCCGACGGCGGGCGTCGAGGGACTTTCTGACAATGGCGTGAATGGCCACCCCGCCGGCGTCAACGCCGAGGGCCGCGGCCGCGGTGGGCCCCAGTTCGACCTCGTCCCGGTCGAGCGGCAGTGGCAGATTGCGAAGAAGGACTGTCATGGTCTTAATGGCGTCTCGGTTTCGGCCACCAGAATACCCGCTCTCGACGGGCGCGGGATCTCCGAGGTGCGGGTCAACCCTCGCCCACCCGCTGATCCGTGCCCCGCGGTCACCACACAACAAAAACCAATATGAACAGATGGGGACACGAAATCAGTGCCAAATCAGTGCCAGGGCCGACACCTTTGACGATTGGTCCCCAAAAATACGCCGGTTCTTGTACGACGCAGAGGGCCAAGACTCTCGGTCATGAACTGAGGTCTTTCGCGCAAGGTGTCACGAGTGTAGGCCCTGGCACTGACTTTGACCCTACGGTGATGTCGCACTCCACGCTGAGGTGTCCCCGGACTCGAATCCGTCGGAGAACTCCCGTCCCAGGCATCCTGTGGCGCCAACGTCGATTTCGACTTCACGGGTGTCCGATTGGCCATCGCCGTCCGTCGCGGTGAGAGATACCCATTGGCACCCGCTGGTCAACTCAATGGCCGCAATCGACATGCTCGTACCCGTGCCGAGCACACCATCGACATCGGATGCCCAGACCAACTGGACGCCATCCAACACGCCATCCTCCGGATCCCAGCCATCGCCGCGCAGATGGACGATTCCATCGGTCACAACCGCGGCGCCGTTGATGGGAGATTCGATCGACGCCAAGGGATATCCGGCATCCACCGAGAAGATCTCCGAGGTTGCCTCGGCGGTGTGGAATCCGTCCGACACCAGCACGCGAATCCGCGCCTGATCGCTGCCTCTGAGGAAACGAGTTGGAGCGTCGTATTCGGTGCCTTCCACATCGACCGCGAGAGTTTCCCAGGTCAGACCTCCGTCGATGCTGTACACGATCGTCGTCGTCAGCAGATCGCCGTTCACATCCGCGAAGTTCCAATTGATCGGTATCGATCCACTGGCGGAACTTCCTCCAACGGGCGAAATGATCTCGACGGTTGGCGGATTCGCCGACCCTTCGACCTGCGCGATCTCGATGCCGTCAAGGGAAACGACGATTCCTGCCGGGGTTATCCCCGCCGGGATCTCTACTGCCGCAAAAAAGGCACCCGGCTCGGGGCCCACACCGTCTGACATCGAGGAGTGGTCACCGTCCACCAGAAGCGCAACGTCCTGCGCCGAGATCTCGGCACCCTGACTATCCACGAGCGCTACGTGCACCTCTCCGACGTCGTTACCCGGGTCGAATCCCGTGACGCGAAGAGCGGGCTCCATCTCGACCTCGCCGGTCACATCATCGATGGCTCCGGCAATGATCATGTAATCGCCTTCTCCTCCGAGCTCCCCGTCAGATCCGGACTCCCCATTTCCGCTTCCCAACCGCTGCCGCAACTTTTCGTACGAAAAGGACGACACCCAGCGATCCTGTTCACCGCGGCCTTGATCGCAGTAGGACATCAACTCGGCGCTGAGTCTGGGATCGATGACAACAAGATGATCGAAACCCACGCCGTTGGCGTAGGCCCGAGGAGAGAAACCCCATATCTCATCGTCAGGCTCCGACAAAGGTCCAATCGTCGGCCAGAAGAAGCGCCATGCGTCATCGATATCGTGCACCAGATCGTGCTCGATCCCGGTCCACTCGATAAAGGGATGATGGGGTGACGCCAAATCATTGTACTTCGAACCACACAATCCGATCGATCCCCATGGCGGTCGGTACAAGAAGACTGCGTGGGCTCGTCCCCAGGTGTGGGCACCTTCGTGCGCGCCGGTGCTCCTTGATCTGCCTCCCGCGGTTGGAGCCTCTGCCCACAACCCGTACGTCGAAGAAACCTTGAGCCACGCCATGCCGGTCTTGGTCGAGGACGGACCGATATCGAGGAGGAACGCGAAACTCCTGATGCCGGGGTTGATGTCGCCCCAGGCCTTGTCCATGGCACGAACGGTCTTGAGCCGTTTGTTCACCTTCAGCAGAGTCGGTGCTTTGTTGAACCCACCCAGATCGCGAAGCCGGTAGTCCACGGAGTTGGTGGGGAAAACATCGGAAATTCGCCGCATCTGTTCGCGAAGATGCTCGTCGGTTGGGACCTTCCTCGGCCCCCCAATCTGGGTGGTGGTCACGACCGCTGTCCCGGCCAGAAGGGCGTCGTCGACGAGGAGTTCTTCCGCCTGGCCTCGCGATACGATGATGTCATACCCGCGCGGGTTCGCATCCACATTCATCGCACCAGACGCGGACTCGACCATCGCGCGAATTCAAAACGTCTTCAACCGCGTCCTCGAGCTCCTCCACAGTCGCGTCGAAGGGGATCGGGTCGCTGTCGCGTCCGTCACTGCTCAGAATGAACGTCCCGCCGGTGGCGTTGACCTCCAGCTTGAAATCGTGGTTTTGATTGTAAGCGGCGGCAAAGAACTCGATCAGCGGCCGCTCCGCGTTCTCGAAGATCACCCGTGCGACGCAGTCAGGACTTCCGTCCGGCTCTTCACAGGCGAGAACGGAATTCAGCGGACTGCTCACCCTGAACTCCAAATCGACGGCCTCGGCGTGATCGATCCAGCTGTCCGGAAGAGTGAACTGAAGGCTGTTCTCGAGGTGGGCCCGCCAGGACTCGTTGGTCTCGGGAGTCTCCGGGTCATCCGCCACCGTGGCGTCTTCGGCGAGCTGTGCAAAACGGAGACCGTCCGAGGGCAGGGGGCTCCCAGGCAACGGGGACCCGCCAATCGATCCGTGGAGCGATCCGCGGGCGGCCGTCGGCCCATCTGGTGCGACCTTCTCCAGGAACACACGGACGACTGTCGGCTTCTTGCGATACAGCGGGACGTCGTTGCGCCACGACTGGATCACCTGGTTGACCTCGATCCCACGCAACCGGATGGTCGGCTCGGGCGCATCCACCTGGACGTCGACGCAGGACGGATCGCCCACGTTGTTGGCAACGTCGGCAGCTCGAGTGCAGACGGCGTGGACGCCGGCGGTGCTGAAACTGAGCTCCACCTCACCCTCTTCGGTGGGCTCGTCGTAGAAGCCGTCTACCGGGGTCAGGATGGAGATCCAGTTTCCTCCGTCGACGCTGTACTCGATGATCAGGATCTGAGAGTTGCCGGTGGTCACGTCGCTCGCCGTGACGCTCAATGTCGCTGGATCATCCACCAGGACCGGGTTTGGATCGACACTCATCGTGGGAGGTGGCGGCGGAGTCGAATCACCGGCACCCACCTGGATGTCGATACAGGTCGTGTCGCCGAGGTTGCCCAGCGAATCCGTGGCCCGCACGCACGCTTGGTGCAGTCCCTCGGTCCCAAAGCTGACGATCTCAAAGCCGGTTTCCAGCGGCGAGTCATAGGCACCATCAGCGGCTTCCATTGGTACCCAATCAAGTCCATCGAGCTGGAACTCGATGAGCGAGATGTCGGCACCGCCCGTATTCGCTTCATTCGCGGTGCCCGTAAGGGTTCCGTCTTCGAACACACCAATCGGAATTGGCGCAAAACCTATCGCGATTGCCGGGCCCGTTGTGTCGGGACCGAGGCTCGCGTCGTAGGCCAGGAAGATCTCTTCGCCGCTTTCAGCGGTCCGCGAGATGAACGCGAGCATGGTCGTACCAACCGCGGTCAGCGCCCGCGGCACATTGCCGTTCGGAAAGGTCTGCACTTGCACCGTGCCGGATACGGTTCCGTCCGAGACCCAAAGGTCCTCCTCCGAGGCAAAGTAGAGCAGGTCGCCGACAACCGTGAGTTCCCGCAGCGCAGAAGGGAAAACCCCCTCCACCAGCGGACCGGTGCCCAGTTCGGTTCCATCACTCGTCCACAAACCTATTCCCGGCGCTCCAAAGAAAAGAAGGCCCTGGAATTCGGCGGCTTGCCCGGAGAACCCGCCGCTCGAGCCAGGCACGATCTCCGCCACCAACCGGGTTCCGGCGCCGGTCCCGTCGGTGACCCAAAGCTCGTTGCCCGTCGCACCGTCGGTGGCCGAGAAGAACATGAGATCGCCCACCTGGGTAAAGACCTTGTTGTGACTGTCCTCGGGAGTCGTGTTCGATGAGCCAGTTCCGGGGTTGATGTCTGCGAGTCGAAATGTCCCGCCTGCGGTTCCGTCGCTGACCCAGGGTTCGCTGCCACTGCTTCCATCATCCGCAAAGAAGACCACTCTTGATTGGCCCGCGAAGGTTGTCAGGAAGCGGATGCTCGATCCGACAAAGGCCGCCGGGTTGATGTCTGCCACCAGGGTGGACGTCGAGCCGTCCGAGACGTAGAGCTCCTCGTCCAACACGTCGTCGTCGGTGGCGGCAAAGACAAATCGGGTGGAATCCAGCGGCGTAAATGAACGCGGATCGCTGTCGTAGTCGTCCGCAGCGATGTTGCCAGTCGGATGGGTTCCTCCCTGGGTGCCGTCGCTGATCCACGGTTCGGTGCCCCACAGACCGTGAGTTGCCCCAAAAGCCACGCGAGATCCGTCGAGAACGGTCGCCATCCCATAGGGGTACGAGTGGCCTGAACCGGTCCATATATTGGCCGCAACCTGAGTGGTCTCGGGCGTGCCCTCTGTTCGCCACGGTTCCCAACCAGTAGAGTTTGATGAGCCTGCTCGATCACGAGCTCTGAACAGGAGCGCGCCGGCATATCCAGCTGCCTGCTCATGAACAAGGGAGCTGACGCCGTCGCAATTTCCACTGGTATTGGTGTTGATGTCGTCGACGAGGATTGGTCCGGTTCCGATTTCAGCGGTGAAGAGTTCCCTGCCATACTCGCCCAATTCATCCCCTGTCGGCTCCCCCGGAATGTTGCCGGCGCACTCAAACTGGTCGTCGGCTGAGAAGAACACACGGCCGTTCCACACGATCGGATCCGACGGGTTTGAGTTGACCGACCCGGCCGCAACTTCCACAACTTCCACGGAAATGTCAGGTGGTTCCTGAGCCTCGACCAGAACCGCGCCCCGGGTGAGCAGAAACAGCACGCCCCCAACAAGTCCCAACAACCGAATCGTCCGCATTGAAGCCATCCTCACCTTGATTTCCAGGCCCGAAAAACCGAGCGCCTTAGGTATGTGATCCTATTTTATATCAAAATTTAGACTCAGTTTCAAGTGCGTTTGAGACGTGTGGGGCACTCAAGCTATTGGTCTCCGGACCTGGTTCCGCATTTTCGACCGCCGGTGGTCGGGCGCCCTTCTCGGCCCCAGAACCCCCAACAGGGTCGCGACGAAAGAGCGCGAAGGTCTGCGAAGCCGGTGCGACCGGGCGTCGATCGGCGGCGTGGCTGGGATATCATTCACAGAATAAAGGAGGGTGGGATGTCTGCAAACAGTCGGAAGGGCTACAACGGGCGCTGGGGTTTCGTGGACCTGAGCTCGCGAGCGGTTCAGATCGTCGACAGCGATCCCGAGGTGGAGCGCGCATTCATCGGTGGGCGCGGCCTGCAGACCTGGTTGCTCGCCCAGCGGATCAAGGAGCTGGGTGGCCCGGTCCGAGATCCGTTGGGTCCGGAAAACCGGATCATCATCGGCTGCTCGGCGCCCAACGACACCCGGATCCACACCGCGGGCCGGGGATCGGCCAGCTTCTTCAGCCCGATGACCCGATCGACAGCCCCCCTCGACGACGGCCTGCCTCCTGTCCACGGACTGGTGACCCACTCGAGCCTCGGCGGTTCGCTGCCCAACAAACTCAAGAAGTCCGGCATCGACCAGCTGATCATCGATGGGCGCGCGCAGACGCCGGTGCGCATCGAGGTCATCGACGGCGAGGTGCGCATTCTCGACGCCGAGCCGGATCTCTTCGAGGAGGTCGGTGGCCAGATTTTCCCGCTGCGATCGCACGCCATGGATGAAGCTCTCAAAGAGAAGGTCGGCGACAAGCGAGCCTCGTCGCTGTACACGGGCCCGGCGGGCTGGGCGCGGGTGCCGTACGCCTGCCTGACCTCGGATCTCGACCGCAATTTCGGCCGCGGTGGCGCCGGCGCGGTCCTGGCGGCCAAGAATCTGATCGCCGTCTCGTTTGCAGGTTCCACGTCGACCACATTCCACGACGAGGAGTTGTTCAAGCAGCGAATGAAGGACCTCGATGGGGCGATCAAGGAGGCGGTTGCCGACCCGCAGCAGACAGCTTCTTTCCGGCCAACGACCGGTACCACCTGGTGGCTGGATCGAGCCTACAAGGGTGGGTATCTTGGAGAGGAGGGCGGCTATCTCCCGTGGCACAACTTCGATGAAGGGACCCTCGATGAGGAGGACTTCGCCGGAGTCGGCACGGATGCCCTGCTCGAGATCTCGGGCAAGTACAAGATCTGCACCCGCTGTCGCGAGATCATTTGCGCCCGGCTGGTCAAGGGCGAGGACGGCGAACTGTACCCGAGGCCGGAGTTCGAGACCGCGGCCCTGTTCATCAACTGCGGCATCACCGACCGCCAGGCCATGGTTGACCTCAACCACCTGTGCAACGAAGTCGGTGTGGACACCATGTCCACCGGCGGGGTGATCGCCTCGGCCATGGACCTCGACGGCAAGGGGCTTCTCGGCATGATGTCCATGTCCCTGCCGTACGGCGACGCTGAAGCCATGGCCGACGCCATCGAGGCGATCGCCTACGCCAAGGAAGGCCTCGGCGAGCTACTCGGCGACACGGCCGACGGAACTGCGAGAACCGTGATGGAGCGTCTCGGAGACGACCACCGCGAGGATGTTGAATGGTGCATGGTGATGGCCTACGGCGGGCTCGGTTACGCCGGCATCCAACCCAAGGCGTTTCCGGCCATGAACGCTTGCTACGCGACCTCGAACCGTGGCCGTGGAGACCACACCTACGCCTGGACGGTGCAGGTAGAAGAGGCCGGCATCGTCACCACCCCGGAGGAGATCGGACCGTACGTCGCCTCGAGCCAGTGGGGCAAGGCGGTGATCGACTCGCTGGGCATCTGCGATTTCTTCGCGTTCGATGTCACCTCGGACATCTTCAGGGACCTGCTGTACGCGATCACCGGCAACCGCTACACCGCCCCCGAGTTGGTCGGCTGCGGCCGCCGGACGGTCAACTTGGAGAGGATGCTGAACGCGGTTCAGGGACGCACCCGCGCCTACGACGGGTTCACCCCGCCCAAGCTGACGGTGCCGCTGAGCCGCGGACCCATGGCGGGACGCAAGGTGGACCAGGCCTTTCACGACGCCATCCTCGACGCCTATTACGACGCTCAGGAATGGACGGGTGGCGGCGACGTGGATGAGCGTATTGCGAAGGAGTTGGGGCTCGAAATCGCAGGTGTTTGAAGCGTCGGTCATGACGGGCGATGGCGAGCACTGACTCGGGAGATGTGGTGGGATTCGCTGCACTGCCCCCCCTACCAGGCAACTTGAGGGCTGATAGTATTTGCGGGACGCACCGGTCGGTTGCACGTCCAAACCGCGGAAGGACCGCACCATGAAAAACGATGCCTTTCAGGACCACTATCCGGACGAGTTGGCCCACTGCTACGGTTGCGGCCGGCTCAACCAACGTGGCCACCAGCTCAAGAGCCACTGGGACGGCGCGGAGACGGTCGCCGTTTTCACCCCAAAGCCTTACCACATCGCGATTCCGGGCTACGTCTATGGCGGTTTGATCGCATCGATCATCGATTGCCACGGCACCGGGACTGCGGCCGCCGCCGCCTATCGGGAGGCAGGGCGGGAGATGGGTTCTGACCCACCGTTCCGCTTTGTGACCGCGTCCCTGCAGGTGGACTATCTCCGCCCCACCCCACTGGGCGTTCCGCTCGAAATTCGCGGCGTGGTTGAGGAGGTCTCCGGGCGTAAGGTCGTCATTCTGGCAACCGTTTCAGCGGAAGGGGAGGTCTGCGCTCGTGGGAGGGTGGTCGCGGTCCAGATGCCCGAACATCTCATTCCGGGCGGCAGTGATTCATGATCACTGTCCCGCAAACTTCGACGAAGGTCATGCCGATGCTGTTGGTCCAGCGCTCGCTTTCAGGGCCCTGAGCTTGCTGCGTTTGGGCGCATACGATTGGTGTGGTTTCCTCCCGGTTGAACACAAAAACCACTGCCATGCCCAGGATGAGAACCGAGGAAAGAATGAGAAACCCTTTGAGTACAGACGATTGAACCGGTTGTTTTGGCATGTTCCAATGACCTGACCTTGATGGTTGATCCACCCATTATGTTAGCCCGCTTATCTCACCAGGTTTCGTCGCGAGGGCGGCGAGGCGCCGTGCCCAGTGGGGTTTTCGACCCGAGGGGCGCGGAGGCGTACTCGACAGTACGTCGAGCACCCCGAGGCGAGAAAACACCGCTGGGCGCTGCGAATCGTCGGCCGCAGTAGAAAGCTGGTGAGATATGCGGGCTAGGGCCGAAGCGCCAATCTCCAAAGCAGTTCGGAGAGGCCTTCGCCTTGTAGTAGGAAAACAAGTATCGGTGCGAGTCCGAGACGACCTGGATCGAATGCTCGGTCGGTGGGGCATACCGGTCCCACCAGTGCTGCTCCTGGTTTGGCGACGCGGAGCCTGGCACGAGCTCGTTGCGGGGCCAGGCGCAGCCGTTGGGCCCGGTCCGGTAGTGGCGAAAGTCTCCGAGCTCGGGATCGAGGGTCCAGAAGCCGGCGAGCGCACCGGAGCGGTCCCAGTCCGCTCCGAACGCGGGCCCGAAGGGCACCCCGTCGTTGCGCGTGTAGTCGAACCACGCGATGGAGTGGTCGGTCACGCAGACCCGATCGCCGAACTGCATCAATCCTCCGAGATCGGGCGGCGAGAACACGCAGTCGTCCTGCGTCGATCGATCCGCCGCGAGCACGCGGGACCCGATCCACGTGTAGCCACTCAGGCGGACACCCAGAGCCATACCCGTGCTCGCCTTTCTATATATGGGACCCCACGTTTTGTATTCATGCACTACCGCCCACCAGATCAACCAAGAAGTGATCTCCGTGCTTTGACCACGGCAGCCCCCCTGTTAACGTTTCAGGTCGAAGAGAGTTCTTCTGTGTGAGGGATTTCGGAGGGGGCGCATGCAGTCGGAACGAACCAAGGGAATCGTTGCGTCATTGGTCATCATGGTCGCAACCTCGGTGTCGGTTCAAGCACAGGTGAATCTGCCCGAACCCGTGTACCAGATCAGCATGTCCGCGAGCTTTGAACCCACAGAAAATCAACTGCAGGGGACCGAACGCATCCGCTGGCGAAACACATCGTCTGTGCCGGTTGACGAACTTCAGTTCCACCTCTATCTCAACGCGTTCGCCAACGACCGGAGCACCTTCATGGTGGGGTCCGGCGGCGAGCTGAGGGGCATCGAGATTCCGAAAGAAGGTTGGGGTTGGATCGAGGTCGATTCCATGCGTCTGGCATACGGTACCGACCTCATTGCGGCGGGTCGCGTCAGCGACGACCATCCGGACCCGTTTCACGGAACCATCTCCCCTGAGGTGCCGGGAGAACCCGAGCCCGTGAATGTCGATGAACGACCCGACCTCAAACAGGTGGAGGAGTTCATCAGACCCGACGACGGCAACGAACAAGATCGGACCGTGGCGCGATATCCACTGCCGAAACCGATCCAACCGGGAGAATGGGTCGAACTGGAGATCGACTTCCAGACAAAAATGCCGAAGATCTTTGCCCGCACCGGCGTACACGGCGATTTTGTCCTCGGAGGCCAGTGGTTCCCGAAGATCGGCGTCTTCGAGGATGCCGGTGATCGGGGCCGCCCTGAACCCGGTTGGAACACCCACCAGTTTCACGCGAACAGCGAGTTCTACGCCGACTTCGGAGATTGGGACGTTCAACTCCAGCTCCCCGTCAAATATGCGGGCAAGATCGGAGCAACCGGCCTCCTGCTGGAGGAATCGATCGATGGCGAAACGGTGACGGCGCATTTCTCCCAACCCGGCGTGCACGACTTTGCCTGGACTGCCAGCCCCGATTTCATCGTCGTCACAGACCGATTCGATCCCGACGCGGACGTTCCACGAGCCCAGACCGAACGAATGGCGGAGTTGTTGGCGGTCTCCCCCGAAGAACTGCGGCTTCAGCCTGTGGACATCACCCTCTTTCTCCAACCGGCCCATCGGAAACAGGCCGACCGCTACATGAAGGCGGCCAAGGCCGCGATTCGGGGATACGGCCTGGCCCTGGGCGCCTATCCATGGAAGACTCTGACCATGGTCGACCCGCCGCGCGGCGCCATGGGCGCGGGCGGGATGGAGTACCCCACCTTCATCACCCTCGGCACCCACCCGATTCTCGACCTGCCCGGGTTCCGCGGGGTGATGGCCCCCGAGTCGGTGACGGTGCACGAATTCGGTCACAATTTCTTCCAGGGAATGATCGCATCCAACGAGTTCGAGGAGGCCTGGATCGACGAGGGCATCAATTCGTTCTACGAGGCGGTGGTCATGGAGGAAGAGTACTCGTACATGATCCAACTCTTCGGTCTGAGGGTCTCACCCTTCGAGCTCAATCGGCTGCAACTGGGAGACGGACGATTCAGCGACTCGATCGTTCAGCCGGCGTGGTCCTATCGTTCCGGCGGTAGTTATGGTCTCAACAGCTACTCCCGCCCGGCAATCACCTTGCTCCACCTCGAGCACCTCATGGGCGAGCAGGTCTTTGCCCGCGCCATGCGCCGTTTTTTCCAGACCTGGCGATTCCGTCACCCGTCGACCGGAGATTTCAAGGACATCATCCTCGAAGAGTGCGACGACGACATCAGCTGGTTTTTGGACCAGGCCTTTCACACCGACCGCCGACTCGACTACCGGATACGGAGGGCGCGTTCGCGGCACGCACCAGACCCCGCCGGATGGTTCTGGGATGAAGACGGCCAAAAGACCCTCCTCGGCGTTGCCGACCGTCACGAATCCGACGCCCAGGACGATGACGACGAGCTCGAGCCGGATGAAGAAGAGAAGTCATACCGAAGCGAGGTTGTGGTCGAGCGGCGGGGCGAATTCGTCCACCCGGTCACGGTCGAGCTGGTCTTCGATGACGGCGAAAAACTGCGCTACGAATGGGACGGCCGTTCCCGCTGGAAGAAGTACGTCGAGATCCGCCCTGCCAAGCTCGTTTCGGCCGAGGTCGACCCCGAGCATCACATGATGCTCGACGTTGATCAGCTCAACAATTCGATTCGCCTCGAGAAAGACCAAAAACCCGCCGCCAAGATGGTGGCCCACTTCGTTTTCTGGATCCAAAACCTGCTCCAACTGACCGCGATGGTGGGCTGAGCGATGGGAGCCATGAAGCTCGTACGTGAGGGGTTGAGTATCGCCGGCAGCCACAAGCGCCTCGTCCTCGTGCTCTGGTTGGTTCCCCTGGTCCCCGCTCTGGCATTGGGCGCCATGGCGGCGGCAAACCTCGCCCCCAATCTCGGGCGATCGCTCTTCGCCGACTATGCTCTTGACGGCGGATGGTTCGTCGTCTGGTCGGAGTTTCGTTCTTCCCGCGCCTTTGCACTCGGGCCGATCGTCTCGGTTGGCGTCGCCGTCATGGCCGTCCTGACATTGTTGCTTCAGGTGGCGATATCAGCAGGGGTTGTGGAGACCCTGATCGGGCGTCGGTCCGAACATCCCTTTGTCCTCGGTGTTCGGAGGAATTTTCTGCGGTTCCTGCGCACCACGGGCACGCTGCTGGTGTCGACCGCAGTCGTCCTGATCGGCTGCAGACTGCTGGCCAAGGGGTTCTTCCGGATTGCCGAAGCACGAGCGGATGGACGGATTGATCTTCTCGGTTTGACCCTGGCCGGCGTCCTGTTCATCGTCCTGTGGGCGCCCCTCGACCTCGCCGCAGATCTTTCGCGCATTTCGGCCGCACGCCACGACGAACGGTCCATGGTCCGGGGCTTCTTCCGAGCCTGGTGGGCCGTGATTCGGAAACCCGGACTGTTCGTGCCGCTGTACCTGGTGTTCTTGCTGTTGCCGTTGGCTTTGCACGCCGTCTACACGGCCCTTCGGGCACCTTGGACCCCATCCACCGCGATCACCATCGCGGCGTTGATGATCGCCCAGCAAATTGTCATGGTGGGACGCGCCTGCTTCAAACTCGGGTTCTGGGGGGCCGAGGTGGCTGCCTTTCACGAGTGCGGAGAACCCCGGTGGTGCCGCGCGCGCTCTACTGCCGCCACGTCACATGACTCCGGCAATTGGAAGAGCCCACCCGATTTGGAGTCACCGGCCAAACCTTGAGCGCAGGAAAAGCAAACACACTCACCGTCGTGTTTGCGCTCACACTGACAACAGTGATTTCGGTGGGTGACTGCGAAGCTCGAAGATCCTCGCGCCTGGTACCCGTCACCAATGGCGACGATGCTGGTTTCAGGTCATCCCTGCGGCTCGGCGCGAGACTCGAACGCCTCGAGGCGTTGAGCGAGCTCGGCATCGAAGAGGTACGCGTCGCGTCCCGCGTCTCGTGCTTCGTTCGCGGCGAGATTGTATGTGGTCAGAAGCCGGCAGGGGTCCCGAGCCAGGTTGATGGCGGCTTCGCTTCCGAGTTCGGCCGAGGCGTATCTTCGCTCCGGTTCCTGGCGAAGAGCCATGCCCACGATTGTTGAGATCACCGCGGAGTGGACGCTCCAGACGCTGTGGCTTCGTCTGACGATCCTCCGCCACCTCGAAGGCCGTCACCGAGAATCTGCGCCGGACCTCGCCGGCCAGCGTTTTTTTCGTGATGGAGCTGACCAAGATCTGCGCAACCAGTCCTCACATTCCAGCACCCGCCCGGCGGTGGTAAAATCGACCCACCAAGAACGGAGGGAGACCCGCTCATGAACTCACGCATTGTGTGCCTGGTCGGCGTCATGGTCGCGGTGATGGCACTGCCGCTCGCCGCTGAAATCGAGGATAAGACGAACAGCCCGGGACCGTCGAATCAGGGCGGAGAGGTTCGCGCCGTCGGCGGCCCCGACGACTACGGCTACGTGTTCATGGACACCGCTGAGACCCCGTGCATGGGGACCTACAGCTACGTGGACATCACCGCCACGGGCACCGCCGCGGCGCTGGCGGGGGTGGACGACGGCCACGAAGGTCCGTTCCCGGTTGGATTCAGCTTTGACTTCTATGGGACGCCACTCACCGAATTCTACGTCGGCAGCAATGGGGTCGTGCACTTCATTGACGTCTACCTCGGCCTCGGCAACGTCTGCCCGCTGCCGGCGACCCAGGGCTCGTACGGTGTCAACACCTTTATCGCGGCCTACCACGACGACCTCGAGGTCCAGGCCAACGGCGACGTCTACTACGAGACCTTCGCCACCTGCCCGGTCGGCGCCGGCGGCTCTCAGTGCACGGTGATCCAGTTCCACAACATTTCGGATTTCGGCAGCACTGACGACGACATGGAGTTCGAGGTGGTGCTGTTCGCCGATGGCACGGTCATCCTCCAGTATGCTCAGCCGGCCAACGACGACGCAGCTCAGAGCAACGGAGCCTCCTCCACAATCGGCATTCAGGGCACCGATGTCTCTCCGCCGGATTGGGCGCTGCAATACTCGTGCAACACCGCGTCGCTCGCTCCCGGTCTAGCGGTGGTGTTCGCGCCGCCCACCGCTCAGTCAGGCGGCGTCCCGGACCAGTGCATCGTGCCGGTGGACTTGCAGACCTTCGGCATCGAGTAGCCGCAGCTGACTCGAGGCCCAGGGCGAGGAGGCGCTCGGACCGTGCCCGGGCGGCGCCGAAGCAGCCGCCGGCTTCAGGCCTGGAAGATTTCGGAGTGGAATCACCGGGGGCGATGGGGATCACACGAGATCTCACATCGGTCGATATCAGCCACACGTCGGATTGGAGCGTCACGATCCCGTAGTGTTGTCTGTGGTCCACCTTGTTCTCGCGGGGCGGCTTGATGGTTGCCAGGTGCACGATTGAATCACTGTCCGGATGCGTACCCGGTTCCAATTCAAAAAGCCCCGCTCCGAAGAGCGGGGCGGGGTTGATGATGAAGGCCGCGTTTTAGTCGAACAACGGGAATGGGCGCGGCATGAAGGGATCGTACGCCGGCGCCATCGTCACGAAGTTGGCGTCGAGGTCCGGCATGAAGGTCCCGTTGAACCAGAGCTGGCCGGATTCGCCGAGCGGGAACATGCTCTCGATGCGCACCGGGCCGGTCTCCCCAAACTCCACGACATGGGCATAGGTGGAACGGCTTGAGTACGGGATCGTGTGCAGCTCGCCGAAGTTGCTGCCGAGGATCGGGTCGAGGAGCCCGGCGAGGACCTTGTGGCCGAACGTGATCACACCGCGCTCATGGCCATAAGGACCAAGTCCCATGCTCGCGATGACGTTGTCCAGAGCCAGCAGGATGATGCCGTCACTGTCGGTCGGTTTGCCGGAGCCCAGCGTGTCCTGGAACCAGTCGTACAAGGTGGGCAGCTGCGCATCGAAGCCCTGGAGGGCGCGGATCAGAACGTTGAAGAGAATGGATTTCGGCTGTTGGGTCCAGTCAAACCCCGAGCCGGCGAACTCGTCCTCGAAGGTCAATCGCAGGACCTCATCGATCCACGCGTCCTGCAGGACCCAGGCGTCGGCGGCGTCGGGCCCGAAGCGCCAGGCGGCCGGACCACCCGCGACGAAGTGCCCGTCCCAGGCGTCGAGCATGGCGATGGCCGCATTGCGGTCGTCCGTCGGGTCGGCCGCCACCGCCGCCGTGAAGTCGTCGGCCACGAATGCCCACGTGTTGCCACCGCCCATGAATGACTTGGTGGTGGCAATGTCGAGGGCGAGGTCGCGGACTTCCTCGAAGGTCAGATCGTCATGAGTTGACAGGTAATCCTCGACGACTTGTGCACGGTGGGCCGGTCCGTAATATTGGCTGTTGGGCGCGCTGCCGTAGTCGAGCTGCGCCTTGTTGTTCCAGCCGCCGTAGTAGCCCTGGGCGGTGTTCGAGTCGTGGGCGCGCGGACGGCGTTCTCCGGTCCACTCCTGGGTTCCGTTGCCGATCTGCGGGAACCGCGGGTCGACGCCCGGTGCGCGAATCGGATCCCAACCCGTCATCCAGTAGGCGATGTTGCCGTCTCTGTCGGCGTAACAGGTGTGTTGGCTGACACCGCCCTGCTCCATCGCAGCGTCGAAGTCCTCGATGCTCTGGGCTTTGGCGCCCTCGATCAGCAGCTGCGCCATCTTGAGCTCATGGTTTCGGTTCGCGTAGGCCCAGGAGACGACGAACTCGGGCGGATTGCCCGGATCAAACGGCAGCGGGCGGATGACCGGCCCGTGCGAGGTGTGAAATATCGGGACGGTTACGGACTCCGCTCCCGCGATGTCGATGGTCTCCCACCGATGGAGGAAGACGGCCTGCGGCGGGTCGAAGAAGAAATCGGCCGTGTGGGCATGACCCACCTGCATCGACCACGCGTGGTGCGGCGTGCGCCCGATGGCGATGCCGGGAATCCCCGGCACGTGCATGCCGGAGACCTCGAGCCCGCCACCGCGGAGAGAGCCCTCGCAAATGACGGACGGCACCTCAAACCCCATCTGCGGACCCGAGTAGACCATGGGGTTGCCGGAGGCTGTCTTTTCGCCCGAGATGGCCCAGGCGTAGCTCCCCATCTTGGGCAGGATTCCGAGATCCTTCATTTGCTGTCTGTAGGTGTCGACCAGGGACTGGATTTCCCTGGTGGCCTCACTCACTTCGGGGAGCCAATCGCCGGGAAATATCGGCAGCTGAGGCGCGTCGACGGGCGCCGGTTCGCCCTCAGGCGGGATCATGGTCTGAGCCGACGGGTCGTTGAGCCAGCGCACGTCTGAAAACATCGCCTGGAAATCGGACGGGTAGACCGCCGCCCACGTCATATACAACTCGAGATTGCCGGTCTGTCCGTTTCTTGAGTTGGGCATCCCCTCGGGATCAATGTTCCGTAGGAATATCATCGTCCAGCGCAGGACATCGTTCACCGTATAGGGTTCCGGCAGGAAGTTGAAGCCCAGATCCTCCATGAAGAAATAGTAGAAGCTGGCGATCCAGTACTCGTAGGGCATCAAATGCCAATCGCTCTGAATCTCGGCGATGCGCCTGTTGATGCCGTCCACGTAGGCCAGGATTGCCGTCTGACCGTCTTCAGAGAACGTGTCGAACTGCGCCGCCAACTCGTCGTCCGAGTAGCCAATCGTGCGGAGGAAGTAGTCGGTTTCAACGTAGTCGGGACCAAGAGCTTCAGAAAGGGTGCCGGCGCTCTGACGCCGGTTGAAATCCAACTGAAACAGTCGGTCCGTCGCTACAGCGTAGCCCTGGGCCTCAAAGACATCGTAGAGCGAGCCGCCCTCGATGAACCAGACGCCCTGGGCGTCGCGCGTGGTGGTGACCGGCGGATCATCGGCGTTCGCGACGGGGGCCGCGACCGCCACGGCCAGAATCAATAGACTCAGCTTCAAGATGGATGGACGCATGATTCACTCCTTCCGCAAGTCGGCGAAGTCTCGGCCGTTGGCCCTGCAGAGTCGAGCTGCGGCTCCGGCTTCATCTGAGATCATTCTGGGATCCACTATAACCCTGCCGACGACCCCTGTACATTCTGAAGGTGGCGCTGATGACACCGTCTCAACTCCGGCGTCGATGATCGGTGCCTACACAACGTCGCAAAAAAGTACCTGGTACGAAGTCGTACCAGGTACATGATGTTCTGACTGTCCGGATGTGTCACCGGTACCAATTTGTGGATCCCCCCTCACCCACTCCCGGAGATCCGATCAGGGCACTGTAGAGCTCCACGCCGACGTGTCGCCCGACTCGAAGCCGTCCTCGAGCAGAATGCCGCGTGGGTTCATTTCGAAGAACTCGAGGATCTTCACAAGTAGCTCGTTCTTGGTGCTCGGCTCGGGCCCGTCCTGCAGGCCCGCGAATTTGAAGCTCGTTCCAACGGTGCGATAGGTGCCCCCGTCATAGGCGACCCCGTTGATGTACGCCGGCGCGACATTCAGGAAGATCGCTTGGGCACCGCCCATGGGCGCGATGTGATCGATATAGCTGTTGGTCCCCGCCCCCCCATAGGTGAAGTACATCCCTTCGGTAAAGGTCCCGACCGTTCCCTGGATGGGCCCGGCGTCGCCGGTACCGTCGGCCAGGCCGTTGATATTGAAGTACGGGTGCACAGCCGTGGTGGGATCGTAGGCCCACGTGTCTCCGCCCTCCATGTACAGCCCGCCGCCGTTGTCAAGAAACTCGGCCAGCACCTGTCCCTCGGCCGCCGTGAGCTGATGATTGCTTGAGTAAACTCCCAGGCACATGAATATGGAGCGGTACAGGAGGCAGTTGTCCGGCACCGTGGTCTCCATGTCGTAGACAACGCCCAACGCATCCAGCTCTTGAGCAATGGCGGCTCCGCTCAGCGGCGCCCCGCCAGGCTCGAAGATGAACACCGGAGTCGCCTCGACGACAGAAAAGGAGTGGTAACCCGATTCGGGATCGGTGGTCGTGTGCGCCGCGGCGGAAGCATCAACGGCGATGATCCGATACTCGACAGTGTCACCGTCGAACAAGGTGCCGAAGAAATCTGCTTCGTACACAACCGTGATGCCTGTCATTGGAACCGACTCAACCGGTCCCCCGTTGATCATGAACTCGAGGGTGACCGTGTTGTCGTTGCCCAGATTATCTGTGACCGTGGCACTGACCGTGGACGGCCACATGTACAGGGACCGATCCGTCAGTGGCTCATGATCGATCTCCGGCGGTGTCGTGTCTTCTCCCACATAGAAGCTGTGCAGCTCGGCGGGGGCGTCGGAGGGATCGGTGATCGTTCGGCCACCCGTATCGGCGGAGGAAAGGTAGTAATACACCGTTGTTCCATAGGGTTGAGCAGGAATCTCGGCGGTGTACTCGTCGCCGCCGAGAGCCGTCAGGATCACATCGTTGAAGGTCCCACCGCCGTCCAGGTTCCAGTGCAGCATCAGATCATCGGGGATCAGCGGGTACTCCGATGTGATCGAGCAGTGGGTTGAGTAGGGATTCACGTCGTCTTCCGAGTCGAACACCGGGACGTGATCGATCCAGAGCAGCTCGTCCAGCAGTTCCTCAATCTTGTTGATGACTGCTGTGTGGTAGAACCCAGCTGCGGTGTACTGCAGGATCATCTCACCGTCGATGATGGAGTTGTGCGGCAGAGCGCTGCCGAACAAATCACTGACGACGCTGCCTGGGTCGGCCAGCACCGGATGGGTCATGCCGTAGAGTGGCTATCCACGCCTGGCATTTGGCCTGCGTCATATTGTCCCCGATGCTGAGCACCATGAGCCCTCGATCACGATAGGTTTCCCAGATTTCCTGTACGTGCGGAGCCTCCGCACCACAGAAGCTTCACCAGTCGGCCCAGAAATCCAGCCAGATCACCTTGTTTTCGAAGTCGCTCAGCGAGACCGGCGTGCCAAAAGCGTCATTCAACGTGAAATCGGCGATTGGGTCTCCCACAACATAAGCTGCCTGGGCATCGGCAGCGGCGAAAAGGGTCAACATCAGTACGCAAAGTGCGAGAGCTACCGGTTTCATCCACTCCTCCTTGACGGAAACGGTCATCCAACAGATAAGGAATAGACGTCCTCGAAGGAAAAGTCAAACCCCTGTTCGCCGTCCACTCTCTCCGTTGAATAGAGGTGCCGGGCCCTCACCTGAATTCGTACCAGGCGCATCATTGAAAAATCGTCCAAATGTGTCCCTGGTGCCAATCCCGACCGCTCAATCTCACGCCCCCTCGACGACAATGCAACAATGCGGAACGCGGCACCGTAGTGAGTGCAATGAGAAAAGACTGTACCGCTATTTCTGGGGCGCAGCACCAGCCCTCAACATGCGGGGCGAAGGAGTGGTCGACATGACGGCAAGCAAGATGAAGGCATTCGGCGCGATGTCCCTGCTCGTGGCCACGATGAACGTCGCCTGCACCGGGACCGGCGATATCAGCACGCTCGACAACGACCCGATCGGCACCAGCGAGGTGGATCGCATCGTGAACGAGTTGATGGATGCGGCCGGTGTCACCGGACTCTGCCTGGCCATACTGAACGACAACGAACCGACCCACCTGAAGGCCTACGGTTATCGTGACAAAGGCCGGAACGAGCCGCTCACTACCGACAGCGTGATGCTGGGGGCTTCGTTCAGCAAGGCCGTCTTCGCCTACGTGGTGATGCAGTTGGTCCAGGAGGGCGTCCTGGAACTCGACCGGCCGCTTCACACCTATCTCGAGCGGCCCCTGCCCGACTATGAAGACTACCGGGACCTCGCCGACGATGATCAATGGAAATCGCTCACCATACGCCATTGCCTGAGCCACACGACCGGATTCCCGAACCTGCGGGCGGTCAATCCGCGGGGCAACGGCAAGCTCGAGATCTTCTTCGAACCCGGAACGAGATACGCGTACTCGGGCGAGGGAGTGAGTCTGCTGCAGTTCGTGGTGGAGAAGGTCACGGGCACGGGTGTGGAGGAACTCGCCGCCCGTAGGGTGTTCGAGCCCCTGGGCATGACCAGGACCAGCTATGTCTGGCAGGACCGGTTCACGGGCGACTTCGCCGTCGGCCACGACATCACCCAATGGCCGCTGGAACCCATCCGGTGGACGCGCGCGAGCGCCGGTGGTTCCCTGCTCACGACCATCTCCGACTACGCGCGATTCGTCGCGGCCGTCATGGGCGGCCAAGGACTGGACGCGGACACCTGGCGCACGATGTTGTCCCCCTCGATCAGGATCACGTCGGAACGCCAGTTCCCGACCCTCCAGGCGGGGACGACCGAGAAGTACGATGCGATCGAGCTGTCCTACGGCCTCGGATGGGGCCTCTTCACGTGCGGGCACGGCGCGGCGTTCTTCAAGGAGGGACACGGCAGCGGCTGGCAGAACTACAACGTCAACTTCATCGACCGCCGGACGTCGATCATCATCATGACCAACAGCGACAATGGCGAGAAGATCTTCAAGGACCTGCTGGAGAGAACGATCGGCGACACCTGCACGCCCTGGGAGTGGGAAGGCTACGTCCCCTACTACGACGTGAAGCCGACGGCGATCGGCGTCTATATGTACGACATCATCCACCTGCATGGCGTGGACAAGGCCATCGCGGCCTACCGGCGGATCGCGGCGAGCCCCGCGCGGAACAGCTTCGTCTTCGACGAGGACCAGCTCAACAGCCTCGGTTACCAGATGCTCAAGGAAGACCGCTTGGCGGCGGCGATCAAGCTGTTCGAACTGAACGTCGAGGAGTATCCGGAATCCGCGAATACCTATGACAGCCAGGGCGAGGTCTACATGATCGACGGCCAGACCGAGCGCGCCATCGTCAGCTACGAGAGGTCGTTGGAACTGAATCCCGGCAACAGCAATGCCGCGGAGATGCTCGCCAAGCTCAAGGGTGAGAGGTAGACGACGTGGTGGCGAACCACCTCGAAGTGTCATAAGTAAGCTTCTTGCAAAACCCTAAGTTCGGCGATGTTTGATCGATACCGCTCCCTCCTGTCACCCTGAGCGAGCGAGTTCGACGAGCGAGTCGAAGGGTCTCCACAAGTTGAGAAGAGAGCTACTGGGCAAGCATCACGCCTCTGCGCCGGTTGAGATCCTTCGACTCCGCGACCCTTCGGCCCGCTCCGCTCAGGATGACAGCCATGGGGGTTTTGCAAGAAGCTCAAGTGTCGGCCCTGGCACTGAGTTGACATTGTGTTACATTGCCAAGTCGGGCCAACAGGGAGGATCCGATGCCGAAAAAAGTTCTGGTAGCGACCGAGAAACCGTTTTCACCGGCGGCAGTCGAACAGCTCGTAGAAGTGTTCGAAACCGCACATTACGATGTCCAGCTTCTCGAAAGCTATACGGACAAAGCGGATCTGCTGGCGGCGGTCGTCGACGTGGACGCGATGATCATCCGCAGTGACAAAGTCACCGCCGAAGTTCTGGATGCCGCCAAACAATTGAAGATCGTCGTCCGCGCAGGCGCGGGATACGACAATATCGACTGTGCCAAGGCCGCTGAGAAGAACGTGGTCGCCATGAACACCCCAGGACAGAACTCGAACGCCGTGGCGGAGCTCGTGTTCGGCATGATGGTCATGAGCGCACGCAACAACTACAACGGGAAACCAGGCACCGAGCTTCGCGGCAAAAAGATCGGTATCCACGCCTATGGAAACGTCGGCATCTTTGTTGCGAAAGTGGCCCACGGATTCGGGATGGATGTGTATGCGTTCGATCCATTCGTTGACGACAAGGTCATCAAAAGGGACGACGTCACGCCGGTCAGCTCGGTCGAAGAGCTGTACGAGACCTGCCAATACGTCTCTCTCCACATCCCGGAGAACCCACAGACAACAAAATCAATCAACTTCGAGCTGCTCTCGAAGATGCCCCGGGGCGGTACGCTGATCAACACCGCCCGGCTTGGAGTCATCGATGAAGATGGCCTCATGAAAGTGTTCGCCGAACGCGACGATTTCGCCTATCTCTCGGACATTGCGCCAACCTGTAAGGACGGTATCGTGGCTCAGTACGAAGGCCGCTATTTCTTCACGCCCAAGAAGATGGGTGCCCAGACCGCAGAAGCCAACATCAACGCGGGCGTGGCAGCCGCAACCCAGATCGTCAACTTCTTCGAACACGGAGATGTCACTTTCAAGGTCAACTGATCAGATACACGTCAGTGCCAGGGCCGATCTTCGCGGACGGATTCGAGAACGGCGATACCTTGGAGTGGTCGGTGTCGGTGCCGAAGGCGCGTCAGTCCGGCGCGGGTCCGAAGGCGTACTCCACCAGCTCATAGAAGTATTGGTTGGGGTGCCACTGGTAGCTGACCAGCAGGTAGTCCGGCCCGTGGACCCACATGTCGACCAGCTTCTCGATGCGATGGTGATCGCAGACGAATCGACCGGCGGGAACGGTCACCGTTTCCTCACCCAGCCACTCGAGGTTGACGGGAATGAAGAGTTTCATGCCCACGCTGTCGCGTGGCGTCCTCGCTGCGCGGCCGATGTCGGTGCGCTGGGCACCGGCGGCAACCGTACCGAGGACATGGGAGGCCTGGTTGTCGTAGCGGGCGAAGTGCAACGCGTCCACACGGACGGGACTCACCGTGACCGAGAAGGGCCCGGGAGCCGACATGCTCTGGTCTACTGTCTCGCCGTCGAAGCGGACGGTGGTTGACAGCTCCAGTCCATCGATGACGGAGTGAAGCTGCGTGAGGTTGTTCCCCTCCCACGTCGTCTTGTACAGCGAGAGCGGGTTGAAGCTCCGGTCAACCCTGCAGATCGCGAACGTCGACAGCTCGTCCTTCGCCAGGTTTTTTTTCGGCACGGGGATAGAATGCACCGATCGAGACTCGACCCGTCCCCGTTTCTGCCATTCGGTCTGATCTACCGGGTCGGAATTGAAACAAATGGCCGGTCGCCACAGTACCTCCCGCATCTGAAATGCGGGAGGGCTGATCCATGAAACGCAACGATCTCGACCGGCGAGACTTTCTCGTCGCAGGGTCCCGTGCGGGCATCGCGTTGTGCGGAGCATGCTTGTGTCCAGTTTTTCCGACCTTTGCCGACGCCACAAAGGGCCAACCGACAGCGGCGCTTGATCCGAAGGAACTCAACTTCTGCGGCTACACCTGTCCCGGAGACTGCAAGTTCAAGCTGGGGACCCTTGAGGACGATGAGCAGCTGAAGAGGCAAGCCTTCGAGGCGTGGAAGATCGAGGAGCGGTACGACATCGCCTTCAATCCGGAGACCGCCATCTGCCACGGCTGCAAGGCGCCCGGCAAACCCGAGGGAGTTGTCGTCGGCAACTGCACCGTCAGGGCGTGCGCGAGTGAGAAAAAGCTCGAATGCTGCATCGAATGCCCGGACCTGGGCGGCTGTGACAAGGACCTGTGGCGCCGTTTCCCGGACTTCAAGAAACAGGTCGACGAGATGAGGGTGCGTTACCTGACCCAGGCATGACGAAGCTGCTCTGCATCCGCCAGGGCAGCTTCGCCGAGATCGGCTTCACCCGGCCCTCGAGCCCAAGACGATCGCGCTCGCGCTCGGACTGGGTTTCGTCCTCCAGACGGTCTCTGTCGTTGTCATCGATCCGCTGGTGGAGCGGCTGACCGGCGCTGCGATTGAGATCAGCATGCTCGACGGCATGCGGGGCAGCATCGTCAACTTCATCATCCTGGTCCACAGGTTTGTCGATTTTTGGGCTCCAGGTTTGCGAACCTTGCGGAAGTGGCGTCCGCAAGGTTCGCAAACCTGGTACTTCTCCGGGTCTAGCGCGTCACTCGTACGACACCTGTGACACCCGGATGTCGGCCTTCCCCTCGTCCATGTGCACGACGAACTCCTCCATGACGCAGTCGAAGCCCACGATCTTCTTGTAGTTCTTCTGGATCTCCACAGTGCGACCGGAAAACGAGGCAAACTCCTCCTCTGCAAGCTCTTCGCCATTCCTGAACGCTGTGAACGAACACCTGCAGATCCCGTCACCCCGGTTCTGAATCGACACGGCCACCTCTTCGTGGGTCTCGCAGTCGGTGGCTACTCTCAGCTCTTGACCCTCTTCAAGAAAAGCGTCCTGAACAAAAGGATCGTACGACGTGACGAGGTTCGCCGACATCCCGACGAACAGTGCGACAGTCGCTGCGACAACGAAAGAGACGTGGTTATGACGCATCAGTCCTCCCCCTCTGGAGACATTTCTCGCCTTGACGATTTGACAGGCCAATTCTAGCCCAGCCGTTTCACCGGCTTCCGGCAACAAAGCGTATCAGTTTCAGGTCAGACGATGCGGACGGAATATCCTCGCTCGCCGAAGGGTTATTAGGCCGCCATGAGAACAGTTGATTTTGATCGCGCGATACCCCCCGATATCGAGGCGCGGGAGCTTGCGCCACCGACGCGGTGGGAGTTGCTACGCGAGTGTCGAGTGCTGATCGAGCACCTGGCGCTCCGCGCCACGACTGAGAAAATTCGCGCCGAGGCTCCTCGAGGGAACGGGGAGCCCGTGATGGTCGTGCCGGGTTTCGCGACCGACGACGGGTGGACCACGCGGCTGCGCAATTTCTTGACCACCATCGGCTACAACGCGGTCGGTTGGGGGCTGGGTCGCAATCGCGGGAATGTTCCAAAGCTCATTCCGGCGATGATCCAACAGACCGAGCGCCTGGAGAAGGACTGCGGACATCCGGTGCGCCTCATCGGATGGAGCCTCGGTGGCTACCTCGCGCGCGAGGTCGCTCGCGAGCAGCCGGAGATTGTCGAACGGGTTGTCACTCTTGGCGCGCCCATCGTGGGAGGCCCGTCATACACCGCCACGGCGTCAAGATACGTTCGTAAAGGTTACGATTTAAAAGAGATCAGGGAGGGAGTCCTCGAACGCGAGCGCCGATCAATCACCGTCCCGGTGTTTGCCGTCTACAGCCGCTCCGACGGCGTCGTCGCCTGGCGCGCGTGCATCGATCGTTTCGACAACCCTCTTGTCCAGCACCATGAAATCCACTCGAGTCACCTCGGCATGGTCAACTCACCCCAGGTCTTCCGCCTCGTCGCAGACCTTCTCGCCCATCCTCTCGCTGAAAGCTGAAGCCGCAGCGGCCGAAATCCAGGTGCCGAAATCCAGGTGCCAGGGCCGACATTTTTGACAGTTTCAGATCAGGAGATCACGGCGGAGCGCGAAGTGTCATACTTGTCGGCCCTGGCAGTGAATTCAAACCCCGTCTCGGTTGACCCAAACTGGCCGGGGCACGGCTTCGGTCCGCTGAGCTCGAACAGCAAGGAGACGACATGGTCGCTGATGATCTGGGCTTTTTTCGCGTCGAAATCGAAATGGCGCTCGAGGAGCCGCTGGAGTTCGACGCCGATGACGAGGACTCGCCGAATGCGGCCAACGGATACTATCAGCTGTTCGGCGTGACGGCGTCGAGCTACGCTGAAGCGATTGCGTTCGTAGAACAGACCCTCGCGGACATGATCACGGGAGAACCGGAAATCTCGGGCTGGTTGGTCCAGCTGCAAGCCGACACGTGGACCGAACCTCCATCCGACGCGGAGGGAGATTTCCTTCAAGAACCTTCCCTGCGCGGTGTGCACTTCATCTCCGACCGGGCCTTTTTCCTGACCCTCGACGACGAACCTGAATCCTAATCCAGGTGCCAGGGCCGACATTTTTGACAGTTTCAGATGAGTAGATTACGGCGGAGCGCGAAGTGTCATACCTGTCGGCCCTGGCACTGGATTGGAGAGAAAGGTCCGCGGTGTGACCACCGACGCCCAGTTCGGGGGGTTGTCTACGAGAGCCTGATCGCCGGTGACGAGGACGGTTCCCGGGCGGGCGGCGAGCAGGGCCCATAGGTGAAGATCGCCGCGATCCGGGGGATACGAGGGTGGATCGGCGGGTTCGCAGATGACGGCGTTCTCCGCAACGGCGGTCAGGATGGTGTCGATCTGGGCCTCATCGAGCCCGTGGCGCGATCGAATCTTCTTGCGAAGCAGGACCGACCTGTACTCCGCGAGCAGTTCGACGGAAAGGGCGAACCGCAGCGCACCGGAAAGCATGGAATCGAGGATCCTTGAGGTGGGAGCGTCGATACTCGAGGTCAAGAGCCCGCTCACGACCACATTGGTGTCGACAACGGCGACACGCGCCGTCATCGGACTCGTTCGCCGGTGGTCTCTTTCACTGCGAGCGCGAGGGCGTCGTGCTCGGACATGGCGGCGCACCGGCGGGCCTGAGCCACCAGGTCGGCGGCCTCATCGGCGCTCTTGATGCCGTAGGAGGTGAGGCTCTCCGCCACGAGCGAACCGATGGTGCTTCCGCGTCTGGCCGCCGCAGCCTTGAGGGCGCGGTGGAGCTCGTCAGGCAGGTTGATGGTCACACGGGCCATAGTCGCTCTCCTTTTTCAATCTTGCACATAAGCACCAAAACATATTATCGCACATCTGCCAAGGATACCTCCTTCGGTCCAGGTTCGTAGTTCCGCAGTTACGGCCTGACAACTACGGAACTGCGGACCTGGCACCCATGCTTTGATGCTTTGAGAGTTGGCCGGGAAAAGACGACCTCAACGTCCGACGCCTCCTTTTAATTGAATATTTATCTCAGGAATCCGCGCTTTTTTGATTACGTGATACAATCCCAGAATTGGATCAGAAAAGATTCCGAACTCTCACTCAAACGGAGGCACTCAGATGATGAACGGGATACATCGGGGCGCAATGATCATCGGGCTAATCGCGTTGACCGGGCTGATCGCCGCACCGGCCGGGGCCGTGGACTGCAATCAGGCGGGAAATTCCCTGAGCAACTGCGACTTCACAACCGATCTGACCGATTGGTGGCTCACTCACGGTGACACGTTTCTGCACCAGCCGGCCGACGGCGCGACGGCGGCCGGGTGCATCGAGGTGGACGGTCAGTACGACGGCGCGAACTATCATGTCCATATCGCACAGGGGTGTTTTTCTGTGACCGCTGGTGAGACCTATGACATGGGATTCTCAGTCAAAATCGCGTCCGGTCAAACCTCATGCTATGCTCGCGCAAACTACTACACCGACACAAGCTGCAGTTTCTTTCTTGCCTATGAATTCGACACGCTTCTCGTCGTTGACTCCACATGGCAGGAGACATTAGAGAGCCATGTCGCCCCCGCAACGGCGGAATCAGTTCAATTCAATATCCTCTGCTCCAGCCCAAGTGACTATGAGGTCAGGTTAGACGACGCCGTCTACGGCCAGAACATCGTCCCCGTGGAGCTGATGTCGTTCTCGGTCGAGTAGACCGACAGGGGACTCCTTGAATCAACCGATCCGCAGGGGCGAACGCCCCTGCGTTCTTTTGATGAGCGAGAGCTGCAACGCAGCCATCGCCCACCATAACCGAGTTCGATGGGTACCACGTATCTCACTGTTGCACGATCTCGACGTCGATACGGTGGATGCCAATGGCAACGAAAACTCGTGGTTTTCGCGCCATGGACCCACCTGCGCGGCGCGGGAGGGACGCAACGCAAGGGGTGAGTAGGGCGTCAGGAATGCAACAGTGAGATACGTGGTACCAAATCCGATGTCCAGGAATGCAACAGTGAGATACGTGGTACCGAATCCATCACTTGGACCCTCTGGCTGGCAGTATTTTGGGGTTCCCTCACTTCATTTCGCGATTTCTTCTTCCACTTCTTGTGCCCCTTCGGCATAGAACTTCTCTTCATCTGGGATAGCTCTCGGAGCAATCTCAGGAACTCACCGGCATGGACACGTTCCTCGTCCGCGATGTCCTCGAGCACTTCCGTAGCGAGTTTATTGTCCGTTGACTCCGCAAGCTGCATGTACAGCTGGATCGCTTCGTATTCTGCAGCCACCATGAAGCCAATTGCTCTGACCAGTTCCTCGTCTGTGAGCTTTTGTCGTTTGCCAACCCTGAATGGTGATCCGACCTCCGGCATATTGATTTTCCCCTATCTGGTTCTCTTCAGGCTACCACTCAACGGTCGGACAAACGGATTCAAGGCGCACGGGGTTACCGAATTCAGGTGTCAGAGCCGACAGCTTTGACAGTTTCAGACGAGTAGATCACCGGCGGAGCGCGAAGTGTCACACCTGTCGGCCCGGCACTGGATCGGACAACCCCGACCTGCACGGAGATCAGTCCGACAGTTGCTACGAAGGCCTCGACATGTCGCCCGACTCGAAGCCGTCGGCGAACATCATCCCGTCCCAGGTCCCGGCGCGTAGAATCTGGCAGGCCGGCAAAGCCATCCGCCACGTACGCATAGTTACCTTGCGCCGTCAGATCCCAGGCGTCGCCGGGCAAGCGGATCCGGTCGAGCTCATAGATGTTGTCCAGATCGCTCACGTCGTACAGCCGCAAGTGCTGCTCTCCGGTCGTCCCAGTTGTGATGAAGGCCAGGCTCTCCGGAAACGGCCACATCGCCGAACTGGAATACCTCGTAGAAGCTCCCGGCCAGGGTCGGATTGGCGGGATCGCCGATGTTCATCACCAGCAGACCCTGGTGGAATGACGTCACATACGCATAATCCCCCTGGATCCAGACATCCTCACCCCAATCAACGGGATAGAAGGCGTCTTCAAACGGATTGTTCGGATCGGCGACGTTGATAATGTGCAAGCCCATGTCGTAGAACTCGATGGCAAAAAGATGGTCATTTGCGTACTGAATTTCGAGAACGTGATGTGACACCGGAATCATGCTCAGCTCCGTCGGCGATGCAGGATCCGTCAGGTCGAAAACGTGCAGGTAGTACAACTGCGTATCGACCGAGAAGCGCGTCGCGTACAGGTGCCTCCCCGTCGGTCGCCAGATCCAACCGCCTGTGAAGTCCAAGATGCCGCCCACCTCGACCGGGTTGGACAGGTCGCTGACATCGAGCCCCCTCAGTGCAGGTGCGTACCAGTCCGAAACGTACAGATAGTTTCCGATCAGCAGGGATCCCGCGATCCGAGCCACCATCGTCGGACCGGCCTGCGAATTGCACCGCGCTCGGATCGCTGACATCCGTGATCACGAGGCCTTCGGTGCTCTGGCCGAGGAATGCGTAGTTCCCTGCGACCGTCACACCGGAGGTCGTACCCACCGTGTCGAAGCTGCCGATCAGGACGGGGTTATGAACGTCGCTGATGTCGATCACCTGCAAGCCAGCGGCGTCGCTGGACACGAAAGCAAGGTCGCCGTCCAGGCGCACACGGTATCCGTCAGGCAGAAGCAGAGAAGCGATCTGCTGCGGCTGTTGCGGCGTTGAAAACGTCGAAGATGAGGAGGCCGTTGCGGTTCACCCCCACCACGAAGTTCCCGGTCAACGCCAGATCATTCAGACCCTCGGACACGGCGACGCTCCCCACCGTATTTGGGTAGGAGGAACTGACATCGATGACCCCCAGGATTGATTGATTCGCCCGCGTACGCGTAAGATCCCTGAACCTCAATGCAGCTGATTTTATCGATGTACGTGTTCTCGCCGACCTTGTCGAGGGTTCCGTCTGCTGCGGATGAGATACTTGGCGATGCCGCTGCCCACGACGTAGACGTAGCCACCCTCAGCGGCAACATCGTCCGTGTCGCGCTCGTAGGTGTAGTACCACAACGGACCGGCCTGCACGCCCAGATCGACGGGATTGGCGGGATCAGAGATGTCGAGGCGTGGACGCGGGCCTCGTTGGCGTTGACATACAGGTAGCCACCCGCAAGGACCAGCCCATCGGTCGGCTGGTCGCTGTCTGTTCCGATGCAGTACACCGGCACGGTGCTGAGCCGCACCGGGTTCTGCGGGTCTTGGACATCCCAGATTTCAAGTCCGCCCCGCCAATCGGCCACGTATAGACGCTTGTCCGCACCGACGTAACCCAGATCGCGAACATGGCCGTCGGTGTGCAGACCGTCATGCAACAGTTGCGGCATGGCAGGATCAGCCACGTCCAGCACGAGAATGACCCCACCGCTGCCCGAATAGACCAGGTCGCGATCGGCATCGACGGCGACAGCGCTCGCCCCGCGTAAGGCCATCCCTCCATCTGCTCCAGAGAGGCCTCGGCGCCGGCAGCGGCCGATAACGGCAACGTCAAGCACGACGGCCGCCCAAAGTACATTCTTGCGTGCGAGTGCGAACATGACTGACCTCCTGAGACAGTTCGATTCGATCTGGCACCGCCGCTCCGGCACGCGACGGTAGCCACCTGCCGTCACACGGTGTTTGTCTCCAATCTCAATGTAGGTCCCGGAGGTCACGAAGTCATCATACGGATGTAACGAAAACATCACGTTTGGCAGTGGTTCCGTGGTGCCGGGCACCACTCCCGCACCAGGGCAAATACGGTGCCAGGGCCGACACGTATGACACTTCGCGCTCCGCCGTAATCCGCTCGTCTGAAACTGTCAAAAATGTCGGCCCTGGCACCTGCAATTATTCGTGTTCAGAACTTGAGAGTGAACATCGTTACGCCCTGCGAAATGGACGTGTCCATGGGTTCCGACGGTCCTCGGGCTTTGTACTGCTCCGGGATCGCGTCCCAGCTGTCGTAGATGTTCCCTTCAATGAAAAAGCGCTGCTTCTCCGGGTCGGTCTCGGGCATCGTCCCGAAGATATCGTAAACCGATCCCGGTGGCGCGAGGCCCACCCTATCTCCCAGCGCGACCACCTCATCACGACCGTCGCCGTCGATGTCCACCTGAATCCAGCCAAGCTGCAGGATCTTGGCGACACGTTCCGTCGGCCAGCATACTGCGGATCTCCCGGTTGAAAGCCCCGATGATCTGTGCGGCGCCGACCATGTTCCGCCGCAACACAAAGTGGAGTGTCCGTCGAGCCAGCGGTGTGGTCCCGATCTCGAGCTTCGCGGCGGCCTCTTCCGGCTGGTAGGTCAGCAGGTAGCGCGCCACCAGCTCATCCGCCCCAGCATGTAGTCCACGTCCCCAGTCAGCAGCTTGTCGAGGTTCTCCTGATCGTTGCGCCCGCTCACAAAGAACACGCCTTGGGCCGAGTCGATCTCCTCGCCGTAGGCGTAGTGACCGACCACCGCCACCCTCTTGCCGCCGAGGTCCGAAATTGTGTTGCTCTGACATCGGTTCCCTTGCGTCCAATCAGCACGAGGCGGTTTTCGAGGTACGGATCGGAAAACAGGAATTCCCGTTCCCGTTGGATGGATCGCCACATGGCGGCGCTCCCGTCAAAAGATCCGCGCTGAATCCCGCGCTCGACATCCTTCCAGTCGACCACCGTGGTCGCTGCCTGGATTCCGGCTCGCTCGAGCGCGGTGTGGGCAATCTCGATCGCGACACGATGCTTGCCGTCCTGGTCGGTGAACGGCGGCCAAATGTCGGACGCGAGGAGGAGCTCGGTTTCATCCGCCGCCAGAGCGGGCAACGCCGCCACTGTGACGATTGCCAAGCAAAGGGCGAGTCGACTCCCGTGATGAGTTATGAGTTTCATCGCGGGCACGAGACCGAAAATCGTCGCATCATTCCGAAACATGATTTTTTCCCTTTCGAATCCCAGCACGCCTCCAATCCTCTCACAGCCTTCGTCGCGAAACCGAAAATGGTTGGTGACACGTATCGAATGACAACGTTGGGTGACGCAAAGTAATAACGTGATACGTGAGCCTCATGCATAACCCCACGTTCGGCGATGTTTGATCGATACCGCTCCCTCCTGTCACCCTGAGCGAGCGAGTTCGACGAGCGAGTCGATGGGTCTCCACACGTTGAGAAGAAAGTTGCTGGGCAAGCATCACTCCTCTGTACTGGTTGAGATCCTTCGACTCCGCGACCCTTCGGGCCGCTCCGCTCAGGATGACAGCCATGGGGGTTTTGCAAGAGGCTCACGTGGCACCCCTCGAGTCGAGTTCGCCGAGCAATCCGGACTCCGGCCGACTACGTCGACCTCCGTCCTGATTGCTCCCCCCACCGGGACCCACGAGGAGCACCAACCGTGTTGATCTCTCTCATTCCTCGTGGTATGAAAATGGGGAGCACGTCAGTCAGCCTCATCGACTCACCCAAAACCGTCAATAGTGTCCGCCCTGGCACCGGGTGGTTCGATACGCGGGTGGTGGGAGTCGCTATTCGGGCAACCGGAACCGCGCGTCGTCGAGCTCTGGGTCGAGCTCGATCTCCTCGATCTCGATCCTGAGGACCTCGGGGCGGTCCTTGGCGTGAGTTTCGATGAGGTGAGGGAAGGCGAGCCCACCGACCTCCCGAAAGTCCGAAAAGGTGTTCTGGAGCACGACCGGGCGCCCCCGGATCATCCGCTTGAAGTCGGAGCGGACGACCTGGCGCGACGCCACGTCGACGTAGTCGTATCGGACCGCGCCGCTCGCGAGCGTCACCTTCAGCTTGAAGGCCTCTCCGCCGGGCAGGGCCTCACTGCCAACGAGCTCGACGACGTGCCCCTTTTCTCGCCAGTCGACGAGAGGGCCCTCGATGTCGCGCTGGTCGACCCCAGCGGCCGCGTCAGTCTCCGGTGGCATCACCTGGGGCTCGAACTGGCCCTGCAACGGCGCGACCTGCCAGCCGATCTCGCCGTCGTTGGCGAAGACGCTGGTCGTTCCCTGGTAGGAGAACTCGAGCCGGAAGAGGCCCGGCCGCTTGATCTCGCGGACCACGTGGGCGATCCGCCCGCCACTCGCGGTCGCCGTGCCGGACTCGCGGATCGACTGGAGCTCCTGGAGCCGCACCTTGCCGCCACGAGCGGCGAGGTTGGAAGCGACAATCTCGTCGACCGGCGAGGGTGAGGAGCACCCCGCGAGGAGGGCGCCGAGGAGCGGAAGTGCAATGAAGCGACCCCTCATGGGAGCCTCCCTGTTCATCACGGTCCTTCGAGCGGGCCGGCCAGCTCTTGTGGTTTGGAGTATCGAGCCGGGCGGGGCCAATTTCCGGGACCGGTTCCCCATCCCCAGGTGGTCGGATCGTACTCCGGCAGGCGGTCGTACCTCGACGACTGTCGTTCGAACTCCTCGTCCTCGCGCGCCTTCTCGGCATCGATCTCGGCCTGGATGGCCCGGATCTCGGCCTCGTTCGCTTTCCGATCCGCCTCCTCGCGGGCCCGCCGCTCCTTGACGATCGCCTGCCGCTCGCCCGGTGTCATCCACTCGCCCTCGAACTCCACGTAACCTTGGGCGCGATAGCTCTCCTCCTCGGTGACCCACCGCCCGTCGAGCGGCACCCGGCCGAGCGCGCGGTTGGCTTCCTCGTCGTCCGGCAGGATCTCGACCACCTCGGTGTACGCCTCCCACGCCTGGCTCGACAGGCTCTGATCCTGCGCCCACCGCGCGAGCTGCCGCCACGCCTCGGCGTCGCCGGCGGGGACGGCCGCAGCTCGCTCCCGATAATCCTGGAGGGGGGACACGCCCTCTTCGATGCGGACGACGCTCGACATCGGCGCGGTCAAAACGCCCCCACCGATGTCCACTGTAACCGAGTCCTCCGTGCGCTCGACGATCTCGCCCGAGAATCGGCCGCCGCCCTTCAGGTAGACGTCGTCCGCGAGAGCCGGAACGGCCGCCAGAGCGATGATGACGATTGCTCGCTTCACTCCCGCTTCCTCCTGCCGACCTGAACTCTCACGCTGCTGGAACCGAGCTCGATGCGAGTGTAGCACCGTCCCGGGTAAGAGCGTAAAGGTGCCAGGTACTGGGGTATTGATGTTTTGACTCCTCATTGCGTTTCCGTCGTCCCCGCGAGTACAGAATCAACCCGCCTTAAGAGCGTAAAGGTGCCAGGTACTGGGGTATTGATGTTTTGACTCCTCATTGCGTTTCCGTCGTCCCCGCGAGTACAGAATCAACCCGCCTTACCTGATCCTCAAAGCCCTGATCCACAATCCTTCGCTGCGAAGCCCTGCTGACCAGCCGACTGGCAGTTTCAACATACTTTTCGAGCCCTTCGGCCATTTCCTTGACCGAAAAACCAAACAACTCAACACCAATCCAGGCCAGTATTTCTCGAGCTTCTACAATCGACGCCCGTCGTTTTCGGCTCCTGAGATCTGTCAGCGTGATCCCGCACGCTCCTGCACCGTGCTCGAGAAATTCTTCGAGCGCCATCCTCGGCCTCGGCATGACACTACTCAGCCCGTCCACCCCAATCCGTGGACGTTTGTCGTCGACGGCGATCTCCATTCCGTCATCGCTGTTCGGAGGACGCCCCACCCGCCACCAGGGCAGCCGACCAGGACCTTCCCCCCACCAATCCTGTTCATGCCCACTTGACATCGTCGAACGATATCCAGCCAACGCGCTGCGCCGCTTGGGGCCGAAAGCCAATAGGGTCTCGTCAACGTCGACCAAACGACGCCCAAGCGCCTTCCCCAGTACCTCCCGATGCCCGCACCATCGGTATTCTGCTGCGTCGGTGACAATGCCTGCAGCTACCGGATTGAGATGAATGTACGCGATGAGTTGCCTCAGATACTCGTCGTCATCCACAATCTTCGATCGGTAGCGACCCTGCCAGAAAGGACCGAACAGCCGATTCCTGCCGTTGTAACTCTGCGAAAACCGATGGTGGATCCTTCGCATCGATCGCGACAGCAATACCTCCCCCATTCTTACGGCGAGATGGTAGTGGTTCGACATCACGCACCAGGCGAGGATCTGAAAATCGTCTCTCTTCTTGGTCTCGGCAACGAGGGCTTCCAGCCTGTCCGCCTCGTCCTCGTTCTTAAAAACATCCGCGCCGCGAGTTACCCGGTTGTACACATGGTATATACCACCCGCAACAAGAACCCTTGGTCGACGACCCATCCCCTATCTCCACTGGATTCGGTAGAGTCATCTTAACATCAATACCCCCGTACCTGGCACCATTACCCGTACCTGGCACCATTACTACAACTCATTCCAGCGGACCGTTGGGCTAGTTGACGTTTTGATGTTTTGACGTTATCTTTCAAACATGAGCGAACTTCGTCGAGCTACCGTATATCTTGATCCCGAGATTCACAGGGCGTTGAAACTCAAGGCAGCGTCTACAGACCAATCGATATCCGAAATGGTAAATGATGCCGTCCGATTGGCGCTGGCCGAAGATGCAGAAGACCTTGAAGCGTTCGACGTTCGAGCTTCTGAACCGGACCTTGATTTCGACACCTTCGTTAAAGCGCTGAAACGCAGTGGCAAAATATAGCGTCCGGCTCAAAGCCTCCGCCGCAAAGGAAATCGAGCATATCGAGCCAAAAAAGGTGCGGCGTCAGATCGTCAACCGTATCGCGCGATTGTCTGATGACCCTCGACCACCTGGTTGCGAGAAGCTCGCCGGGCACTCAAGCAGGTATCGTGTCCGTCAGGGCCCCTACAGGATCGTCTACTCGATCGAGGACGACGTTCTAATCGTCATTGTGGTCAAGGTCGGCCACCGCAGCACGGTTTACAAGGGGAAGTGAATGCCTAACCACTCGCTCAAGCGGACCCAAACCCTTCCGGGTTTGGTCCGCTTAGCTCGAAATCGGTAGGCTGTAGGAGGGAACCCTTGCCATGAGGCGAACTTCGATACACGCCCTCATTCTCATCACTTCGCTGGCCTTGCCGTCGTGTCAAGACCTCGAAGGATTCCCCCCTCCCGCAAGACCCCTCGACCTTTTGTCCTCATCTGACAGGGAAGCCTTGCTTGATTGGATTCTTGAGTCACGGAAACAACATCCCGATTTCTTTTTCGCTCTCCAGGATCTTGTCGCCGAGGCTCCTCAAATGGCCGCGCGGTCACATGCCGGTGTCGTGTCATTCGCCTTCCATCTCGGTCAAGAACCCCGCTTCCTGGCCCCAGCTTTGGAACTCCTGGTGGTCGCGGAGCCACCTCTCGATCAGCTCTCAGACCACTATTGGGCGCAGGTCAGACACAACCTAATCTTCGCAGTTGGCTTGATGCGAGATAGTAGATCCCTACCATCGCTTGTCGCTCTTCTTCGAATTGAGGATGACGCCCCAACAGCGCACGTGATTGCGGAGTCTATTGCAAGACTTGAATCCGACCAGGCGCTCGAGATTCTGCTGGGCCTGGCAGATGATCAGGATCAACCTGAGTGGTTTCGGCACGCTGTCCTGACGGGCCTCGGAGCAGCCAGACGAGAGATCGCGGCCAAGAGACTGGCCACAGAACTGTACAAACATCCTCCGCCCGAATTCGCTCGGCAACTCCTCACCGCTCTGGGCAAGACAGGCAACTCCGTTGGCTGGTCCACGTCGAATCCTCACGCCAATGAGGAACAGCTCACCAGAACCACGGCTTCAAACGCAGCTCTGTGGGCATTTCTTGAGTACCACTCAGATCCAGTCGCGAATGAAGCAAAAATAGCGCTCTACGTTTCGAGCTACCCCGAGACTCTCACCCGAATTGGAAGACTCCGGAGCGCAATCGACGAGAATCAACGACCGCGTCTCGACAAGCTCCACGACGATCTGCAGCGATTCCTGAAGGACACAGGGAGACTCCCCGGCACTTGACAGTCATTTGCCAATCAGGGCTATCATCCAGATCCAGGTATGAAGAGTGACACACGCCTAACAGGGTCGTTTCAGGCGGACCGCGACCCGCGCGAGCGCGGCTTACGTCCTCTGAATTCGTATCGTAAGGCAACTCCGGGAAGAAAAGGGTGAATAAGACTCTGATCCTCGTGAGCCTGCTGTTTTGCGCAGCGATTCTGGTTTGCGCCGTTTGGATTGGCACCTGTCGAACAATGGATAGTGTCCCAAAAAGTTCTGGTGCCAAGTTCTGGTGCCAGGGCCGACACTTATGACACTTCGCGCGATGGACTCGGTTCATGGCCGAGAATCTTGAGCCTCTACGTCGTGAACGGTCTGTGATCTTGGGGAACCACAATGCCAAAGGTGTCGGTCATGGCACTGACTTCGGAAGGTCATTTCCCGCCGTTACGGCACGGTCTGCGACCACGCCGAGGTGTCGCCGGATTCGAAGCCGTCGGTGAACAGCACGCCGAGGTCGATGAGGTAGATCAGGTTGTTGTGGTTCCCTACTGACCAGAGCAGGTTGGCCGATTGGCAGTCCTGTCCCAGCGGCCAGGCGCCTGCTGGTGCCGGAAACGACTCGATCACCGCTCCCGTGGTGGGGTTCACCTTGATATACATGTTGTCAACGCTTGCAGAGGTCCATAGCGAACCGCTGCACCAGGCGACACCCCATGGGTTTGGAGTCGGGGAGGGAAAGGAGTGGACAACCGCCCCACTGGTGTCGAACTGGTAGATCATATCGGCCTGGTAATCTGCCGTCCAGAGATATGTTCCGTCCCAGGTCAGGCCGGTTGGTTTGCTGGTTGGGGCCGAACCGGTGCCCACAAGAGTCCCGTTCGGCAGGAACTGGTAGAGGTTGCCGTCGTACTCCGCGTGCCACAGAAAGGTGCCATCCCAGGCCACACCCTCGGCATAGCTCAATCCAGGCGTTGGGAAAGACGACAGAATCGCCCCGGTCACTGGGTCGAGTCTGTACATCGTCTTGGTGTCGTTATCGGCCACCCATAGATCGGTTCCGTCGAAGGTCAGCCCTCGTGGGTCGCCTGTGCCCGGCGCCGGAATTGACCGGAGGACGTCTCCGGCCCCGGAGTATTCGGGAACCGGACCGTCAGAACCGACTCCAGCTCCGTCGTCGGCTCGAGCGGTAGCCGTGATCGCCAGGGTAATAGCGATCAGCAGAAAGCTCAGCACGTGATTTTTTTGTCGCATCACCAACTTTCTCCCTTCCTCTCGTTTGGTCACGCCAGGGCGGTTCAGAGTCCCAATCACCGCCACGTGAAAATGAAACCTGATCTCATAACTTTGTCTAAAGATTATATACGTGAAGAAAATATAATATCGTTGTTGCGATTGGTCAAGACCGATGATTCAGTGCCAGATGGGATGAGTAGGCCGGTCTCCAAAAGCGGCGTAGCACCATGCTCGCCAAATCTAATGCGAACTGGATGGGTGCCACATACACACTTGTTGATTTGTCAGTTTGGTCGGTGCCACGTTGACAATTGTTGAACTGTCAACCTCGCTGACGGATTGTGGCATCGGGCTCGTCGAGCCGTCCCTCAGCAAATGTGCACGTGGCACCCTTCGGCACCCTTCCTCAATTTTCCCGAAAGTGTCAAAAGTGTCGGCCCTGGCACCAGAACTCTTAGCATATTCATCGATGATATGACGTCTCCAGCCTTACTGGTGGTTGTGGATCTTGCAGTTACTTTAGACCTAGATGGTGGACAGGCCTATGTCGGATTCACAGCCAGCACAGGCGCCCAACATGAGAACCACGATGTCCTCAGTTGGTCCTTCACCGAAGGGTATCCGTGGGTTTTCCTCGAGTCGTTCGAATCCGGCGACACCTCTATGTGGTCGTTCAGCGTGCCGTAGGGACGAAGGCACGTGACAAAGATCGATGGGCGCCCGAGTGGGCGGCTTTTTCATCCGCGGAGAAGTCGCAGGTTTCCTCATGACAATTCGCCGCCTGAGGTCTACATTGGAACAAGAGATCGATCGCAACGATAGAGGTTGTTCATGGTCAACCGCACAGCGTCGTGGCTGTTGGTGGTCAGAATGGGGAGGGCGGGATGCCGGTCTATGTTTTTGAATGTGTGAAATGCAAAGCGCAGTTTGAAAGGGCCATGACGGTCGCTCGGCGTGAAAAGGCGAAACCCGTCTGCCCTGAGTGCGGGGGCCGAAAGGTCGTACCGGTCCTGAGCGGCTGCTTTGTCAAGACAAGCCGAAAGAGCTGACCAAAGACGGTCGCACGGATGCGGTGCATCGCCTGCCTCAGCAGAAGCTGAGCTTCAAATCTGGCGACAACGCGGCGTGGTCCACGGTGGTGCCGTAGGGCCTGTTTACTCCTCCGCCTCACACTCCGGCACATACGGCCTCGGCGGTGGCTGCAGCGACATCGAGGATTTGAACGTCAATATCGCGAACCGATTTGTCTTCAGAAACGCCTTCGAATTCGGCGACATGTAGGCGTGATCCGCTGAGGCCCAGGAGGTGTCGTAAAAAGGTCTGGGCAATGAGTTGCAGAAGCTTCACAATCAAGGCATGTTCAGACAAGGCGGATTGACACCCGAGCACGTGACCAATGGTCTATCAACTCGCGGCTGACGCAGTCGTCATTGCCCATCTCGCCTTTATCCTATTCGTCATTGGAGGGGCATTCCTGGTAATGAGGTGGAGGTGGGCGGTGTGGTTGCACCTACCTGCAGCGATTTGGGGAGCGCTGATCGAGTTCACTGGGTGGATCTGTCCACTTACGCCTCTCGAAAACCAGCTGCGAATCCAGGGGGGCCAGGCGGGCTACTCGGGAGGTTTCGTGCAACATCACATTGCCACGCTGGTCTATCCCTCCGGTTTGACGCACACGGGACAACTCGCACTCGGTGTAGCGGTAATCGCGTTGAACGCGTTGGCCTACGGAATCATCCTGAGACGCGGAGCAGCAAAACCACCAACTTAGATCTCCTCACCCACTACGCACCCCAAACCGCCTTCAAACCCGCCTACACAGCTCTCACCCTGGAGGCATACCTAGACCTAGGCTTTTTCGTCTGAGCTGCGCCGACGGGTGAAAATCGAATTTCTGCTGCGTGGAGGTGTCCTCAGGGGCTGAATCTCCCAGCTGCCTCGTCGCTCCTGTACAATTCACCAGAACATACCTATTCGACAAAAGGGGGTAGCAGGTTCGTCGCGCCAGCAACGATTGTCTGTTGGCCAACTCCGCACGCATCTTCACGGGTCGTTTGAACAAGAAGGAGATTGAAATGAAACTCAGCGCTCTTATGTCAATCAACGCCCTCATTGCTGCCGTGTTTGGTCTTGCCTTCGTCCTCGTACCATCGCAGCTCGTTTTGCTCTATGGGCTTGAGCCGAACCCAGCAATCAATTACGTTGGGAGACTCTTTGGTGGCGCTCTGCTCACCTTTGCGTTAATGACGTGGACGGCGAGGAATTCCGCTGCCTCCGATGCACGAAAAGCAATAGTCTTGGCTCTTTTCGTTGGCGATGCCATCGGCTTCATCGTGGCTCTAGCGGCCCAACTCGGCGGCGTGGTGAATTCGCTTGGCTGGTCAACAGTTGGAATCTACCTTCTCTTGGCGATCGGATTCGGGTACTTCCAGTTCTCTAAGCAGACAGCGTAAACGCGCACCTACGCCACTGCCACGGTTCCTTGCGGCGACACCTCAGCGCGGAGCACAGTAGTGCCGTCGCTGCCGCCGGAGGCGCATCGCGAGGGGGCCACGGAAGTTTCGATCCTCAAACCTCTAGGTGGTACAGGGTCCGGGGGCAGGTCACGGACTAGATTACTCGCTCTAGATTCGGACCGATTTCAGGGGAGCAGGTCAGTGCACTATCCGTCCGGGTTGAGGATGGCCTCAAAATCCGGGTGGCCTCGCAGGGGCTTCATGTATAGGTGCCACCCATTAGAAGGCACGTGTCAATAGCGCACAGAGGTCCTGACCCCGAGGTCGTCATGTCGAGGAGTACGAGGATCTATTTGACTGTCACTCAGCGGTCTTCCCCACGCGGCCGGACCTTCGTTTGTTTTCGTGTCGGGCGTTGCCCGCACCAGCCACCCATCAAGATCAAGGCGGTGAGGAGCTCCCGAGATCGACTCCTCTGCCCCTGACGCCATCTGGCGCCCCAGAAAATCCTCGAGCTCAGCCGACCGTGTCCACACAATTGGGTGATTACAGGCTTTGGGCTCCCCCGAAGGGTGCCAGCACCTCTGTGGCTCACGGCCGACGCGCAGGTCGATCGCTGAGTGTGTGCGGCCGAGGCGGATCCATCCAGGCTACTCTGGTTTTTCCAGCACCCACTTTGGTTTCCGCCCCGGCCCACGTCTTTATCCGAAGAGCTTCGCCGGGTCGAAGTCCACCTTGTCCTTCATCACGTGGTAGGAAGCCCGTGCGAGTTTGTGTGCGAGTGCTCTGATGGCAATGATGCCGTTGGTCTTCGACCTCTTTCCTCTGGTAGTACCTCCTGGCTTGCTCGCGGTGGCGCACCGCATGGTGAGCGGCCTCCGAGAATGCCCACGACAGATACGGATTGCCGTTCTTCCTGTTGCCCGACCCCTTGCGTTTGCCCACGCTCAGCCTGGCCGTCTTTACCAACCGGCAGTAGGACGCGAAATTGCCCACCTTTCGAAATCGCTCGATTTCTCCGACCTCGTACATGATCGTGAGAGCGAGGATCTTGCCGACCCCCCATACCGTCAGCAGCGGAGCAAACTCCTCTCTCAGCCTGGCTTGGCTCAACGCCTCTCTCTCCACTGTCCCGATTTGGTGCGTCAATGCCTTTACGGGTTCCAGTAGAGATGTGATCCCGAGTGCTGACACGTCGAATCGTCCAGATGGCTCTCGACGTCCTCTGTCGTCCCATCTCTTCAACTCATCCGAACTCGTCCGCATACCTGTCCGGCACTCGAATGATCCGCGCATCGACAGCAAGAACGACGTCCTCTTTCGCACCAGAAACGACCGACGTCTCAGAAGATCGCGCACCGGCCGCTCCTCTTTCGGGTAGATGTATCCCTCCGGCAAAATCCCCAGCTTCAGCAGGCGCGCCAACCACCGCGCATCGTGTCGATCGTCTGTGTACTTCAATCCATCCCACTGCTTTGCCGCCCACGTGTTGGTCAGATGAAATCGATACCCCGCATCCATCAGTCCATCCACCAACCAGTACCAGTTCCACGTCGACTCGACCGCTATCCCCTCGATCTCCTCCCGGTAGGGCTCGAGCAACCTGATGATGTCCTCCAGGTTGTTGCCCAAGCCCTTCTCCTGAACGACTTTCAACTCATCGTCCACCATCGCCACCCAGCTCTTGGTTGAATGAAGATCGATCCCACAGTACATTGACATCGGCTCCTCCTTCTCCCACTGCTATACACAGCGGGTTGTTTCCCAACGACGAGCTATATGCTCATTGAAGGGGGAGCCTTCTATATAGTGCCGGTACTGGGGTATTGATGTTTTGACTCCTCATTGCGTTTCCGTCGTCCCCGCGAGTACCGAATCAATTCGCCTTACCTGATCCTCAAAGCCCTGATCCACAATCTTCGATCGGTAGCTCTCTTCTTGGTCTCGGCAACGAGGGCTTCCAGCCTGTCCGCCTCGTCCTCGTTCTTGAAAACATCCGCGCCGTGAGTTACCCGGTTGTACACATGGTATATACCACCCGCAACAAGAACCCTTGGTCGACGACCCATCCCCTATCTCCACTAAATTCGGTGGAGTCATCATAACATCAATACCCCCGTACCTGGCACCATTATATGAGAGTCGGGAAGTTCATTGTTGTTCGGAGGAAACGGAACCTCCCTGAGATTCTAAAGCCTTGCACCCATTTCCGATATCAGGTCACGGCAGGCGACGCCGGCTTCCCGGAAAAGCTGTAGACTAAGCGATGCTCTCGGTTAAAGTGACACGCAGAGGGAGGCCAACCATGTGGAACCAACTCGCTTGCCGCCTACACCTCCGTTCGGTCGCCCTGGTGATCCTCGCGGGCGCCCTTTGCGTCGGGGTCATCGCACCCGCATCCGCCGGCGAGTACGGCTTTGCCGGGATGTCGTCCACCGACACTCTAGTGGTCTTCGACCTCGCGACGGGGACCGCGCTGGCTCCGGCCATCGACCTACTCCCGGAGGGCGATTACCCCTACGACGCCACCCTTCATCCGCGGGGCCACGAGTTGTGGGTGGTGGGCGCTAGCGGCGACGGGGTGGTGGTGATCGACACCGAAAGTCACCAGATCATCGCGAGGATCGCCATGGGCGACGATGGGAATTACCCGGTAGACGTGGCCTTCGCTCGCGACGGCGATCTCGCATTCATCAGCGCGAGAGACTCGGATGCGGTGGTGGTGATCGACGTCCCCACCCACACCATGACCGGCACCGCGATTCCGCTCTCCTCGAATTTCTTAGGTCCCGGAAAGATGACGGTCAACCCGGTGACCGGCGAGATCTACGTGGTGGACTGGTACTCCAATCAGCTGTTCGCGATCGACCCCGTGACCTTCGCCGTGACCCCGGAGGATATCGGCGACTCGCTGTGGGATCTGTCGATCGACGCGAGCGGATCGACCCTGTATATCGCGGACCGCGGGACCGACGAGGTCCACGTTGTGAACGTCGCGGATCTGAGCGTGGTGACCAGCGTGCCGGTCGGCGACGATCCCTGGGGCCTCGATCTGATGCCGGACGACACCTTCCTCTTCGTGGCCAACGAGGACAGCCACGACGTCACGGTGATCGATGCGCACACCAACACCGTGGCGGGGACGATTCCACTCGCCTCCGACGCCGATCCCCGCGACGTGGACATCAGCGAAGACGGATCGACCGCGTACGTGCCGTCGGGCGCCATCGCCGGTGACGACAGCGTCTACGTGATCGACACCTCACTTTTCGCGGTGGTCGACACCATCTCGATGGCCCCCGGCTCCAACCCCAACGTTGTCGCTGTGGCCCCCGAATTCGGGCTCGGGATATTCTCCGACGGCTTCGAATCCGGCGACACCTCGGAGTGGTCGCACAGCGTGCCGTAGATTCGATTCGGCGACATCTCGGCGTGGTCGCACAGCGTGCCGTAACGGCGGGAAATGACCTTCCGAAGTCAGTAAAGGTGCCACAGTAAAGGTGCCGTAAAGGTGCCAGGTACTGGGGTATTGATGTTTTGACTCCTCATTGCGTTTCCGGCGTCCCCGCGAGTACCGAGTCAATTCGCCTTACCTGATCCTCAAAGCCCTGATCCACAATCTTCGATCGGTAGCTCTCTTCTTGGTCTCGGAAACGAGGGCTTCCAGCCTGTCCGCCTCGTCCTCGTTCTTGAAAATATCCGCGCCGTGAGTTACCCGGTTGTACACATGGTATATACCACCCGCAACAAGAACCCTTGGTCGACGACCCATCCCCTATCTCCACTGGATTCGGTGGAGTCATCTTAACATCAATACCCCCGTACCTGGCACCATTATGGCACCATTACCGTACCTGGCACCATTAAGGTTGACATCCCCCCGGAGAAGAACTATTTTTTTGTTTAGCCACACAATTTCAGGTGCTGTTTTGATGAGGCTTTCTCGATTTCGAGGAACTTCATCAAGCTGGCGCGTAGTCCTTCGGGGACTGCTCGAACAGGGAGGATCGTATGAGTCATCCGAGTCGTGCCCGTTCGATCGTCATCTCGAATCTGATCCTGGCTCTGGTCCCCCTGGGTGCGTTCGCCGCCGGTAACATCGAGGGCACCGTGACCTTCTGGGGCGATCCGGGCGGCGGGACCCAGATCGAGATCGGGGCCCACACCAATCCTGACGGGCCGCCGGACGCATCGGTCTTCGTTCCCATTTCCGGCGGAGCTTTTTCGATCCCGGTTCCGGACGGGGACTATTACGTTGCCGCACTGATGGCCCGCGACGGTGTATTCGGCGAGCCGCGCCGAGAGGATGTGCTCGTCTGGTTCGACGCCGACGGTGACGGGAACCGGGACACGGTGACCGTCAGCGGTGGCGCAACAACCGGCAACGACATCGACATGGGCTTCGTCTACGTCGACACCGACGCGACCGGAGCCAATGACGGCTCGTCCTGGGCCAGCGCATTCACCGATCTCCAGGACGGCATCGACCTCGCCGTGTCGGGCATCGAGGTCTGGGTGGCCGAAGGGACCTACGTGCCCGGGGCAGTCGAATCGGACGCATTCCTCACCAAGAGGGGCGTGCGTGTCTACGGCGGCTTCGCCGGTGGCGAAACCGTCCGCCAACTGCGCGACTGGAACGCACACCCCACAGTCCTCAGCGGTGAAATCGGCGGGCCCGACGCAACCGACAACTCCTGGCATGTGGTCGTCGCCGGCGGCTCCAACCCGACCGCCATGCTCAACGGAGTCACCATCACCCGAGGGTACGCAGACGATGTTTTTAACCCGTGGGGGGGCGGCGTGAACGCTTGGGGCGGCGGCGTGACCCTGGTCAACGTCACCCTCATCGATAACGAGGGCCAGTATGGAGGAGGCGGGGCCTGGGCCGGTGTCGGTGGAGTCATCAATGCGTACAACTGCAGCTTCATCGACAACCGGGGGCCGCAAGGCAACGGCGGAGGGTACTCGGGCGACGTCGGATCCGCCCCTGAACCCCTGACCCTGGTCAACTGCCTCTTCACCGGCAACAGCGCCTTTCGCGGCGGCGGTCTCTTCCTGGAGGGCGCCAACATGGAACCGGTCCTCGTCAACCTGACCCTGGCCTCCAACTCGGCCACCAGCGGCGGGGGAGCTATCTACTTCCTGAGCACGGGGGCGGTCACATTTGACAATTGCATCATCTGGGGCAACACCGCTCCGTTTGAGCCACAGGGGTCTTTCAATCCCACGCCTCCCACAATCAACTACAGCATCTACGAGGGGGGATGGAGCGGCAGCGGCGCCGGCAACCTGGACATCGATCCGTCTTTCTTGGACCCCGCCAGCGATTTCCACCCCCGGCTTGACTCGCCCGCTATCGACGCCGGCGACAGCACCGCGATCCCGCTGGATCTCGCCGATCTCGACGAGGATCACATCACCGATGAGATGATCGACCTCGATTTCGATGGCACGCCCCGTCGCCAGGATGATCCCCTGATCGCCGATACCGGCGTCCCGGACGGTGAAGGACGGGTCGTGGACATGGGGCCTTACGAGACGTCGTCGCTGATATTCATGGACGGTTTCGAGTCGGACAGCACCTCGCAGTGGTCATCAACTGTCGGCGGATAACCTACGTTTTGGTGCCAGTCGTTCATGACGTAAAGGTGCCATAAAGGTGCCAGGTACTGGGGTATTGATGTTTTGACTCCTCATTGCGTTTCCGTCGTCCCCGCGAGTACCGAATCAATCCGCCTTACCTGATCCTCAAAGCCCTGATCCACAATCTTCGATCGGTAGCTCTCTTCTTGGTCTCGGCAACGAGGGCTTCCAGCCTGTCCGCCTCGTCCTCGTTCTTGAAAACATCCGCGCCGTGAGTTACCCGGTTGTACACATGGTATATACCACCCGCAACAAGAACCCTTGGTCGACGACCCATCCCCTATCTCCACTAAATTCGGTGGAGTCATCATAACATCAATACCCCCGTACCTGGCACCATTATGATCGATACCGCTCCCTCCTGTCACCCTGAGCGAGCGAGTTCGACGAGCGAGTCGAAGGGTCTCCACACGTTGAGAAGAGAGTTGCTGGGCAAGCATCACTCCTCTGTACTGGTTGAGATCCTTCGACTCCGCGACCCTTCGGGCCGCTCCGCTCAGGATGACAGCCATGGGGGTATTGCAAGAGGCTCACGTGGTACCGATTTTGGTGTACAGTAGAAGTTGGAACGCTCCAAAACACGAGGAGGGCTCCGGACATGCTCGAGCCTCACCATTGGTGGCGGACGGCGCTGGTGTCGTCCTGCGCTGTGCTGTGCATGGTGGCAGGGCGGGCAGCGGCCCAGGTCAACGTCACGACCGTCTTCCTCAGTGCGACCGAGAACCCCGCCGAGCCGACCCTCAACCGACGCGGCGAAGTGGCCTATGGTGTGGCGGCGCCGATTGCGGCGGCACGCATCGAGGTGAACGGGTCACCAGTCGTGTCGGTCGGCGACCCCGTGCTGCCCATCGCAGGGGCAAGCTGGTCGACGTTGAGCATGGGGGCGTTCGGGGACGCAGGGCACCTTGTGGTGAGTGGCTTCCTCGACGGCGCCGACCCGGGCGAGGACTTCGCTGCGGTCATCTATGGCGGCGGAGGCCCGGTGCCGCTCTATCAGATAGGGGTTACCGCCGCCCCGGGCACAGAGGCAGGAACCACCTTCGGGGGCGGCGGGGCAGAGCGCATTCCGACCGCCTCTCGGCTGGCACTGCGCACCTACCTGGCGGGACCGGACGTAGACTGCGATCTGTCGTCGCCGGGGTACAACTGCGAGGGCATCTGGGTCGGCGACCCCGGTGCGCTGATCAAGACCGCTCGTGCCGGCGAGGCCGCGGTGGGCATTTCCCAAGCGGTGTTCAAGCGCTTCGGCAACGACGAGCATCGCAACCCGCTGGCCTTCAACAGCAACGGCGAGCTCGCCTTCGTCGCCCGCCTGTCGGGCACCGCGATCGGGGCGTCGAACGACACCGCCGTGTACCGCGGCAGCGCCGGCAGCGTGGCGCTGGTGGCGTGGGAGGGGCAGCCGGCGCCCGGAGGAGGTTTCTACGACGAGATCCGGGAGCCCTCGATCGGGCCCTCCGGCGGGGTCGCCTTCCTCGCCGGCTCCGCCGTGTACCTGGACGGTGAGCGAATCGCCCAGGTCGGCGACCCGGCGCCACGAGGAGGCTCGATCGTTGCCGTCTCGTTCCCGGCCATCCACCACAGGTTCGTGTTCCGCGCGGAGGTCCTCGACGGCGGCTCCTTGCTCGACAGCTACATGATGCTGGTCGACGACGAGCTCGTCGAGGTGGTCCGCGAAGGCGACGTGGCGCCCGACACCGGCGGGCAGACCTTCACCATGCTGGCTTCCAACGCGGTCGTCAACGAATGTGGCCAGATCCCGTTCCAGGGCCGCCTCGCGGACGGTCGCGACGGGCTGTGGATCTACCACCGCGAGGGGGTCGGCGTGCTGGTCGCCCTCGAAGGAGAGCCTTCGCCCCAGGGGCCCGACTACCTCAGCTTTTTGGGTTATCTCGGGGACCGTGGGGCGAGGGCCAATCTATCGGACGGCGGGCACCGGTACTTCAACAACGCCGGGAAGCTGGTGTTCCGGGCCTCGCTCGTCAACGGCTCACTCGGCGTGTTCCTTTCCGATCCACCCGGCCTGCCCTGCGACCCCACCTTCGCGGACGGCTTCGAATCCGGCGACACCTCGGCGTGGTCGGCGACGGTGCCTTAGGCGAGGCAAAGCCTGGACTGGACAAGGCTGAAGGGTGTGACTGATTGTTCTACCCACAACGATTCAGAAGGAGGTCGAAGATGGACGCCAAACATGCCCGATTCCCCTCGCTCTGCCTGATGCTCCTGGTTGTATGGATGTACCAACCACCCGGCGCATTCTGTGAGGACCTGTACCTTGGTTCTTCGGCTTACGCCCCTGGTGCTGGGGGATCGGTGTGGACACATGAAGTAGATATCTTCAACCCACACGACACCGGCCAGGCTATCCGTATTTACTGGCTGCCGGATGGGCAAGACAGTTTTGTGGATCTGGTCGTCGAGCCCAGCCGGACGACCCGTTTCGACAACATCCTTGACTCCGTTTTTGGATTGCCATCCGGTTCAATTGGAGGTTTGAGGGTTGTTCCAGCAAGCGATCACCTGCAGTTCCACAGCCGGATAGTCAACGAAAACGGCGGCGCGAAGTTCGGTCAGGTCATTCCTGCCATACCCGAGTCAATGGGATTCGTTGAAGGTGAAGAAGCCTTTATCCACCATGTGACAGAGGATGACGACTATCGAACCAATCTGACCTTCGTCAACACCACGGAAAGCGCATTAGGCGTTAACTATGAGCTGTTTGCAGCCGATGGGACCCTCCTCACCACCGATGTCAGGTTCCTTCCTCCATGGGATAGCGTTCAACTGAACAGGATATTTCAGGCCCACTCGCCAGTGATGGGGTATCTGCGGGTGTGGACCGATACCTCCGGCGGAAGGGGGATCTGTTACGGAAACGTGGTCAGCAACTTCACCAACGATTCGAGGTACCAGCCAGCCGTCAAACCGACCGGTCTCGCCAGCGAGCAGTACGTGCCGATTGTCGCCAACTCAGCCGGTGTCACGAGCGATCTCTCTCTGTTTTCGCCGTCCACCAACCTCACCGCCACAGTCGATCTTCTGGCAACTGGTTCGGACAACACAACACCTCTGTCGGTGGACGTTCCGGTGCTGGCTGGCCAAGATGTCCGGATCCCAGACGTACTCGCGACCCTCTTCAGTCACAGCGGCACGGGTGCCCTTCGAGTGTCGACCAGCGGTGGTGAACTGATGGTGTCGAGTCAAACCTCGAACGGTTCGATGATTCGATTCGTGGCCCCCGACCCTGGAGCCAATCAGATCCCGTACGGCGAGTCGGTGGCATTGATCCACCTCACCGAAAACCTAGGCGTCCGCACCGATGTGGGTGCAGTCAACACATCTGGCGTCGAGATTGATCTCGCGGTGGACCTGTATGGTGAAATCGGCGAATCTCTCGGCACATTGCCCATGCACCTCCTGCCGTTCAGCCACTCTCAGTTGGACTCGGTGTTCAGCTCCGTAGGGCATCCCGACGTTGCATCCGGTTTTGCATTCGTCAGAACCACGACCCCGGGTGGAACATTCATGTCCTATGCCACAGTCACCGACCTGAACACTCTCGACTCGTACCACGTCGCCAGCCAGCAGAGCCTGAATGGGGTGTTCTCAGACTCCTTCGAATCCGGCGACACCTCTGCGTGGTCGCACAGCGTTCCGTAGAAACGAGGACAAATAGGTACCGCGTGAGCCTCATGCAAAACCCCAAGTTCGGCGATGTTTGATCGATACCGCTCCCTCCTGTCACCCTGAGCGAGCGAGTCCGACGAGCGAGTCGAAGGATCTCCACACGTTGAGAAGAGAGTTGCTGGGCAAGCATCACGCCTCTGCACCGGTTGAGATCCTTCGACTCCGCGACCCTTCGGGCCGCTGCGCTCAGGATGACAGCCATGGGGGTTTTGCAGGAGGCTCACGTGGTGTCCATTGCTCTCTCGATGACCGTGTCGAGACAAATGGTTACGACACCTCAGCCTGGCAGACCGGCAAGCCAATCGCGCAACAGCGGCAGGGCGACACGGAGGCCCGATCCGCCGTCCGTCGTCAGCAGGCCCAGCTGCTGAAGTTCCTGGACGGCTGATGAATCACCGCTCGGCGGCGCGCCGTCCTGGCGGGCGAGATTCCGCAGCATGGAGCGCTGCCGGTCATCCAGGAGCTCGAAATCGACCTCGAAGAGGCTCGACACCGATCGGTCCCTCGCGACGGCTGCGACGCCGCGCTCCACGTCACTGTGTTCGATCGCTCGCTTGCTGAGGAGCTGCAGCAGGAATGGGTGGCCGCCGCCCCAGCGACAGATGCACTCTACATCCTCGTCCGCAAGGCTGGGACGAACCTCGCCGGCCAGGTGGATCTGGCGTACCAGGGCGCAGGCGGTCTCCCCTTTGATCCCACCGAGATAGATTGGCGGCAGAAAACCGTCGAGAAAGGGCGAGGTGGCCGACCCTTTTGCCAGATCCCACAGCCTTGGACCCGATGCGAGGACGGTTCGGACGCCGTCGTGGGCCAACAGGGCCCTTCGCAGCCGGCCGATTGTGGCTTCTGATTGGGAGGCAACGCTCAGCAAAGCCTCGGCCTCATCGCAGAGCAGAAAAAGCGTTCTCCCACCGATGTGCAATCGGCGACGGAGGGTTCCGAGCATGCGGAAGACATCCGCGTCGACAATCTCACCGATGGCGAGACCTGCGCCTTCGATGCGCCCCTCGGCATCTGCCACCGCCTCTTCGAAGCTGAAAGCCAGCGTTTCGGCGTCTTCAACCCCTTGAAGGTCCCAGAACACCGGCACCAGCCGGCGGGCCGGTTGGGACATCGCCAGGTGTTCCAGCTGCTTGAGAAATGAGGTCTTGCCGCGGCGCCGCGTGCCCACGGTCCAGAAACCGTTTTGGGGGCTGTCCAACACCTCGGCCAGCTGGGTCTCCCGGCCGTAGAATCCTTCAGCGCGCACCCACTGCCCCACCACGTATGATCCACCAGGCAAAACCCCACCTGGGGTGGCCGCCGGTGGTGCCGAAGAAGACGTCGCACCACCAATCAGGCGATAGCCGCGCTTGGCGATGGTTTCGATATAGCGAGGTCTGCGCGCATCGTCGCCGAGAGCGCGGCGCAGACCGGCAATCGCCCGCGTCAGCACCGATTCGGAGATGAACAGATCCGGCCACACGGCATCGATCAGGGTCTCACGCGAAACAACGTCGCCCGGAGTCCGCGCGAGATAGACCAACACGTCCATCATTTTCGGCTCCAGTTGCACCTCGAAGCTGCCGGCACGCGACAGGAGGTTGAGTTGCGGCTGGACCAGCCATTCGCCGAGCGTGAACGGACCTTCGGGAGGTTTCATCTTTCGGCATTCTAGAGCTTCCTTTCGCGAGAAGAAAAAGAGAAGGGGAAACCCCTCCCCTTCATGTGTTGTCGTACCAACGGCACCGGCCTAGAATCTGAAACCCCCACTGATGCTCAACATGAGCGGGTCGAGCGAGACCGCGGTCGAGCCTTCCTCCGAACCTGGTTCGAAGTCATAGGTCGCGTCCATGTAGCTCAGGGCAAACCCCACCGACCACCGTCTCTTTTTCCCACGTAGATATCGAGACCAGCCTTGGCCCCCCAGGTGACTTCCGAGTCGCTGCGCGCCTGAACCGTCACCCAATCGTCATCGCACGGTGGCCAGTCATAGTCCCAATCCCAGGTGCTCGTCGAGACGTCCGCGTAGCGGTTGAAAGCCACAAACGGCCCGGCGTAGACATCGATTGGGCCATCCTTGACGAAGTGGAAGTTCACGCCGAGCGTCAAGGAACCTGTTGCCAGCACATTGACGTTTGCGCAGCAGTCGTGTTTGGTGCCGGACCCAGCGGACACATTGAGATCGGTACCCATGCCGATCAGCGCGAATTCAAAGCCCACAAGGGGCGTCAATTGCCGTTCCAGGTTGACAAACCCGCCACCTCCCCCGCTGAATCTGACGTCTACGGCACCCGGTCCAGCCGCCACCGAAGCGTCGCCTGTTGTGTCGGCCACGAGGAACCCGAATCGAAGCTGCCAGGGCCGGACCCGTTGAAGCGGCGCCGCAGCCGGTTCGGTTGGACCCGCCGTTTCCTGGGCGTGGATGCCGTTAGGTGCCACCGCAGCGGCCACCACGATCAACATCAAAGAAAAAAATTGTCCTTGTTTCATGTTTTCCTCCGTTTTCTCGGGTCGTTTTCCAACCGACCCCGTATCTCATGAGAGAGTTTCGGTCGCGGCCGGCGGCAGCGCCTGACGGAGTTGTGAGGTTTGAGTGATGTTTGGATGAGGATTCGGATAGAATCCAACGCGATCCCGGGGGCGGTGAAGATGAGGGCCAAACAGACCACACAGGCCACAGTCGCCGCGGCGGTATTCTTGTTGAGTTCGATGGTCCACGCCCAAGCAACCATCGAGCCGCCGATCGTCAATCCCGGCGCACGAAGCCTCGGTCTTGGCGGCGCATTTGTCGCCGTAGCCGACGATGCCACCGCCGCCTGGGCCAACCCATCGGGGCTGATGCAGCTGGTTCGGCCCGAAATCTCTGCCGAACTCAGGTCCTGGTCTGAAAACAGGGAGGGCGTGGCGACGAATCTCTCGAGCCTCGGATTCGCCTCCTTCGTCCTACCCCGAAAGCACTGGTCCCTGGCGATTTATGTCCAGACCATGGCCAGCCTCGAATTCCCTGATGAGTGGGACGGAAACGACGAAATCGAACCACTGTCCTCCTTGGCCATCGTCAACGGGGGTATTTCCTTTGCGTTTCGACTGGGCGATGACGTCAGCCTCGGCGTCGGTCTCACCGTCTTCGCGGGCAGCTTTTCCGGCGCCGATTTTTCGAATCCGGACTCGAACCCGTTCTGGAGCGACGACATCAGCACCGAGCCCGGGGCGACTGCCGGTCTCCTGTGGACTCTCAGCGACGCGTGGGCCGTGGGCGCGTCCTACCGAAGCGGGGCCGATTTCCAATTCAGCAACGGCCCTCGTGCGACCGTGCCCGACGTCCTAGCCGCCGGCGGGCGATGGCGATCCACCGGAGGCAACGCCACCGTTGCGGCTGAGCTCGAGCAACTGAACGGAATCGACACGAGGACCCGGTTGCACCTTGGCGGCGAGTGGGTTTTTCTGTCCGCCAAACCGCTCATAGGCCTCCGGGCCGGGCTCTGGTACGACCCGAGCGGCGGCGTGGCTGCCGCCGGGTCGGACCTCGGACCCACCCTCGATGACGGCGTGATGCACTACTCCGCGGGCATCGGCGTTGCGTGGAAGAAATTTCAGCTGGATCTCGGCGCCGATTTCTCCGACCGTACCACCATCGCCTCGATTTCAGGGATTTTCACGTTTTAGGCCTGATCACCGTTTCCACATCGTCGACGGTGATCCGGCTGCGCCCGGTCTCGTGAATGTGTTGCACCACCGCCAAAGCTATCTTCTGCACGATGTACGGCCGTCCATCGGCCTCCTGGATCATTCGATCGACCGCCTCTTCATCGACGTTGATGACGCCGCCGAGCGGTTCGGTCACGAGGGCTCTGGCGGCCGCGGCTTCAACCGGCCCGACCTCGATCTCCTCAAAAAAGTTGTACCAGGGGCTCCCCTCGTGATCCCACTCGCGGGCTATGCCCACACCCGCGGCCACCGCCACCAATTGGTCGGCGAAACCGCGCATGAAGAGGCTGCGCAACCGTTGGTTGGTCCGGTGGGAGTACCCGTTGAGCTCGTCGATCTCATCCAAGAGAAGCACCACCTTCGCTCGGCGACCGTCGCGACACTCGACCGTGGGCAGGACCCGACGGAGGTCGCGCATCAGTTGGCGCGAATCGTATTCGGCACTATCGCGCGCCGCGGTCATCCGGTCATCGCCGATGGCCTCCCCCACCGCCTCGGCAACGGTTGAAAAGAACGCTTCTTCCGGCACCCCCTGAAGATCCACTGAAACCGGGACAAAACAAAAAATCGAGTGATCGAGCTCCGCCAGCTTGGGTCGCAACTGTTGCAGAATCGAGGTCTTGCCGATCCTCCGCTCTCCAAGAAGCAGGAGACTGTTGTTGGGCACCGTCGCCAACACCCGGTCCACAAGAGCATCGCGGCCGACAAAGAGATTGGGATCGAGCACGGGCGGTCCTGCGATAAAGGGATTGAAACGCCGACGAAGCAACCGACGCCGGCGGAGAATTCTGCGAATCGCAGCAACCACAAACAACAGCAATGTCAGGGCGATCGCTGTCCACCATAACCATGGCGATCTCATCAGCGGCCGCCGGTATTCGACCGTATATCCGCTGCGCGAGCTCAATCCTCCGCTATCCGTGGCCACCACCTCCACATTCGTCACCCCGGCGTCCAGACCCACCTCGAGCCGAAACTCCGTTATGGTCACTCCGCCAACCTGTTGGCTCGACAGATCTGGGGTCTCCAACCGTCCGGCGTCGACACCGGCTGAAAGCGTGACCGCCGAGTCGTCGATGACCACTCCGGTCAGCAGGAAGTCGGGATCTCGCACTACGTGGATCAATTCGCCGTCTGGTCGCTCCTCGCGCTGATCCGCGAATCGAATCGCCGGCGGCAGATTCTGTGCCGGGCCCTCCCCCAGCAGCCGTCGGCTCAGCGAGGAATAGGCTTGTCGAATCACCTCGATCGCCCCGGCGTGGCCACGATTTCGTGCGAGCACGAGGTTGGCGGATGCAATGGCACCCTCGGAATCGCCATCGCCGAGTTTTGCCTGAGCTTCTCCGAATAATCGATCAATCTCGGCAGTTTGGTTCTCATCCGCGATTCGAGCCAGAAGGTCGTTTTCGAGATCGATGGCTCGTGCGTTTCCAGGCGCGGCGGCCAGGACCTCTTGGACCAACGCCAGCGCGTCGTCGAATTGACCCCGGGAGAAGAGCTCATCAGCTTCAGCCAGGGAACCCGAAGGATCGTAGGCCGGACCCACATCCGATTCCACTGCGAGCTCGGTCTGCACCTCCGCGAGGAGCTCGGCTGCGGTGCTGTCAGGCGCAAGCTCGACCGCCTGTCGAAAACGCCCCGCCGCCTCGGTCAGCCGCCCGTCAGCACGCAAACGTTGTCCCTCGCTGATCAACTCCGACACCCGTTCGCGCCGAATCCTCTCGTTCTCACGCCGGATCAGCTCCTCACGAAGCGCTCCGGACAGACCTGTCGCGTCCGGGTTTTCAGGAGCCAGCGCCAGCGCGCGATCGACCGCGGCCAGAGCCTCTTCCAGCCGGCCGGCACCTCGGAAGTTTCGCGCCTCGGCGAGGTTGAGATCGATCAAATCGTCCACAGCGCGCTGCTGTTCGGTCTGTTGTCGCTCCACAGCGTCGGTTGCCTGTTGTCGATAGAGCTCGAGCTCGGAGGATGCCCGTTCGGACGCCTTCACCGCCCCGAGGCGCTCCGCTGTTTCGAAGGCGCGGAGGGCCGCTTCCGGTTCTCCTGCCAGGTAATACGCGATTCCAAGCTTCAGATATGGGAAGTAATCGATGACCCTCATGCCGTAGGTGCGCACCCGGGTTCCCGAATCGCCGCGACGCTCCAGCGCCTGATTGAGTTCTGCGATCGCCGCTCTCGGATCCCCCGCCTCGAGCGCCGACTCTGCGCGAGCATAATGCTCGTACCAGTTGTCCGCCCAAACCGGCACCACGACCGCCAGGAGAGCGATCATGAACGCCACACACACCCGGCAACCATCCTTCACACAGTGAAGTGTACTTCGATCACCCGATCGTATTCCTCTGCCGGAGCCCCGAGAATCTCGCAACGTCGACGTCGTTCGATCAAAGCTGATAGGCGCGGATGATGGGTAGATGATGCACGATGGGTACCACGTATCACAATCTCACATTCTCCTGCTCCCTCAGCAGGAACGTCACAATGTGATACGTGAGCCTCTTGCAAAACCCCCATGGCTGTCATCCTGAGCGGAGCGGCCCGAAGGGTCGCGGAGTCGAAGGATCTCAACCGGTGCAGAGGCGTGATGCTTGCCCAGCAACTCTCTTCTCAACGTGTGGAGACCCTTCGACTCGCTCGTCGAACTCGCTCGCTCAGGGTGACAGGGGGGAGCGGAACCGATCAAACATCGCCGAACGCGGGGTTTTGCGAGAGGCTCACGTGGTACCTATTCGGGTCTGTACCTATTTTTCAGCCGAATTGGAACGGAGCCGGAGTTGGTTCGGCGCACGCCCCGCTCTTCGATGATCCGGATTCTCTCGGTACCCGCTACGTGGTATCGTCATTGCCGTGATTCAGTTCCGAAATTCTGAGATGCGCCGGACTTGCAGGAGGTATTTCATGAAACGTGCGATTTCCATCCTGATCGTCTCGATCGTCGTGCTTGCCGCGGTGACGACGGCCGCACCGGTCGCCGCATCGGATGCGGGCTACGATCTCTATCTACCGGCAGTCGGAACCGGCGCCGGAGTCCCGCCATCCTATTGGTACACGACCATCTGGGTCTACAACCCGAACGATGGACCCGCCGAGGTCCAATTCAGCTTCCTCCGCCGCAACCAGGCCAACAACCCGTCCGACATCACGCACGCGATGGTTATCGATCCCGGAGAGGTTGTGCAGATCGACAACGCCGTCACCACGATGTTCGGGATCGAGGGGTTCGGCGCGATCCGCGCCCTCTCCGATGAACCGGTTTACCTGACCGCACGGATCTTCTCGCAGGCAAACGGTCAATCGGGGCGCGACTCCTCGGGACAGGCTTTCGCCGCAGTGCCGGCCGAGCGCGCGATCGGCACCGGTGACGAGTCCGATCTGATCGCTGTGACCAACCTGGGCGGTGGCGACTTCCGCTACAACGTCGGCTTTGTCGAGACCACCGGGCACACGGTCAGGCTCCTGGTGACGGCGCACGGCAGCACGGGCAACAGCTGGATCTCCACCTCGATCCAATTGCAGCCCTTCGAACAGAGGCAGATGTCGGTCGACCAGCTCTACAACAACGTGATCGGAGAAAGCGACAACTTCAGGCTTCACGTGAGTCCGGATCAGGGCGACGGCAGGGTGATCGTCTTCGGCTCCCGGGTCGCCAACGGCTCGCAGGATGCCACAACCTTCGAGATGACCTTCCCTCCGCAGCCGTAGGGTAGCCGCAGAGAGCTCCTTAATAGGTACCTATTATCTAAGTGTCAAAAGTGTCGGCCCTGGCACCGTATTCGACGCCGCAATCTCATCAGCCGCTACAACAAAGCGTTAATGCGAAGTGTGGCACCTATGGGTTTCGGGCGAGAGGTCAATGTCACGATTCAATCACGAATTCATAAACTCTTGACGGTTCGCCTTGAATGCCCTCGTCGCCGGATTTACATTGATCTTGTCTCCTCCACCTCGTGTATACGCGGTATCCGAAGCCACCGCCAGTCCGGAAGGGAATCGCCATGAGTCGCAGTCGTCGTACCTCGTTGGTCGCAGTCGCCGCCCTCGTGGCTCTGACGGGCGCCGTGTGGGCTCAGGGGACTGACCTCACTGTCGTCATCACACCCTTCAACCCCCCCATCCTCATCCCGGAGGCGGGCGGCAGCTTCGCTTATCGGGTCGAGGTTCGAAACGACCTACCGACCTCCGAGGCGTTTGACATCTGGACGGTGTACACCTTCCCGGATGGTGGGACGTCCGACGCCGCGTACGGCCCGGCAGAGCTTCGGCTGCCTGCGGGTGGCTGGTCGGCGCGAAACGACCTTGCGCAGTTCGTCCACGGGGACCTGCCGGCGGGCACCTACACCTTCACGGCCCACGCCGGGATCTACCCCGACGTCGTGTGGGTCAGCGACAGCTTCAGCTTCGAGAAGCTGACCGGGAGCGTCGGTTGGTACCCGCAGTCGCCCGGCGCGTCGAACGGCCTCCGGGGCGTCTGGTTCGTCGATGAGCAGACCGGCTGGGCGGTCTCGAGCTATCGGGAGATCATCCACAGCATCGATGGCGGAGATACCTGGCAGCAACAGAATGACGGGCAGTACTACCCGCACGAGTACAACGACGTCTGCTTCGTCGACGAGCAGACCGGCTGGGTGGTCGGGCACGGATGGTCGCTGGGCGGCACTATTCTGCACACAGCGGATGGCGGCGGCATGTGGGTCGAGCAGGACCACGACTCCGACTACGAGCTCAACAGCGTGTTCTTCCTGGACGCAGACCAGGGCTGGGTGGTGGGCGGTTTCTTCGACATTTATGGCAGCAATCACCGGAGGGTCATCGAGCACACCGCTGACGGCGGCAACACCTGGACCGAGCAGCATTGGCAGTCGTACCGGTATCCTCTCCGCTCGGTTCACTTCGCCGACGCGAACCACGGCTGGGCCGTGGGTGGGCCCGGTTACATCCTGCGAACCTCGAACGGTGGCAGCACCTGGACAGAGCAGGACTCCGGAACCAGTTACCTGGAGAGTGTGTTCTTCACCAACGTGAACGAGGGCTGGTGTGTTGGATCGGGAGGCACGGTGCTCCACACCACGGATGGCGGGGACAGCTGGCAGGCCCAGGACACCGGCACGTCGGCCGACTTCAAGGGTGTGTTCTTTGTCGATGTCGACACCGGTTGGATTGTCGGCGTCGACTACGCGCTCTTCCGACCGGTCATCATGCACACGTCAGACGGCGGGCAGAGCTGGCAGGCCCAGGACACCGGAACCGGAGACTCCGAGATCGTGCTCAACGCTGTCCACTTCGTGGACGGGGAACACGGCTGGGCAGCGGGGGTGGCCTTTCCGGACATCGGCGTCATGCTGCACACCGAGAACGGCGGCAGTGTGCTCCTTCCGGGGCCCCTGTTTGACGACGGCTTCGAGTCCGGTGATTCCACGGCGTGGTCGTCTACGGTTCCCTGAGACCGGGAGTGGAGATTCGCATGTTTCGCCTGAAGTTGTCACTGTCTTGCGCGCAACGCACGCTGGTGGTGGTGTGGCTTGCCATCCTCGTAGTCACCGGGGCCGGGGCCGATGAGCTGTTTGGTCCGATCACGAGCTTCCCCGTCGGAGTCCAGCCGGTGGACGTGGCGGTGGGGGATCTCGACGTCGACGGTGCGTTGGACCTCGTGGTGGCGAATCAGGGCTCCGGAACGGTGTCGATCCTGCTCAACGACGGGTCCGGGTCCTTCGTGCCGGGGCCGACTGTCCAAGTCGGGAGCCAGCCGGTGGCGGTTGCGGTCGCAGCCATCAACGACGACGAACTCCCTGACATCATCACCTCGAACTCGGGCTCCAACAGCGTTTCAGTGGTGATGAATGTCGGCGGCGGTTCCTTTGCCAGTTCGGTGAACTACGGGGTGGGGGCGTCTCCGCGAGGCATCGTGGCCGCTGATCTCGACGGTAACGGCTCGGTCGACGTCGCGGTCGTGAACAGCGGGTCCCAGACCTTCAGCGTGCTCCTGAATGCCGGCGACGGAAGCCTGGTCGGCTCGGGGAGCTTCCCCTCCGGAGGCGCCTACATCACACCGTCCTGGATCGCCGCCGGCGACATGGACGGGGATCAGGACACCGACATCGTCGTCGTCAAGAACTACCACAACCTGTACTTCCACAACGGCTACGTCGATGTCTTCGAAAACGACGGGTCCGGAGCCTTCTCGGCGACGCGGACCATCGATGTCGACAGGAGCGCCACCACCCCGATCCTGATCGACCTCGACAGGGACGGTGATCGCGATCTTGGGGTTTCGGGCTTCGTCGCTGGCTCCTACGCGTTCAGCGTCTGCCTGAACGATGGGATGGGCTCGCTCGCGGATCCCGTCGCCTACTCCTCAGGGGCGAGCGGTCGAGCCATCGCCGGAGACCTCGATTTGGACGGCGACCCGGATGTCGCGATTTCCAGGGAGGGAGTGGGCGCCTTCAGCTACTCGGTGCTGCTGAACAACGGAGACGCGACCTTCGCAGACGCCTTCACGGTGGCGGTCGGTCCCGGCCCGCGGGGCCTCGCCGCGGGGGATCTGGACACCGACGGTGACCCCGACGTCGCCGTCGCGGTCACCGACGACAACGTGGTCGCGGTCGCCGAAAACCTCACCAACCCCCTGTTTGCCGACGGATTCGAATCCGGCGATACCGGGGCGTGGTCTGCGGTGGTGCCGTAGGTGTGTTTTGTGTAGGTGACCCCTAACGCCTTGATCATTCTACGGTTCGTCGCCGAGGCTGTCGCGTGGGGCGCGTGATCAATCGCGCCCGCTATCGCACCGAGGCGCTGGACCGCGGATGGGTACCACGTGAGCCTCTTGCAAAACCCCACGTTCGGCGATGTTTGATCGATTCCGCTCCCTCCTGTCACCCTGAGCGAGCGAGTTCGACGAGCGAGTCGAAGGGTCTCCACACGTTGAGAAGAGAGTTGCTGGGCAAGCATCACGCCTCTGCACCGGTGGAGATCCTTCGACTCCGCGACCCTTCGGGCCGCTCCGCTCAGGATGACAGCCATGGGGGTTTTGCAAGAGGCTCAGTGATTACCCATCAGACACCACGCCAACACTGTCCAGCCGGCGAGATCGCAGACCAAACGAAGCGTTTCCACAAACCCGATGGCTTCGACTTCGTCGTCGAAGACGAACTCTCCACGCGCAACACGGTAATAGACGTGGTAGATGGCTCTGGGGAGAAAAAGCCCTGGATGTAGCGGCATGGGACTCCTCCCATGCGCAGACGGGACTGTTAGATTCTACTCCGCGACACCCACAATTCAGCAATTGTGAACGTGGAGGTCCTATAAAGAAAAGACGACGCGGGTATGGCTGTGGGTGCCAGCCAAAGATGGCTGTACGTGGACTGCCACCCGCGTCGTAGCCATGGACGCATGTCTAATTGGACCTCGCTGAGCGGATAGCTGATAGAGGCGCGACTGCGTCTGGCAAGACCAATTTAGGAGGTTGCCATGCGCGAAGCAAGAGGAATCGTCGGGGTCGACTGCGGGGAGCAACGGCACCGGTTCGTGATGATTGACGAGAACGGTGAGCGGGTGGCGAGTCGCTGGGTGGAGAACGATCTCGGGAAGATCTTCCAGGCCTTCGACGAGTTGGGGTCGCTGGCCGAGACGGCGACTCTCGAAGTAGTGACGGAGTCGATCGGTTCGCTGGGGGCCCTGGTGAGCCAGGCCGCGCGTGGTCGCGGTGACGAGCTTTTCCTGGTCAGCACCAAGGCCCTGCGCCACTACCGGGATCTCGAGGGCCAGCCGCACAAGAGCGACGATCGCGATGCCTACTTGGCGGCGCGGATGCGACTCTTCGGAATGGAAGGCGTGCGGATTCCGGCGCCGGTGAGCGAGGACGAGCATGCCTTGGCACGACTGATCCGCCTGCGTTTCCAGCTGACGGACCAGAAGAAGGCACTCGGTTTACGGTTGCGGAGTCGGCTACTCGAACTCACACCCGTGATGGCGTCCAAGGACTGGGAGGGGCCGAGCCATTCGAGCCGGGCGATGGTGGCGATTCTTCAGCGCTGGCCGGGTCTTGTGGGCCTGGAACGGGCGCATCGGAAGTCAATTGAGAAGCTCCTGCGCAAGGTCACTCGAGACGGAGATGCCTGCATCAATATGGCCAAGCGCCTCCGGGAGGCTGCGAAGACGATCGGGCTGGAAGGCCTGCCCCGCGAGGTCCTGACCATGGAAATGACCATTCTGGTGGCCCAACTCGAAGCGAACCACCAACAACTTGAACAGGTCAGGAAGCGGGAGAAGGAGTTTGTCGACGCCCACCCGGTCGGCCAACGCTTGCTGACGATGCCCTCTGTCGGCTACCGCACAGCCGCGGTCCTGCTTGCCGAGGCGCTCCCGCAGGCGCGGGTGCGAAGCGAAGCGCAGCTGGCAACCTACAGCGGGCTGACGCCGCTGTCCCGGCAAAGTGGAAACAGCTCGCGCCCTCGTTTGAGCCGGGGAGTCAACCGATTCCTCGCTTCCGCGCACTACATGTCGGCCGTCAACGCATCCACCAGAAGCCCGATGGACAAGAGCTACCACGACAAGAAGAGGAAAGACTTCAAGGGCCACCCGGCCGAGTTCAAGAAGGCGACCATCGCGCTCGCCCGCCAGCGCCACAAGGTTATTTACCGGATCCTGGTCAAGGACGAGGTCTACGATGCTTCGCGGCTGGCCGCCTCGACGGTCGACCGGGCCAGGAAGATCGCGCTATGAGCCTTCCACAGGTCCAACCCCTCCCCGGTCCCCACCCCGAGCGCCGCCCTGCCGGGCTATGGAAAGCCTGCGCCTTCCCACAGCCCTTGGAAAACGCTCCGCGTTTCCCACAGTCCGACGCTCACGACGACGACGAAGCAACTTGGATTCATCGGGGTTGATTTCTTATAGAGGCACCTATCCACTCTTTCCGACGATCGAAGGTGGTTGCTCAATAGCACCGTGGGACCACATCGGAGGTAACGCGAAACAATATGCCGAAGATCCGCCGATCGCTCACGAAGAGTGACGCGGATTGCCCCGAGAGGTGAATGCAAAGATGCGAAACGTCGTGCATATGGCATTTCGCCTTGACACTGTGGGGTTTGAGGGTTAGTCTTTTCTTGGATTGAATCTCAATTTTAATATCGGAAGTTTCGTGTGGTACCTAATGGGTTCGGTTGTCTAAATTGGGGAGTCGATTCCCTCACCCTGTCTGCGGGCTGTACCTGCACGAAACTGATCATCGTCTTTCACGACACAACACTGAAAAAGGACCAACAAAAGGAGACAGAACGATGCGAATTGCGAAAGAAGACATTCCGGTCAAGGTTGATGCGTCACCCGGCGCTGTGGCTCGACAGACAACAGGTTTCGGTGACGCTGCTGGTCTCGGTTCTATCGCCGCCGAACACTATCGACTTGCCGCAGGAACCGACTTGTCGCCGCTCCTCCAAGGCCTGGAGGACAATCTCTGTCAGGCGCCGCATTGGGGTTATCTGATTGAAGGTGAGCTCACCGTCAGTTTCAAAGACGGATCTGAGGAAAAGCCACGTTCGGGCGACCTGTTTTACTGGTCGCCGGGGCACACGGTGCGGGCTCAAAAACACCGAGATGGTTCTGTTCAGCCCCGAGCACGAACACAATCCGGTCTTGGATCATCTCAACAAAATGCTTGGCGGCTGATCAAGATGCCGGGTGGAGCGAATGATAGGTGCCACCCTTGATAGGTGCCACCCTTGATAGGTGCCACCCTTAGCATTCATGGCATTCCTGAAGTGTCGCGAGCGGATTGCGAGATTCGACGATCGAGGTTGTCGATACGCTCGCGGAAGGACTGATCTTCGAGCTGCGTGAGGAGCCCGCGCCTGATCAGCCGCGCGATCGTGGTCGGGTGTTTCCGGATAGCCTCGGCGATTTCCGTGGACCGAATCCCGTATCGCGAGGCAGCCAGTGTCGCAAACTCGATTCGTGCTTGGACCTGTTTCCTCGGGTGAAGCGTGGACCGGAGGTCCCCTCGTGTGTAACCCGAGTGGAGCTCGAACAGACTTAGGAGAGCGTCGACTTCGAGGCCGACCCGGTCGTCTTCCAGCGGGCAGTCGTCGAAGGTTCTCGACCCCGGATGGCTCTGAGGTGATGCGATTTCGTCAAGGTTTTCGGCGTTTTTCCACCATAGGTGCCGGGTCCGTAGTCCGCAGTTATTGACTGATCGTGACAAGCGTCAGAGAATTCTATGCCCTCCCTGGCGTCGGCTGGTCACGCGCGATCATGTCTACGTCAAGCGCCTCGTAACGTCGTGCAAATGCCTCATCCTCGAGCCGAAGCCTGATTCCTTCTCGAGTCAAATAGCTCACCGTGTCCGCGCTTTTCTTGAGGACGGATGCGAGTTCTCTGGAGCTTTGTCCCCAACGCTCTCGACCTAGCGTGATCACCAACCGCCTGGCCTCGACAACCGGTCGTTGACGCGACCGGCTGGCCAGCTGGTTCACCCCAACATGAAGGATCGCCGAGCATGCGTCCACAAACTCCCCGGCCGAGACCTCCGGTCTCTCGCGGCCGGTGCTGCGACCCAATACATCGATATACGGGCCGGAATCATCCGGAGCAAGGTCGCGATCTCGGCGTAGCCAAATCCGATCGGTGGCGGTTTCCTTTTCGGCTGTCGCCCCGACCCCTCGACATCCAAGACGTACCGCAGAGAGGTAACTCCTTCGCGCCGACCGTTCCGTCTGGCCGAAGCACAGTAATGCCTCGTCGACATCGATGAGTGGTTTCGAGGTGCGCTTCACAATCTCCCGATGACCGCTGAACACGTGGTCAACCGGATTCGAAACCAACCCTCCCAGCGCGGGGTTGAGGTGGATGTAGAGGATCACCCGGTCGAGGTAATCCTGTCCGTTGATCGGCTTGGATTGGTATCGGCTTTGCCAGAGGGCTCCGGTTCGCTTCCTCCTCCGGTTAAACCGCTGGCTGAATCGACCCTGGAGATAGTGAAGCCCATGGGAAATCGGAACCGCGCTACTCCGAATCGCGAGGTGATAGTGATTGGACATCAGCGACCACGCGAACACAGTCCAATCATCCCTCGATTTCACAAAACGAAGGAACTCAACGAACTCCAGCGCCTCTTCTGGATCGGCAAATACCGCCTCTCCACTCGCAAACCGGTTGTACACATGGTAGATCCCTCCCTCGACAAACACCCTGGGATTCCGAGGCATAAGCAGCCTCCAGAACCCAATCTACCATAACTACGGAACTACGGACCTGGCACCCATGTGGAAGTGTGTACGTGGCACCGTTCCGGCCTGGATCGGTGGCAGCCGAACTTAGCACAACGGGGTGCCCTGAAGAGTCCTCTCAATCATCAAACGTTCCAGGTGAATTCAGGATCTTTGAACGGCTGAGACCTTTAGCCTCTCGATATCCGGCCCCCGAGGCTGGTTCCGTGCGAACGAATATGCGATCCTATATCGAATCAGGGAGGAATCATGTCGAATCCGAAGAATGATGGACGGAAGATTGTTCTGCTCGTTCTGTTTGCCCTCACCGTCGGATGCGGCGCCGTGCAGACCCCGCCGAACCCGCGGTGGATCCAATCGTCGAAGCTCCCGCAATTGAAAACCTTGTCACTGCCCAGTGGCTCAGCCAGCATCTCGACGACCCGGATCTGGTGGTGCTCGATTGCACCGTGGTCGTGGAACAAGCCGAGGACGGAAGCGTCCAGACTCTCAGCGGTGAGGGCCCAGCTATGAGACCGGCCACATCCCCACCGCCGGCTTTGCCGACCTCCTCGGCGGACTTGTCGATACCGAAAGCGAGCTCGGTTTCGCGATGCCGGCGCCGGAGGTCTTCGCCGCCGCCATGGGTGCGCTCGGGGTCAACGACGACTCCCGGGTGGT
>CAWDGW010000016.1:0-48505 GCA_963801995.1 uncultured Holophagae bacterium | reverse complement strand
AATGAGACAGTCCAAATTGATCGCTCGATACTCACGGCTCAGATCTTGCGGCATCGTCGACGATGCACCGGTACAGGCGAAACGCGAGATCTGAGACGCGAGTATTGAGTTATTGAAAGAGACCTCTACACCAGAACGATTTGATCCGGCCACAGGAACCACAGCTCCATCACGGGCACCTGGTCGAGGTCCAAGGCTTCGCGGAGGCGCCGGCATAGAGCTCGAGCTGGGGTGGGTAGCGCTGGGTCGCGGCTTCGATCTCCTCGTCGGTGGACACGACATCGGTCTTGTAGTCGGCCACGACCAGCCGTGTTTCCCTCCGATACACGAGATCGGCGACGCCGAGGATCGCCGACACGGCGGGATCATCATCGCCGGCAGGCACCAACAGGGGCAGCTCCCGAGCCACAAACTGGCCGGCCAGTTCAGCGAGCGCGGTCAGGGACCGTCCCCCGAGCAGACCGTCCACCACCTCCCCTGCCCGCCGGCGGGCAAGCTCCGCGGCGCCGCTCGCGCAGCCCGCAGCCCAGTCCAGCACCTCGGCGCGCCGCGCCTTGACCTCTGCCAGCACATCTCCGTGGAGATCAACCAGCTCGAGCAGACGGTGGACCGCGGTTCCCGCCGCCGCCGCAGCCTCCCCAGCCACCCTCTCCTCGACGCCGGCCGCACCCCCGGCTGGCCGTGGCCCAGCGACGAAGCGGCCGTGGAGATCGGCAGCGCCGACCTGGCCTCGGCTTCGGCACGCTGGGTTGCCAGGAGGCCGGCCTCCCGGCGTGCCCGGCCCAGGTCGTACGAACGACCATCGGCGGAGATCTCCCTTGCAGAACCACCGTGGTCTGGGTCGAGGGCCGGCAGCACCCACCGGACCGGCCGGTCCGCCTCGGACAGCCGCCACTCTGAGTCCCGCGCCTGATCATCAAGGTCGTCGGGCCGCAATCGGTTGGCCACCAGATCTTCGAAGCTGCCGGCCTCCTCGGCCGAGATCAACTCGCCGCGCGATTGCCATCGACCCGAAACCACCAACCGGTTCTTGGCTCTGGTGGTGGCGACATAAAGCAAACGCACCCTTTCGGCCCGATCCCGCTCCTGCTTGAGCTGGTCGGCGGCGCCGAAGCCGGGGGTTGGCCAGCCGAAGAGCCGGTATTCGAGATTCTGACCACTCGGTCGGAGCTCCGCCTTGGATCCGGCCAATGCACCGGGATCTCCCTTCTGGATTTGGCACAGGTAGACGTGTTCGAAATCGAGCCCTTTGGCTCCATGGATTGTCATGACGTGCACCGCGTCCGCGGCCACATCTGGATCGCCAGGGACCCTGGGCTCCCGCCCTTCGTCCACTGCCCGGCGCAGCATCCGCGCCACCGAAGCCAGGCTGCCGTCGTCCGATGCCAGCGCGTGCTCGAGCTCCGCGTAGAAGCGTTCCAACCGAGCGCGCCGGAACCTCCCCTGGAATCGCGCCGAGGCAGTGGCCTCGTTCAACCAGAGTGTGCGCAGCAGCTCCACGAAGACGTCCGGCGGCCGCTGCTCAATGGCCCGCCGCAGCAGGCCGGTGGTCCGTGCAGCGGCGCGCAGAGCAGTTGGCCAACGAGGAACCTCGTCACGTCCAGGCAGACCCTTGGGCACTGCCTCGATGGCACGGTCGATACAGGCTTCCAGCTCGGACAGGGCCTCCCCATCCCAGTCGGCAATGCTGGCCATAATGCCGGGCAATCCGGCGTCCCACAACGGCGCCAACGCGGCGTCTGGAATGCCCACCGCGTCGGAGCGAATCACCGTCAACAGCGCCAGCTGGTCGGCCGGTTCGATGACCGACCGCACCAAAGCAGCCGTCTCCACCACCTCCCGCTGCTGGTAGTACTGCCGTTCGCGCGCCACTTCGAAGGGCACGCCCGCCGATCGAAGAGCGTCGAGCAGCGGCTCCAGCGAGGTGGTGCTGCGGACCAAAACGGCCACGTCCGTCGGCCGGACGGCTCCATCGTCCAACAACCGGAAGATGTCGTCCGCCAACGCGGCCGCCTCGATGGCGATGGCATCTCCCACCTTGACCTTCTTCTCCAGACCTCCGTCCTCCTCCGATGCAGGCCGCGCGACCCAGTACTCCACCGGTGTCCAGTGCCCCTCGGTGAAGCCGGGCGTGACCCGTCGATCGCCGGTGGCCTCCAGATTTTGAAAGGCGGGCTGGACCCCCTCCTCCTTCACCATCACCGGCTCCACCAACCGCTTGACCTCGTCCAGGATGATCTGGGTGGACCGGAAGTTCTGCACCAGCGGTCGCACCAGGCCCCCTGACGCTTCCACATCATGTTTGAAGTGATCGTAGGCGGCGAGATCGGCCCGGCGCCAGCCGTAGATGGACTGCTTGGGGTCACCCACGATGAACAAACCCGGCAGGACCCCACCGCCAGCCAGAGCTAACGACCGCACCATCCGGCACTGGGTGGCGTCGGTGTCCTGGAACTCGTCCACCATGAGCTGATCGACGCCCGCCCGAATCTCGTCCCGCACACCGTCCGACGACTCGACAAGACTCGCCGTGAGCCGCAGCAGATCATCGAAGGTGGCGATGCCCGAGCGAGCCATGCGGTCGGTGACGGAGTCCACGACACCAGCCAGCACCCTGCGCGCGGCACCCAGTTCGGTTGGCGCGAAACCCTTCAGTCCGGTCAGCAGGGGGAGCAGCCTGGCCGAAGCTCGAGCCAGGGCAGCCTCTGAGGCAGCGAGACGGTCCTCGATCTTGGTCAGTTTGCCTCTCGACCAGTCCCTCAGGCGCCCTCGAACCTCGTTCGGCAGAGCCTTCAGTGCATCGGCGATGGCCACCGGATCGTGGCCGGACACCGAAGCGAGGTCGCGACGGAGACGGTCGAGGGCCGTTCCGATCCGCCCCGTCTTCGAACCGGCTGAGGCCATGGCGCTCAGTCCCGCCTCTTCCATGGCGTCCAAAGCGTCGCGCAGTTCCGACAACATCGTCGCCATGGCCTCGGGATCGCACGGGTCGGAGAGCAGAGCCTCGGCGGGCACCCCCGCCGACACCAGCCGCTGCGCCGCGTCAGCGAGATCCACCGGCATCACCCCGGCGGCGGCCAGGGTTTCCCAATCCGTTGGATCGGAGCCGTCGGACAGTGCCCGGAGACCCTCCGATACAGCGTCGACAACAACCTCTTCCAACCGGGTGCCGTCCGAGTCCACCTCGAAGCGGGGATGCACTCCGGCCTCGAGCGGGAAGGCACGCAACACATGATGGCACCAGGAGTGGATGGTTTGAACCTGCAAACGGTGGATCTCGTCGGCCAGGGCGGCGGCCCGCGCCGCGAGCTCGCCGTCGTTTTCCACCTCGAGCAGCGTTCGATCGATGCCCACCGGCGTCGCACCGACCGCGAGGCCCGACAACGCCTGGGCCACCCGTTCCGCCATCTCGGCCGCAGCCGCGTCGGTGAAGGTGATGGCCACCACCCGCTCCACCACCCGTCGAGCCACCGCGTCGGGTTCCTTCCCGTCGTCATGCTTCGCCCAACCCGGTCCCACGCACCAGGCCACCACTCGCGCCACCAGCAGGGCGGTTTTTCCGGTACCCGCTCCCGCCTCGATCAACAGTGGCCGCCGGAACTCCGTCTGAGCCAGGTGCCGGGCTTCGGCGTCTGCTGCCAACGCAAGATCGCGATCGTCCCTCACGCCCCACCCCGGTTGGGTCGGTCGACCCCGAGCCACCACAGGTTGATCGCCGCCAACTCCACCTCCGACCCGCTCCAGGCCTCCCGTTCCATCCACGCCACCAGCCTCCGCCGATAGCCGGAATCCGACCGGAGACAGGCTTGCGCGACGGGGCAATAGCCGCAAGCCGAAGGCTCCTTGCCGGGATTCAGCGCCTCCTCGACTCTCGGCGCGAGGCCGCCAATGCGCCAGCCGGTGACGATCGTGTCCACCGCATGGTTGAAGGCGTCTGCCATCTCTTCGTCACCCGACACCACGGTGGTGCTGCGCGCCTCTTCCGGTGCATCACCGATGTCCGGCCGCAACGCCAGATAACGGCCCTCACCACCCAGCGGAGACGGCGCCCCAAGGGCGTACGCCACGGCTTGCAACGTCCGGCCCATGGCCACCTCGCGCAGCAGGTGCCTTCTGCGGGTGCCTTCTCCCTTGGCCGCCGACAGCGGCTTGCCCGACTTGTAATCCACCAGCACGAAGCTGTCGCCCTCCCGATCCACCCGGTCGGCGCGGAACCTGATGGTGGCCGAACCGTTCACCGTCACCTCTCCGCCAACCTCGGCCGCAACCACCCCGGCCGCCACGCCCTCCGGCCAGTCCACCGACCGCGCCACCTCCAGGATCGGGCGGGCCTGGGCCGCCAGAAGGACCGCCACGCCGGTGCCCCCTAGCCCGTTGCGGGCGACAACCGCCTCGGCTGCCGCCATCGCCATTCCGCTCAACGGCTCCGGAGCCGGCCACGGAACGACGTGACCGTCGGCCGCGGCGAGCTCGTCGAGGGATGCCTCCTCCCGCCCCACGGCCTCCTCCACGATCCGCTGCAGCACATCGTGGACCACGCTGCCCAGCAGCAGCCCTCGGGTGTCCGGAAGGCCGAGACGAGGATCCGGCATCTCGGAGATCCCGAGCCGACGTCCAACGAAGGCCCGCCACGGGCAGCGAGCCGTCTCCTCCAGCCCGGTCAAGGCAGGCAGCCCGGCACCGGATCGAAGCGCGGAATCGCCCACCAGTCCCACCCATGGCCCCGGCCCATCGCAGGGCTGCTGCGGGTCGATGGCATCGAGCACATCAATCCGAGCGGACGCCCACTCCATCGGCTCCGACACCTCGACACCGACCCGCTCTCCGCCCTCCAGAATCGTCTCGGCTAGGATCGAGGCCAAACCGTCGCGGCTGTGCCCTTCCGCCGCCAGGATGGCATGCTCAAAGGCTGGGCGGGGCACCAGGTCGTCGGCCTCACCCAGCGGGGCGGGGCATCGCGCGGATTCGAGCCCCAGCTCCCGCCGCAGACGTTCGACGAAGGGAGAAGGCGCCGCGCGCGATCCGTCCTCGGTATCCCGCCACGAAAAACTCAGGTGGCTCGCCGAGGCCACCAGTTGGGCGAAAAGATAACGCTCCTCGTCGAGTCCTCGCGCCTTCACCGGGAATTCGGGAAGTACCTCGGCAGCGAGGTGACCGCGCACCGTATCCGGGACCAATGCGTCGTCCTGAACGATCCTGGGGAAACGGCCCCGATTCAGGGCCACCAAAAACAGATGATCGAAGGTCCGCGCTCGTGCGTCCATGGCCGATAGCAACTGGACTCCTCCACCGGCTCCGCCCACCGCATCCAGACCGACCTCCGCCAATCGCCGTCGCGTGGCATCAACCATCTCGCCCTGACTGAATACGAAATCGGCGGGAAGTTCAGCCGCCAGACCTTCCAGGGCACCAGCCACGGATCCTTCAGCGCCCGATTGGCCCCGCCACCCGAGGCTCTCCACGATCTCTCGGAGGGGTGTCATGTGATCGGCGATGCAACCCTGTTCCGGCCATTCGAACAGAACCTCGACCAGGCCGGCGGCTCTTTCGGCGAGTTCTACAACCTCCGATTTCGCCGTCTTCTTGCCGCGCCGCGCCTCCCCCTCAACCACGTCCGGGAACGGAAGGGTCAGGGACCCGCCGTCGTGCAGGTCGGTGGTGAGCTCGGCCACCTCGGCCAGGGTCACCACACCCAGCGTTCGAAGCGCAAGTCCCAGGTCGGACAGCGTCCCATGACCGTCAAGCGCCTCGAGCCAGAGCTCGGCTGGCAGCGTGGGGCCAAGGCGCAGAATTTCGGACAGCAGCCGAGCACGCCGCCATGTCAAGCCTCCAGGAAGAGTGGCATCGGTCCCGGAGAATGGGATGGCGAGACGCTGGAAGTGACGACGGTAGGCGGTCGCTTCCCGATCCATTTCTCGAGCGACGACTCCGATACCTTCTGGTCGCGCCCCATCGTCGAGCAGGGCCCGAATCCGATGGGCCACACAACGGGCCTCGGCCTCCGCCGTAGGTGCGCAGAAAACCTCCAGGACCGGGATCCGCGGCTGAGCCTCGCCGGCAATCCGAGCGAAGGCGCCGAGGTGAGAGTCAAAGCGGTCGAGGAAGACCACACCGGCATCGTCGTGGTCGATCCGAGCAGGGTCGGGAGGCCGATCGACGATGACCACCCCACCGACCACACCCATGATGGCCTGAATGAAGTCGGTCGCAACCCCGGTTGCGTCGGCGAAGCCGTGGATCAGAACCGCCCGGGACCGCAGCGCAGCCGGTCCACGAGTCCACAACAGCTCGGCAGCGCGTTGTGGAAGCTGATCGAATCGCCGGGCACCGATGGCGTCCAGCTCCAGGGCAACCGCAGCTGCCACCGTCAATACTCCGGCAACCCGCGCCAGCCGGTCCGGCGTCACCTGCCCTTCGAGATCTGCGAGCTTGTCCGCAACCACCCCCGCGTGTTCGGGCTCGAAGCCGGCATCCAGGAGGTCGCGAACCGCCGCCTCAACGATGCCGTAGCCGTCGTCCAGTCCCGCCAAGGCCGGCCCCAACACCGAGTCGGCTGCGGCCCGACGCCGCACCAGAATCGACGTGAGCTCACCGGCGGGCAGGTCGTGATCTCCGGCCCGGTCTACCACCTCCTTCGCCGCCAGCCCGAGGGTCTGGACAACAACGCCGGCGAGGGATCGGCCGGCGGTCGCCGCCAACCGAGCCACCAGATGGCGACGGAGACTGGCCGAGGGAACGACGATGCGCAGTGGAGAGTGGAGCTGGTCAGTCGAACGGGGCGCAAGCTCCCGCACCAGGCGCAACAACTCGGTCTCCGCGGCCCACGGGCCACGGGCGACGACGACTTTCGACCGGTCGGGAGTGATCACCGAGTCATCGCAGCATGCTCGACCCGCAGGTGTCAATTCGGAATTCGGAATTCGGAATTCGGAAAACCGTCCTCGGTCGGGAAAGCAGGGTCGGATTGTAGTCGGGACCAGCCGGCAGACTTCACCGCCGAGATGTGCAGCCAAGATGGCTGCACCACAATCTTCTCCCGCCGACTCGGCCACACAATTCGATCATCAGAGCGTTACGCGATCCTCGAGATTGACCAGATTCCTCGTCGGCGGCCTGCGGGCGCCTCGCTCGGAATGACGGGCAGAGGCGGTGATTCATTGGCCGGAACCCCAACCCTATCCGGGGCATCGGAGACCATCATCCTTAGCACTTCGATCCCGGATTCCCCGTTCCACATTCGACATTCGGGTGGTTAGGTCTGCCAACTCGCCGCGAGCAGCCGAGCGACCACACCGTTGTCGCGAAGCGAGAACGGCTGTGGGAGCAGGCTGATCGTGAAGAGTCGCGTTGGAGCAGCCACCGACCGCGACAACGTAAATCGCCAACGGCCCCCGGAACCCGTTTCGATCCCGATACCGATGCCGAAACCGACAGTCGATGTGTCAAGTCCTGGCGAAAAGTCGTCATATCTGCGTGTGTGTTTTCGATTTTCGATTTTCGATTTTCGATTCGGCCGACGGCTCACGGCTCCCGGACCTCGTTTCGATCCTGACACCGATACCGATACCGATACCGACAGTCGAAACTGCCAACTGCCAACTGCCAACTGCTTACTGAATATAAATCGGTGGCATCCACACCACACCCGGAGTTTCGAGGGTGCCGGTCCGCCACGATTCGCCAAGATCCTCGAGGACGGTCCGGAGTGCGACCTCGTCCTCGGAGCGCTTCACCATCTCCTGCCACCAGGGGCGCAACCTGGGAAAGTCCACAAGCTGTACCCGATCCTCGGGGTCGATGCCTGCGAGCTCTTTGGCAACATCCACGGCATCAGCAAATCCGCCGAGCTGGTCCACGAGCCCGTGATCGAGGGCCTGCACACCGGTCCACACCCGACCTCGACCGACGGCGTCCACATCCTCCCGGGCGAGTTCCCGTGAGCTGGAAACTCGGTCCAGAAAATCGTCGTAGATGCGATCGAGCATGCGATCCACGATCTGTCGCTGCTCGTCGGTCCAGTTTTCCAGGGTGCCGTAGATGTTGGCGTTGCGACCGAAATTGATCCTCCCGAAGGTCACCCCAAGCCGGTCAGACCAGAGCTCGTCCATGTTGAGGTGGCCCGCGTAGACACCGATCGAACCGGTGATGGTTCCGGGATCGGCCAGGACCCGGTGCGCGCCGCAGGAGATCCAGTACCCCCCCGATGCAGCGACGTTCGACATGGAGACGATGACCGGCATTTCCTCCGCGGTCCGCACCATCTCCTGGCGGATGATCTCGGAGGCCACCGCGCTGCCGCCGCCCGAGTCGACTCGGAAAATCACCGCGCGCACCCCGCGAAGATCCCGGGCATCCCGGAAGGCACGAGCGATTGTCTCTGACCCCATGATGTCGCCGCCGAGGAGGGGGTTGAGGCTCTTTCCGCTGGAACCGCGCATGATCGTGCCCACCGCGGTCACCACTGCAATTCGCGGACCCGTGGTGGAACTGCCGGCCCGGCGGTTGTACGACCTCAGTCCCACGATCTCGGCCCCGCCAGATCCCTTGGACCTGACCCGTTCGTCGAATTCTCCCCAATCCTCCAGGTGATCCACCAGCCCGGCGTCGAGAGCTTCGTCGCTGACGTGCGGGCCCCCGTCCATCAGGCCACGGACCTGATCCTGGGTCATGGCTCGAACGTCTGCGACCCCTTTCGTCAGCTGGTCCGACAACGACCCCAGAAGCCATTCCATCATTTCACGATGGGCTGGGGTGAACTCGCGGTGGGTGTAGAGGAAACGGCCGGACTTGTAATCGCCTCGGCCGGGAAACTCGGCCTCGATGCCGAGCTTGTCGAAGGTCCCTCGCAGGAACGGAGTTCGCGCTGCGTACCCGATCAGATTGATATCCCCCGCCGGGTTGAGCGAGATCTCGTCGCACGCCGAGGCGACCAGATAGACCGAATTCCCGGGCGAAAATTCTCCCGCGGTGTCGAGGTAGGCGGCCGTCCACTTACCCGCCGCACGAACATCCGCGATCAGCCCGCGAATCTCCTGGGCGACGGCGAATCCACCGGCGAAGGAGTCAGCCCTCAACCTCACTCCGACGATCCGGTCGTCCGTGACCGCTCTGGCCAAACCCTCGTGAATTTCCCGGAGGCTGATGGGCTCGACGCCGCCGAACCCGGAAAGCGGGTCCTCTGGAACGATCTCGGGTATGGGCCCGGACAGGTGAACCGACAGCACGGCCTGCGACGGCAACCTGGGAGTGCTGAGACCGAGCACCACCAGCACGAAGACGGCTCCCGCCAGCAATACCAATAGACACCCGACTCCGAGAACCAATGTACGAGCCTTTGCCATGCGTCCCTCCCAGTCAATGCCATCGTAACCTGGATTTGAGGGCAGTTGGCAGTTGGCAGTTTGCCGTTTGCGTTGTCGCAGTCGTTTGCTGCTCCAACTCCCAATCCCGAACCCCGTAATTCCGAACCGAGGTCAACGCACAGGGGGTCCAGTTAAGATGACCAACGTGAAAATGCACCGAATGCTGCCCGTATTCGCCTGGCTCGCCGCATCGGTGGCGGCTGGAACCGCAGGCGCCGCCGACGTCCCGAGGACCAGACCTCACACAGGCCCTGAGATTCTCGAGGTCGTCGACCACCACAGTTCTGAGGATCGTGATGATGAACCGGGGAATGCCGCCGAGTACTACCTGATGAAGCGGGGAGGGCCAACTCCAGACCACGATCCGATCCGGGCCCTGCGGGCCGCACGAAGCCACATGGACCGCATGCCCACCCACTCCATCACTCTGGACCGTTATGGGGCTCAACCCCCCGGCGTGGGTTGGTTTGGCGTGCCAACCTGGCCCGCATTGCGTGCTTTGGGCACCTGGGAACCCTTGGGGCCCGGAAACATCGGTGGTCGGACGCGGTCGCTGATCATCCACCCGACCAACCCCGACATCATGTATGCCGGCGGGGTCTCCGGTGGGGTGTGGAAGACCGTCGACGGAGGCCAGTTCTGGTGGCCCCTGTCCGACCTCATCAGCAATATCGCTATCAACTCCATGGCCATGGATCCCATCAACCCGGAGGTGCTCTACGTGGGCACCGGCGAGGGCTACTTCCGCGAGGAGGTGCGCGGCACCTGGTTGCCGCTGCGAGGGGCGGGCATCTACAAGACCGCCGACGGCGGTGCCTCGTGGCAGCTGCTGCAGGGCACCGACACCGACGACTTTCATTGGGTCAACGACCTGGTCCCGAGCCCGACCCACCCGAGCTGGATCTACGCCGCCACCCGCACCGGCGTCTGGCTGTCGGAGAATAGTGGAAACGACTGGAGCCAGCTTTTCACCTCCGAGGAGAAAGGCGGCTGTCTCGACCTGGCGCTCGCCACCGATCAGCCCGACGACGTGGTCTTGGCGTCCTGCGGCACCCTGGATCAAGCCACCGTTTATCGCCGTCGTCTCGACGACAATTCAGGCTGGGAGGCCGTCCTGTCCGAACCGGGCATGGGACGGACCTCGCTCGCCATCGCACCGTCGAGCCAGAACGTCATCTACGCCCTGTCGGCCTCGAACCTCCAAGGCCCCGGCGGACATTACGAGCAGGGTCTCCACGCTCTCTATCGATCTTCCTCCCACGGCGACCCCGGAAGCTGGCAGGTCCAGGTGGACATCGAAGATCCGATCAAGCTCCACACCCTGCTGCTCACCAACCCGTTGGCAGCGTCGTATCTTGATTGCGGGGTGTACTACGAAAACCGCTGGGTCAACATGGGCTGGTACGCCAACGTGGTGGCGGTGGACCCCGTGGACCCGAACGTGGTGTGGGCCGCAGGAGTGGACCTCTTCCGCTCCGATGACGGCGGCCAAAGCTGGGGCCTCGCGTCGTATTGGTGGCTGGACCGGGCCGATCCACAATTCGTCCACGCGGATCAGCACGCCATCGTGTTCCACCCGGACTATGACGGGGCCGGCAACCGAACCCTCTTCGCCGCCAATGACGGCGGGATCTTCCTCACCCAGGACAGCTCCGCGCCGGTGGCCCGCGGGCCCGACGCCGTCTGCGATCCCGACGAGGGTCAAATGCGCTGGGCCTCCCTCAACCACAACCTGGGAATCACCCAGTTCTACCACGGGGCCGCTTTCCCCGGAGCCGAGCGTCTTATCGGTGGGACCCAGGACAACGGCACCCTGCTCCTCGAGGAGTCCGGAGGCCACGACGGCTGGCTCCGGGTGGTCGGCGGAGACGGCGGCTATGTGGCCATCGACCCGACGAACCCGACCATCGTGTTTGCCGAGTCGCAGAGGGCCAACGTCAGAAGATCCACAGATGGAGGCCTGTCCTTTTCCGGCGCCACCACCGGTATCCCGGAATCGACCGAAGAGTTTCTGTTCATCACCCCGTTCATCATGGACCACAACGACCCACGGCGGCTGTGGATCGGCGGCCACCGGCTGTGGAGGACCGAAAACCGTGCGTGGACCTGGCAGGCGGCCAGCAGCCTGCTCAGCTCGACCGGCTGGGTGAGCTCGCTCGCCATCCATCCGTCGAGCTCGGAGGTCGTCGCGGCGGGCACCTCCGAAGGGTTGATTCACATCAACCACAACGCGGTCGCCTCGGACGACACAACGAACTGGCCCTCGGTAAGGCCCCGTGACGGCTTCGTCTCCTCGCTCGCCTTCGATCCCGGCGACCCGGAAACCCTCTACGCCACATACGCGGGTTTCGGGGGCGACCACGTGTGGCGAAGCACCGACGGTGGAGAGACCTGGTCGTCGCTGGCCGGAACAGGAGCCGGCACCCTGCCGGACATCCCGGTCCACAGCATTGTGGTGGATCCAGGTGATGGCCGGCGCCTCTACATCGGCACCGACCTCGGTGTGTTCACCTCGGTGAACGGCGGCGCCACCTGGGCGGTGGAAAACACCGGTTTCGCCAACGCCGTCACCGAGGCGCTGACTCTGGCGGAAGACGTGGATGGCCGGTCATGGTTGTTCGCCTTCACCCACGGCCGAGGTGCCTGGCGGGTGCGATTACAGGCCCTGTCACCGCCACCGCGCCACGGGGGTCGCCGGCTCACACCGTAGGAGTTCAAAGTTGAAAGTTGAAAGTTTCACGTTCTCGCCGCGGAAACAAGAGGAGAACCGTGGGTTAGGCGCCTTGCGGTTCGTGGATCCGTCGTGTGAAGTACATCGTCACCACCAGGGCAACCACCAGCAGCAGCGTCCCGCCCAGCAGGGCGAAGTCCTCGGCCTTCAAGATCGTGTAGAGGATGCCGTAGATCGCCGTCAGAACTCCACCGACGGCCACAGCCAGAGAGCCCCTCGGCAGGATCGCCGCACAATACATCGAGTTGATCACGATGACGGTGGCAGCCGCCAGAAGATAGGCGATCGTGAATCCGATGTGTTCGGCCAGGGCGATCAGAATGAGGAAGAACAAGGCCAGGGCGACACCGATCAGCATGTACTGCACCAGACTGAGTCTGTCGTCGGTGACGAACTCGATCAGGCCCAGGGTCAGGAAGGTCAAGGTGATGAAGAGCAGGCCGTACTTGACCGCCCGGGTCACGAGATCGTAGAGCGCCACCGGCTCAAAGAGCCGAACACCCGCCTCGATTTCATCGATCTCCACGGTCGTGCTGCTGGACCACGCCTGAGGAAAGGACCGATTCAGCAAGGGGATCGTCCACTCGGCTGAGAACCCGTCGTCGGTGATCTCCAGAACCGCGGGGAGAATATCCCCGTTGAAACTTGGATGGGGCCACTGGGACCGCAGAGAAGCGTGGGTGGTCGCGCCGAGTGGCAGAAACCGCAAGCTCCCGCTCCCTCGAATTGAGATCGGCAGCACGAATTCCACACTGTCGGAGGCGATCCCGGTGACCGGCGCATGGAATCCCCTCGGCAACATCTCACCCAAAGTCGTACCCGGCAGCACCTGCACCGAACCCCCGTTGATCTGGAAACCTGCGACCTCGACAATGCCGCGGGGATCCGAAAGACCGAACCCGACCACGGCCTCCGACCACCGAATGTCCTCGAGCTTCTCCGCGGAACTCAGTGCTTCGACCGTCGCCCGCAGGTTTCGAAAAGCCCCGGAAACCACCAGGTCCGCCGTGAACACCTGGACTCGGTACATGCCTCGGCGGCGAATCTCCGGCGCCAGGCTTCCGTCGCAGGTCAGTACTTCCGGCAGGATGATGGCCCGCCGCCGACGGATTTCCCACCGCTGGATGACCTTCTTCTCCCCCTGTGGAGTGATGAACTCATCCCGAACCGCCACTCTTTCCGTATAGGGGACAACGAGGATGGGTCCTGCGACGCGCTGGTCTCCGCTCCAGGCCCCTGCAATGTCAGCGACGACTCCCTGATAGGTCTGATATCGCTCCCTAACAACGGATCGGACCATCTGCAGGGGGATCAACAGGACCAGGGCCAGGAGGCCGACACCAATCAATCGCGCCGGACGGCTGAGTTTCGCTATCAGGGCGAGACCGCTTCCAGGAATGTCTTGTGCCATGGTTCCTCCTTCAGAAGTCCACTGTGGCGTGAGCTTCCGGCGATCAAACGGCGCAATCAAGACATTTGGCGATCACATTGTGGCGACACCGTGCCAAGCCCACACCGCGCCGCAACGCATTCTCGTCGAGGGTGGTCAACTTTCAACTTTCAACTTTTAACTTTTAACTCTTGACTCTTGACCTTAGACTCCGGGCTGTTTGGTGGCCCAGCGGTGAAGACCGGCGGCGTTGTCGGCCATGGGACAGATCTCCTGGAATCCCTCGTCGAGGTCGTCGGGGATACCCTCCGCGGGCCGCTCAGAGTGGTCGAGCTCGATCAATCGCCGCTCGAGCTCCTCGGAATCACCGCCCTCTCCCACCACCTCTCCCGCCACGCGGGACCAGCGTCGCAGCCGCCCGGCCAACTGGTCCAGGTGGGGCCCTGGATCGTCGAACGATCCGAAATGGGTCAACAGCAAGTGGGCAGGTTCCAATTTGCGGACCAGGTCGATGCTCACCAGCCAGGCCGACACATCGATGTCCGGAGGGGGCGTGGGCGGGAGCACGTAATCCGGTCCCTGGAGCCGGACTCCCCCCACGTCACCGGTGGCCACCGAATCTCCCACATGCCACGCCACGTGGTGTCGGGCGTGCCCCGGTGTGTGCCATCCCACAGCCTTCAGATCGCCGAATCGAAGAGGTTCACCGTGTTCGACTTCGTGGAGCAACCGTTCCGGAACACCCTCCATCGCACCCCACTTCACCTCGAGTTGATCGCCGTAGAGCCGACGGGCACTGGGCAGCAACTTACTCTCCGGGCTCCCCACGTGGAAGGCTCCGGCGGGGTGGACCCACACCTGGCAACCGGTCCTTCTGGCCAGGGTTCCGGCCGCCGCGGCGTGGTCGAGGTGAATATGGGTGAGCAGCACCGCCCTCAAGTCGCTCAGCGTAAAGCCGGCGGCCTCGATCTCGTTTTCGAGAGCCGTCAGCCCACTCGCAGGCCCGCTGTCCAGCAGCACGAATCCGCCGTCGCCGGTGGGTACCAGGAATGCCGAAATCAGACCCGGCCGGCCTGCGTAGCGAAGATCCAGCGTTTCTGCCGTCGCCATGACACCTCCCTTGACCGACTGCCCCGTATCCCGCGGCTCGCTGATCCCGTATAACGTATCATCGAGAGCTGGAGGACCATCATGTCACGTCTCTGTGCTGCCGCCCTGCTCGCCGTCTCTCTCGGTTGTGCATCGACCGGTTCCCTCGGGAAGACACAGAACTACTACGCGGACAAGGGCCTGCTCTGGTACGCCGTCCAGGACGCCATCACCGCCATGGGCGGACGGATCACCATGTCCAACCAAAGCATGAAGACGGTGGTCGGGCGGTTCAACGTGGAGGGCACACCGGTGAACCTCAACGTCCAGATCAAGGGGTCGCCGAGCCCCGACGCTGGCCAGATCGATTTCTTCGACGTCACGGCCGCGGCCTCCATCGTGGGCGACCAGGAGCCCGATGAGGAGTGGAAACGGCAGCTGAAGTGGTTCGAGGAGCAGTTCTTCGAGAACCTCTCTGCAGCGGTTCCCGCGCAGACCAGCCGTGGCATACCGAGCCGAAGCGGGGTGCCCTAACCGGGAGTCAGCAGCGGCCGTCCCTGCCGGGCGAGTTGAAAGCTCCCGGACGCCGACAATTCGTAATTCGCAATTCGCAATCTCGTCCGGGTGAGAGAGGGCCTACGGCTTCCGCACACCGACCGAGCAGTCCAGTGCGATCGTTGATCTCGCAGGTCCGATCTATACTGATGGCCCATGCCACTCACCGAGTCCCTGGCGATGTTGGTCTCTGATCCGTCTCCGGCCAGTCTGTGGCAACTCCGAGGCGACCTGCTCGGCGAGGGGGTGGGGCCCGATGCGCGTGTGCTGGGCGTCATCGCCGCGTTTTACGATTACCTGGACCGGGTCCAAACCGGCATGTCGAGCCGCGACTACAGCCACCTGGCCTCCAAACTCGACATTTCGGCGATCAGCGGGGTCATCTTGGAACGGCTCGTCGAGACCAGGGATTCGTCTGAGATCGCCACGAGCATCCTGGCCGGTGCGCTTTCCGAAGGCCTGATGGTGCTGGCCACCCGGCAGCACGTCCGGGCGTGGGAGGGAGAGCTGTCGGCGGTTCACCGGAACGCTGCCTGGGTTCTGTATGACGAGCTGTGGCGCTGGACGGCAGAGCGCAGCCCAGAGATCACGCCTGATCACCGCGCCACCCTGATCGATGCCGTTCTGAAGCCCGTCATGGACCACGAGACACCGGGCTTGGTCAGGGCGGTCGTGATCTGTCGCCTGTTCCAACTGATGATCGCCTCCCAGGTGACCCAAGCCCTCGAGCAGGCGCTCGGCGTGTGACCGGCAAGCCAGACATCTCTTCTCGACCAAGTTGATGAAACGGGTTGGGGGGTGCATTTTTGTCATTCGCGACCCATATTTTCTTCAACGGCTTCGCCGGCGCTCGATGTAACAGACGACGCCAGAAGGGAGAACCTGATGCGGTGGACCTACTCCTGCCCACACTGCTCGGCCATGCTCAATCCGGACGAGACCATCGTCCTGGTGGCGGCCCACGGGATGACCCGGGTCATCATGGGATTTCATTCCGAACCGGGGAACTACAGAGCATATATGCCGCCGGGAGTTGCCCTTGAATCCGGTGAAACCTGGGAGTTTTCGTGCCCGCTGTGCCACGCCAGCCTCACGAGCTACGCCGATCCCAACCTGTGTGCCATCGACATGCACACCAGGGGTCAGAAGCACCGTGTCTACTTTTCGCGAACGGCCGGCGAGAGGGCGACCTTCGTGGTTTCCGAGAACGGCGACGTGGAGCGGCACGGCGATCATGCCGATCGGCATTCTCTCGAACTCCTCGAGTACGTCTGAGTTGTCGGCGCTACTGGTAGTTGGCTATCAGACCCGTCCGCTCGTTGAACTCGCGAATTCTGTGATCCAGGTCGGTCCATCAGCGAAATCTCGAGGTCCAGTAGTCCGGATCCTCCCACTGGGCGTCCAGTTCTTCCACGGGTTTGCCGAGCTGCTCGACCCAGGTGAAGTACTTGAGGTTGTGCATCCGCTTCCTGTCCCAGTAGGAAAGCTCGAGGACGTGATCGGAACCCGCGCCCAGCAGGTGGCGCTCGTGGTGCACGGCCGCGTCCCGTTCGGTGTAGTCACCGTGCAGCTCCCGTTCCTCGCGGATCCGTGATCCGTACAGCTCCATGGAGTCGGTGGCCACAGTGACCATGACGTCCCGGTCACCGAGCTCGTGGTATCGCGCCAGCTTGACACAGATCAGAAGGTTGGCGATGGACGAAATACCGAGGAGATCAAGCCTGTCGAGCAACTCCGGATCGACCCCTCTCCGCCGCCAGGTATGCGCGTCCGGTCGGCTCGTTGAACAGTCGGATCAGAGCCATGCAGGCGTCGTCGTCGATCCCCGCCACCACGTCGGTGTTGCGCAGGTTGTGGATCCAGGGAACGTGCTTGTCGCCGATCCCCTCGATGCGGTGTTCGCCGTGACCGGTGTACAGCAGGGTGGGGCACTGGAGCGCCTCTCCCGCCGCCACGGTGATCCGCGGGAACCTCTCCCGCAGGTAGTCCGCACAGCCCAGGGTCCCGGCGGAGCCCTGAGTCAGGCAGACCGCCGCCAGGCGCTGGCCTTCGGTCGCATTCTGCGCGAACACCTCCTCCATGGCCTGCCCGGTGACTGCGTAGTGCCACATGGCATTGCCGAACTCCTCGAACTGGTTGAGCACGACGATCTCATCGGGGCGTTCGGCCGCCAGTGCCAAGGTCTTGTCGTAGACCTCCTTGACGTTGCTCTCCGACCCGGGGGTGGCGTGAATCTCAGACCCCAGCTTCTCCAGCCACTCGAATCGCTCCCGCGACATGCCCTCGGGCAGCACGGCAATCGAGGGACACGCCAACAGGTGGGCGTCGTACGCTCCCCCACGACAGTAGTTTCCGGTGGAGGGCCACAGAGCTTTGTGGATCGTGGGATCGAACCTACCGGAGACCAACCGCTCCACCAACGGGGCGAAGGTGGCGCCCACCTTGTGTGCGCCGGTGGGAAAATACTTCCCCACCAACATCAAGATCCGGGCCCGGACACCGGTCAGCTCGTGGGGCAGCTCGACGAAATTCACGCCGCCAAATCCACCCCCGTGCCTCACCGGTTCGTTTTTCCACGAGATCCGAAACAGGTTTCGTGGATGGAGATCCCACAAACCCACGTCGCTGAGCTCGTCGGTGATGCCGGCCGGGATCCGATCCGGTTCCATCATCTCCTCGAAGGTGGGGATGATGATGTCGCGCTCGCGACACCGCCGGACCGTGTTCTCCAGAATCTGTTCGGGGTTTTGATCGTTCACCGAATAGCCTCCTCAGACAGCGCTGCCGTCGTATAGTACACAACGCGAATCGAACACCCGTCAACCGACGGGAGGAGGGGAGAAAAATGGCCGTCCCGAACGGTGATGCTGCCCTGAAGGCTGCACGTGAGCACGAGTCGGCGCTGGTCGGCTTTCTTCGGGAGTTGATCGCCATCCCGGCGGAGAGCCGGCGTGAGCGCGCTCGATGCGAGCGGGTCGCCCAGGAGTATGAGTCCCTCGGCTTTGACGAAGTGTGGTTCGACGAGCTCGGCACGGTTGTGGGCAGGATCGGGAACGGTCCGCTCACCATCCTGATGGACGGCCACATCGATTGCGTCGGAATCGGTGATCCCGCCTCCTGGACCTTTGATCCCTTCGAGGGGCGGCATGCGGACGGTCAGGTGTGGGGTCGGGGCGCCGTGGACGAGTTGCCGGCCATCGCCGCCATGGCCTACGGCGCCCGAATCGCGCGCGATTTCGGTTTCCCCGAGGGCGTCACCCTCTACCTGACAGCATCTGTCATGGAGGAGGAGTGCGACGGCGCCTGCATGCTCCATCTGATCGAGCAGCGCGGCATTCGCCCGGACGTGGTGATTCTCGGCGAGCCCACCGACCTCGACGTCTACCGGGGTCAGCGGGGCCGGCTCGAAGCCACCATCACCACCCGCGGGGTGTCGGCCCACGGCGCCCACGCCCACCGCGGCGTCAACGCGTTGTACAAGATGGCCCCCATCATCTCCGACATCGAGGCGCTCAACGGCCGACTCGCTCACGATGATTTCCTGGGTTCGGGCTCGGTGATCGTCTCCCACATCGAGTGCACCACCCCCTCCCTCAACGCCGTGCCGGACCGGGCCCGCATCACTCTCGACCGTCGCCTGACGGTGGGCGAAACCGTCGAGACGACCCTTGCCGAACTGCGGGCACTGCCCCACCTCGGCGACGCCGAGGTCGAGCTGCGCCACTACGAGGGCGAAGGTTGGAACGGCGGCCGGGTCAGCCAGGAGACCTACTTCCCCACCTGGGTCCTCGAGGAGAACCACGCTCTGGTTCGCGGTGTCGGCCAATCGGCCGAGGCCGTCTTGGGCCGGCCCCCGCAGATTTCCGCCTGGTCCTTCTCCACCAACGGGGTCGCCACTATGGGCCGTCTCGGCATCCCCACCGTCGGCTTCGCCCCCGGCCGCGAGGAGTTGGCTCACACCACCCAAGAACACGTCAGCGTCGACGACCTCGTCACAGCAACAGCTGTTTACAGCCTCCTGCCCGAAATGCTGTTAAATGTTAACTGTGATGATTAGCTCACTACTCCGGCCCGGAATCCCAACAGCTTCCGAGGCAGGTGAATTTTTCCAACTTCCGGGCCGGAGTCGTGAGAAATGGAGCACAACAAAATGAACAGCTTGAACGGTAAGGACTTCATTTCGACTCAAGATTGGACGACCGCTGAGCTGACCCGGGTGATCGACCTCGCCGGGGAGCTGAAGGCGGCGCGGCGAGAGGGTCGGTGCACCGAACTGCTGCTGCGCAAGACTCTCTATATGATCTTCTTCGACTCGTCCACGCGAACCCGGAACTCCTTCGAGACGGGTATGACCCAACTCGGCGGCCACGCCATCTTCCTTTCGCCGGACAAGATGCAGATCAGCCACGGCGAGAACGCCCGCGACACCGCCAACGTGCTGTCGCGATACGGCGAGGGCATCGCCATCAGACACTGTGCCCACGGCGAAGGCAACGGTTACCTCCGCGAGGTGGCGGAGCACGCCTCGATCCCGGTGATCAGCATGCAGTGCGACATCTATCACCCGTGCCAGATCATGGCCGACTACCTCACCATCACGGAGCGTTTTGGCGAAACCCGAGGGCTCAAGGTGGGCGTCGCCTGGACCTCCGCGCCCAATTACGTGCGTCCACTCTCGGTACCGCAGAGCCTGATCCTCATGCTGCCCCGTTTTGGCATGGACGTCACCCTGGCCTACCCGCCGGAATTCAAGCTGATGCCCGAGGTCGAGGACCAGGCGAGGGCCAACGCCGAGGCCGCCGGCGCCCGCTTCGAGATCAGCCACAACTTCGAGGACGCCTTCGCCGACGCCGATGTGGTGGTTCCCAAGTCCTGGGGGCCGCTGATCACCACACAGAAGGTCGATCAGGGCCTGCGGCTGATCGAGAAGTACCCATCCTGGCGCTGTGACGCCAAGAGCATGGCACTTGGCAAGGACAGTTTGATTTACATGCACCCGCTGCCCGCCGACCGAGGCCGTGAGGTCACCGACGAGGTGATCGACGGTCCGCAGTCGGTGGTTTACGACGAGGCCGAGAATCGACTCCACGTGCAGAAGGCACTCATGGCGTTAACCATGGGTAACGCAGACGAGTGATGAGGCGCAGATTCTGGGGCACCGTAGCCCGGGGGTTTATCCCCCGGGACCTGCGTTCGAATCGCTGATCAGGTCTCGATAAACCGGGAAATTGAACAAGGGAGGCCACCATGCGGCCCAAGCTGAAGCTCCTTGAGGACAGCCTCGCCGACCGGATTATCGAAGAGGCTCGTGATGTGCTGTGCACCGTGGGGATGGAGATTCACAATCCGGCGGTGTTGGAAATGCTCTCCGGCCACGGAGCCCGGGTGGATCGAGGCTCTGCCAAGGTCTGGCTGACACCGGAGATCCTGGACACCGCGTTGCGCTCTGCTCCGGCGGGCTTCGAGCTCTACGACGTGAGAGGCGAGCTGACCCACCAGCTGTCAGGTGACAACGTCTATTTCACACCCGGGTCCGCCGCCATCAACGTCCTCGACGGCAACAGTGGGAGCGTGGGTCCTCCCGACACGGCCGACTACGTCCGATACGCGAAGTTGGTGTCCGGGCTCGACCACATCGCCTCCCAGAGCACCGCCATGATCCCGGCCGACGTGCCCGAGCGGATCTCGGACAGCTACCGGCTCTTCCTGTCCTTGCTCCACTGCCCCAAGCCGGTGATCACGGGCGCCTTCACCGTCGAGGCCTTTGACGTGATGAGGGACCTGCAGCTGGCCGTGAGAGGCGACAGAGAATCCCTCGAGGCCAAGCCCTTGACGGTTTTCTCGTGCTGCCCCACCTCGCCGGTGAAGTGGAGCGACGTCACCAGCCAGAACGTGGTGGATTGCGCCGAATGGGGCATCCCGGTCGAGTTCATCGCCATGCCGCTGTCCGGGTTCATGGCGCCGGTCACCCTTGTAGGGACCCTGGTCCAACACACCGCCGAGACCCTCAGTGGACTGGCCATCAGCCAACTCACCCGCCCCGGCGCCCCGGTGTTGTACGGCGGATCGCCGGCGATCTTCGACATCCGATACGAGACCACCCCCATGGGCGCCATGGAAACCATGATGATCACCTGTGCCTACAACCAGATTGGCGCCTCCCTCGGTCTGCCCACCCAGGGGTACATCTCCCTTTCCGACGCCAAGCTCTTGGACGCCCAGGCAGGACTCGAGTCCGGAATCGGCGCCGTTCTGGCCGGACTCTGCGGAATCAACAATGTTTCGGGTCCTGGCATGCTCGACTTCGAGAGCTGCCTGAGCCTGGAAAAACTGGTGGTGGACAACGAAATCTGTGGGATGACCGGGCGTCTGCTGGCCGGCATCGAGCCGAGGGACGATTTTCCGGCAGCGCCGCTGATCGAGGAGCTGATCCGTGAGCACCACCTGCTCATCGCCGACCACACCCTGCGCCACATCGGCGCCGAGATCTCCTTTCCCGGGCCGACCATCGACCGCGCCAACCGATCACGTTGGCAGGAGGAGGGCGGGCACACCCTGGGCGAGCGGGCTCGGACAGAGGTCGATCGCATCGTGGCTGCCTGGCCGGGAGCTCCGATCGATCCAGATGTGGGCACCGAACTCGAGAAAATCATGACCGGAGAAGCTCGGCGATGGGGTATGGACCGTCTACCGTCCCGTGAACCATGAGAGAGATCCTCTCCCTGCCGGCTGCCGATGTCGTTCCGGAGCGCCGCGAGGTCCTCCGGATTCAAAATATCCCTCCAGGAGCCACACTCCCCGATCAGATCGCGCGGATGATGGATTCTGCGCGCAGCCGCCTCACGGAGCTGGCCGAACCCCGGGGGCTGATGGAACAGGTGGCCGTCACTCGTTTCGAGGCGATCTATCGGGGAGACGGGGAGAACGACATCGAGACTCCCCTCGCGGCAGTGTATCCCGGCGCGGAGAGACTCGCCCTCTTCGCAGCCACCATGGGCCAGCCTTTGTCCGCCGAAATCGAGAGCCTGTTCAGGGTGGGCGACTTCGCCGCGGCGGTCATGCTGGACGCCGCGGCCTCGGCGGCTGCCGAATGCCTCGTGGAGAGGCTCGAGCGTCGCTTCGCCACGGCGCCAAACGGTGGACCAGACCGGGCGGTTCTCGCCTACAGCCCGGGTTACTGCGGCTGGCACGTCAGCGGTCAGCGGGCGCTGTTCCGCGCCCTCGACCCCGCCGAGATCGGCATCTCCCTCAACGAGAGCTGCCTGATGCAACCCCTCAAGTCGGTTTCGGGGGTCCTGGTGGCCGGCCGAGCCGAGATCCATGATTTCGACGATGACTTCCCCTGCTGCAGCCTGTGCTCCACGCGGGAGTGCCGGAGCCGGATCGAGCGAGTTCGACCGAGGCAATAGGCGATCGCCCACCCACCAGAATCGGAATGTGGAATGCGGAGACCAGTTCACACGCCCTGGATTGGCCGCAAATGAACGCAGTGAGACGCAGAAAAACGCTGAGGATATGTTCTGTGACCCGCCGACTCGGCCTTGCCAACTTCCGAGCGGCAACGTATGTTGAGACATCATCAAGGAACTTGAACCGGGATTTGTCGTGGAGTCAACGATATGATCGAACGTCTCCTCACCGTTGCTTTGGTTCTGACCTTCATCCCCAGCGCCGGATGGACCGGTGATGCGCCGACCGGCCCGCTGCCACCGGCCGCACCCGGGCACGAAACGCCGGCCGCAACCCACCCCGGGTTGAGCCCCCTCCTCAACCAGCTCTACGGAGCCTTCCATGGGCGATCCGACCCCGGGCTGAGGGCCGGCCTGGACCATCTGGTGGTCGACGGTCGGTCGGTCGAGGTGGTGATCGTGAGCCGGCCGAACCAGGCGGCATCCGGTGCAAGCCAGGCTCGATTCCTGGGCGGTCAGGTGAAGGCCACCTACCGCGATCTGGTGTTTGCCACCGTGCCCATCGCTCGACTGCCGGCGCTTGCCGAAGATCCGGCAGTGCTCGGGCTTCGCACCCCTTACCGCAGCAGGCCTGACGTCATCTCCGAGGGGGTGCGCGTGCACGGCGCCGACGTGCTCCACGGCCAGGGCACCGGCGGAGAGTTCGTCAAGGTCGGTGTGATCGACTGCAATGGATTTTCGGGATATCAGGCGCTGATTGGGAACGATCTGCCGGTGATCTTGACGCTGTGGGGAGGCGGATCCGATCCTGTGGGCCCCGGCGACCATGGGACCGCCTGCGCCGAGATCGTCCATGACATGGCCCCCGGCGCCGAGTTGTACCTGGCCCACGACGGTGAAGAACTCGACTTCTACCTCGCGGTTGACTGGATGATTGGACAGGGCGTGCGCGTGATTTCGTACTCCTGCGGATGGCTCGGTCCATTTCCCGGCGACGGCGCCGGCGACCCGCACAACCCGGTCAACCAGAAGGTGACGGAAGCTCGCGCCGCCGGGGTGCTCTTCGTCACCTCGAGCGGCAACCGCGCCAGCGCGAGCCACTACGCCAGTGGCGGCAACTACCAAGGATGGTATGAGCCGTTCCCCGGTTCCAACTGGCACACTTTCGACGGCGAAGCCTCGAATCCGTGGTACGTGTGGCAGGGTCGGGAGAACTACGTGACCCTCACCTGGAACGACTGGCCCGCAGATCCCCTCCTCCAGGGATCCACCCAGGACTACGACATGGACATCTGGATGTGGGACGGTTCGAACTGGACCATTCTCGCCTCCTCCGAAAACCCACAGAACGGCCTGCCCGGGCAGCTCCCCTTCGAAGAGTTTTCCCACTCACCGCCGGCCAGCGAATGGTACGCAATCGTGATCCGCGCCGTGGCGACGACCGAGCCTCATTTCCTGAGCCTGCGCACCTTCGAAACCGCGCTCGGCTACTTCAGGCCAGAATCCAGTTGCTCCACGCCTGAGACCCCCGATGGCCTCCTGGTGGGAGCCGCGTTCTGGAAGGGTCTGGAACTCGAATGCTTCTCCAGCCGGGGCCCGACCCTCGGACCGGGTGGGACGCCGGATGGTGGTTACCTGGCGCCCCACATTCTGGGGGCCGATGGCGTCAGCACGGTGACGAACGGACCGAGTAACGGCCTGCCCTATCCGGACGGAACTGGGTTTTTTGGCACCTCGGCCGCCTGCCCCCACGTGGCGGGCGGGGCGGCCCTGCTGCTGTCGGAAAACCCGTCGCTCACGGTTGACGATCTCCGAGCCCTGTTGATCGCCTCTGCACAGGATATGGGACCGGCGGGACCGGACAACGAATACGGCCACGGCTGGATGGACCTGACGGGATCAACATTCATCGACGGGTTCGAATCCGGCGACACCTCGATGTGGTCGGCGAGCGTTCCTTGACGCGCTGACACGCGCGGCGATAATCGGGAGATACCGACGGGAACTGCCGACAAGAGCACGCACAGCAACAAATCGTGACGGCGACCCGCGGCCGCAGGAGGTGCAGATGCCCATCACCATCACCGGGGACGGTCTGACCATCGAGCACGTTGAGGCGGTGGCCAGACGGGGCGAGAAGGTCGACCTGGCGCCCGACGCCAGAACCAGAATCACCCGGTGCAGGGATTTCCTGGAGGAAAGGATCGCGGCCCGGGAGATCATGTACGGCGTCAACACCGGCATCGGCGAGTTCTCCGAGGTCGTGCTCGACGACGACCAGATCCGCCAATTCCAGCGCTACCTGATCTACAACCACGCCGCCGGCATCGGCGATCCGTCCCCGGTCGAACACGTTCGCGCGGCCATGTTCCTGAGGGTGAACGTGCTGGCCAAGGGACTGTCCGGCTGCCGCCTGGAAATCCCCGAGACACTGGTGGCCATGCTCAACCGAGGGGTGACCCCGGTGGTCTGCGAGAAGGGATCCGTGGGCGCGTGCGGCGACCTCGCCCCCATGAGCCAGATCGCGCTGCTGTTCATGGGTGAAGGCGAGGCGTTCCTCGACGGCGACCGAATGCCGGGCAGCAAGGCCCTGGACCGGACCGACATCCCGATCCCCGGCCTCGAAGCCCGAGACGGCCTGGCCACCATCAACGGTTCCAACTTGACCGCCGGCATCGGCTGCCTCACCGCCTTCGACGCGGAACGGCGCCTCAAACAGGCGGAGATCGCCGCGGCCATGACCCTGGAGGCCCTCCGCGCCAACCTCAAACCCTACGACAGCAGGGTCCACACCCTGCGCGGCTATCGCGGGGCGGTCACTTCGGCGGCCAACATCCGGCGGGTGATCCACGGATCGGACCTGGTCACCGGAGCCCACAAGACCCGGGTCCAGGACGCCTACAGCATGCGCTCCACCCCCCAGGTGATCGGTGCCGCCAGGGACCAGCTCCGATGGACCCGGGAGCAGCTCGAGATCGAGGCCAACGGGGTCGGCGACAATCCGATCTTCCTGCCTGACGACAAGGTGGTCCTCACCGGCGCCAACTTCCAGGGCACACCCATTAGCATGCCGTTGGACACCCTCGGTGCCGCCGTGGCCATGGTCTGCGTGCTCTCCGAACGGCGCCTCAATCGGCTGACCAATCCGGCCCTGTCGGCGGGACTGCCGCCCTTCCTCACCAGGGGCGCCGGTCTCTTCTCGGGCATGATGCTCAGCCAGTACACCGCCGATACCCAGGTGGTGGAGCAGAAGATCCTCTCCGCACCGGCCTTCATCCAGTCCATCCCCGCCGCCGCCGATCAGGAGGACTTCGTGTCCATGGGTATGAACTCGGCTCTCAAGACGCGGCACATCCTGGACATTGCCTGCGGCGTGCTGGGCATCGAGTTGATGGCGGCGGCCCAGGCCCTCGACTTCCGCGATTACACTCCCGGGACCGGCACCCTCGCCGCCAAAGCCGAGGTCCGTCGCCATGTGGACTTCCTCGACGAGGACCGCCCGCTCCACGCCGACCACAACGCCATGCTCGAGGCGGTCCGCAATCACCTGATCCTTGACGCCGTCGAGTCCGAAATCGGACCCCTCGCCAGCTATTGATCACAGTTTTCGGGGGCTCGCAGCTAAACTGCATTTCATCGTTTTTCACGAGCCCCCGAGCGAATCGGGGGCTTTTGGTTTCAGGAATGAAAACAGGAGGAAGCAGACAATGACGCACCACGGCAGCAACGACAACGTGATCATCTTCTCGTGGTCCAGAGCATCACCGAGGGCATCGACGCCTTGGGAGAGGTCACCGTCCACATCACCGATTTGGAACTTCCGTCCCGGACGTTCAGCGGACATGGCGCTGATACCGATATCATTGTGGCGAGCGCCAAGGCCTACATTGCGGCCATGAATCGGATGATTGGCCGGTTGGGTTCGGAACGCGCCTCATTCCACCCGCGGGTGGCTGCCGCCGCAGCGCCCCTAGGAACGGTGACTTGATGATGGACCAGCAATCGGCAAACGCCACCACCCACCACCCCAGGACCCTGTTCGACAAGGTCTGGGATCGGCACACGATCCGTCGTCGGATGGAAGTGGATGGACTGCCCGACACCCTGTACATCGACCTCCACCTGGTGCACGAGGTCACCTCGCCCCAGGCATTCGCGGAGCTCAGAAAACGAAACCTCGAGGTCCGACGGCCAGCGCAGACCGTTGCCACCATGGACCACTCCATCCCGACCACACCACTCGGAGCGGACGGGATCATCGCAGTCACCGACTCCAGGGCGGCGGCCCAACTCGAGCAACTGCAGAGAAACTGCACCGATTTCGGCGTGCCGATTCACCCCATGGGCAGCCAGCACCAGGGCATCGTCCACGTCATGGCACCGGAGCTTGGACTGAGCCAGCCGGGAATGACCATTGTCTGCGGTGACAGCCATACCAGCACCCACGGGGCGTTCGGGGCGTTGGCCTTCGGCATCGGCACCGGACAGGTGGCCCATGTGCTGGCGACCCAGTGTCTGCTGATGACCCGGCCCCGGACCTTTGCGCTGATCATCGATGGCGCCCTGAACCCGGGGGTCACCGCCAAGGACCTGATCCTGGCAATCATCGCCCGGCTGGGTACCGAGGCGGGTACCGGCCATGTCTTCGAGTACCGGGGAAGCACCATAAGCGACCTCGACATGGATTCTCGAATGACGATCTGCAACATGTCCATCGAGGCCGGCGCCCGGGCGGGAATGATCGCACCCGACACCACCACCTATCAGTACCTGGAGTCGCGCGGCCACTCACCCACGGGCGAGGAGTGGGACCGGAAGGTGGCCGACTGGCGGACTCTGCCCACCGATGAAGGTGCCCAGTTCGGCCGCGAGGCCCGGTTCGATGCTGGGCAACTCCAGCCCATGATCACCTACGGAACCGGCCCGGGCATGGGGATGCCAATCCGGGATGCGGTTCCGGATCCGGCAACATTCGCCGATGCGGGGCAGCGGGAGACCGCCCGAAAGGCGCTGGAGTACATGAGGATTGAACCGGGCAAGCCGCTGCTCGGACACCCCATTGACGTGGTATTCGTCGGGAGCTGCACCAACGGCCGAATTTCCGACCTCCGACTCGCGGCCCGGATCCTGCAAGGACGCAAGGTCCACCACCGGGTCCGGATGCTCGTGGTGCCGGGCTCGCAAAGCGTCAAGCGCGCGGCCGAGCACGAGAAACTCCACGAGATCTTCCTCGCGGCGGGAGCCGAGTGGCGAGAGCCCGGATGCTCCATGTGCCTGGCGATGAACGGCGACCAGTTGGAACCCGGTCAGTTGTCGGTGAGCACCTCCAACCGGAACTTCGAAGGCCGCCAGGGGCCCGGAGGCCGCACCATTCTCGCCAGCCCACTCACCGCCGCGGCCTGCGCCGTCACAGGGCGGGTCAGTGACGTCCGGGAGATGATGTGATGCAGAAATTTTCCAGCATTTCGAGCCGCGCTTCGGTGCTGCCCATCGAAAACATCGACACCGACCGGATCATCCCGGGACGATTCCTGATCACCACGGAGAGTTCTGGGCTGGGCGGTCACCTCTTTTCAGACTGGCGCCAGACGGAGAATGCAGACTCGGGGACTGGCCGAGCCCTAGCCCGCGCCACGGGCGAGGGCCGCGCAATTCTCGTGACAGGTCACAACTTCGGCTGCGGCAGCTCGCGGGAGCATGCCGTGTGGGCGATCCTTGACGTCGGTATCCGCGTTGTGATCAGCACCGGCTTCGCCGACATCTTCCGCGCCAACGGGCTCCGCGGTGGACTGGTTCTGATCGAGCTCGCACCCGATCAGCATCGGGAGCTGGTCAGGGTCCTCGAACAGCATCCCGATACCGATGTCCGGGTGGATCTCGCGGACCAGCAGTTGTCGTGCGGCACGCTCGACATCGCCTTCTCCTTCGACCCCTTCGCCAAGCACTGCATCACCAATGGCACCGATGAACTCGAGTTCCTGCTCGGGCAATCCGACGAAATTCGAAGGTACGAGGAACACCACCCGGCCCGGGTCCATGTGGTACAGGTCACCCCATGACGCACCAGATTGTCCTTCTTCCCGGCGACGGCGTCGGACCCGAGGTCACCGAGGAAGCCCACCGCGTGTTGGAGAAAGCCCTCCTCCCATCCGGCCAGGAGATCGGATTCGTCGAGGCCCTCGTGGGAGGTGCCGCGATCGACGCCACAGGCAATCCTCTCCCTGGCGAGACTGTCGAGCTCTGCAGGCAGGCTGACGCAGCCCTTTTGGGGGCCGTGGGAGGGCCGAAGTGGTCGGACCCCGAAGCCCTAGTGCGCCCGGAACAGGCCCTGGAAGCGGGATTCAGGACCCGCGACGTGGCCGGACCCGACGACACGCCGTGTTCCACTCGCCAATTTTCCGACGCGGTCCTCGATCGCCTTCCCTGGCGACCTCCGCGCAGATACGAACCGAACAGCCTGACCATCGGTCGACGTTCATAGTTAGGTTCATCCGGGAAATCGTGATGTCGGGTGTCTCCGTTCCCGGGATTCAGGGACGGCGACAGTGAACAGCGGCAGCGAGCAGCGCCAGGGACAGGATCAGGATCAGGAAACAGCGGGCAGCGACAGCGGCAGAGGCAGCGATCAGATGTGCGACGGCCGCATGGTCCCCTCCGGGTCGTTCTATGGGATGGGGACGGATAGCTGCCAGGGAGGCCGTTGTCAAGGGACGCTGCGCTGCCGGCCTTGAGTCCGGCAACCCTCGACAACGGCCTCCCTGGCAGCTGGCGGAAGGGCACGGCCGAAACGGAAGAGATCGCCAGCACCACTGGCGGATCGCCTACGCCTCGGCCAAGGAGGTCGACAGTCACCTGCGACTGCTCTCAGCTGCTGGTGCGGTCAACCGAGTCGGCGCGGAGGAGGCCCCGGGGACCTTTGATGAGGTTCGTGCCATGACCTGGCGCCTGCTCAATCCCGTCTCACCATAGCTCTCAACACGCGACGCGCTGTGACGCCGTCGCTGTCACCTGACGCTGCCACCGGCCCCTGTCGCTGCCACCTGACGCCGCCCCTGATCGCCGCCCTCACCAATTCTGAGCTCCTGGACGGGGGGATCTTCGATTTTCGATCCGTTCCAGACAGGCCGGCAACTTCTCCTTCCCGGGAATGATCGCATTCCACCTCACGGAATTCCGGATGAGCCAAACGTTACAGGTTAAACGTTTAACGTGTAACGTTTAACGTGTAACGAGTAACGACCGCTGTACAATCGTTGCGGGGGGAACCTTGGCCAGCTTCAGGTTTCGGTGCAGCGAATGCGGATCGGACTACAGCGAAGAAGAGGTTCGCTACACCTGTCCCGAGTGCGCCCGAAAACAACAGCCTGGAGGCGAAGTCCGAGGCGTGCTCGAGGTGGTTCTGGACTCACTGCCGTCATCGTGGCCCGAGGGGAGAATGGCGGCTGCAGAGTTTCTCCACGCCTTCCTTCCGTTGGCGCCCGGAGCCCTCCTTCCGCCGTTGCCGGTGGGTGACACACCACTGCTCGAGGTGCCGGTTCTTCGTCAGCAGCTCGCAACGCCCCATCTCTGGGTCAAGGACGATTCCCGAAACCCCTCCGGATCAACCAAGGACCGCGCATCGCTGTTGGTGGTCGCCAAGGCTCTGGAGTACGGGTACGACACCGTGGCCACCGCCTCCACCGGCAACGCGGCCACCGCCTTGTCGGCCATTGCGGCTGCCGTCGGTATTCGGGCAGTGGTCTTCGTCCCGGCCGCGGCGCCCCCGGCGAAACTGGTCCAGATGACCGTCTACGGCGCTCGGGTGATTCCGGTGGAGGGCAGCTACGATCTCGCCTTCGAACTCTGCCTGCAGGCTTGCGATCGCTTCTCCTGGTACAACCGAAACACCGCCCTGAACCCGTTCACGGTGGAGGGCAAGAAGACCGCGGCCCTCGAAATCGCGTGCCAAATCGGATTCGAACCACCCGACGTCGTGGTGGTTCCCACTGGCGATGGGGTCATCATCAGCGGCGTGGCCAAGGGGTTCGAAGATCTCCTCGCGGCTGGTCTGATCGCCCGCCGACCCCGCTTACTGGCGGTTCAACCCGCCGGCTCGGCAGCCATCGTTCGGGCCATCGAGACTGGGGCAGAGACGGTGGACCCGTTTCTGGACGCATCCAGTATCGCCGACTCGCTGACCGTCCAGGTTCCGAGGAATGCCCGACTGGCGCTGCGCAGAATCCGCGCATCGGGTGGCGGAGGCGTGGCGGTGGATGATGATCTCATCGTGGCCGCCATCTCGCGCCTGGCACGGACAACCGGGGTCTTTGCCGAACCGGCGGGTGCAGCGGCACTGGCCGGCCTCGAGGTGGCCCTTTCCCGGGGGATGGTGGATCGCGACGAGCGGATCGTGTTGCTGGTCACCGGGACCGGGCTCAAGGACATTCCCGCCGCGTCCCGCGCCGTCTCCATTCCGGATCCGGTGGCTCCGGACCTCGATGCAATCTCCCAGGCAATTGAAAATCACAAATCACAAATCTAATATCCCCGCACCCTCCCGAGCAAATCCAGAAGGTCGAGCGTGCGGTTTCATTGCCCCACGGCGGTCCGATCACCGAAATCCGGATCAAGCCGGGTTTTTGATTTTCAATTTTCGATTTTCGATTGGACACTCAAGCCGACACTGATCGCCGACCTCTCGAGCGTCACTGTGCGATTCGAAAACGAGGAATCATCCCCCGGTGATGATCTTGTTCGTGGTTTGGGCATCCGGAGCGACAATGCGGGACATCTCCCGGCGCTGCATTTCGCGGGCCTCCTCCATCAACTGGTCGACGGCGACCTTGATGGCATCGGGGTACTTCCGAATGGCTTCCGCGAAATCCCGAGCGTCGATCTCGGACTGGACCGGAAGGGGTCCGAGGTTGGACATGATCTGGGTCTGAGCGATGAACAACACCTTCCGGCCGGGATCGAGATTCCCCTCGACGGTGACCGGAGTCAAACGGCGAATGGTGCCCACCTTGAGGTCGGTGAAGGTCTCTTCACGGTACAGGTTTTTGGTGTCGACCTGGAGGTCTTCGATTTTCTGAGCTTCTGAATTCACAGCTTCTCCCTTTTCAGCCTTGTCGGCCTTGTTTGATCAACATCGAGTTTCAAGCCGGTATTTCTCGACCGTCAGTCGCCGCGACCCTCGCCCGCGCTTTGAGCTCGATGAGTCGACCCTCGAGGGCCTTCCGCTCGACCTCGATGGCCTCACCCTCGAGATCCGACGGGACATTGTACGGCTCTCCCAGGACAACCGAAACCCTGGTTCCCGGCACCGGCACGAAGAGCCGGTCCCAGGTCCGCAGGCGAAACGCCCTTCGCGGCCAGCAACCGATGGGCAGAACGTGGGCTCCGGAGAGCCTTCCGAGCAGGATCGACCCTGGTTTGCAGTGATGGAGCGGTCCCTGCGGGCCGTCAGAGAGCATCAGGGGAGACCCGTTGTGGCGACGGATGTCTCGATACAGCCCATGCAGAGCCTTCACTCCACTTCGGGTGGCCGATCCCCGGACGACGGTCGCGCCGATCACGTCAAGGACCTTGACCACCAAATCGCCGTCCCGTGACGGGCTCACGAGGTAGGTCACCCGCGCTCCCATCTGGGTCAGTCTCACGGTGTACCAGGCCATGATGAATGCGGTCTCGTGCCAGCAGGTGAGGATCAGAGGTTTCCCCTCGGACACCAGCCGCCGCACCTCGTCCTCTCCCTGAACTCGAAATCGATAGGTGGCCCACAAACCCCGAAACAGCAGCACGATCAGCGGCGCAAGGATGACCGAGGCCAACCTGAAGAGTCGGGACTGCCCCCGCCGCGAGAGCTGCTCGCTGGGGTTGGGTCCGCCGACCAGGGGACCCGGACGGATCGGCTGTTCTGATGAAGTCAAAGGTCCTTCCGGCGGCGCGGATGGTACCACGGCCCGCCCACCCACCCAACCATTCCAGATTGCAGATTGAAAATTGAAAATTCCAGATCGTCGCAGATCCCTCCTCCGACGCGAGAGGAGTTCGATCTTCAATCTTGAATCTTCAGTCAATCCAGAAAGTAGTACACCGGCGAGGGGCCGAGTTCGACCTCCGGCCCGTCCGGCGTCGGCAGTTCCCTCCCGTCCCGGTCGACGGCACCAGCGGGGCGCGCGGGAAGCTCTTCACGGCGTCCAGGTTCGAGGCTCCATCCCACCACGAGCTGGCGTCCGGCGGCGTCAAACCGATAGCAGTACGAACCCTCGGCCGAGGGGAGCGGTCCGAGGAACACCGACCCACCGAGGCTGCGGTGGAGGTGGGCCAGGGCGGCGAAGGACGGCCGCCGCCTGAGGGCACCGTGACCCTCGGGATCCACCAGGCCGTAACCGCGGGCCACCATCCGCCACCAGTAGACCCGCTCGACGAGCCCGGTCCCCAGGGTCAGCAGGTAGTACCGGACGAGGTAATCAGCCTGCGCCTGCTCGTCCACCGACACCGACTTGCCCGCCGGAGAGTGGGGTCCCTCCCACAAAGGCCAGTTGACCTCGGTGATCCACAGCCGATCGGAGCAGTTGCGACCGGTTTCCGCGATCGCCCGCAACAGCACCACCTTGTTCACCGTGTCGAGCCCGAGCTGGCTGTTCTCCGGTGCACCTCGCCGATCCACGTAGAGCAGGCTCGACAGCGGATCGAACCGCAGGTCTCGCCGCCTGCGATTTGCCAGGGCGAGGGTGACCTGGAACTCGGAGTCGATCACCGACGGCCCCATGACCTCAACGCCCTCCCGGCGGCGGAGAATCTCGGCCGCGCCAACGTAGAGATCGATGAACTCGCCGCGCGTCCAGATCCCCCACTTGCTCCGGTTGGGGGCCTGGCCCACCTGAAAATGACGCCCGTAGGGGGTGAAGCGCTCGGCAATCTCTTCCACCGCCGACCGCCACCGTTCTGGGTCCCGAACCAGATCCCGATTCTGGGGCAGGGCAAAGGCGATCTCGTGCCCCCGACTGTGGAGTTCTCGGGCCAGATTCTCCTCATCGCCGTGGTCCGACGCCCACGGGTGAAGCCGAATCATGACGCGTCGAACGCCAAGGTCCTCCACCGCGCGCAGATGGGCTTCCGGGTCCTCTGGATAGGGACGCAGACACACGCCAGCGCCGTCGAAGCGCACCGCAGCGGAGTGCAGCCGGCCTTGCAGCCGCCGGTATCTCCGCCACACTCCCGGCGCGGCCACCGCACCCGCCGCCAGATCGCGGACATGTTCGGGTGCGTCCATCAGCCGGATCCAACGCTTCTCCCAGCGTCCCGCATGCTGGTGGGGCTGATCTGAGAGGTGGTCCCAGACCGCCTTGTCCCGGGACGCCGCACCCTCCCGAGCGTTCGGGATGTGGGGGTGATGGCTGCCGCCGTGGTCGTGGCGGCCCACCCGCTTCAACGTTTTTAACCGGTTTTTGACAGCGTGCTTGAGGAGGTAGCCCCTGACACTCGCCGTGTAGATCCACCATTTCGGATCGGAGGGCGACGGCAGCTCCCCCCAATAGCCCTTCAGGAAGGCCTCCCGATGCTCCTGCCGGACGATCGGAAAGCGACATAGGTCCCGGGACCGCCGCACCAGGCCCATCCTACGGCCAATCCGCGCCCGGTTGCAGTCCACGAGGTACATCTCCAACTCGCCGTCGGCGGATCGCCGGACAAGCACGTTGCCCATGGACAGGTCGCGGTACCACACTCCGGCATCATGGACCTTCCGGCAAAAGCTCCCCAGGAGTCCGAGCATTGCCGGTGCCTCGATCCGGGGAAACTCACCTGCCGAGGGATCATCCCGAAGACGCCGGAAGAAGTGGCGGACCTCGTGGGCGTCCTGCAGTCGACGGCTGACGAAGAGGGATGGTCCGTCCGAACGACGAGACTCCACCAACATGACGGGGTCGGCGGTGGGTATGCCCGCGGCGGCCAGGGCCGCCGCTCCCCGCCAGCTGCGCTCTGCCTTGGAGCCGCGAAGCGTTCGATCGAGCCGCCGTTTCAATCCCTGGTTCTTGAACTGCTTCACGACCACGGGCAGGGGGCCGCTCGCCGTCTGCAACTCGGCACCGTAGATGTAATTTCGCCCCCAATGGATGGTCTCGCCAGCCGCCGCCGGATCGAGCAGTCGCACCGCCTCGGCTGTCGGATCCAGAACCTCGACCTGCCGAGCGACGAGCCCCTTGAAATCGCTGCCCTCGAAGGGCTCGAATCCGTCGCTGTGGTCCATTCGAGGAGGATAGCATTGAGGCAGAATTCGGAATTCGGAATTCGGAATTCGGAATTCGGAATGTGGGAGGGGAAATCGGCCGGGCCGACCTCAAACGCCCAGAATCGCTCCAACTCGGCGGGCCGTGAGGAACGCGCCCGAGCCACATCGGGAGAGATGAGTCCCCGAGCCACAAGGTCGGCCAGCGATCGCTCCATGCTGAGCATCCCTTGGGATGAACCCACCGCGAGCTCGTTGTAGAGCTGCTCGATTCGGCCATGGCGGATGTGGTTGCGGACGGCGTGGGTGGCCACGAGGATCTCAACCGCGGGAACCCGGCCCCGGCCGTCGGCCCTGGGTAAGAGCTGTTGGCAGACCACGGCTTGCAGCGACAGGGCGAGCTGGAGTCGAATCTGCTCCTGCTGGGGCGCTGGAAACACGTCGACGATCCGGTGGATCGACTGGGTCGCGGTACCGATGTGGAGGGTGGAGAGAATCAGGTGGCCGGTCTCGGCCGCCGTCACCACGGTCTGCATGGTCTCGAGATCGCGCATCTCCCCCACCAGGATCACGTCCGGGTCTCTCCTGAGGGCCGCACGGAGAGCGGATCCGAAGTTGGGTGCGTCGCCGCCGATCTCCACCTGCTCGAAGATCGACCGGCGGTTTCGGTGCTCGTACTCGATGGGATCCTCGATGGTGATCACGTGGCGAACGTCGGTGTCGTTGACCACCCCCAACAGCGCCGCGAGAGTGGTGGATTTGCCGCAGCCCGTTGGGCCGCAGACCAGGATCAGGCCGTTGGGCACCTGGACCAACCGTCCGAGTCCCGGTGGAAGGTTGAGCTCATCCAGCGACGGGACCTTTCTGGCCAGAGCCCGGATGGCCGCCGCCAGCTTGCCCCTCTGGCGATGGACGTTGACCCTCAGCCGCCAGCCCCTCTCCGCATCGCCAGCTGCGGACAGCTTCAACGGCAGATCCACCGAGCCGGTCTCGGCGAGCATCCGGCTCGCGCGCTGTCCCAAATGAGGACCCAGCATCATCCGGACACCGTCCGGGTCCACCGGCGGGACATCAAGCACCGTGAGTCTTCCGTCGACCCGGAGCACCGGGGGCGTGCCCGGCACCAGCAGAAGATCGCTGGCCCGACGACGGACCATCTCCCGCAGCAGCCCCTCCAGCGGCTCCCCACCATCCACCTCGCCGAGACCCGGCGGATCGAGACCGACCTCGACACTGCGCTCGGCGGGACATTCGCCGTCCTCGGAGAGGAGGTTCATCTCCTCCGCCAGGCGGTCCAACTCGGGGTTGATGAGCCGCTTCGTCATCGTCCGCTCCTGAGCAGATCCGGGATGTGCACCCCTGCATTGTACGGGGGCCGAAACCATTCTCCACTCGGCGGACCGACAGCATCAGTGTCTTCGCATTGGCCCGGTTGGCGCCTTCGCTCCCCTGAACGTGGCCGATTACCGACTCAGCACGATCCGGTACCGGGCCTGACCGCTGCGCAGACGCTCCATGGCGTCGTTCACCTGGTCGAGGGGAAAGGTCTCGATCACCGGTTTGATGTCGTGGCGAGCCGCGAACTCGAGCATGGTGGCGATGGTCGCAGGGCTGCCCACTGGAGAACCCGACACCGATCGCTGGGCCATGATGAGCGGGAACGCGCCCAGGTCCAGCGGCTCCAGGGTCGCGCCCACTACGTGGAGGCGCCCCTTGGGTCGCAAGGCCGCAACGTAGGCGTTCCAATCGAGCTTGACGTTCACCGTGGATAGGATCAGATCGAAGTATCCGGCAGCTGCCTCGACCTCGGCCTGGTCCAGGGTATCGACAGTGCGATGGGCGCCGAGTTCGAGCGCTTCGGCAGCCTTGGATTCACTGGAGGTGAACGCCGTCACCTCACAACCCCAGGCGTTGAGGAACTGCAGGGCAAGATGCCCCAAACCCCCAATCCCGATCACTGCGACCCTGTCTGTGGGCTTGACCCCGAACTGCACCAGGGGATTGAAGACGGTGATGCCGCCGCAGAACAATGGCCCCGCGCTCGCACCGTCGATCTCATCGGGCAGCGGAACGACACTTGCACCGAGGGCGCGCACCCGATCGGCGAAACCCCCATGCCGACTGAGGATGGTCCCCTCGGCGGCGGCGCAGAGGTTGTGGTCACCTCGCATGCAACTCGGACAGGACATGCAGTAGCCCGAGTGCCAGCCCAACCCGACTCTTTGACCAGGCTTGAGATGCACGACTTCGTCGCCGACCATCGAGATGGTGCCCGCAACCTCGTGGCCGGGGACGAGCGGGAACTGGGCCATGCCCCAGGCGTTCTCGAGCATGCTGAGATCGCTGTGGCAGATGCCGCAGTGCTCGACTTCGATTTCGACGTGGTGGCTTCCCAGCGGGCCGGGATCGTACTCGAACGGCCTGAGCTCGCCGCCGGCTTCGGATGCCGCAAATGCTTTGATCATGGGGTTTCTCCTTGAGTGATTGCGCCCTCGAACAGCTCCACGAACAACCGCCGGAGGACGGAGGTCTATTCCTTCGGCGACACCTCGAGGGATCTCGCGAGGGTGTCAGCGATCGCCATGCCCGTGACGGTGGGCCGGAGGACATCACCGTCGATTGTGACGTGACCCCCGGCGACCATTCCCTCGATGGCCTTCCGGTTGTCAGCTGCAAGATCAACTCCGAGTCGATGCCGCAGCTCTTTCTGGTCCACGCCGCGAGAGGTTCTCAGGCCCAGCATCACAGCTTCGAGGCCGAGATCGGCCCTCGAAAGATCCTCTCCCCCAGCCTCCGGGAGGCGCCCGTCGTCCAGCTCCCGCTGCCACAGGCGAACCTTCCTGCGATTCCACCATCGTCGCCCCCCGTCAAAGGAATGGGCCGATGGGCCGAGTCCAAGATAGGGGACGTGGGTCCAGTACTTGATGTTGTGGGCGCTTTGGTGGTCGGGTGAGGCCGCAAAATTGGAGACCTCGTAGCCCTCGTACCCGAAGTCCGCCAGCGCGAGGTGGGTGAGCAGAAAAAGTTCGGACTGGGCGTCGCCTGTCATTTCGAAGAGTTCTCCCCGATCCAGCCGACGGCCAAAGATGGTTCGGGAATGGAACGTCAGTTGGTAACACGAGAGGTGATCGACCTTCCGCCGCACCGCCTCCTCGAGTTGGACGAGCCAACTGTCCGCAGACTGGCCCTCGAGGGCGTAGATGAGGTCCACGGAAACCGTGTGGAACCCACCTTCCTGCACCAACTCGAGGGCCCGCCGGCCCTCAGCGGCGGAGTGCCGGCGTCCGAGCCCCCTCAGCACGTCCTCGTCGAAGCTCTGCAGACCGAGACTGATGGTGGTGAAGCCGAGGTCCCGCCACGCCTTCACCGACTCCGCTGTCACGTCCTCGGGGTTGACCTCCAGGAAGAGCTGCACGTCCGGCACGAAGTCCAACCGCGCCCGGATCGACTCCAGCAGCCGGCCGAGTTGGCCCGGCGTCAGAGCCGTGGGAGTGCCCCCGCCGATGTACACGGTGTCAAAGCGAAGACCGGTGCCGGACCGGAGCGCCGCCTCCCTCTCGATGGCGGCCACGTAACCCGCCCGCCGTTCCTCGCCGGCGATGGTGACCGCGAAGTCGCAGTAGGGGCACACGGAGGAGCAGAAAGGAACGTGGACGTACAACCCGGCTGGAGTGCTGTTCTTCACGTTCATCACAGAATCGAAAATCGAAAATCGACAATCAAAAACCTGCTGGGCGCCGCGGCGGAGGTCAGTCGACGCGTTCTCGGCGAGACGGAATTCGTAATTCGCAATTCGCAATTCGCAATCTGGAGTCAGTTGCGGTCGGTTTTGAGGACGGCGATGAAGGCGGATTGGGGAATCTCGACGTTGCCCACCATCTTCATCCTCTTCTTGCCCTTCTTCTGCTTCTCCAGAAGCTTGCGCTTGCGGCTGATGTCGCCGCCGTAACACTTGGCAGTGACGTCTTTACGGTACGCGTTGATAGTCGTCCTGGCGATGATCTGGCCACCGATCGCTCCCTGGATGGCGATCTTGTACTGCTGCCGTGGAATGGTATCGGCGAGGCGCTCACAGTAGTGGAGCGCCCGTGGCCGGGCCTTGTCCCGGTGGACGAGTTGGGCGAGCGCATCCACCGGCTCGGAGTTGACCAGGATATCCACCTTGACCAGATCGGTGTCCCGGTAGTCCAGCATTTCGTAATCGAATGATCCATATCCCTGGGTCACCGACTTGAGCCGGTCATAGAAGTCGAAGAGCACGTCAGCCAGAGGCATTTCGGAGGTCAGCTCGACTCGCCCAACCGCCAGGTAGTGGAAGGTGGTGTTGGCTCCCCGCCGTTCCCGACAGAGTTCCATGACCGCTCCGACGTATCGCTCGGGCATCATCACCGATGCCTTGATGAACGGCTCCTCGGCCCGATCGATGGAGCCGGGTTCCGGACACTCCGAAGGGTTGTCCACCCAGCGCACCGAACCGTCGGTGAGGGCGATCCGGTAGCGCACCGAGGGGGCCGATAGGATCAGCGACAGATCGTATTCTCGCAGCAATCGCTCCTGAACCACTTCGAGGTGCAGGAGCCCCAGGAACCCACACCGAAAGCCGAAACCGAGGGCGGCGGATGAGTCCTTTTCATAGGTCAGCGAAGCGTCATTGAGTTTGAGCTTCTCGAGGGCCCTGGAGAGATCCTGGTACTCGTCGTTGGACATGGGGTAGACCGAGGAGAAGACCACCGGCTTGGCCTCCCGGTAGCCAGGGATGGGCTCAGGGGCCGACCGCCCCGCGTCAGTGATGGTGTCTCCCACGTCGATTTCGGAGACCGACTTGATGCCGGCGATCACGTACCCCACGGCGCCTGCCTCGAGGGCTTCGTTTCGCACCCTCTTCAGCTGCAGGAGACCAACCTCTTCCACGTCGTGTTCGGAGCCGGTGTGCATGAGAACCACATTCTGACCGGTGCTGATCCTGCCCTCCATCACGCGGACCAGAAGCACCGCGCCTCGGTAGGGGTCGTACTGCGCGTCGAAGACCAACGCCTGGAGCGGCGCTTCCGGATCGCCCTTTGGCGGCGGCAGGCGATGGACGATCGCCTCCAGGACATCCTCGATTCCGGTGCCATCCTTGGCCGAACACAACACTGCGTTTTCCGCATCGAGGCCCAGGTCCTCGTCGATCTCAGTCTTGACGCGTTCTATGTCCGCCGACGGCAAATCGATTTTGTTGATAACCGGCACCATCTCGAGGTCGTACTCCAGGGCGAGGTACATATTGGCCACGGTCTGGGCCTCGACCCCCTGCGAAGCATCTACGAGCAACAGCGCACCTTCGCAGGACATCAACGACCGCCGAACCTCGTGGGAAAAATCCACGTGGCCGGGGGTATCAATCAGGTTGAGAAGGTGTTTCTCTCCGTCTCGCGCCGTGTAGTTCAACGTCACTGTGTTGGATTTGATCGTGATTCCGCGCTCACGTTCAATGTCCATCGAATCCAGGATCTGGTCCCTGAACTCGCGCTCCCCCACCCCGCCGCAGTACTGGATCAGCCGATCGGCGAGGGTCGACTTGCCGTGATCGATGTGCGCGATGATGCAAAAAGTCCGGATATTCTCCACGCTGTCATTCTCTCCTGTGCGGCCATCAGGCGCTGCGGCTCAGCATTATGACCTATTCCGGGGTTCGGGGCTCGGGGTTCGGGATTTAGGGGTTCGGGATTCGGGGCTACGAGCATTGAAAACTGCTGCTTCGAGCGGCGATTTACATCATCGTGACAGCGACCCTGGCGCCGATTCGATATCCTAATGATGAAATGAAGGTATTGCTCGTCGAGGACGAAAGGACACTGCGCGAGGGTCTCCGCGACCTGCTCGGCGCCGCGGGTCACCAGGTGGTGACGGCCGAGGACGGTCCATCGGGGCTCGAGTGGGGAATCTGCGAGCCCTTTGACCTCGTCGTCCTCGACCTCATGCTTCCAGGAATGGATGGAATCGAGGTCTGTCGAAAGCTTCGGCAGTCCCGGCCCGAGCTGTCGATTCTGATGCTCACCGCCCGCGGATCCGAGGACGACAAAGTGGCCGGCTTCGCCGCCGGGGCTGACGACTACGTCGCCAAGCCCTTTGGCGTCCGCGAACTGTTGGCCCGGGTGGAGGCGTTTGCACGGCGAGCGGACCGTCAGCCCTCACCCGAAGAAATCTTCGCCGTTGCCGGCTGCACCATCGATCTCGGTCGACACCAGGCGCAGCGCGAAGACCGGGTCGTCAGCCTGACCCCTCGCGAAGTTGGGATCCTGCGATGGCTCCATCGGCACCGGAGTCGCGCCGTCAGCCGCGCCGAACTGCTCGAGAAAATCTGGGGAGCCAGCGGTGATCTCCAGACCAGGACGGTGGATATGACCATCGCCAAGCTTCGCCAGAAAATCGAGCGGGATCCCGCCGAGCCCGAGATCGTTGTCACGGTCACCGGAGCGGGCTATGCCTGGGGCCGCAACGATGAGGGGTAGCTTCCGTCGGACGGTACTCGCGGCAGTGCTCGTCGCTGTGGCGGTCCTGGTCCCTACGGCAGCGTGGTACGTCAGCGGGTCGGGAGAGGCTTCCCGGCATGCCGCAGAGCTGGAGGATCGAGTCCGGCAGGAGGTCGCACTCGAGCTGACCGCCAGCGCCGAGCGACTCGGCGCTCGTCTCGAGTCCCTGCGAGAGCGGGAGTCCGCCAGGCCCTTCTACCACTACCAGAACCTGTACCACGATCCGAGGGGGGCGGCTCAGGGTCTGGCGGTGATTCCCTCGCCACTGGCGCACGGGGCATCCGATCCCCTGATCTGGGCCCACTTCCAGATTGACGAGCAGGGTGTGGTGAGCCTGCCCACCGTCAGTGAGCGCTTCCCCGAACTCAGCACTGCCGAGGGGTTCAGCCACTTTTGCGACGTATTGGGCGACCTCCAGAACGGATTCATCGTGGCCCGACTGGACGGCAAGAATGGGGTACCCGGTATGGACCTGGTCGACGCCGAAGGACCGGACCAGGTGATCGTGCTGGATCGCGACAGCTGGGAGCAGATTTATCTGGCAGATGCGGTCTATGCAGACCTCACCGGACGACCCCCGCAAGCTTCCGGCACGTCCCTCGGTGCGTCCTCCGTCGGCAACGGCGACGTGGTGATCCGGGTCGCGCCGCTGCGCTGGCACACCATCGTTCTGGGTGCCGGGCCCTCACTGGCCGCCCTTCGGCAGGTCACGACCCCGGGTGGACTTTTGGTGCAGGGATTCGTACTTGGTCCTGCCGGCATCGGCGAGTGGCTCGGCACCGATTCGGTCTTCGAGCCGGCCACGCCGACCTACGATATGAAGGCTGCAGTTCCGGTTGCCAACACCGACTGGGAAATGGCGGCCGACGTTCGTCCATCGGTGGAGGCGGCCAGGGCAGAAGGGCGGGACATCGTCAGGAGATTTCGACGGACCTTCGCCCTCAGCTCCGCAGGGGCGTTACTGGCCGCCCTGGCTGTGGTGGTGATCGTCGCTCAGACCGACCGACTCGCCCGTCAACGGGCCCGCTTCGCCGCCGCCGCCGCCCACGAGCTCAAGACTCCGCTGACGTCCCTCAGATTGCACGGAGAGATGCTGGCTGAAGGACTCGGCGATCCCGAACGGTGGCCGGTCTATGCGGCCAGGATGCTCCCCGAAACCCACCGGCTCGCCCGGGTGGTGTCCAATATGCTGGATCTTTCGAAGCTCGAACGCGGAGCACCCCTGGCTCAACCCGTCGTCGGCGATCTCTCAGAGGCCGTCAACCACTGCGTCGAACGGCTGAAACCAGCCCTCGAGGATGCCGGTGTGATGTTGATCGTCAACGACGATCAGCCTCTGCCACATGGCGTCTTCGATCCCGATGCCCTTTGCCAGATCCTCGACAACCTCCTGGATAACTCGGAGAAGTACACACGGTCCGCAGGAGATCGCACGGTGGTAGTCACCACATCCACTGAATCGCACTCCCTGTGCGTCCGAGTCTCGGACCGGGGACCCGGGCTTCGTCGCTCCAGCCGCCAGGCCCTGTTCCGCCCCTTCGAAAGGCCGGCGGACTCCGATGCGCCGTCGGGGCTCGGGCTCGGTCTGGCCCTCGCCCGGTCCCTGGCACGGGCTCAAGGCGGTGATCTCAGGCTGGTTGAAACCGACGGTCCGGGGGCGACCTTCGAGCTCACACTGCCCATTGCGGGCGAGTCCAAAGTCTGAACCCTGGCGCTTGGACCTGAGTGTATACTGCGCCCAATTCCTCCACCGGAGTCGGAGCCACCCTTGAGCAGCGATGAAATCAACACGACCAGGGCCGCAGTCTTCGTGATGCTCACCATCTTGGTGCTGGCATCCTGCGCACCTGTGGACGAGGTCACCCACCCCATCACACCCTCCCAACACTACTTCATGGCCGATCTCCCTCCCGGAGGCGACTTTCTGGCCTGTGGGATAACCGGTCCATGGAAAGACTGGGACGACATTTGGCGGTTTGGTGCGCCGAGCTGCACCTTCGGCGGCGGTCTCACCAAACCGACCCCCGAGGGAACCGCGGCGTTTGGCGGCGAGTCTCGGGTGACGTTGGTGCTGCCCGACGACCTTTGGTCCACGGTGTCGATGCGCGTTCGAGCCCGCCCCCACCCGGATCCTACCCGCCATCAGTCGGTCCGTTTGGCCGTCAACGAAGTCCCCATCGAAACCACCACTGTTGCGACCACGTGGCAGACCCTGGACTTCAGGATCCCTGTCGGAGCGCTCAGACCTGGCGAGAACACTGTGGTGCTTCAGTTTTCCTACGGCGTGTCTGCCCGGGATGCTGGCCTCGGCAACAGTCTGAGGCCGGTCGCCGCCAACATCAAAGAAATATGGTTCACGCGCGACGGCGTGGCGCCGTTGACGTGGCCGCAGGTGAAGAAACAGTTTGAACGAGCGATGTTAGAACCCGGCCCGACCCAGATCTGGGATCCGGATCGTCGGCGTTTCGTGGCCCCGACAGGGGGCCAGTTGGTATTCCCGGTTCACATCCCGGCGGGAGCCACATGGTTCGAGTTCGAGGTCATCCCTCCCCCCGACCTGGATCTTCAAGAATCCTCGATCTCCGCTCGCATCGAGGATCTCGATGCCAGGGACAGGTCCATCCACGAAATTCGCCCCTCCGAGGCGGCACGCGATCTCAAAGCCGGCACCCTCCAGCTCAAGCTTCCGGTCGAAATCCTCGCCGGCAGGAACGCGCTGGCGACGATCGAGCTCGATCCAAAACCCCGGGGCGCAGTCATCGAGATTGCGGACTTTCGGTTTGTTTCCAAATCAAGACGGAACGCCGAGACCCACGACTCGGCAGATCGATCCGGATCCGTGACCGAGCCGCCGGACATTGTGATCATCACTCTCGACGCAGCGCGCCCTGATCACTGCTCGTGCTACGGCTACCATCGCCTGACAACACCCGTGATCGACCAATTTGCCGAACAGTCGCTGGTTTTTTCCAACGCCTTCGCCCTGGCCCCCTACACCCTTTGCTCCGTACCCACCATGATCACCGGTCTGTCATTCCTGGATCACGGTGTGGTCGGGCACGATGACACCTTGAGCGTCGAGGCACTGACCCTCGCCGAAGCTCTGCGCGATGCGGGGTACCGGACCACAGGCTTCACGGCCACACCCAACAACTCGGCTGCCAAGGGCTTCGATCAAGGCTATGACGAGTTCCACGAACTCTGGACCGAGGCGCCGGGGGCGACCTTCCAGGACCCGCACTACGTCTCCGGACGGGTGATCGAATGGCTCGAATCCGTCGACGACAACCGTCCGCTCCACCTCCAGGTCCACTTCATTCCGCCCCACGCTCCCTACGCACCGGCGAGGCCGTTCAATCTTTTCGCGGACCCCTCGTACGACGGGCCGTGCACCGGAGGGGTCCAGAGCTTCGACACAATCGAACACGGCATCGTGCCTGATACCGAGGAATGCGTCACGAACTTGATCGATCTCTATGACGGCAACCTGCGAGCCGTGGACGACGCCACAGGGCTTCTGCTCGCTGCCTTGCAGCGCCGTGAACGCTGGCAGAACACCGTCGTGCTGATCACCTCGGACCACGGAGAGGCATTCCTGGAGCATGGTCGACTCACCCACAACTCGACGCTTTACGACGAGATGTTGCGGGTGCCGTTCATCCTGCACCTCCCCGAGAGGTACGAGGACCTCGAGGTGGACACAGATGGACTGGTGACCCTGGCCGACGTGACCCCCACCCTTCTTGCCGCAGCCGGCATCCGGTTCTCCGGACCGGTGGACGGTATCAATCTTCTGGCCTCCCACGGCACCCACAACCCGCCCGTCGGCAGGTTCTTCGTGGCCAGAAACTCCGCCTCCGATCCTCTCCTCGGCCTGCGGACGCTTCGGTGGAAGGTCTTGCTGACGTCAACCGGCGTCGGAGCGGTGTTCGACCTGGTGGAGGACCCCGGAGAGCGGCTCAATCTGATTTTTGCCAACCCCCGACAATTCGCCGGCCTTGGCCTGATACTCACCGACAGGATTGCCCAGCCGCCCTCGATCACAGTCGCCGGCGAACGCGCCCAGACCACGGATGGCGATCGCGAGTTACTCGAGGCGCTCGGCTATGTGCAGAACGACAGCGACGCGAGGCAGTAAGCCGCTGGCCGGGGAGCAGTGAAGCGGTTTCCGAATTCCGAATTCCGAATTCCGAATTCCCCAACCATCAGCTAAGATTCGTCCGTGCTCCAACACGAACCGGCCCAATTGCAGCTCGAGCTCTTGCCCGATCGTCTGGCCGTCTGTCGGCTGGACCCCGAGGACGCCACCCTGGATTGGGATCTCGGAGAGGGTTTCCTGTCGGTGACCTTCACCGAAGACGAGGTTTCGGTGGTCTGTGAGGAGGCCTGTGCCCCGCCGGAGGCCCGAACTCAACGAGGCTGGAGGTGCCTGCGGGTGATCGGCCCTCTGGATCTCGAGATGGTGGGGGTCCTCGCCTGTCTGTCGCGAGTATTGGCCGAGGCAGGCATCCCCATCTTCGTCATCTCCACCTTCGACACGGACTTCCTGCTCGTGCGCTCAGGCCTGTTGGACGACGCCGTCCGAGCGCTTCGGGATGCGGGCCACACCGTGGAGCGAAGTTCTTAGAGGCGGGGGGTTTATCCCCCCGCAGTTTCGGCTAAGAACGAGGTCCTACTGTTTTGTGTGATGCCTCCGAGGTGATGTAGCCCTCGCGCTCGAGGTGAAGCAACACATCGCGGACCGCTTCGTCCGGGGTCACGTCCGAGGTGTCGATGGTGACATCGGAGTCCTCCGGCACCTGATAGGGGTCCGAAATACCGGTGAACTCCTTGATGAGCCCTGCCCGAGCCTTGGCGTACATGCCCTTGCGGTCACGTTGTTCGCAGACTTCCAGGGGTGTGGAGACGTGGACCAGGATGAAACCACCCCACGGCTCCACCATGTCCCGCACCTGCCGTCTCACGACATCGTAGGGCGCGATCGGCGCACAGATGGCAATCCCTCCTGCCCGGGTGATCTCGGAGGCGACAAAACCGATCCTTCGAATGTTGAGGTCCCGATGTTCCTTCGAAAAACCGAGCTCCGATGACAGGTTCTTACGCACCACGTCGCCGTCGAGCAGGGCCACGCTGCGCCCCCCCTGTTCGAGGAGCTTGACCCGAAGCGCATTGGCAAGAGTCGATTTTCCCGAACCGGAAAGGCCGGTGAGAAAGACCGTAAATCCCTGGCTGCTTCGGGGCGGATGGCGGAGGCGAAGTTCCCGCTCGACAGCTGGGAAGGTGAACCATGGCGGCAGGTCCTTTCCCCTGGCCAGCCGGCTCCTGACCTCCCTGCCAGACACGGTGCGAATTGACTCGCCATCCGGAACCCGGTCCAACCGCATGTACGACTTGGCACTCTCCAGGTAGCCCATCAGGGGCCTGAGAACCATCTCGATTCCGAGTTCTTCACAATGGGTCTCGATCAACAGCTGGGCTTCCTCGCAGCGGTAAACCGGCGCACCGGTTGTCTCGAGGATCGACCCGCCATCGCCGGGCTCCACCATGAAATGGGTCGCTCCGTGATTGCGGTGGAGAATCGCCTGGAGCAGGGCTTCGCGGAGGCCCGCTTCGCGCATGGCGAATGGCAGCAGCGACAACCGGACGGTGTCCCTTGGGTAGAGAGGCAGCAATGCCTGGTAGCAGCGGACCCGCGTGTAGTGATCCGCATCGCCGGTTCGGCCGTGACCCACAGTGGGATGGATCAGCAGACTCGCGCCCAGCTCCTGGGCCGCCTGCTGGGTGAGGGCTTGGTGGGCCCGGTGCATGGTCTGGTGGGTCTGATAGGCCAGCACGCGGCGCCAACCCAGCCGCGCGAAGGCGCGGCGCAGCTCAACCGGCGTCAGACGAAGGTCCTTGAAGTCGTGGTGGACTGGTATCTGCACACCCTCCACCGGTCCGGCCACGGCAAACCGCGGCTGTCGCTTGAGAAAGCGCTCCGCCCGGACGCTGGCGTTGGGGGACGATCCAAAGAGAACCTCCACCTCGGCCTTTCGGTCCGGCTCGAAGACCTCCGTAACGGTCTGCACCGCGAGCATCACTCCCTCTGGATCGCGCAGCGCCAAACGATCCCCGGCAGCCAGCGAATTGGCAAGCTCCTCCCCCACACCCAGCGTCAGCGGCACTGGCCACAGAGTCCCGTCGGCGAGTCGCATGGAGGAACACACCGAATCGAAATCGGCAGCGCCCATGAACCGCTCCAGCGGCGAATAGCCGCCGTTCATCAGAAGCTCGAGATCGCAAACCGTCGCCGGGTCGAGGTCCGCCGAAGGCCAGTCGCGGGAGGCGTCACGAAGATCAAGGAGCCGACGGTTGTCGGCGACCAGATTCACCAGAGTGCCTCCGTAGGCGGGGATGAGGTGGTTCACGTCGCGGTCTCCCTTCAGCAGATCGAATTGTATCGAATCGTGGGCAGAGGGGCTCGCCGTGGTTCGGTGAAAATCGGAACATTACTCTTGAAACCGATTCTCGAAAACTATTCACCGGAAAATGCTCGTATTTTCGAATTAAATTCACTCAAGGGCTCTTTCAACCGTGCAATCCGAATTCTCTTCGAAATCTTGCATCCGGCCATTTTTGAGCCCACAATGGTGGTCATAGGCGCCCCAAAAAAGCCGCGATCCGGAGGGTATTCATGGCAACCACGACGAAATCTGGCGTTGATCGCTACGTCTCACAGGCGAAGGAGATGATGGCCGCTCGCAGGCGCACCGCCGCGAGGTTCGTCGTCTCAAGTTCGACACCATCGCAGTCCACGGGATGTACAGCATGGAGGAGGCTTTCTCGGGCGGTCAGGGCGGAATCATCGAACCGATTTTTCCGTCCACCTCCCAGGCCTATCGGGATTCTGACGAGATGGAGGCCGCCCTCTCCTACCAGATCCCGACGTGGTGTTACTCGCGCATTCACAATCCGAGCGTGTTCTACCTCGAGGAAACCCTCTCCCTGCTGGAGTCCTACGGGTGCGACACCGACGCCACCGGACTGTGCACCGCATCCGGAATGTCGGCCATCAAGCAGGTGGCCGAACCACTGCTGGCACAGCGGGGCTCCACGGTGGAGAAAATCAACTTCGTGTCGGCCGCGCAGGTGTACGGGGGCACCTTCCAGCTCTTCAACCTGCGCATGGCCGAACGGGGGGCCCACGTGAGGTGGGTGACGGAACCGTGGCGGATCGAAGCCTGGGAGCCGCTGATCGACGAGG
>CAWDGW010000015.1:0-43654 GCA_963801995.1 uncultured Holophagae bacterium | reverse complement strand
CTTGGTGGTGAAACGGCCCACCGAAAGACGGATTGTGGACAAGGCCGTGGCCGAGTCCACCCCCATGGCGGAGAGGACGTGGGAGACGGCAACGGTGTCCGAGTGGCAGGCGGCACGGGGCGGAAGCTGCGACCCGGTGGGCGGAGAGGGTGGCGAGCAATTGGTTGGCGTCGGTTGCCCGGTAGGGCAATGCTGAGGGTATGCGGCAGAAGGTGCTCGGGATCGCCGTGGATCAGGGTTCCCTCCAACCCGAGCTGCAGACGGTCTGCAAGCCGATCGCGGAGATCGCCGGAGGGTGTGGGAGATCTCACATAGGCCGATTTCGACTATCTGGAGCGATTTCGCAGGCGGCGCCGAGGCCGACTTCGCAGAGCACGTTTTCGGTGCCTGCCCGGCGGCCCATCTCGTGTCCGGCACCGCGGATCAGGGGCTGGATGGTCACTCCATCGCGAATGAAGAGTGCCCCCACACCCTTGGGTGCATAGAGCTTGTGACCGGCCACGGTGAGAAGGTCAACGCCCAGCTGTTTTATGTCAACCGGCACCTTGCCCACGGCCTGGGCCGCGTCAGTGTGGACGAGCACACCCCGGCTCGTGCAGAGTTCGGCGACCTCAGCCACCGGTTGGAGGGTTCCGACCTCGTTGTTGGCGAGCATAAGGAGACGAGCGCGGTGTCAGGCCGGAGGGCACTCTCGATGTCCGAGGGATCGACTCTGCCACGGTGGTCGACACCGACAATGGTCGAGGTAATGCGTCCTTCCGCCTCGAGGGCCCGGACCACCTCGAGGACGGCAGGGTGTCGATCGCTGACGTGATGACATGGCCCCCTTCCAGGGCCGCCACGACGCCACGAATGGCGGTGTTGTTCGACTCCGATCCTCCAGATGTGAAGAGAACCTCCTCCGGCCTGCAGCCGAGGCAGGTCGCGACCTGAGATCGTGCATGGTCGACGGCGGCACGCGCCTCGCGACCGAGCCGGTGTGCCGAGGACGGGTTGCCGTAAAAACCGAGGAGAAAGGGCTCCATGGCCTGGCCCACCCGCGGATCCACCGGGGTGGTGGCGTTGTAGTCCAGATAGATGAAGTCGTCCGTCATGCGGGTTCCAGTCTACCGGAAGGCAGGGGGCACTCGTTGCCATTCGCTCCGCGAGCCGGTACCATGCCGCCTCGGTGCCTCGGCGCACCCGAACCCTCAGCCAAACCAGCCATCGGAGGTGGTTCATGCCAAACGGAATCGTCCCAGTCCCAGAGCCGGTCAACGAGCCCATCAGATCCTACGGCCCCGGTTCACCCGACAAGGCCCCGCTGAAGGCCACCCTCGACAGGATGCTGGCCGAGGAGATCGAGATTCCCCTGATCATTGGTGGCAAGGAAGTCCGCACCGGGAAGATGGCCGATGCGGTGTGCCCGCACGACCACCGGCACGTGCTCGGCCGCTACCACATGGCGGGCGAAAAGGAAGTTCAGATGGCCATCGACGCCTCCCGGAAGGCCTGGGAGGAATGGTCGGAGACGCCGTGGGAGCACCGGGCCGCGGTGATGCTCAAGGCGGCCGAACTCCTCGCCGGTCCGTGGCGCGACACTCTCAACGCCGCCTGCATGCTGAACCAGTCCAAGACCGTGTTTCAGGCAGAGATCGACGCAGCCTGCGAGCTGATCGACTTCTGGCGCTACAACCCTCACTACATGCGTTTCATCTACGAGCAGCAGCCCGGCAGCGACCTCGGCCACTGGGACTACGTGGAGTACCGGGCTCTCGAGGGTTTCGTCTTCGCCGTCACACCCTTCAACTTCGCGTCCATCGCGGGCAACCTCCCCACCTCACCGACCCTCATGGGCAACACCGTGCTGTGGAAGCCTGCTTCGTCGGCCGTCTACACGGCTCATTGGCTGATGAAGCTCATCGAGGAGGCCGGCCTGCCGCCCGGCGTCATCAATCTGATCCCCGGATCGGGGGGTCAGGTTGGGAACCCGGTGATGGCCAGCCCGCACCTGGCAGGGGTCCACTTCACGGGTTCGACCCCGGTCTTTCAGGGGATATGGCGCACGGTGGGCGAGAACATCGCTTCCTACCGACCTATCCGCGGATCGTCGGTGAGACCGGCGGAAAGGACTTCGTCTTCGCCCACCCGTCCTCCGACGTCGAGGCCCTGGCCACGGCGCTGGTGAGGGGGGCCTTCGAATACCAGGGCCAGAAGTGCTCGGCCGCTTCACGGGCCTACGTCCCGAAATCGGTGTGGCCGGAGGTGAGAGACCTGGTGACCGGTCAGCTCGCCGAAATGAAAATGGGCCCACCCACCGACTTCAGAAACTTCTTCTGCGCGGTGATCGACCGTGGAGCCTTCAACGACATCACGGGCTACATCCGGTACGCAAAGGAGTCACCGGACGCCGAAATCGTGGCCGGCGGCGAGTGGGACGACTCGGAGGGCTTTTATATCCAGCCGACGGTGGTTCTCACCACCAATCCCCACTTCAAGCTGATGGAGGAGGAGATCTTCGGTCCCGTCCTGACAATCTATGTCTACGATGACGCGGACCTCGACCGGACCCTCGACGTGTGCGACACCACCAGCCCCTACGCCCTCACGGGTGCGATCTTCGCCCAGGGCCGCTCCGAGATCGTGCACATGACCAACCGGCTCCGGCACGCCGCAGGGAACTTCTACATCAACGACAAACCCACTGGAGCGGTGGTCGGCCAGCAGCCCTTTGGCGGCGCCCGCGCCTCAGGGACCAATGACAAGGCTGGCTCCTACCTCAACCTGATCCGCTGGACGTCGCAACGCACAATCAAGGAGAACTTCGTCCCGCCGAAGCACTTCGGCTATCCGTTTATGGGCGAAGAGTGACATGACGGCGGGCTGGCCTTGGCAGCCCAGCCGGAATGTCATCCCGAACGAGGCCCGAAGGGCCGAGGAGGGATCTCTTCGAGGTCGGCGTCAAGCTGAGGCGGCGGGCTGGCCTTGGCAGCCCAGCCCGCGCAACTCCACCGTCCAGCTGTGCAGCCAGGATGGCCGCACCACAAATCCGCCCCGCTGATTCGCCCTTCACCTCGGCTGCACCAAATTGTGCCAAAAAAAGGGTGCGGGCTTCCAGCCTGCACGTCTCCACCGTCCAGCTGTGCAGCCAGGATGGCCGCACCACAAATCCGCCCCGCTGATTCGCCCTTCACCTCGGCTGCACCAAATTGTGGTGCGGGCTTCCAGCCTGCACGTCTCCACCGTCCAGCTGTGCAGCCAGGATGACCGCACCAAAAATCTGCCCTGCTGATTCACCCTTCACCTCGGCTGCACCAAATTGTGGTGCGGGCTTCCAGCCTGCACGTCTCCACCGTCCAGCTGTGCAGCCAGGATGGCCGCACCACAAATCCGCCCCGCTCATTCGCCTTTCACCTCGGCTGCACCAAATTGTGGTGCGGGCTTCCAGCCTGCACGTCTCCACCGTCCAGCTGCTGCAGCCAGGATGGCCGCACCACAAATCCGCCCCGCTGATTCGCCCTTCACCTCGGCTGGACCAAATTGTGGTGCGGGCTTCCAGCCTGCACATCTCCACGACTCGACCGACCGGTTGGGTGGGCGGGAATCTTCAATCTTCAATCTTCTCTGCCTCTGTGACCGAGATGGCCGCACCACACATCCGTCGTGCTTGCCCGACTGACCTACCGCACCGCTGCCTTATCCCCCATGGCAGACGCAAGTTCGACAGGATCAACGGTCGGAACCACCACATCCCTCCCGTCGTGTCCCACTCGCAGAAACAACTCGCGGTCCGCGAAGAGCTTTCTCCACGACGTCGCCGGCCGGGATTCCCATCCCTCGATGAAACCAACCGGAACCCGCCGACGGAGGGGACCGGCGCTGACGATTAGCAGACGTTTTGTGACCACCGTTTCGACCCGGCGGCACCGAATCAGCAGCAGCGTCACCACGCCTCCGAACCCGGCAAGTGCCACACCCAGCGATTCAACCAGCAGCCACCTGGCGCCAGCGGCCGTGGCGACGCCGACGACGATGGAGGACACTGCCATCATCGAGCCCACCACCAGGATCCAACCACGCACGGTCACACTTTCGAAATGGTGAGGGATGTCTTCCTTGTCGAGTTCGAGTCTCGAGGCCATGAGACGGCCAGTATAATGTTGCAGTGGTGAGCGACATACCCGATGAACCGCTCGATCGAGCCGCTGCGGCCATCTCGGAGGCCCGCGCCATCCTGGTGACAGCCGGCGCGGGGATGGGTGTGGACTCCGGATTACCCGACTTCCGCGGCGATGAGGGTTTCTGGCGTGCCTACCCTCCCATGCGCCATCTCGGTGTGTCCTTCATCGACATGGCCAATCCGACCTGGTTCCGCCGGATCCAGAGCTGGCCTGGGGCTTTTACGGCCACCGTATGAACCTCTACCGCGCCACTCAGCCGCACGAGGGTTTCCAGATCCTGAAAAAGTGGGGCGACGCCAAACCCGGCGGCGCCTTCGTCTTCACTTCCAACGTGGATGGACACTTTCAGAAGGCCGGGTTTGACCACCAGCGGGTCTACGAGTGTCACGGATCCATCAATCATCTCCAATGCGCTCGACCGTGCGACCAGCGGATCCTGGACGCCGATTCGATCCAGGTCGACGTGGACGAACAGAGCTTTCGCGCCCGTCCACCGCTGCCGGAGTGTCCGGCTTGCGGCGGCATCGCCCGCCCGAACGTGTTGATGTTCGGCGATTGGGGTTGGATACCGCACCGATCCCACGACCAGGACTCCCGTTTCGGAGGATGGATCGGCTCCGTCGAAGGCACCGGTGTGGTGGTGATCGAGCTTGGCGCTGGATCTGCCGTGCCGACGGTTCGCCTCACCTCCGAGCAGGTTGCCGCCGGTACGGGGGGAACCCTGGTGCGCATCAATCTCCGCGAACCTGCTGTTCCGGCGGGTGCAGTGGGAATTCCAGCCGCAGCCCTTCCGGCACTCGAAGAGATCGACCGGAGATTGTCTGACTAACAACACAGTCGAGGCGCGGCGTGCCTTTCGCAACTCCGGCACCCACATCGTTGTATGATTGGGGTGTACTTGAGGGGCGGACATCCGGAACCCAAGAAGTGGATGGCTCGAGAGGAGGCGTCATGACGACGACGGTGTCCACAACCGATGGCGAGATGGAAGGGGATGTCGTGCAGTCGACTCCGTCAACAGAAGATGAAATGCCGCAAAAACTCTCCACCTTCGGGAAAGTCGTGGCTCAGCTCAGTCCGCGGCGGCAGTTCTTGGTCAATCGAAGACGCCAGCTCAGATCGGCTTTCCTGGTCGCGGTGGTCGTGCTTCTGCTCCTGTTGCCGCTGAACTACAGCCTGCACACGGTGCGGGAACAGGAAACAACGACGATCACCGCCTCCAACCCCGAACTCAAGCCACTGATGCAATCGCGCGATAAGACCGAGTTCATCGTCGGCTTGTTGGCGTCGGTCGTGATTCTGGCGGGAGTCTTCATCCTGACCATTGTCGAAACCCACCGCACCTCGGGTGCAGCCTTCGCCCTGGTGAGACGGCTCGACGAGATTCGCGAAGGTCAACTGGGAACCAGACTGACCCTCCGAGGTGGAGACAATCTGCGCGAAATCGAGGGCCCCTTCAACGCCATGGTCGAGGCATTGCGCACTCGCGCGGTGGAGGAGGCCAACGATCTTGACAAGCTCGCCGCCAAGGCGGGCGACATCGTCGTACCTCGAGAGGCCGAGGCAATCGCCCACAAGCTGCGCTCGCTCGCGAGACGCAAACGCGAGATGGCCGGGGTCGGGTCTGCGCGAAAGGACGCCGAAAAGAGCTAACCGCCGTTTTGCGCTCAACGTATAACTCGTAACGCCTCGGTGTGCAGCCAAGATGGCTGCACCACAATCTTCTCCCGCCGACTCTCTCGCTCGATCAGCCGTGCCAAATCGTGGTGCGGGCGTCTCGGCTCGCACATCTCGAGGTGACTCCCCAAGGTCCCTCGTCGGCCCTTCGGGCCTCGCTCGGGATGAAATTCCGGCCAGGCTGCCAGGCCAGCCCGCCGTCATTTCATGGTGCTGGCTTCCAGCCTGCACATTTCGAGGTTCAGGGTGTGGGAGGTCGAAATGATGACGCTCATCCGCACCAATGGGTGGGCTGATTCTCGATTTTTGATTTTTGATTCTTGGTTTTCGATACAATGCTCCTCCTGAGGGTCCATTATGCCCTCGAAGGAGGCAACATATGAGCCGGTTGTGGCTTTTGAGGGGTCTCACGAGGCACCCGGGTGGCAGTCGCTGCGGACCGACCAGGAAGAGGACCGGGTGGAGATGGTTCACATCGATCCCAGGGTGTGGGCCATTCTGCGGGCCGACGAACCGCCAACCACCTACGAAGGCGTCGAGGCGGTGGAGCCGCCGGACGGCCTCTATCTGGATCCGACGGATCCCCGCTCTACCTTGTGGGCGGAGAACCGGTGGATTCACCGGAAGATGTCATTCGAACCCTCGGTGAGGACGCCGCGAGCATGCTCGAAAAGACTGGCGATGCGCACACGGTCCTCCAGCGATTCGGACGAGTGTTCTGATGACCCGCCGGCCGCACATTCTGGTGGTGGTCTTCGTCCTCGCGGCGGTGATGGTGGGAGGAGCCGCGTCCTTAGGCGCGCAGGAGCAGGGAGAATGGCGCTTCGGCGGCCGATTAATCTACATTGACGCGGATGCAGTGTCCCAACCCTTCCTGGACACCGAGTCCAAGATCGGTTTGGACTCGAGCACGTTCCTCGAGTTCGATACGACCTATATGCTCGGTGAGAACTGGGGCATGGAGTGGATGATCACCATCGCCCCCCACGACACCAAGGTCGTTGATGGCGTCTTCAACGGGCTCGACCTCGGGTCGGTGTGGGTCGGTGAAACCACCCTGACCTTCAACTACATGATCCCGCTGCGGGGCCGCTGGCGTCCCTATGTCGGAGCCGGCTTGGCTGCCGGGTACTTCCTCTACTCCGACACCTCTTTGGCCGCGGAAGCCATCGGCGTCGACAATGTGAAGTCGGGCCTCGGCTGGGGTCCGGTCGGCCAGATCGGACTGAACCACCGCCTCAACAAAGCCTGGATTCTGAGCCTGGATCTGAAGTGGATCGACATGCCGATCGACGTCAAGCTCGAGGGCTCGTCAGGCACCATCGAAGAGGTCGAATTGGATATGGACCCGTTCATCATCGGTCTCGGTGCGGCAGTCAGATTTTAGTCTGATTTCGAAATCGGAAATGAAATTCGAAAACCACACCGGTCGGTCGCCCGACTCATGGCGAGGATGCGAAGATCGAGCCACCAGCGGCGAAGCTGGCGTTGATTATTGGGATTTTTGGTTTCATTTCAAGATTTTCGATTAGTCCCGCACTGCCTCCCGGCGGCCGTAGGCGGTCGGCGGTCTCACGAACGGTCACCCCGCCCAATACGACGGTCTTGATTCGAGCGCTGTGGCCACCGACGATCTCCACATCGGAGCGCCGCAAGCCCAGCGAATGCCGGCGAGGAGCTTCGTGACCGCATCGTTGGCCTTGCCGCGTTCGGGAGCGGCCGTGACCTCGACCTTGAGGGCACCAGCATGAGCCCCGACCAGCCGATTGGCACGCCCGCCCGGTCTCACGCGTACGACCATGCGAACCCCGCCGTCGCCCGAAACGGCCAGCTCGACACCTTCGGCCCGCGAGTCACTCATGTGCGCAGCTTCCCCAGCTTCGGACGCCGGGGGACCAGGGCCAAGGCCATTGTGAATTGCGAATTGCGAATTGCGAATTGGCTGTCTGCCGGGGTCATTTGAGATGCCCCTTTAACGATCTCGGAAGGCCTGAATTCGTAATTCGCAATTCGCAATTCACAATGGGTGGGTGGGAGGGCGGACCCAATCCTCACCCACGGCCCAGAATCACTCCCCTTTTCGAACTCTCGATGAACCGGATCACCAGGTCGACTTCTTCCTGGCCTGCCAGCTCGGCCTTGGCTTTCTCGAGGGCTGCGGAGGCGTTGAGCTTGGGGCTGTGGAGGTATCTCCAGAGCTTCTTCAGGGCCTTACGGCTCTCTTCGGAGAAGCCCTGGCGTTCGAGCCCGATGGAGTTCGGTCCGTAGCACTTCGCCGGACGGGCGCCGACCGTACGCATGAAGGGCAGGCAGTCCTGGGTGGCGGCGGTGAACCCGCCCAGGAAGGCGTGGAAACCGACCCTGCAGAACTGGTGAACGGCGGTGAAGGCACCTATCGTCGCGTGGTCGGCCACGTCCACATGCCCGGCCAGGGTGGCGGCGTTGGCGAAGATCGTTTGCGAGCCCATGTGGCAGTCGTGGGCCACGTGGGCGTAGGCCATGAATAGACTGTGACTACCGACTGAGGTGATCCCGCCCCCACCGGGGGTGCCGCGGTGGAAGGTCACGAACTCCCTGAAGGTATTGTTGTCGCCAATTTCGAGGCGGGTCGGTTCGCCAGCATATTTGAGATCCTGGGGCGGTGCCCCCACCGAGCAGTGGCTTTCGAAGCTGTTGCCGGACCCGATAGTGGTGAGCCCAGTCAGGCGGCAGAACGGGCCGATCTGGCAGCCCTCCCCCACCTTCACACCGGCCTCGATGAGCGAGTAGGGCCCGACCACCACGCCGTCCGCCAGCTCGGCCGCTGGATCGATGATCGCCGTCGGATGGATTTTCGTGGCCATCAGGAATCCGCCATGGCTGACATCAGGTCCGATTCACACACGACCTCGTCATCCACCAGCGCCCGCGCATGCAACTTCGCGAAGCTGGAACGGAGAGTCACAATTTCCACTTCGAAGACCAGCTGGTCCCCGGGAATCACCGGTCGCCGGAATCGGCACCCGTCAATGCCCGCAAAGTAGACCAGCTTGCCCTTCCGACACTCCTCCTCTACACCCGACAGCAGCAGAAAGCCACCGGCCTGGGCCATGGCCTCCACGATGAGCACCCCAGGCATCACCGGAGCGTCCGGGAAATGGCCAGCGAAGAAGGGCTCGTTGATCGTCACGTTCTTGATCGCCCGGATCTTCTTGTCGTCCATTTCGAGGATTCGATCGATGAGCAGGAACGGGTAGCGATGGGGCATCAGCGATAGGATTTCGCGGATGTCGTTCATGATTCTCCCTTTTTCTGAGCCTCCACAAGGCCGGCCACGGTTGCCTCGAGTTCACGCACCTTCTGGCGGAGTCGGTCGAGACGTTGGAGATTGGCGTTGGCCTTGAGCCATTCTCGATGGGGCCGGGCCGGCACGCCGGTCACAAACTGGCCTTCGGCCACGTCCTTGTACACCGCGGTCGCCGCGCCCACCATTGCCCGGTCGCCGATCTTCAGATGGCCGGCAGCCCCGGATTGGCCGGCGATCACGACGTGGTGGCCGAGCTTGGTGGATCCGGAGATCCCCACCTGGGCCACCAGCAGCGACCCCTCGCCGATCTCCACGTTGTGAGCGATTTGCACGAGGTTGTCCACCTTGGTGCCCCTGCCGATCCTGGTTTCGCCGAACGTCGCGCGATCGACGCAGACGTTGGCGCCGAGTTCCACGTCATCCTCGATCACCACGATGCCCACCTGGGGGACCTTGTGGTGGACTCCGTCGACCGTGGCGAACCCATAACCGTCCGATCCGATCACCGTTCCTGCGTGGAGCACGCACCGGTCGCCAACCCGACAGTGGTCTTCCACGACCACCTGCGGATGAACCAGACAGTCCGCGCCCACGGCGACCTTCCGTCCCAGCACACAGCTCGCTCCGATCACCGTCCGGTCACCCACTCGGCTCTTTGGGCCCACAACTGCGAACGGCCCCACTGAGACGTCCTCACCCAGCTCAGCGTCATCGGCAACCACCGCGGAAGGGTGGACCCCAGGCGCCGCTTCCTTCTGTGGATGCAGCAACTTGAGAGCACGGGCGAGCCCGAGGTAGGGTTCGGCGCACACCAGCAGGTTGCGGTCAGGCAAGGTGTCACTCGGGCGAACCAGGATCGCGCCCGCCTTGGACTCTCGGGCCTGCCCAACGTATTTAGGGTTGTGCAGAAACGAAAGGTGTTCCGGCCCCGCCTCGTCGAGCGGCCGGACTCCGTCCACGGATGCGGACGGGTCACCGACCAACTCGGCGTCGAGCCTCCGGGCGAGCTCGTCCAGCCTCATTACTGAGCCGTATTGAACCGCCGGATGACGTCGTCGGTGATGTCGACGGCCTCGTCGGCGTACACGAGACCGGACTGGAACTTGTTGAAGATGAGCGTGAAGCCACGCTCCTTGCCGACGTCGTTGATGATCGGCATGATGCTCTCTTCGAGCCGTCCGAGGTAGGTCCTGCGAGCCTCTTCGAGGGCGCGCTTGGCATCGTCCTCGAAACGCTGCAGCGCGATGGTTCTGTCCTCGATCTGGCCGTTCAGCTCCTCCAGCTTGTCCTCCGCCAGTGTGAACCGCTGCTTGGTGAACTGGTCGCGCAGCGCGTCCAGCTCCTGCTGCAGATTCTGGCCCTCCGCGATCTTCTCCTCCTGCAGCATGCGAAGGCGATTGAGGGCGTCCTTGCCGGGATCTGACTCGGTGACGACCCGCTGGACATCGATGACGGCAAGATTCTGGGCCGCCGCCGGAGCAACGAACGCCAGTACCAGTGCCGCCGCCATGACACACACAACCGATTTCTTCATTCTGAACCTCCTGCTCTCTGTCTCGACCGGGCCTAGAAGGTGGTCCCGATCGAAAACGAGAAGTCGCTCGATTCCTCGTCCGGGTATGGATCGAGGTTCACTCCATAGATAAAACGAATGGGCGCCTGGAAAATGGGGAGGAAAATCCTCATCTCGAGGCCCGTCGATCGGCGCCACAGTTCCAGATCCCATCCCTGCTCATCCACGTAGGTGTTTCCGGCATCGAAGAAGGCCACCAGCTTCACCGGGCCGCCGATCCGGAACTGGAACTCGAAGTTGGTGAGCCAATACCGGTCACCTCCCTGCCGTGAGCCGCCCGGGGACAGGAAGTAGAAGCCCTCAGCCGTCCGCGGGAGAATGGTGTAGTACGGAAAACCACGAATCGTCCGGTCGCCACCCAGCCGATACCGTTCGTACTGTGGGATCGGTGAATCGTCATACGGGAAGAACTGGCCCGCTTCCCCACGGTATGCGAAGACAAACTTCTTGCCCACGGACATGAACTGCGTCCAACTGACATTGGGCCGAATGTAGTCGAAATCGCCGCCAAGGGGACCGCCTGCGAACCTGAGCCGGGCGTTGAAGCGTTTTCCCTTGTTCGGGTCGAAGGGGTCGTCCCTGCTGTCGACGAGATAGCTCGGTGTGAGCGAGGTGGTGGTTCCGGTGAATACCTCGACTGCGTATTCCTGATCCTGGGGCTCGATCGGCGGCACCTGCAAGGGCGGAATGTGTCCCGCGGTGTCGTCTCCCACGAGACCCGCCCGGGTGATGGCGAACTCCGAGTACACGTCTTCGTAGGCGATGATGGCGCTCACCGACCCGAAGGTGCTCACCCCGAGACCCGTGGTCAGGGTGGCGCCGGTGGTGTCCCGCTTGAATCCGATGGCATCCAGGTTCGTCTTGAAGATCGACCCGCCGAGCAGGATCCGACGATCCATGAAGTACGGCTCGGTGTACGACAGGGTGTAGTAGTCGGATCGTCGGCCAACCTGGACCGAAACCCCCAGCGAATTGCCGCGCCCCATGAAATTTCGCGTGTTGAACTGGCCCTGGACGAAGAATCCGTCGAGCTCGGAGTAACCGGCACCGAACTGGATATCGTTACGGCCCACCTCCGTGCCTTTGACGGTGACGTTGACCCGCTTCTCCTCGTCATCGAAGTCGAACTCCAGCGGCTCTTCCTCGAGCTTCCAGTAACCGAGAGCGTTCACCTTGAAGACCGAGCTCCTGAAAACACCCATGCTCATATAGGAGCCTTCAGAAACTCTGAACTCGCGGCGCAACACCTTGTCACGAGTGTTGGTGTTGCCCGAGAACTCGAGCCGGCCCAGCCGGAAGCGATCGCCCTCGAAGACATCCACCACAACGTCCACCACGTGGTCCTCGCCCTCGCGCGGCTGCCACACCTGGTTGGTGTAGGCGTAAAGGTATCCGGTGTTGTGGTAGAGGTCACGGAGCCTCTCCATGCCTCCTTCGACGGCCTTGTTGCTGTAGGTCTGGCCTATCTCCACCTCGAACAACTCGATCAGACGGTCCGGATTGTAGATTTCGGACCCCTCGATCTTGAGCGAGCCCATGGCGTACGGCTCGCCCTCCTCGATCGGGATCACGACGATCAGGTAGTGGTCTCTCTTCTTGAGCTCCTCGGCGTCCGGGTTCTTGGCCTTCATCTCGATTTGCGGCGTCCCGACTTTGATGTCGATATAGCCACGGTCGAGATAGAACTTGCGGAGGTTGTCGCGGTCCTCTTCCCAGGCGATCTCGGTGAAGATCGTCTTGTCACCGAACATCTGGAGCAGGCCTTTTTGCTTGGTCTTCTTCAGCGCTCCTCGCAACTTGGAGTCATCGAAGACTTCGTTGCCCGCAAACTCGATGTCGGAAATCTTGACCTTGCCGCCCTCTTCAATGTAGAAGGTCACCTTTCGTTTGTTCGACCCGACCTCTTCCACATCGAAGACCACCACGGCGGCGCGGAATCCGTCCTCTTCGTAGAGCCCTTTGATGGCCGCCTGGATCCGCGACAGCTGGGCAGCCCGCAAAGGAACGTTGCGCGGGATTTCGATGCCCTTCTCGTCCAGACGGTCTTTGAGGTCCGAATCGTTCAGCTTTTTGTTGCCCTCGAACTCGACCGAGGTGACGAACGGTCGCTCCTGCACGACCACGTAGAGGATGACCTCTCCTTCGTCGGTCTGCTCGAGTTCGATCCGAAGATCCTCGAAGAGTCCGGAGTCCCAGAGCCGGTGAAAGCCCTCCGAGATCAGATCGACGTCGAGCTGATCCTCGGGCTCGAGGCCGAGGTAGTAGGACACGGTGTCGACCGTCAGAGTGACTCCGCCCTCGACCACGATGTCGGCAATGATCGGTGCTTCCCCGGCACCCGGGCCTGGCGCACTCTGTGCCGAAACCGGAACCGAGGCCGCGAGGACCATGAAGAGTGAGAGGACAAACCTCATCACATCGTCCCCTTCGGTTCGGGAGCCACTTTGCCGGCTTCCACCACGGGCTTGCCGTTACGGAGCTTCACGTGGAGCACCACCTCCTGGTCCGTGCGATTGAGGATCAGATAGTCGGCGACGGCGTCCTCCACCCACATTTTGACCAACCGGCGAAGGGGTCTCGCACCGGCCTGAGGGTCTATGCCACATTTCTCGAGCAGCCACGGAGCCACATCTTCGTCGCACCGAAGGGTGATGCGCTGCCGGGACAGATTGTCGGCGGTCTCGCGAAGCAGAATCCCTGCCACCGCGAGCATGCTCTCCTCGGAGAGGGGGTCGAAGACGATCACATCGTCAAGCCGATTGATGAACTCGGGCGGGAAGTGGCGCCGCAGTTGGCGATCAACCACTTCTTTGACCCTGGCCGATTCGAGCTTCCTGCGCTGGTCGGCGAATCCCACCCGATCGTCGTCGATGAGATCCCGGCTGCCGAGATTCGAGGTCATGATGATCAGCGTGTTTGTGAAGTCAATGACGTTGCCGTAGTTGTCGGTCAACCGTCCATCCTCGAGGACCTGAAGCAGCAAGTTGTAGATGTCCTGGTGGGCCTTCTCGATCTCGTCGAGCAGGATCACCGAGTAGGGGTTTCGGCGAACCCTCTCGGAGAGTTGCCCACCCTCCTCGAAGCCCACGTACCCGGGCGGCGATCCGATCAGCCTGGAGACCGTGTGTTTTTCCATGTACTCGGACATGTCGAACCGAACCAGCCGGCGGGGATCCTGAAAGAGGAAGCTGGCGAGCTGCCGAGCCACCTCGGTTTTGCCGACCCCGGAAGGGCCGAGAAAAATGAAGGACCCGATCGGCCTGAGCGGACTGGTCACGCCGAGGCGGCTTCTCCTGATGGCCCGCGCCAGCGCCTTGATGGCGTCATCCTGGCCCACAACCCTGAGACGAAGAATGTCTTCCATCCTGGCCAGACGGTCGGCCTCGTCCTCCTTGAGGGCGGTCACCGGAACTCCGGTCCACGACGAGACCACCTCCTCGATGTCCGGTCGCCCCACCACAACTGCATCGGGCGGTTCGGAGGCGTGGGTCTCTTCCAACATTTCGAGCTCTTCTCGGAGCCGCAGCTCCTCCTCGCGAAGCTCGACCGCCGACTCGAACTCCTTGCGCGAGATCGCCTCCTTCATCTTGCCCACCACCCGTTGGATCTCGGTCTGGACCTCGCGAAGCGAGGAGGTGGACGAGATCTGCCGCAGTTTGACCCGGGCGCCGGCTTCGTCGAGCACGTCGATGGCCTTGTCGGGAAAAGCCCGGTCGGTGATGTAGCGCCCGGCGTGGCCCACCGCTGTGCGGATCGCCTCCTCCGAGTAGGTCACGCCGTGAAACTCCTCGTACCGGGACTGTACGCCACGCAGGATCTCGATCGTCTCGTCCTCGGTGGGCTGGCGCACCGTGATGGCCTGGAAGCGGCGGGAGAGTGCCCGGTCCTTCTCCACGTACTTGCGGTACTCACGGACAGTGGTGGCGCCGACGCAGGTGATCTCACCGCGAGACAGAGCCGGCTTGAGGATGTTGGCCGCGTCGAGAGACCCTTCGGCCGAGCCGGTCCCAATCAGGGAGTGGATCTCGTCGATGAAGACCACCACCTCGCCGTGCTCTCGGAGCTCCTTGAGCAGTCCTTTGAGGCGCTCCTCGAACTGGCCGCGGTACTTGGTCCCCGCCACCATCAGCGACAGGTCGAGGGCCAGAATTCGCCGGTTCGCCAACAACGACGGCACGTGACCCTCGACGATTCGGGTGGCCAAACCCTCGACGATGGCGGTTTTGCCGACCCCTGCGTCCCCGAGCAACAGAGGATTGTTCTTGGTGCGGCGGCACAGGATCTGAATCACCCGCTCCACCTCTTCGTCGCGGCCGATCAACGGGTCGAACTGACCCTCGGCCGCCATTTGGGTGAGGTCCCGGGCGTACTCCGTGATGTTCGGGGTCTCCTTGGTCGAGGCCTCTTCCTCCGCCTCGCGTCCATAACGGATCGCCTCGTCGCGGAGTTGGAACAGGTCGAAGCCGTGGGCCGCGAGGTACTGGGCGGCGGCGCACTCATCCACCCGGAGCAGGCCCAGCATCAAATGCTCGGTGCCCACCGATGTGTGGCCCATGCTCTCGGCTTCGTGGACTGCGAAGGCCAACGCCCGTTTCGTTTCCTCGGACAGCGGCAGGTCGGGTGAAGTGCTGATCTGCTCGAGGGCGACCCGATCGCCGAGCAACTCGGCGCGCAGTTCCTTGACCCCCAGCCCCAACCGCTCCAGCAGCTCCACCAGCACCGGATCGGCTTCGCGCAGCATCCCCAGCAGCAAGTGCTCGGAGCCGATGGACCGGCTTGACGATCGACTTGCTTCATAGCGGGCGAAGAACAGGCTTCGCCTGACGTGCTCGTTAAATCTCTCAAACATATCCGGAACGCTCACCCAGCGGTGCCAGCCGGAAAACGCGGTCGCACCTGCCGGCCATAGCCTCGTTGTGGGTCACTATAATTGATGTCAATCCACCCTTCAAATGGAGCTCCTGAACGAGCCCGAACACCTGGTCCGCGTTGGCGGAATCCAGATTGCCCGTGGGCTCGTCCGCGAGCAACAGCCGGGGCCGGGCGGCCAGGGCACGGGCCACCGCCACACGTTGCTGCTCACCCCCCGAAAGCTGGTCCGGGAAATGGTCGGACCGATCGGACAGGTCCACCGAAGCGATCAACTCCGTTGCGCGATCCCGGGCCTTGCGTGCGGACCAACCGCCGATCCTCAGGGGGAGCGCCACATTGTCCAGCGCGTCCAGCTCGTCGAGCAGGTGGTGGTGCTGGAAGACGAAACCGATCATCCGATTGCGAATCCCCGCGCGAGCCTGCCCATCCAGCTGCCCCACCGCCTCTCCGTCGAGCTCCAACGCCCCTGACTCGGGCCGATCCAGGAGGCCCACCAGGTGGAGCAGCGTGCTCTTGCCGACGCCCGAAGGTCCAACCACCGCCACCAGTTGGCCGGCCGCGACCTCGAAGTCAAGATCCCTGAGGACTTCCACTCGGGCGGAGCCGGCACCGTAACCCTTGGCGACGTCCTGGAGCTGAACCATGGGCCCGTCACTCATAGCGGAGGCCCTCCGCCGGCTCGCGCCGCGCCACCAGGCGAGACGGCAGCCAGGATGCGGCAGCCGACAGCGTCAGCGCAACCAACACCACCACCGCCACCATGCCCGGGTCCACTTCGAAGGGAACCGACGATCTCATGAAGACACCTCGCGGCAGCGGGAGCGCCTCTGTGGCGTCGAGGGTGATCGCCAGCCCGGATCCCAACACAGCTCCGATCAGCGAGCCGCACACGCCAATGCCGAGCCCGATCAGCAGAAAAAGCCGTCGAAGCGAGGCGGGAGGCAAACCGAGGCCAGCGAGCACCGCGAGGTCGGTGCGCTTCTCCGCCGCCACCATGGCGACGTTGCACAGCAGGTTGAGGGCTGCGACCACCAGCATCAGGCCAACCGCCAGGAAGATCATCACCCGTTCCAGGGCGAGCGCCACCAACAGCGGCCGGTGGAGTTCCTCGAGGCCTTCCACCCGAAACTCGGCAGCCCGCGCGCCGAGAGCCTCGCGCACCCTTCCGGCCAGGCGCCACGGGTCGGCGGGGTCCCTCAGTTCGATGTGCTCCACAGCGGGCTCTCCCCAGAACAGCCTTTGGGCCTGATCTAGAGGCAGCCTGATGGCCCCCGAATCGCTGCCGGATTCTGGGGGGCGGATGTGGGTGATCTCGACCTGCACCCGAACCGGCAACAGACCCATGGGAGTCAGCCGCTGACGGGGCGAAATGACCTGCACGAAGTCTCCGGCGCCGGCGTTGACCCTCGCGGCGAGAATCTGATCCAGCGATGCCACCGGGGTGTCAGACCGGCCCACAACCGATGCCGGAACGGCACCCGTGGGTGACGAAACCAGGCTCGTACCGCGCACGACGCTCACCATCTCCACATCTCCGAGGCGGCCCTGCAAAACCGAGGCCAGCCCTTCGGGGTCGGCGAGACGGCGGCCCTCAGCCGGTCCGATTCGGACGTGGGCCGCGCGTTCCACCAGCTCGCTGCGGATGCCCGACTGAAAGCCCTCCAGAAGGGCCAGGGTGACCACCAGAGCGATCACACCGAGGGCAAGGCCGATCAGAGAGATCAGGGTCACCGTGGCGACGTGGGTTCGCCGGCGCAGGCCCACGAGGTAGCGGTGGGCGATGTGCAGCTCAGCCCTCACCGCGAACTCCAAGAGCAGTGGTCATTGCGATCGAGGGTGGGGTGGTGTACCGGACGGGTGCAGAATTCGGGAAATTCGGAATTCGGAATATCGGAAAATCCGAAGCCCGATCGAGAGAGCAGGGCCAGGATTGTGGAATGCGGGCGTCTCGCTGGTCGAGTTGTAAATCGAAAGTTGAAAGTTGAAAGTTCCCGCCCGCCCACCCCTGGAATCGGCTCGTTGTGCTGGCACGGCGAATCGCCCATCCTGTCATCCCGAGCGAGCGGCGCAGCCGCGAGTCGAGGGATCCGTTCGACTCGCTTCGCTCGCTCAGGACAAGTCTGGGTGGGGGAAACTGCGTTCTTCTGCGGCCAATCCCTCATCGACCTCGGACGCCAACAATTCGGAATTCGGAATTCGGAATTCGGAATTCGGAAAACCGACCCCGGGCGAGACAGCAGGGTCGAATTGTGGTGCGGGCGTCTCGCTGGTCGAGTTGAAAGTTGAAAGTTGAAAGTTGAAAGTTCCCGCCCGCCCACCCCTGGAATCGGCTCGTTGTGCTGGCACGGCGAACCGCCCATCCTGTCATCCCGAGCGAGCGGCGCAGCCGCGAGTCGAGGGATCCGTTCGACTCGCTTCGCTCGCTCAGGACAAGTCTGGGTGGGGGAAACTGCGTTCTTCTGCGGCCCATCCCTCATCGGCCTCGGACGCCAACAATTCGGAATTCGCAATTCGTAATTCGCAATCCAGGCAGGCTGAATCCCTTTTAAACCTTTAACCTTTGAACCCTTAACTTTTAAACCTTTCACCTTTAAATCTTTAACCCCTAACAGGCAGCCGCCCCGAGGTGGAGTGCAGGGGACGATCAACATGATCGGAGCCCCTCACTCCTTCGGTCGCAGGAGCGGAAACAAAATGACGTCCCGAATGGAGGTCTGGTTGGTCAGCAACATCACCAGGCGGTCGATGCCGATGCCCTCGCCGCCGGCGGGCGGCATGCCGTGCTCGAGGGCGGTCACGTAGTCCTCGTCCACCTCAACCCCGCTCTGTCTGGCCTGTTCCTCGAGGCGCCGTCGCTGCTCGTCGGGATCGTTGAGCTCGGTGAATGCGTTGGCCAGCTCCATGCCGCCGACGAACAGCTCAAACCGCTCCGTCACGTTCGGATCGTCGGTTCTCGACTTGGCAAAGGGCGAAATGTCCCGAGGAAAGTCGGTGATGAAGGCCGGGTTGATCATCTGCGGCTCGGCAGTCATCTCGTAGAGCTCGGCCAGCAGGCTGCCATCCGACCGCTCCTCGATCCGCTCCACCTTCAGACCGCGGGCCGCGGCTTCCATCCGCTCGCGGCTGGACAGATCCTCCTCGGTCAGATCGGAGTAGCTCAGCACCGCATCCCGCAGCGAAATTCGAAGCCAAGGGCGGCGCAGATCGATGTGCTTGTCACCCCACTCCAGCTCGAGAGTCCCCACCGCCTCCTCGGCGACGGTGGTGATCAGCTCCTCGGTGAAGTCCATGAGCAGCTCGTAGTCGGCGTAGGCCCAGTAGAACTCGAGCATGGTGAATTCGGGGTTGTGGCGGGTGGAGATGCCCTCGTTCCGAAAATTCCTGTTGAGCTCGAAGACTCGCTCGAATCCACCCACGGTCAGCCGCTTGAGGAACAGCTCCGGGGCGATTCGCAAATACAGGTCCATATCCAGGGTGTTGTGGTGGGTCATGAAGGGTCGGGCAGTAGCCCCCCCTGGAATGGGCTGCATCATGGGGGTCTCGACCTCCATGAAGCCGTGGCTCTCGAGGAACCGCCGGATCCCGGCGATCACCCGGCTACGGATCTCGAAGACCCGCCGCGATTCGGGGTTTGAAATCAGGTCGAGGTAGCGCTGGCGGGCCCGCGCCTCGCGATCGGCCAGACCGTGGTATTTCTCGGGCAGGGGCCGCAGAGCTTTCGACAGGATCTGGAGCCCGTCCACTCCGACACTCAGCTCGCCCGCCCGGGTGCGGAATACCGTCCCATCCACCCCGGCAAAATCCCCAAGATCCATGGACTTGAAGACCTGCCAATCGGCCTCGGACAGCCGGTCCTTGCGCACATAGAGCTGCACCTGGGAAGCGCCATCGGAGAGATCGACAAATGACACCTTGCCGTGGCCTCGAATCGCGGTGATCCGGCCTGCGATCCGAACCTTCGGCTGGGATTCCTCGAGATCTTCGGCTGAGAGGGAATCATGTTCCCGCCGAATATCGCTGATCGAGGCCGACACGCGAAAGCGCGTCGGGTACGGCTCGATCCCATTCTCCCGCAGACCGTCCAGCTTGGATCTTCGGTTCGCCAGCAGGGTTTCCAGCGGTTGTTGCTTCTCGGTCTCGCTCACCCGATAACCTCCAAACAGGCGCGTGATTGTACCACGGAAATTCGTCGAACGAATTTCCCTAAATTTATATTTTTGAGTATTTTAGATGCTATTCGTTACGGGCCTGCGGTTTATCCCTCGGCATCCTCAAGAACAACATTCGCGGGCCGGGGGTTTACCCCCCGGCAATCTCCACCGTCGAGATCACCGCTTGCCGCGGGAGCGGTCGGGTGAGGGTTTCCTCGCCGGCCTCCCGGTCCGCCGCCCCTCAGAGCGCTGCTTCGGCGGCTTCGCCTTCGCACCCTTGAGGGTCTTCACCTCGGCTTCGGTCAGGGTCCGAAAGTCCCCCGGGCGCAGGGTGTCGTCCCGAACCGGCCCAATGGCGGTTCGCCGCAACCGTTGCACGTGATGCCCGGCGCGGAAGAACAGCTCGCGGACCTCGTGGGTCCGGCCCTCAGTCACCTGGATACGCCACCACGTTTTGCCCCCACGGGTGCCCGAATCGCGGCGTGCCTGCATTGGCTTGACGCGGTGGCCCTCGATCGAGGTACCCGCCATCAACCGGCGATACTCCTGCTCATCCAGATCGCCGCGGATCTTCACCAGGTACTCACGAACCACGCCGTACCGGGGGTGAGCCACGCGGGCCGCAAGCTCGCCGTCGTTGGTCAGGATGATCAGCCCCTCGCTTTGGTAGTCCAGGCGGCCTACTGGATAAACCCGTTCCCTGATGTGGCCGCGCACCAGATCCACCACCGTCTTACGCTCCTCGGGATCGTCGCAGGTTGTCATCACCTCGCGCGGCTTGTACAGCAGAAGGTAGCGCATGGGTTCCGGGCTGCGGAGCCCCTTGCCGTCGACTTTGATGTGCTGTCGATCGGCGTCGGCCTTGTCACCCAAACTTCGACCTGGTGGCCGTCAACGGTGACCCGCCCCTCCGCGATCAACCTTTCGGCCTCGCGCCTGGAGCACAGCCCTGATCTGGCAATGATTTTCTGAATTCTTCTTCGGCCATGGCATTCCTCCGATCGGGATACGCCGCCTCTCGGCGGGGCGCGCACTGTAGCACACTGCGGGGCTCGGGGTTCGGGACTCGGGGTTCGGGGTCGGGATTCGGGACTCGGGATTCGGGATTCGGGATTCGGGACTCGGGATTCGGGACTCGGGGTTCGGGGCTCGGGATTCGGGACTCGGGATTCGGGACTCGGGATTCGGGACAGGTTCGGGGTTCGGGGCTCGGGGTTCGGGGCTCGGGGTTCGGGGTCGGGGTTGCGGAATGTGGAATGTGGAATGTGGAAACCCAACCACCCACCCCATCTCGTCAGTGTCATCCTGAGCGAGCCGCCCGTCAGGGCGGCGAGTCGAAGGATCTGGGTGGGGGGAGGAGCACCGCCCCCAGATCCCTCCACTCGGCGTTTCGCTACGCTCAACGCCTCGGTCGGGATGACACGTCGACCCATGCGAGTGACTGGGAGTTCGGTATTCGGGGTTCGGGGAGTCGGGGTCAGGATTCGGGGTTCGGGACTCGGGTGGACCCGCGACACCCTGCCATCTCCGTCTCCGAACCGAGGATGAGCATTGCGCCCGCCCAACCACCCTCCCATTGCGAATTACGCAACACGGATTTTTGATTTTTGATTTTCAATTTTTGATTTTCGATTGTTCGATCGTCCAACCGTTGACGATCAACCACCGCTTTGCGCCCGCCTCGGAGCGCACCTGGCCCCTCACCTGTGCCCGCTGGAGCGCATGGATCACCCTGCCCAGCTCCGGACCCTCACCGATCCCGGTCATCTCGCTCAACTCATCCGCGCCGAGCAAAGCCGGCGGCCGGATCAGCCGATCCCCGAGACGCTCCCACTGGTCCCACCATCGCCTCCAGGCTGCACTCCCGTCCGCCGCCTGCTCATCGAGTGCCGCCGCAGCGGCAAACAAAGCAGGGAAAGCGTCCCCTGCCTCGTGGATCAGCTCCCGCCGGTCCGCAGCAGGAGCGTCCACGGCAGCCTCTGCCCATTGGAGCAGCGATTCGGCGCGGTGGGCGGCCAATCGATCGGACCGCGGCCAGGAGTAGGGAGCGGTGGCGTCGGAAGATAGGCACCGCCAACCCCGAAACAGGATCACCAATCGCGCCGCATCACCCGCCGATTGGACCGATCCCGGCACAGGATGGTTCTGGGGCGAGGCCAGACGATGCACTGCCCCGGCGTGACGACCCAACCAATCCGCATCCGGGGCCGATTCGTTGGGTGCCGACGCACGGAGCAGATCGAGCTCGAGCATGGATCGGAGCCCCAGCTCTGCCCTCTCGGCTCCGAGGATCTGGATCAACTCGGTTCCAATCCGGGCCTTGGGCGCATAGGCAAGCAGTTGCGCCAGCTCGCGGATCCAATCGGTGGTTCGATGGTCGATGCCAAAGCCCTCCAGCTGAGCGACGAATCGCGGCGCCCGCAGCAACCGAACCGGATCGTCCTGCAGATTGCCCCGGGAGATGGCGCTGATCCTGCCGGCACTGATGGCGTCCATCCCGCCCACGCGGTCGATCAGAGGACCGTCGGGCATTTGCCACGCAAGGGCGTTGCAGCTGAAATCCCTGCGGAGAATGTCGTCATCGAGGGTCAGCGAACCCAATGGCCACAGCTCCACCTTGAGGTCCGGAGTGTCGATCCGCCACACGCACCGCGGCGGCTTTCCCAACAGGTGGGGGCGGACACCGTGCCTCTTGGCGAACCGGCGAGCCGGCTCGGCCACCTCGTCCGCCGACCCGAACATGGTGAAGTCCAGGTCGCGACTCTCTCGTCCGATGACGTGGTCTCGGATGTAACCGCCCGCCAGGTAACACTCCGGCCGACCCAGCTCCTCCCACGTTTCTCGTAGCAGCGGGTCGTTCCCGAGCTCTTCCACCGGCCTCTGGATCATCGTCGTTCCAGCATAGCCGAATCATCTCCAAACCAAGGTGTGATTCGGCCGTCTCGCCTTAAAGGGAGAGAATTCCAGATTGAAAATTGCAATTGAAAATTCCCGCCCACCCACCCATTTCCATGAATGTCATCCTGAGCGAGCGGCGAAGCCGCGAGTCGAAGGATCTGGGGAGGGGGGCTAGCACCACCACCCGGATCCCTCCACTCGCCGTTTCGCTGCTCTCAACGGCTCGGTCGGGATGACAAAAAAGCAGTCGCCGCGGGGAGCCAGGAATCCGCACACCCCCGGCGGAACCAGCGGCGCACCTTTAAACCTTTAACTTTTAAACCTTTAAACCCTACGCCAACGCCTTGTCCAGCACCTTGATCAGTCGCTCGATCTCCTCGACGGTGTTGTAGTGCACCAGGCTCACGCGAACGACCCCGTCGTCGGGATCCAAACCGAGGGCCGTGCACAGGCGATGGGCGTACATGTGACCGTGCCGGATCGCGATGCCCGACCGGTCCACCACCTCGGTGATTTCCCGCGAACTTCTGGATTCGTGCACAAAGCTGATCGTTCCCACTCGCCCTGCACCAGCGTCCTCCGGCCCGATGATCTTGACATCGTGCCTGGACCTCAGGTAGTCGATCAATCTCGCCTGCACCGGCAGCTCGCAGGCGGTCATCACATCGAAAGCCCGCTCCACGCCCCCCCGGTCCAACTGCTCAGCGTCGGCCTCACCCGCGATTAACGCGATGTACTCGCGCAGACCCAGCAGACCCGCACACCCCTCGTGGTTCGCCCCACCCAGCTCGAACTTGTAGGGCACGTCGTCCCGTCCCACGAAAAAGTGGTTTGGCCCCTCGAGCTCGGCCATGGCCTCCCGCCGCCCCCACAGGGCGGCCATGTGCGGGCCGTAGACCTTGTAGGTGGAGAAACCGTACCAGTCCACACCCCAGGCCTCCACGTCCATGGCCCGGTGCGGCGCGTACGCCACCCCATCCACAACCACCTTCGCCCCGACCGCATGGGCCATCTGAGTGACCGCCCTGACGTCCACGATCTCCCCGAGCAGATTCGACACGTGGGGAAAGGCAACCAACGCTGTGCGTGCGTTGAGCAGTTCTCCGAGCCGCTCCACCGGGCTGGAGCACGACTCCGGATCAACCTTCCACCACCGCACCTTCGCCCCGGCCCGTTCCAAACGCACCCACGGGCCCACATTGGCCTCGTGCCCACATTCCGCCACCACGATTTCGGCTCCGGGTTCCAGCACCCTCCCGTAGCAGTCGGCCAGCATCTGCAGCAGCGCCGACGTCGACGGCCCCAACACCACCTGCCCGTTCAACCCGCCAAACAGGAGCCGTACGAAACCCCTCGCCTCCTCCACCGTCGCCGTCGCCCTCTGCGACAGCTCGTACCCCGCCCCCAGCTGCACATAGCTCGAGAGCATGTACTCCCGCATCCGCTCCACAACCACCCCGGGCACCTGCGACCCCCCGGCATTCTCCAGAAACACCGTCCCCCGGTTCAGCGAGGGAAAGCGGTCCCTGATCTTGGAGCGAAATTCGATTGACGGGTGACGATTCTCCATGGGGACCCCCAAAAGCCGAGTTAACCCGCATCGGTCAACACATAGCCTGCCACAGCGGATTGGCCGCTGTGTACCAATTTTCCGTGAAAAGCCGCGGTCAGCCTCGAGCGGAATCGACCTTCCGAAAGACGAGAGTTGCCATTTTATCGATCGACCCCAGGGTCTCCCGCGTGATCTCCGAGTCCTCGATGACCAGTGACCAGGTCTGTTCCAGAAAATCCACCAACTCGACCACTCCATACGAGTCCACGACACCCAACTCGACGAGGGACTGATCCCGAGGCAGGGTCGACTCCGTGTAGTCCGAGGGAAAATCCGACAGCACAAAACTCACAATTGTGCTTTGGATGTTCTCAAAGGTCAGTTTTCCAGTCATCAGCACCTTCCGTTCAAACCATGCCCATCGGTTATCTGACAAAAACACCGGGCCCAGAGAGGGAATTCCTTCTAACGAAGAGTTCGTCAGGCTCAATCGTCAAGGTTTCGGCTGGAGTCTCGCCACTCCCTCATAAATTTCAATGGTCCAAGCAGGGGCGCCATCACAGAGGGCGAGTTCTATCGCTCCGGTCTTTTCCAGCGCCCACATGTCATCAACCTGGTCCAATCCGTGTCGTTCGTCGACCGGAATTACCCGAGACTTCAAACAGGTACATGAAAAATACCGATCCAACACGGCCCTCGTCTGTTTGGGATTTGAAAGGCTGAATATTGGAACGTACAACCTTCCGCCGGGCTTCAGTTGCGCATGGGACTCTTTGATCAGCTTGGATATCAACTTTGTGCCGTCGTCCCCACCCTCGATCCAACCCCGAACCGGTTTTCTGAATCGGTCCGCGATGAACGCTGGCAACTGAGGGGGGTTGGAGACTACGACATCCACAAGCTCCGAGATAGGTTCCAGGCAATCTCCCAACAGGAACTCTATGTTGGACAAGCCGTTGCTCTTCCCGTTGGTCGTCGCCATTCTGAGACTCGCCGCATCTGCATCAGACGCAAGAACCCTGGAGGCACCCAACCGCGAAGCCGCAAAAGACAGAAGACCGCCGCCACAACACACGTCGCAGACGACTTCCCCTGGCGAAATTCGCATGTGGTTGGCGAGATCCAGAGTGGCATTCGATGGAGGGAACGCCCTCCCATTTTCGTAGACGATCTTCATGCCTTGAATCGAATATTCTGTGGACATCTATCGATTCCCTCTCCATGTGTCTGCCCTTCGGCTGTTGCCATGAGTGGCTGGTTGGGTGGCTGCCAGCTCAGCCATCAGACCATTACCATTGGCTGCCTGGCGGAAGCAATGGGCTCCGTCCAGGCCTTCCCCCTGACGAAAAACTCATCAAGCAACATGGTTGATAGAACCAGCACGAATGCCATGTTGTCCCTGGTTCCTATCCTGCTCAGCTTGTGCGATTTGCCTTTCGAAAGCAGCCTCGACACCCGATCCGGGTCGAACAACCCCGTTTCCTTGATACGCGCTGGGGTCAACAGCTCCTCCACCCAGTCCGGCGCTCTGCCATCGCTGATGAAACCAGCAAGATCCGGCGCCTGATAGGCCACCTTGGGTCGTTCTCGAACGGCCTCCGGAACGACCGCTTTGAAGGCATTCCTCAGGATGAACTTGTCCTTCATGCCCCTCAGCTTGATCCTCTTGGGCAAACGGGCCGCGAACTCCACGAAGTGGTGATCGAGGTATGGATATCGGCCCTCCACAGAGTTCGCCATGGACATCCGATCCCCCTGGCTCGACAGCAGGTAGTTGGTCATCAACGTCAAGACCTCGACACACTGAGCACGATCGATGTCTCCGGCATCTGTGTAGCCAGGAGGCAGCCACTTATCCAGCTCGGAGACCGGATCGTAGCGACCGACGAACGCCCGCATGTCGTCGCTGAAGAACGGCTCCAACGCCCTCCCATTCGCCCACCGCACAGCCATGGCGTAGTGGGGATCATCTCGATCCGGCAGGGTCGGTCTGTAGAAATCGAGAAGCAAGTTGAAGTACCGGGAATTCCGATACTGGGGAAGATAGGCATAAAGGCGCTTGAGGAGACTCCCCCTCCACTCGGAGTCCGGGTCCCTGCTCCAGAACCGCCTGATGGCGGTCTCTCTGAAGAGGTCGTAGCCGAGGAGAATCTCATCGGCGCCTTCCCCGGTCATGACGACCTTGATTCCGTCCTGGTGAACCCGGCGGGACAGCAGGAGCATTGGCGCCGGCGCAGTGCGAAACAACGGGGTTTCAGCGTGCCAGACGACCTCCTGGAAAACGCACCGCTGATGTCTGATGATCGGACGTGGACCGGCGTGTGATCGAACCCGAAGCTGTCTGTCACAAGCCGCTGCGCCTGCCTCTCATCGTACTCGGGGTCTTCGAAGGTCACGGAGTACGACTTCAGCCTTTCAGGCGACATCTCGGCCTGCAGGCACAGGGTCACGATGCTCGAATCGATTCCCCCGGACACATATCCGGCGATGGGCACATCCGCCATTCGCCGGCGTTCGATAGAGCAGAGCATCTGCTCGACGAAACTCTCGAAATACTCCTCGTCATCAGCCAGGTCGAGCGAATCGACCTCATGGGGCAGCGGCCACTGCCAATACCTCTCGAGCCGTGGAGTGCCACCATCAACCACCAGGAAGTGAGCCGGTGCCATTTGGTGGATCCCTTCGAAGGCGCTCGTGTCTCCGACGGTCGTCCAGAACCTGAAGGTCTGAGCCAGGGCCCGCTTGTCCAGGCTCAAGGCCACCTCTGGGTGAACAGCGAGGGCCTTGATTTCAGAGCCGAAGACGACATTCTGACCGCGCATGGTCCAGAAAAGCGGACGGATCCCGAACCGGTCACGGCACAGAATCAGCCGGTCAAGCTCCCCGTCCCAGATGGCGATGGCGAACTGACCGTCGAGCAATCGGAACATTTCCACACCGTGCATCCGATAGAGTGCCAGCAGCGTCTCCACCTCTGAGTTGGTCTGAAACGAGACCCCCCCCTCCATCATCTCGGCCCGGAGATCACGGTAGTTGTAAATTTCTCCATTGAACACGACAGCCACACGGCGATCGGCACTGACGGCGGGTTGCACCCCGCCCGCAAGATCCACGATGCTGAGACGGGCACTCCCCAACGCGACACCACCCTCCACAAACCCTCCGAAGGCGTCGGGGCCGCGATGCCTGATCGCACTCAGCATGTCGTGCAGCACACCCCGGTCCGCCCGCCGTGAACCGGTGACAAAGCCCGCTATTCCGCACATGACTCGTCACCTCGCCGCGGGGTTGTGCGATACCTGCCGATCTGGATCATGTCCAGCGGATGGTCACCCCTCATGGTCTCGGGCAACGAACGGATCCACATCCGTTCAAGGGCCTTCTGGTCGACTCCTGCGCGATGAAAGACCCCGAGAATTCCCTTGTCTTTGCCACCGACCTGCGCCCGGCGTTTCGACGTGTTGACCGCGTCGAGCAACGACGGAGCCAGTAGGTGCCCGTTGAGCGTCTCCTTGGCGTTCGGGGTCTCGAGCATCTCGCCGGGAATGCCGAGGTACAGGTCCGCCACAGCCGAAAACACTTGAACCGCAATGATTCCGTAGGCACCGAAAACTCCCACCTCTCGATCCCCGGCATCGAGCCCCCGCACCAGAAAACGACGGCGTTTCTCGATCGGAATCCGAGGTTGGGGGTAGTAGACCGTGCCGTCCACAACCTCCTCTTTGTAGTCGCAAACAAACTCGTTCATGAGATCACCCGTCAGCGCAACAACCTGCCTGCCGGGGAAGAGACCACAGAGGTCCTGTGCCAGCGCGAGGTTCACCACCGCGCAATGAACGTTGAAATCCCGCCAGTCCTGGCACAGTCTCACCGAGGTGGCCACCGAATCCAAAATGGCGTCAGGAGTCCTGAGAACAGAGAACAGGGGCATGTCCAACGCCTCGGACACAGCCGCCGCACTGGAAAAATCCTCGGAAATGCTGTCCAACGTGCCCGGATCGGCACCCAGGAGATGGGCCTTGGCATCCTGCTCCGAAAGCAGCGAGAAGCTCACGGCGACGACATTACTCAAAATTCTCTTGGCGAAACTTGCCACCGCCGAGCTGTCCAGACCGCCCGACAGGCACACCGCAAAGACCGCGTCGGGGAAGCGATCCCGCAGGTGCGACATGCCGTGTTCCAGTCCGGCGCCCACGGATTTCTGAAATCGCTCCAACTCGAAGGCCTGATCCACGCGACGTGACGCGATCGAGTCGCCTTCGACAGCCACCTCGCCGTTGTGATTGCGCCGGACGACGTGACCGGGAGGACAGGAAGCCAGATCGTCGAGGTGTACTCCGAGCTCCAACGCACGTCCGATTCTGCTGGCCACCACAAGGTCGCCCTGGTGGTTGGGCCCGTAAAACAGCTTGTGGCAGCCGAGGGGGTCCCGCACCATGACCACCTCGCCGTCCGCACATTGGGCCCGCGCATATTGCCCGGGACCGAGCGGCTCTTTCCACTCACGGCGGATCGATCGATCTTCCGACAGGCAGCCGGCGAAATCGATGATCGGGTGCTCGATTGCGTTGATCACGGCCAATTCCTGAGTCCTCTCAGCCGTCATGTGGATTCAGGAACTCGAAGCCGAGTCGTGTCACCGGTCGGGCGCAGCTGATCCAAATCAAGGAATAGCTTGATCATGGGGGGGCCTGAAGCGGTTGAGTACCTCTCAGATTGCCAACCCAGCAGCTTGTAAAACATGAAGAGCGGCCTGTCGGCTTTTTCGAACACAACATTGAGTTCGCGGAGCCCGAGGTCAATCGACCTGGATATCATGTGTCCGACCAGGTCCGGAGCCAGCCGAATTCCGGTGGATTTCACAAAATCAATGCGTCGGTATTGGGGCTGGACACCTATTGCCAAGATCTGCCCTGTGCCGTCCACGTCTTGGCGTCCGTTGGACAGGCGAAATAGGTTGAGGCGCAGCATATGCAACAAACGAATCAAAACCTTCGGTTGGCGAAGGCAGGTCGCGAGGAGTCGAATCATGACGGTTGGCCAGTGGGATCGGATGGCCTTGCCCAGGAAGGTTCCCGGCTGATTCGTCATGGTAATGAATCCGGCGGGTTGACCGTCCACCAAGCACAGCGCGGCCTGGATCAGCCCTTCCCGAACCATGGTCACGTAGAAAAAGGACTCGATAAACCATGGGCCGAGCCCGGAAATGCCACTCTTCAAAAGCTCCTGGTGCAGTCGCGCGATTGCAGCCACATCCTCCGACCGATCTGGATCCAGATCGCGCACTTCATACTCGACGTTGTTGGACATCAACACAGTCCCACCGCTTCACTCTGGGCCCGGGCCTCAACGGCGTTCTTTCCGGGCGGCTCGCAGAATTCGCCTACTAATGGTCGCGATAGGATCCAACACGGACCGTCATTGCGATATTTCTGTTCGGGACCTGTCCGAGTGGAGGATTGGGCGGGGATAGGGGAAGTCGAGGCACTCCCGCCTCACCGTCTGTCAGCATCCTTACTCGGGTGTGAAAAGGTGGTTGCGTTCGCAGAGCGCACTCACTCTTGGGGGTTCGCCAGGGCCTTCCCGGCGGCCCCTCGCGACAGACCCAGACGGGCAAGGGTGAGTCGAGATATGAGTCGCAGGTGCCCGAAAATCGTACGAACGGTCTTCATCTTGGAACGGCCGAGAAGTCGCACCTCGAGGACCGCAGGACACTCGACGATCGTCCCGCCGCTGAGGTCGAGCCGGCCCAGGGTTTCGGCGACGCCAAGAAACCCTCCCTCCTCCACCTGAAGATCAACCATCGAGCTTCGCCGGTACACCCTGAAGCAGCTCGTATAGGTCGAGAACTTGTGGTGAAGCACTCTGCGGTAGATCGACGAGAGAGACTTCGAAAGGAATAACCTCCACCCGGGCACATTTTTCACGACGCCCTCCGGGTGATAGGGCGACGCGGTCACCATGTCAACGCCTTCGGTCAGCAGCGGTATCAACTTCTCCAACTGCAGTGGATCGTAGGTGCAGTCGCAGTCAATGGAGCACACCACTTCGGTCTCGACGGCTCGAATGCCGGTCAATATGGCCGCCGCAACACCGTGGTTGACCTGGTGGCGCTCGAAGGAACAGTTGGAGCGACCTCCGAAGGCCTTCTGAAGCGCCTGCCAGGTACCGTCGACGCTACCATCGTCGACGAACACGAACCGCAGGTCGTAACCGGGTCCCAGCGCAGACTCGACGTTGAGAAGGGTATTTGAGAGATACGGGAGAATGAGCTCCTCGTTGAAGCATGGGACGACGACGGAAACGGGGAGCCGACCCTCGACGGCACGCCCCGCCTGACCTCCATGACCGATAGCGTCGGCCGTGGTCCGTTGCACCCGGCTCTCGGGATGAGGGGGAGCCAGAGACTGGGGAAGACCGAGGTACGCTCCGATTCCGGTGAAACTGTAACGACCCAAATAGAACCGGACGATGTCGCCCATCTTTCGCAGGTTTCGGTACTGCCGGATCCGTTCCCGTAACGGAGCTGCTGCAATCCTCGGCTGGTCCGGATCCAGCTCCCACACGTGGAAAGTACAGCAAGAACGGCGCCTCATGCGCCTTCATCCATGCCGCCACCCGTCGTCGCATCCACCAATGAGGGAATTGCCGCAGGTAGTTGCCCCCTGCGATAGGCAGAGACCAGCCCGCCACCGTCCAGGCCGGCAAGGGAAACTCGAAGATTTCCCGATCGCCGCTCGCGTGAACGTGAGGAATTCGCCGCCCCGGATCGCCCGCATACCGACCGAAAAGAGGTCGGACGCTCGAATCGTAGGCGAACCCTTCTTCCGCAAGCACGTCGAGCGCCCATAGATCGTCTGGGCCGAACCAACGATGAGCGATTCTGTAGCCGTGGACTCTGCGCCCTGAAGCCCGCTCGAGCGCGTCCTTCGACCTCAGCAAATCCTCGCGGAACCCCTCCCGAGTGAACTTGTCAATACTCCGGTGAGCGTAGCCCTTGCTCGCCACCTCGTGCCCGCGAGCGACCACCTCCCGAATGAGTTCCGGCATCTCCTCGGCGATCCAACCCAAGACGAAGAACGTCGCTCGAGTGTCATGTTCATCGAGAAGATCTAGAGTCTTGAGGGTGTTTTCCTCGACCCTTCGCTCGAATCGGTACCAACGTTCGTTCTGAACGACGCTTTTGAGGGGGGCAACGTGGAAGTAGTCCTCGAGCACCACGGTCAACAGGTGAGTCGACGTAAATTCCCCACCGTGACGTCCACGCCCGTCCGGTGTGTTCAATTCAGCCTTGTCGATGGTCCGCACCATTTCCAGCCGTCCGTTGGAGTCCCACATCTCCGGAGAGCAGGACACCAGCATACATCTCCGATGTGGCCAAGGTCCAACGTCGAGTCGATCGACGGTCAGTGATGGGAGATAATCCTCGACTCCCAACTCTTCCGAAGCCACCCCGTATTCGGAGGTCGCCCGACCCGCAGCTCCACCAACCTTGATTCTGGAATGCCGCGGAGATCCCTCCATGTCCCTGAAGCGACACCGAGCCCTCGCTGCGCAAAATATGGCTCTGCCTTTAGGGCAGCGGTGTCACACTGCTCCACGCGCCGAAATCACCCGACTCGAACCCATCCTGGAATACAAGCCCAATCGGATCGAGGGTCTGGCTAAGTGTTTCAAACCACCTCGTCGCCATTTTTTGTTCTCCCACCTCGTTCGGATGAGTACCGTCGTAGGTGTCTGCTACAGGATCAAACCCCGTCCACTGATCGACGGCGATCACCCTGGATCCCGGGGTATCCAGCAGCACCGCCAAAACCGCGATCTCGGCGTTGAGCTCTGGGATCTCTGAGAATTGGGGTTGAGTCGACGGAATGACCTGGGCGATCAATACAATGATTTCGGGGTTGACCGTTCTGAAATCAGCGACGATAGCGGCGAGATCGTCAATCGTACTGTCAACGCCCTGTCCCTGTCCGAGATCGTTGTGGCCTAGGTGTATCAAGACGATGTCTGGTTGGAAACTCATGGCCCATTCCAGGGTGTGCTCCAGAATTTGATCTGCCCGCCACACCCAATGACCCTCATGATCCTGGTCAAAGTCGTCATAAAGCGGCGGACCGCCGTAGTGTCCGTACATGCTGCCCACGAAGTTTACCGAATAGGTGGCGTCTGAGAGCTGGTGCCACAGCCAGTACCGATAGCTCGCGTGCCCAGTCAGCGTATGCGTGATTGAATCCCCAAGCGGCATGATCCTGGTAGCGGCGCAGAGTGTGCCCTGACCAACGGGCCCACATACCGTCGCAACGAGCATCGCGATCAAGGTGGTTCTTTTCATCGCCACCACCGTCAATCATTCGAGGGCATTAGTCGTCTCCCGCCGGAGCGCCGCAACACCGGGGGGCGTGGTCCTAAAACGCCGTCAATGGCTTCGTACCACCGATCCGCCATTTTACGCTCTCCCACCTCATTCGGGTGAGTGCCGTCATAGGTATCTGCCACGGGGTCAAATCCTGTCCACTGATCGACGGCAATCACCCGAGATCTCGGAGTATCAAGCAGCGCCGCCAGGACCGCGATTTCGGTGTTGAGTTCGGGAATCTCCGAGAACTGGGGTTGCGTGGACGGAATGACGTGCGCGATCAGTACCGTGATTTCAGGATTCGCGATTCTGAAGTCGCCGACGATCGCGGCGAGATCGTCAATCGTACTATCAACGCCCTGTCCTTGTCCGAGGTCGTTGTGGCCGAGGTGTATCAACACGATGTCTGGTTTGCCAGCCAACGCCCACTCGAGGGTCCGCTCCAAGATTTGGTCTGCTCGCCACGCCCAATGACCCTCGTGATCCTGATCAAAGTCATTATAAAGCGGCGGTCCGGCGTAGACTCCATACATGGTGCCCACGAAGTCAACCGAATAGTCAGCGTCTGTGAGTTGGTGCCACAACCAGTACCGAAAACTCGCATGTCCTGTCAGCGCCTGCGTGATAGAATCCCCCAACGGCATCAGGCGCACCTGAGCGAAGGCCGGAGAACAAAAACCTGCGGCAACAGTCGCTGCAACAAGAAAGAGAACTCCGCCACGGCATCTCATATTCAGCGGCCCACTTCCCATGAATCAAGGATATCAAGTTATTCGGCAAGAACGACTTCAGCGCATTCGACGTCATCGCCCGGGGGATAATTCGCGAGCGACCCAGTATACTCAACAGTTGAACAAGTCATCGATCAGTCTGGCTCCAGTTGCATGAAAATTGACACCTTGGCTGCGAAAAACCGGATCGACGTCAGCGTACTCAGTAGGAACGATCCCCGCTGGGCCCAACTGACGCCTCGCCAGCCACTCTCGTTGGTTCAATCAAGAGAGTGGAAAGAGCTTGTCGAGCACGTCTTCAAACACAAGGCCGTTTACTTCGTGGTATCCAGAGGCGGGCAGCCTTTCGATATCCTCCCTCTCTTCCTCGTCCAGATGCCCCTGATCGGGAAAAAGCTCGTTTCAACGCCATACGAGGGGTGTTTTGGGGGGCTGCAGAGCGAGTCTCAAGAGGTTCACCAGGCAGTCTTTTGTGAAGTATTGCGTCTCGCCCACGAGCAAAAGGTCAGGTACGTAGAAGTGCGGAGCCAAAGGCCTTTGCCTCATTTAGCTTCGATGGGTTTCCTCGAAACCACCCCACTTCTCGTGTCCGAAATTTCTCTTTCGGACCTCTCCTCGAATTGGTCGTCCCTCTCGGCAAAGCACAGAAGGAATGTCCGCTCAGCTGAAAAGCGGGGCGTGACATGTCGGTTGGCCTCACACAGGTCCCAGATGAAGGCTTTCTACAGAATTTCCGCGGATCATTTTCAGTCAATGGGTCTGCCGTTTCCCGCTGGGGTTTATTTCGACCAGATCTGGGACCGTCTGGTGTCCGCAGGACACGCGAGCCTGTTGCTGGCGGAAAAAGGGGATGCGCTGGTGGGAGGCCATCTCCTATTTCACAGCGGAGACGTGCTCATCTCAAAGTACAGTGCCTGCCGAAAGGACCCGGAGTTTCGCAACAGCTACGCCTCGTACTCCCTCTTTTGGGAAGGTATTCGACATGGCGTGGAAAACGGTTTCAAAACCTTCAACATGGGCGTCACGGGCTCATCGAACTCCGGTCTCCTTGATTTCAAGAACCGTTTTGGAGCCCAATCGCAATACACAAATTTCTACTACTTCCCAATACGGGGGGAATTACCCGACTTCGGGGAGCTATATACCGAATATCAGACGTTAAAGTCCATATGGAAAATCTTACCGTCAAGGCTGACAACCCCCATCGGACATCAAATCAACAGGTGGTTCTGCTAGCCCGTTCACGCCTGTCTGGATCCCTCATCGGAATGGTCGGGCTCATCAAGTTCTTGCGCATGTTGGCGAACGGTTGACAGTGTGTAACCCATTCGAACGAAGTAATACAAACCGACCACAGTGACGAATGAGTATGCGAGGACGTGCCAGAAGATTGAAGCTGCCACCGCATCCCCGGTTTCGACTCCGTACGGCCCCAGTGCCAACGCAAAACTCAGCTGTATCGTTCCGACGGCGCCGGGGCTACTCGGCAAGGTCACGCCGACGAAGGTAAAAGCAAGAACAACGAAGCTGGCCAGGACGGGAACGGATACTTTCACGGCGAGAAGGCTCAGATAGATCCCCAGGCCCATCAGGGTCCATAGAACGACGGAAATCATCCCTACCGCGAGAACCAGCCGTCCGCTCCTCAAGGCTGTCAGACCGGAAGCCGCCAACTCTGCATGCAGGGAGAGGGCAGCACCGATACGATCGGGCAGAATAGAAAAGAGGCGCTTCAATCCACCCAGAATCGGGTCTGTCCACCGTGAGAAACACGATAATGAAAACCAAAATCAGCATCCCGAGACAACCGGCCACGTAGCCGGCCACCGCCAACTCAGGGGAGAATCCCACCGACATCACCAGCGCAAAACCCAGAAACATGAATATTGTCAAGAAGTCGAACAACCTCTCCACCATGATCGTGGCCAGAACCGTCGTTTTTTTGAGGTTTAGTCTCTCCCCAAGAACATACATCCGCACAAAATCGCTGGATGGCGGAGGCAAGACGTTGTTGCAGGCAAAACCGATCATGACCGCTGGGAAGACCTCGTGTGCCGTTGTTCCTTGACGCAAGGGCCTGAGAAGCAGACTCCAGCGAAAAGCTCTGATCCAGAAAATGACGGCGATCAACGCGACGAAAAGCACAGCGATTGAAAGATCTGCGTGTCGGAGGGAGGTCAGAATATCGCCCAGATCGCTTTTTCGAAGCGCAAGCCACAGAAAGACTGCGCCAAGGACCAACCCAAAAATTGCGAGTTTCGGGGGACGGCGAGATCTTCATCGTCTTGCCAGCGCTAGTCACGCGCGTGGAGCATTGCGGCCACGAGTCTCATGACATCGCCATGTCTTGGCAGGGCGTCATGGTTGGTTTCGCCCGAGAAGAGGAAGTTGCCAGGTCGGGTTTCTGTTGCAGGAACCCCTGCGGGAATTCGGATGTCAACGCCACCAGCCCCATCGAGCATCGCACTTTCCTCCGGCTTAATGATCGATCCGGATCGATGATAGACCGCAAGGTACAGAATGCTCCTCTCGGCGTTGGTGGTATGGATTTGACGTCAGGGCGGTCGCTTCCCAGCCCGAACGGAGATTCATCAAGTGGAGCCATTGGGGTCCCATTGAGTTGAATCTGGAACTCGCTTTCGTGCACCGAGGCTGGCAAAAGCCGGTGCGATCTCCCTGATTCCGGGATCGGAGTAACCCACGAGCTTGTCGGAGCCGTGATTCGCGCCCGCAATCGAGATCCACACCCTCACTCGATCTGGGGAGATTTTCGCCGCATACCAACGACTGCTCGCAGCGCCCATGCTGTGCGAAACGATGTCGACCACCGCCGGCGAGGTCTGCAGTCCGTGTGCCGTCGCGGCCGCACCCGCCCGCTGTAACAGACTTTCGACAGCCGGTGCGATGACATCGCTCGCCGCTCGAATGTTGGATGCGTTCTTCGGTCTGATGTCCACAGCGTGGAGGTACTCCCGGGGGTACCCCTGTTCCACGAGGTGCTCGATCATGGGCTTCCACGTGCCTGAACTCATCCCTGACCCGTGGACAAACAGAACTGGGGTCTTGCCGTAATCAGGCACCATGCCCATCGGTCGCACATGCCATCGATCATCCACCCGAGGCAGACGCCAACAGAACACGGCCATCACCGCTTGGACGTCGTCACTGGATCCTCTCATTCTCTTCTTCTGATGACCTTGGCCGGATTTCCGGCCACCACCGTGTACGGCTCGGTGGCTGCGGTCAGGACCGAGCCGGCCCCGATGACGCAACCCTGCCGCCACATCATCCATGATGATGGCCCCCGCCCCGATCCAGCAGTCGTCGCCGATCGTGATGCGGCGCAACTTCCCCCCTGGAGCGCCATCGGAATATCCATACGCTCGATGTTGTGGTAGCGGGAGCCGCTCAGGAAATGGCAGGCGTCGGCGATCAACAGATACGAACCGAAGTCACAGTAATGAACCGCGTTGAAGTTGCCGATCTCCACGTTGTCACCAATTGAGATGTCCCGGTAGAAAAAAACCGTTCCGAACCCGATCGAAACATTCCGCCCACACTGGGTCAGGGTCCATCGATAATACTCGTACCGCACAATGACCCCGAACAGGTAGGGAACCAACGCCAACAGCTCCGAGAAGGTGCGGAATACGAAATCCGAGATTCTGGACAGCAAGGCCATCGGCAGCACCAGCGGCCAGCAGAGAATCCCAGCCACCGCCATCGCCACCTTGACTCCGGGACCCCGCGTGAACTGGTGGTAGTCAATGTCGGTGTACCGATCTGATGAAATCCTCTCGGAAAGCCTCATCACCTCACCTCTGGCTCCTTGCCGTGCGAATACCGTTCATCTTCGATACTACCAGCAACGGAAAGTGTCCTCGCATCGTTCGACCCGAGGATTCGAGGTCCATGTGTTTACAAATTGGCGGTTCATTCTCACCAATCGAGATCCATTCCTCAGCGATTTGGCACATTTCCTCGACAATTTTGATAAACTGCATAATGTTCCCTGTGCTTTGGACTCTTCTCGAAAAGGACAGTCGTTGATTCGGATCCTCTCTCTCTTCGGCACCCGACCTGAGGTGATCAAGCTGGCACCGGTGATCCGGAGTTTTGAAGAGCTGCCTGAATTATTTACAACCGTCAATGTGGCGTCGGCTCAACACACCAGCCTGCTCTACCCCTTCGCCGAGTCGCTCGGTGTGCGGATTGACCACGATCTCCAGGTGATGCGTCCCGGTCAAACCCCGAACGATGTGTGCGCTCGGGTCATGCTGGCCATGCGACCGATCCTCGAGGAAACCGGCCCCGATGTCATCCTGGTCCAGGGGGACACAACCACCACCCTGGCAGGCGCCCTCGCCGGTTTTTATGGCGGAATCCCCGTGGGACACGTGGAGGCCGGCCTCCGGACGAACGACCCCCGTTCCCCTTTTCCCGAGGAGATGAATCGCCGACTGGTCACCCGGCTCGCATCATTCCATTTCGCCGCCACCGAACACAACCGCCGCACTCTGATTGCCGAAGGCGTGTCGGACGACGCCGTCCACGTGACCGGGAATCCTGTAGTGGACGCCCTTCACGAAATCCTCGGTCGCCCGAGGCCGGGTAACGCCATCGACCGATGTGGTATCCGACACAGAGGGATTGCGGCGCATCGTTTTGACGACCCACCGACGGGAGAGCCTCGGTCGAACCATGCGAGAGAACCTGGCCGTTTTACGACGCTACGTGATCGAACATGACGACAGTGCCTTGATCTTCCCCGTCCATCCCAACCCGTCCGTTGTCGACTCGGCTCAAAAGGTCCTCCAGGGGCACCCGCGAATTCGGCTCATCGACCCCCTTGGTTACGAGGATTTCATTCACCTTCTCTCCAAGAGCTGGCTCATCGTGTCGGATTCGGGAGGCGTTCAGGAAGAGGCGCCGACCCTTGGGAAACCCGTCTTGATTCTGCGCGAAAACACGGAGCGACCCGAGGCCGTGGAGGCCGGTGTCGCGAAGCTCGTTGGAGGAAACCCTGATCGACTCGCCGCTCTCCTCGACGAGGTCACACGGGACAACTCGTGGATCGCGTCGGTTCGAGAGATCGAAAACCCCTTCGGCCGCGGGGACAGCGGACGAAAAATCGTCGCGGCTGTGGCTCGCGACCTGGGCGTCCAATTGTCTGTAACTGACTTCGAGGCGGGGGACGCGGCCTGAAGCGCTGCGCCAAACGGCTCGACGATCAAACAAGAGGAGATTTGTTGCAATGACTGACACGAACGCAACCGAGAAGAACATCGTCCTACCGTCCGACCAGGAGGCCTCCGGCAGAACCCTCGGCCAGGAAGAGCTCGATCTTGTGGCCGAGGTGATCGGCGCCGGCAAGCTCTTCGCCCCCAAGGGGAAGTTCGTCAAGGAACTCGAGGCCCGTTTCGCCGAACTCCTGGGGATCGAGCACGCCTACGCGTGCACCTCCGGATCGGCGGCCATCCACACCGCCATTGCGGCGATCGACCCCGAGCCAGGGGACGAGATCATTACCACGCCCATCACCGACATGGGAGCTCTGTCCCCGATCCCCTATCAAGGCGCCATCCCGGTGTTTTGCGACGTGGATCCGGTGACCCTGAACGTGACCCCGGAGACCATCGAGGCCAGGATCAGCGACCGGACCAAGGCGATCATCGTGACCCACCTCTTCGGATCACCTTGCGATATGACCGGGATCATGCAGCTCGCCGACTCGAAGGGCATCCCGGTGATCGAGGACTGCGCCCAGGCGTTTCTTGCCGAGCACCGTGGCCAAAAGGTCGGCACCTTCGGCGCAGCCGGCTGTTTCAGCCTGCAGCAGGGCAAGCACGTAACGACCGGCGAAGGTGGGCTTGTGGTTTCCATCGACCCAGCCGTCGCACGGAGGGTCTTCCTCTACATCAACAAGGCGTGGGGTTACGGCGATCAAAACCCGGACCACTACTTCCTGGCCCTGAACTACCGGATGAACGAGATCACCGGCGCGGTGGCGGTGGCCCAGATGGCCAAGCTTGGCGGTGTGGCAGAGCGGCGCGTCAAGACCGCATCCCAGCTCACCGAGCGATTGCAGGGGCTTCCGGGAATCACGACGCCACCGGTGGCCGAAGGAGATGTCCACACCTACTGGAAGTACTGTCTGAGCGTGGATCCCGAGGTGATCGAGGGAGGCTCGCCCGGCCTGGGTGCGGCGCTGAAGGACTACGACATTCTGTCTGCCCCGCGCTACATCCAGAAGCCCTCCTTCATGTGCCAGGTCTTCCGTGACCAGGTCACTTTCGGCAAAAGCCGCTGGCCCTTCACGCTGGCACGCCCCGAGGCGGTCAATTACGACCCGGCTCTGTTCCCCGGCTCCTACCAGGGGCTCGAACGCATCCTGGTGCTGCCGTGGAACGAAAAATACACTGAAGAGCACCTGGATCACATCGCAGATTCGATCCGCAATGCCGTGCTCCGACTGGCGAGGTGAAACAATGACAGACAAAGTGATCCGCTACGGAATCGTTGGTGCCGGCGCCATTTCTCAGGGGTACGCCCAGGCCTTTCAGACCTGCGATGAGTGCGAGGTCGTCGGCGTCGCCGACACCCGGAAGGGAGCGGCAGATTCGCTCTCTGAGGTTCTCGGATGCCGCCCCTACCGCACCCACACCGAAATGCTGGACGACGTCGAAATGGACGCCGCCCTCGTCTGCACGCCCCCGGACAGCCACCCGAATATCTGCACCGACTTCATCGATCGGGGGGTCCACGTTCTCTGCGAAAAGCCCTTCGCCATCGGCTCCGCAGAAGCCGAACGGGTCCTCGAAGCCGGCCAGGCCAAGGGCGTTCTCGTCACAATGGCGTCGAAGTTCCGATACGTGGACGACGTGATTCGGGCCAAACAGATTGTCGACTCGGGCATCCTCGGCGACATCGTCCTGTTCGAAAACGCCTTCACCGCGCGAGTGGACATGTCGAAACGCTGGAACTCCATCCCGGAGGTCAGCGGCGGTGGTGTTTTGATCGACAATGGGACGCATTCGATCGACATCGCACGCTACTTTTTGGGTCCACTGGCAAAGGTCCACGTGATGGAGGGCAAAAGGAGCCAGGACCTCAAGGTGGAGGATACAGTCCAGATTTTTGTCCGGTCCGAGGCAGGAGTGATTGGCAACATCGATCTCTCCTGGAGCATCAACAAGGAACTCAACAGGTATATCAGTATCTATGGATCTCAGGGCAACGTCGTGGTCGGTTGGCAGCAGTCCAAGTACCGGCAGTCCTCCTCCCCGGACTGGATCGAATTCGGTTCGGGATACGACAAGGTGGACGCCTTCGTGCGGCAGATCTGCAACTTCGGGCGGGCCATTCACGGTCAGGAAACTCTGTTGATCAACGCGGACGACGCCCTGGCATCAGTCCGTGTGGTGGAGGCGGCCTACGAGTCCCTCAAGAAGGACCACTGGACCAGCGTCAACAACGGCGAGCCGGTCTTCGCCTGACGACCTGAAGGGAGCAGGAAACCTTGGCAACGCGAATCCACCCCACCGCTCTCATCGAGGACGACGTCCAGATCGGCGACGGAACGTCCATCTGGGACAACGTCCACATCCGGCACGGAGCCACCATTGGCCGGGATTGCATTGTCGGCGAAAAGTCATACGTGGCCTACGACGTCAACATCGGCAACTTGGTGAAGATCAACGCCATGGTTTACATCTGCGCCGCCGTCACCATCGAGGACGGCGTGATGATCAGCGCCGGCACCGTATTCACCAACGATCGTTTCCCGCGGGCGACGACTGTCGACCTTCGGGAGCTGCGACCTTCGGAGCCTGACGAGGAAACCCTGCCCACCCTGGTCAAGGCGGGCGCCACCATCGGCGCCGGCTGCGTCATCGGCAACGACCTCGCCATCGGCAGATTCGCCATGGTGGGCATGGGATCTGCTGGTCACCAAGGACGTGGAGGACTTCCATCTGGTGATCGGCCACCCGGCCAGGCCGGTGGGCTGTGTGTGTCGGTGTGGACACCTCATCGCGCGCTTCGCCGACTTGCCGGACGCGGTCGACGAGGTCAATTGCCCGGCGTGCCGACTCCCGTACCGAGTGACCGGCCAAAGCGTCGAGGAGCTGGATCCGCCATCGTGAGAGAGCCAGCTCCATGCTTGAACCACCCTGACTGTGGCAACATGGGTGGATCGAGATCTCGCCGGAGCAATGAGAAAAATGACCGACGCTGAGGGACAACGCTGGGCCGTCATTGGAGGGGGCATCCTCGGAATGACCCTCGCCCTGCGCCTTGCTCAGCGCGGCCACACCGTCACCCTGATCGAAAAGCGTGACCACCTGGGGGGACTCGCCACGGCATGGTCCCTCGGCGATGTTGTGTGGGATCGCCACTACCACGTGACCCTGATGTCCGACTCGTACACGCGAGCCATTCTGTCGGAGCTGGGCCTCGACGACGACATGCAGTGGGTTACGACTCGCACCGGCTTCTTCACAGACGGTCGACTCCACTCCATGTCCAGCTCGCTCGAGTACCTGCTCTTCAGGCCACTGGGCCTCATCGCCAAGGCCCGCCTGGCCGGAACGATCTTCCACGCTTCACGGATCCAGGACTGGCGGCAGCTCGAGCAGATCCAGGTCGTCAGACTGGCTCCGCAACTACTCCGGGAAGAAAACCTTCGAGAAGATCTGGCTGCCGCTGCTGCGTTCCAAGCTCGGCGACGCCTACGAGCGAACCTCGGCGGCGTTCATCTGGGCGACCATCCAACGCATGTACGCCGCCAGACGATCGGGCATGAAGCGGGAGTATCTTCGGGTTACCTGCCCGGCGGCTATGCCAGGATTCTCGACACCTTCACCGCCAGCACTCCGACGACGCTGGATGTCCACCTGTTCCTCGGCATGGACGTGTGCGCCGTGGCCTCGGAACCCACGGGAGAGGTCAGAGTCGAAATGAAGGGCGGCACCCGGATCCGATTCGACCGCGTCGTGCTCACGACTCCGGCGCCGATCACGCCCACAACTGTGCCCGGGCCTGTCGCAGGACGGACAGAGCCTCCTCGAGGGTGTCGAGTACCAGGGCATCGTGTGCTCGTCCATGCTCCTCAAAAAGCCCCTGGCCGACTTCTACGTCACCAACATCACCGACTCGTGGGTGCCCTTCACCGCCGTCATCGAGATGTCGGCGTTCGTCGACCGCGACCAGTTTGGCGGGAACTCGCTCGTCTACCTCCCCCGGTACGCGGCCAGCGACGACCCGGTCTTCGAGATGCCCGATCACGAGTGGGGGGAGCTGGCGGTCGAGACCCTCTCAAGAATGTACCCTCACTTCGACCCCGCCGACGTGCTCGCGTTTCGAGTGTCGCGCGAACGATTCGTTTACGCCCTTCCCACCCTGGGATACTCGGAGCGGATTCCGCCCCGGCGCACATCGCTCCCGGGCATTTCCATTGTCAACTCCGCCCAGATTCTCAACGGCACGCTGAACGTGAACGAAACCGTCAAGCTTGCCGAGGACGCCATCGGGGACCTCGACGTCCGACACCGCCGATCCGTTCCCCGTGGGCAGGCTCTCACGAAAGCCTCGGCTGAGATGACGAAGCCCATCTGCAGCCTCTCGCTCGACCTGGACAACCAGTGGTCCTACATGAAGACCCACGGCGACTCCGGGTGGGAGAGCTTCCCCTCGTACCTCGACCTGGTCGTCCCCAGGGCACTCGACATCCTCCGGCAGGTTCGACTGGACGATCACGTTCTTCATCGTCGGCCAAGATGCGGCGCTGGAGAAAAACCGCGACGCACTGGCCTCCATCGCCGAGGCGGGCCACGAGATCGGCAACCACAGCTTCCACCACGAACCGTGGCTGCAGCTCTACACGAAAGAACAGACTGTGGAGGAGATCGCCCGCGCCGAGGAGGCCATCGAGGCGGCGACCGGTCAACGCCCCCGAGGATTTCGCGGCCCGGGCTACAGCCTGTCGACGAGCGACTCTGGAAGTTCTGTCGGAGCGCGGGTATCTCTTCGACGCCTCGACCTTTCCCACCTTTCTCGGCCCCCTGGCCCGGGCCTACTACTTCCACACCGCGAAGCTCACGCCGGAGGAAAAGGAGCAGCGCCGCATTCTCTTCGGCGGTTTCAAGGATGGACTGCGACCGGTGAAACCCTACCTCTGGGACCTGCACGACGGGGAACTTCTCGAGATCCCGGTCACCACGCTCCCGGTCCTCAAGGTCCCATTCCACTTCAGCTACCTGCTATACCTCGCGACATTCTCTGCCGCCCTGGCGATGCTGTACTTCCGGGCCAGCCCTCGCCGTCTGCCGGGTGACCGGGACCCAGCCGTCGCTGCTGCTCCACCCGCTCGATTTCCTCGGCGGTGACGACGTGGCC
>CAWDGW010000014.1:0-733319 GCA_963801995.1 uncultured Holophagae bacterium | reverse complement strand
CAACCGAAAAGGACTCATGCCTGCCCCGGAAAAGGCCGACCCCGGGATATGGCGCGAACAGGGGGCTTCGAACCATGGCAGCAACAACCATTCCGTCCCGACCGGGAAGAAGGACTGTCGCGCTCATCGCGATTGCGGCCGTGATCGTGCAACTGGGTGGCCCGGCTCTTGTGCAGGCGCAGCAGCCTGCAGCGGCGCCGGCGACCGAGGAGGCCCCGGCCGCGATCCCGGCCGATCAGCTCGACTCGCTGGTCGCGCCGATCGCCCTGTACCCCGACCCGTTGCTGGCGCAGGTGCTGGTCGCCTCGACCTACCCGCTCGAGATCATCCAGCTCCAGCAGTGGCTCGAAAAGAACCCCGGGCTCGAGGGCGATGCGCTGGCCGAGGCGGTGGCGAAGCAGCCCTGGGACGCGAGTATCCAGTCGATGGCGGCGGTGCCCGAGGTGGTGACGCGCCTCGCTGACGACGTCCAGTGGGCCACGGAGCTCGGCAACGCCTTTCTCGCACAGCAGCAGGACGTCATGGACGCCGTGCAGCGGATGCGGAAGAAGGCGCAGGACAACGGAGCCCTCGAATCCAACGAGCAGCAGGTGGTCGAAACCAAGGTGGTCGAGGAAAAGACCGTCATCATCGTTGAGGCCGCACAGCCCGAAGTGATCTACGTGCCGTCCTACAGCCCGACGGTGGTCTACGGCCCGCCCCCGTCTACTACCCGTATCCGCCGATCTACTACCCGCCCTACCCGGCCGGGGCCGCTTTCGTGTCGTTCAGCGTCGGGGTCATGTGGGGCGCCGCGATCTGGGGCGGTTCATGTTGCCACTGTGGCTGGGGGCACAACGACATCAACATCAACGTCAACAACAACTTCAATCGGAACACCAACATCAACGCCGGCGGCGGCGGGAATTGGCAGCACAACCCTCAACACCGTGGTGGGACCCCGTACGCGGACAAGGCGACCGCGGGCAAGTACGGCGGTTCGGCGCGCGGCGACTCGTTGAGCAGCCGCCAGGCGAGCGCCCGCCAGTCGAGCGCACAACTCCAGGGAGGCTTCGGCAGCAAGACCGGAAGTGCCGGCACCGCCAACCGATCGGCGAGCGCCGGGGCCTCCAACCGGGCTGGGAGCACCGGGCCGAGCGCCGCCAGCCGCGGGTCCGCCGGCGCGACCGCAAACCGCGGCGGCAGCGACAATATCGGCAGCCGCAGCATTCCGTCGAGCAGCGGACGAAGTACCAGTGGTTTCGGTGGCAGCCCGAGCGGCTACAGCGGCGCGAGCGCCCGCTCGGCAAGCTCGCGGGGCGCCTCCAGCATGGGGTCGATGGGGTCTCGTGGTGGCGGCGGACGTCGGAGGTAAGGTGATGATCTTGATACACCATGATCAGACTCGTTTTTCCTGTCGTGAGCGCATCGCGCGCCTCGGAGTCTGTCTGTTGGTCGTGGCCACGACCCTGGTTTTGACCGCAGGGTGCGGAGCCGGATCCGGCAGGAAGCCTGCCGCGGGCCAGGAGGATTTCACGACCCCCGAGGAAGCGGCCGAAGCGCTCATCCTCGCCTCCGAAACCTTCGACGTCGCGGCGTTGACCCGGATCCTGGGCCCGGACGGCGTGGACCTGGTGGTCACGGGCGACCCGGTTCACGACCGCAACCAGAGCCTGGACTTCGCGGCGCAGGCCCGCGTCAAGACCGAGGTCGACCGGGTTCCCCTGGACCCCAGGGTCGCCATTCTGTCGGTGGGGGAGGAGGATTGGCCGGTGCCGATGCCGATCGTCGAGGAGGGTGGGCGCTGGTTCTTCGACACCGAGGCCGGTCGTGAGGAGCTGCTCTACCGACGCATCGGGAGCAACGAGCTCGATGCCATCGACGTCTGCCTCGGTTATGTCGAGGCACAGCACGACTACGCCGTGGTCAAGCACGATGGCGCCCTCGTGAACCAGTACGCGCAGCGCGTCATCAGCACCCCCGGCAAACAGGATGGTTTGGCGTGGCAGGCCCCGGACGGGACCTGGCAGGGGCCGGTGGGCGAAGGGATCGCCCGCGCCATCGACGAGGGCTACGAAGAGAAGTCCAGCCCCTACCACGGCTACTACTTCAAGGTTCTCAAGGGCCAGGGCCCGGATGCGCCGCACGGCGAGATGGACTTCGTCGTCATGGGCGCCATGATCGGTGGTTTCGCCCTTGCGGCCGCCCCGGTGGACTACGGTTTGACCGGCGTGATGACCTTCATCGTCAGCCACGACGGCGTCGTCTACGAGCAGGATCTCGGGCCGACCACGCTCGAACAGTTCCACGCCATGGAAGTCTACAACCCGGACCCGATGTGGGACCCGGTTGCCCAGGAGTGACTGGCGGCTGGCTAGGTGTTTGCGGAGCCGTGGAGCCGGGTGATCGCTCACGCCACCCCCGTAATTTTTCGAGTACCCAGGGGGCACCCGACCAGCTAAGCTACCCGCGACAATCGGAACTCTCGCGCGGCCGCCGGGAGTTTGCAAAGTGGCTTGGGTTTGGGCGCATCCGGCGATTGCGCGGCGTGGGCCCCGGAAATGGAGATTCAGATGTGGGTGAAACGTGGATTCGTACTTCCAGTGGTAGTGGCCCTCGCGGGCCCGGCGGTGTGGGCGGACGACCTCTCCGATTCGAACCGGTTGCTGTGCTCTCCCGTCCAGGCGACGGTGTGCTACGACGACGGTGAGTGCGAAATCGACCTGCCGTGGAACCTCAACATCCCGGAGTTCATCGAGGTCGACCTCGAGGCTCGGCGGCTCAGTACGACCGCGGCGTCGGACGAGAACCGAACGACCCCGATCGAAAACGTGAGTCGTCGGGACGGGCTCATCGTCCTGCAGGGGTTCGAAATGGGGCGGGCCTTCAGCTGGGTTATCTCCGAACAAACCGGTCAAGTCACGGCCGCCATCGCGTCCGAGGGACGAGCGGTCACGGTCTTCGGCGCCTGCACGCCGATCGCAAGCGCCGCCGAACCCGGCAGCAAGTGAAAGGAAACGTCACCATGAAAATCAGAGCCACAATTGCAATCTGGCTGATCACCATCGTTGCCGGGACTGCCCTGGCGCAGACCCAGCCGGCCCCGCAAAAGACTCTGGCAGCCACCATCGACGTCTACGTCTTCCCGACCGAGGGACAGACCCCCGAGCAGCAGTCAACCGACGAGGCCGCCTGCTACAACTGGGCGGTCCAGAACACCGGCAGCGATCCCTTCGCCCTGCAGCAACAAGCTCAGCAGCAGCAGCAGCAGGCCCAGCAGCAGCAGCAGCAGATCGCGGCGGCCGGCCAGGGTGCGGGGGTGAAGGGTGCGGTAGGTGGCGCCGCCGCAGGGGCGCTGATCGGCGAAATCGCCAGCGACGACGCCGGTAAGGGGGCCGCCTACGGCGCCGCGGCCGGCGCGGTCGTCGCCCGCCGCAAGACGAAGCGGGCCAAGGCGGATGCCAGCCAGCAGGTGGAGCAGCAGCGCCAGCAGGCCCAGCAGGCCACGGCGCAGCAGATCGAGAACTTCAAGAAGGCATTTAGCGTCTGCCTCGAGGGCAAGAAGTACATGGTCAAGTTCTAGGTCCGGCAGTGAACATCGGCGGAAAGTTGGGGCTGCAGGGGAGGCAAGGGATGGGACTTAGATCAACACTCGCGGTGCTCGTGGCAGCTGCAGCGATGCTGACCTCACAGCAGGCGGCGGCCCAGTCCGGCTCGGACGGCTGGCAGTACAACATCGCCCCGTACCTGTGGGCGGCGGGCATGGACGGCTCGATCACCGTCAAGGGCATCGACGAAGCTGTTGATTACCCTTTCAGCGAGGTCATCAGCGATCTCCACTTCGCGGCAATGGTCCACTTCGACATGAGGAACGAGCGCTGGGTGCTGGCCTCGGATTTGATCTACGTGGATCTGGACTCGAGCAAGGATGTGGCGCTAGGGACCGCGACGGCCACCGTCACCCAGACCCTGTTCGAAGTCGCCGGCGGCTACCGCGTTTCGCCCGCCGTCACCCTGCTCGCCGGCGGGCGATGGGTGGATCTCACCAGCGGGTTGCGGTACTCGGGACCGAACGCTGACCCCAGTATCGAAGAGGGCAAGAGCTGGATCGACCCGTTTGTCGGCGTCCACCTCTTCGCACCGCTGGCGGAGCGTTGGTGGATCGGCGCGCGCGGTGACATCGGCGGCTTCGGCGTCGGCTCGGACCTCGCCTGGCAGGCCTATGCCGACATCGGCTTCCGCGCGTCCGACCTGGTGTCGGTCATCCTCGGCTACCGCGCCATCGACATCGACTACGAAGACGGCAGCGGGTTCAACCTCTTTCGCTACGACAATCTGATCTCCGGCCCACAGCTCGGCGTCGCGTTCAGCTTCTGAGCTGCCGGTACTCGAAGAACTCGCCCGCACTTCTCACCAGCTTTCTTCTGCGGCCGACGATGCACCACGCCCAGCGGGTCTGGTCGACACCTGAGCCTCATGCAAAACCCCCATGGCTGTCATCCTGAGCGGAGCGGCCCGAAGGGTCGCGGAGTCGAAGGATCTCCACCGGTGCAGAGGCCGTGATGCTTGCCCAGCAACTCTCTTCTCAACGTGTGGAGACCCTTCGACTCGCTCGTCGAACTCGCTCGCTCAGGGTGACAGGAGGGAGCGGAACCGATCAAACATCGCCGAACGTGGGGTTTTGCAAGAGGCTCACCTATCAGCCGGCCGGGCGCCCGATCCGGCGCGCCAGGTCGGCCTTGTCGACCGCCTTGGCGAGCGCCTCGTCGGGATCGACCGTGCCGGCGCGCGCGAGCGCGGCGAGCGCCTCGTTGAGCATCTGGTTGCCGGCCGCCTTACCGGTCTGCATCGAGGTCGCGATCTGGTGGTTCTTACCCTCGCGGATCAGGTTCGACACCGCAGCGTTGACCACCAGGACCTCGAGCGCCGCGACCCTGCCGCCGCCGATGCGCTTCAGCAGGACCTGCGAGACCACGCCTCGCAGGACGTCGGCGAGGGTGACCTGGATTCGGCTCTGCTCCTCGGGCGGGAACAGGCCGATGATTCGCTCGACCGTGGAGATCGCGGTCGCGGTGTGCAGTGTGCCGAGCACGAGGTGGCCGGTGTTCGCCGCCTCGAGAGCCAGCGACACCGTCTCGAGATCCCGCATCTCCCCCACCAGGATGACGTCTGGGTCCTCCCGGAGGGCCGCGCGAATGGCGCGCGCGAAGCTCGACGTGTGGGAGCCCACCTCGCGCTGGTTGACCAGCGACGCCTGCGATGCGTGCACGAACTCGACCGGATCCTCGAGGGAGACGACGTGCTCGCGCCGGGTGCGGTTGATCAGATCGACCATGGCGGCGAGCGTCGTCGACTTCCCACTGCCGGTCGGACCCGTCACCAGCACCAGCCCCTTGGGCAGGGTGCAGAGCTGGGTCACGACCGGTGGCATGCCGAGCTGGTCGAGGCTCAGGATGGTGGATGGGATGATTCGCAGCACCCCGCCCACTCCGCCGAGATCGCGAAACAGGTTGACCCGGAACCGCGCCACGCCTGCCAGCTCGAGGGCGAAGTCGGTGTCGTTGGTCGCCGCGAACTCCTCCCGATTGCGATCCGGCAGCGCGCTGCCCAGCAGCTCGATCACCGTCTCGCGACCGAGCACCGGGACGTCCGCGATCTCGTGGATCTCGCCGTCGATCCGCCAGCGCGGACGCTGGCCCGCAGCGAGATGGAGGTCCGACGCACCCTCGGTCGACATCGCCCGCAGCAGCCGCTCGAGCGCGCCTCGATCTGCGGTCGGCCCTTGGGCCGGCTCGGGGGCGGCGCCGACCCGGGTTCTCAACAACTCGTCGAGGCGGCGGCTCGGAACCCGCACGGCGCGCACCTCCATCGCCGGGAGGTGGGTTCTGATCCGCTGCACCACCTCTGGCGTCGGCGCGTCGGCGAAGCCGATGGTGGCGACGTTGCCGTCAACCGCCAGCGGCAGCACCCGGTGGCGGACGAGAAAGTCGTGGGGAAGCAGCGCCAGCGCCTCGTCGGACGGGCTCAGCTCGGGATCGGCCTCGGGAACCGGGATCCGCTCGACCGCGGTGGCCAGGCGCTCGGCGAGGGTGCGAGCGACCTCGAGCCCGAACCCGGGAACCTGCCCGGCCATATGCGCGAACAAGCTCTGCGGAAAGCGGGCCACGGTCGTCCGGTCGACAGCGCTCAGTGCGGCCTCGCTCGGTCGGTCGAGCAGCAGCGAGGAAACCCCGAGCATCTGGCCCCTTCCGAAGCGGGCGAGCTCGACCGCGTCCTTGCCCGCGGCCGTGCCCATCGACACTCGCAGCTCACCGTCGAGCACCAGGAAGAAGGCCTCCGGGGGCTCGCCCTGGCGTTGCAGCGTCTCGCCGGGCTGGAGCTGAACCAGGGTCGCCTCAGTCAGAGCCTGGTGGACCTGGTCGTCGCTCAGGCTTCGAAACAGCGAGGTGCGGCGCAGCAGCGCCGTCACGCGCTCGACCGCATCTCCCTGCACCGGGATCGACTTCATCGGATCCTCCTTGCTGTTGACCATCGCTGATGTCGGGCCTTCTGTCCCACCATCGAGCGGTGTGGGTGTGTGACCAGCATGGCACAGCCGGGCGGTGGCACGCCACCCCTCTCCAGTCGTGGGCCAGCAGGTCGTTAATGCAAGGACAAATCTGCTCATCTCGCAAGCGTTGGTCCCTGCCGTGTCGGTCATGGAGCTATTGAAGAAGAAATCTCAAAGCTCACGATACCGAATCACAAGAAGCTCAGGAGCTTCACCCTTCGTACCATCCGTACCCGGGCCGGCATCCCCAAGAGCGACTTTCTCAAAGCATTCGAAGAGTCCGGCTGACATCGGTAAGTCGCCGCCAGGCGGCAACACCCGCACCCTGCGGAACCCTATCTGCGTGATCTGCGTTCATCTGCGTCCAATTCCTGGGTGAACGGGGGACCTCTCCCCTCCCCCTTCTCCCCTTCTCACCTTCTCCACCGGTCACGCGTTCACTCCAGGCCGAGCTCGGCGTAGCTCGACGAGCCGCCGCGAAATCCGATCGACACGCGCTCGTGGTCCGCCACCACTGGCAGTCGGTGCTCCCAGCTCAGCCTGCGGAGCTCCTCCATCCTCTCAGGCTCCCGACTCAGGTTGACCTCGGTGAACACAACGCCACGTCGACGAAAATCGCCCACGAGCGCCTCGCAGTGGGGGCAGCCATTCGCGGTGAATACGAGGATCGAATCAAGCGCTTTCATCACGAGTTGGAAGTTACAAGTTCAAAGTTGAAAGTTTCGCCCATTCACCGTCCAGCCCCGCATGCGATGCTCATGCAACGACCTTCAACTTTCAACTTTCAGACTTTGGACTCTGATTCACTCTTCCTCGGATAAGCCCGGATAGGTCCGCGGCGCCGGGCTCCATCTCGACCAACAGCCGGGCGTCCTCCCGCCACCGTGGGTGGACCTTGACTCGAAGCCCGAGATAGACCCGAACACCGAGGAGCCGTTCCAGGTCTTTCCGGGCGTCCTGGCCGACGTTCTTGATCATCGACCCACCCTTGCCAATCACAATCCCCTTCTGGCTCGACCGTTCCACATAGATCACAGCGTCCACGTGCAGCAGATCGCCATGGTCTTCGAAGTTCTCCACCAGGACCCCGGTGGTGTAGGGCAGTTCAGCACGGGCGCGGGCGAGGAGCTTTTCACGCACCACCTCAGCGACGAAGAACCGCTCGGTTTGAGTGGTCGTCAAATCGGTTGGATACAGGGCGGGGCCGTCGGGCAGGGCGGCAAACAACTCCACCAGCAGATCATCGAGACCGTTCGCCTCGACAGCTGAGATCGGAACCACAGTCGCTCCGGGCCGATGTCCGTGATACGTCTCGATCATCGGCAGCAGTCGGGACTTGGGCCGTACCAGGTCCACCTTGGTCAGCACCCCGACAACAGGCGCCCGTACCGGTCCCAGCATCGAGAACAAATGCTCCTCGCCGCCCCCCCACTCGACCGACGCATCCAGCAGGTGGAGCACCACGTCGACCTCTTCGAGAGCAGAGTGCACTTCCTGCATCATGCGAGCGTTCATCTTATGGAGAGGGCGGTGGACCCCCGGCAGATCGAAGAAGACCACCTGACCTCGCCCTTCGGTCAGGATCCCGACGATCCTGTTTCGGGTCGTCTGCGGACGATCGGAAACAATCGCGACCTTGTGACCCAGCAGCGCGTTGAGGAGGGTGCTCTTCCCTGCGTTGGGACGTCCCACCAGAGCGACCGTCCCTGAGCGACTCTGACCGCTGTCCCCGGTCTCATCAACGACCAGATCGATCCCTGACATCACGGCTGAATCCAGGTCGCTGCCGATTCAGTCGTCACGATCAGATTCCGGATCTGGAAGTTCCGGTTCTCCCGGTTCCATTCGGCGGACCGTCACGCTCACAATTCGCCGCTCATCCATCTCGTCCACCGTAAACACCAGTCCGTGCGAGGGCGCCTCCACCTCGGTGCCGGTGTCGGGAACGGTCCCGTGGCTGGAAAACACCAGGCCGCCAACCGTGTCGATATCTTCATCTTCGACGGGCGACCCAAAGAGCTCGCCGAGGATCTCCATCGACGCCCGTCCTTGCAGACGGTAAACGCCGGGTGCCAGTTCCTGCCACTCCGGTGGCTGCTTCGGCTCGTGCTCGTCCTGGATTTCTCCCACGATCTCTTCCAGTACGTCCTCAAGGGTCACCAGACCCGAGGTGCCGCCGTACTCATCCACCACAATCGCCATCTGCTGTCGTTCCCGTTGAAAATCACGAAGCAGATCGTCCAGTTCTCGGTTTTCCGGAACCACCAGACAGCTGTGGATGAGATCGGTGACCGGAGCGGACCCGCCGGTCTTCAGATTCCGAACCAAATTCTTGACGTGGACCACGCCAACCACCCGATCGACGGTGTCGCTGTACACCGGGATCCTGCTCATGTTGGTGGATGAGATCAGGTCGAGGACCTCATCGACCGTCGCCGTATCCGGAACCGCCACCATTTCGGTGCGAGGGGTCATCACCTCGCGAACGACGGTGTCAAAGAAATCCACCAGAGACTCGACGATCTCCCCCTCATCTTCCTCGAAGATACCGGCGGCCTGGCCCGCCTCCAGGAAGGCCTGGATCTCGCGCTCGCTGGCCTCCTCGTCATCTCCCTCGGGGGCAGGTTCAGCAGGACCTGATGTTGGATTGCCAAGGATCTTCAGGACCGGCCACACAGCCGGCAGGACCAGCTTCATCAGCGCCGCAGCCCGGTCCTCAGACACCGGTCCGAACAATCTCGAAAAAACCACCAAAACGGCGGGCACGGCCACAGCAACCAGCGCGGCAGTCGTTCCTTCGAGGCCGGGGATCCGGAAAATCACCAACCACATCAGCCCAGCGCACGCGAGCTGCAGCCAACGCAGCACACTCTCCAGCCGCGCGACGTGCAGCACCCCATCTTCGGCCGCCTGAAACAGTCGGTCATGGTCCTCCAGCATGCCTTGGAATCTCACGTTGCCCATATTTGCGAAACTTCGGAGCAGCACCTCGATCACACCGAAGAACGCGGCAATGACCGCCGCAACCAGAATCATGGTCACAGGGTGAGACAACCAGGAATTGATCTGACTGTTCATCCGAGGAGCTCGTCGCGAAGTCTCATCTCGCTCGCATCCATTTCACCTTCATCCCGTTCGTGGTCATGGCCCAGCAGATGCAACGTCCCGTGAAGTACGAGCTCTTCAAGCTCGCGCACTTCGTCGTGGCCCAACTCGGCGGCCTGTCGTCGTGCCGCGTCGAGAGAGATCACAATCTGGCCCAACAACACCCCGCCCGAGGGCAGAGGGTCCCCGTCAGGGAATGACAAAACATCGGTGGTCCGATCGATCTTGCGGTACTGCCGGTTCAATCGGCGAATCTCATCGTCGTCGGTCAGCAGCACGTGCACCTCGCCGTCAGGCCCCTCGGAGCGGCGGACGGTCTCCACGACGACTCGCCGAAGGGAGTCACTTGCCGGCCGCGACGGCCTTCGATCCCACCTGATGTGGACCCGTATCACGCTTTTTCTGCCTCCGATTAAAGTCAAACCCAGGATAGTCGATTCGGTGGTGGTACATGTTGGTGAGCACCCAAAGGAATGCCGACGCCACCTTGTCGAGCTCCGAAAAAGTGAGCTCACAACTGTCAAGTTGGCCATCCTCCAGGGCATCGTTGAAGATCTTGTTGATCATCGCCTGGATTTTCCCGGGTGCGGGAGCGTCCAGGGTTCTCGCCGCGGCCTCCACCGCGTCCGCAAGCAGGAGAATCCCGAGCTCCTTCGTGTGGGGCTTCGGGCCCGGGTAACGGTAGTCGCTCTCCCTGACTTCGCCGAGGCCCGGCTTGGTCTGTTCGATGGCCTTGTTGTGGAAGTAGCGGATCAGCTTGGTGCCGTGGTGAGTGGCGATGCCCTGGCGGATGGGCAACGGCAACTTCGCCTTTCGCGCCATTTCCAATCCCTCTTTGACGTGGCTTTGGATGACGAGGGCCGACATGGAGGGCGACAGGGAGTCGTGGGGGTTCGTTCCACGCTGATTCTCGACAAAATAATCGGGCTTCAGCACCTTGCCCACATCGTGGTAGTACGCACAGACTCTCAGCAGCAGAGGGTTGCCTCCCACTGCATCCGCTCCAGCTTCGGCCAGGTTGCTCACCGCCAAAGAGTGTTGGTAGGTTCCCGGCGCCTCCAGGGAGAGTTGCTTGAGCAGGGGGAGGTTCTGGTTGCTGAGCTCGAGCAGTCGCATGTCGGTGGTGATGCCGAAAACCCACTCGAGCACCGGCAGCAGCGACGAGGCAACCACAATGGAGAGCGGTCCGCCCACGAAGGCGGCTCCTGCTGAGAACGCCATCGTACCCGGGGTGTCGGGAAGACCTCGGTAGAGCGCGAGAATGCCGCCCACCACGATGCTGGCCAAACCCACCGCGACGCCGACCCGACTCAACCGCGCCCGGTCGCTGAACCGTTGCAGGGCGAGGACCCCCACCAGTCCGGCTGACAGGGCAAAGATCACCACATCGAAGTTCCCCCCCTCCAATACCGCACCGGTGAGGGCTGTGAACACTGCGAACAGCACTGCCGGCTGCATGCCGAGCAGCACAAAGATCGTGATCGGGCCCGCAGCGTACGGAAGTCCCCAAAGATAGGTGTCCACGGCCGCAGATCCCCCGGCCCCGGAGGTGGCGATCGCCGAAGCGATGAAGACCCCGAGCTTGTTCATCCCCACGAAGAGGATCATCGACATGTAGATGATAGAGAGTTCCTGCGGACCACCCGACGGACCGGCGAACCGACCCTGGATCTTCCACCATCCCACCACGATCATGGTCACCAGGAGGACGAGGCCCACAGCCTTCAGATTTTTGGTGGTGTCTTCGCGCGTCCGGTTCAGGAGCTGAAGCGTTCTGGCCACGTTGTATGTGACCGTATCGCCCCGACGGACCAGGACCTGGCCGCGACGGAATACCTGGGACACCGGCGGCACGTCCTCGGAGGCCTCACGCATGCGCTGCTCGGTCTCGGCGCGGCTGTACACCAGATTGGGGCCGAGGTTTGCCTCGAGGAACTCCAGGGCCGGCTTGATCCAGCGCCTCGCCACCGCGTCCTGCTCCAGCAGCCTTGTCCTGAGGGCGCTCTCCAGGCCGGTTCTCACGTCGATGGCACCTGAGATCTCACCCAGGGTCATGGACCGCTCCGACCCCGTTTCGAGGTTGCGGAGCATCACACCCTGGGAGCCGCGACGCTCCAGGGCGCGGAGGTCATCCACGATGCGGGTCTGGTCGATCTGAACGATGACATCAGCCAGAGCGCGTTCGAGCCCCGGCTCGCAGTTCGACGACTCGAGCACCCGCAGCATGGACTCGTCGATTCTGAGGTCGGTGGAAGCCGCGAGATCCTCCCCCTGGACCCCGGCCCGGCAGAGTCCGAAGAGTTCCCAGATGCCTTCGGTCAGTTCGATCTGGAGCCTGGGTTCGAAGTGGTAGAACGGCAGCACCGCCGCCCGGGCTTCCTCACGCACCGCCTCGGTCGCCGCCTCGTCCGGCAGGGTGATGTCAAAAGGTATGACCACGTCGGCCGAGGCGACCTCTCCCGGCTCCCATTGCGGCAGATGCCGCGCAATACGGGGCATCAGCATCAGGGAACACGCGACAACCGCCGGCACTGCCCAGAGTAAAGGCAGTCCCAGCAGCTTTCCCCAGAAGGTCGAACGCTCCTCGAGACCGCGCTCTATCCTGGTGACCGCTCGGCTGTCCGAGCGAGACCCGCGACCCTTCGTCACGATGATCTCTCCTTCTCCTTGTTGGCAGCCTCCCATCGGTCGTAACGGTCCACCACCCGCTGAACGAGCCGGTGTCGGACCACATCCAGATGGGTGAACTGAATGAAGGCGAATCCGGGTTCACCGTCGAGGATCTCGAGGGCCTCCACCAGACCGGAAGCCTGTCTCCCGGGGAGATCGATCTGGGTGATGTCGCCAGTGATGATGGTCTTCGAGTGAAAACCCATTCTCGTCAGGAACATCTTCATCTGCTCGTGGGTGGTGTTCTGGGCTTCGTCGAGGATGATAAATGCATCGTTCAGGGTTCGCCCCCGCATGAAGGCCAGCGGAGCGATCTCGATGACCTGCCGGTCTATCAGCTTGGCAACCTTGTCGTAGCCGAGGATATCGTACAGCGCATCGTAGACCGGCCGAAGGTAGGGGTTGATCTTTTCGACCAAATCGCCCGGCAGGAATCCGAGCCGCTCTCCGGCCTCCACGGCCGGTCGGGCGAGCACGATTCGCCGGACCTGGTGATCGATCAGCGCCGCTGCCGCCATGGCGACGGCAAGATAGGTCTTGCCGGTTCCCGCCGGTCCGGTGGCAAAGACGTAGTCGTGTTGACACACCGCTTTGATATAGAGCTTTTGGTTGAGGTTCCGTGGGACCAGCAGACGCTTCAACGCATCCGGAATCCCGTCGTCGAGGAAGAACTCCACGAGGTCGATCTCGAGGTCCTCCTCGAGCACCCGCACGCCGGTGCGGTACTCGTCCCGACCCACGACGCCTCCCGAGGACAGGAGACGGTCAAACGACTCGAGGACCCGAACCGCAATGCGTTCTGATCGCGTGTCGCCTGACACCGAGACTTCCGTCCCCCTGGCATTCAGTGTCACACCCAGGCGTTCCTCGAGATACCGGAGGTGATCGTCCTTGGTGCCGAAAAGCCGCTCGACGTTGCCGTCAGTGATCCTCAACCGCTGCAACCGACGTTACCCCTCGTCCTGGCGCCACAGGCTGTCGGTGGTGCCGGCCTGCAGGTTGAGCCACCGGGCGAGCACGAAAAACCCATCCGACAGCCGGTTGAGATACTCCAACACGCCGCGCCGGGCCTCTTCCCCATGGCGCTCCATCGCCACCACTTCACGTTCCGCCCGGCGGCACACTGTGCGCGCCAGGTGGGCGAATGCCGCCGCCCTGCAACCACCGGGCAGGATGAAGTTCTTCAGCGGCGAAAGCTCCGATTCCATACCGTCTATCCACCCTTCAATGGGTTGGGTACTCCATTGGGAGCCGTCGCCAGAGTGCCGGCCGTCGGCATCGGCGAGGGCTGTCCCGAGGGCAAAGAGACTGTGTTGGATTTGCTCCAGCCGGCCTGCTGCCAACTGAGGAACCCCCTCGGCCAATAGAACGCCAATCACCGAGTTGAGCTCGTCGAGGGTGCCGTAGGCGGCGACACGACGATGATCCTTGGCCACCCTTCCCCCGCTGAGCAACGACGTCTCACCCTGATCTCCGGTCCTGGTGTAGATCTTCACAGGTTGAATGATACATGAGTGACAGGTGACAGGTGACTATGACACGTCAAATATGAGTGTTGGGCCGATCGAACCACGAGGGAGGAGGACCTATTTGAGACGATTTTCCGAATTCCGAATTCCGAATTCCGAATTAGAGCACCCGGCATTCGATGATCTCCATCACGTGCTCAGCCTGTATGTGGGTCGAGCCCTCGTGGTACATTCGGTAGCAAGGAGGAAATCCGAGTGGAGCTCAAAGAGCTACTCATGTTCATGACGAAAAAGGGTGCTTCGGACCTGCACCTAAAACCGATGCGTCCGCCGTTGCTTCGGATCCAGGGCCGGCTGATTCCGATCAAGGCCAAGCCCATCAAGCCGAAGGAGGTCGAGGAAATGCTGTTCTCGATTCTCACTCCGGCCCAACAGCGCAAATACGAGCAACACCAGGCGGTGGATCTCGGTTACGGCGTGCCCGGTGTGGCCAGGTTTCGGTGCAACATGTACCTCCAGCGCGGCACCATCGCCGCGGTCTTCCGACGTGTGCCCTTCGAGATCCAAAACGTAGACACTCTCAACCTGCCGGATGTCATCGAGACCTTCACCGACTACCCAGCCGGGTTGGTTCTTGTGACGGGGCCCACCGGTTCCGGCAAGTCGACCACCCTGGCGGCCCTTATCCGGAGAATCTCCCAGACCCGTGCTTGCCACGTGGTGACTATCGAGGACCCCATCGAGTTCCTGTTCACCGACGACAAGGCGACAATTTCCCAGCGCGAGGTGGGCACCGACACCCCCAATTTTCAGGAGGCTCTCCGCAACTCGGTGAGGCAGGACCCTGACGTGGTGATGGTGGGCGAGATGCGGGATCTCGAGACCATGTCCACTGTCATGACCGCGGCCGAGACCGGCCACCTGGTATTCTCCACACTCCACACCAACTCATCGGCTCAGACCGTCGACCGAATCATCGACTCGTTCCCGCCGGACCAACAGGACCAGGTGCGTGGACAGCTCGCCCTGGTGTTGCGCGCCATCGTCTCAATGCAACTTGTGGAACGGGCGGATGGCAGCGAGCGATTGCCGGCATGCGAGATCATGATCAACTCGCCGAAAATCCAAAAGCACATCGAACTCGGCGAGATCAAGGAGATCACCGAGGAGATGGAAAACTCGGTGAGTTACTACCGCATGCAAACCATGAATCAATCTCTGATATCCCTGCTCGCCCACGACGTCATCACGTACGAGCAGGCGATTGGAGCATCGCTGGAGCCCGATGATCTGTCACTCAAGCTCCGCAAGATGTTCCCCAAGATCGAGGACAAATTCCGGGAGGGAGACATGTCACCGTCACCCGCTGACTTTTCACAGATCACCGAGCTCTTGGAAACCAAGAAGCTCTACGAGGACGCCGAGGAGCGCCACCGCCTCAAGATCGCGGAGAAGGACACTCAAGTCCGGGATCTCGAAAACGAAATCGCCGAACTGCGCGGCCTGCTCATGGACAACAGCGAAACCGGCGAGGAATGGCAGCGAAAGGTGGACCACGCCGAGGCCGAGGCGGCACGGATTCGCGAAGAATCCCAGCAGAAGATCAACCTCCTCAACGAGCGAATTCGCGACCTCAACCAGAAGATGCAGGACGGCGGCAAGGCCGGGGCTGGTTTTTTCAAAAGATAGCGCTCTCCGCACCTTGTTGGGATTCGAGCTGTTTGCGGGCTCAAGCTCCGTCTTCGTTCGATCAAAAATCGAAAATCGAAAAAAGGGCCTCGGTAGGCGACAATTCGTAATTCGTAATTCGCAATTCGCAATTCGTAATGGAGGTTGTGGGCCCGTAGCCAACCGCTCACTGTCGACCGCCTCGATCATGTAAACTCATCGGCCGGAGCAACCGTGACGGATCCCGCGATCGATCAGGACCTTATGGAGGAGCTGCAAGCTCTCCTGCAGGAGGGTGAGGAAGAGGCCCTCAGGATCTTCCTGCGCCTGGTGCGGCCCGAGGACATCGCCGAGTGGCTCGACCTGCTGACCGTCGACCAACGACAGCGGGTTCTGTCCAGCCTCGACCACGAGGCGGCCGGCACCGTGCTCACCGACACCACAGTCTCGATCCGCGCCGGATTGGTGGAAGAAATCGAGCCGGAGAGGTTGGCCCGCATCGTTGAGGCCATGCCGGCGGACGAAGCAGCGGATCTCATCGGCGAGCTGGACGCGCCCGAGTCGGAGCAGGTCCTCCACCACATCGACGACGAGGACGAGGAGATCCTCCGCCAGCTCCTCGAGTTCCCCGAGGACACCGCCGGCGGCATCATGAACCCGGAGGTGGTGGCCCTCGAACCCGAGTCCACCGTCGACGACGCCATCCAACGGCTGCGATCCGCCTCAGCCGACACCTTTGTCACCGCCCTTTACGTTGTGGATTCCCTGCAACGCCTGATCGGATTCGTTCGGCTGCGTCGCCTGGTGACGGCTCACCCGTCGGCCCAGCTCGGCCACATCATGGACCGGGACGTGATTTCGGTGCCGGTGGATGCCGATCAGGAAGAGGTCGCGGACCTCGTCGACAAGTTCGACTTCATGGCCGTCCCGGTCGTGGACGCCGAGGGGCGCCTGATCGGAGCTGTCACCGTCGACGACGTTCTCAACGTCATCGAAGACGAAGCCACCGAGGACATTTACAAGATGGCGGGCTCGTCGGCCGAGGAGGAGGAGTCGGAATCGATCTTCCACGTCGCCCGCTACCGCCTTCCCTGGCTGCTGATTTGCCTGCTCGGCACCCAGCTTTCGACCGCTGTTCTCCAAATGGCCAAGGGCAGCGTCGGTCTCTACGAGCAGATGTCGGTTTTCACCGCGGCCATCATGGCCATGGCCGGAAACACCTCATTGCAGTCAGCCACCACGACCGTGCGCCGGCTGGCCCTCGACACCCTGCCCCGCGGCCGATACCTGCGCCACGTGTTGCGCGAGTTTTCGGTGGCCTTTTTGATGGGCACCGTGTGCGGAATCGTGGCCTCCCTGCTCGCAGTCCTGTTCCGCCACGATGCGATCATCGGCTTGGCCCTGGGAGGCGCAATGGCCATCGGCATGTCGGCAGCGAGCCTCCTCGGCGCGGCGATGCCGCTGGTGCTTGACATGGCGGGAGTCGATCCGGCGGTCGCCTCCGGCCCATTGGTATCGACCGTCAACGACTCCCTCGCACTGGCGATCTTCTTCAGCGTCGCCACAGGAGTCTTGATTCTCCTGGGCTGATCTACTCCAAGTTCTGCACCTGCTCCCGGAGTCGCTCGCCGGCGGCTTTGGCCTCGACCAACTTCTCGGCGACGCCCACCTCTCGGCATTTCGAGCCCAGGGTGTTCAACTCGCGGTGAATCTCCTGGCACAAAAAATCCAGGGTCCGCCCCACCGCACCACCCTTTTCAAGACGATCCCGAAAGGTCCGCAGGTGAGTTCGCAGCCGGGTCATTTCCTCGGACACATCGCCTCGATCCGCCACAATCGCCGCCTCCTGAATCAACCTCTCCGGTTCGACCTGGGAATCAGTACCGAGCAGCTTTTCCATGCGGTCACGCAACCGTTCGAGGATCTTCCCTCGGATTTCATCGAGCTGCGGTTCGAGTTCGTCCAGGAATTCCTCAACCCGGCCGAGCTCTTCCGAAAGCTGCCCCTCGAGCCCCCTGGCCTCCTCCTCACGCATCCTCACAAACCGCTCAACCGCCTCACCGACGACCGCTTCGAGCGATGCTATCTCGGCTTCATCGAGTTGGGTCTCACGCGCAGTCACCGTCACCAGGCCGGGAATCGACAGCACGTCCCGCAACCGAACCGATGACTCCCGGCCACCGACGGACTCCATCCGCCGAAGCTCTTCGACGATACTCGACAGTGCCTGCACGTCCACCATCGCGGTGGTGTCCTGCGCCAAGGTTCGCTCCAGGTTGACCTGAGCCGTGACGCGGCCCCGCTGAACCGCTGACGAAACGGCCGTGCGCACCGTGGCCTCGAGTTCCGGCGTCTCTTCGCGGAGGTTGGTCCTCACCTGGACATCCAAAAACTTGTGGTTCACGGAGCGGATCACCACCGAGGCCGAGAAGCGCCGCGACAAATCACCCCGCGCTCGGCCAAATCCGGTCATGCTGGCAAGGACCATGCTGTCTCCTATTCGAAAGGCAGTCTCCCGATTCCACACCCCGCTATTCGGGTTCGCTGGATCGGGTGAACTCAGACATTGTACGACCTCACTGGTTCTCGGGTTCGATTCCGATCAAGGCAGCGGGTATTTACCCGGAATTCGAAATTCGAAATTCGAAAAACGGCACCAGCCTTCGCGGTCGTTTTTCGCATTCCGAATTCCGAATTCCGAATTGGTCGGGCGGGGGCCTCAGAAAATCGCTTGCCTTCTGGTCGAAACCGGCTTCGCCATGAAGAGCGGTACACTGTGGCCCGTGAAGACGATGAAATGGCGATCCGGCGATAACCCGGTTGTTCAATTGCGGGAGCTGCGGGACCTGGCTCGAGAGATCGGTGTCGTGGTGATCGAGTTCGAGGGCGCGTCGGTCGGCAGTCCCCCGACCTGGAAAGACCTTCAGCCGTGGACCCGCACGCGGGCCGTGACCGTGGCGGATATGACCGGAGTTCTCTCAGGACCGGGACTCGATGTGGCGCTGTGCTGCGACCTGGTCTACCTCCGGGAAGGAGCAACGCTCGTGTTTCCCCAGACCGGCGACAAACCCACTGCCGGACAGACTTGGGCATGGGCTCGGGCGGGCCGCGCGGCCCTCGCCAAGGGCCTGCTCGAGGGCGGAGGCATGGAGGGCGCCGATGCAGTTCGGATGGGTGTGGCCCACGAGTTGGTACCGCTCGGTGCCCGGTTACCTCTGCCCGAGACCCTCTCCCTGGCAGCGCTGACGGCGGCCAGGGATCTCATGCGATGCACCACAACCGGCGGGCCGGGTCGGATCCTCGAACTCGCCACCTTCCGCCTGCTGTTTGCCGCCGGCGATCCGGGCGAAGGAGCTCGGGCGTTTTTGGAAAAACGCAGCCCGAGATTTCCTTCCGGATAGCATCTGAGGCGGAGGGGAATTCGAAATTCGAAATTCGAAAACCGGCGCACTCTGTCCCGCGTTTCTCCACGGCAAGCAACGATCGTGCCCAAATTGCGTCTCAAAGTCTCAAATTTTCCAGAAAACGTCCCATAAGATACTTCTATAGAATAATTTACGACAAATTTGGCGATCTGTGCTAAAATCCGCGGCCGAACCTAAAGGGAGGTATTTCACATCCCATGGCTGATCTCTTTCAATATCGAACGGAACCCGACGAGCCGCTGGACTGCCTGTACATCCTGCAAGTCTCCGGCTCGGACCCCATCAATAAACTCGAATTCAGCACAAAAGACCGAAAATGCCTGAAACAGAAAGCCAAGGCTCTCGCTCCCCGCGGCGAAGAGGGAGAGCTCATCTCGGGCGAGTGTCCGCTGTCTCTGGCCCACCGCTTGACCTTCGTCGGCGTCGGGGAGGAGAAGCTGCTCACCCAGGCCAAGCTCCGGTCAGCGCTCACACGGGTCATGAAGCAGGCGACCAAGAACCGTGAGTACCAGATCGGAGTGGCCATTCCGGTCACGGTAGACGGCCTGACCGACGAAGAGTCCCGGCTCTTCGCCCTCCGCGAGGCTTCGCTGGCCGATTACACCTTCGATCGATTCAAGTCGAAGAAGAACGAATTCGACAAAATCGATGGCCTGCACATCATTCCTCTCGCCGGCGAGACCGAGGAGGACCTCGAGGCATGCCTGGGATCGGTGCGCTTGCTCCGCACTTCGGTGCAGCTGACCAGAGACCTCGTCAACCGCCCCGGAAACGACCTCACACCCGACGCCCTCGCTGCTTCGGTGAAGGAGATGGCCGACCAGGCCGGTGGGCTTCGGGTCACCGTGTTGGGAATGAAGGAGCTTCAAAAGGAAAAGATGGGCGGCCTCATGGGCGTGGGTCAGGGTTCGATCCTGGAACCCCGCATGATCGTCATCGAACATCGCCCAAAGAAACCGAAGAAGTCCGTTGTCCTTGTGGGAAAGGGTGTGACCTTCGACTCGGGCGGCATCTCCATCAAACCGTCCAAGGGCATGGAGGAAATGAAGTCCGACATGTCCGGCGCGGCCACCGTCATCGGTGTGATGCGCGCGGTCGCAGAGCTCGAGCTTCCCCTCAAGGTTGTCGGCCTGGTGCCGGCGGCAGAGAACATGCCTTCGGGATCGGCGCTCAAGCCCGGCGACATCCTCACCATGGCGAGCGGCAAAACGGTGGAGGTTGACAACACCGATGCCGAGGGCCGGTTGCTGCTCGCCGACGCGCTTCACTACGCTGATCGCTTCAACCCTGACTACATTCTCGACTTCGCCACCCTGACCGGCGCCTGCGTCGTGGCCCTCGGTCACGAGGCGGCGGGCGTCATGGGCAATGACGACGAATTGCTGGTGACCCTCAAGGAGATCGGCGAGAACGTCGGTGAACGGGTGTGGCCACTGCCGCTCTACGACGAGTACCTGAGCTACCTGAAGAGCGAGTGGGCGGACTTCAAGAATGCCGGCAGCCGATGGGGGGGTCCAGTCACGGCCGGTACGTTCCTCAAACAGTTCGTGCCGGAAAAAGTCTCCTGGGCCCACCTCGATATTGCCGGCGTCGCGTTCCATGATTCCGAACACAACGGGATGCCGAAGGGCGCATCGGGCTTCGGCGTGGTGCTCACAGTGGCCTTCCTCGAGCAGCTTCTGAAGTAGCGGGCTGGATCGGGGAAAATCAGTTTGGAAGCGCCGCCCGCCGGGCGGCGTTTCCCATTCGGGGGTGCGTTCTTGAGCGAGACGAAATCGCTGACCATCGGCCCGCTCACCGTCTCACCGCCGGTGGTGTTGGCACCCATGGCCGGTATCACCAACTACCCCTTCCGATCTCTGTGCCGGCGCTTCGGAGCCGGTCTCTACGTCTCTGAGATGATCACCGCCCGCCCCCTGGTGGACGGTGCCGCCAAAGCCCGCAAGCTGGCCGACTTCGGCCCCGACGAATCACCCCGCAGCCTCCAGCTCTACGGCGTCGATCCAAAGTACATCGGCGAGGCGGTCCGATGGCTGGTCGGCGAGGGCCGGGTGGACCACCTCGACCTGAACTTCGGCTGCCCGGTCCGCAAGATGACCCGCCGCGGTGGTGGTGCCGCGATCCCAGCCAAGCCCCGCCTGCTGCGGGACATCGTCAGGGCGGCGGTGGCCAACGCCGAGGACATCCCGGTCACCATCAAGTTCAGGATGGGCATCGACGACGATCTGCTCACCTTTTGTCACACCGGTCAGATCGCCGAGGAGGAGGGCTGTGCCGCGATCACCCTGCACGCCCGAACCGCCGCCCAACTCTACGACGGCTCGGCTCGGTGGGAGGCCATCGCCGAGCTCAAGAACCTGGTGCGGACCATCCCGGTGCTCGGCAATGGGGACATCTGGCGGGCCGAGGACGCTCTCCGAATGGTGAAAGAGACCGGATGCGACGGTGTTGTCATCGGGAGGGGGTGCCTGGGCCGACCCTGGCTGTTCCGCGACCTGGCAGACGCCTTCGAAGGCAGGCAGCCGCAACCCGGTCCGACCTTTGGCGAGGTCGCCGACGTCATGATGGAGCACGCACATCTCCTGGTGGAGTGGTTTCAGGCCGAACGACCCTCCATGCTGGCGTTCCGCAAGCACGCAGGGTGGTATACCAGGGGTTTCCGAAACAGCGCCCCACTGCGCGACCGGTTGATGAAGATCGAGAACCTGGCCGCCCTCGAAGCGACGCTTTCCACCGTCGATCGCGACGAACCCTACCCCGAGAACGCCCACGAGGTCCGCCGGGGCAAGCGGGCCGGCACCCAAAAGGTCGTCCTGCCCGCCGGGTTTCTTGACGACCTCGACGATCCCACTCCGCCCGGCGCCGATGCCGAAGATCTGGTCTCGGGCGGGTGACAGTTGGCAGTTGGCCGTGATCTTCTGCGTCCCATTCCTGGGTGGGAGCGGGATCCAGCGACGAGCGACCAGTGGTATCCTGGTGCGCGTGAGACCTGACATTCCCACCGACCTGCACCGAGGGCGAAAGCTCAGGCACTTGCTGGTTGTTCTCACGGTGCTGATGGTGCTGGGCGTCGCATCGGGGGCATCTGCCCAGGCAGGGCTCACGGATCCGCCCAGTCAAACCGAGCCCCCGGTGAAACCCGATCCGGAACCCACCCCCACGCCCACGCCCACGCCGGAATCGGACGATGCCCCCAAACCCACCGAAAAACCGGCAGAAAGAGTTGAAACCGTCCCGGAAGAGGGCGAAGGAGCCTCATCCGACCGTATCCGCTACCAAGACCCCCTCGACATCAAACAGGAATCCATGAAGCTGAAATGGAACAACTTCCTCAGCGGGCTCAAGGGAATCACCCAATACTCGCTGTGGGACAACCAGTTGCGTTTCCGCCTCGGATTTCGGGTCCAGGGCGATGCCACCCTGGTGGCACCCTCGGATCAAACCGAGGCGGCCCTCGGCCCCATGCCCAACAGTTTCGACGTCAGGAGGGCCCGGGTCTTTGCCGAGGGCATCATAAAAAAAATGTACTTCAGGTTTGAATTCGATTTCGGAGCCGACACCGGTTTCAAGTCAGCCTACTTCGAAGGTCGCGAGGGTGGACTGGAGATCTGGGGCCACCTGCTCGGCAAGTTCCGCTACGGCTACTTCCAGGAGCCTTTCAGCCTCGAGCAGAATCTGAGCAGCTTTGACACGGCCTTTGTCGAGGTCTCGTTGCCCGTCACCACGATCGCCCCGGGCAACAACATCGGAGCCATGGTCTACGATGCATCCAAGAACCGGAGGTGGACCTGGGCGTTCGGAGCGTTCTCATGGGGTCAGGGAGGCGATGACAACGCCTCGACCTCATCGCTTTCCCTCACCGGACGCTTCGGATTCCAACCCCTCAAGTACGTCGATCAAGACACCGCAATTCACATTGGAGTTTCCCTCAGCACGAGATCCCCGAGCGGTAGTAATGTCCAGTACCACTCCCGCCCGGAAGCCCGTTTTGTGGAGTTTTTCGCCGATACTGGGGACATCCCTTCGAACAAGACAAACCTCGTCAGTCTCGAGACGGCGTGGAGGAAGCGCAGCACGTGGGCCCAGGCCGAGTGGATCCGGGCCAACGTGGACTCGACGACGAACAATTATCATTTCGACGGCATCGCCATCCAGGCAGGTTTTTTCCTGACCGGGTATATGCGTCCGTGGGACAGCCTCTTCGCCACCTGGGGCCGGGTCCGGCCCGAAAAGAACTACCGCGGAGGCAGCCCGTTCAAGAAGGCCAAGGGCGGGCTGTGGGAGGTGGCGGCCAGGTATTCCACCGTCAATCTGACCAATGGCGAGGTCCATGGCGGCGAGGTCCGGGACCTCACGGCCGGCGTCAACTGGTACCCCAGCACCACGTCGAAGATCCAGTTCAACTGGATCCACTCCAGGACCGAGGACATCGGCTACGCCAACATTTGGGTGCTTCGGTACCAGTACGCCATCAAGTAGCGCCCACCCCCCACCCGGTTGGCAGTTGGCAGTTGGCAGTTAGCAGTTAGCAGTCCCCCCGGCCCGCCCGATAACCCGCGCCCGTCTCCGTGCCCGTCTCCGTGTCGAATCAAAAAATTGAAAATCGAAAACCGAAAATCAACACCACCCAGCCCGATCGAGTCGCACATGATGGTTCGACGCGGCCCGGGGGTTTATCCCCCGGGATTTCGACGTTGGAATCGCTAACTCCGATCGGTTGGTTTACCCTTTCAATCGACGGCGCGGCTGGACGCAGTCGCTGATTGGGTGAGCCTTTGGCGCAGTACCTTCGAACGACTCAATGGATCCTCATCGGACTCGGGATCGTCCTGCTGGGGGTGTTTCTCGCTGCCCGGTTCCACAGTGCCGTGGGCTCCAAAGCCGAGGTCGAGAAGTTCGAGCGGATGCGCCGCCAGGTCACCCAGGTGCCGGCCTCACCGTCCCCCACCCACATTCTAGCGGCGGAATCCCTGCCCACCGAGCTCCCGGTGGACACCAAGCTGTGGGCTCAGGGCCGGATCGAAAAGTACGAAGAGAGTCTTCGACACCAGTTCGATGGCCCCATGGCCGTCCTCCGGATTCCAAAAATCGACCTGGAGGTGGCCGTCCTCGACGGGACCGACGAGCTCACGCTGAACAAGGCGGTTGGAAGAATCGCCGGCACCGCCACCATCGAGACCATGGGCAACCTGGGCATCGCCGGCCACCGGGACGGGTTTTTTCGGGGTCTCAAGGACGTGGTGGTCGGCGACGTCATGGAACTCGAAACCCTGAGCGGCAGCTTGACCTTCACCATCGACGGCATCTCCATTGTGATGCCCACCGACGTCCACGTGCTCGAGCCAACCGAACAGCCCACGATCACGTTGGTGACGTGTTTTCCCTTCTACTACGTGGGCAAGGCTCCCAAGCGCTACATCGTTCGCGCCACGCTTCAGGAGTAAGCAATTAGCCGTCTGCCGTGAGCTATTTTCCATCGTGGGGCAGATTGTGGTGCACCCGAATGGTTGATTGAAGATTGAAGATTCCCTTCCACCCAACCGGTCGGTCGAACTGTGGAGCTGTGCAGGCTGGAAGCCCGCACCACAATCTGGCTCGGCTTTTTGGCCAAGACGATTCAGCCGGAGGAGTTGTGGTGCGGCCATCTTGGCTGCACATCTCGACAATGGAGACGTGCAGGCTGGAAGCCCGCACCACAAACAGGCCTCGCTGATTGGTATTGAGCCGATTTTTGATTTTCGATCGGCAGAAGCTGTGGGGTCTGCAGGCGAGACGCCAGCATCACAAAAGAACACAACCCAAAACCGCCCGGTTCGATTTTCCGAATTCCGAATTCGTCAACCGCTTCCGTGACCTCGGCGACCCTTCTCTCAGCCTACTGCCTACTGCCTCGCCACGGTAGAATGCAAACTCGATGAATGCCAGCCCGATCACGATGTCGACCGCGGCCGCAACTGCCCTTCTGCTGACGGCGATGGTCTTCACGCCGGTGGTCAGCTCAGGGACCGAACCGCCGGCACCCGAAAGCCCACCCAAGCTGGCCCTGGTGCTGTCCGGTGGCGGTGCACGAGGCATCGCCCACGTTGGAGTCCTCAAGGTCCTCGAGGAACTCAACGTGGTGCCCGACCTGGTGATCGGCACCAGCATGGGAGCGGTGGTGGGCGGACTCTACTGCGCCGGGTGGAGTCCGACGGAGCTCGAGAAGCTGGTGAAAGAGCTCGACTGGTCAACGATCTTTGACGACCGCGTGACCCGCAGGGAGCGGTCATTCCGGCGAAAACAGGACGATCGACCGGTGATGATCCAGGCCCGAATTCACTTCAACGGCTTCAAACCGGTGCTGCCCTCCGGTGTCATCCGCGCCGAGAAGCTCAACCTCATCCTGAACGCCCTCGAGGCGTGGTCGGTTCCCTCCACTGACTTCGATCGCCTGCCCATACCCTTTCGAGCCGTCGCCGCAGACCTGGCTACCGGGGAACCGGTGGTTCTCGATTCGGGCAGTCTCGCCACGGCCATCCGCGCCAGCATGTCGATTCCGGGCGCCTTCCCGCCGGTTCCCTACGGCGGCCGTGAGCTGGTGGACGGCGGCATCGCCGCCAACCTGCCGGTGGGCATCGCTCGTGACCTTGGCGCCGAGGCGATCATCGCGGTGGACATTTCGAGCCCCTTGCTGCACGAAGGCCAGGAGCTCGGTTCGTTTCTGGCCATCTACAACCACCTCAACAGCCTGTTGACCGCCAGCAACGTGGATCGCGACGTCGCCCTGCTTGACGAGAACGACCTCTTCATTCGGCCTGATCTCGGCAACATCAGCTTCGTCGAATTCGACCGGGCCCCCGAGCTGGTGACCCTGGGCGAGAAGGCCACTCGGTCACACGCTGCAGCGCTGCGCCGATTCGCGGTCGAGGAACGGCAGTGGGCCGTGTTTGCCGACCGCCCTCGCGCCCAGCTCGACCAACCCATCCAGATCGACAGTGTCCACCTCGAGAACGAGAGCTCAATCGATGACCGGATCGTCCGCTCCGCCCTTTCCATCGATCCGCCTGAGACTCTCGACGCCGAAAAGCTCGGCCAGGAATTGCTCGAGCTCTACAACTCCCGGTACTTCGGCTCGATCGGCTTCATGATCGATCAATCGCCGGAAGGGAACACCCTCGTGGTGGAAACCCCACCGCCGCCCCACGGCCGGGGATCGCTCCAGTTCGGCATCGGATTCCTCGACGACTTCAGGGGAGGGTCCGGCTACCTCCTGCTGGCCCGCCACCAGTTTCTCCCGGCCAACCGGCGCGGCGGAGAGTGGCAGAACATGATCCAGCTGGGCACCGACAGTCTGGTGGCCACCGAGTTCTATCAGCCTCTCGATGCTGGAATGCGGTGGTTCGTGGAACCCTCTGCGGGGTTTGGTCGCTCCCTCTTCGAGTTCTGGGACGACGGGCAACCGGTCGCCGAGTACGTCATCGACACCGCTCGGCTGAACCTCGCTGCCGGTCGGGTCCTGGGCAAATGGGGCGAGATTCGACTGACCGCCTTCACCTCCGAGGTCTCCGGTTCTCCTCGGATTGGCGACCCGTCCTTTCCTTCTGACCAGGAGATCAGGGGCGGAGGCGAGCTCGAGTTCCGCATCGACACGGTGGATGAGGTGGCGTTCCCCAATTCGGGTTCGGAGGTCCGGGCCCGATACACCCAATCGTCGGATGCGCTGGGCGCCGAGAGTGACTTCAAGCACGTGTGGGTGGCGGCGGAACACGCCTGGAGCACCGGCAAATATACCCTTGTGCCCTACCTGGAGTACGGCGAAAACTTGCTCACCTCGAACAATGTCCTCGACCTTTTCGGTCTGGGCGGCATCGGCCGACTCTCCGGTCTGGGAACTGACGAGCTGCTCGGCGAAAAGGTTGCCCTCGCGAGACTTCTCACCTACCGCCGACTGTGGCGCATGGAGGTCGCCGGGCTCAGGGTACGGTTCTTGGCGGGGTTATCGCTGGAAGCCGGCAACACCTACAGCCGGCAAGAAACCGTCGCACTCGACAGCCTGCTGACCGGCGGGGCCGTCTTTGTCGGAGCGGACACACCTCTCGGCCCCGCCTATTTCGCCTGGGGGTTTACCGAGGGCGGAAGGGACAGGTTTTACTTCGCGATTGGGGATCACTTCTGAGGGTGGGCGGTAGTTTTCTGGAGCAACACCGGTTGGAATTCGGAATTCGGAATTCGGAATTCGGAAAAACCATGATCCGGCACGAATGGGAATGTTCGGCCTCGATCGGACCTTGAATTGACCGGACGGGTTTTCTGAAGAACCAGAGGGGGGACGAGATGAGAGCATTTCCACTCAAGGCCTTGGCACTCGGTGCGATGGCAGTGACGGTTGCGGTTGGGGTCGGCACGGTGGGGGCGCAGCAGCCCACGAGGACCTACGCGGACACCCTCGAGGTGAAGGTCCTCAACTTCGAAGTCGTCATTTCGGATCGAGACGGACAACGGATCCCGGGCCTCACCAAGGACGATTTCACGCTCTATGTGGACGACGTGAAAGCGCCCATCGAGTACTTCACCGAGGTTCGCGAGGGTGCCTATGTGGACACCGTCGAGCGGTATGCGGACTACGGCGTGGTGGCGGGCGGCCCGTCCGGTACCAGCTTTCTCGTCTTCATCGACGAGTTCTTCCCCATCGCCCGCGACAAGAAACAGGTGCTCACGGCGCTGAAGGAGCGAGTCCAGGCCTCCGGGGAGTGGCGGCCCCAGGACCGGGTGGCCGTTGTCGCCTGGAACGGCACCGGGGTCAGTGTTCTCACCGACTGGACCAACGACAAGGCGACAGCGCTTGCCGCCATCGACGAGGCGCTGCGACGACCCGCACAGGGACTCACCCGACAACTCGAAAGAAAGCAGTACAGCGTGACCCTCGATCCGTCAGACCTCGGGGCCTCGGCGGCATTCGGCGGCGGTGACCGTTACCGGCTGGGTACCCAGGAGAGGATCTACGCCGACATGCTGGTGGGCCAGCTCCAGGGCACCGTGGGCGCGGCCGCGTCAGCCATGCGCGGCCTCGACGTCATCCCCGGCCGCAAGGCCCTGCTGCTGCTGGCCGGCGGCTGGCCCATGAACGTGGACGACTGGGTCGGCCGGAGCGCCACCCGGTCGATCCAGGAGGGACAGATTCCATCGGGGGCGGATCTCTACGGACCCCTCGCCGAAACCGCGAACCTGCTCGGTTACAGCATCTACGGAATTGACATACCCGGCTTCATGCAGTCCGGCGGCAGCGACGCCGCGATGGCTTCCGGCCGCGGAGCCGCCTACGGCAGCACCGAGTTTTTCCTGGAGGATGACCTCCACAGTTCGCTCCGATTCATGTCTGCCGAGACCGGCGGCATGGCTCTCATCAACGACCGGCGCATCAGCGCGCTGGGCGAAGTCCGCAAGGACGTGGAGTCCTTCTACTGGCTCGGATTCACGCCGGAGTGGAATCGGAACGACGAACGGCACTCCATCCGGGTCGAGGTATCACGGGACGACGTGTTCTTGCGCACCCGATCGGGCTACCTCGACCTGGCCGCCCAGACCCAGGTCGCCATGGCGGTGGAAAGCTCGCTGCTCTTCGGAATGGGACGCCCGTCTTCCGAGCTGCAGATGAAACTCGGGTCGGTGGAAGAGGCGGGCCGCGGGCTGTTCCACGTGGACATCGACATGTCCATTCCCATCGGTGCCCTCACGATCCAAAAGTCGGAGACCGGTTTCGACGCCGAAGCCGTCCTCTTCGTTGCCGCCCTCGATGCCTCGGGCGGTCGCAGCGAGGTACCGGCAATTCCGCTGTTGCTGTCGAGCCCGAGTCCGTTCCCGGTCAACGGATTGGTGGCCCACACCGTGACACTCAAGCTGCGCAAGAACACCGAGCGCGTCTCAATGGCGTTGTACGACGTCTACGGCGGCAGGACGTATACGAACACCATCACCAAGGCGGAGGCCCAAGCAACGCAGTGAGCAGTTGGCAGGTGGCAGTTGGCAGTTGGCAGAATTCGGAATTCGGAATTCGGAATTCGGAAAACCGATCTCGATCGTGGAGCTGTGCAGCCAAGATGGCTGCACCACAATTTCTCCCGCCGACTCGCTCCTGCAATCAGCTGGGCCAGATTGTGGTGCGGGCTTCCAGCCTGCACAGCTCCAACGCCAGGATGGCAGGGGCCATGGTGGTGCGGGCCTCTGGCCTGCTGACACGACCGTGGAGATGTGCAGCCAAGATGGCTGCACCACAATTTCTCCCGCCGACTCGCTCCTGCAATCAGCTGGGCCAGATTGTGGTGCGGGCTTCCAGCCTGCACAGCTCCGACGCCAGGATGGCAGGGGCCATGGTGGTGCGGGCCTCTGGCCTGCTGACACGACCGTGGAGATGTGCAGCCAAGATGGCTGCACCACAATTTCTCCCGCCGACTCGCTCCTGCAATCAGCTGGGCCAGATTGTGGTGCGGGCTTCCAGCCTGCACAGCTCCAACGCCAGGATGGCAGGGGCCATGGTGGTGCGGGCTTCCAGCCTGCTGACACGACCGTGGTGGTGTGCAGCCAAGATGGCTGCACCACAATTTCTCCCGCCGACTCGCTCCTGCAATCAGCTGGGCCAGATTGTGGTGCGGGCTTCCAGCCTGCACAGCTCCAACGCCAGGATGGCAGGGCCCATGGTGGTGCGGGCTTCCAGCCTGCTGACACGACCGTGGTGGTGTGCAGCCAAGATGGCTGCACCACAATCTCCTCTGCCCCTTTGTCCCCCTGCGTTTCTGCTCCGCGAACCCGGCAGGCCAGAATTCGGAATTCGGAATTCGGAATTCGGAAAACCGATCTCGATCGTGGAGCTGTGCAGGCTGGAAGCCCGCACCACAAATCCGCCGTGCTGATTCGCCCTTCGTATCGGCTGTGCCAAATTGTGGTGCGGCCATCTTGGCTGCACATCTCCGCGACCCGACCGACCGGGCGGTGGGGGGATCTTCAATTTTCAATCTTGAGTTCCCCGGGAGATCTCCTGCCATTTCGCGACCATGGCGCGCAGGGCCTCGTCGAGCTCGTCGACCGCATCTGACGGCGTTTCGGCGACGATGCCCACCACAGTCCCCCGCCACACCACCATGCCGGTGGCCATGTCCCAGATGTCGATGATCAGGGTGCCTCGGGGATAGGTCCGGACCTTCTTGCTGTAATCCCCGGCCTCCTCGCCCCAATCCGGGTCCCAGGTCCATCCAGGCCCGTAGTCGTAACCGTAGCTGGTGGCATCGAGCCTCACCAACCCGGCCACTTCGGTGTGGTAGGTGACCAGCAGCTCGGGGGTCATGTCCACCTGTGTCAGGCCGCCCTTGGTGAGGTAGTACTCGATGGCGTTCTTCACCTGCGAGTGGAGCTGCGGGTCGACGTCTTGAAGCGAGGTCTCCGGCGTCGGCACCCAGTCAAACGACGTGAACGTACCAGGCTCGACCCCCCGGTCGTAGTCCACGTACACCGTCTGGGCACCGGCAGGCGCAACGCCGAGCGTTGCGAGCATGGCAAAAACGAGCAGGATCCTCATGCTGTCTCTCCTTGGTTCATTCAACCGGGTTTTCGATTTTCGACGTTCGATTTGTCCCACCCCTCAACCACCGAACCGCCGCCTCAACGCGACGACGCCCACAACACCACCCGATCCTCGCTCTCGAGCTCTATCCCGCCGATCTTCCAACGGTCACCCTCCACGATCAGGGTGAGCATGCCGCTGTAGGTGTTCTGCCGAAGGTGGACGTGCTTCAGGTGGCTCACACGTGCCGTGACCGCCCATCGACAATCGTAGGTGAACCCAGCTGTCTCCCGCGGCGCACCGATGTCCAGTACCTCCACCTCACGAACGGTCACCACGGCTCCCTCACGGGTCCCGGCCATCAGCCTTCGGCGGCTGTCCAGGTAGATATCGTTTACGAGATCGCCACTCACATTTTCGGCGAGCCTGTCGTACAGCTCGTCTTCGTCACTCAGGTTGAAGGCGCGGTAGGTTTCCCACAGCACGCTGGTGACCACTCGGCGAGCGTCCTCCCCCTCGGGCGCATGTGGTCTGAAGAACGGATTGGGCAGGCCCCACGTACCATGGGGAACCAACAGAAAAGCGAGACCAAGAAGAACCCAGTGGGCGACGCGGGTTCGCTGCATCACTCCAGGCTCGTTCGAGGCACGGCGATTCCGCGACCAGACCACCAGGGCGGCGATGACGAGTCCAACGAACAGTGCAGGAAACTGGATCAGCCCGAGAGCGGCTTCGGTAGCGAACTGGGTGTCAAACCAGACCCGGTAATCGGCCAACCGCGACAAAATCGCTGCCACGGCGACCGCCCCACCCATCCCCCTGATTCCAACGCCAAGGGGCTCCGGCCTGATCGCCCGAACCATTGACAAACCGGCGAACAGGACACAGGTCGCGACCAGCACAGCTCCCGCAGCTGCACCTGTGGACTTGGATACGTTTTCGAGAAGCTGGAGGCCCGTGGACCACGAATGGAAGATGACCGCCACCACGCCCGCCGCGGCGACCCACCGCGTTGCAAGCGGCCACCCGAAGGCCAATGTCCCGCCCAACAGCATGAGCGAACCGGTCGCCACCACCGCGGCCAGAGGTATGGGGATACCCGACAACCCCGGACCCAGCGCCGCTACCGCCAAGACCACAAAAGAGAGAAGGGCCCGGCCACCTCCCAGGCCGACCCACGTCAGGGTCGGGCCAAGCACCAGAGCCAACAGAGCCAGCTCGACCGTCGTCCGCTGGACGTCGCCGGCCAGCAAACCCAGGCTCACAAGTCGGGCGAGCAACATCCCGGTGGCGAGGCCGCCGATCCCATAGCCGAAAAACCTCATCGCCGGGGACCAGAATTTCCCGCCGCCAAACGTCTTCAATATCGTTCGGATCTCGGCGGCCACCAGAGCGATCAACAACAACCCTGCTCCGGCACCGATGGCGAACAGGACTAGCGCCAGACTTTGCTCGACGCTGGACAGGCCGGCAGCCGGGATTGCCTCGGGCTCTGCGCCCCCATAGAGCAGTCCGGTCAACAGAGCCGCCGGCCCGGCGGCCGGCATCCAACGGCGTCCGCCACGCTCCCCATCAATCAGTGCCACTGCGAGGGATACGGCCAAGCCGAGAACGAAAAAATCTCGAACCAGCGGCGACACCAGCAACCATCCGTGACCGCCAAGCCACTGAGCCAAACCGTGCGCAAAAGAGAATCCGACCCCGCCTGCAAACAGCTCCCTCCAACCGGCGCCACGTACCACCACGACAGCCATCAACAGCCACAATGGGAGCTGTTGGAGCACGCGCCGCATGCCCTCGACCACGGCACGTCCACCCAGATTCAGGGGCGACGGCGGCGACGGCACCAGAAAGCCGGGCCGAGAAGGTCTCAGAATCTCGGAAAAGACCCTGCCGTCGAGGGTGGTGAGCGTGAAGGCGAGATCGGTCTGGGTTCCGAGCAGACCTTCAATGAGGACCGCTTCACCTTCAAGGGACTGCGGATCGCACATCACCGTCCACGAGGTTGTGTGGCCCACGCCGGACACCGAAATCTCGCGGTCGGTGGCGTCGCTGCAGATCGGGGGCAGAATTGGTTGGGCCCGCAGCTTGCGCCCTTCCACGATTGGGAGGGTGAAGATGACGTCATACCTGCCGGGAGCGGTCTCTTCGATCACCATCCGCGCAGGAAACGCCACATCACCGAAGGTGGTTCCGGCGATGACACACAGGATCGCCAGTATCAGGGAGATCCTCAGATGACTCATCCGGTGGTGGCCGCCAAAAGCTCCCGCACCGGCCGGTCGAGCATGATCTGGTAGGTCTGGGCGATTTCCTGGTAGAGCTGTTCTCGGGCCGCATTTCGGGCTTCAAACTCCATGTCGTTGATCACCCTTGGAGCGACATCCTTCACGTCAGGGATTCGCGAATCTTGCTTGCTAAGTACATGGACGAGATGGAAGCCGTAACCGGAACGAATGGGCCCTACCCAGGTAGCGACCGGAAGGTCGAGGACCGACGCCGCGAATTCCTCGCCAAATGTGGATCGCAGATCCTGTTCGGTGAGGCCGGAGGCAATGAATGGCAACATGATCGGATCGCCCCAGGTCTCGAGATCGGTCAACTCCGGATCGACGCCTTGGAGTCGCCCCAAAAGCTCCCGCGCATCCTCGTCCGCACTGTCCCCTCGGCGATCGGTGCTGACATAGACCTGGGCAAGAGCCACCACCGCCGGCTCGCGATAGCGCTCCTGCCGCAGCGAAAAGTAGGCCTCGATCTCGTCATCGGTGGGCGGCGTCCGAAGCGCCTGGGATGCCGCCAGAAACTCCATCTTCTGCTGCATGGCTCGGCGCACCACCAGATCGTCACGGTCGTAGCCTCGGGCCAGGGCCTCGCGGTAGAGCACCTCCTGGCGGATAAATTTCTCGAGCTCTCCGCGCAGTTCCACCGGAGTGGGCTCTCGCTGCCAGGTGCGCATGAAGCCGGCCCGGAGCTGCATCACATCAGCACCCGTGACCACCACCCTTTTCGCCTCATCACCGGTTGGAGGACCCTTGACGATCAAAATGGCTGCTGCTACGACCACACCGAGGATGGCTACGTGCACCACCGGCTGACGCATGAACCTGGAAATCACTCTATGGCCCTCCCTAAAACGCCATCATACCGGGAGAATTGCATTGCACACCAGAGAACCGGGAGATTCGCGCGCGGTGAGCTGGAGGATCTGAATGGGGGCGGGTTCTCCAATCGCGGAACCAAATCTGACGTGATCCGTTCAGGCGGGCGTGACCTGAGTCTGTCCGTTGGGGCCGGTCATCATGCGCACTCGGTCGCCAGGCCTGAAGGTCTGACGGTCCCTTTTCTTCCTTGGCGACGGCACCTGGACACCCACCTCCTCGCCATTGTCGAGGCGAACGATCAGCTCCCACCCGGGTCTCTTGTTGGCCGCCTTCTCGGCCCCATGGCCCGCGGCACCACCCAAGACCCCGCCGAGCAAGCTACCGATCCAACGGTCCCCCCGGTCGGCCAAGGCATAGCCTGCGATCGCGCCAACGGTTGCGCCCGTCTGGGCGCCCCGGCCGGTGGCCTGATCTCGGATGACGACCTGTTGGGCCGACACCACCTCACCATACTGAATCCTCTGCATGGTCCCGGATTGTGCATCGACAGCCGCCGGGACCACTACAGCCCATGTGGCCATCAACAAGACGGCGACACCGAAGCTCGGAGTGCAACGGTTTGATTTGCCGACCCGGTTCATCCCTCCGCCCCTTCATCGAGATCCGGGAAGAGTTCGGCCAGACCGCCATCGATTTTTGCGGTCAGCTCATCGAGACGAGCATCGATCACGATGTCGACGGCATCGCCCATTTGTTGATCCAGCGTGTTCTGCAAACCGAGCACCTTGGCCCCAACTGGCGACGTGTAGAAGTCGATGGCGGCGTCGAGCTCAGCCACTGTGAAGTTCGCGGCGTAGATTCCGGCGGCTGCCCGTTGCCATTCCTCCGGTGTCAGAACCTCGGCGAGGGCGTTTCGCATCACCGCACGGACCTGGAGTTCCTCTTCGTCGGTGAGCTCTCTCCCCAGTTCGAGTACGAGCGCATCACTGGTGGCGTCCCCAGCGAATGAGGCGCCGAGATCGAGGGTCTCCTCGTAGCCGCCGCCGTCGTTGAGTTCGAGCGCGGCCAGTTCGCCCGCCTTTTCGATTCGCAGTTCGGGCGTGTCCGGCGGAACCGGAGCCGCACACGCAATCATCATTGCCAAGCCCGCAACGCCGACGACGGCCATCAACAAAGATCGCATCCTCATCCGATTCCCTCCTTCACGCTCAAATCAAGCTCTGCGGAATGGTCGGGCTAGCGGCCAGCGACCGGCACACCGGAAAAATCCGGCCACCAGAGATGGACGGGCGGGGGATCCGGCATCCAAAATCGAGTATCGAGGGTTCGAAACTCAGCCCATCGGCGGCTCAGAATCGAAACCGTACGAACACGCTGAAATCGTTGATGTCGTACGCGATGGATGCGCTCAAAAGACTGCCGTTTTGTTCGGTGTCGATTCCGTCCCAGTCCACATCGATGGTGGCGAGGTTGACCGCGGCGCCGAAGCCCCAGTGTCTGCCCAGCAGATACTCGATGCCGAGGCGACCGATCCACTGGCCACCCGAAATGTCTTCGATACTGACGTACAGCCAACCAAGCCCGGCCGTGAATCGCCAGTGATCGGAGAACAGCCTCCGGTACTCGAAATTGATATAGGGCAGCGGACCGGTGCCCGCCACGTCGGAAGTTCCCTCGCCTTGGTTATCGCCCTGGTCCAGGTTCCAGGCTAGAGTCGCCGACAACTCCATGACACGAAGACCCAGGCCAAAACCCGCAGCCCACCGCTCCTTGACCCAGGGATAGTAGGTCCAGTCGACAAAGAACTGGGTCACATCGAAGCCCAGCCCGATCTGCGCGTCAATGGGGATGATCTCATCGCCCCATATGATCTCAGTCAAGGCTTGAGCCGAAGAACCACGATTGATGTCCTGCCATCGGACGCCGAGACGGTGACGACGGCTGATCTGCCACTCGAAGGCCAACGAGGGAATGGTCTTGCTGCTGGCAAGATTGAGATCATCCTCGAACTTGAGGGTGGTTCCTGTGCCAAGGGCCTCCGAGTCGAGTCGGATCTCGGTCGACAACCCAACCCAGCTGCCCTCGAGCCTGAGGTTGAACTTGTCGAACAGTGGCTCGAAATCGCGCTGGGCCTCGGCCGGTGCAGTGACCACGAGGATCATCGCGAAGCAGGCAGTCGATACCACCAGATTTTTGATTGAATATTTCAAAACTGACTCCTTCTGTTCGGTCCGTCGTGTCGGCCCATCATACCGCGTCCTGCGATCTCGGTACCGACTTTACAGCAACCTCGGGCTGTTCTGGAAGGGGATTGTTCGGGAACGGGTACGGGTACGGATACGGTTTCATCCGCCCCCCCACGCCACCTGATAGCCGAGCGTAATGGCGTCGAAGTCGGTTCCCGCGCCGGCGTTGCCCCCGCTGCCGATAGACAGGCTCACACCCTGGGTCGGCGTGATGGGATAGGCCACCATGGCGAAGATCCGCCAGTTCCGCTGGATGGTGTCGCGCTGGACGCCGTCGGCCTCGGATCTTCTTTCTGAAGACCGACGCGCAGCAGTCAAGCCCACCCTGGTCAGACCGGTACGCATCGGTGTCTGTCCTGTGATGAAAGCAGCCCGACCGGCCGTCCAGCTTCCCGCCCTACCGGATTCGTCGCCGGTGACAGCTCTTGTTCGGCTGGGTCGCAATTGACATGCGGCCGGGGTGGCGCGAAGGTGGGGAGCGATGAACGGTATAAATGGAATCACTAACCGGGTGCGGGGGCGAAGCCTCCTCGTGATCGTGGTGTCATGGCTCGCATGGCTCAACCCGTGTTTTGCCGACCTCGACGTCTCACGGCCGGCGCCGGAATCCGGCGGTCCCACCGAGGTCGAGGTCAGCGTCTTCCTGGTGGATATCGATGAAATAGACAGCGCCGAGCAGGCCTTCACCGTCAACCTCTACTATGACCTGAGCTGGAAGGACCCGCGCCTGACCCATGCCTCCGCAGGGGTTCGAAGATATTCCCTCGGCAGCGTATGGAATCCGAATGTTCAATTAGTGAACCAGCAGAAGCTCTGGGAGAGCATGCCCTCGGTGGTAGAGGTGCAGCGGGACGGAACCGTAACCTATCGGCAGCGCGCGTGGGGGGCTTTCTCCCAGCGGCTTGACCTGCGGGCGTTCCCTTTCGACACCCAGCAATTCGACATTGTGTTCGGTGCGGTGGAATCTCCTACCTCCGAGGTGGCCTTTGTGCAAAGCCCCCTGCGGGCCAGCGGCGTTGCCCAGGTCCTGTCGCTTCAAGATTGGGCGCTCGATTCGTGGAAGGTCCGAGCCGGGGTTTACGAACCGATACCCGGGGACACGGGAACATCGGCCTGGACCTTCTCCTTTGTCGCGAGCCGGGAGTCCAACTACTACGCCATCAAGGTGATCATCCCGTTGCTGATGATCCTGATCATGGCCACGTCGGTGTTCTGGATCGATCCTGAGGAGGGCGGCGTCCAGATCGGCGTGGCGTCGAGCGCGATGCTGACGCTGATCGCCTACCGGTTCGCGATCGGGGCCGATCTGCCGAAGATTCCCTACCTCACGCGTATGGATATTTTCATCCTGGTCTCCACCGTCATGGTGGCGGTCGGCCTGGTGGAGGTGGTGATTACCTCGCACCTGGCCAAGACGGGACGGACGGCGACGGCCCGGCGGGTCGATTTGGTGATGCGGTGGATTTTCCCGATCCTGGTGGTTCTGGTCGGTGTGCTGTCGTTCCTGTGGCAGTGACCCGAGGGAGTCCAGGGTGGTTTCATCCCCACGGCAGCACGAAGTGCAAGGTGATCTCGCCGAACTGGTCCGAGTCCCTGACGAAGCCGCCCTGCTGGATCGCGAACCTCTCGCCGATGGGAAAGACCCATCCCAGAGTCGGGATCGCAACCCACCGGTCGGCGCCGGTACCCTTGGCAGGATCACCCGTCGGAACGATGAGTCCAAAACCCATCCCGAGGGTCGCTTCTTCCCACTGCAGCTCGGCCTTCAGGTCCATCCATCGGATTCCGAGTCCAAAGCCGAGCGCCCACTTCTCCTTGACCCACGGGTAGTAGGTGTAATCGATGAAGTACTGGGTCATGTCGAAGGCGAGGGTGATCCCCGCATCGACGGGGATGATCTCGTCGCCCCACTGGATCTCGGTCAGAGCCTGCGCTGTGGAGCCGCGGGTGATGTCTTGCCAGCGCACCGCGAGGCGGTGCTTGCGGGCGATCTGCCACTCGAAGGCGAGGGTCGGGACCGCCTTGGAGGATGCCAACCCGAGTTGATCCTCGAACTTGAGCGTCGTGCCCGTGCCGAGAGTCTCGGAGTCGAGGCCGATCTCGGTGCTGAGGTCGACCCAGCTGAATTGCGCCGAGACGTTGAACTTGTCGAAGAGCGGCTCGAAGGTGCGTTGCGCCTCGGCCGGGGCGGTGATGAACGTCGCCAGCGCGATACAGGCAACAAAGGCGACTCGGAATCTGGCCGACGATTTCATAAGGATCTCCTTCTCTCTGGTCTTGCTGTCATGCCGTACGAGTCATTCTAAGCCGGTTTCAGACCTCGACGCCAAGAGCTACCCGTCACGACAACATCCGGCGCGCCCTGCGTCGCAGAACCGCCGTCACCGGGATGATGACCAGCCACGAGAGATTCCAAGCCAGCTCACCGACAAAGGCGAAGGGCAGGCTGATCAGCGCGGCCACCGGTTCGGAGAAGGCCTCGAGCTGAACGCCCACCCGTTCCTCGTAGGTGGATCCCTCGCGGACCAACTTCTTCCTGCGCGCCCACCACCACGCCAAACCCGCCGCGATGCCGATCAAGGCCACGGCAACACTCTCACCCGCCCGGCGGCTCGGCGCCGCCACCTCGGCGCTTACACGCACTATGTAGAGCAGCAGGAGGAGGAAGAAGACCGAGGCGATGGACAGGCCGGTGTGCACGCCGTCGGTGCAGTCGAGGGCGGAGAGCAGGGTGTTGGAGCGGATCCAGTAGAGAATGACGAAGACCAGACCGATCAAAACCGCCACGATGTTTGTCGTGTACTCCGCAAACAGGTCCATCAGCCAGACCACACCGCCCGAGTGACTCTCTTCGGGCATGGGCAGCCACTGGATGACCAGTACCAGACCCACCGCGTAGACCACGTCGGTCAGGGTCGCCAATCGCACGAGCTGGTTGCGAGATGTCGCGATATGGATGTTGTCGCTCATTGGAAGCTCCTCTCGGACATTGGTACTCCCGGGGGCCCCACCGTTTGACGACGATGGACACGGCCACGAGGGTATCGGAGAACCACGATGAACCAGCTAGCGATCTCGATCGGGCAGCTTGAATGGCAAGGTCACGCCCAGCCTGAGCACCGAGTCCGGCGCCCCTTCCGGTTTGACGACGTTGGCATAGGCCTGCAGCGAAACATTCACGCTCCCGACACGAAGAGGAAAGCTCCGCCCGACTCCACCACCGAGAGGAATCAGCCACTGCTGGCCGGACGCTGCGTTCCAATTGGAGGTAATCATGGGCGTGGAAACCAGGAACCAGCGCCCCACGAACGCCCATCGGACAAGACCGCGTGCCAGCAGCTGGTCGGTGTCAGCGCGCTCCGAATCGCCCGCAAACGACCACCGATTGGTGGCCAACAACCCGAACCTCCAACCGCCCGTCACGTAGCTCAGCCGAACGGCCGGCCCGGCCTGCCACTTGCCGCTGCCGAGGGCGGGGTCGGTGGCGGTGGGAACTCCGAGGGCGAAGCCGACGCTCCACTGGAACTTGCGCGTCGTGTTTGGAGACAGCAAGACGGCATCGGTGAAATCGCCGAGCCCGAAGACCTTGGGTCCGGGCACTGGATCAGGATTACCGGGCTGGCCGGGCCGCCCTCCTGGGGCGTCAGCAACCGTCACGATGGCAATGTTGACCAGCTTCCAGTCTTCGCTGATATAGATCGTGTTGAGCGGCAGAAAGCGGCCGATGACGGCATCACCGTTGGCGGCGCCGGAATCGGCATCGACCTCGAACGGCAGCACCCAGAGCCGTGCCTCACCGTCTTTCGCGCCGGCCGCCGGGATCCACAACGCCACCAGCACCACAAGCGAAACGAGCCATCGGCCGAACGCAACCTCGTGCCGATGACTGCTGCGCACGACTTCGTCCCTCTTCAAAAGTTGAATTCGACGAGCAGCCGGAGATCCCATACAGTGCCTTTCGTTGGTCGGATCACGTTGTAGTACGCAGCCAGGCCGAGATCCATCTGCGTCGATCCGAGGTTGATCTTCCGCTGAGCCCCGCCGCCGACGGGCAGATAGACCTTGTCGCCCGACGCCTTGTTCCAGTAGACCTGAATTCCGTAGGGCACGTACATCAGATCCCATCGTTCGTTGATGGTGAAGTAGGCGAACGGCTTGATCATGAGCATGCTGAGGCTCTTGCGATTTTCGTCTCCGGCCACCGACCACAGCTGCAGCGCAATGGCGCCGGCGAACCAGCGGCCGCTGGAGTACTCGTAGTCGAAGCTCGGACCGAGCGAGTACTTGCCGCTGCCGAGAGTGACGTCGGCGGCGGTCGGAAACTGCGCCGCAAAACCCAGTGAAAAGTGGTGCTTGCCGTGGTGCGCACCCTTTTTTGAAAACCAGAACGCGGTCAGCAGATCGGTGATCCCATCGGCCGGTTCGACGCCGGGTTCGGGGTTGCCCGCTGGTTGCCCCGGCACCCCTCGGGCATAGCTCGCCACCTCGAAATAGGAGATATTCTTGACCTCGTAGCCCCCGAGACTGAAGTACGATTCGAACTCGAGCCCGAGGGTAAGGTTGTCGCCGCTTTCGTCCTCCAGGAAGCTGCCGAATATCCAGCTTGCCTGCCGTCCAAGCCGGAAGCCTCGATTCGGCTCGGCGTGGTCAGCCTCGTGCCCGGAAGCGTGGGAAGCGTGGGAACCGTCGCCCGGGGTCGGCTCGTCCGACCAGCCGGGCAGAGCCGGCAGCATGGACAGCGTGGTAAAAAGCAGGGCAGCTATCGCTGATTTCATGTGTTCTTCCTTCCCTCAGAGTCGGGCCTCGGCAACGGTTCGAACCGAGGCCGAATCGACGCCGGGAGCATCAAACCCGGGGGCCACACGGCCCCCGGGGTGGGTCCAGATGTGCATGCTGTTTGCAACTACTAGTGCGTGGTGCCCTTATTCATTTCTTCGATCTGTTGCTGCATCTTCGTCAAATTGAACGAACCTGCTGTTTGGCTGGGCGGGTAGTCCTTGAAGGTCATGAGGAACTCCCCAACCAGTGCGGCGCTTGGCGCAATGGCAAAAGCGTGATCGAGCCACCAGTCGTAATAGGTGTTCGAGTTTTCCTGGGCTCTTTCATACGGATCGCGTCGCAGATTGAAAATCAATGGGGCGCGCAATGTGACAAATGGTTCCAGCCAGAGAGCCATTGTTTTAGCACGCATCACCTGGAAGGTAATCTTCCAGTCGTTCCAGCGGACAGCAACAATCTCGGCGGTATCATTTACATAGACGAACTCAAGGCGTGGCGACTCTTTCACCGTGCCCGTCAGGTAATCGAGCTGGTTATAGCCATCAATGAAGTTTCTGTAAGTGCGACCATTGAGCTCTACACCCTTCAAAAGCTTTTCCTTGATGTCGGGCGCACCGGCGATAGCAGCAAAGGTAGGCAGCCAATCTTCGTGTGAAACGATACCATTGAGGGTTACGCCTGCAGGGAAATGACCGGGCCAACGAATAAAGGCAGGCACACGGTAAGCGCCTTCCCAGTTGGTGTTCTTTTCACTGCGGAATGGCGTGGTGCCTGCATCGGGCCAGGAATTGTAGTGCACGCCGTTATCGGTGGAATACTGAACAATCGTGTTATCGGCAACACCCAGCTCATCCAGTAATTTGAGGAACTCGCCAACATGCATATCGTGTTCAACCATGCCGTCGCCGTATTCATCTTGCCCCGAAATACCTATATGTTCTTCCTTTAAGTGGGTGCGAAAGTGCATGCGCGTGCCGTTCCACCAAACAAAAAATGGTATGTCAGCACTGACCTGCTCTCTAATAAACCTCATAGCAGCTGCTGCAGTTTCATCATCAACTGTTTCCATGCGCTTTATGGTCAGCAGGCCAGTGTCTTCAATCTTCTGTCCACCCTTGCCATCAGCCCAGGAATGGATCACCCCGCGCGGGCCAAACTTTTTGCGAAACTCGGGATCTTTCGGATAGTCTCTGTGCTCCGGTTCTTCTTCGGCATTCAAATGATAGAGATTGCCCATGAATTCGTCGAAGCCGTGCATCGTCGGCAGATGCTCATCGAGATCGCCTAAGTGATTTTTGCCAAACTGGCCGGTGGCGTAACCCTGGCTTTTTAGTACCGTGGCCATCGTCACATCCGTTTTCTGCCAGCCTTCCTTCGCACCGGGTAAACCGACCTTGGTCATACCATTACGGACAGGGACACTACCGCCGACAAAAGCCGCTCGACCTGCCGTGCAACTTTGTTGAGCGTAATAGTCAGTGAAACCTATGCCTTCTTTGGCGATACGGTCAATGTTGGGCGTCATATAACCCATCATGCCGCGAGTGTTATGGCTGATATTCTCCATGCCAATATCATCACCCCATAAAACCAGGATGTTGGGTTTGTCGGCGGCCTCAGCCGGCAGCACTGCGGCGGCAAACGCCACGACTGCAACCATGAGTACGAGGTGTGTTTTCTTCATGTTTTCTCCTTTTGTCTCTTCAACAACGATTCGGCAGCGGAATTCCGCGTGCCGCGTGATTCGGGTCTTCCTTCGTCCATCCGGCCTGCATCGGAAACGCATACGACAGGTTCACCCGCACCGCGGTGCCTCACTTCCCCTTGCCGGCCAGGATCTTGTCCCACTTGCTGCCGAGCTTCTTGAGGATCTTCTCGATCTGTTTGACCTGCTTGTCGGGCTTGTCTTTGACGGTCACCGTACCCCAACCGCGCCAAACCAGCTTCTTCTCCTTGGAATCGTAGGCGTCGATGATCAGGGTTCCCACTTCGTAGGAGTACTCTCGGGTGACCGAAGATCCCATCATGGGACCGCCGAAGGCGTCATACCCGCCCCAGCCGTCCCAGCCATCCCCGTAGCCGCCGTAGCCGCCGTAGCCTCCAAAACCCGACGAGGTGGTGCTGAGGCTCTTCTGTTCCTCGCTCGTGAAGTGGTAGGTCACGTAGAGGTCCGGATCTTGTTGGACCTCCCGGAGACCGCCCTCGCCGAGCTCCTTCTTGATCAGTTCGACCACCCGGTCGGCCATCATGGCATTGTCCTTGATGCCGCTCTCCTCGTTCACGGCATACTGAAACGTCGTAGCGCCTTCGAAGTCGAAATCGTGGGCGTAGTCGATCTGGATCGTCTGTGCGAAGCCGGGCAGGGCGATCAATATCGCGACAACGGCGATTCCAAAAACTCTCCTCATGTTCCTCTCCTTTTCTCTCTGGTTATTGACGAAAAACCATGTCGTCACCAATGAATCTTTGCTTCAATCTCCGCGCAGCCGACCATCAATAGTCGGCATGGGGGTCAGCCCGCCGAAGGCGATCGAGTGACCGTAGCCCATGTCGTCGATGAGCCAGATCAAAACGTTGGGCGCACCCTCGGGCGGCGCCACCGGCGCCGGCCACCACTCCTCGGAGTCGGCCAGCGTCGTGCCGATTGTTCCCTGAAACTCCTTGTCCGCCGCTTCGATCATCCCGACGGCCAGCAGAACACATGCACACCCGATCACAATCTTGAACGCGTTCGGTCTCATCTCACAGTCCTTTCACATCTCGATATTCGATGCTGGATGCTGGATGCTGGATGCACCGAGATCATCGCTCCAACTCTTTCCATTCCGAATGACGCATCTCGCATCTCGCATCTCGCATCCTGGAACTTGGATATTGGATCTTTCAACGTTACATTGGAAACGCATACGACAAATTGACCCGCACCGCGGTGTCGAGCACACTGCCCGGCCAATCGCTGCTGTAATACACGGTCTTGCGGATCTCGCCATACAGGTTCCAGGTGGAACCCTGGTCGGTGATAAAGACCTTGCCGAAGCGGAAGCCGAGGGGAATCGACCAGGCGCCGGCATCCCAGTTGTAGCTGAACGCGGTCTCGCCGATGTTGATGTAGTAACCGTTCTTGAGCGAGTAGTTGAAGACCGGCTGGATGGAAACGGGTTGTGCCACCTCACGATCGGAATCGTTGGGGTCGGTCTTGCCCCAGACCTGCTGTACCAGGATGCCGGTCATTACTTTGTCCCCGACGCGCTCCAACCAGGCCGAGGCAAATCCGTATCGCCACTTCTCGCTCCCAAACTTTGAGCTCTCGGCTGGGAAGTTTACCTGCGGTCCGATTCCCCAACGGCCGGTGGCCCACTCGAAGGGGATAAAGAGCGCAAAGTACTCGGCGTCGCCCGCGCCGGATGACTGGTCGACCGCCTCGTTGTTGCGCATGGTGAACCGGTTGATGAGCTTGAGGTTCTTGCCCAGCGGCACCGGAGCCACAAAACGGAGCATGAACTGGTCGCGGTTGCCCTCCGGCCGGGGCTGGCCGGTGGGTCCATCCTCGTCCAGCCACGTCCGGCCCTCAAGTGAGAGCTGGAAGGTCCACATGGACGCGGTCGCGTCGTTGGCCGCAGATTCCAAGCTCTGACCGCCAAGGGCATCACTGCCCTTTTCCTCGGTTTCCTCGGTCTCCTCGGCTTCCTGGGCCAGCAGCGGGGCGGCTCCAACAATCAGGAATAGGGCCAGGATTGCCGTGATCGCAACCATCCAACAGGCCCGGCGAGGTGCCCGCAGTTCAGGAAAATCTGATTTCATCGTTTGTTTCTCCCTTTTGGATCCGAGCCATCGGTTCCGATCGATGGTTTTCTTTGGCGGTCGTTCAACCATTTGAGGCTCCCTCAGATCTCGGGCGCAGGTTCTGAGACCTCCACCCGGTCCGTTAAGAATGCCCCCAGAACCGACGTCGAGTCCTGGAGCTCGACAATCCGCGCCGATTCGAGCGTTCCCAGGGTCTTGATCGCGCCGAGCAGGGTGCGAAAAGCCACCGATCCGAGGTGGTTTTCGAGCTGGCGCTCGGAGCGCCACCACTGGTGCCACATGAAATCGTTCGATCGTGGCATCCGTTCGAAGACCCGGCACTCCAGACAGTCTCCTGTTCGAGCCTGGTCGTGGGAGAGGTCCTCGAGGGTCTGGAGCAGCTCCGTGTGATGGCTGTCATTCGACGTCACCGAGAGTTCGAGTCCAATCATTGGCTGGATTTCTCCATTATTGGATGATCACTACTTCACAATTCGTGCCAATGATGCCTTTGCGAGGGAAATTGATTGAAGATCCAGAAACAAGGGAGATAGGACCAGCACCGACCAATCGTGACACCATGGGGAAACACAACATACCGCAACTTCACCAATATTGGTGACGAATATTGGGGATTGAGTCGACTATTCGGATCTGGAATCGATGCTGACGGTGCCCGTTTTTCGACTGACGGAGATGCCGAGTTTCTTCATCCGATAGCGCAGGGTGTTGGCATGGAGACCGAGGATCTCGGCCGCACCACCCGCCCCGGAAACCTGGCCCTCAACAGCTTCGAGGACGCGAACGATGTAGCGGCGTTCGACCTCGTCGAGGGTCAAGCTGGGGGTCTCCAGCCCGTTCTCGTGAGTCGGGGCGTTGACGACGGCGTTGCTCTTCAGGGGCTCGGCCAGGCGCAGCACCCGATCTTTGGTGGTCAGTACCGCGCGCTCGATCACGTTCTGCAGCTCACGCACGTTGCCGGGCCAGTCGTACGCCCGGAGGTGCCGCATAACCTCCGCCGGGATCTCGTCGATGCGGAGGCCACGGCGTTGCGCGAAGTGTTGAACGAAATGTTCGACCAGGAGCGGAATGTCCTCGCGCCTGGCGCCCAGCGGCGGCACGGTGATGGGGTAAACGGCGATGCGGTAGAAGAGGTCTTCGCGGAAGCGGCCCGCCTCCATGTCCAGGCTGAGGTTGCGGTTGGTGGCCGCGATCACCCGCACGTCGACGGCGACGGTCTCGGTACCGCCGACCCGCTCCAGCTGGCCTTCCTGCAGGACCCGCAGTAGCTTGGGCTGCATCTCGAGCGACAGCTCGCCGATTTCGTCGAGGAAGATCGTGCCGCCATGGGCAAGCTCGAAGCGGCCCCGCCGCTGCCGCTCGGCACCGGTGAAGGCTCCCCGCTCGTGGCCGAAGAGCTCGCTCTCGATGAGGTTGGGTGGCAGAGCCGCACAGTTGACGACCACGAAAGGTCCGCTCGAACGCGGGCTCTCGTCATGGATGGTGCGGGCGATGAGCTCCTTGCCGACCCCTGTTTCGCCGAGGATCAGCACCGAGGTGTCGTTCGGTGCCACCTGGCGCACCTTGTGCAGTACGTACAGCAGCGGATCGGAGCCTCCGATGATGTTCTCGAAGCCGTGTTCGGCTCGGATCTCCTCCCGCAGGTAGAGGTTCTCCTCCTCGAGACGTCCTTTGAGATCCTCGAGTTCGGCGACGGCGCCCTCGAGCTCGGCGGCGGTCCTCCGAGCGTCCCCTTCAGACTCACGCTGTTCGGTGACATCGGCGCCGACGCTGAGCAAACCCTCCACCGCCCCGTCGGCATCCCACAACACCACGCTGCGCCACAGAATGAGTCGCCGCTCGCCATCTCGGGTGATCAGAGGTCGCTCGTTTCTCGAAGGGGGGTCGCCGCGCAAACCCCGGTCGACCTCTGACCGCACCTCGTCGCGCACGGTCTCGGGAACGAAATCGAGGTAGTGCCGACCGACCATCTGCTTCACCGAGTACCCCGTCACCTGCTCGGCGTGACGGTTCATGGAGGTGATCACACCGTCTCGGTCGAGACCGACCACGAGCAGCTGGACGTTGTCGAGCAGCTGACTCCATCGTCGCCCGGCGGACCGAACCTGACGCGAGAGGACCGCAGCGCTCGCGACCTCGTCGGAGAGGTCCCAGGCCCCGGCGACGATGATCAGCAGGAATGCAAAGGTGTGAGGTCCCGGCAACTCGATCACGCCGAAATCAATGGGAATGATGAACAACAGCGCCATGCTGAACACCACCAGGCTGCCGCCCACGAGCCACGATACGCGTGGGACACCGCGGCGCGCCAGGCGAAGCGTGGTGTCGATCAGCAGCGCGAGAAAACCGACGTTGGCGAGGTCGCCGATCCACCTCCACGGCGATGTGGGACCGATCCCCATGCGAATGACCTCGCCCCATGGCAATGTCACCGACCGCAGCTCAACGACCTCCGTGTAGACTATTCCCACCGAGAGACTGAACACAATCGTCACGGCTGCCACAACCGTTTCCGCGACTACCAGCCACCGGCGCGCGGCTCGAGTACGGAGGTCGACGAACCACGAAAGCAACCCCACGACGGCGCCCAGGAAGAATCCGCTCCACGCGAGACCGACGAGGAACTGCCTGGGTGTGTTCGCCTGATACAGGTAGATGCAGACGACGGAGTCGCCCGCGACCGCCAACGCCGCCGCAGCGAGCAGGAGCTCGAACCCCCGTCCGGGCACCCGCAGCCATACCGTGACGCGCTCCAGCGCGACGACGATGCACACGGCCGTGATGGCCACGTAGGCGATGGCGAGCGGGGTCATGTCCTGCGAACTCCAGAAATCACCGAAGTACTTTAGCGCAACCGATCCCCATTTTCGTAGCAGGCAAGGGCGCATGGTACTTTGGGGTCCGGAATATCGGAAAACGGACCGGGCACCGCAGATGAATCACGAGCTCTCCTAAGAGAGCATCGCCCGCCGTCAGCCGAAGGGCCGCGACTCGGGACCATTGAACCGGACGCTCCACCCCGGGGCCGGAGGAGGAAAACGATGAAACGTGTATCGCAGCGGTCGCGAATCATTGGTCCGCTCGAGATACTGGTGGGAATCCTCGCGGCGGCCCTGCCCGCGGCGGCATCGCTCCCCGAGCACCCCCTCGAGCCGCCCGACCGCTCGAGCCCGAGGGCCACCTTGACGACTTTCCTCGAGTCGGTCGACCTGGCGTGGGAGCTGTACTCGGACGGTGATCCGGGCTTCCAGGAGCCCTTTCGCAAGGCCAAAGAAAGTCTGGACCTGATCGAGGTCCCGCCCCTGGTCTTCGAGGAGGTCTCGGAAAAGAGAACGCTCGTCCTCAAGGAGGTCCTCGACCGAATTGAGCTGCCTCCGTGGGACGAGGTGCCCGATGGCGTGAAGGTCGGTGATTTCTGCAAGTTCGGCGAGCGGCGCGGCATGGTCGAGGACGTGGGTCTGCGCTCTGTCAAGATCCGCACCCTCGATCGCACCATCGTCACCGTGCCCAACGCCGACTTCGCCAGGCTGCAGTTGGAGAACCTCGCCGAGCGCGACCGGGTCCTGCTCCGCGAGAACCTCCGCCTGCGGTACGAGACAACACAAGAGCAGCTGAAAGAGCTGATGTCTGACCTGGAGTCCATGCTCAGAAACCACGATCGGATCGCCGAGGAGCCGCTGCGGGTGCGCTTCACCGGCTTCGGTGAGCACTATCTGGAGGTCGAGCTCTACGGCTACGCCATGACCGACGCCTGGCCGGAGTTCCTCCAGATCCGCGAGGACATCCTCCTGAAGGTGATGGAAATCGTCGAGAACTCGGGCACGCGAATGGCGTTGCCGACCGAGGTCCACTACTCGGTTCGAGATGAGGAGAGACCGGACAGGCGCGGCACACCATCCGAGGAACCGGCCTGAGGAAACTCGGGCGACGCTGAGGGGGCTTGTCCTCCATGGGCCCTAGCCTGCTGACTCCACGACCGAGTCCAGCAACCGGGACGGCCGGGGGCCTGCTCACCGCCTCCAGGCTTCACCCGTCGATGACCCCGACCACACAGCCCACCGTTCGGCGTGCCCCATCCCGGGCTCGTTCAGCGTCTTTGCGGGTGTAAAAGCCGGAAGGTGTTAGATCCTCCGCGCCGTAGAAGGCGAGCTCGCGGTCTCGGCGCAGATTCCGCGAGATCTCCGCCAGTTCATCCAGGTCTGGGTGCAACACCACCGGAAGCCTGTCCGACTCTGCCAAAAGCACGTCCGACACGTCGTGGACCCTGGGTGGCTCGACGCCATGGGCGCGCAGAAGTCCCTTCAAGGCCAACTCGACCACCTCCTGCGACTCTCGGACCACATCGGCCCAGCTTGCCGCGTCGAACAGGACGTCGAGTATCTTCAGCCGGATTTCGGCGCGTCGAACATGATCATTGGCAAGATCGAGGTTCCGCATGATCAGGCCGCTCCTACCCAGTACGGTTGGCCGTGTGAAAACCTGCGGATGATGCGCCCGTCAGCGATGTCCCTTCGGATGTCGGCCAATCGCGCCGGAAGCTCGAGGTCGCGGCTGAACAAGATGATCCCGTCCACCGCCACCTCGGCCCACAGACCGATAGGCACCCGGCCCTGCTCCGGCAAGTGGACAAAGTGCGGTTCCAATCGATGACCCTCCTCGATGATCGGGTCCCTGTCCCACTTCTGATAGAGGCTCCGGTTCACCGGGGTCGAACGGTCCACCACCACCAAAACGTCGATGTCCGATCCGTCGTGCACCTCTGACCGTGCCCACGAACCAAAGAGAACGACCCCCACCAGACCGCCACCAACGATGAGGGCCGCACGCTGCACCGCCTCGACACCCGGTGCCCAGTCGATCGACCCTCCGATCGGCATGGCCAGCGTGCGGGCACAGTACTGGTTGAGCGACATCTCCTGCTGGTCGGCTGATCGTCGCAGCGAACGGTGCAAACCCGGATCGATCCGCAGGACGAATCGACCGGATGGCAAGGCATCGTTGGATTTCAACATTTTAGTACTACTCAACCTGACGTAATAGTACTATGATATTCGAAGGGTGTCAACCTTCGACTCCACTCTTTGCGGTTCCTTGCAGGCGAGCGGCGGAGCTCGGTGAGCTGCATGGGACAGGGACACGCGACGGGCGCAACTGCGGACCTCTGTGCCACAAGGAAGTGCTGCACGCGGGATCTCACATACCCCACTCTCCGGGAAGTACTGGTCAAGGGAGGCGTTTCCCTCGAAGGTTGAGCGCGGGCCGTCAAAGGTCGAATTCGGGCCGGCCGACCCGTCTTCTTGGTTCCGTTGAGCACGCCACGCACGCTACTCGAGCGTCGGCAATCCCAGTTCTTTGGCGTTCACGATACTCGGTGCTGCCTTGGGCCCCTTGCCCTCGACGAACTCCAGAATCCGGCTCGGATCCGTCGAGACGGGCCATCCGCGCAAGATCCCCGCCACGTTCAACGCAGCAAGCGTGGCCATCCCTTGCCGGGTCCACTGCGTGGCCGACGCGATGTGCGGCACGATCACCACATTGCTCAACCTGCTCAGGCCCGGCTTCATCTTCGGCTCGTCCTCGAACACGTCCAGCCCGGCCTTGAACTCCGGGTTCCGCTTGCAGTGCGCCACCAGGGCCGCTTCGTCGATCACCGGTCCGCGAGCCGTGTTGACCAGGACCGCGTTCTTCTTCATCAGGCGGAGCCGCTTCGCGTTCATCAGGTGATGGGTGGTCTCGTCCAGCAGTGGATGGAGGCTGACCACATCGGCCTTCTTGAGCACCTCTTCCACGGTCTTGGCACGGGTCACCGTCACGGGCGGCTCGCCCTGAGTTTTCAGGAACTTCGAGTATTCTCGAAAGTACTTCTCCAGGCCCCGGTTCGGATGGACGTCGTAGTAGATGACATCCATCTTGAAGCCTTCGACCATCATCTTCGCGTACGCGACCCCGATGCGCCCCGCACCAATCACGCCGACGGTCTTTCGTGTGAGCAACTCTCCCAGGAACAGCGTGGGAAGCCAGCCTTTGTACGTGCCGCCACGCATGTAGACATCGGCTTCGGGGACTCGCCTGGCCGCCGCAAAAGTGAGCGCTACGGCCATCTCCGCGGTGGTCTCGGTGAGCACCCCGGGCGTATTGCCCACCGGAATCCCCCGCATCGTCGCCGCGTCGACATCCACGTTGTTGTAGCCCACGGCACAGTTGCTGTAGGCCGTTCCTCCCGCTTTCCGCAGGGCCTCGAACAAGGCGTCTCCCCAGTCTTCTGTCAACTGTCCGATCGCGCCGTCGCATCGTTCGCCGATGGCGGCCTTGATCTCGCCCACTCTCAGGATCCTGGTCTCAGTCCCATACTCGACCCTCGCACCCGCCTGGGCCAGGATCTTCAGCCACCGGTCGCCCGGCAGCTCTTTCGTCACAACGACCCGTCGTTTCCCCGAGGGGTTGTGGATCTTCCAGCCTTTGGCAGCCATTTCAGCCTCCTCGAATCCGAAGTCTATCAGCGTGGATTTCAGTCGGTCCGGACAGCCCGGGGACCCTCTGATCACATCGGCCCAACGAACCGGCGAGCACCTGCTCCGAAGTGATATCGTCTGTTTCAAGAAATCGGAGATCGATATGCCCCGCAAACTCCTGATTGCCCTCGCCATCAGCGCCGGACTCTTCCTGGCGGTCGTTCTTCTGGCCCTTCTCTATCTGAACTTCGGCGATCTTGGCCGGTATCGGGGCACGGTCGAGAACCTGCTCACGGACGCAACCGGAAGAGAGGTCCGCATCGCCGGCGACTTCGAAGTCGACTTCGGTTTCGATTCGAGGATCAAGGCCACCAAAATCACCCTCGCCAACCCGGAGTGGACTGAAGAGCCGTCGATGGTCGCCGTCGACCGACTGGCGCTGGAGATCAACCTTGCCTCACTGATCTTCAAACCAACCCGGATCAACGAGCTGGAGATCGACGGCGCCACGGTACTGCTCGAGACCACCGGGGACGGCCGGGCCAACTGGCGGTTCGAGACGGGAGACAACGAACCCGGCGAACCCTCCGGTCCCCTTCGCCTATCGGTGGGTCGAGTTGGAATTACCGGATCCCTCCTCGACCTTCGCACACCCTCGCTGGACCGCCCCTTGAGCCTTGTCCTCGATCGACTCGACGTCCGGTCGGATGCGTCCGATGAGCTGGCCATTCAACTGGAGGGCAATCTCAACGGATCGGACCTCACCATCGGAGGACGCGTGGGTACCCTTGCCGAAATTCTCGCGCTCGGCAGCGTGTCCCACAACCTCGACCTCAGTCTGGGAAACGTGGAGGTCGCGTTGATCGGCAAGATCGGCGACCTGGCGACATTGCGTGGCGCCGACGTCGAGCTCACAGCGGACGGCCCGACAATGTCCGAGATGACCGACCTCCTGGGCCTTCCCAGCCTTGGTGCCGGCCCATTTCACGTCGAAGCCGTCACTGCGCCGTCGGGTGATCTGTCGTCCCTCTCCCTGGCCTGTACGCTGGGAGAAGTCACCGCGGCGGCCTCGGGAAACACCGACGCCCTTCTGGCACCCGAAATCATCGACCTCGAGTTCCGCACCTCGGGTCCCAGCATGGCGGCGGTCGCCGCGTTGGCCGGAATCCGAGACGTGGTAGACGAACCGTTTTCGGCCTCGGGCCACCTCCGCTGGGAGGGATTCCCCATCGAGTTTTCGAATGTCGAGGCCTCGGTGGGCAGCAATACCGTTTCACTCGACGGCACTCTGGGCCAGCCGCCCACCATGCTCGGCACCGATTTCGGATTCGATGCCGTTGGACCGGATGTGTCGGCCCTGGCCCTGCTCGGCGGAATCGATCTCCCCGCCGAGAGTTTCCGGGTGACGGGACGGCTGGTCCGCCTGGAGAGCGGCGTCGGCATCGAAAATATCGAGGCCTCAATCGGTCCAAACCGCCTTCGCGTCGATGGCAGTCTGGGCGACCCACCCACATATGCCGGAACCGACCTCCACATCGACGCCAAAGGGCCAGATCTTGCCGCCTTCTCCGGCCTCGCTGGCACCGACCTTCCAAGCCTGCCCTTCGAGGCCGCCGGCCGACTCATACCCGACGGTGATTCGATCGCTCTCGAAGCGGTTTCGGTGGGCCTTGGACCGAACACCGCGCGACTCGAGGGCAGCTTCGCCACCACCGTCGACCACGTTGGGACCCGACTCGATGTGATGGCGGAGGGCCCGGACCTGTCGTGGCTCGCCGCGATTGCCGGGTTCGAAGGTATCCCCACCAGGCCATACCGGCTCGAGGGTGGGGTGGAGGTCGCGGAGAACGGATACCGGCTCAGGGGAGTCAAGGGCAGCATTGGCGAGTCCACCGTCGGCGCCGACGGCCGAATCGGGAAACCTCCGGATTTCAGGGGAACGACCCTCGACGTGGTCGCCGCGGGTCCGGACATCTCGATACCGGCGGCGCTCTTCGGTCTCGAGGGGGCACCACACGATCCATTCAAAATCGAGGGCCGGCTGAGGCGGGTGGATTCCGGGAACCGATTGGACGGAGTCCAGATCCACGTGGGTGACGCCGAAGCTCAGGTTTCGGGCAGGCTCGGCGGCCTGCCCGCTCTCGAAGGCACCGAGTTGACGGTGGAGGCTCACGCTCCGAGCCTCGCGTCGATCGACGGCCTTGTGGAGCAGCTCAGTCTTCCCGACGTCCCGCTCTCCCTTTCGGGCGTCCTGGCAGTCGAAGGTGCAGGATTGCGATTCGACGGCTTTCAGGCCCTGCTCGGTGACACCAACCTCACTCTCAACGGAACGATGGTGCCTACCGCCACTCTCGTTGGAACCGAGGTGGACATCGAGCTCACCATGCCTCACTTCGACGAGGTGGGGAAACTCATATCGTCCACGGGGCTGGTCGAACTGCCGGCCCTACCCGTCAAACCGGCATCGATCTCGGGAGGAATCCGGATCGACGAGGCCACTGTCGAGCTGCGCGACCTCCACGGCACCCTCGGAGAAGCCAGCGCCGCCATCAACGGTACAGTCGGAAGGTGGCCGGAGCTCCACGGCACCGACCTCACCATCGACGTGAACGGTCCCGACGCCTCGCTCTTCACCGCCGTAACCGGAGTCTCGATCCCGGTGGCCCCGTTTCGATTCAACGGCAGGGTTGAACGGCCCGGTGAGGGATTTCAATTCCATGATGTTCGGGTCCAACTCGGCGAGTATCGCGCCGCCGCCGACGGATTCCTTGGTGAACCCCCAAAACTGATCGGCACCGACATCGAAGTCGAAGCCACCGGCCCAAGCCTCCTGCTGATCTCGGAGTTGGCAAAAATCGCGGCCCTTCCGGATCTTCCTTTCAGCGTGGCCGGATCGTTCAACGGCAATCCCCGCCGCTTCAAGAGCGAGCAATTGACCGCGACTCTCGGTTCGAGCGACCTTGCGGCGTCGTTTCGTCTCGATGTGCAGGATCGGCCCGAGCTCAGCGGTACATTCCACTCCAACAGACTCGATTCCGCCGAGATGTTTCCCGTCAGTGAGCCCGATTTTGACCAACCCGAAGCGCCGGAAACGCCCTCAGCTCAGGGCGGGTTCGTGCTTTCCGACACGCCGTTTAATCTGAGCATACTCAACGCCGCTGATGGCGAGATCTCCGTCTCCATCGATGAGCTGATCATGCCCCACAACAGCCTGAGCGGCATTCAGGCCACCGGCACGCTGAGAAACGGGCGTCTGGAGGTCGATCCGGTTTCGGGCAAGGGTCAATATGGCGGCGTGCTGCGCGGAACCCTCCTCCTGGAACCGGTCGGCAACGATTACCGCGTGGCGACCGACTACACCCTCGAGCAGGCCCGAGTAGATCTGTCCACGAGCCACGACGACCCGAGCGTCTGGCCCATCTTCGATTTCGCGATCAATATCGACACCACCGGTGGCTCACTTCACGAGTTGGCGGCTGCGGCGAACGGCCGCATCAAGGTGATCGCCGGTGAGGGGGTGATCGAGAAATCGTTGGTTGACATTCTGAGTGTCGATGTCCTTGTCAGGATTCTCGAAATACTCAACCCGTTCACGAGCGAGAGCCCCGCCGGCATGCTCAATTGTGCGGTGATGGTGGTGGACATCGTGGATGGCGTCGCCACCGTGAATCCGTTGGCGGTCCAGACCGACACCCTGACCGTTCTCGCAGACGGACACATCGACTTTTCAACCGAAAAGATGTCTTTTGACTGGGTCACAAAACCCCGCAAGGGGATCGGCGTCAGCGCCAGCCTCATCGTCAACCCGTACATCAAGGTCGGCGGCACCCTGTCCAAACCCTCAATGGAAATGAAACCTCTCGAGGCGGCGGCGTCAACTGGCCTCGCGGTGGCCACCGGTGGGTTGTCGATCCTCGGCCAGGGCTTGTTGGACCGGATCACGTCTGAGCAGAAGGTCTGCGAGAAAGCTCTCAAGAAGGCTGAAAAACAACTGGAGAAGAAGGCGAAGAAGGCCGCGAGACAGTAGGCAGTTGGCAGTTCCACCACCCACCCAAGGCACGGCCTCAATGGGTCATTCCGAGCGAGGAGCCCCGGCGGGGCGACGACGAGGAATCTGGGGCAGCAGTTGATTCGGTGCCCTTGATGTGAGTCCGACAGGGTACAACAATGAACACAATTCGATCCGTTTCGAGACGGGCGTTCCTCGAGATTGACCAGATTCCTCCTCGGCCTTATGGCCTCGTTCGGAATGACCCATTGCGAGCAACGGCCAACAGAACTAAAACGGGAAGTTAAAGTTGAGCCGAACGCCCTGCACGCCATCGCCCCACCGATAGCCGAGCCCGATCCACGGCATCTTGACGAACCACAGTTTGAGGATGGGATCGGTGGAAAAGCTGAGGCCGACCTCGTAATTCCATCTCACCGAGAACGAATCGGCGGTGATGAGCTCGAAATCCAGATTTGGGTAATGACGGAGGATCACGTAAGCCCCGCCGCTGGCTGCCTTCGATCCCAACGAAAACCCAAGCGGCAGCTGGGAATCGACCCCGAATTCCACCGTCGAATACCAGTTATTGACCGCCTGGGAGGTGGTGTTGTTGCGGTATCTGAGGGCCCCGCCCACCATGACGTCGAAGGGTCGAGCCCCGTACTCACCCCTCGCCCGGAGTCCAGCCGAATACAACAGGCTGAGATCTCCGGTGGCCGAATCGTCACCCACACCCACCTCGCCAAAGGGCTTGAGCACCCATCGATCACCCACCGGCACCAGGAACTCCACACCGGGAACGATGGCGACCGACTGCACCTTGGTGAAAAAATCTCCCACGTCGGTAATGGCTTCCAACTCGTAGGATCCCAGCGACAGGGGTACGTAGAGCCGCAATCCCCACGGGTGTTCATCGAGCCGCCGAAGGTGGAAGGAGATGGGGATCCGGTAGACCTGAATCGACCTCGCTTCGGCATCCTCGATGATGGCCCCCGAAGTCTTTCGGAGCAGCGCGAGATCCACATCTTCATCCATCGCCAAGACAGGTGCACCCACCGCCATCACCGCCAAACACACCAGCACTGCGATCCGGGACGATCTCATCGTGACCAGCCTACTAAAATTCAGAAAAATCAACCCAATTCCGCTTCGCTCTCGCGTCGGTTCTGGAAATGCAAAAACTGACCATGCGAGGTGGAATTGGGCGACCAGCAAACCCGATAGTTATGTCCACTCACGATTCCCCGTGAACATGACGTCCACCACCATCCGGGGCTCCACCTCGGACACCGCAGCGCGGATCCGGGCGCGGACCTCGTCCAGCGCAGCAACGGTACCAATCGCCCGTTCAGCATCCACCAGCACGTGGACGAGCACCCAGAATTCGCGGCCGATACGCACCATACGGATCACACGATCGGGCATCTCCGCCGCGTCCAGCGCCCCTTCGACCCGGGACCGAACCTCCCGTCGAACAGACCTCTCCGGCGCCACCATGAGCAACTCCCCCACTCCCCCCATCACGATCCGAATCGGCACGGGGAGCATGAGAATCGTCAACGCGATTACCAAACCCGGGTCAACGTAGGGCACCAGGTGTTCGAATCGCGTTCCGGTGAGGGCGTAGGCCACACCGAACGCCGCGGCCACAACCAGGCTCATGAACCCGTCCACCAGCCACGTCCGCGCGTCCACCGCCACCAACTGGGATCCGGTGACCTTGGCCGTCCTCAACTGGAAGAGCGCGATGGCGAAGCACCCCACCGTGGCGATCGCGGCGTAGGCCACCCCCCACCCTGCATTGATGTGCCGTCCGCCCACCAGCACCGCTCCCACCGCTGAGGCGCACGCGAAACCGCACACTGCGAGGATGATGAACCCCTTGACCGTGTTGAGCATGGGTTCAAAGGCCATATAGCCGAACTGGAAGTGCTCGTCGCCCGGTTCGGTCACCAGCCGGGCCACCCGAAGGGTCAACAGGCCCATGACGAATCCCACCAGCGAGAAGAAGCCGTCGAGCAGGACAGCCTCGGAGTCTGTCAAGAGGAAGAATCCGAAGCCCAGCGCCGCCATGAACAGGGCGCCCACCACTGACATCGTCAGCGCGCGACGTTCCTTGTCCATCACCAACCCCCTATCGGATTGAAAATTGAAGATTGAAAATTGAAGATTTCCCCCCCCCACCCCATCCACCGCTGCGAATTGCTAGTTTTGGGCGGTAGCGATCATGTTACTTGGCCGCTTCGGCCTTCATCTTGGCAAAGCGGTCGACCATCTGCTGCAAGATCTTCTCGATCTTTTTGGCGGCCTTCTTCGGATTCTCCGGAATGGCGGACTCTGCGGTACCCCGCCAAACGATGTTCTTGGTTCTGGCATCCCAGATGTCGATCACCAGTGTCCCCGACTTATAGGTGGACACATTGGTCGTGGTGTTTGCGCCTCCACCGCTCATTCCCGACGTACCTCCCCAATAGGGGTCCCAGGACCAGCCGGTGCTGAATCCATAGCCCATGCCCGAGATCGAAAACTGCGTTTCGTCGGAGGTGGAGGTGTGGTAGGTCACGTAGAGGTCAGGATCCTCATCGACTTCGATTTTTCCGCCCTCCACCAGGTAGAACTCGATGCCGTTCTTGATCCGCGAGTGCATCAAGGGGGACTGGCCGCTCAGAGACGTGTTGGGGGTGCGGCCCCACTTGAAGGTCTTGTAGGCCGAAAAATCCACCGAGCGATCGTAATCCACGTAGACATCCAACGCGGCGGCGGGCATTGCGAACAGCAGTACCGCCAGTCCAAATCCAAGTCCTCTTTTCACCGTGTCCTCCCTTGAAAAGCCTGTAGTCCGGAACGTCCTCGACCCCTCACTCGGAGCCTTTCCGCATGCCACTCTCGGCCGTGGTCCAATCCAGTTCTATTTCGTCTTTCGAATCCGATCGATCAAGGCGGTGGTGGACCGCTCGGGCAACAGCGCCACGAGCTCCACCCTGCCGCCGTAGGATTCCACCAGCTCACGACCCACCACCTCGTGGATCTGATAGTCCTGTCCTTTGACCAGGATATCCGGCCGGACCTGCTGGAGGGTTTCGAGCGGCGTTTCCTCATCGAAAATGGTGACCGCATCGACACAGTCCAACGCCGCCAGCAGGGTCGCCCGGTCAGCCTGGGGCATCAGGGGCCTGTCGTCCCCCTTGAGTCGTCCGACCGACGCATCACTGTTGATGGCCAACACCAGCACATCTCCCAATTGGGCCGCCTCCCGCAACAGCGCCAAATGCCCAACGTGGAGCAGGTCGAAGCAACCGTTGGTGAAAACCACCCGCTTGCCCTGCATCCGCCAGGACTCCACCTGGGCGGCCAGCCCACTACGGGTCATCACCTTGCCCTGAGTCCGACCGTCGAGTGCGGCCAGCAGGTCGGCGGCTGGCACCGCAGCGGTACCCACCTCCCCCACCGCGATGCCGGCGGCCAGGTTGGCCAGCCGGACGGCATCGGCGAGCCTCGCACCTGCGCCGATTCCGAGGGCCAGCACGGCGACCGCCGTATCCCCGGCGCCGGTGACGTCGAAGACCGCGCGACGCTGGGCACGGATGGTCGTGTGGTCCCCGTTGGCGGGCACCACCAGCATGCCGCGCTCTCCGAGAGTGACGACCAGCGCCTGGAACCCCCCCTCGGTCACGATCTTCCGTGCGGCTTTGGCAATCGTCGCGTCGTCGGCATTCGCCAGGTCGAGCCCCGTGGCTGCTTCCAGCTCGCGCAGATTCGGCGTGACCACGTTGGCGCCACGGTAGCCGGCCAGGTCCAGCCGCTTTGGGTCCACCAGGACCGGGGCGTCGTTATCTCCAGCGAGGGTGATCAGGGCGTGCACGTTCTCATCAGTGAGAAGCCCTTTGGCATAGTCGCTGAGGATGAGGACGTCGGGGGCTCCGCATTCCCGCAGCCTGCCGATGAGACCAGCCACAACCTCGGCAGCACACGGGCCGGTCTGCTCCCAATCGAGTCGGATCAACTGCTGCCGGTGGCCGAGCACCCGAATCTTGTGGGTGGTGGGTGTGTCCTCGAGCCGGCCAACCGCGCGGGTGTCGATGGCGTTTTCGGCACACGCACTCAGCACGGTGTCACCGGCAGCATCGGTGCCGATCACCCCACACAGGCTGACCTCCGCCCCCAGGGCGGCGATCTGCCGGGCGACGTTGGTGGCGCCCCCCAGTCGGGACATTCGTTCCCGGACGTGGACCACCGGAACCGGCGCCTCGGGGGAGATGCGACCCACTTCCCCGAGCACGTACTCGTCGAGCATGATGTCGCCGGCAACCCAGACTCGCAGACCGCGAAAGCGGCCAATGATCTCGGCGAGCCCGTCAGCACGCTGTTCGAGAGTCATGATTCGTCGGCCTTTCGAGCGGAATCTTCCATCGCCTGGGCCAGCACATGAATGCAGAGCTCATGCACCTCCTGGGTCCTCGCCACGGTGTCTGACGGCGCCGCCACAAGATAGTCGGCGTGTTCCGCGAGCCGACCGCCACCGCGACCTGTGAGCGCCACGACCGTGCACCCCATGGCCCGCGCCTGGACTGCCGCCTCGATCACGTTGGGCGAGTTGCCGCTGGTGCTGATCGCCACCAGCAGATCGCCGCGCCGCGCCAGAGCCTCCACTTGACGGGCGAAGACCCGGTCGAATCCGTAGTCATTGGCGATCGCGGTCAGGCTGGAGGTGTCGGTGGTCAGTGCGACCGCAGGAATCGCCGCCCGGTCGAACCGAAAACGGCACACCAGCTCGGCGGCGAGGTGTTGGGCGTCAGCGGCGCTGCCGCCGTTGCCGCACACCAGAATCTTGCCCCCGCCCTTGACGCACCCCACAGCCGCCTCCACCACCTGCTCGAGCACCGCGGGAAGGGACCGGGCAGCTTCGGCCATGACACGGCCGTGCTCCTCGAAGCTGCCGACGATGGTCGACTGCACACTTGGCTGGTCAGATTGGGTCATCATGCCTCCGCCACGATGGCCTCGGCGGCGCACCGCAGGTCATCGTACACCGCAACACCCCCGTCTCCCATCCGATCCTCGGTGTCCCGGCCCTTGCCCGTGCGCACCAGGATCGCCCGCACCCCGGCGTTTCGAGCTGCCTCGAGGTCCCGCGACGCGTCTCCCACAGCCACCGTCTCGGCCAGTGGCACTCCGGAGAACAGCACCGCATCTTCGATCAATCCCGGCTCCGGCTTCCGGCATGGGCAGCCCTCGCCCGGGGCGTGAGAACACACGAAGACAGCGGCGATGGGCGCACCGGCGATTTCCGCCTCCGAGAGCATGACGTCGTTGACCCGATCGACCGCCTCCATGTCCATGACGCCACGGCCCACTCCCGACTGGTTGGTGGCCACGGTGATCAGGATTCCGGCCTCCGCGAGACGGCGCAGGCCGTCCAGGGCGCCCGGCTCCCAGGCCCAGTCCTCGGGGCGGGTCACCCAGCCGCCGTCGGGCGCCTCGCGGTTGAGCACGCCGTCACGGTCCAGAATCACATGGCGGATCGACACACAGTCTCCTAGCGGAAGGGGTCGGGCTGGGCAAGGAATCCCTGCACGTAGGCGCGAACACCCTCTTCCAGCGAGGTGAACGGCCGATCGTAACCGGCCTCCCGAAGCCGGTCCATGCGGGCCTGGGTGAAGTACTGGTACCGGTCCCGGATGGCGGCCGGCATTTCGATGAACTCGATCTTTGAATCGGAGCCCGCCGCGGCGCACACCGCCCTCGCCAGATCCTCGAAGGTCCGCGACTCGCCGGTCCCGAGGTTGAAGATCCCGCTCACCTCGGGTCGATCCAGCAGCCACAAAACCACGTCCGCGCAATCGTCGACGAACACGAAGTCCCGCCGCTGCCCACCGTCGGGGTAGTCGGGGTGGTGGGAACGGAAGAGAGTCACCGGCCGGCCTTCCGCGGCCAGGGGGTATTTCTGGGCAACCACGCTTCTCATGGTCCCCTTGTGATACTCGTTGGGACCGTAAACGTTGAAGAACTTGAGGCCGACCCACTGCGGCGGCGCAGGACCCCCCCGCTCGATGGACCCGATCACCCGCCGGTCGAAGAGGTTCTTGCTCCAGCCATAGGCGTTGAGCGGCCTGAGCCGAGCCAGCGCCTCCAACGAACAGTCGTCGTCGAAGCCCTGGGCGCCGTCGCCATAGGTGGCGGCCGACGACGCGTAGATGAAGGGGGTGCCTGTGGAGGAGCACCACCGCCAAAGATCCAGCGAGAGCCTGAAATTGACCTCGACGATGAGATCAGCGTCGGTCTCGGTGGTGGAGGAGATCGCCCCCATGTGGACCACGCCGTCGAGCACCTCGCCGTGGTCCCCGAGCCAGGAAAGCAGCATCTCCGGGGCCACAATGTCCTCGAGCTCTCGCTTGGCCAGGTTGCGCCACTTCTCCCCCTGACGCAGGCGGTCGCACACCGCCACCGAGTCGCCCCTTTCGCAGAGGGCCGCCACGATGTTGGAGCCGATGAAGCCCGCGCCCCCAGTCACCAAGTAGGTTTTCGTCGTCACGATTTCGGGTTCCCTCCCTTTGGGCTCACCCGCATTCTAGTGCAGCGGCGCGTGAGAATTGAATCGAACGCCGTGATAAATTTGCCGCCGGCGGGAGGCGTGATCGCGTTGAAGGTGACCACAATGCGCCGGGTCGATGGCTGGGTCGGTGCGCCGGTGTGCGCGCTGCTCACCCTGGTCCGAAGGCTCGACGATCTGCTGCTCCGCCGCACCCCTTCAGAGCATCCAAAAAAGATCGCCGTGATCAAACTCGCCGAGCAGGGCGCCACGGTGATCGCCTACTCAGCTCTGGTTCGGGCACGCGAAATGGTGGGCGAAAACAACCTCTTCTTCGTCGTGTTCTCGGAGAACCGCTTCATCCTGGACCTGCTCGACGTGGTGCCGTCGAAAAACGTCATCTCAATCCGTACCGACGGGCTGGTGCGGCTCGTCCTCGACACCCTGCGCGCGGTCTTCCGGATGCGCCGCGAGCATATCGACGCCACCGTGGATTTCGAGTTCTTTGCCCGATCGTCGGCAATCCTCTCCTACCTCAGCGGAGCTCGTGCGCGTTCCGGATACCACGCCTCTTTCGGGGAAGCCTCCTATCGGGGCGACCTGATGACCCACCGGCTGTCGCTCAATCCGTTCCTCCACGCCAGCGAAATGTTCCAGGTCCTGGTGGACGCACTCCGTCACCCGGCGGCCGTTTTTCCAGCCTGTGACCTGACACCGCCCGAGGACCTTCCCCTTCCCCGTCTCGACCCCGCTCCCGACGAAAAAGCCGAGGTCAGCGGGATGCTCTGCCATGCCTTTGCGGTGGATCAACCACCACCGGTGATCCTGCTCAACGCCAACTGCGGCGATTTGCTGCCGCTGCGACGCTGGTCCAACGATCGTTACGTGGACCTGGCCCGAAAAATCCTCGACCGCTACCCCGAGGTGCGCATCGTCCTCACCGGGGCTCCCGGGGAAGCCCCTGAAGCCGAAGCCCTGGCGGCCGAGATCGCATCCCACCGATGTCGCAGCTTCGCCGGTCGCACCACCCTTCGCCAGCTCATGGTGCTCTATGGCTTGTCCGAATTGATGGTCACCAACGACAGCGGACCCGCCCACTACGCAACCCTGACATCGATCGACGTGGTCACCCTCTTCGGCCCCGAAACACCGGCCGTCTTTGGCGCCCGGACCCCCCGCAGCCACCTGCTGTGGGCCAATCTGGTGTGCAGCCCGTGCGTCAACGCCTTCAACGACCGGCAGTCGGCCTGTACCCGAAACATCTGCATGGAACGAATCAGCGTTGACGAAGTGTTTGCAACTGTCTGCCGAGTGTACGAGGCACGGCGATCCACGCCAACCTAGATTTCGGTGCAAGGAGAATCTCGCTAGCCTCTCAATTCGCTGCGAGAATTGAGATATTCAGAACACAACACCCAGACTTTCCTATTCAGTAAATATGTCCTGATTATCGCAATTCACGAGCGGCGCGATGTGAATTGCGCGGCCGGCGTCATCCAGGTGTTTTCGCAAACCCGCACCTAATAGGCAGCAATCGGTCCGCGCTGCCCCAACGCTTGGAGGGCGGCGAGATCGTCTTCGCTGTATTGCGAGGAAAAGCGAAGATAGCTGGTGGGGCGGACTTCCCACGGCACGATGGCAACACCGTGGTCCTTCAACAGCAACTCGGCCGCCTCGCCGGCATCGGCAACCGGCTTCCCTCCGATGGCCAACGGAGTGCGACATACGATGTACATACCCGATGCCGCGGGAAACGGCTCGAACCCCAGCCCTGTCAGAGTCGTGCGCAGCCGATCCAACCGCTGCGAATACACCTGGCGAACGTGCTCGAATCGGTCGCCGTCGCCCAAGCACTGGAGGGCGACCTGAATATGGAGCGAGCTTTGGTCGGACCAGGCATATTCCGAGTACTCCCGAAGTTCAGCCATGATCCGCTCTTCGCCCACCAGAAACGACACCGCCAGTGGACCCAGAGCAAAGAGCTTGGCCAGAGAGTGAAGCTCCACGAATCGCAGGCTGCCGTCCATCGCGCCAGCTTCGGCGAGCATGGACCAGGGTGGCCGGTCGAAGACCAGCGGCCCATAGGTGGCGTCGTTGAACACGATGGTCCCGGGTTCGAAATACTCGAGGAATTCGGCAAGCGCCGCCGAGGGGATCACCGCACCGGTAGGGTTGTTGGGGTAGTTCAGAGCCACGAATGAAATCTGTTCGCGCTCCTCCGCACTCAGAGCGTTGGGATCGGGTTCGAAATCCCGGCGAGAATCAAGCGGCACGTCGTGGACCCTGGCGTGGATCTGACGGGCGACTCGGGCAAACGCCGGATAGGCCGGCTCGACCACCACGACATCGTCGCCGGGTCGGATCAGGGTTGAAGCCAAGAAACTCATGGCGGTCCGTCCACCCGGCACGGCCATAACCGACGTGGACGCGACGTCCAGTCCATACACCCGGTTGAGCATGGCCGCTGCGGCACTGGAAAACGACTCCAACTCGTCGGCGCTGCACGGAGTCAGGAGCGCTCGGTCACCCTGATGCGCGAACAGTTCACCGAGGGCCGCCGGCGGTTCCTCACGGTGTCTGCCCACCGCAAAATCCAACACCGGTCCGCCGTGACGTCGAACCCGTTCTCGAATCGCCGCTATGGGATAGCGGGTGCTCTCTCGATCGTTGTTCATCGGGCGCTTTCCTCGGGGTTCGGAGTTCGGGATTCGGGGGTCGATGTCTCGGCATGGAGGGCGTCGGCGCGCTGTTTTCGAACCTGACGGCCGACGTAGGCCAGGGCCAGCCAACCGAGGGGCAGCAGCAACCAGAAGGTCACGATCCGGAAGGCCGCGACCCCCATGGCCAGGTGTTCCTGGGGAACCCCTTTGAACCCCATGGACGCGCCAAGAAGGGCCTCTGTGGCACCGATTCCGCCGGGCACGCCGCTGCCCAGTCCGAGCACCGCCGAGCCGGGCGCCAGGAAGAGCGCGTCCCATAAGCCGACGTTTCCCGGCAGATCGGAGGCCAGCATGAAGAAGGCGAGACCGTGGGCGATCCAACCGGTGGACTGGACGACCACGATCAGGAAGGTGACCCAGCTCCACCAGAACCCCCTCGGCAATTCGAGCTTGGTTCCCGACAGCAACTTCAACAGCCAGTTACCCATCAGAAGCGCTGTTCCGATGACTGCGCCCCCCGCCAGCGGCGCCAACAGCCCGTGGACCCGATAAGCCACCAGGAACGCGAACAAAGCCAGCACCGAAATGGAATCGAGGACGAAGACCACTGCCTCGGCCTTGAGGCACTGGGGCAGGGTGCCCCGGCCCAGCCGCACCATTTCGTCCGGGCGGACCAGCCGGCCGAGCTGGGCGGGAAGCAGCAGCCCGGCCTTGCCGGACAGCCCCACCGCCAACCCCACACGGTCGATGGCTTTCATCCCGAACCGGGTGTAAACCCACATCCAGGCAATCATTTCCACGGCCACGTCGGTCATGGCGAAGATCAACACCATGGGAAGGATGGTGTAGCGCTGGCTCCAGTAGGCCGTCACCGCCGTCGCATCTCCGTTGACGAACTGGCGGATCCCGTGGGCCGAGACCACCACCAGAATCGCGAACCCGACCCACCGCGCCCACCGCTGCCACCCGGACACGGGTTCCGGCTGGATCTCGCCCTCGAGGTTTGGCGATTGAGCTTCCGCGTCACCGGCTGACGACATGTCGCCGAGGCTTTGGCTTTCGTCGGATGCGACGGTCGGGGAGAAATCCGGTTCGGTCACGGCGTCCGATCTTACGGGTCGCGGCGGTCGAGAGTCAATTCGGCACGCCCCAACCAGTTGGCAGTTGGCAGGTAGCAGTTGGCAGTTAGCAGTTGGCAGGTAGCAGTTCCCCCACCCACCCTCGTCCGTGTCTGCGTCCGAACGAGTCCAAAGTCAAAAGTCGAAAGTCCAACGTCCCCTGCACGTCCAGGTAACAACGCCACACACCGATCCAGGTTTCCACATTCCACATTTCCTGTGGGTGGGCAGGGGACCTCTCCCCTTCTCACCTTCTCCCCTTCTCCCCTTCTCCCCTGGGTGGGCGGGCGGAATCTTCAATCTTCGATTTTCAATTTTCAATCCCTATATATAATGCCCCGTCCCGGTCGCCGCTGATCGACCGGATCACCCGTAAAGGACTGACCATGGCTATCGCCCGACAACGCATCCATCTTCCGCCGCGAGCCTGGAGGCGTGCCATCGGCGCCGGATTCAACGACCACAAGGGTGGGCCCGAGGCCATCGACCGAATCGAACACGCCTTTGCCGAGTTCATCGGAGCTCCGGCCGCGGTGGCTGTTCCATCGGGACGGGCCGGACTTCGGTTCACCATCGACGCCCTCGACCTCGAGCCCGGAGCGGAGGTGATCTGCTCGGCCTTCGCCTACCCGGTGGTCCCATATCTCGCCCACACCCTCGGCTACTCGGTGCGATTCGCGGACTGCGAGCTCGACACCCTGGGCATGGACCCCGAGGCGCTGAAGGATATGATCTCGGACCGCACCAGTGTGGTGATCGCTACCCATCTCTATGGGGTGCCGTGCCGGATCCGAGATATTCGCGAGATCGCCAAGGCCCACGGGGCCGTACTGATCGAGGACTGCGCCCACTGCTACGGCGCTTCGGTTTCCGGCCAATCGGCCGGCTCCTTCGGCACCTATGGCTACTTCAGCTTCGAAACCTCCAAGCCGGTCAACACCATGGGCGGCGGCATGGTCACGGTCTCGGACCCGACCCTGGCGGATCGGGTGAGAGAGGTGGCCAGGGCCCAGGATCCAAAGTCCGGTTCGTGGCTCCGCAAACGACTCATGAAAACCACCTTTGAGGCCGTCGTGACCAATCCTCTGACCTTCAATCTGGGGGTCTATCCGGCCCTCCGGGTGCTTGCGAAGAAAGAGGACTCTGAGCGGTTCGCCTCGGGCTACCAGCCCGACGAAACCACCATGGAAGGCAGGATGGGACGCTACACGCCCTACCAGGCGGCCCTTGGATTGGACCAGATGAAGACTGTGGGCCCCCAGGTGGAAACGCGGATCGCCAACGCCGAGCGATTGATGCACCACCTTGACGATGTGGTTCGCTTCCAACGCAGCGACGATCCGGATGTCCGCTCCAACTACATGTTGGTGACCGCCCTCATGCCCAGGTTGCACGAAGTGGCCACCAGGCTGCTGGAGCTCGGTGTGGACTCCAAACACCACTACATGCGAGATTGCACCAACATCGGCGACGGCGGCGGTTCGTTCCCAAACGCAGCCAGGGCAGAGCGAGAGGTGCTTCACCTGCCTGCATACCCCGAGCTCAGTTCCAAACAAATCGACTGGATCGCCGACCGGGTGCGGAGGGCGGTCACTGAGCTGGATGCGATTCCGGGCGACCACCAAGCTCCCGGATAAACTGCCATGAATCCGAACACCTCGGCGATGACGTCAATGGCCATCCGCCACAGGATGCTGTTGCTGGGGCTCATCGGCCTGACCCTCTTCGTGCCGTTCAACGGCCTGCGCGACATGTGGTACGCCGACGAGCCCGACATCGCCGAAGCCGCCCTCACCATGTACCAAAGCGGTGACTGGGTGACACCCAAACGCATCGGGGTTCCCTGGGTCGATTACCCTCCCATGATCTACTGGACCGGTTTGGTATCGGCCCACGCGCTGGGGGGATTCACCGAATTTGCCCTGCGCCTGCCCACGGCTCTTTCGGCGGTCGCACTGGTGCTCCTCACTTGCTGGATCGGATCCCGGTGGTACGACCCTCAGACCGGTCTGTGGGCCGGCTTCATCCTCCTGACCATCCAGCAGTTCGTCTTCCAGGCAGTGGGTTATCGACCCGACATGCAATTCGGCCTGGCCATGACCGCGGGATTCCTGCTGTATGCGGCCGGTGCCGGCGACCGCCCTCGGTGGTTGCTTCGGGTGGCCGGATTCGCCCTGTTCGGCGTCGCCATGCTCGTCAAAGGCCCCCTCGGCGTGCTGCTGCCGGGTCTGGTGCTGACCCTTTGGCACGGCTACCAGAAAAGAGTGGCGGCGTTTGTTGGAGCTGGCTCCTCTTGCGTTGGTTTCGCTGGCGGTCTACCTGCCGTGGTTCATCGCCTGTGCCCGGGCCATGGGCTCTGAGAACATCCTCTACGAACTCTACGCCCAGAACTTCGCCCGTTTCGCCGGCGCGGATCGAGGCCACGGCAAACCGATCCACTACTACCTGGTGAACATCTGGGGAGACCTCGCGCCGTGGTCTCTCCTGATCCCCTTTGCCGCGGTGTGGGTCCACCGCGCCAAGCTCTGGCGCGATCGAAACACTCAGCTCCTGCTTTGGTGGTTCGGTGCCTTCTTCGTATTTCTCTCCCTGGCGGCGACCAAACGACAGCTCTACATGCTGCCGGCCTATCCCGTAGTCGCCCTCGTGTTGGGACTGTGGATTGCGGCAATGCTCGGCTCCACCACATCCTCGGCAGAAACCCCGTCTCCCCGTCCCGTCCACATCTACGGCTGGTTGACGGCCATTCTGCTCGTCGTCATCGGAGGCGTTTTGGCAGCGGTCGGTACTGGTCTCTTGGCTGTCGTGGATCCCACTGAACCATCCTCCGACGTGGTCCGAGCGATTCGCGACCTGAGAGTCCCGGTCACGGTGTTGGGCGCAGCCCTGGCCGTCGGCGGTTTGTGGGTGGGGTTGGCAGCTTGGCGTCGAAACGCCAGAGGCACCCTGGTGCGCACCGGCGCGACCCACATCATCGTCTACCTGATGTTGCTCGCCTGGGTCCTGCCGGCGGCCAATCCCATCAAGTCCACCAAGGTCCAGGGGCGCTGGATCCGGGAGCAGATGGGCGACGAGACCCACATGGGGCTCGTCTACAACCGGAGCGCCTACGGTTTCCGGAAGATGGGTTCATTCGGCCTCTACGCCGACGCCCGGGTGGAGCTGTTGGAGAGCCCCTCCCAGGTGGAGCGGTTCTTCCAGGTCTATCCCCGATCCATCGTGCTCATCGAGCAGGACGAAGCCGACTGGATCTTCGGTGACGACCCTGACGCGTGGCAGCCCCGCATTGTTCGCGATCTGTGGATCGGGAACGACCACTATATCGTTGTCCGTGGCCCCTGAACAGAATCGGTTCTTGCTCGATAATTGCGTTTCACACAGCCTCGTCGACACCCTGCGAACAAAGAAATCACCACTTGTGGCCGGCCACGATGTAGAGGACGTAGTCCTCCGGTCCCTTGGCGACATCGATACCGACCCACAGGCTATCCTGGGGCCGAAAGAGAAACCGCCCGCCGACGCCGCCCGCGACGATCCCACTCTCGTCCTCGAACACCGGCACGTCGCCCCGGGTCGCGGCGACACCGATGAATCCGACCGCCGCCCATCGCGAGGCGAGGTTCCACCGGAGCTCGGTCTCGGCCACCGCGGTGCTCTCGTTCTGATACCGAAGAGCGGGGATCCCGCGCATGGTGATGTAGGGGTAGCCCCAGAGCGGGGGATCGCCGCCGGCGGTGTCGAGATCGAGGTGGAGCCCGAGCACGAGCTTCTTGTTCATCATCTCGTGGAAGGAATCCACCATGAAACTGATCTTCCAGTAGTCGGTGTCCCCACCCAGCACTTCGAGATGCTTCCACGCCACGAACTCGACGTACTGGCCCCGATTCGGGGTCATCTTGTTGTCACGACCGTCGTACTCCGCCTGCAGCGCAAGGCCGAAATCGTTGAGCTTGATCCCGTCGCTCTCCACGGGATAGCCGCTGGTGTCCTCATCGAACAGGAGTTCGGGAGCGAGGTAGACGAGCCTGCCGCCGACAAAAATGTCGCTGGATTTGATCCGGAACTTGATGTCCTGGTAGAGCAGACCGGTGTCGAGCTTGAAGTCGACTGGCTGGTTGTTGAAGTAGAAGGTGGAGACCACGTGGGCGTACCCGATGGCGCCCGTGTAACGGATCCTGTCCTTCTTCCATGATCCGGTGTGGGCAACACCGAGGCCCCATGTCCCGTTTTCGGTGTAGGCCGCGGCAAATCCGGTGATGGTCGGCGGGACCTTTTGCTGTTTGCCGGCCTTCGGCGCGGTGTCGGCAGTGAGGATCGGGGATGGTGATCCTCCGCCCGAGTCGGTGTGGTGCTTCTTCTTGTGGAAGTAGCCAACGGCGCCGCCGAGACCGTAGCCCACCGCCGGTTCGGTGATGAAGATGGGAATGGCGATGAAAGGCGGACCCTTCTTTTTCTTCGTGGCCTCTTCTTTTTCACCGCTGGTTTCGGGCTTGGTGGCCTCGGTGGCCGTGTTATCGCCGGTCGCCGACTCCTCATTCTCCTGAGCATGGATGCTCGGAGCCGCGACTCCCATCGTCAGAATGAACGCGAGGGTTATGGCGGTTGCTCGGCGGGACGACAGGGCGGACACGATCCAGGCCCATGTCCGCATATGCGAGATTTTTGTATCGAACATGATGCCTCCTTCCAGACTCGGTGGACCATCGTCCACGCGTGGCCAAACCCGTGGACCCGACACCATCTGAATGTCGGACGCGAAGAGTTCCTGCAACCGGGGCGCCCCACGCCGGCTGTCAATTCGAGTTCTCCAGAGCCGCTGTTGGTCTCCCTTTCATGAGGCTCTCGGCGCACAGCGCCGAGAGCGGTTCATCGAGCTAGTCGCTCGCCGAGTTGTTGTGCATGGCCGTCTCGAGCTTCTTGATGTCCTCCGGCGAGAGCTTCGGCCGGTCGATGGTCAGCGTCAGCTTGTCGAGCTTGCCGGTAAACCGGAACGGAGGCTGATAGTCCTCGTCGGCGACCGGCGAGCCGGTATCGGCCCCCACGTCGAAATTTTCGCACCATTGCATGAGCATCGGCACGGTCTTTTCCATCTTCTGCGTCGCAACGACTTTCCCGTCCACCTTGAGTTCGCCGGTTCCGCTGCGGCCCAGGCCGCTGGGGCTTCCGTACTGCAGTGTGGCGGCGCCCAAACCATCGTATTTGAAGTCGAATTCAAGCGTGTGCTTGCCGGGGGCCAGCACGTCCGGGCCTTCCCACTTGACCAACTTGAGTCCCATCAGGTTCCAGGTATAGACCGGCTTGCCGTTCAGCAAATAGAAACCGTAGCCGGTAAAGCGGCCGCCATGGGTCACCAGCATGCCTTCGGCACCACCCTCGGGAACCTCGACCTCGGCCTTGATGTTGTAGGAGGAGGCCAGAACATTCGGCGCATTGCCGTTGGGCGTGCCCGTGACTTCCCCGGCATAGGTAAAAACAGTGCGGCCGGCCGTCAGGTTGGGCCGAGGCAGAATCGAACGGGTGAAAGTGGTGGTATCCATCGGCAACACCTGATTCCGCTCCGCTTCCTCCCAGAACAGTTTTTCCAGCTCCTTGACTTTTTCAGGATACTGAGCCGACACATCGTTGTACTGTGTCCAGTCCTTGCTGAGGTCGTACAGTTCCCACGGCCAGGATGCAGGATCCTTGTCGGCCGTTCCGCTGTTGTCCCACGGGACACGCATGACCTTGGTGCTGAGGATCCAGCCATCGTGGTAGATCGCGTGGTCACCGATCATCTCGAAATACTGGGTTGTGTGCGTTGAGGGCGCATCCGCGTTCTTCTCATCGAAGGTGTAGACCATGCTGACGCCTTCCATGGGATTCTGCTTGATGCCGTCAACCACCTCGGGCAGTGGAATCCCGGTCGCTTCGAGAAGGGTCGGTGCAATGTCAACGACATGATGGAACTGGTTGCGGATGCCGCCCTTGTCCTTGATCACCTTCGGCCAGGAAATGGCCGTGCCCTGTTTGGTGCCGCCAAAGTGCGAGCTCACCATCTTGGTCCACGAGAACGGCGTGCCAAAGGCCCAGGTCCAGCCCACCGACATGTGCGGGTAGGTCCTGTCTGACCCCCACGCGTCGTAGAATTGCATCTGCGCCTCCACCGGCAGATGCACGCCCTGAACCGATGCGACTTCGTTCGGCGTACCGGTCAGCCCGCCTTCCGAGCTGGTGCCGTTGTCGCCGGTGATGTAGATGATCAGGGTGTTGTCGAGCTTGCCCAAATCCTCGACCGTCTGGATCACGCGACCGATTTCATGATCGGTGTAGGCAACGTAGGCGGCGAATACATCCGCCTGTTTGATGAACAGCTTCTTCTCGAGGTCTGAGAGCTGATCCCATTCCTTGATCAGATCCTTGGGCCACGGCGTCAGCTTGGCATCCGCCGGTATCACACCGAGCCTCTTCTGGTTGGCGAAGATCGTTTCGCGCAGCTTGTGCCAGCCATCGTCGAAAAGGTGCATCTCGCTGATCTTTTCGATCCACTCCGGTGTCGGGTGATGCGGCGCATGGGTTGCGCCGGGCGCATAATAAATGAAGAAGGGTTGATCCGGATTGAGCGCATCAACGGTCTTCATGTAGTCAATCGCGTCATCCGCCATTGCCGTGACCAGGTTGAAGTCGGGATCGTCATCGAATGGGTAGATATAGGTCGTGTTGCGGACCAGATTGCCCGGCTGCCACTGGCTGGTATCACCGCCCATGAACCCGTAGAAATAATCGAAGCCCAGACCGATGGGCCACTGATCATACGGCCCGATCTTGCTGACCTGGAGATCCGGCGTATTGTGATTCTTGCCGAACCAGGACGTCACGTAGCCGTGACCCTTGAGGATTCTGGCAATCGTCGCCTTGTCCTTGGTCATGATGCTGTTGTAGCCGGGGTAGCCGGTCGACAACTCCGGAATCGAACCAGTGCCAACCTGGTGATGGTTCCGCCCCGTGATGAGCGCCGCCCGCGTCGGCGAGCACACAGACGTGGAATGGAAGTGGGTGTAGCGGAGACCATTGTCGGCAATACGATCCATTGCCGGCGTGGGGATGACGCCCCCGAAGGTGCTGGACACACCATAACCCGCGTCGTCGGTCATGATCAGAAGAATGTTGGGCGCACCCTTCGGCGGCACCACACGAGGCGGCCAGTAGGGTGTCGAATCAATAACATTGCGTTCAATCTTGCCGCCGAACGCCGTGTCGGGCGGCGGCGGCAGCTGTTTGCCGTCGATGGTCGTGGTGGCGCTGGGCGAGCCGGGCGTGCCCGTCACTTCCTGGGCGCTGGCCGGGAGCGCGGTCGCGAGGACCATCAATAATCCGAGCACCACGAACCTGTACAGAAATGCACGTCTTTTCATTCTGACCTCCTCCTCTGCCGGGTGGGCTGGCGTCGAAGCGAGCGGAGTTTCCCGCGAGTTTCGAGCCCACGCGGCCGGTTCAGTACTTGACCATATATTTCTTGGCCTCCAGACAAACGCTGAAGGCCTTCTTGAAGTTCTCGATCTGCTCGGCCGTGGCCTGCTGCGCCTGCTGACTTTGCTGTTCGACCTGCTGGCTGGCCTCGCTCTTCGCCATGCGTGCCCTGCGGCGGGCGATGATGAGGCCGGCTGCCGCACCGTAGGCGGCGCCCTTGCCGGCATCGTCGCTGGCGATTTCGCCGATCAGCGCTCCCGCGGCCGCCCCACCCACTGCGCCCACGGCACCAGCGCCCTTGCCGGACTGGGCGATCTGCTGCTGCGCCTGATCGGCCTGTTGCTGCTGCTGCTGCGACTGTTTCTGCAGCGCGAAGGGATCGCTGCCGGTGTTCTGGACCGCCCAGCTGTAACACGCGGCCTCCTCGGTCGACTGCTGCTCGGGCGTCTGTCCCTCGGTGGGGAAGACGTAGACGTTGATGGTCGCGGCGAGGCTCTTCTGCTGCGCCGGCTGGGAGGACGCCTGTTGGGTCTGCGCCGTGGCTGACCCGACGAACGCAGCGATCAACCCGGCGACGAATGCGGTTTTGAAATTCATCGCGTCGCGTCCTTTCTCGTGCCGTCGGGCTGGGAGGCCTCCGCCAGCGGCGTGCAGGCGCCGAACACAGCGACCGCAATACCATCGGTCGCGACGGCGGCCGTGACCCGGCCGGTTCCCTCGCTGATCACCCAGCTGAAAGCCCGTCCCATCTCGAAGCCGTGGAAGACGATGGTCCCGCTGCCCCGGCTCAGGTGCTCGATGGGCGTGGCCCGGTTTTGGCCGCTGGCCGTGGTTGTGGAGAGCCACTTCGCCTCGAGGTCCACCTCGATGAACTGCGGGATGTTGAGGTTCCACGGCAGGTCGACCGCGCATTCGCCGTCCTCGACGCACACCGTAGCCTGGACGGGGACGCATAGGAAACGGGCAGACCCGGTGAGGTCGTCTGCCACCAGCACCCGGGCCGAAAACCCCAGCGCCACCGCGAAAACCGCGACCACAACCTCGCGCCCCCATCGTCCTGTGGTACCCATGTCTGTTCTCCCTTTCGTCTCGAGATCGATCATCGTCACGTCAGGCGGTTTCATGCCGGGTGCGCTCGGCCGGGGTCAGACCGAGGATCTCCTCGACGAGCTCGAAGCCACGCCGTGAGGTCACGTCGTCGATCTCGACCACCGGCGGCTCGGCGGCCAGTTCGATGACCGCCAGGATCTGGCGGAAGGCTGTCGTCCGGAGGTGCTGCTCGAAATCCTCGACGCTGCGCCACTCCTCAGCCCAGGTGAGCCCGGGGCCGTCTTCAGTGTCCATCAGGAGCCGCGTCGCGCTGCAGCCGGGTTCGGACCGGATCGGCCCGACCAGGGAGCGCAGTACCGCGGCCGCCTCGTCACGGGCATGCGGCGCGAACTCCATGTGCAATCGAAAGATGAGCATGTCGCGGTGCCTCCTTTCCTCTTCCCTTGGGGCCGTCTCAGAAGGTGAAGGCCACGCCGAGTTGCGGGCCGGACATCAGAATGTCGAGGGCGACATGGTGGAGCCCGCTGCCGTCCTCGTAGTCCATGTCGATGGCACGATAGCCGAGGATGATCGACACCAGATCGGAAGCCTTGAAGCCGATGTCGGCGTATGCCTGCCAGGTCAGCTCCGACCCGACGCCAAAGCCGCCGACATCGCCGCGGAGACCGAGCCACCATCGCTCGGACAGCGGCGCGAACACGTTGACGCCCACCAGCGGATCGATCCAGCTCTTGCCCGCCTTGGCCTCATCGTCTTCGAACTCTCCGGTGTAGCGAAGACTGGTCCCTATGTCGACCCAGCGGGCGCCAGCGAGAAGGGCGACGGCGGACGAGACGCGATAGCCGCCGGCGACCTCGACCAGGGTCATGTCCATGCCCGCTTTCACCGTCCCTTCGGTGACGTCCTCGCTGTGCTCCAGATCCACGAAGATCAGGTCCGAAGAGAGCACCCAGCGGTCGTTCCTCATATCGAAATGGCCCATCAGAGCGAAGTCCAGATTGTCGATGATGGTACTGAACGGGGCATCGATGTCCGCCTCGCTGTCCGCGACGGTGATCGAACCGTCGATGCCCGCCGCCCACAGGTAGGGTGCGAGGGCGAATTGCCATTCATTCGAGCTCGACTGGGCCGCCGCCTGTGGTGCGACCAGGACAACGACGGCTGCCGCAATCGCCGCCAAAGCTGACCATGATTTCATTGACTCACCTCCCAGAACTTCCTCCGGTGCGGAAGTCCCGCGAACCCGGAACGCACCTCGTGTCTGCCGACTACCGCACGAATTGTGCCACCCGGCGCTCCACTCACGCGACGTCTCCGAACTCTTTGTGATGCAGAAAGATGAATTGAGAATCGGCAACGGGCTCCTCCGGCGCGCTGCGGATGCCGGAGACGAAATATCGTTCGATCGAAGTGGAATCGTCCCGAGGCGATTCGTGACCACACCATCAAAAGACCAACCTGACCAGCGTTCGCACAACCTCCCGGGCCGGCATGGCCAGGAAGACCAGTGGCAGGAAGGGCGCCACCGCCGCCAACACCAGCGCCAAAAGGTGTTGCATCTCGAGCGGTACGGGCTTCATCAGGCGCGCGTTTTCGTACAAGACGCTGAAGTCGGTCAGCCCCGAGACGGCCTCCGACGGGAGTTCCCCGGCCCGGCTCGCGCGCAGCTTCCGGTCCAGATCGCCCGCGCCGCGGTGCCCGCTGCCGCTCAGAAACAGCAGCTGCTCCTCCCGCGCCCGAACCAGCTTTGGCGCGAAGACCAGCAACGGCATCAGCAGCACCACGACCACGATCACCACGAAGGCGATCACCTGCCCGCGGAAGGCCACCATCTCCGCTCCCCGAAAATGGACCGCGTCGGCGATGAGACACGACAGCTGCACCCCGAAGGCGAACACGAACACCCCGAACGCTGCCTGCGTCCCGCCCAGAAAGCCGAGGCCACCCGCCCGGTCGGGGTGGGCCGGGCGCGGGTGCAGCTCGAGACGCGAGACCCTCCACAGGACCCACGCCCACAGCAGCAGCCGCCACAGCCAGCGCAGGGCGAGAAAGCGCATCACCGGCAGGCTGATCAGCAGGTACCACCACCCCGCCAGGGTCATTCCTTCGCCGGCGACCTGCCACCCGCCGGTGAGCCATTCCTTCGCTCCCCACAACGACACCACGGTTGCGGCGCAGGTCAGGAACAGAAGCACGAGGTCGACGCTCCGTCCGCGCCAGCGCCGGGCGGTGCTCGTCAGGACCGCGTCCAGAGCGGGCGTGTCCTTGGGATCGAGGACCTCGGAGGTCCGCAGCTCCGCCACTGCCCGGATGAGGTATCGCCCGACTGCCAACTCACCGAGAACCAGCACCGGAACCGCGATCAGGAGTTGTCCATATGGCAGATAGTCCCGCACCAGGGGCACCTGGACCGCGCCGCCCCAGGCGACGCCTTCGATGGCCGCCAGGACCAGCAGCGGAACCCACGTCACCGCTGCCAGAAGCACCGCCACCCGCCCGGCTCGAAGGCGGGCTCCACGCGCCAGCTGCAGTCTTTCCAGGCCACGGCTGACGCGCCCCCCGCCCAGCCCGAACAGCCCCTCGATGTCGGGCACCGGTCGCTCTTGTTCATTCACGGTATTGTCATCGCAATCAGTCTCCGGAGCTCCATTCGTTTCTCCATTTTCGATGCCTGACAACTCACGATCCGGTCGGAGGGGGGGTTCCTTTCGGGCTTGCGGATCCTATCGCCGCGCGCCAACCCTGGCGATGGGGGTCACGCCCACCCCCGGCGCCCGCACCGACGCCTGGCGTGTCTCCCCACTCCAAGGCACCCCGTGGATCCGTTGGGCCTACGGCCCCGGCACGACGCCGTAGACGATCTGGCTGCCCGACATGTACGGCTTGTAGTAGACGTTCCCGCACTGGAAGACCGCACCGGCCGAGACGCAACCCGCCGGCAGCGAAGCGACCATCGCCGTCGGCGCGGGCGCGCGCGGCCTGCTGCTGCGCGGCGCGCCGCTGCTGTTGGCTTCGCCTGGCGTGCCGCCGCGGCGTTGGCGTCGGCGGTGGCGTGCCTCCTGCTGGGCGGCCGCTGCCTGGGCTGTTGGCGAGGAGACTTGAGCGGCGGAGGCGCTCCCCACCACGACGGCGGTCCGGCGCGCCGTCCGGCGCCGCACGCCGGCGATGGCCTCGGCATCCTGCACGAACCCGAGCGGAATCAGGTCGACGAGGAATATGAGAGCAATTGCAGCGACGATGCAGAAGATTCCGATGAGTTTTTTCATGATGTGCCTCCGTCCCTGCTCAGGGAACCGACGAGTAGCCGGCATCGACAAAAAGGAAATCGATCTCCATCGCGGTGGGCGAAGGATCGAAGGCGAAGGTGTCGTCGCCGATCTTCGGATCGGTGTCCCAGTTGCTGATTCGCGTGATGAACTGTGGCTGCGCGGGGTCATCCCGGGTGGTCAACACGTACTTGTACGGCAACGGTGAGTCACCGTCGGCGATCCACACCTGCCAATCCACGACCGGAGTGGTGAAGGCGAGGTGGGTGCAGCTCACGTCGCCCACGAACGATGTGCCCACGACAAAACCAGACGTGATGCCACTCGTCAGCAGTTCAAAGGCGTTCGAGAAGACCATGTCGCCGGCTGGCGGAATGAGGTCGAGGTAGTCGCGCGCGAAGTGGAGAAGATCGTCCAAATTTTCCGGACCGGCAACGCTGGCATAGAGATCGTGGTGACCATCGTGAACGGTGAGCGTTGTGCCGTCGTAAACGAAGAACTGGTCCACAGAACCGTCGGAGCGATGCGCGCGCAGCCCGTCGGGTCGTTGAATGACGATGTCGGACGAGAAACCAAACTGGATCTTATGATCCGTTGCGAGCACGTCGTCGTAGGTGTTCTCGGTGTGCATCGAAAACCGTTCAAGGCCACCGAGGTAATCGGTCATCTCCTTCAGGACCTGCAATGCGTCGGGGTCGATGGCTCCTCCCCACTTGCCGGTATCGCCCGCAGACGCGACCCCCGGCGCCAATCCCAGTGCGATGGCCAGTGCCACCGTAAAGACCCCGAGGCCCGCCATGGTCCTGACCCAGGGGACTCCTCGAGCGAAACGCGAATTTTGCCTCAACATCATTTCCTCCTTCAGTGTGTCGAGCCGGCCCGGGCGCCTCGGCCGCCGTCCGGATAGTTGTGATTCCTCTTTCAGGCCGAAGGTCAACCCGACGAACAAACTGCACACCGCGTGCCATCGAGGCATATTCGCCGGGTTGGTTCCGTATTCCTTTGTCCAGTAGGGGTATGTGCGTTGTCAGCCGCGCGGTTGGATCAGCAAGACCTCTTCCTGTCGGGACGAAATATCGTCAGGGGGACGATCGTTCGTCCCGCAGCCGCCGCGGGTCGATCCCGAGGCGCTGCATCCTCGAACGCAGGGTGGTGGGCTTCAGGCCCAGAAGTTCGGCCGCTCCGCCGGAGCCTCGAATACGACCCCCCGCGGTCTCGACCACCTTGAGGATATGGCGGCGCTGGACCTCATCCATTGAAAGCACTGCACCGTCCTCGCCGTCTTCGGACACGGTCCCGGACGGCGGCTTGATCCGCAGGGTCGGACCGGCGCAGAGAATCATTGCCCGCTCGATCACGTTCCGCAGCTCGCGGACGTTGCCTGGCCAGTTGTAACGCTGCAATCGCTCCATGTCCGAACGCCGGATTGTCTCCACAGCCTTGTTCATCCCGGCACTGAATTCCTGCACAATCGCCCACACGAGGAGGGGCACATCACCTCGGCGTTCGCGCAGCGGCGGTACCCGGATCGGGAAGACGGCAAGTCGGAAAAAGAGGTCGCGACGGAAACGCCCCGCATCCACCTCGGCTCGGAGATCACGGTTGGTGGCGGCAATCACCCGGACATCGGTGGTCAAGGTGCGCGAGCTGCCGACCCGTTCGAACTGGCCCTCCTCCAGCACCCGCAGCAGCTTCACCTGCAGCTCGAGCGGTAGCTCGGCGATCTCGTCGAGGAAAATGGTCGAGCCGTCCGCCACTTCGAAGCGCCCGGGCTCCCGCGAGACCGCCCCGGTGTAGGCGCCCTTCTCGCGTCCGAACAGCTCACTCTCCACCAGGGTCGCCGGCAGTGCGGCGCAGTTGACCTTGACGATCTGCCGGCCGCTCTGGGCGCTCAGCTCGTGGATCCGTTGGGCGATCAGTTCCTTGCCGGTGCCGGTCTCGCCCTCAATCAGGACCGTCGTCCCCATTTGGGCAACCTGCTCGACCAGCTCGAGAACCCCCATGATGGCCGGGCTCTCGCCAACGATGTGGCCGCTCCCGTGCCGGAGCTGGTATTTCTCCTGAAGGTAGTGCGTTCTCGAGCTCGAGCTGGCGCCGGAGCTTCTGCACATCCTCGTACGATTGTCTGAGCTCCTCTTCCGCGAGTCTGCGCTCGGTCACGTCCACCGACACGCCGAGCAGTCGTGCCGGTTTCGTGGCCGACGCCGGCTGCATCCGTCCGCGGGAGTGGACCCACCGCTCGCGACCGTCGGGGAGCACGATCCGGTACTCGATGTCCACCTCGCGCCCGTCCTCCACCGCCCGCCGCACCGCCTCCGTGACCAGCTCACGGCAGGAGGGGTGGACCGACTCCAGGAACCGCTCCAAGGTGATATCAACGTCTGGCTGGTACCCGAAGATCTCACGCGCCCTCTTGGTCGCCCAGAACCGGCTGCGCTCTCCGTCGAGCATCCACATCCCGACCTCGGCGGCCTCGGCGGCCAGCTTCAACCGCTCCGCGCTCTCGCACAGCGCCGCGTCCGCCCGCTTGCGCACCAGGGCGTTGGCGAAGATCTGGGACACCAGCTGTAGCCGCTGCACGATCTCGTCGGGCCACAAGCGTTCCTCCGACGGTGTGGAAGCTCACGACGCCGAAAGCCGATTCTCCTCCCGTGGAGAGCGGAAAACTGAACAACGATTTGACGCCGAAATGCCGCCATGTCGCGAGGTCCGAGGCCGCCTGGGCCGGCGCATCATCGATGCTGGGCAGCGAGACGACCTCTCCCGCCAGGACACGCCCAAGGGCCCATGGGGCGACCTCCCGAAGATCGAAATCATCTGGAACCGGAGGCCCTCCCAGCGGCCGATAGATGTGGGTCATACGGAGGACGTCCGGGCTCGTCGGGGGACAGCTGCCAGAGGTCCGACATGTCGAGGCCGAGGCACTCGCAGACCCGGCGCTGGGCATCCTCGATCTCGCGGTCCACCTTCGCCGGCTCGAGGTTGACGAACTTCGACGAAAGGTCGGCGAGCATCGATTCGAATCGAAGGCGGTCACGGAGCTCCGATTCCAACACCGCGGGTCGAGTGGACATGCGGGCATTCTCTCACGGTCAGCCGTCGTGTTTGGCCGCGCCGGATCGACCCCTGTTCGATCTCGGGTTTGGCGTCCCACAGCAAGGCGCCGAACGGCTCTCGCGGATCGGTCATCCCCTCACCTGATCACACGCCGAGGTGAAACGCCAACATCGAATTTTCAGGGCTGCTGGAGATCCCCGAGCGTGGGTCGGTTGGCGAGGACGATCTTGGCGCCGTCAGTGGCGACGACCCAGGTTCCTGTCCAGGTCAGCGGGTCCACCCTTTCGTAGTTGTCCATGTCCACCATGCAGTGGGCCGGACGCTCCTGGGCCATGTGGCGCATGACGTCCACCGTGGTGTGGAGAGTCGTGCCCAGCCGCGGAGTGTAGAACAGGGTCGAGTCCTTGAGATCCCAATGGAAGACGAGACGCTCACCCTCGGGCAGGACGGCATCGAGCCTCCTGCCGAGATCCCTGGTGGACCTGAAGGTGTTGAAGGCGGGGACCACGGCAACATTGACCGTCAGAATCAGCACCACGATCATCGCGGCGATGGACACGAAACACGCCCGGTGGAGCTTCCTCCAACACAGCGCCAAGGTCAGTGCGACCCCAGCCACCAACACCGCGATCGGCAGCAGAAAGACCGAGGCTTCGACCCGATATTTTGCCTGTGCATCGGCCAGCTCGAAGACCAGACCGTAGACCACACCAGCCGCCAGGATGACCGCCAGCACCGCCATCGACGCCAGGGCTCCGCGGTGCAGCCGGCCCTCCCGATCCACCAGGAGGTCTCTCCAGAAAACCCCAACCAGCAGGGCGAGGGCCGGGAAAAGGGGCAGCACGTAGGACGGCAGCTTCGAACTCGCAACCGAGAAGAAAAGAAACGGCATCCCGCTCCACAGGCCGAGGTACAGCAGCCGTCCCGGATCTTGCTTGGCCCGTTGCCGGACCGCATTGATCACCGCCACCGGAAGAAAGGCTGTCCAGGGAAAGAAACCGCCGAGCATGACTGGAACGTAGAAATGCCACGCTTCCGGATGACGGGACTCGGCCGACGCGAAGTTCATGAAGTTCTGCTGGATAAAGAAATAGGCCCCGAAGTCGGCGTTGGCCCGCATCACCGCCACATACCAGGGGGCGGCCACAGCCAGGAACACTGGGGCGCCCCACCAGAGGCCCATGTGCTTCAGAAAGCCCATTTGCCTGCGAATCAGCAACCACGGCCCCACCACCAGGCCCACCAACACAAGACCGAGCGGACCCTTGGCCACCACGGCGAGTCCGGCGGCGACGTAGAAACCAAACAGAGAGGCCCTGCGTCGATGCTCGTCGTGGAAGGCGATCCAGAAGAAGAGCAGGGACAGGGTCACGGTGAACGCCAAGGCGATGTCGTGAACCACCACCCTGGACATCAGCAGGAACTCGAGGCTGGAGGCGAGGATCACGCCCCCCAGCAGGCCGACCCGGCGGTGGAACATCCGTGTTCCCAGGACGTAGGTCGCCATCACCGTGCCCGTCCCCAGCACCCCGGCCGGCAGCCGCGAGGCAAACTCGGTGAAGCCGAAGACCAGAAAGGCGAGGGAAACCAGCCAGTTGAAGAGGGGCGGTTTGTCGTAGAACCTCTCGCCGTTCATGGTGGGCGTCACCCAGTCGCCGGTGAGCACCATCTCCTTGGAGGTGTGGGCGTGCATCCCCTCGTCGATATCCCACAGCGGCCGGTCGCCGAGCATCGAGAAGAACAGCAGCAGGCACAACGCCCCCAGGATCACCACATCGATCCACTGCTGCTTTCGAGGGCTCACGACGGTCAGCGAGACTCCTTTTCGCGCATCTTGCGGAATTTGGTGACGATCTTGGTGATCGATTTGTCAATCTGCTTGAGGGCCTTGCTCTCTTCGTCCGAGAAGACCTTCGAGGCGGTCCCTCGAATAATCGCCTCCTTCTTGCGCGCATCCCAGATGTCGATGACCAGCGTGCCCTTGTCATAGGTGTTCACCATTGCAGAGGACGCGCCAGCGCCACCCCAATATGGGCCGAAGCTGTAGCCGTAGGAGGAGGTCATGACCTGGATGCTCTGCTTCGTGGAGGCGTGGTAGGTGACCCAGACGTCAGGATCGTCGGTGTTCTCCACCAGTCCGCCTGAGGCCAACTCGTACTCGAGCGAGTTTTTGATGAACGAGTGGATCAAAGGGTAGTTGGCCTCCAAGGAGGTGGGCGCGGTCTTGGCCCAGGCGAAGGTCTTGAAGGAGCCGAAGTCAGCCGTCGGGTCCCAGTCCACGTAGACCTTCTGCGCCGCAGCGGGCACCGCCGCCAGCAGCAGCACCGTCATGATCACAATCGGGTTCTTCACAGGCGTCTCCTTTTCACCGGTCGGGCGTTGGGGTCCCGATCCCGGTGCTGCGAGGTATCGTATCCGATCCCCCAGGGCGAAATTGAAAATTGAAGATTGAAAATTGAAGATTGGCAGATGTTTCGTTATATGTTATAACATCTAACGGCACCGAAATGGAGGATCGCAGATGGCCTCGAGGTTCCGCCCAATCGAAAACGAAAATCTCGGTCAGCGGGCCTATCTGGCGTTGCGCGATGCCCTCATGGACGGCCGCTTTCGACCGGGCGAGCGGGTCCGCCTGCGCGATCTCGCGGAGGAAATGGGCATCAGCGTCACCCCCGTCCGAGAGGCCGTCCTCCAGCTGGTCAACGAGGGCGCCCTCCATCTCAGAAGCGCGCGCGACATCCGGGTCCGAGTTCTTTCCGTGGAAGAGTATCTCGAGGCTGTGGCAGTCCGTAAATTCCTCGAGGGAGAGGCTTTGGAGCGGTTTCTGGAACGCATGCAGCCGCAACACCTCGCCGAGCTCGAGCGAATCGAGGAACGCTATCAGGCGGCCCTCGAACGTGGCGACTACCGAACCGCCGTCTCCCTCGACCACCGCTTCATGTTCTTGATCTTCGAGGCCGCTGAGGCTCCCATCTTTCTCGAGATCCTCGATCGGCTGTGGCTGCTGGCTCGGCCATCGGTGACCCTGGTCTTCAGCGAGGAAGGCGCCTCCCAGGTGGACCTCGGAAACTCGAGCCTTCTGGCAGCACTGCGATCCGGGAACGCCACCGCGGTCAAGGAGGCCCGATGGAAGAGTCTCGACGACAGTACGCAAATGATCATCAGGAAGCTTGGCGCCGAAGAAACAAACGATCAATCCGCCGTCGGCTGATGGGCGGCGCTGAAACCAGTTCAAGGAGGCAATCGTGAAACTGACCGACAACTCACTGCTGAAGACCCAAGCCTACATCGACGGCCAATGGACGGACGCGGACGACGGCAGCACCTTCGCCGTCACCAACCCGGCCAACGACGAGGTGATCGCCGAGGTCGCCCGCTGTGGCGGCGCCGAGACCCGGCGTGCCATCGAATCCGCCGAGAAGGCCCAGATCCAGTGGCGGCAGAAGACGGCCACCGAACGCTCCAACCTCTTGCGCCGCTGGTTCAACCTGATGATGGAGGCCCAGGAAGATCTGGCGCAGATTCTCACCGCCGAGCAGGGCAAGCCACTCTTCGAGTCGCGCGGCGAAATCGCATACGGCGCCAGCTTCGTGGAGTGGTTCGCCGAGGAAGCCAAGCGGATCTATGGTGACGTCATCGCGCCGCCCGCCAACGACCGCCGCATCGTGGTCATCAAGCAGCCGGTGGGCGTCGTCGCGTGCATCACGCCCTGGAACTTCCCCAACGCCATGCTCACCCGCAAAGTGGGTGCCGCCCTGGCGGCCGGCTGCACCACGGTCTGCAAGCCGGCGAGCGCCACTCCGTTGTCAGCGTTCGCCATGGTGGAACTGGCCGAGCGTGCCGGTATCCCGGCGGGAGTCATCAACGTCCTGGCCGGCCGCACCGGCGCCATCGGCGACGAGCTCACCTCCAACCCCATCGTCCGCAAGCTGACGTTCACCGGCTCCACCGAAGTTGGCAAGAAGCTGGTGGCCGATTGCGCCCAGACCATGAAGCGAACCTCCATGGAGCTCGGCGGCAACGCGCCCTTCATCGTCTTCGACGATGCCGATCTCGACAACGCGGTGCAGGCCACCATGGTCACCAAGTATCGCAACGCCGGTCAAACCTGCGTCTGTGCCAACCGAATCCTGGTACAGGACACGGTCATGGCTGAGTACTCCCAAAAATTGGCCGAAGCCGTCAAGGGGCTCAAGGTTGGCAACGGCGCCGATGAAGACGTGACCATCGGTCCGCTAATCGACGACACCGCCGCCGATTCCGTGTGTTCGATGATCGACGACGCCGTCACCAGGGGCGCCAAGGTGGTGCTCGGGCGGAGGCCGCTCCGAGTTCGGTAACCGCTTTGTCGAGCCGACGATTCTGTCGGGGGTCACCGACGACATGCGGGTCTTCCGCGAGGAGATCTTCGGACCAGTCTCGCCTCTCGTTTCCTTCAGCACCGAGGACGAGGCTATCGCGATGGCCAATGACACCGAGTTCGGTCTTGCCGCTTACTTCTGCGCCCGCGACGTGGGTCGCATCTGGCGTGTCGCCGAGGGCCTGGAGTACGGCATCGTGGGCATCAACGAGGGCATGATCTCAAACACCATGGCCCCCTTCGGCGGCATGAAGGAGTCGGGCAACGGCCGCGAGGGCTCCAAATACGGTCTCGATGACTATGTCGAGGTCAAGTACATGTGCATCGGCGCGATCGACAAATAGGAAGGGAAGGGGATTGCACACCATGACCACCAACAATGAAATGCAAGAACGCAAGAACAAGGTGTTTGCGCGCGGGTTCGGCAACATCCACCAGGTCTTCGCCGACCGCGCGCTCAACGCCGAGCTGTGGGATGTTGAAGGCAAACGCTATGTCGATTTCGCAGGCGGCTTGCCGTCAACGGTACCGGTCACTGTCAATCCGCGCATCGTCGCCGCCGTCAAAGAGCAACTCGACCGCTTCAGCCACGCCTGCGCCATGGTGAATCCCTATGACTCTCTGGTCGCCCTCGCCGAAAAGCTCACCGAAGTCGCCCCGTGGTTCCGGACGCCAAAGAAAGTCGCCTACTCCACCACCGGCGCCGAAGCGGTGGAGAACGCAGTCAAGATCGCTCGCGCCCACACCGGTCGGCGAGGGGTCATCGCGTTTCAACGGCTGTTCCACGGGCGCACCATGTTCGCCCTCGGTCTGACCGGCAAGATCGTCCCCTACAAGAACTCTCTTCGGACCCTTCCCCGGCAACATCTTACCACGCTCCGTACCCGATTCGAGTACCACGGGATCTCGGTGGAGTCGACACGTGGCGGCACTGAAATCAATTCTTCGCTGACCGACATCGCCCCCGATGAGGTCGCGGCGATCATCGTCGAGCCGGTGCTCGGTGAGGGCGGCTACTACCCTGCGCCGAACGAGTTCCTGCAGGCATTGCGCGATATCTGCGACGAACACGGCATTGTGTTCATCAACGACGAAATCCAGACCGGATTCGCCCGCACCGGCAAGTGTTCTGCCATCGAATATTCCGGCGTCGAGCCCGATCTGACCACAGTTGCGAAAGGCATGGCCGGCGGATTCCCGATCGCCGCAGTCGTGGGCAAAGCGGAAATCATGGATGCTCCGCTGCCCGGCGGCCTCGGAGGAACCTACGCCGCTTCGCCTCTGGGTTGCGTGGCTGCACTCGCGGTCTTGGAAGTCATTCGAGAATGACAATCTGCTCGAGCGTTCGCAGGCCATCGGAGCGCTCTTCGACGATAACGCTCCGTGCCGCTCCAGCAGACCTACCCGGATCGGATCGGCGATATCCGCACCGAGCGGGGTGCCATGATCGCGATGGAACTGGTCAAGAACGGCGATTCCAACCAGCCTGATCCCGATCTCACCAAAGAGCTGCTCGGTACCGCTGCCAAACACGGCCTGATCTCCTTTCGTGCGGTATTCGTGGCAACGTCATCCGCTTCATCCCTGCGCTCACGATCACTGACGAGCTCGTCGCCGAGGGCCTTGAGTCGCTCGGCAAGTCCTTTGCCGAGCTGACGAGCTGAGGAGCGCCATGACGACAAAAAGAAAGATTCCGGGCTTCCCGACTACGCCAACGTCGAGCGCGTGCAGCTCATGCGTGGCACGGGCCTTGGGGAGGAGACCATCAAACCGATCCAGGTCGGGGTGGTCAACTCGTGGGGCGAGATCAACCCGGCGGCCATGAACCTCGACAAGGTGACCGAGGCGGCGAAGGCGGGGGTGTGGTCGGCCGGCGGCACGCCGCGGGAGTTCGTCATCAGCGCCCTGTGCACCTCCATGGCCGGCCACGACAACTACCACCTCCCCCACCGCGATCTGGTGGCCGGCTACATCGAAGCGGTGGCCATGACCAACCTCTTCGACGCCATGGTCTTCGTCACCGTGTGCGACGACGTGGTGCCGGCCCACCTCATGGCGGCAGGCCGTCTCGACCTGCCGGCCGTGGTGGTCACCGGCGGCTACATGAGCCTCAACAGGTACCGCAGCAATCCCGTCGACCCGCTCGACGTGGCCGGCAGCCACTACTCGAAGTTCAAGGCCGGTTCTCTGACCGAGCACGACTTCTGCGAGATCCAGGACCGCGGATGCCCCGGCATGGGCGCCTGCCCAGTGATGGGCACCGCCAACACCATGGCGGCCATGACCGAGGCCCTCGGCATGTCGTTGCCGGGCAACACGGCAACCCCGGGGGCCGATTCGCGGCTGATGCGCATCGCCTTCGATGCGGGTCGCCAGGTCGTAAACCTCCACAAGGAGGGCATCACACCTTCCAAGATCATGACCCGTGCCGCATTCGAAAATGCGATTCGAGTCCTCATGGCCACCGGCGGGTCGACCAACGGGGTCCTGCACCTGCAGGCCATCGCCGCCGAGCTCGGCCTCGACATCGACGCCGAGGCCTTCAACCGGATCAGCAGCGCCACCCCGTTGATCTGCGACGTGGCACCCAACGGCGACAAACTGATGGTGGATCTTGACGAGGCCGGCGGGTTGCCGTCGGTGATGAAGGAACTCGAACCTCTGCTCGACACCGGGGTGATCACGGTGACCGGCAGGTCCCTCGCCGAGGACCTTCAGCAGGTGCGGCCGGGCAACCGCCGCGTGATTCGCTCGCTTCAAGAGCCCCTCGATCCCGAGGGCGGGCTGGTCTTCCTGCACGGCAATCTCGCACCGGAAGGGGCGCTGATCAAGAAGTCGGCGGTTCCGGAGAGCATGTTGCAGCACAAAGGACCGGCGCGCATCTTCGACACCGAGGAGGAGGCCTGCGACGCCCTTCTCGAGGACAAGCTCGAAGCCGGCGACGTGGTCGTCGTTCGCTCCACCGGCCCGAAGGGAGACCCCGGGATGCGGCTGCTGCAGCGTTTTCTGTGGCAGCTGGCGGCCAAGGGGCTGCAAGATCGGATCGCCTTCCTCTCCGACGGTCGTTTTTCGGGCACCAACAAGGGCTGCGCTGTGGGTCACATCGCACCCGAGTCGGCGGTGGGCGGCCCCATCGCTCTGCTCGAGGACGGCGATACGGTGGAGATCGACGTACCCGCTCGAAGCCTCAACATGCTCGTGTCGGAGGAGGATCTCGCGGCCCGCCGCGAAGCCTGGACCGCACCGACCGAGACAGAGCAAAAAGGATATCTCTCGATCTACCGACGGCTGGCTGCCTCTTCCACACGGGGCGCTGCCATCGACTACGAGAGCTGACTCGTGTCAAGGAGGACAGAAATGCCGACAGTCGTCAATTCATGGAACGAGTGGGATCCGCTCAAGCACGTCATCGTCGGCCGCGCCGACGGCACCATGGTGCAGGCCCCGGAGCCGGCGTGTGTGCGGGATTGGCCCGAGTACGGTTTTCCGTTGGGGACCTATGGCCCGCTGCCCAAGGAGATGGAAGACATCGCCAACGAGCAGCTCGACAACTTCGCGGCAATGCTCGAAAAACGCGGCGTGACGGTCGATCGCCCGGTTCCGCTGGACTTTTCTCAAAAGGTCTCCACACCCGACTGGGAGCAGGACTCCATGTTCGGCGTGATGCCGCCGCGGGATCTCCTGCTGACGGTGGGAAACGAGATCATTGAAGCCACCATGTCCTGCCGCAGCCGCTGGTTCGAGTTCCTCGCCTACCGGCCTCTGCTGCAGCGCTACTTCAAGGAAGATCCCAAGTTCAAGTGGGAGGCCGCGCCGAAGCCTCGGCTCACCGAACGCAGCTACGTGGACGGTATCAAGTTCTGGGACTACGCCGAGTCCTTCCCCGAAGAGGAGCAGATCGAGCGATTCACGATGAAGAAACAGTGGAATCTCACCGAGGAGGAACCCCTGTTCGACGCGGCTGACGTGGGCCGCTTCGGCAAGGACCTCTTCGTCCAAAGATCCACAACCACCAACGGCGCCGGCATCGACTGGCTTCGACGGCACTTCTCGAATCACCGAGTCCACGAGGTGCTGTTCTACGAAGCCCACCCGATGCACATCGACGCCACCTTCATCCCCCTGCGTCCCGGCCTGGCGCTCAGCAACCGCCAGCGGGTGCCGATGACCGACGAAATGAAGCGTCTGTTCGCCATGAACGATTGGGAGATCGTCCCCTGCGCGGAGCCGGCGCTGGAAAAGAAGCCGCCGCTGTGCTTCTGCAGCGTGTGGTTGTCCATGAACACCCTGCTCCTGGACGAGAAAACGATCTTCGTCGAGGAACAGGAAAAGGCCCAACAAGAGCAGTTCGACAAGCTGGGATTCGAAGTCATCCCGGTCCCCTTCTGGGGAGTGGGGCCCTTCGGTGGCGGGCTGCACTGCGCCACCGCCGACGTGTACCGGGAGGGAACCCTGCAGGATTATTTCCCCAAGCAGATCCCAGGGTATTGATTCGATTCAGTGCTAAATTGACCGACCGAGCGCAGCTCGTAATTATTGGAGGATTGAATGGCCAAGCGTAGAATCATCATCATCGGCGCCGCTGGGCGCGACTTCCACAACTTCAACACCCGGTACCGGGACGACGAGTCGGTCGAGGTGGTGGCCTTCACCGCCGAGCAGATCCCCGGCATCGACGACCGGACCTACCCGGCGGAACTCGCCGGCCCGCTCTACCCGAACGGCATTCCCATCCACCCCGAAGAGGAACTGCCCCGGCTCATCAAAGAGCTCGACGTCAACGAGTGCTCCTTTTCATACTCCGACGTGCGCTACGAGCACGTCATGGGCGTGGCCGCCATCGTCCAGGCCGCCGGCGCCTCCTTCAACCTCCTGGGCCCGGACGACACCGAGGTCAAAAGCACCAAGCCGCTGATCTCGGTCTGTGCGGTGCGCACCGGCTGCGGCAAGAGCCAGACCTCGCGAAGGGTGATCGAGCTGCTGATGGCCAAGGGACTCAAGGTGGTCGCCATCCGCCACCCCATGCCCTACGGCGACCTGGTGGCTCAGAAGGTCCAGCGTTTCGCAGAGCTGGAAGACCTGGAACGGCACCAGTGCACCATCGAGGAGATGGAGGAGTACGAGCCCCACGTGGTGCGTGGCAACGTGATCTACGCCGGTGTCGACTATGAGGCGATTCTCCGGGCCGCCGAGATCGATCCCAACGGCTGTGACGTGATCCTGTGGGACGGCGGCAACAACGACTTCTCCTTCTACGCCTCCGATCTGGCGATCACGGTGGCCGACCCGCACCGGCCCGGTCACGAGCTCCGGTACTACCCGGGCGAGGTCAGCCTGCGTCGCGCGGACGTGGTGGTGATCAACAAGATCGACAGCGCCGACCTGGCCGGCATCGAAGAGGTGCGCGGCAACATCGCCAAGGTCAACCCCGGTGCGACGGTGGTGGACGCGGCCTCGACGCTCCGGCTCGAGGATCCCGAGCTGGTTCGCGGCAAGAGGGTCCTGATCGTGGAAGATGGTCCCACCCTGACCCACGGAGAGATGAAGATCGGCGCCGGTACCGTGGCGGCCAAGAAATACGGCGCTGCCCAGTTCGTCGATCCGCGACCCCACCTTGTGGGCAAGCTGCAGGAGACCTTCGAGATCTACCCCAACATCGGCCAGGTCCTGCCGGCCATGGGCTACGGCGCAGAGCAGTTGAAGGACCTGGAAACCACGATCAACAACACCGACTGCGACGCGGTGGTGATCGGCACCCCCATGGACCTCAACCGGGTCATCAAGATCAACAAGCCCACCACCCGGGTGTTCTACGACCTGCAGGAGATCGGCCAGCCCGATCTCGACGGCATTTTGGACACCTTCATCGCCAAGCACGGCTTGAAATAGTCAGCCGTTGGCAGTTGGCAGTTAGCAGTTGGCAGATTTAGGCCTGCTCACTGCAAACTGCAGACTGATCATCAAGGGTCGGACCTTCGGGTCCGGCCTTCTTTTTCGGTTGGCGGTTGGCCGTTGCTCGCGTCCGTCCGGCTGAGCCAATATGTGGTTTAAAAGTTTAAAGGTTAAAGGTTTAAAGGTGTCGTGACGGCGGGCTGGCCTTGGCATTCGGCCCCCCCAGCTGGGCCTGATTGTGGTGCGGGCTTCCAGCCTGCACAGCTCCACAGTTCGACCGTCCGGGTGGGTGGGTGGGTGGGCTGAAATCTTCAATCTTCAATCAACCAGACGGCCGCACCACGATTCGCCCTGCTGGCTCGACCGCCGAGATGTGCAGCCAAGATGGCCGCACCACAATCACCTCCCGCCGATTCGTCTTGCCCCCCAGACTGTGCCCAATTGTGGTGCGGGCTTCCAGCCTGCACAGCTCCACAGTTCGACCGACCGGGTGGGTGGGCGGGGGACGGTTTCAACAACTGAACGCCTGGATGCCGGTCTGGGCCCGACCCAGGATCAGGGCGTGGATGTCGTGAGTGCCCTCGTAGGTGTTGACCGCCTCCAGATTCACCATGTGCCTCATGACCCGATACTCGTCCGAGGTGCCGTTGGCCCCGTGCATGTCCCGGGCCGTTCGCGCGATCTCCAGCGCTTTGCCGCACGAGTTGCGCTTGAGCAGGGAAATGAGCTCCGGGGCCAGCATTTTCTTGTCCTTGAGCCTGCCTGCGCGCAGACAACCCTGCAACCCGATGGAAATCTCGGTCTGCATGTCGGCGAGCTTGAGCTGGATGAGTTGATTCGCGGCAAGTGGCCGACCGAACTGGTTTCTGGCAAGAGTGTACTCACGGGCAGCATGCCAGCAGTCTTCCGCCGCGCCGAGTGCGCCCCACGCGATCCCGTATCGGGCATTACTGAGGCAGCCGAAGGGTCCCTTCAATCCCACCACACCGGGAAGCAGGTGGTCCTCGGGCACGAGCACGTCCTCCATCACGATCTCACCCGTGATCGAAGCACGAAGGCCCAGCTTGCCCTCGATCTTGGGTGCGCTCAGACCCGGCATACCTTTGTCCAGGATGAAACCTCGGATCTGATCGTCGTCGGTCTTGGCCCAGACGATGAAGACGTCGGCGATGGGAGAGTTACTGATCCACGCCTTGGCCCCGGTCATCAGGTAGCCGTCGGCGTGCCGTCGTGCCCGCGTCACCATGCTTGCCGGGTCCGAGCCGTGGTCAGGCTCGGTGAGGCCGAAACAGCCGATCAACTCGCCGGTGGCCAGCCTGGGGAGGTACTTTTCCCGCTGGGCTTCGGTTCCGTAAGCGTGGATCGGGTACATGACCAGGCTCGACTGCACGCTCAGCATGGAACGGTAGCCCGAATCCACCCGTTCGATCTCCCGTGCGATCAGGCCGTAGCACACCGAGTTGACGCCGGCACAGCCGTAGCCGTCGATGGTCGAGCCGAGGAGGCCGAGGGCGCCCATCTCCGTGAAGATCCCGGGGTCGGTGGTCTCGCTCCGAAACGCGTCCTGCACCCTGGGCACGAGCTTGTCTTGGGCGTAGCGGTGAGCGCTGTCTCGCACCGCCCTTTCCTCGTCGTCAAGCTGCTCGTCGAGCAGGAAGGGATCGCGCCAATCAAACCGGGCCCAATCACTCGAAACCATGGTGTTACCTCCGCAGGGACTCGCTCACCGTACTGCACGCTATCGCTCGAAACAGTATCGTACCTCCTGCTAGAGGTTCCGCAACCATCCGACCTGAACTGAGAACTCGACAACGATCTCGGCAGGAGGCCAATTCGTGAATTCGCAATTCGCATTTTAGCCTGCAGGTCGGAGGCCTGCTCCAAAATTCTCAGCTCGATCGTTGTTGCAGCACCTCGCGGGCGATCACCATGCGTTGGATCTCGGAAGTTCCTTCGCCGATGGTGCACAGCTTGGAGTCGCGCCAGAACCGCTCCACCGGGTAGTCCTTGGTGTAGCCGTAGCCACCATGGATCTGCACCGCCTCTTCGCCAATTCGGACCGCCACTTCCGAAGCGTAGAGCTTGGCCATGGATGACTCCCGGGTGACCTTGGCGCCCTGGTCCTTGAGCGCCGCCGACCGCATGGTGAGAAGCCGGGCGGCGTCCAACTCGGTGGCCATGTCCGCCAGCTTGGCCCGGGTGAGCTGGAACGACGAGATGGGCTTGCCGAACTGCTCCCGAACCTGTGCATACTCGATGGTCGCGTCAAGCGCACCCCGGCCGATCCCAAGAGAAAGGGCGGCAATGGAGATCCGCCCGCCGTCCAGCACCTTCATCGCCTGAATGAAGCCCTCCCCTTCTGCACCCAGCAGATAGCCGGCTGGAATGCGGCAGTCTTCGAAGATCAATGAGGACGTATCGGAGCACCGCATCCCGAGCTTGTTCTCCTTCTTGCCCGGTTCGACGCCCGGTCGATCAAAGGGCACAAAGAAGGCCGAGATTCCGTGGTGGCTTCCCCCCGGTGAGGTCCGAGCCACGATCACGGCGACATCGCCCACCGTGGCGTGGGTGATGAAGTTCTTGGACCCGTTGAGGACCCACTCATCACCGTCGCGGACGGCGGTGGTCTTGGTGCCGCCAGCATCCGATCCGGCCCCGGCTTCGGTCAGACCCCACGCTCCGATCCATTCACCGCTCGTCAACTTGGGCAGAAATTCCCGCTTCAGCTCCTCCGAGCCGAAGAGAAAGAGATGGTTGGTGCACAGGGAATTGTGGGCGGCCACCCCAAGCCCGACCCCTCCGTCGGCCGCGCCGATCTCTTCGAGAATGGTGACGTACTCCACATAGCCGAGTCCGGCGCCACCGTACTCCTCAGGGATCACCACACCCATCAGGCCCAGCTCTCCCATGGCTGTGAACAGCTCGCGGGGGAAGTGCTGGTCCTCGTCCCATCGGGCGGCGTGGGGGGCGATTTCGTTCTGCGCCATGTCGCGCACCATGTCGCGGATCGACCGTTGATCTTCCGTCAGTTCAAAATCCACATCTTTCTCCCTTCCCTTCGCCCATCGCCCGACGGCCGGTCATCACGCCGGCCGGACGACAAACAGGACCTCATCGGACGCCACTTCGGCACCATCCTCGGCCCGAACCTCGACGATCTCGGCCCGGGTCGGAAGCTGATCACCACCGTAGGAGATGGCCGAAAAACACTTCATGACCTCCACCAGACCCAGGGTCGACCCCTGTTCCACGATCTGCCCCGGCTCCACATACGCTGGATCTTCAGGCCGTGGCCGGCGGTAGAACATGCCGTGGGTGGGCGAGGTGACCGCAAAGGTCCCCTCCGGCAACCCCCGGGCGGCCTGTTCAGCTCCTGTGACGATGCCCTCACCCACATCTCCCGCCTCCACGGGCACGAGACGGAGCAGCACCTGTCCGTACTCCACCGGATCACTCCGCGTGGCCAGCTGGCGCTCGGCCACCCGCCCGGTAACGCCCTTGGGCACCAACAGCTCCACCGTCCGCCCCAGTGTTGTCAGACGACCCACCCGGGACCCGCCCACCAACACCTCGCCCACCCGCGGCGCGAATCCGTAGAAGCCCACCGCCGGCGAGCTGAGTAACAGCTCTCCGTCGGCCGTCTGGCCATTGCTCACCATGACCTCGACCCCGGGGAACTTGATCATCGGCCGCCCTCCCCCAGGATGGCGATGTCGTGCAGCGACCAGATGCGCGGGTTCTTGACCCGGCGGTAGCCGTACCCCTGGTAGGAAGCCTCCACCAGGACCTCCAGGTAGGACCGGATCTCGTCGAAGCGCACCACCTCGTCCACGTCCATCTGGCTGGCGGCCTTGACCGGGTCCATGTCGGCGGTGATGCGGGCCTCCACCGCCTCCATGCCCTTGCGGATCTTCTCCCGTCTCCTCCTCGGTCTCGGCCACGATCTCGAAGTTGTCGTCGAGCTTGGTGTTGAAGGCGCCGATGGCCAGCGTTCGTCCCTCCATCACCGACAGCCGGGAGATGGTGGTGGCGAGCTGGGCCACCGGATCGTAGGGCATGCCGGCCTGGGCGTAGTAGCCGGCCCCCGACGCCTTGCGCAGCAGCACCGTGATCATGGGCACCGTGTTGGTGGAGTTGGTGTAGATCAGGCTCGAGCCGTAGCCCAGCAGCCCCTGTTTCTCCGCCTCGAGACCGATGTCGAAGCCGGAGATATCGTGCAGCCAGACGATGGGGATGCCGTCGTCGTTGCAGCAGCGGCTGAACTGGCTGATCTTGGCGATCCCCTCCCGGTAGAGAATGCTGCCGGGCCGTTTTTCACCCCGCAGCACGGGGTGGTCCGTGAGCTCCGGGTTGTTGGCGATGAAGCCGGCGTAGAGTCCGCCGACCCGGCCGACGCCGCAGATCATCTCCGGGCCGATCTCCGGTGTGACCTCCCGGAACAGTCCGTCGTCCACCAGCCGGGCCAGGACCTGGCGCATCTCGTAGACGTGGCGGTGGTCCACCGGGAAGAGACTGGACGGTCTCCGTGGCGGCGAATCGAGGCGGCGCCGGGTCCACGCTGCGGCGGTAGTAGGGAGCCGCGCTGGTGGGCAGCCGCTCCACCTCGCTGATGATCATCTTCAAACACGCCTGGTCGTCCGGCACCCGGTGGTCGGCGCAGTTGGAGAGGTGAACGTGGACGTCGGGCCCGCCGATGTCGAGGCTGGTGATCTTCTGGCTCTTGCCGCCCTTCACCAGTGCGGCGCCGGCGATCACCATGTAGGCCTGCTCGGTCATGTAGACCACGTCGGAGATGATGGGCATGTAGCCGCCGCCGGCGATGCAGTCGCCGAAGACTCCCGCGATCTGGGGCACGCCGTTGGCCGAGAGAAGGCTGTTCATCTTGAAGATGGCGCCGGCGCCGGTCTTGCCCGGGAAGGTCTGACTCTGCTCGGGCAGGTACAGTCCCGAGCAGTCGATCAGGTAGATGACCGGGATTCGCAGCCTCAGCGCCATCTCCTGGGCGCGTTCGATCTTCTCCGGAGTCTGGGGCCACCACGAGCCCGACGCCACCGTGTTGTCGTTGGCGATGACCATGGTGATCCGGCCCGAGACCCGCACGAAGGCGGTGACCACGCCGGCACCGGGCGAGGTCCTCTTGTCGGGGCCGAAGGTGAGTCCGTAGTTGACCAGGGTGCCCACCGGGAAGACATCGGTTCCCGTCGTCCTTGAGGCGCTCGATCCGCTCCCAGGTGGTGAGCTTGCCCTTGGCGTGGACCCGGGCCACGTACTCGTCGCCCCACCCGGCCCGGACCTCGGCCCGTCTTGTCGTCGAGCGCTGCCTCGAGCTCGGCCAGGTGCTCGGCGTTCTTCTTCGCCTCGGCCGGATCCAGGGCCTTTTCCAGCGCAGTTCCGATGGAGTGAAGGATGACCTTGGCCATGGGTTATGCCTCCGACCGGCCAGCAGCCGTTCCAGCCACAGGGTGTCGTAGTCGCCGTCGCGAAACTCGGGCTCCGCCAGAATCCGCCGTTGAATCGGGATGGTGGTCGCCACGCCCTCGATTCGAAAGCTCCTCGAGCGCTCTTTCGGATCGCTTGATCGCATCACTCCGGTCGGCGCCGTGCACGATCAGCTTGGCGATCATGGAGTCGTAGAAGGGGGGAATCCCGTAGCCCGACTCCACGTGGGTGTCGACGCGGATCCCGTCGCCAGTGGGCGGTTCGAAGACCGCAACCACGCCGGGATCGGGTCGGAAATCCTGGTCCGGATCCTCGGCGTTGATTCGGAACTCGATGGCGTGGCCGTCGATCCGCACATCGTCCTGGCTGAACTCCAGCGGCACGGTTGGCGGCGATCCGGATCTGCTCCTGGACGATGTCGACGCCGGTGATCATCTCGGTCACCGGGTGCTCCACCTGGAGCCGGGTGTTCATCTCCATGAAGTAGTGGTTGCCGTCCGCGTCGCGCAGGAACTCCATGGTGCCCGCCGAGGTGTAGCCGATGGCCGCCGCCGCCTCCGCGGCGCGACGGCCCACCTCGGCACGAGTGGCTTCTTCCATCACCGGGCTGGGCGCCTCCTCCAGCAGCTTCTGGTGGCGGCGCTGCACCGAGCACTCGCGCTCACCGAGGTGAACCGCCGATCCATAGGCGTCGGCCAGGATCTGGAACTCGATGTGGCGGGCTCCGACCAGAACCTTTTCCAGGTAGAGCCCGGCATTTCCGAAGGCCTTCTCCGCCTCCAGCGACGCCTCGGAATAGGCCTTGGCCAGCTCGGTTTCGTCGTTGCATCGCCGCATCCCCTTGCCGCCGCCGCCGGCGGTGGCCTTGAGCAGCACCGGGTAGCCAACCTCGGCGGCCGCCCGGGCCGCCTCATCGACGTCGGCGAGAATCCCCTCGGTGCCCGGAATGGTCGGCAGCCCTGCGGCCTTCATGGCGCGCCTGGCCTCTGCCTTGTCCCCCATCCCCGCGATGGCCCGCGGGGGAGGCCCGACCCAGGTCAGCTGCTGCTGCCGTACCCGGGCGGCGAAGAGGGCGTTTTCGGCCAGGAATCCGAAGCCGGGGTGGAGCGCCTGGCAGTCGTTCTGCTCGGCGGCCTGGAGAATCGCGTCCATATTGAGGTACGAGTCCGTCGATGGCGCCGGACCGATGCAGACCCGCCGGTCCGCGAGACGCAGATGGGGCGAGTCCGCATCGGCGCTCGAATGGACCGCCACCGTCTCGATACCCAGCTCGCGGCAGGCCCGGATGATCCGCGCCGCCACCTCTCCACGATTCGCCACCAAAAGTCTGCGAAACACGATCACACCTCAATTCATCGATGGACTACTCAGTTTCGGGCACAGCCTTGTGACCATACAAGATCACGCCGGCCTCTCCGTCGGAGCTGACCCTGCGGAACTCGAGCCTGACCCGCTGGCCGATCTCAAGGGAGTCAGGATTTTCCACATCGCCGATCTGAACCATGAGGCGGACTCCGTTTTCCAGCTCCACCAGGGCGATGGGCAACGGTGTCTGCTCGGTGAAGCCCGCCGGCGGAACCCGAACCACCGTGTAGGTCACGATCTTGCCGTTCCTGGGAAGGTTGACCATCGAGAACTGGCCGCCTCCACATTTCGGACAGTTCGTCCGTGGCGGATACAGCACTTTCTGGCAGCCATCGCATTGAGCGGCCTCGAGACGGTACCGCTGGGGAAATTCACGCCACATTCGTGCGGGAAACGTCATCACACCACCTCCAGAATGTGCACCACGCTCGAACCGCCGGAGCCTCCCATGTTCTGGGCGAGCCCTATCTTCGCTCCGGCAACCTGCCGGTCACCGGCTTCACCGCGCAGTTGGGTGACGATCTCGATGGCCTGGGCCACGCCGGTGGCTCCCACCGGGTGCCCCTTGGACTTGAGGCCGCCGGACGTGTTGATGGGGATCGTGCCGGCGAGAGCCGTCGCCCCATTCTCCACCGCCGGGCCGCCTTGCCCCCGCTCGAAGAAGCCGAGAGCCTCGGTCGCCATGATCTCGGCGATAGAGAAGCAGTCGTGGACCTCCGCCAGGTGAATGTCTTCCGGCTTCCTGCCGGCCATCCGGTAGGCCCGTTCGCCGGCCTTTCGTACCGCGCTGAGCTCGGAAAGATCGTCTCGTTGGGCCAGGGAGATCGAGTCGGTAGCCATGCCCGAACCGGTGATCTTCACCACCGGACGGTCGCCGGCCAACTCGCGAGCCCGTTCCACGGTGGTCAGCACGAGCGCCGCCGCACCGTCGGTGACCGGTGAGCAGTCGAACAGGCGCAGGGGATCCGCCACCATGGTGGATGCCAGAACATCCTCCACCGAGATCTGCAAGTGATACTGCGCGTTGGGGTTCTTGAGCCCGTTGGCGTGATTCTTCGCCGCCACCGACGCCATCTGCCGCAACGTGGTTCCGTACTCCTGCATGTGGATCCGCGCCAGCATGGCGTAGAGACCCGGGAAGGTGATGCCGTGAAAACCCTCCCACTCCTGGTCAGCCGCCGTGCCCAGCGCGTAGGTCGCACCGGCGCCGTCCACGTCGGTCATCTTCTCCACACCCGTCACCAGCACCGTGTCCGACAGACCCGACGCCACCTCGGCGAATCCGGTCCTCAGGGCGAGGCCGCCCGAGGCGCAGGCCGACTCCACCCGGGCCGCCGGCACCCCCTTCATTCCAAGCTCGTCCGCCAGCAGCGACGCCAGGTGCTCCTGACCTGTGAAGAGCCCAGAGGACATGCACCCGACCGTGATCAGATCAACCGACTCGACGCCCGCATCGTCGAGCGCCGCCCGTGAAGCCTTCGACCACATGGTGCGCAACGATTGCGACCAGAGCTCGCCGAAGGGGATCATTCCAGTTCCGATGATTGCTACGTCTCGCATCATCCCACCTCCTACTCGCCCATCCGGATCTTGCCGCGGAGCTTGGCGTAGGTTCCGTAGTCCACGTAGATCTTGTTTTCGTCAAGCTGCGGCCGTGTTTTCGGCGCAAGCCCCTGAACCTCGGTCACCCGGTCTCTCACCCGGAAGACGAAGGAATCCGACCCGGCCCCCGAGCCGAAGGACGTCAGAAGAACCAGGTCCCCGGGCTTGGCCACGTCCAGAATCGCCGTCAGCCCGATGGGTGACGCTCCGGAGTAGGTGTTCCCCAACCACGGCGACAACCACCCGGTTTCGAGCTGCTCCTGGGTGAAGCCCATCTTCTTCCCCACTCTCATGGGGAACTTGCCATTTGGCTGGTGGAAAACGGCGAAGGCAAAATCTTCCGGCTTCAATCCGGTCTTGTCCAGGATGCCCTGGGCCGACGCCATACTGGTGCGGAAGTACGCCGGCTCACCGGTGAACCGACCGCCGTGACGCGGGTAGTGCATGTACTCGCGACGCCAGAAGTCCGGTGTGTCGGTGGTCCACGAGTAGGTGTCCACGACCTCGGCGATCATCTTGTCCTCGTCGGCGCCGAAAATGTACGCCGCCGCCCCGGCCGCGGCCGAGTACTCCAGCGCGTCTCCGGGCGCTCCCTGCGAGGTGTCGGCACCGATTCCGAGGCCGTATTTGACCTCGCCGGCCTTGACCAGGGCCTGCGCCAGGAACATCCCCTCGGAGCCCGCCTTGCAGGCGAACTCCAGATCCGCGATGTGCACCTCGGGCACGATGCCCAGGGCCTCGGCCACAACGGTCCCGGAAGGCTTCACCGCGTACGGGTGCGACTCCGATCCCACGTACACGCACCCGATCGTGGCCGGATCCACGCCGCCGGAACGAGCCAGCGCATTGCGGCCGGCCTCCACCGACATGGTGATAGTGTCCTCGTCGGCGCCGGGCACCGATTTTTCGTGCAGCTGCAATCCCCGTTTGTACGACGGAGCGTCAGCCCCCCAGACCTTGGCAATCTCCTCGAGCTTGATCCGACGCCTCGGGATGAAGGCACCGTATCCAACGATTCCTACACTCATGGACTCCTCCTCATGTGATTCATGCTCATCACTGACTCCGAAGGCCCTCGACGAGCCTTTCAACGATGAGATCTGCGATTTCGGTTGGTTGAAGAGGACCATCCGGCTGGTACCAACGCCCGATCCAGTTGAGGGCCCCGGCAATGGCAAAGGCGGTCATCTTCGGATCGCATTCCGCAATGGTGCCGTTGGCAATCCCCTCTTCGATGTAGGTTCGGAATCTACGATCCACCGCGGACTTGAGCTCGCCGATCTCGTCCTGCATCTCGGGCTCGAGACCATAGAGGTCGAGCCGCACCACGTTCATGACGAAATCGGTGGTCATGGCCTCTGCGTACTTGCGCATAAAGGCGGCGAGCTTGTCGATCCCGGTCAGTTCCGACTCTTCGATCTCATCGGCGGCATCGACAAGCACGCCGCAGCCGGTGCGAAAACACTCGCACAGGATCGCTTCCTTGTTCGACAGGTAGTAGTAGACCGTGGGTTTCGTGACGTTGAGCTTCTCGGCGATGGCATCCAGGGTCGTGAGGTGGTATCCGCGCTCGTTGAAGACCTGGGCCGCCGCCAGCAGAACCGCCTCCCGCTTCAACGCCCGCTGCTCTTCCCGCTCGCGGGCGCGCTCATCCGCCGTTTTCCACGGTGAACGACCGTCGGGCTTTGAGTTCTTGCTGGTGATGACAACCCCCTGGCAAGCTCGAAAAACAGTCCGGAACCTATATTAATCGGTAATATACAGAACTTTTAGTAGTGTGTCTACTCTATAGTAGAGAAAACGACAACCTCATCGTGTCATCCTGAGCGAGCGGCGAAGCCGCGAGTCGAAGGATCTGCTCGCCTCACGCAACCACCTGGTGGCCGCCGCGTCGGTTGGGGAGATCCCTCGACTCGGGCGCTGCGCGCCCTCCCTCGGGATGACAGCCTGGGATTGGAAGGGAAGATCAGCCGGCAACCGTGCTGTTGTGCTATTCGAGGTGTTTCCCTGTGGTTATTCGAATCAAGCTGCTAGGCTATCTTCGGGACTGTCTGCCTGAAGATAAGATGCCGGTCGAGGTAGAGGTCGCTGACGGCGCGACGGTTGGCGAGGTCTTCGATCACCTCCATCTACCCCGAGAAAAACCGCGCATCATCCTCGTCAACCACCAACGCGCCGACCTCGACCGAGTGCTCGCCAATGGCGATTACCTGGTTGCCCTTCCCCCGGTGGCCGGAGGGTAGATCCCTGAAACCGTCGCGATACCGCCTGTGAAAAGCGCGGTCCATTGATACCGTGTCGTACTTCACACCAGATAGGTGGACCTGTACATTGTGGATGACGCGTCAGGGTCTTCGACAATCCGAGGATTCAATCGAGGTGGCCCCCCGACCCACCGAGCATCAGCGACAGAAAAGGACGGCTCCCATGCCTTTTGGTTATCGAGGGAAGATACTCCACGTGGATCTGACGAAAGGACGGTTGGAGGTGGAAGAGCCGCCGGAGGCCTTCTACCGCAAGTACATGGGCGGCGGCGCCATGGGCATGTACTACATCCTCAAGATGATGCCGGCGGGAGCCGATGCGCTCGGCCCGGACAACGTGATCGCCATGATGGCAAGTGTGACGACCGGTGCGCCGATCTCCGGCCAGAGCCGGTTCAACGTCAACGCAAAATCCCCGATCACGGGCGCCATCGGCGACTCCCAGTCCGGTGGCTTTTTCCCGGCTGCACTCAAATTCGCCGGTTTCGACGGCATCGTCGTGACCGGTCGCTCACCCGAACCGGTTGCTTTGATCATCGAAGAGGGCAAGGAGCCCCGGCTCGGCGACGCTTCTCACGTTATGGGAATGCTCACCGCCGAGTCGGAAGACATTCTGAAGGAGGAGGTGGGCGGCACCAACAAGCACGTGCTCCAGCACGGCCCGGCGGCAGAGCGCGGAGTGCTGTTCTCGAACATTCTGAGCATGTCCTGCCGCTGCAACGGTCGCACCGGAATGGGGTTGGTGATGGCCAGCAAGAACCTCAAGGCCGTCGTGGTGAGCGGCAAGCAGAAGGTGGATCTGGCCGATCCCGAAACGGTGAAAACCCTCCAAAAGGAAGGGGCGAAAAACCTGCTGCCGGCAAACGACGACGTGAACTACTTGGGAAAATACGGCACAGCATCGAGCTTCAACGTCCACAACGAGCTGGGATTCCAACCCACCCGCAACTACAACGAAGGCTTCATGGAACATGGCGAAGACATCTCGGGCGAGACCATGTACGACACCATCCTCAAGAAACGTGACACCTGCTACGCCTGCGTTGTGCGCTGCAAGAGAGTTGTGGAGATCACGGAGGGCCCGCACCAGGTTGATCCCCGTTACGGCGGCCCCGAGTTCGAAACCGTCAGCACCTTTGGTTCCTACTGCAATATCCGGAATCTGGCCGCCATCGCCAGGGCCAATCAAACGTGCAACGAGCACGGGGTCGACACCATCACCTGCGGGGCCTCCATTGCGTTCGCCATCGAGTGTTTCGAAAAGGGCATCATCGGTCTCGAGGAAACCGGCGGTCTCGAGCTGCGATTCGGCGACGCGGAGGTGATGCTGGCGGTCCTGGAGCAGATCGTCACCAACACCGGGGTGCTGGGATCTGTTCTTTCGCAGGGCTCGGCCAATGCTGCGGAGCTGTGGGGGCCGGAAGCCGCCGACTGCCTGGTCACGGTCAAAAAACAGGAACTCCCCGCCCATATGCCCCAGTTCAAGAAGGCGTTGGGACTGATTTATGCCGTCAATCCCTTCGGCGCCGATCACCAGTCCGCCGAACACGACATCAGCTACGAAGAGGGCGCTTCCGATCTCATGCTCGACCGGCTGGCCCAAATCGATCTTCAGAATCCCCCACCGCCCGAGAGCTTCGGACCCGAGAAGATCCGGTTCGCCGCCATCAGTCAGGATTACTACAGCCTCACGGACTGCCTCGAGCTGTGCCAGTTCGTGTGGGCGCCGGCATGGAGCCTCTATGGGCCTTCGGAGTTGGTGGATTTCGTGAGAGCCGTGACCGGGTGGCAGGTCAGCCTGTACGAGCTCATGCGGCTGGGCGAACGGCGAGTCAACATGATGCGGGCCTTCAACGCCCGTGAGGGATTCGGGCGCAAGGACGACAAGCTGCCGAGCAAGTTCTTCCGTCCCTTGGAGGGTTCAGGACCCAATTCCGGCAAAGCCTTGAATCGGGACGAGTTCGAGGCCGCAATTGATCTCTATTACCAGTTGAGGGGTTGGACCGAGGACGGCGTGCCGACTCCGGCCAAGATGATCGACCTCGGGCTTGAATGGGTGGAAATGGGCAGTCTGACTCCACGGCGGTCCACGATCATCTGCCGGTCAGCGAGTTCGTGACACTCAAGGAGCCTTCCCATGGGGCCACTGAATGGCATTGCGGGTCGTGGAGATGGGCGCGATCGGGCCCGGGCCCTTTGCCGGGCATGATGCTGGCCGACATGGGCGCAGACGTCATCAGAATCGAACGGCCCGACGCATTGAACGGTATTTCCCGAACCGAAATACGACGTCATGCAACGAGGACGGCGTTCTGTCGTTCTCGATCTCAAACATCCCGACGGCGTCGCAGCCGTTCTCGACCTCATCAAAGAGGCCGACGCTCTCATCGAGGGTTTCAGGCCGGGCGTGATGGAGTCGCTGGGATTGGGACCGGATGACTGCATGGAGCACAATCCCCGTTGGTTTACGGCCGGATCACCGGCTGGGGTCAGGAGGATCCTCTGGCGCGCGTCGCCGGACACGACATCAACTACATCGCGCTGGCGGGAGCGCTGCACGCATTCGGCTGCCGAAAAGGGCAACCGGTCCCGCCGCTCAATCTCGTCGGAGATTTTGGAGGCGGCGGCATGTTCCTGGCTTTCGGCACGGTGTGTGCCCTTCTCGAAGCCCAACATTCGGGCGAGGGCCAGGTGGTTGACGCAGCCATGGTTGATGGCACCGCCTCATTGATGTCGGTGATCTTTGGTCTCCTTGGGTGCGGGATGTGGACCGACGAACGGGGCGTCAACTTCCTGGATACCGGAGCTCACTTCTACAACACCTATGAGACGTCGGATGGGAAATGGGTCGCTGTGGGTGCAATCGAACCGCAGTTCTACGCTCTCCTGCTGCAGCACACCGGCATCGACGACCCCGAATTCTCGTACCAGTTTGATCGCGATCGCTGGCCCGAGTTGAAAGAGAAGCTGGCAGAAGTCTTCAAGACCAAGACCCGCGACGAGTGGCGCGAAATCATGGAGGGCACCGATGTCTGCTTCGCACCGGTTCTGTCTCTGGCCGAAGCCCCAACTCACCACCACAATGCGGAACGAGGGACCTTCATCCAGATCGACGGCGTGACGCAACCCGCACCGGCACCTCGGTTCAGCCGCACGAAGCCCGAGGTGAAGGGCGCGCCCCCAGAACCGGGTGAGCACACCGAATCGGCACTCCAGGACTGGGGTTTCAGCAAGAATCGAATTGCCGAGTTGCGGTCGGCAGGCGTCATCTGAACACCTTGAGTCTATGAGTTCATAATTCGCGATTCTGAGTTTCTTGCGACCGGCGGACGTGGACCTCTGGCCGCTGTTGTTCTGGCGCGGTCTCTTCGCCTCCATCGGATTCCTCGAAATCGCCCCCAGGTATCTGTCATCCCTCAAAATCGGCCTGTTATTGCTGCTTGTGACGCTTCTCCACGGCGAGCAGAAAATCCTTCTCCACCAACCCATACCCACCTCGGGGACCGTCCACACCACAATGTGCGTAGACTCGGTCTACGACAAGGGGGACAAGGGAGCGATCATCAATATCACGCTGGAGACAAAGGACGATGCCGGTGAAGCCCCATTTCGACAACAAGGTCGTATTGGTGGATCGGAGCAGCGGGAATTTCGGAGGCGATCGCGGACCCAAGACCGCACCCATCGTGCCGCCAGAAGGTCTGGATCCCGACTTCTCCGTGTCCTTCACCGTGCCGCCGGATCAGGCTGCCATCTACAGGCTCAGTGGGGACAAGAACCCGCTTCACATCGATCCCGACTTCGCCCGGAAAGCCCGCTTCGACCGTCCGATCCTGCATGGCCTGTGCAGCTTCGGGTATGCGGGGCGAGCCGTGCTGCACAGCGTGTGCGGCTCGGACCCGGCCCGCCTGAGGTCGTTTTCGGTTCGGTTCACGAACGTGGTCTTTCCGGGAGACACTCTGACCACGCGAGGATGGGAGACCGATCAAGCAGGGACCTACATCGTCCAAACCACAAATCAAGAGGGCAAGGTCGTCCTCGGGAACGCCATGGCCGTGAGTCGATAGCAGGTGGCAGTTTACGTTGTCGCAACCGGAGGCTGCTCGCGGCGAGTTGGCAGTTGGCCGATGGCAGAATTCGGAATTCGGAAGACCGAGCCGATGAGTTCTTAGTTCTTAGTTTTGAGTTACCTACCGATGTACGTTACTCGACCGCCTCGCGCCCTCCGGGGTCGGAGGAGGGGCGGGGGTATCCCCTGACCTTAAAACTTTAACCTTTAAACCTTTAACCTTTAAACCTTTAAACCGGAGTGTGGGTGGGCGGTCAGTCGAGAGCCTCGGCGAGCTTCGCCTGCCGCTCCTCTTCGCTGTCGATATAGCTCAACCACTGGGCCGCCAGCTGACGGCTCCGCCGGTCCGCCTGCGCCGCAGTAAACGCCTGCCGCGCCTCCTCATAGGACTTCATGTTGAAGTACGCCTGGCCGATCATCACGTGCGCCTGATCCACCCGGTCCAATCCGCCCTTCCGGATCCCGTTGCGCGCTGCCGTCACCGCCTCGCTCCACCGGTCCAGGTTCATGTAGCTCTGCGCCAGCATCACATCCAGCTTGCCGTCCGACGACATCTCGGCAGCCTTCGACAGCGCAGGAATCGCCTTCTCGTCCTCCTGGCACATCATCCACGCCTGCGCCAACAGTCGCCAGTTATTCAGATTCGACTCGATCAGACCCTCGTCCAGTCCCTTCTGGAGCACCCTCGCCGCCCGCAGCGGCAGCTCTTCGTTCAAAAGGAGACTGGCGTACGTCATCACCTCGGTCTCCTTGTTCAAATATCCCTGCAAATACGCCAGCTCCAGCACGTTCATCTGGCCCCGCTGATCCTCCTCCTGCCCATACACACTCGCCAGCTGGATCCAGTACTGCTTCTTCGGATACTGCTTGATCAGCTCCTTCAACACACCCTTCACTCGATCGTAGTCCTCGAGCTCGTAATACAGCACCCGCTCCAGCAGGTACGAGTGCTCCTTCACCTTCTTGCCCTCGGCCTTCGTCAAAGAAATCACCTTCTGCGCCGGCACCAATGCCTTGCGATACTCCTCCATCTGGTAATACGCCTGCGCCATCATCTCGTACGCCGTCAGGTTCTCCTTGTCATTCGTCAGCGTCATCCACCACTCGAGATGATCGATTGACTTCTGCCAGTTCTCGACCGAAAAATATAACTGCGACAGCGTGTAAACCGTCCCAGTCTTCAGCGCCTCAGGCAGGTCCGGCTGCGCCAACAACTGCTCGTACGCATTGATCGCCTTCGGCATATTGTCCTGTGAGTAGTAAATGTACGCATATAAATTCAGCGTCTGCGACCGCTCGTAGTTGTTCAAATCCTGCTTGCCCAGCTTGTCCAACACCGCGATCGCCTCAGAGTACCTCTCCGCCTCCGCCGCCTCCTGCGCCTTCGCCAGCTCCTTGTACGTCGCCTCCCGCATCGACGCAGTCTCCTCCGTCGCCAGATCCCCGAGAGACTCCTCTTCCTCCTGCGCCACCACCGGCATCGTCCAGAGCATCACTCCAGCGAGCACCATCAGTAATACGAATCTCTTCATACCCGCCTCAGTCTTCCAGCTGGAAGGTGATCTTGTTCAATACCCCGTGCACCTCGATCGCCTCTCCGTTCACGATCCGCGGCTTGTACTTGAATTTCAACGCCGCCGCCAACGCCGCCTTGTTGAAGATCGTGCTCGGATCGTACTCCACCACCCGCGGGTTCCGCACCGCCCCCGTCTTCGTCACCGTAAACTCGACGATCACATATCCCTCGATCCCTCGCTCGATCGCTCGCTGCGGATACACCGGCGCCACCTTCACGATCGGTAGGTAGTCACCGTCCGCACTCCCCGCTGCAATCCCAAATCCCGGCGTCACCGCAATGTTCACATCCGACACCGGCACCGGCGCGTCATGCCTCGCCTGTACCGTCTGGCCTCCGCCACTGTCCGCTGCCGCATTGTCCATCGACGGCTGCGGCGCCTCCGGCGGAGCCTCGTCTGGATTCGTGCGGCCGGTCAGGCTTCGACCGCTTGCTCTCCAGCCGCTCCTCCCGCTTCACCCGTACGAAATCTACGATCCGCGTGCTCTTGTCCTCCGTCAGCGCCCGCTGCCCCGTCGCGATCAACGCCTGCATCATGAAAAACAGGCCAAAGGCCACCAGCGCTCCCAATACAACGGCGATCAAAAACCTGACCATGGCTCACTCTTGCGCGGCGATCGATACGTTGTACACACCCGCCTGACGCGCCGCATCCATCACCCCGATCAGCATCTCCGTCGTCGAATTCTTGTCCGCCTGAATCACCACGCTCCCCTGCGGGTTCTCAGCGTGCAATCGCTCGATGTTCGCCCGCACCGCCCGCGGATCCACCTGACGACGATCCACCCAAATCTGGCCCGACGCCGTGATCGCCACCAAGATGTTCCCCTTCTCCTTCACCACCGCCGTCACCGCCGATGGCCGGTCCACCTCGATCCCCGACTCCTTCACGAACGACGCCGTCACAATAAAGAAAATCAGCATGATGAACACCACGTCCAGCATCGGCGTGATGTTGATCTCTGTCTCTTCTTCCGCTGATGTCACATTCGAAAATGCTCGACGCATATCACTACCTCTTCGTCGTCAATGCGGCCTTCAGCCGCTCCACCTCGCGGTATGCAAATCTCGACAACAGCGTCGTCGCGAATAACCCGCTCAACGCCGCCACCATCCCTGCCATCGTCGGTATCGTCGCCTGCGACACGCCTGCCGCCATCGACCGTGGATTCCCCGTCCCCGAAAACGCCATCACCTCAAACACCACGATCATCCCAGTCACCGTGCCCAGCAATCCCAGTAACGGACACAACGCCACCATCGTCTTGATCAACGGCAAAAACGTGTCAATGCTCATCGATACTCGAGAGATCATCGCCTCCCGGATCCGACGTGCATTCCAGGACCGCCGCTCCGACCGCGCTTCCCACGTCGCCATCACCTCTCGCACCACCCGCCGGTGCGCCGTCCGAAAATAAATCAACCGCTCGAAGATCAGCACCCACATCACCAACGTCAGCAATCCGATCGCCAGCAATACCGGCCCGCCCATCTCCAAAAAGTCCCGTATCGCCTCATACCAGTCCAGGACCCGGTACATCGCCTACCTCTCCTTCACTCGCCCGCCGACCCGCCGGACATCTTCTCCGAGTGCTCCGCCACGATCCCCGCTCCCTGCTCCTCCAACACGTGGATGATCCGGCGGCTTCGCCCCGTCACCACCGTGTGCAACAGCACCGTCGGAATCGCCACTGAAAGCCCCAGCACCGTCGTCACCAACGCCTGCGATATACCGCCCGCCATCAGCTTCGGATCTCCCGTCCCAAACAATGTGATCGCCTGGAACGTGTTGATCATCCCCGTCACCGTGCCCAAAAGACCCATCAATGGCGCCACCACCGCGATGATCTTCAAAAACAACAACCCTCGGCTCAGCTTCGGCGCCTCCTTGATGATCGCCTCGCCCATCTTCAGCTCCAGCGTCTCCAAATCAGCTCCCCGGTGCGCCTCCGCCGCCTTCAAGACCCGGCCCAGAGGATTGTTGTCTCTCGGCGTGTCGCTCTTCAGCTGACTCGCCACCTTGCGCCCCTCCAAACCCAGCACCAACAACCGCTCCAACGCGATCAGCATCGCCAAACAACCCAGCGCAATGATCAAATACCCGATCAATCCGCCCTGCGCGATCCGCTCACGAAGATTCGGCGCCTGCACCAAAAGTCCCAAAATCGACCCCCGCGACGGGTCCACTCCAAAGCCAACTGCTCCTGACGTCGCTCCAAACACATCCTTCGTCGTGCTCACAAATCGTCCCTGCGGCTGACGCGGCAACTCCAAAACATTGCCCGTCTCCGGAATGAACTGCAGGTACTTCCCGTCTGAGATGATGTTGAATGTCCCCACTCGCACCACCTCTTCCTCAACCTCTTCTCCATCTGCCGTGATCACCGTCGTCGGAAATCTCACCACCTTGCCCGACTCCGTCATCTCCCGCTGCAGCTCAAACCACAACCGCTCGATCTCGTCCATCGACGCCAGCTTCGACGTGCTCCCAAGTGTCTCCGCCAATTGCGTCAAAAACTCCCCCCGGTCCTCAAACTGCACCGACGTCACCGAGTTCTCAAACTGCCCCCGCGTGTCTCCCGCCACCTGCTGGAGCACTCCAAACATCTCCTTCAACGACCCCAAACGATCGTCCAACAGCTCTGTCAGATCAGACGTCCGGATCTCGTTGCGGTCAAACGCCCCCTCCAGCTGGTTGCTCTGCCGCTCCAACTGCGTCTTGCGACTCTGCGCCTCGCGCAGCATCCGCTGCTGCTCCGACTTCGCCGACGCAAACCGCTGCTCCCGCTCCCGATTCTCTCGCGACTCCCGCGCCCTGCCCTGCTCCACAAGCCGCAACAGCTCGTCCAGACTCTTCGCCTTCGGCTCCCCCTCCGACTGCGCAAATGCAGTCGCACTCACCATCACCATCAACGCCGCAATCATCTGCCTTTTCATTGCACCACCTCCGGCGCCCCGATCGGCAGTATCAATAAGTTTGGCGCCACCTGCTTGCGCGCCATCTTGATCCCCGACCGAATCTGATTCCGGTACTCCGCCGGCAGTGACACCCACGCGCCCTGCGACTTGTCCCACATGCCGAAAATCTCCGCGTCAACCGTCTGGTACAGCAAAGCCGTCCGCCCGATCCGTAGGAAATCTACCTCGCGTACCGCTCCGTCCAGCTCCAGCGACCCCTTGTACGCCTCGATCGTCCGACCGTAGTCGTTCTCGATCTCGTACGCCTCCAACAACCGCCGAAACTTCTCGGCAACCGTCACGTCCGATCGCTCCAACAGCGTGCCCAAAAACGCCACCCGGTTGCGTCGCTCCTCAATCAAAAACGGCACGTCCAGCTCCACGAACTGCTCCAAACCCTCGATCATCTTCAGCATCAACGGCGTCACCTGACGCTCGATCACGCTCACCTGATCAATCGAATTGTTTAAATCAGCCATCTCCTGAGCCTGGCTGTCCAACTGCTTCTGCAATAAAGCGTTGTATACCTCCAAACCCTCGACCTCTTTCATGACAGCGATGTACTGCTGCTCCAAGGAATCTATCTCGTCGCCTGCCCCGCCGGCCTCCTGGGCCACCGACGACCCGAGAGTCAACAGGAGCGCGCCGCAAAACACCGCTACTACCAATACGAACTGTCTTCTGGCTTTCATAATCCCTGTCCCCTATTTCCGTTTCCCTTGAACGTCCACGATCGGCCGATTCTCCTCGACCGTCAATCAATCGGCCAATGATATCTCCACGGCGTCGACCTTTTTTGAAAACTCCCGAACGAGCAGTCCGGCATCCGAACCGAGATTCGAGACATTAACGTCCATATCCAGCGTTGCATTGGGTGACATGATATACGGGAATCCCGGTTTGCGTCCCATGAAGTTCACATGGAAGCCGCCTGCCGGTGGGGACATCTTTACGGGCGACAGCAGGGAAGCCAAAGTAGAATATCGGTGAATGATGGGGGCTCGAAAAATCTCTGAACCAGGCGAGGTTGAAGGCCAATCGATCGAGGACGCACTCCGCGATCGAGTGCGGCGTGATGAAACGGCACACGGCTTCGGGGACGATGCGCCGGACAGCCTCTGGGATCACCTGTGGAGGGTGGCCGCCATCGCCGAACAGATTGGGGGCGAAGAAGGCTTGGATCCCCAACTCTGTCGGCTGGCAGGACTGTTTCACGATGCCGGTAAGTTCCACCAGGGCCTTCTCCACGGAGATGACATGCCCGAGGAACACCACTCGGTCGAGGTCCTGCGGGAGCTCGCCGCCCGCCACGGCCTCACCGACCAGATCACCGATACGATCGCGGAGGCGATCCTCCAACTCTATCTCGACGACCCGATGCCCGCACCCCTCGCGCAGGTCCTTTTCGACGCCGACAACCTGGACAAGCTGGGGCCGCTGGGCATCGCGAACTTCTTCGTCAAGCGAGGCCTGAGGGGACGGGGCCTCTCGATGGCCCTGTTGCATCGTCTCACCGTCGAGTTGACCTACGCCCGGCACGCGGCCGCCTGCATGCATACGAAGACCGGCCGTGATTGGGCCCGGCGGAGGGCGCCACAGACGGAGACCTTCCTGGGATCGCTGCTGGATCAGCTCCGGGATGACAAGCTTGCGGATTTCGTGGTCGAAGACGTGGAATTCGAAGGACTGACGCTGGTGGTGGCAGCACCGCGAGAGTGTTCGTGCGGCTCACCACTCAGCCGGAACATCTGGCAGACAGCGGGTCTCAAATGCTCGGAAATCCATCTTGCCCACCGTTGCGACACCTGCGGCGAACAGCATGAAATCAGGTTTTGCCGCCCTCGGTTGTCGGACCCGGTCAACCGCTGACTCGACAGCTCCACTCGATTCCGATCCCGATCCCGATCCCGAATCCCGAATCCCGATCAGCGCCTAAACTGAACCCGACCCATCTCCTCCACGTGATACCCCCCGAGGGCGAGCACCGCATCCCGAAACTCGGCCTGTTGCAGGATGTCGAGCAGGGCGGTCACGCGGGGTCTTCCACAAAGGCTTCGGGAATGCACAGATCGTATCGTTCCGTAGCCACCGGCACGAAGTCCAGACCCAGTGCTTTGGCCGCAGCAAGAATGCCCAGGCCCGCATCCGCCCCGCCCGCCACGACCTGCACCGCCACCGCCATGTGGGTGTACTCCTCCACGTCATACCCCTGGACAGTGTCCGGTTCGATGTGGAGTTGCTGCAGGTGATAGTCCAACAACACCCGGGTTCCAGAACCCGCCTGCCGGTTCACGAACACCACGTCATCACGTGTGAGATCCGCCAGGCCGCGAATTTTCTTCGGGTTGCCCGGCCGCACAAGTAGGCCCTGCTCCCGGTGGGCCAGAGTGATCAGCCGAACAGGCACGTCCGGCAGGTACCTCTCGATGTACGCGACGTTGTAGTCCCCGGTCTCGGGATCGAGCAGATGGGTCCCTCCGAGGTGGGACCGGCCGTCGCGCAACGCCAGCAGACCGGCCATCGAGCCCACGTTTGAAGCGGAGAGGCGCATCCCCGACCCCAGCCGAGGCATGCGGTCGGCAATCAGGTCCAGGGTGATGTCGTGGCTGCCAACGACCACCAGGGTTCGCTCCATCGATGGGCGCGTCCGAAGCAGCTCCACCTCCACCGGATCGCCGGCCTCGCAGCCCTCGCTCTCGGCAGCCAACCGCAGAATCCCGTCGGCTCGGGTGAGCGACGTGATGGTGCCGGCGCCCCGTTTGAGCGGCAGGGCGACGACCTGGTCTCCCACTCGTCCGAGGTGGACCCTCAGGAACTCTTCGTGGCCCAACTTGGACGGCAGACGTCGCCCGGGAGTCGCTGGCACCCTGTCGCGGGCACTTTCGGGCAGGCCCAGAATTCGTTCGATGGCCGGCCGGATGAACTGATCGAAACACACCCAGGCCGACACCGGGTAACCGGGCGTGCCGACCACCGGTTTGCCGCGCACTCGACCGAGCAACGTCGGTTTGCCGGGCATTGCGGTGACACCGTGGACGAGGATTTCGCCCAGCGCGCCGATCGCGTGCGACGTGAAGTCCTTTGATCCGGCGGAGGCACCGGCATTCACCAGCACCATGGCGACGTCGTCGTCCACCGCCCGGTCAATGGCGGCCTGCACGGCCTCGAGTTCATCTGGCTGGCGTTCCAAAACAACCGGTTCGCCACCGGCCTCCCTCACCAGACCCGCCAACAGAACCGAGTTGCTCTCGATGATCACACCGGGGCCTGGCTCTTGTTTCTCGGCATCGCGCCAATCCACCAACTCGGTTCCAGTGGCCAGAATGGCGATCCGCGGTCGCCTGGAAACCGCCAGCCGAAACACGCCACCGGTCAGCAACGCGGCCACGTCGGCCGCGGTGAGCCGATGGTTGTACGGCAGAATGAGCTCGCCGGCCACGATGTCCTCGCCGACTCGTCGAACGTGCTGCCACGGGAATGCCGCAGCCTCGATTTCGAGCCGATTGCCCTCGAGCTGCTGGACGTGCTCGATCATGATCACCGCGTTGGTGCCCTCGGGCAGCGGCTGGCCGGTGTTGACCGGATGAACGTCGAGGCCACGTTGCAGCTGGAACGGGTGTTCCTCCGAGGCTCCAAAGGTCTGCTCGGCCCGCACCGCGTATCCGTCCATGGCGGCACCGTGATAGCCGGGAGAGGAGTATCGGGCGAATACCGGCTCGGCCGTGATCCGTCCCAGGGACTCGGCCGTCGCCACGGTTTCCGAGCCACGTAGATTCTCCCACTCGAAGGCCTCCGCGAATATCTCGCGGGCATCGGCAAGGGATTTCATCTTCAAATATACGTTTCGCTTCATGGCGTCACTCCAGGGAAGAGCATGACTTCGATCGGAGCGCCCTCATCGAGCCCCTCGCTGCCCAGCGGAACCCGCACCAGCCCGTGACCCTGGACGAGCGACCGCAGCAACCCACTTCGACCCACCACCGGCTCGGCCAACCAGCCCGACTCGGCACGGTGAACCCGGACCCGCTGGAAGAGCTCGCGCCCCTGGGCGGCCGGAACGTTGCGGGTCAGGGTGGCGTCGAGGCGCGCAAACCGGGTGAACGCTTGTCCGGGGCGCCCGAGCAGCCGCTCCATCAACGGCTCCACGAAGAGGTAGAAGCACACCAGGCAGGATGTCACCTGACCAGGCATACCCAGCAGATGGTGATCACCACTGCGGACCCAGATGAATGGTTTTCCCGGTGCGACGCTCACCCCGTGAACCAGGAGTTCCGCGCCCGACACCGACTGGAAGATCTCGGCTGTCAGGTCCCGGGTGCCCACCGACGAACCACCGGACAGCAGGGTCAGATCGGCTTCGGCCAGACTCCGGTCGACGGCCGCGCGCAAGCGGCCAGGATCATCCGGGACCAGTCCGAGAGGAATGGCCTCAGCGCCGACCGCCTCAACCTGTGCGGCGAGCACATGGGAGTTGACGTTGCGCACCTGACCGGGACCGGGGGTGTCCTCCACCGGCACCACCTCATCACCGGTGGAGAGGATTCCGACCCGCGGGCGCCGCACAACCAACGGATTGCTCTCCCCCATGGCCGCCAGCAGACCCACGTCCTGCGGCCGCAGCACCCGTCCCGCCGGCAGCAGCATTTGCCCGGCCTCGGCATCGTCGGCTCGACCGATGACGTTGGTGCCGGGCGCCAGCGAACGGGAGATCTCCACGGTCTCGCCGTCGGCTTCGCGGGTGTGCTCGACCATCACGACGGCATCGGCACCCTCGGGGAGCATCCCTCCGGTTCCGATTCGCGCACATCCACCGGCGCTCAGGGTGAACTCCGGCGCGCTGCCCATCACCACATCGGCCTTGAAGCCTCAGGTATCCGGGCTGAGTCTCACTGGCTCCGAAGGTGTCTCGAGCCCGCACCGCATACCCGTCCATGGTGCTGCGCACGAACCCGGGCAGATCGTGGGGCGCGGTGAAATCCTCCGCCAAAGTGCGGCCCGCCGATTCCTCGAGCGGGACCGATTCCGCCGGTAGGCGGGGTATGTGGGAGACACGCTGCCAAACCTGCTCGAGTGTCTGGACCTGGAAGAACGGTTTCATCAAGCTGGCGGCTCCAATCATGCGATCGGCGGATTGTACCGGAACCGTGTCCGTGACACGCCTGAGCGGGGGCGGCGAATCATAAGCCCCCGCCTGGCATAATGGTCCTCCCTGGAGGATGCACAGTGAACGGTTTTCTCGAAAGATTGCAGGCGGGCGAAATCCTTTGCGGCGACGGCGCCTGGGGCACCCAGCTCATGGCACGCGGGCTCAAGCCGGGAGAATCCCCAGAAGCCCTCAATATCTCCAACCCGAGTGCCCTGGTCGAGATCGCAGGACTCTACGTGGAAGCCGGCGCTCAGCTGATCACCACCAATACCTTCGGCGGCTCCCCCCTGAGGCTGAAGGACTACGGCCTCGACGGGCAGACGGAGGAGCTCAACGCCGCAGGCGTCGAAGCCTTGAAGCCGGTCGTGGGAGGAAAGGCGTATATCTCGGCGTCCATTGGACCCACCGGCACGTTACTCAAGCCTTACGGCGACACCGACCCGGAGGAGATCTACGAGTCCTTCGTTCGCCAAATCGGCGCCGTCGTCGAGGCCGGCACGGACATCGTGTGCGTAGAAACCATGATCGATCTCATCGAAGCCAAGCTCGCCGTAAAAGCTGTACGGTCGATCTCGACGACAATTCCACTCATGGCCACCATGACCTTCGACCAGACGCCTCGCGGCTACTTCACAACAATGGGCGTGACCGTGGAACAGGCGTGCTCCGGGCTCGAAGAGGCTGGAGCGGACGTGGTGGGCTCGAACTGCGGCAACGGCATCGAAAAGATGATCGAGATCGCGGACGAGTTCAAGGGGCACACATCACTCCCGGTCATCATCCAGTCCAATGCCGGCGTACCCGAGATCGTCCATGGAGAGGTCGTGTACCTCGAGTCACCGGATTTCATGGCAGAGCGAGTTTCCCGGTTGATCCGACCTGGGCGTCAACATCATCGGCGGCTGTTGCGGTACCGGCCCCGAGCACATCCAGAAATTCAGGGCGGTGATCGATCGAGGTCGCCGGTCCTGAAACCCACGAAATCCGGTAAGATTCAGCCGTCCACTTCTTCCCGACGACCTCCCACCGGTCCTCATCGATCCAGGTGACCGCCAACACCGGTCTTCCACCCCACAGCCGGGGACGGACCCAGCCGTGAGTGACGACTTCGTGTTCAGGTGCCGGCATCAGCGCATCGCGGTCGATTCCGAGGACCTTGATACCGGCGCTGTCGAGGATCGCCACCGTCGCGGGGTCGGGCAGGGCCCGCAGATCCACACCCGCCAATTCGATGAATCGCCCTTGCCAGCCGTCATAGGTCAGACCGACCCCTGCGGCCGCGCCGATCACACCGTCCTCGGTGCCGCCGTGGCCGGCCAGGTGGGCGCCAACGGCCGCTTCATGAGCTTCTCGTTGGGTCACGACCCGGCTTGATGCCCGCCGGGAAAAGGCCAACAACGAACTCAGCACCTCTGGCTGGTCTTCTGTCACGACGCACAGGCCCGGATCGCTGCCCTCGATGAAGTGAGCCGCGATGTGATCCGCCGCCCGGCCGATCAGGGATGCGGTGTCGTATCCCTGCGGAGCCTGGAGCACGACGCAGGCGCTGGAGTTGTTGCTGGTGAACGGAATGCCGGGCAGCCGCGGCAGCTGCTGGCGGACGATTCCCTCCAGCTTCACTCCGGTGGGCAGGGCAGCCCCGAACCAACGTGCGAGCCGCCCGGTACCCCGGTCCGAGTCCTTGGTGTCGGTGTCGTCGAAGCAGAGAAAAACCCTCACGGCTGTCGCTCCGCTGGGATCATGCCGTGCTGCGCCAGGCGTCGCAGCAGTGTCGGCACCAACAGTGCAGCCACGGTGGCGAAGAAACCACCGCCCAGGGCCTTCATGCCCGCCTCGGTCAGCATCACCGTCCGGTCGGCGCCGGCCAGGGCCAGCTCGACCATGCCCTTGCCGATCCAGGCCACCACCCCGGCCCAGGCGGCCAGCACCGCCTGCCAGCGGGTCCAGGGAGCCTTGGGCAGCAGCAGACAGACGATCTCAATGGCCAGCGCCGGGGCCAGCATCTTGAGCAGCACCAGCGGTCCCCCCTTGCCGATGCCCATCACCATCGCCAACAGACCCGCAACCAGTCCGCAGCCCACCACCGAGCCCCGCACCGGCACCAGCCCCCGCGCCAGCAGCAGCACCAGGGTCACCATGAACATGGAGTGCCCCGTGAGCCCCAACTTCAGTCTGAACACCGCTTTGAAGGCCACCGACAGGATCGCCAGCGAGGCGAGAATCAGGCTGTCGGTGAGGGTGAATCGCTTCATGGCTGTCCTCCGCCTCCAACGGCCATACGGTCGGCCGGATCCGATCGTCATATCCCCTCGCCCGCAGCGCCACCTCGAGCTGCTGGCAGTCTCGAATCAGCTGCACCAGCAGCGGAACGAGCACGGTGAGCGCCAGATCCCGCCACGCTGCGGGGCGCCAGAAGTCCCTCGGCCGCAACCGCGCCCCTCTCAACAGTTGTACACCGTAGATCCGGCGGGCGGACTGCAACACCCGAGGCAACTGGGCCAGGCTGAGGCTGATCAACAGAGCCAATCGCGGCGACAGCCAGGACCGCAGGGCCGCGACCACCACGTGACTCGGTGTGGTGATGAAAAACCAAATCCCCGGCAATACCGCCAGTGCCAAACGACCGCAGATGGTCAGCACCGTCGGCCAGGCTGCGAGTCCGTACCGCACTCCGTACACCGTACCTACGACCGCCAACTGGATCACCACCAAGGGCACCAATCGTCGAAGCTGTTTGATGCCGTCCGGCTGGCGCAGGATCGCGGCGATCATGACCACCGCCATCACGGGCAAGGCCACCACCGGAAGCGTGAACGCCGCCAAGACGAGCAGCGGCGTGGCCACCAGCTTCAGCTGGGCACGGCGCATCGGATCAATTGACAACGAGCTCTCCATCACGAATCGCCCAGTGATAGGTCAGCTGGGGGACGGGCCGGTGGTTGGCAACGACCAGGGCGCAGCCCCTGGCCACGAGCTGTTGCAGCAGTTGGCTCACCTGGCGCGTCCGTTGGGAATCCAGCCCAGCAAAAGGGTCGTCCAACAACAACAGCTTGGGTCTGATGCTTGCCCAACTCGCCAGTGCCACCAGCTGTTGCTGGCCATAGGACAGCGTCAATGGCGAGCGGTGGGCGAGTGCCGCCAGGTCGAGCTCATCCATCATCTCTCGGCCCCACGCCGAAGGCCTGTGGAACCGATTCAGCGAGAAGCTGACCTCCTCTTCAACCGAGGGCTCGAAGAGCTGAGCCGTGGGCTGCTGCAGCAGATAACCCAGATCTCCTCGCTGGTGCGACGTCGGGCGGCGCCCCAGCACCTCGATATCACCCCGATAACGGCGACCCAGTCCGGCCAGGGCGTGCATCAAAGTGCTCTTACCGCTACCGTTGGGCCCCACCAGGGACACCGTCTGTCCGGCGCGAAGCTCGAAACCCTCTCCCCGCAGAAGAAGGTTGCCCTCGTGATCGAGAAGCTCGAAGGCACCGGACGCCAGGACCTGGTCTCCGGAGCCATTGCCTGGCAAAGGCGTTGAGAAAACCACATCATGGGTGGCATCGGCAGCGGCCGGCTCAAGCCCACGGGGTCCCAGATTCAGGTGACGGTCCGCCAGACCTGCAAAGGCCTGCCAGTGGTGGTCGGTGACGACCACCGCAACCCCTCGATCACAGAGATCCGAAATCAGGCGGAGCAGGATCGCCAACGCCTCGGGATCCAGCTGGGCCCAGGGCTCGTCGAGCAGCAGGGCATTGGGCTCGGCCACCAGTTGGGCGGCCATCAGCAGCCGGTAGCGCTGGCCCAGCGAGGTGTGCTCGACGCGCTGATCCAGATCCACGTCCAGCCCGACCAGGTCGAGAGCCCGCCGTACCCGAGGCCCCATCTCCTTCGGAGCGACACACAGGTGCTCGAGCAGGAGCGCCACTTCCGGACCGACGTGCTCCCGCATCAGCTGCAGATCCGGGTCCTGCAGCACCAGCCCACAACGCCCCTCGGCTCGACGCGCGCCGCTTCCTGGAGGTTGCAGCCCGGCCAACACCTGTAGCAGCGTGCTCTTTCCCGAACCGGTGTGTCCGGAAATCAACAGGCACTCCCCGGCACCGACCGTCAGATCGATCGGCTCACCCAGGGGGATGCCACCCGGGGCGAGCTGAGCCCGTTCGAGCGTCAGGACCGGTTCCCTCACAGGTCGACCCTCAGGCTCAAGAGCCACTGTCTGCCCGCCTGGGGCAGGTCCTCGCTCTGCACGTAATTCTCGTCGAACAGGTTGGCGGCGGTTGCCTGCCAACTCAAGCCGCCCCAGGGCAGCGGCTGGCTGATGCTCAGGTCGATGAGGAGATAATCGTTCAGGTCCTGCTGACCGGCTTCGGTGTAGTACACCTGACCGGCCACATAGTTGGCGTCCAGGCGCCCCGTGAGCCGCCACCGCAGGTGCCCGATGAAACTGGTCTTGAGCTGGTGCTCGGGCCGATTCTGCAGTTGGGTTCGGTTCTGGTCGTCTTCCCCTCGGTTCTCGGCGTCCAGGAAGCTGTACGCCAGATCCATGTCCAGCCGGTGGACACTGCGAATCCTGGCCATCAGGTCAAAACCCTGAAATCGATAGTGGGCGTAGTTGCGGTACACGTCGTCCAGGTCCTTCTCGATGTAATCGTCCACGTCGCTGCTGTAGACCGCCACCGTCAGAGAGTTGCCCTGTCCGAAGTTGTGTTCCAGTCCGAGCTCGATAGTTGCCGACACCTCGGGCTCCAGGTTCGGGTTGGCCGAGCTGCCGTCATAGAGGTTGCGCAAGGTTGGATAGCGAGCCTTGCGGGCCAACGACCCGTAGAGCCTGGTGGCGGTACCCACCATGTGGTATCCGGACAGCAGTGCGGAGTAGTCGTCGTCCACCTCGGTGTCGGTCTGATGGCAACTCCCACTGGCGGTCAGTCCATAGCGGTCGGAGGCTTGCCACTGGTACTCCAGGATCAGACTGAAGAGGTCCTGGGATTGGTCCAGCTGCGACAGCGACGGCGAGTTGTTGCCACCACCCCCTCCGCCATTGCCGCCTCCACCGCTGCCACCACCGCCGCTGCTGAATTTCAGGGTGTCTGCCGACCACTGCTGGTTCTCCAGGCTCACGGCGGTGGTCACCTGGTGCGCCCACCCTGAGACCACCCATTGCAGGTTGACTCCCTGGTTGACGGCTCGCGAATCCTGCTGTTGCTTCAGCTCGTCGGAGTCGGCGTTCTTGTACTCGTTCAACAGCTGATCTTGCCGGTTGTGGTAGAGGAAACCACGAAATCCATGGCGATCGTTCCACCGGTGCACCAGGCTCAGCTGAAGGCCCCCCTGATCAACGTTGTCAACTCGCTCGAACTTGACCCTGGCCTCGGGGTTGAGACCAGTGCGGGCAGGCCTGCCCCACTCTCCGGTGAGGCCGTCCATCGTCAGGCCGAGCCGGGTCTGAGCGCCAAGCTGCCAGCCCAGGTTGCCGTTCAGGCTGTGCTGCCTGCGATCGCTGTTGTCGCGGAGCCCACCGTCCTCGTTGGGCGCCGGCTCAAAATCCCCGGAGACCGGGAAGCCGTCCATTGTCTGACCGTCGTAGGAAAAGGAATAGTCCAGTCTCTTTCCTTTACCTGCCACGTTCGCTCCAAGCCACCCCTTGCCGTCGTTGCCACCGCCCAACACCCCTGAGATCCCCGGTAGACTCACTCCTTGCCGGGTGACCACATTGACCACTCCGCCGGTGCCGCCCGGTCCATAGAGCAAAGACCCCGGGCCCAGGGTGACCTGGACCTGATCAATAAACTGCACCGGGATGAGTGCCGGATTGAACTGGCCGTCGTAGGAGCTGTTCGCCGGCACCCCGTTGATCAGGAACCGAACGTGGCGACCCTTGTAGCCTCGAATGTCCACCCGCGGGCTGCCCTCGCCGCCGGTGCGAACGTACAGCCCGGGCACGGTGGTCAATGCCTGGTCCAGCCGGGTCACGCCGCGGTCCAACAGCTCCTGCCGATCGATGTTCCACTCGGTTGTGGCCAGCTGCTGGGCGGTAGGTTGCTCGCCCGTGACCACGATGACGTCCTGCACTCGGAAAAAAGGGGCTTCTTGAGCGCCAACCCAGGAGGCCAGCGCTCCCACCACAATGGTCGTCATCAGATAAATTCCCCGACGACTCAATGGCCTTTCCCCGCCATCATTTTCGCCGCGTGGGGGAGGATCGGCGCCAGGACCCGGGCACCGAAAGACGCGCCCCCCACCGAGCCGGGGAGATTGACCACCAGGGTCATCCCTCGCTGCCCGGCTGCTCCTCTCGACAGGGCGGCGTGTGATGTTTCCTTCAGCGACTCCATTCTCAGCAGCTCGGCCAGGCCCGGAACCGCTCGATCGCAGAATCGCTCCGTAACCTCGGGGGTGATGTCCCGCGGACCGAGGCCGGTGCCGCCGGTGGTCAGAATCAGGTCGCAGTCCAACCCTTCGGTCATCGCTGCCTCGATCTGCAGGGACTCGTCCGGAACAACCGCCCGACGAATCACGACGTCGTCCAACAGCTCTCGGAGCACCTGCTCCAAAGCAGGCCCCGACTGGTCGTCGTACACACCGGCCGCGGCCCGGTCAGAAATCGTAAGAACCAGCACTTTCATTGGTGATCTCTCCGCCCTCGAGAACGCGGGCAAAAATGCCTCGCCTCGGCATGACACAGTCCCCGGTTTGCTCCATGATCGCGCAGCCGTGGTGACATTCCTTGCCGATCTGTGTGATTTCCAGCAGCGTCTCACCGATGCGCAATCTGCTCCCTACCGGAAGGGCAGGAAGCTCAACACCTCGGGTGGTGATGTTCTCGGCAAAGTCGCCCGGGGAGACCCAGTCGATCTTCCGTCGCATGGCGTCGATGTCTTCCACTGCCAGCAAGGAAACCTGACGGTGGCCCGGGCCGGCGTGGGCATCGCCCTCGATGCCGCCGCCGGCGACGAGCCTCATGCTGTCCACCGGGGTCTTCCTCTCCCCTTTGGCTTCCGAGATATTGAGCGAGACGACTTCGAATTGCCGGCTCATACCGGCTCCTTTGTCTTGGATTTCAACCTGATGTCCCCGATCACCATGTCCTTGTCGACCGCCTTGCACATGTCGTAGATCGTCAGACCCGCCACCGACACGGCGGTCAAAGCCTCCATTTCAACGCCGGTCCTGGCGGTTGTGGTCACGGTCGCCTCGATCCCCACTCCGTGGTCACCCACCCGGAAATCAACCCGTATGTCGTCAATGGGGAGAGGATGGCAGAGGGGTATCAAGTCTCCGGTCTTCTTGGCGGCCAGAATCCCCGCCAATTGGGCGGTGGCAAGGGCATCTCCCTTCTTCAATAACCCATCACGCAGGGCATTCACAGTGGACGGGTCCATGGCGATGAACCCCTCCGCAACGGCAGTTCTCCTGACGATCGGCTTGCCCGAGACATCCACCATTCGAACTCCACCTTCGTCGTCGATGTGCGAAAATTCCATCACCCATCACCCTCCGATCTGACGCATGGAGCGCCCGTTGCACGACGAGCCTGCCTCGGGCTTCGCCTCCACCGCGCGGCGGAGGCAACCCTCGATTTCCTCGAAGTCCACCTCGATCTCGCTGTCCGACATGAGACACGGTTTGAAAAACCCGTCGGAGGTCAGTCGAAGCCGGTTACACATGTCACACGGCATCGGCCGTTCGCATGGCACATCGGGACCCATCGAAGCCATAGCCCCACTGAGGGAGAAGTGCCTGATCCGCTGCAGCGCCAACCCCTTCGCTGCGCAGAAATCGCGCATGGAGGAGATCTCTTCCCCCGTCGTGGAGTCGAAGATGACCATATTGATCTTGGTCCGCTCGAAACCCGCTGCGACCGCCTCTTCGATGCCGGCCAGCGCCTCATCGAGCCGCCCACCGCGGGTCAACGCGTGGTACCGCTCCGGGTCGAGGGTGTCCAGGGAGATGTTGAGGCGGTCCAGCCCGGCCTCACGAAGCGCGATGGCTCGCGCCCGGGTCAGCAAGACGGCGTTGGTGGTCATGGCGATCTCGTCGATTCCATCAATGCTGGCCAACATGCGGATCAGTTCCTCCAAACCTCGTCTCACCAGCGGCTCCCCGCCGGTCAGCCGGATCTTGGAGATTCCCACCCGGGCAGCGGCCCTGGTGATCTCGGTGATCTGCTCGTAACTGAGCATGTCGCTGCACTTTTTGAGTTCGATGCCGTCCGCGGGCATGCAGTAGGAGCATCGCAGATTGCACCTGTCGGTGACCGAGATTCTGAGGTATTCGATCGCGCGTCCGTGGGTGTCGATGAGCACCGTTATCCCTCGTCCAAAAATCCGAGGTGCTCGCCTGAGGCCGTCTCCATCTGGGACTCCACCTCGTCTCGGAACCGGTCCCAACCGGCCAAAAGCCGCTGTGCAAACTCGGTGAGTTGGGTGGCACCGCCAGTGGGGCCGCCCCTGTTGGTGATCACCAACTTGCGTCCGAGAGCCTGCTCGGTACGCCGGATGTCCCCCCAAGCCTTTCGGTAGCCTCGCTCCAGCCTTGCCGCCGCCTTGAGCAGCGAACCCTCTTCATCGATCACCTTCAAGAGCTGGTACCTGCCGTCCCCAAACAGGTTCTGTCCATCCGATGCGTCAAGGTAGAGCCGTGCCTTGGGTTTCATCGCAGTCCACCTGTGGTGGGTGAGCCATGGTGGGTTGGCCAGCCGGCAGCAAGGTCCAGCACGATGATCGGTGGACATGCACGAACAAACATAACGGGAGTGAGAATACCACCTCACAATGAAAGCCGCTGATCTCACCGGGTGTCTACCGCGGTCCGCGGGGAGGCCACTGGGAATCGATCGGGAACCCGGGCCGAGGGGTTCTAGCCGCCTCCTGTTTCGCCTGCTTTCTGCGGAGCTTCTCCGCCTTGGCGTGATATCGATCCGCCTTCGACGGGTCGTTTCGGTGCCGGGCGAGTCGCGCCATGGCCTCCCACACCTCGGGCGAATTCCGGTCCTTCTTGCGGGCCTGGCGCAGAAGCTCGGCCGCCTCGTCGTAGTTCCCGCGACGCCTTTCAGAGTCCGCCAGAACGATCAGCGTGAACGGGTGGTTCGATTTGCCCGCAGCGGCCCGGAGCAGGGAGTCGGCCTCCGAGTCCAAACCGAGCTCACTGTAGACGTGGGCCAAGTTGGTGAGGGCCGAGGGATTATCCGGCGCCACCTCGAGAGCCGCGCCGTATGCCTCCAACGCGCCCTCGGTATCTCCTGATCGAAAGCGCGCCACCCCCAGGTTGGTCCAGCCCGGAGGCCAATCCGGGGCAAGCGAGGTTGTGACTGGCAAGACCTCTTGCGCCTTTTCGAGATCGCCGTCACGGATCGCGAGGCCGCCCACGTTGTTGTAGTACATGGCCGTTGCCATCACATCGTCCACCACCTGCTGCCGGACGAAGGGCTCCTCCGAAGTGAGAAAAAAATCGAAGACCAGTAATCTATCCAAGCCTCGGTGCGCCGCCACCACGTGTTCGTTGATCACCACGAGGTCTTCTTCTTCGTTGACGTTGGGTCCCCGACGCACCGACAGCAAAAAGGTCGGCACGCCCGCACTGCGCGCCAGGGCGACGAAAAGAACGGTGAACGACAAGCAGTTACCGCGGCGCGCCTCGAAGGCTTGATCCGCCGTAAGGGTGAGCGCGTCGTCATACGAAAATTCGAATGCTCTGTCGAACAGGGCTCGTTGCAGCAACTCCAACCGGTCCGGTTCAGTCAGCGACCCTCCCCCACGGAACACCCCCTCGATCCATGCTTCCATGGCCGGCGTCACGCGGAAGGGGTACACCACGGAATCGACGTCGAGCCCTTTCGAGGTGACCCTGTTCGACCACTCCTCGAGGGTGAATGCCTGGGTCGGGGCCCGGTCCTCCTTGACGCCGTGGGCGCAGCCTGCGCACCCGACGATGAGGGCCATCGTGATGGCAAAGTAGAAGGGACTCTTCACAATTTCTTCGTACCGGTAGCTTCGGTCCAGGCTTCCCCGCTGACGCCGCACAGTATTCGACTCCCCGGCCGTTGGCTAGCCCATGATCCTTGACCATCATACCGATCAAGTCCTTTCGCTATCGGGATCGGTATCGGAAGTCGGGATCGGATGAGCCGTCCTCAACAGCTCCGTCCGATTCCGATGGCGATTCCGATCCCGATCCCGACTGTGATCGCCCAAGCTGAGGTCACGGGACAGGTATGATACCGGTCGGCCTGAGTGCCGAAAAATCGGGGGACGCGTGCGAGGACATCGATTGATAACAGTGGTCGCATGGATGTTCCTCAACGCAAGCCTGGTAACCGCCCAGAGCGCGCCACCGGAGCATGCCGAACTCGACGCTCGGGTCCGGCAGTTCCTTGAGAACCATCGCGGCACATGGCACGACCTGTGATTGGAGAATGCGATGGAAATCGATACCAACCCGGTGATCGAAGCCCTGGGACGCCGACTGCGCCTGGCCGTCATCGGCGGCGGTCCCGGCAGCTTCATCGGCGCCATGCACCGGGCGGCGGTGCGCCTCGACGATCGCTACGAAATTGTCGCCGGAGCGCTGTGTTCCGATGAGGAAAGGTCCCGCCAGGCCGGCCGGGCCCTCGGTCTGGCCGCCGACCGCGCCTACGGCAGCGCCCACGAGCTCTTGAATGCCGAGGCCGCACGTGAGGACGGGGCCGATGCCGTCGCCATCATGACGCCCAACGATAGCCACCACAGCTACTCGATTGCCGCCCTCGGGCTCGGGTTCGACGTCATCTGCGACAAGCCCATGACCAACACCCTCGCCGACGCCCTCGACGTCCACCGTGCGGTGATGGATTCCGGGCTCGTCTTCTGCCTGACCCACAACTACACCGGCTATCCCATGGTTCGGCAGGCCCGGGCCATGGTCGAGGCCGGGCAGGTGGGCGATATTCGTATGGTCCAGGTGGACTATGCCCAGGGTGGAAACGCCTCCCCACGGGAGCAATCGCCGAGCGACGACCTGCCGTGGCGCTTCGATCCGGACCGCGGCGGCACCTCCCTGGTCATGGGTGACATCGGGAGCCACGCCCACAATTTGGTGCGATTCGTCACCGGCCTCGAGGTCGCCGAGGTCGCGGCCGAAATCGGTACCATCGTTCCGAACCGGCAGGCTCACGACTACGCTGGAGCCTTACTGCGCTTCGACAGCGGTGCCAGGGGCAGTTTCTGGGTCACCCAGGCCGCTGCCGGCCTCGAGAATTGCCTTCGTTTCCGGGTGTGCGGTTCCGAGGGCTCCCTCGAGTGGAACCAGGAGCACCCGACCAGCCTTTTCTATCGACCGATTGACGGACCGGCCCAGGTCCGAACACCGAACGGTCCCGGGACGCTGCCGTTGGCGGCCCGTGCCAGCAGGATCGTCCTGGGTCACCCGGAGGGCTTTCACGAGGCCTTCGCCACCATCTACTCCGACGCAGCGGAGGCCATCGCCGCCCGCCGTGCGGGCACCCGGGCAGATCCCCTGGCCATGCACTTCCCCAATTCAAAGGACGGCCTCCTCGGCGTCGCGTTCATCCGGGCTGCACTGTCATCGAGTTCCGCCAACGGCGCGTGGGTTTCGGCCGCATTGCACGTTTAAAGGGCTAAAGGTTAAAGGTTTAAAGGTCCATGACCTTCGAGGATTGTGATCGAGACGGCTGGGCGAATTGTGGTGCGGCCATCCTGGCTGCACAGCAAGACGTTACACGTTAGACGTTGGACGTTGGACCTTTGACGCGGAGATGTGCAGGCTGGAAGCCCGCACCACAATTTGGCCCTGCCAACTCGCCGACGGCAGCAGTTCACAGCCGTGGCCAGGGAGGTCGTCTCGAGGGAGGGGGCTGGCCTACGGCTGTCTGCTGGTGGCGGCGAGTCGCGTTGAAGCAGCCTCTGGCTGCGACAACGTAAACTGCTAACTGCCAACTGTTCCCAATCCGCTGCGATCCGGTACCAGAGCCTCGCCGTCGGCGATTTCGCTGATGACGCCCAACGTCTCGACGGTGTCCAGCAGCTGAAAGCGGGTGTTCTGGAGCTCCCCAGACGCCATCGTGGCAATGCCGTTTGCATGCATGCGATCCTGACACGCATCGTAGTCACCCGTGGCGAACATCACGTGGTGGATGCCGGGGCCTTGCTCGCGCAGGAACTTCGCGTAGACGCTGTCCTGATCCCTCGGCTCGATCAGCTCCAGCTCGACGTTTCCCAGCTGGGTCCAGACGATCAGCGCCTTGGCCGTGATGGGCTTGCCACGACTGCGAAAGTCGGCGCCCTTGCCGTTCTCGGTGTCCACTTCGTTGAAGTGCCAGTCCGTGACACCCAGCAACTCCTGGTAGCGCCGCGCCGTGTCCTCGGCTGACCGAACGACGATACCGATTTGGACGACGTCGGTGAATAATTTCTGGTTCATTTTGTGGCCTCCGGCTCGTCGGGATCGACGTCAATGTCAACGAGCTCCACCGGGATGCCCGAAGGGGTGTCGGTATCGATCTTGAACATGCGCGCACCGGGCTGGTGGATTCGCGAGGTGACTCTCCAGCCAAACTGGCTGAGGTGCTCCAGCGCCCTGTCCATATCCGGCACGAAGAACCCGATCTCGCTGAGATGACCGATGGGTTGGCCCACGCCAGTGTTGTACCCGATCTCCTGTTGCTCATCGAACTGCGAGATTTCCAGGTACATATTGTTGTCGTCCAGCCAGGCGACCCGGAACTCCTGTTCATCGTCAAAGGTCCCGCCGCCCGGAGAGAGGAACCCGTCGATCCCGAAGGACTCGCACAAGAGCTTCTCCGCCGCATCCAGGTCCTCGACCCGGATGCAGACGTGATTGAAGACCATGCGATTCTCGCGCTTGCTCCTCTTCGCCTGAGCGAGATATTTCGCCATCATCACATCGAGTTCTCGGTCGTCCGTCATGGGTCACGCTCCGTTGGCAGTGGGCAGTTTACAGTGAGGCTAACCCGCACTTCTCACCAGCTTTCTGCTACGGCCGGCGATGCACAACGCCCAGCGGTGTTTTTCTCGCCTCGGGGTGCTCGACGTACTGTCAAGTACGCCTCCGCGCCCCTCGGGTCGAAAACCACACTGGACATAGCGCCTCGCCGCCCTCGTCACGAAACCCGGTGAGAAGTGCGGGCTAAGGGCTGTGGGCTGCGGGGCCGCTGGCAGGCCAGAATTCGCAATTCGCAATGGGTGAGCGGGCGGATGGGCGCAATCCCCACCGCCGACATCCGACCGACGACCTGTTTTCTGCTCACGGCCAACGGCTCACGGCTCACGGTTACTTGGGACAATCCTCCTGCGGATACAGATAGACCTTGCCGGCCTTCTTCGACAGGCAGGCTTTGAAGGCCGCGTCGCCGTCGGACATGTTGAACTCGTGGGTCACCATCAGGTCGACGCCTTTTTGCACCTGCGGGTCGCAGAGCATTTTCACCAGGCCATCGCGGTCGCTGACATTGACGTCGTGCCCACCGGTGAGCTTGATGCGACGGTTCATGATCTCGTCCAGCATGTGAATCTGAAGTTTTTCATCCGACTCCGGCAGGAACCCAAAGCAGAACATGGTGCCGTAACGGCGAAGCGCCTGGAGCGACCGCGTCTGGTAATAGGGGTACCCGGAGCACTCGAAGACGGCATCCACGCCCTTGCGTTCACCCGTGATCTCTCGGACCTTCTCGAGCCAATGGGAATCGTCCGGGTTGATGACGTGGTCCACGCCGAGCTTCTCGCAGAGATCCATGCGGAACTCGTTGCGACCGAGAGCGATCACCTTGGCTCCGCGGTACATGGCGTTGATGATGGCGCCAAAACCGATGAAACCGATCCCGGACACCATGGCCCAGTCGCCCTCACCGACGCCAGTTTCCTCCACCCCGGTGTAGGTACAGCCGCACGCGCAGTTCGCCGAGGCCGCGTACCGGAATTCGAGCTCGTCCGGGATCTTCTGCATCATGTGCTCGGGAGCGATCCGATACTTCGAGAAGCCAAAGCCACCGGACTCGCTCCCGCAGGCGTTCTCGATGGCCTTCATTCCGCCGGGGGCGGACATGGCGTCGCCGCCTCCGAGCGACTCGAGCGCCGCATGGGGGTCGCCCCCAAGTTGGATTTCCTCATAGGGAATCCCCATGCAGTGGGTCGGACTCAGCCCACTTCTGCAAACAAAACACTCTCCGCACGCGTTGCCCTGGAAAATCGCCACTCTGTCGCCGACCTGATATTTCGAGCCGGGCGTCACCTCGATGATTGTTCCAACCCCCTCATGGCCCAGATGCTCTTCGTCCTCGTGCCACTCAAACGTGTGATCACGGTAGATCTGATGCTCGATGCAAATCGGCGCGATGGCCACCTCCACAAGGGCGAAGCCCGGCACGATCTTCGGGTAGGGTTTTTCGACCAGCTTCACCTCTCCCGGATTCGGAATGGTCAACACGGTATTGGTTCGGCTCATCGTTCCCCCTTGTGGCGGCGTCGAGCCACCAGACTCAATGGAGCCCTGGGTTGCTCGCTCCAGTGTACGACCGCTGGATCCTCATCGGACATGACATTTCCGACCCTTTCCTATACAGTTGAGAACTGCCGATTCTGATATGTTGCCATCACTCGCCACCCTCAACTCCCGGCTCGAAGAGGAGAGTCGCATCGTTGCCAGGTGGGTCGCCCATCTGGAGCGATGCCTCGAAGACCCGCGGCTGTTCTCAAAGGCCATCGAGAGCGCCGGTATTTCGCGGAATGATCTGGCCTCCGGAATGGGGCTGAGCCTCCATCAGCTCGACCGGGCGGTTAACCAGGCGCGGCGACACCGTCCCGACGTTCGACTGCGATTGATGAAATCTCTCGAGGCACCCGATATCGGGCTCCAGGGATTCGCCGCCATGAGCAGCGATCGGGTGGACAAGGCCCTGGAAATCGCACTGACCTACCACGACGTCACCTCGGATCGATATGACCTGGACCTCCTTATCGAGAAAAAACAAGCCATCATCCGGCCCGTAATCAGGACGAATTATCTTCGCGAGACCGTTGACATCGCCGAGGATTCGATCGCCGGCATGTGGCGGCTTCTCGAGCTCTTTCTCGGCCGAGGGGCGAAACATGAGTTCCAGCAGGCGAGCGCTCATTTCGACTACCCGGCGCCGGCCTACGTGGATGCCTACGAGGCGGCTTTCCTCTGCCAATTCCATTTCGAGTGCGACCGCACCGAGCTGAGGTTTCCGGCCGAGTGGCTCACACGCCCGGTGGCCACCGCGAACCCGGCGGTCGCGCAGCTCTGCCACGGCATGTGCGAGCGGATCCTCGGGCCGCGCCGCCGGGTGGTGGACGCGCCCGACGAGGTCGCTCGTCTCCTGCTCAGCCGGTCGGGGCGGAGGATTCTCGCCCTCGAGGAGGCCGCCGAGCGGATGAACATGTCGTCGTCCCAGCTCCGCAAACGCCTCTACCGGGCGGGCACCAGCTACAAACGAATCGTGGTGGACACCCGCATGACGCTGGCCCGCCACTACCTCGAGACGTCTCGGCTGTCGATCCAGAACATCGCCTACCTGCTGGACTACAGCGAGGCGGCGGCCTTTAGCCGGGCCTTCAAACGCCAGTTCGACGTCTCGCCCCAGCAGTACCGGGAGCAGGCCCGTCAAAACGAGCACGGTGAATCCGACGAAAGACCCGTATCGCGGCCACTACGGTCCGGCAAGTGGGTGGTTCAGTAGGGCGTAAGCCGTTGGCCGTTGGCCGTTGGCCGTTTACGTTGTCGCAGCCAGAGGCTGCTCCAACGCGACTCCCCACGATCAGCCTGCTCCCACAGCCGTTCTCGCTCCGCGACAACGACGTGGTCACTCGGCTGCTCGCGGCGAGTTGGCAGGGCCAAATTGTGGTGCGGGCTTCCAGCCTGCACAGCTCCGCGTCAAAGGTCCAACGTCTATCCGTAACGTCTTGCTGTGCAGCCAGGATGGCCGCACCACAATCTACTCCTGCTGATTCGACGGGGTGCGGTTTTCCGAATTCCGAATTCCGAATTCATGCAGCCAAACGGCTCACTCCTCGAGCTCGATCGTATCGAACATATCCTCACCATCGAAGGTCACCGCATCCCAGTGCTCCTTCAAACGTCCCTGTTCGTCGAGCTTGAAGAAGTCGGCGGACCGGTAGGCGATCTTCTCACCCGTGTCCTTGTGGACGCCCTCGAGACGCTGCATCACCACACCCATGTCGCCCTCCTCCATGGCCAGGATGAAGGTGTGCTTGAAGTTGGTGATGGTGGCCTTGATGGAGTCCATCTCTTTGAAGAAGGCCTCGGGATCGGTTTCCGCGGTCTGAGTGTGGGAGAAATAGTCCGGGGCCAACAGGGAACGGGCCGTGTCGTAATCGCCGTCGACAACGGATTGATACATTTTCATCACTGTTTCCTTGGGACCCATTTTGCTCATGCCATACCTCCTAGCTTGTCATTCCCTGGTCGTTTCAGAAACAACCCAGGGATTCGATCTTGTCGACCGCGAGCTGGGCCATGTTCTCCGTCGTATCCTCGACGACCTGACTCCCGGCATCTCCACCAGCCATGCCACCCAGCAGCAACCCCACGTACCGGCTGAAGCCGTCGTCCGCAGGAGGGTAGTTTTTCTTGCCAGGCTTGGGCAGGGTGATGGCGTCGACCTTCAGCTTGGTCGCCGACGCGGTGATGGTCCGCATCGACTCTGCCATGTCAGCCGATCCCAGACGGGAGACCGTTTTCTGTTTGGCAATCAGGCGGTCCTTGTGTGACGGGTAGCGGGGCGTGTGGCCACGTTCCACCGCCACGATCCCGGGAGCGGAGATCGCAACGGTTGCGGTCGACTTCTCCAATTTGCGCTTGACCTTGAGTCCGGGCCCATCCAACTCGATAGCTCGGACCGCGGTCGCCGCCGAAAACTGAAGCGATTCGGAGAGACAACCGGCCAACGAGGTGGACACATCGTCGCCGCAGATGATCCAGTCCGGCGACAGCCGAGCCGCCACCTCGACAAGGGATGCAGCGATAGCGCTCTCGTCCAGGGGGACATTCTCCAGCGAATCATCCCAGATGCGAATGGCATTGTCGGCACCAACCGCCAGATAGGCGCGCAGATCTCGCTCGGTGCGCTCGGGCCCGACGCAGACCACGGTGACCTGGGCCTCACCCCCATCCCTATCGACCACTGATTCCTTCAGGCGCACGGCCTCTTCCACCGCTGCCTCATCCACCTCGTGAGGTTGGAACCGTGCCCGCGAATCGTCCACCCGGATGTTGATCCTATCGATGTCCACCAACTCACCCGGACTCAAGACCTGCCGGACATAGACCAAGATATTCATCGGCGGCCACCTTGCTGATCCAGCGCTTCCCTGGCCCTGATTCGATCGACCATGGCGGGTACGATCTGGTGCAGATCGCCCACCAGCATCAGGTCAGCCACGTTGCGGATGGGGGCGTTGGGATCGGTATTGATGGCAATGATCGTCCTGGAGTCCTTCATTCCCGCCACGTGTTGCATGGCCCCTGAGATGCCGCAGGCGATGTACAGTTGCGGCCTCACGGTCGCCCCGGTCTGCCCCACCATGTACTCCTTGCCGATCCAGCCCTTGTCAACCACCATCCGGGAGGCCGCGATCCGTCCGTTGAGGGCATCGGCCAGCTGGCCGAGAACCTCGAATCCTTCGGGCCCGCCCAGGCCGACTCCTCCGGCCACTACAACGTCCACCTCGTCCAGGGCCATATCGGCCGCCACATCAGCCACCTGCTCCAACACGGCCGGACCCCGAACGGCAGTTGGCGACACGCTCAGAACCTCAGGCACGAGCCCGGTCCCGGGCTCCGAGAGTGGATCCGCCGGGAAGACACCACCTTGGACCGTGGCCACCAGGGTCGTTGGCCGGGGATTTGTGACCCGTTTCGAAACCCTTTCCTGATGATCAGAATGGGTGAGGACGAGGGTATCGCCCTGCCACTGGAAGAAGCTGGCGCAGCTCACCATGGCCAGCTGCAGGCGTGCCGCCACACGACCGGCCAGTTCTTTGCCCAGCACGCTGGTGGTCAGCAACACCAGCTTTGGCTGCCGCTCCCGGATCACCGGTGCCAGAACCGACGCCGCAATGACCGCGTCAACACCCTGATCGCCCGTAGGTATGATCATCAGGTGCGACGTGCCGTAGGCGGCAGCTTCCTCGGACAGGATGCCAGCCTCCGCTTCTGAACAGCATCCGAGCCCACACAGGGGCAGGTTCTTCTGCGCGGCGACCCGGCGAGCCTCGCTCAGCAGCTCCAGTGAGGCGTCCGCCAACCGGCCGTTCAGCATTTCGAGAAAAACCCAGATCCCCGACTGTGACGATTGATCTTCCATGAATGTCATCTCCAGCCGCTCACAGCTCTCTGCCGATCTTGGCGCCGTCGAAAATGGCGTTGTCCGCGGTCCTCGGTGCCACCGCGTCACCGATCCGGCGCACATCCACCTGGCCTTTCAGATCGAAGTACAGGCCGCCGTCGGCATCACCGCCGAAGGAACTGATGAAGGTGTCGCACGGGACCTCGAACTCATACTCGAGGATGCTCGCTACCCCGGAGACCTTCTCGCCATCAAACTTCGTGATCACTCCGTCGAGGGTCATCCCGGCGAGGCCCTTTTTCACCAGCCGTTGAATCACCACTCCAAGGGTGAGGGGCTCCGCGTTCTTGCCCGGCATGTCGGAGGGGCAGATAATGTGAACCGTCTTGCCCTGGTCCAACAAGGTGTCCGCCAGGGTCAGCGCCTGCAGATTGTTGTCGCCGGCGTAGATGGCCACCGTCTGACCCGACGCGGCCTTGCCGTCGAGTACGTCCCGAACGTTGAGAGCCTGTTCGATGCCCTCCACCCGGGGCAAGTAGTCAAACGGCTGGATCCTCGGCGTGGATCCCGTTGCGATGACCACCCGGTCGGGCTGCAGCGCCAGTATCCCGTCCGCCGTCAACTCGGTTTCGAGGTGCAGGTCCACCCCCAGTCGTTCAATCTCCCTTTTGTGGAAGCGGTACACGTCCTGCCACTCCTCGCGGCCGACCGCCTTCTCCACCGTCAGCAACTGGCCGCCCACCTCGGTGCCGCGATCGTAGAGCGAGACCTGATGGCCCCGCGCCGCCAGGGTGATGGCGGCCTCGCAGCCGGCCGGGCCGGCACCCACCACGACGATCTTCTCCGGATTCTCCGCAGGCTTGAGCTCTCGCCAAAAAGGGCTGAACTCGCGACCGGCCACCGGATTCTGCATGCAGCTGATGGGAATCATGAAAACCGTGTTCGCCAGGCACTTCTGGTTGCAGCCGATGCAGCTGCGGATTTCATCCTCCCGACCTTCCAACATCTTCACCGGCAGGTCGGGGTCAGTGATGGTGGCGCGAGTCATGCCCACCATGTCCGCACAGTGATTGGCGACGATCTTCTCCACCATGGGGGGCTCTTTGATGCGCGAGGAGAAGATCACCGGCAGGTCGACCACTTCCTTGATGTTCTGGGCGATGTAGGTGCTCCACCCCATGGGGAAAGCCATGGGATGGAAGGTCAGGGCCATCCGTTCATAGGTGCCCGGGGAAACGTTGAGGTAGTCCACCAGACCTGCGGCCTCAAAGGCCTTGGCAATCTCTTTGGCGACCTCCACGTCGATGCCGCCATCGATGTACTCGTCCGCCAACATCCGCACTCCCACAATCACGTCGCCACCCACGCGTTCGCGCACCGCCTTGACGATCGCCAGGGGAAAGCGCATGCGATTCTCCAGGCTGCCCCCGTAGTCGTCCTTCCGCGTGTTGTTGGTGGGAGTCAGAAAACCCGACAACAGATAGCCGTATGCGCAGTGGACCTCGATACCGTCGAATCCACCTTCAATGCAGATTTCGGCTGCATCTGCGTAGTCTCTGATGGTCTGTTCGATGTCCTCGGGTTCCATTTCCTTTGGGACAACCCCGGTTTCCGGACACGGTATGGGGGAAGCCGCTACAGCCGGCATCATGCTTTCTCCGCAGTACCAGTCCTGCCTCCCGAGGGAGCCCAACTGGGCCAGCATCACGGCACCGTGCTTGTGGACCCGCTCGAGGCCCTCGCGGAACCGATCCACCTGCCCCGGGGCGAAGACGTGATCGTGCTCGGAGGCGTATGGATTGTCCGGGTCCCAACGCGTCACCAACATGCCACCGCTGATCAGCATGCCCATGCCGCCCTTCGCCTTTGTTTCGTAGTATGCGAAGTGGCGCTCCGTCCACAACCCCTTTTCGGCGAACCCCGTGTGATGGCCCGCTGAAAATATTCGGTTCCGAACGGTCTTCGGGCCGATCTTTAAGGGTGTAAAGACATTCTTGTAGCTCGACATCATGTCTCCCGCTCATCTGTGTGATTCGCTGATCGACACATTATTCCTGCTGCCATCCTGCCAGCGCCTGGGGAGAAGGCCCCACCTGACCTCGTCATCATGGTCTGCACTTCAATTAAAGTCAAGTTAACTCCAGTTTCTTTCATAACCTGTCGTGCCAGTGCGCGCTTCAATCGGATCTTCTGTAGGATAGCCATGTTCGGGGAGACCCAGCCCATTGGGTCAGAGGAGAGGGACGATGCCAAAGGGGAATAACAGTCCGGCCCGACAGGTCGTCGGCAAGCAGAGACTGCGGAAGAACGTTCAGGCGCGTGGCGTGGCCAGACGCAGGATGCTGCTTGACGCGGCCCGGGAATTGCTCATGGAGGTCCCTATCGAGGAGTTGACCTTCGGGCAGATCGCCACCAAGGCGGGGGTCCCGGAGGGCTCTGCCTACCATTTCTACGCCAATAAATACGATCTCCTGTCCTCCCTGGCCGTCGAGCTGAGCGGCCAGTTCCTGGAGGCCTACCAGGAGCCCATCGACGACGGCACGATCACCACCTGGCACGATCTCGCCGACCTCGTCATCGATCGTTCCGCGGATATTTACGCCGTCGATCATGCGGCTGTCCAAATATTCCTCGGCGGCAAGACCCCACCCGAGATCGGAATGGTGGACACGGGAAACGTCAAACGGTTGAGCGCAGTGGTGATCGAGCTGTTTGAACGCTACTTCGTGCTCCCCGAGATTGAAAGGGTCGATAACGTCTTCTATTACTTCGTAAACCTGACGGACCTGATGTTGTCCATGTCGGTGATCGAGCACGGTGAGATCACGCCCTACATGCTGGAGGAATCCAAGCGCGCGGGCAAGGGCTACCTCCGCACCTACCTCCCCCACGTGCTCACTCGGCGGTAACCCGCAGAATTCGGCCGGCAAAGCCCTTTTCAGCGTTTTCGTGATTGCGAATTGCGGATTGCGTATTACGAATTGACCGCCTCCCGAGATCGGGGATGCCGATCCAATCTAATCGGTGCGGCAGAGGGGATGAGGTGCGGAGGAGCAGAGGAGAGCAGCCGGGTTCATCCCCTCTGCTCCTTTTCTCCTCTGCCCCTCTGCCCTACTGACCGGCAGGCCGCAATTCAAAATTCGCAATTCGCAATGGGTGGGTGGGAGGGAGGGCGCAATCCTACGTCGCTCGTTCCTCCCACTCCCGCTCGAGTTGGTCGTAGTCGAGACCGTACTTCTCCATGAATCCCTTGAAGGCCACCAGGTGGTCTTCCATGATGTCCACCTCGGGGCTTTTCTCCCGGTAGATCTTCTTCAAACCCCACTCGTCCGGCATGAAGATCTCGTCCACGCCCGGTCTCCTCGGACACGACTTGATCGACCTGGTGTAGCGATCCACCTTGTCCTTGACCGCCGCGATCGGTCCAAACGTGCTCGGATCGATGACGATGACGTAGGAACCACCCACCGGCGACGGAGCGCCGGGCTTCAGATAATCGGTGGGTATGGCCGGCAACTCGGTGGAAGGCGTGCCACCGGGGTTGATCATGGTCGTCATGAACTCGCTCCAGATACTCAAGGCATAGGTTCTGGGGTTTTGGAAATACCACGGTGCACGGCAGTCGGCAATGCGGCCGTAGCCCTCGATCAGCTCTCCATAGGGTCTGACATCGTCGGTGAGTTCGCCGGTGTCGGGGTCCACAAGCAGCTTGGCCCTGAGCTTGCCATCACCATGGAGCGCATCGCAGATGTCGGCGTCGTAACCCTCGCCGATCTTGGTACTCACCACCAACGGCAACTCGTCGCCCGCCGGACACGCGGCATCAAAGGGCGGGCACCCCAACCTGAAGTCCCGGCCTCCCCACGGCGCGGTCAACGGCAGCGAATTGTTGGCGGCCATGGCCACCATGTCGTGTTCCAGCGCCAGTGACGTATAGCCAAAGAAGGATCCGCCGTCGACGTGGTTGTATCCGAAAGCGATGGCGATGCCGTAATCCCTCGCCTTCTCGATCGCCGCCAAGGTCATCAGTGACACCGTGTAATAGCCAGTGCTTCTGTGACCGTCGAAGACCGCCCACGCCGGGCCCTCGGACACCAACTCCGGCGTGGCTGTCAGATCGGCAATCTTGCCCTCCACGGGGATCAGCACCGCCTCCATGACGCCCATGCCCTGGTAGAGCTTGCCCTGGCGGTCACCCAGGGATAAGCCCCGCGCGATCCACCCTGCGTGTTCCTCGGAAGCTCCCAGATGTTGCCAGAATCTCTTGTAGAGAAACTCCGCGAAATCGGCATTCATGCGGATCAACTTCGAATGTTCTGCCATCGACGACTCCTTTGTTCATTCACGATCGCAACCGATTCTCTCGTCATCCTCGTCAGCTACAGCTTCGGGCAACAGGTTGTTCCCGATGCCCCGAGCAGCACACATGAACAGCGTCAAGCACACGGCGATCATCACGACGATGCACGCGCCGACGGCCTTGAATCCGGCTGCCACGATGATGGCGCCAGAGACCGCGGGACCGATCGCCATCCCGACCAGCATGGCTCCGCTTGCCGCCACCATCACCCTGCCCTTCGGGTCGAGACTCCCGTTGAAGCCCAGGAGGTATGGAATGGTGAATCCAAAGAAGAACAGCACCATGAGTTGCGCGGTGATGTACACCGGTGGGGCGGACGCGAAGGTCACCGCCAGATAGCACGCCCCAAGGATCGGCAAGCCCGTCGCAATGGGAAGAACCACACCAAATCGCTCACCGACGAGGGCCGAGACGGCCGCCCCCAGGACCCCGCAGACGAGGGCACCACCCAGGACGAAACCGACGGTCTGGCTGTCGAGCCCCAAAGACTCAGCAATGCGCTCGGTGAAGGTCCACAGCATGCCATCGCACGCACCTACCAGGATCATGCCGATGACCGATGGGAGGACGAATAGACCCAAACTGGTTTTTTCCTCCACCGCACCCTCGATGTCGGCAACCCGTGTGCTCGGCAGCCATATCAGCAGGCACATCATCAGCGCGATCCACACCGCCACGAAACCATAACCTCCCACGTGCGCCCACCGGGCTGTGAACACGGGGAGAACGGTCATCAGAACCGCGGCCTGGAGCTGGCCGACGCTGAATACGCTGGCGAAAAGTCTCTGTGGGCTCTCGGAGGCCGCGATCACCGCGTTGGCCGCTGCGATACACATCCCCATGCCGATACCCGCAACCGCTCGGCTCGCAGCCAGCAGTGGCAAGGCGACCACGAGGGTGGCAAGCACGCTCCCCAAGATGGCCAGACCGGCGCCGGTGAACGCCAGCCTTCGCAACGGCATTCGCGCCATGCGAGGTGCCAGCACGAGCAAGGTCACCGCCAGAGCCACCAGCTCGATGGTCGCGATCACGCCCGCTCCGTCCTCGTTGATGCCCAGGCCCTCGATCAATGAGCCCACCAGGACCGGCATCAGCATGTAGGCGAGGTAGCCGATGCCGTACAGAGCGGCGAACGCGCCGAGAAAACGCTTCAATCCGTCCTTCTTCACGAACTGAATCACCACACTGCTCACAGGAAGGCTTCAGCGATGAGGGAGGCCGTGAGAGACATGGGCCGAAGAGTGGGTTTACCAGTGGCCTCGGAAACCAACCTGCGGTGGTCGTCGGTGAAGGCCATGCAGTCGAGCGCGATGACATCTGCGCCCTGATCGACCAGAGATCGAACCGCCTCCACCAGCTGCTCATCGTCTCCCTGTTCCGCACCCGGGACCTCCGGCGAGGCGACGACGGAAAAGAGACCAAGATCGTGCCGTCCGCAGAAGGCCTGCCAGTGCTGGATTTCAAAGTCCTTGCCCTCTTCAATGGGCTGGACAACACCGAGCGTCCCTCCAGCCGGTAGGATCGCGAGGGCGGCATTTTTCTGGACCGTGCTGGGTGTGATCACCCGCTCGATGGCATCCAGTTCGGGGTAGTCCATGGTGCAGCAGATCATGACGGCGTCACAGCTGTCTTCGAGCAGGCGCCGAGCGTGCTTGCCCAGGTTCGATGCCACGAACTCGTGGGTCAGAAAAACCGTGGAGCCGTCCGACAGGATTTCCACGAAAGAGCCGGGCGGATTCCCCTTGCTCAGCTCGCGAAGCTCATCGTCGGTGAAACCGTCCTGGGATCCTGCGAACTCCAGTTCCGAAGCTAAATCGAGATTCGCCTCGACAAAGGAAACCAGGTCATCGCTGACCCGATACGGCAGCACCACCCCGACTCTCCTGGCCATCAAACCTCCCCACTCAGCGTCGTGTTCATCGTGAGGACTGTCTTTCAGGGTCCATCAAAGACCTTGCGACATCCCACCAGCCACCGGCAACGCCACCCCGGTAATGTAGGCACCGGCCGGGCTGGCCAGAAAAACGACCACGTCCGCCACCTGTGAGGGCTCGGCTGCGTAGCCCAACGCGATCGGCGCTGCCTCGATGGACTCGGCTTCCTCACGATTGCAGTTGTTCATCTCCATGTGCATCTCGAGTATGGGTTCGTACATCTGGGTCTTGATGGATCCCGGACACACCGCGACGCAGCGAATGTTGTCCTTGCCGAACTCCCGGGCGATGGATTTCGTGAGGCCGACAACCGCGTGCTTGCTCGCCGTGTAGCACGCAGGCATGCCGGATATGGAACCCAACCCGGCCAGGGAGGCGTTGTTGATGATCACCCCGCCGCCACCGGACTGCATGACTGGCAGAACCGCATAACAGAACTCGGCGGTGCCCATCACATTCACCGCAAGACTCAACTGCCAGGCTTCCCTGGTGGTCTCCAGATACTCCGGCGACCCAATGCCCACCCCGGCGTTGTTGAACAGAATGTCCAGCCGGCCGAAAGCCTCCAAGGTCTCGTCGACACAGGTCTGAATCTGCTCCGGCTTCGTAATATCGACCACGCACGCGAGAGCGGTTCCGTTCGCGGCCCCGATATCCGCCACCAGTGAATCGAGGTGCTCTCGAGTTTCGGCCAGGTCGCACGCGACGACCCGAATGCCATCGGACGCCAAACGGCGGGCCGCCGCCGCTCCAATGCCCAGCGGATGCCCCGCCCCGGTGACTATGGCAACGCGGTCCTTCACGACTCTGCCCTCCAATCCAAGATCTCCCGCCCCACGGATGACTGCATCGCCCCGACGCCCTGATCGTACTCGTGCTCGTAATCGTTGTCGCCTTCGAGCTGGACGTCGAATATTTCATGCGCATCGTATCACGAATTTTCGAGTTTTATCGAGTTTAGCACAACCTCAACCGGTCAGTTTGTCGTAGGCGGTCAGGCTGACGCCGAGGGACATCCCACCATCGACCGCGATCGTCTGTCCGGTAAGAAAGGCGCTCTCGTCAGCCGCCAGGAAATGGTAGAAGCCGTCGAGATCGTAGGTCTCGGACACCCTTCCCAAAGGTATGAAAGCCTCTGCGATGGCCGTGTAGTCCACGTCGTCTGCGTCGAACATGGCGGTGCGCACGAATGTCGGACAGATCGCGTTGACCCGAATCCGCCTCGGCGCCAGCTCCAATGCGGCGGTCTTGGTGTAACTCAAGACGGCTGCCTTTGTCGCTGAGTAGGGGCCCAGACCCGGGAAGGCGACGATGGCTCCCAGTGACGAGGTATTGATGATGGAGCCGCCATCGTTCATGTGTTTCGGGCCGTGCTTCAAACCGTAGTACACGCCCTGCATGTTGATTTCGATTGTCCGTTGGGTGAGCTCGGGCGTGTTGTCCTCCATGAAGACGTCGCCCTCGCCCGTGACACCCGCGTTGTTGATGAGGATATCGAGCTTGCCGAGTGTTTCTTCGGCCTGCTGAAGTGCAGCCGCCACCTTCTCTTCGTCCGACACATCAAGCTTGATGAAAATCGCTCCGCCATCCAACAGCGAGGTGGGTGGAGGTTGAACGTCAGCGACGATCACCTTGGCGCCGCATTGCAGAAAGCGCTCCGCGACCGCCAGCCCAATGCCGCTGGATCCGCCGGTGATGAATGCGTTCTTGTTCTCGATCGAAAACACGTTGTCTCCTGTTCTTTGGATCGGGGTTCATGGAATCCAGCGATTCGGCGTCGGTTCGCATGAATTCGATATAATTCGAGTCGATGATAGCATGACTCCAGGCCGTGAAAAAGAGGATTCAGTACAGACTGAAGGCAGCAGCAGGCTGCCGGGATCGCGGAAACTCACAGGTGTCGGGTGCGGAACCTCGACGATTCGGAAACTTCACCACTACACCCGTGGACGGCACCTCTTGTTTTTTTCTCAGACCCTATTTGGGGAGCACGGCTCACGTCGGCCCGCCTGAAAAAGTCAGCAGGCCGGCCGGTCACCACTCTATCGAAATGGTTTGCCCCCTTTCCGGTTCGACCGGCCGATCGTTTTTTCTCTCCAGACGAGTCCGCGGCCCTCCCGTGGGGACCTGCCATGACCATCGGGAAGCCACCATTATCACATTAATTCGATATAATTCCGGTTTTATCTCCTGAGTAGCCATTGACTTCAAGAAAATCCCTGTTTAACCTATAGCTATCTCGATTTCATAGGTGGGGCGAAAATATCAATCAAAGGGTCGCAACTATCATTAACAAGGCAACCCAGCGGCTCTAGACTCGGCAGAGCGCCCGGGTGGGTATACCATGACTGGCAGCCGACCAGGGACAACTACAAAGGGGGGGACACATGAGTAACAAATCGGTCGTACTAACGGTGTTGATCGCTGGCCTCGTCGCGGCGGGACCGTGGGCCGGTGTTCAGGCTCAGGAGAATACGGTCGGGGAACAGCCCGCCGAAGAGGCGGCTGTCGAGGAGGAGCAGGCTGCCGAGCGGCCCACTCGATTCATGGAAGAAGTGGTCGTCACCGCCCAGAAGCGCGAAGAATCAGTGCAGAATGTCAGCGCGTCGGTGAACGCGTTCACCGGTGAGGACCTACGCGCCCTCGAGGTGAGCACCACCACTGATATCGGACGCCTGGTGTCCAACGCGGACATCAAGACCTCCGTACAGGGCGTGAACCCCAACGTCACGGTCCGCGGCGTCGGCATGAACAACTTCAACTCCAACAACAACCCCACGGTGGGGGTGTACGTCAACGAGGTCTTTCTCTCGTCGCCGGCCATGCTGTCGTTGTTCATGATGGATTTGGAGCGAACCGAAGTGCTCAAGGGACCCCAGGGAACCCTCTACGGCCGCAACACCAACGGCGGTGCCATCAACATCATCAGCGCCAAACCGTCCCAGGAGTCCGAGTTCTTCGGGCGGGTGGCCTACGGCGCGTACGACACCGTCAAGGTCGAGGGCGTGGTCAACGGCGGGCTGTCCGACGCCTGGGCCGGCCGGCTGAGCTTCATCTACGACAACCAGGGCGAGTCCTACTACGACAACACCATCACCGGCCAGAATATGGGTTCCTTCGAGAACATCGGGCTGCGCGGCCAGATCGGGTACGACAAGGGCGGCGCCTTCACCATGAACCTGAGCTTCTCCTACCTCGAGCAGGAGGGCGTCTCCGGCATGCAGGAAATCTACAATACCGGCGCCGGTAATCCGGACGATCCTTTCGCCCTCTGTCCCGAGGCGGCAGCCGCCCTGGAGCGCGGCGGCGGCTTCGACGTCACCAAACTCCCGCGGGGCGGGTGCGTGTCCACGGTGGGAACCTACGACCCGGATGACGATTTCTTCAAGGACAACATCGATCCGTCGCTGGTGGATCGCTACCGACTCGACACCGACGTGATGGCCGGGGTCTTTGATTTCACCTACGATTTCAGTGGGGCGACACTCACGGGAATCACCGGGTACATCGCCCAGGACCGCCTCTACGGCGAGGGCTGGTACATCCCGGGTGACATGTTCTTTGTCCAGCACCAGGAAGAGATTGCGCAGTTCTCGCAGGAGCTTCGCCTCAACGGTGGCTCGGACAAGATTGCCTGGATCGCCGGACTGTTCTACTCCCAGGACGAAATCAAGACCTTCAATCCGATCCAGAGTTCCGGCATCTTCGAGCCCTTCTTCGGGTTGAATCCCGGCTGGTGGGACTACGACCAGGACACCACCTCGGCGGCGGCCTTCGCCAGCCTGGACTTCTACCTGTCGGACTCAATCACCCTGGTGGCCGGGCTCCGGTACACCGACGAAGAAATCTCCTTCAAGGGCGGCACGTCCTTTCTGTTGGCGGGTGGTCCGCTCCAGACCACGGAAGACGTCCTGAACGCACCCAAGGAGTATCTGGCAGAAAACGGCATCCCGCTCACCTTTACCGATCAGACGATCAGCGAAGACAATGTGTCGGGCAGGGTCGCCCTGGAGATCCGCCCGAACGACGACCTGCTGATCTACGGCTCGGTGGCCAACGGCTACAAGAGCGGCGGCTTCTTCGGCGACTTCACGGTCGACCAGTTCGAGCTGCTTCCCTACGATCCTGAAACGGTGCTCGCATACGAGGTGGGCGCCAAGTCCACCCTGGCCAACGGTAACGTCCAGCTCAACGGCGCGGTCTTCCACTACGACTACGACGACATCCAGACCTTCTTCCCGTCGACCGTGGGCTTCAAGTTCGGCAACCTGGAGAGCGCCACGGTCACCGGTCTGGACCTGGAGCTCATCGCGAGGCCCGCAACCGGCCTCGATATCCTGGTGGGTGCCGGTTGGCTTGACACAGAGACGAGCAGCGAAATCGCGGATTACGACGGCAACAAGCTCCCCAACGCGCCCGAGTACCAGTTCAACGGCATGATCCGCTACTCCTTCGGTGTGTCGGACAAGATCTGGATGGCGCCGTTGGTCGCCTTCAAAACCACCGACGACAAGTTCACCGAGGCCACCAACCTCCCGTTCAACTACGCGTTGGGGTACACAACGTTTGACTTCCGTTTTTCCGTTTTCCCGCCGGACTTCAAGTGGGAGGTCGCGGTGTGGGCTCAGAACTTCACCGACGAGCGCTACCACGAAGAGGTGTTCTACGCCGAGATCCTCAACTCGATCGCCAGCATCCCGGGTTCGCCGAGCACGTGGGGAGTGTCGTTTACCTATAATTTCTGATCGACGAAGAACGCTCGCCCTGTGAAAGGGGCGTCAGGAGGGCGGCGACCGACTGATTATTGACGCGACGCTCAGGATGAGTGGCCGCAGGCAATCAAGGTCGCCGCCCGATCAATCTCAGCCACTGAACCCGACACGCGGATGGTGACGAACATGACGACCCATCAGATCGCTCTTCCCGACACCGAGCCACAGCGGGTGCTGGATATCAACGGTGAGGTGGTGGGACAGCTGCCCCAGCTTTCCGACGACCAGATGCTGGAGCTCTTCCGCAACCTGGTGCGCACCCGCACCTTTGACGAACGCTGCCTCCACCTGCAACGCACGGGAAGGATCCCCTCCTACTACCCGTGCGCCGGGCAGGAGGCGTGCGTGGCGATTCCCATGGCGCTGGAAGACCGGGACTGGGTCTTCACCGCCTACCGCGAGCAGGGCGTCAGGCTGGCCCGGGGAGTGCCCGAGGTGCAGGAGTTGGCGGTGTGGCGCGGGATGCCCTTCAATGCCTGGGACCCGCACGAGGTGCGGATCACCCCACTGAACGCCACCATCGGCACCCACCTGCCCCACGCCACCGGCTACGGCTACGGAGCCCGGTTGCTGGGGCGCGACGAGGTGGCGTTGGCCATCTTCGGCGACGGCGGCACCTCTGAGAACGACTTCCACTCGGCGCTCAACATCGCCGGAGTCCGCAACACCCCTACGATCTTTTACTGCCAAAACAACCAGTACGCGCAGTCGACACCGCTGGCCGAGCAGACCGCGGCCGAAACCCTTGCCCACAAGGCGGTAGCTTATGGCATTCGTGGCGTTCGGGTGGACGGCATGGACGTGCTGGCGGTGTACCGGGTCGTGAAGCAGGCGGTCGAACGGGCCCGCTCCGGTGGCGGCCCGACCCTGATCGAGGGTCTGTGCTATCGGTACACCGCTCACTCCACCTACGACGGCACGCCGGTCTACCGGACCCGCGAGGAGGAGGCCGAGTACCAGGAACGAGATCCACTCATCCGCATGTGCCTCTTCCTCGAGGGTCGAGGGCTGCTGGCTGACGACTCCGAGGAGACCGTACGGAACGACACACGCAAGGCGGTCGATGCCGCCATCGACGAACTCGAAGCCACACCGCTGACCTCGCGCGACACCATATTCCTCTCCACTTACCACCGCGTCCCAGGCCGACTCGTGGACCAGCTTCACCACGAACAGGAGATTGCGGGCGAGGAATTGACAGACATCCCGACGGATCGCGTATTCCAGGTGGTCGACGACCCGGAGCCCGCGGGTGAGCGCAAGGCCATGACCATGGTGGAGGCTCTGAATACGGCGCTTTCCGACGCCATGGAGGGCCGGCCCAACACGGTGATCCTCGGCGAGGACGTGGGCCGCGAGGGCGGTGTCTTCCGGGTCACCGCCGGCCTGTACGAAAAATATGGTCCCGATCGGGTGTTCGACACACCGCTCAACGAGGGCGGGATCGCGGGATCGGCCGTGGGCATGGCCATCGCCGGCGTCAGGCCGGTGGTGGAGATGGAGTTCGCCGGATTCTGCTTCCCGGGCTTCGACCAGATGATCACCCACATTGCCCGATACCCGTGGCGCACCAACCGCGCCTTCGGCATGCCCATCGTCGTCCGGATGCCGGCGGGCGGTGGCCACGAGGGCCTGGAGGGACACTCCGACACGCCCGAAGCCTTCTTCACCCACGTGGCCGGCGGCCTCAACGTGGTCTATCCATCCAATCCGTACGACGCCAAGGGACTGATGGCGGCGGCACTGGAAAGCGAAGATCCGGTGATCTTCTTCGAACCGGTCCTCCAGTACTTCGAGCGCGCCGAGGGTGTGCCGGTGGATCACTACACCCTGCCCATCGGCAAGGCCAAGGTGGTGCGCGAAGGAACCGACCTGACCATCGTGACCTACGGCAACCTGGTCCACACCGCGATTCAGGCGGCGGACGCCCTGGCCGACGAAGGCGTGTCGGTGGAGCTCATCGACCTGCGCACCCTCAGGCCCTGGGACGAGGCAACCGTACTCGCCAGCGTGGCCAAGACCGGTCGGCTGGTGGTCGGGCACGAGGCGCCCTTGAGCTCTGGATTCGGCGCCGAAGTGGTCGCCACGGTGGCCGAGAAGGCGGGCGACCTGCTGGAGACACCGCCCGCACGGGTGGCCCACGCCGACACGATCTGGGCTCCAGCCAAGCTCGAGCCCTATTCGATCATCGATCCGGCACGGATTGTGGCGGCCGTGCGCCGCGTCATGGAGGACTGAATGGCTCGCGAATTCCGTCTGCCGGACCTGGGATCGGGCCTCAAGGAGGGCCGTATCCTCCGCTGGTGTGTGGCCGTGGGCGATCAGGTCACCACCGAAGCCACCCTCTGCGAGCTGGAGACCGAAAAGGCGGTCATCGACGTGCCGGTGCCCTTCGACGGCGTGGTGCTCGAGCTCGCGGTCGAGGAGCAGGGCACGGTCAACGTGGGTGAGGTGCTCGCGGTCATGGGCGAGACCGGTGAATCCGCCACACCGTCGACGCCCGAACCCAAGACCACCCCGGACTGTGGCAGAGCCCGCCGCAGCCGAGCGGTTCCGACGCCGCAACCTGCCCCGGCCCAGCCGACTCCCCCACCAGCAGGGCAGCGGGTGCGCGCCATGCCGTCGATCCGACGGATGGCCAGACAGCACGGCATCGATCTGTCGACGGTCACGGGAACCGGCTCCAAGGGCCGGGTGACGCGCGGTGATCTGGAAGCGGCTCGTCGCCGGAGGTGCCGTTCGCAGCGACTCCGCCACCGCCCGCCGCCGAGCCAACCCGGGGATCGCGCCGCCAGAAGATGTCCATGCTCCGCAAGACCATCGGCGAACGGATGACTCGATCGTGGCAGGAGATCCCTCACGTCTTCACCCGGATCGATGTGGATGCCGGTCGGCTGCTGGAAGCCAGGAGGGTGTTTGCCGACGAGTTGGGCCGCAAGGTCCCCATCGAGGTGCTGATCATCAAGGCGGCGATCCCCGCCCTCGTCGAGAATCCTGAGTTCAACGCGACGGTGGATGGCGACGAGATCGTTCTTCACGGCCACTACGACCTCAGCGTTGCAGTCGACACACCTGACGGCCTCATCCTTCCCGTGGTCAGGGGAGCCGACCAGCTCAGCCTTTCAGAACTCGTCGATCGGCTGTCCGATCTCATCGAGAGAACCGCCACCCGCAAGGTGAAACCCGAAGAGCTCACCGGCGGCACCTTCACCATCAACAACATCGGTGCCGCCGGCCACGTCATGGGAACCTCGATCATTCCCTACGGCACCACCGCGATCCTTTCCTTGGGTCGCGCCGAAAAGAAGGCCATTGTCCGTGACGACCAGGTGGTGATCCGGCCCATGATGGAGGTCAGCCTGTGCTTCGACCACCGCGCCATCGACGGAGGGCACGCCCAACGTTTCATGGCTCGAGTCCGGGAAAATCTCGAACAGCCCTTCCGGTTCCTGGCGGTGTGAACCGTGAGCAGTTGGCAGTTGGCAGTTTACGTTGTCGCAGCCGGAGGCTGCTCCAACGCGACTCACCGCCGCCAGCAGACAGCCGTAGGCCAGCCCCCTCCCTCGAGACGACCCCCATGGCCACGACTGTGGACTGCTGCCGACGGCGAGTTGGCGGCTGGTGGAGGCCAGCGTCGTTGCTGCGTCGTGCCACCTGCAACCTGCAACCTGGGGGCGGTCAACAATGAACAACCCCCCGAACAGTGCAAACCGAGACGCTGCGACCATCATCGTGGGTGGTGGGGGTGACGCCGTGAGCCGTGAGCAGTTAGCCGTTGGCCGTGATGCCACAACGATCATCTTGGCAGGCGTTCTAGCCTCGGCTATTGGGGCCCTGTTCTACAACCTGATGCCCGCGTATCTCGGCGTGGCGCAGGATTATCGCGGTCTCAGCACCCGCCAGATCGGTCTCATCGGGACCGTGTTCTTCACCGGATTCACCCTGACCACTGCCGTCGGGTTCTTCTGGATTCGGCGATTCAACTGGAGGGTCACCAGCGTGGTGGCAAGTCTGATCGCCATGCTCGGATTGGCGGCCGGTGCGACGAGCCAGAGCTATACCACGCTGCTGGCCGGGGTCTTCCTGGCCGGCGGAGCCCTGAGCATGATCTACGGCATCGGCACCACCGTGCTCGGGGACACCTCGAACCCGGCCCGATGGTACGGCGTCAAAATCGCCGCCGAGGCCATGACCGGGGCCGTGCTGCTGGCCTTTCTTCCCACATTGGTGATCTCCCGTTGGGGATTCGCAGGCCTGGTCTGGACCATGGTGGCGACCATCCTCGTGCTGCTGCCATCGCAATTTCTGCTGCCGCGGGGTGGCAGAGACACCGAGGTCACGGATCAGGCGACCGCAAGCGGGGCGATCACGAATCGGATGGCGGTGTGGATGGCCCTGCTCGGCTGTTTGCTCTTCATGTGCGGCGAAACCGTCATGTGGTCCTTCATGGAACGGCTCGGCAACGAGGGCGGCTTCGACCCGGCAGCGGTGGGCCGGCTGCTCGCGGTGACGCTGGTATTCGCCCTCACCGGCTCCTTCGTCGCGGCGGGTCTGGGCAGTCGATTCGGTTCGCTGAAGCCGCTGATCGTGGCCCATATCTGCTTCTTCGCCGCAATCCTTACCCTCTTCCAGGCCGACGTCTTCGCCGCCTATGCCATTGGAGCCTGCCTGGTCATGTTCTCGGTGGGTCTCGGCCTGCCGTTCTCGGTGACCACCGCCGCCGAACTCGATCACGACGGTCGCTACGTGGTGATGACCGTGCCCGCCATCGGCATCGGCATGCTGGTGGCACCCGGCACGGCCGGTTGGCTGGCCTCCGGGGGAGGATTCATGCCGGTGCTGATCTTCGGGGCGCTGAGCCTCGGAGGATCCCTGCTGGTCTTTATCTATGCGGCGGCCATCGAGCGCAAGGGCTCGACCTCGACCGTTGTTGTCGCCCCGGACCGGGGAGACTCGTGAGATCGCGAGCGTGAGAAATACCGGAGGCCCAACCCGGCCTGTGCATTGGAGACCAACATGAAAACCGCCAAGGACCTCGAATACACCATCCACCACCTCTGCATCTACGACAAGGACCCGCGTAACCACATGTGGCCCTACCTGAGGTGGCACCACGGCATCACCAACTTCTTCACCGGCGACACCTACCACATCGCCGACGAGGGTCACGCCGACTACACCTTCCTCGGCTGCGGCGGCCGGGCATTCCAGATCCAGCTCGAAGCGCCGCCCTTCCAGTTCACCTACGAGCAGGAGTGGTACAAACGGCACGGCGACGCCTATAACCACATCTGCTGGGTGGTCAACAACGCCCGGGAGTCCTACGACCAGATCCGCGATGCAGGCGCCGCGGTGTGCCAGGAGTTCCAGCCCTTTCCCACCTACGACGGATTCGTGGTGAGAGACCCCGAAGACCGGTGGATCGAAATCATGGAGTACACCGACCCGGTCTTCCGCGTCCAGGAGTTCACCAACCGGCCCTCGGGCCCATGCGGCCTCCAGATGCTCGGGTTCATGGAGGTGGTGGACGATCTCGAAAAGATGGTGGACTGGTATTGCAGGGCCATGGGTCACCAGGTCCTCAAGCAGGTCCAGGACGGAGACCACGGACTGGCCGTGCTCAGCGACCAGCACCACGACCCGGTGGAGCGCAACGCGCTGATGATCCTCACCACTGCGTACAACGAAGCCGACCGAGCGGGATACGAGGCCCACGGTCCGTACATCAGCAGCATCCTCTACCAGGCGCTCCACGTCCAGGCGGCCTACGACGACGCTCTGTGGGCCGGGATGGAGTCCATCGAGGCGCCCACCCCGGACCCGTTGACCGGCACCCTCACCGCCCGACTGCGCGAGCCCAGCGGCAATCAAATCGTGCTGGTAGCCCCCCCCAACGAGGACGGCGAATGATCCTCGCGTTTGCTCACCCCGGTCTCGTGGTACCCGATCTGGAGCGGGCCCGAGAGTTCTACGAACGCATGTTCGGCTTTCGAGTCATCAGCGACGAGGGTTGGAAGGACGACCCGGTGATGGATCGAGGCATCGGCAGCTCGGGCTCGGCGAGCCGCGGCCATCTCATGGCCGGTCACAACTGCCATCTCGAGCTCTGGGAGTTTTCGGCTCCCGGTCAGGAAGGACCGCCACCTGGAGACCTCGGTCCCCACGAACGGGGCATCCGCCACCTGGCCTTCTACGTGGACGATTGCCGCGCTGAATACCGGCGCTTGCTCAATCTCGGCGGCCAAGTTCTCGGCGAACCGGTGGGCGACGACGACCACGGGTACGTGGTCTACTGCCGAGATCCCTTCGGCAACATCATCGAGCTGTGCGAGATCCCGACGCCGCAGGAGAACCCCACCGAACTTCCCGGCATCGACCGCCTGGGTGACTATCAGGGTTAAGGGAGGATCACGATGTTCTCGCTGCAAGACAAAGCCGCATTCATCACCGGAGCAGCCGGCGGAATCGGGTTCGCGGTGGCACAACGGTTCACCGAGGCCGGTGCCCGGGTTGTGATCGCCGACATCGTGGACGGGTCGCTGGCGGCCGACGAGGCCGGAGCCCACTTCCTGCCCGTCGACGTCTCCTCCGAGGACAGCGTAGCGGCGGCCATCGAACGTGCCACCGAACTCGTGGGGACTCTCGACATCGTGGTCAACAACGCCGGGGTCGGCGACGTGGGTCCGACCCTGGAGGAGACCGACCAACGGCTCCTCGAGCGCACCACCGCCATCAACCAGTGGGGGGTCTTCTACGGTCTCAAGCACGCTCCCCGCCACATGAATGACGGCGGGTCGATCATCAACACCTCTTCGCTGGCGGCCGCCATCAGTCTTCCCGGCAACGGTGTCTACTCGGCCACCAAGAGGGCGGTGCTCAGCCTCACCGAAATGGCGGCCCTCGAGCTCGGTCGCCGAGGTATCCGGGTCAACGCCGTCTGTCCGGGCTATGTGGACACTGCCCTGGGCAGCGGCGACGAGGGGCGCGCGCTCTGCGAGGCATTTACCGCCTTGGGCCGGTTTGCCACCACCGACGACGTGGTGGGCGTCTTTCACTTTCTCGCCGCCGACGAGAGCCGCTACATCACCGGGCAGGCGATCAACGTGGATGGCGGCTGGTCCTGCGGCCCCACCAGCCAACTGTTGGATAAGATCATCGGCAGCGATCAGGTCAGCTGAGGAGCGGAGGGGATCATGCACTCACTCGAGAACAAGCACGCATTCGTCACCGGCGGCGCCGCGGGCATCGGCCGGGCCATCGCCGAGAACTTTCTCGCCAGCGGTGCCAAGGTCACGATCGCAGACTTCAGTGAGTCGGGCGCCGAGGTCGCCACCGAAATCGGCGCGACCTTCGCGCACTGCGATGTATCGGACGAAGAGCAGGTCATGGCCGCGTACGAGCGGGCCGTGGAAGCCAACGGGCCTCTCCAGGTGATCGTGCTCAACGCCGGCATCGCGCCGTTTGTGGAAAACCTCGAGTCCTCCCCCACCGAGGTCATGCGCAAGATCATCGACGTGAACCTGATGGGCGTCTACTTCGGCCTCAAGCACGGCCTGAAGCACCTCGAAGACGGCGGTTCGATCATCACCGCTGGGTCCGCAGCTGGATCCGGAACCACCACCTTCGGGCACGCCGAGTACTCGGCCACCAAGGCGGGCGCCGCCTATCTCACCCGAACCGTGGCGATCGAAGCAGCCCACCGGGGCATCCGGGCCAACGTGGTCTGCCCGGCCTGCATCGCGGGCACCGGCATGATGACCGAAGATGACGGCGGACCGGAAGCCATCCTCATGAGCTCGCTCAACGCCCTCGGCCGCATGGGTCGGATGGACGAGATCGTCAGCCTCTACAACTACCTGGCATCGGACTCCAGCGCCTTCATCACCGGCCAGGAGATCCGCATCGACGGCGGCATGACCGCCGGTATCGGCGGCCCGCTCTTCGGCCTCGCCGCCGAGAAAGCGGGGCTCTGAGTTCTTGGTGTTGAGTTCTTAGTTCTTGGTTGTCGATCTGGGTTGGTTTTCCGAATTCCGAATTCCGAATTCCGAATTCTGCCCTACTGCGCTTTCTCCAGCGCCAGCTCGACCTCGAACGGTATGCGAGCGGTGGTCTCCTCCAGCTCGACGGTGAGCACCCAGCGCCCGGGTTGAATGCCCTGCAGCACAGGGAAGACCAGCGGTCCGCCGCAGGCCTGGAAGTTGGACACGTAAACGGAATCGAACGCGTGTCGCTGGGCGGTGAATCCCTCGGTATCGGCGGGCGGGTAGATGAACCAGCGGTCGCACAGCTCCCGCGAGCTCATGAAGCGGGTCGAGGGCCCATACCACGCCCCGTTACGGTCAATGGCCATGCGGAGCATGCCGTAGACCTCGCGGAACCCCGCCTGGTCGAGGGGTGCCAGGACCGTTCCGTCCGGGGTTTGCAGGCGAATGTTGGTGCGCTTCACCTCGGTGGTGCCCTTGCTGCCGGCAAACCCGAGCCTGACCATGGCGTACTGTTCCCCGGGGTACCGAACGAGCCAGGCGTAATAGACCTCGGCCGTCAGCTCGGGACCCTTGTACCAGACCTTGTGTTTGCCCTCATTGGTGACTCCGGGTGTTCCGGTGGGTGTGGACGTGGAACAGGCGAGGGTTGTGGCGAGGAGTATCCCGATCAGGATGTGACGTGCGGTCATGGGGCCCTCCCAGCAGTTTCGGCGGGTTATCCGCGGCTGCAAACCGAGTCGGCCGCAGTTGCTTAAATCAGGATACAACGGACCGGTAGCAGTTGGCCGTTGGCCGTTGGCCGTTTACGTTGTCGCAGCCGATGGCTGCTCCAACGCGACTCCCCGCCGCCAGCAGACAGCCGTAGGCCAGCCCCAGCTCCCTCGTCGCTCCGCTCCTCGGGACGCCGTTCGCCTCAAGCCGGCTTCGCCGGCTGGGCTCACGGCGCCTTTACGACCCCCATGGCCACGGCTGTGGGCTGCTGCCGTCGGTGAGTTGGCAGTTGGCAGGATTCGGATACTCTGTCCAAAAGGCCAATGGGATCGTGGAGATGTGCAGGCTGGAAGCCCGCACCACAAATTCGACACAGCTGATAGGGCTAGAAAGTCGGCGGGAGGCATTGTGGTGCAGCCATCCTGGCTGCACATCTCGACGACCTGGGGATAGGCCGCTGATGAACCCTGATCTACCGTCCACGTCCCAGACCCCGTACTCGTACCCGTACCCGGTCCCGTTCCCGAAAGAGTTCAAAGGCGAAAGTCGAAAACACACCGTCTAGAGTCCGGTCCCGAGAGCATGCATGCGTATGCTCGAGTCCGCTGCCGATACCGATACCGATGAGGATTCCATCCACGCGCCCTCCACACTATGCACACTCCCACACCAAATATCGTGCCCCTCTGCGTCCATCTGCGGATATCTGCGTTTTTCTGCGGCCCATCCACACCGGGCTCGGATGGCCGGAATTGGTAATTCGCAATTCGCAATGGGTGGGTGGCCGGGTGGGCGCAATCCCCACCACCGTCCTCCGATCCTTCGGTGATGGCGCTCTTGTATGAGCTAGACTTTCGCCACAGGAGGGGCGGCCATGCAGTTCACGCGTGCAATCACCCGAAAGCCGGGGCGCGATTTTGGCGGCGGCATCACCACGGCGGATCTCGGAGCTCCTGATTTCCACCGGATGATGGAGCAGCACCAGGCCTACGTCACGACGTTGCGTGGTCTGGGTCTGGAGGTCGAGGTCCTGGATTCTCTGCCGGGCTTCCCCGACGCCCACTTCGTCGAGGACACCGCGGTGGTGTTTGACGAAGCGGCCGTGATCACCCGTCCAGGAGCACCCTCCCGGCGCGGCGAAACCGAGACCATCGTTCAGGCACTCTCTCTGTTCAGGGAGACCCTACGAATCGAGGCTCCGGGGACCGTGGATGGTGGTGACGTGTTCCAGGTCGGCACCAAATTCTTCATCGGCATCTCAGACCGCACCAACGAGGCGGGCGCACGGCAGTTGGGGCGCATGGTGGAGCGGTTCGGCTACAGGTGGACCGCTATCGCAGTGGGCGTCGGACTCCACCTGAAGTCCAGCATCAACTTCGTGGGCAGAGAGACCGTCCTGTCGACACGAGCGTTCGCGCAGCACGACGCCATCCGGGACTTCGACATCATCCAGCTCGAGGATGAGGAAAGCTATGCGGCCAACACCCTACTGGTCAACGAACACCTGATCACCCCGAACGGGTTTCCCCGGGTGGCCGATGAGCTGGGTCGCCTCGGAATGCCGGTCATCGAGCTCGACACGAGCGAGAGTCGGAAGATGGATGGGGGGCTGACCTGCTTGTCCTTACGGCTCACGTGATTGGCCATCGTCGAGGGATCTCGATCAGAGGAAAAATTCGGAATTCGGAATTCGGAGACCCTCTCTCGAATCAGAGCGCACGATGCCCTACTATTGTTTCAAAGAGTGAGAACCTGGGAGGCGGTCTTGAAGCGACATATTCATGGCAATGTACTAGCCCGCATTTCTCACCAGCTTTCTACTACGGCCGGCGATTCGCAGCGCCCAGCGGTGTTTACTCGCCTCGGGGTGCTCGACGTACTGTCGAGTACGCCTCCGCGCCCCTCGGGTCGAAAACGCCACTGGGCACGGCGCCTCGCCGCCCTCGCGACCAAACCTGGTGAGATAAGCGGGCTAGTGGCGGCAACTCTCGCGATGGTCCTCCTCACGGGTGGGTGTAAGACCTTCAGCTCCTACTCTCCGACCCCGCTCGAGGACATCCCGTTTCATGACCGCATTCAGTCCCAAACCAAGGGGGATGTCACGGTTTCGGTGGCAGTGCTCAGCGAGGAAGAGGCTCGAGCTCTGTATGACGTCAAGATCTACAAGAAGAAAATGCAACCGGTCTGGGTCGAGGTGGAAAACCAAAGGAGCGAACCCATAGCCTTCTTGCCCAGGAGCGTGGACCGAGCCTACGTCTCGGCGTTGGAGGGCGCCTACCGGAGCCGTTGGACCTGGAACAAAAAGGCCAACCGGGCCATGGAGCTCCACTTCTACGATCAATCCATGGAGTTCGCCGTGCCCGCCAATACAACCCGATCGGGAATCGTACTCGGGGAGCGCAGCCTGGGTGCCCGGCTGGTGGTGGTCGACTTGTTGGGGGAACGCTTCGTCGAACGATTCGAGTTCGTGGTTGAAGTCCCCGGATTCAAGGCTGATTATCTGCAGGCGATTCAGAATTACGGCCATCTCGTGGAAGAATGGGATATGGTCGATCTCGACGAGGACGGCCTCCGCCAGTGGATCGAGGACCTTCCCTGCTGCACCAAAAACGCGAAGGGCACCAAGACCGGCGATCCGCTCAACATCGTGGTCATCGGCGAGAGCGATGCAGTCTGGCCCGCATTTCTCCGGATGGGGTGGGACGTCACCGCGAGCTTGACCACCGGATCGGCCCTCAAGACGGGTGTTTTCGGTCTCTTCGGAGGAGGCTACAGATACGCACCCATCAGCTCGCTCTACGTGTTTGATCGTCCCCAGGACATCGCCCTCCAGAAGGTCCGGCACAACATCCACCTCCGCAATCACCTGCGGCTGTGGGCCACACCGGTCACCTTCCGCGGACTGCCGGTGTGGGTGGGCCAGATCAGCCGTGACATCGGCACTCGCATCACCACCAAGAGCTCGACCCTGACCACCCACAAGATCGACCCCGACGTGGACGAGACCCGGACGGCGCTGATCCAGGACTTCATCTATTCCCAGGCGCTGGTGGCTTTCTCTTACGCCAAGGGGGTCGGTTCGGCCACGCCGATCGAACCCCGTGGCAACCTCACCGGCGATCCCTGGTTCACCGACGGTCTGCGCGCGGTCATGGTGCTGAGCTCGGACCCGGTTTCGGCGACCGACATCGAGTACCTGCGTTGGGAGCAACCACCGGAGCGGTGGACGGCCGAGGAGATCGTCACCGCCGCCGAGGCACCGCTGGATTAGACAGCACGGCACCTGTGCCGAATTGTGGTGCAGGCTTCCAGCCTGCACATCTCCACCGTCAGGGGAGCCCAAGGCCCCCTAATGGCGCACTGCATATTCGTCACCGTGCGAGCGGGATGTCCTTGGTCAGCTGAGCGTCGATGATGGTGTCCAGCTTGTTCTCGATCTGCCACAGCCGGAGCACCTTGCGCGGCGGGAGCACCTCAGAAAACCGTCGGGTGTAGTACTTGCGAAGATCCAGGAGAACCTGGTTCTGAGCACCCCACTCGAAGAGCATGGCGGCCGCCTCGTCGTCGCTGATGGCGCGGTGGATCTTCAAAAACCTCGCAATCAGGCTGACCTGTTGCGCATCGAGGGCGTCGAGTTCCTCGAGGTATGAATCGTAGACCGGAGACAGGGCTCTGAGCTGGTCCGGCGTGAGGTCGAGCGCTTCCATGACCAACGCCTTGCGCTCGGTCTGGATGACATCATAGGTGAGGATCGTCTCGTCTCGGACCTGGGCGAAAAGGGGATTGGCGGCCAGCACGGCCAGAAGGCAGAGAAGGCTGATGACGTGCTTCATGAAGAACTCCTTCGGGTGCGTCGGTTCGGTGCGCACCGCGAAACATAATAGACGATCTTGGAGGCAGTGGGCAGCACAACAGGATTCGGGATTCAGGATTCGGGATGGGGTTGAGGACGAACCCGCTTATCTCACCAGCTTTCTACTACGGGCGGCGAATCGCGGCCATCTGTCGTGCTTTTCGCGAATCGTGCTCCTCAACGTAGTGCGACTACGCCTGCGTCACCCGATCCGCGAAAAACCCAACATCTGACTGCCCTTCGCCGTCCTCGCTACAAAACCCGGTGAGATAAGCGGGCTAGCAGTCGGGCGAGAGAAATGTCCATGTCCCAGGTAGGAATCTCCTCCTCCAAAACCCTGGCAAGCGTGGCCTATTGCTCCTCGCCTGTCGGTTGTGATCTCTTTAGGCCAACCATCATCCTGGGCCAGAATCGGCAGTCAGACGAGCATGGCCGCCACAAAAACTGCGGTTCTCAGACGCATGGGAACCTCCTTGTCATCGGCCGGATCATCAAACACAATCGTGCCGTGACCGACCTCACGAATCGCCGAACGCGATGATCACGCCGGCGGAGACCTCCGCCTGCCACATGAAGTTGCCACTGAAACCGAAGGCGCAACCGCCCCCGCCGCAAAACACGGCCCCACCACCGCTGGCGTAGGTACCGTAGAGCTTTCCTTGAAGTCGGATGCCGATGTGTTCTCCAGGGACGATCTTGACCCCACCACCCAGGGCAAGAGCAAACCGGGTCGCCGAGCTCAGATCCTCGGGACCGGGCGAAAAGTGTGCCGCTCCAAGGGAGCCGACCAGAAACGGTCTGACCGACTCGCCCTCGTTCCACTGCTTGAGACCCCCGGCTTGCCAATAGTCGACCGTCACGTCAAAGGTGTCGCGGGGGAAGTTCCCGGACACATCCATTTCGGTGTCCTGGCGGCTCCACGACACATCGAGCTGAGTGTCGCCCTTGTGACCCAGGGTGTAGTTGAGGGTCAGGCCATAGGTCTCCGAGTCGTTAAAGTCGTCATCAGTTCCGGTGTAGTCATCGGTCATGCCGCCACCGAACCGGTAGCCGATGTGGGGCGTCAGTTCCACCTTCTGCGCACCGGCTTCCGTAGCGACAGCAAAGGCAGCGAGCACAAGCCCGAGGATTGCCAGTGTTCGTTTCATCGTCCCCCCTGTTTTCAGTGATGATTCAATCGCTCCCGGGGACAACAGTCGTGGACCCAACCTTCTTCCATCGAACCAGATCAGCAGAGCGGAATGAAGAAATGTGGATTGGGAGGTGGGTCATCCGACCGTTACGAGTTCTTAGTTTTGAATTCTTAGTTCTTAGTTGTCCGTCTGGGTCGGTTTTCCGAATTCCGAATTCCGAATTCCGATTTCTGTCACGTGTCACATGTCGCCTTCAGACAAGCTCCGTGACGTACTTCTCCCGCGCGAGCCTCCAGAACACCACCAGGAAGGCGGTTAGCGGGATGGCCAGGATCATCCCCGTGATGCCATTCAGAGCTGCGCCCCAGAAGAAGATCGCGAGGATGATCACCATCGGGTGCAGACCGGTTCGTTCACCCATGATTTTGGGGGTCAGCACATAGCCCTCGATGAGTTGCACGATGGTGAAGACCACCAGCACCAGGACCACCGTGACGATCCCCCCGCCCGGCTGGAAGAAGGCCAACGGCAACGCGGTGCCGAGCCCGACGATGCTTCCCAGGTAGGGGATGATGTTGAGGAAGCCGAGGATCAGCCCGATCACTGCGCCGTACCTGAGCCCCACCACGCTGAACCCGATCGCGAAGAGCACGCCCTGGAGAAAGGCGATGATCAACTGGCCTCTGAAAAAGGCCACGATGATCTCCACGAACTGGTTGAACAAATAGGCCACGTCCTTACGGGTTTCCTCCTTGAGGAACGGCAGGTGGTTTTCCAGGTCGAACTTCCCGGGCGTATCCGCCAGCAGGATGAACGCGAAGTAGACGGGCGTCACCACCCAGCTCAGCAGTGCTCCGACCCAGGAGATCACGCCCGCACCGGCGGACAGGGCTCCCCGCCCGAAGGCTTCCAGGCCCTGAACGATGGTTCCCTGTTGACCTTCCATCGACGCCCTGAGGTGCCTGAGATAGGGGTTGTTCTCGATGAACTCCACGACCCGCGGCGCCCGCTCCTTGACCCATAGCACGCTGGCCGCCCACCATTCCGGAAGCCTGCTCACCAGATCGCTGAGTTGATCCACCAACAGAGCGCCGAAAAACCACAGGAACGCCAGCCAAGGGAATGACCGCGGACAAGAACAACGCCATCAGCGCCACGCCCCTGCCGAGCTTCATCCTGGAACGCAGAAAGTCGAAGTAGGGCCGAAAAACCAGGGCCGCCACGGCCGCCACGGCCAGGGGCAGAAAGACATTCGAAAACCTGTTGAAAAACGTGCCGATCAACCAGAACAGTGCTCCGATAGCCACCACGATGATCACCGCCGAAAGGATCGTGATGGCTGCGGCGACGGTGTTCTGCTGCCGTTCGGAAAGCTCGATGGCCATTCAGATGTTCCCTACTTGTTGAGCTTCTTGTTCTTCCAGTACTTGGTACCGGCGATGTCCACGTTCGCCATCAAGCCCTTATCGGTCATCTGGAAAACGGCGAGCCCATTGACGAAGGTCGTCTGGGCGTTGGCGCCCGAGGTACCAGCGGCCGCACTCGCCCCGGCGTCGGCCTGCCAGCCATTCTCGACGAAGTTCAGGAAGGTCCCCTGGTCCTGAAACAGGAAGATCACCTGGTACTTCTGGCCACCGATGCCAAGCCCGATCCCAACAGTCCCCATTTTCATGTAGGTTCTGCTGCCGTCTGCCTTGTCGATGGCAACGCCGTTGCCTCCTCCTCCGGAAAAGCCGAACGCCAGCTTCAAATTGTCGAAGGCGGCCCATCCGTAGGCTTTTTCGAAGAGGGTCTCGGATTTGATGCTCTTGGTGAAGAGCTCGGCAAGGGCGGCATCCGCCATCTCGTCGATCTTCAACCGCTTGGACTCGCGTTTGAGGGATTCCCAAGAATCCGAGCTCTTCTTCTTCAGCAAGACCGGAGAGCCGATCCCCAACAACAATGCCAGCACGATCACCGAACCCAGAACGACATTACGATTTTCGACCTTCATACACATCTCCTTGATCATCAAGTCCTTGGTACCGGAGGATCATACCGGGCTCAGGTCTCCCTGCCAACTGCGGACTTCTTCAACAGGAGCCAGAGGAAGAAGGGGCCGCCGAGAAAGGCGGTGATGACGCCTACCGGAAGCTCGGCAGGGGCGATCACCAGCCGTGCAACGGTGTCGCAGAGGGCGAGGAAGCGCACCTCCGAAGAGCACCGAAGCAGGCAACAGAAAACGGTGTTCGGAGCCCACCAGCAGCCGGCAAATGTGGGGCGCCATCATGCCCACGAAACCGATGGGCCCGCACGCGGCCACAACCCCGCCAACCATGACCGAGGTGGCGAGGAAGATCAGCTTGCGGGTGCGGACCACATCCACCCCCCGACTGGCGGCCAGATCGGTTCCGATGGACAGCAGGTCGAGCTCCCGGGCCCGCCACCCGAGGGCCAGGATCCCCACCGAAACGAACGGAACCATCCGCAACAGCTCTCCGCGGCCGACCCCGGCGAGTCCGCCCATCAGCCACCGTACGATGCGGTATGAATCCCCAAGCGAGGCGGTGTACTGGAGGAACAGAATCAGGCTCGAGAAGAAAAAGCTCATGGCCACACCGGCCAACAACAGCACGGTGGTCGAGGTGGCAGGGCGGAGGTGGATCAGAAGCCACACAACGGCCACCGCGACCAGCGCCCCAGCCAGGGCCGCTAACGAGTCCATCGGCAGAGCCAGCATGGCGACTGAGGTCCCGATTCGGGTGGCGACCGCCACCCCGAAGGCCGCGCCGCTGGCCACCCCGAGGGTGAATGGAGTCGCCAGGGGGTTTCGGAACAGAGCCTGGAACGCCGCGCCCCCGATGGCGAGGCCAGCGCCTGCCAGCAGGGCCGCCAGCACCCGGGGAACCCGGATCTGCCAGAAGATCACCGCTGCGACGCTGTCACCTTGGAAATCGGCCACCACACTCGGGGGCACCGGTTCCATCCCCACAAAGGGCACCAACACCACCACCACCATGCAGGCGGCTGCGATCAGAATCACCCGACGCCCGGGCGTCATGTTCCGTTCCGCGCCGGGAGAACCAACGGTACCTCGCGGTTGCCGGCCTCCACCAGTTCGAACCGGTTGGAGTAGATGGACTCCAGTCGATCCTCCGAAAAGACCTCGGCCGACGGGCCGTGGAACAGCACCCGGCCTTCCCGGAGTGCCAAAACCGAGTCGGACACTGCCACCGTCCAGTTGAGGTCGTGGGTGGCGGTGACAATGGTCAGGCCCTCGCCCGAGTGAAGGCTCTCGAGCAGCTCCAGAATCCCCATCTGGTGCCGGTAATCCAGAAAGGTCGTGGGCTCATCCAGCAGCAGCACGCTGCCACCCTGGGCGAGGGCCGCTGCGATCAGAACCCGCTGGCGCTCGCCGCCGGACAGTGAGCCCATGGACCGGCCCGCGAGATGGGTGGTATCGGTCCGTCGGAGGGCAATCTCCACCGCCTCGAAATCAGTTGGCCCGAGGGTGGCCCAGGACCCGAGGTGTGGATACCTCCCCATTTCCACGAACGCTCGCACCGAGAACGAGAGCTCCCGCGCGTCGGCCTGGGGTACGTAGCTCACGACTCGGGCCAGCGCCCGCCTCGAGTACGTCTTCACGGATCGCCCAGCGAGCAAGATCGTGCCTTCTCGCGGCGCGATCAGACCGGCGAGGCAGCGAATCAGGGTCGACTTGCCGGCACCGTTGGGCCCGATCACCGACAAAAATTCGCCACGCCCGACTGCGACCTCGATCTCGCTCAGAATGCGGACCCCGTCGATCTTGACGGTGAGTCGCTGGACATCGAGGACCGGCGCCGTTACCACCGTGCCTCCGGGTGCAGCAGGCGAGCGACCCTCTCCACCAGGTCCACCACTCCGGGGCCCGGAACCACGGCGTACCGTGCCTCGACGGCGATGACCCGACCGGTGCGTACCGCCCGGAGAGATTCGAGTTGGTGCCAGTCGGCCAGTGCTTTTTCCACGTCCACATGCCGGTCGCCAAGGTCGGCCAGGAGGTCGAGAATGACGTCCGGATCGAGGTGGAGCAGGCCCTCCCGCGACACCTCCGGGTAGGCCACCGACGACGGTGTCGCAGCATTGCGCCCCCCGGCCAACCGGAGCACGTCGTCGTAGAAGGTGGAGCGACCAGCGATCCAAACGCTGGTCATGGAACCCACACCAACGTCCCTGCCCACCACTACAAGGGTGTTTGGGGAAGGGAGCCCCCGAGTCGTCTCCGCAACCCGCTCCAGCCGGTTCTCGAGGTCCTCAACAACTCTTCTGCCACGGTCGGTCACGCCGCATGCCTCGGCGATCTCGGTCACCGATCGGAGGATTCCTTCAAGGGATCCCTGATCCACCAGGAGAGTGGTCAGACCCAGTTCGTCCACCCGTCTGCGGAGTGCGCGGTGATCCTGAATCATGATCACCAGATCTGGCCTGAGGCCCACAACGGCTTCCAGATTGACGTCCAGGTACCCGCCGACCTCCGCCACCCGGGGCTCCGAGTTCGAGAGACCACAGTACCGAGTCACTCCCACCAACCGGTCTCTCAACCCCAGTTCGATCAGGACCTCGGTGACGCTCGGGGCCAGCGATACGATGCGACTCGGCCGTCCGTTTTCGGAGGACTCAGGTGCCGTGATCTGGGCCGTTCGCCCACAGCCCACCATCGCCAACAGCACGACCACGCCCACCGCTCTCGCGACGCCATTCGTTGAGATCTGCTGGCTTGACGGCATCCCATGTCCCCATTCGGACCGAGATGCCGTTTTCCATCTTCGGTGATCGCGGTTTGGACCCAATCCCCGGGGCCAGCCACAGGTCCGGCGGCAGGTCTTCTGGCTCCCGGATCATCCTACCTGCCGAGCCTTCCCATCGCCCATTCGCGACAGTGGATCTCCCGGCGATCGTCCCCGGTCACAGCGGCGGGCCCGCGACGGATTCCCACCGTCTTCCCTGGGCCGTCGAACCGGCTCAAGTCTAGCCGCTGCGGCTCGGGCTGTCGAGTGGGAGGGGCGTGCGGCGTGCGGCCTGCGGCGTGCGGCGTGCGGTCCGATTTTTGATTTTTGATTTTTGATTTTCGATCTATATAGAGCAACGCCCGGGACAATCCCGGGCGTGCAGGACGGCGTCAACCGTCCGGAGGTTGTTGAACCCTGTTTTTAGAGGCTCTCCTCCTCGTTGGAGGCGAACTCGATGCCCTCGGCGGTCTTGATGGTCTTGTCGTAGGCCTCCTGGGCCGACTTCTCACAGCCGGTCTTTTCCAGGGTCTCGTCGTGGGCCGCCTTGGCCACGGCGTGCTGTGCAGCACCGGCGGCGGATTTCGAGCAGCCGGTATCGGCGAGCACGGCCTCGTAGGCCGCCTTGGTGGCGGTCTTGGAGCAGCCCGTCTCGGCATAGTTCTTGGCATAGGTCGTCTCGGCGAGGGTGTTCTTATAGGCTTCCTTGGCAGTCTTCTCACAGCCCGACTCGGCGAGCGCCGAAGCATAGGCCGCCTTGGCGGCAGACTTCGAGCAGGAACCTTCGGCGGTGGCATCGGTCTTCGCGCAGGACGTTCCAGTGTTGGAGGCCTGCTGCGCATTGGCGGCACCGGAGGTGTCATAGGCACAGCTTGCGCCGGCGGTCTTCACCGACTCGTCGTAGGCGGCTTGGGCGGTCTTGGCGCAGCCGCTCTTGTCAAGGGTCTCGTCGTATTTCGCCTTGGCAACCGCATGCTGGGCCGCCGCTTCGGCAGTTTTCGCGCAACCGGTCGCTTCATACACGGCGTCGTACGCTGCCTTGGTGGCGGTCTTGGAACAACCTCCACCCTCCGCCGCGTTGGTGTAGGCCGCCTCGGCCGCTGCATTCGACTTCTCGCACGCCACCACGCCAGTGGCCACTGCCAGCGCGATCACCAACACGGACCCGAAAATCGCTGTCTTTTTCATGTTCCAGATCTCCCTTCGATTTCTGCTCTTGTAAAAAAGTCAAATGATTCTTAATCTCAACGCTAGATCATAACAGAGATTCATACGTTGTGCACAACTGTTGGTTTCAAGGGTGACAGTGACAGTGACGGTGACAACCGTGCATGGTTGTGGCCGTTAGTTCGAATCCTGCTGCCTACGCCCACCTCGATCCGTTAACCTGAACCTCAGCGAGACGTTTCAACTTGAGGAGGAGGTCCTCCCGTGGACGAACAACACCGATCCTGGCTTCAGGGCTGTGCCATAGGGTGTGGCGCGCTGATCGTGATCGCAGTCCTGTTCACCATCGGCGGTGTCATGTCCGTGATGAAACCCCTCGGGGATGCCATCGATATTCGCACCGAGTTGGATGCCCAATTCGGTGATCAATGTTCCTACCAACCCCCGGCCGACGGTGCCGTTTCGGCGGACCGCATCGAGACCTTTCTGCGAGTGCGGGCGGCCCTCTCCGAACCATGCCGGGTGATCGAGCGCCGATCCGCAGCCATGCGCCGACTCGAGGAACTGGACGATGAAGCCGAGTTTCGAAGACGGAGGTCATGGCCCTGGCAGGCAAAGCCACCATGGGCGCCATGGGCCTCGGTCCGGCGCTTGGCAACCTCTACGAGGTCCGGAACCAGGCCCTGTTGGCCGAAGGGATGGGGCTGGGAGAGTACAGCTACATCTACCTGACGGCCTACCAGAGTCAGCTGACTGACGACGGCCCACGCACAGGAATCATGGACGGCAGCCCGATCAGCAGGCGACTCCATGGCTGCGTAGGAGACATGCTGTCGACGGCAGCTCGAATCGGCCCGCAGTGGCGGCGCCGATCCTCGGTGGCTGATGGACTTGGAGAGGGAGCTGGACGCGATGGCATCCGGACCACGGCGACTCCTTTGGAATGAAGGGCTTCCATCCCCCATCCCGGCGTCCTTTGAACCCTACCGCGATCGACTCGACGAGGTGTTCTGCAGTGCTGCCACCGAGCTCGAGTTGCTCCGCGGCGAGAGACGTTTCCTGGCCATCGAATCTGAATAGGCGGCCGCCCCCAGGGGGCCTGAAAGACGTCCGCGGAGAGCTGTGCACACATGGAACAGTCGCTTTTGACGAAATCTTGGTATATGCTGTTCCGGGTCAAAGATTTTTTCGGTCAATGTACTGAACCTAATTCGGTTGAGGGAAAATCGACCGGGATCAAGAAAAAACCAAGGAGGTCAAAGAAGATGCGTGGTTACAGGTTAGCTCTGATGATTGTCACGGTTATGGCGATGGCGGGTGCGCCTGCGTTGGCCCAGGTGGACTGCGCCAACATCCCGACGTCCACCGGCCCGGTGACGCAGGAGTACATCGACGCCTGCCACACACTGGGAGGCACGGTGGGTGACGGCGAAGGCCCCACCGACTTCGCTTGGGGCCCTGATATGGCCAACGGCACCCTGTCCCAGATGGTACTGAATGCGCCGGAGACTCTGGTTTCGTTCGGAACGATCGACACCCTCAACTTCATCGGAGGCTGCGACTTCGCCAACAACGACTTCTCGCAGCTGTACTGTGTCGACGGGATCAGTTCGTTCTTCACGCTGGCAACTGCCGACGCCACGCGAACCGACATCGGCACTCTGTCGCCTGCGCCGCCCGCACCCGTTTCGGGCCTGGCGTGGGACGCCACCACGTCCACCATGTACATGTGCACGACCAACGTCTCAACATCGTCTTTGATGACGGTCGACCTCGCCACCGGCGCAACCACCCTGGTGGGCACCATCACCGGCTCGGCCGCCATGATCGCCTGCGCGGTGGACACCAACGGTGACATCTACGGCTACGACATCGTGGACGACAGCATGTACGCAATCGACAAGGCCACCGGTGCCGGCACCTTGATCGGCGCCATCGGCTTCGACGCCAACTTCGGTCAAGGCATGGACTTCGACCACGACGGCAATACCTGCTATATGTTTGCCTTCAACAGCACCACCTTCCAGCCCGAGCTGCGCACCTGTGACACCGGCACCGGCAGCTCGGCTTTTGTGGGCGTCCTCGGTTCGACCGCCCCGGGCGTTCTGGTCCAGATCTCCGGCGGCGCCACCGAGACCAACGACGTTCCGGTGGAGCTGATGTCCATCGGCGTGGAGTAGACAGAACGCCATACGAATCAAATGCGCGAAAACCGCGGCGGGCGACGCCGCGGTTTTTTTGTCCGGCTAACGGACCCAGGCGAAGGGCACCCACACCACGCGGCTGTTCTGGGGGCCGTCCAGAATCCGAACCCTGGCTTCGGCGCGACGGCGGCGCTCCAGCACCCTCACCCGGGTCCCGGCCACCACCGGGATATAGCCCGGCGATTGTGCCAATTCGACCGGGAACGCGTCGTCCCCTACCTTGTCCAGTTCCAGCAGCTTCCCGACTCTGTCACGGTCCAACGCGACCAGAATGGTGGCCCCATCCCCAAACCGCAGCTCACCGCTCTGGGCCCGCCCCTTCTCGGCCCTGAACAGGAAGCTACCGAATCCCTCGTCCCTGTCGCCGCCGAGGTACCACAACATGGCGGACAAGACCGCGATCAGCACGGCGCTCACCACAATGATCCGGGTTCGCCTCGCTCGCACCGCGGGATCAGGGGCCGGGGCTTCCACGACCGCCACCGGGGTTGATTCGGTCAACACCTCGGCAGACTGTTGAACCACGACCGGGAGACGCGCCGTGAACTCTTCTCCGCACTCGGTGCAACGCAGGGTCCGGCCGTAGTACCTTCGGGCGATCGTCATCTCGGTTCCGCAGGCCGTGCAGGTATGACGAGCGGCCTCCGGCAACCCTCCGAAATCGGTGGGCCCCGCCGTACCGGTCGGGTCGGCGACGAACTCGGACCGGCAACCGGTGCACCTCAGCGTGCGACCGAGATACCGCTCGTGCACGCTCATTTCAGTGCCGCATCGGGCGCAGGTGTGGGTGTAGCCGGCCATCGACCTCTCGACGATTTCGCTCATACCACGATACGGCAGTGGGGTGGAGTCGTCGAGTGACGGCCATCAAGGGTTCGCGTCGTATCGAATCTCCCCGCCCACCACCGTGGTCACGACCTCCATCCGGAGGATCTGATCGTCGGCGGCCGTCAACGGATCCATGGACAACACCGTGATGTCGGCCAACTTGCCCACCTCCAGAGAGCCTTTGCTGTCCTCCTCAAAAGCCGCGAGGGCGGCGTCCAGGGTCATGGACCGCAGGGTCTCCGCGCGGGTCATGCGTTGATCCGGGTAAAAGGCCTCGCCGGTGCTGGTCAGTCGGGTCACTCCCGCGTGGAAGTTGGCGATAGGATCAATCGCCTCCACCGGCACGTCGGTACCGGCCGCGATCACAGCGCCGGAATCCAAAAGGTCCCGCCAGAGGTACGAACCCTGCCGCGCCCTCTCCTGCCCGAGCCGCACCGCCACCCAGGGCCCGTCCGAAGTACAGTGAATCGGCTGCATGGCCGCCACAACACCGAGCTCCGCGAACCGGCCCACATCGTCAGGATGCAGGTGCTGGGCATGTTCGATCCTCCAACGGCGATCCACTCCATCGGGCAGGGTTTCGAGCACCTCCTGGTAGACGTCCAGGGTCTCGCGATTCGCCCGGTCCCCAATGGCGTGGGAGCACAGCTGGAGCCGGTGCTCAGCTGCCAGCCGGGCGCTCTCCCGGAGTTCCTCCACGGTCACGATGTTGAGGCCGGAACTGGAGGGCAGGTCGGTGTAGGGCTCCAGCAGCCAGGCGCCGTGGGAGCCAAGGGCTCCATCCACCCAGCGCTTGATGCCTCCCACGGTCAAATAGCCGCCGCCCTCGCCGGAAACTCCATATCCCGGCAACTTTTCGGCAAGGGTCTCATTGTCGTCCGCGAGCATGATCCAGAGCCGAACCGGCAGCTCTCCCCCAACGGCCAGCCCGCGCAAGAACTCCACCTGCTCGAAGCTCGATCCGGCGTCCTGGAACGACGTGATTCCATGGGCGAGGCACTCGGCCGCCGCCAGCTCGGCCATCCGTCCCATAGTTGACTCACCAGTGTCCCGATCGGCGACCCGTCCCACCAGCTCCTCCGCGGTCTCCCGCAGCACACCAATCGGTCTGCCCTGCCGATCGCGGACGATCTCTCCTCCGGGAGGGTCGGCAGTCCCGGAATCGACACTGGCCAACTCCATGGCTCGGGCGTTCACCATGGCCGCGTGGCCGCTGGCGTGGGTCAGCATCACCGGGTTGTCCGGAGAAACCGCGCTCAGCGCGTCGTGAACCGGAAGACCCTCCACCGATGGTTCGGGAAGGGCGTCCCACTTCTCCTGATGCCAGCCGCGGCCGAAGATCCATCGCCCGGGTTCGGCGGACTCGGCCGCCTCGGCCACCATGTCGACGATGGCCTGCCAGCTGGAGGTCGAGGTCAGATCCAGCTGCATCTTGGCCCGGCCCAGGGACAGGAAGTGCCCGTGGGCTTCGATCAGACCGGGCACCGCCGTCGCACCGTCGAGATTCACAACCTCGGTGTCCGGACCGATCATCCGCCGAACCTCGTCTTCGTCGCCGACGGCAACGATGGTCTGACCGCGAGCGGCCAGCGCCTCGGCCTCAGGACGCCCCTCGTCCATGGTGATGATCTTCCCGCCCAGCACCACCAGATCCACCGGCTCGGGCGCGCTGCCGCAACCCGCCAGAGCGACCACAACCGCCAGAACCGCCTTCGAGCCGAAATCCAAGACCTTCAACGGGGCACCTCCATGCCTGCAGGGTACTGTGGCGACGTCCGTCTTTCAAAGGCACCGGGGGGGGTGTGGGAGGTAGGGAGAGTGTGGGAGGTAGGGAGGTTTTGAAATTCGGAATTCGGAATTTGGGAAACGACACGAAATGTCGCGTCCGGACACGATGCTGTCGCGTCTGGATCTTCCTTTCGCGATGCCCGCGACCCACCCTGGTCACAGGACATCCGAAGCGCCGAACAGCTTTGCGCTCGCCCGGTCATCAGCCGGGCGACGGACAGAAGGGAAAACCGCCATGACCCACCGAACCGTCATGCCGTCCTTGATGCTGACGTTTGTGTTCTCCGCCGGAGTCGCCCTCGCGGCTCTGCCTACGGGCGGTACCACGGCAGATATCTCGCCGGACCTCGCCGCCGCCATGGCGATCAACGACCTTGCCGCAGTGGACGGCGGTTACGAGCTTCGCCATCCGCGTCACAGCGCCACGTTCCTCGGTGACGGCATTCAGGTCACCCCGCGCGGCGGCAGCCCGGCCTGGGTCTGGCGGCTCGGGCGAGTGGGGCCCGCAGGGTCCGACGTCTCACTTGTGGACACGGCAGGCGCCGAGCTGAGCCAGCCCGAGGCATCGATCGTCCGATACCAGCGCCTCGCCCTCGACGAGGAGTACGTGCTCGGCACTACGTCCATCGAACAGCGCTTCATCCTCCACGTACCGCCTCCGCTCGACGGCCGGGACCTGGTCCTCGAGGGCTCGGTGCTCTGCGACGGCGAGTTTCGACCGACCTCGCGGGGTTGGGAGTGGCGCGGCAACGGCGGCCTGGTGTGGCTGGGTCCGGCCACCGTGTTCGACGCGAACGGCACAGTGCTGCCGTCCCGCTTCCAGGTGACCGCCTCGTCGACCCGGCTCGTTGTGGACGGCGCGGCCCTGGCCGGGGCCGCCTACCCGGTGACCATCGACCCCGAGATCGGCGCCAACGACTTCCGGATCTCGGACATGGGTCCGGACGGCGATCCGAATTTCTCCGCAGAGTTCCCGGTGGTGACCCACAACAGAACCCTCAACGAGTACCTTGTGGTGTGGGCCGGCTCCAGCGACCACGGCGGCCTGGTGATCGGCGAGACGGAGATCTTCGGCCAGTTCCTCGATGCCGACGGCGCCCAGATTCTCGCCAACGATTTCCGGATCAGTGACGTCGGCGGCACCGGAGAGCCAGGGTTTTTCGGCTTCCACCCGGATGTCGCGTGGAACAGCCTCCGAAATCAGTACCTGGTGGTGTGGACCGCCAACGATCCCAAGGATGGCGCGGCCGACGACGAGACCGAAATCTGGGGACAGCTCCTCGACTTCAACGGCGGTGGCCTTGGCCCCAACGACTTCCGCATCAGCCGAATGGGCCCGGATGGCTCGAGTGATTTCTCTGGAGGTCCTCCGGCGGTAACGTTCAACTCGACCACGGACGAGTACCTCGTCGTGTGGTCAGGCGACCACCACACCGGTGGCCTCGTTGAGGGAGAGTCCGAAATCTGGGCTCAGCGCGTCGATTGGAGCGGGGCACTGATCGGATCCAGCCTCCGCATGAGCGACATGGGGGGAACCGGCGACCCCGATTATGATGCATACCGACCGGATGTCGCCTATAACCAACGCGAGGACCAGTACCTGATCGTGTGGTACGGCGACGACAACACCGGCGGGCTGGTGAACGGTGAATTCGAGGTCTACGGCCAGCTGATCACCGCCACCGGCTCGGGCGTCGGACCCAACGACTACCGGCTCAGCGATATGGGCGGCGTCGGGGACCCATCGTTTGATGGCAATGCTCCGACGGTCGCCTACAACAGTCGAAACAATGAGTACCTCGTTGTGTGGTCCGGCGACGACAACACCGGCGGGCTGGTCGACAACGAACGCGAGGTCTTTTCGCAGCGGCTCACGGCGAACTTGGTCGGCCTCGGCCCCAACGACTACCGCCTCAGTGATGTGGGGGGCATCGGCGACCCGGACTACGGCACGTTTTTCCCGCATGTGTCGTACAACGCCGCCACCAACGAGTACGCCGTGGTGTGGTATGGGGACGACACCGTCGGCGGAACCGTGGACGACGAGTTTGAGGTCTACTGTCAGCTTCTCACGTCCGACATCGCCGGCATTGGCCCGAACGATGCCCGGATCTCGGACATCGGAGGCCTCGGAAACACCGTGTTCGGAGTGGATCATTTCTTGCCGCCGCCAGTTTCAGTGGTTGCCAATTCAGAGACCGGCGAGTTCCTGGCGGTCTGGGCGGCCGACGATCCCGTGGACGGGATCGTTGACAACGAGAACGAAATATTCGGCCAGCGAGTGCACAGCCCCACCGTGTTTATTGATGACTTCGAGTCCGCCGACACCTCGGCCTGGTCGGCGGTCGTCCCGTGATCTCCTTCGGTTCCCGCCGGAGCGGTGTCGGCCGGGAAACACTGCTCGCTGTCGGGGGAGCCGTTCACCCCGGCGGTCGCGCCGGCGAGGCCTCGAGGGCCGCGGCCTCGTCCGCTCTGTCCGGTCTCGCGAAGCAGCGCCGCCAGGTCTCGCCGGGCCTGTTCGGTGCGGGGATGGTCGGGGCCGAAGGTTCGTTCGCTCGCGGCGGCCAGCTCCCGGAACGCCGCCTCGGCCTCGCCGGTGAGCCCCTGACGCTCGAGCACAACGCCATGATGACCCAGAGTGTTGAGGGTGCTGGGATGCTCGGGGCCGAGCAACTCGCGCTGGATGGCCAGAGTCTCGCTCGTCAGTAAGGCCGCCTCTTCGATCCTGTCCTGCCCGAGGAGTACCCTGGCGAGGTTGTTCTGCGCCGACAGCGTTTTCGGATGACGGTTCCCGAGAGTCCGCCGCGTGGCCTCCACCAGCTGCAGTTGCATCGCCTCGGCCTCATCGAACCGACCCTCATCGAGGAGAAGATTGCCGAGGTTGCCGAGGAGGTTGAAGGTGATCGGGTTGTCGAGGCCGACCGTGCGCTCCGCGGTGGCCAGAGCGCCCCGCAACAGCCGTTCCGCCTCGCCGGTCTGATCGAGCTTGGCGAGCACCACCGCCAGCGACATCACCGATTCGATGGTGTCCGGATGTTCGTCGCCGACGGTCCGCCGGCGAATTTCGAGAACCTCTCGACACAGCGCCTCGGCGTCGCTGAGCCTGCCCGGTGGCGCAGCATCACCGCCTGCATGTCGAGGGTGCGCAGAGTCTCCGGGTGCTCTTCGCCCAGCACCCGGCGCCGTCGTTCGGCAGTGTCCTCGAACAGCGCGGAGGCTTCGTCGGCACCTCCCACGCTGCGGCTGAGCACCACCGCCAGATTCGACGCCACGGCCAGGGTGTCGGGGTGATCCTCCCCGAACGCATGCCGGCGAATCTGCAGGATATGGCGCAGCTCGGTGATGGCTTCTTCGCCGCGCCCGGTGCGCGCCAGCAGATTGGCCAGGCTGAGACGGGCGTCCAGGGTGCGATCGTCCGCCTCGCCGAGGGTTCGCCGCTTCCAATCCACATCCTGGCGAACCATTGGTTCCGCCTCCTCGTAGCGCCCCAGCCTTTGGAGAACAACGGCGAGATTGGCGGCGGCAGCGACGGAGTTTCCGTTGTCGTCGCCGGCCACTCGCCGCCACCGCTCGAGGTTGTCGCGGAGGGCGGTTTCGGCTTCGGCCCAACGGCCCAGCCGAGACAGCGCGACTCCAATCTGCCGCTCGGCGCTCAGGGTAGCGGGGTCCTCAACGCCCAACTCAGTCCGCCGGATGGCGGCCGCCGCCTCGAAGTGCTGGTGCGCTGAAGACCACACACCGAGGCCAAGGTAGGTCTCCCCCAGGGTCTGGTGGACCGCGGCCCGACTCAGTGGGTGGCGGGCGAAGTCCACGTCGACTCGTTCGGCAGCGCTGTTGAGCACGTCGATCACCTTGGTGTCGATGCCCTGCTTGTCGGGTGATGCACTGGCCAGCATCACCCTCAGAAAATTGTTCACCGCCTCGGCCTCGGCCTGCGCCGCCTCGGCCCGCCGCTGCGACTGCCGGGCCATGAAGAACCCCGCGGTCGAGGCGACGGCAGCCAGTGTCAGGGCCGCGATCACCGCGATCACTGCCCGTCGTCGCGCACGGCGCACGGGCCGTTCCCTGATCCATCGAAGCCGGTCCGCCGCCGCCGCGGCGCTGGGTCGCTGCCCCGGTTCGAATGCCGTGAGATCACCGATCAGCTCCGCGACATGCGGATCGATGCCCTCCACCGGCGTGATCTCGCCCCACATGGCCTTCTGCACCAGCTCGGTCGCACCGAGGTTCTCACCGTAGGGTGGCCGGTCGGTCCAGAGCTCCTGGAGAAGCAGGCCGAATGCGTACATGTCGCTGGCCGCGGTCAGGGCTTCGCCCCGTGCCTGCTCCGGGCTCATGTAACGTGGCGTCCCCAGGACGTCCCCGAGCAGAGTCCAGTCGGTTTCCACACCGGCGGGGGAGCCTGGTGAATCGTCGGACGGCGGTGCGGACACCCGCGAAGTTGGGCTCTCTGTCTTGGCCGCACGCCGCGCAAGCCCGAAGTCGAGCACCTTCACCATTCCGTCGTCATCGACCATGATGTTCTCGGGCTTGAGATCGCGGTGAACCACGCTGATGGCGTGGGCCGCCTCCAGGGCTGCGACCACCTGCTCCGCGATCTGCAGCTTCACGGCGTGGGTGAGCGAGGTGCCAACGAGATCGCGCAGCGACCGGCCGCGGACCAGCTCGAGGACGATGAAGTCCTGACCATCGACCTCGATCAGGTCATAGAGCCGGCAGATGTTGGGGTGCTCGAGTTGGGACAGAATGCGGGCCTCGCGCAGGAACCTCGTCTTGGCCGCCCCATCCATACGCCGGTCGGCGCGGATCGCCTTGACCGCCACTTCCCGGCCGAGCGTCTCCTGGAACCCCACGAAGACCTCACCCATGCCACCCGACCCGAGCCGCTCGATCAGCCGGATGTCTCGGATGGTGGCACCGGGCCCGATCACCGCACACCTCCCCTTTTCCTCGACGCTATCTCAGTAGTGTACCAACCAAACCTGGGATATGGTTCAGGCTTTGGATCCGCGCACGAGCTGCGACGGTGGCACCCGATAGAAGGTGCGGAAGCTGCGCGAGAAGTGAGAGGCCGTGGCGAATCCGAGTTTCGTCGCCACCTCGTTGACCCGGTATTGACCGCTGAACAGGAGGCGCCGCGCCTCCCTCATCTTCATCGCCAAAATGAGCTGGCGGGGCGTGCAGCCCAGCTCCCCGGCAACGCCGCGTTCGAGGGTGCGCAACGACACCGAGAGTTCGGAGGCGAGCTCGGCCGGCGACAGGCTGTCCTCGATTTTCGAGTGCACCACGGCGATGACCTGTCCGGCCAAGGATGCCGGCCGACTCAGCTCGCCCTCGACCGCGCGGCGCACGAAGCTGGTTCGGCCCGCAAGGACGTCTCGGGAGAGGTTCGGCTCGAACCCCTCCGCTGACTCCGACTTGGCATCACCCTGTCTCGCCCCGGGCCCCGGAGGGACAGCTGGCTCGCGGACGGTTGCCACCCGCTCGAGCTCGTCGAGACGGCCCATCAACGCGCCCAGCTGGCGTCGTGTTCGGCGCTGGGACGTCACGAGAGCGACCAGCGCGAGGCATGCACTGACGAGCGCCGCCGCGACGATGATCAGTGTGAGATCCACCTCTCCGAGCCTATCACCACCGAACTTCCATGCCTGCAGGCGCGCCGTGGCGGCGTCGGTCAACAGGGGTGTGGACGGTGTGGAAGGTTGAACGTTAGAGGTTAAACGTTAGGCTCATCCGGAATTCCGTGAGGTTGTGGATGACAGCGAACAGTGACAGCGTCGGCTTACAGCGACGGGGGCCGGCGCAGCGTCAGGTGGCAGCGGCAGCATCCAGCGACAGGGGCCGGGATCAGCGTCAGATGACAGCGTCAGCGTCAGAGCGTGTAGCGCGTTGAGAGCTACGGTGAGACGGGATTGAGCAGGCGCCAGGTCATGGCACGAACCTGGTCAAAAGTACCCAGGGCCTTCTCCGCGCCGACTCCATTGACGGCACCAGCGGCTGAGAGCAGTCGCAGGTGACTGTCGACCTCCTTGGCCGAGGCATAGGCGATCCGCCAGTGGTTCAACCAGTCTCGTCCAAACCGGCCGTGGCCTTCAGCGATGTTGGCCGGAACCGAACTGGCCGACCGGATCAGCTGATCGGCGATGGACTTCAGCGGAGCCGGCACTCTCGAAACCAGCTTGATGGCGATGCCTGCTGCTTCGAGGGCTTTGGTGTAGGCCACGAGATTGGTGTTCGCTGACGGCTTTCGACATGGTCACCTCCGGGTCGTTCATGCCCTTCAACAAGCTGCCAGGGAGGCCGTTGTCAAGGGTTGCCGGACTCAAGGCCGGCAGCGCAGCGTCCCTTGACAACGGCCTCCCGGGCAGCTATTCGTCCCCGTCCCATAGAACGACCCGGAGGGGACCATGTGCAATGCGGCCAAGACAACTGATTGCTGCCGCTGAAGACTGGTTACTGTCCCTGCTCGCTGTTCCCGGTCGCTGCCCTTGACTGCTGCCGCTGCCGCTGAATTTCGGGTACGGGAACGGGAACGGGAACGGCGGGAACCCCAACCACACGCTTTTCCGGATGAGCCAAACGTTAAAAGCATTGAGGTTGTGCCATGCGTTGACAGCTGGGCGGGACGAGCCCGCCGACGTTTAACGATTTAACGTTTAACGCGTAACTCCGATGCCGGATGGGTGGGACGTGGGCTATGGCCGGTCGAGCGTCCCTCGAAGACTGAGCAGGAGACTGCGGCCGGGGGCGAGCACGGCGTCTGCGTCTGCAGATGCCAGGTACGCCTTGTCGAGCAGATTGCGACCGAGGAGCTGGATTTGCAGAGCCTCGGACAGTCTGAAACCCACCGCACCATCTATGACACCGTAGCCTGGAGTCTCCCGCTCGGTGGGACCGGGCTGGTCACCGCGGGTGGAGAGAAACCCTCGCACCATCCACGACCAGGGGCCCAACCCGCTCGACCGGAGCACCACGAACCCGCCCGGCGGCGGCACGTCGTCGGTGGGCATTCGGTCGTCCAGCACCTCGCCCTCGATCCAATGAAGCCCACCCTGCACCTGAAGGGTCTCGGTCAGGGCCCAGGAGCCCTCGATCTCGACTCCACGAATTTCGCCCTCGCCGCGGTTTCGGAAGAAGAAATCGTCGCCATCTCGATAGCGTTCGATGAGGTCGTCGATCCGGTACACGTATCCGTAGCCAGCCACCTGCCATCGCTGCCTGGCAAACCGCACCGCCAGGTCGAGTTGGCGACTGGTCTCGGGCGCAAGGTCCGGATTTCCGGTAATCGTCCCCCGGCCGGTCTCTCCCTTGAAGAATCGATCGGACAGCAGGGCGTCACGAAAGCCCCGCGCCAGCTGTGCAGACAGCTCCAGATCCTCGACCGGACTCCACCGGACCGCGAGAAATCCCGACGAGCCCACATTGGTGACCCGGTCGTCTCCGAAGTACCCACCGCTGTTCACGGCTGTGATCCAATCCCCCCTCAGACCGACGGCCAGTCCCCAGAGCTTCCAATCCCGTGCCAGCGCGGTAAACAGGCCGACGTCGTCGCGCCTCGCGGAGTCGATTGGCACCAGATTTGATGGGTCACCCGTTCCCCCACCAGGGTCATAGGAAGTAATCCGCTCCTCGGAGTGAAGGTCGAACCGGCCGTAGGAGTTGGATCCGATCACCCAGCGGAATCCGCCCACCTTCCTTTCCGCCTCGATTCGAAGCTCATAGTCCTGGGCGGTGGTCTCCGTCTGCTTCACGGTCCTCGGATCCCCGCCACCGGCAACTCGATCTTTCTCGAGGATCAACCCGTAGTTGTCCCAGGCGATGCTGGCGGACAATCGGGTCCAGCTCCCGGGCCCCGGTCGTTCGAAACCGAGATTGAACCGATTCGAATCCTCCTTCGGATAAGAGACCCTCTCGACGTCGGAGTCCGGGGCCGGCTTGCCCACGTCGCGGGCGAGATCGGTTCGCCATCCGGCTCGCAGAACGCCGGCCCCCACCGCCCGTTGGTACGCTGCCCGGAATCCAAAATCCTCGGCCGCCGAGTTGAGCACCGTGCCCTCAGGACTGGAGTAGTCGTCGAAGTTTCGATACTGGGCACCCAGCAGCACTCCGCCGCCGCCCAAACTGGTGATCGCCTCCGCTTCCGCCCCGATCTGATCCGCCTGCGTCCCTGCCAACAGCCCATATCGAAGGTTCTTGCCGCCGTCCGGACTGGGCATCCGCGAACGGGCACGGATGATCCCGCCGAAGGCGTCTGACCCGTACGCCACCGAACCCGGACCGCGAATCACCTCCACCTCCTCCACCGTGGAGGGATTGAGGTAGGTGGCGGAAGGCCCGGCGCGGCGTTCGGTGGAGACCCGAGAATCGTCCAGCAACATCAGGGTGCGGTGTTTGGGAAGTCCGCGCAACCCGGGCACGGCCGAGTGACCATCGCCGGTCCGTCCTGCGCCGGGCACGTTTTCCAAAACCTGGGTCAGCCGCACCGGGTGGCGCTCGCGGAGGTCCGCACCACCAATGATGGTCGCCGCTGCCGCGGGAGCGATTTCCAGGTCCGGAATCAACCCGCTCACAACGGTCAGGGTTTCGCCCGCGGGTTCCACCACAATCTCCAACGGGCCATCCTCTGGCAGAGCGCCGATGGTCACCGGCTTGAGGGCCACCCCATCGGACCGGGAAACCAACACGGTGAACGGCGGCACAGGATCGGGCTCGAGGATCGCAAGGCCCCGCAGGTCCGCAACCACTGATCCGCTCCGGCCGACCACCATGATGTGGCAGCCGCCAAGCGGTGTGCCTTTCGGACCCACGACCCGAACCTCCAGCGCCTTCACCTCGAGAGCCACCAGGGCGATCAGGAGTCCGACAGTTGCGGTGCGTCGCTTCATTCTCGACCGTGGAGCCTAGCATAGGCCGCTGGCAGTTTACGTTGTCGCAGCCTGCGGCTGCTCCAACGCGACTCCCCGCCGCCAGCAGACAGCCGTAGGCCAGCCCCCTCTTTCGAGACGACCCCCCTGGCCACGGCTGTGGACTGCTGCCGTCGGCGAGTTGGCAGAGAGTAGTTGAGAATCCGGGTCGGTTTTCCGAATTCCGAATTCCGAATTCTGGGAGCAGCCGACTGGGTCGCAGAAGCCCCTTGACGGTCTTGCCCCAGGCCAGTACGTTGGACGAGGGACGGTGAGGGAAGCCGGTTGAAAGCCGGCGCGGCCCCCGCCACTGTAACCGGGGACGAAATCCGGGGACGCCACTGTCATAACGATGGGAAGGTCCGGGGAGTAGGAGGATCCGGGAGCCAGGAGACCTGCCGTTCCAGAAAGAAACGGGAGGTTTCGCAGTGGCCAAATCCACATCGACAATCCATATCTCGAGTTCCCTGGTGCTGCTCCTCGCACTGGCGTCGAAGCCGGCCGCAGCCCAGACCCTGACGCAGCAGTACCCGAGCCACCCGACCCCGGTCACCTTCAAGGAGGAGATCACGGTCACGGCCACCGGGGTCGCCACCGACACCACCGAGGTGCCGGCCCCGACCACGGTGATATCGCGCGAGGAGATCGACGACTCCCAGCACACCACCACCTCGGATCTGTTGCGTCGGGTGCCGGGCCTGACCATCATGCGGTCTGGCAACGAGGGGAAATCGACCTCGGTCTTCACCCGGGGCACGAACTCCACACACACGTTGGTGCTCTTTGACGGCGTCCGGCTGAACTCGCCGTACTTCAGCGGCGTCGACCTCAGTCTCCTCACCACCTCAGGGCTCGACCGGCTGGAGGTGGCCCGTGGGCCCTACTCCGCCCTGTGGGGAGCCGACGCCATCGGCGGGGTGATCAACGCCATCCCGCGAGGCTCGGGTGGCGGGTTCTCGGCCAACCTCTTCGGCGAAGCCGGCGATCACGATTGGCGCCGCTTCGAGGGTGATATCAGCCTTGGCTCGAAGCAATTCAACCTCTACCTTTCCGGGCTCCACCGCGAAGGCGAAGGCGAACTGCCAAACGATACCTTCGAGACCCAGCAAGGGCTGCTGAATGTGGGCTGGAACTGGGGAAAGGGCAGCCGTTTGGCCGTGGTGGCACAGAACGTCGAGGCTGAAACCGGCATCCCCTTCGTCACCCCCGGGGTTCCCACTCCGCTTCGACGGCAAGCATCCAAGCAGCAGTTGATTGCCGTCCCACTGCGGTGGGCGGTGACTGCGAAGTGGCATCTCCAGCTGACCGCTTCCGAGGTGACTCGAACCTTTGAGTTCACCGACCCCGAAGACCCGTGGGGGTTCACCGACACCCGCACGGAAGCCGACACCCGCGATGCACGATTGGCGAGCAACCACTTTCTCGGATCGCACACCTTCACCTGGGGGACCGAATGGCGGGAGGACGAGGTCACCGACGCATCCAACTTCGGTCCCAACCTCGATGGCGAAACCGACGAGATGGTGAGTGCCTTCGTTCAGGACGTGTGGCAGGCGGGGCAGAAGGTTCGGCTGATCCTTGGCGCGCGGTGGGATGACACCGAAACCTGGGGATCAGAAATATCGCCCCGCGCTCATCTTGGTTGGCGGCTTTCCCAGACCGTGGAACTGAGAGCCGGCTACGGCCAGGCGTTCCGGCAGCCGTCTCTGGGCGAGCTCTATTACCCGTTTTCGGGCAACCCGGAGCTGCAGCCTGAAACCTCGAGGTCCTACGAGCTCGACCTCCTGAAGAGGTCGAAGAACGGCGCGGATCGTTGGCAGCTCAACCTCTTCAAAACCGATCTCGAGAATCTGATCGAGTTCGATTTCTCCACGTACACCAACCTGAACATCGGATCAGCGACCATCGTGGGCGCTGAGCTGGCCATGGACAGCGCCCTCACCGACGACTTCTACCAACACATCCAGATCACCTGGTTGGATACCGAGGACGACGAGGGCCGGCCCCTTCTGAGGCGTCCCGAGTGGAGCGGCGCCTACACCCTGACGGGTTCCTTCTGGGACAAGCTTCGGGGCGACCTGACCCTGATCTACACGGGATCCCGCTGGGACGTGGACCCCGTCACCTTCGAGCGCGTTGAGGTGGGCGGATTCGCCACCGTAGACCTCGCGTTGGCCTGGCAGGTCTTCAAGGAGCTCCAGATCACGATGCGCGCCGTCAACCTGCTCGACCGCAGTTACCAAGAAGTGATCGGCTATCCCTCGGTGGGCAGACGGTTCATGGGCGGACTTCGCCTCACGCTTTAGGGTTTAAAGGTTTAAAGGTTAGAGGTTTAAAGGTCAGTAGTTAAAAGGTGACGTGACGGCGAAGCCGGAACGTCATCCCGAACGAGGCGGCCGCCGAGGAGGGATCTCTTCAAGGTCGGCGATCCCATGATGTTCGAGGTCTGATGTTTGATGTTTGAGGTATCCCCCGCCCGACCCTCGGACTGCGGATTGCGAATTGCGAATTTTGGCCTGCCGGGCTCGCGGAGCAGAGGAGCAGAGGAGATTGTGGTGCAGCCATCTTGGCTGCACATCTGGACGGGGGATGTGTGCGGATCGGAAGCCCAGACTACGAGTCGAACCCCCGAACCTCCTTCAGGTCAATTGGTGGGAGGGGGAACGTTTAACTTTTAACCTTTGACCTTTAACTTGGACGGGGGGTGGAGGTAGTGCCTACAGCCTGAGCGTCAACCTGTCGACGGTGGCCCGAACCGCGGACAACATCCGCTTTCGCTCGATGTCGTCCACCGGCGGCACGACCACTCCTTCCGTGATCTCGCCCCGCTCTTCCCTCACTCGATGATGGACCAGAAGCAGTTGATCGAGCAGTTCCGGGGTGGCCGCTGCTGCCATGGCGTAGATCTCGGCCGTATTCTCAGGCTGGTGGCGGCCACAGCCGTTTGCCGCACGACCCACCTGCGAGTGGAGCTTTTCGCTCAGAGTGTGGCGGAGACTCTCGAGAAGACGGAGCCGACGCGACCTGACTGCCATGGAGAACTCCTTTCGCAATGCCCGGACGACCGGCGGCTTCGGCCTGGCCAGACGGTGGCAACGCCCCCCGAGGGGCCCTCTTCCAATCTGACGGACTGGAACCTCGCAATCTGTGATAGCGGTCACATTATTGCAGTTGGCAGTTGGCAGTTGGCAGAATTCGGAATTCGGAATTCGGAATTCGGAAAACCCTCCTCCACACTCTCATTCAAAGGCTCAGGTCTGCAAACCCTCACTGCCAACTCGCCGCGAGCAACCGAGCGACCACGTCGTTGTCGCGAAGCGAGAACGGCTGTGGGCGCAGGCTGACCGCGGGAAGTCGCGTTGGAGCAGCCAACGGCTGCTACAAGGTCAACCGCCAACTGCCAACTGCAGGAGATGTTATGCTCTCCAGTCGTCAAGGTCCGGAGGAGTCGTGCCCGAGCCCTACTACATCACCACGCCGATCTATTACGTGAATGACATGCCCCACATCGGGCACATCTACACCACGGTCATGGCCGATCTCTTTGCCCGGTACCACCGGCTTCGCGGATTCAAGGTCCGTCTCCTCACCGGAACCGACGAGCACGGTCAAAAAATCGCGCGGTCCGCCCGCGACCAGGGAATCCAGCCCATCGAGCTGGCCGATCGCGTCGTGGAACGCTACCACCAGCTGTGGCGGGATCTGAACATATCCAACGATGACTTTATCCGCACCACCGAGCCACGCCACAAGCGCGGCGTCTGGGAGATCATCGATCGCATCACCAAGGCCGGCGACATTTATAGGGGCGAGTACGAAGGCTGGTACTGCCCGGGCGACGAGGCATTCGTACCCGACTCGCAGGTCGAGGACGGAGTCGACACAGCCAGTGGTTACCCCGTCGAGCGACTCTCCGAACCGAGCTACTTCTTCAGGCTGTCGGCATACCAGGATCGCCTTTTGGAGTGGTACCGAGCCAACCCTGACTGCGTGAGGCCCAGAACGCGATACAACGAGGTCGTCAGCTTCGTGCAGTCGGGACTGCGAGACCTGTCGATCTCACGGGCTTCCCTGCGCTGGGGAGTGCCCTTTCCGAGCGACGACGAACACGTGGTGTATGTGTGGCTCGACGCCCTCACGAACTACCTGTCAGCCCTCGGCTTCGGTTCCGACGAGGCCGGTCTTTGCGACGAGTTCTGGCCGGCAAACGTCCATCTCGTGGGCAAGGACATCCTGCGCTTTCACTGCATTTATTGGCCTGCCTTCTTGATGTCGGCCAATCTGCCGTTACCGCAGCGAGTCTTCGGCCACGGTTGGTGGCTTCGCGACGAGGCCAAGATGTCGAAGTCCATCGGCAATGTGGTCCGCCCGGACTATCTGATGGATCGCTTCGGAGCCGATTCCTTGCGCTATTTTCTGGCCCGCGAAATGGCATTCGGCCAGGACTCGAACTTCTCTGATGAGGCCTTCCTCGAGAGGTTCAATGCGGACCTCGCAAATGCCCTGGGCAACACTGCTTCGCGCACGGTCTCCATGGTCGGCCGTTATCTGGACGGCCGCGTCCAACCGCCGTCCGGAGAGGGGCCCGTACCCGAGGCCGCGGCCAGTGCCGTCGCCGAGTACCACCGCCGAATGGAGTCCATGGAACCCCACCGCGCCCTCGAGGCAGTGTGGCAGTTGTTGGCCACCCTCAACGGCTTCATCCAGGAACGCCAGCCATGGGCCTTGGCCAAGTCCGGTGCCGCCGCCCGCCCGGAACTCGAGGCCACGCTTTCGGCTTCCATCGAGGGACTGCGAATCACCTCGCTGCTGATCGACCCGGTGATGCCCACCATCGCCGAACGGCTCAGACGCCAACTGGGAGTGCACGACGCCCCTGTCAATCTGACCGAGGCGACAGGTTGGGGCGACGTGACCGGTGGAACCAATATCGGCGAATTCGAACCGCTGTTCCCCAGGGTCGACGTTGCGGCCTATTTGAAGGAGATTGCCGTGGATCAGAAAGCACCCGAACCCGAAGACGATCTGATTCCCATCGACCAATTCGCCGAAGTCAAGCTGATCGTCGGCATCGTGCGTGAGGCCGAGCGGGTTCCGAAGTCCAAAAAGTTGATGAAGATCATGGTGGACCTCGGTGAAGAGGAACTGCGCCAACTGGTGGCCGGGATCGCCGAGCAGTACGAAGCAGAATCGCTGATCGGCCGACGCATCGTCGTCGTGGCGAACCTGAAGCCTGCGAAACTGATGGGCGTGGAGTCGCGTGGGATGCTTCTCGCGGCGTCGGTCGACGGTGCACCTTTCCTCCTCTCGGTGGACGGGGACGTCCCTCCAGGCACCGCTGTCAGGTAGGTCTTCGACGGAGTCGCTCAATACTCGATCTCATATCTCACAGAAACGTCGCTCATTCCTCGATTCAAAACAGAGCGTGAGATCTGAGACGCGAGTATTGAGTTATTTTTGCGTGTGCAATTCAACCCAATTCACGGAGTCCGCGACGTGAATTGGGCGACGAGCTTGGCCGTTCGTACACCAAAAACGTGTGAGGGTAGAGGTTCTTCCCATCCGGCTCGAACCGCTCCTCCGAAACCACATGCCAGTCCGAAACATCGAACTCCGGGAAGTTCGTGTCACCCTCGAAATGGGCGTGGATCCGGGTGAGGTAGATGCGATCGGCGATCGACATCGCCGCCCGGTAGATCCCCTCGCCTCCGGCGATGAAGATCTCGTCGTCGTCCTCCACCATCTCGATGGCCTCACCCAGGGAATGGGCAACCCGTGCCATCTGAGCCTGGTATCGGCGGCTCCGCGTGACCACGATGGTCGGGCGACCCGGCAGCGGTCGGCATCCGATGGACTCCCAGGTGCGGCGGCCCATGATCATGTGGTGGCCGCTGGTCAGGCTCTTGAATCTCTTCAAATCGGCTGGCAAATGCCAGGGCAGGTCCTGGTCGCGACCGATCACTCCATTCTCGGAGACTGCCGCGATGATTGACACCACGGCAGCTCGCTCAGACCGCGATCGGCGCCGCGATGTGGGGGTGCGGGTCATAGTCTTCCAGATTGAAACTGTCAAAGGTGAAATCAAAGATCGAACCCACGGTGGGATCAATGGTCATGGTGGGCAGGGAACGCGGTTCTCGGGTCAGTTGGAGCTTGGCCTGATCGACGTGGTTCAGATAGAGGTGAACGTCTCCGAAAGTATGGACGAAATCCCTCGCCTGGAGGCCGCAGACCTGGGCCACCATCATGGTCAACAGCGCGTAGGACGCAATGTTGAACGGCACGCCCAGAAACACATCGGCGCTCCGCTGGTAGAGCTGGCAGCTGAGCCCCCCGTCGGCCGCCCAGAATTGGAAGAGGGCGTGGCACGGCGGGAGGGCCATCCGGTCCAGATCCGCCACATTCCAGGCGCTGACGATGTGACGCCGTGAGTCCGGGTCGGCCTTGATCTGGTCAATCACCCGCGAAATCTGATCCACGTGACCCCCGTCGAGGGTAGGCCACGACCGCCACTGATATCCGTAGATGGGCCCGAGTTCCCCGTCGGCATCCGCCCACTCGTCCCAGATCGTGACCCGATTGTCGTGCAAATAGCTCACGTTCGTTTCGCCGGCGAGGAACCAAAGCAGTTCGTGAATGATCGACCGCAGGTGGAGCTTTTTGGTGGTGAGCAGCGGAAAGCCCTGTCTGAGATCGAACCTGATCTGGTAACCGAAGACGCTCAAGGTGCCGGTGCCGGTACGGTCGGTCCTGCTCACCCCGTTGTCGACGATGTGCTGCAATAAATCCAGGTATTGCTTCATCGGCCGCCGGGCCCCGAATCCTGCCCCTGGCCGAGCCAGGAACCGACCAGTTCCTGCCATTTCCGCTGAGCCTTGAGCAGCAGCTCCGCCATCTCGCGGACCGCCCCTCGTCCTCCCTCGGATCCACACACCAGGTCACAGGCAGCCGCCACCTCCGGGGCCGCATCGGCGGGACAGGCGGAGAACCCCACGCGACCGAGCATGGGAAGGTCCGGCAGGTCGTCTCCCATGGCAGCCACCTGGTGATCGGCCAGGCCCAGAATCGCTTCGACCCGATCGAGGTCGGCGTCTTTGTCCCGACTCCCCTGAATCACCAGTTCTTCTCGCAGGTGCAGGTCTCGGCAGCGCCGGGTCAACGCCTCCGACGAGCGTCCGGTGATGACAGCCACCTCGAACCCGCCCTCCAGCAGCATCCGAATGCCAAGTCCGTCGCGCACCGAAAACCCCTTGAGCTCTTCGCCGGACGGCGAGTAGTACAGGGTTCCGTCCGTCAACACACCGTCCACGTCCAGCACGAGCAGACGGATCGGCTCGATTCGGGCGCGCACGTGACCAGGTAATCGGCTCGGCATAGGCGAATCCTACCAGATAGAACCCCCCTGGTCAGAATCCTTCGAGGACCGCGGAGACGAGGGCGGCGGAATACTCCTGAGCGAGCCGATCCATGGCCAGGAACTGCCGATCGAAGTAATTCTCCGCGTCCGGGTCCACCAGGTAGGAGGTGCGGCGTGAGAATGCGAGATCTTCCCACATCAACTTCGGTTCCTCGCCCCGAATGTCGTTGAGCTTCACCGACGTGACGAGGTTCATCTGATACTCGGTGGCCCGCCCGTTCTGATCGAAGCTCACCGGATTCACCCTCACCTGCAGGATGACCCCGGCCAGCTCGAGGTCGGCGTTGGTCCTGGTGTCCACCAGAGACAGGCGGCGCCGGCGGACCCACTCGAGGGACAGCGCCTCGTCGAGCCGCTGATCGATGTCCACCCAGGCGGTCTGGTTCTGGAATCGGTTGACCCAGATGGTGCTCACATCCTCCGGGAGCGTGCTCAACGTTCCCACCAGGTGGTAGCCGCATCCCGCTACGGGCAGGATGAGTGCCAGAAAAAGCACCGCAAGGAAGCCGTTCCTCATGCGCTGACAACGTTAGCACGAGCAGGATTCAAGATTGAAGATTGAAGATTGAAGACTCTGGGTTGGAAAACAATCGAGTCGTTGCGGTGATTGCTCAATACTCGCGTCTCATAACTCACGGCGACAACGGCAGTCCTTCGATTCGCATCAATGGTGAGTCCTGAGACACGAGTATTGAGTTTTTCAGGAAAATCTAATGACCCAAATTCACGGAGTCTGCGGAGTGATTTGGGCGGATGCCTCGGCGCTCTTTCGAGCAACTGCGTGCTACCTCTCTCATTTCTTGCGAGCGGCGGCGATCTCGCGGAGGCGTTCGCGGATACGGGCCTCCCAACCGCTCTCGGTGGGACTGTAGAAACGGGTCCCTTCGAGCCCCTCGGGGAGGCACTCCATGTCGGCCACACCGCCCGCCTCGTCGTGGGCGTAGCGATACCCCTTGGCGTACCCGGCGTCCTCCATCATCCGAGTGGGCGCGTTTCGCAGCTGCAGCGGCACCCCCAGTCCCGGCCGCTGGCGCACCTCGTTTTTGGCCGCCCCATAGGCTTTGTAAAGTGCATTCGACTTGGGAGTCAGCGCAAGGTACACGGCGGCCTGAGCCAACGCCAATTCACACTCCGGCATGCCCACGTGCTCGACGGCGTGCGCCGTTGCGGCCAGCTGCTGGAGCGCCCGTGGATCGGCCAGCCCCACATCCTCGGAAGCGAACCGCAGCAGGCGGCGGGCCACGTAGCGAGGGTCGGCGCCACCCTCCAGCATCCTGGCCAACCAGTACAGGGCGGCGTCGGGGTCTGAGTTTCGGATCGACTTGTGGAGCGCCGAGATCAGATTGTGGTGCTCCTCCCGGCCCTTGTCGTAGACGGCGGCGATTCTCCCGGCAACCTTGCTGGTGAGCTCCTCATCCACGTTTTCGAGCCCGTCAGCCAGAGCGACTCCCACAGCCATCTCCAAGTGGTTGAGTGCCTGCCGAGCATCTCCGGCCGAAACCCTGGCGATGAATGCCAGCGCGTCGTCGCCCACCTCGACCGCCACTTCCCCAAGTCCCCATTCAGTATTCGCCAGGGCGCGCTTGAGAATTAACAGGAGGTGGTCCTCCGAGAGTGGATCCAGGATGAACACGGTGAGTCGTGATTGCAGGGCACGGTTCAGTTCGAAGGATGGATTCTCGGTGGTGGCCCCGATCAACACCACATCACCGGCTTCCACGTACGGCAGGAACGCATCCTGCTGAGCGCGATTGAACCGGTGGATCTCGTCGACGAAGAGCACGGTGCGCCGGCCTGTCATCTTGAGCAGCTGGCGGGCATTCTCCATGACGGCCCTCGCCTCCTTGACACCGGAAAGCACAGCCGAGAAAGCAACGACCTCGGCGCCCGCGGCAGCGGCCACGAGCCTGGCCAGAGTGGTTTTGCCGGTCCCCGGGGGGCCCCAAAACACCATCGACGGCAACTCGCCGGACTCGAGCAGAGACCCGATCACACCGTCGGCCCCCACCAGCCGTTCCTGACCCACAACATCTTCCAGACTGGTGGGCCGGGCTCGATCCGCAAGCGGCGAACCGGATTGGCCGAACAAGCCCTGATCGTGGTCAGTTGCCATCGACACGCGCCGCATCGGAGGCCTCACGACACGCGGGGCCGCAGTACACCCGACCCGATTGAGATGCCAGCGCCCGGCGCGCCGGGACATACGTCCCGCATTCGGAGCACGCAACCAGTTTCTCCGGACCATTGGCAGCACTGCCACCCCGCGCCCAGTCCCGTCGCTGGCGTCGTTTCCGCGGCGAGTACCGACTGTAGCTGTCGGCTCCCGGCGCCTCCCGCTCGAGCCGCCGGCCGCGCGCCGAAAGCAGCCGCCACAAAACCAGCAGGACCACCACCACCAGAAGGATCCGATGTAACACCGTCAACTCAACCCCAATCCACTTCCATCGCCGGCGGTCATTGCTCGGTCTCGTCGACCCGTTCCGCCAGCCAGCTGCCCCCCGAGGGCATTCCAACCGCCAGTTGGGTCGCTTCCCAACTGCCTTCGAGCCGTGCCGAATCCCCCGAACCCACCAGATTTCCATACAGAGTCGCCACGAAGCCGAGCTGAGAGTCGACGCGCTCGAGCCTCACCTTGTCGGAAACCAGAGAACCTCGCAGTGATCCACTCCAGTCACCCGACAAACGGTAGGTCCCCTGGATCAGGGTTCCGTTCAACTGGAGGAACATCAGACCCTCATGACCTCCCGGCTCCATCACCACCCGCCACGTACCTGACAGGGGATCCACTCCTGGGCCGACCTCCCGTTCCAGCCGACGGATTTCGTTCTCGGTGACGGAGATCAGGCTCTGCCCTTCCAGCAGCTTGCGGCGAAGTCGCTGGACGGCGACAAGCTGCATCATCAGCTCCGCTTCAGCGACCCGAAGATCCTCGTCGCGGAGCTTCAGGCTGTCCAAGCTTTCGCCCTGCTCCTGAGCGGCCACCATGTCCGCGATTCCGCGCTCCACCCGAACCCACGCCTCCTGCATCCGTGCCCGTTCGTCCTGCAGATCCAACAGGTCGTTCCGCAGCACCTCCTGTTGGATCCGCATCTGTTGCCTGAGATTCTGGCTCAAGCCCTGCGCCCAGATATCCGGCGCCAAGGCCGCGACGCACAGGAGAGCGAAAACCAATCGCCTCATTTGGAACTCCCTTCGAATCGGCTGATGACCGCCGTTCCAACAAGATCGCTCCACACATTGGTGGCGGTTCGCATCATGTCGAGAATCCGATCCACAGCGATGATGGTCGCGATGCCCTCCAGGGGCAGCCCGACCGCTTGCAGGACCACCACCAGCATCACCAGGCCGGCCATGGGAATGCCGGCCGCTCCAACCGACGCCAGCAGCGCTGTCAGCAGAACCAACGCTTGCTGGGGAAGACTCAGACCGACACCGTACATCTGGGCGATGGTGAGAGCGGCCACCGCCTCATACAGTGCCGTCCCGTCCATGTTGATCGTCGCTCCCAGTGGCAGAACGAAACTGGACACCCCCTTGGGGATGCCGGCCTCTCGCTCGGCGCACTCCATGCTCAGCGGAAGGGTCGCGGACGACGATGCGGTGGAAAATGCGGTCGCCACGGCCGGCAGCACTTTGCGACCAAAATGGAGAGGATTGCGACGACCGAGCAGCAACAAGATCAGGGGCAGAGTGACCAGGGCGTGAACCGCAAGCCCAGCCCCCACCGTCAGAAAATAGGGACCCAGGGCGATGATGACGTCAAACCCGCTTCGTGCGACCTCCCGCGCCAGCAGGGCAAAGATGCCCACCGGCGCCAGCCGAACGATGGCCAGAGTCAGCGTCTGGATGACCTCCAGAATTCCCTCCACAACCCGTTCTACGGCGTCCACGTTGGGTCCGTTGAGCCGCGTCAGAAAGAGTCCGAAGAGGATCGCGAATACGATCACCGGAAGCACCTCGCCCGCGGCCATGGCCGCCACGATGTTGTCGGGCACCATCCGGAGCAAGAATTCCGGCAGGGACTGGGTCGCGGTCGAAAAGCCCTCCGGAAGCTCGGTGGAAATTCCGAGGTCGAGACCGCGACCAGGGCGGAGCAGGTTGACCAGCGTCAGGCCCACCGCAATCGCCAGAGTGGTCGTCATCATGTAGTAAATGGTGGTCCGGACCCCGATCCGTCCGACACTGCGGGCGTCTCCCAGGCTGGCGATACCACTCACCAGCGAGGTAAAGATGAGAGGAATGATGATCATCTTCAGGAGTCGGAGGAAGAGATCTCCCAGGAAACCCATGCCGAGCGCGGCGCCCGGCGCCAGTTTGCCAAACAACGCCCCCGCCAACAGGGCGATCACCACCTGCCAGTGCAGCTTGGTGAACCAGGGTCCATCGCTGTGGATCCTGGATTCGGGCGATTCGGCCATGCACGTGCCTCCAACCAATCAGGCATTGAGGATACCATCTGTCCGTTGGCAGTTTGCAGTTGGCAGTCGGCAGTTTGCCGTTGGCAGTTGCTCGCGCCCAACGGATGGGGCGGCTCTCTCGATTGGGATTCGCGACTGTCAACCGCCGAGGTGACCCAGATTCCTCCTCAGCCCTTCGGGCTTCGTTCGGAATGACACGGCTGGACTGTGTTGGCTGGGAGGGGGTGCGTATTGCGTATAGCGTACAGCCCGGGCGGGTGGGACCTCTCACCCCCTCACCTTCTAAGAAACTCCCACCGAGTTTCGTTCCGATGGGTCGAGCCACGCGCGGCTCGTGGGACGCTTCTCACCTTCTCTCCAAGGTGCAGAGATTTTGGACTTTTGACTTTTGACCGGAACGGCTGCTTATTCCTCGGCGGGCTCCATGCTCACCTTGAGGGCCTTCTCCACGTCGCGTTCGATCTTCTCCACCGAAGACCCCTTGACCTCGGCGACCTCGAAGACCAGCAACTGACGTGCGTGGTCGAACATCTTTCGCTCTCGGAACGAGAGGGTTTTGCGGCTCGCCACGTCGGCCAAGCAGAGGAGGACATCCACGATTTCGTCAAGGTCGCCCGTCTTGATCCTCTCCAGGTTTGCCCGGTAGCGATCCTTCCAGTTGTTGGGATCTTCGACCTCCGCGGCCCTCAATCGCCTCATGGCTCGGTTCACATCGGTCTTGTCGGCCAGGGTGCGCAGACCGACTCTGTCGGCATTGGCGACCGGCACCACCACCTTCGATTCGGTGGTCAAGAGACGCAGGTGATAGCACTCCATGGTCGTGCCCGCAAGCTCCTCCTCGGAGATCTCTTCGACCACCGAAACGCCCTGACTCGGGTACACAACCTTGTCGCCGAGCTTGAAGTCCACGATCCCCCTTAATAATTACTCCCCATCGTAGCACGGCAGGATCCTGGAGGGATTCAAATCGGTTGGTCACACCCACAGTGAATACACACCAGGGCACCGGGCCGGATGGGTTCCCCGCAGTGGGCACAGGGCAGGCGCCGACGGTCCACGGCGCGGCTGAGCACCAGGGCACCGGCACCGAGGCCAGCTGCCAAGACCACCGACACCGGCGGCGCCAGCACTGCGGAACCCGACAGCGCGGCAGACACCCCAGCCTCGGAGAGCGACGCCACCTTGCCGGTCCCCTCGTGAAGATCTTCGGCTGCATCCCGGAACGGCATCCTGATTTTGTTGCGCGCCCAGTGAACCCCGGCGGCGGTCCCAGCACCCAGCAAACCCGAGCCGGCGAGAGCTGCGAGATGACTGTCCACCGTCCCCACGACGGCCGCGAATCCAATGAAACCTGCCACGATCTTCGGCAGGTACGAGACCTCGTCCGACCACGCCCCGAGGTCCGGATGGGCGTCCACAACGATCTCCAGGATCACCAGCACCCCAAGCACCACCATGACAGCAGGGTCTGCGATCCACAGGAACCGACCAGAGAGCTCGAGGTATGGCGTGTAGTGGAACGCCCCGAGCGCGAGGACCGGGATAAAGGCCTTGGCCCCAGCGCCAGACGCCAAACCGAAAGCCGACATATAGGTCATCAGGGTGGTCATTGGATCTCCCGAGCTTTTCTAATTCCGTAATTCGTAATTCGCAATTCGCAATTCGCAATCCCTCATCGACGGTTCCCAGCACTGATCAAGGACCCCTGCGCACCGGTTCGTCATTCCGAAAACAGCGCAGCCACCGACCAACCGATCAGCACAGTGGCGGCGGCGAGCGCCGCGAGGATCACAAGCGTCAGGCCCCCCAGACCCCACAACAACAACCTCTCCCAGCGCGCCAGAGGCTGCCGGTCCCGCTCCTCCGTCAGGCTCCACCTGGTATAGGCCCACGCGGCCGTGGTCAGCCCCGCGAAGGTGCCGACGCCGGGAATCAGACCCACCAATGGCGCTGCGGCCAAGGCGTACCCCGGAACACCGAGCCACAGAAAACCGAGCCGGCTCAGCCAACGCAGGAACCGTCGGCGTGCGGGCCCGAGCAGCCGCCGCGGCTCCCGCACCAGGTAGAGACGAACCACCACCAGATGGACCACCGTCAGCAACGGGGCGAAGGCGATCGCGGTGAAGTGCAGGAACGAAAGCGCCAGGGACAGGACAGCGACCACCGGAACACCCACCACCAGCATGTGTCGAAACCGTTCCCACAGCCTTGCCTCCACCCTGTCATAACGGAGATCGATGGCCCTCAGTTCGCGTCCCTGGTCGTCCTCCAGGGGGCGGCCACAGCTGGGACAGCGGGCCGCGGATCGCTCCGCGATCCCAATCGGTTCGCAGCACCAGGGGCACAGACGCCTCATCGATCGAGTATACGGCTCGTTCGGCGTCGGATTCCCACCTCCGGTGAATTCCTGCTCGCCCCGGGTTCAGGCAGGCCACCCCTCCACCCCCATCCCCGTATTCCTCCCCGTTCCCGTGCCCGTTCCCGTTCCCGTGCCCGTTCCCGTTCCCGATCCCGCACTCCACGCCTCAGCACTCCAGATTCCCGAGGGATCTCGTACATTGCGATTCGATGGATGGTGCGGAGGCCAGGTCGTCGATCGGGACTCGGGTTCGTCTATGATGCCCACGTTCATAAGGCAACACCTCAGAATGGTCGGCAAGCTCATCCGATCTCGCAGGTGGCCTTGCGGAGGAGAATAATGGCTCACCAAAGTCCATCGAATGCACGGGGATTCCGCAGCTACTTCGAGTGGTTCGTCCACTCGGAGGTCACCGGCAGCATCCTGCTGTTGGCATGCGCCGTCTTGGCTCTGTTGATCGCCAACTCGCCGTGGGCCGGCGCCTACGACGAACTGCTCCACACCTATATCGGAATTTCGTGGGACGATTCCGTCTTCAAGCTGTCGCTACATCACTGGATCAACGACGGGCTCATGGTGATTTTCTTCTTCGTCGTTGGCCTCGAGATCAAGCGCGAGTTGGTGGTGGGTGAGCTGTCGTCGGTCGAAAAGGCGGTCCTTCCGGTCGCGGCGGCGATGGGGGGCATGTTGGTGCCGGCGGTCGTCTACGCCGCATTCAACGCTGGGGGAGACGGCGCCGCAGGCTGGGGGATCCCGATGGCCACCGACATCGCCTTCGCCCTCGGCGTGCTGGCGATCTTCGGAACCCGTGCCCCGTTGGGGCTCAAGGTCTTCCTCACTGCCCTGGCCATCGCCGACGACCTCGGCGCGGTGGCGGTCATCGCCCTGTTCTACACCGAGCAGATCAATTTCGTCGCTCTCGCCGTTGCGGTGGCCTTCCTGGCGATTCTCTACCCCGTCGTCCGGTTGCGCGTGAAGCGCCGGGGAATCGTGTTGGCACTCATGGTCGTGGTGTGGCTCGCGATCTTCGCCTCGGGCGTTCACGCCACCATCGCCGGGGTCCTGCTCGCTATGGTGATCCCAGTGCGACCGATGGTCAGACCGAAGCAGTTCGTCTCGGACGCCGAGGCGGTCCTCGAAAAGCTGAAACAACGGCAGGAATCGAAAAGCTGTATTGTCACCGACCGTGAGCAGCTCCATGCCCTGGAGTTCGTCCACACCGGCGCGGGCGACGCCTTGCCCGCAGGGCTCATGCTCGAGCACGCCCTCCACCCCGTCCAGGCATGGTTGATCCTGCCGTTGTTCGCCCTCGCCAATGCCGGGGTGCGCATCGACAGCCACATTCTCGAGGCTCTGGCGAACCCGATCAGCCTGGGCATCATTGCGGGCCTGGTGATCGGCAAACCCGTGGGCATCACGGCCCTCAGCTGGCTGGCCCTCAAGGTCGGGCGGGGCAATCTGCCCGCAAAAATGAACTGGACACAGGTCTTCGGGGCCGGCTGCCTCGCCGGCATCGGCTTCACCATGTCCCTGTTCATCGCCGACCTGGCGTGGGCCGACGAGTCACTTATCGCCGACGCCAAGGTGGGAATCCTGGTGGCGTCGCTCATCTCCGGCGTCATGGGCTTCGTGATCCTCAGCCGGGCATTGCCCGAGAAAGTGAAGTCGACATGATGGCGTGGTTCGCCCCCCGCAGAGTGCGCCTCCTGGCCCTGGCCACGGTCCTGGCCACCACGTGCGTCGTTTTCTCTTCGTCGATGGTCCGGGCTGAGGAGATCACCACCGAGGTCCCAACTCCAGCTCCGACCCCGGCACCCACGCCGATTCCGGCGGCCGAGATCCCGGCCCAGGCCGGGAGAACCACCGAGGTTCTGAGGCAGGTCGACGATCGTGCGGACGCCAGGAACAGCGTCACCAAGATCCAGGAGGCGCTGGAGAGTCAGAACCAGAAGCTCGACGCCCTGGACGAACAAACCAAGGAGCACATCGCCGACGCTGCCGCCCGGTCGTCGCTGGAGGAGCTCCAGAAACGCTGGCTCCGGGAGCAGGCGGTCCTCGCGAGCTGGCTCAATACGCTGCAGGGGCGGGCGGAAGATCTCGGGGCGGATCTCGCTCGGATTCAGGAGATCCACGACCTGTGGCAGTTGACGCTCGACAGCGCCGATGACCAAAATCTTCCCCCCGCCCTCGTGGAGACGGTTCGGTCAACCCTGAAGAGAATCAAAGAAACCACGAGGGTGGTGAACACCCGGCGGAGCGAGGTACTCACCCTCCAGACCGAGATCTCCGGGATGGAGTCGCTGCTCTCGCCGACATCATCGGCAGCGTGGACCTGGCGGAAGCCCTCATCCAGGGAGTCCTGAGCTGTACCTTCTACGGGGTCATGTTGGGGACCGGCGCCCTGGTGCTTCGCGGCACGGTGGCGGTGTTGCTCCGCACCGGTTCGGCCGCCCGATTCAACATGGTGCGTTCTCACCGGGAGACCATTCAATACGCCGCCGACAATGCCATCAACTTCGTCGGGGTCATCATGTGGATCGGCTACGCCCTTCACGGCTTCGGCCTCCGATCGGAGACGATTGAGTTTCTCCGAAGGGCCACAACGGCCGAGTTCACGATCTTCGGGACCACATTCCATCCCTTTGCGGTGATCCCGATCCTGATCGCCCTCTGGCTGACTTTCAAGATCTCGAAGTTGGTCAGTTTCGTGCTCGAAAACGACGTGCTGGACGATCCGGCGCCGTCGGTGCCGTTCATGGGATTCGGTGCCAGCTCGCTGGACTTCGAAGTCCGAGCCTGGACCGTCGAGGATATCGTTCGGGTGAAGAGCGAGTTGGCCGTAGGCGTCAATCGCACCCTCAAAGCCGCCGGGATCGAGATTCCCTTCCCGCAACGCGACGTCCATATTCGGACGCCGGAGGCTGAGGGCAGTTAGCTATTGTTCCCACGGCCGGGTTCAAATCAAAAATCAAAGATCTAAAATCGAAAATCCAGGCGCCGACCCCCGAGAGGGGGCGGGGCGTCAGCAGCCACAGCAACCGATCGCTGCCGCTGAAGACTGCTCTCTGTCCGCCGTTCCCAGTCGCCGTCCCTGAATGCTGTCGCTGCCGCTGCTTTTCGGGAACGGGGACGGGAACGGGAACGAAAAAACCCCGACCACACGCTCTCCCGGATGAACCAGACATTTATCGATGATCGGGCGCATCCCTAACCCCATACAACGAAAAAGGCGACCCCGTAGGGTCGCGTCGTGGATCTGAAGTTCTTTTTGGGTCTACCAGCGGAAGCCGACAACCAGCGGGACGAACTCGAGGGTGGCTTCGGACTGGACGCTGTTGTACTGCGCCTGGACGTAGATCTGGTTGTCCATGCCCACCTGAAAGGTGAGCGCCACCGCCAGGTTGTAGCCGAAGTCGGTGGTGGATTGGGAATCGGTCACGACGGTGCCCGGCACACAGCCCGGATAACACCACCAACTGTAGGGAGGGCAAATCGGCCCGCACCAGGCGCCGGGCTCGGTCAACCGTGCCTCGGTCCGGTATCCGCCAACACCGGCGTTGATGTAGAAGCCCACCGAACCCTCGAGCCTGGGTGACCACGTGATACCGCCGGTGACCGCCCAGACGTTCACGTCACCGCTGGATTCGAAGAAGTCCTTGGCCTCCGACGTCATCCCGAAATCCATGTATTCGAGACCCATGGAGATGCCCACCAGCCAATCGCTGGGGTAAAAGGTGGCGCCACCACCCAACGACCACCCGTCGTCGGCCAACTGGGATACGTCACCCTGGGTCAAGGTGAATCCGCCCTCGACGTGTCCGTACCAATTTTTCCAGTCCTTGGTGAACTGCGCCTCGGCCGGGGCCGCGCACAGGAATCCGACAGCTAATACAGCGGGAACCAGAGCTCTGAGTTTCAAAATAAGCCCTCCTTTTTCTGCTCGGCGCAGCTCAGCCGACACCGAGACCCCCTGTTTAACGCGTCGGTCCCGAAATTGTTTCCCGGCGGCCGCCGGGTCACCCCTGTGTTTCCCGGACGCGCCACAGGGTCAGCACGTTGGTCCGACCCGGGCCGCTGATTTCGAGCATTCCAAAGGTCACGCCAATGTCGTCCCCGGGGGCAGCGAAACCGTGTGTGGTCACCGTTTCCTCCACCACAGCGAGACCCTCCTGGACATTGGTGATCCAGTGATCGATGCGAATCGGATGGACACCCCACACCAGCGCCATCCTTCGCAGGGACTCATCATGTCGCGACATACCGAGGATCGGGGCTTCAGGCCGGTAGGCGCTGACGAGATTCGCCGTGTGACCGCTTTCGGTGTACACCGCCAATGCCTCGAGGTCGAGATCACGGGCCGCCTTGGCAGCGGATCGAGCGATGGCATTGTCAAAGCTGTACTCGTCGATCCTGACCGGCTCGGGTTGCAGTCGGAACAGCTCGCTGGACTCCACCTCCTGGATCACCGCCGCCATCCGCCGAACCGACTCTACCGGATAGGCTCCGACCGCGGTCTCCCCGGAAAGCATCAGGGCATCAGCTCCATCGAGGACGGCGTTGGCCACGTCGGAAACCTCCGCCCTGGTGGGAACCGGGCTCGAAATCATCGACTCGAGCATCTGGGTCGCAACGATCACGGGCTTGCCCCGGGCAGCGCCATCCCGGATCAACTGCTTCTGCATCAGCGGCACCTTGTCGAAGCCGGCTTCCACACCAAGATCTCCCCGCGCCACCATGAGACCGTCTGCCGCGTCGGCGATGGCCTCGTGGGCCTCGATGGCCTCGGGCTTCTCGATCTTGGCGATCACCGGGATGTCGCCGGCCAGGGCCTTGGCTTCCACGACATCCTCCGGTCGACGAACAAAAGACAGTGCGAAGTAGTCCACGCCGAGATTCCGGGCGAACTCGAGGTCGGTGCGATCCTTGTCCGTGATCGCCGGAGTGGACAGCTGAGTTCCCGGCAAGTTCATGCCCTTGCGATCCTTGAGCACACCTCCGACCCTCACGACGCACAGCACTTCGCCTCCATCAATCGATTCGACTTCGAGGCGGATCATCCCGTCATCCAGGAGGATCGGATCGCCGACCCGAACATCGTCGGCGAGCCGCGTGTAGATGGTGGAAATCAGGTTCGGGGTCCCCACGACGTTGTCGGCCGTCACCTTGAGCCGGGCGCCCTCTTCGAGGCGCACCCCACCACCATCCATGGTCCCGACCCTGATCTTCGGACCGCAGAGATCGGCGAGAATGGCCACCGCCACCCCTGCCTCCTCCGATTCGCGCCGAATAGTTTCGAGGTTTTCCCGGTGGATCTCGTGATCGCCGTGGGAGAAGTTCAGCCGAGCCACGTTCATCCCAGCGTCGATCAAGCGGCGGACAACCGCTGGATCGGAACTTGCGGGTCCGATTGTGGCGACGATCTTTGCTTTCTTCATTTCGATCTCCTGGTTCGCGGCAGCGAGAAGGATAGCAGTTGGCAGAATTCGGAATTCCGAATTCCAGAGCTGTGCTAGATTCCAACCGAGGCGCGCCAGCCAATCGAAGACTGCCCCCGGGAGGCCCGAAAAATGACATATCGCCTGCCGATCCTGATCGTCCTCCTGGCCGTGCTGGCCACAGCGATTCCTGCCTTAGCGGTGATCGACGTCAACGCCGTCGGTGCCGTCGACTTCCAGGGGTCCCTCGACTTCGACGCCCTGTCGTCCAACACCAATCCCGGGTTCACCCTCGGTCTCGAGATCATGTTCGACGTTCCGGTCGTGGAACTCGGCGCGGGTCTGGAATATGGATTCCCGCGCGCCGTGAATGGCGGCGGCAACGTCGAATACTGGAATCTCTACGGTATCGCTCGTCTGTTCATATTGGGCAAGCTGTACCTGGCCGGCCGGCTGGGGTACCACGGCGCTTCCGCCAATGATTTTCTCGAAGGAGATCTCAGCGACAATGGTGTTTCGTGGAGCGCCGGCGTCGGCCTCGGAATTCTGAAGAAGCTCAAGGTCGAACTCCTGTACTCCGACTTCGGCAGCGACCTCGACTATCAGACCTGGTCAGTGAGGGCGGTCTACACCTTCTGATCCAATCCACTGGAGGAGCACATGACCATCGCCGCTTTGGGTCGAATCGTCCGGGGCGCAGTGATGCCTGGGCTGATGGTGGTGGCGATCTCGCTGCCGGCGTGCAGCACCAGTGCTCCCAAGCAAACCAAGTTCATGCAAGGGACCGACGTGGTGGTTTCGGCCGAGGAGCTCCGAATCCAGGTCCGCGCCCTGGCGGCGCCGTTCTCAGGGATCATGGAGGAGGCTGGAGATCAATACCTCGAATACACCGATGACCCGGAGGAAATCCGAGCTGCCTTGCTCTGGAAGATCAACGGCATACCGGCCATGCAACGGGCTTTATTCGTGCAAGATCCCCTGGCAGCCCTCCTCGATGCCTGGGTCCTGACGGCACAGGCGAGAGTCCATTTCGAGAGACAGTTGGACAACGACGCCGGGCATCGTGGCCGACGCCATGCCCTCGAAGCCGTCCGCCGAATGGAAGACAGAATCGAAGAGCTCGCCCGTTCCATATCCGCCACCGGAGAAATCGACCATATCCGGAAGCTCGTTTACGAAATAGCCCACGCAACTTCCGTCGACGAAACGTTCACGACTCGCCCCGCCACCGAAGCCCAGCTCGCCAAGTTCACGGCGGAGGCCAAGCCCGGAATCGGCGCCGCGGTGGGAACCCTCACAACCGGCGTGGGAGACCTCTGGGCGCGGCTGGACGTCTATACCGCGTTCCTTCCGAAGCAGGCACGGTGGCAGGCGGAGCTGATGATTGTGGAATTGGCAGGTGGTCGCGACCCGGGTGTTGTATTTGACAATTTGGAGAACTTCACCGCCTCGATCGATCGCATCGCAGCCACGTTTGAAGCCGCGCCGGATCTGGTGACCTCCGAGCGGGAAGCCATCCTCCGGGCCCTGCAACAGGAGAGGATTATCGCTCTCAAGACCTTTCAGGAAGAGCTGGTCAAGGCCTATGAGTTCATCACCCGGGAGCGGGTCGCCGCCTTCACCGAAGGCATGGCGGCCGAGCGGGAGGCTGCCCTCGCAGCCCTGACCATGGAGCGAATCGCGACCTTGGACGCAATTCACGAGGAGCGGATCGCCACGATGGATGAGCTCGAGACGATTGTCGGTGGGCTCAGCGAGGACGCCATGACGCGTCTGGTGGACCGCATCTTCGTGCGTCTCCTGGTGCTGATCGTCATCGTTGGTGCCTTGGCGGCGGTTGCCGGTTTCTTCTTCGTCCGAAGGCCCCCGAAACAGGCGGTAGGCAGTTAGCAGTTGGCAGTTGGCAGTTGGTCGGCCATGAGGGTTTTCGACCTGCGGCTTGCGGCGTGCGGTCCCCCGCCCGCTCTGCAAATTGAAAATGAAAAATCACTCTTGTCCAAGACAGGATCTCAAAACCACGGCGCTGTGCTGCGTTCTTCTGCGGCCCATCTCCACCTTCCCATCCAGGGTCGGTTTTCGAGTTTCGAATTCCGCGCTCTTGCCTATCTGCCTTGCAGGTTTGCCAGGAATGCGCGAACGTTCGGGTCGTCGGGACGGACCTCGGCGAGCCGACGGGCGTAGGTGATGGCCTCATCCCTTCTGCCGGCCTGGGCATGGGTCGTCACCATCACGTGCAACAGCTCGGGATCGTTGGGGTGGAGGTCGAGGGCCGCTTCGAACACCTCGATGGAGCGGTCCACCTCCCCCACCGACTGCAGCCCGACACCATAGACATAGGCATACCTGGGATCGTCAGGCCGCAGCTCTGCGGCCATCCGGAGCTCCTCTACCGCCTCCTGGTAGCGCTTCTCCCGTGCCAGCAGCAGGCCCAGCGAGTGGTGCGCCACTCCGTCATCGGGGTTCCGGGACAAGAAGTCCACCAGCACCCGCTCCCCTTCTGCGTCCCGCCCTTGACTGCGATAGAGGTCCGACAGGTTGACGGCAGCCGGACCAAAACGTGGGTCGAGCCTGAGCGCCGTTCGGTAAGCCCGTTCCGCCTCTTCGGACCGGCCACGGTCGACGTACACCGCCCCCAGGGTCATGTGAGCCCCGGCGCGGTCCGCGTCCACCATCAGCGATTCCTCGAGCTCTGCGATCCCGGCCTCGATGGCCGCAGCCTGCTCGGGGGACACCATGTCCGCAGAAACCGGAGCCAGTTGCCGAGCCGCCTCCACCCGCACCGCCCGAACCGGATCGTTCAGCAACGGCAGGGCCGGCAGCCGCTCCTGGGGAGGCAACACCTCCATCGCGCCGAGCGCCGAGCGCCGCACCAGCGGGTCGTCATCAGCCAACCCGCGAAGAACCGCCTGCGTCGAGACCGCGTCGACAAAAAAGCGCAGCTCTTCAAGCGCGGTGGCCCGGACGATCGCCGGGACCTCCTGGTCACCGATCACCTTGAGCAACGCGTCCCGGGCCCCGGGCGCACCGGTTCGGGCGGCGTGGAGGGCCTCGCCATAGTGGGGCTTGCGCCAATCACTGCCGTACCACTCATCCATGGTTCGAGCCGCCCACGCAGGCGATTGATCCGGATGACAACCCTCCCAGTTACACGTATTGGGAGACCCGATGGTCAGGGTCAAATCCGGCCGCGGCACCCGCCAGCTGTGGTCCCGCCGAGGATCCACCACCATGTACTTGGTAGCGGGCATGTGGCAGTCGAGACAGTTCGCTCCGGGGCCGTCCTGTTTGTGGAAGTGGTGCGACGGTGAGGCGTACTTCGACGGCAGGTGGCACTGGCTGCACACGGCGTCCTGGGGAGCCTTGAGCTCCAGGCTGTGGCCGTCGTGGCAATCGGAGCACGTCACCCCGCTGGCGTACATCTTGCTCTGCCGAATGGAGGCGTAGACATAGACCTCGTCCTGGATCTGACCGTCGGCGTAGTACAGCGGGTCGGTGAGCAGTGACGGACGGTGGGTGTCCATCAGTGGCCGGCCATAGACGTAGTCGTCGTGAACCACACTGCGGCGCACATGGCACCGGCCGCAGGTTTCAACCTCCATACGGGAGCCGATCGGGACACTTCGCTTGGCATTACCGGTCTCCTGATCCATTTCCCACACGCCCTCATTGGGGTCCTTGAGGGAGACCATCAAGCCGAGCTTCGCGTCCTCTGCCGGTCGCTGGCCCTTGTTCGCGGCGGTCGCGATGGCCACGTGGTGCGAGCCCGGCCCGTGGCAGGCCTCGCAGGACACGTCGATCTCGGCGTAGGTCGTGTTGTAGGTGTCGGTGGACAGATCGTAGCCTTTGTCGAGGCCGGTGGAATGGCACTCGGCACACATGAAATTCCAATTCTGCAACGTGCCGGTCCAGTGGAACGGATCGGTGTACGGCGTCGGATGGTCCGGGTAGAGGTGAAACCACCGTTGCCCGCCATCCTCGGCGCTGCTGTTGTCCCAGCACACGTTGAGGGCTTGGAATCTGCCGTCTGGGAATTCGATCAAATATTGCTCGTGGGGCTCGAAGCCGAACAGATAGGCCACCGGATAGTCGTGCAGCTTGCCGTCAGGCCCGTCGGTCCGCACCATGTACCGTCCATCCTGGCGGTAGAAGGTGGTCTCGACCCCGTAGTGATTAAGGGAACTCCCCGAGAAATCTCCCAAAACGGTCTCTTCCGTGGGCCTTTGCATGGCCAGGTCGTGGTCCGAACCCTGCCAGAGGGCCGTCTCGTTGGGATGACATTCGGCGCAGGCCTGGCGCCCTACGAAGGCCGCCGGACCGGAATCCACGTCGCCGCGCTCTGGCCCGGCAACCACCGACCTCCAGCGTTGGAAGGCCAGCACACCGACCACAACGACGAGAACGGCAACGACTGCAATGAGGAGGCGTGTTCGCATGGCAGTATTCTACGCCCCCTCTCCCCCAACCAATTCGAAATGCGAAATGCGAAATGCGAAAAACGATGGCGATCGACATTGGGGGCTCGGAGCCAAGAAGCCGGACCCATCCAATAGCACGTCGTCACGATGGTATCCGTCGGTGCACCGCGAATAGGTGTTCCTTTCCCGGATATCGCGCCGGTTTTCGAATTTCGAATTTCGAATTCTGCGTTCGGCTGGATCTAATCGGAACTGTCGTCAGCCTCCTTCTTGCGGAGACCTGCTAGTACGAGGTCCTGCGCATCGCGGGCGGCATGGTCGAAGAAACCTTCCGGCCACTCGTCCAGTCCTCCGTACCGGTTGGTGGCGAGGGATCGAAACCGAGCCGTTCCTTCGCTGCGTTCGGTGAATACAAGGCCCACCGATTTCAGGAGTTGATCGTCGCTGTCCTCGGCCACCCGCCTTCGAATCCGGGTCAGGAGATGATCACTGTGGGTCTCCACGATCACCTGACGCCCGGCACGGACGCAAGCCAGCAGGAAATCTCCGAGCCGCTGCTGGACAGCCGGATGGAGGTGCAGTTCGGGCTGCTCGAAAAGCAACACGGACCCGGGCTCGGCGGCCAATCCCATCACGACCACCGGCAGCACCTGGCTGACCCCGACTCCTACCGCGGCAACACTCAGGTCACGGGGGAGACCATCCATTCGCACTGCGGGTTCCAATCCCAACCGCGGACGGTGGACGGTGGTCACCGCACTGCCCACTCCGAGTTCGGCCAGCCACTGGTTGACGGCTTCTCGGAGAGTCATTTTTTGTTCGCCCCCTGCCAAGGTGGGGCACTGGACCTCGCGATCTCCATACCGGTGGAGGAGAGCGAAGGTGCGCTCCCCCTTTGTTCCAACGAAGCCCGGCACCGAAGAGGGGTTATTGAGATACAGGAGCTGAGGGTCCTGGCGAAGTGGCCCAAGGTGCAGAACCCGAGAAGCCAGGAAGTCGGTCAACCCCCTGCCGCCGGCCTCGAGTCGCCTCAATGGCGTTTCCGGCAACGCACGGTCCACGACCGGGGGCCCCCGGTGGCCTTCGGCGCCAGACGCACCCTCCAGGGGAAGATCCCCCCCAGCCAGGATCGATACCGGGATACCGGCCCGGTGAACCAGGCCGGCAGTGGGAAACACCGACCGCCCCTTGACTCGCCGTGAGAGCTTGATGCGTCCGGGCAGGGTCATTGAGACGGGCGGACCGAACGACCTTTCAGGGAGTGATCGATCGGCACTCCCCCGGCTCCGTCGGCCGGCCTCGAATAGCACCAATGCTCCTGCCGACCCCGGGACCTCGAGTTCCACCGCCTTGAGCACGGCGCGGCCCGGGTCACCGTCGCGACCGGCGCCGGCCAGTTCGACGCCCCATCGCACGGTACCCGACGCTGGACCGCCGCCGGAATAGCCCAACCGGTCCTCCACCTCGAGTTCACAGCCCACAGCGACCCTCGCCGAGGGCCGGGCCCCCAGTCGTCGGACGTCGGAGAACTCCCCCAGCTCCACCAGGGGACCGTTGAGGGGAAGGTCCACCTCACCCGAACCGCTCCCTGCGGCCTGAACGATCATCAAGATGGACTGGATCAGGCTGCTCTTCCCGGTGGAGTTTGCCCCCACCAGCACGGTGAGGGGGGAAAGCGCGATGTGGGCTTCCTCCACCGCCTTGAAGTTCTTGAGCTGCCAGCTGCGGAGCGGACATTGACCGTTATTCGTCACGGGAGAACCTCCACGAAATGTCGGGCAATCTGCAGCCTGTCTCCTCCGGCGATCCGACAGGCCACAGGCCCGGGTTGATCGGTGGCCTCTTCCGCCCACGCGCCGTGATCCGTCACGAGGCGAACCGAGCCATGTTCCGCCGCCGCCAGGCCTTGCAGTGCTCCGGCGAGGGTCCCCTCGGCCTCCCCCGGCATCCGGCGCCCGCGGGGCTCGAAGTCCACACCCTGCTCGACGGGATCGAAGCTCAGACCCGACAGTGCTCCCTCGAGGAGGGGCCGCAGTGATACCGCCAGGTCCCGGTCGAAATGTTGCGAGGCTTCGCAGGCTGACAGGACATCGCCAAGACCCTCCCTGGGAACCACCGTTGTCCGCGACCCGACGAGCTCGCGGGCGACCTGCACGAGCCGCCGGTCGTGCCGCGACGCCGACTCCGCTGGACGACCGGCGAGAACCTGAGGATCGACAACAACCGGAACTCCCCGCACGCCTCCCTGCAGGGACGCCTGGCAGCTCGCGGAAATCACTTGAAGCTCGGCGGTCTCGGACCTGTGAAACTCGCTGATGATAGCCCCCGGAGATTCTCCAGCTGGACGGATGGTCTTTTTTTCGTGTTCTGGAGGCGCGTTGACCGCCCGCAGCACACGGTCGATCCAGCCGCCTTCCAGCCGTCCGACCAGCCGGCTCAGCTGGGTCCACCACAGCGAGCCCAAATTCCGAGTTTCCACAAGGAGATCGAAGGGCAACCCGCAGCCGGACCCGGGCACGACCACATCTCCCCGAGAGGCCATTTCAACCTCGTTGCTCACCAGAGCGAACGTGGCCGCGCCGACCCGTCGATCAACGGCCACCACGCACGCCAGTCGCGGCCGGCCCTGCCCAAACCTGATCGCCTCTGCAACCCGGACATCGCCGACCTGGGGCGGCTGCGGCCAGTCGTCCACCAGGACCGGGCGCGACCGCTGACCCAGCAGGCGGTTTGCCTCTGCCAGCCAGCCAGGGAGCTCGATCTCAGGTCGTTCCACGGATCCCCTCCCCATCCTCGTTCATCACCCGGTGAGAAGACCGGGCCGAATTGCGTGCCAGCTCGACCGCCAACGCGTTCATGACGGCAAGCCTCAGTTCCTCATCCATTCCGGCGAGCCCCCGTTCGACCTCCCGCATGGCCTCTCGCTTTCGCTTCGACGCCGTTGGCCGACTCAGGGTCAACTCCTCCGCCACCTGGCGGTCCGACAGGCCTTCCAGTTTGAGCCCGAGAACTTCCCGGTGACTCTCAGGACATGACCGGAAGATCCGCCGCACCTGTTGGTTCACGATCGCCAGCTGTTCGGAGTCGAGCCCAGCCGCTTCGGCGCGCGCCAGCGCCCCAGCGCTGTTCTTGAGAAAACGCGGAACCCAGGATGTGAGCATCATCCCCAAAATCCTGTCAAGGTCTGACACGCGGACCGCACACGCCACCGAGCCGGCCACCGTCTCGAGGATTTCATCCAGAGTGTCCTCCGAGTAGACGGTGGGAGCCCGCTGACGAAGTCGTGACCGGACAACGGGCAAGCCCGTCATCCCGTAGGCAAGGTACCGCGCCTCATCCTGGCTCACTCGACCGGGCGCCACATCCTTGTGCTCTAAGGTGTAACTCCACTCGCTCCGCCCGGCGAGCAGCCGAAATGGAGTTCCGGTGACCCGCTTTTTGGCGCGGTCAAGCAGGTTGTCGATGATGGTTCTGCGGCGTCGACGCGCCAGCAAGTATCTCACTTGCCGACCCATGAGTCTCCGAAAGTGGAGCCGGTCGCTCGCCACCGTCATGGCGTAGTCGAGCTGGCCCTGACCCACCAGGACATCCAAACCGAACTCCTGGACGATGTCGTCGAGACCCAGCTCCCAGCTGGCCACCTGCCCGTAGACCACCGGGTCATAACCCCGTACCACACCGCGAATCACGTCGCGGACCTCCTCGAGGATGACCGGCCCGATGCCCACCGTCCGGTACTCCCGGTCCAGATCGTCGAGGCTCACAGGGCACCGGTCGCCCGATTCACCCCCCGTTACATCTCCGGTCTTCATCCAGCTCGGCTCTCCATTCATAGAAAAGGAAGCTTCGAGGCAATTGTGTCAAATTTTGGCCTGAATTTGTTGCTTGGGGGCCTGAGGGCTTGAGGGCAGCGGGAATGGGCCGCAGAAAAACGCAGCACAGCGCCGTGGTGTTGAGATCGATGGAGTGATCGCTTCCAAAAAACTACCGACTGCCAACTCGCCGCGAGCAGCCGAGCGACCACGTCGTTATCGCGAAGCGAGAACGGCTGTGGGCGCAGGCTGATCGTGGGGAGTCGCGTTGGAGCAGCCATCGGCTGCGACAACGTAAACTGCCAACTGATACATCAAAGCATCATGCCGACGAGGGTTTCGGTGGGTGGTCGAAACCGGTCCAACGGCCACTGCAACGCCTCGTCCAGCACCTCGAGCATCAGGTCTTTGTCCCGGGGGATCTGGCCGTGGACGTCGAGGAAGTTGCTGATGTGGTCGGACAGCAGGACCGTCGGGCCGTCGAGGAGTTCCACCAGCAGTCGGGTTTCGCGGAGTGCCTGGTGAGCGTCGAGCAGGGTCAAATCGCCGGCCCGCCAGCGATCGCACCAGCCGGTACCGAGCGCCGGCACAAAGGTCCGCAGCCGGACGAAATCGGGGCTGGCCCGGTTGAGCACCGCGGCACTGCCTTCGGCGTGCTCCCGCCAGCGTTCGATTCCGGCAACACCCACCATCAGGTACACCGAGAGCTCGATCCTTGCGCCCATTACGTGGTTGAACGAGTCGGCGGCCGACTCCGGATCCACCCCCTTCTTGATCTGGTCAAGGGTCACGGGGTCGCCGGACTCCAACCCCGAGTGGATGCGTGTGATACCGGCGGCCCCAATGCTGTGCCAATCCTCACGGCTCTTCTTCACCAGGAACTTGGCAGAGCCGTACATCGTGATCCGTTCGAGGCTCGGAAACCGCTCCCTCGCGGCTTCGCCGATCCGGACCAATGAGTCGGTGGGCAGCGCCGCCGTGTTGCCGTCCGCGAGGAAAATGGTCCGAACGGCGGACCCATAAGCGTCAGCCGCCAGGTCCAAGTCCTCGACGACCTCATCCACCGGCCTCGCCTTGAACTTCTTGTCGGTGTACATGGCACAGAAGGCACACCGGTTGTGAGGACAACCAATGGTCGCCTGGATGATCAAGGATCCGGCTTCGGACGGTGGCCTGTAGACCGTGCCTTCGTAGCGCACGATGAGATACTACCAGCCGAGAGGCTTCCGGCGGACCGCCGGGCGGAGTCTCCGAGGGAAAGGAGCTCATCATGAGTGGACAGATCAATCGGCAGTGGCGGCTGGCAAGGAGACCGGAGGGCCTCATCGAGGAATCGGATTTCGAATGGGTCGAGGAGCCCGTTCGAGCTCTCGATGACGGCGAGGTGCTGGTCCGCAACATCTACCTGTCCCTCGATCCGGCCAACCGGGGCTGGGTCCGTCAGGGACCGTCCTACGTGGAACCCGTGGAGATCGGCGACGTCATGCGAGGCATCACCATTGGAGTCGTCGAGGCCTCGAGGAACAGCAAAATCGTCGACGGCGACGTCGTCGCCTGCACCATCGGTTGGCAGGATTTCGGCATCTCGGACGGTACGGATCTGCGGGTGATCGCACCGGGGCCGCTGCCTCTCACAGCCCACCTCGGGCTTTTTGGCATAGTGGGATTGACCGCATATTTCGGGTTGCTCGACGTGGGGAAACCACGGGCCGGAGAAACCCTCGTTGTCTCGGGAGCCGCCGGGGCGGTTGGGTCCATCGCCGGACAGATCGGCAAGATCGTTGGCTGCCGTGTGGTGGGCATCGCGGGCAGCGACTCCAAGTGCGTCTGGCTCACCGACACACTGGGGTTTGACGCAGCCATCAATTACAAAACCGAGAGCGTGCTCCGAAAGCTCCGCAAGCACTGTCCCGACGGGATCGACGTGATTTTCGAAAACGTGGGAGGTGGGATCCTCGACGCCGAACTGACCTGGATCAACGATTTCGCACGAATCGTCATCTGCGGCCTGATCGCCGGCTACAACGCCACCGAGCCGCTGCCGGGTCCATATTACTTTCCCATGGTCCTGATTCGCAGTGCGCGGATCGAAGGCTTCATTGTCACCAACTACATGGATCGGGCCGGCGAAGCCATCCACCAGATGAGCGAGTGGTACGCAGAGGGCAAGCTAAGGTACAAGGTGGACGTCTACGACGGCCTCGAGACAGCACCACGGAACATCAACCGTCTGTTTGACGGATCCCATGATGGGAAGCTCATCATCAAGGTCTCGGAGGAGCCGTAACACGCACCCTGCCCACCCCGTGGATTCAATTGCCTGTCGTTCCCGTGCCCGTTCCCGTACCCGTCCCCGAAAACACCGGTGCCAAAACGCAGGAATCCAGTAGCAACGAGTGCGTGGCGGTTTTATGGAAAGGGCCTTCATTCACTCGCGGGAACGGGCACGGGAACGGGAACGGATCCGGTTACGGAAGCGAATGGGCGATCAAACCGTCGCCCCTCCATCGCACACGATTACAGACCCTGTCGTATATGAAGCTGCATCGGAGGCCAGATAGAGGGCCGCCCCCACAATCTCCTCGGGTTGGCCCTGGCGCCCGAGAGGTGTCACCGCTTTGAGCTGATTCATCAGCACCGGGTTCTCCAACAGCGCGGCGGCGAATCTGGTCTCGATAATCCCCGGTGCGATGGCGTTGACCCGAATCCCGGACCCCCCGAGCTCCCTCGCCATCCCCTGGGTCATGCAGATCACCGCGGCCTTGGTCATGGAGTAGATCACCATGTTGGCCATCGGGCGGATCCCCGCAATCGAAGCGATGTTCACGATCGAGCCCGAGCCCTGGTCGATCATCATGCGCGCGGCCCGCTGAGACATCATGAAGTAGCCCTTGACATTGACCTCGAGAGTCTTCTCGATAGCCTTTTCACTGGTATTCACCGCCGGCCCGAACTCGGGATTGGTGGCGGCGTTGTTGACCAAAATGTCAATACGTCCGAAATCCCCTCGAACCCGTTCGAAGAGACTGTCAATCGACTCTTCCCTTCCGGTGTGGCAGGCCACGGCCAACGCCCGACCCCCACCGGTTCCGTTGATGGATTCCGCGACTCGATTGAGATCCTCGAGGCGGCGGGCAGCAAGGACCACATCCGCTCCGTTGGCCGCCAATCCACGGGCGATCGCCTCACCGATCCCGCGGCTAGCGCCGGTGATCACCGCGACCTTGCCGGCGAGTCCAGGGTTCAGTGAGTGTTCCATACGCTCTCCTTCCGTGGGATGGCCATTGTACTCACGCCTTTGGGGCTGAATTCGGAATTCGGAATTCGGAGTCCCGAGCCTTTGACAGGCGCCAGCTCCGAGGATACGCTTTACTGTACGGTCGGTCACCGGATCGCCGATACAATCAGCTGGAGTCGGAGTGGGAGATTCCAAGCATCGAAGGGTGCAGATCCTGAGGCAAGCCGCCCAAATCTTCATCGAGTCGGGCTACGAGACGACCTCGATGAACCAGGTAGCGGAGCGATGTCGGATCACCAAACCCGGACTTTACTACCATTTCAAGAGCAAACAGGATTTGCTGTTCTCGGTGATGAGCCTCGCCCTGGATGTGCTCGAGAAGAACCTCCTGGCCGCAACCCTGGCCGCCACCGACCAGGAGGATCGGCTCCGGCGAATCATCAACGCCCACGCCCTCATGATCACCGAAGAGAAAGACGGCGCCTTCACGATTCTGGTCACCGAGGAGACCGACTCCCTGACCCCCGACGACAAGCGCATCGTCCAGCACCGCATGAGATCCCACCTGGACCTGATCAAGGCAACCCTCGAGGCGGTCCGGGACGAAGGGAAACTGCGAGATATCGACACCACCGTGGCAGCGTTCAGCATGTTGGGCATGGTGGTCTGGATCGCGCGATGGTACCGCAACACCGGCCCCCTGCCAGGCCCAGATGTGGCATCAGCGGTAACCGACCTGGCTCTGTCGGCGGTGCTGCGCGACGATCGCCGCGGCCCGGAGGGTCGGTCGAGTTAATCGTTAAACGTTACACGTTCAACGTTCAACGTTGGCGGTGTCGGTAAAGGCGACGTTGATCGTTTAATTTTGGGCTCATCCGGAATTCCGTGAGGTGGTGGATGACAGCGACCAGGGACTGCGTCAGGTGACAGCGACAGGGGCCGGTGGCAGCGTCAGGTGGCAGCGACGGCGCCAGAGCGTAAATGGGGATGCCCCTGGCACTGCCCACAGCCGCTGCCCACTGTTTCCTGATCCTGTCCCTGCCCCTGATCACTGTCGCCGCCCCGGTCGCTGACCACAGTCGCCGCCCCACAACCTCACTGGTGGCGCATGCCGCCGATTCGACCGTCGACGATGTCGCGCGCTTCCGTCATGATCTGGTCCATCAAGTCGGCGATGGTGGGAACGTCGTGCACCAGCCCGACGCACAGTCCGGCCGACATCAGGCCGCATTCCGTATCGCCCTCGGTGACCATCTTGAGCCCGTTCTTCCCGGACACCAGAGGTGCCAGCTCGGCGATGCCGGCACCCTCGGCCTCGAGGGCGACGACCTTCTCGGCGGTGCTGTTCTTGAGCACCCGTTCTGTATTGCGCAGCGACCGCATGACGAACATGGTGTCCAGCTCGGTGGCCCGAACCAGCCAATGCTTGATCTCGGGGTGGACCGGAGACTCTTCGGTCGCCACGAAACGGGTGCCCATGTTCATGGCCTCTGCTCCCAGCGCCAGCGCGGCCACCAGACCCCGAGCGTCGGCGAATCCGCCGGAGGCGATCACCGGAATGTCCACGGCATCCACAGTCAACGGAATCAGAATCAGCGAGGTGATGTCGTCCTCGCCCGGATGACCGGCGCACTCGCAGCCGTCGATGCTGACCATGTCGCAACCGATCTTCTGCGCCTTGAGAGCAAACCGGACAGCGGTGCACTTGTGGATCACCTTGGCGCCGCCGGCCTTGAGCTGCTCCAGGTAGGGTTCCGGGTTTCTGCCCGCCGTTTCGATGATGCCGATCCCCTCCCCAACCATGACGTCGATCAGGCTGCCGTAGTCCTTCGGCACCAGCGTCGGCAGAAAAGTGAGGTTCACTCCGAACGGCTTACTGGTGAGCTCCCGGGTACGAGCGATCGCCTTTGCCAGACCGTCGGCGGTTTCAAAGGTCAAGGCTGTAAGGATGCCCAGTCCACCGGCGTTCGACACCGCCGCCACCAACTCCGGTTGGGAGACCCACATCATCCCGCCCTGGATCACGGGGTGTTCGATCCCCAGCTCCTCCGTCACTCGGGTCGTGAATACTCGTTCCATCATTGCACCCTCCTGCGCCAGGGATTTACCCGAAAGGCGGTTGTCATTCTATCGGAGAGACCAAATGGCTGCTGAGACAACTTCACAGGTCCCTCCCACTCAGCCATGACGAATTGCGAATTGCGAATTGTCGCCTGCCGGGATCGTCGAGTGACTGAGAAGCGACGAGGCGTTTTTGCGATTCAATCCGCAGACTCCGTGAATCGCGTCAGACAGACCATCCATCGGTTCTCAATACTTGCATCTCAGATCTCACCCCCTGTTCGGATCGGAGAATCGCCGATGTCGAAGTGAGATATGAGATGCGAGTATTGAGCGATTACCGCAACGATAAGTCCCTTACTGACCCTCGTTGTACATGCCGTCGATGAGATCGTCGAATCTCTCCATCGCGATATTGCGCTTGACCTTGAGGGTCGGCGTCAGCATGCCGTTCTCGATGGAGAACTCGTCGACGATTCTGAACTTCTTGACGGTTTCGTACGATGCGAAGTCCTTGTTCTTCTTGTCGATCTCGGACTCAATCAGGCCAAGGATCTTCGGATGGTGGTGGAGATCAGCCAGCGATTCAAAAGAGATGCCGTTCTCACCGGCAAAGTCACCGACATTCTCCGGATCGAGAGTGATCAGCGCCGTCAGGTACTTGCGACGGTCACCGATGACGCACACCTGGGAGACGAAGGTCGACGTCGCGATGGCCCCCTCGATGGCAGACGGCGCCACGTTTTTGCCACCGGCGGTGACGATCAGGTCCTTCTTGCGGCCGGTGATCCTCAAAAACCCCTCGTCGTCGATCTCGCCCAGGTCGCCGGTGTACTGCCATCCGTCCGCGGTGAGAGTCTCCGCGGTTTCTGCGGGCATTTTGTAGTACTCCTTCATCACATTGCGGCCGCGGTACATGACCTCGCCATCCTCGGCGGTCTTCTGCTCAATCCCCGGGCCGGTAGGTCCGACCCAGCCGAATCTAAAGTTGTCGATCCGGTTGACGTTGGTGAAGGAGGTGTTTTCGGTCATCCCGATTCCCTCGAGAATGAGCACTCCAGCGGCGTGGAAAAAGCGTCCGATGTCGGGATTGAGCGGCGCAGCACCGCTGATGCACCACCGGACGCGCCCGCCGAGGGCCGCATGCACCTTGGAGAAGACGAGCTTGGTGGCCAGCCCGTATTTAAGGGCCGTGATCGCCGGAACCGACTGCTTCCGCTGCTTGAGATCGCTGACCTCGGCACCGACTGCACAGGCCCAACGAAAAATCTTGAGGGCGAGTCCACCCTTGGCTTCGGCACCACTGATGATCTTCGAGTAGACCTTCTCGTAGATCCGGGGAACGCTGGGGAACCAGTCCGGCTGCGCAATTTTGAAGTCCTCGGCAACGGTGTCCAGCCCGCGGGCGCAGGTCACCGTTGATCCGGAGAACAACGTCGCGTAGGCACAGGTTCTCGCGAAAATGTGGGCCAGGGGCAGGAATAGCAGAGTGTTATCGCCGGCACGGATATCGGCGCTGTGAAACACCGACTGCGCCGTAAAGGTGATGTTGTCGTGGGTGAGCACGGCGCCCTTGGGTACGCCGGTGGTTCCCGAGGTGTAGACGATGCCAGCCGGATCTTCCGCCGCCACCATCGAGGCGCGACCTTCGAGTGCCTCGTCCGGCACGTCATGCCCCAGCTCGAGAAACTCCTCGTAGGTGATCACCCAATCGTCGCCTGCCGGCGGTGTCCCCCCGAACAGGACCACCTTGCGGACCTTCGGGATCTGATCCCGAATCTCGAGCACCTTGGCGAGCTGCTCGTGGTTCTCGGCGAACACCAGAACCGCGTCGGAGTGGTCGATGATGTAACGACAGTCCTTGGGCAAGTTCGACTGGTAGATTCCCACCGTGACGGCGCCGATGGACATGAGAGCGACGTCGGTCAGAACCCACCGGTAGCACGTGTAGGACAGAATGCACGCCTTGTCGTTCTTGCCGATTTCCAGCGCCACCAAACTCTTGGCGGCCCGTCGGCGCTGGGCGTCGAATTCCGACCAGCTCACCGACTCCATGGAGCCGTCGTCGAATATCCATTGGTAAGCCGCCTGGTCCGGGAGACGATCCACGGTTTCCTGGAGCATGTGTTGGACGTTCTGGAAATCCTTGAACTGCATCGGTCACCCCCCCGAAAGGTCTCGATACGGTTGTGTTTTCGCGGAACCCGGAGCTCGATCAGTCTAGCAGAACGATCGATTGAGACGGAATGCGGAATGTGGAACGTGGAAACCGCCCAACCCAAAATGCGAATTACGAATTCTGTCGCTCGCGGAGTATTCGCTTCGCGAGCGAGATCTTGTGCACCTCGTCAGCGCCATCGTAAATGCGGGCAGCGCGTTCGTGGCGAAAGAAGTAGGCCAGCAGGGTGTCGTCGGTCATGCCGAGCCCGCCGTGAACTTGGAGCGCTCGATCGATCACCCGCTGCATGGTGTTGGCCACTGTGAACTTGATCATTGAGATGTCCTGGCGCGCCGCTCGCCAACCCAATTGTTCGATCTTCCACGCCGTGTGGAGGGTCATGAGGCGGGCAGCGCTGATCTCGGCGGCGCTCTCGGAAATCCAGGACCGCACGATGTCGCGATCCCCCAACACCCTCCCGGGCGCGATCGTCCGGCTGTTCGCTCGATCGCACATCAGCTCGAAGGCGCGGTGGCAGATCCCGATCCACCGCATGCAGTGGTGGATCCGGCCGGGACCGAGCCGCTCCTGAGCAATCACGAACCCGTGGCCCTCATGTCCGAGCAGATTCGACTGCGGCACTCGGCAGGAGTGGTAGAGGATCTCGGCGTGGCTCGCCCAGTCTTCGCCGGCGTGGCCCATCACGCTGATATTTCGCACCAGGTCGAATCCCGGGGTATCTGTTGGAACGATGATCATGCTGGCCCGCTGGTGGGGCGGTGCGTCGGGATTCGTGATGGCCATGACCACCGCAAAAGCGGCCCCGTCAGCCGAGGTGGTGTACCACTTCTGGCCGTTGACGACGTAGTCGTCTCCGTCCTTGATCGCAGTGGTGTCCATCATCACCGGGTTCGATCCCGGCAGCTCGACCTCGGTCATCGAGAAACAACTCCGGATGTCACCGGCCACCAGCGGCTTCAGCCAGCGCTCCTTCTGCTCCGGCGTACCGTACATGTGGAGAATCTCGATGTTGCCGGCGTCCGGTGCGTGACAGCCAAACACGAAATGACCGAGAGGTGTGCCACCTACGGCTTCGGAGACCAGGCCGAGCTCCACCAGATCGAGTCCAGCGCCGCCCAGCTCCTTCGGATGCCCGGGCGCCCACAGCCCCATCTGTTTGACCTTGGCCCGCTTGTTCGCGATCTCGGGCAGCAGCGATCGGAACGGGTAGCGGAGAAAATCCTCCTCCATGGGCACGAGTTCTCGTTTCACGAACTCGCCGATCATGCCGAGGATCGTCTCCATTTTTTCCGACAGTGAAAAATCCATGTCCTGCCTCCGGGCCGCTGGTCGATTGGCTCATGCTAGCATCACGCCGGATTGGTCGGATCTCTCCGGGAGGGCCCTCGATGGACCTGACTCTGGTGGTATTGGCAGCGGGCGTTGGCAGCCGCTACGGCGGGCTGAAACAACTGGACCGGTTGGGTCCGTCCGGCGAAACCCTGATGGAGTACTCCATCTTCGACGCCGCCCGAGCAGGATTCCACCGGGTGGTTTTCGTGGTCCGGCCGGAGATCGAGGAGGATTTCCGGGAGACCATCGGCAAAAAGATCGGAGCGCGGCTCGAGGTCAACTTCGTCCACCAGACCCTCGACGACCTTCCCGGTGACCACACCCCTCCCGAAGGTCGGAGCAAACCTTGGGGCACCGGGCAGGCGGTGCTGGCGGCCGAGCCGGTCGTGCCCGGGGCGTTCGCGGTGATCAACGCCGATGATTTCTACGGGGCCGAATCGTACCGGTCCCTCGCCCGATTCCTGGAGGTTGCGAGCGGCACCACCACTCCCGACTATGCAATTCCTGGATTCGAAATCGGGCTGACGCTCTCCAAGGCCGGATCGGTGTCGCGAGGAATCTGCCGGGTGGACAACGACGGTTGGCTGCAGTCCATTGTGGAGGTTCTCGAGGTCTGGAAACACGGCGAGGGGGGCCGTTATATCGACAGTGCCGGCACCGAAAAAATCCTTCGAGGGACCGAACCGGTGTCGATGAATATGTGGGGCTTCACCCCGAAGGTCTTCGGTGACCTCCGGGGTGAATTTGCCGCCTTCCTCGAAACCCATGCCACCCACTTGAAGCGGGAGTTTCTGCTGCCGGCTGCGATCCAGAATCTGATCACTGCGGATCGAACTCGGGTCAAGGTCCTACCGAATTCCAGTCAGTGGTGCGGGATCACCTATCGCGAGGACCGCGATCGCGTCAAGGCCTTCATCGCCGATCTGGTCCGCGAGGGCGAATATCCCCGGGATCTCTGGCAGTAGCCGGCTGCCAACGGATTATCCCCAGTCTGCGATACAGTACCGAGGTGAACCAACCGCCCGTGACCCGTTCGGAGTCCATCCGCAGGCACAAGGAATCAGGCGGAAAAGCCCTGGCGGTGCTGCCGATCCATTACCCAAAGGAGATCCTCACCGCCATGAACATCCTGGCGGTGGAGCTGTGGGGTCCCCCGGGCCCGCCCAGGGGACCCGACGCGGGTAGAATCCAGACCTATGTCTGCGCGGTGGTTCGCAACGCCCTCGCCTTCATGGCCTCGGGCGGCGCCGACGCGGTGGATGGAGTTCTCTTCCCGCACACCTGTGACTCCATTCAGGGCCTCGCCACGGTGGCACCCGACATGGGCGGCTGGAACGGGGCGGTCATCCACTTCACCCACGCCCACGGCGACGACCGGCCCAGCGCACGCCGGTTCGTGGCCAGCGAGCTGAGGAGCCTCGCCACCGGCCTCGAGAATCTCGTCGGCACTCCCCTCGATCCCGCCGCACTCGCGGACGCGATCCGGCTGCACCGGGAGATCGACGACCTCCGGGGGCGGCTCTTGGACCACCGTGCCCGACTGCCGATGAATGACCGCAGCCTGTACACCCTGCTCAGAAGCGGCGAGTACCTGTGGCCCGAGGACCATCTGGTCGAGCTGCAGGACGCCGTCCAGCGGTTGGTTCCCACTCCGGTTCAGACCGGAACGCCGGTGATGGTCACCGGGATCGTTCCCGAGCCGATGTCGATTTTCGACGCCCTCGAAGACGGGGGCGCGTGGGTGGCGGCGGATGATTACGCCGCCACCGGTCGCCGGATCAACCGCCACCGCCCAAAGACCGCCGACGACCCCATCCAGAGCCTGGTGGATCTGTACTTTCGGGCCCCGCCCTGCTCCACCCGGCAGTCCAACCAGTCGGCGCGTGCCGATCACGTGGAGAAGCTGCTCGATTCGAGCGGATCAGCCGGCGTGATCATCCACACCGTCAAGTTCTGCGAGCCGGAGCTCTTCGACGCGCCGGTGATCCGCGCCCGACTCGAGGCGCGGGCCGTGCCGGTGCTCGATCTCGAGAGCGAGCTCGAGAGCGAGCTTTCCGGCCAGACCATCACCCGCATCGAGGCCTTCGTCGAGATGTTGGCCTCCGGCACGACCAGGAGGACGGCATGATCACCCGGCGCCTGCAATACGAGCTGGCCGGCAGGGTGGTGGGTCCGATGCTGATGGCCCTCGACGGCTGGCGATCCGCCCGGAGGTCGCGCGGACGAGGCAGCCGGCCGGGTCCCTTCGGGCCGCACCTGGAGACCACTCGGAAGCTCAAAGAACTGATGGGAACGTTCTACTTCCAGGGCCGGTTCGCCGATGGCGCCGTTCCTGTGGCTTGGGTGACCAGCGGCTTCCCGGTGGAGAACCTCCGCGCCCACGGCTTCTACACGGTCTACCCCGAAAACCACGGCGCCCTGTGCTCCGCCCGCCACCTGGCGCCCGGCTACGCCGAGGTGGCCGAGGAGGCCGGCTACTCGCGCGACCTGTGCGCCTACGCGCGGGTAGACATCGGCAGCGTTCTTTCCGGGCAGTCACCGTTGGGGCGAGTGCCCAGGCCCGACGTGGTGTGCGCCTGCAGCAATATCTGCCAGACGGTCATCTACTGGTTTAGAGCCCTGGCCGACCACTTCGGCGTACCCTTCGTGCTGATCGACACGCCCTTTGTCTACGGAGACTTCCGGCCCCATCACCTGCAATACGTGAGCGACCAGCTCGGCGAGCTGGCCGAGGTCGCCGAGGCGGTCAGCGGCCGGGCCGCCTCCGAGGATCGCATCGCGGATGTGGTGGATCAGGCGTGGCGGGCGTCCACGCTGTGGGGTGAGTGCCTCGAACTCGGCCGCGCCCGACCGGCGCCGTGGACCGCCTTCGACCACTTCGTCCACCTCGCCCCAATCGTGGCCCTGCGCGGCTCCGAGGAGTGCACCGCCTACTACCGGGAGCTCAGGGACGAGCTCGCCGACCGGGTCGACCGTGGCATCGGCGGCATCGCCGACGAGCGCCATCGGCTGCTGTGGGACAACATCGCCATCTGGTACAAGCTGAGGGATCACTCCAGGCTGTTCGCGGAGCACGGCTTCGCCTTCGTCTGCGCCACCTACTCGCGGGCGTGGTCCGAGAGCTGGGAGGGCTTCGATCCCGACCATCGGAAGGAGTCCACCGCCCGCATGCTGTCCACCGTGCTGCTCAACCGGGATCTGCCGAACAAGCTGAAAATCATGAAGAATCTGATCCGCGACTTCGCGGTGGACGGCGTGGTGCTCCACTCGGACCGGTCGTGCAAGCCATACTCGGTGGGCCAGGTCGACATCAAGGACACCTTGGCCCGCGAAAATGGCGTCAAGGTGGTCATGCTCGAGGCGGACCACGCCGACCCGCGGGCCTACTCGGCCGAGCAGTCGGAGACCCGCCTCCAAGCCTTCATGGAGAGCTTCTGATGCCCGACCAGGTTGGCGCCGTTGCGCTGGGAATCGATATCGGGAGCACCACGTGGAAGGGCGTCGCCGTGGGCGCCGACGGGTCCATCGTCGCTCACCGGGTGGAGGCCACCAACCCGCGCATGGAAGAGCAGACCGGGCGTCTCCTGGAGGAGCTTCGGTCGAGCAGCGGAGCCGCCGCGACGGCCCCGGTCGGCGCCACGGGCTATGGCCGCAAGCGGGTTCCCGGCGCGGCTCGGGTGCTGACCGAAATCACCTGCCACGCCCGCGGCGCCTACCACCTCGTCCGACAACCCGGCATGTTGATCGACTTCGGGGGGCAGGACACCAAGGTGATCCGGATCGGCGCCGGCGGCGAGGTCACCGACTTCCGGATGAACGACAAGTGCGCCGCCGGCACCGGCCGGTTCCTCGAGGTCATCCTCGGCCGCCTCGGCGTGGCGCTGGACCAGGCGCCGGAGCTGGTGGCACGAGCCAAAGGCGAAGTTCCCATTTCCTCCACTTGCACCGTCTTCGCCGAGAGCGAGGTCATCTCCCTGGTGGCGCAGGGCGAGCCCGTGGAGGACATCGTCGTCGGTCTGCACCACGCCCTTTCCACACGGATCGCGGCGTTGGCCGGCAGGATCCCTGACGGTACCGAGCTTTTCATGAGCGGCGGCGTCGCCCTCAACCGCGCGATGACTGACTCGCTGAGCCGGACCCTGGGCCGGGAGATCACGGTCCTGCCAAATCCCCAGCTCGTCGGCGCGTTGGGTGCTGCGCTGGCGGTGTTGTGAGGTGTGACTAAATCGCCCTTCGGGCGAAACGCTGCAGGCTATACGCTATGGGCTATGGGCTATTGGTAGGAGGATCCGTCCCGTTCCCGAAACAAACTTTCATGTTCGTCTCGGAGCTTCACACCCGAAACGAACCCTCGGTCACCGCGAGGGCGGCTTGGAGCAAGCCGTCAACCGCGTAATGGAGACTCCTGAAACGTTCGTCCTGGGTCTGGCCATGGTACGAGCGGAAGTAGATCTGTTGGATGATGCCGGCCAACCGAAACAGGCCGTAGCAGTAGTAGAAATCGAAGGCCCCTATCTGGACACCGCTGGCCTTGGAGTATTGCTCGACCACCTCCCGCCGAGTGGGTGCTCCGTCGAGATGGGTGGGCATCATCCGAAACGACGACAACTCCGGCGGATCTTCGGGCTCGACCCAATAGGCGAGGGAAGCCCCCAAATCCATCAACGGATCGCCCAACGTGGCCATCTCCCAGTCGAGCACCCCCACGACCCGAAGTGATCCCGAGGGATCCAAAACAACGTTGTCGAGCCGGAAATCGTTGTGAATGATGCTCGCCCTGCCGGAGTTCGCCGGCACATTTGCAGCGAGCCACGCGATCACCGGTTCACCGTCGGGCACGTTCGGCGTCCTCGCCGCCCGGTAACGCTTCGACCAGCCGTGGACCTGCCGCTCGGCGTAGCCTTCCGGGCGACCGAAATCTCCCAGCCCCACCTGCTCGGGATCCACCCCATGGAGCTCGGCGTGGACGTTGATAACCCGATTGAAAAGCGTCCCGAGCTCGTGGGCTGACAGCTCCATACCCGGCGGGAGCTCCTGACGAACGATGATTCCCTCGAGCCGATCCATGAGATAGAAGGGCGCACCGAGAACCGACTGGTTTTCGCAGAAGGCAACCGGTGTGGGGCAGTAAGGGTACGTTCCCTTCAGCGCGGAGAGAACCGTAAACTCACGTTTCATATCGTGACCGGTCTTGGGTTTGCGACCGAATGGCGGTCGCCTCAGAACGAACTCATTGCCACCGATTCTCAGCAGATATGTGAGGTTGGAAAAGCCGGAGGGGAATTGGAGAATCTCGAGGTCGCCAGTCAACCCCGGCACAACCTCCACAAGGTAGGATTTCAATCTGCCTGCGTCGAGATCCTCGCCTGACCTGATTGGCACGGCACGATCGATCAACGACATTCAGCCCCCTTCTCCCGCCAACTCGAGTCTGCAGTTCAGTCTAAGATACCGCACACCGATGCGGCCCGGTGTGGTGGGGGGCAGATCGGCGGATTGACCCGCTGAAGTGTGACCGCAGAGGAGAATGAATGACCAGTCGGGGGATTTCAAGGTGGCGCGCATGAGCCAGGAGATTCTGCCGGACCTGCACGTCATCGAGGTGCCCTTACCCGGCAATCCATTGAAGTCCATCAACTCCTACGTCGTGACATCCAAAGATCGCAACCTCGTCATCGACACCGGAATGCTCCGGCCCGAATGCAAAACCGCCCTCAGCTCCGGTCTGGAGGAACTCGGCGTGGATCTGGCTTCCACCGATTTCTTCATCACCCACTTTCACGCCGACCACATGGGTCTGATATCGGATCTCGCTACCGAATCTTCAACGGTCTTCTTCAACCAGCTGGAGGCAGAATATGTCGCAATTCTGCAGAACAGCCCGAGCCGCGTCTTCGAACGCCTGACCGAACGGGCACGGAAGTTCGGTTTTTCCCAGGAGGAAATTGAACAGGCTCTGCAGCGGCACCCCGGCTTCAAGTACAGCCCCCCGGCTTTCCCGCCATTCGAGATCCTGGGAGACGGAGCCCAAGTGAAGGGGGGCAGGTACACATTCCTGGTCGTCGCCACGCCAGGCCACACGCCCGGCCACCTCTGCCTGTACGAACCCGCACGCAAGTTGCTGATCTCCGGAGATCACATTCTGGGCGACATCACACCGAACATCACTGTATGGCCGGACGTCGACGACTCGCTGGGAGACTACCTGATGAGCCTCGACAAGGTTGCGCAGCTGGAGGTGGACCTCGTTCTTCCCGGTCATCGCCGGCCAATCACCGATTGCGGCGGAAGGATCGAGCAACTCAAAAGCCACCACCGGCAACGACTAGACGAGGTGTCGAAGGTCCTTCGGCTCGGGATGAGCACCGCGTACGAGGTGGCCTCTCGCATGACCTGGGACATCGTTGCCCAGTCCTGGCTCCACTTCCCGGTCGTCCAGAAGTGGTTTGCGGTGAGCGAAGCCGCCAGCCACCTTCGCCACTTGGAATGCCGCGGCGAAGCAACCGCAGACGATTCCAGTGGTGTCATCCGCTATTCAGGTTTGGGTTCGCCCGCCCTGACCGGGCGGATCAAGCCTTCCTGAGCCACGGAAGCGACAAGCCGACCCCGACGATCAAAGAACTGACCGCGAACCAGGCCGCGCGCGCCCGAGGCGGCCGGGCTGTCCATGGAGTAGAGCAACCAGTCGTCCATCCGGAAGTTCCGGTGGAACCACATGGCGTGGTCGATGGAGGCCGTCCTCAGGTTCCCCTGCCAGTACGTCCTCCCGTGGGGCATCAGTGCAGTGTCCAACAGGAAAAAATCGGATGCATACGCCAGCAGGTACCGGTGAAGAGAGGGTTTTTCAGGCAGATTCGCCTCGGCGCGGATCCAAACCCGCTGCACCGGTTCCTTCACCACGGGGCTCATGGGGTTGGACACCTCGACCGGTCGCATTTCGATGGGAAAGTCCATCATGGCCCAGTCTTTGATGGCGTCTGGAAGCACGTCTTCGAATCTGCGAATGAGGTCGGTATACGACAAAAGACCGTCGGGTTCCGGGACCTCCGGCATGGGGTCCTGGTGCTCGAGGCCCGATTCAGGGACCTGAAATGAAGCCGCCATGAAGAAGATCGGCCGTCCGGCCTGCTCCGCCCGGATTCGGCGAGCCGAAAAGCTGCGGCCGTCCCGGGTTTGCTCCACCCGGTATTCAATGGGTTGATTCGGGTTCCCTGGCCGGAGAAAGTAACCGTGGAGCGAGTGGGCGAGCCTGGACGGGTCCACGGTTCGCTCCGCCGCCGACAGGGCCTGTCCGAGCACCTGCCCACCGTAGACGCGGCCCCAGCCCAAGTCCTGGCTCTGGCCGACGAAGACTCCGTCTCCCACCTCGTCCAACTCGAGAAGGCCCAGCAATTCGTCCAGCGTGGCACCCATTCCGTTCGCCTGCCTAAGGCACGGTCACCGACCATTCCGCGGTGGTGCCACTCTCGAATCCGTCCACAAAGATGGCCGGGGAGCCGCAATCCGACCCCTGGAACACCTTCACGTCGTCAACCCACCAACCCACATCGGATACCGAGCCGTCACAGCCCAGGCGCCAGCGGAATCGGACCGATTGTCCGGCGAAATCGCCGAGGTCCACCACGACCTGCTCCCAGCCGCCGCTGGCACCCGACCACGCCTGGCGGCCGCCGATTGGATTACTGCCCGAGCTGAGGGTCATGGTGTAGCCCCCCTGCACGATGCGCCCTGCGTTGGCCGGGATCGACCCGCCGTTGCTCGCCAGAATGTCGAACCACGTGGCTCCCTCGTTCACCGAGTACTCGAGCACGCCGCCATCCCACGAGGACTCCATGTCGAACCGATGCCAAAATTGCAGCCTGCCCGTGGGCGCTCCGGCAAAGTCGACCGACGTGGCCGTTACCAGTCGTCGGTCCTTGACGAATCCCTCGTCGGCGCAGAACTGACTGTGAGTCGGTGAGTGGCTGCTGGTGGTGACCCGCTGCCACGGGGTCCCCCCGGTCCCATCGTTGACCCATTTCTCCGAACCCATGACCTCCATGTCATCGGCAAAGAACAGTTCATCCGGGCCGGTGGGCACAGCCGAAAGCTCCACCGTGTTGCTTTCCTCGTTGCCGCCGGAACAGGCACCCTGGCCGTTGCCGGAGTCGTCCTCCGCACGAACCACGTAGAAGTACTCCTCGCCGCTGATCACCGAGTCGTCGGTCCACGTGGTCTCGGTGACGCAGGACGCCACCAGGTTGCCCGGACCAGGCTGGAAGCCCGAGAACGTGGCCCGGTAGACGTTGTACCTGATGTCGGCACCGCAGTGGAGGGCACCGTCTGACCAGCCCAGGGCGATGCCACAGTCCGCCGACGCCAAATTGTCGGCGCTCTCGATGCCGTCGAATTCCGGCGGCCAGATGCACAGACCGGTGGCAGCCGCGTCGTCGCAGGGGCTGGCATCCGACTCGCAGCCTTCAGTTCCCGCATAGGCGGTGACCGTATAGGCGTAGGTCGTTCCGCCCGAGACGGTGGTGTCCGCGAAGCCGGTCGCAACCAGGTCGGTGGCGATGGTCTCGTACTCCGACTGGGGACAGTCTCCAACTGCGCGGTGGACCCGGTACGTGATGTCAGCACCGACCACTGCATCCCACGAGAGATCCACTCGGTTGTCCACCGACGAGGTCGCCGTCAGCGTGGCGGGACCATCGAAGGCGTCGCAGAGCGCACCCGGGGGTATGTTGTCGCCGAGTGCTGCAATGATCGCGGGAACCGGCACCCCACGGTTGCGATCGTCCTGTGCCGGGTTGCCGGAATTGCAGAAGGCCGTACCCCGACAGTGGTGGAGACTCACAATCTTGTTGTCCGAGTAACCGAGCACCGGCGAGCCCGAAGACCCCCCCTGGGTATCGGTCCAGTAACCCACGTCTCCCGGTCCGCCGGAACACGGGTTTTCACTCACACTCGAGGCGTAGCAGTAGCCTCCCATGGCCACGTCCGCCGGATAGGAAGACTCGACGCCGATTCGCTTGCCCCAGCCAGCCGGGTGCTGTGGGTGGTAGATGCGTTCGTTCAGCACCGCCCCGGTTTGGCGCAGTTTCATGAAGCCGTAAGTGGCCGGCAGGTCCGTACCGTTCGCGGTGGAAGTGTCCGGGATCATCAGCGCATAGTCGAGGGAATCGTTGTCGGTGATGAAGGTGCCGCCGCTGGCCTCGATGACGCCGGGGCAGGCGAGGGGGAAATTACAGTTGGTCTGGCAGGTGGCTCCCTCGGCCATGAACTCGAAATCGATGCTGTTGAGCTGGCTTTGGGAACTGATGCAGTGCTCGTTGGTCATGGCGTGGCCGGCGTTGCCGATCAGCCAACCGGTGCACCAAGAACTCCCGTTGAGGAGCAGCCTCGCGACCGCCCGTGATGTTTCGTAGGCATCGACCTCGGTGGACTCGTAACACTTGGCCTCGCGGGTGTCGTCGGCACCGCAGAGGGACTCCGGGTCCTCCGGCGGATACGGGATGTTGGCCTTCTCGCCGATCCCCTGGGCCCACATCATCTCGATCTCGTAGCGGTCGTAGCCCCGTCCGTAGTAGTCGATCAGGTACCCGAAGGCGCTGGCATGGCCTGCCGTGTGGAGTTCCACAACCGCGTGGGGACCCCGAATGTGAGTGGCGTAAAACCCACCGTCCGCCGCTCCCAGCCCGTTGCGCCCCTGGCGCTCGTAGACCCACTTCTGCGAACCATCCGGCGAGCGGACCACGAGGAAATCACCGTCGGCGAGGTCGAGGTGGGCAAAGTGCAGCGAGATATATGTGGCACCAGGGAAGATCACCTCGTCGACCCAGGTCAGCACCGGCTCGTCAGCACCCGAACTGGGGTACGGGTGGGGCGTTTGGAAAACTTCGTGGACGTACTCACCAGCCCTGGCGGGTTCTGTGGCCTCTGTCGAGACCGGAACTGCGATCAGGAGAAGACACGACAGGAGCGCTGCACGTTTCATGAATGGCTATCCTCCCTGCTCCGAATCGCCCTCTCGCCGAGGACGTTTCCGAAGTCTCCGGATGGTAGCAGCCCTTCGCGGTGTTGACCACGGCGGGAAACAGCCTCGGCATTCTGCCGTACAATCGTCGACTGATGCCACGGGCGAATCGCCTGCCCGAACTTCTTGTCATGGAGGCCTGAATGCACCGCACAACCGCAGCACTGACCGTTCTCCTGATCGCCGCCTTTCTGACCGGCGCCCACCCAAGCTACCGCCCAGGAATCGGCCACCGCCTGGGACCTCACCGAGATGTTTCCCGACACCGACAGCTTTGCGGCTGAGCGCACATTGGTGGCCGAACGGATCCCCGAGATCGCCGCCTGTCGCGGAACTCTCGGCGACTCGTCGACGACGCATGAAGGAGTGCCTCGACACCTACTACCAGATTCGCAAGGGCTACGCCAAATTGGCGATTTATGCGAGCCTCAACGCGGACCGGAATCTGCGCGACGCCTCGGGGCAGCAGCTGCGAGGAGAAACTCAGCAGATCGGTGTCGAGCTGAGCACAGCTTCGTCCTGGATCGATCCCGAAATCCTGGACATCGGTTCAGAAAGAATCGAGGCGTTTCTGGCAGACGACGAGGCCCTCTCAATCTACGCCTTCCCCCTGCGCGACACCCTCCGACAGGCCGCGCACACTCTCCCGGCCGACCAGGAAGCCCTGATGTCCCGGGTCGGGCTGATTTCCGGAAAGTTCTCCGACGTCTACCGCCAGCTGACCATCTCGGACATGCCCTATCCGACCGTTGACCTCCCCGGGATCGGCGAGATCCTGCTCGACCAGCCCAGCTACGTGAAGTACCGGGGCTCGGGAGATCAAGCGGTTCGCAGAGAGGTGTTTGACGCCTTTTGGGGCACATTCACCGACTACCAGAGCACCCTCGGAACCCTGCTCGCCTCAGAAGTGCAGAAGAACTGGTTCTACGCCAAGACCCGGAATTACGGGTCGGCGGTCGAAGCGGCACTGTCGTCTGGCAACATCCCGGTTGAGGTCTATACCTCGCTCATCAGAGATGTTCGCGCCAACCTTCCAGTCCTTCACCGGATGCTCGAACTGCGCCAGCGCATCCTTGGGCTCGAGTCCCTTTCATACCCGGACATCTATGCCTCGATTGTGCCCGAGGTTGAGGTTACCTACCCCTGGAGCGACGCCAAACCGATCGTCCTTGGAGCACTCGCGCCGCTGGGCGAGAAGTACGTGGCGACGGTGGAAGAGGGCTGGGACTCCTGGGTCGACGTCTATCCCGCGCCGGGCAAGCGGGCCGGGGCCTACAGCTCGGGCGGCTGGTACGACGGTCATCCGTGGATCCTGCTCAACTACATCGACAGCTATGATTCTGTGTCAACAACCGCCCATGAGTTCGGTCACGCCATGCACTCCAGGTATTCGAGCCGCAACCAGCCCTTTCCGACATTTTCCTACTCGATCATGAGCGCCGAGGTCACCTCCACCTTCAATGAGGCCTTGCTCAAGGAGTTTCTCCTGGCCCGGCAAACCGACCCCGCCTTCCGGATGATGGTGCTGGGCGCCTTCCTGGAGCGCTTTCGGCAAACCGTCTTCCGCCAGACCATGTTCGCCGAGTTCGAGCTCGAAACTCACCGCCGGGTGGAGGCCGGAGAATCGCTGACCGGCGAATCACTGTCGAGGATCTATCTCGAGCTGCTCCGCGCGTACCACGGGCACGAAGAGGGTGTGATGACCATCGATGACCTCTACGGCATCGAGTGGGCCTATATCCCTCACTTCTACCGTGGGTTCTACGTCTACCAGTACTCCACCGGCATGGTGGCCTCCACCGCCCTGGCGGAGCAAGTGCTGGCCGGCGAGCCAGGAGCCAAGGACCGGTACCTCCGATTCCTCGCCAGCGGCGGCTCGGGTCACCCCATCGACCTGCTCAAGGAGGCCGGTGTCGACCTCACCACCTCCGAGCCCTTCGAAACCGCGATCCAGGCCGTCACGCGAGCGATGGACGAGATCGAGGATCTTCTCGCGGAGGTCGAATCGGCTGGCTGATCTTCCGTCCTATTGCGAATTGCGGATTGCGAATTGCGAATTGTCGGCGTCCGGGAGCGCAGGGGTTGAAGATTGAAGATTTCCTCCCAACCACCCGGTAGGGAAGGCATGGAGGTGTGGACCCAAACACCCACCCGGTATAAGAGTTACACGTTAAAATCAGACGTTCAACGTCGGCGGGTTCGGAGCACGAAACTGTCAACGTCAGACGTTGAAAAGGAACTCCACCACGTCGCCATCGTTGATGACCGACTCCCGACCCACGGTGCGGAGGTGCCCCCGGGCGCGGATTTCGTGCAGGCTGCCGACCTCGCAGAGTTCGTCGGCAGATACCACCTCGGCGCGGATGAATCCCCGCTCCATGTCGCTGTGGATCTTCCCGGCGGCTTTGGGTGCGAGGGTCCCATCCGGGACCTCCCACGCCTGCAGTTTGTTCTTGACCACTGTGAAGAACGTGATCATCCCCAGGAGCTTGAACGCCGAGCGGATGAGTCGCTGGAGGGCCGACGATTCGAGTCCGAGTTCGGCCATGAATTCGCTGCGTTCGGCGGGGTCCATTCGAGCCAGCTCGAGCTCCAGATCGGCATCCACCGCGACCCGGGCAACGTTGGATCGATCATCGGTCAAGGCCGATAATCCGGTCGCCTCCGCCTCGTCGGTGGCATTGGCCACGTAGAGCACCGGCTTCCCGGTGAGTAGCCCCGCGCTCTTGAGCTCCAGTTGGTCAGTTGGCGACAACTGCCGGTGGCGGAGCGGGGCACCGGTTTCAAGGGTTCTCCGATAACTCGTGAGCCGGTCCCGCTCGGCTGCGTGTTCCCTGGGGTGGGTGCGCCACTCCCTGTCTCGCTTGGCCATCGCACGGTCGAGCACCTCCAGGTCAGCGAGCACAAGCTCGGTTTCAACGATGTCCGCATCGCGGACCGGATCAACCTCGTTGAACACGTGGGCAACCTCACCAGACCTGAAGCACCTGATGACGTGGGCGATGGCATCCACCTGCCGGATCTCACCGAGAAACTGATTGCCCAGGCCTTCGCCTCGGCTCGCCCCCTTCACCAATCCGGCGATGTCAATGAACCGGATGGTGCATGGTGTGACCTTGTCGGGCCGCACGGCGTGAGCGAGCCGGTCGAGTCGAGGATCGGGAACCGGCACCACACCCACGTTGCAGCCGATGGTTGTGAAAGGGTAGTTGGAGACCTCGGCGCTTCCCGAAGTCAGGGCATTGAACAGGGTCGATTTGCCCACGTTGGGCAGCCCCACTATACCGACTGAAAGCATGGCACTATCTTAGGCGGTCCGATGCGTTCGTGCTCGAATCCGTGCCCAACCGACAGTCAACCTGAAACGGCGCTCATTGTGCACCCCGAACCTGCCGACGTTGAACGTCTAACGTGTAACTCAAATGCCGATCGGTTGGGCGGAAGCTCGCGATCAAGCCTGTGCTTCCAGAGAACCTTCCGTGACCCAATGCTCCACCAGCCGTCGAACCCGGAAACAGTCAACCGGCATCTCGCTCTCGATCGCCACCGGCGTGTCTCCCTTGAGGATTCGCTGCCACACGTCACGAACCAGGTCGGTGTTTGGCTCGTCCTCGAGGTTGGTGGGTTTCTGGCCGGTGGTGGTGAAGGTCGCGTCATCGGGAGCCAGTGAGGCCGCACGCATGAACTCGTCGTAGCGCCGAATGCCCTCGAAGAGCATGGGGGCCACCGGCTTGGCGCCGGGGACCGAACCATCAGCCTGGGCTTCGGAATCTTCTCTGACGAAGATGAACCGACCCCGGGCGGGCCGCTCCAAGAGCTGATAGACGGCGGTCTCGCCCTTCAGCTGGCCCATCTCGGCACTCAAGAGATAGCCGGCGGTCAGCACGAGGGTGGCCGCATTCTGGCCAGATGGGTCGACGACCGAAAGCGTCCCACTGAGCTGAGAGTCGGAGAGGTTCTGCAGCAAACTGGGTAGGCCGAAGAGCTCGAGATCACCGGTCAGGGCGGCGCTGGGAGCCTCGTCCTCGTGCACCTCGGCGCCGAGCTGTGCCATGGTTCTGGCGGCCGCGTCGGCGAACTTCTGGCCCGAGAAGTTCTGGGAGATTTCGCTGAGCACGCCGCGAACCTCCGGAGTGTCCGTGCCCGACAGAGCCTTGATGATCCGCTCCACTGCCTTGGCCCTTTTTCCGGTGACAACGGTGAGCCCAAGCACTTTTGTGGGCAAGTCCTCCCGCAGGGCGCGCACGATCCGATCGACCGCGGGCCGATCATCTGCGAGGTTTTGGCCGGCCAATTTACTGAGCCTGGCGGAGGTGTCTCCCAGCTGAGGTTGCCGCTTGACCCCGTGGGTCACAACGCACCGTCGCGCTGCCTTGGAGGGATTGCGCGCCAACATGGAGATCACGCTATCCAGCAGTGAACGCAGGTCGTCCTCTTCGTGGGGCAGCTCGCCTGTGCCGATCAACGCATCCTCGAGTTCCGAAACCCGGGCCGCGAGCGCTGTGATGGCCCGATCGTGCTGGATCTGTCCCAGGGTGGCGAGAGCCTCCCGGACCAACGGCATGGGCGCCTTCAGGTCGGACATGTGGATCAGAACGTCGATCTCCCGATCGGGGGTTTCGCTGGCCGGTCTTTTGGTGGTCCGCAGGAGATAGATCAGGTTGCGCTCGAAAAACCACGGGTAGGACGCCTCACCACGGATGCCAGCTTCGAGGGTCTCCAGAGCCGCCTCTCGGGTGGACTCGCCCATGGCGTTGAGCACCATGAGCAGGAACCGCCGGCGCTCTCGGCTGTCGGACATTTCGAGTTCGGCAAAGATCTCGGACGGAGCGAAATGGGGGAAAAAGCCAAGCACTCGGCGCAGCAGGTGGTGTTTGTCCTCATCCTCCACGAACTGCCGCAAGACCTTCTGATCGATCTGGTCGTAGGCCCTGCTGTGCGCAGCGGTAACGATCGAGGCTTCCACTTCGTCGCTCTCGGCCATCCGTTCGGCGAGATCCACCATGGTCACCGCCCGACCCAGCGACCCCTTATTGAATTCGTCGACGGCCGACGCCACCAAGTCCTGAAACCGTTGGGCTTTTTCGCCAGACGAGGCCGACATGGTGATCAGCTGGCGCATGGCCCGAACCGCACCCTGCGGTTCTGCAGGTACATCGCCCTGCAGTGGGGGTGGAGCCCAGTCCGGGAGATTTCGAGCCAACAGACGGACAATGGTGTCGGGCGAGATCTGCAGCCCCTGATTGCGGAGTTCAACCAGCGAACCGTTGAGCTGCCCGGCGTTGGTGGCATTGTCCGCAGCCTCAGTCACGATCCTGGCAACCAGGGTCTGCTCCGTCGCCCCACCTTCGCTCGACAGAGGCCCGGTGGTTGCTGAAACCCCTTCCCCTGCGGCCTGGGCCCCACTCGCGGCAGACCGGGTGGTCAGATTCGAGAGCATCTTATTGACCCTGCCGAGTCCCTCCAGCAGCCCCTGCGACAGCGCCTGATCCGCCCCAGCCTGCGGTGACTCCGACGTGTCCTGCTTTCGGACAGAGGCACCTCGGGCGACCTCCTGCCCACCCGGTCGGTGGACGTGACCGATACCCGTGGTCGAATCGGCGCCCTGGCTGAGGTGAAGGTTGTCGAAATCGTTGGCCAGACCGGCGCGGTCTGGCTCGGGGCAGGCCTGGAGAAGATGGGGACGCAAAGCCTCGACGCACCCTGCTGCCTGTTCGAGGGGAATCAGTTCGAGCTCACCCAGCAGGTGGAGCTTTTTCGCGGCGTGGAAGATGTAGTCGGCGGTGGCGAGGTCGCCGCTCGTGTTGTGCAGGGAAGCCACCCAGGCAATGATCTGAGACGCGATGAGCTGTGGGTCGAGAGAAAAGAGACTGTCCAACGATTCGGCAAAAATCATCGGTGCGATGTTGTCCGAAAGGTACTGCTGCAGTTGTTGCAACGCCTCTCGTTGCTCCATGTCGTATCCCCGACCGTCGGCCACGGGCGCAATTCCCCCTTTCTCCAAGTCTACCTGACTTCGAGTTAACCCGCACGTCTCAGCAGGTATGGGGGTATGGGAGTGTGAGGGTGTGAGGGTGTGGAGGCAGAATTCGGAATTCGGAATTCGGAAAACCGACCTCAGAAGCTGAAGTTCGGATTTTCGATCTTTGATCTTCGATTTTCGATTCGGACGCGGGCGGGTGGGGGGACCTACTGCCTACTCCCTGCCCGACGGTACCGCTGGAGTCGGAGGGTCTGGGTGCGGACCTTCCGTTCGAGCCGGTCGGTGAGGATCCACAGTCGCCCGGCGTTGTCGAGCAGTCGATCATGAATCTCGAGGCGAGCACCCGGTGCGGCCTCCACCGTTGCATAGGTCCATCGTGTACCCCCTCCCCTGCCGATCCTGGTGACCAACTGCGACAGGTTCGGCTGTTTCGTGCAGAAGAGATACCTGGCCTCGAACCAACCCCTGCCCGCCACCAGGGGCACCATGTAGGCATCGGTGATCACCGGTTCAGCAGGGTCGATGAAAGCCTCGATCTCGGCGGCGATTCCCCGGTGAGTGGTGGTTCCGTGGTGGACGAGCACCAACCCCAGTCCCTGGATGACCAATGCCATTGCAATCGCAAGGCCGACAGTCAGCCTCCGAAACCTCTTCATCGGTCCGGCTGCCAGCGGGAACGAGCCCATCACCGCCACCAGGGTCACCACCGAGGGCAAGAAAAGTCGCCCCCCCCACTCAAAGGACCGCACGGACCAGACCAGGAAAACCGACACCGGGAGCCACACCGCCGCTACCACCGGCACCACCATCCGCCGTTGGGGGTGCACCCTTCGATCGTGACCCCACAGCACGACCGGCATCGCACTCAGGATCATCCAGGTGGCAGCGGGAGCCGCCTCCGGAAATGCGACGGTGGGTCGAGCTCCTTGCAGCCATCTCCCGAGGGGAATCGCTACACCAGCGAAAACAGAGCACCCGACAGCGGCCGTCGCGAGGGTCAATCCAACTCGACTGCGCGAGGCCCTCCCGGTGAGCACAACCGCCAGAGCCAACACCCACACCAGGACTGCCAGGCCGCAGGACCAGTGGGGGGACAGAAATCGAAGCACCGACTCGATCCTCGACGAAAAGAATGGCTGGGAGTGGAACGTAGGGGCCACGTGGTAGGTCACATGGAGGGGCAACCAGCGACCCAGGCACAGGAATTGAACAACACCACCGATGGCGACACCCGCGACGACGCCTGCCACACCAGCAAGCGCCAAACCCAGCCGACGCCCCTGGGGACCGATGAGCATCGCCATCAGCACAACCGGAGCCAGAAAGCCAACCTCGGTCCGCACCCACGCCCCGGTACCGATCAGCAGTCCAAACAGGGCCCAACGCCACCACCGAATGGCGTTCTCGGGTCGGCGTCCGACAACCGACAGAATACCAGCGACAACCAGCAATGCTGCAAGTGAGTGCTCCCAGAAGGTGACCGAGTAAAAGGCGAGCGGCGTTGCCGCCAGCACCATGGCTGCCACCCCGCCGGTCACATCCCGACCTCGAAGGGACGAGGCCATCAGCCCGGCAGCCCAGGCCGCGGCGAGGGCCGCCAGCCAAGGGACCAAACGCAGGGCTCGATCCCCGAAAAGGGCCACCGGGCCCGCCGAGAGCAGAGGAAAGAGAACCGGGTAGATGGAGGCCAGCCGCCCGTTCACTCCGACAGTGAACGCAGGCACGTGCAAGAACCTGGGATCCAAGGCGTGGGCCGGGTACTCGAAGGTCCTCGGAATGCCGTCACCCTCGGCGAAGGCCCACGTCTGCCAGTACTTGGGCCCGGAGTCCGCCGAAAACAGTCCGTCGGAGGGCAGCGCGACCACCACTGCGAGCAGGGCGGCTGCAGCCGCCCCGAACGGGATGAGGGATGGCTTCATCGAACGGTCACTCGAAGCCGATGCAGACCTTGCCGAAATGCTTGCCGGCCGCCATGTACTCGAAGGCGGCCGGGGTCTCTGCGAACGGGAAAATGCGATCCACCACCGGCTTCAACCGGTGTTGAGCGATGGCCATGTTCATTCGGCGGAAACCCTCCTTGGAACCCACCATGATTCCCTGTAGCCGGACGTGCTGCATCAATATGCTGGCCACGTTGATGGTGGTCGCGGTTCCCGAAAGAACCCCGATCACCGAAACGGTCCCGCCGACCCTGACCGCCCGCAGAGATTGCTCAAGCGTCGCCGCACCACCCACCTCCACCACGTGGTCCACACCCCGTCCTCCGGTCAAGCCGCGGGCGGTCTTCCCCCAGCCGGGGTCGTCCACGTAGTTGATGGTCTCCCAGGCCCCCAGGTCGCGCGCCCTCGCCAGTTTGTCCTCCCTGCTCGACGTCACGATCACCCGGGCACCCAACAGACGGGAAAACTGCAGAGCGAAGATGGAGACACCCCCCGTACCCTGCACCAGCACCGTGTCCCCGGCCTTCACGTTTCCCTGTTCCACAAGGGCGCTCCAGGCCGTCAACGCCGCACAGGGAAGGGTGGCCGCCTCGGCATCCGTCAGATGATCGGGGACCGGAATCACGCCACGTTCGGGGAGCACCAACAGCTGGGAGAGGGTCCCGTCGAGGGGCCCTCCGAGGGTTGCTCGGATTTCTTCGACGGTGGGTTCACCGGCCATCCAACCCTGGGAGAACAGCGTCGCCACCCGATCGCCGGTCTGGAGACTCGACACGCGATCGCCGATCGAGACGATCTCACCCACCCCGTCCGAACAGGGCACGAGCGGCAGCGGCTGCCGCGGATTGTAGGTCCCGCCAACCGTCATGATGTCCCGGTAGTTGAGGGACGCCGCGCCCATCCTCAGCAGGATCTGGCCGGGTCCTGGAATCGGATCCGGCCGCTTGGCGAATTTGAGGTTTTCGAGGCCGAACTCACCCTGTATTTCGAAGACGTTCATGGTGCCCTCCGGCACCGATGATACTCGGGCACACGGGTGTGGGAGTGTGGGAGTTACACGTTACACGTTCAACGTTCAACGTTCGGCTCATCCGGAATTCCGTGAGGTGGAAGTCGTTCGGATTCAGGAGGGGAAGTCCGCCAGCCCGCTCGCGAGAAATCACCGATCGCGCAGATGTCGGTTGAGGCAGCGATCAGGGACAGCGTCAGGGTCCAGCGACAGGGACCGGAGGCAGCGACCGTGGCAGCGTCAGCTGACAGCGACAGGGGCCGGTGGCGGCGTCAGGGGCCGGTGGCGGCGTCAGAACGGGATGTGTGTGGACTACATGGGATTGAGCAGGCGCCACGTCATGGCACGCACTTCATCGAAGCCCTGCAGGGCTTTCTCCGCCCCGATCCCATGGACGACACCGGCGGTGGCGAGGAGTCGCAGGTGGCTGTCGACCTCCTTGGCCGAGCCATAGGCGATACGCCAGTGGTGCTGACGATCTATTCCGAATCGGCCGTGCCCCTCAGCCAGGTTGGCGGGGACCGAGCTGGCCGACCGGATCAGCTGATCGGCGATGGACTTCAAAGGAGCTGGAATTCGTGAGACAAGCATTTCGAATTTCGAAAGGTGCCCGCCCCTTCTCACCTCCTCACCTCCTCACCTTCTCACCTCCTCACCTCCTCACCTTTTCCCCCCGGGGCGGGTACGCGGTACCCCCCCTACCGCCTCGACTGTTATATGCTCGTTGGTCGGGGATTCCATCGGGAGGGAGCCATGAGCCAGAATGAACTCGAGCCAGCGTGGATCGGCCGTACCTTCGACGATTTCCTGTTCAGGCCGCAGGAGGGAATCGCCGATTCCCGACGGGCGATCTCGCTGTCGACCCGGCTCGCCGCAGCCCTCGAGATCGAAATGCCCATCGTGTCCGCCAACATGGACAGCGTGACCGGCGGGGAAATGGCGGAAGCGATGGCGCTCGAGGGTGGCATCGGCATCATCCACCGCGCCATGCCGATCGACCGCCAGGCCGAGCTCGTGCGTCGCGTCAAGCGCACCTATGGGGCGGTGATCGAGCAGCCCTTCCGGCTTCCCCGTGGCACCAGCATCCGAGAAGCCAAGGCCTTCGCCCGGCGCCACAGTATTCACGCCATCCTGATCGAGGAACATGAGGGCAGTGAAACCCTTGCAGGCCTGCTCACCAGCCGTGATATGCCGTGGTTGCCCGAGCTCGAGGATCGGCCCGTCGACCAGTTCATGACCCCCTACGAACGGCTCCACACCAGTCCGCCCGGCATCGCGGAAGATGCCGCCGAGCGCATCATGTTCGACCACAGGATCGAGCGTCTGCCGCTGGTGGACCCTGACCGCCGCATCAGGGGTCTCATCACCCTGCGGGACATCCTGTTCTTCCGCCGTCGACCGTTTTCGTCGAAGGACCGCAAGGGTCGGCTGCTGGTGGGTGCGGCGATCGGTGCTCGCGGTGACTACCTGGAACGGGCCCGGGATCTGGTAGACGCCGAGGTGGACTGCCTGGTCATCGACATCGCCCACGGCCATTCCAGCATCATGGGCGACGCCGTGGAAAGGGTCCGAGAGACCTTCAGCGACGTCCAGTTGATCTGCGGCAATGTGGCCACCGCCGAGGGCGCCCGTTTTCTGGCCGACCGAGGCGCCGACGCCATCAAGGTCGGAGTGGGTCCCGGACGGGGTTGCCGAACCCGTCTCGAGACAGCCGCAGGCGTCCCCCAGTTGCAGGCGATCCGGGAGGCCTGGTGCGCGGTGGGAGACGAGGTGCCGATCATCGCCGACGGTGGAGTCATTCACGACAAGGACATTTTCCTCGCGCTGATCTGCGGTGCGTCCACGGTGATGCTGGGCAGTGCCCTGTCGGGCACGGACGAGTCCCCCGGCCACGTCATCGAGGATCCCTCCACCCACACCAAGCGCAAAATCTACCGCGGGATGACTTCGCCGCAAGCGGTCTTCGAGTCACATTACGACGTCGACAACGAAGCGGTGGACGAGGATGCCTTCGAGACGCCGTCCGAAGGCCAGGAGATTCAGGTTCCGTACAAGGGCGGCGTGACCGACATCCTGCGTCGCATCAGGGGCCACCTCCAGTCATCGGTCAGTTATGCGGGCGAGGTTTCTCTCAACGCCGCCCGCCGCAAGGTCGTACCCGACCCGCTCGCCTACTTGATTCCGCTGTCGGCCCCAGCCAGCCGCGAATCCTTCGACCGTTGAGGGCGAGGCAGAAGGCAGTCGCGCGCACTTTCGCCGAGAGTCCTTTTGACACGATTGCCGACGTCTCGGTTCGGTGGGTGTGGAGGGTGTGGGGGTATGGGAGTGTGGGGGTTACCTTTCTCGTTGCACGTTAAACGTTGAACGTCCCAATTTTGACGTTGGTGGTGACGCACTGCGAACTGACCGACGTATTACGAGTAGCGTCTACCGTGTGCCCTCCACACTTCCACACCGGGTGGTCGGGCGGGAGCGTCCACACCTTTCTACCGGGTGGCTCAATACCTTGGCCCGACCTCCTGCTATACTCGCCCAACCCTCGAAAGGAGCCACAACATGAGGCGATTCCTGTTCCACTGGCTCATAACCGCCCTCGCCCTGTGGGTGACCGCCTACATCCTGCCCGGAGTTCGTGTGGGATCCTGGCAGACCCTGGCGGTGGCGGCGGTTGTGCTCGGTCTGGTGAACGCCGTTCTCCGCCCGATCCTGGTGATTTTGACCCTTCCCGTCACCGTGTTGACCCTTGGGCTTTTCTACTTCCTGATCAATGGTTTCACCTTCCTGATCGTTGCCAAGCTGGTTCCTGGGTTCGAGGTTGCGACCTACTGGTGGGCAGTGCTGGGCGCGCTGATCGTAAGTGTGATCTCGTGGTTCGTCGGGGGATTCGCGGCCGCCGACTGAGGCGGTGGCTGCGACCTTGCAGATTGGCAAACCGATCTCGCTGGAGGCCATATTTTGAGATTTCTTCCCGTCGCCATCCAGTTACGCCAGACGGTAGCCATTGTGTCTTTTTTCGCGCTGATCCTGGGCTGTGGCAGTCCAACCGCAGACGGGACCGATCGAGTCGTCCCCACCCGACACCGCTCCTCAAACGACTGACGGACAGACACGCGACGGTCCCCAGCCGATCAGCTCGTTCGATCCTGAACTCGGCCTCGACCAGCGGTGGACCGGCGACCTGGACGGTATGGCGGAGCGGGGGCAGCTCCGGGCCCTGGTCACCTACTCGAAGACCAACTACTTCCTGGACGGGGGAACCCAAAGAGGCATCACCTACGAAGCCCTCCGCGAATTCGAGACTTTTTTGAATAAACGCCTTGGCAGGCGCACCCTCAAGGTCTCGGTGGTGATCATTCCGGTGCGTCGCGACGAGCTCCTCCCCGCCGTCGCGGAAGGTCTTGGTGACCTCGCAGCCGCGAACCTGACCATCACTCCGTCACGCGAGCAAACCGTCGATTTCTCCGAACCCCTCGCCCAGGGCATTGCGGAAGTGGTTGTCACCGGTCCGGCGGCACCGGAGCTGGAAGAACTCGACGACCTCTCCGGGATGGAGATTCACGCCCGCCCATCATCCAGCTACTGGGCGAGCCTGACCCGTCTCAACCAGGACCTCGTGGGTCGCGGGCTGGATCCGATCCAGCTGATTCCGGCCGACGAGTTCCTGGAGGATGAGGACCTGTTGGAGATGGTCAATGCCGGTCTGCTCCCCATGGCTGTGGTGGACAGCCACAAGGCCGAGTTCTGGGCCGGCGTCTTCGACAATCTGGTGGTGCGCCGAGACCTCGTTCTGCGCTCTGATGCTTCGATCGGATGGGCGTTCCGTAAGAACAGTCCTCAGCTCGCCGCCGCGGTGAGTGATTTCTCCACGTCGCATCGGGCGGGCACTCTCTTCGGCAACGTCATCCTCCAGCGCTACCTGAAGCAGAACAAATGGGTCAAGAACCACCTTGCCGACGCCGACCGGGAGCGGATCCGGTCCATGATCCACCTCTTCCAAGAGTATGGAGATCAGTACGGATTCGACTTCCTCATGCTGGCCGCACTCGCCTACCAGGAGTCCGGGCTCGACCAGTCCAAACGGAGCCGTACAGGAGCCGTCGGCGTCATGCAGATGTTGCCCTCCACAGCCACGGACCCGAACGTGGACATTCCGAATATCGAAGAGCTCGAAGCCAACATCCACGCCGGCACCAAGTACCTGCGCTTCCTACGGGACCGCTATTTCAGTGACCAGGATCTCCCCGATCTGGATCGGCAGTTGTTCACGTTTGCCGCGTACAACGCCGGTCCGGCGAGGGTCCGCAAACTGCGTACGGAAGCGGCGGAGATGGGACTCGACCCCAACTCCTGGTTCGGCAACGTGGAGGTTGTGGCCGCGAAAAGGGTGGGCCGTGAGACGGTCCAGTACGTCAGCAACATCAGCAAGTACTATGTCGCCTACCGGTTGGCCGTCGGCCACCTCGTCCAAAAAGGAGCGATCTCACAATGAGGGCTCGCCCGCACAGCACTGGACAGGTTCCCCATCCGGGTCCACATTGGAGTCACCGCTTTTGTCACCAGAGGAGGGAAATTAAATGAAGCCACCCGTCGTGATCTGCGCCGCACTCTGTATCGTGGTGGTCTGCTGCTCGCGGCCCGCGCCCGTGGAGACCGAAATCGCCGCCGACGTCACCGCCTGGCACCGGGTGGACCCGCTGGACATGACCGACACCCAGAAGGCCCAGCAAGAACTGGTGCTGTCCGCCACCAACGCTCTGGCGGCCGAGATGATGGGTGAGCTCACCGCAGCCCTCGACTCCGGCGGTCCCGACGCCGCGATTGCAGTCTGTCGAACAACGGCTCCGACGGTGGCGGCCCACGTCTCGGAGCAGTACGGCCTGAGAATCGGCCGCACCTCCCAAAAACTGCGCAATCCCGCCAACACAGCACCCGACTGGGCCACACCGTATATCGCCGAACTGGCGGAAGAGCCAACCTTCTTGGCCGGGCCTGATGGTGAGTTGGGTGCCTTGCTTCCCATCCGCCTCAAATCCGAGTGCCAGATGTGCCACGGTCCGGTCGAAGCGATCGACGAGGACGTCCTCAACTCCATCGCTGAGAGCTATCCGGAAGATCAGGCGGTCGGATTCGCCGAGGGCGACCTTCGCGGCTGGTTCTGGGTGGAAACGCCACCCGGGGAAGCCGAATTGTTGTAACCGGTCTCCGAGACCCAGGTCATAGACTCGTGGTAACTTTGGGCGATGGTGTGGAGAAACGATCGAGTCTGCAAGGCTATTGTGGTTGGGGCGGACCGAAGATCAGGGAGGACGATCATGACTCGTTCCAAATCAAACCAGATCCAGTGTTGGTTCGCTGTCGCGGCCATTTCGACGATTCTGATCGGCGGGGTAGCCGCAGCGAATGCCCAGGTCAGGTATGGCGAGGTCCAACAGGGGGGTGGCGGCACTCGATGCTGCATGAACAACTTCCGCTTCGCGGGGACCTGCGAGGTGACCGTGGGCAGCGGAGAAAGCTGCCACGACGTGCTGTCCTACCTCAACAACTTCCAGTCGGTGGGCGGTACGTACTGCGGCGGCACCCTGGTTCGAGGCGGCTGGAGCCAGGTCAAGTGTCAACAAACCGATTCCACCGGTGCCGTGTCCTCGGGGACCATGGCGACCGCCCCTCCGGCACAGCGCCCACAGACCGTGCAGCTCGCGCCCACCGGCGCCGTCGGCACCACGGGCCAGACATTCGTCACCCCGGTCAATGCTTCCACCGCAAAGGTCCAGGAGCCGGGGATTGTCAATTTCTGACCCGAAGTGTGGTATGACTGATCGTCGGGGCGCATCACTCGCTGGGGAGGGGGACGCAGCGATTGTCACAAGAGTTGGTAATTCTCGCCGTCACGGCCGGGTCGATCGGCTTTGTTCACACCCTGTTGGGACCCGATCACTACCTTCCCTTTGTGGTCCTCGCCCGCGCCCGCAAATGGAGCCGGACCAAGACAGCCACGATCACCGTTCTGTGCGGCGTCGGGCACGTGGGATCGTCGGTCCTGCTGGGGACCATTGGCATCGCCCTCGGCGTCGCGGTATCGCGGCTGAAGCTTTTCGAATCCACTCGGGGTGACATCGCAGCCTGGTTGCTCACCGCCTTCGGTCTGGTCTACATGGTGTGGGGGCTCCGACGTGCCATCAGGGGTCGAATTCACAGCCACACCCACGCCCACCACGGCGGCGAGGTCCACATCCACGACCACGACCACCACCAGGCCCACCTCCACCCCCACGACAACACGAGCACCGCACGGATCCTGACGCCGTGGGTGCTATTTACGATCTTCGTGTTTGGTCCGTGCGAGCCGCTGATCCCGATCCTGATGTATCCGGCGGCGGCCCAGAGCACCTTTGGCGTCATACTGGTGGCGACGGTATTCGGAGTCACGACCCTACTCACCATGGTCACTGTCGTGTTGATGCTGTCCTTCGGACTGGAGCGACTCCCCACCAGCCGGCTCGAGCGCTACTCCCACGCCCTCGCCGGTTTCACAATCTTCCTTTGTGGGGTCGCGATTCACCTCGGCCTATAACCCACCAGGCAGCAAGAATCCGCCAAACAGTCCAATAGGCGACCGGTCGCGGGGTTTGGGATCATGAATCCACGGCGCGGGCCAACTCCCGTCTCAACCACGCACGCGCATGGGTCCAATCACCCTCGACGGTCCGTTGGGAGACCCCGAGAACGTTCGCCACGTCGGGTATGGTCAGCCCTCCGAAGAAGCGAAGCTCGACGACCTTCGCCTGCCGGGAATCGAGCTCGGCCAGCCGTTCGAGGGCCGTGTTCAGGGTTAACAACTGCTCCAGGTCGAGATCACTGCTCCCGGCGTGGGGCAGAGCTTCCGAAAACGTGACCTTGTGCTGCTTCCCGCCCCTCTTCTGGCGGTCCCGACCCCGAGCGTGATCGATGAGCAGCCGTCGCATCACTCGCGCGCCCACCGCGAAGAAGTGGGTCCGACCCTGCCACGATATCTGCGAGGCGTCCACCAACCGAAGGTACGCCTCGTGAACCAGGGCAGTGGGCTGAAGGGTGTGGCCCGGCGTCTCGCGGCTCAAGTATCCCCTGGCGAGCCGCCTGAGTTCGTCGTAGACCAGGGGAAGCAGTTCCTCGGCAGTCGCACTGTCAGCCACCCCCACTTCGGTCAGGGCCGAAACGATGGCGGTCGCTCGCGCTCTGGGGTTGTCGTTCAACTGGTGACTCCGCACTCGAAAGTATGGCACAGGCCCGATCCTCGCTGAATACCACGGGTCCTCGTTGCGGGTTCTGAGCCCCAAAATCGCTTCACTCATCAGAGAGCGGTCGAGGAGGGGAATATCCCCTTCCCCGGTTTCGAGAACTGATTGCACTGGACGGCACCCATGAGGACCCTGACGATGGAAAAAAATCACAAGAACTTCGTAGAAGACGACCAGGCGAATGACCCTCAGGAGACGGCGATCACCGTGATCGCGGCAGCCATCATCCTGATCGCCTTCATTGTCGTCGCCCTTCTGACCTGATTGGAGCCGGCACGTGAAACACTCGACGATCTTGGCCGCCACCCTTTCCGTCATCCTCCTGTCGGCCACCGGAGCCGGCGCCTTCGAGCCGATGCCGCGAAGTACTCCAGAACAGGAGCAGATCGATCCGGCAGAGCTCGCCGCCGCGTTTGACGCCATGGAGCAGCTCGGTTTCGTCAACTCGATGGTGGTAGCCCGGGGTGGAAATGTCATCGCAGAGGAGTTCTGGAGCGGCAGCTCCACCTCTCTTCGCCAGTCCCGGTCGGTCACGAAGAGCGTCACCTCCATGTTGATCGGTATCGCCATCGACAAGGGGTTCATCAACGGTGGTCTGACGGCCCGAATGGTGGACTATCTGCCGGTGGATCTCATCCCTGATGACCCGGCCAAGCATGAGATCCGAATTTGGCACCTGCTCACCATGAGCTCGGGCTTCGAGTGGGATGAAGACGCCGACGTGGTGACCTGGCTCTACGGCTCCGATCCGGTGGGAGACATCCTGTCGAGACCGTTGGCGGCACCGCCCGGTACGGTCTGGAACTACAACACCGCCGCCAGCCACCTGCTGTCGGTGATCCTGACCGAGGCCACCGGCATGAGCACCATCGACTTTGCGGACGCCCACCTCTTCCAACCGCTGGGAATCACCGACCGATCGTGGAGTACCACCGGGGGCTACAACAACGGTGGTCACGGCCTGTTCGTACGCACCGAGGATCTGGTCAAGCTCGGCCAGTTGACCGTGAACCGCGGCACCTGGAACGGTGCTCGGATCGTGCCCAACTACTGGGTGAACGTTTCTTCCTCAATCGTGGTCCAGAACCTCGGTGTCATGGGGCCGCTGAGCCAGCTGCACTACGGCCTGTTGTGGTGGCTTGACCGGGGAACCGGCCACGACATCCACTTCGCTTTGGGATACGGCGGTCAGTTCATCTTCTGCGTCCCGAGCCTCGACCTGGTGGTTGCGGTCCACTCCCGGCACAGCGTCGACGGCACCACGGCCAGCCAGCAGATCAACGCAATCCTCGACATCATCGTCAACCGGATCATGGCGGCGACCACCGACCGGAGGCGGTTTGCCGCAACCGGGCAAGCCGTACCCGAGCTCTCCGAGGTGGACGACATGATCCGCGACATCATGCAGACCTACAGCATTCGCGACACGACCGCGGCCATCGCCAAGGACGGTCGTCTGGTCTACGCCCGCGGCTTCACCTGGGGTGAGCCGGACGTCGAGCCGGTGCAGCCCACCGCCCTCTTCAGATCCGGCAGCATCGCCAAGGCCATCACTTCGGTGGCCATCCACCAGCTCATCGAGCAGGGACTGGTGGACCACGAAACCCCGGTTGACCCGATTCTGGCCCTCGAGCCCCTTCCGGGACACCAGACCGACCCCCGATTGGAGGCGGTCACCGTCGACCACTTGCTGACCCATACCAGCGGAATGTACTCCGAAGACAATGTCTACGATGTGAGCTCCGTGGTGGCCCGCGAGTTCAATGTGGAACCACCTCCCACCGCCGAGGAGATCGCCCGATACATCATCAGCGAGCCGTTCATCTTCGACCCCGAGGCCGGGTGGGACTACAACAACTACGGCTACATAATGCTCGACATGACGCTCAAAAACATCACCGGGCGAAATTTCGTGGAGTACGTGCAGGAGGAAATCTTCCGGCCCGTGGGAGTTGGACGCGCCCGGCGCGGCAACGGCCCCGAGTCCGAGCTCGCTCCAACCGAAGTTGATTATGACGGGCTGGAGGGCGACTCCTACGACGTACCCCTCGATGCGGCGATTGGCGCGGGTGGGTGGGTCATGGCCGCTCCGGACATGGCGCGGCTATTCTCGGCCCTCTTCGACTTTGAAGACGCCAGCGGACTTCTCCAGCCGGCCACCCGCCAGCAGATGCTCGCTTTGCCGTTCCAAGCGTCTGTGGACGTGGGATACGGGCGCGGTTGGTTCGGCGAGGGATCAATCTTCTTCGAAGACCACAGCGGAGGCTGGCTCACCGACCCGGATGACGGGCTCGACATCCACACCCATACCGGTGGCGGGACCGGTGTCCAGAACATTGCCCTGTGGCGCGACGACGGCATCACCTTCGTGATGTTCGCCAACACGGACCCGATCTACCCAGACCTAAATTTTCCCGAGATCACGGCCTGGCCGGACCACGACCTGTGGCAGTCGGTCGGCCTTTCCACCGCACCTGTTGGGGCCGCACCCACCGAGGTGTGGATTCCAATCGTCTCGCGTGCCGACGGTGTTGGCAACAGCGTCTGGCGCACCGACGTCGGCCTGCTCAACCGGTCCACCCTCGCCAACCAGGTCCGGCTGCGCCTCTACCAGGACGACGGATGGACCGACCGGGAATTCCACCTGAATGAGGGTGAGTTTCGATCCATCGTCGATGTCATGTCAGAGTTCGAAGCCACCGGTTCGAAGCCCTTGCGGGTCTTCTCGTCCGAGCCCCTCACGGTCACCTCGCGCACCTACAACCTCGCGCCCGAAGGCACCTTCGGCCAGTTCATCGACAGCTCGACGCCCACTTCGGCCCTGGCCACTGGAGATCAGGCCGTGCTGATGCAACTCCAGGAAAACACTTCATTCCGGACCAATATCGGCCTTCACAACGGCTGGAAACGGCCTGCGGAGATCGAGATCGCACTCTTCGACGGAGACAGCCTCCCGGTGGCATATCACACCGAGACCGTGCCAGCCATGTCCACGGTCCAGCTCAATCGGCCTTTCCAAGCCATCGGCGGCCGATCGGACATCACTTCCGGTTATGCAGTGATCTCAGTTCTGTTCGGACAGGAGGTGGTGGTCTATGGATCCGTCATCGACAATCTGACCGACGACCCAACCACCATACCCATGAAATCGGACCCGGGATTCAGCGACCAGTGGGTGGCGGCTGCGGCGAACACCGGCGGTGCACAGGGAAGCACCTGGCGGACCGACCTGTCCATTCTCAACCGCTCTGGAACCATCGCCAATGTGGAGGTCCGATATCGGTCGGACGACGGAGGAGCCGAGACGTCAATGATCACCCTCAACCACGGCGAGCAACGAACCCTGATCGATGTTGTGGGCAACATGGATATGAGCGGAGGGGGCAGCCTCGAGGTCTTTTCCGACCAACCCGTTCTGGCCTCTTCACGAACCTACTCGACGAGCGATGACGGCACCTACGGCCAGTACCTCGACGGCATAGCGCCGGCTAACGCGGCTGAGGCCGGGCAGACCGTCTGGCTGCCTCAGCTCCAACAGAACGACGCATTCCGCACCAACATCGGCTTCCTGAACACTGGCGATCTCCAGGTCTCGGTCCGGGTCCGTCTCTTCGACGCTTCCGGGGAGTTGCTGGCTGCCCGACTGAAGACCCTGGCTCCCATGACCCGGCTGCAGCTGCAGGAGCCCTTCTCTCGGATTGCGGGTCGTGACGACATCGACGCCGGCTACGCCACCGTGACTGTCGAGACCGGCGACGGAGTCATCGTCTATGCCTCGGTCATCGACAACTCCACGAACGACCCGACGACGGTCCCCATGAAGTTCTGACCCGGGTCAACCTGCTTCCGCGTTGGCCCTCGCCCGGTCGAGCAGTGCCTCGAACTCGGGATCACCCCGCAAGCTGTCGAGGTCGGAATCGTCGTCCACTCCGGGCCACCACCAGCCAGTTGCAAACGCCTGCCGAAGCCGCTCCATGGCCTCGTCGCGATCCCCTTCGAGGGCGGCGAGACAGGCCAGGTTGTAGTAACCGATCCCGAGCCTGCGCGCTTCGGGTCCCATCGCCCGAATCCACACATCGAGGCTCCGCTCACTCATGGCCCGAGCTTCCGAGATGTTGCCCAACTGATACTCGCGGTAGGCCATGGTCGCCAACGAATCGGCAACCTCGATGTGGATTGGACCGAAGACCGTCTCCGAAATCACCAGCGCCCTCTCGAGGACTTGACGGCTCTCTTCACTCCTCCCCATTCTGCCCAGGAGCAAACCGTAAGGCCTCAACAACCACAGGAGATCCGGATGGTCTGGGCCCATGGCTCGCTCCCTGATTGCCAGGGCGCGTTCGAACATTTCGATGGCCCCCTCCCGGTCTCCTTCCGCACTCTTGATCCTCGCCAGCTGCTGGAGTGGAAACGAAACCGCGACGGAATCAGCGCCCAGAGACGTCTCCTGGATGAGAAGTGCTCGTTCGAGAATGGGCTTCGCAACCTCCCGATCTCCCAAAAAACTATGGGACAGCCCGAGGCTGAACAGCGCCCAACCCACATATGTATGGTCGGGACCGAGGGCTCGCTCTCGGATCGCCAGGCAGCGTTTGTCCAAACTCAATGCCAGGTCGGACCGACCCAGCTCTCTGAGAACGTTCGACTTCTGGGAGAGGACACCCGCGACGTTGATGTGATCCGGGCCCTGTTCCGCCTCGAGTATCTCCAGCGCGCGATCGCAGGCGGCGAGGGCGAGGTCGTAGTTCCCCAGACGCCATTGAACGGTGCAGATATTGGCGCGCACGTTTGCGACCGTCGCGTTGCTCAATCCAATGGTCTTTTCGAAGATCGGGATCGCCCGGTCGAAGAGCTCCTTTGCAGTTTCGAAGTCCCCCATGTTGAGCCGAAGCACGCCAAGGGCGTTCAGACTGTCCGCCACCCCCCGGCCCCCGGTTCCAAGATGGTCCGTTCGAATCGCCAGCGCCCGCTCCAGAAGCGGTTCCGCCCGCTGGAGATCGCCCAGCGACAGATAGACCTCGCCGATGACGGACTTCAGCTCGGCCTCCACGAGCGGCGTGTCGCGGAGGTCCTGGTCAATCCGGGCCGCTCCGTACTCGAGAAAATCACGAATCGGCATCGTGCTGCCCGAAGGTGCACCCGGCCCCATGACCCACAGCATGCTCCGTACCAATGTCACCACCTGCTGCGCCGTCTCGGCCTCGCGCTGCGCCCTCACCAGGCCGATCGAGGTTCCGACAATGCCCGCCAGGAGCACAAGCGTGACCGATGACGCAGCCGCGACACCGACCCGGTTCCGCCGAATGAACTTCCGGATCCGGTAGACGGTGCTCGGCGGACTCGCCTCAACGGGCTCGTTCCGCAAGTGCCGGCGAACATCATCGGCGAGATCCAGAGGCGATGCGTAACGCCGCGTTCGATCTTTGTCCAGCGCCCTCATGACGATCCAGTCGAGATCGCCCTTGAGCTCCTTCACCAGGGATGGGGGGTCGGTTTTTCGGCGCTGTGCCGCCAGCGTGGAGTCTGCACCCAAGCTGCTGACGCGGGTGGAAGGTCGAGGCGGTTCCTCTTCTCGGATTCGACGCCTCATCTCATCGAAACCGGCATCGCGAAGGGCTTTCGAATCGAATGGCTGAGCCCCCACGAGGAGCTCATACAGCACCACACCCAGGGAGTAGACGTCGGTTCGGGTGTCCACGTCCAGGCTGGTCATCTCGGCTTGCTCGGGGCTCATATACTCGGGTGTCCCGATCCACTGACCGAGCTCGGTGAAGACCGATCGTTCGGTGAGGCGCTGCGACGTCGCCTTGGCGACGCCAAAGTCGATGATCATGGGCTCGGGACGCCCGTCCTTGACCGCCACGAGGATGTTCGATGGCTTGATGTCGCGGTGGATCACACCTCGCTGGTGGGCGTGCTGTACTCCCTCACAGACCCTCGCGAAGATCTTCAACCGGTCGGTGGTGGTGAGTCGCTGAGTGTCGCAATAGTCGGTGATGGGAATACCGCGGACAAACTCCATGGCGAAGAACGGCCGCCCCTCAGGAGTGGCTCCCGCCTCGAAAACCTTGGCAATATTCGGGTGATCCATCAGGGCCAGGGCCTGGCGCTCGGTCTCGAACCGGGCAACGACCTCCCTCGTATCCATGCCCCACTTGATGACCTTGAGGGCGACACGCCTCCTCACAGGATCGGTCTGCTCCGCCTCGTACACCTCGCCCATTCCGCCCTCGCCGAGCTTCTGGATCAGTCGGTAATGGCCAACGTTCTCCGGCATCGCGGACGAGCCTCGGAGCGAGGGGGCGTCTCCGTCCCGGTCAGCAGCGGTCTTCTCCTGATCGTGGAACCGAAGCAGAGATTCGACCTCGGCCCGAAGTCCGGTGTCATCTCCACAACCGTCATCGAGGAAGGGAACCCGCGCCTCCTCCGTCAGATCGCAGGCGGCGAGAAACAACTCCTTGATCTGACGGTGCAGGTCCGATGTCATTGTGGGGCCCCCAGTATGGCCAGACTACCTGAGTCGCGCAAATCCCGCCCCGCTCCACGGTTCGTCTCGGGCGCAGAATCCTCCTCTGAAGTACGTCGCCGCCGGGAGACGGTTGCCCGTGAGGCGGTCATGCGAACCGTCAACCGATCGCATTCCTGGGCCCACCGGCGGTCTCGCCCCACGATTCGGTCGAGGCTGTGCCAGAATACTTGAGAGGGTAAAGCACATTTGATCCCGGCTCGTTCCCCTCTCGGGGAGTCCGACGAGATCCGGGAGATCTTGGGAAGGAGTGTTTTGTGGTGCCTGTTCGATCGATCACAGCATTCACAGTCATCGTCGGTTTGATGCTCATGGGGACCTTGCCCGTCCATGGGGAAACTCCTTGGAAAGACATCAAAATCCCCAACAAGCTTGGCTTCGGCCTGTCCCTGTACAACCAGAATCAGCCCTACCAAATCAAAAGCCTCGAGCTCGGTGTGGGCGGTATTGACGGGTCGACCCTGACCGAACTTCCCGTCCAAAACTCCACGACCAGCACCCACTTCCGGGTCGACTACTGGGTGCTTCCATTTCTGAATGTCTTCGGCCTCGTTGGCAATATCGACAGCGCCACCAACGTCGACTTGAAGGACTTTGACATCGGACTGCCAGTGGGTTTCGATGATCTGAAAATCAACAACGACGGCACGGTGTATGGCGCCGGTTTGGTTCTCGCCGTGGGCGGCAAACGGTGGTTCGGTGCGCTCGCCTACGACTACACCGAAACCGAACTCAGCGTGACCACGTCGTCTGTGAATGCACAGATCATCACCCCAAAGATCGGCCTCCACTTCGACGGTGGAGCGGTGTGGATCGGCGCCATGCATCAGAACATCGAGGAGGTCCACGAGGGGACCTATGACCTGCCGTTTCTGGGCGCTATTCCGTACCGGGTGGTGCTCGAGGCGAAACAGCCGTGGAACTACACCATCGGTGGCACCGCCGGCCTCACAAAGCACCTCGTACTCATGCTCCAGGGCGGCTTCGGAGACCGCAAATCAGCTCTGGTCACGCTCGAGTACAGGATTTTCTGACTTTGCTGCTCGATTCTGATTCCCCCAATCTCCCTGCCATTGGCGTTTCGGCGGAGCAGGGAATCAGACTCGAGTCAAATTTTTCTGTATTTTGACTTCCTGCACAAGATCGACGAGCAGGTGCTGAGCGAGTTCGGTTATCCGGGCCAGTGCCTCCGGATCCAGGTGGTGGGGATGGTCGTTGGCTGAGTGGACCGATAGGGTGGCCGGGCCGATGGATCCGCTGGACAGTGTCAGGCATTGGATTCCATGGTGGGCAAATGGGATGGCGTCGATCCCGATTCCAGGCAGCATGAGGATGCCGCGCACCGGGATGCGAAGCGTGGTCGCCGCCCTCCGGGCTGCCGCCGACATGGTTTGGGAGAACATCCGCCCGAACCCGAATCTCTCGATCAGCACCGTCCTCCCAGGGGCACCCGCGCCGTCGAAGTTGAGACAGAACACGGGCCGATCGCCGAACGCCCCCTCGTTGGCTTCCAGCCACCGCATCGCCCCGATCATGTGATCCTCCTCGGCGCCGGTGGAAAGAAAAACCAGCTCCACCCTTTCCCTGATCATCTCCGGCAGGGTTCGCGCCAATTCCAACAGAATCGCCATGGAACCCGCGTTGTCCACCCCACCGGGGGAAAGATCACCGCTGCGCATGGTGGACAGGATCAGAGCCGCGACTCCCGCCGCGCACCCCGCGGTCGGGCCCAGCCACCTGGGGCCTGGCGCCTGGCCTGTGATGATGCCGGCCACAACCAGAACCACGAGAACCGAGGCCGCGGCCACCGCCGTCAGAGTCAGGCCCATGCGATAGGGGAATCTCAGGCTCTGAGACTTGCTGTCGTGGTGGGCCATGACGATCAGGGTCAGGGTTGGGTCCTTGACCGATCGTCTGCCGATCACATTCGCCGTCCGGGTCGGTCCGTCCCGCCGGTACAACCGCTCCAGCCACGGCGACCAGGCGAGGAACACGAGACCTGGCAACAGCGCACCGAGCAGAACCAGCACGGCGGCGAGCGGTGAACGCAATACCACGAACCCTGCGGCCCCGGCCAGCAGTGCGCCGATCACCAGCACCGTTCGCAGGGTTCGGTTCGCCGGCGCGAGGTCATAGGAGAACCACTGCAGTTCGGTCTGGAGCCCTGCAGCCATGAGCCGCTTCTCGACCTCGGCTATGGTCTGGTGGTCACCCGGCGTTCCTGGGTACCTCGGCACCGAAAGTCTGGTTGCCTCGGCGAGGATTCGCTCCCCGACCGCCACGATCTCGAGATTGATGTCCACGTCCCTCAATCCAACACCACCGTCTCCCCCACATCCATCAGCCTGAGCTCCCGGCCGTGCAGGGAATCCTGCCTGCGCCACCATTCGGACAACCGTTCGGCCGGCTCGCACAGAGGCTCATCGGTGAGTTGGAAGGTACCCCAGTGCATGGGGATCATGGTCTTCGCACCGAGGGCCAAAAAGGCTTGGCCAGCCTGCTCCGGATTCAGGTGGTAGTGTTCCATGAACCATCCCGGTTCGTAACCGCCGATGGGAAGAAGAGCAGCACGGAGATTGGGGTAGCGGCGGCCGATTTCTGCGAATCCATCGAACCACGCCGTGTCCCCGGCGTGGTAGATGGCGGCGTCTCCCCCTTCCATGACAACTCCTCCCCACAACGCCCGATTGGTGTCCAGAAGGCCTCGACGGGACCAGTGCCGGGCAGGCACGAGAGTGATCCTCAGCCCGTCGATCTCCACTCCCTCCCACCAGCGAAGCTCGACCACCCGCCGTCGCCCCCGGCGACGAAACCAGCCCGCCATCCCCGCCGGAGCAACCACCGGCACGTCCGACGGCAACGCCCTGATGGCACCGGCGTCCAGGTGGTCGTAATGATTGTGGGTCACCGCCACCGCCGACACCGCTGGCAGATCCTGAGCCCCGAGTCCCGGACTCCCGAACCTGGGGTACATCACCCCCGCATGGGCAGCGAATACCGGATCGATCAGGAATTTTCGGCCTCCGAGGCTACCCAAAAAGGAAGCGTGACCTATCCAGCTCAGCTTCGGCCGGGGATCTTCGCCGTGAATGAGATCCAGATCGGCGCCCACGGCGGGCGCGGGCCGACCGGGCCGAGCGACCCGTCTCCTTCCCAAAATTCTGTCCACGATTCCCCACCGCACGATGGCTCGGGGTCCGTGGGGGCAGTGCCTCGGGTCGGGGTTGCGAAATCGGGCGGGGGCCACCGGCCGAGGTCAGCCTTTCTTCATGCGGGCTAGCCGTTGAAGGAGTCGACCGCCAACGCTTCGTCGTCGAACATGTCGAAGACGCCAACCAAACGCGCCATGGTCAGCAGTTTTCGCGCCTTCAGGTTGACGTGGAGTAACTTGATTTCGGCTTCGTTCCCGGCCGCCGTGGCCCGGCATCGAATCAGTTCACCCAAGCCCGACGAATCGATCGCCGTGACCTTTTGAAGGTTGATCAGGACCTTCTTGTGACCATCATTGATTTCGCTCAGCATCGCTCCACGCAGGGCAACGTCACCTGTGCCGATCGTGAGCTTGCCATCCAAATCCAGGATGGCGACGTCTTGAACCTGTCGTTTCAAAATCTCCATGGCTGTCTCCCCAGAGCGACAGCGTTCTTGCCGCCGCCATATCCATTCAAATCAATGGTGCACATTATCGCACACCGCTTTGCGCCGAAGATTCCAACCCGGCGGGGGCCTCCCCTATTCTCGGCAACTCTGCGGGACAGGCGTATTTCTGGGGCCTCTTTTCGCAACCACACAATGAGGTGAGCTGATTGTCCAGTCCCATTGAAAGTGCCGACCGGCCCAATGAAGCCGTGCCACCGTCTGCCCGAGCGGACCTACTGGACCTGGTCGAGGCGTCGGTTGTGGTGGTGGACCGCCTGGGATCCATCGCTCGATGCAACCATATCTTCGCGGAGATTCTCGGCCTGACCCCCGCCGAGGTGGAGGGCCACTACCTGTGGGAGTTCCTCGGAGGTGCACAACTGGCTGCGCTCCGAGAGCAGCTCGCCGATGGCCAGGCTCCGGATCCCTCCACCAAGTGGACCCTGCTGGTGGACGATCAGCGGGGTGACTGCCAACTGATCAGCTGGACCTTCCGGGACAGAACGTCGGAGGCTGACGGTGACCGCGAGTACGTGGGGACCGGAATCTCCCCAGCCCTCGACGCCTCAACGTCCAAACCCAACGAGGGTGACGACCTGATCCAAGCGCTTTTCAAGTACTCAACGGATGTCCTGTGCGTGTTAGCCCCGGACGGGATGATTCGCTACGCCAGTCCATCGGTGAACCGCCTGCTCGGCAGGGCGGCAGGGGAACTCATCGGAACCAACGCGTTGGAGATCGTCCACGCGGATGACCGGGACGCTGTCATCTCCACCATCGCAGCAGGATTGGAGAATCCGGGCGACCCAAAATCCGTCGAGACCAGGGTCCGACACCGTGATGGTTCGTGGGTGCCGCTGGAAGCGAGGGGGATCGCACACACGGCAGGCGACACCACCAACCTGCTCATGACCCTTGCTGACATCAGTCGGCGCCGGCAGGCCGAACAGGCCCTGGCGGCAAGTCAGGAGAGATTTCGTAGCGCCTTCGAAAACACTGCCATCGGCAAGGTGTTGTGGAACCCCGATGGCAAAATCGTCCGCACCAACCGCGCGTTCCAAAACATGCTGGCCTACACCGAGGATGAGCTATCGGGCATGGCGTGGCAGGATCAGTGCCATCCGGAAGACGCTGCGGCGCTCAGACCCGACCTCAATCGAATGCTGGCCGGAGAACTGACCTCGGCCCAGGCCCTGGTGCGAGTGCGCCATCGCCACGGCCCGTGGGTTTGGGCCCGAGTCACCCTTTCCTCAGCCCGAGGCCCTTCAGACACTGTCCACCACGTCATCGGCGAGTTCGAGGACATCACTGAACAACGCCGAGCCGAGGAGGACAAACAGGCACGGCTTCGACGCCTGGCGCTCCAGCAGGACTCGATCGTCGCCATAGCGACCCACGAGGGAGTTGTAACCGGCGACCTCGAATCCGCACTCTCGGCGCTGACTTCATCTGCCGCGATCGCCATCGAGGTCCAACGGGCCAGCATCTGGCTGTTCGATGACGACAATGAATCGATTCGCTGTGTGGATCTCTACGACGCCAGCACCGACACCCACCAAGCCGGAAAGCAACTCACGGCCGCCTCCTTCCCTCGCTATTTCGAGGCGCTCGAATGCGACCGAGTCGTCGACGCCGACGATGCTCGATCAGACCCGAGAACCAACGAGCTTCTGTCAGAGTATTTGATCCCCCTGGACATCAGTTCTCTGCTTGACGCACCGATTCGCCTGCGAGGTCGGGTGGTCGGCGTGGTGTGCCTGGAGCACACCGGGAAACCCAGGGTCTGGCAGTCCGACGAGGTGAACTTCGCGGGAGCTGTGGCGGATCAGGTGGCCCAAGCACTGGCCAACGCCCACCGCAACGTCACCGAATCCCGGCTCCAAATGTCCGAGGAGCGATTCCGTAGCATCGTCACCGCGATCCCAATGGGCCTCCACATGTACCGACTGGAAGAAAACGATCGGTTGGTGTTTGTGGGGGCCAATCCCGCGGCCGATACTCTGCTTGGGGTCGAGTGCCAGCGCTACATCGGCAAGACCATCGAGGAAGCCTTTCCCCCCCTCGCCGAAACCGACGTCCCCGCCCAGTACCGGCGGGCCGCCGCCGATGGCGTGCCGTGGCACTCAGAACAGATCGTCTACGAGGATGACGTCATTCGCGGTGCCTACGAGGTTCACGCCTTCCAAACCGCTCCGAGAATGGTCACGGTGGTGTTCCTTGACATCACCGATCGCAAGCGGGCCAACGAGATGATCCGCGAAAGCGAAGAGCGCTATCGGAGCCTTTTCGAGCACAATTTGGCCGGCGTGTTCAGATCGACGGTCGAGGGCGAGCTCGTGGAATGCAACGAGTCCTTTGCGAGAATCTTCGGGATTCCCAGCGTCGACGAAGCACTGTCTCACAGAGCGACCGACTTCTACCGGGACGCCGCGGAGCGGGATCGCCTCATCGAGACCATCGACCGGCTTGGAGAGCTGCGAAATCGCGAGATGATGTTGCGTCGAGTGGACGGAACCGAGGTGTGCGTGCTCGCCAACATGCGCTTGGCCCGATCCGAGAACGGCGAGCCGAAGATCCTGGAAGGAACCATGGTCGACATCTCTGAACGTAAGCTGGCAGAGGTGCAGCTCCTCCAGGCCCAGAAAATGGAGGCCGTCGGACGCCTGGCCGGCGGTGTTGCCCACGACTTCAACAACCTTCTCCAGGCCATGCTCGGCGCCACCGAGTTGCTCCGTCCCCGTTCAGGGGAGGATGACGACGAGGAGATGACCGCCAGGCTGTCGGAGCTCGAAGAACACGTCCGCCGCGGTTCCCAGCTCACCCGCCAGCTGCTGTTGTTCTCTCGCAGGGACACCGAGCGCCTGGAGCGACTCGACCTCAACGACGTGGTCAACGGAACGGTCAAACTCCTGCATCGACTGTTGCGGGAAAACGTCGAGCTGGTGTACGCACCGATCGACGTCGATCTACCGCTGAAGGCGGACCGGGGCCAAATCGAGCAGGTGGTCATGAATCTAGCAGTCAATGCCTGCGACGCCATGCCCAAGGGTGGACGGCTCTTCCTGCGCACCGGCCTGGAAGCCGATCAATCATGGCTCGAAGTTACGGACTCGGGGGAGGGCATCCCTGCCGAAATCCGCGACCACCTCTTCGAGCCCTTCTTCACAACCAAGGAGCCGGGCAAAGGGACCGGACTCGGGCTCTCGGTGGTCCACGGCATCGTGAATCGCCTGGGAGGCAGAATCACGGTCGAGAGCAACGCCGGAGAGGGAGCCAGCATCCGAGTCCACTTCCCGTCGACTGACGTTGCCGAAGAAGAGGTTCCCGATCAAAAGAACAGCCCGTCCCTGTCCCAGGGCGACGGACAGCGCATCCTGGTGGTCGAGGACGATCCGGCAGTCCGGTCAGGCCTTCGCGAAATCCTCGGCGTCCTGGGCTACAGCGTGACCACGGTCGGCAGCCGAGAAGAGTCGGTCTATCTGCCGCCGGCCCCCGGTTTCGACCTGCTGCTGACGGACTACGTCCTCCCCGACGGATCCGGGACCGACATCGCCCGCGAGCTCATGGCCCGATGGCCCTCCATGCGCGTCGTGGTCATGTCCGGGTACGCCCAGGACGTTCCCCTCGGACCTGACGCAAAACTCGAAGGCATGGATTTTCTTCAGAAGCCATTCGGGACCGACACCCTGGCGGATGCGGTCCAGGCTGCGCTTGCCGAGCCACCACCCGCTCAGGCAGTTGGCAGTTAGCAGTTAGCAGTTGTGGGGGACTTTGGACTTTTGACTTTTGACTTGAGCAAAAAAGGGACCCGGCATGACTGCCGGGTCCCTTGCTCAAACTACGATGGCAGCTACTTCGTCCAGGGCCGGAAGTCCACCCTCCGGTTCTTGGCACGGTTCTCCGCCTTGTCGTTGGGCGCAATGGGCTCATGGGGGCCATAGCCCTTGGTGGTGAGTCGATCAGCCGCGATGCCCTTGCTGACCATGAACTCCTTCACCGACTCGGCACGCAGCTTGGACAGCTCCATATTCCAGGCCAGTGGTCCGGTGCTGTCGGTGTGGCCCTGGATTTCCACGTTGTACTGTGTGTTCTCTGCCAGGAAGGACACCGCTCGGCCGAGCAGCTCCTCAGCCTTGGGCGTGAGCTTCGACTTGTTGACCGCGAACAGAATCTCGCCGCGGACCATCCACTCGTCGCCCATGACAGTGATGCCTTCTGGCGGACAACCAGTCTCGTCAACCGGCACTCCCCTCGGGGTCCCAGGGCACTTGTCCAGGTAGTCCGGAACGCCATCGCCATCGCTGTCCAGCGGACAACCAACCGCGTCAACCTTCACACCCTTCGGCGTGTTGGGGCATTTATCCTGGGTGTCCGGGACGCCATCGCCATCGCTGTCCACGGGACATCCGGCAGCGTCCACTTTCACACCCTTCGGTGTGTTCGGGCACTTGTCCAGGTAGTCCGGAACACCGTCACCGTCGCTGTCCAGCGGACAACCAACCGCGTCAACCTTCACACCCTTCGGCGTGTTGGGGCACTTGTCGAGATGATCGGCCACTCCGTCGCCATCGCTGTCCGGATAGAGCAGGACGTCTTGGACGAACTTCTCCATCGCGGCGCCACCCGTCAAATCGTCGGCGTTCACCAGGTAGCCGCCGTTGCCCTCCGCGACCAGCTTCTCGAGGAGCTTCGTTGCGCGCTTGCTGGTCCCGATCTGGACCGCGTAGATGGCGAGCTTGTCGCCAAAGGAGGTTGCCAGCCCGTTGGCCGCTGCCACGTCCTTTTTGCCCATGTGCCGTCCATCGCTCACGATAACGAGGGAGGAGGGCACGTCTTTATTGGTCACGTCAGCGGCAACGCCGTTGATCGCCTTGTCCAGGGGACTCGAGCCGTTAGGACAGTCAAATCCCCCGATGGGTCCTGCCATATCGCTCGACGAGAACTTCTGGAGGTTCACCAGGAGGACGGTCTTGCCTTTGGTTCCGCACGCTCCCCGGCCGAAAGCCCTCAGCTCTCCCTGGTAATTAAGTTCCGGAATGGTCTCGTTCATGCTTTCCATGAACGCCTGAGCAACATCGATCTTACGCATCTTTGCGTGCTTGTCGCTCATCGACAGGGACCCGTCACCGATCAAGGCAAACTGATCCACCTTTGGCACCCAGTATTCCGGATCGATCGATCCCGCCTGGTATTGGGGTTGTACCGAGGAACACGCTCCGGCCAATGCCACTGCAGCTAGCACCACCACGAGCCTTCCGATGTTGATTTTCACCTCGCCTCCTCCTTTTCGATTCGACCATTGATCGCCAGCGCCGAATTCGCGTTTTCGGATATCGCCGGTCGCCGCTTCGAGGTCTCAAGATCAATGATTGGCGAACAACCGGATGGTACCACAGACTCCACTCATGAACCCTCCCGCTACAACATCTTCTGGTCTCGGATCATGCGGCGTATGATGGCTGTGAACGACCGATCCATTACCACGAACCGGAACTTTCTCGAGGGGTGGGGCGTACTTGGAACCATGAAACAACTCGAATTCACGTTGTTCTTGGTGCTGTGCGGGGCAGCCGTGACGGCCACCGCCGGCGACCCTCGGCCAAACAGTGCACCGAAGATCGAGAGTGCGACCCAGGGGGCCGAGTGGCGACGCACCAATCCCGAGCTCACTATCGGTCCGGGCCCGGTCCCGGCCAGGGTCGGGGCCGAGGCCTTGAAGGCCCATGCCAGTGCCGCCACCCTCGAGGAGGCCATTGACCTGTGCGTGCTGCAGGATATGGCACTGGTTGGAACCGCCGGGGCCTCGGTGGCAGTGGCGGTAGACGGAGAACTTTTTTACCAGATGGGCTACGGCGTCAAGCACCGGACCCAGGGAGGCGCAGTCGACGCTGACACCTACTTTCGCATTGGCTCCGTCACCAAGATGTTGACCGCAGCGGCCGTGATGCAACAGGTCGAGGCGGGCACGGTGGCCCTCGATGATCCGGTGACCACCCACGTGCCCGAGTTCGAGGTGGATGGAGCCTACCCGGCAGACCGAATCACGATCCGGCACCTGCTCACCCACTCCTCCGGCTTCCCCGACCTTGGATTCAATCTTCAGGGGCCGTTGGGGAACCAGGCCCTGTCGACATGGGCCGCCGATCAGGACGAGGTGCTGCTGCACGCCCCGCCCGGGGTTTTCTGGAATGACTCCAATCCCAACTTCAACCTGGCGGGACTGGTGGCCGAACGGGCCAGTGGGATCCCATACCGCGACTACATGACGACCAGTGTTTTCGGGGCTGCCGGCATGACCCGGTCCACCTTCGACCCCGACGAGGTCATGGCTGACGGAAACTACACCTTTGGCCACCTCCTCTACGCGGGTGGCACCGAGCTGATCTACCCCCCGGACGACTACGACAACTGGGTGTACCAGCCAGCGGGCTACGCCTTTTCAACGGCCGGTGACCTGGTGCGCTTCGCCCTCACCTTGATCGATGGCGGAGGCTCGATGCTCTCTCCCGCCTCCTGTCACGCAATGCAGGGCTGGCAGGTAGACCTCGATCTGGTCCCCGGGTTCGGGTACGGCTTCGGGATCTTCGTCGAGCCCCTTGGAGATCTGGTGATCCGCCAACACGGCGGCAACATTCCGGGTTGGGGGGCCTTTCTCTTGTGGGAGACCGACAGCCGGTTTGCGGTTGCCGTTCTCGCCAACAGCTTCAACTCCCTGTCGGGGGCCGCCTACTGCATCGCCGACGCGGCGCTCGAGCCCGCAGCCGGGCCGGAGATCCCGGACTCGACCGACCCGTCGACGTTCGATAAGTACGAGGGAACCTGGGACTTCACCTATCAGGAGAACTACCCGCTAGTTGGCGAAATCATTGGCGCCAACGAGGATGGCGTGACGCTCTTCCTGGATGATCCGGTGGGCCCCTTCGACGGTTGGTACGAGCTCGTCCACATCGGGTATGGGGTTTTCCTGGCCGACCTCGACGAGAACGGGATCCCGGACGCCGATTTCACCTTTATCGGCCGCGGCTCTCCGGAACGCGCCAACTGGCTGCGAAGCCGAATTCTGGTGGGCAGTCCGCGGCGAGGTCCCCGGCGCGGAGGCCCGAGGCTACCGTAGGCGAATTCGGAATTCGGAATTCGAGCCTGCGCGAATGTGCTACAACTCGCAACATGCCAGGTCGAACAGCCGATGTGGTGATTTGTGGCGCCGGAATCGCCGGCGTCTCGGCCGCCTACCAACTTGCGGTCCGTCACTCCGTGCCCCGGGTCGTGGTGGTCGACGAAAGGCCACCGCTCTCCCTGACCAGCGACAAATCCACCGAAGCCTACCGGAACTGGTGGCCGGGGCCGGACGACGCCATGGTCCGCCTGATGAACCGCTCCATCGATCTCATGGAGGAGCTGTCGGACGCCTGCGACAACCGTTTCCTGATGAACCGCAGAGGGTACGCCTACGCCACCGCCGATCCGACTCGCGCGGAAAACTACCGCCGCGATGGAGAACGAGCGTCGGCCCAGGGGGCGGGTGAGCTCCGGGTGCACGAGGTTGGCGGGAACCACTTGGCCTATCGACCCCACCCGCCCCAGGGGTGGCGAGGCGGCCCTGGAGGTGCCGACCTGATCCTCGATCAGGGTCTCATCGGACGCTCCTTCCCGTATCTGGGTGGGAACGTGCGTGCGGTCCTCCACACCCGGCGCTGTGGGTGGTTCTCCGGTCAACAACTCGGCATGGAACAGCTCGACCGGGCCCGCCAGGCCGGCGTCGAGCTCCTGTCCGGCAGCATTTCCGAAGTGGAAGTGACCGGGGGTCGCTTGGGTTCGGTGCGGGTTCAAACGGGCGGGGACGAATTCCAGATCTCCACCCGGTGTTTCGTCAATGCTGCGGGCCCCATGCTGCACAAGACGGGTCGCCTGGTGGGCGTCGAGCTGCCCGTCTTCTCCGAACTGCACGTCAAGATGTCATTCAAGGATCATCTGGGCGTCGTCCCTCGGGACGCCCCGCTGTTGATCTGGGAGGACCCCCAGTACCTCGAGTGGTCCGATGAGGAGCGCGAGCGGCTGGACGAAACCGACGACACCCGGTGGCTGCTGGCCGAAATGCCCGCCGGGGTCCACATGCGCCCCGAGGGGCGAGAGCACGCGATCATCCTGTGGCCCTACCACGTGGAGGAAGTGCCCGAGGACTACCCCATCGAAGTTCCCCCCGGCTACGCCGAAATCTGCCTCCGAGGCATGACCCGCCTGCTGCCCGGGCTCGAGGTCTACCTGGACCGACTGCCGGTTCCGTTTATTGACGGCGGTTACTACACCAAGACCCGGGAGAATCGGCCTCTGGCCTGTCCCCTGCCTGTGGAGGGAGCCTTTGTCCACGGTGCTCTTTCGGGTTTCGGCCTGATGGCCTCCTCCGGCACCGCCGACCTCCTCGCTCGCCACGTGACCGGGTCTTCCCTTCCGGCCCACGCCGCCGGCTTCGATCTGCGGCGCTACGACGATCCCAATTACCTTCGGATGATCGACGAGTGGGGCGACCAGGGGCAACTTTGAAGCGGTGAACCAAAATTCGGAATTCGGAATTCGGAATTCGGATAACCGTCTGCAACGGGAACAGATGATTCGAGCGAGGTTTTCGAATTTCGAATTCGGCGCTGCTGCCCACTGCCTCGGTTCTTTACAATGGTGCGATCGTGATCATTGCGAGAATCATCCGTACCGCATTTGCGTGGCTCGTCGGTGGAACGGCCACGGTGGTTCTGACCCTCGTCGGCCTGGTTTTCGCGGCGGTTCCAGGCTGGAGCATCGTGATGTTCCACATGGCCCGCCTGTGGGGGAGAATCTGCACTTGGAGAACCGGCTGCCCCCTCCGCATCGAGGGCCTGGACACGATTGATCTCCGCAGGTCGTTACGTGGTGATGGCGAACCACCAGTCGGCGTTGGATATCCCGGTGCTCATGGGCATCCTGCCGCCGAGATGGCGAACGGTATTCTGGGCGAAGAAAAGCCTTTTCGTGATCCCAGTCCTGGGCTGGGCCATGCGGGCCCTCGGCCATATGCCGGTGGACCGGGTCAACCGCGTGACAGCGGCGACCCTGGTGACCAGAAGCGCCGACCGGGCGTCGGACGCCAAATCGATCCTCGATCTTTCCCGAAGAAACATATGGCCCGGGCGATGTGCTCCGCGGCCTTCAGGCGTGGCGGGTTCGTGCTCGCGCTGAAGACCGGGATGCCGATCTTGCCGGTGGGTATTCGGGGCACCCGAACGGCTATGCCACCGAACGGTCGGCTGCTGGCGCCCTCCGAATTCACCGTCCGATTCGGCGAGCCAATCGCCACGGCCAGGCCTGACAATCTCCGACCGAGAAGCCCTTACCGAACGGACCCGCGCCGCCGTGGCAGGGCCTCGGCCGCTAACCCACCGCCGCCACGTGGTGGTTCATCGGGGTTCATTTTCAGGCGTTGACGAGGCGATGGCCGTCACGATGGATTCGAACCCTTCGGTGCCGCGGAGAGCCTCGAGATCGGGGTCTCTGAGCAGAAGATCGAGGTCATCGAAACCGAGCTCCACAGCTCGCACCAGCGCGGCGAGAGCCTCCTTCCGGCGGCCGGCCAACGAGAGTGCGCAGCCGCGGTTGTACCAGACCGAGGGGGAGTCATCTCGAATGTCGCAGGCGACCCCCAGCACCGATGCGGCATGGTCCGGACGGCCCTGCTGCAGGAGGTCCCGCGTCATGTAGAAGGAGGTGGTGCTCAACACCAACGCGAGCAGGCGTTGCGCCGTCAGGGCTTCGGCCCCCTCCCGATCGGCACGTCGTTGAAGCTCTTCAATGTCGAGCTCCCTGATCAGGCGATCCGGGGGCTGGGCCCGCTCGCTGCCGAGAAAGGTCTGGAAGACCTGCTGCATCTGCACGACGTATCGCTGTTCGTAGGCATCCCAGCGTTCCTCGAGCTTGCGTTGGCGCTTCACCTCGGGGTTTCCGGCGAACTCCGCGGCCCGGGTGCGGGCGAGACTCACGTCGGCGAGGCCCTCGAAGTCCAACGCGATCGACGTGTACCTGCGTTCCGCTTCCAGCAGCCGCCCTTGAGAAACGAGGTCTGCGGCACGCTCGAGGTCAGCAAGGAGCGCGGTCCGGACGAGTTCGTCATCGCGAGGCCTCAACCCCTGGCGAATGGCCTGCACCTCGAACCACTCGATCGCCTGAGCAGCCATCTCCGGCGGTATCCACGTGTGGCCACCCTGAAAATCTTCGTACCTGTTGGGGTTGCCCTGCCGGGTCAGACTGTGGTGGACCATCCGCATCTGCCGGTTGTTGAAGTCCGTGTCCCCCGCCGCGCCCCATACCGCATACCCAGTCTGTTCGAACGCGTGACGGATGTCTCGACCGCCGACCGCCACGATCCCGGCCAGGCCGCCGGTTTCCTTGCCCATCAGGAAGGCCAGGTAGACCGTGCCCGAGAATCCCGCGGCGTAGATTCTGTCCGTGTCGATGGAGTACCGTTGATGAACCTCGGGCCACAGCCCGTTGACCGCCCTCCGATTGGGCTCCATCCCGACATCGCTTCGAGTATCGTTGGAGGACACGATGATCCAGCCGTGCCGCTCGGCGCCGCCTCGAAACAGCTCGGCGGCCAACACCGACCTGCCCCGTGGATCGAAGACAAGCAGTACCGGCCACCTCAGCTCCGGGTCGTACTCCGGCGGCAGGTAGAGGGAGTAGGTCTGGGACGGATCCGCCACACATTCCAATCCCTCGACGATGCTGCCCGGAATGACCGGAGGGGCCACATCCCCGGCTCCCACCACCGATGCCGCCAGCCACACCATCCACGCCGCGCCCGGGATCTTCATGTGATCATCCTACGCACAACCCGCCGACGGGTTTTGGCGGGCGGTTTCGGCCGAAGCCCCGCGGTGGATATGGGACGTGGCAGCGTACACTGGAGGGGTGACGCATCAACCGCCCGGACGACTGCCGCGACGTGCCCTGTGGGGGGCCCTTGCGGCATCGCTCCTTCTGATCGGAATCGGGCTGACTCGTCATTGGAACGTCGCCCTGCCAGTGGTGGGAGCCGGCCGTTTTCTGCTGTGGATCTTGACGGGGCTCTACAGCGCCGTGCCGATTGTTGCCATCGGGGCGGTCAGTTTTCGGCTCACCGGACGGAGAACCTCCGATCTGGACTGGCTCACGGCGACGGCCATCTATTGGGCCGCGGGCTGGATCACGGTGGTGGCGATCGGTCTGGCCACCTTGGCGACCGGCTGCTACACCCCCGTGCTCTGGCAGGTCACCGCGCTGATCGTCTGGCTGTGCCTGCTCGGCTGGCAGATCGCCACCCGGTGGTCCGCCCTTCAGACCTTCACTCAGATCGGTCGCCGGGCGCTGGGAGAGCCTGTCCGGCTGGTGTCGTGGGCCGCCCTCCTGGCTGCGGTGGCAGCCGCCGCGGCTCTCCACGCATCGCTGCCCCCAGACACCCGCGACGAGCTGTCCTACCACCTTGTGATGCCCGAACTGTGGGCCTTCCAGGGCGACTGGTGGGTGCCATTCGACAACTTCCATCTTGCATTTCCGGGCAACTGCGAGCTCATGTGGGGGTGGGCGGCGGCAGTTGCGGGTCTGCTCGCGCCGCGTTTCATCACCCTCGTCTTCGCCGCTCTGACCATGGTCCTGCTGTCCGGGTGGATGACCGAGCAGCGCACCCCACCCTGGATCCGGGACCTCAGCCTGGTCTTCCTGGCAGTGACCCCAGTGGCTTTGACCGCCGCCTCCATCTGCTACGTGGAGTGGCCGCTGCTGTTTTTCCTGACCCTCGGGTGGCGACTCTCGCGACGGTCGCTCGCGGAAGACTCCAGGGGCACCACGGCGTGGGCGGCGGCGTGCTGGGGTCTGGCGGTGGGCATCAAGTACACGGCGATACTCTTCGTCGGACTGCTGGCTCTCGAATGGCTTTGGGCCCTGGCGACTCGCCGTCGGCCGGCGGCGGCAATGATCGCAGTGTTGGCCCTTGCTGGCTCTGTGACAGTCCTGGCCGGGCCCTGGTTCGTCCGCAATTGGATAGCCACCGGCGACCCGGTCTTTCCCCTCGGCGGCAGTCTTGGTTTCGCTCACGAATCTCCCCACGATCCGGCCGTCCTGTCGCAGTACGCCGATATCCAGGGGGCCTGGCGCTGGGTGCCGTGGCTGTTCCACGCCACTGCGGACGCAGTGGGGGACCACCGCCTTCATCCGCTGTGGCCGCTGCTGCACCTGGCCGTGCTGGCAGTCGGATGGAAGTGGCGCCGCGAGCTGCCGTGGTTCACCGTGCTGGGTGCCACCTTGGCCCTTTCCTGGGCCCACCCGGCACCCCGAATCTACCTGCCGCTGATGCTGTTGGTCTGGCTGTTTCTCCCTCGAATGCTCGGTGCCCTGCCCGGAACCACTGCCGACCGCCGACTCGTGTCGCTGACGGTGGGCCTGATGGCGGTCCTGTCACTTCCCATCGCCCTCCACTTCATGTTCGCGCCTGGGGGCCGCGCAGTCCCGGACTACCTGCTCGGTCTGAGTCAAAAACGGAGCTATCTCGTCGAGCGGGGGCTGATGGGACCGACCATGGCGTGGGTCTCGGAAAACACTTCGCCGGGCGCCCGAATCTGGGCCTGGTGCGAGGACCGCACATTTTACCTGGAGCGCTGGGCCCGCTCCGACTCGCCCTATGGTCCGCCGGCGTTTCTGCGGCTGGTGGAAGGCGGGAGTGCCGCTTCGCTCGACTCCGAGCTCGAAAACGTCCCCGTGGACTATGTGCTCCTGCGGAGAGACCGTTGCCCCGACTCCTGGACGACGGCCACATTCGAGAAGGGCCGGTGGGAGATCGACGCCGCGGTCACCGCGGAGCTCACGGCGTGGACTCAAAGCCGCCTCCGCGAACTCCACCGCGACGGGCGGCACGTTCTCTATCGTGTCCGCCGGTGATCTGAGGCTACTGCCTATCCGCTCGCATCCGCCGTCATCCGGTGGGCCCAGAGGAAGCCCAGGGCGACGATCAACAGCGCGGCCACGATCGAACCGGCGAGGGCACCAGGATAGGCTCTCAGCAGACCCTCCCGGACCATTGCCAGAGCGGTCAGGACTGCAGCGGCGACCGGCACCAGAACCATGTGGCGACGAATCACGAACAGGTAGGTTCCCGATAGCACGAGGCCGGTGACCAGGCCCGCCGCGATCCAGCGCGGCAACGAGGAAACGCCGTCGGCACCGGCGATCGCAAACCCTGTGACAATCAGCCCCAACAACACTGGCACCTGCCCCTTGGTCCAACGCCGCGCCACCGCATCAACCGCAGCAAAGACCAGCAGAAAGACCGTGGTGCCCGCAATCCAGCCGCCAATGGGATCGATCACCGCGGCCAGGAAGGGCCAGCGGGCACCCGCCGATTCGAACGAGGGCCACGCGGCGTCCAGTGGGGGAAGGACCCGAGTCGCTATGGCGGAGAGCCCGGCAAGGGCGGCTCCGAGAGCGGCCCCGGGGACGAGGGCGCGTATGCCGCCGGTTCGCGGCTGTTCGGGCACCCATCGGTGAATCATACCGATGGTCAACGCCACGCCCACCGACGACGCGATCAGCACCATAAGACCGCCCGCAACCACCATGGCCGATTGGAGGGTGTAGGGCTGAGCCGTCGAGAACTGGGCCGTGATCGCTGGCCAACCGTTGTAGAGGCCGAAGCCGCCAATTCCGGCGAGCAGTCCGAAAGCAACCGCGAAGGTCTTGGTGGCGAAGCTGCCCTTGCTCCAACGGATGATCGCCACAACCGCCCCGGCCAAGAAAATCAGGATCAGGGCCACCACGCAGACGATCTGAACCAGTTGCGCGGAACTGCGCCGGTTGCGTTCGGCCCGCTCCCACTCCTCGGGAACGTGGACGAACCGATAGCCGTCCACAACCTCGTCTCCAGCGATATGAATGGCAATCCGGGCCTCGCCTTCGCTCATGGGATAGGAGGCTTCGTCCTTGAAGACGAATTTCCAATCGACCCGTTCCGGCTGCTGCTCAGGCTCGGCGGAGACCTCCTCCAGAGCCGCCGGGTCGAGCCCGAACAGATCTTGAAGGGAGGCCCTGGCCAGATCTCGGGCCGGTTCTTCGTCGAGTGCCGCGCCGGCCCGGGACTCGGGCAGCCTGTGTGACATCCGCAGCACCGTCCCATCGCCGGCCACCGACAGACCAACCTCTTCCGCACGCTCCACAACGTCTCCTTCGAAGGAGGCGAATCGGACCTTCCACCGAGGCGGGGCCAGGTAGCTTCCCATCAGGGTGTCGTACGCCTCGGCGCCACCCTCCTGCCAAACGAAGCGGTCGTCCAGGCCAGGCTCGCCTCGCACCGCCGACAACTCGCGCCAGTTCCCGGGGATCTCAATGTCGCGATTCCCAATCTCGTCGCGAGCCGTGGCCACAGCCCCTCCTCGGGTGATCTCGAGTGTGGGGACGTGAAGGTCGGCACCGCCGAAAAACAGCCAGACGACGAGCCCGACAGCTCCCGCCACGTATATGGCGGACCGGGTTCTCATGTCCAGACCAACCGAAGGAGACGCGGTCTGGGGAACCGGGGCCGTCTCGGGCAGCGGAGCCGGACTCCACGCAGCATTGCGGGCCGACTCCGGGGCCTCCCCCCATCCATGGGTTTTTCTGCGGTTCCACAACACAACCCACAGTGGAATCAGCGTCAGCACGATCACCATGAAGCGGTCGATCCAGATACCAGGAACTGAGGCGGCAAACAGCGGCATGGCGAACCACACCACGTCGAACGCGAAGTGAAGCACGATCGCGGGCAGCAGACCGAAGCCGAGGTAGATCAACCCGAACCCGATGGCGGGCAGAATGAGCTCCACCATGCGAGCGTATGAGGGCTGGGCCGGATAGTTGGCGTGGCCCGCACCAAAGATCACTGCCTGGAGAATCAGCGCTCCCAGAATCCACCACCGGCGACCGCCGTACCTCTGGCCCAAGAGGGCCGCACTGGCCAGTGGAATCGCCCGGAACAGACACTCCTCCCAGAATCCGGCCTGGAGCGAAATGGCCACCGAGGACAGCCACGGAAGATAGGTCGCGATGACATTGGGGTCGTAGAGGGCAAAGGAAGGATTCCACCACCCAAGGCTGGAGTTGGCGAACAGGTAGAGGGCCACATCGTAGGCGAAGAACACGGCGACCAGAAGGTATCCGGCCACGGTCATGCCGCCGACTGTGCGAGTCCCCGCGACGTCGGGGTCCCAGGACTTCCAGAGCTGGATGTGGTGAGGGAAAGCCTTTCGAGTCAAGCTCTCCGCAGCCATGAACGACACCGTGAGCAACACCCCCATGCCGACGAACTGGATCACCGCCAGAACGAGCTGTTGAAGGGTGAAATTGGCCGCCGAAACGGCCGTGTCATATCCCATCCACGCCAACGGCCATTGATTGAGGACCACCAAAGCCTGCAGCGCCGCAACCACGATCCCCCATTTCAAGGCTTGCTTCCAGAGGACCCATCGTTTCCTGAGCAACATGAAGAGGCCAATGACGCAGCCGCCCACGATATAGAGAATGGCCGCGGCGACCGAAGCCCCGACAGCGATGCCGTTGTTGGCCGATCGCATCTCCTCGTACCGCCTGGAAAAAGCTTCGGGCACCTTGACGAAGTGAGTGAGCTCGGTCAAGCGGTCTCCGGAGACCGTGAGCCGGAGCCGATACCTCCCCTCCTCGCCCACGGTGGGGTCGGGTCGCTGATAGACGAAGCTGTGGTCCGCACGCCCGGACGGTCGGACCTCCACTGCCTCTTCCACCAGCTCGTAATCGCCAAGATCTACTCCCCAGTCGGTCACGGCTCCCCGCTCGGCGATCTCACGCGCAGCCGCCGCCTCCAGGGCCGGGCCCGCCTCGTCTTCGGAGAGGGTCTCCTCGAAGCCTATGGGCAGACCCGCCGGGGAGAACCGAACCACCGTCTCGTTGGCTTCGAACTCGGCGAACCGGCGAACCTGCCACGAATACGGCCAATACAGGCCGTCGGCGATCATCCGAGAGAAGGCCTCCTTGCCGCCGGCCTCCAGTTCGACAAAGCTCTGGACCTGCTGATCCAGGTCGAAGGACGCCGCCTGACGGGCGCCATCCGGTCCCCACTGAAACTGCCCCGCCAGCTCCTCGGCAGAAGCGAGGGCCGCCCCCCGATCCATGCCGATGTCGACGCTCACGATGGGGAAGGCCTTCGGGAAGTTGTAGACGCCGAACAGCAGGCAGGCGACCGCCACGATCACCAACACGATCCAGAAAACCGGTTTTCGGAACATCAGACCTGCCCGCTTCCCGCGGGGCTCACATCAATTCGGCATCCCCGGCTGTCGGCCCCGCGGTTCAGGCCAGGCGACGCACCATGACGAAGGTCCGGTCGTCGGCGAACGGGACCCCGTCGGCAAAGGTGTCGAGCTCGCTCCACAATACATCGGCGAGCTCCTCGAGGGCCAGGGTGTGGTGGCGAGCACAGACCGATTCCAATCGCTCCTCCCCAAACTCCTCTTCGTCGGGGTTTTCCGCTTCGGTGAGGCCATCGGTGTACAACACGAGCGTGTCTCCCGAACGGAGTTCCACCTCGTCCGCGGTGTAGTCGCCGACGGGGAGGATGCCGAGCGGCATCCCGGTGGGCTCCAGCCATTGGGTCGACCCGTCGCTCCTGATGACCAACCCGGGGTTGTGGCCCGCGTTGGCGTACCGAATCACGCCCGAGGAGGGGTCGAGAACGCCCAGAAAGCCGGTGGCGTATTTTTCGGGAGGGGTTCTTTCAAAGAGCAGCCGAGACACCAGGCCGCACGAGGCGTCCGGGGCAGCGCCCTGCTCTATCTGACCTGCGACCAGTGCCTCGAGGGACGCGGTGAGCAGCGAGGCGGCGATTCCCTTGCCTGAAACGTCCGCCAGGAACAGGAAGCAATCCCCTCCCGGCACCCGTTCCACGACCTTGTACAAATCGCCGGACACTCCCCGGGAGGGAAGGTTGCCGCCGTGAAGGGCAAATCCCGCGATGTCGGGCAGTTTCGCGGGAAGCAGCGCCATCTGGATGTCCCGCGCCAGCTGGACCTCGTGTTCCAGCCGCTTACGCTCCGCCGACTCCTCCGCCAGTCGCAGGTTGCGAATTCTCATGGCGGCCACCGAGGCCAGGGAGACCAACAGCTGCATGTCCTCCTCGCCGAAGCGCCGCTGGTTGAGGGTCGAGCCGAGCACCATCATACCCATCGGGCCGTCAGGATCGAGCAGCGGAGCCGCAACGAGACTGCGCACTCCGGCGTTGAGGATGCTCGCCGCTTGGTTGAATCGGTCGTCCATTTCAGCGTCCAGTACCAGCGCAGCGAGTCCCTTCTCGGCCACCTCTCGAATCAGGTTCTTGGAGTAGAGGCAGCGATGTCCGGCTCCCCTGTTCGACCTCGAGGCGGCGCACTCATAATCCCCGTCCCCAGCCTTGAGGAATATCGCTCCCTCTTCCGGACGGAGGGCCTCAAAGGCGCGGTCGAGGATCAGGTCCAGGAGGTCCTCCACGGCCACCGATCGGCCCAGCGCCTCGTGCACCTCGTTGAGGGTCCGCAGGCGCTCGGCGTAACCACGAATTCGATCGTCCGTCACCCCGGTGGCCGGTAGATGGCTCACGCTCGATTCCTCGAGCACCTCGGAAGCCGGCTTGAACATCGTCATGTCGCCGAATCCGGCTGATGGCGGTGGCGCCGCGGCCTCTTGCTCACCGATCTTCCGAACGGTCACCGAACTCGCGCCCAGGCTCACCACGTCGCCGGGGCGGAGCGCCGTGGGTCGATCGATTCGCAAGCGGTTCACGAGCGTGCCGTTACGGGAACCGAGATCCTCGATGAACCAGCCTTCTCCCTCGAATCGCAGCCTGGCATGCTGCCGAGACAGCGACCGGTCGGGAATCACCACGTTGGCCCTCGACGAGCGGCCGATGACGTGGTCGCCCTGATCCAGGCTTTCGTCAAACGACTGGCCCTGGGGCGGTTCAACATGTAACGCGATCATGGGTCCTCCTGCAGCGACGAGATCTCAACAATACTACATGAGATCTCCACCGAAACTAGCAACGAACAGGCGTTCAGCTTGATTCCACGGCCTTGAGGCGAACCGTGAATTGAGTCCCGGATCCAGGTCGGCTGGTCACCTCGATGGTGCCCCCCGCCTCCTCGACGATCTTCTTCGAGATCGCCAGGCCGAGGCCGGTCCCACCCTGAATCTTGGTGGTGAAGAAGGGATCGAAGATGCGCTCGGTCACGTCATTCGGAATGCCCTGTCCGTTGTCACCCACCGACAACCGGACCCATCCAGGTGTGGGATCCTTGCCGAGGGTCACCGAGATCAGATTCTCGTTCCGTGACCGGCTGGGCATGGCCTGCATTGCATTGACCAACAGATTCGTTATCACCTGGCCGAGCTTGTTCGGGGACCCCACCACCCGCGGCACCGGGTCCATCTTCACGTCGAGTTGGGAGACCTTGAACAGCGCCGCCCGCACGAAGGTGAGGGTCAGGTCGACGATCTCCTTGAGATCAGCAAACGTCTCCTCGTCGCTGCGTCGATGGCCGAGTTCCATGCCCCTGGTAATGTCCGCGATCTGTTCGGCCGCAGCAGCAACCTCGTCGAGCTGCCCTCTGACCCTCTTCAAGGCATCCACGTGAACCAGTTCAACACCCGCCCCTGGAAGGAGGTCGCTCTTCACCTTGTCCAGTCGGAGCTGAGCCAGATCCAGCCCCATCACCATGGCGGCGAGGGGATTTCTCAGCTCATGGGCAACCCCGGCAGCCACCACTCCGAGGGCGTAGGTCCGCTCTGTCTCGATCAGCCGGGTTTCAAGTTCCATGATCTTGCGGCGGGTCTGAAAGCTCTCGATGCCTTCGCGCAGCACCGCTTTGAGTTCGTCTGGCTCCCAAGGCTTGCGAATGTACCGGCGGATTTTGCCCCGATTGATGGCGTTGATGGCGTCGGACAGATCCGAATAGGCGGTGATGAGGATCCGCACCGTGTCCGGGTAAAGCTCCTGTGCAATCTCGAAAAGCTCGACCCCGGTCATGCCCGGCATCCGTTGATCGGCCAACAGAACGGCAACCTCGCGCTGCTCGAGAATCTCGAGCGCCTCCTTGCCGCTCAGCGAGGTCACCACGTCGAACTCATCGGCGCACGTCGCCCGCAGCACTATCAAGTTCGCCTTGTCGTCGTCCACGTAGAGGACGGTCTCGGTCATGGGCACGATCTTATCAGGCCTCGCGCTTCACCGGCAGGCCCGCGGAATTCGAAATTCGAAAAAACCAGCCCGAGTCCATCTGTGCCGTTCGAGGACGGTTTTCGCATTTCGCATTTCGAATTTCGAATTGGTTTGGTCGGGTCGGCGCCCACTCTCGACAAGCCAAAGCCTATTTGTCGAAATGAGGGGGCTTGCCGGGTTCGTGGATCGAGATTATTCGGCGCTCGTTCCAGTCCACCACCACCAGGCTTCCGGTAGCCACAAAACGGTCCAATCCGAGATCCTGGGTGAGGATCCGAATCACGCCACCGTGGACGAAAAACAGGTGGCGACCTCCGTCGAGGTCGTCCACGAACGAGTGGACTCGCCTGCGGAACTCCGCGTACGAGTCGCCTCCGGGGATGGAGAACTCACGGAAGTCGAGGAACACCGAGCGGACGGTTGGATCGACCTCGTCATAGCTCTGCCCCTCCCAGATCCCGAAGTCCACCTCGCGCAGCCGCGGGTCGGTTCGCGGCTCCCCCCAGGCCAGCCGCGCGGAGGTCAGGGTGCGGTCGAGATCCGACGACCACACCGCGGTGAATTCCATGCCCGCGAGCGGTTCTCGCAGGGCCTCGGCCTCCCGTCGGCCAACGGCGGTCAGGGGCGGATTCGAGCCGCCGGCGATCCGCCTGGCAGCACTTGCTGTTGTCTCGCCGTGCCTCACGAGCCACAGTTCCTTTGATTCGTTCGTCACCGGAGGAGTGTAGCGTGTGCCGGGTTCGTAGAGGAAGGGGTGGGAGGGTGTGGAAGGTGTGGAAGGTGTGGAGGGAGGGAGATCGCAATCGCCCTCTCGGTCGAAAGTCGAAAGTTAAAAGTTGAAAGTTGGGATCATCCGGAATTCCGTGTGGTGGTGGATGACAGCGACCAGGGACGGCGTCAGCTGACAGCGACCGGGGCCGGTGGCAGCGGCAGGTGACAGCGACGGCGTCAGGTTTCCTGATCCGGTCCCTGGCGCCGCTCGCTGCCGCTGACCACAGTCGCTGGCCGCTGCTCGTGCCACTGATCCCTGCCGCTGACCCTGGTCGCCGGGAACAAGACCGGGAACAGGGGCGAGCGTACAATTACTGCGGGAGGGAGTCATGCACACTATTGCCGACATCAGCATCGTACCGCTCGGTGTGGGGCTGTCGCTGTCGAAGTACGTCGCGGCCTGCGAGAAGGTGCTCCAGGAGGCCGGGCTCCAACCCAAGCTCCACGCCTACGGCACCAACGTTGAGGGCGACTGGGATACGGTTTTCGCCGCACTGAGAAAGTGCCACGAAATCTTGCACGAAATGGGCGCTCCCAGGGTCTCCACAAACCTCCGCTGCGGCACACGCACCGACAGGGCGCAGACGGGTGAGGACAAAGTTCAGAGCGTCAGAGAGAAATTAGGAATTGGGTGATTCATAGTTCTCGGTTTTCGGTTCGTAGGTCCAGTCACATACAAGAATCGATTGGCTGAATCATCGCTGAGTTTTCCTTCCGGAGAGGGGTTGGTGGTCGGAGAACCGAAAACTCAGTATTGAGAATTCACTTGAAGGGTCTCGACCACCACGTCGATCCCGGATTCGAAGGCACGACGTACCCGGTCGTCTCGCAGGCCACCGTACTGCTGATCCGCGGTTCGTGGCAGATTGACATTGTCGGTGCAGAACAGGAGGGCTCCCACCTCGAGTCCAAGACGGGCTCCGACGACGGCGACCGAGGCGCACTCGGACTCCACCCCCATCACCAGCCCGGCGCAGTCCTCGTAGATCTCCGGCCCCTGGCGGTAGCCTGCGTCGGTGGTGTAGGTGATCCCCAGGTGGCTCCCGAGGTCGGCGTTCGAGGCTGCGTCCCACAGCCGTGAGGTCAGCAGTGGATCGAAGGAGGCGGGGAATCCAGGGGGCGCGTAGTGGGTCGACGTCCCCTCGCCACGCACTGCCGCCGATACCACCAGCAGATGGCCGACCTCGAGCTTCGGATCGACGCCGCCACAGGCACCAAAGACCACCAGCTGACGGGCGCCGTTGGCCGCCGCCATCTCCAGCGCATTGGCAGCTGCGGGCGCGCCCATACCCGAGTACATGAGAGTGATGTCGTGCATCGGCAGCTGGTACACGACCCGGTCAGTGGTCTCGTCGAGCGGCACCTCCACGGCACCGTACCGCTCCACGAAGGCCGGCAGGTAGGACCTTCGGCCGAAGGGCAGAAGAACGACCGACGGGGCGCACTCGAATTCCGGATTGTTGGCGTGTTCGAATCGGCGTTGATTCATGGTTCGCACAGGTTATCAGGTGTCGAGGGTGCTTTTTCACAATTGAAGATTGACGATTGACGATTGAAAATTCTGTTCAAACCGGGGAGCCGGGAGCCGGGGTTCGGCAGGATCGTCGTGAGAGTATTTCCCGAATTCCGAATTTCGGCCCGTTGCCTCGTTTCCTCATCATGGTAGATTTACTCGCCGCGACGAATTTCGCATTATTGTTGCGGTTCTGAGATTTGTTCCAACGGAGGCTCCACATGAAGAAGCTCGCCATACTCCTCGTAACACTGTGCCTGTCGACCGTCCTGTTTGCCGTCGACGCAACGGACGAGGAGGCTTCGAGCCCCGGCATGAATGAGGGGACCTTCAAGGGCCTCGAACTGCGGGGAATCGGGCCGGCGATCAACTCCGGTCGGGTCTCTGACTTCGCGGTCACCCCGGGCCAGCGTCATCGCTTCTTCGTCGCGGTGGCTTCAGGAGGGATTTGGAAGACCGAAAACGCTGGAACCACCTGGACCCCTGTCTTTGACGATCAGGGCTCCTATTCCATCGGGTGCCTGGCCATGGACCCCACAAATCCCAACGTGGTGTGGGCGGGAACCGGTGAGAACAACAGCCAACGTTCGGTCTCCTTCGGCGACGGGGTCTACAAGACCCTCGACGGTGGCACGACGTGGAAGAACGTGGGTCTGAAGGACTCGGAGCACATCGGCATGATCGCCATCGATCCTCGGGATACGGACGTGGTGTACGTGGCGGCGCAAGGGCCGCTGTGGCGCTCCGGTGGGGATCGAGGTCTGTACCGGACCACCGATGGCGGAGAGAACTGGGACCGAATTCTCCACATCGACGAGGACACTGGCATCAGCGAGGTCATTCTGGACCCACGGGATCCCGAGACCCTGTATGCGATCGCCTACCAACGCCGCCGCCACGTCTGGACCCTGATCAACGGCGGACCAGGCTCGGGCATTCACAAGTCAACCGACGGTGGCGAGAGCTGGCGTGAACTGACCAACGGCCTACCGTCGGTGGACCTCGGGCGGATCGGTCTGGCGCTCTCGCCCGCGGACCCGGACACGGTCTACGCCATCGTCGAAGCCGCCCAGGGCAAGGGCGGTGTTTTCAGGTCCACCGATCGGGGCGAGAACTGGACCAAGCGATCCGACTATATGGCCACCAGCCCGCAGTACTACAACGAACTGGTCGCGGATCCGAAGGACGCGGACACTGTCTACTCCCTCGACACCTATCTGCAGATCAGCGTCGATGGCGGCGAGTCCTTTCACAAGGTCGGCGAGACCCACAAGCACGTGGACAACCATGCCCTGTGGATCGACCCCGAGGACACCGACTACCTGCTGGTTGGTTGCGACGGTGGGGTTTATGAGAGCTTCGACCGGGGTTCCACCTGGATGTACCGGGAAAACCTCCCCATTACCCAGTTCTACCGGGTGGCGGTGGACAACTCCGAGCCCTTCTACTGGGTCTATGGTGGAACCCAGGACAACAACACTCTGGGTGGGCCCACCGGTACGTTGCACCGCTCCGGCATTTCGAACGAGGATTGGATCGTCACCGTGGGCGGCGACGGGTACGAAACCCAGGTGGACCCCACCGATTCCAACATCCTCTACTCGGAGAGTCAGTACGGCGGCCTGGTTCGGTACGACAAACGATCCGGCGAGGTTGTGCGTGTTCAACCCCAGGAGGTGCCAGGGGAGGACCCACACCGCTGGAATTGGGACGCACCGCTGATGATCAGCCCACACTCGCCCACCAGGGTCTACTTCGCCTGCCAGCGGCTGTTCCGGTCTGACGATCGAGGCGACTCGTGGAGGCCGATCAGCGAGGACCTCACCCGACAACTCGATCGCGACGCCCTGCCGGTCATGGGCAAGGTATGGAGCTTCGACGCGGTCTCGAAGAACCGCTCCACCTCGGCCTACGGCAATATCGTGTCACTCACCGAATCGCCCCTGGTGGAGGATCTGATCTACGTCGGCACCGACGACGGCCTGATCCAAATCACCGAAGACGGCGGTCAGAGCTGGCGTCGGGTGGAGAGAGTGCGCGGTGTTCCCGAAGGGACCTACGTGAGTCGCCTCGAGGCCTCCCGCACCGACCCGAATGCGGTCTTTGCAGCATTTGACAACCACAAGAACGGTGATTTCGGACCCTACGTCTACAAGAGCGCGGACCGCGGCAGGAGCTGGAATTCCATATCCGGCGACCTCCCCGCCCGCGAGGTTGTTTATGCCGTCGCCCAGGACGACGAAAACCCAAACCTGCTGTTCGTCGGCACCGAATTCGGGCTCTACTTCACCGTCACCGAGGGACAGCACTGGATTCCCCTCAAGGGCAACTTCCCGACGATCCAGGTCCGTGACCTCGAGATCCACCGAGGCAAGGACGACCTGGCGGTGGCCACCTTCGGCCGGGGCTTTTTCATCCTCGATGATTACTCGCCCCTGCGAACGGTCTCCAAGGAGGCTCTCGAGTCGGGCCCTGTGCTGTTTCCGGTCCGCGAAGCCCCCCTCTACATTCAATCCCGCTCTCGCCACATGTCCCGCGGCCACGGCTTCTGGGCCGCACCAAACCCACCCTTCGGAGCGACCTTTACGTATTCCCTTCCGGAGAAGTTCACAACTCGGGCAGAGGCGCGCCGCGACGCGGAAAAGACGGCGGAGGAAAAGGGATCGACGGCCCCGTACCCAACCCGCGAAGATATCCGCGCCGAGTACGAAGAGATGGAACCCGGAGTCTACCTGGTGGTCCGAGACTCCCTCGATGTGGTGGTCCGTCGCATTCGGGGCGAGCGAGCCGCGGGCCTCCATCGCACGAGCTGGGACCTGCGATACCCCGCCTGCCGTCCGGCAAACCTCGACAGCCCCCACGAACAACGGCCCTCGGGACGGCTCGCGCCGGAAGGCCGCTACTCGGTCACCCTCGAACGCCTCGCTGACGGTGAAGTGTCCGCACTCGCCGGGCCGGAGAGCTTCGACGTGGTGTCCCTCGGTTTGGCCACATTCGGCGCCGAGGACACCGCCACAGCCCTCGCCTTTGACGAAAAGATCGCCGACCTCAGGCGGGCAGTGCACGGCGCCATCCGTGCGACGGACGAGGCCCGGGGCCGACTTGCCCATGTCAGAACAGCGTTGCTCGACACGCCCGGGGCCGACCACGACTTGCTTGCCGAGGTTCAAAGCCTCCACACTGAACTCGCGGACATTGCGGTCGCGTTGCGCGGTGACCCCAGTCAGCACCGTTTCGTGGAACCCAGGGGCCCCAGCATCCGCAGCCGGGTGGACGACATTGCCAACTGCCAGTGGAACACCACGTCGGCGCCAACCGAGACCCAGCGGGATGCCTACCGATGGGCCGGTGAAGCATTCCAGAGCGAGCTGAACCGGCTGCGCGCGGCCGTGGCGAAACTCGAGACCCTCGAGCAGCAACTCGAGGCGGTGGGTGGACCGTGGACGCCGGGGCGACTGCCCACGTGGGCACCCGAATAATCGAAAATCGAAAATCCGGACTGGCGAATTCCGAATTCTCTCCCCTGTCTCCTCTGCCCCGAAATAATCCCCCGCCCGAATCCGCTATCCGATCGGGAGGGCACGCCGATGAACCAGACACTGGAGACCGCCACTTTCGGAGCGGGTTGCTTCTGGGGGGTGGAACACACCTTCAGGCAGATTGAGGGAGTGGTCAATGCGGTGGTGGGCTATGCCGGCGGCAGCAGCCAAGAACCCACCTACCGCGAGGTCTGCTCAGGGACCACCGGTCACGCCGAGGCAGTGCAGCTGACCTACGACCCGTCGAGGATCGGCTACGAGGATCTGCTCGAGGCCTTCTGGCGGCTTCACGATCCGACCCAGGTCAACCGCCAGGGACCGGACGTGGGCACTCAGTACCGGTCGGTGGTTTTCTTCCACGATTCCCAACAGGAAGAGAAGGCCCGCGCAGCGATCGAAGCCCTGGAAGCCGGTGGTTCTTTGTCCCGCCCGGTGGCCACCGAGGTCGTGCCCGCCGGCCCATTCTGGCCCGCCGAGGACTACCACCAGCAGTACTTGGCGAAGAGGGGAATGGCCAGCTGTCACGTCCCCCGGTGAGCGGACTGAAGTGTTGAAAGTTGGGCTCAACCTGAATTCCGTGAGGGGGTGGATGACAGCGACCAGGGGCAACGGCAGCATCCAGCGACAGGGACCGGGATCAGCGTCAGGTGACAGCGACAGGGGCCGGTGGCGGCGTCAGGTGACGGCGACAGCGTCAGAATGGGATGGGTGCGGGCTACCGGGGATTGAGCAGTCGCCATGTCATGGCACGCACCTCATCGAATCCCTGCAGGACTTTCTGCGCCCCGGTTCCATTGACGGCACTGGCAGCAGCAAGCAGTCGCAGGTGGCTGTCGACCTCCTTGGCCGAGGCGTAGGCGATCCGCCAGTGGTGCTGGCGATCTGTTCCGGATCGTCCGTGCCCTTCCGCTAAGTTAGCCGGGACCGAGCTGGCCGACCGGATCAGCTGATCGGCGATGGACTTCAGCGGAGCGTCCCTTGACAACGGCCTCCCTGGCAGCTATTCGTCCCCGTCCCATAGAACGACCCGGAGGGGACCATGCTGGCGCCGCACACCTGATCGCTGACTCTGCCTCTGCCGCGATCGCTGCCCGCTGTCTCCCGACCCTGCCGCTGAATTCTGACGCTGCTGCTGCCCACCGTCGCTGCTCGCCGCCGCTGCTCGCTGTCTCCTGCCCCCGTCGCTGATTCCTGACGCTGCCGCTGGGTTCGGGAACGGGGACGGGAACCGGAAGAGACACCCGACATCACGATTCCCGGGATGATCATGAGCCCCTTCGTTGTTGCAGCGGGAGCGAAACGATAGGATAGCCCGGAGGTGACCATGAAACTCACACGAATCTCCGTACTCGCAGCGACCCTCGTTGCGACCTCACTGCCAACCATCGCGTGGGAGACCCCCTCGGGCCAAGAGTTCACCGCAACTGCGATCATGGACACCGGGGAAGGAACCCGTCGAATGCCGGTGACGCTGATCGCTCAGCGTTACACCTCCGTCGACGACGCAGCGCGCCTCGAGCAGGTGCTCGCAAACGGCGGTCAGGGGGCCCTTTTGGCGGCGCTGCGGGGGACCAGCAACGGCCGTTTCCGGCTCGGAGCCCTCGAGTTCCCCGTCAGTCTGGTGGCGGCCGAGGAGATCCGTGACGGCCACCGTTATTACTTCGTCACCGCCCGGCGAATCCAGGTGGAGGAGCGCGACAACTCCAGTGAGTCCCTGGAGTACCCCTTCGGGGTGGCGATCTTCGAGCTCGGCGACTTCGGCACTGGAGAGGGCGAGATCTACCCGACCGCGGCGCTCCATATCGATCCGGACAACGGAGGGGTCGTGATCGAGGAGTACGACGGAGAGCCGGGCCGCCTCATCGACGTCAAGCAGGTACGATGACCACTCAATCGGGCGGGGTGAAGCGCCGGCTGATCGTCGGCATGTCGGGCGCCACCGGTGTGATCTACGGCGTTCGTCTGCTGGAGGTATTGCGCGGCCTCCCGTCGGTGGAGACCCACGTCATCCTCAGCAACGCTGCCAAACAGACCCTGGCTTTGGAAACGGAGATTTCGATTGACGCGGTGGCGGAACTGGCCGATCACCTGTACCGGTCCGCAGACATCGCCGCCGGCCCCAGTTCGGGTTCCTTCAAGACCGTCGGCATGGTGATCATCCCGTGCTCCATGAAGACCCTGTCGGGCATCGCTCATTCCTACGCCGACAACCTGCTGATCCGGGCTGCCGACGTGGCCCTCAAGGACCGCCGACCGCTGGTGCTGGTGGCGCGCGAAACACCTCTCCACATCGGCCACCTTCGATTGATGACCCGGGCCACCGAAATGGGCGCGGTGGTGATGCCCCCCATGCCGGCCTTTTACCACCATCCGAAATCCATCGACGACATCGTGAACCAGACCGTCAATCGCGTCCTCGACCTGCTGGACATCGAGCTGCCGGAGGATCTCTTCGAGCGTTGGGGCGGCGGACACGGCTGATCACTACACCTGCGACTCCGTTCCCGTTCCCGTTCCCGTTCCCGAAAACGAATTGTCTGCGCCCACCGAATCGGGGCGGTTTCTTATCCGGGTTGAGAGGGCTTCGGGAACGGGAACGTGAGGCACCGGCTATCATGCCTCTGGTACCGAATCCCGCGACACCGTTTTGCCGCACGACCACTGGGAGTTGATCCAATGAACCGTCGATACTCTTCCGTAGCCATCATCGTTCTGACGACCGCGTTTCTCATCGGGTGCGGCAGCACCACCCCACCACCGAGTCCTGCCGCCACCACACCTGGCCAGGCGGTCCCCCCGATCCTGGAGGCACCGGCCACACCCACACCAGGTCCCACCACCGCCGAGGCGGTGCCGCTAGATCCTGCGGTGACCTTCGGGCGGCTGGACAACGGACTCACCTATTACATTCGGCCCCACGACGAGCCCCGGCAGCGGGCCGAGCTGCGGCTGGCGGTCAACGCCGGCTCGATCCTCGAAGACGACGACCAGCGTGGCCTGGCACATTTCATCGAGCACATGGCCTTCAACGGCACCGAGAGCTTCGAGAAGCAGGAACTGGTGGACTACCTCGAGTCCATCGGCGTTCGCTTCGGTGCCGACCTCAACGCCTACACCTCCTTCGACGAGACCGTCTACATGCTGACCGTGCCCACCGACGACCCCGAGCTGGTGGAAACGGGCATCAAAATCCTCGCCGAATGGGCCCACAAGGTGACCTTCGATGCCGAGGAAATCGATAAGGAACGGGGCGTGGTGATCGAGGAGTGGCGCCTCGGCCGCGGCGCCGGCGCACGGATCTTCGACAAGCAGGCACCGGTGTTCTTCAAGGACTCCAAGTACGCCGACCGCTTGATCATCGGCACCAAGGAGGTCCTCGAGACCGCCCCCAGAGAGACCATTACCCGGTATTACGATGACTGGTACCGCCCCGGCCTGATGGCGGTGGTGGCGGTTGGCGACTTCGACCCGGATTGGATCGGGGGATTGATCCGGTCGAACTTCGATTCGATTCCGGCATCAACCAACCCACGGCCGCGGCAGAGTTTCACCGTGCCCGATCACGACGAGACCCTGTACTCCATCGTCACCGATCCTGAAGCCACCATGACCCAGGTTCGGCTGATGCAGAAGCTGCCCCGGCAGGACGCGATCACCGTGGATGATTTCAGACGGTCCACCGTCGAAAACCTCTACGACACCATGCTCAACCAAAGGCTGCAGGAACGTGGTCGGGAGGCCGACCCACCCTACATCGCGGCCGGCGGCGGGGTCGGCAACATGGTGCGGGGCATGGGGGCTTACAACCTCGTGGCCATCGTCGACGAGAGCGGCCTCGACCGGGGTCTCGAGGCCATCCTCATCGAGGCGGAACGGGTGGCTCGCCACGGCTTCACGGACACCGAACTGGAACGGGCCAAGGCGGCCTACCTGAGGGGTATGGAGCAGGCCTACCGGGAACGAGACAAGGTCAAATCGCGCCGGCTGGCGGCGGAGTACACCCGCAATTTCCTCACCCAGGAGGGGGCTCCCGGCATCGCTGCGGAGCTCGAGCTCGCCCAACGCTTCGTGCCCGGGATCACCCTCGAAGAGGTCAATTCCCTCGCGGGGAAATGGCTCACCGAGGGCAGTCGTGTGATCGCGGTCAGCGGCCCTGAGAGGGAGGGGATCGACCCGCCGGCCGAGACCGCCGTCGCTCGGGTAGTTTCGAAGACGGCTGGAGCCGATGTGGCTCCCTACGACGATCGGATCGCGGATCGTCCCCTGATGGACGCACCGCCGCCGCCGGCCGAGATCACCGCCGAGAGCGCCATCCCCGAGCTCGGCGTCACCGAATGGCGCCTGGCAAACGGCGTCCGCGTCGTGCTCAAACCCACCGACTTCAAGAACGATGAGGTGCTGTTCACAGCCTTCAGCCCCGGTGGAACTTCCCTGGTGGAGGATCACGAGTACGTGGCGGCCACGACCGCAGGGACCCTGGTCCTCGAGGGCGGCGTCGGCACCTTCGACCTGACCCAGCTCCAGAAGTTCCTCGCCGACAAGGTGGTTGGAGTTGGGCCCTATATTTCCGAACTCGAAGAGGGCATGTCCGGCAGCGCCTCCCCAGATGACCTGGAGACCATGTTCCAGCTCATTCACCTCTACTTCACCGAACCGGTCAGCAGCGAGCAGGCGTTCGCGTCGGTCACCCGCAAGTACCGAGGATTCGTGGAGAATCGCCTGGCCCGACCCGAAGCGGTGTACGCCGACACCGTCAGCCGCATCACCTCCCAAAACCACGTTCGGCGGCGACCGTGGTCCCTCGAACTCATTGACGAGATGGATCTGGACACCTCGTATCGGGTCTATCTGGATCGTTTCGCGGACGCGTCGGACTTCACCTTCGTCTTTGTGGGCAACTTCGAGCTCGACGGGCTGCGGCCGCTGGTTCAGCGGTACCTGGGTCAGCTGCCGTCCTCCGGTCGGGAGGAGAGCTGGCGCGACGTGGGAGTCGAGGCTCCGGAAGGCGTGGTGAGGGAAGTCGTGGCCAAGGGCATCGAGCCCAAGAGCCGAGTGACCATCGTCTTCCCCCATGACTTCCAGTGGTCCCGGGAGAACAGCTACCTCATGTCCTCGGTAGCGGCCGTATTGCGAATTCGGCTCCGCGAGGTGCTGCGCGAGGATGAGGGGGGCACCTACGGAGTCTCGGTTCGGACGGGGATCCAGAGGATCCCCCGCGAGACGGCGTCATTCAGGGTCAGCTTCGGCTGCGACCCGGAGCGGGTGGAAGACCTCACCGGGCTGGTCTACGACGGAATCCGGCGTCTCCAGACCGAGGGGCCTGATCCCGATGACGTGGCCAAGGTCCAGGAGCAGGACCGCCGCGCCCGCGAGGTCCAGCTGCGCGAGAACGGCTTCTGGCTGGCGAGCCTCGAGTCCCATCTGTGGGACGGCCTCGACCCACGGCTGATTCTCGATTTCGACTCCCTCGTCGACGGACTGTCTCCCGAGGCGATTCGTGTGGCGGCGGAGCGGTGGATCGACCGCGACCGCCACATCGAGGTCATTCTCGTTCCGGAAGAGCAGTGAGTTGAAAGTTGAAAGTTGGGCTCATCCGGAATTCCGTGAGGTGGAAGGCGATCGTTCCCGGGAAGGAGAAGTCGCCGGCCTGTCTGGAACGGATCGAAGATCGAAGATCCCCCCTCCCGGGACCTGAGAATCGGTGAGGGCGGCGATCAGGGACGGCGTCAGGTGACAGCGACAGGGGCCGGTGGCAGCGTCAGGTGACGGCGACAGCGTCAGAACGGGACGGGTGCGGGCTACCGGGGATTGAGCAGTCGCCAGATCATGGCACGCACCTCATCGAATCCCTGCAGGACTTTCTCCGCCCCGGGTCCATTGACGGCACTGGCAGCAGCGAGCAGTCGCAGGTGGCTGTCGACCTCCTTGGCCGAGGCGTAGGCAATCCGCCAGTGGTGCTGGCGATCTCTCCCGGTTCGGCCGTGCCCTTCCGCTAGGTTGGCAGGGACCGAGCTGGCCGACCGGATCAGCTGATCGGCGATGGACTTCAGCGGAGCCGGGACTCTCAAAACCAGCGTAATAGCGATGCCGGCTGCTTCGAGGGCTTTGGTGTAGGCAACGAGATTGGTGTTGCTGACGGCGTTCGACATGGTCACCTCCGGGTCGTTCATGCTCTCCTGAAAGCTGGCGAGGGGGCCGGTGTCAAGGGTCGCGTGGCGACCGTCCGACGGCCCTCAGGCCCTTGACTCCGGCCCCCTCGCCAGCTATTCGGCTCATCCTCGTGAACGACCCGGAGGGGACCATGCAGCCGCCACACACCTGATCGCTGCCGCTGCCTACCGTCGCTGCTCGCTGTTTCCTGCCCCCGTCGCTGGATCCTGACCCTGCCGCTGGGTGCGGGAACGGGGACGGAGACAACCTACATCACGCTTTCCCGGATGAAGCGAAAGTTGAAAGTCAGGTGCTGAGACCACGACTGACGTAAGGTACGTCCCATGACCGAGGACCCGAGCTCCACGCAACCGATCGAGATTCCTGTCGATCGACTCGGCCCGTGGGCGACGATCAGGTTGGCGCTGTCGGGCGCTGAACTCGATTTCACCCGCGGGCCCATCGGCCGGGCCATCGTCCTGCTGGCCATCCCCATGGTCCTCGAAATGGTCATGGAGTCCGCCTTCGCCATCACCGACGCCTTCTTCGTGTCGCGGCTGGGTGTGGACGCGGTGGCCACGGTCGGATTCACCGAAGCCATGATCACCATCGTGTTCGCCATCGGCATCGGCATGGCCATGGCCACCACCGCCATGGTGGCGCGGAGGATTGGTGAAAAGGACCGGCACGGCGCCACCATCGCCGCCACCCAGGCCATCGCCCTCGGCATCGGCTGCTCGATTCTGATCGCAGTCCCTGGCGTGTTTTTCGCCGCCGACCTGCTGCGGCTGATGGGCGGTACCCCGGAGTTGGTGGCTTTCGGAGCCGGCTATACGAGGGTTCTCCTGGGCGGCTGCGTCACCATCATGCTGATCTTCCTCATCAACGCGATCTTCCGGGGTGCCGGCGATCCCGCCCTGGCCATGCGCGCCCTGTGGCTCGCCAACGGTTGCAACATCCTGCTCGACCCATGTCTGATTTTTGGCCTCGGCCCCTTCCCGGAGCTCGGCGTGACTGGAGCCGCCGTCGCCACCACCATCGGACGGGGGATCGGAGTCGGGTACCAGCTCAGAATGCTCACCTCCGGGCAAGGCCGAATCCGTGTGCGGCTCGGCGACATCCGGATCGTACCGCCGGTGATGCTCCGGCTCATGAGAGTGTCGGTTGGTGGCATCATGCAGTTTCTCATCGGGACTTCAAGTTGGGTTGTCCTGGTGTGGATCATCGGTCGCTTCGGGTCGGCCGCGGTGGCCGGTTATACGATCGCGATTCGGATCATCGTCTTCACCATTCTTCCCTCATGGGGTCTGGCCAACGCCGCGGCCACCTTGATGGGCCAGAACCTGGGCGCCGATCAGCCCGATCGAGCTGAGACCTCGGTGTGGCGGGCCGCCCTGTTCAACTTGATCTTCTTGGTGATGGTGGCGGTGGTCTTCATCATTTGGGCCGAACCGGTGATTCGGATCTTCACCACCGATCCGGAGGTAGTCCTTCACGGCGTCTCGTGCCTGCGCTGGGTGAGCTACGGCTACGGTTTTTATGCCTACGGCATGGTGATGGTGCAGGCCTTCAACGGAGCCGGCGACACCACCACACCCACGATCATCAACTTCTTCTGCTACTGGCTGTTCCAGATTCCTCTGGCCTATGTGCTCTCAACCACCACTCTCGACGCGACCGGTGCCTTCATGGCCATCACGGTGTCCGAGTCGCTGATCGCTGTTGTCGGAGTGCTCGTCTTCCGCAGGGGCCGTTGGCGGACTCGAGAGATCTGACCGAGACAAAAACACCCTTGACAACCATCCGACCGCGCCCTATCTTTTTGGGCTGACTGACCAGTCAGTCGGAGCATTGAATGATGAAACTCAAGACGTTAGATCCGCCGGGAAAGCGATCGGTCCTCGTCGGAGCAGCGGCCGAGGTCTTTGCCAGGCAGGGCTTCGCAGCCACCCGGGTTTCGGACATCGCCGAGTGTGCGGGGGTCGGCAAGGGAACCGTCTACGAGTACTTCTCCAGCAAGGAGGAGCTCTTCTTCGCGGTCTTCGAATGGATGAAACAGGAAATCCGCAGCCGGGTGGACGCCGTTGTTAACGAGTCGAGCAACGCCAAGGACATCTTAATGGCCATCTTCCACTCGTCGGCGGAAATCGTCACCGAGCACCGCGAGATCTTCTCCATGAACCTGGAATTCTGGGCTGCTTCCCGAGGCAGTGCATTCGAGGATAGGTTCTCATCGGCGTGCACAGCCATGTACCGGGAGTACCGCGGCCTCACCGCAGAGGTGATCCGTCGCGGCCAGCGTGAGGGCGATTTCCGGCCCGAAATCGACGCCGACATGGTGGCCACGTTGGTGGTCAGCGCCCTCGACGGTCTCGGGGTACAGAGCTGGTTCGACGCCACCGTGGATCCCATCGCTGCGTCCCAGTCCTTTGGCGAGGCGCTGTGCAACGGTCTGTGTCGGGAGAACCCATGAAACAACCGCAACCACCCTGCAATCTCCCCGTAGAAAGGTCGGACAGGAGGGGGTCCATGTTCCAACGAGACAGAATCGTCCCGGCCGCAGTCGGGCTGGCCATCGCCCTGCTTGCGGCCTCCATGCCGGTGCCAACGAACGCCGCGGAATCGCCAACGGCACTGCCGGATCTCGTGCGCTCCGCAGTGGCCACTCATCCGGCGGTGGGCTATGCCGAAACCGGCATCCAACGGGCCCAGGCCGACGTCAAGCTCGTCTCCTCCGCCTTGCTGCCCAGGGTCGACCTCTCCGGGACCTGGTGGCGATTCAAGGAGGAGCAGTCCATCGAACTCAGTCCGGGTGACGCATTCGTCATCCGGCCTCTCGAGGACTGGGTGTGGTCAGCCGATCTGAGGCAGACCCTGTTCTACGGCCTCCGAGACTGGCGCGCACGGGATGTGGCCAAGCTCAATCGCGACATCGCCGACCTGGATCGGATGACCGCCATCAACGACCTGACCCTGGCTGTGGCCGCCGAGTTCTACAACCTGATCGCGGTCGAAGAGGTGGTCAAGGTTGCCCAGACGGCGCTCGAGGCCAACGAGGGTCAGCTCCAACTCACCCAACGACTGTTCGAGGTGGGAGAGTCCACGTCCGCCGACACCGCCCGCTGGCGGTCTGAGGTGGCGGGATCGAAGCAACGCCTTGTGCTTGCCGAAGGCAACGCCGCGATCGCCCGGCGTCGGCTGGCCCGGCTCGCTGGGGTCCCAGAAATCGGCGAGCTGTTCATTCCGGGCCCGGTTCCCGCCCCCCCCGGCGACGACTCGATGCTCCAAACCCAGGCCATGAACCAGCGGCTCGAGATGGCCACCCTCCGACACCAATTGGAGGCGGCGGGGCTGATGATCAAGGTGGAGCGCGGCGCCTGGTATCCGGAACTCGATGCCGCGGTTCAATACCTCCAGCAAAAGGCCGCATTCCCGTCCGACAGCTGGGCGTCCTTCTCCCTCAACCTGAAGGTCCCCATCTACGACGGCGGGCTGACCAAGGCCCGGGTGGTCAAGGCCAAGGCCGACCTCAGAGATGTGGAGTGGCTCCAGGTCCAGATCAGCCGCGAGATCCAGGACCAGGTGGACAGCGCGGCCATCACCTACCGCACCGCGACAGCGGCCCTCGAGGCCGCCCACGAACGAAACCTGGCCGCTCGCCAGGCATACGACCAGGTGGAGCGCGCCTACCGCGTCGGTGAGGCCACCTCGGTGGATCTCCTCACGGCGACCACCGAGGCTGTGGACGCGGCCAACTCCGAAATCATTGCCAAGGGCCAGCGCGAATACCAGGCGATCGCTCTGCGGCACGCCATCGGCCTGTCCCCTCTACCCGATCTCGATTTCTCCACAATCAGCGAGGATGAAACACCATGACCGCTCGACGTCACCCCACAACCCCATTGATTCTCTTGACCCTGGCGATGACCGCCTGCCATGGCGGCGGGGACGGCGATCCGGCGGAGGCGAGCGCCACCCGTGAGGCCGCCCTCGCTCCCAGGGAGGTGCAGCTGGTGACCGCCGAGGTGGAGGAGGAACAGCCGTCGCTGCAGCTTGTGGGCGAGGTTCGGGCCTTCGACACCGTGTCGGTCTCTCCCGAGGTGGCCGGCACCATCGACGCCGTCAGGGTCGAGGTGGGTGACCGCGTCCGGGCCGGACAGCCTCTGGCCGAGGTGGATCGCTCCACCTTCAAGATCCACCTCCAGCAGGCCGAGGCCAACCTGGCTGCCGCCAACGCCAACCTCGAACTGGCCGAAAAGGCCCTCGAGCGCAAGAAAGACCTGCTCAGCGACCAGACCATTGCGCAGGCCACCTTTGACCAGGCCAAGGCGGCTTTCGATCTTGCCGCCGCCCAGGTGATGGGCGCGGAGGCGGCGCGAGACCTGGCGAGACGGAACTGGGAAAAGAGTGTGGTTCGGGCGCCGGCCGCGGGCTCCATCACGGCTCGACACGTGGTGTCAGGGCAGTGGAACGACGTCGGCCAGACCCTGTTCGAGCTGGCCGTGGGCGACACCGTCAAGGTGGCGGCAAGGGTTCCCGCCACGTGGGCCCCGAAACTGGGGGGCCTCGAGGGCTTCAACTTCACCGTGGGCGCCTCTCCGACCGAGCACCACGCCAAGCTCTACAGCGTGGATCCGGTGGTCAGCGAATCGAGCCGCTCCTTCGAGGTGGTGGGCGTGGCGAAGAACACCAACGGCAGCCTTCGCCCGGGAATGTTCGCCAACGTGGTGCTGGAATCGCCCGAGCCCACCCGCAGCCTCTGGCTGCCGGTCACGTCCATCTCCACGTCAGATATGGCACAGGTGATGATCGTCGAGGACGATGCCATCACGGTTCACCGGGTCCAGGTGGGCCGCCGGGTCGACGGCCGGATCGAGATCGTCAGCGGACTCTCGGCGGACCAGTCGGTGGTGGCGAATGTGGCCGGTCTCAACCGCGGCATCCCCGTCCGAATCGTGGACTGAGTCCGCGCTTCGGAGTTCCTGGTTTTTTGTTCTTAGTTCTCAGTTTTGGAAAACCGAGGAGTTGGCAGTGCGAACCAGAGGAAATAAATCAAAACTCACCCGAGGGGTGACCCCATGAACCTGTACGAAATCGCAGTTCGCCGACCGGTATTCACCGTCATGATGATGGTGGCGCTGGTGGTCTTCGGCATCCTCGGCTACCAGACCCTGCCCATCAATCTGCTGCCCTCCATCGACGTTCCAATCGTCACGGTGATCACCATCCTGCCGGGTGCGTCGCCTGAGGTTGTCGAGTCCGACATCACCGACGTGATCGAGCAAGAGGTCAATACCATCGAAGGCATCAAGGAGATCACGTCGACCTCCGCCCAGGGGTACTCCCAGATCATCATCACCTTTTCCCTGGAACGTGACATCGACATCGCCGCTCAGGACGTGCGCGACAAGGTGTCCGGGGCGGTTGGCAACCTGCCGGTCGACGCCGAACCGCCGATCGTCCAGAAGCTCGACATCAACTCCCAGCCCATGCTGTGGATGGCCTTCCAGGGACTCGAGAAGAGGGCACTCTCGGACTATGCCGACCAGGTGATTCGGCCCCGCTTGCAATCCGTCCCCGGTGTGGGCAATGTCTTCCTCGCCGGATTCAGCGATCCCACCATGCGAATCTGGATTGACCGCGACCGGTTGGCCGCTCACCGTCTCAGCGTCACCGACGTCATCGGCGCCCTCGGCCGGGAGAACCTCGAACTGCCCGGCGGTTTCATCGAGGGAGAACGGTACGAACTCGCGGTCCGGAACCTGGGCCTGTTCGACACGGTTGAAGATTTCAACGACATGATCATCGCCAACATGGACGGACGCCCCATTCGGCTGTCCGACGTTGGCTTCGCCCAGCTCGGCACGGCCGACGAACGGGGTCTGGGCAGGTACAACCTGCGGCCCACCCTCGGTCTCGGCGTGGCGCCACGGTCGGGCGCGAATCTGGTGGACGTCAATCGGGGCGCCATCGAGCGCATGGCGGAGCTCGCCGAGGACTTCCCTCCGGGCGTTTCATGGGCTGTGGCCTTCGATGGCGCCGAGTACGTGGAGAAATCCATCGCCAACGTCCAGTTCGACATCGCCTACGGAGCCGTGCTGGCGATCTTCGTGGTCTTCGTCTTTCTCAGATCATGGCGTTCCACCTTCATCGTCTCGCTGGCCATCCCCACCTCGCTGCTCGCCACCTTCGGCTTCATGCGGGCCTTCGGCTTCTCGCTGAACAACCTCACCACTCTGGCCCTGGCTCTGTCCGTCGGTGTGGTGATCGACGACGCCATCGTTGTGTTGGAGAACATCTTCCGCCACCAGGAGGATGGCGAAGATCCCTTGACCGCGGCTCTCAACGGCACCAAGGAGATCGCGCTGGCCGCCATGTCCTCCACCTTCTCCATTGCCGCAGTCTTCATCCCGGTGGCCTACATGCAGGGCATGATCGGCCAGTTCCTCTTCGAGTTCGGCATCTCGGTGGCCGCCGCGGTTCTGATCTCGCTGTTCGTCGCCCTCAGCCTCACGCCCATGATGAGCGCCAAGATGTTGCGGGTGACAGAGAAACACGGTCGGCTGTACGCCCTGCTCGAGAGTGGATTCCGGTGGCTCGAATCATCCTATCGGCGGGCTCTCGACGTGGCGTTGAATCACAAGATCCTGACCCTGTTGATCGCGTCCGTGGTCTTCTCTGCCAGCCTCGCCCTGCTGCCGTTCATCGGCGCCGAGTTCGCGCCACAGGAGGACATGTCCTCCTTCATGATTTCGGTAGAGACGCCCATCGGAACCTCACTGCCGGCCATGGACAGGAAGCTGCAGGAAATCGAGCGCATCGTGCTCTCCCAGCCGGAGATGAGGGGGGCCTTCACCGCCGTGGGGTTCATGGAGCAAGGTCGGGTCAACACCGGCATCATGTTCGTGCAGCTGGTCAAGCCGAATCAGCGCACCACCAACCAGGCCGAGATCGTGCAGCGCCTTCGGCGCGAGCTGGCAACCTTGGACGGCGTGCAGGCGCGAATCTCGGAGTTCTCCTTCTACAACGTGTCCGGCGAGGGCGGCGAGTGGGCCATTTCCTACTCTATCCGCGGGCCGGAGCTGGGCGAACTCGACCGAATCGGTCGCCGGCTGGTGGACCAGCTGTCCCAGATCCCCGGTTTCGTTGATTTGGACACCAACCTCGAGCTGGAGCAACCCCAGCTCTTCGTGACCATCGACCGGGAACGAACCCGCGACCTCGGCCTCGATGCGGCAACGGTCTATGAAACCGTCTACACCCTGATCGCGGGGCGTGAGGTGGGGTCCTACACCTCGGAGGGCAAACGATACGAGGTATGGATGAAGGTGGTGCCGTCCCAGGCGCTGACCCCCGAGGACATCGGCGCGCTCAAGGTGCGAACTGCCACCGGCGACATGGTCCGGCTGGACACCGTCGTGACCATCAGCCACGGAGTGGGACCCATCAACATCAACCGGTCGGACCGACAGCGGTCGATCCTGCTCACCGGCAACCTGGAGGGGATTCCGCTCAACCGAGCCTTGCAGGCCGTCGACCAGGTCCTTGCGGATGAGCTGCCCGATGGCTACCAGGCCAAGGTCACCGGCCAGGCTGAGGAATTTGGTCAGGCCATGTCGTCCCTGCTCTTCGCCATCGGTCTCGCCGTCCTGATCGTCTACATGCTTCTGGCCAGCCAGTTCAACTCCCTGCTCCACCCGTTCACCATCATGTTCGCCATGCCGCCGGCCATGACCGGTGCCCTGCTGGCCTTGCTCGTCACCGGTTACACCATCAACATCATGTCGGTCATCGGCATCATCCTGCTCTTCGGCCTGGTGACCAAGAACTCCATTCTGCTGGTGGATCTGACGATTCAGAAGCAGCAGGAGGGGATGGACCGCGAGGCCGCCCTGCGAGCCGCCTGTCCGATCCGGCTCAGGCCGATCCTCATGACCGCCCTGTCCATGATCTTCGGCGTCCTGCCGGTGGCCCTGGCATTGGGCGAGGGCGGCGAGGCGCGGGCGCCCATGGCGGTGGCCACCGCCGGCGGCATGACCACCTCCACCATCATGACCCTGTTCGTCGTCCCGGTGGTCTACGTTTACATGGATCGCTTCGGAGCGTGGGTTTTGCGTCGGAGAAAGACCTCCGAGAGTGACGCGATCGTTAAGGTACCCGAGCGAATAATTGAAAATTGAAAATTTTCATCGCTTCGGAGCGTGAAGGATGAAGCTGGATCTCCCAGCCGACCGCATACGAACCGCGAAGAGCGCCAAGACCAGACGCAGAGTCAACACCGTTGGGCTACCCTTTCCACCCCCAGCATGAGAATCGATAAAGCAGCCGCTAAAAAATAAATTCACGCTCTTTGTGTTCCTCGTTTTTCAAAATCCGACACCACTTGTGACCATCAGATTGGACGGGGGATACGGCTACGCCGTAACGAGTCCACCGACCAGCGACGGTTGGGTGATGGAAATCTTCAATCTGTAATTTTCAATTTTCAATTATCCGATCGGCGGCGGCGGCGTCACTGACTACGAGCCCATCGCGAATCTCGACCACCCGATTGGCCCGTCGCGCCAGGCTTGTGTCGTGGGTCACGACCACCAGAGTCCGTCCCTGTTCCCAGAGATCGCCGAGCAGTCCCATCACGTCCGATCCGGAACCCGTGTCCAGGTTTCCCGTGGGCTCGTCGGCCAGGATGATGTCCGGTTCCATCGCCAGCGCCCGGGCGATCGCTACTCGCTGCATCTGGCCGCCGGAGAGCTCGGTGGGTTTGTGCTCCACCCGATCTCCAAGGCCAACCTGTTCCAGCTGATCCATGGCCCGCCGGCGCCGTTCCCTCCGGCCGATCCCGCCGAAGAGCATGGGCATCTCCACGTTCTCCAGTGCGGACAGCTGGGGCAGCAGATTGAAGTTCTGGAACACGAAACCAACCCTTCGATTTCGGACATCGGCAAGTTCATCCCGGTCGAGCCGCGCCACCGATTCGCCGCCGAGCAGGTAGCTCCCTTCGGTGGGGGTGTCGAGACAGCCGATGAGGTTGAGCAAGGTCGACTTGCCGGATCCGGAGGGGCCCACCACGGCCACGAACTCGCCCTTCGCCACCTCCAGTTCGATGCCACGCAGGGCTTCGACCTGGATCTTCCCGGTGTCGTACACCTTGGTGATCTTCTCCATGCAAATGATCTTGCCGTTCGGCGACGGGTCCCCGTTATTGCGTTTCTTGAGCGGCCAGTTCATTTCCCCCTCCCTCCCGTCCAATTGAAAATTACAAATTGAAAATTGAATATTCCACCCTCCCACTCAATCTCAGGGCAGCTCTTCAACTCCAATTTGAAATTTGTAATTTGTAATTTGTAATTATTCATAACGAAGTGTCTCCGCAGGATCGACCGACGCGGCCCGTCGTGCCGGGAAGTAGCCGGCCAGAATCCCGATCCCGCCGAGGATCAGCGCAGTGACCACCGCGATCTGCCACGACAGAGTCGGTTTCCCCATGAACTCGAGGGCCTGGTTGCCCTCCACCGGCACCAGTCCCAACAGCAGAATGATCACCACCGCGATCACCAGCCCCACCATTCCGCCGAGCAGGGTGTAGGCCATGCCCTGCAGCACGAACGGGCCAGTGATCCAACTGCGGCGAGCACCGATGGCCATCTGGACTCCGATCTCCCGAGTCTTTTCCTTGACCACGGCGTACATGATGTTGGCCACTCCGATACCGCCGATCAGCAGGGTCAGGCCTCCGATGATGCCGAGGAAGATCTGCAAGCCCACCATCACGTCGTTGAGGCTCTTGGCGCTGTCGGCCGTGTCCCAGATCTGGATGACATCCTGGTCGTCGGGGTCGAAACGATACCGGGCACTCAGGGCGTCCGCAAACCGGGTCAGCGCGTCGGGCATCTGCTCCGGTCCAGCGACCTTGAGGACGACCATCTCCACCTCACGTTGTCCAAAGACTGATTCGTAGGTGGTCAGTGGAATGGTCGCGTGGTCCGCGTCCATCCCGCCGTAATTCCCCATCTGGAGCTTTTTCTGGAGCACGCCGATGACCAGGAAGGGCGAGCCTCCAAGGCTCAGGGTCTCTCCCACGGGGTCCACGTCGCCGAAGAGTTCCTCGGCCAGGACATTGCCGAGGAACACGACTCTTCGCTTCTCGGCCTCGTCGCGTTCGTTGAAGAAGCGGCCGCCCTCCCGTGGGAAGTGGTTGCGGAGGGTGCCATAGACCGCGCTCGCTCCCACAACCCTCACATTCTGTTGCTGTCTTCCATAGATCGCCGGGTGGAAGCCGTGGATCTCGCCCGCCACACCCACCAGGTCCGGCAGCTTTCGCCGAAGGTAGTCAACCACATCGATCCGCGGCCGAATGGGCCGCCCCGTGGGCAGGCCCTGCCACACCTTGGAGGTCTCACCCGGCCACCAGACCGCGATGTTCTCGCCCATCCCGGCGCGGCTCCGCATCATCTGGTTCCGCAGGCCCTCTCCAAACGACAACAGCATCAAAATCGCCACCGTTCCCCAGGCGATGGCAGCCACGGTGAGAACCGCCCGCTTCCTTTGCAGCGAAGACGCCTTCGCGAAGAGATTCCACACGACCATCACGGCCCGGCATCCTCATAATCCGTATCCAAATATTCTCGATACCCGGGCTCAGAATCTTCCCCACGGGATTGCTGGTTCCGGCGATCGCCGCCCGCAGGACCACATTCGCTTGGGCGATTCTGAGCCCGGGTATTGAGCAGTTCAGCATGACCTTCAGTTCCCTCCAACGTCCACTCAAAGCTTCATGGCAATCACCGGGTCGAGGCGTGAGGCGTCGCGGGCCGGAAAGTAGCCGGCGAAGAGCCCGACCAGACCGAGCACCGAGGCGGTCAGCAAAGCGAGCCGGGGAGAGAGCACCGGAGATCCGATCATCTCCTCGATCCCAATGGCAGGAACCGCGGCGCAGATCGCCCACGAGATAGCCAACCCGATACCTCCGCCGATGGCGGTCAGGAGCATGGTTTCGAGGATGAACTGACTGAGAATTGAACTGGATCTGGCCCCCAGCGCCATCTTGATGCCGATCTCCCTGGTCCGCTCCTCCACCACCACGTTCATGATGTTCGACACCCCGATGCCGCCCACAATCAGCGTGAGCACCCCCATGATCCCGAGGAAGATCTTGAAAGCGAGCATGAAGTTGTCAAAGAAGACGAACATGTCGGCCGTGTCCCAGATCGCCACCGCCTCGGTGTCGGCCGGGTCGAATTTCTTGCGCTTGCCGAGGGCGGCGGTGATCCGTTCCGACACCTGTTTGTTCAACGACGGGTCCTCGGCACGGAAGATGAAGTTGTCCAACCACCGCTGACCGGTGAGGGCCCTGAAGGTGGTCGATGGGATCATGATCTTGGAATGATCTCGCCCGGAGTACGAAGAATCCTGGTCCTTGGCCTTCAGAATTCCGACGATCACGAACGGCGAGCCGTGGAGCATCACCTCGCTTCCCACCGGGTCCTCCCCGCCAAAGAGATCCTCTGCCAATCGATTGCCGATAAAGCCGACCCGCCGTCGCTGCTCCATGTCGATGGGATCGATGAACCGCCCGCCCTCGGCCGGGACCATGCTTCGCAGCTGACCAAAGACCGGCGACACTCCAGACACCTCCACACCTCGACCCTGGTCGCCAAGCCGCAGGCGCATGGTCTGCGAGTACTCGCTGGAAATGGCCTCCATGCCATCCACTTGCGCCTTCAGGAACTGGATGTCCGACTCGTCCATCATCACCGGCCGGCCCTTGCCGAGCCCCTCGAAAGGCAACGAGGTTCTCGCCGGCCAGGCGATCACGATGTGGTCACCGAGGCCCGCGAAGCTCTTCATCTGGTAGCGGTGCATACCCTCGCCGAAAGCCAGCAACAGGGCCACAGCCACGGTCCCCCAGACGATGCCGAAAGTGGTCAGGAAGGTGCGCAGCTTCTGGGTGCGGATGTCTCTGAGCAGGGCGCGGAGGAAGGACGCAAAGGTCGTCATCGCCCCTCCCTCCCACCCAATTGAAAATTGAAAATTGAAAATTGAAAATTGAAAATTGATGCGGTCAAGCTGCGCACGCCACCCCGGGTGGGTGGACGGAATTTGGAATTTGGAATTTGGAATTTGGAATTCTTCATAGCTCTGCCAACTAGAACATCGAGCCGATCTCGCGGGGCGGCCGCTGAACGACCTGATCGCCGGCAGCGAGCCCGTCCACGATCTCGACGTTGAGGCCATCCGAGAGGCCGAGCTCCACAGCCACCTTGACGGGCTCGGCTTCCGGTCCCTCCCCCGGCAGCTCGACAAAGGTGGCCTCACCGTCGTCCTCGAAGAGCACCAACCGCTCGGGGATCATCACCACGTCCGACTTCTCCCGGATCACCACCTCGGCGTTGGCCGAGTAGCCGGCCCTGAGCACCACCTCCTGGCCCGGGTCGAGCTCGATCTCCACGTCGAAGAGCGTCGCCCCGGCGTCCTTCTTCGCCTGGGGTGCGATCCGCGACAGCCTGCCCGTCACAGGAGCATTCGGCAACGCTCCAACCTTGATCCTGCTGGGCATGCCCACCGCGATCTTGCCCACATCGATCTCGTCCACCGTGCCCTTGAAGATGAGGTCCGACATGTCAGCCACCGCGGCCAACTCGGTCCCCGGCTGGTAGGAGGTCAGGGGCACCACCGGGTCCCCCGAATTCACGGAGCGGCTCAGCACTGTGCCCGCTGCCGGAGCCCGAATCAACGTCTCCACCTGGGTGGTCGTTCCGGTGACCCGGCCCTGGCGCGTAAGCTGACGATTGTCCTGGGCCTGATTCAGGGAGACCTGGGCCAGCTCGTGCATCTCGGCGAGAGCGTCCAAATCACCCTTGGAGAGAAGGCCATCCTGGTGCAGCTCGAGCCCGCGCGCGAAGTCGGCCTTGGCCTTTTCATAGGAAGCCTCCGCCGACCTCAGCCCGTGGTCCACTGACAACAGCTCCTGGGGGGTCGGATCCGGAGCGATCTCGAACAAGGGGTCGCCGCCTGTCACCACGTCCCCCACCTCGACGAAGGTCCGCTTGACGATTCCGGAGATCTTCGACTTCACCTGGAACTTCTCTCGTGGCTCGATTTGACCCACGGCGAGCGCCTTTTCGGTGATCGAACCGAGCTCCGCCTCCACCAGCTTGAGACCATTGTCGTTCGAACCCCGGCTCCCCATCCAGGCGTAGATGGCGCCCGCCGCCCCAACGACCACCACCAGGATCGCCAGCCACTTGATGACCTTTGCCATGAGTTTCCTCCTACATCGCCTCAACCATTCATTACGCAAGGGGGGACCGGCCGGTTCGCAACAACCTCGGCTATTGGATGCCGGTCGGCCGGATCGGGTTGCAAAACCGTGGGGGTATGGAGGTATGGGAGTGTGGGGTATGGGAGTGTGGGGGTGTGAAGTAGGGAGCCTCATCGGTATCGGTTTCGGTATCGGTATCGGAATCGAGCGTGCCCTTGGAGGCTCTCGGGAGCGGGGACTTTCGACTTAGACTTTAGACTTTGGACTCGTTCGGGAACGGGGACGGGAACGGGAACGATGCTCCCCCTTGACAAGCCACACCCCTCAACGCCACCCTAATCCCTGCTCATTGGGAGGCGCACATGCGAAAACCAGTCACGCTGATCACCGGTGCCAGTGGCGAGATCGGCCACGGGCTGATCGAGGAGCTTTCGAGCGGCAATGACTCGCCGATCATCACCATCGACCTGAAACCGCTGGATTCCGCGCTGGCACGGCTGGTGGAGCAGCAGTTCGTGGGGTCGATTCTCGAGGAGCACCTCCTGGAAAGGATTCTCTCCGAGTACGAGGTGGACACCGTCTACCACCTCGCCGCCCTGCTCTCCACGCGATCGGAGTTCACGCCGTTGACCGCCCACCAGGTCAACGTGGAGGGCACTCTCAAGCTCCTCGATTTTGCCCAGGCCGAAGGGGAATCCCATGGCCGGGCGGTGGTCTTCCTCTACCCGTCGTCGATTGCGGCCTACGGTCTTCCGGACCTCGAGACCAAGGCTGCCGCCGGAGCGGTCCGCGAGACGCTGTGGAACGTCCCCACCACCATGTACGGCTGCAACAAGCTCTACTGCGAACACCTCGGCCGCTACTACGCCGACCACTACAAGCAACTCGCTGCGGAACAGCTCTCCGGAAGGGTCGACTTTCGAGCCATCAGGTTCCCCGGCCTGATTTCGGCCTTCACGGTTCCCTCGGGAGGGACATCCGATTTCGCACCCGAGATGGTCCACGCCGCCGCCACGGGCCGGCCCTACGCCTGCTTCGTCAGACCGAACACCCGGATTCCCTTCATGGTCATGCCCGACGCGGTGGAGGCCTTGATGGCTCTGGCCGGAGCGGACCGGGCACGGTTGGGAAAGTCGGTCTACAACATCTCGGCATTCAATCCCTCTGCGGCAGAGATCCGCGATCTCGTCCAGGCCGGTTTTCCCGACTCCCAAATCACCTTCGAACCAGATCTCAAACGGCAGTCCATCGTCGACAGCTGGCCCGCCGCCGTGGATGATTCGGCCGCCAGGCGGGACTGGGGATTGGCCCCCCGTTTCGACCTCGAAAGAGCGTTTACCGAGTACCTCATTCCCAACATTCGGGAGCTGTATCGAGGTTGAATCACCCTCGGCGGGGATTTTGCGACAGCGATTCTGCCTCGGCCTCACACCCCAAACACCAACGATGGCTTGTAGGCGGGCGCGTCTCCTCTTGATGGGCGCACCTGAGATGACGGCTCCACACAATGGCATCGTTCGAATGGGAGAACGTCAACCCACAGTTTTTCAGCGATTTAGCCAATCGAGAAACACCCCAAGATATAGTGTTGACAATCAACAAAAACCCAAGATATAGTGGTCTAAGCCTGGCTATTCCCACTAGCACCGTCGGGGTCGAGGCACCGAATCAGTAGGGGAATCTCTCGCCCGGTTTTGAGATGGAGGGGGCTCGCAACAAGGATGAAGGTCAGCCGTCGGTTCACTCGGGAAGGCGCCAACCCGTATGAAGAGTTCAAGTTCGTCGAACGATCCTCGGAGATCAGAAATCCGAACGGTACCGTCGTATTCAAGATGGACGGGGTCCGTGTTCCGGAGTGCTGGTCGCAGGTTGCGGTGGACGTGCTCGTCCAGAAGTACTTCCGCAAGGCCGGCGTCCAGCTTGTGGACGAACAGGGCAACCCCGTACTGGATGAGGATCGGCGCCCGGTCACCGGATCCGAGCAAGACGCGCGACAGGTCTTCGATCGCCTCGCGGGCTGCTGGACCCATTGGGGTCGCACTCACGGCTATTTCGACACCGAGGAGGACGCGCAGGCCTTCCGCGACGAGCTGAGCTATATGCTCGCGGCCCAGTACGCCGCACCCAACTCCCCCCAGTGGTTCAACACCGGCCTTCACTGGGCCTACGGCATCACCGGGCCCGCCCAGGGCCACTGGTTCGCCGACCCGGAAACCGGTGAACTCAGAAAGACAGACAACGCCTACGAACGACCCCAACCCCACGCGTGTTTCATCCAGTCGATCTCCGATGACCTCGTCAACGAGGGCGGCATCATGGATCTGTGGACCCGCGAGGCACGGCTCTTCAAGTACGGGTCGGGCACCGGGACCAACTTCTCCAGCCTCCGTGGTGGCGGCGAGCCGCTCTCGGGCGGCGGCAGGTCGTCGGGCTTGATGTCGTTTCTCAAAATCGGAGATCGAGCTGCCGGTGCCATCAAGTCCGGCGGCACCACCCGTCGCGCCGCCAAAATGGTCTGCCTCGACCTGGATCACCCCGACATCGAGGAGTTCATCTCCTGGAAGGCGGTGGAGGAACGCAAGGTCGCCGCGCTGGTTACGGGGTCGAAGGTCCTCAAGAACCACCTCCAGGAAGTGCTCGACGCCTGTTTCGCCGACAACCGGGCCAAGCCGTCGCTCAACCCGGCCGAAAACACCAGGCTCCGCATGACCATCGCCACCGCCCGCAAGGTCGGTGTGCCGGACGGCTCGATCCAGCGCGTGCTCCAGCTCGCCCAACAGGGTATCCGAGACTATCCCCTGGAGGAGTACAACACGGACTGGGACTCCGATGCCTACTTCACCGTGTCCGGGCAGAATGCCAACAACAGCATCCGAGTCCCCAACAGCTTCTTCGACTCCCTCGATATTGGGGGCCAGTGGAAGCTCTTGCGTCGCACTGACAACGGAGTGGCGAAGAGGGTTCCGGCGGTGAAGTTGTGGAGCGATATCGCTCTTGCGGCCTGGGAGTGCGCCGATCCGGGCCTCCAGTTCGACGACACCATCAACGAGTGGCACACCTGCCCGGCCGACGGCCGAATCAACGCCTCGAACCCCTGTTCCGAATACATGTTCCTTGACGATACCGCCTGCAACCTGGCCTCCCTCAACCTGGTGAAGTTCCTCGGCGAGGATGATAAATTCGACGTCGACGGCTTCCGCCACGCGGTCCGGCTTTGGACCATGGTGCTCGAGATATCGGTCCTCATGGCTTCTTTCCCGAGCCGCCGCATCGCCGAGCTGAGCTATGCCTACCGGACCCTGGGTCTCGGATTCGCCAACATCGGCTCGCTGCTGATGCGCCTGGGCATCCCCTACGACTCCGACGAGGGGCGGGGGATCTGCGGCGCGATTACGGCCACCATGACTGGTGAGTCCTACGCCACGTCGGCGGAAATGGCCGCCGAACTGGGGCCATTCCCCGGCTTCGAAGAGAATCGCGATGCCATGCTGCGCGTCATCTCGAACCATCGGCGCGCCGCCTACAACGCCTCTCTCGAGGCCTACGACGGGCTCACCGTCCTGCCCATGGGGATCGATCCGGCGGCCACACCCGAAGAACTCCTCGCGGCGGCGCAGAACGCCTGGGACCGAGCCTACGAACTGGGCTGCACCCACGGTTTCCGCAACGCCCAGGCGACGGTGCTGGCGCCCACCGGCACCATCGGTCTTGTCATGGACTGCGACACCACAGGTATCGAACCGGATTTCGCCCTGGTGAAGTTCAAAAAGCTCGCCGGCGGCGGCTATTTCAAGATCATCAACCAGGCGATTCCGGCCGCCCTCGAGAAGCTCGGATACAGCCACGACGAGATCGGCGAAATGGTCGCCTACACCGTTGGCCACGGCAGCCTGGTGGACTGCCCGAGCATCGGCCACGAGGCGCTGCGCACCCGGGGATTCGACGAGGAGACCATCGACCGCATCGAGCAGGCGCTGCCCACCAGCTTCGACATCAACAACGCCTTTGCGCCGCACATACTGGGCGAGGACTTCCTCAAGAAAATCGGGTTCTCGGACGCCGACCTCGCCAACTGGAATCTCGACGTCCTGGGCCGTATGGACTTTTCGCCAGAGGAAATCGAGGCCGCCAACACGTGGGCGTGCGGAACCATGACCGTGGAGGGTGCTCCCCGCCTCAAGGAGGAGCACCTGGCGGTCTTCGACTGCGCCAACCGCTGCGGCAAGCTGGGCACCCGCTTCATCCGCGCCGAGGGCCACATCCTGATGATGGCCGCTGCGCAGCCATTCATTTCCGGCGCCATATCAAAGACCATCAACATGCCCACCGAAGCCTCGCTGGATGACATCAAGAGCGCCTATTTCCTGGCGTGGCAGAAGATGATCAAGGCGGTGGCGCTGTATCGCGACGGTTCCAAGCTCAGCCAACCGCTGAGCATCGCCATGGACCTCGACGAGTCCGGGGAGCTGTCCGAGGCGGTGGCCTCCGGCGACGTCATGGCGGTGGCCGAGAGCATTGCCGAGCGGGTCGTGATCCGCCACCAGGCCCATCGCCGCCGGCTGCCGCAGCGTCGCGCCGGCTTCACCCAGAAGGCGTCGGTGGGTGGCCACAAGGTCTACATCCGCACCGGCGAGTACGAGGATGGCGCGGTGGGAGAGATCTTCCTCGACATGCACCGGGAGGGTGCAGCCTTCCGGTCGTTGATGAACTGTTTCGCCATTGCAGTGTCGCTCGGCCTCCAGTACGGGGTCCCGCTGGACGAGTTTGTGGATGCCTTCGTGTTCACCCGGTTCGAGCCCAGCGGCATCGTCGGCGGCCACGACCGGATCAAGATGGCCACCTCGGTCATCGACTACGTGTTCCGGGAGCTGGCCATCACCTACCTGAACCGCGACGATCTTGCACAGGTGTCCTCAGAAGACGTCCGCCACGACGCAGTGGGCGGTGGCAAGGACGACCACAAGCTCCCCAGGGAAGCGAGCCAGGTGGCCGAGGTCCGACAGATTGCCGTGGGGCAGACGCGGGGTGCTGCGCCGCTCGCGCCGAACGCTACCGGCGTCGCCACCGCCTCGTCTCCCACCGCTGCCGCGGTCCAGAAGGCCCGGTACATGGGTTATGAGGGCGACCCTTGCCCCGAGTGCGGGTCCCTCACGTTGGTCCGCAACGGCACGTGTCTCAAGTGCGACTCTTGCGGAGGCACGACCGGCTGTTCGTAATCTGATTGAAGATTGAAAATTGCAGATTGAAGATGACCCCCGCCCACCCCGGCGGGGCTTTTTCTGGTTTAAAGATTTAAAGGTTAAAGGTTTAAAGGTTTGTGCCGTGGGCGGAGGAGAGGTCACGATTCACAGCGATGTTCGAGAGTTTGGCGATTGACTGGCTGCGGGAGGCGAATATTTCAGCAGTGTCACGTCGGATGGGATTGAGCTGGGATGAATTAGACGGCATACAGCAACGAGCTGTACGGCGAGGGTTAGCGCGTCGAGAGGATCAAGAGATCCGACACCTTGGTGTGGACGAGACGTCATTTCAGCGAAGACATGAGTACGTCACGGTGGTGAATGACCTTCAATCAGGGAAGGTCCTGTACGTAGGTGATGGTCGAGGTCAGGAGGCACTGGAAGCGTTCTATGAAAGTCTGTCACCTGAGCAGCTTGCAGCTATCAAAGCGGTGGCGATGGACATGTGGAAGCCCTACATACAGGCGACGAAGAACCGTGTCGAAGGGTGGGAGACGAAGATCTGTTTCGATCGTTTTCACGTAGCAAAGTACCTTGGCAATGCAGTCAATGACGTGCGCAGGGCAGAGCATCGAGAGCAAAGGTGATAGAACGTGAACCGTCGAAGATCGCTCACGCGGGAACGCCATCCCGAACCCCGAGCCCCGAGTCCCGAACCCCGAGTCCCGAGTCCCGAACCCCGAGCCCCGATACCCGTGTCCCGAACCCCGAGTCCCGAACCCCGAGCCCCGAACCCCGAGCCCCGAGTCCCGAACCCCGAGCCCCGATACCCGTGTCACTTGCCAGGTGTCACTCGACGGTTTTGGCGTCGCGACGTTCCTGAAGCATATCGAGGACGGTTTCGGCATAAATGGCGAAGGAGATGTCCTTGTGACTGTGGGTGGTGGTGATGACGCCGCACAGGGCGCCGCTGCCGTCCACAAGCGGCCCGCCGCTCGACCCGAAGTAGACCATCGCGTCAGTCTGGATGGTGTCCGGCCGCAGCGCCGAAATCACGCCAGAGGTGAAGGTGTGGCCAAGGCCCATGGGGCTACCCACCGCATAGACCTTCTCCCCGACTCTCAGGGCCTGCCTGGGAAGAATGCCGAGCGGTTCCGCCCATCCGGCGAGCCCCGGCACCAAAAGCAGCGCGAGGTCGTGGCGCCGGGAGTAGAAGTCGAGGATCGCGGGCAGCTGGACGCCCGACTCAAGCTCGGCTTCGAAGCACAGCTCCCGTCCCTCCGGGAGCTCGTGGTAGACCACGTGCCGGTTGGTGAGGATGTAGAGCTGGCCGAGCTCATCCCACCCGATCACCGCCCCCGAGCCGTTCCCTTCCTCGACCCCGCCCACCATGACGTTGACCGTAACCACCGAGGTCCGCACCATCTCGTAGAGCTCCTCCGGCTCGAGAACAACTCGATCGAGCGCTGCCGCCCGGAGGGCGACCTCCTGGAAGTACTCGATCTCGCGCGGCGGGAAGCCCGCCTCCTCGTGCCGCGACACCGTGACCACGATCACCGCGGCGGTCGCGGCGATCAGCACCCCCGCCGCTACCCTGATTTTCCACGTGGCCCGCCAAACCAACCGACGATACGCCCAGAATCCGATGCCGCACCGCTTACGGAGCCGCGCCAGGAAGCGCCGCTCGCTGAGGCCGATCCGGCGGTCGCTCGCCAGCAGGGCGACGCACCGGTCGAAGAGATGTCGCTTGTCCGTTTCACCCAGGCCGTCAACCTCTGCCAGCACCTCGTGGCTGTTGACGTCCTGCAACAGCGCGACCCGGCGAAACTCGGCGCGCTCGTTCTCGCTTTCGACGAGGCTGTTGATGAGGCGGCTCAGCTGGTCGCGCTCCGCGGCCATCATCCTGCCATCGGCCCACAACGCCGCGACGCAGACCTTGAAGGTCAGCAGGTTCGGATCGATCGACTCGCGGGCGGTTTGATCCTGGCTCGTCTCAGGATTGTCAGTCACGTCAAAAGACCTCGCAATCCGGTTATAGCACAGGCCGACGTGATAGCCTGAGATCGTCACCGGACACCGTGACAGGCACAGCTTCAACGGAGTATCTGGATGGTCCCCACCTCTACAGTCCCACGGGTCGGCCCTTCGGTTTCCCTGCCCGTGGTGATCGCCCTCGTGGTCGCGACGCTGCTGATCGCAGGCGGCATCATCACCTACCGCTCGGTGTCGCCGGACCCGAAGCTGCCAAAGGTCATCGTCGCCACCGGATCGGAGACCGGCACCTACCACGCGCTGGGATTGGCTCTCGCCGAGCTGCTCCAGTCCGAGGGCCTCGCCGAGTCGGTGACGGTGCGAACCACCGAAGGCAGCGTCTCCAACATGGGCATGATCGAGACCGGTGCAGCTGATCTGGCGATCATCCAGAGCGACACTCCGGCGCACGAAAACGCCCGCCTGGTGGCTCCCCTCTACGAGGAGGTACTCCACATCCTGGTGGCCACTGACATCGCCGACGAGGTCACGACCATCCACGATCTCGGCGGCCGTCGTGTGGCACTCGGCTTGCCCGGCAGCGGTACCCGCCAGGTGGCGCAGCGGGCGCTCGATCACTTCCGGGTCGAGGTGGGAGAGAACCTGAGCCTCGATCCGGAGGAGGCAGTGCGTGCTCTCGAGGAGGGCTCCATCGACGCTGCCTTCATGCTCACCGCGATTCCCTCGACGACGGTCGGAGAGCTGTGCCGGAACGATGCCGTCCGGTTCCTGTCCCTCGGGGACGCCCAGGAGCGTGGCAATGAGGCCGACGCTCTCGCCCTGGTCATTCCCAACCTCCACGCCACGACAATTCCTCGTTCCACCTACGGTACGCTCCCCAGCCGGCCGGTTCGCACTGTCGGCGTCACAGCCCAGCTCGTGGCCGCCTCCGGGCTCGACTCGGAGTTCGTCAGACGGATGACCGGTGAGCTCATCCAGCACCGAAACCGGTTGGCCGGCGACGACGGGGAGCTCTCCGTGGCAGCCCGTATCCGGGAACACTACAGTCCGGGCACCGTGAACCTCCCATATCACTCGGGGGCGGTGGCCTACTACGAACGCTCGCAGCCACCATTCCTGGTGGAGTACGCGGAGGCCATGAGCTTCGGGCTGACCGTGCTGGTTGGTGTCTATTCTGGCTACATCGCCCTCAGACAGTGGATCCGCCGCCGCAGGAAGAACCGAATCGACGAGTATTATGTGGAAGCCGTGGAGCACGCCGTGAACCCCAGCGAGACCGACATAGACACCCTGCGGGACCGACGTCGCGCCCTGGTCAGCCTCCGGCGCAAGGCGTTCTCCGATCTGGTGGACGAGAAACTCGACGCCAACGAGTCCTTTGCCATCCTCCAGGAATACATCAATGCCGAGCTCGAAACAATCGACCGTCGAGTCCAGCAGATCACGCCCGAATGATCGCGATGGGTCTTTGCTCGCTACGCTCCCCACCGACACCTCAGGGGCGGGAAGAGCGGTTTCCGACAAGCTCTCGAAAAGCTGCCCGCCACCCACCCTCACCCGATTTTCGAGTTATAAGGACTTTAGACCTTCAATTTTGGACGGTCGATTATTGACTTTGGACTTTTGACTTTAGACTTTTGACTCTCCCCTGACGAGTTCGCCCAGGCTCGACACCAGCTCGATGGCCGCGTTCACGTCGGGCGCGAGATACCGGTCGTCCTCGAGGCGGGGCACGCGTTCGCGGAGGCGTGAGACCGCTTTTTCGAGGGAATCGGAGGATCGTAAAGGCCGCTGAAACTCTAAACCCTGCGCCGACGCCAGGTACTCCATGCCAAGCACTTGGGCGTAGAGGTCCACGATCGACGCCAGCTTGCGCGCCGACCAGGTCGACATGGATACGTGGTCCTCCTGGCCGGCAGAGGTGGGGATGGAGTCCACCGACGCCGGATGGGCGAGGGTCTTGCACTCGCTCACGAGGGCTGCCGCGGCCACCTGCACCATCATGAAACCCGAGTTGAGGCCCGGCTCTGGCGACAGGAAAGCGGGCAGCCCGGAGAGGGCGCTGTCCACCAGGCGAGCTTGCCGCCGTTCGGAGATCGAGGCCGCGTCGGTGAGGGCCGCCGCCAGGTAGTCGAGTGAGGCAGCGATCGGCGCCCCATGAAAGTTGCCGCCCGACACAATCCGGCCATCGCTGAAGACCATGGGGTTGTCGGTGGCTGAGTTGAACTCGATCTCCAGCACCTGCCGCACGTGATTGAATGCGTCTCGCACCGCACCGTGGACCTGGGGTGAGCATCGAAGAGAGTACGCGTCCTGCACCCGCCCGCAGTCTCGGTGCGACTCGCGAACGGCGGACCCGGCCAGCAGCCGCGCCATGTTGGCGGCGCTCGTTCCCTGACCCGGGTGGGGCCGGGCACGGTGGACGGCCGGATCGAAGGCGGCATCGGTGCCGGCCAAGGCGTCCAGGGTCAGCGAACACACGACGTCCGCAGCGTCCAACAAGCGACCCGCCGAGGCCAGGGCGAGGGCAGCGACAGCTGCCGAAGTTTGGGTTCCGTTGATCAGGGCCAGGCCCTCCTTGGCCTCCAACTGCAACGGCGAAATACCTGCTCGCCTCAGCGCCTCGGCACCGGGAACGCGATCTCCACCGATGATGGCCTCGCCCTCCCCCACCAACGGCAAGGCCAGGTGAGCCAGCGGCGCCAGGTCCCCAGACGCACCCACCGATCCCCGACAGGGAACCACCGGGTGGACCCCGGCGTCGAGCAACTCGAGCAGCCGGTCCACAACCTCGGGACGGCAGCCGGCGTGGCCAGTGGCCAGAACGTTCGCCCGCAGCAGCAGCATGGCGCGAACCACCGGCTCGGAAAAGGGCTCACCCACGCCGCAGGCGTGAGACCTGAGCAGGTTGAGCTGGAGTCTGCTCAACTGATCCGGAGCGATCCTCACCTCGGCCAGCTTGCCGAAGCCGGTGTTGATGCCGTAGACCACCTGACCCGAGGCGAGGATGTCTTCAACCACCCCGCGCGCTCCCTCGATCCGCTTCCGAGCCTCTTCGGCAAGGGCGACCCCGGAGACGCCGAGCGCCACCGACTCCACCTGGTCGAGGGTCAGGCTCCGGCCGTCGATGAGGATTTTGTCCACCAAGGCTCCTTCAATGAGTCGATCGTAGAGGATTCCGGTTTCGGGATCCAGGGCTGAGGAGTTCTCAGTTTTGGATCATTTTGAAGCCTCAGCCCGATGAGGGATGCCGGTCAGTCGGGGGGGAGTTGGGCGACCAGATCGACGTACTGCTGTTTCGCGTCGTCTCCGGAAAGGCCGCTCAGCTCGGCCCAGGCGTCGTGCTTGGCTCGCCCCACCATGTCGAACATTCCAGGTCGCGAACCGGAAACGTCCCCTGCGGTAGCCTGCTTGTACAGCGCATAGAGCTTTAACAGGATGTCGTTGGGCTGATCGGGAAGCTCCCGAGACCGCGCCGCCGCCGCTTCGAACTCATCTTTCAATCCCACAGCTGTCTCCTTTCGCTCCAGCTCCAAAAGGTGTTTGGCGCATCGCACCAACCCTTCGTTTCACGTCACCCGTCACTCGTCACTTGTTCAGGTTCAACGTTTAACGTCTAACGTTCAACCCCCGTAGGTTTCAATCGCCGTCATGGAATTGCCATCGCCCGCCCCCGGAGCTCCGTGCTTCGTACATCGCGGTTTCGGCGTCGCCAAACAGGGTCGCGATCTCCGATTCGTCGGATGCCAAGGCGACCCCAAGGCTCACCGAGCAGTGAATGGTGTGATCGCCGAATTGGAAGGGGTCTCGGAAGGCACCCCTGACCGCGTCGGCAACGGCGGCGACCGAACTACGGTCCGCCGAGGGATGGAGCACCACCGCGAAACTGTCACTTCCCGTGCGGGCCACCATATCGGCTTCTGGGGCCGCGCCTTCAATACGTCGAGTCACCGACCGTAGCAGGAGGTCGCCGATCCGGTGGCCAAATCGATCGTTCACTGCCTTGAAGTCGTCGATGTCCACAACCAACAGAGCGGATTCGGATTCCGGAACCGGTTCCTCCCCCCCGCCAGGGCGCCCAGACGATCCATCAACGACAATCGATTGGGCAGCCCGGTGAGCCCGTCGTGGAAAACGTTGTGCATCAGCCGGTCCTCGATCCGCTGCCGCTCGCTGATATTGACCAGCGAGACCACGGATCGCTCGCCGCCCGGCAGCGCAGCTTCGGTCGCGTGAACGCGACAGCGCCGACCATTCCGGGTCACAAAATCGAATCTCCCCCCACGAGGGCCACCCTCCGGAGCCGCCAGCAGCACCCTTCGGCGCTCGGCATCGTGCTCACCGTCGGCGATGGACATGAAACGGTTCCAGGCTGCAACACCCTCCAACTCCGAGCGCGCAAAACCCGAAAATCTCTCGAATGCGGTGTTGACCATCTCGATTGTGCCGTCGGCCCTCAGCACCGCCACCGCGGCTCCGCTGTTCTCGAAGATGGCGCGCAGATCCTCAGTGGCCCGACGCAACGCCTCCCGCGCTTCGTGCTCCTCGGTCACGTCCTCCACCAGTCCGTCCATGACCGTCTCGCCACCAGGTGCCTGCCGGATGGTGGCGCTCAGAGAAACCCACACGATGCTGCCGTCCGACCGCTTCCACTGGACCCGTTCCGAACGAAGCCTTCCCTCGCTCACGAGGCGATCCGTCAGGTCGCCGTAGGTCTGCGGGTCGGAGAATACATGGGTTAGATTCTGCGTCTCTTCCTGATCTTCGCCAACCCCACCCATCAGGGCGTTCAGCGCAGCATTCGCTTGCAGGACCGTGCCGTCGGCTGAAGCCTGAAAGACCCCCACATCGAGCCGGTCCAGCAGGTCGTGCAACCGCTCCTCGAGGCCTTCGATGCGCTCCTCGAACTCGATCCGCCGCAGGGCCGACCGGAGGCCGGCTCGCAGTCGAGCTGAAAACCCATCCCCCTTGGGCAAATAGACGTCCAGCCCATCGCCCAGGGCAGCAGTGGCCACCTCGTCATTCTTGTTGGCCGCCACCATGATCACCGGCGCTCCGGGCCTCAGGCTCTTGACGGCGGTCAGCACCTCCTGGCCGGACGACCAGTGGAGATCCTGTTCGGTGATGACGGCGTCGAACTGATTCTCCTGCAGGGCCTGGTAGAAACCCACGTGATTCGCTATCTCGCGAATCTCCACCGGCGCCACATCGCGGGCGATCACCGTCCGGATCCTCTCCCGTTCCTGCTCATCGTCGTCGATCAGCAGGATGTGGACCGCGGCCCGCCCTGGACCGCCAGCATCGTGTGTTCGCCGTCGTTCCATTGGTCTTCGACCTGGCTATTGTAATGGAGCGGGCAGTAGGGATCGTGCTGGTGGCGATGTCCCGATGTCCGCTCGGCCATCCGCTTTCACATCGAGACCTTCGGAGACGAGGTCCTCCAAGCCGAGTCTCCGGTTCTCGAGGCGTTCGTCGCCGAATCAGGCGCCGCCATCTGCAGTCAGGCCGGGATCGCCAAAAACGACTTCCTCAACGCCCATCAACATGCCGGCTGACGCCGGCCCCGCAAAGGTGCTCTTGCCTCACGTCTCCAATGCGGTGCCGGGCACATTTACTGGACTCCCTATCTCCGAACCGGGCACTGGCGCAGCATGCTAGTCAGTGTGGAAAATATCTCGATACTCGCTGTGCCCTTCTCACCACGCTGCTCGTTCCAACCACCGTCGACCTGCCCGTGAGAATGGCACAGCGAGTATTGAGCGACCATCGCAAACCGCCCCGTCAGGCACACACGGGATCAGAACGGCGAGAATCCACCGTCCTGCCAGAAATCCTCGCGCACCCCGTTGAACAGATTCCGCAGGGCTTCGAGGTGCTGGCGCTCCCAGTCGGCCAGGAACTCATAAAACGCCTTGACCTCGGCCTCGAGCGAGTGCTGCGCAGCGCCCGCAAAGTATTTGATGGCATTGTTTTCCAGGGTCATGCCGATGGACAACACGCCCATCTCGAAGTCGGCGCCATGGGCCTGTTGTTTGAAGGCGTCGGTGAAGATCGTGGCGGTGAAGGCCTTGAGATCCGGATCCCTGAGATGGATGTTGAAGGCCTCCACGCCCTTGTCCTCGTAGGTTCCCATGACGCTCTTCAGGTAGGCCTTGTGCTGGACCTCGTCCCGGGCGAGCTTGTCGAAGAGGTCCTGGACCGCCGGCTTTTCGGCCCTCTCTGCCGCCATGGAGTAGAAGGTGTAGCCGTCCACCTCGATCTGGTAGGCCTTCTGCAACACCTCACGGATTTCGTCATTGGCCTGATTCATCTCTTCCTCCCGTACCCGTCTCCGTGCCCGAATGAGTCAAAAGTCGAAAGTCGAAAGTCGAAAGTCCAAAGTCAAAAGCCCTCGATCGGAGTCGACTCTGATCGACTTATAGAGCACCGGTGATCTCCAGGGCTTCGCGGTCCAACGGTTCCGGCGGGACGGCGGCCAGCTCGACCGGCACCCAGGCGATGGCCCCGGTTGGGCAGAAGGGCACGCACCTTGGATCGCCGCCGCACAGATCACACTTCTGAACACAGTGGTAGGTCTCATCCCACAGCATGTTGCCGAAGGGGCAAGCCGCCACGCACATCCGGCAGCTGATGCAGCGTGATCGCACCATGTCCACCGCACCGGTGTCGGGATTTCGAACCAACGCCTCGGTGGGACAGACCGCCTCGCAGGCAGCTTCGTCGCACTGGAAGCAGACGATCGGCGTGCCCAGCTCCGGCCCCCGGCGGTAGATGTTGATCCGGGTCTTCGACGGCCTCCCCTCACTGCCATGGGCGAAGGCACAGGCCAGCTCGCACTTTCCGCAGGCGATACATCGCTCAACGGATACCTTGAATATCATTCCCACGTGGCGCTCCCATCGCGGCGTGACACGTGACACGTAACCCGTGACACGGTCTTGGGGATCGGTTTTCCGAATTCCGAATTCCGAATTCCGAATTCAGACCTCATGGGTTACTCCTTCACCGCAAGCGATGCAAAGGTCTTCGCCATCACCAAACGCTTGCTCGCGTCCGAAGTCTCGAAGTAGCTCATGGGTACTCCGCTGCGCTCGGCGAAATGCTCGGCCTGGGCCCGCGTGATCACCGCCTTGCCGGTGGCCGGATCACGCAGCATCTCGAACTCCCTGCCCCAGATCGTGCGGATCACGTTGCCGTCAGTGAAAGGAATGTGGTCGGTCGGGCAGATCTCGGCGCAGGCCAGGCAACCGATGCAATCCGGCGGCGGTTGGTGGAATGGCGGCGCGATCTCCCGGCCCCATCCCCTGTTGACCGAAGCGATGGCGGAGACACCGATGTGATCGCAGACCCGAGTGCAGAGTCCGCACAGGATGCAATCGGTGGGCTCGGGGTTGGGCTCGTAGGAGGTTTCGGTGACTCCGAGGTCGGCGGCCACCTTGCGAATGAGCGGAGTCTCCGGGCACCGGGCCAGCAGCAGGTCGACCACCACCTGTCGGGTGGCAATCACCCGATCCGAGTCGGTCAGCACCCTCATACCCTCCGCCACCGGATGGTTGCAAGCGGTGACCATCTTGAACCAGTCCTCGTCCCAGCCCTCGAGGGACATGTCCACGACGCACAGCCGGCAGCCACCCCAGGGCTCGAGTCCGTCGAACTGGCACAGGGTCGGGACATCCACACCCACCTCGCGGGCCGCGTCCAGGATTGTGGCGTTGTCGGGCACGGTGACTCGTCGCCCGTTGACCTTCAGAGTCGCCATCACACCACCTCCGCGTTCTTGAGCTCGACCTTGGGGAAGGTCCGGATCGCCTCGGTGGGGCAGACGTCGAAGCAGACGCCACAGGAGATGCAGGCGTCGTGGTGGATGACGTGGAGTTCCTTGATCGTGCCCTCGATGGCGTCCACCGGGCAGGCCTTGAAGCATGCGTGGCAGCCGTCACACCCCTCCTCGACGATCTCGTAGGCGGTCAGCTCCCGGCAGATTCCGGCCGGACAGGCGAGGTCGGCGACGTGGGCCTCGTATTCGGCCCGGAAGTACTTGAGGGTGGACAGCACCGGGTTGGGAGCCGACTTGCCCAGCTCGCACAGGCTGCCGAGCTGCATTCCGCACGCCAGTCGTTCGATGGCCTCGATATCGCCCTTCCTCCCCTTGCCTTCCACCAACCGGTCATAGATCAACAGCATCTGCTTGAGGCCCTCTCGGCAGGGAGTGCACTTGCCGCACGACTCCTCGGTGAGAAAGCCGAGGAAGTAGCGGGCCACGTCCACCATGCAGGTGCGATCGTCCATCACGATCATGCCGCCGGAGCCCATCATGGATCCGGCTTCGGTGAGCTTTTCGTAGTCCACGGGAAGATCCAAGAGCTCCTCGGGCACGCAGCCGCCCGACGGACCACCGGTCTGCACCGCCTTGAAGGGTCGATCGGACGCCACGCCTCCACCGATGTCGTAGATGATCTCACGCAGAGTGGTGCCCATGGGAAGCTCGATGAGCCCGGTGTTCTTGACCTTGCCCACCAGCGAAAAGGCCTTTGTCCCCTTGGATCTGTCGGTCCCCATGGAGGCAAACCACTCGCCGCCCTGATGGATGATAGCGCCGATGCCGGCCCAGGTTTCCACGTTATTGAGCACCGTCGGAAGATCGAAAAGGCCCTTTTCGGTGGAGTGAACGTACTTGGCGCGGGGCTCGCCGATTTTCCCCTCCAGGGACCGCATCAACGCCGACGATTCGCCGCAGATGAAGGCACCGCCGCCACGGGAGATCTTGATGTCGAAATCGAAACCCGAGCCCATGATGTTCTGGCCGAGCAAGCCCCGCTTTCGGGCCTCGGCGATGGCGATGGTCAGATTCACAACCGCCAGCGGGTATTCGTCCCGGACGTAGATATAGCCTTCGTTGGCTCCCACCGCGTAGGCACCAATGATCATTCCCTCCAGGACCGAGTGGGGGTCACCCTCCATGATGGACCGGTCCTTGAAGGCGCCTGGATCGCCCTCGTCACCGTTGCACAGGACGAACCGCCGACTACCGGGAGCCTCCAAGCAGGATTGCCATTTCCGAGCGGTGTTGAAACCGGCGCCGCCACGTCCCCGCTGGCCTGAGAGCCGAACCTCCTCGAGCACCCTATCCGGGGTCATTTCGTGGAGCGCTTTGGCGAGGCCGGCGTAGGCACCCTCGGCGATGGCGTCTTCGATGTCGGTGGGGTCGATGCGGCCGATATTGCGCATGGCCACCCGCACCTGGTGTTTGTAGAACGGGATCTGGGCGTACTCGGCGATCCGTTCACCGTCCGCGGGATTCTTGTACAGCAAGCGCTTGATCACCTCGCCACCCAGGACGGTCTTGTCGATGATCTCTTCAACGGCATTCGCCTTGACCTTGGTGTAGAGCAGGCCCGACGGCTGCAGCGCCACCAGCGGGCCGCGTTCACAGAATCCGTGACAGCCTGTGGACTTGACGAACAGCCCCACCTCCACATCCAGCCCGCGCTTGACGACCTCCTTGGAAAAGGCCTCGGCCACCTCCTTGGCGCCCCACGCCAGGCAGCCGGTTCCGCAACACACCAGAATCTGCTGGTTGCGACCCGCCGCACGCTCCCGGATTTCGGCCCGCAAGGCTTCGAACTGGTCCCGTGACTCAATTCGCATCGTCGGTGCCTCCCTGAGCCAGGTATTTGGACACCTTGACCGGTTTGGCACTTCCCCAGTACTTCTCGCCAACGATCATCACCGGCGCCATGGCGCAGGCACCCACGCAATTGACGGTCTTGACCGTGAATTTCAGGTCCTCGGTGGTCTCATCGGGACCGATTCCAATCTTTCGCTGGATTTCCTCCACCAACTGGCCGGCGCCGCGGATGTGGCAGGCGGTGCCCATGCAGACCCTGACGATGGTGTCGCCCTGGGGCTCGAGCGAAAAGGCCTTATAGAAGGTTGATACCGAAAAGACCCTGCCCAGCGGGACATCGAGGGCCTCGGACACTTTCAGCAGAACATCGCAGGGAAGGTAGTTGTACGCGCGATGCACGTCCTGCAGAATCTGGATCAACGACGGCTCCTCGAGGGGGTAGCGACCGAGGATTTCGTCAGTCAGCGCCAGGTCCACACACGGTTGCTCCGTCATGCGCCCTCCTCGACCATCACAGCCTCCTCGATGGCTGCGACGCCCATCTCGTATCCCCGTTTCAGTGCATCGATGTTGATGTCGACCACCTGGGGTTTGGCCGCGAAGGTCTCCCGGATCACCTCGATGACTCCGTCCAGACCCACCGCACCCGTCGCTCCGATGTAGGCTCCCAGGGCGACCATGTTGGCGCCGCGTGGGTTTCCGAGCTCATTGGCAATCTCGTTAGCCGGCACCTTGATCACTATCAGATCGGTGCGCTTGGGTTCGCGGCCGATCAGCGACGAGTTGATCAAAAGAACGCCACGCGCGCGCAGGTCGGATTCGAACTTGTCCAGTGACGGCAGGTTCATGGCCAGCACCGCCATCGGTGAGCGGATAACTGGCGAGCCCACCGGCCGGTCCGAGATCACCACGGTGCAGTTGCACGTCCCGCCGCGCATCTCCGGTCCATAGGAGGGCAGCCACGAAACCTCCTTGCCCTCCCTCATCCCGGCGTAGGCGAGCATCTTGCCGATGAGCAGGATGCCCTGCCCGCCGAAGCCCGCCATGATCACATCGTTCTGCATCTCAGCCTCCCGGGGTCGGCAGCGGGGCCCGGTCCCCGTGCTCCGGACTTTTAAAGACCCCAAGGGGGTAGAACGGCAACATGTTCTTCTCGAGCCACCGGGTGGACTCCGCCGGAGGGATCCCCCAGTTGGTCGGGCAGGTGGAGAGAATCTCCACCAGTGAGAAGCAGGTCTCCTCCTTCTGGTAGGTGAAGGCTCGGCGCAGCAGTTCCTTGGTGTTAACGGCCAAAAGCGGCGTGTGGACCGAACCCCGGGCAATGAAGGCCGGTGTTCGCAGCGTCGACAACAGCTCGGCCATGCGGATGGGGTACCCCGCCAGCTCCACGTCGCGTCCCAGCTGGCAGGTGGTGGCCACCTGACCGGGCATGGTGGTCGGTGCCATCTGGCCGCCGGTCATCCCGTAGATGGCGTTATTGACAAAGACCACCGTGACTTTTTCGCCCCGGTTGGCGCAGTGCACGATTTCGCTCATGCCAATGGAGGCCAGATCGCCGTCGCCCTGATAGGTGAAGACGATCAGATCGGGCCGCGCCCGCTTGATACCGGTGGCCACTGCCGGCGCACGACCGTGGGAGGCTTCCTGGAAATCCACCGTGAAGTAGTTGTAGGCGAGCACCGCACAGCCCACGGGGGCCACTCCAACCGTTTGCTCACGAAGCCCGAGTTCGTCCACGATCTCCGCCACCAGCCGATGAATGACCCCGTGGGTACACCCCGGACAGTAGTGGGTCGAGACGTCGGCCAGCGCCTTTGGTCTGGAAAACACAGTCTCAGCCATGAATCACCTCCACGGCACGACCCTCCAGAATCTCCGTGACCTTGGCGACCACCTCATCCGGTGACACCAGCATGCCGCCCATCCGATTGGCGAAATGGATGGGTCGAGAACCCTCGAGGGCGATCTGGACATCCTCGATCATCTGGCCGGCGGACAGCTCCACGACCAGCACCGAGCTGGCTCGAAGGGCGGCTTCCCTGATCGCCTGGTAGGGGTATGGGAAGAGTGAAATGGGGCGAACCATGGCGACCCTCAGACCCAGCTCCCGCAATTCGTCGATGGCCGTCGAACACACCCTCGCCACGGTGCCATAGGCGACGATCAGGACGTCGTAGTCGTCGCCCGTCCCGTACTCCTCGAACCGGACCTCGTCGCGGACCATGAGATCGAACTTGGCCTTGAGCTTGAGGTTGTGCCGCTCGAGCACTTCCGGATCGAGGAACAGTGAGTTGATGACGTTCGTTGGACGGTCGCCCGGGTTCCCGGTGGCCGCCCAGGTCTTGGATTCGAGCTCCTTGATGGGCTGCCGTCCCTCCCGGAACTCCACCGGTTCCATCATCTGGCCGATCAGGCCATCACCCAACACCAACACGGGACTCCGGTAGAAGTCGGCCAAATCGAAGGCGTCCTGTACCAGATCAGCAGCTTCCTGGATCGACCACGGCGCCAGAACCAGCAGCCGAAAGTCCCCGTGGGCCATGCCCTTGGTGGCTTGGAAGTAGTCGGCCTGGCTCGGCAAGATGCCGCCGAGGCCCGGGCCGGCCCTCATGATGTTGACGATGACCACCGGCAGCTCTGCGCCGGCCAGGTAGGAGATGGCTTCGGCCATCAATGAAATACCGGGGGATGAGGATGAGGTCATGACCCGTTCGCCCGAACCGGCCGCGCCGTACAGCATGTTGGACGCCGCCACCTCGCTCTCGGCCTGGACAAACCGCCCACCCACCTGGGGCAACCGCACGGACATGTATTCGGGAATCTCGTTCTGCGGGGTGATCGGGTAGCCGAAGAACAGCCGGCAACCCGCCTGCACCGCCGCCTCGCCGATCGCCTCGCTGCCCTTCATGAGTTTCTTCGCCATCTCAGGCTCCCGGTCTCGGGGTTCGGGCTTCGGGGTTCGGGGCTCGAGGTTCCGGCCTCCAATTGCACCCGCGGTCGGGGGCTATCGATTCCCGAATCCCGAATCCCGAATCCCGAATCCCGTCGTAATGGACTGCGTCAATGGTCGCGCCACGCACGGTTGCTCCCATCAGTACGAGAAGTAGTGATACATCGTCCCGTTGACCTTCATCTCGATGGCCACGTCGGGACAGGTGATGCAGCAGAGCCGGCAACCGATGCACCGCATCTGCTCCGCAACCTCGGCGTAGAAATACCCCTTGTTGTTGATCCGTGTACCCATGCCCAGGATCTGCTGCGGGCAGGCGTTGACGCAGAGCTCGCATCCCTTGCAGAGGTCAGGAGTAATGACGATTCGGGGCATTGGACCTCCCCTCAGTTGACAACAAAAAGCGGGCCCGAGACCCGCGTTTGGAGTGGTTGTTCAAAGGGCGGAAGGACCACTCGGTCGAGCACGAAGACCGGGCAGCCCAGATGCTGGCCCCGTAGATCGTCCGCCACGTCCCGGGAGGCGGCCACCGCCACGACCGGAATCCCGATCTCCTCTCCCACCTCCATGGCCATCCGGTGGCCCTCGAGGACGATGCCGGGCGTGGTCTCCCCCATCAAGTGGGTATTGGAAACCAACCCGGTCACACCGAGGCACGCCGCCGCTTCGATTCGGCGCACCATGGTCACTGCCGCTGCGGTGTCCGGCGTCGACGGCCGTCTGAAGTTCAGCACCACCAGGTTCTCGGTCTGGGTTCTCGGAACCACGTCCGACAGAGATCCGAGGGCCTTTGCGCCGCTGTCGTCGCCGCCCACGTCCATCACCAGCCGGCATGAACGGTCCTGGAGGGCAGACCGGATCTGGGGGACGATGATCGGCAAATCGGAGTGGGTGTTCTCTCCGGTGGGCGCCAGCAGGCGGATGCCTGCCGCTTCCAGAATCTCACGCGCCGCACGGGACCGAAAATAGGGCTTTACAACGTCCAGGTCGGCAAGGGTCACCCGGTCCCCGGCCTTGGCCAGCTCGAGAGCCCCGTTGAGGGCAATCTCGGTCTTGCCACTGCCAAAATGACCGACAAAGATAGTGACTCGCTTTTCGAACAATCGCGTGCTCCTGACGTCGAGAAGGTGTTGGAGCCGGCGTTCAAGCATAACCCGGACAGGCGCTCATGTGAACTTATGTGAATTCCTTCACAAAATCAAGAAAGCGGGCGCTGAGACCCATTTTCAGGCGTTGGCACAGTTCGTGACTGGGTCGGGTCGCCTCGACTTCGAGCTTCCAAGAAATGCGAAATGCGAAAAACCGTCAACGATCGGTTGAGCGAGAGTCGATTGCGGTCAATAAACCGCTGGCGCTTGAATCGTCACCGCCGACATGTCACCGTTACAAAAGACCCATGTACCTCACCGGCTTGACCCACCGCGACCGCCTCTTCGACATCGCCTGTCGATGGTTGGCGGACCGCGTCGAGCCCACCGATGGGCGCACCTTGACTGAGATATTCGCCTTTGAACGGGCCATCACCGCGCCGTCGGTGCGAGCCCTGGTGGGCGACCTTTCGCGGACCATCCAGCCGGGTTCCCTGATTCTGAAGCGGGTTTCCGACAAGGATGCGGTTCGAGACGCCATCGTGGCGGCGGTGACCGAACCCTCGACCCGAGCCCGCCAGCTTCTCGGGCGCTACCAAGGACAGCCAGAGGAGTTCTTCCCCCGCACCCCGGTCCACATGAGCCTCGTCACCCGACAAGACGGAACCCTGGCGGGCATGGTGCGTCGAAAGCGAATCCGACGAATCGCCGAGAAGGTCTCTCGGCACGTGGCCCGACAACTGGCCGGCGAGATCGACGACGCTGCCCGAATCCTGGCCGCCGAGCGTGCCCGAAACGCCGGTATTCCCCTGGATCGAATGATCTCCTCACCGGCTCAGATGGACGACGACTTCACCGAGGCGGAGCGTTTGGTGGCGGATCGAATTCGATCCATGGAGATCACCCTCGACCCTGAACGTCAGCAGGTGGACGACGTGATCGGGGTCAAACTGATCGCGACGCCAGCCGAGATTGAAAAGCTCGAAATCGCCCTCGACGAAAGGGAACAAACCTGGGCATTTCACCGCAGGGTCCACGAAGGTCTGTACGTGGGCACCCACTACAAGGTTGAGATCGAGCTCCCCCCGGTGGACGAGATCGTGACCGGCTTGCGCGACATCGACTGGTCTTTCGCCGCCGGCCGCGGGGTCTCGGTCTTCGATCTCGAGAACGAGTTCTACGAGTACGTCACCACCGGCAGCCGGACTTTCAGCCTCGAGCTCATCCTGACCACCATCGACGACCTCGTGGAATCCGAGTTTGGCCTCGGCATCCACGAGGTCCGGATCCTCGAACAGCGAGATCGCGCCGGTTACTCCGGTCGGATCGCACAGAACGCCTCCTGGATCATCGAGTACATGCTGTGCCACGCCATCTCTCCCACCGCAAGGGTGGATGGAATCCCCATCAAGATCTGGGGCAGGTACCTGCGTGACACTCTGTCCCACGCCATCGCCCGACTGGGCGATGGGGAGCCTGATGAGTGGTTGGTGCCTGCCGAGCGCGCGCGGCAACGTACCATTCCGTTGTGATCGGAAAATGGTTTAAAGGTTTAAAAGTTAAAGGTTTAAAGGTGATTCTGATGATCCTCAGTCGCTCGAGGCGTCTGCGGCGAGGCGGATGCGGCGGGCGGAGCACTCGGCGAATCCGGTGCAGGTACGACACACGTCATCGTCGGTGAAGCCAAACTCGGACGGCGCACAGACGGTGATCGACGGGTCCCGCGCACCGTCGAGTTCTGCCAACAGGGCGTGGTCCTGCTCCGCCACGGCGCCAGAGCTCAGCGCCCGCTGTTCGGCCTCCCGAACCAACGGATCCCACGCGCGGTTGCGCTGCTCGGCGGTGGCCGCCTCGGACGCCACCTCGGTCCGCGCCCGCCGTTTCTTCATCTCGAACGCGATCTTTCGCCGGGTGGGCAGACGCCGGGTGGCGAGGAAGTACAGGTATCCCGCCGACATCCCAACCACGTTGACGATGCCACCCTTCAGACCGAACGAGAGGAAACTCGACATCACCAGGAAGGCCCCGCCGACGATGGCGAGCCACTTCACCTTGACGGGCACGATAAAGAAGAGCAGGAACTCCATCTCCGGGTTGAGGGTCGCGTAGGTGAAGAGCAGGGACCCCATAAAAGCCGTGTCGCCGGCCAATGGCCGGCCGAGGACGAGGGCCGCCACGGCAGCGCCGAAGGTGGCCACCGACCAAAACACCAGGAATCGGGGAGATCCCCACGAGTCTTCGATGGGCTTGGCCATGACCCACAGCACCAGCATGGAAATGAAGAACCAGAACATGCTCTGGCCGTGAATGAACTGGTAGGTGACCAGGGTCCACGGCCGGTTGGCGACTGCGCCGGGGACCAGGGCGAGACCCTGCAGACTCGCCGGGTTGGCCCAGGACAGCAAGAAAACCGCGAAGTGGACGAAGATCAGCCCCTCGGTCAGATGCCAGTACTCGCGCCGCATCACCGCCTCCCCAGCCTGCGCTCCATCTCCTCCTGGCTGAGCCTGAGGACAATGGGCCGCCCGTGGGGACAGCGGTAGGGGTTCTCGGTGGCAACAAGGTCCTGCAGAAGAACCCGCTGTTCCTCCTCGGACAGTACGTCGTTGACCTTGACAGCCTCACGACAGGACAACGCAGCCGCCAGCTCGTGTCCCAATTCCTCAACCACCTGTTCCGGAACCCCATCAAGAGCCGTGGCGCGTTCCAACATCTTCTCCACAACCTCACCGGCGTCAGCCGGGTCCGCCTCCGGCGGCAGGGCCGACAACCGGAGCGTGGCGGGGCCGAAGGGCTCGGCCTCGATACCGACCCCGCTCAGCAGGTGTTGGACATCGGGCAGGGCTCCGACGGAGGCTTCGTCCAACTCCAACAGCACGGGATCCAACAGCCGCTGAGACGGGGCGGTTCCGTCCGCCAACTGACGCAGGATCCGTTCGTAGAGCACCCTCTCATGCGCCACATGCTGATCTACGATGACCAGCCCCCACTCGTCCTCCAACAGGAGAAAGGAGCCCCTGTACTGGCCGATGAGACGGCCGAAGGGAGTGTCTGGGGGCGCGGGCCGGGGGCCCGGTCCTCTCGAAGGGTGGGATTCGCGGACGAACGACAATCCGGGGTCCTCCCCCCCCGTTTCTGCCGTCTGGTGATAAACCGGGTGAGCGAAGAGGTTGCCACCACCGCGGTAGGGGTTGGCCATCGGTTCTCCGCCCGGGGCGGCGGCGGACTCGGCCACCCAGTCAGGGGTCTCCACGCGGTCAACCGCTTCGTGGCCCCGGGACGCCGTCAACCCGGATCGCACCGCCCGTTCTGCCACCGCAAAGACCGACCTGCCATTGGCGAATCGAACCTCCGCCTTGGCCGGATGGACGTTGACGTCGACTTCGTCGGGCGGCACGGTCACGAAGAGCACCACTCGGGCGCCACCCAGCCCGCCACCCGCCTGGCCCAGAACTCTGCGCACCGCACCCACCAACAGCCGGTCGCGCACGGCGCGGCCGTTGACAATGATGGTCAGCGACGGCCTCCCAGACCCGGTGCCGGCCGCCAACAAACCCCAAATCTCCACACCGCCTCCCGCCGCTTCAAAACGGTGGACGGGTCCTGGGACCCGGCTCCACAGGTCGCGAAGCCGCTGACCGGGATCCGTGGTCGGGAGAGCCTCGATTAAGGTCCGCGACCCGTGACGGAGCACGAACCCCACTTCGGGGTTGGCCAGCGCCGCCGCCCAAATGACCTCCTGGGCATGACGAAGCTCGGTCTCGGGGGCACGAAGGAACTTGCGCCGGGCCGGGGTATTGAAGAACAGATCCCGGATCTCCACCGTGGTTCCCCGCGCCCGCGCCGCACCCTCCACACCGAGAATGCGCCCCCCCTCCACCGTGATCCTCACCCCACCCTCGGAGGGGTCGGCCGATGTCAACAGAGAGAACCGGGACACCGCGGCCATGGACGGCAAGGCCTCTCCCCGGAAACCGAGTGATGAGATGTGGTCGAGATCGTCGACAGTGGCTATCTTTGAAGTCGCATGACGTTCGAGGGCCAGAAGGGCGTCGTCGGGGTCCATTCCGACTCCATCATCTGCCACCCGCACCATGCTGCGCCCGCCCTGGATCAGTTCGACCTCGATTCGCGTCGCCTCCGCGTCGAGGCTGTTCTCCACCAGTTCCTTGACCAGCGAAGACGGGCGCTCCACAACCTCCCCGGCAGCAATGCGGTTGACGAGCCCGTCGGGCAGAACTTTGATCCTCGGCACGGTCACATTCTAGACCAGGCTGTGGGGCTATGAGGCTATGAGGCAGTGAGTTTAAGGAAGGGTTTTCGAATTTCGAATTTCGAATTTCGAATTCTGCCCTGCCGTCTACACCGAAGATGAACGGGGAAAGTGGGCTACTTGTTGCCGTTGTACATGGAGGTGTCGGGAACCGAGTCCGGTGTGACGACCCGGCGCGGATCGGCCAGATCCTCCTGAATGAGCAGGGAAATCAGAAAGTCGCGGACACCAGCCCGACCTTTCTGACGGTAAACCCTGCGCACCGTCACCGGCTTGAGCTCGATCCCGGTCATGTGCTTGAGGTACTGGCAAAAGACCCGAGCTCGAGACATGAAGCTGATCACCAGCAGCACGAGCAGGATCACGATTCCTGCGGCTCCGAGGAGCTGAACCGTCATCGAAGGGCTGAACTCGAAAAGTCCGGATGTCATCTCGACACCTCGCTCTCGTCAACGCCGCCGTAGTTGAGCAGGTGGCTCTCGTCCACCTCCTCGAAGTAGTTTTTCGGAACGAGGACGTCCCTTCCCTTCGATCCTGCGAGCGGGCCCACCAGGCCCTCTCTCTCCATCATATCGAGGAGTCGCGCCGACCGGGTGTACCCGAGGTGCAATCGGCGCTGGATGTACGAAGCCGAAGCCTTGCGCGTCTCGACCACCAGCCGCGCCGCCCGATCGTACATGGGGTCGGTGAGTTGATCTTCATCATCGACTGTCGTGCGTCGCCCGCCCCGTTCGTTACCGCCGAGCGGGGCGTGGGTCAGGACCTCTCTCTGGTAGTCCGGTTTGCCGAATCGTTTGATATACCGAACCACCGTGGCGATTTCCTTCTCGGTGACGTGCGGGCCATGGAGCCTGAGCAGGGCCGAGGTGCCCGGCGGCAGGAAGAGCATATCGCCGCGACCGAGGAGGTGCTCGGCTCCGATGGCATCGAGGATCGTCCGGGAGTCGAACTTGGAGCGGACCTTGTAGGACAATCGGCACGGGAAGTTCGCCTTGATGATCCCGGTGAGGATGTCCACTGACGGTCGTTGGGTCGCACACACCAGGTGGAGTCCCACCGCCCTCGCCTTCTGGGAAAGACGGGTGATGGACTCCTCCACCGCGCGGGACGAGGCCAGCATGAGATCGGCCAGCTCGTCGATGATGATGACGATGAAGGGCAGCGGCTCGAAGTCCAAATCCCGCCCCTCGTCATCCACTGCGAGCTGTGCCTTGACCTTTTTGAGCTGCCCGGGATCGCTCACCAGCTGGTTGTACTGGTTGAGGTTTCGCACCCCGAGCGCCGCCAGCCGGCGGTAGCGCTCATCCATCTCGGTCACCGCCCATCCGAGAGCATTGGCCGCCTTCTTCGGATCCGAGATAATGGGAGTTAGCAGATGGGGAATGTGGGCATAGACGCCGAGCTCCACCATCTTCGGGTCCACCAGGATGAACTTCACCTGCTCGGGTCGTGCCTTGTACAAAATCGACATGATCATGGCGTTGAGGCCCACCGATTTCCCCGATCCGGTGAACCCGCCGATCAGCAGGTGGGGCATCCGAGCAAGGTCGGCAAAAAATGGCTTGCCACTCTTGTCCACCCCGAGGCTCAATGTGAGCAGCGACTGGGCGTGCTGAAACTCGGCCGACTCGGCGAGGGTTCTCAGCCGGATGACCTCCGGATTGGGGTTGGGCACCTCGATTCCCACCGTGGCACGCCCTGGTACCCGCTCGATCCGCACCGACTCGGTGCGCAGGGCGAGCGCCAGGTCCTCGGACAGATTCTGAACGGCCGCGATCTTGACCCCGGGCTCGAGCCGAAATTCGTAGGTCGTAATCACCGGTCCGGTTCGGATGTTCACCACCTCGCCGCGAACTTTGAACTCGTGGCACTTTTCGGTGATCAGCTTCGACATTTCGATCAGCGCGTCCGAGTTCCGAGGAGCCTCCTCCTCGGGTTGATCCAGGAACTGAACCCGGGGCAGATCGTAGGACTCGAGATCGTCGACGAAATCGAACTCCTCCTGAACCACCTTCTTCTTTCGCATCGCCGCTGCGCCACCCGCCGTTCGGCCGGAGCGGGACGTTCGGCGTCGGGCCGTGGTGGCAGCCGGCTCCGCACCATCGTCCCCCTCTTCGGACATGTCCTCGCCGAGGAATGGAGCCATCCGGCGCACGATTCTGAACCGGCCTTTGCCCTCCACTTTCTTGACGGTGATGGATCCGCGATACGCGTCCTCGGCGTCCAACCGGCGCAGCTGACGTTCCAGGACCTTTCGCTTGTTCTGCTGCTTCTCTTTTTCCCGCCGACGCCGAATCCGCTCTCGATGGCTCCGGTCGAGCCGACCCTGGAACTTGCTCATGATCGCGTCCGCCAGCGTCGCGGCCGATCTGCCAGACACCATGAGACCACCGAAGAGGAGAAGGAAGGCCAAGATCACCAGTCGGCCCACCGGACCGGCGAAACCGCCGAGGAGCTGCGCCGAGGCCATCCCAGTCAGCCCGCCGAAGGGTATGAACCCGTCACGGTAGGGCAGGTCCGTGGTCAGCAGTGCCGCCAACCCTGGCAGGGAGAGGATGATGACCAGCCAACCGATCAAGGTCACCGGCGAGTTTTCCAGGGGCCGCTGCCTCAGAATTCGCCAACCCAGCACGGCTCCGATGGGAGGCAGCAGAAAGGCCGTGACACCGATGACACTCAACAGGGCCGCCGACAGAGTCGCCCCAAGCCATCCGGCCCAGTTGATCGGGCTCGACCTCAACGTCGAGGCGTGGAATGGACTGGGATCCATCGGCGAGTGGGAAACCAGGGCCACCGCCACCAGGATTGAGCCCAGCAGCAGCGCCACAGCACCGGTCTCACGGAGGATCCGATCGCGCATCAGGAAATCCTCGAACTCATCACGACCACAAGAATACCCAAAGGAATGCAATAGAGGGAGAATCTGTGGAAGACCCGGTCCGAAACCGCCCACAGAACGACTCGCAGGGCCAGATACCCGGATAGACCAGCCGCCAGCATTCCCACGGCACAGGCAACCCAAAAGGCCGGCGCCGTCGATGCCAGCTCGGTGCTGTTCGACGCCAGCTCGAATACTGTCGCGCCGGCAATCGCCGGTACGCCAAGCAGAAAGCTGAACCTCGCAGCCCAGGATCGCTCGAGTCCAACCCCCAATCCGGCGGCGATGGTCAGGCCCGACCTGGACAGACCCGGGAATACTGCAATCCCCTGCGCCAGGCCTACGACCAAAACCTGTTTCCAGCCGGTGCTTTCCTCACCATGGTGGCCGCCAGCCAAGAATCGCGTGATCGCCACCACCGTCCCAGTGACAATCAGAGCCATGCCGACCCACAGTGACTTGTGAAAGGCGTCGGTGGCGACGCCACGCAAGGTGAACCCCACAACGGCGGTGGCCAGGGTTCCAAACACCAGCAGGCCCAGCAGACGCCGTCCTCCTCGGGTACCGGCCCAACGCACGATTCGGCGCCGCTCAAACCACACGACGGCCGACGCGGTGCCGACGTGCAGCATGGCGTCAAAGAGCACCCCAGGTTGGCTGAACCCGGGGATCATCATCTGGGCCAGGGCGAGATGACCCGACGAGGAGACCGGCAGGAACTCCGTCAACCCCTGGAGAATGCCCAGCACGACGGCGTGAACAACGCTCACGTTCGGCACCCTCCCCGGGCGCACGACCCGCCGACAACGGCCGGAGGTGTTGAGTGAATAACCAGCATAACCATTTGAATTGTATCACTTTGAGACGTTGTTGGAATTCGGAATTCGGAATTCGGAATTCGCAAAACCCTTTCCGACTGTTAGCCTGCACTTCTCAGCGTGGTGGCGAGGCGGACCCAATCCTCGAGGGCCAGCTGCCCGGGTCGAAGGTCGGGATCGATGTCAGCAGCGATCAGGGCGTTCCGGTCGCAAAGTGGACGTACAGCATTGCCCAACATCTTGCGGGGCTTGGTCAAGGTGTGGGCTGCAAGGCGAAGACCGGCCTCGAGCTCGTCCGGCTTTGTGGGCGAAGGGTGGAGGCGCAGCACCACCACCGCGGACACGACCTTGGGGCGGGGCCGAAAGGCCCGAGGCGAAACCTCGAAGGCGATGGAGGCATCGGCCCAGGCCGCCCGTTCGAGGGCCATCAGGCCATGGTTTCGGCTCCCGGGAACGGCGACCACCCGATTGGCTACCTCACGCTGCAGCATGACCACCAGCGAGGCAAAAAGATCGTGCCGGGGCAGCAGCCGCCGGAGGATAGCGGAGCCAACCGAGTAGGGCAGGTTGGCGGCAACCTGCCATGGGGCCTCACTCTCCACCAGGGGTTCCAACGGGTCATGCAGTGCGTCGGCGTGGACCACCTCAACGGCTGAATGCCATGGCCTCCCCGCCAAATCCCCCGCCAACCTGTGGTCGATTTCAAGGGCGAGGACCCTGCCGAATCGCTCCGCCAGCGGCCCGGTCAGCGCCCCCCTTCCCGGCCCGATCTCGAGTACCCGACCTGGTTCGTCATCGAGTAGCCCCACAATGCGCTCAGCGACCTCCCGGTCCACCAGGAAGTTCTGACCCATTCGGCGTAGCTTTGAACGTTTCATGTCCTTATCGCTTTAAACCCGGTCATAGCTAAATTACTCAATACTCGGTCTTCGGCTTGGTAATCGATGTTGACAGCTCGACACTGAGTGTCTCTTGTTCGGCCTCCAGGGCAGTAGAGGAAGCCAAAGGCCTAGTATTGAACTCCACTGATTATGACCCATCGCGCAAGGATCTAGTATCGAGCCGAAATTTTCACTTACCTACGACACGCCTCGGCCAAAGGAGTGGCGAAGCGTTGGACCATATCTTCGAGGCCCGCCGCATCGCCGTATCTGCCGATTCGGTCGACGATGGCGGAGCCGACAACCACGCCGTCCGCAAGGGCGGCGACCTCGGAGACCTGGGCCGGTGTGGAGATGCCAAAGCCCACCGCCACCGGAAGTTTGGAGATCCGACGTGCGGTGCGGATGTTGGAAGCAAGCTCGGGGTCGAGAGCACTGCGCGCCCCGGTCACCCCTGTGGTGGAAACCAAGTAGATGAATCCACCGCCGCGGCGGCTGGCGGCCTTGATCCGCTCCTTGGTGGAGGTGGGAGTGACCAGAAGGATCGCGTCCAGCCCGGTTCGCTCAAGATCGGATTCGAAACGTCCCAGTTCTTCAACTGGAACATCGGTGAACAGAATCCCATCAACTCCGGCCGAGGCGGCGTCTTCAGCGAATCGGTCCACCCCGTAGTGGACCACAGGGTTGGCATAGCTGAACAGGATCAGAGGCAGGTCCTCTTCGGACCGAATGTGGGCTGCCACCTCGAGCACCCCTGCGAGGGTAGCTCCAGCGGCCAAGGCACGCTCCGCGGCCAGCTGGTTGGTTGGTCCATCGGCGATAGGATCAGAAAAGGGTACGCCAAGTTCGAGGATGTCTGCACCGGCTCGACGCAGGGCACGGGCCAGGCCAACCGTCCTCTCGAGGCTTGGATCCCCCGCGGTGACATACGGAATGAAAGCCGCTCTGCGGGCGCGGCGGGCGGCAGCGAAGGCGTCTGCGATCCGGCTCACGATCCACCCTCCACCAGCACCACTTCATCCAGGTCCTTGTCTCCTCGACCGGACAGGTTGACCAGGATTCTCGCCGACCGAGCCATGCCCGGAGCGACCTTCACCGTGTGGGCGATGGCGTGGGCTGACTCGAGGGCTGGCACGATTCCCTCGGTCTCGGCCAGAAGGTGGAAAGCCTCGAGCGCCTGCTCGTCGTCCACCTTGGTGTATGTGACCCGCCCGGTGTCGTGCCACTGGGCGTGCTCCGGACCCACCGCCGGATAGTCGAGACCAGCGGACACCGAATGGGTGCCCAACACCTGACCGTCCTCGTCTTGGAGCATCCAGGTTCGGGTTCCATGGAGCACACCCGGGGACCCACCGCCACCAAACCGCGCCGCGTGCTCACCCGGCGAGCTGCTTCGACCCCCGGCCTCGACACCCACGAGCCTGACCGACTCGTCGGCCACAAATGCCGTGAAGATCCCGGCCGCGTTGGATCCACCGCCGACACAGGCCACCACCATCTCCGGGGTTCCTTTCGCCTGCCGTTTGAATTGAACCCGAGCCTCCCTGCCAATCACCGACTGGAAGTCGCGCACCATCTCCGGAAAGGGGTGGGGTCCCAACACCGAACCCAGGATGTAGTGGGTCGTGGCCACGTTGGTCACCCAGTCCCGCATGGACTCGTTGATGGCATCCTTCAGGGTTTTTGACCCGGCCTCCACCCCGACCACCTCAGAGCCCATAAGGCGCATGCGGAAGACGTTGATCTCCTGCCGGCGCATATCCTCGGTGCCCATATACACCCGGCACTTGAGCCCGAGCAGGGCGGCGGCGGTGGCTACAGCCACCCCGTGCTGGCCGGCACCGGTTTCGGCGATCACCCGCTCCTTGCCCATGGCCACGGCGAGCAATCCCTGACCGAGAGCGTTGTTGATCTTGTGTGCCCCGGTATGGCAGAGGTCCTCCCGCTTGAGCCAAATCTCGGCTCCACCCACCCGATCGGAGAGGCTCTCCGCAAAAAACAGTGGCGTCGGCCGGCCCACGTAGTGCGCCAGCAGATCGTCAAGCTTCTTGACAAAGCTCCGATCCCGTCGCGAACGTCGGAAGGCCCGTTCGAGCTCAGCGAGAGGCTCCATCAGAGTTTCGGGGACGAACCTCCCCCCGTAATCGCCGAAATAGCCGCGGGAGTTGGGTAATTTCTTCATGGTCTTTCCATACCGCCTGATTCTACCCCTGTCCGACTCCGTGCCCGTTCCCGTTCCCGTTCCCGTTCCCGTTCCCGTTCCCGTTCCCGTTCCCGTTCCCGAAAGAACTGTACTCGAAAAACCAACCTCCCCTCCAACCGTGGATGGTGATTTGATAGAAGGCTCAGGTGAGTCGTTTTCGGGTACCGGAACGGGAAGGGGCCCGAGGTTCTCACAGGGTATCGGCCGCGGCTCGCGCGGCCTCGATGAACCGACGGATCAACGCCGGATCTTTGACCCCCGGAGCCGTCTCGACCCCTGAGGACACGTCCACCATGGCCGGCTGCAGGCGGCTCACCGCAGTCGCCACGTTGTCGGGCGCCAGTCCCCCGGCGAGGCCGAAGCGGATCCCGCTGGGCGGGGGAGACAAGGCAAAAAAGTCCACCGCCACACCGCTGCCGGCCCCGGGATCGAGCAACGGCAGACACCGCCCCTGGAGCTCCACAACCCTATCCCAAACAGGACCTTCCTCGGGGTCCACTCTCCGGATGACCCGCGATCCGAGTGCATCGATCAGAGCGTCGGACTCGTGGCCGTGGAGCTGGATCCGGTCCAGCTCCAGTCCATCGCGGACGGCGCAGATTTCGTCCAGCGAGGCGTCACGGAACACACCAACGGTCTCAACTGCTGTGATCTCCCGGACCCATGGCGCCGACTCGACCGTGACCGCTCGAGGGGTGCCCGGGACGAACACGAAACCCACCATGTCGGCGCCCGCCGCGATAGCGACTTGGACGTCCTCGGGGCGGGTCAAGCCGCAGATTTTGATCAGCACGCCCGCCCACCCAATTGAAAATTGAAGATTGAAGATTGAAAATTTCTCACGGCTCATGCGACCGTTTCTGCGGGGCGATCAGATCTCGAAGAGATTCACCAGGATCCGATGCCCGGACGAGGTATTCACCCACTAAGAAGGCATCGTAGCCGGCTGCGGCGAGGCGGTCGATGTCGCCGCGGCCGTTGATCCCGCTCTCGGCGACCCGGACGCGGTCCGATGGAATGCTTGCGGCCATCTCCTCGACTCTGACGAGGTCGGTCGTGAAAGTACCCAGATCGCGGGCGTTGACGCCGATGATCTCCGCCCCCGAAGCGACCGCGATCTCCGGATCCTCATCGGCGAATATTTCGAGCAGGACCTCCAGGTGAAGTCGGGCCGCCAGCCCGACCAGGTCCTCCAGGTGCGCCGGCTCGAGGATCCGCTGAATGAGCAGCACGGCGTCGGCACCGGCCAAAGCGGTCTCGTAGAGTTGTCGCTCGGTGACCACGAAGTCCTTCCGCAGCACCGGCACCGACACGACCTGGCGGACCGGGGCCAGCCAGGCCAAGCTTCCCTGGAAGTGGTCGACCTCGGTGACCACCGAGATGGCAGCGGCGCCAGCGCCTTGGTAGGCCTCTGCCAGGGAGACCGGGACAAATGGATCTCTGAGGACCCCGGCCGAGGGTGAGGCATGCTTGCACTCGGCGATCACCGACGTCCCGGGCCGCGCCAACGCTGCCCGCAGTGATCGCGGATCGGACCGGAATCTCTGCTCCGCCACCCGCCCCGCACGTTCTTCAAGGCCGGTGGCCGGCTCGGCGGCCCGTTGCCGCTCGAGGACCGACTCCACAATCCGGTCGAGAATCGATTTATCCGGCATGGCCCACCAGCTCCGCCGACCTCCGCACCAGCTCTCGGAGCTTGTCGAGGGCGATTCCAGTCGCCAACGCCTCACGGCAACGGGCGAGCCCCTCCCGCAGATCGTCCACCTCACCAGCGACGTAGAGTGCAGCGGCCGCGTTGAGGGCCACAGCTTCCGCTGCGGCCGAGCTCTCTGAGCCCGCCAATATGGACTCCAGCCGGCGGGTGTTTTCCTCCACCGTTCCTCCGCGAAGCGATTCGGGTCGGTCCGCCGTCACACCGAGCTGATCAGGAACCACTCGCCACTCGGCGGCAATCTCGCCATTTCGAATCTCGACAACCGACGTGGGCGCCAACACCGAGATCTCGTCCAGGCCGTCGTCGGAGTGGACGACGAGGGCGTGGCGCGTGCCCAACTCGGCCAGCGCACCGGCGATCAGCGGCTGCACGTCGGAACCCCAGACGCCCACCACCTGACGTTCGGCGCGGGCCGGGTTGGTCAGGGGGCCCAATAGATTGAAAACGGTTCGCACGCCCAGCGCACGCCGCACCGGCATCACCGCGCCCATGGCGGGATGGAGGCGGGGTGCGAAGAGGAAGGCAATGCCCAGCTCGTGGTGGAGCCGGGCCAGGGCAGCGGGCTCGAGGTCGAGCCGTACCCCCACGGCCTCGAGTACATCGGCAGAACCGCAGCGCGACGACACCGAACGATTGCCGTGTTTGGCCACCGGTACCCCGCAGGCCGCCGCCAGCAGGGCGGCCGCAGTGGAGATATTCACCGTGTTGGCGCCATCACCGCCGGTCCCGCAGGTATCCACCGCCAGTTCAGGTTCGGTCACAGGGACCGGGAGCAGGCGCTCCCGCATGGCCCGTGCGGCCGCGGCCACCTCGGTCGGAGTCTCACCCTTCGCCCTCAAGGCCACCAACACCGCAGCGATCTGAGCCGGTTCCACCCGCCCATCCATGACCTCGCCCATGAACTGTTGCAGCTCAGTCGCCTCGAGGTCCTGGCGATCGATCAGTCGCTGCAGCATCTGCCGGGTCTCAAGATTCACCGATCCTCCTCCGACCTTCGTCACTGAGCGGGATGTGGGCGGCCTGGAGAAAACGAGCCAGCAGCCGCATCCCCTCCTCACTGAGGTAGGACTCCGGGTGGAACTGGAGGCCGTAGTGGGGTCGCGAAACGTCTTGAAGTCCCATCACCATGCCGTCGTCAGTCCACGCCGTCACCCGCAGTGCGTCGGGAATCGTGTTCCGGTCCACCACCAGCGAGTGGTATCGAGTGGCCTCGAAGGGGTTGGGAACTCCCTCGAAGAGCCCTTTGCCGTCATGGTGGATGGGCGAGGTCTTGCCGTGGACCGGCTCCGGTCCGCGCACGATGGTGGCGCCGTGGACCGCGGCCAGGGCCTGGTGACCCAGGCAGATCCCCAGCACGGGGATGCCTCGGGCCGCGGTGATCAGATCCATGCTGACTCCCGCCCCTTCGGGCACTCCCGGCCCGGGGGAAATCACGATCGCCGCCGGCGTACGGCCCACCAGCTCCACAGCGGGGGCCACGTCGTTTCTCACCACCTCGAGAGCCGATTCCGACAACTCGGCCAGCTCCTGCACCAGGTTGTAGGTGAAGGAATCGTAGTTATCGATGACGAGGATCACGCGAGCCCTCCCTCACGCGTGGAAATTCGAAATTCGAAATTCGACAACATTCCCCCACCGCACACCCAAAGTTGCCAGCGTTTGTCCGAGACCTCGACCGCGTCGGTCAGTGCCTGGGCGGGTGGGGGAATTTCGAATTTCGAATTTCGAATTTCGCATTTGCCGCGGCCCTCATTTTCCTTGGCGATTCGACGCCGCCTCAGCCATGGCGACCGCCTCGATAAGGGCCTTGGCTTTGTTGCGGCATTCCTCGAGCTCGGTCTCGGGAACCGAGTCGTACACGATCCCCGCCCCGGCCTGCACCTGGACCGAACCGCCCCGTTCCACCAGGGTCCGGATGGCGATGCAGGAGTCCAGGTCGCCGTTGACGTTTCGATAGCCCACAGCCCCTCCGTAGACGCCACGGCGGACCTCTTCGAGCTCGTCGATGATTTCCATGGCCCGGACCTTGGGAGCGCCACTCAACGTACCGGCCGGGAAGCAGGCGAAGAGAGCGTCCCAGGCATCGGTGTCCTCTCGAAGTCGCCCCTCCACCTCGCTCACCAGGTGCATGACGTGGCTGTATCGCTCCACTTCGAGATCGCGGCTGACCCGGACCGAACCTGGTTCCGACACTCGGCCGAGGTCGTTGCGTCCCAGGTCCACCAGCATCACGTGCTCGGCCCGCTCCTTGGGGTCCGCCAGCAGTTCCTCTTCCAGTCGGCGGTCCTCCTCCGGATCCTGGCCGCGCCGGCGAGTCCCGGCGATGGGACAGGTGGCCACCACCCGGTCCCTCACCCTGACAAGCATCTCGGGGCTGGCGCCCAGAATTCGAGCCTGACCGGTGTCGAAGAGAAACATGTAGGGCGATGGGTTGGTGAGCCGCAGCATCCGATAGATCTCGGCCGCCGTACAGCGTGGCATCCGACGCCACCGTCGGGACAGGACCACCTGGAAGATATCTCCCGCCAGAATGTCCTCGCGGGCGCGCCGGACGGCTGCCAGGTAATCCTCGGCCTCCGGAGTCGCGCGCCAGTCGTGCCATGGATCGCCGGCGGGGCGGGGAATGGCGTGCGGTCGGGATCCGTCGCCGCCGGTCAGCACCGCGGCGTGCAGCGAGCCGAGCCGACGCACCGCGCTCTGCCAAGCCCGCTCGGAGTCCCCTTCGATCCGGGCGAGGGCAATCAACTGAAGACGCTGGCGAGCCCGATCCAGGGCCACCACGCCGTCGTACAGGCCGAACCAGGCATCGGGCAGCCCACCCTCGTCACGCCCCGTGTCCGGAATCCGTTCCATCACCCGCACCGCGTCGTAGCCCACGTAGCCCATTGCGCCGCCGGCAAAGGGAGGCAAATCATCCACCGGAGCCAGTGACCCCTGGTCGGTGGCTCGGCGGAGCACCTCGATCGGCGGCCCCGGCTGCGGAATGCCATCCACGTAAACCTCGCCCCGGCGAAGCTCAATCACCCGGTAGGGATCTGCACTGGAAAACGAGTAGCGCGCCGCCCGTTCACCTCCCTCGACGCTTTCCAGCAAAAAGGCGTTACGCCCGCTCGCGGCAAGCCTGGAGTACACGCTGAACGGCGTCACCGTATCCGAGGTGAGTTCCCGCACCACTGGTACCACGGCATGGCACTTCGCCAGTTCCTCGAACTGCTCTCGGTTTGGTCTCAGATCATCGTGCGCATTCATCTCCCTCTCCAACCCCCAGCTCCGAGCCGCCATTGTGCCCGGCATCGCCCCGACCGTCCAGCCCCAAGGTGAACGGCCGGGCTGAGCAGAGGCGAAGTTGAATTGAAGATTGAAGATTGAAAATTGAAGAGTTGATTCACCGAGGTTGAAATGAGAGGGTTGTCGTCGATCGCCACTGTTCTTTCGGAGGCTCGGTCATGAGCATATTCACGAAAAAAAAGAAGGCAAAACGAGGCCTGGAACAGTCTGAGTCTGGTGTGAGGAAACTCCACGTCGGGTGCGGGACAGTCGCCCTCCCGGGTTGGGTGAATATCGACCTCGTCTCCGGTCCAGGAATCGACGTGGCCCTGGATGTTCGCCAGGGGCTGCCGTTCGACGATGTCGAGTTCGTGTTCGCCGAGCACTTCATCGAGCACCTCGATTTCGATTCCGGCCTTCAATTCCTGCGAGAGTGCAGACGCGCGCTCACGAACCGGGGTGTATTACGTCTATCAACTCCGAACCTCGATTGGGTCTGGCGCCATCAATACCATTTTGATGGTTGGAAGAATGCCAGCGAAGCGATCCGCGACTGCTTCTGGATGAACAAGGCATTCCGGGGCTGGGGTCACCAGTTCCTCTATAACGAGCAGACGCTTGCCGAAACCCTCATCGAGGCAGGCTTCGAAGACGTGGTGACCGCCTCGTACGGCCAGAGCCGTCACCCCGCGCTTCAGAACCTCGAACGTCACGAGGAGTATCCCGACAACCCGGACGTTCCCCACGTCATCGTCCTCGAAGCCTCGGGTCGTGCGGACGCCTCATCGGATGCCCTCTCCGGGCCGAAAGCCGACTTCGACCAGGCGATGGAGAACGCGTAGAAGGACAAACGTCTGAATCACATCGGCGGGCATCTGCACCACTGCCGGCTCCCCACCGTACACTGCCGCCTCGTTCACGTCGCAACGATCGAACGACGATTTTCGAATTCCGAATTCCGAATTCCGAATTTGCTTGCGTTACAATCCCCCCGCCGAGGAGTGCGCCATGCCCGAAACTGTCATCACGATCGCTGAACTCGCCGACCACGAGGGGGAGAACGTAACCCTTCGCGGATGGGTCTACAACTGGCGCAAGAAGGGCAAACTGCGCTTCATCATCTTGCGCGACGGCTTCGGCTACCTTCAGTGCATCGTGTTCCGGCCCGAGGTCAACGAAGCGGTGTGGGAGACGGCAGTGGAGCTCACCCAGGAGTCTTCGGTGGAGGTTACCGGGAGCCTGGTGGCGGACGACCGGGCACCCGGCGGCTACGAGCTCAAGGTCAGCGGTCTTCGAGTGGTGCAGATTGCCCCTGAGTATCCCATCGGCAAGAAGGACCACGGTCCCGATTTCCTTCTCAACCACCGCCATCTGTGGCTGAGGTCCCGGCGGCAACACGCCATCATGAGGGTCCGTTCCGAGCTGTCCCAGGCCATCCGCGACTTCTTCCACGACCGAGACTACACCCTGATCGACTCACCGATCCTGACCCCGGCCGCGGCCGAGGGAACCTCGACTCTGTTCGAAACCGAGTACTTCGGCGACACCGCCTATCTGTCCCAGTCGGGCCAGCTCTACCTGGAACCAGCCGCTGCGGCGTTGGGCAAGGTCTACTGCTTCGGACCCACCTTCCGGGCCGAGAAGTCGAAGACCCGCCGCCACCTCACCGAGTTCTGGATGGTGGAGCCCGAGGTGGCCTGGATGCGTTTCGACGGTCTGCTGGATCTATGTGAGGAGTTTCTGTCGGAGATTGTTGCGCGGGTTCTGGACCGCTGCGCCACCGACCTCGAACGCCTGGAACGAGACACCAGTCTGTTGGAGCCTGCCACCCGTCGGCCCTACCCCCGGATCGACTACGGCGACGCCATCACGAAGCTTGAGGAGCTTGGCCAGGACGTCAAATTCGGCGACGATCTCGGAGCCGATGACGAGACCGTTCTTGCCAGTCAGTACGACCAGCCGATTTTGGTTACCCGATATCCGGCCGACATCAAAGCGTTCTACATGCAACCCGATCCGGAGGACCCGAGCCGCGCCCTGGCGGTGGACGTACTCGCGCCGGAGGGCTATGGCGAGATCATCGGGGGGTCGGAGCGGTCGGACTCGCTGGAGCATCTGGAGCGCCAGATCGCCGCCCACGATCTGCCTCGCGAAGCCTATCAGTGGTACCTCGACATCCGCGCCTACGGCTCCTTCCCCCACGCCGGTTTCGGTTTGGGCATCGAGCGCTGCGTGGCCTGGATTTGTGGCGTGCCGCACCTCCGCGAAACGAGCTCGGCTACCCGCGACTGATCAATCGGCTCTACCCGTAGGCAGGTCTGAGGTCCTCTCGTTCAGGTTAAACGTTCAACGTTCATGAAAGCCTTGGCTGATGTTCATGGCAATTCTGCCGACGTTTACATATGGGAGAGAGTGGCGCTTTGGGGCCATGGGGCTATGACCGGGGGTGGGTACCAGACATTGTTCGATCCAGTTCACGCCCACGCCTACTCGGGATCGTCTCGAAGGAGGGCGATGGTGGCGCCCCACCCGCCGCGATCGGCCGTCGCGTCCGAGAACTCTACCACCAAGGGATGGCCCGCGAGGACGCCGCGGACCCGCTCGCGCTGGACCCCGATGCCACGGCCGTGGATCAGCCGGACCTGGCGGAATCCGGCGGTATGAGCCGAGGTCAGGTACTCGGTCACCACGTCAGGGATCTCCCCGGGTGAGAACGGGTGGAGGTCTATGAAATCCTCGACGGGTAGCGAGACCGGGAGTTCCGAATCGAAGGACTCGTCGTCTTCCTCCTCGGCCTCCTCCTCGGTGTCTCGAACGCCGCCCCCCAGTCCGAGGACCGCACCACCGAGGGCCACCAGCACGACTCCGAATATGCCGAGGCCCCACCACGCCTCAGGTCCGACGATCTTGGACAACGGCCAGGTGGCCAGTGCGGCCCCCGCGAATACCGCCACCTTGGTCACGATGTAGGCTCGCCGGGTTTTCGGGTCGCTGAAAACGCCTCGTGTCATGGTTGGAGTATAACGCCGGGGCTCGGGATTCGGGATTCGGGATTCGGGGCTATGGCGCTTAGGGGCTTAGGGGCTATGAGCAGTGAGCAGCGAGGCGCTGGTCCGAATCGCCGGCGATCGCAAGAGTCGTCGCGGTCGTGGATCGCAGTGACTTCAGCGATGAAGCCATGATCGGCCGCTGCGCGGCCTAGCGTTGGAGCAATGAACCACCCAACACGTCTTCCCTCCCCTGCTCCACCGCTTCACTGCTTCACCGCTCCACTGCTTCAGATCTTTACGCCCCGAGTCTTAAGTCGTGGGCCCTGAGCCCGACTTTTGACTTTTGACTTTGGACTCTTAACTCGGGGGTTGCCGCCCGGTCGCCGAGATCGGGGCGGTCTCCCATGAGGCAACGGTGTAGCCGAGATCCTCGATGGCTGTCTTGAGCTCCTCCGGCGTCCCGTTATCAGCCCGGTGCACGGCTTCGGCGATCCCCGACTCATGATTGGCCGAGGCGGACTCGACGCCCTCACTTCCCTCCAGAGCCTCGGTGATGGCGGACGAGCAGCCGTCGCAGTGCATCCCCTCCACCACGAAGACCGTCCGAACCGATGCCGCCCCATCCTCTGGCATCACACCGCCCGAGCACGAGAGCATCAAAGCGCCCAACAACAAGACCGGAATCGACTGCCGAATCATGTCCGAACCTCCCTGGCGAGCGCCGGGACCTCCGGGAGGGGACATGAGTCCCCGAGACAGCGGTAGTAGGTCGTCATCCCGGCGCGTCTGGCTTCCACCAGTCCGCCGCCGCGGAGCCGGGAGAGGTGCTGCGACACCGCGGCCGGGGTCATGTCGAGGACCGTGGCAAGATCGCAGACGCAGAGTTCGCCGGCGTGGCGCAGCAGGGCCAGGATCTTGAGCCTGGTCTCGCCGGCCAGCAACGCATAGTGCGCGGCGGCGCTGCGCAGGTTGCGGTTGTTGACCTTGAGGGCTTCACGAAACGCCACCAACTCGTGCGATGATCGGTCTGGCGCCACACAATCCAAGATTTCTTTCACGAGTCCCTCCAATTCACTCAAGACAACAGCTCATTCACTATATCGGTAATTTAGCATTTACTTAATTAATGTCAACCCCACGTCTACAATTGGCAGAATTCGGAATTCGGAATTCGGAAAACCAATCCCGAGGGCTGGAGGTATGGCCTTCGATCTTTGATTTTCGATTTTCGATTTTTGATCTTCGATTGGAAGGGCGGCTGGGGGTTATGGCCTCCACTCGTCCACAGGGACAGGCTCGCCGAGCCTGTTCTCCCCCATCCAGCGCGAGACGTAGATATCCTGATCGAGCTCCCCTGGGGTGTAGTTGGGCAAGCAGAAGAAGATCCATCGGCCGTCGGTGGTTGGCGCGGCCTGGGTGACGGCGGCTCGGTGGGGTACCGGAATACCGACCGGGTGGACGGTTCCGGCGTCCATCATCAACTGGTGGTCACCGCGAACGAAGAAGAGCTCGTTGTTCGGTCCAACCCTCGGTCCCCATTCGCTGGCCGCCGAGTTGATCGGTGGGGTCAGCAGCTGGGGAGTCTCGGCAACGCCAGGGTCGAGCAGCATGAGATCGGTGCTTGGACTACCGGTCATGCTCGCGACGTAGACGACCTTGGTTGTGCTGCCGGCCAGGTACACAGCATCGCCGGGGTTTTCGTTCACAAGCTGAGACATTTCCTGGACCATGCCCCATCCCGCCCTGGCCGATGAACGCTCGGAAGATCCAACCCACGAATGTCCCTCGAAGTCGGAGACTGTCACCAGGCACCGCGTCTCGTCGTTCGACATCCAGGAAATCCTGACCACGGCTTCTCCGTCGAGGCCAGGAAACTCAACGAGTTCGGGCTGACTCCAAGCCGACTCCTCGAGTTCAGTCCGGTAGGACCTCTCGACCACCATCGCGTCCGAATCCGGTTCCACCATCCCCGCTCGGCGCGCACCCAGCCAACCCCCATCGGAGTTGATGGGCAGCCTCAGCCGGGCCGAGAAGTAGAGCACGCTGCCGTCCGCCACCGGCACCGGAGAACCCTCGACTCCGGACGAGTTGATGACCCCTGGATCCTCCCGCGAATCGGGAGCCTGGGTCGACCCAAGTCCAGGCAACTGCCAGCGTCGAAAGGTGTGGAAGTCAGTCAGGTAGCCTGCCTCGACCGTGATGTTCGAAGTTCCGATCATTCGGGTGCTTCCCGCCACCGGGATCACCACCACCTCGGTCCCGGGGTTGATATCGGAGATCGAGGCCGGTTGCCCTTCGACGAGCACGACTGTATCGTGAGTCACCCTCACGTCGGCAACCGTGCCCTCGTCCATGGTGGGAGTCGGCTTGCCCTCCGCCGCTTCGGCTCTGGCGAACGCCCTCGGCAGTCCGATTCGCATGCGCATCCACCAAACACCGGGCTCGCCTTCATCCTCAACCACCTCGATCAGGTTGCCGAAGAGATTGGTGTCGTCGTGCGGGGTGGGCCGGGCCGGGTTCAGCAGATCGCAGCCGCCGAGCGCGAGGACCAGCAAGAGAACCGGAACAAGAATCCGTCGAGTCATCGATGCCTCCGTCAGGTTCATATCTTAGACGACGCGGCGGGAAGCGGCATGCGGCATGCGGCATGCGGCTGTGACCAGATACCTGAGACCTGGGATGTGGGATCTGGAATCTGAGATCTGAGATTTGAGCCGCTCGATCGGTCGTCGCGATCCAGAATCTTCAATCTTGGATCTTGGATCTTCAACCTCATCAACCTTCGACCGCCCGATTCGGAGGTCCCCACGCTGCTCCGAAGATCAGCGCCGCTACAAAAGGAGGCCGGCGATGGTCGCGGTCAGCCACGAGGCGATGGCCCCCCCGAGCATGGCTTTCAGGCCGAGCTGAGCCAGGTCAGATTTGCGCTTCGGTGACACCGCCGAAATGCCGCCCAACTGGATGCCGATGGACGAGAAGTTGGCGAATCCACACAACGCGTAGGTGGAGATGATGATCGCACGCTCGCTCATGACACCCTCCTGGATGTAGGACCCGAGCGCACCGTAGGCCACGAACTCGTTGAGGGAGAGCTTGATGCCTAGGAGATTCCCAACCGCGGCGGCGTCTGCCCAGGGCACACCCATCAGCCAAGCCAGCGGTCTGAGTAGGGTTCCAAAAAGTGTTTGAAGCGAGCCGGGGAAGAAACCGAGGTACTCCCCTCTCACCGGCGACCACAGGGTTTCGAAGCTGTAGACCACGTACTCACCGCCCACCAGGCGGCCGTCGATCAGCGCGTCACACCAGATCAGGGCCGTGTCGATCACCGCGATCAACGCGATGAAACCGATCAGCATGGCGCCCACGTTGACCGCCAGCTTGAGCCCGTCGATGATCCCGTTGGAGGCCGCCTCGATGACGTTCCCGCCGACATCGATGTCCGGCATCTTGACGTCCCCCGCTGTCCGAGAGTGCTCGACCTCCGGGTAAATGATCTTCCCGATCACCAGGGCGGCCGGAGCCGACATCACGCTGGCGGCCACCAGGTGCCCGGCGGGGACGCCGAGAGCAATGTAGCCGGCCAGCACACCACCGGCGATGGTGGCAAAGCCCCCCACCATGATGGTCAGCAGCTCCGATCGGGTCATATCGTCCAGAAACGGCTTGATGAGCAGGGGCGCTTCGGTCTGGCCGACGAAGATGTTGGCGGTGCACGAGAGGGTTTCGGCGCCGCTGGTACCGATGGTCCAACGCATGAATCTCGCCATGGCCTCGATGGCCCGCTGCATGATTCCCAGGTAGTAAAGGACGCTCATGAATCCGCCGAAGAAAATGATGGTGGGCAACACCTTGAAAGCAAACTGGAAGCCGAAACCCGGCCAGCCAGCGCCCTCACCCGGGAAGAAGTACTTGGAATCCACCAGGTTTCCAAACAGGAAACTCGCGCCGTAGTCGGAGAGACTCAGGAACGCCGCCACCTTTTGAGAAAAAGCGGCAAATATGAGCTGCCCGTAATAGCCCCGGGATATGAGAAACGCTACCCCGAGGACCACCAACAGCGCCGCCAGGTACCGCTGGGCCGGTTGGGCGAGCCGAAAGCCGCCGTTGACCAGCAAAGCCACCACGGTGGCACCGAGAAAATACGGCACGAAGCCCGGTGCGAGCACGACGAAAACAGCTCCCACCGCCACCCCCCCGGCTGCCAGGAGGGCCGTCGCCGTCCATCCACGGCCCATCGTGGCGTGGTCCTTCTGCAGAAGATAGACAACCATCAACAGGCCGAAGACCACCATTCCGGCGAAGCTCCAGGCATCCCTGCGGAGGATGATCACGGCAAACAGCACCTGGAGTCCGATCCCCCACACTACCGTGCTATACCGAACGGACCGTTTGTGGTAGGAAAGCGCCCACGCGAGACCCAGTAGAGCCAACACTCCGAGCAGTCCGATCAAGTGCATGGCGATCCCCCATTGTTCATGGCCCTGCAACTTTACACGCTCCGAGCCTCGTCAACCCGCTCAGACCCAACGTATCTGTATAATCACGATGGCAGCGGAGAGCGGAGCCGCCCGCGCCCGATGGAGCCACGTCATGTCGTTGGATTTTGAAACCGTCCGATTCTTGAGGGCCATCTTCCTGGTGATCTTCGCCGTGGTCGGTGGTGCCGCCGGGGTCAAATACGGACCCATGCTGCTCGGCACCCAGGGCGAGTTGATCGGACCGATCGTCGGCGCCGTCGTCGGCTCTCTGGTGGGTTGGAACGCCGTCGATCTCCTCAAGGGTCGCGCCCACAAGTAGGTTGCCGGCTCATCCATGCGCGTTTCGCGTTCTCGGTTCGAGGAGCTGGTTGAAGAGGCCCTCGACAACCTGCCCACCCACTTCGCCGAGCTCATGAGCAACGTCACGGTCCAAATCCGCGAAACTCCGGATCGCGCCACTCTGTTGGATCTGGACCTCGACCCCCAACGGGACACCCTGTTCGGTCTCTACACTGGAGTTCCGCTGGACCAGCGGGGCGGCTGGTACGGCAACGTCCTGCCCGACGTGATCGTGCTCTATCGCCAACCCCTGATGGCCGCGTCGGCCGACGGGCCAGCCTTGATCCGCCAGGTCCAGCTCACCCTGCTGCACGAGATTGGCCACCATTTCGGTCTTTCAGACGCCGAGATGCACGCCTGGGAGCACGAGTTCGACGGCGGAGAAGTCTAAAGTCAAAAGTCTCAAGTCAAAAGTCCCCACTCAACCACTGGCCCTTGGAGTCGTCCCGACTTTGGACTTTGGACTATTGACTCCTCCAGCCCTCACGGCCGCTTGAGATTCGTTATCCTCGTATAGATGCCAAATCCCAGCACCCAGCTGCACCCGATCGAGGCGTCGCACCTGCACGCGCGTAGGGAGCGCGTGTTCCTGGTCTTCGCGGGCCTCTTCCTGGGCACCCTCGCCATGCTCAACATCCTGGGCATCAGCAGGTTCATCAAGTTGGCCGAGGTGACTACCGGCGGCGGCGCCACCCTCACCTTCGCGATCGCCGTCGGGGTCCTCCCCTACCCGATCACTTTCCTGTGTACCGACTTCATCTCCGAGTTCTACGGCCGGAAGCGGGCCAACTTCGTGGTTTTCGTCGGGTTGCTACTCAATATCTGGGTCATTCTCGTCATGTGGCTGGGCGGGATTTTGCCGGGCTTCGAGAGCATCGACCCGGCCACCGGCGAGATCCTCCGCGATGGGGCCGGCCGGCTGCCGGTCTTCTTCGAGATCCGCGCCCTCACCTTTGGTGCCGTCACCGCCTCCATGCTGGCCTACATGGCGGCCCAGTTCTGCGACGTCTACGTGTTCCATTTCTGGAAGCGGGTCACCAAGGGCCGGCTGCTGTGGGTGCGGAATAATGGATCGACCATGGTCAGCCAGTTGGTGGACACAACCGCCGTCATCCTGATCACCCACTACTACGCCCACGCGCTTCCCATCGATCCACGGCAGCCGGTGGGTCGACAGCTTGCCCTGTTTATCGCCACCGGCTACGCCTTCAAGTTTCTGGTGGCGGCGCTCGACACCGTCCCCTTCTACATCGGCGTCCGCTACCTTTCGCGTTATCTCAGGCTCGATCCGCTGAGCGAGCACACCGGCGAGGAGACAGTTAGCAGTTAGCAGTTAGCAGTTAGCAGTTGGCAGTTGGCAGTTGGCAGTTGGCAGTTGGCAGTTGGCAGTTGGCAGATCTCCTCGCTCCAGGCATTCCGCTGTCTAATCGAACATCAGAAATCACAGGCACGACGACCCTACATGTGTGAGATGGTTCGTTGCCGATCTGCCCGCTCCGCGCATACCGCTCTCTAATTCGAATCAAGATCAAAGGCCATACCCTCCAGCCCTCGGGATCGGTTTTCCGAATTCCGAATTTGGCCAACTGCCAACTAGCCGATGGCTGCTCCAACGCGACTCCCCGCCACCAGCAGACAGCCGTGGCCAGCCCCCTCCCTCGAGACGACCCCCATGGCCACGGCTGTGGGCTGCTGTTGTCGGTGAGTTAGCAGTTGGCAGCTGGGGTGCTACTATCGGCCGATCGATCCGAGTGGAGGAATGATGAATAAAATACTGATGACGGCGCTCACCTTGAGCATAATCGCAGCGCCAGCCGTCGCCCAGCAGGTCCACATCGACTACGACCGGGCGGCGCGACTGACCACCTACAAGACCTTCAGTTGGGCGGACACCCCGGAAACGTCGGTAGCCGGAATCTCCCAGATGATGCACGACCGGATCAAGACGGCGATCATCGACACCATCTCCAGCGGCCGTATGAAATTCGTCGACAGCGACCCGGACCTCTTCGTCACCTACCACACCAGCGCGAAGGATCAACTGCGGGTCAACACGGCTTCATTTGGCGTCAGCTATCCCGGGAGCTGGGGGTGGGATCCCTACTGGGGCGGTGCCTACTCACCACAAGCGTCAGCACATACACCGAGGGCACCCTGATCATCGACATCTGGGACGCCCGGGAAAAGACCTTGATCTGGCGAGGATCCGCCACCACCGCGGTGTCCCAAAATCCCGAGAAGAATGCCAAGAAGATCGACAAGGCCGTCACCAAGATCGCCAAGAAGTGGCAGAAGATGAAGCCGGGGTTTTGACGTGACGTGACGACGGGCTGGCCTTGGCAGCCCAGTCAGGAACTTCAGAATCGATAAATTCCCGAAACAACCGCCGAATGAAACCACGCGAAGTTGTACACCTCGTCGGTGTCGGCGCCGCCCTCCACGGTGCGGTACCCACCGGTAACGGTCCAGCGCTCGCCGATGTCGTAGCCGACTTTGAGGGACAGGTCCTCGGCGCGGCCCGGTCCGCCGGCGAGAGCGTCGAGATCGAGCAGCAGGTGCCAGCGCTCGGCGAACCTCCAATCCGCCCCCAGGTAGAGGAGCGGTACGAAGCCCACATCGGTGTCACGGCTGGTCGTGTTCCCCTGCTGCAGCTCGATCTTCGCGTCGCGCACCTTGGCGGTGAAGCCGACCCACCACTGCCACCTGCTGCCCGAGTGAAAACGATAGCGATAGCTGAGCCGCCAGGAGTTGAACTGATAGGTCGCCTGGGTTGGCAGCCCTGGCTGGTATGTCTGGCCGACGAAAGTCACCGGCTCATCAAAGGTCCCGGTCTCGGTGTAGGACAAGGGCGCCAGTAATGCCCTCACGCTGTGACGACCGCTGAGATTCCAGGTGAAGTACAGCCGTGCGCCTGGCCACGGACCCTTCCCTGCCAAATCCGCCAACGAAAATCGCGTTCCCTGGTCGTCGTTCGGAATCTGGACGTCGTTTCGGCTCTGCCACACCGGTCCAGCTTCCAGTTCGATGACAAATTTCGATTCGAGGTCCTGCGCCATGGCGGCTTGAGCCAGCGCGCCCGCAAGCAGGCCACACAGTAAAAGTTTCAGACGATCCATGACCTCACCTCCCGACCTGGCAACGCCAGAGCATTCGATGACATTTCAGAGACTTCAATCGCCGGCAGGCTGGAGGGTCATTTGAAGTCGTCCGGCATCGTACCCTGACGAGGGCAATCTCGCAACGATCTCGTCGAACAATTTCTGGTCCATTGTGGGGTTCCTGCAGAGGATCCACAGGTACTTCCGCTTTGGTTCGCCCACGACGACCCACTGATAGTCCTCATCGAGATCGATGATCCAGTAGTCGCCCCAGAACGGGCCGAAGAACGAGACTTTGAGCTTCGCATTGGTCTGCGTGTCGACGACCTTTGCCCGTCCCTTGGCCTTCTTCTCCTTGCCGTCGAGCGTGCCTTTTCGGCAACGATTGATCACGCTGATGAGTCCATCGTCCCGGAGGCGGTATTGGGCGGTGACCGAGGTGCAGTTCTTCTGGAACCACGCCGGGTAGCTGGCGATCTCGTACCACGTGCCGAGGTAACGATCGAGATCGACGGAGTCCACGGTGTCGAGATCCCGAGCCGAGGCTACACCTGACGACGCCAGAACCAACGCCCCGACCGCCAGTGATTTTCGAAGGTCTTTCAAATGGCTCATCGGTCCATCCCCCCTCATCAAACAAACTGGGTCCGTTGATCCTTCCAAAATATCAGGGATCTGCCAATTGCCAACGGCCTGCTGCCTACTGCCTGCGTTCTTTCCCGCCTCCCGGCCGATACCGAATCACGTGTGCCTTCTCGCTGGTGATCAGGGCGCCACAGCCCGCCTCGTCGAGCATTGCCTTGACCCGTTCGATGTACGGCTCCATCAGTTCCTCGGAGTCCACCACCTCCAACACGATGGGGAGGTCGTGTGACAGCCGAGGATTCTCGTCGTGTGAAGCACCGACGACGCACCGAAGCCGGCGATGCCACGCAGCACCGTGCCTCCATGGAGGCCCATCCGGCGCGCCTCCAGCAGCAGCCCACAGCCGTGGCCATGGGGGTCGCAGAGGCGCCGTGAGCCCAGCCGGCGAAGCCGGCGCGAGGCGAACGGTGTCCCGAGGAACGAAGTGACGAGGGAGCTGGGGCTGGCCTACGGCTGTTTGCTGGTGGCGGGGAGTCGCGTTGGAGCAGCCATCGGCTGCGACAACGTAAACTGCCAACTGCCAACTGCCAACTGTTATACCTCGGCCGCAATCGGATACCGCCTGCCACTCCCAAATGCCTTCGACGTGATCTTGATGCCCGGCGCCGCCTGGCGCCGCTTGTACTCGGACCGGTTGATCAGTCCGACCACCCTCTCCACCTCCGCCCGGTCCACCCCCGACTCGACGATTTCATCCACCGATCGATTTCGCTCCACATACTCCTGGACCACCCGGTCGAGCACCTCGTAGGGCGGCAAACTGTCCTGATCCGTCTGGTCGGGACGCAGCTCGGCCGACGGCGGCTTGTGGATGGTGGACGCTGGGATCACCTCCCGTTCGGCGTTGAGATAGTGGGCGATCCGGTAGACAAGGGTCTTGGGAACGTCGGCAAGCACCGCCAAACCGCCGCACATATCGCCGTAGAGGGTTGCGTAGCCCACGGCAAGCTCCGACTTGTTGCCGGTCGCCAGCACCATGCCGCCGAGCTTGTTGGAAAGGGCCATCAGCAGTGCGCCGCGAATCCGTGCCTGGATGTTCTCCTCGGTCACATCCTGAGGACGGTTTCCAAAAACCGGCGCAAGGGTGTCGAGGTAGACCTGGAAAATGTCGTCGATGGGAATCAGTCGGAAATCGATCCCCAGGTTGGCTGCCAGTGCCTCGGCGTCGGTCACGCTGCCCTGAGAGGAGTAGCGGGAGGGCATGGCCACCCCAAGCACCTTGTCCGGCCCAATCGCCCGGCTTGCGATCGCCGCGGTGAGTGCCGAGTCGACCCCCCCGGAAAGACCCAACACGACCCTCTCGAACCCGGTCTTCGAAAGGTAGTCTCGCAGGCCGAGTTCGAGGGCCTTGAGCGCCTCTTCCTCCTCGCTCTCGGCCACCGGTCGGAGCTCTCCGGCCGCAGCGTTTCCTCCATCCGTGGGCACATCGTAGACCAGCAGATCCTCAGCGAAATCGCGGGCTCGAACCACCACTTTCCCACCGGGATCCACGATGATCGAGTGTCCGTCGAAAACCAGCTCGTCGTTGCCACCCACCTGATTGACGTACACGAAGAATCGGCCCGACTGGGCGGCATATCGCCGGATCAAATCTCGACGCTGCGCCGCCTTGCCAAGCTCGAACGGGCTTGCCGACACGTTGATCAGGATGTCGGCATCCCGATCCAGCAGCTCCATCACCGGATCTCGGTGATAGAGGCTGCGACCGTCCAGATCAGGGTCGGCCCAGACGTCCTCACAGACCGACACCCCAAGCCGGACCCCCTTGAAGTGGAGCACCCGCACCTCTGGGCCCGATTCGAAGTAACGGGCTTCGTCGAAGACGTCGTACGCTGGGAGCAGGCATTTTTTGTATCGATCCACAACCCGTCCGCCGAAGCACAAAGCGGCGGCATTGTGGAGGGGCTTGCCGTTTCCCGATGCATTGCGGTCAGCGAATCCAACCAGGATCCCCAGCGTGTCGCTCGACAGAGCCGCGATCCGGTCCAGTTGTTCCAGATTCCGTTCCACGATGTCCGGCCTGTCCAGGAGATCGAGGGGAGGGTACCCAATGGTGGCCAGCTCCGAAAAGACAACCAAGTCCGCGCCCTGGGCGCGGGCTTCATGGACCGACCCCCGGATCTTCTCGAGGTTGCGATCGAACGCCCCGACGGTGAAGTCGAGCTGTGCGATGGCGATCCGCATGATCCACCCCTCCAAAGGGAGAGTGTATACCGGATACAGGCGGTGCGGAGTATGGCGGGATGGGTGTGGAAGGTGTGGAGGGTGTGGAGGTAAGGGAGTGTGGGAGTAGAATTCGGAATTCGGAATTCGGAATTCGGAAAATAAGCCCCGCCGGGAGGGGACCGGCGGGGCCGTTGGAAGGAGGAGAGCTACGATGCGTGTCGTCGTCTCTCATACTTCTTACGGACCTTCCACCAAATGCGTTTATTCGCCTTCGAATGGCGGCTCGTGTACAATCGGCGAGATTTTTGAGAATACATATCAAATAATCCAGGTTGTCTCACCTGATTCGTCAATCACTCCAGGAGGTCGAAATTGTCTGTCGCTTGCTCCTTGTTACTCCTGGCCGCTCAGGTGGCCACCCCGACTGCTGCGGCTTCTGGCCTGCCGCTGACCGGCGCACAAGCCGAGGAGTTCCTCAATCGGGCCGAGGTGGTCGACCTCGAGTTCTTCGACAACACCGCCGGCACGAAGCCGCGGCGGGCCACCCTTTCCGACGGTGAACGAACGCACTGGGCCATATTCAAGGACGTGGACAGTTTTGACGAGGGGGGCAACCCGACCGCGGGCCGATCCCTGCACAAGCTTCACGATGCCTACTCCCACGAGATTGCGGCCTACGAGCTCGACAAGCTGCTCGGTCTCGGAATCGTGCCACCATGCGTGGCGCGAGAGGTTGGCGGGACCCTCGGATCCCTGTGTCTCTGGGTTGTTGGGGGGCAAACCGAAAAACAGCTCATGAAGCAGAACATGCTGAATCCTCCCGACGAACAGTTTTTCCGGGACCAATTGGATGACATCCGGCTGTTCCTCCAGCTCGCTCGTGACGCCGAGTATCGCAGCGATTCGAACATCCTGATTGACGGCCAATGGAAGCTGTACAAGATCGACTCGTCCCGTTCCTTCGGTGCCCGCTCGCGATTGCTCGCCCCGGGCTCCCTGACCCGCGTTCGCCGGTCGACGGTGAGCGCCCTGCGGTCCCTCTCCGATGAACAGCTCCGGGCGGCGATGGCTCCCTGGCTCGACGCCGACGAGATCGATGCTCTATTGAAGCGTCGGAAAAAGCTCGCCGCCGTGATCCAGGACAGGATCGAGGAACAGGGAGAGACTTCAGTTCTCTACTGATTCGGGACACCTGGGGACAGCTGTACAATAGGCTCATACTCCTGGAGGTGATCCCATGTCCGTCGCGCCGGTTCTGCTTCTCGTGGCTGTCCAGGCAGCGTGTTCCGCGGCCGTTCCGGCTGCCGCACTTCCCATGTCCGACCCGGCTACCGTACTTCCCTCGCCCGGTCCGGCTACCGCACCCCCCTTGTCCGATCCGGCTGCCGTACTTCCCTCGCCCGGTCCGGTTACCGGACTTGCCTTGGAGGGAGAGGCCGCCGAGGAGTTTCTCCGCACCGCCGAGGTGGTCGAGCTGCAGCAGTACGACAGCAAGGGGATCACCAGACCGAGAAAGGCCACTCTGTCGGACGGGGAACGCACCTTCCACGCGGTGTTCAAGGACGTGGACATCATCCACGACAAGACCAAGTTGACCACCGGCAAGACCCTGTTCAAGCTCAAAGATTCCTACAAGCACGAGATTGCGGCCTACGAGCTCGACAAATTGCTCGAACTGGGCCTGGTGCCGCCGTGCGTCGAACGCAAGATCCGAGGCACGAAGGGATCCCTCTGCATGTGGGTCGAGGACGGAATGACCGAGTGGCAGCGATCAAAGGAGAAGAAGATCCAACCACCCGACGTGATGGACTACAACAACCAGATGCACGACATCAAGCTGCTGCTCCAACTCGACTGGGATGCCGACTACAACAACACGTCCAATATCATGATGGACGGCAACTGGAGGCTCTACAAGGTGGACAACTCGCGAGCCTTTCGAGCCGACCCAAAGCTCCGCCGAGCCGAGACCCTGTCCCGGTTTCGCCGATCGAATGCGGACGCGCTGCGGAACCTCGATCGAGCTGTGCTGGACGAAGCCATGGGCCCGTGGCTGAGCCCCAAGGCGATCAACGCCCTCTGGAAACGGCGCAATGCCATCGTGGAAATCATCGACGAACTCATCGCATCGAAGCCCGAGGCGGCTGTCCTCTTCGACTGAGCACTGTTAGCAGTTAGCAGTTAGCAGTTTACGTTGTCACAGCCGTAGGCTGTTCCAACGCGACTCACCGCCATCAGCAGACAGCCGTAGGCCAGCCCCAGCTCCCTCGTCACTTCGTTCCTCGCGACACCGTTCGCCTCGCGCCGTTTTCGCCGGCTGGGCTCACGGCGCCTCTGCGACCCCCATGGCCACGGCTGTGGCCTGCTGCCGTCGGCGCGTTGGCACATAGAATCAGCCGAGATCCGAATTCCGAATTCCGAATTCGCCTAATCCCGGCTGCCGCCCAGAAAGCCCGCACGCATCAAAAAATAAAGCAGCGTCATCAGGGTGGAGACAGCGGCCGCAACGTAGGTCAGCGCAGCTGCGTTGAGGACCTTGTCCATTCCCTGCCGTTCCTGCTGGGTCACGATGCCGTACTCCGACACCAGGGCCTTGGCGCGGTTCGATGCGTCGAACTCCACCGGCAAAGTCACGATTTGGAACAGCAAAACACCCGAGAACAGCACCGCACCCACCAGTACAGTGTTGGTCGATGCCAGGAACAGGCCGGCCAGCATGACGATGTAACCCAGGCTGGACCCGATCTTGGCGGTTGGGACCAGCGCCGACCGCAGGCCGAGAGCCTTGTACTGAGTGGCGTGTTGGATAGCGTGCCCGGCCTCGTGGCAGGCGACTCCGATGGCAGCGATGGACCGGGACCCATAGACCCCCTCAGACAGGTTGAGTGACCGGTCGATGGGATTGTAGTGATCGGTGAGCATACCCCGTGCGGATTTGATCGTGACGTCACCGATGCCGGCTCCGTCCAATAGACGCTGAGCGGCCTGGGCTCCGGAGAGGCCCGACGCGGTGGGCACCTTGGAGTACTTCGAAAAATTGCGTTTCACCTGAAAACTGGCCCACATGGAAAGCAGTAGGGCCGGAATGATGAACACGAAATACATTGGGTCGAACATCATCTGTCGGGTCCTCCTGGAAGACCGGTTCTGATTCACCGGCCCCCTCGTTCAACATAACACTTTGGCGTCCAACTTTGTTTCTCCAGGCGGATCGCGGGAACGGTGTGTGGAAGGTGTGGAGGGCGTGGAGGGTGTGGAAGGCGAGTCTCCGGCGGGCTGGAGTAGATACACGGTCAAGAAACAAGCTCAGCGCCGGAGGAGGTATCATCCCCCACTGGGGGTGCCGTGTCCAAACGCGTTTCTCTGTCCACCGTTCTCCTGATGGTCATCCTGTGCGCTTTGCTGGTGGTCGTCGTCCTATCGCGGTCGAACCGGGTGGAGGTGGAGGCGAACGATCTGGGGCTGAGCGCGCTTCGCGCACCGTCCCGCGCATTTCCTTCTCCCGACCAGGCCCAGATCGTTGATCCCCGACCCACGCGCCGATTCGACCTGCCAGCCACACCGGGCCCGCCCCGTAACGTGGTGCTGATCATCGGCGACGGGATGGGGCTCGGTCACCTCAGTGTGATCTCGGCCCTGATTCACGGCCCCGCCGGCGGACTGGCGATGGAGTCGGCCCCAGTGGTCGGCCTGGTCCGAACCTGGGCCGCCAACGACCTCGTCACCGGGTCTGCCGCATCCGCTTCCGCGATGGCCACCGGAAGAAAGACCGATCGCAAGGTCGTCTCCATGCAGCCGGATGGAAGCGAACCGCCGACCCTCTTCGAGATCGCAGCTGCGCGGGGCCTGTCCACCGGGTTCGTGACCACGTCGGGTCTGGTCGACGCCACCCCGGCGGGGTTCCTCACTCATGTTCCGAGTCGCTACGACTATCGGATGATCCTCGAGCAGATGCTTGAGTCCAGGGCCGACGTCCTGATCGGCGGAGATTTCACAAGCCACAAGCGGGCGAGCCTCAAGCCGGGCTATCTGGAGCTGGCGCGCAGGTTGGAAACCGAGGCACCGGAGAGGTGGACGGTGATCCGAGACCCAGCCCAACTCGAGGGGAAAAGCGCACCCTTGATCGCCCTCTTCGCTCCCCGGCCCGGGCACCGTTACGCCCACGGCCCCGAGCTCGCCCGGTCTGCGACCGTCGCGATGGGCCTCCTGGCCCAGAACCCGTCGGGATTCCTGCTCGTCCTGGAGTGCGAAGAAACCGACGAGGGGGCCCATGTCAACGACCTGGACCGCATCGTGAGGGGACTCGAAGAGCTCGACGCGGCGGTTTCCGAGGTGCTCGCCATGGCCGCGGAACGTGGCGACACGTTGGTCCTGGTTACGGCTGACCACGACACGGGAGTCCCCAGCATCGTTGAGGGAGAGTTCGACGAGGGGTTGGCCACGGTCCACTGGCTCTCGGACGACCACACCGCCAATTGGGTCCCGCTCTTTGCCTTTGGCCCGGGGGCGTCCTCATTCGGGGGAGTTCTCGATAACACCGAAATCGGAAGACGCATCGCGGACCTGCTGGGATTCGAGGACTTCCCTCCGGCCGGTTGACCAGACGTCCCACACTTGTTAGAGTACCGCCCGTCTTGCGCCAAATCCCGCCGAATCGGCCGGATAGTTCCCCTGAAGGACAAAAAATGAGCATTTTTGACACCCTCAAACGAGTGATTGCCGGACCTCAGCCCCACGTCGTGCCCAACCTTGGACGCAACGAGCGCTGCTGGTGCGACAGCGGCATCAAATACAAGGCCTGCCACATGGCGGCCGATGACCGGAAGCGGTCTGCCGCTCGCACCTCCGCCGTCGCCGGCCCCGCCGGACGGGGCTTCTAACCCACATTCCTCCCGAAGCCTCAGCGATTCGTGGATGCTGGCCACTGGTCGCCAGATTCAGGATCTAGTGTGCTTATGCACATGGGGGGTTGAGTCGTCCCCCTCACACCCAACCTCACCCCCCGAGAAAACCTGTTCCCCCGAGCACAACGCGCGGAGCGGCACCGCCTCCACGCGGTCCCCGAGGCGATATCTCTTGGCACCCGGGTAAACCACTGCGACTCGAGCCAGATTCAAGTCCTCCAACGCAACTCGGATCGAAGGCGTCATCCGTGGTGCGTCAGTCCGCTTGCACTCCACTCCCAGGAGCTCACCGCCCCTTGTTAACACCAGATCGATCTCCGCACCCTGGTGCGTGCCCCAAAAATAGGCCTCGTCATGATCGACCGCCGTCAATATCTGTTCGATCACGAATCCTTCCCACGAAGCACCAACCTTGGGATGATCCACCAGCGATTTGAGCGAACCGACCCCAAGCAGATGATGCAGCAAACCGCTGTCGCGCACGTAGACCTTCGGAGCTTTCACCTGCCGCTTCCGCATGTTGACGTGATAGGGCTGGAGTTGCCGCATCATGAACGCGTCAGTGAGCAGGTCCAAGTGGCGACGTGTAGTGGACTCGCTGACGCCCAGAGCGCGGGCCGGCTCCGCCGAATTCCAGGTCTGTCCGTGATAGTGCGCCAGCATAGCCCAGAATCGTTGCAGCGCCGCTGCGGGCACACCAACCCCCCATTGAGGAAAATCGCGCTCCAGCAGGGTCTGAACAAAGCTCTTCCTCCAAGCGGCGCTGTCCGAGTCCGTTCGGGCAAGGTAGGACAACGGAAACCCGCCACGGAGCCACAGTTTGCGCTCCGCGTCCGGCCCGAGTTCGACAAGCGAAAAGCCGCCAATGGTCACACGTTCCATCCGTCCAGCGAGGCTCTCTGACGTCTGCCGCAGGAGATCACCCGATGCACTTCCGAGGATGAGGAATCGCGCCCGGTTGTCGTTCCTGTCGACGAGCACGCGAAGTACCGGGAACAGATCCGGTCTCCGCTGAACCTCGTCGATGACGACCAGGCCCTTGAGAGGGCCGAGGGCCGTCATGGGTTCGTCCAAACGGGTCACGCTGGCGGGGTCCTCCAGATCGAAGTAGTTGACTGAGTCCTCCGAAAGCAGCTGCCGTGCCAGCGTCGTCTTTCCACACTGCCGCGGGCCCACCAGGACCACAACCCGGCTACGATCCAGGGCCATTTCCAGCGCCTCAAAAATCGATTCTCTAGGTATCATGCACAAATATTACCATGAAAATCCTCCACGACGTGATGGATTTTCATGGTATTTCATCCCTCGGCAGCTTCACCAGGGTCCTATCGGCCGATCCGGTCAGGGGCGTCGGCTCACTCCGCCGGCGCCAGGTGCACGTTGAACATCTCCTCCGCCATCCGCAGCCCATCTTCAGTCATGACCACCGACCTGGTACCTCTCTTTTTGGGGTCCGAGATCAGTCCTCGCTCGTGCAAATGGTCCATCATTTCCCAAGGAATGTCCTTCCACGCCCGTGTGACCGGGCCGTCACGAAAGAAATTGAGAAACAGGAATGCCAGGGCGAACTCGTCGGCACGCTCGATGTCTATATTCATCGACTTCTCCAATTCTCCCGACAAGGAGATGTCATTTCTTTGCCCATCGTACCCAACCCCTCACCAGGGTGCCACTGATCACGACGTCACAACCGTGGTCACGATCGCGCAGTTTTGGGGGTGGCTTGATTCCATAACCAACCCCCGAAATCCGTGACCCGATGGGCCGGGTCGTCACGCGCTCTCTTTTCCAGAGAAACCTGGACAATCTGCCGAACCCCTCGAAAGGCAGGATCCGAGTTGGCCTGCAGAATCTGAGGTTGTTGTCAGTGGCACCATTTTCCGAAGCAACACGGACCGATTTAGATGGGTGTCGGCGCCCGAAACCACGTCGCAATCGATGCGTATAGCATGGCAGAGATCACGCCAGACGAAATCAGGGGGACCGGATGGACCAATCCAGCCAGTCACAGGTCGATCGGGCTGTACACCCCAGCAGCGATCCCCAGCCGCTCGTCCCCCACGGCTGGCTGCGCGCCCTGCTGTGCGTGATCGTCTACGTCTTCGGGATGATCGGGCTGACCATCGTGGTGGTGGTCGGCGTGGGCGTGTACGCCGCCGTCACCGACGGCGAGCCACCGAGCGCGGAGGCGTTCCAGGATCTGTCCTCCCTCGGCCTAGGGGTCCTGGCATTGATCCAGGGACTGAGCTTCGCCCTGACCGTGGCCGTGGTCTGGCCCCTGCGGCGGTTTGTCGACCGGCGGTCCCTGCTCTCGCTCGGCCTCACCGTACGCGGGTATGGCGCGCACCTGGTTCAGGGCATGGCCTGGGGAGCGGGGCTCATCGTTTTCGGATTTGTGGTGCTCCGAGCCTCGGGCGCCCTGACCGTCGTGCCCGACCACGACGCCATAAGCCTGTCGTCGTTCCTCGGCTACCTGGCCGTTCTGACCCTGGTCGCCCTCACAGAAGAGCTGCTGATCCGTGGCTACCTGCTGAGCAACCTGATGGAGTCGATGCACCACTGGGTTGCTCTCCTCCTTTCGGCGCTTGCGTTTGCCGCCTTCCACCTGTTCAACGCCAACATCTCGCTGCTCAGCGTGATCAACCTCGTGCTCGCAGGGGTGGTCCTCGGCGTCTACTACATCTATTGCCGCAACCTGTGGTTCAGCATCGGCATGCACCTCACCTGGAACCTGTTCCAGGGCCCGGTCTTCGGCTTCAAGGTCAGCGGCCTCGAGAGCCCGAGCCTGATCGGCAACCAGGTCAGCGGCTCCGAGGTGCTGACCGGGGGCGATTTCGGACTGGAGGGGTCTATCCTCACCACCGTTTTCCTGATCGTGTCCACGGTGGTGATCTCTCTCCAGTTTCGGGCAAAAGGGTCCAACGCGGTAGAGCCGCAACCGGACAGCCGGGGCTGTTAATGGTGTCTAATGGCGCACGCTACCATCGGATCAGCGTGTCGTAACGCTCGAACCGTATTGTGAAAAATAGACGTGAGAATCGCAACCGGTGTGACCTGACCCCAGGGGCGCGTTGGAACGATCCAGAGAGTCGCGGCAACATAAGCCCGGTCTCGACCTGGATCACCATGATATTGTCGAGTTGACAGGATCAAACAGGAGGAAACAGGACCGTGGAAAGCGGCGGGGAAACATCGAACCATGACGCCTCGGAGGTCCTGGAACGCTGGTCGGCACGCAAGGTCCGACCGGTCGTCGTGCTCTACGTCGCCGGGGTCTTCGCGGCCTTCATCGCTCTGGCGTTATTCGTCTTCCACTCGCCGCAGGCCGTGAAGGCACTGGTCATCGCTGCGGTCGGCGCCATTGCCGCAACCGTCCCGGGCGTGACCGAAAAGGTCGAATACCAGCTGACAGGTTCGGGAATCGAGAAGCGAACGATCAACAAAAAGAGGCCTGGTCAGTTCAAAGGCGTCTTCCGCTGGGATCAGCTGAGCCGAATCGAACCGATGAAGCACGGTTTCAAGTATTTCAAAACCACGAACGAGACGAACCAGCTTCGTCGTTTCTGGAATGTCCACCTCTCCGATCGGTACTCCGGCGAGGTCCACGTGGAAAAGAAGGACTTGGAGCGGATCCTGGACATCCTCGAGCGCTGCGGCGTCGTGATGTCGTCACCATCTCGCGAACAGTCTCGCCGGTAAGGGGCTAACCCGCATATCTCACCGGGAATCGTCGCGAAAACGGCGACGAAGGGCTGCCACGTTCTAGAGTGGCACCCTGCTCAATTTCAGCCATAAAGGTCCCAGGCACGTCATGTGATGTTGCGCCAACCGAGGGTGGCCAGGCGGCGGTTAAGATCGTCCAACATGACGTGCCTGGCACGTTCACCCAACGTGCTCATTCCCGTGGGTTCGGAGATTCCCCGTCGTCATCGAGCAGGCCCAGGCGCCGGGCGCGGCGTCGCCAGTCTTCCCGGGCGGCTGCGCGCAAATCCTCGACGCTGTCGACCTCGTCCACGATCTCGAGGTCGAGCACGGTCTCGAGAAGGTCCTCGAGGGTGACCAGACCGGCGGTTCCGCCGAACTCGTCGAGCACCGCCGCGATGTGCTCGCGAGACTCGAGGAACAGGTCGAGAAGACGCGGTAACAGGGTCGTGGTCGGCACCAGGAGCAGCTCGCGGCGGAGGTCGGCGAGGCGGGTGGCCGTCTCACCTCCGGCGGCGCGCTCGAGGATCTCGTCCTTGAGTACGAATCCGCGAAGGGTGTCGATGGAGTCGCCGCGGATCGGGATACGCGAGAAGCGCAGCGGCTGATGTTCGGCGACAACGCCCCCGACGGTCTCCTCCTCGGGCAGGGTGAACATCATGGTCCGTGGCGTCATGATGTCGGCGGCGCGCAGCGTACGGGAGTGCAGCAGCGCGTTGACCACTCTCGATTCACCCTCGTCCAGGACCCCCTTTCGCGCTCCGAGGTCGGCCAGGGCGCGGATCTCGTCGCGGCTGACGTGGACCGGGTCGTGCTTGGCCGAGATCGCCCGGCTGACCAAGCCGCTCATCCACACCAGCGGTTTGAGAGCGACTGTGAGCCAGACGAGCAGCCGCGTCACCGGCGGCGTGAGCTGCTTCCAGTACACGGCGCCGATGGTCTTCGGGATGATCTCGCTCAAAAACAGGATGGCGAAGGTGAGAACGGCGGAGAACAGGCCGATCCAGGCGTCTCCGAAGACGTGTGCCGCCTGGGCGCCTGCGCCCGCCGCACCGCCGGTGTGCGCGATCGTGTTGAGGGACAAAATCGCCGCCAGCGGCTCGTCGATGTTTTCCTTCAACCTGCGCAGCCTGTTCGCGGCGTTCGGCCTGCGCTGCTCCAACGCGACCATGTAGCCGGGAGTGACGCTGAGCAGCACCGCTTCCATGATGGAGCACAGGAATGACACCCCGATGGCGAGCGCGATATAGAGCACGAGCAGGAGCATGCGAATCAAGCCTACGCTGCTGTCTCGCCGAGGGCAACTGCGATCGTTCGATGGGTGCCGGGCGCGACGCTCTCAACCGGGCTGCCCACGAGTGGCTCAACGTGCCGGGCACGTCATGGGTGATGAACATGTTGATGCCGCCCTCAGCATTGTTGGTATCGGAAAGGTGCCAGGCACCGCTTTGCCGACTTATCACAATTAGGGCTCTTCCCACGCAGCGTGGTCCAGCGCTTGTGCGGCCGCGGCAAATTCCGGGTCAGATACCCTCCGAACCGCGCCGCGGCGCATCCACTTGCTCACGCCGTCCCGCGACTTCTCGAGGACCTCGGCCAATTCGTTGACTTTCACTCCATACCGCTCGATTCCCACCAATCCGATGAGTTCCCGGCACTTCAAGATCTCCGGGTCACGCCCGTGTCCTTTCAGCTCTTCTGGGTTAACGCCCAAATGTGAACAGGCCAAATTGACCCAGTCCCTCGCCTCGATCCTTGGCCGCCACATCGCCGTACTCCGTCCCAATTCGTCGATGTACGCCCCCTCGCTGCGTTTCAGCCTCTCCTCCTCGGTCGGCCGACCCAGACGCCACCACGGCAGGTTGCCGGGACCCTCACCTGCCCACTCCTCTCCGCCTATGCCAGCCAGAGCTCTGCGGTAATGCCGCAGCGCCTCCCGTCTCCTGTCCCCGAACAACAGAAGAACATCATCCCCCCTGACGATCGGGTTTCGCCTTTTGCCGACAACGTCGCGATGCCCACTCAATCGGTAATCATCAACCGTCCTGCAACGATTTGCCTTTACTGGATTGAGATGGACGTACGCCACCAACTGGCGGAGGTAGTCGTCATCTGACACCTCCTTGGCCTTAAACCTCCCCTGCCAGAGAGGCCCGTAGGTGCCTTCCCGGAGGTTCCTCTTTCTAGTGACGCCCTGCTGAATTGTCTTCATCGTCCGAGACAGTGGCACAGGGCCCTGTCGGAGGATCATGTGGTAGTGATTCCCGAGCAGGCACCAACCCATGGAAAGGTGCGAAGCACCGCTTTGCCGACCTATCACTATTAGGGCTCTTCCCGCAGCGTCGTCCAGCGCTTGTGCGGCCGCGGCACATTCCGGGGTCAGATACCCTCGAACCGCGCCGCAGTGCATCGACTTGCTCACGCCGTCCCGCGACTTCTCGAGGACCTCGGCCAATTCGTTGACTTTCACTCCATACCGCTCGATTCCCACCAATCCGATGAGTTCCCGGCACTTCACGATCTCCGGGTCACGCCCGTGTCCTTTCAGCTCTTCTGGGTTAACGCCCAAATGTGAACAGGCCAAATTGACCCAGTCCCTCGCCTCGATCCTTGGCCGCCACATCGCCGTACTCCGTCCCAATTCGTCGATGTACGCCCCCTCGCTGCGTTTCAGCCTCTCCTCCTCGGTCGGCCGACCCAGACGCCACCACGGCAGGTTGCCGGGACCCTCACCTGCCCACTCCTCTCCGCCTATGCCAGCCAGAGCTCTGCGGTAATGCCGCAGCGCCTCCCGTCTCCTGTCCCCGAACAACAGAAGAACATCATCCCCCCTGACGATCGGGTTTCGCCTTTTGCCGACAACGTCGCCATGCCCACTCAATCGGTAATCATCAACCGTCCTGCAACGATTTGCCTTTACTGGATTGAGATGGACGTACGCCACCAACTGGCGGAGGTAGTCGTCATCTGACACCTCCTTGGCCTTAAACCTCCCCTGCCAGAGAGGCCCGTCGTGCCTTCCCGGATGTTCCTCTTTCTATTGACGCCCTGCTGAATTGTCTTCATCGTCCGAGACATGGCACAGGGCCCTGTCGGAGGATCATGTGGTAGTGATTCCCGAGCAGGCACCAACCCAGGACGGCGACCTCGTCCCGGTCGGCCGCTTGCCGGAAAAGATCGACGAATGTTCCGGCCAATTCGTCGTCCTCGAACGCCATCCTTCCCCCGGCCACGCGGTTGTACACGTGGTAGGTCCTTCCTTCCTCGAAGCTACGCCCTGCTCTTGGCATCAATTATCCCGAGTCGATTCTAACAAGTCGGCAAAGCGGTGCCTGGCACCTTTATATGGCACCTTTATAACCACTGCATCTTCCCTTTCCTTACACTGAAACCGCCCAGGGTGGGTCAATTACCAACCGTTGCCCTGGTTCACTTTCCGGCCGTTGCCACCAGCCAGGTTGACATCCCCCCGGAGAAGAACTATTTAATTGGGTAGCCAAACAATTTCAGATGCTGTTTTGATGAGGCTTTCTCGATTTCGAGGAACTTCATCGAGCCAGCGCATAGTCCTTCCGGGGACTGCTCGAACAGGGAGGATCGTATGAGTCATCCGAGTCATGCCCGTTCGATTGTTATCTCGAATCTGATCCTGGCTCTGGTCCCCCTGGGTGCGTTCGCCGCCGGTAACATCGAGGGCACCGTGACCTTCTGGGGCGATCCGGGCGCCGGCACCCAGATCGAGATCGGGGCCCACACTAATCCTGACGGGCCGCCGGACGCATCGGTCTTCGTTCCCATTTCCGGCGGAGCTTTTTCGATCCCTGTTCAGGACGGGGACTATTACGTTGCTGCACTGATGGCCCGCGACGGTGTATTCGGCGACCCGCGCCCTGAGGATGTGCTCGTCTGGTACGACGCCGACGGTGACGGGAACCGAGACACGGTGACCGTCAGCGGTGGCGCAACAACCGGCAACGACATCGACATGGGCTTCGTTTACGTCGACACCGACGCGACCGGAACCAATGACGGCTCGTCGTGGGCCAGCGCATTCACCGATCTCCAGGACGGCATCGACCTCGCCGTGTCGGGCATCGAAGTCTGGGTGGCCGAAGGGACCTACGTGCCCGGGGCCGTCGAATCGGACGCATTCCTCACCAAGAGCGGCGTGCGTGTCTACGGCGGCTTCGCCGGTGGCGAGACCGTCCGCCAACTGCGCGACTGGAACGCACACCCCACAATCCTCAGCGGTGAAATCGGCGGGCCCGACGCAACCGACAACTCCTGGCACGTGGTCGTCGCCGGCGGCTCCAACTCGACCGCCATGGTCAACGGAGTCACCATCACCCGTGGGTACGCTGACGATGTTTTCAACCCGTGGGGGGGCGGCGTGAACGCCTGGGGCGGCGGCGTGACCCTTGTAAACGTCACCCTCATCGACAACCTTGCCCTGTATGGAGGAGGCGGGGCCTGGGCCGGTGTTGGTGGAGTCATCCGTGCGTACAACTGCAGCTTCATCGACAACCAGGCACCGAATCACCCCGGCGGTGGACTCAGGGTTGACGTCGGAGCCGCCCTTTAACGCCTGATCCTGGTCAACTGCCTTTTCGCAGGAAACACCGCCTGGAGCGGCGGAGGCCTCCGCCTGGAGGGGGCTAACCCGGAGCCGCCGGTCTTCGTCAACGTGACCGTGTCAGGCAATACTGCCCATACGGGCCCCGGCGGCGGCGTGGACTTATTTGCACAGGGGCGATCACGTTCACGAACTGCATCTTCTGGGGGAACAGCGCATGGATTGATCCTCAGATCGCCGGGGACATACAATCCTTGACCCTTAACCACAGCATTTTCGAGGGGGGGTTGGACCGGAACCGGAACCGACAACCTGGACATCGATCCATCCTTCGTCAACCCGGGCACCGACTTCCGGCCCAACCTCGATTCTCCCGCCATCGACGCCGGCGACAGTACCGCGATCCCCCTCGACCTCGCCGACCTCGACGAGGATCACATCACCGATGAGATGATCGAGCTCGACCTCGATGGCACGCCCCGTCGCAAGGATGATCCCATGATCCCCGATACCGGCGTCCCGGACGGTGAAGGGCGGGTCGTGGACATGGGGCCTTACGAGACGTCGTCGCTGATATTCATGGACGGTTTCGAGTCTGGCAGCACCTCCCAGTGGTCATCAACTGTCGGCGGATATCCTTAAGTAGATGGGTGGTGAATAGTGCGGGCTAAAGCCCGGCACCGTTCCCGATGACACGGACGTGATGCTCGAAGCCATCGACGAGTCGCTCGAGGTGCGGCTCACGCGCTTCAGGCCTCCCGCCGAAGGGTCGATCAACGTAAGGGTGCCTAAGGGTGCCAGGCACCGCTTTGCCGACTTGCTGAAGGTGCCAGCGCTGGTCTTCTTGCACCGTGATACGGTTGTGGATATCCCGATCACTGGCTATGGGCCTGAAAAGCAAAAACGACGCCGAAAAAGGAGAGTGAAGCGTGAACAGGATTTCGAAAATATTTCGTCCCTTTTTCTTTGCCCTGGCTTTCATCGGCATATGCCAGACCGGCATAGCCGATGATTGCATACCATCCCGCTGGGGAGCGGACGACGAAATCGGCTCCGCCAACCATGTCTCCCCTGAACAGATACTCATGGCGGTGCAACTGGTGAAGAAGGGACAGTCTCACCCGCTGGGCATCGTGGTTGATCCGAAAATGCCGGCCTACCCGCCCCGATCCTTTTCCCTTCAGATCGTGCAGCCAGGGCAACATAACGGCCGCAGCCTGATCCCGGATCTTGGTTGGATGCCTCGTATAACGACGATTGGCCCAACTGTGGTTTGGCATCGGACCGCAACTGGACGGCCTCGGCCATATGGGTGAGGGCGGCGTCTACTACAACTGCAACAAGGCGGTCGATTTTATCGATATCTCGGGTTTGAAAAGGCTCGGTACGGACAAGGTGCCACCATTGATTGGCCGCGGAGTGTTGCTTGATATGGCCCGGTATTTTGGCGTCGACACCATGGCGTCGGGCCAGGCCATCACCTCGGCAGACATCAAAGCTGCTGCCAGTGTCCAAGGAGTGAAGATCCGCCAGGGCGATGTGGTGTTGTTGCACACCGGTTGGACCGACGCCATGCTGAGCTCAGATCCCCAGGCCTGGGCAGCGGGGGAACCGGGCCTGACAAATGAGGCGGCGGCCTACTTGGCTTCCCTCAGTCCGATGGCAGTGGGCGCCGACACGTGGGGTGTTGAAGTGGTGCCGCCGGTTCAGGGGGACAAGGTCTTCTACGGCCATATCGAGTTTCTCAAGAAAGGTGGAATTTATATTCTGGAAACCATGAATACCGGACGTCTCGCCAAAGAGGGTGTCCATGAATTCATGTTTGTGCTCGGTCAGGCCCGCATCAAGGGTACCGTCCAGATGATCATCAACCCGGTGGCGCTTTGGTAATCAGCTCGTCCGTTGAACGTATCGCCTGTCCCCGCCCGTCAGACCTTACGATACTTGCGACCTTTCTAAAGCCTGGCACTCAAACGTCCCTTCTAGGTCGGAACGAACCGAGCCTCCCCTGTGTTCTCCCGTGTGGAGAACTTTCACATGGCCAACATCGAATTCATCGACGATCACGACGATCGAGACAGCGGAACCCAGTTGCTGTACCGAGTGGTCCGGGAACTGCGCAGCCAGGCCGACTCTCTCGCCACGCCTCTGCGAAAGACCTATCGCGGCCACCACATGCCGTCGCGCGACGAAATCGTGCTGATGGTCGAGTTGCTGCGGTCGGTCATCTTCCCCGGCTATTTCGGCAATCGTGACGTCACCGAGGAAAGCCTCGAGTTCCACATGGGAGCAACCCTGGACCGTGTCGCCCTGATCATGGCGGACGAGGTCCAGCGAGGCCTGTGTTTCGCCTGCGACAAGGCGCCAGGTGAGGGTGTCTCTGCACACTGCACGGCACAAGCGAGGCGTCTCACGGCGTCATTTCTGGCCAGCCTGCCCGAGCTGCGCAGGCGGCTGGCGCTGGATGCCATGGCCGCCTACGAGGGCGACCCGGCGGCGTCGAGCCCATCGGAGGCCATTTTCTGTTACCCGGGAGTGCTGGCACTCACCAGCCACCGCATAGCCCACGAGCTCTACAAGTTGCAGATCCCGCTCATCCCGCGGATCATCAGCGAGGACTCCCACAGCCGCACCGGAATCGACATCCACCCCGGGGCCCAGCTGGGCCAGAGCCTGTTCATCGACCATGGAACCGGAGTGGTGATTGGCGAGACCTGCGTGATCGGCGACCGGGTCAAAATCTACCAGGGGGTCACCCTCGGCGCCAAGAGCTTCCCCCTCGACGATGAGGGCCGTCCCATCAAGGGCATCGAGCGCCACCCGATCATCGAAGATGACGTGACGATTTACTCGGGCGCGACCATCCTCGGCAGGGTCAGAATTGGTGCCGGATCGGTGATCGGCGGCAACGTGTGGCTCACCAACAGCGTCCCACCGGGAACCCGGATCTCCCAGGTTCGCCCACGGACGGAAGCCTTCGAGAATGGCGGGGGGATCTGAGCACTCGATCGGACTGCTCAACCACGCGGTTTTCGAAAATTGAAGATTGAAAATTGAAGATTGAAGATTTCCTCCTCCCGCCTCATTTGCGAGGGAGGGAAAGGCTTCAGCCCGAATAGTAGGGATTGTCGCCGGACCCGTGGTCAGTGTCGTCCACAACGCGCTTGATCTCTGGAACGTCCTCCAGAATCACCCGCTCGATGCCTTCTTTGAGGGTCACCTGGGACATGCCACAGCCCTGGCAGCCTCCGCCGAACTGAATCACCGCGGTTTCCCCTTCCACCGCCAGCAGCTCGACCCATCCGCCGTGGCCACCCACCGACGGCGCGATCTTGTCATCGATCACCTGCTGCACCCGTGTCGCCACCGGGTCGTCCCATTGGACCACCGCGTGCGGATTGTCGAATCTGAAGCCGGCACCGGAAAAGTCGGACACGAAGTCGATCGAGGTGCCGTCGAGCATCTCGGCCGTTGCCGGGTCCACATAGGCTGTGAACGAGCCCTGATCGACCTTGAGATCGTCGTCGCGAGCGTCGCCCTGGCTGAGCAGCGCCAGGTTGTACCTGAAGTGGTGTTTGCCCTGACGATCGGCCATCACACGCAGACCAAGGCATTCGCTCTCGCTCTGGTCCATGTACTCGCGGACCTTCTGCTGTGCCATGTCGGTAAAGGTGATCATTGTCCCTCCAGCATGCCGTTGCGGCATCACCCGCCTCAACAGCGCAGTACCCTAGCACATTCCACAGACTCTACCGTTCGCCCAGAGTGGCGAAGAGCTCGTGCTCGGTGCTGTCGCGGAGGACGGTGACGGTTACCCGGTCGCCAGGTGCGAGGGCCTTGAGGAGGGTCGAGTAGCCTCGCAGATCCTCCACAGATTCGCCGTCGAGGGCCACCACCACATCGCCCGCCAGTATTCCGGCCGCCTCGGCAGCAGAGCCCGGCATCACCTGCTGGACCCGGACCCCAGGCCCCTCGAAGGAGAAGTCGGGCATGGTGCCCAGGCTGGCCCTCCTGGCCGGGGCTGGGGCGTCCTCCTCCGCCGCCGGCTCGGAGCCCGGGATGGTCACGGTCAGCGGCTCGGTTCGTTCGGCGAGGTACGCGACCGCTTCATGGGCCGCCTCGGCCACCACCGCCATGCCCACGGCGTCGATGGCATCCGCCGTGTCCGTGGGCCGATGGTAGTCCGCGTGGGGTCCGGTGAAGAGCTGAACTGCCGGCACTCCCACCTCGATGCAGCTCATTTGGTCCGAGCTGTCCAGCGGCTCGGCCACCACCGCCACCGGCGCGCCGGTGGTGTAGCCCACACCCATGAAGATGAACCGCCACTCCCGCGCCGAGTCGGCGTTGAGAACGAAGAGCTTGCCGTCGCCCAGCCGGCCCACCGAATCCAGGTTGACGCAGGCCAAGGGGGCCGACCGCTCCGCGAGCCCGGCCAGCAGATGTTTCGAACCGACCCGCCCGGCCTCCTCCGCCGTCACCGCGGCAAACACCACCGGCCGCGGGCGCGCGGGCTCGTTGGCCATGGCCCGCGCCAGCTCGAGCAGCGCGACCACTCCCGATGCGTTGTCGTCGGCCCCTGGGTGGACGCGCCCCTGGTTGCCGGCGCGAACGTCCGGCCAGCCCAGGCCCAGGTGATCGAGGTGCGCCAACACCACCACCGGCCGGTCCACGAGAGCTCCATCGGTGCCGGGAAGGACTCCCACCAGATTGACCAGCTCGATCTCCCGCTCGGGATCTCCTCCCGTCCAGAGCCACGACTGGCGAAAACCATGATCCCCACGGGGCGACAGCCCGATCTCCCCGAACTGCCGCTCGACCCAGCGAGTGGCCTCGGCCAGCCCCTCCGACCCGGGGCCGCGGCCTTCAAGCCGCGGATCGGCAAGGTAAGCAACCGCGCTGGCCATTGCGGCTGCGTCGAAGACTGCGGGCAGCTCTGCCAGCGGCGATCGGTCGGGCAGAACCAGCGGCGGCGGGTCCCCGTCGCCGAGATGGCGAACCAGTGGTGAGGACAACGGCTGCCACATGCCCTTGGCCACGTTCTCCGGTTCGTCGCCACGGAACCCGAGGTAGGAGTACCTGGTGTAATGGGGCAGCTTGCGGGCGAGGCCGGGAATGGCGGCCACGGGATCGGCTGCCACCCACCCCACCGCAGCTGCCGGGTTCTGAACGCTGCGGGCCACCACCACCAGGGAGTGGCCAGCGCGGGGCAGCGCCTCGTCCGGGAGGCGCACAACGTCAGCGTCCATCCCGAACCCCTGAACCGCCACCCTGTCCGCCGTCTTTCCGGCCCACAGGTTGCTCCAGCCAAGAATCCAGGCCGGGCCTTCGGGCATCTCCTCGAGCTCGCTGTCGAGAACGACCCTGGGCATCTCGGGGAGCGCCCAGCCCGCGGCCAACTCCGTCCACGCCCGGCGTTCATCCTCCGTGGCGTCAGCAGGAATCACGAAGAGCGGTGATGGGGCGCCAAAGACCGTAGAAAGGGCCGGCGGGACCTCGAGGGGATCCAGCCGGCGCATGACGTCGAACTCGGGGTCCACATCGACTCGCACCGGCCGAGCCGGGCACTGGATCTCTACCAGGCAGTCCCGCTGGCAGGAACCGGATTCCACCACCAGAGCCTCCTCGACACCATCCATGGTCACCGCCACCGGAAAACTGATCGAGAAGGGCTCCTCGGCCTGCTGCTGGCGCAGGTGAAGGCGGAGCTTCCAGGGTCCGTTGGGAACGACTGGCTCCCCCACCTTCACATCGACGATGCCCAGGGACGGGGCACCGGAGCGCCCCACCCAGGCAGCGAAAAACTCCGGCCAATCACCGCCGGCGGCCAACTCCACCGCAGCTGCGATGTCATCGAAGGATGCCCGGGTGAATTTATTGTCCTCATAGAAAGCCGACATGGCCTGGAGGAATGCGTCGTCGCCCACCGCCCGACGCACCATGTGGTACAGCATGAGGCTCTTGCCGTACCCCACCGCCTCGGAGGCCGCCGAACGCCGCGAGGTGAACTCGGAGAGCGGGAAGTCCTTGCCGGTGGAAACGAAGTCCGAGTATTTCTTGAGGGTGGCTCGACGGTAGGTGGCCGCCTCGCCCCGCTGTTCGGCGAAAAGATGGTCCGCCATGTACGCGGTCAGGCCCTCGCACCAGTTGCCGCGGTCGAAGTCCACGTACGCTCCGTTACCCCACCAGTTGTGGAGCAGTTCATGGGGGTAGGAGGAGGTCAGAATCCACGGGAAGCGGATGATCCGCGGCCCGAGCAAGGTGAAGCCCGGCATGCCGTAGCCGGTTTCCCAGAAGTTCTCCACCAGGGCAAAGGAGCCGTACGGATATGCGGGCAACATCGCCTCGTAGAGCGCCAGGTATCGCCTGGTCGCTTCGAGATATTTGTCGGCCAACGGAGGCTCGTCGTCACGCAAGAAGGCCAGGATTTCGACCTCGCCGGCGCGATCGGAGTACTCGTGCCACGGGCCGGCCACCAGGTAGATTTCCTCGGTAGGATGATCCGCTCGCCACACGGTGACACGCTCGCCATCCACCAGGTGATGACGAATTCGGTCGCCCTGGCTCACCACGTCCCACGGCGGCACCAACCCGCCGACTTCGAGTTCGAAGGTCATCAATTGGTCGCCAAAGGTCGGCACCCAGTAACTGGCACCGGCGAGGAACACGCCTCGCTCGTCAATCAGTCCCGGCGTCTCGGAGAAGCTCCGTTGGTATTCCTCACCACTGGTGGTCAACTCGTGGTGGATTTTCCCGCCGTAACGGATCTCCACCGACTCGCCACCGTTCTCCCCAGGAACCAACCGCCACACCTCGAGAGGCAGCTCCCCGCCGGCGGACTCCGATGTGGCATTGATGCCGAGGAAGGCTGCAGGCGATGCCTCGTCGAGCCGGTGCAGCCGCCAATGTGGACTCGCCACCTCGGGGTTGAGTCCGGCGTGCAGCACGAACCGATAGCCTCCATCATCCTCAGCATCCATTCCGGTGAGCCTGAGGCCGTCCACCACCTCGATCCTGTGGTCGGCGGGGTCAAGTCTCACCTGCAATGCGTGGTGAATGGGCGCGGGCTCCTCTGCCACGGCGACCGTCGCCAATGCAAAAACCGCAAGCGACACCAGGGGTGTTGATCTCATGGGTCCTCCACCCGGCATTCTACGGCAGCCTATCGCTTTGCCGGAATTTGCGCTGATCCTGTTAGAATCGACGGCTGCGGGGGCGCTCATGATCGTCGTTATCTCAGGAACCAACCGACCTGGAGCCAACACTCGCCTCGTCTCGGGAATCGTGGAAGGAATGCTCCGGGAGGGCGGCATCGAGACCCGAATGGTGGATCTCGCGGACCTCCCTCTTTCCATGTTTGCTCGCGAAGCCTACGCTCAGAAACCCCCGGAAATGAAGCACTTTGTGGATTCGATTTTGGGGGCTGGGGGCATCTTGACTGTCGTCCCCGAGTACAACGGTTCCTTCCCCGGAGTGCTGAAGTACTTCATCGACATGCTCCCCTTTCCCGACAGCCTGGTGGACAAACCCTGTGCCTTTGTCGGTCTTTCCTCCGGGCGCTGGGGCGCGGTGCGGGCCGTAGAGCAACTCAAGATGGTCTTTCAGTACCGCCACGCCCACATCTACGGACGCACCTGCTACCTGCCTACCATCGGCGCCCTGATCGATGGCGAGGGTCGGTTGACCGAGGCTGAGACCCAGAGGCGGCTGCGGGCCACGACCCTCGGGTTCGCCTCCTTCTGCGACAAACTCGCAGGCGAATCGGATTAACCAGCTCACCGACCAAGTCCGTCAGCCATCCCGGTTGCCGATACGCACCTTCCGGAGGAAAACCACCGTGACAACCACCAGCCAGACCCAACCGATTCTCAACCGCACATCTCACCGGGTGACTGCTGCGGCCGCAGCGATCGCCACAGTGGTGCTGGCCGTCGCCGGGCTCAGCCACGGCGCTTCTGATGGAATGACTCCGAAGCAGCTGGCGGAACTGCAGTCCTTTGTCGTTGCGGAGATCTCGCCCGACGGTCACCACATCGCCGCGGTTCGCGCCGTTCCCCGTGCGCTCTTCGACCAGGACAACGGCGGATCGTGGACCGAACTCCACGTGATCGACATTGCCTCGGGGACGACCAGGCCCTTCGTGACCGGCGAGGTGAACGTGTCCTCGGTCCACTGGCAGCCCGACGGCAAGGGCATCTCCTTCATCGCGAAGAGGGATGGCGACGATTACAAATCGCTGTACTCGATTCCGGTCGCAGGCGGTGAGGCTCGACGCATCGTGTCCTTCGAATCCGACATCCTCTCCTACTCGTGGCGGCCGGACGGCACACAGCTCGCCTTCATCGCCAAGATCCCAATCTCAGAGGAGCGCGAGGAAGAGGAAGAGGACGGATTCAACCAAGAAGTCTACGAGGAGGACTGGCGACACCGGGCGGTGTGGGTGGCGACCCTGAAGGACCGAGACTCCGAACCGGCTCGGCTGCCGGTGGATGGTTCAGCGTTTCAGGTCCACTGGAGCCCGGTGGACGATCGGTTGGCCCTGGCCGTGGCTCCCCGCCCGCTGGTGGATGACGAGTACATGCGGCAGCGGGTGCTCGTGGTGTCTGCGACCACGGGGCAGGTGGAGGGGGAAGTGGACCACGCCGCCAAGCTGGGTCGCATAGCCTGGAGCCCGGACGGCCAACGGCTCGCCTTTATCGCCGGGGTCGATCTGCACGACCCGGCGGAGTCTTCCCTCCTGGTGGCGACCGCTCCTGGCGGCAGAGCGGTCAATCTGACCGAGAACTTCGCCGGACACGTCAATCGGTGTGCATGGCGGAACCCCTCCACCCTGGTGTTCATGGGAGATGTGGGCACCGCGTCAGACCTTTTTGTCGTCCCGGCGGACGGATCCTCACCGCCATCCGCTGTAGGGCTGACCCACGGGACCGTGTTCTCCTCCTTCACCATGGCCGAGGACGGGGCCTGGGCGGCAGTCGGCGGTTCTGCGTCCCACCCGGGCGAGGTCTTCGTCGCCGCACCTGGTTCCACACAGCCTCGGCGCCTCACCGACTCAAACCCCTGGCTGGCCGACATTCGGCTTGGCCGACAGGAACTCATTCGATTCAAGGCCCGAGATGGCTTGGATCTCGAGGGCATTTTGATTCACCCGCTCGACCGCGAACCGGGCAGCAGGGTGCCGCTCGTATTGGTGGTGCACGGCGGACCGGAGTCCCACTACCGGAACGGCTGGATGAGCCGTTACAGCAGGCCGGCACAGGTTCTGGCCGCGCGTGGATTCGCGGTCCTCTATCCCAACTACCGCGGCAGCACCGGCAGAGGAGTCGAATTTTCCCTCACCAGCCAGGCGGATCCAGCCGGCGCGGAGTTCGACGATTTGGTTGACGCCGTCGACCACCTGGTGAAAATCGGACTGGTGGACGAAGACCGGGTGGGAGTCACCGGTGGATCCTACGGCGGCTACGCCACCGCCTGGTGCGCGACGCGGTTCAGTGAAAAATTTGCCGCCGGAGTCATGTTCGTGGGCATCTCCAACAAGCACTCCAAGATCGGAACCACCGACATCCCCGACGAGGAGTACTACGTGCACGCCCGTAAAAGGGTGTACGACGATGTGCCGTTCTTCCTGCAGCGCAGCCCGATCAGCTACGCCAAGCAGGGGCGAACTCCGCTGCTCATCATGCACGGCAAGGACGATCCGAGGGTCAGCGTGACCCAATCGAAGGAGCTCTTCAGAGCGATCAAAACCGTTGGCGACACCCCGGTCCGACTGGTTCTCTACCCCGGAGAGGGTCACGGCAATCGCAAGGGGGCGGCGCGGTACGACTACATGCTGCGAATGCTGCGGTGGATGGAGCACTACCTGAAGGGTCCCGGCGGCGACATGCCGCCGTATCAACTCGACTATCGATCCGCCTCCGACGGCTGGTAAGATCGACAACCCGAGCAGCTGACCCAGGAGGTCCCATGACGAATCGATCGACCCTCATCTGCCTATCACTGGCGCTCGCCCTGTCAAATGCAGCTCTGGCCGACACCAAGATCGTCCAGCAGTCCCACCACGACGCGTTCTCGGTGATGGGCAAGGACCAGCCGGCCCTCGATACCGAACGGGTGATCTGGGTCGGGACGGATCGGCTGCGGATGGACGATGTGGGGGCTTCCTTCATCGTCCGCCTCGACCGGCAGCTGATGGTCATCATCGACCACCAAAACCGGGCCATGAGCCAGATCGAGCTGCCCATCGACCTGAGCAAGCTCTTGCCCGAAGGAGTGGCCCAACAGATGTTGGACATGCTCCAGCTGAAAGTCGAGATCACTCCCTCGGAAGAAACCAAGACCGTCGGTCCCTGGACGGCGCGGCGTTACGACGTCGTGATGACCTCGAGCATGGCAACCGTGAAGAACACCATGTGGGCCACCACCGAGGTCGAGGTCGACCGGGATGTCTACTACAGCCTTTTCCACCAGATCATCGCGCTGCAGCCCGGCATGGACGAGGTGCTGGCCAAGATCCAGTCGATCGAGGGCTTCGTCGTCGAGGAGGAAAGCGTCACCACCATGCCCATGGCCGGCGATGCCGAAATGAGGAGCGTGGACACCACTGTGTCGGTGGAGACCTTGGACCCCCCGGAGGGCCTCTACGATCCCCCTGCCGACTACGTTCTCAAGGAATTCGACCTTCTTTCAGCCATGCAAGGCAAGTAAGGGGCGAATTGGAAATTCGGAATTCGGAATTCGGAAAACCGAACCGGACAGTTTTCGATTGTTGATTCGTCAGCCGATCCAGCGGGCGGCGAGCAAGGTGACATCGTCATAGGGCGTATGGCCGCGGGTGAAATCCTCGAGGGCCTCGACAATCCAGTTCACGGCGTCGTTGGGATGGTCCGGGCAGTCCTGGATGACTCGCTGAAGGCGCTCCTCGCCAAAGAACTCTCCCTCGGGAGACTGCGCGTCCACCACTCCGTCGGAGTACGCCACCATCAAGTCCGAAGGCCCGAGGGTGGTGCTCAGCACCTCGTGGCCGCCAAAGCCCAGGGCTCCCAGGGGCACCCGATGGTCCGGCATGCACAGCTCCTCAACACTCCCATCCGCTCTGCGGACCATGGGCGGCGGCTGGCCCGCCAGGCTGTAGCGAAGCGCTCCGTTGCCCGGCGCAAACACAAGGTAGCCGAGGGCGACGAAACTGCCGCCGTGAATACCCCGATCGCGCGCCCTCAGGTCGTGCAACCGCGCGTTGGCAAGCCGAAGGAGCTCTTCCGGGTCGCGATGTGTGAGGGCTAGAGAGTGCAGAACCTCGTGGGCCGCCATCATCATCAGGGCGCCTGAGATGGATTTGCCCGATACATCGCCGTAGGCGAGCGCCTTCGACCCGGGCTCGGGTCCGGGCAGCTCGGTGAAAAAATCACCGCCGATCTCTCGCGCCGGGTGGCAGACCGCAGCCCGTTGCCAGCCGTCGGCGCCGGACAGAGAGGCCGGCAGCAGCGAGGCCTGAATCGAAGCCGCGATTTTGAGCTCGCGATCGAACTCGGCCTGCCGGGCTCGCTCGTCCAGGAGGAGGTGGGTTTCCAGGGCGATGGAGGCTTGATTCAACAAGCCGCGAAGTAGCTGCAGCTCATCCTGCTCGAGAGAGGTCTGCCGCGTGGAGCCCGAGAGCACCATGATGCCGACCGTCCGCCGGGTCGTGGCCAACACACCGAGCACTTCCACGCCCACCGCTCCGAGCTGGTCAGCGAGCTCCTCAACGTCCCTCGAGAGCAGCCGGAGCGGCGCGAGATCGTCGAGCCGAACCAGGGATCCATGGCGTTTCAGGTGATCGTAGAGGATGTTCAGGTTGGGCAGCTGGAGGGGCAGCTCCACCGGCCCCGCAACCCGGATCAGCCGGTTCCCCTGGATGAGGTAGAGCGCCGCGAAGTGAACTTTGAGCAGGTTTGGCAGGCGCTCCACAAGCTGGCTCACGACGGGTTCGATCTCCACCTCGTTGGTAAACGCCTCCCCCATTTCCACCATGGCCCGCTGGAGCCGGAGCCGCTCGGCGAAGAAGAAGCGATCAATAGGGCCCTGAACCCGATGACGCAGGGGCTCGAAGAGAAGGACGATCGCGAGCGCGAAGACCACCGGAAAGAACGGTGAGGCCGCCAGCTGAGTGCCTCGGAACAAAAGATTGAAGGATGCGATGCCGAGTGCGTAGACCGCGGTCACCAGAGCGGTGGTCACGGTGTAGAGCAGGCTCTTGCGGAGGATCACCCTGATGTCGAGCAGCTGGAAGCGGATGATCGCGTAGGCAAAGGTAATGGGCACGAGGACCAGCGGAACCACGCCGTAGAACAGGAATCGCTCGGTATCGAGGAACGATGGAAAGGCCACCGCGAACACCAAGAAGGGAACAACACCGAACACGGAGCCGACGAAGACGAGCCCGGGTCCCCGTCGCTGCTGGACATCAGGCAGGTGGCGCGAGCTGATGTACAACGCACCGAGCCCGAGCATCATGTAGCCGACCATCACCCACCAGTTGGCAGCGGGTGCGCCGCTGATCAGAGCCAGCGGCCGGCCAGTCACCCTCGACCACCCGAAAGCCGCCACGTAGACCAGGGGCGGCACCAGGTACAGCGGGACCATCCGCCGACTCCGGCGGGCGATCCAACCCAGGGTGTTGGCGATGGGATCTCGGCGCCACTCCCAGATGGCCCGTGGAAAAATCAGGAAAAAGTGGAGGAATGCGGCCGGCAGGAATAGCAGCGCTACCGTACCGGTGGTCAACACCAGGGTGTCCACCCACGAGTAGGAGGCGGGCCGCAGGCGGCACACCAGAAATAGCATGAACAGGCTGCACATGGTGGCGAAGACTCGAGCCGCCGGCATCCGCGGCTGCTTCACCACTACGAAGGAACCCACTAGAAAGAAGGTCAGGCCGAGCAGGCAGGCCACGAGGTAGGAGATGTCGCCGATGGTGCGGCGGCCCATCTCCACCTCAACCTCGAAGATGTGGCCGCCCGACCGAACCAGGTAGGGAACGCGTTCGCCGAACCGGTGCCGGTTGAGCAAGGTCTGGGCGTTGGTTCGATCGTCGAGGAAGGTCCGATCGATGCCGACAATGATGTCACCCGGTCTGATTCCAGCCCGGTCGGCGCCGGAACCGGACACCACCTGCCTCACCACCCTGGCCTTGGGGTTGTCCGCTTCAAGGACAACCCCGTCGTACGGTCGCGGCAGGAACATGTCCGCAACCGACAGGGCGGCGATCAGGAACGCAAAAATCCCAGGCGCCAGCAGGGCGAGGGTCCGTCGACGGGGTCGTAGCATCCGAACCATAATACGATGTCAGCACCGCGGAGGTTCCCGGAAAATCGGCAATTCCCCACCCACCCTCCCCCTTCGAAAAGCCATCCCTCCTCCCCCCCACCCCGCTTTTCGAAGTGTCTGAACTCTCTCACCCCCTACGGCTCGACCGTCGAGACAGGTTTTCACATTCCAAATTCCACATTCCACATTCCAGCCACGTGCTACGCTGAGTTCACCGACAGCAAGGGGGGGGTGAGATGACCGCAACCGACCGTGAGTCCATCGATTTGTTCACGCGGACGACGACGGTGATCTGCTTCGCGATCCTGATGGCCGTGCCGATCTACGTGGTTGTGGCCTATCTCGTCGTGGGCCAAAACGCCATCACTGCGGTTCCGGAGCTTGCACCCGTGGTGGTGTGGGTACTCGCCGCCATCGCGGTGGCTCAGCTGCTCGTGGCATCGGTGGTCGCAGGCAAACTGAAGACTGCGGCCGCCTCCAAACCGACGGCCGAGGAGCGATTGGCGTCATACCGCGTTTCGATCATCGTGGGATTCGCGCTCCGTGAGAGCACCGCAATCATCGGTCTGGTGATCACGTTTCTCAGCGGGGATCTCGTGTGGTGTGTTGGCTTGGGAGCGCTTTCCATCGCGTCGATGTTGTTGGCCTGGCCGAAGAGATCCGAGGCGGAAGCACTGGCCGCCGATCCCGCGACCGCCCCCATAGGCTAAGTCAAAAGTCTAAAGTCAAAAGTCTATAGTCGCCGTCTACCTGTCAGGGTTATGGGGTTTGAGGGCTTGAGGGCTTGAGAACTCCCCGGTTCGGTTTTCCGCATTCCGAATTCCGAATTCCGCTGACTGCCTACTTCACCCAGCCAAGGTTGTAGCTCTCGTCCTCGATGGCGGTCGCATGTTCGGTCGGAACGAGCGGCTTGAACGTATCGACCATCACCGCCAACTCGTCGGTCCTCTTTGTACCGATCGAGGCTTCGTAGGTCCCCGGGTGAGGCCCGTGGGGGAGCCCCCTTGGGTGCAGCGAGATGGACCCTGGACCAACCCCCTTGCGGCTGGTGAACTTGCCCTCCACGTAGAACAGGATCTCGTCACAGTCCGGCGACGAATGCGGGTAAGGGCAGGGGATGGCCTGGGCGTGGAAATCCACAATCCTCGGCACGAAGGAGCAGACCACGAACCCGGGGCCTGCAAAGGTGGTGTGGACCGTCGGGGGCAAGTGCACCGATCCGGTCTTCGGCTGGTAAGCCCCAATCGGGAAGGCAAAGGGCCACAGCTGACCATCCCAGCCCACCACGTCAAAGGGGTCGTTGGCAAGGTCGAAGGCGGTCAACCGGCCACCGCTCTGGACCACCAGGCGGCGGGGCGCATCGAGACTTTCGGGACCGCCTTTCGGCCAAGCGGGTTCTCGAAAATCGTGGTGGGTGTACGGCGCGAACATGTTGAGCTGGCCGTCCGGGCTTCGGAACTGCTTCGGAATCCGCAGGGTGCTGCGCGCTTCCATCATCAGCAGATGCGCCGGCGTGTCGAGCACCCACCGGTGGGGCATGCCCTGGGGGACATAGACATAGTCCCCCGGTTCGAAACCCAACACTCCGAGGGGCGACTCGATCCGCCCCGTGCCGGCATGGACGAAGGTCAACTCGTCACCGTCGGCGTTGGCCACCAGGGTGGCTTCCCCTTCGGTGGGACGGCACACCCAAATCCCGACGTCGGGGTTTGCCATCAGCAGCTTGCGACCGAGAAAAGGTGAACCGCCCTCGATCACCCCATCGGTCAGAAAATGACATCGGCGGAGCGGACCCCTCCATCCGGGCGCCGCCCACCCCGGGTGCTCGCCGAGCGATTCCTCGTTCTCCACCCAGTGGGGCGGTGTGCGATGCCATTGAATGGTGTAGACGCCATCAAAGCCGTGCCGGGTCACGCAGTGCTCGTAGGTCAGCTTCCCATCCACCTCGAAGACCGTGTGCGGCTTTTCAGGGATCACACCTCGCGTCAACCTATGTATCATCTGCTTCTCCCCATCACAGTTTGAAGTCAAAAGTCCAAAATCCAAAGTCCAAAGTCATTTGCCTCAGCGAGCCTGACGGGCGGGTGGGAGGGCGGGAACTTTCAACTTTCAACTTTTGACTTTTGACTTGCAGCTTGAGGTCAAGATCCCGCGCCGGCATCCAGCTGACGCCGAACCGTGTCCCGTTGCTGCTGGTCCCGTTCGATGGCCTCGAACAGCGCCCGGAAATTACCCTCGCCGAAGCCGCGGGAACCGCACCGCTGAATGACCTCGTAGAAGAATGGTCCTGCCTGGTGGTCGTCGTAAAGGAGTCCGCCCTCCACCATGAAGATCTGGAGTAAGTATCGATCATCATCGCCGTCCACCAGGACACCGAGGCGTCGGAGCTCGTTCATGTCCTCCGCAAAGTTGCTCACCTTCTGTTCCGCGAGCCGAACGGGCAGCATGTCGTAGTAGGTGGCCGGCGTGTCCAAAAACTCGATTCCGGCCTTCCTGAGCCCCTCCACCGCCGGAGAAATGGTCGGCACGTGAAACGCCACGTGCTGCACCCCGGGACCATTGTTGGCCTCGACGAAGGTGAAGATCTGGCTCTGCTCGTAGTTTGGCGTCACCGGCTCGTTGTTGGCGAGCTTGATGCCGGAATCTGAATCCCACATGACGATGGAGGCGAGACCGGAGCCACCGGTGCCGGGGTTGATGTCCTCGGTATGGAAATGGACCCTCCAGTACTCCTCGAATCCCATGACGTCGCGCAGCCAGGTCACGTGAGGCTCGAGGGTGAGGCAGTTCGACGTGATGTGATCGATGACCTGGAAGCCGAACCGGTTGGCGGGCTCGCTGTGCCGAGTCGGCACGAAGCCCGGGGGCAGGGCGTCGTTTGCGCGTTCCACGAAGCGAAAGCGTACCGACCCCAGCGGCGTGGCAATGTCGAACCAACGGTAGGGATTGCCGGCATGATCCAAGGCGCTCAGCAGCTCGGTGCACATGGCCGCGCCCCGTTCGGACAGCACTCGGCGGGCATGTGCCACGTCCCTCACCCGGAAGCCCACGGTCCGCACCCCGTCAGGGTGGCGTTTGAGCCAACGGTCAGCTGCCGACCCGCGTTCCGACGGAGTGACGCAAACACAACGCGCCTTACCGGCGTCGAACACGCAGGCGATCTCGCCGCGCTCCGCAGCCGACCGATCGCCGAAACGGGCGGTCTCAACCACATCCATCATCTGGGAGTAAAAACGGCGACTGCGGTCGAGATCCGACACCACAAATTCGTAGAGGTCGTACCCGATAATTCCGAGACCGGAGCCCTTCTGCGTCATGTGTTCCTCCAGGTCCGGAATCATAGCAGAGGCTAATGAGTCGCGTTTTCCAGTTGGCAGTTTACCTTTGGCTGTCTACGTTGTCGCGGCCTTCGGCCGCTTCAACGCGACTCACCGCAACCGGCAGACAGCCGTAGGCCAGCCCATGAGTGGTTACAAGTTACACGTTCAACGTTAGGTTCATCCGGGAAAGCGTGTGGTTGGGGTTCCCGCCGTGCCCGTTCCCGTTCCCGTTCCCGAAATTCAGCGCCAGCGACAGGAATCCGGGGCGGCGCCAGAGAACAGCGAGCAGCGGCAGCGATCCGTCTTCAGCGGCAGCAATCAGGTACCTCGGCGGTATAGCACATGACCACCTCCGGGTCGTTCAAGAGATGGAATAGCCGGTGGGCAGCCGATGTCAAGGGCAAGCCGGGCCAGGGGTCCGGTGCTCCACACCCTTGACATCGGCTGCCTCACCGGCTTGTGGAGAAGGGCATGAACGACCCGGAGGTGACCATGTCCAAAGCCGTCACGAACACCAACCTCGCTGCCCACGAGAAAGCCCTCGAAGCAGCAGGCATAGCCATCAAGCTCGTCATGAGGGTTCCCGCCCCTTTGAAACCGATAGCTGATCAGGTGATCCGGTCGGCAAGCTCGGTCCCGGCCAACATCGCTGAAGGCCACGGCCGGTTTGGAAGAGACCGGTTGAACCACTGGCGGATCGCCTATGCCTCGGCCAAAGAGGTCGACAGTCACCTGCGACTCCTCGCCGCCGCTGGTGCAGTCAATGGAATCGGGGCAGAAAACGCCCTGGAGACCTTTGACCACGTTCGTGCGATGACGTGGCGCCTGCTCAATCCCATCTGAGCGCGCCCGGTTCCCCCGTTACTGACGCTGTCCCTGTTTGCCGTTTCCGCGGATGAAGCCGCGGTTCCTCATCGAGCGGGCGGGTGCGGTTGGCAAATCCGAGTTCGATCGACCCCCACCTCACGGAATATCGGATGAGCCAAACGTTAACCCGCATATCTCACCAGCTTCCTACTGCGGGCGGCGAATCGCGGCCATCTGTCGTGCTTTTCGCGAATCGTGCTCCTCAACGTAGTGCGACTACGCCTGCGTCACCCGATCCGCGAAAAACCCAACATCTGACTGCCCTTCGCCGTCCTCGCTACAAAACCCGGTGAGATAAGCGGGTTAAACCTCCGAGGGACCTCAGCGACAGTACCATCGCGAACGGTCACGTCGACGTTTAACGTGTAACGCTGTGTCCCGTGGGAGCCACGGTCACCGGTGCCACTGAATGTCGGAGCCCTCCAGCAGCCGCTCCATCTCCCGCCACATATCCTCGAGATTGCACCGCATGATAATCAGATCCTGCCACTGGCCGTCCTGGTCACGAACGTGCTCCGGGATCAGAAATTCCTCGGTGAACCCAAGGCGTCTGAATATTCGGTGAGCCCCACTCTGGGGACGCATCATGCGGACCACGATGCGGTCCACCTTGCGTTCCGCCGCCAAGAAATACAGCTCGCGGGCGACGATCGTGCCGAGTCCGAGGCGCTGATAGGCACGAGCCACCATGACCCGAAGTTCCGCGATGTTGTTGCCCCAACCGTGCCCTTCCAGCTCGAGCGCACCATCGGCCACAATGATGTCGCCGTCGTCTGCCACCAACCGAATGACCCGCCCCGAATCCAGTTCTCTGGTCCTGCGGTCCACCATCTCCCAGCGGGTGACGTCGACTCGAAGGTATCTTCGGTCGTCCTCCGGGAGACTCGCGAAAAACTCGAACGAGCGCTGAGCGTCGCCCGGAACCATGGCTCGAACCACCACCTGCGAGCCATCTTTCAGCGATACTGCTTTCTTGATCATCGTCACCTCCATTGGGAAGCGGCGGGCATGACGGCGGCCCATGTGGAACCAATCACCGATCGATTGTCCGCGGGTTTCCCTCTTTAAAAACTATGACCGGAAACGAGATTCGTCAACCCACTGTCCGGAAACCGGGGGTTCTTCACTGGCCAGGGCGAGCCCCACGGACGAGTTGACCGCTCCGGCGAGGGCCACCACGAGCCCCGCAGCACCGTCCAGAAACCCCAGTCGCAGCAGGTAGCCGCGCAAAAAAACTCCGGCGGCTCGGGCGGCCAGCAGCCCGGCCCCGGCCTGCCTCCCATTCCGCCGGTACATCTCGGCCTTGAGCCGGTAGTAGTCGGCACGGAAAATCCCGGCGAGGTCGGCCGACGTGAAGTGGAGAAGGCTGCCATCCAGTCGCCGCACTTTCCCGGTGGGCCTCACAGACTCATGGATAAGTGCCTCGGAAAAATCGTGGTATTGACGGTTGAAGACTCGCACCACATGATCGGGTGCCCAGTCGCCATGGCGAATCTCCCGGCCCCCGATAAACGGCCGTCGTTGGATCTTCCAACAGGTTCTTGGATCTTCGGAATCCCAATCAACGGCTCGCAAGGCTTCGACCCCGGACCGGTCCAGGACCTCGTCACCGTCGACGGACAACACCCACTCGTTGCGGGCGAGCGCCACCGCCCGTCGCTTCTGAGGGCCGTAGCCATCGAACGCATGTTCGTGCCATACAACCTCATGCCGTTCAGCGATATCTCTCGTACCGTCATGGGACCCGGAATCCAGGACGACGATCTCCGAGCACACCGAGAGCGGCCTCAGAACGCGATCGAGATGAAGCTCGGCATCTCTGGTAATCAGTACTGCCGAGATCGGAGGACTGTCGGCTACCATCCAGAGCAGCCTACTGCGATCATTCTTCAGTTCTTCTGAAGTGTCGGATAAACGCAGTAGTGTTCAAACCACTGATGAAAATCGTCCACCACGCTGTCGTAGCGCACCTTGATGGCGGCGTACATCTGGGCATTGCGGATTGCCAACGCCGCCTGCTCACCGATCGCACCCATCAAATGGGTCTCCTCGTCAGAGAAATGGTACGGGTGATGGGTGTAGAGAACCATGAGCCCGATCGCGCGATCTCGGCACATCAGGGGGATGAAGAGCATCGAGGCGAACTTCTCCCGCACAGCCTCGCTGGCGTACGGAATCCGTGGGTCGTTTCGAGCATCCAGGACCGCCACGCAACGGCCTTCGGCAAGCGCCTCCGCGGCCGCCGCGCTGGTGATCGGCTCCACGGCATCGTTGAACTGTTCGCTCATGGCGAATGACGCCCGCAGCTTGAGCCGATCCCCTCTCTCATCGAAGAGCTGGATCGTGCAGCCCCTGGTTCTGAGATCCTCGGTGACCACCCGGGCGACTCCAGCCAGCACCTGGTCCAGATCGAGCGACGATTTGAGCGACTCGGTCACGTCCTCGAGAATCCGGTGGAACATGGCGTGATTCACGGCGCTGGCACAGAAGAGAGCGCAGACCTGGAAGAAGTCGATTTCCTCCTCGCTGAACTCGCGCTTCTCCGATGTCGACAACCGCATGACGCCGATCACCTGGCCTCGAGTTGACAAGGGTACGGTCACCAGGCTGACGATGCCTTCGTCGACGTGCTCCTGCGGGTACTGGATTCTCGGATCGGTCCCGCAATCGGTCACGACGACCACCTTGCCTTCAAGCGCCTCGGCGACGCTCTTCTCGGCGTCGACGGGACCCTTGGCGAGGAATTTCTCGCTGAGCCCCACGGAAGCGACGTCCTCCAAGATCTGTTGGTCTCGACTCAGCAAGCGGAAGTGACAGCTCTTGAGGCGAAACTGGTTCACCAGGACCGCTGCCGCCCGTTCGAGAATCCCGACGGCATCAACGGGCGAGTTGAAGGCATCACCGATTTCCTGAAACACGTTGCGACAGTGGATACATTGCATGCCAACCCCCTTGCGAACCGGATCCGCCGGTATTCAAGACCCTCGGAACGAATTCAATTGACGACCGCTTTCAGCCTGTGATCGAAGTCTAACAAATACCTCACCAATCACAGCGACTCCGCCAGCAACTCCGAAATGTCTCGGACTTCGAGATCCACATCCATGGTTTTGACCGAGTCTTCGAACATCTGGAGGCAGTATGGGCACGCCACGGCGAGCACCTCGGCGCCGGTGTCGACCGCCTGCTGCACCCTGACGTCGGACAGCCGCTCACCCTTGGGTCGTTCCAGCCAGACCCCGCCGCTGCCACCGCCGCAACACAGACTGTGTTCGCGAGAGTAATTCGGAATCTCCACCAACTCGAGGCCCGGAATGCTCTTCAGCACCTGTCGCGGCTCATCGTAGATGCCGTTCATTCGACCAAGGGTGCACGGGTCGTGGAAGACCACCTTTTTGGCCAGCTCGTTGGTCGGCACCAACCGCTGCTCGGTGATGAGACGGTGGAACACCTGCGTCTGGTGGACTGCCTCGAACTCAGCCCCAAGCTCTCCATACTCGTGCTTGAAGGTGGTCAGGCAGTGGGGCGAGGTCACCACCACCCTGGCGACGCCGGCCGCCTGGTACGCCCTGACATTGCCGCCAGCCACCTCCTGGAAAACGTCCTCCGCGCCAGCCCTTCGGATCGACTCTGAGCAGCACGACTCGCCGGCGCCAAGAATGCCGAAAGAAAGACCTCCGGCATTCATCACGGCCACCGTGGCCTGGGCCGCCTTCTTTGCCCGGGGATCGTAGGCCGGCACACAACACGGCGAGTAGAGGTACTCGGTGTCAGGCCCGTAATCTGGCACCTCGAGACCGTCGATCCACTGGGCGCGGTTTTCCCGAGGTTCGCCGAAGGGGTTCCCCGAGCTCTGGATCCTCGAGACCGACTCCGAGAGCTCGGCCGGATAGGAACCGAACTCAACGAGAATTCTCCGAATCGCCCTCATGACGTTGGGCAGGCTGACCTCGTGGGGGCACCAGGATGTGCAGGACTCGCAGCCAACGCACCGGTAGACCTCGTTGACTTCGTGCTCGATGACGGCGGCGTCCTCCGAGGTCATGATGGCTCCGAGCTTGACCGACTGCGGTATGCGGTAGACCGGATAGGTCACCGACTCAACGTGGTACCAGGGGCAGACCGCCATGCAATTGCCGCACTGATAGCAGCGGTAGGCTTCGCTACCCCCGGCCTCGAGGATCGCGTCCCTGATGTCCCAGTCGGGAGTGATTTTCGCGCTCATACTCCATACTCCCCGGGCGGACGCGACCGCCCCGGTGTGGCCACTCTTCGACGATTCATGACATCCGCTCCATCAGTAGTCCTTCGGCAGCCCATCCAGCTCCTGCCAGCTCACGACCGGACCGTCCCGGCACACCAAGAAAGGACCCACATTGCACCGACCACAAAGACCAATGCCGCACTTCATGCGGTTCTCGAGGGTGGTCATCACCTGGTCGTGCCGGTAGCCGAGGCGATCGAGGGACAGGAAGAGATAGTGGAGCATGACGGGAGGCCCGCACGCCACCACGATTCGGTCGTCCGGTTCCAAGCCGAGGTTTTCGAAGACCGTTGGAATCACTCCGACCTCGCCATCCCAGCCGTCGGCTTCACCGCCCGGATCCACCGTCCGCACCACCCTCACACCCTCAATTCCACTCCAACTGGCCATTTCATCGGTGTAGACGAGGTCTGCCACGGTTCGAGCCCCGTTCACGATCACCACCTCGCCGAACTCCTGCTTGCTGTTCAGAACCTCGAGCAAGGCCGAACGCAGCGCCGCCATACCGATACCGCCACCGAGGAAGACCAGGTCTCTGCCCTTCCACTTTTCCACTGGAAAGTGATTGCCGTAGGGGCCCCGAAATCCAACGATGTTGCCCTCGGAGAGCGATCTCAGGGCATGGGTGACCTTGCCCACGGCCCGAAACGTACACTCAACGATGGGGGTCGGCCGATCGGGCAGTCCCGGACGCCACGGCGCATTGGAGATCGCAAAAACGCACTCCCCCTCACCGAATACCGTGAACTCTCCGAACTGACCGGGACCCCAGCCCGGGAATTGCTCGGTGGCACCCTTGTCGGTGAACTCGAGCTGCAGGGTCCTGACGTCGGAGGTTTCATCCCTCACGCCACCAATCCGAAGCAGGTGCGGCCGGTATGGATTCTGCATCGCCTCAGCCGGCTGCGCCATCACGACCTCCCTCGAACGCCTCCACCGCCCGCCGCACAACGTCCACGATGTCCATTCCCGCCGGGCACACGGTGATGCACCGGCCACAGCCGACGCAGCGGAAATCCTGCTGTTCGTCGTCCCGGAAGGCGAACTTGTGGAGCACCCGCTGGCGGTACCGTTGCCCCCGCGTCTCCCGCGGGTTGTGGCCCGATGCATGGCGAGTGAAGAGCTCGAAAGTGCAGCTGTCCCACGACCGCGACTGCTCGCCCCCCCACGCTGTGCCATGCTGGTTCATGTCAAAGCACGAACACGACGGGCAGACATAGGCGCAGGCGCTGCACTCCATGCAGTGCCACGCAAGCTCGTCCCAGGTGTGCTCTGAAAAACCGCCCTCCAGAACCTCTGACCACTCGCGCAGCACCGGGCTGCGGTCCATTTCCTCCGAGACCCTTTGGCCCATGGACGTTACCGCCTCAAGATCAACTTCGGTGGCGGGTTTCCAATTTTCCGGATCGTTGCCGAGCAGCTCGCGTCCTCGATCGCTGAGGGAGCACACCAACCATCCGTCATCGAGCCGCGCCAGCTGGATATCGCTGCCCACCGTGCCCGCCGGCGATCCGCCCACGGCAGTGCAGAAGCACTCGGGGTCGGCCCCGGCACAGGCCAGCGAGACCACGGTGGTGCGTTCTCGCCGCAGCCGATACATGGGATCCACCTGGCGGGACAGGAAGCTGTCATCGAGCCGGGCCAGGCCGGCCGCATCGCACGGCCTGACTCCGGCCAAAACCTGTTCTTGATCAGTCGCCTTCGGATCGGAGACCTGCACCGAGGAGCCATCCATCCTGAAGCTGTAGAGGGGCTCCGATTTGGGAAAGAGAAACTCCTTGGGCGACCACCGGCACTTGCCCGACGGCTCCAGCACCGCCTCGTTGGATGTGGTGATCTCTCGAAACAGGGTCAAACCAGGCTCCTCCTCGACCGGCGCCACCACCGAGAATCCTCGCTCCACGAGACGGTCCAACCAGGCACGCAAATCGTCGCCGCTCAGACGCCACGACGTATCAACCATCGCGTCGTTCACAGGATGAAGCCCTCCGGATCTTCCAGTACGAAACTCGGTCAACGCCGCCCGCTCGCCCGGATCCAATCCGCCGCCGAACTGACGCTCCACCTCCAGCGCCATCTTGCGGTTGAGGAGATCCAGTCTGATGTCCGCCGGGCAGGACCTGGAACACTGGTCACAACCGGTGCACCGACCCGCCAGGTGGGTGGCGCGGATGACGTTCCAGGACGTGTTGGCACGCTCATCGATGGTGGTGGGAATCCACTGGGGGCGATGTTGCTCGGAGATGCAAGACGGGCAATAGCACAGCGGGCACGCCGCGCGGCACGCATAGCACCTCAAACATCGCCTGAATTGGGTCTGCCAGTACCGCCAGCGATCGGCTGACGGCAATGCCTCGAGAAACGCCACCTGCGCATCTCGGGGATCTTCTTCGGTGGCGCCCCCCGAGGGCGGCGCCGCTCCCCGGTCATCGCCACCGGTGATCACCAGGTCGCAAACTGGATCGACCTCGCCCGAGCAGGTGGCACACTTGGCGGGGGACGAACCGTCCTCCACGACGCCCGAGCAGGCCACCCCCACCAGGCGGACGTCCTCCCTTTTCACCTGTCCCTCTCTGACCAGGCCCTCCACCGCGGCCACGTCGCAGCGCTTGACCACCAGGCCCACCGTGCCGGCTCGTTTTTTGGCGGCGGTCAGGTACACCGCCAGGTTGTGAACCGCACCCGGGCCCCATTTGAGGGTGTCCACCTGGTCCGGCTGGGTCAGCAGTGCAGGGGCGAGGGCGCCGGGCTGGGTGGCGTCCCGATATCCGATCAAGAGATCCACCTCGTGGGAGGCCAGCAGGTTGGCAGCAGTGACCCGCAGATTGTCCAGGAGGTCGGTGGTCGACCTCCCATTGTCGCCGGCCACCGGCGGCACCAACTCGGGCAGCTCGATGGTGCCTTCGTCAGACACCGTCTGCCAACTCGGCAAGGGGCCCGCTTCGTGCACGGCCTCGGAGACCTCGCTCACGACCTTGGCCCATTTGTGACCCTCGGAGGCCGAGACCCAGGCGAAGTGGAGCCTCCGCAGGTCGAGGCCGATGAAGTCCATCAGCGACCGGAAGAGGGTGAACCGCCGCCGTGCCACCAAATTGCCCTGAACGTAGTGGCAGTCGCCGGGGTGGCAGCCGGAAACCAGAACCCCATCAGCGCCGTGGTCGAAGGCCTTGACGATGGCCAACGGGTTCATCCTGCCGGTGCACGGAAACCGCACCAGTCGCACCGTCGCCGGGTATTCGATCCTCGTCGTCCCGGCCATGTCTGCACCCGCGTAGCTGCACCAGTTGCAGACCAACGCCACGATGTGCGGCTGCCATCCGTCGGGCGTGGCCGCCGGTTTCGCGGCGGAGCGCATGGGTTCGCTATTCGCCGATTCGGTCATCTCGCCAGTCCCTCCGAAAGCGGTGCCAACGCTCCGAGCTGGGCAAATATCTGCTCCTCGCTGCACCCGTCAAGGTCGATGTTGCCGCTGCGGCAGGTCACCGTACACACACCACATCCCTCGCAGACGGCCGGATTGGAGGAAGCCACCATCTTCACCAGTTGACCGTCGCGGTCCCGGACTTCAACCCGCTCGATGGCCTGGTAGGGACACACCATCAAACACTCGAAGCAGCCGGCGCAGGTCTCCTGCCGGACATGAGCCGTGCCCGGGTCCCGTTCCAGCATGGGCCTGGACAGCAATTCCAGACCCTTGGAGGCCGCAGCGGACGCCTGGGACACCGTATCGGGAATGTCCTTCGGAGCTTGGGCGGCACCCGCCAGGAAGATCCCAGGCGTCAGGGTCTCCACCGGTCTCAACTTGGGGTGTGCCTCCTTGAAAAAGCCGTGGTTGTCGGCGGCGATCCTCAACGTGCCCGCCACCTCGCCACGATCCGCGGGCTCCATGGGATTGGCCAGCACCACCATGTCTGCCAGTACCTCGATGGGACGCCCCGAGAGGGTGTCCACGCCCAGCACCAGCAGCTTGCCGTCTTGCTCCAACACCTGGCTCACTCGTCCCCTGACGTAGTTCACCCTTTCCTCCTCCATGGCGCGTTGGACGAACTCCTCGTAGCCCTTGCCGCCCGCGCGGATGTCCATGTAGAAGACCGTCGCCCGCCCTTCAGGCACTTTGTGTCGGTAGAGCATGGCGTGCTTCGCGGTGTACATGCAGCAGATTCTCGAGCAGTACGACACGCCGTGCTTCGGATTCCGCGATCCGACGCATTGGATGAAGACCACGTCCTCGGGAACAGCGCCGTCAGACGGTCTTCGAACCACCCCGTCGGTGGGACCCGAAGCGGACAGCAGCCGTTCGAACTCGAGGCCGTCCATCACATCGGGGTAGGCGCCGTAGCCGAACTGACGGGCATGCTCGGGGTCCATGAGGCGGAACCCGGTGGCCACCACGATGGCCCCCACCTCTCGCTCCACGATTTCGGGCAGCATGTCGAAATCGATGGCCTTGGGCTGGCATACCTCCTGGCAGCGCACACAGGCGAGCACCCTGAACCCCGTCTCCGACTCCAGCTTGGCGTTGAGGCATCGGTCCGCGTCCAGGGTGTAGGTGGAGGGCACCGCCTGGGGGAAGGGAATGTAGATCGCCTTGCGGGAGGCCAGTCCCATATCGAACTCGTTGTGACCCGGCTCCGGGCAGGCATCGGTGCAGTCCCCGCACGCGGTGCAGTCCTCGGCGCGAACATAACTGGGCTTTTTGCGGATCTTGACCGTGAAGTTGCCGACAAAACCACTCACCTCTTCCACTTCCGAGTAGGTGAGAAGTTCGATGTTGGGGTGCCGGGAGGCCTGGACCATCAGTGGTGTCAGGATGCACTGAGAACAGTCGAGGGTTGGGAAGGTCTCCGAAAGCCGAGACATGTTACCGCCGATGGAGGGTGACTTTTCCACGACCACCACCGGATACCCGGCGTTGGCCATGTCGAGGGCGGTCCGTATGCCGGCCACGCCACCGCCGATCACCAATGCGGCCTTGGTCACCGGCACCTCGATGGGATCCAGCGGTCGAGCTCGCTTGACGCGCTCCACGGCGGCGGCCACCAACTGGCACGCCTTGCGACTCGCCTCCTCGGGATTGGGGTGGACCCACGAGCAATGCTCCCGAATATTGGCCATCTCAACCAGGTGGGGGTTGAGACCGGCCTGGGCCGCCGCCACCCGGAAGGTGGGCTCGTGGAGCTGGGGCGAACATGCCGCCACCACGACCCGATCCAGATTGTGTTCATGGATCGCCTCGATGACTTCCTTTTGCCCGGGAGCCGAGCACATATAGGGATAGTCCGAGATCACCACCGTCCCTGGCAATGAACCGACAAAATCCATCACCTGCTGAACCTGAACCGTGCGAGCGATGTTCTCGCCGCAGTGACACACGAAAACACCGACACGTGCCATGCTGGACTCTCAATCGTTCCCGGTTTGCTGATGTGCCATGGTCATTGGATCCTCCACGAATTTGCCGTCACCGGTCAGCTCACCGCTGTCGCCTCCTCGAAACGTCTCAGCGCCTCCGGTTTGAATCGTTGTCGCCCAAATCCGAGATTCTCGTACGGCACCCCCTGGGCAAAGGCCAACAACTGGAAGTAATAGATGGGGGGCGTCCCGAAATCCTCTCCAAACTGCTTGCCGACCTTCATCTGGCCGTGATCGAACTGGCCGAAGCACGTGGGGCAGATCATGCCAAGTACCTCGGCGTTTTCTTCGTGCACCGTGGTGAGGAGATCACGCATCATGGTGGCCGGAAGATCTTCGTCCTGGCACGCCTTCCCGCAGCACAGGTACCAGTTGCGGTGGCGGACCGGTGTCGCACCGAGCGCCGTCACCAGCTTCTCCAAAACGTCCGGATTGTCAGGGTTGTCCACCTGCATGATCCGGCTCGGCTTGAGCAGATGACAACCGTAGTGGATCGCCACCTTGAGCCCCTCCAGCGGCCGGATCACGGACTCCCGGATGGCGTCGTATCCAACCTCGTCCCGCACTACCGTGGCGATGTGTCTCACCTTGCTGGTTCCCAGGTATTTCCGACCGATTCGCTCGAGGCGCTCGTTGACCTGAGCCCGTAAATCATCGTCCTTCAGGAGATGGTAGGTCTCGGAAAGCGTGGCCGTGCAGCCGGAGCAGTTGGTGAACAGGTCGAGGCCCTGATCCTCGGCCAGGGTGAGGTTTCGTGCTGCAACCGCGAGCCAGTCGAGCTTGTCTTTGGATTTGAAGTAGATGGGATCGGGGCAGCACGACGCGCCCTCCAGGTCGACGATCTCGATACCGAGCCTGGGCAGGGTTTCGCGGATGGCAAACTCCATGGCGGGATGGCGAGCCGGGATCAGGCACCCGGGAAAAAAGGCAAACCTTTTCACTGTTCTCCTCCCCCGTCCGGTCCGAGGATTTTCGAGATCTCCTCCATGGGCACCTCGGGAAGTGGTGGCAACCCGAATCGAGCCCGCTGTTTGTCAATCGCCGGGCTGGGCGGCACCGTCCGTCCCGTGCTCTCGAAGGTCCGAATGACCTTGTCGGCAGCCGCCGGAGCGAATCCACGGTCCGCCAGCATGTTCTTGAGTGAAACGATCACCTCGACCGGCTTGACCTCCTGCGGACAACGTTCGTGACAGCTGTAGCAGTTGGTGCAGTGCCACAGAATGGAGTCCGGTCGAATGAGTTCGTCCCCAAGGCCGTACAAGACCATGAGCATGATCTCTCTGGGGTTGAAAACGCCGTTCGAATAGGTGGTGGCCGGGCAGTCTCCGACGCAGGCCCCGCACTGGTAGCAGAAGCTCGCGAGCTCGCCCTCGATCTTTTCGGCGAGTTCCCTCCGGAATGCGAAATCGACCCGGACAACGTCGCGATCTTCAGGATTCGTGGTCATCTAATTCACCGGTGCCTTCTTCTTTTTCAGCCGGCGGATGCTGTTGGAGCGGCACTTCGGACACGAGCGCTCCTTGTCCTCTCCCTTCTCCACCTTTTCCTCATACTCGTGGCCGCACATCATGCAACGGAAGGTCTCGATCGTGACGATTGCCATCTCAACCCCCTGCGTCTGTCCTCGATCCCTCTCCCCAACCCAACATCCGGATCATCATCCCGCCGGCGGCGCGATCTTGGCGTCGGCCTTGGCGACCTTTTTCTTCTTGGGTTTGGGTTTCAATGCCTCTCTGCCGTGCTCGATTTCGTCCATGGTCACCGTCTGCCTGAGCTCCTCCATCTGCTTCATGACCTTGGCAAACTTCTGACCCTCCGCCGCACTGATCCACTCCAGCTGGAGCCTTTCGGGTCTCACACCCGCCTTTTCCAGCTTGTTCCACAGCCTCTGAACCCGCTTGACCGTCTCTCGGTTGGCGTTGATGTAGTGGCAGTCGGCGTAGTGACAACCTGACACCAGCACAACCGGAGCACCGCAGCGAAACGCCTCCAGCACCATTTCCTCGGAAACCCTGGCCGAGCACATGGTGCGCACCAGTCGATTACTGGATGGGTACTGAATGCGCGAAATGCCCGCCATGTCCCCACCGGCGTAGGAGCACCAGTTACAGGCGAATCCGAAGACCTTGTCCTGAGAATCATCTGCCAGGATTTGACGAATCTGCGCCATGATCTGGTCATCGGTGAAATGGCGCATGGTGATGGCTCCGAAGGTGCAGGCGGCACCACAGTTACCGCAACCCGCACACGCCGCCTCGACCACCGTCGCCAGCTCGCCCTTGCGCCAATTGATGGCGCCGTAAGGACACACACCGGCGCAGATTCCGCACTTCTGGCAGGTCTCCTCATCGATGATGCTCGTGATGGCCTCGATGGTGATCTTGCCCGCGTTGAGCAGGGCGCCCACCCGCGACGCGGCGGCCCCGGCCTGGCAGACCGAGTCCTTGATGTCCTTCGGAGACTCACAGAAACCAGCGAAATAGACGCCGCGGGTCGGCGCATCCACTGGCTTGAGTTTGGGATGGGACTCCATGAAGAAACCGTCGGAGGTTTTGGACAGGGTCAGCAGACTGGAGATCTTTGCCATGTCTCGCGGCGGTTGAACACCCACGGACAGCACCACCATGTCGAGCTCATGCCACTCCAGAGCGCCGGCGGTGGTGTTCTCAACCACAACCCTCAAATTGCCAGTCTCGGGGTCCTCCTCGATGTCACCGGGCAGGCCGCGGATGTACCTGGTTCCCGCCTCCTTGGATCTCTGGAACATGTCTTCGAAGGACTTGCCAAAGGCTCGAATGTCCTGGTAGAAAACGAAGTTCTCGGTGTCCGGGTAGTGGTCGGCCAGAAGCAAGGTGTCCTTGATGGTGTTCATGCAACAGATGTTCGAGCAGTAGGGCCTGCCGATCTTCGGGTTCCGGGATCCGACGCACTGAATGAAACCAATCCGCTTTGGCCGTTGGCTGTCCGAGGGCCGGACGAAGTGCCCCGCCGTAGGCCCACCGGCACAGATCAGGCGCTCGAATTCCATGGAGGTGATGACGTTCTCAAAACGGGTGTACCCGTACTCGTCCATCTCGGTGGGGTCGTAGACGTCGAGGCCGATGGCGACGATGATCGCGCCCACCTCACGGATCACCACCTCGTCCTCATCGTCGAAGTTGATGGCGTTCTTCTCACACACGTCGGCGCACTTGCCGCAGGCGATCGGATTGTTGCCGAGGCAGTCGTCCATGTTGAGGATGTACGAGCACGGAACCGCCTGCGGAAACGGAATGTAGATCGCCTTCCTCGACGACAAGCCCATTTGAAACTCGTCCGGCATCACCACCGGGCAGACCTTGGTGCACTCTTCGCAGGCGTTGCACAGGTTTGGATCCACGTAGCGGGCCTTCTTTCGGATCTTGGCCGTGAAGTTCCCCACGTATCCGGACACTTCTTCCACCTCGGAGTAGGTAAGCAGCTCGATATTTGGATGCCGACCGGCATCGATGGCCTTAGGCCCGAGAATTCATATCGAGCAGTCCATGGTGGGATAGGTCTTGTCGAGCTGGGCCATGATCCCACCGATGGAGGGTTCCCTCTCCACCAGAATCACCTGGTGCCCGGCATCGGCCACTTCGATGGCCGCCTCGATGCCTGCAACACCGCCGCCGATCACCAGCGACGCCTTGGTCACCGGAACCGACATCTCCTCCTGCGGCTGCAGAAACCGGGCGCGGGCCACCGCGCTGCCAACCAGGTCCTTGGCCTTATCGGTGGCACCGTCCCAGTCTCCGGGATGGACCCAGGAGCAGTGTTCCCGCAGGTTGGCCATTTCCATCAGGTAGGGGTTGAGGCCACCATCCAGAACGCACTGCCTGAAGGTCGGCTCGTGCTGCCGTGGCGTGCACGAGGCAACCACGACCCGATTGAGCTTGAACTCCCGGATCGCGTTCTTGATCTCGTTCTGACCGGGGTCGGCACAGGTGTACTTGTTGCGAACCACGCAGGCCACATCCGGCAGCGTCTCGGCGTACTCCGACACCGCCGCGCAGTCCACTGCACCGGCAATGTTGAGCCCGCAATCACACACGAAGACGCCAATCCGCAGTTCGCCGTCGATCGGATTCGAGGGCATCAGCCCCTCCTTTCCCGAGCTCGCACGGTTTTCATCATTTCTTCTCCTCCCCGTCCAACGCCGCGACCACCAACTCGGCGACGTCACGCATTTCGATGGATATCTCCTCCCCAACGTTCGGATCCTTCATGGCACACTGGAAATGGATCTGACATTTCGGGCAGGCGGTGACCAGCACCTCCGCTCCGGTGGATCGAACCTCACGCAATCGATCCACCTGGATTTGCTTGGCAAATTTGTCGCAGTTGGACCACGTGCCACCCGCGCAACATGCCGCGTTGGCTCTGGTGCGGCCCATTTCAACGAGCTCAATTCCGGGCACGGTCCCCAACACCTGACGGGGCGGGTCGAAAATCCCGAGGTGGCGGCCGAGCCGGCAGGGATCCTGGAAGGTCACGCGTCGCTCATCACCCGCGCCGTAATCGAGTTCGTCGAGATGCTCGGCCAGATACTCGGTAATGTGCACCACGTGGAAGCTGGTGCCCTCCATGTACGGCAGATAGTCCACTTTCCAGGTCCTCAGACACTCGGCGCAAGAGGTCACGATCTCGGTCGCTCCACTCTCCTTGACCAGCTTGATGTTGTGCCTGGCGAGGGCCTCGAAATTCGCTCGATCTCCGTTCCAAAGGAGATCGTGACCACAGCAACGCTCCTCCGGTGAAACCACCGGGGTGACGCCCAGCTTGTTGAGCAGTCGTACGGCGGCCCGGGTGCCATCGAGGGTATTCAGCTCGAACTCAGGGAAAAAAGCGTCGTAATAGACCGTGCAGCCAGTCCAGTAGAACACCGAACCCTCTTTGGGATTGGTCTTCAGCTCCTCATCGAGCCATCCGAGCCGATCCTGCTGAGTCCCACCCTTCGCCATCATCCGCATGACCGACTGAAGGGCTCCACCGTGCGGGCACTCCGGCTCTCCCTGCGCACCGTGCGCCAGTTCCCGCAGCTTCATGACCAGTTCGGTGTAGTTGACCTCTGCCGGGCAGCGGTGGTCGCACAGCCAGCAGGTCAGGCACGCGAACAACGAGTCATCCGTAGCGATCTGCTGTTGATGACCGAGATTCGAGGCCAGAACGTGTCGTCTCGGGCTGTAAGGCGCTCCGCTGCGCGAAATCGGACAGGTGGCGGTACATTTCCCGCAGTCGTAGCAGGCCCAGGCATTGGTATCTTTCACGAGTTGCTGCATGGCAACATCTCCTTCTCCCAAAGAGCACTCGGACCGAGCCGGCATTTCTCACCGGCTGTCTGCGGCCGCGGATCTGCCCGCCTCCGAGGCCCGATCATGCGACCTCCTCGGGTGCTTCCAGAGCCTCGGCCGTCCCCACCAGAGGACTGGGTCCCAGTGCACGAACCTGCTCTGTGAACTCGTCGATGACCTGGGCGAATCGGACCCCTTCGGCGGCGCTGATCCACTCCAGCCTGAGTCGACCATCTTCGATGCCCAGCAATCGCACCACGTTCATGGTTTTTTCAAACTGCTCGGCCGCCCTTTCGTTGCCGAAGATGTAGTGACAGTCACCGAAATGACACCCCGAGACCAGCACACCGTCGGCTCCTTTTTCGAAGGCGCGAAACACGAATCCAGGCTGGATCCGACCGGAGCACATGACGCGGATCATCCGGAAATTGGGTTGGTGCTGGATGCGCGAAACACCGGCGGTATCGGCGCCCGCATAGGAGCACCAGTTGCACGCGAACACCACGATCCGAGGCTCCCAAGCGGAGGCAGCACTGTTCGCAGTGGGCACGGATGCACCGGTCATGGCCTGGCCTCCTCGAAGAATGCGTCGATCATGGCGTTGACCTGCCGATCGGTGAAGTGTCTCGCCGTGATCGCGCCCGAGGGGCACCAGCTGGCGCAGGTTCCACAGCCCTTGCACAGGGAAGGGTTGATGGCGGCGCTGAAGACGCCGGGGCTCGACTCGCTCAGGCTGGGCGCCTGGAAATCGCAGATGTCCACGCAGTCACCGCAGCCACGACACAACTCGGCGTTGACCTCAGCCACCGCCGGATCGAGACGGACCTGGTCGTGAGCCAGGAATACGGAGGCCTTGGCGGCGGCCGCGGAAGCCTGGGCCACCGTGTCCACGATGTCCTTGGGCCCCTGGACTGTTCCTGCGAGCAAGACGCCTTCCACCGCCGTCTCCACCGGGGCCAATTCAGGGTGTCGTTCCATGAAGAATCCGTCGAGCCCGACACTCGCCTTGAGCATCTCGTGGAACACCTTGGTATCCGGTTGGCGCGGCCTCATCCCCACGCTGAGCACCACCAGGTCCGCGCGCACCTCCAGGTCGCGCTTCAACAGATCGTCGTAGCAGCGAACCGCCTCGATGCGTCCTTCGCCCCTCACATCCACCTTGGTTTCCGGTGGGATCCGCACGAACAGGACTCCCATGCCGCGGGCCTCCCGATACATCTCCTCGGCCCCGGTGGAAACGGTGCGAATGTCCCGGTAGAACACGGTGGTATCGATGCCCCGCTGGTGAAGCTCGATGGCCTGTTTGATGGCGGTCGGGCAGCAGTAGCGCGAACAGCCCTTGAAGCTGTCGGGGTCACGGGACCCGACGCACAGAATGAAGACGGCGCTCTTCGGCTGGATGCCAGCGAATTCGAGGTCGCCGCCGTCGCAGAACCGACGCTCGAGCTGTTCGCTGGTGATGACATTCGGCATGTCCCCGTAGCCATACTCACCCACCGGTTCGTGGAGATCGGCGCCCATCGCCAGGATGATGGCCCCCGCCGGCATGGTCTCGTTGACCTGGCCCTTGAGAGTCACCTCGAAACTGCCGACGAATCCGGTGATGTCCTCGACCTCGGAATTCAGCAGGACCCTGGCTCCACTGGAGTTGAGCCGTGTGATCTTCTCCTTGAGAACATCGGTTGCCGATCGAAGGGTGGGGTACAGAACATTCAAGTTGGGCTCGGCAAGCCGACCACCCAGCCGATTCGACTTCTCCACCAGGGTGACCGGAAGTCCCTGGTGGGCGAGGTCAGTCGCGGCCTGGATTCCACCGATCCCACCGCCAATCACCACCGCCGCCCGCGTCATGGGCGCCGTGCCGGCCTGGAGTGGTTCGAGATGGCGAGCTCGGGCAACGGCCATCCGAACCAGGGCGCGCGCCTTGTCCTGCGCTGCGCCCGGCTGTTTCGCGTGCACCCACGAGCACTGATCGCGGATGTTCGCCATCTCGAGCAGGTACGGGTTGAAGCCGATCCGGGACAGCGCCTCCCGGAAGACGGGTTCGTGGGTTCGAGGGGTGCAGGCGGCCACGACGATTCGATTGAGTCCGTGGTCGCGCACCATTTCGACCAGCTGATCCTGGCCAGTGGATGAACACGAGAAGAGGTCCGAGGCTGCCAACACCACATCAGGCAGTGAACCGGCATACTCTGCGAGCGCGTCGACGTCGAGCACGCCGCCGATATTGACTCCGCAATGGCAGACCATGACCCCCACCCTCGGCGGTCCGGAGAGGTCCAGGGGATCGGCCGGTTTCTCCAACTCCTCGACTCGGTGGCCCGTCAGATAGAGCTGGGCTCGAGCAGCTGTGGCCGACGCCTGAGCCACGGCGTCCGGAATCACCTGTGGTCCCACCGCGCTGCCGCAAACGAAGATGCCGTCCCTGGTCGACTCCACGGCAGAGACAGCGGGATCTCGGCGGGCGATGAAGCCGTACTGGTCGGTTTCGATGCCGAGGATCTCGGCCAGCTGGATGGCCCCATCGTTGGGCGCCGCGGCCACAGACAAAACCACGAGATCCGCAGCGATCTTCATCTGTGAGTGTGCGAGGGTGTCCTCAACGAAGATCTCGAGGGTGTCATCTTCCGGCAGGTGGTCCACCTTGGCTGGGCGGCCGCGAATGTAGGTCGCGCTCTGCTCGGACAGGGACCGCTCCACAAACTCGTCGAATCCCTTGCCGAAGGCCCGGATGTCCGTGTAGAGGATGGTGATCTCCTCGATGCCGGGATCGTGTTGGCGCATCAGCATCGAGTCCTTGACCGCATTCATGCAACAGAATCGACTGCAGTACGGGCGACCCCCTTCGCCCCTCGCCCCAACGCACTGAACGAACACAACACGTCTCGGTGTTTCCATGTCCGACGGCCGAACCACATGGCCTTGAGTCACTCCGGAGGCGTTGAGCATCCGCTCCAGCTCGAGACTGGTGACGACGTTGGGGAGTCTTCCGTAGCCGTAGTTGCCGAGCTTACGAGCGTCAAACTCCTGGAAACCCACCGCCACCAGGATCGACCCCACATCAATATCAATGTCTTTGGGGAGCATATCGAAATCGATGGCATCCACATCGCAGGCGTCCGTACAGTGGGCACATGGCAGAATGTTCGGCGGATACTCGGGATCCTGCTTTCTCTTGAAGGCCTCGATCTTCTTGATTCTCTTCTTCTGTCTCTCGGTGAGGTGGCTCAGAAAGTTGAGGCAGGCGCCAGGGTCGATGACATAGGCAGCCGGTACAGATTGAGGGAAGGGCCGGTAGATGGCCTTTCGCGCCATCAGTCCCACATCGAACTCATTGCCTCCCACTTGCGGGCACTTTTCGACGCACAAGCCGCACGCCACACACCGATCCTCATCCACATACCGGGGGTGCTTGCGAACCCGGACGGTGAATTCGCCGGGTTCACCATCGCAGCCGGTGACCTCTGCGTTCGTTATGACCTCGATGAGCGGATGCCGACCGGCATCCATGGCCTTAGGCCCGAGGATTCATATGGCGCAGTCCATGGTGGGAAAGGTCTTGTCGAGCTGGGCCATGCGGCCGCCCAACGATGGCGACTTTTCCACCAGGGTCACCGGGATGCGAGCGTTCGCGAGATCGAGAGCTGCCTGGATGCCGGCGATTCCGCCGCCGATGACCAGCGCCCGACGCTTGGGCGCAGGCGACTCTTCGATCAGATGCTCGTGCGACTCCTTGGATTGGGTATCCACTCGTTTACCCCCAGCAAAATCAATCGGCCGCGCCGACCGCGGCCTCTTGCTCCCGTTGTGCGTCGCCTTTGGATCCGTACTCCGATTCGAAGTAATCCCAGCCCGAATCAAAGGCCCTCAGGTTGAGTTCTTCAGTCCCTCGGGGGACCGATTCCTTGACAGCTTCCCTCATGGCTTCTTGATCGACGATCTTCGTCACCGCGGCAAAGAAGCCCAACATGACGATGTTCTGAACGATCGACCGCCCCAAGGACTCCGCGATCCTGGTGGACGGAACACCGAAGGAAGGTTGCCCCTCCTTGAGGGTCGGCTTCACGAGGTCCTTTTCGTAGATCAAGGTGCCCTCTGGCTTCAACTCGTCCCCGAACTTGTCGTAGCCCTCCCCCGACATCACCACGAAGATGTCCGGACGGTGGATGTATGGATACAGGACCTCGGTGTCGGAAATCGCCAAGGTGGTGGAGCAGGCGGAACCCCGAGCCTCGGGGCCGAAGCTCTGGATCATGGTGGCGTGCTTGTCGGCGTTGACAGCACAGGCGTGGCCAATGATGTGGCCCGACAGCACGACACCCTGACCGCCGAAACCGGTGATGCGAATCTCGATCCTACTCATGGATCCAACCTCCCTCGGGCGGCATCGGGACGTATTTGTCACCGAGGACTTCCTCGTAGTGCTTGTCCTTCATTTCCTCGAAAGTTGGGCGATCTTCGTCAATGAACTTGCCGCAGATGATCCGATCCTGGAAACCGATGTCCAACTCACGGGTATCCGCTCCGTGGCGGATCTCGGCGTTGTCGTGGTAGAAGCGCATCAGGTCGAGGCCGGACCCGAGCCTGTTGAGACGCGAGTACAGCGTGGCGCATGGCGTGACGATCTCGATGAACCGAAAGCCCTTCTTGTGGAGAGCCTCACTGAAGGACTTGGTGAGCCGCCGGATGTGGAGGCTGGTCCAGCGCGCCACGTAGGTGGCGCCGCAGGTCGCGGCGAGGTGGGGCAGGTTGAACGGGTTTTCGAAGTTCCCGAAGGGCATGGTGGACGACCGCGCGGTCAGCGGAGTAGTGGGCGCATTCTGGCCCCCGGTCATGGCGTAGATGAAGTTGTTGACCAGGACGATCAGCAGGTCCATATTGCGGCGAGCCGCATGAATGAAGTGGTTCCCACCGATTCCTGACAGGTCGCCATCGCCGGAAAACACGGTGACGTGGAGCTCCGGACGGCCGAGCTTGAGTCCCGTTGCAAAGGGAATGGCGCGACCGTGGGTGGAGTGGAATGCGTCCAGCTTCATGTAGCCGGCCACCCGACCAGTGCACCCGATCCCGGACACGATGGCGCACTTGTCCAGGTCCAGAGCGGAGCCCTCGAGGGCGGTGGCATAGCATTTGACGACGGTGCCGATCCCACAGGTAGGGCACCAGATGTGCGGAATCCGGTCCATGCGAAGAAAGGGAGCGATGGGATGTTCATCAATCGCGCCCGGAGCCGGTGCTTTCTGAGTAGTCATCGTACTGCCCCCACAATCGCGTCACAAATGGCATTCGGGTCGTGGACCCCACCGCCACCATGCGGTACGTGGACGGTGGCGCACTTGCCGCCGACGCACCGCTCCACCTCGAGCGAGATCTGCCCGTAGTTGATCTCCGGAACCACAAACGCGTCGATGGAGCCCGCGAGCTCGGCGATGTATCGCTCTGGAAACGGCCACACAACAACCAACCGCATAAACCCCACCTTGAGGCCCTTGGCGCGCGCCATGTCGATGCCCATGCGGGCCACCCGGGCCGTGATGCCATAGGCCAACACCACCACGTCGGCGTCGTCCACTTGCTCGGTCTCGAAGCGAATGATGTCCTCGGCGTTGAGCCGGATCTTGTCGATCAAATGGCGAACATTGACCTCCTGGCACTCGACGGTCATATCCGGATAGCCCCGTTCGTCATGGGTCAGCCCGGTGGCGTGGAAGCGGTAGCCGTCGCCGGCACGCGCAAACTCCGGGACCGGTTTTCCGTTCAGCTTGAACGGCATGAACTCCCCCGGCGGCTTGTCGGTGAGGATGCGCGGCACGATGTCGATCTCTTCGGCCGGCGGAATGACCACTTTCTCGGTCATATGGCCGACGCACTCGTCCATCATGAACATCACCGGCACCCGGTATTTCTCCGACAGGTTGAACGCATCGATGGTGAGATCGAAGGCCTCCTGCGGTGACTGGGGGCACATGGAGATCAGCTCGTAGTCACCGTGGGAACCCCACCGGGCCTGCATCATGTCCCCTTGACCCACCATGGTCGGCAGGCCAGTCGAGGGACCCCCGCGCTGCACGTTGACCACCACGCACGGGGTCTCCATCATCGCCGCCAGCCCGATATTCTCCATCATCAGGCTGAAGCCGGGACCGCTCGTCACGGTCATCGATTTGGTGCCGGTCCACGAGGCTCCCACCACCGCGGCCATGCTGGCCAACTCGTCTTCCATCTGAATAAAGGTCCCGCCCATCATCGGAAACCGTTGTGATATTCGTTCAACCACCTCGGTGGACGGCGTGATGGGGTACCCGGCCACGTAGCGGCATCCTGCCGCCATGGCGCCTTCGCCGCAGGCGTAATCGCCATCGAGGTAGTGAACACCCGTGAGCACACCAGCAGCGTCAGTTTTCAACGGGTGCCTCCTTTGGGGTCTCGGAGGTCGGATCCTCGGCTCCGTTTGCGACGGCCGTGCTGAAGATCGCGAAATCCGGACAGATCATTTCGCAAAGGTTGCAGTTGACGCACTCCCCGTTCTTGACCACCTCGGGGGGGTGGTAGCCCTTGCGATTAAATCCTTCGGACATCACCAATACATCTTTCGGGCAGTACTCCACACAGAAGCCACAGCCCTTGCAGCGGTCCGCGATGATGATCACGTCTCCCTTGGGAATCGTGACCTGGTCCATGTCGAGGGGTTTGCGCCAGTACCTCACGGACGACTCCTTTCCGGTGGACCCGACACAGATTTTGTGGGGCCATTCGGTGGGCATCTCATTGTCATGCCATCTCCCTTGGGTTCGGTTCGGTGGATTCCTCAAAACGGGGGCTCAGGGCGCAGTGGCCCTGGGCAAAGCGAAGTGAGCACTCCGGCTCGTAATATCCGGCGCAGCGAAGGCAGACTCCTCGCGCGTTACCGCCGCTTTCGCAGAGTTCGTAGCAGATCCCCTCCAGCAAATCACACACGTCGTCCAGGTCTTTGGCGCCCAAATTCTCCATTGCCGGGAGGACACGAGCGGCCTTGAACTCCTCGAAATCACTTACCAGCTGGAGCCCGGCCTCCGTTGCCGACAGTCTGATCACCCTGCGGTCCTGATCGCACGAGCTGCGCACCATCAGGCCCAGTCGTTCGAGCTTGTCCACGTTCTTGGTGACGGCTGCCGGTGAGACGCCGAGATAGCGTGCCACAACGCTGGCCCGGAGGTCCGAGTTCACCGAGATCAGTTTCAGGAGACAGAACTGGACTCGCGTCAGCGGGTGCGGGCAGCGTCTGCGGAGGTAAGACTCGTCAAGAATCTCACGGAGGAGCGATCCGAGCATGTGGCCGCATCTGACGAGCCGGTAGATTTCGCCGTCGAGAGAGGTCGATCTGAGATCGACGCCAGCGTGTGCGGTAGCGGCCTCATCGCCGCGGGGGACCATTGTTGACCTCGTTGAAAATTTACCGAGTAAACAATTTACTTCCTTTAGTTAAATTAGATCCAGAATATCAAGACGTCAAGCCCTCTCATGGTCTTCTAGTTGAGAAAACTTTCACAAGACAATCCAGGCCTCAGCAACCCCGAGTCGATTTTTTTAAAAAAAATCCCCCGGCGTGGGCCGGGGGACTGTCAACCTGAAATCGGGTATCAGAAACGCGGAATGAAGGTCTCCAGGATTTCCCTGGTGCTCGGCTCGGGTGCTGCGGCCAACGCGGCCTGCTTCATGTCTTCGAGCCGATCCACAAGGGTCGGCTGCTCCACCTCGTAGAGCACCCCGGTGGTGAGCACGTTCTTCTCGCGGGTGTACTTGACGGCCGGCGCTCGGTGAGCGCGATCGTGGTCTTCGGGAATGTAGGCCAGCATCTGCTTGAGCCTCTTGAACTCATCGTCGCCGCGCCAGGTGACGCAGGGCGACATGACGTTCAGGAAGGAAAATCCATGATGTTTGATGGCATCCACAATGAGCTTCGTGGTGAATTTCACGTCACCGGAGAAGGCGCGGCCGACCCAGGTGGCACCGGTGGAGATGGCGAGCTCACACGGGTCCACCGCGGGTTCTGGGTTGCCCCAGAAGGTGGACTTGGTCTTGTCGCCAGTCGGGGTCGTGGGTGCGACCTGTCCCTTGGTGAGCCCGTAGATTTCGTTGTCCATCATGATGTAGGTGACATCCAGGTTGCGCCGGGCCGCATGAATGAAGTGGTTGCCGCCGATGGCCAGGCCGTCGCCGTCACCACCCACCGCGATCACGGTGAGGTCGGGTCGGGCCACCTTGACCCCCATGGCGAGGGTGAGGGCACGCCCGTGGACACCGTTGAAGCCGTAGGTTTTGACGTAACCCGGCAGGCGCGACGAGCAGCCGATACCCGACAGAAGCACGGTGTTCCACGGTTCGATCTGGAGTTCGGCCATCGCCCGGTAAAGGGCGTTCAGGACGCCGAAATCGCCGCACCCGGGGCACCACACCGGGCCCAGGCCGGATTTGTAGTCTCCGGGCTTCAGTTTGACATCCATCAATGACATGGTCATACCAGCACCTCCCGCCGCATGGCGCCCATCTCGATCACTTTCTCGATCTTGTCTTCGACCTCGCCAACGGTGAGGTTCTTGCCGCCGGACCGCTTGTAGAGGTAGGTATGGCCCTCGGGAAGATCGAGGAAGGTCCTCAGGTACTTGTAGAACTGAGCCGAGTAACTGAGCTCGAAGATAATGATGTCGTTGATTCCGCGCAGGAATCGCTTGAATTCGTGGTATGGGAAGGGGTAGAGCAGCTGCGGCACAAAGGCAGCCACCTTCTCGCCCCTGCCGTTGGCCTTGAGAACGGCTTCTTTCACCGGTCCCTTGGAGGACCCCCAGCATATAACCCCCACGTCAGCATCCTCGGGCCCGTAGGTCCTGAAAAAGCTGTACTTGTCGCGCACCTGACGGAGCTTGCGGTACCGTTTGGCATTCATTTTCTCGTGGACCACATGCATCGACGTGGGCTGGCCGGTCTCGTCGTGCTCGAGCCCGTTGGTCTGGTACTCGCCACCCTTCATACCCGGCCAGGTCATGGGAGAGACACCCGACCTCGTGTCGCGGTACCTCTTGAATTCCCGCAACTCGCCCGCCGTGGGCACCTGCCGCCCCACAACCTCGTGATCCAGGGTGAGCATGGACAGGGTCTCGCGCCGTTGGGCGATGAACTGGTCCGACAGGACGATCACCGGCAGCTGGGTCTCCTCGGCGATATTGAAAGCGGCCACCGTGGTGTGGAAACAGTCCTCGACATCCGACGGGGCGAGAACCACCCTCGGGGCATCACCGTGGGAGCCCCACAGGGCCTGCCACAGGTCCGACTGCTCACTCTTGGTGGGCAGGCCGGTGGAGGGACCGCCCCGCTGGACATCGATGATGACTGCCGGAATCTCGGCCATTGCCGCAAGCCCCAGCATCTCGGTCATCAAAGCCAAGCCCGGTCCCGACGTCGCGGTCATCGACTTGACACCGGCGAATGAGCCGCCGATCACCGCACCGATGGCGGAGAGCTCATCTTCGGTCTGCACCAGATAGCCACCAACCCTCGGCATCCACTCGGACAACAGGTGGAGTATTTCCGATGACGGCGTGATGGGATAGCCAGCGAAGAACCGGCATCCGGCATGGAGAGCCGCCACCGCGGACAACTCGTTGCCGGACATCAGCAGCATGGGATCGGCGGAAACGTAGCTCAGCTTCTTGTCACCCACCTCGCCGGCGTACTGGCTCGCCCATTCGACGCCGGCCTCGAAGCCCTTGAGGTTGGCTTCAAGCACTCCTGCGCTCTTCAAGCTGAACTTCTTCTCTATCGCAGCCAGCACGGCCTGCTTGGGCAGACCGAAGAGCTCGCACAGGACGCCAAGGGTGACGATGTTCTTTGCGAGAGCGGTTCCGGCGTGCTCCTTGGCCAGCTTGGTGAAGGGCACCGGGATCCACTTCGAACCCTCCGCCGTCCCAAGATGCGGTTCCACGTCTTCGCGCGGTGTGTCGTCCTCCTCCTCGAAGAGCACCACGGCGTTCGGCGATGCCAGGATCTCGCCGCGGAACAGGCTGAAGTCGGCCCAGTTGAAGGCCACCATGACGTCCACCAGGTCGCCCTGGGCGAAGATCGGGTTGGCGCTGATCCTGACCGTGCAGGAGGATTCGCCACCTCGAATCTGAGGCCCGTAAGACTCCACCGTCATGCAGTGCAAACCTTCGTGGGCACCCGCCTGGGCCATGAAGTCGCCCGTGGTGATCACTCCATCACCACCCGACCCCACGATCGCGAAAGTCAGATCTTGTGTCGGCATTGATTTATTCCCTCCCTATACGGATTTCACCCGTTTCGACGGCGATTGTGAACCTGTTCACAACAAAAGTCTACCCTGTGGAACCTTGGTTTTTGTCGTCGACTGGACCGTCCCAGCCGGTCGATTGGAAATACCCGAAAAACAACCTCGGCAGACCATCAGATCAGACTCCGATGGAGGCCGCCATCCACCGGCAGGGCGACCCCGGTGATGCCGGAGGCCGGTTCGGAGCAGAGAAAAGCCACCGCAGCTGCAACCTCTTCCGGCCGCAACAGACGACCCAGGGGGGCGTGGCCCGCCCAGCCACTCTTGATCTCGCCCGCCGACCCGCCCTGGCGGTCAGCGAGCGTCCCTGCGAGCACGTCGAGCCGCTCGGTTTCCGTGTATCCCGGGCACACCGAGTTCACCGTGATGCCATCAATTGCGACCTCATCGGAGAGACTCTTGAGATAACCGGTGACCGCCGCGCGGAGGGCGTTCGACAGCACCAGACCGGGCTGCGGTTCGAGCACCGCCACCGAGGTGATGGAGACGAACCTCCCCCAGCCGGCCTCACGCATGGAGGGCAGCGCTCCGTGGAACAGCCGCTGAACCGGCAGCAGGAGCAGGCGACTTGCAGCCTCCAGATCCCCGGCATCGGCTTCAACCGCCGGCATGGACGGCGGGCCACCGGCGTTGGCCACCACGATCGTGACCGGCCCGAACAGCGCCGTCGCCTTGTCGAAGATTTCGGCCGGCGCCTCGGGGTCGGTGAGGTCGGCAGCGACCCCGGCCACCTGGCACCCCTCTCCGGCGCCGATTCGATCCACCGCGGCGTTGACCCGATCCGGCGACCGGGAGGCAATGACCACACGAGCGCCCTCCCGGGCCAACCGCTCTGCAACAGCGTAGCCAAGGCCGGACGATCCTCCCCCTACAACCGCTACTCGGCCGCCGAGCCCGAGATTCACGAGAGGCCTTCCAGCGGGAAGCTCGGGTCGATGTCCACCGGGATATCCGAAATCCCGGCGAGCGCCCCCTCCATCGCGGGGTTCACACTGCCGTAGCGTTCAACCAGCCGGACCGCAGCGCTGTAGTCCCCGAGCGCCTGGATCATCAAGAGTCTACCGGCGAGATCACCAAGCGCCGCGAAGAATCGTTCGGGCACCGGCCTGAACCGACCGTCCTCTGTGACCTCCACCCCTCCGCGTTCGAGCAGGTAGTTGGACTGGATCACCACGCCAAGGCCGTGGGCCTCGGTCACACCGAAGCGGGTCGATCGGAACATTCCCGCGGTGTAGGTCCATGGCAAGCTGTCGAGAATAGTCGGCTCCATCACTCCCCGGCGCACCAGAGCCGCGATGTTGTAGACCCCGAGCACGTCCGCCTTGGCCTCCTCGAGAGCCGAATAGAGTTCCCGAAGCTCCAACCGGACCTCGGTCTGCCGCCCATCCACCTCGATCAGTCCGGGACCCAGCCCGTGCGACAGTTCGTGGTGCAGAGTGAACTGGAAAAAAGCGTCCTCGGAGATCCGGTCCACCTCTTCGTCCACCAGGACCCGCCCCGCAATCGGCACAAGAATGGCGTCGTACTTGGCACGGATCACATTCTTGAGCATCACCTTCTTCGACCCCTTGGCCTCGCGCACCCGCTCGTCGTTCGGCAGGTTGAAGGCCAGGGTCTGAACGCCCGCCCGGGTTTCGCCGGTGGCCAGCAGCTCGTCGGCGACCCGAATCGGCGAGCTGGTGCCGCGATCCAGGTTCTTGTGTTCGTCGGGGATCGGGAGGTTGCGCTCGAGGAACGGGAGTTCAGCCTTGAACTTCTCCAGCCTCGCCGAGTCCTCGGGATGGGTGACACAGAGAAACGCCTCGAACCCGGCCTTGTAACCGAAAAGTTTGTCTTCATAGGTCTCGTAGGGTCCGATGACGATTTCGATCGCCGAGTCCAGGTCCATCCAGGCCATATCAGATTCGAAGTAATCGTCGCTGGCGAACGCATCCGCTCGCAGCTCGAGAAACCGCACCAGGCTTGGATTGTCTGCAGATGCCGCTGCAGCACTCAGAGACTCGGCGGCCCGGTCCAACTGCTCTGCAAAGGCCACCGAATACGGTATGGCCATGAGACGATCGCCGTCACGCCGGATGAGGGTGTGCAGCGAACGGAAGCTCTCCCCGTCCTCGGGATGCTGCTCGAGCCATGCTTCGAATTCGTCCTTCGTGAGGTCCTCCGGGTAGAAGCCCGCTCCCGCTGGATGAACGATCTTTCCAATGAAGGGTTCGTGACCCACCAGCCGGTCCCAGGGGCCGTACATGATTCGGTAGAACTCACGCGCCTCGTCGGCGCCGGGCCCCGTCAAACCGGCGAGCTGTTGCTTGAATTTCGGACCGCCCGTCCAGGCCTGAAGCGTGAAGATTTCGTCCACAGCCTCGGCGGCCTGGACCAGATGGCGCAGCGCCTGGCGATCCCCATCCGACAGGTGGTCCACGTCGGCGGACAGGACCTGGGGAACAAACTGGGCCCGCCGCGCCTCGATGTCCGGTGCGATCGCAAGATCACCCCCTGGACCGTGCCGGTCCACCTCGGCACATCCGGCGGCCAGAGCCACAGCCACAAAAACGAAGAAGATCTTCATGGGGTCCTCCTGGTTCAGCAAACTACTGTGGATCGTTTGGTTTCGATGCCGTAATCACGAAGTCTCTGGGGCCGTTGAGCAAATCGTCGAGCCGACCGATCAGCGTGTCGACCCGCCGGTTCAACCCGGTCGATTCGTCGGGCACGGCGCCCTCGTTGGCAACTGAGGAGAGTTTCTGATCAGCTGGGTACGGGTGAAGGTAGTCCACTCGATCCACCCTCAGGCCGCTGGCGGTCAGGAACAACTGCAGAGTCTCCGGCAACAACGGCCTCAGGTGGGTGGGATCAATCCAATACTCAGCGGCGCCCACGCGAAGGGTGTGCGGGTTGGGGCACTCCACGAGCAGCAGTCCACCTGGGCGTAGAATCCTCCTCACCTCCGCCAACACCTCCAGCACGTGGACGGATTCGAGGTGCTCCAGCAGATGGATGGCGGTGACCGCCCCCCACGCCTCGTCGGGCTGTTCAGCCAAACTCGTGGCCACATCCCCGTCGATCAACTCCAGCCCGCGCCGCCGGGCGGCCTGGAGAAGGGCGGGATCTCTCTCGAGCCCCACCGCTTCGATCCCTGCGTCGCGGAGCATGAGGAGCAACTCGCCACGACCGCAGCCAAGGTCGAGCACCGATCCTGCCTCCAGGAGTACCGGCAGATACCGGTCGAGCCGGTGTCGAATCTCCTCCTCCGACCCCCGAAAAGCCTCCACCAGCCGGGGCTGAATTTCCTTGAGTGCGTCGCTCAACCCCTTCTCCTTGGGACCCGGCGTCGGTGCCGGCAACGGCTCGGACAGGAGGGACCGCTCCACCAATGATGCCACTTCGTCCAGCTCCGAGGCGAGGCGGTCGATCAGCAGATTGCCCCGGTCCACCACAGCGGGAATCACCTCATCCCGCGTCCTCTCGACCGCCCGGTTGACCTCTCGCAGGGTTGTCTCCGTGCCGTCAAGTCGGCTCTCGATGGCCAGCAGCCGCTCTCCCCCAACCCGTTCGAGATCATCCTGAAGGGTTCGGATCACGTCCTCCAAATGATCGAGCCGGTGTTCGACGGCGCCGATGCGTTGCTCCGCGAGGCTGTTTTGGTGCTCCGCCGAATCCAGCCGGCGGACGACGCCCGCGATGGCTTCGGTGTGGCCATCAGAATCTCTGCGAAGACTCCACGGCGTCAAACGAAACAGGGTCCTCGCCAAGCTGGGGCGTGGACCCTTCGTGTCGTCTTTGGACGACTCGTCCCGGCTTCCGCCGGCCATGACTATTCGACCACCACGTCCGGTTCAATGGACTCATCGGACACCACAGGCTCCTCCCCGCCCGAGGACCCAACGTCCTCTGCCGGTTCGGCGGCGACCGCCGGTTCCGCGTCCTCTACCGGCTCGGCAGCCGTGGCCGGCCCCGGCTGCTCGCCCGGTCGAACCACGTGGACCGGTATGGTCACCGCAAAGTCGCGGTGAACCAGGACCTCCACCGGGACGGTGCCGAGTTCCTTGATCGGGTTGTCCAACCGGACTCTGCGCCGCTCGAGTTCGAATCCGCGGTCGGCGAGTTCGCGAACAATGTCCATCACACTCACCGAACCGAAAAGCATGTCCTTTTCGCCAGCCCGACGTTCAAAGATCAGCTCCGTACCTTCCATCTGGGCGGCGACCTTCTCGGCGGCGGACCTTCGGTGCAGGTCCATCTCCTCCCACCGATTCTGTTCTTGCTCGAAGAGCTTTCGGTTGCCCGGTGTGTCGAGGTAGGCGTGCCCCTTGGGAATGAGGTAGTTTCTGGCGTATCCCGGTTTGACCACCACCGAGTCGCCGCGCTCGCCAAGATGCTCGATATGGTCGTTCAGTATAACTTTCATTGATTTCCTCCGTCATCATCGGTCCGGGGTCGCAGCTTGAAAAACCCGTCGGCAATCCCGAGCGCTGCCACAAAGAGCGGCAGTGGACCCTGCAGGCAGAGCAGCACAACCCCCCATCGGACCAGCCATCCGCGTCCCACCCATCGCACGAGATGGGCCCGAATCATAGCCAAACCCTGCACGAAAAACAACACGAGCACCGCAATCAGCAGGTTGACAGCGAGCCACCGGGGAGTGCCCCCCAGAACGAGCGTTCCAAGCCCACCGACGGCGAATCCAGCGGCCAACCATTCGTCGCCACGATATCGTTCAAACGGTGCCACCGGCATCGAAAAACCAAGGACCGGCAGCCGTGGGCGCAGCCAGAACAGAACCACTACCAGGTAAACAACCACCACTGACGGTGCGATCCACGGCACCACCGATCCGACGGCGTCGAATGCCAGCTCCAGTTCGCCGGTTGCCACACCCACCGCTCGATAGGATTCTTCGACGAAATCTCTGGTCTGGTGGAACCACGCGGACAGAGCCTCCAACGGGGGCATGGGCCGGGCCACAACAGCTGTTGCGAAAAGCGTTCCAGCGACCCCTGCGAGCGTCGTCAGCGCGATCCAGCGACCTTCAGTCCATCCGAGTGTTCGCCACGCTTCAAGGCTCGCCGCCGGCAGCGCCACAACCAGCAAGTACACGGCCAGGTAGACCCACGCGGAGGCCCCCAGGAAGGTGACGCCGGCCACCGAGAACAGCCCCAGCAACACAGTCACCCAACCCCAGGCGAGGACACCCTGACGGGGGTCTACCACGACCCACTGGACGATGGGCACCAGAGCCAGCGGCGCCACGAAAAGGCCCAGGGGAGACACCACGACCAGGCTGGCGGACAACAAGAACGAAACCGCCCCGCCCGCGATCACGCCGAGGCGGGGCAGCCTGATCGGAGGCTGCGTTTGGTCGTCGAGTCGCTGCTCGGCGGCTTCCTCAGAAACCACGATCGATCTCCAGCCCCGCCGCGCACCGATCTCCGGCGCGCCGGCAGGTCATCCGGCTAGTGGCCGGTGTAGGGGAGCAGCGCCATGAATCGAGCCCGCTTGATGGCACGCGTCAGCTTGTGCTGGAAAGCCGGCCGCGTCCCGGTCACCCGCCGCGGCAGGATCTTGCCGTTGGTCGGGGTGTACTCCCTCAGCAGCTCCACATCTTTGTAATCGATGTAGTTGATCTTCTCGACCGTAAACCGGCAGACCTTCACGCGCCGCCGAAAGCGCCGCCTGGGTTTATTCATCGCCATCTCAGTCCTCCTCAGCGGCCGCCTCGGCAGCGGCTTGGCGCTTGGCGGCCTTCTTCGCCGCCTTGGCCTCGATCTTCGCATCCATCTTGCGCTTGCGGCGCAACTCCCGATCCAGGTTCAAGGTCAAGAAACGCATCACGGCGTCGTTGGTGCGCATTTCGAAGTTGAGCTTCGTCAGCGCATCGCCGGCCACCTCGAACTTCCAGAAATGGTAGATGCCCCAGTTCTTCTTGCGGATCGGGTAGGCGAGCTGCCGGCGCCCCCAGGCGTCCCTGTCCTCGATCGTGCCGCCGGCCTCCGTGATGATCGCCTCCAGGCGCTCCAGGGCCTCAGTCTCTTGTTCAGCGGCGACTTCGGGGTCGATGATGACCCCCAGCTCGTACAGTGGCATAGGTCCTCCTCTCGGTCATACGGCTCCGAATCCAGGTCCGGAGCAAGGAGATGTGTCCTCGCCGCTTGCGCAGCGGGACCGGTATTCTACCGAATTCCAGCCAAAACGCAACCCGAAGGCAGTCCAAAGTCCGAAAGTCTCTTGCCCCTACGGTGGAGCCTGATGGCGGGTGGACTGGGACCTTCGACTTGTGACTTTTGGCTCATCCGGAATTCCGTGAAGTGGGGGTCGATCGAATTCGGAGTTCACAACGGCACTCGCCCGCCTGAAGAGGAACCGCGGCTTCTTCCGCGGAAACAGCAATCAGGGACAGCGGCAGAAACCAGCGGCAGGGACCCGCGGCAGCGTCAGTTGACAGCGTCAGTATCGGAAAACCGGGCGCGCTCAGATGGGATTGAGCAGGCGCCACGTCATCGCACGAACTTGGTCAAAGGTATCGAGGGCGTTTTCTGCCCCGATTCCATTGACTGCACCAGCGGCGGCGAGGAGTCGCAGGTGGCTGTCGACCTCTTTGGCCGAGGCATAGGCGATCCGCCAGTGGTTCAACCGGTCTCGTCCAAACCGGCCGTGGCCTTCAGCGATGTTGGCCGGGACCGAGCTTGCCGACCGGATCACCTGATCAGCTATCGGTTTCAAAGGGGCGGGAACCCTCATGACGAGCTTGATGGCGATGCCTGCTGCTTCGAGGGCTTTCTCGTGGGCAGCGAGGTTGGTGTTCGTGACGGCTCAGGACTGGTCACCTCCGGGTCGTTCATGCCCTCCCCCACGAGCCGGTGAGGCAGTCGATGTCAAGGGTGTGGAGCACCGGACCCGTGGGCCGGCTTGCCCTTGACATCGGCTGCCCGCCGGCTACTCCTTCCTTTGAACGACCCGGAGGTGTCCATGTGCTATGCCGCCGAGCCCACTGATTGCTGCCGCTGAAGACTGATCGCTGCCGCTGACCGCTGTTCCCGGTCGCTGCCGCTGAATACTGTCGCAGCCGCTGCATTCCGGGCACGGGCACGGAGACGGGCACGCCAGAACCCCAACCACACGCTTTTCCGGATGAACCTAACTTTGAACCTTCAACTCAGCGGAGACCGGACGGATAGCCGGCGGGTGGGTGGTCGTACTCGACGCCTCGTTCGCCGCGAACAACGTTACCCATGGGGAATCCGGGACACCCGGCCTTTTTGAGTAGTCTGAGCACCTTGGCCAGTTGTTTCGGGGAAACCACGAGGACCATTCCCACCCCGAGATTGAAGGTGCGCCACATCTCATCCTCGGGCACTTCACCCCGCTCGGCGAGGATCCGAAACACCTGGGGGATCTCCCACGCACCGACCTTGACCACTGCCCGCAGGCCGTCAGGGATCACTCGCGGCAGGTTGTCGGTCAAGCCGCCACCAGTAATGTGGGCGAGAGCGTTGATCCTGCCCTTCTCCACCAACGGCCACAGCGGACTGAGGTAACAGCGATGGATCTTCAGAAGCTCTTCACACACACTGCAGTCGAGCCCCTCAACGATTTCCATAGGGTCGCAATCGAGCTGTTCGAAGAACACCTTGCGAGCCAGCGAGTAGCCGTTGGTGTGGAGACCGGTGGACGGCAGGCCCACGAGCACGTCACCCTCTGACACCGCCGAGCCGTCAAGGATCTTCTTTCGATCGACCACGCCGACGATGAAGCCCGCCAGATCGTACTCGCCGTCGGCATAAAACCCGGGCATTTCAGCGGTTTCTCCACCCAGCAGGGCGACACCTTCTTTGGCACAGGCCGCGGCCATACCCCCGATCACCTCGGCCACTGTGGCCGGATCCAGACGGCCCGTGGCCAGGTAGTCCAGGAAGAACATCGGCCTCGCCCCCTGGACGAGAATGTCGTTGATGCAGTGGTTCACCAGATCCCGACCCACCGTGTCATGGCGGCCGGCGGCAAAGGCCACCTTCAGCTTGGTCCCGACGCCGTCAGCCGATGCCACCATCACCGGCTCCTTGAAACCCCTGAGTGGAAGTTTGAACAACCCGCCGAAGGCCCCCTGATCTGAAAGCACGCCGTCGGTGTAGGTGCCCCTGACCATTTCCTTCACCCTCTCAAGTGCCTGGTCCTGAGCGTCAATGTCCACTCCTGCATCCTTGTACGTGGCCATGGTTTCACCTGCCCTGCTCAATTCCGGCGGTGCGCCGGCAGAGTTGACGTCCAGATCTGACGATAGCCCTATCGTAGCGAGGTGACAACCGGGCACACCCGGCGCACCGCCGGAATTGAGTTCCAAGGAGACCTTTTTTATTGGGTGCAACCCTGGTACAAGAGCGACCATGGAATTGATCCACCTGTATCGCGCTCCAGGCCTGTCGGACGGACGACGGGCTGCCCTGCTGGAAACCGCCCGCCGTGGGACGGGCGTCACTATCGACAGGCTCGACACCGAGTACTGCTTCAACATCGAGGTCTCCGAACCGCTCAGCGATCGGGACTCCGGAGTCCTGTCGTGGCTGCTGGCCGAGACATTCGACGGTGGCGGATTCGGTCGGTCCAGCGTGCTCGATCCCTCCCAAGGAGTGTTGGTCGAGGTCGGGCCCCGCATGAGTTTCACCACCGCGTGGTCCACCAACGCGGTCTCCATCTGTCGCGCCTGTGGTGTTTTTGCCGTCCAACGCATCGAGCGCTCGAGACGCTATCTGCTGACCACCGCACAGCCCCTGCCGGCAGATGACCTGACAAAATTTCTTGCCGCAGTGCACGACCGGATGACCGAGTGCCGCTACCACGAACCGCTGGTCGGGTTCGAGTCGGGCGCGCACCCGGAGCCTGTGTACGAGGTGCAGGTTATTGAGGAGGGACGGTCGGCGCTGGAGAAGATCAATCGGGAGATGGGGCTCGCATTCGACGACTGGGATCTCGACTACTACACCGATTTGTTTGCCAATCGAGTCGGCCGCAATCCCTCAAGCGTTGAGTGTTTCGATGTCGCTCAGTCCAACAGCGAGCACTCGCGACACTGGTTTTTCAAGGGACGGCTGGTGATCGACGGACAGCCGGCACCGAACCATCTCATCGATATGATCCGCGAGCCCCTCGAGGCCGACCCCAACAACAGCGTAATTGCCTTCGAAGACAACTCGAGCGCCATCCGCGGTCACGTGGTTCGGACCCTCCATCCGAGCCAACCGGGCAGGCCGTCGCCCATGGTGGCCACCACCCTCGACGAACACGTCATCTTCACCGCCGAAACCCACAACTTCCCATCTGGAGTGGCGCCGTTCCCCGGTGCCGAAACCGGCACGGGCGGCCGACTGCGCGACACTCACGCCACCGGCCGGGGATCGCTGTTCACGGCCGGCACCGCAGCGTACTGCGTCGGAAACCTCAGGATCCCAGGCTACCCCCTGCCTTGGGAAGATCCCTCCTTCCCCTACCCGGCCAATCTGGCCACACCGCTCGAAATCGAGATCGAGGCGTCCAACGGTGCGTCCGACTACGGCAACAAGTTTGGCGAACCGGTGGTCCAGGGCTTCACCCGGTCATTCGGCCTCCGCCTTCCGGGCGGCGAACGCCGTGAGTGGATCAAGCCGATCATGTTCTCGGGCGGCATCGGACGAATGGATGCCCGCCACACAAAAAAGGACCCGCCCGAACAGGGGATGTGGGTGGTGAAGGTGGGTGGGCCAGCGTACCGCATCGGCATGGGCGGCGGAGCGGCTTCCAGCATGGTGCAGGGCGAGAACGTGGCCGAACTCGACTTCAACGCCGTGCAACGGGGCGATGCCGAGATGGAGCAGAAGCTCAACCGGGTCATACGCGCCTGTTCGGAACTCGGGCCTGACAATCCAATCGTCAGCATCCACGACCAAGGCGCGGGCGGCAACTGCAACGTACTCAAAGAGATCGTCGAACCCAATGGGGCGCGCATCGAGATCCGGGAGGTCCCGGTTGGCGACGAAACCCTGTCGGTGCTCGAGATCTGGGGCGCCGAGTACCAGGAGAACGACGCGCTGCTGCTGACGGAAGAAAACGTCCACATGTTCAGGGAGCTTTGTGACCGCGAACAGGTTCCGGTGGCCTTCGTGGGTCGGGTGACCGGTGACGGTCGAATCGTGGTCCACGATGCCGCCGACGGTTCGACGCCGGTGGACCTGGATCTTGGTGACGTACTCGGCGACATGCCGCAGAAAACCTTCGATCTGGAGCGAATCCGACCGGTTCCGGAGCCCCTCGGGCTGCCACCGGAGCTCACCGTCCCCTCCGCACTCGACCGAGTGCTGCGCCTGCTGTCCGTGGGATCCAAACGGTTTCTCACCACCAAGGTGGATCGGGCAGTGACCGGACTGGTGGCTCGCCAACAGTGCGCCGGTCCGCTCCAACTGACAGTGGCCGACGTGGCGGTGATCGCCCACAGCCACCTCGACATGACCGGTGCGGCCACAGCCATCGGAGAGCAACCGCTGAAGGGCCTGCTCGATCCAAAGGCGATGGCGCGGATGACCGTCGGCGAAGCTCTCACCAACCTGGTGTGGGCCAAGGTCAGCGGACGCCGGGACATTCGGTGTTCCGCCAACTGGATGTGGGCCGCCAAACTCCCAGGGGAAGGCGCCGCCCTGTACGACGCCGCCGAAGCCATGCGCGACGTCATGCTCGAGCTCGGCATTGCAGTGGACGGCGGCAAGGACTCAATATCAATGGCGGCCCTGGCGCCGGACGGAGAGACCGTGAAGGCGCCGGGCTCGCTGGTGGTTTCAGCCTACGTCACCTGCCCGGACATCACGAAGACGATTGCCCCGGACCTCGAACTCCCCGACCAGGGGCAGTTGATCCTCGTGGACCTCGGGTGCGGCCGCCACCGGCTGGGCGGCTCTGCGCTGGCCCACGTCTTCGGAGGGCTGGGAGACCAATCCCCAGACCTCGATGACTCGGGCCTGCTCGCCCGAGCCTTCGACGCCGTCCAATCCCTGATCGACGCCGGCCTGATCACCGCCGGCCACGACCGCTCTGACGGCGGCTTGATCACCACCCTGCTCGAGATGGCCTTCTCGGGCAACTGCGGCCTCGATGTGGACGTGCACACCGATCGCGCCGACGACGACCCTCTGGCCGTGCTCTTTTCGGAGGAACTCGGTCTTGTCATGGAGATCGACCGAGACGACCTCGACGAGGTCATGGAAACCATGGCCGGCGCCGACGTCCCATGCATGGCGATCGGTCGGACCCTGGGCGAACCCTATGTTCGGATCCGCGTCAACGGCCGTTCGGTGCTGGAAGACGACGTCAGGAGCCTGCGAGACCTGTGGGAGGCCACCAGTTTCCAACTCGATCGGCTCCAGGCAGACCCGGAGCATGTGAAGCAGGAGGCATCCGGTCTTCGGCACCGCACCTCGCCGCCGTACGCCCTTGGCTTCACACCGCTGGCAACCGCCCCTGCGATCCTCCAAGGCAGCGATCGCATCCCGGTGGCCATCCTCCGGGAGGAAGGCTCCAACGGTGACCGCGAGATGGCGGCGGCGTTTCACCTCGCCGGATTCGAAACGTGGGACGTCACCATGTCCGACCTCGCGGCCGACCGAATAGACCTCGACCGATTCCGAGGTCTCGCCGCGGTGGGGGGCTTCTCCTACGCCGATGTGCTCGACTCGGCCAAGGGGTGGGCCGGCACGATCCGCTTCGACGCACGATTGCGCGGGCAGTTCGACGCGTTCTACGATCGACCAGACACATTCTCCCTGGGCGTCTGCAACGGTTGCCAGCTCTTCGCGCTGCTCGGCTGGCTCCCTTGGCGCGGTCTCACCGACGCCCACCAACCGCGGTTTATCCACAATGCGTCCGGCCGATTCGAATCTCGATTCGCCACGGTCACCATCCAGGACAGTCCGGCGGTCATGCTGCGCGGCATGGCGGGCTCGACCCTCGGCATCTGGGTCCAGCACGGCGAGGGCCGGGCCTATTTCCCCGAAACCTCGGTGCTCGATCGGATCCTGACCGAAGAACTCGCCCCGCTGCGCTTCGTGGACGACGGCGGCCAGGTCACAGAGACCTACCCATTCAATCCCAACGGTTCGCCGCAGGGCATCGCCGGCCTGACCTCGCCGGATGGCCGCCACCTGGCCATGATGCCCCACCCGGAGCGGACATTCCTGAAGTGGCAGTGGGGGTGGATGCCCCCGGCTTGGCGTCGCGACCTCGAAGCTTCCCCGTGGCTCAGGCTTTTCCAAAATGCCCGGGAGTGGTGCGAGCGGTCCGAGACATCTTAGGCCACAGGGTCAAGGTTTTTAGGTTTTGTTCATCCGGGAAAGCGTGTGGTTGGGGTTCCCGCCGTTCCCGTTCCCGTTCCCGTTCCCGAAATTCAGCGGCAGCGACAGCAGTCAGGGGCAGCGACCGGGAACAGCGAGCAGGGACAGTAACCAGTCTTCAGCAGCAGCGTTCAGTGGTCTTAACGGCAGAGCACATGGTCACCTCCGTGTCGTTCTATGGGACGGGGACGAATAGCTGCCAGGGAGGCCGTTGTCAAGGGACGCTGCGCTGCCGGCCTTGAGTCCGGCAACCCTTGACAACGGCCTCCCTGGCAGCTTGTTGAAGGGCATGAACGACCCGGAGGGGACCAGTCCTGAGCCGTCAGCAACACCAATCTCGTGGCCTACGCCAAAGCCCTCGAAGCAGCAGGCATCGCCATCAAGCTGGTTTCGAGAGTGCCGGCTCCGCTGAAGTCCATCGCCGATCAGCTGATCCGGTCGGCCAGTTCGGTCCCGGCCAACCTGGCGGAAGGGCACGGCCGAAACGGAAGAGATCGCCAGCACCACTGGCGGATCGCCTACGCCTCGGCCAAGGAGGTCGAGTGTCACCTGACGCTCCTCGCCGCCGCTGGTGCCGTCAATGGAGTCGGCGCGGAGAAGGCCCTGGGTACTTTTGATCAGGTTCGTGCCATGACCTGGCGCCTGCTCAATCCCGTCTCACCGTAGCTCTCAACGCGCTACACGCTCTGACGCTGACGCTGTCATCTGACGCTGATCCCGGCCCCTGTCGCTGGATGCTGCCGCTGCCACCTGACGCTGCGTCGGCCCCCGTCGCTGTAAGCCGACGCTGTCACTGTTCGCTGTCATCCACCACCTCACGGAATTCCGGATGAGCCAGAGGTTTAAAGGGCAACGGACCTGATGGACCAGGTTCGAGGTTTGATGTTTGAGGTCGATCCCCCTGGCTCACCGGCTTGGCTGGTCGCTCAAAATTTCCCGATTTCTGACCCGGGATTCCAAATCCGAGGCCTGACCCGTCGCTGGGATCCTCGGGAATCCCGGATCAGAAATCGGGTGACGAGCGGGAACGATCAGATCGGGCTAACGGGCGATGGCAGCAGTATCGTTGGTGGGATCGTAGCGACAGGTGACCTCAGCCTTCTGGGCCCAGCTCTCCACCGACATGAGGACCACCACATAGGCTCCCTCGGCCCGAGTGCCAAAGACGTTCGTCACCGCAATACCGCGACCCCTGGCGGCGCGGAGGCAGGCGTCCTGAGCACGTCCTTCCAAGGTCCTCAACTCGGACTGGCTCACTCGGTCCACAAGATTGGTACCGGCCGGCACCGCCGGCTCATACGCCTTTGGAGCCCGCCAGGGACGCACATCGAAGATGGCCCGACAACCCGCATCGACCCAGACAGTGTCGTCTTCATGACCCCAGTTGATGTCCATAACGCAGTCGTCCTCGCCGAGGACTTCCACCAGGGTGACCATGGCGTGAGGATGCACATCGCACTCCACACGGCCACCATCCACGGATTCGCAGGGCACGAGATAGGGTTCAAACAATTCCGGAGCGCCACCAGTACCGAGCTCGGCGACCGCAGCTACGGGCTTTCGCCTCCCGGTGGTCCTGACGTCGACGATCTCACCGGCGGCATCCATGGTGCATGTCCCCACCAGTCCCGAGGCCGACTGCCAATTCAGCACGGTCTGATCCCCCCGAGTCAGGGCGGTGACCACCCATACCGTTTCCAAGTTGGGGTTAGCGCGGCGGGCAGCGTCGACGCAGCGCTGACTGACGGTCTGGGCCGATCCCGAACCAGCGGCCAGGACCACCGCCACTGCAATCGCCACCATCGTCGCTCGGCGAGCCACTTTCATGGTCAAGCCCTCGCTTTCGTCAGGTCCCACCATCATACCGAACTTTTTTGCAGATAAGGTCGAATTTGCTTGACGCTCAATTCACGTCGCTTCGCTCCGTGAATTGAGTTATTTCATATTTTCGGCTCATCCGGAATTCCGTGAGGTGGTGGATGACAGCGACCAGGGGCAGCGTCAGGTGACGGCGACAGCGTCAGAACGGGATGGGTACGGGCTACCGGGGATTGAGCAGTCGCCATGTCATGGCACGCACCTCATCGAAGCCCTGCAGGACTTTCTGCGCCCCGGTTCCATTAACGGCACTGGCAGCAGCGAGCAGTCGCAGGTGGCTGTCGACCTCCTTGGCCGAAGCGTAGGCGATCCGCCAGTGGTGCTGCCGATCTCTCCCGGATCGGCCGTGCCCTTCCGCTAAATTGGCGGGGACCGAGCTGGCCGACCGGATCAACTGATCGGCGATGGACTTCAGCGGAGCCGGGACTCTCGAAACCAGCGTGATGGCGATGCCGGCTGCTTCGAGGGCTTTGGTGTAGGCCACGAGATTGGTGTTGCTGACGGCTTTCGACATGGTCACCTCCGGGTCGTTCATGCCCTTCAACAAGCTGCCAGGAGGCCGTTGTCAAGGGTTGCCGGACTGAAGGCCGGCAGCGGAGCGTCCCTTGACAACGGCCTCCCAGGCAGCTATTCGTCCCCGTCCCACAGAACGACCCGGAGGGGGCCATGCAGCCGCTGCACATCTGATCGCTGCCTCTGCCTACCGTCGCTGCTCGCCGCCGCTGCCCGCTGTTTCCTGCCCCCGTCGCTGCATCCTGACGCTGCCGCTGGGTGAGGGCACGGAAACACCCGACATCACGCTTTCCCGGATGGAACTTATTTTCTTTGTTTTTTTTGATTTTCGATTTTAGATTTTAGATTTTCGATTGGGAGGAGGGGTCGGGCGGCGGTCAAGGAGGACGCCGTTGCCGTCGCAGGAGACGCGCAACATCTCCGAACGCGGGACGGCCTCGACCGGAATGCCTCGATCCAGCTGGCATCCGAGGGCGTCACACACCAGGGTGGGAAGGTTGTTTTCGGCCGACAGGTGGAGGCCGATGACCGCCCGCAGGGCCGGCGATCGCAGCCGTTCCAGGGCTTCGGCACATTGGTCGTTGGATAAATGCCCCAGGCGACCCTGGATTCTCTGTTTGAGGGGCCACGGGTAGGGGCCAGTCCGCAGCAAGTCCACGTCGTGATTGGACTCCACCAAGAGCAGGTCGCACGCCGCCATCCTCTGCTCGAGCAGTCCGGTAAAAATCCCCGTGTCGGTGCACAGGCCGAGGCGATGATCACCATCATCGAAGACGTATGCCACTGGTTCCCGAGCATCGTGGCTGGTGGCCACCGGGGTCACCTTCATGCTTCCGAACCCCAATTGCCGGCCCGAGGCCAGCTCGCCACCTGCCGAGGATCGCACGGGCAGCGCCTGCCAGGTCCCCACCGTCGCCCACACCGGAACCGGATCGCGCTTCAGCAGCACCTCGAGCCCGCGTACGTGATCCGAGTGCTCATGAGTCACCAGAATCGCAGTCAGCTCCCCGACGCCAATCCCGAAGACCTCCAGGCGTCGACGAATTTGAAGAGCAGAAACGCCGGCATCCACCAGCAGATTGATCTCCCCGCTGCGCACCAGCACCGCGTTGCCCGATGACCCCGACGCGAGTACCAGTGCCTCCACCATTACCTCCCGGTGGAGCCGAAGCCGCCGGCACCGCGCCCGGTGGCTTCCAATTCATCCGCTTCAGTGAACTCGGCGCGGGTCACCGGGGCCAGCACCAACTGAGCCACTCGATCACCCCGTTCGATGGTCACTGGAGAGTCGCCCAGATTGACCATCAGGACTTTCACCTCGCCGCGGTAGTCGGAATCGATGGTCCCGGGTGCGTTGACAATCGTCAGGCCGTGACGCAGGGCCAGGCCAGACCTGGGTCGCACCTGGGCTTCGAAACCATCGGGAATCTCCAGCACGAGGCCGGTTCTCACGGCTGCCCTTTGGCCGGGGCCGATGATCAACGGTCCGGGTTCTGCCGAGCGCAGGTCCGCCCCCGCAGCACGGCTGGTTTCATAACTTGGGAGTGGAAGACCCTCGGCTCCGGGAAGTCTTCGGACTCTCAGCTTGACCGACACGATCAGGCCACCCGAACCGACAGGCCTTCAGGGCCGCACACCGCGGCCGCCATCCGCTCCGGACGCAGCAGCCCGGCGGCGGCATGACGGACCTGGACCGTGGTGACCGCGAGGATCTCGTCCCGGGTTCGCTCCGGATCAAAGCGGCGGTTCCGGTCAAGCAGCTCGGCCACATCCATGGCGCAGCGCCCGGCCGGCAGTTCCGAGTCCATAATCAGGCCCCGTATCATTCCCTCCTTGGTAACCTCCACCTCCTCGTCCGTGACGTCAACGGCGATCCTGCGCAGCTCCTCATCGACGATCGACCAGACATCGTCGTACACCACCGGCGAACAGGCCCAGCCGACCTCCAGCAATCCCCCCCTCCGGCGCAGCACAGGGCTGGTCCAGATGTCATAGGTGAGACCTTCAGCTTCCCGCAGCCTCTGAAACAGCCGGCTCGACGACCCCACTCCGAGGATTCTGTTCAACACCCCCAGTACGATGGTCCTGGGATCGCCGGCGGAGATCGTCGGGAAGGCCAGCCGGACGTGCGCCTGGTCGATGCCCGGCCGGTGGATGACCTGGTGGCTCCCTTGCCACACAACGGGAGGCATGGACGGAGGTCCTGCGGCCCGGTGAAGGGGCAGCCTCTTCAGCAGGTCCGCCAGTGTTTCTCGGTCCACGTCTCCCGCCACTGCAGCCAACACCCGTCCCGGACGGACCATCGCCGCGTGGTGGGCTTGAAGCCTGGCGGGATCGAGATTGCGCAGCGTGTCGGCGGTGCCGATGACCGGCCTCGCGAGAGAATGGTCACCCCAGGCGGCATGAAGCAACGCCTCTTCCACTTGCTCCACCGGATCGTCGGTCAGCAGATCCAGCTCGGCGAGGGCGATTCGACGTTCCAGCTCGACGTCATCCTCTCGAAAGCTCGGTTCGAGCACCGCGTCCACCAGAAGACCCAACGCCTCGGCGGCGGCGTCCATCGTCGTCTGAACCGAAACCCCCATGAGTTCACTACTGGTCCAGGCGTCCACATCCCCTCCCAGGCGATCGAGGGTGCGGGCTAAATCGAATCGGTCACGGCCACCGCACCGGCGCAGGGTCAGGTGTTCCACGAGGTGGGTCGCGCCGGCCAACGAATCGGCCTCGTGGGCCGCACCTGAAGTGATCCATACCCCTGCGGTGACGGTCTTTCGGCCGGGGGTCGGGTGCACCAGGAGTGCTGGCAGGTCGCGGGGGTCGGACGTCATGCCGGCGGAGTGTAGCAAAAGGTCACTGGGAAGGCAGTGCTCGAAGAAGCATGAGGATCAAATTCGGAATTCGGAATTCAGAATTCGGAAAACCGATCCGGTAACATCTCTGCCAACTGCCAACTGCCAACTGCCAACTGCTAACTGCCTACCGATAAATGGTGGGGGTGTAGCCCGGCGGCGGGTTACCGCCCGAACCTCCCGGACCACCGCTGCCCGGGCCGCCCCCTTCAGAACCACTGCCGCTGACCTTGGTTTGTTGGTTGCCGGGAGGCTGTTGACCCGGAGGCACGAGGGGCTTGGTGGTGCCGAGACCCCGGCCCCTTTCGCGGTGGACGAACTGCCACTCGCAGTAATTGCTCCGGCCCTCGTAGATCTTGATGCTGTCCTCGCACACGGTGGAGCGCACCCCCACGATGGGTCCGATCTTCTCACCGCCCTGGCCGGGACCCCCGAAGGGCTGGTCGCCAGTCAGAGATTTCGTCCCCTGGTGGGTCACGGTTTCGGTGGGGACCGGTGTTCCAGGAAACGCACTCTCGGGGCCAATCCGCCGGCCCTCCTGACCGAGGAAGATCAACCCCCACTCCTCGGAATCGGTCATCGGGTCCTTCCACTTCTGCCGCATGACCTTGGGATTGGCTTCCCATAGCTCCTTCAATTGCATGGGATTCCGGCCGTACTTGATCTTGAACAGCCGAATCGCCTCCACATACTGTTCGCCGCGAAATATGAGTTCGGCCTCCCGCTCCCGGCGCATCTGGAACTCCACGGTCTGGACCGCCACGGCCATCATGATCGACATGATCGCGACGGTGAGCACCACGATCACCAGCGTGTAGCCACCCTCCCCCCTCCCCGAGTCGAAGATCGAAAATCGAAAATCGAAAATTCCCATCACAAGGGCCGGACCCCTGTCCAGCCACGTCCCGGGCCGGTTTTTGATTTTTGATTTTTGATCTTTGATTCTTCATGGTTACCAGTCGGAGTAGAGCGTGCCATCGAGGGCGACGCCATCGGCACCGGATTGGACGTCGATAATCCCGACGAATCCGCCAAGATCCTCGTCGATGGGTTCGAGTTCCTCGAACTCACTCGGCGCGGCCTGAAGCTCGATCCAGGTGTCTGGAGACCTGGTGATGGGATCGATGGGCACGAACCGGAGGTAACCCGCGTCCACGAGTCCCTGAAGCGACTCCGGGTACTGGCCCTTGTCACCGAGGAACTGATCGATGCAGGACCGGATCGTGTAGAGATCCGCCTTGAGCACCGCCTCGCGGGCTTTCAGAGGGGCGGTCCGCATGGCCGGCAGAGCCACCACCGCGAGAATCCCGATGATGGCCACCACCACCATCAGCTCGATCAGCGTAAAACCCCCCCGCCCGCCGCTGTCTGATTGAAGATTGAAAATTGAAAATTGAAGAGCCCGCGGACCCGTCGCCGTTGCCTGGGTGGGAGGGGGTCAATCTTGAATCTTCAATCTTGAATCTTGAATCTTCCATCATTACCAGTCCTTGTACTCCGTGCCGTCGATCGCAGTGCCGTCGGACAACGAGTAGACGTCGTAAACGTTCTCACCGCCCCAGCTGGTGGAGTCCCAGTCGTCCTGGTAGGAGCGCAGACCCCACCCCTCCTCGCGGGTCATGGGATCGATGGGAATCCGGCGCATGAACTTCCGCTTGGTCTCCTGCCCCACCAGATTGACGCCCTCCACCAACACCTCGAGGTTTTCGGGATACCCCTCACCTCCAAGTGTCAGAGGAATCAGGCCCTGGTCGGAGAGTCGCTTGTACTCGTCGATCGAGGTGCGCATCAGTCTGAGGTCCAGCCGAAGCTCGGCCTCCTTGCGCCGTTTGACCGTGAACTTGGCCACCGGGAGTGCCATCGTAGACAACACCGCGATTAGCGCTGCCACCATGACCAACTCGGCCAGGGTGAAGCCCCCCTCACGTCGGTGCCACGCCATCATCTGAGCAACCCCCCTACTCCCCGCCGGACACAAACATGGCGCCGTCGTTGGACGCAACCGGCAACAACGAACCATCATGGGCTATGGCACCGGCCGAGGTCAGGGCCAGGGGAACCGGTCCGGTGCCAATCGCACGCACGCGGAGGGCGCCAACAGCCTGAGGGCCATCGTGGGCGTTGGCCACCATCAGATCCAGTGACAGCCAACCGTTGTCGATTTCAATCGAACCCTCCATCACGTCGACCCCCTGGGCCGGTTCGAAGGAGTCGATGGCCACCCGACGGGGATCGAAGGACAGTCCAATCGGGATCCGGTAGGAGCCAGGAGCGTTCTGAACCACCAGTTGGACGACGGTCTCGGCACCAACTCCGACCGCCAACACCGACGGCTCGAGGCCGACGATCAATGGCGGATTGGTTGCGTCGATGACCGATACCACGTCACTCTCCAGCTGGATCTCCCCTTCACCGTCGCCGTCTTCGTTGTCGCCATCGCGAGGCACGGCGTTTGGAACCAGCTCGGTGGCTCCGCTACCGTCGGGGTTCGATCGCCGGGGGGAGACACTCCGCCGTCGGACGCCGTAAGGTGTCGATCCCTCCTTGTCGCCGGTGGACTCGGACGGTTCTTGAGCCGTCTCCGACCCCTGCGACCGATCAAATGGCCCTTGAGGCGAGCGACCGGATTGGACTCGAGGAGACCTCGAACCAAAGAACGAAATCCGACTTTCGGTTCCCACCCAAACCGGCGCCAGGTCCTCCTGATCGATGTCTGGGAAGCGAATGATGTGCGGGGTCAGGGTCAGCACGAGATCGATCTTCTTGTCCCTGACGGCCTTGTTCGTGAATAATCGACCGATCAAGGGAATAGCGGACAACAACGGGGTCTCTGTCTGGCCCTCGGTGCGGTCGTGGCGGATCAGCCCGGCCAGCAGGCTGGATTCGCCGCTCTGAAGGCGGATCACCGACGTGATAGTCCGAGTGCCGATGGTGACGGCCTCCTGCTCCGGACCCACCGGAACGGTATCACCCAACTGGGAGACCTCGACGGTCAGCTTCAAGGTCACTTCTCGGTTGTGGTGCACCCTCGGCTCGACATCGATCTTGATGCCGATGTCCTGGTACTGGAAGGAGGTGATGGGCACCACGTTCCCGCCGATGGTGTTGCCCGTATTGAATGACGTCACAGGGATCGGAACGCGGTCACCCAGGTGGAGCGACGCCTTCTCGCCCTCGGTGATCCTGAGCTGCGGCTGGGCCAGGATCGACGCTTTGCCACTCTGCTTGATCAAGTTGAGGATCACACTTGGCACGTTGATAAAGACGTTTTCTCGGGAGATGTTCCCAAGGTCGCTGAGGAATGAGGCTCCGCCGGGCGCCCCGGGGCTCACCAGCGCCGTGTCAGCTGCCAAGGTGAAGGTATAACTGGAGAGCGTCAACCCCAGTTCGGATTGATTCGCTAGGTCGACCTCCATGAGCTCGACGTCCACCAGCACTTCGGCCTTGGACTTGTCGTTGACCGCGATCAGCTTCTCGGCGATGGCCACCTTGTCGGCCGTGTCGCGGAGGGTGATGGCATTGAGCTGTTCATTGGTGGCCAGGCGCCGGGCTTCGATCAGCGACCGCAGCAACTTGTCCACGTCCTTGACGTCAGCATTGGACAGGAAGAATGTCTTGATGACGAGGTCTTCGTACTCCCGTCGATTCTGGGGAGTGTCCTCGGCGACGATGATGCTGCGTTCGTCGAGAACCTTGTAAAAGTGTCCGGCAGCCTGCATCACAATCTCGAGTGCACGCTCGGCGGTGACGTCGCGCAGCTCCACCGGGATCCTGTCGTCTTTGAGTTTTGGATCAAATATGACGTTGAATCCGTACGCCTTGCCGATCGCAGCATAGATCTCCTTGACCGGCTTCGCCTTGGGGAAGACCAGGGTGATTGGGTCCTTCGAGGTCGGGTCGAGAATCGGCGGCTGAACCTTGGCCTCCCGGGCTCTTCGCTTCATCTCATCGAGGGTGACCCTCCCATCTGGCCGAGACAGCACCTCGAGCTCCGCCTCGATCTCCTCCAGCAACTGGGCACCGTACTGGTGGGACGGGTCGAGCTGGATCGCCATCTGGAGCTCGTCCCGGGCCTCGCCCAGTCGACCGATCTCTCGAAAGGTCACACCACGCTGGAAGTGCTCGTTGGCCGCCTTTTGGCGCGCCCGGCGGAGACCGATTCGGTACTCCAAATTGTCCGGGTCTTTCGCCACCAGCTCCAAATAGTGATAGACGGCCGCATCCCAGTTCTCGTGCTGGAAGGCCTCCTGGCCCTCCCGGGCCTTCCGCCCGGTCGAACACCCGGCGACCATCGCCAGGGCCAGCACGACCAGTGCAAGACGGGTCGTCGCGACGTCAGTTCTCAGCCAACGGAACACGAGTGTCCTCCGACTGGTCATAACCGACGAAGCCGATAATGACCGATTCGAATCCTATCTCACGAACGATGAAGACGTCTTCGAGCACGTCCCCGACCTTGGCCACCTCCACCTCGGAAATCTCGGGGTCCTCGCCCTGCAGACGGAAGGCGGCCACCTGCAGTTGGATTGGTCCGAAATGGCCAATAAAGTCACGGTTGAACGGCGGCGGTGGTGGTTTGACACTCCCGTCCTCGCCGCGGTGAATCTTCGGTGTACGGGTGGGCGGTGGAGTTCGCCGTACCAACTCACGGGTGGGAACCGGGGTGACCGGGCGGGGCGTCGAGGTCGGTCGCACGCCGTATATGAAAGGGTTGCGCCGGAACTCAGCGCTGTCATGTTCCAGATTTTGACGTTCGGAACTCTCGAGCACCGGCAGATCGTGGCCTTCGTACGCGATCCGGTCGTCGTCGACCGAGCTCCCGACGCCCCCCCTGCCACCCAACAGGCGGAGCGAAACCACGGCCAAGATCACCATCACGACGACGAGGACCGCGAGCCGAACGTGCTCAGCCTTCGGCTTCGGCATCTTCTTTCCCGTTCATGGTGATTCCGCCGGTGAGGCGGTCCAGGGTCCGCTGATCGGCTTCGGCAAGATAGGTGGCGACCCTGACCGAAATCTTGAGCCCTCGTCCGGCGCCATCCTCCTCTCCCGAAAAAGCGATGCTGTCGACCACCAGAAACTCCTCACTCGTCTGCAGGGAGGCGAGCATCTGACGTATTTGTGAGTACTCCCCCGTGACCGCGAACTGGATCGTGAATCGGGTGTAGCCGAGCTTCCGGACCTCCTCGGCGACGTAACTGTACCCTCCCGGCAACAAGCCCGATTCGCGGGTGGCCACGCCCACACTTCTGAGAATCGGGATCAACCGAATCTCGAGGTTACCGAAGACATCGTGGTAAAGCTCCTCGAAGCGCCCGTTGAGCTCGCCCACTGCGATGCGCTCCCCGTCGGCCCGCCCGCGAACCTGTTCGAGCCGCACCAACTCGGTTTCGAGATCGGCGATGTTGTTGCGGATCAACGCTGCCCGACCGCCACTTTCGGAGGTTTGCCAGATCAAGGCGGCCCCCGCCAGCAGGCACAGGGCAACCGCCGGCAGCCAGACCGGCAGAAGCCGTCGCCATGGGAGAAGGGCGCGATTCACGATGCCTCCCTGGGCGAAAGGTAGCGGACGCTCAGTGCCAACGCGTAGCCGGATGCATCCGACTCTTCCGGGGTTTCCTCGCGTCTCGGTGTTGGCTGTGAAAAGCTCGGATCGTCCAGAAGATTCTCGAGGAACTCCAACATCGCGTCTCGGGTCCGGCTGACCACAACCAGGTTGAGCTCGACGTCGGACGGCCCCACGTTTGGCGAGATCGTGACAATTCGGACGTCGTAGGGCATGACCCGCTCCACATCGTCCAGCAATCTCAGCCACGAGAATGAGTGCTCACGGAGGATCACGTTGGAAGCGTTCACCCGCGCCGTCAACGATTTCCAAGGAACCTCCTCGAGCTGTTTCACCTGCCCAGTCACGTCCGCAGCCAGGGCCCTCTCCTCGGCCAGGAGTTGGTTCCGGTATTCGATCTGGGGCCGTAGGATCCGATTGCTCTTGACGTAGAACCCCACATTGGCCACCATCAGGACCAGCGCCGCAAGCCCAGCTACTGCAGCCACCACCCACACCGGCCGGGTGTTCAGAAACGGGCGGGACGCGAGGTTGGGCGTCATCACTGCTCAACCTCGGCGATGATCGAGTAGGCCGGTTCGATGCGGGCTACACCGAGACGGTCTCCGGCACCCCCCTGACTGAATGTGGGCGACAGCCCGCTGGAACTCCTGGGAACACCCTCAACGCCGGAGCGCCAGTCCTCGATTTCTCCCAATAGCTCCCGGTTTTCCGTCGAAACCTGGAGATCGATCTCCCCTTCGATACCGAGGGTCTCCCGGATGAAACCGAGGGTCAAATTAAGCTCCAGCCGGGTGGCCTCGCCAGGATTCCGCGATGCCGCCAGGGGTTTGGTGCGGATCAATCGAGGATTGTGGTCGACCATCAGCAGCACCATGAGGAACCCGTCCTCCTGCTGAACCAGGATTCGTGGAGAGGTCGTGGGTTGATGTGCCAGCGCGAAAGCCCGGGTGGTCACCAACCCAAGCTCGACTCCCACATCCGAAAAGGCTGCTTCAAGCCCTGCGAACGCCCGGTCGAAGCCGGCCATGCAGACCACGGAACGCAACCCATTGGTGCGTTGCAACGGCTCGATGAAGAGCCGCAGCTCGGAGGTCTGCACCGGGAGAAGTTTCTTCAACCGCCACCGAACCACCTGGTCCAGCTCGTTCTGTTTGCGCGGCAGATCATCGAAATCGAGCACGTAGCTTCTGGTCCAACCCGACGGAATCACCATGGCCACTCTGCTCGCCCCCTCGATGCGCGGTTGCAGGGATGCCAGAACCGCCGACAGCTTGCTTCGGTCCACAGCCTGCAGACCGACGTGTCCCACATCGAAGGTTTCGGGAGGCGCACCCTCGGCCGCCCACAGCACGCTGCCTTTTTTTTCCCGGCGCAGCACCGAGACCAGGGAGCCGTCCACCACCCAGCACGTGGTTGGCGGAGGACTGTGGAGGAGGGAGTGAAGACGCTTCATTCCACAAAGGTTACCTTGTTGATGTCGTGAAGGGTGGTCTCACCGGCTAAGACCTTTTGAAGGGCGGACTCCCTGAGGAACCGCATGCCCTCTGCCTTGGCCGCCCGTTTGATCTCGGCGGCAGAGCGCCGATCAATGATCAGCTGTCGAATATTGTCCGAGAGATTGAGCAGCTCGGCGATGGCCAGCCGACCGCGATAGCCCGTGCCGTTGCACTCCATGCAACCGGATCCCTCGTAGAAGGTGAAGTCGCGGTACCGATCCGGTTCGAGACCGGAATCTTCGAGAACGCGGTCCGACACCGTGGCTGGCCGCTTGCAGCTGGTGCAAATCTTGCGCACCAGTCGCTGGGCAAGCACGCAGTTGAGGGCAGACACGAAGTTATAGAGATGAACGTTCATGTTCAGGAATCGGCCGATCACATCCACCACGTTGTTGGCGTGCACCGTCGTGAACACCAGGTGGCCAGTCAGCGCCGACTGGACCGCGATCCCGGCGGTTTCCTCGTCGCGAATCTCACCCACCATGATCTTGTCGGGATCGTGGCGCAATACCGACCGCAGGCCGCGAGCAAAGGTCAGTCCCTTCTTCTCGTTGACCGGAATCTGGGTGATTCCCTTCAGCTGGTACTCCACCGGATCTTCGATCGTGATGATCTTGTCCTCGGAAGATTGGATCTCCGACAAGCAGGCGTAGAGGGTCGTGGTTTTCCCCGATCCAGTGGGTCCGGTCACCAGCACCATGCCGTACGGTTCTCGAATGAACTTCCTCAGTTGGTTCCTGGTGTCCTCTTCCAGGCCCAGCACGCTCAAGTTGAGGGTCCGGAACTCGGTGTTGGTGGACTCCTTGTCGAGGATTCTGATAACTGCGTCCTCGCCGTGGACGTTGGGCATGATCGAGACGCGGAAATCGATAGTGCGACCCGAGAAACGGACTTTGAATCGCCCGTCCTGGGGAATTCTCTTCTCTGCGATGTCGAGTTCTGACATCACCTTGATGCGGCTGATGATGGTCGAGTGGTGCCGCTTGTCGATGGGTTGCATGGCCTGGTACAACACGCCATCGATCCGGTATTTGACCACCACCTCGCGGTCCTGGGTCTCAATGTGGATATCCGAGGCGCGCCGCTGGATGGCGTTGAACAGCACCGAATCCACCAACCGAATGATCGGCGAGGAATCGGCGGTGATCCGGTCGATGGAGAGCACCTCCTCGCCGTCCTCGGCCTCCTGTACCAACTGCATCTGGAAGCCTTCGGTGGCCTCGTCCAGAACCCGCTGGGTCGACTCCGATTTTTCCAGCAACTCGGAGATTCGAGAACCGGGAGCAACCACGACGTCCAGCGGTCGTCCCAACGCCAGCTCCACCTCGTTGAGGTTCACGACGTCTGACGGGTCGGCCATAACCACCTGGAGGACGTCACCGTCGGCCCTCAGAGGCAGGAACTGGTACCTCAGCATCACCTCGACGGGAATGGCGCGGAACAGCTCCGGTTCCACATGGAATTCATCGAGGGGATCGAAGGGCAATCCGAGCCGGCTGGCAAGTGCTCGAGCCTGCTCGATGTCCTCGTGCCCGTCCACCACAACCTCCTGGTCGAGCATGGAGAGCGTCTTGTCAAGTTGTGGATCGGTGGCCATGGTACATCCTCACGCAATCGTGGAAACAAGTCTGAGCAGGGGATAATAGACCGCCAGCAGGAGACCCGCAATGATCACCGCCATCAGCACCAGGATCATCGGTTCGAAGAGCGAGACGACCCTGGTCAGAAAAAAATCAATCTCCTCGTCAAAGAAGTCCGAGGTGTGCTCGAGCATCTCCGGCAAAGCTCCAGTGGACTCGCCGACCCGGACCATGGCCAGCGCCAGGGCGGGCATCCATCCGGTGTCGTCGAGAGCGTCCGACAGCGGTCGACCCTCCTGAACCTCCTGGACACAACCCAGAAAGAGCTCTGAAACGTGGGCGTTTTTCACCGACGTCGAAGCGGTCTCGAGCGCCGGAACCATGGGCGTGCCGCCGTTCAGCAGCACCGACAGGGAACGGGTGAATTGGGACAGGGCGAAGAGGTGCGCGAGCCGCCCCAGCATGGGCATCCGCAAGGTCCAACGGTCGATCAGCCGCTTGCCCAGGGAGGTGGCCTTCCACCACTTGACGAGGGAGGTCAGGGCTGCGACCGCAATCAAAATGGCCAGCAAGTTCCCTTGCACGAAGTTCGCTGTTTCGAGCACGATTCTCGTGGGCAGCGGCAGCTCCGATCCGAACCCAATGTAGAAATCCGCAAACTTGGGAATCACGAAAGCAACCAGCAGGATCACCAGGCCAAATGCAAGAAGGACCAGGACCGCGGGGTAGGTGAGGGCGGCCACGATCTTTTTGCGCACGGTCTCCACCAGGCGCTGATACTCGACAAACCGGCCCAACACGCTTTCCAGCTCCCCCGATCGTTCGCCGGCCCGCAGGGAATTTGCGTACAGTCTGGGGAAGACATCGCCCAATGACAGAAAGGCATCCGACAATGAAACACCGGTGGTTACCTGCTGGTAGACCTTGTTGAGCAGCGCGCCGAAGTGCGGGTCCGTCTGCTGATCCTTCAACAGGTCGAGGGACTGGGCCAGGGGAAGGCCTGCCCGGAGCAAGGTCCGCAACTGCGTGTTGAAAAGCAGAAAGTCCTGTGAAGCGACCTTCTCTCCCTTCGTGACGAGCGGGATGTGGAACTTGCTCCGGGCCCTCGACAGCCCAAAGACGTGGAACCCCTCTCCCTCCAGCTCGCGTTGCAGGGCATCGGAGGTCAGCGCGACCCGCCTCAGTTCAATCACCGAGCCGTCGGGGGCGCCGAGACGACAGAGGAACTCGGGCACCTAATCGACCCCAACCGAATTGGCCTGCAGAATCATCACCAATCCTCGGTTCGAGTCCTCTGCGGCGCCGGCACCCAATATGAGTCTTTGTTTTTCGGAGAGGAAGACGCTACCCCTGAACAACTCCGAAGACCGCACGGTCCCGTCAGCCGAGGCAGTCTGCTTGGACAACGTCAACCACTGCAAATGGACCCTTGTCCCCGGGCGGGGGATTCCCCACGGCGAGTCGTCGCCGACACCCAACGACTGGGCCAGGAACTCCACCCTGAGGCCTTCGCCCAGCTCGGCATCCGCGGGTTCTCCCAAGACCCCGTCGAAGGTTGTGGACCCGATCGTCCGGTAGGACTCGAAGGGGAACATCCGGAGGATCTGTTCATCCACGCCGGTTCGCTGCTTCGTCGGCAGTTGACCCTTGGCCCCCTCGAGCAGGGTGATTTCGATTTGGTATCGGTCCGGTGAGCGGTCGAGCTCAGCAATCACCTCCGCCGCCCGTTCCACCACGTCGGCGCGATCCTGCACCGTGATTCTCGATTTCCCCGGCTGAACCGTCAGGCTGCCGTTCTCCGTCAACAACGGCTCCACCGCTGAAGCCGCCTCGGTCACCGTGCAGTGCCGCACCTGAAAGGTGCGTGCAGTGGTCGGGCCCGGTGCTGCCGTTGCGAAACCCGCAATCAGGAAGGTCAGGGTGAGCAAGAGAGTCCTTCGTAGCATCGGTTACAGCTCCATTGCCGGATTGACGATGAAATACACGGCTGTGTCGGCCCCCGGTTCATTGGCGTACTGATAGATCCGAACACCTTCGCCCGCCATGTCCACCTCGGCCCTCGGAGGCGGGTTGACCTGCTCTGTGTGCAGGGCCTCAGCCACCGACGGGTGAGCCGCTTCCTCGGTCGGAGCGAGCATCCGCCAGCCCGTAACCGCCGCAAGCGAAACAACCACCGTCGCGGCCGCAGCCAGCCATCCGCGTCGCGGACGATGGAGAGTCTGACCGAGCCGCTGCTGCCGGATCTCCCCCATCACCGAGCGGGTGAGATCCTCAATCCGATCCTGGTCCACATCCACTTCACCGGCGGCGCTGAAAAGCATCGTGGGATCGGACCGAACCGCAATCTTCCGACAGCCGTCACAGCTCCCAAGATGGGCGCGAAAAGCCTCGCGCTGAGGCCCTTCAAGTGATTCTTGGAGATAGGCAGCAAGCAGATCAGAAAAATCGTCGCAGTGCATCTCAACCCCTGTGTGCCTTCGGCAGGTACTCCGGGAACTTCTTGCCCAATTCCCGCCTCAGGCTCTTGCGTGCCTGGAACACATGGTTCCGCACGGTTGTGGTGGTGCAGCCGAGTATCTCGGCAACTTCCGCAGTGTCCATACCCTCGACCTCTCTCAAAACAAACGCGGTCCGCTGCTGGGGGGTCAATCCCTCCACGAGTTGATCGAGCAGGCGATTGACCTCCCGCCGGTCGGCCAGTTCGGAGGTCGGCGGTGACTCGCCCACAACCCTCAACCGGTGTTCGGTCCCGGCCCGGTGGGCCTTCTCCCGGCTGGAGCGTGCACGGATCAGGTCGATGGCAAGGTTGGTCCCGATCCTGTACAACCAGGTGGCGAAGCTCCACTTCTCGTTGTACCGATCGAGCTTCTGCCATGCCCGCACGAAGGCCATTTGGACCACGTCCCAGGCCTCCGATTCGTCACCCAGAATCCTCGCCACCGCGCGGTGGAGACCACCCGAGTGGCGTCGCACGAGGCACGCGAACGCGTCATCATCGCCCGCCCGCGCACCGCGGACCGCCTCACGATCATCCATCGGCACCTCGGCGAGGTTCGTCTCCCGCTCGGGGAGAATGCACAGCTTGTCCGGTAACATCACACGTCTCCATGCTGTGTACGGACCTCCGACCGTCGCCGTTGGGCCTTGGGCCGAGGAATCGAAAGGGGTTTCGACACAATTCCACAAGTACATGATTATAAAGGATCTGGATCGGCCCGCAGTGATCTTCGGTACAGGCAGTAGGCAGCCAGCCGTTGGCCGGGGGCCGTTCCAGTTTCCGAATCTGATCCCGAAGGGCCGGCAGTCCATAGAAAGAGCCGGCTGCGTTCTTCTGCGGCCCATCCCCGCCGCTCCGTCCGGGGTCGGTTTTCCGAATTCCGAATTCCGAATTCTGCCCCCTTCCCCTCTGCTCGACCAAGGTATCCTCCTTACTGTGAAGAATACACGGAGGGTGCCATGGACATCTCCATCGAATACTGCGACCAGTGAAACTACCTACCTCGGGCCGCCGGGCTGGCGGCCGAACTCAAGAAGGAATTTGGCGTCGAGGTCGAACTCATCAAGGGAGGCGGCGGCATCTACGACGTCAAGGTCAACGGTGAGATGGTCTTCTCGAAGTTCCGGATCGGACGATTCCCCAACCCCGGCGAAGTCGAAAACGCCATAAAAGAGTCCGTAAATAGATAGCTCTCAATACAACGCAATTCACGGAGTCTGCGGAGTGAATTGCGCGGATGGATTGGCGGTACTCAGTCACTCGACGGGTGGTCGACGCCTGTAAATGTGTCGTCCGAGAATGCGAGAAAAGTCCGACCAGGCGTCCTCATCTCCCCCGCCCGGTCCAATCGCCTCGAGCATTCCGGCCATTTTCGAGTCGAGATTGTCCACCATGTGAACCAGCAGTGCCTCCGGCGTCTTTGGCCTGCGGGGCGACCCGTATTCGTACTCACCGTGGTGGGCGAGCAAAATGTGCAGGAGCTGGCGCCTGTGCTCCGCGGGGAACTCCGGCAGTTCACTGATGACCTTGTCGACGAACAAAACCTCCATTGACAGGTGCCCGATCAGCCGGCCATCGTCAGTGTAGGAGATCGACGAGTCAATCTCGAGTTCCCAGATTTTTCCCAGATCGTGGAGCAAAGCCCCTGCCACCACCATGTCCTCATGCAAGCGATAGCTGCGTGCCAACGTCTTCGCCACCGACGTCATGGACACCGTGTGTTCGAGCAGGCCAGACCGAAAAGCGTGGTGCATGCTGCGCGCGGCCGGCGCCACGCGGAACCTTTCCGCCAGACCCTCATCCGAGAAAATCCGGAACAAAAGCTGCTTCAAGTGCGGGTCGCTGACCTCCTCCACCAGGGTCATCACCTTTTGCCACAGGAGGTCCGGATCGAGCTCGGAGGACCGCACGAAAAGCGCCTCGTCCACCTCCTCGGTCGGCAACGATTCGGCGTTCCGAATCACGACCTGCAACCGCTGGTTGTAACTCTGAACCTGGCCGCGGATCCTGACCACCTTTCCCGGCTCGCACAACTTGGTCAACCGGTCCACGTTGTCCCACACCAGAGCCGCCACCTCGCCTGTCCGATCACCGATGGTCAACGCCAGATAGGGCCCGCCCCCCCGACGTTGCCGCACCTCCTTGCGACGGACGGCGAAAACCTCATCCAGATCGGTGCCGGGCCTCAGGTTCTTGGCCCATTGGCGCTCAGATTCTGCAGACATGCTCACTCTCCCCCTATCCCGCTCTTCCCACTCTCGGGCAGCCGTGCCGCCAACTCAGGCCCCTGGCACCTGGGCCAGAATCGCCTCCAGTCGGTCCTCGTGGACCTCGACCAGGTACTCGCCCTTGAGCCGTTCGACCATTCCCTGGGTCTGATCTTGATAGGCCTCTGCGGAGAGTTCTCTGCGGATGCTCTCCGAAACCTCGTCAAAGGCCTGGTAGCCCGCGGGAAGACGTTGAATCAAATGCACCACCAGAAAACCCCCGGTGGTTTCAAGGGGATCGGTGATGCCATCATCTCCGAGCAACTCCAGCGCACTCTGGATCATCGGCCGGAGATCATCGACCGGAATCGCCCCGAGTTCCTGGATATCGGCGCCCGCCAGGGTGGCCTCGGCGCGCAGATCACTGCCCTCGCGAACCCGATTCACCAATCCCTGAGCCACCCTTCGAACCTGCGCTGCCCCCGATCCGCCGGAGTCATCCGGGAAGAAAACCTGGTCGAGTTCAACCTTGGCTGGCACCCGAAACTGTTCCTTGTCTACCTCATACCGTTGGCGGATTTCTTCTTCGGTGATCTCGGTTGGCCGGATCTCGCTCTGGACAGCCCGTTGCAGCAACATGTTGTGGCTGTACCTCTGTCGAAGGGCTTCCTCGGTCAGCCCGGCGCCGGCGAGAGCGGCTTCGAAGGCTTCTTCTTCTTGCAGTTGATTCTGTTCACGGAGTTCTGCAACCGCCTGATCGATCATCTCGTCGTTCACGGTCAGCTTCTTTTCACGCGCCCTTTCGAGCAGCACCAGTTCATCCACCGAGGTCTCAAAAACCTCACGCGTGAATTCCAATAATTCCTGACCGGTGAGTTGACGCCCGACCTGGGAGATCTCCACCTCGAGCCGCTCCCTGAAGTCGGCCACGGTCATGACCCGATCGTTGACCCTCACCAGGATCGCCTCCACGATGATCCGCTCTGCGGCCATCGCCACAGCGGCGATGAACAGCGCCGCGCCCCAGGCGACCAACATCGCCTTACCTTTCATCGAATGCCTCCCCGTAACGTCCCTGGTATTCAAACCAGAGATGGTCTTCGAAGACCGTAACGCCCACCGCCGCTGCCGTCTCGGCCACGCACCGGGCAGTGAAAATTCGCGCCAGGTCACCGGCCAGCTTCTGGCGGACGACCGGCTTCATTTCGTCCCTCGATGAGGGGCCCTCGGGCACCAACTCGAGCACCTGGAACACATGGTAACCCGCCGGTGACAACACTGGATCCGAGATCGCCCCCTCACCCAGAGCGAACACAACCTGGTCAAGATCCTCTGGCAGGGTGCCACGCTCGATCCAACCCAGGCCCCCCCCTTGTTGAGCGTTCGCGGCCCTCGAAATCTCCATCGACACATCGACAAACGACTCACCCGCGTTCAATCGCCCCCGAACCGACTCGGCCTCTGCCAAAGATCCGAGCAGCATCTGGCGGACCCGAGCTCGAGCCGGCCGTATTTCAACGGCAACGGCAGCCAACTCCAGCTCCACTGCCTCCTCCGCGGGCTCCGGCGGCTGGCCGCAAATGCCGGCTACCAACGCCCGCACAGTGGCCGGCCGATGAGCAGGGTCCAGGGCCGCCCGCCCGGCCTGGCCGTTTGCGGCCCGGGCGAGCATCACCTCCTGATCAATGAACTGATCGACCAGGGCCTGCACCGCCCTCCGATCGACCGCTTGCCAGGGCATCCCGGTGGCCGACACGATGTACGTCTGCACCTCAGTTACCGGAATTTCGCGGTCTCCCACCCGCGCCACGACGCTTTCGTCCACTGCGCAAGCGAGCACACCGAAAATCATCACGACGGGCAGGACAGAGGTCCACCTCAGGTCCATCGGCGAAGCATAGCAGGTGTAGGAGTTACGCAATAGGTTGTATGCAGGGCTCCCAAATTCGAAATTCGAAATTAAAATCACTCCGGATCTATCTGCGCCGTTCGAGGACGGTTTTCGCATCTCGCATTTCGCATTTCGAATTCTGCTCATTCCGGCAACCGGTGATCACGGTCGCAGTGCTTTCTCCATGAGTGGGTGGAGTGCGAATCCGACGACACTGCCCACTGGCCGGCCGCTCGTAAGCAGCCCGGCACACCGGAACAACCCCTCACCCACGAGGTAGAGATTCACGATGATCGCGACCGCCGAACCGCTGGCCTGGCCGGTTTCGAAATTCACCATCGCCCCCACGATTTCCGAACCCGCCCCCAACACAGTGAGCAGCGCCGGGCTCACTCCGACCACCGGGGCCCACCGTTCCTGGTCGGTGCGGAGAGCCATGCAGGACAGAGCTGTCGTCACGGCGACCCTGACAATCCCTGGCCCGCCTGCACTCCTCGAATCCGGCCGAGCGCCCAAAGGACTGCGGGCAGGCATCAACCGAAGGGTGGATGGCCCAGGGTTGGCCTCCATCCCTGCGAAGCGGTACAGCCAGTCCTGACCCATGCGTTCCACTTTGACGAGCTCGAACAGCCGGTCCCGGTATCTCAGAACCCCCCCGGGAGCCCAGTCCCGGCGATGGATCGCGGATTGCAGCTCGAGCACCCCCGCCTCGCCATCGAAGAGCCGCGTCCGCGGTCGCTCAGGTCGATCATCGTGCTGTTGACGGTGGACAAACACAGCGATCGGCAGGCCGACCACCGAACCGATCGGCTCCTGATTTCCAGCAGCGTGTTTCAATCGCACGACGGACTCGAGAAAAAGCAGGGGCGCCAGTGGCCCCAGCCAGCCGATCGATTCGGGGAGGATCCCGTCGTTACCGAAGGCCGCGGCCAGCATGTGGACCACACCGACGGTGGCGATAGCAAGCTCGAGGAGTGCCGACAGGGCAGTGGCTGCAACCGAGGGGAACCCCCACTCAAGGTTCCACCGGTTCTGAAGGGTCCCGGGAACCAGCCCGAGCAGCGGCAAGATGGGGAGCACCCCCCAACGCAGTCTCGTTGACCGTTTCTCCGAGGCCCGATCCCGGCTCAGGGCGCTGATCCAACCCCCGTCGAGATGATGAACCGTGCGCATGGCCTCGGTCTCCGGCCACGGCCTGAGGCGCCACCGTGACCCGCTCCCAGCTTCCTCCCGAGCCACAACCTCCCACGGCAGGCCGTTCCACATCACGGTCGAACCCGCGACCTTCCCGGCCCTCGCTCGCCAAGGCAGGGACTGGAGGGGGCTGCGCACCTGCCAGCCGCCATCGGGAAGAGGCACCACACGGACCCCTTCGCCAAGATCCTCGGGTTGTCGTGAATCCATCGCTGCGATGTTACCGGTCCCCCAGCGAAAGCAGAAACGCGGTCACCGGTGCCAAGTCGACACCCCCTTCGGAGGGCAGGGTGATCTCACCACTGGGAGTCACTCTCGCGCCCGCCCATTCGGACAGCGACTGACTCAGAATCTGGGGCAAACGGGCCTCGGGATCGAGCTTGATCCGCCACAGTTTCGGTCTCCGCGCCACAGCGACCACCCTCGCCCGCTGGGCCGCCATGCGAAGCCGCTGGGCCGCCCGGAGGGTGTGGAGTTGGAGCGGCGCAGGTCCGTACCGGTCAACCACTTCGTCCATCAGCTCGTCCAACGAAACCTCGTCCGCCACCGACGCCAACCTCTTGTAGAAGCTCAGTCGCAAGGCGGGCTCTGGAATGTAGGGTTCGGGCAGCTGAAGATCGAGACCGAGCCGAAGCTCAACTTCCCGACGTCCAGGCAACTCCCGACCCTCGAGCTCCGCAACCGCCTCCTCCAGCAATCTGCAGTAGGTCTCGAAGCCTACCGCCTCCATGAATCCGTGCTGCTCGCCGCCAAGCAGGCTTCCGGCGCCGCGAATTTCGAGGTCACGAGCAGCGATTCTGAAACCGGCTCCGAGCTCACAGAACTCCTGGATGGCGGCTAGCCGAGACCGTGCCTGCGTCGACAGGGGCTTCCCCGGCGGGACCAGGAAGTAGGCAAACGCGAGACGGTCCGAACGACCGACCCTTCCTCGTAATTGGTAGAGCTGGGCCAGACCAAAACGGTCCGCTCTGTTCACCAGCAGGGTATTGGCGTTGGGAATGTCGAGACCGTTTTCGATGATCGCCGTGGCCAGCAGCACGTGGGCCTCTCCGCCCAGAAATGCATGCATCGCTTTTTCGAGGAGGCGTTCCGACATCTGCCCGTGGGCCACCACCACATTGGCTTCGGGAACCAATCGGCGGATCCAATCCGCGAACGACCCGATGGAACGAACCCTGTTGTGAACGAAGAATACCTGTCCGCCGCGCTCCATCTCGTAAAGGATGGCCTCCCGGACCACCTCCTCCGAGAACTCCAGCACCGAGGTTTCCACGGCCTGGCGATCACTCGGCGGGGTCTCGATCACCGAGATGTCACGCAGGCCGGTGAGCGACATGTTCAGGGTTCTGGGGATGGGAGTGGCCGACATGGCCACCACGTCCACCTCGGTTCGGAGTGTCTTCAACCGCTCCTTTTGGGCTACTCCGAAGCGCTGCTCCTCGTCGAGGATCACCAACCCGAGGTCCCGAAACCTCACATCGGAGCTCAACAGACGGTGGGTTCCCACCACCACGTCCACCACGCCGTCCGCCAGGCCGGCAGTCGTTTCCTGCGCCTCCTTGGGAGAGGTGAATCGCGACAGCATGCGAACCTCGACCGGAAATCCTCTGAACCTCCGCTTGAATGTTCCGAGATGCTGTTCCGCGAGGATTGTCGTCGGCGCCAACACCGCGACCTGTTTACCGTCGAGCACCGCCTTGAAGGCTGCTCTGATGGCAACCTCCGTTTTGCCATAACCGACATCGCCGCACAAAAGCCGATCCATGGGCCGCGGCCCCTCCATGTCGGCCTTGATTTCATCAATGGCCGCGGCCTGGTCGACCGTCGGATTGTATTCAAAAGCGTCTTCGAATTCTCTCTGCCACGGTGAGTCCGGCGAAAACGCGTGCCCTCGAGAAGCACTGCGCGCCGCTGCCAGGCGCAGCAACTCGGCCGCCATCTCCTTCACCGCCCTCTTGACTCGGCTGCGGCGTCGCCGCCAGGTGCTGCCTCCGAGCCGATCCAACGAAGGCGCCCCCTCGCCTTCGCCCGACGCGTATTTCTGGATCAGATCGGCCCGTTCGACGGGAACCAGCAGCGTGTCATCGCTGCGGTAGGCCAGAACCATCATCTCCAACTCACGCCCCTCCACCACGATTCTCCGGAATCCGGTGAACCGGCCAATGCCGTGATCGAGGTGAACAACCAGATCTCCAGGTCGCAGATCCCGCAGGTCGCTGACAAAGGCAGCCGCTCCAGACCGCCGGCGCCTCGAGGCCGGGACCACCGTAAGATCTCTCCGCCCGTACACTGCCAACCCGCCATCCCACCGGAAGCCGCGCCGCAGATCGCCGAGGGCAAGCGCCACTTCTCCCGGTGGCGGTGGCCCGTCCACCGGAACCAGTTCTCCTTCAGCGAGCAGGTGGCGGAACCTCCGCCGCTCTCCATCCGAGGCCACGACCAGCACTTGCGTCATGTCCATGGCACGGCGGTTGCGAAGGGTCGGCACGAGGTCCGGAATCCTGCGCACGAAGTCCTCTGATGGGTGGGTTGACAGGCGCCACCACCGGGTCTCTCCATCCGTCAGCTCGAGTTGTTCGATGCGCAACCCGGGATCCTCGACCAGCGGGCGCAACCGGCTCGGGTCGAGCAACAACCGATCGGGAGGCGGAAGTGCCACATCCCGGTCCACCTGTACTTCCCACTCCCTCTCCAGGACCCGTGCCCAGCGGGCCATTTCTCCCAGGCAATCGTCGCGATCGCAGACCACGAGCGCGTCGGCGACCTCCGGCCAGCTGGTCCACTTCGAAGCCAGGTGGAGGGCGCCCCACCACAGCCGTCGCTCGGCCCCCTCTCGGATCAGACCCGCGAGCACCTGGTAGTCACCTTGGAGCTCATCAGCGATGGCACGACGGCTGTCCCCGTCCGCGGGAAATGGATCGAGGGCCGAAACGGCCACGGCTTCCACGGGCTCGCCACAGCTGCGCTGAGTCGAGGGATCGAAGGCCTGAATCCTCTCGACCGAGTCGTCGTCGAGCTCCACCCTGATCCCTGCGTCACCGCCGACGTGAAGGTCCACAACCCAACCCCGCACGGCGAACTCGCCGGCTTCTTCCACAAGATCCACCCTGCGATACCCGGCTTCCGCAAACCGCCGAGCAAGCTCATTGGTCTCGATGCGGTCGCCCCGCTCCAGATGGATCGTGCGCGCGGCAACCGCCTCCGGGACCGGTATGGGCACCGCCATCATCCTGGCGGGAACGATGATGAGCTGTACCGCTCCCGACTCGATCTCAGCGAGGAGCCGTACCAGCTCGAGTCGCGACGCCAGAGGCGGTTCGGTCCCCTGGTAGGTTGCAGCCCCCTCGGCGGGGACCACTGCGACTCCGACCTCGGGGGCCAGCAGTCGAATACCCGCCGCGAGGTCCGCGGCCTCCGTGGCGTGCGGGACCACCACGAGGCAACGTCCCGCAGGCCATCCCGTTCGGAGCAATGACGCCAGTACGAGGGCCCTCGCCCCGGGAACGATCCCGCCCATCGCCAGCGGACGTTCACCGGACCGCAGAGCCTCGGCGAGTTCGTTCAGGTCAGGCAGGGGGTACGGCATGGGCTCAGGGGACCTGGAATGCGAAATGCGAAATGCGAAATGCGAAAACCGATCTCGACACACGCAGCTCGCTTAGGGTGCGTTTTTCGAATTTCGAATTTCGAATTTCGAATTCTGGAGTTCTGTGGCACCACAGCCGAGATAAAGACAACATCACACCAATTTCAGGAGGTGTCCCATCTTCTCTTTCTTGGTCTCGAGGTAGCCCCTGTTGGCGTCGGTGGGAGGAATCTCCAGGGGTACTCGCTCCACGATTTCGAGACCGAAACCACGCAAAGCGGTGTATTTCTTCGGATTGTTGGTCATCAGACGAAGCCGACGGACTCCCAGATCGTAGAGGATCTGGGCGCCGGTCCCATAGTCTCGGGGGTCGGCTTTGAAGCCGAGGTGGAGGTTCGCTTCCACGGTGTCCTCGCCCTGATCCTGAAGCTCATAGGCCTTCAGTTTATTGAACAGTCCGATACCGCGTCCCTCTTGGAGCAGATAGAGGAGGACGCCTCGACCCTCCTCGGCCATGCGGTGCAGGGCCACCTCCAACTGCACACCACAGTCGCAGCGGCGCGAGCTGAAAATGTCCCCTGTCAAGCACTGGGAGTGCACCCGCACCAACACGGGAATCTCCGGATCGATCTCCCCGGTCACCAGGGCCACATGCTCTTCACCGGTCATGTTGTTGCGGTAGCCGTAGATCCGGAAATCACCGTAATCGGTGGGCAGCGACGGACCCGCCACCTGTTCCACCAATTTTTCGGTTCTCATCCGGTAGGCGATCAGATCCGCGACAGTGATGACCCCTAGCCCATGTTCCCTGGCGAATTCCGTGAGCCGGGGCATCCGGGCCATCTCACCGTCATCGTCCATGATCTCGCACAGGACCCCCGCCGGCGCCAAACCGGCCATCCTGGCCAGGTCCACCGACGCCTCGGTGTGCCCTGCCCTCTTGAGCACTCCTCCGTGCTGGGCCCGGAGCGGAAACATATGACCCGGCCTGCTGAGGTCATCCGGCACCGATGTGGGATCCACCAGAGCCCGAACCGTGGCCGCCCGATCGTGAGCAGAAATGCCGGTTGTGGTGCCGTGACGGGCCTCCACCGTAACGCAAAACGCGGTGTTGAGAGCGGCGGTGTTCTTCTCAACCATCAATGGTAAATCAAGCTCGTCGCACCGTTCGGGTGTCAGCGAGATGCAGATCAGGCCGCGCCCGAACCGCGCCATGAAATTGATGGCCTCGGGGGTGACCTTGTCCGCCGCAAGGATCAGATCGCCCTCGTTTTCGCGTTCCGCGTCGTCCACAACAATGACCTGCTCGCCGCGTGCGATGCGGGCGATGGCCTCTTCTACCGAGACGAGAACCTCATCCCGGGTCGGTTTTTCAGCCATGATTTCTCCCTGCGGGCCACCCGTTCGGCGACCGCGAACCCGCATGGTAGTCGCTGCGGGGGGGTCGTCGCAACCCACCGAGAGGTTCCGCTGATCGCTCAATACTCGCGTCCCAGATCTCACCGCAACAATAGCGGTCATTCGATCGAAGGTGCAGACGGAGATCTGAAACGCGAGTATTGAGTTCTACCGCACATTTTTTTAACCCGGATTATTCACCAGGCTTCGTCGCGAGAGGCGCGATGTGGCGTGAGATGTGGTGGTTGCGACCTGAGGGCCGCGGAGGCGTACTCGACAGTACGTCGAGCAGCCCGATGGGAGCAAACGCCGCAGATCGCGCCACATCGCGCCTCGCAGTAAATGGCTGGTGAATAGTGCGGGTTAAGCCTCCCGAAGTGTTTGGAGCAGGGTTTTTCGACGGTTTTGAGGGGCTCAAGCCTGATCGTGGTAGAGGAGGATGCCGTCGAGCGTGCCCTCGAATTCGTCGACGTACCGCTGCCAGGTGTTGAACAACCCTTCGAGTGGTTCGCCGGACTCGATCAGGGCGCGGGCAGATGGGGAGCCGGTGAGAAGATCGATGGCCGGCACCTCGGAGACGAACTCGTAGGGCTCCGGTCGCCACGAGAAGGCTTCCGGATCGAGGCCGCGGATGGCCTGGAGTAGGTGAACACCGAGGGCAACCGGCCGCAACTGCGAGCGATCCGTGACGTGGATCTCCACCCCGGTGCACGCCGCGCCCTGGTGCTTTCCGAACATGGGTCGGAAGCGAGCGGCGCGGAATCCGACCCCTGGGATTCGCCGTCGTGCCAGCCGCGACACCAGGTCGTCGGCGTCGATAAAGGGCGCACCCACAAGATGGAAGGGACGGGTTGTGCCCCGGCCTTCAGAGATCTCGGTGGCCTCCACCAGGCATACCCCGGGATAGATGGCGACGGTGTCCAGGGTCGGCATGTTGGGCGACGGCGGAACCCACGGCAAGCCCGTCTCGTCCCACCATTCGGACCTCTGCCATCCCTCACACAACACCACCATGAGATCGAGGTCCGGGTGGCGCTCGCGGCGCAGAAGCAGAGCGAGTTCTCCCAAGGTCAGCCCGTGCCGAATTGGAGTTGGAAGGGCCGACACGAATGACTCGCAGCCCGATTCCACCGGGCCTCCCTCACGCACCAACCCGCCCACGGGATTGGGTCGGTCCAGCACCACGACCGAAACCCCGACCCGTTCACACGAGGCCATCGCAGCATCCATGGTGGCGGCATATGTGTAGTAGCGGCATCCGATGTCCGGCAGGTCTACCAGCAGGACCTCCACCCCCTCGAGATCGCCGTCCGAAGGCTCCAGGGTGGATGGGTCGGTTCCGTACAGCGACCTCACGGATGCGCCGGTCAGCGAATCGGTCTCGTCCCCCACCGCCTCCATGTCCTGGGCCAGTCCGTCGAGGCCGTGCTCCGGAGCGAAGAGCCGGACCAGCGCCCCCGGCACAACCCGCCGAAGGCCAGTTCGAGCTGGATCCAGGGCAGCGGTTACCGCGGCGTGGTTGGCCAATAAGGCCCACGGGCGGTCACCCACCAGTGCTGGGTCGTCCAGGAGCACCTCGAGGCCGGTTCGAACGTTTGGCATGGTCCTATCGTACCGCGCTGCTGCCTACTGCCTCGAATGGCGTTCGAAGGCGAGACGCACCAGCTCATCCAGCAACTCGGGATAGGACAGCCCGGTCAGACCCCACAGCCTCGGGAACATGGAGATCGCGGTGAAGCCGGGAATCGTGTTGATCTCGTTGATCCACAGCGTGTCGGTGGGGCGTTCGAGGAACAGGTCGACCCGGGCCATGCCCTCGCAGCCGAGGGTCCGGTAGGCCGACAACGCGAGCTTCGCGACGTTCCGGCTGACGTGGTGGTCCAACGGTGCCGGAGCGAGCAGTCGACAGGAATCGTCCAGGTATTTGTCCTCATAGTCATAGAACTCGTGGCCGGGGATGACCTCACCCGGAACAGCAGCCCTCGGTTCCGAGTTCCCCAACACCGCCACCTCGATCTCTCGGGCGTCGATCCCCCGCTCCACAACCACCTTCCGGTCATGAGAGAGGGCCCGTTCCACTGCGGCATCGAGATGTTCAGGCTCGTTGACCTTGGAAATCCCCACCGAAGACCCCAAACGGGCTGGCTTGACGAAGATCGGCAGCCCAAGGGCGAGGCATTCGGCTCGCCGCCCGCCGGGATCGCGAGTCCAGGCCGATCCGTCGATGGTTACCCAGTCTGGAGTCGGGAGGCCCTCCTGGCTCAGCAGTCGTTTGGTGGTGGACTTGTCCATGCAAATCGCCGACGCGGCGTGGTCACTCCCCACGTAGGGAACTCCCAGGATCTCGAACAGACCCTGAATCGTGCCGTCTTCGCCGTATGGGCCGTGGAGGACTGGGAAAACGACATCGATGTCCCCATCCAGTAGCCGGGGATCAAGGGCGCAGGAACCGGTGAATCCCACCACCCGGTTGGTGCAGTCCCCCGAATCGGCCAACGCCTTGCGCGCAGCGTCAGGATCCGCCCAAAGGCCGTTCCGGTCGATGGCCATGGGCACGATCTCGTACCGTTCGGCGTCGAATGCTGCAGCCACCGACCGCGCCGACACCACGCTCACATCGTGCTCTCCCGAACGTCCGCCAAAGACCAGAGCGAGTCGGGTCCTTCGACTGTCTTCCTCGCGTTCTGGATTCGACATAGCTTCCTCCACTGGATCGAATCTACCAGGCAATTATGACGCGCCGAGGGCGATTCTTGGGCAGTTCGGGGCTCAGGATCTGAAACTCGGATTGCGGCAAGAACATGGAGATGGGTTTTCCGAATTCCGAATTCCGAATTCCGAATTGATTCCCCTGACCCATTCCCCCACCCCCAAAAGGTTGACCTCCACCCTCCCGGGAACTATGTTGCCCCTTCGTGGGCCATCGACCATGAGACCGGCCCGCCCACAGACTCCACCAAGGAGCTCCACCATGAAGAAAGTCACCCGCGAAGAGGCCCTCGCCTACCACACCGGCGCGCGGCACGGCAAGCTGGCGGTGGTCGCCACCAAACCCTGTGTCACCCAGCGGGATCTCTCTCTCGCCTACACCCCGGGAGTCGCGGAGCCGTGCCTCGAAATCGCACGCGACCCCGACCTCGGCTACGAGTACACCAACAAGGGCAACCTTGTCGCAGTGGTTTCCAACGGCACCGCGGTGCTCGGACTCGGTGATATCGGTGCCCTGGCCGGTAAACCGGTGATGGAGGGCAAGGGCGTCCTTTTCAAGCGTTTCGCCGACATCGACGTCTTCGACATCGAGGTCGACAGCAAGGATCCCCAGGAGATCATCCGGTTCTGCCAAATGCTGGAACCCACCGTCGGTGGCATCAACCTCGAGGACATCAAGGCTCCCGAGTGCTTCGAGATCGAAAAGACCCTGAAGCAGACCATGGGCATACCGGTGTTCCACGACGACCAACACGGCACGGCCATTATTTCCGGGGCGGCCTTGCTCAACGCCGTGGAGGTGGCCGGCAAACGGCTGGACGAGGTCAAGGTGGTGTTCTCGGGGGCCGGTGCATCCGGCATCGCCTGCGCCAACTTCTACATCTCCCTTGGCGTCCAGCGAGAGAACCTGTTGATGGTGGACTCCAAGGGGGTCATCTACAAAGGCCGTACCGAGGGGATGAACACCTACAAGGAGGCATTCGCCGTCGAGACCGACGCCCGGACCCTGTCGGACGCCATGCGCGGTGCAGATATCTTCACCGGTGTCTCGATGAAAGGCCTGGTCACGCCCGAGATGGTCAAGACCATGGCGGAGAACCCGATCATTTTCGCCATGGCCAACCCCGATCCGGAGATCACTCCCGAAGAAGCCCTCGCGGTTCGACCTGACGCCATCATGGCCACCGGCAGGTCCGACTACCCCAACCAGGTCAACAACGTGCTCGGATTTCCATTCATCTTCCGCGGTGCCCTGGATGTGGCGGCATCAAGCATCAACGAAGCGATGAAGCGCGCGGCCGCGCAATCGTTGGCCGATCTGACCAAGGAGGACGTCCCGGATTCGGTGATCCGCGCCTACGGCGGTCAGCCTTTCAAGTTTGGACGGGACTACCTGATCCCCAAACCATTCGACTTTCGCGTTCTGCTCTGGGAAGCCCCCGCGGTGGCCGCCGCGGCGATCGAGAGTGGCGTCGCCCGCAAACCCTACTCTTCGGTGGAGGACTATGTCAGAGCGCTCGAGAGCCGCCTCTCACGCACCCGGCGGGTGATGCACGTGGTCTTCGACCACGCGAAGCTCGAGCCAAAGCAGATCGTGTTCCCAGAGGGCGAAGCAGTGAAGATCGTACGCGCCGCCAAGATCCTGGTGGAAGAAGGGGTGTGCCGGCCCGTGCTGCTTGGCAACAACGCCGTCATCGCTGATTTGCTCGTCGAGCACGAGATCGCCGACGGGACGGTCGAGGTGGTGGACCCGGCCGTGGATCCCAGGCATGAGGAATATGCGGAGGAGTTCTTGAAAATGCGGTGGCGCCATGGCGTGACCGCCGTGACCGCCGCGAAGCGCATGCGAGATCCCGTCTACTTCGGCAACATGATGGTCAAGATGGGTGCGGCGGACGGTCTCATCGCTGGCCTGACGTTGTCCTACCCGGAGACCATCCGGCCGGCCCTCACAATCCACAAGACCTTCGAGCACGTGCATCGGGTTGCCGGTGTGCACCTCCTCCTCTTCGAGGACCGGATGCTGTTCATCGCCGACACCACAGTCAATCAGGACCCGACCGCAGAACATCTGGCCGAGATCGCCTATATGGCGGCTAACGTCGTGCGCAACTACTTCGAGGAGAAGCCCCGGGTGGCCATGCTGTCCTATTCCAACTTCGGCTCCAACATCGACGCGCGATCGACCAAGGTCCGCGAAGCCGTGGCCATTGCGGAGCAGCGCTGGCCTGAGCTCGTCATCGAGGGCGAGATGCAGGCGGACACCGCAGTGGAACCCGGAATCGCGCAGGAGACCTTCCCCTACTCGAAGATCCACGGCGACGCCAACGTCCTGGTGTGCCCTGATCTGGAGTCGGCGAACATTGCCTACAAGCTGCTGTGGCGGCTCGGCAAGGTTGAGGCCATTGGACCGATCCTCACCGGAATAGGGGCACCTGTGCACGTCCTGCAGCGAGGCGTCGAGGTCAACGACATCGTGAACATGACGGCCCTGTGCGTCCGCAAGGCTCAGCGACACCCGGCGAGACCCGTGGAATAATGCCCCGAATCGGAGGTTGTATCCATCAACATCCAATTCGGTCGGCGGGCTCATCACACACCCGACACCCGCGCGACGGAGTGACACGGAGACCAGACGCATCGAGTTGCTGCACGGAGGGGAAATGACCGACACACTTCGAATCTTGCTGAGAAAAAAGGGCCGCACGGTCCACTCGGTGACACCACAAACCAGGGTCGTCGACGCCGTTCGCAAGATGAACACAGAGCGGATCGGCGCCGTGCTCGTCATGGATGGTGAGGAGCTTGTGGGAATCTTCACCGAACGGGACGTGCTGTGCCGGATTGTGGACGAAGATCGAAACGCCAAGGAGACGCTCGTCTCCGAAGTGATGACCGCCCAGCCGGTTGTGGTGAAGTCCGAAACCACCGTTGAACAGGCCATGGCCGTGGTCTCCGAGAAACGCTGCCGACACCTCCCCGTGGTGGAGGATTCTCGGCTGGTCGGCCTGGTCTCGTCAGGAGACCTCACCCACTGGGTGACCCGGAACCAGGAGTTCCACATTCAGGATCTGGTGAATTTCATCACCTCCAAGTATCCCGGTTAGCCCGCATATCTCACCAGGTTTCGTCGCGAGGGCGGCGAGGCGCCGTGCCCAGTGGGGTTTTCGACCCGAGGGGCGCGGAGGCGTACTCGACAGTACGTCGAGCACCCCGAGGCGAGAAAACACCGCTGGGCGCTGCGAATCGCCGGCCGCAGTAGAAAGCTGGTGAGATATGCGGGTTAGCCTGCTCCCTCGAGAACAATCCAGACGCCAGTCCTGCTAGGATAGTCTGCACCAGATCATTCCGACGGAGGTTTTCCCATGAGACGTATCCTCTGGTACGCAATCATCCTCAACCTGGCTCTCTGCGGCTCGGCGCTGGCCGACGAAGCCACCGGCGGGCTGCGCTACTCGATCACGGTTTCCCAGTTCGAGAACCAAGCCGGATGGTACGGTCGTTGGGACATCGGCAACGCCTGGGGAACCGTGCTCACCGACATGCTGAACCAATCCGGTCGGTTCATCGTGCTCGGAGAGACCGACATGCGGCGTGAGGCCATGGGCGAGCAAGACCTCGCCGCATCAGGGGCCACCGCAGGAGGTTCCAAGGCCCCTGTCTCCGGCCAGCTGACCCCGGCCCAGCTGCTCGTCAAGGGTGCCATCACTCACGTCCAGGACAACACCAAGGGCGGGGGCGGGGGCATCCGAGTCAAGGGCTTCAAGATCGGCGGCGGCGGCGGCAAGGGAGAGATCAACGCCACTGTCTACGTGGTGGACTCCACCACTGGACAGGTGTTGGCCTCCACCAACGTCGTCGGCACGTCGAAAAAGAAGAAGGCCAACATCGGCTACTCCACCGGCTCCTGGGGTGCAGCCTTTGGCGGCCACGCCGACGACAATGTGGGCCTGGCGGTTCAGGACGCCTGTGCCGAGGCGGTGGAGTTCCTCACCGCCCAGCTGCCCGACATCCCATGGTCCGGAACGGTGGTCATGTCGAAGCCCGGCAAGGTGTACATCAACCGTGGTGAACGCGAGGGCGTTGCCGTCGGCCAGATGTTCTCCGTTGGTGCGGTCGAGGTCATTCGGGATCCGGACACCGGCGAGATACTTGACGAGGACATGACCGAGCTGTGTCGGATCCAGGCCTCCGAGGTCAAGGAGAAGCTCACCATCTGCAAGGTGGTCGACGGCGACGCCGGCGCGGTTCAGAAGGGTATGAAGGTCCATCCCCTTTAGATTCAAAATCATCTGATCGTTCAGCGATGACTGCTCGGCGCCCGTCGGACGGGCGTTGAGTATTTTTCGAACTTCTCATCATGTCAACGGCATTTGAATACTGCGATTTGGCTCTCGCTCCCTGTACTAACAGCCAGCGTTCCAGGTACATCCAAACAGAGGTGTGGAGAGAGATGCAATCGAAGACCCTTGGATTTCTGCTGATCGTCGCCGGCGCGGCCATGTGGGTCGGGGCACAGGAGTCTTCGGTCCGTTCAGTGGAGAATCCCTACCAGGAAGGTGTGCCGTACTCGGTGGGTGACGACCTGACCCCCGACGTGGAGATCGAGGGAACCAGATGGACCCTCGTTCGAGTGGCACCAGATGCCGGGAAGAGCCCCAAGAATGGCGGAAATACCCCGGTGATCGCCGATCTGCGATTCGACAACCGCTCCGAGCGGAGTGCCCGCCTATCTGTGGTTCTCATGCTGGAGGACGAGCATGGAAACCAGCTGGAACGGCTCAAGTTCCCGGGCCTCAAACTCGCCGCGAACCGGGTCAAGGAGTTCCAATATAAGTTCACCGTTCCCGGTGACGATCTGCTGGCAACCCGCCGGGTCTACCTCTTCTGCCAAGTCGACTGACTTACCAGGTGGTCTGGCGCCGGAGTAGCGCGAGAAACTCCTCGCGCACGTTGCGGTCCCCAAAGCAACCCCTGAGGGCGGAGGTGGTCGTCATGGCTCCGGACTTCTTGACCCCTCTCATCTCAACGCAAAGATGCCTGGCCTCAATGACCACCATCACTCCCTGCGGGCGCAGTGTGGACCACAGAAACTCCGCCACCTGCTCGGTGAGCCGCTCCTGAAGCTGGGGCCGCTTGGCGTAGAACTCCAGAATTCTCGGAAGCTTGGAGAGGCCCACAATGCTGCCTTCCGGAATGTAGGCGATGTGGGCGTGACCGTAAAAGGGGACGAAGTGGTGAGCGCACATGGAGTAGAAGGGGATCTCCTTTTCGATCACCATGTGGTGGTAACCCTCTTCGTTGGGGAAGGTGGTGACCCTGGGCTGGGAACCCTCGCGGAGACCGTGGAACATCTCCAGATACATCTTGGCGACCCGCACGGGCGTTTCGCTGAAATTCGGATCGTCAAGATCCAAATTGAGTTCTGACATGATGGCGGCCATATGCTCCGCCATCCGATCGATCATCGCTTCCTCGTTGCCTCGCGGGATCGAGTTCGAGTCCCTGTCGGCCAACTTCGCAGTGTCTGCCGGTTTCAACCCATGCATGGTGCCTCCCCTGCTTCGCCTTGGAAAAAGCAAACTCATCCCCGGGTATTCCCTCGCAGCGAACCAGGATACAACGTGAGTTGTTGGCAGTTGGGAGTTGGGAGTTGGCTGGGTGCTGTCGGGGATGGTTTTCCGAATTCCGAATTCCGAATTCCGAATTCAATCACGTCACTGCTACTATCCGGCTATGACCGACGTTCTGGTAACCGGGGTGCATGGCCAACTGGGCCGTTCGGTGGAGAAGGCGGCACGCCGACGAGGTATGACGGTGGCCGGCCATGACCTCGACACCCTCGACATCTGCGACCCCGAAGCCGTCCTCGCACTGACGAAAAAAACCAGACCGGCAGTTCTCATCAACTGCGCAGCATTCACGGCGGTGGATGACTGCGAAGCACGCGAAGACGAGGCCATGGCCGTCAACGGTGCGGCGGTTGGAAACCTGGCGACGGCATGCGCGACCTGGGACACCCGGTTGATCCACCTGTCCACCGACTACGTGTTTGACGGCAACGGGCAGCGGCCCTATCGCGAAGACGATGCCGTCGCGCCGGCCAGTGCGTACGGCCGCAGCAAACTCGAGGGGGAGCGTCGAGCAAGCTTGGCTCCGAACCATCTCATCGTGCGCACGGCTTGGCTCTACGGCCACGGCGGTCACAATTTCGTCGAGGCGATCCGCGGTCAGATCGAGAGCGGCGCGAATTCCCTTCGGGTGGTGGCCGACCAGATCGGGTCGCCTACCTTCTGCGACGATCTGGCAGAAGCCTTGCTCGGTCTTTCAGCGACCGCTGCATCAGGGATCGTCCATGCCACGAACTCGGGCCACGTCAGCTGGCACGGCCTCGCCATCGAGATCGCGCGACGACTCGGATCTGATGCGAAGGTCCAGCCAGTCACCACCGCCGAATTCCCGAGACCGGCACCGCGGCCCGCGTACTCGGTGCTGGACAATACTCTGCTGAATCGGCTCCTCGACCGAAGAATGCCGTCCTGGGAGGACGCCCTCGCCCGCTATTTGGAGAGCTCTTGAGAGTCCTGATCACCGGGGTGACCGGTTTCGTCGGACCGTACGTCGCGGCCGAGGTCGCACGCACCGAACCGGGAGCGGAAATCTACGGATTGGTATGGACGCCGCCCGACCCGGAGACTACCCGTCTTTTGCCGCAAGATCTCCGAACCCTTCAGGGCGACATCACGGATTCGGATTCTCTGTTGGCGGTACTCGACGCGTGCCGGCCCGACATGGTCCTTCACCTCGCCGCATCGTCCTCTGGCGCAGCGGCCTGGGAACGGCCCGTGGAGTGCTTCGAGGTCAATGCCATCGGCACGTTGAAACTGCTCGAGGCAGTGCGACAGCTCGGCCTTTCCCCCACCGTTGTGGTGGCCTCCTCCGGAGAGATTTACGGCAGCGCCGAGGACGAGTCCCATCCGCTCAAGGAGGATTCGCCATATCGCCCGATCTCCCCATACGCAGCCAGCAAGGCCGCACAGGACCTCATCGCCGACCAGTTCTTTAGAGCCCACGGTACCCCGATCATCAGGCTTCGCCTCTTCAACCACACCGGACCACGTCGTCCTCCGGTCTTTGCCGCCTCATCCTTCGCACGACAGATCGTGGAGATCGAACGCGGCATCCGCCAGCCACGGCTGGAGGTCGGCAATCTGGAGGCACGACGTGATTTCGTGGACGTGCGGGACGCGGCCCGTGCCTACTGGCTTGCAGCCTCGAGGGGGACGCCCGGCGCCGCCTACAACGTGTGTTCCGGCCGTGCTTCCAGCATCCAAGATATCCTCGACCTCCTGCTCGAAGCGGCGGATTGCACGGTCGAGGTGGTGCCAGATCCGGCGCGGATGCGGCCGGCCGACATTCCTTTGCTCATCGGTGATCCCAGCCGCATCGAGGAGGCCACCGGATGGCGCCCGGAAATCTCCCTGGACCAGACCCTATTCGACCTTTTGGAGTGGTGGAGAAGCCAGCCATGAGGCTCTTGTGATGCTCGTCAGACCGTGGCACAGTGGGAATGCATCCAGGTCATAGGCCGACGATCTGATTGACGACGAGAGGGGGTTCGATGGACAGCATGCGGCGCAACCGGATTGCCCAATGGGTGTACGACGCTAGGGCCATTCTGGGCCGGTTCCATCTCTGGCTGGAGGACGTCGACGAAACCTGGATCCACGGCGGCACCGAGGAGGATATGTCCTTTGTCGGCGGTTCACTGGAACGTTCCTTCATCACCGCGGCTGCGGTCACCGCTCTCGGCACTCGACTTTTCGGCAGGTGGGCAGAGGGCAAGGACCTCGCCAAGGCCGACATCAACAGGGTCAAGAAAGACGCCGACGCTGTTTCCGCTTATGCGCTTTCCGAGGGGCTCTGGTACCTCACCCGAAGCCTGCCCGAAAACCACGCGGTGATGGTGAGCCTGGGCGAGGGCCTCATGCCAAAGGCGGGCGAGACCCCCGAGATGGGGTCGAACCCACTCCTCGGATTCGGCCGGGTTTATGCGCGGCCACAGGTGGCCCGTTTCATGGATCGGCGTGTTCACCGCCTGGTCAACGATCCTGCGTACGACTGGCCCGAGTTTTGGCGAGACATCGAAACCGCCGGGATCACCGTGTGGGGCGCCGCGGTGGACACCCTGGAGAACACATCTCGCTTTGCAAAGGGTGACGAGACCGGTCCGATGACAGTGCTCCACCTCTTCGATCAGCCGCTCAGGGTGGCCCGGCCCTACGAGGGCTACATGGGGACCCTGGTGCTCCCCGAAGCGGTGGTCCACAAGGCTGCCGAGCGCTCGGTCCTGATCGATTTCATGACACCCCGTCCGCTGGTGATGGGTGCCATCGAGGCCGCCTATCCTGGGATCGCGAGAGAAAACGTCCACGTGTGGACCCTCGGTGGAGAGTCGCGGGCTCACCGCATCGGCCGCCTGTGGGACGAGTGGCGTCAACTGGGGGTCCACCTCGTGGAGGATGACTGGCCCATGCCCGGCACGGGGATGGGCGTGTTCACCGAGTCGGGGACCTACGCCCCGGTTTTCAGAGTGGGACCCTACACGGACCCCGAAGGCACCCAACACCTGTTCATCTGCGACGGTTATGCCGCCACTGCCGAGGCCATGCAGGCATCCAGCCTCGACCCGATTCTCGGACTTCAAACGTCGATGTGCGTCTTCTCCTCGCAGTTCAAGGTGTCCTACGAGCGAGAGCAGCACGTGATGAGGCTCGACCCGACGGCTGCCGACTTCGAGGCAGCGCTGGCGGACGTTCTTGGAACACCGCTCGAGGAGGGACAGGCGGACGAGTACCGTGTCATCCTGAAGGACGCAGCCGAGGCACTGATGCCCCTGGACAAACGCACGATCACCGCGGACGATTTCTTCCCCCGCAAGCAGTGGCGGGTGCTCGCTCTGGCGAGCTATATGCTGCCGGACCCCTACACCGGGGAGCCTGGTGTCGAACAGATTTCCGAAGACCGATATCGGGTCACGACCCGCGCAGCCACTCGTCTGGGCATGCTCGAGGTCACCCTGACCCTCCGGCTGATGGAACCCCGTGACGAAATGCGAATGGTGTTTTCTCCGCTGCTCGACCGGTTCTACAGTGGCCAGGACCACCGGGAACGCGCGGTGAAGATCTCGGACTCTGGGAGGATCCGGAACGAACTCCAAACCCTGGCTTCCGAGGCCATCGACTATTCGGCGGACGACCGGATGAGGATCCATTGGGAGCGGATGGGCGACGCCGTCATGCCACCGGACAAAAAGGTCCTCATCCAAGAGGTGCTGCGTTGGTACAAGGCGAACCATCCGATCTGGTTCAGGTGGTTGGATCTGGATTGAGCAGTTCGTAATTCTAAGTTCTTAGTTTTTAGTTCTTAGTTACTTGCTGTTGAGGTCATTCTACCGTCCAGCGCCTTCCGGGATGGGAAGCGTGGGTGGGGGGACCCCATTTCCCAAGCCCGCTCATCTCACGGGTTTCGTAGCGAGAAAGGCGAGGCCCAACATCACCGGCTCCAGCGGAGGACTTTCGACTTTTGACTTTGGACTTTAGACTTTGGACTCAATGGGACAAGTTTGCCCTGTCACAGCCCCATAGCTTCATAGCCTCATAGCCTTCGCCGCATTTTTTCACCAGGCTGTACTGAAAGTTATTGATTTGAAACTATTTGAAGGGCGGAAAGGCGTGCGCGGAGGTCGTCGGGAATCCGGGTGGGACGGGAATGTCCCGGCCGGAGGTGGGCCATCAGGGTCGAGGCTTCGGCGGCGAGCTCGCCGTTGGCTTCGACCCGATAGCGGAAGGTGTAGCGTGCGCCCCTCACGTCCGACACCTTGACCCCGACCACGACCCGGTCATCGAGTCGGATCTGCCTCCGGTAGCGGACCTCGATCCCGGCGACGACGAAGGGAATCTCGGAGCCGCCCCCGAACCGTTCCCGCCACAGCTCCGTGCGCGCGGTTTCGAGGTAGGTCACAATGGTGGCGTTGTTGACGTGACCCAGGGCATCCACATCGCGCCATCGCACCTGGATCGGACAGTCGAATGGGTAGCCGTCCACGACCTGCAGGTTAGCAGCACTGGAGCCGCTTGAGGAAGCCGGTGAGATCTGCGGGGAAGAGGCCTCTGGTACGATCCGAACCGTGAGCTGGCCAAACCAAGGACCGGGTGTGGTCACCCTGTGGTGGACCTCGGTGAGCGCTGCGCTGCCCTTCCTCAGCTTCGCGCGGGGCCTGCTCGACGCCGAAGAGGGCCGGCGCGCGGATCGATTCACGGTGGCAGGTGGAAAGGCGCGGTACTTGACCGCTCACGGCATGCTCCGGATCGTCCTCGGTCGCGCGCTTGCAACGGCCCCATCCGAGCTTCGGTTCCAGACCGGAGCCCGGGGCAAGCCGTCACTGAGGGCACCCACGACCCTTCCGACTCCGCACTTCAACATCAGTCACTCGGGCGATGTGGCCGTGGTGGCCCTGGCCGGCGCCGAACTGGGGGTCGACGTCGAGGCTCTGAGACCGTTGGCCAGAGCGGAGCGACTGGCCGCGCGGTTCTTCTCGGATCGAGAGCGCCAATCTCTGGCGGAGGTTTCCTCCGAATCTCGAGACACCGCATTCCTCGGCATCTGGACAGCCAAGGAGGCCTACTTGAAGGCGGTTGGAAGCGGCGTTGCCATGCCCCTGCGAAAGATCGAGATCGATCTGAGCGGACCCGTCATCACCCGCATTATGGGCGATCCCCACGCCGCTTCCCGGTGGTCGCTGCTGCACACGGCGCTCCCAATACCAGCGGTCTGCACCGTGGCGATTCGGGGCCGGGGCTGGCGGCTCGACGTGCGGCGTTTCGATTGGAATCAAGTCCACAGTCAAAGTCCAAAGTCTAAAGTCTAAAGTCTAAAGTCCAAAGTCCCCGCCCGCCCGCCCGAAGAGGAACCACGGCTCGATCCGCGGAAACAGCAATCAGGGCAGCGTCAGAAACCAGCGGCAGGGACCCGCGGCAGCGTCAGTTGACAGCGTCAGTATCGGAGAACCGGGCGCGCTCAGATGGGATTGAGCAGGCGCCACGTCATCGCACGAACTTGGTCGAAGGTCTCCAGGGCTTTCTCGTGGGCAACGAGGTTGGTGTTCGGGACGGCTTTGAACATGGTCACCTCCGGGTCGTGCATGCCCTCCCCCACAAGCCGGTGAGGCAGCCGATGTCAAGGGTGTGTAACACCGGACCCTTGGGCCGGCTTGCCCTTGACATCGGCTGCCCACCGGCTACTCCTTCCTTTGAACGACCCGGAGGTGTCCACGTGCTATGGCCGCCGATGCAACTGACTGCTGCCCCTGAAGACTGGTTACTGTCCCTGCTCGCTGTTCCCGGTCGCTGCCCCTGACTGCTGTTGCTGCCGCTGAATTTCGGGAACGGGAACGGGAACGGGAACGGCGGGAACCCCAACCACACGCTTTCCCGGAATGCCGTGGTACAGCGCCGACGCGCTGTAAAGAAGGACCAGGGTCGCCCCGAAGACTCCGCATCCAACCACGTGCCGGGCCGTACCGTGAGCCGCGGCAAGGGCAACCACGGTGACCAAACCACCGACCGCAAGCACCGCCCCGATGCCGTGGGTGACGCTGTTGGCAATCTCCTCACCGAGACTGTATCGGGGTTTGGCGCCAGCGGTCATACTCAGTCCTGCTCGTCGAGCCAGTCGGGCGTCGACTTCGTCTCCAGGAAAGTCAGCACGCCGCGCCTGCAGTCGGCGTGGCGGCGCTGCCGAACATTGACCGCTGAGGCCACCGACAGCGCCTCGCGCCAACCCAGGCCCACGGTCTCATTGAGCAGAGCCTTGGTCTGAGCCAACGCCTCCGGAGAGGATTTTCGGACAACTCCCAGGGCCAGTTCGCGGGCTCGATCCAGCGCCGCGTCGTTGTCCACAAGTTCGTCCGCCAGACCCAGTTCGAGCGCCCTCTCCCCGCTGAGAAGCTCTGGATCGAGCAGCAGTCGGCGAGCCACGTGCCCCGCCACCCTGCGAGTCAGGAAGGTGGAGACGATGGCAGCGACAAACCCGATCTTGACCTCGGTATAGGCGAAACGCGCCCCTCGCTCGGCCACCACGACGTCGCACGCCGTAGCCAGGCCGCAGCCACCGGCAACCGCTGCTCCGTGCACCGCCGCCACCGTCAGTTTGGGGTGGCCCAGAAGTTCGGCAAAGAGCCTCTCGAGACGCTCCAAGTCGATGCGGTTCTCTGCGTCGGAACCCTCGCTCCCCAGCCGTTGGAGGGCCTCCAGGTCTGCCCCAGCGGAGAAGTGACGTCCGGCTCCGGTCAGAATCACCGCCCGTACCCCGTCGTCCCTCGCTGAAGCGGCCAGGGCTGTGTTGAGTCCTTCCACCAACTGGCCGGACAAAGGGTTGGCTCGGTCGGGATCGTTGAGGGTCAGGATCTGCAGGGGACCATCTCGGTTTTCGAGCAACAGGTTGTTCATGGGGCGGATAGTAGCAGTGAAGCAGTGAAGCAGTGAAGCGATGGAGCTGTCGGTGCCGAACCTGTTTTTGGATTTTCGATTTTCGATTTTGGATCTTGAACAGTTCCCCGCTGCCAGGTACCTGGCGCCTGCTGCCACGGCCGCTGAGGTAATATCGGCCCGCCATGGCGCGGTCAATCAGATCATCGGCACGATTCTTCGGACACGTCCTGCGGGACCTGGTTGGGACATTTCGGACTCGCTGGTCGAGATTTCAGCGACGGTTGATCGGTGAGGCGGACAATGTGGTGGTCGGGGTCGATATCTTTCCATTCACCGAACGGAAGACCGGGGTCGGGTGGTATGAGTGGAACCTGCTGAAGATATTCGATGGCCGAGACGACAACATCGTGTTCAACCTCTATGCCAATACGTTTCTGGCCCCGGCCGACCCACCCGCTCCACAGCCTCCGGGAAATCGGATACTGCGAATGAGGGCCCACCACCTGCCGTCAGATCTGATCTCACCGTTGGGTCCGACACTGGCTTTCCTGCGATGGTTCGTCGAACCCACCTTGAGGGTTCTGGACGGCAACGACGTTTTGTGGGCACCAAATTTCTTCATGCCGACCAAACAACTCCCATTTGGCCACGCGTCTGTGGCCACTGTGCACGACCTGGCCTTCACGGTCATGCCCGAGACCGTGGCTCCGGAAACCCTGCTCCAGCTTCGCACCCATCTACCTGTGACCCTCTTTCGATCAGATCGGCTGATCGCAGTCTCGGACGCCACCGCCCGCGACGTGATGGAACACCTCGAAGTGAACCCTCGGCGCGTCCACGTGGTCCACGAGGGCCTCGATCCAGAGTTCGCCAATCAGAGCTCGCCGCCGGCTCATACGGGAGATCTCCCCGACCGATACCTGCTCTTCGTTTCAACCCTGGAGCCGCGGAAAAACGTCTCTGGAGTGCTCAAGGCATTCCAGCTGGTGGCCGACTGGGGGTACGACGGACATCTCCTCCTGGTGGGACGATGGGGGTGGCGAACCGAACAGATTCGAAACGAGTTGGAGGGGTCTCCGGTGCGCTCCCGAATTCTCCACCTGGACTACGTGGAGCGCGCCAGTCTGCCGAACCTGTACCGGAATGCCGATGCGCTGCTTTTCCCGTCCTGGATGGAGGGATTCGGCCTGCCGCTCCTCGAGGCCATGGCGTGCGGAGCTCCGGTGATCACATCCGGACAGTCGGCCATGCCCGAAGTTGCCGGTCCCGCCGCCATGTACGTGGACCCCGCCAGCCCGCACAGCATCGCGTCAGCAATCTCATCACTGACCACCGACCCCTCCCACCGAGACCGCCTGTTGAGGCTGGGCAAAGAGCGCGCCAGCCGCTTCAGCTGGGAATCGGCAGCCTCCGCAACGGCCCAGATCCTGCGCCAAGCTGCAGGCCAGAAGGCTTCCGGTGACGATGAATATCGCGTGTGACGCTCGCTCCCTGGTGGGTCGCCACACCGGCGTCGCCACATGGGTCGGCCACATCATGGGGGGCCTCGCTCGAGATCGCAATCGAACCGTGACCCTGGCCGCCTCGAAGCCCATCGACCTGCCCGAAGTGCTTCGCCACCAGAATGTCCGTGTCCTGGCGCCGCCCCGCCTGCCGATCCCAGGCACCCTGTGGCTCCACACCGTATTGCCAGCCGAAATGAGGCGAGCCGGCGTCGATGTCTTTGTGGGTTCGCTCGCGGTCCTGCCCCGCCGATGTCCCATACCGGCCGTCTCGATGATTCACGACATCACACCTCGCACTCACCCTCGACACCACACCCTGGCCAACCGATTCTGCTTCAACGCCTACCTCGAGGAATCCTTGGATTGGGCCGCGGTCGTGGTCACCGGGTCGGCGGCCACCGAACATGAACTGCTGACCCACTTCCACTCCGTCCGTTCCAAGCTGGTGCGGATCGGCTACGGCGTCGATGACTTTTTCTCCCCTGCCCCTGAGGGAGACGACGGCTCCGCCACCCGAAACAGCCTGACCTCGGGCCGCCGTTACCTCCTCCATCTGGGCACTCTCGAGCCGCGCAAGGGAGTAACCGACCTGGTTTCCGCATGGGAGGAACTGTGGGACACCCACCCTGATCCGCCGGATCTGGTCCTCGCTGGCGGCCCCGGGTGGGGCATGCAGCCGATCATGGCTCGCATCGACGACTCGCCGCACCGGGATCACATCCACCTCCCCGGGTATGTGGACAGGGAGACGGCGCGCGACCTGTTGCGCTTCGCGGATGTCTTCGTGATCGCCTCGCAAGCCGAGGGCTTTGGCTTGCCGCTTGCAGAGGCCGTGAGCTGCGGCACTCCGTGCGTGGCTTCTGATATCCCGTCCTTGAGAGAGGCCGGAGGCGGTGCTGCCCTGTACTCAGCCCCCTGTGCCCCCGCCGAGCTGTCCCGAAATATCGTGGCGGCACTCGATCCGGACACCGCCGACGACCTGCGCCAGCGTGCCGCAGTCCGCGCAGCCGAATTGGGCTGGGCTCCCGTGGTGGCGGCGTGGGATGACCTTCTGGAAAGGGTTGTCGAGGAATCGCGAAACAAATAGCAGTTGGCAGTTTGGATTGTCGCAGCCGCTGGCTGCTCCAACCCGACTCCCCGCCACCAGCAGACAGCCGTAGGCCAGCCCCCTCCCTCGAGACGACCCCCATGGCCACGGCTGTGGGCTGCTGTTGTCGGTGAGTTGGCCCGTGGGCCGTGAGCCGTGGGCGGTTGCCTGCGCAGTAGGAACGGGGTCGGTTTTTCGATTTTCGATTTTCGATTTTCGATTGGTCGAGGGTTCACCCGCGGACATCGGCGAGAGCGAGTCGGAGCGTTTTCCAGAGAATTCGCAGGTCCAACGCAAGGCTCCAATTCTGAATGTAGTAGAGATCATGAACCATGCGTTTTCTGATGGAGGTGTCACCCCGCAGCCCATTCACCTGTGCCCACCCGGTGATCCCCGATCGGACCCGATGCCGGGCGTTGTACTCGGGGTACCGCGCCCTGAACCGCGTGACATACTCGGGCTGTTCGGGGCGTGGACCGACCAGCGACATGTCTCCAACCAACACGTTGACCAGTTGCGGAAGCTCGTCGAGGTTGAATCGCCTAATCACTCCGCCCACCCTGGTGATCCGTGGATCTCGGGCCCGAGTCCACTGGGCCTCCTCCGATGCATCGACCCGCATGGAACGGAATTTGTGGAGCTTGAACGATCGACCGTCCATGCCGGTTCGCACCTGGGAGAAGAACACCGGCCCGGCGTCCTCGCGTTTGATGAACCACGCGATGATCGGGAACATCCAGCCGGTGAGAACCAACAACACTGCCGAACCGGCGATGTCGAAGGCCCTTTTGACGATCTGATTCCACCCCTGAAGGGGAATCTGGGTCAGATTGATCACCGGAAGACCGTCGAGATTCTCCACCCCAGCCCGGAGCACGTAGTACTGCAGCAGGTCCGGGACGACTTTCACTTCCAGCAAGAGCTGCCCGGCGGTGCTGATCAGTTGCACCGTCCGCTGGTGCGCGGACTGGGGCAGAGCGATCACCACCTGGTCAACACCGTACTGCTCGACGACCCGCTCGAGCTCATGGGTTGTCCCGAGCACAGGGGCGCCGTGAATCCTGCGCTGCTGCTTGCCGGGATCGTCATCCAGAAAACCCACAACCGAGAATCCGAGTTCACGGTGCCCCTCGAACCGCTCGAGAACCTCTCGGCCGAGATCGCCGGCCCCGATCACCAAGACGTGCTGAAGGTTGCCACCGGAGCGCCGGATCCGACCGAGTACGGCCCGGATACCGAACCGGGCCAGGATCACCAACACGACGTCGATGCCGGCGAAAACCGTAATGAACAGTCGCGAGTACGAGACGTCTCGGTAGAAACTGAGTCCCGCGGTGAGGAGGACGGTGGCGAGCAATACTCCCAGAATCACCCGCATCGCCTCGTCCGCCCGGGATCGAATGCGACGGCGCTGGTACAGACCCTGGAAGTAAAAAACGGCGGGCCACAACAGTGCCACAACCGGCACCAGCCGGGCGTATTCGACCAACGGAGGGACGCCCTTGGTCACCGGTTGGATCTCGACGACGAACCTCAGCCAATAGGCCATCGCAATCGCGAACACGGTGGCCAGCACGTCGCCCAGCAACTTGAGGGCAATCTCGATCCGTCGTCGCCGTCGAAGCATCACAGAACCCTGCCGAACTCCAGTCGGTCAAGCAGAAAACGGAACCGCGTCTGGAACGCACTGCGGGAGAAAACATCGGTCCGCGCCCTGAGAACCCGCGGGTCCCAGCGACGCTCAAGCACCTTACTCGCAGCCTCCACCAGCGCGTCCACTGAATTCTCCTCTGCAAGCTCACCCTCGGCACCATTGCGGACCACATCAGCGGTCCCCGATGACGCCAGCCCGACAACCGGGGTTCCACAGGCGAGCGCCTCCACCGTTACCATGCCGAAATCCTCGATATTGGGCACCAACAGCGCCTCTGCCCGTCGGTAGGCGTCCCTCAGATCGTCTCGTTCCAGCCAACCGTGAAACCGAACGTGAGGCCCTGCGATTTTTTTCAAGTGACGGGTTTGGGGACCGGTACCAACGATCTCGAGGGTTCGACCGAGCTTCCGTGCAACCTCCACCGCAACCTCCACCCTCTTGTACGGAACAAGGGCTGCGACCGTCAGCAGACTCCCACCCCGTTCGCCTCCAGGAGTGAAGAACTCGGTGTCCACCGGCGGCGGGATGACCTCGGCGATTCGGTTCCAATAGTGCTTGATTCGCCACGCCACAAGGCGGGAGTTCGCGATCAACCGATCGACTCTCGCCGAGGACACCATGTCCCACTGGCGGAGGCGGGCGAGTCGACCCTGTGCGATGGGCAAGAACAACTTAGGGAGTCGGTTGAGGTAGACCCGCCGCTGATCCCACACGTAGCGCATCGGCGTGTGCACATAGCTCAGGTGAAAGGCGCCTGGTGGGGGGATAACCCCCTTGGCAACGCAGTGGCTGGAGGAGATCACGAGATCGGCATCCGGGATATTGAAGTTCTCCACCGCGGCGGGCATCAACGGCAGCAGATATCGCCACCGCCGACCGCCGAAGGACGGGATCTGCAACCACGAGGTGTTGATGGGATGCCGTTCGAGCTCCGGCGCCACACTACCGGCGCGGTGGACCAGGGTGTAGATTTCAGCGTCTGGGAAGAGCTGGGCGATCTCGTGCAGGACCCACTCGCCCCCCCGCATCCCGGTCAGCCAGTCGTGCACGAGAGCCACCCTCATGGTCATTCCTCTCCCAGCGCCTTTCGGTAGGTTTCCACAGTACCTTCCACCGTGCGCTCCCAGGTCAGTTTTTCAGCCTGTCGAATTCCGGCTTCCACCATTCGTCGGCGTAACGGATCGTCAACCAGAACCTGCTCCAGGGTCTTCGCGACCATTTCCAGGTCGAGAGGATTGACCAACCGTGCCGACCCCTCGCCAAGCTCGCGCATGGCACCCAAGTTCGAAGTCACCACGGGGAGTCCCACGCGCATCGCCTCCAGTATCGGCAGTCCAAAGCCCTCGTAAAGTGCCAGGTGAAGCAGAACCGACGACAAATGGTACAACGCTCGGAGGTGGCCGTGGGGCACTCTGCCCAGACATCGAACCCGGTTGGGAATGCCGAGACGCGCCGCTCGGTCCATGAGACTGTGGCCGTTCCCAAAACCCCCAACCAAAACCAGCTGACCGGGGATCGATTGTCGCCTGCACGCCAGCTCGAATGCTCTCAGTACGCCATCCAGGTTCTTGTGGGGCTTGTCGTTGGCCACCACGAGGATCAGGGGGGGGTTGAGGTCGTACTCGTTTTTCACGGCCTCGAGGTCGGCGGCAGGCGGCCGTTCGGCGAGCGCCCCGTCAACTCCGTTGGCCACCACGTCGATCCGATCGGGATTCGCTCCGAAGAGGCTCACCAGGTCACGTCTGGACGTGCGCGACACGGTGATCACGCGGCGAGATCGACGAAGCGCCGTGCGGATCATGAACCGCAGGTAGAGAGTAGCCTGGTGGGGCCTCCGGCTCGGGGGATAGAACAGCTGAATGACATCGTGGATCGTCACCACCACCGGCCCGGGGAGAAGCAGCGGAACCACGTAGTGGGGTATGTGAACGAGATCAGGCCGGTCACGCCACAACGCCGCGGGCAGCTTGAAATGTTCCGCCAGCCCGTATCCCTTGGCAGACACCGCCAACGTATTCGCCCCAGGCGCCAGTCTGCGGATGCGTGGTTCGTGTTCCGGACGAATGACGAGCGTCAGATCGTATTCGGGCCGAACCGAGAGTCCAGCCAACAAGTGAGTAATGTATGTCCCGATGCCGAAATCCGTCAGCTTCCGCGCGTCGAGGGCTAGGTGGATCGCCACGCCGCCATTCTACGGGAAACCACCGTTAGCCGTTAGCCGTCAGTTCTCTCTCGCTAAACGTTGAACGTTAGGCTCATCCGGAATTCCGTGAGGTGGTGAAGGACAGCGACCAGGGGCAGCGTCAGCTGACAGCGACAGGGGCCGGTGGCGGCGTCAGGTGACGGCGACAGCGTCAGAACGGGATGTGTGTGGACTACATGGGATTGAGCAGGCGCCACGTCATGGCACGAACCTGATCAAAGGTCTCCAGGGGAGCTGGAACTCGTGAGACAAGCTTGATGGCGATTCCAGCTGCCTCGAGGGCCTTGGTGTAGGCGACAAGATCGGTGTTGCTGACGGCTTTGGACATGTTCACCTCCGGGTCGTTCATGCCCTTCCTCACATGCCGGTGAGGCAGCCGATGTCAAGGGTGTGGAGCACCGGACCCCTGGTCCGGCTTGCCCTTGACATCGGATGGCCACCGGCTACTCCTCTTCTTGGTGAACGACCCGGAGGTCGTCATGTTCAATGCCTCCAAGGCAACTGATTGCAACAACTGAAGACTGATCTCTGTACCTGCTCGCTGTTCCCAGTCGCCGCCCGCTGATTCTGCTCGCTGTGTCCAGATCCTGCCGCTGTCTCCTGCCCCTGGCGCTGATTCCTGACGCTGCCCCTGAATCCTGCCGCTGCCGCTGGGTTCGGGAACGGGAACAAAAACACGCGACCCACGTTTTCCCGGATGAACCGAACGTTACACGTTACACGTCGGCTCAATCGTTTAACGTTTAACTTGTAAGGTTTACCGGTTCCTTCGAGCAGACCACAGGAGACGCAAGCCGATCGGCTCACGGCAAACTGCCAACGGCTTCCGGATATACTGGCCGCGATGGAAGCCCCCCAATCCAGCCCAGTTCACAGCGGTCGGACTGGCATCGTGATCCCTTCGCTGGGATCCACAACCCTGGGCCACTGCCTCGATTCGGTGGCAATGCTCGATCCCGCCCCAGAACGGGTGGTGGTGGTGGTGTCCGGGGGCGCGCCGCCACCAAAGCACTCCCACCCGCTCGAGATCGTGGCTCTCACGGAGCGGCTTGGGTTCGCCGCAGCGGTTAACACCGGATTTCGCATCCTCGAGGGAGATGTGGAATACGTTGGCCTGCTCAACGATGATGCCAGACCTGGGAAAAACTGGATCTCACGGCTCGTGTCGGCTCTCTCCTCAGATGAACGTCTCGCCGCAGTCCAAGGCACCGTTGCAGACCGCGATGGGCATCGTGTCGATGGTCGCGGAATCGCCCTCGACCAGTTCGGGCTCCCGGTTCAGGTGGATCGAGGAGCCCCCATGACCGTCGAAACCGAGTCGATTCGGCCAGTTCTGGCGGTCTCAGCGACCGCGTCCATCTATCGAGCCACGGTTCTGGACGCGGTTTCCTCGGGACGTGCCCGTCCACTGGATCCAGAATTCGGAAGCTACCACGAAGACGTCGATCTCGGTCTCCGCATCCATCGCCTCGGCCTCGGATCAGCATGGGTCGGAGGAGCCCCAACCCTGCATCTGGGCTCCCAAACCGGGTCACGCATGCGATGGCGTCACCCGTGGTGGGTTCTCGCCAACCGCTGGCGGGTGCTCTCCGCCAATTTCACCCCGACAGCACTGCTGGTCGCCGCTCCCCGTCTGTTGCGCGGCGAACTTCGTGCTGTGCGAACCCTTGCACGTGACAACCCTCGCGCCGCGGTCACAGCGGTGGCAGTGGCAGCAGCCTGTCCATGGCTGGTGTCAAGCGGTTGGCGGAGAACAACGCCAGGACCCAGATTGACCGCCCTGCCGAGGGCGTCATGAAGGTCCTCATTCTCACCGACGACCACGTGGGCCAGGCCATGGCTGGTTCGGCCCTCCGGGCGTGGGAACTCTCGTGTTCGTTGGTTCGGGAAGGCCACCATGTCCGACTGGCGGCCAGACCGGGTTCGAGCGCTCCCTCGGACCATGGGCCGATGGTCGTCGGTAGGCCGCCGTGGAGTTGGGCGGAGGCGATCATTGCACCGCCGTGGAGCCTGGCGCCACGTGCATTTCTGCCCGGGCATCTGCTCGTGATCGACGGCATCACACCGCTGCTCGCCGAACTCAACGCCATGGAGCCTACGGCCGAGATCCAACGCCGCCTGAGGACAGCAGCGGCCCGGCTTCCGTTGGTGTCCGCCCGCGCCGACGCCGTCCTCACCGGCGGGCCGAACCAGGTCGAGTGGTGGTCGAGCCGGATCCGCGGGAGATTCGGCCTGCCCTATCTCAACGTGCCGTTCGGAGTCCCCGACCAACCGCCAACGGCGGATGTGGGCGCCCTGCCGTCGGTTCCCGACGGCTGGGCGGTGGTTCTGTGGTGGGGCGGGGTCTGGCCCTGGCTCGACCTGGAGACCCTCCTGGCAGCCCGCGCCCGATTGGGATCGTCCCCGGTCAGTATCGTGGTGCCCACTGCAGCGAGACCTGGTGGTCGGCACCCGGAGATCTCGACCTCCGACCTCCACACCATGGCGCAGGCCCACGGGCTCAAGCCACCGCAGATCGTGGCTTTGGAGACCTGGATTCCCTACAACGAGCGCCACCGAGTCCTCAACCGGGCAAGTCTGGTTGCGGTGCTCCACACCCCATCCGAGGAGGCTGCCCTGTCATTCCGCACCCGCGCCCTTGACGCACTTTGGGCGGGAGTGCCCCTGCTGCTCACCGAGGGCGGTGAGATGGCCCGCCAGGCTCGCGACCACGGATGGGGTGGCGTCGTTCCGCCCAGCGACCCACGAGCGGTCGCTGCGGCCATGGAACTGCTGCTCTCACGGCGGGAGCAGGCCAGGTGCCGCGTCGCCATGACCGGTGATAGGGACCGGTGGACGTGGGCAAAGGTCACGCGTCCGATCGTGGACATCCTGCCTGACCTCCCGTGTGTGCCACGCCGAGCGATGGTTCCAGCGGTTCTTCGGTCCGCCCTCGTCCTGGCGAGGCGCCAGAGCAAGGCACTGGCATGATGACAACAGGCCGGGTCACCGCAGTTGTCGTCCGGTGGCGGGGAGGGCGAGAGGTCGACCGCTGCCTCGAGTCCTTGCTGGCCCATGGTGGGCCGGAGCTTGCTCGAGTCGTCCTGGTGGATTCCGGCTCCGGCGATGGCGGCGCCGAACGCCTCCGGGCGGCCTTTCCACGGGTCGAGATCCTGCCATTGCCAGAGAACCGCTCGTTTGCATGGGCAGCGTCTCGCGGCGCCGATCGTTGCGACGGACCCTTCCTCTTTCTGCTCAACCCGGACGCACGGGTCGAACCTCGCGCCCTCGATGGACTCGTGTCCATGCTCGAGCATCGCGAGTCGGCGGCCGGGGTCGTGCCACTGCTTGTCAACGCCGATGGCTCGTCTCAGCACTGCTGGCAACTTCGGCGCCTGCCCAGCGTCAACCGGTTGGCGCTGGGCCTCGCCGGGCCTCCGCAGTTTGGGAGCAATCCTCCGGACGATCCTCGGTTGGTGGCCCAACCGGCGGCCTCGGCGTGGCTCATCCGGAAATCCGCATGGGATTCCCTTCACGGCCTGGACCCTCTCTATGCCCCGGCCTGGTGGGAGGACGTGGACTTTTGCGCCCGCCTGGCAGCTGCTGTCGAGACAGGAGACGTCCAGCTCACCGAGGGATTCTCAGTGGTTCCTTCAGCGCGGGTCGTTCACGATGGGGGATCAAGCCTGGGGAGCCTGAGCGACATCGGATTCCTCACGGCCTACCACGTGAATCTCCTCCGATACTCCGAGCGGCATCATCCGAACAGTGTGGGCCTGATCCGCACCGGACTCGTGCTGAGCCTCGGCGCCCGCGCGTTGGCACGGCCCGCCCGCCGGTCTGCCTACATTGAGACGGTTCGAGTGGTGCGTGGATGGACCGCCGAGAAAGGCTGACGGGCGCAGTTGGCAGTTGGCAGTTGGCAGTTGGCGGAAAGTTGCCGGGTCGGTTTTCCGAATTCCGAATTCCGAATTCCGAATTCGAACAACTGCTACTTGCTACGGCTCGGCGGTTCGAGCCTACAAATAGCCCAGCGCCTCGAGGCGGCGGCGCAGCTCGTCGTCGATCTGGGCTTCGCCCACCCCATATTTTCCTTCCTCGCCCAGAACCTCGCGTCGCGATTCGCTCAGCAGGGCCCCAGCCTCCACGCCTCGGTTTGATCCAAGATCATCCTGTTCGGCTGGATCCAACTCGAGGTCGTAGAGCTCCGCCGGGCCGGTGTAGCCGCGATCCAGGTGCCGGATTCCATGGCGCTGCCCATTGACCACGCTCCAGCCTCCCCAACCGTCAAGATCGAGATAGGCCGCCACTGCCCTGTCGTGGGGCAGGGACCGGAGCAGGCTGATGCCGTGAACACCCGGCTGCGGATCGAGACCGGCGAGGTCGAGCAATGTGGGCATCAGGTCCGCATGCTGTGCCGGGGCACTGACCCGCCGGCCCTCGGACTGGCCAGGAAGGCGGATAACGAGCGGCACCTGCAACACCTCCCGATACAGGGTTCGACCGTGGATCCATCCCCCGTGATCGAAGAACTCCTCACCGTGGTCCGAAAGGAAGATCACCACCGTGTCGTCGTCAAGGTCCCTCTGCGCCAGTCGATCGAGCAACACACCGAAGCTGTGATCGTTGCAGGCCACTTCGCCATCGTAGAGGTCGAGCAGATCGGAAGCGTATTGACCCTCGTCCACAAGGTCGCGCGCCTGGAGGGTACCGACCACAGCAGTCGAACCCAGGTCGGCCCGCTCGACATCGGATGCGAACCGACTGCGGTACGGCTCCGGCGGATCGTAGGGCAGATGGGGATCAACGGCGTGTACGTAGAGCAGAAACGGGCGGAGTGGGTCACGTTCGTCCAACCACCGCTCGACCTCCAGGTCGAGGAGACCCGACCGCCGCCGCTCGGGCTCCATCAGAAGGAATGTCTCAAAGCCCCTGGCAAAACCGAACTCGGGCGAGATGTTCGGATTGGCCACGATTGCAGCGGTTGAATAGCCTGCGCCGGCAAAACGCTCGGCCAAGGTCACGACACCATCACCCAGTCGGTCCAGCCGGCCGTTGGCACCGTGCACCTCGGACCGCAAGCCGGTGAACAGTGAGGCCACTGAGGGACGAGTCCAGGATGATTGCGCCCAAGCCCGTTCAAAGACGGAAGCTCGCGCAGCGAAGGCGTCCAAGTTCGGCGACAGGCCCCGCCGCTGACCGTAGACACCGAGCCGGTCCACACGCAGCGCATCCACCAGGTAGATGACAACGTTGGGCCGCTGGCGGACTGAAGATTGCCTGAAGGAACGATCCTCCGCCGTCGATCCCGTTTGTCCAGACGGAACGGTCAGCCTCGGGCTCACCAACCGCACCACAGACCACTGTTTTTCGGGGTCTTTTCCACCGATTGACCTGAGCTCCAACCGGAAGGGCTCACCCTCCGGACCCATCACCCTGGCACGCAACGGTCCATTGCCGACGCCCGTTTCGGCGATCAGGGACATCACCCCGCTCTGAGAAACCGCCACGCATCGGATCCGTCCTCCATTGCCGTCCGGAGCGGTCACCGAATCTGCCTCGATGCGCAGTCCTTCACGGTGGTAGTGGTGGTAGACCACCGCCGAGCGCACCGGAAGGTCGAGCGCCGATCCGTCCATTGTTGTCCTCGGCGGCGGTGGATTGTCGCCGTTTTCGAATCGCAACCAGTCCACCGCGACTGCCAGCCGGCGCCAGTCCGCGCCCTGGCCGAGTTCCCGAGGCGACACAGCGTATCGGTATCGAAGCGTGAGCCGATTGCGACCCTCCACGAGGAATCGTTCCGGGAGCACCAGTCGATAGCTGGCAAAGCCGGTAGCGAGTGGAAATTCTTGCAGCGGATGGCCGTTGACCAGAGGAGTCACCACCTGATCGCCCATCCCTGGCGCTGAGAACGGCCGGCACCTGAGTTCGGCGTCGATGGATCGAATGTCGAGCAGCGTGAACTCGATGACCGATTCGTCGCCTTCGGACCACGCGAAGGTGGGTCCACCGGCACCGCCTTCGTCGTCATACCAGCCGCTCGCCAGGTGACGCCTGCCGTCCGGGGTTCCAACGTCCACCCAAGGGACTTCCTGAAACAATTCGGCCAGCGGAAACTGTTCAACGAGGTCGTGGATCGGTTGGCGGGGTTCCCCACCGCATCCGCCGAGCACGAGGCACAGAATCGGGACCCAGAGCTTCACCGTTGCACGACCACTCGATCGAAGACCGCCGCGCCTCCGATCGGCGCCGAGAGAGCCACCCGCAATTTCCGCCGTCCGGACGCCGGAGGGTTGGGCAACCGCAACCGTCCATGGCTCGCGGTTCCTTCGACGTGAAGGTTGACGGGATCGCCTTCGTCCCAGGACACGGCCAGCTGTGCTCCCCCTTGGGCCGTCCCCTCGAGCCATCCTTCGAGCCACACTTCAGAGCCGGCCGCCAGGTGGAGCGGAACCACAACGCCCTCGCGATCCCCCACCCTCCAACCACGAAGGTGCTCGTACCGGGAAAAGGTACCTACCGGAGGCACTGGGCTGCCTCCGGCACGTCGGACCTGGGGCGCCTCAGCCTCCACCACCACATCGTGGCGCTGCACCACGGCTGCAGCCATCGCCGTCGCTGCAACAATTCCAAACGCGGTTCCCGAGCGTACGAGGGTCACCAGCACTCTTGGCCGGCGATGGCTGACGAGAACGGCCGCCACGGCCAGCAGGATCACCACCGGTGGCAACCACAGAGTGGCCGTGGTGGGGACCAGAAAGGACGGGAAAAACTGCTGTGTGTCAGCGCCGAACCGGCGAGCCAGAGCGTCGGACAGCCACCACCGGCCATCGCCAGGGTTGACCGAAAAGTGGGGTCGGGTCACCAGAGCCCACCACATCAGCAGAGCTGGAGCGACCAACAATTCGCCAAGACGGCGCCACTTCTGCGGCGTCGTCAGCACGACTCCCCATGTCAGGGCCACCGCCGGGAGCAGTGGCACGAGGTAGCGAGCCGGTGGTGATCCTCCGCCGTACCACTCCTTCGAATGCAGCAGGGCGAGGATCGTCAGCAAGCCCCCCAGCAGAACCGCCCTCTCACCCGGTCCACCCCGTCTCCACAACAACACAGTGCTCAGCACAGCCACCAGCACCAGTGGAGCGGAGAACAGCAGGCCTCCGCCCGGATCAAAAAGCAGTCCTCCCAACACTCGGATCGCCAATCCAAGGTCGGACGGCAGGAGGTCTCCGATCCGACGAAAGAAACCAAATGGGTGACCCAGGGTGATCCACCCCACCGCGAGTGAACCGAGGGCAGCACCCGAGAGGACCAAAAGACCCTGAACCGGGCTTCGACGATCGGGGTTCCACCATGGCGCCGCGGCCGCTGGAAAGGCGATCAACCCCAGCCTGGTCTTCATGGCCGCTGCCAGCATCGCGACGGCAGCGGCCACCCAGCGACCGCTCGACGGACCAGCCGCGGCAACCAGGATCGCGGCGACCATCAACGCTCCCGGCAGCTCTACCCAGATCTGCGTGGCGAATGTGGCCAGGGGGTAGGTCAGGACCAGGGCGAGCAACAGAAGACGGTTTCTGGAATTGGGCACCCCGAGCTGACGGCTCCGAGAACCGATCAGCGCTGCCAGACCGGCTCCCGCCAAGGCCAGCAAGATCAGAGCACCGGTTCGCCCGCCCACCACGAAGCCGGGCAGCAGCAGGACGGCGAGTACGGGCGAGTGCATGAGGCGATCGGTGAGGGTGTAGTTGCGGTCACCCGGGTGATTCTCAACGTCGAGGTTGTTCCGCAGGTCGAGATCAGCGTCGCGGGTGATCGACTCCAGTATTCGCAGGTGGTACGGCTCATCGCCGTACATCGACGGGGTGAGATTCGGGGTGGCGATGGCCAGCGGTATCAGCAACGCCGCAACCGCCGGAAACACCCGCCGTTCTCCGAACCATCGCCAAGCCATCGGCAACCACGCTGCAACCACCGCCGCGAGGGCCAGATCCACGGCATACCTTTCGCCGGCCAACCGAAGCGGCTCCACCCACACCCTCGACGCCAACTGGCCGGCCACCAGCACCGCCCATGGAACTGCCGACCCCATGGATCGCCAGCCCCCCGAAACGAGCTGAATCCCGGCCACTGCAATTGCCGCAACCCAGATCCAGCCAGGCAACGACCGCTTTCTGGGAGAAACCGGCTGCGGCGAGCCTGCCGAGTGGATCACCAGGTCGACGTCCTCCGGCAGGCTCGGAAGTCGCCTCAGAACCGGACTCTGGTTCCGCCCGACCTCCAGCTGCGATCGCCCGCAGACTCTCCACGTGGTATCGCCGCCAATCCTCGCCGGCCGCCAAAGTGGTTGATCCGGCAGCGAGTGCCTCACCCGCGCCGCCACATCCGGTCGGCGGTGGTTGGCCACCGCGGTGTCAACTCCCACCCGCAGGACCGTCTCCTGGGCGCCCGCCGTCACCACTCCGGCCGGGGTTCCGGTCGGCAGTGCGACACCGCCACGAAGAGAGAGGTCGAGAACGTACTGCTCGCCCGACGAACTGGGCAGCACGACCTCAGCATCCTCGGGCCCAAGTTGGGCCGCGAACCGCTCCGGAGTCGGGCCCTGGACCGGCCCAACCAACGCCGCAATGATCAGCCACACGGCACCCGCAGGGCCGGGCGAAAGCCGGACGGTGATGACGAATCCAGTCACGACGGCGATCACCACCACCCACCCCATCGAGGGGTACATCGAGGTCGGAGAGTGCCCACCCCACGGCGCTAAAGAGGCCGCCAACAACGCGCTGCCCGCGATCGCCGGAAGCCACCCTCCCGGAAGGTCCGCTCCACCTTGGCGCGCCCGACCCCAAGGGTACAACCACACCGAAAGGACTATCAGAACGAGAGCCACAAGCGGCCTGTTTTGAAGGGGAACCACGGCCGCCACCAGCCCGGCCGAAATTCCCACCCTCGGTCCCCAGAACCCCGCCACTGCCGGCACAACGACGCTGGCAGTCAAAGCGAGAGCAACATTGAGGGGAGCAACCGCAACCAAGCCCATTCCGACGGCTGCCCGGCACGCAAGGCCGTAGGCGGCCCAAAGCAGCGGCCGCCGGTTTGGCACGGTTCGTGGCAGTGCCGCCACCATCGCGGCGCTCGCTGCCACAATCAGCAAGGGTGGCAGCACCATTCGGCTCAAGGTGAGGTCCGCCACCAGTAGAAGAGTTGTCGCAACCGGAATCAAGGACATCTCGGCTGCGCGTCGCTTCCAACCAACGGGAGCAACCCAGCCGGTGGCCAGGAAGGCCGCGAGAACGCTGACCGAGATCCACGCCGCGTCCTCCACCGGGAGAGTTTCGAGGGCGGCCAGTGTCGCCGCGAGCACGACGAGCGCGACCGCCGACATCCACGACGGCAATGGACTGGGACGGCTCAACCCTGGTGACGGCATCCTTGGAAGTATACGGCCGCAAGGAATCCCATGTCCCGTGGCTTTTTCCACAACCTGCTCTTCTTTCTGTGCCAAGATGTGCCCATGGCCGAAGACCAGACCTACTCGGTGGTGGTGGTCTCGTACAACCATGCGTCGACCCTGCCCGCATGCCTGAGCTCCGTGACCCGCCTCGACCCACCCCCTGAACGGGTGGTGGTGGTGGACAACGGCTCTTCGGACCAAAGCGCGGAAGTGGTCGAGGTGCACTCCCGTTCGTTGCCACTCCGCCTGGTGCGCAGAAACGCCAACACGGGGTTCGCCGTCGCAGTCAACGATGGGCTCGGTCTGACCCGATCACCTTGGGTCCTGCTGGTGAACCCCGACTGCGCCCCCCGTCCAGATTTCGTCACTCGGTTGTTCGAGGGTGTCGCGACCTGCCCGGACCCCCAGCGAGTGGGGTCGGTGACCGGCAAGCTGCTCCGCACCGACGGTTCGGATCTGGCACCAGGCACTACTGTGGACTCGGCCGGCATGGTGGTTTCGGCCTCCGGCCGGCATTTCGATCGAGGAGCGGGCACATCCGATGACGGCCGTTTCGATCAGCCGGCATGGGTCTTTGGGGGAACTGGCGCCGCGACCCTGTTTCGCTGCTCTGCACTCGAAGACGTGGCCTATCCCGATGGCGACGTTCTTCCCTCCACATTTTTCGCCTACCGAGAGGACGCCGAGTTGGCCTGGCGCCTCCAATGGCGGGGATGGCGATGCCTGTACGTCCCGGCAGCAGTTGCCGCCCATCGCCGCGGCTTTCGACCGGAGGGCGGCCGCCAGGGTCACGACGCCATCAACCGCCACTCGGTTCGCAACCGGTTCCTTCTCCGGATCCACTGCGCCGACTCATCCTGGCATCTGAGGTTTCTGCCCTGGTGGCTTGGGCGGGATCTGCTGGTGGTGGCCGCTTGCTGCACCGTGGAACGGAGTTCGTTCGCGGCGTTCGGCGACCTCTGGAACTTGCGAAACGACGCGATCGCACGCCGTCGCTGGGTGATGGAGCGTCGTTGTGTGCCCTCGCGACAGGTTCGGCGGTGGTTCCGTAGACGAAGGTGGGTCGAGGAGATAGTGAACAGGTGAATCTCGCCATATTGGGAACCCGGGGCGTACCGGCCTCCTACGGCGGTTTCGAGACCTTTGCCGAGGAGCTCGGCCGAAGGCTTGCCCAGCGCGGCCACCGTGTCACGGTGTACGGTCGCAACGGGTTCGTGGACCCGACCCTCGAGAGCTACAAGGGCATGCGACTGGTGGTCCTGCCAGCCCTCTACACCAAGCACCTGGAAACCGTCTCCCACACCCTGCTATCGGCAATTCACGCCATGGGACAGGGATACGATGCGGTCCTGCTGTGTAACGCCGCCAACGCACCTTTCGTGCGAATGCTCCAATTGAGTGGCGCGCCGGTCGCCCTCAACGTGGACGGTTTGGAGCGCAAACGCCGAAAATGGGGCGTGGCCGGCCGCGCCTATTATGGGATCTGCGAACGACTTGCAGCGCTCATCCCGGACCTCCTGATCACCGATGCCGAAGTGATCCAACGCTACTACCGGCGATGCTACCGCGCCGATTCGCAGATGATCGTCTACGGAGGCGACTTGGAGCGGCCGACCGGCACAACGGCTTTGGACGAGCTCGGCCTCAAGCCCAACGAATACCTCCTCTACGTCTCGCGATTCGAACCCGAGAACAACCCGGATCGAGTGGCTGAATCCTACTCGCGGGTCTGTGGACACCGGCGGTTGGTCATGGTCGGGGGAGCACCCTATGCCGATGAACTCCAGCGCAGGCTTCAGCAGCGGGCCGATGAGCGGGTATTGATACCAGGTCCGATCTACGGCGACGGTTACCGGCAGTTGCTTTTCAACTGTCGAATCTACATCCACGCCACCGAGGTGGGTGGCACCCACCCTGCCCTGGTGGAAGCCATGGGAGCCGGCCGGCCCGTGCTGTACTATGACACCCCGGAAAACCGCGAGGTCGCGGGCACAGCAGGCCGGAGCTTCTCCTTCTCCGGGGCGCGGTCTCTGGAGCGACTTTTGGACGAGATCACCGAAGACGACGGGACCCTTGCCGAGCTCGGTTCGAGATCCCGGCGTCGGGTGGAGGATCGCTTCCTGTGGAGCGACGTCGCTGATGCTTACGAGAAGGTGTTGAGGAACCTGTGCTGAAGGAACGGGCCAAGCTCGTCGCCTACTGGGTGGGGGCCACCGATCTGGCCCTCACTGCCGTGGCGTTTCTGACGGCATGGTCGATCCGATCCCACATCGGGCCACGGCTGCTGCCTGGAATTTTTCCCACCGAACTCTACCCGCTTTCCAGGTACCTCGGCCTGTTGCCGCTGGTGCTGGCCATCTGGGCCTTTCTCCTGGTCACCAGCGAGACCTACTCCTCCCGTCGGACCGTCGCCCTCTCCCGGGAAGTGTGGCAGGTTGCGCGCGTGGTGGCGATCGGCACACTGACCCTCGCAGCGGCCGGCTGGCTGCTCCGGCTGGATTTCGTATCGCGACCTTTCCTGGTTCTCTTCGCCTCCCTCGATCTGGCGATGTTGGTGGCGGCGAAGATCGTTCTCCGGTCTGCGGCACGTCACGTCCGGCGCCGGGGCTACAACTACCGGACCCTCTTGATCGTCGGCATCAATCCCCGGTCCGAGGAGGTGGCCGACATTATTCAGACCCACCCCCATTGGGGTCTCAAACTGCTCGGATTTGTTGCCCCCAACGGCTCCTTCCCTGATCTGGTCTGCGGTCTGCCGGTGCTGGGATCGGCGGATGATCTGCCCCGCATCCTGCAGGACGAGGTGGTGGACGAGGTGATTTTCGTCCTGTCCCGGCGCCAACTGGACGAGTTTGAGGACTCCTTCCTGCTGTGTTCGGAGCTCGGGATCCGGGCCCGGGTCGCCCTCTTCTTCCCGCACATGAAGGCACGACTGGTCATGGAGGAGCTCGAGGGCATTCCGCTGCTCACCTTCACCAATACCCCCGGCGCGCCATTCCCGATGTTCGTCAAGCGACTGGTCGACCTGCTGGTGTCAGTCACTGGCCTGGGGCTACTCTCACCCCTGCTGGCAATGACGGCCGTCCTGATCAAGCTCGGCTCGCGCGGCCCGATTCTCTTCACGCAAACCCGGTGCGGGCTCCACGGGCGCCGGTTCACCCTGTACAAGTTCCGCACCATGTCCGTCGGCGCCGAACAGAAGCTGGGCGAGGTCGCGCACCTCAACGAGGTCAGCGGACCGGCATTCAAGGCACGGCGAGACCCGAGAGTCACGCCGGTGGGTCGAATCCTGCGACGCCTCTCAATCGACGAGCTCCCCCAACTGGCCAACGTGCTCATGGGGCAGATGTCGTTGGTGGGTCCCCGTCCACCGTTGCCCGAAGAGGTCACACGTTACGAACGATGGCAGCTGCGACGGCTGTCCATGAAGCCCGGCCTCACCGGCCTCTGGCAGGTCTCGGGCCGCGCCGGTCTGGACGACTTCAACCGCTGGATCGCCCTCGACCTGGCCTACATCGACCAGTGGTCGCTGTGGCTCGATCTCAAGATCATGCTCAAGACGATCCCCGCTGTGCTCTCTGCGAAGGGCGCTTCCTAGTCCGAACTGATGTTTAAGTTATGAAGTTTGAAGTTTGGGGTTTGAGTTCTCCCCAGCGTCACGCAATACTCGGTTGTGGGCGGGAGGACGTGAACGTCCTGGCTGTGATCTTGAGCGTTGAGCTGTGGGCATGAAACCTCAAACATCAAACATAAAACATCAAACCTCTCACATCGAGACGAAGCCTCCTTCGAGCTGGTGGCTGGCGCTCAGTGGGATCATCGTGCTGGCTGCAGTGCTCCGGCTGTGCAACCTGGGGACCTTCTCCCTCTGGTTGGACGAGGCCTTCACCATGGCTCGGGTCAGCCTGCCCATGCCCGAACTGCTGGCTGAGGCCCTGGGAGATCCCGACAACGTTCCCCTGTATCTCGTCGTGACCTATGTGTCGCTCCTGCTCGGACTCACCGATCCCTGGCTCCGCCTGGTGCCGATCGCGGCCGGACTCGCCTCCATCACGGTCTGGGCGGTGTGGACCCGCAGTCACTTCGGTCATCGAGTCAGCCTGCTGGTGGCTGGCTTCATGGCCCTTTCCACCTTTCACATTCGTTACTCGCAAGAGCTTCGCGCCTACCCCTACCTGCTCCTGATCACCGGTATCGCCATGCTCGCGGCCGACAGGCTGCGCACGCAGCCAACGGTGAAGTCCGCTTTCGTTCTTGCGGTGGCGGTGGCGTTTGGCTGGTACACCCATTTCTCCTTCGCTATGACGCTGGTGCCGGTGATTGCCCTTGTCCTGTTCTCGTTCGATCCATCTTCAACCCCCGGAGGATCGCGCCGTCGAACCGCGTCCCTCTTGGCCACGTCGATCGCACTCGGCACCCTGGCGTTCATGCCCTGGATGGCGGCAGTGGCCGGTGCTCTCCCTGACCGGTTTTCGAGAGGAGCGACCATTTGGACCCTCGGCACCGTCGGGCGACGTTGGGAGTTCCTGACGGTCGGGGCCACCGATCTGTCCCTGCTGAGCTGGCTCGGTTCGCTGCTCGCGATTCTCGCCGTGATCGGGCTGATCGCCGCGGCCGGCCGCCGTCTCGGCCGTTCGGTCGTGATCCCCGCGGCAGCCATGATCGTCGTCGCGGAATTCGTCTTCCTTCTCATGAACCGTTGGAGCAAACCCCGTTATGCCACCGCCGCGTGGCCGTTCCTGGTCATCCTGTTGGTGCTCGGACTCGACCTTGTCATCCGGCGATTTGGGAACCGCCGACTGCGGACAATCGCCGTTCTCGCCGTCGCTCTGCCCATGCTCCTCCGTGCGGATGCCTACCACCGCGAAGGACGCCCCCACTGGGACCGCATGGCAACCGCCATCGAACACACCCGGCGGCCCCAGGAACCGCTGTTGTTCGAGGGCGATTGGCTTGCCGAGTGTCTCCCGTTTTACTACTCCGGGGAATTCGAGAAAATCAGGTGGAATGTCGATCGGATCGAGAACGCCCTGGCTCGGTCCCCGTCGGTCCTGCTGGTCACCAGCATCCACCACGCGAACAACCCGGAGGTGCGTCGTTTGGCCCGCCGAGGGGCACTGGTGGCCCGAATTCCACAGACCGGATCACTCGTCAGGCTCCGCCAGGACATGCTCGGGCCGACCCACGATTCCGCAAATTGGCCTGTGGCGGCCGCCGACCTGGTTCCGGATGTCCTCGAGGCGCCGCAGAAAGGGTGTCTGTCCCGGCTCATCCCGGTGAGTGCGTGGCGTGGCGCCCGATCCGGCCTTACCGATGGGATCCTATTCAACCAGACCCTGCCCGAAGCCGTGCGAAGTGGCCTCACCGGATTTCGAACGCGCGCCGATGGGAGTCAGTTTACGTGGGTCACGGGCCCCGAGGCCGCAGTGATCATGGAACGAACGCGGCCCTCCCCGGCACGCCTGTCGGTGGCTTTGCGCCCGTTCCGCAACACCTCTGGTCAGGAGCTTCGGGTCGTGGTCAACGGAAACGTGCTCGGAGTCCGGGCCGTGAAGCCCGGACCACAGATCGCTGTCTTTTCGACGCCCGCATCGGTCTGGCGACCCGGTCGAAACCTCGTCGTACTCCAATTTCGCCACGTCGCCGCCAGTCGGGACGGCTCCCAGCTCCGCGCCGCCGCACTCGATTGGATCGAGGTCGCACCCCCCTCCGACTAGCCCGGTTGGCAGTTTACGTTGTCGCAGCCGGAGGCTGCTCCAACGCGACTCACCGCCATCAGCAGACAGCCGTACGCCAGCCCCCTCCCTCGAGACGACCCCCCTGGCCACGGCTGGGGACTGCTGCTGTCGGCGAGTTGGCAGAGAGTAGTTGAGGATCCGGGACGGTTTTCCGAATTCCGAATTCCGAATTTCGAATTCGATCGCAACCCTGAAATCCAGCGATATACTTTCCAAATGAACCTCACACTCATCATCGCTTTCTCGGTGCTCTTCCCGCTGACCCACATCCTCATGTGCTACGGCCCGATTCGATCGGCCCTGGTCGCAGCGTTTCGGGGAGAGTGGCCATTCCGTGGGGTTTACTCCCTGGTCTCGTTCCTGACCCTCGGGCCGTCGGTGGCCATCTGGTGGGGACATCGGCATCTGGGGCCGGAGCTCTGGGACCTGCCATTCTGGCTGACACGCGCAGTGGCCCTTCCCCTCATGCTGCTGGCCGTCGTGTTGTTGTTATTGATGCTGGGATCACCCAGTCCCGCGAGCATGCTCCCGGGAGTCTCCAATGTCCGCGGCGTCCTGCACATCACACGCCACCCGTTGAACATGGCCTTCGCTGCCTTCGGACTGGCCCACCTAGCGGGAAACGGCTACCTCGGCGATGTGTTTTTTTTCGGCCAGTTCGTCGCCCTCGGAGTGCTGGGTTCCTCCCACCAGGACGCCCGCATGCTCGAGCGGAAGGGTGAGCCCTACCGCGAGTTCAAACGACAGACGTCGGTCATGCCATTCGCGGCGATTATTCTGGGCAAGACCCGTCTCGAGGCCGACGACATCGCCTTCCCGCTTTTCCTGATCGCGGTGGTCGCGTTTGTCGCACTCACGATCTTCCACGGCCGGCTTTTCGGCGTCGCGGTGTTCTGACCACCCAACCAATCGAAGATCAAAAATCGAAAATCTCCCCAGAAGGTCCCGGGGCATGCGGGACCGTGGAGAGGGGTTTTCCGAATTCCGAATTCAGAATTCCCCATTCCTCATTCAGCCGTGCCTTGCCGACCACTCGAGGCCGCCCTATGCTGGGCCGATGACCACGGCGGCCGGATTGATCATTGGCGACGAGATCCTGTCAGGGAAGGTCCGCGACACCAACGGGCCAGTTCTGATCGACTTTCTTCGCGGGCTCGGCGTCAGCCTCGAGCGCCTGTCCTACATCTCAGACGAGCTCGACACCATCGCCAGGGAGGTGGGCGAGTGCTCCCGCCGGTACGACGTGGTGATCACCTCGGGCGGCGTCGGACCGACCCACGACGACCTCACCATCGCCGGGATCGCCGCGGCGTTCGATGTCGAAGTCGTCCGGCACCCAGACCTCGAGGCCATGATCCGCGCCTGGTGGGGCGCGCGCTTCACCGAAGCGGCGCTTCGCATGGCCGAGATGCCGGAGGGCTCGCGGCTGTTGTACAGCGGCGACGGCCTGATTCCGCTCGTGGTGTTTCAAAACGTCTACATGCTCCCCGGCGTCCCCCGCCTCTTCGGGGCCAAGCTGGCCGCGCTGCGAGTCGAGATGGGCGGCCGCCCTCCCACCGTGGGGTCGATCTACCTGCGATCGGACGAGAGTGCGATCGCTCCCCTGCTCGGCCGCGCCGCCGATGAGTTCCGGGCGGTCAAGATCGGCAGCTACCCCCGCTCCGAGGACGAGGACCACCGGGTGTGGATCACCGTCGAGGCTGACGGCCCCGCAACCGTCACGGCCGCCATCAAACGCCTGCTCGAGCTGCTGCCGGAGGAAGATGTCGTCCGCGTCGACGAGCCCTGACCCGCTGGCCGCCGCATGGCGCGAGTTGATCCTCGGGGTTCGGCGAGGCGATGGTCCATCCTTCCCTGAGCAGTGGGCCCTCTTCGAGCGGCTCGCCGCTGAGCGGCCGGCCGAGCTGAGTCCGATGCCGGCGTGGTGGCCTTCCGAGGACGGCATCCGAGAGTCGAACATCGGCCGGCTGATGGCCGAGGTCGACGTCCGGTCCTACCGCGAACTCCACCGTTGGTCGGTGGAGCACCGGGCCGAGTTCTGGGATCGGACGATCCGCCGGCTCGGCATCGTCTTCGATGATCCGCCACGCGAGATCCTCGACGCCCGCGGAGGGCCGGAGAACCGGCGTTGGCTCCCCGGCGCGCGGCTCAACATCGTCGACAGCTGCTTCCAACCATCCGACTGCACCATCGCCGTCGCGATCGGCCGCGAGGGAACCGATGTCGTCGACACGGTCACCTACGGCGAGCTCGAGGCCCTGGTCAACCGGGTCGCCAACGGCCTCGCAGCCCACGGCCTCGGGCCGGGAGCGGGCATCGCGCTCTACATGCCGATGAACCTCCAGTGCGTGGCGACCTACCTGGGTGCAATCCGGGCCGGCTGCTTCGTGGTCTCCATCGCCGACAGCTTCGCGCCGCACGAGGTGCGGCGGCGGTTGGAGATCGCGGGAGCTGGCGCCGTCGTCACAGTCGACGCCTTCGAGCGCGCCGGCAAGCGGATCGCGCTGTATGACAAGGTCGTCGAGGCCGACGCGCCGATCGCCGTCGTGATCCCGTCCGACGACCCCCCGACTCTGCGCCCGGGCGACCTGCTGTGGTCCGATCTGCTCGGCGACGACTGGACGCCGCCGCCGCATGCCGTGAGACCCGACACGGTGACCAACGTGCTGTTCTCCTCCGGCACCACCGGCGATCCCAAGGCGATCCCGTGGGACCACCTGACGCCGATCAAGGCCGCTGCGGACGGCCACCTCCACCAGAACATCGGCCCCGGCAGCGTGGTGGCGTGGCCCACCAACATCGGCTGGATGATGGGCCCGTGGCTGATCTATGCCAGCCTGATCAACCGCGCCTGCATGGCGTTGTACGAGGGCGTGCCGAGCGGCACCGGCTTCACCCGATTCGTCGAGCGCGCCGGGGTCTCCATCCTCGGCGTGGTGCCCTCGCTGGTTGCGGCGTGGCGGGCCTCGGGCGCCTGCGACGGGGTCGACTGGAGCCGGATCGAGGTCTTCAGCTCCACCGGCGAGCCGTCTAACCGGCCCGACTATCTGTGGCTGATGAGCCGCGCCGGCTATCGGGCGCCGGTGATCGAGTACTGCGGCGGCACCGAGATTGGCGGCGGCTACATCACCGGCACCGTCGTCCAACCGGCATCGCCGGCCACCTTCTCGACCCCGGCCCTCGGCCTCGACCTGCTGATCCTCGACGAGCGGGGCCAGGAGACGGACGAGAACGAAAACGGTGAGGTCTACCTCGTGCCGCCATCGATCGGCCTGTCGCAACGGCTGCTCAACCGCGACCACCACGAGGTCTACTCCGCGGGCTGTCCCCCAGGACCTGACGGCGAGGTGCTGCGCCGCCACGGCGACCAACTGGAGAAGCTCGGGGAGGGCTACTTCCGCGCCCACGGCCGCGCCGACGACACCATGAACCTGGGCGGCGTCAAGGTCTCGTCGGTGGAGCTCGAGGCGGTGCTCAGCCGGCACGGCGCGGTCGCCGAGTGCGCCGCGGTGGCGGTCCAGCCCGCGGACGGCGGCGCCGATCGCCTGGTCGTCTTCGCGGTCCTGCGCGAGCCCCGCGACCCCGCAGACCTCAAGCGGGAATTCGGCCGCCTGATCGCCACCGAACTCAACCCCCTGTTCAAAATCCACGACATGGTGCTCACCGATTCGCTGCCCCGCACCGCCTCCAACAAACTCATGCGACGCACCCTCCGCACTCGATATGGAGAGCACGCTGAAAGCTAGGTTCATCCGGGAAATCGTGAGGTGTGAGGTGAGGTGTTCCCGTGCCCGTATCCTTGTCCGTGCCCGAAACCAGCGTCCGCATCAGTGTTCAGCGCCGGGGGCAGGAGACAGCGAGCAGCGACTGTGGGCGGCGGCCGCGGCAGAGGCAGCGTTCATCTGCGGCCCCATCTCCCCATCCAAAACGACCGCGTGGGTGGGGGGAATCTTCAATCTTGAATCTTCAATCAAACCTGACGCTGTCTTCTGGCGCTGATCCCGGCCCCTGTCGCTGTCACCTGGCGCCGTCCCTGTTCGCTGTCATCTCCGTCCCGCGTCACGTGTTACACGAATAGACGCCGCCGGATGAACCGGCGGCGTCGGATTTCCCTACTATCGTTCGAGTCGCTCAGAAGCGCCGGAGAATGCCGATCCCGAGGCCGAGGCCGATGAACAACACGCCGGCCAGGCCCACCAGGGGCAGCAGGCTGCCGGTGGAAGGCAGCATGGCCGGGGCGGCCGCCGGAGCGGCCACCGGGGCCGGCTTCCGGGCAGGCCTCGGAGCGGCAGGCGCGGCACCGGCCACCTCGATCTCACGCTCGGTTACGGTATCCACACGCTCGTGGATGATGTGAGCGGTGACGTTCATCCCCGGCTTCAGGTCAAAGGCAGTGACCTGCTTGCCGTCGACGGTGAGCAGCACGTCATCGGGCACTCCATGGAACTTGGCCATGGTGCCGTCTTCACGCCGGACGATCAGGGTCTGACCCACCTTGTTGACCACCTTGCCCCGACGGATCTCCTCATACTTCACCACATGGGGTTCCTCGGTTGTCTTGACGGTCGCAGTCAACACCGTGCCGGGCTTCAGCCCGCTCACCGGGGTGGGCTTGCCGTCGACGTCGAACATGAAGCCCTCCTGAACGTCAAACTCCCTGATGCTCCCGTCCGACAATCTGACGACGAGATTGTCGCCGTACACGTGGACAACCGTGCCCTGGCGAACCTCATAGGTACTGGTCTGGGCCAGGGCGGCACCGGCACCCACCAGGACGATTACAGCGGCGATCACACCCATTTTCAAAGCTCGAGACATCTCAACTCCTCCTTTATCCGGTTGATAATCCGTCAACGCATCACGCTGACACACCATTTCCAAATTTGCATCATTCCTGTTAACGATTTTCACCGACCTCATATTTCGCCGTGCTTCCGGAATGGCTGCCGCCCACTTTATCCCGTCACCTGTCACCTGTCACCTGTCACCTGTCAAAAAAACCGGCGGGTTGCCCCGCCGGCGTTGGAGTTGTCTCTCTCGATCGATCCTGCTACGAAGCCCGCTGTCGAAGCAACTCGACGCTGCGCTGCGGGTGAATGAGCAGTAGCGAGGAGTCGGCCTCGCTCGCGGTCGCCCCTTCGGTCATGAGGTCGATGACCTCGGCCACGGTGAGCGACGAATTAAGAGCAAACAGCTTGGCCGCCAGATTGAGGGCGTTCGGCGACGACATGGAGGTGCCCGAGGCCGCCAATCGGCCGCCGCCCGGCACGTAGCTCTCCACCTCGAAGCCGTTGGCGTAGATCACCACGTTGCTGCCACCGCTGGTGAAATCAGTGGGATCCCCGGCCTGGTCCACCGCGCCCACGGCGATCAGATTGGGCATCACGAAGGACGACGGCATCACCTCGTCGAAATTCACATCGTTGTCATCGTTGCCGGCCGAAGTGATGAACAAGATCTCGGGCGCCGACGCCAGCGCGTCGTGGAGGCCGTTCTTCAGGATGTCGAAGAGCTCGCGGGTCTTGGCGGCCCGCTCATCCGGATCGGTCACACCGTTCGCCTCCAGAATCCCCTCCACCTCTTTCAGGGTCCAACCCCAGCTCATATTGACCACCCGAACACCGGCCCCCTTGAAATAATCCACGGTGTCCTGATAGGAATCAGCGTGGCGTTGGGCGATCTCGGTGGTGAGCAGCCGGCGCGGGCTGTGGTAGTCGAAGGTGTAGCGCGCGATCAGGACCTCGGCGTAAGGATTGCCATCAATGGCGATTCCGGCCACGTGGGTCCCGTGCATGTACAGAGATGCGAAGCTCATGCTCTCCATAAACCCGTGGACCTCCTCGGGCTGGAGGTTCGACATGAAACGCTTGAGGTCGGAAGCCTCCGGGCTGTCGATGGACGACAGCAGATCCATGAACCCCTTCATGTAGCCCATCGCGGAGTCCACGTTGCCGGCCATGTCCCCCTCGGGGTGGAGCAGCTCCGACGTCCGGAAGCCGTTCAGATCGACTCCGATGCCGTGAACGTCGTCCACGTAACCGTTGTCGTCGGTGTCGGTTCCATCGAATTTTTCATTTGAATTGGTCCACAGCGAACCCGAAAACACCGAGGCGTCGGTTCCCGAATCCCAGATGCCCACCACCACTTTTTGGGCTCCGCTGCTGTCATCCAGGGTCACCGCCCTCGCCGTCCAAATGTCGGGCTTCTCCACCCGGTTGGCGTCGATGAATTGCTGGTACACCGCAGCCACCTGGTCTCGGACCGGCAGGAATGCTTCGGTGGTGTAGCGCATGTTGATCAGCGATCTGGCCGCGTCCTCGGTGAGCTCACCGGTTTTGGCCACGACCGGGTCGATTTCACTCTGCACCGAACCGAGCATCAGGTTCTCGCTGATGTACTCGGCGTAGCCCTTGTTTTGTTCGATGTTGTCCTGGATCGTCTCCCAGGGCAGCTCGGACACCATGGCGGTGAGCTGCTGAGCGAAGGCTGCGCCCATGGCTTCGCTGTCGGCGTCATCACCGACCTCGTGTCTGGCATCGATCCATGCCTTCATGGTCAGACCGGCCATCAAGCGATTGGCTTCCTTGTCCTCGAGCGCCTTGCCCTTCTCGTTCCAATTGAGGGCTCCCTCGTAGTCGCCGTCGAGAAAACTAATGCGCCTCAGAGTGCCGTAGATCGTCTGCAGGGTGGTCTCGTCTTGGATGTCGTACTCGTCGAGCAACCGCTGCTGATCGGCACGCACCCTCGCCGCAAAGGCGAGGAAATCATCCGAGGATAAGAGCTCCGAGGCCGACCCCTCGATGGGGTAGACCACCCTCGGCAGATCGTCCAGTGATTCGACCTTGATCTTGGTTGACTCGGCAGGTCCGGTATCTCCAGCGCAGGCTACGAGCCCGAGCGCGAGCAGCACACAGACACCCGCCAGAATTCCTCTGTTGTTGCGCATCAAAATTCCCCCCCATGGATTGTGGCGCCGAATTTCGGCACCCAGAGTCTCAATACGATAAACCATCCTTCCCGGTTCTGAAAGGTGATCCAGACCGCCTCCGACACCGGTGGACGATGGTATCCTGGCTCGGCAGGAGAGGGCGTAACTGAGGCGATGATGGCACGAAAAACGGTGGAGTACGACGAGAAGGCGATCCAGACTTTGGACGCGCTGGAGCACATCCGGCTACGCACCGGCATGTACATCGGCCGGGTAGGGGACGGCTCCAACCCCGCCGACGGCATCTACGTGATGCTCAAGGAAGTCGTCGACAACTCGGTGGACGAATTCATCATGGGCAAGGGCCGCAAGATCGAGATCGCCCGCTACGGACCGGAGATGTCGGTCCGGGATTTTGGCCGGGGCATTCCCCTGGGGAAAGTGGTGGACTGCGTCTCCAAGATCAACACCGGCGGCAAGTACAACGACGACGTCTTCCAGTTTTCGGTCGGCCTGAACGGCATTGGCAACAAGGCGGTCAACGCGCTGTCGTCGAATTTCGAGGTCATCAGCTACCGGGGCGGCAAGTTCAAGCGAGCTCTGTTCGAACGTGGCAGGAAGAAAAAGGAGGAAAGCGGCACCGACAAGAAGTGCGGTGATGGAACCTACATCCGCTTCATCCCGGACACCGAAATCTTCAGCGACTTCGAATGGCGGGAAGAGTACATCGAGGACCGGCTGCGCTACTACGCATTCCTCAACAGCGGCCTGGCCCTGCACTACAACGGCAAGAAATTCACCAGCAGACGCGGGCTCGCCGATCTGCTGGAGCACGAACTCGGGACGGAGCCAACGGTGTACGACACCGTCCACCATGAGGAGTCCCGCCTCGAGTTCGCTTTCACCCACACCCATTCCTATGGCGAGAACTACTTCAGTTTCGTCAACGGTCAGTACACCAACGACGGCGGCACCCACCAGAGCGCCTTCCGGGAAGGCATTCTCAAGGGAGTCAACGAGTACGCCAAGAACGGCTTCGCGGGCGAGGACGTGCGGGACGGGTTGATCGGCGCCGTGGCCATCAAGATGCAGGACCCGGTCTTCGAATCGCAGACCAAGAACAAGCTTGGCTCCACCGAAGTCCGCTCCTGGATCGTCAACGCGGTCAGGGACCAGGTCGTGCTGTGGCTCCATAAAAATCCCAAGGCCGCCGATCAACTGATCGCCAAAATCAAGAACAACGAGAGGATTCGCAAGGAGCTCTCCTCCATCAAGAAGGAGGCGCGGGAGCGGGCCAAGAAGGTGGCAATCCGGATCCCCAAGCTGATCGATTGCAAGGTGCACCTGAGCGACACCAAGGGCAAGCGGCGCGAGGAAACCACCATCTTCCTCACCGAAGGGGACTCGGCTGGCGGTGCGATGATCCAGTCCCGCGACGTCCAAACCCAGGCCATCTACTCTCTCAAGGGCAAGCCGCTCAATACCCACGGCCTCGGCCGCGAAGCGGTGTACAAAAACGAAGAGCTTTACAACATCATGCGCGCTCTCGGCGTCGAGGACAGCCTTGACGGCCTGCGCTACAACCGGGTGGTCATCGCCACCGATGCCGACGTCGACGGGATGCACATCCGCAACCTGCTTTTGACCTACTTCCTCCGCTACTTCGAAGAGCTCGTGGTCAAACGCCACGTCTACATTCTCGAGACGCCCCTATTCAGGGTGCGCAACAAGTCCGAGACAGCCTACTGCTACTCAGAAGCCGAACGGGACGCCGCGGCGGCGCGGCTGCGCGGTCACGAAGTGACCCGGTTCAAGGGCCTGGGCGAGATCGGTCCCAGAGAGTTCAAACAGTTCATTTCCACCGATGACCGGCTGGTCCCGGTGACCATAGGCTCCATGGGAAACGTCAAAAAGGCCCTTGATTTCTACATGGGTAAGAATACGCCGGCGCGCCGCGACTACATCGTTGAGAACCTGATCTCGGATATCGCATGACCCCCGTGCCCGTCTCCGTGTCCGCGCCCGTATCCGAAAGGGATCGGATGGCATCGGAGACGGAGACGGAGACGGAGACGAACCAAAGGTGACTCGCATCGAGCCCCTCATGGGCGACAACTTCATCCAATACGCCAGCTACGTCATCGTGGATCGGGCGATACCGGACATTCGAGACGGCCTCAAGCCCGTCCAGCGGCGCATCCTGACCACTTTGTCTCGGATGGACGACGGCAAGTTCCACAAGGTGGCCAACGTCATCGGCGACACCATGAAGCTCCACCCTCACGGCGATGCCTCCATCGGCGACGCGCTGGTGGTGCTCGCCAACAAGGAATTCCTGATCGAGCGCCAGGGGAACTTCGGCAACGTGATCACCGGACATCCAGCCGCGGCGCCCCGCTACATCGAGTGCCGACTCACCGAGCTGGCGAAAGAAACCATGTTTCGCAAGGCGCTCACCGAATACCGGCCGAGCTACGACGGCCGCAACGAGGAGCCGGTTGCCCTCCCCGCCAAGTTGCCGATCGTTCTCCTGCTCGGTGCCGAAGGCATCGCGGTGGGCATGTCCACCCGCATCCTCCCGCACAACTTCACGGAGCTGCTCGAGGCGCAGATCAAGATCCTCGAAAACGAACCAATGGAGCTCTTCCCCGATTTTCCCACCGGCGGCATCGCAGACGTGAGTGAGTACGAGGACGGCCTCGGCAAGGTCAAGGTCAGAGCCCGCATCGAAAAAAAGGACGAGAAGACTGTTGTCGTCCGAGAGATCCCTTTCGGCACCACCACCGAGAGCCTGATCGCCTCCATTGAATCGGCCTCCCAAAAAGGCAAGGTCAAGGTGGCTTCGATCGATGATTTCACCACCGATGCAGTGGAAATCGAGGTCGGTCTGCCGCGCGGGATCTACGCCGACGAGGTCGTGCCCCAACTCTACGCTCACACCGATTGCGAAGTCTCGGTGTCATGCAACATGGTGGTCATCAAGGACCGCCGGCCGGTTGAGGCGAGTGTCAGCGAGGTGCTGTGCTTCCTCACCGACCAACTCCGCGCGACGATCCGCGCCGAGCTCGAACTCGAACTTGACACCCTCGGCGACAAGAAGCACTGGCTCGACCTGGAGCGGATCTTCGTCGAAAACCGGGTTTATAAGAGGATCGAGGAAGCCACCACCGCCGATCAGGTTCAATCCGAGGTGCGAGCCGGCCTCGAGCCCTTCATCGGCGAGCTTGACCGCGATCTCACCGGGGACGACATCGATCGTCTTCTGGCCATTCCGATCCGCAGGATCTCCCGTTTTGACATTGAAAAAAACCGGCGGGACATCACGACCACCATCAAGGCCATCAAACAGGTCAAGGCCAAGCTCCGCAAGCTCACCCCAACCACCATCCAGTACTTGAGGTATTTGATTGACAAGTACGGCAAGAGGTTCCCGCGACGCACCGAGATCGGGTCCTTCCAAGCGGTGGACGTGCGCGCCGTGTCCCGGCAAAATATCCGCGTTGCCTACGACCCCGACACCGGCTTTTTCGGCAGTTCGGTCAAGGGCAGCCGATTCCAGTTTGCGGTCAGCGAGTACGACAGGCTTCTGGCTATTTCGAAGGACGGCAGCTACCGCATCATGGCTGCCGAAGACAAGGTACTCATCCAGGGCAAGGCCATCCATATCCAGGTCTTCGACCAGGATCAGGGAGCCGAGTTCACCGTGGTCTACCGGGATTCGGACCGGATGGCCTACGCCAAAAAGGTGCACATCAAGTCCTTCATCAAGGACCGGGAATACGAGCTCATCAAGGGTAAGAAGGGTCGGGTCGACTTCCTGCTGCCGGGAAGCTCGGAGGATATCGTCCACCTGGACTACGTTCCCAAAAAACGCCAGCGGGTTCACGAATCGACCTTCGACCTGGCCGTGGTCGAATTCACTGGGCCGGCAGCCCGGGGCCGCCGGCTCGCGCCAAAACCCGTGGCACGCATCAGGCGACGAAAACGCGACGCCTCCGATCCCGAACCGGAACCACAATCCTCCGAGCCCACGGAGAACGGCACCGAGCGAGAGGATCAACCCCGCCTGTTCGAGGAGGACGGTTGATCCAGTGAGCAGTTGGCAGTTGGCAGTTGGCAGTTGGCAGATCATGGGTTGGTAGTTGGCAGATCGTAGGTTGGCAGCTCTGCGTTTCTGCCGACTGCCAACTGCTCACTGCAAACTGGTTACGGTTCAATCTCCTCCAACAAATGGATGAACTCATCGTAGGGCAGCGCCTGCCAGCTCTCGGCGCTCACCGCGCCCTCGGCCCGCGAAATCATTGACACCTTGTGGGCCGTTTCCACATCTGGGGCTTTGTAGATGTCCATGAAGTCGTAAGCTCCCAGGAGCGCATAGTGGGAAATCCACCGGACCTCGGGACAGGCACCCTTCACCTTCTTCAACCAGGCCCTGCCCATGGCCCGGCGGACATCGGCGTCGCGCACCGCCTCCGGGGCGAGACGGGTCATCAGGACGAACGTCGGCATTTCGCACCTCCCTCAGGGTTTGGAACCAATGTAACTCTTCACGTTCCTTCAGTCACTCTTGGTGGAAGTGGGCTCATCTGCTCGAAAAGCTCCCCCCACCCGCCACCCCCCGCTTTTCGAGTTTCAAGGACTTTGGACCTTAGATTTTTGATTTTAGATTTTTGATTTTAGATTCCTCAGGGGCACGAGAGCGGGCCGAGGTCGACACCGCGGTCGAGGGCGCCGCGGCATGCCAGGGGGTAATCCCGGTGAGGGCCATTGAGGTGGGCCGCCACCGCGTACAGGGCCCAGGCCCGGGCCGACTCCATGGGCAGGCGTCCACCGAGCGCTTTCTTCAAGCTTTTGAAGGCCAACTCCGAGTTTCCCGACAGAAGACCGAGGCGGGCTTCGAGAGGGAGGATGTGGCGGTCGTTGGCCCATCGATCCGACCGTGGAATCGTTTCTCGCGCGGCATCCAGCTGTTGGGAGGCCTCGTCGAGCCGCCGAGTATCCAGGTACAACTCCGCAAGGGCCAAGTGAATCGATGCATCCACGGTCCAGGTGATCCGATCGATGTCGAGGTCGACTCCAAGTGCCCCCTCGCCTTCAGCGAGCACGGGCTGCCGAGATGCCGCCAGCAACGCCTCCTCCGCACCCGACACATCCCCGGCGGCCTTCAAGTCGAGGCCACGGAAATAAAACGCCTGACGAGGCCACCTCGAGGCGGCAAAAAACCTCCCAAAAACTTCACCATATCGGTCAAGCCACAGAATTTCCGGTCGCTGTTCCAGCTCGAGGCGAAACGGGCTGGATTCTCCCTCCAGCACGAGGCGCCCGGTGAGGAAGAGAGCCGGCGGGCCATCATCACTCATCGGAGGCTCGGGCTGGGCCTGCTCCGCCCAAAGCCCAATCTGAATGGGCACAACCAGCACCGACTCGGTCACGTCGAGCCGCGGCGCCGTCTCGCGAAGCACGTCGAGACGTCCCTCGGGATCGGCCGTCACCCGGAAGCTGTTGACAACACTCGCCCGTTGAGTGGCCTCGCCCTCCACCAGCCAGCGGCCGTCGGCGAGGGGTTCGATCCGATAATCGTAGGTGATCTCTGGAATTCCGGTCCCGTAGACATACTGGTCGGCAAACCACCCGAGGTCGATCCCTCCGATGCGCTCGAGCAGCATCAGAAAATCATCGGTGGTGATGACGCGACCCGATGCCACCCGAACGGTTTCACGAAGCATCTCGATGAAGGTCTCCTCACCGTACAGGCGTGCCAACATGTCCAACACCACCGCGCCCTTTTTGTAGACAATCGCCTGGTAGGCACCCGGGCCGAGTGACGAACTCAGCCGAGCGCCCAACACCACCGGACCGAGGGATTCCAGCGGCAGCCCGTCTTGGGTGATCCTCTCGAGGGCCGATCTCCATCCCGTAGTGGGCCCAGGGCCGACGAAGTCCCGAGCCTGGCCACGGACTCGGTTCCGCTCATAGAGCAGCGCCGAGTAATTCGCCATCGCCTCGGAGACCCACTGGTCGCGATAGCTCCGCCAGCCCACCTGGTTGCCCCACCACTGGTGGGAAAGCTCGTGGGCGATGAGCAGCCGTCGATCCTCGAAGCCGAGCAGGGCGCTCCACATGTCCCAGTCCACGATGCCGGTCGTCGACAGGGTGATGAATCCCAGCAGGCCCTGAGAGAACCCGCGCGGTGCGCTGACCACCACCAGTTCGTCGAGCGGGTACGGCCCGTAGATCGCCTGGAAATAGGCAAGCGGTCCCTTCACGGCATCGAGCACCTCCGCCGCGAGGTTGGGGGAAACGTCTTGGCCCAGTCGATCGATGGCGACGGTGATCTCAACCGATCCCAGCGAACCGATCTCCACGTCAAAATCCCCCACCTCGAAACTGAAGCCGAGAGAGGGAACCTCCAGCGAGCGCCGCTGCCATTTCAATCGGCCGTTTTCGACGCCCGAATCCACAACCTTGCCACTCCCATAGAGCTGGTATTTCTTGGGCCAGCGGACCGTCACATCGTAGGTGGCCCGATCCACCAAGCCGGCGTGGGGATACCAACCGAGCGGCCGTCGCTGAGTGTACGAGCCCGACCTCAAGCGATCGAAGGACCGGCCGGCGTACTCCACCTGAACGGTGATCACGTCCCCGGCGGCAGCGGCTTCCTCCAGAATCACCGTCAACTCGGTCGAACCGTGGACGAAACCAAGCTCTCGGCCCTTCCCGTCGGTCACGCCGGTCGGCACCATGTCGGCATCCAGTTCGAGGGTCACGACCTGCAGGCCCTCAACCAGCACGTCCATCTCGATCCTGGCAGTGGCCTCGAGGTCGAGTAATTTTCCGCGGAGGCTCACGTCGAGATCGTAATGACGCGCCTCCACACCTGTTGTGCCCGGGGTCGGGATCCCGCCAGCGTCCCGCAGACTGGCCGACACCCAGGTGTCCCAGATACCGAGGTCGGCCACCTCGCGCCCGATGAGCTTGCCGCGGCGCTGCTCCCGCTCGAGCCGCCGCGCGGCCCGGCGCAGCTCGACGTTCGAAAGATCCGCGCGAACGAACTGACCCATCGTCAGCTGCTCGTTGGCCAGCGGGTCCACGACCCACAGCAGGTTGCCAAGCCCACTCGCCCCCAACGACGCACAGAAGAAACCCCTCCCGAGCGGATCCCCCACCGCGTCCCGCAGCAGCCTCCCATCCACTTCGAGCAGCTTCCGCTCCGGGCTGGTACGCCACCTCTCGAGGATCTCAGATGCTCCGGCAACCCTCGGATCATCTCCCGCGGGCGGGAGTGCAGCGAGCGCATCGGCGGCCTCGTCAAGGGCCACCACGAAGACCGCCTCCTGGAATCGCTGATCGAGCCTCGGCGACCCGGTGAATAACTTCATCTGGGCCCGCTCCACCTCGTCGGGTGGATCCAGCACCGCCCTTCCCTCGCCGACAAAAACAAACTCCACCGGCCGGCCGGCTACGGCGCTCGAAGGAACCAATACACCGTCCTCCAGGAAAACACCCCCAAGGCCCATGTCGAGCTTGAACCCGGAGACCCGCACGGCCTGGTCGGGCCGCTGTTCGAGCCGACGAATCTCGTTGCAATCACCCTCCGCATCCCAGCGGCGCCGCCAATCGGTGCGACCGCCAATATCGCCACCACGATGGCGATCATCACGAGGATGGCGTTTGCTTCGAAGCATCAAGCCCCCACCCTTTCGCTCACAACCGGCAGTCGATTCGAATCGACCTGAGTTCTCCCAATCTAGCCAACGACGGGATCAATCGATTACTCCGCTCAGTTGACTCGCCCCCCGGCTCACGGTTCACGGCTCACGGCCCCCGACCTCCACACTACTTCGCCGGCGGTTTCGTGGGCAACGGCTTGCGCGGAATCATCTCGTCTCGAGTTGCAGCATGCCAGATAAAGGTAGCCAGCTTCACCGACGCCTGCATCAAGTCGTCCCGATGGAGGTGGTCGAAAGTGTCCACGTTGGTGTGGTGGGTGCGACCCATGTAGTCCAGCGGATCCTGGATGAACTGGAAGGCCGGAATTCCCACCCGATCAAAGGACCGATGGTCGGTGCCACCTACCGTCTTGGGGCTGATGGTGGTGGCGCCCACATCGTGCAGCGGCTCGAGCCAGGCCTCGAAAATCGGCTTGGCCGCGACGTTTTCCTGTAGAAATATTCCCCGGATCCTACCCGCCCCGTAATCCAGGTTGAAGTAACTCGAAAGTGTGGCGTGACCGGCCAGCGGCTGAACGGGCCAAGTGGTTTCACGCAGCTGCTCCGGCAACGCCAGCTGGTCGGGGTCGGTGGGTTCGGGACGAGTTGCCAGGTGCTTTTCAACGTACCCCTGCGAGCCCTTGTACCCCATTTCCTCGCCCCCCCACAGACCGATCTTGACGGTCCGTCTGGGCTGCAACCCAGCGGCCCTGAGGATGCGCACCGCTTCCATGACCACCGCGCAGTTGGCGCCGTTGTCTGTGGCTCCGGTGCCGGGGTGCCACGAGTCCAGGTGTGCCCCCACCAACACCACCTCTTCGGCGAGGTCAGTGCCGGGAAGGACTCCGATCGTGTTGTAGGCCACGTCTTCATCCCTGTGGAAGGTCGCGGCGACCTCGACCTCGAGCTCTACCTCGACTCCGTCCTCCAGCAATCGGACCAGCCGGTTGTAATGCTCCATAGCCATTCTCAACGACGGCACGCCTGCCGGCAAATCTGCCATGCCCAGAGTCCCTCCTCTGTCCACCCGAACCACTCCATTGTCGCGCTCGCTCACCTGGATGGTGGCGATGACCCCCTCGTCCACAAGGAACTGCGCCAGCGCAGGCCAGAATTCAAACATCGTCCGAAATTTCTGTCGCCACTCCTCGCCGCGGGGTTCCGGAATCTCGAATTTTTCGGCCTTGGCCAAAGCCTCGTCGTCGTAACGCTCGAAGAGCTCCCCATCGATCTGGTACGGCTCTCGGGCATCGTCCAACAACAGAATCGCCCCATCCAGGTGCCCCTTGAGTTCCTCAAAGTCCTCGGGAGACTTCAGCGTGGCGCGCACGACGCGCCCTCGTTGGGGACCGTCGGTCCCAGGTGTCCAGGCCTTTGGCAACGCAACAAGGGGTTGCGCATAGGGAGTCAGCATGTGGATCTGGCACCTTTCCAAGGTCCAGCCATGGTCGATCTCGAACCCCTCCAAATCCGCTTCCAAACCCCACTCTCTCAGAACGTCGCGGGTCCACTCGTTCGCCTCCTTCAGCGCCGGTGAGCCGGTGAGTCGAGATCCGATGTGGTCGGTGAGGTGGCGGGCTGTATCCATCACCTGCGACCTGTGAAACCCCTGGAACCTGATTTTGTTGACGGCTTCCAGGTCCACCGGCTCATCAGCCGAAACGAAGGAACATAGAACCACCGCAACGATGAGTGCGAGACACCGACGCATGCCAACCCTCCAGGCCGAAAACGGCCGCGGGACAGTGTAGCTGAGCAACAGTTGGCAGTTGGCAGTTGGCAGTTAGCTTACGTTGCCGCAACCGGAGGTCCCTTACTGCCTACTGCCTACTGCCAACTGCTCGCTGCGTGGCTTGACAAGGCGCGGCGCAGGGTTCACAGTTCCGAGCGCAACAACTGGACGTCGTCGTCGCGTGAAACGACGGCCGCCCCACACGGAGGATCTCGAGATGCAGGACATCGATTTTGGCAATCTGACCCTCAAAAACGCCCTCGACCTCGCCATCCTGGTGGAGGAGGAGGCCGAAGAGCGCTACCGGGAATTCGTTCACCAGATGGAGACCCACCACAGTCCTGGAGTCGCCCGCTTCTTCCGCTTCATGGCGGTCACCGAGGCCAAGCACGGCGAGGAGCTTGCGGAGCGCCGTCAGAAGCTCTTCGGGGACGCCCCGCGTGAGGTGGAGCGATCGATGATCTTCGACGTGGAGGCGCCCGAGTTCTACCGGACCCGCGCCTTCATGTCCGTCGAAGAGGCTCTCGATCTGGCCAAGGATGCAGAGAACAAAGCCTACGAGTTCTTCGACAAGGCGCTGCCCCAAATCGATGACAAGGACGTGCGAGAACTCTTTGTCGAGCTTCGCGAGGAGGAGGTCGAGCACATCGAACTGGTGGAAAAGGTCCGGGCCAAGGTGGAAATCGAGCCGGATTTCGACCCGGATGATTTCGTCGACCCACCTCAAGGACAGTAACCGGAAAACCTGAGTGCCCGACGACCAGGGTCGGCGGCAGGGATCAGTGGCAGGAGCAGCGGACAGCGACTGTGTCCCCGTTATCAGTTATCGCTTTCGCGCGGTTTGAATAGTTCCTCCTTTCGAAGTTGACAGGTGAAGTCGGCCGATGCTGGAGTGTCGTCTGACGGGGTTGTACCAGGCTTCGATCCAGCGGAAGACGGCGAGGCGTGCGTCGCGTTTTGTGCGGAAGGTGAAGCGATCGATGAGCTCGCACTCGAGGGTGGCAAAAAAGCTCTCGCAGAGCGCATTGTCATAGCAATCACCCACCGAGCCCATTGAGGACGAACGCCGAGTTCTGACATCGTTTACCGAAGGCCATGGATGTGTACTGACAGCCCTGGTCGGAGTGGTGAATCACGTCTTTGGGCCGACGCTGCTTGATCGCCATGTTGAAGGCGTCCATAACAAGTTCGGTGCGCAGGTTGTTTGCCATTGCCCAGCCGACGACTCGGCGACTCCAAACGTCGATGACAACAGCCAAGTAGAGAAATCCGGCCCAGGTGGGGATGTAGGTAATGTCGGCCACCCAGAGCTTGTTTGGGCGGTCGGAGGTGAAATCTCGATCGACCAGATCCGGTGCGGGCCGGGCGTTGGTATCGCGACGAGTCGTCCAAGCCTTCCTGCGCCGGCTGACTCCCTGCAGGCCAGCTGCTTTCATGAGCCGAGCAACCCGCTTTCGGCCTACGTGCACCCCGCGATCGGTCAGTTCGGCGTGGATCATTGGTGCCCCGTAGCTCCCCCAGGACAGCGCGTGAATCTCCGAAATCGACTCGGTCAATGACGCATCTTCAAGCGCCCTCTTTGACGGTCCTCTTTTGAACCATGCGTAATACCCACTGGTGGAGACCCCCAGAAGTAGGCACATCCTGACCACCGCATACTTGGCCCGATTCGCCTTCACGAACTCGAATCTTTCGAGCCGGTCTCCCGAGCGAACCAGGCCGCCGCTTTTACCAATATCTCCCGATCGAGCTTGAGCTGGCGATTCTCTCGCCGCAGTTTCCTCAGTTCCTCTCGCTCGTCCGTTGTCAGTCCGTCTTCCCGAAGCCCATCGTCTCGGTCAGCTTGACGGACCCACGCCCGAATCGACACCGGTGACATTCCAAACTCCCTGGCCAGATCCGCTGGCTTGCCGCCAGCTCGTACTAACTCTACGATCTGTTGCCGAAACTCCGCCGGATACGGTGGTCGGTCTTGCCCATCGCTCCCTCCCTTCAGCCTCCGACGTCGCGGCCTGTGGAGTTGTGGAAAACGGGGCCCCTTCCCCGTTTCCCACAGCCTCCACAGGCTCGACGACGACGAAAGCCATCTAGTGTCCACAATACCGGGGTAGCTCCACGTATCAGCGGCAGTGAGCTGCGCCAGGGACAGGATCAGGAAACAGCTGGAGCTGCCTCTGCCGCTGTCGCTGCTCACCGTCGCTGCTCGCTGTCTCCTGCCCCGGTCGCTGCATCCTGGCGCTGCCGCTGGGTGCGGGAACGGAGACACCCGACCTCGCGCTTTCCCGGATGATCCTAACCTTTAACGTTTAACCTAGGTTAAAGGTCCCGGCCGTTGTGCTTCGCCATCCTGCGAGCCACCAAGAGCGTCATTTCCAGGGCCTGCTCGTAATTCAGCCGAGGATCCACCAGAGTCTCGTAGGCACGTTCCAGGTCGACGCTCGGTCAGTCCGCGGGCTCCGCCGACGCACTCGGTTACATTTTCGCCGGTGAGTTCGAAGTGAATGCCCACCGAGGAATGACCCCTCGGCTTCGTGCACGTCGAAGGCCTGCTCCAACTCGGCGAGGATATTGTCGAAGCGCCGCGTCTTGATACCCCTGCTCGGTGGTCTCCGTGTTGCCGTGCATGGGATCGCAACACCAGAGCACGGTTTTGCCGGTGGAGCGCACCGCCCCGATCAGCGCCGGCAAGAACTCCGCCACCCGGTCGCGGCCAAATCGGTGGATCAAGGTCAATCGTCCGGGCTCCCCGCAGGGTCGAGCACCTCCACCAGCTCGGTGAGCCACTCGGGGGTCATGCCCGGCCCGATCTTGACTCCGATGGGATTCCGGATTCCCCGGAAATACTCCACGTGGGCACCCCCCAGGTCGGCGGTGCGCATGCCGAGCCACGGCAGGTGGGTATTGAGGTTGTACCAACCCTCCCGGTGGGGCACCTGCCGAGTCTGCGCCTGCTCGTAGGGCAAATGCAGACCTTCGTGACTGGTGAAAAAGTCGACCCTCCTGATGGATCCGGCGCGAGTTCCCGCGAGGGTCTCCATGAACTGCAGGGAGTCACTGATGGACTCCACCATCCGGTGATACTCCCTGGCTCTCGGCGAATGGTGGACGAAGTCCAGGTCCCAGTATTCGGGGTGATGGAGATCCGCGAAGCCGCCCTCGACCAAAGAACGGATGAAGTTGATGGTGAGCGCTGCGTGGTGGTATCCGCTGAGCATGAGCTTCGGGTTGGGCGTCCGATCCACTTCGGTGAAGGCCGGGCGATTGATCAGATCTCCACGATAGGAGGGCAGGCTGATTCCCTCGCGGGTTTCCAGCGGGTTGGAACGGGGCTTCGCGTACTGGCCTGCGAACCGACCGACCCTGATGATCTGCCGTTTGAGCCCGTAGGTCAGCACCAGACTCATCTGGAGCAGGATCTTCAACTTGTTGGTGATGATCTCGGGCCGGCAGTCGGCAAAACTCTCGTTACACGCACCGCCCTGGAGGAGAAAACGTCGCCCGACGGCGGCTTCGGCCAGCTGTTCCTTCAGCCGCTCCACCTCCCAAGAAGTCACCAGGGGAGGCAGGGCTGCCAAATGTCGCACAACCTCTTCCAGCTTCCCCTGATCCGGATAGGTCGGAAGCTGTTTGGCCGGCATCGACTGCCAGGATGAAGGCTGCCACTCGCTCAGAAGGCCCCCTTTCGAGGTCGGCAATAGTACACCGTTCCCAGAGTTTCAACACCCTTGACAAGATTTATTTGTATTATACAACTTTCTTCGTGAGTGATTCAGGACTCCACCGCCATCTCATTGAGCGCATCACTGCCCTGGTGCGCCGATTCTCGATCGTCGAACGGGCCGACCTTTCGTGCTGTGGAGTGACCGTGGCCCAGGCCGCGACTCTTGACGCCCTGAGACGAGAGAACGGCCTGCGGCGTGGCCAACTGAGCCGTCGTCTTGGCATTGCCAACAGCACATTAACGCGCAATTTGCAGAGACTTCAGCAGCGTGGGCTGGTTGTGACGTCGCCCGATCCCACAGATCGGCGTGCCGCAGTTGTGGCCCTGAGCCCCGCTGGACGGGACTCGGCCGAGGAACTGGCCAGGATCGAGGACGATTTCGCGCGCTCGATCGCTACCGACCTCGGGACGGACTGCACCACCGAGATTGTCGCCCTCTTGGACCGGCTACTGGTAGCGATCCGTGACGCGAGCGATCGTTGCTGTCCCGGTGCATTTGACCATCTCATGCCCCCGAAGCTCTGGGGCGAAGGGAGAGACAGAAGATCATGAAACCGAAAAATCACCCTCAGGGAAAAGTGAATAGATCAGACCCTGAGCAGATCGTCCACAGGGTCAGGGAGCGGTACGGTGAGATCGCCAAGGCAGACGACAGTGGATGCTGTGCCCCCCAGACCACCTGTTGCGGCACCGGCGACCAACAAGCGATCGCCTTCAATCTCGGCTACACGCCGGCGGATCTCGATCTGCTGCCCGAGGGAACCAACCTCGGTCTCGGCTGCGGAGCGCCCATCAGCAACCTGGATCTCCAACCAGGGGAGAGAGTTCTCGATCTGGGATCGGGCGCCGGAATCGACGCCATTCTGGCAGCCCGGTGAGTCGGCTGCGGACGGGCACGTGATCGGTGTGGACATGACGCCGGAGATGCTTGGCAAGGCTCGAGAGAACGTTTCACAGGCCGGCATGGCCAACGTGGATTTTCGAGAAGGCCGGCTGGAAGCGATGCCGGTGGACGATGGGTCTGTGGACGCCGTGACGTCGAATTGCGTCATCAACCTCGTGCCCGACAAGGGGGCCGTTTTTCGAGAAATCCACCGGGTGCTCCGCACCGGCGGCCGAATGGTGGTTTCGGACATCGTACTGGACGGAGATTTGCCGGAAGCGGTGACCAACGACCTGTTGGCCTATGTGGGCTGCGTTGCCGGAGCGATGAGGCGGGAGGACTATTTCGAGATGCTCGAACAGGCCGGCCTGTCGGAGGTGGAAATCCTGAGGGATGTGGACTTCCTGGGCTCCACCAAGATCCCTGCCGACGTCCAACAGCTGGCTCAGCAGGGGGGAGTCCGGCTCGATGATCTGGGCGGCATCGTCCGCTCTGTCACTTACCGTGCGTGGAAGCGGTAGGGCCAAGGAGCAGGCCGTAGACGTTTATCGGGCAGAAAGTTACTCGCTCGGCGGGAGGCTGCCGATGCGCAGCACGATTGACTGTCTACGTTGTGCCTCGTCAGCCAATACTGCTCCAGATCTCACACCTCACGATCAGCGCGCCATTGTAGCCGTGTCTGAGGCGCGATATTCGTGACATTTCGACGTGGACATCACTCGGTACTGGGCTAAACTCCCCGGGTGAAACTGGATTTGGAGCTCGCGATCCGCTTTCTCCGACGCCGGGCTGGCCTGCTGCTTCGGGGGACCTCGCTGGCGGCGTTCGCAGGGGTTGCCCTCGCCACGACCGCGCTGGTCATCACCCTGGCTTTGATGTCGGGCTACTCCCACGCCATCGCAGAAGCCCTGCAGCGCGGTAACGCCCACGTCGTGGGTTTCGCGGGCCGACCGATGGACGCGTCAACCACCGAGTCCATCGCCACTGCGCTCGCCGAGGTTGACGGAGTCAGCAGAGTCACCCCGGTGACCTATTTGACCGGCCTCATCGACGATCCTGCCCGACCGACCAATCCTGTGCCCATCACGGTCAAGGCGGTGGCAGACCCACCGGCCTATACCGGGTTCGAGCGGTGGCCGGTCATGGAGGAGGGGATCCCCGCGGTCTTCGGCGAGCGGCTCGCCGGGTCCCTCGGGCTGGAGCCGGGAGACCTTGCGACGGTCCGCTTGGCTCCAGATGCAGGATCGTGGATCGTGCCGGCTCTCCCGCTGAGGATGGTGTCGAGCTTCCACCTCGCTTTTGCCGAGTTCGACTCCAGCTGGGTCGTCGCTCCACTGGAGGTCGTGGCGGAGTCACTGCCAGGCACCGGAGCAGCGGGAGTCGAGATCGAGCTCACCAATCCCCTTGAGGTTGCGCGAGTCAGAGATCGGCTCGAGGAGGTCGAGCCGGCCCTGCTGTTCACCGATTGGCGCGAAATGAACCAATCCCTGTTCGCTGCGCTGAGGTGGCAGACGCTGTCGCTCTTTGTGATCCTGAGTCTGGTGGTCGCGGTGGCGTCGTTCCAGGTAAGCTCCGCCCTGGTGGTTCTTGCCATCGACAAACGACGTACGGCCGGAACCCTCCAGGCCCTCGGAGCGACGCCTTCACGGATCCGACGCATCCTTGTACTGGCCGGACTGCTGCTCGGTGGCACCGGAGTGACGGTGGGAATCGTCGCGGGATGCGCCCTCAGTTGGCTCATGACGGCCCTGCGCGTGGTTCGATTTCCAGCGGGTTTGGCCGACGTGTACATGGTGGATTCGATTCCCTTCAGACCCGAACCGACGCACCTCGCGGCAGTGCTCGTTGTCTGCCTGGTGCTGGTTTTTTTCGCCTCGCTTGGGCCCGCGTGGAAGACCTCCACCGAAGACCCGGTGGCGTCGCTACGGGCCGTCTGAAATCCGACTGTGACGATGGTTTGCCGGAGAAGCGCTAAAATAATTGACTGGCGTATCTCACTGCGCCATATGTGGAGGACGACCGGGTGGCGGGCATGAACCGACGTCCTGACGTGTTACCGCTCATGGTTGACCCTGGGAAGGTGACCATGATCACGACGGTGTGCCGGGCCCGGACGTACCCTCGATAAGCCAATGTACGAGATTCAGTTTCACCCCGCAGATATCCGCAAACAGGTACGTTATTACTTCCTGTCCCGGCGGAGCTATCGCTTCATAATCGCAGGGGCCGTCGTACTCGGCATGGTGATGGTGGTTGGGATCGCCCTCGCTCCACTCGGAGCGCAGGCTCTGATGCTGGGCGGTGAACTGCGCGGGTTGCGCCAGCAGCACGGTCTCCAGATGGAGATCCTCGGCCAGCGCACGATGACACTGGAAAGAGTCGGTCGTGCGGTGGACGCCGCCCGCAACCGACAGCTCCAAATGAGCCTGATCCTCGGCGCCCCGCAGGACTCCACGGGCCTCGGGGGATTCCCCTCGGAGCCGAACGCTGAGATTTCGGTCCCGGAGGCCGCAGCGGCCTCCACCCGTGGTCTCGAACTCGACACCGAAACCAGCGCCCTGCTCATGCTCTCCGATGAATTGGAGAGCTTCGCCCGCGCTCACGAGGAGCTCACCGAAAGCGTCCCGTCCATCTGCCCGGTTCCTATCGGGAACTTCGTGCTCACGTCGCCCTTTGGCAACCGTATCTCGCCCTTCACCGACAAATCAGACTTCCACGCTGGCCTGGACCTCGCCGCCCGGGAGGGAACCCCCGTGCTCGCAGGCGGCGGTGGAAGGGTCGTCTTTGCGGGCCGCTTTCCTCTGCGCCGAAACGTCAGGTGGTGGCGGTACGGCAACGTAGTGGTGGTATCCCACGCCGGTGGATACCTGACGATCTACGCCCACCTCCAGGAGATTCAGGTTCGCAGAGGCCAGCAGCTCAAACGCGGTGAACAGCTCGGCACCGTTGGCAACACCGGCTGGAGCACCTCACCCCACCTCCACTATGAGGTGAGGGTGGAAAGGGAAACCACGGGAGAGCCGGCCCCGGTTGACCCGAGGATCTTCATTCTCAACTATCAATGGACAGGTCACGAAGCGCTGCTGGTGAGAGGCCGAACAGCACCCGCCCTGTCCTTCGATCCGCTGCCGTCTCTGGTGAAGGTGAGGTAAGCCCGTGGACGAGGTCAAGAACTTCCCGACCATGATCATCCCCAACGGAACCGAGGTCACCGTCAACGAGCGTGGCCAGCTGTCAATCCGCACACCGGGCAATCTCGTCATCCAAAACTCAGGGGTCTACTCGGTCATCGAGTCGGGCAACGGATCGGTGCGAATCGATCCAAAGGTCCAGGTCGAGGCCGTGTCGATTCAGGCTGCCGACTCCTGTTTCGTGGCTGGAGAGCTCACCGCCTGGCGTGTCAGAGCGCGTTCGATCACCCTCGAGCGCGGTGCCCGGGCCAACATCATGCTCCAGGAGTCGGAGACCCTCGAACTCGATCGCAACTCCAGGCTTGTGGGGAACTTCGCCTCGGAAAAAGAGCTCTACCTGATGTTGGGTCGATTCAGCCGACAGCTGCGGGAGCTGCCGGAAAACCTCAATCAGTCGGACCGTAAGCGGCAGGCTCAAATCGCGGCAGAAACCGATGCGGCCCCGAAGCTCGATGCCGACGCCGAGCCCTTTGGGGAGGCCGGCGACGTCCAAAACCGCGAGGAGATTCTCTCCCTCGTTCGGCTGGTCCTCGAGCGAGAGCTCGGCCGACCCGGCCTCTCCGACCCCGGACGGACCGCTCTCCAGAAGCTCCTGGAGACCGTGCGGTCGGGCGACTCCAAGGCATTGAGGGAGGGCCTGGCCTATCAGCTCTCCCAGATCGACGACCCATCGGATGAGTTGACCAACGCCGCCCGCTTGTTGCGAAATATCGCGGATTGAGGTCCCGGGACGTCCCGCCAGCCACATCGATCGAGTCCAAAGTCTAATGTCCAAAGTCTAAAGTCCCGCCTCATCCGGAATTCCGTGAGGTGGTGGATACCAGCGATCAGGGACGGCGTCGGGTGACAGCGGCAGGGGCCGATGGCAGCGGCAGTGGCCAGCGACAGGGGCCGGTGGCGGCGTCAGGTGACGGCGACAGCGTCGGCGCGGGATGGGCACCGGCTACACGGGATTGAGAAGACGCCAGGTCATGGCACGACGAAATGTCCGGCTGCGTCCATCTGCGGGCATCTGCGTTTTTCTTCGGCCAATTCCACACGGTCGAGTCAGCAGGCCAGAGGCGCACCACAACTTTCCCCGCAGCCCGCTGTCGCTGCCCCCTGCCCTCTGCCCGCTGTCTCCTTGGTGCTGCTCGCTGCCGCTGATCACTGTCGCCGTCCCTGGCAGCCGGGAACGGGATCACCTCACCTCACGATTTCCCGAATGAACCCGACTTTCAACTTTCAGCTTTGAACTCTTCCCGGTTTATCGCTGCGATCTTTCGATCGCCTGGATGGAATGCTATTCTGCAGCTGTTTGGTGTCCGGAGGTACGTAGTTCATGAGCGAGATCGGAGAAGCCAAGAAAACTCCGCTGTACGACGAACACGTTGCGGCCGGCGGCCGGATGGTCCCTTTCGCTGGCTTCCTGATGCCGGTCCAGTACACCTCGCTGGCCGAAGAGCATGAGGCGGTTCGCAACCGGGCGGGTCTGTTCGATGTTTCCCACATGGGAGAAATCGTGATTCGGGGGCCGCAGGCTCTCGACTTCGTGCAGCGTGTTTCCTGTAACAACCACTCGAAGATGACGATCGGCAGAGCCCAGTACACGGGCCTCATGTACCCGGAAGCCACCTTCGTGGATGACATTCTGGTCCATCGCACGGGTCAAGACGAGTACCTGCTGGTCGTCAATGCGGCCAACACCGGCAAAGACCTCGCCTATCTTGCGGACCTCGCCTCAAGCGAGGACGGGGTGGATGTCCTCGACCGCTCCTCGGACTGGGCCCAGCTGGCCATCCAGGGACCACTCGCCCAGGAAATCCTGCAGCCCCTGACTCCGGTCGATTTGGCGGGAATCAAGTACTACCGTTTCGACTGGGGAGAGGTTGCCGGCTGCCACGGATTGATCGCTCGCACCGGCTACACCGGCGAGGACGGTTTCGAGGTCTACGTCGAACCATCTGCCGCTCCTGGCCTGTGGAAGGCGCTGCTCGAGGGCGGCCGACGCCACGGCCTGAAACCGGCCGGTCTCGGTGCCCGTGACACGCTGCGTCTCGAGGCCGGCATGACTCTTTACGGCAATGACATTGACAACACCACCACCCCGCTGGAGGCGGGCCTGGGCTGGATCGTCAAACTCGACAAGGGTGACTTCATCGGGCATGACGTGCTCGAACGACAGCAAAACGAGGGCGTCGACCGCAGTTTGGTGGGCTTCGAGATGATCGATCCCGGCATTGCTCGCCACGGCTATCCGGTCTTTTTCGAGCCGGAGGGCGAAGCCGTCGGGCAGATCACGTCAGGCACCTTGCTCCCAACCCTCGACAAGGCGATGGGCATGGCCTATCTTCCAAGCAATGCAGGGAGCCCCGGGCGGGAGTTCCTGGTGGGAATCAGAAACCGCACCGCCCGCGCACGGGTGGTGGATCTGCCGTTTTACTCTCGGAAGAAGAAGTGACTCTCTCGTTTGTTACTGATTTTCAAGGAGGTAGCGATGACAATTCCAGATGACCGCTTCTACACCCGGTCGCACGAGTGGGCGCGCGACGAAGGTAGCGTCATCGTCATGGGTATCAGCCATTACGCCCAGGACCAGCTCGGAGAAGTGGTGTACGTGGAGCTGCCCGATGTCAACCTCGGCATAGATTCCGGTGAGGAATTGGGAACCCTGGAGTCCGTCAAGGCGGTCGCCGAGTTCTTGTCTCCTGTTGCCGGCGAAGTGGTCGAGGTCAACGAGCGGTTAGCTGACGAACCCAACCTGGTCAACGAGGACCCATACGGTGAAGGCTGGCTGGTGAAGATTTCGGGCTCCATTCAGGAGGGCGAAATGCTCGATGCCGCGGCGTATCAGCAAGTGATCGAGGAGGAGAGCGCCTGATGCACCCGTGGATCGGTGCCGGTCGGGAGGACCGTCGCCGCATCCTCGACGAGCTTGGACTCGACGACGCGGATGCCCTTTTTGCAAGCATTCCCGAGGGAGTGCGCCTCGACCGTTTGAATCTGCCGGACGGTGAGGACGAAGAGACGGTGCGACGGAGGTTTGCCCGGTGGGCAGACTCCAACATCGCCATGAGTTCTCGACCCGCCTTCCTGGGCGCCGGCGTCTATCGGCATATCCAACCGAGCGTTGTGGATTCGGTCCTCAGCAGAGCGGAGTTCTTCACCTCATACACACCGTATCAACCGGAAATCTCCCAGGGGACTCTTCAAGTTGTCTTCGAGTTCCAGACCCTGATCTGTCAACTCACCGGCTGCGACGTGGCCAACGCCTCCCTCTACGACGGAGCCACGGCGACGGTCGAGGCCGTGCTCTTCGCCCACAGGGTGCTGCGGGGGAAGCGGGACCGGGTCGTGGTGGCCGAAACCGTCCACCCCATGTACCGCAGCGTTCTGGCGACCTACACCGACGCGGTGGGCATCGACCTGGTGGTGGTTCCACCAGGCAGCGACGGACGGACCGACCCGGAACGGTTGCGGGCAGCCGGCGGAGACGATGCCTGCTGCATCGTTGTCCAGTCGCCCAGCTTTCTTGGAACGGTCGAAGACCTGCCAGGAATCGTGGAAGTGGCACGGGACATCGGTGCGCTCAGCGTTCAGGTGGTGACCGAAGCGGTCTCCCTGGGACTGCTCGCGGGCGGCGGCGACTTCGGATTTGATGTTGTGTGCGGCGAGGCCCAGTCCTTCGGTGTGGCCCCGGGATTCGGCGGCCCTCACCTCGGGTTCTTCGCATGCTCCGAGCCCCACATCCGACAGATGCCGGGACGGCTCGCCGGCGAAACGATCGACGAGGAGGGTCGCCGCGCGTTCTGCCTCACCCTTTCGACCCGGGAGCAACACATTCGACGGGCCAAGGCGACGTCGAACATCTGCACCAACCAAGGTCTGATGGCCCTTGCGGCCACCGTCTGGCTGGAATCCATCGGAGGGTCTGGTCTGCGCGAGCTGGCGCGTTCCTGTCTCGCCCGGTGCGAGGAGTTAAAGCGCCTGATCGACGGCCTCGGCGGCGGCTGGCGCCGCGCCTATCCCTCCGCACCCACCTTCAACGAGATGCTTGTGGAGGGACCGGGTGGCGGCGAGGAGCTGTCTCGGCAACTGGCCGAAGAGGGGGTCCTGGCCGGGGTGCCAGCTCACAGCTGGGGAGGGTCATGGCCGGACGGCCTGCTGGTGGCGGTGACCGAACTCAACTCCAACGATGATCTGATCGCACTGACCCAGGCCATGGGGAGGATGTCGTGAAGCGACGGGCGCTCAGGGACGAACCCTTGTTCTTCGAGCGAAACCCACACCGATTGGCCCGACAGGGCCATCGGCTGCCACCGCTGGACGTACCCGACGTCGATCCCTCTGCGGTGCTGCCCACCGAACTCCTGAGGGACGATGGCGACGACTTTCCAGATCTCGGAGAACTCGAGGTGGTACAACACTTCCACCGCCTGAGCCAACTCAACTACGCGGTGGACGAGGGGCTCTATCCGCTGGGCTCCTGCACCATGAAGTACAACCCTCGGATCAACGAGCGGACGGCGAGAATGCCGGGGTTCGCCGACATCCACCCGCTCCAGCAGGACGACCAGGTCCAGGGCGCCCTCCGACTGATGTGGGAGCTCGACCAGGCACTCCAAACGATTACCGGAATGGCTGGCGTCACGCTCCAGCCCGCCGCCGGAGCTCACGGTGAGCTCACCGGAATCTTGATGATCCGAAAAGCGTTGGAGGTCCGCGGGGAAAATCGGGACATCGTGTTGGCTCCCGACTCGGCTCACGGGACCAACCCGGCCACTGCCGTTTTTGGCGGCTACCGGGCCGTGGAGATCCCCTCCGGGTCGGACGGCACGGTGGATATGGCCGCCCTCGAACGGTTGATGACCGATCGGGTGGCCGCCGTCATGCTGACTGTCCCGAACACCCTCGGTCTCTTCGAGCACCAGATTCTAAAGATTTCCGAACTCGTCCACGGACGTGGTGGTTTCATCTACATGGATGGCGCCAATCTCAATGCATTCGTTGGCCGGGCCGCACCCGGGAAGATGGGCGCCGACGCCATGCACATCAACCTCCACAAGACCTTCTCGACCCCCCACGGTGGGGGCGGTCCTGGGGCTGGCCCCGTTGCAGTCTCCGAGGCCCTGCTGCCCCACCTGCCGGTGCCGCGAGTGACCAAGGAGAAAGATCGATTCAAGATGGTTTGGGAGGACCCCCAATCCATCGGCGCGATGCGTGGATTCGCCGGCAGTTTTCTGATTCTGGTCCGCGCCCTCACCTTCATCAAGAGCCTCGGAGGCGATGGTCTCCGCGACATGTCCGAGGTGGCGGTACTCTACGCCAACCTGATTCGCCACCGACTCGCCGGCACCTACCATCTGGAGTACGATTCGCCGTCACTCCACGAAGTCGTCTTTGACGACTCAATCCAGACGCGGCGAGAGGTCCGCAACACCGACATCGCCAAAAGGTTGTTGGACTACGGTTTCCACCCACCCACCATGTCGTTCCCATTGGTCGTCCATGGAGCGCTGATGGTGGAGCCGGCCGAAAGTGTCTCACCGGACGAAATCGAGGCATTCTGCAACGCAATGCTCGAAATCGCCCGCGAGGCCGAGGACGATCCGGAGCTGGTCAAGACCGCGCCACACGACACCCCAGTGCGACGAGTCGACGAGGTGCGCGCCGCTCGAAATCTCAAGGTCCGCTGGCGCCCACCGCAGGAGGATTGAGCCCCCCACCCAGCCACCCATTGCGAATTGCGAACTGTCGCTTTCTCAGCCGCCGGGCGTGGACTGATGGAAAAGATTGAGGGAGGAAATGAGGTCGAGCACAGCACCCTCTCCTCTGCCCCCCTGCCCCCCTGCTCCTCTGCTCCTCCGCCCTGAAGCCTTGAAGCTTCATGGCCAGAAGCCGCCTTGCCACTTCGAACCGCCACCGTCCTTTTAGTAGGAGATGAAACAACTCGGCAGATGGATCGAAAGAAAACGCTCAGCCAATTCGAAACCACGGCCCCTCGACGCGGCGATTGCGGCACTGAGGGCAGCGGCCAGGAGGATGCAGGGCTCTCCGCGTAAAGACAAATCCGCAGCCGAGGCAGCGGGCCGGTTCCACCCTCAGCCGGAGCCCGCCGCCGCGCGCGCTGCGCTCGATATGCCGCAGGTGCTCCTCCAGGTCGCGAACCGTCAGGACAAACTGACCCCGCAGCTCCTCGAAGGCAACCGCCTGACCACCCAGTTCGGCGGCAATCTGCTGGCGCAGGGTCTGTCGTTCAACCACTGCGAAAATTGTACCGGGTATCACTCCAGGCCCCGGTTTTCTCCCCGTTTCTCCGACACCCACAGGGCGATGGGGTTGGTTTTCTTGCACATCGGCTACAGTGAAATTTGTATGACGGAGACCGATGCCTCGGCTGAATCGCCGGGTTTGAACCCAGAGGTCCGCCACGCCCTGCTCGAACTGGTCGAACAGGGTCTCGCGGCGCCCGACCACCTGCGGGCACTGGCCGCAGAAGGCCCCGGGTTCGTGCTTTCGAAGAGCGATCTGCTCGCCAACCTCGACCGCAGAATCGGCATCGATGGCTTGGCGGTGACCGCCGGAACCCTGACCAATCTGGCGGTGATCAATCAGATCTACGGCTTTGCCATCGGCGATCTGCTCCAGGAGCTCATCAGCGCCACCACCGAGCTGATCCTCCGCTCGGAGGACCCCGAGGCTCGGGTGGCGCGGATCGCCGGCGCTCAGTTCGTCATCCTCCACGGCTCCACGGACCACGAACGAGTGACAACGGTGGTCCGAAAGCTCCAGAGGGCCTTCAACACGGTAGCCCTCAACCGCCACCGCCGGTCAGTGGCGCCGAGGGTGGCCATGGTCTCCCTGGAGGTCCCCGACGACGATGGCATCGACTCTGCCGAGGTGATCAAGATCCTCGGTTACTCGCAGCTTCGCACCCGACCGTCCCACGTGGACCCGGTGATCCTGAGCAAGGAAGTGGATCACCGCCACTGGCGAGCGTCACTGCGCCAACGAGAGGCAACAGCCAGCCGGGTCACCGATGCCCTGCGGCGCGGTGCGGTCGAGGTCCACTTCCAGCCGGTCATCGAGCTGGCCACGCGCAACCTCTACAACGTGGAGGTGCTGGCCAGGATCCGCACCGAGGACGGCCTGATGACGGCCACCGAGTTCATCGACTCGGTCTACCAGCTCGGAGAAATTGTGGAGCTCGACTCCCAGGTCTTTGGTCGACTCGCGGAGGTCGGCCAGCAGCTCGCCGGGGTCACGGGCCACCTTTTTATCAACGTCTCTCCGGTGTCTCTGCTATCACCCGACTTCCTCGATCTGATGAGCCGCACCATGGAGAAGCTCCGGTCAGACGGCCTGGGCATGGTGGTGGTGCTCGAGCTCACCGAGCAGGCGATCGTGGAGCACCTGGACATCATTCACGAGTTGCACGCCCGTCACGATGTCAAGTTCGCCGTGGACGACTTCGGGACCGGCTACTCGTCGCTCAAGACCGTCTCCGACCTGGCCGTGTCCCAGGTCATCTCTCACCTCAAGATCGACGGCTCGCTGATCCGCGACGTGGAACAATCGAAAGAGGCCTACAAGGTTGTGCTTGCCATCGCCAACCTGGCGAAGAGCCTCGACCTCAAGGTAGTGGCCGAGCACGTGGAGTCCGAAGAGGTCTTGCACCGCTTGCGGACCATCGGAGTCGACCTCGGCCAGGGCCGGCTCTTCGACATGCCCTTGCCCCTCCACGGGCTTGTGGAGGGCTACCAGGGGGGCGGCACGCCGTTGTCGGAGCTTCCCGTCTTAGGACGGCCGCCTCTCGATGGAATCACACCCTACCTCGAAAGAACGTTCACTGCCTTCTATGACCGCCTGCTTTCCAACGACCACTTTCGGGCCTTTTTCCGGGATGACGAGCAGATCAGCAACTTGGTGGATCGGCAACGCGCCAGCTTCACCGAGTCCCTTCACGAGGATGACGACGCCCTTCGCGGAAGGTACGTGAACCTTGGCCGAGCCCACCACCGCATGGGGGTCCCGTTCCCGACCTTCATGAAGGGTGCCGAAATCCTCAATGAGGAACTGCTGAACGTGCTGGCCCACACCGCCGACGACGGCCAACTGGTTCTCAGGTGCACGATCTTCTTCAAACGCCTGCAGAACCTGCTCGCGCGAGGGTACCTCGACGGTATGCTCGGCGAGGAGGAAACCGACCTCCAAACCGCCATCGACCGAATCGGCAAAACCCTGACGGCCGCCCGCGCACCGTCCATTGACTGGGTTGGTGACCTGGTTGAAGCGGTCCGAACCGACCGTTTCGAAGACGTGCCGCGGCCAGTGACTGCGGTGGTCGACGCCGCCGAATGGCTCGAGGAACGGGTGTCGCCGCTCCTGCCAAGAGACTCGTCGCGGCAGGTGCTGGAGGCATACCGAGCCCTCCACGCCGACGGCGACAGCCTGGCCTTCTTCCTTGGCGAGCAGGAGTATCCATCGGTCATCATGCTCTATCACCAACTCCACGACCGTGTGATCACCATGCATCGGGTGCTCGCGGAGGCGGGACTGGCATAATCTCTGAGATGAACTTCGACGACCTGCAACAGATGCTGTGGTCCTTCGCCGAGCACCGGGTCCTGACGGTGGCTGCGCGCACCGGAATTCTGAGACGGCTCGCCTCGAGCGGAGCGACGCCCGAGGAGGTGGCACACGACCTCGACCTGGATTCCTACTCCACCGGCAAGGTCCTTCGCGCTCTCCACGCCCTCGGCGTCCTCATCGCCGACGACCATATCTACCGCGTAACCGACGGGCTGTCCGAGCACTTCCGAGAGGGACCCGGAGACCTCGCCCCCTTCCTCGCACACTCACACTCCATGTATGAAGGGTGGGGAGAGAACCTCGAACCTTGGCTCCGGGGAGAAGCCTGGGACACCGGGCCACGCGATCCCGAGGGGGTGCGCCGCTTCGGCTCCGCCATGCGAGCTCTCGGCTCGAAGATGGCCCGCCGGGTGGTGGCACGGCTCGACCTCGAGGGGGTCGACAGCGCCCTGGACGTGGGCGGTGGCTTCGGCCACTACGCGATGGCCCTTTGTTCCAAGCGACCTGGCCTTCGGGCCACCGTGGTGGATATCCCACCGGTGGCCCAGATGGCGAGCCTCGAGCTGGAAGGGAGCGAGTTCGAAGACCGGATTCGGTTTCTCGGCGGAGACTACCTCGAGACCGACTATGGAACCAGCTACGACCTGGCTCTGATTGCCAACATCCTCCACCAGGAGAACCCCACCAGAGCTGCCGAGCTGGTGCGCCGCGCAGCCGCCTCGGTGGCACCCGGGGGTCGAGTCGCGGTGGTGGACTTCCAGATCGACGAAGCCCAGCGAGAGCATCGTCTGGGGGCGCTGTTCGCCATCAACATGCGGTCCTTCGGCGACACCCACACCGAGTCCAGCATCCGCGGGTGGATGTCCGCGGCGGGACTCGAAGCCATCACCCGCACCGACGTCGACCGACATCGGTGGCTGATCATCGGGCACCGTCCGCGTTAAGAGTTGAAAGTTGAAAGTTGAAAGTTCTCCCCCCTCAAGGTAAGTGGGAATCTTCAATCTTCAATCTTCAATCAAAGGTTAACTGCCAACTGCCAACGGACTATGCCCGTCTCCGGATGAGGCCTTGCCGGTTCGCACAATCGATCCGAACCTCGAGCGGAGCCGGGACCCGAACGTGTCGAACGTTCTGGCTCTCCCAGATCGACTGCTGGGCCTCCAGCCAATCCCAGTCGACTCGTCCGGCACCGTCGTGTTCCACGGACATGTAGAGGACCCGGTTGCTGAGCAGACGGTGGAAGAAGTGCGTTCCGTGACTGAGCATCGCGGGAGCTCCTGGCAGAGTCGCCTCGACGATCACCCTGGCCGCCGAAATTTGTCCCCACTGGACCGGCACACCGAATCGGTCGTCGGTGGTTCCCCACCGGCCAAACCCGATGAAGATCCCGTGCCGCCCCTCCTCCACCAATCCCCGATTCACAGCATCAAGCTCCGATACCATCATCCGGGTCCTGCCGCGGCTGAACTCCTGGGGGCGCAGGTAGATAATATCGGTGAGGTCGTCACGTGACCCGTGACCGAGGCAGTTGTCCGAGGCGACCACGATGTCGGGCCCCTCCAGGTCGGCGTCCTCCACCAGTGACCGCTCGCCGGGCGTCAACATCGGTCGAAGCTGGAGGAGGGCGATCTCCATAGGCAGGGCGTGCTCGCGATCGAGATTGGCAGCGATCTCGATTTCAGCTTCGCCGTTGACAACGTTGCACGAGAGTTCGAGCAGATGCTCCATCAGTGGCGTGAACGGTATGGAGCGTGACTCGAGCAAAGGAGCGAAGGTGAGGGCTCGAGCTCCCTGGCCACCGATTCCCGACCGCAGTTGATCTGACGACGGGTCGTAGGTGGAGGCAAGATAGTTCAGAGCACCGTCCTTCTCTGCATCCCGGAGGCCCAGCCGGAGGAGGCACGCAGTTTCCCGTACCGGGTCAGGAGGCGGCGGGTCGCCGACGTTGACAGCCCAGAAGCTCGTCTGCGTGTATTTGAGAAGATCGCCAGTGCTTTTGAACGGTGGCGGCGCGAGCGGGCGATGGGGGCAATAGCTCCAGACGTGTTCGCCGTCGGAAATGGTCTTGCCGAGGCCGAGGGCCATCGCGACAACTCCGTCCTCGCGTTGATTTCCTGGCACCGGGTAGTGGTTGTAGGACCTCGCAAGGGCGGACAGGGTCGGGTAATAGCTCCCATTGTGGCGCTGGCCCGCCACCTCCTGCACCACCACCGCCATTTTTTCTGCGTCCACGTCAAGGCCGGCTGCGCGCCGGGAAACGATGGCGTTGGCGAAGAAGGTCGACGCCCAGACGAGTTTCAGGGCGCTGGAGAGGCGGTAGTACCTGGCCTCGTCACTGCTCTCGGAGTTGGGAATCAACCTCGAGGTATAGATGCCTGCAAATGCCCGTTGATGAGTGTCTTGGAGATAGCTTGACGGGCGAACGGCGAGCGGTGTCCGCAGGACGGTCACCACTCCTCGGAGCTGCTCCCGTATTTCAGCAGACTGGTTCGCCCGTTGAAATTCATGAGCGATCTGGACGTCCGGCACGTCCTCCTGGAGCACCTTCCAAAGACGGTTTCGATCCATGAACTCCGAAAAGACATCGGTGGCGACCGCGATCGTTCGCGGCACCTGCACTGTGACGCCCTCGAATCGAGCGGCGTCGAAACGCGGGAGGATCTCATCCTGGATCTGCTTCAGACCCACGGCCTTGCCACCAACGCTGCCGGTGCCTAGCCTCGTGATCGGATTTTCGGAGCCGAATGTTCGAGGGTCAAAAGAAGGTACCTTCGAGTCCACCGTCGTATTCATGACTGCAGCCTCGCGCCGATCGAGCGCGTTGTCAACTCCCGAATTCGAGCACCTCGCGTGCGGTGGGCAGAGCGATGGGCCACAGACGAACGCAGCCCGGCCGGGGAATAGATCGAGATCCCGTCGCATTGCCCTGAGGAACCTGATAGGCTGACTACCGAAACCGATCCAACCGGAGAAACGGCAGCAATGAACCCACTTCGAATCCTTCTCGTCAACGCGGTCAACCCCTTCGTGGAGGCCCAGAACCGCTACCCCGCCCTCGGGTTGGGTTATTTGGTTGCCATGTTGCGTCGAGAGTTCGGTGATCGGGTGGAACCGCTGCTGATCGAGGACGGCGTCGAGGAGACGATCCGCGATTGGCGCCCCCAGGTTCTCGCCATCTCGTCGGTGTCCCAAAATTACAATCTCGCCAAGCGGTACGCGGCCCTGGGTCGAGAGGCAAAAATCCCGGTGATTGTCGGTGGTTACCACATCACCGAATTGCCAAGCTCCCTGACCAGGGACATGGACGTGGGGGTTATCGGTGAGGGCGAGTACGCCATCTGCGAGCTCATGGAGCTCTTTCTCGAAGAAGAATCCCTGCCGGCTGCCCGGCTGACCGACCTCCGGGGCATCGTTTACTGGGCGGGTGGCGAGCAGGTGGTCACCCCGCCTCGAGAGGTGGTTGGAAAGGCCGGCAAGAGTCTCGACCAGCTGCCCATGCCGGACCGTTCCATGATGAGAGTCCGGCCCCACTCGAATATGCTGACTTCCAGGGGCTGCCCCTACAACTGCACCTTCTGCGCCTCGACGCGATTCTGGCCGAATATTCGTTACTTCTCGCCCGAGGCAATGATCGAAGAGGTGAAGCACCTGCGGGACGATTTCGGGGTCCGCTATATCACCTTCCACGACGACCTCTTCATTGCCAACGTCAAGCGTCTCGAGGAGTTCCACGAGCTGGTGATGCAGGAGGGTCTGCCCCAACAGGGCTTCCGCTTCTCGTGCGCCTCGTCAGCGACACGGATCACAGACGACATGGCACGAATGCTCAAGGAAATGAACTTTGTGTCCATCTCCATGGGCCTGGAGTCCGGGAACCAGGAAGTCCTGAACCGCCTGAAGGGCAGGGCATTCAAAGTCGAGATCAACGAACAGGCGGTCCATACCCTCCACCAGCACGGAATCCACCCCCACGCCTCGTTCATCATCGGTGAGTCTCAAGAGACTTTGGAGCAGATGGAGGAGACCTACCAGTTCATCAAACGGAATCCGCTGTCGCTGGTCAACATCTACGTGCTGACCCCGTTGCCGGGCACCCCGGTGTGGCACCAGGCCAAGGCCAAGGGCCTGGTCTCCGACGACATGGACTGGGACCTGCTCAACATCTCCTTCGAGCTTGACTGGCAGCGGGTGATCCTGGTGTCGGACACGGTCTCCCGCAAGGATCTGCACCGGATGTACCAGAGGCTGCGCCGGCTCCGGCTCCACAAGTACGCCCGCGCCGTGGCGACCCACCCCTTCCAGATGGACCTCGCAGAGTACGGCAGGGCCAAAGCGGTGGAGTGGGCCTACCGGATTAAGTCCGCCGTCACCTCCGGCGGCGGTCCGATCAACTCGGGATTGAAAAAGGTCTCGTAACCTCTCACAGCCGTGGTGTTCAGACCGTCGAAATGATCACTCAATACTCGCGTCTCATATCTCACGGCAACAATCCTATTCACTCGATTCAAAAGAGGCGTGAGATCTGAAACACGAGTATTGAGATCTGCGTTCATCTGCGTCCAATTCCGTCCCGGGTGGGTGGGGATTTGCGATTTTTGATTTTTGATTCGGACGCGGACTCGGACGCTGGAGGGAGGGGGAACCTTTTACCTTTATACCTTTAACCGGCAGGGCGTGCGAGCAGGCCTTCTCCCCCTCTCACCTTCTCACCCTCCCACCTCTCCACCTTCACGCCGGCGAGTCGCCACTCCAACTGCCATGATCAGCGTCGAGATGACAAGGGCACACGCAGCCGGCACCGCCGGGTTGTTGTGGTACACGGTGATCTTCCCGTAGTACATACCGAAGTGCACCGCCAGCGCAGCGACGGCGGCGGCAAAGGCCAGCCCCCTGGTAGCCCGGCTGGAAAACATCCCGAACGCCACCGGCGCGAATGTGGCGGCGAACAAACCGTAGACACCGTTCTGGGCGAATATGGCAACCGACAAGGATGGTTCCAAGATTTGATCCCGCGCCAGCAGGTAGGTGACCGGGGCGAGAACGACAAGGAAGATCCGCCCCATCGGCAACAGTCGCCGACCGATTTTCTCTCGATCGACGCCGGCAAATATCGCCAGGTTGCCGTAGAGGTCGCTGGCGAAAATCGTCGATAGCGCGAGGATCACACCCTCCAGAGTCGAGAACCCCGCCGCCAACACGCCGATCATAATCAGCGCCCTGAGCCCTGGCGAGAAATCGGTCGCGATGTAGGTGGCCATTACCCGGTCCGGCGCCAAATCACCACCCAAGGTCAGTCTGGCAAACAGGCCAACCATCAGCACCGAGGTGAAAATCGTGCCGGCCACCATCGCCGTCACCAGGTACTTGTTGACGTCCCGTTCCGATCTCAAGTAGAGCGCCTTGGACATGATGTGGGGCTGCATGATGATAGCCACACCAATCAGGAAATTGGCCACGAATACCTCGAAGACATCTCGAAACAGCAGGCTGTCCGGGTTGGTCACTGATCCGTAGTGCGGTCCCACCTCGGTCAGGTGGTCGAAGAAGCCGCTCAGACCGCCGGAAAAGAACTCGGCGCCTGAGGCCACCAGCAAAACGGCCACCACGATCATGGTCACTGCCTGCATACTGTTGGACCAGACGTGGACGCTGGCCCCGGCGAGGATGATGTAGCTGAAGGTAAATCCCACCACGATGGTGAGAGCCACCCACATGGGCAGATGAAGTACGCTCATCAAAACAAGGACAACCGCGGTCACGATCAGAACAAGGAAGGTGACCTGGAGCATGCTCACCACGGCGAAGAACACCGTCAACCGTCGATCCTCGTAGCGGTCTCCGATCCACTGCGGGATGGTCAGGGCAGTGACCTGTTCTCCGACCCTGCGAAACCGTCGGCTCATCACGATCAGGCCGAGGAAAATCCCCAACGGAGCGGCCACCCCGTAGCCCATCACGCCGGCCCATCCGTAGGCATGAACCAAGCCCGGGTTGATCACAAATGTGGCCACCGAGGTCATATTCGCGGCCAGAGACAAACCCACGAGGTATGGAGGCACACTCCGACTGCCGACCGCGAAGTCGCTCATCGACGACGCCTTCCGGCGATTCCACCAGGTCAGACCGATAATCACCAACCCGTACGCTATGAACAGCACCCACGGCAGCAACGAATCACTCATCCATGCCTCCCCCTCGAATGAGGGCGATTGTATCGTTACCGCCAACTCACTCTCCATTGCGAATTACGGATTGCGAATTGCGAATTGCGAATGCTCTCCGCACCGCCCAAATAGACTTTTGACTTTTGACTTTTGACTTTAGACTTTAGACTTTGGACTTTCGACTCCTGGTAGCCCGCGATACCAGCGAAGTAAGGTCGAGATGAGCTGCCGATCGGCCGTCAGATTGAGCGATTTCGTACGCCTCTCCACAGCCATCAGATCTGCGGCCAGCCTCACCAACTCAGCCGACCCATCCGAGCCGTCGAGTTCCGCCGCCTCCTCGAGAGCCACTGCTGTCACCAACTCGGTCCCGAGGACATCCTGAGGTATGAGCTGCGGCAGGCACAGCAGGCCCTTGACCTCGCCTCTGAAGGCCTGACGCAGGGCGCCCCTGACCGCCTCGGCAGCAATCGTCAGATCCGAACCCGCAAGTACGGCGCGGGCCAAGCCGGCGGGCACCTTCAGTCCAAGCCTGGCCGCCACCTCGGCCGGTCCAGGCAGCGAAAGCTGCTGACACCTCGATCGGATAGTGGGCAGAACCGCCGTCGGATTTGACGCCAACAGCAGGAAACGGCAATGGCTGGGCGGTTCTTCAAGCACCTTCAGAAACGCGTTCGCCGCGGCGGGCACGAAATGCCCTGCCTCCACACCGTCGAGGATCCAGACCCGGTGTTTCCCCTCGTAAGGTCGCGCCGCAGCGCCGTCCACGATCTCCCGGATTTGCTCGATCTTGATCTGCCGGGAGGCGCCCTGAGGGAGCACCGCCATGACATCCGGATGGTTCCCGCCGCGGACCCGGTCGGCGCAGGGGCCATCACTCCATGGTTGTTCGCCACCCCGGCACACGAGCATGACCGAGATTTCCACCGCCGCAAGCTCGCGACCCAGGCCGGCCGGTCCAGTGAGCAGTAGCGCATGGGGGAACCTGCCGACCCGAGTGGCGTGCAGCACTCGCTCGAGCACTGGGTCTACGAAGACCCCCAACCGATCCCGGTCGAGACCGTCGTGCTGCCACCATGGACCGCTCACGCCAGCTTCTCCGGAAGGAGTCGAACCACCCGCTTGAAAACCTCATCAGGATCACCCGCCGCGTTCAGGATCCGCACTCGATTGGGCCAACGATCGGCGAGTTTCAGGAATCCCTCCCGGACGTGCTCGTGGAATTCGATCGGCTCCTCATCCAGACGACCCTCCCTGGATTCGACCTCCGAATTGCGGTCGAGAGCTCGACCGAGCGCGATCCGGGGTTCCATGTCGAAGACAAGGGTGAGATCAGGGTCGAGGCCGCCGGTCGCCAGCAGATTGAGGCGTTCCACGACCTCCACTCCCAGCCCACGCACAATTCCCTGGTAAACCCACGAGGAGTCGGCAAACCTGTCACACAGCACAACCGCGCCTCGGTCCAGGGCCGGTCGAATCACACCCCCCACGTGATCACGGCGAGCCGCCTCCAACAGGAAGACCTCCACCAGTCCGTCGGGCCCGTGGGCCGGGTCGAGAAGCACGGCCCGCACAGCCTCGGCCAGTGGGGTACCCCCCGGCTCACGGGTCAGCACGACCTCGCGGCCCAGTCTCTCCAACCTGTCGGCGAGCATTTTTATCTGGGTGCTCTTACCGGTGCCCTCACCGCCCTCGAACGTGATGAACCAACCCGTTGCCATGGCGGTGAGTATATCTTCCTGTCGATTTGAAAGCCCAAAAAATTCGTCCTTCCTGCCCCACAGCCTCACCGAGCTAGACTTGACCAGCACGATTGGAGGGCATCCGTGTACCGAAACTCGACGAAGGGGAGAAAAGCAACGTTGCTCGTGATTTTCCCCTCGTCGTGGACGGTTTCGTCGAAGAACTCACGGCGTGGCTGGATACTCGACCGCAGCTCGACCTCTCCCCCCAATCGCCGATGGCTCTCGAAACCGAAACCAAAGAGCAGCTTGAAGTCCTCGGCTACTTTGACTGAAGCTAACCTGCGATCGGGTGGCGCACGACCTCGGATCAGTTTTTGTCAGTCCTTGTTCGATACAAATCGAAGCAACTGGGGTCGTGCTTCCCGAATCCTGTCGATGGAGCCGCGGGCTTCCAAATCGAGCTTGACGACCGTGGTGTGCCACGAGATGGAGCCCACGGCCCGCGCGTCGTCGCCGGTGAGCCGCTTCCTGACCTGGGTGGGCAGGTCTCTGAATGGGAATCCGTCGGGTCGAGTCTGGAGAGCGCTGACGATGGCGTCGCGGATCAACTCGAACTTCCACCGCGGGATCCTGGTTCCCTGTTTCTCCGGATCTGGATTCCGGCACAGCACCCGATCTTCGGCAATCATCGTGGCACTCCCTACCTGAGGGGTACCTTCTATGGTATCGCAGATGGCCGCAACCTACCGTTGTGATGTCCTGACCGTTGAAATGACCACTCAATACTCGCGTCTCATACCTCACGGCAACAATCGCATTCTCTCGATTCAAATGTGGCGTGAGATCTGAGACACGAGTATTGAGATGTTATGCATTTTCGCCCCCCTCCCGAACGAGAGAGGGAAGTCAATGTTCATCAGTGTTCTTCTGCGGCCAATCCCGATCAGGGATTTTGCCCTGCAAATCGCTGTCATTCCGAACGTGACCCGAAGGGTCGCGGAGGAATCTGGTCAATCTCGAGGGTCGACCTTCGCGCGGGCGCTCGAATTGTGTATCTGGGTGCTACCGGATGTGGCGGCGGCCGCCCGGTCCCGGCTGACTCGCAGAAACGCCTCCTCGGCGCGGTAGGAAGACCGTACAAAGGGGCCGGCAAAGACCTCGAGTCCGAGATCACGGCCAACCCCTTCGAGCGCAGCAAACTCGTCGGGATGCCAGTACCGCTCCACCGGAACCTGCTCCGGGGTGGGCTGGAGATACTGGCCCACCGTCACCACCTGACAGCCGGCGGTGGCCAGATCGCCAAGAACCTCTTCCACTTCCTCGGGGGTTTCGCCAAGACCCACCATGATTCCCGACTTGCGCAACATCTCCGGATCCCTGTTCGCCACTCGGCGCAGCACGTCAAGCGCCCATTGGTAACGCCCGGAGCGCCGCACCCTTCGGTACTGGCTCGGCACCGTCTCGACGTTGTGGTTATACACATCGGGTTTCGCGTCGATGACCAAATCGACCGAGGACATGTCGCCGCGGAAATCTGGCGTCGAGAACTTCGATGGTCGGAGGTAAATCGAGCTCCCTCAGTTGGCGAATACACTCCACGAAACCCGCCGCACCGCCGTCCGCCAGGTCGTCGCGATCCACTGCCGTGATCACCACGTGTTCGAGCCTCATGTCGACAACGGTGTCTGCCAGTTGCCGCGGCTCGTCGGAATCCACCGGTTCGGGCCGACCATGGGCAATCGAGCAGTAGGAACAGTTGCGTGTGCACACTCTGCCGTTGATCAGGAAGGTGGCGGTACCGCGAATGAAGCACTCGGTGCGGTTCGGACACCGCGCTTCCTCGCAGACGGTGTGGAGCCCACCGGTGCGCATGCGCTTCTTGATCTGGTGGAGGTCGCCCAACCGCATCTTGCGACCGCGGATCCACTCTGGAAGTACCGGTGCTCCTACCTGTCCACCAAAGCTCAAGGGGCCACCACCCACGCATCGGAGTATCCGGAGGCTTTCATCCGCGTTGCCACACGGTCAGCGGATGGTCTGTCCGGGAACGGTCCAACACGCAGCTTGAGCAGCTCGTTTCCGCCGGGGCCCGGACTGCGGGTCACCGCTTGGTGGTCTCTGGAAAATCCGAGTTCGGTGAGCCTCTTGCGCGCCTCCTCCACGGCGTCCGCATTGGTGGAGGCGAGCACCTGCACCCAGAATCCCTCCGCCTTCGCCGTCGGCACTTTGGTGGGTTTCGGCTTCGGAGTCGGTTTCTTCGGAACGGCGGTTTCGCTGGGTGTTCGAGTTGGCAGCGCTTTGGGAGTGGGATCCTCGGCCGCTGCTGAAATCACGACTTCCGCCGGCGTCGGCGTCGGTGTGGTCGCCCCGACGACCACCGGCTGCGGCGGACCGGCAGGACTCTGCGAGAGCACCGACCAGGCCGCTCCGTATCCAAATGCGAAGGCCAGCACCATCACCAGGGCGAGCGCCGCCAGCAGGATGGTGAGCCAGCGTCCGGTCAGCTCGATCACGTAGTACGAAGGTGCCATGTCTCCATCTCTCTCCGGGGCCGCGCGAGCGGATGCGGTCGGGACCCCCGATTCACTCCTTCAGCCTTCCGACCAGACCCTCCAGCATCTTGAGCGGCACCGGGAACACAATCGTCGACGCGTTTTCGGTGGAAATCTCGGTCAGCGTCTGCAGGTAGCGGAGCTGGATGGTGATCGGGTTGGCCCGCATGACGTCGGCCGCCATGGCCAGCTTCTGCGATGCCTCGAACTCGCCCGACGCATGGATGATCTTGGCCCGCTTCTCACGCTCGGCCTCGGCCTGTTTGGCGATGGCCCGCTGCATGTCCGGCGGCAGGTCGACGTGCTTGACCTCGACCATCGACACCTTGACACCCCACGGATCGGAGTGCTGGTCGATGATCTCCTGCAGGCGAATGTTGACCTCCTCGCGTTTGCTCAAGAGGTCGTCGAGATCAACCTCGCCGAGCACCGCGCGCAGGGTGGTCTGGGCCAGCTGCGAGGTGGCGTAGATGTAGTTTTCCACATCCACGACCGCCTTCGTCGGGTCCATCACCCGGAAGTAGACCACCGCGTTGACCTTGACCGACACGTTGTCGCGGGTGATCACGTCCTGCGGCGGAATGTCGTGAACCACCGTCCGCAGGCTCATCTTGACCATGCGGTCGATCGGCCACATGACGATCACCAGTCCCGGCCCCTTGGCCTCCTTGAGCACCCGGCCGAGGCGGAAGACCACGCCTCGCTCGTACTCGTTGAGGATATTGATCCACTTGAAGATGATGAAGACCGCGAAGAAGATCGCGAGCCCGAGACCGGATCCGAGAATGCCCATCATGAACCCCCTTGGCCCGCCGGTTCGGCGGGCTCCACTTCAATCCGTTTTTGGTCGACCGCCAGTACCCGAACCGCTGTCCCGACGGGTATGGCAGGCCCCGAAGCGCGCGCGTCCCAATACTCTCCGTGCACCAGCACCTTGCCCACCGGATCCAGCTCGCTGAGCACCGTCCCGGTTTCGCCCACCAGACCCTCGGTCCCGGTCATCGGACGGCTGCGATGGGCCTTGACGACCCGGTTGAGCAGGAATCCGGTGACCGCCGCCATGACAAGCGCAGTGGGCAGGACAACTCCAAGGGAGACTCTCATGGCTGGAATCGGTGCTTCAAAGAGCATGAGGGACCCCAATACAAAGCAGATCAGTCCGCCAATCGTCAGCAGACCATAGCTGGCGATCTTGATTTCGAGTAAGAACATCACCAACGCGACGAAGATCAGCGCGACCCCCACCCAGCTGATGGGCAAGACCGAGATCGAGTACAGACCCAACAGGAGGAACACAACCCCGATCACGCCCGGCAGGATGCCGCCAGGATGGGTGATTTCCACGTAGAGGCCGAGGGCGCCGAGAGCCATCAGCAAGTACGCCACATTCGGGTTGGCCAGCACGGAAAACAAGTCGGTCCGCAAAGGTGGGCTCCACTCTCTGGATCACCGGCGATTCGAGGTCCACGATCTGCACCGTCCCATCGAACCGGGTGACCTCGCCGCTGGCCAACTGCTCCAACAGATCGTCGAGGTTGTTGGCCACCAGGTCCACGAGCCCGTCCTCGAGGGCCTGCTCAGCGGTGAACGACGAGCTCTCCTCCACGGCTTCGATCGCGAGATCGACGTTTCGGCCGCGCTGCTCGGCAAGGGACTTGATCATGGCCGAGGCGTCCTTGGTGACCTTGTCCCGCACATCCTCGGGGAGGTTCTCTCCCTGCCCCCCCACCGGGTGAGCAGCACCTGTGTTGGTGCCCGGAGACATCGCGGCGACGTCGGCTGACAGTAAAATGAAAAAACCGGCGGACGCGGCGCGGGCACCACCTGGGGTCACGAAGACCACCACCGGAACCTGACTGGTGGTGATAGCACTGGTGATTTCGCGGGTGGAGTCGAGCAGCCCCCCAGGGGTATCGAGCTCCATCACCACCAACTCCGCACCACGAGCCTCGGCTTCGGCGAGGGCCCGTTCGATGAATCGCTGTGACGCCGGCTGGATAGTGTCCTCCACCCGGAAGTGGACCACGTCGCCCGCAGTACAGACCGACACCAGCGCACACAACCACACGAATACCGACGCCTTGATCAACAATCGCTGCATGGCAACCATCATAGAGTGCCTCCTCGGGGCGGACAAGCCGCCGGCCCCACCTCAAATATGGGTCCCTTCGTAGAGATACGCTCGCGCATCCCCCGACAATTCCACGATTTTGCCGCCGCCCTCCCACCCATACGGCCTTGAGCCTTAGCCCGCACTTCTCACCGGGTTTCGTCTCGAGGTGGCGAGGTGCCATGACCAGTGGGGTTTTCGACCCGAGGGGCGCGGAGGCGTACTCGACAGGTACGTCGAGCACCCCGAGGCGAGAAAACGCCGCTGGGCGTGGTGCATCGCCGTCCGTAGTAGATAGCTGGTGAGAAGTGCGGGTTAGGCCCTGAGGGCCGATGACTCGATTCGTTCATGACGGGCTCACTCGATGTGCCGTCGCGTCCGTCGTCCGTTGAGGTGGCCCAGATTTCTCCTCGGCGCCCTGCAGGCGCTTCGTTCGGAATGACAACTGGAGCTGGCTCCTGGGGGGGGGGGGGATTTTTGATTTTCGATTTTTGATTTTCGATTGGCAACAAACGTAGCTGCGGGCGCAGGAGGTCTCGAATAACTACGACTGTCGGATCGCTCGGCGCAAATCCGACCAGACTCGCCGGACCTCGGCGGCTCCGTACGCCGAACCGCCGGCCGCATAGAGCTCACGCTCGGCGAGCCACACGAGGTCGCTGGCGGACTGCGCCGCCGCTGGCCACTGAAACCTCGCGGAGCGGCCGATCCAGCGAACCGTGGCGCTCACCGGAACCTTCACACCCTCACCCTCGAGGCGACGGGCAAGGCGGCTCACCGCCCGCGCCGCGGGAGTTTCCGGCCGCTGTGTGCGGCCACGGTTTTTCGGCCAAACCACGCGCCTCATCAGGGACCTCATGCACAAGAGCAGGATCAACCCTCCTGCGATCCACCCCGTATCCCGCCACCGGACCGACGCCAGGATTCTCGAGACCCGCTCCACGGCCGCCGTCAACAGCTCCATCTGCTCACCGAAACCGAAGGTCAGGACATAACGATCCCAGCTCGCCTGGACCCACTCCCAGGCGAATTTCAGTCGATCGCCCGCGCTCACCCGAGAAAGGCCGGGAACTCCGGCGGCCGGCGTCGGATCGTAGACAACCCAACCCCGATCTGAGCCGAGCCACACCTCCACCCAGGCGTGGGCATTGGCCTCCCGCACCACCACCTCATCGCCCCGGGGGGAGGCCGAGCCGCCGCTGTAGCCGGCCACCATCCGCGACACAATCTCGAGTGCGTCCAACATCACCACCATTCCGCCGGCGAAATACTCGCAGTGACCTGACCGCGATCGAAGCAGGAACCAGGTCACCGGATCGGGTCCGATCCTCCCCATGCCGCTCAAGGAGTAGGCATACTCGGACTGCAGGTAGCTCTCGATCGCAGCGGCCTTGGCCTCGGCACCGTCGATGCCGGAGGTAACCCGCTCGGCCAGGGCGATCACATCCGGGTGAACCGAAAAGTCCATACCGCCGGACCGCGGTGGATCCCGGTCGGGGCGGAATGGAGAAACCGCAACCAGCACACGGTAGGTCAAGGGACCCTGCTGCCGCCCGCCCAACACAACTCCTCCCGCAGGATCGATCCGCACCCCTCCGGGAACGTCCACTGCGACCGTGTCCTCCGGTAGGAAAAGGAACTTCTCCGGTCGATCCAGCACGATTTCCAGCTCGGTTGTCTCCCGCAGGTCTTTTCCCGCCGAGAGTTGAACGAGCCCTGTCAGTGCCGGCGTGTTTCGATCCACCGATCGGGGCGCCCAGGAGTCCACCGTCACCCGCTCGTACGCCGTGGCCCGAAGCCTCAGCCAGCGCGGTGAAATCGGTTCCCCGGACAGGGACCGGACCACGAGCGCCCGCTCGTGACTCTCCTGGATCGTGCCCACTCCGGACAGCTGAACCCGACTCGAAAAGCCGGTGACGCTGCTCGCGCCACCGCGCCCGGCAATCCACGGCGCGTGCAGCCGGGGCATGATCACGAAGACAGGAACGGCGAGGATGAGGGCCGCCGTCGCAGCCACCACGGCGTGGCGCAGATCAACCGCTTCCACCGGCCCACCTTCCCGTGTCGGCACCACACCCATCAAGTGGATCTGCATGCCGGTCCACCACCAGAGGGCCGCCGAAGCGGCGAAATACAGCAGGGCCGTGACATGGGTCGACGCCGTCAGCGAGATCACCCACACCACAAAGATCGCCGGCAAGGCTTTCAGAAAGCTCCGCCGGTCCGAAACCTGGATCGCCCGCACCGCGGTCAACAGCAACAGCAGGTGGCCCAGCGGGCGGAGCGGGCCGACCCTCATGCCACCGGCCGCCACCACAGCCACCACGATCGCCACCGCCAGCAGATTCTGGACGAGAGGGGGCAACCGCAGGGACCATGACGGCTTCAGGAACAACACCAGCGCCACCGCTCCTGCGGTCAGCCAAAACGGCGGCATCACGATGTAGAGGAAGGGCAGGGGCAGTACAGACCACAGCAGCAGCAACCCGGCCAGCCGCGAGTAGACCTCGTCGCTCTTCATCCCTGTCGCCTTGCGGGGTCAAGCCCGGTCCGTGCGGGATCTTCCAGGCGAACCGGCTGAACCTCGGCGAGCGGGCGGAGCAATGCGGCAGCTCGTCGACTCTCGCGCACCGGAGAAAACACCTCCCGCCCAACCAGGAGCCCCACCTCCTCGCCGCGTTCCAGCCGACGGACGACTCCGGTGGCCACCTCCGCCACCAGATCTTCGAATCGAGCTCTTGCATCCGGATCCGTTGGATCCTCGAGCCCGGGGTCGAGGACGAAGAACGCCGGAATTTCGGCGCGACGCTGACGATCGACCACGATGGGCCGTTGCTGGCGGGCGGTCTGTTTCCAGTGCAGCTGCCGAGTGTCATCGCCCTCGCGGAATTCCCGGAGCTGGACCACCTCGCCCTCTCGTCCTCGCCGGTGGAATCGCTCGGCCCGACGCTGGCCGCCGCCCCGTTGGGGTACGGCCGAGGTGTGTGGGAGCAGTCGTGGGTAGACGAGCAGCCTCGTTCCGTGCAGCATCGTCTTCGACTTCACGAAGAAACCGAGCGGAAGGATGATCTCCACTGTCCAGGGACCGAGGAGATTCCAGCCCCTCCTGCCAAAGCGCAACTCGACGCTGCGCCGCACCGACGAGCCGGGCGCCAGCAACCGTTCGCAGTGGAGGCTCTGTCCGCCAGCGTCCCGAAGCACCACCCCGTAGGCTGGAAACAGCCGGGACCGGTTGGTGAGTTCGGTGGTTACAACGACCGGCCGTTCGGCGAAAACGTCCTTCGGCGTCTCGACTTTGACCTCGAGACTGCCCAGCACCTGCCGCGACCACAGGCCGGAGACCGCGTAACTCGCCAATGCCAGCCCCAGCAGCGCCATCAGCGCGTTGTTTCCCGTGTTCACCGCAGCGAATCCGAGCACGATCACGGCCAGCAGGAAGAACCCTCCCCACTTCGTCAGCTTGAGTCGGAATCCTGGAAACGCCCCGGCCGAAGTCATCGCGGAACGGGGACACCCTCGAGAATCGAGCGGACGACCGATCGCTCACGCCGGCTGCGTTCCCAGCCATCGCCCACCAGAGGGTCGGAGAGAAGAACGCGATGAGCCAGGGCCGGCTCCGCCGTGTCCTGGAGATCGTCCGGAATCACGAAAGGTCGGCCGCGCACCAGAGCCAGGGCCTGGGCGCAGCGTTGCCATGCCAGGCAGCCGCGGGTCGACACGCCCAAAGCCAACGCGTCGTGGGTGCGGGTTCGCTCCACCACCTCCATCAAGTAGTTGCGAAGCTCTTCGCTCATGTGAACCTCCGCAACCTCTCTCTGGAGCTCCAGCACTTCCGCCGCACTCAGTACGGGTTCCAGCTGGTCGAGCTCGGGCTCGGTTCCACCGGTGCGGAGCAACTCCAACTCCTCCATCCGCCCCGGATAACCCATGGACAGTCGCATCACGAAACGGTCGAGCTGGGACTCGGGCAGCGGGTAGGTGCCGGTGGCCTCGATGGGGTTCTGGGTCGCCACCACCAGGAATGGGCTGGCCAGCTCGTGGCGAGTCTTGTCCACCGTCACCGCGTGTTCGCTCATCGCCTCCAGCAGGGCCGATTGGGTTCGCGGCGCTGCACGGTTGATCTCGTCGGCAAGCACCACATTGGCGAAAAGCGGCCCCGCCATGAAATTGAAGTCCCCCCGATCTTGGCGGTAGACCGAAATCCCGATGATGTCTGAAGGCAGGGTGTCCGATGTGAACTGGATCCGATGAAAGTCGAGATCGAGGGACCTGGCGAGGGCTTGGGCGAGGGTCGTCTTGCCCACTCCGGGGACATCCTCGAGCAGCACGTGGCCCTTGGCGATGAGGGCGGCGATCAACGCATCGACAAGCTCCGCCTTGCCGCGAATAACCCGAACGATCGATTCGTGCAGTTTCTCCAACCTCGACAGTACCGTCGGCGTCACCGGGTTCACAGCCTCGACTCCCTTCTTCCCCCCAGGTTGATCGCACCGGATTCTCAAGCTCGCGCCACCAGATGCTGACCAACCTTCCATTCACAGTGTGTACGTATCACCGGTCGATCTGTTGGCACTCACCGTATCCGGTACCACTCTACAGTTCCGATCGCTATAGGGGTGATACTTAGCGGAATTACAAATTGAAAATTGAAAATTGCAGATTAACGATAAGATCTTGCCGTGAGTGCACCGATCGATGATCTGATCGCCGAGTACCTGGCCCACCTGGCCCTCGAGCGAAACCTGAGCCCGCGCACCCGGGACTCCTATGGACGGGATCTTCGCCAGTTCGCCGAATGGCTCGGCACGGAGAAGCTCGGGATCCATGAGGTGGACCGACCGGCGATCCGGAACTACCTGGGCTCTCGTCGTGACGCCGGTCTGTCCGCACGCTCGGCGGCCCGCGCATTGTCGTCGATTCGGGGGTTCTTCCGCTTCCTGGTTCGTACGGGAGGGGCGGGGGATGACCCCACTGCTGACGTCCAGTCCCCCAGCCTATGGCGCACGGTGCCCCATGCCCTCAGCACCGAAGAGATCGAAGCCCTGCTCAAATCGCCCGACACTTCGAGCCCGCTCGGCCTGCGCGATCGGGCGATGATCGAAACCCTCTACGCCACCGGGCTCCGGGTGTCCGAGTTGGTGGGCCTGACCACCGATCGCGTGCGACTCGACCCTGGATTCGTAAGGGTCATCGGCAAGGGACGCAAGGAACGCCTGGTGCCACTCGGGGACAGTGCGTTGACCTGGATCGACCGCTACGTCGTGAGCGCCCGGCCAGAGCTCGACCGCAAGCGACTCCCCGAGCTCTTTCTCAATCACCACGGAGGACGACTCACCCGCCAGGGGTTTTGGAAGATCCTCCGCAAACATGGCCTGAGAGCCGGGATTCGATCGCCTCTCAGTCCCCACGTTGTGCGTCACTCCTTTGCCACCCACCTGGTGGAGAACGGTGCCGACCTGCGCGCCGTCCAGATGATGCTCGGTCACTCATCCCTGACGACCACCGAGATCTACACCCACGTTGCCCGCGAGCGACTGCGCCGGCTGTACGACGAGAAGCATCCGAGGGCGTGAACGCGGCGGGGATCGGGGATCGGGATTCGGGACTCGGGGTTCGGGATTCGGGACTCGGGGTTCGGGATTCGGGGATCGGGGATCGGGGTTCGGGGTTCGGGGATCGTCGAGATGATCGCCGAGGGGAACAGGACAAAACTCCCGGGAACGCCGTATCCTTGGTGACGGCATGACTGACCACCGATCTTGCACCACAATGACGGGAGGGCGGGTGGGTTCGAAACCCGAGCCCCGATTCCCGAACCCCGTGTTCCACCGAGCATGTGCCCACCTCGTGTTGCTCGGAACTTTGCTCCTTCTCGGGGCCGTTCCCGCATGGGCGAAGATCGCGGTGTTCGTGGACGGCCGGATCCTCAAGGTCGAAGACGCTTATCTGGCCGGAGATCGCATCGTGCTCGAGCTGGACGGTGGCGGGACCATGACTGTTGCGGCCATTCGAATCGACAGGGTGGTGGCTGACGAGGTGGAGGATGTTTCCGAATCCCTCCCATGGATTTCCTGCCCTGCCGGTTGGAAGGATGACCCGCTTCCAGATTGGGTCCCCTATGGGGGTTCGATCCGGGCGGCCGCGAAATCGGCCAATCTCCACCCATGGCTGCTGGCGGCCCTGGTGCAGGCGGAGTCAGGTTTCAACCCGGAGGCGATCTCGAGGGCTGGAGCCCAGGGCCTGACCCAGCTGATGCCCTCCGCGGCGTCGGATCACCGGGTCGAGAACGTCTTCGATCCCGACGACAACCTTCGGGGTGGGGCTGACCACCTCCGACTGATGCTCGACCGGTTCCACTCGCTACCGCTGGCCCTTGCCGCCTACAATGCGGGTGCCGCCACCGTGGAGAAGTATGACGGGATCCCCCCCTACCGCGAAACCCAGGGCTACGTCCGCCGAATCGTCACAGCCTTCTGCCCGGCTGAAGACGACGGTTGACACCCGCTGAGCCCAAATCCAAAAAAGGTCCGAGGTTCAAACCCTCGCCCGACCGGCAGAGGAGAAGAGGGGAAAAGGAGCAGAGGGGAGGAGGGAACAAGACCGTCGAGCGCACCTTCTCCTCTGCCCCTCTCCTCCTCTGCCCCTCTCCTCCTCTGCCCCTCTCCTCCTCTGCCCCTCTGCCCCTCTGCTCCTCTGCGGTTGTCGTCGGCTGGGAGGGGGAATCTTCAATATTCAATGTTTAACGTTTGGCTCATCCGGAAATCCGTGAGGTGGATGTCGTTCGGATTTAGGAGGGGAAGTCCGCCAGCCCGCTCGCGAGAAATCACCGATCGCGCAGATGTCGGTTGAGGCAGCCATCAGGGACAGCGTCAGGGTCCAGCGACAGGGACCGGAGGCAGCGGACCGGGGGCAGCGTCAGCTGACAGCGACAGGGGCCGGTGGCGGCGTCAGGTGACGGCGACAGCGTCAGAACGGGATGGGTACGGGCTACTGGGGATTGAGCAGGCGCCACGTCATGGCACGAACCTGATCAAAGGTCTCCAGGGCTTTCTCCGCCCCGATCCCATGGACGGCACTAACCCGCACTTCTCACCAGCTTTCTGCTACGGCCGGCGAGGAGTCGCAGGTGGCTGTCGACCTCCTTGGCCGAGGCGTAGGCGACAAGATCGATGTTGCTGACGGCTTTGGACATGTTCACCTCCGGGTCGTTCATGCCCTTCCTCACAAGCCGGTGAGGCAGCCGATGTCAAGGGTGTGGAGCACCGGACCCCTGGTCCGGCTTGCCCTTGACATCGGATGGCCACCGGCTACTCCTCTTCTTGGTGAACGACCCGGAGATCGTCATGTTCAATGCCTCCAAGGCAACTGATTGCAGCAACTGAAGACTGATCTCTGTACCTGCTCGCTGTTCCCAGTCGCCGCCTACTGATTCCTGCTCGCTGTGTCCAGATCCTGCCGCTGTCTCCTGCCCCTGGCGCTGATTCCTGACGCTGCCCCTGAATCCTGCCGCTGCCGCTGGGTTCGGGAACGGGAACGAAAACACGCGACCTCACGTTTTCCCGGATGAGCCCAATTTTCAATCTGCAATTCCGACTCCGCTCCGCCTCGAATGCTAAACTGCCCTGCGCTTGGAGGCCCACCAATGAGACGAATCGCCACCCTCGTAGCCCTCGTCGCGCTGTGTCTCCCGGTCCTGATCTCCTGTGGCGAAAAAGAGACGCCCGAGCAGCGCCTGGCGAGGCTTCGCTCCCGCCATGAGATCTTCCCGGCCGGGATTGCCAGCCTCACCGATGCCGACGGCAACCCCACGGTGGTGGTGGACGTCCAGGTGGCCAACCAGGGAACCGAGCCCCTCGCCATGCTGACCGTTCTGGCGACGGTGCGTGGTGGGGACGGCGCCGACAAGGCGATCCAGAGGGTGACCCTTGATCTGGAAGGCCTCCGTCCCGGGGTCGGCGGGAGACGGACAGCCATGATCACCGGAATCGGACTCGCCGAGGACGACGAGGTCTTCATCGAGATCGAGGCGAACCTACCGCCCGAGGAGTTGCGGAGCCTGCCCGAATGGTCCGAGGTGGCGGGTTCTAGTTGAGCGGGTGGGGAGGCAGCTCGATCACTCCGAAGCGCTCCAGGAGGATCGTCCGCATCTGGGGCAGCACTTGCGATTCAAAGGCTTCGAGAGAGGTTGGAGCGAGCCTGGAAATGGCGGTGCGGGTGGCTTCGATCAGCCGCAATCCCTCGCACAACCGCAGATCCGGGTCGGATCGCAGGGTCTGGCAGGTGACGTCCAGCATGAGCACGCATCGCGCATCGAATGCCGCCGTCGTCCATTTGATGTCGCGAATCACGAATCCCCTCCGTCCAGTCAGACGAACACCGAGGTCATAAGTGGTATTCCTGCCAAACGATGAGTTCCTTGATGAGGTCGAAGCGATTGCCCGGATTGGAGCCGACCGAGTGCTCGGCTACTGGCGGCACCTGGAACCCGGCGAAATCGACGAGAAGGCCCGCAACGATCTGGTGACCGACGCGGACCGTGCATCGGAGTCCGCCATCCTGGAGGAGATCGGACGCCGGTTCCCCGACCATGCCGTGCTCTCGGAGGAGTCCGGATGGAGCCGGCGCACCGGCAGCGGACCCACCTGGGTGGTGGATCCGCTGGACGGCACCACCAATTTCGTGCGGGGATTTCCCCATTTCGGGGTTTCGGTGGGAGTGACGTTGGACGGCCGGGTGGTCGCCGGGGTCATCATCGATCCCGTGAAAGGGGATGTCTTCCGTGCGGCCCGTGGTGCAGGTGCTTTCTGGAACGGAAAACCATGTCGGGTGAGCGATCGGACCGACCTTTCCGGGACGTTCATCGCCACCGGTTTTCCGTTCCGCGCCCACCGCCTGCTCGATCCGTACTTGGCCATCTTCCGAGATATATTCCTTGGTTGTTCCGGCATCCGCCGCCCAGGGGCCGCAGCCCTGGACTTCGCCTACCTCGCCTGCGGGATCTTCGACGGGTTCTTCGAGTTTCAGCTATCTCCCTGGGACGTGGCGGCAGGTTCGCTGCTCGTGGAGGAGGCTGGCGGAACGGTGACCGACATGGACGGAGGTCAGGATTTTCTGACCACGGGCGACCTCATCTGTGGGCCACCCGGCGTCCACCGAGCGCTGCTGGAGGTTGTCCAACGCCACCGCGCCACCTGGGTCGACGTGGACACCCCTCACAAGCGCTAAATAAGCCCGTTTTCGTGCCCGCCCACACCCCCGACAGGACGTGAGCGTGGCTGTTCTGGCAGGCACGAAAACGGGAAGATCTTCCGCCAGCGTTTGTTATCTCTCTACGGAATCCCGGCCCAGGTGTATCCAAAACGGGACGGAAGACGACTTCTTTATGGATGGGGAGATCACATGACGGACCCGAATCTCCCCAAATGCGATCTCGGAGACAGACCAGATGGCCCTGCTAGACTCCAAAAACGCTGGTGACACCATGAACGGAGCAGTAGAAGACAAACGGACCCTCTACGATCAGATCTTGACCGCGGTCGAGCTGACCAAGGAGCAGAAGTACGACGAGGCGCTGGAGATCTTCGAGGAATGCCTGCCACGACTCTCCAGCCACGACGTGAGCGACAAGCCGATATTGAGCCAATCGTCCTCGTTTTACGGCGTCTGCGTGGCGGTGGTGAAGCGCCGGTATGCCGAAGCCGTCAAGTACTGCAACATCTCGCTCAAGAGCCAGTTCATGGACCCCGATCATCACACCAACCTGGGCCTGATCTACCTCGAACGAAACGACCGGGGAAGCGCCGTCGAACAGTTCCACGCCGGCTTGCGGATTCAGCCCAAGAACCTCCGGATCCACCGCATTCTCACCGATATCGGCCGCCGCAAGGCTCCGGCATTGTCCTTCCTGCCGCGCGGCAACCCGATCAACGTCTGGCTCGGCCGCCGACGCGCCGACAAAGACTAGCCCGCCGACCTCAACCCCCTCCCCCGATTTCGAATTGCGAATGAACGAATTTCAGGCGTCCGAGGTTGGCGATTCCGATCTCGGGAGGCCAGAATTCGTAATGCGCAATTCGCAATGGGCGGGTGGGAGGGGGGGCGCAATCTTCCCTGAGGCGGGTTCATGGCGAGACATCCACGAGAGGGCGGGGAATCGTCCAAATCAGGCTTGCCTCATAGACGGGTGGCGGTTATGCTACGCGTTGTGAATTTGTTCACGTAGCCTGCCATGCTGCTCAGCCAGCGGCAAGCCGATCCCACCGGAGGTTTCCAATGACACGACGAAAGATGGTTATGATCGACGGCAACGAGGCCACGGCCTCCGTCGCTCATCGCATCAACGACGTGTGCGCCATTTACCCCATTACTCCCTCCTCCAACATGGGGGAATTCGCCGATGAGTGGTCGGCAAAAGGGCGCACCAATATCTGGGGCACGGTCCCCGACGTGATCGAGATGCAGTCAGAGGCAGGCGCTGCTGGAGCGGTCCACGGGTCCCTCCAGGCAGGCGCCCTGACCTCAACCTTCACGGCCTCCCAGGGCCTGCTGCTGATGATCCCCAATATGTACAAGATCGCCGGCGAGCTCACCTCCACGGTGTTCCACGTCTCCGCCCGAACCGTGGCCACTCACGCGCTGTCCATTTTCGGCGACCACTCCGACATCAACGCCTGCCGTCAGACCGGTTGGGCGCTGCTGGCGTCCGGTTCGGTCCAGGAAGCCCACGACGTGGCGTGCATCGCGCAGATGGCGACCTTGAATTCCCGGATCCCGGCGCTGCACTTCTTTGACGGATTCCGCACGTCTCACGAGGTCTCCAAGATCGAATATCTCGAAGACGACGACCTCAGGCACCTGATCGACGACGAGCTGGTGCGGGCCCACCGGGACCGAGCTCTCTCGCCGGATCACCCGGTGATCCGCGGCACCGCCCAGAACCCCGACACCTTCTTCCAGGCCCGCGAAGCCATCAACCCCTACTACGACGCCTGCGCAGGCCACGTCGTGGACGCGATGGACGCTTTTGCCGCTCGCACCGGCCGCCAGTACAAGCTCTTCGACTATGTGGGCGATCCTGAGGCCGAGCACGTGGTGGTCATCATGGGTTCGGGCGCCGAGGCGGCTCACGAGTTGGTGGAGTGGCTGAACGCCCGAGGCGAAAAGGTCGGCGTGCTCAAGGTCAGGCTCTACCGGCCGTTCTCGGTGAAGCACTTCATTGAGGCCCTTCCCACAACGACCAAGCGAATCGCCGCCATGGACCGCACCAAGGAGCCGGGATCCATCGGCGAGCCCCTCTACATGGATGTTCTGACCTCCCTCATCGAGGCCAGGAACGAAGGGATCAGCCCCTTCGCCACCGACCCGCTCGTGGTGGGAGGACGATACGGCCTGTCCTCCAAGGAATTCAACGACACCATGGTGAAGGCGATCTTCGACAACCTCGCCTCGGAAAAACCACGCAATCATTTCACCGTCGGGATCGTGGACGATGTCTCCCACACCTCGCTGCCCATGGACGATGACTTCACCATCGCCTCGGACGACGTGTTCCGCGGAGTCTTCTTCGGCCTCGGCGCCGACGGTACGGTGGGGGCCAACAAGAACTCCATCAAGATCATCGGTGAGGAGACCGACAACTACGGTCAGGGATACTTCGTCTACGACTCGAAGAAGGCCGGAGCCGTGACGGTCTCTCACCTCCGTTTCGGTCCCCGACAAATTCGCGCGAGTTATCTCATCCGGAAGGCCAAGTTCGTAGCGTGTCACCAGTGGGTTTTCGTGGAAAAGCTGGACATGCTCGAGTTCGCCGAGCAGGGCGCCACCTTCCTGTTGAATTCCCCCTTCGGGCCCGATGAAATCTGGGACGAATTTCCGCGCGAGGTCCAGCAGGGGATCATCGACAAGCAGCTCAAGGTCTACTGCATCGACGCCACCGCGGTGGCACACGACACCGGGATGGGCCGGCGCACCAACACCATCATGCAGACCTGCTTCTTCGCCATTTCGGGCATTCTGCCGCGAGACGAAGCGATCGCAAAGATCAAGGACGCCATCAAGAAGACCTACGGCATGAAGGGCGACGAAATCGTCCGCCTCAATTTCAACGCCGTCGACGGCACCCTCGCCAACCTGCACGAGGTCCAGGTGCCGGACCAGGTCACCGCCACCAAGACCCGCCCGCCGATCGTCTCCGAACAGGCACCTGACCTCGTCAAGCGCGTCATCTCGGTCATGATGGCCGGCAAGGGTGATCTTCTTCCGGTCAGCGCCTTCCCCCCGGACGGCACCTGGCCCACCGCCACCACCCGGTGGGAGAAGCGCAACATCGCCCTCGAGATCCCGGTGTGGGACGAGGATCTGTGCATCCAATGCAACAAATGCGCCCTGGTCTGCCCCCACGCGGCCATCCGGGCCAAGGTCTACGAGCCGGCACTGCTCGCAGACGCACCGGAGACCTTCAAGGCCGTGGACTACAAAGCCAAGGATTTCACCGGCTCCAAGTACACCATCCAGGTGGCTCCCGAGGACTGCACCGGCTGCACCCTCTGCGTCAAGGTCTGTCCGGCCCGTGACAAGTCCAATCCCAAGCACAAGGCCCTGGACATGGTGCTCCAAATGCCGCTACGGGAGCAGGAAGCGGCCAATTTCGACTTTTTCCTCGACCTTCCCGAGGTGGACCGCAGCCTGGTCAAGCTCGACGTCAAGGGTTCCCAGTTCCTGCAGCCACTCTTCGAGTACTCCGGCGCCTGCGAAGGCTGCGGCGAGACCCCCTACGTCAAGCTGCTCACCCAGCTCTTCGGCGATCGGGCCCTGATCGGAAACGCCACCGGCTGCTCGTCGATCTACGGCGGCAACCTGCCCACGACCCCCTACGCCGTCGATCCGGCCGGGCGCGGACCGGCCTGGAACAACTCCCTCTTCGAGGACACCGCCGAGTTTTCACTCGGCTTCCGACTTGCGGTGGACCAGACCCGGGCCCGCGCGGTCCGGATCCTCAAGGAAATGGCCGGGACGCTCGGGGATGCCATCGTCGACGAGATCATCACCGCGGATCAGAGCGACGAGGCCGCCATCGCCGCCCAGCGCGAACGGATCGCGGCACTGCGGGCGAAACTCACCGAGGTGGGCACCTCAGAGGCCCGCGAGCTCGACCATCTGGCCGACTACCTGATCAAGAAGAGCGTGTGGGCGGTAGGGGGCGACGGCTGGGCCTACGACATCGGCTACGGGGGCCTCGACCACGTGCTCGCCATGGACCGCGACGTCAACATACTGGTGCTCGACACCGGCGTGTACTCCAATACTGGTGGTCAGGCGTCGAAGGCCACGCCGCTCGGCGCCACCGCCAAGTTCGCCATGGGGGGTAAGGAAATCCAGCGCAAAGACCTCGGCCTGATGGCCATGGCCTACGGCCACGTCTACGTAGCCCAGGTGGCCTTCGGGGCCCGGGACAACCAGACCGTCCGCGCCTTTCTCGAAGCCGAGTCCTATCCGGGACCATCGATCATCATCGCCTACTCCCACTGCATCGCCCATGGCTTCAACCTGGCCGATGGACTGGACCACCAGCAGTTGGCCGTAAACTGCGGACTGTGGCCGCTCTACCGCTTCGACCCGCGCCGCACCGCCATGGGAGAAAATCCCCTCAAGTTGGACTCCAAACCGCCGAAGATCCCGTTCACCGATTTCGCCCTCACGGAAACCCGCTTCCGGATGCTCCAGAAGGTGGATCCGGAGCGCGCCAAGCGCCTGATGGCCGACGCTCAGCGGGCAGTCCAGGCGCGCTACGATGTCTTCAAGCAGCTGGCGGACATCCACTGCGGCCCCGAAACACCATCCGGCGAGACCAACTGAGCGGGCACAAAGGAGCACCAAAATGAACCTCAAAACCAGCTACCTCGGATTCGAGCTCGCCAACCCCATCATGGTCGGTGCGTGCCCACTCGGCACCAGTGTGGACTCGGTGAAGGGCCTTGCCGACGCAGGCGCCTCCGCGATTGTGCTGCCGTCCCTCTTCGAGGAGGAAATCCGGGCGGCCGTCCACTCTCACATGGAAATGGAGGCCGCTGGGGCCGGCTCCGCCGAGGCTTCGTCCTACCTGCCCGACCCCGAGGGATACCACATCGGGCCGGATCAGTACCTGGAGCATCTGGCCGCCGTCAAGGCCGCGGTCTCGATCCCGGTCATCGGATCCCTCAACGGGTCAACGCCCGGCGGTTGGACGTCCTACGCCAAGAAGATCCAAAATGCCGGGGCCGACGCCCTGGAGCTCAACGTCTACTACATGCCCATCGAGGCCAGCGAGACGGGCGTGGAGGTCGAGGATCGGACCGTCGAGATCGTTCAAACGATCAAGGCAGACATCGAAATCCCGGTGTCGGTCAAGCTGTCGCCCTTCTTCTCGTCGATCCCAAACCTCGCCGGCAAGCTCATCGAGGCGGGTGCTGACGGCCTGGTGATCTTCAACCGCTTCTACCAGCCTGACATCGACATCGAGGACCTCGACGTGGTGCCCAACCTTCGCCTGTCCACCGCCGATGAGCTGAGGATGAGACTGCGCTGGCTGGCGATTTTGTCGGGTCAGTTTGACGTCTCCCTCGCTGCAACCGGTGGCGCCCACAATGCGGTGGACGTCATCAAGGCGGTCATGACCGGTGCCCACGCCGTCCAACTCGTTTCGGCCCTGCTGATCCACGGCCCCGACCACATCGCTCGGACCTTGGAGGCGATTGGGTTCTGGATGGGCGAGCACGGGTACGATTCGATCCGCCAGATGCAGGGTTCCATGAACCTCGCACGAACGCCGAACCCCAAGGCCTTTTCCCGCGCCAACTACATGAAAATGTTGGATAGCTGGGAGATGTGATCGAACCGCTTCAGCGATAATGTCAGAGCCGGGACGATTCCAACGTCCCGGCTTTTTTCTTGGTTTGATTGAAAATTGAAGATTGGAAGATTGAAAATTCCCCGCCCCCCCACGGCCTGGGTCCTGAACCGGTGATGCCGACTCTTTTCACACCGTAGCCCGGGGGTTTATCCCCCGGGAATCTCCACGCGCGTTATTCTGCGGCCAATCCAAGCACTATCAACCGGGGTCGTTTCCCGAATCGGGCGGGTGGGGAACCTCTCCCCCTCTCACCTTCTCACCTTCTCACCTTCTCACCCAATTCTGTGCGCGGCGCCTACTGAACCACGGCGTCCCAGGCCGACAGTCCCTCGCCGCAGCCGTCCATGCCGGTGGCGAAAACCAGCTCCTGGGTGCCGGTGACGGTGAAATCGACGTTGGAGATATCGAAGAAGATGCCGTCGCTGCAGCTCACACGGATCCGCCCCTGGGTCGTCTGGAGGTCGGGCAGTCCCACCGCCTCGGAGCCGTCGTTCGGCGTCCCGGAGACCAGGGTTATCGGGAACGTGTAGCCACGGTCCTCGGACCACGAGATGTCCACCGCCGAGCAGCTGATTGGCGCGAGGTCCGTGTTCGCCACATCCCATGTCACCACTTGATTCGATCCACCAGCCCAGGTCACCCCTGTGTTGGGCGAGGTCACCAGAAACGGCCCACCCACGTTGGAGACCTGGACCGTGGTGACGTCGTTCGCGACCCCGCCACCGCCCGAGAGATTGTCGCGGACTGTGAGCCGCATAATCATGGTCCGGGCGTAGCTCGGCAGGATCTCGCCCATTGTCTGGACGTTGTGGACCAGATCGAAGGGCCGCGGGAAGATCCGCTCGCCGGTGGGCGCGGGATCGAAGCTCCGAAAGATCGGTGCGCCGGCCACGGGCGAGTTGGGGTGCCCGGCCGGTCCGAGATCGTACTCCTCCCAGGCATAGGTCAGCGGGTCCCCATCGGGATCGACCGCCGACCCACAGAGGGCGAACGGCGTGGACAGGGGAATGATCTTGCTCGACCCGGCCTCCACGGTCGGTGCCTGGTTGCCGGTGGAAGTCTGCACGGCACATGAGTTGCCGTCGCCGAAAGTGCTGTAGTTAGTGATCTGGAAGTAGCTGACACGGTGGAAATAATCGTCACTGTAATTCTGGATGTTCTGCGGGTAACAAATGCCGGCGTAGGCCATGATGGTGGAACCGCTGCCCGGCTCGTAGGCCGTGGGCCCCCACCGGTTGGCCCCGCTGCAAGAGCCGGAGGTGCCGTTGAAGGTGTGGGTGCCGCTCCACTGGTGGCCCATCTCGTGGGCCACGTAGTCGACGTAGAAGGGGTCGCCGATAGGATTGGGAAGTCCCGTAACCCCCCTGGCCTTCGACCCCGAGACGCAGGGCACCCTGAGGGAGGCGATCCCACCACCACCGGTTGAGAAAACGTGGCCCATGTCGTAGTTGGCGTCCCCGATCACGGAATCCAGGTTGGCCTGGTTCTGGCCGAGCATGGTGGATCCGTTGTTGTTGGTGTAGGGATCGGTGCCGCCGTTGGTGTAGACCACGAGGTCGTTGTTGGCCACCAGCACCATTCGGATCGCCACGTCCCGCTCGTAGATCTGGTTGACCCGATTCATGGCTGTGACGATGGCCGCCATGCCGTCCGGCACGGTCCCACCGTGGTAGGTGGTGTACTCGCCCGTCGCGGCCACCACCAGCCGGTAGGTTCTGAGGGTCTCTCCCGACCGCTCCATGCCATCAGCGGGGTCAAAATCCCCGCCCCCGTCCCAGACGTCGTGCTCGAGCTCACAGGCAAAGGTGCCGGCGTGAGGATCTTCCAGGTCCTCCTTGGCGTAGGAGATGTACGTTTCCACGTCACCCCGGGAGTGAGGATCGATGAAGTAGCTGCCCGTTCCGGTCATCACCATGGCGTGAAAACCGTGGAGGGTTCGATCGAATCGCACCGACGCCATCGGGTCGTCCACTCCCTGCCCCCGCCAGGTCTTGATTTCGGGATACCGGGCTGCGAGCTCGGGTTCCATCACGGGGGCCTCCACCACCAAGAATCGCTCGAAGCCGCCGTCGGGCCTGGGCAGCGAAACTTCCACAGCATCGGCCCAGGAATCGGGACCAGCCTCCAGGGGTGCCGCACCAACCGCGCGTTCCAGCGCCTCCCAGTGGAGGGTCACCGCTTGGTACCGCTGCGGGTGGATGGCAGGGGCCGGCATGGCTAGCCGGGCCTCGCTCGAAATATGACTCCAGATCCCGTCAGGCGAGGTAACAGCCTGCGCGGGAATCGATAACCCCAGAACCATCAATACGAAAGCGGGCAGGGCAAGACGAACGACGACAGCGGATTGCTTCATGACAGATTCGCTCCATTTCTGCACGACCGGGATGATGAAGAGTGACTGCAGGGCGGATGGTCAGTGCCACCGGCCGCAAGGTGCGACCGGAGACATTGTGTCAGAAATAGCCCCCGCCCGTCCACCCACCCGCCCTCTCCAATTGCGAATTGCGAATTGCGAATTATCGGCGTCCGAATGCGTCCTGCTCGTGGCAGGCGTGATGTCGGCGTGGCAGAATTCGGAATTCGGAACCTGCCGACGGCAGCAGCCCACAGCCGTGGCCAAGGGGGTCGTCGCGAAAGAGGGGGCTGGCCTACGGCTGTCTGCTGGTGGCGGTGGGTCGCCGCGGCCAAAGGCCGCGAGCAATTCGGAAAACCGACCCGATCGGCACAGCTGAACACCTTTAGACCTTTAACCTTTAAACCTTTAAACCTTTAAACCCTCACCACAAGGCAGAAAACCTCACCCTCTGACGAAGGGGTTCGTGCGTTTCTCGTGCCCGATCGTGGTATCCGGCCCGTGGCCACAGATGACTCGGGTGTCATCCGGCAGGCTGTAGAGCTGCTCGCGGATCGACCGCTCCAGGATGGGAAAGGACCCACCGAAGAGGTCGGTCCGGCCGATGGATCCGGCGAAGAGCACATCGCCCACCACCACCGTGGGGTCGGGCGCCCCGTGGACCACGAAACAGACCCCGCCAGGAGAATGGCCAGGTGTGTGACGGACCTCCAATCGGAGGCTTCCGAGCTCGATCTCCAGGCCGTGATCCAGCCACAGGTCGGGCTCGGGCGGGGTCTCCGACTCGACCCCGAACATTCGGCCCTGCATGGCCAGGTTTCGGTAGAGCTCCAGCTCATCCCGGTGGAGGCCCACCGGCAATCCCGCCGAGAGGCGCCGGACCAGGTCAGCAGTGCCGCCTGCGTGGTCTATGTGGCCATGGGTGTGGAGCACCATGGCCGGTTCAAGCCCACTCCTCTCGATCCGGTCAACGATGGTTTCGGCCTCCTCACCGGGGTCGATCACCGCCACAACACCCGCCTCGGCGTCACCGAGCAGCACGCAATTCGCCTGGATTGGACCTACCGGGAAAACCTCGAGGAACACCCTACCCCCCACCCGATTACAAATTAAAAATTGAAAATTGAAAATTCCCGCCCACCCACCCCTGGAAAGCACACGAGCAGAGGAGTAGAGGAGCAGACGTACCGGGGAGACAATGCTCGAAGCGGCTGTTGCCTTTCTTCTCTGCCCCTCCGGTCGGCAGCCAGAATTTGTAATTTGCAATTTGTAATTTGTAATCTGTAATTTGCAATCTGTAATGGCCCATGGCTAATCGAAGATCCGCTGCACGAGGAGCCCGAGCAATTTTCTGAGGTTGGCGGCGGCCGCCTGGCCGGTCTCGAGGACTTCCTCGTGGGTCAGGGGTCGGTCCACCAAACCTGCCGCCGGGTTCGACGCCAGCGACACAACCAGCACCCTGAGGCCCATCTGGCGGGCCGCGATCACCTCGGGAACCGTGGACATCCCCACCACTGCTCCGCCGATCTGGCCCAGCATCCTGACCTCAGCCGGGGTTTCGAAGGAGGGACCGAGTACGGCGGCGTAGACCCCCTCCCGAACCACGAATCCCGCCTCCGCGGCGGCGGCCACGGCCATCTCCCGCAGCTCCCGATCGTAGGCCTCGCTCATGTCGGGGAACTGGAGTCCGAAGGGAAGGCCCCACGCACCAACCAACGGGTTGGAGCCCTGCAGGTTGATGTGATCCGAGACGACCACCAGAGAACCCGCAGGGATCTCGGGGTCCAGGGCTCCGGAGGCATTGGTGGCCAGCATGACCTCCGCCCCGAGGAGGGCCGCCAGCCGCACTGGCGCCGTCACCTCCTCCGGTCGGTAGCCCTGATAGAGGTGGAACCGACCGTTCATGGCAAGGATGGTCTCGTCGCCACGCCGCCACAGGGTCATGGTCTGGCGGTGGCCCATCAGCTCGTGGAGCCCAAACGGGAAGACCTCGGCCAGAGCCACTTCCTCCGCCGCCTCCCAGCCCGGCACATCCAACGTCAGACCCGATCCCGCCACCATCAGCGCCCGGACGTTTCCGGTCCGATAGCGCTCTTTGAACTTTTGTGCAATCTCAGGCAACACGTCGGGGGAGAATTGGGCGCTCATTGTTCGAAGCGTAGCATACGCCCCCCCTCTGTCCCGATCGGAGTCGGTTTTCCGAATTCCGAATTCCGAATTCCGAATTCGCGATGGCGGGATCCGCCAACGGCCTTTCAACCTGCGGTGTGCTTTGATACCGTTGCGCCGCAGATGGCGAGAGTACGTCTTCGATCGCTCAAAGTGACCGGGTTCAAGTCGTTCCCGGACTCGGTGGAGCTGAGCTTTCCGTCCGACGTTTCAGCCATCATCGGACCCAACGGCTGCGGCAAGTCCAACCTGGTGGACGCCATCCTGTGGGTTCTCGGCGAACAGAGCCCAACCCTGCTGCGGCTGCAGCAGATGGGGGAGGTGGTGTTCTCCGGGGCCAGCCGTCGGTCTCCCGCCGGAGCGGCCGAGGTGGCACTGACCCTCACCTCCGACGACGGCCACTGGAAAGAGTCTGACGGCCAGCTCGAGATCCGCCGACGGGTCTACCGCTCCGGACCCTCCGAGTACCGACTCAACGGCAAGACTGCCCGGCTCGCCGACGTCCGAGACCAGCTGCTCACGGTGGGGCTCGGCACCCGAAACTACTCGATCATCGAGCAGGGGCGGGTTGGTCAGGTCCTGTCGGCCCGGCCCACCGATCGTCGCGTTTTGATCGAGGAAGCGGCCGGGATCACCCGCTACAAGCGGCGCAAGCACGAGGCCGAGCTCAAACTCGAACACACCCGCCAGAACCTGATCAGGCTCGATGACGTGATCACCGAGGTGGATCGTACGCTGCGCCAGATGAAGCGTCAGGCCGGTCAAGCTCGACGCCACCAGCGACTGCAGGACGAGCTCGCCGAGAAGCTGCGCACTCTGCTGATCCTGAGGTCCAGCGAGCTCGATCAGACCCGCCAGGAAACGAACCGGCAGAGGGCCCAGATTCAAAACGAAGTCGTGGCGGCCGCATCCAGCCTGGGCAGCTCCGAGGCCGACCTCAGCCAGGCCCGCACCGACCTCGAAAAGACCCGGACCGAGGTGGAAAACGCCCGCACCGAAGTTGCCAACCTGGCGGCTTCGAGGGAGCGGTTGGAGGCGTTTCTCGAGCGTTCCGCCGACCTCATCGACAATCTGCGCGAGTCGGTCACCAGGAGTCGCCGGGAGGCCACGGCCCAGTCGTCGTCGAGGACGGAGCTCGAGCAGCGGGTGGCCGAGGCCACCTCCCGCCAGACCACTCTTGACGAGGCACTCGCCACCGTTCAAAAAGCGGTGGACGAAGCAACCACTGCCCATCAGGACGCCCGCGGCCGGCTGGGCGAAACGGAGTCGGGCGCAGCCGAACGGCGCGAGGAGTTGCTGCGGACCATTTCCTCCCTCACCACCACCCGCAACCGTCTCGGAGAAGCCGATCGGGAGCAGGACAGGCTCGCCTACACCGTTGGCCAGCTCGATCACGAGAAAACGGCGCTCGACGCCCGTCTGACCGACGCCGATGAACGCTATCAGGCTGCCGCCGAGGGAAGCCGCGCTGCCGCTGCCCTGGCCGAGGAACTGGAGAGCAAGCGCCGGGACCTGATCGACCGGCGATCCGGCCTCCAGGAGGACGCTCGGAGCTCCAAGGACCACGCCGAGCACCTCGGCCAGGCCCTCTGGGAGCTGCGCCACCAGCTCGCCGGAGTGGAGCGCGAGCTGGCGCGCCACGCTGCGGCCGCGGGCCAACTGGCAGAGCACCTGCCGGCAAAGGCCCTTCTGGGCCAGGTCAGCGACTTCCTCGATCCCGAGCCCGGCTTGGCAGGGCTGCTCGATCGGGTGTGGTCGGACTGGTTGGAGCTTCCGGTTGTCGGCTCCAGGGGACTGACCCGGAAGCAGCTGGACGGAGTGGCAGGTCTCGAGGGGCGCCTCCGGCTGGCGGTGGCAGGCGATGCCCCTCCCATGCCCGAAGTTGAACCACCAGCAGGTGCGCAATCGCTGATCGCCATGGCGGGCGCCTCCGCGGACGACCTGCCGTGGATCTCCAGAGTGCTGCCGCCGGCGTACCGGTGCGACAGCGCCGACGCCGCCAGGGATCTGGCAGACCAGCACCCCGGAGTCGTTTTCGTGGGCCCTGACGAAGTCATCTGGCGCGGGAGGATCCAGGAGCCGCCCACCGCTGGATCGAGCCACCAGGGCGCCCTGGCACTGCGCGATGACCACCAGCGGCTCACCGGTGAAATCGGGGAATTGGGAGCGCGGGAGAGTGCCGCGGCCAGCCTCCACCGAAACACCGCCGCCAGCCTGCTCGAGATCGAGGAATCGGTCGCCGAGGTCGATGGCAAGCTGCTCAAGGCCGAGCAGGAGCGCGCCCGAGCCACGGCGGTGGAGCAGGCCCTTGGCTCAGAGGTGGCCCGGCTGCGGGGAGAGCTTGAGGCCACGACCTCGGAGATCGAACGCAACCGCAAGCAGGAAACCGCCCTCGTCGATCGAAGGGCCATGCTGGAGGGCGAGCTGAAGGCGCTGGAACAGCGCACCGCCGAGCTCGAGAAGGCGGTTGACGACGCTGCGTCGGCCCTCGACGGTCTGCGCGAAGAGGCCGCGGAGGCCATTCGGCGGCTGGATCGGTGGCAGGCCGAGGCAAGGTTGGCCCAGGAACGCACCGATGCGGCTCGCAGCGAAGCTGAACGTCTCGCCGGTGAAAAGGACCGACTCGACGATCGGATCGCCAAGCTCGAGGCGGACGTGGAGCAGCTGTCCGCCGAGCTTGTCAGTACCGAGGAGGAGGTTGTTCGGTCTCGCACCCGCCTGGCCGAGGAACAGGGCCTGTTGTCGTCGGCCCGCGAGGGCGAACGGCGGCTCGCCGAAAAGGTAGAAGTGGTCTCCGCCGGCGTTGAAAAACTCGACCGAGAGGTCCGCCAGCGGCGTGAGGAACACGACCGGGCCCGCGAGTCGCTGCACGAAATCGAGGTGGAGCTGACCCGGGTCGGTTCCCAGTGGGAGAGGCTCCGCGAGCTGGCGGCTGCCGAGCTCGACACCACACCGGAGGAGCTGGCCAAGCTCGAGCCCGACCACAGCACCTCGCCCGAGGAGCTGCAAACGGCCATCGAAGAGATCCGCCTGAAGGTCGACAAGCTCGGTCCGGTCAATCTGCTGGCCCTGCGCGAGGTGGACGAACTGTCCGAGCGATCCACGTTCCTCTCGGCTCAGCGCAAGGACCTGGTGGAAGCCCTGCGAAAGCTCGACGCCACCATCAAGGAGATCGACACCTATTGCACCGAGCGCTTTGTGGAAACCCTGGAGAAGGTCAACACCGTCTTCCACGAGACCTTCAACCGGTTATTCGGCGGCGGCAGCGCCACCCTCCAGCTGGTGGATGAGGACAATCCGTTGGAGTCGGGCATCGACATCACCGCCCAGCCGCCCGGCAAGAAGACCCAGTCGGTCCAGCTTTTGTCCGGCGGCGAAAAGGCGCTCACCGCCCTCTCCCTGCTGATCTCGTTGTTTCGCATCAAGCCGTCGCCCTTCTGCATCCTCGACGAGGTGGACGCACCCCTGGACGACGCCAATGTGGAGCGCCTGGCCGACCTGATCGCCGCCATGACCGACCACACCCAGTTCGTGCTGATCACCCACAACCGGCGCACCATGGCCCGCGCCGAGATCCTCTACGGCATCACCATGGAGGAGCCGGGCGTCTCCAAAGCTGTCTCGGTGCGGATCGAGGACTGAACACCGCCCCGCCCTCCCGATAGGTTTAAAGGTTTAAAGGTTAAAGGTTTAAAGGTTCCCGCGTCCGTGTCCGTGTCCGCGTCCGAATCGAAGATCGAAAATCCCCACCCGCCCTCGACGGTCGGATCGTGACGCTGTGCAGGCTGGAAGCCCGCACCACAATCTGGTCCAGCCGAGACCAAGGGCGAATCAGCGCGGCGGATTTGTGGTGCGGCCATCTTGGCTGCACATCTCGGCGGTCGAGATAAGTTTTCCGAATTCCGAATTCATCCTTCTGCCTCATTGGGGCAATATGGTCGTCGGATCACTGGTGACGTTATCGAGCACCGAGCCGTAGCAGTAGAAACACCCGGTCGGGAGCACCGACCACACGTCGATATAGCCATTGACGGGCCGGTAGTCGTCGAACACCCGGTTGAGCTGGTTGTTGGACCACGGGTCCAGCATCATCTGCCCGGTCTCCAAAGAGTTGCCGGATGGGTCGAACAGTTCGAAACTGACCACAGCCCTGTCGCGGCCGCCGTTTTGGCAGCCCAGGTTGGTGCGCACATCGGCATTCTCGCTGGCAAACAGGATCCGCCGCCGTTCGCCGTACTGAATGAAGTCGCCCGGCTTGAAGGCCGGCATCGCTTGGCCGTAGGTGCCGGCAGAATCACCGGCCGGTGAGTTGTAGGTCCGGCTCATCAGGAGTAGATCCGGGCTCGATGACAGCACCGCCAGGGCCCCGAGCGAGTTCGGTTCGAGATTGAAGAGCTCGGCAAGAACATTGGCGTAACGAACACTCATACCGGCACCGAGCGAGAAGACCTCGGATGTCACCGGCCCGGAATTGTTGTCGCCCCTCGGGAACCACATGAACTCGTACTCCACCGCCTGATCGCCGGCGTTGTTGAGGTCCACGTCGGTCATATAGAAGGACCCTTCGGCGCCCGAGGCGAGCGCCGCCGCCGGAATGGTCTGGGTGTGGGTCAATCCCGCCACACCGGGACAGCAGTCCGACGTGGCGTATGAGATCAACGCGACGGAGCCGTCCCAGCTGTTGTACCACATATGCCAGGTGGACCCATCAAAGACGACTCTGGGAGCCTGGAGGTCGGGTCCGTCTGACCGCATCACGGGGTTGTCCTCGTGCTTTTTCCACTCGATGCCGTCGCTCGAGAAGGCGTACCCGATCCGAAGCCACACGAAAGAGCTTGTGTCGGCGCCGCCCGTGTACCACAAATGGTAGATGGACCCGTCGAAAGTGACGTCGAAGTTGCCGACAGTCTGCGGATCCCAGGCCCCGGGGTACGTCCCAAGGTCGAGCACTGGCTCGAGTCGCTTGGTCCAATGAAGACCGTCTGAGGACTCGGCGTAGCCGATCTTGGTCTCCCCGTAGAGACCGTTCCCGCGCGCCCCCTCATACCACATGTAATAGGTGTCGCCTTCGACAATGATCGCTGCGGGGGACACACCATGATCGTCCCACGATCCGGGAGACCCGACCTCCATGACCGGGTTGTCGGGATGCTTGGTCCAGACGCTGCCGTCGGGCGAAGTGGCGTACCCAGCCCTGAAGCTGTTGTCGGACACATCGCCCTGCCACCCCGTGTACCACATGTGAAACTGCGTCCCGTCATGTACCACCGCGACTCCGGAAAGACCCCAGTCGTCCCATTCCCCGGGCTCGCCGCTTCTCAGCACCGGGTTGGCAGGGTCCTTGGTCCACTCCACGCCGTCCGTCGACGTGGCGTGGCCGATGTGCCACCAATACCCGCTTGACTCCAATCCGGCAAACCACATGTGGTACGTCGAACCATCGAACACAACGTCATTGATGAACCCGCCCGCATCGTCCCATTCCCCAGGCGCCCCCGGCTCGATCACCGGGTTGTCCGGGTAGTCGGCCCACTCGGTCTGGGCCGTCGCCAAACCGGCACTGCACACCACGATCGCCACCATCAACGCAACTCGTTTCGCTGTCATGGCTCCTCCTTTGAGTCCAAAGTCGAAAGTCAAAAGTCGAAAGTCAACCACTCCCCACCCGCCCCCGATAGTCGGATCGTGACGCTGTGCAGGCTGGAAGCCCGCACCACAATCTGGTCCAGCCGAGACAAAGGCGAATCGGCGGGGCGAATTTGTGGTGCAGCCATCTTGGCTGCACATCTCGACGGTCGAGATAGGTTTTCCGAATTTCGAATTCCGAATTCATCCTTCTGCTTCATTGGGGCAGAATGGTCGTTGGATCACTGGTCACGTTGTCGAGCACTGAGCCGTAGCAATAGAAGCTCCCTTGCATCGAGCTCCACACGTCCACGTAGCCATCCACCGGCCGGTAGTCGTCAAACACCCGGTTGAGCTGGTCGTTGGACCAAGCGCTCAGAAGCATCATTTTGGTCTCGAGCGAGTTTCCTTCGGAATCGAAAAGTCCGATGTTGACCCGGTTCACCGACCCGGAACCGTTTTGGCACCCGATGTTGGTTCGAAGGTCGGCGTTCTCGCTGCCGAACACAATCCGCCGCCGTTCGCCGTACTGAATGAATTCGCCCGGTGGTATGGCCGGCATGGCCTGCCCGTAGGTGCCGGCCTGATCGTCGGTCGGTGCGTTGTAGGTCCGGCTCATCAGGAGCAGATCCGGACTCGAGGACCGCACGGCCAGGGCCCCGAGCGAGTTCGGCTGGAGCTGGAATATTTCGGCGAGCACGTTCGCATAGCGCACACTCATGCCGGCGCCGAGGGTGAAGGCGTCGGACGTCATGGGCTCTTGATTGTTCTCACCCCGGGGAAGCCACATGAACTCATACTCCACCGGCTGGCCGTCGGGGTTGTTGAGGTCCACGTCGGTCTGGTAAAAAGCACCCTCCGCCCCTGAAGCGAGAGCCGCCGCCGGGATGACCTGCCGGAAGTTCCTGGCGACGCAGCATTCGGAGGTGGCGTAGAAGATCCCCGTCGGTGGTCCCTCGAAAACCCAATCATCAAACCACATCCGGTAGGCCGACCCGTCAAACACGACAAACCCCCATTGCGGCTGGTGGTCCTCGTCAAACGCGAACACCGGGTTGTCCGGGTACTTCGCCCACTCGATGCCGTCGGCCGACGTGGCGTAGCCGATCCCCGTGGGAAGCGCCAGGTTCCCGACAATACCGGCTGCCGAATACCACATGTGGTAGATCGACCCGTCGAAAACGACCGATGGATATGACACGTCCCACGAATCCCACCCGGAACCCGTTTCAAGGACCGGGCCCGAGTGCTTTGTCCACGAGATCCCGTCGGCGGACGTGGCGTAACCGACCGTAAAGAAGAAATCGGGCAGGTCCACTCCGGTGTACCACATCCGGTAGGTTTCCCCATCGAAAATCACGCTGTTCGGGAAAACACCGCTCTCATCAAACGATCCCGGCCCCCCCTGTTCGAAAAGGGGGTTGCCCGGGTGCTTGGTCCAGGCGCTGCCGTCGGACGAGGTGGCATACCCGACTTTCGCCGCCCAATTCTCGATCCAGCCCGCGTACCACATGTAGAACTCGCCGTCGTCGTAGATCACTGCGTTATCAGCGATACCGCCTTCGTCCCACTCCCCCTCGGCCCCCGGGGTCAATACCGGGTTATTCGGATCCATGGTCCACGTCACGCCATCCGACGAGGTGGCGTGGCCGATCCCGGACGGAATGCCATCCGCCTCGTCGTCTCCAATGAAATACAGGTGGTACATCGAACCGTCGGATACGACGTTGACAACCTGACGGAATCCGGAGTCCCACTCCCCGGGATCAGCCGGCCCAATGACCGGGTTGTCCGGGTACTGGACCCACTCTGTCTGGCCCATCGCCATCCCTGCACTGAAAACCACGATCGCCACCATCAATGCAACTCGTTTCGCTGTCATGGCTCCTCCTTGTGAGTCCAAAGTCGAAAGTCAAAAGTCGAAAGTCAAAAGTCCCCACCGGGAGCACCCCCGCCTCGAACGTGCTCGGGGTCGGGATTCGTGGGGCCTGAGCGTGCAGGCTGGAAGCCCGCACCACAATCTGGTCCAGCCGAGACCAAGGGCGAGTCAGCGGGGCGGTTTTGTGGTGCAGCCATCTTGGCCGCACATCTCGGCGGTCGAGATAGGTTTCCCGAACTCCGAATTCCGAATTCCGATTTCTTTTCGCAGCTTCATTCAAAGCAATCGCCCACGGACCTGTCTCACCCAACGTGTCCTCTCCAGTTCTACGCCGCGAGACCCACCGGCACTTCGTGAAAGTCACTGGTAACTTCTACTCTTGTTTTGAGAACAATATTGGTCTCGCGGAACCGATTGTCAACAACCACTGCGGTGGCTCGATTGTTGTGCCTTATGGCAGGAGGTTTAAAGGTTTAAAGGTTAAAGGTTTAAAGGTCCAAAAGTCCCCGCTGCCCCGACCGGGATCGGTTTTCCGAATTGCTCGCGGCCGATGGCCGCGGCGACTCACCGTCGCCAGCAGACAGCCGTAGGCCAGCCCCCGCCCTCGAGACGACCCCCTTGGCCACGGCTGTGGACTGCTGCCGTCGGTGAGTTGGCCGTTCCCCCACCCGCCCTCGTCGGTCGGATCGTGGAGCCGTGCAGGCTGGAAGCCCGCACCCCAATCTGGTCCAGCCAAAACAAAGGGCGAATCAGCGCGGCGGATTTGTGGTGCGGCCATCTTGGCTGCACAGCTCGGCGGTCGAGATAGGTTTTCCGAATTCCGAATTCAGCCGCATCCGCCGCTTGACTCCGAACCGGTTTCGAACTAACGTCAACCGATGCGGAACGTGACGCTCCATCGCCATCACCGGCATACCTCGCGAGGGGCACGGTGAAGGTTTAGGACGAAACCACAGTTCCTGACCGAAAACGCCGGCCCTCGCCGGCGTTTCGGTTTTTGGATCCGGAATGTCGGCAGGGCCACACGAGGAGAGGCCATGACACCGAGCCAGGATCCATCAATTCTCCAGCTCGCGATTCCCAAGGGTCGCATGCACGACGGCGTGGTCACGTTGCTCCGCGACGCGGGCATCGAGGTCACCAACACGGCGCGCAGTTACCGGCCGGCGATCACACTGCCCGACTGTGACCTCAAGATCCTCAAGCCGCAAAACATCGTCGAGATGCTCCACGTCGGATCCCGAGACGTCGGCTTCGCCGGCGCCGACTGGGTGGCCGAGCTCGACGGTGAACTCGTCGAGCTGCTGGACACCGGGCTCGACCCGGTTCGGGTGGTGGCCGCTGCCCCGGCCTCGGTCCTCAGCGACGGCAGGCTGCCGGAGGGTCCGCTGGTGATCGCCTCCGAGTACGAGCGCCTGACGCGGCGGTGGATCGACGACCGCGGCCTGACCGCCCGCTTCGTCCGCTCCTACGGCGCCACCGAGGTCTTCCCGCCGGAGGACGCCGACCTGATCGTGGACAACACCGCCACCGGCTCAACCCTCGAAGCCAACGGGCTCCAGGTGGTCGACGAGCTGATGCGCTCCTCCACCCGGCTCTACGCCAGCCCGGCCGCGCTGAACAGGCCTGACTGCAGGGAGGTCGTTGACCGGCTCGTTCTGTTGGTGCGGTCAGTCCTCGAAGCGCGAACCAGGGTCATGCTGGAGGTCAACGTCGCCGCCGACCGGCTGGCTGCCGTGCTGGAGGTTCTGCCCTGCATGCGCCAGCCCACCATCTCCAACCTCGCCGGCGACGGAGGCTTCGCGGTCAAGGCCGCGGTGCCGCGCGCCCAACTCCCCGACGTGATCCCTCGGCTGACCGAGCGCGGGGGAACCGACGTCGTGGTCACCCGCCTCGACCAGATCGTGCCCTGATGGCCGACGGAGGCTATTCATGAGCCAGCAACCCCTGCTCGTCGAACCCGTGCCTGCCCTGGTGGGCCTTCCGCCCTACATCCTCAGCCGGCCCGAAACCGGTATCGACGTGGTGCTTGATTTTAACGAAAGCCTGGCACCCCATGGTTCCTTCGGACCCGAAGCGCGATCGTGGTCCATCAACCGCTACCCCGAACACTCACCGCTGGAACGGGCCATCGCCCAGGCCATCGGCGTGAATGCGAGCTCGATCCAGGTCACCAACGGAGCCGACGACGCCCTCGAGCGAATTGTGCGCACCGTATGCTGCCCCGGCCGGCGGGCGGTTGTGACCCAGCCGAGCTACGGCATGATCCGCCGATTCGCCGTCCTGGCCGGGGCCGAAGTGACGCTGGTCCCCTGGTGGCAGGGCGATCTGCCGGCTGAGGCCATCTGCTCCGCCGCCGAGGGGGCCTCGCTGGTGGCCATCGTCAGCCCCAACAACCCCACCGGTGCAGCGGCTTCCCGCGAGGCCTTTGCCCGGGTCGTCGAGCAGCTGCCCGAGACCCTCATCCTGCTGGACCAGGCCTACCTGGACTTCACCGGGCCCGAGCACGACCTCACGACCATCGCCCTCGCCCACCCCAACGTGGTCATCGTCCGTACGATGTCCAAGGCCTGGGGAGGTGCCGGTCTACGGGTGGGATTCGCGGTGGGGGACCCGCGGGTGGTGGACTGGCTGCGCCGAGTGGGGCTGCCTTTCCCGGTGTCCACGCCATCTGCCGCGCTGGCCCTCGCAGCGATCGAGGGCGGCGTGCCTGATCGTGAGCGAATCGAACGGATCATCGCCGAACGCTCCCAGCTGATCGGTCTACTGGGCGAGCTCGGCGCCGAAGCACTCCCTTCCGAGGGTAGCTTCGTGCTGGCCCGGTTCGAGAACTCTGCCTTTGTCTGGGATTCCCTGGCCGCTCTCGGAATTGCGGTACGGGCCTTCACGGGACGATCGGAGCTGGATGGCTGGCTCCGTTTCACCCTGCCCGGCGACCGCGAGATCTTCAAGCGGCTCTGCGATGCGCTGCGGACCGCAATGCGGCCGGAGGCGCTGCTCTTCGATCTCGACGGCGTCCTCGCCGATGTCTCCGGCTCCTACCGGGAAGCCATCCTTCAGACCGCAGCAGCGTTCGGGGCGGAGCTCTCCGCCGAGGACATCACCCGGGCCAAGGCCGCCGGCAACGCCAACAATGACTGGAGATTGACTCAAGTTCTGCTCCGAGAATGCGGTGTGAGCGCGGCCCTCGAAGACGTCACTCTCCGGTTCGAAGCCCTCTACCAGGGCACGCCAGACACCCCCGGGCTCCATCGATCCGAGTCACTCCTCCTCGCGGTGAAATCGCTGCGGGAACTGGCGAAAAAATACCCACTGGGTGTGATCACCGGACGCCCCCGGTCCGACGCTGAGAAATTCCTCGACAACCACTTCATTCGGGACCTGTTTTCGGTGGTGATCACCATGGAGGACGGCCCGTCCAAACCCGACCCGGCACCGGTGCGTCTCGCCCTGGACCGGCTCGGGATTCGCCATGCCTGGATGCTCGGCGACACCCCGGACGATATCCGGGCGGCAAGGGCGGCGAGGGTCCTGCCCATCGGCGTCTCAGCCCCCGGCGACGACCCTACCGCCGCCGAAACGGCGCTCAGAGAGGCCGGCGCAGTCACCGTGCTCCCATCAGCCGCATCCATCCTGGAGGTTCTGCCATGACCCGACGTTCCACCATCAACCGTCAAACCCGTGAAACCAAGATCACCGGTACGCTGGTCCTCGACGGAACCCGGCGCATCAACGCGACAACCGGGATCGGCTTTCTCGACCACCTCCTCACCACCCTCGCCTACCACGCCGGTTGGGACCTCGATCTCGAGTGCCGGGGCGACCTGGAGGTGGACGACCACCACACCGCCGAGGATTGCGCCCTGACCCTCGGAGCAGCCCTGGACGAGGCCCTCGGCGACCGGTCGGCCATTGCCCGCTTCGGCCACGCCTATGCTCCCCTCGACGAAGCTCTGGCCCGGACCGTCGTCGACCTTTCCGGCCGCCCCTGGCCGGAGGTTGACCTGGGGCTGAGCCGAGAGCGGTTGGGCGCCCTGGCCTGCGAGAACGTCCCACACTTCCTGCAGTCCTTGGCCATCTCTGCTCGCTGTTCCCTCCACGTTGACGTTCTCCGCGGCGCCAACGACCACCACCGCGCCGAGGCGGCTTTCAAGGCAACGGCGTTGGCGCTCAGACAGGCGGTGACGATCACCGGCGACGACGTTGCGTCGACCAAGGGGGTGCTCGTATGACCGCGTCCCAATCGAAAACCGAAAATCTACGATCGAAGATCCCCACCCAACCATCAAGCCCAAAGTCGAAAGTCAAAAGTCAAAAGTCTTCCCAACCATTCAGTTGGCCGTTGACCGGGGGCCGGTCCCGATCGAAGATCCCGGCCCGCCCCCGACGGTCGGATCGTGACGCTGTGCAGGCTGGAAGCCCGCACCACAATCTGGTCCAGCCAAGACGAAGTCGAATCAGCGGGGCGAATGTGTGGTGCAGCCATCTCGGCTGCAGATCTCCAGGGTGGAGCCGTGCAGGCTGGAAGCCCGCACCACAATCTAGTCCAGCCATAACAAAGGGCGAGTCAGCGGGGCGGATTTGTGGTGAAGCCATCTTGGCTGCACAGCTCCACGGCCAGGATCGGTTTTTCGAATTTCGCATTTCGAATTTCGAATTCCCTCGCGAGGGAGGCCCACAATGAGGCGCGGGGTCACGGTCATTCGGACGGGCTCGGCCAACCTTGCGTCGGTAGTGGCGGCTCTCGAACGGGCCGGCTGCGCCGTCTGCGTCAGCGAGGATCCGGATCGTGCCCTCACCGCGGAGCGGGTCGTGCTGCCGGGCGTCGGTTCCTTCGGTCCGGTGGCCCGACGGCTCGCCGAATTGGGACTCGCGGCACCGTTGACCGAACGCCTGCTGGCGGGCCGGCCGACCCTCGCCATCTGTCTCGGCCTGCAGCTGCTGGCGGCCAGTTCCGAGGAGGATCCCGGCGTGCCCGGCCTCGGGGTGTTGCCGGTCACCGCCACCCGATTCGATGACGGCCTCCGGGTTCCCCAGCTCGGCTGGAACTGGGTCAAAGCCAATGCCGAATCCCGGCTGCTCTGCGACGGAACCGCCTACTTCGCCAACTCCTACAAGCTCGACGAGGCTCCCCCGGGGTGGGCGGCCGCCACCACCATCCACGGCGGATCCTTCGTCTCGGCCGTCGAGCGCGGCCCGGTGCTCGCCTGCCAGTTCCACCCCGAGCTGTCGGGCGACTGGGGACAAAAGCTCATCGAGCGCTGGCTCGACGCCGGGAGGGCGAACTGATGTTGTTGCCCAGGGTCATCCCGTGCCTCGATGTGGACAACGGAAGAGTCGTCAAGGGGATTCAGTTCCAGGGCCTCAGGGACGCCGGTGATCCGGTGGAGCTCGCCGCCGCCTACGCCGATCAAGGGGCCGACGAGCTGGTGGTGCTGGACGTCAGCGCCACCCCCGAAGGACGGGGCAATGCTCTCGAGGTGGTGCGCGCGGTCCGGCGGGTGCTGCCGCTGCCCCTCACCGTGGGCGGCGGGGTGCGCCAGGTACCCGACGCCGAAGCCCTGCTCGAAGCCGGCGCCGACAAGGTGGCGGTCAACACAGCAGCGGTTCGCCAACCCGGACTGCTCGACGAGCTGGCCTCACGATTCGGTTGCCAGTGCACCGTTCTCGCCCTCGACGCCGCCCGCGGCAACGGCGGCTGGGGGGTGGTGATCCGTTCCGGCCGTGAGCGCACCGGGGCTGACGCCGTGGCGTGGGCCGCCGAGGCTGCGAGCCGTGGTGCCGGCGAGATCCTGCTCACCAGTTGGGACCGGGATGGCACCGGGATCGGCTACGACACCGAGCTGCTGGCAGCGATCCGCGCGGCGGTCCCGGTGCCGATCATCGCCTCCGGTGGAGCGTCGGGCCCCGAGCACATGGTGGATGCCCTCCGCGCAGGCGCTGACGCGGTGCTGGCGGCCACGGTTTTCCACGACGGCCACATGACCGTCGCCGATCTCAAGGCTCGGCTCGCCGAGCTGGGCGTGGAGGTTCGCCAATGATCGTCCCCTCCATCGACCTCATGGACGGACAGGCGGTCCAGCTGGTGGGCGGCCGCGACAAGGCCCTCGAGGCCGGTGACCCGCTGGCCATCGCCGAAAAATTCACGGTGGCCGGCGAGCTCGCCGTCATCGATCTCGACGCGGCCCTCGGCCGCGGCGACAACCGATTGCTGATCCGCGAGCTTGTGCGACGGCATCCGTGCCGGGTCGGCGGCGGCATCCGCTCGGTGGAGGCCGCCCTTCGATGGCTCGATGCCGGGGCACGCCAGGTCATTCTGGGCACCTCGGCCACCCCTGAGGTGCTCGGCCAGCTGCCCCGGGAGCGGGTCATGGCGGCGTTGGACGGCGTCGACGGTGAGGTGGTGGTCCGGGGCTGGACTGAGCGCACCGGCGCCTCGGTGCTCGACCGTATCGCCGAGCTCCGCGATCTGGTGGGGGCAATCCTCGTGACCTTCGTCGAGCGGGAGGGTCGGCTCGGAGGTGTGGATTTGGAGGCAGCCCGCCGGGTGATCGAGGCCGCCCAAGGCACGCCGGTGACCATCGCCGGCGGGGTCACCACCCGCGAGGAGGTGGCGGTCCTCGACCGCATGGGTGCCGGGGCCCAGATCGGCATGGCCCTCTACACCGGACGGCTACCGCTGGCGGACGGTTTCATGGCGCCACTGGTGTCGGACCGGCCGGATGGGCTCTGGCCCACGGTCGTCTGCGACGAGCACGGGGTGGCCCTCGGCCTCGCCTACTCCTCCCCCGAGAGCCTGCGGGCGGCGATGGACCAGCGACGAGGGATCTACTGGTCACGCTCTCGCAGCTCCCTGTGGAAGAAGGGGGAGACCTCCGGCGCCACCCAACAACTGCTGCGGGTGGACGCGGACTGCGACCGGGATGCGCTCCGATTCACCGTCCGCCAGTCGGATCCGGGTTTCTGCCACCGGGACACCTGGACCTGTTGGGGACCCGATCGCGGCCTGCCGGCCCTGGAACGTCGCCTGCGCCACCGGCTGGACGGCAACCACGGCGGTTCCTTCACCACGGCCATAGCCCGCGATCCCAGCCAAATGGCCGCCAAGCTGGCCGAGGAGGCCGGTGAATTGGCCGCCGCATCCACCCGCGAAGAAATCACGTGGGAGGCCGCGGATCTCACCTACTTCACCTCGGTGGCCATGGCTCGCGCCGAGGTGAGCTGGTCCGAAGTGCTGGCCGAACTTGATCGCCGGGGCTTGGCCGCCCGGCGCCGGGACGGGTCGAGGACCTACGACGGGGAGGAGGACTGAAATGGAGTGGCGACGGCTGAACCCCGACGAAGTGGCTCGGCTGCAGCGCGAGCCGGTGGATGCCGAGACCCTCGCCCAAGCCGGGAAAATCGTTGAAGAAGTCCGCACCGGCGGCGAAGCTGCCCTCAGAGTCTGTGCCGAACGATTCGGCGACCGATCGCCCGGCGAGCCGTTGGTGCTCGACCGGAACGCGCTCCAGGCGGCTCGCGACCGCCTGCCGGCGGCCACACTCGGGCTGTTCGAACGAGCGGCCGAGAGGATCCGCCGCTTCGCCGACGCACAGCGCACCGCTCTCGCGGACCTCGACATCCCGGTTCCAGGAGGGCGGGCCGGCCACCGGGTCGTTCCCGTCAAACGGGCCGGTTGTTACGCTCCGGGCGGACGCTACCCGCTACCCTCGTCGGTTTTGATGACGGCGGTGACCGCCCGCTCGGCAGGGGTTTCCGAGGTCTGGGTGGCCTCCCCAAACCCCAACGACGTCACCCTGGCCGCGGCGGCCATCGCCGGCGCCGATGCGGTGCTGGCGGTGGGAGGCGCCCAGGCCATCGCCGCGTTGGCGTACGGAGTGGGTCCAGTGCCCGCCTGCGACGTGGTGGTGGGTCCCGGCAACCGCTGGGTCACCGCCGCCAAGAAACTCGTCGCTGGACGGGTCGGCATCGACATGTTGGCCGGACCGTCCGAGCTCGTGGTGCTCGCCGACCACACCGCGGACCCGGCCACCATCGCCGCCGATCTGTTGGCCCAGGCCGAGCACGACCCGGATGCACTGCCGGTCCTGATCACCACATCTCCCTCTCTGGTGGATTCCGTGGAACGAGAGCTGCGCCTGCAACTGGAGGGCCTTCCCACGGGGGAAATCGCCAGGGCTGCACTGAACAACGGCTTCGCAGTGCTCGCTGCAAACCTCGACCAGGCCATCGAGGTCTGCGATCGGCTGGCGCCGGAGCACCTGCAGGTCCTGACCGCCAGGGCCGACGCCACCGAGAACCGGCTCGGTCACTGGGGCGGGCTCTTCATCGGCGAGTCATCGGCCGAGGTCTTCGGCGACTACGGCGTCGGCCCCAACCACACCCTGCCCACCGGCGGCGTCGCCCGGTTCAAGGGCGGGCTGAGCGTGTTTGACTTCCTCCGGACCCGCGCCTGGCTCCGGCTCGAGGACGGCCCCGAGCTCACCGATGTTGCTCGCGACTCGGCCGAATTCGCTCGTCTCGAAGGGCTCGAGGGGCATGCCCGCGCAGCTGAGCGGAGGATTCAAGATTGAAAACCGAAAATTGAAGATTCTCACCCGCCCCGTGGGTTTGAGGTTTAAAGGTTTAAAGGTTTAAAGGTTGAAGGATTAAAGGTGATTGTGAAGCATGGTCGGCTGAGCCCAATTGTGGTGCGGCCATCTTGGCTGCACATCTGGGCGGTCAAGACAGGATCTCGGAATTCCGAATTCAATGGGGCGTTGGCTCAGAACCGTCCCGCGAGGCTCCCGGCGTAGCCCGTTAACTCGGCGTAGCCCTCACCGGAATGGGTTCCGCTCACCCGGACAGGTCCCTCCCAATAGACCACGCCGGTGGAGGCGCGACTGTCGAGCTCGCAGTCGCGGACCGGCGGCGTCACCACGAGGTCGAGATTTTCGGACGGTACCCGGATCCGCCAACCCGACGGGTAGACACCGCCGGTGGCAGGGCTGGTCCAGGTGCCCGTGGGCTCGAGGTCGACCTGGTCCACCTTGAGCGGTTTGGAGGCTCCATCGGCCGCGACGAAGGTGCCCGAGGAGAACCGATCCGGTGAACCGTCCTCCCGCCGCAGCCGGTAGACCATGAGCTCGGAGCCGTCGTCGAGGCGGAGGCTGAACCAGTCCCATCCGGCGATGCCCTCGCCGAGCTGGGAGGTGCCCCATTCATGGTCGAACCACCCGGATCCGGTCACTGCCACCTCTCGGCCATCCAGGGTCAGCACTCCGGACACGTCCAGTCGTGTCCAGCTCAGGTACGCCGAGGCGTTTCCTGGATCTGCGCCCTTCTGCGAGTAGCCTTCGACGCCTTGGCGCACGAGGGGTTTGACCGGTTGGTACTCGAGCCGGACTGCCACACCCGTGTCGCGATCAGAGGCTGCCGCCAGCAGTGTGTCGTCCGATTGCCTGGAGAGTTCCCAATCGCCCAGCCAGACCCGAAGGTCCTCGATCTCGAAGCCGGCAAAGCCACCGTCCACTCGCCGGACGCGCTCGGCGTGGCGGAAGCGGCCAGGCTCGACCTCGACCACCGCGAGGTGGGCCGCGATCGCCTGACGGGCTCTCAACGGCGAATCGTCCGGCTGCGGCGTCGCGGGGTCGATTCCACTCCGGAAAAAGGTCACCTGGACGCCGTATCGCCGACCGTCACCGTCGGTGAGGTTCGCGGTGAGGTACCACCACTCGGTCTGAACCTCGGGGTGAGCGCCGTGATCTCTCGGCAATTCGATCGTTGGCGGTCCCGTGATTCGACGCCAACCCTCATCAGCCGCTTGGGCCGTTTCGCCTATCGATGTAACCACACAGCACAACGCAAGCAGGCACGAGTAGATTGCGAATTGCGAATTGCAGATTGCGAATTGTCGGCGTCCGAGATCGCGAGTGCCGAAAACCGCCAGCGACCTCGGCAGGCCAGAATTCGGAATTCGGAATTCGCGAATGGGCGGGCGGGTGTGCGGGCGCAATCCAACTTTTGGGTGGCGCTCGGCGTTCGGATGACCCCGAGGATCGGGTCAGCGTTCTTCACGAAGCACCTCCGCAGGCTCGACGCGCAGCGCGGCCGCTGCCGGTGCCAGACCGGCGACCACGCAGGCGAGGCCGACCCAGACGGCGAGGGTGACGACGTCTGCCCATGGCAGTTCGAGGCCCAGCGACCAGCCGAAGCTCTGCAGGTTGACCACCCTCACCAGGATGACCCCTACCGCCAGTCCAGCCGCGACTCCGGCCGCAGTGGCGGCCATCGCCAACAGGGCGGCTTCGGCCACCACCATGGTGGCGATCTGCCGACGGGACGCACCCATGGCCCGCACCGTGGCCAGCTCCCGACGGCGTTCGCCGACCAGGGTCAGCAGCACGGTCACAACCGCCACAACCGCCACCACGGCTGCCACCACCGACAGCGCGGTGGTGATGGCGAAGGTCTTCTCGAAGGCCGCCAGAACCTCGGTCTTGAGCTCCCGGTTGGAGAAGGCCTCGATCAGAAATCGGCCGCGCGCCGCCTCGAGCAGCCGGTCCCGAGCGGCCAGCGCGTCCACGTCGTCCGGCAGGAATATTGCCATGTCCAGGGGACCGCGGCCCGGAAAGTGGGGCAGGAAGCGCGAACGGTCCACCACCACCAGGCCGTGGGACCGGGAGTAGTCGGAGAAGACGCCGACAACGGAGACCTCGAGAACGCCGCCGGGCACTTCGAGGGTCACCGTGTCCCCTTCGCCAACACCGAATCGGTTGGCAAAGGGCTCGTTGACCACTGCACCGTCGGTGGCCCAGGCCTCGGCAAAGACGTCACGGGATTCACGGCCCGGGAAGGCGACGCTGCCGTGACGGGCCACCACGTCGAAGGCGGCACCGGCCAGTGACACCGGCCGATCGCGGTAGCTGATGTCGATGGCGTAGAACGGGTCCACCGCCTCCTCGCCGAATAGGGACACCGCCAGCTCCACAATCTCCGGATCGAGCTGTCCCGTGGGCACACCCCGCTCCATGGCCAGCGGCCGCACCCAGACGTCGGCGCGCATGCCCTCCTCGGTCCACGTCTGGACAGTGCCCCGAAAGGAGGACACCATGGTGACGATGGCCACTGCCAGCGCCACCGCCACCGACACCGCCCCGCCGGCCCAGGCCGCCCGCCGCCGACCGGCCGAGATCGCAGCGGACGCAAGTTTCACCGAGACTCCCGCCCATCTCCCCACCCTTCGGGTCCCGACCCTGGCCAGCAGATCGAGCATGGGACTCGCTCCGACCAGCAACATGGCCATCACCGCCAGACACGCGATCATCGCGGCGAGCGGCAGGTCCCACCACGCCGGTTGCCCAATCAACCAGAGCGCCGCCGCAGCCATGGCGGCCAGTAGCGCGCCGTGGAGAGCCAGAATGCGCGCCCGCAGCGGACGGGGGGCAGCATGCACCAGGCCCTGCAGCGGTGGGGTCCGGAGTGCTTCCTCCAAGGGCAGTATGGCTGCCGCCAGCGACACAAGGACGGCCAGTCCGATGCCCAGCGCCACGAGCCAGGGCTCTGCCTCGATGTCGGAAGCCAGACTGGTGCGCAACAGGGCGGTCACCGAGTAGCGCACGCTGGTCAGAGCGGCGCGTGCCCCCAGCAAGCCGCCGGCCGTCCCCAGGACCCCACCCAGCAGCCCGATCGCTGCAGCTTCGGTGAGCACGGCGCCGGCGATCTGGGAGCGGGACGCACCCAGCGACCGCAGCAAAGCCACCGTATAGCGACGCTGCACGACCGACGTGGCCAGGGTGGTGGCCACCAGAACCGCCCCGACGATCAGCGAGATCGCCGACAGCGCCACCAGGTTGAAGCGCAGCGAAGCCACCATCTGCTCGGCGGTCTCGCGCCGCCGGGACGGAGGCGCCACGGTGATGTCCTCGGGGAGCAGCTCGCGGACTGCAGCCCGGAGGGATTCGACTTCGACACCCTTCCTCGGGGCCAGCTCGATGCGGTCGACCCGTTCGCCCCGCCCAAAGAGCTCCATCGCGAGGGCCACATCCATCACCACGATGCGCTGCCATACCACCGCCAGGCCGGAGGTCGTGAACACTCCGGCCACTTCCACCGGCTCCACCCGCGCACGGGCGGACAAAGTCAAGGTCGATCCCAGCTCCGCGTTCAGCTCGCGGGCCAGTCGATCGGACAGGAAGACCGACCGTCCGGTGAGCGCATCCAGCAAACCCTCGGCCGGACCGTCATCGCCCAACGCGGATCGGATCCCGCTGTCCACCAGCAGGTCCACGCCCAGCACCCGCACCCCATCGCCGAGCTCCACCAGCAGGGCCACCTCCTCCACCACCGGAACCGCCAGCGCATCGCCGGCGAATGGACGAAGCTCGGCCAGCAACCCCACCGGAACTCCGCCGGGTCGGGTGATCTCGATCCGGGAGGCTCCGGCCACCTCCTCGACGCCCTCGGCGAAAGCACGCACCGCCGCCCGGCTGGAGGCCACTGTGGCCACCACCGCGGCAACTCCGGCCGCCACGCCCACAACCGTCACGAGGAATCGCCACGGCCGACGCCTCAGCGGTCGCCAAAGCAACGCCTTCAGCACCATCACTCCCCCACCCTCCCACCCAATTGAAAATTGAAAATTGAAAATTGAAAATTAAATGCCTCAGAAGATTGGAGGTTACAGTCGACCGTCGGCCCACTCTCCACACAATTTGCAATTTGCAATCTGCAATTTGGAATCATGCGACGATCTGCCCATCGTGGAGTTCGACCACCCGCTGAACGGAGGCGGCGACCTGCGGATCGTGGGTCGCCAACAACAGAGAGGCGCCTTCCTCCCGCTGCAGCTGCTGCAGCAACTCGAGCACGGCGGTGCCGGTGCGCGAATCCAGATTGCCGGTTGGCTCGTCGGCCACCAGTAGACGCGGCCGGTGCACCAGCGCTCGCGCCAACGCCGTCCGTTGCTGCTCACCTCCTGACAGCTCCGAAGGGTAGTGACCGAGGCGGTGGCCGAGCCCGACGCGCCCTAGAAGGGTCGCAACGCGATCGTCATCACGGGAACCGTCCAGGGCCAGCGGCAGGGCCACGTTCTCGGAGACCGTCAGGTGGGGGACCAGGTGGAAGGCCTGGAAGACCAGCCCGATACAGTGACGCCGAAGATCGAGCATCTGAGCCTCGGCAGCCACCGCCAGATCCACGCCGCACACCTCGACCCGGCCTCCGGTGGGCCGGTCCACCGCCGACACCAGGTTGAGCAGGGTCGACTTGCCCGACCCCGAGGCCCCCACCAGGGCCACCGATGCTGCCGCCGCCACCTCCAGCGATACTCCGTCGAGGGCCCGCACCACCTCGTCGCCCCGGCGGTAGTGCCGGCTGGCATCCTCCATTCGAACCACGACTTCAGCGTTCACATCGCCTCCCGCTCAGGTCAACATACCTCAACGGGTCTTCGTTCCCCAGCACAGGCAGAAGGCAGCGGCACACCCTGCCCGACGCCACAATTGACAAACAGCTCAATGAGACCAATATTTATCTCAAGTAATTCGAGACAATTTCGTTTTGGTGCCCAGCGGTCGCGATTGATCGTCGCCCTGAGACCGGGCTCGGAGATGGGCACTTTGTCGACCATCGAAGGAGGAACGTCATGGTGAGAGCCAGCGTCCGACGGTCGTGCCGATTTCTGTTCGTCAGTCTCGCGATGTTGGGAGTGTCTGGACTCTCCCTTGCCGTCAACACCGGCACCCTCGATGGCGTTGTCCTGGACAACAGCGGCGTCCCCCTTCCCGGCGTCACCGTCGCCATCACATCGGACGCTTTGATCGGCGGGCCCCGCCACGCTGTTTCGGGACCGACCGGGGAGTTCTCGTTTCAGTTGTTGCTGGTGGGAATCTATAGGGCGGAGGCAAGCCTGGCGGGCTACCGGACGGCCTCGGCAGAGGTGCGCATCCGGTCCAACCACGTGGGATCGGTGACGTTTCGCATGGTTCCCGAGCACTTCAGCGATGAGATCGTGGTGTTGGCCGACGTGCCGGTGGTGGATACCTCCCAGGTGAACAGCAGCGTGGTGTGGGACAACGACTACCTCCAAAAGGCCACCGTGGGCACGGTCAACCGCAATTATCAGACCATCCTGGCCCAGGCGCCCGGTGTGTCCTCGGGGAACAACCCCACCGTGTTCGGCGGCACCTACGGCGAGAATTCCTACTTGATCGACGGCATGAACACCACCGACCCGAGCTTCGGAACCTGGGGCACCATGTTCAACATCGACGCGGTGCAGGAAATGAACTTCCAGACCGGCGGTTTCGAAGCCGAGTTCGGCCAGGCCACCGGCGGCATTGTCAACCTGGTGACCAAGTCCGGCGGCAACGAGTTCTCGGGGTCGGTGGACGTTCGATACCGCAACCAGAGCTTCAATGAAAACGGCGATCACTACGATCGCGAGAACCAGGCGGAGTCTAAATCCCAGTACTCCGCCTCGCTCGGGGGTCCGTTCGTGCGCGATCGGCTCTGGTTTTTCTCCTCGGTCCAGTACATCGACCAGTCGAGCCAGGATGTGGGCACCTACTTTCCCCTGCAATTCATGGGGTGGCAGTTCCTCGCCAAAGCCACCTGGCAGGCCGGTACCAACAACCGGCTGGTGGCGAAGTACTCCACCAATCCGGCTGAGCTCCCGGGCATCAACTCGGACCCCTTCGTCCTCGAGTCCGCCAAGGAGATTCAGGAGCAGGGTGGCGACTTCTGGCAGATCGAGCTGAACTCGGTGCTGTCCCCCTCCTGGCTGCTCGTGGCGCAGGCCGCCACCAACTCGATCTTCACCCGTGGAGGCCCCACCGACAACCCTGACACCCTCAGCGGGCACTCCAACGCGGACACCGGGCTCGAGTATCACAACGTTGGATGGTCGTGGGACGGGCCGAGGGCCCGAGACGAGTACCGGATCAACGCCTCGTGGTTTGTGGACCGGCTCGCCGGGTCCCACGAGTTCAAGGGCGGCCTCGAGTACAACAAGGTGTCGGAATTCTGGAAGCAATACCGTAACGGCGGCGCGGAAGTGGTCGACTACAACCCCGGCGCAGGCGAATGGGATCCGGTGGATCTCAACGGTGACGGCTATTTCAACTACTATCTGAGAATCTCCGAGCCCGAAGACCAGGCCATGGAACCCATCAGGAGCTATGGCAGTATGACCACTGCGTTCCTCCAGGATACTTGGCGCCCGATCCCCACCCTCACCATCAAGCCGGGCCTGCGCTACGACGACGTCCTGGGAGAAAACACCGTCGGCGAGGTGGTGGCCGACATGGGCCGGTGGCAGCCCAGACTCGGAATCGCGTGGGACGTGACTGGCTCCGCGCGCCACGTGCTTCGCGCTTCGGTGGGGCGATTCATGGATCCGACCTCACTCATGATTCCGTGGTGGGCCTCCGGTAGGGACGGCATTGCGACCCACTACTACTACCCGCTGGAGTACCTCTGTAACTGGTCCGAGGGCGAGTGGTGCGACATCGACAGCGTGCCGGAGGATTTCGGCGAACCCCGCCCCTGGACCAACTGGGCAGGCCAGGAGTATGTCTTGATCGACAGCGGCAGCATCAGCTGGCCCGCATCGGCCACAACCGTGGATCAGGCCGGTGTGGGGACCCTGAGGGCCCCGTATGCGGATGAAGTGATCGTCGCGTACGAGACCCAGATCGGCAAGGACAACTCGCTCGAGCTCAGCTACGTCTACAAGAAGAGCGAAGATCTGATGGAGGACACCTGCAACGGCAACGCGTGGGCCTGGGGTGCCGCACCCTACCCGGACCTCGGTGACCCCGAGACCTGGACCCGGGAGGCGGACTGCGGCGGCTGGATGTTGGTCAACATGCCCGGATACAACCGGGAATACGAGGCCATGATTCTGAAATTCGAGAGCCGCAAGAGTTGGGGCCATCTGATGGCCAGCTACACCTACTCCGACGCCCAGGGAACCAACTACAGTGGCCCCCAGGGCTACTCCTATTTCTCCGGCGATTACTTCCCGTTGAATTTCTACAACCAGTCGGGCCAGATGCCCGACCACCGCTGGCACCGCGTCAAACTGAATGGATATGTCCTGCTTCCCAAACGCTTTACCATCGGCTTCGACGGCTTCTGGTCCTCTGCGGGGCACAAATCCCTCGTGTCGAGCTGTTATGCATTCCAGGACGCATTCGGCTACCGGTCTACCATGGATCAGATGGCCCGGCTCGGCATCGATCCGGCCACCGTTGACTACTGCTTCACCCCGGACGGGGCCAATTTGGGGGGTTACACGATATTTCACTGGCCGCGCGGGTCACTGCAGACGAACTCGGTGTGGCAGCTCGATCTCCAGCTTTCGAAGGCGTGGCAGATCGGGCGAACCGACCTCGAGGTCATAGCCACCGTGTACAACCTCTTCGGTCAGGAACTGGTGGACGACGTCAACAACGACGCCTTCCTCCAGGACTCCGACCAGGCGGGCAACGGGCTGCGCTATCAAGACACCGACCCCTCCGCCCCCTACTACGACGAGTACTACGGCGCCGACAGCTCGCCGGTGCTCATTCCAATCGGCGAACCGCTCAGCTACTGGGATACGCGGCGCTACGAAATCGGAGTGCGGATCGAGTTCTGAATCGGCTATCTCCCTAGCTCGGGAACCGACAGCCCTCGGCAGATCTTCCGTGCCAGTCGATCGGAAACCTCTGTGTGCCGGGGCACCGCCTCGACAGCGCCGGTGTTCGGGTTGGACCAGAGCGAATGCGCCGAGCCTTCTCGTTTGAGGATGCAGCCATGCCTGCGGAGGTGTTTGAGGAGAGCCTTGCGCTTCATCCGACGGTGATGATCTCTCGAACCGCGTCGCTGGGCACGCCGCGCAGTGCATCCTGGCGCCGGTCATCAAGGATCAGTGCGACCGCTTCCCTGAGGCTTTCGAGACACTCCTCCTTGGTCCTCCCCTGGCCGTTCGCACCTGATATTTCCGGGCAGAAGGCGATGAACCAATCGCCGTCTCTTTCGATCACCGCAGTGAATTGGTTGGTCACGAGATCCTCCCTGCCACACGCTCATTATGTCACCGCTGCGCCTGATAGTTCACCCTTCTCCCGAGTGTTACCACTCCGGAACCGTCTCCCATCCCGGGAAGGGGCCGACCTCGAGGGTCCAGCCGGTGGCGGACTCCTCGTCCCGGACGGCGCGCAGGTTGGTGAAGCTGGCGAGCGTCGCCATCAGCTCGTCGTGGGGCAGGGTGTGCAGCGGCGGCTTCGTCACGTCCGGCATGGGCCAGAGGCGGACGGACTCGTCGCTCGCGGAGGCGATCCAGCGACCGTCCGGAGAGATCGTGACTCCCGTGATGAAGCCCTCGTGGCCGAGCAGCAGGTGAGGCTCCTCGCCGGTCACGGGTCCCGCCCGCACCACGCCGTCGACGTCCCCGGTGACGAAGATGCGACCCGTGGGGTCGACATGCGAGACCTTGGTCAATCGGCTGCCGTGGGTCGTGATCCGGCGCGACGTGCCTTCCACGAGATCGAAGAGCAGGAGCCGTTCATACTGGAATTCGATCGCGCCTCCGGTTTCCTCGGGATCCCTGGTATGCACCAGCAGGATTCTGCCGTCTCGGCTCAGATTCGCCCACGACGAGGCGGCGAAAACCACCGTCTCGGCGGAAATCTCGCCACCCGGTTCGGTGGGGAGTGTCAGCCGCATGAGAGGTCCTCCGTTGCCGAGAGGCACCAACAGGCTGCCGTCGTAAGCGAAATCCAGGTTGATTGCGCCGATCCAGTCCCTGTCTGTGAGGTGCGCGACGGAGTGAACCTGCTCCTGGCCGGACTCCAGATCCCAGACACGGAGGACCCGCCTGGCCGGATCGGCGATGCCGCGCCCCCAGGCGAACGGACCCGCTGCCACTCGGTGGCCCTCCGGATCCACGCCGATCCAGGCCCCCATTCCGGTCCCTGCAAACCCGCCCGGCAGACGTCGCGGAGGTCGACCCGAGATCGGTGAGAGCAGAACCTCGCCGCGGGCGGTCCCGACCACGATCTCATCCCGCGCGAGGGGTACTGCGAGATCGCCGCACGGCTCGGTCCCGACGAGATCGCGGGGGCCACCGTCCTCAGCATGCAGAGGCCAGAGCTGGGCGTGTTGCAGGATGGGGCAGGTCGCCAGAAAGCGGCCGTCGTTCGTGAACTCCAGGTTCCAGATGGTGGAGGAGAAGTCGCGGAAGGTGCGGGCCCACGGCGAGTCGAGCGACCAGAACTCGAGCACCTCCTCCTCGATCTCGGTCACCAGCCAGTGTCCTTCGAAGCCGAACTCACACCATGAACCGCTGCTGGGTACTCGCCGGCGCACGACCCTCGGGTCGGTGTCGGGCGGGCTGTCCAGATCCCATAGCAGAAACGAGTCATTGAGGCCGGCCTGGGTCAGGGTTCGGCCTGCCGGGTCGAACGCGGTGCACGTGATCTGGTACCGCGGTCTCCGGAACGAGCGCAGAGGACCCGCGTCGCCGTCGGTGGTCGACCACACCCGAAGTTCTCCCGACTCATCGAGCGTCGCCACCCGGTCCCCTTCTGGAGAGACGGCGAGATCCCTCACCACGTCGCCGGCCTCACCGAGGACGCGATCCTTCGAGTCACTCGACGGTTCCAGCGGGCCCACGAACACCGTCCGATCGCGGCCGTAGGCGACCGCGTCGAGGTCGGCACTCACATCCCAGGGGAACGGGCGGTTTTCCACGATCTTCGGTTGCCCCTCGGGCAGGGGCCAGACCCGCCACAGCCACTCGCGCTCCGCGTCGTCCACTCGGGTGATGGTGAGCAGCTTTCCTCCTGTGACAAAGCCTCCAGAGCCGCGCCCGCCGAGCTCCACGCTCCGGATCTCCTCAAGCTTCGGCAACGACCAGAACCGCATGCTGGCTCCGGATCCTCCGGTGACCAGGAGGTCGCCGCTCGGGCCGAATCCCAGCACGCTCACGTTGCCGTCGGGTTGTCGCGGCAGAGCACGGAGCGGTCCCCCGTCCGCCGGAAAGAGCAGGATCTGTCGGTTGTTTCCAACCTCCGCAGCAAGCCAGCGCCCGTCGGGACTGAGCGTTACCTGCTGGATGCCGATCGGGTCGTCCCAGAGACCGGCCTCCCGGGCCACCTGCCTCATCGGGAGCATGCGGGCGACGGGTCCGCTCCACAGCACCTCGACCGCGAAACGTCGGGCCTCGGGGGTGTCGGCCTGCTCGAGGCTTGTCGGGCGTAGGCCAGGGCCGCGGTGGGATCGTCCTCGAGCTGTGTCTGCCCCAGGGCGAGCAGCTTGCCGGCCTCGGCGCGGCGGGCCTCCGCAACGCTGCGACGCCACAGGGTCGTCGTGACGGCGCCCACGACCACCGCGACGGCCAACACCGCAACGGCCGCAAGCCGGCGCCGCCGTCGCCGGCGGCTCGATAATGCGGTCATCGCGTTCGCGAACGCCTCCTCGAGTTCGCTCAGCCCTCCGGGGTAGCGCTCGCGCCAGAGCCGGAACCCTCGATAGGCGGTGCCGGTCCACAGACGGTCGTCGTGCCGTCCGTGCTCGTCCCAGGACCGGGCCGCCTGACGAAGTTCGTCCCTGAGCTGGGCGCCCTCTTGATCCTGGGTCTGCCAGCGCACCAGTCGCGGCCAGCTGGCGAGCAGGGACTCATGGACGACCTCCACCCGTCGGGTGGGCTCGCCGTCCTCGTCGTGGACCTCGTAGGAGGTCACCAGCCGGGCGCCGATCAACTCCCTCAAGACCTCCTCGGCCTCCGATTGCCGGGGTGTAAAACCCCGGCCCGCATCCCGGGCGATTTTCTCCGTGTCAGAGCCGGTGCGGCCCGGGGGTTTATCCCCCGGGGATCTTGGCCTTGATTCGGCACTGAAGACGGATCAGGAGGTCATCACACCTCCCGAACCGCCCGGGTGCCCTCAGCCGTGACCAGGTTGCGGAACAGCTCGCGCACGATCGGTACCCGGTCGTTCCCGATCCGGTCCATGGTCTCCTCGGCGTGCCGGGCCAGCGCGCCGCCCACACCGCCAATGTCGTTGTAGGCCCGGCGGGTCAGCAGACCGTTGTCCCGGTGCCGTTTCTCCCACAGCCTGGCCATGGCAAACGCCACCAACGGCAGAGCTCCCCGTTCCCCCTCCACCTCGGCGAGCATCTCCTCCACCAGCTCGTCGTCCTCGAAGCGGTAGCCGCACTTCGTCGCCGGCTGCACCAATGCCCGCCTCAGGTTGGTGCCGGTGGGCGGGTCCAGCACCGTCAGCTCATGGAAGATCGGTCGCAGCGACTCCTGAGCATTGCACTGGGCCAGAAAATCATCCCGCAGGCTCAGCAGCACGTGCACCTCGCCACGATGGCCAGCTGCCCGAGCAGAGTGGCGAATCGCCCCTGTTCCTCGCCGGAGTTCTGGGTGAACAGCTCTTCGAACTGATCCACGATCAGCAATCCGCGGTCATATCGATTCCGCCAGGCCATGGCGGCGGCGGCGAGTGACTCATCGTCGTCTGGATCCACCAGCTTTTGCAGGGCCTCGGCATCACCCGCCAGCTCGGGTATCAACGCCCTCCGGAGTGAGGAGATCGCAGCATCTCCGGGAGTGCACCGAACGACTCCCCAATCAGGACCGGCGCTCGGGACCAACCCCGCCCTGAGGAACGATGATTTACCTGCCCCGGAAGGCCCCACCAGCCCGAGCAGCCGCGGCGCTCCCTCGAGCTTGCGCCACATCTGCTCGACCTCGCCCTCACGGCCGAAAAAATACTCCGCGTCCTCCTCGGTGAACGACGCCAACCCGGGGTAGGGCGTCAGGTCCTCCGCCCCCGCCACCCGCAGCGTGACGTCCTCCAGGGCTCGCGTCAGCGTGTGGGCCGAGTTGTAGCGTTGGTCCGGCGCCCTGGCCACCGCCTTCTTCAGCACCGGCGCCCACGGCGTGTCCGGCAGCTTTGGTGGCTCGCTCCGCACTCCCTCCCAAAGGCTCTTTCGGCTTTCCACGTCCTTGACGCCCCCGGGGCTCACCATTTCCGCCAACACCACCCCGGCCGAGTACACATCCGCCCGCGCGTCCACCGACTCCCCACGGGCCTGCTCAGGCGCCATGTATGCCGGCGTTCCCGACCTCGACCGTGAGGGATCGGTTTCGTGGCGGGCGAGTCCGAAGTCCATCACCACCACCCGACCCGCCCGCGTCACCATGATGTTCTCGGGCTTGATGTCGCGGTGGATGAAGCCCGCCCTGTGGATCGCCTCAAGCCCCGCCAGGAACTGCGACGCGATGTCCTGGGCCTCCTTCAGCTCCAAGGGCCCACGCTCCTTCAGCACCCCGAGCAGGGTCTGTCCATCCACGTACTCCATGGACACCAATTCGCTGCCGTCGATCTCCTCCAGATCGTAGATTCGACAGACGTTGGGTGACACCACCTCGCGGGCGGCGCGCACCTCCTGTCGAAGCGATTCCAGGCGCCGTTCGCTCTTGAACACATCCTCGCGCAGCGCCTTGAGGGCCACCTCCACCCGCAGCTTGAGATCGAAGGCGTGCCACACCTCGCCCATGCCGCCGGCGCCGATCCGCGACCAGATGCGATAGCGACCACCCAGCTCGGCTCCCGCGACGAACGCACCTTTAACGGACGGCGCATCGACGGTCTGATCGTCAGCATCGCTGCGGGTCCCGGCTCGAGCCTCAGGCCCGGTCGAGTGATCCTGGTCCATCATGAGATTGTCCAACGGCATTCTATCAGCGGAGGGACGCGAGAGCAGGCAGAGGGGCAGAGGAGATTGAAGGGAGGACGTGTGTGCCGTCCGGGCTGCGCAGCAGAATTCCAAATTCCGAATGCTGCATTCTGCGCCGGTCGGCATTTGAGGCAGTAGCACTTTAATGCTACTCTTGGAGGGAAGACGGCAAGCCGACTGGACACAAGGAGGGCCGACATGGTGCGACAGATCCGGATTCGGCGCGCGGGTGGATCGCTCGCTGCAACCCTCCCAAAGGACATGGTGGATCGGCTCCACCTCGAGGCCGGGGATCCCGTGTTCATCGTGGAAACCGACCGTGGGCTGCTGCTGACGCCGTACGATCCCCGGGTCGAAGAGGCCCTCACCCTCTATCGACGTGGGGCACAGAAGTACCGCAACGCGCTGCGCGAACTGGCAAAGTGACGGCACCGATCTGGCTCGACCGCCTGATCATCGAGGCGATCCACTTCGATCAACTCCGCCTGCATGGAGGCCGGTCAGGACTCCGGGACGAAAACGCCCTCGAGTCCGCCCTGGCGCGACCCCAGAACCGGAGCGTTTACGACACCACCGCCGATCTTGCCGCGTTCGCGGCGGCATACGGATTCGGTCTGGTCAGCTCTCACCCGTTCGTCGATGGTAACAAGCGGGTCGGCTTTCTCGCGATGTACGTGTTTCTGGCCCTCAACGGGGTCGAAATCGAGGCCGAGGAGGCCGAGGTCGTGGAGCTCATGGTCGCGGTGGCCGACGGCCGATGCCACGAGACGGGGATCGCAGCCTGGCTTCGACAACACGTCGAGTAATTCCGGCCGGGTCCCCCAATCTGCTATACATGACGGATGGTCCGACCGCGATGGAGACTGCTGCTCGATGGAGACCTTCCCGGCGCCCGCCACATGGCCCGAGATGTGGCGATGCTGGAGGGAGTCGTCGACGGTGTGGTGCCGCCGACGCTGCGGCTGTACGGCTGGTCGCCGCCCTGTCTGACCCTGGGCCGGCACCAGGGAGTGGAGGCGGCCGATCTCCGCTTTTGCCGGGAGCACGGGGTCGACGTGGCGCGACGGCCCACCGGGGGCCGGGCGCTGCTCCACCACCTGGAGCTCACCTACAGCCTGGTCGCCCCAGTCGGGGAAGGCCCGATCCCCCATCACCTGCAGGAAGCCTACCGGCGGATCTGCGAGCCGTTGGTGGGTGCCTGTCAGGCTCTGGGCGTCGACGCGGAGTTGACGCCAGGCGAGGTCAACCTCCAACTCCCCAGCCCGGCATCCACGGTGCCCTGCTTCCAGGCCCCGGCCGGCGGCGAGGTGGTGGTGGGAGGCCGCAAGCTCATCGGATCTGCCATGCGGTCCCACCGGGGTGCCATTCTCCAGCACGGCGCGATCCTGCTCGACTGGGACTCGAAGCTGCAGGCCGGCACCATGGGTTTGGAGGACGATCGGTTTCTGCGGCCCACGATCACCACCTTCGCCGAGCAGCTTGGCCGGATTCCGAGTCGTATGACCCTCGAAGCCGCATTCATCGAGGCTTTCTCGGCCGATTTCGGCGTCGAGTTCGAGAAGGGCCATCTCACGGAGACAGAGGCGGCGCGGGAGCTTGCGCTCATCCCCAGGTTCTGCATCCAAGGTCAAGATTCCAAATTGAAAATTGAAAATTGAAAATTCCACCCGCCCACCCGGCTTTGGGGCTATGGGCTGCGGGGCTATGAGTGCCCTGAGACCATCTTGCCGGGCAGAGGGGACAAATCGGCGGCGTCGAGAGCACCATCTCCTTGACTCCTCTGCTCCTCTGCTCCTCTGCTCCTCTGCCCCTCTGCCGTCCCGACCCGACCGGGCGGCGCCGACGATCCCGGGAGGATGGAATTCGTAATTCGAATCGCAATGGGCGGGTGGGTGGGCGGGCGGGTTACCATGAGTCTCGATGTCCGACGCTGACTCCCAACAGCCGAAACGCCCGTGGTGGATTCTCTCCACCTACTACGCCGAGGGCTTCCCCTACGCCCTGGTGCGACTCATGTCCACCGCCTTCTTCAAGGACCACGGCGCCTCGCTGCAGGCCATCGGGCTGACCTCCCTGCTCGGCATCCCCTGGACCCTCAAGTTCCTGTGGGCGCCGTTCGTGGACACCTACGCCACCAAGCGCCGCTGGCTGTTGACCGCCGAAATCTCCATCGTCGCCGGCGCGGTTCTCCTCGCCCTGGCCAGCGGCACCAGCCGACCGCTGATCGCCGGCGCGGCGGTCTTCATGCTGTTGGCGATCGTTTCGGCCACCCACGACATCGCCATCGACGGCTACTATCTCGAGGCTCTGGATCGGACGCGACAGGCCCGCTACGTCGGCTGGCAGTCGGCTGCCTACCGCGCGGCACTGATCACCGGGGGAGGCGGCATCGCATGGGTGTGCGGCCGCTATTCCTGGTTCCTGGGATACATGGTCGCGGCAGCGATCGTGGCCGCCCTGTGGATGCTGCACACCACACGTCTGCCGGTGATCGAGGAACCGAAACGGCCGGCTTCGGAGCTTGCCCGGTTCCTGCTCACACCGAAGATATTCGCGGTGGTCGTTGTGTCGATGGCCGCTGTGATCGGCCTGTGGGCGGTGCTGCGATCCGAACGCCTTGCACCTGTCACGGGACCGCTGGCGAAAATCTCGGCGCCCATGTGGGTCGTCATGGCTCTGTTCGTGGCCATGTCCATCCTCGCGGTGCGAGCCCCGGCTCTCAAACGCAAACTCTACGCCTCGGACTCACAGTACGCCCTGGCCTTCGTGGATTACCTGGATCGGCCGCGGATCGGCCTCGTGCTGGCATTCATCGCCACCTTCCGGATCGGCGAGGCGCTGCTGCAGAACATGGCGTACCCATTCCTCAAGGACATCGGCATCACGCTCGAGCAATACGGGCTTGCCCACAACACTTTCGGCATCGTGGCGACCATCATCGGCAGCATTCTGGGCGGCGGACTGATCGCCAAGTACGGCCTCAACCGGTGCATCTGGCCCTTTGTGCTGGCCCTCAACAGCCTCAACTTCCTCTACATGCTGCTCGCCCTGAAGTACCGCTACATCCTGGAAGACCCCGACGCGGGCCGCGCCGACTTCAAGCTGGTGGTGGCACTGATCACGGCCGAGGCCTTCGGTGCCGGCTTCGGCAATGCAGCCTTCACCGTCTTCATCATGCGCACCACCAAGGCCAGCTTCAAAGCGGCCCACTTCGCCATCGGAACCGGACTGATGAACATCTCCGGCACCCTGGCCGGGGTGGTGTCCGGCTTCATCGCGTCAGCAGCGGGTTTCCCCATCTACTTCGGGCTCACCTTCCTGCTGACCCTGCCCAATATGGCGATGATCCCGTTTTTGCCCTACCTCGACGCGCCACCGAAGGACTGAGACCCCCACCCACCCGAGTCCGCGTCTGCGTCCGATCTCGCGTCGAAGATCAAAGATCCCCCCACCCGATCATTTTGAACCGCAGAGACGCAGAGAACGCGGAGATTCACGCTGGGGAAACAACGTCCTTCCGTGTTTCTCTGCGTCCAATCCACTACGAGGCAGGACGGGCGGCAGGAACACAATTCGGTCCGGTACGCACGAGTCGACTCTCGAGATTGACCAGATTCCTCGTCGGCGGCCTGCGGCCGCCTCGCTCGGAATGACCAACTCTGGGTTTGCCGAGTTGGGAGGGGGAATCTGCAATTCGCAATCTGGAATCTGTAATTTGCAATCTGGAATCCTGCCGTGCAAGCTGACGAAACGACCCCGACAGGTGCCGCCGGGGTCGATTTTCGCATTTCGCATTTCGCATTTCGAATTCAGGAAGGCCGAACCTTCTTCCCTTCTTCCCTTCTCACCTTCTCACCTTCTCACCTTCTCACCTTCTCACCTTCTCACCCAAATTGTCATCCCTCCGCCGGAATGGACGCGATGTCTCGGCGCCGCAGTCCGATGGCCATGGTGACACCGGCCATGACCAGCAAGGTGCCGAACCAAATCAGTGCGATCAGCGGTTTGGTGGACACGTCCAGCACCACGCTCGCCGGGGTGGCGGGCTGGGCCTGGAGGCCCGGGTCGAAGACCTGCAGTTCAACCGTTCCGTTCTCGGCGTCGATCCGACCCAGCGAGAGGCTGATTCCGCCGGTTCCCGGAATCACCGCCGGAGTCACCTGCGGGCCTGCGCCGCCACCCTTGAAGGTGGGCATCACCTCGACGGTGCGTTCTCCGTTGAAAACCCGGAAGACCACACCGAAGTTGATCTTGCCGGCGTCAGGGTCAAAGTCGGACATATCGAAGTTGTCGAAGGTGATCTCCAGGGCCTCGTAGTTCAGAGTCTCACCCTTGTTGAGCACCACAGACCTGGCGATACCGCCACCGAGGCCGAGCAGCTCCACTCTCACCAGACCCTGGTCAACGCTCATCCCGGTCGCTCGTATGCGGCCGCCAGGGACTCCGGGAATGTCCACCGACACCGATTGGACCGTGCCGTCGTTCATCGAGATCATGGAAGGCTCGAGCTCCACCGGCTCGTGGCCGGGCCGATCGATGGCCACCACTACCCCCACGGTGAGGGCGCCAGGCACGGCATTCTGTTTCGACAGATCAAATCCCCTGAAGGTCAGCGTCCAGTCCTTGAACGCCGTCGGCGTATCCTTGGCGAGCATGAGACGGCCGCTGGCCGGTGCTTCCTCGCTCGGTCTGAACTCCACCGGAGCCAGATACAGGTCGCGGGTCAGGAAGGACTTGATGTCCGGGTTGGCGATCAGCTGGTTCGACTTTTGGTTGACCCACATTCTTGGTTTGAGGATGAAGTTCCGCCCCCTCGGGTCGGTGACCTCCACCACCATGGCGTCTCGGGCCTGTGGGGTGGGTTTCTCCACGCCCTTGAAGGTCAGGGTGTAGCCGAGGATCTCTTCCGGCTGATCCTGCTCGAGGCGCACCTTGGCCTCCCGGTCCAGCCACCCGGTGGTCAGGAAGGCCAGCATCATCAGTCCCATGCCCACGTGGGCCATGGTCCCGCCGGCGGCCCGCCAATGACCTTGGCCACCCTTCAGAAAGAGCGCCCACGAGTTGGCCACGACGCAGAACAGGACGGCGCCCACGTAGAGCGCGCCACGCCAGCCGTTGAGTCCGAGGAACATGCCCACAGCGAGCAGTCCGGCGGTGGCGGCCGCCACCACCGCGAACTTGCGTGCTGCCCCTTCATCAGCCCGGGTCCAACCGAGGAATGGCGTCACTCCCAGGAAAGCCGCAAAGGCGACGGCGAGCCAGTATCCGACCCGGTTATAGAAGTCCGGACCCACCTGGGCCGGCTCGCCCCACAGCCGCGAGATCAGCGGCGCCGAGGTGCCCACCAGCACGATCCCGCCGATCAGAATCAGCAGAATGATGCCCACCACGAAGAAGATGGTGCGCGACAGGAACGGCTCGTCGCCCACCTCGGTGGGAATCTCGCGCCAACGCCACGCGAGTAGACCGATGGAGACAGCCAGGAAGAAGACCATATTGAACACCAGCCAGCCGGTAATGCCGAGGTCCACGAAGGAGTGGACCGAGAAATCGCCGAGCACGCCGGATCGGGTCAGGAAGGTGGCGTAGACCACCAGCAGGTAGGCCATCACGGCGAGCACCAGGTTGAGCCGCCGGAAACGCTTTCGACTCCGCTGGAGCAACATGCCGTGGGTCAGGGCGACGGTGGCGAGCCAGGGCACCAGGGAGGCGTTCTCAACCGGGTCCCAGCCCCAGTAGCCGCCCCAGCCGAGGGTTTCGTAGGCCCAGTATCCGCCCAACATGATGGCGGTGCCGAGAGTTCCCACCGATAGCAAGACCCAGGGCATGGACGCCTTGGTCCACTCGTCGTAGCGCTTCATCCACAGCGCCGCCAGGGCGAAGCAAAATGGGATGGCCAGCGAGGCGTAGCCGATGAACATGATTGGCGGATGGATCACCATCCACGGGTTCTGCAGCAGCGGGTTGAGCCCCTGCCCGTCCATGGGAATCATGCTCGCGGTCAGCTGATCGTGGAACCGGAAAGGGTCCTGCTTGAGCAGCAGCATGATCAGCGACAGCAGGGTCAAGTTGTAGAACACCATCACCCGGGACTCGTAGGCCTTGGCGAGGCGGATCAGCGGCAGGCCGAGCAGCACGCCCCAGAAGATCCACAGCAGGAAGCTCCCCTCCTGCCCCCCCCAGAACGAAGAGATCAGGTAGCGAAGGGACAGTAAATTGTCAGAGTAGGCCCACACATAGTGCAGCCGGTAGTCGTGGGTCACCAACAGGTACATCAGCAGGCCCGACACCACCACGATGGCCGCCGTCATCAACACATAGCTCTGGCGGGCAAAACTGCGCGCCTTCTGGTTGCCGCGGATGACCAACACATAACTGACCGTGGACGCGACACCGAGCAAAAAGGCCAACCACAACAGGAGAGTTCCTGGGGTATACATTCAATGTCCTCCCTAGATATCGAGACGCTGCCTCGACCCATGACGGCTGACCGATCACGCCGGTCGGCCGGTCACGCTTCGCTGGCGTAGCTTGTCTCTTCGCCTTCGATGCCCTGGTACTTCGACGGACACTTCACCAGCAGCTGCTCGGCATGGAACGCACCGTCAGAGTAGCTGCCGACGGCCACGATCTCCGTCGCCTCCTCGAAGTTGCCTGGTTTGATCCCGGCATAGAGCACCGGCATCGTATTGCCTTCCTCGTCCACCAACCCGAAACTGAGCTTTTCCAAAGCCTCCACGTATTGGGTGGAGTTCGGAACCAAGGCCCCCTTGACCTGGACCTTGGCTGCCCGCTTCATCGCCTCCTCGATGGAGACGTAGGGCGTCAGGTTGTTTTTGAACGAAGTCGCCCCGAAGGCGAGAAATGCAACAATCAACGCGCCGCCGACCGCATACCAGATGCGGCGTTGGCGTCGTGGATCCTTCATGAGTCCTCCAGTCGGCGAACCTTGCGGTCCACCCGATAGACGTATCCGAAAAGGCCGACCCAAATAATCAGGGTGACCACCATGATTCCCAGCAGATCGTTCACAGGACCTCCTGCTGGCGCCGCTGCCGAATGGCATCGACCCGGCACCCGATAGTATATAACCATACAAACAACCCAGAAAATCCCGCCAGCGACGCCATCAAGACCTGGGTGTGCCTCGAGTCGAAATCATTGACACCACGGGTGTTGATCAGTGAATCCGGGTGAAGCGACCAGTAAATCCTCGGCACGACGAAAATCAGGAACGGCACCGTGACAAAGGCCAGGATGGCGTACACCGCTGCCAGCGAGGCTCGCCGCTCCGGATCGGGGATGGCGCCGCGCAGCGCGAAATAGGCGCTGTAGATCAGCAGTAGGATCACGATGGACGTCTGGCGCGGGTCCCAATTCCAGTAGGCGCCCCACATGATCCGCGCGAAGACCGCGCCGGTGACCGTGGCGAGCACCGCGAACAGCAACCCGAGACCGGCGCTCACCGTCGCCCTGATATCGTCCCTGGGATCCCGGCGGCGCAGGTACATCACCGAGGCGACGCACGAAATCAAAAAGGCCAGCACCGCTACCCAGGCCGTGGGTACGTGGAAAAACACGATCCTGGACGACTCCCCGATGAACTTGTTGGCCGCCGGGACGTAGAAAAACGCCGCCCAGATGACCACGGTCATCCAGAGCATCAAGGCCCATTTCAGCACTTCACTGAGTTTCATTCCCATCTCCGAGCACTACGATACACACAGGCACGGGCTGTGGCCAGCCCTCAACACCCAAAGTCAAAAGCCCAGGGGGTTTCGCATTTCGAATTCCGAATTCCGAATTTGAGCGCCCTAGTCGTTCCAGACCACTGGGAACAGGAACGCCGAGACGACCGTCATGATTCCACCCATGGAAACCACCGCCCGCAGCGACGCCCTCACCGTTTCCACCGAACCCTCGGCCACACCCGTGGTGCCCTGGATCAGGAACACCATCAGCGCGAGCAGCAACGGCAGCGCCAGTACCGGGAACAGGGCACCACGGCCCACCGCTCGAGCGATGATGGCGGCGACAATGGTCGACACCGCCGCCAGGGTGTAACCGCCCGCAATCAACAGCACGACAAACCAACCCACCAGCTGGATGTGATACCCCATCAGCACACAGAACAAAGGCACCAGGGCGGCCATCAGCAGAGCCAACAGGACGACGTTGAAGAGAAGCTTCCCCGCCCACACCACGAGGGGGTCTGCGGACAGCCTGAGCAGCGGCGCAGTGTGGCTCTCCTCCTCCTTCACGAACGAGCGATCGAGCCCCGCGAGAGCCGCGAAAAAGATCACGATCCACAGCAAAACCGCGAGCAGGAACGGGCGGTCCTCGGTCGAAATTCGGAACGGCCCCACCGCGTAGGCCACGGCAATCAGGGTGGTCAGGGCGAAGAGTCCAAGCGAACTCAAGGCAACCCGAGTGCGGAACTCGGCCCGCAGATCCTTGGCCGTCACGGCCCACGCCTCAGCCAGCCAACGAGACATTCCGCGTCCCCCACTCCATTTCCCGCGGATCGTTGGTGGCGAGCACTACAGTGGCGCCCCCGCCAGACACCGAAGCCACCCAGCCTTCGAGCCAGTCTCGACCGGCAGGGTCCAAATTCGACCCGGGCTCATCGAGGAACAAGATTTCCGGCTCGTGGAGCATGGCCTGGGCGATCTTGAGCCGCTGGTGCATGCCGGTGGAGAACCCCCCCACAGAGGTCCGCCGGCCGGGGTCCAAACCAACCCGATCAAGACAGTCCCTGCACCGTGCGTCAATCTCCCCGAGGCCTCGGACCCTGGCGAAGAACCGCAGGTTCTCCATGGCGTCCAACTCCTCGTAAAGCGACATGGCCGGAGCGACCACTCCCAGAACCCTCTTCCAGTCCGCCCTGTGGATCTCGGACCCGTCGGATCGCCGGTAGAGGACCGATCCCACCGTGGGGCGCAGCAGTCCGCAGAGGATCGAAAGCAAGGTGGATTTCCCGGACCCATTGGGTCCCGTTACGGCCAGCACCTCGGAAGGAGCCGCCTCACCGGAGACCGATCGGAAGACCACCCGCTCGTCAAAGCGTTTGGCCACTTCCCGGAACTGGATTCGAACTCCTGCCTCCACGGGCCGACGATACCACGCACCCGCCCGTCCCCGTTCCCGTTCCCGTTCCCGTTCCCGTTCCCGTCCCCGTTCCCGTTCCCGTTCCCGTTTCCCGTCCCCGTTCCCGTTCCCGTTCCCGTTCCCGTTCCCGTTCCCGTTCCCGTTCCCGTTCCCGTTCCCGTTCCCGTCCCGTTCCCGTTCCCGTTCCCGTTCCCGTTCCCGTTCCCGTTCCCGTTCCCGTTCCCGAAATCACCCATACGGTCACGACAGGAATCGAAACACCGGATGGGGGTGCAGCCCCAGCCACGAGCAGAGGGGCAGAGGAGCTGAGGTGCGGAGGAGCGGCGTCATTTCCATCCCCTCTGCTCCTTTGCTCCTCTGCCCCTGTGCTGCGCAGGTGGACACTGGAAGGATAATGCGGGATAGTTCCTGTTGGAAAGAGAGGATTCATGCGCTCGTTGATCACCGGAACCGGCATGTATGTTCCGCCGAAAGTCGTTACGAATGACGATCTCGCGCGCATCATGGACACCTCGGATGAGTGGATTCAGGTGAGAACTGGAATCTCCGAGCGAAGGTTCGCCCAAGAAGGCGAAGCGACCTCGGACCTGGCCGCCGAAGCCGCCCGCGGTGCGATCGACGATGCGGGATTGGCCCCCGGGGACATCGACTACGTCGTCTTCGCGACCATGACGCCCGATTACTTCTTTCCCGGATCGGCCCCCTTCCTGCAACGCAAGCTCGGCCTTTCCCACGTACCGTGCCTCGACATCCGGCAGCAGTGCGCCGGCTTCATCTACGGGTTGCAGCTGGCCGACGCGATCATTCGTTCCGAACAGTACCGGCGAGTCTTGGTGGTGGGCGCTGAAGTGCACAGTTGCCTCCAACCGTGGACGCCCAGAAGCTGGGAGGTGGCCATGGGCGCGTCAGAGGGGCCGGTGACCGAGGAGGAGCACGCCCGGAACACCCAATTCCGAGATCGCACCGTGATCTTTGGAGATGGCGCCGGAGTCATGGTGGTGGAAGCTTCCGACGAGACCGGGCGAGGCATCATCGACTGTTTGATTCACACCGACGGTTCCCAGGCCGAACGGTTATGGACAAAAGCCTGCGGCAGCTCATTCCGACCCTACATCAGCCACGAAATGATCGACTCGGGCGACGTCACGCCCATTGTCGAGGGCAGAAAAGTCTACGCCCTGGCCGTAACCGCCATGCCCGCGGTCACATTGGAGGTCCTGAACCGTAACGGTCTCACGGTGGACGACGTGGATCTGCTGGTGATGCACCAGGCCAACCTGCGCATCAACGAGGGCGTCCAGAAGAGGCTCGGCCTTCCCGACGAGCGGGTATTCAACAACATACAGAAATACGGCAACACGACAGCCGGCACCATCCCGATCGCCTTTCACGAGGCGCGCCAACAGGGACGCGTCAAACCAGGAGACCTCGTCTGTTTCGTAGGTTTGGGCAGCGGTCTCAACTGGGGGGCCGTGCTGTATCGCTGCTGACGGAGAAACAATGAGTAGAAAACTGCTAATCAACGCCCAGCGCCCCGAAGAGGTGCGCGTGGCAATCGTCAATGAAGGGGTCCTCGACCAATACGAGGTGTCCACCGCCGACACCGGCCTGTATCGCGGCAACATCTACCGCGGCACCGTGGCGAGCATTCAGCCCAGCCTGGACGCCGCGTTCGTCGAATTCGGCGCCGAGAAGCACGGACTGTTGAGGGCCGAGGATGTGGTCCCGGCGGCCGCTCACCGAAAGGTCGACGAGGGCGGCAGGCGGCCGCGCATCGACCATCTTCTGGAAAAGGGTCGGCCGATTCTGGTCCAGGTGGTGCGCGACGGTATCGCAGCCAAGGGCGCCCTGCTGACCACCAACCTCAGCATCGCAGGCCGCTACCTGGTGCTGATGCCATATGAAGTGACCCGCGGAATATCGCGCAAGCTCGAGGACTCGGAGACCCGCGGTGTGATGCGTGAACGCCTCGACCAGCTGCCCCTGCCGGAAGGGTTCGGCGTGATCGCCAGAACCAATGCGGGAGACCAGCCCAAGTCCTCCCTCAACCGGGATCTGAATGCACTGCTCCGGCTGTGGAAGAAGGTCCGCAGCGAAGCTTCCACCGGCAAGGGCTCGCGGCTGCTGTACAGCGACCAGGACCTGATCCTCCAGGTCCTCCGGGACTCCCTGGACGCGAGTATCGACGAGGTCCTGGTGGACGACGATGACGCCCACGACAAGGTCCGTGCCTACATGGGGACGTTCATGCCGCGCGCCAAGACCCGGTTGACCCGGTACTCGGACCGGATGCCGCTGTTCAGCCACTTTCAGTTGGAGGAAAAGATCGACCGGATCTATCAGCGCAAGGTCGAACTTCCGGCGGGCGGTTCGATCGTGATCGACGGTACCGAGGCGCTGACCGCCATCGACGTCAATTCGGGACGATCGAGGAAGGGCGCGACCCAGGAGGACACCGCGGTCAACACCAACCTGGAAGCCGCCCGAGAGGTGGCCCGCCAGCTCCGACTCAGGGACATCGGTGGCCTGATGGTGGTGGATTTCATCGACATGCGGTCCACCAAGAACCAGCGCGAGGTCGAACGAACTCTGCGCGACGCCATGAAGGACGACCGGGCCAAGTTCACGGTCAGCCGGCTGTCACCCAATGGCCTGCTGGAGATCAACCGTCAACGCCTCAAGAAGGAGCTCAAGCTTCGCACCTATCGAACCTGTCCCACATGCAGTGGTACCGGCAGCATCGCCAGCCACGAGCTCGTGGGCCTCAACCTGTTGCGACGGATTGAAACCCGGGCGGTGACCGGCCGTCTCAAGCGGGTTCGGGTCGAGCTTCATCCCGAACTCGCCGATGCCATCCAGAACGAACGCCGGCACGAGCTCGCGGCCCTCGAAAGCGAGTTCGACATTCGGATCGAGGTGATCGCCGCTACCAGACTCCACCGCTCCGAGGAGCACGTGGAGTGGTTCCAACGCGAGGAGTCGCGGGATGTCACAAAGCCTCCAGTGGCAGCGGTGACGGTAGCCGATCTCGCTGACACCGGTGGAGGTCGACCGCAGAAGAAGAGCCCGGCGAAAAAGGAGACGCCCACCAGCGTCGAGAGCGAGCAGGGCGTGGGGGACGCCCCGGCGGAACCAACCAAGAGTCGCAGACGCCGTCGTGGGGGACGCCGGCGCAAGAAGGAAACCAAGCCCCCTGAGGGTGCGGAGACAACCACCGCGACTCCCGCGCCGCAGGAAGCGAGCCGACCCGAGGCCAAAGCTGGTGAGGACTCGGAGGCCCCCCCGAAGCGCCGACCGCGCCGCCGCCGCCGCCGCAAACCGAAAACTCCAACCGCCGAGCCATCAACCGACCAGAGTTCAACGTGACACGTGAGCCACTTGCAAATCCCCCATCGCTGTCATCCTGAGCGCAGCGGCCCGAAGGGTCGCGGAGTCGAAGGATCTCCTCCGGTGCAGAGGTGTGGTGATTGCCCAGCAACTCTCTTCTCAACGTGTGGAGACCCTTCGACTCGCTCGTCGAACTCGCTCGCTCAGGGTGACAGGAGGGAGCGGTATCGATCAAGCATCGTCGATCTCAGGGTTTTGCAAGAGGCCTCACGTGTGACGTCACAGCTTCATCCGTGAACACCTGAGTATCGACGCAAAGTTCCTCGCCGATGTAGTCGAGGGCCTCGCGAAGGTCGTCCACGGAGAGCTTACTCGGCACACGGACCACCGCCGACATACTGAACAGCGGGGTGCCGCTCATGGGCGCCGCCGTAACCTCCGTGTTCATCCTTTCCACATTGATCCCCTGATCGGCCAGGTAGCGGGTGATCTCGTGGATGATGCCGAGGTGGTCGGCGCCCAGCACCGTGATGGCGCACTCTGCCGCACCGTCTTCTGCGATGTTGGGGGCTTCGGTGAGGCGCGTCTGGACATCGAACTTGGCGAAGTGGAGCTCGCCGAGGACCCCCCTCAATTTTTCGATCTGCTCCTCGGGTGCCGTCACGAACATCAGCATGGCAAAGTCGCCACCGAGGCGTTGGAACCGACTCGTCTCCACATTTCCGTGGTGTCGGACGATCAGTCGAGTGACCTCCTCGAGGACCCCGGGACGGTCTCTGCCTGACGCGGTGAGTATGAGTTGCTTTCGCATACGCTCTCCGACCTACCATGTTACCAGCAAGCACAAGGGGATATTGTGTGGTATGAAAAGAGGCGCGGCAACGCCGCGCCCCGGAGGTTGACCCACAGCCGGTCTCAAGGATTCGCTGCGGGCTCTATGAGAAGCTCTGTCACTGGGTACTGATCTGCACCCCTCCTGAGAACGTCGAAATGGAGACTTCAGCCCCGCCGGAACCGGACGTGAACTCGAGCTCCTTCTGCTGGGTGTACTGGCTGGTGCTCCGGGCCTCGGGCCCGATGGCGTTTTGAATCGTCCCGCTGAAGGTCTCGACGTAAAACTCCGCAGAGACCGCCGGAGAAACCATCAGGTTGACCGCTCCGCTCACCGTCTCGAAGTCATACTCTCCTCGAGAGCTCATCTGGGCAGCAAAGCCGATATTCCCGGACACGGACTCGAAGCTGGCCGCCTCGAACAGGCCTCCGGTGATCGACACGTTGCCGCTCACCGTGTCCACCGACAGTTCTCCCGCACCGTCGTGGACCACCACCGACCCGCTCACCACCTCGATGTCGGTTCGAATCCCTGCTCTGGCCACGGTGATATCGCCGCTCACCGACTCCGCATACAACTCGCTCGGTGCACCCGAAACCGCGATCGTTCCGCTGACCGATTGGAGCTCCACCGGACCGGAAACACCTTCCACCTGGATGCTGGCACTCACCGTCTCCACCCCGACACCGGCGTTCGATGGGATCTTGATCACCAGCTCGGTGTCCAGATCGTCCGCGTGCCGCGGCGCATCCACTTCGATCGAGAGCTCATTCTCGTCGCCGTAGATCTCCAGATCGGCGACATTCTTGCCGAGCACCCCAGTGATTTCCACCTGGTTGTTGCTCCAGCCCACCACCTGGACCGACCCCGCGAGATTCGTGATCTCCACGGTCCCGTCCGCGGCGAGCGGCCTCACCTCGTCCACCTTGCGCTGCGCCCACGCCGGGGCAGCGATCAGCAACCCGATGGCCGCGAGTCGTGCAATTCTGTTCATTTCGACCTCCCTAGGTTTCGGCGGGCAGTCTATTGGCCCGCCGCAAAAGTTGAATCTGTTGCTGGTACGCCCTGGTCAGCTGACCGGCGAGCATGGGATTTTCCGGATCTTCTCCAAGGGCCGCCGAGATACGGCTGATGGCCCCATCGATCACGCGAAGATTGTCGTACACCACGGCGACGGTTTCCGGCGACAGCTGACCTTCGCGCTGGACGAGCGCAACCATCAGTTCATCCCGCGCCTCCCGGAACTCCACCTCGACTGCGGACATGGAGCCACCCCCGGCCTTCGCCGGCACCGCCGAAGGGGTCTCGGTTTTTTCCACAACAACGACCTGCGCTTGCTGACGACCGACCGTGTATGCCACCAAGACCGAACCGACTGCAGCCGCGACCACGGCGGCCACCGCCAGCCACGACCGCATCTGACCACCGAATCGACCTCGCACAACGTTGTCCTTGGTCTCGAGGCGGCTTCGATGCCCGGCCAGAGATCGGCCGACGGATCCACCCAGGGCGGCAGGCCTTCGACCAGCTCGAGAAGCGTTCGCGCGCGGTCCAGCTCATCGCCACAGCCGCGGCAGGTCGTCGCGTGCTGTTCGACGGCCGCTGCCTCGGCGGCTGGCAACGTCCCCTCGATGAAGTCGTCCAGACGTTTCCTGAAGAAGTCGCAGTTCATGATGACAACGCCTTTCGCAAGAGACTCCGCGCCCGACTGAGTTGGGCCTTGGAGGTCCCCACCGCCATCCCGGCGAGACGAGATATCTCGTTGTGTTTGTAACCCTCTACATCGTGAAGCACAAAAACGGTACGAGCACGGGGAGGCAGATTGGAGATAGCCTTTTCGAGATCCAAGACACTCGGCGGCTGCTGCCGAGCCGAACCGTGGTGATGGACTAATAGTGGATCGAAGGACTCGAGTTGGGGACGACGACCGGCGGCCCTCAAATGACCAAGCACCACATTGACCCCCACGCGGTGGAGCCAGGTGGTAAACAGACTGTCGCCGCGAAAACCGGCGAGCTTCTGCCAGGCCCGGATGTATGTCTCCTGGGTGAGCTCCTCCGCGAGATGGGGATCGCCGCACATCCTCAGGCACAGACCGTGAATACGGCCCACGGTGGCCCTGTAGACCTCCTCGAAAGCGACCACATCGCCGCCTCGGGCCCGGCCCACCGCGCGGTCGAGATCAGCGTCGGTGCTCACGAGGTGTCCGGTCGGGGCCGGTGCGGGACATGCCAGTGCTTCCACAACTCATGTGATGCTCTCCCCGCAGTGATGGTTTAACCCGCACAGTGTAGGGAATCCCCGCGCCCCGCGCCGGGTTTGCGAAATCAGAGCCGGTGTAAGGAGGCAGCATGTGCACCTCAGAGGCGCAGACCCGAGGAGTCGTGGTCATGGTCGAATCCAATTTTGTTCCCGAGAGATCACAACCGATGCAGAATCGGTGGTTTTTCTCCTATCGCATCCGGATCACCAATCAGGGACAGGACGTGGTCCAGCTGATCAGTCGCCACTGGATCATCACCGACGCCAATGGTCAGATCGAGGAGGTGGTCGGTCCCGGGGTGGTGGGCGAACAGCCAGTGCTCCAGCCCTCCGAGAGCTTCGAATACACCTCTTTTTGCCCTCTCGCCACACCCTTCGGGACCATGAGGGGAACGTACCAGATGATCACCCCAGACGGCGAGAAGTTTGACGCCATTATTGCCCCGTTCGAGCTGTCACAGCCGCTCCCCACCAATTGACGCAGCAGGGATCAGCGCAAACAGCCGTCGCGGTGGATCACTCAATACTCACGTCTCATATCTCACGGCTACACTGGCAATCACTCGATTCGAAAATCGAGTGAGATCTGAGACGCAAGTATTGAGAAATAGCGGAATAATCTCTCAGAAGGAAACGACAGCGCCTGCGGGTTGGTGGCGCAGACACCTCGGTCTGCCACCTATCTTCGCCCCTCCACAAGCAGACCAACGAAATCGAGGAGGCGGCGGACTCCCTCGGCGAATACGTCTTCAGGCGGGAGCAGGCTGAGGACGAGGAAGCCGTCGCCGGGAAAGTCGAATAGATAGCCGGGATGGACCGCCACCCCCTGCTCCTCGAGCAACCGCACCGCAAAATCCTCGTCATCCAGAATTGCCGGAATGCGGATCACCACCGACCACCCTCCCTGCGAATCAAAGACGCTGACCGCAGGGCTTTCGGCCGAAAGTTCTGCCAGGGCGTCCCGGTTGCGGCGGCACCGGTTGAGGATGGCGTCACGGACCCCAGCTCCCCGCTCCATCAGCCCAGCCGCTGCGCCCGCAACCGGACCACCGACCGACAAATAGGCGTCTGCAACGTACTCCAATCGCTTCGGCGGCTGTGGCCACCTCGCCCTCGGGCCCCGACACCACGATCCATGCGAGCTTCGCCTGGGGTAGGCCGATGCTCTTGGAGAGGCCGCCGAGGGTGAAGCCGAGGCAGGAATCACCGGCAGCGAAACTCCGATCGAGCCCGACCGCCTCCTGTAGCGTGTATGGCAGGAAGACCTCGTCGGCGATCAGCGCCCAGCCGCGTTGGTGGCAGATCTGCGCGAGACGAGACGCGTCATCGGAGCGAATCAAGGATCCAGTGGGGTTGTTTGGATGCACCACGACGAGAGCGCGGACGTTCGGAGGTGCGTCTGCGATCGACCCCAGGTCGGGGCGCCATTCGTCGTCGGGGTCCAGGCCATAGCGAAGCAGCGCGATTCCATCCAACCGGGCCAGTTGATCGAAGAGGGGATACGACGGACTTGGAACGAGCACACAGTCGCCGGGGTCAGCCAGCAGCTTGAACAGGAATCCGTAGGCTTCGCTCGTCGACGCCGTCAGGAAGATGCGGTCCCTGCTCACCTCCAGGCCCCCGGCGCGGTACTGTTCGGCGATCGCCTCCCGGGCCCGGGCTGGTCCCCTGGGGTCCGGCCGGTAGCGCAGCCCATCCTCCCGCCCAAGATCCTGCAACAAATCGCCCGGGTACGGCAGCTCGCACCGGGTCGGGTTTGACTCGGTGAGATCGAATGGCGGTGTTCCCAGCGCAGCTCTGGCCCGAGAGATTTTGTTCGGGCGCTGGTTCCCGGGAACGCGGGCGGAATATCGCACCATGGCGACGGCATTGTTTCTCAGCCCTGTCCACCCCGCAACCAAATTTCGATCCAGCGTCCATAATCCTTGCCTGCAGCGAACCATCCGCCTGGGATTCCCGTTACAGGGAGTGCCGATCGGTTCTGCGGCCATATCACCTCGTTGCGGGGGGACCAAGCTAGAATCGATCAGGAGCAGGAGGACGAATGCAGATTTCCTTCGCCGAACCGTTATCACGTGCCTGGGAGAGGATGAGGCGGATCCTCTTCGAACCCTTCGAACTTGCGAAGTGGCTCGTACTCGGCTTCTCGGCGTGGCTCGCCGGGTTGGCCGGCAGTGGAACCGGCGGCACCGCATGGAACAGCGCAGGCGACGACATTTCACACAAAACCCACGCCTCGGGTTTGAGCGAAGCCATCGAGAGCGTGGCCGAAAATCTGATCTGGATGCCGCTGGTGCTCCTCGGGGTGCTGGCGGTGCTGGCGATCGTGTTGGCCATTCTCTGGGTCAGCTCACGGGCCAAGTTCATCTTCCTCGACAACGTCGTGCACAACCGCGCCGAAATCGTGGAGCCCTGGAAGCGCTTCAAGGCCGTCGGCGATTCGCTCTTCCTATGGCGGGTCGGCTTCTTTGTGATCCTGACGGGGATCCTCCTCGTGGTAGCCGGCGCCATCTTTTTGCCGGCCGCCTCGCTGTCCTTCAGCGATGCCCTGCGCGGTCTGTCCTTCGCCGGGATTTTCTTTGGCGTGCTGACCCTGATGGTTGTGGCCGCAGCGGCCTTTTTCGTGCTGCTCTTCATGGAGAATTTCGTCATCCCCATCATGTACAAGTTTGACCTTCGGGCGATGGAGGCATGGCGCTATTTCCTGCCGTGGATGAAGAACCACGCCGGTTGGTTCGTCGCCTATGGAGTTCTCTTCCTGGTGGCCGCAATCGCCTTCCAGGTGGTGGTCATGATGCTCTGCCTCTTCACCTGTTGCATCATTCTCATTCCCTATGTGGGAACCGTTATCCTGCTGCCGGCGTGGGTGCTGTACCGGATCTACGGGGTGGAGTTCCTGGCCCAGTTCCATCCCGACTTCGATCTCTTCACCGGCGTCCCCTCGGTCATCGACGAGATCGATCTACCTGGGGACGATCCCGAAGCTAGCACCGATTGGATTCTCCCCGAAGACGAATAATCCCGGCCCCGCCAGAACGGACAGCAGAGGAGCAGAGGGGCGGAGGAGCAGTGGGGGCTCTGCTCTCGGCGACCTGCTCCCCTCTGCCCCTTTTCACCTCTGCCCCTCTGCTCGTCGGTCTCGGCAGGCCATTGATTCGCAATTCGTAATTCGCAATTCTAGGTCACGGGCGGCGCGCCTTCCAGCCGTACCCGCGGTACTCCCACTCGACGCGATCCTTGCGGAGGGTGAGCACCCCGAACCCTTCGCCGGTGCCGTGCCACGATCCCCGCCACCACTTGCCGCTGATTGCGCCGCCGGTGATGAAGGTGGTGGTTTGCCAGCGGAGCATCTCGTCCACGTGGAGGTGCCCCTGGAGCACGAGCAAGAGGTTGTGGTTTTCGAAGAGTTCAACCACCTCCATGCCGTTTTCCACAACTCGATTCGACGGGGCCGCAGCGGTGGAGCCTTCCGTGGCCTGATAAAACCCGGTCATCAGGGGAATGTGGCTGACCACCACGATCGGGGTTCGGAGGTCGGTCGCCCGCAGTTCGGACTCGATCCATTTCAGCTGGCGGCTGTCAATCCTGCCCACATAGGGATCCGACCCGCCGGTGACCCCAATCGAGTCGAGCAAGAGGAAAAGATAGCCTCCAGCTCGCACCGATCTGAAGGTGCGGTCGAGTCCAAAGGCCTCCCGGAACCGGGCTCGGGGATCCGAACTGGGGGGGCTGCCATCCTCGGGACGGACGGCTACCAGGTCGTGATTGCCGATCACCGGTTCCACCGGCGCCTTGATCGCGCCGTGCATCTCGAGATAGGCCTCCCACCTGGGCTCCACCACAGCAGCCGCGGACTGGAACCCGTCGGTGATGAGATCGCCACCGGCGACCACAAGGTCCGGCGTTTGGGCGTTGACGGCTCGAGCGGCCTGCGCGAGCGCACGCGGGGTGTCCCACTCGGTGCGGGCGTGAACGTCGGTGAAAAAGGCCACCCGAAAGGGCCGGCCGCCGGCTCCCCCTGCCGACCACGTTGCGCGGGTGGGCAGCGCACACACCGCCGCCCCGGCCAAGGTCAAGAACCGCCGCCTGGTGACGCACTGCCGAGCCTTGGTCACTGTCCGATTTCCTTTCGTTCCGCCCAGCCAACCCCCAACTTGAGATCCAGCACGACGAGAATCAGGGCGATCAGCATCAGGCCCGCTCTCAGGGCGGGCTCCGAAATCCAGGTTATGAGATGGGTTGCAGCCCGGCTGGCGAAGGGCAGACCAGGATCGTGGAGCTCTCGAAGCTTCTGGATTTTCGTTGGGTTCAGCACGTAGACCGAGTGGCGCAAGGTCTCCGGGAAAACTCTCTCCAACAGCTGGTTTTCCCGGTAGGCCAAGGTCGCCCGCAAACGGCATTCGGTCGAGTCTGGCGGGCTCTTTCGGGCAAGCCACGCGTTGCGGTCGCGACTGAATATGTGGACTCTGGCCTCGTAGGTGAGGGGATCGGCGAAGCCCTGATAATCCCACAGAAACCGCCCATAAGCCTGAGCCGGGTAACGATCGATGATCTCTGCCGCCTCCCTGGACCGCCGCCGATCCAGCTCCATCATCTCTTCCAGGGACACACGAGACTTGAACTCGCCCACCCCGTCAACCCGCAATAAATGGCCGTACTCGGCCATTTCGTTGGTCGGGTGGGCGAGGAAGGCGAGCCCGGGAAATCGCGCCGAGTACCAGGCAACGCGAGCCGGCGTGTTGGCCAAACACAGAGTCATCAGCAGCGCCATGGCTGCCCCGAGGCGCAGGGCCAACCGTGCCGATCTCTTGTCCGGAGATCGCCATGGCCCAGGATCGAGCCGCCACGCGACCACCGCTCCCAACGCGCAGGCGCCTGCATTCAACACCACGTCCCTGAGATCCCAAACCCGCTCCGGAGTGATCCACTGGATGATCTCGTCCACCGTGCCCATGATTGCGCCCAGCAGCACGGCGGAGAGAAGAACCACAGCATTCGGCTCGGCGGGACGAATCGCACGATAGATCAACCAGCACAAAATTCCATACTCCAGCAGGTGCACCGCCTCCTCGGGTCGACCGCGCAGCCGCCACGCCCAACCGCCCGCGACGACCGCCACCGCTGCCAGCCAGGCGACATCGACGCTCCTCGGCCGGGATCCTCCGCGGGTCAGGTGAAGCACGGCGGCTCCCACCAACAACAGCAGAGCGACCACCACCGCGGGGATGATCCAACGGTCGTAGCCCCGTGCCAGCATCCACTTCTGGACCATCCCAACCACTGGCACGGTGGCGAACAGGCACGCTGTCCACAGGGCCGCCATCACCGCGGCACGCTGTCTGCTGTCCGGTCCGAGGGTGTTCTTCCGGTCCATCGTGGTCTTTCGATCCTAGCGGATCCCCCGGCACAACCAATCTAAGATCGAAAATCGAAAATCGAAAATCAAGACCACGTCACTGCGGGTCCAGAGGACGAAACCGGATTTCCCGCCATCCCAACACCGCGGAGCCAAAGGTCGTGGTGCGGACGTCTCGCCTGCCTGCACACCCGACGGATCAGCACTGGAAAAGTTGCCAACCCTGGAAGGCACCGGCTCAGACTGTCGGGAAAAAACCGCCATCGACAGGTTGAGTGAGCGACTCAAACCCTTCGCCCCTGTGTGATTGCCTCCGGGGCCGTTTTTCGAATTTCGCATTCGGCAGCGCTGCGTGCCTCCAGCTGCAAACTGCGATTCCCGTTGGCTTCAAGCGTTGACTGCGGTACAAAGGAAGCCCAGCACTCGGAGGGCACAATGACGGCCAGAGACCACATCCTGGCGATCGATCACGGCACGCAGAGCGTGAGGGCTCTGCTCTTCAACCCACGGGGCACACTGGTGGCCAAGGAGAGAGTGGAGGTGGAGCCTTACGTTTCACCCCACCCGGGCTGGGCGGAGCAGGACCCCGAGGTGTACTGGGCTTCGCTGTGCGAAGCCTGCACGCGCCTGTGGGAATCGAGCCCGGTCCCGGCGGATGAGGTGGCCGGGGTCGCCCTGACCACCCAGCGCGCCACCATGGTCAACGTGGACCGCGACGGCAAGCCGCTGCGCCCCGCCATCGTCTGGCTCGACCAACGTCGAACCGAAGGTCTGCCGCCGGTGGGCGGGCCGTGGGGTCTGGCTTTCCGCCTGGCTCGAATGAGCCAGACCGTGGCCTACCTCCAGGCTGAGGCGGAGTCCAACTGGATCCAGACCCATCAACCCGAAATCTGGGAAAAGACCCACAAGTACCTGCTGCTCTCGGGCTTCCTGACCCACCGACTGGCGGGCCGGTTCGTGGACTCGGTCGGTTGCCAGGTGGGCTACGTGCCGTTCGACTACAAACGACTCCGCTGGGCCGGACCGCGGGACTGGAAATGGACCGCCCTGCCCATCGACCCGGCGGTGCTCCCGGAACTGGTGGCGCCGGGCGAGTCATGGGCCAGATCACCCGCGAGGCTTCGCAGGTCACCGGCATCCCAGCCGGCCTGCCCTTGGTGGCGGCCGCCGCCGACAAGGCCTGCGAGGTGATCGGCGCCGGCTGCCTCGAGCCGCAGATCGGATGCCTCTCCTACGGCACCACCGCCACCATCAACACCACTCATCGACAAGTACGTGGAGGCGATCCCCATGATCCCTCCATACCCGGCGGCAGTGCCGAAATGCTATTCCCTGGAGGTTCAGATCTACCGCGGCTACTGGATGGTGTCGTGGTTCAAGAAGGAGTTCGGCCATCGGGAGCAACGAATTGCGGATCAGCGAGGCATCACACCGGAGGAACTTTTCGACGAACTCGTCCGCGCCGTCCCGCCGGGATCCATGGGTCTGGTGCTTCAGCCCTACTGGTCGCCGGGTCTCAAAGTGCCCGGGCCGGAAGCCAAGGGGGCGGTGATCGGGTTCGGCGACGTCCACACCAGGGCCCACCTCTACCGCGCCATCCTCGAGGGGCTGGCCTACGGCCTCCGAGAAGGTGGCGAACGCTGCCAGAGGAGGAGCGGTGTCCCCCTCACCGAGATCCGGGTGGCCGGCGGAGGATCTCAGAGCGACGCCGCCATGCAGATCACGGCCGACATCTTCGGGCTGCCGACTGCCAGACCCCACGTCTACGAGGCCTCGGGTCTCGGAGCAGCCATCGACGCCGCGGTGGGCCTTGGCATCCACCCGGACTTTCACACGGCCGTCGCAGAAATGACCCGCCCCGGGGCGGTCTTCGAACCCGAGCCGGAAAGCCGCAAGATCTACGATGAGCTCTACCGCGAGGTGTACTCTGAAGATGTACCGGAGATTGCGGCCCCTCTACGAGCAGATTCGGCGGATTACCGGTTACCCCGAGTGAACGGCCGTTGCGGTCATCGCTCAATACTCGCCTCTCATATCTCACGGCATCACCGGTGCCTCCATCCGTTGAAGATGAGATTGAAAGGCGAAAATTGAGAACCAATGAGTCCTATTCTGCCCATCACAGTCTGCGGAGTAAACCGCAGACCCTCGGCGTTGGCGAGTAGGATCAGGCCAATCACGACCAGCGCAGCGGCGACCAGGCGTCGGAAGGCATCCTCGCCGATCCGAAGGTGGATCCGATTGCCGACCAGCGCGCCCAATAACACTGCCGGAAGACCGCAAAGGAGGACCAAATCCTCGGCCAGGTGATCAGGCCGAAGGCCGCGTAGGACGGCACCCTGATCGCAGTCATGAGTAAGAAAAGGGCCATCAAATTGCCCCGAAAGACCGCCTTCGGAACCCCGCTGAAGCGGTAGTACACGATCAGTGGCGGCCCCCCGGTACCGAACAACCCCGTCAGAACCCCGAAACCAAACCCACCGGCAGGGCGATCCAGCCAGGCAGCCGACCTCGGACGACCGATCAGTCGTCAGGAAGACCACGCCGGCAACCACCAGCACCACACCGAGAAGGGTGAGCAGGGACGCGGGTTCTCCCTCCCGAGAATCCACGTCGCCCATGGGAATTCCGACGGCGACGCCAAAAAAGATGGTGAACACGCCCGCCACGCCACGATCCGTCGGGACTTCCACACCACGAAGAGCTCCGCCGGAAGGTTGACGAGCAGCAGCATCACCACCACATCCCGCAGCTCGGGCATGATCAGCGCGAGGGTGCCGACAGCGATCAGCCCGGCGCCAAAGCCGAGCAACACGTACACTGCCTCGGCGACAGCCAGCACCAAGCAAGCAACGGCATACTGGGCGGCGGAGTCGAAGACTGTCTCCACAGCCATTTCAGTGTACCGAGGCCGTTAGCAGGGGTCCGAATTCCGAATTCCGAATTCCGCCCTACTGCTTCAACGCTTCGTCACGCCAGCTCGAGCAGGGCGTCGACGGTCTTGTCGATGCCCGCGGCGACCTCGGAGATGCTCTGCCCGAGCATGTAGGCCGGGCTCGACACCAGTTTCTGCTCCCTGATCCACCACGAACTCGTCCACCGGGCAGGCCACGTGTCTGGCACCCATGGATTCCAGTGCGCCAGCCGTATCCGGATCGGTACCGATGGTCAGCTCGGGCGCCTCACCGCCGAGCACCTTTGCGATCAACGCGGGTGCGATGCACACGGCTGCGACCGGCTTCCCCTGGCCGTGGACCTGGCGCACGAGAGCGGCCACATCTGAATTCACCGTGCAGTCTGCTCCGGCCACGGCGAAATCGCACAGGTTCTTGGCCGCTCCGAATCCACCCGGGAGAATCAGGGCATCGAGCTCGTCGGCCGAGACCTGTGAAACGTCACGAATCGCTCCCCGCGCAATGCGCGCCGACTCCACCAGGACGTTGCGCTCATCGTTTTCGTCAACCTCGCCAGTCAGATGGTTCACCACGTGCATCTGAGCGATGTTTGGGGCACACAGGACCATCTCCGCCCCTCGCCGGTCCAACGCCAGCATGGTGATCACCGACTCGTGAATCTCAGCCCCATCGTAGACTCCGCTACCCGACAGAATCACGCCCACCTTCTTCGCCATATTGCCTCCCTTCACTCTGTCCCGGCGGCTATTGTAACGCTATACTTGCGGCACCATGGCAGCCAATCAGGCACGGCGAAGGCGTCTCGGCGGGTGGGGTTTCGATGGCGAAACCTACTCCCCGTCGCCCCAGCTGATCCAGTGGCTGGAGAACCGAACGGGATCGCCGGGGAGCCCGGTACCGCCGGGGCCCGCAACGCCTCCCAACGTGGATCCTCGGCCGCTGCCGTCAATGCCGACTGACGTCTCAATCGAAACTGCGGACCGCCTCGGCCACTGCCGCGGCCAGGGTCTGGTGGACGTGTTACGCCTCAGGTGCGGACTGGTCCCAGCCCTTCCCGATGGCGTCTGCAGGCCCCTGGACGAGCAACAGGTCGAGACCGTGCTCGAAATCTGCGCTCGCAGCGGGGTGCGAGTGATTCCCTGGGGCGGAGGCACCTCGGTGACCGGCGGAGTCAACGTCGTCCCGGCGGAGAGTCCGACGCTCACCATGGACCTGGAGCGAATGGCGGCCCTGGTCGAGCTTGATGAAATCTCGGGCCTCGCCACCTTCGGTCCAGGGACCACCGGACCCGCCGCCGAGGCCGCCCTCGCGAACCACGGCCTGACTTTGGGTCACTTCCCCCAATCCTGGGAGCTGTCCACGGTGGGCGGCTGGGTCGTCACCCGGTCCTCCGGCCAGGAGTCCCTGGGCTACGGCCGCATCGAGGACATGGTCGCCGGTCTGTCCGTGATCTCACCGGCAGGTCGACTGAAGCTCGATCCCCGGCCCGCCTCCGCGGCCGGCCCGGACCTCCGACAGCTCGTTCTCGGCAGCGAGGGCCGCCTGGGTGTCGTCACCGAGGCCACTCTCCGGGTCCGGCCCCGGCCGACCATCACCCAGGTCGAGGGCGCCCTCATACCCCACCTCGAACCCGGCCTCGCCGCCATTCGCGAGCTGGTGACTGATGGGGTGCCGCTCACCATGGTCCGCCTCTCCGACGCCAACGAAACCCAGGTGGCCATGGCGGTCGGGCTCGGCAAATCGGGGGCCGCTCCTCTGGTTCGCCGGTACCTGGCCCTGCGCGGCCTCGGCGGAGACTCCTGCATCATGCTCTATGGTGCCGCCGGAACCCGCACCGGCGTCCGCGAGATCCTCGGCTGTGCCCGGCGAGTCATCCGCCGACACCGCGGCGTCATCCTTGGGCGAGGACCGGGCCGCCACTGGCTCCGTGACCGCTTTCGTCACCCCTACCTCCGTGAGTCCTTGCTCGATCTCGGCTGGGCAACAGACACCATGGAAACATCGGCACCATGGTCGACGGTACCGACGGTGCGGCGGTCGGTGGCGTCACGGATCACCCGATCCCTCGAGCATGACGACGAGGCGGTTCCGGTGCTCTGCCACGTTTCCCACCCCTACCGCGACGGCGCCTCTCTCTACTTCACCTTCTTCTTCCGCTGCGCCGAAGATCCGGAACAGACCATCCACCGGTGGGCCACCGTCAAACGGGCGGCCAACGCCGCCCTGGTCGATCAAGGCGTCACCATCAGTCACCACCACGGTGTCGGGCAGTGGCACGCTGGGTGGCTCGAACCAGAAATCGGCGAGCACGGGCGCCGCATCCTCGATGCGGTTGCCCGCCAGGCTGATCCGGCCGGGATCCTGAATCCCCAGGTGCTGCTCGATCCCACCGACCGTCTGGAGGAATGACCGTGTTCCACCAGCAGTGGCGCTCCATGGCCCTCGCCTCCCTCGACGAGACCTTTGACGCGGTGGTGTTGGGTGCCGGCATCACCGGCTGCGGCATCGCCCTCGACGCCTCCCAACGGGGCCTGCGGACCCTGTTGGTGGACCGTGGTGACGTGGCCTGGGGCACATCCTCCCGATCGTCAAAGCTGATCCATGGTGGGCTTCGTTACCTCAAACAAATGCAATTCCGGATCACCCGGATGGCCTGCCGGGAACGCGACCGAATGCTCGGTCTGGATCCCCACCTGGTGCAGCCGGTGACCTTCATCTATCCCGCTTACCAGGGCGACCGGACCCCAGGCTGGCAAGTGGATTTTGGACTCTGGATGTACGACCGCCTCACCGGTCGACCCGACCGCCACGCCCAGGTGGCCAGGGAGGATCTCGAGGAGCTCGCTCCGGGCCTCGCGACAGACGGCCTCGACCGTGCCCTTGCCTACACTGACGCCCTGGCCGATGACGCCCGGCTGACCCTTGCGGTGGCCGCCACCGCCCACGGCTACGGTTGCCACCTGCTGACCCGCTGCGAAGTGCTTGACGCGATCCGGCCCGACGGTGGGAAGATCTGCGGCGTCGTTCTCAGAGACCTGCTGACAGGCACCACCCACCGGGTTCTCGCCCGGGTGGTGGTCAACGCCACCGGTGTCTGGACCGACGTGGTCCGCGAGCGCCTCGGGCTCGAAGGCCAGCGGATTCGCCCGTCACGGGGCATCCACCTCATCCTTCCCACGGACCGACTCCCGATCCGGGCAGCAGTGACTCTTCTGTCGCCCGACGACGGCCGTCCTGTCTTCTTGATTCCCCATCCAGAGGGCATCCTGTTGGGCACCACCGACCACTACCATGACGGTGATCTCGACGATCCACGGCCGGCCTCCGAAGAGGTGGACTACCTGCTGCGAGCCGCTGCAGCGGCTTTCCCGAACCGCCCGCCCGGGATAGGGGACGTCCGCGGCACCTTTGCCGGGCTGCGGCCGATCCTCGACACCCACGCCGACGATCCCTCAGAGGCGAGCCGCGAGGAGGATATCTGGGAGGAGCGCGGCCTGCTGTCGGTGGCTGGGGGGAAGCTCACGACCTGGCGAAGCACCGCCGAGGAGGCGGTGGACGAAATTCTCAAACACCTGCCCGAGGACCGCGTCCGCCACGCGAATCCCTGCGCAACCCGGGGTACCGCCCTCGCCGGGCTGGCAACGCCCTGACCTGGCCCAACGCCTGCAGTCCGTCTATCCCATGGAATCCTCCGTGGCCGAGGGCATGGCGCGACGCCTGGGTTCCCTGGCCTGGCACGCCGCCCCCGCGGCTCGCCGGCGGTCCGAGCTGAGACCCCTGGACGACGGTCTCGACCTGTGCGGCGCGGAGGTGCGAGCCCACCTCCGCTGGGGTGCCGTTCTCCACCTCGAGGATCTGCTACTTCGACGGGCCCGGTTCGGCATGTGGGACCCGGCCCGTTCTGCCGACATGCTTCGGAAGCTTCGGCCCATCGTGCGATCCGAACTCCGCTGGGAGTGGCGACGATGGCAAGCCGAGGAGGAACGCTATCTCGAGGCTCTCGAGGCCTGGACGCTTTCCGGGGTGAGGGAGGCGGGCGGTGAGGAGGGTTTAGAGGTTAAAGGTTAAAGGTTAAAGGTTAAAGGTTGAAATTTGAGGTTAAAAGGTTAAAGGTCTGGCTCATCCGGAATTCCGTGAGGTGGTGGATGACAGCGACCAGGGGCGCGTCAGCTGACAGCGACAGGGGCCGGTGGCGGCGTCAGGTGACGGCGACAGCGTCAGAACGGGACGGGTGCGGGCTACCGGGGATTGAGCAGTCGCCATGTCATGGCACGCACCTCATCGAATCCCTGCAGGACCTTCTCCGCCCCGGTTCCATTGACGGCACTGGCAGCAGCAAGCAGTCGCAGGTGGCTGTCGACCTCCTTGGCCGAGGCGTAGGCGATCCGCCAGTGGTGCTGGCGATCTCTTCCGTTTCGGCCGTGCCCTTCCGCTAAGTTAGCCGGGACCGAGCTGGCCGACCGGATCAGCTGATCGGCGATGGACTTCAGCGGAGCCGGGACTCTCAACACCAACGTAATAGCGATGCCTGCTGCTTCGAGGGCTTTGGTGTGGGCCACGAGATTGGTGTTGCTGACGGCTTTCGACATGGTCACCTCCGGGTCGTTCATGCCCTTCAACAAGCTGCCAGGGAGGCCGTTGTCAAGGGTTGCCGGACTCAAGGCCGGCAGCGGAGCGTCCCTTGACAACGGTCTCCCTGGCAGCTATTCGTCCCCGTCCCATAGAACGACCCGGAGGGGACCGTGCAGCCGCTGCACATCTGATCGCTGCCTCTGCCTCTGTCGCTGCTCGCTGCCGCTGTTCACTGTCGCCGTCCCTGAATCCCGGGGACGGCATTCCACATTCACCATTCACCATCTCCCCCCGTGATAATCTCGCCATCGTGGAAGAAAGCCCAAATCAGCCAATTGACATCTCGGTCGTGGTGCCGGTCTACGACGAGATCGACAACCTCGATCCACTTGTGGAACGGACCAGGGCAACCCTCGACGCAACCGGCATGGCATGGGAACTTGTGGTCGTGGACGACGGGTCCACCGACGGGTCGGGAATCCGACTGGACGAGTTAGCGGAAGCCGACCCGCGGCTCAGGGTCCTTCACTTTACGGCGAACTGCGGCCAGTCGGCCGCTCTCGACGCCGGTTTCCGCCACGCGAGGGGGCATCTCACCGCAATCCTCGACGCCGACCTGCAGACCTTCCCGGAGGACCTTCCGAAGCTGGTGGCCGACCTCGACCAAGGCGGAGTCGATGCGGTGGTGGGCATCCGTATCGAGCGTCGGGACTCGGCGTGGAAGAAACTCTCGTCCCGAATCGCCAACAGTATCCGCAATCGATTGACCCGAGAGGACATTGTGGACACCGGCTGCCCAATCAAGGTGTTTCGCACCTCCGCTATCCGTTCGGTCCCCCCTTTTGACGGTATGCACCGGTTCCTTCCCACCCTGCTCCGCATCGAGGGCCGCACGGTCCGGCAGGTCCAGGTCCGCCACACCGCCCGGATAGCCGGACGAAGCAAGTACGGCACCCTGGACCGGGCCCTGCGGGGCCTTCGTGACGCTCTTGGGGTCCGCTGGCTTCAGGACCGCCATATGCGCTGGAAAATCCGAGGGTGACAGGTGTCAGGTGAGCCTCCTGCAAAACCCCCCTGGCTGTCATCCTGAGCGGAGCGGCCCGAAGGGTCGCGGAGTCGAAGGATCTCAACCGGTGCAGAGGCGTGATGCTTGTCCAGCAACTCTCTTTTCAACGTGTGGAGACCCTTCGACTCGCTCGTCGAACTCGCTCGCTCAGGGTGACAGGAGGGAGCGGTATCGATCAAACATCGCCGAACTTAGGGTTTTGCAGGAGGCTCAGGTGTCACCAATGCCAGGGTTGATAGCGAAGCTCGACGGTGTGCACGCCGGCGGGTGACACCGCGCCAAGACCCGCCAGATTGGCCCTGACAATCGGAACCCTCGAGCCGTCCACCCGAGCCGTCCAGGAGGGAGACCAGGGCCGGGCAACGACCACCAGACATGGACCGTCGCAGTCCACCTCGGCCCGTATCCGTGTGGTCTCCGCCCTCAGATCCATGAGTCTGACGACCGCCGCTGCAATCTCGGGAGATCCCACCGGCACCACTGCCTCCGAACCGAAATCCAGACCATCGGATGCCAGGGTTTGCCAACCCGCCTCCCGACCCATTTCCACGACGCGACCCACGACCCTCACCTCCGGCAGCCACCGCGGATTGGTCCAGACCGCTCCGGCGCCGTCTTGCCAGCGAAGAACCCAGCCTGGCAGTTTCTCGGTCGGCGCCGTCACCGCATACCTCACCGACCATGCCCCGAGCAGGCCCGAGGGGGCACTGCGAATCGGTCCACCGAGAACCATCTCCCGTTCGCCGAGCCGCGCCATCATCTCAGCGTAGGGTCGTGGACGAATCGGGTCGTAGGCCCGAATGTCCTGGAGACCGTAGCGGCTCGCGATGTTGGGTGGGAACGCGCCGTGGAGACCGATCATGCGGCCCGGATGCCTGGTCACCTCGGTCACAAGTCGGTCCACGAAAGCCGGCCGCGGCAGCCGATCCCGGGCGTCAGCCACTGGGTTGACTCCAATGGCGTATAACGCGAGCTCTCCGGCCGCCACGAGAACCAACCATCGGGGCCGGCCCACCAGGACCGCCGCCGCAACGGCGGCGATGGCGGTGAGCCACACCAGGGCCGTGTCCACGGCGGCCAAGTGCCAAGGCCGACACAGGACAGCCACCACCACAACCGCCGCCGCCATACCGGTTCGCCACGGCCATGGACGGCGCAGACCACGGCCAAAACCATCCGCAGCGAGAGCCGCCAACAGGCTGAGCGACCACGGCACGAGCACAGCGAATCGAGGCAGCGTCATGCGATCCAGGGGCGGGAGTCTGACCAGCAGGGCATCAAGGGGAGGAATGCGGTAAACAAGGATAGTCGCAATCCCCAGCATGGTCAGCGCCGCGACTACCAGGGATCGGTGTCTCCGTCGAATCCTACCGGCGGCGATCATGACGAGGGCGACCGCACCGACGCCAGTGGCGGCCGCAGCGTATGGGAAGGGCCCCCGCCAATCGCCTCGGCCAGGGTGACCGTTGGCCATGGGCACCACGATCTGATTCGCCGCAGATCGGCGCACAGCGCCCGGCAGGCCGTCGCGGTTGGGCTCCAGCAGATTCAACTCATAAGCCTTTGCCGACGATCCGATGGCGGCCAGCGTTGGCCAGGCGAGCCCCAGCGTGACCGGCGCCGCCATCAGGGCAACCGCCACCAAGCGCCGCCAGCTGCGAGGGTGGAGAATGAGGCCGGCGAAAATCGCAGACCCGACCACGATCGCAGCCATCTCCGGGTGAAGACCACACCCCAGCAGCCAACCACAGCAAAGCCCCAGGCCTACGACCGAGACCGGACGCGCTCGCTGGCGCAGACTCACCGCAACCCACCACCACAGCCATGGAAGGACGGCCGCCACCCAGCTCAAGGGGACCAGCAGCCACGCCACCAGAAATGCCCCCCCTCCCCATGTCAGCCCGCCGAGGGCTGCCGCCTGCCAGCGCAGCCGCCACCCGATCCACAACATCAGGAAGGCCCCCAGGGCTGCGCTCTCCAGCTTCCAGAACGCCATCACCGTTGTTCCGCGTTCCGGCCCGAGGACCCACACCGGGAGCATCACCGGGGCCCAAAGCCCAACCTGTCCGTGGGCGAGCAGCGGCATTCCACCACCCAGACGCTCACTGGTCAGGGGGAGCCGACCGTCGGCGAGTTGGCGCCTTGCTTCGTCCCACCACGGGTGAAACTGGCGCACGAGGTCCGACTGGGTCGGCTGGTACTCGGTGCGATCCGACCACTGCCACTCGGCGAAGGGTGGTCTCTCCTCGAGCACGCGAACGGGGTTGAGATCACCGCCGATCACCAACGCGGGACCCACCACCACCGCCAGCAAGAGATCAATCAACAACTGGAAGAGGAGGACGTCGGGTCTCCGCCACCACAGCACCAGATGGAGCAACGCGAGCGGCACGACGGTCCAGAGCACGACGGTCATTCGCCATCGATCTTACAGGCGTGATTCCAGATTGAAAATTGAAAATTGAAAATTGAAAACCAACGATGACTTCTACCGTGCGTGTGCCGCTGCGCAGCAGCGGCCGGGAGCGTTGGTGAGAGACGGAGAAGAGCTCGCTCTTCGTCGGCTCGAACCGACGGGGCCGGAGAGCCGCCGACCGGGTTGGGGGCGCCGGCCTTCAATCGATCCAACACAATTCGAGCCTCTGCGCGATTGTCGATCCTCTCGATTGACCAGATTCCTCCTCGGCCCTTCGGGCCTCATTCGGAATGACACAGAAAAGTACTGCTTCACCGGCAGGTACCACCACCCTGTCCGGGGCATCGGAAACCGTGGCCTGCCGCAACCTGTGCCCGGTTTTTTCAATTTTCATTTTTCATTTCCAATTCGAAGAGCGGGTGGGGGACGCCTCCCCTTCTCACCCTCTCACCTTCTCACCTGGGTGGGTGGGGATTTTCGATTTTCGATTCGCGGCCAACGGCCAACTGTCACACCAGATCCGAGTCCCCCATGGTGATGTACATCCGTTCGCCCATCGCTGTCAGGTCCGCCTCGTCATCGAACGCCTTGGCACACATCTCGAGGCCCTGCGGCTCGGGCTCCTTCTCGAATCCGAGCCGTTCGAGACGTGCTTGGCCCGCCGCGTCGCCGTTGAGCCACATTTCCTCCACGAGACATCCGGTGCGTGCCGCCAGCTCACCGGAGAGGTGGGCCGCCAACTCGAGGGCGCCGGGGTGGTCGTGGTCCCACAGGAAATCTGCCCACCGCAGCCGCTGCTCGTCCGAGCGGAAAAATGCCAGTGCCACCGGCTCCGAGGACAACCGGGGGAACACCAGGAACCGGTGGTAGCGCCACCGAGGGTGGCCGGCGAATCGGCGCAGGCCGTGGTTGGCATCGCGCACGACCGCCACCGGGTACTGGGAGCTCACCCGCTCCCACAACCTGTCCAACCGCGGCTCCCAGTCTCTGCCAAGCTCGGCGCGATAGAGATGCCGCCTCCGACCCGATCGCCCCGCACCGGGCCGTCGGACCAGGTACTTGACCGGTTGGGGCTCCATGGCATCGTAGCCCAGTTGCAGGATTCCCAGCCTGCGGTGTCGGCGCCCCGGAAGTCCGAACTGCAGCGGCGCCCGACCAGAACGGCCAAATGCGTCGTAGAACTTCTCCACGGTGCGAATCCAGAGGCCCTTCCGATTGAGACTCCGCCGCGCCTCGTGGGTCGCGAACGCATCAACAATATGGAGTGTGGTCCACCGTCTGCCGTCGATCTGAAAGCGGACGACGGTGCCAGCGTACTGGGTCAGGATCTCGCCCTCGCGTTCGGCCACCATGATGTATCGGCCTTCGGGTTCGTCCGGGAACTTCCATGCCCACTCGGCGAGCTGACGGGTCTGGCGAAAGACCTGATTGAAGGCCCTGTTGATCGCCTGCTCATCTCCCGGCTTGAAGGCCCTGATCTGGATTTCGGCCTCGGTCACGGCCCCCCCCAATCCCAGCTCCCGCGCGACTCCCAGCGACCTCCGGCCCTGGCCGCAGCGAGTGCGAACCAGCGCCCGGTGGCCGTAACCTCCGTCATGCGGTCCGGCAACCTCGAACATCCAATGGCGCCCACTGACGGTTCGAGGTGGCGAAAGGGGGAGAGGAGCCACAGGTCCGCACGTGTCTCCGGGATGTCTTCGGGCCCCGCCACCCGGCGGCCGCTGACCCCGGCGCGCTCCTCGCCGGCCGCCGCCCACCGCAGCGCTCGCATCCAGAGAGCCCCGTAGTTCCGCCTGAAAAAGCGGCCTCGAGCCGCCTGCTCGATACGTGACCTGCCGTCCAACCGGGCCGTCGAGTGGCCCCAGTGATGCTCCACCCGGGCGTCGCCGGCAACCGCAAACCTCGCGCCGCGCCGACGGGCCCGCCACAACCACTCTGTCTCCTCGTAGTAGAGAAAATACTCTTCGTCCAGGGGTCCGAAGCGGTCAACCGTTTCGCGGCGTACGGCGAGCAAAGGGCCGCGAAGGCACGGCACCTCCACCGGGCCGGTTGCGCTCCAGACCCGCCACATTTCGTCCAGCCACGAGCCGAGGGTCGCCTTCCAGGGACCCTGCCACCGCCGCCGCAATGTCCTGACCAGCTCGGCGCGGGGGCCTGGGTCCTCTGCCATTGGGAAGAGAACCGTCCCGCCACGGTCCCAGGTCAACTGCGGGCCGACCACGTCGAAGCCGGCGTTCAGGCCTCCCAGCAACCCCGTCACGCTGCCCCGATCGAACCATAGGTCGGGGTTGGCGAGCAGCAGGGTCTCCCCTTGGGCGACGGAAATACCGGCATTGAGCCCGGCAGCATAGCCTCGGTTGGGCCTGACCAGCAGCCGCTCGGCAGCCACGGCGGCGGCCGCTCGCTCCTCCCCGGCATCCTCCGACTGCTCGACCAACACCACCTCGGACTCCACGCCGGCGGTCTGAGCCTCACTCTGAAAACTCTCTACGCAGCTGCGGAGTACCTCCGAAGAGTGATGGCAGACGACAACCAGCGACACCTTCATGACCGCCGTCTCCAATCGCCCGACCCGATCCAATCCATGGCCGATTCCAGGTCAACAGAAACCTCTTTCTCGCTGAAACGCCTGGCGGCCCGCAGACCAGCCCGTCGCATCCGGCGCCACCGGTGGGAATCGCCGAGCACCTTTCGGGCCGCTTCAGCAAAGGCACGTGGCTGCCTCGCCGGTACCAGTTCCGCTGCGCCGGCCGCTGTCTCCTCGAAGGCGGCAATCCTCGATGCGACCACCGGGACTCCGCAGGCCATGGCCTCGATCACCGGGAGTCCAAAACCCTCCTGTTCCCAGGACGGGGCCAGCAAGAGGTCGCATCCGGACACGACCCGCGCCACCTGGGAGGGCTCGAGCCTCCACAGGAATTCGTCGGATTTCAGCACTTCGCGCTCGGCATCCACCAGAGGCCACTGCGAGATCCTCACAACGTGCGCTTCCACACCACCCTCCCGCAACAGCCGGGCAGCTTCGAGTGCCGTCACCACCCCCTTCCAGTCGATCTCGAACGGGTGGAGCACCAGCACCCTGGGCCGTTTCCTCGGCGCCACCCGCCACCGTGGGGTCCAGATGGGTTCGAGGGCCGGAGGAACTCGCCGTGATGGCCGGTCGAATCGCTCGGCCAACAGTTCGCCGAGGTGGGATGACACCACAAATGCGGGCAGCGGTGCGGAGTAGGCTTCGGCGATCGCGCTGTGCTCGGAGGTGTTGTGGGTGTAGCATCCTTCGAATCCCTGACAGTAGTGAACCGCCTGTCCGGACTCCAGGCCGGAAGCCGGACCGATGGTGGTCCAGAACGTGGCGACGTGGATGTCCGCCTCGGGAACGGTTTTCGAAGCAAACTCGGGGACCGTCAAGAACTCACATTCGATCGAGTACCAGTCGGGGGCCGGCCCCCGGCTGACGATCCTCACTCGGTGACCTCGACGGTGCAGAAGATTCGCGTGGTGAAGTGGGACCTTCACGCCTCCGAAAAGGGCGGTATCCTCGAGCAGGTAGTTAACCCGCATATCTCACCAGCTGTGAACTCCGAGCCGCGAGAGCGCAGCATCTGCTGGGCCCTCGGCAGGTCACCGCCACTCCCACCCGTGGGGCACTTCGATCAACGACGGCGTCCACGACGGCGCATTCACTCGGACAGCACTCGTTGCCACTGCCTGGTCATGAATGTGCAGCCCGCTCTCGTCGAGCAGAAAGGCGGACAGGTTGAAGGTCCCGGAGGCCACCGGCAGCTCCGGCACGGTGAGCCGCACCACGTAAGATTCCTGTCCCGCCAACGGCTGAAAGTCGTCCCAGGCGGTGGAGACGCCGAGCAGACAACGCCCATCAAGGGTATCCAGCGCCAGTGCGACGTGAAACCGCTCCTCTGGCCGGGAACTCTTCACCTCGACGTCCACCACCAAAGATCCACCGGGGTTCATTTGGAGGGGACGTTCGCCCTCGCGACCCTCGAGTTTGATGGCAACCACACGGCCGGTCTTCGAAGTCGTGGCGCCAGTCTCCGGATCCGCCCGGTCTCCGGCCCGACGTTTGTCCTTGGTCAAGAGGTGCTCTTCGTAGGCCTCCACCACCTCCTGGGTGGGGCCCATCCGTTGCACCCGTCCGTGCGACAGCCACAGGGCTTTCTCGCAGAACATGGTGACGTGGTACATGGAATGGGAGCAGAAAAGGATGGTAGTACCCCGTTCGTGGATGTGCCGGATCCGATCGACGCATTTCTTCTGGAAGTAGCCATCCCCCACCGCCAGCGCCTCGTCCACCACCAGTATGTCGGCATCCACGTGGGTCGCCACCGCAAAGGCAAGTCGCATCACCATGCCCGTGGAGTAGCTCTTGATGGGGTGCTCGATGAACTCTCCAATTTCGGCAAAGTCGAAAATAGCGGGCAGCCGCCGCTCCATGTCCCGCCGCTCCAGTCCCATCAGAGCGCCGTAGAGCACCGCGTTGTCGCGACCGCTGAACTCAGAGTGAAAGGCAGCCCCCAGCTCGAGGATCGCCGCCACGACACCGCTGACGTGCACTGCACCGGCGGTGGGCTTGGTGGTACCGGCAACCAACTTGAGCAGGGTGGACTTGCCGGCTCCGTTCTCGCCGATCACTCCGAGTGCAGTGCCGGCCGGAACCTGAAAGCTGACACCGTCCAGAGCCTGGAACTCGAGATGGCGACTTGGCCGGCCGAGCACCTTCTTGATGCGTTCCATGGGCGAGGCGTAAACCCGATACCACTTGTGCACATCGTCCACCGCCACTGCAGCATCGAATCCCAAAGTCATAGCAACCAGGACAATATCACCCTCACTCCATCCCTTCTTCAATGACCTCGAGACGAACCGGATCGAGGAAGAGGGCGGGCTCGAAGGGGCCGCGGACGGTAATCCTCTCCCTGGTGACCCGCACGTGGCCTGTGGGTGCGCCGTTGAGGTCGATGCCGTCGAGCAACAGCTGAACAGGAAGCTGGATCGACGCACCAAGGGTCATGCGCTTGAGGTAGCGGTAGCGGACGCCCTCCGACCGAACCTGCCGAATTTCAACGGGCGGCATGAACTCCAAGGACCGGATCTCGAAGTCGGATCGGCGGACGTGGAGGAACCAAGTGGTGGACATGCTTGGTGCCACGAAGAAACCGTCCGGAAAGTTCACCGCCACGCGCCACACCGGCTCTCCCTCGAAGGTGGTCTCCCTGGGATCGGAGAGCACCACTCCCTCCATGGCCAGGGTGAAGGGCATCAACAGGGGAAAGATGCGCTGATTCAGGGTTCCGGCGGCCATCCTGGGGGTCTGCGGCCGGTCGTCGATCGTGCCCTCCCGTGTGGCCCAGGAGGTTTCGCCGTTCCTGGCGAGCACGATGTCTCCGGGCAGTTCCAGGCGGAAATTGGCCAGCGTTCGAGCGTCCACGTAGGCGGTGGCCTGGTTGGTTCGAACGGTGCCGTTGGCCCGAGTTTCCTCGTCGGCAATGGATATTTCGAGGACACCCAGTTCCCGAAATGCGTCGAGGCCTCCCGCCGCCTTAAAGACCCCCTCCAAGATCGCGTCGACGTCAGGAGGGACGGCAACGGCCGGAGTGGTTCCGATGATGAGTGACAAAAAGAGCACGCGGGCTACGGTTTTCATGGAGTTCTCCCGATAAGGCGCCAGTTTGGCACCTTTTTGCGATCGCGGCGCATTATAAAGCAATCCTCGTGCCATCGCTGCCTGGCCGGTCGGCGTAAGACATTGGACTTTGGACTTTGGAGTTAAATGAAATGCGGGGCGGCTTCGGCCGCCCCGCGTGGTTTAAGATCAGAACTGCCGGCTGCTGGATGCCGATGATCATCGGCACCGCCGGAACGAGGATCGGATCCTGGGTCCGGTTGTCGATCTCAGAGGCATAGGCCGCCACCGGACCACCTTCCTGCACCCGAATCTCCAACGACGCCTCCATGTCCATGTCGCCAATGCTCAGAGCGTCGAACAGGTTGCTCTGCAAGAACTGGGCGGGTTGCAGGTAGAAATCGGTGATTTCAGCAACCACTGCGCCAGTGGTGTCGAACACCTTGATGGCGATCAGCGCGCCATTGATGGGATCGGTGTTGAGCACACCGACGTTGGTGCGGAAGCCCACAGAGGGATCCGACGAGTTGGCGACGCCCGGAATATAGGCAGCCTCACCCTCGTAGATCAGGTCGTTCTCGCCAAAGACCTTCAGATTTTGGCCGAAGGCTCCTCCCTGCTGCGCGAGGTTATATGTCTTTGCGGTGATGCTCGGTACCAACGACCCATCAAGGCCCTTCACCACGAAGTAGCCCTTGGATTCGGTGTTCGGCGGCAGCATGGAAACCCCGAGTACATCCACGTAGTACCAGGCGTTCCCCGGCTGGATGTTGACCGTCATAAAGGGCGAGAAGCCCAGCGGCCGCTCCGGCACATACTCGACCCTCGCCGACACCAGCTCATTGGTGTCGTTCAGGAACGTAATATCCGACCGCCACAGCGAGCCATTGGCACCGGGGAGGTGGGCGATGCCCGCCACCCACACCGTGCTGTTTCCCATATCGGCCGGCGTGTAGAGCACCGGATCGCCGGTGAGGTTGTCCACCAGCGACGCGTACATGGTCAGGTCAGCGCCGTTGGGATCGATGGCCACCGAGAAGATATCCACGTCCACCAGGATCCCTGCGGCTTCGATGACCTCCACGATCTGGCGACTGGAGTAACCGGGAACCCACGTCGTGATGGGGTTGCCGAGCTGCTCTCCGAACTCGTCATAAACGGTGATCACGACGCCCGCCGCGTCGTCCGGCCCGAAGTTGGCCAGGCCGATGTTGGTGCGGTAGTAAAGATTGTGCACCAGGCCGCTGAGGAAGACGCGCTCTTGGAAGAGCGGCTGCACCGGAACCGCCGGTACGAACTGACCGAAGGTCCCCTCTGGGGTGTCATTGTAGGTTCGCGACGCGATCAACGGCGAGCAACCCATGCCGCCGTCGAAGGTGAACCGGAGCGAGCCCTTGTTATCGTCACCCTCGATGCCCGGGATCTGCTGGACGATGTCGTCGAAGATGCGCGTTCCGTGCGACCCCAGCATGAACTCGATCCCGTGGATCGCGGAGTTGGCGTTGTTGGTCGCGTCCGGGAGGTACTCGATGGTTACGTCCACGGCAGTGCCGCACGGGTTGAAGATCCGAAGATCGGTCCGCCAGACGGTGTCGTTGAGCCCGGGTGCGTGGGCCGCGGCCGGCACCAGGAAGTCGTCCGGAGGCGGCGGAGGCAGAACCTCCAGCACCTGAGACGCGACCGACGATCCGGCGCAGTTGCTCGCCTCCAGCTCCACCTGGTAGAGGCCGGGCTGGTAAAAGGAGCGGGTGAAGTTCGGCTCGGTGCTGGTGTAAGCCACCTCGCCGTCTTTGCTGATGGTCCACAGCCACTCCGTGGCCGCATCAGAACCACCGCCGCCACCGCCGCCGCCACCGGTGCCCTCCTGATTCACGATGTGGTCCAGGTTCCGGACTTCGACCCGGCCCTGTCGGGCCACACCGCCGTTGGCCGCCACGGAGTAGGTGACCGTGCCGCTGCCGACCCCGCTGCCCGCATCGGTGATGGTGATCCAGTTATCGGGAGTGGTGGCGTCCCAGGTGCAATCCTGCTGCGTTGAAACGTTGAAGCTCCTGGAGCCGCCACCAATGGGGAGGTTCCAGAAATCGGGGTCAATTGAATAGGTGCACCCGCCGCCGCCGCACGAGCCAGTGTTCTGAACGGTCAGGTTGACGGTGGCCGTGCCGATCAGCGCTTGGTTCCCCGGGTCGTAGGCGGTGACCGTGGCGGTCTTCGGTCCCGCACTGTTGTACTTGAAGGTGGCCTGGAGACAGTCGGTGTAGAGCGGTTCACAGACGTAGGCCTGATCGAATCCCGGACAACCGGTCCCGCCGAACTCCCAATGAGCCTCGACATCACCACCGTACCCGGTGATCTCGAAGGTCAGAAGTTGACCGATATCCGGCGCCGGGTCCGTCACCGTCAACCCGATGGGCAACAACAGGAATCCTCCTGCGAGGCCACCGCTGGCCGCCCCGCCCGGGGCTTCCTGATTGATGGTCACAGCGTGCCCGCCGATGTAGACGTGGCCCATCCTGGCTTCACCTGAGTCGTTGGCATCAACCTGGAAGTTCACGATTGTCGACCCAGAACCCATGTTCGGGTTCGATGTGATGGTGATCCAGGGCCGGTCGTCGCTGGCGTACCACTGGCAGTCCGGCGTCGTGGCGACGGTGATCGAGCGGCTGGCGCCATTGACCCCCACCGTCATGCTCTCGGGATTGACCGTGTACTGGCACTCGGTGATCGACGGGTCGTCAGAGTGGAAGAACTCCACCTCCAAAAAGGCCTGAACCGGGTTCGGGGCCACGGAGAAGGTCGGGTCCGGCGAGAAGTCGGCACCGCAGTAGTCGGAGCAATCGCCCTGGTTCAGCACCAAGATGGTCCGGGTCTTCGTCCCGGTGGTGGTCTGGAGAGTGATGTCGTGCAGCCCCGCTTGAGCAAAGGTCCGCACGACCGTCTGGCAGGCCCCCGGGTTGCCCGAGCAGTTCACGGTCGGTGAGTTCCAACCGCAGTCCGGCCCGCTGAAGTCCCAGCTCACCGGTGTCAGACCGCCGACCACGGAGAAGGTGACCTCGTCGCCGATGTTCGGGGGCGCGCCCGATATGGTGAAGTCCGTCGGCACGTTGCCGCCCTGGTTCACGGTGAAGGTCTGACCCGCGATGGTCATGGTGCCGGTCCGGGGATCCTGACCCCCGTTGGCATCGACCGAGTAATTGACGGTCCCCTGTCCGGAGCCCGATGAGCCGGACGTGATGTTGATCCAACCGGCGAACGAGGTGGCCGTCCACGGGCATCCGGTCTGGGTGTTGACGAGGACCGCGCCGTTGCCTCCACCCGCGTCGAAGTCCGCGTCATCGGGCATGATGTTGTAGCTGCAGCCACCACCACCACCGCCACCGCCACCGCAGGTGCCGGTGTTCTGGACGGTCACGCTGCCCGGCGGCGACAGGGTGAAATTCTGGCCTTGATACCGGATCGTCAGCTGCACCGACTTGGTACCGCCGCTGGAGTACTCGTGAACCGCGGTGTTGCAGTCGCCCGCGGGCAGGTCATCAAGGATGCAGTCTAGGCGTCTGCGTGTAACCGGGGCACCCAGAGTCCGCCGAAATTCCAGTGTGCCTCGTCCACGTCCCCGGGCACGCCGGTGATGTCGAAGAACACGGTAGCGCCTATCGTTGGGTTCGACGGCGTGATATCCAGGGCCAGTTGGAGCGAGCCGTCCACCACGTTCATCGGCTTGGACACCGAGGACGAGTCGGGCGTGCCGAGGTTCTCCAGCGTCAAGGACACGGTGTGGTTACCGGGGTTGAGCACATCCGCCGGAATGACGCATACGGCGCTGTTCGGACAGCCGTTGTAGGTGGTGGCCCCGGTCACCGACCACGTCCATGACAGGTTGGCGCCGGGCGACCAGTTGGAGGCGTTGCCGTCAAGTGTGATGGGATCGGTGTTGAGCGGGTTGAACGGAACGGTGAAGTCCGCCGCAACCGAGCTCAGGTCCTCAATGGTGTAGAACTTCTGACCGCCTGATACAGACCGCCGCCGCCCTCGACCTCGTGCCGGTAATCGACCCTGAGCCGAATCTGCCAGTCGCCGCTCTGATCGAGCGGAAAGTCCGTCCAGGTCTGTCCGTCGTTTGTGTCGAAATTTCCGTCAGGGTCCTCGACCCTCCAATGAAAAGGGGCGGGGCTACCTCCCGGCGAGCCTTCCCCAGAACCGAAGAGGTCAATCGTGTCACCGGTGATGGGGTTCACCGGGTCGATGGTGATGAAGGCCTCCGGGGTCCGGTCGAGCAGGATCTCCCGGGTCAACATCTGTTGCGGCGGGCAACTGACGAGCGGCTCGCAGGGGAAATCTCCGTTCGCCACCGCCACGTGCGCCCAGAACTCGTCGGCGGCCAGTACATCCACCGGGATCGTGTAAGGCAGGGCCGCGTCGGTGCCGACGGTGACCGATCCGGCCAGGAGGGTGTCCGCCGGGTTGTTCGACGGAGTGATCCAGATGTAGGTCGTGTCCACCGTGCCGATGGAGGTATCCGTGACGGTCACCTGGTCGCCCGGAAACGCCGGATCTGGAGAGATGTTCAGGTTCGCCGTGGGCTGAACCGGTCCTGCGCAGGCGGTGAAGTCGATCGCCTGCACCACCGAGTACCGAGCGATGTACAGGGTACTGCCGTCCGCCGAGAAGTCGCCGCTGGTGGGATACTCGCACTCGTCGTTGTGGCTGTTCCACGGGTGATCGGGGTGCCAGAAGTTCTGGTCCAAGACCACTGGATTCGACGGATCCTCGATGTTGAGGGTCACGTGGGTGTCCGGGGCGTTGATTCGCGCCACCCACGCGAACGGGTAGCGGATCCCGCCCAAGCTGAGGGTGCCCGTAAGGTGTGCACGCTGAACCGGGTTGGCCGGATTCGAGATGTCCCAGATCTTGGCACCGTCTGTGGACCGAGCGGTGATCGCCAGCTGGGCTGCGTGGTCGACTCTCATGCCCTTGGGCCGGCCGAGGATTGCGCGCATCTGATTGTTGCCTGTGTACTGCAGGTTGATGGTGTTGCCGAACTCCTGGACCTCGAAGATGTACACGACACCGTCTTGGAATCCGACATACAGGTAATCCGATCCGACGCTGGGCTGGATGTGAAACCCGTTCTGTGCCTGGCCGAAAAACGGGCCCGTGACACACTGAACGACCTCCAGGTCGCCCTCGTCGATGCCGTTGATCTTGTAGAGGGTTGTATTGCCGGCACAGTCGCCGGGCAGACCCCTGGCCATCAGGTACTGCTGGTTGCCATACTTGAAGGTGAACGAGCCGGAGGGTTGGAAGCCGGTCTCGTAGAGCCGGCTGCGGGCGAAGTCCGGCTCCGAGCCGGGCACGCCGTTGGCGCCCCAAAGGTCGAACAGGACCTGTCCCGCTTTGTACGACGCAGCACCCCAGCGGCAGTCGTCACAGATGGTGAAGTTGAGAAGGTCGTAGTCGGAGTCACCGAGATTGGGGACATTGAAGTTGGAATGATCCCCTGCCATAGGGTTCTGGGGATCGGTCAGATCCCACACCTGGAGTTCGTTGCCGTCATTGACCGCGAGCTGCTGGGTGCCGCTCCAGTAGAAGGTCGTCGTCTCGAAGAACTTCGGATTGGTGGGATGGCCAATGCAGTTGTTGGAGGTGTCGTGGAGGAGAGGTTCCAGCTCCTGGAGGCAGTCGGGGGTCGGCTGGGCGACCGCTGAACCTGCCGAGAGAAGAAGACACGCAACGGCCATGACGCCGAAGCGGAGATGGGTCTGAATCTGGGACGCACGAGTGGACAGCATGGGCACCTCCATCGCCTAAATCATAGGCCCTGAGAAGATCAAGTGTCAAGCTGAGAAAGACAGCCTATGGCGATTTTTTTCAACTACTTAGACTATTCTGGTCGCGTGTGACCACGGTCACTTTTGCGGCTTCTCCCGGGGTCACTCGCACCCTCCCGCCCCACACGAGGCCCCGGATTCTCGTCGAAGTGCGGCGAAAGGTCAATAGTCAGAGAGAAATTTTCACAGTTGGTTGACATATTCGTGATGTTTACATGCCCGCCCGGCCGCCCATTGCGAATTGCGAATTGTCGGCGTCCGAGATCGTTTGTTTGATTGAAGATTGAATATTGAAGATTGAAGATGCCAGCTCCAGGATACGCGGAGGAAAAAGGTGCAGAGGAGCAGAGGAGACTTGTGCCTCCAGGAGCGTTCTCCTCTGCCCCTCCCTCTGAGGGGAGTCGTCACGAGAGCACGGAGGGGGCGGCCTGGCCACTCATCCGAGAGACGAGACACCGAGACGTACGTCGCAGGCCGTGGGTTGGTCAGTTCACGGAGGACCCGGACCGGGTGCTGTCGCCTACCTCGCTCACGGGAGGGAACAGCAGCCGCTTTTCGCACGGCCAGCTCGGGAGTTTTACGTCACGAAAGCTTGGAGGTGGTCCTTTCCCCGGTCATGCGAGGACCGAGACGCCGAGGCGTACTTGCCGTACTCCGCAGGCGTTGAGGCCTGAGCAGGGCCGGGGAAAGGGCCAGATCCGGGCTTGCAGTAGGAAAAATTCCGACGCGGCCGTGCGACAGGCGAAAAAAAAGGCGGCCCGAAGGCCGCCTTTGAATATCCAGGGGTCTGGATTATTCGCTGACGTACTGGTTGCTGTCGTTCCATCCCAGATACGGAAGCACCTGGTCGGAGAAGCAGTTGAAGTTGGCCATCACAGCGCCAGGAATAAAGGCCGAGTAGTCGCCCTCCTTGACATACTTGACACCCATCCAGGTCTGATAGAAGTCGAAGTCGTCGAAGGTCGGCGGGATCGGCACGTTCCAGTTCGAGAACGGCCATACGAAGAGCATCCAACCCGAGCCGTCCAGGATGTTGAACTGGTCAACAGCGACTTCCTGGGTCTCGAGCGGCAGCAGGTTGAGGATGACGGTCTCGCCACCAGGCATCGACCACGGCATCGTGGAGGTGGTGGTGACGTTCTCTTCCTCGTCCCAAGCGTAGTAGGTGTAGGCCAGGCAGTTCTTGGCCCACAGCTCGCTCGGAGTCTCGTCCGACGAAGCGCGCACCAGGTCCGGCACGACGCTGTTCACGGAGGAGGCCTTGAAGACTCGGAGGTACGAAGACAGCCCATTGGCCGGATCGTTGAGGAACCGGAAGGCCCACGCGGTCGGCAACGGCTCGCGGTAGTCAGACTCGACCTGCTGGCCGACGATCGAATACCGGTGGTAGAAGCTGACCGGCTCGTTGGTGGGTGCAATCGTCCCAATGAAGGGAAGCGCGAAATCGGCTTCGAGGTGCACGGCGTTGGCGCCCTCGGAGAATCGCGCGGCGCTATTCACCCAAAGGGTGTCACCCATCAGCACGTTGTCGTAAAGGATCTGACCACCAAGGCCGAAGTATCCCGACTCGTCCGGGAACAGGGTGTTGCAGTTCTCCACCACGTCGGCCGTGATGTACATCCAGGTGTCGTCTGCCTCGCCTCGTCCCTCAAACCACGGGGTGGGCTGCGGAACGTACGGCGAAGCGTCGCAGTTGTCGTGATACCGCGGCACGGTCTGGCTGCTCTTCAGCCAGCCCTCGAACAGCGCGAGGATGTTCGACGGAATCGGGGTGATGTATTTGCCCGGGTAGGCCTGAGAACTCGGCGAGCAGCGGCTGGCTCAGATCGCTGGTAGGCCTCGGGTCATCGGGGTTGAACGGGTCAACCGGCGAGAACTCGTTGGCTTCCGAGAGCGGACCGTCGTCCACGATTCCCTCGGTGGTGGTGTGGCCACCGACTGTGGTCACGGGCAGCTGTCCATTGGCCAGAATGGTACGGATGTCCATGGGCTGGACGTCGTATCCGGTCAGCAGGATGTTAAAGTCGAGGATCGCGATCGAAAAATCGGTCCACACGGTAATGTGGACGATCTGGGCCTCGCTCGAGGTGTTGGTGACCGTAAACAGGGTGTTGACGCCCTGGGCACCGTCAGTGTAGTTGTACGCCACAAACGGGAACAACAGGGTCGCCGCCGGGACGTTGTCGAAGGCGCATGTGTTCGCCATCGCGACGCTGCCCATTCCGAGCATCACCGCGCCGACGAGCGCCATTGTCAGATACTTCTTCATGCTCAACTCCTTCCTTGTCTTTCAGTACTTTGCTACAGAACTTCGGGCGATCTCCACCGCCCTTCGCTTTCTTTCTGGCCCCTTCGAGTTGCGCATCACCTCCCATAAGTTTAGATTTTTCATCGACTTATTTCGAAATATGTCATGACAGCATAAAATATAACACCGGACTGAAGCCGCTGTCAAGGTCGAAACGCCCTGAAAACAGCCACTGGGGCATTATGTGACGGGTGTTCTCGCAAGTCAAGCAACGCACGTCACATTTTCGAATCTAAGTCCCATCACCACGCAAATTTGATAGGCCGAGCGACGTGTCACTTCCTTCGCCGTCAACCACACTCCGATGCCACCGCCGGTCTGCTCACTGGCAAAGGCGATCACCACGTCGTCGAGACCGTCGCCGTTGACGTCCACGAGTTGGATGTCGTAGGCCCTGCCCTTCGACACCAGGTCGGGGCTTTCCTCCCGGTAGAATTCGCCAGTGTCGGTTTGAGTGAAGACCACCACCTCACCGTCCTTACGGCTGGTCACCAGGTCGAGCCTGCCGTCGCCGTTCAGGTCGCCGGCACCCAATCGAAACCACGGATTGAAGCGACCTTCGTCCACGACGAGCGCGATCCCCTTCTCGTCGACGCCGTCAGAACCGGCCCGGTAACGCACGATGCCGGTGCGGGCAATGGTCTGTCCGGCCGTGCTGGCGAACTGGATGAACGGTGCGTAGATCTCCGTCCCGTCTGTAGCTCGGTGGGTCGCCACGTCCGGATGCTGGGCGTTGCTGAGAACGCCGAGCTGGAGAGGGCCGTTCCAACCCTCGTCGCCGCGGTTGAGATAGACCAGACGGCGCCAGGCGGTTGCGTTTGAGGCCAGCACGACGTCGAGACGGCCGTCGCCGTCCACGTCGGTCATCTCAAGGTTGTCACCAATCACACCCTGCGGCAGGCCCTTGAATTCCGGCTCCCAGCCACCTTCCTTGTTGAGGACCGTCCACACCGAGGCCGCTCCTTCGATGCGCTGACTTGTGCCGAGGTCGTAGTCGAGCTCTGCAATGAAGGCCACGTCGACTCGCCCGTCGCCGTCCACGTCGCCCACAGACACCGCCCGCGAACTGACCCGCGGATCCGGGCTTTGCAGCATCAGCGACCTCGAGAAGTCTCCCTCGCCATTCCCGTAGAGCACGTACTGTCCCTTGAAGTGGATCGCCAGCACCATGTCCTGGTGGCCGTCGCCGTCAAAATCGGCCACCCCGATGCCGCCGTAATCGAAGGGCACGTTGCTCGACCACTTGACGTTCTTCCACGCGGTAAACCCACCTTCGCCCGATCCGAGGAAAATCCCCGGCCGGCCGAAGCCCTTCCGGGACGGCGGAGTGACGAGGTCAGCGATGCCGTCGCCGTTCATGTCCGCGAACACGAAGTTCATCTGCCACAGACCGCGGACGGGAAGCCCGCTCTTGACTTCGGCGAATTCGAGCCCGTCCATGAAGGGCGGCGGCACGATCTCGGTGGAGAAGTCGAGAAAGTACTCTGCAGCCCCGTACTTTTCCTCCCAGTCTTGAGCGGACCTGTAGGCCATCTGACCGTACTCGCGCTCCAGCCACATGTCATGGAGGGCGGAATCGGGGTCGTCTGGCCGTAATCCTCGCAGCCAGATGGTGTCCCCATCCTCCTTGACGATTTCCATTTTGAAGGCCACCGCGGCGTGGGGATAGGCGTATTTTTCATCGATTCGGACGACTATTTCCTTCGCCACTGGCCGCGGCGTCAGCCAATCGTCAACCAATTCCTGCCAGCTGCGGTAGGTCGTGCCGGTGCGCTTTTTCAGTTCCTTCTGTTCTGCCTCGGTCAAAGCCGAGTCGTCGCCGGCTCCCTCCTGCTTTTCCGGAGCAGCCGACTCCTTTGTCTGGGCCGACTCCTGGGCCCACGCAGGTGCCGAGGCCACGCTGATCAGCACCGCCAAACCTATTGCAATCAATCGACTCATCGAATCCTCCAACATCTTTACTTGAAATCCGCCGCGGCCTCACAGGAGGTCGGCGATTGTATATCGCCATCGTTCGAGGGCGATCGCTCCCACCATCACGAGCACCAGCCCCAGCGCAACCGAGCCCACCAGCCATGGCAGCTCCGGGGGGGCTGAGCTGATCAGCCCAGTCCGCGCCACGCCCACGAGTGGCGTGATCGGATTGGCGCTCACCACCAGCCGCAAAATCCCATCTGGAACCAAGGCCAGCGGATAGACGATGGGAGCGCCGTAGAACAGCACTTGCATCGTCAACCCTATTCCTTCGGGAACGTCTGGCAGCACCGCGCCAAGCACTCCAGCCGTGAGCGACAGCCCGACGATCCAGATCGCCATCAGCGCCAAACCACCCGCCAGCCACGGCAGATTCGCCGGGCCCACGTGACCACCAACCAGGCAAATGGCCAACACCACGGCAAAGGACACAACGTGGTGCAGTACCGCGCCCATGACGTCGCCCACAAGCAGCACCTCTGCTGGCATTCGCACCCGCAGTACCAGGCTGGAATGGGTGCGGAAAACCCTCGACGCACGCAGCACGGCGTCGTTCAGGGCCAGGAAGGGTACGAGCCCCGTGATCAGGAACAAACCAAATCCCACAGGCGGACGCCTAGCAAGATCGATGCCAAGGCCCTCCAGTTTGATCTTCAGGATCGCCGAAAAGACAATCATGAACAGCGCGAACTGGACAAGGGTAGCCACTGGCGTCCACAGCCAGCCCAGGTAGGAGCCGGCGTAGCGCGAGGCAAACGCTCGCCACGCCAGCTGGCCGAGCAGAAAGCGGTGACGTACCAGGGTGGGCACGAGCCGCAGCGGTGCCAGTAGATTCCGGGTCATGAATAGGCCCTCGCAGGTCCTTTCAGGGGGTGGCCACCTGCCGGGAAGGCGCCCTGTTGGCTCTCCGTCCGCGGGGTGTAGGGCCCGTCACAAAAAAACCCAAGGGAAGCTTGACGGACTTGATATGGCCACATAACATATGAATACGTGGGGCATGGTGTGTCCATGCCGCGGCGTGATGGTACTACAGGAAAGGAAAGCTCGGCAAACAGTGACAAAGAAAGCCCACCCCCTCACACCCCAGGTCGCTGTGATCGGCAGCCGACTAAGGCGTCTGCGCAAGGAGCGGAAGCTCACCCAGGAGGAACTGGCGCGCCAAATTGGCATCCAACAGTCCGACCTGTCGCGCATGGAGAAGGGGGAGTACAGGGTTTCTTTGGACAATCTGTTCAAGATTTTGAGTGCCTTCGAGCTTCAGATTTCCGACTTCTTCGTCGACCAGCCTGCGGCCGCAGCCGGCATGCAGCGCCCGCTCAGCCACGAGGACATGCAGATGCTCCACATGCTCCGCGAACTCAGCCCAGAGGTTCGGCTGGAGGTTCAGGAGTTCGTGGAATTCAAGGTTCGCCGCGCGCGGGCCGAGCACCGGGCGAACGAAGCCCGCCGACGCGGAACCGGCGAGGGATCATGACGGACCGCTGCGAAACCCTGCTGCTCCAGGCGCAGACCGCTCTCGAGCGGGGCGACTTCGAGGAGGCCTACCGGCTCGCCATGGAGGCCCACCACCTAGCCGCCGAACACGGCGCCCCCGAGCTGGCCGACCGCGCCTACTGCAACGCAGTGGCTTTTGCCATCGAACTCGACCGGGCGGCGGAGCACCTCCCCGGCCTCAAACAGATCGTCCTGGGATCGAAGAGCCCCCGCAACCGATTCCTGGCTGCCTACTACACAGCCGTGGCCTACGACCTCGAGGACGATCTGATCAAAGCGTCGTCCTACGCACACCGGGCGGTGGACCTCGCCGCCGAAATCGACGAACCGGAGCTTCACGCTCGGTCAGCCAACCTCGCTGGCAACCTCGCCTTGCGAGAATCGAATTTCGCCGACGCCGAGGAGTGCTACTCCCACGCCATGTCGGCCCACCGCGGCCTGGACGGCTACCATCGACTGATGGAGGCGCAAGAGATCGACAACATGGGTTACGTGCTCATGTGCACCGATCGCGTCGAGGAGGGCATCGCCCTCTGCGAGCAAGCTCGAACGATATTGGAATCCCTGGAGGACCGGCATTACCTGCACCAGATATTGCAGGACCTGTGCTACGGCCACCTCCTCGTCGACAATCTGGATCGCGCACTGCAACACGGCGAGAACGCGCTGGATCTCGCGGTGGAGGTTCCCGATCCGCTGGTGGTGAAGAACTGCCTGTTCCTGCTCAGCGAGATCGCGGTGCGACGCGGCGATTCTTTCCGCGCCCGCCGGTATCTGCGCGAGCTCACCACCCACTACCCGGAGGTCGGAGTCAGCGAGGAGATCATCGATGTCTTCCTCGCCACCGATCTGACCACCGTGGTGAATTTGAGAGGCTGATCATGAGGAGACGAAGAGTCGCACTCGCCGCAGCCGTCATGTTCGCCGTCACCGCCTTTGCGGCGGCAGGGGACATGACGCTCACCAGGACCGGCGATCTGTACCGGGTCGCTCCGGCCGAGGACGGCCTCGTGATCAGCGTCAAGCTCGCGGACGGTGAGACCACAGAGTACGTCGTCCCCCAGACCTCGGACACCGCCACCAGCGCAGTCAATCTGGCGGTCGACCCAATCACCGAGAACGTGTTCGTGTTCTGGCAGCAAGATGAGGGCACCGGGGCCGTGGTGAATTTCGCGAGTCTGGCGGACGGCGCATGGACCGGACCGGTGGTTGTGGCCGGCGGTGACGGCACGGCGGCAGCGAATCCCCAGATGATGTATTACCGCGCAGTTGATTTGGTCGAGGAAGAGATCGACGGCGAAATCACCGAGATCGAAGTGGCCACAAGCTTCCTCCACCTGACCTGGTGGAGCTACACCGAGTCACTCGATGACGGTGACGCTTTCTACCAGCCGCTGCCGCTCGATGATGACGGCAACGCCGAGTTCGACGCCTACGACCCGGTGATGCTCAGCGATCTCCTGCCCTACGGCATCCACTGCGACGGAATCCAGGACGCTTCGGCTCTGGCCGCACCCAGGCTCTTCTCCGATCCCCAGAGCGGTTACCCCCATATCCTCGCCACCGATTTTGCCGAATGCCTGTTCTACATCCTGCAGTTGGCCAACGAGGTTCGGGTGGATCCGATCACGGAGCGTCGACGCCACACGATCATCCTCCGCCACGGTGGGACCATGCCGGTGGACGCCGAACTCTCCCTGGAGCAGGCCGATGTCACGGTGGGCCACGACATGTCGCTGGTCCTCCACTGGGATGCCGACGCCGCCATCGAGTACATCCGACTCGACCAGCAGGGCTCGTCCGGAGTGATGTCGCTGCCCTTCGACGAAAGCCTCAGCCACGAGCAGGCCGTGGAGTTGATCCGCAACCTGGCGCATTAGTTCTCACAGCATCTCACCACCAACGCCCGCCACTTCGGCGGGCGTTGTTGTTTTGTTGGCGAACGTGGCGTCACCGAGGTCCTGATCGACCCTGACATTGCCCCACGTGCTGACGAAAATCACGCAGCGAGGTTTGCGAGAGAACCACGAAGGTTCATCCTGGTTCAAGAAGGAGGAGTGGATGGCAAAGTCGCGTAAGAGCTTAGTGGTATTGTCCTGCCTGGCCCTGATGATGGCGACGGCGTTTGTAGGGACCGCCGCGGCACCGAAGGCAAAAACTGCCCCGGCGGGGGCCTCCGCTCCCGTGTACATCCCGGACGCGGAAGCGATCCTGCTGACCGAAAGCTTCGAGATCGCCGTACCGCCTGCCGGCTGGACTGTCACCGGAACCCACACCGGCACCGAGACTTGGCACCAAGATAGTTTCGACCCGTATGACGGTGCCTACTACGCCAACTGCAACTGGGATCCCAGCCTGATCCCCCAGGACGAGTGGCTGGTGAGCCCGCCATTCGACCTCGCTGCCGGCGCCGGATCGATCTCCCTGTGGACCCTCGGAAGCGTGTACTGGTGCCGCGACACATACGACAACTGTGACCTGAACGTCTACCTGGTTGTGGGCGCACCCGGTGGCGGAGATGACATCCTGGTCGGCAACGCCGACGGCGCGTGGCCCGACAGCTGGATCTGGGGCCAGGCCATCTTCGACATCTCCGGCAGCCTTCCGGTGAACGCCAGCGTCGGACTCCACTACTCCGGCACCGACGGCGCACAGATCAGTGCGGACCTGGTGGTGCTGGACGGCACCCTCGTTCCGGTTGAGCTGCTGCGGATTTCGGTCGAGTAGCAGCGCGAGACGCCCGCGGGCGGAATCGAGACTGGAGACCGCACATCGGTCATGCAGGCCGAGTCAATGAACCTGGCTACAGCCCCGGTGATTCCGGGGCTGTTTTCTTCGAAGGCACGGCATCCACACGGCGGAACGGCTCGGCGCCAATCGGCTCGCAGCCCAGTTCCGAGCCCGATAGAACTCACTGCAGATCGGGATCTTCACGGTCGATTTCGAGCTCCCCGAGAACACTGCTTGCCGCCGCTGCCTTGACGCCGTCGGGGTCGAGCTCGACCACCCGTTCGAGGTAGATCCGGCTCTGCTGTGGTCGACCGGCCCGACGCTCCAGCAGGCCGAGGGCAAGAAGAGTCGTACTGTTGGACGGTTCGAGCTGAAGCGCGGCCTCGAGTTCTTCTCTCGCCTCCTCATCCCTGCCAAGCTCCATCAGCACCACTCCTCGCCGGTGATGGAGATCGGCGACCTCCGAGAACCGGTCGATCAGACGGTCAAGGTCTGCGAGGGCCTCATCAAAACGCCGTTCGCGGGCCAACAAATTGGCGCGGGTGGAGCGCGCATCGAATCCGTCAGGATCGAGATCGATTGCCTGCCGACAGGCAATCTCCGCGTCTAAACGACGATCGAGTCGGGTCAGAGCGAAGCAGAGCGCGTTGAAGGCGCCGGTCTCGTTTGGATTGACATCTGCCGCCCGTTGAAAATGCTCCACCGCCTCCTCTGGGCGGTCGAGCGCCAGGAGGGCCATCCCCAGGGCGATGTATGCCCGTGGACTGCCCTGGTCAATCTCGGCGTAGGCTCGCGCGCTCGCCAGGGCCTCGGGTCGGTGGTGGAGCGCGGAGTGTGCAATGAACTCCAGGTAGAGGGCCTCGGGGTTCGCGGGATCGAGCTGCAGGACGGTGCCCAAAATATCGAGAGCTCGGTGCGGCTTGCCGGAGGCAACCAGATTCCGCACCTCGATGATACGGCCCATTAGCTCGGGGACACCGCGGTGCGGGTTGACCATTCCAGGAACCACGGTCTCGATCGCGTCGATCTCGACCCGGTCGACTCCATCGCCGCCGAGGTAGCCCAGCGCGGCCAGCCGATCGCGGGTTGCCGAGTCGATCCACACCGCCGCTGCCGATGCTCCAGGCGAACGGATCTCTTCTCTCAGCAGGGTCAGTCGGGATTCAAGATCACGCGCCACATCGGAGTGCCGGTCGATGAGGTTGTGTGTTTCTCCTGGGTCCCGAGCCACGTTAAACAGCTCGGGCTCGGGAGCCGCGATGAACTTCCATTCCCCCTGGCCGAGCCCGAAGATCGGGCTCCAGCCGTACTGCAGACGCCCGCGAAGAGACTCGAAATAGGAGTCACGTTCGGGGGAGGCTCCGCCGCCCATCTGAGCCACGAGGGAGCTGCCTTGGACCTCGGGAGGGATTTCGACACCGACCAGCTCACAGACCGTCGGCATCACGTCGATGGTCTGCACTGCGGAGGGTATCCGTCCCGGCGCCTGCCCGGGAACGCGAATGATCAACGGAACCCTGAGGATTGAATCGTAGATCGTCAAGCCATGGGTCAGCTCACCATGATCTCCCAACCCCTCGCCGTGATCGCCCACCACCACCACCAGCGTGTGGTCGATCAGCCGCTCCTTACGGAGGACATCCACGAATCGGCCGACGTTGTCGTCTGTGAATGCGATTTCGGCGGCGTAAGGTGATTCGGCGAACAGCTCATTGAACGGATCCGGAGCGTTATACGGCATGTGCGGATCGAAGTAGTGCAGCCAGATGAAGAACGGCCCGCCGGAGTTGTCGTCGAGCCAGGTCAGCGCCGCTTCCGTCACGTCGTCGGCCTTGCGCTCCTCGTAGAACAGCTGATCGGCCGGCGCACGCCCGAGGGAATCGCCCGAGGGCGGCCTCACATCGTCGTCGTAGACCCGAAAACCCTGGTCCAGTTTAAATCTGGAATCGAGGGGGAATGCGCCTATGAACGCCGCAGTGGAGTAGCCGCGGCCGTTCAAAACCTCGGCCAGGGTCGTCATCTGCTCGGGCAGCTCGAATCCGGCGTTGTCGCGCACGCCGTGGAAGGTCGGATATGTCCCCGTGAATATGGTGGCATGGGACGGAAGGGTGACCGGAACCGGGCTGAGGCAGCGATCGAACACGGTCCCCTCCGAGGCCAGCTCGTCGATCCTGGGCGTGGTGGGTCGTGGGTAGCCGTAACATGCCAGGTGGTCGGCGCGAGTGGTGTCGAGGGTGATGATCACCACATTCGGCGGAGGTGAGGCGGCACAGCCGGCCAGGAGAACGCAGACCGCTGCCAGCAATATTGGCCGCCGGCCTGCCACGAGTCGGACGGTCACGGAGCTTCCAGCAATTGAAAACCAGCCGCGGTGAGAGCCTGCTCCTCTCGCTGCCCGAAAATCGTGGAACCGAACCGTTTCCAGTAGCGGCTGCGGAGTTCATCCCCCTCGGTGGCCAGGTCGAGCGGTCGCTCCGGCTCTCGCTCCAGAAGCTCGGCAATCACGATCGCGCCGTCATGAGCACCCACAATCAGTGGCGTTGTGTTCGGTCCCAGACGGACAACGTCGGTCACCTCTCCTGGCTCCAGTGAGCTGATCGCCCGCGCAACCTCGGGACCATACTCGACGAGACGCCGCTGTGACATGAGGGAGATATCCTCCGCCATCTCGATGTCCAGAACCTCCTTGAGCCGGCGAGCCAACAGGGACATATCCGCTCCCTGCCGCACCTGGTTAACGATCTCCCGGGCACGGCCGTAGATGTCATAGGCCTGCGGTTCACTGTATCCCATGGCGACGACGTGGACCCGAACCTGCCCGGGGACGGCGACACGGCGCGGAAACTCGACGACGAATCGCTCGAGTTCCTCCTCGGATATGGACGTGCGCAGCTGATACAACTCGTGTTTTTCGGCGGTTCTCTGAAGGACCTCGTCCTCGAGTTGGTCTCGCTCATGTGCCAGCTCCACCTCACCGACCACCCCGGTGGCCAGCGCCTCTTGGCACAGCAGCTCCGCGTCGAGCAGATCGCTCAGGGTTTGCGCGGGCGTCCGGGCCCCGCCGCCAAGGGCCGGCGTTGACTGGTCCATGCCCTCGAGATCGTCGAGGGTAATGGCCACATCGCCGACCTCCAGCACGACACCATTTTCGTCCGGCTGCAGCTGGCCTGCAGCGTCCCAACCTGCGACGTAGGTTTCAGAACTCCTCAGCTCCGACACCAACTCGGCTCGCTGGCGTTGGAGCGCGGCGTGGCGAAGCTGGGTGACGATCAGCGGCCGGACTTGCTCATCGACGAAGGGCGGAGGGGTAAAGCGCTCCTCGAGGCGCACGATGTGGTAGCCGTGACGAGTCGTCACGACCTCGCTGATCTCCCCTCTTTCAAGCGCGAAGGCGGCCCGCTCGAAATCCTCGTCCACTACGCCGCGCCGGAGCCCGTCCAGCAATCCACCGCGCGCCGCGGTCTCTGATTCGGAATACTCGCGCGCCAGCTCTTCAAAGCTCTCGCCCTGGCGCAGGCGATCGAGGAGCCGCCGGGCAAGGGCCTGCTGGGCCGCGCGGTCGGATTCGGATGTGGAGGCATCGACACGGCGAAAAATGTGCCGGACGCGGAGAATTTCTTCGCGGTTCGAAGCCAGTTGACGCTGCCGTTCGAGTTCCTCGTCGACGACCGTAGATGGAATATCGACCGAACCGGCAAGCGCCTCCATCAACTCACCGACGACAAATCGGCATTCCGCCCCGTGCAGGGAGAGGCCCCACCGCGGTGAGCTCTCGATCTCCGAGCGCCACTTCTCCACGAGCAGCTTGCGCCAGGCGATCCTCCGGGCGAGCCACTCCCGCGGATTCTGGTCCGGTGGCAGTCTGCGAGGGGCCGAGTCCAACTGGCGCTCCACCTCGGTTGTGGTGACGTAGCCACCTGAAAAGCGCGCCACGGCGTCGTCCGGTGGTGGCGGCGCCGGGGAGCATCCGGCCCACAGGCCGGCGAGACAGACACCGGCGAGGAGTCCGATTCGGTGTCCGAGGTGGCTGATCGAGTAACGCGTTCCCATGCTGACGGACGCTAAACAACGGAGCACTGGATGTCAATGGTCCTGGATTCCAAAAGCGTGTGACTTGAGAGCTTGTTGACTTGACAGGATTACGTCGATACCATACCTGCGTCCGATTGATTTGAGATTTACTCTTTGATTACGAGTCTCATTTTGGGAACAACGGCACGTCGCCGTATTTTGAAGGAGGAGAATTGATGCGAACTGTTCGAAGTGTTTTGCTCATTGTCATGGTCGTCTTTGCCGCCGCAGCGGCGGTATCAGCGGCCGACACAATCACCGACCGGGGGCTGAGCTCGACCGACGTGGTCCTCGACAAGCCGGCGAGCACTCTCCCGGCGCCGCTGCCAGACCCGGACGTCATCCTGCAGGGTGGTGATACCTGCGCCACAGCCACCGTGATTGGCTCGCTGCCCTACACAGATGCCGGCACCACCGTGGGCTACACCAACGACTACGACGAGGTCTGCGACTACACTGGAAGCACAGCCCCCGACGTCGTGTACTCGTTCACCCCGGCTGCCGACACAGCCATCGACCTGACTCTTTGCACCGGTACCACAGACTACGACACGAAGCTGTACATCTACGACGACACCTGCGCGTCCCCGTTTGTCGCCTGCAACGACGATTTCTGCTCCGACCCGTTCCTTTATGTTTCCGAACTCACAGGTGTCCCGCTCACCGGCGGACAGACCTATTACATTGTCGTCGATGGATACGGCACCGGTGCCGGCGAATACACCCTCGACATCACCGAGGGCTTGCCGCCACCACCGCCACCGGAATGCCCACCCGACAACACCCTGTACGGTCAGCTCATCGACATGCCGGACGACGCCTGGTCGGCTGGTACAAGCGGTCTGACGTCCAGTTTCGAATACTCGATCTACGAAAACTTCACCAGCGACCTTTTCGGGATCACCGATTTCCACTGGTGGGGTCTCAGCCTGTTTTGGACCGGGGCGGGATTTGCCGACTGCGACCCGACCGGTCTCACTTTCGACCTGACGTTCTACGACGATGCGGCCGGGCAGCCGGGAGCCGAGATCTGTTCCTTCCCTGGGCTGGCCCCCACCGCGGTGGATGCCGGATTGTTGTACAGCGGCTACCCTCTCTACAGTTGGGATGTCACCGGCCTGGCACCGACCTGCGCGCCCACCGGTGCGGCCTGGGTCTCCCTCCAGAGCCAACCCAACGCGGCCGATTGCACTCTCATGTGGATCAGCGGCACCGGGGGTGATGGAGACAGCCTGCAGCTCGATGCCGGCACGGGCCTTTACACGAATACCCTCTACGACAGGGGGATGTGCATTACCGGCGACATCGTGCCGGTCGAACTCCAGTCCTTCGACATCGAATAATATCGAGCGACAAGCTCAAAAATCGCGCCCCGGCTTTGGCCGGGGCGCTGTTTTTTGTCTCCTCGTTGAGTTGACAGCCTCCACGACTTTGACCACACTTCCTCAACGTCAGAATCCGCGCACACACCACCGAGGAGCAACTCGTGGCCCATCAACTCAAACGCTTCTGTGATCTACCCGATGCACTGGCCCGGCTCGACACCGCGGCCGCCGCCATTCTTCCCGTGCCCTACGACCTCACCGCCACCTGGAAGAAGGGCGCCGACCGAGCTCCCGACGCCATCATCGACGCCTCCCACCACCTCGAGTGGTACGACGGCATGACCGGCACCGAGGTGTGTCATCGTGGAATCGCGACCCTCGAGCCGATTCTGTGCGAGGAAGAACCCGAGCGACTGGCCGACCTCGTGGATCAGAGGATCACCGGCCTTCTTTCCAGCGGCGTGTTGCCCGTGATGCTGGGCGGCGACCACTCGGTCTCCATCGGAGCCATTCGGGCGGCTGCTCGAGAGATTCCGGGTTTGTCGGTGCTTCAGATCGACGCCCACTCGGACCTCCGGGACGAGTACGCGGGCTCGCGCTTCAACCACGGCTGCGTCATGGCCCGCGCTCGGGAGTGGTGCCCGTTGGTCCACGTCGGGATTCGAGCATTTCAAGCCCGGGAGGTGGAACTGATGGACCCGGAGCGTGTCGTCTTTGGGCACCAGATCAACGGTCCGGGCGCACTCCCGGACTGGATCGATCGGGCAGTCTGCCCCGCTCGGCGAATCGGTCTACGTCACCATTGACGTCGATGGCTTCGATCCCGCCTATGTGCCGGCGACCGGGACTCCTGAACCGGGGGGTCTCGATTGGTACCAGGTCACGTCGTTATTGGAACGGGTGGCTTCCACCCGTCGTGTGGTCGGGTTCGACGTGGTTGAACTGTTGCCGACGGCGGGTCAATGGGCGAGCGAGTTCCTCGCCGCCAAACTGGTTTATCGCTTTCTGAGTCTGATCTTCGCCGTGGCAGCCTCGAGCAACCCCTCGAGGGCTGCCCCGTAGCCCTGCCAGGTCAGCCGCTCGGCGGATTCGCGGGCTCCAGCAGCATAGCGAGCCAGCTGATCTGGGTCGAGGCCCTTCGAGCGCCGAGGTCAGGGCCTCGGCCGAACCCGGCGCCACAACGATTCCGTTGACGCCATCCCGAACCACCTCGGACAGACCCCCGACCCGGGTGGTGAGCACGGGGACGCCGTGAGCCAGGGCGAGTGGCGCCATCGCCGACTGGGAGCCGTCGCGATAGGGCAGGACCACCAGGTCGGCGGCGGAGAACAGGGCCGCGAGCCGCGCCTCCTCAACCCATCGAAACTCCGTCCGGACCCGATCTTCGAGGTCGGGCGCGCTCGCCCTCCGGGCCAGGGATTCGCCCAGCCCGCCCCACGCCTCACCCGCCACCAGCAGGTACCAGTCACTTTGCTCGTTCAGACCAGCGAATGCCTCGAGCAGGACGTCGACCCCCTTGTAGGGTCTGATCAGGCCGACGAAGACCGCCAACCGGCGGTTCTCCGGAACCCCGAGGATTCTCCTCGCCTCGGCCCGATCGGGTAGCTCCATGCGGGAGGTGGCCGGCAAAGGGTGGGACGCCACAGGGTGGTCGGGGAAGCGCCCAGAGAGGATCTCGGCCAACGCCCCGGCGTGAGTGAACAGACCCTCGGTTCGGGACAGGACCGATGCCGCCGCCACCCGCTGGAGCCGGCCGGCGTCGTGGTCCACCGGGTTGTGCACCACGGCCACCGCAGGCGGTCTGGTCTCCGCCAACAGGTACCGCCACCACGCCGCCCACGCCCAGGTCCAGTAGGGCACCACCCAGGCATCGGCGCCCGCCTCCCGAGCCGCGCGCCGACCGCGGCTCCAAGCCATCGGGTTCAGTGGATCCAGCACCGGCCTGGCACCCTCGATCCGCGGGCACGCCTGGCAGTCCTCCCCTCCTCCGGCCCCTGGGTAGAGCCACGCCGGGTACTGCCGGCGCGGGGTCAGGAATAACACCTCGTGGCCCCGCTCCCGCAATCCACCCACCATCGCAGTGGTCGTTGTGGCGATGCCACCGCGAAACGGAAACCCCGGACCCAGCACGACCAACTTCATCGCTACGATTCTATCTGGGACATCGAGTCCAAAGTCCAGTGTCCAAAGTCAACTGCGGCGACATAGTTTGACTTGAGACTTTCGACGTTTGACTTTTGACTTGGTGATCAGTGACGGATGCGTTCCTCGAGGAGGTCTCGAATCGGCTCCGGCACCAAACCCGACACATCTCCGCCCAAGGAGACCACCTCCCGCACCAGCCTCGACGACAGGTAGGAGTACTCCTCCTTGGGAGTCAGGAATACGGTTTCGGCGCTCGGTTGGAGCCGCCGGTTCATCAGCGCCATTTGGAACTCGTACTCGAAATCCGAAACCGCTCGCATTCCGCGGATGATGATGGTGGCCTCGATCTCCTTGAGGAAATTCACCAGCAGACCGCTGAAAGAGTGCACCTCCACCGCCGGGTTGCCTCCATAGAGAGCCCGAATCATGTCGACTCGCTCCGAAGGGGTGAACACCGAGTCTTTCTGGGGATTGTCGAGGATTCCCACCACCACCTTGGGGAAAATCTGGGTGGCCCGGAAGATAATGTCGAAATGGCCCATGTGCAGAGGATCAAAAGACCCTGGGAAGACCGCGATTGATTGGTGGGAAGCGCTCACCCGTCGATTGTATCAGCAGGAGCGTGGGAGTACTCTCGGATTGTCTGGGTTGTCGCTCAATACTCACATCTCATATCTCACGGAAACATCGGCGATCCTTCGATTCGGATGATTGGTGAGATCTGAGAAGCGAGTATTGAGAACTGACGAATATTCAATTCAACGCAATTCGCGGAGTATTCCAGAAGGGGAGAAGGTGAGAGGGTGAGAAGGGGAGAAACGTTCCACGAGCCGAGGTCGGCGCTCGGCTCCCGTAGAATCAAAGACTGAAAACAACCATGATCATTCGCCGCCACCGCCACACCACAGCCCCGCACGTACAGGAAACCCGATGATGGACGTGACAACCGTCCGTCTCGTCATCGGCGTTGCGGTGGGCATCACGCTGACCCAGGCAGTGCTGTGGCTGCTCGCGCGGGGTCTCTCGCTCCGCCTGCACCGTGCGGCGATCGTCGCCGGCCTCGTGCTGCCGATTCTGCTCGTTGCGAGTTACGTCATCAGCGGGCGGATCCTGGTCCCTACGTTGGCCCTTTCGAGGAACATCCCCGGCGCGCCACCGTCCACCGCGGCATCCCACCACACCGTCCTCAACGATGCGGTCTACCAGTTCATCCCGTGGGAGATCGAAGTCCGACGCGCATATGGGGCCGGTCGCCTGCCGCTGTGGTCGGACAGCCTCGATGGCGGCAGCTCGCCGTGGGCCAACCCACAGGCGGGGGCAGCCTCTCCGATCGCGATGGTTGCCCGCCTCGCCCCGGTGGAGCACCATCTGTTAGCGGCTCTCGCGCTGAAGCTGCTCGTTGCCTTTCAGGGTGCGTGGCTCCTGGCCCGCCTGCTGGGGTCACGGCGGTCGCTCGCTCTGCTTTCGGGCGCCGCATTCTCGCTGGGCGGCGGCATCATGGCGTGGTCACTCTTCCCCCACTCTTCGACTGCCGCGTGGATGCCGTGGCTGATCACGGGGTCCATACGCCTGACTCGCCGGCCGACCGCCCGCAATGTGGCCACCACCTCGGTCATCACCGCGGCACTGCTGCTCTCTGGCCACCCTGAAACCGTTCTGGGTGGAGGGATTCTCGCGGTGGTCTGCGTTGTTTCCCTGGGCCGCAGAGCGGGTGGATTTCACGGTTTGCTGCGGGGAGTTGGTGCCGCGACCACTGCCGCCGTCATCGGTTTCATGCTCGCGGCGCCCCACATCCTCCCCTTCGCAAAGCTCCTCCCCCACACGGTTCGCTACCACCGCATGACAGAGTCCGGCGAGGCCTCCACAACAGAATCCCGAACTCTGTTTCACCCGGTGCACGGGAAATTTCTCAAAGGCGTCACGAACCCCCATGCCTACGGAAAGGCACCTTACGACGGGCCGGGTTTCGTCCCGGTTGGAGGTGGGAGTTATGCCGGTCTTGTGGCGCTCGCCGGTGCGGCCATGGCCCTCGCGTCCGGGAGAAGGCGCTGCTGGCCTTTGATGGGAACTGCTGCCGGCATCGGCCTGCTCGTCGCCCAGTTCCTCCCCCTCATGAGGATGGTCGACTCACTGCCATTCGCCGGATCCGTGGCGTGGACCCGCCTCGTGACCGTCATCCCACTCTGCATCGGAGTCTGTGGGGCCGTTGGATACAGTGAGTTCATCCGTCGCCGTCGAACCACGGCGACTGCCAGCCTCATCGGTGCCGCCGTGGTGAGCCTCGCCGTTTTCTCGTCGCCTGTTGTGGTCGGCCCTCTGGCTCGGCTATTCTGGCGACCGCAATGATCGTCTCCTGCAGGCCCCGGTTCGGGATCGCCGCCCTGGCTCTGGTGGCACTGCTGGATCTTGGACCCTGGGCAAACGCCATGCTCCCGAGGGGGGACCGCGACCTCTTCTACCCGGACACTGCGTTCACTCGCGCCCTGCAGGATGAGGTCAAGGGCCGGGGATCCTGCCGTGTGGTCGGCATGGGACGCACGACCTACCCATCCCTGTTGTCCGTCTACCGGATAGACGACATCCGGTACCACAACCCGGTCACCGACTACCGATACGCCAGTCTGCTCGGAGCAGCCTTCGGTTTTCATCCTGAGGATGCCCCGTACGAGTACTTCAGCGGATTCCGACGCGTCGATCGCCGACTGCTCGATTTTCTCAACGTCGGGCTGGTGATTTCCGGGCCCCGACAGGTCCCACCACGATTCGAGACGATCTCCGACGACTGGACCGGAGCGTTGAGGGTCCACCGGAATCGAAAGGTCCTCCCACGAGCCTTCATCCCCATCGATGCGACCATCGTCGACCCATCCGAGACCTTTTCAGCGGTGATCGCCATGGGCGATCCCCGCCGCGTGGTACTTGATCGCGCCGAGGTGGGCTCGATGCCGAGGCCGCGGAAGAAATGGGCGCCGAAGGCGGTGACGTGGATTTCGGAGACACCGGGCCTCGTGACCTCGATGATCGGTGGCACGGAGAGAGGCTTCTCGCCACCTCGCTGACCCAGCCGGCGGGCTGGTCAGTCCGCTCGGGCTGGTCGAACCCTGCAGACCATCACCGTCAATCACGCCTTCCTGGGAGTGATCGTTCCGCCGGGATCGGCGAAATCACCTTTCGCTATCTCCCGCCGGGATTCCTCGCCGGCTTGGCTCTGTTCCTGGTTGGACTCGCTGTGGAGCCACCCTCTTGCTGTGGCGACCGAAAACAGACAGCAGGGCGGAGATGAAAAAAACCTTCCGATTCAATTTTTCATTTCAAATTCTGCGCGCTGCTTCAGCGGTTCTCCACAGCGCCAGCGGTGGTGCGATTGTGGTGCCGATCCACCGCCCGGACCACGATCAGATTGCGGTCGTCCTCCGCCTCAAAACTGAAGCTCTCACTGTGGCCATCCAGAATGCCGTCGGCCGGCGCCAACTGACTCCAGCGCTCGCCGTCCCTGGTCCATTCCACCCTGGACACGGCGCTGCCAGTGTCGGTCACCGTCACCTGCCACCGGTCCCCGGACCGGCTCAAGGAAATCTCCGGCGGAGTGTTGTCGACCACGAACCAACGGCTGTTTCGGGCCGCCTCGAGGCCGCCTCCGGGATTGGTTTCGTCGTCGGTCGCTGTGAGCCGAAAGCGGTACATGCCATCTGGCAGGGCCGTGGTGTCCACCGCCAGTTGATCGGCCGCCAGATCCTCCCGAACCAACAGCTCAAAGCCATCCTTCCGCTCCACCTCGAGGCGGAATTTCAACGCGTCATCGTTGAGGTCCTTGGCCTTCCAGCGCACGGTGCGGAATCCCGATCGGAAGTACTTCTTGCCCACGCTGCCGTTCTTCGTTGCTTTGGCCTTGGGGTCGATGACTGTGAAGATCCCGTTGACATCCGGGTTGGCGCGATCGATCACCGGGCCGGTGGGAGGAGGCGACGAAAGGTATATCACCCCCGGTTCTTCCACCCGAAGGGCTGTGACCCGCGGTGCCAGATTGAGCTCTCGCATCGCCACCACCACCCGTTCAACCGACGCGCCGTCTTTGATCTCCACCTCCCACTGCAGTGACCGGGCGGTGGGCAGCGGAACCGACCCCCCGGTCCCGGGCAGCCACTCGGTCCAGGACAGCCAGCTGTCGTCGGGTTTTTCGGAGGCACCGGACCGGAACCGGATGCGCACGTCCTCACCCGCCGGGTTGACCGAGTACTCGCCAAACCTGACCGGGATGGGCAGCCGTTGAGCGTCGACGCGATAACGACCCGGCCGCCTGCCCGAACGACGCCACAGCACGCGCCCCGGACCCTGGGTCAGCAGCGCGGCACCGTCGTCTACCAGTGCGACCACCTGAACCGCATCCACAGTTGTGAGCCGCGTGCCTCCGTGATTCAAAAACCGCCACACCTCGCCCTGGTAGCCGGTTCCCACCAGCACCCCGGACCCGTCCCAGACCACCGCGGACGCCACCTGTTTGGCGAAGCGGTGGACGTGGAGCAACGCACCCTCCGGGGTCAGCCTGAGCAGCTCCGAAGTGGCTGTGGCGCCATCGATCTTGGGTAAATCGAGGTCCGCCACAGCGGGCTCGGACTCGGAGGAATCCGTCCCGTTTTCGCTCTCCCCCTTCTTCGATGCCTCGGCCTTCCGCGGCGGCTTGACAGGCTCGCCCACCAGCGCCACAGCCCAAACCGACCCATCGGGAACGGCCACCAGATCGGGAATCTCGGTGAATGGACTGTCGGCCAACAGTGCCACCCGACCCTGCCGGTCGACTCCGAGAATCAAGCCCTTGCCCGAGGTTCCCACCACCAGTGTCTCGGTAGTTGGCGTCAGTGATCGGGCGTGGGCATCGGGCAGTTCCACCCAGCGTTCCAGACCCTTCTCGCCGAGCCGAAACAGCGCGGCAGGCATGCCGGTCGCGGCCACCACGGCGCCGTCAAACCACGTCAGGTCCCAGATTCCGCCCTCACCCAGCCGGGCCACCTCCTCGAGCCCTTTGGGCCCGAGCCGAAACAGGACGCCCGGGGAGATCGACGCGACGTAGACCTCGTTTTTGGGGGTGACGAGGACTGACGTGACCTGTTCCCCGGCCACCTCCGAAACCAGCTCTGCCGATTCGCCCTTGACCCGGTAGAGTCGAGCCGGATGGCCAGTGCCGACGATCAGCGTGCCGTCAGGCCGGCGGGCGGCGGCGGCGACCACCGGCTCGTCCAGTGACGGACCCTGGTCCCAACCGGGCACCGCCACCAGACGCCCGTCGTCGGTGACCTCAACGCCGTCGCCCCGGCCCTTCAGGAGCTGGTTCGGGGTATCCACAACCCAGCGTCGGGTCTCGGTGGCCAAGGCGGTACCACACACCAGGACCATCAACGGCCCGAGCACTCGAATGATCTTCATCGGTCCTCCCACTCCTCTGCCCTCACCGTCAGCTTGATCCGCTCAGCAGCCGATACCGGTGTGGCCATCTGCTCTTCCGCCCACCCGACGACCGCGTACTCGGTCGTCTGCAACCCGGCGCCCAACGCCGACTTCATCTGCACCACCAGGCTGGGCGGCACCGCGATGGGCCCGCCGGGCATTGCCACCCCCACCTCCTGACGCTCGAACGCCAGCACCAATCGGTTCGACGGCACCAGCCTCCGGAAGAGCCCCACATCGTCACCGAATGAACCCGATCGCGGCGGCCGCATCTGGAGATCGTAGACGGTCCAGGCGGTCCCGTCGGCCACCACGAGGTCGAGGCGCCCCTCCGGAACACTCTCCGGCACCCTGATTTCAGCGGTTTGGGAGTACTCCTCCCCCCGGTGGGGCCGCAATCGAAGCCGAACCTGGAGGGTCTCGCCGGGCGCCACCACCCAACGATCGGGCGTCGCCGACAACACCTCGGCGGTCTCCAGGGCTTCCTCGGCCCTCAGTTCCACCCGGATCTCCTCGAGGCCGGGCACTTCAAAGCGCGAGTTCTCGAGGTACCCCGCCGCCGCAGCCACCATGGCCGCGGCCTGCTGACCTGCATCGCTGCCGATGAAGATCTCCGTCATCTTCGCCTCGAGACCTCCCCCATATCCCAGCGCCACATCGAGCGCGACCGTTTGGTTGCCCGTGCTGCGACCACGCGCCTCCAGACTCGACAGGGTCAGGTAGCCGACAATCGACGGCAGAAGGATTTCGTGGCGAATCGAGCGGAAGGAGTAGCTCCTCCCGTTCACCCGCACAGTCACTGGAATCATGGCCACGCTGGGACCGATGCGCCCCCACACACCGTGGGTCCGATCGACCTGGAAGGCTCCGATCTGGTCTCCCACGGTGAAGAACTTGAAGGAGTTGATCTGACTTGGAAGGATCGCCACAACTCCCGCCCGCGCCAGTGGGATTTCGATCTCGCCCCCTTTCAGGAAGGGGTGGCCGAATGCCCAGATCTGATCTCCGCGAACCTCGGTTACGGTTCCACCAGCTCCCAGCGTGACGTCGCCGTCCGCCAGAACCGCGGCCACCATTGCGCCGGGCCGCAGAGGGCTGGTCGGGCCGCCGCTGGAGCCGGAAGCCGGCGGTCCACTCACCCAGCCCATCCGGTTCCAGAACTCACCGATCCAGCCTGAGGTGGCCGCTCCTCCGGGGCCGGCAGCGGTGACGGCGAGTGGCAGGTGCCGAAGCGATCCCTGCTCTTCGGGCGCCAACCAGTCCAGCAGCACCTCATCGAGGCGGCCGGCCGCCCGGGCGCCTATCAGCACATCGAAATCAGGCCGAGCGATGGTGGCGTTGGAAACCTCTTCCCGCCCACCGCTGCCGAGGCTCTCCATCCTGGTAAACGGAGTCACCCCACCGATGGGCTCCACCGAAAAGCTCCAACCATAGGCCAGCGCCCCGAGCAGCTTCCCATCGACGTAAACTGGGGATCCGCTCATGCCGGCGATGATCCCGGTCTTGGAAAACCGCTCGTCCTCGAGACGCACCAGCACCATCTCCTGCTCCGGTGCGTAGGGGCCGACGGTGCCCAAGATGGTTACCGGGATCTCCAACATCTCGCCGCCGGCCATTTCGGTGATGCAGGTGCCGCGGCTCCCGGCTGGAACATCGGCAGGATCGATGACCTCCACCGCGCCGGCCACGACCGCGGTCGTTGCCAAGGCGACACAAAGGACAGTGTCCACAATCGCTCTCATGATCCTCACATTCTAGCCGGCGCTTTTCGACAGATATGGACTGCACTCGGCAGCGGTCCTCTGTGTGGAACACGAAAAACGGCCGACGCATTCGACGGGCCGACCCAGAAGCCTACGGGCATGCCCTCTCAGAGTTTCAAGACAGGGTCCTAGCGCTCCGCCAACAGGTAATCCGAGTGAAAAGTCCAAAGTCCAAAGTCCAAAGTGGAAGTTCCAGCTATCCCGACCGGTGCCGGTTTTCCGAATTCCGAATTCCGAATTCCGAATTCTCCGTCACTGCCTGCTGCCTTCGTTCCAGGCTACAATGAGACCCTCTGGAACTATGAAAGAGTCCATCCTCGCTCACCCATCCCTGATCGAACGGCTGGTGGCGGTGGCCCGCAAGTTGCGCTCGATCCACCGGCCGAACGAGGCGGCTCAACTGCTGGAGATCGCCGCCGCGCTGTCCCCGCACGGTGCCAGCCTGCGTGAGGAGGCCCATAGACTGCGCGGCGAGGAGGGAATCGAGGACTTTGACCGCGAGTTGAAGCGGCGAAATCTCGAGGCCTCCCACGCCCTCGGAATGGCTCATATCTTCCAGAGTCGCGGCGAGTTCGACCGAGCGGTTGAGATGATCGATCTGGCCAAGATGAGAACGCCCTTCAACTACCTGGCCTTCGCTGCCGCGGGTTTCCTCTACCTCCGGCACGGCGACCCCTCGACCGCACTGCAGGAGTTCGCTCAGGCCCGCAGGCTCAACCCACTGGATTTCAAGCTGTCGGTGGAGACCTCACGAGCAGCGCTGGAGAACGAGGATTTCGAGGCTGCACTCGAGAACGCCGTGGATGCCATGCTGCTGGCCACCTGGCGCTCCGATCGAAGGCTCGACCAGGAGCGCCGGAGGGTGGAAACCCTGGCAAGGCTGTGCCACCGCGATGCGCAGGAAGTCGAAGCCCTGGTCAACTCCCGAAGTACGGCCCTGCAGAAATCGGCCGACCATCTCGCGCTCAGCCACGCCCGCCTGTTCTCCCATCCCAGAGCTCCCCGGGTTTCCTCCCTCGGTGCGCGGGCTGGCCAGGCTCGAACCAACCTGCTGCCGCGGGCCAACGAACTCCGAACCATGGGGCTCTTCCGCCACTTCTCCGACGATCAGCTGATCTCCTTGGCCAAGCTCCTGGAGGTGCAGCCGTTCACCAACAAGGAAGTGATCTTCCGCGAAGGCCAGGAGGGCCGGGACCTGTTCATCGTCCGCGAAGGCACGGTGAACGTCACCCGGCAAACGTCCATCGGCACCCAGGTGCTCACCACCTTTGGTTTCGGCTCGCTCTTCGGTGAAGTGTCGTACTTGGATCGCCAAGATCGATCGGCCACCGCCCTGGGGGTCGGCAACGGGACCCTGTACCGGCTGCCGGTGGTGGCCCTGGAGGAGGCTGTCCGAGGCAACCGTCAGCTGTCGGTCAGTCTTTTGTGGAGTTTCTGGCAGACACTTGCCGAGAAGGTCCGCTCGGCCAACGCCCAGATGAGCGAGTTCTTCAGCCTGCCGGAAGCCCACGTCGGCCTGGAACGCCGCACCGGCCAGGGGCACCCGATCCACCTGCCCGAGAAGGAGAAGCTCGACATCCTCCGCGAGCAGGGCCTCTCGGCCCAAGAACTCCGGCTGCTCGCGACCTACTCCCGTGAGGAGCACTTTCCGCCCAACGCCGTGATATTCAGCGAGGGGGAGCCGGGGGACAACCTCTACATCGTGGTTGATGGGTCGGTACGAATCTCCAGGATGGTCCCCGGCATGGGTGAGGAGTGTCTGTCGGTCCTCGGCCGCGGTGAGGTCTTCGGTGAAATGGCCCTGATCGACGAGCAGCCGCGCTCGGCCGACGCCAGGGCCCATCGGCTCGGCACAACGGTCTTCTCTATCAGCAGCTCGCTACTCGAAGAGGTCCTGTCCATGGACCCGGATGCAGCGGTCCAGTTCTTGACTCTGCTGTGCCGTCTGCTCTGTCGCCGGATTCGAGCCATGAACGAGCGGTTGGTCGCCTGGCGCGTCATGGCCTCGCACGAATAATCACCACCTCGTTGGCCGTTGGCCGGGGGCCGTTCCCGTACCCGTTCCCGTCCCCGTACCCGACTGTCAGGGACACCGGCAGGGATCAGTGGCAGGAGCAGCGACCGCGGTCTCTGCTCATCGTCGCTGCTCGCTGTTTCCTGCCCCCGTCGCTGAATCCTGACGCTGCCGCTGGGTGCGGGAACGGGGACGGGAACGGGAACGGGCATGGCGAAACCCCAACCACACGCTTCCCCGGAATAACCAAACCTTTAACGTCCTACTGAGGGACGGTGACGACGATGCGGTCGTAGGCGGCCTGCCGCGTGACCCGGTCCATCAGTCCCACGCTCACACGATGTTGTCCCTCGCGAAGCAAAAGTTGGAAATCGATGCCGAAACGCTGCTCCGTCGCGGCCTGGTATTGCTCTGCTGGAATCCGGATCTCGTGCTCCTGGCGCTGCATTTCTGAGCTGCGACCCGCCATATCTCGAGCGCCGAGAAAGAGCACAACCTGGCCCAAGTACTCTTCTCCCTGGGGCACCAGGGCAATCGTCTGCAAGGGGAAGGACAGGTGGAGCGGCACCGACCACCGGTCCGCGGCCGCCGGGCTCGCGCGCCCACGGTCGACCGCGAGGTCCATCGGGTTGTCCTCCAGCTCCACAACGAGAGCGCTGAAAACCCTGTCCTGAACCTGGGTTTCACGCGATTTCTCGACGAACCGGCGCCTGAACCGGAGGTCGTACTCGGGATGGTCCACGACCTCCACGTCGATCTTGTGCACCCGATCCTGACCGCTGTTCGAAATGGTGTATCCCAGCGAGTAATAGCTGTAGACGTCATCCCTGATCAGTTCCAAACCACCGAGGATATCGTTGGTGTTGACGATCGACAAACCTCCGGTATAGCGAGCCATGTAGCGCAGGCTGTCCTGGTAACTCTTCATGCCCATCGACGCCGCGGTGGGATCGATGTTTCCCCATCGACTGTCGGCTCCGTAACCCTCCAGCGGATTCAGCCCGCTGGCGTCGATCGTATACAGAGTCACGTCCTGGGCGTTGGCCGCGGAGGTCAGCGCTTTGAACGCATTGGTTCGGTCGGTGTTGAATCGCCGACCCATGAACGAGGGGTCCCTGAAGGCGGAGGAGTACTCCTGCATCAGTCCGATACCCGGCGACATGGGGAGCCCGCTGGAGATGTAGACCATCGCCTTCCGCCCTTCCAGACCGGAGATCATGGCCATCGACTCCTTGATGGCTTCGAGGGCAAAGCTGACGTTGTTCGCCTCCTCTTCGGCAAAAGCCATGATCTGTTGTCGGTACCGCTGCTGGATCGCCCTCTGGTTCTCCTTGCCTTCGTGCCGCGTTTCCTGGGCGGTTTCCTCCTGCATTCGCTCCAGAATCTCCCGCCGGTCACTGTCTCGATCGGCTCGGCCTCCGCTGACCTTGTGAAGCTTGGTGAGCGCACCGTTGATGGCCCCTGAATCGTCGGTGAAACCCTGGACGACCTTGAGGCTCCGTTCGTAGCTCGCCACCATCATCTGCACCGGAGGGTTCAGATTCTCGGTGACGAACTCGCGAACCCTCCGAAGGACCCGATTGCGGTGCAGGGGATCCATGTTTTCGTTGTCCACATAGAGCACCATGAACATGGGCCGGACCTCGGGCCCATCCGATACCTCTTCTTCTTCGGCGGGCCGTGGCGGCAGCACCGATTCCACGGCGGAGTTCGCGAAGAGGTGCTCGATGACCTCCCGGTCAAGCTCGGCGAAGTTGGATACGGGCATTTCGAGTCCGTCCTGGCTCACCTTGAAGTCCGTCACCTCGAGCCCGCTCACCGGGCGTCCCTTGCCGTCGCGGACGTAAACGTCCACGTTGACCACGGTGACCGCGACCTCGTCCACAAAGCCGAGACCACCCACCGCACCCGACCCATCATCGGAAGCGTCCTGGCCACTGGCCAGCCCGGCCAACGCCACGGCTGCCGGCAGAAGCAAACACCATATCTTCTTCAAACAACCCTCCCCAGGTGATTGTACGGCAGAGGGAAGAAATCGGAATTCGGAATTCGGAATTCGGATGTGGAAAACCGTCGATCCAACGTCCGAGTAGACTCAATGGGATTGCTTTGTGACACGTGACAGGTGACACGATTGTGGAAGGTTGAAATCTACCCGACCAGTTCGTATATTCGATCGTCATTCCGAACGAGACCCGAAGGGTCGAGGAGGAATCTGGTCAATCTCGGGGAATCGCCCGACCTCGACCCGACCGAATTGTGTGGTCGAGCCTCCCACAGCGTATGGCTGCGCCAATCTGCGTTCTTCTGCGTCCGATTCCCGGGAGGGGACGGGAATCTGCAATCCCATGCAGCCGGGACGGCCGCACCACAAACCGACTTCGCTGTCCCGACCGGTGTCGGTTTTCCGAATTCCGAATTCCGAATTCCGAATTTGCCCTGCTGCGCCGTAACGTCCTCCCCACCCACAACAAATCAACACAGTGAAAGGGAACCGGCCCCCGATGTGTTGCTCATACTGGACGAGGAGGCGCCATGGAACACCCCATTGACTCGAGCGGACTCGGCGACATCGGCTCAGACAGCATCATGGTCCCGGACGTGATTCCGATTTTCCCCCTGACGGGCACCGTACTGCTGCCGGGAGAGGTGCTGCCCCTTCACATCTTCGAGCCCCGCTACCGTGACATGATTCGCGATGCCCTGGGGAGTCACCGAGTCATCGGCATGGTGGAGTCACTTCCCGATTCGGACGGTGCTGACCTGGGACTGTCGCCGATCCGGGAAATCGGATGCGTCGGATTGATTGCCCAACACCAGGAGCTTCCCGACGGCCGTTACCTGATGTGGCTGCTGGGTCTCGAACGGTTTCACATCGACGAGGAACTGGAGTCAGGCACTCGCTATCGCCAGGTCAGGGTGAGCTACATTCCGGCACAGCAGTCGGCCCAGCGGCTCGCCGGCATCCAACCGCTGCGGACTGAACTGCGCGAAATGCTGCCGAGGCTCCTGGAAGCCGACGAGGAAACCCGGGGCCTGCTTGCCGGGCAGATGGGCGCGGTGACCGACACTCAACTCATCGCCCTGACCTGTCAGATCCTCGAGCTGCCGGCGGAACGCAAGCAGGAAATCCTCGAGGCCGAAAGCCAGACGGATCGATTCATGATGATCTACGAGGACGTCTATCGGCATTTGGAACTGAACCCCGAGGGCAGCGACGGCCTGGATCCTTCGAGCCTGCACTGAGCTCCCGAGTACAATCAAGGTGGGAGACTGCCATGAACCAGACCGACGTTCCGGCTTCAGCCCGCAGCGACCTGGACCGATGGCGGTCGAACGCCGCCGCCAACAGTTTCGACGCGGACCCGTTCTTCCGTCGAGTTCTCCAACGGCACCTGGGCGCCAGATTCTCGCTGCTGGAGGAACGGTTCCGACAGGTGGCCGAGGCGGCCGGCCCTGAACTCGGGGCCTTGGTGGCCGAATCGAGCCGAGATGAAAACCTGCCCCAACTGCGCCGTCACGACCCAGACGGCAGACCCCTCGAAGATGTGGTGTTCCACCCGTCCTATCACGTGGTCGGACAGGTCTTCTGGTCGAGCGGCGTGCTCTCGTTGCTCTCCGAACCCGGCAACGTCGTCGCAAGCGGCGGGCTCTCCTACCTGCTGGACCAGCACGGCGAGGCTGGCCATTCCTGTCCCGTTGCCTGCACCGCCGGGGCGATCCGACTCCTCCAGCAGGTGGGCACCGACGATCAGAAGCGGCGGTATCTACCGTCCCTGCTCGACGCTGACTACCGTCAGCGGCTGCACGCCGCCCAGTTCGTCACCGAGGTTCAGGGCGGGTCCGACGTGGGCCTCAACGCGGCCATGGCGCGCCCCGATCCGGACCGTCCGGGCTGGTTTCGGATCTCCGGCGAAAAGTGGTTCTGTTCGGTGGCCGACGCGGGCCTGTTCGTGGTGAGCGCTCGTCTGGAGGGAGCGCCGGAAGGAACCAAGGGCCTGGGCCTGTTTCTGGTGCCGAGACTGATGGAGGGACGTCCGAACGGATTCGTTCTCCGCCGGCTCAAATCCAAGCTGGGGACCCGATCAATGGCCACAGGGGAGGTCGAGTTCGAAGGCGCCCTGGGTGAAGCCATCGGCCTGCCCGGTGACGGGTTCCGCAATCTCGTGGCCATCGTCCTCGACACGTCGAGGATCCACAACGCAATCGCCGCCTGCAGCATCATGCACCGAGCCTCGGTGGAGGCACATCACTACGCCGTCAACCGAACGGCCTTCTCCTCCCCGATCATCGAGTTCCCGGCCGTTCAGTCCACCCTGGCCGAAATGAGAGCTCGGACCATGGCCGGATTGGCCAGCACCTTTCGAATCCTCACAATGACTGACCTGCTCGACAGGGGACCCGAGGACGAGTCGTTGGCTGGCGCCCGCAGGATCTCGGTGATGATCAACAAGTATTGGACGGCGATCGCCGCCACTCGGAGCGCGCGCGACGGCATCGAGGTTCTCGGCGGCAACGGCACGATCGAGGACTTCTCCCCCATGCCCCGGCTCTACCGTGACGCCATGGTGGTCGAAAGCTGGGAGGGAACCCACAACACGCTGGTGGCGCAGGTGCTCAGGGACTTTGCCGTTCGCCGGCTCCATCGGCCGTGGCTCGACCTCATCCGCGACGAGATCGAGAGCCTCGCTCACCCGGCTGTCGACGGCGCAAGGGCTTTCGCCGGGAAGCTGTGTGACGGGGTCGAGCGGAGAATCGCCCGGTTGCTGGAGGAACCGGCGCAGGCCCCCGCCCAGATCCGCACCGTGGTCGACCACATGTGCCGGCTCACCGACTGGGTCTCGCTGGCGGCACAGGCCCGATGGGACCTTGAGAACGGCGCATCGGATGAGGTCCTGAGCGCACTCGAATTCTACCGGCTGGTGAATTTCGAGCGAGCCGATCCTCAGACCCACCCGGAGCTGATCGAGCTCTGCCGCAGCCTGTCCGCCGCTCCCTGATCGGGGCTCGGGCTTCGGGGCTCGGGATTCGAGAAATTGTGTCGCCTGATTTTCGATTTTCGATTTTTGATTTTTGATTCGTGACTCGGACGCGCAGCGAGGTTTCGCCCGGCGCGGAGATCTTCAAAGACGCTATTACTGACTGCTGATGTACGGCGGCGGCGAGGGCTCGTCGCTGGCGCTACTACCAGACGTGAGGCCCACCAGAACGAGTCCGAGAGCGATCACCAGCGCCGCGGCCAACAGCGGCACCAGCGCCGCGGCCCAGCTGTCCCGGACAGCCGACCCGTCGCCGAATTCGCCGGCGGCCCCGATCTCGTACGACGTCATGCTTCGTTCTCCATTCGTTCTTTGAGATACCGTTGAGCAGGAAATGGTTGCAGGTGGGCCAGTCCGCGACCGGCCCACCCGCCCCGTCACCACCTCACTTGGATGCCAGCTTGATTTCGGCGTGGTCCTTGACCATGTGCTCGCCAATCCACTCGGCAGCGACAGCCGTGGGTACCGAACCGAGTTGGGCGGTCAGCTTCACCTTGCCGCCCTGGCGCTTCACCAAATAGGTCACCTCCGAGCCGGGACCGAGGGCGTGTTTCGCCTTTTTCAGGGCCTCCTTGTTTTCGTCACTCAGGTCGATGCCATTCATGGCAACCAGCACGTCTCCCTTTTTGAACCCGGCGGCCTCGGCCGGGCTGTCGGTGTAGACGCTGGTGACCTGCCAGCGACCACTCTCGAGCTGGTCCGTCTCCACACCGAGCCACCCCTTGGCCTGAATCTTCGCGACCATTTTGTTCAGGCACTCCTGGGTGCTGGCGGTGCACGCGTGTTTGTCGCCGGCCATCGCCACCGACACCACACCGATCATCACTGCCAGACCGATCACCGTAAGCGCTTTCTTCATAGTCGACCTCCCTGCGGCGATTGGGACCGCTCGGCGGCCCGAGTTGACGAAGTCGAGGCACCGGCGGAACGAGGATCGCCGCAGTTCATCCCCCTCGCCCGTCCGGTCCTCGGTGATTCCACATGGCCCGAAGATGACGCTGAGAGATGTGAATGTCCTGAAGGCCGTGTCAAAGCTCGTGTCAGATGTGAACAAGTTGCAAAACGGCGAGCCAATCAGGGGGCCGTGCGCTATATTCCGTGAAAGGAGAGCGAGAGGCCCACAGGGAGACCTGATGTCAGTGCTCGGTAACTTCCAAAACGGCTCGGACTCCAACGCCGAGCTGGAGGCGGTGGAGCGGAGCGTCTTCGGCAAACGCGGTGTGCTGTGGATCGGCGTCGCCGCGGTGCTGGTGCCGCTGGCGGTGCTCCTCGGCCTCCAGTACTGGTGGCTCGGCGACCTCGAGCGGAGCTCCGCGATCGCACGCGAGGCGACCCTGGAAAATTTCCTCGAAGCTGTCGCCAAAGAGGTGGACTACTTCTACTGGAAAATTTCGGAACGTGCCCTGAACCCACCGGCCGTCGTTTTCGAAGAGGAAACGATCTACAAGGCCGGGCATTTTTTCAAGAAAAAAGAGATCTACGGTGCCAAGCGACTCTTCATCGTCAGCTTCAAGGCCCGGGACGCGGTCTGGTTCTTCAACCCGGATACAGCAGAAATGGAAGTCCCGGAGTATTCTGACGAGACCCTTGCGGTCTGGGCCGCCATGTCTCCCTGGAAAATGTTCTACAAAAAGGGCTCGAAGTTCGAAACCACCGCGCTGACCGTCGATCAGCACGACCCCAACAATCGGATCATCATCAATCCAATCACGGACGAAAAGTCGATGTTGGTTGGTTTGGCGGGTCTGATTGTCGACCCCGAGTTCTTCGAAAAGGAGCTGTTGCCCAAGGCGATCAAGATGTCCCTGCCGGAACTCGACTCGAAGGACGGTCTGATGCTCTGCGTTCGGGACGGCCAGGGCCACCAGATCCTGCCCCATGCCCCGAAGACCGACCCCAAAATGGACCGGGTCAAGCGCGCGCCCACCTTTGTATTCACCGATTGGAGGCTGAGCCTGCAGGGTGACTTCGCATCCCCGAAGAAGTGGGCGCGAGCCAACTTCGCCTACAACATCACCCTGTCGGCTCTGCTCGCTGGCGTTCTGATCGCCGGCATCGCCCTGACTCTCAGGACGGCGCTTCGTGAAATGAAACTGTCGGCCATGAAGAACGAGTTTGTTTCCAACGTGTCCCATGAGCTGCGCACACCCCTGTCCTCGATCCGGGTCTTCGGCGAGTTCATGCGACGCGGCCGGGTCACCGAGCAGGAAAAGGTCCAGGAGTACGGGACCTACATCGAAACCGAGAGCCGGCGGCTCACCCAGTTGATCAACAATATTCTCGACTTTTCGAGGATCGAGTCCGGGCGAAAGGTCTATCAGTTCGAGCCGGCGGACATCGAGGAGGTGATTGCGGGCACCCTCAACACCTTCGCAGTCCGCCTTCGAAACAGCGGCATCGAACTGACGTACCAGGGCCCGGACGAGCCGCTCCCGGAACTGTCGGTGGACTCCAACGCCATCGATCGCGCCCTTTCCAATCTGCTGGACAATGCCGTCAAATACTCCAACGGCGGGGACCTGATCGAAATCCGGCTGACGGCAAACAGCTCCGAGGTGCGCATCGCGGTCACCGACCGGGGAATCGGCATCCCCCGCGACGAACAGCAGCGGATCTTCGAACGCTTCCACCGGGTGAGTACCGGACTGGTGCATGACGTCCGGGGATCCGGGCTGGGTCTCTCCCTGGTCCGGCACATCGTCCAGGCCCACGGCGGACGGGTCACGGTGGATTCAAAGCTGGGCGAGGGCAGCACCTTCACGATCCACTTGCCCTTGACCGGCGCCGCGACGGGGAGGGATTGAGATGACCGCACGGGTTCTGGTGGTCGAGGACGACGAGGCGATGGCAGTCGCCCTGCGGGACGGCTTCACCTATGAGGGCTACGATGTGGAGTTGGCCCGCGACGGCGAGGCCGGCCTTCGACTCGCCCGCGAATCCTCCCCGAGCCTCATGATCCTCGACGTCATGCTTCCCAAGATGACCGGCCTCGAGGTCTGCAAGACTCTACGCGCCGAAGGCTCATCGCTGCCCATCATCATGCTCACCGCTCGCGGCCAGGAAATCGACAAGGTGCTGGGCCTCAAGCTCGGCGCCGATGACTACGTCACCAAGCCCTTCAGCTTCATGGAGCTCATCGCCCGTGCCGAAGCCCTGCTGCGCCGGTGCGGGCCCGGTCACGGCGCCGGCCATTGCGGTTCCTTTTCCTTTGCCGACGTCTCCGTCGACTTTGACCGCCACGAAGCCGCCAAGGGCGAACGATCACTCGACCTCTCGCCGAGGGAATTTCGCCTGCTCCACCACTTCGTCGAACACCGCGGCGAGGTGGTCACTCGCGAACAGCTCCTCGACGCCGTCTGGGGCTACGACACCATCCCCTTCACCCGAACCGTGGACACCCACGTCGCCAAGCTGCGCAAGAAGATCGAGGACGATCCGGCGGATCCGCAGCATCTGATTACGGTGCATCGGGTGGGGTACAAGTTCGTCGGCTGACGGGATTTTTGATTTTCGATCGTGTGGGTGTGCGGGGGACCCTCTCCCCTTCTCACCCTCTCACCCTTCCTTCTCCCGGATGGAAAAGGTGCCAGGCACCGCTTTCAGACCTGTGGACTTCTTGGCTCGGCGGAGCGTAGCTCTTTACCCATGAATGTGGGAGGTTATGGAAAGGGCCCGGCTTCGCTGCTTCGCAGCTACGCCGTGGCATTTTTTTCGCCAGCCCAGCAGGCTGGCGAAAAGAATGGTGACCCCAACGGGATTTGAACCCGTGTTGCCGGCGTGAAAGGCCGGTGTCCTAGACCTGGCTAGACGATGGGGTCACGCGTTTTGTTGTATCCCCAGGAGCCTGGGCTCCCGCAGAGCGCACATCCTACAACAAGACGCGCCAGGGGTGAAGTCCCCTGCGAGATCACTCGAAAACGGCTCGTTCGATGCGGGCCACATACTCGAGTTCGCAGAGGGCGGCGAGCACCTCGAGGAAGTCCGGCTGGTAGGTCGATCCCACACAGAGCACCTCGGTCGGCTTGCAGCCGATGCGACCGGGTGACCCGGCCTGGATGGCCACGGAGGGGTCGATGGCCCGGACCTGGTCCACGAGCTTTGCGTCCTTCGGTACGCAGAATTCATAGCTCAGCGCCACCTTCCCGCCCTCCGGCCCGAGCAGGCCGTGCTCGTCCAGCGCGCTGGCATCGAAGCCGAGCTTGGAGCAGCCTCCGAGAGAACCGTTGGCGGTCGACCTTCGGACGAGCAGCTCGCAGGGATCGGTTGATTGGCCCGCTCGTACTCCGTGGCGACGGAGGCGATCCACCAGCGCCTGCCATTGCGCACCAGCTGGATCTCGTCCACGCCTCGCCCCACCGGATCCGGGCTTTCGGGATCGAATCTGGCCTCGAAGACCACCCGGCAGTGGGCGGTCCGTCCAAAGCTGCTGCAGGTGGAACCCGCGATCCTCTCCGAGAACCCGCTGCCCTGCGCCTCGAAGGTCTTCAGGTCGGACGTGAATCGAGCAATGAAACTCTCCACCGAAAGCAGTTCCAGTTCCTCGGTCCCCCGTCGCGGCTGGGCCAGGACGGCGCCCTCCAGGAACAGCGACCGCAAAGTTGCCCAGTCCGGTTCACCGCCGTTCAGATCAAAGAACGAAGTTGACCCCAGTCAGGCTCCGCCCCCGGATCGAATGAGACGGATTCGTACAGAGCACTGATAACGCCGTCGATCGTTGCCGCCGCCAGCCCATGCCCCCAGGCCGGATCCTCGCCGCAAAGTCCCGGCGAAAGAACACCCACCATTACCGCCGCCGCTACCCAAGCTGCCGAACTGCTACGAACCAAACCGTTCCCCCTTCTTACACTTCGCTGGCGGCGATCAACCGCCGGTGCCCGGTTCGTCCGGCGATTCGGGCAGGCGCTCCGCCAGCCACTGACGGGCGGTCTCCGCCTCCTGGGAATCCGGGGCCAGCCGGACGACCTCCTCGAGCGCTTGCCGGGCTTCGGCCGTGGCTCCTTCGGTGTCCATCAGCACGGCCGCCAGATGAAACCGATACACCACGTTGTCCGGCTCGGTGCGCACCGCCTGTACGAGGGCCCGTCGGGCGAAGTCCAAATCACCCAGACCCACGTAAAAGCGGGCGATCTTGTCGAGCAGCTCCGGGGAGTAGGGATTTCGGGCCAGAGCCTCCTGGTACGCGATTCGGGCGTCACTCAACCGCCCCACAACCGCCAGTGCGTCGCCATATCGAGCCCAGGTCGTCCACGGAGAATCGTCGAACTCCAGCGCACGGCCGAGAGTCTCCACCGCCAGCTCGTACTCCGCAAGGTAGCTGTAGGTCGAACCCAAGTCCTCCAGTACCGCGGCACGATTGCCCTCCAGACCAACGGCGACCAGCAGGCTGTCCCTGGCCTCCTCGAACCGGGCCTGAGACATGTACACCCGCCCCATGAGCCCATGGGTCTGGGCGTCCGACGGGTTGATGGTTGCGGCCCGATCGAGCTCGACGAGCGCCTCTTCCACCTGTCCGGTGCCGATCAATCCCCGCGCCAGCAACACCCTGAGCCGACCGTTCTCGGGATCGACCTCGAGCCCTCGCCGGCAAATGTTGGCGGCCTGCCCGTAGTTCTGCTTTCTCAGGTGCTCCATGGTCGAGTTGACGTAGTTGAGTACCAGCGACTTTTCGACCGGGTTGGTCATCTGGACCAGCTCGTCGCGGGTCGGGAAGGGCGCCGCCCGAACACCCGGGTCTCCACCCGTCAGGTATCCGAGGGCCTCGAGCTGAGCCTGAACCGAGCTCACCATCCCGGCGGCGGTGGAGCGAGCCGGGTCGGGGCTGCTGTTCTGTGATGCGTAGACCTGTAATGCGGCGTCCATCTCGACGATTCGATCCGGCTCGGACGACGCGAGATTGAATTGCTCGTCCGGGTCGTTTTCGATGTCGTAAAGCTCCGGCTCGGGCGCCAGAATGTACTTCCACCGGTCAGTTCGGAGAGACCTCAGCGGAGCCCACCCGAGGTGATACTGGGTGAACCGCGACTCGAGGAGGGCTGGAACCGGCTCCCGTGCCACCGACGGATCCCTGAGGTCCGGCACCAAGCTCTGACCCTGCATTTCCGGGTAGATCGGCATACCCAGCAGGTCGAGCACCGTGGGCGCCACGTCCACGGTCCGCACCTGCCGTTGAACCACGCCGCCCCGATCAAACCCCCCGGACGGCACCGAAATCAGCAACGGCACCCTCATGGTCGTGTCGTAGACGAAGGTGGCGTGGGTCGGCTCACCGTGCTGGTCCAGCGACTCTCCATGGTCACCCACCACGATGATGATCGTGTTCTCCATCAAACCCCGTGCCTCGAAGCCGTCGAGCAGACGACCGAAGTTCTCGTCGATGAAGGCGATCTCGCCGTCGTAGGGTTCGGCCGGGAAGCTGCTGTCGTATGGCGGCGGCGGCTGGTAGCTCTGGTGAGGGTCGAAGTAGTGCATCCACAGGAAAAACGGTTCGTCGAGATGCTCGTCAAGCCAACGGAACGCTGCGAGGTTGACCCGGTCGGCAGTGCGCTCGGTGAATCCGAAGGTCAACTCGGTCCGGGCTTCGATTTCCTTGCGAGTCCAATCCTCCTGGTAATCGTCGTTGTAGTGGTCGAAACCCTGGTCGAGGTTGAACTCGGAGTCGAGGGGAACGGAGGCGATCACCGCGCCGGTTGCAACCCCCCTCGCCTGAAGCAGCTCGGCCAGGGTGGTCACCCCATCGTCGAGGAAAAATCCGTCGTTGTCGTGCACCCCGTGGAAGACCGGATAGGTGCCGGTCATGATGGTCGAATGCGACGGAAGGGTGATCGGCACGGCCGACGCCGCCTGATCGAAGCGCACCGCCCGCTCGCGGGCGAACCGGTCGAAGTTCGGCGTGGTCGGTTCCACGTAGCCGTAGCATCCGAATCGGTCGGCACGGGTGGTGTCCAGGGTCAGGATCAGGACGTTGAGCCGCCGATCTTCCTGCACAACGCCGCACCCGGCCGCGACCACGCACGCCAGTACGACCCACCGAAGACCAGCGGCCCTCACAGTCGATCCTCCAGAATCCGGGTGTTGGTTTCGGCGAGAACCTCCTGAATCACCTGACCCTCGAGCTCGTCTGAATGAGATTCGAAGTAATCCTCCGCCACCTGCTCCTTGGCATCGTTGTACTGGCGGAAATCCGCATCTCTGATCCCGTCGACCCGCACCAACGCGTAGCCCTCGCGGATGTACTTGAGGAGCTTCTGGTCGTAACGTTCGATCAGGATGGGATCGGAGGTCTCACCGACAGGTGTCCCCCTGACCGCCCGTTGGGCTTCGTTTCCTGCCCAGTCTCCAAAGAACCGCAGATGAACCCAGCCCATGTCGCCGCCGAGCTGCGCGCTGACATCGTCCGACATCTCGCGGGCCACATCGCCAAAATCGCGCCTGCCCGAGCGGAGATCATCGGCCGCCCGAGCGAGCATCTCGTACGCATCGTAGGGGCGATCGAAACCGTCGAAACGCTTCAGAATCATGTGCAGGTGATAGAGCTGGGGGCGCTCGAATCGTCTGGCGTTGTCCATGTAGTGCTCGAGCAGCACGCCCTCCTCCTCCAGTCGACGGATTATGGCCCGCACGCGCTCGCGCGTGGCAGTCGTCGAGGACAACGCCTCGCGCCCCTTGTCGATTCGCTGTTGAACCTCGGGTGCATCCGCGAGACCAAGCAGCTCGGCCTTCCACACGAAGAGATCGGCCCTGGCGACCTGTTCGAGCCACTCGCCGGGAGGAAGCTCCCGCACCTCCGGCAAGGGAGTGGTCTCCAGATACTGGTCGACCATCTCCGCCGTGATGACGGTGTCGTCCAACGCGAACAGCGCCTCCTCCGGCGCGAGGGGTTCGTTCGATTCAAGCGCCTCGGGCCGATACAGAGCGCCGCTCTCGTCCAGCAGCTCCACCAGAAGATCCGCCCGCACCTGGTCGAGGCGCTGGCTCTCGAGACGCCGGCGCAGCCTCCCCTCCGCCTCGGCAAACTCCATGTGGAACGGTTCGATGTGCTTGTTGAGCATGAATATGTGGTAGCCGACCGGGCTCGATATCACCTCGGACAGCTCGCCCTCATCGAGGTTCCACACGACCTCTTCGAGGGCAGGGTCGAGCTGGCCTCGGCTGAGCCGGCCGATCAGGCCATTGAGCCTCGCCGTCTCCGAGTCGGAGCGTTCCCGCGCCATCTCGCCGAAGTTCGCCCCACTCCTCAGCCGCCGGAGCAACTCCTCCATCTCCCGTGCGGCCGCTTCGCGTTCGTCGGCGGAGGCTTCACGACTCACTCGGCGGTAAATGTGGCTGAGCCGAATCTGCTCGGGGTGACCGAACTCCTCCGGATGCTCGTCGTAATACCGCCGGAGCTCGTCATCGCCGACCGCCGCCTGCTGCTGAACCACCTCGGTCTCGAAAGCGTCGTGAAGCACTCCGCGCCGCATGGCGATCAGATCGCGCTCGAGATCGGGGTGGGATTCCAGCAGGGCCTCTCCCTCGGCCTTGAGAGCGCGCTCGGCGAGCATCGACTCAAGGATTTCTCGCCGCCACGCGCCGAGGTCCTGACCCTCCCGCGGCCTCCGGCTGGATTCATCCAGACCGAGAATGTACTGATCGAGTTCGACCCTGGTGACGTCACCGAGATCGGATCGAGCAACGACTCCGCCGTCGTCCCGGGAACCGCACGCTGTGAACGCCACGGCGAGCAGGGCGGCCCACACGAAGGTTCGCAATCGAGGTCCCCGATCGGGAGCATCAATCTTCGTACTCACCATTTACTCCTCTTTTCGGTGTTATCGAACGTCCCCCAACATGCGGCTTCGATGCGTCGTATCCCGTCCACAACCGGGAAACCGTTCGCGACGACGGATTATAACTTCTGCTTGGCGGGGAGAAGATGGTCGGGTGAAAGAGACGGGGAGCGGCGGTCGCCGCTCCCCGTACGATCAGCAATCGATGAGTAACTACTCGATGGTGATGGACTGCAGCTCGACCGGAACGCAGTTGGCGTCCTCGACTGTGACGCGGATGATCAGGTTGCCGCGCAACGAGGTCGGCAACGCATTCGACGAATAGAGCGTCATCCCGCAGGTCGGGCAGTTGAGCCACATTTTGCCCAGCGTGCTGTTGGTGTCACGACCGGTGTATCCGCCCGCACCGTAGTAGACACCCGCGAAGAAGTTAGCGGTGCCGTTCACGACGGCCACGCCGGTGCCCATGAATCGGCTGGTGCCGGTGGTTGCAGTACCGGCACATGCGCCGACACCGGTGATGGGCGGCACCACGGGAACGCGGGTACCAGACGCCGGAGGTCCTGGAGTGGCGCCGGCCTGGCGAAGGGTGAACGCCGAAGCCGTGTAGGTGTTGACCCTGGCGGTTACGGCCACGACGCTGAGCCCGGCCTGGGTGCATTGAGTCGGCACGTCGAACTCCATCATGGCCGTGTTCTCGGCGGCCACGCCGACTCCGGCTTCACAGGTGCCGTCGTCCCAATACAGCTGAGACAACGCCTCACCGATGGGGCGTGAGTTCTGGTTTTCACCTTCCTGAACCGGCGGCAGATCACCCGGATTGATCGCCGGGATGATCGGCCCGTCAGCCGTCACCCGCAGCCCTGCCTGCCCATCAGCAAACAGGCCGCCGGTGGTGGCGAGACCAAAGCCCACCACAACTACAATCGCAAAAAACAACGTCCGTTTCATCAACTGCTCCTTCCTGTTCGAGGAATCACCCTCTGGTCGTATACATTGATAACATTAGGTGGTACCCGAAGTCAAAAAAAGACACAGAAATGACCGGCCGGACGACCTCGAGGCATGGTGCCCCCGATCCGTTTTCCATTTCCCATTCAAGCCGTGATTCAAGAAAATGGCGGCACCGCAAAGTGCCGCCCTTCGCTCACAGTTTCAGTCGCTCGATTACGGAAGCTGGATCAACCACGAACCGTCCTCGAACCACTTCTTCTCCAACTCCTCCAGCAGGCCAATGGCCTCGAGGGCACCCAGGTAGTTCTCGACCATGTTGAGCAGCAGGGAGTCGCCGGCGGGCAGCGCGATCCCGATGGGCTCGATGGTGAGCGGCTTGACCAGGGTCGCCAGGCCGGCATCGGGGTAGCGCATCACGCTGAGGGCACAGATCGGAAAGTCTGCCACCATGGCGTCGGCCCCACCGCCGAGCACCGCCGCCACTCCCTGGTCGTAGTCATCGACCGCCGTAAACTTGGCCTTCGGCAGGACCTTCTCCACGAACTTCTGACTGGTGGAACCCTTGAGGGCCACCAGCTTGACCTGGCTCTGGTCGATGTCCTCGGTTTCCTGAATGGCGGCGAGGGTCGACGATTTAGTGAGGATTGATTTACCCGACACCATGTAGGGCCCAACAAACGCCACCCGCAGATTGCGCTCCGGGGTCATGGTCATGCCGGACATGACCGCATCCACTTTGCCCGCCTCCAGGGCCGGCAGCAACTCAGCGAAAGGCATCTCGACGAGCGTCAGTTTGACTTTCATGGCGTTGGCCAGAAGGTTCGCCACGTCGACCTCGTAGCCGATCAACGTGCCCGACTTGGACTTGACGACGAACGGCGGCTGGTTTCCCGACACTCCAACTCGGAACTCGCCGGACTTCACGATCCGGCTCAACACCGGCGCGTCCTCGGCGGCAAACGCCCCGGAAGCACCGGCAACCATGGCAAGTACGACAATCAGACCTGCAATTCTCCGCATGACTTTCTTTCCTCCACGTTTGATTGGTTTTCGATTTTGATTCAACCGGACACGGGACATACAACCGGTTCCCGGCCCCAGAGGATTCCACACCATCGTTGATTCCTCCGAACAGGGCGACCAGTGTATTGTGGCCGTTGAAAATTGTCACCGCGGAGCAAAGGAATGATGAAAATCGGCTTTCGATCAAAAATCTGCTGGCTCATCCTGCTAGCGATCCCGACCGGATTTGCGGCAGCCGCCGAAGAGGGCGTGGACAGTGGGCTCCGGCCCCACCTGAACGGCGAGCCGACGGTTGTCGATGTCGGTTTCTACCTGATCGACGTCACCAAGATCGACGGTGCCGCTCAGTCATTCACCGCCGATCTTTTCATGTTGCTGCGATGGAAGGACCACCGGCTGGCATCAGCCGAGGGCGGCCGTCGGTTGGCGGTCGACGACGTGTGGAGTCCCCGCGTCCAGATTCTCAATCAGCGCTCTATCGACATGACCTTCCCCGAGCAGGTCGACGTCACGGCGGACGGCACGGTGGTCTATCGCCAACGCTTCTTCGGAGAGTTCTCCTCCCGACTCGACCTCCACGATTTCCCCATGGACCGCCACACCATCGGTTTCCAGCTCGTGGTGCCCGGCTACAGCCGGGAGGAGGTGGCGTTGGTCGCTCCGACGGAAGAATCCGGCGCCGTGATTTCGCCGTCACTGTCGATCGTGGACTGGGCCATCGGCGACTTCGTCTCCCGGATTCAGGACCTCGAGGTGTCGCCGGGCGGGCGCAAAATCACCGGATTCGTCGGAGAGTTCACGGCTCACCGCTACATCGGTTTTTACATGAGCAAGGCCGTGTTGTCGGTGGCGATCATCGTGTTCATGGCATGGATCGTGTTCTGGATCGCTCCCAAGAACATCGCACCCGAATGAGCGTCTCGGTGACCTCCATGCTCACCCTGATCGCCTACCGCTTCCTGCTCGGTCAGATGTTGCCCCCGCTGTCCTACCTGACCCGGATGGACTATTTCCTGCTCGGATCGACGTTGCTCGTCTTCGTGGCCATCGTCGAGGTTGCCTTGGTGAGCCACCATTGCGACGCTGACCGGCCGGAGCGCGCACTGGCCCTCGACCGGTTCTCGCGCTGGGCCTTTCCGGCCGCTTTCATCACATTGTGCCTGGTGTCGTTCTGGGTGCTCTGAGCGGAAGGCAACAGGAGACGTTACTCGTTACACGTTTCACGTTAAACGCCGGCAGCTGACGCCCTCGAGAGGGGTTTTCCACATTCCGCATTCGCATTACAGCCACCGCTGGCGCGAGTGCCTTCTGCCCTCCCTGACAATTTCAGCGATGATTGCTTCGTTGTGATCCCCGCCATGTCGAGATGTGTGTGGCTGCTCATGATCATGTCGCTGACCCTTGAGCTGCTCGAGATCATGGTGCTGGCCTGAGAACGGGCCGAGGAGTGGGAGGTCATCGGCGGCCAGATGTTCTCCAAGAGCATGCGCGGCTTCCGCGAGACCTATGTGCCACCCTGTGAGGGAACCAGGTCGCGTGCGGCAATCCGAGGCTCAGTGATAACCTCAGAAGGTGACTTTCGAACACATTCCGATGCACGCCGCCTCGTCGTTGACCTGCCCTGCACGCAGGTTCGGTGAGAGATTGCTGGCAATCTGGGTGGTCATCGGTCTGGCAGCGGTTGCCGCCGGGCAAGCCGACGACGACACCAACCTCCTCTGCCCGCCGGTGTCGGACTCCAGGCGGGTCGTGGTCGCCAACAAGATAACGACCGTTCCGCCGGCGTCGGAAGAGGAAGCGGCCGCGGCCAGGGAGATGTTGGGTTCGGACAACGAGGTCGCCCGCCGCAGCGCCGCACTGTCTCTGGCTCTAGCCGGCGACCTCCCCACATTCAACCGTCTGCTCTCTGACCGAGACCTCTACGGGCCCCTCGCGGTCTATGCCGGGTTCTACGTCAACGCCGAGGGCCACCGCTGTCTCGCCGATGAGATCGAGAACGCAATCCTGATCAACTTCGACGACCCGGCGCTCCGCCCGTACCTGTTGCGGTTCTTCGGGAAGAACCTCTATCGGCAGCGGGAGCTCTTCGATCGTCTGCTGCAAACCGACTTCGACGACGGTCGGCCGGACGACTTCCCCCGCGTCATGAAAGCCATGACGGCAACCCATCTGCAGGGCGTGGAGGGAGCGGTTCTCCAGAAGGCCGAGGGCCATCTCGTCCATGACACCCCGGTTCGCAAGCGGGTACTGCCCGCCGCCCATCGCGTTTTCGTCACCTTCCTCGCAGATCGCGCGTATGAGCCCGCGATCGACTACATGGAGGATCTGCTTGAAGCCGAGGGCTACGACGAGGAGCTCGAGTACTTCGTTGCCGAGTATTCGGTGACCCGATCCACGGTATACCGCGCCCTCGATCGTTATCCCCTCTCCCCTCGTCGGGGACGTCTACGTCCGACAGCTGGATCGGGTGGCCACCGTCTGCCCTGTGAATCTCGTGAACTACGAGCTCGCTGCCTTCGGCCGATTTGCGGTCCGTCACGCCGAGACAGCCGACCAGCAGAGGCAAATCGCCGCTTCGCTGTCGACCCTCCTGGGCCTGGATCCAGCCGTGGGACCCACCACCGCTTCCGCGCCAGGATCCACCGACTACCGAATCCACAAAGCCTGCGTGGAGCTGCTGGCGGAGCTCGGTACTGCAGAGGCGGCAGCGGTCCTGGTCGAGGATTTGGAAAGGGTGACCCGGATCGAAAACAACTCCCGGTCAACATCTCTGATGGTGACGACTCTGGAGGCCTTCAGGCATCTTCCGGAATCCACCGGGCTAGATGTGCCCCGCTTTCTCGAGGCATCGGAGAGGCTCCCGGAGATCCACCAGTTGTTTACGGTACCGGAAATATCTGGATGCTCATCCCGATCCCGCAGCCCACGCCTTCTACCTCGCACAGCTGACGTGGATCCTCGAGCACTCCGGTGATTCTTCGGTGAACCGCCATTCGACCCCTCGAAAAGCCTCAGCGGGATCACCGAGCGAGTCTGGCCTTTGAAGAGCCCGAACAACTGGAGATGACCCGCAACGAAATCGATCGCCTCTACAAGGCTGACCTCCTGGAAGAACGGAGTTATGTCGACACCTCGGCGGAACGCTCAATGAACTCATGGGGACCGAGTCCGCGGTCTACCTCGAACTCATGGAGCGACAACGCACTGAACGGAAGCCGAAATCCAGAGCAAGCGCGATGCCGAATCAGAACTCGTGGCTTCAGGTCATGGACGACAATATCTCCCCCGAGGGCATTCAACGGAACCTCGAAAGGCTCGAGCACCGCGACTCCGGCTCCAGGACGGCCGCCTCATGGCTCGTTATTGCAGGAAAACAGATCCTGCCCTTGGCACACCCGAAGCTGACCGACCCGGAGAGCTCCGCCGAGATGAAATTCGCCCTCCTCCAGGTCGTCGGCGAGATCGGCGACCCAAGCTCGATTCCACCGGTAGATCGAGATCATCCGCCTCAGCTCAGAAACCCCGGGGCTGCTCAAGGCCGGGTTCCAGGCGCTCGCCGTGATGCCGCCTTCCGGGGAAGCCCGCGAACTCGTGGATGATCTCCTCGGTGGCGACGACTCCACGATCGCCCGGCAGCAGGCCCTGGTCTATCTCGCGGCGATCAGAGACCCAGACGGCGGGTCCGATAGCCCTGAGCTATTCGGCCCCCGACGTCGATCCTGGATTGCGGATCGTGGGCCTCCTGCTCGCCGCCCGCCTCGGCGACGAAGGCGTGCTGCCGACCATTCGCGAACTCCTGGCCTGCGACCGAAGACCGGTCCTATCGCGAAGTCCTCCTGCGCGCCTTGGGCGAGCTGTCCGATCCTGAATCCTTCGCCACGTTCTCGGCGAGCATCCAGCCATCGTCGGGGCGGAGTCCATGAGAGAGACCGGGAACCTGGTGGCTTTTCGCCACACGACAGGGCGACGCGAAAATCGAGCTGGCCCAACAGCTGATCCAGTCCGGCCACCCCTGGGATCGCCGCGAAGCGGTGGCCTTCCTGGTGGAGGAAAACCACGTCGGAGGTACTTGCCTCGTATCTGCAGCTGACTCCGATCAACGGACTCCCGCTGCTGGCGACCGTCGTCCATTCGCCGACGGCCGTCCAGATCCTGGCCCAGATCCGTCGCATGGGCTACCGCGTCGAGGAGACTCCCACCGGCTTCGAGCTCGTCCCCGACGGGTGACCCGACGATCCTTGACCCGCGCGATCCTGCTCGACCCGATCGTGGTACTTTCTCGCGAAGAGACCGGCACCGGAAATGACAACACCACCCGTTTGGAAAGTCGCTGGCATTTCGTTGGGGATCACCGTGTGGTTGCTGCTGTACGTCGCGCTGGTGTTGGTACCGGGCGCACGCAGCATGAAGGGTTTTGCCGTCTATTTCACGGCGGCAGATGTCGCCTGGCGAACGCCAGATGACGCGAAACACATCTACGACGACGAGTGGTTTCGAGACCGAATGAGGGCCGCCGGTTTTAAGGTGCGGGACATGTTCCGACCGAACCCACCCACCTTGGCCGTGTTGTCGGGTCCGTTGCGAGCCATGCCGGCCACTGGCGGCGCCTACGTCTGGGCGGCCCTCAACCTGCTGGCTCTGATCGCTGGAATCGGCATCCTGCGAGCCGCACTCAGGGTGCCCTGTTGGCACGGGTTGTGGATGGTTCCGCTGATCGCCCTCGCACAGCCGGTGCTCCATCACTTCGCTCGCGGCCAGATCTACCTGCTGCTGTTCGCTGTGCTCGCCGCGGTGTTTTGGGCCATCCTGCGGGATCGACCCGGATGGGCGGGAGTCGGACTCGGACTGCTCCTCGCTGCCAAGATCTCAGGGGTCTGGCTGGTGGTGGTCCTGCTCGCGATGCGGCAGTGGCGGATTGTCCTCAGCGCGGTGGCGACGGTCCTCATCGTCACGGCGTCCTCATTCCTGGTCGTCGGAACGGCGATGTGGAGTGCCTACCTGGACGTGCTCTCGAATGGGCCGTTTCTTCCGTTTCGATCCGTGACCGCCTACCAGACAGTTGCCAGCCTCTGGGGACAGCTCTTCGTGTTCGACCCGATCTGGAATCCACACCCGGCAACCAACCTCCCCGCAATGGCCAACATCCTGACGACGGCGGTGTTCGTCCTCGCGTTGATCGCCACCGCCCGCGTTGGTATGCCGAGCAGCGGAAACCTCGAACGAATGGCTCTGGTCGTAGCGATGAGCATGGCGTTGATCGTCGCGAACTCGCCGGTGGCCGAGGACTACCACTACGTCCTGGTGATTCCGTCGGCGGTTGCCGCCGCGTGGTGGGCCGTGCGATCGCGAGCCTCCGTCACGGCGTGGCTGGTGCTGGCCCTCGCCGGGTGCCTGCTGACACTGCCCATTCCCTTCAAGAGCCCCCTCCTGTCTGAGGGCTGGCTCGCACTGCTGGCATTTCCACGGGTCTACGGTGCCTACCTTTTGTGGCTTTGGCTGCTGTGGCAACTGCGGCCGGGAGCCAATGAGCCGCCATCGTCACACCGGCCCGCGGCAAATTCTGAACCACGCTCTCGCCACAACGTACCACCCCTAGCAACGACAACCAGGGAGGTTTCCTGATGCGAATAACAATCATCGCGGCAGCCGCTATTCTGTGTCTCGCCCCACTCGGACTCGCAGGGGCCTCCACCCCCGAGGACGAGGCCGCCATCCGAGCCACCGCGCTCGATTACATTGAAGGTTGGTACACCGGAGATGCCGACCGCATGGAGGGATGCCTCCACCCCGACCTCGCCAAACGCATCGTCCGCCACGACGAGCAATGGAAGAGAGATCGGGTCGAGAACATGGGCGCCATGCTTCTGGTCCAATACACTCGGGCGGCATACGGAACCAAGACCCCCAAGGCCGAGCAGCAGAAGGACGTCACAATCCTCGATGTCTTCGGCAACGCCGCCAGCGTCAAAGTAGTCGCCCGCGACTGGGTGGACTACCTCCACATCGGCAAGGTGGACGGCGAGTGGAAGATCATCAACGTTCTCTGGGCGCTCAAGCCGAAGCCGAAGCCCACTGAGCAATAGTGGGGCTCGGGGCTCGGGGCTCGGGGCTCGGGGCTCGGGGCTCGGGGCTCGGGGCTCGGGGCTCGGGGCTCGGGGCTCGGGGCTCGGGGAAAACGATACTCCGAGCCACCTCAGAGGTTTCAGATAATCTCCCAGGTTTCGAAAGAACTCGAATCCCGAATCCCGAATCCCGAATCCCGACTGGGCGGGACTGTTGACCTTTGATTCCTCAGACCGTCGCTGGCTCGCCCTCCGCGGTGTTGACCTCTGCCGATTCCGGTTGCTGCAATATCGGAATGGCGATCTTGCACAGCATGGTGAAGACGAGGAAGCCCACGGCGAAAATCCCAGCTCCAATCCGCACCTCGATGAGGGTGGGAACGTATTCGTAGAATTCGCCCAGGGTGTCGGGAGTCATACCCGGGATGACCAGCGCCATCCCCTTTTCGATGTAGACGCCGGTGTAGATCAACAGGCAGCCGAGGTTGAGGGTGACCAGGTTGCGGCGAGTGGCCGGGAACAGAAAGAGCAGGAAGGCCACCACGCTGCACCCCAACGACAACCAGGCAAACGGTACAAGGGCCTTGTGGCCGTGGACGCCGCTGAACAGATACTGGGTGTGGATGAGGTGGTAGGTGTTTGAGTAGTACTCGCGGAAGATCTCGGCACCAAAGAGGAAGAGGTTCAGGAACATGGCGTAGGCCATCAGCTCCGCGATCTTGTGGATCGCCTCGTCTTTGATATCGATGGAGGTTGTCTTGCGAATGATCTGGAAGAGGATCAGCAGGATCGCGGGGCCCGAGCAGAAGGCCGACGCCAGGAAACGCGGTGCGAGGATCGCGGAGTTCCAGAACGGCCGCGCCGCCACTCCCGCGTAGACGAACGCCGTGACGGTGTGGATCCCCACCGCTGCCGGGATCGAGAAAAGCAGCAGCGGGACCACGAAGTTCCGCCGGTAGGGGCGGCGGTGAAAGGCCGTGAAGAGCAGGTGGAGAACGATGACGAGGTTGAGCACCAGGTAAAGGTTGAGGACCATGACATCCCAGCCGAGGATCGAGCTTGGGAGGTTGATGCTGCCGACGAAGGGCATGAGATGCCACACTCGGTCGGGCCGGCCCATGTCGGCCAGAACGAAGAGCATGCACATGACGATGGCACTGATCGCCAAGAGCTCGCCGAAGATCGCGATCTCCTTGATGGGCTTCCAGTTGTAGATGTACGCCGGGATCACCAGCATGACGGCCGCTGCCGCGACCCCCACCAGGAAGGTGAAATTGCCGATGTAAAAGGCCCACGACACCTGGTCGCGCATGTTGGTCACGATCAGGCCGTGGGACACCTGCTGGATCCACGCGCCCAGGCCCCACAGGGCCAGCAGTCCGAGGAAGCCGATCCAGGCGAAGTACGCCCGGTTTCCCCGCAAGGCCATGCGGGCCGATCCGATCACGAAGGAGACCACATCCTTGATCATCGTCTGAGCTCCTACGTCGCGTAGAAGTAGTAGAAGCGAGGCCGGGTATTGAGGTCTTCCTTCAGCACGAAGACTCGTTTTTCGCGCATCAGGTACCTCATTTCCGACGACTCATCCAGGAGATTGCCGAATTTGCGGGCGCCCACCGGGCAGATCTCGACGCAGGCGGGGTACCTCCCCTCCCGAGCGCGGTGAATGCAGAAGGTGCACTTCTCCACAACCCCCTTCGGCCGGGGGCGATTGCCGAGATAGTGGGTCTCGGGGTTGATCTCCTCCGACCCGATCCCGGGGTCGGCCCAGTTGTAGTGGCGCGCCCCGTACGGGCAGGCGGACATACAACAGCGGCAGCCGATGCACCAGTCGTAATCAATGACGGTGATGCCGTCGGGCTCCTGCCAGGTGGCCTTGACCGGGCAGACCTTGACGCAGGCCGGGTTGCGACACTGCTGGCACGCCACCGGCAGGTAGAAGGCATCCGGTTCCGGCACCTTCTCCGGCTCGTAGTAGGCGTTCGACTCGGTCAGGTGGATGCCGCCTTCCTTCTCCATCCTGAGCACCCGGATCCAGTGGATCTGCGGATGACGCGACTGGTTGTTCTCGTGGACGCAGGCGTAGACGCAGCGGCGACAGCCGATACAGCGGGCGATGTCGAGGCCGTAGCCAAACTCGACTCCCTCCATTGGCGGCGTGTCACCCACCGAGATCTCACGCTGGTAGCGCTGTGAGTACTCCCGCTCGAGCTGCTGCAGGATCTCCGCTTTGCGTTCCGGGCTCAGCTCGACGAAGCGTCGGCGCAACATTCGCTCCACGAAACCGGTGGACGACCCAGCCGCGGTGGCGGCCACCGCCGACATGGCGGCCAGACCGGTGCCGATCAGCAGCGAGCGACGGTCGACCTCCCGCTCGAGACCGTCGTCGGCCGCAGGCCGCATTCGTTTCCCATCACTCATGGCGGCTCTCCTCCTCGACGGCGTCGTCGACGGGTTCCTCGTTGGAGGTCCTCAGAAACTGCGGCCGCACCGGCGGGGGCAACGGCTCGATGGCTTGGAATCGCGGCGCGTGGGGATTGTGGCAATGGGCGCAGAGCTGGTAGCTCTTGGCCCCGTTCCAGAATCCCTCTCGCCGGCCGTGGATGCCCTCCCGCCAGTCGCGGAAAATGGTGCCGTGGCACTGACCGCACAGTCGATACGACTCCTCGAAGCCGATCAAGGTACCGTTGACGAGCCGCAGCCTGTCACGGTCGTCAGGGTTGTGGCAATCGAAGCACCAGCGGTCCTTGGGCCCGTGATCGAGCACGATGTCGTCGTGCATCTCCACCAGCTCCCGTCGCTCGGGGTTGACCTCCATCTCTGAGTGGCAGTCGGTGCACGGAAAGTAGTCCTCGTACGCCAGGGGTTGGCGAACCCGGTAGGTCCCGCTCGGGTCCTCGGCCCCACCCGCCACGACCTCCTCCAGCAACTCCCGATCGAACTCGATATTCGGAAAATCGGCCGGCGAATAGGCCCGGGTGCCGCCCGCGTCCGAGGCGACGTGGCCGGTGCCGCCACGCATGATCGAGAACAGGGTGAGCAGAGAGAGCGTCAGAAAGGCGATCAGCAGCACCGCCAGCGACGAGGAACCGGGGAGCAAGATTCGACGGTCCTCGGATTCAGGCGTTGGCCGGTCAGGGTGCTCCACGACGGGCTCCTTTTGTGATCGAAGGCGAACTAGACGCGCGATGTACGGGACATCTTAGCAGTCTCCACTTCCAAGGCGTCACGCGATCATCTTCATCAAATATCCGTCACCGGTGAGACCCCGACATTGACCCAGGTCAAGGAACCAGGGCCTGCCATGGCTATCCTGATCGGGAATCCAATGGCGACCGGTTGGGGTAGGATGTTCGCACTGGGAACTCCGGAGAGAGAGACGACATGAAACCATCGGACTGGAGCGTCTCCGGTCTCTGCGTCACCGCGCGCCCCGAGGACCTCGTGGCTGTGCAGGTCATGCTGAACGACCGGCCCGGCATCGAGGTTCACGGCGTGGACAACCACAGCGGCCGGCTGGTGGTAACCCAGGAGGCTTCCACCCTGACCGAGCACCAGGAGGGATTGCGGGCCATTCAGGCTCTTCCCGGAGTTCTCACCGCCGACCTGGTCATTCATTATCAAGACCCCGACAGTACTCGGCACACTCAGGCAACAGGAGGCGCGTGATGGACAGCAAGCTTTCGCGGAGAGACTTCGTCAAGGCCAGCGCAGCCGCCGCCACCGCGGCCGCGGTGGGCGTGCCCTTGGACAACCAGGTGGAGGCGGCCGGCCTCGACGGCGACATCGCCTGGGAAAAGAGCGTCTGTCGCTTCTGCGGCGTGGGGTGCGGGGTTCAAGTGGGCACAAAGGACGGCTACGTGGCGGCTGTCAAGGGTGACCCGCAGTGTCCGGTCAACCGCGGATTGCTGTGCGTCAAGGGTTATGCCAACGCCGACATCCTCTACGGCGCCGACCGCCTCCACACGCCGCTGCTGCGGATGAAGGACGGTCAGTTCCACAAGCAAGGTGACTTCACCGAGGTCTCCTGGGAGCAGGCCTTCGACGAGATGGAGCGCCAGTTCAAACGGGCCTACTCCGAGCTCGGGCCCACTGGGGTCGGCATCATGGGCTCGGGACAGTACACCATTCCCGAAGGCTACGCCGCGGTCAAACTCGCCAAGGCCGGTTGGCGGTCGAACAACCTCGACCCCAACGCGCGCCACTGCATGGCTTCGGCGGTGGCGGCCTTCATGCAGGTCTACGGTATCGACGAACCCTCCGGCTGCTACGACGACATCGAGCTCACCGACACCGTGGTGACCTGGGGCGCCAACATGGCCGAGATGCACCCCATGCTGTGGGCGCGGGTGGTGGACCACCGGCTGCGCAGCCCCGGCGTCAAGATCGTCAACCTCACCACCTACTCCAACCGCACATCCGAGGTCGCCGACCTCGAGCTGGTTTTCAAGCCCCAGACCGACCTGGCGATCTGGAACTATGTTGCTCGCGAGATCGTCTCCCGTGACGCCGTGGATCACGACTTCGTCACCAAACACTGCGTCTTTGCCACCGGACCCACCAACATCGGGTTCGGAATGCCGCCCTCCGACGCCCACGCCTTCCCGGCGGAGCTCGACACCCTGGCCCGGCAACGGGTGGTCACCCTGACCCGGGACGAGGCCATCGCCCAGGGACTCGACCCGGACCAGGAGCACGTGGTGGAACAGGAGGCCGCCGCCAACGCCGGCGCCCACTGGCTGATCACCTTCGAGGAGTTCAAGAAGGGCCTGGAGCCCTACACCCTCGAATTCGTGGCCGAACTCGCCCAGGGCGACCCCGACGAGGATCTCGACGCCTTCAAGGCCAAGTTGCAGACCCTCGCCGATCTCTACGCCAACCCCGACCGCAAGGTGGTTTCGTTCTGGACCATGGGCTTCAATCAGCACTCCCGCGGAACCTGGGTGAACGAGCAGGCCTACATGGTGCACCTGCTCACCGGCAAGCAGGCCAAACCCGGATCCGGGGCGTTCTCTTTAACCGGCCAGCCGTCGGCCTGCGGCACCGCCCGCGAGGTCGGCACCTTTGCCCACCGGCTTCCCTCCGACATGGTGGTGGCCAACCCGGCCCACCGCGCCCGTTCCGAGGAGCTCTGGAAGCTCCCCACCGGCACCCTCAACCCCAAGGTGGGCAGCCACATCACCCAGCAAATGCGGGATCTCGAGTCCGGCGCCATGCGCTGGTTGTGGGTCCAGGTCACCAATCCGTTCCAGTCCACGGCCAACGCCAACCACTGGTTGACCGCCGCCCGCGAGAAGGACTGCTTCATCGTCGTATCCGACATCTACCCAACCTACTCGTGCAAAGTGGCCGACCTGATCCTGCCGTGTGCGGGTCACTTCGAGAAGTGGGGCTTGTACGGCAACAGCGAGCGACGCACTCATGCGTGGCGGCAGGTGGTCAATCCACCTGGCGAGGCACGCTCAGACGTGTGGCAGATGCTCGAGTTCTCCAAACGGTTCACCCTCGCCGAGGTATGGGGCAAGAAACCGGTGCCAGGCCTCGCCGCGCCGGGATTCGAGAATGGCTGGCTGCCCGACGTCCTGACCGAGGCTCAAAAGCTCGGCTACCGACCGGACCAGACCCTCTACGAGGTGCTCTTCGCCACTCCGGCGGCCCGCGGTTTCACCTGGCCCGACCCCATGGCCGGCGATCATGCCAACGGCACCGCGGAAGCCAGCGGCCTCAGTTGGTTCCCGGAAAAAGCCCTGTTCGAGGAGTACCGCCAGTTTGGATTGAACCACGCCCACGATCTGGCGAGCTTCGATACCTACTACCGGGATGATGTCCGAGGTCTCCGTTGGCCGGTGGTCGACGGCAAAGAGACCCGATGGCGCTTCAACGAAAAGTACGACCCCTATGTGAGCGATGGCGCCGGGTTCGAATTCTACGGTCCGGCCTTGAAGGAACTTCCACAGGGAACCTTGAAGGGAGCGGACGGGGGCGACACGGTCGCGCTCGCCGGCAAGGCCAAGATCTTCTTCCGGCCCTATGCCGCTCCGGCCGAGAGCCCGGGCGGCGACTACGACATGTGGTTGTGTACCGGGCGGGTGCTCGAACACTGGCACTCGGGCTCCATGACCCGCCGGGTCCCCGAGCTCAACGCCTCCCAGCCGCGGGCACAGGTCTTCATGAATCCAACCGATGCTGCCGCTCGCGGGCTGAGCCGCAACGACGTGGCGGTGATCGAATCTCGGCGCGGAGTGGTCATGGCCGTAGTCGAGATCGGCGGCCGAAACCGCATGCCCAAGGGAACCGTCTACGTGCCCTGGTTCGACGAGGGGGTTCCGATCAACAAGGTGACCCTGGACGCCACCTGCCCCATTTCCAAGGAAATCGATTTCAAGAAGTGCGCCGTCCGGGTGAGCAAGGCCTGAGGGGGAGGATGACCATGAACAAGACTCTGCTCGTCCCGCTCGCGATCGCTATCTCTCTGAGCTGCAGTTCCAGCTCCCCGCCACCCGACGACGCCGCCACCGCGGCTCCTGTGGCCCCGCAGCCGGCGGCCGCACCGGCAACTCCGGATTCTCAGATCGGCCTCGCCCCGGGGACCGCCTTCGAACAGCCGGCGCAGGCACCCATCAAATTCAACACTGTGGATCCCGGGGAGAGCGAGGTTCGGGCGCGGCCCAACTCCGAATTCCCGCCGGTGATCTCCCATTCCGTCGAGGACATGGGGACCATCACCCGGACCGAAAACCCCTGTCTGGATTGCCACGGTCCGGAAGCCGCCGCCTACTCAAACGCTCCGGCCCTGCCACCGAGCCACGAGGTGGATTTGCGCCGCTCACCGGACACCCAGGGTGACGAGGTGGTAGGGGCCCGCTGGGTCTGCACCTCCTGCCACGTGGCCCAGACCGACGCGGCACCACTGGTGGAAACTGCGCCGCGTTCATAAAGAGGGATAGGAATTCGGAAAACGTCGACGATCAGAATAGCGGCGTCGATCGTGGTACGGCCGGCTTGGGCTGGTTTAAAGATTTAAAGGTTAAAGGTTTAAAGGTACCACCCACCCACCCGGTCGGTCGAAATGCGGAGCTGTGCAGGCTGGAAGCCCGCACCACAATTGGGCTCAGCCGGTGGGCCAAGACGAATCGGCGGGAGGTGATTGTGGTGCGGCCATCTTGGCTGCACATCTCGGCGGTGGGGTGTGCAGGCTAAAAGCTCGGGCTACGGCGAATCGAGAATGGCGATCGCCTCCTCGCGCGACTCAGCGTGGTCGATGCGATCCAGCAGCATCACGATACCGAGCAACTTCTCCACGTATGGCGGCACCGTGGCGAGCACCATCTTGCCGCCCGCCTGGGAGGCGGACCACATGACCGCGGCCAGGATGCCGATGCCGCAGCTGTCGATTTTCTCGGCGCGGGCGAGGTCGATGACGATCCGGTTGGTTCCTCCGGCAATCTGCCCTCGAATCTCCTCCAGCAGTTCGTACGACGTTGTGGTGCCGCACAGTGAACCGGAAACGGCGTAGACGGCGATCGTGCCGCCGGTACCGTCCGGGGTCTCGCGGGTGAACTCAAGCGCGCTCCTGGTCATCTACGACCTCCGTCTGGGCTCGTCCGTCAACCTCGTGAGGAATGTGAATCTATTCGAACGGAGGAAGTGTATCAGGCAGCGGGGCTCGCCGTCGTCCCAGTCTTACCACGAATACGGTGCCCACCAGGCCGAGCCCGACGATCACCACCGCCAACACAGGACGGGGCGGATCGGCGAAACCGACGATCCACGCACTCAGCGCGATGGCGAACCACATCACCGCCAGGGTGGCAGCGACGGTTCTCGGCGGCATCGGCTCGGACCGATCCAGGTAGCCGAGAAACGGCTTGAACAGCGGCACCCGGATCAGCCGTTCCTCCAGCCACGGGCAGCTGCGGGCGAACAACCACGAGGCGGCGATCAGGAAGATGGTGGTGGGCAGTCCGGGCAGCACGACTCCAACGGCCCCGATTCCGACGCAGACGACTCCGCCCCCGGCCAGCAGCCAGCGCTGCAGCCGGGATCGGGCCGGTCGCGGAGAGGAGGACGCCGTCGGTTCCACGGATCGTCCAACACGCTTCTGGCGCACCGTATGCCAAAAACCTGGACGTGTTTTCTTCGTTTTAAACAGAGGGTTGCCACTTGGGATCTCAGTGATAGGGCGCCAGGCGACCAGGACCGATAGGGATTCGTCCGGGCGAAGGGAGACCAACATGGTTCGGAGTATCGGGGTGAGGACTGCACCCGTCATAGTTGTTCTGATCGGAATCGGTCTCATCGCGGCGGTGGCCGGTGCCGAGGTGGTCCGGGTCGAGATCACCAGCCGGGAGACCGTATCCGATGAGCCTGAATACCCGCGATCCGGACCGTACGAGGTGATCAAGGGTGTGATCCACCTCGAGGTGAACCCGGACAACCCGGCCAACGGCCGGATCGTCGATCTAAAGCTGGCGAAAACCAACGCCGGCGGCCGGGTCGAGTTCTCCGCCGATTTTGAACTTCACAAACCGGTGGATGCCGATCGCGGAAACCACCGTCTTCTCTACTTCGTCAACAACCGCGGCAACAAGATCGGCAACTACCACTTCACCCATCAAACCGCCAACAACTGGCTCTACGAGCAGGGATGGTCCTACCTGTGGTGCGGGTGGAACGTGGACGCGATCGACAGTGATCGGGCGTTGAACATCGAGGTGCCAGTGGTGACCGAGGGCGGCGCGACGATCACCGGAAAGATCTACACCGAGATCCTGTCCTACGCCAATGACCTGGTCTACAGCAGGCCCTTCGTCTGGGGCGGTTCAGTGGCCTATCCGGTGGCCGACATGGACACGTCCACCGCCACCCTGACCATGCGCCGGTACCCGTGGGAGGAGCCGACAGTAGTGCCCTCCGACCGGTTCGCCTTCGCCCGGTTGGAAAACGGTGAAGTGGTTGCCGACCCAACCTCTCTCTACCTCGAGGACGGCTTCAAGCCCGGCTGGCTGTACGAGCTGGTCTACCTCGGCAAGGACCCGAAGCTGACCGGCCTGGGTTTGGCGGCGATCCGCGACGTAGTGTCGTTCTTCAAGCACGAACCTCGCGATCAGTCAGGCTTCATCAATCCGCTGGCCGGATTCGTGGACCACGCCTACGCCTGGGGCCACTCCCAGTCGGCGCGCCTGCTCAATCATTTCATCTATCAAGATTTCAACGGCGATGAAAAGGGCCGGATGGTCCTTGATGGAGTGATCGCCAACTGCCCGGGCGCCGGCAGGGGCCTGTTCAACTCCCGGTTCGCCCAGACCACCCGCCACGGCTCCCACCTCGAGGACACTCTGTACCCTGTGGACGTCTTTCCATTCACAACGGTGGAGCAGACCGACCCGGTGACCGGAGAGCGAGGTGACGGATTCGCCAGGGCCCGCGAATCGGGCTTCCTGCCGAAGGTCTTTTTCATCAACACCACCACCGACTACTGGACCCGCGCCGCCTCTCTGCTCCACACCGACGTGATGGGGACGATGGATTCCGAGATCGACCCCGCCGCCCGGATCTACTTCATCGCCGGCCGGACCCACATCGAATCGCGGACCGGGATCATCGGCCGAGCGCTGCTGGTCGCCATGGACCGCTGGGTGAGCCAGGGGGTCGATCCGCCGGCATCGGTCGTACCGAGGATCGCCGACGGCACCCTGGTCTCCCTGGACGCCTATCTCGAGGCATTCCCCCTCCTCCCGGACCTCCACTTGCCACCATCCTTCTACCGGCCCTATCGGCTCGACCTGGGCCCTCGCTGGCACAGCCACGGCATCGCCGGCCACACGCCTCCAAAGGTCGGGCCCCAGTTCGTGGCCCTGGTGCCTCAGGTCGGTCCTGACGGCAACGAACTGGCGGGTATCAAGCTCCCCGAAATCGCGGCCCCGCTGGCCACTTATACGGGTTGGCAGATGCGATCGCCCTCCTACTCCAACACCTTGAGGCGGAATCGCGGCAGCGTGTTCCCCCTACCCCGAACCCGTGACGACCGCGTGGCGACCGGGAATCCCAGAGTATCCATCGAGGAGAGGTATCCGACCCAGGCGGATTACATGCTCGAGGTGGCTCGGAGCCTCCTGGATCTGAACCGCCGACACCTCCTGCTGGATGAGGACCTCGCCATGCTGCTGGATGAGGCCGCCAACCAGGCGCCGTTGATCGTTGATCTGCGGTTGGTGGACGACGTGGCCGCCGTGGAGGGGGCAGAGGCGGCCTTCACCTACTATCAGGAACTGCGAAAGGCCGGGGTCGAATCGGTGTTTGGGGTGAGCCTCGACCGAGTCCCTTACACCAGCAACAACAAGGGTTATGAATTGATGTCCGCCGATCGTCTCGAAGCCGCCTACCAGGTCTTCAGACTTGCCACCATGATCGCTCCCGAGGCGTCCAACGCCTGGGACAGCCTGGCCGAGTGTTCCATGAATATGGGACGCTACGACGACGCCCTGGCGCAGTACCAAAAATCCCTCGAGTTGGACCCGAGCAACAGCAACGCGACCGAGATGATCCAGCGATTGGAACGTGAGCAAGCCAAGCGCACGAACGGTCCCGAATAGGTGCCAGGAGAAACGTTCTCTTTGCGCCCGGTTCGAGTTGCTTGCGACATCTCTCTCTGCCCGTGTAGCATCTCTGCAGCCAGGGAGGGCATCATGAGAAAACGCCTGTGGACAATCGCATATTTTGGCTTCGTCACGCTTGTACTTTCGGCGTGTTCGCCAGCCGAGACCCCCATCGTCTACCCGGAGACCGAACGCGGAAACGTGGTTGACACCTATTTCGGCGACGAGGTGGCCGATCCCTACCGCTGGCTCGAAGACCTCGATGGCGAGGCCACCGCGGCGTGGGTCGAGGCGCAGAACGCTATTTCCCTCCCGTACCTGGAGGCCATCCCGCAGCGGGACGCCATCAAGAACCGCCTCACCGAGCTGTGGAACTACGAGCGCTTCGGCACGCCAAAGAAGGAAGGCGGCCGTTATTTTTATTCGCGCAATGACGGGTTGCAGAACCAGGACGTGCTGTACGTGGCCGACGCCCTCGACGCCGAGCCGCGGGTCCTGATCGACCCCAACACGTTCTCCGAGGACGCCACCGTCGCCCTCGTCCTCATGGGTTCCGAGCCCCGACGGCAAGTGGCTCGCCTACTCCACCTCCGACGGCGGCACCGATTGGCAGACCTGGCACATCCGTGACATCGACACCGGGGAAGACCTGAAGGACGCGGTCTCACGCTGCAAGTTCACGAGTGCTTCCTGGTCGAGTGACAGCGGAGGGTTTTTCTACGGCCGCTACCCGGCGCTCGAGGACGGCACCGGCGATGGGTCCAAGACAACATCCGTCTATTTTCACCGCCGCGGCAGCGCCCAGGAGGTGGACGAGCACATCTATACGATCCCCGGTGAAACGGCCAAGAACCCCTTCGCCACCGTCACCCGGGACGGCCGCTACCTGATCATCGACGAGCGCCTTGGCTACGATGCCAACGACGTCTACTACCTGCCGCTCGGCACGGGAGCCACCGAGCCACTACCGATCTTCGATCAGTGGGACGCGCGCTACAACTTCATCGGCAACGACGGCCGCACCCTGTTTTTCTGGACTGACAAAGAAGCCCCAAAGGGCCGTGCGGTGGCTGTCGAGCTCGGCCGTCGCTCCGCCGGCTCGCCGCGCGAGGTCGTGGCCGAGGCCGCGGAAACGCTGAGTTCGGTGAATTTCGTTGGCGGTAGGCTCATCTGCCAGTACCTGCGCGACGCACACTCGCTGGTCCGCATATTCTCCACCGACGGGAGCGTGGCCGGCGAAGTAGAACTGCCCGGAATGGGCACCGCCCGCGGATTCTCCGGCCACGGCGACGACCCCGAGACCTTTTACTCCTACACCGACTTCACCACCCCCACGACCATCTACAGCTACGCGGTCGATACCGATGAGAGCACTCTCTTCGCCAAACCCGAGCCCCCCGTCGACCTCTCCTCTTACGAGACAAAACAGGTCTTCTTCGACAGCAAGGACGGCACCCGGGTGCCCATGTTCATCGTTCACAAGACCGGCATCGCCCTCGACGGGCAAAATCCCACCCTGCTCTACGGCTACGGCGGCTTCAACAGTTCCCGCACCCCCTCCTACCGCACGACTCGCATGGTGTGGCTGGAGATGGGCGGCGTGCTGGTGATTGCCAACCTCCGTGGCGGTGGTGAGTACGGCCGTGCCTGGCACATGGCAGGCACCAAGCTCCAAAAGCAGAATGTCTTCGACGACTTCATCGCGGCCGCCGAGTGGTTGATCGTCAACGGCTACACCTCGACACCCAAGCTCGCCATCCAGGGCGGCAGCAACGGCGGCCTCCTGGTCGGCGCCGTCATCACCCAGAGACCGGACCTCTTCGGCGCCGCGCTGCCGGCGGTGGGAGTTCTCGACATGTTGCGCTACCACCTGCCCAGCGCCAACGCCCGTCAGTGGGCCTCCGATTTCGGCCTCTCCGAAAACGAGGACGAGTACCGCGCCCAGCGCGCCTACTCGCCGTACCACAACACCGTCGAGGGCACGTGCTACCCCCCAACCCTGATCACAACCGCCGACCACGACGACCGCGTCGTGCCCTGGCACAGCTTCAAGTTCGCGGCCGCCATGCAACGCGCCCAGGAGTGCGCCAACCCAATCCTGATCCGGGTCGAGACACGAGCCGGCCACGGCGCCGGCAAACCGACATGGATGCAAATCGAGGTCGCCGCCGACCAGTGGGCGTTTCTCGCGAAGGCCCTCGAAGTGGGAGGGTACCCATTTTCAGTTGTTCACGGGTGACGTCGATCTGCCTCGAGACCTCGTTGATTGAGTTTGCGGCGTGACACTCCGGGCACTGGATCCGAGCAAATCCGTTCTCGAATGCAACTACTCATCATGGAACACTTGCTGACCACAACGTGGTGTCACCGGACTCGAAGCCGTCGCTGAAGATCCCCCCGCCGTAGGCGATGTAGAGCCCCGAGCCCCACTCGATCTGGTTGTTGCCGGGGCTCGTAGCGGCTTCAATCGATTCACCAACCATCTGCGCACCAACATCCTCGGACCTGGTACCGAATCGGATGATAAAGTGCACCGATGACCACCGAAACGGAGTCGTCCACACCATCCGCCCATGATCGCGACGCGGTCATGGCGGTGTCACATCTCTATCGCGCCGAGATGCAACGAATGTCGGTGTGGCGTCAGCGTCTCGACGTCACCTCGAACTGGGCAGTCATCCTCGCGACCGCCCTGACCACCTTCACCCTCGGTTCGGCCGAAGTTCCTCACTACACTCTGCTGTTGGGCCTGGCGTTGGTGTTCATTTCGATCCTGCTCGAAGGTCGACGCTACCGTCATCTTCATCACAGCAAGTGGAGGCTCTACCTCCTTGAATCGGGATTTTTCGCCAACCTGTTGCGCCCGGCAAAACGGTCCGACCCGAATCCCGACTGGAGTCGCCTGCTGGCGGCCGACCTCCGCCACACTCACTTCTCGATCAGCTGGCTCACCGGCATGCGATTGAGGCTGCGCCGCAACTACCTGTTGGTCATCACCTTCATGTCCGCCGTGTGGGTCACCAAGCTGTTCATCCATCCGGTTCGCGCAACCAACGTGGCCGATTTCTATTCGCGACTGCACGTCGGTGATTTCATCCCGTCATGGCTGGTAGCCGCCACCGCTGTCCTCTTTTTGGTGACAACGGCCGTGCTCGGCCTCACCTGTCCTTCAGCCGAAAAGCTCGAGGACTGGAGCGTCCACTACCACCGCCGGCGTGTACAAGATGAGAATGTCGAGTGACTCTCACCACTGCGCGGCCCCAAGGCGGAGTTAGCCTGCCCTCTCGAATCGTTCGAGGTGCTGCTCGCTGCCCAACACCAGCATCACGTCGCCCTCCCGGAACACATAGCCCGCGCTGGGGAGTTCGTCGATGATCTCTTCACCGTCACTGCCCTTCCGCTTGATGAGCAGCAGGTTGACCCCGAACTTCCTTCGAATGTCGAGGGAACCCAGACTTTGGCCGAAGAAGCTGACGGGCACCGGGACCTCGGCCAGGCTCATGCCGCGGACGCCTGGGAGCGCCCGGGCTGAGGGACCGTTGCCAACCGTTCCGGCCATCGTCGAGGCCATATCCCGCTTGAGGATCTCCGCGTTGTAGGCCTCGATCACATCCTGCGGCCACAGGCTGCCCACCAGCCGTCCGTCATCCACCACCGGCGCCATGAACCGGTACCGTCCGAATCTCCTCATCACCTCGTCGAGCGGATCGTCCGGGCCGAATACGGGAAATCCGGATTCCCTCATCATGTCCTCGGCGATGACCAGGCCTCGAACCGATTCCGGATCGGTCATCAGCGGTCGAATGTCATCAATGGTGATCAGGCCGGAGAGCCGATGTTCAGCGTCGGTCACGAATACCGTATCGCCTGGGCGTTCGACAAATCGAGAGAACACGGGCATCAGATGATCCCCGCGCCGGACCTCGGCGGCCTCGGTTCGCATGGCGTCGCGGGTTTTGAGCTGGCCGAGGACATTGGCCGAGTATCCGCCCCGGATGTCGACTCCGCGCCGAAGCAGCTTGAGGGTGTAAATCGACGCTTTCTGTACACGTGTCGCCAGCAGGGTGGCGATGATGCAACTGATCATCAGGGGAAGGATGATCTTGTAGTCACCCGTAAGCTCGAAGATCATAACGATGGCCGTGATGGGAGCGTGGGTTCCCGCCGCCACCACGGCGCCCATCCCCACCAGCGCATAGGCGCCGGGGCTGCCCGATGCGTCAGGCCACAGAGAGTGAACAACCGTGCCGACCGCCCCGCCGGTCATCGCACCGATGAACAACGAGGGCGCGAATATGCCGCCGGAACCACCCGAACCGATGGTCAGGGACACCGCCACGATCTTCACCAGGACCAGGATCAGCAGCAGCTTCCAACCCAGTCCACCGCCCAGCGCCTCGTTGATGGCTTCGTAGCCGACACCGAAGATCTCCGGGAAACGGATCGCGATCAATCCGATGAGCGCGCCGCCCAAGGCCGGTTTGAGAACCGCCGGGAATCTGAGAGCGTCGAACAGATCCTCCGCGTGGTACAACCCACGGACGAAAACCAGGGCCACCAATCCGGCAATGATGCCCAGCGCACCGTAGGCGAAGAGTTCGAACGGACTCGCGAGGCTGTAGGCCGGCACCTCGAACGCCGGGAAATCACCGAGGAAATGTCGACTGACCACGGTCGCCGTGACCGACGAAATCACGATGGGAGAAAACTGGGTGACGCCGAAATCGCCGAGAATGATCTCCACCGAGAAGAGAGCCCCGGCGACGGGGGCGTTGAAGGTAGCCGCGATTCCGGCCGCTGCGCCACAGCCAACCAGCGTCCTCAGCCGACGTTCACCCACTCCCAGCCACTGGCCGATCGACGATCCGATCGCAGAACCGATCTGGACGATCGGTCCTTCCCGGCCCACCGACCCTCCGGAGGCGATACACACGCCCGAGGCGACGAGTTTGGCCAACACCACGCGTGGACGGATGCGACCGCCCCGAAGCGCGACCGCCTCCATGACTTCGGGCACCCCGTGCCCCTTGGCCTCCGCAGCAAATCGAACGATGATCAGCCCGACAATCAGGCCGCCCACCGCCGGTGACAGCACCTTCCAATAATTCGGCAGACCGCTGAGGTACTCGAGCGTCACGCTGTCTGTCCGCCAGGCGACGGTCTGGAAGATCCGGATGCACTCCCGAAAACCCACCGCACCGAGACCACCGAGCAGCCCGATCACAATGGCCACGAGAACCATGTACGAGTGTTCGGTGTACTTCAGGAAGAGGTGAACGCGCTCCGCCACCTGACGAAGCCCATTGACAACCGGGATGCCGCGTCCACTACTCACCGGGCAATTCTACGCGCATCAAAGCCGGTAGATGTCCCCCAAGTCGAAGCTCACGGAGCTTTGACCATAGATGTACGATTGTGATTCGTTCACCGGATACAATTGACTCAAGGTTGCTCTGCGATGAAAATCACCGTCGATCCACCGGTCAGTTCGCCTTCGGGCAGTCAATCACGTTCCGGCAAGGGCTTTGCCACGATCTTCTTCGGTCTGTTTTTCCTCATGGGCGCGCTTTTCGTGGTTTTCATCCTCGGCGAGACATGGAAACAGCTCGGCCCGTGGTGGTGGCCCGAAACCGACTGCACCGTTCTTTCCTCGGGCGTTGTCGACACAGGCGATGACCAGAACCCCTATCGCGCCGAGGTTCGCTATCGGTACGAGATCGATGGGCAGATCCACGAGAGCGACCGGTTTTTCGGCAATGATGGGGACACGGCGAGCTTCGATCGAGCCCGTGACCGCGCGGCACGATACCAGCCGGACGCCGCAGTCATTTGCAGGGTGAGCCCGGACAATCCCGCGCTGGCCGTACTTGAACGACGAATCCCATGGATTGCATTCACCGCCCTCTTTCCTCTCATATTCGTTGCCATCGGCGGTGTCGGTCTTTACGCCACCTGGCGGGGAACCCGACAGGGCAAAGAGGCGGCGATCGAGTCGATCTCTCAGACCGCAGCTTCCAAAACGGGCCACAAGGCGGTGGTGCTGTTCGGCCTCCTGTTCGCGATCGTCGGCGGCGCCGTCTTCGTGCCCATGACCGCGCTGCCTGCAGTCCGATTCATTGCATCGATGACCTGGGAGGCGATCCCGTGCACGGTGTTGAGCTCCCGTTTGCGATCCTGGTCGACAGACGACGGCACGTCATACCGGGCCGACGTACTCTACGTCTATCGGGCGGGAGGTCGCGACTGGACCTCGAACCGGGTCGATTTCTTTGGCTTTTTCAGCTCTGGAAGCGATTCGGCGCGGGCGATTCTCGACCGACATCCCGACGGCACTGCAGACGTTTGCTGGGTCAACCCACGTGACCCCTCCAGATCCGTCCTCGAACGGCGGCTCCGTCCAATGCATCTGCTCGGCCTTCTCCCAATGGTCTTTGTAATCGTTGGCGGAGCCCTGGCGAGCTACGGTTGGACAAGACTGCGAGCGCGGCAGACCGAAAATGAGGCACGGATCGAAGAAGCCGCTCCGGCCGCCGAGCCCCTGGACCTCAAACCCCAGGTCGGACCGGTGGGCAAGGTGTTCGGCACCCTGCTCTTTGCATTGCTGTGGAACGGAATCGTCTCTGTTTTCCTGTGGCAGGTGTGGAAGGGCTGGGAACAGGGTCGCCCCGATTGGTTCTTCACCATCTTCATGATTCCTTTCGTCCTCGTCGGACTGCTCTTATTCGGCCTGGTGGGCTACTCTCTGCTGGCCCTCGCCAACCCCCGCCCCCGGCTGACCCTCGCCCCGGGCCGTCCCCGGCTCGGAGACGGCCTCCGGCTCGAGTGGCGGTTCACCGGCCGAGCCGGACGTCTTGAACACCTCCACATCTTTCTCGAGGGGCGCGAGGAGGCAACCTACCAACGCGGCACAAAAACCCACACCGACCGGGAGGTATTCGCGACCCTCGACCTGATCGATACGGCACATGCCTGGGAGATTCCTCGCGGTACGGCCGAGCTGGTGATCCCAGCCGAAACCATGCACAGTTTCGGGGGCGATTCGAACAAGATCCTCTGGGAGATCAAGGTCGAGGGAAAGATCACCCGTTGGCCCGACGTCGATCAGAATTTTCCCGTTCATATCCGCCCCATGCGGGTCGAGGATCTCTGACCATGCTGACCCTCCAGACCACCGACGGCTCCACCTGGTTCAAACCCGGAGAACTCATCGAAGGCAGGGCCTCGTGGTTCCTCGACGAGGAAGCCGAGGCGATCGAGGTTCGCCTCTTCTGGTACACCTCCGGCAAGGGCACGCAGGATGTGGGGATCGTGCACACCCTTCGGATCGACCGGCCGGAGACCCCAGGCCACCGCGATTTCAGTTTCCCCGTACCCGAGGGACCGTACTCGTTTTCTGGCAAGCTCATCACCCTGGCGTGGGCCATGGAGTTGGTGGTCCTCCCAACCGGTGAGACCGAACGCTTTGATCTGGTGATCGGACCGCGGCCAGTCGAGGTGATGCTCTCTTGAACTCAGAGTTTCCCATCCACCGACCGGCGGACAACCCCTTTGCCAGCCACCGCGTCGAGAAACTCGCCTACCGGTGCGACCGGTCCAGCGTGGCGGAACTCGCCCGGCGCATCCCGGAGCTCGGCGGCCGGGCCGCCATCGTCGGTGGCGAGGGCTCCGGTAAGACCACCCTGCTGCACGAACTCGCCGCAGTCCTCCCCGGGGATTCAGTCCACGTGTGCATCCGGGGCAGCTGCCGCCGACCCTGGCTCGCAGCCCGCTCCCAACTGCCTCGGCCGGTCCAACCGAACCACGTGGTCCTGGTCGACGGCGCCGAGCAACTCGGCCCTGTCGGATGGCATCTGCTGCTGCGCGCTGCGCGTCCGGCGCACTGCCTGGTCGCGACCCTTCACCGTCCGGGACGGCTGCCGACCCTGTTCGAGTGCCGCACGGACCAACGCCTTCTTCGCGATCTGGTCTCTGAGCTGACCCCTGCCAACCCACTGGACCTCGAACTCGAAGATCGCTACAGGCGCCATGGCGGCAACATTCGGTTGTGTTTTCGGGAGTTGTACGACGTCTTCGCGGGACGCCCCTCACCCGCAAATCTCACCGAGACGGATGGGAGCCACGGTCCGCAGTGTTGACTTGTGCGACCCGACGACCTCAGCCTCCCGCCGCTCCCGCTGTGGTATTCACGATTCGGCGTCCTCACCGCCACCCCGACGGCGGTTCGTGGCCGAGGGTGGCATCGGCGGCACAACCGAGGGCGCAGTGCACCTGCTGGCGGTCGCGGCTGGTACACTGCCGCTGCGATATTCGCGTAACTCGATTTTGAAACTCCCGATTTGCAGAGGTAAGCTATGAACCGACCGGCTGACGATGGCGTGGCTCAACACGGGTCACCGCTCCGAAAATGGGCCATCCGGGCCGGGATCGCATTGCTTGCCTTCGAGATCTTCTATGTCGTCGCGGCCAACATTTTCATCCGAACCGACCTCCTCCCGCGGCTGATCAACAAGAAGCCGGAGAAGACCAACATCAGCTGGGATTCGGCGACTACCTACTTGCCAGGAGTTGCCAGGGTCAAGGGCTTCACTCTGCTCAGCCAGACCAAGAAGGACCAGGTCTATCTCCACGTGGTCGAGGGCAAGGCGAGAATCAGCCTGCTGAAACTTGCTTTCAAGACGATCCACATCCGCAGCGCCGACGCCAGGGACGTGGATTTCAGGTATCGACAGCGACTCGACAGGCCTCCCAAGCTCGGGCAGGAAGAAGAAACACGCAAACCACCCACGGATGTGGAGTACTGGCCGGAAATCCCCGGGTGGTCAAACCCCCCGGACCCCAAGCCCGAAGACCTCTACCCCATGAAGAAAAAGAAGCGTCCGTGGACCATCAAGATCACCGGGGCTCACGTGGAGGGACCCATCCAGGTCGCACTCAACGGAATCCGCATCAACGGCGACGGTTGGGCGGGCGGCGGTGTGACCGTCAAACCGCGACGATCGATCACGATCCACAAAGCAGAGCTCGAGCTCGAGCCCGCGACGGTAGTGATCGGGCCCGACGTCGTCACCGACGATCTCGACCTCCGCGCTGATATCCGCATCAACTCCTTTCCGGCCAAGGGTGCGAAGGTGCCGGACATCATCGGCGGCATCTCGGGCACCCTCTCGCTCGCGGGTCGGTTCAGCGAAAGGGCCGCGGTAAGCCATGTCATCACCCCGGGGATCACGACTTTCGGCGCCGGAACCGTTGCGGCCGATCTGAAGATCAAAGAGGGCGTGCTACGGGCGGGCTCCGAGTACTCCCTCCAGTCTGACGCCTTCAGCGTACGGGTCATGGGGCTCGACGCCACCGGGACGGCCACGGTCAAGGGCAACACCACGAAGGAAGAGGGAGCGCACGCCACCAGCATGCAGCTGTCGTTTGGTGACTTCCAGTTCGTGGATCCCGGAGATGCGTCGGTGAACATCGCCGGATCGGGATTGGAGCTCGACGCCCAGTGGAACGGTCTTTCGCTGGCAAGTCACGTACCGGCGACTCGGGTCCAGTTGGTTGTGCCGCCCACCCAGATCAACGACATCAGCGCCTTCAACGAGTTGATTCCAGCTGAGAGCCTGTTGTCACTCCAATCGGGCACCGGCGAAGTCCGGGCCGAGCTCGAGGTCACGGACCGAGTTGCTATGGGCACACTGGATCTGGTGGCTGAACAGATCGTGATGAATAGCAGGGACACCCTTCTCAATGGGGATCTGGAGGTTCACGCGATTCTGACCGAGGGAAATCTCCCGACCAAACAGTTCGACTTTTCGGGTACGACGATCAAGGTTGACAACATAGTCAACGAACAGCTTTCTGAGAAAAAACAGGAGGAACTCGAGGTCTGGTACTGCGATGTGGCGCTACAGCAGGGCTCGGTCACCTTCGGCAAACCGACGGCGGCTGACGGAACGGTGGGCGTGAAAATGTACGACACACGCCCCATGGTGGCCCTGCTCAAGGAAATGGGCAATGCGCCCAAGTGGCTGACGATGATGCCCAACGTCAAGGATGTGGACGGCACGGCGGACATGGAATTGAGAAAGGGCTTCATGGGGCTTGACAACCTCGCCCTCACCGGAAAGGGCCTCGAGGTACTGGGCACCATTGCATACCCTGAACAAGAAGACCGACGGCCGGCTCTTCATCAAGTACAAGGGCCTGGCGGCCGGGGTTGGCATCAACCAGGGGAAGGCCAAGATTTACCTCTCCAAACCGCGCAAGTGGTACGAGGCCCAGCAAGGTACGGAGGCCAGCCCGGACACGTAATCCGACCGGGTGCAGCGAGGTTCAGAGTGTGAACCGAATTCAAGTGCCAGGGCCGACACTGATGACACTTAGCCCAGTTATCTCACCGGATTTCGTCGCGAGGCCGCAGAGATGTATGTCAGCGCGGTCATCTGAGCGACGAGGCGCCGGAGGCGTACTCACAGTAGGTTGAGGACGCCGAGTTGCGAAGAGGGCCGCGCTGGCGTGCAGACCTGCGGCCGCAGCAGGCACCCGGTGAGATATGCGGGCCAGCGCTGGCCGCCGGAGGCGGTCAACATCAGGATACGAAACCGCTCATCGACCTCCGCGAAACTGTCACTGGTGTCGGCCCCGGCACCGTGTTGGCACCGTATTGGCCGCGCCGATCACCTCGGAAACGGCAGTCATGAACTTCCCGGTCGGCGATCTTCGAATCTGGTCCACGTGTTGATACGTCACATGCGAATCGAATCCGAGGATCTCCTGAAACGTGTCTCGAATTCGACTTTCGACCTGCGCCTCCAACGCTCCGCCCGCCACATAGCGAAGGACGAAGCGGTCGACGTCCTGCTGGACGATCTGGAACTGGGTCAACGCGTCGTCGAACTTCAGTCGAACGACCAGTTCCCAGGGGCTGACCAGGCGGCCGTCCCTGAGCCGGAACATGTTGATGGAGCGGCCCACCACCTGCTCCAGCAGGGGCAGCGTTCGACCGCAGGAACATGGCTCTTCAGCGATTTCCGCGTAGTCGCCGACCTCGTAGCGGATCAACGGGCAGACGCGATTCTCGAGCGTGGTGACCAGGACCCTTCCCAATGACCCCGGAGTCACCTCGATACCGTCGTCATCCACCACCTCGACGATGACGTGCTCGGCGTTGAGGTGGTACCCGCCGGATCGGCACTGCCACGCCAGGAAGGCCTCGGTGGTTCCGTAGTTGTCGGAGATGTCCACGCCGAGCGCAGCCTTCACGCTGTCGCGCAAAGCCTGGTCGACCACTTCGCCCCCGCAGAACACCCGCCGCAGAGATCGAAACGCCGGCCTGGTCCCGTCGATCCGGTCGAGCAGCGCCCCGAGGTTCGACGGCAAGGTGTAAAGGAGAGTGGGTTGCCGCCTGTCGAGCCATGCCAGCTGATCATCGATGTCGGTAAAAACCGACAGAAAGCCGGCGTTCACGAACAACCGACTCCGGACGAGTTGACCATCCGGTGTAACTCCCGGCAGGTAGATGATCCATGCGCTGCGGTGCAGCGGCGTCCAGCCGTTGTTGAACAGGTAACGCGCCCGGGCGGCGAACCTCCCCCGCTGATGGCTTGCGTCAAAAAGGAAATCCACCGGCATTCCGGTCGACCCCGAGGATCGGTCGGTGAGGAATTTCGTGCCAGGTCGATAGATCGACCGCACCGAACGCGTGAGCTCCGACACCCGAGAACGTTTGAGAATAGGTAGCTCGGACAGCTGCTGCGGGATGTCGCCACCCCCGAAGTGTTCCACGTAGAACGGGATTCGTGCCGCAGCGGCGAGAACGTCGGAAAGGCGGCGCTGCTGAAGAGCGGCGATGGCGGCCGGTGGCCAGTACTGGGATCGTTGCAGCCTGGCCAGTCGAGGCGCACACGCGGCCAGCGAACCGGCGACGGCCACCTCAGCCAACTCCTGGCGGACTTGGTCTGGGGTCGGCGACGTCGAACACTGGCGCCGGGTCGAAAGACCAGGAGGACTGCGCGGACAGGTTGTAGGCCCCTACGTCGAGTACCGCAACCAGATCGCCCTCCGCGAAATCCGGCAGCATCCGGTCGGAGGTGAAGACGTCAAAATCGGCGCACAGGGGACCGGCGAGCGTCCACGGGCGGCGGCGAGGGCGGTATGGGTCGTTGACGAGCACGATCTCGTGAAAGCCTCGTCCCACGAAGAGTGCGTTCTGGACCCTTCCGGCGTCGAGAACCGCGAAGCACGTCCCGGCTTCCTCCTTCACTCGAATGACCCGCGTAACGAGGTGAAATGTGTCTGACACGAGCAGGCGGCCGGGCTCGAAGAGACAGGCGGAACCGGTGTCGGAGAGAGCCACGGCGATCACCGAGCAGCAGTCGGCGAAGGTTGCGATCGCTTCTGGTGGAGGCGTCTGCACCGGCTCGTCAGGCGCCAGCAACGAGTCGAATGCACCGTGTCCGTGCCGCACCTCCGAGGCCACCGCGAAGCCGCCACCGAAGTCAAGCAGGTCGATCGCGACTCCGTCGTTGGCCAGCTGTCGCTGCACCGCCACCAGGGCGTGGGCAAGGTGACGAAACGGTTCGCTCGTGGTGATCCCCGTCCCGATGTGGGCGGAGAGTGAGATTAACCGGGTTTCGGGGCATTGGTCGAGGGTGCGAATCGCTTCCCGAAATCCGGGACCTGCGGGATCGAGACCGAACACCGATCCACGGCGGCCCATTCGCAGGCCGTTCGGCGCGCTGTCGTCGAAGACGTCAGGATTGACCCGAACGCCGGTCCGCACGGCCTTTCCCGACGATTCCACGATCCGCGCCAGATCGGCGGCCTCACTCGCCGACTCGGTATGCACGAGGACGCCGCTTTCCACCGCCAGCTCGAGGTCCCGATCACTCTTGCCTGGTCCGTTGAACACGATCCTGTCGGCCTGGTATCCGACGCCCAGCGCCGTCTCGAGCTCGCGGGATGAGATCACCTCGGCCCCGAGACCCTCTTCGCACAGGATCTCGAGCACCCGCCGATGGGGGTTTGTCTTGAGGGAATAGTACAGCTCGGCGGACAGCCCGGCGTCGGCGACGGCGTCGCGCGCCTGTCGGGCGTTTGCCCGGAGTCGCTCTTCATCGAAAAGGTAGAAAGGCGTGCCCAGGCGATCCGCTAAATCCGATATCGATACCGATCCGAGCTGCAGGCCCTTTTCTCCTGCTCTGAGCCCCCAGTGATCGAGCGGCAGCCGGACCGTCGGTCGTGGACCAGGCGCGTGCGGAGGTTGTTTCCTGCCGCCCTCCCAGTTCATCGTGCTCGCTGCCATCCTTTCGCGATCCCCGTGTGTGAGGAGTCTGTGATGTGGCCGATCGGATCCCGGATCTGTCCCGCAACTGGTGCCAGTCAGCATATCAGGTTGGACAACTCTCACGGGACCCTTGAATGAGTGCCAAGCGCACGATCAAAAAGGTGTAATAATTTGCACCGTGCACTCATCTGGAGGTCTCATATTTGGCACCTCATTGGCGTCAATTCAAGTGCCAGAGCCGACACTGATGACACATAGCGCTGGCCGCCAGAGGCAGTCAACATCAGGATACGAAACCGCTCGTCGACCTCCGCAAAACTGTCACTGGTGTCGGCCCTGGCACCGTATTGGCAGAGAATCCTGCCGGCAATTCGGTTGGCCGGCGCACGTCCACCCGCTGAGCGTTGATTCCAAATGTGTCGCCGGTTATGGTTCTTGCTGAGGAACGCAGTTATCGACTGGCCCAGAACCCGGGAAAGGGGAACGATGATGAGAGAAATGAAGCTGAGGATGTTGACTGCGGTTGCGGTTGTGGTGGCGGCGGTAGCCTCGATCGCCCTGGCAGCTGCGACAGGAACGGCGGCCATCAAGGAACGACAGGAAGCGATGGAGGACATCGGAAAGGCGATGGGGCCTCTCGGAGCGATCGTCAAGAAACAGGCCCCGTTCGACGCTGAGGTCGTCAAGGCCAGCGCCGAGACCATCGCGAACCGTCTGAACGAAGCCGCGAACCTGTTTCCGGACGGCAGCGACGCAGGCGACGTCGAGACGTGGGCGAAAGCGGAGATCTGGTCCGACCGTGAGACGTTCCAGAAGGACCTCGAAACCGCCGTCGCAGCAGCGGTCGCCATGCAGTCCGTCACGGATGAGGCCGCCTTCGGACCTGCTCTGGGTGCGCTCGGCAACGGATGCAAGACCTGTCACAACGCCTTCCGCCGACCGAGGAAGTGAAACACCCGTCTCGGGCGAGGTGGATCGCGGCGGCATTCGCGGTCATCGCGGTGCTCGCCGCCGCGGTGTTCTTCGTCCTCAGCGCGGCCCGTCCGAACGAGTGGGTCCTGCCGACGAGCACTCCAGACCTGGCCAATGGCGAAATGTTGTTTCACGCCGGGGGGTGTATGGCGTGTCACGGCCCACCTTCCGGGACGGATGACTCGGAACTTCCCACCGGGGGAGCGGCCTTTTCGACACCGATCGGGACGATGTATCCGGGAAATCTCACCCCGGACCCCGACACCGGAATCGGTCGCTGGACGGCGGAGCAGTTCCTCGACGCGATGACCGAAGGCGTCTCGCCGGACCAGCGTCACTACTTCCCGGCCTTCCCCTACACGTCGTACCGGAACATGCGGGTCGAGGATCTGCTCGACCTTCGCGCCTACCTCATGAGCCTCCCGCCGGTGTGGTTCTCCCAGCGGGACGCCGAAGTCGCCGTGATCGGGTTTGCGAGGCGCACCGTGGGACTCTGGAAGCGCTTCGCATTCCGGGGACGGGCGTTCCGGCCCGACCCGAACCGGAAGCGCGGCATGGAACCGCGGCGCGTACCTGGTGCAGGGACCAGGTCACTGCGGCGAGTGCCACACTCCCCGGAACGCCTTCATGATTCTCGACGACACCCGCTCGCTGGAAGGCGGCCCTCACCCGCGCGGTGAGGGGCACGTCCCGAGTCTTCGGGACCTGGTCGGCCGGGGCCGGTATGCCGACGTCGCAGATCTCACGCTGGCGCTTCAATACGGTGAGACGCTCGGCTACGACAAGCTCTCGAGCGGTGGCATGGCCGAGGTCCAGATGAACCTGGCCCGACTTCCCGAGGAGGACCTCCGGGCGATCTCCGAGTACCTCCTGAGTCTCCCCTGACCCGGACCAGCCAAGCGGTGAAGCGGTGCCAGATGGGATGTCACTCGATGGGTTCGAGGAATTCCAGCACCAACCGGTTGAACTCATCCGGCACCTCGAGGTGAACCAGGTGCCCGCTCGCCGTCAGAACAACACGCCGTGAACCCTCGATTCCTGCCTGAATCACCCCGGCGTGGGTGTGTACGTCGGGGATATCGGACTCGCCGACGATGATCAGCGTCGGAACCTCCGAATTCGGTACCACGTATCCCATTCTTCTGATCTTGAGCACCGTTCGAACTTCGCAACTGTGAAATACGTGGTACGGAGAAAACGCCTCGAACTCTTGCCCGGCTGGGCGACCGTACCGAGCTGGTTACTCAGAATTTCGGCCGCAAAGGTAGTCCCCGAGGAACCACTCATGATCACTTGAACCTCGAACACCATACCCATTCGATGGACGCAAAACGGATGCCAATACGACAAAACCCCCGCGTCCCGGGGGGTAATCATTCACTCTAAAATGGTACGCCCGACGGGATTCGAACCCATGACCTATAGCTCCGGAGGCTATCGCTCTATCCAGCTGAGCTACGGGCGCACGCAAAGATATTCAATTATGGGGTGGGCGATGGGACTTGAACCCACGACCACAGAGGCCACAACCCTGTGCTCTACCACCTGAGCTACGCCCACCACATTCTGCGAATCTTGGCCCGCCTGAGTGGACTCGAACCACTGACCTACGGATTAGAAGTCCGTTGCTCTATCCTGCTGAGCTACAGGCGGGAGGTTCTTCTTCGGGGCATAATTTGGTCGGGGCGAGAGGATTTGAACCTCCGACCCCCTGCGCCCAAGGCAGGTGCGCTACCAGACTGCGCTACACCCCGACGCTCAAGTCCGCTCTCGGTTGCCAAAGAACAGTCCTTCCGGACGAAGAGGGAGTATAGTTTTCGGTCGTCGTGAGTGTCAACAACTTCCCTGCCGTTCCGCCGAAGGTGATCTTGAGGTGAACGAGGAATCGCTCGGACTCATTCGTGGTTCACCACAGGGAAGCGTCGACATTCTCTTCAAGCCGGGAGCGCACATGAAATCCAAATTGTCCATCGCAGCCGTATTCGCCCTGATCGCCATCGCCGGGTCGTCACTGGCTCTGGCCGCCGAACAGGTCATGCCGGGACCGACCCTCATCCTCCGCGACAAGGGCATCACCGAGCAGGCCTTCGTGCCGCCCCGTTCGGTGAACAGGCTGGTTCCCGCGGAGCAGGTCTCCACCTTCCAGGTCACGTACAACGGGTTCTCGCCTGAGGCCCAGGCAGCGTTTCAGGCGGCTGTGGATCTGGCCAGCGAGCTGTTCGTATCGTCGGTGGTGATCAGGGTCGAAGCCAACTGGGATTCCCTCGACGAAACCGTTCTCGGCAGCGCCAGGGCCAATTTCATTCGGCGGGGCTTCTCGGGCGCCCCCAACAACGCCGTCTGGTATGTGGACGCGCTGGCCGACTCGCTCCGTGGTTCTGATCTTGGCCCCGGCGGGTTCGACATCATCGCCACCTTCAACTCGGACTACCCATCCTGGTACTTCGGCACCGACGGCAACACGCCCTTCAACCGAATCGACTTCATGAGCGTCGTGCTGCACGAGCTCTGCCACGGCCTCGGCTTCATCGGCTCTGGGAACGTCGATGGCGGACAAGGATCCTGGGGCTATGACGGGTTCCCGGTGGCCTACGACCTGTTCGCCGTGGACAGCACCGGCACCAACGTCACCGACACCCAGACCTACCCCAACCCATCTGAAGCCCTTGCGGACCTCCTCGAGAGCAACGCCCTCTATTGGGACGGCGCGTTGGCGATCGAGGCCAACAATGGTTCCCGGCCTCGGCTTTACGCTCCGTCGACCTGGGAGTCCGGTTCCAGCTACTCCCACCTCAACGAGAACTCCTACCCGTCGGGGAATCCGAACTCGCTCATGACGCCCTTCGTGGCCCGGGGCGAGGCAATCCACGACCCGGGACCCATCTCCATGTGCCTCTTCGAGGACACCGGTTGGCAGACCACCCAGGACTGCGGAGCCGGAGACCAAGCCGCCTACTGGGTCGCCACCGCAGCCAACGCGTCGGGCAGCCAGGGCAGCCAGTGGCGCACCAGTCTCGGCCTTCTCAACCGCAGTGACATCATGGCCACCGTCGACCTCAGCTACCACCCAACCGGCGGATCAACCGTCACCAGAACCGTCGGGGTGCCGGAATCCGGCCAGCTACTCATCGACGATGTGGTGGGCTACCTGGGCTCGTCTGGGACCGGACCCATCGAGGTGGTTTCGGACCGACAGCTCGACGTTGGTTCGCGGACCTACAACGTGAGCGTTGACGGGACCTTTGGCCAGTACCTGGACGGAATCGCCCCGAACGACGCCCTGTCAGCCGGTCAGTCGGTCACTCTGATCATGCTCCAGCAGAACCCGGATTTCCGCTCGAATATTGGATTCACCAACAGCGGGACATCCTCTGCCGGCATCTTCGTGGACCTCTTCGATGGCTCGGGATTCCCGGTGACCTCGTTCACGGTCTCCGTGCCCTCCGGCGCCAACAAACAGGAGAACCAACCCTTCCTCGACCGGGGCGGCAGGAACGACATCACCGCCGGTTTCGCGGTGGTGAGGATCGCCACGGGCTCAGGGGTTCAAGTCTACGGTTCGGTGATCGACAATCTCTCGAACGATCCGACCACCATTCCGCCGAAGTAGCCCGGGGAACATCCCTCGACTGTGGAGTCAGGCGAGCCAGACCGCTTCGTTGTAGTGATCGAGGATGGACTCGTCCCGGGTCAGCAGGGGCAACCGCCGGGCGCGGGCCTGGGCGACGATCAATCGGTCGAAGGGGTCGCGGGTCCAATCCTGAGCCAGGGCCTCCGAGACGACCTGCGCGAACGGCAGTCCACACCGAGCAAGGCCGATCTCGTCCGTCAGGGCATCCACGACAACGTTGCCCGGACGCGTCGTACGCCCGGTTTCGTGGAGGTACTGGAGCTCCAACTCGACCATCGGTGAGATCACCAACTCCTCTCTTTCCACGAGATCGCGGACAGGGCCCGGAAGCAAATCCAGCTCGCCAGCGTACAACCACGCCACAACATGGGTGTCCAGATAGATCACGGTCGCCACTCGGCGGACCAGTCGAGGTGGACAATGCTCTCCGGATCGTCAACGAGATAACGCCGCCGTTTCAATCGTTCCAGCTTGGGCGGCGGCTCCGCAGCGATGATCCGCACCGTCTTCCCCTTGCGCCGAACCTCCACCGGCACCCCTGTCTCCAGGACCTGATCCAGGATCCGGTATATGTTTTCCCGCAGCCTCGAAGCCGTCAGGGGCATGGGGGACCTCCAGCCTTCATTTTACCATAAAATCGTACGTACGTATAAAAAAAACCGTACGTTCAGTTTTCATTTTCAATTTTTCATTCCTCATTCTGCGTTAGTGCCTACTGCCCTGCAGGAAGAGAAAGGCCGAGGGCCTCGAGACGGGGCACGACGATGGCGCGCTGAGCGGCGATGACCTGCTCCGCGCCCCGCCAGCCCACGTCGAGGATGGCGTCGAGGTGTGCCCGGGTAAAGGGCTCCCCTTCGGCGGTGCCCTGGACCTCAACCAGCCGGCCGTCGGCGGTGAATACAATATTCAGGTCCACATCGCAGTCCATATCCTCGCCGTAGTCCGGATCGACATTGGGTTGCCCGTTTACAAGACCTACCGCCACCGATGCCACATGGGCGGTCAGCGGCCAGTCGCGAAGCAGGCCCTGCTCATACAGCCGGGCCAGCGCGAGCACCAGCGCGGTCCAGCCGCCCGAGATGCTGGCGGTGCGGGTGGAGCCGTCCGCCTGCAGCACGTCGCAGTCCACGATCAGGCTGCGCTCGCCCATGAGATCCCGCCGTACGGCGGCGCGCAACCCCCGGCCCACCAACCGCTGGATCTCCTTCGACCGCCCGCTCGGGCGCCGATCTCCCCGGGTGTCGGTGGCCCTCGGAAGCATGGCGTACTCGGCGGTCACCCAGCCCTCGCCCGAGCCCCGCAGGAAGGGGGCCGTCCGGTCCTCGTGGCTGACGTTACACAACACAACCGTATCGCCAGCGCGCCACAGCACGCTGCCCTCGGGGTAGCGGATGAAGTCGGGAATGATCTCGATCGGTCGGATCTGGTCGGGACGGCGTCCGTCTGGTCTCATGTGGTCTCCTCGTTGGGCACAGGGTACAGGAATCGGAATTCGGAATTCGGGATTCGGGATTCGGGATTCGGGATTCGGGATTCGGCGAAGATCATGAGCAGCGTCCGAATTTTTCGCGCGGTATCATCGGGTGGGTGGGGGATCTGGCATCTGGCATCTTATCTGGCATTTCGTACCCAACGCCCCACCCACCAAGGAGTTTGCCTTGTTCGACAGAAAATCGTTGCTACCCGACAGGCGGCACCTGGTGGTCGCCGCGACACTCGCGCTGGTGTTGATCCCGGCGGCGGCGGGCGCGCAGGAGCTGATCCCGGCGGCCTATACCCCGGCGCCGGTCGGGATCAACCTGGTGACGGTGACGACGATGCTCAACAGCGGCGACATGTCCTTCGACCCGGCCCTCCCGGTGGAAGACGCGAGCGCCGAGATCTTCAGCTCGTCGCTCAGCTACGCGCGAACCCTCTCCGTGGCAGGTCGGTCAGCCACCATTACGGCGATCGTGCCATGGGTGGTCGGCGATCTCCAGGGCATCTACATCGGTGAATACACCTCGGTGGAGCGATCGGGCCTCGGCGACGCGACGCTTCGCATGGGACTGAACCTCCTCGGTGGGCCGGCGATGACCCCCAAGCAGTTCGGGTCCTATCGGCCGCGCACCCTGCTCGGCGCCAGCCTGACGGTCAGAGCGCCCACCGGCCAGTACGACTCGTCGAAGCTCATCAACATCGGCACCAACCGGTGGGGCTTCAAGCCCGAGATCGGCGTCGTCCAGGTGGTCGGTCGATGGGCCTTCGACGTGTACGTGGGAGGCTGGTTTTATACCACCAACACCGACTTCTACGATGGCAAAATCCGGGAGCAGGATCCCATCCTTTCCACTCAGGCCCACGTCCGTTATCGCTTCAGCCGCCAGGTGTGGGCCGCGTTCGACGTGAACTACTGGCGCGGCGGCCAGACCACGGTGGACGGTGTGACCAATGACGACCACCAGAGCAATTCACGGGTCGGTCTGACGGTGTCCACTCGGTTCGGCCGGCATCATTCGGTGCGCTTCGCCACCAGCAAGGGCGCGATCACCAGGATCGGCGGCGACTTCGACTCCTACGGCATTTCCTACGGCTTTAGCTGGGCGAAGCGGTAGGGTGTGGGTGTTGGCGAATTCGGAATTCGGAAAACCGACAACACCCCTCCTGGTTCCTTCCACCTTCTCACCTGGGTGGGCAGGGACTTTGGACTTTTGACTTTTGACTTTTGACTGGAAGGGGGAGTTTTTCGATTTTTGATTTTCGATTTTCGATTCAAATCAAATATCGACGACTTCGAGATGTTCCGGGTCCCCGCCGAGGATCGTGCGGGCAATCCGCAGGAACCTATCGGACGCGTCGGTAAGCTGGATGTGAACCTCCCCCGCACCGCCGCCGAGGAGATCTGCATGGTCAGAGGCCACAACCTCTGCAACGCTGGTGGCAGAGTCCACCAGGGCCACGTCCTCCCCGACCACTCGGCGCAGCGACGGCACCAGAATCGGGTAGTGGGTGCAGCCGAGAATCAACGCTTCGGCCCCCCAACCCAGCAACGGTCGAAGGTAGTGCTCGGCGATTTGGTCAGTCACGGGGTGATCGCCCCACCCCTCCTCGGCGAGCGGCACGAACAACGGACAGGGGGTCGCTTCCACCGCCGCCTGAGGAGCTGCACTGGCGAGGGCGGCCTGATAGGAACCGGAGCGGATCGTGCCCTCCGTCCCGATGACCCCGATCCGTCGAGCATCGGTGGCGACGGCAGCCCGAACACCGGGCCGCACCACCCCAACCACCGGCACGGGCGACGCAGATTCGAGCTCGATGAGGGCGTAGGAGGATGCCGTATTGCATGCCACTACCAGCAGCTTGACACCGTGATCGGCGAGGTGGGCTGCCGCGTTGAGGGCGTACCGCTGGACCGTCGTGGCCGACTTCGATCCATAGGGCAGGCGCGCGGTGTCTCCGAGGTACAAAAAGTCCTCCGCCGGCAATCGGCGGCGCAGAGCCTGCAGAACGGTGAGACCACCCACCCCGGAGTCGAAGACGCCGATCAAGGACCCCTGCCGACTCATGACGAGGCGATGAACCGCTTGTTGAGGACCAACGGCCGGGACAGGTCGAGATGGCCGGTGAGGGTGGGAACCTCGTGACCGTCGAACAACAGCTGCACCGCCGTCAGCTCGGGGCAGTTGAGCAGAACCGAGTCGATCACGCCATAGGCGAGCATCAGCTCCACGTGGCTGCCTTGAAGCGGCTCGGGTGGAGCCGAGAGGTCGATGAAGGCGCGACCTTCCCCGTCCACGTAGACCGCATTCACCTCGGCGGCGTAGGGCACTACGGCCTCGAGGGTGCCGGTGGGGCCGGCCAACAGCTCCCGAACCACGGTGTGCGCCCGTTCGTGGACCTCGGCCGGCAGGGAGACGTTCCGCAGCTCCGGGTGAAGGCGTCCGTCCGGCCCCGCGAACAGCAGCACGATCTGTTGGTTGGGCGCCGGAGTCGGGGTCGGCTCGATGACCACAGTATCGTCCTGAAATGGGGTATTGACCGGCCCACCTCCGGTGAGCAGGATCCACGCCAGGGCGGCGATCGAGGCCGCCATCGCGAGGACGATGAGCAGAACTCTGGGGTTCATCTCGAGTGCACGAAGTCGTCAATGCCCAGGGCGATAGCTTCGGCGAGTCGCTGTTGGTGCTCGCCGCTTGCCAGAAGATTCGCCTCGTCCGGGTTGGACAGGAAACCAACCTCCACGAGGATCGCGGGCATGGTGGCCCCGGTGAGCACCGCGAACGGTGCCTGCTTGACGCCACGGTCCCTGAGTCCCAGGCGTTGATTCAGGCGTTGCTGGACCGCAAGTGCCAGTTCGGCGCTCTCGTTGAGCACCTCGGCCTGCGCCAGATCCCACAGAATCAGGTCGATCCCGGAAGGTCGGTCTTTCTCACCGGCGCGATTTTCGAGCCGCGCCGTGGCCAGGGCCTGCTCGTCGGTGGCGCTCTCGTCGAGGCTCATGTAATAGGTTTCCGCACCGCTGACCGAGGCCACCGTGGAGGCGTTGGCGTGCAGCGACACAAAAACGGTGGCGTCCATCCGATTGGCCATGGCCGTGCGATCGGTCAACGCCCGGCCCTCGTCTCCTGACCGAGTCAAGCGGACCGTGTGACCCCGTTCGGAGAGCACCCTGGACAGCCGATCAGCGATGGAGAAGACCAGGTGTTTCTCTGCGGATCCGCCGTTGGAGGTGGCCCCCAAATCGGTTCCACCGTGACCTGGATCGATGACGATGGGCCGCGGACCCGTCCGTTGGACCACCCGGACCGGCGCCGGAGTGGGTGTGGGTCGAACCGCTCCCACCTCGAGAATCACCCGATTCGGATCGGCGAGGGTGTGCCAGTTGAGCAGCCCCACCCCATCCTGCAGCCGGACGACGAGATCCTGTCCCCGGTTGGTGAGGGCCGTCACCCGTTGCGACCGAAATGGAAGGGAGTGATCGAGTTGGGGCGAGGCGTCCGGAAAGTGAACCACCGGGCCATCCGGACCCGAGTCCACCTCCACCTCCACCGGTCGAGCCAAGGTCAGCACCAGCGTTGTAGTCGCACCAAAATCCGCAGCCGCGGGTCGAACCGTGACCGGGTCTGCGAAACGCCCGCCGGGCAAGATCTGGTAGCCACCCTGGATGGGCTCGAGGTGATAGCCCATGGGTCCGAGCAGGATCCGCTCCAAGAAATCAACGGTGGCGGCAACCCCGGCTGGCGAGGCCGAAGGGGCGTCCGCGGCCTCCTGGAGATTGCCGTTCACCAGCACGTACCGGCGCCCGATTGCAAACTGGATGACATGATCCCCGAAGACGACGCCATAGGTGTCGGCTGCGGGAGAAAACGCCGCATCGGCCCCCATCATGGCGAGGACCGGCATGATCTCGACCCTCGCACCAAGGCGTGGCACCGCCACCGACCGGTTCCCGAACCGGAACTCCACTCGAGCTCCATACTCGGAGCCGGTCGGCTCCTGTGCCACCGCCGAGGCAGTGCAGAGGATCAGCATTGCGCAGACTAAAAAACGTCGAATCATAGGTTAATTGGTGGAGGCGGTGGGAATTGAACCCACGTCCGAGGGACTCCAGCTGCCGACTTCTCCGTGTGCAGCCCGCTAGTTTATCTCGCCCCGAGGTCGGTCAGCGGGCAACCGATCCAAGGGGCCAGCCCGTAAGTTCTCGGTCTTCGCGTCCGGGCAGCGCGTCGACCCAGCCTGTCAAACAGCGCCGAACCCAGGCCGACAGGCGGAGCCTCGGGAACGACGTGGCCGGTTTAAGCGGCCAGTGCGTAGTCGTTATTGGCAGTTATGTTGCCCCACCCTGATACGAGCGGGTGGACCTCGACACGCTGCCGACGACCGAATTGTCCCCCGTCAAACCCGGTACGCCCCCACGGTTCAACGGACTGGCAGATTGTAGCACCCCAGTGGCCCAGGGCAGTTGAAAGTTGAAAGTTGAAAGTTCGGTTCATCCGGAAAAGCGTGATGTCGGGTGTCTCCGTTCCCGCACCCAGCGGCAGCGTCAGGATTCAGGAACAGGTGCAGGAAACAGCGAGCGGCGGCGGCGAGCAGCGACGGTGGGCAGCGGCAGCGATCAGATTTGCAGCGGCTGCATGGTCACCTCCGGGTCGTTCCATGGGACGGGGACGAATAGCTGCCAGGGAGGCCGTTGTCAAGGGACGCTCCGCTGCCGGCCTTGGGTCCGGCAACCCTTGACAACGGCCCCCCAGACAGCTTGTTCAAGGGCATGAACGACCCGGAGGTGACCATGTCGAAAGCCGTCAGCAGCACCAATCTCGTGGCCTACACCAAAGCCCTCGAAGCAGCTGGTTTCGCTATTACGCTGGTTTTGAGAGTCCCGGCTCCGCTCAAGTCCATCGCCGATCAGCTGATCCGGTCGGCCAGCTCGGTCCCCGCCAACTTAGCGGAAGGGCACGGCCGATCCGGGAGAGATCGGCAGCACCACTGGCGGATCGCCTACGCCTCGGCCAAGGAGGTCGACAGCCACCTGCGACTGCTCGCTGCTGCCAGTGCGGTCAATGGACACGGGGCGGAGAAAGTCCTGCAGGGATTCGATGAGGTGCGTGCCATGACATGGCGACTGCTCAATCCCATGTAGTCCACACCCATTTCGTTCTGACGCTGTCGCCGTCACCTGACGCCGCCACCGGCCCCTGTCGCTGTCAGCTGACGCTGTCCCTGGTCCCTGTCATCCACCACCTCACGGAATTCCGGATGAGGCGAAAGTTCCACCGCTCACCCTGCGAATTCGCAATTCGCAATTCACCGAAGGTGGTGGTTACCACCCGACCACCGATCGCTCCTTATGAGATATGGAGGAGGCTGCCATGCTCGCGAAGGTGCTGTCCGCAACGCCGAGGGGCGTTGGCGCTCTGTTCGTCACGGTCGAGGTGGATCGGATCCGGGCCCAGACGCCGTCGGTGACCGTGGTGGGACTTCCAGACACCGCTGTCCGCGAGGCAAAGGACCGCGTATTCGCCGCCATCCGCCGGGTCGGCCACCAATTCGAGTCGGCCAACGTGGTCATCAACCTCGCGCCGGCGGACGAAAAGAAGGAGGGAGCGGCCCTCGATCTCGCCATGGCAGTCGGCTTTCTGGCCGCGGCCGGCTACCTGCCAGGCGCATGCCTCCACGGCCGGCTTCTCCTCGGCGAGCTGTCCCTCGAGGGTCGGCTTCAGCCGATGCGGGGGGTGCTGCCGGTGGCTCTCGCCGCCCGCGAACGCGGCCTCGAGGAGATCATCGTCCCGGCCGCCAACGCCCACGAGGCTCGGTCGGTCTCGGGGCTCGAGGTTGTGGCTGCACCAACCCTTGGGCAGGTGGTCGAATACCTGCGTGACGGCAACCCCCCTGAGAACGTCGAGCCACCAGAGCCCGCAGAAAGGGGAAAAAACCCACAGCCCGACCTCGCCGAGGTGGTGGGTCAGGAGCAGGCGCGAAGGGCGCTCGAGGTCGCGGCAGCCGGCAGCCATCACCTGCTGATGTTGGGACCCCCTGGCAGCGGAAAGTCCATGCTTGCCCGGCGTCTGCCCGGAATCCTGCCGTCCCTCAGCTCCCAAGAATCGCTCGAAACCACGTGTGTCTACTCGGTGTCGACCAGGGTCGCCCGCCCCACCGGTCTCATGCAATGGCGGCCCTTCCGAGCGCCCCACCACACGGTCTCGCCTGCCGCCCTGATCGGGGGCGGCAGCTCGCCGCAACCCGGAGAGGTCTCGCTCGCCCACAATGGCGTTCTTTTCCTGGATGAACTCACCGAGTTCCGGCGAGACGCCCTCGAGGGCCTGCGCCAGCCGCTCGAGGATCGCTTGGTGACCGTTGCCAGGGCACGGTCGTGCCTCACCTTCCCGGCAGGCTTCCAACTCGTCGCCGCAGCCAACCCCTGCCCCTGTGGCTATTTGGGAGACGATCGACGGGAGTGCATCTGCACGCCCCACTCGGTGGCCCGCTACACGTCACGCCTTTCCGGCCCCCTGCTGGATCGAATGGACCTCCAGATTCTGGTCCCGGCTGTTCCCTGGCGGGCGCTGTCGGAGGACCGCCGGGGAGAGCCGTCACGCCGGGTGGCTGAGCGGGTGTGGGCGGCCCGCGATCGTCAAAACACTCGTCTGGCTCCATTCGGAGCCCTGTGCAACGGCGACATGGGTCCGGAAGCCATCAGGGAAACCGCGAAGCCGGACGGCGACGGCCGCCGGCTCCTCGAACAGGCGAGCCGGGCGCTCGGCCTGTCGGCTCGAGCCTGGCACCGGGTGCTCCGTGTCGCGCGCACCATCGCCGATCTTGCAGGCGACGACCAAATCTCCGCGACGCACATTGCGGAGGCGATCGCCTATCGCTGCCTCGATCGTGGCAGCAGGCCATAGGCAATCGCGCGAATGGCGGTTGATCCGCCATGCCGATACCTTAAGGCATTGAACGTAACTGATTGAACGTTTGCCTCATCCGGGATTCCGTGAGGTGGTGGATGACAGCGACCAGGGACGGCGACAGTTGACAGCGACAGGGGCCGGTGGCGGCGTCAGGTGACGGCGACGGCGTCAGGCTGGTGGGTATTCAGGCTACACGGGATTGAGCAGGCGCCAGGTCATGGCACGAACCTGATCAAAGGTCCCAAGGGCCTTCTCCGCGCCGACTCGGTTGACCGCTCCAGCGGCTGAGAGCAGTCGCAGATGACTGTCGACCTCCTTGGCCGAAGCATAGGCAATCCGCCAGTAGTGCTGGCGGTCTCTTCCGTTTCGGCCGTGCCCTTCCGCCAGGTTGGCAGGGACCGAACTGGCTGACCGGATCAGCTGATCGGCGATGGACTTCAACGGAGCCGGAACTCTCGAAACCAGCTTGATGGCGATGCCGGCTGCTTCGAGGGCCGTGGTGTAGGCGATGAGATTGGTGTTGCTGACGGCTTTCGACATGGTCACCTCCGGGTCGTTCATGCCCTTCAACAAGCTGCCTGGGAGGCCGTTGTCAAGGGTTGCCGGACTCAAGGCCGGCAGCGTAGCGTCCCTTGACAACGGCCTCCCTGGCAGCTATTCGTCTCCGTCTCATAGAACGACCCGGAGGGGACCACGCCGGCGCCACACACCTGATCGCTGCCTCTGCCGCGGTCGCTGCCCACTGTCGCTGCTCACCGTCGCTGCCCTCTGCCGCTGTCCGCCGTCGCTGTTCGCTGATTCCTGCCCCGTTCGCTGCCCTCTGCCGCTGCCGCTGGTTTCGGGAACGGACACGGAGACGGGCACGGGAATACCTGCAATCGTCTGTCGTGCGCCGGTATACTGCCCCAGTGATACCAAGTATCAAATTTGGTACTTTGACTTTGTGAAATTATTGACAAGCGCCGTCAGAACACTAGAATAGACGCGCGCTGCCGTCTGCCGGGGGGTCTATGGCGCATTACGTCCCGATACTCGTCTTCAGCCTGGTCGCCATCTCGTTTCCCATCATCGTCTTGCTGCTGGCAAAGGTGGTGCGAGCGGGCTCGCCCGATGCCGTCAAGGCCGAGCCGTATGAATGCGGCATCAAGGCGCCAACCCGCGCCCTCGACACCAGGTTTTCGATCCGTTACTACCTGATCGCCGTCCTCTTCGTGGTCTTCGACGTGGAGACGATCTTCTTGTTTCCGTGGGCGGTCATGTTCGAGAAGCTCGCCCTCTTCGGCTTTATAGAAATGGTCGTGTTCCTGGCGATCCTGCTGGTTGGCTACATCTACGCGTGGCAACGAGGAGCGCTCGAATGGGCCTGATTGAGGACCGCTTCGACAAGAACATCATCACCACCAGCTACGACCTGCTGTTCAACTGGGCACGCCGGAGCTCGCTGTGGCCGATGCAGTTCGGTCTTGCCTGTTGCGCCATTGAGATGATGGCCACCCTGGACGCCCGCTTCGACATGGCCCGATTCGGGGCCGAGGTCTTTCGCGGCACTCCCCGCCAGGCCGACCTGATGATCGTGTCGGGCACGGTGACCGAGAAGATGGCCCCCCTGGTGAAACGCCTGTACCGGCAGATGGCCGAACCCAAGTGGGTGATCGCCATGGGGTCCTGCGCCACCTGCGGTGGGCCCTACAAGACCTATGCGGTGACCCAGGGTGTGGACCGCATCATCCCGGTGGACGTCTTCATTCCGGGCTGCCCGCCACGCCCCGAGGCGCTGATCTACGGACTGATGCAGCTGCAGCGCAAGATCGACCGCCGCACCATCGCCCGCCGTCGGGCCTCGTGAGGGCATGATGAGCGACGACAAGACCACGCCTCCCGAAGACGAGATCCGCACAGACGGCACCCCGGAGCCGGCGGCCGACGAGACTCCAGTCACGGCCGACCCAGAGGCACCGCCGACCCCCGAGGCCGAAGAACCAGGCCCACAACCGGAACCGGCCGACTCCGACACACCGGAAAAGCCCAAGCTCTCCGACGAGGAGAAGGCGGCAAAGATCGCGGCCGCCAAAGCCAAGGCCGCAGCAGCCAAGGCCGCCAAGGAGGCTGCCGACGCCGAGCCCAAGCAGCCCTGGGAGGAGAAACCCGTTCCGCCGGAGCACGAAGAGTCGACGTCCGACCCTGACGTGGCCGCGCTCGCCGCGACAGTGGACGGCTCGGTGGTGGTAGCCGACCGCTTCGCGGGCGATGTGACCGTGACCGTGAGCCGAGAACAGATCGTCGAAACCTGTCGGTTCCTGAAGGAAGAGCAGGGTTACACCTTCCTCGTCGACCTCACCGCGGTGGACTGGCCAGAGCGAGAGGGCGACCGTTTCGACGTGGTGTACTGGATGCACCGCTTCGACGACTCCAAGCGTCTCCGCCTGCTGGCCCCGGTTCCCGACGGGGAGACGATTCCATCGGTGGCCGGAGTCTGGAAGACCGCCAACTGGCTCGAGCGAGAGGTCTACGACATGTTCGGCATCGTGTTCGACGACCACCCGGGCTTGGAACGAATCCTCATGTGGGAGGGATTCAACGGCCACCCGCTGCGCAAGGACTTCCCGGTCGAGGGAATCGACACCGGTGCGGCCATCTATCCCGACGTCTACCCGGAGGGCGGCGGACCCGTCCGCGACGAGGAACTCGAAAAGCCTCCCGCCAAAACCAGGCCAAGGAGGACTCCGGCATGACCGCCGCGATCCTTCGTCCCGCCGTGCCGAGAATGCGAAATGCGAAATGCGAAATGCGAAAAACTGAAATGGAGCCTTTGCTGAGGTGTGGCGGGTTTTCGAATTTCGAATTTCGAATTTCGAATTTGGGCGGATGGGAGGTGCACCGTGCCTGAGGTCACTCCGTCGCTATTCGACGTGGAGGAGATGGAGCTCAGTTTCGGGCCACAGCACCCCGCGACCCACGGTGTTCTCCGGGTTCAGCTCAAGCTCGACGGTGAGAAGATCGTCGACGCGAAGCCGATCATCGGCTACCTCCACCGCGGCACCGAGAAGCTCTTCGAAACCATGAACTTCCCTCAGTGCATCCCGCACACGGACCGCATGGACTACGTGGCGGCGGCCACCAACAACGAGGGCTTCTGCGTGACCATGGAGAAGCTGCTCGGCATCACCCTGCCGCCCCGAGCGGCCTACATCCGGATGCTCCTGGCAGAGCTCCAGCGATTGGCATCGCACCTCCTCTGGCTGGCCACCCACGCCATCGACCTCGGCGCGGTCACGCCCTTCTTTTACACCTTCCGCGAACGCGACGAGATCCTCGACCTCTTCGAGGAGTACTGCGGCGCCCGCCTGACCCTCAACACCATGGTCATTGGCGGCGTGCCCTTCGAGCTCCCCGACGGTTGGCTCGACCGTTGCTCCGCCTTCGTCGACAAATTCCCGGCCCACGTGGACGAGTACGAGGAACTGCTCACCAACAACCGGATCTGGAAAAAGCGCACGGTCGGCATCGGCGTTGTGTCGCCGGAGGATGCCGTCGAGTGGGGATTCACCGGACCGCCGCTGCGCGGATCCGGAATCAAATGGGATATCCGCAAGGTCTTTCCGTACGAACGCTACGACGAGGTCGATTTCGAAGTACCCATCGGGGTCAACGGCGACACCTACGACCGTTATCTGGTGCGAATCGAGGAAATGCGGCAGTCGGCGCGGATCATCCGGCAGTGTCTGGACAAGCTTCCCGAAGGGCCCATCAAAGCCAAGGCACCGAAAATCCTCCGCTCCCGTGAGGGAATGGTCTATGGCTCGGTGGAGGCCCCCAAAGGCGAACTCGGCTACTTCATCGTGGCCACCGAGAAGGGCACCCAGCCCTACCGCTGCCGGGTGCGACCGCCGTCGTTCGTCAACCTTCAGGCGCTGCCCGAGATGGCCAAGGGGCACTTCGTGGCCGACCTGGTCGCTCTGATTGCCACCCTCGACATCGTGCTCGGCGAGATCGACCGCTAAGGATCAGGGACATGGATTTCAAATTGCAAATTGCAGATTACAAATTGCCCCCGCCCGCCCGGGGTGGGTGGGCGGAATTTTCAATTTTCAATTTTCAATTTGGAATTGGCTCGGGCGGGGAGGACGCATGAACGACCCGCTGATCATCTACCTCGCGATCCCGCTGGCCAAGACTGTGGTCATCCTCGGCGTACTGCTGTTCATTGTCGCCTACCTCACCTTGGCCGAGCGCAAGATCATGGCCTACATGCAGGTGCGGATCGGACCCAACCGGGTGGGGCCCCGCGGTCTGTTCCAGCCCATCGCCGACGTATTCAAGCTCTTCGTCAAAGAGGACCTGATGCCGGGCCAGGCCGAGAAATTCGTCTTCGTGCTGGCACCGATCCTGATCTTCGTACCCTCCTTCCTGGTCTGGGCCGTGATCCCCTTTGGTGACAGCTTCACCATCGGCGGCATCCCCATCGAGCCAGTGATCGCCGACATCAACATCGGCATCCTCTTTCTGATGGCAGTCGCCTCGGTCGCGATCTACGGCATCATCCTTGGTGGCTGGTCCTCGAACAACAAGTTCTCGCTGATGGGCGGGCTCAGGTCGGCAGCACAGATGGTCTCCTACGAGGTCCCCATGGCCTTCGCCGTTGTTTCGGTGCTGCTCATGTCCGGAACCCTGTCCATGGTGGGCATCGTCGAAGCGCAAAAGGCCGCCGGCGTCTGGTTCGTGGTTCCGGGCCTGCTCGGCTTCGGCATCTACTTCGTCTGTGGGGTTGCCGAGACCAACCGCAACCCCTTCGACTTGCCCGAGGCGGAGTCGGAGCTGGTGGGAGGCTTCCACACCGAATACTCGGGCATGAAGTTCGCGCTGTTCTTCCTCGCCGAGTACATGAACATGCTGGTTGTGTCGTCGGTGGCGGTGATCCTGTTCTTCGGAGGCTGGATGCCCCCCTTCCCGAACCTGCTGTCGGGGATTTGGGAGTCCGTACCCTTCGTCTGGATCCCACCGGTGCTGTGGTACCTCGCCAAGGTCATGGCCTTCATTTTCGTTTACATGTGGTTCCGCGCCACATTCCCGCGGTACCGCTTCGACCAGCTCATGGCTGTGGGCTGGAAATGGCTGCTCCCGCTGTCACTGGCCAACGTGTTGCTGGTGGGCGTGGGCGTGCTGCTGTTGAAGGGATGAGTGCATGAACGTGAGGGAGTTTTTCTCCACGTTGATTCCGGTGGACCTGTTCAAGGGTCTGCGGGTGACCGGCGGCTACTTCTTCCGCCGCAAGGAAACGGTGCAGTACCCGGAGAAGAGGGTGGAGCCGACGGATCGCTTCCGCGGCATGTTCGGCTATGACTCGGAGCGCTGCATCGACTGCTCGCTGTGCGTCAAGGCCTGCCCCATCGACATCATCTACCTGGTGGACAAGGTCGAGGTCAATCCGGAGACCAAAAAGAAGAAGAAGATCATCACCCGCTATGACATCGACGTGAAGCGGTGCATGTTCTGCGGCCTTTGCGAGGCGGCCTGCCCAACCGAGCCGCCGTCGATCTGGATGACCTCGAAGACCTACGAGGGAGCGGTCTACGATCGGAATGAAGGCCTGTACTTCAACAAGCAGCGTCTGTTCAGCTGGGAGGGCGTCGAGGCCTTCCCCGGCGTCAAGACTCCGGCAGAGGGTCAGGACCCGCGCGACCCCATGGATCGCGACTGGGCCGCAGAACCAAGGGCGGCCAACCGGCGTTCCCGAGGAGAGGTTCGATTGATTCAAGATTCAAGATCCCCCACCCACCCGGGGTCGGGACAGGAATCTATCTTCAATTTTCAATCTTCAATCCAATCCAACCCCGTGAACGGGGACTGCCTGATGGACTTTTATCGAACTTCGAGCCGATCCTGTTCTACGTCGTGGCGGTGGTCACCGTCGCCGCGGGCGTGGGTGTGATCGCCTTCAAGAGCCCGGTGCACTCGGCCCTGTCACTGCTGCTGAGCTTCGTCATGGTGGCCGTGCTCTTCGTACTGCGTCACGCCGAGTTCCTGGCAGCCGTTCAGGTCCTCGTCTACGTCGGCGGCATCATGGTGCTCTTCCTCTTCGTCATCATGCTGGTGAACGTCAAGGGATTGACGCCCGACTCCGCCTTCCTGTCACAGTTGGCCCCGCTGGCGGTGGTCTTCGGCGTGCTGGCTGGCCTCCTCGTGGCGATCTTCATCCTCTTCGGAGTGCTGGCAACCGGTAGCGGTGATCCGACGGCCCTCCAGCAGGTGGACGGCCAGGTTGTGGGCAACACCGAAGCTGTGGGGATGACTCTCTACACCACCTACCTGGTCCCCTTCGAGGTGGTCTCGGTGGTGCTGCTGGTGGCCATGATCGGAGCCATCATCTTCGGCCGGAGAGACGCGGCCCTCGACGCTCCCGGCGGGGAGGGTGAATCATGATCACCGCCACCCACTACGTCATGCTCTCGCTGGTGCTGTTGAGCCTCGGTGTCATCGGGGTGATGATCCGCAGGAACTTCATCACCGTGCTGATGTCGCTCGAGCTGATATTCAACGCGGTCAACCTCAACCTGATCGCCTTCTCCTTCCGGCTCGGCGACCTCACGGGGCAGATCCTGGCCATTTTCGTGATCACCATTGCCGCGGCCGAAGCCGCCATTGGCCTGGGCCTGATCATCGCCCTTGTTCGTTTGAAAGACACCGTGGCCCTGGACGAGGCCAACATCATGGGGGGCTAGCGGGATGAAGTTCCACGACCTGATCTGGCTGATCCCCCTGTTCCCGCTCCTGGGCGCGATCTTCAACGGCTTCGTCTCCAACCGGCGCGGCTTGGGCAAGATGGTGACCCACACCGTGGCCCTGCTCGGATCGGGCCTGGCCTGGCTCTGGGGTTGGGCGGCCATCGTCCAGTGGTACCTCACCGAGGACCACCACCACCCCCACGTGGTCACCCTCTTCGACTGGATTTCCGGCGGATCGCTGAAGATCCTCGACGGCACCGTGGCGGACGTGAACGTCACCGCGTCGTTCCAGCTCGACTCCCTGTCGGCGGTCATGGTCGCCTTCGTGACCTTCGTCGGATTCCTGATCCACCTTTACTCGGTGGGCTACATGCACGACGAGACCGACCGCGCCTATTCTCGCTACTTCAGCTACCTCAATCTGTTCATGTTCTCCATGCTCGTGCTGGTGCTGGGCGCCAACCTTCCGGTCATGTTCGTTGGCTGGGAGGGGGTCGGTCTCTGCTCCTACCTGCTGATCGGTTTTTATTTCGAGAAGGACTGGTGCGCCGCCGCCGGCAAAAAGGCGTTCATCGTCAACCGGATCGGTGACTGGGGCTTCCTGCTGGCGATCTTCGCGTGCTTCACCTTCTTCGGCACCATGGACTTCGACCCCATGTTCCGGGCCGCGGCGGCCCACCCCGAGCACTACACGACGGCGGCCACCATCATCGGTCTGCTGCTCTTCGTCGGCGCCATCGGCAAGTCGGCCCAGATCCCGCTCTACGTCTGGCTGCCCGACGCCATGGCCGGACCGACTCCGGTGTCGGCGTTGATCCACGCCGCCACCATGGTCACCGCAGGCGTCTACATGGTGGTTCGGTGCAACGTCTTCTACCGCATCAGCCCCACCGCCATGCTGACGGTGGCGATCGTCGGCGGTCTCACCGCGATCTTCGCGGCCACCATCGGCCTGGTCCAGAACGACATCAAAAAGGTCCTCGCCTACTCCACCGTTTCCCAACTCGGCTACATGTTCCTGGGGGCCGGGGTCGGCGCCTTCGTCGCCGCCATCTTCCACGTGCTGACCCACGCCTTCTTCAAGGCCTGCCTCTTCCTCGGATCCGGGTCGGTGATTCACGCCTGCGGCGGCGAGCAAGACATGCGAAAGATGGGCGGACTCAAGAAGTACATGCCCAAGACCTACTGGACCTTCCTGGCGGCCACCATCGCGATCGCCGGCATCTTCCCCTTCGCCGGTTTCTTCTCCAAGGATGAAATCCTGGCCAAGGCCTTCGCCGCCGGCCACGGCAACCTCAACGGCTTCGGCAACCAGTACTTCCTGCTGTGGTTGTTGGCCGTCATCGGCGCCGTATTGACCGCCTTTTACATGTTCCGGCTGTTCTTCATGACCTTCCACGGCGAGTTCCGGGGCGGCGAGGAGGCCGAGCATCATTTGCACGAGTCGCCATGGACCATGACTCTGCCGCTGCAGATCCTCGCCGTGCTGTCGATTGTCGGCGGGTTCATCGGAATTCCGGGATATCTCTTCGGGCGGCCCGAGTTGAACAAGATCGAGCACTTCCTCGAGCCGGTGGTGCTGCCGCTCCACTGGGGCGGCCACGAATCGGCGGCCGGTCACGGCGAACACGCTGCTCACCACGTACCGCTCGGTCTGGAGTTCGGTCTGATCTTCCTGTCGCTCGCGGTGGCAGGATTCGGCATCTGGCTGGCCTACCGCTTCTACATGGGGTCCGGGGCCTTCGAACGGCCACGTCGGCTCGCCGAGCGCTTCCCGTTCGCCTACAAACTGCTACTCAACAAGTACTGGATGGACGAGCTCTATGACGCCACCGTGGTGGCCGGCACCATGCGTCTCGCCGACCTGCTCTGGGAGGGTGACGCCCGCGTGGTGGACGGTGCGGTCAACGGCACCCGCCACGCGACGGTGGGTTCGAGCTTCCTGTCGGGCGTCTTCGACCTGAGAGTGGTCGACGGTGCGGTCAACCTCATCGCGACGGTGTATGACGTCGCGAGCCACTTCTTCCGCAGACTCCAGGTGGGCTTCACCCAGGGATACGCCATGGTGATGGTCTTCGGCGCGGCCCTCCTGCTTGTCGTTTTTCTCGTGAGTTTCTAGGGAGCGAAGGATGCAATACGACTTCCAATACGGCTGGCTCCTCAATCTGATCTGCTACCTCCCGCTCGCCGGGGCGCTGGCCATGATCTTCTTCATCAACAAGGAGAACACGAAGGCCATCAAGTGGTTTGCCACGGTGGTCGCAGGGTTGGACTTCCTGGTTTCGATCCCACTCTGGTTTCTCTATAAAACCGACGGGGCCGAGTTTCAGTTCGCCACCCAGGCCGATTGGATTCCGTCGGTGGGCGTGCAGTACATCTTCGGGGTCGACGGTTTCTCGGTCCTGCTGATCCTGCTCACCACCGCCCTCGGGTTCATCTCGGTGTACTCCTCGTTCACCGCCATCGAAGATCGGCAGAAGGAGTACTACATCTTCCTGCTGCTCCTCCAGACCGGGATGCTGGGCGTGTTCATGGCGCTCGATTTCGTCCTGTTCTACGTGTTCTGGGAGGTCATGCTGGTCCCGATGTACTTCCTGATCGGGGTCTGGGGCGGACCCAGAAAGTTGTACGCGGCGATCAAGTTCTTCCTCTACACCCTGGTGGGATCGGTTCTGATGTTGGTGGGCATCCTGGCGCTGTACTTCTACAACGCCGGTGGCCTTGCCGCCATCGGTTTGCCGGGGCTTGGAAACGTCGCCACCTTCGAGATCCCAGCGCTCTATCAGATCGCGCCGATGATTCCAGCGGGGCTCCAGTTCTGGATCTTCCTCGGTTTCTTCGTTGGATTCGCCATCAAGGTGCCAATGTTCCCGTTCCACACCTGGCTGCCCGACGCCCACGTGGAAGCGCCAACCGCAGGGTCGGTGATCCTGGCCGGCGTCCTGCTGAAGATGGGGACCTACGGTTTCGTCAGGCTGTCCCTGCCGCTGCTGCCGGATGCCACGGTCAAGGCGGTGGGCTGGATCGGCGCACTGTCCGTCTTCGCCATCATTTACGGCGCCCTGGTGGCGATGGCTCAGAAGGACATGAAGAAGCTCGTGGCCTACTCCTCGGTGAGCCACATGGGCTTCGTCATGCTGGGAATGTTCGCCCTCAACGAGCCCGGCCTGCGCGGCTCGATTCTCCAGATGCTCAACCACGGGGTTTCCACCGGCGCGCTCTTCCTGCTGGTCGGAATCGTCTACGAACGCCGGCACAATCGGATGATTGCCGAGTACGGTGGCATTGCGAAGGTCATGCCGCTTTACGCCACCTTCTTCATGATCATCACCCTGTCCTCCATCGGCCTGCCGACCCTCAACGGGTTCATCGGCGAGTTCACCATCCTGCTCGGCGCCTTCGATCACTCGTGGGTGTGGGCGCTGTTCGCGGCCTCGGGCATCGTGCTCGGCGCGGCCTACATGCTGTGGATGTACCAGCGGGTCTTCTTCGGCGAGCTCAAGAACGAAAAGAACAAGGACCTCGCAGACCTCAACCTCCGAGAGCAGTGGACCTTGATTCCGCTGATCGTCGTCGCATTCTGGGTCGGCCTCTACCCGAAGCCGTTCTTCGAGAGAATGGCCCCCACGGTCGACCGCGTGCTGGAGCGGGTCGCCGTGGCCATGCCCGAGGAGGGGACCGCCGCCGACCACGTGGCCGCGATCGCCGCGGTTCCCGAAGACGATCATCACGAGGACCCCGGGGAGTAGCGCATGTCGCTTCTAGACTTCGTGCCGCTGATCCCCGAGATCTTCCTGGCAGCAGCCGGCTTCGCGCTGTTGTTGGCGGGCGTCTCCCTGGGACGCCGCGGCACCCGCACGGTGACCCTGGCGGCGGTGGCCTCTCTCGCGGTCACGGCGATTCTGGTGATCCTCTTTGCCCGGCCCGTGGACGGCCCGTCGGCGATCCTCGGCGGCATGCTGGCAGTGGATCAGTTTGCGGTCTTCTTCAAGCTGCTCCTGCTCGCGGTGTCGTCCATTTCGTTGGTGATGGCCGCCGGGTTCCTCGAACGGGCGGGATACGGCGGCGGTGAGTTCTCCGCCCTGATCCTGTTCGCCACCACGGGGATGTTCATCATGGCATCGGGCGCCAACCTGGTGACCCTCTACGTCGGCCTCGAGTTGATGGCACTGTCCGTCTACGTCTTGGTGGGTTATTTCAAACTCGAAATGAAATCCAACGAGGGGGCGGTCAAGTACTTCGTACTGGGCGCCCTTTCCTCGGGCATCCTGCTGTATGGCATTTCGCTGATCTACGGCACCACGGGCAGCCTCGATCTGGAGACCATCCGGCTGGGTTTGACCGCAGTACCCAGCGACAACCTCACCCTCCTGCTCGGAATCGTGCTGATCTCCTTCGGCATGCTCTTCAAGGTGGCCGCAGTACCCTTCCACGTATGGACGCCGGATGCCTATGAGGGGGCCCCGACCCCGGTGACGGCTTTCATGTCGGTGGGACCCAAGGCCGCCGCATTCGCCATGTTCCTCAGGCTCTTCGTGATCACCTTCCAGCCGGAGGTGGGAACCTGGCGTACGGTTCTGTGGCTGGCCGCCGCGGCAACCATGATCTACGGAAACGTGGCAGCCCTCACCCAGGACAACGTCAAGAGGATGCTGGCCTACTCCTCGATCGCACACGCCGGCTACGCCCTGATGGGTTTGGTGGCCGCGAGCGCCGGTGGTCTGTGGGCCGTCTTGGTCTACATGCTGGTCTACGCATTCATGAATCTCGGCGCCTTCGGCATGGTCATCCTGCTCGAGTCCAAGGGCTACGCCGGAGAGACCATCTCAGACTACGCCGGTCTCGCCCGGCGGCATCCCGGTGCCGCGGCGCTCATGCTGTGGTTCATGCTCGCCCTCGCCGGTATCCCACCCACCGCAGGCTTCATGGGCAAGCTCTACATATTCGCGGCCGCCATGGAGGGGGGCTACGTCTGGCTGACGGTGATCGCGGTGTTGATGTCGGCGGTGAGCCTTTACTACTACTTCAGGATCGTGGTCCAGATGTTCATGAAGGACGGCTCCGAGGCCGAGCCCGCCGCCCTGATTGACGACCGCTGGACCTCAGCGATGATCGTTCTGTGCGCGGTGGTCACCCTGGCGGTCGGTATCTACCCGGGTCCGGTGATCGCCTGGGCCAAGGGCGGACTGCAAGCCCTCGGAATGGGATAGTGGATGGCCCAGGGAACCACCGGCACCAGCCCTCCAGGCGCCCCGAAGAAGGCGGGCCGAAGGGGAGGCGCCTTTCGGTCGGCGAGCACCTGGCTCAACGTGTCCATCGTCGGGATTCAGTTCCCGGTGGCGATCGCCCTCGGCTTCTTTTTTGGAAAATGGCTGGACGGCAGCCTGGGAACCTATCCCTGGCTGACCATCGTGTTCAGCCTGTTCGGGATCACGGCCGGCTTCGTGAACCTGTTTCGCATCACCGCCCAGGCCAGCAGGTCCGACGAGGACAAGCTGCGGCCGGAGCTGGGGGACATCAAGGTGTATCCACCGGATGACGATGACGAGTCCGAGGAGGACGATGACCGCGACGATGACTATTGATATGGGGCCGGCCCGCTCGGACGGGGACGGGCTGTTCGGACGGCGGGTCGCGCGCACGTCCTGGGTGCTCGTGGCCGTTGGCGCCATTGGCATGCTGATCTTGAGAAAGTCCTTGCCGGCTGCGGTGAGCTTGACCGCGGCAGGTGGGGTGGCTATCATCAATTTCCGCTGGCTCGAGGCGGTGCTTCAGAGGGTTCTCCAGCCGGGAAAACCGCAGTTCGACAGCCGATCCGTGTTGACCATCGTGGGGCGTCTCGCCCTTTTCGCCGGTCTGTTCGCGGTTCTGCTCCTGGTCCCGGGCATCGACTTCGTGGCAGTGGCATTGGGATTCTCGGCCCTGGTGGCGGCCCTGATCATCGAGGGTCTTCGCTGGGGAAGGGTCGGAGGAGGCTAAGTTGCATCATCCCGTATCATTCCTCTACAAACCCATCAATGCCCTATTGATGAGCCTGTTCGGGGAGTCGAGCGCCCGTTGGCAGGAGCTCATGGGCCTCCACGAAACCGGATACTGGCTGCCGGATCACGTCATCATGGCGGTGCTCGCCGTGGTCCTGATCGCCGCGGTCTTGATCCCCATCAGCCGACGGTTGTCTGTGGAAACGCCGGGCAAAGGTCAACAGATGCTGGAGCTTCTGGTGTCTGGCCTCGAAGAGCTTATCGACGACGTGGTCGGACACGGCTTCGGCAAGCGCTTCCTGCCCTTCATCGGCGGTCTCGCGGTCTTCATCTTCACCTGCAACATCTTCGGATTGTTCTTCTTCGTCCAACCCCCCACCGCCAATCCGAACACCACCTTCGCCCTGTCCATCACCGCCTTCTTGTTCTACAACTTCGTGGGCATCAAGGACAACGGGCTCTTCAAGTACTTGAAGCACTTCGCGGGTCCGCTGCCGCTGCTGGCGCCTCTGATGGTGCCGATCGAGATCATCTCGCACCTGGCGCGGATCCTTTCCCTTGCACTCCGCCTGTTCGGCAACATCTTCGGCGAGCACACCGCCACCGGCATCTTCTTCTTCCTGTTCCCGCTGATTCTGCCGTGGCCGATGATGGGGCTCGGGATCTTTGGTGCCCTGCTGCAGGCGTTTATTTTCATCATGCTCACCATGGCCTACCTCAATGGGGCCGTTGGTGCCGAAGAACACTAGGCAACGACCGAGAAAAACGGAGGAGGACCGTATGAACCGACGATTTGCAATCATGGCACTGGTACTCGTAACCCTGGCACTGGCCGCGCCGGCAATGGCGCAGGAGCACGGTGCGGAGCCCGCCGGGAAGAACGTCTTCCAGTATTTGGGCGCCGCATTCGCCATCGGCATCGCCGCGGCGTTCGGCTCGCTGGGTCAGGGCAAGGGCCTGTCGGCGGCCTGCGAGGCCATCGGCCGCAACCCCGGCGCGGTGGGACCAATCCGGATCACCATGATCATCGGCCTGGCGCTCATCGAGTCGCTGGTTATCTACGCCCTGATCATTGCGTTCTTGATCTTGGCTTAGACGATCTTCTCGAAAAACTCAGAAGGGGGCTCGGTCGAGCCCCCTTCTGTTTTTTCGGGCCTCTCAGGCATTCTCTTGATGTGTTTCATGATTGCAACACATTTTTTCTTTAAAAAAAATTATTCTCCACTTGACACGAATGTTTCAGATATGTATCATTCCGATCAATTGGAGGGTCTCCATGACTCAAACAGCCGAGCCAAGACACTGGGATTTCACATCCGGCGCCCTGCCCTATCGTGACCAACTCTTCAAGAGTGCGCTGCGGATGACCCGATCGGTGGAAGATGCCGAGGACCTCATTCAGGAAACCTACTTGAAGGCCTTCAAGTATTACCAGCGCTTCTCCGAAGGAACGAACCTCAAGGCCTGGCTGTTCAAAATCATGAAAAACACCTTCATCAACTCGTATCGCAAGAAGAAACTGCAACCCCCGAAGGTTGATTTTGATGACGTCCAAGAGGGTCTCGAGGAGACACTGATGGACGCCTTTCACGACCCGGTCTCCGACCCCGAGGGCTGGATCATGGCGGCCGAGATGGACCACGACGTCCGCCGCACCCTCGTCGAGCTGCCCCACGACTACAAGATGGTGGTGCTGCTGGCCGATCTCGAGGGCTTCTCCTACAAGGAGATCGCCGATATCCTCGAGGTGCCGGTGGGCACCGTCATGTCGCGGCTCTATCGCGGACGCCGCATGCTCGAGCGCTCCCTGCTCGGCTACGGTCGCCGCTACAACTACATCAACGAGCCGCCCGAGAAGCTGCGCGACAACAAGATCGACCTCTCCGAGTTCTTCGGAAAGGCCAAGGCTGCAACAATCTAAACTCCTTCCTTCCTACCCCTTTTGCCGGCAAGATGGTCTTGCCGGCCTCTTTTTTTGGGCTTTAACCCGCATATCTCACCGGGTTTCGTAACGAGGGCGGCGAGGTGCCGTGCACAGTGGGGTTTTCGACCCGAGGGGCGCGGAGGCGTACTCGACAGTGCGTCGAGTACCCCGAGGCGAGAAAACGCCGTTGGGTGCGGTGTATCGCCGGCCGGAGCAGAAAGCTGGTGAGATATGCGGGTTAAGCCTTCGATCCACGAAGAGTGCAGCGAAAGAACCGACGCGCTACTTCGTGGACACGTGTTTCTAATACGTATACTATACGTGTAAGGAGCGCCGAATGCAGAAGAAGCTGACGATTACAGTCGACGAGCAGGTCTACGAGGGGTTGCACCGGGTGGTGGGCCGGCGGCGGATCAGCCGGTTCATCGAGTCGCTGGTGCGCCCGCACGTCGTGAACGAGGAGCTCCACGCGGCCTACGAGGAGATGGCCCACGACGAGGTTCGTGAGGCCGAGGCGCTCGAATGGGCCGAGTCCACTGTGACGGATGTGGCCGATGAGACGCGGTGAGGTGTGGTGGGTCAACTTCGACCCCGCGGTGGGTGGAGAGATCCAAAAACGACGTCCCGCCATCATCGTGAGCAACGACGCGGCCAACCGGCACCTCAACCGGGTCCAGGTCGTGCCCCTCACCAGCAACGTCATCAAGCTCTTCCCGAGCGAGGCCTACGTCGACCTCAACGGCGAGCAGCGAAAGGCCATGGCCGACCAACTCGCCACCGTCAGCAAAATCCGCCTGTCGGAACGTCTCGGTGATTTGTCGCCCGACGACCTCCGTGGTGTCGAGCGGGCGATCAAGGTGCAGTTGGGGTTGGGTTGAGCCCGTGTTTGAGGTCCCACGTATCCCACTGTTCCACTCTTGGAAGTGTTTCGAAACTATGGGATACGTGGCACCCAAGTGCGACACTACCGCCTCCATAGCTCAACGGCTGGGCGCGTGACTGCCCACCGCTTCGGACCTGATAGGTTGTTCTCATCAGAACTCGAAAAGGGGCGGGTGCATGAAGCAGGTATGGATCCCGACAGTCGGTGGGCCGGAAGTGCTGGAGGTGCGCGAGGCGGCGGATCCGGAGCCGGGTCCAGGCGAGGTGCGGGTGAGGGTGAAAGCCTCGGGCATCAACTTCGCCGACATCCTGGCCCGCATGGGGCTCTACCAGGACGCACCGCCCCTTCCCTGCGTGGTGGGTTACGAGGTGGCCGGCGAGGTCGACGCTTTGGGACCGGATGTGGAGGGATTCGCACCCGGCGACAGAGTGGTCTCGGCGACCCGTTTCGGTGGTTACTCCGACGTGGTCTGCGTTCCGGCCCCGGCCGTCAGATTGATTCCGGGCCCCATCGGTTTCGAGGAGGCCGCCTCGGTCCCGGTGAACTGGCTCACCGCCTGGTGGATGCTGATCCGACTGGGCAACCTCCAACCGGGAGAGACGGTTTTGGTCCATGCCTGTGCCGGCGGGGTCGGCCTGGCCGCACTCCAGATTTGCCTCTACCACGGCGCCCGGGTCATCGGCACGGCCTCCGCTTCCAAGCACGATCGTCTGCGCGACATGGGGGTGGATCACTGCATCGACTACCGGACGCAGGATTTCGAAACCGAGGTCAAAGCCATCACCGACGGCCGGGGGGTCGACATGGTGCTCGATGCGGTCGGCGGGAAATCGTTTGCAAAGAGCTATCGGCTGCTGGCTGACCTCGGCCGGCTGATGATCTTCGGGGCTTCGAGCTTTGCCCCGGGAACCCGCCGCAGCTGGCTGGCGGCGCTCCGCGGCCTCGCAAGCACACCCCGTTTCCACCCCTTCTCGCTGATGATGAAGAGCCGGGGCGTCTTCGGCTTCAATCTGGGCCGGATCTGGCACCGGGGCGCCGAGTCGGCAGCGATGATGGCGGAGATTCTGAACCTGATGGAGGACGGCACCTTTCAGGCCGTCGTGGACCGCAGTTTCCCCTTTGATCAGGCCGGCGACGCGCATCGGTACATTCAAGATCGCAAGAATTTTGGCAAAGTCGTGCTGATTCCCTGACGTCTTTTATTTGGGATTCGGGGTTCGGGGGTTCGGAACCTTTAAACCTTTAACTTTTAAACCTTTAAACCTAAAGAACGTCTGCTGCTACCTACTGGCCACTGCCTGTTCGAAGCGCCCGAAAAGACCCGACCACAAAACCGACGCCGCAGAGCAGGTAGTACAGCCAGTGGAGGGGGATGGCGCGCAGGGCGAACCACCACCCGCGCTTTCGTGCCAGAAACCGGTAGAACCCAAAATTGACCGCCAGGAGTCCAAGCGCGGCAGCGAGAGCCGCGACAACCGCCACGGGCACCAAGAATGCCGCCATCAGGGCAAGAATCAGAATGCCGACCAGGGCAACGCTGACCCTGCCGGTGGAGTTGACGTTGAGATCGTTGACCAGGTGGCGTTGGCGAACCATGAGCTCGGTCCAGGGAATGGCTCGCTTCAGCAGATCGGTGCGTACCACATCGGCGAGTGTCCACCGCTTGAGGTGGCGCACCTGGAGCGTTGGATCCAGCCTGATGCCATGCCCGAGGCGGCGCAGGCGCGCCCCGAGGGCAATGTCTTCGATGGAGGGTTCCCGGTAGGACTCCGGAAATCCGCCCGCCGCATCAAAGGCGGTCCTTCGAATCGCACCGCAGCCACTCCAGAATGTCGTGGCCTGCTCGCGGCCGTGCTGGTGAACCCAGTGATGGAGGAGATTCCGGTACTGGGAAATCAGTCCGGGTGCCGCCGGATCGTCGTCGTAGGAACCAAAGACCGCGGCGTGTTCCCCGTCACCGGCCAGCACCTGGGCCACCCGTCTCACCAGGTCCGGGTGGGCCTCCACGTCAGCGTCCACGAAGAGCAATATCTCAGATTGCGCTCTCCGGACACCGCGATTCCGAGCCCCTGCCGGACCCACCGAACTGGGCTCCACAACCACCTCAGCACCATAGCGTCGAGCAACGTCGGCCACGGTGTCGCCGGCACCGTCCACCACCACAATGACCTCATCCGGCTCCGGTCGGCATCGCGCCAACGCCGCCAGGCAGACCCCCAGCTGGTCGGCTCCAGGTCCGGCAGGGACAACGACGGAGACGCTTGGTCGACGAGGGGATGGTCTAGCCCGCATATCTCACCATCAGCGCACCACCCTCCACGTCACCCAAAGGAGAACCGCAAGCTGGGCGCTCGCCATGATCAGCCGGGCGGCCACCGCTCCGGTCACACCGAATGACGGGACCAGCACCAGCTCGAGCGCCAAGCCAGCCGCTGCCCCGAGGCCGAATATGATCAGTACCACCCGTTCTCGGCGGATCGCCTGTAGGGCCAGCGCCAGGAAAACCGCCGCGAACTGGAGCGGGAAGAGCCCAACCGCCAGACGGAGAATGGGCTCCACTTCAGGGCCGAGCGGGCCGTAGAGCAGTTTGGTGACGGGCCCTGAGAACCAGCTCGTGATGGCCATCACGAGCCCTCCGAGCACGATCATCAGGGCGAAGCCCCGCCGGATCACAGACCTGCTCTGTGGTCCAGGGCCGAGCCTGGAGAGGTGAGGGTAACGGACCTGCCCGGCCGCCAGCGGCAGGCAGAGTGAAACCACCACGATCCGCAGGGCGAGGCCGTAACGCGCCACGTCGTCATAGTCGGTGAACCAGCCCACCACCAGGACATCGACCCGGTCCTGAAGAACCATCACCAAGCCCAGCAGCGCGAACGGGATGGCTTCGAGGATCAGCGATCGATCCCAGCCCAGCCCAACCAATGTGACATTCCTGCGAGAGATGACCAGACCGGCCGCGATCAGGGCGACGACGCGAATCCCGCAAACCAGGAGAAAGGTCTCGAGGGACGGGGCCCGCCACATGGCGACCACCACGAGACCGAGAAATAGGGACTGGATCACCACACCCAGGCGCACCGAAAGATCCACCCGACCCACTGCGACAAACAAGCAGGAAAGGCTGAGGTAGACGCTTTCTCCAAGAGTCAATGCGGCCACCGCCGCCATCACCGGCCAGATGGTCCAGTCGGAGAACCTTGCGACCAGAAGGACCGAGGCCAGGTACACGGGCGCCACCACCAGCCGAAATCCAACCACCGAAGACATCACCGAGTGAGCGCCACCAGGGTCGACAGCCACCCGACGCATGAGCACCCGGTCCAGGTCGAAGCTCGCCATGAAGATCAACGCCTCGGCGCTCGCCAGGGCGAAGAGGTAGATGCCCAGATTCGATTTGATCAGGGTTCGCGACAGGATCATGAAAACCACGAAGCCGCCCGCCCGGTAGTAGATCTGGGCCGCCAGCAGCATGGCGGTGTCGCGAGCCAGACCCGCGTTGGTCACGTCGGTCCCGGTGTCAGTCCCCTCGCCCACCCCGGACCTCCATCGTTGTCCTCCTGCATGGTTCGAGGTCGTAACCAGCGGAACTGGCGTCCCCCCTCATCACACCAAGGCCAGGACGTAGATCATTCCGCACCGCAATCCCCCCCACAGACCACCGAGAAAAGAAGCCAGGTCCAGCACCACCAGAACGACGAGGAATCCAGGGAGGTGTCGCAATCGGAGATGTTTGGTGGCGGGGTGCCGTGCCACGGTCCATGTCACCGCGGCCAGACAGAGCACCGCCAGGACGGCTGCCGCCGCCCAATGACCCAGGACCGCCGAAATCGCCGCAGCCAGCGCCGGCAGGCCGGAGATCCGAAACGGGGTCACGAAGATCAACGCCTGCAGGGGTGAGCGCCGAATCGCGAACAACCGCCGAAACCGGTGGATTCTGGGCGCAGCTTCAGCCGATCCATACAGCTCCACGGACGCGTCACGGTCCCTCCTCTGGACCGCGGCACTGCCCACGCCATAGCCCCACCACTGGCGGGCCAGCGCCCGCAGGTCAGGGCGCGCCTGGTGCCGGCAGGCCGCCCTCGGCTCGAAGAAAAGCCGCCATCCGCCCAACGAGACACGCCGGCACAGATCCATGTCCTCGGCGGCGGAAAGACCCTCGTCGTAACCCCCCACCGCGTTCCACGCCGACCGCCGAACCGCCAGGTTGCAGTTGGGGAAAAAGCCCCGGACAGCCACCGGATCAGAGTCGGGCAAATAGCCCGGGTCGTAGTAATCATCAACCACCGAGATCAGCACGCCGGCCCCCCCTCGCTCGCCACATGGTAGCGGTAGACCGGGTCCTTGCGCTCCTCCTCCAGGGTTCGGATCGAGCCGCCGGCTATCCCGATCGATGGATCGCGCAGGAACGGGCGCACCATCATCTCGAGCCACTCGGGTCTGACCACGGCATCGTCGTCAACAAAGGCGATCACCTCACCGACCGCCGCGGCCACCCCCGCATTCCTCGCCCTGCCGTAGCCCACATTCGGTTCACAGCGGTAGATCGGGCGGGGGTTGCCGGCAAAAGTCTCCACCACTTCCCTGGTGTGGTCGATGGACCCGTTGTCGATCACGATGAGTTCTTCGGGATCTCTGGTCTGGACTGCCAGAGCGTCCAGACAGCGCCTGAGCTGCTCGGCCCGATTTCTGGTAATCACCACCACCGAAACCGTGACACCGTTGGCGTTCTGTCGAGGTTCCACGGTGCGCCGGGCGGCGGGAGTGCCCTCGGCGAGGGCGGTTGCGAGATCTCCCACGAGGCTCAGACTCGACTGCGGGGCACGAGTCGTCTGACCCTCGGCCACAGGGCTCATATGGCCAGCCTCACCGGATGTCAGCCAGCCGTTGCGCTCCAACTGGCGTACCGCCGATTCAGAATCCGCCGCCAACTCGAAGCGATCAGAGCGGATTTCGGACAGCAGTGCCAGGTTGCGCAGGCACACCGCCACAAACTTGGTCATTTTCCCATCGGGCAATCGGCGAATCGCCGGATCCGCCGTCAGGTCTTCCACCTGGGACAACTGGTCCTCGAGTCGCCCCCTCATCAGATGGACGAAGCACCGCCCAAGCGGTGCCTGAGAATTGTGGGCCGCATGGAGGAGCTGCTGGTCCTCCACGGCGGTGCACAGCCAGTGCTCCAGGAGGTCGGTGTGAACTGGGTAGAGGAAGTCGGGGTTGTCCTGGACCACCAGCTGAGCCCGCCCCTCGAGGTGCTCCCTCCAGGTGCGGCGGAGGCCAAGGAGAGTCGCGAATCCGAGACGGCGCCCAGACTGGATCAGGATGATCGGACGGTCCACGTCCTCGAAGTCGAGCGCACTCACCCCGAGCATGGCCGGCGGCAGGAGATCGATCTCGCAACCCTCGGGGCACGCGGCGGCCACAACACCCCGCCATGAGGCTTCTTCAGCAGACGGCGGCCGCCATCCCTCGCCCACAATCCGCGGCACCGGTCCCGTCGACTCCCCTTCCCCCGCCACGAGCTCTTGGTGAATCGCCCGAACCAGCATCCCGACCGCCTCCATGAACACCGGAAACACGTCGGATGTCTCGAGAATGGAGCCGCGAAACAACCGCTGGCGATCGGCCAGCAAGCGATCAAGTGAAGGCCTTTGGCTCGGGTCGAGTCGCGCCGAAAGCACCGTGTAGCCTCCGACCAGATCCACCAGTTCTCCCTCGCCATCCTCGACTCTGGCGAGCAGCTGGCCACAGTTGCCAACCGCCTTGGCTGCGAGGTAGAGGCGCTGGCGGCGGCACAGCTGAGGCGCCTCCGCAAAGACGAAGAACTTCTCGAGCCAGTACTTCGCCTTCCACAGGTAGGCGAGCAGGCGCTCCTCGTCGGTGGGCGGAGGCAGCAGGGACCCACCCAGGACATCCTCGCCCCAGAGCAGACGATCGGGATAGAAGTCGCGGTCGAAGAGGTGGCGGAGCAGCGGGTAGCGGCGCACCTCTCCAGCCAGGGTAGCCTCGAAGAACACCCCCTTCTCCGAGTAGGAGCCGAGGATCGGGAACGGCAATGCCAAACGTCTCAGGCGAGTTCGGATTCGGCGCGCGAGGGCCTGATCGTCGCCCCCGGCCACAACGATCTTGAGATCGATGTCGCTCAAACCGTAGATCGGCTCACCGCGGGCCAGTGAACCCGAGAGATAGACTGCTATGACGCCGTTCAAGCCACGCACCGCCCGTACGGCGGCCGCCACCGCCAGGCGGTAGTAGAGCGCGAGGGGCCACACCAGCGGTGGGCGCTGGAGGTATGGGATCAACCGCAGTATGAATCGACGAAAATTCAGGTTCATAGCGGGGTCAGCCGGCCTCCGGCCGGCGATGGCGCAAGTAACTGCGCACCCGAAGGTGTTTGATGTGATCGAGGCGGCGGTTGGTGGCCAGGTGCTGGCACCAGCCCAGGCAGTTCTTCTCGTCGAGCCCGCTGCGATCAGTGAACTGCTGCTGGGTTCTGAACGCCTGGTAGTTGTCGGACCACCAGATGTCACGGAAGGTCCTCTCCCGGACATTGCCGAGGGGTCGATCGAAACTCTCCTCGAGGCAGCCCAGCACGGTGCCGTCCCGCAGGATCAAGCTGAAGACCCATCCCAGCAGGCAGGACCGGTCGGCGTAGAAGTCGAATGACGACGGCCGCCGCAAACCGTCCGAGTAGGCGCTGACGTCGAAGGAGACCGCATCCACCGAAATCCGCCCCCGGTACTTCTCTCTGCCGCGGGCGATCGCCGTCACCGCCACCTCGTGCTGATCGCTATCGAGGAGCAGCTGATCGTTCATGGGCAGCCCGTCCTGTCCGTCATAGAGCCGCATCGGTCGGAAGAGCACCCGCCGGACGCCGGAGGTCGCCGCGAACTCGAACATGGCGTCCACGTCGTCATGATTGGTCCGGTGGATGACGAACAGCAACTCGACCTCCGACCGCCCACTGCGGGCCAGGCCCTCGACACCGCGGGCGATGGTCCCGAACAACCGGGGATTCGACGCCGGGTTGATCCGAGCCCAGGTTGCCTCGTTGCCGGCGTGGACGCTGATTCTGGCGTTCACGCCCCAGCGCGCCATGGTGTCCACCATCGCCTCGGTCAAGCAGGTTCCGTTCGACACAACATGCTGGCGCAGCCGCGGGTACGAGCTGCCCACGGTGGCGAACAGATCACCGATCCTCGGATGGAGCATGGGCTCGCCGTAGCCGTGGTAGAAAAGCTCTCTCAGCCCGAGGGCATAGAGCTCGTCCACCAACCCCAATATCCGCCCGCGTTCCAGGAAGCCACCCACATCGCTGGTGGAGCGGTTACACATGACGCAGTCGAGGTTGCACTCGTCGGACACGTTGAGCTGGACCACCCGCGGCCCGCAGAGCGGCCGTCGGCCCAAAACCAGGCCAAGGGCTGACAGGCCATCGAAGGCGAGCGATCGCAGATTCATGGTCCGGATTTTACCCCGACCGACGGTCTCGACAGCCGGTAGAGTTCGTACCGCTCGGATCTGACGATGCTCCTGGGGAAGTCGGCAACCTTGGTCGCTCCGCCCAGCGTGGCCGGTCGTTTCGGGCCGGAGCGGCTGAATACGATCAGTACGTCCCGCTGCCGTTCCCGCGCGAGCACCCGGGCCTGACGAAGCACCTCGGCATCGTCCATTCCATGCCGGGCGACATCCATCCACGAGAAGGAAAGGGTCTCACGCCCCCGTGCCGGGTAGTACACCGGTCGCCCCAGGTATGCGGTCACCGGTTCAACCTCGACGTCTCGGTGACCCACAACCGGCATGTCCCCGGGCCCCAGGGAGGCGATGTGGCTCGCCACCCCTCGAGCGGCCGAGAAGGGATCGCGCCAGTCCCGGACCACGGCGTAGAGCCCGGCGGTCAGATTGGCCACCAAAAGCGACCCAACCAGCAGGAGGCGACGACGAGGGACAGGATCCTCGTCGCCCCTGGTACTGCCTCGCCAGATCCAAAGACAGGCCATCAGGAGCAGCAGGTGGTGGCCGTGGTGGCGCAGGTGGCCGACGTAGACCAGGAACGAAAAAGCCACCAGACTCGCCGTGCCAACGAGGTAGAGAATAAGCACCGGCTTGCGACGAACGAACAAGCTCGCGAAGAGACCAACGAGGGTGAAGGCAAGGACGACCTGGAGTACATCTCCGGCGGCGACGCCGTCAAGGATATTGCTGTTCCAGAAGCGAAATCGAACTCTGGGCAGCGGCACGTAGCCCCGCCACGGCGTTGCCAACACATCCAGCACCCGGTCGGTCTCGGTGATCTTTTCAGGATCGAAGGGGTGCTTCACATGCCTGGCACACGCCAGTTGAGCGAGACTGACCAGGATTCCACACGCCCAAACCGCCGCGGCTCCGACGACGCGACCACCACCGAGCCCCGTGTTGCCTCCGCGCTCCTTCCAGTGGTCGGCGATCCACATCAGCCCGAGGGCGAAGCTCAGCAGCAGCGAATAGACGCTCGCCTGGGCGAGCACGAAGAGCACCCCGGCCAGCAGCAACGGCCGGCTGGTGCGGCTCGGGTACAGGGCGCAGAAGAGGAAAAGCAGGAGAGCTCCCACGGCGTAGTTTCGACTGATGGCGCAGTACTCATAGAGAGGGAAATAACCGAACACCAGCAGCCCCCGCCAAACCCACGGGAACGGGGACAGGAACAGGACAACCGCCGCCACGCCGATGGCGATCAACAGGTGAACGATTTGCATCGCCTGCGGGTTCGTTGTGGCCCGGGAAACCGGGTAAAGCACGGCGAACCACAGCCCGGGGTGGCCCTCGGCGCTCACGCTCTCGGCAAACTCCAACAGAGATTCCGCGGCGATGGCCGCTTGCCATGGGTGGACCTCGTCACGCCACATCTCGTGCCGGAGCACGGTCACCAAGGCCAGGACGGAGAACAGCACGAGCAGGATCCACGGCCTCCAACCCTGCCAGGCCGGGGCAGCATCTTCGATCAAAGGAGGAGGTTCTGGCGCACTCATGGTCGCATCAATCGGAAGGGCTCCCTGGACTCGTAGGAATCACCCCGTGTCAAGTACAGGTCCTGGGTGTCGTGGTGGAGGCGATAAGCCGCCAGCCCGGTGGCAACCACGACATAGACCGCCAACACGGCTCCTGCGACCACCTTCCTGCTCACTCCCGGCGGCCGCAGTTGGAGAACCCAGAGCGCCAGCAGGGGGCCGGCGAAGACGATCCAGAGCATCCCGACGAAGCTCGCCGCGTGGGCATCCCGCATCAGCACCATGTAGATCGGATAGGCCAGGGCCAGGGGCAAGAGCAGCTTTCCAGCCTCGGTGGGCCGTCGCCACTGTTGGTAGGCGGCGATGAGTGTCCCCGCCAGGATCCCGGTGCTCACCAGCTTGAAGGCGACGATGTTCCAGGAGCTGTAGCCTTGCTGAATTCCCGCCGAATACAGCAGGCCGCGCAGACTCTGACCACGGTCGACGAGGTTGATCAGCGCAAAGGGGACCACCGACGCTGCACCGGCAATCGCCAGCTCTTTCCAACGCCTCTGGTGGGCAAGGTATGCAGCGAACCCCAGGAAGAAGATGCCGGCCCAGAACTTGAACAGAAACCCGACGCCCGCCAGTCCGCCGGCGAGATCCCCTCGGCCTCTCGTGACCCAGGCCAGAATGGCTGCCGCCACACAGAGCGCCGCCACCATGTCGTCGGGTTCGCCGGCCACCACGTTGCGCACGGTCCCCACATAGAAGGCGAACAGGACGGCGGTCACGAGGGCCGTCTCGTCATTGGTCAGTCTCCGGGCGAGAGCAAGCTGCGCCGCAAACAGCAGCACGAAGAAAACGAAATTCACCGCCTTCACCGCACCGGCCCCGCCCGCCAGAAAAAGCCGGTACCAGATCAAGGGCCCGACGAAGGTCTTGGTCTGATCTGAGTGAGTGGTGATGTGAGCCCTGCCCTCGTCCACGGCATAGCCGAAGTTGATGGCCCGTTGCACGTCTCCGTAGACCCGCCCGTCGATGTGACTCACCAATACCAGCTTGAGCGCGATGGAAAGGAGGAGAATAGCCGCCGCCGCCGCGACGAAGCGCCGTCCGGGCGCCGGCCGGGACCCATCGGCCGGGAGCGCCACGGCTAGTCCGAGGCTTCCGGCGATCCGAGGATTTCCGGCGAAACCTCGGCACCCCCGGAGTCCAGCATTCGGCGAACATCTGTCGGATCCGACAGCAGGACTTCGGGAATGAGGAGGCCACCCGAGATCAGCATCTTCACCCCCTCCTCCACCGTGATGTCGAGGACCGTCACGTCGCCCTTCGGGGTAGCCACCAGAAATCCGGAGGTGGGGTTGGGCGTGGTGGGGACGAAGATCATATAGCTCGGTTCGCTGCAAAGCTCGGTGGCATGGCTGATCTCACGGGTGACGAAGCCGATGGACCTGATCCCCGCCCGCGGGAACTCCAGCATCACCACCTTGCGGAACTCAGCGGTCTCCCGGATCTGAATCGCCTCGGTGATCTGACGGGCTCCCTGGTAGATAGGGCTCAACAGCGGAACCCTGGCCAACAAGCGTTCGAACAATCCGAGCAGGCGGCCGCCGATCATGTTGGTGGCCACGATGCCGAGCACCAGCAACGCCAGAATCACCAGCAGCAGGCCCACCCCGGGAATCTCCCGCTCGAAGAGCTGGCGAGAGATGGGCCGGAACCACCGGTCCATCAATTGGAACATGAAACGGGCGAAGAACAGGGTGACCACCAGCGGCAGCGCCACCAGGAAGCCCACCACGAAGCGGCGACGCAGCCAGCTCAGCAGACCGCGCTGGCTGCTGTCGTCACTGTGAGTCGCAACCACCACCCGCTTGAAGAAACCGCTGTCCGAACTTCGGGAATCCCTTGCCATGATGAGAGAATTCTACATCCAACTCCGCCCAAAAGCCTCGAAACGCCCGCAGATGCTTGGCTGGCGGGGTCTTTCACGATAAGATCCTGCGCCGGAGGTCGCTTTGGATCCTGAACGCGCGATGATGATCGTCGGCGGTCAATGGGGTGACGAGGGCAAGGGCAAGGTCGTGGACCTTTTGTCCGCGGGTTACCCGGTGGTGGTCCGCTACAACGGCGGCAACAATGCCGGCCATACCGTCCGCTTCGCAGACCGGCGCTTCGCCCTCCACCTGGTGCCGTCGGGCATCATCCACGATGACGTGGTGTGCTACCTCGCGTCGGGCATGGTGATCGACCCGGCCTTCCTGGTCAGTGAGATCGACCGGCTCTCGGGCGAAGGGGTCAAAACCGAAGGCAGGGTCTTCCTGTCGCCGCGGGCCACCCTGATTCTGCCCACCACCCGTGCGCTGGACGGCGCCCGTGAGGGTGCCCGAGGCAGCGGCAAGATCGGCACCACGGGCCGCGGCATCGGGCCCGCCTACCAGGACCAGGCCCAGCGTCGCGGCCTGCGGGCCTACCTGTTCCGCGACTCCAAACGGTTCGCCGCCGAAGCCCGCAAGCTCATGGAGCAGCACAACCGCGAGCTGGTCGAGCTCTTCGGCGCAGCGCCCCTCGACCTCGACCAGGCCCTCGAGGAGCTGGCACCCGCCGTCGAACGGCTGGCGCCCATGGTGCGCGAGGTCGGTCCCGAGATCCGCCGGCACGTGGCTGCGGGTCAGCCGATCCTCTTCGAGGGCGCCCAGGGAGTGCTCCTCGACCACCTCTGGGGAACCTATCCCTTCGTCACCTCGTCGTCGTGCCTGCCGGCCTCGGCGGCCGCGTCATGCGGCATCTCACCCCGCCTTCTCGGACCGGTGATCGGCATCATGAAGGCCTATGTCACGCGGGTGGGAGGAGGACCCTTCCCCACCGAGCTGGAGGGCCCCGAGGGCGAGCTGCTCCGCGAGCGGGGCGTCGAGTTCGGGACCACCACCGGCCGGCCCCGCCGCTGCGGCTGGTTCGACGCCGTGGCCGCCCGCTTTGCCGTAGAGGTGGCCGGCATTGACGCCGTCGCCATCACCAAGCTCGATGTGCTGGACGCCATGGATACCCTGCAACTGGGGGTTGCCTATGAGCTGCCCGACGGTTCGACCCTGGACACCATGCCGGCCGATCCCGAGTTGCTCGCTCAGGTTCGCCCGAAATACGAAGAGGTGCGGGGCTGGGCCGCCGAAACCGTGGGCATGACCGACGAGTCGACACTGCCCCAGGCGGCCCGCGACTACCTCGCACGCCTCGAGCAACTGGTGGGCGTACCCATCGTCCTGGTCTCCACCGGCCCCCGCCGCGAGGAGACCATGGTGCGCGGGGACCACCCCATCGCTCGCCGCCTCGCCCAGGTCATGGCTTGAACCTGGCCCCCGAGGGCGTTACATTGTGCATCCGGTCGGGCCGTTAGCTCAGTTGGTAGAGCATCGGACTTTTAATCCGGTGGTCCCGGGTTCGAGTCCCGGGCGGCCCACCAATTTTCGTGTCCGGCCTTCGGCCGACACGAAAATTGTCACGGCGTAGCTCGGAGAGCGAAGCCGGACATCCGCGCTGACACCTGTAGCCGGTCGAGAACCACGCCCGGGCAAGCCAACCTTCTCCAAGACGTTGTTGTGAACTCAACAATGCGGAACGTGGTACCCATGTTGGACAGCAGTGTCCTGAACTCATCAATGTCTCCCAGAACGGTGGGGCAGGCTGGGGCGTTCTACCACAGAGACTACAACCGGTTGACATACATTAATTAGTAGCATAAGATACTAATGTTAGAATATCAGATTGAATCCCTGCATATCTGTCGTTGGCTTGCGGTCAACAGCAACAAAGGACGATATCGAGATAAAGATGGTGTTGATGGGGGCTCAGGAGATGATGACGATCATGGGATCGGTGGAGTTTCACTTTGAGCTACCGGAAGGCATCTTCGACGTGCCCGCGGAAATCCAGGAACTGCTCACCGGGGAACAGCCGAAGGCGGGAGATTAATGGTCAACATGAACCGCGATTTCGATCCCAGCCCTCTCCAAGCTCTCGGGTTCACCGAAATCGAAGCCCTGGTCTACGGATATCTCATCGAGGACTCGCCGGCGACGGGGTACCGGATCAGCCACGCTATCGGGAAGCAGCCGGCCAACACCTACAAGGCGATCCGGGCTCTCGAGGACAGGGGAGCGATCATTATTGAGTCGGGGAAGAGCAAGCTGTGCCAGGCTGTTCCGCCCGACGAATTCTTCGACAATCTCGAGAAACAGTTCCAACAGCACCGCCTTGAAGCAAAACGTGAACTGCAGGCTCTCTCATCGCCTTCCGTCTACGGCGGTATTTTCCATCTAAAGAGCGTCGAGCAGGTGCTCCAGAGGGCCAAGGCAATGGTTGGCGAGGCGAGTGAGATCGTTCTCTGTGATCTATCTCCGGGTCCGTGCGCGCAGCTGGCCGAGGTCCTAGGCGAAGCGGCCGCCTCGGGTGTGGTTGTCGTGTGCCATGTTTACGCGGAAGAGGAGATCGAGGGCGTCCACACCTTGTACGTGACCAGTCATGATCTCGCCTCGGAAGATTGGCCCGGTCAGCAGATCAGCGTCGTTGCCGACAGCCGGGAGCACCTGTTGGGACTGCTCGCGATGGATATGGGGACGGTTCACGAAGCGGTTTGGAGCAACAGCAATTTTCTATCGTGCATGAACCACAACAACCTGGCGGCCGAACTCACCGCTATCGGCCCCATGTCCAAGTACTTTGGGCCAGCGGACGATGTCGCTCAGGTCCTCAACCGCATCTCACTGATGCAGTTCCGTCCACCCGGTCTTGAAAGCCTGATCAGACGCTATGGTCCCGGGGATGCTCCAAGCCAGAAAGACGACATCCGCCAGGGGTCACGAACACAGCAATCGACCGAAAATGAAAGGAAGGTCCGATAATGGGAAAGCCCTCATTCATTCTTCCGCTGCTCATCATAGTCAACGCCTGCCTGTGGGGTTTCACGATTCTCATCGTCGCCCATACTCTGAAGGGAACCGGCGCTTACCAGGAGATCCAGCACATCCTGGGTGCTGGGGCGGGAATGTCGACGGTGATCATAGGTGGCGGCATGGCTGGTCTTTTTACTGCGATGAAGGCGAAGGGGGAAGATCCGGACGCAGGGTGATGATTATGGATCAGGCCGTCCGTGGGGGTCCCAGATCAGAGTATCAGGCCCCCGCAACCAGTGACCCACCCCCGAATCTCGTACCACCTGGAGGTTGAGAGTCGAGGTTCCTGTAGTGCCCGCCAAAACGGAGCATGTCCGACAGCTCCATGGGTTCGAAATACTCGCACCTATTCACACATCCGTATCTCGTGGAGCACGTCCACCCATGGCGAGGGCCACACACCGCTCCCTTCGGCGTGTTGACTCGCGGCCTACGGTCGCGGCGTTGCGCCCCCGTCGAGAGTTCTGAACCACGCCCTGGCATGCCGAGACGGTACGCTCCCATCGCCAAACAACGTTAAGAATGGTTCCCCTGGCACCGATAAGGGCTATCTCCGGTCGTTTAAGATGCACATGTGAGTGTCCTCAGTTCCATAGATTGTTGCCTATTCCGTCGTGGAGGCTCGATCTACGCGACAAAGCATGAAAAACGGCAGGGGACATCTTGATAAAAACAGCCCCGGCCAGGTTTGAGTTCATTCTTGAAGGGTGGGTTGTATGAACGGCGTCCAACGCAACAGGGGAAAAGGTCAGAAGAAGGTCGCCAGGCACCTGAATCAGACGGAGGCATGAGGGAGGTCACATGAGCACGGCTCTGGAAATGTTCGCTCCGGACGTCTGGGTGAAGAAGTATCCGATTCGTTACTCCGGCTGCACCTTCCCGGCCCTAATGACCGTGATACGTCTCAAGGCGGGCCGCCTGCTGATTCACTCGCCCTGCGAGATCGACTCACAAACGAAGGCAGAGATCGCCGACCTCGGCCCCACCGCCTTCATCGTGGCGCCGGGCACCTACCACTATCTGCACGTCATCTCATGTCAGACGGCATTCCCGGACGCGAAGACGTTTCTCTGTCCCGGCATCGAGCGGAAGCGTCCCAAAATCCCCTTCGATGGGATTCTCGATGGCAACGCACAACCCGAATGGGATGCTGAGCTCGATCAAGTCCTGGTGGAGGGCTCACGGTTCATCTGGGAAGTCGCGTTCCTACACCGGGCGAGCAGGACTTTTAAAAAGGTGCCGAAAAGGTGCCGGGCACCAGGGTATTGACGTTCCGCATCATTACACCCTTTTCCCCCTACTGCGGAGGTGCTCCCTCCGCAAATTGAGCGATCGCCTCATCCTCCCGATTCAGCTTCTCCGAAAAGCGCGGGTCATTGAGCCGCCGAATCCTTTTGGGAACGTCAATCCGTCTCCCAATGTTCTTCTTGGGATTCGGATCCCCCTACCTGGGCGCCTTTATGTCGATACTGATTTGGCGACGGTCGTGATGGATGCGCTATCCGCTCGCCTCAGCTCGGGCCGTCGCGAGGAGTTCGGACAGGCCGAGACGGCGAGCCCACTCATCCAGATACAGTGCGTCGAGCCTGTCTTCTTGGGCTTTGAGGACTCCAAGCAGGTCTTTCCATTGGCGATCAGAGACGCCGCCGCCTTCTTTGAACCACTGAAGCTTGCGAAGGACGATGTCCTCGGCTGATTTGACCGCGGCCCACCTGGGAGGGTCGACGACGATCTGCTCTCTGATGCTGCGCTGCAACTCGACACGATCGAACTGCTGGTCTCCTGCGACGAAAAAGTCCACCTTGAAGCCGCTCGTCAGGTGGATGGCGTTGAAGCTGGTTTTTTGCGAAACCGCGTCTGCTACGACCGACTCGTCCACGTAGAAATCTCCGGCCAGAGAAGCAGCGAGTTGGCGTCCTGCCTCTGGCGACAGATCGACGACGATGTCCACGTCGCCGGTCTGGCGGGGCACGCCGTGGATGGTGCTGGCAAAGGACCCGCCGAGGTGGTATGGAATCGATAGGCCATCGAGGATGTCGATCACCTGGACCACGACGGCCAGCACCGAGGTCACGCTCATGATTTGAGGGGGCCGAAGGCGGCCGCAGCCAGGTCTTCTCCCAGGATCAGATCCATGAGAAGGCGTTCGATGGTCTCTCGAGATGCGTCGGGGTTGCGGCTGCGCAGTCCGGCACGGGCCAGATCTCTGGCTGCGAGACAGGCATCATCGAGCAGCTCCAACCGACGCCAGGCAGGCATGTCGCGGAAGATCCCGAGCATCACGGCCTCCGCGTCTGCAGACGTGTCCCGTGAGAGAGTTCCCATGGTTTAAGGATACAAGAATGCTCTGCACGGTGTCACGGAAGTGTCTTCATCAATGGGTATGACGTTCATGATCGGCCTCAATGTCGAGAAGTCGATCATGACGGCGGGCTTCATGTCGCCTGGGCACATGATCAAGAGCAACAAGGGCGCCTTCGCTCCCTCATCTTGCGAGAACAAAATACTATCGTTCCCGGTTGCCGCCTATTGATCCAGTGCAGCCTCCAGGCGGGTGATGAGTTGTTCCCGTTTGGCGGAGTCGGTGGTGGATTGGAGCCGGTCCGCCAGACGGAGGATGAAGACCGCATAGTCGCTGTGCCAGTCGCGTTCCAGGGCGGCGTCTTCGATGCGGGCGGCGACCCGGCCCTTGCTCTGGGCGGTGCCGGCCACCAGTTCGAACGCCTCGTCGAAGGACGGGATGACCACCTTCTCCGGGTCCAGGCCGCGCTCGCTCAAGAACTCTGCCAGAGCGCGGCGGGCTCCGTCGTCGCCGTGGTTGAGGAAGAGCCGTCCGGCCACGGGGGTCCTCTCCATGATCCAGTCGGCCAGCTCCGACTGATCGGCGTGGGCCGAATAGTTGCCGATGCGACGGATGCGGGCGGCCATTGGTGCCAGGTCAGACGATTCAGACGATTTTTGAATTGTGGTGACATGACTTCGAAAGACCCGCATCAAGCCGATCCAACGCTTCTGCAAACTCCTGATCCGATGATCTCCTCTCCGCGCCTGCACGTGCCCAACGGCTGACAACGTCAGGGTGTTTGCCGAGAATACCTCCGAGCTCCCCTGCCCTTTGGTTCCACCGTTCGATCCCAACCGTCGCGACAATCTGACGTAACGTCGTCGTCTTCCGGTCCTTGCATCTGCCAGCCAACGACTCTATGACGATCCCGAGGCCAGTACACGCCAATTCAATGAACTCGACAGCGTCGAGACGTTCCCTTTCGGGTCCTGTGCTCCGGCCCAGTTCATCCATGTACGCCCGTCCGATTGCTGGTTTGAGTTCTCTTTCCGGCGTCCACCACGGCATTCGTTCCGAAACCTCAGCCCGCTCTTCCTCAGCAAGGGCAGCGTTCAACCTCTTCAAGTACGTTCGTCGTGCGCTCTTTGTGGTGTCGCCAAAGCTCAGGAGCGCATCGTCGACCGCAAGGACTGGATCATGCACCTTCCCCAGCAGCTCACGATGACCGCAAAAAACGTACTCCAGCGGATCTTCAACAAGTCCCGCTCGGACCGGGTTCAGGTGAATGTAGAAAACCAACCGCTCGAAGTACCGTTGACTGTCCACCAACCGCGTCTGGTACCTGCTCTGCCAAAGCGGTCCAGATCTCTTCCACCGCCGGTTGAAGGCCTTGGCGAAACCCCCTTGAAGCGTTCGCATCGTGCGAGACAGCGGAACCGCGGACGTCCGAACGGCAATGTGGTAATGATTCGAAAGCAGACACCACGCCAGAACCTGGAGATCGTCGCGCTGCTTGAGCTCCCTCAGGAGATCGAGAAACGCAATCGCCTCTTCCGGGTCGGAGAACACCTCCTCGCCCCGCGCGAATCGGTTGTACACGTGGTACAGACCACCTTCGATCAGAATCCGTGGCGCTCTTGGCATTCAGTGGACCTTCGAAGGCGACCCTACCACAAGATTGTCTGAATCGTCTGACCTGGCACCGATGGTGTCGGCCGAAATGGCCTTGAGGCTTGGCGCCATCTTCAGGATCGGTGCCTGGCACCATTAGTAACGCCCGCTCCACCGGGGTGCCGACTCAAGACGGCTCGATCCGCATCCCGGCCCGTTTCAGCCCGTCGACCAGGTCGTCGATGAGGGGGGCGATCTTGATTCCGCGACGGAGCAGCTCACGGGCGCGGTCGGCGAAGTCGGGCTTCTGCTCCGCGATCTGCCCGCAGTAGATGGTCGCCTCGTCCACGCGGCCGAGTTTCCCCAGCATCGCAGCCTGCATCACGTCGTCCCAGAAACCGATGAAGGGATGGTGCTTCGAGGTTTCGGCGAGGGCCCGCTCGAAGTCGCCGCGAACGAGGAGGTCGATGACACAGCCGGTATGGAACCATGCCGGGTGGCATGGGTTGACCGAGATCGCCCGCTGCAGCAGCGCGAGACCACGGTCGATCTCGCCTCGCAGGACGTGCATGTAGCCGATGGCGCCGACCGTGTACGGCGAGTTGGGGTTCAGCGCCAGGGCGGTCTCGGACTCCTCTCCGAAGCTCAGGGAATCGTCGGCCAGGTAGCTGGCGTACGCGAGAATCAACCGACACAGCTGCGACCCTGGCTCCAGGAACACGCCGTTGCGCGCGTACTCGAGGGCGGTGTCGAGCGGGTTGTCGAAGCCGGCCGAGTCGAAGGTGTACGCCTGGCAGTGGAGGGTCGCCAGCGCCGACCACACTGGGCCGTACTCCGGTTCGTTGTTCGCGGCGGTCCTCAGCGCAGTGAAACACCGTGCGGCCGACTCCGGCGACGGTGCGATCTGGTGGTTGTAGTAGCGGAGCATGGCCTCGTAGGTCTGGAGGTCTGCGGGGCGCTTCGTGCGCGACTCGGCCGACAGACGACGGGCGATGATGCCGTACTCGCTGGCGATCGAACTCGCCACCTGGAGGGCGATATCCTCCTGGGTGGCGATCAGATGGCCGGCCTCGAGAGGGTGGGTATATGACTCGGACCAGATCCGGCGCCCGTCCGTGGTGTCGGTGAGATGCGCTGAGACCTTGACCGACTCGGCGTCGCGACGGACGGTGCCCTGGAGCATGAACCGCGCACCGACTGCCCGGCCCAGCTTGGCAGGAGCCGTCGGGAGGTCAGTCGGCCTCCGTCCGGGTTGGCAGGGGATCACGATGATGTCCTGAAACCGGGTCATTTCGGTGATCAGCTCTTCGGTCAACCCGTTGGTCAGCGCGAGCTGCTCGGGATCGCCGGTGAGGTTGTCGAACGGCAGCACCGCCACCGACGGCCCCGGGGTCGAGCCGGACTCTATCGGCGGCACGACTGTCGCTCGAGTGTCGGTGAACTCTCTCGGCTGGTGAGTTGCGAACTGCGGGATATAGCGCCCCTTGGGGATGTGGACCAGAATCGGGTCCCGAACGCCACCCACCAAGTAGTAGCGCTCGAGTGCCCGCCGCAATCGGCCGGCCTGGATGCGGACGATGGGATCGCGGGACGCGTCGAAGTCGTCGTCCCGACCGAATACCTGGACG
>CAWDGW010000013.1:0-181680 GCA_963801995.1 uncultured Holophagae bacterium | reverse complement strand
CCGTGTCGGGCCTTATATTGTGGGGTGCCGTACGTTGATTGTCAACCCTCGCACCCCACCCCACCCCTTCGAACAGGGGAGCGCAACAATAGGGCATGAAACTCCGCCTGTCAACCCCAGAAGGCCGAAAAAAATTTAAACCTTCGATGCCCCGAGAAACCCAGAAAGAAAAAGGAAAAAAGGGGGAGGGTTCCAAGGCAAGGAAGGCATGTCTTGGATGGAACTCTCGACAGGATGGAGGGCGCCTCGCTGAGAGGTCCGGAAACCCTTCCCCCTACGGATTCTTGCCAGGCGTTGCGGTGATGCCGTGAGGCATCACCGCCGGGACCGGTAACTTTTCCACCTTGCAAAGAATAGTGTGCGCCACATCACATCGACAGGCAATCCCCCACGTGAGGGTTAATTGGCGTCTAATCACGAGTCATTCCGAATAGATGGCCTCAAACACCATAATATGCAGGGACCGTCACCTTGGCTTGCCAAAAACCACCCGCCGCCCGACCACACGCCACGGCACGGAAAGGAGCTTCCTGAGTGCCCTGGGGTAGGCCTGGTGCTCCTGCTCGAGGATCCGCGCGGACAGGGCCTCTTCATCATCGTCGTCTCCCACAGCCACAGCGCACTGCTCCACGATGGGTCCATGGTCGAGCTCGAGGTCCACCAGGTGGACCGTACAGCCCGAAACCTTGACGCCCCACTCCAACGCATCGCGCTGGCCGTGGAGCCCGGGAAACGAAGGCAACAACGATGGGTGAATATTGAGGATCCGACCGGGAAAGGCCTCGATGAACGGGCGTGACAGCAAGCGCATGTACCCGGCAAGGCAGACCCACTCCACTCCGGCAGTCCCCAGGGCGGACACAATGGCACGGTCGTGGTCTTCCCGATCCTGGTATTGCCCGTGCGAGAGAACCGCCGCAGCCAACCCACGGCTATGGGCCCAACCGAGCCCCGCGGCGTCGGCTTTGTTGGAGACCACCAGGGCGACTTCCGCGGGAATCTCGCCAGCTTCGCACGCCCGCACGATGGACATCATGTTCGAGCCTCGGCCGCTTATCAGGATTCCGAGCTTGGTCTTTGCCATGGGGGGATGATACTGGATGCAGGATGCTGGCGTTCTCACCACTTCGCTCGCCGCGATGCCCTGCCCAGCGCGTTTTCTCACCTCGGGGTGCTCGACGTACTGTCAAGTACGCCTCCGCGCCCCTCGATCGAAAACCCCACTGGCACGCGCCTCGCCCCCTCGACGAACCCTGAATGCAGGATGCAGGATCCCCCGCCCGCCCGCCCTCTCCGTTTTCGTCGCGCGGTTAAGATCAGGAACACCGGACGCAGAGATCAGTCTTCAGCGGCAGCGATCAGTTGTCTCGGCGGCGTCGAAATGTCACCTCCGGGTCGTTCACAGGATAGCCGGTGGCCAGCCGATGTCAAGGGCGCCGGCCCGGTCCCGGTGCTTGCACCCTTGACATCGGCGTCTCACCGGCTTGTGGGAAGGGCATGCACGCCGGAGGTGCCATGTCCAAATCCGCCACGAACACCAAGCTCGTTGCTCATCAGAAAGCCCTTGAAGCGGCGGCTCGCATCGGCTCGTGATGAGGGTTCCCGCCCTCTGATCCATGCCGATCAGCGATCCGGTCGGCGAGCTCGTCCGGCCAACTCGCTGAAGGCCACGGCCGTTCGGACGCGACCGGTCAACCACTGGAGGATCGCCTACGCTTCGGCCAAGGAGTCGACTCTCACCTTGACGCTCCTCGCCAGCCGGGGCGATCAGTCAACCGGGGCCCGTGATGCGATGGAGCCTTCGATCAGGTCCGTGCCATGATCTGGCGTTTGCTCAACCCGAAATCCTGATTGGAGCTCCGCGCACCAGCCATTCTGGATGCACGCCCCTCTCCTCCACCAACGAGATCGCCGGTTTCGAAGTGGCCGTTGAACAGCAGGCATTTCCCGGAGCTTCCGGCAGCGAAGATGCCCTGAATCTCGGACGGCTCCAGCGCGCGTCCGTAGACCGACATCTCGTCGATCAGGCCGTCTACGGGCTCCTCAGCGCTGTCGTTGTTCCCCATCAGCGCCGAAGACGGCACGCACCACCGCGAGAGACTACGCTTCCGTCCGGCGACCCATTGACATACCCCGTGAGGGTGTCGCTGGTGCTGTCGTACGTGATCGCTACGTGATGCCATGCACCTACATCGAGAACCGAGTTCCCCACATAGACATCGCCAGCTCGCCACCACTTGAGCCTTCTGTCGGAAGCCAGTCTCCGTTTCCATGCGCGTAGAAGATCTGGTAACCATATCAGAAGCGAGATAAACCCAGCCCTCGATCGTAAAGTTCGCGCTTGTTGGAGCCGAACTCACATACACCCAGGAGCCTGGAGTTCCCGGGAAGTCGAAGGCCTGTCCAACCATCCCCGGGCCGAAACCAGTGCCCCCTTCGACAACGCCGCTGTAATAACCGGCGACGTCCACGGCCGTGCCCTCGGCCGGCCAGAACGCCATCAGACCGATGGCGTCGGTATAGCAGCCGTTTCTTTCCGCACCGAAAACGGGCGAGGCTGCCAGGACGAAAAACGCGACCGCCATAGCTCTGAATGTTGTTTTCACCAGATCCTCCCGTGACGCAGTTCAAATCGTCTTCGGTTTCCTGAATGACACCCTTCAATGTAGTCCATCGAGGCATTCGTCATTGGGCACGTTTGAGCAATGTTGAGTATTCGATTTTCTGCCTAGCCGGAGACTGAAGCTCGTGCTGGATGCTCGCTCCGCCTCCCACCCCTGAGAATGGCGCTATGGGCGGGCGTGCCGTCCACCTGACGCGGATTTTCCACTTTCCGCGCTGGCCGCTCCCTCCCACCCTCCCGGTGGCTGGAGCCACGCTACGCGCGGGCTTGCCCTCCTCTGCGCGCTCCGCGTCGCGCGGCCGGTGCCAGGCACCGTCGCGATCGCATCGGCGCACGACATCGCTGCATCTGCGGCCGTCCCTCGCACCGACCTGGGGTATCCAAGTGCGAGGCTAGCAGCCCGCACGCTTTAGCAATTACCTCCCTCGCCGGGGCTGATCCCCCTTCGCGCTCCCCCTTGTAGAGCAGCGGACTGAAAATCCACGCTTCGCACCTCAAATCCGCTCGGGCAGAAAGCAACTCGCCACCAGCCGGTGATCAGCCGCCCCGAGGTCGTGAAGCGAGCTCGGTTGCGGCTGACACCGGATGGTGGGGAGTCGCGGTAACCCGAGACCGAAGCGGCCGAGGGGTGCCGCAACCACCGAATAGTCCAACCGTTTGTCAACTCCGCCCCGCCGAAACCTCATGAAACCTCCACCACCCACACGCGGATTTTCCCCTCCGCTCCGCGTCGCCGCTCCACCACCCTCCCTCCCCGGCGCCACTTCGCTTCGGGCCGTCCGCTTGCACCCCATCTGCGAGGGGCTACCGCCCCTCGCGCTCCCCTGTAGAGCAGCGGAAACAGTTCAGAATTGTCTTCAGTTTCCTGGATGACACACTCAATGTAGTCCATCGAGAGACCTTCGTCATTGGGAACGGTTGAGCAACCGTTGAGTGCTGGATCCTTCGCCGCCAGGAGCGAGGTTCGGTTGCAGGCTTCCGGCTCCCGGCGGGTGGGGGCTGCTGTCTACTCCCCGCTCCCTACTGCCCGGGTGGGTCTGGAGCAACCCCCGACACGCGGATTTTCCCCTCCGCTCTGCGTCGCCTCACGGCGCCGCTGAGCTCCGGGCCGTCCGCTTGCCCGTGTCTTGCGAGGGGGAGCCGCGTGCCGCGGCAGGTGGGAGGGCCAGGGAGATGGCATGACGAATTGTGGTGCGGCCATCCTGGCTGCACAAACTCGACCGTGGGGAGTGCAGGCTGGAAGCCCGCACCACAATTTACCTCCCACCAGCCGCGGCACGCGGCTCCCCCTCGCGCTCCCCTGTAGAGCAGCGGACTGAAAATCCACGGCCGACCATCCAATGCGCTCAAGGACAGAAGCAATATGCCGCAGGGCTCTTCGGACGAGCCCTGCGGCATATTGCTGGTGCCCAGGGGCGGAGTTGAACCACCGACACGCGGATTTTCAGTCCGCTGCTCTACCAACTGAGCTACCTGGGCGCTCAGGTCGGCGAATTATCCGCCAACAGCTGTTGGGTGTCAACTTGTGACCCACATCGAAACGGTCGGCACGGCGATTGCGTACAATGCGGGCCGTGGAAATACTTCGTTTCTTTCTGCAGACCGGCTGGGTGGCCAAGATCGTCTTGGTGACCCTTCTGTTGTTTTCCCTCGCCTCGTGGTCAGTGATCCTTGCCAAATGGCGGGAACTGACCGCCGCTCAGCGCGCCTCGGAGAGATTCCTCCGCGTGTTCCGGAGGGCTTCGCGCCTCAACGAGGCCGCCGAGGCAGCACCTCGCCACCGGAGCTCGCCGCTGGCGGCCATGTTTCAGGCGGGATACACCGAGCTCGAGGCCAACATCAAAGCGGCTCGAAAGAGCGCTGGTCCGGAGACCACGCTCAGGATCAAGAGCCTCGACAACGTCTCCCGAGCCCTCGAACGGGCCGTCGGCAGTGAACAGGAACGCCTGCAGCGGGCCTTGCCCCTGCTGGCGACCACTGCCAGCGTGACACCCTTCATCGGCCTCTTCGGCACGGTGTGGGGCATCATGAACACCTTCCACGCCATCGGAGTCACCGGGTCGACGTCCATTGTGACGGTGGCGCCCGGCATTGCCGAGGCCCTGGTCAACACTGCAGCAGGTCTGCTGGCGGCGATCCCGGCGGTGATTGCCTACAACCACCTGCTCGCCCACGTGCGCCACCTCCGCCGCAAAATGGATGACTTTGGCCTCGAGTTCCTCAACCTCGTCGAGCGCAACTTCACCTAGCACAACGTTACGGGATAAATACGTCAATGAATTTTGAACTCTCTTTTTTCGACCCACAAGGATTGATACCGGGGCAACCGATCGACCCGAGTGCTTTCCATGACGGTGATCTGTGGGCCGAAAAAAGAGCAAAAAGAGCAGGACATGGCTTTTCGCACTTCGAATGATCTGGACAGCTTGGCCGAGATCAACGTCACACCGTTGGTGGACGTGATGCTGGTCCTGTTGATCATCTTCATCATCACGGCACCCATGCTCGTTCAAGGTCTGTCGGTGAACCTGCCCAAGCAGGGGGCTCCAGCCCTGGTTTCTAAAGGGGATGAACCCGTCATCCTGACCCTCACCAAAGACCAGATCATTCTGCTGGGCGACGAACCGATCCACATCAAGCTCCTTCCTGACCGGCTGGGGGCTGAGCTCGGCGGGGCGCCCCGTCCCGTCTACCTGAAGGCCGACGAGAACCTCCCATACGGTTTCGTGATCCGGGTGCTGGCGGTGCTCGACAAAGTCGGGGTTGAGCAGGTCGGCATGGTCACCCAACCCGAGGATAATTGAGTGGACCCGGTGTCCCGCATCCTCGCCGACCGGGAACGCTCGGTACCGAGGATGATGCCCTGGGTGGTACTGGCAGCTTGCCTCCACGGTCTGATTGTGGGGGCCGCCTTTCTCTTTGGGCGGGCGGCTGCGGCACGCCCGGCTCACCTGCCAGCCGTGTCGGTGAAACTGGTCCGTCCCGATCGGCCACCCGGCCGACCAGCGGCTCGGCGTCAGGCCAAGCCCACGATGACCGCTCCCACGCCGGCGCCCACAATGGCGCCGACGGCTGTTCCCAAACCCAAGGCCACTGCTCCGCCAGCAAAACAGGTCAGTCAAGACGCCATGCCGGCCGCCGACGCCGATACCACGCCCGCACCCACGGCATCGGCCGATCCCGACCCGGGCAGTGGACGCTCCGGGGGCGGCCTCTCCTTGGGCGAGGGAGGCGGTCAGGTTCCCGGCATTCCCTCCGACTTTCACTTCACCTACTACATCGAACGCATGCTGGCCCTGATCGAGTCGCGCTGGTTCAAGCCGGCCGTCCCAGAAGATACCGCGGCTCAAGTCAGGTTCCGGATCCACCGCGACGGTCGAGTCGACAACATCGAACTCGAGGGCAGTTCAGGCTCTCCCAGCTTCGATCGTGCCGCCCTCCGCGCCCTTTTCGGCGCCAACCCTCTGCCACCGCTCCCGCCCGCCTACGGCAAGTCCACCCTGACCGTCCACCTCACCTTTTCGGAGTGACCGATGCGCCAACTTGAAACTACCTTCGTCTTCGCCCTCGCCCTCTGCGCGATTGTCGCTGTCTCGGCGTCGGCCCAGGACGAGATCTACCTCGAAATCACCAGCCCCGGGCTGCGTCGCGTCGCCGTCGCGGCGCCGCCGTTGATGGTTCTGCCCGGAACCCCCGCGGAAGTTGCGCTTGGATTCCAACGAACCCTTGACGAGGACCTGGCGGCGGCGGCTCCCATAGCGATGGTCGACCCCAGGCTGTACTCGCTGGTGGAGGATGACCCGCGACCAGAAGTGCTCAACCAGCGATGGCGCGCCATCGGCGCACAGTTCCTGCTATCGGGCACGGTGGTGCGCGCCGGCGGGCAACTGGTGGTGGAAGCACGGCTGGTGGACCTGGTGTCCGGCGAATTCGCCTTCTCCAAGCGGTATCGAGCCGGCGTTTCGGCCGCCGAGGTCGTGGCCCACACCCTGGCCAACGACCTCGTGCAGGTTTTCACCGGCCGACCCGGGCCATTTTTGTCCAAGATGGCCTTCATCTCGGACCGCTCCGGCAACAGCGAGCTGTGGGTCATGGACTGGAACGGTTCGAACCCCAAGCAGCTCACCAAACACGGAACCATCGCCATGGCTCCAGCATGGGCTCCGGACGGCAAGCAGCTGGCATTCACTTCGTTCTTGCGCGGCAACCCGGCCATATTCCAGCTGACCCCCAGCGAGGGTTATTTGCGGATGCTCTGGGATCAGGGCGGCGTGAACTCCTCCGCTCACTACTCGCCCGATGGTAACCAGATCGCCTTCACCTCGAGCCGGGACGGCAATGTGGACATCTACGTCATGCCGGCCGACGGCGGCACTCCGCGCCGATTGACCACGGCCCGTGGCATCGATACCCAGCCTGCGTGGGCACCAAACGGGCGACAGATCGCGTTCACATCGACCCGATCGGGCTCGCCCCAGATCTACCTGATGGACATCGAAGGCACGAACGTCCGCCGCCTGTCCTTCGGTGGCGGATTCCACGACGAGCCGTCATGGGCCCCCGACGGTACCCGGCTCGTCTGCACCACCCGCGACGACGGCACCTTCCAGCTGTCCACCATCGACACCGTCACCTCGGACCGCATGGTACTTGCCGGGCCCGGTAACAACGAGTCTCCGGTCTTCTCACCGGACGGATCCATGCTCGCATTTTCCTCCGATCGCACCGGCACACCGCAGATCTTCATCACCGATGCGGATGGAGTCCCGCACCAGCTCACCACCGAGGGGAAGAACCACTCACCGGCCTGGACCGGAGGCGGGTAGTCAGATAGTCAGTCGCTCCGAATTTGCCCCCGTTCCCGTGTTTGCGTTGATGACTCCAACCAAAACGGCACGGGAACGGGGCCAAATTCGGAGAAGAGGCTAAAATGAAGTCAAAGGCAGGACGAACATGAGCGACCGCAAATACCGCCACCGCGGATACCAGGACGACGACCGGGATCGGGAGCCCAAACCCCGCAAGCCGCCACAGCGGGGGCCCGGGCAATTCGACAACGGACCACGGGGGCGCGGCCTGGGTGCCCCGACCACTGTGGCGTTCAAATGCGCGGTGTGTGGCCATTCCATGAATCAGATGGCCGTCGAATTCGACACCCCCTGCCCGGGCTGCGGAAAGCCGCTCCACACCTGTACCAACTGCACCTTCTTCGACACCTCGGCCCGATTCGAGTGCAAGAAGCCCATCCAGGGAAGAATCGACAGCAAGGTCAAGGCCAACACCTGCGAACTCTTCCGGCCCAAGGCCGTGCGAGATCTCAGGTCGGCGAGACAGGAAACGTCCGAGGGCCCACAGGACGCCCGCTCGGCCTTCGACGCACTTTTCAAGAAATAGCGGACCCCCTACCCGGACTCCTCAACCGCTATCTACTTCGGTCTGCGGGATAGGGAATTGCGCCCACCCGGCCACCCACCCATTGCGAATTACGAATTACCAATTCGGCCGCCTGCCGAGGGCATTCGAGATGAGCTCGTATGATCTCGGAAGGCCCCAATTCGTAATTCGCAATTCGTAATTCACAATCACCTTCGGTGATCACGCGTCGGCCGCTGTCTGCTGGGCAGGTCCAGACCATAACCCTGCTTGCGATCCGCTCTCTTGAGAAGCACGGCGAAGATCATCCCGGCAAAACCCAGCAGTGCAAGCATGAGGATCGAAGTTGTGTAGTTGTAGACCGCGCCGAGGTCGGCCCGATCCAGTTCCTGTCGCTGCTGCCGGATGTTGTCGAGGGTCGCCTCGGCGGCAAATGTCGCCGCGATCTCCCTCGCCTCCATGTATCGGGAAGCATATGGCTCGCTCAGCCCGGCTACGGTTTCCAGACCGCCCTCATCCGGCTCGGCGAAACGTCGGGCGGCTTCCTTGGCCTCAAGAAGCCGCTCTTGTTTCTCACTCTGGGTCAGCGGTGCCTTGGGCACATCGAAGATGCCCCCTTCCTCTTCGCCGAGGATTTCCGCCGCCACCGCCCGGGCCTCGTTGAGCCCGGCTCCGGCCGCCTGGGCTGTCGCCACCCCCGGATTGGTGCCATCGAGCACCAGGCCAATGAAGATTGGGAAGAGAAAGAGCCCGATGTTTTGTACGGAGAATGTGAATCCATAGGCAGAACCCAGCCGGTTGTCGCCAACGATTTTGGCGATGGCGGGCCACATGGCCGCCGGGACCAACGAGAACGTCATGCCAAGAAGGAACATGGGGAACAGTGGATTGATGGTGGTGAGAGCGAACATGAGATGAATGACCACCAGCATCGCGGAACCGACGACCATCAATGAGGCACCCCAGCCCCGGAAGTCAATCACCCATCCAAAGAGTGGCGTGAAGAAAATCGTGCCGAAATATACGATGCTGGATACATCGCTCGCCAGCGTCAATGACATCCCAAATTTGTTCACCAAAAAGTCCGGCGCATAGTTCATAAACGGAAACACGGCCGAGTAGAACGTCACGCACAGCGCCACGATAAAGAGGAAGGACGGGTCGGTCACGAGCTTGACGACGTCTTTGAACCGGAATGGTTCCTCCGGCTCCTCTGCTTCGCCCTCGGCAGAACCTACCCGGTTGGATTGGCGGTCGAAACGCACGTCCACGAAGGTGTAGACCACCCAGGCGAGCAGTCCGATCGCCATGAGGACGAAGCACAACCACAGTGAATAGGTCCAATCGGGCTTGATCACACGCGGCGAAACGATGAGCCCCATCATGGATCCGAGGCGGGCCAATGCAAGATTGACCCCGAGAGCCAGCGCGACCTCACGACCCCGGAACCACTTCACGATCACCTTGCTGATGATGACAATCGAGGTTTCGGCGCCCAGTCCGTAGAGGAGAAACCCGAACCACATCATTTTGAGTGACGGACTCCAGCCCGACAGGAATGAATCCATGAAGGCGTAACCGAAGCCGCCGCCGTTGAAGTAGTCGGTAGCCCCGTACCAGGTTAAAAACGCGCCGGCGACCATGCTCGACACGAAGAAGTTCCCGGTGATCCGGATCCCCAACTTGTCAGCGATCATCCCTCCGATCACGGCCATGAGGAGGAAGACGTTGGGCCACGAGTACGCCGCCCTGAACTGACCGTAGTCCGCCGAGGACCACCCCAGCTCCTCAGTGAGGGTTCCCTTGAGCGGCGAGATCGCGTCGTAGAAGTAGTAGCAGGTAGCGATCGTGACGCTGACCAGGATCACAACCCCCCAGCGCTGGAGGGCCGAATCAGCCATGTTGTTCCGAGTCGTGGTTTCGGTCACCGTGGCACTCCTTGATGGGTGTCGAGTTGCTGGCGCGCCATTGTACTTCCATCCGATGTCTACATTGCGGAAATTCCAACTTGTCTATTTTGTTATAATAATCCGAACGTCCCGTGGCTTCTCCGGCAGCCGCGGCCACCGGAGGGCCCCGAGACGGTGCTGAACCGCCGAAAATTCCTTCAAAACGCTACCATGACCGTGGCCGGTTCGCTCGGTCTGAGCAGCGCCGGATTCGCGTCAGCCCAGGGTCTGCCCGGCCTGCGCCGGATCACCCTCGACTCGCCCCACCTGCCGCACCAGTGGGACGGACTGACCGTCCTCCAGATCTCGGACGTCCACGCCGGCGTCTACATGACCCCAGATCGCATGCATCGGATCCGGGATCTCGCCAACGCCGTCCCAGCCGACCTGACCGTGTTTACCGGCGACCAGATCGACCGGCGTTGGGTCGACGCCGAGCTGTTCTCCGTGGGATTCCGAGGTGTTTCGGCCCCACTCGGGGTCTACGGCATCCTGGGTAATCACGACTATCGCGTGTCCCCTCACCGCGCCGAACAGACCCTCGAAAGGGCCGGAATCACCCCCCTGGTCAACCGCTCCATTGTGATCGAACGCGGCGGCAGCCGGCTCGCCCTGTCCGGGCTCGACGATTTCATGGCACCTCCCGGGCGCGGGCCCGACTTCGCCATCCTCCGTGACCACCCGGACGCCTTTCACCTGGTGCTCTGCCACCAGCCCCAGGGTTGGGAACATGCCCGCGAGGAGGGAGCACACGTGACCCTCGCCGGCCACACCCACGGCGGTCAGATCGCGCTGCCAACCCGCAATTTCAACCCGGCCAGGGTCTACACAAAGTACATCGCCGGGCCGTACTACGAGGACGGCAGCGTGCTCTACGTGTCGCGGGGTATCGGGGTCGGAGCGGTTCCTTTACGAGTCGGCTCCCCACCGGAGATGGATCTCATTACCCTTCGACGTCCCGCGGAAACCTCGAGCGTCGCAGCCTGACCACTTGCTGAGTTGACAGTTCGGCTCATCCGGACTTCCGTGAGGTGGTGGATGACAGCGAACAGTGACAGCGTCGGCTTACAGCGACGGGGGCCGGTGGCAGCGTCAGGTGGCAGCGGCAGCATCCAGCGACAGGGGCCGGGATCAGCGTCAGATGACAGCGTCAGCGTCAGAGCGTGTGTGGTGCTGAGAGCTATGGTGCGAGGGGATTGAGCAGGCGCCAGGTCATGGCACGAACCTGGTCAAAAGTACCCAGGGCCTTCTCCGCGCCGACTCCATTGACGGCACCGGCGGCTGAGAGCAGTCGCAGGTGACTGTCGACCTCCTTGGCCGAGGCGTAGGCGATCCGCCAGTGGTGCTGGCGATCTCTTCCGTTTCGGCCGTGCCCTTCCGCCAGGTTGGCAGGGACCGAACTGGCCGACCGGATCAGCTGATCGGCCACGGATTTCAGAGGAGCCGGCACTGGAGAGACAAGCTTGATGGCGATGCCTGCTGCTTCGAGGGCTTTGGTGTAGGCCACGAGATTGGTGTTGCTGACGGCTCAGGACTGGTCACCTCCGGGTCGTTCATGCCCTTCACCAAGCTGTCTGGGGGGCCGTTGTCAAGGGTTGCCGGACTCAAGGCCGGCAGCGCAGCGTCCCTTGACAACGGCCTCCCTGGCAGCTATCCGTCCCCATCCCATAGAACGACCCAGAGGGGACCATGCGGCCGTCGCACATCTGATCACTGCCTCTGCCACGGTCGCTGCTCACCGTCGCTGCCCGCTGTCTCCTGCCCCTGGCGCCGAACACTGATGCTGACGCTGGTTTCGGGGACGGACACGGAGACGGGCACGGCAACACCTCAGCCCACGATTTCCCGGATGAACCGAAAGTTCAAAGTTGAAAGTTGAAAGTTCCCACCCTCCCAACCGGTAAGGTCAAATCTCTGGCGTGGGATGTTCCAACTTTCAACTTTTAACGTTCAACTTTCAACTCCGCGTTCCCGGGAATATCAGTCACGGTCCGAGCCAATTCGTGGCCTGATATCCTCGCGATGTGGACGTAACAACCGAAATCCTGGTGAAGGGTGGTTTGAGCCTGATCGCCGTGGTGGTGGTGGTGTTGCGCCATATCCGGCCGGGAAAGCTGGAGCCCGAGAAAGCCGGGCAGTTGCTGTGGATGATGGCCGTGGTCGCCGTGCTGGCCTACCCGAACTTCGGCCGGTTTCACGGTCGTTCCGGCATTCATCAATGGGAGCAATTCCACTACTTCCTCGGATCGAAGTACTTCCCCGAGGTCCGCTACGACGGCCTCTACGTGGCGTCCCTGGCCGCCGAGCAAGAGCTCGCCCTGGGTCACCGTCCCCAACGCCACATCCGGGACCTGCGCACCAACGAAGTCGTTCCAATCGGTGGGCTCGGCGAGCACACCCGAGAGGTGAAGAGGCGCTTCTCGGCCGAACGCTGGCGGCAGTTCGTGGATGACACCCATTACTTCCTCACCGCCTCCAACTACGGTTACATCACCAAGATCCGGAGCGATCACGGCTACAACCCGACGCCCACCTGGACCTTCACCGCCCGACTTTTCAGCCGATTCCTGCCGGCTTCGGACGGCACTCTTTCGGCGCTGGGCTGGGTCGATGGTGTGCTGCTGGCCCTCATGTTCTGGATGATCTTCAGGACCTACGGCAGCCGCGTCGGCTGCCTGTCGCTGATCGTCTTCGGGCTCGGCTACCCCTGGCGCTACGACTGGGTGGGGGGGGCCTTTCTGCGCCAGGACTGGCTGGCTGCGGTGGGCATCGCGCTCTGCCTGATCCGCCGCGAACGGTTCACTTTGGCCGGTTCACTGATCGCATACGCCACCATGGTCCGGGTCTTCCCCGGCGGTTTCCTGGTGGGACCCGCGGTGGTTGCCCTGGGTGATCTGATCGGCCGCCGCCCCGTGGGGTGGTTCCTCCGGCTGGCCGCCGGCTTCGCCATCGGCATTACGGTCTGTCTGGTGGCGGGCGGCCTGACCGGGATCGGTGTGGATGCCTGGCCACAGTTCAAAGAGAACCTCGAGAAGCACCACGGTACGTGGCTGACCAACAACGTCGGCCTGAAGAACGTGTTGCTCTACGACGGGGCCACCATGGGTCGGGAGGACGTGCGGTGGAATCTCCCTGAACCCTGGATCTTCTGGCAGGAGAGGATGAATCGGCGCCAGGCAGATCGAGGACATTTTCTGCTCATGGCCTCCGGACTGCTGATGTTGATGGCGGCTGGCGCTGGGTTGCGGTGGCGCCGTGACCAGGCGGCCGTTCTGGGAGTGGTGGTCGCGTTCGCTGCGGTCGTCCTGACCTGCTACTACTGGGTCATGCTGTTGCTGGTGCCCCTGGGACGCGGCCGCTGGCTTCCCACTGCGGGTTGGCTTGCACTCAACACCGCGCTGTATGCCCTCCACCGAATCACGCCAGCCTTCGAGATGATTTACGGTCTCATGTCGTGGGCGCTGTTGGCCTTCTTCATCGCCTGGTTGGCACCCGACGCCTTCCGCACCGTCCGGCAGCTTATCGGCCGCCCGCAGGACAGCGCGGGTTTAGAGGTTTAAAGGTTTAAAGGTTAAAGGTTTAAAGGTGACATGAGTGCGGCCCGTCGAAGGCGGCCCACGCGCGAATGTCATCCCGAACGAGGCCCAAGGGGCCGAGGAGGGATCTCTTCGAGGTCGGCTCTTGCCGTTATGACCTAGGTACGAGGTTTGATGTTTGATGTTTGATGTTTGATGTTTGAGGTCGGCGAGGCAAACTCCCAACTTTGAACTCACCCGGTATTCCGTGAGGAGGTAGGCGATCGTGCCCCGGTTGGAGTAGTTGCCGACTTGTCTGGAAAGGATCGAAGATCGAAAATCAAAAAAACCCCCTCCCGGGAGGCGAAATGTTGGTGAGGGCGGAGATCAGGGACGGCGACGGGTGACAGCGGCAGGGGCCGATGGCAGCGGCAGCTGACAGCGGCAGGGGCCGGTGGCGGCGTCAGGTGACGGCGACGGCGTCAGCGCGAGATGGGATCCGGCTACACGGGATTGAGAAGGCGCCAGGTCATGGCACGAACCTCATCAAAGGTCCCGAGGGCCTTCTCCGCACCGGCTCGGTTGACGGCACCGGCAGCTGAGAGCAGTCGCAGGTGACTGTCCACTTCCTTGGCCGAGCCGTAGGCGATCCGCCAGTGATGCTGGCGATCTCTTCCGTTCCGGCCGTGCCCTTCCGCCAGGTTGGCGGGGACCGAGCTGGCCGACCGGATCAGCTGATCCGCGATGGACTTCAGCGGAGCCGGCACTCTCAATACCAGCTTGATGGCGATGCCTGCTGCTTCGAGGGCTTTGGTGTAGGCCACGAGATTGGTGTTGCTGACGGCTTTCGACATGGTCACCTCCGGGTCGTTCATGCCCTTCAACAAGCTGCCAGGGAGGCCTTTGTCAAGGGTTGCCGGACTCAAGGCCGGCAGCGGAGCGTCCCTTGACAAAGGCCTCCCTGGCAGCTATTCGTCCCCGTCCCCAAGAACGACCCGGAGGGGACCATGGAGCCGCCGCACATCTGATCGCTGCCTCTGCCCCGGTCGCTGCTCACCGTCGCTGCCCGCTGTCCGCTGCTCGCTGCCACTGATCCCTGCCGCTGTCCCTGACGGCCGGGAACGGGATCACCTCAACTCACGCTTTTCCGGATGAACCCAACTCTTGACTCTTGACTTTTAACGGCGGGCCTGACTTTGGACTTTTGACTTTAGACTCTTGACTGGATGGGTGGGCGGGTGGGGGCTACATGGGATACAAGCCGCTGTCATGGGTCGGTGCCGCACCACCGAAGCCACCTTCGTCACCGCCCATCTCGTCCTCGAGCGCATCTCCAAGATCCTCTTCAATCTTCTCGGGATCCTCGCCTGCCTCGAGCCTCCGGATCATCTCCTCCATGGCCGGGGTCACGGGCTCACCGGCAATCTCGGTCATCCGCCGAACGGCGGCGGCCATCTGACGCGGGTCGTTCTCGTCCATCCCTTCGAGCTCGGAAGCCAGCCGCATCATCTCCCGTTCCATCCTCGGATCGTCCACATCGCCGCCGGGACCATCATCCCCGGAACCCGACTTGCGAGCCGCGTTGATCCCGAAGCTCGAGGGCACCCGTTTCAGGTCCGCCGCCGAGCATTTCGGACAGCTGGGTATGGTGTCGGTAGCCACTCGAAAAGAGTGGAAGCTGTAAATCTTGTTGCAGCTCTTGCACAGGAACTCGTACACCGGCATCACACGCCTCCACTCGAGTCCGCCGACTCCCATTCGCCAACCACGAACCCGTCGAGACCGGCATCGGTCAACGACCTGAGATCGATCCGCATGGCCATTTCGAGGACCGTTTGATCGAAACGCTGGGCCAACTGATGAGGCAGCTTCACCGCTCGTTCAACCGCGTCGGTCTGCTCCAGGGGGACTCGCAGGAACCGGATGTCCTGACCGGCCAAAAGGGTCCGGCGGATCAGAACCCGGAGATCGTCGAGCCCAGCACCGGTGACTGCCGAAACCACCGTCCCGCGGCGACTGCCCGGCAGCCGAAGAGACGCCGGTCGGGCCAACAGGTCGGACTTGTTCAGTACAACCATGGTTTGCTCTCGCCCGACGCCGAGACCCTCCAACACTTCGTCTCCCACGCGGAGATGGTCCTCCCAATTTGAATGGGCAGCGTCCACAATGTGGAGCACCAGCTCGGCTTCGGCGGCCTCCTCGAGGGTCGAGCGAAACGGAGCTACGAGGTCGTGGGGTAGCTTCCGGATAAAGCCAACCGTATCGGTCATGACCGCGAGAACTCCCTCTCCCAGGGCCACCCTGCGAGCCCGCGGATCGAGGGTGGCGAAGAGCCGGTCCTCCACGAACACCGGGGCTCGAGTCAGGGCTCGGAATAGCGAAGATTTGCCGGCGTTGGTGTACCCCACCAAGGCGATGCTCGGCGAGTCCGATCGGCGGCTCCGCTGGAGCCTGCGGTCGCGCTCGATGACGTCCAGCTTGTCCCTCAGCTGGCGGATCCGGCGAGAGATCAGGCGCCGGTCAATCTCGAGCTGGGTCTCGCCAACGCCGCGGGTCCCAATTCCTCCAGCCTGCCGCGACAGGTGACGCCAGCGCCGAGTCAGACGCGGCAGGAGGTAGTTGAGCTGGGCCAACTCCACCTGAGTCTGCGCCTCCCGGGTCCTCGCCCGTTGCGCGAAGATGTCGAGGATCACCGCGGCTCGATCGAGCACTTTGACTGCTTTCGGCAGCCCCCGTTCGAGGTTTCTCACCTGGGAGCCCGTGAGGTCCTCGTCAAAGACCACGGTCACGATACCCAGATCAGTGCAGCGATCCGCAAGTCGTGCAACAAAGCCCGACCCCACCAAGGTTGCAGGATCCGGCCTGTTCCGTTCCTGGAGCAGCCTCTCCACGACTGAACCGCCAGCGGTGTCCACCAGCCGTTCAAGCTCATCCAGGTGCTCTTCCGCGACGTGCCGAGGCGTTCCGCCGCACACCAGCCCCACCAGCGCGGTGCGCTCCGGATGGTGCGATGTCGGTTCAAATCCCGGTTGAGACGCCATCGATCAGGGGAGATCCTCTTGGTGAATACGAAGCAGCACCCGCTCCCAGGCCACCAGGGTTTCCTCCACGTCTTTCGCACCGTGGGCGCTGGAGACGAACGAGACGCCGCCAGGCTGTCTGGGAAGCAGCACGCCTTCCTTGCGCAGACCCTCCGAGATCCGCCAGTAGTCCTGGTCCTCGATCTCCCGCGCGCCGAGGCAATCGGTCACCGGTTTGGTGGTCATGTAGAGGGCAAAGACCGACCCGACCCGGTTGATGACCATCGGTCTGGAGAATCTCGCGGCCAGGTCCTGAACGCCGGTGGTCAGCTGCGCTGTGCGCTCCTCGAGCCGTTCGTAGATGGTTTCGTTCTTCAGGATCGAGAGGACAGCCTCCGCGGCCGCCAGCGACACCGGATGGGGAGTCGGCATCCGCCCCTCGCCCTTTTGGATCGGGTCGTCAATGCCTTCGCGAAAGCCGACGACCCCGATCGGGAATCCGCCGCCCAACGCACCCCCGTAGACCGCTGCGTCGGGCGTCACACCGCTCCACGCCTGGGCGCCGCCCCGGCCGATCCTGAATCCCGAAATCCGCTCGTCCAAGATGAAGAGCACCTCGCGGTCACGACACATCTCGGAAATCGCCGACAGAGCCGAGTCCGGAACCGGAACGACCCCAACCCTCGTCATCAGCGGATCGACGACGAATGCCGCCAACGAATCTGCGCCGGAGTGAAGCTCGGATTCGATCAATTTCAGGTCCCAGCCAGGGACCTCCCGGATGGGCAACCGATCACCGTCTCCACCACTCGCCGAAATCCGCACGCGGCCGCCGCCGTCGAGCATCATAACGCCCGGTTTCCCGGTTGTTTCCCGTGCCCAGTGGAGAATCTGCCACACCGCCTCGTCCTGGGTGCGGCACAACCACCAGTTTCCGACCCACGGCAGTGCCCCGCTGAGGGACTCTGCGAGGTCGACCTCCTGGGGAACATGGAAGCCGTCCGGAACGCCATTGCCGAGGATCTTGCGCACAGCGTCGAGTACGAATTGATTGGCGAAGCCGACCATGGCCGCTCCGCCACCGCCCTGATAGTCGATGTAGCCGACGTTGTCGGCATCGTAGACCCGCGCGCCCTGTGCCTTCGAGGCCACAACCGACCGTTCGAAGCCGTATCTCAGGCCCGGCAACCGGTCCGCACGGTTCAGGAGTTCATCGTTCAGACGTCCCATGCCGTCACTCGTCCTCAGCTGGCTCCTCGTCGCCGTCCCCGAAGAAGAACATCGCTCTGCAGTTGTCGCTGCAGAAATCACGTCCAAATCCCCGGACGGCGCATTTCAGACAGAAAAGACTACGACAGATCATACAGGTCTGCAACTGATACCCACTCGCGACCCTTGTGCAGTTTGGGCACCGCGCCCTCAGTGAGTCTTTTTGAAGGGCCATTGATCGAGTATACCCGCACCCCTGTTGACACCCCTTGACGTCGCGCCGTATATTGGCGGGCCCGCGCCCCTCTCCAGTTTGGTGAGGGCTGTGGGCTCGCCCGGCGGTGTAGCTCAGAGGTAGAGCAGGGGTCTCATAAGCCCTGTGTCGGTGGTTCAAGTCCACCCACCGCCACCATTCCCTCTTCGGAGAAAACTCAAGCCCCATTCGATGTCACTCGAGGACTTTCCCAACCGTTTCCGCCAAAATTTCGGCCATCTCCTGGGCGAACGAGTGCTGGTGGCACTCTCCGGTGGCGCGGATTCGGTGGCCCTGCTCCACCTGCTCAACAACCCATCGCTCGACATCAAAGTTGTCGCGGCCCATGTACATCATTCGGTGCGGGGTGACGAGGCCGACCGCGACGCCACGTTCTGCGAACGCGAGTGCAACCGCCTCCTCATCCCTTACCACCAGCTCACGATCACCGCGGACCCCAAACCCTCAAAGGGTCGCGAAGCGGCATGGCGCACGCTGCGATACCGGGCTCTGCTGGACCTTGCAGGGAAAATCCAGGCCGCGGCCGTCGCCACCGCCCACCACCGCAACGACGTGGCCGAGGGAGTCCTCTTGCAGCTCCTCAGAGGGGCCGGGCCGCGGGCACTGGCAGGCATCAGCAGCGAGACCGGCGACGGCGTCATCCGACCGCTGCTCCCATGGCGTCGCGAAGAAATCGTGCAGTGGCTCGAGGGGCGAGGCATTGACTGGGTGGAAGACAGCTCCAATTCCGACCTCGGACACCTGAGAAATCGTGTCCGACACGTGGTTCTACCCGAGCTGCGCTCCGTCGAGCCCCGGGTCGAAGACCACCTTGTGCATTTGGCAGGATTGCTCGCCCAGGACGAGACATATTTCGCAGCCGAACTCGAGAGGGCGGCAGTCTGGATCCGGCCGTGGCACCCTGATGGCGGTGTTCTACGGGCGACGATCCGGAGCCTGCCGGCGCCGGTCCGTTCGCGGTGGCTGCACGCCCAAACCGCCCGTACGGGTCTCGGTTCGGTGACCCGCCGCCAGACCGAGCTCTTTCAACGGCTGGTGGAATCGGCATCTCCACGGGCCGTCACCTTGGCCGGCAGGTGGGTCCTCCGATTGGCTGCCGGACGGCTGTGGCTGGAGCCTCCCGAGTTCGCAAATCCCTATGAGCTCGACCTCGCGGGGGGCTCGGACCTGCCGTTGCCGGTGCCTGGCTGGCGAGTTCGCGTCGGCGTCGAGGGAGGAGTCCCTTCCGACCGAGGATGCTGGCGTTGGCTCGCATCCACAACCGCTCACCTCACGATCCGTTCGCCCCGACCGGGGGACGCGGTGGCTGAAGGAGGAGCACCCATCAAGGTCTCCAAACTGCTCGCCCGGACCATACCCCGTCACCTACGCCCCGGATGGCCCGTACTCTGTGAAAATGCTAGAATTACATGGATTCCAGGGGTTTGGCAGGGCCCTTGCAAGGGGAGTCTGCCGGTGGAGGTTGAAATCGATGGGTGATCCGCAGGTCGTCCTCACGGCCGATGAGATAGGCCAGCGCCTTGCCAACGTGGCGGCGCGGATCACCGACGATTACCGCGGCAAGAAATTGATCCTGGTGGGCATCCTGAAAGGTGCCGCATTTCTGCTGGCCGACTTGGCTCGGTTGATTCCCGAACCCGTGGATTACGAGTTCGTCGATGTTTCAGTCTCTCCTGGGGACAGAGGCGAGATCGTCAATCTGACCTTCGCCACCCACATCGACGTCTCAGGCCGGCACGTCCTGGTTCTCAAGGATGTCTGTCACTCCGGAATCACCGAAAACTACCTCATCACCCATCTCAGCCAGCAGCGTCCAGCATCCATTGAGGTCGTGGCTCTCGTGGATCGACCCCATCAACGGAGTGTCAACCTGCCGGCCAAGTACGCGGTGTTCAGCGACCAAGATGACGGTTATCTCGTAGGCTACGGACTCGGTTTGGAGTGGGGACAGTACACAAACCGGCCAAATTTGTGTGTCATCGACAGGGCGTGAGCCCGGGAGTCCGCGAAAGTCGCGGTACCAGGGGGAACAAGCCCTCATCATCAAGGGTTTCCCCTGATGCCCCGCCGGAACGGACGCGGGGCGCGGAGGCAGAAGAGGCGTGAATCAGACTGTTCGAACCGTTCTCATGTGGCTGGTGATCCTGGTCGGGGTGCTGCTGATCTTCTCGGTGCTGAAAGGCTACTCCACGACCAGCCGGGAGATATCATTCTCGGAGTTCCTGGACGATGTGGCCGACCAGAAGGTCAGCCGAGTGCTGATCAAGGGAGATGAGATCCACATCAAGCTCTCTGGCAGCGAGGACACCGGTCCGACACCCAGGTACGACCATTTCACCTACAACCCGACCTACGACAACCTGATCTCGGAACTGCGAGAGAACAACGTCCAGATCAAGGTGGAAAAACCATCCGACGGCAGGGTGCTGACGGCGCTGTTGTCGTGGGCCCCGCTGTTGATTCTGGTGGGCCTGTGGTTCGTCTTCTTCCGGCAAATGCAGGCCGGCGGCACCAAGGCCATGTCCTTCGGGAAGTCCAAGGCCAAGCTGCTCACCCCGGATCAGAAGAAGGTGACCTTCTCCGACGTCGCCGGGGTCAACGAAGCCAAAGAGGAACTCGAGGAGATCATCGATTTTCTCAAGGACCCGAAGAAGTTCACCCGACTGGGCGGCAAGATCCCGAAGGGCGTTCTGCTCATGGGCCCGCCGGGAACGGGAAAAACACTGCTCGCACGGGCGGTGGCCGGAGAGGCCGATGTGCCCTTCTTCGCGATTTCCGGTTCAGACTTCGTCGAGATGTTTGTGGGGGTCGGGGCGTCACGGGTGAGGGATCTCTTCGAGCAGGGCAAGAAAAACGCCCCGTGCATCATCTTCATCGACGAGATCGACGCCGTGGGCCGGCACCGTGGGGCCGGCCTCGGAGGCGGTCACGACGAACGTGAGCAAACCCTCAATCAGCTGCTGGTGGAGATGGACGGGTTCGAGTCCAACGATGGGGTGATCCTGATCTCTGCCACCAATCGCCCCGACGTTCTCGACCCGGCCCTGCTCCGTCCAGGTCGTTTCGATCGCCGGATCGTGGTCAGCTCACCGGACGTCAAGGGAAGGGAGGGCATCCTTCAGGTCCACACCGCCAACATTCCCCTTGCTTCGGATGTAAACACCGCCGTGCTGGCGCGGGCGACACCGGGATTCTCCGGCGCCGACCTGGCCAATCTGGTCAACGAAGCCGCTCTGCGGGCGGCGCGATTCAACAAGATGAAGGTCGAAATGGCGGACTTCGAGTTCGCCAAAGACAAGGTCATGATGGGCTCGGAGCGGCGATCCCTGGTGATGTCCGAGGAAGAAAAGCGAACCACCGCGTACCACGAAGCCGGGCACGCGCTGGTGGCGGTCCTGCTGCCCGCGGCAGATCCGTTGCATAAGGTCACGATCATCCCCCGCGGGATGGCGCTGGGCCTGACCCAACAGCTCCCCCTCGAGGACCGCTACACCTATGCCCGCAACTACCTGGAGGCGAACCTCAGGGTGCTCATGGGCGGCCGTATCGCCGAGGAAATCACCTTCGGTCCCGAGAAAATGACCACTGGCGCAGGCAACGACCTCGAGCGGTGCACCGAGCTGGCACGGAAGATGGTGTGCGAGTGGGGCATGAGTGAACGCATGGGCCCGCTGACCTTTGGCAAGCGCGAGGAATCGATCTTCCTCGGCAAGGAATTCGCACGACACCAGGACTACTCCGAGGCAACCGCTGTCCAGATCGACGACGAGATCAAGCGTCTGGTCAACGAGGCCTACCGCGATGCGCGCCAAATCGTCGAGAAGAATCAAACCGCACTCGAGGCCATCACCGAGGCACTTCTCGAGCACGAGGTCCTCGACGGTGACGCGATCTACGACATCATCGGAGAGCACACCGAAATCGATGGCGAATCACTCAGAAAGCAGCGAGAACACGGCAGAGATACGGAGGCAGCGGAATCGGCGTGAACGGCAGACAGGCACAGACCATCAGAAAGCAGCGGCAGGCACGGCTTGACGGCCTGTGGCCGCGCCGCCGCCCGGTGGTCATGGCCGTTCTGAACCGAACACCTGACTCGTTCTCCGACGGCGGCTTGTTCATGGAGGCCGGCACGGCCATCGCTCACGGCGAGTCCCTGATCGCCGAGGGTGCGGACATCATCGATATCGGTGGCGAGTCCACCCGGCCGGGAGCCGAGCCGGTGCCGGCGAATGAGCAACTCCGTCGGGTGCTGCCCATACTGGCCGAGCTCCGGAAACGTCACCCCGAGACCCTGTTGTCCGTTGATACCTCCGATCTCGGCGTCGCCGAGGCGGTCATCGATGCGGGCGCCGACCTCATCAATGACGTGACAGCAGCCAGCCAGTCGGGCCTGCTCGGGCTGGTGGCATCACGAAACGCCGCCATCGTCTTGATGCACATGCGGGGATCTCCCCGCACAATGCAGGTCGACACGGCATACGACGATGTCGTTGCCGACGTGCGGTCCTTCCTCGAGCGCCGGGCCCGGAGGGCGGTCGACACGGGAATCCCTTCCAACCGGGTCTGGATCGACCCCGGCATCGGATTCGGCAAAGACGACTCCGGCAATCTCAGGCTGCTCGCAGCCCTGCCCGAGCTCGCCGGACTCGGTCACCCGGTGCTAATCGGCGCCTCCCGGAAGTCCTTCATCGGTCGCCTGACGGGAGCGGCAGTGGAGGCCAGACTCCCGGGCTCCTTGGCGGCCTTGATTCCGGTGGTGGGCCTGGCCCGGACCGTGGTGAGGGTCCACGATGCCGCGGCCTCGGTCCAATTCCTCGAGCTCGCCTCCAGGCTCCACGAGGTGGCGTCTTGAACTGGCTCCTGGGAGTGCTCCGCGACTTCACCGACCTCTCCATCAGCATCGCCGATCTGGTGGACATTCTCACCGTCGCCATCCTGATCTACGCTCTGCTGGTGTTGCTCCGCGGCTCCCGTGCCATGCAAATGCTGTGGGGCATCCTGATCATTGCCGGCCTCTACTTCCTGGCGACCATCTTCAACCTGATCACCCTGTCGAATATCCTGGGTAACCTGCTCTCATTCCTTCCCATCGCGATCATCGTCCTGTTTCAGCAGGAGATCCGGAGGATGTTGACCGCCTTTGGATCGACCGCATGGTTCCGGTGGGAAATCGGACAGGATGAAGGCCCGGTCATGCTCAATGAGTTGGCTCTGGCTGTGCAGGCGCTCGCCTCGAAGCGGATCGGCGCCCTGATCGCCATCGAACGACGGGATTCGCTGGCAGCATGGGCCGATACGGGCATTCCCCTCGAAGCCCGTTTCTCCTACGACCTCACGCTCAACCTTTTTATCCCTGGGACGCCACTCCACGACGGGGCGGTGATCATCCGCGGTGAGCGGATAGTTGCGGCTTCTTGTTTCTTGCCGTTGACGACCCGCCACGAGCTGTCGTCGGAGCTTGGCACCCGGCACCGGGCCGCCATCGGGCTCACGGAAGAGAGCGACGCCCTGGTGGTGGTGGTGTCGGAGGAAACCGGGATGATCTCCCTGGCAGTGGAACATCAGCTCCTTCGACCACTCGACGAGACCACCCTGCGGAACGCCCTGGCCGAGCACCTGTACCAACTCAGGCCCGGGGAGGAGGTGGGGTCGTGAAGCTCCGCCCGCGCTACCCGCTCCAGTTCCTGATCTCGATCCTGGCGGCGTTCCTGTTATGGTACGGGTTGGCAGCCCAGCGAGGACGGGACATTTCGGTACGGGGGGTTCGGGCACAGCTCACGCTGGTCAACATCCCCTCCGACCTGGTCCTTGTGTCCGGAGTTCCCGACAGCGTTGCAGTACAGCTCCGAGGCCAGTTGTCCCGATTCATCGATCCCCGAACACCGCTGGAGGTCTTCCTCGACCTGGCGAGCGCCCAGGCAGGGACAGGATCCTATCCGATCGACGCTGCGGATGTTCCCCTTCCGGCCGAGGTTGAGGTGGTGAGCATCGAGCCCGCGGCCATCGACCTCGAGTTCGAACGTCGACAGACCTCGATCGTGGCGGTTCGCCCGGTACTCGAGGGCATCCCGGCTCGCGGATTCGAGCTGGGATCGGTGCGAACGACCCCGCTCCAAATCCCGGTCCAGGGGCCGGAAAGCCGGCTCACCGATCTGGAGTTCGTCGACACGACGCCGGTGTCTGTGGAAGGTGCGACCGGCCCTATCGAGGCCATGGTCCAGCCGGTGTTGCTGGACCACTCGCTGCGTCTGTTGTCGGCAGTCCCCATCCGGGTCACCGTGGACATTCGCCCCGTCCCGGTCCCAACTCCCACTCCCGAGGAGTGATGTCTCGGGGGTTGCCTCCCAATCCCGTTCCCGTTCCCGTTCCCGTTCCCAAACGAGTCAAAAGTCCAAAGTCAAAAGTCGAACAGTCGCGTGGGCCGCGTACCGTCAGAGAGGTCCTGTGGCGGCTCTGGGGGCCTCCGGGACCTGGGGGCTCGAGGCCGAACGGGGACTCCGACCACCGGGTGTGGGCGCTGATGGCCTGAGCGTGGACAGAAGGTCTTGCGACCTCTGGCGGCGAATCCTCATTGGTATCGGTATCGGTATCGGAATTCGGGAACGGCCACACCTGGCACCGGCACCGACGTGTTGACTGTACCGGGCGCGCTGTGGAAAGCTGTCGCGATGGTCGAAGCGTTGTTCGGTACAGACGGTATTCGCGGCAGGGCGTTCGAACCGCCGCTTGACGAAGACACTGTGCGTCGCCTCGGCGCGACCGTAGCTGAAGCTCTGTCCTCAGATGGCGGGAACCACGTGCTGCTCGCGGGAGACACCCGCGCTTCCACCGAGGTTCTGGCCCGCTGGTTCTCAGGAGCATTCCTGGCTGGCGGCGGCCGTGTCACCTGGGGCGGCGTGTTGCCCACACCCGCCGTGTCCCAACTCGTGCGGCGGGGATCATTCGATGCAGGGGTCGTGATCTCCGCATCCCACAATCCGGCTCACGACAACGGCATCAAGATCCTCCGCAGATCCGGTGAGAAGATTGCAGACGAAACCGAGAGACGGCTCGAACAACGCCTGCCAGCCGTTCCGCTCCTTCCCGGCGACCGGCTCCCGCAGGCCGATGGCTCACTTGCCGAGACCTACCTCCGCATCATCGAGGACAGTCTTGGAGCAGAACGACCTTTGGACGCCATGAAAATCGTGGTGGACGCCGCCCACGGAGCGGCTTCGGGATTCGCCGAGGCCCTGCTGCAACGTCTTGGAGCAGAGGTGACAGCCATCGCTTCGGACCCGGACGGATCGAATATCAACGACGACTGCGGCGCCACTGCGCCGGAGGCCCTCTCCCGGAGCGTCTTGGCGGCGGGTGCTGACGCCGGCGTCGCGCTCGATGGTGACGCCGACCGCTGCATCCTGGTGGACGAGAAGGGGGCTGTCATGGACGGCGACGACATCCTCCTCGCCTGGGCTCGTCAACTGCTTGCCGATGGACAGCTCGAAGGGCCACACATCGTGGCCACCGTGATGAGTAACTTTGGCCTCGAACGCGCGCTGAACACTGACGGCATTACCCTTATCCGTTGCCCGGTGGGCGACCGCTGGGTGTGGGAGGCGATGACCGAGAGCGGCGCGGTGCTCGGCGGCGAGCAGTCCGGCCACGTGATTTGCTCCCTTTTTGGAGTGTCCGGTGACGGCCTTCTCACCGCCAGTCACGTCATGTCCGCCGCAGCACGCCGTGGCATCGCCGTGTCAGAACTCTCGAACCTCCACCGCCTGCCCCAAGTCCTCCTCAACGTACCGGTGGCCAGCAAGCCCCCCCTGGGAGAACTCCCACAGGTCCGCCGCGGTCTCGAACAGACCGAGCGCCGGCTGGCTGGCCGCGGTCGAGTCCTGCTGCGCTACTCGGGCACGGAACCGCTCGCGCGCGTAATGATCGAGGGCGACGACGACGACGAGATCACCCGGCTGGCGGAGGATCTCGCTGATGCGATTCGCCGGGAGATTGGCAGGCAGTAGCGCCAACAATCGCCGAGGTTGCTGCTCGATACTCGCATCTCGGATCTCACGGCGAGATGACCGATGTCCCCGGTTCCAAACGACGTGAGACCCAGAAGTTTATTCTTGTTCGGCGATGGACTTCAGCGGAGCCGGGACTCTCGTGACCAGCTTGATGGCGATGCCCGCGGCCTCGAGGGCCTTGGTGTGGGCAACGAGATCGGTGTTGCTGGCGGCTTTCGACATGGTCACCTCCGGGTCGTTCATGCTCTCCCGAATGCTGGCGAGGGGGCCGGTGTCAAGGGTCGTGTAGCGACCGTCCGACGGCCCTTGGGCCCTTGACTCCGGCCCCCTCGCCAGCTATGCCCATCCACCCTTTGAACGACCCGGAGGAGACCATGCCGCCGCCATCACCGGAGCGCTGCCGCCGTCCACGGTCGCTGCCCGCTGCCCACTGCCTACCGCCCCTGCCCACCGTCGCTGCCCCTGTTCGCTGCCCACTGCCGCTGCCCCTGAACGCCGCCGCTGACCCTGGTCGTCGGATTCGGGAACGGGAACGGGTACGGGAATGGAAGCACCCGACCTCACGCTTTTCCGGATGAGCCAAACGTCAAACGTCGGGCCCAAAGAACCGTGTAACGTTTAACGTATAACGTGCAACGTTGAACTCTCTGCCAACTGTGGTCAGTCGACGAAGTGCCGGATCAGCAGTGAAGCGACGCGGTCGGGATCCTGGAGAAGATGGAGGTGTCCCAGGCCTTCGAGGATCTCGAGGCGAGCGCCCGGGATTCCGGAGGCGATTTCGGACGCATAGCCCTTGAACCCCGGCATATCCTCTTCACCAACCACGACCAGGGTCGGAACGGCTATTTCGCCCAGACGGTCCGGAACGAGCCAGGACCTTTCCACCCTGTCACGGGCAGTGGCCAGGTACTCGGCCCCAGGGAAGTCGGCGACGATCGTCTCCAGGCGTTCCCGCACACCGGCGTCAGTCAGGGCACTTCCCCACAGCGGGCTGTCCATCCACGGTCCGAGCATCGCCGCGCGGACTCCCTGTTCCCTGGCGACACGCGCCACCTCTTTGAGGTTGTTGAAAAATTCGGGTTCAAAAGGTCGATCTGGGAGAACCGGCGAAAGCAACGTCAATCCGGTCACACGCTCCGGAGCGGTCAGTGCGAGTTCGATGGCGATGCCTCCGCCGATCGAATAGCCGACAACCCCGCACCGATCGATCCCGAGCTGGTCCATCACCGCCACGGCATCGACGGCGTGGTGAGACCAGTGGTAACCGCGTTCCGGTCTGCTGCTCCGCCCGTGACCTCGCAGATCGTATCTGGCGGTGCGCAACCCAGCCGTGTTCATGGGACCGGTCAGCTCATCCCAGATTCGAAGATCCCCGGTGTGACCGTGGATCAGCAGAACGGCAGGCCCTGATCCTTCCTCCAGGTGGTTCAACCGAATATCGTTCCCCGTGGTGCACATGAAAAGCCCCTATCAACACGACGCATTGTACCGCGCGGGATTTCTATCGACCCGGGCTCGGTTAAACTGTACGACTGATTCGTTCACTGGAGGTTCGACTCGAAAATGGCCCTCTCCGAAACCGACGTCCTACAGAAGCTCGGCACCATACCCACTCCCGACGGAACCCGAAATCTCTTTGAGGCCGGTGCCATCAAACAACTGGAGATCGACGGATCCACCGTTCGTGTGACGCTCGCCGTCGAGTCCTCTCGGCCGGGCCAATCGGAGGTCTTTCGGACCGAAGTCACCCGGCAGTTGGAGTCACTCGACGGCGTCGGCTCGGCCGAGGTAAAGATTCAGACCATTCTGCCAACCGTGCAACCGTCACACCAGCCACATCCGCAGGCCCCGCCCCAACCCGAGGGCTGGGGACACCTGATCCCTGGGATCAAGAGGGTGATAGCGGTGGCTTCGGGCAAGGGCGGGGTGGGTAAGTCCACCGTGGCGGCGAACCTCGCTATAGCACTGTCACAGGCCGGCCGAGCGGTAGGTCTCCTTGATGCCGACATCTACGGCCCCTCGCAGCAGCTGATGATGGGATCCGACGCGGGTCCGATGGGTGACTCCAGCGGCAAGATCCACCCGGTGGAGGCGCCCGGAGGGGTCAAGGTCATGTCCTTCGGCTACATCATCGATCCCGACCAGCCCGTGATCTGGCGCGGGCCGATGTTGCAGAAGGCTCTTGAGCAGTTCGTCGGCGACGTCCTATGGGGAGAGCTCGACGACCTCGTGGTGGACCTGCCCCCCGGAACAGGCGACGTTGCGTTGACGCTCTGCCAAAACGTCCCGCTGGCAGGGGTTGTGATCGTCTCCACTCCGCAAGACGTTGCCCTGATCGATGCCCGCAAGAGCCTCAACATGTTCCGTAAGCTCGAGGTTCCGGTGCTGGGCATCGTGGAGAATATGGCCCACTACAGCTGCCCTGAATGCGGCCACATCGAGCACGTCTTCGGCTCGGGCGGAGGCCGGCGAACCGCCGAATCACTCGATGTCCCACTGCTTGCGGAGATCCCCATCGATCCGGCGATCGCAGCCGGCGGAGACTCCGGTCAACCGATTGTTCTGGAACGCCCAGATTCACCCGCCGCTCAGGCCTTCACCACCCTCGCTTCCGCCCTGATCGAGGTCTTAGAAAGTTAATCTCCTTCCTGATAAGAAACCGCAACGTGCGTGGATCCGTCTTCGTCCGCGCGGACCATGACGGTCACACCTCGGCTCGAGGCCTCGTCGGTCGCCGAGACCACGGCCCCGGCCCCGTCTTCGCTGGCCGAGAAGGAGTTGACCCGAACCGCAAATCCATGACTCTCGAGTTCGGACCGATAGAAATCCACCAGCACATCCACCGCCTCATCGCTCCGCATCTGGTATCCACCGCTGGTCCCGCCATCGGTGACGATCGAATGTGGGTTCTCCACCTCTGAATCTTGAAAGACTGGAATCCAGTCCGGGACCTCGGCTGCCGACTCGACGCCCGTCTTGAGCGTCCACGTCTTGTCCTCCGAGGTCACACTGAGAGTCCCTTCCTCCGGGTCCCCGTCGGCCTGAATGAGTACCTCACCCTCGTCGGTGGTAAACCGGATGCGCCCCTCCTTGATATCCTCCACATCCACCGTGACCGTCTTTCCCGATTCTTTGTGGCGCACGGTGATCGTGCCCGACTCCTCGTCGGCGTCGATTTCTTCCAGCTCCGGATTCATGCGCACAATCAATCGGGCCGCAGACATGGCGGGATCACCCTCGAAGTCGAGGTCCCCTGCCACGTCCTTGACCTTCTTCGCCATAAAGAGCCCACCTGCAAGCAGCACCGCCAGCACGATGACAATCAACACCGCACATCCGATTCCGACCCAGGCCAGGGTCGGAAGCCCCTTCTTGGTTGGAACTTCGACGCCCTCGGTCATGACTCTCCCCCTCTCGCCGTAGTGTGTTGTTTCGGACAGAAGCAGGATATCACGCGGGGTGGGCGGTGACCCGTTGCGTGTTACGATCGCAGTGATGGAAGGTCCCAGACCCGCGAGAAAACGTACCGACATCCAATCCCTTGCGGACGGTATTCGACCATGATTCGAGACCTCATCGCCGTCGCCCTGTGCATGGTGGGCTCGGGTTTTTTCTCCGCCTCCGAGACGGCTTTGACCTCCCTACCGATCACCCGACTGGAAGTGTTACGGAAGAGGGGCGGGCGGCTGACGCGCGCCGGACTCGACCGGTGGGCCACCGCCCCCCAAGAGCTGTTGATCACCATCCTGGTGGGCAACAACCTGGTCAACGTGCTGGCGTCAGCCCTGGCCACCAGCATCGCGTACCAGTTCTCGTCGAGTGGCAGCCTGGCCGTTGTGGTGGGCCTGATGACTCTGGTCATCCTGGTGTTCGGCGAGATCACCCCCAAGACGCTGGCCCAGAATCACGCCCAGTGGATTGCGACGAAGGTCGCCCCCGTGCTCTACGTCCTTGACGTGGTGCTGACACCGATCAACAGGGTCCTCGGAATGATCAGCACCCTGCTCTCTCGAGGAAACTCGCCGGACCTGCCCGTCACCGAGGAGGATCTGCTGTTCATGGCGAGGCTGGCCCACCGACACGCCCACCTCACCCGGGACGCTCGCTTCATGATCGAACGCGCGGTGAGCTTCCAACAAGCGATCTGCCGCGAGGTGATGGTGGCCCGTCCTCGGGTGGCGACGGTGGATCGCTCCTGGAGCTTCGACGAGCTTCGGAAGTTCATTGCGGGTTCCGTCAACAGTCGATTCCCCGTGGTCGACGGCTCACCCGACGCCATCGTCGGTGTGCTGCACGCAAAGCACCTTTTTCGGCTTTCGGCCGCCGCCCACTGGATCGACCTCGTGGTCCCGGCGCTCTTCATTCCGGAGAACCGGGCGCTGCCGGAGCTGCTCCAAGATTTCAGGAGAACCGGTCAACACCTCGCACTGGTGCTCGATGAGTTCGGCGGCCTGTCGGGTGTGATCACCCTCGAGGATGCCCTGGAGCTGCTGGTAGGGGAGATCGAAGATGAGTTCGATCAGGACCAGACCGCGGCGGTGCGCCCGATAGAGGGGGGGTGGTCGGTCCCCGGCTACCTCTCGCTCCGACGACTGGAAGTGCTGCTCCATCTCACGGTCGAACGACCGGTCGACGTGGATTCTGTGGGTGGGTTGATGGGCTATCTGAACGCCGGCGCCGTGGAACCGGGAACATCCGCGGACTGGGGCGGCCTGCGGATGCGGGTCGTCACGTCGCAGGATGGTCGGGCGACTCGGATCGAAATCCTCACATCGAAACCCTCCGAGCCATCGCCCAAACCTTGATGTGTCACGACCTGGCCACCGGTAGAGTTAAAAGTTGAGGCTCATCCGGAAATCCGTGAGGTGGTGGATGACAGCGACCAGGGGCAGCGTCAGCTGACAGCTGACAGCGACAGGGGCCGGTGGCGGCGTCAGGTGACGGCGACGGCGTCAGAGTTGGACGGGTGCGGGCTACAGGGGATTGAGCAGGCGCCATGTCATGGCACGCACCTCATCGAATCCCTGCAGGACCTTCTCCGCCCCGGTTCCATTGACGGCACTGGCAGCAGCGAGCAGTCGCAGGTGGCTGTCGACCTCCTTGGCCGAGGCGTAGGCAATCCGCCAGTGGTGCTGGCGATCTCTCCCGGATCGGCCGTGCCCTTCCGCTAAGTTGGCAGGGACCGAGCTGGCCGACCGGATCAGCTGATCGGCGATGGACTTCAGCGGAGCCGGGACTCTCAAAACCAGCGTAATAGCGATGCCGGCTGCTTCGAGGGCCTTGGTGTAGGCAACGAGATTGGTGTTGCTGACGGCTTTCGACATGGTCACCTCCGGGTCGTTCATGCCCTTCAACAAGCTGCCAGGGAGGGCGGAGGGGCTGGCAGGGGGGCCTTGGAGATGGCACGACGAATTGTGGTGCGGCCGTCCCGGCTGCAAGACTCGGCCGTAAGGTCAGCAGGCCAGAGGCCCGCACCACAATCTCCCCCCTGCCAGCCCCTCCGCCCTCCCTGGCAGCTATTCGTCCCCGCCCCATAGAACGACCCGGAGGGGGCCATGCAGCCGCTGCACATCTGATCGCTGCCTCTGCCCCGGTCGCTGACCACAGTCGCTGCCCGCTGTTTCCTGCCCCCGTCGCTGCATCCTGACCCTGCCGCTGGGTTCGGGAACGGAAACAGCAACACCCGACATCACGCTTTCCCGGATGAACCAAAGTTGAAAGCTGAAGGCCCCCCACCGATTGCGAATAACGGATTGACACCTTCCGGGATCATCGATCTTAGATCTTGGATTTTCAATTTTCGATTTTCGATTGGAAGGTGGAGGGCCGTCAATCGGGGAGCCGCGTGAAGGCCCCCTCGGGATGCATGAGATTGCTGCATCGATAGACCAGCATGGTCTTGACGTGGATGCCGTCGCGAACGATGTGGATCGGAGTATCCGGTTGGACCTGCTCGAAAAGCGCCTCCAGCTTCCCCTCTTGGCCCTCCATCTCGGTGACGAAGAGAACGTCACGGCCTCTCAGCTCGGAGGGCCGGTACCAGTAGAGCGAAGCCAATCCATGTCTGCCCCCTCGGATGTGGGCAAGCCGCGTGACCAGGCGGCCCTTCGAAAGGAACGCGTAGAGGTGAACGTCGGTGTAGCTCTGCGATGAGACCAACTCGTCCGGACGGCGGATCTGCTCGATGCGGTCGGCGACCTCCTGGTTCCCAATCACACTGCTGAGCGCCCGGGTGGAAATCCGGTTGGGCCGCCCGCGGTAGCTCCACTCCACCCCGAGCAGACGCTCGGGCGACAGCACCACCGCAATCGCCGCCAGGCACAGGCCGAGTCCGAAGATCCCACCGGCGACCACCAGCGTCCTCCGTCCCCGAAAGGCGATCAGCACCAGCAGGATCGCGAAAACCGTAACGCCTGTGGTTCCCCAGTGCGGCTCCACCTTGGTCCGCAGACCGATCAGCGCGAATGCCACCAGCGGCGAAGCCGCTGCAACCCGCGCGGTGAACCAGCCCAATCCGCTTTTCTCACCGCTACGACTTCGAAACCAGGCGATTCCGAACGCCACAGCAAGAAACGGTGTCATCAGCAAGGCTACGCCACCCAGATATTCACCGACGTACTTGAGGGTGAAACCGCTCTCGTTGTGACGTCCGGCCAGTTGAAAAAAAACGTTGTCGAAGTCGTGCTGGACCGCCCAGATCCATACCGGAAGGGTCAGGCCGAGGCTCAGGCCGGCGGCCAGGTACGGAACAGCCGTTTTGAGATGGTCGCGGGCAGGTCCCTTGACTACAGCGGGCACGATGGCCGGCAGCACCATCACAATGGGGAACTTGGCCAGGAATCCGAGCCCGGTCGCCAGACCGAAGCCCCACCAGGCCTTGCGTTCGCCCTGCGCGAGGGCCACCGCAGCCCAGGTCGCGCCCAGAAAAGCCGCGGCCATTGCCACGTCGGTGGAAGCGTAAAACGACCCCAAGAACATCAGGGGCGTCAGGTGGAGCACCACGTACGCCGCTGCGGCTTCACGCCAGTTGCCGCCCAACCGACGCGCCAGCGGCAGCAGCATCAATCCGATCAACAGACTGGCCAGGATGGCAGGCGCACGAACGGCGAGCCGTGTCTCACCAAGAAGGGCGCGGAACGGTATCATCGACCAGATCACCAAGGACGGCTGGTCGAAGGTGCTCCACTCCGGGTGCCGAGAACAATCCCAGTAGTACGCTTCGTCGCCGGAAACTGGCAGAGACACTGCCAGAACGACGTGCAGCACGGTCAGGGAGAGGAGTACCCCCCAGTAAATCTGCCGAGAAGTCAATTGGCCGCCCTGGCCTCGAATCCATACCTCGTTGTCCATCGGATGGACCTACATCGAGCGGCGCAGCCGCCACAGACGCAGCAACGTCCCAAACGCCAAACCCAAGTGGACCTTGGACTCGCCGTGGACACGAGCTCGGTGGGTCACACCGACCTGCGCCCAGCGGAGCCCGGCGCGATCGGCCCGAAAATAGATCTCGGCATCAATCAGGAAGCCCTCGCTGGTGAGGTCGATCATGTAGAGGAAGGACCTGCGAAACAGCTTCAGGGCGCAGTTGACGTCGCGCACGTCCAACCCGAGGATTCTCGCCTGGAGCCAGTTGTAGACCGCCGAGACGCTCTTGCGAACTCGGTTGTCCTCCCGGCCCTCGCGATATCCGGCCACCATGTCGGCGTCCTTGAGAAAGGGATACAACTTGGCCACATCCCGGAGATCAAACTGTCCGTCCGAGTCGGTGAGACAGACCGTCATGTAGCGAACCGCATCGAAGCCGCGCCGGATCGCGAGTCCGTACCCCTGGTGGCCGTGCTGAGTGAGCACCCGTATGCGCGGGTCGTTATCGGAGAGCTGTTGCAGGATATGGGCAGTGCCATCTGTAGAGCCATCGTCCACGACGATGATCTCCCAGCGATCGCAGATCTGATCCAAGGCCGCCGACGCCTCTGGAAGAATGACCGGCAGGGCCTCCTCCTCATCCAGCGCTGGCATGACCACCGACAATTCGGGAATCAGCTTGCCGGTACCTGTCGTCTCAACCACGGCGGCATTGTAGCAAAAGGGGCTATCCGCTCACGTAATTGCGAATTGCGAATCGCGAATTACGAATTGTCGCCTTCCGAGATCGTCTTGATTGAAGATTGCAGATTGCAGATTGCAGATTTCCCCCTCCCACCCGACTCCACTCGGGCAGAGGGGAAGAGGGGAAGATGCGAGGCTATTTGATGTTTGAGGCTAAGGGATCGAGGGGCAGCCCCATTCTCCTCCGCCCCTCTGCTCCCCTGCCCCTCTGCTCTTCATCGGGGAGCGAACCCGGGGGGAGATGACACGAACTCCGCCAGCAGTTGCTCCAGTGGGAGCTCGGCCGTCTCCACGATCCTCCCGAGTTCGGCTCCGGTCTCGTCCACAACCACGATGGTGGGAACTCGTTCCACTACCGTGCCCACTCCGAGGGTCTCCGACAGCCCGTCGACGAACACTCTCCTGGTACGATCCACTCCCACCAGGACAAGCTCGAAATCGGTCCCCCCCACTTCCTCGACGACTCGCTGCAGTCGGGGCACCTCCCGACCAGAGTCGGAACACCAGGTGCCAAGAACGACGATGACGCGGTACTGACCAGCTGCGGATATCAGTTGATCCACCCACTGCGGATCCGGCTCGTAGGTCTCCCGTTCAAACTCCCAACCCTCCAGCCCCGCCACGTCCTCCCAGCTGAGCCGATCCAGCAATACCGGCGTCGGCGCAGGCGGCGCCTCGCCTGTGGCCGTCTCGACCCTCACGATCCGATCGCCCACCTGAAGACGAGTCAGAACCTCTCGGCCCTCCACGACTTCACCGAAATTCGTGTAGTGACCCGTGAGTCGGTCCGAGGGCAACAGCATAAAGAAGAACTGGCTTCCCCCGGTCTGGGGGCCCGAGGTGGCGATTCCGACTCGCCACGAATCGAAGGGGCGCATGCTGGGTTCGTCAGGGATCACGAAACCGGGCCCGCCCCAGCCGTCCCCACGCGGATCGCCCCCCTGAACAACGAAATTCGATACAACTCGGTGGAAGTCGAGGCCGTCGTAAAATCCCTCTTCCGCCAGCCCCCATACCTCGCGGGAAGTGATCGGTGCCTCCTCGAGTTCGAGCCGAATGCGGAAGGTGCCGCGCACGGTCACGACGTCCATCCAGCGGGGCTCGGCTGCCCACGCCACGAGGTCCCGATACCACTTCCGAGCATGGCGGGGCTCACCAGTGGCGGCCGTTGCCTCCAGGCCCAACTCACGCGCCTCGTTGACCACCATCGCTCTGACCAGAAGGCTCGAATCCGCCTCGGCCGTCTCCATCACAGCCCTGAACTCATCGTCTCCATCGGAGGCCTTCAATGCCGCGATCAATGCCGCCGCCCGAGCGTCTCCAACCTGATCCCCAGCCCACACTCGGTACAGACCGAGGGCCTTGGCACGGTCCGAAAGTTCGCGAGCGTCACCCAGCAGATCCAGGCACCGCGAACGCACCATTGGATCCGGGTCAGCCGCCACCATCTCCCACAGGGTGCGCAGCCGGCTGTCAACGGCGCTTTGGTCCAACGCATCGAGCCAGGCCAGCCGAACCGTGGCGTCGGGATCCGCAATCACCGTGTCGATCAAGTCGCCGGGCGCAGGTGTTTTCAGCGCAGCTAGCGACCGAGCGGCCGCCCGCCGTTGCCAGAGGTCCCCGTCCGCCAGCCAGCCCATCGCCAACTCCACCGCCGGCTCGGGGCTCCGGGCCGACAGGGCCACCAGGGCTTCGCCGGCGGGCCACGGCTCGCCGGTCAACGCAATCTGCTTCAACACCTCGTCCTCCCCGATTTCGGGGTGGGCACCGGCGGCACGCAGGGCCGGCACGGCCAACTGACCGCGCCGGGCGGTCCACAGCTCGGCCACGAGGCTCGCGGTGTCGTCAGGGATTTTGAGCGAATCAAGGGCCGCCAAGACCGTGCAGGCGGCCGCCCGGACTCTCCAGTCGTCATCGGTGACGGCATTGAAGAGAATCCCATAATCCGGTGCTGCCAAATCTCCAATTCCTAATCCCGCAATGGCGGTGACACGGATCACGGGCTCCGTATCCCGAGCCAGCCTCCGAAGACCATCGGCACGCGCCAGCTGGTTGCTGCGTGCCAACGACGCAGCTGCCGCCCGTCTCAGCCCCGGATTCCTGTGGCTCGCGAACCTGGCTGCGTGGGCCTCCCAGCCCTGGCCGGTGAAACGCCAGAGATTCGAGAGCGCCACCTCGAGGACCGATTGTTCGGGTTCAGAAGCCAGCAGGCGGACGACGCGATCGAAGCCCTTGTCGCCACCGTGAGCCACCGCCCAGACCGCGGCCTGGCGCACCAGCGGCGACGCGTCGCCGAGACCGCCAAGAGCGATGAGCAACCCGGGTTCGCCCATACGACCCGCCGCCAGCATCGCCTGGTGCCGAGCCCACGGATCACTGTCTCCAGCGTACTCGCCCACCAGCCTGGTGCGGGAAGGGTTAGCTTCGGAAGCGAGAGCCCGCGCAGCAAGCGCCCTGGACACCCTGAAGGGATCGCGGAGCATGACGGACCCCAGCGAGTTGGAGAGACCCTCGAAATCCAGTGCGGCCAAGAGTGCCGCCTTTCGCTGATCCAGTCCGCTTCCCGCGGTCGATGGTGCGCGACTGGGTTCCTGAGGGAGCTGCGAATTGCGAATTGCGAATTGCGAATTGCGAATTGACTGCCTTCCGAGGTCATCGGAGATGGGCATCAGCAAACTCGGCAAGCCAGAATTCGTAATTCGCAATTCGGAATGGGCGGGTGGGTGGGCGGGCGCAATCCACTCCGTGGTTGGCGCCGGGGCATTCATCAACCTCGCGACACGCTGCACCGCCGGAATTGGTGCGGCGGTGCTCGGGTGGACGGCGGCGGCGATGGATACGCCAATCAGGGCTCCAGCAAGCACCACGGTGGTCAGCCACCGGCGTCTGAGTATCGCTTTCATGTTCACGCTCCGTAGAGCAAGCGGTCTCCAAGCACCGGAGGCAGGCCCGCCTGCAGAATCCGCCGCCGGGCCATGGCCACCCGATAGTTCACTCGGTAGACGAAGACGCGGCTCAGTTCGTCGTCGAAGATCGCGTACGCAGCCCGCGAGTCGCGGTCCCGCGGCTGGCCTACAGATCCCGGATTGATCAGGTACCTCGCCCCAGGTTCGAGGTCTACCACCACCCGGCGTCCCGCCAACAGCCGGACCCCCGGCGAGGGAATCCGTTCGTCCGCTTCGAGGACGAAGAGCGACGGCACATGGGTGTGACCAAAAAAAACCACGCGGTGATTCAGCCCTTCGAAGGTGAGGTTGGCATCGTAGGCTGAAAAGATGTAGGCATCCTCATCGATGGCGGACCCGTGGCAAATGGCCACCTCGGGAGTCAGATCAACGGGCCCCACCGGGATCGATCTGAGGAAATCCAGGTTGACCGGGTCGAGGTTCTGCAGGGTCCAACTGGACGCCTCTCGGGCGTACCGGTTGAAGTACTCCGGGCTGTCGAGTCCGGAGCAAACACGGTCGTGGTTGCCTCGAACCAGGGCAGCCTTCGGCCCGAGGGAGCGCAGCCAGCCGACCACCTGATTCGGCGATGCGCCATAACCGACCGCGTCACCCAGGAACACCACACGGTCGAAGCGCTTGCGCCGGACATGGGCCAGGACGGCGTTGAGTGCCTCCCAGTTGCCGTGAATGTCGCTGACGATCAAGTAGCGCACGAAACCCCCGCCAGAACCTCGAGCACCAGCGAAACCACTTGTTCCGGGGTCTCTCGGCCAGTGAGTGCGACCGTCCAACTGGCTTCTTGGTAATGGGGTCGACGGGCTTCGAAAAGCCGCTTCGCCTCTTTCTCCGTCGTGATCATGGGTCGATCGCCGAGATCCTGCCCCAAACGGGCCGCGAGAACGGACCACGGCACGTCAAGGAACACTGATCGACCTCCAGAGGCATGCATGATGTTCAGATTCACCGCATCGCAAGCAGCTCCGCCCCCTGTGGCCACCACCGCATCAGAGACTCGAGTCGTCCAGGCCAGGGCCTCCCGCTCGTACCTCCTGAAGGCATCCTCCCCCTGTGCCTCGAAGATCTCGGGAATCGCCATCCCCACTGTCTCCTCAATGTGCACATCGAGATCGACGAACGGTCGATCCAGGCTGCGAGCCAAAAACGCGGCCAGTCGAAGGACTTTCCGGCTCCCATGAACCCCACGAGATAAAGGTTAGACATCCATATAATTTTAGTTGATTCGCGGCGTTTGAGACGAATTCCGAACCTCCTCAGCAATCAGGGAGGGTTCCGGGGTCCTGGGCCAGGACAAGGCTCGCCCGCCTCAGGACCAGGTGTGCCGAAGGCACCGGCCAGAACTCGCCCATGCCCGATACCGACGAGGATTCCACACCTTCCACACTCCCATACCCCCACACCCTACCCGTTGGCCGTTGGCCGTTTGCCGTTGGCCGGCCCGTGTCCGCGTCCGCGTCCGCGTCCGCGTCCGATCAAAGATCGAAGATCGAAGATCAACCACCGAGACCCATACCCCCGCCCGTCCGAACCCGTTCCCGTTCCCGTTCCCGAATGAGTTGAAAGTTGAATGTTCCCATCCACCCGGCCAGGGGGCTTGGCGCAGGACAAGGGTCGCCCGCCTCAGGACCTCATCGCCGGAGGGTCATCCGTTCTCAAGGAACGTCGCCATGAAGTGGGTGCTGAATCGGCCAGCCCTGAAGTCATCGTCCTCGAGAATTCGCAGATGGAGGGGAATCGACGTCTTGATGCCCTCGATCTGGAACATCTCGAGAGCTCGTCGTCCCCGCACCATAGCCTCCTCACGGTCCCTGCCGTGAACCAAGAGCTTGGCAATCAGGCTGTCATAGTTCGGCGGGATCGTGTAGCCGGCGTAGATGTGGGTGTCGACTCGGACTCCGGGACCTCCAGGAAGACTCAGGTGCTCGATCCGGCCGGGGGACGGCACGAAGGTCGCGGGATCCTCGGCATTGATTCTGAACTCTATGGCGTGACCCGCAGGCCGGATCTGTCGGCGCTTGGGCAGCGACATGGGTTCCCCGGAGGCGATCAACAGTTGCTCCTTGACAAGGTCCACGTTGGTGACCAGCTCGGTCACCGGATGCTCCACCTGGATGCGAGTGTTCATTTCCATGAAGTAGAAGCTGCCGTCCTCGGCAAGCAAGAACTCGACCGTCCCGGCGTTTTCATACTTGGCTGCGCGAGTGGCGGCCACCGCAGCCTTCCCCATCTCCGCCCGGAGGACGTCGGTCAATGCCAGCGACGGAGCCTCCTCGAGGACCTTCTGATGGCGCCGTTGGATCGAGCACTCCCTCTCGCCGAGGTGAACAACGCGTCCGTGGCCGTCGGCAAGCACTTGGAACTCGATGTGCCTCGGCCGCTCGAGGTACTTTTCGAGGTATACGCTGGGATCTCCGAACGCCACGTCGGCCTCGTTGCGGGCGGTGTCGAAGGCGGCCGAAAGCTCGGCGTCGTCGAATGCCAGCCTCATTCCTCGCCCGCCTCCGCCCGACGACGCCTTGAGGATGACCGGGTAGCCGATCTCCTGGGCCAGTACGAGGGCCTCCTCGAGGCTGCCAAGCGCACCCTCGGAGCCAGGCATGATCGGCACTTCGGCCGCGGCCATGGTGCGACGTGCCTCTGACTTGTTACCCATCAGTGCCATGGCCGCGGGTGACGGACCGATGAAGGTCAGGCCGCACTCACTGGTCACCTCGGCAAAATGCGAGTTCTCCGCAAGGAATCCATAGCCCGGATGAATCGCCTCGGCGCCGGTGATCTCGGCCGCCGAAATCACGGCTGTGACATTGAGGTACGAGCCGTCAGACGGGGCCGGCCCGATGCACACCGCCTCGTCGGCAAGCTTGACGTGGAGGCAGTCGATGTCTGCCTCCGAATGCACGGCGACGGTTGCGACGCCGAGCTCGCGGCAGGCCGCGATAATCCGAACTGCGATCTCGCCGCGGTTGGCGATCAGAACTTTGGAAAACATCTCAGGCAGGCCGCACGGCGAACAGACGTTCGCCGTACTCCACCGGCTGGGCGTTATCTGGGACGACCTTAACGACGGTACCGTCCACATCGCACTCGATCTCGTTCATCAGCTTCATCGCTTCGACGATGCACAGGGTCTGTCCCTCCCTGACGAGATCGCCCACCCTGACGTAGGGTTCTGCGTCCGGGTTTGGCGCCCGATAGAAGGTGCCCACGATCGGCGACGTCACATATTGGAGATCCTCCTCAGCCGTCGCCTCGGCGCTCGCAGGCGAGGCTTCGCCCGCCCCAGCCACTGCCGCCTCGCCACCCGCAGAGTGCTCGGAGACCGTCATCCCGGCGGCCGGAGCCGCCACGACGGCGACCTTCGGCACACCCTTCACCCGCAGCCGGGCATCCCCCTGTTCGATCTCCACGCTGGCGACGCCACTGGACGCGACCAAACGGATCAGCTCACACATCTCCTCGAACGTGTACATGCTCAGTTTCCACCTCAGATGAATTCGGAGTACAGCCGTGATCCAGTCAAACGGCTCAGCAGCCGCCCCTTGCCCACCAGTGCCGTGCGATCCAGAACCAGCACGAGGAAATAGCCCGCGGCGAGGCTGGTGATAATGACGGCCGAGTTTTCTGCATAGACGGATACCTGCTGCAGCTCACCGTGATCGAAATCTCGGGCGGTGCGGTCGACCCCGGCGACGATCGCGGCGAACTCCGTACCGAGCGCCTCGAGGGACGAGTTGTGGGGAGTCAGCACCACCGGGATCCCATCGGGATCGATGATTGCGGCTCCCTTCGACCCGGGACACCGCTCCACCAGAGCCAACATCTCCTGTTCAAAATTCACGTCTATTGCCTCTCCGACGCCAGTCTAATGGTGTCGAGCCAGCCCCGCAATGCCGCAACCTTGGCGGATGTGGTACCCCGGCCTTGCTCCGGCGGTGCTGAACGCAGGCCGTCAAGGAGTTCCACAGCCTCTGCGTTCGACGGGTCACGCTCTATCAAGCTCGCCAGCGTCGCTTCGGCGAGAGCGTTGTCTCCCTGCTGGAGAGCGAGGCGGGCCAACGTGAGGGTGGGTAGCGGAACGTCCTCCGGTTGCACCGTGGCACGCTCCGATTCCTCTTCCTCGAGGTCATCGGTCGGCCGATCGAAGGCGGCGAGGGTCTCGGGAATGATCGGCTCGACCTCGGCAGGCGTCTCGAACTCCTGAACGACTCCAGACAGGTCCTCGTTGTCGAGATCGTCCCACGACTCCGGTTCCGGTTCCACCGGAGGCTCGGGACTCTCCTCGATGATGGGTTCCTCGAACTCAGGAATCTCCGGTTCAGGCCGAGGTTCCGGGGGCTCGCCTGCTCCGGCGGCCTCGGGCTCGGGGTCCACCGTTTCGCTATCGAGCGGCGGTGCGACCTGCGCCTCCCCGAAGCTCCGGGCATGGTCCTCGTCCGTCACATCGGCCCACGACTCGAACGCAGGCTGGTCTTCGTCGTCCTCGGAAAGGTGGATTTCCACCGACTGCTCGCCCCTATCTTGGGTCACATCTGAGTCGTAGGTGCCTTCGGGGACCGACGGGGAGTCCGCTGCGGCGTCCGCCACGGTCTCCTCGGAGAACGATGCCTCCACAACCTCCGCGGCAGGGGCCGAATCCACAAAAACATCATCGGAGGGCCCGAACTGGTCCTCATCGACGGCATCGTCCGAGAATGGGTCCCCGTCAGAGAGCCGCACCAACTCGGCAGGCGGGGGTGGGGCAGCCGATGCCTCCCGTTCCGCGGCCTCTTCGGCGATCCTGGACTGGGCCTCCGAAATCCTGGCCTGGATGTCGGAGTCCTCCGGCAGGGCCTCGCCGACCACCGAGAAGGCCGCGACAGCGGCCTCCCAATCGCCCTTTTCCGACGCCAGCTCGCCCACCGCCCGAGCCGCCACGACATTCGTCCGATCCAGCTCCAACGCACGGCCGAATGCCTTCCCGGCGTTGTCGGATTCGTCGAGGTCACGCTGAGCCCTGCCCAGCGCCACCCACGCCGCCGCGTAACGGGGGTGGATCTCGAGGCCGCGGCGCAACACAGCGACCGCCTCCTCGGCGCCTCCCTGACGACGCAACGCCTCCGCGAGAGAATAGAAGACCCGCGAGGACGGATCCTCGCGGAGCTGGTAGCGAAGCTGCTCGATTCGGTAGTCCATTTCAACAACAACTATACCGAAACACGGTCATGGCGGATACGGCGGGCGTTACAGCGGGCCCCCGCCCGCCCATACCCGTTCCCGTTCCCGCTTTGAATTGCGAATTGCGAATTGCGAATTGCGAATTGTCGCCTGCCGGGATCGTTTTGATTGAAGATTGAAGATTCCCCCGCCCACCCGCCCATACCCGTTCCCGTTCCCGTTCCCGTTCCCGAATGAGTCCAAAGTAGCAAGTCATAAGTCAAAAGTCGCCGGGCACCCGCCCAGTTGGCAGTTTAGGTTGTCGCAGCCGCTGGCTGCTCCAACCCGACTCCCCGCCACCAGCAGACAGCCGTAGGCCAACCCCCTCCCTCGAGACGACCCCCCTGGCCACGGCTGTGGACTGCTGTTGTCGGTGAGTTGGCAGTTGGCAGTTGGCAGCCCCCCACCCGCCCATACCCGTTCCCGTTCCCGTTCCCGTTCCCGAATGAGTCCAAAGTAGCAAGTCATAAGTCAAAAGTCGCCGGGCACCCGCCCGGTTCGCAGTTTAGGTTGTCGCAGCCGCTGGCTGCTCCAACCCGACTCCCCGCCACCAGCAGACAGCCGTAGGCCAGCCCCCTCCCTTCCCGTTCCCGTTCCCGTTCCCGTTCCCGACCAGCAAACTGTCATCCCGAGCGAGGCCCAATGGGCCGAGTCGAGGGATCCGGGAGGGGGAACGTTCGCAGCAGCTCCCCCCGCCCAGACCTTTCCTGAGCGAGCGAAGCGAGTCGAAGGATCCCTCCACTCGCCGTCGCGCTGCGCCCGACGGCTCGGTCGGGATGACACGAGGCCGGAAGCCAATCCGCGCCCTGCCACCGACCGCTGGAGCTGCCTTCTGACCCTGTCCCTGCTCACCGTCGCTGGCCGCTGTCCGCTGCTCCTGCCGCTGATCACTGTCGCCGTCCCTGCCGCTGACAAAAAAGCCGGGCCCGAAGGCCCGGCTGGTTTGTTGGTTGTCGTTGTGGCTATGGCGCCGGAATCCCCACTCCGGCGAGACCGACGACCTGCGGTTCGCCGATGGCATCCGGCTCCACAACCTCGAATATGAGGGTTGCGTCGTAGGTCTGCTCCGCATCCGGAGAGAACCTCACCGTGACCATGGCCGAGCTGTGGGCTGGGACAAACCCTCCCATCCCTTCGTCGATGGTGTAGACGGGGTCGCTGGCTGTGGCGAACCAGTTCATGGCGATACCGCCGTCGTTGTAAACCGTCACCGGCTGCGTCGCTGAGCTAGCCACTTCCACATCACCAAAGTCGAGGTCCAGTGGATCGACCCTGAGGACCGGAACCGGCACGCAGGAGGTGTCCTCCGGTTGATAGATCAGGGCCCCCGAAATTGTGTCGGTGCACGTGCCCGGGATGTTCTGGACTGTGACGTCCACCGCCGAAGGCGTTCTGCGAACACCCGGATCGCCGAGGTCGGTGGTGCACTGGGCAACCTCGTACTGGAGGCCGAAGTCGTTGGGCGCCGGGATGTTGTCCACCTCGATGGTGTTCTCATTGACGACGGTCACCGAGGACGGCGACATGACAAAGGTGGCGATCTTGACCAGGACCTCTTCGGAGAAGTTGGCCCCGCTGATCACGATGTCATCAGGATCCACGGAGTCGCCATTGTTGGACGACTGCACGAATGTTGGCTCCACGTCGGTCACCGTTGGGCTGTTGCCGAGCAGGGTGAAGTCACCGCCTTGGGCGGTTCGATTGCTATCTATCAGGCGCACCTCGAACTGGCCGGTTTGGTCGGAGCAGCTGACCGGCAGGTCGTTCGGGAATCGCGTCGCCAGCTGAGTGCCGGAGATCGACAGCACCTCGAGCTCGATGTTGCCGGAGGTGAAGTAGGCCTGCAGCGGGTCCTCGAAGCCCGAACCGTAAATCACCACCTGATCGCCGGGCAGGCCCTCCGAGGGTGAGTTACCCGAGATGAAGAGCGAATAGCCGTAGGTGAAGCCCACGGTGTTGGAGATCTTGCCACTCAGCATGTTGGTGACCTGGACGTCCACCGTCACCGGCGGTTCGACCCCCTGCTGGCTGTAGTCGGGCGACAGGCAGGTGATCATGTCGTTGTCCGCCGGTGTCTGGTCGTCGACCACGTTGACGTCGGTGGCTGCGAGTTCGCCGAACTTCACCTGCACCGGCACCTTGAAGCCGGAGCCGAAGATGGTCACCAGGGTGCCGCCGTCCAGCGGACCCGCGATCGGCGACAACGAGGCGATGATCGGCTCGGGATCGTCGGCAATCACGATGAAGCTCTGGGGGAGCGTGTAATTCCCGACCGGAGTCGAGATCGACACGTCGGCGAGTTCGTCAACCTCCAGCGGCGTGAGGCTGAACTGCGGCGTAGACACCAGCACCTGGGTTCCATCGGCGGACACCGACAGAATCTGGGCATTCAGGTCCTGGCCGAGGAATCCAAAGCCGACGCGCGTCGCGTTGTCCAGGTTGCGGCCGAACAGGTTGACCTGGTCACCGCCCCCAGACCGGCCGAAGTTCGGGTCCACCACATAGAGAATCGGCTCGCCGGTCCCAACTTCCGCCAGGAAGGTGAAGGCCGACGGCAGAGTGACGATTTGCTGAGCTGCGGTCCCAACACCACCGGTGACCGCCACATCGGCCAGAGAGTTCTGCTGCGTGTCGGCAGCGCTGATAAACGGTGTCGTCACCGTGATCTGGCCTGGGGCCGACAGCGGGTCGCTCTCCTCGATGTCTTGAACAATGGCCGGGTAGACCTGGCCCTGGACGGTGAAGTTGACCTCCACCGGGGCCGTGATGCCCTTGCCGCGCAGCATGACCGTCTCACCGCCCTGGTAGGAACCCACATTGGGAACCAGCGGTTGGAAGATCTCGAGCGCGTCGCCGCCAAGCGCCTGGTAGGTCACCGAGACGCTCCTCGAGACCCCTTCGACCTGCGCCTGGATCACGTAGTTTCCAGCCTGACTGGCGCTGAAATCGGCATACGCACGGCCGCTCTGGGTCGAGGCGGAGATCTGGGTCTCGCCGTTCGAGAACGAACCCCCCGAGGCGACGAAGTTCACCATCGTGCCATCGTCGGCAGGACTGCCGTTGTTGTAAACCAGCGCCTGGACCGCCACCACAGCTTCGATGAATGGGTTCGAATCGCTCACCGTCAGGGTGGCGATCGACCATTCCGCCGGCACGACGGGCGGCGCAGAGGGCGCGGTGGGGCTGTCGGCAGAGCACGCGGTCAGCACCACGAGCCCAAGGAGTGCAATGCTAAAAACTAGCTTCTTCATGGCTCCTGACCCCCACTCGTCACGGACTCAAACAGTAGAAGTTAAAGGCGATCGAAACCGGGACCGTGGAGACCGCCTTGCCAGACACGGTCCGGCCGTACATGACCAGCCACAGCGTCTGGCGGATGTTGTTGTTGCCCGTCTCCGGGTCGGTCCCGCCGTTCTCCGGGTAGAGGTTGACCAGCGGCGGGAGATCGAAGTTCTCCGCCGGGTAGACCCGCCAGTTGTCCAGGTCCGTCTCGGAGTCAGCCGGAACAAAGACGCCCTGATCGATCGTCCACTCAGGCGACGGCGTCGATCCACCGTCGCTGCGCTCGGGTGTGATCACCCAGCGCGTGATGTTGACGTCGTTGTTGGTCCCCAGGACGGTCCCGGGGGCCTTTGGATTCGACACCACGGTCATCTTTGAAACGGTGACGTCAAAACCGTCCAGCAAACAGATGTCGATGTCTGGGTTGTACTCCTCGATCTCCACGGTCAGGACCACAGCTGACTCGGTATTGTCGAGCGTGCTGCTGCCGCCGCACGAGGCCGCCAGCAGGGCCAGGGCCACGAGGGTACAGAGCTGGGGAATGCGCTTCATTGGATCCCTCCCCTAATACTTCACGATCCGTGGAGTAATGAAGATCAAGAGTTCGTCGTGGCGTTTGAACACGCCCTTGCTCTTGAACAGGTAGCCGAGCACCGGGATCTGGGACAGTCCCGGAACCCGATTCTCGTTATCCTGGTCGTTGATTTGATAGATACCGGCGATCACCGTGGTTCCGCCATCGCGGACCAACAGCTGGGTGGTCGCCTCACGAGTGAAGATCGGTACGTTCTGGCCACCAATGACCGCTGACGAAAGCACCGGCTCCTGCTTCTTGATGTCGATTTCGAGGTTGACCGTCCCCTCGGCCGTGATCTGCGGCGTCACGTTGAGGCTCAAGGTGGCGTCCACATATTGCACGGTCACGGTGTTGTTGGCCACCGTCTGGACCGGGATCTGCAGACCGGACCGAATATTGGCCTTCTGCAGGTTCTGGGTGGTCACACGGGGCGTGGAAACGATCTTGACGATACCGTCGACCTCCGCCGCGGACAGCAGGAAGTCGAGGTTGAAGGTGTTGAGGATGTCGGCGAATGCGAAGGACAGGAAGCCCATGTCGCCGCGGGGCAGCAACACGCCGCCCGAGGCCTCGATCGAGTTCGGGAATTGGAGACCGGTGTCGTTGCCGTGCTCGGCGTCCATCACCGAGGAGAATCCCCAGGTGATTCCGAGCTCACGCGAGAAGTCGCGCGTGGTCTCGACGATCCGTCCCTCGATGACCACCTGAGGTGTCGGCTGGTCGAGAGTTTCGATCAGTCGCAGGATGCCTTCCACCCGGTCGACGACGTCGCGGATGATGAGCTTGTTGGTTCGCTCGTCCACCACCACCGATCCCCGCTCGGACAGCAGGTAGGACTCGTTGGTCAGCAGCGTCGACACGTACTGCGCTTTGGCATAGGACAGGGGTTTGACCACTGTCTTGAGTGGCTTGGCCAGTTCCTTCTGTTGCTCGAAAGCCGCCTGGGCGGTCTTCTCCTGGGCCAGCTTCGAAATGGGCGCCACCCGAAGCACGTTGTTCTCTAGAACGTAGTCGAGGCCGTTGATGCGGAGGATCAGATCCAGCGCCTGGTCCCACGGCACATCACGCAGCTCGACCGTCACCGATCCGCTCACTCCGGGATCGAGCACGATGTTGAGTTGGGTCAGCGCCGAGAAGGTCCGCAACACGTCCTTGATGTCTGCGTCTTTGAGCGTCAGCGTGATCGGTTCACCGGTGAACTGGACCTCCTGGGTCGCGATCTCGGTGGAGGCAAAGTCCTCTTCGGTGAGGCTGTCGGCGTTGAAGACCTGGGCTGCAGGAGCCTGTTCGATGAGCTGTGAAGCGTCGGCCACAAAGGGACTTCTTGGCCCGGAAGCCTCGACCGAGTCTTCCATGAAGGCGGCCGCCTCTTCCTCGAGCCGCGCTTGGTCCGGCACCTCGAACATGGCCGATTCAACCGCAGGGGCGTCCTCGGCCCGGGCATCGGGTTGGGCACGAGCCATCTCGATGACTGCAGGCTCGTTGGCCTCACCGACGAAGGTCTCGGAAAACGCCGCGGCCGGAACCTGACCTGCTGCCACTGTCAAAATCCCGCCACCGTCGGACTGCACGTACTCGAACGGCACGGAACCCTTGAGGTCGACCACCACGCGGGTGATCGGATCCGGCAACGCCCGGAATTGAGCGACGCGGATCTGCTGCACCTGATCGGAGTTGATCGGGAAGAGGTGTCGCTTTTCGCGGTTGATCACCCCGTGCAGATCCACAACGAGCCGGTTCGGGTTTTCCAAGGTGAAGGTCTGGCCGTCCAGTGCGCCATCGCCGCGAAGCTCGATCACCACTCCCTCGCCGGAGCGCACCGGGACCACCGCAATCAAGCTGCTGGCCTGGCCCTTGGTGGTCTGCGGCTGTTCGAGGTGGGTCACCCTCGGCAGCGCTCTCACCAGATCGTCGGCCGGTTCCGCCTCGGCTGTGGAAGTGATCGGCACCTCCTCGACCTCGACCGCCTCACGCGGGGAGTTCCCCACAAGTGAGCCGAACCGGAGCTCCAACCCGCCGGAAACCTCGACAAGCTCAAGCTGGGCAGGTTCCTCGAGCCACACCGTCAGTCGAGTGACCCGCTTGCCAAACTCCTCGACGTCGCTCAACTCCGCCCGTTCTATTCCGATCTCGGGCGCACTGAGGAGCGCAGCATCATCCACCCAGCTGGCCGCGGGCATTTCGACGATCCACACGCCGGGCTGGGGCGAGTAGTGCACCGTGTCGAGATCTCCGGTCGCGTGGAGATGGACCACCGCGCCGGACGATCCGGCCTCCGCCGCCAGCCCTCGGATGACTGTGACGGATTCTGCCGCGAGGGCCGGCAGGCCGGATCCCAGCAGCACACAGATCGCCACAGCCACCGGGATGCGGACGTTCTTGATCATCATGCCATCCCCCAGTTTCATTCTTCTTCCCTCTCAGCTAGTTCGCGAGCTCTTTAACGACCTCTTCATAAGGCCGCTGTTGTTTCGGATCGTTGACCTGTCGCTTGAAAACCACTCGATCGGGGAGCACCTCTTTGACCTCACCGTCATACAGCTTGGTGCCGGGCCGAATAATGTACGACAAATTATCTCGCCCCTGGACGAATGCCAGGATGCCGCTGGGCGTATCAATGATGCCCTCGACGCGGAGTTCGTCAACCAACATTCCGGGCAGACCGGGCGGCCGGACCTTGACGATGCCCTCATCGTCCTCCTCGAAACCGGCCAGCAATGACCGGAAGGGGTCGCGGCGGCCTGCGGGATCGTAGTTGAAGAACTCTCCCTCCTGGGCTTCCTGGTCAGCACGCAGGATTTCTTCGATCCCGGAAACGTCGACTTCCTCTTCGTCGTCGAATGGCCGTTGCGCCTCCTGGGCCGCCGCAGGCGTCGTCAAGAACAACGCCAGCACGACCGCCACACCGCAGATCAACCACGGGCTCTTCATTGCGGCGGTCCTTCCTTGTAAATGAAGGTTTTTTGGATGAAGCTCGCGTGGATCGTGTATCCCTGACCGACTTTCTGGATCGGAGTTATGTCGAGGTGGTCCACATTGATGATCCGTTTAAAGCGGCTGAGCCGGTCGAACAGCAGCCCGAGCTCGTGGTAGGTCCCGTCCACTTCCACCCTGATCGGCCACTCCTGATAGAAGTCCATATCGATGAAGTCGCCCGGCGTGAAACTGATCAAACGGAAATGACCGCGCTCGGTGAGCTGCTTGAGCCGTTTGATGAGATCTGGCGTCTCCTTCTTCGTGGGCAAAATCTTGCGCAGCCGGTCAAGCTCGACCTCGAGGTTCTTGATGTCCTCTTCAAGCCTGGGAAGATCCGCCTTCGCGGCAAGACCCTTTTCGATCTCCCGGTTGAGCTCGTCGATCTTCGTGTTCAAGGTGTCGATCTCGACCTGCATATCCTTGAATACGTACATCTGGAGAACAACGAAGAGCGCGATTCCAAGGACCGCACCTACGATGACCGCCACGTACCACGGTTTGTCATTCAGATCGATGGCCACGGTTCTCCTCCGTCTCCATCAGGTGCCGGAATCGTCGTCGGGAGCGATCCCCGCCGGGGCAAAGGTAAACGGACAGTCGAGGACGAAACTGAATGTGTCCTCCTTCGCCCGAGCCATCCTCTTGAGCGTGGGCTCCATGAAGAACGGCGAGGCATCCAGATTTGATAGATAATTCGCAACGGCGTTTTCATCCATGGCTACCCCGTTCAACGTGAGGGTGTTGCCCTTCATCGAAACCCGGGTCAGCCATACAAGATCGGGCAGGGCCCGCGACACCTCGTCCATGATCCGCACCGGCCCCCGCTGATTTTCCTTCAGCTGGTTGATGACATTGATCTTGTGCCGCAGAAGGTCACGCTTGGCCTCGAGCTCCTCGACCTTTTCAATGTAGGGCAGGAGCTCGTCGCGCTCCACCCGTTTCTGCCGTTCGACGTCACGCAAATGATCGCGTTCGTTCTTCAGCAACAGCCAACGGGTCCCGATGGCCAGCAGGGAAACCAACAGCACCAACAGCAGCAGGATGTCGCCCTGCTTCGCTCCCAGCGAGAAATCGCCACGCGCACGTTTCTTCGCTGTCGGTGTCGGGGTTTCCGCGACGAGGTTGATTTTGATCATCGCGCTAATCTCCGACCGTCCGTACGGCGAGGCCCACCGCCACCGACATGGCCGGGGCGTGCCGATTGATCCACTCTGGATCGAAGTCAGACTCGCTGTAGCGAATATTTCGGAACGGGTTCATGACCTCCACGTTGACCTGAAAGCGTTCCTTGAGGATTTCGTCCAGGTTCAGCACGAGGGCGCTCCCGCCGGCCAGCACGACCCGGTCCAGGCGGTCGACCGATGAGGTGGCGACGAAAAAGTCGAATGTCTTCTGGAGCTCTGCGGCCAGGTCCTCGGACACGCTGTTGAGCACGCCCATCACCTGTTGGAGCGAGTGTTCACCAACCGACTCGCCGAGCTTCAACCGCTCGGCATCCTCGCGCGGTAGATTGAGTTCGCGCTGGATGGCCTCGGTGTACTGGTTCCCGCCGAAGGCAACGTCGCGCCAGAAGATCGACGATCCTTCACTGATGACGTTGATGTTCATCACCGATGCGCCGATGTTGACCAGCGCCACCGCCTCATCGTCGACGGAGTAGTTGGCCTCGAAGGCGTTCTGCAGCGCAAAAACGTCAACGTCAACCAGCACTGGGTCCTTTCCCGCCTGAACCACCACCGAGGTGTAGTCGGCAATCCGGTCCTTCTTCACCGCCACCAGAAGAATGTCCATCGTATCAGCCGACGGCGCCTCGAGTACGACATAGTCGAGGTTGACGTCGTTGATGTCGAATGGAATGTACTGCTCGGCTTCCCACTGAATGGACTCGGCGAGTTCGGCCTCTGTCATGGCGGGCAATTGGATCTTCTTGATGATCACTGAGTGCCCTGACAGGGAGCCGCCGAAACCGGGATTGCGAACGTTGTTGTCGGCGATCAGCCGAGACAACGCCTCCACCACCAGGGAGGAGTCCATGATTGCCCCGTCGACGATCGCCTCGGGCGAGAGATTCGCGATGGCCGCATGGAGGAGTTGGAACTCTCCGTTTTTGAGCGGCTTCAGCTCGACGATCTTGATGGAAGACGAGCCAACATCGCAACCGACAACCTGCTTTTTTCTCTTACCAAACACGGCTGTCCACCTTCGCGTCGGAAGTTTGTCCAGAGTTGACCATATCCCCTCTAGTTAGCAGGCTAGCAAAGGGTATATTCAGTGTCAAGAACAAGTGAAACAGCATGATAGCGGTCACAAAAACGCCTTTCTGCTCCTACTCGTGCCCCGAACATCGACAATTGATACAGCCATACGTCGTGCAATTCCGTTTTTATTGTTCACAAAAACTGCTCGGTTTTCGATCAACACCTTGCAAATTAATACAACAATAATTTGTACCACCTTTTCTCAATCCGTGCCACCCTTATTCGCGTGATGAGGATCATCAATCTGCCGCCGGACTTTCGGTTCCGAGCTTGCAATTCAGGTCTGCCTATGGTATCAATCCCACCCCGCTTCGTGCGGGCTTTTGGAGGACCGAACGATGGCGCAGCGATGCGATATCTGCGGCAAGGGGCCGATGACCGGGAGCAATATCTCCCACGCTCACAACGTGACCAAGCGACGCTGGATGCCGAATCTGCAGCGGGTTCGTGCGGTAGTTGATGACCGGCCGAAGTACATCAAGGTCTGCACCCGCTGCCTTCGCTCCGGCAAGGTTGTGAAGGCACCGAGGGTTTAGCCCGCACTTCTCACCAGGTATCTACTGCGGGCGGCGAATCGCGGCCATCTGTCGTGCTTTTCGAGAATCGTGCTCCTCAACGTAGCGCAACTACGCCTTCGTCGCCCGATTCGCGAAAAACCCAACATCTGACTGCCCTTCGCCGCCCTCGTCACGAAACCCGGTGAGAAGAGCGGGTTAGGACCGAGCCCCCGCCCACCCAGTTACAAGTTGGCTGTTGGTAGTTTACGTTGTCGCAGCCGATGGCTGCTCCAACGCGACTCACCGCCACAAGCAGACAGCCGTAGGCCAGCCCCAGCTCCCTCGTCACTTCGTTCCTCGGGACGCCGTTCGCCACGCGCCGGCTTCGCCGGCTGGTCTCTCGGCGCCTCCACGACCCCCCTGGCCACGGCTGTGAACTGCTACTGTCGGCGAGTTGGCCGGGAGTCGGGAGTCGGGGGCAGCCATCAGGGGCAGCGGCTGCAGCCAGCGACAGGGACCGGGATCAGCGTCAGATGACAGCTTCGGCTGCTGCGAGCAGTCGCAGGTGGCTGGCGAGGGGAGCGGAGGGGACCATGCGGCTGCCTCACATCTGATCGCTGCCTCTGCTTCTGCCGCGGTCGCTGCCCGCTGTCTCCTGATCCTGTCCCTGGCGCTGCTCACTGTCCGCTGCCCGCTGCTCCTGCCCCTGCCCTGGTCGTCGGGAGCGGGAACGCGATCACCTCACCTCACGAATTCCCGATTCCTACCGCTTAACGGCGACCGACTTCGACCATCCCGGACAGAGCTTGCAGGCTATTGAGTATCCGCGTGAGCTGCGCTGCGTCTCGCACCAGGATGGTCATGGCGGCATTCCCAGTATCGTCCTGCTCCGTACTGAGCTGACAGCTCAGGATGTCGCTGCCTTCGGCCGAAATGGTCTGCGAGATGGACGCCAGCATGCCGGTTCGGTCACGGAAGGTCATATCCACCTCGACCTTCGAGGGCGTGGCGCTCCCCTTCCCGGCGGTTGAGGCCCAACGGACCTCGATCTCTCGTTCAGGGTGGTAGAGCAAGTTCTTGACGTTCGGGCAGGAGCGGGAGTGGACCGCAACGCCCTTACCACGGGTAACGAACCCCACGATCGCCTCGCCGGGCAACGGGTTGCAGCACTTGGCCACGTACACCAGGAAATCCGCATCCCCTGTGACCTCGAGAGCCTGTGATTCGGTCGAGGTCGGCGATCGGGTCGGCGCCAGGGTGATCTCATCCTGACCCTCCGAGTCGTCCGGAAACAGGGTCTTGACCAACCCCCCGGCCGCCACCTTGCCAAACCCGATGGCCGCCAGCAGGTCCTCCTCCCCGGCAAATCCGCTCGAGACCGCTGCCTGGCGCATATCATCCGTCCCGAACGCCTTCTTCAGGTTGAACCCGCCCTTGCGCAATTCCCGTTCGAGCAGCTTCCGACCAACATCCACAGCTCGTGTTTTTTCCTCGCGCTTGAGCCGGCTGCGGATTTTGTTGCGGGCACGGGTGGTCACGACAATGCTCAACCAGTCGTGGTGGGGACGCTGCTGGGGGGAGGTTGACACCTCCACGATGTCGCCGTTCACGATTTCGGTCTTGATCGGAACCCACCGACCGTTGATCCTGCCGCCGACACAGCTGTGGCCCACCTCCGTGTGGACCCGATAGGCAAAGTCGAGAATCGTCGCCCCGCGAGGAAAAGAGAACACGTCGCCCCGCGGAGTGAAGCTGTAGACCTCGTCCGGATAGAGGTCCACCTTGAGCGAATCGATGAACTCCTGTGGAGAGGTGCCCTCCGAGTTGTCGAGCAGGCTGCGCAGCCAGGCGACACGAGAGTCTTCCACCGGGGCCTGCGACCCCTTTTCCTTGTAACTCCAGTGGGCGGCAATGCCGAACTCGGCAATCTTGTGCATATCCCACGTCCGGATCTGAACCTCGAAGGGATGGCCGTCGGGACCGATCACCGTGGTGTGCAGGCTTTGGTAGGCATTGGGCTTGGGAATCGCGATGTGGTCCTTGATCCTGCCCGGTACTGGCGACCATTCCCCGTGGATCAGGCCGAGAGTGGCGTAGCACTCGCTGACATTGGAGACCAGGATCCGGAACGCCAGCACGTCGAACACATCCCCCACCTCCACCCCTTGGCGCTTGAGCTTCTCGTAGATCGAGTACAGGTGCTTGACTCGGCCCGTGATGGTCGGCGCGATGCCGTTCTTTTCGAGCAGGGCCTCCAGGTCAGCTCGAATCCGGTGAAACCACCGGTCGGCAGCCTTGGCACGCTCATCCACCTGCCGGTTCAGCTCCTCGGCCTCCTGGGGGTAGAGATAGCCGAAACAGAGATCCTCCAGTTCGAATTTGATGCTACCGATGCCGAGCCTGTTGGCGATCGGCGCGTAGATGTCCAGGGTTTCCCTGGCAATCGCCACCTGACGGCTTCGGCTGAGGAAGCCGAGGGTTCGCATGTTGTGGAGGCGGTCTGCCAACTTGACAAGGATGACCCGGACGTCATCCGTCGAGGCGAGCAGGAGCCTGCGGAAGTTTTCCGCCTCGGTGGCCTCTTCGGACGAAAACGAGCTCTCGAAGCTCGAAATCTTGGTCAGCGCAACCACCAATCGGGTCACATCGGGGCCGAACTCGTCCTCGAGCTCCTCGGCAGTGGTCTCGGTGTCCTCCAGAAGATCGTGCAGTAGGCCCACCGCAATGGCGACCTCGTCAAGCTCCATCTCGGCGAGAATCCACGCCACCGTCAGCGGGTGGATCAGATAGGCCTCCCCTGACCGACGCACCTGGCCTTGATGGCTCTTGGCCGCGACCACGTAGGCGTGCCGGAGAAGATCCTCGTTGAAATCCGGGCGGTATCCCTCCACCCGGTTGAGGATGTCTTCGATGCGGACCTTCGCCCCGAACTCCATCCTGTTATTGTATCTTTCAGGTCAAGCTTGCCCGTGATTTCACGTGTTACACGTTACGCGTCAGACGTTACACGTCGGCAGGCCCGCTGTGCATGACGTCTACCTTTAACGTTTGGCTCATCCGGAATTCCGTGAGGTGGTGGATGACAGCGACCAGGGACCGCGTCAGCTGACAGCGACAGGGGCCGGTGGCGGCGTCAGGCCCTTGACTCCGGCCCCCTCGCCAGCTATTCGGCTTATCCTCGTGAACGAGACCCGGAGGGGACCATGCGGCCGTCGCACATCTGATCGCTGCCGCTGCCCCGGTTGCTGACCACAGTCGCTGCCCGCTGTTTCCTGCCCCCGTCGCTGAATCCTGCCGCTGCCGCTGGGTGCGGGAACGGGGACGAAAACGGGGACGGGAACGGAGACACCCGACATCACGCTTTCCCGGGTGAACCTAACGTTTAACGAGTAACTAGAATAACGCCCCGGAAGCACCGGGGCGTTCTAACTGACTGTTTTCTTGTTCGGGCTACCTGCGCCCCTTCGAGCGTCGGCGTTCGCGACGGGCGACCAGGAGGCCGTTCACCCACAACGCCACCGGTGCCGCGACAAAGATCGACGAGTAGGTCCCGACCAGAATCCCCACGAGCAGCACGAGAGCGAACGTGTTGATAACGTCGCCACCAAAGATGTACAGGGTGAGCACGACGACCAGGGTTGTCCCGGAGGTGATGATCGTCCGCGACAACACCTGGTTGATGGAGTCGTTCATCACGGATTCCAGCCCCTCACCACGGCGGAGCCGCAGATTCTCGCGGACCCGGTCGAAGACCACCACCGTGTCGTTCACCGAATACCCCACCAGGGTCAGCAGGGCGGCGATGGTGGGCAGGTTGATCTCCCGGTGGGTGATGGCAAGGGCGGTGAGGGTGATGATGACGTCGTGGAAGAGCGCCGCCACAGCCCCGAGTCCGTAGGGCAGTTGGAACCGGATCCAGATGTAGATCATCATGCCCAACAGCGACAGACCAATGGCAAGCGAGGCCTGCCGTTTCAGGTCGGCGCCCACCGCCGGACCGACGCTCTCCGCTCCAAGCAGCGAAAACGAACCCACGTCCGCGACCTGCTCGATGGTGGAGCGAGCGCCATCGCTCAGAGCCTCCACCGAGGTGAGTTCGTCCATCGAGTAAAAAATGGCGTTTCGCTTTCGGTAGGCGAGAACCGCGTCGGCCATCGGAGCGTAGTGCAGCTCCATCTCTTCGGCGTCGCCAGCGATGCCGTCAGGATTGGCCTGGACCAGCAGAGCCGTCAGAGTCTGGGAACCTTGGATATTGAGATCGAACCGGCCACCGAGGTCAGCGTTGAAATCGGTCTCCAGCAACTCGAGGATCGGGCGAGTGAAGTCACCCTCCTCATCCGCCGGGTTTTGGACCCGAATAATGACCTCGTTCTTCTCGGCCTCGTCGAATCGCTGAATGACCGGAGTTCCGGTGGCCAGCCCCGAAAGGGTCGACCGGAGTCGGCCCAGGTCCGGCGCCTCGCGGAATTTGGCGATCACCTGCGTGCCGCCGGTGAAATCGATGCCGAAGTTCAGGCCAAAGCCGCTGCTCGGGTTGACGAAACCGACAACCATCAGCGCCAGGCCGGCCAAGAGCACCACACCCGAAAAACCGAGTGCGATCTTGCGGTAGGAGAGAAACGGAATGTTGGTATCACCGATGATTCGCATGTTTCCCCCTCACACGCTCAGCGTTTCGACCCGGTCTTTACCTGCCAGCACCAGCATGAACACGGTTCGCGACACAAAGACCGCGGTGAACACGCTGGCGAGAATACCGATGGACAGGGTGACCGCGAATCCCTTGATGGGACCGGTTCCGAACTGGAACAGGAAGAGGGCGGCGATCAAGGTCGTGAGGTTGGCGTCGAGGATCGTCCCGAAGGCCCGTGCAAAGCCGGTTTCGACCGCGGCGCGCGCGGTCTTGCCGACTCGGAGCTCCTCTCGAATCCGTTCGAAAATCAGCACGTTGGCATCCACCGCCATGCCGATGGTCAGAATCACACCGGCAATGCCCGGCAGGGTCAAGGTCGCGCCAAAGTAGGCCATGGCGCCCAGCAGGATGACAATGTTCAAGACGAGTGCGAGGTCAGCGTTCAGACCCGACAGCCGGTAGTAGATCAGCATGAACACCATCACGATGACCAGCCCGGACACGGCTGCGCGCACCCCTCGGATGACCGAATCCCGCCCCAGGGACGGGCCCACAGTTCGCTCTTCGAGGTAGGTGATGGACGCCGGAAGGGCGCCGGCCCGAAGCTTGAGGGACAGGTCCTCGGCCGACTCGATATCGAAGTTGCCCTCGATATAACCCTCGTCCCGGATCCTGGACCTGATCACCGGAGCGGAGATCACATTGCCGTCGAGCACGATCGCCGCCGGTTCGCCGATGTGGGTGGAGGTGAACTCGGCGAAGTTATCGCCACCCGAAGGGTTCAGGTAGAAGTTGACCACCGCTTCACCGAATTGACCCTGGCCGCGCCGGGCGTTGCGCAGGTCTCTTCCGGTGACGATCGCGGCCCTTCGCAGCAGGTAGTAGTCCTTGCCGATCACGTTACCCTGCAGGTCCTCCCGATCGCCCGGCACCACCTCGGCATCGGACGGCACTTGCCCGCCGTAGCGGGTGAGCAGTGTCTGCCGGTCCGGGGCCGGTCCGGCCAACACCTCCTTCCACTCCAGGAAAGCGGTGTGGGAGATGATCTCCTTGACCCGCGATGGATCATCGACTCCCGGCAATTGAACCAGGATGCGATCGCTTTCCAATCCCTGGCGCTGGATGACGGGTTCGGCGACTCCGAACTGGTCCACCCGATTGCGAATTGTCTCCAGGGCCTGACGGACGGCCAGGTCGCGCACGTTCCGCTCGATGTTCGGCTTGAAGGTGAAGGTCCACCGGTCGGGGGCTACGTTGACGTCATATTCCGGCAGGTAGTCGTTGGCGATCCCACGCAAGGCGGTGCGGTCCACGTCCCCGGTCACCGGCAGGACGAAACGCAGCCTCTCCTGTTCGACATTTCCCTCCCCCACCGTGATGGACTGGCTATCCGCCTGAGACTTGAATCGTCGGAGGGCATCGTCGAGCTCTGCTTTGACGGCGTCGTCGGTCTCGACCTGGAGGACCAGGTGGATTCCACCGGAGAGGTCGAGGCCAAGGGCGATCTCACGCTGGGTCAGGGAAAACGCCGCGGCACCCACCACGGCCAAAATGATCACAATGCGCCAGATGATCTTTCGGTCCACTGTCGCCTCCATCAACCACTGGCGGCGCCGTCGTCACCAGCCACGGGGCCGGCCACGGCGCTCTTCGAAACACGAATTTTGACGTTCTCAGCCACTTTCACCAGCAAGCTGCCATCTTCCACCGCGGCAATCGATCCGTGGATTCCACCGGTGGTGATCACCCGATCGCCCTTCTTCAGGCCAGCGATCATGGCCTCCTTCTGCCGCTGCTGCTTCTTGGCCGGTAGAATGACGATGAAGTAAAAGACTGCGAAAATCAGAACAAACGGCACCAGCATCGTCAGGGGGCTGCCCCCTGCTGCACCTTCCATGACTCACCTCTCAGTGTGTTCGGGGTCGTCGGGCTCCCCGTCGTGACTCCGGGCGAGCTCGACTCGCCTGCGGAACCGCGTGTAACGGCCCGCCATGATAGCTTCCCGAGCGCTGCGCATCAAGCCGAGGAAATAGTAAAGGTTGTGGACCGTCAACAGGACCACCGATGTGGCCTCGCGGGAGACGAAGAGATGTCGCAGCGCCCCACGGGAATACAGAGCACAGGTCGGGCAGAGGCAATCCGGATCCAGCGGCCGGTCGTCGTCCCCGTGGACCGCGTTCTTGATCATCAACTCTCCGCGCGAGGTGAAGACCTTACCGGTCCGCGCGGATCTCGTGGGCAGCACACAGTCGAAGAGATCGACCCCGCAGGCCACCGCGTGCAAGATGTCCTCCGGATAGCCCACTCCCATCAAGTACCTGGGCCGATCCTCTGGCAGCATCGGGGCGAAAGCTTCCACGCCCTCGTACAGCCTCTCGGTGGGCTCGCCCACGGCCAGACCACCCACCGCATATCCGTCGAAGGGGCGAGCGGCGAGCGCCTCGCTGCACCTGGCGCGACACGTCGCGGTCAAGGCCTCCCTGCTGGATGGCGAAGAGGCCACCGCCCCAGCCACCGCAGCGCAGCTCGCCCGCCACCTCCAGACCGCGCACCGCCCAATCAAGGCTGCGTTCCACCGAACGATGTACCACCTGCGGGTCGGCGTCAGAAGGCACGCACTCGTCAAGCACCATCGCCACGTCGACACCGAAGCGCACCTGTGACTCGACTGCGCTTTCAGCGGTCAGGCGATGTCGGGAGCCATCCACGTGAGACTGAAAAACCACTCCCGCGGTATCCACCTTCCTCCGCCCCGCCAGTGAAAAGACCTGGTACCCGCCAGAATCGGTCAAAATCGGCCCGTTCCAGCCCATCAGCCGGTGGAGGCCGCCGAGGGCCTCGATTCGATCGCATCCAAGTCTGATCAACAGGTGGTAGGTGTTGGCCAAGACCATCTGGGGGGCGAGGCGCTCGAGTTCCCACGCGGCAACTCCCTTGACCGTTCCGGCAGTCCCCACCGGCATGAACGCCGGTGTCTGCACGACCCCGTGAGGGGTGGTGAGATCCGCCGCTCGGGCGGAGGACTGTGGATCACGGTGAAGGACTTTGAATGGCAGCATCGATTCGACGGGTGGGGTTCGGGGTTCAGGGCGCGAGGGAATGTTGAATGTTGAAACCGGGGGCGATGTGCCCCGGTTCGAGGCCTCCAATGGCCCGGATGGCCGAAGTTGCCGGCGCGGTCTTTCCGGGCCACCGCAGACCGTGAACCATCGCCCCACGATCTCGGTTTCCACATTCCTCACTCCGCATTCTACATTCAGATCGGGCTGGCTTCAGGTCGTCGAATCCCGAGTCCGGACGTCAGTTGGCGCCGCCGGGCATGGCCCCGTCGGGAGGCGTGGGCGGATCGGCGATCGCCCCGAACTTCTCCTCGTACATCTTGACGTTGTGGGTCAACGCCCTGAGCAGCTGCTTCGCCTGGAATGGGTTCATGATGATCCGGGCAACCACTGGGATGTCCTGCCGACCGGGAAGGGTCCTGCCAAAGTCGAGCAAAACCTCGGCGTAGTTGTGGGCGATGCTGACAAAGTTCGAGTACTGGCCGAGAGCGATGTCTTCCTTGACGGTCATTCTCGGGCCCTGAGGTTGCTGGCTTTGGTCGTCCATCGTAGCCTCCGTGGTCGTCGTTGCTGACATGGGAGAGTCTAAGGTCTAAAGTCTAAAGTCTAAAGTCTAAAGTCGCCACCCACCCGTGCCCGTGTCCGCGTCCGTGTCCGCGTCCGCGTCCGAGCACGAATCGACGGGCCCCTCCCAGCAGAGGAGCAGAGCGCAAAATGCGCAGAGGGGAGGAGACCGCATCGAGAGAAGCACGTTCTCCCCTGCTCCTCCGTCGGACGAAAACGGGCGCGCCGAAGCGCGCCCGTTGTTTCGATTTCGAATGTCTGCTCACTGGTCGAGCTTGAGAATGGCGAAGAAGGACCGATCCGCTCGCGGCCGGTGGACGTAGAGCCTGAGATAGCCTTCCTTGTCGACCCGATTCACTTCAGTGATCAGGTCATCAATCGATGAGACCGCACGGCCGTTGGCCTCGGTGATGACGTCACCACGGCTCAGTCGTTCTTCACCGGCGGGCGACATGGGACGCACCCTCGTGATCACCACGCCCTCCAGGTCATCATCCAACCCATAGAACTGCCGGGTTCTGGAGTCGAGCTCGGCAACACTGACGCCCACTCGCTCGGCGGTCTCGTCGTCGTCTTCCTCACCCATCGCCGGCTCGATCTCCTCACCCTCACGCAGCCGTTCCTCGAGGGTGACCGTGAGCTTCTGATAGCGGCCATCGCGCATGACACCCAGGTTGATCTTGGTATCCGGGGGCATGGCCGACACGGTGTCGATGAGATCCCGGGTATCCACCACGGAAGCCCCGTCGATATCCACCACGACGTCACCTGCGCGGAGGCCGCCTTTGTCCGCAGCGTGGTCCTTCAACACCTCCTGGACGAAAGCACCGTCACGGCTCTTCAGCCCAAACGCTTCGGCAGTTTTCTGATCCACCGGGCCGACCATGATGCCGAGGTAACCTCGAACCACCCGACCCCGTTCACGCAGCTGCGTGAGAATCTGATGTGCGGTGTTGATCGGCACGGCGAAGCCGAGATTCTGACCCCGAGCGTTGATGGCGGTATTGATGCCGACCACCTCACCCCGGAGGTTGACGAGCGGTCCACCGGAGTTGCCGAAGTTGATGGCGGCGTCGGTCTGAATGAAATTCTCGAAGGACGAGTCAGACAACCCGAGCACCCGGCCCTTGGCCGATACCACCCCCACCGTCACGGTGTGGTCCATGTTGAGGGGGTTGCCCGCGGCCATCACCCACTCGCCCACTCGAAGCTGTTCGGCATCACCGAGAGCGAGGTAGGGGAAGTCGCGGTCAGGCTCGGTGACCCTCAGCAGCGCCACATCGGTGGCCGGATCTCGGCCGACGACGGTCACTTCGTAACGAGTTCCGTCGGAGAGCTGGACCTCGATTTTGTCCGCGTCCTCGATGACGTGATTGTTGGTCAGCAACTCGCCCGTGGCCGAGATGAAGAACCCGGAGCCTGAAGACCGACGGACCATGGGCTCCTGCTCCTGCCCTTCCTCCTGGTCAGGGCCCATTCTCGGGCCGAAGAAGAAGTGGAACGGATCGTTGGGCATCCCCCTCCGGGTCCCAGGCTCGGAGATCTCCCTGGAGTACACCGAGACCACCGAGGGGATCACCTGGTCGGCCAGGGTCACGAAGTTGGGAACACCAAAGCTCGCCGCAGTCTCCTGGGGAGCAGGCGCCGGTTCCGGCGGACGGTCAGCGTTGGCGGGAATCGTGAGGTTCAGAGCACCCGCGATGACCATTCCAAACAGCACAGCCGCCACCACAACGGCGGCGAGAGAAAAAATCTTGGTCTTTTCAGAGTTCATTCAGTAAGCCTCCACATGGTTCGAAGCGCACGGAGTTTCGCCGTGCTCCCTGGGTAACAGCAAAAACGCTGCCACCTTTCCGAATCACCCGGATTTCCCAGAACCCTTTGCCCGGCTCAACTTCCAGCCCACCGTTTCCACGAAGGTCACCTTCTTCAAATGCCATATTGGCATCTTTGCCCCTCGCAAACCTCCAGTGCAACCTTCCCAGGCCAAGCCCGCACTTTTCACCAGCTTTCTTCTGCGGCCGACGAGGCACCACGCCCAGCGGTGTTTTCTCGCCTCGGGGTGCTCGACGTACTGTCAAGTACGCCTCCGCGCCCCTCGGGTCGAAAACCCCCCTGGACATGGCGCCTCGCCGCCCTCGAGACGAAACCCGGTGAGAAGAGCGGGCTAGCAGTCCCCGTGGCGAGTCTCTCCCCTCAGATGCCCCTAATATCCCAATTCATTCGATGAATTGGGTATCTGGCGGAAAGTCAGGTTGAGGCAACCTTGATCCGGTTCTTGCCCTCCGCCTTGGCCAGGTACATCGCCTGGTCGGCCGCCCTCAGCAACAGGTTCTTCTTTAAATCGATGTTGCCCTCTCGGGAGAGATGCACCGGGTACACCGCAAGGCCAATGGAGGTGGTCAGCGGCTCCCGCCAGTAGATTGGACCCTCTGCCCAGGAGAAGGACCCCTGGAGAAATGCCGTGGATTCGAGAGCTTTCTGGATGGAGACCGCCACCGCCATCGCTCGTTCCACGTCGTGATCCGGGAGGATGAGCACGAACTCGTCCCCGCCGTACCTGGCCAGGGTGGCGTTGGGCACGGTCACAGCCTGCTTGAGCATGTAACCAAACTCCTTGAGCACCTGTGACCCCGCAAGGTGGCCGTGGGTATCGTTGACGCCCTTGAAGTTGTCCAGATCCAGGAAGATCAATGCCACCGTGGAGTCGGTGACGTCAGCTCGAATCAGGTCCTCGGTCAGCCGGTGGTGGAAGAAGCGGTCGTTGTGGAGCCCGGTCAAGTCGTCCCGCCGCGCCATCTCGTTGGCGCGCTGGGCATCGAGCAGATTCTCGATGGACACTGAAGTGTAGCGAGCGAAAATCTCAAGCAGCTTGAGGTCCCGTTCAGTGAAAGTCCGGTCCGACTGCCGATTCACCAGTTCGAGCACCCCGCACACCGTCCGTTCGATGCGAATCGGGACGGCGATCGCACCCGAGGTGTGGAATTCGTGCCGTTCATCGAACTTGGAGTAGAAGTTCGGATCCGATTCAGGGTCGTCCATCAGATACGACTCCCCGGTCCGGTAGACATAGCCCACGACTCCCCGGTCCGCCCGCAGGCTCTGGCCGAGCAGATCGGCAGCCGAGTGGCCAAAGGAGGCCACGAAGTAGAGCAGTGTGTCCGCCGGAGTCTCCCCCCGTTCGAACGGCCGGTCCATCAGGATCGAACCGGCGGACGAGGGCACGAAGTCGTTGGCCTTGATCAGAATCTCGGAGAGGAAGGAGCTGAACTGGAGTTGGGTCAATGAGAAGACGGAGTATCGACGGCGATCGAGGAACGGATCGAGATCGTCCGTCGGCAGGCTGTACACCTCAGGCGCGGCCATGATTGAAGTGTAACCGGTTTGCTTCGAGACCGCAGTGATCGAGGCGGCAGGAGTGACGGGTGATACGGAAATCGGAATTCGGAATTCGGAATTCGGAATTCGGAAAACCGACCCCGACAGTTTTGGGCTGTGCATCCCCAGAGAGTCAGTGTCTCCATTGCTAATCGTACGGTTGTGCAGGCAGCCGAGACGGCCGCGCCACAATCTGCACAATTCAATCAGCGAGCACCCCTATCGCATCCGGTCGGCAATCTCACAACCGCGAACGCGTGAATGTCCAGCACTCGAACCAGACATGAGATGCAAAGTCGCATTGCAGCCAGTCTCGGTCCATCGCGATCTACAATTGGCACATAAATCTGCGTCAATCGCGACGCCGGCACGAGAGTCTTCCACCTGCCGGTCCGGTTTTCCGAAGTCCGAATTCCGAATTGGGAGAGTGGGCGGGCAGCTTGAAGTTACGCCCGTCGCATCAGTGCTCGAAGCCGCTCCTCGAGGCCAATGATCGTTTCGGTGTGGTCAGCCCTGCCGGGGGCGAACCGCACAGCCTCAAGTTCACGACGGAGGGCGTCCATTTCCGATTTCAGGCCTTTCTTTTCACCCTTGACGCGATGCTCCAGCCACCATCTCTCGAGGGTCAACTGGAGCTCTCGTGCCCGGTCAGCCGGACTCTGGTCAGTCATTCGTGGCGGGATTTCGGTGCGCCTCTTCCTGCCAACAAAGCGCGCCACGAGCCCTCCGAGGAGCACTCCCAGAACCAGCGCGCCGCCCAGCCAAATCCACTGTCGTCCTTCCCCGTTGGCCGTTGGCAGATGCGCATCGTCGGTGGCGGGGTCTCCCTCGACGGCCGACTCCGCCGCGGGAGCGACTGCCAGCGGGGTGGGTGTGGCCGGGGGAGGCGACACCATCAATGCGAGCGGACCCAGAGTCTGGCTGCGATACATGCCCGCTGACGGATCGAAGACCGTCATTTCCACCGGTCCCAACTGAAGCTCGCCCCATTGTCGCGGCACCACGGTCAGCCGCCAGGTGCGGTTGCCATGGATCCCTGCCTCGTCCACCGAAATCCGGCTCCCCTCCTCGGGAGGATAGGTCTCACAACCTTCGCAGGTTGGCCAGGCCACGGGGGCCTCGACCAGCGGGAGGTTACCCGTTCCCGAAAGCTTGACAGTGACAACCGCCGACTCACCAAACGCGATCTCCTTCGGTTCGAGGGAGGCGCTGTAACGCAGCGAGCCGACGGCGCCGGCAAAACCCTCCGGCGCCAGAGGCCGGTCGGTCACATTGACCCGCAGTTCGGGCGTCGATCGCTCAACCACCTGTCCGGGGTCGAGGAAACCCCTTGTCCTGGTTCCCACATGGGCCTTGACCGCCGGCAACACCATCGCGCCGGTGCGAAGCGGCACCAGTGCGTGACGGGCGATGGTGAAGCGGTTGTACCGCACCCCGTCCACCTCCACGGTCTCCGGGGTGATCTGTTCGGGAGGCTCCACCCGCTGCGCCCACCAGCCAGGGTAGGACGGCGCGTCGACCCACCCGAAATCCTCCACCGGGGCGGTGGTGTCGAGCACCACCATCGCCATCACCGGCTGGCCTCGAACCACGCTCTTCGAACTGATCAAATGGCGAAGCTCCACCCTCGCCTCCTGCGGAGCCTGCCGACGACCGAAGATGTCCGAGAAAGGATCAGATGAGAAGCCGGACGGCCGGCGACTCCGGCGCGCCGGCTGAAGGCTGCCGGGTGCCACATCGGTCTCGAGCACGCCCTTTCGAAGCTCCACCTCACCCACCTTCACCGTCACCGGCCCCACCGAAGCCGGTCCTTCGCTCTCGGCACGGACCACATAACTGAAACTGATTGTCGTCGTGGAGACTCCGTTGACGAAGCTGAACTCGTGCCCCCGTGACGGCCCGGCGACGACCTGCAGGTTCTCGAGCCCACCGAGGTCGGGAGTCGAGACGTCGTTCGGCGGATCGTGGACCTTCACAATCAGTCTGGCCGCGTCCTCGACACCGAAGGTTTGCGGATCCAGCCGCACCTCGAGAATCGGGTCGCCGGCTGCGGCTATGCCGGCGGCCATCGCCACCATGACCGCGAGAGCGTGCGCTCGTCTCACCAGTCCTTCTCGATCTTGGACGAGACCGGTGTTGGTGACCGCATGGCGTCGCGGGCTTCAGCCTCGGCCCGATCGAGGGCCGAGTACAGCGGCTCTTGGCTGTCGGGAGTGGGCGTTGGCTGAGCCCCTTCCTCACCCTGCGACGGAGTTGGGGTCGGCGTCGCTTGGTGATCCTGTTGGTCCTGCTGTTCCTGTTCCTGTTGGTCCTGTTCCTGCTCCTGCTGCTGCTGTTGTTGCTGCTCCATCAGCTTGAGGGCCAGTTCGTAGTTCCTCTTGACGTCCGGATCGTCCGGAGCAGCCAGCAGCGCTTGGCGCAGAAACTCGACGGCCCGCTGGGCCTGTCCCTGGGAGAGTGAGGCGGTGCCTCCGTTGTAGGCCGCTCCCTCCACCCCTGCGCTGTGCGCCCTCTCGAGCAGGGGATCGGCCGCCTGGACCTGGCCGGCAGCAGCGAGCGCCGTTCCCAGGTCGTAGAGACGGCCCGGCTGGTCGGGATCGAGGACGGCGGCGGCACCGAAATCCCTGACCGCCCCCTCCAGATCACCGGACTCAAAGTTGGAGGCCCCACTGCGGGCGAGCCGGCGGCTGCCCCCAGGAATCAACCGTTGCCACCACCCAACCGTCGGCGGTTCAATTTCGGCGGGGGCGGGATCGACCATTGCCTCTCCACCTGTGTCCTGGCCAGGGGCTTGCTGGGCCGCTGCCGGGATGGGAATGCAGCACAGGGCGATCAATGCCGCCGCAGCGAGCCTTCGCCACGGCCCAAGAACGAACCCCCCGATCAGGAGGGCGGCGGCGGCGGCGAGGAAAACCTGGAAACGCTCCACCCGGCGTACGGTCCGTGTGGCTTCCACCTCACGGGTTCGAAGCTCATCGATCGCTGCGACCAACTCGGGAATCACGTCGCGGTCCGCGAGGTCCAGGACCTTGCCCCCCGCCTGATCGGCGATCTGGCGAAGAACTTCCGGCCGGGCTCGGGTGATAACAGGTTGACCCCCAGCGTCCCGCTTGTATTGGACACTTCCATCGGTCGAAGGAACCGGAATCGGGCCGCCATTCTCGGTTCCCGCCACGACAGCGAGCACTCCGACACCCGCTTCCTTGAGGGAACGCGCGGCGCCCTCCACATCACCCTGGAGATTCTCGCCATCGGTCATCAGGATCACAACCCGACCCTCTCCATCACCGAGCATGAGCTTCAGGGCCGCAGCTCCTGCCGCCTCCAGATTGGACCCGGCACGGCCCACCATGCCGGGTTGAACCCCATCCAGGAAAACCGCGACCGCGCCCAGGTCGGTGGTCAGAGGCACCAGGGGATAGGCTTCGCCCGCAAAGACCACCACCCCCACCCGATTGCCCTCCAGGGCGGGCAGCATCTGCCGGATGACCTCGAGGCCTCGCACCAGGCGAGTCGGTCGAAGGTCAGGGCACAGCATGGAGTCCGAAACGTCCACCGCCACCACCAGATCGCGGGTCCTCACCGACTCCTCGGACGGCAGCTCCCCCCATTGTGGCCGCGCCAGGGCAAGGGCGATCATGGCGCCGGCGGTGCACCAGGCGAGCATCCGCAAGAGACCAGTGGCCGGTGTCCCGCCCATCACCCGATCCCAAACCCCGGGCGAGGCGAGGCGTCGCTGCTGCAGCAGGCGCCGTCGGTGCCTCAGCACGGCGAACACCGCCGCAGCCGCCGGCAGCACCAGCATCCACAGAACATCGGGGGAGGCAAAGCTCACCACGGCGTGCTCCCGGCAACGCCCTCGAGGAGAGCACCGCTCAAAACCAGGACAAAGGCCGCCAGAGCCCAGGGCTCGAAGCGTTCTCGGTAACGAACAAGCCGGGTGGAGGTGAACTCGGTCTTCTCCAGGGCATCGATCTCGGCGAACACTGCGGCCAGTGCTTCGGGGTCACGCGCTCGGAACGAAGTACCACCCGACGTGCGGGAAATCTCGGCCAGCAGTTCGGGATTGATGTCCACCTCCACCTGGACGATCCGCTGTCGAACCCGGCCGGAACGCGGATCCCGCTCAGGGACCGGAATCGGCACCTTGCCGCCTCGCCCGACGAGCACCGTGTGCACGGTGATCTCTTCCTCCGCCGCCAGATCCGCCGCCGTCATAGGGTCAAGCTGGCCAGAGTTATTCGAGCCGTCTGTGACCAGCACGATCACCTTGGAGGAAGCCTCCGATCCCCTCAGCCGATTGACCGCAGTGCCCAAACCAAGCCCAATGGCGGTCCCGTCGGGCAAGGTTCCGAGCGCCACCTGGTCGAGGAGGTGTTGAACCACCTCGTGGTCCAGGGTGAGCGGACACATGGTCACTGCAGCTCCCGCAAAAATCACCAACCCGATGCGATCGTTGATTCGGCGTTCTGCGAATCGTCCGATCACCTCCTTGGCCACTCCCAACCGATCGGTGGGCCTGAAATCGAGGGCAGCCATGGACCCCGAAACATCAAGAGCAATGACCAGGTCGACTCCTTCAGCGTGTTCAAGGCGCCGCGACAGAACCTCCTGGGGTCTGGCCAGCGAGAGCGCCAGGGGCAGCAGCGCAACCGCCACCAAAAAGCCCGCCATGGTCGTCCGGCCGAGCACCCAACCGCCCCGGCCCGGGGCCAGCTCCGGGTTGGGGAAAGGAAATCTCTGCCACCGCCGGCGGGTCGCCCACAGCAACGCCACGCCGACGGCGACCGCCACCAGAATCAGCCATCCGGGGCTGGCCAGCCTCATCACGAGGCCACCTCCACCGCGGGTTCCGGATCCGCCGGAGCCATGTGGCGCTCGAGATTCTCCGCTCCCTCCAGGCCAGCTGAAATAGCCTGCCCAAGCTCTGCGTCAGGTACGATCCGGCGCCCAAACCTGACCCCGTCCACCACCTGCATCACCCGGTGCAGCGACCGCTGCACCGGTTCCGGCCAGCGACGGTCGCGGGCCAGGACTCTGAGCTCGAAGGAGGTCATCTCAAGCGCTGGCTCGCCGGTGCGGCGTTCCAGATAGCGACGAAATCCCGCCGCCAGCCGATCGCAGACCTGCTCGGCGGGGGTTGTGCCCAACTCCTGGTACAGCTCCCGCACCAGCACTTCGAGCTGCTCCAGGGGAGGGAGGTGGGAGGTATGATCGTCAATGGACCGGTCTCTTCGACGCCGCAACCACCAGTGTTGGAGAGCGAGCGCCGGGACCAACACCAAGAGGATCGGCACCGCCCACTCCCATGGGAAACCGTGCACCCCCAACGGGTTGCGCAGTGGTGCAGGCTCCACCTCCTGGTCAGGGGGCAATACCGATGCGACCGTCACACTCGACGCCGCGACCGGCGCGATCCTCCGCACTGCGCCGTCCTCCGACCGGACAGTGCTCGTCATCTCCGGCAACTCGAGCTGCTCCACCTGGAGCGGCACCAGGGTGAGCTCCCAGACGGGCGGCCGTGACCCTTCGATCTCCCGTGGTCCATCCACCACCGCCCATGGGCCGTCCGGCGAAACCCGCACGGTGAGCTCGCCCCACAACCCGCCGTCGCCACGGGCTTGGACTCGCACCGGCACCCTGTCGCCAACCGCAACCGGGCCGGAGGGTACCGCCACCTCGAGCGACGGCTCGGCCGCGACGGCAGACGCCACAATGACCACGGCGAGAATCGTCGCCATCAGGCGCGGGCCGGAGAGCTTAGTGAACACGCCGCCGCTCCCGTTCCCTGAACATGGTCTTCACCGCCGGCAGATAGTCCCTGTCGGTGCTCAATTCCAGCACGTCGATTCCTGGTGGAATGGCTTCCTCCCTGAGCTTTGGAGCTCCATGGAGCACCGCCCGCCGCCCGGCCTCGGGGTCCATCACCGGCATAGCCCCATCGACGATGCCCCGGTCCAGCAGCGGATCACTCACCCTCACCACAACAACCTCGTGTCGGCCACCCAGAGCGACCAGTTCCCGGCGCGGCATGGCGCAGGAGCGATCCGTCACCACCACCACGACACCACGCCGGCGCAACATGCGGCCGGCGGCCCGAAGTGCGTCGGCAACCGCGGTGCCTCGGCCGGCTGGAACCGCACCCAAAACCTCTCGAGCCACACGCAGACCGTGCCGCCAGCCCAACCGAGGCGGAATCACCCTGCGGACCCCCTCGTCGAAGAGGATTGCGCCGACGCGATCCCTTCGGGCTGCGGCCAGAGCGAACAGGCTTGACACCTCGGCGATCAGGTCATGAACGGTCATGACTCCGGACCCGAAGCGGGTCGAGGCCGAGAGGTCGATCACCAGGAGCATGGTGAGGTCCCGCTCCTCCCGGTATCTCTTGACGTGCAGCTCGCCGGTCTTGGCAGTCACATTCCAGTCGATGGTGCGCACGTCGTCCCCGGCTCGGTACTCGCGCACCTCCTCGAACTCGAGCCCGAGGCCGCGGAAAGCACTTTGATACTGGCCAGTCAGGCCAGCTTGCATGGCCTGCCGGGTGCGAATCTCCAATCGTCGCACCTGGGCTCGCAACTCGGCCCCCGCGTCCTCCACCGGGTCCAGTGGCCGCGGCTTCCCGAGGTAGCCGAGAAAGGGCACACGCATTACGGCACCTCGACGGCCAGCAGAATGCGGTCTGTAATGTCCTCCACTGTGGCGCCTTCGGCCTCGGCCTCATAGGTCAGCACCAGCCGGTGCCGGAGAACAGCTGGGGCGAGCTCCTTGACGTCCTCGGGGGTGACGTAGGCTCGGCCCCTGATCATGGCCAGGGCCCGACTGCCCACGGCCAGGGCGATGGATGCACGGGGGGATGCCCCGAATGCGATCAGTGGTTTCAAATCACCCAGGCCCACCTCCGCCGGCTGCCGGGTGGCCACCACCAGATTGATGATGTAGGTCCTGATCCGGTCGTCCAGATAGACCTCGCGCACCACCGATTCCAACTCCCGAATCTCTTGCAGCGAAGTGCCCGTCCCGGCCGTCGGGAACTGGTCGCCGAGGTGAAACTCGAGCACCCGACGCTCATCGTCGGACGCCGGGTAGTCCACCAACACCTTGAACAGGAAGCGGTCGAGCTGAGCCTCGGGGAGGGGGTAGGTTCCCTCCTGCTCGATCGGGTTCTGAGTGGCGAGCACGACGAACGGATCGGGCAGCTCGTAGGTGTGGTCGCCGATGGTGACCTGGCGTTCCTCCATCGACTCCAACAGTGCGGACTGCACCTTGGCCGGGGCCCGGTTGATTTCATCCGCCAACACAAGGTTGGCGAACACAGGTCCACGGTGGGGAACGAACTCCGAGGTCTTCGGATCGAAGACCATGGTCCCGGTCACGTCCGCCGGCAGCATGTCCGGCGTGAACTGGAGGCGCTGGAACGACCCCCCCAAGATCCCGGCCAGGGTTCGAACCGTCAGTGTCTTGGCGAGTCCTGGCACTCCCTCCAGCAACACGTGCCCGCGGCAAAGGATGGCCACCAACAGCGACTCTACCAGCCGATCCTGGCCCACCACTACCTCGCCAACGGCTTGCTGAATTTCGCCGAGCCGCGCCGCCGCCTTGTCAACCCGAGATTCCACCTGTTTATCGTCCATAACTCTCCCCCCGAGCCAGCAGGCCCATGGCGTATGCAGGCAATATTCATGCCTGCATTGAGTTTTTTCAAAAGGCCGCCGGCCGCGCCGATTCGGCTCAACGGGCGTCAGATCGGCATTGCCGGGGCCAATCCGGATCATGACCATCCCACAATCCGAGGGCCTTCGTTCCCGTTCCCCTTCCCGTTCCCGTGCCCGAAACAGTCCAAGAGCGGCACTGGGCATGGGTCCTTTCGAGATCTCAGAGTTGTCCCCGTGGATGTCGTTCGGGAACGGGCACGTGTACGGGAACGGGCACGTGTAACCAACAGGGACCCTTCGTTCACCGAGGTCGCGGCAGCATTACAATAGACCCAATGTCGGTCCACCGCATTGGCCGGTACGAGATCATCGAGACCCTGGGGCGGGGGGCCATGGGGGTGGTTTACCTCGCCCTCGATCCCCTCATCGACCGCAAGGTAGCGCTCAAGACCCTGCGGGTGGACCTGGACGACGAGCTGGCGTCGGAGTTTCGCGAACGTTTTCTACGCGAAGCGCGGGCAGCGGGCCGCATCAGCCACGCCGGAATCGTCACCATCCACGACGTGGGAGAGGACCCGGAATCAGGTCTCGTCTTCATCGCCATGGAATTCATCAAAGGCCAGGACCTCAAGCAGCTGATGGCCTCCGGCCGGCGGTTCCGACCATCAGAGGCCGCTCGAATTGCGGCCGAGGTGGCCCACGCCCTGGACTATGCCCACTCCCTGGGGGTGGTGCACCGAGACATCAAGCCGGCCAACATCATCCTCACCCCCGATGGGTCTCCCAAAATTACCGACTTCGGCATCGCCCGTGTCGAGTCCTCCAACTTGACCGTCGAGGGCCAATTCATCGGCACGCCCAACTTCATGTCCCCGGAGCAGATCACCGGCAGGGAAATCGACGGCCGATCCGACATCTTCTCGCTCGGGGTCGTGCTCTTCAACCTGCTCACAGGCCAGAAGCCGTTCGCCGGCGAAACCATGCACGAGGTCACCATGAAGGTGGTCCAGGAGCCGAGCCCCATCCCCTCGACCCTGACCCCTGGTGTCCCAGCCGCCTTTAATCCCATCATCCTCAAGTGCCTGGAAAAAGACCCCGACCGTCGCTTTCAGTCCGGTGCTGAACTCGCCCAGGTGTTGGCCGCTCTGGCCCGGTCGCTCACCGACCGCGACCCGGACGACGCCGCTTCCACTGGGGTGTTCCAACCCGATTTGCCCACCAGGCTCCAGCCACAAGGAGCCGGCCGCGCCGGTGGGCCCGCAGGCCTGCGGGGGTTGTTGCGGGACGTCACGACGCCTCGCGTTCCCGGCCAGGAGGGAGCCCGGGCGACCCTTCTCGATCGTCTGCCACTGCCCGACGTGCTCACCTGGAACGTCAACCCAACCTGGGTGCGAGCCTCCCTGGTCGGATGGGTGATCCTGTGCTTCGGCTGGATCGGGGTGTTGATGCTCAGGCAGCCGGACGAACCCGATCCCTCACCCTCCGATCGCACCGTCCTCGCCCGCCATCTCGCGGCCCGCAGCCTCATCGACGCCGAACGGCTGTTGATCGCAGGCGACCCGCACGGCGCCGCGCGGAAAGCGGCGGCAGCCTTGGATCAGGTGCCGGCCTCGGCCGGCGCCCGTCGCGTGATGGCCCAAGCCAGGAGGGGCATCGAGGAAGAACGACACAATCAGGCGGCAATGGAGACGGTGGATCGGCTGGTCGCCGAGGGCCGAGAGGCCTTCCGAGATGGCCGCTTCAGCTCCGCTGCCACCCTCTTCGAACAGGCGCTCGAGCTCGATGGAGAGAACGAATTGGCCGCCAGCTACCTGGAGCTGGCCCGTGAACGGGGGCGCCGGAGTTCATCCCGGCGCGCAGTTCGGCCAAAACCCACCGCCCGACCCACCGCCGTGGCAAAGACGTCGCCGAACCGCCCGCAACCCACCCCTGGCACCGCGCGCATTACGGTCACCTTCAACTCGCCCATTCCGGCCGGGGTGATCGGGGTGACGATCGACGGTTCGACCATTGCCGAGATCCCATTCGACTTCGGCACCAAGGGCTTCCTCGGGCTCGGCAGCCGTGGAAGCGGGTCGGTCAAGAAAGTCCTGCTGGCGCCTTCCGGCCGTCGAACCGTCGGTGCAACCCTGCGTGACGCCGAGGGTGCGGTGCTCGGCTCGGCCAGCTTCGAACGCGATCTGAGGGCGGGCAGCGACTGGACTCTACGTTTCGACCAGCCATCGAAAAAGTCGCGCGCCGAGATCTACCTGGTCAAGGCAAGGAGCTGACCCAGGTGCAATATGCTGGCCGTGCTGATCCCGCGCCCTTCCAGTTCCCATTCCCGTACCCGTTCCCGTTCCCGTTCCCGACGACGTACTGGCTGTGCCGTCCACGCAATCGCCAGCCACCGGTGACGTTGAATGTCGGATGTGCTGAGACTGTTGGTTTCGGGAACGGGAACGGGAACGGGTACGGGAATGGGAGGCACACGATTCACCTGGATCGGCATAGGTCACGTCGGTGAAACTCCGCAAGCTCGCGCTCGACACCTCGTGGGGACCCCTCACGGTGGTGGGTGGAAGCCGGGCCGGAGAGGGCACCCTGATTCTCCTCCCGCAGCTGCGGCTCGCCCTCGACGCCGGCCGTCCCAACTGGGCCCTGCCGCCCATGGCCACCGTGATGGTCAGCCACGGTCACATGGATCACATGGGGGCCCTCGGTTACTGGGCCAGCCAGAGATACCTCAACGCCATGGGGCCGGCAACGGTTCTCGTTCCGTCACAGATCGCCGAGGGAATCGGGCGATTGTTGACCAACTTCGCAGACCTCGAGGGCGGGCGGCCGTACGAGGTTGATGTGGTTTCTGTCGAGTCGGGTGACCTCCACAGGCTGCGGCCCGATATGGCCCTCGAGTTCTTCACCACCGATCACTGGGTGCCCACCCTCGGTTGTCGCCTGGTGTGGAGGAAACGCCGACTCAGGGGCGAGCTGGCCGGCCTGCCCGGCGAAGAGATCGCCCGACGCCGGCGCTCCGGCCTCCAGGTCAGCGAAATCCTGCCCTTCGACCTGCTGGCCTATTGCGCCGACAGCGGACCCGGGCTGTTCTCGATCCACCCGGAGGTCCTGGCCGCCGAAGTCCTGATCCTGGAATGCTCCTTTTTTAAGCCCGCTGACCGCGAACGTGCCGCCCGATACGGCCACCTGCATTTGGACGACCTGGTGGCCGTCTTGGACCGACTGGCCTGTCGCCACCTGGTATTGGTCCACGCCTCCCGCCGCCACCGCCTGCGCGAGGTTGAAACCCACTTCTCGGAGCAGCTGGAACCACGGCTGTCGTGTGAGATGCACCATCTCAACGTGGATTGGGACTGAGCCCCCCACCCACCCCGGCCAGTTGAAAGTTGGGTTCATCCGAGAAAACGTGAGCTGAGGTGTTCCCGTGCCCGGAAATCAGGGACGGCGACAGTGAACAGCGGCAGCGAGCAGCGCCAGGGACAGGATCAGGATCAGGAAACAGCGGGCAGCGGGCCAGAAGATCGTTGATCTCCACCATCCACACCTTTAAACCTTTAACTTTTAGGTTCATCCGGAATATTGTGTGGTTGGGGTTCCCGCCGTTCCCGTTCCCGTTCCCGTTCCCGAAATTCAGCGGCAACGGCAGGAGTCAGGGGCAGCGACCGGGAACAGCGAGCAAGGACAGTAACCAGTCTTCAGCGGCAGCAATCAGTTGTCTTGGCCGCATTGCACATGGTCCCCTCCGGGTCGTTCTATGGGATGGGGACGGATAGCTGCCAGGGAGGCCGTTGTCAAGGGACGCTGCGCTGCCGGACTTGGGTCCGGCAACCCTTGACAACGGCCTCCCTGGCAGCTGGCGGAAGGGCACGGCCGAAACGGAAGAGATCGCCAGCACCACTGGCGGATCGCCTACGCCTCGGCCAAGGAGGTCGACAGTGACCTGCGACTCCTCGCCGCCGCTGGTGCCGTCAATGGAGTTGGCGCGGAGAAGGCCCTGGGGATTTTTGACCAGGTTCGTGCCATGACCTGGCGCCTGCTCAATCCCCTGTAGCCCGCACCCGTCCAACTCTGACGCCGTCGCTGTCACCTGACGCTGCGCCGGCCCCTGTCGCTGGATGCTGCCGCTGCCACCTGACGCTGCGCCGGCCCCCGTCGCTGTAAGCCGACGCTGTCACTGTTCGCTGTCATCCACCACCTCACGGAATTCCGGATGAGCCGAAGGTTGAAAGTTGAAAGTTCCCCCACACCCTCCAGGTTGGCAGGGCCCTGAGCCCTGAGACCTGACCCCAGAGAGCCGATGACACAACACGTCCATGACGGGCTCACTCGATGTGCACTCGCGTCCGTCGTCCGTTGAGATGGCCCAGATTCCTCCTCAGCGCCCTCCAGGCGCCTCGTTCGGAATGACCCAACGGGGTTTTGTTTCGCGTGCAGGCACCACCGCCCTATCCGGGGCATCGAAAACCGTGGACCGGCGCTACCCGTCCTCGGTTTTTCCATTTTTCATTTTCAATTTGCAATCCCAAATATCCTCCGGTCCTCAGCACTCCTGCCACGAACGATGGGCGGCTACGGCGATTCGAACGTGCCGGCGGCGGTGAGCACCAGTTCGTCGGGACGAATGTGACGTTGTGTCGCCGCGATAACCTCGTCGCGGGTCGTGGCGAGGATTTGATCCGGGTAGCGGTCGAGGTGCTCCACCGGCTGGCCCGCGGTGAGGGCGGTCACCAGCTCCCGGGCCACTCCCGAGTTCGTGGCAAGCCCAACTCGGTAGGAGCCGGCGTGAGCGGTCCGCTCGTCCACCAATTCCTCCTCGGATGGGCCGGAGACCACGTACTCACCGATGATCTCGCGACACATGGCCGCTGCCCTTTCGAGGTTGCCGGCCGCGACGCCGAGGTGAATCGCCCAGGGACCGGCCATTCTCAGAGTGCCGAAGAACCGGCTCGAGATCCCATAGGTCAGCCCCGCCTCGTCCCGCACCGCCACCCCGAGGCGGGAGGTGAGCGTGGACTGGCCGAGGCAGGCGTTGGCCAGCATGGCGGCGGCGAAATCGGGATCGCCGCGCGTCAGGGCGCCACGGTGGCCGAGGAAGACGTCGAGATTTGGCCGGTCGGCAATCTCGATGCGTTCCTCCACCGGCCCGGTTCGACCTTCGCCGATCGGGATCGGAGCAGGTTCGACGCCTCCTCCATTCCACTCGTCGAAGGTCTCGGCAAGGAGGGAGAAAACTCCGTTGATGTCCACATCGCCCACCACCGCCATCGCCACCGATTGGGGCCCGTACGCCGCGGAGTGGAACGCCTCCAGGTCCTCCCGGGCCACCGACCGAACCTCCGCCTCCCGGGCTTCCACCTGTCGCTTGTGCAACGGATGACCGACGGGGTAGATGTGGCGAGTGAGCGCGCCGTAGGCCAACGCCTGGGTCTCCTCCCGTTCCCGCACCAGACCGCCGAGCACTCGCTCCCGGAGCTTTTCCAGCTCTTCGATGGGAAAGGTCGGCCTGCCCAACACCTCGGCCAGCAGTCGGACGATGCGCGGCAGCTCTTCGGTGAGTCCCTGCGCCGAGAACGACACCGTCGTCGGCGAGTGAGCCGAGGCACGCACCGTCAGCTGCAACCCGTGGTCCTCCAACTCCCGGGCCAGCTCCATTCGGTCGTGGCCCGAGGTCCCGCGATCGAGCATGGCCGCCGTCAGGGAGGGCACGCCCCACCTGCCGTCGGAAGCGACGGCTGGACCGGCCTGAAGCGTCCCGGCCACGGTCACTGTGGGCGCATGGGGGTTGGCGAGCACTGCAACGCGGCCACCGCCGGCCAGCTTCCCCAAGGAGACCCTGTGGGCGAAGGGCTCCCTCAGGAAACAGGGCCGCGGGCCGGGAATATCCATCGCCGCGCTCTGTCCGCCCGCCGCCATTTCAGGAACGAACCACCCCACGGTCAGCCGCTGATCGATGAGGTGCTCCGCCGCCACCCGGGTGACGTCCTCGGCGCCCACCTCAGACACCGCCTCGAGCTCGCGGGGGAATCGCCGCCAATCGCCCATGGCCACCGCCTCGGTGAGGGCCGACATGATCTGGGCGGGCGACTCCCGGTTGAAGGCGAGATCAGTGCGGATCTGGGCCTTGGCGCGCGCCACCTCGCCGTCTGCGGGGGCCACGGCCCCGAGACCGGAGACCTCCTCCCTGATCGCCGCCTCCACCTCCTCGTGATCCACTCCCGGCGCCAGCGAGGCTGCCACCTGCAGCACCCCTGGATCGTGCAGTTCCAGGCTCCACGCCTGGACCCCAAGGCAGCGGTTGGTGTCCACCAGGCGCCGATAGAGGCGGGAGGTCACTCCCTCCGCCAGAATGTGGCTCAGCACCGACAGTGAAGGCATGTCCGGATGGAGGCCGTCAGGGGTGTGCCAGGTGAGCATCAGATTGCCGAGTTCGCCGGCCCGCCGCACCTCGAACCGCCGCGTTCCCCGCTGTTCGCTCTCCCGGATGTGGGTCGCGGGAAACGGCCCTGGAGCGGGCGGCAAGTGACCGAATCCACGGGTCACCTCTGCCAGTGCGACCTCCTCGGTCACGTCCCCGGCCAGAACCACGGTGGCGTTGTCCGGATGGTAGTAGGTGTCGTAGAACCGCCTCAACACATCCGCGGTGACCGTCTCGACGTCGCCCCTCCAGCCGATGGTCGGGTGGTGGTAGGGATGCTCCAGGAAGGCGTGGGCGAAGGACCCCTTCATCAACAGCTCGAAGGGCTCGTTGTCACCCATGTCGAGCTCGTTGAGGACCACCGTGCGCTCGCTGGCCAGGTCCTGATCACGGATCAAAGCGCCCCGCATCCGGTCCGACTCGATGTCCACGGCGAGGGGAAGGTGTTCAGAGGACAGAACCTCGTAGTAGTTCGTCCGGTCGAGCCAGGTGGTGGCATTGAAACTCGCACCCACCCGGTGGAGCTGGCGGGAGACCTCGGTGCCGAGGTCGCGGTTGAAACGGTGGGATCCCTTGAACATGAGGTGCTCGAGGATGTGGGTGGCGCCGGTGTGGCCCGGGACCTCGAACCGGGAGCCAACCCGATACACCACACCGAAGCCCACCACCGGCGCCACCGGTGTGGGCCACACCAGCACGCTGAGGCCGTTTGCCTGGTGTCGCCATTCACTGGCACCGTCGAGTCGCTCCACCAGTTCAAAACCTGCGGCCTTCGTTCATGCTTCCCCCGGATCGTCGTCGATCGAGGCATCATACCTGGCCCGGGGTTCGGGGTTCGGGGTTCGGGAGCGGAGGGGGGAACCGTGGGTGATTCTTGAGGTTTAAAGGTTTAAAGGTTAAAGGTTTAAAGGCACAGAACATCCGTTTCGAATCCAAGATCCAATTTCCAAAACCGAGAATCTCCCCGCCCACCCAAGAATTGGACGCAGATCACGCAGTTCCGGCCAGAGACAGTTTTCGATTTTCGATTGGTCGGACGGGCGGGTGGCTAGAGTTCGGGCGTTGGTACCGGATCGCCGGGCTTGAAGGTCCGAAGCACTTCGATCTCCACCCGGTCGATACGATCCACCCGCTGGACCGGTTGTTGGACACCGCCAAACCTGGCGCGAGCTCCCACCGGCACGTCGATGGTGCCGTGGAAGATGACCTCCTCGGCCGATCCGCCAGAGTCGTAGTGTACGGTCAGCCGGAGGTCGGCGTGGCACCCCGCCGGCTGCTGGCACTTCACCAGGCACGCCCAGTCCATATAGCCGTCGCGGAGGGTGCCTCGGATCGTATCGGTGGCCAGCGGCAGGTCCGGTGACGAGGTGGCCACGCCGTCGTAGGAAAAGCTCTCCGCCTGCTCTGTGGCCGGCCTGGCGGCGCCGCACTTCCACAGCACGAGGACCATCACCAGTACGCCCACGGCCACCGCGAGTCCCGCCAACAGGGGTCCCCTCCGGGGTAAATCCATCAGAGTTCGGGGGTGGGCACCGGTCCCAGCGGCCCAGGCATCCGACCAGAGGGCGGCAACACCGGGGTCGCCGTCCCCGCGCCCATCCAGTAGACCGAGGCCTTGATGTCCGGATGGGCCTTGCCCTCGGGGGGCACCGCCTGGAACTCGCGGCTGAACACCGCCACGTCATCGGGAGGCAGGCTGTTGGTTACGGACATTTCGGCGCTCCACGGGTTGGAGCCGGCGGCGGCTACGGTCTGCAGCTGCACCCGCACGTTGGACACCGTCTTGGGGCTGCGGTTGACCACATCGCCCTCAACCAGCCAGCGACCCTCGCCGAGGGACGACACCCTCAGGTTGCTCAGGACCACACCACCGCCCTCCTCGTAGCCTTCGGGCGGACCCTCGGGAGCGGACCCGTCCCCCTCACCCGCGCCATCCTCACGCTCGGGACGGAATCGACGCACATCCTCATCGGTGATTTTGATCCCGGAGGACTCGGATTCCTCAGGAGGGAGGGCCAGGGAGCGGTTGCCCACCAGGTCGGTCGGGACCGACTCCTCGGCAGCCGCGGCCTCCTCGGCCGCTGCAGCCGCAGCCTCGGCGGCACGCAGGGCATCGAGGTCCACGTCGGCCACGTCGTAGGCGACTCGCTGGCCGTTGGCCAGGTTGATCATCATGTAGGAGCCGGTGAGGGTGTAGCTCTCCGCATCGATCACCGTGCCGGATCGAAGCCGCACCTCCACCGCCCAGGCCGGGGCGGACAGCAGGGTGATCACCAGCAACAACACGACGACTTGGGCTCGTTTCACAGGCTTACTCCTGACGCCAGTTGGTCACAGTATATCCGGTGCCGAGAGTGTCCTCATAACCCAGCGAGCCACCACTACTGGTGGTGAAGGCAGTATGGATGGTGCCGTCGATGGTGTAGACCTCGCTGCCGGTGACCAGATCGTTGAGCTCGGTGACGTCACCGCTGCCGCATTCAAACCACAGGTCGTAGACCCGGCCCACGCCGGCGGCCCGGCAGACCGGGGCGTTGGGGTCAATGGGATCTCCACCACCGCCACCACCACCGCCACCGCCACCACCACCCGGACAGAGGTCCGGTGGATCGGTGGCGACGATGTCGTCGCCCGATTCAAAGGTGGGGAAGCGCACGTGACCGTCGATGACTGTGGCCTCGAAGGTGGTGCGCTCGTTGGGCCGCATGGTCATGTACCAGCCGTAGAGGCCGTTGGCCGGGTCCAGCGCGTTGTCGGTGCAATCGAAGGTGCCGTCGAGCTGGGAGTAATCGGTGGCCAGCAGGTCTGACGCGGTCAAAGCGGTGGTCTGGTCGGCATCCATCAAGAAGAAAAAGGCACTGACCGCACCGTCTTCGCGGTTGAGGTTGGCACGATCACCACTGCCGAACGCAAGTCCCCAGACGAAGTTCGCCCCGTCGAAGCCCACCGGGACCACAATCGGCCGCGCGAAGAACTGTTGGCGACTGGCGAAGTCGCCCCGGAAGTCGAAGATCCGGGTCAGGGTGGCGCCGGTGATGCCGGTGGCTGCCGAGTCGTTGGGGGCCGGGAATCCGATCCGCCACACACTGCCGTCGGAGTCGCCGAAGAAGATCTTGTCGTGGAAGCCGTCGAGATTGGCGTCCAGCGCGGTGAAGCTGCCGGGCACCGAGACCCCGATGGGCTGCTTGTAGACGATATTGCCGGTGGCGATGTCCACTCCATAGACGTGGGTGCCGGTGGAGTCCATCTCCAGCTTGTCCCAGCCACCGCCGAAGAAGGCGACGAACAGGTCGTCCGGGGCATTGGGATTGCTGCCGTTGTAGACCGGGATCCGGGCGATGGCCGGCCTGGACCAGGTCCAGCCGAGATCCGGCTCGGAGTTGCCGTCGAGATCGGCGGTGTCCGAGAACTCCCACATCACCCTGGGGTACTCGGCCGAGCAGTCGCCGGCCGCGGTGGTGCAGCCCGGCATCGGGGTGTAGGTGGGCGTGTAGTTCGGCGAACCCGAAGTGGGATCGGGCTGGGTCACGTCCAGCGCCACCATCCCACGGCCGCCGCGCCGCATATTTGACAGGACCACGGTGCGCCACTCACGGGCGCTGACCCCGCCGTCGGGCGAAATGAAGACGTCGCCGACCTCGGTGGGGCCGTCCACAAGGTACTGCTGCTCGGTGCCGTAGGTCATCAGCCACAGCTTGCTCATGATCGACTGCGGCACATAGGCGAAGAGCTCGGTGCCGGTGCCCATGTCGAGAGTGTCATCGTAGACGCCGCCGTCATCTCGATCCCAGAAACCCGCGTCCACGGCGTGCAGCATGCCGTCGTTGGCGCCGGCTATGAAGACCCGGCGGCGACGGGCGTGCTTGTCCATGAACAGCTGGTAGTTATGGGCGCCGACCTCGTTGGGGCCGACGAAGCCGTAGTCGTAGTAGTACAGGGAGGTGCTGGGCGGTTTCACCGACTCGGGCTGGGAGTGGTAGAAATCGCCCAGTACCGAGTAATCGGCAGGTCGTGGCGGATCTTGGGGCGCCGGGTCGAGGGCCATGGGGTTGTCAAAGATGTTGCGCACGAAGTTGACGATCTCCTGGGCCTCCAGGTCGGTGGGCAGGGTCGGCTGGTCGAGCAGGGTCTTGAACGTAGCCAGCATCAGCGGGTCACTCCCGACCTCCTCGATCCGGTGGCGGCTCCACCCTGCCGAGTCGAGCCCCATGTAGACGTTGCGCACCGGGGTGCCCGACAACTGGGTCGTCAGCGAGCTGGCCGCATCCCAGAGGATTTGGGTGAAGTCCAACTGGCAGTCGGCGTCGGTTGGGAGGTAGGGGTCATCGCGATTGAGCCGGTAGGCGTAGAGGTTGCCGGACCAGACGGACTTGTCCTGGCGGGGCACGAAGTAGGGGGCCACCGCCAGGTGGTCACTGACGTCCTGGTTCCCGCCCACGCTGGAGGGTGGCGGTGTCACCTGGAACGGAGAGAACGAACGGTCCCGCTCGTCGATCCGGTTGACCACGTCATACAACGCGGTTTGGAGCTCGTCGGCGTTGGTGGCCGCGAAGAACTCGCCGTCGGTGATCTGGGCCACGCACTGCAGCGGCGACGGGTTCAAGGGGTCGAACTCCTCGGAGAAACCGATGGTGAAGACCTTCACCGGTTCGCCCACATCGGGAACCTTGAACTTCCACGCCGCCTGGTCGGGGTCGCAGGCGTTGAGCCGGCAGCTCTCCTCGCCGTCGGTGATCAGCACCACGTACCACAGCCGGCAGGCGGACAGCGGGTCGTCGGCCCACAGGCCGTTGGTGATGGAGTCCTGGTACCAGTCATAGGCGTCGTAGAGAGAGTTGCCGATGGGCGTGGTGCCGCGGGTCAGCATGGGCATCGGGTTGTAGGTGGGGCTGTCCGGGTCATTGTCGAAGTCGTCCTGCCAGGACAGCGAGGCGCCGTCGTTGACCAGGTCCACCGCGGTGTGCATGGGCTCCAGCACCTGGCGCACCTGGTCGAGGTTGCTGGCCATGGCCGGTGCCGGCAGGTCCACCAACAGATTCCAGCCGTTGCAGAAGGCGTTGGGGTCGTTTTCCGGTGTGTTCGGGTTGTCGGAGACGTTGCGCGGCGCGATGAAGCCAGGCCGGCGCACGTCGAGATCGATCTGGTAGCCGGTGGCGGTGGCGCCCCGGTTGCCGAAGGGAACGGCCCCACCGCCGTAGGAGGTGTCCAACAGGGCACCCTCGTAGAGCAGCTTGAAGGGGTAGCGCTCGCGGCCCTCCTCGCCGTCGAGACCGGTGAAGGGGTTGTCGTCGAAGTCGGCGGTCCAGGAGGACCACTCGCTGCAGATGCCGTGGCAGCTGGTGCCCCAGGTTGACACGTTGACATTGTCGAAGCGGACGCTTCCGTCAGAACCCGGGAGGGTGCCTCCGGACCACAGACCGGCGAAGCCCGGGGGCAGGTAGGTGGCGGCAGGCTCCGTCCACTCCACGATGGTGCACCAGTCGCCGCCGCACTGCCAGTAGCGGCAGTCGTCCGAGTTGTCGCAGGCGAATCGCTTGACCTGCACCCGCAGGTTGCCGCAGAAGAAGTCAACCCGGAGCCGGTAGCACTGGTCCTCGTAAACGGACAGCAGGTTGTTATTGGAAGGATTTAGCTCGATGACCCCGCTGCCGATCTCGGTATCGGTCCCTGCGATCCGTTTGACCAGGTGCCAGACGGACCGTTGACCCAAATTGATGGCATCACTTCTGGTGGGGAACTGATCGATGTAGAAGAGGTATCCGTCCACCGCGTCCATATGGCCGTTGGAGTTGGGATCGCCGGCCAGGCCGCCAATGACCACCCCCATGGCGGTCCGGTCGTTGTTGATTCGGAAATCGAACTCGAAGCTGATGTTCTCCCACTGCGTCGGGTCGTACCCGGAGGTGCCGTTGATCGATTCGACGATGGTCAGCACCGAGCTGCGATCCGATTGACCGTCGTTCTCACGGACGTGCTGGCCCCAGGTGTCGCCCGCGGCGCAGCTGTAGCTGTCCGTTCTCGGGAGCCAGTTCCCGTCGAAACGGTTGCCTCCACTCCATCGGATGACGGTCCACGGATTGATTTCGGGGACCGGAACGTTCGGGCGAACCGGAGTGGCGAACGTCGAAAAGTCATCCTCGAAGACCACCGTGGGAGGCTCCGTCGGGAAGAACTGGGCCTCCACGGTCGCGGGCGCCGCCGCCAGGACGAGGAGGAGACCGGCGACCAGCGCCGCCGCTCGGCGGACGGTCGGGATCCCGGGGGATCCGCCCGTCCCAGGCTGCACGAGTGTTTGCGTCGTGTGTTTCATTTCTGCCTCCCCACCCTAGATCTCGATCGTCGGCGTGTAGGTCCGCGTCGGCGTATTGGTCGGCGTCGGAGTGGGTGTATTGGTCGGCGTCGGCGTGAACGTCGGCGTGTCGGTCGGGGTACGCGTCGGCGTGTCGGTGCGCGTCGGTGTGTTGGTGCGCGTCGGCGACGGCGTCCGGGTCGGCGTGTTCGAAGGCGTGAAGGTCCGCGTCGGCGTGTTCGACGGGGTAAATGTCGCCGTGTTGGTCGGCGTGTTCGAAGGCGTGAAGGTCCGCGTCGGCGTCCGTGTATTGGTCCGCGTCGGCGTGTTGGTCCGCGTCGACGTGTTGGTCGGCGTCGGCGTGTTGGTCGGCGTGTCGGTCACCGTCGGTGTATTCGACGGCGTGAACGTCGGCGTAATCGTGGGTGTATTCGACGGCGTGAAGGTATTGGTCGGCGTGAACGTGTTGGTCGGCGTCGGCGTGTCCGTCGGGGTGTCGGTGATCGTCGGCGTGTTGGTCGGCGTCGGCGTCGGCGTAATCGTCGGCGTGTTCGACGGCGTGAAGGTATTCGTCGGCGTGAACGTGTTGGTCGGCGTGTTGGTCACCGTCGGCGTGTTGGTGATCGTGGGCGTGTTCGACGGCGTGAACGTCGGCGTGATCGTCGGTGTGTTCGACGGCAGCGGCGTGTTCGACGGCGTATAGGTCTGGGTGGCCGTCGGCGTCGGCGTGCGGGTGTTGACCGCGGCGTCGCGATTGAAGGTGCAGGTGGTGGCGTTGTAGTCGTTGAACTCCACGGTCAGACTGAAGGTGAAGCCACCCTCGACATAACTGTCGGGCGGCTGGGTGCCCTCGAAGTCGGTTTCAATCTCGTTCGAACTGGTCGCCCCGACCGGCGCCGTGTTGCTGGTCTGGGTCGGCGGACTGGAGCCGTTGCCGGAGTAGTACCGGTTGCTGCCGTTGAGGGTGAAGTGGTCCACGTACTGGCTCGACCAGACCTTGGTCCAGTCCAGCCGCGAAAGGGTGATGGTTGCCGAGTACGGGCTGTCGTTGCGGAAGGCCCAGTAGAGGTCTTCCCCGGAGCCCGACCGACGGAAGCCGGTGAAGTAGATCTGACTGCAATTGGCCGGCAGCGGCGTATTGGTCGGGGTGGCGGTTGGCGTGTTGGTGGGCGTGTCGGTCGGCGTGTTGGTCGGCGTATCGGTCGGCGTATCGGTCGGTGTGTTGGTGGGTGTCCAGGTGGGCAGATCCTCGGGCAGGTCGCAGGTGCGAAGGCTGCGCTGTTCCACCTGATCCACGTAGAGCAACCAGTCGTTGACGTCGTCGCCGTCCATGTCGTTGTCCACCGATCCATCCAGGTCGTAGTCGTCGGTGGTGGTGTCGGTGATCAGGGTGTTGCCGATGGGCAGTCCGCCGGGGTCGATGCCCAGGGGGTGGTTCTCGTTGCCCGCCACTGAGGCCGGCAGCTCGAGGTGAACCCGCCGCCGCCAGGACTCGATGCGGGTGCCCAACCCGAAGGGGACCTCCACGTCCCAGCTGGGCCGGCAGGCGTCGTCGTCCGGCCCGGGAACACCGTCGCGGTCCCACCACGGGTCGTTGGGGTCGCAGCAGGCCACGGCGTCCGGGTCCATGGGATCACAGATGGGGAAGTTGTAGACCCACTGCTCGAGCAGGAGGTTGTCATCGCCGTCCCGCTCGCCGGTGGCGTACAACGGGAAGACGCGGTCCATGCACAGCACCTCGTCGTCCTGCTCCGGCGGGTCCAGCAGGTGGTCATCGAAGTTGGCCCAGGTGGTGCCCTTGTCGTCGATCAGGCAGTTGCCGAAGTAGATCGGCAGGGTGTCGTAGGAGAAGACCGGCGACGGGTCGCCGGGCGGATCCTGTTGGATCGGATTGGCGTCGATGGCACGGATCGGCCCGTAGCGCTCGGTGGGGTAGACGTAGTTGGCGTTCAACGGATCCGGGTTGAAGTAGGGGTAGAAGCCGATCAGGAAGTTCTTGGTGATGTCGGCCGGGTTGATCAGCGGTGCGCCGTCCCAGGCCTTGGACCAGCCCACCCGGAACGCGAATCCCGGGGCGACCATGCCGAAGCGGTCCGGCTCCCAGGCCTGGTAGACCCAGTGCTTGGTGGGCACCGACTGGCCGGAGGGGGGCTGCTCCTGAGCATAGCCCGCCAGCGCGAAGTTGGCGTCCGGGATGGTGGTGAGGAACGTCCGCAACACCTGCTTGGCCACACCCATCCGGGAGTACGGATCGTCGCCGCCCCCGGGCAGCATGCCGAAGGGAGCGCGGGCGCCCCAGGTGGCCGGGTCTCCGGGATCCCGGTGGGTGATCACCTCGGTGGTCCCGACCATGGAGCCTGAGGTGTCCAGAATGAACAGCAGGTTCGGCGGAGCGGCGCGCTCTCGCAGAAAGTCACGGTCGTCGGCGACGGCCCACCCTGCCAACAGCAAGGCTGCGGCGATTACGAACCATCTGGCGGCCCGGGTATGTCTCATGACTGCCCCCTCGCTCCGCTCATCGGAAGCACGCGATCACTGGCACGAAGTCGTCCTCGCTGAACGGGAAGGCGGACATATCCACCTCCACCGCCGCCTGGGTCAACCCGGCCAGTCCGCCGAGCGCTCGCCCGGCATCGCTCCTGAAGTGAAAATGTCGCATCTTGAACTCGGGATACATGGTGACGATCGGATCGCCGTTTTCGTCGATCATGGGCCCGGCAGGCTCGGTCTCGCAAAACTCAGAAATGGTCACCTGGAAGTCACCACGCAGCAACCCCGGGAGGTTCTGATCGTCGCTCAGGGTGAAGGTCCCCGGCGCCCCGATCTGGCCTTGGCGAACCATATTGATCTGGGCCATGCAGCCGGCGTCTGCGGCATACAGGGATTTCACGACCCACCGGTCGGTGCCGGCCGCCTCGAGCCCGAGGGAGGTCTGCAGCAGCAGGCCCATGCCGAGAAAGACGAGCACCAGAGCCACCAGCAGGGCGAGCAGCAGTGCCGAGCCTCGTTCGCGGGAGTTCGGCTGGGGTGACTGACCACGGGTCGTGTGCTTGCTCATCGTGTTCGCCTCACAGAATGAAGTTGCGCAGGCTCGCCACCACCTGCATCCGGCGCCACTTGGCACCCCTGTTGACCAGGTTGATGGGAAGATCGAAGCCCGCAAAGGTCTGGGCTGGCTCGCGCCAATCGGTCACCTCGAAGGGGGTTCGACCGAAGACACCGATCTGCATCCCCACCACGTCACCGGCGGCCACCTGGGCTGCGGTGAGGGTTGGGCTCCAGGTATCGGCCAGGCCGTCGGCGTTGGTGTCGAGACCGAGATCGGCCTGCAGGCTGCCGATGTTCACCGCCACCGGCTCCCCCAGAGGCCCGGTGTTCGGCCCGACCCGGCGCAGCACGAAGTCCGGAGACACAAAATAGGTGTAGGAATCGAAAATACCGACCCGGTAGACATCGAAGTTGGGGTCGGTGCCGGTCATGGCCGACCCACCCTCGTTCAACGACGGCCACGGAGCGGCCCCGCCGGAGAATCCGATCACCAGGTGGCGATCCGGAGCCGCGTCGACGATGGCCGCCGAGGTCACCTGGCCGACGATGAATTGAAGTCGACCCATGAAGGCGATCCCCCGGCCGACCAGAGATCCCGGTCCCGGCACTGCGTTGAGATTATTGATGATGTCGGCCCCAGCTGTGGGAGTGCGAAGCTCGCGCACCGTCACCGTCTGTGCCGAGGTGTCGATGTCGAAGCGGTTGGTGAAGAAGATGTCCACCTCGAAAAAGCCGCGCAGGGTCACCACGTCGCTGCCGGGAGCGACCCGCACCGTGCCGAAGTCGGTGGTCACGTTGCCGCTCCGGTTGTTCATGATCTGGCCGGCCATCCAGGTGCCGTCGGCCCGTGCGAACTCCATGTCGCCGCCACCCATCATGCGTGCGGTACGGGTGATGTGATAGGTGGCGAAACGTACGTTCTCCTGGGTGTCGGCCAGGGCCGTCTCCACGTTTGACAGTTTCTGCGACGTGTCCAGAATGTTGAGCACACCGACGAAGATGATCGCCAGCAGTCCGATGGCGACGACCATCTCGACCAAGGTGAAACCAGCTGATGTGTTGCGTTTCATCGCCTCACCTCTGGATCTTGACGGCGGAGCTGACGAACTCCCGTCGCCCTCTGAGGAGGTTGGTGGTGGATCTGACTCGAACGGTGATCTGCTTCATGTTGGCGTCGGCCGCAGTTGCCGCCACCGGCCACGCTCCGGCCATGGCGGCCCAGGTGTGGACCTCGAAGTCCTGGACCGTGTAGCGCACGTCGAAGCCCTTGCGCGCCGGGGTCCACTGGACGCTGCCTCCCGCCGTGTCGTTGAGGGAGACGTCGTTGAACGGCGCCGCCTGGAGGGTTTCAATGGTGCGCCGAGCCTCCGAGGCGAGCAAGGCGTAGTCGAATCCGGAGGCATTGGTGATCTGGGCGTGGGAGAACAGACTGGCGATGCCGAGGGCCACGAAGGCGAGAATCAGCAGCGCCACCAGCAGCTCGATCAACGAGAAGCCGCGCTCACCCCGGGTCTGGCTTTCGAGCCGCATCAGTACCTCCAGTGCCTTGTGGACTTCTCGTCCCAGGTGGACGCTGTGGGATTCCACATCTGACGGATCACGGTGCCGGTGCCGGCCTGGACGAGCAGCCGGAACTGATTGCCCTTGAGGTCGGTGATCCTCAGTCCACCCTGGCCCACTCCAATCCCACCGGCCTCGTTGACGATCCCCGTGCCGGAGGGCAGGAAGACCATTCCACGCCGGGTGGCTGTGCCTCCCAGGCGGTACAGCCTCAGCAGTGCCGCCGGATCCTGAACCACGTTGAACTTGCCCTGAGGAATGGACCACCGCCCGACCACGGGCTCGCCGGATTCGTAGACCTCGGGCTGAACTCCGGTCTCCTTCCAAGAGAAAAACTCCCAACCGATGGCGCCTTCTCGGAGCTCGACCACCACCGGCACTCTCCCCTGGACGGCATTGATCCTGGCGATGGCGAAGGCCTGTTGGGCCATTTTGACCTGACTCAACATCTCCGCCCGCAGCTTGGCTCGGACCAGATTTGGCACAGCGACCGCCATGGCGACCATCGCAATGGCCATGACCACAACCAGCTCGATCAAGGTGAAGCCTGCCTGACGCCGGCGCCATGAACGGCTGGACGATCGAAAAACATCGTTGCGGTGCTGAGCACTCTCGGACTGCATCACATTAAGCATTGCGCCCTCCCCATGGGCCCGTCAAGACATGAATAGGGACATTCAAATTCCTTTAACAATTGGTTTTGGCCTCCAAGCGGAGCAACCGGGGTCGATTTCCATGCGCCCACTGACCGTCATGAACTGTCCAATTTCAGATCAAAAACCCAGACCATGCCGCCCAGGTCCGCCACCCAGAGCGTTTGGCCATCGGACGCCACACCTGTGGGGACAATGCTCTGATCGGCCATAGACACCCGGCGGGGCACCCCGTGATCGATCACCCACAGGGCCGATCCCGGTGTGTCGCTGACCACCCACAACTCCGGCGCCAGCACCGCCACCTGCGGCCGAGAATAAAAATCGGGCCATGCGTCCGGCAGTGGGACCTCGCCCACAAAGGCACCCACACCGTCCAAGACCTGGAGCCTCCGATTGCCGGTGTCGCACACCAGCAGCCGGTCAGTGCCCACCCACGCGAGACCAACCGGTTCCACGAATTCGCCGGGCGCCGAACCCTCCCGTCCCACGAGGCGGACCTGGACCTCGCCCTTTTCGGTGGTGTAGAGCACCAGCCTCTTGTTGCCGGTGTCGCTGACAGCCACCGTCCCGTTGGGGGCCACCGCCACGCCGCGTGGACCGTACCATCCCTCTCCCGGTACCGGCAGGGTGCGGAAGCTGGCACCGGCGGGGTCGAAGATGACCGCCTGCTGTCCCCAGGTGTCGGCGATGGCGAGCAACTGCTGGGGAGTCCAGGCCACCGACTCCGGTTCGCGAAGCTCCACCGGCAGGGCCACCGGCTCGGGGGTTCCGTCGCCGTGGAAGAACACCACGGTCGACAGCCCCACGTCAGCCACCGCCAACCGCCCCCCGGGTCCCACCGTCAGACCCCGCGGCTCCATCAGAGACCCCTCGCCGATCACCCGCGCTCCAGAAACGGACAGTGCCGCCCCGAGCTCCTCGGGAATATCAACCGGTCGGCTCCACTGGATGTCTCCTTCGGAGCGACGCAACACGATGATGTCCGACGAACCCACCGGCCCCCAGGGAATGCGCCGCAACACGTACTTGAGCAGTTGGGCCGGACCAGGCACCCGTCCCTCCATCAGCCACCAGGCCCGCAACGGAATCCGTTCCGAGACGTACCCCGGGCCGAGGAGACGCCTGGCCTCTGCCTCCTGTTCCGGATTGCACAACGTCAGCGGTGGCCTCATCCCCGTCTTGGGGAGATCCCACCACACCGGCGTCGACCTCCAGTACCAGGTCAGCGGCCACCCCGCCTCACCGCCCACCGCAGCCACCGGGTCCACACCCTCATCCCGCAGCAGGAGTCCCTCTTGAACCACCGTCTTGAGCTCGGGGCAGGTCTGGACGTAAATCAGTGCTTCCACGTTTGGCAGGTTGGGAGAGATCTCGTCCCAAACGAAATTCGCCTGCACCGAAACCCACACCGTCACAGCCAACCCGGCTGCGGCCAGGGAACGACCCCACCAGCCACCGGACCGGCCGAAGAGGTGGGCCATTTGGGCCCCGGCCAGGGGCAAGAACGGCCACACCTGGTGGGTGCCGAGCCACGGCACCTTCTCCCTCAGGTAGCCGTACATGAGGATGGACAGCACGCCGAACAGGTACAGCGCCACCTCGAGGGCTTTGAGCCGTCGGCGACGGCGAATGATCCAGGCCGTCGCCAGGACCAGCGGCAGAAACTCGTAGAGTGCCAGCCTGGGGAGGTAATACCACCACGGGCCGGCGACCCGGGCAATGGAGTGCTGGCCCCACCAGTAGGAGATGGCTCTGCCGGGGAAGAACCAATCCTCGGGAAAGGAAAACCCGATGGTGAACATCGGTACGGAGACCAGAACCGCCACCGCCACCCCTCCCAGCACCTGCCAGCCGTGACGTTCGAGGAAGGGACGGGGATTGAAGGGTGAGCCGCGGACCATGGACACCGCGGTCATGATCGACCAAGTGGCCACCACCAGCGCTGCCGTGACGTAGGCGTTTTCCTTTGTGGCGAAGGCCAGTGCCGTCCATCCCCCGGCCCACAGCCAGGCAGACGGCGAGCCCCGCACAGCTCGCCACACCGCCACCCCTGCCGCAGACGCCGTCAGCATCTCGAGCACGTCCATGCGCAGGAACCGCCCGTAGTAGAGGGTCGTGGGCGAAAGGGTCACCAGCAGCCCCATCCACCATGCGGCCCGGCCACCGAAGGGGCGTCTCAGGGACCAGGCGACACCGATCAGCAGCACGCCGGCCAGGGCAACCGGCAACCGAGCCGTAAAGTCGCTGTCCCCGATCAGCGCGTAGGAGGCCGCCGTCAGGTAATAGAGCAGCGGCCCGTGGTAGGTGGGATCGTAGCGGTAGATCCCGTTCTCGAGCAGGTTGTACGCCGAGTGGGCGTGAATCGCCTCGTCGTGGTGGTACGAGCGATCCCCCAGGCCCCAGAAGTGAAGGACGAGGGACAGCACCACCAGGGCGAGCCATGGCCCGGCACGGCGAAGCTTTGCTTCGTACGTTCTCGATTCGTTCTGCACGTCTACAGTTTAATCGATTACGCAATCGCTCCTGCCGGGATCGTCCCGATTGAATTGAAAATCGGGTTCATCCGGAATAACGTGTGGTTGGGGTTCCCGCCGTTCCCGTTCCCGTTCCCGAAATTCAGCGGCAGCGACAGCAGTCAGGGGCAGCGACCGGGAACAGCGAGCAGGGACAGTAACCAGTCTTCAGCGGCAGCCATCAGTTGTCTTGGCCGCATTGCACATGGTCACCTCCGGGTCGTTCACGGGGTGAATGGGCATAGCTGGCGAGCATGAACGACCCGGAGGTGACCAGTCCTGAGCCGTCACGAACACCAACCTCGTTGCCCACGAGAAAGCCCTCGAAGCAGCAGGCATCGCCATCAAGCTCGTCATGAGGGTTCCCGCCCCTTTGAAACCGATAGCTGATCAGGTGATCCGGTCGCCAAGCTCGGTCCCGGCCAACATCGCTGAAGGCCACGGCCGGTTTGGACGAGACCGGTTGAACCACTGGCGGATCGCCTATGCCTCGGCCAAAGAGGTCGACAGTCACCTGCGACTGCTCTCAGCCGCTGGTGCCGTCAATGGAATCGGGGCAGAGAACGCCTTGGAGACCTTTGACCAGGTTCGTGCCATGACCTGGCGCCTGCTCAACCCCGTCGCACAATAGCTCTCAGCACGACACACGCTCTGACGCTGACGCTGTCATCTGACGCTGATCCCGGCCCCTGTCGCTGGATGCTGCCGCTGCCACCTGACGCTGCGCCGGCCCCCGTCGCTGTAGGCCGCCGCTGTCACTGTTCGCTGTCATCCACCACCTCACGGATTTCCGAATGAGCCAAACCTTTAACCTTTAAACCTCTAACCTTTAAACCTTTAACCTTTAAACCTTTAAACCTTTAAACCCGACCGAAACCGCCGCACCACAACCCTTGGCTCCACGGTGTTGCTCCGCTGCCCTCCCCGAGACCCGATCCCCTAAATGGGGCGATGAGGAGGGAATTTTCAACTCGAGGGCGGAAGGGTGGGAAGTTACTCAGCGATAATTCGGACGCCGAGGCGTTGGAGGGCCGCGAGAATGTGCTCGGGCGCGGCATCGTTCGCGAGCACCAGCGCGGTGCCGGGCCACGACGTCTCGCCCCGAGGGGGCCCGAGCAGGACCGCCGGGAGCTCCCATCGGCGCAACTCGGCGACCACATCGCCATCCGGCAGCTCCAATCTCGACACCACAGCGTCCGGCTTCCACCGGTCCACGACCGCACCGGCCTCGGCCAGGGTGGTCGCGTGTCGGACATCGAGACCAGCCTCTGCAAAGGCTTCCACCACTCTGGTGGCTTTCCGGCCGTCCCGCTCCACGAGGACGACCCTGGCGCCAGCCGGTGACTCACTGCCTTCCGGGGCGGTCGGAACGGGTTCGATGTCGTCCTCACGCCCCAGCGGGAGGCGAACCACGAACCGAGCGCCCTTGGTCCCGGTGGGATCGAGGGCGATCTCGCCACGGTGTTCGGTGACGATGGCGTAGACAACCGCCAGGCCGAGACCGGCCCCTCGACCCTGACGACGGGATGAGACGAAAGGTTCGAAAAGCCGCTGTTGAAGCGCTGCCGGCACCCCCGGGCCGTTGTCACTGACCACCAGCACCGCCTCGCCGCCACGGGCCTCGAGCGCAACCTCCACCCAGCCGCCCTGTTCGGGCGCCGCGTCTCGACCGTTGACCACCAGGTTCAGCAGCATGCGGCGCAGCGCCACCGGGTTGCCCGCCACCGGCACGACCGCTCCGGGCAGTTTCAGCCTCAGTTCGACGGAAGGGGGTACCAGGTGCCGGAGCACCCCCTCGTGAGCAGCGATCAACTCACCAAGGTCCACGGTGCGGGGAGGCGTGCTCTCCCGGCGAGCAAAGAGCAGCAGCTCTCGAACCACCTCCGTCCCCTCGTCGGCGAGGTCACGGATCGCGGTGCCCGCCTCGGTGGCAACGTCGGGATCCCTGAGCAGCCATCGCACATGGAGGAGGATCGCCGCCAACAGGTTATTGAAGTCGTGGGCGACACCACTGGCCAGCGTTCCCACGGCCTGCATTTTTTCCGCTTCACGGAGCCGTGTCTGCGCGCGCTCGGCGTCGGTCACGTCACGTGCCACCAGGATCGAGTGCCCAAAGCCCTCGGGGCTCGTCAGGGAGCACAGCAAAAGCCGACCATCGGACTCGAGCCGCCACTCAGCGTCACCGGGACCTGCCGCGCACTGGCCAAGGCTCGCTCGAATGGCCGGTAGGTGACGCTCCATATTTCGGTTCGCCTGGGTGATCCCACCTTGGTGATCCACCAGGGCCACACAATCCTCCATGGCGTCGAAGGTCCGTTGCCATCGCTCACCCAGTTGCCGCACTCGATCGGTCATGTCGTGGATCGCCATCAACAGACCGGGGGACCTCTCGTCCCCGGTCGGCCTCACGTGCAGCTCCACCTCCGCGGATTCACCGTCCGTCATTCGCCAGCGGGCCTCCACGACAGCCTCCTCTGTGAGGTAGGCAGCGGCCAACGCCGACGCAAGACCGTCGGTGGAAAGCCCCTCCACAAAACGCGAGATCGAGCCGCTGACCTCCTCCACAGGTTCGAAGCCCAGAAAGCCGGCGGCAGCCGGATTCGCTCCCCGGATGCCGAGCTGATCGTCGAGCTCGAGGAGCGGGGTCGGTGAAGCCCTGAAGAGCTCTCGGAACCGCCTCTCCGACGACGCCAGCGACTGCCGTTGCTCGGCAAGCCGCTGGGTCATCTCCTCGAAAGCCCGCGCCAGCTCGCTGACCTCGGTCATTCTGGTATCTCCGGTGGGCAACCGCGGTGGCGAATCCGGATCGAAGGCCCGCACCGAATCCGCCAGCTCCTTCAGCGGTCGTGCCACCCGCCCCACCAGGCCGAGGCCCACCACCAGGGCCAGAGCCAGCACCAGCCCCAACGCGGTGATCAGCCGAACCGCGGCCCCCGCAAAGACCCGGTCGATGCGGGCCCGCGATACCAGCAGCACCACGTCCAACGTCTCACGTTGGCGCCACTGGTCCCTTCCAACCTCCACCGATTCGTCAATGCGCATCAGAGAGAGGTCGAGGGCAGCCGCTTCGTCGAGCGGAGGACCGTAGCGCCACAAGACTTGGCCATCGCGACGACGGACCTCTCCGACCCGGAGGTCCCCGGTGGAGATCACCGTCAGGTACTCCGGGGAGCCACCTTCAGAGGCGGCCAGTGCCAGGGTGCGGGCAAGGAGCCTCGACTGCTTCTCGAGCTCGGTCTCGAGCACCCCACGTTCGTGCCACAGCACCAATGCACTGACCAGGATCAGAGTGGCAATGAGAACCCCGAGCAGCCACAACAGGAAGCTGCGCCCGATGGTCATCTCACCACCCTACTGCTTCGGGATCAGAAGTCGAAGAAATCCCCCTCGAACACGTCGGAAAGCTGCCGCATCATGGCTGTCGACAGGCCAGCCGTAACACCTGCCATGATGTTGGTGCCTTTGGTTCGTCCCACGAGATAGCCCACCAGCCCGACCAGGGCCACCGATCCGAGGGGGTGCCTGCGAACCGTGTCTCGCCAGTCGATGGATCCCGGCACCAGGGTGTCGAGAATGGCATCGGCATTGATGCTCACCGAGCCGGCGCCCTTCTGAGGTTCATCCTCCGAGAGATCCTCGTCGAGAAAGTGATCCTCATCCAGCTCAACCGAATCGTCGATCAGGTCGTCCTTGTCAACCATGGATTCGCTCCTCGCGGACTAGTCCCGCGGCCGGGTGATGTAACCCACCAAAAAGCCCGCAGCGAGCGCGATCAGCACGGACTTGCCGGGGTTCTCCTTGATGTAAGTCAGCACCTGGTCGCCCTTTTCCTTGAAATCGACCTCGGCCACCTTGTCCTTGACCTTGCCGTAGGACTCCCGAGTTCTTGCCGACAGCACGTCGTATTGATCGCGGGCCTTGGCGTAGAGAACCTCCGCCTGCTGACGACCCTTGGAGGCCAGATCCGACATTCTCTCCCTGGCTTCGCCGAGGTGCTTTTTGGCGTCGTCCAGATAAACGCGGGATTTTTCGGTGGCCTCGGCGGACTTTTCCTTGGCCTTGCCATAGGCATCCTGCATGGCGGTTCGGGCACCATCCATGGCTGTATGAGCTTTGGCGAGGGCATCTTTGACACCGGAGAGCCCTTCTTCCGCTTCCTCCGCCACCTCATCAATCGCTTCGTCGACACTCTTCTTTTCTGTATCAGCCATCTTTACCTCCGAGAGATCGGCCGGTACATTCTACGGCGCACCGGAGCGGACGTCCACCGGTTCTCGGGGTTCGGGAAAGCAAAATGTGGAATGTGGAAACACACCCGCCCGCCCACCCGATTGCAATTTTCAATTTGTAATTTGGTTGTCGGGCGGGCCAACGGCCGCTGGCACCCCGAAACAAGCCACGCTAGGATGTTTCGGGGAGTACCAATGGAAATCACCATCCTCGGCGCAGGCCGCTGCGTTACCGGGTCAAAATATCTCATTAAATGGAAGAAACGGTCGACATTGGTGGATTGCGGCCTCTTTCAGGGCCCCGCGTCCCACAGGCAGCTGAACTGGAAGCCCTTGCCCCACCCGGCCCACGACATCGACTCGGTGGTCCTGACCCATGCCCACATCGACCACAGTGGGTACCTGCCGAGGCTTTGCCGCCAGGGCTTTTCGGGGCCCGTCTACTGCACACCGCCGACCCTTGCGCTGCTCCGCGTGCTGCTACCCGATGCCGCCTACATCCAGGAAGAGGAAGCGCGCTACGCCAACCGCAAAGGCTACTCCAAGCACAAGCCGGCCCTGCCACTGTTCAAAATGAAGGATGCCCGCGAAGCGCTCAAAAAGTTGCAGCCGGTCTCCTTCGACACGTGGCAGGAACTGCACCCAGGGGCCCGATTCCGCTTCCACCGGCAAGGCCACATTCTTGGCGCCGCCGCGGTCGAGCTGAACAGCAAAAGTCGAGGGGGTGAACGGAAAAACCTCTACTTCTCTGGCGACGTCGGCCGATACGGCGTGCCGATCCTCAAGGAACCCGAAGCCTATCCGGGGTCGGACGTGCTGTTCGTCGAGAGCACCTACGGCAACCGCAACCACCCCGCCGACGACGCTCGGTCCCTGCTGGTGGACGAGGTCCGAGCCGGATTGGATCGCGGCGGCGTCATCATCATTCCGGCGTTCGCCGTCGACCGCACACAGGAGCTGCTCTACCTGCTCCACGAATCAATGGTGGAGAACGAGATCCCGCAGATTCCGATCTGGCTGGACAGCCCCATGGGCATCGAGGCCACCACGCTCTACACACGCAACACCGCCGAGCACGATGTGGAAATGCGTCAGTACTTCTCGGAGCAGGTCAACCCCATCTTCCCGCCGACTCTCGGGGTCACTCCGACCTCGAGCGAGTCGCGCAAACTCAACGGCATTGACGGTGGGGCAATCATCATCTCGGCCTCGGGCATGGCCACCGGCGGACGCGTTCTTCACCACCTCAAACTGCGCCTGCCTGATCCCAAGAACACCGTCATCTTCGTCGGTTACCAGGCCAACGGCACCAAGGGCCGTCGGCTGGTGGAGGGCGAATCCGAGATCAAGATCCACGGCGAGTGGATCCCTGTCCGAGCGGCGGTGCGACAGGTCTCCGGTCTTTCCGCCCACGCCGATGCCGACGAGCTCATCATGTGGCTGAGCCGCCGCGAAAAAGACCCGAGCACGGTCTGCGTGATCCACGGGGAATACAACGTCCAACAGGAGTTCGCGACCCGATTGTCGGAGGAGTTCGGATGGCAGCCGATCATTCCGGATCTGGGCGACACCATCCAGGTCTAGGGGTTCTCAAGGACCTGGGTCTCGGAACACGTCTCGTGATCCGAGACTTCATGGACGACCGAGGCATCGATCGGTCTGCAGCCCTGGCCTACGTGACGCTGCTGGCCCTGGTGCCGTTGTTGGCGACCATCGCAGCCCTGTACCGGGCGTTTTTTTCCTTCGACATCGATCGGCTCATCCAACTCGTCACCGTCGTTCTGCCGTACGAGCCGGGTTCCCAGCAGCACGCGGCACTCGTGGAGACCCTCACCGAGTTCGTGACCCGCGCCTCGACCCTTGGCTACATCGGATCGTTGGTTTTCATAGCCATCGCCTTTCGGCTCTTTCAATCGGTGGAAACGACCTTCAACGACATCTGGCGAATCCATGCCAGCCGGCCTGCCTCGATCCGGGTCTTCAGCTTCACCATGCTCGTGTTCTGGGGACCCGTGGTGGTGGGCATCGGATCCTCCCTCCTGCTGTGGATGGGACACCAGCCGTGGGCCCCCAGCCAGGGCCTGGTCCTCTCCATGGCCAGGTGGGCGCTGCCCCTGTTGGGCCTCACCATGGTGTACTGGCTGGCGCCACACACCGGGGTCCGCATCGGAGCAGCGGTCGCGGGCGGAATCGTGGCCACGTTCGGGTTGCAGTTTCTCCGCTCGGTCTTCATGTCGTACATCGACTTCTTTCCCGAGGTCAACATCATCTACGGATCCGCAACTCTGGCGGTGCTGTTTCTCGTGTCGCTGTTCGCGTTCTGGATGCTGGTCATCGTTGGCGTCGAGGTCTCATACGTGGTGCAGAATTTCCACTCCCTCAAGCTCGAGCACGAGGGACGGCGCCGGCTGGGAACGGATCCCGCCCTCACCTGCATCGCCGTGCTCACCGAGTGTTACCGGCGAGCCCTCGTCGGTGAAACCGAACCAACCCTCGACAACCTCGAAGAAGCCCTGGCGCTGAATCATCCGTCTGCTCAAAAGGCGGTGGATCGACTGATCACAGCCGGCCTCCTGGGCGTGACGGGCCCGAACCGCGAGGGCTTCGTGCCCGCCCGGGAGTCAACCTCCCTCACCGTAGCTCAGGCCCTGAAGGCCTGCGGGGCGTCCTGCTCGGATGTGCCGGTTGCAGGGAATCCCGGCATCGACCGTCTCGCCGAACTGCTTCAGGAGGGAGAGACCGCCCGGGCCGAGAAACTCAACCGGGTCACGTTCTCCGACCTCCTCGGTGGAGACATTCCGCGAACCTGAGCGACGGGACCCTTAACCTCTGGGTCATCCTGGAAACGTGATGTCAGGTGTTCCAGTGCCCGTCTCCGTTTCCGTTCCCGTTCCCGTTCCCGACGACCAGGATCAGCGGCAGCGAGCAGCGACGGTGAGCAGCGACAGCGGGCAGCGACCGGGGCAGGAATCAGCCGACAGCGGCAGAGGGCAGCGGCGGCGGCAGAGGCAGCGATCAGATGTGTGGCGTCGGCGTGGTCACCTGACGCCGCCACCGGCCCCCGTCGCTGTCACCTGCCGCCGTCACTGTTCGCTGTCATTCACCACTCGCAGAATTCCGGATGAGCCAAACCTTTAAACCTTTAAACCTTTAACTTTTAACATTTTACCCCCAACGAAAAACGCCGCGCAAAAGCGCGGCGCTGGATGAATCGTTGAGTTTCTAGGACATCAGTCCTTCTTGTCCTCGGCAGGCTCCTCGCTGACCTCAACCTCGTCGGCCGGGGTTGGGTCTTCCACCGGTTCCTCAACAGCCTCTTCGACGGCGGGCTCGGGTTCGGCGGCCATCTCCGCTGCCACCTTTTCCACAGCCTCGACCTCGGCAGGCTCGACGACGGCCTGCTCCTCAACCGGCTCTTCAGCGGTCGACTCGGGCTCGGCAGCCACCTCGACCTCATCGCCTTCGCCCTTGGCGCCGCCGCCAAACATCCCCTTGGCGCGGTCCATCAGCGACGGTTTGGACTTGCCGCCCCCCTTGCCGTCCTCGCGTTCGGACGGGACGAAGTCGACGAACTCGATAATCGCCAGCTCGGCATTGTCACCGCGGCGACGTCCCAGCCGCATGATACGGGTGTAGCCGCCGGGCCGATCAGCAAATCGCGGCGCGATCTCGCCGAAGAGCTTGCGAACCACATCAGCATCGGGGATGGAACTCAGAATCCGACGCCGGTTGGCGAGAGTCCCGGTCTTCGCCATGGTGACCATGCGCTCGGCCTGCGGTCTCAGGTCCTTGGCCTTGGCCACCGTGGTGATGATCCGTTCATGGGTGAAAAGTGCTGTCAGCTGATTCCTGAACATGGCCTTCCGGTGGGAACTGGTCCGTCCCAGCTTGCGGCCGTGACTTCGGTGTCGCATCGGTCTTCCTTACCTTTTCAGATGTCGAGGTTCATGCCGAACCCGAGACCGAGGGCCTCGAGCTTCTCACGAACCTCCTTCAGGGACTTCTCACCGAAATTGCGGATCTCGACCATCTGTTTTTCGCCTCGGCTGACCAGATCACGCAGAGTCCGGATGTTGGCGTTCTTCAGGCAATTCATGGATCGAATCGAGAGCTCGAGGGAGTCGATGCTGGCATCGAGAATGCTCTCCTCCTCGGGCTCAGCAGCGACCTTGGCGGGCTCTTCCATCTCTTCGACGGCGGCCAGACGACTGTACATCTCCATGTGGCCCTGGACCAGCTGTGCAGCCTGGCTGAGAGCCTCGTCCGGGAGAATCGTTCCGTTCGTCCAAACTTCCAGTACGAGACGCTCGTAGTTGGTCATTTGGCCCAGCCGAGCCATCTCCACCCGGAAGTTCGCCTTGCGCACGGGTGAGTGGGCCGAATCGACCGGTATGAAACCCACATCGAGATCCTCGTCCTGGTTCTCTTCGGCCTGGATGTAGCCTCTGCCCGGCGATACGCGGACAACCATATTCAACTGGCCGTCCGCCGACAGGGTGGCGACGTGCACATCCGGGTCGATCACCTCGACCTGATGGGATCCCTTGAACTGGCCGGCGGTCACCTCGCCGGAGCCCTTGACGTCGAGGGTCAGAAGAACCGAATCCTGTCCGTGGACTGCAAACGGAATCTTCTTCAGATTGAGGATGATATCGGTAACATCCTCGACAACGCCCGGGACTGCGGAGAATTCGTGATCCGCGCCCTCGATCTTGACGGCAGTGATAGCCGCGCCGGGAATAGACGACAGCAACGCCCGCCGGAGGGCGTTGCCCACCGTGGTCCCCCAACCCCGTTCAAAGGGCTGGGCAACGAAGCGCCCGTATGTCTCGGTCCGATCATCCTCACCGGGCTGCACCTGTGACGGTCTCTGGAACTCGTGCCAGATCATGCTCCCTCCAACCTATCGCGAGTAGAGCTCGACGATCAGCTGCTCCTGGATCGGGAACCTGATGTCCTCACGAACCGGCAACTCGATCACCTTGCCCTGCAGAGCACCGGCGTCCAGCTCGAGCCACGACGGGATGCCGCGGCCCTGTGCGAACTCGATCGCCTCTTTGATCTGCTCGTTTTTGCGACTCTTTTCGCGCACCAAAATCTCCATTCCGGAGCGCACCCGGAAGGAGGGGATATTCACTCGACGTCCGTCAACCTCGATGTGGCCATGGCGGACGAGCTGTCGCGCCTGGTTGCGAGAGGTGGCGAAGCCAAGAGAGTAGACGACATTGTCGAGGCGTAGCTCGAGAGATTGCAGCAGGATGTCGCCGGTCACTCCTTTGCGCCGACTGGCCTCGGCAAAGGTGCGGCGGAACTGGCCTTCCAGCACGCCGTAGATCCGGCGAAGCTTCTGCTTCTCTCTCAGCTGGAGGCCGTAGGCGCGGACCTTCCGACGGCGGTTGGTGCCGTGCTGTCCCGGCGGCGCGTTGCGACGCTCGATGGCGCACTTTTCCTTGTAACAGCGTTCGCCCTTGAGGAACAGCTTCATGCCCTCACGGCGACACAGACGACAAACGGGCCCTCTATATCGTGCCAATGCTCTCTCCTTCAGACTCTGCGTCGCTTCGGCGGACGGCAGCCGTTGTGGGGGATCGGCGTGACGTCGCGAATGCTCCGAATGTCGAGACCCGCCGCGGCAACCGCTCGGATCGCCGATTCGCGGCCGGGGCCGGGCCCCTTGACCCGCACGTCAACGCTGCGAACCCCGTTGTCCTGAGCCTGCTCAGCGGCGTTCTTGGCTGCGAGCTGAGCGGCGTAGGGAGTGCCCTTTCGGGACCCCTTGTAGCCGATACGTCCTCCCGACGACCAGCAGACAACGCTGCCGGCCGGGTCGGAGAACGTTACAATCGTGTTGTTGAACGTGGCGTGGATGTTGGCCACGGCGTGCGGAATGTTCTTCTTCTCGCGCCGCGTCTTACGCCCACTCTTGTGATCCTTGGCCATACTCTGATCTCCCGCCTACTTCTTACCGACTTTCTTCCTGCCGGCCACCGCTTGACGCCGTGGCCCTTTCCGGCCCCGGGCGTTGGTGTGAGTCCGCTGACCACGTACCGGCAAGCCCCGTCGGTGACGAATACCGCGGTAACTGCCGATCTCGATCAGCCGCTTGATGTTCATGGCAACCTCTTTGCGGAGATCACCCTCGACGCCGCCCACGTCCTGGAGGACGCGTTGGATCCGAAGGATCTCGTCCTCTGAGAGGTCCTTGACCTTGATCCCCTCGTCGACTTTCGCCATGTCGAGGATCGTCTTGGCACGGTTTCTCCCGATGCCATAGATATAGGTCAGGCCGATCTCGACTCGCTTGCCGGACGGCAGATCCACACCTGCTATGCGTGCCACGTTCAGCCTCCGTTAGCCTTGCCTCTGTTTGTGCTTCGGGTTCTCACAGATAACCCGGACCACCCCCTTGCGGCGGATGATCTTGCATTTGGAACACATTCGTTTCACCGATGGACGAACCTTCATCGCCGCCCCCTATTTGTAGCGGTAGGTGATGCGTCCCCGTGTGAGGTCATACGGGGAAAGCTCCACCAGGACTTTGTCGCCCGGAAGAATCCGGATGAAGTGCTTACGCATCTTCCCGGAGATATGGGCCAGCACTTCATGGCCGTTCTCCAGCTCAACCCTGAACATAGCGTTGGGCAGAGGCTCGACCACTGTGGCGACCACCTCGATCGCTTCTTCCTTGGCCATTAGTTCTCCTCATTCACACCGAGCACTCGGCGGCCATCCTCAGTCACGGCCACCGAGAACTCAAAATGGGCCGCGAGTTTACCGTCTTCGGTCCTCGCTGTCCACCCGTCTCCATCGATCCGCACCCGCCAGCTGCCGCTGGTGATCATTGGTTCGATTGCGATCACCAGGCCCGGCTTCATCACCTGACCGTGACCGGCGATTCCATAGTTCGGAACCTGGGGGTCCTCGTGGAGCGAGCGACCGATCCCGTGTCCCACAAACTCCCGCACAATGCCGAATCCCTGGGTTTCGGCCCGCACCTGCACCGCAGCGCCCACGTCGCCCAGACGACGGCCTGGAGCCACTGCCGCCACCGCGTCCTCGAGACACCTCCGGGTCGTCTCCATGAGGCGTGAAGCCTCCTTGCTCATCTCGCCGACTCCGAAGCTGACGGCAGCATCACCGTAGAACCCGTCGAGCAGCACACCACAGTCCACGCTGACCACGTCTCCCTCGGCAAGCGACGCCTTCGAACTCGGGATACCGTGCACGATAACGTCGTTGATCGAAGTGCACAGGGTCGCCGGGAAACCCCGGTACCCCTTGAAGGCGGGGACGCCACCGGCGTTGAGGATGGTCTCCTCGGCGAGCTCATCCAGATCGGCCGTCGAGACACCCGGCCGAGCGGTCGCTCGGACCAGCCCCAACACCCTGTGGACCAGGTGGTTCGCTCGATCCATCGCGTCGAGTTCGCTCGATGACTTGAGAAAGATCATGCGCCCACCGGAGCCCCAACGGCCTGCAGCACCGCTTCGCCGACGTCTGCCGGCGATTGGTTGCCGTTGACTTCGAACAACAGACCACGCCGCCGGTACGATTCGATCAACTCGGGGGAATTTTCGTCCCAGACCCGGAACCACTTCCGAACCTGATCCTCGGCGGACGCCTCCCGCGCGAATCCAGCCGCGGGCGCGGAGTATCGTCCGTTGTCTCCCGACAGGCCAGCAGCACCGATCGCTTCCGTCAGCCGCTCGACCCCAACCTCCTCATTCACATCCAACAGCACAACGCGTTCGATGGTCCGCCCGAGCTCGGCCAACATGGAGTCCAGCAGGGACGCCTGTGCCGAGGTCCGCGGATAGCCGTCCAGAATGAACCCCCGCCAGCAGTCGTCCCGGTCGATCCGCTGCAGCACCATGCCACTCATCAGTCGGTCCGAGATCAGCTCACCGCGTTCCATCGCATCCGCGACCTGGAGACCGAAGGTCGAACCGGTCTTGACCTCCGCCCGCAGCATCTCGTGGGTCGAGATGTGCGGCAATTGATAGGTCTCGGCGAGCCGCCGTGCCTGGGTCGACTTGCCGGACCCCGGTGGCCCCAGCAGCACCAGGTTGAGGCTCGAGTAGCTCGCGGTCATCAACGCCTCCCGCGAATCCGGCCGCGACGCATGAACCCGTCGTAATGGCGCATCACCAGCTGCGATTCGATCTGCTGGACAGTGTCCATGGCCACACCGACCACGATCAGCAACGAAGTACCACCGAAGTAGAACGGAACTCCCAGACCCTGGGTGAACCACCTCGGCAGAAGACTGTCGAGGGTTGGTCCGATCATGGGAATGGTGGCCACCTTGAAACCGGCGATCAGCACTTCAGGCAAGATCGCCACAAGGGCCAAATAGACGGACCCCACCAGGGTGATTCGGGTCAGGATTTTGTCGATGAACTCGGCGGTCTTCTTGCCGGGACGAATGCCCGGAATGAACCCACCGTACTTGCGCATGTTCTCGGCGGTGTCCTCCGGGTTGAAAATGATCGATGTGTAGAAGTAGCAGAAGAAGATGATCGAGCTGAAGTAGACCAGGTTGTAGAGCGGCTCACCCCAGGCCAGGGCTTCGGTGATTTTCTGCAGCCATCGGTTCTCGATCATCTGGCCGAGGGTCTGCGGGAAGGACATGATGGAGGCCGCGAAGATCACCGGAATCACACCACCGGTGTTCAGCCGAAGCGGCAGATAGGTGCTCTGGCCACCGTACACGCGCCGCCCCACCACGCGCTTCGCGTACTGGATCGGGATCCTCCGCTGAGCACGTTCCATGTAAACGATCGCGGCGACCACCACCACCATGAATATCACCAGAATCGCGATCGTAATGATGCTCATGGAACCGGTCTGCAGGTTGGTGACGGTGCTGAAGATGGCGCTCGGGAGACCGACGACGATGCCCGCAAAAATGATCAACGAGATCCCGTTACCGATGCCCCGTTCCGAGATCTGCTCGCCCAACCACATGACAAACGCGGTGCCCGTGGTCAGAGTCAGCACGGTCAACAACCTGAATCCCCAGCCTTGAATATCCTCAGGCACCAGAGGGGCTCCGCCCGGCGCGGCTTGTTTTTCGAGGAAGAACGAGATCCCCATGGACTGGATCACCGACAGCACGACGGTCCCGTACCGGGTGTACTGGGTGATCTTGCGCCGTCCGAGTTCGCCCTCCTTGGAAAGCTTCTCCAGGTAGGGCCACACCACGGTGAGCAGCTGCAGAATGATCGACGCCGAAATATACGGCATGATGCCGAGGGCAAAGATCGTCATTCTCCCCAGCGCGCCACCCGAAAACAGGTTCAGGAAGCCCAGCACAGTCCCGCGAGCGGCCTCGAAAAACTCATTCAACGCCACCGGATCCACACCCGGAATGGGAATGTGGGCTCCGAGACGATAGACCGCGAGCAGGGCAAAGGTGAAGATCACCCGCTTGCGAAGATCCGGGATCGCGAAAATGTTGCGGAAGCTGTCGATCACAGCGCCACCACCTCACACGCACCGCCGACCTTCTCGATGGAGGTCTGGGCGGTATTGGAAAACTTATGTGCCTCAACGGTGAGCTTCTTGGTGAGCTCGCCCGTGCCGAGGATCTTGACGGGTTTGGATCCCTTGTTCACCAGACCCTTGACAGCCATCATTTCAAGCGATGCAGTATCGCCATTGTCGAAGACCCGTTCCAGATCCCGCAGGTTGACCACTTGAAATTCGATCCGAAAACGATTGAAGAACCCTCGTTTGGGGATTCGGCGTGCCAGCGGCATCTGACCACCCTCGAAACCGTATCGGCGCGAGTACCCGCTGCGGGACTTTTGGCCCTTGTGACCCCGTCCCGCGGTCTTTCCAAAGCCCGATCCGGGCCCTCGTCCGACCCTGCGGCGGCCTCGTTTGGCCCCACGAGCTGGCTTGAGATCATTGAGTTCCATCCTCAGGCCTCCACTTCCTCGACCGAGACCAGGTGCGACACCTTGGTCACCATCCCACGTATGCACGGATCATCGATCCGGACCACCGTGCGACCGATGCGTCCGAGGCCAAGCCCCGCCAACACTTCCCGCTGTGCACCCGCAAATCCGATTTGGCTCCGCACCTGGGTGATCCTGAGCATCTGGCCCTTGCGGGCCTTTTGGGCGGCCTTCTTCGCAGTCGGTTTCTTCGCAACAGCTTTCTCGACCTCGGCCAAGGCCTCTTCCACCGAGTCGACTTTCTGCTTCTTGGCCGCAGGTTTCTTGGCGACAGGTTTCTTGGCGACGGGTTTCTTGGCGACGGGTTTCTTCGCCGCAGCCTTCTTCGCCGCCGGCTTCTTTTCTGCGGACGCGGCCGAGGCCGATTTCTTGGCAGCGGGTTTCTTCGCCGCAGTCTTCTTCGCCGCCGGCTTTTTGGCGGCGGGCTTCTTGGCGGCAGCCTTCTTCTCCTCGACGACCTCGGTGCCGTCGTTCATGGTCTTCTCTTCAGCGGTCATGACGCGTCACCCTCCTCCGCCTTGGTCGGCTCGGCCACAGCCTTGTCGGCGGCCGGGTCGGCTGCGACCGGCTCGGCTGCGGCTGGCTCGGCTGCGACCGGCTCGGCTGCGGCTGGCTCGGCTGCGGCTGGCTCGGCTGCGGCTGGCTCGGCAGCAACCGGGGCCGTCTCCTTGGGTTCGACAGCTCCGGTCGAGATCTCCATACCGCGCAGCCGGCTGATCTGGTCGCTGGTCATCAGGCTCGTGATCGCGTCGAAGGTGGCGCGGACCACGTTGAAAGGATTGCGGCTGCCGACGATCTTGGTGAGCACATCCTGTACTCCCGCCGACTCCATCACTGCACGCACCCCACCGCCGGCGATCACACCGGTTCCCGGCGACGCTGGCCGCAACAACACCCGAGTGGCTCCCCATCGGCCCCACACCTTATGCGGCACTGTTCCACCCACCAGGGGCACCCGGATCATCTCCCGTTTTGCCGATTCGGCGGCCTTCTGGATCGCCGGCGGCACCTCGCGTGCCTTGCCGGTTCCATAGCCCACTTTGCCGGCGCCGTCACCGGCCACCACCACTGCAGAAAATGAGAAGTTCTTGCCGCCCTTGACCACTTTTGCCACGCGATTGATGTGGACAACGGTCTCGGTGAGTTCACTCTGCTGGTTGATCATCTGGTCGTCCCCTAGAACTTCAGGCCCGCTTCACGGGCACCGTCCGCAATGGCTCGAATCACGCCGTGGTACTTGAATCCACCTCGATCGAAGACCACGGCGGAGACGCCCTGGTCCTTCGCTCGTCCGGCGATGACCTCACCCAGTTTCTTACCTGCCTCCACATTGCCGGTGGAGGAAAGACCGCCAGAGGTCTCCTTGTCCAAAGTCGAAGCCGAGGCGATGGTCACCCCACGGTCGTCATCGATGACCTGGACGTAGAGGTGCCGCAGGCTTCGGAACACCGTCAGGCGAGGCCGGTCCGATGTGCCACGCACCACGTCCTTGTACCGACGCTTGATTCTTCTCCGACGCTGCTTGCGATCGCTCATCCGACTCATGCCGTCGCTCCCTGCTTGCCAGCCTTGGTCCGGACCCTTTCGGTCGAGTACCGAACGCCCTTGCCCTTGTACGGCTCGGGCGGCCGAAGTGCGCGGATCTCGGCGGCGACTTGGCCCACCTGCTGACGATCGATGCCCTTGACCGACACCCGGTTGGTCTTGCCATCCACCTCAATCTCGATGCCGTCTGGCACCTCGAAGTTAATCGGGTGGGAGTGACCCAGGTTGAAGACCACCGAGTTGCCCTTTTTTTCGGCTCGGTATCCGATGCCGACGATTTCCAGCTCCTTGGCCCACCCCTCGGAAACACCGGTGGTGGCATTGGCCAGAAGGGCTCGGATCAGACCATGGAAGGACCTGGTCTGGGCCTCTTCGTTGTGCCTCGAGAGCTTGAGCTCGCCGTCCTCGACAGTGGCGTCCACACCGGACAACAGGTCGACGGTCAGCACGCCCTTCGGCCCCTTGACCCGCACCGACCGGCCGTCGATGGTGACATCGACGCCCTTCGGCACCGGAACGGGCATTTTCCCTATGCGTGACATGGGACCCTCCCTACCAAATCTCACAAAGGACTTCGCCACCAACCCGCAGGCCTCGGGCCTGTTCGTCGGTGAGGACTCCCCTGTTGGTCGATATCACGGCCACTCCGAGGCCGTTGCGCACCTTTGGCAGATCGTCCGCTCTGCGATACACCCGACGGCCCGGCGAGGACACCCGCTGCAAGCCGTGGATCACCGGCTCACCATCCTCCGCGTACTTGAGGTAGATGCGGATCAGCCCCTGAGGCCCTTCCTCGAGCAGCTTGAAGGTACGGATATAGCCTTCCTGCTTGAGGATCTTGGCGATCTCGAGCTTCATCTTCGACGCCGGGACATCGGCCCGGTCATGGCGGACCGTGGTGGCGTTGCGGATGCGCGTCAACATGTCCGAAACAGGATCTGTCATGCTCATGCGGACCCCCTACCAGCTCGCCTTGGTCACACCGGGCAGAAAGCCCTCGAGGGCCAGCTTGCGGAAGCAGATACGGCACAGCTGGAACTTCCTCATATAGCCGCGGGGCCGGCCGCAGACCCGACAACGGTTGCGGTGCCTGACCTTGAACTTCGGCTTCCTCAGGCTCTTCGCGATCGACGATTTTCGTGCCACGGTGCCTCCTACCTACTGTGAGCGAAGGGCATTCCCATGCCGGCGAGCAGGGCGTGCGCCTGGTCGTCGGTGGGTGCCGATGTGGTGATGGTGATGTTCATGCCGATGGTGCCTTCCACCTTCTGGTAGTCGACTTCCTGGAAGACCAGGATGTCTCGGATCCCCAGGGTGTAGTTGCCGCGACCGTCGAAGGAGCTCGAGCTCACTCCACGGAAGTCGCGCACCCGGGGCAGGCCGATGCTGATCAGCCGATCCAGGAACTCGTACATCCGTTCCCGCCTCAGCGTCACCTTGGCCCCAACCGGCATTCCCTCACGCAGCTTGAATGCGGCGATCGACTTGCGCGCCCGCCTGATCACGGGCTTTTGCCCCGTGATGTTGGTGAGCTGTTCGATCGCCATGTCCAGCAGCTTCGCGTTTCGGGACGCCTCGCCAACACCGATGTTGCAGGTGATCTTCTCGATCTTCGGCACCTGCATCGGGTTTTCGAGCCCGAAGTCCTTGGTCAGCTGCGGGACCACTTCGTCCTTGTACTTTTGCTGTAAGCGCGCCATCGTCCCTCCTATCGGTCGAGAATCGCGCCGTCGGTTTTCGCGACCCGAACCTTGCGTCCGTCGTCGAGGATCTTGAATCCGACGCGCGTCCGCCGACCGCTGTCCGGGGAAACAACCATCACGTTGGAGGCATGGATCGACGCTTCGCGCTCCACGATGCCCCCCTGGATCTTCTTCTGCGGGTTTGGCCTGGTGTGCCGTTTGATCATATTCACACCCTCGACCACGACCCGCCCACGAGGAAGATCCACCTTCAGGACCCGGCCACGCTTGCCGGCGTCCTTGCCTGTTACCACTTCCACTGAGTCGCCCTTCTTGATCTTCATGACGCCTCCTAGATGACTTCCGGGGCCAGCGACACGATCTTCATGAAACGGCGCTCCCTCAACTCGCGGGCCACAGGTCCGAAAACGCGAGTCCCCACGGGGTCGCGCTCGGCGTTCACCAGCACCGCGGCGTTCTCGTCGAATCTGATGTACGAGCCGTCGCGGCGGCGCGTGCGCGCCCGGGTTCGGACGATCACGGCCTTGACGACAGTGCCCTTCTTGATGTCGGAATCCGGCACCGCTTCCTTGACCGAGCACACCAGAATATCGCCGATGCCGGCGTATCGCGGCGCAGCCGAGCCACCGAGCTGGCGGATCGCCTGCAACTTCCGGGCACCGGAGTTGTCAGCCACCTTGAGCATTGTTCCCATCTGGATCATGGCTACTTCTCCTACTTGGCCCGCTCGATGATCTTGCGCACCCGCCACCGCTTGCGCCGCGACAGCGGACGGCACTCCTCGATGAGCACCCTGTCGCCGGCGTTGCAGGCATTCTCCTCGTCGTGCGCCATGAACTTCGAGGACGTCCGAACGAATCGGTGGTACAGGGGGTGCATGACGAAGTTCTCCACCTTCACCACCACCGACTTGTCGGCGGCGTTGGAGGTGACCACTCCGACCTTCGTGGTCTTTGTCTTAGCAGTCGTGGCCTCACTCATGATGCTCTCTCCTGAACGCCCCGCTCGTTGATCACAGTCAGCACCCGGGCAATGTCCCTTCGGACTTCGCGAATTTTCTGCGGATTCTCGATCTGACCGGTGGATTTCTGAAAACGGAGCTTGAACAGCTGCTCCTCCAGGTCACGCAGCGTCTTTGTCAGCTCGTCGTCGGTTCGCTCGCGAAACTCCTTCGCTCCCATCGCTATTCTCCCCTCGACACGAAGCGAGTCTTGATCGGCAACTTGTGGGCCGCCAGCCGCATCGCTTCCCGCGCCACCGGCTCGGACACACCCTCCATCTCGTAGAGAATGCGCGCCGGCTTGATGACCGCCACCCATTCCTCCGGATTGCCCTTGCCCTTTCCCATTCGAGTCTCGAGCGGCTTCTTGGTGACCGGCTTGTCCGGAAAGATCCGGATCCAGATCTTGCCGCCGCGCTTGACATGGCGGGTCATGGCGATACGGGCCGCCTCGATCTGACGTGCCGTGAGCCAACCGCGTTCGATGGCCTGCAGCGCGTAGTCGCCGAAGGACACCGTCGAACCACGGAGGGCCACCCCGCGGTTCTTTCCGCGCTGCTGTTTTCGATACTTGACCTTTTTCGGCATCAACATGGCAAAACTCCTACAGGCGGCTGCGCACGCTACGGGCGCGGTGCCGTTCGCCGCGGTACACCCAGACCTTGACTCCGATCACGCCGTAGGTGGTGTAGGCGGTCTCGAACCCGTAGTCGATGTCCGCCTTGAGGGTATGCAGCGGGAGCCGCCCCTGCTGATACCACTCGGCGCGCGCGATCTCGGCGCCATTGAGACGACCCGCACAGCGGATCTTGATGCCCTGAGCCCCGAACCGAAGCGCGTTCTCGATGGCGCGCCGCATGGCCCGCCTGAAGGCGATTCGCCGCTCCAGCTGTCGGGCCACGTTCTGGGCGATCAGGTGGGAGTCAATCTCCGGACGCTGGATCTCCTGGATGTTGATGTGAATGTCCTGCCCGTAACGGCGCATCAGATCGTCGCGCAGCTTGTCCACCTCGGCACCCTTGCGGCCGATGATGATCCCGGGACGCCCCGACAGGATATTCACGCGCAGCTTGTTCGCCGTGCGCTCGATGTCGATGGCGCTGACCGCAGCATTGGAGAGGCGCTGATACAGCTCCTGCCTCAGCTGCAGGTCCTCGTGGAGCAGATCGGCGTAACTGTCGCCGTCGGCGTACCACCGAGACCGCCAGGTGTTGTTGTACCCGAGGCGAAAGCCGTACGGATGCGTTTTCTGTCCCACTGCTACCTCCCTAGGATTCCCGCACTGCCAGCTCGACGGTGATGTGGCACATCCGCTTCAGAATGCGGTGCATCCGGACCCACTTGGACGCAGGCCGGCCGCGCTTCAGGCGGGGGCCTTCGTCGACGGTGATGGTGCGGATGAACACCCTGTCCACATCGACACCCGGCTGTGATTGCTCCAGATTCGCCAGTGCGGATTTCACCACTTTGGCCACATCCGCGGCAGCGTATTTGTTGCTCAGCTGCAGCGACGTGATCGCCGGCTCCACTGGCTTGCCTCGCACCATGTCGGCGAGCAGCCGGACCTTGCGGGGCGAGGAGCGATAATAGCGTAGTTGAGCTCGAGATTCCATACGACCCCCTAACTGGCGCCCCGCTCCCTACGGCCACTGTGGCCTCGGAAGGTGCGCGTCGGAGCAAACTCACCGAGCTTGTGGCCGACCATGTTTTCCGTCACGTACACCGGGACGAATTTGTGACCGTTGTGGACCGCGATTGTCTGCCCCACCATCAGGGGAGTGATCGTGGACCGCCTTGACCAGGTCTTGATGACCTGCCGGCCACCCGAATCGGAAACCGCCTCCACCTTCTTGGCGAGGTGATCATCGACGAACGGTCCCTTGCGAATTGAACGAGCCATCTCCCCCTCCTACTTCTTGCGCCGGGACACGATCAGCCGATCGGAGCCCTTGTTGCGCTTGCGGGTCTTGGCGCCCTTGGTCGGCCAACCCCAGGGTGAAACCGGGTGGCGGCCCTTGTTCCGGCCCTCACCACCACCGTGGGGGTGATCCACCGGGTTCATGGCGGTCCCCCGGGTCTGCGGGCGAACGCCCAGCCACCGTGAACGGCCGGCCTTGCCGAGCTTGATGTTGCTCTGATCGGCGTTACCCACCTGACCAATGGTGGCCATGCAGACGGACAGCACCATACGCATCTCGCCAGAGGGCATGCGCAACGTGGTGTGCTTGCCCTCCTTGGCCATGATCTGGGCGGAAGCGCCGGCCGAGCGCACCATCTGGCCACCCTTTCCGGGTTTGAGCTCGACGTTATGGACCAGCGTTCCAAGTGGGATGTTACCGATCGGCATGGAATTGCCTACCCGAACATCCACTTTTTCTCCAGCCACCACGGTGGATCCAACCTTGATCCCGACCGGGGCCAAAATGTACCGCTTTTCGCCGTCAGCGTAGTTCAACAGAGCGATGTTGGCCGACCGGTTGGGGTCGTACTCAACGGTCGCCACCTTCGCGAGCACATCGAACTTGTCGCGCTTGAAATCGATCACCCGATAACGGCGCTTGTGGCCGCGACCGCGGTGGCGGGACGTGATGTGGCCGTCCGAGTTGCGACCCGAGGAACGCTTCTTGCCCTCGGTAAGCTTCTTGTTCGGCTTCGTCTCCGTGATTTCGTCGAAGTCCGACCCGGTCACGAAGCGACGGCCCGGCGATGTGGGTTTGTATCCTCGAATTCCCATTCCCGCCTCCTCAGATTCCCTCGAAGAACTCGAGCGTCTTCGAGCCTGGGGCCAGCGTCACGTAAGCCTTGCGGGTCGCAGGCCGGTGTGAGACCACGCGGCCGTACCGCATGATCGGCTTGCCCTTTCGATTCACGATGTGGACCTCGGTGACCCGAACGTCGAACAACTCCTCGACCGCCATGCGGACCTGGATCTTGTTCGCGCGCCGGTCGACCTCGAAGCACACCGTGTTCTCTCGCTCCTGCATGAGCGTCGTCTTTTCGGTGATCAGCGGTCGGACGACGACCTGTCGTGCTTTCATGAGAGCACCTCCGTGAGCGACCTCACGGCCGGCTCGGAGGCCACGATCCATCGGTGGTTGAGGACCTCGTAGGCATTGAGGGAGGTCGCGTCCAGCATCTTGATCTCGGGCCTGTTACGGCTTGCGAGGTGGAGGTTGAGATTCTCCAGACCGTCCACCAGCAGCACCTTCTCACCGGCGATCCCGAGTTGGTCCAGGCACTGCAGGAAGTCCTTGGTCTTCGGCTGGTCGAGTTCGAGGGAATCCAGAACCACCAACCGGCCCTCGGCGACCCGCTTCGACAGCACGCCCGACAGAGCGGTGCGGCGGGTCTTCTTGTTCACCTTCATGGCGTACGAACGCGGTGTCGGCCCGTGCACGATGCCACCTGATCGCCACAGCGGAGACTGCCGCGAACCGGCACGTGCGCGCCCGGTGTGCTTCTGCTTCCACGGTTTGGCTCGGGTACCGGCAACCTCGTTGCGGCCCTTGACCTTGTGGGTCCCCCGTCGCCGGCTGGCGAGGTAGGCGCGAACCACCTCCCACACCACGTGCTCTTTGACCTCTCGGGCAAAGACCTCGTCGGGCAGCTCCATGGAGCCCACCACGTTGTTGTCCCAGTTCTTGACTTCGATCTTCATGACACCACCCCTCGCCTCACGAAACCTTGACAATCCGGATGTAGCTGTTGCGCGCACCCGGAATGCCGCCCTTGATAAAGAGCAGGTTGCGGTCGGCATCCACTTTGACCACCGTGGCGTTCTTGACCGTTACTCGTTTGTTGCCCATCTGGCCCGGCATTTTCTGCCCGGGAAAGACGCGGGACGGATCCGCTGATCGACCGATGGAACCTGGAGCACGGTGGAACATGGAACCGTGGCTCGCCCGACCACCGCCGAAGCCGTGCCGCTTGATCACTCCCTGGAACCCGCGTCCCTTGGAGCGGCCAATCACGCTCACCGCCTCGTCCGCCTGGAAGATGTCCGCCAGCACGGCGTCGCCGGGCTTTGCCTCGTCGCCGTCGTCCACCGGAACCTCGCCAAGCAGTCGGGTCGGCGGGATGCCGGCCTTGGCGAAGTGCCCTTCGATCGGTTTGGGCGCGTTGCGACGCGGGCTTCGCTCCACCAGGCCGATCTGAACCGCGTCGTAGCCGTCACGGTCGTGGCTCTTGCGTTGCACCACGACGCATGGTCCGGCCTCGACCACGGTCACAGGAACGACCCTGCCGTTGTCGTCGAATATTTGGGTCATGCCCACCTTCTTGCCGAGAATGCCTCGTACCATCGCCATCACCTCGCGCCGTAAGCCTTGATTTCAACGTCGACTCCCGCCGGAAGCTCGAGCTTCATCAAGGCATCGATGGTCTGCTGGGTGGGCTCGAGAATGTCCATCAACCGCTTGTGGGTGCGGATCTCGAACTGCTCCCTGGACTTCTTGTCCACGTGCGGCGACCGCAGCACGGTGAACCGCTGGATGTGGGTCGGCAGCGGGATCGGTCCCGCGATGCGGGCCCCCGTGCGCTGCGCGGTGTCCACGATCTCGGTTGCGCTTTGGTCCAGCAGACGGTAGTCGTATGCCTTCAGACGGATCCGGATCTTATCGCTGGCCATGTTTTACTCCACGATCTCGGTGATTGAGCCGGCTCCGACGGTGCGGCCGCCCTCGCGGATCGCGAACCTCAAACCACGCTCCATCGCGATCGGCGTCAGCAGCTCCACCTCGATGTTCGTGTTGTCTCCCGGAATCACCATCTCCACTCCCTCGTCCAGGTTCACCGACCCAGTCACATCCGTCGTCCGGAAGAAAAACTGCGGCCGGTAGCCCCGAAAGAACGGCGTGTGACGTCCACCCTCTTCCTTCGTCAACACGTACACCTCGGCCCGAAACTTCTTGTGCGGATTGATCGATCCAGGCTTCGATACCACCTGGCCTCGCTCCACGTCCTTGCGCTCCGTACCACGCAGCAATAGACCTACGTTGTCTCCCGCCTCCCCGTAGTCCAAAAGCTTGCGGAACATCTCCACGCCCGTCACAACCTTCTTCATCGTCGGCCGAATGCCAACGATCTCCATCTCCTCGCCAACCTTCACCTTCCCGCGCTCGATCCGTCCCGTCACAACCGTCCCACGACCCGAAATCGTGAATACGTCCTCGATCGGCATCAGGAAATCCTTGTCAACGTCTCGCTCCGGCAGCGGTATGTACTCGTCCATCGCCACCAAAAGCTCCCAAATCGACTTGCACTCCTCGGAATCCGGATCGTCAGATTCTCCAGCCTTCAACGCCGATCCCCGAATCACCGGAATGTCGTCTCCCGGAAACTCGTACTCGTTCAACAGCTCCCGAACCTCGAGCTCCACAAGGTCCAGTAGCTCCTCGTCGTCCACCATGTCCACCTTGTTCATGTACACGATGATGAACGGAACCCCCACCTGACGCGCCAGCAAAATGTGCTCCCGCGTCTGCGGCATCGGTCCGTCCGCCGCCGACACCACCAGCACCGCACCGTCCATCTGCGCCGCCCCCGTGATCATGTTCTTCACGTAGTCAGCGTGACCAGGACAGTCCACGTGCGCGTAGTGCCGCGCTTGCGACTGATACTCCACGTGCGCCGTGTTGATCGTGATCCCCCGCGCCTTCTCCTCGGGGGCCTTGTCGATCGAATCAAATGGCGTGAAATCCGCCAACCCCTTCGCCGCCAACGTCTTCGTGATCGCAGCCGTCAACGTCGTCTTGCCGTGATCCACGTGACCAATCGTCCCGATGTTCACGTGCGGCTTCGTCCGCTCAAACTTCTCTTTGGCCATCTCAGCCTCCCTTAGGCGATCATTCCCCGCGCGCGGGCAATGATCGTCTCGGCCCTCTGGTGGGGCACCTCGTCATAGTGGTCGAACTGCATGGTGTAGGTGGCGCGCCCCTGCGTCGCCGACCTGAGATCTGTGGCGTATCCGAACATCTCCGACAACGGAACGTGCACGGTCACGACCTGGAAACCGGCCCGGGGCTCCATACTGATAATCTTGCCCCCTCGCCGGTTGAGGTCGCCGATGACGTCACCCATGTAATTTTCCGGCGTCACCGACTCGACCTCCATAATCGGCTCGAGCACCACCGGCCGCGCCTTGCTGGCGGCATCCTGGAACGCCATCGAGCCGGCCACCTTGAAGGAGATCTCGGACGAATCCACCTCGTGGAAGGAGCCGTCGTAGAGGGTGACCGAAACGCCGACCATCTGGTAGCCAGCAAGAACACCCCGCTCCATGGCTTCCCGAAGGCCGATCTCCACCGGCTTGATGAACTCTTTGGGGATCGCTCCTTGCTTGATCTCGTTGATGAACTCGAAGTCGGTACCGTCGGTGAGCGGCGCCACCCGAATCTTGGCGTGGCCGTACTGGCCCCGGCCGCCGCTCTGGCGAACGAACCGGCCCTCGCCCTTGGCCTCCTCGGTGATGGTCTCCCGATAGGCGACCTGGGGGCGGCCGACGTTGGCGCCGATTTTGAACTCGCGCATCAGCCGATCGACGATGATCTCGAGGTGGAGTTCCCCCATGCCCGAGATGATGGTCTGACCGGTCTCTTCGTTGGTGTGGACCCTGAAGGTGGGATCCTCGTTGGTGAGCTTGGCCAGCGCGGTTCCCAACTTTTCCTCATCGGCCTGGGTCTTGGGTTCGATGGCCACCGCGATCACCGGCTCGGGAAATTGCATGGATTCGAGCACGATCGGGTTCTTGGGATCGCAGATGGTGTCCCCGGTGGCCGCATTTCTGAGGCCAACTACCGCACAGATATCACCGGCATAGACTTCCGAGATCTCCTCACGCTTGTTGGCATGCATCTTGAGCAGCCGTCCGATCCGCTCCGACTTCCCGGTGGCGGCGTTGACCACCGACGAACCAGTCTTGAGATGGCCGGCGTAGATCCTGATGAATGACAGTTGACCCACGAACGAATCGGTCATGATCTTGAAAACCAGCGCCGCGAAGGGTTCGTTGTCATCGGCGCGCCGAACGTCGAGCTCGCTGGTGGCGGGTCGGTAGCCTTCGATGGGCGGCACGTCGCTCGGCGACGGCATGTAGTCCACCACCGCGTCGAGCAGCGGTTGGACACCCTTGTTCTTGAAGGCCGATCCGCAGAGCACCGGAACCAGGGCCCCAGACAGGGTTCCAGACCGAAGCCCACGTCGGATCTGCTCCTCGGACAGGTCACCCTCGCTGAGGTATTGCTCGAGGAGCTCCTCCGAGGTTTCCGCCACCGCTTCAAGCAACCGCTCGCGGTGTTCGTCGGCCTCGGCACGGTACTCGCCTGGCACCGACTCCTCGAGGTACTCTGCGCCGAGGCTCTCGTCCTGATACCGGTAGGCTTTCATCCGCACCAGATCGATCACTCCGGCGAATTCCTCTTCGCGTCCGAGCGGAATTTGGACGGCGATCGGGTTGGCCTTGAGCTTGTTCCTGATCTGATCCACAACTCCCGCGAACCTGGAGCCGACGCGGTCCATCTTGTTGATGAACGCCACCCTCGGCACTCGGTAGCGGTCCGCTTGGCGCCACACGGTTTCGGATTGGGGTTCGACACCGCCAACAGCACAAAACACAGCGACCGCACTGTCGAGCACGCGCAGACTGCGCTCCACTTCGGCCGTGAAATCTACGTGGCCCGGGGTGTCGATGATGTTGATGCGATGGTCCCGCCAAAAGCAGGTGGTGGCGGCGGAGGTGATGGTGATACCGCGTTCTTGTTCCTGCGGCATCCAGTCCATGGTGGCGGTGCCGTCGTGCACCTCGCCCAGCTTGTAGTTAATGCCGGTGTAATAGAGCACCCGCTCTGTAGTCGTCGTCTTACCGGCATCGATGTGCGCCATGATGCCGATATTTCGGACGTTGTCGAGGGGGATAAGACGCGGCATTTTTTCAAAGAACTCCTGAGCGATTCAGATATCAGAGGACTCATTCACCACCGATAGTGTGCGAAGGCCTTGTTGGCTTCCGCCATGCGATGCGTGTCATCACGCTTTTTGATGGCACCTCCACGATTGGAGGCGGCATCGAGGAACTCACCAGCGAGGCGTTCCGTCATGGTTTTTTCGTGCCTTGAATTCGAGTATCCAATGAGCCAGCGAATCGCCAACGACTGCTGGCGATCGGAGCTGACCTCGATCGGCACCTGGTACGTGGAGCCGCCAACTCTGCGCGACTTCACCTCGACCTGCGGTCGCGTGTTGTCCATCGCCCGCTTGAAGACCTTGACCGGATCGTCACCGGTCCTTTGCTCGATGAGGCCCAAGGCTCCGTAGAAGATTCTCTCGGCGGTCGTCTTCTTCCCGTGGCGGGTCACGTTGTTAATGAACTTCGTGACCAGCTTCGAATTGTAGACAGGATCCGGCAGGATCTCTCGTTTGTCAGCGGTTCCACGGCGCGGCATGACGTCCTCCCTCAGGCCTTCGGTCGCTTGGCGCCGTACTTGGAGCGCTGCTGACGCCGTCCATCGACGCCCTGGCAGTCCATGGTGCCCCGAATGATGTGGTAGCGAACGCCTGGCAGATCCTTGACGCGCCCACCCCTGATCATCACCTGGGAGTGCTCCTGAAGATTGTGGCCCTCGCCCGGAATGTAGGCCGTCACTTCGATGCCGTTCGTGAGGCGGACCCGAGCCACCTTACGAAGAGCCGAATTCGGCTTTTTCGGAGTCGTGGTGAACACCCGGGTGCACACCCCGCGCCGTTGCGGACAGGACTGAAGGGCGGGACTCTTGGTCTTCTCCGCCGCCGTCCTGCGGCCCTGACGGACCAACTGCGAGATCGTTGGCATATTCGCTCCCTGATTCCTACAGATAAGTGCAGGTGGGCTCTACACTTGCCCACCCACGGACATGAACGCTGCTCCGATTGAGCCAGAGCCGCGGAAGAATACCCGAGAAGCTACGCTCTGTCAACTCTCCGTGACCGGACGCACGCCCTGAGCTTCGAGCAGGGCTGCGGCCGCTTCGGTCATTTCCTGATAGAGGGCATCGGCCTCCTCCTTGGGCTCCATCTCGTCCTCCGGCACCGGCTCGATCACGGTCCGGCGGTACTTCGGAGCGCCGGTCCCTGCCGGAATCAGCCTCCCCACGATGACGTTCTCCTTGAGTCCGTGGAGGTTATCCACCTTGCCCGAGACAGCAGCCTCGGTCAGGACCCTGGTGGTCTCCTGGAAGGACGCCGCCGAAATAAAGCTCTCGGTCGCGAGGGAAGCCTTGGTGATACCGAGCAGCAGTGACTTCGCCGTCGCCGGTTCGCCCGATGCTGCCGTCACTCGCTCGTTTTCCCTTCTGAACAAGTAGCCCGGAACCTGTTGGTCGAGCAAGAAGTCGGTATCGCCAGGATCCACGACCTTCACGAAGCGCATCATCTGGCGAACCATCACCTCGATGTGCTTGTCGTTGATCGTCACACCCTGAGACCTGTAGACCTCCTGGATTTTGTCCACCAGGTGCCGCTGCATCTCTTGTTCCCCGAGGATCGACAAGATGTCATGGGGGTTGACCGCACCTTCGGTCAGCGGATCGCCGGCTTGGATGAACTCGCCCTCCTGCACCGACACGTGAGCGTAGCGGGGAATCGAGTACTCGCGGTGCTCGCCGCCCTCGCCCTTGACCAGAATTCTGCGTTGGCCGCGCACCGGCTCGGTGATCTCGATGGTGCCGTCGATCTCCGATACCACCGCGGGATCCTTCGGTTTCCGCGCCTCGAAGAGCTCCACCACCCTCGGCAGGCCCCCCGTGATGTCTTTGGTCTTCGACATCTCACGCGGGATCTTCGCCAGCACGTCACCCGAGGCCAGCTTCTCTCCCTCGGCCACTGACAGGTGGGAGCCGATGGGTAGCTGGTATCGCCGACTTTCGCCTTTCTTGTTTCCCGCGACCTCGATGGTCGGAATCCGCTTTCCGGAGCCGAGAGGCTCGATAACGATCTTGTGGGCGTGCCCGGTGAGCTTGTCGATCTCCTCGCGGACGTTTTCGCCCTCCACCAGGTCGTGGAACTTCACCTTCCCCGAAATGGCGGTCAGGATCGACGAGGTGAATGGATCCCACGCCACCAAAGCCATGCCTGGCTCCGCGTCAGCGCCGTCCTCCGCCAGGAGGTGAGAACCGTAGGCGACCGAGTAGCGCTCTTTCTCGCGTTGGCGCTCGTCGAGAATCACGACCTTGCCCGTCCGGGAAATCGCGACCACATGACGGTCTTTGTTCACCACCGAGGCCACGTTGAGGTATTTCACCTTGCCGTGGTGGTTGGCGACGTGCTTGGACTGGTCCCCGCCGCGGGTCGCGGTGCCACCGTAGTGGAAGGTCCTCATGGTCAACTGGGTGCCGGGCTCTCCGATGGATTGGGCTGCGATGATGCCCACCGCCTCGCCGATCTCCACCATCCGACCGCTTGCCAGCATTCGCCCATAGCAGAGCTGGCACACGCCACGCTCGGTCTCGCAGGTCAGCACCGACCGAATCCTCACCCGTTCGATGCCGGCCTCCTGGATCTGGTTCGCCAGGCTGTCGGTGATTTCGGTGTTCACCGTGCAGATAAGAGTGCTCTCGATGGGATCGTAGACGTCCTCTGCGCACACGCGACCAACGACCCGGTCGCGCAGTTGCTCGAGGATCTCGCCGCCCTCGGAGATCGCCGTCACATCGATGCCGTTGTCAGTGCCGCAGTCGGGCTCGACCACGATCACATCCTGGGCCACATCCACGAGCCGCCTTGTGAGGTAACCGGAGTCTGCCGTCTTGAGCGCGGTGTCGGCAAGACCCTTGCGGGCCCCGTGGGTGGAGATGAAGTACTGCAGCACCGACAGCCCCTCGCGGAAGTTGGCGGTAATCGGCGTCTCCATGATCTCCCCAGAGGGCTTGGCCATCAGGCCGCGCATACCTGCCAGCTGGCGCACCTGCTCGCGCGAGCCCCTGGCACCGGAGTCGGCCATCATGAAGATGGGATTGAACTCGCCCGTGTTGAGGTCGATGGACGACATCTGGTTGAACATCTCCTTGGCCACATCTTCGGTGACCCGATGCCAGATATCGACGATCTTGTTGTGCCGCTCACCGGTGGTAATGAGCCCCGCGGCACGCTGTTTCTCGACCTCATCGACCTCCTTGTAAGCCTGCTCGAGGTGGACCTGCTTGGTGTCCGGAATCACCATGTCGTCACTGGCCAGCGACAGGCCGGACTTGGTGGCGTAAAGGAATCCGGTCTCCTTCAGATTGTCGAGCAGCAAAATGGTCGGTTCGTGACCGAGATTCATGAAGGCAAAGGCCACCAGGTTCTGGAGACCCTTCTTCTTGAGCTGGCCGTTGATGAAGGGCATCTCCTCGGGCAGCTGCATATTGAACAGAACTCGCCCGACGGTCGTCTCGAGGAGCATGTTCTCCACCTCGATCATGTCGGCGTGGAGCACGTCCTGTGAGCCGCCCTGGGCCACCAGGTCGATCAGATTCCCTGAGAACCGGAGCTGGATGGGCGCCTGGGTGGCGACGACGCCTGCGTTGTAGGCGAGGAAAACCTCTTCCGGCTCGGCGAAGATCTTCCCAGCCCCCCGAGCCATGTGGTTTTCGGTGGTCAGGTAGTAGACCCCGATCACCATGTCCTGCGACGGCACTGCCAGCGGCCGGCCGCTGGCCGGTGACAGGATATTGCGCGAGGACATCATCAGGATGTGGGCCTCGAGCTGTGCCTTCGGCGACAGCGGCACGTGGACCGCCATTTGGTCGCCGTCAAAGTCTGCGTTGTACGCTGCGCAGACCAGCGGGTGAATCTTGATCGCCTTGCCCTCCACCAGCACCGGCTCGAAGGCCTGGATGCCGAGGCGGTGAAGCGTCGGCGCTCGGTTGAGCAGCACCGGGTGCTCTCCAATCACCTTTTCGAGGGAATCCCAGACCTCCGGGGTCTGGAGATCCACCAGCTCCTTGGCCATCTTGATGGTGCTCGCCAACTCACGGGTTTCGAGCTCCTGGTAGACAAAGGGTTTGAACAGCTCGAGGGCCATCTTCTTGGGCAGCCCGCACTGGTGCAGCTGCAGCTCCGGCCCAACCACGATCACCGAACGGCCGGAGTAGTCGACACGCTTGCCGAGCAGGTTCTGGCGGAACCGGCCCTGCTTGCCCTTGAGGTTGTCGGAAAGCGACTTGAGCGGTCGGTTATTGGACCCCTTGATGACCCGGCCGCGACGGCCGTTGTCAAACAGAGCGTCCACCGCCTCCTGCAGCATCCTCTTCTCGTTGCGAACGATCACCTCTGGAGCCCGTAGGTCGAGCAGTTTCTTGAGTCGGTTGTTGCGGTTGATCACCCGCCTGTAAAGATCATTCAGATCGGAGGTCGCGAACCGGCCGCCGTCCAGCGGCACCAACGGACGCAGTTCCGGCGGCAGCACCGGGATCACCTCGAGGATCATCCAATCCGGCCGGTTGCCGGAACGCCTCAAGGACTCGACCAGTTTCAGTCGTTTGGCCGCCTTCTGGCGTCGCATGATGGCCGTCTCGGTGCGCATGAGCATGCGCAGCTCCGCCGCCATCTCGTCGAGATCCAGGGTCTGCAGGAGGTCCCGGATAGACTCGGCGCCCATCTGAGCAACAAAGGCATCGCCGTAATCTTCGCGCGCTTGCCGAAACTCCTCCTCGGAGAGAATCTGCTTCTCCTCGAGCTCGGTGTCGCCCGCATCGATCACCACGTAGGCCTCGAAGTAGAGCACCCTCTCGAGCTCGCGCATGGTGAGGTCGAGCAACAGCCCGATCCGCGATGGCAGGCCCTTGAAGAACCATACGTGGGAGACCGGAGCGGCAAGTTCGATGTGACCCATTCGCTCGCGCCGCACCTTGGACTTCGTGACCTCGACGCCGCACTTGTCGCAGACCACGCCGCGGTACTTCATCCGCTTGTACTTTCCGCACAAGCACTCCCAGTCGGTGACCGGTCCGAAGATCTTGGCGCAGAACAGACCGTCCCGCTCCGGTTTGAAGGTTCGGTAATTGATGGTCTCGGGTTTCACCACCTCGCCGTGGGACCACGACCGAATCTTCTCCGGACTGGCAAGCCCCAGTCGGATCGCATTGAAGTCGTTTAGGGGTTTTGGCTTCTCGAAGAAACTGCGAACCTCATTCAACGATGAACGCTCCATATTCCGCACCCCCTACTCGTCTTCCTGCTGCAGCAGCTCGACGTCGAGCGCCAGCGCCTGCAGCTCACGAACCAACACGTTGAATGACTCTGGCAAGCCCGGTTCCTCGGGAACCTGGCCCTTGACGATCGCCTCATAGACCTTGGCCCGGCCCTCGACGTCGTCCGACTTCACGGTGAGCAGCTCCTGCAGGGTATGGGCAGCACCGAATGCCTCGAGCGCCCAGACCTCCATCTCTCCCAGCCTCTGGCCACCGAACTGCGCCTTCCCGCCCAGCGGCTGCTGGGTGATCAACGAGTACGGCCCAATGGACCTGGCGTGGATCTTGTCGTCCACGAGATGGCTCAACTTCAGCATGTAGATGAAGCCGACGGTCACCCTTTGTTCGAAAGCCTCGCCGGAAACGCCGTCGTATAACAGGCTCTTGCCGTCCTCAGGGAGACCGGACTTGTTCAGCATGTCCCGGATCTCGTCCTCGGTGGCGCCCTCGAATACCGGGGTTGCGAATTTCAGGCCGAGTTCCTCACCGGCCCATCCGAGGTGGGTCTCCAGGATCTGGCCGACGTTCATCCGGGACGGCACGCCGAGCGGATTGAGAACGATCTGCACTGACGACCCGTCCGGCAGAAATGGCATGTCCTCAATCGGCAGCGTCTGAGAAATCACGCCCTTGTTGCCGTGCCGGCCGGCCATCTTGTCCCCAACCTGGAGCTTGCGCTTCATGGCGATGAAGACCTTCACCTGCTTGATCACACCAGGTGGCAGCTCGTCACCTTGGCGCAGCAGCTCGATACGTTCCTGGTTGATCTGCTCGAGAACCTCGATCTGGGAGTCTGCCTGGCGCATGATCAGGCGGACCTTGTCCAGCAGCACCGGTTTCTTGACGGGAAGGTCCACCAGCTTGGCCTTGGTGAGCCGGCGGAGCACGTCCGCGGTGAGCTTGCCGCCCTTCTTCAAAATCACCTCGTTGTCGCGACCAACCGTGATGTTGGCGGTCACCGCGACGCCCGTCAGGAGACTCTGGATTTTGCTCTCCCTGACCTCGAGGATGATTCGCCGCTCGTCCTCCGAGTTCTTGCGGAGGCGATCGATCTCTGCGGCCTCGATGGCCAGCTGGCGAGAGTCCTTCTCGACGCCCTTGCGGGCGAAGACCTGCACTCCAACCACCACACCCTCGATGCCGGGGGGGCAGCGCAGCGAAGCGTCCCTGACGTCGCCCGCCTTTTCGCCGAAGATGGCTCGGAGCAACTTTTCCTCGGGCGTCAGCTGGGTCTCGCCCTTGGGAGTTACCTTGCCCACCAGGATCGATCCCTGGCGGACCTGAGCCCCGATGTGGATGATCCCGGCCTCGTCAAGCTGAGCGAGGGCCGACTCGGACACGTTGGGGATATCCCGGGTGATCTCCTCCGGCCCCAACTTGGTGTCCCGTGCCGAGGTCTCGAACTCCTCGATGTGGATCGAGGTGTAGCGGTCGTCCTTGACCAGCTGTTCGGAGACCACGATGGCGTCCTCGAAGTTGTACCCGCGCCAGGGCATGAACGCCACCAGCACGTTGTGGCCCAGGGCGAGCTCGCCATTCTCGGTATTGGGACCGTCGGCGAGAACCTGACCCTTTTCCACCCGCTGGCCCTCGGCGACCAGGGGTTTCTGGTTGATGGAGGTGTTCTGGTTCGAACGCCGGAACTTGGTGAGCTGATAGATGTTGGCACCGAACTCACCCTCGCCCGCCGATTCGCCTTCGACTCGGACGATGATTCGCTGGCTATCCACCTTGTCCACAACTCCGGCTCGGCGGCAGATCACCACCGCACCCGAGTCCTGGGCGACCACCGCCTCCATGCCGGTGCCCACGATGGGCGACTCCGGACGGACCAGAGGCACCGCCTGGCGCTGCATATTCGATCCCATCAGCGCGCGGTTGGCGTCGTCATGTTCGAGGAATGGAATCAACGACGCCGCCACCGACACAACCTGACGTGGTGACACGTCGATGTAGTCCACCTGGTCGCGGTCGATGACCAGGAACTCTCCGCCCGAGCGGGCGATGATCTTGTCGTCGATGAGGTTGCCCTTGGGGTCGACTCGCGCGTTGGCCTGGGCGATGCTGAGGTTCTCCTCCTCCCAGGCGGGCAGATAGAAGGCGTAGGGTTCGCCCCAACCCTCCATCTTTTTGCCCTTCGCCAACTTCTTGTTCAGCGTTTCGAAGGCGTCACGGGTCACGACCTCGCCGAGCTCTTTGCCGGTGTCACCGACCTGGGTGATCCGAACATGCTCGAGGACCCGGCCCTCCGCAACCTTCTTGTAGGGAGACTCGATGTAACCCATGGAGTTGAGGCGCGCATAGCACGACAGCGAGGAAATCAGACCGATGTTCGGGCCCTCGGGGGTCTCAATCGGACAGATCCGCCCATAGTGGGTGGAGTGCACATCGCGCACCTCGAAACCGGCACGCTCCCGGGACAAACCGCCCGGGCCGAGAGCCGACAGCCGGCGCTTGTGAGTGACCTCCGACAGGGGGTTGGTCTGGTCCATGAACTGGGACAGCTGAGAAGAACCGAAGAACTCGTCCACAGCGGCCATCACCGGCTTGGAATTCACCAGGTCCCGGGGCATGGCCGAGTCAATGTCCGGATGGATGGACATCTTCTCTTTGATGGCACGCTCCATGCGCACCAGACCGATCCGGAACTGATTTTCCATCAGCTCGCCCACCGTGCGCACGCGCCGGTTGGCCAGCGAGTCGATATCGTCCACGCGACCAATGTCGCGGTGAAGCCGCAGCAGGTACTGCACCAGATGAAGGAAGTCGTCCACGTCCAGGATCCGCCGGTCGAGTTCCTTCTTGACCCCAAGCTTGGCGTTGAACTTGAAGCGTCCCACCTGGCTGAGGTCGTATTTCCGCTCGTCGAAGAACAGCCCATTGAACAGGGTGGTGGCAGATTCCTCGGTGGGCGGATCGCCCGGACGCTGCCGGCGGTAGATCTCCATCCGGGCGTCCATTTGGGTCAGGGAGGAGTCCTTTTCGAGGGTCTGATGGAGAATTTCACCCACCGGATCCCAGTCCGGGAATGCCAGGCTGAGGGTGTCGAGCCCGGCCTCGTCCGTCATCTCGAGAACCTCATCGGTCACTCGCGTGTTGGCGGCCGCAATCACCTCGCCGGTCTCCGAGTCCACGAGATCGTCCACGACGATCGCGCCGATGAGTTCGGAACGGTCCACTCCAACTCGGGTGGGTTTGGCGACGGTAGCCTTGGTCAGCCTTTTTGTGAGGGCTGAGTCCAGCTGGAGGCCTGCGAACAGAGGCGGCGTCGCGACCCTGCGGAACCTGAGCGCCTTCTGGCGTTCCGCTTCGATGTCGAGGATTCTCGAGTCGAGCAACAAGGTTGCCGCAGATTTACCGCTTGGAACCTTGACGTCGAAGACCGAGTAAAAGGCACGCAGTATCTGGGAGTTGGTCTCCAGCTCGGGGGCCAGCGCCCGGAGGAACACTGTTCCCGGAAGGCGCCTCTTGCGATCAATTCGCACCCACAGAATCTGTTTGTTGTCGTACTCAAACTCGATCCACGAGCCGCGATAGGGAACCACCTTCGCCAGGTAGTGGTTGGGTCCTTCGAGGGTGAAGAACACGCCAGGCGATCGGTGGAGCTGAGACACGATGACCCGCTCGGTGCCATTGATAATGAAGGTCCCGGTCTCGGTCATCAATGGCAGCTCGCCGAAGTAGAGCTCTTCTTCCTTGACGTCCCGGACCTGCCGGCTTCCGTCCTCCTCGGTGTCGAAGGTCACCAGCCGGAAGGTCAGTCGGATCGGCACCGCATAGGACATTCCCCGCTCACGGCACTCGTCCGCAGTAAACGGCAGTCTGAGCGCCACCGAGGTGCCGCACACACCGCAGCTTTCGATGCGGTTCCGGTTGGCCTTGCCACAGCTCGGACAGACCACCTGATCCTCGTGGGGATCACCGGCTCTGAATCGGGCACCGCAGTGCTCGCAGTCGAGCCTGAGGTGATGCAGCCCCTCGAGCCGACCGCACCGGCAACTCCAGTTGCCGATCTCGTAGCGCACGAACTGCAGCTCGCACGTCTCCCTGAAATCCGTGAACGGGAAGATCGTGCTCAAAACCGACTGCAAACCATCGGTCAGCCGCTCATCGGGCAGCATGTCCATTTGTAGGAAGTCCTCGTACGAGGCCCTCTGAACCTGGATCAGATTGGGCAGCGGGATGGAGGACGGGTTCTTGGCGAATTCCATCCGCCCGTTGGAGGTTGTTGTCATGCGGGGTCCCTCCCGACCAATAGCCACACGGGGAGAGACAGTCTCCCCGTGCCGTCAGTGTTCGGCTTCTCGTTGCCGGAAACCAGAGGACGGTCGACGATCGTTACTTGATCTCCACCTGGGCGCCAGCTTCCTCGAACTTGGCCTTGACGGCCTCGGCCTCGTCCTTGCTGACAGCCTCCTTGACCTTGGTGGGCGCGCTCTCCACGAGCTCCTTGGCCTCCTTCAGTCCGAGGGAGGTGACCTCGCGTACGGCCTTGATCACGTTGATCTTCTTGTCGCCCACCGAATTGAGAACTACGTCGAACTCGGTCTGCTCCTCGGCCTGCTCGCCGCCAGCCGCACCCGGAACCGCACCCGCCATCATCACGGGGGCAGCAGCGGCCGCAGCCGAGACACCGAACTCGTCCTCGATCGCCTTGACGAGCTCGTTCAGCTCAAGCACGGTCATTCCTTTGATCTCGTCCATCATTTTTTCTATCTGAGCCATTTTCTTCGGATCCTCCCTTAGGATTCTTTGTTTTCTTCGGCCTTTGCCACCTGTCCGAGCACCGACGCCAGGTTCTGAACCGGGCTGTTCAGCGCCACCGCCAACCGACGGATCGGCGACTGCAACAGGTACGCGAGCTTGGTGAGCAGATCTTCCTTGGACGGCATGTCGGCGAGGTTCTTCGCGTCCTCCGCCTCGAGGATTCGGCCTTCCAGGAACGCTCGCTGGAAGGTGAGGGCGGGGTGAGCCTTGGCAAAATCGCGCAACACCTTCGCCAGAGCGACCGGGTCGTTGTGGGTGTAGGCGAGAGTCTTCGGTCCCACCAGGAAAGGCGTCAACCCCTCCATCTCGGTGCCCTCGACGGCGTGCTTCACCACCGAGTTCTTGGCCACCCGGTAGGTGGACTCGATACCCCGGATCTGAGACCTGAGTTCATTGACCTCGTTGACTGTGAGGCCGGTATTCTCCATCAGAAAGAGCGTGCTGACCTCGTCAAGGGTAGCCCGAAGCTCTTCCGATCGCTGAATTTTCTGTTCTCTCGTGAGCATGCTGACCCCCTACTTGACGTCCAGGCTCACGAGGTCGACCTGCACCCCGGGCCCCATGGTGGAGCACAAATACACGGTGTGCACGTAGCGACCCTTGGCCGTTGCCGGTTTCGCCTTCTGGACCGCGTCCACCAGGCTGCGAGTGTTCTCGACCAGCTTGTCCGACGAGAACGAGACCTTGCCCACCGGCGCGTGGATGATCGCAGTCTTGTCGACCCGGAACTCGACCCGGCCTGCCTTGATGTCCTGGACGGCGGCTACGATGTCGGTGGTGACCGTCCCCGATTTGGGGTTCGGCATCAGCCCCCGAGGGCCGAGCACCCGCCCCACCTTGGAGAGGCCGCGCATCATGTCCGGGGTGGCCACAATGGCGTCGAATTCGAGCCACCCACCCTGGATCTTGGCAACCGCCTCGTCACCGGTGAGGACGAAGTCCGCCCCGGCCTCCTCGGCCGCCTTCTGATCTGCGCCCTCGCACACTGCCAGCACTGAACGAGTCTTGCCCGTGCCGTGAGGAAGCACCACGGTCCCCCGGACCATCTGGTCCGCGTGGCGAGGATTCACACCGAGCCGCATCGATATCTCGACCGTCTCATCGAAGCCGGCATAGGCCGAGTCGCGCACCAGGTCGATTGCCTGGTCGACGGGGTACGGCCTGCGCTCGATTCTGGCCGCGGCATCACGATATTTCTGACCTTTGGCTGCCATCGGCCCCTCCTCAATCCTGCACCTCGATACCCATCGAGCGTGCGGTCCCCAGAATGATCTGGACCGCGCCCTCGAGGGTATCGGTGTTGAGATCCGGCATCTTCGTCTTCGCAATCTCCTCCGCCTGAGCCCTGGAGATCGTGCCGACCTTGACCTGATTTGGCTCCCCAGAGCCCTTTTCAACCTGCGCAGCCTTGCGCAGCAGGAACGAGGCCGGCGGAGTCTTCGTGATGAAGCTGTAGGTCCGGTCGGCGTACACCGTGATGACGGTGGGGATGATGATGCCCTGATCACCCTGCGTCCTGGCGTTGAACGCCTTGCAAAAATCCATGATGTTCAAGCCGTGCTGACCCAGCGCGGGACCCACCGGGGGGGCCGGTGTGGCCTGCCCGCCGGGCAGCTGGAGCTTGATCTGTCCCACTTCTTTCTTGGCCATGTTTGTTTCCTTACGTCAACTTCTGCACCTGGCGGAACTCCATCTCCACCGGGGTATCGCGTCCGAAAATGACCACCATGACCTTCACCGTCGACCGATCGAGGTTGACTTCCTCGACCACGCCGTTGAAGGAGGCAAAGGGGCCATCCGTGATCCTGATTTTCTCGCCCTTTTCGAAAACCTCCGAAGGTCGCGGCTTTTCCTGGGTGGCCACCGACTGGTGGAGGATCTGGTTGACTTCCTCCTCGGTGAGCGGGGTCGGTTTCTTGCCCGCACCCACGAAGCCTGTCACCTTTGGAGTGTTGCGCACCAGGTGCCATGCGTCGTCGGTCATCTCCATCTCCACCAGCACGTAGCCGGGGAAGAACTTCCGCCGCACTTCACGCTTCTTGCCGTTCTTGATCTCCACGACGGTCTCGGTCGGGACCTGGATCTCGCCGAAGAACTCCAACATCCCCAGCGCCTCGATACGCTGTTCGAGAGTCTTTTTCACCCGGTCTTCGAAACCCGAGTAGGTATGGATGATGTACCACTGTTTGGCCATGAACGGCGCTCCAGTCAGGAGAAGACCCCAAAGATCTTGAAGATCTTCTGAGTCATGAAGACGTACACGAGATCACACAGGTAGAGGTAGATCCCGAAGATGAACGAGGCGATCACCACCACCGTCGTCGTGTTGATGACCTCCTGTTTGGAAGGCCAGGTCACCTTCTTGGTTTCGACCACTACCTCAGAGAGGAAGGTTTTGAGGCGTTTCCACCACTGCATACCAACGGACTCCTCGTCGCTTCAGATGGCAGGCCAGGAGGGACTCGAACCCCCAACAACCGGTTTTGGAGACCGGGACTCTACCAATTGAGCTACTGGCCTGCGCGAATCCCGTGATAGACACCCCCGCCGCGCACAACGCACGCCGGGAACGATCTCCATTGATTTATTCGATGATCTCGGTGATCGAGCCGGCTCCGACGGTGCGGCCGCCCTCGCGGATCGCGAACCTCAAACCACGCTCCATCGCGATCGGCGTCAGCAGCTCCACCTCGATGTTCGTGTTGTCTCCCGGAATCACCATCTCCACTCCCTCGTCCAGGTTCACCGACCCAGTCACATCCGTCGTCCGGAAGAAAAACTGCGGCCGGTAGCCCCGAAAGAACGGCGTGTGACGTCCACCCTCTTCCTTCGTCAACACGTACACCTCGGCCCGAAACTTCTTGTGCGGATTGATCGATCCAGGCTTCGATACCACCTGGCCTCGCTCCACGTCCTTGCGCTCCGTACCACGCAGCAATAGACCTACGTTGTCTCCCGCCTCCCCGTAGTCCAAAAGCTTGCGGAACATCTCCACGCCCGTCACAACCTTCTTCATCGTCGGCCGAATGCCAACGATCTCCATCTCCTCGCCAACCTTCACCTTCCCGCGCTCGATCCGTCCCGTCACAACCGTCCCACGACCCGAAATCGTGAATACGTCCTCGATCGGCATCAGGAAATCCTTGTCAACGTCTCGCTCCGGCAGCGGTATGTACTCGTCCATCGCCACCAAAAGCTCCCAAATCGACTTGCACTCCTCGGAATCCGGATCGTCAGATTCTCCAGCCTTCAACGCCGATCCCCGAATCACCGGAATGTCGTCTCCCGGAAACTCGTACTCGTTCAACAGCTCCCGAACCTCGAGCTCCACAAGGTCCAGTAGCTCCTCGTCGTCCACCATGTCCACCTTGTTCATGTACACGATGATGAACGGAACCCCCACCTGACGCGCCAGCAAAATGTGCTCCCGCGTCTGCGGCATCGGTCCGTCCGCTGCCGACACCACCAGCACCGCACCGTCCATCTGCGCCGCCCCCGTGATCATGTTCTTCACGTAGTCAGCGTGACCAGGACAGTCCACGTGCGCGTAGTGCCGCGCTTGCGACTGATACTCCACGTGCGCCGTGTTGATCGTGATCCCCCGCGCCTTCTCCTCGGGGGCCTTGTCGATCGAATCAAATGGCGTGAAATCCGCCAACCCCTTCGCCGCCAACGTCTTCGTGATCGCAGCCGTCAACGTCGTCTTGCCGTGATCCACGTGACCAATCGTCCCGATGTTCACGTGCGGCTTCGTCCGCTCAAACTTCTCTTTGGCCATATTTGCCTCCCTCGTGTATTTGGGGCCGTATCGGGCCCGCGAGGTGACGGGCCCGCCCGTCATATTTCATCTCATGGAGCCCACGACCAGATTTGAACTGGTGACCCCGTCCTTACCAAGGACGTGCTCTACCTCTGAGCTACGTGGGCGCGAATCGCTTGCTCCTCATGGAGCGGGAGACGGGGCTCGAACCCGCGACCAACAGCTTGGAAGGCTGTGACTCTACCACTGAGTTACTCCCGCCGGCACGTTCCAAGAATGGTGCAGGCGGATGGGTTCGAACCACCGTAGGCAATATGCCGGCAGATTTACAGTCTGCTGCCTTTAACCACTCGGCCACGCCTGCTTCTCCAATTTCCCGGTCGCACTGGAGCTGGCGATGGGAATCGAACCCGCAACCTGCTGATTACAAATCAGCTGCTCTACCATTGAGCTACGCCAGCAACCCGACAACTCCCGATTTCCTGAGCTGACAAAGAGCACACCTCCGCCTTTCAGCAGAGGGGGAGCGGAACGATAGCACAGGCAGGGAGTCGGCGCAAGGGCGTTGGCAGAATTCGGAATTCGGAATTCGGAATTCGGAAAACCGACACCGATCGGGCCAGCGACCCTCCACAGTAGCGCAAGCCTCTCGGACAGAGTTACACGTTACGCGTTAAATGTTAAATGTTTGGCTCATCCGGAATTCCGTGAGGTGGTGGATGACAGCGAACAGTGACAGCGTCGGCTTACAGCGACGGGGGCCGGTGGCAGCGTCAGGTGACAGCGACGGCGTCAGAGTTGGACGGGTGCGGGCTACAGGGGATTGAGCAGGCGCCAGGTCATGGCACGAACCTGGTCAAAAATCCCCAGGGCCTTCTCCGCGCCAACTCCATTGACGGCACCAGCGGCTGAGAGCAGTCGCAGGTGACTGTCGACCTCCTTGGCCGAGGCGTAGGCGATCCGCCAGTGGTGCTGGCGATCTCTTCCGTTTCGGCCGTGCCCTTCCGCCAGCTGCCAGGGAGGCCGTTGTCAAGGGTTGCCGGACTCAAGGCCGGCAGCGCAGCGTCCCTTGACAACGGCCTCCCTGGCAGCTATTCGTCCCCGTCTTATAGAACGACCCGGAGGGGACCACGCGGCCGTCGCACATCTGATCACTGCCTCTGCCACGGTCGCTGCTCACCGTCGCTGCCCGCTGTCTCCTGCCCCTGGCGCCGAACACTGATGCTGACGCTGGTTTCGGGCACGGACACGGAGACGGGCACGGCAACACCTCAGCCCACGATTTCCCGGATGAACCAAAGGTTTGAATGTCTCCGACCCGCCCGAGAGAGGGGGCTGTGAGCAAGTTTGGGCAGTTTGTGGTGCCGGCGTCTCGCCCGCCTGCAGAGCCCACATTTCAGGATCAGAGATGGTGACTGCTCGGGCAGGCACAGCCCGAAACTACCGAGATCAATGCCTTCAGTCAGAACTCCACACGCAGCACAGGTGATAGAGCAGCACCCCGGTGGCCACCGACACGTTGAGCGATTCGACGCCCTCGGCCATAGGGATGCAGAGCATCTCATCGATCTGCGAGCGGGTCTTCGCCCGAAGACCGCGCTTTTCAGCGCCCACACAGAGCACCCAGCGATCCGTCGGCGTTGCCAGGCCGAGTGACTGTCCCTTGGAATCGGCACCCAGCGTCCAGTAGCCAGCGTCCCGCAGGACCCTCAGGGCGTCGGCTGCGACGTTCGTCCTGACCAGGGGAACCGTGCCCAACAACCCCGCTGCTGCTTTGGCCGCCGCGCCTCCCAAGGGCGGCGCCGACGGGCCTGCGATGACCAAACCATCGACGGCAAACGCTGCGGCGGTCCGGATGACCGCTCCGAGGTTGTGGGGATCGATCACGTCGTCGAGCAGCAGCAACCGTCCCGGGCTCCCCTCCGGCGCGATGATCTCGTCGAGGCGCACGAAGGACACCGGTCCGCCGCGCGCGGCGCAGCCGTTGTGCGGGGTCGATCCCGCCATCTCGTCGAGCCGCTGTTTCGGGACCCACCTGGTGGCCACGCCTCGATCGCGTGCGGCTTCCAGCAGGCGTTGCAGTCGCTGGTCGCGCCGACCCTTCTGCAGCCACACGGCTTCGATAGGCCGACTCGACTCGAGCGCCCCAAGCACGGCGTGGTAGCCGAAAATCCAGTTGGCGTCTTTCATCGCCCCCGAGTGTACCCTTGGTTTGATGGAAGCTCGACAGACGTTGCGCCTGAGGTTTCAGGCTCTGCCTTCCCTGGTAGGCACCGTGTCTTCAGCTGAAACGGCGGGTGTGCCGGCAGGCGAGACGCCTGCACCACAATCCTTCACTCGACACTCAGAGAAAAACAAACGCAAGTCACGGAGTCCGCGACGTGAATTGCGCAACCATCGTGGCCGTGGAGTTCTCGCGACGGTTAAACTTCGAGAATCTCCTTCTCCTTGTTCTCCAGAATCTCGCCGATCTTGCCCGCGTACGCGTCGGTGAGCTTCTGGATGCTCTCTAGACCATCGTGCATCTGGTCCTCGGAGATCTCCTTGTCCTTCTCGAGCTTCTTGACCCTGTCGTTGCCGTCCCGGCGAATCTGCCGGATGACGTTGCGGGCGTTCTCGGCGTCCTCGTGGGCGACCTTGACCAGGGATTTGCGACGTTCCTCGGTCAGCGCTGGGATGTTGAGCCGCACAACCTTGCCGTCGCTGTTCGGCGTCAGCCCGAGATTGGACTTGAGCAGGGCCTTCTCCACTTCGGCCAGCACGGTCGGTTCCCAGGGCGCGATCAAGATCGTGGTCGCATCGGGAACCGACAGCGACGCCACCTGGTTGATCGGAGTCTGGGTGCCGTAGTAGTCGACCGTGACACCGTCCAACAGGGAAAGGGACGCCCGGCCCGTGCGGAGCCGAGAAAGTTCGTTTTTGAAGGCATCCACCGCGGTGGACATGTGGTTCTCGGTTTCCCTCAAGACCTCTTTCATACCGCCTCCTCGGGGCCGATCCACGACCCGATCTGCTCCCCGAGTACCACGCGCTCGAGGATGCCGGACTTCGTAATGTTGAAAATCTGTACCGGAATCGAACTTTGCTGACACAGTGAAATGGCCGCTGCGTCCATGACTCCGAGCTCTCGCCGGAGCACCTCCTGATAGCTCAACCGGGGGATCAACTGGGCGGAGAGATCACGCACCGGATCGGAGGTGTAGACGCCGTCCACCTTGGTTCCCTTCATCAGAACCTCGGCGCCGATCTCGTTGGCGCGCAGCGCGGCGGCGGAGTCGGTGGTAAAGAACGGGCTACCGGTGCCGGCTGCAAATACCACCATCCGCCCCTTCTCGAGGTGACGGATCGCCCGTCGTCGAATAAAGGGTTCGGCGACCTGATGCATCTGGATCGCCGTCTGGACCCGGGTGGGGATGCCCAATTGCTCGACGGCCGACGACAGGGCCAGGGCGTTGATCACGGTGGCAAGCATCCCCATGGAGTCGCCCGTGATGCGGTCGATGCCCTGCTCATGGGCCGAAACGCCACGAATGATGTTGCCGCCACCGACGACCACGGCGATTTCGACACCGAGCTTGTGGACCACCGCCAGCTCACCGGCAATGGTGGCGACAACGGTCGGCTCGATTCCGAAGGATTGGGAACCCATCAGGGCCTCCCCCGACAGCTTGACAAGGATCCTCCGGAATCTGGCCGATTCTCCGTTCATGCTCGCTAGTCCGCTCCCTCACCGAGCCGGTAGCTGACGAACCGCACCACGGTGGCGTCGTCGCCAGCCTCACCCACGTATTGTGCCACGGTCTTGTCGGTGTCCTTGGCAAATGGTTGCTCGAGCAGCACCTCCTGCTCGAAGAATTTCTCCATCTTGCCGGTGACGATCTTCTCCGCGATGTGTTCCGGCTTGCCCTGTTCCACGGCCTGCTTGAGAGCGATTTCCTTTTCGGCAACCAGCAACTCCTGGGTCACCTCGTCGCGATGAACGAAGCGCGGCTGGGACGCCGCCACATGGAGAGCCACGTCGTGCAGCGCCTCATCGGTGACGGCACCGGTTCCCTCGACGACGACGCCGATCTTGCCACCGCCGTGGATGTACGACGACAGCTTGTTGCCGTCACCGGCGGAGACAACCTCGAACCTCGACAGCACGATGTTCTCGCCGATGGTGGCGATCAGCTGGGAGATCGCCTCCGCAACCGTGTGCTGCGGGTCGGCGGCGAAGCTTTCGGCCTTGAAGGCGCCGAGGTCCGCAGCCTGGGTCGTCAACGCTTGCTCGGCAAGCGCCGCCGCCAGCTCCTGGAACTTTGGATTTCGGGCCACGAAATCGGTTTCGCAATTGAGCTCCAGGATCACCATCTTGTCGCTGTCACCGGCCACCACGGCGGCGCCTTCCGACGCGGCCCGGTGGGCCTTCTTGGTGGCAGCCGCGAGACCCTTTGTGCGGAGAAACTTGATGGCTTCCTCCGTGTCTCCATTGGTTTCCACCAGTGCGCGTTTGCAGTCCATCATTCCGGCGCCGGTTCGCTCGCGGAGTTCTTTCACCGCTGCTGCTGTAATTCCCATGTTTCACCTCGTTGAAAAACGGGGTCAGGTGCTTTTGCGCCTGACCCCGCGGATTCGATCTCGTCGTCCAGACTCAGGCCTTGGCCGGGGTCTTCTCCTCGTCCCCCTCCGGCTTCTCAGCCTCGGTGGGCTCGGGCGCCTCGGACTCTCCCTCGGCATCCGCCGCCTCGACCGGGGCCGGCTCTTCTGCCGCCGGCTCGGATTCGGCGTCGGCCTCGGGCGCCGCGTCGGCCTGAGGTTCAGACTGTTCCTCTGTTGCCGCTTCTGCGGGTTCCGGCTCCGGGGTCGGCTCCACCGCCTGCTCGGCTTCAACCGCGGCTTCCGCGACGGGCTCGGTCTCCGGCACAGCCCCGACCTCGGCCGTCGCCTCCACCGGCTCGCTCGCTTCGTCGGCTTCGTCAGCTGCCGGGGCATCACCCACAAATCGCTCATCCGCGAGGTTCAGGCCCTCGAGAACATTGTCAGCGACACGTGAGGTGAACAGACGAATGGCGCGGATCGCGTCGTCGTTGCCAGGAATCGGCACGTCGACCTCTTCGGGGTCGCAATTGGTGTCCACCACGGCGACAACCGGAATGTTGAGTCGATTGGCCTCGCGAACCGCGATGTGCTCGTGAACCGTGTCGATCACAAAGAGAGCATCGGGCAGATCTTCCATGTCTTTGATGCCACCCAGCGCCCGATCCATCTTGCGTCGCTGCCGTTCCAGCCGGATTCGTTCCTTCTTGGTGAGGGGCGATTCCTCCGAAGCAAGGGTGGTTTCGATCTCTTTGAATCGATCGATGGATTTTCGGATCGTCCGGAAGTTGGTCATCGTCCCACCGAGCCAACGGTGGTTGACGTAGAACATCCCGCAGCGGACCGCCTCCTCGCGGATCGCATCCTGCGCCTGGCGTTTGGTGCCGACGAACAAGATGTTGCGGCCGTTGGCCGCCAGATCCCGGACGAACTCTGCCGCCTCTTCGAAATACTGCAGGGTCTTCTGCAGGTCGACGATGTGGATGCCGTTCCGCTTGCCGAAGATAAACGGTTTCATCTTTGGGTTCCAGCGGCGAGTCTGGTGTCCAAAATGGACACCTGCCTCGAGCAGTTCTTTCATCTGAATGGTCGCCACGAAACGCTCCCTTATCTCTTGGAGAACTGGAATCTCTTACGCGCCTTGGGCTGGCCGTACTTCTTCCGCTCGACCTTCCGCGGGTCGCGCGTGAGGAAGCCGGCCGCTTTCAGTCGCGGTCGCAGCTCGGCGTTGTATTCCAGAAGCGCGCGCGAGATCCCGTGCCGAATGGCGCCGGCCTGGCCGGCGGATCCGCCGCCCTGGACATTGACCAGAATGTCGAATTTGTCAGCGGTCTCGGTCAGCAACAGGGGCTGCCGGATCACCATCTTCAACACCTGGTTAGGAAAGAACTCATCAAAGTCGCGCCGATTCACGGTGATGCTGCCACTCCCCGGTCGGAGGTAGACTCGCGCCACAGCCGTCTTTCGACGCCCGGTCCCGTAGTACTGGATTTCAGCCACTGATTCCCCCTGTCACCTTCACCAGGTGTGGACTTTCGGCTGCTGCGCCTCGTGCGGATGGTCGGGGCCGCTGTAGACCTTGAGTTTGGTCAGCAGCCTCCTTCCAAGACGGTTCTTCGGCAGCATGCCCCACACCGCATCCCGGATCACTCGGTCCGGGTACTTCTCCAACCGCTCCTTGAGCGACTCGGACTTGAGGCTTCCCGGTTTGCCCGAATGACGGTAGTACGTCTTGTCATCGAGCTTGCCACCGGTCACCCGCACCTTGTCGGCATTGACAACAACCACGAAATCTCCGGTGTCAAGATGCGGTGTGAATTCGGGTTTATGTTTCCCGCGCAGTAGCCGAGCAGCCTCGGTCGCCAACCGGCCGAGAACGTGGTCGGAGGCATCCAGGACGCGCCACTCGCGCGTGATCTCATCAGGTTTGGGTACGTAGCTTGGCATCAGTCGAATCCTCGTGTGCAAACCCTGCGGACACAGGGAAGCGAAACTCTACCGAAGGCCTCGTCCCCTGTCAAGCTGCTCGCCGGTGTTTTCAGCTGTTTTGTGCGACCTCGGCTGTGGATTCGCCGGCCGGAAGGGTGGCTGTGGGGCGGTGGGGCACATCTTTCAATCCGCCGGGACCGAACCAAATGTGAAGCGACCGCTGGGTGGCCTGCACGGTCAGAACGCTGAGATCAACCTCTGGAGGCAGCCATTTCCTGAGGTCCACCACCACGATTCCCTCGCCTCGGAAAACGGTCACACCCTCGGCGTCAGCCGCCTTGATGGCCGCCTCCACCGCCGCGCGGGGCACTGGCACCCCGCCGAGAGCCCGCGGACGCCGCATCCTGAGGCCGAGGAAACGGCGCTTGAGACGAATCTCGGCCAGATCGATCGCCACCCGACTTGACAGTCCCTTCCAGGTCACGGTTGCCAACACCCTCAGCGCGTCGTCCCATCCCTCCAGCGCCATATCCGACACCTTGTCGGTTCGACTCATCAATTCAACCAGGTGTCTTTCCAGAATCCGAAGATCCACCACGAGGTGGAGGCCGTCCCAGCGGAGCAGAGGCGTGAGGGGCATCGCAGAGAGTATAAGTGAGCGGGAAGAGGTTAAGAGTTGAAAGTTGAAAGTTGAAAGTTGAAAGTTCTGGGACAAGCGGTGTGTTGATGACTCGGCAGGGTCCCTCGTCGGCCCTTCGCGCCTCACTCGGGATGAAATTCCGGCTGGGCTGCCGAGACCAGCCCGCCGTCATTTCATGGTGAGGGAGTCTCGCCTGCCTATTGCGAGAGGTCGATGGGAATAGATTCAACGATTTCGATGCCGGTTGGGAGCACGTCGGCTCGGTAGGCTAAGGCCTCGACCCCTGCAGCCACGACCCGGCGCAACAGATCACCGTATTCGGGGTCGATTGTGTCCGCCGGGATGAAGGTGGAGCCGTCGGAGCGCTGGATAACGAACAGAATGACGCCACGATCACCGTTCTCGACCATCCGTTCGAGTTCTCGGAGGTGTTTTTGCCCTCGGGTCGTCACGGCGTCGGGAAAAGTGTACCGCTCCATGTCGTCGACCAGTGTGACGTTTTTGACCTCCACATAGCATTGGCGGGTCCCGTTCTCCAGCAGGATGTCGATACGGCTGTTGGCCCCGTATGGGACCTCTCGTTTCAGCCCGATGAATCCCGCGAGCTCGGAGATCACGCCACCGGCGATGGCTTCCGCAGCAAGGCCGTTAGCCCGATGGGTGTTGATGCCGATCCAACACCGGCCGTTATGGACCAGCTCCCAGGTGAACCGCAACTTGCGCTTCGGATTTCGGCTGTCGCTGAGCAACACCGGCCAGCCTTCGCCCTGGCAGGTCTTCATGGATCCCGAGTTTGGACAGTGGACCGTGAGGGTCGACCCATCCTCCAGCCTGACGTCTGCGAGGAATCGCTTGTATCGACGGATGAGTGTCGCCGGAATCAGCTCGTGTTCGAATCGCACGGTTGGACAAGTGTAGCCGTTCTCGACCCCGGCAGGCAGTTTCAAGCTGTGCTTTTCTGGGGAATCACAGTGTCAACAGCCGACTTGGCGGCTGTGCAGACAGGCGAGCCGCCTGCACCATGAGATGACGGCGGGCTGGCCTTGGCTGCCCAGCCGGAATTTCATCCCGAGCGAGGCGCCGACGAGGGACCTTTTCAAGAAATTACAGGGAGGTTGTTCCTGGGCGGCGGGTTATTTCGGGAACGGGAATGGGAACGGGAACGGGAACGGCCAACGGATAACGGCAGACCCGGGGGGTGGGTGGGAGGTTTTCCGAATTCCGAATTCCGAATTTCGAATTTCACCCGTACACTCGTGCCATGACCACACGCGAAAGATTCCACGAGTTGATCGATCGCTTCGGCGACACCTCGGTTTTGCTGCTCGGAGATCTCGTGCTCGACCGGTTCATCCTCGGCACCCCGAAGCGAATCTCGCGGGAGGCGCCGGTCATCATCCTGCGACACGAGGGCCAGCGGGACGTCCCCGGCGGAGCTGCCAACGCGCTCGCCAACCTGGCTTCGCTCGAGGTTCAGGTCATTCCGGTGGGCGTCGTCGGCGACGACGAGTCGGGGGAGGCGTTGCTCGACGCCCTTGCCTCCCGCGGCATCGACGTCTCGTCGATCGTGGTGGTTTCCGGCTATCGCACCCCCACCAAGGTCCGAATCCTGGGCGGCGGTTCGAGCTCACTGAAGCACCAGGTCGCGCGTTATGACATCGAGGACCACCTGGTGGCCGGGGGTCGGTGGGAGAAGGATCTGCAGTCCGAGATCGACTCCAGGATGAAACCTGCGGGGGCGGTGGCGATTTCGGATTACGGGTACGGGACCACGGCGCCAGCCGCCGTGCAGCACATACTGGCAGCCGACCGCCGCGTCGCCTGGACCTGCGCGGATTCGCGCTACCGAATCGCCCGGCTTCGCGGCGTCGACGGCGTGACGCCCAACCTGCAGGAATTGCAGCGGGTGGCCGGCCGGGCGCTGGTCACCGACGACGACGTGGCCACGGCCTCCGAGACCCTCCGAGAAACCCTGGGGGCACGATTCGTACTGACCACCCGGGGCAACCGGGGTATGACGTTGGTCGAAGGGGGCTCGTCCGCAGTTCATATCCCCGTCTTCGGTACCGACGAGGTGGCCGATGTCACCGGCGCCGGCGACACTGTGCTGGCCGTTCTGACAGCCTCCCTGGCGGCAGGTGCCAATCCCGAGGAGGCTGCTCGAATGGCCAACTATGGCGGCGGGGTGGTGGTGATGAAGCTCGGTACCGCCGAGGTGACCCGTGAAGAGCTCGCTGCGGCGGTGGATCGCGACCTGGGACGGGCACCGGAGTGACTTCACCCAACCACAAGCTCCAGAGCTTCGAGGAACTGCTCCGCAAACGCGAGACCTGGCGCGATCGCGGCCAACGGCTGGTGCTCGCCAACGGCGCTTTCGACATGCTCCATGTGGGGCATCTGCGATACCTCGCCAGCGCCCGTGCTCACGGCGACGTTCTGGTGGTCGCGGTCAACTCTGACCTTTCGGTCCGCGGCGCCAAGGGGCCCGATCGGCCAATTATCCCCGAGGCCGAAAGGGTGGAAATCGTCTCACACCTGCAGATGGTCGACTGGATCTTCCTCTTCGATGATCCAACTCTCGACCGGATCCTCGACCTCCTGCGCCCGGAGGTTCACGCCAAGGGTACCGACTACACCGTCGAAACAGTACCCGAACGAGCGGTGGTCAAGGCCTACGGGGGTGAGACCGTCATCTGCGGCGATCCCAAGGAACACGCGACCACTGACCTCGTTGGGCTCATCGTCGAGCGGTTTGGCGACCGTTGAGGGCCAAGATGGTAGTAGGAGTTTAAAGTCAAAAGTTGAAAGTTGAAGGTTTCTTGGATCGACAGTCCCGCGAATCTCGAAGGGGAAAGAACTTTCAACTTTCAACTTTCAACTCTGCGACGATTCGGAGTAGCTCGTGAGAGTTGTGCTGATTCGATTGTCGGCGCTCGGAGACGTGGTCCACACGTGGCCATTGGCCGTGGCGCTGCGTGAGGCCCAGCCCGACATTCACCTGTGTTGGGTGGTGGAGCGGCAATTGCTGCCTCTGGTGGAAGACCACCCGGCGGTCGACTCAACGATTGCCGTCGCCACCAAACGGTGGCGGCGCAATATCTTCTCGTCGGAGACCCGATCCCACATCGCGGTCCTGAGGACTCAGCTGCAGGAACTGCAGCCTGACATTGCCCTGGACCCCCAGGGCGTCTTCAAATCAGCGCTGGTGGCCGGGTTGAGTCGGGCACCCGCTCGGGTCGGACTGGCCCGCCCCTGGCGCCGGGAACTCCTGGCCGGCGTCGCCTACACCGACAGGATCAAGGGCAGCTCCGTCGATCGCCATGTGGTGGCCACCAATCTCGAATTCGTTCGATCGGTGGGAGGCACGCCACCGGAGGTTCCTCCAGCTCCCGACGGCCGGTGGTTGCTTGCCTCGGCGGGAAAAGGCCCACCTTCGATCCCACCCGAACCCGCCTACCTGGCACTGCTGCCGGGCGCCGGTCGTGCCGAAAAAATCATTCCTGTGAAAGACCTGATCGCGGTAGCCCGTCACGCGTCGGGCGGAGGTCTTGCCGTCCAGGTTCTGTGGGGTCCGGGGGAGCGTGACCGCGCCGAAGCGGTTGTGGAATCAGGCGGCCGAGGTGTCTCCCTGGCACCACCTACCGACCTCCTCACTCTCACCGTCGCGTTGGCCAACGCACGGGCGGTGATCGGCGGCGACACCGGCCCAGTTCACCTCGCTGCCAGCCTCTCGGTGCCGACGTTGGCGGTCTTCACGGCCACCGATTGGCGCCGCAACGGACCACTGGGGCACCGCGTGGAAGTGGTCTCCGGAGCTGTCATCGGGGATGGGGAGCCGACCGGCTCGTCACGAGCACTCCGTCCCGGTGCGGTCACGGCCGATCAGATCATCGAAGGCCTGGAGCGACTCCTGAATTAGCAAATCGAAATCGGGGAAATCGAGCCGCTGCAAGGCATCTGTTACCATATATATGACCCGGAAGATGCACGTGAGCACGTATTTTAACTGCTCACGAATGTTACAATTCATACGAGTTGTGCACTGGAACGGATGGATAGCCCATGCCATTAAAACTGGGTGAGTTTCTCATCAAAGCGAATCTCATCAACGAGGATCAGCTCGAAACGGCCCTCAACGAGCAACGGGAAGCCGGCGGCCGAATCGGCGAGCACCTTCTGAGACTTGGTTTCGTCACCGAGGAGGACATCCTTGACTGCCTTTCTCAGCAGTACGGGGTGCCGTCGATCAATCTCCGTCACTTCGACATCGATGAATCGATCATCCGGCTCATCCCTGCCGACGTGGCGAGGAAGTACCAGTTCATCCCGGTGTCCAAGACCGGTGCGACGCTGACGGTCGCCATGGGAGATCCCACCAACGTCTTCGCCATGGACGACATCACCTTCATCACTGGCTATCGGGTCGAGCCCGTGGTCGCGTCGGAAGACGCCCTTCGAGAGGCGATCGACAAGTACTACGGAACCACCCACGCGCTGGAGCTGAAGAAGGTGATGGAGGACCTGGCGGCGGTGGAGGATGCAGCGCTCGAGGTCCTGGAGGAGGAGGAGGACTTTGACGTCACCGACCTCGAGGCCTCGGCCGACGAAGCGCCGGTGGTTCGGCTGGTCAATCTGATCCTCACTGACGCCCTGAAGCGGGCCGCCTCGGACATCCACATCGAGCCCTACGAAAAGACCTACCGCGTAAGATTCCGGGTTGACGGCGTTCTGTACGAGGTCATGAACCCTCCCATGAAACTCAAGGAGGCGATCTGCTCGCGCATCAAGATCCTCGCCAAGCTCGACATCGCGGAAAAGAGGCTTCCCCAAGACGGTCGCATCAAAATCAAGATGAAGTACCAGGGCAAGCTGAAGGAGCTGGACTTCCGCGTGTCCACCATTCCCAGCATGCACGGCGAGAAGATCGTCATGCGGTTGTTGGACAAGGACAACCTGCAGCTCGACATGACGAAGCTGGGCTTTGAAAAGTCGAGCCTGAAGGTCTTCGAGGAAGCGATCTTCAGGCCCTACGGCATGGTGCTGGTGACCGGCCCGACGGGATCGGGAAAAACCAACAGCCTGTATTCCGCGCTGTCTCGCATCAACACCCCAGAGGTCAACATCATGACCGCCGAGGATCCGGTGGAGTTCCTGCTCCCCGGCATCAACCAGGTTCAAATGAAGGAAGCCATCGGCCTCAACTTCGCGGCGGCCCTGCGCTCCTTCCTGCGTCAGGACCCGGACATCGTACTGGTGGGTGAGATCCGCGACTTCGAGACCGCCGAGATCGCCATCAAAGCGGCCCTCACCGGCCACCTTGTGATGTCGACGCTCCATACCAACGACGCCCCCTCCACCATCAATCGATTGATGAACATGGGCATCGAGCCGTTCCTGGTGGCCACGTCGGTCAACCTGATTTGCGCCCAGCGGTTGATCAGGCGGGTCTGCCAGAACTGCAAGCAAGAGGAGGACGTGCCAATACAGGCGCTGCTCAACATCGGATTCACCGAGGCCGAGGCGCCAAACATCCAGCTCTACCGAGGACGCGGCTGCGAAGCGTGCAACGGACGGGGCTACAAGGGTCGAATCGCCCTCTTCGAGGTGATGGCCGTCACCGACGACGTGCGTGAACTCATTCTCTCGGGCGCCTCTGCCATTGAGCTGCGACGGAAAGCCCTCGAGGAGGGTATGATCGGATTGAGACAATCGGGGCTGCAGAAAATCCGTGACGGGGTCACCAGTATCGAGGAAGTGATTCGCGAGACGGTCATCTAGGCCCGGAACGACGAGGAATATTATGGCCAGCAGTCTCCATCAACTCCTGAAGACCATGGTCGAGAAAGGTGGTACCGACCTCCACGTTACCACCAACTCGCCGCCCATTATTCGGGTTGACGGCATCCTGGTGCCGCTCAACCACCCGAGCCTGACAGCTGTCGACACGAAGAAGCTCGCCTACTCGATTCTGACTGACGCGCAGAAGCACCGATTCGAAGAGAACCTGGAACTCGACCTGAGCTTCGGCATCAAGTCGTTAGCGCGGTTCAGGGCGAACATCTTCGTCCAGCGGGGCGCCGTTGCCGGTGCCTTCCGGAGGATTCCGTACGAGATCCTTGGCTTCCGTGAACTCGGGCTGCCGCCCGCGGTGGAGACCCTGTGCGACCGCCCCCGTGGCCTGGTGTTGGTGACCGGCCCCACCGGTTCGGGCAAGTCCACAACCTTGGCGGCGATGATCGACAAGGTCAACCGAGAAAAGGCTCTTCACATCATGACCATCGAAGACCCGGTGGAGTATCTCCACACCCACAAGAAGGCGATGGTCAATCAGCGCGAGCTGCACTCCGACACCCTGTCCTTTCCAAACGCCCTGCGTTCAGTGCTCCGCGAGGACCCCGACGTGGTGCTGATCGGTGAGATGCGCGATCTGGAAACCATCGAGTCGGCTCTGCGCATCGCCGAGACCGGCCACCTCACCTTCGCCACCCTGCACACCAACTCCGCCCCGCAGACGATCAACCGGATCGTCGACGTTTTCCCGGAACACCAGCAAAGCCAGATCCGAGCCCAGCTCAGCTTCGTTCTGGAGGGCATCGTCTGTCAGTCGCTGCTGCAACGCGCCTCAGGCAAGGGCCGGGCGCTGGCAACTGAAATCCTGGTCCCGAACGGCGCGATCAGGAACCTCATCCGCGAGGACAAGATCCACCAGGTCTACTCCATGATGCAGGCCGGTCAGGTCAAGCACGGAATGCAGACCTTCAATCAGTCCTTGGCTACCCTGTACCACCGGCGGATGATCACGCTGCAGACCGCCCTGTCCTACAGCTCCCACCCCGACGAGCTCCAGGACATGATCAACCGGGGCGTCGGCACGGTCAATCCGACCGGTGAAGCGAGCCCGGCGAGGAGGGCCTGATCATGCCGAGTTATGAGTGGAAGGGCCGCGACCGCAACGGCAGCCCGCAGTCCGGAGTTCTCATTGGCGACAACAAGGAGTCGGTCATCGCCGCCCTGAGGCGGCAACAGATCGTGGTGACCACCGTCAAGGAGAAGGGCAAGGAGATCGCCCTGCCCAAGTTCGGCGGCGGCATCAAACAGAAGAACATCGCCGTCTTCACGCGACAGTTCTCGGTGATGATCGACGCCGGTCTGCCGCTGGTGCAATGTCTCGATATCCTCGGACAACAGCAGGAGAACAAGGCCTTTCAGAAGGTCATCCTGCAGGTTCGCCAGGACGTTGAGTCTGGATCATCGCTCGCCGAAGCACTCCGCAAGCATCCACAGGCCTTCAGCGACCTCTACGTTCATATGGTGGCAGCGGGCGAGGCGGGCGGTATTCTCGACACCATCTTGCAGCGACTTGCCAACTACATCGAGAAGTCGGTCAAACTCAAATCCCAGGTTCGATCGGCGCTGGTCTACCCCATCGCCGTGATCTCCATCGCGATCATCGTCATCTATATCATCCTGTGGAAGGTGATCCCGGTTTTTGCCACCTTGTTCGAGAGCCTCGGTACCCAGCTGCCATTCCTGACCCAGGTGATCGTCAACGTGTCCCGATTCATCGGCTCCTTCTGGTGGCTGATTATGTTGGTCGTTTTCGGCGCAATCTTCGCAATCCGCCAGTACTACGCCACCGAGCCTGGCCGCTACCAGATCGACAAGCTGCTGCTCAAGGCTCCGGTGATCGGCATGCTGCTGCGCAAGATCGCAGTCGCTCGCTTCTGCCGAACCCTGGGGACCCTGTTGTCCTCCGGTGTCGCAATTCTTGAGTCCCTCGACATCACCGCCCGCACATCGGGCAACGCAGTCATCGAGGAGGCCATCCTCAAGGTCCGGAAGGACGTGGAGGAGGGCAAGACCCTCGCGGAGCCGCTCGCACGGACCGAGCAGTTCCCGCCCATGGTCTGTCAAATGGTTGGTGTCGGTGAGCAAACCGGCGCCATGGACACCATGCTGAGCAAGATCGCCGACTTTTACGAAGATGAAGTGGACGCCGCGGTGGAGGGCATGATGGCCCTGCTCGAGCCGGTCATGATCTCCTTCCTCGGTGTGGTCATCGGCACCATCGTGGTGGCGATGTACCTGCCCATGTTCTCCCTCATCAGCCAGATCGGTTGATGACCGAAAGATCTGTGACTCCCGCGGTGGGCGGGGCCTTGGCCCTGCCCTCTGCGGCTCCCTCCCCGACCGCCATCCGGTGGCTGCTCGTCATCCGCCTGGTGGTGATCTCAACCCTTTTCCTCGGAGTGTTGATCATCCAGGTCAACACCCAGCTCATCCTCCAACTCCAGAACTTCTACTGGTTGATCTTGATCAGCTACGGCCTGTCGCTGGCCTACCTCGTGCTGTACCTCCGACAGCTTCCAACCCGTCTGCAGACCGTGATCCAGCTGCTCGGTGATATCGGAGTGGTGACCGGATTCGTCTACTTCACAGGCGGGCTCTACTCCCCATTTTCGTTCCTCTATCTCACTGTGATCGTGGTCGCGGCGGTGCTGTTACGTGGCGGTGGCCTGATTTTCGCGGGTCTTTCCGCGGTTGCCTACGGCGTGCTTGCAGATCTCATGGCCTTCGGCATCATCGAGCTACCCTCGAACGTCGCCGGAATCGTGGCACCCCTCCCCACCTCGCGGGTGCTCTACCAGGTCATGATCCACGTGGTTGGGTTCGTGCTGGTGGCATTCTTGGTGTCCTACCTCGGCGAGTCGCTGCGCACCGCGCGCTATCGTCTCCAGGAGGAGACCGAGCGGGCCAAACAGTTCGTCGCCCTCACCGACCAGGTGGTACGATCGGTGAGCGCCGGCATCCTCGCGACGGACCTGGAAGGGCGGGTCCTTCACGTCAACCCTGCCGGATCGCGGATTCTGATGATTGCCGATGAGGAGGCCGTTGTCGGAGAAGCTCTCGAGGAGGTCATGCCCCTGGCCACCCACGACTGGAGCAAGCTCACCACTCGAGCGCGAATGACCCCGCTGGGCAGGCTCGAGGACGATCTGGGCGACTCCGGCATCCGCCTCGGTCTGTCAGTGGGCCCGCTCGAGGACCAGCTGGAGAACCTGGTGGGATTCATCGTCAATTTCCAGGATCTGACCGAGCTCGAGATCGAGACCGAACGGCTGCGGATGAGGGATCGGATGGCGGCGGTGGGTGAGATGGCGGCCAGAATGGCCCACGAAATCAAGAATCCACTCGCCTCGATCTCCGGGTCGGCGCAGATGCTGAGTTCCCTCGGCGAAGTCGACGCCACCGGCTCCCGTCTGCTCAACATCTTGGTGGACGAGTCACGCCGTCTTTCGGGGATCCTGGACGAATTTCTGGACTATGCGCGGCCCCATCAGGCCACCCACAAGCCCTGCAATATTTCGCAAATGCTCCGGGACTGTACCGACCTCCTGAGACGGTCCGCCGAGCTCACCGACCGCCACCAACTCTCCTTCGACACCCACGAGGATCTCGTTGTTCACGGCGAGGAACATCTTCTCCGACAGCTGTTCTGGAACCTGTCGCGTAACGCCCTCCAGGCCATGCCCGATGGAGGAGATCTGCGAATCACTGCCGCCCGCCGCAAGGGCTCTGCGATCCTGGTGTGGCAGGACACGGGGGTCGGAATGTCCGAGGACGTTCGGCGTCAGGCCTTCGAGCCCTTCATGACCACCAACCCCCAGGGGACAGGCTTGGGTCTCGCCGTGGTCTACACAGCCATCGAGGGCCACGGCGGATCCATCGACATCGAGAGCGCACCCGGCGAGGGGACCACGGTCACCGTCGAGCTGCCGCTGCAGCCGGATTTCGGATGAGCGCCGGCCGCATCCTGGTTGTGGACGACGAGGAGTCGATTCGCGAGTTCCTGACGATCCTGCTCGAAAAAGAGGGTTACACGGTCACCACCGCGGACTCCGTAGCATCCGGCAAAATCCGGGTGGAAGACGGAAGCTTCGACCTCGTTATGTGCGACCTCAAGCTGCTGGATGGCAGCGGTTTGGAGGTCCTGGAGGAGGCCAGGCGGCGCCAGATCGATTGGCCGTTCATCATCATCACCGCCCACACCACACCGCAACATGCCCTCGAATCCCTGAGAGCCGGGGCCGCCGAATACCTGTCCAAGCCGTTCAACGTGGAGGATTTGAAGGTCATCCTGAGCAAGCTGATCAACCGGCGGCGAGACGACACCGGGCCCTTCGAGGTCCCGGAGTTCATCGGCACCTGTCCTCCAATCCAACGAATCCTGGATTTGATACCACGGGTCGCGGCAACTCCGACTACCGTACTCATCACCGGCGAGAGCGGCACCGGAAAGGAACTGCTGGCTCGGGCCATCCACGCCCACTCCTCCCGCGCCACCGGACCCTTCTTGTCGGTCAACTGCGGCGCCATCCCCGAGGGACTTCTGGAATCCGAACTCTTCGGACACGCCAGGGGCTCGTTCACCGGCGCGGTGAGGGATCACATGGGGCTCTTCGCCCAGGCCGACGGCGGAGTGATCTTCCTCGACGAAATCGGCGACCTGCCGGCGTCGACCCAGGTCAAGCTGCTCAGGGTTCTTCAGGAGAGGACGGTCAGGCCAGTTGGTGGACAAGGAGAGATCCCGGTCGATGTCCGGGTGCTCTCCGCCACCAACCGGGACCTCCAGGCCGACGTGGAGCAGGGATCCTTCCGCGAGGACCTCTACTACCGGCTGAATGTGCTCCACCTCCACCTCCCACCGTTGCGCCACCGGGTCGATGACGTCCCGGAGCTGGCCAGGCATTTCGTCGACCGCACCTGCGCCCGGTTCAGCCTTGCCGCGAAGCGGTTGACCCCCGATGCGCTGAGGGTTCTCCAGGCCTACAGATGGCCCGGCAACGTCCGCGAGTTGGAAAATGTGATCGAGCGAACGGTTGCGCTCGAGGCCGAGGAGATCATATCCTCCGGCAGCCTGCCCGAGCATCTACGCGGCTCACCGAGAGATGTGGGCTTCGAGCAGGTCAGTTTGCCCGAAGAGGGCCTGGACTTGGAGGAGCACCTGAACAACATCCGCCTCAGTCTGCTGCGCCAGGCCCTGGAGCGAACCGGCGGTCACCAGAAAAAGGCGGCCGAGCTGCTGAGGCTCTCCTACCGCGCCTTCCGCTACCACGCCGACAAGCTCGGCCTGGTCAAGGACGACGAGACCGACTCGTGACCCCCCAGCGAATCGCCATGCCGGTGTTATTCGGACTCGCTCTGGTGGGTATGGCGCTGGTGTCATGCGCGCCCTCACAAAGTTCCGCCGACAAGCCAACAACCGTCGAAGCCACCCCAAGGGCACCAGTGCCCGTTCAACCCGCCGTACACCTGCCACGAGCCGTTCTGCCCGACGGAAGCGTGATCACCCTCGAACTGGCGGTCACCCCGGAGGAGATCAGTCAGGGACTCATGTTCCGGCCCTCACTGCCCGACGACCGGGGCATGATCTTCCTGTTCGGAGTCGACCGGGTGCCGAGCTTCTGGATGAAAAACACCATGATCCCGCTCGACCTGATCTTCCTTCGGGGCGACGGAACGGTGGCCGAGATCATCGAGAAGGCACAGCCATGCGCGGCGGAGCCCTGCCCTCAGTACATTCCTTCAACCGCGGCCTGGGCCGTGCTCGAGGTGGCAGCCGGCGTCGTCGATCGCCATGGGCTTTCTGCGGGTGATCAGATCACCTTCGAACGAGTTCCGGGGTATCCCATCACCAAATAGCCCACCGGGTCGTCGTGCTGATCGCTCAATTCTCGCGTCTCATATCTCACATCGAATACGGTAGCCCGCACCCGTCCCGTTCTGACGCTGTCGCTGTCGCCGTCACCTGACGCTGCCACCGGCCCCTGTCGCTGTCAGCTGACGCTGCCCCTGGTCGCTGTCGCTTTCAGCTGACGCTGCTCCTGGTCGCTGCCATCCACCACCTCACGGAATTCCGGATGAGCCAAGACTTTTAACTTCAAGAGGTGCTGGACTTCGCCTCACTCTTGGGGGCCGCGTCCTTCTTGGGTTCCTTCGTCGGCGGTGGCGAATCGCTCTGGCTCTTGGATTCGGTGGTCTCGCTCGTTTCCGAGCGGCTGGCCGAAGCGCCGTTGCCGTTGCCCTTGCCCTTGCCGTAGTCGGTGATGTAGAAGCCGCTGCCCTTGAACTGCAATGCCGGAACCCCCAGGAGTCGGCGCACCGCGCCGCCGCAGGCCGGGCACTGGCTCACCGGATCGTCCGTGAACCGCTGGATCCGTTCGAAGCGATCCCCACACAGGAAGCACTCGTACTCATACAGTGGCATTGTCTTCTCCGTCAGTCGCCCGGTGATCTCGGCGCGTTCTTCAGCTGGACCCGGATCTTGCCGGATTGTTCCTCGTCGGGGCGCTCCACCATTCCGAGCTCACTGAACGCGTAAAGCACACGGGCATTGATACCAGGGCTCAGAGGCCCTTCCTCGCAAAGCTGAAACAGGCTCTTCTTGCCGTCCACCATATCGAGCAGGGACCGTTCGCCCCGCTCCAGTTGAAATCCCGAAAGGTGTTCCGGCCATTCCGGGCGCCGCAGGACGACGTTCCGCCCCCCGAGCCGGGCAGTCACCAGCTTGGCGTCGATGATCCGCTTGCAGCCAGCCGTGATCACCCGCGGTGTGGCGATGGTGACCTGCTGTCCGTCGTGTTCCTCGACCTTCCCGGGACGAAACTCCACCGATCCGTAGCTCCAGTTGAACAGTCCCCAGACAATCTGCTGAACCTGCTCGCGGATCGCCACCGCCACCTCGTGAGCACCGAGGAACCCCATCTGCACCATGATGGCGCCCAGGCGCCGCCCTGGGAACCGACCGATTTCCTTCGACGCCACCTCGAGCTGTGCCGGCGAAATCCGGCCCTTCATGAGCAGGAACTGGCCCAGCGACTCCTCCCGATCCGACGAGGTCGCGAAAATCACATCGCCGTCGAGGAAGTAGATCTGCTTGCTGTCGTTGCCACGCGAGCACTCCACCACCCCTGGCACACCGTGGCGGTGGATCGTGGCCAACATTCTGGGGAGCGCAACCTCCGCCAAATCGTTGCTGTACAAAAATTCGTCGCCCGACATCTGAGTTCCTCAAAGCCTGTGGGAGCCTGATGGCGGAAGCGCAAGGGAATCGAACCCTCCGACCGAACCCCAAGGCCCGGCCCAACGGATTTGAAGTCCGCGGAAGCCACCAGGCCCCATGCGCTTCCGTGCAGGTCATTCTAACACCAGTCCGTTCGACGCGCTGTGATCAGGGTTCGGGTTGTAGCCGGTGAATTTCTCGAAGTCGGAAATATCCTCTCCCCGAATCCCGAATCCCAAACCTGTAGACTGGACGGCACCAGAGGAGCCTCCCGATGACGGACCGCCAGATCGGCATTCTCGGACTGGGCGCATATGTCCCCGAGAGAGTCATGACCAACGCCGATTGGGAGAAGTACGTCGACACCACCGACGAGTGGATCACCTCCAGGACAGGCATCAAAGAACGCCGGATAGCCGCGGAGGATCAATCCACGGTCCATCTCGCAGCGGCAGCGGCCGAGCGGGCGCTTCAGGACGCTGGCCTGACCATCGACGCCATTGACGAGATCATTGTCGCCACCGACACCCGGGAGGTCGCCATCCCCGACACCGCCTCCTTCCTCCAACAAAAGCTCGGAGCGCGGGAGATTCCCGCATTCGACATGGCGGGCAGCGGGTGCGCCGGATTCATTTTCGGATTGGACGTGGCTCGATCGAGAGCCCTCCAGAGCAACCGGAAGAGTTCTGCTGGTGGGAGTCGAGCTGCTGACCCGCCTGATCGACTGGAGCGACCGCAACACCTGCGTCCTGTTCGGAGACGGTGCGGGAGCGGCCGTCATCGGGCCCGGTGAGACGGCCACCGAGATGCTCTCCTTCACCGCCGGAACCGACGGGTCACAGGCCGGGATCCTCAGCCTCGAAATGGGCGGTACCCGACTCCCGTTCAGCCTCGAGGGCGCCCGCCGGCGCGAACACAAAAAGATCGTCATGAAGGGGCGCGAGGTCTTCCGAGAAGCCGTCCTCCGGATGGTCTCGGCCTCCCGAGAAGTCCTCGATCAAGCCGGCGTCACTGTTTCCGATCTCTCTCTGGTGGTGCCACACCAGGCGAACCTCAGGATCATCCACGCAGTTCAAAAGGCGCTCGGCGCTACCGACGACGTCATGCTCATCAACGTCGACCGCTACGGCAACACCGGATCGGCATCGGTTCCCCTCGGCCTCTGCGAGGCTCGGGATCAGGGCCGAATCAAACCTGGCGACCTGGTCCTTCTCACCGCCTTCGGCGCCGGGTTCCACTGGGCGGCGATGCTGCTGCGTTTCTGATCTCCAGGTTTCCACGTTCCACATTCCAGATTCGTGATCGGGCAGGCTTTAGATTCCCAAACCCCGACATCAGCTCCTCGTCAGGGGACGGTACGTGACCCGATGGGGCCGGTCGGCCTCGTCGCCCAGCCGTCGGCGGCGGTCGGCCACGTAGTCCGAGTAGGGCCCCGGGAACCACTCCGCCGAGGAGTCGCCCTCGAAGGCCAGCATGTGAGTCGCCACCCGGTCGAGGAACCACCGGTCGTGGGAGATCACCAGCACGCAGCCGGCAAAGGCCAGGATCGCTTCCTCCAGGGCTCGCAGAGTGTTGACGTCGAGGTCGTTGGTGGGCTCGTCGAGGAGCAGCACATTGCCGCCCTCCTTGAGCATCCGTGCCAGGTGGACCCGGTTGCGCTCGCCGCCGGAGAGCTGCTTCACCGGCCGCTGTTGGTCCGATCCGGTGAAGTTAAACCGTCCCACGTAGGCCCGAGAGTTGACTTCGGCGCGGCCCAACCACACCGAATCCGATCCTTCGGAAATCACTTCCCACACCGACTTCTCGGGATCGAGGGTGGACCGACTCTGATCCACATAGCCCAGCTTCACCGTATCGCCGAGCCGGACACTGCCCGCGTCCGGCTCCTGCCCGCCGACGATGAGGTCGAACAGGGTCGTCTTGCCGACGCCGTTGCCGCCGACGATGCCCACCACCGCCCCCGGCGGCACCGAGAAGCTCAGATCGTCGAAGAGCAGGCGATCACCATACCCCTTGGCCAGGCCTTCGGCCTCGATGACCACGTCGCCCAGGCGCGGTCCCGGCGGAATCCAGATCTCCAGGTCGCGCACCATCTGCTCGGGCTCCTGGGAGAGCAGCTCCTGGTAGGCGCTGACCCTGGCTTTCCCCTTGGCGTGGCGGGCCCGCGGCGCCATCCGGATCCACTCGAGCTCGCGCTCCAAGGTCTTCTGGCGCCGACCCTCGCTGCGCTCCTGCTGGCGGAGCCGTTCCTGCTTCTGCTCAAGCCACGACGAGTAGTTGCCCTTCCACGGAATGCCGTGGCCGCGGTCCAGCTCGAGGATCCAGCCGGCCACGTTGTCGAGGAAGTAGCGGTCGTGGGTGACCGCGATGACGGTGCCGGCGTAGTCCTTGAGATGGCGTTCCAGCCACCCAACCGACAGCGCATCGAGGTGGTTGGTGGGCTCGTCGAGCAGCAGGATGTCGGGCTGTTGGATGAGCAGCCGGCAGAGGGCAGCGCGACGGCGCTCCCCGCCGGAGAGCACATCCACCACGGTGTCGCCGGGCGGACAGCGCAGGGCGTCCATGGCCAGCTCGAGACGGGAGTCCAGCTCCCAGGCACCCACGGCCTCGATCCGGTCCTGCACTTCAGCCTGGCGGTCGAGCACCCGCTGCATCTCGTCGTCATCCATGGGCTCGGAGAAGCGATCGGCGAGCTCGTCGAATTCGGTCAGCAGCGCCTTGGCATCGGCCGCACCTTCCTCGACCACCTCCAGCACGGTCTTGCCGGCCTCGAGCTCCGGCTCCTGATCCAGCAGCCCGACGGTGTAGCCGGGGGCTCGCACCACCTCACCGTTCGAGGACTCCTCGACGCCAGCCATGATTTTGAGCAGGGTGCTCTTGCCCGAACCATTGAGGCCCAGCACACCGATCTTGGCACCGTAGAAAAATCCGAGCGAAATGTCCCTCAGAACCTGCTTCTGACCGTAGGTCCTGGTGACCTGCACCATCGAGAAGATGACCTTCTGTTCGTCAGCAACCATGTTGCCTCCAAGGCCGCAGGTTCGCCCGCGTCGCGCCGCAAGTCAAGTCACCGACCCTCCAGAAACCCTGACTAGACGCTCATCAAAGGTAGGATATCGCGAGCAGGCAACGTCGGCCGAGATCACCCGCCGCCTTCGCGAGATCGGCTATGAGCCTCGCACCGGAATCGCACATCACGGCGTAGTGACACTACGTAGAGGACGGCGGCGGGTCGAAAGCCCGGCAGGTGCCGTGCTCTCGCGGTCCTCGCTACGATTCCTGATGAATAATGCGGGCTAGAACTCGTACCGAACTCCGATCCTGACCCGCCGGGGCGGTTGGTAGGCGGTCCGGCGACCGAAATCCGGGTTGGCCACCTGAAACGCCACCTCGGTGTTCTGGTCATAGGTCAGCACGCCCTGACTGTCGAAAATGTTGAACACGTCGAGAAGGAGCACCAGACGGTTTCCGCCAACCGCGAAGTTGTAGTCCATGTGCCCGTCGACGGTCCACTGGACCGGGGTTCTGCGGGCGAAGCCGTCTTCGGTGACGAGGCCGCCGGCACGCGGTGCCTCCGGGATCTCCCCCGCCCGGCTGTAGACCGGATTCGCCGCCATTGGCGTCAACGGGCGGCCTGAGCCCCCGAACACCGACGCCCCGAGACCGAGACCGAAGTCGAACAGATAGGACCCGTAAACCTTGAGCTGGTGCGGTCGGTCGTTGGGCAGGAGGCCGCCGTCGGCGAGATGGCGAATATCGCCGCGGAACCCGTACTCCGGGACCCCGATCTCGGTGTAGCTGGGATCGTTGGGAGGAAAATCAAAGATCGAGGTCAGCGCCGGGGTCGACTGGTCGGTGTCGCTGCGGTAGAAGCCCTCGTAGTTGCCCCACAGTCGCGACCAGCGGTAGGAGGCGAACACGGACCAGCGCTTGGCGAATCTCTTGTGTAGTGTGAAGGTGACCGCGTCGAACTCGTGTAATGGATCGACGAAGGAGCCGACGCCCTCCACGGTGCTCGGGTAGCCGCCGCGGGGGTTGGTCACGAAGTACTCGACGCTGTCGACGTCAAGGTAATACAGGACGACGGCCGCGGTGTTGACGTCCTCCAATATCCTCGGCATGTCGCGGCGAATCACATTGAGGCCAAGAACGAGGTCGTGACTGACCACAAGGTCGGCGCCCAGCGAGAGTTCCCTTGTGAAGGTCAGGCGGGCCGCCGGGTCCACCACCGCGGGCTCGGTCCCCGACAGGATCAAGTGACGGGTTGTCCCGAGGGCCTCCACCCCTTCGGGCACCGGGTCGGTCAGGTCGGAAGAAAAGTAGTCCGCCCTCCGGACCCGCCCGCTCTCCCCGAACATGGACATGGCGAGACCGGTGGGGATCTTGGCGAAGAAAACCCCGAAACTGCCGTAGATTTTGGCCCGTCCCTCGGCAGTCGGATCCCACACGAACCCCAGTCGCGGCGCCCAGTTGTCGTCAAAAGTGAAGCTGCTCACATCGCCGACCAGCCGCTGCCGCTCGTACCGGAGACCGGCGGTGAGGGTCAGTCCATCGGCCACGTTGAATCGGTCTTGGACGAAAACTCCCAGGTTGGTCGACGAGCTGGTGCGCTGAGTTGCCAGGTGGGAGCGAGTCACTCGATAAATCTGCCCGTACTCCGTGTCCGGCAGGATCGTAACCAGGGCTCCGCTGCCCGTCTGCTGGCCATTGGACAGAGTCAAAGTAGGACCCGTGATATCGCGCGCGGACTCGGAGTTCACATCCTCACCACTGAAGCCGTAGCGCACCTCGTGCCGCCCGAGCAGGTGGGTCGCCCGGACCCGAAACTGCCAGCTCTCACCATCGTTCTGCCCCTCGTAACGCCCTTTTCCGCCGGATGTCTCCACCGGAGTGTTGGTCTCGTCGGTGATCTGCCACTGGTCCACCAGCACCTCCTCCTCGAAGTGACTGGCCGCGTGGGCGAGGGAGGCTTCCACCAACCAGCTCGGCCGCAGAATGCCCTGATACAGCAGACCCTGGTTGTGGCCGCCGAAGTCAAGGGAACTGAAGGCGCTGGTGCTCCGGTAGCGCATAGCGTCCGCCGCTTGCGGCCCGGGGTCGCCGGTTGTGGGATCGCCGAACGCCGACAGTTCGAGGCGGTGGCCGCTGCCAGCCATCAGCGTGAGCTTGCCCGCGTACGCCATGGAGGTCCGATCGCGGTCGACCTCGCCGAGCTCTTCGAGCGGAAAGCCATCCGGAGCCACAAAGGTGGTCTGACCGGCGAGGCGGCTGGCGGCCGCAAAATAAAAGAGCCGGTCACGGACCAACCGCCCACCCATCGAGGCTCCGATTTCACTCGCGGACTCACCCACCGTGTTGACGGCCCCGTCAGCCAGCTCCAACCACTGTCGGCCGCCCTCCAGGGCAGCCGGTGACAGGTAGCCGAAGACGGCGCCCTGCAGCTCGTTGGAGCCGCTGCGTGTGACTGCGTTGACCATCCCACCGGTGGACTGTTCGAGTTCGGCCTCACCACCGGCGGAGCGGATGGACACCTCTTCGATGAACTCGGTTGTGACGCTGTTGCCGAGGGAACCGTACTCGCTGGAGTAGACGCCGAGTGCCCCATATCGCGGATTCGTGAGGTTGACACCGTCGACCACATACTGGTTTTCCAGACCGCTGGCACCAGAGATGGACGGATTGGTGGTGCCGGCGCCACTGGACGACGAGGCTCCCGGTGACAGATACAAGGCATCGGCGAAGCGCCGCCCCACCGGCACCCGTGAAATCAGCTCATTGTCCACCGTCAAGCCAACGCTGGTGGATGCCAGGTCGATCACCGGAGCGGAAGACGTCACCTGGACGCTATCGGTGAACGCCCCGGGGAACAGGGTTATGGAAATTTCGGTCCGTTGGCCGAGGCTCACATCCACCGCCTTCAGCTCCGCTGGTGCGAAACCCTCGTGTTCGACCCAGACGTCGTATCGGGCCGGGGTGAGGTGGGGTGCCAGGAATCGCCCATCGCGGTCGGTGGTCCCGGATATGACGCCTCGCTGGGAGGTCAAGCGGAGGAGGGTGCCAACGAGCGGCGCGCCGTGCTGGTCCACGACGACGCCGACGAGGGATCCGGTGGTGGCATGCTGCGCCTGCACCGGAGGAGCCATAACCGTCGCGATCACGGCAAACATCCCGCTCAACACTCGTTTGCGGCACCTCATTGGAGTCCCGGTCATTGCCAACGATTCTACCCGCTCATCTCACCGGGCTTCGTCGCGGGCAAATTCTAATCCTGCCGGGTTGCTCGCGTCTATGACCGGCTCCGATCTCAGGGCCTCTCTTCGAGCGGCCCACCAGCCCGACCCATCCCCGGTCTCGAAGCCATCGGCGAAGATCTCGCCGCCCGCGCCGCGGCAGAGGAGCGCAAAACCGAACGCCGTGAACTCCCCTGCAGCGCCGGCGGGCAGGGCGGAGACGCCGAAGAACTCGAACCCACCGCCGCTTTCGTCCGTAGGCAGGGCAAAGTCGCGCTCGGCCCAGCGCCGGAATTCGTTCCCGAGAGTGAAATCCGAGCCCCCCGCGGGCTCTCCCGAGACGGTGAGATCGAAGGTCAAGGTCGCTCGGACCTCGGACCACTCAGACGGCGGCAGATCCACGCTGAGCTCGGTCACGATGCCGGGACCCGCGCCGGTCCAAACAACCTGTGGCAGGCCCGGCTCGAGCTGAGCGCTGCCGGTCACGAGACTCCCCGACCCCGGCGGCCAGGGATCGCTTCCATCGCCACTCAGAAGGCTGGTGAGATACGCGCTCTAGACGGCCGAATTCACGGCTGGTACGGCCGATCGTGGAGCCGGCTTTCGACGCCGTGTTCCGCCGCCCGGCGCCTCCAACCCCGCGTGCCGAGCCAGGTGTAGATTCGACTCCAGATGATCGGCTTGGCCATCAGCCGAACCGCTCGATCAGGAATCGGCTCACCTGCGGCAAGGGCGGCAGCCGTCAAATCGAGGGCGGACACGATGTTCCGCGCCATTTTCCCGGCCTCGGTGAGGGGACGTCCATTGATCGCTTCGCCGCCGCCCAGGGCAAGACCGCCGGCCCAGTCAAAACCGGCTTCAGTTGCGAACCGGCGGCAGATCCTCAACGCGATCTCGTTCTGTGCTGCCTCTGGAAAGCCGTTGTTGACGATGGCGACGAGCCGCTGGCGCCGATGGTTGTCAGTGCGGGTCCGATGGGCCGCGATCAGCTCCAGGGTGCGGGTGAGCAGGGCCGGGAGGCTGTCGATGTAAAGGGGAAACGCCAGCGCCAAAAGATCGCAACCGTCCACTGCGTCGAGCAAGGACTCCAGGCTTTGCGGTGTCCGGTGAGACCTGTGGACCGATACCGACTCGGTTTCGTATCCGCTCTCGGCCATCCGCGCCATGAGGTAGCTTCCCAGGGACTCCGAGGTGCTGTGAGGCTTCTTGGCGCTGCCGACAAGGAGCAGGGCGCGAGGTGCAACGCTCATGTCCCAACCCCCAGATCATCGATCAGCGACCGCAGGGTCTCCTCCACGATTTCGCCCGGCTGGTGGGAGTCGATCACCGCGGCCGCGTGGGCGGGTACGTGCATGTTGATAGCGTTGCGCGCCACGAGGGAGGTGAAGATTTCCTCGCTTTCCCGATCCGGCCGAGGTTGCACACCCACCCCCATGAGGCGGGGGTATCGCCGGTAGCGGGGTTTGTGGTGAACCTCGCCGTTGATTCGATCAAAAAACGGTGACACCAAGCAGATGATCCGGTCCAGCACCTTCTTGAGCTCGGAGGAGTAGCCGCCAAAGGTCACCGGTGTGAAGAAGACGACCACGTCGCTGGCGATGTACGCCCGCGTGATCCCTCGGGCGCAGTCGTCGATCATGCATTCTCCCGGCGTTTGCACCCAGCACCCGAAACAACCGACGCAGTGTCGAATCTCCATTGCCCGCAGGGCGACGGCTTCCACCTCGAATCCCACAGCGGTGAGTCGGCGGACCAGGGCCTGCCGAACGCCCCGGGAGAAAACTTCCTCGTCCCGCGCGCCGTCCAGGATGAGAGCCTTCACTTCGACCCTCCTTCACCTTGAGAGTCTATAGCAGATAGGATGGATGGGGGAGCGGCGTTTTCGGCCGCTTGAGCGGCGGACGCCATGGCGACGCCCTTCGTGCAAGGGCAACTGTTGGAAAAGGACCTGCACTGCACCGTCGAGACCGCGTGTGCGGTCAGCGGCCGTCCGATCGTCTTCGAACTCGACAGCGATCTGGGTTACCGGGTCCGTCCACTGGCCGACAAGCCGGTCTTCTTCATCCCCATGATCGACCTCCCAAACCTCGACGCATCGCGCATCGTCGATGATTTCTGAATGAAGAGTGTCTTCTTCTGGTCAGAAGAAGAGGCCCGTACCCACGGCAGAGACAACCCGGAACCGAGGGGCATCTACCTCTCCCTGCGCCAGGGCGCCATCGTCACGAGGCCGATCCAGAGCGTGCTCTTCGGTTTCGCCCGATAGCGCCTGAACTGATCAAGAGGGCCCGGACGAACCTCGGCGGCGCGGTCATGCGATACCGCACGCCGCCGCAGGTGCACCCGCCTCGCAAAGGGTGGAATCCATCCATCACGACGAGACCCGCCGTGGTTCTTTTTAAACTACTCAATGGCAATAATTTGCTATTCATCGACCGATGTGTCAAGATGCTTCGTCGGTCGACCGCAGACCCAGGGTGTCCGAGCGCAGACCGGTTCGATTTCGCAGGGTCCATACATGACCCGAACGGCAGTCCTTCCCAGCAAACCTCCCGTTCACAACCCAGCTGGAACTCACAAGCAGCACACCTGCGACACCTGACGTGTGCCTGCACAACCTATCAGGTCAGCCACCGTGGCTGGCTAGCGACCCGGCGGGCAGCAGGCCCGCCCCAAAATGGAGCACACCGGCAGAGCCGACGCCCCGGAAAATGGAGAGATGAGATGTCGAAAAAATTATTTGTTGGAAGCCTGAGCTGGAATACCGATGATCAGGGCTTGCGGAACGCGTTCGCGACCCATGGCGAGATCACCGAAGCAACGGTTATCGCCGATCGCGACACCGGCCGCTCCCGCGGTTTCGGTTTCGTAACCTTTGCCGACGACGAATCCGCCGACAAGGCCGTGGCGGCCCTCAACGAGACCGAGCTTGATGGACGGACCATCAAGGTCGACGTCGCCCAGGCCAAGAATCGCGACCGCGATGGCGGTCGAGCCAGCAATAACCGCTGGTAAGCTTTCCCACGAACATGCAACTACCCCCTCCCTCGGGAGGGGGTTTCTTGTTGTCACTTTCTGGTGTCAGGCTTCAGCAAGTCATGCCAAACCGCGCAACTTCGCCAGTGCCCCATGAACCCACGATGCCGTCGATCATCCGGGGAACCACATGGGCCGGAACCCCCCATGGATAATCCGCGTCCCGCGTGCGCCTGGCGTAGGCGTCGACGAGAATCAAAGCCGCGGTACGGTCCGGGTAGGTGGCCGCGAAGAGCAGGGCCATCGACCCGCCATCGCCGTGGCCGAAAATCGCAGCTTGACGGCTTCCGGCCGCGTCCAAAACGGTCCCGACGTCGAACATCCACTCTTCCCAGGTCGGGATCGCGCCAAGCGAAACAGGATCGGAGAGGCCGGTGCCGCGCTTGTCGAAGCAGATAACTCGCGCGAAACGCGCCATGCGCTCGATGAAGCACGCGAGACTCGGATCTTCCCACATGACCTCGAGGTTGGTGACCCAATCCGGCACGAAGATGAGGTCCAAAGGACCCTCGCCACAGATCTGATATGCCACCGACTGGCCATTCTGGTTCGTCGCGAATCGGATCTCGGTTTTCATGGTGATAGATGTCAGCATAGACGGGAAATTCGGTACCGGGTCCGAGGATCCCAGGATGTTGGGTTTTCCAAGTGGAACTTCCAACCCGGCCGGATAAGGATGACGGGACCTCGACTCCCAGCGCTCGTGTAGGATGGCTCCAAAGGACCACATTTAGGTCAGAGCTGGTTGGTCAGACCCTCGGTCACTACCGCATCGTCGAGCAAATCGGAGCCGGCGGGATGGGCGTGGTGTTCCGGGCCCGCGACCCACGACTCGACCGGGACGTGGCCATCAAGGTGCTGCCCGAACAACTGGCGCAGGCCCCGGAGCGGCTGGCCCGCTTCGAACGAGAGGCCAAGGCGGTCGCCAGGTTGGCCCACCCGAACATCCTGGAGATCCACGAACTCGGCGAGCATGAAGGCCGGCCCTACATGGTCACCGAGGTGCTCGACGGCGAGACCCTGCGAGACCGGCTGGAGGGCGGCAGCCTCGGCTGGCGAAAATCGGCCGAGATCGGGGCGTCAATAGCCGACGGCCTCGCTGCAGCCCACCAGGCCGGCATCGTGCACCGCGACCTCAAGCCGTCGAACATCTTCCTGACCTCCGACGGTCGGGTCAAGGTGCTCGACTTCGGGCTCGCCCGCGTCGATGAGGCGGTGGACCATGAGGCCGACACCGTCTCCCACAGCCCGGACCAGACCCGAGCCGGGACCGTCCTCGGCACCGTCGGCTACATGGCGCCAGAGCAGGTGAAGGGTCATCCGGCCGATTCCAGGTCGGACATCTTCTCGCTCGGCTGCGTGATGTACGAGATGGTGTCCGGGACCAGAGCGTTTGCCAGCGACACCACGGTCGAGACCATGAACGCGATCCTCAAGCAGGAGCCTCCCGAGATCTCGCCCTCGGGTGAGCCGGTCCCGCCCGAGCTGGTCGGGGCCGTCAGCCGCTGCCTCGAGAAGCGCCCAGACGCTCGCTTCCAGTCGGCCAGCGACCTCGCCTACAACCTGCGGACCATCTCCGGGGTGCGGACACCAACGGGCAAGGTGGCTGTACCGGGCGCCGGCGAAAGAAGGCGGAAGGGTCTGTGGTTCGCCATTGCAGCGGTGGCGTTCATCGCCGCGGCGGTCGGGCTCGTTGTCTGGGCGCCATGGCAGGGGACGCCGCAGGAGGCGGAACAGCAGTCCGAGGCCCCGGCCGAGACCCAGTGGGTCGCCGTGGCGCCGCTGGAGAATCGCACCGGTGAGGCCTCGCTCGACACCATCGGGCAACGGGCCGTCGATGTGATCACCCGGCGCTTCTCCGACATCGGCCAGTCTGCCGGCTTGCTCACCATGGAGGCCGTGCCCTACCCCCCCGGCAAGGGTGCCAAGGGCATCGGAGTCCCGCGGGATGGTTCCTCCGCTGGTTCGGTGGGGAAAAAGGGCCCCCATACCATGCTGTCCGACGCCTACTACCTCGATGGCGACCAGCTCGAGCTACAGGCACGGCTCACCGATTACGACACCGGCGAGCTGGTGTATGCGTTCCAGCCCATCGTCGCGCCGCGATCCGGAGCGGCACAGGCTCTGGACGAGCTTCAGGAGCGCGTCGTCGCCGCAATGACCATCCACTGGGGCAGGCGCGGTGACGTGAGGGTTATGACCCCGCCCTCGTCGTACGACGCCCGGCTTGCGAACGGACGAGCGTCTCGTCACTATTATGCGGGCGAATACGAAGAAGCGATGATCGCCTGCGAGAAAGCCCTCAAGCTCGACCCCGGGTATTTTTACGCTTGGGAAGCGATGATCAGGACGCTTCAAACCATGGGCAGGCATGAGGAGGCCGCTCGGCAGCTTGCAGCCGGGGAGGAGCGGTTCGACAATCTCACGCCGTTCGAGAGGAGCTATCTGTCGGCCCTCAGGGCCGAGGCGCGCGGCAACCGGCCGGCCCAATTGAGCGCCAGACGACAGATGGCTCAGATTGCGCCGCACCTCAACTGGGTCCAGTACAACGTCGTGCTTCTGGCTGTGCAGTTGAACCGCCCCAGGGAGGCCCTGGAGCTTGCCGCCAAGCACCCCGAGTTATGGCGCGGCTCGTGGTCGCTGCTTCTCCTCCAGGCACACCACGCCTTGGGGGACTACGAACAACAGCTGGGAGTTCCACTGCGACATCGACATCGAGCCCCTCTGGGATTACCCGCCGTTCCAGGAGCTGATCGCCCCGAAGGGTTAGCCCGCAGTTCTCAGTCGGAATGCTCAGCCAGCGTCCCTCGAGACCTGCCCCTCGAAGATCGAGTATGTGAAGAAGGCACAATAATCCGAAGTATCCACGATGAAATCTGGGGACTCCGGATTGGCGAGGCGCTGGTATTCCTCCCGATCCGCTTCGGCCATCCTGGACTGCCCCTCTCCCCACAGCATTTTGAACAACGAAATCAGGGCGCGACGGACCCCGCCGTCGAGAGGGGCCTGGACGGTACCGACCACCGTCCGCGCCGTGGGTTCGGCGATGCCCGCCCCGTGGAACCATCCCAACGCTCGCATGAAATGGGCCTCCGGTCTCTTCCCCTCATTGACGGCGGTTGTCGCGGAGGCTGTGGCGTTCAGTCGCGCCTCGAGCACTGGATACCCCGGGAGCAGCATCTGGGAAGAGTATCCGAGGATCGCCACCAATCCCCCCGGTCTCACCACCCGCGCCAGCTCCCGCAGCCCGGCCACTGGCTCTCCAATCGAAGCGTGTCCGACGCAGTCCACGCTCCAGGCCCAATCGAAGGAACCGTCGTCGAAGGGCAGAGCATTCACATCCCCCTGCTGAAAAGACACCCGATCTGAAAGGCCTGATCGGGAAGCCATATCCGTGGCGTGAGCCACCAGGTCTGCCGAGAGATCGAGGCCGGTGACGTGTCCGCCGGGTCCCACCGCGTCGGCCAGAAGCAACGTGTGGCTGCCGATCCCGCATCCCGCATCCAACCCGATGCTCCCTTCGAGCAGTTCGAGCAGTCGGATGGCCTGGCGAATCGCCGGATTGCGGAGGGGGGTCGAAAGGCTCAGCTTGTCGAAGTGAGTTTCCATAGCTACCGCTCTCCCCACGGCACCTCTGTCAGGCAAACTTGGTCGCCGGAAAGTTGTACTTCTCGACGATCATCTTCTTCTCGTCATCGGGAAGCGACTTCATGTAGGACTTCCACCCGGGGCAGAAATTGGCATGCCATCGCCACACCCGTCCAAGAATGGACGTGGGTTTCTCGTCATATTTTGCGCGAAAGGAACACGTCGCACATCCGGATTCGCTCATCTTGGCCTCCTTCTCCGAGAGGTACGAATAACCGTCTTGGAGTATCTCAGATTCCGCGAAATCCCCCGTGACAAACCCGTCAGAAGGACGTAGATTGGGAGGAAAGATCGAAACAACAGAGGGAGCCCGTCATGGTCAACCGCACACGGTCGTGGTTGTTGTTCGCCGTCGTGATCTCCGCTTGGGCACGGCCCACACTCGCGCAGGACTGTCCAGAGCGTGTCGGCAGGTGGCCCGACCAGGGGTCACTCCAGGTGGCGGTAGCGGGGGGCCACGCCTACTTTGGCGGCGATGACAGTCTGAGAGTCGCGGACCTCTCCGATCCGGCGACACCGCAGGTCGTGGGTCGGTTGGCTCTCCAGAGGGGAGATGTGCAGGGCATCGCGGTGTCCGGGGACTACGCCTACATAGCGGCTGGCGATGCCGGGTTGCGAGTGATCGACGTGAGCACGCCGTCAGCGCCCGTTGAGGTAGGGTCCTTCGATTCGGGCTCGGTCGGAGATGTTGCGGTGTCCGGGGACTTCGCTTTCCTAGCGGCTGGCGACGCCGGGTTGCGGGTGATCGATGTGAGCACGCCGTCTGCGCCCGTTCTGGTGGGGTTCGTCGACACGGGCGGGTTCGCCGGGAATATCGCGTTTTCCGGGGACTACGCCTACGTAACGTCTTCCGCCGGGTTGTGGGTGATCGACGTGAACGCGCCGTCGGCACCATTTCTGGCGGGGTACGTCGAGACTGGCGGGATCGCCTGGGATGTTGTGGTGTCCGGAGACCACGCCTACCTGGCGGAAGGTTGGCTATTGGGAGTCGGCGGTCTTCGCGTGATCGACGTGAGCACGCCTTCGGCGCCCGTCGAGGTTGGCTTCTTCGAACCTCCAGGGGCTGCGCGGAGCATTGCGGTGTCCGGCGACTACGCCTTTTTGGGGAGCGGCGGATTCCACGTGATCGACGTGAGCACACCGTCGGAACCCGTCGAGGTTGGTTTCGTCGACACATGGGTTGGGGATATCGCCGTACGTGGAGACCTGGCGTACGTGGCGAAAGGAGGTGACGGACTGCGGGTGATCGACGTGAGCACGCCGTCGGCGCCAGTTCTATTGGGGGTTGTCGACACCCCGGCGGTGGATGCCAAGGCTGTTGCGGTGTCCGGGGACTACGCGTACCTGGCGGCAGGAGCCGCCGGCTTGCGGGTGATCGACGTGAGCACGCCTTCGGCGTCCGTCGAGGTGGGGTCCTTTGACTCGGGCTGGGTCAACGACATTTCAGTTTCCGGGGACTACGCCTACGTGGCGGCGGGCGACTCCGGCCTGCAGGTGATCGACGTGGCCACGCCATCGGCACCCGCTCTGGCGGGCTACCTCTACACGGGAGGGATTACCCGGAATGTCGCGGTGTCCGGGAACTACGCCTACGTAACTGAAACCCACGCCGATCCGTTTTTACGAGACAGTCTGCGGGTAATCGACGTGAGCGACCCGTCCTCACCTGTCGAAGTGGGTGTCTACGAAATGCTAGGTGAGGTCTACGGAGTCGCGGTGTCCGGGGACTACGCCTACCTGGCGGCGGGCGACGCCGGCCTGCGAGTGATCGATGTGAGCACACCGTCGGAACCCGCCGAGATTGGTTTCGTGGTCGTCGACACGGGCTGGGTCCATGACGTCGCAGTGTCCGGGGACTACGCCTATGTGGCGGCCGGCGAAGCCGGGCTGCGAGTGGTTGACGTGGTCACACCATCTTCACCCATCGAGGTGGGGTTTTTCGACATGCCCGGGGCCGCGGGGGGTATTGCGATATCCGGGAACTTCGCCTACGTAACGGAATCCTACGGCGAGCCGAACTACGAGGACGTTCTACGGGTGATCGACGTGAGCATACCGCCGGCGCCTGTAGAGCTTGGCTTCGTCGCCACCGGCATCGGTGGGGGTGGCGATGTTGTGGTGTCCGGGGAATACGCATATGTGACGGCTGCCTCGAGCGGCCTTCGGGTGATTGACGTGAGCACACCGTCGGCGCCCGTCGAGGTACGGTCTGTCGGCGCGTCAGCGGTGCATGCCGTCGCTGTTGCAGCGTCCGGGAACTTCGCGTACCTGGCGGCCGGAGGAACCGGACTGCGGGTGTTCGACATGAGCACACCGTCCTCGCCAATGGAGGTGGGGTCCGTGGACATGGGCTGGGTCAGCGATGTCGCATTGTCCGGGGATTACGCCTATGTGGCGGCCGGCGGCTCCGGCCTGCAGGTGATCGACGTGAGCACGCCTTCAGCACCGGTCAAGTTGGGGTACGTCTACACGGGCTGGGCCGGGGATGTGGCGGTGTCCGGGGGTTACGCCTGTGTGGCGGCCGGCGAATCCGGCTTGCGGGTGGTCGACGTGAGCACGCCGGCTTCACCGATCGAAGTGGGATTCTACGAAACGCCACGGGCTGCGTTGAGCGTTGCGGTGTCCGGGGGTTACGCCTATGTGGCGGCCGGAGACGCCGGCCTGCGGGTGATCGACGTGAGCACACCGTCGGCGCCCGTCGAGGTGGGGCACGTCGACACGGGCTGGGCCAACGATGTCGCGGTGTCCGCGGACTACGCATATGTGACAGCAGGCAATGATGGCCTGCGGGTCATCGACGTCAGCACGCCGTCGGCGCCTGCTGAGGCTGGCTTCATCGTGGTCGATGCGAACTGGGTGACTGACGGTGTCGCGGTGTCCGGGGATCATGCCTACGTTTCGAGCTCCAAATCTTCCATGGGGAATTCGGCGGTGCTGAGTGTGATCGACGTCAGTTCCCCTTCGGCGCCCGTCGTCGTTGGGCTCGTCGATTGGGGCGGGGGCTCCGATGTCGCGGCATCTGGGGGGCTCATCTACGTAGTAAGAGGCCCGGAAATGAAGATCTACCGAGAATGTGGGGGATTGGTTCCTCCCGGCGTATATGAATCAATCATTCCGGCGGCGGCGGTTGCTGCCGGCGCCGAGGGCGCGTTCTTCCAAACCGACATCGAGATCAATAACACGAGCCGCGAGGGGGCTTTTGTCTACTTCCTGTGGTTACCTCGTGGTCAGGACAACTCGAGGCCCGTCTCATCAGGGGTTTTTTCTCTTCATTCCAATTTGAGGAGCCACCAGTTTCACGATGCCTTGGGCTCACTCTTCGACCTCGGGCCGGACTCGGTGGGCGCCATCGCCATGGTGGCCAATAGCAGGAAGGTCATCGGGATGAGCCGGATCTACACCAATTCCGGCGGAGAGTCGGCTGGGACCTTTGGCCAGTCGATGCCTGCTGTGCCTTTCGACGACATGATCCCGGCAAATGAGACCCGACGCATCATCTTCTTGAGCGAGGATCCCGATTTCCGCGCCAACCTGGGTTGCGTCAACGCTGTGTCCTCCAGCATCACGGTCGGCGTCAGTCTCTTCGACGCCCTTGGCACACCGCTGGAGACGATCGACCTGGACCTGCCGCCGAGGTCACACAAGCAGATCAACCGGATCTTCGGAGGCTACGCCCCGGTCAACGGCTACGTCGATGTCTCGACGGCCACGGTGGACGGCAGGTTCTACTGCTACGGATCGGTGCTCGACAACGAAACCTCCGACCCGACCACGATTTTGCCGCAGGTTCCGTCCGATCGGGCGGTCTACCTCCCAGCAGCGGCGGTGGCGGCTGGGGCCGATGGCGCTTTCTTCCAGACCGACGTCGACCTCAACAACACCGGCGACTCGGCGATTACCTACACCTTCAAGTGGCTGCCACGCGGTCAGGACAACAGCTCGGCTGACGAATCCGATCCGTTCAGTCTGGGTGCCGGAATGGGGGTGAGGTTGGCGAACGTGCTACCCGAAGTCTTCGGGTTGGAGCCCGACTCGATGGGTGCGCTGTTGATCGACGCGAGCTCTGAGGATCTGCTCGCCATGAGCCGCACCTACAACATCCCGGACACCGAGGTGGCCGGCACGTTCGGTCAGGCGCTGCCGGGGATTCACATGGACATGATGATCCCCGCCGGTGGGAGGAAGCGCATTGTCTTCATGCGCGAAGACGACGATTTCCGCGCCAACCTGGGCTGCGTCAACGGCGTTGATGCCGAGGTCACGGTGCACATCGATCTCTTCGATGCGGACGGCGACCCCCTGGCAACCAAGCACATGGTGCTGCCCCCGTTTTCGAACAAGCAGCTCAATAGAATCTTCCAGGATTACGCGCCGGTCAGAGGCTACGTCGACGTCTGGACCTACACTCCGAACGCCTCCGTCTACTGCTACGGCTCTATTCTGGACAACGTGACGAGCGATCCGACCACCATATTGCCGCAATAGCGGCACTCGTACCGAATTGGTGCTGAATTCGCATTGTTCGGACTTCCCACTGAGGGTCTCATCCAGGGCATTCGTCAGAACGACCGACTCAGAAAAGGTACCAGGTGTCCCGGCACCCCTCCCCCCGACCGTAGGCTACAAAGACGGGGCCGAAGTGGGTGTCCAACCCCACATAGAGAGAGCCGGACCACAGAAGATCGTCGAGGCTCGCATCATTGCCTTTCTGCCAGACCTTGCCGGCCTCCAGCTCCGCCTTGGGCCACGCCGTGGTAGTCCTCGGTCTCCTCCCTGATAGACTCAGTGGGAGCATTCGGAATCAACTATGGCCCTTCGGTTGGCGGGCGTCTCGGACGCACGAGATTCTCGAGCCGCTGGGCCTGGGCGGCATGGGTGGAGGTTTACCGAGCGCGAGACGCCACACTCGACCGCCTCGAACGCTTCCGGCGGGAGGCGAAGGCGATTGCCAAGCTGTCCCACCCCAACATCCTCGAAGTTTACGATTTTGGGCACGAGGGCGAGGTCACCTACGCGGTCACCGAGCTGCTCGAGGGGGAGACGCTGCGGGAGCGGCTGGGCAGCGCCCCCCTTGGCTGGCGCGCCGCCGCCACCATCGGCGGCGACATTGCCGACGGCCTGGGTGCCGCCCACGACAAGGGAATCGTCCACCGCGACCTCAAGCCGGGCAATCTCTTTCTGACAAGAGCCGGGCGAGTGAAGATCCTCGATTTCGGGCTGGCGCGGGTGGTCGAGAAGGCAAGCCCGGAGTCCGCAACCGAGGCGCCCGACTCGACCATCACCCAGCGGGGAGCGGTGCTGGCGGTGATCGCGGTCGCGCTTTGGGTGCAGCGAGGACGAGAATCGGCGACGGCTCCGGCGCCACCCGATTTCGATGCGAACCGGGTGGTGGTGTCGGTGTTCGACAATCGAACCGGGGATCCTGCCATGGACAGCCTGGGCCTCCAGATCGCGGACGCGATCACCGATGCTGCACCAGGTCAAAGGCGTCGATGTGGCATCAACCCGAAGGTTCAATGCCTGGAGGAGTGCAGCCAGCCGTGCAGTCGCCGGACACGGGTCGTCCCCAACGGTTGGCCGAGGTACGGACTCCGGCCTGGTGGTGGCCTGCTCCTACGACTGACGGCTCGGAGATCGAACTGCGGGGAAGATCGTGGATCCGTGCCAGGACAGTTCCGGCAGACTTCGACGCCATAGGCACCCCGATAGTCCCGTCATCCGCTGTCGAAACCCTCAGCCAACTGGCGGCGGGCACGCTCGCGCTCCATTTCGACAACATCATCCCTCTGGGTCTGTCGCAACCGGTACAACTCGCTGCGTATCATGAGTTTGCAGCGGCGTTGGGCCAATGGGGCATTGACCCGGCCAGCCGATTATCCGCGGTCAAATTCAGGTGACAGGGGAGTCGAAGAGGGCTTCAGACGTGCTTCTTCGCGAAAGCTCGGCCGGTGGAGTGGCGGTTTGGGTTTGCTTCGCTAACGGACGATATACCCGGCACCCATCAGGCCTTCTCGAGGCTGAACTCGGCGGTGTCGAACCAGAATCCGGTGCCTGAGACCATGTCCATCTCGGCCTGAACGATAGCGACATGGCCCTCTTCAATCTCGACGAAACGTTCGAAGAGGCGCCGGCCGTCGTCGTTCAGGGAAGCGACCATCTGTTTGTAGAAGGCGCTGGTGTCGCGCTCCACGTCGAGGGCCTTCTTGAGGCTTTCGAGCTCTGGCCCCCGCACCTCACGGCCGCCGCCCTCCAGCTGCTCACGGAGCCTGGCGGCGCCGGCCTCGATCGCGGCCTTCGGCACCAGGACGGTGTCGAGCTTGGCGACGGTAATGGTGCCTGTCGACCGCCACTCGTCGAGCCTTTCGCGCAGGTATTTGATGTGCTCCATCTCCTCATTGCACAGGGTCGAAAACACACGCCGCGCGACGTCGTTTTCGGCGTTCTCGACTGCCTCCGAGTAGGTCCGGTGGACCCGGCCCTCGAACTCGAGGGCGGTGGTGATGGCCTGCTCCAGGTTCATGTCTGCCTCCAAGCGGGTGGTGCCCGATCGTACTACGTACCGCCCATCGGTGGACCCCTGTCTATAATCGACAGCATGAGACAGTACTCAGGTTTCACAACTTCGGTACGGAGCTGGAGCTGTGGAACCCGGTCGGGTGGTGCTGATCGCAGGTCTCCTGCTGTTCGCTGCCTGCCTCGGGCCGGCGCAGGAGGAGGGTGGCGGTGTCATCTGGGAGCGTCTGCCCGACATCCTGGCCGGGATCAGGGCACCGGCTTTCCCCGATCGCGATTATCCGGTGACCGATTTTGGCGCCGTGGGAGACGGGACGACCGACGCGACTGCCGCGATCCGCGCCGCCGTCAGCGCCTGTGCGGGAGCCGGCGGCGGCCGCGTGGTCGTGCCCGCCGGGGAGTATCTCACCGGTTCCATTCACCTGAAGTCCAACGTCAACCTCCACCTCGAGGAAGGCGCGACCCTTCGGTTCCTCCAGGACCCCGCCGCCTACCTGCCCGTCGTCCTCACGCGCTGGGAAGGCGTCGAACTGATGAATTACTCGCCCCTCGTGTACGCCCACGGCGAGAACAACGTCGCGGTCACCGGCAAGGGCACGCTCGACGGTCAGGCCGGACCTGAGCACTGGTGGCCTTGGAAAGGCGGTGACCACGCAGAGAGCCAGAAGCCCGATCGCGATCGGCTGTTCGCCCAGGCCGAGGCCGGCGTCCCGGTCGCTGAGCGGGTCTACGGCGCCGGCCACTACCTCAGGCCGTCGTTCTTGCAGACCTATCGCTGCAAAAACGTCTTAATCGAGGGCATCACCATCAAGAACTCCCCGATGTGGGTCATCCACCCGGTGCTCTCGCACAACGTCATCATCCGTGGCGTGAAAGTCGTCTCCGCCGGTCCCAACAACGACGGCTGCAATCCGGAATCTTCGACCGATGTCCTGATCGAGGACTCGCTCTTCGATACCGGGGACGACTGCATCGCCATCAAGTCGGGGCGCAACGCAGACGGCCGCCGGCTCGCTGCCCCCTCCGAGCGCATCGTGATCCGGGGGTGTCGGATGCGAGCCGGGCACGGCGGTGTGACCATCGGCAGCGAGGTGAGCGGAAGCGTGCGGGACGTCTTCGTCGAGCAGACCGAGATGAGCAGCCCCGATCTCGACCGAGGAATCCGAATCAAGACCAACGCGGTGCGTGGAGGCGTGATCGAGAACGTCTTCGTGCGCGACGTCGAGATCGGCGAAACCGGCGCGGCCATCCATATCGACATGCAGTACGAGGAGGGCGCGAACGGCCCCTTTGTGCCGGTCGTCCGGAACATCCTCGTCGAGCGCCTGACCGTCCGTCAGGCGCGGTACGCGTTCTTCGTGCGCGGACTCCTGGGGGCGCCAGTGCGCGGACTCGTGGTCCGGGACAGCTCCTTCCTCTCGGTGAGCCGGGGCAGCGTCCTCGAGCACGTGGAGGATCTCCTGCTCGAGAACGTCGTCATCGAAGCTTTCGGCGAGTAGTCGACCCGGAAGGCAGGACGGCGAGCGGGGCGATCAGTGTCAGATCGCCCCATCCTCCGTCGACTCGTTACTCGTACTCCAGAACAGGACGCGGCAAGTAAAGTTCCTCCAAATGGGCGTTTTCTTCTGGCGAGAGGCTGACATCCAACGCCTCGACAGCCTCCTCCAACTGGCTCACCTTGCTCGCCCCGATCACCGGCGCGGTGACGCCGGGCTGGTGGAGCAGCCAGGCCAGGGCGATCTGGGCCGGTGTGACGCCTTTCTCTCCGGCCAATTCCACCACCCTCTCCAAAATTTCGAAATCGGTGTCTTTGAAATAATAATCGTGAGCCATCTGGTCGCTCGTGTCGCGGGTGGTGACGCCGCGTTCACCCGGTTTGCGGTTTCCGGCCAGAAAGCCTCGGGCCAACGGGCTCCACGGCACCACCCCAATACCCTCTTCGCGACACAGCGGCATCATCTCCCGCTCCTCCTCGCGGTGAATCAAGTTGTAGTGATTCTGCATCACCACAAAGCGACTCCACCCGTGTCGGTCGGCCAGGCCCAGCGCCTTCATGAACTGCCAGGCGTGCATGCTGGATGCACCCAGGTAACGCACCTTACCCACCCGTACCAGATCATCAAGCGTCTCCAGTGATTCTTCGATGGGGGTTTCGTCATCCCAGCGGTGGATGTAATACACATCAACGGAGTCGGTTTCCAACCGCCGCAGTGAGGCATCAATGGAGTCCATAATGTGCTTGCGAGACAGTCCGCGATCATTCGGACCATCGCCGGTGGGCCAGTACACCTTGGTCGCTATGATCACGTCTTTCCGCTGGGCATAGTCCTTGATTGCCCGACCCAACACTTCCTCACTGACTCCCAGTGAGTACATGTCGGCGGTATCGAAGAAATTGATACCTAACTCCAATGCTCGTTTGATGATGGGGCGGCTCTCATCTTCCGGTAACACCCAGTCACGCCATTGGGGAGAGCCGTAGGTCATGGTGCCGAAACAGATTTTGGATACCTTGAGACCGGTCTTGCCGAGATTGACATACTCCATTTCCTGCCTCCCGAATCTGAACAACTATACCGGGCCTGTGTCTTGAGGATACGAGCCTTCGTCTGGGGAGCCAGGTCACTGGGAACCATCGGGAGCAAGTGGTCCTCCCTTGGCTGATTCGGCGCCCCGGAGAATTCAGGATTCGGAAAGAAGGGAGACAAGAGCGTTGCACCAAACAGCAGCCATCTTGTCGTAACCAAGGTGGTTTGGGTGGAGGTCATCGTCCATGTCTGTGTAGTAATCAATACCTGCCCCGTCCTCCATATCAACCATGATGATGCGACTGTCGGCCCTTGCCGCAACCATCGCCTCAACGTTGTCGTTGAAGGTGGTTGTCACGAGGCTATATGGATAACGGTTGATGATCCGGGCGATGATGATGGTCACATCCGGATCGGATGTTCGAATATGATCCAGAATATCCTCAACATCGTCGGGGCTGGCATCGACATGATTTGTGCCGATATGAAGCAAGATAATATCAGCCGGATAGGTTTCCAGATATGGTCCCGGCGTCACCTGAGTGGAGGTTTTTCCCGAAAACCCGGTCTTGATGAGAACAGCGAGCTGCTCATCCGTAATGCCGGGGAATCCGGCGTTGTCGTCCATTTCGGGGCCCAGGTACCGCTCACCACCATTCTCACTGCCAACGAAGTCGAAGGTGTAGCCTGCTGAGCTCAAGAGTTCATACAATGTGTAACGATAGGCGATTCTGACGCCGACGGGGCGCATGTCGTGCCTTCTGTTGTCGTAGGTTATCGAGTCGCCCAGCGGCATGATTCTGACGGGCGGACCCTCCTTGGCGACCGGGCTGGTCTCCTTGGTGTCTGGAGGACCGTCCGCGACCACCGGCATTGCCATACCTGCAACCAGAGCAACCGCGATGGCTCCGCACAGGCGCAACCTCCGCTGCGACGCGGTCGGAACTGCACTCATCAAAATACTTCTTTTCATTGCTGGCTCCTTGCTGTGAGGGATGGGCCATGTGGAAGGCTCGAGCTATTTTCGGACATGCCGTCAAGAGATCGTTCACCTTGGGCAAGACGTGGGTCAATTCTCATTGACCAGCCTCTGGGCTGTGGGGCGGTTGGTGATGAGCACATTGACCCAGCGGCCGCGGAGGGCGCCGAGAATGGCCGCGTACTTGCGCGGGGCCCCTGCGATGCCGATGGTCCTCTGGGCTTTGCGGAGCTGATCGAGAGTCGCTCCAATCACCCGCTCGTCGAGCTCGCTACGAACCGGTTGGCCATCGCGATCGAAGAAGCGCAGGCACACGTCGCCCACGGCCCCTTTGCGCCGGAGCCTCTCCAGCTCCTTCGGCGCGAAGACGTTTCCGCTCTGGGCCAGGAGCCGCGACGGCTCGAGGGCGCCGATGCCGACGAGCGCCACCGTGATCCGGTCCAGGTGGCCCAGGGCCTCTCGGACAAAGGGGTCCTCGAAAAGGACCTGACGCGTGGCCGGCGATCCGACTACGCCGGGGGCCGGCAGCAGTCGCGCCTCGCCGCCCACGAGCCTGGCGAGCCGCTGGGTGAGGTGGGCCGCGTGCACCTCGGCTTCCGGGCTGCCCAGTCCGCCCAGGATCTGCACGACGTTCGAGCCCGTGGGGCGTGGCAGCACCCGCATGGAATCGACCATCGCCAGCAGCGCCGAGCTCCACGACGACAGGCCGACGACGTCGCCGCGCTTGAGGGTGGTCTCGAGGTAGTAGGCTGCCGCTGCCCCGAGGTCGCGCTGCAGCACATCCTCGCCGGTCCCGGTCTCGACCACGATGGCCTCACGCAACCCGTAGCGGTCCTGCAGGCCTTCCTCGAGTTCGGGATGCGTACCGCTCGGGTGGGTCACGACCACCCGCACGATCCGCTCCGCCGTCGCGCGCTTGAGCAGACGCGAAACCGTGGACTGCGAGAGCTCGAGTCGACCAGCGATCTCGCTCTGGCTCAGCCCGCACTCGTGGTAGAGCCGGGCGACCCGGGCCATCAGGCGCAGCTCGTGAATACGTGCCATCACGCCTACGAGGCCGGCGTGCCCGTCGGGGCCGCCTCGGCCTCGGGCAGAAGCTCGAAGACCCCGAATCGCTCGGCGTTCTCCGGCGTAACCAACAGGCAGTCGACGGACTGCTTCTCGGGCAGGTCGGTGGAGCCGGTTTTGATGAAGGCGTCGGCCTGGTCCACGGCCATGCGCGCGATCGTGACGGCCGGCTGCAGCGACGTGGCCTGCATTTTCCCAGCCCGGATGGCGGCCAGGGCGTCGGGGCTGCCGTCGAAGCCGACCACGATGACGTCGTCCCGCCCGGCACCCTCGAGGGCGGCCACGATGCCTACGGCCATCGTGTCGTTGCCCGAGATCACGCCCTGGATGTCGCTGGTGCCCTGGAGGATGGTCTCCATCTTCTGGAACGCCTCGGTCTGGCTCCAGTTGGCGCTGGGCTGGGCCACGCGCTCCATGTCAGGGTACTTGCCGAGCACATCGCCGAAGCCTTTGGAGCGGATGGCGGCGTTGGTGTCCGACTCGCGGCCCAGGAACTCCACGTAGCGGCCGTTTTCGCCCATCAACCGCACGAAGTGCTGAGCGGCCAAGGTCGCCCCCTGGTAGTTGTTGGAGACGATCTGCGAGACGGCGATGCCCGTGGCGTTGATTTCGCGGTCGATGAGGAAGCTGGGGACCCCTGCATCCTTGGCCTTGCGCACGGCGGCCACGCTCGCATCGGCGCCTGCGTTGTCGAGAATAATCGCCGCAGCGCCCCTGGTGATGGCGGTGTCGACGAGCTGATCCTGCTTGTTCGCATCGTCATCGTGGCTCAGCAGCAGCGTCTCGTAGCCCAGCTCGCGGGCCCGCGCGTCGGCCGCGTCGGCCTCGGCTTTGAAGAACGGGTTCTCGTGGGACGGCGTGATGATCACGATCGGCCCTGAGCGGTCGCCGCCCTCGGGGAGGCGGCCGCCGCAAGCGAGGACCGGGACGACGCAAGCGAGGAGGACGATGACGCGGAGGTTCTTCATGCTGCGCTCCTTGACTGAGAGGGGACGCGGGTGGTTGAACGCGAGGCCCACTGGTCCACGACCACCGCCACCACGATCACGAGTCCCTTGATCACGATCTGCCAGAACTCCGAGATGCCGAGAAGGATCAGGCCGTCGCTGAGGACGCCGATGACGAAGGCCCCGATGAGGGTACCGCCCACGCCCCCTCTTCCGCCGGAGAGGGACGTCCCTCCCAGCACGACGGCGGCGATGGCGTTGAGCTCGAAGGTCTCGCCGGTGGCCGGGTGGGCAGCGGCGAGCTGGGCGGCGATGACCAGGCCGGCCAGCGCCGCGCAGGCGCCGGAGATCACGTAGACCATTCCCGTGACCCGCCCCACCCGCACCCCGGCCAGGGCCGCGGCGCGCTCGTTGCCCCCGATGGCGTAGACCTGTCGCCCGAACGGCGTCTTGCCCGCCACGAACGCCCCGAGCCCTCCCACCAGGACCATCAGCCAGATGGGCGTCGGCAGCCCCAGGATGGTTCCCGATCCGAGAAAGACGAACCCGGTATTGCCCAACTCGGCCGAGCCCTCGAGGTTGGGAAAGGTCGCTCCGCCGGAGATCAGCAGGGCGATGCCCCGGGCCACGTAAAGCATGCCTAGGGTGGCGATGAACGGGGCCACGCGCAGCCGCGTGACGACAAAACCGTTGAGCGCGCCCATCAGGGCGCCGGCGAGCAGCGCGATGACGATGACCGGGCCGACGGTGAAGTAGACGATCACGCCCAGAGGCTCGAGGACGAGGCCCTCGTGCAGGAGCAGACCCGCAATCATGCCGGCCAAGCCGGCCACCGAGCCCACCGAAAGGTCGATGCCGCCGCTGAGGATGACAAAGGTCATCCCCACGGCGAGCAGGGCGTTGATGGCCACGTGCTTGGCGAGGATCACAAGGTTGCCGGTGGTCAGAAGGCCGGCGAGAGCGCCGAGAAGACACCGATCAGCAACACAAGAGCCAACAACGCCCGGAGTTCGAAGAGGGTCTCGCGAAGGGTGCGCCGTTCAGGCTTCATCGTGCTCCGCCTCTGGGTTCGATGTCGTTGTGTGCCCGACGTACGAGGCCTCGACAAGCTGCTGCTCCGTCGCCTCGCGGCCGCCAAACTCGCCGGTGAGACGTCCGTTGGACAGGACCAGGACGCGATCGGCCACGCCGACGACCTCCTTGAGGTCCGAAGACGAGTAGAGGATGGCCAGCCCTTGTTCGGCGAGCCGGCGGATGAGGTCGAACATCTCGGCCCGGGCGCCGACGTCGATTCCACGGGTGGGCTCGTCCATCAGGAGCACCCGGGGTGAGGTCAGCAGGGCCCGGGCGACCACGGCCTTCTGTTGATTGCCGCCGCTCAGCGCGGTGATGGGTCGGCGCAGGTCTGCCAGGCGGATGTCCAGCTCGTGCGTCATGCGCTCGGCGGTCTCACCTTCCCGGCCGCCGTCCAGCCACACGCCCCGGGTATGTGCCCGCAGGCTCGAGAGCGTGATGTTGTGCGTGACGGACATCGGAGGCACGATCCCGGCGCCCTGGCGGTCCTCGGGGATCAGCGTCATCCCCCGCCGGATGCGCTCCGAAAGGGGCAACCGGTCGACCCGGGCGCCCTCGACGATGATCTCTCCCCGCGCGTCCACTCGGGCGCCGGCCAGGCTCTCGAGCAGCTCCGTTCGTCCGGCGCCCATGAGACCGTAGAGCGCCACGATCTCTCCACGATGCACGCAAAGCGAGACGTCGTCCAACTGTCGACCGGCGTCGGAATCGCCAAGGGCGAGATCGTTGACCTCAAACACGGTATCGCCCGGCAGGACGGCACTTCGACCGTGCGCGGGCGGCCCGGAGCGGCCGACCATGTTCTCCACGATCCAGGCGAGGTCGATGTCGGGGACCGCCGCGTGGGCCACGCGCCGCCCGTCGCGCAGGACCGTGATGCGGTCACCGATCTGCATCAGTTCCTCGAGCCGGTGGGAGATGTAGACCACGGCGACACCCTGGCCCGACAGCTCGCGAATCACCCGGAAGAGCGCGTCCACCTCCGTCGCGCTGAGGGCCGACGTGGGCTCGTCCATCATCAGGATCCGCACCTCGTGCACGAGAGCTCGGGCGATCTCGACGATCTGCTGCAGACCCAGAGGTAACCGGCCCACCAGGGTGCGGGGATCGATGGGATGCTCCAGACGCTCGAGCGCCTCCCTCACGCGTCGCTCCTGAAGCTCACGGTCGACGACCCAACCCAGGTGCGTTTGCTCGCGGGCCATGAACACGTTGTCCGTCACGCTGAGATCGGGGAACAGACTCAGCTCCTGATGGATGATGCCGATACCCCGGGCCGCGGCATCGCGGGGCGAGCCGAGTTCCAGTGGCTCGCCGTCCAGGAACAGGCGGCCGTTCGTCGGGCTCTCGACCCCGGCCAGGATCCTGATCAGCGTGGACTTGCCGGCGCCGTTCTCGCCGATGAGGACGTTCACCTCACTGGGCCACACCTCGAAGTCCACGCCATCGAGGGCCGTGGTCCCGCCGTAGATCTTGGTCACCTCACGGGCCCCGAGCACGGGACCCGCCGAGCAGCCGGCCGGGTCAGGGACGCTGCTCACCGTTCGGCCTGCGCTTCCGGTTCGAGCCGCACGGGAGTGACGGTGACGAGCCCGTCGGCGCCGTCCAGCGTGGCCATGCCCACGACCCGGAGAGATGTTCCCGCCAGATCCTCGCGCTGCAGGGCTCCCAGAACCTCACGCTCGGCCGTGGCGTTGAGCTCGTTGGCCACTTCGGCGAACTGGATCTGGTTCACGAACTGGTCGAAGGAGACGCCGGGCAGGGCGTCGCGGATCGACGTGCCCTGCAGCACCGGGCCGACCTGGAGGCGCGCTCGGGCCGGTCCCTCAGGGGTCTCGATCTGGAGCACGGCGATGCCGGTGCGCGAGGAGAGGTCGACCTCGAGCACCCGCCCCGAGCCCTTCACGATGACGTGGTACGGCCCGTTCCCTTCACGGCGACCCCAGCGCGCTCCGGCGATGTCGGCACCACCGGCGACCACGGGCAGCAGCTCGGCCAGATCGACGGCCTGCTCGAGGACGCCGGGCATCTCTTCCGCCCAGAGCGACTCGACGTATTTCACTGCGTCGAACTTCTGAGGACCGCTCCCGGCGTCCCCGGAACTCGATCGGTCGGATCGTCGCGACCTTGCAGGCGCACAACAGCAGTGCAGGAATCAGAAGGAGGCGTCTCAAGACGACCTCTCCTTCCGCCATCGGGCCGTGCGACGGCTTCCTGCCAGCCGGCGTGTCGGCGCTCGCGCTCGGCCATCGGCATGCGAGGCTCGAACCGGTCCCGCTCGCGCGGCAGCGACGCGAGCTCGTCTTCCGAGGACCACAAGCCCACAGCCAGGCCCGCCAGGTGGGCGGCGCCCAGGGCCGAGACCTCCGTCGAGGTCGTGCGCAGCACCGGCCGCCCAGCAGGTCGGCCTGCAGCTGCATCAGCTGGTCGTTTCTCGTGGCGCCTCCGTCGGCAAGCAGGACGTCGAGCTCGAGACCCGCTTTGGCCTGCATCAGGTCGAACACATCGCGGACCTGGTGGGCGATCGAGGAGAGGGTGGCGTGGGCCAGGTGGGCCGCCGTGGCGCCCCGCGTGAGCCCGCTGACCATCCCCCGCGCCGCGTCGTCCGAATGGGGCGCGCCCAGACCGACGAAAGCGGGAACGAGAAACACGCCGCCGGGGTCCTCGACGCCACGGGCCAGCCTGGCCACGCCCCGCGCCGGGTCCTCCAATCCTAGAAGCTCCCCCAACCACTGGACGGCCGAGCCGGTGGCCAGGATGTTGCCCTCGAGAGCGTAGGTGGCGCCCCGGCCGTCCGCCCAGGCAATCGTTGACGACAGGCCCTGCTTCGAATGGACCAGCCGGGGCGTGGGGGTCATCAGCGACGATCCGGTACCGTAGGTCGCCTTGATCGAACCCGGATGGAAGCCGGCCTGACCGTAGAGTGCGGCGTGGGAGTCGCCGATCTGGCTGGCGATGGGAACGCCGGCGGGCCACCCCCCAGGGCCACGGACGTTCCCCGGCTGCCACTCGACGGCGCGAGCTCGGGCGGGCGCGAGGTACGCCGAAGATCTCGAGGAGCTCGGTGTCCCAATCGGCCGCCTGGAGCCCCAGGAGCTGGGTGCGCGAGGCGTTGGAGAGGTCCGTGGTGTGGAGGCGGCCGCCCGCCAGGTGCCAGGCCACCCAGCTGTCCATCGTGCCGAAGCAGAATTCACCGGCCTCGGCGCGTTCCTGCCCCGAGTCGAGGTTGTCCAGGAGCCAGCGGATCTTCGTCGCCGAGAACAGGGGGTCGATGGTGAGGCCGGTCCGCTCGTGGAGCAGAGAGCCGAGACCCCGCCCCCTCAGCTCCTCGCACAGGGACGCCGTTCGCCGGCACTGCCAGATCACCACGGGTCCGATGGGACGGCCGGTGCTGCGTTCCCAGCCCACCACCGATTCACGTTGGTTGGAGATGCCGATGGCTACCGGCTCGCAGTTGGGCCGGGACGCGAGCACCTCGTCCACGCACTCGCGTACGCTGCGCCAAATCTCCTCGGCGTCTTGTTCGACCCAGGCCGGCTGGGGGAAGCTGGTCTGAGCGGTCGCGCCGCCGCGCGACGATCTCGCCGCCCTCGCTGACGAGAAGCGCCTTGGAGTTCGTGGTGCCCTGGTCTGGCGAGGATCGCGCGTTCAGTCATCAGATGACTCACCCCCGTCGTCCACAGCGCTC
>CAWDGW010000012.1:0-180048 GCA_963801995.1 uncultured Holophagae bacterium | reverse complement strand
GCCCCAGGCGTCAGCTTCAGACTATCTGTAATGTTGCGGAGGTTGAGCTCCCTGATCGTGTCGGCCTCCAGTGCCGTCACCGCAACCGGCACTGTTTGCAGGTTTTCGTCAAACTTGCGTGCCGTGACGATGATCTCTTCAATGGCACGGTGGGACGATGCGGAAGCTGCTTCCTCGGCAGCCGGCCCTTCGGCCTGAGTAGCGGGCTCGTCCTCCGCAGGTGGATCCGAACTGGCGGTCGTCTCGTCCTCACCCGCCTCCGAGTTGCCGCTCTCCGTCCAGTCGTCGTTAGGTGGTGATTCCTCCTCGTTGGCCGATGGCGGCCCCTCTTCCGCTGTGGGTCCCTGATCCTCACTCTCGGTCGGCTCGACGATCGACACGGTGCGCTCGTTCTCGAGGCGCCACGCGAGTCCGGAGCCTTCGAGCAGTGCGGGCAGCACGTCGTCAAGCCTGCCTTCGCCGGAAAAGCCGGCGGATTCGATGTCCTGAACAATCTCGGCCAGGTACACCACCTGGAGCTCGGACTGCTCGGCGAACTCCTCCAAAGCGCGGTCGAGGCGTTGGGGCGGGATGTCGATCCGGTAGATTCGGGCCTGCGCCGTGACAATTCCTCCGGATGCGATCAACAAAAGGAACACAGCAATTTTCGTTTTCACGTGTCTGAACCTCCTCGTTGTCTTCCAGAGGCGACGCCGCGTGCCCTGGTCTTTCTTGTTGAGACGTCGAGAAGATTTAAGAGGACACCGAGCACCCATGAAATTCTCAGTCGGAGCGTGACACGATGTGGGTGCCGTCCTCCGCGGTTCGGACTGTGACCCCATCGAGGCCCTCGAGGAAGGCCAACAACGACCCGGGGTCGCCGGCGTCGAAAACGCCGCCGATGCGGAGGCTGCGAAGAAGCGGATCCTCGATGTAAATTGGGTCCACGTTGAAGCGGTTGAAATCGGCGACCACGGCCTCGAGCCTCTGGGAGCTGAAGACCAGCCGCCGTTGCCGCCAGGCGGCCGGTTGCTCGTCCGCCGCAATGGTCGTGAGCACGGCACCGCCGCTCGCGTCGACCCTCAGGCGCTGCCGTGCGGCGAGCTGGACGGTTCGGGGAGCCGATGGGGCCGGCAACGCCGCGGAGCGAGGAGCCGGCTCGGAGGTCCGTTCAGGCTCGTCCGGCGCCGGAGCCCGAACGCAGATCCAGGTCGCCCTCCACCATCACCGGCCCTCGATCACGGTCACGGCAGTCTCCTCGGCATTCCGGCGGACAACGAACCGGGTGCCCAGGACGACCACGCGGGAGGTGCCGGTGTCCACCACGAACGGCCGCTCCTCGTCGCGGGCGACGTCGAAGGCGGCCTCGCCCGAGCGAAGCTCCACCAGGCGCGCGTCGGTCGGTACCGCACCGACAGCTCGGAGGCGGCGTTCATGAAGATCACGGACCGATCCGCGAGCTGGAACGACGTGACCTCGCCGACCGCCGTACGGTAGACGTCGGGCCGGGTGGCCAGCCACCAGGTCGAGACGGCGACACCGAGCAGCACCGCTGCCGCGCCGGCCAGCCCGATGCGGCGGACGCGGGCGAACCGGCGTCCCGGCCTCGGCTCGTAAAGGGCCGGTGCCAGGTCGGGATCGGCGAGAGCCTCCCAAAGAGCGTCCATCCGGAGCAGCTCCTCGACGTGCTTTGGGGAGTCGGACAGCCAGTGCTGTTGGTGCGCATCCCGGGCGGCGGAGCCGGTGTTGTCCTCGAGGATAAACTGGGCGGCCTGCTCGCGTACCACGTCTTCTTGCTTCCGTTTGCTTCTCATGGGCTCGTCTCCGAGGTGGACGCCTCGTCGTTGGCCAGGGCGTGGCGGCACAGGACAAGGCTTTGCGGAGGTACTTCGTGACCATGGATCTAGAGACTCCGAGGTCCGCCGCTATCTCGTCGTAGGTCCAGCCGTCCCGGCGGTGCAGAATCAAAGCGCGTCGGCACCGCTTTGGGAGTTCGTTGATGGCCCTGTTGACGCGCTCCAGACGCTGCCGCCAGATCAACCGCTCGAGAGGGCCGGCTGCCCCGTCGGGGTGGCTTTCGGTCCCGACGGCCCAGCCGCTGGTGGGGATCGTCCGGCCCTGCCGCCGACCCCGGTCCGCGAGCACGCTCGAGGCAACCCGGAAGAGGTAGGCCCGGGGGTTGCGGATCAGGTGGACGTTGTCGAGCCGCATCATGCGCAGATAGACCTCCTGGGCGAGATCCTCGCTCTCGGCCGCATTCCTTACACGGAACGCCAGGTAGCGCATGAGCTCTGGCTGCGCTTCCACGAACAACTCGTGGACGACCCGAGCGGTCTGGCTGGATGCTCCGTCGTCGATGACGCCGACCTCCCGAGCCCCTCGGGCCATCAGCCGACCGCGTCTCGGTGCGGCACACCTCGACCCGCGAGGGGACATCTACAATAACATTGACGCAAAAAACGACGCGCAGGATACCAGCTGCTCTGGAAACTGGTGGTGGTTAGAGCCCGAACATCAGTCCCAACCACACCCCACCCCGCCTGCTCGACTCGACTGCGGTCTCGATGAACTTGACACCGCGGGCACCGTCCTCGACGGTCGGGCACCACAAGGTGAGCGGATCCGGTTTCCGGTCCTGGAAGCGGGCCGTGATCTGCTCAGCCAGGTCGCGGTAGAGATTGGCGAAACCCTCCAGGTAGCCCTCGGGATGTCCCGACGGGATGCGGGTGGCGTGGGCCGCGATCTCGTCCGACCCTTGCCCGCCTCGAGTTATGGTTCGTGGGGGTTCGCCGAACGGCGCGAATTTCAGCACGTTCGGCTGCTCCTGGCTCCACTCCAGCCCGGCCTGCTCACCGTAGACGCGAACCCGAAGCGCGTTTTCGTTGCCGGGTGCCACCTGGCTCGACCACAGCATGCCCCGAGCCCCATTTTCGTAGCGCAACAAGACATGAGCGTTGTCATCCAGACGTCGAGCTGGCACGAACGTGCAGAGATCGGCGCACAGCTCGGTGGCGTCGAGCCCCGAGATGAACCCGGCCAGGTGGTAGGCGTGCGTGCCGATGTCGCCGATGCACCCTCCGGCTCCCGACCGGGCTGGGTCGGTGCGCCACTCGGCCTGCTTCTGACCGGTGTCCTCTAGTTTGGTGGTGAGCCACTCCTGGGGATACTCGGCCTGAATCACACGGACCTTTCCCAACTCGCCCCCCTGGACCATCGCCCGCGCCTGGCGCACCAGGGGATACCCGCTGTAGTTGTGCGTCAGGCCGAACACGAGGTTGGTGTCGTTGACCAGTCGTACCAGGTCGAGGGCGTCGTCGAGCGTGGTCGTGAGCGGCTTGTCGCAGATGACATGGATGCCGGCCTCGAGAAACGCTCTGGCCGCAGCGTGATGCAGGTGGTTCGGCGTGACGATCGACACCACGTCGATTCCGTCATCGCGGGCCGACTCTGCTCGCGCCATCTCCTTGAAGTCTGCGTACGCGCGATCCGGGTCCAACAGTAAGGCCTCTGCAGATGCGCGGCTTCGGTCCGGATCCGAGGCAAGCGCGCCGGCCACAAGCTCGTAGCGGTCGTCCATCCGCGCGGCGATGCGATGGACGGCGCCGATGAACGCGCCCCCGCCACCGCCAACCATGCCGAGCCGTAAGCGCCGCCCGAGTGGCCTTGAATGAGTGCTCATATGGACCTCCTTCACTCGATGCCGAGCATGCGGCGGTTCGCAGCCTCGTTTGTGCCAGCACCCGCGAAGTCGTCAAACGCGTGGTCGGTGACGCGGATGATGTACCGCCTGATGAACTCCGAACCCTCCCGGGCGCCGTCCTCCGGATGTTTGAGGCAGCACTCCCACTCCAGCACCGCCCAGCCCTCGAAGTCGTAGGCAGCCAGCTTGGAGAAGATCCCGTTGAAGTCCACCTGACCGTCGCCCAGAGATCGGAAACGACCGGCGCGATCGACCCACGGCTGGTAGCCGCCGTAGGCGCCCTGCCTGCCGGTCGGGTTGAACTCGGCATCCTTGACGTGGAACATCTTGATCCGCTCGTGATAGATGTCGACGTACGCCAGGTAGTCCAGCTGCTGTAGCACGAAGTGGCTCGGGTCATACAGGATGTTGCACCGAGGGTGCCCGCCGACCTTCTCCAGGAAGATCTCGAAGGTGACCCCGTCATGGAGATCCTCCCCCGGGTGGATCTCGTAGCATAGGTTCACGCCCACATCATCAAAGGCGTCGAGGATCGGGCGCCATCGCTTCCCCAGCTCGGAGAAGACGGTGTCGACGAGACCTGCCGGCCGTTGCGGCCACGGGTACATGAACGGCCATCCCAGAGCACCGGAGAAGGTGACGTGGTCGGTGAGCCCGAGGTTCGCCGAGGCCTTGGCGGCAAGCATCATCTGCTCCACGGCCCAGGCCTGACGCGCCGTGGGGTTGCCGCGCACCTCGGTCGGGGCGAATCCGTCAAACGCCTCGTCGTAGGCAGGATGAACCGCCACCAGCTGGCCCTGCAGGTGGGTGGACAGCTCGGTGAGCGCCACCCCGTGCTCGCCGACGATCCCTTTGATTTCATCACAGTACTCACGGCTGTCGGCGGCGCGCGCCAAGTCGATGAGGCGACCGTCCCACGACGGGATCTGGACGCCGACGAAGCCGAGATTCGCGGCCCACTCGGCGATCGAGTCCAGCTTGTTGAAGGGAGGGTCGTCGCCGGCGAACTGGGCGAGAAAAATGGCGGGTCCCTTGATGGTCTTCATCACGGCCTCCTCCGTCAGATGTACTGGTTGATCAGTTGCTCGTACAGCTCCTGCTTGGCGCTGGTGATCGCAAGCTCACCGTGCTCCAGCGCGTGAACTCGAAGGTCCTCGAGGGTCAACTCTCCCTCCTCGAAGGCAGCGCCCGTGCCGCGATCGAAGCTGGCGTACCGATCACGACGCCATTGCCGGTATGGCGATTCGTTCAGCATCCTGTCTGCGATCACCAGCGCACGCGCGTACACGTCCATGCCACAGACGTGCGCGATGAAGATGTCCTCGAGGTCGGTGGAATTACGGCGGGTCTTGGCGTCGAAGTTGATGCCGCCGCTCCGAAATCCGTCCGCCTCGAGAATCACGAGCATCGCCTCGACGGTCTCGTAGACGCTGAGCGGGAACTGGTCGGTATCCCAGCCGTTCTGGCAGTCGCCGCGATTGGCGTCGATGCTTCCGAGCATCCCGGAGTCCGCCGCCGTCTGCAGCTCGTGCTGGAAGGTGTGTTGGGCAAGCGTCGAGTGGTTGACCTCGATGTTCAGCTTGAAGTCATCCTGCAGACCGTGGCGCTCCAGAAACCCGATCACCGTCGCGGCATCGAAGTCGTATTGGTGCTTGCTTGGCTCCATCGGCTTGGGCTCGATCAGGAACGTGCCCTCGAAGCCGTTCGCCCGGGCGTAGTCCCTGGCCATTTTCAGGAACTGCGCCACGTGCCCCAGCTCGCGTCCCATGTCGGTGTTCAGAAGCGACAGGTAGCCTTCACGCCCCCCCCAGAACACGTAGTTCTCGCCGCCGAGTGCGATCGTGGCGTCCAGCGCGCTCTTAACCTGGGCGCCGGCGCGCGCCACTACGTCGAAATCGGGATTGGTGGCGGCGCCGTTCATGTAGCGAACGTGGCTGAACAGGTTGGCGGTGCCCCAGAGCAACCGGACGCCGCTCGCCGCCTGCTTCTGCTTTGCGTACTCGACCGACTCCTGCAGCAACCGCTCGGTTTCGGCGAGCGACGCGCCCTCATCGACCAGGTCCACATCGTGGAAGCAATAGAACGGGACCCCGAGCTTGGTGAACAGCTCGAATGCGGCATCCATCTTGTTCCGTGCGCGTTGCAGGGCATTGCCGCCGCTGGCCCACGGGAAGTCCTTGGTCGGCAGACCGAAGGGGTCCGTCCCGACGCCGCACAGTGTGTGCCAGTAGGCAACGGCAAACCGGAGATGGTCGCGCATGGTCTTGCTGCCGACCACGCGATGCTCGTCGTACCACTTGAATGCCAGCGGATTGTCGCTCCCGGGGCCCTCGTACCGAATTTTCCCGATTCCTTCGAAGTACTCACGGTCCCCGATCAGCACGGCTGTGACTGGTTTCTGCCCTTCATTTCCAGCGCTCATGACGGCTCCTGTCTAGTCCAGCGATCGATTCAGAAGGCTGCGCCAGCGACGGTACGACTCGAGGAAATCCGGCCATCGGGCTCAACGACCCTGCACCGCTCCAGGGAGGCGAACGCCTCCTCCAGGGAGCCGTAGATTCCTGCGCCGACACCGGCGCCACGGGCCGCGCCGAGCGCGCCATCGGTATCGTAGAGCTCGATGGTCGCGCCGGTGACGCCGGCCAGGGTTTCGCAGAAGACGTCGCTCATGAACATGTTCGCGGAACCGGCGCGGATGGTGTTCGGATCGACTCCGACGTCGCGCATGATCTGCATGCCATGGTTGAACGAGAACACGACGCCTTCCTGGACGGCGCGGCAGAGGTGCGCTCGAGTGTGACGATTGAGGTCGACCCCCGCCACCTGGGCGCCGACCGTCCGATTGCCGAGCATGCGCTCAGCGCCGTTGCCGAAGGGCAGCACGCTGATCCCGTCGGAGCCGATCGGGACCTCGTCGGCAAGCCGGTTCATCTCCTCGTAGCTCACATCACCCAGCAGCCGCCTGGTCCACGCGTTCATGCTGCCGGTCCCGTTGATGCACAGCAGCACGCCAAGCCGCGGCCGGACGAGGTGTGGTTGACGTGAAGAAAGGTGTTCACCCGCGATTCCGGGTCGAACCGCTTCCGATCGCTGACCCCGTAGACCACACCAGAGGTGCCGGCGGTGGCTGCCACCTCGCCGGGGTTCAGCACATTCAGAGACAGCGCGTTGTTGGGCTGGTCTCCCGCACGGTACGCCACCGGCGTCCCCGCCGCCAGACCAAGCTCTGCTGCCGCTGCGCAAGACAGCTCTCCCTGCACCGCGAATGTGGGCACAAGGTCGGCCAGCAGGTCCGAGTCGAAGCCGAAGTGTTCGATCAAGAAGCCACACGGGCCTTCCTCCAGATAATCCCAGAAGATGCCCTCGGATAACCCCGACGGCGTGGTACAGATTCGGTCCGTCAGACGCGAAAGCCAGCCAGTCTCCCGGCAGCATGATCTTGTGAATCTTGCGGAAGACCTCGGGCTCGTTCTCCTTCACCCACGCGAGCTTTGCGGCTGTGAAGTTGCCGGGAGAGTTGAGCAGGTGCTCGAGACAACGGTTCCGGCCAATCGCCTCCATCGTCGCGATCGCCGGTGGAAACCGCCCGGCTGTCGCACCAGATGATCGACGGGCGGAGTACGTTGCCCTGGACGTCAACACATACGAGGCCGTGCATCTGGTAGGCGATGCCGATCGCCTTGACCTCGTCCGCAACCACACCCGATTCGCCCATGACCCCCTGAACCGCCTTCACTGCGTGGCGGTACCACATGGCCGGATTCTGCTCGGCGAATCCGGGTTCCGGCGAAGCGATCACCATCTCGGTCTCGGGCGAGGTCGCGCTGCCGACGAACCGACCGGTTTCGACGTCCAGGAGAGACGCCTTGATCGATGAGCTGCCGAGGTCGATGCCGAGGAGCTTCATGACGCCCGGGTTCCACGCCCGGCACTCGAGACAATCGCTCGAGGAGTCGGGAGAGTTCGTGAGATCATTGTGACCTGCTCACCTGACCTTTCATTCCCTGCAGCGTCACTTTTGGCACCTACGGGCCGGCCGACTCCTGCATCTTCAGGATGAACAGCTTGAAGAACTGCGAGCCGTAGTCGTTCCAGGTTCTGGTGCTGACGATGTTCCCGTCGACGACGCAGGGTTCATTGACGTACACCCCACCAGCCTGGGTGATGTCCAGCGCGCATTTGTCGACCGTTGTTGCGCGGCGACCACCCTGTACTCCGCCGGCCGCGGCCAGAATTTCGATGCCGTGGCAGACGACCGCGATGGGTTTGTTCTGCTCCAGGAAGTGCCTAGTGATCTTCAGTAGATCTGCGTCATAACGAAGGTATTCCGGCGCCCGCCCCCCCGACAGGAACAGACCGACATACTCCTCGGGCGTGACGCCGTCGAACTCCACCGCGGCCTCGATGTGGTAGCCGCGAATCTCTCGCGTGATGTCCCACGGCACGTCGGTGTTCGGTGGTACCTCGTGGAGCACCGTGTGGTAGAAACGCGCCCCTGGACCGGAGACAACCACATCATAGCCCTCCTCCGCGAGGCGAAAGAGGGGATACATGGTGTCCATGGTCTCGGTCGCATCCCCGATCGGCATCAGCACACTTCCCGCGCTTCCCGTCATTCTCCCCTCCGCCGCATTTCGACCAGAGGTCGTGGGTCCGGGTGCCGCCGGCGCCTGGGCTGGCGACCCGCACATCTGGCGATGACTGGACATCGCGCCGCTCGTACGTCGCTCCTCGCGATGTTGTTGTCCACCCAATCACATCCCATGACGATTCACTCTCCCAATCCGTGGTCGACAAGTCGTGCGCCAGATGAGCATTCGCGTCAGCCCCCTTTCGAGCTGAGCAAACCCCCGATTTGCTCGAAGCAGCCCGGCCCTTTCGTGATCGCGAACCAGCCCAGGAAGACGACGAGCACGAGCGTCGAGACGATCATTCCGAGCAGCCATGCGCCGCCCTTCGCGCCGCGTGGCCTGTCTGCTCCGAGGGTAGGCTTCGCTCGTCTGCAGGCGGATGAAGCCGACGTAGACCACCGGCAGGAGGAAGCCGCAGACGATGTTCGTCGGTACCGCGATCCACAGAAGCTTGGTCCACAGGACCGGTCCGAGCACGCCCGGCGTCGGCAGCAGGGTCGCGAGGCGGTACTTCCAGCTGCCGACCTCCCAGCCGAAGACCTCCGCGCAAACAAAGCCGCAGCACAGCATGTGCAGCGTGATTGTGCTCAGCGCCATGCAGAGGATCCCAACGTCGAAGATGACGCGGCCGACGGTCGGACCGATCGCGGGCGCCAGAATCTGCGCGGCGTCGATCGGCGCCAGCCACGTCCCCGCGAACTCCCCGCTATGGTGGATTGTGTTTGCCGTGGCGATGACGATCAGGCTCGCCGCGAGCGCGTAGGGCAGGAACATGCCCGTCATCAGGTCGAAGCGCGCCAACTGCCGGTGCTCGCGCCCCCAGCCGCGCGCCAGCTGGCTGTAGGGGAAGAGGAAGACCATGTTGATCCCGACCGCAGCGGAGAGACCGCTGAGCACGACTGTCAAGCCAGCCACGCCGTTGATCTCGCCGGGGATCTCGAACGTGAGGAAACCTCGGAGCAGCGCGCCCCAGTCCGAGATGCCGGTCCGGAACACGACCCAGCCGAAACACAGCAAAACCCCCCACACCATGTACTTCAGGCTGCGCTCGTAGATGCGCATCATCCGCGGCGTCGATCCGTACAGCAGCGAGATGGCAATCGCCCAGACCAGCACGATCAGGCCCATCCACTGCGGCTTCAGGCCACCGACGCCCGCCACCGCGCCGATGTCGACAAGCGCTGCAGCTCCCAGCGCGTACTGCGGGAAGTGCCAGACGATCGAGGCCACCAGCGCACCGAAAGCCCAGCCGAAAGCGAGCGGCGCACCGGCGTGGCGGCGCATGGCCTCGAAGGGACGAACGCCGGTCGAAAGAGTCTGGTGCGAAATGGCCGAGAGCATGAGGATGCCGAGCAGCATTGCCACCGGCGCCACCCACAGGAGCGAGTAGCCGAAGGCGGCGCCCGCGAAGAGCGACGCGGCCGCCGTGCCACCGCCCAGGGTCATCGCGCTCTGCAAGTAGCCCGGGCCAGACAGCCGTAGGAACGCCCGTGCGCGCTGGCCGAAGCCCTCGTGCGAGAGCGCGGTGAGCATCTCCTTCTCCGCCGCCAGCGCGGCTGGATCCGGGGGGTTGGTCATGCGTAAACAGCTTCGCAGCTCGTCGAGTTCCTCGGCAGAGATCCGACCGGCTCTCATCTGCCCGGTCTCTTGATTCTCGTCTTCCGCAGCTCCTTCATGCGGTCGCCCTCCGGCAGAGCCTGGTAGAACTCGTCGAGCGGATAGCAGCCGCTGACGATGCCGCTGCGCGGCGCGGTGGTGCACTCGCTAAAGGTGCGGCAGATGCGCCGTCGGTCGAGCTCGCGCCCGCGCAGTACGTCGAGCGGCAGCTCGGGATAGGAAAGCATCATGCGCCCGAAGCCGACGCAATCGACGTGGCCGCGGCCGATCTCGTACTGCGCCACGTACGCGGCGTACTCCTGCAGGTAGGTGTAACCCGTACCGACCAAGATAAGCCCCGGATACGCCTCTTTGCAGCGCCGGGCCGCCTGAATGTGACGCGCCACGCTGCGCAGCGGGTCCTCCGGCGGCAGGTACCCGTCGCTGGGCGGGTAGGCCGCCGGCCGCGACAGGTGCGGACAGTAGTACGGTGAGCCGAGCGTGACGTTGACCAGCCGGATGCCCAGCTCCTCGAGAAGCCCGAGGAAGCGCAGCGGCTCCTGGAGGTCCATCTCGCGCGGGTCGTCGCGCCGCAACCCGAAGCCGTGCTCGTAGGGCAGCTCGGCGTCCCAACCTGCCGGCTCACCGACCTGCGTCTCCTCGTTCGGAGCGTAGGGGAACAGGTCTCCGACCGAGACGCGCACGCCGACCTCGAGCTTCGGCGACGCCGAGCGGATGCCCTCGAGGATGCGGCGGACGAGACGCGTGCGGTTTTCGAACGAACCGCCATAGCTCCCCTCGCGCCAACGCGCACCGAGCAGCTCGTGCATCAGGTACCCGTGACAGCACTTCAGATCGACGAAGTCGTACCCGGCACTGGCCGCCAGTACCGCGGCGCGCACATAGTTTTCACCGATCGCCTCGAGCTCGCCGTCGCTCAGTGGCTCGAACCCGGGATCGATGCCGAACTTCGCGTCGAGTGCAGGATGACGGCAGACGATGCGTGGCTGCAGCTCGGGGCCGAAGGGGCGAGCGAAGCGGCCGGAGTGAGTCAGCTGCAGGCCGATGTAGAGCTCGTCGGGATCCTCGCCAATCTCGTCGTGTCCCTCGCGCAGCTCCTGACGCAGCCGCGTCAACCCGCGTTCGGCATCGGCATTCGGATTCAGAAAGAGCTGCCGCGCGTTTGCTTTGCCGTCCTCCTGGACCGCGTAGGCCTCGCCACCCCAGATCAGCTTCGCCCCGCTGCGACCGAAGTTGCGCCAGCGTCGCAACGTGAGCGGTGAGGGCAACCCGTCCTCTTCGCCGTCCCAGCCCTCCATCGGGTGGGTGACGAAGCGGTTTGACAGCATCTTCGTGCCAAGCTCGAGTGGCTTGCCGAGCGGCCCAGCGGCGCCGAGCAGCTCCGTGTCGCAGTCCATTCCAGGCGCGACTTCCCGCCAGCGCTGGCGGAACTCCTCGGCCGTCCTGAACTTCCCGGGTGAAGCGTACTTCATGGCGGTTTCCCCTGGACCTGGTCGAGCCGCATGGTGCGCAGGTAGGCCTTCTGGGCCAGGTCCTCGCGCTCGGCCGCGTTGCCCACCCGGAAGGCGAGATAGCTCATCAACGGCGGCCGCCAGTCGATGAGGAAGTCGCGGACTATCTCGGCGGTCTGGGTCTTGCCTCGTTCCTCGATGACGCCGGCCCCCCTGCGCTTGGCAATTCCACTTCGGTGTCATCGACACCGGAGACACACAACAGGTCCCTCAACCAGAACCCTCTGAAGATAATGACGTCGGTGGACTGGAATAGGGCACCGTGGGGTGAGTACGGCACGCGGAAACCTCAATGCTGTGACTCACGCCCCACTGCTGGTTTCAAACCGGGCATTCTATGGGCTTGATCTGTCCCCCCGGGCCCGATCCGAAGCTGGAAAGAGGATTGTCGCCTTATGACCTCACCCCGGCGATACGTCTTCAGTCGATCTGGATGATGGGTACGATGGGTGTCGGGTCTACCCGACACCCCTTACACCCCCAGCAGCGATTCGTGGCCGTTGCCATGGGGATCGCAGGCCTGGCCCCAGCCAGGCCGGAGAGGGGGATGGCTGGCTTACGGCCACTCGCTGGTGGCGGGTGAGTCGCGTTGCGAGGGTGGGCGGGCGGGGGGCAACGTAAACAAAGAGCAGCGACTAACCGGACCCTCAAAACGATCGAAGAAATGGTGCCGGAGGCGGGATTCGAACCCGCATGGGCGTACGGCCAGGGGATTTTAAGTCCCCGGCGTCTACCATTCCGCCACTCCGGCACGAGGTGGGGACCTCATGATATCAATCGTCGGTGGGTGGTGTCGGCGGTTTGGGTGGGCAACAGTCCTCGGCCGGCGAACAGCAGCCGTTTTCTCCTATCTTGACGGCGCCTCCGTATATGGCGGTTGGGATCGTGATGCCGACCACCGCCGAAATGCCTGCCAGGCACGAGCCGATCATCAGGCCGAGGATGATGACGACCAGCTTGGCGGTCGAGGACAGGTCCTCCCCGAGCAACAGAACGGCAACGGGCAGGATCAGCGCGATCATCACGCCGCCGAAGACGCCGACGGCGGCGAGCCATCTGGGGAAACGTAGCTCACTCATGGTGTCCCTCCTTGGACGAAGTCTGTGCGGACGGACCCAGCCGATTGCGCAGCTTGGCCAGCGCATAGCGGGTGCGGCTCGCCGCGGTATTGGTGGAGATGGACAGGTTGTTGCCGATCTCGCGGAATGACAGTCCCAGGTAGAAGCGCAGGCGGATCACGGCCTGCTGCGCCACGGAGAGGGAGGCGATCGCGCGTTCCAACTCGACGGCGTCGAGGTGGTTCGGGTCATGGGTCCGCGCCGGCTCAGGAATCGAACCCAGAGACGAATGCTGTGATCGCCTCGCGCGGCGCTTGACCGCGTTCCACCGAACGGCCCGGGCGAGATAGCTCTCGGGCGAGCGAATGCGGCCCTTTTTCGAGACGCGCACGTAGGCGAGCAGAGTCTCCTGAACCACGTCCTCGGCCTCCTCCCGGTCGTGGAGCACCGACAGGGCGATGCGAACGAGCCGCCGCCGCTGATGGGCGATCCAACGGTCGTGATCGGACTCTGCTGCAGGTGCGGTCAATGCCAACTCCAACTCGATGCTCCCACAGATAGAGATCCGCGGTAGGGTGTTTTTTGTCTACGAAGTCTGCAGAACGTGACGAAGCCTGCGGGCTATACTGTCGAACAACGATCACCGGCCAAGAGCTTTGAGAGCGGTCGTCGTCGCAATCAGGAGTGTGGTCATGAGTCGATGGAATGCGGTTCGCCGGTTTCGATTGGAGATCCGGGGCGGATTCGGGCTGGCGCTCGGGGCCGTGATGCTGCTGGCGGGTCCGGTCGGATCGGCTGGAGAACCCACCTCGGCTGCCGATTCGGGGATTCGACCGGCGCAGACCACGCCGCTGGATCGTGGACCGGTGGAACTCAGCGAGTTCCTCTGCTGCGGTCAGACCGCGGGAGGGACGAGGATCTGGGGCATCGACTACCCGCGCGGATGGCAGGTGGTGCTGTTACCCAACAATCCGGCGGAGTTTTTCGGGGCGCTGTTCATCGATCCACAGAGCAGTGTCATGGTGGCGTACGTCCCTGCGGCGACGACGGTGCCGGGCGCTGTGACTGACGTCGGGAACGTCGACCTGTTCCTGAACGGGCTGGTGACCGAACGTCGCCAGGAGTTCCGGGGCTTCACCGAAGTCCACCGCGGGCCGTTGCCGGGGATTCCCAACGGTCGGCTGTGGGTGGGCACCTGGCCCGGCCAGGAGGAGGCCATGTGGGAGGCCTTGATTGCGGTGGTGAACCCCTCGAACCTGGAGTACCTCCTGCCGGGCATGCCGCGTGGAAACCTGACCATGATGGGGGTTCGCGCGTCGTCGTCACAGTGGGCGTGGGGCCAGAATATCTACGAGCGGATGGTGGCGAGCACCAGGGTGCGATTGTTGGATGGCGGTTTCAGATCCGTGGGACTCGGGAGTGGGCAAGCCCAGCGTGGCGCCTGGAATGGTCCGGTTCTGTCCGCGACACTGCGACTGGATCTGGGTCGATGCCGACCGGCCCGGATGGGCGTGTCCGAGGGACGGCACTCCGACCGAGCCGTACAAAACGGGTTGCCGATGAAAGGCTTGTGGCCTCCGCTATCATTGGTTGACTCGATTGGGATCGTCGACCGACCACTGCCCTCGAGGGCGGGAGTCATGAGTTGGCAGAACCGGAGGACCGCCGCGCCGTGACCAAGGCCGCTGACAGCTTCCCGTGGGATGTCCTGCTCGCCTCCATCGAAGAGGGACGGGTGGTGCCCGTGGTGGGACCGGAGCTGCTCGTCTTCGACGTGAACTCCCGACAGGTCCTGCTCCACGAGTTGCTTGCCGACGCGCTCAAGGAGCGGCTGGGTCTCGACGGCCAACCGGCCGGCGGGCCGAACCGAGCTGAACCGAGTCGCCAGTCATTTTCTCGAGGGCGGCGGCCACCGCGGAATGCTGTACTCGACGCTGCACGCGATCCTCTCCTCGACCGAGCTCGCGACCCCACAACCTCTGCGCCAGCTCGCGAAGATCCGAGGCCTCAAGCTGTTCGTCAGCACGACCTTCGATCGGTTCATGCAGCGGGCGCTGGATGAGGAGCGATTCGGCGGTGACTCTCGCACCAAGGCCCGGGTGTACTCGCTGCGGACCAAAGTGCAGGATCTGCCGTGCGAACCCACAGCCCTCGATGTGCCGCTGGTCTTCCAGATCTTCGGACGCAGCAGCACCGTGGCCGACTACGCCATCACCGACGAGGATCTGCTCGAGTTCGTCCACGCCCTCCAGACGGTGGACCGGCGGCCACGCATGCTGTTCGACGCCATGAGGGACTACAACCTTCTGGTGCTCGGCTGCAGCTTCCCCAACTGGCTCACCCGGTTCTTCGTCCGAGCGCTGTCCGACATGCGGCTGCTCGACCCCCGCGACACCCTGGAGACGATCGCTGATGACCACACGGCCCGGGACAACGATCTGTTGGAGTTTCTGCGGCAGTGCAAGGTGACGGTGTACGACGGTGGAGGGACCACCCAGTTCGTCGAGGAGCTCGTCGGCGGTGGCAAGCAGAGCACCCAGAGGGGGAGTCTCCCATCGTCGGTGAGCCGGAGCAACCGGGAGTCTCCGACGACATGGCTCCCGGGGGCCTCTTTCTGAGCTACGCCAGCCAGGACCGGGATGAGGTGCTCGAGCTCAAGGCCGGCCTGGAGGGCTCCGGCCTCGAGGTCTGGTACGACCAGCGGCGGCTCGAGGCCGGTGATCTCTACGAGAAGAAGATCAAGCGCAACATCGAGGCCTGCACTTTCTTCTTCCCCATCATTTCGGCCAACGCCTGCCGGCGGCTCGAGGGCTACTACCGCAAGGAGTGGTTCTGGGCGATCGAGCGGTCGCGGCGATTCGAGAGCTCGTACCCCTTCATTCAGCCGATCGTGGTCGACGATGTGCCCTACGACGCAGAGGGGATCCCCGAGGAGTTCGCCAACCGTCACTGGCAACGATTCCCGGGCGGGGTCCCGACCGAAGAGTTCGTCGAGCTCACCAAGCGGAGAATCCGTGACCTGCGCAAGCGAAAGGCCGGGCGCCTGTGACCGAACGGACCACTCCCGATGGTGCTGGATTCGCGGTGGACGAACAAAATCCATTTCCGGGACTCCTCGCCTTTCGCGAGCGTGAGTCCCCGTTCTTCTTTGGCCGCCGGCGGGAGACGGATCGGCTGCTCCGGCTGGTGCGTCGTGACGTGGCGACCCTGTTCTTCGGGGGTTCGGGGTTGGGAAAGACCTCGCTGATCCACGCCGGTCTCTTTCCCAGGCTCCGTGAAAGCCGGTTCCTGCCCGTGTCGATTCGCATCGACTTTTCGCCGGGTGCGGCCCATCCGGTGGCCCAGGTCAAGGCCAGGGTTCGGGCCAGCGTCGAGAAGCTGGGCGGAGATATGGAGCATGCGGGAATGGACTGGGAGAGGGCTTCCCTGTGGGAGCTCTTTCACCGGACCGTGTTTTGGAGCTCCAGCAACCATCTCCTGCAGCCGGTGTTGGTGTTTGATCAGTTCGAGGAGCTGTTCACCCTGGCGGCCGATCGCCCGGAGGTGACAGATCTGATCGTCGAGCTGGAGAACCTGATCGAGAACCAGATCCCGGTCTCGGTCCAGCGCCAGCTCGAAGAGAGTGGCGAGACGATCGATTTCCCATACGATCGACGGGATTTTCGCGTCGTCATCAGTCTCAGGGAGGATTTCCTCCCGTTGCTCGAACAGCTCTGCGAGGACATCCCATCGCTGCGCCGCAACCGCATGCGGTTGACGGCGCTGTCGCCAGAACAGGCCCTCGATGCGGTCAGCCGGCCCAATCCGGAGCTCGTGGACGAGCAGGTTGGGAAGGAGATCGTGCAGTTCGTCGCCGACACTCGAGAGCACCCGTTCCGACGGGTCGGTGCCGGTGGGATCGGGTCGCGGGCCGAGGTCGAACCGGCGCTGTTGTCCCTTGGTATGCCGCGAGCTGAACTCCAAACGAATCGACCAGGGCCGCGAGCGGATCACCGGCGATTTACTGAGCTCCGCCAAGATCGGGATCCTGGCCGACTTCTACAACCGCAGCCTCGCCGATCTGCCCGCCGAGATGCGGGTGTTCGTCGAGGATCGTCTACTCACCAGGTCGGGCTACCGGAACATGGTGGCGATGGACGATGCGCTCGACTCCGACGGCGTCTCCAAGGAAGACCTCACGAAGCTCGTCGATCGTCGTCTGATCAGGGTCGAAGATCGCCTGGGAGCCCAGCGGATCGAACTCACCCACGACGTGCTGACGCGCACGATTCGCAAGAGTCGTGACGAACGCCGCCGTCATGAGCGTGATCGAGAGCGCCGGCGGCAGGAACGCAAGGACCTGCTGCGGCGCCAACGCGAACTCGAGGCTGAGCACGCCGCTCAGCGAGCCAGGAACCGGCGACTGGCGCACTCGCGGCCGGTCTCGGCGGTGCGACCCTCGCCATTCTGGTGGTGTCGGTGGTGATCGTCGTGCTCGGGTTCATGGCCGTCCGAGTCCGCTCAGGAAGCGAACCAGCAACGCCAGCTCGCCGACAACTCGATCAGCTTCATGCTCTTCGACCTGCGGGAGATGGTGGAGACGACCGGTCGGATGGACGTGATGGAGCGAGCAGCGCAGCAGGTTCTCAGCCAGACGGAATCGGAGGATCCGCAGACCCTGCCGGCCGACGTCGCCCGCACCCGGGGTGTGGCGCTGATCGCTTTGGGCGACGTCCGACGAGTCCAGGGAGACCTCAAGATCGCCAGAGAATCCTACGACGCCGCCATGGTCATTTCTCAGATGCTGGTCGATCTGGATGCCGAAAACGAGCTGTGGCAGCACGATCTTTCGATTGCCCGCTCGCGCCTCGGAGATCTCGATTACCAGGAGGGGGACGTGGAAGCGGCGTTGGCGTCGTGGCGGGAAGAGGAGCGGATGACCCGGCGCCTCGCCGAATCCAACCCGTCGGATCTCCAGCGCCGGCGCGAGCTGGCCCTCAACGCGCTCCGGGTGGGAAATTTCCTGCGGATCCAGGGCAGGGTGGTGGAGGCGGCCGCGGCGTTCGATGACGCCTTCGAAATTCTGACCGGATTGCTGGCCGAGGAGCCGGGCAATGCGCTTTGGCAGAGCGACCTGGCGTCGATTCGGGCGTCCCGGGGATTCTTGGCGAAGATCGAGGGCGACCTGGTGAGGGCCGAAGAGGAATACGCCGCGGCACTGGAAATCCACCAGGGAATCCCGCTGGGAGACCCTCCGGATCTCGTGAGACAGAGCATGATGGCGGAAGTCACCTCGGGTTTGGCCAGCGTTTTGCTGGATGTGGGCGATCTCGACGCCGCGGAGCCGCTGGTCGCCGACGCCGAGCGGATGTGGGCGATGCTGGTGGAAAGGGGCCCCCACAACGCCGACTGGCAGATGAGTTGGGCAGATACCATCGCCGCCAGGGCGACCGTTGCCAGATCGCTGGGTGATCAGGAGACGGCGATCTGCGGCCTATCGAGAGCGGCTGGCCATCCTCGAAGGGCTCGCCGCGGATGCGCCATCGAGCGGATCGCTGCTCTTCCAGCTCGCCGCCACCCACGCCTATATATCCCAACTGCTGATCGTCGCCGACCAGCCGACCCGGGCTCTGGGTGCGGCCAGGCTGGCACTGACCACCGCCGAGTCGCTGGCGGCGCGTGACGCCACCAACGCGGGGGCCACCCGTCTCGTGGCTGGCTGCCGCCAGATGGTGGGAGATGCCCTGGTGGCGGCGGGCGATTTCGAGGCCGCGGCGGAACGCTACCGCGTATCACTGTCCGACGTGGAAGGGATTCGGGAGAGCCATCCCGATTCGGTGCTATTCGCGGTTGACGTGGTGGACAACGCCAACCGGCTGAGCCATGCGCTGTGGGGAGCCGGGGAGGTGGCTGCAGCGCGTGACGCCTGGCAAAAGGCGGTGGCCGGTTTTCAGGACGTGGAAATCCGCGCGGATCTTGCCGCTCGAAGAGCAGTCGAGGGACCGCTCGGGATCGCCACCAGCTGTGCCCTTTTTCGAAAGGGACCCGATGAGGGTGCCGCGATCGGTGTGGATCAGATCGACCCGAAGGACGCGAGTCGGAGGATTCGCGCCGGGATCCTGGGCTATGGCGCCCGTCGAGCCCTTTTCGGCGGATCCCCCGACACCGCGGTTGCGCTGTCGAAACGGGCCCTCGAGGTCGATCCGAGTCAGACCTGGCTTCAGCTGACCCTCGCCCACGGCCACCTGCTGGCCGGTCGTGAAGCCGCCGCACGGGAGCTGTACCTGCGGTACGCCCACTTCCCCGTGACCGACACCCGCCTCTTCCGAGAGGCGGTCCTGGAGGATTTTTCCGAGCTCCGTGACGCGGGGGTGGAGGCTCGAGGGATGGCCAGAGTGGAGGAGTTCCTGCGGGCTCAATCGCCGAGGTAGACCACGTCCCCGGTGGCGGGGTCGATGTGGATGACCCGGGCCGAATCACGAATCGGGATGGGTCCATTTTCGGCTCCCCAGCAGGAAAACTCTGCAGGAATCTCGCCCGAGACCATCCACTCCACCAGTTGGCCGGTACCGCCGATGCCGCGGGCGGGTTGTCCATCCCACAGGGCGACCAGCACATCGCAGTGTTCCACGATGAACGCGCCGGCGCGGGCGTACTGGAGGGTTCGCGCCCCATCCCGGTACCCGCCCGGGGGCGGATCCTCATCTCCAATCACAATCACCCGCTGCGAGGCCGCCAGCAACTCATCGAACTGCTGCCCGAGACTCCGGGCTTTTGAAGTCGCGGCAGATAATCTCCTGGCGCCATCGGCAGGATGGCCACCAAGTCGGCGCCGAGGTAATCCAGGCCCAGGCTCGCCACCAGCCGGTCAGCCCCTTCGGCGAGACAGGACAGCACGACCGTGTGCGGGTTGGGAGCGGTTCTTCGCAGGCGTTCCAGTTCGTGGGCCACGGTTTCCCGCAGCCGCGGGTCCTCCGGGTCGATGTCCCGGTGTCCGGTGACAGCGATGACCAGTCCCGGTTCGTGTTCTACGGTGTCGGAGGCGGGGCCGCCGTGTGCGGCGGCGGTCAACGGTCGCCGCCGGTTGGCCCGTCGAGGTCGAAAGCCGCAGGGAAGTGCTCTGCGCGGATTTGGTCCTCGGCTGCGGTCGCGCCGATCCTGGAGAGATCGAATCGATTGGCGGCCGCGCTCATGTTGCGCAGTTTTAGAGCCTTGGGCGCCACATCGTCGAGCCCGAGGCGCACGAGCTCTTCCTCTTCAAGGAGCACGTCGTACCGCAGATAGGAAAGGGCCGGTTCGTCCACCAGGAGATCATGGGAGAGATCGCCCACCTCGGAGTCGATCTCCCATGACGTCGGACTCTCTGACAGGAATTTGCAGGATCAGCTGATTCTGCCACAGGGCGTCGGCCATGAGCAGGTTGGGGACGTACTTGGCCCAGTTCCAGACCTTGCTGTGGGCCATCCTTTCGGGATCATCTTTGACGTCCCACGTTCCGGTGCCCACCGAGACCAGCAACAGCTCGTTCTCACCTGTTTTCCATCGAAACGGGAAGCCGTTCAGGGTCGCCACCAGAAACAGCCGGAGGGCCGGGTTGTTGGCCATGCTGACCCCGCCGTCGATGAAGGCCCCCACCTGGCCACCTCCGAGATCGATGGTTGTCGGCTTGAAGAAAACAGGTGCCGCGGCGCTTGCCCGCACCACGGCGCGGAGCAGGAAATCCCTGTTCTCTCCGTAGAACTTGCCCTCGGGATGGTTGATCAGTGGCCAGGTGCTTCCCGTATCGGCCCGCTTGGTGACGATGCAGATACCGGTCTCGATGCTGTCGTCGCCGAGGGTTGTATCTCCAAAGATCCGTTCGAGTTCTTCCTCGAGGGGCTCGGTCTTGAAGAGAGCCTCCCAGAGCTTGACCTTCTTTGTTCCAAAGACCTTGCCACCGAGTTCCAGGTACAGGCGTTTGAGCTCGGTCGCGGTCATGCCGACCGCCAGCCCGGCGGCGATGATCGAGCCGGTGCTGGTGCCGCCGATCAGATCGAAGTAGTCGCAGAGCCGGAGGTCCGGGCGGCCGTGCCTGTCGCGGAGGATCTGTTCGATGCGTTCGAGGAAACCCAGTGACATCGCCCCGCGGATGCCTCCGCCATCCAGAGCCAGGATTCTCTTCGGTCCCGCGGACTTCAGTCGCTCCAACAAAGCCATGGTCGAGTCTCCATTACATCACCTGCCTGGATCCCGAGGCCACACATCCACGGCCCGACACCGGGCGATCAGCAACGGGTGAATGTGCCTTTGCAGGCCATCGTAGCTCTGGCCGATACTTGGCGCAACCGGAATTTCAGGGTCGCCGCCGCGTGCTATGCTGAATCGCACACCGCTGGATTCCGTTGACGATGCATCAGACCGAAACCGGACGCAGGGCCATCTCGAATGATTGTTGAGTTTGGCATCAAGTCGCTGAGGAAGCTGTGGCACTTTTTCGTCACCGCCTTCCCGGGTCTCGCCCGGTTGGCCGAACGGACCGGACGGTTGGGAACCGTGATCGTCACCAATCCGGCGGTGGCGCCGATCTGGAATCGGGTCGTGTCGTCGCCCGTTGGGCAGGCGCTGATCAACATCATCCAGCGATTTTGGTGGCGGGATTACTCGAAGGAGCGCATTGACGCCGACCGGTTGTCTCCCGAGGCACACGCCGTTCTGCGCCCGGTCATGTGCCTCGCCGCCCTGCTCTGCATCCTGGTTCCGGTGGCCATGCTCGTCCCCTGGCCGGAAGTCCCCGCCGACCAGGTGGTTGAAGCCTCCGGCCCGGTCGCGGCCTGGTCGATCGTGCTCTGGGTTCTCACCCTGGCGGTGGCATGGGGTTCGGTGTTGGTGGGCGCGGGCACGTCCAACCGGCCGGTTTTTCTGATCGTCCTGGTGCTCTACGCCTATTTTCTGATCTACGCGGCGATCGCCGTCCTGCCACCATCCATGTGGAATCTGCCGCTGCCCCTCGTGGCCATGGGGGCCCTCGCCTACTCCGAGGCCCGGCTCGGCCGATCAGGTGGTGGCGGATTGACGGTGTCGGTGGTCACCGCCCTGGGCCTCGGCATGGCGTTGGGCTATGTCTTCGTCGGTCTGTTTCCCGGCGAACGGGTGCCCATTCCCATGAGATTGCTGGTTGGCGCCGGTGTCGGCTTGCTGATGTTCGCCTGGGGGCGCTACGCGCGGCGGGCTCCACGCTGGTTCCCCCGTCCCGACCATTCCGAGTCGGCTGCCCAGAACACGTTCTCTGCGCTGTTGTTCGTGTTCTACGTGGGTCTCGGCATCCGTGGGGGTTTCGGTGTTCCCGCCACCGTCACGGTCGAGTTCCTCGATGTCTGGAGCGGCTATCTGTGGCCGGTGTGGTATCTGCTGGGGACCGGGCTCATTTTCAAGCTGTTGACCCACACCAAGGTGCTCACTCAGTCGGTTCGAGACGTGGTGCCGGCACGGTGGCTGGTGCCCGGCGTGATCTTCGTCTTCCTGATCGGAGTGTTGGTCACATGGTCGGAGTTCGTCCTCGACACACCGGGACTTCACTGGCCGTCGCCCTTCGTCACCCTGATGGCGACGGTCTTCAGCCTCACGCTGGGGTTCTTTTGGAGCGAGCCTCTGTACGCCTTTTCGGCCTCGCTCATGCGCTGGGTCCTGCTCTTCGACCTGGTGGCGGCGACCTGGCTCGTTATTCGGCGCCGCCTGTCCGCGGCGGCGATCATGGTGCTGCTCGGCCAGACCATCCTGCTGTGGTTCGTCATCACCCAGTACTACCTCAAGCTCTTGAGCTTCAACGTCGCGGGCTCGTACTCGCCCCTGGTGATGTTCCTTCTGGCCCTCATGATGCTGTGGTTGCTGTACCGGGCGGGGCTGTACCGGGCCATCGGTTCGTCTCCACTCTGGCCGCTCACCGGGCGAATTGGGGTCTACTCCGCCATCATGCTCGTCGTGCTGCTCGAGATCCACTGCCGGGCGGCGATCCACGATGCCCTCGCCATCGATCGTATCTTCCTCTACACCTTTCGTGGGGTGGTGGACTTCGGGCTGCCCTACATGTTGGGAATCTACGCGAGCCGCCGGTTGAAAACCCTGCCGCTGTCGACGCCCCACATGATCGGCGCCTTCGGACTGGGTGCTGTGGCTGCTCTGTCGCTGAACGCTCTGGATAAGTTGGTGGCGGCTGGTGGTTCTCTAACCAGGTTGGCGGCCGACCTTGCAGAGCGATTCGACATGGAGGTGACCGGCCAAATGGACCGGTTGGCCCACATGGTGCCGGACTTTCCCATGAGTTGGACCCTCACGCGGGGGCTGTTGGCAATGGCTGCCCTGGTGGCGGTGGCCGCGATCATCAGAAGGAAAACCCGTGGCCAAACGCACGGCCCGGCGATGGCACTCTTCGCCCTGATCGCAACGGGCGCCGGCATGGGGGCGTTCTCGCAGATTCGTCTCGATATTCCCATTCTCTCCCCCCGGTGGGCGCAGCTGATCATGCCGTACCGGACCTCCATGGAGTTGGATGCGCACGTCATCGCACTCTTCCTTTCCTTCACCCTGCCGGCCATGGTGCTCGGGCTGGCATTCGCCGCCGTGGGTCCGGGCGGCACGAGCCGGCTTCGCGCGATCACCGGGATCACCGCGGCCACACTGCTTCATCTGGCGGCGGTGGTGCTGTGGCCCGACCAAGAACCGTGGCTGAGGTCATCGGGAATGTTATGGACCTGCTTCGCTGCTGCCGGCGGCCTGTTCGCGGTCCTGCTTCGCGCGGTTCGGCTTCGGGTGGAGGAGGTGATGCCCGAGGAGTTGGTGGAGTCGGCCATGGACCAGCCGATGGCCGGCCGGCGAGCTGTTCTGGCCGGGGCCGCCCTGGGTGTCACGGTGCTGTGCGTGGTGGCGGCTTACCAGATTCGCGCCGGCCGGTTGGTGGATCGTGAAATTGACGGGCTTGGTTCGCCGCTGCCGGTGCCTGCGGCGTGGAATCGAATCGAAATGCCCCAATCCGATGTGGAAGCCGCATTGACGCGGTCCTCGGTGACCTTCAGCCGGCCCATATTGCTGGTGGACCTGGAGGAGCCCGAGGACGGCATTGAGGCGCTGCTTCAGAAGGCCATTGGCGAGGCGCAGAGCACGATGCCTGATTTCGAGCTATACAGCGGTCCCGAGTCGTGGCAACGTCACTTCGATGGCGCCGTGGCGCTGGAGTTCTTCTACTCCCAACCGCAGCCGGACGGGAGCTCGGTGCCGATGCTCGGAGCCCTGGCCCTGCTGCCGATGAGAGATGGGCCGGTGGTCGGGCTCGGGCTGCTCAGCTCGATGAGCGACTTCAAGGCGAGGCGTTGGGATCTGATTCTCGTGGCCGAGACTCTGCAGTCGCGGAATGAACCCGCAGATCTCACCGACCGAACCAGAGCTCGTGAATCTCTCGATATGTCCCACGCTCCTTGAGCTCGAGCAGGGCGAGGTTGATGGCCTCGCGTAGGGGACTCTCCGGCGCCAGCGCGATGCCGTAGCTGTGAGTGTGAAACACCGGCCCGATCACCCTGGTCAGACTCTTTTCGCTGTGTTCGGCGATGAACTGGAGCACCGGCGCGTCGTAAACAATCGCGTCCGTTCGGCCTGACCGCAGCAGCTCGACGGCATCGTCGATGGTCCCCACCTCGGTCACATCGGCCCGGATTCGACGCAGGTACTCGGCGCCGGTGGTGCCGCGAACGGTGGCAACCCTCATGCCTGGAAGATCGGAAGGACCGTAGACGGCGCCATGGAGTTCATTGACCGTGGCCGTGGTGGTGATTGTGGCGGTGAATATGGCGAGCAGAACGTAACCCACGAAAATCCACAGCAAGGCAAATGCCCGGCCGGCGGCTCCGCGGGGGGTCTTGTCACCGTATCCGACGGTGGAGATCGTGACCACTGCCCACCACAGGGAGTTCCAGATTCCGGCGAAATAGGTTTGCGGGAACTCCGGGTTGTGACGGCGTTCGAAGATCCAGATGATGTGGGCCGAAACCACGAGGGCGGCCGTGAGAATGGCGAGCACGAAGAGCAGCTTTTTGGAGAGCACCACGCTCGCGATCCGGAGGAGCAAGCGATCGAACCTCGGTGCCCTGTTCTGCGCCACCATGATTTGAAGGCCCGACTGGAACATGGAGTGGGAGAAATCGAGGTCCTGCTCGCGGCGTGCGGTGATGTCGATGCCGGCGATGCCCACATCGGCCACCCCGCGGCCCACGTCGTCCAGTAGTTTGGCCACGCTGTTGACGGCGTAGATCTCGTACTCGAGTTCGAGCTCGTCGGCGATCGCCTTCCAAAGATCGATGCTGAAGCCCGAGAATCGGCCGTCCTTGAGAAAGACAAACGGTTCGAGTCGCTTGGTCACCACGCGCAGCGTCCCCAGATCCGGCCGAGCGTCGGCAGTGGCGGCGGGCGGCGAGGCGGTGCGCGCCGGCGCCGCGGGGCGAGCTTTCTCGAGCCATTCGTCGACGGTCTCTCGGTTGGCGGCGATCCAATCGGTGGCGTGACCTTGGATCTGGCGCTCCTGGCCCTCGCCGAGAAACATCTTCAGGTTCTGATTCTGGATGTCATCGAGAGGAATCTCGAGCTGTCCGAGCAGTTCTCTGATGCCGGGGTTCGCGGCCAGAAACGACCTGTTCGCCACCGCTCGGACCGTGGTGGCGGGCCAGCCGAGATTGCACGGGTCGCTCTTGCAGCCTTCGAGGGCGTCAACCGTGAGGCGATCCTCCACATGCTGCTGACCATCCGGGAGAGATGAGAACGGCACCTCGAGCCACACCACGTCTCTTCCGGGTTCGAGGGCGGCCACCGACCAGTTCGGTGTCCAGGTGTAAAACAACACCGGTTCGCCTCGGCGGAATCGTTCGACGGTCTCGTACATGAGCGCCGTGTAGTCACCCTGCACGTGGTCCACCGTGGCCTCGAGTCCATAGGCCTCGAGGTGGTGGTCGATCACCTTCGCACAGCGCCAGCCCTTGTTGCAGCCGATCAGATCGGCACTGGCCGTCGCCGTCCAGATCGAAGGCCGCGGCGATGGCGGGATCCGCCAGATCGGACAGCTCGCTGATGGAGAGTCGTTCGGCGGTTTGCCGGTCGATCAGGTAGCCCTGTGGCGCCGGGATCGGGATGGTGAAGCCCACCGGAACCACTGCATCGGGCTCGTCGAGGCCTTCCACGTACTGCCAGTGCGCCGGGAACCAGCCGTTGACCCACAGGTCGACCTCGCCCTTGGCCACCTGGCGATAGAACTCGTGGTTCTCGAGGGTGTGCGGTCCATCCACCGCGTAGCCCAGCTCCACCAGGAGATTGGCGGCCACAGCGGTCTGAAACCAACCCGTGTCCAAGGGGTCCCTGCGCCAACCGGACCGGCCGTTGATCTGGTCCCCATGGGGTTCGCCCTGCTGAAGCCCATCCCACCGGGCTGGTCGCGAGGGCCGCGACCAGCGCGACATCCGAGCAGGATCGACCGGCGCATCCTACCGGTCGGTGGAGACGGTCAGCAGCGGGCTCTTGCCCCCGGCACCGGCCGCTTGAAGCGAGAAGAGATAGGTGAGCAGGCCGAAGGTGGTTTTGGAGTCCAGGTCGTTGTCGGAAATATAGAACCAGTAATCTCGATAGTGGACTCGGACAAAGACGTCCTCGGGCGGCTCCCGCTGCGATTTGACCCGAAGGATGTTGCCCGTAACTGCGGCCCAGTCGATGGCTTCCCCCGACGCATCGCGGGTCACTGCGACCTTCCCTGCGGCCTCGTGTTCCGGAGGAGCCTCCACCGCCTGCGACAGGAAGACCAAAACGCCCGACAGTGAGCGACCCACGATGGCCATTTCATCGGGCGATCCGGAGAGCCGAGAGGCGATCCGGAAGGAGTTCTGATTCGGGATCCAGCCCGAACAGGCGACGCACCTCGGCAACCTCGATCCGCCCACTCTCTGGGTGGGGCGCCGTTCCAAGTGGAGCACGGTCGCGTGGCTGTTGTCTGGCGCCACCTCCAGGCGCATGTCGATCTGGCCGGCCGTCTGCAGATCTCGTAGCAGTCGAGCGGCGCGGTGAAACTCCTCGAACCGAGGAACGAAATCCGGGGTGCGGGAGGGTGCGGAGCGGGCATTCTGGAGTTCGTTCACCTGCTGAACGCAGCACAGCATCAACAGCTCGGAGCTCCAGCCGGACTGCGCCAGCTGGATCAGAGTCTCCGCCGGAATCGGGGCCAGCAGGCGTTGGGCGAAGACCTCTCCCTGGAGAGGCGTGTAGGTGATGGTTGGCTTTTCGGTGTAGACCACGCCGGCGCCGATCCCCACATCGGTGTCGGTGCCGCCGTTGAACACGGCGCCTGCCGACGCGGAGGCGCGTTGGTCGAGGGTGAACTGCGTGATCACCGAGCTCACCTCGAGAAAATGGACCGTGTCGCGATAGCGCAGCCGGACGAGGTTGAGCAGCAACTGTTCGTCCCATGAGGAGGCGATGGCCTCGTTGTAGTTGAAACGAGAAGGCGACACGCTGTTGGGGCCCATGCTGGTGCGGCAACCCAGGGGGAGCTAGGAGGGCTACGATGAGCAACGCCGATCCGAGTTTTCCGGTCATTTAAACCTCCCGGGTCTCTCAATGACTCGACATGCGACGATCCAGGTTCTTCCACCTCGCGGCGTGTGGCGCGCCACATCTCGTGAATCAGCGGCATCACCTCAGCCCGGTTCAGAGCGGATTCGATGTACGGGATCCTGCCCACCATGTCTCGGACCCTCACCCGGGCCTCGGCAATCTCGTTCTTGGTCCATCCCGTGGGATGGGTGTCCTTGCGCAACTTCTTCAGGGCCTGGCGTTTCCTGACGTAGGTCTTGAAACGATCGGTGAAGGTCTCGAGTGTCTTGGTTTCCTCCCACAGGTTGCGGTCCTCGTCCTGCAGGACGCCAGCGGTCGTTGGATTCGAGGAATCTGCGCAGAGTCTTGGTCAGCGAGTCGGTTGCCGCCTCGACCTCGCGGGCCATGTCCATCGCCTCGCCGATGCTCGGCGCACCGTCTCTCGGATCCCTGGAGGCCGTTTCGTCGCCGGTGGGCTGCACCGGCTCGGTTGCGGACACGGCAGGGGTCGGGGTCGAGTCCGGACGCGTTGGTTCCGGTGCGGGCGTGGGGACAGAGGTGGCTTGGCGGGGCGGCTGTTTCGGGTCGGCGCCTTTTGGTGGCGGCTGGGTCGGCGCCGGTCGATCATGGGCGGCCTGGGTCGGTGTGGCCGGGACCGGCTCCGGGAGCGGCACCCTCCGTCCGGTGTCTGCCGGGCCCTGACGGACCACCCCGGGCGACACTGGTACTGAATCGGCCACCCTCAGGGGAGTGGGCGTCGCAGCGGCGGCGGCCCGGACCTCCGGGGCCCGAGGACCTGTGAGGAACGTGCCGATCAAGGCGAGAATCACGATCCCTGCGATCACCATGGCGGCGATCAGTGCCCAGTAGGCCGGTCCGAGGGCCAGAAACCAGAGAACAGCCCGCCGGATCGGATCCGTCTCTCCGCTGGAATCGGTCGGAGTCGAATGGCCTTTCGGTTCCTCGGCGAGCCTGGTCGGGGCCGGACCGGCGTCGGCGAGGCGGGTTGGTGGCGGCCCTGTATCGGCGAACCTGGTCGGAGGCACCGCGCCCAGGCGGGTCGGAGGCACAGCGGCCGCGTCGGATGAAGGATCTCCACCGGCCGCGAGTTCGTCTTCGGGCCACTCGTCGAAGGCGCCCCTGGAGAGGGCCTTGCCAAATGAGGCGGCATCCGGGAATCGTTGGTCCGGTTCCTTGGCCAGGGCGCGCAGGATGGCATCGTTCAGCCAGGGGGGAACTCTCTCCGACAAATCCTGAGGGGGTGGTGGTTCGCGCTCGATGTGGGCCCTCATGATCTCGAAGTCGCTGTCGGCGGTGAGTGGCAGCTGCCCGGTCACCAACTCGTAGAGCACGGCGCCCAGGGAATAAATGTCCGATGCGGCGCCTGGATCCTCGCCTCTGACCTGTTCCGGTGACATGTAGTGGGGAGTGCCCACAAGGTGACCGGCGCGAGTCATCCGGGCCTGGCCGACCATCCAGGCGATGCCGAAATCCATGATTTTGGCGCTACCGTCCGGTGTGACCATGATGTTTTCGGGCTTGATGTCGCGATGGATCACGCCCTGGCGATGGGCGGTGGCGATGCCTTCAAGGATGACGCCGAACAGCCGAACGGCCTCTCGAGGGTCGAAGGCACCCTCGCTGCGGAGCACCTTGTCCAGCGATTTTCCTTCCACGAACTCCATCACCAGGAACAACTCGTCACCCTCCCGGAAGAACGAGTAGACCATCGCGACCGCCGGGTGACTGAGCTTGGCCAGGGTCTTGGCTTCCTTGCGAAAACGTTCCACGAGTTGCGGGTCCCGGGCCAGCTCCGGACGCAGGACCTTGATGGCCACGTCCCGGTCGAGCATCATGTCCACGCCCCGGTAAACCGAGCCCATGCCACCCTCGCCGACCTTCGAGAGGATCTTGAAGTTGCCCACCACGCGTTCGTTCATAGCTCAGGAACCTCCAGGCTGCGGGTCGACTTCACGCCGGTTCGTCGGCCGGAGCCCTTGTCGACGGCCAGGACCACCACAGTAATGTTATCCGGGCCGCCACGAAGTCGTGCCAAATCCACCAGATGCGAGCAGGCGTCGCGGTGGCCTTCGGCTCTCACGATCCGCTTGATCTCGTCATCGTCCACAAGATCGTGCAATCCGTCCGAACTCAGGATCAGGATATCTCCAACCTCGAGGGGGAGAGGGTACTCCCAGCTCGAGGGCGCGAGCTCCGGTCGGGTGCCAAGGGCGCGGAGGATCACGTTGCGATCACCATGATTTCGTGCCTCCTCGCGGGTGATGACTCCCCGCCGGACCATTTCCATGACCGACGAGTCGTCCTCGGTCAGGCAATAGATCTTGTCGGCGCGAACCAGGTAGAGCCGGCTGTCACCGACGTGGGCGAGGTGGATGTGCCAGTCCACCAGGACGACGGCGGTGCAGGTGGTCCCCATTCCACTGAGGTCGTCGGTTTCGTTTGCGGTTTCAAAGATTTTGCTGTTCGCCTTTTGCACCGCCGCGACCAAGGTCTCTGTGGGGTTTTCCGAATTCCACGAGAACTCACGGGAGATGGTCTCCACCGCCAGCTGAGAGGCCACCTCTCCTGCCGAATGCCCGCCCATGCCGTCGGCCACGATGGCGAGCCAGCCCCGGTTGTGGGCATCGCCCCCGGATTCGATCAATCGGGCGCTGTCCTCGTTGAGTGTGCGGACGCAGCCAACGTCACTCATGACCGAACCGACAATGACCATTGTTTCGTCCATATCACCTCGGCTTGAAATCACGGATCGAGTAGGTGTAGTTGTTGGAATGGGGGAGGATCTCGATGGTTCGCCGAAGGGGTCGATAGCCTCGCATCCGGAGCTCGATGTCGATCTTGTCCCCCACAGCCGCCTCGAAGCGGCAGGGCGTGGCGCCGGCGTTGCGACCGTCAACCCATACCTCGGCCCGCCCGCCGAGCACGCCGATCGAGACCGGCCGGTCTTCGCCCAGGGATCGTTGGCCCGCCGGCCGGCTACTGGAAGCTGGTTCCGGGGGGCGGCTGGTCAGGATCGGCATGACCGCCAACCCGATGACCACGATCAGGAGCACCGCGGCCGCACCTGCCGCCAGCAGCGCGTGTTTTCTGAGGACCTCCCCAATCCTCCCCACCAGGGGTGTGAGCTGGTGGAGGTGTTGGGCCGGTTGCCGCTTCGGCTGGTCCACACTCAGGGCAGCTGATGTTGCTTTTGCCAGAGCCTCGGCCGACTGAAAACGCCGATCGGGCCGCTTGGCGAGGCAGCGGCCCACCAGCCCATCGAGAGACGGCGGCAGGTCGGGCACGAGCTCTGAGGGAGGCTGTGGTTCAGCCCTCTCCACCCGTGCGATGAAGTCGCCTGCCGACGGTGCGTCGAAGGGCACGTCGCCCACCAGCATCTCGTACATCAGAATACCCAGCGCCCAGATGTCTGAACGATGGTCCACAGCATCGCCCCGCAACTGCTCCGGGGAGCAGTAGTGCAGGGTCCCGACAAACTGGCCGGCGCGGGTGAGTCGTGGTGTGGCGGCCCCCCGGGCGATTCCGAAATCGAGCAGCTTGATGGTGCCCTTGGAGGAGATCTTGATGTTGTGCGACTTGATGTCGCGATGGATGATGCCGCTGGCGTGGATGTAACCCACAGCCTCCACGATCGGCAGGAAGATCCGAACGGCGTCGGACGGTTGGATCCGGGTCGCCACAAGGATCCGATCGGCGAGGGTCACCCCGTCCACATACTCCATGACGATGCAGGGGCGCCCGGAGAACTCGGTGAACTCGTACAGAGTGGCGATGTTCGGATGGTTGAGTTCCGCCTGGATCCGGGCCTCGTTGAGGAACCGATCGGTGAATCCCGGGTCGTTCGAAACGGTCAGGATCTTGACGGCCGCGACCCGGCCGATCTTGGTGTGGACAGCTCGGTAGACCTCTCCCATTCCTCCGGCGCCGAGGAATTCCTCCAGGCGGTAATCGCCGACTATCGAGTTGACCAGATCTGACATCAGACAGGGTGACGAATCAGTTCGTGACCGGTGTGACTCCCATGAGCTCCATTCCGTATCTGATCGGCACTGCGAACGAGAGCCGGGTGTGGATGGTGGACTTGCCGTAGGTGTAGATCCCGATCACCCGACCCTGGCCGTCGTAGACCGGACTGCCGCTCGATCCGGGACCGGCCCCTTGGACCTCGATCTGGTAGACGTCGCCCATCTCGCTCCAGTAGTCGTAGACCCCCTCGCCTCCGGCCGGTGCCTCGCCTCGGATGATGCGGCCGATGAGCCCCTGAGAAACGGTGGGATCGGGCACCTGCTTCCACTCGTCCTCCGGATTGAAGGGGTCCACCTGCTTGACCCGCACGGCGATGTCCGGTGAAACGCCCGGGTAGCCGAGCACGGTGACCTCGTCGCCCGGTTTGACCTGGTCGTAGTTGTCAAAGAGCTCCACCGGTGGAACGTCGGTCGGCAGGTCCATTTTAATGAGTGCCACGTCGGCCCGGTCCGAGACCCTCACCAGCCGGGCAGGAATCCTGAGCTTGGACTTGGGGAAGGTGACGTCCAGGTAGAACAACGAACCCTCGAGAGCCTTGCCCTTGATGATCTGTCCGTCGACGTTGAAGGCCTTGGACGGGACCCATCGGGACAGCTCTGCGGCATACTCGTCGCCGATTTCGCCGAGCTGCTCGATGCCGTCGGAGGTGGGGCGGTACAACTTGCCAGGCAGCGGCAGGGGATAGGAGGTCTGCCAGTTGGCGGCCACGTGGCGGTTCGTAAGGATGAATCCGTTGGCGGTCACGACGAAACCCGTTCCCATCCCGGAGCTGGTGATCGCGGCATTGGTGTCCTGCTCCGAGTCGGTGATCAGCCACGGCTCGATGGAGTCACCCACCAGGAGGTAGGCGGGTTGTTGCTCGATGTAACGGTGGTAGACCTGGTTGCCGCTCTGGGTGTGCTCCAACTTCCAGCTGAACTCCACCAGGACGCTGGAGTTTTCGAATTGGCTCGCGATATCGGTGGCCGACATGGGAGCGCGATCCTGGGCGTCGCGAACGGCCGCCACATCCCGCTGCACGCCGAGCTGGCGAATCAGGAACACGCCGGCCACGATGGCGATGATGATGACTGCGGCCGCCCCGATGAGTGCCGTGGATGACCGGCTGCGGCGCTGCGACGCCTCCACCATTCGCTCGACGGTCTCCTTGCCAACGCCCACTTTGGCGGCGGCTTCAGTGGCCGCCGGAGCCGACTCCCCAAGCCGGGTCGCCTTGACCTCGGGGGTGCCGGCCAGCCGAGTCTCCTTGGCCAGGCCTGTGGGGCGCGGGTCGAGGTCGAAGCCGAACTCGGGACCGCCGGCGCCGAGCTGAATGACGTCGCCCACGGAAAGTGCGACTTCGCCGGAAATTCGCTGTTGATTGACGAAGGTGCCGTTGCGGCTTCCGAGATCGGCGATCAGGAATCGGGTTGGGTCATTCGAGTCCTGGACGATCTTTGCGTGTTGGCGGCTGACGAGATCATCGCTTTCCGGATCGAATTTCACCGTAGCCGACGGATCTCGACCGATGATGAGTTCCGAGACGTGATCGAGAGGAAATTCGTCGACCTGATTCGCCCGTGAACCTCTCTGGTGCCGAAGGACGATCCGTTCGGGTCCGTTGACCTCTCCCTGATTCTGAGTCATGGCTCTCCTCCTCGATGCTGTGGCCGCGCAGCGCCGGCCGATGTCGTTGCCCCGGCTTCCCTCAGGTCACGGTGCGAGCCGCGGCAGTCCTGTTCAATCACACCGTCAGAATCGACGGTCTCCACCGTTCCGACCGATTAGACGCTGGAACCGGTCGCACGGATTCGTTGCCAAAAAACCGTTCGTAGAGTAGAGAAACATCACTGTGACTGGGGTTGGATTATAACACCGGAGGGAGCAACGGGCTAAGAGCTCTGGAGAACCAGTCCAACTGAAATGGCCACGTAAACAGCGCAACCCGCCAGTAGCACGAACCAGCTGCCCCAAGAGATTGTGATGCCATCGCGGCCCGCCCGAACGTGAATCCGCCAGAGAGTGATGGCGGCCAGTGCGGCGGCGAAGACAATGATGAAGAGCTGGGCGATGGGTAACAGGGTCACGTTGCCGGCACCGACGAACCGGGCGAGCAGGGACGGTGGGTCCGAGCCGAGGTGGAAGGCGGATAGCGCCGAGATGTTGCCGAACTGGTAGGCCATGAGCGGCCCCCATCCGAGGATCATCAGGGCGAAGGCGACCTGGGCCGGGACCGGTGAGTCTTCCTCGCCCGAACCGTGAATGAGGGTTGGCAGCAGCCAAGCCATGAGGGTGCCGCAGCCAACCGCCGCCAGGCCCCCTACGGTGATGGCGAGTGGCGAGGACAGCGCCGGGTCGCGCTGGATGGCGAGCATTACGGGGGAGAGGAAGAACACCGCCAAGAGAAAGGGTGCGAGGGCGTTGGATGCCGTGCCGAGATTCCAGACACCAACCAGGGGCGCCTGCAGGTAAACGCGGGCCGACTCGTGGGGACAGGTCTTGAGGCAGTCCATGCATAGCTTGCACATATGAGCTTCGCTGGCATCCAGCGGATGGTGAAAGACCGTACACCCGGAGATGTTCTTGGTCTTGGAGCCCTTGAAGCAGTCGTGGGTGGTGCAAGTGGAGGCGCAGACCGAGGCGTTGGCTTGGTGGTGGAGCGGAGCTGGCGGGGTCAGGGCGGCGCCGAGGGTTCCCAGTGGGCAGACATAGCGGCACCAGACCTCGCGCTTGTACACCGCGGCGAATGCGATGGGCAGTCCCACAAGGGTGAGCAGCAGCAGACCGGACGGGAACGGCCTGGTAGTCATGTGGAACACACGCTCGGACCAGATGATGGCCAGGAAGCCGAGGGTGGCAATCCACACCCAGGACCGTTCCAACCATCCCGGCGGCGGTCGTTGGAGTGACCCCAGACGTTGGGTCAGTCGGGCGACGAAGCTCAACGGGCAGACGGTGCACCACACCCGACCCACCAGCAGGAAGAGCGCGAAGACCACCGGCTCCCAGCCGTTCCAAATCAGAGTGTTGCCGGCGCGGCCGGCAGCGGTTCCTGGCAGCGCCAGACAGGCAACGATCAGGGCCAGGAAGCTGACCGCGACCACGGACCGGGTCACCAAGAGAGGTTTGCCCAGAACCAGCCGGCGAAGGAAGCCCACCTCACCGAGATTGAAACCTCCGGGAGCGGTTCCTTCGCCCGGCGCGGTGAAAACGTGTTCAGCCCGGATCTCCTCACCGTCGGCGCACAGGGCGGCAAGTTGGATGGTCTCCTTCAGTTCGGCCATGTTGCGGTGGCGGTAGCGGAGCGAAACCACGGCGTGGCGGGCGCTGATGCTGAGGTCGCTGCCTTCGGCCGACGTGAACTCGTCCAGGAAGTGCTTGGCGAGTGGCACGATGTCCTTGCGGCATTCCACCAGGCGGGGCATGCGGACCTCGCCTCCGAGGCCACGAACAACCGGAACCAGGCCGCCTTCAGGCTGTCCATCCGCGTCCCGGCAGGTCACCACCAGGCGGAACCTGGGGAAGGGACGCTCCTCGGCGGTGGTCTCGAGGAACGAGGATACGTCCTGCTGAATGTCGAGATCGAGGGCGTCGGCGTGGTGGAGCACGAGGGTTCCGGCATGGGCGAGGTGGACGGCGCCGAATCCGGAGGTGCTGTCGCTGATGGAGCCCATCCGGGTCGAGCCGAAGATCAGCTTGCGAGCCTCGTGAGGTTGAAGTCTGCGGCAGTCCACCACGATCATCGGTGCGGGCGAGTCATCTCCGCCGCCGTGAACCATGCGCGCCGCCAGCAGCTTGCCGGTTCCGGGCTCGCCGGTGATCAGTGCGGGCCCGTCGCTCTCGGAAAGGGCGGTGAGCTTCTTCCATATGCCTCGGAGCTTTGCGGATTTGGCCACCATGGTGGAGGGGTGGTCGTCGGTGCGGGTGAGGGCCTGCAGGGCCTCGGCCCTCTGGAAGAACTCCCAGGCTTCGGTCGTGGTCTGCTGGAGGTTGTCGGCGAGCCTGGTGATGAGCCGTTCGCGGAGTGGTTCGCACTGCGCCAGTGCGGCCTGAAACAGGTCACCCGGGTACTCCAAGACGGTGACGTCGCTCAGTGCGACAACGTCGGCCGACACGGGCAGATCTCTCAGCAGAGCCATCTCCCCGAAGCTGGAACCGGGACCCATCCTGGTCAGTGGCATGGTGCGATCGGCGCCGTCGGCGAGTCGGATCTCCACCTCGCCCGACAGGATCACGTAAAAAGCGCGCCCCGTTTCCCCACGCTCGAGGATCGGTTCACCTTCCTGGTACGAGACCTCTCTTCCGCCGGTCTCCTGTAGGTAGCTGACGACGGCGGCGTCGTCAAAGCGAGTCGGCGAGCTCACGGATGCGGACATTGCGAGGGATTCCTCTTGGAGAAAAGTAGCGCGTCACGAGCGTTGTCGCAAGTCGCGACGGCGACTCGATCGTTTTTCGGGACTCGGGACTCGGGATTCGAGATTCGGGATTCGGGATTCGGGAAACCGACCGCCACCGCACCGGCGACGGTCGGATCTTCAATCCAGGGGGCGCGTGGGCAGCTCTCGGGGATTTGGTGAGCTCCTCCCACGGCGGGTAGCCGAACAGCGGTAGGTATCCCAGGTTCGCGTTTCCCCAGTAGTGCTCCTGGCCGTCAGCGAGCCCGCGGCGGAAGTGCTCGACGGCCAGATCGAGCTCGCCCAGATGGGCCGCCATGATCGTCGCGAAGGGCCAATTACGCGCTTGCTGATACTCCACGAGCAACGCGCGGGCCTCGTCGGTGCGGCCGAGGTGGGCCGCGGCTATTCCGCCGAGGAGGCGAGCATACTCACGAGCCGTCGGCGACAGCTGAGCATCATCGAGTAACTCACCGACCCCCGAAGACATCTCCTGCCACCGGCCGGCCACGCCCAACGAGGTGAGCCTGGAGAACCCGATGCCGGGACTCTGCTTCTCCTCCGGAATCAGATCGATGAAGTGAAGCGAACGCTCCGCCACCTCGGCCGCCTTGTCGGCATGGCCCAGGGCCGCCAGAAACTCACTGGTCTCGACCATGATGTAGACGCCGTCCACACCCGGGCGCGCCTCCAATCTGGTCAGCTCTTCGTCGAGCTCGTCAAAGCGCTCGAGACCGGCCAACGCGGGCAGGATGTCGCCCGGCAACTCGGTCGGGTTGGCCGCCTGGGCCCGACGGCCCATCTTGAGAAGCTTGTCGTACTCCCCAAGCCCTCCGTACGCGTTCATGAGCCACAGTTGCAGCCCGGGATACCAGCTGGGTGGGGTTTCACTGGCCGCCGCAAAATCGACCGGTTCGACGGTGGCCACCACGTCGCGGAGCAGGTTGAGCCTAAGACCAAACCAGGCCCGCTCGTGACGCCACCACGTGTTTTCCGGCGCTTGTTCCTGGTTCTGGCGAATCATGTCGAATGCAGTGACGAGGTCGTGGTCGAGGAAGGCCTCGGCCGCCGTGAGGGCCCGCGCCTCATGGCCGGTCATCTTCGGGTTGTGCTGCCGGGCGCTCTCGATCGCCTGTCGCACGGTGTCGGCGCTCGGCTGCCCGGCGAATCGATTCCCGATAGCGGCCGAGTATACCGCCGGCACGAAGGCCGGATCGCCTTCGAGGGCGGGACCGAGATACTCGTTGAATTGGGCATAGTACTCGTAGAAGTCGATCGCGCCTGCCCGGGCGAACAGCTGGTAGATCTCGAACTCGGGGACGTGGGACAGGTGCTCGAGCGGAAAGACGTTACTTACCCAGAGATGGACGGCCGCAATGCTGCGGCTGATGAGCGGCGCCAGATCCGACGACGCGGTTGCCCGACGGAAAGGTGCCGGGTCGGACGTCCACATTGTGCGCCGGCTCTCCAGCTCGACCGCCCGGACCGTCGCCTCGGCTCCACTGCCCCGGTTCGCGATCGATCCCTCGATGACGAGCCCGGCCACCTCCGGAGCCTTGGCGCGCACCGTCGCGGCGTCCAACTCCGACGTCGGCGTGATCGTGAAACCGGACTGGCCGAGCGCGCCGCGAATGAGGTCCGTGGTCTCGCCGGCGACCGCGTCCAACGAGGGATCGCCGGTCCGGTTCTCGACGTCCTCCACGACGACCAAGTGCTCGGTCACCTGGACAATCCTGGACGGTTCAGCGACCCTCGCCTCGCGCGGGGCCCGCTCCGCTGGCCGGTCGTTCGACCCGAGCTGCCACCAGGCCAGCAGGGCGATCGCAGCCACAGCTGCCGCCGCAGCAAGCCCGATCCACCATCCTTTTCGCCCTTGCTGCCCCGGCACGTCGCCCGATGGCGTCGCCATAGCCGGCCGCGTCGGGCTCGAGCCGATGGATCGCAGAGCGAAACCCAGGTCTGCGGCGGATTGGTACCTGGCGGCGGGTTCCTTCTCCAGACAGCGGTGGATCGAGCGTTCGAGATCCACCGGCAGCGCGGCCCCGGTGGAGGAGAGCTGGGGCGTCTCCTCCTTGAGCACGGCAGCAATGATCTCCGCCGAGGTGTCGCAGGCGAAGGCCCTGCGGCCCCACACCATCTCGTAGAGCACGCACCCCAGTGCGAAGATGTCCGACCGGTGGTCGGCCGGCTGGCCTTTGACCTGCTCGGGCGACATGTAGCCCATGGTGCCGAGGATCGTGCCCATGGCAGTGCCCGCCGGGGTCATGGTGCCGGTCTCGGCGTCCGGGTCCACGCTCTCCACGACTTTCGCCAGACCAAAATCGAGGATTTTGACCCGGCCGTCCGTGGTGACGAAGATGTTCTCGGGTTTGAGATCGCGGTGGATGATGCCCTTGGAGTGGGCGGCGGCCAGCCCTTCGGCCATGGGCGCACCCATCTCGGCCACCTTTTGCCAGGGAAGACCGCCAGTAGGCACGCGTTCGCGAAGGGACTGGCCCTCGAGCAGCTCGGTCACCACGTAGTGGACGCCGTTGGACGACCCCACGTCGTAGACCTCGAGCAGATTTGGGTGGGACAGGGCGGCAAGGGCGCGGGCCTCGCGCTGGAATCGCTCGATCCGAGATGGGTCGGCGGCGAAGTCGTGGTGCAGGCCATCTTGATCGCCACCCGGCGGTCCAGCTCGGTGTCTCGGGCGCGAAAGACCTCGCCCATGCCGCCCACGCCGAGCGGCTCGAGGACTTCGTAGCGTCCGAGACGATCTCCACTGGACAGGGACACGGCTTGAGACCCCTTTGTGGGGCAGTGTTGCAAGGCTCAAGTTGGCAGTTGACAGTTGGCACGGGTGCTGTCCGGGGACACGGGTAACACAAAAGTCTGAGGACATGGGTAACACTTCTAGGATGGCTGGTTTTTGAGTGGTCAGCATGGCTGAACCGGATGGTCGTTTTTTGATTTTCGATTGGCTGAGAGGGCGGGTGGTTAGAAGGTGAAGCCGACGCCGATCCGGATGGTTCGTGGCGATTGGTGGGTTTTGGTTTCCCCGTAGGTGGGGTCGAGCACATAGTCGGGGGGCCAGGAGTCCTGTTCAGCGAACTCGTTGACCTCGACCGTGGCCTGGTTGTTGAAGACGTTGAACAGGTCGAGCCGCACGCTCCAGTCCACCCCCCACCGGAAGTCGTACTTGAGCATCAGGTCCAGCCAGTGGACGTTGTCGGTGGTGCCAGAGCTGCCGCGGGGTGTCGGCACGCCGAGCGTATAGAAGGAGGCGGGGCCGTAGGATTGTGAGTAGAGATCGGTTGGGTGCATTCCAAAGGAGTTGATGGGTCGCCCGGTGTGAAAACCCGCGTTGGCGCCTAACTGGAGGCCAAAGTCCCACGCGTAGGAACCGAAGAGCTTGAGATTGTGGCGCCGGTCCTGGGCAAGGTTGCCCGACGAGTTCTCCATCAATCCTGGGAAATCAAAGGCCGCGGTGTTGCCGGAAACTTCCTGGGCGAAGTCGGACAGGACCGTGCCCTCGTAGTTGCCGTAGAGGTGAGCCCAGGTGTAGGAACCCTGGAGCATCCAATTGTTCGCGAAGCGTCGGTTGAACATCAGCTCTACGGCGTAGTAGTGCCGGACGGGCTCTGGCAGCCCGAGATCCCCCGCGGAGATCTGCATGGGTGTCAGTTCACCGGTGCCGTCGAGATCCACCCACCCTTCGAAATCACCTCCCGGGTTGCCCAGTCTGAAAGGTTCAACTCCGCAAACGTTTTCGTAGAGATAGAAGGGGCTGTAGCATTCATGGCCGTACACCTCCCACAGCGCCTGGGCGATGGCGAAGTCGTCGATGATCTCGTTGAACTGGCGAGCCACGAAACGGGCGCCCAGTGACCAACTGGAGCCCACCATCTGCTCGTAGCCGACGATCAACTCCCACTGCGACATGGGGTCGAAGTTGTCGGACAGGATCTCGCGGGGGTCGCTCACCGTCCCATCCGAGAGAATCCGGGACGGAGGGATCACGTCCCCCACCGATCCTTGATTTCCGCACTCTTCCATCATGCCCTTTCCGCAATCGGTGTAGCCGGCCGGCGACCCATCGGGGTTGTATTCACCCGCCCACTCAAAAAACGCCTGGTCAAGATACTCCCCGGAGCCAAATCGCATGTTCGTGACCGACGGAATCGGTAGGTAGTAGAGGCCGTAGGTCCCGTACAGCTTGGAGCGTCCCCTGCCGGACGGGTCCCAGATGATACCCAGACGCGGCGCCCACTGGCCGGTGATCTCGATGAAGGTCTCGCCGCGGGCATTCTTGTTTTCGAACTCCTCGTAGCGCAGACCGAGGTTGAGCGTAACAGATGGTGTGACCGCCCAGCTGTCCTGGAGGTAGGCGGCCCGCGAATTCGCCTCAAACGAACCGAATCTCTCCCAGTGCATCACGTTCGACTCTTGTAAGGGTAGGCATCGGTGGGCTCGGACGCGTCCTCGTAGATATAGAATACTCCGCCCGGAAAGTCGTTGGGCCAACTCGGAGACATTGAACTCGGCGTCAACACCGCCGCGCACGCTGTGACTGCCCACGAACGAGTCGACGTCGAGCCGTGCGGCCTCGCGGCCGTCATAAGAGCCTCCGCGGCGATCGTTGACCCAACATCCAAGCCTGTCCCATCCGCCTCCGCGACTATCGACGGCCAGTGGGCAGTGGTCTGTCTGCGAGGTGTCGGTTCGGTTGAAATCGTTACGACCGTACTGCGCAGCCAGCAGAAAGTTGGGGCTCAGGATGCCGGTGTACTTGCCGATGTAGTTCGGTCCGCCCCGCTCCTGGGTGCCGGTGGGGCCGGGAGGGCCGAGGGTGTGACTGTCGAGGTCGAAGTCATAGTTCGTGACGTCAACCGTCACATCATCAGAAAGAAAGGTGGCCTCCAACCGGTGGTTGGCGGTGAGATTCCAATCCACCTTGCCGCCGTAGTAGGGCTGTGACGTCTCGAAGCGTTGCCCGTCGTTGCTCATTCAGCTCGAGGGTGTCCAGCTGCCAGTAGCGTACGAACGCGAAGAAGAAAAGGCGGTCCCTGACAACCGGGCCACCGATGGACGCGTTCAGCTCGTAAGACTCTGCGGGTTTCGTCCTGGTTGGCGCTCCAGAAGGTGTCGTTCTCCATGGTCTGCAGACCCTCCGGCTCGAAATAGCCGAAGAGGCTTCCATGGAATGAGTTTGTTCCGGACTTGGTGACCATGTTGACGACACCGCCGGTGGAGCGACCGAACTCGGCCTCGTAGCCACCGGTCTTGATCTGCATCTCCTGGACAAACTCGAAGGGCACGAATGTGGAGCCGAGCCCGTTACTGAAGTTGGTGATGTTGAGGCCGTTCAGCTGATAGGTATTCTCGGCCACCGATGCCCCACCGATGGAGACCTGTTGCTGACCGGGGTGTTCCCCGCCACCCACTCACCCGATCGATCGAATGCGCTGTCGCCCCGCATGGTGCCCGGCGCCCGCACCACGACTTGGAAGTTCGAATCCCTGCCGATAGGCACATGTGCTGTTGAGCTCATCGGCGCTCACTGTCATACCGCTGACGTTGTACGTGACGGCCATCTTGGTGCGCCTCGGCGGTGACCTCGATGGTCGCGGTGACCGGGCCGAGCTGCATCTCGATGTCGTTGGTGGTGGTGCGGCCGAGTTCGACCCGGATGGGGCGCTTGACCGATTGAAACCCTTTGAGCGATGCGGTGCAGTTCGTAAGGAGCGGGTGGCAGCGCAACCACCTTGTAGCGCACGTCGTCGGCGGTGATGCGGTGCGTTCAAAGCCCTTGGCCAGATCCGCGAGCTTCATGGTGACGCCCGGCAGTGGTGCACCATCCTGGGAGGTCACCGTGCCGATGATGGTGCCGGTGGTCTCCTGGGCCTGAACGACCACGGAGCACGCAACGATGCACAGAGCGACGAAAACGACCACGTACCTCATTGTTCCCCCGGGCTCGGCGGCTCATAGTCTGATGATGATCGATTGGTCCTGGTTTGATTATGTTTGATTGTCTGGATTCTCGCAACTCAAGTCAGCAGATGAGACGCAATATGAACCGCGGCAATCCCCGTCGTAGCCCAGGGTTTTATCTTCCCAGGAACATCGAGATCCGACTGACTGGTTGGGGGCTTTCGAGTGACAATCGCATTCCGCCCTTCATGGCACCAATCTTCAATCTTCTTTTCAATTTTCAATCAAACCGATGGGTTCGGGAGATCGCCCAATGGCTGCACTTGGACCCGACAGCCTCCACACCTGTCGCGACCAATTGGCGAGACCCTCGACCCCGAGCGAGATATAGGGCAGCACGATGAGGGTGAGGACAACGGAGGACATGAGCCCGCCCATGACGGTGCGGGCCATGGGGTAGTAGAGCAGACCCGACACGTTGGCCGAGCCCACGGCCAGCGGGAGCAGGCCGATGATGGTGGTGGCCGCGGTCATCAGGATGGGCCGCAGGCGGTCGCGGCCGCCGCGCAGGATGGCCTCGTGGTGGGGAACTCCCTGGCGGCGGTAGTGATTGACGTGGTCCATGAGTACGATGCCGTTGTTGACCACGATGCCCATGAGGATCAGCAACCCGATCTGTGCCATGAGGTTGAAGGGCGTTCCGGTGAGGGCCAACATCCAGGCCACCCCCGGGAGGGCGAAGGGAATGGCGACGAGAATAGCGAAGGGTTGGGCCAGCGACTCGAAGAGCGAGGCCATCACCAGGTAGACCAGCACCAGGGCCAACAGGAAGTTGACCCCCATCTCGGCATCCTCGGTGTCCTGCTCCAGAATTCGGTCGTTCCAACTCCACGAGGTACCCGCCGGGAGCTCGAAGGCGTCCATCAGCGCCTCGATCTGTTCTCGCGTGGAGGACCAATCCTCGCCGTCGTAGGTTCCGCGGACCGAAACTCGAGCCTTGCGGTTTTCTCGCTCGATCTCGCGGGGCCGCGTTACGGTTTCGAAGGTGGCGATGTCGCCCAGCAGCACCGGCTTCCCGTGCTGATCGGCGACGGGAATTTGTCGCAAATCCTCGAGGGTGGAACGGTCCTCGAGGCGGAGCGCCAGCCAGCTCGTGATCTCACGGTCACCGGCGTTGAAGCGCTCCAACCTCAGGCCGCCCAGCGTGAATGCCATCAACTGGCTCACGTCCTCGGCGGCGAGGCCGAGGTCGGCTGCACGGTCGCGGCGGATGTTGACCTGGATTTCACGCCGTCCCTCGGAACGGGGCCTGGAGATGTCGGTGACGCCTTCCACGGTCTCCAGCCGCCTCGCCGCCTCGTCGGCAAGGTCGTAGAGGATTGCGGTTTCCTGGCCAAAGAGCTTGACCGCGAAGTAGGTGGTGCTTCCTCCGGTCTCGGCCTCCTCGCGGAAAGCCAGGCGGACCCCCGGTATCTCGGGCAGGGCGTCGCGGATCGAGGACCGGAGGTCGCGCACCTCGTCGTCGTTCATGTCCTTCTTGGAGAGGATGATTGCTGTCCCGGCCTCGTTCTCGGCGAAGAAGCTGTAAATCGACTCCACGTGAAATTCCTCGGCGCGGGAGTGGACAAGCTCTTCCACCTGATCCACCACACGCTCGGCGTCGGACTTGTAGAAGAAGTCATCGAACTCGTAGCTGAGGTAGAGGCGCTCGTTGACGATTGCCGAGAAAATGGCCGACTCCACCATGCCGGTGAAGAAAGGCAGGAAGCCGATCACCAGGCCGAGGGCGAGCAGGCCGAAGGTCTTGACCCGATGAGTGAGGGTCCACGCCAGGATCCGTTCGTAACGCTCTTCGAGCCACTCTACAGCGGGGTTCGGGCGCGGCTCCCTGGGGCGCAAGAGGTGCGCCGACATGAGCGGAATCAGGGTCAGGGACGAAAACAGCGAACATGCCAGGGCTATGGAGATGGTGATGCCCACCTCCTTGAGCCACGTGGTGAGGTCCGTGCCTCCGCCCAAGACGAGGGGCAGGAACACGATCAGGGTGGTGGCGGTGGAGGCGGTGACCGCCATAACCACCTGGCTGGCACCCTGAAGCGCAGCCTTCATACGGTCGGGCTCGTCGCGCAGCCGGCGGTCGATGGACTCCAGGACCACGATGGCGTTGTCCACCAGCATGCCCACCGCCAGCATCAAGCCCATCATGGACAGCACGTTGAGGCTGCCGCCGAGAAAGAACATCACACCACAGGTGGCCACCAGCGAGAACGGGATAGAAAGGGAGACGATCACGGTGGAGTCGAAGCGGCGCAGGAAGAAGTACAGGCTCAAGGTGGCCAGCAGGGCGCCGATGAGGCCGGCTCTGCGAAGGCCGTCGACGCCCGCCGTGATCTGCTCGGCCTGGTCCTCCCAGACGAAGAGGTTGATGCCCTCGAGCAACGGGTCGTGGTCGATCTCCTCGGCCATCACCCGGTTGACGGCATGGACCACCTCCACGGTGTTGGCGGTGGACTCCTTGAAGACCTGCAGTGCAACCGCGTCGTGCCGGTCGAGGTGGCGCCCGTACGCGATGGGCGGCTCCTCGTAGTTGATCTCAGCGATGTCCGACAGCCTGAGGCCCCGTTCGTTCACAACCAGGTCGCCCAGGGCTTCGACCGAGGGGAAGGTCCCGAGGGATCGAACGGTGTAGCGCAGCCCATCCTGGGTGGCCTCGCCGAGCACCATATTGGCCGAGATGCCGTCGAGCAGACCCGCCAACCGGCCCACGTCCACGCGATGCTCCTTGACCTTGTCCAGTATCAAATCGATGAACAGCTCCCGGGGCTCGACGCCGTCAAGGTCCACTCGGGCCACGCCCGGGACCCGTCGCAGGGGGTTGAGGACCCGCGCCTCGAGCAGATCGTAGTTCTCCGAAAGGTCGACCCCGGTGGCCGAGATCCGGCCTTGAACCACCGGGATGTCGGTGGTGTTGAAGGAGAAGATCAGGATCGGGCCAATGTCGTCGGGCAGCTCAGGCTCGATCTGGTCCATCTTCTCGGAAACCTGCATGCGCACCACGTCCAGGTCCTTGCCCCAGCTGAATTCCATTTCAATTTGGGCGCCGTCAGGGGACGAGCTGGCGTTGAGCTTCTTGACTCCGGACAGGGTGGACAGCACCTCCTCCACCGGCCGGGTGATCTCTCGCTCCACCTGCTGGGGGTGGGAGTTGGGATAGGGGATCTCGATGAAGATGAAGGGTGCGTCGAGCTCGGGCAGCCAGGCCAGCGGCAGTCGGAACAGGGCGATCCCTCCCACCAGCAGGATGCTGGCAAGGATCATGGCCGTCGTGATGGGCCGACGAACGGAGAGGGCCGGTAAGCTCATACCACCACCCGACCTCCCAATTGAAAATTGAAAATTGAAAATTGAAAATTCTCATGTCGCACGGGAAAGCCGGTCAAAATTTGCAATTTGCAATTTGCAATCTGCAATTTCATCGTGCTGCCTCCGTGGTGGCGGTGGCGGGCACGCCTTCATCCACCGGTCGTGTTGCTTCGGCGGTTGAGGGAAGCTTGCCGCTGGCGAGGAGCGAGTAGACGACGGGAATGACGATGAGAGTGAGAGCGGTGGCCACGGTGAGGCCGCCGATGACGGTGATCGCCAACGGCGCCCGCAGCTCGGCGCCTTCGCCGAATCCGAGAGCCATGGGCAAGAGGGCGACGATGGTGGTGATGGAGGTCATCAGGATAGGTCGCAGCCGCGCCTGGCCGGCGTCCTCGAGCGCCTCGGCGAGTCCCATGCCCGCGCGGCGGCGTTGGTTCACCGCGTCGATCAGCACGATGGCGTTGTTGACCACGATGCCGGCCAGCATGACGGCGCCGATGATCGCCACCACGTTGATGGTGTTCCCGGTGAGGGCCAGCGCTGCGATGACGCCGATAGCGCCGAGGGGCAACGTGAAGATGATGACGAACGGGTGGAGGAAGGACTCGAATTGGGAGGCCATGACCAGGTAGACCAGGAAGATGGCCAGACCCATGGCGAGGGCCAGCGACCGGAAGGAGCGCTGCAGCTCTTCCTCTTGACCGGAGAGGGAGGCGGTGACTGCGGCGGGCAGGGCGAGCCCGGCGATCTGCTCGCGTACGTCGGCCGCCACCGCTCCCATGTCGCGGCCGGCGAGATTGCCGCCGATGATGGCGGCACGGCGCTGGCCGATGCGACGGATCTCGATGGGTCCCTTGGTGATCTCGATCGAGGCCACCGAATTGAGGAAGATCGGTCGACCGTCCACATGGGCGACGATGAGATCCTCGACGTCGGTGACTGCGGCTTGGCCGTGCTCCAGAGAGCGGACGCGGATGTCGATCTCGCGATCACCCTCGGTGAATCGAGTGGCGACAGTTCCCTGGATCTTGGTGCGCACCGTGTCGGAGATGGCGCCGAGGCCGAGACCCAACCGAGCGAGCTGGTTGCGGTCGAAACGGACCTGGACCTCGGGGTTGCCCATGCGGGCTGACGAGCGAAGGTCCACAAGGCCGGGTACGTCCGCGAGCGCAGCCTCGACCTGGTGGGCCGCTGCGGTGAGAGTCGACATGTCGTCGGAGAAAACTTCCACCTCCACCGGTGTGCGGAAGGAGAAGAAGGTGGCGCGGCGGAAGTCGAATCGCACGTCCTCGGAGCCCTCGAGACGTCTCCGCAATCGGTCGATGACGGCCTCTTCCTGCTCGGGTGTTGTGTCGGACCGCATCTGGACCTGAATTCGAGCGGTGTTCTCGCCCTCGACCCCCGTGGAGGTGAGCGACAGGGCGGCGCCGCCGGAGATGGTGGAGTACGACTCCACAGCGTCTTCCTGGGCGAGGGTTTCGGCGACGGTGGAGGCGACCCTGTCAGTGATTTCCAGAGGAGTCCCCTCCGGTAGCTCCAGCTCGAAGGAGAACTCGCCCTGGGCAAAGGGCGGGATCAGGTCCATGCCAAGTCGTGGAACCACCCACAGGGCGGCAACCAGGCCCAGCACGGCAAGGGCGATGACCCCGAATCGATGATTCAGAGCCCCGCGGAGGATGCCGGGATAGGCTGCGTTGGCCGACCCGAGGACTCGGTCGAAGAGGCGACCGATGGGTCGGCCCGGAATGGCCAGCACCACGCCCATGGAGCGGAGGGCCCAGCGGATCGCCCGGAACAACGCGGTGGGGAGGCCGATAAGGACCGCCCTTCCCAGCCGCCGCCACCGACTTCCAGTGACAACCGTCGGAGACGCCTCGGACTCGCTGCGGCCGCGGCCGGTGAATGCGGCGAGCATGGGGATCAGGGTCAGCGACACCGCCAGCGCGGCGATGAGCGAGAACGAAACGGTGAGCGCTTGGTCCCGGAACAGTTGCGCCGCCACCCCCTCGAGGAAGACCACGGGCAAGAAGACCGCCACCGTGGTGAGGGTCGAGGCAATCACGGCGCGACCCACCTCGGAAGCCCCCTCCCGGGCGGCGGTCTCGGCGTCGGCGCCGGACTCTCGGCGGGCCACGATGGCCTCGAGCACCACAATCGCAGAGTCCACCAGCATGCCCACCCCCAGGGCCAACCCGCCCAGCGACATGATGTTGAGGCTGGTTCCGGTGCGGTACATGAGGAAGAAGGTGGTGACGATGGAGATTGGAATGCAGACTCCGATAATCAGGGTGGTGCGGATGTCCTTGAGGAAGAGCAGCAGTACCAGAACTGCGATGGCACCGCCCAACACCGCGTTGGAGAGTACCTCCCGGATGGAGGCCTCGATGAAGCGGGACTGGTCGGCTCCGGAGGCGATGGCCACGGTGTCGGGAAGCTCCTCACGCACCCGGTCGAGCCGCTCGGTGAGGGCCCGCGCCACGTGGACGGTGTTGGCGTCACCCTCCTTGTACACCGCGAGCTCCACCGCCTCCTCGGGGCCGAATCGAGTGATCACCTCCCGCTGCCGGTGGCCGCGGGTCACCACGGCCACGTCGGCAACGGTGACCTTGCGGCCTTCTCGGACCAGGATCACCGTCTCGCGGATGTCGTCCAGGTCCATGAACTCGTTGCGTGCGCGCACCAGGTAGCGGGCCTCGGATTCGTAGAGACTGCCTCCTGCGATGTTGAGGTTCTCCCGCAGCAGTCGGCTGTTGACCTCGTCGATGCCCAGGCCCAGCAAGGCCAACCGGCCTTCGTCGATCCGGACCTCGATCTCCTCCTGGTAGCCGCCGTGAACTCTGATGGCGGCGACTCCCCTGGTGGATTCCAGGTCTTTTTTTACCAGCTCCTCGGCGAGGTATCGCAGGTGATAAAGGCTCTCTCCACCGGTCAGGTAGAGCCGGGTTATGGGGTCGTTTGAGGGGTCGAAACGGAGCAGTACGGGTCGGTCGGCGTCGCGAGGGAGGGTTACCAAATCCAGCTTCTGGCGCACGTCGAGAGAGGCGAAGTCCATGTCGCGACCCCAGCCGAACTCGAGGGTTACCTGGGAAAGACCCGGTCTCGAGGTGGAGGTGATTCGCTGTACACCGTTGACGATGCCCACCGCCTCCTCGATGGGGCGGGTGATCAGGGACTCCACCTCGGCCGGAGCGGCGCCGGCGAGCCTGGTTTCCACAGTCATGCTCGGGTAGGAAAGGTTGGGCATCAGGTTGACCGAGAGGCGGGTGAAGGCGACGGTGCCGAAGAGGATCAGAGCGACCGCCGCCATTGAAACGGTGACGCGGCGCCTGAGCGAGAAATCAACCAAACGCATCTGTTCCTCCTGCTATCGGACCTGGGGATTCGTGGCTCGGGACTCGGAGCTGGCCCTGACCCGGAACCGAGGCTGTTGGAATTGCGATCTTGCGACCCGCGAGACTGCCGAGATCTTTTCCGACTCCCGAACTCCGAAGTGACGCATCCGCGAAGCCCACCGCATCCGATCCGGTGCGACCGACCGATGTCGCGTTACAGAGCACCTTGATCTTGGCGCCGGGTTTGAGTCCCCCCTGGCCGGCAACGATCACCGTTTCACCGGCGTCCACTCCGCTGAGGGCTTCGACGATTTCACCCTCCTCGAGGCCGAGGGTGACCGGGCGCTTTTCGGCCGTATCGCCGTCGGTGACAAAGACGTGGGCGGTCCGCATTTCGCGGATCACCGAACGACGGGGCAGCAGCACGGCGTCGTCGCGGCGTTGGCGAACGATCTCCACCGAAACGAAGGCCCCTGGTCGAACCTGGGGTGGCGGCGAGATCGACTCCACCGTCACCTTGACCGTGCCCGTGGCGGTGTCCACCACCGGCGAGATCTGGCGGATTTTTCCGGTGAAGCGAACCGTGTCGTCGGCGGCCAGGACCAGACCCACCTGCCGCCCCTCCTCGAGGGTCAGGACGTCTTTCTCCGGGAGGTAGATCCTCGCGATGAGCGGGTCGAAATCGGCTACCGAAAAGACCTCGTCACCGGGCCGCAGGTGCTGGCCGGGATTGATGAAACGTTCGGTGACGATGCCGCTGAAGGGGGCGCGGATGACGGTGCGCGAAAGTCGCCACTCGGCCTCGGCCACCTCCTGTTTGGCGACCTCGTGTTCCATGGTGAGCCGATCGAATTCCTCGCGGGCGATCAAACCCCGGCCCATGGTGTCGCCGGCGCGCTCCCATGCAAGCCGGGAATTGGTGGCGCGGAGTCTTGGCCTTGGCGAGCACCATCTCGGCCTCCCCGCGGTCGAGAGAGGCGAGAGTCTGGCCGCGGCTGACGGCGTCGCCTTCCTCCACCAGCAAGGCAGTGACCCGACCCTCGGCCTCGGCGAGCACCCGGACCTGGTCCTCTGGCACCAGGTTGGCCGTCGCGGTGATGTAGGACGCCACCGGCCCGCTGGAAATCTCCGCCACCTCCACCGGGATGGCCGCGATTTCCTCGGCTCGTCTGGGTCTCTTCCACGCCCGGCCGTGTCGGTTTCGGTGGCTTCCACGCGGGCGTAGGTGACGCCCAAGAAGACCGCCGTTGCGGCCACTACCACCAGGGCCGAGAGGCCCAGGAGTCTCCACTTTGTTTTCGTGAGTTACTTCGTCATTTCGTCCCCCGGTCACCGGGCCTTCGCTCAACATCAAATACGCGTGGCAGACAATTGTGTTAACGGCGAACGGGGCGATTGGTTCCGCGGCCGATTTCCCGGCCGTTCGATCGAGGACGGTTTTCCGAATTCCGAATTCCGAATTCCGAATTAAAAAAGCCCGGGTCTCCCCGGGCTTGGATGAGTAGGTTTGAGATCGGAGCTATGGAACCGTGACGGTCCACCGCGAGGTGTCGCCCGCCTCCACACCATCCTCGAAGAGCAGCGGTGTGGTGATGAACATCCACGCGCCTCCGCCGTCGGCGTCGACGCTGCCCGAGGTATTGACGGCCCGGACCTGCCAGTAGTAGTAGGTCATCTCCGCCAGACCCGCGGGCTGCACGCTGGTGTTACCACCGGCGGAGACCCACGACGTGTCGCAGCTGTCGTCGGCACTGGTGTCGATGCAGTACTCGTAGCTCGTGGCGAAGGAGCTCGTCTCCCATGACAACGTGACGTCCAGCGACTGGCCGAAGGCGCCGTCCGCCGGGCCGATCTTTCCGAACGGCTCGGGCAGCGGAATCAGGGTGGTGAAGTTCCACCACGCACCGTTGTTGGCTTCGGTGTCGCCCAGGGAGTTGATCGCCCGCACCTGCCAGTAGTAGGTGGTGGCGTCGGCGAGGCCGACGAGGGCCGCGCTGTTGGTGTTGCCAACCCCGACCCAGACGGCGTCACAGGTACTGTTGTTGCTGGTGTCGATACAGTACTCATAGCTGGTGGCGTCCGAGCTTACTCCCCAGGTCAGGCTGAGCGAATTGGGCTGACCCGATGCGCCGTTGGCAGGGCTGGCCTTGGCAAAGGCACCCGGCAGGATGACTTCGGTGGTGAAGTCCCACCAGCCCCCGCCATCGGCCTCGGTGTTGCCGTAGGGGTTCAACGGCCCGGACCTGCCAGTAGTAGGTGGTGCCGATTTCGAGTCCGGACACGGGGGTGCTCGTCACGTTTCCGGCGTTGATCCAGGCGCCGTCGCAGGCGCTGTTGTTGCTGGTGTCGATGCAGTACTCGTAGCTGGTGGCGTCCGTGCTCGCGCCCCAGGAAAGGGCGAGGTCGGTGCTCTGGTCGATGGCGCCGTCCGCCGGGCTCGCCTTGGCGAAGGCTCCGGGCAGGTCGGCACCCCCGGGCGTACACGCGGACGGAACGTCCACCTGGGTGATGGCGATGTCGTCCACCAACCAGCCGGTGCCGTTGACCGAACCATCGGTGGAGAGGGTCCACCGCACCATGGCCTCCTGGCCGGACCACGCGTCGAGGGCTGCAGTGTACTCGGCGTAGCTCGCTCCGGTTCCCGAGAAGAAATCGCCTGTCGGCCAGTCGCAGTTGTCGGAGCTGCGGTTGGCGTAGTCCGGGTAGTTGACCTCGACCCGTTGCCCAATTGGCTGCCGCCGTCGGTGGAGATCTCCACCTGGCCCTTGTCCCAGTTGTCCTCGATGTCGTACCTGGACCAGAAGCTCAGCTGCGGGTTGGTTCCGAGTTGGAGCAGCGGCGTGGCTGCACCGTCGCAGAGCTGGTTCCCGTACGCGCCGGTGTTGTAGACCTTGGGGCCGGTGTTGCCGCCGCTGGCGTCGACGCTCCATTCGGGGTCGAGGACCAATTTCGCATCCCCGGTGTCGCCGGCGTCGTCCTCCCAGGTCCCGGTGTCGATGGGTCCGGTGGGAGAGTCGGAGAGCTCGACGGTGTTGTTGTCCTCAGAGCCGTTGGAGTCGTCAACCGACCGGACGATGTAGAAGTAGTCGACCTCGAAGTCGAGCGCGACCGCGTCGGAGAACGAGGTGGTCGCCACATCGGTGGCGATCAGAGTGTCCGGTCCGGGTGTGAATCCGGAGGTCGTGGAACGGTAGACGTTGTAGCTCACCGGGCCGCCGCAGTAGTCGGCCGCCGCATCCCAACCCAGGTTGAGGGTGCAGGTGGCTGTGCCGGGGTTGGTGACGGACTGGACGCCGTCGAAGATCGGGGCCTCGAGGCATTCGCCCGTGGTCTGGGCGCCGTCGCAGTTGCTGTCGGCCGACTCGCAGCCGCCGGTGATGTCTTCGGACGCCACCACGTAGGCGTAGTCGAGCCCACCGGAGGCGGTGAGGTCCGAGTAGCTGGTACCGCTGATGTCGGTGGCGATCAACTGGTAGGAGTCCTGCGGGCAGGTGCCCACGGCACGGTAGACATTGTAGGTGTCAGCGCCGGTCGCAGCGCTCCAGGTCAGGTCGATCCGGTTGTCGCCGTTGGCCGTGGCATTGAGGCCCGTGGGAGTGTCCGGTGTCTGACAGGGCACCGGGGTCACGGTCGCGCAATTACTGACCGGGCCGGTGCAGCCGTCGGAGGCGCCCACCGGCTGGACCACGTAGTAGTAGTCGATGTCGTTGACCACGGTGGTGTCGGTGAAGGTGGTAGTCGGGGCGTTGACCTCTCCGACTCTGGCGTAGCCGGCATCGCAACCGATGTCGTTGCGGTAGATGAAGTACCTGGTGGCGTTGGCCGCTGCGGCCCAGCTCAGCTCGGCCTGGTTGTTCGAGCCGGCCCCGGTCAACGTGGTGGCGCCGATCGAAGGACAGGAGCGTCTGGTCCTGGTTGGTGGCGTCCGAGGCCAGGCCGCAGGCGATGTTGTGGTCGTCCATGGCCGAGAAGATGGCGGCGGCGTGGGGAGTTCCGTTGGCAGTGCCGTCGCCGTCGTCGTCGATCGCCTTCATGACGGTGAACAGGCTGTTGGGACCGCAGCCGTCGGAGTTCGGGATGCGTGCAGGTGTACATGTCGTAGCCCAGAGTCGGGATGACCAGGTACCAGAGCCGGTCGCCCAGCAGCCAGGCGCTCGTGATGTCCATGTTGTAAGGCGGTGCCGTGAGCTTGCGGTTGACGAAGTCCCACAGGGCCTGGGAGGCGATGCCTCCCTCGGCGTGGGAGCCGAGGCCGCAGGGCCCGTAGTAGCTGGTGCCGCTGTTGTTCCAGACCGAGTTCCGTAATTCGCGGCGGACCAGGGCGTGTTGCCGGGTGCCTGGGTGTAGTCCATGTCGCGGATGCCGGTGCAGTCGTTGCAGGGTCGCCGTAGCCACCGCAGTTGCCTGAGAGCAGGAAACCGCGACCGACGCAGGAGTCGTGAAGGTGGAGCGCCGCCATCCAGTCGGCGTAGGCCTCCACCGGTCGCGAGTCGCCGCCCGAGCCGTCGAAGTCGTCCAGGCTGTGACCCCACTCGTGGAGCGAAACTCCGGGGATCTCACCGAGGTTCCAGCAGCCCGAGGCGGCCTTGTAGAAGTTCAGGGTGTCGCCGCCGGAGGTGGCGTTGCACCACGGCGACTGGTTGGTGTAGACGGTGATGAAGCTGGAGGTCAGCCAGGTGTTGCCGGGCATCCAGGCCTGGGCTCGAAGGTTGGCCGTGGTCAGGTGGTAGTACTGGGTGCGCGCCGAGTGGGTGTTGCCGGGCCCGCCGGTGTTGCCGGTCGGCACCGCGCAGTCGGTGCCCGTTCCGAGGCTGAAGTCCACCTCACCGGTGGTGGTGGTGTTGTTGATGGCGCCGCAGCTGTCGAAGATCTTGGCGTACTTGCCCTGAAGGGTTGTGGTGGCGTTGTCGCCGGGGAAAAGACCGCCGGAGTCGGCGTAATTGTCCGGGGACGGCAGGCCGGTGTCGGCGAAGGCAAAGGGCCGGTCGGCCTCGCCGGTGTGGTTGTCACCGGGGTAGGCACCGCCGTGGACCCGGCCGTACTCGTTGGTGTCGACGAAGCGCAGCAGCTCGCCGTTGTGGGCGTCCACCACGGCTTCCCAGGTTCCGATGACCTCTTTGCGCTGGAACTCGAAGCGCCAGGCAAGTCGGTAGTCGATGCCCGTGCCGATCGGTCCCTCGAAGACGTCTGGATCCTGGTTGTGTGGGGTCGCTGGGACGAAGAAGAGGGAGCCGTTATCAAGCACCCGATCGTCGGCGACTCCGAAGGGTCCCAGGTAGCCCTCGACCACCGACCTGGCGTCGCTCCGGGACAGGGTGGGCGAGGGATCGGTCTGGATCGGACCGACCCTTTGACTGGCCACCTGGAGCAAATTGCCGCGGTTGATGCGGAAGAAGACCGAGCCGTGCTCAACCGGGACCCCGCCGACCGTCCACCTGAAACTGAGGAAATACATGGAGTCACCAAAGGGGCCGGATCCCAGGGGATCGAGCACGAGCTCGTGCGACTGGACGCCCAGGAGAGAGGTGTTCTGTTCGATGAAATCGCGGGCCAGTGTCTCCACCGTGGCCACCGGGATGCAGTCGTTGCTGCTGCAGCCGGCCGCGAACTGACCCCATGGGAGGTCGTTCCTGGTGCCGGGAATGAACGGGATCGCGCCGCCGTCAATCAGTCCGGTGACCCCACGCCGCAGATCGACGGTGAAGCTCCACTCGGGGCCGTAGGACTGGCGGAAGGCCTCCATTTCGGGGGTCGTCGAGAGTGTTTCGCCGAGACCGTCGGCATCCGCCGTGACCTCCACGACCCTGAGCTGGGGGTCGATGTAGACGAGCAGATCCAGATTGTCCCGCGCCTCCTTCGGAGTGAAGGCGAGTGAGAGGCTGGCGCCAAGCAGAACGACGGCAGCCAGGGCCATCCACCGAACCGCCCGGGCTCTTTGTCCACTTGTACGGTCTTTCGTCTTCTGGTTCGTTTGCGTGTTTCGGGCATTGACGGTGTGGTGACGGTGCATCGGTTCCCCCCGTTGTGTGTGTGGGCTTTTGATTGGGTTTGGCCCCTTGTGTCGCCGGGGCCAGCTGGAACACTACATCAACCGGCTGCCGAGGACAAATCTCTACCCACGAATACTCGTTCGGTCCAACTGTTGGATAGCAATCGGCGTGCCAGAGCGAAAGCTGTTTCTGAGGGCGCCGAGTGCTCAATTCCAGAACAGACAGCCCTATTTTGGCCCAGAACGGGATGGGGGCGCTGTAGCGTGCATCACGCCATCACGCCCAGCTGTTCCGACAGGATTCGCTTTTCTTCTCATTGCGAACCGGCCGTCCGCTGACGCGGCCAGCCGGCCCGCAATGAGTTAATTTTCTATGGACGAGAGAATGACCCGCCAAGCGAGGTCGACGGAGGTTTTCGACACTCCACCCTCCACACCCTCCACACCCTCCACACCTTCAATACCTTCCACACCTTCCACACCATCCATCGATCCACCCCAGCGAACGAACAACCGTCCACCTTCGAGTTCAAACTTTCAACTTTCAACTTTCGACTCTGACCGGTGAGGTTATGCTGACCATCATGAAACCGCGGTGTGTTTCCGCTGTGCTCGTCGGATTGACGCTTGCGTATGGGGTCGGCCCTGCGCCCGAAGCGGTTGCCGGCACGGCCGGGGAGACAGCGCCGAGCCTTGTGCTCATCACCCTCGACACGACCCGGGCCGATGCCGTCGGGGTCTATGGCGGTCATTCGCACACTCCGGTGTTGGATGGCTTGGCCGCCTCCGGCACCCGCTGGGCCAGGGCGGTGGCACCTGCCCCGTTGACGCTGCCATCCCACACCACCCTGCTCACCGGCTTGGATCCGCCCCAGCACGGTGTTCGCACGAACGGCGGTGAAACCCTGCCTCCGGGAGTCCCCACTCTGGCGGAAGAGCTCGCGAGTCGCGGCTACTCAACCGCCGCGTTCGTTGGATCGCGGGTGCTCGACCGACGGTTCGGTCTGAACCGGGGATTCGAGCTCTACGACGACGTCATGCTGGCTGAACGGGTGGGTGAGTACGGTTATCCGGAGAGGCCGGCGGATGCCGTGACCGATGCCGCCCTGGCGTGGCTTGCGGGGCAGCCGATCCAACGCCCTGTCTTCCTTTGGGTCCACTACTACGACCCCCATGCTCCGTACCGTCCGCCTGCCGAATTTGGGGGCGCCACCGTGGTGGAGAAGTACCTGGGAGAGGTGGCCTTCGTTGACCGCGAGATCGGACGCCTCCTGGATGCGGTTCGGGCCAAGTTCCCCGGGGCCGTCGTGGCCGCGGTGGGCGACCACGGCGAAGCCCTCGGTGACCACGACGAGCGAAGTCACGGGATCTTCCTCTACACCGCTGCCATCGAGGTGCCGCTGATCATCGCCGGTCCGAGGATGGCGAAGGGTCGGGTGGTAAAAACTCCGGTGGCGATCCGGCGGCTCGCGGCCAGTCTGTTTTTTCTGCTCGGCGAGAATCAGGACGGCGTTGTTCCCGGTTCGGTGCTGCCGGGCCTGAAAGACGAGGATTCCGGATCTCCGGAGCCGATTTACAGCGAGGCCACGATGCCCAGGTCGGTCTACGGTTGGGCGCCCCTCCATGCCGTCACGGAAGGCCGGCTGCGGTACATCCGGGCACCCCGGCCGGAGCTCTACGATCTGGTTTCGGATCCTGCGGAGAGCACCAATCTGATCGCGAGCCGGCCGGAGGAAGCGGCGCGGCTGAGGGCGGCCGTGGCCGAGTTGGCCGCTCGACCGGCGGCGGGATCCGTGGCGGAGCCGGAGCTGGACGCCGAAACCAGGACAGCCTTGATCGCACTGGGCTACGTGGAAGGACCCGCGGAAGGGTCGAACGATGGCATCGATCCCAAGGACGGGATCGGGTTATTGGCGTCATTCGAGGAGGCCAAGGGACTGTTGGCCAAGGGAAAGGCCGAGAGGGCCGCGGCCATCCTCGCCGGACTCGTGGAGCGCAACCCCTCCAACGTCCCCTTCCTCAATCGACTCGCTGAGGCTCAGCTTGCGGCGAACCAGGGTGATGAAGGGCTGGCGACTCGGCAGCGAGCTGCCGATCTGAACCCGAGATCGGAGTTCCTGGCCCTCGGTGTTGCCGACACCTACCGCTTCTTGGGGCGGGAGGATGAGGCCCGTGTTGGTTACAGAAAGGTACTGGACCTGGATCCTCGTTCCGCCGCAGCTTGGCTCGGCTTGGCTCACCTCGCACCGGAGCCCGAGGAGGGGCAGAGAATCCTCAGCCAAGCGGTTGAAGCCGGGGCAGAGAGCCTGGTGGTGCTGCTCGAGCTGGCCCGGCTCGAACGGCAGAGCGGGGGGTTCGAGGCGGCGCGTGACCTGCTCGATCGGGCCGCAATCATGGCGCCGGAGGCAGCGGTGGTCTGGTTGGAGCTGGCGGAGGTGGACCAGGCCGAGTCGCGGTTGGACGAGGCCCTGCAGCACTGCCGGCGAGCGGCCGAGCTCGAGCCCGCGAACCCCTTGACAGCGATGTGTACCGGCAGGGTCTATCTGGCCAAGGGCGACAACCTCCTGGCCAAACCTCACCTGCGGCGGGCGTCGGTCCTTGGCAAGGGCACCACCGTCGAGGCGGAGGCGGAAGCCCTGCTTTCCAAGATTGAAGATTGAAGATTCGGTTCATCCGGAATAACGTGTGGTTGAAGTTCCCGCCGTTCCCGTTCCCGTACCCGAAATTCAGCGGCAGCGACAGCAGTCAGGGGCAGCGACCGGGAACAGCGAGCAGGGACAGTAACCAGTCTTCAGCGGCAGCAATCAGTTGTCTTGGCCGCATTGCACATGGTCACCTCCGGGTCGTTCACGGGGTGAATGGGCATAGCTGGCGAGGGGGCCGGTGTCAAGGGCGCCATGCGGCCGGCCAAAGGCCGGCAAACCCTTGACACCGGCCCCCTCGCCAGCATTCGGGTGAGCATGAACGACCCGGAGGTGACCAGTCCTGAGCCGTCACGAACACCAATCTCGTAGCCCAGCAGAAAGCCCTTGAAGCGGCAGGCATCGCCATCAAGCTCGTTATGAGGGTTCCCGCTCCTCTGAAATCGATTGCCGATCAGGTGATCCGGTCGGCAAGCTCGGTCCCGGCCAACATCGCTGAAGGCCACGGCCGGTTTGGACGAGACCGGTTGAACCACTGGCGGATCGCCTATGCCTCGGCCAAAGAGGTCGACAGTCACCTGCGACTCCTCGCCGCCGCTGGTGCAGTCAATGGAATCGGGGCAGAGAACGCCTTGGAGACCTTCGACCAAGTTCGTGCGATGACGTGGCGCCTGCTCAATCCCATCTGAGCGCGCCCGGTTCTCCGATACTGACGCTGTCAACTGACGCTGCCGCGGGTCCCTGCCGCTGGTTTCTGACGCTGTCCCTGATTGCTGTCTCCGCGGATGAAGCCGCGGTTCCTCTTCGGGCGGGCGGGTGCCGTTGTGAAGTCCGAAATCGATCGACCCCCACCTCACGTTTTCCCGGATGAGCCAAACCTTTAACCTTAAACCTTTAAACCTCTAACCTTTAAACCTTTAAGCCCCAGAGCTGAGCCTGAAAGCAGGCACAACGAGTGGACCTCGCTGTTTCGATCACCGCCCTCGAAGGCCGTCGATGACTCGGGCGTCCACCCACCAGAGGTTGTCGGAGCCGTTGAACGGGTCACGCAGACCGTCGGCCAGCTCCTCATAGGTGGTGGGTTTGGAGCCTCCATCCAACGTCCGCCCACTGGTGAAGAACAAGTATCGTCCGTCAGGGGAGAGCGCCGGGCAGTAGTCGATGGCCGGGCTGTTGACCGGCTCGCCCATGTTTTTCGCGGGCAGCCATTCGCCGCCCTCGCCCCGGAAGGCGATGTGGAGGTCGCCGCCGCCCACGTCGCCCTCCCGGACCGACCCGAAGATCAGGAAGCTCTCGTCCGGTGCGATGAGGGCGTTGAACTCGGGCCCGGGGGAGTTGATCGCCGGTCCCAGGTTTTCCGGCTCGGCCCAGCTCCCATCGGCCAGTCGCTGCGACCGGTAAATGTCCTCTCCGCCCAGGCTGTCCTCCCGGCGGGCCGTGAAATAGAGGCTGCCGTCGGTCGTGAGCGACGGGAAGTACTCGCCTTCGTCGGTGTTGATGACGGGACCCAGATTCTTGGGTTCATCCCAACCGTCATCGCCAAGCTGGGTCATCCAGATGTCCCAGTCCTTCTCTTCGTCGCCGACCTCCAGGGGCCGTTTGGACACGAAGTAGAGCGCGTCGCCGGCAGGGGTCACAAAGGCCTCGAGCGCTGGCCACTGTCCAGAAAAGGGGGCGATCTCGGGCGCGTTCCACTGGCCGTCGGACTGCGAGACGGTGACGATGGTGCCTCGGCTCCGGCCCCAGACCGTGTAGAACAGCTGATTCCCGGACGGCATCCACGCGGTGTCCCGGATATCGAACGCCGCTCCCAGGACCTCGATCGCGAATGGGGCCGGCTCCATGCCCGGAGGTTGCTGGCCCAGGTAGGGCCCGGTGACCGCGACGGCCTCTGGTCCGGCTTCGGGTGATGGCACCTGGCAGCCCGTAAGCACAACGGCGGCCATGGTCATCGAGATCGCGATGATTGAAGGGCAGTGCATAGCTCGCTCCTCGAGGGGTTCTGGCCTGATCGCTCAGGTGATTCCAGAGTTTACGCTGAGGGAAGGGCGGCGGTTATGCTCTCAGATTTTCGCAATTCACGGAGTCTGCGGAGTGAATTGCGCGATCAGCACGGCCGCGGTTGCATCGAGGCTCGCGCTCTGGGGCTGCGGCCTTCAGCATCCGCCGACCAACGGCGCCGTCGTCGTGTCCTGTGACCGGGGTGAGGCTGCCGATGTGGCCGGGCTGAAGCCCGGCGACGTGGTGGTTGATTGGCGGCAGGGCAGAGCGTCGGGGGCGATCGAGTCGCCCTTCCACCTGGCCGTCGTCGAACAGGAGCTGGCTCCCCACGGCCCGGTGGAGCTGATCATTCAGCGCGATTCGAAGAAGCGGCGGGTCGTGGTTCGCACCGGTCGGTGGCGGGTCCACCTTCGTCCGCTGCTGGACGAAGAATCGTTGACCGGACACCTGCGGGCGAAGGAGTTGGCTGACAGCGGACATGTGGAGGGCGCGGTCGAGGAGTGGAGGAGACTCGCGAACGCCGCGGCCGAGCTGGGGGATACCCTCGAGGCGGCCTGGTTCCACATGAGGGAGGGAGTGGCTCTCGCCACGTCGGAGACTCCCGACGAGTGCCTTCCCGTTCTGGTGATCGGAGCCGAGACCATCGAGGATCACCGGCTCCGCGCCGCGTTCTGGGAGCGGGCCGGCGATGGCCTGCTCGCAGTCGGCCGACAGTCCATCGCCGCCCGCGCCTTCCGATTGGGAATCGGGCTTCTCGAGGCCGACGTCCCGGACTCGCCGGCGCTGGCATTCGCCCAGCTCCAGCTGTGCCGGGCCAACCTCAGAGGGTGTGACCCGGAGGCGACGCGCGCTGCAGAGATCTACCTGACGGTCGGCGGCGAGACCATCGAGTGGGCGCAGGCTGTCAACACCTTGGCCGCAATCGCCTTCGTTCGGTCGGATCTGGATGCTGCGGAGGAGGGGTATCGAACGGCCTTGGATGTTGTGCGGGGAGTTGCAGAGGGAAGCCCGGCCGAGTGCGAGGTGTTGGGGAATCTCGGGCTGTTGGCCATGCGACGAGGGGATTTCGATCACGCCCGGGATTTCTTTCGACGCGAGATGGATTCTGCGGGGCGCCTCGGATCCGACACTCCACAGTTAGCCTTTTTGCATTGGGTGCTGTCGAACAGGCGCGGGGTCGCTCGGAGGTCGCTGAGAAGCTGTGGCGCGAGGCGATTGCCATCATCGAGGAACGTCGCCAGGGGATGCAGGTTTCAGACGAGGATCGCTCCCAATTCGGAGCCAGGTACTACGCTTATTACGGCAGGCTCGCGCGGCTACTCGTGGACCAGGGCCGCCGCGGCCGAGGCCTGGGATCTTCTGGAAAGGGCCAGGGCAGCTGCCCTGCGGGAAGTGTTGGCGCGTCGCGGCGCGGTTCCGGCGAATATCCCCTCCGAGCTTTGGTTCGCAAAAAACCAGTTGGAGCGGCGGATCGGGGGCATCGAAGGCCGGATCGCGCGGATCGACCCGATCGGCGATGAGCAGTCCCTTCACCGCTATCGAGAACAGCTGAATTCGGCGGAGGCACAGCTCGAAGGGGTGATGGCGGCGATCCGCGAGGCTGCACCTCGGTACTCTGCATTCTCGAGTCCCGGGGTCGTTACCTCCATCAAAACGAGGCAGTCGCTGGACGCCGGCACGGTTGTGGTCTACTTCTCCGTCGGTGAAGAGCAGAGCATGGCGCTGGTGACCGGCGCTGGGGTCGAAAGAGACTCTGGGATCCAGGCTTTTCACATACCGATGGGAGGGCCGGAGCTCGGCAGGCGGCTGAACATCTTCCACGCCCTGATCGCCAGAGGGCGAACGGCCGAGGCGGTGGATCCCGCCCTCATCGCCCAGGCGCGGAAGTTGTTCGAACTCCTACTTGGACCGGCTCTTGATGCCATCTCGGCGGCAGACAGGGTGCTCATCGTGCCGGACGGTCCCCTGGTCGATCTTCCCTTTGCAGCGCTTGTCCTCCCGGGAGATCCCATCCGGTACCTCGGTCACACCAAGCCACTCTTCTTCAACCCATCCGCGAGCGTGTTCGCCGAACTCCGCCAGCTTCGGAGGGACCGGCCCGTCGGGTCGAGCACCATCGCAGCCTTTGGTGACCCCGAGTATCCGCGCCAATCATCCGTGACTGAACGGTATGGATTACAGCCGCTTCCGGGCTCTCGTGAAGAGATCAGATCCATCGAGCGACTTTTTGGCAGTGGGGCAGCGACCTATCTGGGCGGGGCGGCGACCGAGGACAATTTCAAGGAACACGGAGCGGCGGCCAGCATCCTGCACTGTGCTGTTCATGCCGTCGCTGACTCTCGGTTTCCAATGGAATCGGCGCTGTTTTTCTCTCTTCCGGAGGATCCCACATCCTCGGACCAAGATGGCGTGCTCTCGGCCTGGGAGATCGCTGACACGCTGGCTATCGAGGCCGAGGTGGTGGTCCTCTCCGCCTGCAGTACCGGCCCGGGGTCATGCCATCGACGGCGAGGGCATCATTGGGCTCGCGCGAGCATTCCAAATCGCAGGAGCCCGCACCCTGGTCGTTTCCCAGTGGGCCATACCGGACCGGTCGACGGCCGAGCTCATGGGCCGATACTACGCAAATCTGAAAGAGGGTCGGAGCACGGTCGAGGCTCTGTGGATCGCGCAAAGGCATACCGCTGAAAGCTCCCCGGCGAGAGCCCACCCCTTTCACTGGGCGTCGTTCCATGTCAGGGGGGACTGGCGGTAGCTCCTCCGTCAACGAGCTCGAACGACACCAGATCCGAAGAGATCCTGCCGATCGTGGGCTCGGTGATCACGACACGCCAGTAATACCGGCCTGGGTCCGCCGCCACATTCAACGGGATCTGGATTTCCGTGGTCGCCGTTTCCGGGCTGGTCCAGATGAGCTCGCCGTCAGCGTCGAGAATCTCCACCAAGACGTGGGTGGGGGGATCGATCGCCCACTTGAGGAGGAGCCCGTTCCTCGATTTCCACTCGACGGCCTGATCCACTGGCGCCACTGGTGTTGCGGGCCGAGGCAGGTCGGCCGAGCGCAAAATCTGGGTATCAGAGTCAAAGCTGGGCTGCTCCGGATTGAAGGTGGGCAGGACGATGGCCATCGTGACGACGGCGGCGAGGGCCAGGAATCTCTCCTTCTGTTCATCGACTGCACCCCGTTAGTCGTCGTCCTCTTCATCCTCCCGCGCCGCCGCAGCGATGATCTTGTCTTGCAGCTGTTTCGGGATTTCGGCGTAGCGGTCGAACTCCATATGGAAGTCACCGCGGCCCCCGGTGATGGAACGCAGGGTCGGCGCGTAGGTGAGGAGCTCGGCCAGTGGAACTTGGGCCTTGACCGTGGTGATGTCGTCTTCTGTGTCCATGCCCTGGACGCGGCCGCGACGTGAGTTGAGGTCGCCCATGACGTCACCCATGCTGTCTTCGGGAATGTAGACCTCGATCTGCATGATCGGCTCGAGCATGGTGGGCTTGCACTTGGCGGCGCCCTGCCTGAATGCCTTGCGGCCGGCAATTTTGAATGCCATTTCCGAGGAGTCCACCGAGTGCTCCTTGCCGTCGATGAGGGTGACCTTGAAATTCACCATGGGATAGCCGGCGAGGACGCCGTTTTCGGCCGCCTCCTGGATGCCCTTGTCGACCGCGGGCCGGTAGCCCTGGGAGATCGAGCCGCCAAAGATTTTGTCGACGAACTCGTAACCCTCGCCCTTGTTGGGCTCCATGATGATCTTGCACTCGGCGAACTGGCCCGAACCACCGGTCTGCTTTTTGTGTCGAGTTGTGACCTCGGCGGAGGCGGTGATGGTCTCGCGGTAGGGGACCTTGGGCTGGTGCAGGACGACGTCGACCTTGTAGCGCTTCTTGAGCCGGCCCACAACGACCTCAACGTGAAGCTGGCCAGTTCCGGAGATCAGGAGCTCCTTGGTCTGGGGGTCCCGTCCCACGTTGATGGTGGGATCCTCGTCGCGGATTTTTGACAGGGCAGCGGCGAGCTTGTCCTCGTCTCCCTTGGACTTCGGTTCGAGGGCGAAGCTGATGGCTGACTCGGGAATCGGAACGGGCGGGAACGTGATGTCGGCCTTGGCGGCGCACAGGGTGTCGCCGGTGTGGGTGTCCTTGAGCTTCGGTACGGCGCCGATGTCGCCGGGCGTCAGCTCGGTCACGTGCTCCAATTCCTTGCCCTGAATCACGGACAGCGCACCAAGGCGCTCGTTGTTGCGAGTGGTGGGATTGATCACGGTCTCGTCGGAATTGATGCCGCCAGACATCACTCTGAACAACGAGATTCGACCGGTGTAGGGATCGGAAATCGTCTTGAAGACGTAGGCGACGAATGGCTGGTCGGCGACGGCGGCCAGATTTTGGGCCTCGCCGTCGACCTTCACCGGCAGCGGGCGCCAGTTCGGGGCGGGGAGGAGGCTCACCAGGGCGTTCGTCAGTGGCTGGACACCGATGTTCTTTCCGCCAGACATGGCGAAGACCGGGAAAAGGGAACGCTCGGCGATGGCTTTTTTGAGCCCGGCGGTGATGGTCTCGGTGTCGAGCTCCCCGGCCTCGAGGTAGGCGTCCATCAGCTCCTCGTCCTGCTCCGCCACCATCTCCATCAGCGCCTCGCGGGCGCTCGCTACCTGGTCTGCAAGGTCGGAGGGCACATCCACCGCCGAGACCGTACCGCTCTCGTCGTGGGGCCAGGTGAAGGCTTTGCCGGAGATGAGGTCCACCACGCCGGAAAACTCTCCCTCCTCGCCGATGGGCACCTGGATTGGAGTCACCTCGCGGCCATATTTCTTCTGCAGGGCTTCCACCGTTCGATCAAAGGAGGCGCGGTCGCGATCCATCAGGTTGATGCCGAGGAGCACCGGCAGCTCGAAATTCGCCGCCGCCTTCCACAGCTTGTCGGTCTGGACTTCGACCCCGGAGACCGCCGAGATCAGGAGCAGCGCGCCGTCGGCGACCCGCAGGCCCTGAACGGCATCGGTGGTGTAGATCCCGTACCCCGGAGTATCGATCAGATTGACCTTGGTCCCGTCGTGATCGAGGTGCGCGACGGCGGTGTTGATGGTGATCTTCCGCTCGTGCTCGTCCTCGTCGAAATCGGTGGTGGTGTTGCCGTCGTCCACCTTGCACAGTCGGGTCACAACGCCGGCGTTGAAGAGCATTGCCGACACGAGCGACGTCTTTCCGGTGTCAGAGTGGCCGACCACCGCAACATTGCGGATCGAGTCGGTGGGGTAGGTCTTCGAGCTCATGAAAATCCCTCCGGGGAGTTGGTGTCGTGGTCAGGGCTTCAGATGGATTTCGGAGCCCGTGAGCTGGCGGTAGGCCTCGCGGTATCTGGCGAGGGTGCCATCGACCACCTCTGACGGCAGCTCGGGAGCAGGCGGCAGCTTGTTCCAGCCGCTGGCCTCGAGCCAGTCGCGCACGTACTGCTTGTCGAACGACGGTTGGGAGCGGCCCGGCTGGTAGGAGTCTGCCGGCCAGAAGCGGGATGAATCAGGGGTGAGCGCCTCATCCATCCAGACAATTCGTCGGTCGGGGTCGAACCCGAACTCGAACTTGGTGTCGGCGATGATGATGCCCCGCTCGAGGGCGTAAGCCGCGGCCTCGCGATACAAGCGGAGAGTCAGCTCGCGAAGGGCTTCCGCGGTTTCGCCGCCGACGATCTCGACGGTTCTGTCGAAGCTGATGTTTTCATCGTGGCCCTCGGTGGCCTTGGTGGCCGGGGTGAAAATCGGTTCAGGGAGCTGGTCCGATTCCACCAGGCCCTCCGGCAGGCGAATGCCGCAGACCGAGCCGTCGGCCAGGTACTCTTTCCAGCCGGAACCGGTGATGTAGCCCCGAGCCACGCATTCCACCGGGATCGGATCGAGCCCGTGGACGTGGATACTCCTGCCCTCGAGCTCGGCGTGCTGGCGGTAGGGATCGGGGAAGTCGGCCACGTCTGTGGCCACGAGGTGGTTCGGCACGTCTTCGAATCGATCGAACCAGAAGTTCGAGAGCTGGGTGAGGATGACGCCGCGCCCGGGGATTCCAGGGGACAGCACGCAGTCGAAGGCGCTGAGTCGATCGGTCGCAACCAGGATCAGCGTGTTGTCCGCTCTGTAGATGTCCCGCACCTTGCCACGGCTCACCAAGTCACCCCCAGGGATCGAGGTGGTGAGCAGCGACATGTCAGGCATCCTTGGAAGCGATCACCGCCTGGGCCGATTTGGTCATGCGCGACTTGTAGCGGGAGGCGGTGTTGCGGTGGAGGACACCCTTGCGCCAGCCAACGTCGATCACCGACAGGGTCTCTGGCAGGAGCTCCTTGACCTTGTTCGCGTCTCCATCGTCGATCGCGGAGCGCATCAAGCGCATCTGGCGCCGAACCCGCGTGCGCACCGACTTGTTCCTCATGCGCCGTTCCAGCGACTGGCGATGGCGCTTGCGCGCCTGTCTCTTTGTTCCCTTGATCTTGGCCATCTGGAAATTCTCCTTCACGTGCCGTCGAGAGGCGGCACCGGCCGGTTATTCTAGCCCATTGACGCCAATCAGGCTAGTCGAGAATTTGGAATTTGGAATTTGGAATTTGGAATGGGCCTACCGGATGGTCATTCCAAGGGACCGAAGGCGCTCACGAGCCAAGTCCGCCTCGGGGGTGCCCGGGTGCTCGTACACCACGTACTGCAGATTGAGCACGCCCTGCCCCTTGTCACCAAGCTTCAGGTACAGCAGGCCTTTTTTGAGCTGGGCGGCCGCCGCCTTGTCGCTGGCGGGATAGGTCTCGAGAACCTCCGTGAAAACCCCGATGGCCTGCTCGGTTTCTTCCTGGGCATCCAGGCATTCGCCGACCCAGTACAGGGCGTTGTCCGATAGCTCGGTATTGGGCCAGCGCCTGAGGTACTCCCGGAATCCCTGCCCGGCCAGATCGTAGTTGCCCCGCATGTAGTCCTCGTAGGCTGTCCGATAGACCTCGTCAGGGGTCGAGGTGCCGGCTGCGACTGTAGTCCCGGCGGCGGCCGCTGCCGCCGTCCCCGCTCCCGGTTCGGCCCCATCGGGTCGGGGGTTACCCTCGGCGGCTGTGACTGGCGGCAGTACCGTTCCACTCACCGCGACTCCGCGCGCTGCTGCGAGCTCCTGGGAGATCGACTGCAGGCGTTGGGTCGTCACCTCGAGGCTGGCGTGGAGCGCCTCGATCTGCTCCTGGAGTTGTTCCACCCGCATCGCCAGGTCGGCGTTCGAACGGGTGGTCTGGGCGGTGAAGTCCTGGATCCGCTGGTCCACGGAGTCCAGGTCTTGCTTGTCCGGCATGGACTGTTCGAGCTGTTGCACCTGCCGCTGGACGTCAGTGATCTCACGGTGGAGCAGTGTCATGTCCTCGGACGATGTGGTGCAGGCGGCCAGTGGGACCAGGAAGAGTGAAAACGCTACGATCGACGATGGGCGCATTGGCGAACTCCCAGCCCTAGCGGGCGGTGATCACGAAGTGGGCACGGCGATTGAGGGAAAATGCCTCCTCGGTGCTGCCGACGGCGAACGGTCGTTCTTCACCGTAGGAAATGGTCCGGATCCTTTCCGGAGCCACCCCGAGGAATACCAGGTAGTCGCGTACGGCGGCGGCGCGCCGCTCCCCAAGGGCGAGGTTGTACTCGCGGGTGTTGCGCTCGTCACAGTGACCTTCAACCAGAATCTTGACCGTGGAGTACTGCTGGAGCCAGGCTGCATTCTTCGCCAGGGTTTCGCGGTACTCGGGTCTGATATCCCACAGGTCGGTGTCGAAGAAGGCATCCTCGAGGTACCCGCGGGCGTTGAGGAGCTCGAGATCTTCCGGGAGCTCTTCAACCACTTCCTCGGACACGATGGTTTCGGTGATGTGCTCTTCCACGACCTCCTCGACCACCTCGTCGACCACCACGGGAGCCGGTGTGGGAGTCGGGGGCGGTGGCGGCGGAAGCTTGGAGCTTTTACAGGCTCCGAACGCCATCATGGAGATCACCACGATGAGAGCGACGAACAGGCGCGGTGTTGGTTTCATTCGGAACCTCCTTGTTGACGGTCACTCTACCAGCCTCGATCGGGGCCCACAAGATAGGTAAGAGTCGCATGGTGCACACCGTGGTTCCTTTGATGGCCGCGGTGTGGCCGGTGTCACGTTTTGGGGTGAGGGGTCGAAACGTGAAACGTGAAAAGTCGATTGCGAATTACGAATTGCGAATTACGAATTGTCGGCGTCCGAGATCGTCGAGGTCGTCCCGGTTTGTCTCATCGGTCCAGATGATCCTGTGTCATCTCTCCCGGTCCCAGAGGGCTGAATTCGCAATTCGCAATTCGTAATGGGAGGGCGGGTTTGGGGGCGCAATTCGATTCAATGGGTTCACTCAATCCACGACCAAACCGCCGTGGGGTCGATCGAGCTGGTCGCGGTGATGGAGCTTCGCGAGGAAATCGTACACGACGATTGATCCTGCAATGGCCAGGTTGAGAGAAGGAACCAAGCCCCACTGGGGGATCTGGATAATTGTATCGGCTTGCTCCAGCAGGTCCTCGGGTATTCCTCCGCGCTCGGTGCCGAGGAGGAAGCAGGGCTGCAGTGGGTACTCGGCTTCGAACAGGTTGACCGCACGGTCATGAAGCTCGACTGCGACGAGGGAGTAGCCACGCTCCCGGATGTGCGAGCTGAAGGCCGGCATGTCCGGCAACCGGACGACCGGGGTAAAGAGGTCAGAAGTGCAGGCCGGTTTGGAATCCCACTCGCGCCCACCCACCAGCAGCACCTCCGCGGCGGCAGCAGCGTGTGCGGTGCGCACCAGTGAGCCCAGGTTGTGTTCCTTTGTGATCTCCCAGACCGCGATCGCGAATGGGCGGAGCCCCCGCCGGTACTCCTGTCGCCGACGTTCTTGACGTTCCATCCGTCGCTGATGATCCCACTGGTCTTTCGCCGGATTGGGCATGACCTCCCCACCATGCCCTGCTTCCCAGTCATCGTCAACGTTCATCCAACGCGAAGAGGAAAAGTCTGAAAAGAAAATATCGCAATTCGAGGAGCGAATTGCGCAACCATCTCCAACCGCCGAGATTCCCCCTACGACCCCAGAAATACGAAACCCCGCGTGAAGCGGGATTTCGTCGCGGTGGGTATGCCCACCCGGGCTTCTTCAGTTTGTATCGCGGCTGTGAAGTCCGTTGAACACCCGCGATCCCTAGGGACACTTCAAATATGGGGTCATCGGTGGATCGTGTCAAGTCAGCCGCCGCCGGCCCGAAGCGGCTGAAGGATCTGGAGTGACATGTGACACGTGACAGGTCACACGTTTAACGTCTGACGTTGTGCAGTGCGAGCCAGCCGACGTTTAACCAGTAACTTCTAACGTTTGGTTCATCCGGGAAAGCGTGATGTCGGGTGTTGCTGTTTCCGTTCCCGAACCCAGCGGCAGGGTCAGGATGCAGCGACGGGGGCAGGAAACAGCGGGCAGCGACTGTGGTCAGCGACCGGGGCAGAGGCAGCGATCAGATGTGCAGCGGCTGCATGGCCCCCTCCGGGTCGTTCTATGGGACGGGGACGGATAGCTGCCAGGGAGGGCGGAGGGGCTGGCAGGGGGGAGATTGTGGTGCGGGCCTCTGGCCTGCTGACCTTACGGCCGAGTCTTGCAGCCGGGACGGCCGCACCACAATTCGTCGTGCCATCTCCAAGGCCCCCCTGCCAGCCCCTCCGCCCTCCCTGGCAGCTTGTTGAAGGGCATGAACGACCCGGAGGTGACCATGTCCAAAGCCGTCAGCAACACCAATCTCGTGGCCTACACCAAAGCCCTCGAAGCAGCAGGCATCGCAATTACGCTGGTTTTGAGAGTTCCGGCTCCGCTCAAGTCCATCGCCGATCAGCTGATCCGGTCGGCCAGCTCGGTCCCCGCCAACTTAGCGGAAGGGCACGGCCGATCCGGGAGAGATCGCCAGCACCACTGGCGGATCGCCTACGCCTCGGCCAAGGAGGTCGACAGCCACCTGCGACTGCTTGCTGCTGCCAGTGCCGTCAATGGAACCGGGGCGGAGAAGGTCCTGCAGGGATTCGATGAGGTGCGTGCCATGACATGGCGACTGCTCAATCCCCGGTAGCCCGCACCCGTCCAACTCTGACGCCGTCGCCGTCACCTGACGCCGCCACCGGCCCCTGTCGCTGTCAGCTGAATCTGTCCCTGGTCGCTGTCATCCACCACCTCACGGAATTCCGGATGAGCCTAACGTTTAACGCGGTTTGGAAGGGCGGTGCCCGAAAATGCCCGAGGCAGCAGTTCGGCGACGCTCGTCATCCGGCGTTCGCCGGTTGTGTTCGCCAGAATGACCGGAAAGTCACCGAACTCGGCCAGGACCTGGCGGCAAGCGCCGCAGGGGCTGGACGGCGGGGACGTGTCGGTCACCACGGCCAAGGCCAGAAAGGAAGTGGTTCCGGCGGCCACCCCGGCCGCCACCGCGTTGCGTTCAGCGCAGACGCTGAGCCCGAACGAGGCGTTTTCCACGTTGCAGCCTGTGATCAACTCGTTGTTGGAGAGCAGCAAGGCAGCACCGACGCAGAAGCGCGAGTAGGGGGCATGGGCTCGGTCGCGGACCTTGGCGGCAGCCGCCACCAGGCGCTGCACGACTTCTGGTGTCAACTCCATGGCTTGCTAACTCCTCTCATAGCCCCGGCAACCATCGAGCAGAGAGAGTCGCCCCCGTCTCAGAAGCGAACCTCGAAAGCAAGGCGCAGCTTGGCGTGGGTCAGATCGTCGTGCCAGTAGCTCAATACGTCGCGTCTCGAGATGACACGAGCTCGCGACATCTTCGATCCTCCGATCCGATTGCCTCGCAAGACCTGAGACGCGAGTATTGAGTTTTTTCAGATTTCTAATCAACGCAATTCACGGAGTCCGCGGAGTGAATTGCGCAGCTATCGCAAGCGATGGACTCACCTCTAATCGTATGAAAAAAGGTGACCGCCCGAAGGCGGTCGGAGGAGACGTGCGTGTGTTGTCTGTGTTGGAATCTCTAACCCCCGCGACGGGCTCCGCTGGACGGTCTGGAACCCGATGGGGCTGACCGGGGCGCTGATGCCCCTCCTCCGCTCGAACGTCCAGAGCCGGACCTGCTCCCGCTGGATTGGGAAGGCGCTCGACTCGGCGAGGACCTGCCACCGGAGGATCGGGGCTTGGAGGACGCCGTGGGATTGCGGGAGGGGGCGCTGCGCGATCCGGTGGAGGTTCTCGGCGCCGTTGGATTGGTTCTCGGAACGATCACCGGTCGAGTTGATGGGCTGCCGGTTGGGCCGCCGGTGGAGGGGGTCCCCCGGGTCGTTGGGGACCTTCGCTGAATCGTCCGACCGGTGGTTCCCGGTTGCCTTGACGGGATGTCCCGCGAGCCGGTTGTCGTCCGTCCTCCGGCCGGTGGTGTGACCAGGGTGGAGGGTCTGGTTCGGGGGACGAAGGGGTTGCGGCCGGTGGATCCCTGGGGTTGGGTGGTCCCCGAGCCTCGGCCCTGGTACGAGCGGTACGAGTTTGGCGAAGTACGACCGGCCGCGTCGTGAAGGGGCGATCCCGCTCGGGTTGTGAGGGACGGTTCGGCGGTTTGTGTGCCCGCGGTCTCGCGATTCCCAGGGGTCGACGCGGTTGTGGCAGGCGCTGCCGACCGGCGACTCACGGCTGCGGTGGTTGTGGGATTGACCAGGCGGAGGGCATCTTCCCCTCGCAGGCTGTCGTCACGAGCCATGATTGGTGTCAGATCCCGGTTTGTTGTCTGTTCGATTCCGCGGAAGACCCGTTCGAGCTCCTGAGAGGGCCGATGGCGCGAGGGTGACGCGGTGGTCAACGGACCTGACATCACCACCCCGGTTTCATTTCGACCGCGCAGCGCCTCGTCACCCGATCGCACCATGCGTGACAGGTGGGGACTCGCGAAGTCGCGATCGGAGACCACATTCCACGCCTTGCGGTCCATGTCGCCCACACGGACTCGTCCCTTGAGGTCGAGGTCCACATCGTGCGGTCGGCTGAGCGATGCGCGCCGATTGGCACCGCCGCCACCTTCCCCTCCGGCCCCTGGCCTCGGGATGACGTCGCGCCGGGGCGTTTGTCCGCCTCCGCCTCCAGGATGACCCGGATATCCCGGTCCGCCTGGATAATAGGGCCAGCGGGGATAGCCGTAGTAGTGGCAGTAACGGGGCCAGTACCATCCCCAGTAATATCCGGATGGGCACCACCCGACGTTGCCGGGCCACCAGCACCAGTTGACCCACGCCGGGCCCCAGTGGGAGCCCCAGCCCCAAACCCAACCGAAGCCGGCCGAGAGGTACCAGGAGCCGTAGTGGTAGGGCAGCCAGCCCCAGGGCTCATAGGAGACCCACGACCAACCGGTTGGCGTCCAATACCATCGACCCGCGGTATAGGGGCGCCAGCTCGAATCCACGTAGGGTTGCCAGGCCCATGTGTTGTACTCCGTCACGTAGACCCACGATCCGTAGTTGTCCAACTGGGCCGCCTGCCGCTGGTGGCGTGCGTCCACGTATTGACCACTCTCTCCACCCATCACCTGGCGACGTTGATCGACCCATTGGGCAAAGGCGTCGTCCCAGGTCATCATGAGTTCCGATCCGGTGATCTCTCCCGAGTCGAGCTCGGTGGCAGAATCGGTGCGGACCAAAACCCCTCCGGAAGTCGTCGCAGCCTCGGCGAGTCCCTCCCATACCTCGACTCGGAGACCCCCCGAGGGCAGCGCCTGCACCCGATAGAGACCTGTGTCATTGAGGTACACCGTGGCGGACCTGCCGTCGATCCTGAGCGGTGTGCGGGAGAGGCTGTGTTCGCTGACCTCGACCACGACGGTGCCTTCGGCCAGGTAGAGGACCGTTCGGTCGGCGCTGCTGTCCCGGCTGAACGTCACTGCATCGATGCTCAACGTGGTGTACTCATCCAACCAGACGGTGTTGCCGTCGGCCAGCACTAATTCCATGCGGGCTTCGCGGGCGGTGTCGATCCGGTCTCCGGGAACAACCGGCATATTGATCACGGCCTCCACAGAATCAGTCTGGGTTGCCGGCTGGATCGTAGCGTAGCGTTCGAGGTAGGAAATGTAGCTCAGAGAGGTCGGATCGTCCCCTTCCGAGGCCATTGCCGACCCCACCATCGCGACCAGGATTGCCGCAGTCAGGAACGTTTTCATGGTCCACCTCCACACGCCCGTCAGGATTGCAACTGCCGTGCCAGGAACTGGGAATCGAAAATCAAAAATCGAAAATCAAAAATCGGGTGGCCTGGCGCCTCGCATCTGGCTTCAGGCCTCAGGTCTCACGCTTCAGGTCCCAAAACCGACCGCCAGGATGGGCAGGGGATTTGTATGGAGGGTGTGGAGGGCGGAATGGGGAATGTGGAAACCCGCCCACCCGACGTCCGATTTCGAATTTCGAATTCGGAACCTGCGCGTTCAGCTTCGTCGAAGCCGGGACAATTCCATCATCTGTTGGTTCTGCCTGACCTTGACGAGTGTGCCGGCCGGATAGAATCCGCCGCGCAGGGTGGCGTTGGGGTAGGTGACGCTTCCCGGACCGAGCAGTACCCCTGGGTTGAGCACTGTGTTGCAGCCGGTCTTGCATCTGTCGCCGAGGATGGCGCCGAATTTCCGCAGACCGGTATGGATCACCTCGCCGTCGTGGTGGAAGGTCACCTCACGCCCCACGTTCTTGACGTTGGACAGGATGGTGCCGGCACCGAGGTTGACCTCCCGTCCAAGGATGGAGTCGCCGACGTAGTTCTGGTGCGGTGCCTTGGCGGCGGGCATCAAGATTGATCCCTTGACCTCAGAGTGGGCTCCCACCAGGCTGCCTGCGCCGAGGATGACAAACTCTCTGATGTAGGCGCCGGTCCTTACCGTGACGCCCGGTTCAAGAATGGCGGGGCCGACGATGACCGCACCCGGTTCGATCTTGCATCCGGCACCGATGGCGATGCGGTCGCCAAGCAGGTGAACCCCGTCGGGAAGCTCGCTGTCGATCGCCCACCGGTCACGAGCCCCGAGATAGTGCTTGAGGGTCTCTCCGAGGGCTCCCCAGACTGGAGTGGAATCGTCGAAGATCTCCGCGTGATCAAAGTCGCCGAGTTCGAAGAACGAGGGGGCAAAGAAATCGCTCATGCCGGGGATTCCTCCAGTTGGATCGGACGCCGTTTGATCACCACCACGGTCTGATCATCCACTGGTGGGGAGGTCCTGCTCAAGTCGTTGACATCGGTGAAAATTCGATCGACGATCGCCACCGGGTCGAGGTGGCATGCGGCCTGGGCCACGTGAATCAATCGGCCCTCACCGTATTCGTCGCTCGACTCCGGCGGTGTGGCTTCCGTGATGCCGTCGGTATACAGCACCAGGACGTCGCCGGGTCTCAGGTTCGTGACCCCGATTTCGTACTTCGCGTTCGGAGTCGGGCCGATGATCGGTCCCCCTTTTCGAAGCCGCTGCGTGCTCTTATCGGAGTTGATCAGGAGGGGCGGTGGATGGCCCGCATTGCAGTAGAGAACCGTGCCGTTGGGGTGGATTTCAGCCAGGAAGAGGGACACGAACTTGGTGGCGAGGCGGCTGCGGTGAATGATCCGATTCAGCCGTTCGAGGGTTCGAGTGAGCTTGAATTCCCTGGAGAGCCCCATCCTGAGACCGGTGAAAACGTCGCGCACCTGGAGCGCGGCAGGCAAGCCGTGGCCAGTTGCGTCGGCCACCACAACCGCGAACATCTCGTCGTCAAAAGTGATCACGTCGTAAAAGTCACCGCCAACAATCTCTGCGGCCGAGTTCCTGGCGGCAATTTCGAAATCTCCCGGTTTCGGGAGGTGGCGAGGGAGGATGGAGTTCTGGATTTGTCGCGAGTCCTCCATGATCGCGTGCATTCGCGCCTCGCGCAGTTTCTGGTTGATGGCCAAGCGGACGATGAAGAGGGTGGCCATGAGTTCGTCCGTGTTCTCATTTTCCGACACGACGTCGAAGGAGAGCACGTGACGTCCGTCGGCCACCGAGATGGCAGCGAAGCAGTCACGGGTGCCGAGATCCGCCTCAAGTCGCTGGTCGAGCCTTGGATCGGTGCGCTTCATGACCACCGCCCCGGTGTCGAGCAGCTGCTCGAAAGGCGGATATGTTCGCCAGACTCGCAGTCCTACCGGTGTCTTGGTGACTTCGCCAAAGGTGGACACGAGCTCGTAGGAACCGTCGTCCTGAGAGTAGATTCGGCCGCCACAGATGCCGAGGTCATCGGAGAAGGTTTCGGCGAGGAGCTGAGAGGATTGCTGGATCGTGTCCAGCGCGGTCGAGCCGAGAGCTATTGTCTCGAGTGCCCGTTCGATGCGGCGAAACAACGAGATCGAGCTTTGAGACATGGTCGGATTCTTTCATGAGTACAGCTCGTCGACAAGGCGGAGGTGATCTCTCAATACCCGCATGGCTGTTCTCACGGTGAAATGCACGATTCTCGGGTCGAGTGTGGCGTGAGAACAGCCATGCGGGTATTGAGTTTTTTGGATACTATTTTTTTTGAAACTAATTTACGGGGTTGTTTTTGAATGAGACGAGCGGTTGCCCGCGGATTGCGGCTGCCGACAGGATCAACTGAATGTCACAGGTTCGCCGGCGAGAATTCGTTCGACCACGGTCAAGAACTGAGTCGGTGGGAGGTAGCCGGGGATCCTGCCCAGTTCGCTGCCGTCGGAGTCAAAAAAGATGATCGTCGGTGGCGCTTCAACTCGGTGATTTCGGGCGAGGTCCTTTCTCTCGCCTTCGATGTCGATGTTCAGAGGCACCACCCGTTCGGCCAGCATCGCAGCCACCTTTTGGTCTCGGTAGGTGATCGTCTCGAGGGTCTTGCACCAGACACACCAGTCGGCATAGAAGCTGGCCATAACTGGCCTGCCCTGATTTCGAGCCCTTGAAAACGCGGCATCCCAGTCGTTCTCCCACGAGATCACGGCTTTCCTGTGCGAGGTTACCGCCATCTCCACTGGCTCGGGATCTGGCGAGTTCTCTGCCCCACCGCAGCCCACAGCCACGAGAATCGCGGCGATCAACAATCGGTTTGGATTCCACCTCAAAGCCACGAGGGCCTCCCTCGGCGCGGACGCCGTCTGGCATCATATCACCTTATAACGATCTAGCATGGTTTTCGAATTTCGAATTTCGAATTCGATCGAATTCCCCTACACCGCGTCCTCATCGCCCTTTTCCTCGTCACCCTCCTCGTCGTCCTCATCTTCGGTGAGTCTTTCGTCGGCGACCGCTATGGCCTCGACGGTTGGCATGGGCTCGCCCGGCCTGGGGGTGTAGAAGGAGAGCTGGAACGGCCACGGCAGCTCGTGGAGGGCATCCGGAACCTCGCCACACTCGACCGAGTCCGGTTCGGTGCCGTCCAGAAAGGCCTCCAGGATGACCTCGCCGTGGTAAGGGCATCGCGGAATGGCCCGCTCTCCGGTGTAGTAGTCGACCGGGGTGAAAACCACCCCGGGCGGCACCTCGAACTCCTCGGTCCGCGCCGCTTCGTCGAGGGTGTCGAGGTAACCCTGGATGAAGTTGTTCCAGATCGGTTGGGCCGCTCTTGCGCCAGTCATCTTCTTGCCGATCGGGGCCTTGACGTCGCGGCCGACCCAGACCCCGACGGTGATTCGCGGGGTGAACCCGATGAACCACGCATCAGCGAACCAGTCGGTGGTGCCGGTCTTGCCGCCAAGGTTGGCGTCGATATACCGGGCGGACATTCCGGTCCCCCTGTCCACCACGCCCTCGAGAACGTTGAGCATGAGGTAGGCAACCGGTGCCGAGATTGCCCGCTGGGTTCGGGGGAAGAAACGTTCCTCGAGGCGACCGTCTCGATCGTAGATCTCCGAGATCGCGTAGGGTTCAGGGATTTCGCCCAGATTGGCGATGCCCGAATAGGCACGGACGAGGTCGATCAAACGCACCTCGACCGCGCCGAGGGCGAGCGAAGGGTAGGGGTGGAGCTGGGTGCTGATACCGAATCGAGTCGCCACGTCGACGACCGCCGGACCTCCAACGAGCTGCTGCATCTTCACCGCTGAGGCGTTGTAGCTGAATTCCAGTGCGCGCCGGATTGTGGTGATCCCGTAGTAGCGGCTGTAGAAATTCCTCGGGCAGTACGTGAGTTCGCCTTCAGCGTCGGGCAAGAGGATCGGACCATCGAAGATGGTGTCAGCGGGGGTGTAACCCTGTTCAAACGCTGTCATGTAGACGAAGGGTTTAATAGCAGAGCCGCACTGGAGGGTGGACTGGACGGCGCGGTTGAACTCCGAACGCGCGAAATCGAATCCACCCACCAACGCCAGGATCGCTCCGGTGCGGTTGTCCATCGCGACCATGGCGCCCTCGATCTCGGGCTCCTGAAGCAGGGATACCGTGATCGGCCCGGATTCAGATTCGTCTTCGGGTAGATTTTCAGGCAGGTCTCCTGGAAGTCCCACCAAAACCAGGTCGCCAGTCTTGAGGATCCTGCCCAGCGATTGAGTTCCGGTCCATTTGGCTCCGGCCAGAGGTAGCCGGGCCGAGCGATCTCCAATCCTGAGATCGGCGTTGCTGCGGGAAACCTCCAGCACAACAGCGCGGACCATGGCATTCGGACGCAGTTCAAGCAGTTTCCACGAGGGGTCGTTGTAGTCCTCAGCGGACTCTGCCCTGCCGTCGGCGATGACGTTCGGCGGTTTCCGGTACTCGAGGTAGGTGGTCTCGAGGTTGACCAAACCCCGGCGAAGGGTCTGCTCGGCGATGAGCTGCAGTTTGGGATCCATGGTGAGGTGAACCTGGAGACCGGCCGTGTACAACGCGTCGGTTCCGTAGCGTTCCTCCACCTGCTGGCGGACCATCTCGTGGAAATACTCACCGCTCGAGACGCGGTCCCTGTGGAGCCCCACACCCAGCGGCTCGGCCACCGCTTCATCGTGTTGTGCCCTGTCGATGAAACCGAGCTCGAGCATCCGGTCCAACACTTTGTTCCGCCGTTGGGTGGCGGCTTCCGGTCGTTTGATTGGGTTGTAGCGGTTGTTGGCGCTCGGGATCATGCCGGCCAGTAGTGCCGCCTCGGCCAGGGTGAGTTCGCTCGCCGGCCGATCGAAGTACAGACGAGCCGCCGCTTCTACCCCGTACGCCCCCTGGCCAAGGAAGATCTGGTTCGCGTAGAGCGTGAGGATCTGGTCCTTGCTGTAGCGTTTTTCAATGTCGATGGCGAGCAGTGCTTCCTTGATCTTCCGCTGCAGGGTGCGATCTCTCTGGAGGAAGAGGTTGAGGGCCAGCTGCTGGGTGAGAGTGGAGCCGCCCTGGGTGATCAGTCGGTCCCGGCGGTTGACCAGGTTGCGGGCCGTGACCCAAGCGGCGCGGGCGATCGCCTTGGGATCCACACCGCCGTGCTCGAAGAACTCGGCGTCCTCGATGGCGACGATCGCCAGTTTGAGGTCTTCGGGGATTTGTTCAGGGGCCAGTTCGACTCGCCGTTCCACGGCATAGGAGGCGACGGGCTGGCCGTCGGCTGCGTAGACGACGGTGGTGGATGCGGGCCGGAATGATGCCAACTGGTCCACCTGGGGCACGTGCAGGAACTGGGCGACGGTCCAGCCTCCGAGGGCGCCCGCGACCACGCCTGCCACGGCTGCTACCAGCATTTTGACCAGCACTGAGATCGCCTTCTTGCCCACGGCAACACCTTAGCAAAGCGGGGATGGCCATTTTATGGCTGGAACGGGGCGGTTTTGGGGCCGTTCTGCCTACTCACTGGCCTCTGCCACGAATACCGCAGACCATGCCCCGTAGTTACCGGATTCGAATCCGTCCTGGAAGATCATCGGGTGGGGCACCGGGGTCGGAATCGGGCCCTGATCGGTGTGCCACGATGGCGTAGCCGTGGGACTCGGCGTCCAGGTTGGCGTCCAGGTTGGGGTCGGCGGCACCGGCGTGGAGGTTGGCGTTGGCGGCACCGGCGTGTTGGCTGGCGTGGAGGTTGGCGTTGGCGGCACCGGGGTGTTGGTTGGTGTGAAGGTTGGCGTCGGCGGCACCGGCGTGTTGGTTGGCGTGAAGGTTGGCGTCGGCGGCACCGGGGTGTTGGTTGGCGTGAAGGTTGGCGTCGGCGGCACCGGGGTGTTGGTTGGTGTGAAGGTTGGCGTCGGCGGCACCGGGGTGTTGGTTGGCGTGAAGGTTGGGGTCGGCGGCACCGGAGTACCTGTCGGAGTCGCTGTATAGGTTGGTGTCGGAGGGACCTGGGTTGGCGTCCAGGTTGGGGTTGGCGGCACCGGGGTGTTGGTTGGCGTGAAGGTTGGGGTCGGCGGCACCGGAGTACCTGTCGGGGTCGCTGTATAGGTTGGTGTCGGAGGGACCTGGGTTGGCGTCCAGGTTGGGGTTGGCGGCACCGGGGTGTTGGTTGGCGTGAAGGTTGGGGTCGGCGGCACCGGGGTATTGGTCGGCGTGAAGGTTGGGGTCGGCGGCACCGGGGTGTTGGTCGGCGTGAAGGTTGGGGTTGGCGGCACCGGGGTGTTGGTCGGCGTGAAGGTTGGGGTTGGCGGCACCGGGGTGTTGGTCGGCGTGAAGGTTGGGGTTGGCGGCACCGGGGTGTTGGTCGGCGTGAAGGTTGGGGTTGGCGGCACCGGGGTGTTGGTCGGCGTGAAGGTTGGGGTTGGCGGCACCGGGGTGTTGGTCGGCGTGAAGGTTGGGGTTGGCGGCACCGGGGTGTTGGTTGGCGTGAAGGTTGGCGTCGGCGGCACCGGCGTGTTGGTCGGTGTGGGGGTCGGCGTAGGCGGCACCTGGGTCGGCGTTGGAGTCGGCGTCACCGCCGGCCCTCCAGACACACTCAGATCGAGGCGGTACAGCTGGGCCTGGTCGGTGGCGTCGCCCTCGACCTCCACATAATACGTTCCACTGCCGCTCGACAGTGGGACGTTGGTGAGGGACTCCGACATTCCGGCACCGTTGGAGTTTGAGTACGCGAGCTCAGTCGTGCCGTTCCTGTCGAGCACCCGGATCGCGAGGTCATGGACATTGAGGGAGTCGAAGCTGGTGCCGGCGGTACAGCTGCCACCAGCGGTCTGCGGGCCGCTCAGGTAGGTCGACCCGATTGGAGTCACCGCGACTGTGAGGGACGAGCCCGAGCCGACGGCGAAACTGTAATCATCCACGTCGTAGTTGTTGTCGATGGAGATGTTCTGGACAGCCACTGATTCGAGGAAGAGGTCGAGGGGCTCGGCCGACGCCGGGTCGTCGTTGGCTTCACAGGTGTCGCCATAGCCGCGGTTGACCGCCAGAATGTCATCGTGCTGTGGCCCGTCGAAGGCACCGGAGTAATACGGCTCCATGAGTTTGGTCTGGCTGATCGGGCAGACGTGCTGGAGGCCGAGGCCGTGGCCGTGCTCGTGAGCCACCACGTTGCGAAGTCTGAGGGAGTTGCCGGATATGTTGGTGTAAAAGGAGTCGCCGGTGTCGATCACCATGTCGCCGACGTCGGGGTAGAAGTTGTAAGCGAGGATCCCCGAGTTGCCGTCGATGTTGTGTCCGCCGATCCGGATGTCGCCGCGGTTTCCGATCGAGCCCTTCGGAGCCGACGAAGGAATCACCGTCGTCCCATGGCTCGTAGACGTAGGTGACTCCGGAGAGACCCCCCCATCGGTCGAAAACCTGTTGGAGGAGGCTCATCCATGTGGCTTCGTCGCCATAGATTCCGGTCAGGTAGGCGCGGAGGTTGGACGGCGCATCCGGTTCTCCTGCGTAGCCCGGGATGGTCGTCCCGTCGGGGATCACGCTCCACGTGAGGGTCGTTGGATCGCCCTGGTCCAGCCCACTGCCGTCGGTGGCGGTGCGATACCAGCGGTTGCTGTCGGGAAACTGAAACTCGGACTCGCCACCGCCGGACAGGGAGTGGTGTTCACGTTTCAAAGCCGCGTTCGCCACCGCCTGCTGGATGTACCAATCCGGAGTTCCGGGTGCAAAACAGAGCACCGGGGTCTCTGCGGAATTGGAGGGTTCCGGTGTTGCCGACGAGGCTGGAGAGAGCACCATCGAGATCAGGATGGCGCTGCCGATGGTGGTGATGGTTGTTGGGTTGAACTTCATGTCCCGTGGAACTCCTCGTGGACTTCGTGTTTGTTCTCAGGGGGTGACGGTCGACCAGGCACCGAGGCCGCCGGACTCGAAGCCGTCCGTGAAAAGCGGGTCGACCGCGTTGAAGATGCAGATTCCAGTGGCCGGGTTGACGTGGTTGTTGATGATGTTGCTGATCACGCGGCTGTGGAACTCCATACGGTTGGAGCCGCAGCCGGCGACGTGGCAGTAGCTCATGACCGTGCCTGGGCCGCCCGGGCACGACGTCGGGCCCGAGTAGCAGCCGCCCTCGTTGGCGTAGCACTGGTCGATGGGCGGCGTGTAGCAGTGGGTATGGCGCGAGCCGAAGTTATGACCTAGCTCGTGGCCGGCAACGAATGCGTCGCCTGCCAGATAGTCGATCTTGAAGACCTTGGTGAAGCTGTAGCCGTAGTTGTGGGAGCACAGCCCGCCGACCCAGGCGATGCCGGATGCGGAGTAGTCGCCCGGCTGCTTTCCGGACAGCATGGCCGCCAGGGCGCGGTCGATGTGGTCGTAGTGGGAGTTCCAGTAAGACCCGAACTCGTTGAGCTCGGAGCTGGAAGCATTCCCTCCGCTGTTCTGAACGTAAGGATCCGAACCCATTCGGATGATGGTGTCGCCCTGGAGTAGCGTGACGTCGAGGTCATGCTCGTACATCACGTTCATCGCGGCCACGAGGTCAGCGATGTAATCCAGGGCCGCCGCCTGGCTGTTGTTGAACTTGAGCTGCAGCAGTTCGGTGTCGGTGTCGAAGGCGATGGTGGCCGAGCGGGGGACGAATTCCCCGCTTCCCTCAGCCGCCCCGCCCGGCCCCGAGGGCAACGTGCGGGGAGCGTCATGTGCGCCGTTTTCCAGGCTGCAGGACCAGGCTTCGGGGTCGCCACCTTCTGCTCTGATGCGGTCGGCAGCCGGACGAACGAGGTATTGGATTCCGGATTTGCTGATCTCGTAGACCTCGTCGTCAACCACTGTGAAGCCGTGCAGCGAACCGTCGATGGGGTGGATCGACAGCATGATCCTGTCGCCGGCCAACCCCGAAGTTCCCCAAAAGTGAATCCGCGCCGACGGAGCCAGTTGCCTCGTGCCATTCGCGTCCACGAGGCGGAGGCTGGCCTTGGGATCGACTACCCTGTGCCGTTTTACGGTGATCGGCTGGCGGCGGCCGGGCGCCACTGGCCAACGGGTGAAGGCGATTGTCCGTCCGTCGTCCGTCGTGGTCAGTGCTTCGGCCACGGATGGGGGAATCTGAAATCGCTCCTGGGGAAAACCGTCATCCGAGACTTCGAGTGACCCCGGCATCGCCACATCGACCTGGACGTTTTCGTCGGAAGCCAAAGCCACGAGAGGCCCACACGCACAAATCCCGAGGAGCACCCCGAGGGCTCTTCTTGGTGTGATCACTAATGGTGTCAACCCGCCCCTCCGTTCCCCTAACGAGAGGTGGTTCCCTGAGCTGTTGAATTTCGGAGTGACCAAGCTCACAATCCACCCGTGGACGTTTTGATCGGCCTCGGCGGCAATGTGGGTGATCTTCGGGGGGCGTTTGCGCGGGTGCTTTCCGACCTGGAGGGATTCGGTGTGGTCACCGCAGTCTCGGGTCTCTACCAATCTCGGCCCGTAGGCCCACCTCAGCCGGATTATCTGAATGCCGCGCTGGTGCTTGATTGCGGCTGCGGAATTTGGGAACTGCTGCGGGCCTCCCAGGAGGTGGAGGTCGCCGCTGGACGAGACCGGGGGACGGAACAGCGTTGGGGTCCACGGCCACTCGACGTGGATCTGCTGTTGGTTCGAAGTGCCGTTCTCAAGAGCCCCCAGCTGGTGCTTCCCCATCCGCGCTTTCATGAACGAGCCTTTGCGCTTGTCCCGGCGGCCGACGTGGCGGGCGAGTGGGTTCACCCGCTGGTGGGAGAGACCGTGGCCCAGCTCGCCGAGCGAGTTTTGAGCCAGGATCCGGATGCGGTCGAACGGGTCATGCGGTAGGCAGTTACGGAGAATTCGAAATTCGAAATTCGAAAAACGACTTCAAAACGCGCTGCGGCCCTCGAGAACGGTTTCCGCATTTCGCATTTCGAGTTGGGTGGGCGAGGGTCTTCTGCACCCTTTTTACAAGCATCCCGATCAAGGAAGGTTGTGCTTGGCAGGTCCGTTGCCCCGCGTTACACTCCCGTTCCACAGGAAGTTACTTCTGGAGGGAACGCAGATGGATCGCATTGTTGGCGGACTGAAGAAAATCAGGAAAGACGTGGAGGCCTTTCTCAATGAGGTCGGCATCGGAGTCGAGTTGGGACTCCGGCCCACCAACCCCGGCGCCTGCACCGGCCGCTGGATCGAGTCGGCAGGGGGCGACGAGCTGGTCTCGGTGAGCCCGGTCGACGGTGAACCGTTGGCGTCGGTGCAGCAGGCCGATGAGGCGGCGTACGAGCAGGTCGTGGCCACCGCTTCCCAGGCGTTCACCGAGTGGCGGATGATGCCGGCTCCGGCTCGCGGTGAGGTCGTTCGCGACCTCGGCAACGAATTGCGAAAACACAAAGAACCCCTCGGCAAACTTGTGTCGTTGGAGATGGGTAAAATCAAATCCGAGGGCCTTGGCGAGGTCCAGGAGATGATCGACATGTGCGACTTCGCCGTCGGCCTGTCGCGGCAGCTCTACGGTCCCAACATGATGTCCGAGCGCCCCCTCCATAGAATGTACGAACAGTGGCACCCGCTGGGTGTTGTGGGAATCATCACTGCGTTCAATTTCCCGGTTGCGGTATGGGCCTGGAACGCGGCCCTGGCCGCGGTCTGCGGCGACACCATGGTGTGGAAACCATCGTCGGACACGCCGTTGACCGCAGTCGCGGTGCAGAACATCTGTAACCGCGTGATGGACCGGCACGGCCTGCACGGCGTCTTCAACCTCGTGATTGGGCCCGGGCGCAACGTGGGCGAAAAGATAATCAACGACCCCCGAATCCCGTTGGTTTCGTTCACCGGATCGACCGGAATGGGCCGCCATGTGGCAGAGGCCACGGCCAAGCGGTTCGGGCGAAGCATCCTCGAACTTGGGGGCAATAACGCCATCGTGGTTGAACCCGACGCCGATATGGACCTCGCCCTGCGGGCCGTGCTGTTCGCAGCGGTCGGCACAGCCGGACAGCGCTGTACGAGTCTGCGCCGTCTGTTCCTCCACTCCAGCGTGGCCGACGAATTCGTCGGAAAACTCGCCAAGGCCTACGGGAGCATCACCATTGGTGATCCCCTGGACGACGCTGTGTTGATGGGGCCGCTGGTCAACGAGCGAGCGGTGAAGGACCACTTCGCGGCCATCGGCACCATCCGTGAGCAGGGTGGTGAAGTTGTCTTCGGCGGCGGGGCCGTCGAAGGTGATGGTTACTACGTGGAACCCACAATTGCCAGGCTCCAGCGCCAGATTCCCATTGCCTGCGAGGAGACCTTTGCGCCCATTCTGTACGTGATGGAGTATGACGATCTGGAAGGCGTGATTGCCACCCACAACGCGGTGGCCCAGGGGCTGTCGTCGGCCATCTTCACTTCCAGTCTGTACTCCGCCGAGCGCTTCCTGTCCCACGCCGGATCCGACTGCGGAATCGCCAACGTCAATATCGGCACCTCCGGCGCCGAGATTGGTGGTGCCTTTGGGGGCGAGAAGGAGACCGGTGGTGGACGCGAGGCCGGGTCGGATGCCTGGAAGGCCTACATGCGGCGCCAGACCTGCACCATTAACTGGAGCAGGGAACTTCCTTTGGCACAAGGAGTCGAATTCGACGTTTGAGGGACAAGGGAGCAGGCAGTAGCGCTGACGATGTTCACATCGTTGCAGTAATCGCTCAATACTTGCGTCTCATATCTCACGGCAACCACCGCGATTCTCCGATTCAATCGAGGAGTGAGATCTGAGACGCGAGTATTGAGAACTGAAGAAAATTCTATTCAACGCAATTCACGGAGTCCGCGGAGTGAATTGCGCAGCTACTGCCATTTAACTTCCAGGGTACTGCCGGGTGTTACCATGGCGGCCATGAGTGGGCGAATCCTGATCGTCGATGATGATCCAGGCGTGCGCAAGGTCCTCAACAGGATCCTCTCGGGTGCCGGGTATGCGGTGGATGAGGTTGGCGATGCGTTCCAGGCCCTCGATGTGATGGACACTCAGCCGCCGGATGCCGCCCTGCTGGACATCAAGATGCCCGGCATGGACGGCCTTGGTCTCATGGACAACCTGCGCCAGCGCGGCCTGGAGATCCCGGTAGTGGTTCTCACCGGCCACGGCGACGAGTTCACCTCTCAGCACTGTTTGGATGCGGGTGCCGCGGCCTATCTCACCAAACCTCCGAACCGTGCCGAGCTGTTGTTGGCGGTTCGGGGCGCTGTGGCCCAGGGTAGGGTCGCCCGCGAGCTGGATGCTGCCGAAGAGTTACCCCCGTTGCTCGGCAACGGTGCGTCCATTGCTCGACTCAAGGAGCAGATCGCGCGCGTAGCCCCGTCGCCGGCCACTGTCCTCGTGCAGGGCGAGTCGGGAACGGGGAAGGAGCTGGTGGCCCGCCGTCTGCACCGCCTTTCGGAGCGGGCGCTTCGTCCCTTCGTGAGGGTCAACTGTGCGGCCATTCCCGAAGAGTTGATCGAGTCGGAGCTCTTTGGGCACGAGAAGGGCTCTTTCACCGGCGCTCACCGGCGCCAGCTGGGGAAATTCGTGCAGGCCGACGGCGGCACGATCTTCCTCGACGAAGTGGGCGACATGAGCCTCAAAACTCAGGCGAAGGTGTTGAGGGTTCTCCAGGATGGCGAGGTGGAGCCGGTGGGTGCTGGTCGGCCATTCAAGGTGGACGTGAGGGTCATAGCGGCCACCAACAAAGACCTTGTGGCAGAGGTTGAGTCGGGTCGGTTTCGAGAGGATCTTTATTACCGGATCGCGGTTGTTGTGCTGCTGACTCCTTCGTTGCGCGAGCATCCGGAGGACATTCCCCTCCTGGTCGAGCACTTCACAGGTCAATTCTGTCAGGAATACAACCGGCGGCCCAAGAGCTGGAGTCGGGCCGCGATCGACCAGATGGCCCGGCACCCCTGGCCCGGCAATGTGCGCGAGCTCAAAAACGTCGTCGAGAGGGCCGTGATCATGGTGCTCGACGATTCGATTGAAAGGGTCGTCGTGGCGGCGTCGCCAACTGCCGCGTCGGGGATCGACGGCCTTCTCGAAGCTCCATCTCTCGCCGAATTCCAGCGGGCGTCGGAGATCCATTACCTGCGTCATCAGCTCGAGCGCAACGGATGGAATATCGCGGCCACCGCTCGCGCCATCGGAACTCCGCGATCCAACCTCTACAAGAAGCTCCAGGCCTACGGCATCGCACGGGAGGACTCATGATCAGCCGCGTTACGCTCGCAGACCTTGCCGCCCACGGCTCGCATCAGAAGGGACACTTCAGGCTGTCCTCGGGGCTGCACTCCTCCGACTACCTGCAGTGCGCCCTTTTCCTCGCCAATCCGGTGCGAGCAGAAAGGGTAGGCCAGGACCTGGCCAAGGCCATCATGTCAGACATGGTCAAACCCAGCTTGATCGTGGCACCGGCGCTGGGTGGGCTGATCATCGGCCACGAAACCGCGCGCGCCTTCAGGGTGCCCTTCATTTTCACCGAGCGGGTGGACGGGAAGATGGCGCTTCGCAGGGGGTTCGGAATTGCCCCCAATCAGGGAGTCGTAGTGGTCGAGGACGTGATCACAACCGGCGGCTCGACCAAAGAGGTGATCAAGCTGATGACCGCGCGTGGAGCCTACGTGGTGGGTGTCGCCTCGCTGGTCAACCGGTCCGGATCGGCGAATCCCTTCGACCCGTTGCCCTATGTAGCCCTGATCACGACTGACTTCCCGACCTGGCCGCGTGAGCAGTGTCCCCTGTGTCAGCGGGACCGGCCGATCGTCAAGCCCGGCTCGCGGCCGGTGAAGTGACCGCCCACCCATCCACCCAGTTGAAAGTTGAAAGTTGAAAGTTCCGGGGCAAGGGTTGTGGTGCGTTTCGGTCAGACTTTAAAGGTTAAAGAGATTTAAAGGTTAAAGGTTTAAAGGTCCAGCCCGCCCGGGGTGGAAGGTGTGGAAAGCGTGGAGGGTGTGGAGGGTGCAGACAAGGGGATCACCACGCCGAGTTGGCCGGGCTCAATTGTGGTGCGGGCGTCTCGCCTGCACAGCTCAACGGTCGAGATAGGTTTTCCGAATTCCGAATTCCGAATTCCGAATTTTTTTCAATCTCCATCTCCCCGTTCCCGGGAAAAAAAGGCTTCCCACTCCTGTACCTCTCTGGAAGAGAGTTTCGACTCGGTCCGCGGGCGCTTGGGCGTTGGCGGTCGACGCTGCCGCCATTCGCTGAGCCGCCGAACCGAGGCGCCCAGTTGTCGCGCACGATCGGCGAGTCCCCGGTCGTCGGTGATCACCGTCCACTGCCGCGCCCCTGAACCGGCAGGGATCCTGCTGATGATCGTGTCATCCGCACTGACCGCACCCGACCAGAAGACTGTGACCGCGCCAAGTGCTTCTTCGGCGGGCGAACCGGTCGGTGGGGGGCCGTCGAAAACCACCACCACCGCCATACGCTCGTGGCGAGTCGCTTCCAGGACGAGTCGCCGCACTTCGGAACGGGATCGGGACGATCTGGGAAGGCGGTGGAGCAGGTTGTTGCCGTCGAGCAGGAGGGGCATCAGCTGCGTTGCTGCTGGGCGCGTCGCAACAGGCGCTCGAGCTCGCGTTTGCCAGCGAGTTCCTTGTACATCTGCTTGGCCCGTGGATGGTCGGGTGCGGCGGCAAGAGCTTTCTCGAGTGCTTTGCGTTCCCGTTCCTGATTTCGGCGTCGGCGCCAGAATAGGGCCAGCTCGAGCCACGCGTCGACATAGGACGGATCCACCTCGATCGCCCGCCTCATGCATGCCAGGGCCCGATTCGTCCACAACGGATTGCGAAGCAGCAATTGAGACAGCTTCACCAGCTCGGCAGGCTGTGGGTCCAGCTTGCAGGCGTGTTCGAGCAGCTGAATCGCGAGGTAGAACTCACCCTCCTTGATCAGCTCGTCGGCCCGCTTCACGTTGGCCGCGACGATGGCGCTCCGCGCGTCGGCGTCGGCGGGTCCGCGGCCGTCCTTGTCGGCCAGGTTGTCACGCTCCCGTTCGACTTCCTTGAGGATGTCGTCGTACCGCTCGCGGTCGCGCCAGTTGGACAGCACCTGGTGTGCCTCGTTGGCCCGCTCGAAGATCGCTTCCAGTTCAAGTCGGAGATCGCGAAGGTAGGCGTCTTTGCGCATCTCCGGCGAGTAGCGCTCCTTGATCCTCTCCAAAGCGCGGTTGACCTCGTCGCGATCGGCGCCGGGCCGCAGTCCAAGCGCGCCGTAGTGATCTACCTGGCGTGCTTCCTCGGCCAGTCGTCTGATGTTCTGTCTCTCCTGACGCTGGATGTCTCCCAGCGACGATTCGTCCACGGGACGGGGCTGGTCTGGGTCCGCCTTTTCGGTGGGGGCGGACACGGACTTCGCGGGTATCTCGGGTTCTCGAATCGAAACCACGCCGGCCACCATCAGGGGGTAGAGGGTGGCGATCGCCTGCTCGTCCGGCAGGGCCGACACCTGGAAGAGATTGGAGATGGTGCGGGCCGACTCGAGCCGGCTGATCAGAAAGCCCTCCGTCGGGGTGAGGTTGAAGTCCTGAAGCAGGTGCTCGATTTCGCGCGACCGAAAGACCGTTCTATCCAGGGACCCGAGGGCGGCGAGCTTGGCCTTGTGGTCGTCGCAGGCGCGGGCGGCGATCAGTATGATCTGGGCCGTGAACAGATTCGGCAGGGTGTCTGGCTGGTCGGGGTTCTCTCCCTCGAAGAATTCGTATGAACGCGCTGGTTCAGCCGCCGATCTGCGGATGATCGCCAGGGTGAGCTCCTGAAGTTCCTGCTCCAGAGTCGTGGATTCGAGGCAACCACGGGTCACCAGGAGGTGACCCAGCGGAGGGGCATCGGTGCCCCCCTGGGAGAGCAGAGACAAGGCCCTGTCGTCCTCGCTGATTTTGCCTCGATCCACAAGCCACATGCCGAGCTTTTCATCCTCGGCAGAGGAACGAGCAGCCCTTATTTCACCTTTGACCCAGAGGATTTCCCGGCGGACGGAGCCGGTCACCGTGGCCAGCGTGCCGGTGGACCGGCCCTCCGTCAGCTGGGCCAAATGGTCCGGGAGGGTCTTGCTGAGGTCGAGCCGGGCGGCTTCGTCGCCGCTCATCGAGTCATCCCTCCTCACCCGGAAGTGTGTCGCTGGAGGGGTCGATCGTCAGCTCGATGGCATGTGGGGTGAAGCCGTCCGCGAGCAGGTCCCGTGGGATGTCCGGGATCGCCTGGTTTGCGGCCTCGCTGTTGGCGAATCTGCCCCACACCAGACGCCAACAGGGGCTGTTCTCGCCAGCGTCCGCCGCAACCGGTTTGACGGTTTTCGGGTTTTCTCGGTATTTTTTGAGCACCCGCTGGAGATCCTGAGGCTCGCACCCCATGTCGATTACGATGGCCCATTGAGGTTCATCCGTCGGCGCCATTCCCACCGAGTCATCGGACCCCTGCCAGATCTTGACCACTCCGATGATTCCGAGCAGCAGGGCCGCGAGAGCCACCAACAGGATCCAGACCGGAACCTGCCGTCGCCGAAATCCGGGTTCAGATGCCGGAACCGAAATTGGCGCGGGCTCGAGTTCCACCTCGGCGAGTGGAGACTCTTCGAGGACACCGGTGCTGATCAACGCGGCGAGCAAGTTGTGGACCTCCTCGCCGCCGTGGGGGGAGCGATCCGAAATCTCACGCACCGTGCGCTGCCCGGTCACCTTGGCCACGATCAGGTCGGCCTCTTCCGACAGCCGCAGCGGAGAGTAGAGCTCGAGAAACCGATCCGCCCGGCGTACCAACACGTTCGCGTCTGGGAGGATCGCCCTGCGGAGTGCACCGGATTGGTCGGACAGCACCACCTCGACCATGGCGTGGGCCAGCGAGATCGTAGGCCGGTCATCGGTGGCAAGATCGGACTCAACGAGATCAACCCGACGATTGGTGTCGCCCAACCAGGCAGCGATCGCCTCCTGGAGGACCTCTTTCGCCGCTCCCACGGCCTGGCCTTGTGAGATGTCATTCTGTTCAGTAAGAGCCATCGCTTCCGCCAGGAGATCATCCCTGTCTGCTGGCTCGACCTCCAGGCGCCGGGCCACTGCCGAGGTGTCGAGTCCGCGGACCGAAACCACCTTGCCGTTGATGACTGAAAGCGTTACCTCGGTGCCGCCGGCGACCAAATACACCTCACCGCTGGATCGCTCGGCGATCCAGCGCCCGAGTCGTTCGATGGCGTCGTGACTCTGCATGTCCAGAAACATCATAAACGGTTCGACGCCCAGGGCGTAATCTTCGGGAGCATTGACGTCTCGGAGGGTTGACACTCGGCCCAAAGCTCCTTACCATGACGCTCCCAACGGTCAGCCGTCTGGGAGGTTAGCTCAGCTGGTTAGAGCACCTGCCTTACACGCAGGGGGTCGTGGGTTCGAATCCCCCACCTCCCACCATCTAACCAAGAGCCATACGACTGCGGGGTCGTAGTTCAGTTGGTCAGAACGCCGGCCTGTCACGCCGGAGGTCGCGAGTTCGAGTCTCGTCGGCCCCGCCACTTCTTCTCACGGCCGCCCTTTTCGGGCGGCTGTATTTTCAAGTCGCGGCGCTGCGGGTCGCGTTTTCCGATCCGACACACGGACCTGAAGCGCCACGTCGATCGAGGCTGTGGGCAGCCGACCTTGATTCACCCATTTCACAAGGACTATAGTGGTGACCGTGTGCGCCCCGGCCAAGAAACCAGAGACCGCCCTGTGGAATCACGGCCAGCTCAATGGTCCGAGGAAGAGGGACTCCGGGGAGCCCTGAAGGCAGGCCAGCCGAAAAGGAAGGTCGAACGCTATGACAAATATCAAGGTCATCGTAGAGAAGCACTCAGACGGCTACGTCGCCTACCCCCTCGGACTCAAGGGCGTCGTGGTCGGTGAGGGGGACACCTACGAGGAGGCGCTCGCCGACGTCCGCTCGGCCATCCGGTTCCACATCGACACATTCGGAGGCGAGGTTCTCCAAACCGATCCGCCCGTCCTCGAGGCTTTCGTTGCCGAGACCGGAGTCTCCATCTGATGCCGAAGTTTCCCGTTGACGCACCCAAACGGCGCGTCATCAAGGCGCTCCAATCCCTGGGCTTTGAGGTGGTCCGCGAAGGTAATCACATCGCCCTGTTGCGCGAGAATCCCGACGGTTCCCGCACTCCCCTCACCATGCCGAACCACAAGAAGCTCAAGGGCTCCACCCTCCGCACCATGTGCAATCAGGCTCAAATCCCGAGAGGCGACTTCCTCGACGCCTTTGAAAAGGCTGGTTGACGCCGGTCCGGTCATAACTACGGAACTCCGGACCTGGCACGCATGCGGTACGGGTCTGGGTTGTCGGTCAGTTGGCGGATGAGCCGATGGATTTTCTGGGCCATCGCAGGTGGCGAGAGGCCCATGTCCATCTCGCTCAACTCGCGCGACACCAGCCGCAGTACCTTCTCCTGCAACAACTCGTCGTCGGTCGTCATTCGGGCAGCGTCGAGCGCCTGCCGCAGGAAGCATGGAACGCAATCCAGGTACGTCTTCATCCAGCTTCAATCGTAAGTCCTACGCACCGTTTCGTCGGTCAGGGTCCTCCGAATTCTCTCCTGCCACTCCGGAGATTCCCATGTTCCGAGCGCCTGGTGCGTCTCGTAGTAGTTTTGTGGGATGGGGTGGGTCCCCAGCACCACGTCCATGTCGTACCTCTCCTCGATGAATTTCTGGAAGTCGTCGATGAAGGGACACGGCGGATAGCCCACCAGGAGACCGGTGGCGAGGTGGACCACCTCGACCCCGTTTTTCTTCATCTCCGCCGGTGCGTACTCGACGTTGCCGCCCGGGCAGCCGTCACAGGTGGTATACCCCGCCAGCTCCACCTCCTCACCCTCGTATCGTCTGAAGGCGCCCTGTCGTTCTTTGAGCGCCAGAAGACACTTACCCCCGGAGCACCGACGCCACCGGTCACAGATGATAATGCCAAGCTTTTTCATTCCCAGATTTTCTCCTCTCCGATCGTTCGAGGTGGGTTCTTCCCCTCCACTGCAGCACGGTGGTGGGGACTCCCCTGCCGAACCATCGGTGTCCCGCAGATCGAGCACCACTCCTCCATGCAGGGAACACCGGGGCGGTGGGCGACGGTGGCGCCACACCTGGGACAGACGCAACATCCTCGCGGGCCCATGCCAAACCCCTCAGGTCGGATCATCGTAAGCCCGTGCTCACCCGGCCCGTCGTTTGTTTTGTCCTCCAATTCACCACTTTTCCTCCCTGCACCCAAGGGTCGGGTTGCGCGGTTGCCCGGCGGGGGACGCGACCCTGGGACTTTCAAATATACAGCTAGCAAGAACAATGCCCGGTGCTGTCTGCGCCCAAGGATTACGACCCGCACCGGCCATGCCCAAAAACGAAGCACCGATTGGTGGGTTGATCTGCATTAATTGGGTGACTTTGCTCCAAAACCAGCTGTCCAACTCCTTCAATGAAGTTCTCTTCTCCCGGTACAGAGTGACAGAATGCGCAATTCTTCGGCGCGATGCACGATCGAAACGTCTCATTCCATTGGCCACGAAACGGACGGACGGGCTGTCGGCTGCCGCATCTGTGTCCTTGATCAGGCGCACGTCGCCGTCCTCAGCGTGGGCGATCCCCCAACCGTTGCGGTGCGGTCCAGTTCGACCACCGTGTTGGGCGAACTCAGTCAACGAGTAGGTGACGTCGGCCGGCAGCAGGCTGGACATAGCGAAAAGCTCACACATCATGGGCCTCAGCGGTGCCGGGTTGCCCGGACTGACCGACTGCTTCTTGATCAGCCGCCGCGCCGACTGGGCACGCGTTCGAGACGGTCACCACCATGACCGCGTTGCCGCCGGCGCACGCGGCCCGAAAACAGTCGCGCAGGGCAGAGAACACCTCGTTTTCCTCGCCAGCGATGACAGTGCTCATAAAACCGGTGGTCACGTTGACGTTGTGGGCGCGGATGGCACTGAGGGCGCGTTCGATCGACTCGCCGATCGACTGACGGCGAAGAGGATAGATGCTGATCTGGGCGGAAAGAGAACTCATCGGCCCTGCTCTGTGCTCGATGTGTCGTCCCAAACTACCGCCATTCCGATGAAATCACCCCACGGGGCACGATACGCGCCCGAAAGGCCGGGCCAGATCGTCGTGTACCAAAGCAGCGACGGTCGAAGGTCGGCACAGACTTCTGCGATAAGCCGGCGGAGCTCTGAGACAGTCAGCAGATTCGCGTTCTTCCAAGGTTCGCCGGTGGCGAGCCGTATCCGGCGGCCGAGACGACTCGTGCGGTTTAGGGCTCCGACGAGGAGTCCCCGTCGGCTCACCCGAACGGCGTCTCTGAGGACCTGCTCGGGATCGGTCACGAACGCGAGCGTGGTGACGATCGCCACGAGGTCGAAGCTGCGGTCATCAAACGGCAGGCGGAGTGCGTCTCCAAGGATGCACGACGGGCTCCCGAGGCGCGCTGCTTCTCGGAGCATCGGGGCCGAGATGTCCACACCCACGTCCCGCAAACCGAGACGGGAAAAATGGCGACCGAAATGACCAGTGCCCGAACCAACGTCGAGCAGCGTCTGTGCGCCGTCGAATCGGTCCAGCAGTCGTTTCAACAGGGCCATCTCGAGCCGATCTGCACGGCGCCCGGGGCCTTGGTACCACGCCTCATAATCCTCGACGAGTTGGGGATCCCGGAATGGGTTCGAGCCGTTACGGACTGCCACCACCCGGTTGCCTCGAATGCCGTCTTTTCGCCATGCTGATCGCCTGGTCGACTGCCTTGAAGCTGTGTGTCGATCCGTCCACAGGCACGAGAATCCTCTCGCAATTTGCCAGAGGGCAACGGGATTCGGTGCTTTCTTCTTCCATGCTGTCATCCTCCTTTTCGAGTGATCGAGATGGTTATTTCACGTCCTGGCCGGTTGGTCAGCTCTCAAAGATCTGAGGCAAGATCCGTGCCGCGTCGTCGGTTTCGAAATGGAGGTTTGCCTGGCATGCGTGGTCGAGCGGTGGATGGCTTGGGCCAAACGACCCTTGCCCGTGCTGACCTCCCCCGCGGCGACCGGTGTGTTGTCGCTCTGCGTCATGGTGGGAATGCAAATTGCGGGGTTTCGGAAGACAATCAGTGCGATGTGCAGCAGGAATCACGAATTCAGGCCCAAGGGATCGACACTCAACATATTGTGATTAAAGAGCATCTTTACTAGGCGTGTGGTTGGCACGGATATTGATTAGCTCGAGGGAAAGGCGATTGGGCGGGAGGAATCGTCCTCCCGGAACCGTCGGGGCTGACAAACAGACAGGGAGGAAGGGAGGGAAAAATGGTCACAGGTATTGAAATCGAGGAGCTGAAGGAGAGGGTCGACAGGGGGGATGCGTTCGTCTTGGTCAACGCTGCAGACAACGTCTCAGTTTGCTCGATGGATGCAATCAAGGGCACGTATTGCATTCCCAGGAAACAACTTCTCGGCCAGCTCGGGGCCTTGTTCCCCAAGTCCGTGCATATCGTCGCCTACTGTGTGACCACGGATTGCGCAGAGGAAGCGGCGAAGCAGCTCAGCGCGCATGGTTACACCAATGTGGAATATGTGAAGGGTACGCTCGTGGAATGGAAGGACAAGGGATACCCGACGGAGTCACTCTGGCCGGCCTACGACTGGCACGATTGAGTTGATGGAGGACGCGTGACGCCCGCATCCCACCAAGGGCTGTACGAGGCACACCGAGCTGATAGAGCCCTGTGCGGAGCATGCGCCGGCCGGAGGTTTGGAGGACGCACCCTATGAGGTATGTCGTTGCGACCGATGGCTCAGAACCCAGTCTCAAGGCCGCGCGTTTCGTCCATGAGCAGTCACGTATTGGACCGGACGATGAAATCTTTATCATCTACGTTTTTCCTCTCCCTTCCGACCGGGAGTGTTACGAGGGTGTGGTCTCCCTGCCCGCCCATGCCGACGACGAACGCGTCGTCCGGGTAGCGAGACCCATTCTGGCCGAGACCTTGAAGGTCTTCGCCGACACCCGGAGTCGGGTCAGGGAGGTTGTGTTACTTGGCAACCCGGCACGGGAAATCGTCGAGTTCGCTATGAACCTCCGCGTGGATCTTGTCGTGGCCGGGACTCGGGGTTGCTCACCGGAGAAGGAAATCTATCTGGGCAGCGTCTCGAGCGCCCTGACACATAGAGCTCCGTGCTCGGTCCTCATCGTCAGGTGACGGGAGCCTCAAGGCCCGTTTTTGACGCAGGGGCGATCGGTTCGGCAGCGATCGCCTCCCCAGATCGTGGACGTCTGGTGGCAGTGGCGAGGCTGCGGAGAGGAGCGAACACGGCATGGAACTTTCGCGACGAAAACTGTTGGCAGCCACGGCCGCGGTCACCCTGTCCACATCGACACACGAAACCGTCGGCGCGTGGCAATCCGAGGCGCCGCCCGATCCCTACGGTTGCCTGGTGGATCTGACCCGTTGTGTGGGCTGCCGGAAGTGCGAAGAGGCCTGCAACCAAGTTAATGCCCTTCCCGCTCCGGATACGGGGTTCGAAGACCTGACCGTGTTCGACGCCAAGCGGCGACCCGATTACGACGCCTTCACCGTGGTCAATCGTTACTACCCGGGAGAGCTCGACGAACGCGGCAGGCCGGTGCCGACATACGTGAAGATCCAATGTATGCATTGCCAGGACCCGGCGTGTGCGTCGGCCTGCGTCACGGGCGCCCTCACAAAGGAGGCGAACGGCGCGGTCACCTACGACGTTTCCAAGTGCATTGGATGTCGGTACTGCATGCTGGCCTGCCCGTTTCAGATTCCTGCCTACGAGTACAACGATCCGGTGACCCCCCGGGTGCGCAAGTGCAGCTTTTGTTTCGATCGCCTGGTCAATGAGGGCCTGCAGCCCGCCTGTGCCTCGATCTGCCCCGAAGAGGCGATCACCTTCGGCAGGCGGAACGACCTGCTCGAATTGGGCCGGCAGCGGATCGACAAGGACCCGGCCAGGTACGTGAACCGCATCTACGGTGAGACGGAGGTGGGCGGCACCTGCTGGCTCTACATTTCCGGCGTGCCCTTCGAGCGGATCGCGTTCCAAAACCTCCCCGCCCGGCCGGTCCCGCAGACCGCCGAGACCATTCAGCGTGGGCTATTCAGCTATCTGTGGTCCCCGATCGTACTCTTTGGGGCCCTTGGGGCGGTGATGGCCGCCACCTCACGCGCCAACGGCAAGGACCGGGGCCGTGAAACATAGACCACACCCTGTGCGCACGCCGTTCTGGACGCCGGGCGTGCTGGTCATGCTCGCGTTCATGATCGCGGGCGGCCTGGCCCTCATCGCCCGCTATACGGGTGGGCTGGGGTACGTCACCAACCTCAGCAATGCCTATCCCTGGGGTATCTGGATCGCCATCGACGTGGCCTCGGGAGTCGCCCTTGCCGCCGGGGGATTCACCACGGCCTTCTTGGCCCACATTCTCCACCGGCACCGCTACCGGGCGATCATCCGGCCAGCGCTGGTGACCGCAGCCGTGGGCTACACCTTCGTGGCCTTCGGCGTGTTCGTGGACATCGGCCGGTCGTGGGCGATTTGGAAATTCCTGGTGTTCCAGAACCACACCTCGCCTCTGTTCGAGGTGGGAATGTGCGTGCTGGTCTACGTCAGCGTGTTGTGGATCGAGTTCATCCCGGTGGCCGCCGAACGATTCGGGGACAGGATCGCGCTGCTGGCCTTCCTGAACCGCACCCTGAACAAAACCATGTGGGTTTTTCTCGTCCTGGGCGTGGTGTTGTCCTGCATGCACCAATCGAGCCTGGGCACGCTTCTGGTAATGGCGCCGACCAAGGTTTCGCCCCTGTGGTACACGCCGCTCTGCCCCTGCTGTTCTTGACCTCGGCCATGGCGGTGGGCTATCCCATGGTGGTCGTGGAGACGACCATTGCCACCTCGTCCCTGAAGCTGGAATCCGAGATGGAGATCCTGACCCCGCTGTCGCGGATCACCGTCTTCCTCCTGGGCCTGTACATGGTGCTCAAGCTGGGCGACCTGATCGTACCGCGGCGCCTACACGACGCTGCTCGACGGCTCCGGCCAGAGCATGTCCTTCCTGGTCGAGGTCGGCTTCGGTGTGGTGGTCCCCTGGTTCATGCTGCTGTCCGGCGCGGTGCGCCGGTCACGCCGGGGGTTGTTCGTGGCCTCGCTGATGATCGTGCTCGGCGTCCTCCTCAACCGGATCAACGCGTTCGTGGTCTCGTTCACGCCGCCCTACGCCGAGACGCCGTACTACCCGGCGGTGGGCGAGCTGCTGGTTACCGCCGGCGCCGTGTCGACCATCTTCTTCCTGTACCGGGTATTCGTGACGTTTTTCCCGGTGCTCGCCGCGCAGGAGCAGGAGGTTTGAAGAGAATGAAAAGACATTACATTTACGGCCTGGCAACCGCCGTCGCCGTGTTCGCACTGGCGGTCGTGGTGATTCACACGTTGCCGGCCACGGTCTCCAAAGCGAACGCCATGCCGGTTGACAAAGTCCGCACGAACAAGCACCCCAAACCCGAAGGATGGGTTGCTCCAGAACAGGCAGCCGCGGTCGAGTTTTCCCGCCGGACGCCGGCCTTTGTCGAGGATGTCCTGATGGAGGATCTTCTCCTCAGACAGCAGCGCCTGCGCCGAATCGGACTGGGAACCGCGGACATCGAGCACAGTTATCTGTGGCTCGAAAGCCCTTTTGTGAACACCTTCGGGGACACGTATGGCCCGGTGCGATTCATGCACTCGCGGCACGCCGCGGCCCTGGGCGGCGACTGCGCGGCCTGCCACCACTACCGGCCGGCGGACGCGAACGCCTCCGAGACGGTGGCCTGTAAGGCCTGTCATCAGGACGCCTTCAATCCCGAGCGCCAAGGGAGGATCGGCCTCAAGGCGGCCTACCACATGCAGTGCATGGGCTGCCACGAAGACATGGAGATGGGCCCGGTCGCGTGCGAGGGGTGCCACACGAAGAATGTGCCCGACCATGAGAGGCTGGTGAATCTGCCACCAGATCCCACGCCCATGCAGGTGACGCAGGAGTGCCTGCGCTGCCACGACGATGCGGGCAGTGACATGGTCGCCAGCGCGCACTGGCTATGGCAGGGGCCGTCCCGCTATACCGTGGAGCACAGAAGCAGCGTCGGGTGCGGCAAGAGCACCACGGCGCTCAACAACTATTGAATCTCCCCCATCAGCAACGAGGCTCGTTGCACATCATGTCATGCGGGATACGGATGGAAGGACGCCACGTTCGACTTCACGGACCAAACGAGAGTCGACTGTCTGGTGTGCCACGACACCACCGGCAGCTACATGAAGGCCCCGACAGGGGCGGGCATGCCCGCGCCCGAGGTCGACCTGGTCTACGTGGCCAAACACGTCGGCCGAACCAGCCGTCAGACGCTGCGGCGACTGCCACTTCAGCGGCGGCGGTGGGGACGCCGTCAAGCACGGGGACATGTCCGAGACCCTCAACTGGCCGGACCGTGACTGCGACGTGCACATGGGCGGCTACGACTTCCGGTGCACCGAGTGCCACGAGACTCGAAACCACAAGATCGCCGGCCGCAGCACCTCCGTGTGCGTCACCGAAGGCTCGCACGCCTGCGAGGACTGCCACACCGCCGAGCCCCACTACGGAGACACGCTGCTCGACCATCATCTGAACAAGCACTGCGCGACCATCGCCTGCAACACCTGCCACTCGCCGGTGTACGCCAAGTGCGCTCCCACCAAGGTCTGGTGGGACTGGTCCACGGCGGGCGACACCGAGCGCCTGATCAAGAACGACAAGTACGGCAAGCCGGACTACGAGTGGAAGAAAGGTTCGTTCAGGCGGCGCGAGTCGGCCAAGCCCGAGTATGCCTGGTTCAACGGCTACACGAGGCGGCTGCTCCTCGGCGACACGATCAACCCCGAGGCCAAGGGCTTCAAGCCTGGCGAGTCGCTGAGCCTGCAGGGAAAGATGGCGCTCGTGGTCACCCACATCACCGAGCCCGTGGGATCGATCATGGACCCCAACTCGAAGATCACGCCGTTCAAGGTGATGGGCGGCATCCAGCCGGCCGACGCCGAGCACCGCTATCTGCTGGTGCCGCACCTCTTTCCCTACGACGAGCACGACCAGACCGCCTACTGGAAGGTCAGGGACTGGCAGAAGGCTTTCGCCGAGGGCATGAAGAAGGCCGAACTACCCTACAGCGGCGAGTACATCTGGGTCCGGACGGACATGTACTGGCGCATCGAGCACGAGGTCATGCCCAAGGAGTTCGCGCTTTCGTGCGCCCATTGCCACCCCAGCCTCAAGGGCGAGCGTACCTGCGACCGCTGTCATCAGGGCAACCGCAGTACGGACTTCAGGGCCCTGTCCGAAAAGGGCATGGACTTCAAGCACCTGCTGAGGCAGGGCCGCGATGTGGGGGGCTCGTCGGAGGGACCGACTACCTCGACTTCAAGAAGCTCGGTTACGAGGGCGACCCGATCGTCTACGGCGGCCGATTCAAGAAGCTTCCGCTTGGATTTCAGGCCGAGTGATCCACAACCTGGATGAAGGTTGTTTCCCCGGAGCAGATCAGAACAGCAGTTCGGCGGATTCGGCTCCTGGTCGGTCCGGGGGCGACGCCCCACGAACAGTCACCGCACGGCGATCAGGACTTCGGGAATCGCCTTCGCCAACCGATCGATGCCCTCGAGCGGGATCCCCGCATAGCCGAAGCGGATACAGCCCGGCGCACCAAACGCACTTCCCGGAATGGCGCTGAACCTCCCCATATTGATGGCGGTATCGATGATGGCCAGGTCGTCCTCGACGCCCTCTGGAAGTCGCGCGAGCAGCGAGATTCCCCCCTGGGGTACGCCGCCGTGGCGCGACACGACCTCGAAACCCAAAGATAGGAGCATTTCGACCATGGCGTCTCGGCGACGCCGCAGCTCCTCCTTGATGGCGCCGAGGATGGCCGGAGTCCGTCCGGCCTCGAGATCCGCGACGTCGGCCTCCAGCATCTCGATTGCCAGGCGTTGGCCGAGGACATTGGGCGACGACGACGTGGATCGGATCAGGCGGGGCATCCATTCACCGCTGAAAATGGCGTCAGCGCTCAGCACGTAGCCGGTCCGAGCACCCGGGATCAGGTACTCCTTGGATGCGGCGCCGACGACAACGGTCCGCTCGGGCGCGAAGGTCAGCAGGGTCCGCGGCGCGTCGTCATACCGGATCCAGTTGTAGACCTCGTCCGAAATCAAGGTCAGATCGAGGTCCCTGGCGAGATCTGCGAGCGCCGCCAGCTCGTCATCGGAAAGCAGGTCACCGGTGGGGTTGGCCGGGAAATTCACGAGAAGGGTGCGGATGTCTGACGACTGAATGGCCGAGGCGAGGCCGGCTCGGTCGAAGCTCCCGTCGTCCGCAAAGAAATCCAGTACCTCGACCTCGCCGCCGGCATGGGCGATGATGTTGCGGTAGTTGCCCCAGAAGTACCTCTGGACCCCGACGGTTCGGCCGGGCGCCAGCAACCGCATGACGATGGCGATGCCTTCCGTGGCCCCGGATACGATGGCCACGTGCTCGGAACCGAGACCGTTATTGGATAGGCCCTCGCAGCCCTGGAGTCCGTACGCCAGCGTCCAGAACCGGCCTACCAGACGACGGAGTTCCGGCAGGCCCGAGGATGGGCCGTAGTACACCTCCTGGCCCGGCATGACATCGACCACCTGGCCCTGGTCGCCACGGATGAATCCAGGATTCGCTGCTGCGGCGACCTTGGCCTTGGCCGCAATCTGAGGAATCACCGGGGCCGAGGTCACCGTGTTTCGCATTGCGGGCGGCATGGCCCGCCAAGCCGCCGAGAGGATTGGTTGGGCCGCGTAGTGCCCCGCTTCTGAACTCATGTTGTCCTCCTCACCACAATGTTGGGCCTCGGTGGTTTGCCGAGCGATGTTGGCGACCGGACTGGCCGCTGCTCGGCTCACTGCTGTCGTGATCACAGTTGTTCTCGCCGCTTGCCAGGATCCCGTCGAGATATTCGGCAACCAGCGTCTCCGGCGTTTCGGAGGGTACCCCCACGACGACGTAGATCCCATTCTTGGTGAATATCTCCCTGGCCTGCTGGCCCATCCCACCAGCGATGATCACGTTCGCCCCATGATTGGCCAGCCAGCGGGGCAGCGCGCCGGGCGCGTGTGTGGGCGGTTTCAGGTTTTGCACACCGACAATCCGCCGTTCTGCAAAGTCCGCTTCAACGATGACGATTTCTTTGCAGCGGCCGAAGTGAGGCGTCAGGCGACCATCTGCGACGGGGATGGCGATTTTCATATGGCTTGCCTCTCTGTGGATCGATTGTCTGGGGCGAGGGTTTCGGTTTGGGTATCGGCGGCCAAAATCGCTTCGATGACCTTGGCGAAGGCTCTCGCTGTCGGGTTGGTGGCCACCGTGCTCTTCCCAACACCACCTTTCCCGGAGAGCACCAGGAGCTTATGGTCGATCTGTTTCATGCGGTCTCGCAGGAGCCGATCCGCAAGCTCCTTCTCAGACTGGTCCTTGACTGGCGGTGCCTTGCCGTGTCCCTTTTCCATGCGTCTCGAGCCTCCTTGACCCCGCCACCCTCTCTCAGCAAAGCAGTGCAACGACCTTGCCAGGGCCCGTTCGAGTCCGGACTCCGACGAAGGCCCTTTTGACAGTGGTTAAACCTCGAGGCGCAGACCGCGTCCCCAGACGCCGCGCTGCAGATTGCTGGAGTGGTGGCTGCCGTGGATGAGCAATGTGCGAGGTTTGTGGGGGATCAATACGTGGCCGCGATTCTTGGACCATCGACTGGTGAACCATCGCTTTGCCACCGCGCCGTGCGAACTCGTCGCGGAACCCCAACCACGGCATCCGAACTTGTGTTGCCATGGCCCCTTTTCCTCCGATGTTGGTTCCCGGCCGGCAGTGGAATAACCGCCACCGCCCGCCGAAATAAGGAAAGCAAGATTGATGCCGCCGGCCAGGTGGACATCGCGGCGCGAAACCTCGATGACCTTGGATCTAGCGTGCTGTCTTGAGTGGGCACTACGGTTCTGGGTTTTTGAAGTGATCGTGGCCTGGTGCCGGTGCCAGTGTTGGAACCCAGACAACACAGCAATCTGCAGCGTCTGAACTCCCCCTCGACCAGTTGCGAACCAGGAATGGAGTGCCGTTTGAGGTCATCGAAGCGGACCTCAAGGGAGGCAAGGATCTCCTTATACTTGACTCCAACGGACGCCATTCCTTCGACAACATTTCGTTCGCGGAGTTTGGAGCTTCTATCTGGCACGATTCCCCGATCTCGGATTCGCTATGAACCTTGAATCGCATCAAAGCGCCTGCATTCGAATTCGCGGATTGTAGCCTTCTTCCGGGGGTTGAGCACTGACGTCTTCCGCGATCACAGTCGAGCACCCGCGGCAACGATCTAGCACTCGACAGGTGTCGCTCGGAAGGCGGCCACGTCGCTTTCGCGAATCGCGCTCCTCACTGCCCTTCGCCGCTTATCTCGAAACCGGGCTAGCGTCTTCCTGCCTTCCTCTGACCCCGACCGTCCCGTGGCGGTGGCTCGATGCCATAGGCTTTCATCTTCCGAGCAAGTGTGGTCGGGTGGATGCCCAGCTCGATGGCAACGGCCTTCCGACTGCCCTCGTGACGTCGCAGGGCGTCGACGACGTGAAACGCCACGATCGAATCCAGTGTTGCCCCTGGCTGCACGTGAAGGTTGGGTGGGCCCACGCTGTTCAGCAGCTCACTCGGCATGTGCTGAAGCTCGATGAAACCTCCGCGGCAGAGAACAAAGGCGTGTTCAATGATGTTTTCGAGCTCGCGGGCGTTGCCGGGAAAGTCATACCGCATGAGGATGTCCAAAACCTCATCCGATACACCCACCACGTCCTTGTTTTGCAGCCGGTTGAACCGAGAGACGAAGTGGTCGATCAGCAGGGGAATGTCCTCCCGCCTGCCGACGAGATTCGGAAGCTCCAGATTGAAGACATTGATCCGGTAGTAGAGATCCTCCCGGAACTTGCCGCTCTTGACGAGCTGCGCGAGGTCGCGGTGGGTCGCTGTGATCACCCGGACGTTGGCCGGCACCGATTCGACGGACCCGAGCGGCTCGTAGACGCGCTCCTGAAGGACACGCAGCAGCCGCACCTGCATGGCGGGCGAAATGTCGCCGATCTCGTCCAGCAGGATCGTGCCGGCCTCGGCAAGGGCGAATCTGCCCGGTTTGTCCTTTCGTGCGTCGGTGAACGCGCCTGCCTTGTAGCCGAAGAGTTCGGACTCGAGCAGCGTTTCGGGCAGCGCCCCACAGTTGATGGCCACGAAGCGTTTCCTGCGTCGTGGCGATAGATCGTGGATCGCGCGTGCGAAGAGCTCCTTCCCAGTGCCGCTCGCACCATGGATGACGACTGTGCTGTCGCTCTCGGCGATGGCGGGAAGGATGTCGAACAACGACCGCATCGCCGGGCTGCGTCCAATGATGTCGACAAAGCTGTATCGGCCTTCGAGTTCCCTCCTGAGCTCCTCGACGAGGCTCAGATCTCGAAAGGTCTCGACGCCGCCAATCAAATTGCCACCGTCATCTTTGAGGATCGCGGTTGAGATGCTGATCGGTGTCCGGCGGCCCGTGGCGTCCACAATGTGGACGCCTTTGTTGACGACCGGTGTGCCGGATTCAATGGTCTGCTTCAGGGCGCATTCGTTTTCGCAGATACTTGACCGGAAAACGTCACAGCACTTCTTTCCCATCGCCTTTTCGTGGGTGACGCCCGTGATGTGTTCCGCGGCCCTATTGAATGAAGTGATTCGCCACTGACGGTCCACGGTGAACACGCCGTCGGTGACGTTGTCCAGGATGATCCGCGCGGCCCGTGGGTCCTCGTGATACATATCCAGTTGCGTCGAGTATAGCGGACGACGTCCCCCCATTCGTGATTCCCTTCGCTGATGGGGTTGCGAGGCAAGCGAGGGTGGGTGGGAGGGGGGCGCAGCCAACGTGCCGTGAGTACGCCTCCGGCGCCTTATCGTTCAGATGACCGCGCTGACACACATCCCAGCGGCCTCGCGACGAAACCCGGTGAGAAAAACGGGCTTGGGTCACGTTGATTTCCAAAGAAGGAAGGGAAGGCACCCTCCCCAGGGGGGTGCGGCCGCGACCGTCTCTGGCGCCGGCGGTCTGTATCCCAACGAGCTGTGAGGGCGCTTGGTGTTGTAGTCGTTCCTCCATCTTTCGATCAGTACCTTCGCCTCGGTCAGGGTATGGCGATCTCCGCCTCCCTCAGTTTTCCGATGATCTGCTCGACTGTGTACCGTTTCCTGCCCACTCCGCCTGTCTCCCTTCTCCGACCCGAAACACCGAGAATACTCTCTCTCATTTCGGGTCGGTTCTAAGGGGGCAGGTCACACCAACAACCGCCCAATTCGGGCGGTTTTCTATTGGGTCGGCCCTCGGTCGAGAGCTGTTTATTGAGCGACGGGCAGGATCACGGTGAACGTGCTGCCCTTGCCGACCGTGGACTCGACCTTGATCTCACCGCCGTGTTTCTGAACGATGCCAAGGGACACGGACAGCCCGAGCCCGGTTCCGCTGCCGCTGGATTTGGTGGTGAAGAACGGATCGAAAATCGCCTTGAGAACCCGCGGCGACATTCCGGGGCCGGTGTCGCTGATGTGGATGGCGACACATCCGGTGTCCAGGGTCTCGTCACTGCTGACAGTGAGGGTTCCACCGTTCTCCATCGCATCGACCGCGTTGAGAATCAGATTGAGAAAGACTTGGCTCAGATACTGCCGGTCACCGGTGATCTCGGGCAGTTCAGGGGAGATGTCGAGAACCGTTTGCACGCCAGCGAGTTTGAGTTGGTTGGCCGCCAGATTGATCGCGTTTCCGACCACCTCGTCGAGCCTCAATCGTTCGGTCTTGATTTCACTTTCGCGGGCAAAGTCGAGGAGGTTGCGGACAATCTTGCGGGCCCGCTCCGCCTGTTCCGAGATGTCCCCGATCAACTCCTGTTTCTCGTCGTCCGGCAGGCTGTCGAAGTCCTCCTCGAGCACCGCAGCGGTCAGCATGATGTTGTTGATCGGGTTGTTGACCTCGTGGGCGATTCCGGCCGTCAGGGATCCGACGGCACGGAGCTTTTGAGACTGAAGAAGAAATTCCTCCCGGCGTACGAGTTCTCGGTTCATCCGATTGATCGCGACCGCCAGGTCGGTGAACTCGTCACGGGATCTTCGAACCGGCACGATTGGCGAAAAATCACCGGCCCCGATCCGGCGTGCCGCAGCCATCAGAATATCGAGGCGCCGCATGATGTGCCGCCACATGAAGCTCGCCGCGTAGACTGACAGCGCGACGACCAGTAGCAGATAGACCGCGGGAAAGACCCTGGAAACGGCCAACAGCTTGCGAACGCTTTCCCGTTCTCTGTCGGCGATCTTCTGACCGCAGGAGACCAGACCCGAACCGCAATCTCGAAGCTCCTGGTCGAGAGCCTGACGGGAGGTCGAGGTCGCGGGTTCACCGGAACGATCCATACGGCGAAGCTTGCCGATGAGCTCGCGGTAGTGCCACAGATTCACCTCGAGGAACTCGAGACACTCACTGCTCACAGACGCTTTGAAGTCCTGCATCGACTGGTCCACGGCGGCTGCTGCGGCATCAATGTGGTAGTCGACGTGCTCGAGGTCGCTGCCGTAGAGCAAGAAGTTCTTTTCGAATCGCCGGGTCTGGAGAATCTCGTAGTTCAACTGATCGGCAGCACCGATGAGGTCGATCTTGCGCTCGATTCGGGACACCAGGACCCACATGACGGCGGTGATCGCCACGGATCCGATGGCGAACAGCGCGAACATTGTGGCGAGTCGCCTACGGATACTCACCTTGGGACGCGAGAGGAGGGTTTTTTCGGCCTCTGTCGTCGTCACCACGCTGTGGCCGACAAGGTCGAAGCCTCCGACAACCGATCCCGGCTCCTGCGCCTTGTCCGTCATGCTCCTCCTGTCTGCGGCGGTGGCGCGTCCGTCCGCACCATCGCTTTCAGCGTTTCATTTCCTGGATCGCTCGCAGAATGACCTCTCGTAAGTCATTTGGTTTAAATGGTTTCGCAATGAAGTCGAAGGCACCTCGAGTGAGAGCCTCGCGCGCGACCTCGACCGTAGCGTACCCTGTGATAAGGATCACCCGGGTGCGAGGGGATTTCTCGAGCACGTGTTCGAGCACCTCCATGCCGTTGAACCCCTCCATCCGCACGTCGGTCACGACGATGTCGAACGCCTTCTCTGCGATGCGCGCGACAGCCAGGCGGCTGTCCTGGAAGATCTCCACGTCGTAGTCGGACTTTTCGAGTGCGGTCTTTAGCCGCTTGCCAACGATCTCCTCGTCATCAAGCACCAGAATCTGGATCTTCGGTTCACTCATGTGCACTCTCCCGACCGCCCGCCATGGGGCCGGCTGGCCCGCATGCGCGGGCTAAATTTCGTTCGATAGACCCGCGGATTCCGCAAGCCGACGGCGTATCGACGCTTGCCGACGAAACGCTTTGATGACGTTGAATATGATGACCACCACTCCAGAGACACCGGCGACGAAGAGCATACCCTTGCTGACGGCGTTCAGCTGCCACTCCCACGCTTCATCGAAGCTGATCAAACCGAGTTGGCGGAGGTAGACCGGGATGGCGACGCCGCGCGAGATCACGCAGAGCAGGATGACGATACCCGTCACCAGCCGGATCACGACCTCCTTGACGACCTTGGTCCCGTACGTGCCGACGTAGATGCCGATCAGAGATCCGAGGTACAGCAAGAGGACGAGGCGCACGTCGACGAATCCCTCGAGTACGTAATTCAGTGCCCCAAAAGCGCCCATGAACATGGCCAGAAACAGCTCGGTTCCGGTGGCCACCGCGGTCGGGACCCCAAACACGTAGATCATCGCTGGTACGCCGATGAATCCGCCGACGCCGATGGTCCCTGCGAGGTATCCTGTGGCGAGACCGACCAAGGCCAGCACCCACAGCGAGACCTTCACGTCGGCGACCGGAAAGTCGATCACCGGCGACAGGCGCATCCGGCCCAGACTCTCGGCGATTTTCCGAGAAGGCCCCTCGTCCGCTTTGGATTTCATGACGTCCCGAAGCATTGAAAGCGCGACAGCCGACAGGATACAGACGAAGACCAGGCTGATGTACAGGTTTGCGGCTGCCCCCTTGCCGCCGCCGTGGGTATCGGCGACCCCAAAGAGCGTGGTGTTGATCCACACCGCGAGGCGGATTCCGATGAACGAGGTCGCGAGCAGGAAGGCGCCCAGCTTCTTGTCGACGTTCCCGAGTTCACCGTGCTTTCGAGATCCCATCAGTGCCTTGCCGAACTTGTGGCTGATGTTGCTGCCGACGGCGATCACGCCGGGCACGCCGAGGTTCATCATTCCGGGGGTCATGAAGAACGCCCCGCCGCTGCCGATGAATCCGCTGAGGACACCACCGATGAAACCGAGCAGGACCACCTGGAGCGCGGTTCCGAGATCGAGAATGATGAAATCTTTGAAGATCAGCTCTGGCATCAGTCAACTCCCGACCAGGAAACACCTGCGGAGCCGTCAATCGCAGCGGCAGCCGCTGCACAGCGCGAGGCGGCATCACTCCACATGAAACAGCCTCAGGACCGCCCCGGCCAGCGTGCCGTACATCATGGCGAAGATCGGCACGACCGCCAGCAGGACAGCGGCGGCCACGGCCTTGGCCCCGGTTGACGCAGGTGAAAAGAAGGACAGCACTTCGTACTGATGATCGAATACCAGGAAGACGACACCAACTGCGATCGCCGCCAGCGCGATCATCTTCGCGTAGTCGGACCAGCCGGTGTGAACCATCTGTCCAAGGTCTTCGGCGTTGACCACCGGCGCCTTGATGACATCGCCGAGTCTTCCCACCAGCTCTCGCGTCTTGCGGAGCCTCGTGGCATGGCCGTGATCCAGATACACGTCGCCCACGACCACCAGACTGTAGGGAATCGAGCGGTCAATGACCGCACCGATCTTCTCCGCGTGAACCGGGAATCGGCTCGCGCTGCCAGCGATTCCCCGAGCGTTCAATTCACCGATCACCTCACCCAGGTCGGCATCGCCTGCGTTTCGTCCAGGGGCAGGCTCGACGTCCTCCTCGATTCCGCCATCCACCTGGCGGGCGGTGAACAGCGGAGGCGGGTCGGTTTTCGCCACACCGGCGCCGGTCCCGTCTGTCACCGCTGAAGACGAGGTCGCCGGGCTGAGCTTCACAAGCTCCAACGCAGAGTGCCAGAGGGTCGCGGTCTTGACGACCGCCTCGAATGTCGCGCCCGTGGCCTGGAACCGCTCCTGCACCCAAAGAATGTTGGTGGCGGCCATGGCGCAGGTCAGATCGCTCATGCCCGCGATTGACCCGATCACATCGGGCGCCTTGACGCCGACTGTCGCATCTCGCGGGAAGAAGGAAACCGTCACGTGGCCCGCCGCGGCTCTGACCGAGAAGCTGGCTGTCCAGGTGCGTTCGTCACGGGCCAACGCGATTCTGACCCGAGCCGCGAGTAACAGGTTTTCGAGGGCGTTGATGGATGCAGGGAATACCTGGAACTCCGGGAGTTGCACGAAACTGCACAGAGCGGTGGTGGCGCCTCCGACGTCGACGCGATCGAGGTTGATCACCAGGTCATGCCCGGTCCAGGGGTCTCCGTCCACGTGGTACATCGTCCGGATCCACCGCGTGATGTCCTGGTTGATGCTCTCCACGTAGTGCTTCGCCTTGGCGCGATCGAGGGAAAGCCTTCGCATCACCTCCGCGATGTGGGTGTCGGTGTCGATTTCGGTGCGAATGCGTAGGACGTGCATCACCCCGGGCACTGCCAGATGAGGGGCTCGCCCGTGAAAAACCAGGTTGCTCTCGAGAGCACGTTCGCACAACACCCGCGTCATGAAGGCCAGGAAGTGTTCCTTCTCCAGAACCTGCCGTTCATTCAGCGGACGCCTCTTGACTGCCGCCGTTTCGAGCTTGCCGACGGCAATTCCCTCCCGGATGGCGAGCTCGACAATGTCCTCCTGGCTGAGGCACTCGAATGCGAGCTTGTCAGCGAGATTCTCGGCAAAGACCTTGCCCTTCTCCTGCTCTCCCCTCGAGACACACACAAACTGCACTCCTGGACCTCCCTGGGGGCTTCCCTTAGATCGGAAACCAACCGGTTTGGCATTGGGGCTGGGACACCTGCTGCTCAAACCAACGGCTTGATTGTACTCCCGAAGCCAGGATCCCTTCCGCAGCAAACCGGTCTGAGGTTGCGCCTACCGTTTCACCACCTCGATCAACGGACACGGCTGTTCATCGGTGCCCTCGTGGACCCTGCCGTGAATGGCCTCGATCGCCCGGGCGCGAGTCGGGTAGACCGATGCTGTTCCAATCGTCGCGAGACAACCGGTCCGTTCGAGAATGTCGAAGATGTCGTCCTTGAGGCCGCTGATCGAGACCTCGAACCCTGAGCTCCGCAGCTCCAGCACCAGGATGCCGAGTTCCTCCGCCGCGATCTCGTCCACGGTCGAAAGACCGTGACACGCGAGCAGGATGTGGCGCGTCTCGGGGCGTGCGGCGACCCGCGCCCTGATCTCCTCGGCGACAAATCCAATGGTCGCGAAATTGAGTGGCCCGTCAATCCGGATCGCCGCGATGAACCGGCACACGGCGAGGCCATAGTGATCGGCATTGCGGAGCGAGCCGTCCGCATGCAGTGAAATTTCGACCACCCGCGGCAGCAGCGGCGACAACGGGCAGGCCTCCTCGGGTCGTCCGCGATGGGCCTCGGCATAGAGGCTGGCTACCGCCAACTCCGCAGACGGGTAGATGTTCTCCAGTCCGATTTCGTCGGCCACACCGGATCGTCCGAGCTCCTCGAAGACATGATCTCTGAAGCTGCAGAACGCGACCGTAAAGTCCGCTTTTCGGAGCCGTTCCACCAACTCGAGGAGCCTGCGTGCGTCATTCGAACCGTGTCGTTCCAGGGTGTGAGCAACCAACAACATGTGAGTCACATCGAGCCGGTTCTTGACCCACTTCGTGAGCTCCAGCTCGAGGGCCGCCGGATTGGCGAGGATCATCGGCCCATCGAAGCGAAGAGCCGCGATGTGAGTGCACAATCCAAGGCCGTGCCGTCGAGCTTCACGCAAGCTCCCATCAGGATGCAGAGAGAGTTCGGTAACACGTGGTGCCATGGGCTGAAACGGGCAGTCGGGCTCGCTCGAGTCGCTGTGTGCCTGCGAGTACAGGGAGGCAATCGCCGCGAACTGGGTCGGGAAACGGTGGTTCTCACCGATGACCTGATCGGTGTCGATCCGGTCGAGGACATCCAGAACCTCGTCCCGGAAACCCGAAAACGAGACCTCGAGACCCTGCTCTCGGAGTCGGTTGACCACCTGAACGAGCTTCAACGCGCCGGACGGATCGACCTCCGCAATGCCATGGGCGACGAACACCACCAGCCGCAGCTCGGACCTCCCCTCCAACTTGAGCAGGATCTCCTGCTCGAGGTACTCCGTGTTCGCATAGGTGAGAGGATCGTCGAAGCGGAGCACCGCGATGTGCCGGCACAGGGGGAGTTCGTGGCGAACAGCATCGCGCAGCGAGCCGTCGGGATGGACCGAGAGCTCCGCCAGCCGGGGCATCACTGTCCGATACGGGCAACCCGGCTCGGATTCGGGGTGCGCCGAGGCGTAGATCGCCGCGATCGCCTGAGCCTGTGTTGGGAACTGGTGATCCGCACCGAGGACGTCGTAGAGGTGGGACCGTTTGAGCACATCGACCACCTGGTCCTTGAGTCCACAAAACGAGACGTCGTACTTCGCCTCGCGCAGGTGCTCCACCAGGTGGCGCAGCATCTCTTCGCCCGAGGCATCGACTTCGTTGATGCCCTCGGCAACGATCAGGACGTGATTGAGATCCGGCAGCTGGGCCACCCGATCCAGAACCTCGTCCTCGAGGTAGGAGGCGTTGGCGAAGTTGAGCGGGCCGTCGAAGCGGATGGCGGCCAGGTACCGGCACTGCTCCAGATTGTGGCGGCTGGCATCCCGCAACCCCCCCTCCGAGTGCGGAGCCAGCACCGCCACGCCGGGGCGCATGGTGCGGAACAGGTAGCCGCCGAGGGACAGGATCACCCCGATGAGAATCCCCCACTCGAGGTGGGGCGCGAGCATGAGCGTGCATACGAAGGTCACGACCGATACGAAACCGTCGAACGGTTGCGTCCGCCAGGCGTGGACGAAACCGCTGACGTTGAGCAGGCCGAAAACCGCCATCATGATGATCGACGCCAGCACCGCCTGCGGCAAGTTGTAGAGCAGCGGCGAAAAGAAGAGCAGGACGATCGCGACGATCACCCCCGAAAAGACGTTCGACATGCCGGTGCGGGCGCCCGCCTGCAGGTTCACGGCCGAGCGCGAGAACGACCCCGAAACCGCGTAGCTCTGACCCATGCAGCCGATGATGTTCGCCAGCCCCTGACCGATCAGCTCCTGGTTCGGGTCGAGCTTCTGCTTGGTCCTGGCTGCCATCGCCTTGGCAATCGAGATCGCCTCCATGAATCCGAGGATCGAGATGATGATCGAAGCCGCGATGAGCTTGGGTATGACCTTGAGATCGATTTCCGGAAGACGCACCGGCGGGAGCCCGGCGGGGATGGTCCCGACCACAGCCCCTCCTCCGGTCATGTTCAGGCTGTTTGCATCAAGCGGGACGTTGCCGACCTTGATCCGCCATACTCCCCGTTCCACATCCAGGCCAGGGGGCGGCGCAGCGCGAAGATAGAATCGGGAATCACCCTCCACCATCGGCGGCTCGCTGCAAGCGGAAGCCTCGCAGCTGGGTTCGAATTTCCGAAATGTGGTGCTTGATCTCCTCGATCCGAGTGTCGATCAGACCTGCCATCTGATGAAGGGCCAGCGCCTTGCGCTCATAGTCACTCGCCGCGGTCCGATCCACCCCGGAGGTGAACCTCTTCGCCGAACGAAGATCGTGACAGCGCACGCACTGTTCGCTGAGATCGCTGTGCTGCTGGTCGAGCAGGGTGTTGCCGGTGGTCCTCGCTTCTTCCAACAGCCGTTGCTCGAGGATCGCATTGTTGAACTCGGCAACCAACTCTCTCACCCGGTCGGCCTCGATCTGGTCGAGCCGAACCTGCTCGTTCTTCTCGAATCCCAATGCCGCAGCGAGCGCCGTGGTGACCACGACCGCCGCGAGCACGTTCGGGTATCCGGCGGTTGATCCTCTTCAACGAGATCATGATCGCGAACGACAACACCGCCATCGCCAGGGTGGGCAGATGGGTGTAGTCGAGGGCGGCCACGCACACCCTGTAGATCGTCCCGTAATGGTGTTCCGCCTTGTCCACGTAGACGCCGAAGATCTTCGACAGCTGGGACGTCGCAATGATCAGGGCAGCCGCGTTGGTGAAGCCGTTGACCACCGGATGCGAGAGGAAGTTCACGATCAGGCCGAGGCGAAGCACACCGAGCGCGAGCTGGAAAATGCCCACCATCAGCGCGAGCAGAACGGCGTACGCGATGTACTGCGGGCCGCCCGAGGTGGCGAGTGGCTCGAGTGCGGCGGCGGTCATCAGCGACACCACCGCGACCGGTCCGGTCGCCAACTGCCGGCTCGAGCCGAAGAGGTTGGCTACGATCGGCGGCAGGAAGGCCGCATAGAGTCCGTAGTACGCCGGTAGCCCGGCGAGCTGTGCGTACGCCATCGACTGGGGAACGAGCACCAGGGCAACCGTGAGCCCGGCGATGAAGTCACTTCTGAGGGTCGTGGCATCATAGTGCTGAAACCAGGTGAGGAATGGAAAGAGGCGTCGTAGAAAGGTCATACCCGAGAATCTCCAACCTTCCCGGAGTATACGCCACAAGGTCTTTCTTGCGATATTTGATGAACCGTGCAATTGAATGATGCGACAGTTTGACAGCCGACCTGGCTGCTGACAGAATTCTAGTGCCTGCGACGCGATGTCGAGGCTGAAACCGAGGGGGTCGAGACGTGGCGATCATCACGATCGACAGCGCGACATTCTGCCACGGGTCGGAGGTGGCGGATTCAGTGGCCGAGCGTCTGCAACTCGCCCGCCTCGAGGACGAAGCGGTGTTTGGCGCCGCCGCCGACCTCGCCGGCATGGATGCAGCGAAACTGGTCCGTATCGTCTACGGTCCGTCGTCGATATTTCCGATCGGAGCACGTGACACTGCGAAGGGTGTTGCGGCCCTTCGTGTCGCCCTGATCGACGCCGTAGGTGCGGACCGCCTCGTATACCACGGTCTCCTCGGACACCTTCTGCCCACGTCGCTCACCCACGTAATGCGGGTGTGTCTGGCGGGCGCCCCGGCCCATCGCCTGTCAGCGGCGGAAAAACAGGGGGTCGCAAAGCGCGAAGCCAAGAACCGCATCAAGGCCGACGACGAGGCTCGCGCCGCGTGGATCGACCTGGTGGTCGGTGCGGGTCCGTGGGACCCGAGCATGTACGACATCTTCGTCGCGATGGACAAAACGTCTCTCGAAGACGCCCTCCAGCTGATCTGTGATCATGCGGCCCGGCCGATACTGGACCTGACTCGGGGCAGTGAACAAACCCTGGCCAACGTTCGCCGCGCTGCGGCCGTCAATCTCGAGCTCGCCCGCGAAGGCCACGACGTGGACGTGGTCTGCGACGCCGGGCGAACCACTATTCTGATCAAGAAATACAGCATCTTTCAGGACCGGCAGAGGAGGGAGTTCGACAGGATCGCCCGTGGAGTGGAGGGCGTGTCCTCTGTCGAAGTCCGGCCCGGTCCCCGTTACAAGGAACCGGACATTTCATTCAAGATCGACCTCGACGTGCCGTCCAAGGTGCTCCTGGTCGACGATGAGCAGGAGTTCGTCAACACCCTTTCCGAGCGCCTCAAGACTCGGAAGATGACGCCGGCGATCGCGTACGACGGGGAAGAGGCCCTGGCGATGATCGCCGACGATCAGCCGGAGGTCATGGTGCTCGACCTCAAGATGCCTGGCATCGACGGCATCGAGGTGCTGCGCAGAGTCAAGAGGAGCCACCCCGAGACCCAGGTCATCATTCTCACCGGGCACGGCTCGGCGGCGGAGGAGGAGTTGGCGGCAGAGCTTGGAGCCTTCGCCTACCTTCGCAAGCCGGTCGACATCGAGGAGCTCACCGAGACCATGAAGGCGGCCTACAGCGCGATCGAGGTCACGCGTGGAGAAGACGACAGCGACTGAAGATATGGATGACATCTCCGAGTCCAGCGACTTCATGTCGACGTCCGATGGCCCAGACCCCGAGGTGTCGGCTTCGCGGACGAGCGGACAGGCATACCGCCGTCTTCATCGGCTGGTGGTGCTGGCCGCGGCGGCGGTCTCCCTGCTTCCGCTGTCCATCACCATGGTCATCAACTATGTCCAGTTTCGCGATGCGTTGCAGGCCGAGGCCGTTGAACCCATGGCCCGCCTCACCCTCAACACGAAACGATCCCTCGAACTCTTCCTGTCCGAACGACGTTCCGCCCTGACCTTTCTGGTCCACGAGCGCCCCTTCGACGAGCTGTGCGGCCGTGCCTCCCTCACGCGGGTCATCTCCAATCTCAACCGCTCACTGGAAATCGGCGCATTTGTCGACCTCGGGATCATCGATGACAGCGGCAACCAGCTGTGCTACTCGGGCCCGTTCGAACTGGAGGGCCGCAACTATGTCGACCAGGACTGGTTCCACGAGGTCGCTCGGCGCGGTACCTACACCAGCGATGTCTTCCTCGGCTTTCGAAACTCGCCGCACTTTGCGATCGCCACCAAGCACGACCGTCCCGATGGCGGGTTCTACATCCTGCGCGCGACGATCGACGCCGAGATGTTGAGCGAGCAGATCCTGACCACGGGTCTGCAGGCGACCGACGACGTGTTCCTCATCAACCGCGAGGGAGTGTTGCAGTCGCCGTCGCGCCAGCATGGTGAGATTCTCGGCGTCATGCCGCTGCCCGTTCCCCACTACTCTCCGAGCGTTGAGGTTGTCGAGGCCGAGGAGGAGGGCGGCCGGACCATCTTCGTGACGTCGGCATATATCCAAAACTCTCCCTTCATTCTGGTCCAGATCAAGCCCGCCGAGGAAGCGATGGGGAGGTGGTTCACCCTCCGCAGCGAACTGTTGGGGTTCCTGCTCGTCAGCGCCGGTCTGATCCTGGCGGTCATTTTCTGGGGATCGGGACAGTTCATCAGGCGGATGCGAGAGTCCGACGAGCGTCGTACGGCGCTCTACCATCAGATGGAGTACAGCAACAAGCTGGCATCCATCGGGCGTCTCGCCGCCGGCGTCGCCCACGAGATCAACAATCCGCTCGCGATCATCAACGAGAAGGCGGGGCTCATGAAGGACCTCGTCACCATGAGTGACGCCATGCCGCCGAAGGAAAAGCTCCTTGGAATCGTGGATTCGGTGCTGCGCTCGGTGTCCCGCTGCCAGACCGTGACCCACCGGCTGCTCGGATTCGCCCGGCATATGGACGTCCAGGTCGAGACGATCGACCTTCACGTGCTCCTGCAGGAGGTTCTCGGCTTCCTGGGTCGTGAGGCCGAGTACCGCAACATCAACGTGTCGTTCGACGTGGGCGAGGATCTTCCGACGATCGAAAGCGACCGTTCGCAGCTCCAGCAGGTGTTCCTGAACATCCTCAACAACGCGCTGGCTGCGGTGGATCACGGCGGTCGAATCGACATCAGTCTCAAAGTTCAGGAAGACCAGAGGGTCACCGTCACGATCACCGACAACGGCAAGGGGATTTCAGAGCGTGATCTGCAGAGGATCTTCGAGCCGTTCTTCAGCACCAAGGGAGGCAGCGGAACCGGGCTGGGACTGTCGGTCACCTACGGCATCGTCAAAAAGCTCGGCGGCGAAATCGCCGTCAGGAGCAAGGTCGGCGCGGGAACGAGCTTCGCGGTGATCCTGCCCCAGACCAGAAAGGCGTAGATTGGATGGACCGTCTTCAGGTCTTGTTCGTCGACGATGAGGAGGAGCTGGTGTCGGCGGTCGTCGAACGGCTCCAGCTGCGAGGTATCGAAGCACTGGGCGCAACCACCGGATCGGATGCCCTGAAATTGATTGAAGAGAACGCCTATGACGTCATCGCTGTCGATGTGAAGATGCCGGGGCTCGGAGGGCTCGAGGTCGTCCGGCGGGTCAAAGAGAGGCAGCCCAACCTGCAGGTGGTTCTCCTGAGCGGTCACGGCTCGCGAGACGATGCCGAGGAGGGGCGACGACTTGGTGCGTACGACTACGTGGAAAAACCGATTGATATCAATATCTTTATCGACATTCTGCGCAAGGCCGTCGAGTCGCAAAAATCGGTGACCCGGTGACCGACTCCCGATCCCGACGGAAACGCAACGAGAGCCTCGCCTTCTTCGGCACGATGATTGCCGGACAGTCCCACGAGCTCACCAATGTCCTCAACATCATCAGCGAGCTGGCGGGCCTCCAGCACGACCTATTGAGGGCCCGAGATGACGATCTGCCCGTCGACCTGTCGAGGCTGCAAGAGGTCGCATCCAGGATCAAACACCAGGTCAAGCGCGGCGAGACAATCATTCGCAACACCAATCAATTTGCCCACAGTGTCGACCTTCCGGTGGCGGTGTTCGATCTCGGGGAGGCGATCGACAGGGTCGTTTTCTTCGCCGAGCGGTCGGCCCGGTTGGCCCAGGTCGAGTTGGTCTCGAACCCGACCGAGGAATCGATCGCCCTCGAGAACAACCCGTTCTGCCTCCAGCAGGCGGTGTTTATGTGCATCGATCTCGCTCTGCGATCCGCCACCGACGAACGAAGGGTCACCGTGGGCTACGGCGTCGGCGACGACGGTGCGGAGATCCGGATCGTCTCGGCCGACACGCTGGCCCACGATGACCTCGTCACCGAGAAGCTGGGATTCCTCGCGCTCCTGCTCTCTGATCTCGGTGGGACCCGTCTCAAGGGTCCGGAAGACGAGCCGCACAACGCCATCGTTCTCCACGTACCGCTGCATCCCGGCGGCTCGTCCGGGTCGCTCGATTCGGCCCGAGAGTGACCCGGCGCCATGGCTGAGGGGAACTGATACAGTGCGAACTCGGGAACGATCGGTTGACGAAGAAGGTCCAGAATGGAGGCGGGCGATGCGCGTCGAAAGCGTCCTGTTGGTCGATGACGAAGTGGAATTCGTTCAGACCCTTGCAGAACGAATGCGGGCACGGGGACTCGACGTCGAGTACGTCACGAACGGCAAGGACGCCATCGAATCCGCCAGGGCGAAGACCTACGACGCCGTGGTTCTCGACCTCGCCATGCCCGGAATGAACGGCATCGAAACCCTCAAAATACTGCTCCAGGACCATCCCGACCTCCAAATCATGCTGCTCACCGGGCAGGCCACCATTGGTGATGCCGTCGAGGCGACCAAGCTCGGTGCGGTGGACGTTTTCGAAAAACCCACCGACATCGAGACGCTGGTGGAGAAAATCCGTGAAGCCAGGAAGGCGCGTCTCGCCTTGCGGGAGCAGCACGCCCTCGACGAGATCGACAGGATCATGTCCACCAAGGGTTGGTGATTGTCGGTTCCGCAGGGGTGCCGATATGGCGTTTGATCTGAGATTGGCGGCCACTGCGAGCAGTGGTTTTCGGCACGCAGCTTGCAATCCCCTCAATCGGATATGGACGCCCAGGAGCCTATTCCCTCCGAGACGGAGCCTGTGTCTCCCGCGCCGCGCATGGGGTCAGCCGTCGTGTCGATCGATGAAGACCACGACCCGCCGCGCCGCGGTGTGTCGCTGAGCCTGCTCCTCGGCGTGGCCATCTCGGTGCTGGTGGTTCTTCCGCTCGGCGGGCTCACCACCCTTCAGCTCAAACGGGAGGAACGGAGGGAGATCGCTGCCCGTGAAGGATTGCTGGCTAGCTCTCGAGGACGTGCAGGATCTGCTCGCCTTTCGGATCATCGTTCCCGGGCAGGACGATTGCTACCTGGCTCTCGACACCGTTCATCGTCTGTTCGAACCGGAGCCGTTCCGATTCAAGGACTACATCGTCAACCCCAAGGCGAACGGCTACCAGAGTCTTCACACCAGCGTCCGCGATCGCGATGGTTTCGCGTTCGAAATCCAGATTCGAACGGTCGACATGCACCGCGCGGCGGAGGAGGGTCATCGCCGCCCACTGGCGCTATCGAGCAGGCAAGTCCGCCCGCGCTTGAACAGAAGAGGTGACCTCAGGGCCGGGCGGACGTGCGCCGCGTCGTCTCTACGGCACGGTCACCGACCATGCCGAGGTGTCCCCGGATTCGAGCCCGTCGGCGAAGATCAGCGGATCTGGGCACTGCAGGAAGACCTCGAGACCGGATGATCCATCCGCGACGTATGCGTATCCTCCGTCGAGGGCGACCTGTTCGGTCAATCCCGGATTATCGTAGTAGCCCTCCTGGCTCGGTGAGGTCGGGTCCACCGTGTTCACCACCCAGAGGCTTTGGTGGTAGTCGACCAGGTAGGCGTTCGTCCCCACCGCGTCGACCCAGTCGGCACTTCCGGGGGTGTCGAAAAAACCGACCTCTTGCGGTGAGAGCGGATTCTGAATGTCGATGACCCGCAACCCCTCACCGTGATCGGCGATATAGGCCAGCCCGCCAACCACTGCCACGTCGTATGCGTACCCTGGTGTGTCATAGAACCCATCCAAAACAGGGGTGGATGGAACGGACACGTTGATGACTCGCAATCCCGCGGACCAGCCCGCCACGTAGGCGTAGTCCCCGGACACCACGACTTTGTGGGCGCGGCTTTGTGGATAGAGATACCCCACTTCAAATGGTGCCGCCGGCGTGCTCACGTCCACCACACGAAGGCCGTCATACAAGTCCGCCACATAGGCGAAGTTTCCGGAAACGTCAACGCCCCATGCGAATTCTGACGTGTCGTCAAAACCGACCTCACGAGGGCCGGCAGGTACACTCACGTTGACGATCCGCAGTCCGCCCGTGTCGCCGGCCACATACAGGAAATCACCAGCCACGACCAGGTCGCGGACCTGCCCGGCCGGAAGCGTCACTCGCCCGACCTCGAAGGGAGCCGCAGGTACAGAAACATCCATCACGATGACATCGGCACCGTATCCCACGTACGCGTATGAGCCCGAGGCGGTCACCGCCTGTGCCGTGATCGTCGCGTCCTGACCGACCAACTCGGGGCAGGGGATCTGCCCGAAAGCCGCTCCCGTGAGTCCGCTCACACAAAGTAAAACGACGAAGTGGGCCGAAGACAACCTCATCTGTGCCTCCAATATTGGATGTCACACTGATTTTACTCGGACCAGCACGGATCAACGAAGGTGCCTGGCACTGGGGTTTGGTCAGTTCTTGGCGCTGGCCGCAACTGTGATTTTCACCTGAGCGATCAGTGGCACCACGTACTTCAGAGTTTTGTGGTTGGTCTCGAAGGTCTTGGTTCCGCTCTTGAAGCTGATGCCGTTGGTCACCCGGTCGATCAGTGCTCCCTCGCTGTCGAGGAACTGGATGTCCAGGTCGAGTTTCTGCTTCGTTTCAGCGGCGGTGGAACACTGTAACTTGGTCACGATCCCTGACATGAGGTCCGGGTTGCTCGAGCTGAAGAGGCCACCCTTGCCGCTCGCCGAAGTGAACTCGACGTTCCGGATCTCCACCTGACCGGCCTTCCCATCAAGGGTGATTTGCTTGACGAACGCGAAATCCACGGTGGTTTCAAAGACGAGGCTGGGGGCTGCCTCCGGGGTCTCCGAGGCTTCCTGCTCTTCGGGAGCCTCTGCGTCCTCGGCAGCTTCGGGAACCTCGGCAGCTTCGGGAGCATCCGCAGCTTCGGCAGCTTCAGGAGTTTCGGGACTTTCCGGGACTTCCTGGGCCCAGGTGGCGGCGACCATGAGAATGGAAAGAGTGAAAATAAAGGCAGCTGCCGATCGGTGAATCCTCATGGTCAACCTCCGATTCGAGTTCAAAAAATGATCGAGGGACAGTGTACCAGCAGCTCAACCCACCGGAGCAGGCCAGAGCCTATATGGGCCGAAGGAATGAAGGTCTGTGAATGCTGAGGCGTGGGTCATGATTTACATTCTCAATATTGATTGAATTGCACATTCTCAATGTGTATTTGACGTTCGAACCTAGAACGGTTATGAATATCGGCCGGGATGGTCATGAGCAGAACGGGGTCGTCCGATGATTTGATCGCTGCGCTGCGGGTGTCAGGCCGCAGGATGACCGCGCAGCGCCGAGCGATCATCGAGTACTTGGCCCGCCGCACCGACCACCCGAGCCCCCGTCAGATCTACCAGGATTTATCGCCTCGACTGCCCAGCCTGAGCCTCGCCACCGTTTACAACACTCTCAGAGCACTGGTGGAGGTGGGATTGGTCCGGGAAATTGACTTCGATGGGGCTGACAACCGTTACGACCCGAATCTCGCTCCGCACATCAACTTGGTCTGCGTTCGGTGTGGCTCCATTGTCGATTTCGATCATGAGCCGCCGATTTCGACCGAGGAACTCAGGTCGAAGCTCGGGTTTGAGACCGTCGACTATCGCATCGAGTACCGCGGGCTGTGCGCCGGTTGCCGCACGCGTGCAGAGGACTGACGGGAGGCTGGGATGAAGTACGAGTGTTCGGCCTGCGCGTATGTTTATGACGAGGGGGCCGAGGGAACGCCCTGGGGCGAGCTGCCAGACGACTGGGTCTGCCCCATCTGCGAGGCGGAGAAGGAATATTTCGAGCCGGTGGGCGGGGCTCCGGACGAGGGTGTTCCACCGGCGGTTCTACCCGGGCCGTCCGACGCCGAATCAGACATCCACAGTTATCTCGCCGAGTGGAAACGGAGCGCGGACGATCTCGAGTCGGACATGGCTGTGATCCACGAGGCGGCCCTGACCGGGGAATCGGTCATCGAACCCATGCGGTCCCGCAAGCCGGTTCTTTCCTGGGACGAGATCCTGGTCCAGGGGGCCCAGCTGGCGCGCCTGCCCCGCAACGAGGACGAGCCCGTAAACACCCGCACGGTCATCGGTCCCGGAGCCGCGCAGCCCCTCGTCATCGACACGCCCGTCTACGTCAGCCACATGTCCTTCGGTGCCTTGTCCCGTGAGATCAAGATCGCACTGGCCGCTGGCAGTGCCGCGGCTGGGACCGCCATGTGTTCGGGCGAGGGCGGCATCGTGCCCGAGTCGCTGGCGGCGGCCCACCGCTACATCTTCGAGTATGTCCCCAACCGATACAGCGTGACCGAAGAGAATCTGAGGGCGGTCGACGCCATCGAGATCAAGATCGGCCAGTCGGCCAAACCGGGTCTCGGCGGCCATCTGCCCGCGAACAAGGTGACCGGCGAGATTTCGGAGGTCCGCGGGTTTCCCGCGGGCGAGGACATCATCAGTCCGGCCCACTACGAAGACATCACCAACGGCGAGGAGCTGCGGACCAAGGTCGAATGGCTGCGCGACGTCTCGGGCGGGAAGCCCATCGGCATCAAGCTGGCCGCCGGCCACATCGAGGCCGATCTGGAGGTGGCTCTGGCCGCCGGCCCTGATTTCGTCACCATCGACGGGCGCGCCGGCGCCACCGGCGCCGCTCCCAAGGTGGTGAAGGACGCCACCGCAGTTCCCACCATCTTTGCACTGGCGAGGGCGCGGAGATTCCTCGACGAGCGGGGTGCTGACCAGGTTTCGTTGGTCATCACCGGCGGTCTGCGCCTGTCGTCGGACGTGGCCAAGGCGCTGGCCATGGGTGCGGACGCCGTGGCCATCGCCACGGCCGCGCTAATCGCCGCGGGCTGCCAGCAGTACAAGATCTGCCACACCGGGAAGTGTCCGGTGGGCATCACGACCCAGGATCCGGACCTCCGCGCGCGGCTGAAGGTGGAGTTGTCGGCGAGGCGGTTGGAGAACTTCCTCCGCGTGACGACGGCCGAGTTGGAGGCCTTCGCGAGGCTGGCCGGCCACGACGATGTGCACCGGCTCGCCCTCACTGACCTTCGCACCACGAGCTCGGAAATTGCCAACCACACCCCGATCGCCCACGTGGGCGAGCCGGGACCAACGGACTGAATCGAGGGAGGAAACACCATGTCAAAAACCCAGGAAAACCTCATGGCGGCGTTTGCCGGCGAAAGCCAGGCGCGCAACATGTACACCTACTTCGCCAAGGTGGCGCGCAAGGAGGGGTACCACTACATCGCCAAGATTTTCGAGGAGACCGCCATCAACGAGATGCGGCACGCCAAAGACGAGTTCGTGCTCGCTGGCAAGCTCGGCGACACGGTCGCCAATCTGGAAGAGGCCATTGAGGGAGAACACTACGAGACGACCACCATGTACTCAGAATTCGCCGAGCAGGCCCAGGCCGACGGCAACAAGGAAGCCGCGATCCTCTTTCGGATGATCGCGAAGGTCGAGGCGGAGCACAGGGATCGCTACAAGAAGCTCCTGGAGATGGTGAAGAACGGCACGGTCTTCAAGCGTGACGAGTCCATTCGCTGGAAATGTGCTGTCTGCGGCTACATCCACGAGGGCACCGAGCCGCCAGCAAAGTGCCCGTGCTGCAAGCACCCGCGCGAGTACTACGAACCCGAGAGCATGGAATTTTAGTCCCCTACCAGAGTCCAACCCGCCAGCTGCCGGATGATGCCCGGGAGCGCCGCCGCTCCCGCATGCGATTTTGCAGAACGGCGCGCTGATCGGCCAGCCAGTCCTCTCGACCAACGTCGGTGGGCTGGCCCTGGTTGACGCGCCGCTGTTCTTCGGCGCTTCGGTAGGTGCAGAACTCTTGATAGGCAGAGATTTCGGCTTCGAGGCCGCTGATGACGATTTCCGCCATGATGGCGTCGTCCAGGAAGCCAATTCCAGGGATCCGATCGGGGATCAGGTCGTCCGGGTTCGCAAAGTAGGCCATGGCGCTCAGCACGCTTTCCCGATCCTCTTCGGGCAGCCGCCAATCCGAGTCGGTCACCATATCGGCCAGCACACCCAGTTTGTCGAGGCGCTCGGCGATGAAATCAGGTACCTGGACGTCCTTTGCGCCTTCGAAGACCGCACGGGTCGCTGCGACGATCTGCTCCGCGGAATCCGGCTGGCCGGCTACGGCCTCGTGGGCCTCCCGGGCCATGGTCTTGAAGTGGTCGATGTCGCTGTCGCTGAGTTCAAACGCGATGGTGACGGGCATGATGGTCTCCTTGGCTTTCTGTCTATGGTGTTCCTGAAATCATCGTCGGCTGACCGTCGATGCGTAGGGACCTTCCTGTGAATGGGCGGCAGTATAGCAGCGGCATTCGTTGAGCGAGACCGGATTGAACCGGCAATCGAAAGCAAGCGTAGGATTCGAATTTGCGATTTGGGGAAAACTTGAGTAGGTTATTTTCTTCGGAGGTGGCCCCCCGTGAAAACGAACTCCCCGCGCCGTACCGATCCCTCGAGGGGCAGTCTCCTCCTGGTGGGAATGGCGGGGCGGAGGCCGTGTCGTGGTCAAACCTCCGGCTCATGGTGAGAACTGACATTGGATGAGAGACAAGCTCATACAAAGGGAAGAGGGACATGAAACGAAGCAGACACGTTGTGGGCTCAATGGCTGTGGTCTTCGTATTGTGCGGGGCCGGACTGGTGATGGGACAGGATGTAGACGGGGCCTTGAACGCGGCCCGGTCGATGGACGACGCGGCGCGGAGGTCGCAGGCAAATATTGACGGCACAGTGGACGCAACCCGTTCGCTGGAGCGTCAGTATTCGGCTGTCATGAAAGAGGTCGAGGGTTTGGAGGTCTACAACGCTTTATTGCAGAAGCAGTTGGACAGCCAGGCTCAGGAGATGGCTGATTTAAACAATTCGATTGATCAGGTGAGCGTGATCGAGCGTCAGGTGACGCCGTTGATGCTGAAGATGATCGAGGGTTTGGAGCAGTTCGTGGAGCTGGACGTGCCGTTTTTGATTGAGGAGCGACGCAACCGGGTGGCGTTTTTGGGCACGCTGTTGGAGCGATCGGACGTGACGGTTGCCGAGAAGTTTCGGCGGTTGTTGGAGGCGTACGAGATCGAGAACGACTACGGTCGGACGATCGAGGCGTACAAGGGGTCGCTGGAGCTGGACGGAGCGGTACGCGAGGTAGATTTCCTACGGATCGGGCGGACGGCTTTGCTGTACCAGACGGTTGACGCGGAGATTTTCGGCATGTGGGACAAGTCGCAGGGCGCGTGGGTGTCACTGCCGGCGGAGTACCGGAATCAGATTCGGTCGGGGATCAAGATGGCGCGCAAGCAGGTGGCGCCAAACTTATTGATACTGCCGATCGGGGCGCCGGAGGTGGTGCAATGAAAAGGCAGATGATTGCGGCGTTGATGGTGATGGTGAGTGCGACTGCATTTGCGCAGTCGGAGGGGGAGCCGAAGGCGAAGAGTTTGGACGAGCTGTTGCGGCTTGTGGAGCAGGGCAGGGCGCGGGAGTCGCGAGAGAATCGGGAGCGGGAGCAGCGGTTTGCGTCGGCGAAGTCGGAGCAGCAGCGGATGCTGCGCGAGGCGCAGAGTCGCAAGACGCAGTTGGAGCGGCAGAGCAACCAGCTGGAGGGGGCGTTTGACCGCAACGAGATCCGGACGTCTGATTTGACAGAGCTGTTGGACGATCGTTTGGGGTCGTTGAAGGAGATGTTTGGAGTGCTCCAGCAGGTGGCGGGAGACACGCGGGGGCAGTTTGAGAACTCGGTGACGTCGGTGCAGTTTGAGGACCGGGGGGAGTTTTTGACGCAATTGGCGGAGACACTTGGGAGCACGTCGAAGCTGGCGTCGATGGACGAGATCGAGCGGTTGTGGTTTGAGCTGCAGCGGGAGATGACGGAGTCGGGCAAGGTGGTGAGATTTCCGACGACGGTGATCACGGCAGATGGAGAAGAGGTTGAGGAAGAGGTGGTGCGAGTGGGGACATTCAACATCATCTCAGACGGGAAGTACCTGCAGTTCATTCCGGAGACGGGCAATGTTTTGGAGTTGCCGCGTCAGCCGCAGGGACGATTTGTGAGCACGACGAAGGATGTGTTTGGAGCGACGTCAGGAGCGGTTGGTTTTGGAGTGGACCCGTCGCGGGGGTCGATTTTGGGACTTTTGGTGCAGGCGCCGAATCTTCGTGAGCGGATCGCGCAGGGCGGATTGATCGGGTATTTGATCATTGCGCTGGGTTGTTTGGCGATGCTGATCGCGTTGGAGCGGTTGTTGGTGCTGGGTTTGGAGGGGCGCAAGGTGGCGAGTCAGCTGAAGAGCGACACGCCGAGAGACAACAATCCTCTGGGCCGGGTCTTGAAGGCGGCGGAGGCGCACCGGGGAGCTGATTTGGAGACGCTGGAGCTGAAGATGGGCGAGGCGATCATCAAGGAGGCGCCGAAGCTGAGCCGAGGGTTGTTGTTTTTGAAGATCATCGCGGTGGTGGCGCCATTGATGGGTCTTTTGGGGACGGTGACGGGGATGATCAACACGTTCCAGGCGATCACATTGTTTGGGACGGGAGATCCGAAGCTGATGGCGGGCGGTATATCGCAGGCGTTGGTGACGACGGTGCTGGGGCTTTCAGTGGCGATTCCGACGGTGCTGTTGCACACGGTGGTGACGGGTCGAAGCCGCCGGATCATCCACGTGTTGGAGGAGCAGGGAGCGGGGATCGTGGCGGAGCACTCGGAGAAGATGTCCGGCGGGTCGGCGGGCGAGTGAAGGAGAGGTAGGCGATGTACCGGGTCCTGGACTGGTATGAGGCGATACGGGACTTTTTGGAGATGGGCGGGCCGGTATTGCTGGCGATCGGATTGCTGACGCTGGTGATGTGGGTGCTGATCTTCGAGCGGTTGATTTATTTTCGGACGGCGCACCGGCGGGTGGTGCGAGAGGTGATGGCGACGTGGGAAGCGCGGTCGGAGCGGCGGTCCTGGAATGCACGTCGGATCCGGGAGGCGATGATCTCTCGAGTATCGATGAGCATTGACACGTTTTTGCCGTTGATCAAGACGATGGTGGCGTTGTGTCCGTTACTGGGATTGCTGGGCACGGTGACTGGGATGATCGTGGTGTTTGAGGTGATGGCGTTTTCGGGGACGGGGAATCCACGGTCGATGGCGGCAGGCGTGTCGCAGGCGACGATACCGACGATGGCAGGGATGGTGGCGGCGTTGAGCGGGTTATTCGCGACGACGCTGTTGTCGAGATTTGCATACCGCGAGGTGGAGCGGCTGAAGGCCGCATTGACGACGAAGAGGTAGTGATATGCGTCGAGCATTTTCGAATGTGACATCAGCGGAAGAAGAGACAGAGATCAACATCACGCCGATGCTGGACGTGGTGTTCATCATGCTGATTTTCTTTATTGTGACGGCGTCGTTCGTGAAGGAGTCGGGGATCGAGGTGGACCGGCCATCGGCGGTGACGGCGGTGGTGAAGGAGAAGGGGAACATCTTGGTGGCGATCACGGCGTCGGGCCAGATTTGGGTGGATCGTCGTCAGGTGGATCCGCGGGCGGTGCGGGCGAACATCGAGCGATTGCACGCTGAGAACCCGCAGGGGAGCGTGGTGATTCAGGCGGACAAGAATTCGACGACGGAGATGCTGATCGGGGTGATGGATGCGGCGCGTCAGGCGGGTGTGTACAACGTATCGATCGCCGCGCAAGAGTGAGCCATGGTCAGGTTTTTGATCGCCGTTGTATTGGGAGCGCTGGTGGCCTTTGGCCTGTTTTTCATGATGCAGGCGTTGATCGCGACGGGGCAGCGGGCGCTGACGGAGGACAAGAGCACGCGGATCGTAGATTTCGTACGGGTGAAGCGGGAGGAGCGGCTGGAGAGCAAGCGGTCGAAGCCTGACCGGCCGCAGAATCCAGACGAGGCTCCGCCGGAGGCGCCGCAGCCGTCGATGGACAATGCGGCAGCGGACAGTGGCGGAGGCCAGACGGTGCAGGCGAGGCATGACGCGCCGGTGCCGGTGTCGGATGTGAACATTGCGGTGACGCCGGGATTTGGGATTGCAGCGGGGAGTGCGGACGGGGACTACCTGCCGATCGTGAAGGTGGCGCCGGTGTATCCGCAGCGAGCGATCGAGCGAGGGATCGAGGGATATGTGATCGTCGAGTTTACGGTGACGAAGACGGGGGCGGTGCGGAACCCGCGGGTGGTGGAGTACGAGCCGAGCACGATCTTCAACAAGGCGGCGTTGGCGGCGGCGTTGAAATTCAAGTACAAGCCGCGGATCGTGAACGGAGAGGCGATCGAGGTGCACGGGGTATTGAACAAGATCACCTTCCAGCTGGAAGACTGAGGCGGGTATGAAGAGATTCGTATTACTGATGGTGCTCGCTGGAGTGATGCTCTGGACGATGCCGGTGGTGGCGCAGGAGGACGAGGAGTCTCTCGGGGATCTGGCGACGGAGGAGACTGCGTCGATGCGGGAGGCGACGTACAAGGAGCTGGCGAAGGCGCAGGAGGCGGCGGAGGCGGAGAGGTACTCTGAGGCGATCGCGGTGTTGGACAAGCTGGGCAAGCAGGATTTGAACAACTACGAGCGGTCGCAGACGCTGAATTTATATGCGTACATTTACTACTCACAGGACAATATGCCGAAGGCGATCAATGCGTACGAGCAGTTGTTGGCGCAGCCGGACCTGCCTGAGGCGCTGAAGACTGGGACGGTTTACACGCTGTCGCAGTTGTTTTTTTCGGTCGAGAACTGGCAGAAGTCAATCGATCATCTCGAGTGGTGGATGACGCTGACGAATGACAAGGAGAACCTGACGGCGTACGAGATGATGGCGCAGGCGTATTACCAGAAGGAGGAGTATCGCAAGGCATTGGTGCCGGCGCAGAAGGTGATTTCTTTGACGCAGGCCGAGGGCAAGAAGGTCAAGGAGCACTCGTACCTGCTGGAGCGGGTGCTGTATTACGAGCTCGAGGACTACGATCGAGTGAAGGGTATGTTGAAGGAGCTGATCAAGCAGTATCCGAAGAAGCAGTACTGGATCCAGCTGGCGAGTGTGTATGGGCAGGAGGAGGATCAGCGGGGTCAGTTAAACGTGCTGGAGCTGGCGTATTTGCAGGGATATTTGAACAAGGAGACCGAGGTGATGACGTACGCCAGTCTGCTTTTGAACGAGGAGCTGCCGCTGCGGGCGGCGAAGGTGCTCCAGAAGGGACTGGACGACGGGTCTGATCGAGTCGAACGCTGGATCACTGGCGGTTGCTGGCGCAGGCGTGGATGATGTGCCAGGAGGACGAGAAGGCGATTCCTGCGCTGTCGAAGGCTGCCGAGATGTCGTCGGACGGTAAGCTGGATGTGATGCTGGCGCAGAGCTACATGAATCTGAACCGGTGGAGCGAGGCGGTGACGGCAGCGCGCAACGCCATCCGGAAGGGCGGATTGGACCGGGTGGATCAGGCGCACGTGATGATCGGCCAGGCGTATTTCAACATGAAGTCCTTTGACGAGGCCAGGCAGGCCTTCACTGCGGCGCAGGCCGACCGGAGAAGCCGCCAGCTGGCGGCCCAGTGGCTGAGCTACATCGACAGCGAAGAGGAGCGGCAGGCGAAGCTCGCCGAGGCTCTCGACTGACCGCCCACCCACACTCCGGTTTAAAGGTTTAAAGGTTTAAAGGTTTAAAGGTTAAAGGTTTAAAGGTTAAAGGTTTAAAGGTCAGGGGATACCCCCGACCCTCCTCCGACCCCGGAGGGCGCGAGGCGGTCGAGTAACGTACATCGGTAGGTAACTCAAAACTAAGAACTAAGAACTAAGAACTCATCGGCTCGGTATTCCGAATTCTGATTTGCAGCGTGCTAATGTCTCCCTCCAAGGGAGGAGTCATGAGCGCAACAATGCGAGCTCTGGTGGCAGAAAAGCCCGGGCCTCCGGAGGTTCTCCAACTCCGGGAGGTGCCAATCCCCGAGCCAGGATCTGGTCAGGTGCGGATTCGCGTCGCGTTCACGGCCCTGAATCCATTGGACACCCACGCCAGGGCGGCTCGAGTGGAGTACATGGCACCAGAGTTTCCATTCACACCCGGCTACGAATTTTCCGGTTTGGTGGAGGCTGTGGGCGAGGGTGTGGATGCCTCGTGGATCGGGCGGCGCGTGGTCTCCGAAGGTGAGTGGGGTGGTTGCGCCGACTTCGCGCTCGCCACCGCCGATCGGCTGATCACAATCCCCGAAGGCTTCGACTGGGTTCTGGGCACCGTGTACCACACGTGCGTGTACTCAGCCTGGCACGTCCTCCACACGGCCGGGAGGATCCGTCCTGGGGATCACGTGCTGCTCCACTCGGCAGCCGGCGCGATCGGCACCATGACCGCCCAGATCGCCAAGGAGGCCGGTGCCACTGTATATGGGCTCTGTTCGCCCAAGAAGTTCGAATTCGCCCGACCATTCGGCGCCGACCACCTCATGGATAGTGCCGCGCCGGATTGGGTCGACCAGGTCAAGGCTCACAGTGGAGGTCGTGGGGTCGACCTGATCGTGGATGGAGTGGCAGGTCCCGAGGCGCCGAAGAACTTCGAGGTGCTGGCGCCCCTGGGCCAGGTGATCTACATGGGCGCTGTGGGAGGCTACCCTCCTCCTGTCAACATCAGCAGCGAGCTCTATCAGAAAACCATCGCCGTCAGGGGATTCGTGGTCTATGTGGCCATGGCCGCGACCGGAGGTGCCGAGAAGGAGCACATTCACGAAGCTCTGAAATCGGGACGCTGGAAAGTGCCGGTGGACAAGGTGGTGGATCTCGAGGAGGCGCCCGAGATGCACAGGCTCTTCGAACAGCGACGTCTCTCGGGGAGAACCCTCATCCGGGTCGGGGGCGAGCTCTGAGCGGGGCGGCCGTATCCCTGAGCGAGATACTGGTGGGTGTCCAGGATCTCGATGCGTCGATCCGACTCTACCGCGACGGCTGTGGCCTGGCCCACACGGGGACAGCAACCTATTCGCCACCTGGATCCGATGGTGCAACGGGGTGCCTTGATGCGGCACGACTCGGGCGACCCGACGTGATTGGAAGCGCCGGGATCCGTCTCGTCCGGTGCCCGGGACCGGCGGGTCGTCCGGCGAGCCAAACCCGGCTCCTCGGTGGGCTCGGAACAGGCTTCACAACCAGCGACATCCATCGGCTCCATCTCAGGCTCGACGGCCACGGTGTGCGATTTCTGTCACCGCCGTTGGAACTGTCGCCAGAGCCGGGGGATGAAGCGGGGCCGCGCCGGTTCGAAGCCTTTTCGCAGACCGTTGACGGTGAGTTCATTGTTCTGGTGGAGCGTCGGCGGGCCCCCGGTCCCTACGGCACCATCGATCTCCATTCCCTGCTGAGTGAGCCGGTCCACACCTCTCATGTGGTGGACGACCTGGACGGCTGCTGCCGCTTCATGGAGGAGGTGCTCGACCATCGGGTGATGTTCAGTGAGGTCTGCTCGGGTGAGTTGTTCGAGCGGCTCATGGCGATTGAACCCGACTCGTCCTTCCGCTTCCGAATGCTCGGGCACCCCGAACGCGAAACAGGAAGGATCATCTTCATTGAGTTCGACGGCGAAGCCAGGGAGGTCAAACCTGACGTGCGGCACCCCCAGCGAGGGTTGTTCGGCCTGAGCTACAGATGTGACGACCTGGATCGCCGGGTCGAGGCGGCCGGCTCCCTGGGCGCCGGGGTTCTGCTTTCGCCCGGGCAGGCCTCTCGTCGCCAACCAGGCGATGGCCGGCGGGCAGTCCTCGCGGCTCCTTTCGGCATCCTGCTGGAACTTCGCCAGCGAGCCCCACGGTCATAGCCGCGGAGCCTGCTGCGCACCCAGCTGATCACCCCCCGTGCACCGTTCCGACACCATGACGATCTTCCCGGGGTCGAAGGCCTCCGCCGTGCTCGATTTTTCATCGCGTTTTCGGTGCCGATCACTCGCCGCGAAGGGACCAACCTTCCGGAGTGCCCGGGCCTTCGGGAGACCACGTGAGCCGAAGGGTGAAGGCGTGTAGATCGCTTCGGAAGAAAATGATCGGTGTCTCGACCGGATTGCCATCCACGTCGCGGATCAGGTACTCCACCTGGAGCAGCGGCGCTCCAATGCGGACCTGCAACCAACGGGCGAGGTTGGCGTCTGCGACGGTGGCCCGAACGTACTCGTCCGCATCCCCCAGCTGGATGTGGTGCTTGGTCTGAAGGTACTGGAGGATCGAACCGCTCTCCCAGTTCGCCTTTGAGAGCTTCTTGCCGATTTCCAGGGGGAGGGTGTTGATGATGTAACAGTACGGGTGGTCCTTGTAGTACCGAACGCGGTAGGCCCGGATGACCGGCGTACCCGGCTTCATACCCAGCACCTCGGCTTGATGAGGGGGCACCGTGACCTCCTGCAGGTCCACAAGCTTTGGTGAGGTTGCCAGGCCCATGGCGATGAGGCCGTTCAAGGTGCCGTCCATCTTCAACGTGCCGGTGAACTCCGGCATACCAGCCACGAAGGTGCCCCGCCCGGCCTCACGCCGGATCAAGCCTTCGTCTTGGAGGCTCAACAGGGCGCCTCGCACCGTCGCCCTGCTGACGGCGTATCGTTTGACCAGGTCCGCCTCGGTCGGCAGCTTGTCTCCGATCTGGAACCGCCCGGAAATGATGTTTTCTCGCATGATCGTGGCGAGCTGGTAGTACAGCGGAACGCTGCTGTCCGCAAACGCCAGGGAGGCCGGATGATCTTCGGGTGCTTCGGTGGGGTTGCGTGGAGCCATGGTAATACCTCTGGGGGGTTATTCTAATCCAGTTTGTTGATGACGAAACCCGGCCGAAAGGTGTACACGAGGGCCGGCATCACGAAGAGGGCGCTGGCGGCCGAAACAGCCATCCAGAGCGCAATCAAGATTGCCATTTCGGCCTGAAACCGAAGAGATGAGAAGAAGTACCACAGGGCCGTGCACGCGATCAGCGGCGTTGCGGTGACCGCGACTCCCCTGCCGGCGGTCGCATAGGCCGCGCGGATCGCGCTGGTCAGATCGTCGGAGCGGGCGTAGTTCTCGCGAATGCTGTCCACCATGTAGATGGCATAGTCGACCCCCAGCCCGATCCCCAGCGCCGCCACCGGCAGAGTGCTGACATTGAGCCCGATGTCCTTCACCACCATGTACGCGAACGTGACAACGTTTGACAGCACGACCGGAACCATGAAGAAGACCCCGGCGATGCCCGACCGATAGGTGAGGGAGCAGGTGATGAGGATGACGAGAAGCGCAAGTGCGATACTCTCGATCTGACCGGCAAAAATCACCTCATTGACCGCGGCCACGACGCCGATCAACCCTCCTGCGAGTTGGTATTCGACGCCTTCGGGAGTGTCGTTTTCGGCCCAAGCCTTGATTCTCTCGACGGCCGTTCGAATGGTGGTGCCTCGGTGGTCTCGCAGGAAGATGGTGACGGCACCGTTGCGATAGTTGACATCGGCGAACCGGTCGAGATCACCGGGATCCGATCCGGCCAGGTACATGTAGAGGAGTTCTCCGTTGATCGCCGAGTCCCCTCCGATTTCGAGAAAACGTGGATTGCCCTCGTTGAGCACGCTATAGACCGACGGCAGGAGGTCGGCCAGCGACACGGCCCCACCCACCTCCGGCTGCATCTCCACATACCGCTGAAACGCCGCCATGTTGTGCAATACGGCTGGCTCCTTCAACGCGCCGTCCTCTTGCCCAGCCACCACCACGAACATTCGGTCGGTGCCGAGGAATCCTTGGTTGATTTCGGCCATTGCACGGTTATAGGGCGAGTCTGGCCACAGCAGGGGGCTGCCGGGCTTCGCGTCGCCCACCGAGATTCTGGTCGCCATGCCACCGCAGACCACCAACACCAACACCACGGCGCCGAGGATTGCAAACCGACCCTGGCCCGTTGTGAGGCGCGCATAGGTTGCAAGGGAGCGCTGGAGGAAGGGGTTGACATCGAGTCGGTGCCGGCGCGGCCTCGGGTCCGGCACCCACGACAGCAGCACTGGCGTGAGCACGACCCCGGTCACGCCGATGCACAGCACCCAAATCGCGCCGATGAGCGCCGTCTTCTGCAACAGCGGAATGGGCGCAAACGCCACCACGAGAATCCCGCCGGCATCGGTGATGACGCTCAGAATCCCTGGCTTCCAGAGCTCGGAGAGGCTTGCCTGGGCCGCCGCCCGAGAGTTCTCGGCCCCCTCGCCAACCATGCCCTCGAAACGGGTGACCGCTTGAACGCAGTGGGAGGTCACGCGGGCGGTGATGAGGAAAGCAATCACAACCGCCAAGGGGTCGAAGTTCAGCCCCAGGATTTTCGCAATGCCGAGGGCCCAGGTGCCGGTGACAAGGGCGTTGAATAGCGGAACAAGCGTGCCTCGCAGCGTCCTCATGAACACGAAGAAGAGGAAGGCACCGAGGGCCACAAAGGTGAGTACGAAGAGGGTGAAGGTCTGGGGCAGGTAGTGGTGGACCCAGCCCTGGAGGATCGGCTCGCCCACCACACTGACTTCGATGCCGTTACCGCTGTACTTTTCGACGATCGCCATGACCTCGTCATAGACCACCCGATAGTCCATGAGGTGATCGAAGAAGTCCACGGTGATGAGTCCGGCGGTGAGGTCGATGGATACGTACTGGCCATAGACCAACGGATTCGACAACACGGATTGCTTCAGAGAGTCGAGTCCATCATCGCCGTCGGGAACGTCGGGCCACATCAAGGGCTTACTCTCGATGCCATAGGTCGAAGCGTGAACTTCCTTGAGCTTTTTCGAGGCGAGCGAGATGATTTGAAACTCATTGACGCCGGTAATGCCGCGGAGATCTCGGGTGATGTCTCGAATCGTCTCCAGAACCGGTCGCTGGAAGATGTCTCCCTTTTGGGAACGAACCAGGATGCTGACGATGTTCGAACCGCCGAATGACTCCTTGTAGGTCTCGTGCGTGAGAATGTGGCTGGTCTCCCGGGACGAGGTCGGCGAATTTGGTGTGCACCTCCTGTCGAAGCGCGAAGAAGAGCAGAACCAGAGTGACAAAGCCGATGACGACAACAACCTGGACGCGGTTTCCGATACAGAACCGGGCGACTCGGTCGGAGATTTTTTGATTGGTCATTGGCCCTCACCCCCAGCCCGACCAAGGCCGGCCGGCGTCCATTGCCCACCTCTCCACACTCCCTGGCTGGCTCCCACGGCAAATACTCCGTCGCCGATTGGGGAGAGGGCGGTGTGCCACGAAAGGTCACGGTCCGCCATTCTCTGAGCTCGCCACGATTGACCGTCCGGGGAACCGGTCACCAACACGCCCATGCCACCCACGGCAACCCACTCGCCTCCAACCCAGGCCACATCGAAAAGGTGCAAGGGAGTTCCTGCCTCGACGGTGGACCATGTTTCTCCCGCATCGGTGGTCTGGATGATCAGCCCGTCAAGACCGACGGCGACCGCGGATTGTTGATCCCGGAACGAAATCGCCATGAGGCTGCGTTCGCTCGCTGGTGCCGTCTCCTGCCAGGTGATGCCACCGTCCGAGCTGTGCATCATGGTTCCGAACTCGCCGACCACCCAACCATTCTTGGGGTCTGCGAAGGCGATGTCGTTCCAGGCCACATCGACCTCCTCGGCTCGCCGTTCCCACGATGCGCCCCAATCCTCTGACTGGAGGATCATCCCCATCACCCCCACAGCCCACGCGATGCCTCCGTCAAAGCACCGGACGCGGATGAGCTTATTGGAGATCTCCGATCGCGGAACCGGGACCCGGTTCCAGGATTCGCCACCATCCGAGGTGAAGATCACGACTCCGTCGTTGCCCACGGCGACCGCCCGATCCCGATTCCACGCGGCGATGCCCTGCAGGTTCTCCGTCACGTTTGTCTTCTGCACCGACCAGGTCTGCCCGCTATCGCTGCTGCGGAGGATCTTCCCGTTGCTCCCAGCCATCCAAACGATGCCCGGCTCTGGAATGGCGGCACCAAGGAATTGGTCACGCCACTGGATTGGTGGCGGTACGAGCTCCTCATCGCTGCCGCTGGCGCGGGTCACGATGCTTTCGGAGTAAACCGCCGCGGCCGCCAAGCCGATCCCCACCACGGCGAGAATCAACAGATCAAGGGCACCAAACCCAGCTGTGGTTCGAGTCATTTCGGGCCTCCCATCAGGCTTCGGTGTGCCCCATCTTGAGACTGTCGGATCAGACATTTGTATTGTTGACTTATTGTCATAACATTATTATATTTAGAATATGTTCCCGAGGCAAGGGGCCAACGAGAAGAACACGACTCGCAGGATGCCGGAAGGTATGAAGCCCGCCGGGCGCTCATGTATTGCGGGCCGATGGGATGTGGCAGGCCGTGGATCCGTCGCCGGTGGGCGTTTGATTGAGTCTTGGTTGCTGTTGGCCGGGGTGCCTGGGCTGACAGGGGGAGTCGACTCGGCGCGATCATCAGGAGGGGTTTTAACGGAAGGATAAGGGGGTTTGCATGTTCATGAAACAAGGCGTGTTTCGGCCGAATAATCTGGCGGTGACTGTCGGGGGTGTATTGATCGTCATGCTACTGATGATCCCCGGCTCCGCGTCAGCTCAAATCGACTCGGATCACTTCTCGCTGCACGGGTATCTCCGTGCACATTTATCCATGAATCTCCAGGATCCCCCTGAGACCGAGCAGGACGACACTCTCGATCTGTCGATGTTGCGAGGTACGTTGTACCTGGAGGCCAACGCGTTTGGAAATGGGGCGTGTGACAGTGATTGGGCGGGCCGACAATGATTACATTACGACCTATCTGGACCGGCTCGACAACATCACGTCCGCCGACCTCCAGGACGAGTACGATAACTTTGATTTGCGCGAGTGGTACGCCGACTTCTTCATCGGCAAGCGAGTGACATTCACTTTGGGTAAGCAGCAGGTCGTGTGGGGAAAGTCTGACTTCTTCCGTGGCATGGACATCATCCACGGTTTCGACTTCACCTGGCGATCGTTCCTCGAGGTGGAGAACGAGCAACTCCGCAAACCGCTGATCCTCGCAAACTTGCAGATCGAGATCCCCAAAGCCAAGGGATCACTGCAGCTCTTGGCACGGCCGGGATGGGATCGCGACGAGGACATCGGCAATACCTACGATCTGTTTGGTGGCCGGTGGGCCAATCAGCCCAACAAGGGAGTCAACTTCCTCGAAGGGGTGCCATACAACTGGCACCACTCCAACGGCGATACCGACGATCCGAACTACGGATTCAGGTGGGCCGGCACTCTCGGCAAGGTGGAGTACTCGTTGGCCTATTACCAGACACTCAACCTTGATCCGGTAGTCAACACGATCTTCAATCCCTTCGGCGACGCACCGCTGAACGGCTTTGCCGAGTTCATCTATCCCGAAGTGGATATGTACGGCCTCTCGCTCAACTACTACTGGCCGGCACCCGACATGGTGATCCGCACCGAGATTTCAATGTGGGCGGACCAGCCCTACAATATCGGCACGAATTTCTTCGACGGCGTTCTCCCCGGATTCGGGGGGGTGGTCCAGAAGGACACCGTGCGCACCATGTTGGCGCTCGACAAACAGATGCGCTGGGCCCAGAAGGTTCTCGGGGCCAGTCGGCCCGCGTTCTTCAACTTCCAGGTTTTCGACACCTGGCTGACCGACTTCAAGGCGAGCGACGACATCGTTGCCCTCGCTGGTTTTGGGGCTCCGATCAACGAACACACGACCCTCCTGACGGTGATTTTCGGGTGGAACTACAACAACGACAGGGTCAACCCGACCATCGCCGCAGGCGTGGATGCGACCAACGGTGGCGGCTTCTTCATTCCGAGCGTGGAATTTGCCTGGGGCAACCACTGGCGCCTGCGCCTGGAGGCGGATCTGTTCTGGAACGATGGGTCGAAGCTCCCGGGTGAGATCGAACAGGATACCTATCTTCTTGGCTACTTCGCCAACAACAATCAACTCGTCAGTCGGCTGACGTTCCAATTCTGATGGTATGGCGGGAGGTGAGCGATGACATTGCGTAACAACCGAGGTTTTTGGTCCATGGGGCCGACCGTACTGATCCTTGCGTGCATGGTGGTGGCGACCCCCAGCCTGTGGTCCGAAGAGGTGGCAGAGGGTACCGTCATCAACGCGGCCAATTTGAGCGCCATGTTGGACAAGGAGTTCGAGGGCAAGACTATCGGCAGCATGCTGCCGGAAAACATCCAATGGATGATCAGGGAGCAGGGCCTCACAATGACGCTCCGCCACTCCGAAGAGGTTCCGGTCGATCCCCGTTGGATCGAGGCCACCAAGAAGTACTCCGGTGACGTCTCCTACGATCCGAGCACTCGGATGGTCTCCGGCTACAAGGCGGGCCTGTGCTTTCCTGACGTCTCGCTGGATGATCCACACGCAGCCGACAAGTTGATGTGGAATGCCTACTCCGTTGGGGGCTGGCCGCGAGGAGATTTGGCGAATTACCCTCTGTTCGCCTTTCTGTTCATCGATGGTAACAAGGGTCTGGAGAGGGTTCAGCTCCGGGCCCTGATCCGCGCATTCATGAAGGGCCGACTCGACGGTGAGCCGGTGATCGGCGATGGTTCGGTCGACTTCAAACAGCTTCTGTTCGCCCACTACCCCTACGACATCCGCGGCATCGGGACCTTCGCGATCCGATATGGCAACGGGAATTTTGACGACTCATGGGCTTACCTTCGCACGGTGAGACGAACTCGGCGACTTTCGGGCGGTACCTGGCACGACCCGATCGGCGGAACGGATCAGCTCAACGACGAAGTCGAGATCAACTCGGCCTTCCCCACGTGGTATACGAGCTTCAAGCTTGTTGAGAAGCGGTGGATCCTCGCCGTCGCCCACAGCCGCTGGCCGGTGTGGGACCAAACCAAGAAGAAACCCGCCGAGGCGTTTCCGCTGGTCGACCTTGAAACAGCTCCGTACTGGAATCCCCTGGACGACTGGGAACCCCGCGAGGTCTACGTCATCGATGCGGCGACCCCGGACTCTCACCCGTACAGCCGGAAGGTGATGTATCTCGACACCAAGACCTGGGTCTTCTACCTCGGTGAGTTCTACGACAAGAAGGGGGAGTTCTGGAAGGTCGGCATTTTCAACATGCGTCCGATCAAGACCGAGGATGGCCACTGGGGCGTCATTTCCAACCAGGGGCACACCATCGATTTCAAGAGACGGCACGCGACGATCTTCAGCCACGGCAAACAGTCCCAATTCAACACCCCCGGGGTTGGCCCAGAGGACGTGAGCCTCGAGGTCCTCGAGGCCGCCGGTCAGGGTCGCTGGAGGGCTCCGGAGTAGTGACTATCGGGGGCTTGAGGCGGGCCGCGCGGGCGCGGCGCGGCGCCGCCTTTTCAGTCGTCTTGCTCTGACGATTGATCGAACACGATACGGAAAAGGCGGATAGCAAACATGAAGGAAAGGGCACTTTCAGGCGTCACCGTCCTGGAGCTCGGCCAGCTCATGGCGGGTCCGTTCGCGGGAACCCTGCTGGCCTACTTCGGAGCCGACGTCATCAAGGTTGAACCTCCCGGCCTTGGAGATGCGGTACGCGGCTGGCGGGCGGTGGAGGGCGACACCTCACTGTGGTGGTACAGCCTTGGCCGCAACAAAAAGTCCGTCACCATCAATCTCAGGACCGACGAGGGTCGGGACATGGTGAGGCGGCTCGCCGAGCGGGTCGACGTTCTGATCGAGAACTTCCGCCCGGGAACGATGGAAAAATGGGGGCTGGGGCCGGATGATCTGCGGGAGGCCAACCCCGGGCTGATCTATGCCAGGGTGTCCGGGTATGGCCAGGACGGACCCTACTCCTCGCGCCCGGGCTACGCCTCGGTCTGCGAAGGCGTGGGAGGTCTCCGATATGTCAACGGGTTCCCCGGCGATCCGCCGGTGAGGCCGAATCTGAGCCTGGGGGATTCGCTGACAGGACTCCACACCGCGTTCGGGATCCTGCTCTCGCTCTTCCGCCGAGATCGTAACAGCGACCGCTCCGGTCAAATCGTCGACGTGGCGATCTATGAAGTCGGTGTACAACATGATGGAGGCGATGGTCCCGGAGTACGACCGCCTGGGCATGGTGCGGGAGCCGTCTGGGACAACCATCACCGGGATCGTACCCACCAATACCTATCCGACCCGAGACGACAAGCACGTCATTATCGGTGGCAACGGCGACTCGATCTTCCGCCGCCTGATGACCGCTGCCGGCAGAGCAGGACATGGCCGAGGACCCAGAGCTCCAGGACAACGCAGGCCGGCTTGCCAACCAGGAGAGTGTCGATGGAGCGATCGCCGACTGGACCCGGACCCTGGACGCGTCCGAAATACTGGTGGTCCTGGAGGAGGCTAGCGTGCCCGCAGGTTTGATCTACAGCGTCAAGGACATGGTCGAGGACCCTCACTTTCAGGCGAGAGGCCTGTTCGAGGAGGTCGACGCCGGTGGACGGCCGCTGAAAATCCCGGCCATCATCCCTCGACTCAGCGAAACGCCAGGCGACACCCGGTGGGCAGGACCAACCGTAGGAGAGCACACCCGGGAAGTGCTTGGCGAATACCTCGGGCTGGGAGATGATGACCTCGAAGAACTCTCTGGCAAGGGGATCATTTAGCTGATGGCAGCGGCGCGCAGAAATGGAAATGAGGGACCTCCCGAACATTCGGTACTCGACGAGTATCGGGCCAAGGGCCTCGCGGGCAGGGTCGGGTTCGGTCGCAGCCCTGCTGTGCTGGTGATCGACTTCATCGTCGGCTTCACCAGTTCCGAGTCTCCCTTGGGAAGCGATTTGGACTCCGAGCTGGGCGCCACCTCTGACCTTCTCGACGTTGCGAGAGATCGTGGGGCGCCAGTTTTCTTTACCACGACGGTCTATCAGCCGGATCTGTTGGATGCCGGGCTTTTTGTGCGCAAGGTTCCGTCGCTGGAGATTCTGCAGCGGGGAAGCGACTGGGTGGCGGTGGATCCACGGCTGAGCCCCCGCGGCTCCGAGTCGGTGGTGGAAAAGCGATATGCGAGTGCCTTCTTTGGAACCCATCTGGCGTCGACCCTGACAGCCGCCGGAATCGACACCGTCATCGTTACCGGGTGCACCACGAGCGGTTGCATCCGTGCCACGGTGGTCGATGCTCTGCAACACGGATTTCGCGCCATCGTGCCGCGTGAGTGCGTGGGGGACCGCGCTCGAGCGCAACACGACGCCAATCTGGTGGACATTGACGGCAAGTACGGCGACGTGGTCGCCCTCGCAACGGCCATCGACTACCTCGAAAGCCTCGGCGGGATGCCCTAGATGAGCAACTCTTTGCCAAAGAGGATCCACCACATTGACGTGGTCGTGCACGACCTGGATCGGGCCGTGGAACGGTACCGCAAGGTGCTCGGTGTGGACCCTGGTCCGCGCGAGAGCCTGCCCGGCCGAGGCATTGATCTTGCCAGGTTTCGGATCGGAGAAACGTGGCTCATCCTGGTCCAGCCAACACAGCCGGAGAGCCCGGTCATGCGGTTTTTGGAGGATCACGGGGAGGGTTTCTTTCATATGGCGATCGAGGTTGACGACGTCGAGTCCAGCTCCCGTAGCCTGAGGGCGCAAGGGGTCAGGCTCTGCAACGACACGCCCCGAATCGGTGTGGAAGGGTGGCGATTGGTGGACGTCGAGATGGAGGAGACCTTCGGGGCGATGGTTCAACTCGTGGAAGTCGGGGAGGATTGAGGTGGTTCATCCGAAGCGGGTGACAATCGTCGAGGTGGGCCCCAGGGATGGGTTTCAGGTCGAAAAGCAATTCATCCCGACCGAACTCAAGGTCGAGGTCGTCAACGCGATCGCACGGGCCGGGGTTCCGAAGATCGAAACCTCTTCATTCGTCAACCCGAAGTTCGTGCCACAGCTCGCCGACGCCGACGAGGTGTTCGACGCCATCGAGCGCCAACCCCATTGCCGGTATACGGCCCTGGTGCCGAATCTCAAGGGGGCGGAACGGGCCATCGAGGCGGGCGTCGATGGCGTACGTCTCGTGTTCTGCACCACCGAGACGTATAACAGGAAGAACGTGGGCATTTCGATCGACCAATCGCTCGATATATGCCGCGACATCCTGTCCCACGTCGCAGATACGCCGATCACCGTCGAGGTCATCATGGGACTCGCCTTCGGGTGCCCATTCGAGGGTCCTGTATCTGCCGACAGGGTGGCCGAACTCGCCCATCGACTCGTGGACATGGGTGTTCGCGAGATTTCCATCGCAGATTCGGTCGGACTGGCCAACCCGTTGCAGGTTTCGGCAACCATGGCCAGGCTTCGTGCCGAATTGGATGACATCGCGTTCTCCCTTCACGTCCACGACACCCGCGGTCTCGGGCTGGCCAACGTGGTCGCGGCACTGCAGGTGGGAATCGACACCTTCGACGCCTCCATCGGCGGCTTGGGAGGCTGCCCGGTCCTGGCCAAGGCCGCGGGCAACATTGCCACCGAAGACCTCGCGAACCTCTGCGAGGAAATGGGCATCGACACCGGAATCGACATCGAAGCCATTCGAGCGATTTCATTCAAAATGCAAGACTTCCTTGGGCGGCAGTTGCCAAGTCGTGTCCTGGCCGCGGGGACTCCAGGGCAGCTGTACGCCAGGATCCAAAGGGAGTCGGAGTGATCTTGACAGGCCACGACATGGACACTATATTTCTGAAGTGCTATTGGCATGACAATGATACAAATGTTCCTGAAACACCACGGAAATACTGGCGAGTCCAGAGCGGCGCGCCGATCCGGAAGGAGGAGTGATGTCGTATCGCTTGGGAGTGGACGTGGGTGGCACCTTCACGGACCTCATGTTGGTCCGGGACGAAGACGGTGCCTCCAATCGTGTCAAAACCCCGTCGACACCTGCTGACCCGTCTCAGGGGGTGCTGGTCGGCGTCAAACGGATTCTGGAGGAGAGCGGCGCGTCGCCCCAGGAGGTGACGAGCATCATGCACGGCACCACAGTGGCCACGAATGCCGTGCTCGAGGGCAAGGGTGCTCGAGTGGGCCTGATCACCACCGAGGGCTTCGGGCAGATTCTCCACCTGGCTCGGTCCCAGACCCCGGGTCCTCTCGCCGGGTGGATGATCATGATCAAACCCGACCCACCAGCCTCCCTCGAAGACACGCGGGAAGCTGCCGAGCGGATGAGTGCTCAGGGCGAGGTGGTCAAGCCCGTCGACCCGGCGCAGATCAAGGAAATCGTGACCGATCTCGTTGAATCCGGCGCCGAAACACTCACGGTTTCGTTGATCAACTCCTTTGCCAACGATGCACACGAGCGGGAGATCGGGAAGATCATCAACGAGCTCTACCCCGGGTTCCCGGTCACCCTGTCGTCGGACGTGCTGCCCGAGTTCCGCGAGTACGAGCGGACCGTCACGGCGTGCATGAACTCCTACGTCAGGCCCAAGGTTGCGGGATACCTGAAGAATCTGAGTTCGTCCCTGAAAGAGCAGGGCGTCAAGGGCGCACTCAATATCCTGCGCTCCGACGCCGGCCTCATGACCTCCGAGGTCACCCAGGAGAAACCGGTCTACGGCATCCTCTCGGGCCCAGCCGGCGGCGTCGCCGGCGCCCTCGAGGTGGCCAAGAGAGCCGGCTACCCGGACATTCTGGTCTTCGACATGGGCGGAACCTCGACTGATGTCGCTCTCTGCCAAAACGGACAACCCGGTCTCGCCCGCGAGACCGAGCTCGGTCACTTCCGGGTCAAGGTTCCCAGCGTCAACGTCCACTCGGTGGGCGCGGGCGGCGGATCCATCGCCCACGTGCCCGAGATCACGAAGGCGCTGAGGGTCGGACCGGAATCGGCCGGCGCCGACCCCGGGCCCGCGTGCTACGGCAAGGGCGGCACCGCACCGGCGGTCAGCGACGCCAACGTCGTCGTCGGGCACCTGCCCCCGAGCCTTCTGGGTGGCGAAATGGTCCTCGATGTCGAGGCTGCCAGGACCGCCGTCAGCACCATCGGTGACGCGCTCGGCCTCGATGTCTATCAAGCTGCGGCCGGAATCATCGACATCGTCAACGAGAACATGGCCGGCGCGTTGCGGTTGGTTTCGGTGCAGCGCGGGTATGACCCCCGTGACTTCGCCCTCGTCGCCTTCGGCGGCGCCGGCCCCATGCACGCCAACGCCGTCGCAGCCCTCATGGGTTCGTACCCGGTCATCGTCCCGCCGGCGCCCGGCGTACTCTGCGCCGAGGGCGATCTGGTGGCCGATTTCCGCGAGGAGTTCTCGCGCACCTTTATCCGTACCGTCGAGTCGGTCGAGACCGCCGAAGTCGTCGAAATCCTCAAGGGCCTCGGCGAAGAAGCCACCGTCTGGCTCGAGCGCGAGGGCATCGAGGAGGATCGCCGCGAACTGACCTACAACGTTGACCTCCGCTACCTCCGCCAGGGCTATGAGATCCCGGTGGAGGTCAATCTTTCCGAGCTCACCGAGGCGAGCAAGGAGCTATTCGTCCAGCGCTTTAACGAGCTCCACGAACAGTACTACGGCTATCGGATGGAAGGCACCGCCTGCGAGATCGTCAATCTCCGTGCGGTCGGTATCGGCAAGGTGCCGGATCCGCCGGTCCGCGAGGCGAGCGTCGCCTCATCGCCCGACCCGAGCGCCGCGGTGGTCGGTGAGCACGAGATCTACCGCGAGGGCGAGTGGATCCCGACCAAGGTCTACGACCGCGGCAAGCTCAAGACCGGAAACAAGGTCCCCGGGCCCGCGGTGATCACCGAATTCGACTCGACGACGGTGGTCCTGTCCGGCTTCACCGCCGAAATCGACCGCTTCGCCAACATTCTCATCAACCCCGACAGCTCGAGGGAGGAGTGAGGCAATGAAAAACCTCAAAATTGCCGAGATCCCGAACATCGAGATCGACCCCATCACCCTCGACATCATCGAGGGTGCGCTCAAAAACGCTCGCCACGAGATGGACGCGGTGCTCTTCCGCACCGCCATGAGCCCGGTCATCCGGGAGCAGCATGACGAGTTTCCCATGATCACCGACCCCAAGGGGCGGATGGTTGTCGGGCAGTTCGGATCCTACATCAGCGAAATGATGGATAGCTGGGACGAAACCATCGAAGAAGGCGACGTCGTACTGACGAGCGACCCGTACAAGTGTGGCGGGGCGATCTCCCACATCAACGACTGGCTGGTGCTGGTCCCGATCTTCTTCGACGGCGAGCTTGTCGGGTGGTCAAGCATGTTCGGCCACCAGATGGACGCTGGCGGTCCGCTGCCGGGTTCCCTGCCAACCGGCGCGAAGACTGTCTTCGGCGAGGGGCTGAGAATCCCGCCGATCAAGGTCTTCAAGAAATATGAACCCGTCGACGATGTCATCGGGCTGATCCTCAACAACGTCCGGATGCCCGAGATGAGCAAGGCTGATCTCATGGGCATCATCGCCGGCTGCCGGACCGCGGAAAACCGGGTCAAGGAGATCTGCACCCGCTTCGGCAAGGACACCTATCTCGCCGCGTGCGAGGCCATGCTCCAGCGCACCTACAACGCCATGGCTCAGCTCATCGTCCAGAACATCCCGGAGGAACCGCAGTCCTTCGAGGACTGGATCGACGACGACGGACTCGGCCACGGTCCATTCAAGATGAAGCTCACCATCTGGCGCGAGGGCGAGCACGCCTACTTCGACTGGAGCGGGACCGATCACCAGGCCATGGGTCCGGTGAACTTCTATCTCAACGAAGAGATGTTCAAGATGTTCATCGGGGTCTATCTGATCATGGTCTTCGACCCCCAGATCCTCTTCAACGACGGCTTCTACCCGCTGCTCCACGTGGTGATCCCCGACGGCTCGCTGCTCCACCCCAAATTCCCATCGGCGCTGGGGTGCCGCACCCACGCGCTGACCCGTCTGTTCGACGTGCTTGGTGGCGCCCTGGCCCGCAAGGCTCCGGAGTACACCACCGCGGCGGGGTACGGCACATCTCCATACATGCTCTACTCAGGGTGGGACGGCGACGGCGACTTCTTCTACCTGATGGAAATTTCCTATGGGGGCATCCCCGGCCGGCCCATCGGCGACGGGATGGATGGACACTCGTGGTGGCCTCTCTTTGAGAACATCCCCACCGAGTACCTCGAGTCGTACTACCCCATCAGGGTCGATGGCTACACCACCGTCAAGGATTCCGGCGGCGCCGGTCTCCACCGCGGCGGCAACGGCATCGAAAAGCGCTACACCTACCTCGAGCCCGGCGAGGTGTCGATCCATGACGACCGATGGCTCACCTACCCGTGGGGCATTTTGGGCGGAACCCCCGGTGCCCGTTCCGAGAAGATCCTCAAACGGGCCGACGGCACCGAACAACGGCTGCCGTCCAAGTGCGACGAGGTCGAGGTCAAACCGGGCGACATGCTCGTCTATCGCACGGCGGGAGGCGGCGGCTGGAAAGACCCGCTGGATCGCGCCGCCGAGCTGGTCGATTCCGACGTGGCCAAGGGCCTGATCTCCGCCGACAAGGCGAAGAACGAGTACGGCGTGATCGTCGGCGATGCCGCGGCCACCGAGGCGCTGCGTGAGAAGATGCGCGCCGAACGACCGGTGGTCAAGGACTTCGACATGGGGCCGTCTCTGGAAGAGATCCTGGCCAACTGTGAGGCAGAGACCGGTCTTCCGGCCCCGGTGCTGCAGGAACCCCTGCCCTGGGCGAAGATGGAGTCCTCGGAGGACGCCCTCCGCCGGGTCCGCGACCAGGACAAGCGTTAGCGCACGACCGTTAATCGAACTCTCGAACGCTGGCGGCCATTCGGTCGTCAGCGTTTTTTGATGGAGGAGTTTGAATTCGGAATTCGGAATTCGGAAAACCGTCTCCGGGCAGCGCCGCGAGGATGGGCCGCAGAAAAACGCTGATAGGTGCAGATGAGCGCTGGTTTTCGATTTTCGATTTTCGATTTCATTCGCTACTCGCCCGCCGAAGCCGCTGCCTCTCGCCGCCTCCCGATGCGGCCAAGTACGGGCACCAGAGAGATCACGGCTGCTCCGAACGAGAAGAGCAGGAGCAGGGGCAGAACGAAACACCAGCCGACAACTGGAAACAGGGACGCAAATACGGCCACCAAGGTGCCGAGCAACATCTTGGCCAAACCGGACATGGGGCGTCCATGCATCTTTTCCAGTCGCTCTCCCACCGAGGCAAAGACCCCGAAGGAACCGGCCAAGGTCAGCACGTCGATGATGGCAGCAAACGCAATGGCTGTGGCCAACATCCCCGGAATGATCTCGTTCTCCAGCAGTCGTTTGATAAAGGCATTGGAGTAGAAATACCAGGCGAGACCACCCAGCACCCCGTACCCGATGACCCCCACCAGCAGGGCCCGGTAGGGCGTCTCCTGGAGAATGGTCTTGCACCGCCCGGTTTGGCCCTGGAAGATCGCCGCGAGAAGCATCATCAAAGCGACGAAGAACGTGATTCCAAAGGTCAGCGCGACCACCGCGAAAATGATCTTGCCGACGGGATCTTCCCGCGGCACCAGAACGGGTGAAGCACCGGTCATCATGGCAGCATTCCTTTGCGAAGATGTGAATGAGGCTTTCGAAACGTGGGATTGGGTGGCGCGGAGGTCGTCATGATGTCGCTCGAGTCGGGGCCATTTCAGGGAAACCGGAGGTGACATGAACCGACAGATCCGGGGCGATGAGCAGCGCTTCGACTCCGGGCAGTTGCTCCGCCAGGGCGATGCCTCGTTGAGGTCCCATGACAAACAGACCGGTGGCCAGAGCGTCGGCATCCAGGGCGGTCTCGGCGATCACCGTCGCCGAAATGGACCGGCGTGCGGGCTGACCCGTGGCTGGGTCGAGAATGTGGTGATAGCGGATTCCGTCCCGGTCGAAGTACCACTGATAGTCCCCCGACGTGGCGATGGCGCCCGAGAGGAGGGCCACCGTCCCAAGGGGTTGGTCCGCCAACCTCGGGTGAGCCAGCTTGATGTCCCACGGCTGTCCATTCCCACCGGTGGACACTCTCATGTCGCCGCCTCCGTCCACCACGAAGTCCACGATCCCCTGACTTGCCAACACGTCGGAAGCTCGGTCGACACGGTAGCCCTTGGCCAGGCCGGCGACTCCGATCCGTGTGGCGGCATCCGGAACAGAGACCGCCGACATTCGGTGATCGAGGGCCAGTCTGCGATAGTCCACATGGCGGAGGCAAGCGGCCAACTCGGCGTCGCTGGGAATCCTGCGGTCGCGAATCGACCACATCCCGTCACAGCTGGCGAAGGTGACGTCAAAGGCGCCGTCGGTGAGCTCCGAGATGTGCAGGGCCCTGGCCAACACGGCGAAGAGGTCGTGGCCCACAATCATTGGCGCCGATCCGGCGGCTCGATTGACCTCGGTGATCTGGCTGGTTTCGCTCCAGTTGCTGAGAATCTCTTCCGAACGGCCGATTTCGGCGAACGCGGCCTCGATGGCAGCCTTCCCGTTGATTTCGTCAACGACCACCACGTCGATCCGAAATCGAGTGCCCATGAGGGGCCGTTCGGCGGTCACGTGGACCCGACCGTCGTTGGTTTCGACCCCCTCGACCCTGGCCGAGCACCCCATGAGAACAGGACCGACCAGGAGGAGGGCCGTCGCCACGCACATGAAACCAGCTGTGCACGATGGCCTTCTTACGAATATCGGCAACTCGATCTCCCTTGTTGTACCTTTATCATAACCTTAGTACAATTACTACCGCTGATGAACGATGCCTCACCACCTTGATTTCGCGGCGGGGGCCACAACGGATGGCCTCACTGTTTTCCGCGAAAAACCGTCTGCTGAAAGGATGCAGCCTATGTCCGATCCGAAAGACCCAATCGCCATGCTCGAATCATCGGCGCGGCCAACAGTCTCTCACCGCTGAATCGTCGCATCATTTCTCAAGGTGGCCGGAGCCGGTGCCGCTCACCTTTCCGTGGCTCGGCTGTAAACCCTCGTCCACCGATCTTTCCGGGAGCGTGGTCGTGGTGGGAGCGGGCCTGTCGGGACTCGCAGCCGCCATGCTGCTCGAGGAGCGCGGCCTGAAGGTCACCGTGCTGGAGGCTCGTGATCGGGTCGGTGGCCGGGTCTTCACCCTCCCTGACGTTCCAGGGAAACCAGAGGGTGGTGGTCCGATCATCAGCGAGACCTATGAGAGGCTGGTCAAGCTCGCTGCCGCCGTTGGTGCGCCCATGGGGCCCGGCCCCGGTTTCGAACCGGATTTGCTGTTCCACGTGAACGGAACCAGCGTCCCCATGGCTCAGTGGGCGACGTCACCTGCGAATACGACCCTGGGTCCTGAAAAACAGATGCCGCCGCTCGCCCTGTTGGGTTTCTATACCACCAAGGATCTGCCGCTGGCCGACTTCGACGACTGGGTCTCGCCCGAGTTCGCCAGTCTGGACATCCCCCTGGATCAGTACCTGAAGACACAGGGGGCGTCCGACGAAGCCCTCAGGCTCATGAACGTGGCGTCGAACACCATCGACAATTCCATCACCTCGACTCTGTGGGCCCTGCGCAACGCACAGCGCCGCCGTGACAGCAAGAAGGGCGCCATCGTGACCACCATCGGCGGCAACTCCAGGCTCGCTGAAAAAATGGCGGCTTTCGTTGCCGGCCCGGTGCTCACCGGCCAGCCGGTCACTGCGATTCGTTCGCTGGACGATCGCGTCGACGTGGAGTGTGCCGACGGTACCGTGCACGGCGCCGAGTACTGTCTGGTGACGGTCCCCTTCTCGGTGCTCCGCGGCATCGAGGTCAGTCCTTCCTTCGAAGGACTCCAGAGGGAGGCGGTTCAGGAGCTTCCCTACACCGCCATCACGAAGTATTTTCTGGTCCCCGAGGAGCCCTACTGGGAACACGACGCCCTGCCTCCCACCATGTGGACCGACACGATCATTGAACGATTGTTCCCAAATCGGGATGCCTCGGGACAAATCGCGTCCATCACCTGCTGGGTGGATGGATCCAACGCCAATACCCTGGACGCCATGACCGAAGAGGAACAGATCGAGACGGTGCTCGGAGAGCTGGCCAGGATCCGGCCCAGTACCGCGGAGAAGGTGAAGGTCGCCAAGGTGCTTTCCTGGGGCAATGATCCCTTCGCCAAGGGCGCCTATGCCAACTATCTCCCCGGTCAGGTCTCGCGGCTCAAACCGGTGATGGACAAGCCATGGAAGAGGCTCCATTTCGCCGGCGAACACACCGCGGTGACAACGCCCGGCATGGAAAGTGCGGTCGAGACGGCTCAGCGGGCCGCGAACGAAATCATCAATCGACTTGCGTGAGGTGTGACATGTTGCCAAGCCCACGAGACGTCGTGATCGGCGCATCCGATATGGAACACGCCGAGGAGTTTCTCACCGTGTTCGGCTTCGAGAGGGCCTCTGCCGCCGAGCTTCCGGCGGGTGCGGCCCGGGCGCTCTACGGCCTCGACGCCGAGACAGACGAACTGATGATGGTGGTGCCGGGCGCCGAGCTGGGCCGACTCCGGCTTGTGGCTACGCCCAACCCGCAGAGGCGCTTTGCTCCCTTCGATGCTCGGCCATTCGCCATCGATCTCTTCTCCACCGATATCGAGGCGAGCGTTGCACTCGCTGCACAACACGGGTACCACTCCAGCCCGATCACGGACCACCAGTTCGGACCGGTGCAGATTCGCGAGGTGGAGATCACCGGCCCCGACCGGCTGATCGTCACCCTGTTGCAGCCGTCCGTGGGTCGTCGCCCGTCGGTTCTCGACGAGGATCCCGATCGACTCCACTCTGAGGTCCACGCCTTTGTCTGGAGCGACACCGGGATCGACGAGCCTGTCGAATTTTGGCAGGGATGCGGGCTGAAAAAATCGATGGATGCGGTCCTCGAAACTCCCGGGATGGGCGCACTGGTGGGCGTACCTAACGAAGACGTCAAGCTGCGGCTGACCGTCCTTGACGACGCCGACGCCAATCCGATCCGAGTGGAGTTCGTGGAGTTCCTCGATAAGCCGTCCACACCCCAGCCGAGCCTGCCGCTGGCGGCCGGCCTCCATGCTCCTGCCTTCGAGGTCGAAGATCTGGAGGCGGCCCGGGCGACAACGGGCGGTGCTGAATTCGGCGAAGTGGTGGCGGTGGATACCGCGATCCACCCCGGAATGCGGGCCGCCACCGTGGTCATCCCCCAAGGGCATCGCTTCGAAATCTGGGCCAAGGTCTAACTGCAGTGCGCCATGCGCTCTGCGCTCTGCGCGGTGAGCCGTGAGCCTTGCGCTTTGCGGGTCGACAACTCGGGACGGTTGAGCGAAGTTTTCCGAATTCCGAATTCGAATGACCAACTGCCAACTGCAAACTGCTAACTGATAAAAGGTAGAATCCGCATGAAGGCGAACTCGAATAGAGACTCTGACAGCCCGAGACGGGGGAGACATGGCCGAAACAACAAGTTACCGTGCGGTGGCGTTGCAAACCAACTGCAGGACTATTGCCGCAACCAAAACTGTCGACGAGGCGCGGGGTCTCATCGCGCGAAACATCGAGCGAATCGGAGCGTCAGATCCCGCCGACCATTGCGCTGGACCGGACCGGACACTCGCTTGATCGTCCTGCCCGAATACGTGCTCACCGGCTTTCCCATGGGCGAATCGCCCGAGGAGTGGATCGCCAAAGCCTGTCTGTCGGATGGCTGCGGGGAGTATGAGGCACTGGGGCGAATCGCGGAGAAAAACAACGTCTTTCTCGCCGGCAACGGCTACGAGTCCGACCCGAACTTCCCGGAGATCTTCTTCCAGACCAGTTTCATCATCGATCCTTCAGGTGACGTCATCCTTCGCTACCGCCGGCTCAACTCCATGTTTTCTCCGACCCCGCACGACGTGTGGGATCGCTATCTCGACATCTATGGGCTGGAGGCGCGTCTTTCCCTGTGGCCGAAACTGAGATCGGGAGGATCGCAGCGGTGGCCTCGGAGGAGATCCTCTATCCCGAGCTTTCGCGCTGCCTCGCCATGCGCGGCGCAGAGGTGATCGTCCACTCCACCTGCGAGGTGGCCAGCCCACGGCTGACCCCAAAGGGAATCGCCCGGAGGGCCCGCGCCATCGAGAACCTGGTCTACGTCATCTCCTGCAACACGGCGGCGATGGAGGGTATCGACCTTCCCGCAGCTTCGGCCGATGGCGGCTCCATGATCGTCGATTATCAGGGCCATGTACTGGCCGAGGCCGGCCAGGGAGAAAGCGTGGTCGCCAGCGCCGAGATCGATCTCGGCGCACTCCGGCGCTATCGCCGCCGTCCGGGGATGGGAAATCTTCTTGTCCCGGCAGCGTTTCGAGGTCTACGCCGAGAGCTACCGGCAGCACAGCCTCTACCCCGCGAACACTTTGGTGGAGGGGTTCCGGGGGAAGCAGCACTTCATCGAGACCCAGGCGGCGGTGATCGAACGGCTCGCCAAGGCCGGAGTGATCTAGCTCTGGAGGTGGAGATGAGTCAAGGGGAAGCGTTCACTAGAGTGTTCGAACCGGTTCAAATCGGCGCTTTGGAGTTGCGGAACCGGCTCGTGATGCTCCCCATGGAAACCAACTACGCCGATCCCGACGGCTCGGTCACACATCGTCTCACCGAACACTACGAGGCTCGCGCGCACGATGTGGGGCTCGTCCTGATCCAGATCGCCTGTATCGAGTCGGGCGACGGCAAGGCGTATCGGCACCAGTTGTGCATCGACGACGATCGGTTGATTCCGGGCCTCGGCAGGCTCTCCTCGGCCATCCATCGGGCCGGAGCAAAGACCATTATCCAGCTCCACCACGCCGGTGCGGTCGCACAAGTGGCGCAGCCGGTGGCAGCCTCGCCTGTTCCGGCATACCCCGGGAGGCCCACACCCAGAGAGCTTTCGGTACCGGGAATCAAGCAACTGATCGCCCGATATGCCCAGGCGGCGAAACGGGCCCGGGCGGCCGGCTTCGACGGGGTCGAGATTGTGGCCAGCGGTGGCTACCTCGTCTGGAGCTTCCTTTCGCCGACGACCAACGCCCGTACCGATGAGTACGGCGGCGACCTGGTGGGGCGCTCGCGGCTGCTGATCGAGATCATCGAGGCTGTGCGGGCGCAGGTCGGTGGCGGCTACCCGATCACCTGTCGACTGGCGGCCAGGGAGTATGACGCGTCGCCGGGGTTCACCCTCAGAGAAGCGTTGGCGTTGCTCCAGATGGCCGAGAAGGCGGGTCTCGACGGTGTGACCACAACCGCCATCGGAGGCGATTCAGTCGCGCCTTCCCAGCCCGGGGCCCTCCTTCCCCTGTCCCGCGCGATCAAGCAGTCCGTTTCGGTTCCGGTGACGGCGGCCGGCAGGATGGACCTCGCTCTTGCAGAGAAAGCGTTGGTCGACGGCAAGGCCGATCTCGCAGGTTTTGGACGTCGGCTTCTGGCGGACCCCGATTACATCGGGAAGGCGGCATCCGGCCGAAACGACGACATTCGCCCGTGCATCTCGTGCAAGGAATGCATCCACACCTCGCTCGTCAAAAACCAGCCATTGCGCTGCTCGGTGAACCCGGCGTGCGGCCACGACGGCGAATACTCCCTCGAAAAGGTTGCCACGCCCAAGAGAATCATGGTGGTCGGTGGTGGCCCGGCCGGAATGCAGGCGGCCATCACGGCTGCCCAACGAGGCCACGAGGTGACCCTTTACGAGCGCTCGCCTGTTCTCGGAGGACAGCTCGAGCTGGCGGAAATCCCCCCCAAAAAAGAACACATTGCGGATTTCACACACTACTTGAAGCGTCAGATCGCGAGCACCGCGGTCGCCGCCGAACTCGGGCCGAGAAGTGACAATCGATTCCGTGAAATCCGCGAAACCGGACGTGGTTATCCTGGCCACCGGAATCGAGGCGATCATCCCGACCATTCCGGGAATGGAACGGATGCATACGGTCATGGCGGAGGACGTCCTGGTCGGCGATACCGAAGTTGGCTGCGAGGTGGTGGTCGTCGGCGGTGAACTCATCGGTTGTGAAACCGCCGAGCTGCTGGCGGACCGAGGGGCGATTGTGACTGTGGTCGAGGTGAATGACGGGTTCGTCACCAAGTCCAACCCGCTGGCCGCCAGGCGCCTTCTGGCACGGCTGCGCCACAAGGGCGTGACCCTGTTGTGCGGCGTAACCGATGAACGGTTCGAGGAGAATGCGCTCGAGCTCACAACCAGGGATGGAGAGCGCAAGGTCATCGAGGTCAACACGGTGGTCATCGCCGCCGGCGGGCGGCCCAACCGCGCGCTCGCCCGTTCGCTTGAAGGGGTCGTTGAGGACATCCACACCATCGGCGATTGTGTGGAGCCTCGCAGCATTATGGAAGCGACCACCGACGGAATGAAAATCGGTCGTACTGTTTAGCCAGGATTTCTCACCGGGTTGGCGCAAAATCCGCCGATGTGCAGGGGCTCTTTCGGACTCGGACTCGGCCGCGGGCTCGGAACCTACTCCCTGCCGCCTTTTGCATTCAATCTGAGACGATCGGTCAGTCGTGAACGGTGACGACTCCATCGTCGGTCGAGTTGGGTGATCTCGTCGGCGGAATATCCGAGCTCCTCGAGGAGGTCCACGGTGTCCTCGCCGATTTGCGGCGGGTTGCGACGGAGTCCGAAATCCCAGACGGGGCTTTCGATGGGGATTCGGGGTAGCTTGGTGGTGACACCGGCCGGCAGGGTTGTCTCGAGCAATCCGAGGCCCTCATTGAGCTGGGGATCATCGTAGAGATCCTCCGGACGGGCGATGGGGGAGAACGGCACCCCGGCCTTGTCCAGGCGAGCCGTCACCTCGGCGCGCGGGTACTTCGCGATCATCTCGGCCACCGCATCGTGGAGCCAGTGCCGTTCGCTGATCCGCTCGTTGTTGCTCGCCAGTCGTTCATCGGCGAACCAGTCGTCACGGCCAAAGGCGTCGCAGAATGCCTTCCAGTGCTTCTCGCTGATGATTCCGATGAAAATGGGCCCGTCCTGGGTTTCGAAGACGCGGTAGATGGACCAGGCGCTGACCCTGGCGGGCATGGGAGGGACGGGTTCGTCGGTGAGGGCGCCGTAAGCCATGTGCTGTCCCATGAAGAATGCAGCCGACTCGAAGAGTGACGCCTTGAGGAAGCTGCCCTCCCCGGTCTTCGCTCGGTTGTAGAGGGCGGTGAGAATCCCGATGAGACCGAACATCCCGCCACCCATGTCGACGATGGATGTCCCGGCACGCAACGGCTTGCCCGGTTCGCCGGTCATGTAGGCCAATCCCGACATCATCTGAACAACCTCGTCCATGGCGGTGCGCCGCTCGTAGGGTCCGCTCAGGAACCCCTTCAGGCTGCAGTAAATGATGTCGTCTTTGACCTCCTTGAGATCGGCGTACCCGTACCCCAGGCGATCCATGGTTCCCGGACCGAAGTTCTCCACGACGATATCGGTGCTGCGAACCAGCCCCTTGATGATCTTTCGGCCGGCGTCGGATTTGAGGTCCACGGCCAAGCTGCGCTTGTTGCGGCTGTAAAAAGCGAAGTAGCCGCTGCCGAAGCCGCGCAGGCGCCGGGTGGCGTCGCCGGCCGGCGGCTCCACGTGGATCACGTCGGCCCCGAGGTCGCCCAACAGCATCCCTGTGGTCGGTCCCATGACATTGTGGGTGAAGTCGAGGACGCGAAGTCCATCGAGGGGCAGTTTCATCTCACTGGCCATTTGCGCGCCTCCGCCGTCGGCTGTCGATCAGGATGTTGACAGGTCGTAGCTGCCGTTCTTTTTGAGGTAGGCCACGAGCCCACCTTCGCTCAGGATATCGATCATCACCTGGGGCATGGGGGACGCCTGGTGGGTGGTCTGCTTCGTCGTGTTGCGAACCGTGCCCGCCTTGAGATCGATCTCCAACTCGTCCCCGCTCTCTACCTCGAGGTCGCGCACCTCCAGCACCGGCAGCCCGATGTTGATGGCGTTGCGAAAGAAGATCCTTGCAAAGTAGGTGGCCACGACCGCAGACACCCCCGCCACCTTGAGGGCCAGCGGCGCCTGTTCGCGGGACGACCCGCAACCGAAGTTGGTACCGCCGACCAGCACGTCCCCCTTCTCCAACTTGCTCCGAAACTCGGGGTCGAGATCTTCGAGAACGTGATCGGCCAGGCTCTGAAGATCGAGGGTCTTGGTGTATTTGCCCGGGATGATCCGATCGGTGTCGATGTCGTCGCCGTAAACGTGGGCTCGTCCGCTGAAGGTGCTGGGCATGGTCTATCCCTCCACCATTTCTTGGGGATCGACGATCTCACCGGCCACTGCGGCCGCGGCCACCACCGTGGGAGAGGCCAGGTAGATCAGGGCCTCGGGGTTGCCCATGCGGCCCCGGAAGTTTCGATTGGCGGTGGACAATACAACCTCTCCATCTCCGGGGACCCCGGCGTGGGTCCCCACGCAGGGCCCGCAGCCACTGGGCAGGAAGGAGGCACCAGCCTCGGTGAGGGTGGCAAGGGTTCCGTCCTTCGCGGCATCCAGAAAGACCTTTCTCGAGGCCGGCGCGATCACCAGCCGGACACCCGGGGCCACCCGTCGCCCCTGGAGAATCCTGGCGGCGGCGTGGAGGTCGCGCAGCCGGCCGTTGACGCAGGTCCCGATGAAGGCGTAGTCAATGTGAGTTCCAAGCAGTTCGTCGATGTCCACCGTCGCGTCAGGTCTGGGTGGTCGACTGATCTGTGGACGCAGGGTCGAGCCGTTGATGATGACCTGCCGCACGTAGGAGGCGTCCGCATCCGGACGGATCTCGGCGGCGGCGTAAGGGTATGGCAGGTCCAGACCATCGGGATGAACCAGGGCGACCTTGGCCCCCATCTCGATTCCCAGGTTCGCGAGCGTCATTCGTTCGTCGAGGGACAGAGGGAGGATGGCCTCGCCACAGATTTCGACCGCTTGATAGGTCGCACCGGCGAAGCCGAGCTTGCCGACCATCGCCAACGCGAGGTCCTTCGCCTCGACCCCCGGATTGAGCGAGCCGGTGATTTCCAATCTGATGGTGGGCGGAACCTTGAGCCAGGTCTTGCCGGTCAGCATGATCGCGGCGAGATCGGTTGATCCCACACCCGTCGCGAAAGCCCCCAGAGCCCCGTAGGTGCAGGTGTGTGAATCCGCCCCGAAGAAGACCTCGCCCGGCCGCACTCGGTCGTCCTCGATCATCAATTGGTGGCAGATGCCCGCCCCCACGTCGTAAAGCGTCGCGCCGGTTTCTGCCGCGAACTCGCGCATCAGATCGTGAAGCCGCGCAATGCGTTCGTTGGGCGCCGGCGAGGCATGATCAATGACGAGAAAGGTCCGGTCCTTGTTCCAAGACCGCTCGCCGCCCATCTCGCGAAAGGCCTTGATGGCGAGGGGCGCGGTGGTATCGGTCATCATCACGCCGTCCACATCGACCACCGCCAGCTCTCCGGCTGTGAGTTGCTTGCCGGCGTGGCGGGAGAGGATTTTTTCGACCACGGTTTGGCCAGCCATTACAACACCACCTCGATGCTCTCGTTCCCCAGCACGCGGTGCATGCTGCCGGGGAACTGTTTGTGGAAAAAGGTCTCCAGAGAACGACTGATCGCGGCCACGGCCCGCACGTCAATGCCCGTGGGGATGCCCATCTGATGGAGCATGGCGGCAAGGTCCTCGGTCGCGATGTTGCCGGTGGCGCCCTTGATGAATGGGCAACCGCCCATCCCACCGAATGCGGTGTCGAAGATCCGCACACCCACCTGGATGGCCGCCAAGGCGTTGGCCAGACCCTTGCCCTCGGTATCGTGAAGGTGCAGGATCACCGGCCTGTCGCCGGCCAACTCGACGACCTGGACCATCAGCTCCTGCAGGCTGCGCGGATCGGCCATACCCGTGGAGTCGGCGAGGGCCAACTCGTCGATGTCGAGGTCGAGATGGCGCTTCGCCAGGTCGAGCACGCTGTTCGGATCGATGCGACCTTCGAAGCGGCATCCGAAGGCGCACTGAAGCGCGCCCCGCACCACCAGCCCCGCCGCCTTGGCGGTGCGCACCATCTCTGTGTATCGAACTTGTGCCTCTTCGAGCGAAACGCCGGCGTTCTTTCGGCTGTGGGTGTCGCTGGCGGAAATCGACGCCCCCACGTGGTCGAGACCCGCTGCGATCGCCCGCTCCACCCCTTTGAGGTTGAGCACCAGACCGCTGTAGATCACGCCGGGCCGACGGTTGAGTCCGGCACAGATGGCTTCGGCATCGGCCATCTGGGGGACACGCTTGGGGTGGACGAACGAGCACACCTGAATCCGCCGAAGGCCAGCGTCCACCAACTCGTCCACAAGCTCCAACTTGCGAGCTGTGGGGACGACCCGGCTTTCGCTCTGGAAGCCGTCGCGAAGACCCTGTTCCTCGATGACGATCCTGGTGTCTGTGTAGTCCATCGTCCTGCCGTTCCTTGCTCCCCATCAATCGTGGCTGCTGCCGCCCGCGGAAAGGCTCCAAGAAGTCACGCCGCCGCGGTGGGAGATTGTATCCGATTTACCTTCCTGGGATGGATGACCCTGTGCCCAACCGCCTCCGGATCTCCTTGACAGCCTCATATGGGACAACTAGAGTAGTCCTAATGATATGACAATCCTACAAATAGCTGCCATTCACGTCAAGAACCCCCCCGAACCCGAGACGCCCCTGGGCCTCCGATCCGGAAGGCGGCTCCCGAACAAAGGAAGACGGACATGAAACACCTGCACCGGATCGCCGGCCTGCTGGCCCTCGCCCTTGTGCTCGCGACCTCGCCCGTGGTTGCCGGCTCGCTCGAAGAGGACCTGGATCTCATGATGTCGTGGTTTGCCGGCGAGTTCGACAACCACCAACAGGTCGTCGACGAGAAGGAGGCGGAGGAGCCACCCGAACAACCCCACGAGTGGATCCACTCTATTTTCAAACAGGTGGAACTGCCGGCCTTTGGCGATGACGTTTTCTACGTCGAGCAGTACATCGAAGGCGATCCCACCAACATCTACCGAAATCGGATCTACTCCTTCTCGATCAACGAGGAGGAGGGCGCCATCCAGTTGACGATCTACTCGTTCAAGGACCATGAAGCCGTCGTCGGCGCCCACCTGGACGAATCCAAGCTCGAGGGTCTGACGATGGACGACGTGCGCACCCTGCCCGGCTGCGAGGTTTTCTGGAAGAAGCACGGTGACAACTTCATCGGCTGGATGCCCGACGGCGCGTGCCGGGTGCAATCGCGCCGCAGCGGCAAGACCATCATCATCGACGACGATCTCATCCTCACCAAGAGCGAGATCTGGATCGGCGACCGCGCCGAGGATGAGGACGGCAACTACGTCTTCGGCAACAAGCTGGGCATTCCGCACAAGCTCCAACGAAGCCAGAACTTCGCCTGCTGGGCGGTGGTCAAGAACCAGGATGACGACGAGTGGGGCACCGTCGCCCGCGGGCTGACCCTCCACGATCAGGGCGGCCGGGCCGAAATCACCACCAATGAAGCCGAGCCTCGCCACCTCCGACTCGAGCTCGAGCAGCGGGTTTATTCTGGAGAACGCAGTGTGGACGTGCTCAAGATCGCGGTCTATGGCGAGGACAAGGAGGAGAGCCTGTCCTACAGCTGGGCCGAGCCGAGCTCGAAGAACATCGGCATGAACCTCCGGTGGTTCCAGGCCGGCTGTACCAAGAAGTAGAGCTCAGTTGTGATCCCATTCGCTGTCACCCTGAGCGAGGGAGTTCGACGAGCGAGTCGAAGGGTCCCCACCGGGGCAGGAACGCGTGACCCAGCAAGGCCCTGTTTCTCCACCGGTGGGGATCCTTCGACTCCGCGGCCTTCGGCCGCTCCGCTCAGGATGACAGTTTGGGAGGCGGCCGTACCCGCAGTTTGTGGGGCGGCAGTACTCGCGGTTTGTGGGGCGGCAGTACTCGCGGCCGCCATCTGCCTCGGTTCCGGAGGTGCCTTCGCCGACGAAGCGGTCATGCCCGAGGGCTTCCACGAGGTGGTCTTCTCGGTGAGCGATCTCGAGGGGGCGGCCAGTTTCTATCAGGAGGTCGCCGGGTGGGAGATCGTCCATCGTGGTCGCACGGGCTCCGATGTGGCGAAGTTCTGGCGTTTGGAAGACGGTCAGGAGATCCAGGAGATCCTGCTCGCCAACCCCGGCGACGACCACGGTCACCTTCGGCTCGTGGCATTTTCGGGAGCCGATCAGCGGCAGATCCGGTCCAACGCCCAGACCTGGGAAACCGGTGGGATTTTCGACATCACAGTCAGGGTCTTGGACATCCACAAGAAGTTTGCCCAGTTCCGCGAGCGGGGCTGGCAGTTCTATTCGGACCCGATCCAGTTCCAATTCGGTCCTTTCGTGGTGTGGGAGGTCCTGGCCAAGGGTCCGGATGGGGTCGTGATCGCCATGACCGAGCGAGTCGAACCACCGTTGGAGGGATGGCCCAATTTGCGCGAGTTGAGCCACGCCTTCAATTCGACCCAGATCGTTCGGGATTTCGATCGGAGCCGAGCATTCTACGAGGAGGCCCTGGGATTCAAGGTCTACCTGGAACATGAAGGGCCCAGCAAAGAGCCGGGGCCCAATGTCCTCGGTCTACCGCACAACTTCGCCGCTGAGGTGCCGCGCCGGGTCGTGATCCTCAGCCCTGACGGCAGCAACGCCGGCTCGGTGGAGCTCATAGCTTTCGACGGTCTCACCGGCGCCGATTTCAGCGAACACGCTTCGCCCCCGAACCTGGGCATTCTGGCGCTCCGCTTTCCGGTCCCGGATCTCACGCTTTTCACACACCAGATCGTCAGCCGAGGGTGCGTGCCGGTGGCCGGTCCCTCGTCGGTGACGATCGAGCCGTACGGTACGGTGAATGTCCTGGCCGTTCGGGCGCCGGAGGGCGCCCTTCTCGAATTTTATGAGACGCCGAAGACCGACAAGGCCGGCGCCGAGGAGGAATGATGCGGACCCTGATAACCATGTCAATGGTCGTGTTGACCTTTGCGCTCGCCACCCCTACCGTGGCCAGCGACACCACCCCACCATCGGAGGACGCCGTGGAACCCACAGCCACCACCGACGCACCGCCGGAGCCGGTGCTGCTCTTCATCCAGGGCCGTCTCAAACCCGGTGGTGAAGCCACCTACGGGAAGTACATCAAGGGTACGGGACCTCTCATGGCCGAGTACGGTGTCACCGTCGACGCGGTGGGCACCGGGGTTGCCAGCGATCACACCACCGATGAGTGGCCGGTGAACGCCATTCTTCGTTTCGCCGACCGGGCCACCGCCGAGGCCTTTCTGGCTGACCCGCGCTACATCGAGATCAAGGAGAAATACCGCGACGCGGCCTACGAGGAGCTCCACTTGAGCTTTGTCCAAACTCGAACGCCCAAAGTCCGCACCCCCAAGGCGGTCGCCGAGGAGGCTTTTGTCGACTTCAAGGCGGGTCTCGCCACCGGTGAGTGGCAGCCCTTCCTCGCTCGGCTCTCCGACGACTTCACCTTCCACTTCCCCCTGGGCAAGTACCAGGGGCTCAACCAGGGCAAGGCCGAGGCCGCCGAGTTCTTCCCGTACGTCTCCTCGGTCTATCCCGACGGGCTCTTCGTCGACGAGGTCCTCGGGGTGACGGCCGAGGGCACTCGGGTGATCTTCGAGTTCAAAGATCACGGCGTGATGTTCGGCAAGCCCTACGCCAATCAGGTGGCCATCTCGCTGGATGTCTGCGGCGAGCAGATCTGCGCTTATCGCGAGTACTTCGGTCTGGTCGGGCCACCACCCTCCGACTGAACCGTGTCGGGTTGGTTCACCGTACTGCTGTGATGATTGCGAATTGCGAATTATGGCCTTCCGAATTACGAATTGCGCAATTGTGGCATCGCGAGGAGCTCGAGGCGATGCGGAAAGGATTTCAGAGGCCAGAATATCGTAATTGGTAATTCGCAATGGGTGGGCGCGAGGGCGAGATTTCCTCTGCCCATTTTCTATTTTCAATCGTTGCGGTCCGGGCACAGGCGACAGGAGGCAACTGAGTCGCGTTCCGAGGCGCCAAGCTATCCGGGTATCCGCTGAGGGCGTTTGTGATCTGCCTGGCCAGCCTGAGCCTCGCCAGCATGGACCAGGCGCTCTTCGGCTATGCCGTGCCCGCAATCCGTGAGGAATTCGAGGTCGGTCTCGAGGTCATCGGCTGGATCTTCGGTCTCTCATTCGCCGTTTCCGGCCTGCTGATCGCCGGCATCGGTGTCCTGGCCGATCGCATCGGGCGCAAACTCGTGCTGATGGCCTCCATCGTGGTTTCGTCCATCTTCGTCACGCTTCACGCTGTGGCGCCAAACATCGTTGTGCTCGGGATCCTGAGGGCCTTGGGTTTCGCCGCGGGCGGTTCCCAGGTGCCGGTGGCCGGGACCATCGTGGTGGAGGAGTCCCCGGCCCGTTACCGGGGTGTTCTGTCCGGCGTCCTGCAGACCGGCTATCCCATGGGATGGTTCCTGGCTTCTCTCATGGCGGCACCGATCCTCGGTCGATGGGGATGGCGGCCCATGTTCCTCATCGGACTGGTCAGCATCCCGTTCACCATCGTCGTCGGAGGTTCATCCGCGAGACCGAGCGCTTCCGCGACACACGCGGCCCTCGTTGCCGCCGAGCCGAAGCCCTCGAGCCGTTGAACCCGCCAAGCTCCGCCACCTTTTCGCCCGCGATCTCAGACGAACGACGATCGTGCTCTTCCTTGGCGAATTCCTCCACGTCGCTGCCTACGGCGGTTCCGCTTTCTACATGCCCACCTACTTCGTGGAGGTCAGGGGGTTTTCGATCGAGACCTCCACCCTGTTGGTGGGCGCGGCCTACGGAATCGGCGCCCTCGGCTACATCCTGTCGTCGTTCGTCGGCGAGTTCGTGATGGCGCGGCGCAATGTGATCGTCGCCTGGAGCTGGATCGGAACGGCTCTTTTCCTGGTGCTGATCTGGGCGACCTCGTCGGTGCTCTCCATCATCATCGTCTTCGGGCTGATGACCATGTTCTTCTATGGCACCACCGCGGTGAAGTTCACCTTCCTCGCCGAACACTTCCCGACCCGGGTCCGGGCCACCGGAGTGGGTTTCTCCGGGGCGCTGGCGGTCAACCTCGGGCTGGCTCTGGGACCGCTGGTGACCTCCTACGCCATCGGCCGGCTCGGTTGGAACCTGGCGTTCAGCACCTTCGTGGCGATCCCGCTCTTCCTTTCGGGTCTGGTCTTCCTGACACTGAAACCGGTGCCATCCGGCGTTGAGGTCGAATCCATCGCTACGTGATCCGAGGCTGCAGCTCCGTCACGGCCCCACGATCTCGTTCAGTCCGTCGATCGCCTCGTTGAGGAGCTCCGGCGAAAGGGTCGCGATCCGTTCGCCGAGCCGAATGATCGACAGTGGCCGAATCTGGCTGATTTTGAGCCATGACCGTTTGGGCATTCCGGGTTCGGTGATCTCGAGGTTGAGGGGAAAGCCAGCGCGTTGAGGCTGGCTCGTGATGGCCATGGCGACGACGGTCCCCGAGCGCTCGTTGAAGACGTCATGGCTGATGACGAGCACCGGTCGACGACCTGCTTGCTCACGGCCCTTCACGGGGTTGAGATCGGCCCAGTAGACCTCGCCTCTCAGTACTCGGGCCACTGCTCGACCTCCACCACCATCCCTTCCTCTGCCAGGGCGGACTCGTACGATGGATCGAGCTTGGCGCATTCTCTCGCGAGGCGATCGCGCGACAGCCGAGCGAGCCGTTCATCCACGGCTTCCTGGATCGCCCGGCTGCGGCTCGGGTACACGCCTTTCCCGACGAGTCGGTCGAGCTCCTTGACGGTGTCCTTCTTCAAGCTGACGGCAATCTTGGCGCTCGCCATGCCTTCACCTCCGGTATGACCAATTGTCATACCATCTCATCGGATTGTCAACCGGCCGGACTCGCCACCTCCCCATTTTCATCCTGAGGGAACCCAAAACTCGTGCGTAGTTTGACGGGCGGAAGCGACTATCCCACCTTGTGGAGCTTGGGAACCCTGCGGTCCGGTTTGTGGCGTGCGAGGTCGTAGTTGGTCTGGAGGTTGATCCACAGCTGCGGTGTCGTGCCGAACGCCTGGGAGAGGAGCCACGCCGTATCCGGAGTGATGCCGCGCTTGCCGCGGACGATCTCGTTGACCCGCTGGACAGGCACGCCGATGTGAGCGGCGAGTTGGACCTGGGAGAGCTCCATGGGAATCAAGAACTCCTCGAGGAGAATCTCCCCGGGGTGTGTTGGGACTCTGTTCTTCGGAATCATGCGACCCTCCCTTACCGGTGGTAGTCCACCAGACGCACATCATGGGCATCGGAACCCTGCCACCGAAAGACGATCCGCCACTGAACGTTAACTCGGATGCTGAAAAACCCTCTGAGATCACCCTTGAGCGGCTCGAGCCGGTTCCCCGGCGGCACTTCGAGATCGATCAACTCAGAGGCGCCATTCAGAAAATCGAGCTTTCGAGCAGCCCGAGGCACAACGTCTGCCGGGTATCGCCTCAGCAGCTTGATCGGTGTGCCGTGAAACACCGCCTCCGTGTGCTTGTCGCCGAATGAGACGATCACCGCCGCTGCCTCCACTAAGACTATAACGCTTTCACGGTTACCGTGCAACCGTGAATGATCGTCAAGGCCTCGGCGGCAGGGTCAGGAATCAGCGGGCGGCGACTGGGAACAGCGGACCCTGACGCTGTCCCTGATCGCTGCCCCTGGTCGCTGTCCTTCACCACCTCACGAAATTCCGGATGAACCGATCTTTGATTCGGGCGCGGACACGGACGCGGGTGGGTGGGAAGACCTTAGATCTTCAATCGACGGTGAGCACGATCTTGCCGAGATGCTCATTCCGCTCCATGGTCACGAGAGCCTGAGGCGCGTCTTCGAGGCCGAACTCGGCGGCAATCACCGGCCGGAGCGCGCCATCCGTGGCCAGCTCCAGGGTCGTGGCGACGATCTTTTCGAGAGCATCGGGGTTGCGGAGCAGCCGGTGGACGGTGAATCCGTGAATGCCCAGGTCCTTGAAGATCATGGTCCGCAGATCGAGAGGTGCGTCCGTTCCCGCCAGCAGGCCGTAGACAACCACCTGGCCGTCGGTGGCCGCGGTCTGCGCGAGCGCCTGGGCGTAGGCGAAGCCCACGGGGTCAAACGCCATGTCCACACCGGAACCACCGGTCAGTCGCCCCACCTCATCCACCAACACGTCCGGGGCGGTGGCCACGATCACGTGATCCGCCATTGAAGCCAACTTGTCGGCCTTGTCAGGCGAAGTGGTGGCGGCGTAGGTCTCCGCCCCCATGGCCCGGGCAGCCTGGAGGGTCATGACGCCGACACCGCTGGAGGCCGCCGTCACCAGCACACGCTTGGCTCGGGCCGATTGGGGTGTCACGCCACCTGCTCGCAAGCCGCCCATGGCCGTCAACCCGGTCAACCAGAGGCCGGCGCCCTCGGAAAATGAAAAATCCCCTGGCAAGGGGAGGAGAGCGTTCTGGCGGAAGATGCCGGCGGTGCGGTAGGTGCCCATCCGTGAGTAGTCCACCCGGCCTACCAAAAGACCGACCCGCGCTCCAACCTCCAGGTCGAAATCCACCGACCGTCGGTTCATCGGCCAGTTCGGGACCGAGGGCCACCACCTCGCCCACAGCCTCTTGGCCGATGAAGGAGGGACTGGGGGGCGGGGCGAAGTATCGGCCCGCGAGGTAGAGCAGATCCGCCCGATTCAGGCCGATTGCTCGGATCCGAATCAAAGCCTCCCCGGGGCCGGGGTCGCCGAACTCATGGTCGGTGAGCCGGAGCAGCTCCGGCCCTCCGATGCCTTCGAACCGCCAGGCCTGTGCTGTCGTGGTCATGGTCGGCCTCCCTGTCATCCGTGCCCGTGCTCCTGCCCGTATCCGTGCCCGGGTGTGAATCGAAAATCACAAATCAAAAATCGAAAATCCCCCCCACCCGCACCCGAACGTCGCCGGTGGCATGCCGGCTTCGGGAACGGAGACGGGCACGGGGTGATGGCGGAGCGTGCGCGTCACTCCTGCTCTGCGGCCCGCTCGCTGTCGATGACCTTCTTGAAGTAGGTCCAGCTGGTCTCGTTGGGCCGTGCGTCATCGAGCGGCGGCGGCTCCTGGTACTCGGGCTTGGCGGCCTTGAGCTCGTTCTTGAGGATTTCGGGCAGCTCCTCCCAGGTGGCGACCCGTTTCCCCGACCCGTTGTAGATCATCTGACCGGTGCGATCGCCCATCTTCATCCACGGCAGCCATTTCGAAACCCTGGCCCAGGAGACGTTGGCATTGTCGAGGCCGCCCACCGAAGCGTCGAGTAACGCCGCCTCGTCGAAGAAGAAGTTGAACATTTCGATCGCCTGGTAGGTGCCGCCGACGAACTCCTGGTAGTCGCCGCCAAGAGGATTGGTGTAGAACAACGGGACCTCGAAGCTCAGCCAGCCGCGACCATCCTTGAAGGTGGCGCCGAGTTGGAATGGACCCCGCCGGCTCTGGGCGAAGACCGGGTACTTGGAGTTCACCGGATCGTTGAAGATGTGGATGACCTCCAGCTCCTCGCCGGTCCAGGGGTTGGTCCAGGTGCGGACGATCTCCCCGGTGGCTGGGTCGAGGTAGATCAGGGCCTCGCGCGACACCATTCGATAGCCGTAGCCCTTTTCAGGGTCGCTCAGGGTCTGGCACGCACGCACGTTCATCGCCTGGTAGCTGAACAGGAGACGGTCTTTCTCGCCGGCGACACGGCTGTAGACGTGGCCGGTCCACCAGAACACCGCAGGCTTGCCGTCCTCCAGGTGGCACTGGGTCTTGCGCAGCGCCTTGACGGCGTCCTCCGGATTGTCGAGATCGAGGGTATCGCCGCCGAATACGAGCGCGGTCGAGAACAAAGAACACACGAGTGCGAGCGCCAGCTTTTTCATTTGGACCTCCGTGAAAGCGGGTTGGTTTTTCTTGCGGAGCGGATTGGGATCGACAGCTCCAGTTGTTGTCCCCGAGTCGGGAGCGGGAACGGGAGCGGGAACGGGAACGGGAACGGGTTCAAAGGGCGACCTCAGTCGGATTTCGGCACCTTGGTGGCACCGGATGACAGCATTTCTTGAATTTCGTCATCGCTCAGCCCGGCGGCCTCGAGCACCTCGAGGCTGTGCTCGCCCAATCGAGGCGGCAGATGGCGGACCGAGCCCGGGGTTTCGGAGAACCGCGTCGGCACGTCGGGCAGCCGGAGGGTGCCCTCGGTGGGGTGCTCGTACTCCTTCCAGAAATCTGTCGCCTTCAGGTGCGGGTCCTCGAGCAGATCCTCGAGGGTGTTGACGATCATGGTGGGCACCGGAGTCTCGGTGAGGATATCCAGCCACTCCTGGGTGGTCTTCGTGGCCACCATGACCGAGACCTCACGGTAGACTTCGTCGATGTTTGCAAGCCGCGACGGCAAATCAGCGAAGCGTTCGTCATCGAGCAGCTCCGGGCGTCCTGCCGCTTTGCAGAAGATCTCCCAGTGGTTGTTGAGGTAGGGGAGGATGGCGATGTAGCCGTCCTTGGTTTGATAGGGCCGACGGTCAGGACTCAACAGACGCGCATAACCCATGTCGCCGGCGGCGGGCACGAAGGCGCCACCATAGAGGTGCTCGGCCATCACGTAATTGACCATGGTCTCGAACATGGGCACCTCGATCTGCTGACCGACTCCGGTCTTCTCACGATAGTAGAGTGCCGAGGTGACCGAGTAGACCACGGCCATGGCGGTGGTCTTGTCGGCGACGATGACCGGGAGATAGCTTGGCTCGGCACCGGCCCGCGCCTTGAGCATGGCGATGCCGCTCGCCGACTGAATCGAGTCGTCGTAGGCCGACCGATCGCTGTAGGGTCCATCCGCGCGGTAGCCGTAGGTGGCGCAATAGATGATCTGGGGGTTGATCTTGCGGATCTCGTCGTATTCGAGGCCGAGCCTCTTGATGGCCGGTGGGCGCAGGTTGTGGACCACCACATCGGCGGTCTCCGCCATCTTGAGCAACGCCGCGCGGCCGGACTCCTGCTTGAGATCCAAGACAACGCTTCGCTTGTTTCGGTTGCAGGTGAGGAAGAGCGCGCACATCCCCGGGTTGCGCCCGGGCCCGAGCTGACGGTTGCTGTCGCCGAACGGCGGCTCCACCTTGATCACGTCGGCCCCGAGATCGCCCAGGATCTGACACGCCCAGGGACCCAGAACCACGCTGGTCATTTCGATGATACGGACCCCTTCGAGCGGACCTGACATCCTGTGGCCTCCAATCGTGACTGCACCCGATCGCGCGATCGTACCACCCGATCCAGTTCCGAGGGCTTGTTGGAGGCCCCCGATGAGGATCAACCCGCACGAATTCACGCAGGACAAAGGTGCTTGACTTTGTCCTATTGTTCCGACATTATACTCAAGCATGTCTCGAGATCAACCCTTCATTCAAGACACGCGTTGCCTGTCCCGATTCTCTCGTCGGCCGCAGCAGGAAGGCCGTGAGAAAAGGGGGATGTACCCTGGACCCCGGACCAGGCACGCCACCGCGAATCATAGATGAGGAGAATCCCATGAGAATCCTGGACATCGTCGTCAATCTCTGGACCCCGGACCTGACCCAGAACTACACGCCGAAGCTCAACCATTTCTGGAAGCAGATTCACATCCTGGGCGAGACCGGCGATGGGATCCCCCTCGAGGACGAAATCGCCAAGATGGACGCCGCCGGTATCGAGAAGGGGCTCATGATCGCCACCGTCGGTGGGAAGACAGGCTCTGATATCTATTTCGAAAAGCCCATGGAGCGGATCGCCGAGGTGGTGGCCGAGCACCCGAACCGGTTCAAGGGTGTCATCGGCATTAACCCCACCAACATCGTACCCTGGGTCGCAAAGGTCGAGGAGGCAGTGAAGGAGTACGGATTCGTCGGCGCTCACCTCTATCCACACTGGTACGGCGAGGAGCCCGGCCACCGGATGTACTATCCCTTCTATGCAAAATGCGCCGAATTGGGTATCCCCCTCCAGATTCAGATCGGCCACTCGGCGCAGCATTTCCTGCCCACGGTGGCCAACCCGATGACGCTGGACCGCGTGGCCATCGATTTTCCCGAGCTGACCATCGTCGGCATCCACATCGGATACCCGTGGGTGGAAGAGATGATTTCGGTCACCTGGAAGCACCCGAACGTCTTTGTGGGTTGTGACGCCCACTCACCCAAGTATTGGGATCCCTCGTTTATTCGGTTTATCAACTCCCGCCGCGGCCAGGACAAGGTCCTTTTCGGCACCGATTGGCCGGTGATCGACTTCGAGCGATCGGTTCGCGAGATCGAGGAGCTCGGTCTGAAAGAAGATGTCAAGAAGAAGCTCTTCTGGGAGAATGCGATTCGCGTCTACGGCCTGGAGGATTGGGTTTGAGTATGCGGCCATTCTACGGCTGGATCATCGCGGCCTGTGCAATGGTGGTGCTGTTCACCACCAACGGTCTGATCATCGGCGGCATCAACGTCTTTGACGAGTCGCTGCTCAAGGAGTTTGGTTGGAGTCGATCCGACCTCAAGTTCCGGGACCTGCTCACCTTCGCGCTGGCGGGTTTGCTGGGCCCACTCGCCGGTGCTCTTGGCCGATAAATTCGGTGTCCGTCGATTGATGGCCTTCGGGTCGGCCCTGCTCGTCATTTGTTTTCTGCTCTACGGCCGCATCCAGTCCATTACCCACATGTACCTCATTCACACCCTGTTCGCGTTGGTGCTGGTGAGTGCCGGGCTGATCGTGTCGGTCATGCTGGTCTCCCACTGGTTCGTCGAGAAACGGGGTACCGCCATCGGCATCACCCTGGTCGGCACCAGCCTGGGCGGGATGTTCTTCCCTCAACTGGGCACCCGATTGATCGAAAAGTTCGGCTGGCGCGAGGCCATGGCGTGGGAAGCACTGTTCCCGGTTGCGCTGCTGGTGGTCATCGCCGTTTGGGTCCGCAACAGTCCCAAGGATCGAGGCCTCCATCCCCTGGGAATTCAGCCCGGCGTCGGCGAAGAAAGTGGCGGCGGGGGTGCGGCTGACATTGAACATGCCGGTCTGTCCTACGGCGAGGCGTTGAAGACGGTCACATTCTGGTCGCTGGCCTTTGCGGCGATGATGACCTTTTACTCCATCCTTGGAGCGCAGGCACATTTGTTCCTGTATCTCAGGGACATGGAGTTTTCGCCCCAGGTGGCCAGTACCGGGATCAGCACTCTCTTTGGGATGGCTCTGCTGGGCAAGTTCGCGTTCGGTTACCTCGCGGATCGCCTCAATCAGAAAATGGTGTTTCTTGGCAATCTGGCAGTCATGCTCACCGGTGCCGTACTGCTGGCCACCGTCCGGGTCGAGTTCTTCTGGATTGCAGTGATCCTCTTCGGTCTGGGATGGGGAGGCCTGTACACCATGCTTCAGTTGCTGACCGTCGAGTGTTTCGGCCTGCGTGCCACCGGCAAAATCCTCGGCACCATTACGGTGCTCGACGCCATCGGCGGTGGGCTCGGTATCTGGCTCACCGGGTTGCTCTACGACAAGACTGGCAGCTACCAGGTTCCATTTACGGTCCTGGTGGTATTGATCCTGCTGGCAATGGTGGCGGCGACACAGGTGCGCCGTCACGTCTGAGAAGGAGGTTGTAATGCATCTCGTCTATCTGCTGTGGGGCACCTTCATCCTCGGAGGGGCCTTCATGGGGGTCAACGCTGTCCGGGTGTTGAATCAGAACGGGTTCGATATCGGAGTCCTTCTGAACGCCGTACTGTACTTCGGCATCGCGCTCTACGGGATTCCCAAGCTCTACAAGTTCATGTTCAAGAGAGGCTGAGACAAATGGCTGGTATCACCATTTATGGCATCGACATTATCGAGGTGTCCTTTCGCTGGCTCCATGGCTTGATGGCGGCCGGATGGCTGCTCTTCGATTTCCTGGTCTACTGGCTCCACTTCGACGTGAAGAACCCCGAGGTGCCGCTGCAAAACCGCCTCGAGCGCGCGAAGATCATGCACGGCATCGACCGGATCGTGGCCTACATCTTCATCCTGACGCTCCCCATCGGGATCATCCTCTGCTACCTCACCGACACGGCCCTGTTCTCCACCACCTGGCTGACCTGGAAGCACATCCTGTACGCCATCATCGTGGCGGACGGGCTCTTCCTGATTCCGATTTCCGGCACCGCCCTCAGAAACCTGAAGGCCATCGAAGCGGGCGCGGAGAATGTGGATGAGCTGAACTACGAGATCAAGCGCAACATGAACGTCGCCATGCCGGCGGTCTTCGTTGTGTGGGCTCTGGTCATCGCCATCAGCGTATTGACCCTGCTCAATCTCAAGGCGCCGGAGGATCAGGAGTACATCTTCCGCTCCACATCGGTCGCCACCTCGGTGGAACAGCCGCTGAGCTGACGGATCGGTTCTTCAATCGGAGGATCACGATGCTGCCTGCAAATGAGCGGCCACTGCCCTATTTCCAACGCGCCGCACTCCTCGTCGACAACCTGGACAAGGCCTTCGAGGTCTACCGCGATCTCCTCGGCTTCACGGTGGAGTACGTGGCGAATCAGGACGACGAGGCCTTCGCCTACGAGATCTTCGACATCCCCGAGGACGTGGAGATCCGCTTCGCCACCCTGAGCTCGGAGAGCCAGCAGCGGACCCTCGCCCTCATCGAGGCGCCGGGCCACGCTGCGAGCCTCGGTGACGCCCGCCGGGCCGCGACGGTCATCCAGGTGGTATCGGTGGCGAAGACCCTCGCCTCCGCCACCGAGCTCGGGCTGAAGATCTGCCAGCCCCGCACCTCGCTCGATCCGGCCAAGGGCCCGCCGCGGACCGAGTCAGCATTCTACGACTCGGACGGCCATGTTGTGGTGATCTACCAGCTCGAAAACCCACCCTGACGACCGACCATGGACGGCGTCAGGGTCCAGATTTCATGGCGGTCATCATGATCTCGACTCTAGCGTCCTTGGGAAGTCTGGCAACCTCGACGGCAGCACGGGCTGGTGGTGCGTCGGGGAAAAACTCGCCATAGATCTGGTTGACCGTGGCGTAGTCGTTCAGATCGGCCAGAAAGACGATTGACTGAACCACGTCAGCCGGGGTGAATCCCGCTGCCTCGAGGACGGCACTGGCGTTGTCCAGCACCTGGCGAGTTTCTGGTGCCGTTCCACCGGGCACCATCTCGCCGGTATCCGGGTCGATGCCGATCTGTCCGGAAAGGTAGAGATGGCTCCCGACCAGAAGAGCCTGGGAGTAGGGACCGATGGCGGCAGGCGCCTGCTCGGTGGTGATGATCTGACGGCGCTCGACCGGGTCGGCGTCGCCGCCGTCGGAAGTGGGAACGGCAGCGCAGCCGGTGAAGGTCGCCAGAGTGCCGATGGCGCAGAGGAGAGCGAGTGTCTTCATGGGGGAATCCCTTCTGGGCCGCTCAGGTGCGGGCCGCTGCGAGGGTCGCGATCGCCGCCAGTACACGGTCGACCTGCTCCTCGGAGTTGAAGATGTGGGTGCAGACTCGATCGGCCTCGAACCCGAACGGCGCGTGGCCGATGTAGCGCGTCACGATCCGCTGATTGGCCAGAGCCTTGCGCAACCACTGCGGGTCGACCCCTGTGATCGTGAACGAGGTGATCGCCGAGCGGAGTGCGTCCGGGTCCGGTGAGAGGATTCGAGCGCCGTCGATCTGTTGCAACCCGTCGCGGAAACGCTGGGCGAGTGCCAGGGTTCGATCCTCCACAACGGAACGCCCGATCGATTCTTGCAGGTTGATCGCCGGCAGCAGCGCCCAGAAGAGGGGACCGTAGTAGTGGAGGTTGGTGGCGTACTTGATCATCGTTTCCGGCCACGCCGAGGCGAAGTCGATGGATGGCTCCCCCGGATCGCGGCCAAATCGATCGGCGGTCTGCCACCCCTCGTGGCCCTCGACAACGGTCGGCCAGAGGCGGTCCCGGATCGCTTCGTCGATGTAGATGAGGCCGGTGCCGTAGGGGCCGCACAGCCACTTGTGCAGGCTGGTGACGAACAGGTCGCAGCCGAGATCGCGAACCGAAAAATCGAGCATTCCAACCGACTGCGCCCCGTCGACCACCGAGATCAGCCCGCGATCGCGGGCAAGCTCGCAGAGCTCGGCCACCGGCAGAACGCAACCGTCGGTGTACTGGACGTGGCAGAAGCTGAGCACTCGGGTGCGGGAGTTGATGGCTTCATCGAACCGATCGAGCACGTCGCCGGCGCTTTGGATCGGCGTCGGCAGCGGCAGTTGGCGGACCGTCATGCCGCGTCGCTTCGCAGCCAGCAGCCACGGGTAGATACCAGCCTGATGTTCATGGGTCGTTGTCAACACCTCGTCACCCGCGTTCAGGTCGAGTCCGCCGGCGACGAAGTTCATCCCCTCGGTGGCGCCGGAGGTGAAGGCGATGTCGTTTCTGTCGGCGCCGATGAAGTCGGCCATTCGATCGATCAGTCCGACGAAACGTTCGTCGATAAAGTGATCGAAGAAATAGCGATTGAAGTTGCGGTTCATGGCCTCGCGCACGTTGCACTCGGCGGCGGCGACTGCCCACGAGGAGGGACCGTAGGTGCCGGTGTTGAAATAGATGAGGTCTTCCTCGAGTGGAAACCGGCCCCGCACCTGCGCCCAGGGATCGATGGTGGCAGCTCCAGGGCTGGTGCGGCTGGCGGCAGCGACCGGACCAGCGGCGGCAGCGGCAAGAAACTGGCGGCGAGAAAGGGACGCTCGATGTTCGGTCATGGTTTTTCCTCTCAACCTCTGGTAAGAGGTTTGCTGAAGTGATCTCAGAATATTTGTAACATTGATCTAACGATAGTATAATCAATCCAGTTCAAAGAGTTCGGCCTTTTTTTCGTTGATTGACGCCGCCCGGCGTGAACCCGCTATTCGAGGAGGTGGCCAGATACGTCGGGCAGACCCTGAGGAAGTACCAATGGACCGAAAAGGGGGGAGGACAGATCATGAGGACGTGGAATCGTGGATTATTCACCATAGGAGCACTGGCGCTGTGCGGGTTGCTATTTTGCCCGACGGCCGAGGCTTCCACCAGGCTCGTCTTCCAGATTCAGCCGGCGGACTTCGCTGAACAGGTCACCGTGGAGCTCGTCTCGCCCTCGGGCGAGACCCAGGTGAAGGAGACGAGCGAGAGCTTCTTCTTCATCGACGTCCCGACATCGGGCACCCATCGGCTCACCATGACCGCGGGGGAGGTCTCCGACACGGTCGAGGTCGATGTGCCGTACAGCGGGCAGCTCAACGTGACCTTCCAGGCCGATGCGCCCAGCGACAAGATCACGGTGAAAAAGGGGACCGAGATCGAGAACATCACGGTGACGGCGCGGCGCGTCGAGGAGACGCTGCAGCGGGTGCCGGTGGCCATCACCGCGCTCTCCGAGCAGGACATTGACAACCAGAACATCGTCAGCATCCAGAAGCTGGCCGTCGCCACCCCCAATTTGTGGATGGAGAAGAACACCAGCTCATCGAGCGGCGCCCGGGCGGCGATCCGCGGCGTCGGCGAGGACGAGTCGTTCTTCACCTCGGACACGCCGGTCGGCATCTACATCGACGACATCTACATCCCGCGTCAGATCGGCGCCATGTTCGACCTCTACGAGGTGGATCGGGTGGAGGTGCTCAGGGGTCCGCAGGGAACGCTGTACGGCCGCAACACCAGCGCCGGGGCGATCAAGATCATCACCAAGCAGCCGAGCGGGGACTTCCACCTGAACCTGGAAGGCGCAGTGGGGAACTACAGCTTGACGGGTTTCCGTGGTTCGGTGAGCGTTCCCGTGTCGGATTTGTTCGCCTTCCAGGTGGCCGGGCTGTACCGCAACCATGAAGGCTACGACACCAATTTGTACAACGGTGACGACGTGAACGATCAGGACATCTGGGGGGTCAGGGCTTCGCTGCGCTTCACCCCCGGGGACAGCCTCGACATCCTGGCGGTGGGCGACGTGCTCGTCGAGCGCTCGACTCCGGGCTTCCCGCTGGGTCTGGTGCCCCAGCCGCCGTTTGTCGGCTTTTACGGCACCGGGCTGCCCAACCTCGACGACCAGATCGACGGTGACACCGACGTGCACACCCTGCTGTCGGATCTTACGGAGCCGCAGAACGACCTCGACCAGAGCGGATTGTATGCAAAGGTCGCCTGGCAGGCCGCCGACACGTTCACATTTAAATCGATCACCGGCTGGCGCGACCAGGACTGGCAGTTCTTCACCGACGGCGACGGTCAGGTCGGCAATCCGATCATTCCCGGCCCGGCATCGGCGCTGCCGCTGTTCCACATCTTCCAGGACCAGCAGCAGGAGCAATGGAGCCAGGAGTTCCAGGGGGTGGGTTCGATCGGCAACAACGTCGAATATGTCGCCGGCCTCTACTACTTTCACGAGGAGAACCAGCAGATCACCGAGAACGTGATTCTCGCTCCGCTCGGCTTCAACCGCTACACGGACACCTCCCTCACGACCGACAGCTACGCCATCTACGCCAGCTTCGACTTCCACCTGCTCGACAACCTGCAGCTCACCGCCGGAGGCCGTTGGACGAACGACGACAAGGATTTCGACATCACGGTGTTCAACCCCGACGGCGGTCAGATGATCGCGTGCGTCGGGCCCGACGGCACGATCATCAGCTCGCAAACTCCGTGCGACGAAAACGCCCCTCGCAGGGTCGGTGAACACGCCGGTCGAAAAGCAACTGCAGGAATCCTGGGGCCGGTTCACGCCCAGGCTCGCGCTGTCGTGGGCCGCGACGGACAACCTGCTCGCCTACTTCGACGTCAGCGCGGGATTCAAGTCGGGCGCCTTCGACGGCCGGGCCAACGAAGGCTCCACCGTGCTGCCGCTGCAACCGATCCCGCCGGAGGAGATCATGAGCTACGAGATCGGTCTCAAGTCCGATCTGTGGCAGCGCAAGTGGCGGCTCAACGTGGCCGCGTTCCTCACCGATTTCGAGAATCTCCAGGGGACCGGCACCGATCCCAACGGCAACTTCATTCGCTTCTCCCTGGGTGACGTGGAGACCTCGGGTGGGGAGCTGGAGACGACCATCGTGGCGGCGCCGGGCCTGCAGTTCAACGCCAACGTGGGTCTGCTCGACACCAAGTACACCAAGCAGAACTTCCAGCAGGACATCGACTGCGCCCCCTACGGCACCGGCCAGATCGATCTCCAGCTCAAGTACTCGCCCAAGACGTCCTACCGCGTGGGCGCCCTGTACTCGACTCCCAATACCGTGGCGGGCGGGTACTGGACATTCGGCGCCAACTACAACCACAAGGACGAGCACTTCCTCGGGTTCTGCAACGCGGGAGCCCAGACTCAGGTGTCCTACGACCTGGTGGACGCGATCATCGCATTCGAAACCAGGAACTACCGCTGGCGCTTTTCGCTTGCGGGCGACAACCTCACGGATGAGGACTACATCGGCGGATTGTTCGCCATCCCCGGCCTCAATCTGTTGAGCGCCTACATCGGTGCGCCCATGACCTACTCGTTTCGCGTGAACTATCGGTTCTAGTTCACCCGCCGTACCGAGAAGCAAAGCACCGCCTCTCGGGCGGTGCTTTTTTCGCCAAGCCTTGACAATGACGAAAAAATGATTAGATTACCTAATAGTGAGGAATCCTAACCAAATAACCGCGACTGCGAAAATATCTCGCCGCGGCCTCTGCGTTCGTTTCTGGAGGGTGACATGAATCTATCTGTCCTACTGTGGGGAATACCGCAGGCCATGCGGGTGGCTGCGCGCGTCTACCCGGACTATGCCGAACGTTTGAAGGAAAGGGACGTCGTCGCACAGATCAAATTGCGGGACGAACCCGAGGTGGGTCGTTGGATCAAGCTCGACAAGGGCAAGATCAGCACGGGCAAGGGCATCCACGCCAACCCCGATGTCACGATCGGCGTTCAAGAACGCGGCCCTCGCGAAGAGCTTCCTCACCCCGCCGTTCGACCAGCTCGAACGCATCGACGCCGCAAAGAACTTACAAGCTCCTCCTGGAAGGGCGGGATGACCTCGCGGTCTGGTTCCTGGCAGACCCTGGGCCGAGCTGGAATCGGTCTACTGGAAGAGCGGAACCGATATGGGCGACGGTGTCACTCGCTACACCAACGGCACCAACGGCGGTCCCCTCTTCGTCTACGTCAAGGACGGCAAGATCATCCGCACCACTCCCGTCGACCTCGAGGACGAGGACGGAGGGAGCTGGACCATCGAAGCACGAGGCAAGAAGTTCTCGCCCCCGCGGCGGATGACGCTGGCCGCGCACGGCCATGCCAGAAGTCCATGGTGTACTCGAAGGACCGACTGCTGTATCCCATGAAGCGCGTCGACTTCGACCCGAACGGTGAGCGCAACCCGCAGAATCGCGGGATCTCCGAGTTCGAGCGCATCAGCTGGGACGAGGCGACTCGACATCGTCGCCTCGGAGATCAAGCGCGCCAGGGCCGTGGGCCCGGGCGCCGTCGCGGTGGACCACGGTTCGCACCACCAGTGGGGCAACCTCGGCCACTACCTGTGCGCCTTCAACCGCTTCTGGAACCTGATCGGCGTCACCAAGCTCATGCACAGCCCCGACAGCTGGGAGGGCTGGTTCTGGGGCGCCATGCACCACTGGGGCAACAGCGCGCGTCTCGGATGCCCGGAGTTCTACGGCACCGTGGAGGACTGTCTCAAGGAAGCGGAGATGATCGTCTTCTGGTCCTCGGATCCGGATACGACCTACGGCTTCGAAGGGACGCAACGGCGCGAGTGGGCCAGAGAGCTCGGCATCAAGATGGTCCACATCGACCCCTACCTGAACCATACCGCGGCCCACCTCGGCGGCAAGTGGATCGCACCGAGGCCGCAGACCGACGCGGCGTTCGCGCAGGCGCTCTGCCACGTCTGGATCACCGAGGAGCTCTACGACAAGGAGTTCGTCGCCGACAAGACCACGGGCTTCGATGAGTGGAAGGCCTACATCCTCGGTGAGACCGACGGCATTGCGAAGACCCCCGAGTGGCAGGAGCCCGAGACCGGCGTCCCGGCCCGCGACGTCCGTGCCCTGGCACGCGAGTGGGGCGCCAAAAAGACCTATCTCGGCGCCGGCAGCTGGGGCGCCGGCGTCGGCGGCGCCTGTCGCGGTCCGAACGGAATGCAGTGGGCCCGGATGATGGCCATCATCGGCGCGATGCAGGGTCACGGCCGTCCGGGCTACAACTTCGGCAATCTGCAGTTCGGCGCTCCCGATCGATCACAACTTCTATTTCCCGGGCTACGCGGAGGGCGGCTTCTCGGGCGACCTGGCCTTCAGCGCCAACTCGGCCAACAACTACCAACGCATGCCGCACATCGTCACCATGGGCACGGTGCGACAGAGCATTCCCCGGATGTGGTTCCCCGAGGCGATCACTCAAGGCAAGAGCTTTGGATACGTCACCGACGTCACAACGGCGGTGAGTCGCAGTTCTTCCCCTTCGGCTACCCCTCCCCCGGCCACGCGCCGGTGGAGATGCTCTACAAGTACGGCAGCCAGCTCTTCGGCACCATGGTGGGCGGCAACCGCTGGGCCCGCGCCTACCAGCACCCCAGCCTCAAGTTCATCGTCAACCAGTCGATCTGGCACGAGGGCGAGACGCCATTCTGTGACGTCATTCTGCCCGCCTGCACGGTCTTCGAGAAGTGGGACATCGGCGAGACCTTCAACTGCGGCCCCGGCTACGTTCATCACTTCTACACGATGAACAACCACCGCATCATCACGATGCAGCACAAATGCATCGATCCGCTGGGCGAGTCCAAGTCCGACTACGACATCTTCGCTGCGGTCTCGGAGAAGCTCGGCCTCGGAGCCGTGTACACCGAAGGCGGCACCTCCGAGCTCGACTGGGTCAAGCGCGTCTTCGACTCCTCCGACATGGCGAAGCACATCTGCTGGAGGCAGTTCCTCAAGAAGGGCTACTGGGTCGTGCCCGCGGAGAAGCCGGAGTCGCGCGTTCCGCTCGCGAACAGCTGGTACTACGAGGGCCGGAAGAAGGACACGCCTGATCCCTATCCCCTGCCGTCGGACTACGTGGACGACTACCTCGAGGGGTTGCCGACGCCCTCGGGCAAGTTCGAGTTCATCGCCACCGGACTCGAGCGGATCGACGACCCCGACCGGCCGCCGCTCTGTGAGTACATGCCGTCCTACGAGGATCCGAAGCAACAACCCGGAGCTCGCGGAGTTTCCCGCTGAAGCTGCAGACGGCCCACACCCGCTATGCCTACCACGTCATGGGTGACGTCTCGGACAGCACCCTCGCCGACATCCGGGAGCACCGGGTCTTCAAGGACGGGCGCTACTACCTCGTGGCGCGGATGAGCAGGGAGGATGCCGAGGCCAGAGAGGTATCCAGGACGACGACCTGATCCGGCTGTGGAACCAACGCGGTTCGGTCGTCTGCGCGGCCCAGGTCACGGGTCGGCTCCGGCCGGGCGTCGTCAGTACCTACTCCGGATCGGCCCAGTATCGGCCGGTGGGAGAGCCCGGCAGGTCCACCGATCTCGGGGGCTGCGTCAACATGCTGAACACCAAGAAATCCATCACGAAGAAGGGTCACGGCATGAAACCCAACTCGGCCCTGATCGAGGTCGAGAAGTGGACCGGCGAAGACACCTGGCAGCCGACGGCGGAGACAGTCTGATGGCGAAGAAATGGAACCTCATCGTCGATGTTGCGCGCTGCGACAACTGCCGCCTCTGCTTCCTCGCGGTCAAGGACGAGTACGTCGGGAATGACTTCCCCGGGTACCTCTGCCGCACAGCCCGCGCTGACGAGCAGCACAAATGGCTCGACATCCATCGCAAGGAGCGCGGCACCTACCCGATCGTCCAGGCACGATTCGTGCCCGTGATGTGCAACCACTGCGACGACGCACCCTGTGCCAAGGCGGCCACCGACGGCGCCGTGCGCAAGCGCCCCGACGGCATCGTGATCATCGATCCCGAAAAGTCGAAGGGCCAGAAAAAGATCGTGCAAGCCTGCCCCTACGACGCGATCTACTGGAACGAGGAGAAACAGATCCCACAGGCGTGGCCCTTCGACGCCCATCTGCTCGACGAGGGCTGGACCCGCACGCGGGCCGAGCAGGCCTGCCCCTTGAACGTCTTCCGCACGATCCAGGTCGAGGACGGGGAGATGCAGCGGATCCAGGCCGAGGAAGGCCTCGAGGTCCTCAGGCCCGAGCTCGGCACCAGGCCGCGCATCTACTACAAGAACCTCCACATGATCACCAAGTGCTTCGTCGGAGGAACCGTCGTCAAGCACGTCGAGGGCGTCGAGGAGTGCGCCGCCGGTGCCGAGGTCGTTGTCGAAAAGGATGGTCGTGAGGTTGGACGGGCGACGACGGATCTCTTCGGTGAGTTCGTGATTGACGGGCTCGAACCGAACAGCGGCGGCTATCAACTGGAAATCACCGGGTCGTCGGGACGTTTCTCGACGCAGCTCGACATTGGCGACGAGAGCCGCTACCTCGGAGTGATGACCCTTGCGGCGGCGTAGCGCTGGGTTGGAGTCAGGCATCGCGGCAATAAAAATGAGGTTCTCTCACAATGCTCAAGGGTAGCTAAATCCGATGGATGCGGCGTACACAGAATCGACCGAGGAGTCCCTCATCCTCACCGTGCTCGACCTGGCCAACCACCTCACTCGCAACGGCGAGCGCATCGCCCAGCAGGAGGGCCTCACCGCCCAGCAGTGGCTGCTGCTGCTGCAGATCGCTGGCGACCCGAACTTCCCCATGCTGGGCGCGCCCGCCGAGGCTCCGAAGGCGGTGCTGGCGTCGACCATCGCCACAGCGCGCGGGGTGTCGCGGCCAACCATCAGCGCCCTGGTGGGATCGCTGGTTCAGAAGGGCCTGGTCTCCCAAGCCGAAGAGCCCGGCGACCGGCGGCAGAAGGCGCTGTGCGCGACGCCGGCCGGCCTCGCGGTCCTCGCCCGCATCGAACCGGTGCGGCACCGTTCCAACAAGGCCCTGCTCGCCGGTTTCGAGCCTTCAGAACTCTCGCTGGTGATGCGCATCCTGCGCTCCTGCCTCGACGCTCTCTGGTCGGCGGGTCTGAGCGAGGCCGAGCGCCAGCGCTTCGCAAACGGCTCCGGCGAGGACGACGCGGCGCGGCGCGAGCCCGTGGGGGCTCGTCGTGGTGCGAGGGCCTGAGATGGAAGCTACCCCGGCCCGTCCATCGGGAACGGGAACGGGAACGGGAACGGGAACATGAAGAAAAAAGGAGAGTGACATGCGTCGAATCGTGATGATGGTGTTGGTCGGATTGTTGGTGGTGCCGAACCTGGTCATGGCCGAGGGCGGCGGGTTCGACGAGGAGCTCTTCGAGGTCTTCCTCAAGGCGAGAGTGGGAACCGGAGAGCCGATCTACTGGTACTCCATCGGCGAGGTCTACTCCTACCCCGATGGCGCGCTACTCGCCCGGATGGAGGGATTCGACACCGCTCGTCTCGTCCGGGACGAGAACGATCCCGCACACCGCCTACCAGCTGTCACGCAAGACCTTCGTCTACCGCGATCCGGAGACCAACGAGATCTTCCGTGAGGTCAACGGCAAGCCGGCCACCCACATCAAGTACCCCTACCAGTACATCACCTACAAGCTCGTGGGCGACCAGCTGCAGACCTTTGTCGAGCAGGGCAGTGGAGCCCGGATCCGCAAGCTCGGTCCCGCGAAAGAGATGGTAGCCCGCCGGATCGGCGATGTCGCCGTCTTTTCCGCGCCTCTCTTCCTCAACTTCGAAACCCCGCGCGGCACGTACGAGGCCTTCGAGCACTACGACTTCTTCATCCAGTCCGACGGTTCGGTGCCCAACCAGCTGAGCTGGCTGCGCTACGGCGACCTGCCGCCCTTCCTCGGCCCTGGCAAGACCATCATCCACCTGGTGTCCTGGCGGGTCGACGGCTTTGAAGATCTGCCCGACACCATGCAGGAGTGGGTCAAGACCGATGCCCAGCTGTGGCGCGAGCCGCCCAAGGATATGGACGAGATTCTGCAGCTGCAAGCGCCGGCCGAGG
>CAWDGW010000011.1:0-152301 GCA_963801995.1 uncultured Holophagae bacterium | reverse complement strand
TTCAGGTTTGATTTCATTTTGTGCATCCCTCGGAATGGGTGAGAAATGAGGGGGTTTTCGCGGGTTGTGGGCAGTGTCGATGCCGAACCGGTATCGAATCCGCCCCAAAGAGATCCCACACGTTTCGATCCCGCTAAACAGTGGTTCTCAGGATTCCCATCTCGAGGGCGCGGTTCACCGCCTGGCGGCGGCTGGTGACGCCGAGCTTCGAGTAAACGTTTTTGAGGTGGTAGTTGACGGTGTGGGTCGAGATGCAGAGCTTGGCCGCGATCTCCTTGTTGTACAGCCGCTGGTGAAGCAGCTCGAGGATGTCGAGCTCGCGGTCGGTGAGGGTGTCGAACGGAGGCTGATCCGCTGGGGAGTCCGGCCGCGCCTCTCGTGCGGGCGTTGGCTCGGTCGGTTGGACGGGCGGTGGCATCTTAGAGTCTCCGGCGCCCCCTGCCTCACACGCCGCCAGCACCCGGCGAATGAAATCCCTATCCCCTCCCTCTGGGTCCAGGCGCTGCAGCATCCCGGCCATCACCGGGCCCGCCTCGACGAAGGGCCGCACCCAGCCGCCCGGCAGAGCCAACTCCACCGCCTCGCGCAGCGCCACCATCGACTCATCGGCCTTGCCCTGCTTTTCCAGCGCCAGGGCGAGCAGCACCGCGATCTCGATGGTCTGGCAGGTAAACCTCCACTCTTGACAGTGCTGCCGCAGAGACCGGAGTGAGTCGGCCGCCGTTCTCAAGCTGATTTTTGTACCCGCAGCGATGAGAACTCTCGCCCGAGTGATCAACGGCGTCTCCAGCCACATGAAGAACGCTCCCGGATCGGGCTCCCCTCTGAAGGACCGCGCCCAGGATTCGGCCGACGCGGAGTCCCCCCGGAGGACGGAGAGCCGGGCCGCACAGGAATCGGCCACCGCCAGGGCCTCAGGGTCATTCAGCTCGGCGGCAAACTGTCGCAACCGTCCGGCCGTCTCCCGGGCCTTGTCCGGCTCCTCGAGGAGCTGTTGCGAGAGCACCAACCCCGAGAGCGCATCGAGGGCGGCCCGGGTTTCGAAGATGTATCGCTGCTCGGCGGCGCGGGCGAAGTGCTGCGACGCCGCCTCAAGCTCGTTGGCGTGGAGGTGGGCGCATCCCTCGAAATAGTCGCTCCAGGCTTCATGGTTGCGGATACGATTCTTGACCGCCGCCAGACGCATTTGCTTCGCGTTTGGAATCGCGTTCACGAGATCGCCGGACACCAGGCGGATGAGACCCAGCCCGCCGATGATCTTCGCGAAGAACACGCCTTCCTGCTCGATGTGACCTCGGACCCGGTCCTCGAGCGCCCGGACCGCCAGCTCCGTGTCACCCGCCATACAACGTGCCAGACCGAGCGCGAGCTCCGTCTCGCTCTCGATATAGCCGCCCGAGTCGCCAATCTTCGAAAGGGCCTCTTCAAGAAGCTGGCGACTCTCTTCGGCGTGACCTGTCCAGTACTCGAGGCTCCCCCGAAAGAAGGCGAACTCCGCCGCCAGCGACGTCTCGAGCGGTCGATCGCCGACAGCCGATTCGCACTGCTCGATCAAAAGCGGAATTCGGTCCAGTTGGAGCCGACAGTACGCGACCCAACCGTCGGCGAGGAGCAGCGACGGTCGTTGCCGCTTGACCTCGGCAGGGAGCATTGCAAGCCACCGCTCAACGACATACCACCGGTCCGCGTTGAACTCGTCGTGCCGATGCCGCTCGACGATGTCAGCTGCCCGCGGGACATCTCCGACAGCCAGCGCATAGTGGATGGCTTCCGCGATCAGGCCCTGGGACTCGAACCACTCGCTGGTCCGGAGATTCAGCTGTGCGATCTCGTCACCGCTGGCGCGTTCCTTCAGCTGCCGCTGCAGGAGTTCCTGGAACAGGTTGTGGTATCGGAACCACTGGCCATGGGCATCGAGCGGAATCGTGAAGAGGTTGCTTCGCTGCAGCAGGTCCACGAACTCCCGGCCACTGAACGGCGACGAATCGGCAGCCGCATCGTGGGAGCAGACCACCTCGATGACCTCCGGGCAGAAACGGTCGAGGATGGAGGATTCTCAACAAGTAATCGCGAACCTCGGGCGACTGTCCGGCCAGCACCTCCCGGATCAGGAACTCCTGGGTGTTCGGGAAACCCCCGCTCAGCTTCCGGAGAAAGCCGTCCGAATCCTCGACGTGCCGCAGCGCCATCAGCACCAGCCGCAGGCCGGCAGCCCACCCCTCGATCTCGTGCTCCAGATTGGCGAGCGCGTCCTCCGCCACCGGGTGCCCCGTCGTCGGCTCCAGCAAATCGGCGGTTTCTCCCGTCGTGAACCGCAGGTCTTCGAGTCGCACCTCGGTGATTCGGCCGCCGGCTCGCAAGCTCGCTAATCGCAGTGGCGGGTCGTGGCGCGTCACAATGACAACCCGCAGGGGCCGAGGGGGGTGTTCCAGGAGCAAGCCCACAAGTCGGTGAACTTCCGACGACTGCTCGATTCGGTGGTAGTCGTCCAGGGCCAGGACGAAGGAGCCGTCAATGGCGTCGAGTTCGTTGGCGAGGCACCCGCCCAGCACATCGATCGGTGCCGGATGGGGCGTCGACAGCAGATCTTCGGTCTGCGGGCAGGCCTCGGGGAAGAGAGTTTGCACCGCGGCCAGCACGTAACGGACGAACTCGGAAAGGTCGCTGTCGCTGGTGTCGAGCGACACCCAAGCACAGGGATAGTCGAGCGATTCGGCCCATTGGCTGACCAGCACGCTCTTGCCGTAGCCGGCCGGCGCCGACACAACCGTCAACGGCGTCTGCAACCCGAGGTCCATGCGGTCGTGCAGCCGGTCCCTGCACACCAGCTCGTCAGTCGCCGGCGGCCGGTGCAGCTTGGTGCGAATGATCGGCAAGCTCTGCCCCTGGGTTTCCAACCGTGTGTCTCCTGTGTGCTGTCTCGTGTCCGCAGGCGCGCCGGCCTGATTGTACTCGCCACTCTTGTGAACACCAGCGCCGGTGACCGGGTTCCTGATTGATGTTTGAGGTTTGAGTTCGATGTTTCCTTGCCTATGAGTCAGTTTGGCGGGACCGCCTCAATCACCTCGAGAAGGACCTCGGCGAATGCCTCGGGCTGGAACCAGTGGGGGTTGTGACCGCCCTCCATTTCAACCACGTTCCAGCCGCGGCTGCGGGCGCGGGCGGCAAAGAAGTCGAAGTCGTCGGACTGTTTGCCGGCTTCGGTTGTGAGGATGAACGCGGCCGGGAGCCGCCGCGCATCGGGGTTGATGAGCCGGATCGGCTCGGTGAAGGTCGCGAGCGGCTGCGGGACGTCCACCGGTGGTGGCTTGCCCTCTTTCACCCACAACGGCACCAACCGCCACGGCTCGTCCCCCTCACCGTCGAGCCGAGCCATCCTCGGAACTCGATCTCCGGACAGGCCCATCACCGACTCCCCATCCTCCGGCACGAACGCGTCGAAGAAGACCAGCTGTGCGATTCGGTGTGGGACCCGGTCAGCCACGCCCGACACGACCATCCCACCGTAGCTGTGACCCACCAGCACCACCTGATCAAGCCTCTCGAATTCGAGGGTCTTGACGATGTCCTCAACATGAGTCGACAGGTCAACTCGGGCATGTGCCAGGTGAACCCGTTCACCGAGGCCGGTGAGCGTCGGTCGATAAACCCTGTGGCCCGCCGCCTCGAGCAGCGGTTCGACCTTGTAGAAATGCCAGCCACCGGCCCACGCGCCGTGGACGAAAACAATCGGAGGCCTGTCGGTCACCTCGACGCTTGACGGCGGTTCAAGGGCACACGCTGTGAAACACGTGACCAACACGGTGCAGGCAAAGGCTCGTGTGAAATTCACCCCACCTCCAAGGCTCAAAGCGCGAACTTCAAGATCTGACGACCGACGTCCAACGGCTCACGGCCAACGGCTCACGGACTGCGGCCCTCTGTGCCAAGTGCTCACTGCTCACTGCTCACTGCTCAGATCATATCGTGACGCCGACGGTGGAAACATGGCACATCGATCATTGATCGCAGAATCTAAATCTAGATAAATTATAGTTCCAGGATGACCTCCAGACTCTCTTATTTTCTCTTAAATGATTTAAATAGGCCATTTTAAAAAATTTTAGAGAAATATCTTGAGTTTCTGGAATACTAGATAAAACCGAGATGTTGGACCAGACGATTCGAAAAACGCTCTCTCGGAGCACACCACGGAGGAAAGAGAAATGAGAGTCATCATGATCACAGGGTTCGCACTTCTACTCACCATCGGCCTGGGCGCACCCGCCCACGCCGCAACCCCCCTGAACGCGATCTTCAGCGCCGACGATCCCGCCGGCAACATGGGCGGCGCGCGAGTTCGCGTGGTCCACGCATCGCCCGACGCACCCGCGGTGGACGTCTGGGTGGATGGTTCCCTCGTCTTCGAAGAGGTCGATTTTGAAGAAATCACCAATTTCGTCGAGGTTCCTGCCGGTACATACAACGTACAGGTGGTACCCTCCGGCGCCACAATGCCGGTGGTCATTAATGCCGACCTTCCGCTGAACGCCATGACCGACTACACGGTGGTCGCCACTGACGAGCTCGCCAACATCACACCGATCATCCTCACCGCTGATGGCTCGACGCCGACCTCCGGCGCCTGGGTCCGCTTCTTCCACGGATCGTCTGACGCACCCGCGGTGGACATCGCGGTGGCCGGCGGCTCAGTCCTCTTCCCCGATGTGGATTTTCAGGAGGGAACCTCTTACCTCAACGTTCCGGCCGGCACCTATGATCTCGAGGCTCGCATTGCCGGAACCATGGACGTTGCACTCTCCATCCCCGGCGTCATGCTCGCGGAGGGTGGTGTCTACACCGCCTACGCCACCGGTCTCGTAGCCGACATCGGCGTCCTCGACAACTTCTACTACCTGCCTGCCGCCGCTCGCGCCGCCGGCGCCCAGGGTTCATTCTTCCTCACCGATCTTGAAGTGCAGAACGCCGGAAACAGCACGGCCACCTACCAGCTACTGTGGTTGCCCCGCGACACCGACAACGCCATGCCTGCACCTTCCGCCGAACTCACGATCGCCGCTGGCAAGGCCGTCCGCTGGGAGGACGTGCTGGGTCAGGCTTTCGGTGTCGAGGACGGAACCAATGCAGTGGGCGCGCTCGCCATCATCTCCGGCAGCTCCAATCTGAAATTCTTCTCCCGAACATATAACCAGGGCGCCGACGGCACCTTCGGCCAGGCCATGCCCGGCTTCGCCGCCGACGAGCTGATCCCCTCCGGCGAAATGAAGCGAATCCTCTATTTCACAGAGAACGCCGACTTCCGTTCGAACATCGGCATCCTCAATGGCACAGGCTCACCCATGACCATCCAGTGGCGGCGTTATACCGCCGACGGCATGATGGTGGACGAGTCTCAGGCCGACCTTCCGGCGTGGGGCAATGTCCAGCTCAACCAGGTCTTCGGCGGTGAGTCCCCGGTGGTGGGTGGCTACATCGACGTGTGGACCGAGACCGAAGACGCGGCCTTCATGGCCTACGGTTCGGTGCTCGACAACGACACTTCCGATCCGACCACGGTTCTTCCCCAGTAACCCGGCACCTCAGTGTCAATCTCAAACGGGGGCTTCGGCCCCCGTTTTTTAATCCAAAATTGAAAATCGAAAACCCCGTCACGGCTCACCCGTTACCGATTTCCGGACTTTCCAAATGTGTTCGGCCGGCCACTTACGGGCCCACTCCCGGCGGACGAAATCCTCATACGTGGTCTCTCGGTCCAGTGGCGCTCGAAGTTCGATCAGGTCTTCAACCACCAGATCGTGGGCTCGAAAGAGACGAATCCAATCCCCGTAGGCGAGTTGGAAGTAGGTTTTGCCGCTGTCCTCCATGGGCCCGAGCCCGAAGTAGTCCTCCACGAGGCGACCGGACACCACTCGTTGTTCCGGATCCCAGCACACATCCACCCAGGGGGTCGCCATACAAAATGCCAGTATCCCGCCGTTTCTGAGGAGCCGCGCAGCCTCAGCGACCGTGCGTTCCGGATTCCCGAAGGTCATCACGCCGTGGTCACAGAAGACCACATCGAAGGAGGCGTCGCGGAAGGGCAGTGACTCGCCGGCAGCCTGGGCGAGTTGCACCTTGACTCCGGCCTCGCGCACCAGTCGCCTGGCATGAACCAGCTGTCGATCGGACAGGTCCACACCCACCGCCCGGGCACCACAGGCAGCGAGAGCGATCGACCACTGGGCCGCCCCACAGCCGCACTCCAGGACGTCGCGACCCTCCACCTCACCGAGGACTCCGATCTCCGATTCGGGAACCCTCCACACCCCCCACGCCATAGGCCGTTCATTCAGGTCCGCAGCGTGGCGGCGTTGATAATCATCGCTGGTTTCGTTCCAGCTCGTTCGGTTGGTCATAGAGAAGCCCCAATTTCCCGAGCCGCGTGCATGGCAGCTTCGTCCGCGAGTATCTCTTTCCGGTCGTAAGCCTTTCCGAGGACCACTCCCACGAACTCCACCCTCAAGGCTTCAAATGTCCGGCGGAACATCTCGACCAGGAGGTCCGCCTCGTCCGGGCCACCGCCGGCGGGCGCAACCATCACCGCTCGCTTGCCCTCGAGCAGGCCGGAGCCATAGCAGGGGCGGAGCCGATCGATCAGCATCTTCATGGGCCCCGACGGGCCCCACCAGTAGACCGGGGTTCCGAAGATGATGACGTCTGCTCGATCCATCAGGGGATAGACAGCCTGCATGCCGTCGTCCACCACACACGAGAGGTCGTTCTTCTTGCACCCACGGCAGTCGATGCATGGGCTGATGTCGAGATCGTAGAGGTGTAGCTTCGAGGCACGGTATTCGTTGATCCGGGCCTCTTCCAGGATCGTCTGCACCAGGATGTCGGTGTTGCTGCCCTTTCGGGGGCTGCCCACGAGCCCTAGAATCCTCGCCATCGCTCCATCACTCCTCGATATTGAATTGGAGAAGCTCCACCGGCATGCCATTGTGGATGATCATGGCGACTCGCACACCGGCCATGGGCGACGTCGGCTCACCCAGCAACTCCTTGCCTTCGAGCGCCTGATCCAGGTCGTCCACCTCAAAGGCGATGTGGGGATACCTCTGGATGAGGGGATGCACGGAACTCCCCGGCTCGAAGCGCATCCACTCCACCCCGTAGGGGCTGGAACCGAATCCGGAGACATGAAATCCGTACTCTTCGAGAAAGACCTCTCCAGGCCGCGGCTCGTCGGTGGGAATCCCCAGGTGGTGATACCGCCACCCCCACTCGGCGGTCGCCGGCGGCGGCTCGTGCTCCCGACGGCGAATCGTGTGTTCTCTCGTTTTCCTGGTCGAGTCGTGGGTCGGCATCGTTTCTCCCGCTGGCGTCAGTAGGTGCTTTCCAGATCGTCTCTGCGCAGCTCGTACATGATCGCACCTTCCTCCAGCCCCTGGCCAACGAACGAGAATCCGCATTTCTCTCACGGTGTCAGCTGCGATCCGCAGCGTCGTGCTTCCTGCGCACCTCCTGGATCATCTCGTCGAGCCGTTGCAGGAATCGCGACCGGTCTCGCTTCTCCAGCGGCGGCGGCCCTCCCCCCATCTCGCCAAACTCGCGCAGCTCCGACAGCAGATCCCGGGTCGCGAGGGCCGATCCGATGTTGGCGTTGGTGAATGGCTTCCCGGTGGAACCAAGGACCTTGGCGCCCTTCTTGAGGCAGCGACCCGCAAGCGGGATGTCGGCGGTGATCACGATGTCATCGGACCCCACGTGGTCGACGATCCAGTCGTCGGCAGCGTCGAATCCCTCCTCCACAACCTCGAGGCGGAGTCGTTTCTTGTCTGGCGTCCTCATCCACGAGTTCGCCACCAGGGTCACCTCGAGCCCGTAGCGCTCGGCCACCCGGTAGACCTCCCCCTTCACCGGGCAGGCATCGGCGTCAACAAAGATGTGCAGCATTACGACGAACCGTCATCCTCCCGGTGAGTGCCGAAACTCTCGAGCGTGGTGTGTTTTTTCCTTCATAGAGGTCCCCCAGGAGGCACGATTGTAACGTTCACACGACACAACAGGGGGACATTCCGCGCAGTCGAGCGGTGTATGCAGTCGCCCGATAGAAACCGTGCGACGGTCGTGGCCGATCAGCCTTCGTCCCATTCCCCTCTCCGATCGACCCCCACCCCACCCAGAGAAAATTGGACGCAGATGAACACAAACCACGCAGATTTCGGTGCGCCGATTCGTGGGCCGTGGCCATCCAAACCCAAGATTCTGAAAATGAATGACTTACGTCTACTGAGACCCGCTGACGTCCGCTGAGACCGCTGGAGTCGGGCTTTTCCCAGATGTCGACCTTCCGGGAGCCCGGTCAGTTCCCATGAGATCCGCAGACCTCCGGTGAGTTTGGCATACAAACCGGCACACCGGGAGCTTCGAATCCGGCGACACCTCAGCGCGGAGCGCAGCTGTGCCGTCACAGAGATCCCGAGGCGCCGTGACGCGTTGATTCTACGACCAAGCCCCTCAATGGCGGAGATCATCTCATGCAAAGTTGTTCCATCATGAGAATAGATAAGTCCGTGTTACACTCCGCAAGATAATCAAGGCGATCTAACAAGGTAATCGGTTCGAGTGGCTCGATCCCAGGAGACCACACGTGACTCGATCCAGCCTCGTTGAGAGCCACGAAACCGTTCGTCGATGGAGGCATCGCATGAATCGTCTCGTTGCGGTTGTCGTTGTTGGGTTTCCTCTCCACTCCCATCATCTCGGTTGCCCAGGACTGTGCTGCACCTCTGGGCCGGTGGTCAGACGGCCCGTCGCAAGCGGTTGCTACAGTCGGCAACACCGTCTATCTAGCCGGCGGGACCTCTCTGACCACTGTTGATGTTTCAGTCCCCACGAATCCGGCGACACCTCGGCATGGTCAGCGACGGTGCCATGAAGCGATTTGCTTCGAAGGCTCCTCCGAACCCCATCGGAGGAGGATTTACAGGAAGGAGCACCAATCATGCCCAGTCACACCGGAACCTCCTCAAGGCGCCGCCGACTCACACTTGCCCACATAGGGAAAGCGTCCTTTCCGTGTCTGCTCGTCGTCACGTTCGCCCTGGCCGCTGCCACGGTGGCGGCCCCGTCTGACGCAGTTGAACTCGACCGACCAGGCGGGGCAACCGCAATGTCGTTCGAGGAACGCGTGGCCTGCCGGGAGCTTGTGGAGGACGTCTATTGGGCGCATCGCATCTGGCCCGAGCAGAATCCGCGGCCGAAACCTCCCCGGGAGACCGTGATGCCGCGCGAGGCGATAGTCCAAAAAGTAACGGAGTCACTGCTATATGAGGCAGCCCTCGAGCAAGTTTGGGCCGACAGGCTTTCGCCGGAGCAGATACAGCGCGAACTCGATCGCGTGGCTGGTCACACGAGGGACCCAAGATTATTAAAAGATGTATTCAGTGCTCTCGGGAACGACCCGTTTTTGGTCGCGGAATGCTTCATTCGGCCACACCTTGCAGAAAAACGAATACGTGATCGCTACGCATCCGATGACGAAATGCGCGGGGATGTTCTGGCGGCGACGATGGTCGTCGAGTCTCAGATGCCCGACGGCGAAGCCGGCCCCGGAAGGCGGGGGGAGGCGAGACCGTTTTCGGAGTGGTGGATCGAGGCACGCCATTTGTTGGCCTCGGCGACGCCTGAGTCTGGCAGCTACGAGCTTCCCGAGATCAATGAAGCGCGAGGTGGTGAGGGATACTCCTGGCGAAGGGCGCCGGAATTGCAGGCGATGGGATTTCCCGAGCCGATGCTCAATCACACCGCGGTCTGGACCGGCACCGAGATGATCGTCTGGGGAGGGGAACGTGGTTGGTACCTCTGTCTCGACACCGGCTGGCGATACACTCCGGCCACGGACTCGTGGATTCCCATGTCCAGCGCCGGTGCCCCCATGGCAAGAACAAACCACACAGCGGTCTGGACCGGCACCAGCATGATCGTCTGGGGTGGCGAGGCTGGGCAATACGTGTACCTGGACACTGGCGGGCGGTATAACCCAGCGACCGACTCTTGGACGCCAACCTCCACCGCCGGGGTTCCCGAGGCGAGGACCGGACACACGGCGGTCTGGTCCGGGTCGCAGATGATCGTCTGGGGCGGGCCAGTGTGGATGGGTCAGGGTGGTCGCTACGATCCGGTTTCGAATTCCTGGGACGGCATTTCCGAATCAAGTGCGCCCGAAATGCGCGAATCCCATACAGCTGTGTGGTCCGGGTCGCACATGATTGTCTGGGGAGGTTCCGGGACCGGCGGCGGCTACATCAACACAGGTGGACGCTACAATCCGGTGACGGATACCTGGTCATCGACCTCCACAACGAACGCTCCGCAAGCCAGAATGCTGCACTGTGCTGTGTGGACCGGATCCCGGATGGTCGTCTGGAGCGGGTGGAGTTCCCAGTTCCTCGACACGGGCGGGCGATACAACCCCAGCAACGATACCTGGCAGTCCACATCCACCGCCGACGCACCGTCGCCGCGGTCCAGCGCAAGGGCGGTATGGAGCGGCACCGAAATGATCGTCTGGGGGCAATCCCCAACGGGTGGGCGATACAACCCGGCAACGGACAGCTGGACAGCCGTGTCCACCGCCGGTGCGCCCGATGGCATGGGCACGGCGATCTGGTCCGGTGACGAGATGATCATCTGGGGCGGTCGCGGCGATACCGGCGGGCGGTACAACCCCGCCGGCGACTCCTGGATCCCCACCGCCACCGCCAACGCACCACTGCCGAGGACTGATCACTCCTCGATCTGGACCGGAGCCGAGATGATCGTCTGGGGGGCGAACAGTCAAGGCAGCCTTGTCGACACTGGCGGCCGATACGACCCGGCGCTTGACAGCTGGCTGGCCACGTCCATGGTCAATGCGCCGGAAGAGCGAGGCCGGCACACCGCGGTCTGGACCGGAACCGAGATGATCGTTTGGGGGGGAGATAGCTATGGCACCGCGCTCAACACCGGGGGACGCTACAACCCGGCGCTTGACAGCTGGCTGCCCACCTCCATGGTCAACGTGCCGGAAGAACGAGACGGCCACGGCGCAGCGTGGACGGGTACCGAGATGCTCGTCTGGGGAGGTTACAACAACCCCACCTACGTTGACGTCGGGGGTCGCTACGACCCGTCGACCGACGGCTGGGTTCCGATCACCACCTCGAACGCGCCAAGCCCACGGCAGCTCCATTCCACGGTGTGGACCGGTTCCGAGATGCTCGTCTGGGGCGGGCACGACGACAACTCTGCCGGGTTCAACACGGGGGGACGCTACAACCCGACCACCGATAGCTGGCTTGCCACAGCTCCGGCTGCAGCACCCGAGGGCAGGAAGAACCACTCCGCTGTGTGGACCGGAGACAAAATGATCGTTTGGGGAGGTCATCCAGGTTGGGGCACACCGGACTTCGACACCGGCGGACGGTACAACCCGACGACGGACAGCTGGGCGCCGACCTCCAACGTGGGCGCCCCCGACGGGAGGAGTCTCCACACCGCGATTTGGACCGGAAACAACATGATCGTCTGGGGAGGGGCCCTCATGAATTCGGGTCCCTTAGTTTATTACAACACCGGGGGACACTACGATCCGGTGACCGACTCCTGGTTCCCAACCTCCATTGCCAACGCGGCGTCGGCCAGGGCAAACCACACGGCCGTCTGGACCGGAATCGAGATGATCGTCTGGGGCGGTTCACCGTACACACGGGCCGGCGGGGCCTACGCCCCACCCATTTTCGCCGACGGTTTCGAGTCGGGCGACACCTCGGCGTGGTCCGCCGTGGTGCCATAAGTGAGAGCTACGTGACCAGATGACAGGGGGTTCGAGAGGAGGTTTTTTCTCATCAACACATATCTCGCACCTTTTCCTGATGACAATCTCGTTGCTGGGACCTACATTGAGAATATCTGATCGACGAAGAAAGCCCCTATCGTTGACACTGGATGGTCCTGTCCGTATGGACGGGGTCAGCATGTGCTGTTGGAATCGTTCCGCGTTGTTCGGAGTCCTTGTATTCACGGTCGCCGCAGCGACCGTCCTACTGAGAAGGAGGGGGAGATGACCCGTCGTGCCTATGGCGTATTCACGACCTTAGCAATGTTGGTGTGTTTGCTGGCGATGAACAGTTCAGTGGGCGGAGAATCGACACCACGTGGCGACCACCTTTCCGCCGAATCGGCGGCGACCCTCCCGGGCGGTCACAGCTCCGACTCGGGTTCACGCGCCGCGAAGGTCGAGTCCCTTGCCGAGGCGACCGACCGGGGGGCTTCCGGGCGAACCTACCTGTCCACGGTGACGGTCTACGACAATGGCGACACCGACTACGGCTGCTGCAGCGAGGTCACCGCCTACACCGTGGCCGACGATTTCGAGCTCGACGCAGCGGCAACGGTCTCGACCGCTACCTTTGTTCTCCAGGCCCTTCCCGGGCTCTTCCCGAGCAGCTGGGACGGGACCCTGCATTGGCGGATCTACGCTGATGCCGGTGGCGAGCCGGGCGCGGTCCTCGCCTCCGGGGCGGCCGAGAACGTGGTCTGGGGGCTCGACGAGTGCTGCGACTACTACGACGTCTTCTTCGATCTCGGGACCGACGTCGCGCTCGCCGGGGAAACCCGTTACTGGTTCGGCATCCACATGGCGGCGGACTGGTCGGTCGAGGTGGGCCTCTACTGGTCTCTGACAGATCCCGGCAACTACTCGACCGCCCACAGCGCCACCAGCGCCGTCGGCCCGTGGAGCGACAGCGCCCAACACCTGGCCTTCACCCTGGGCGGCACCGTCACCGCTGACGATTCGAGTTGCATCGAGGTCATCGCCAGCTGGACCTACGGTGGCACCCCCATGGTCGCGGTATCGGGTAGCTACGCTTACTTTGCCAACGGCAGCTACCTGCAGGTGGCTGACATCTCGACCATCACCAACCCCCAGTTGATCGGCGAGATCGATCTCAAAAGCGAGTTTTGGGGCGCCGACTTCCGGGGCGATCATCTCCTGATCCCGACCCTCAATGACGAGCTCCTGATCGTCGATATCAGCAACCCCGCCGCACCCACGGTCGCCTCGGCGATCCGCCTGGTGGGCTCCGGCTTCGAGATCCTGGTCGACGGGACCCTCGCCTATCTGTCGGGATGGCGGGGAATGTCGATCTTCGACGTCACGACCGTGACCGCGCCGGTCCAGGTCGGCTTCTATCCAACCGCCGACTTCTCGAACGCGGTCTCGATTCAGGGCACCACGGCCTACATCTCCGCATTCGAGGACGGCCTGCACGTGGTCGACATCACGGATCCGGCAGCGCCCTCGCAGCTCGGCCACCTGCCGATCGAAGGCTACCAGGAGTACGTCGCGTCTGTTCCCGGCTTCGCCTTTCTGGCCGACGGTGCCGCCCCTCCCAACTGGACAGGCGTGTTCCGGGTGATCGACGTCAGCACGCCGTCGGCGCCATTCGAGGTGACCTCACTCGGCGGCTACAGTTGGCTCGAGGCGGTCACGTTGTGGGGCGACTACGCGCTCGTCTCCAATAGCGATGAAGGCCTCCACATCATCGACGTGTCCACACCGGCGACGCCGACCGACATCGGTGATGTCGAGCTGCCTGGACTCCAGTACTTCGCCGCGACCACCGCCACCCATGCGCTGACGGCCGACTTCTCGGGAGGTGTGCACGTCATCGACCTCAACCCTGTGACCGCCCCCGCCGAGGTGGCCCGGATCGACGCTCCGGGCGCATCCACCGGCGTGGCGTTCCTCGACGACGACACCCTTGTCACGGCTGGTTCTGGCCGCCTGCGGTTGCACGACGTCAGCAACCCGGCAGCGCCGAGCGTGACGGCTTCTATCGATTTGTCTACGACGTCCTATCCGCAGGACATCGAAATCGTGGGCGATCTCGCCATCCTCGTCTCGAGATTCGATCAGATCACGGTGGTTGACCTGAGCGACCCGGCGCACCCGGCCGAGATCGGTTCGGTCCCGGCCAACAATGCCCGGCGGATCGACGTCAGCGGGAACTATGTCTATGTCGCGGCCACCGATCGGATCGAAGTTGTCGACATCACCATCCCCTCGGCGCCCAACATCCACGGCGCGGGTTACGACATGGAGGCTCGCGACGTTGTGATCATCGGCGACACGGCCTTCGTCGCTTCACGTAACGACGGCCTCCAGTGTTTGGACATCAGCTTACCCGATGCGCCGACCTTGATCGGAAGCCTGGTCAACGACTTCGACGCCTTCGCGGTCGGGACCTGGGGTGACCAGGTCGGGGTTGGCGGGCGGCTCATCAGCACCCTCGAAGGCGCCTACATGATCGCCGACGTGCAGACGCCGACCAACCCGAGCCCACTCGCGACGGGTTTCGTACCGCACATCTCGTTCTCGATGGTGGCCGCGGACGACCTGCTGTTCCCAGCCTTCTTCGCCGGGCTCGAGGTGCTCGACGTGCATTCCCCTCGGAGACCAGTCAAGGTCGCCTCGAGCACCGAGTTCGCTCCGGGTTACAGCGAGCCGGACACTGCATCTGGGCTGATGGTGATTCCCAACCTCTCTATGGGGTTCCACCTCGTGGACTACATGGATTGTGCCTACGTCTTCACCGACGGCTTCGAATCCGGCGACACCGGGGCGTGGTCCACGGTGGTGCCGTAGGTCAAATCGATATGGCTATGAACACGGCGGCAGAGGTTTCCCCTCGTTCGCCACCAGGTGGTGAGATCTGCCGGTGCGGGGTGGCCATCTATCCCATGACGCCCCATCTGCACGGCTACAAAACGAAAACGAACGTCATGGTCCTCTGTAACTGATGAAAGGCGGAACCGGTGTATTGGTCAAGAGCGGTTGGAGTTGGATTGGTGGTCGCATTGCTCCTTTTCGCATCTCTGAAATCGGTTGCCGAGGAGCAGACGCCGCCGCAACCGAACGGGCGGTTCATGCCGGGGGACGTATCCGGTCCCACCGTGGCTGACGACGTCCTCGGTGTCGACCGCTCAGGATTCGAAGTCGCTGGTGTCTCCAATCGAATGACGATGACCATTTCGATCTACAGCGGTGATCCAGAGTTTGAAACGGAGCTCCTGCAACATCTCGTCAAATCCTCGGATCAACCACCAAACCTCGTCGACCTGCTGGCTGCTGATCGGAAGCGAATGGGCGGCGCTCGCGCGAGCCCTGCAACAACCTGGGAAGTTGGTAGACCGATCCTGCCGGTGTATCGCTACACATTTGCTGTCCCCCACAACGCGGAAATCACCATCTCGACGGTTTTCGATCACGAGAAGGTGGTTCCTCTCGCACACGAGGTCCTGCCTATGCAGCCGTTGGAGCCCATGACTGGTGTCGGGAAGCCTGCAAAGGAGGTCCGGGACCTGGTCGTGTATTCGAGCGACCGCCTGTATCCGGAACACCAGGCCCGTCTCGTCAGCCGCGGTTTTCTGCGCGATCTTGACGTCGTCACGGTGGAAGTTGTTCCAGTTCGATACCAACCCGCGAGCAAGTCCTTGAGTGTAGCGATTGGGCTTCAAGTGAAACTCAGCAGCGCGGGAGGAACTCCGTTTGAGCAACTGACTCTCGAACCTCGGAATCTCGGGTTGTACCGTTCGGTGGTCTCGAATTTCAGAGAGGTCCAGGCGGCTGCCAGGGTCGGTTCGCTCAATGACAGAAACACGTCGGGGAAGGACCAGGGTGCGGACATTCTGATAATCTCCCATGATCCGTTCATCCCAGCACTTGCTCCATTGGTGGCGATGCGCGAGAACCAAGGCTATGCCGTGCACGTGAGTGCCATTTCAGAAATCTACCAACCGGACGATGACACTGACGACGAGAAGATCGCAGCACTCAGGGACTTCTTGATCAACATCATGGACCCTGTCTCGGGCTGGAACCCGAGACCGAGCTTTGTGCTATTGGTGGGCGACAAGGACGAGATCACGCCGGCATATTTCACGGGCACCTACAGTGACTTGGGATGGACGGACTACCCGTTTGCGTGTGTGATTGGTGACGATTGGTACGGCGATCTCGCGATCGGGCGCTTTTCGGCTTCTCAGCTTTCGGATGTCGTCAATCAGGTCGATAAAACACTATTCTACGAACAACACCCTCGGGCGCTGACCGGCGTGGCTGGAGCATCAGACTTTATGGGTTTTGAGCCGCAGGCCGACGCGAAGATCGAACATCTCATGGAACCGGGTGGGTTGTCGTGCCAAACGAATTACAACGGACGTGATGGCTCGGACCATTCGACATTTGTCCACGTATTCAACGGCACGTTGGACTCTGTCACCGGGAAGGACTTCTGGCCAGGAACAGACGTCATTACTGTTGACACCCACGGTAGCGAGTTCGAATGGGGCGGCCTCCTTGGGGATTGGCAAGTCAACGACACAACTCTAACAAACAACATCTACCTCCCAATCGCATTTGTATCCGCATGCGATTGTGGAAGATTCGAAACCGAAGACTGCATTCAAGAAAGGCTCCAGGTCATTCAAGCTGGAACAGTGGCCAATACCGGTTCATCCACGATGAGCAGCGGTGGCACAAACAATCAGCTTCTCAACGTGGCCATTCAGGCGATCATGGGGGTTGATCCGCCATTTCTGCCGGACGAGTGGGATTGGCTCATTTCGCCTGATATCGACTGCGCCCCGATTCTCGGGCAAGCCATGGCGATAGCGAAGAACGAATTCCTTGCTTACTACGGTGATCCCGACGGGTGGAACGTCAAGGAATGCATGATGCAGTTCAACCTATTTGGTGACCCCGCGCTGCGCACCAGTTTTTGCGTTGAAGATTCGATCTTCACCGATGGCTTCGAATCCGGCGACACCTCGGCGTGGTCAACGACGGTGCCTTAAAGGAGCGTGATCCATGAAACGCTTGTTGCTACCCCTCTCGGCACTGTTGCTTGGCGGGGTTGGGTTTGGAGTGGCTGAAGCTCAGATTCCGCCGGAGGACTTGGAGCAATACTTGCGATCGCTCCGCCAGATCATCAGTGAAAGGGGATACAGCTTCACGGTGGGCGACAACCCTGCCCTCCACCGCCCTCTTGATCAACTCACGGGCTACGTTCCCCCCGATCCCCAAACCTTGCCAACCCAGCCGCTCGCCGAAGCGCTGGATTTGCCCACGCGATGGGATTGGCGCGAACACAACGGTGTGACTCCGGTTCGGGACCAGGGCCCGTGTGGTTCGTGCTGGGCGTTCGCGACGACCGCAGCCATGGAGTCAGCTGTAATGATCGCCACCGGCGTCGGCGCTGATCTTTCCGAGCAGGCGCTGATTTCCTGCAATAAGTCGGGTTGGAGTTGCTGCGGAGGGTCCTGGGAATTCAGGTACTACTACCGTCCTGGAGCGGTTGACGAGACATGCATGCCATACCAAGCTGACGACACGGTTCCGTGCGACGATCTTTGCCCGCGCAAAGTCGCCCTCACCGAGTGGTACAACGTCGCGACGGGTGCGCCGACCGTCGAAGAAATCAAGACCGCAATATACCAATACGGGCCAGTTGGGGTGCAAGTCTGCGTCGGCCCGCTGTTCGGAGCGTACACCGGAGAGGTGTTCGATGCTGATGAGGGCGACTGTGCCAATCATGCAGTCGTTCTCGTCGGCTGGGATGACTCATTGGGCGATCACGGAGCCTGGATTCTCAAGAATTCGTGGTCCACCGGGTGGGGCGACGACGGATTCATGTACATAACTTACGGCACAAGTGGAGTCGACGATTTTGCAATCTACCCGGTTTTTCCAGGGGCACCAAACGTGCGGACCCAGTCGACAACCATCCTTGACAGCTGCGCGTTCGGAGGCACCGGTGATGGCAACGGGGCGCTTGATCCCGGCGAAACCGCTTTGGTGTCCGTTGTTCTCAAGAACCAGGGCGCGGTAACCGCGACCGGGGTTACGGCCACGTTGACCGCGGCGGACCCGGCGATCAACATCGAGGTGCCAACGCGGGCATACCCCGATTTGGAACCCATGGGAGGGACCGCAGAGCCAGTCGTTCCATTCATTGTCGCTTCGCGGTTGGATGCGGCGTGCGGGACCTATGTTGCTGCCACACTCCAAATCGCCAGCGACCAAGGCGCGTGGACCGACGATGTCCAGATCATTGTCGGCCAACCGCAGCCTCACGTGTTCGAGCCTCTCTACCTTGAGGATTTTGAAGCCGGAAATGGCGGCTACCAGAGTCAGAATGATCCTGGCCTCTGGCACCGCAGCTCCGATTGTTCTGCGGCACCCGGCGGCCACTCGGGAGCCTGGGCCATGTATTACGGCCAGGATGGCATCTGCAATTATGACACCGGTTCCGGCGGCTGGGGTTGGATCATTTCACCCGATCTCTACGATCTGGTTGGTACAACACGCCGGCCTCTACTTCTGACCTTCAAGTACCTCTTGGAAACCGACCAGGTCAGCTGTGGCGACTATTTTTCAGTTTACTCCCAAGATTACATGGCCGGTCCTTTTGGCTATTTCCTGACCGTCCTGGATGAGGATTCTGCCTACGGTGGATCACTCATCGCCGACGGACTCGAGTGGCGCCAGTCGTTGATCTACGATATCTCCGGCATGGACGGAAACGCCGGCCACTTTCACTTCGAGTTCTCGTCGCGTTCCCCAGAAAACCAACACCTGGGCGCTTTGGTGGATGACATTGCCATCAAAACACTTGTCCACGCGTGCTCCCCGTGCTCAGGTTTATTCGCGGACAATTTCGAGTCGGGCGACACCTCGGCGTGGTCGGTGACGGTGCCGTAGGCAGCCTGGGGATTGCGAGCTGAAGTCTGCTAAAAATCGACTAAGCTTCCAGATCCCGAATCCCGAGAATCGGTGTCTTTCCGTGTCCCAGTCAAAACAGATTCCGCTGCGTTGTTTTGCGCTCGTCTGCGTTCTTCCCCGGCCCATCCTCACCCCCCCGATCGGGGAACTCACCCTACCTGATCTCGAGGCGATGGCCCGCCGAATAGGCCGTGAACTCCGGCGCATACATGGACTGCAGGGTTGCCGGGCCGACCCGGAAGGCCCCACCCATATTGGCCCGCAGCCGATAGCTCAAGGTGTACTCACCGGCGGGCAACCACTCGATGAAGAAGTTGGTCCCGGAGTCGCGGATCTCCTCGTATGCGGAGATCCCCAGATCCCACCGCCACCCCGAGGTCAACTTCTCGGGTTCGAATCCGGCGCCCCGCGGATCGCGCAGGTGGACGTACTCGGCAGCGTGCTTGGCCCGAATCGACAGGTGGACCTCCACCTGATCTCCGGGTTCGAGCACCGTCCCCTCCTCCAGCGGCTCGAGCAGCCACTCGTCGCCCACGTTGCTGCGTCTGAAGTAGCGGCGGGTCACCGCAAACAGATCGCCCCGGGCCTCCTCGGGCAGCGCCTCGGTGGAGAAGTGCCAGGTGGCCGACGCAAAGGCGAAGCCCTTCGACTCCTTCTGCACCACCACCGTGGACATGGTCTGCGGATCCACCTCGGGCCCCGGGACGATGACCCGATTGCGGGCACCGGTGTATTCGTCCGGTTCAAAGACGAAGGCACGCTGGATTGGCCCCACGGTCACCTCGAGATCCTCCCGCTGACCGAGCTGACCCTCCTGTTCAAGGTAGTGAATCAGCGAGTAGATCACCTCGGCTGTCGCCCGGGTGGATTTCCAGTGGCCGAGCTTCTTGTTGATCAACAGCCACTGCACCAAACCGTGTCGGCGGCCGTCGGTAGGTCCGAGCTCGGCCAGAGTTCGCAGCGCCATGGCGTGGCTTTCGATGGTGTCGTTGTACCAGAGCCACGCCCGGTCTTCGGGCGCCCAGTAGGTGCCCAGGTCGGGCTCGGTCTTGGCCGAATCCATGACCGAGTCGAAGACCAGCCGTGCGTCCTCGTGTCGGCCGGCCCGCTCCAGGGTCAGGGCCAGATAGCCCTTGAGCAGTGGTTGGTGGCGCTTCCAGTGACGGAAGGAGAAATCGAGCATTTGCTGCCGGTCGTCGGCGGTGAACACTCCGCCGGTCCACGCCTCATCCGGGTAGCTGGACAGCACGTAATTGAGGAAGGTGATGGTCTCCCAGCAACAGTCGTGGGCCATCATGAGGTCCACCAACTCGTCCAAATAGTGGCGGTGCATATAGGCCCACGCCCGCTCCACCACCGGCCGCGGCACCTCGACGTCAAACTCCAGGGCCTTGGAAAATCCGTAGAGCACGTACAGGGTCATGTAGGGCGACGGTGATCCGCCCGGGAACCACGGAAAGGCGCCGAGAGAGGTCTGCGCCTTCTGCAGCTTGGCGAGAGCCGACCGACGCTGGGCATCGGCAATCCGCGGATCGAGCACATTGATGAGATCGTCGGCAGCTTCATCGCCCCCCCGGGCGGTGGCGAGCCACGGGGTCTCTTCGAGCTCCATGCGACGATTCGGATCGTCGGCCTCCCAGGATTCGAATCGCGTGTCTCGCTGAGAGAACTTCTTCGCCATTCGCCCCACCGCCGGATACCTGTCGTACAGCGAGGAAACGATGCCGGTGGACAGAAACCGGTTGAGGGTCTGCTCGGTGCACTCGTAGGGATAGCTCACCAGGTAGGGCAAGGCGTTCAGAACCGAGTAGAAGAGCTGGGCGTCCACAGTGACCACCAACTGATCGGTGATCAGCGACGGATCGTCGGCTCGCATGTCGGCAAAGTCGAGCTCCCGCCGATCCCTATCCTGCAGGGTGACGAAACGCGACTGGGCGAGGTGCATCCGACCGGGCAACACCGGCAGAGGTCGCCGCTCGCCGTCGGAGAACTGGCCGGCCCGAGCGGTGGCGGTGAACGCCACCGTACCGATCCGGGAGGGCACCGCGATCTCGAACTCGAGGGTGGCCCCACTGCCAGGGTCCACCGAGAATGGCACATCGGTCCCATCGGCGGCGTCCAGGCCGAACAACGGCCTCAGATCCTCGCTGGATTCGGGATCGGTGATCCGGAAGTCGAGGCTGCCGGTCAGCGGCAGCTCGCCGGCGTTGTTGACCACCACCCGGATCGCCGCCCGGTCTCCCTCCCTGAGGAAGCGCGGCAGATACGGCCGCACCATAAGCTCCTTGACCGACCGCGCCTGGCGAACGGTCGATCCCGATTTCAGATCGTTGGTGACTGCATGGACCCACAGGTTCCACTCGGTCACCGAGTCCGGTACCTCGAACTCCACCGTTGCCATACCGTCCGCATCAAGCAGCAGGTGTGGCTCGAAGAAGGCGGTCTCCGCGAAGTCCTCCCTCAGCTCGACACCCTCGTCGGCAGGAGCTTCTTCGGTGCCGAGCATGCCCAACACTTTGCTCTTCGCACTCCGGTCCTCATCGACCCCTTCGGCCATCGGGGCAGAGTCCGCCATGGCGGCCCTCGGCATCCGCTGCGCGGCGAGCATCTCGGTCTTGCCGGCCATGCGGTAGCGCACGCCCATGCCGCCGATGCCGTAGCCGTCGAGGGTGATGAGGCGGTCTACGCCAAGTTGCGGGTAGCCTGGAATAACGCCAAAACCATTGGACCAGTGCCACGCCTGCTGGGCGGTGCCAAGGGTGCTCTGGAACGGACCCATGGCGGTCCGGCTCGGGTACAGGCTCATGGGGCTCGGCGGCGAGTGCGGGGCGAAGATGTCGAGCGATTTGTCGTACATGTAGGCCAGGAGCTCGGCGGTGCCCGCATCGACCGCGGCGTCGTCCGGGCCCCTCACGGTCACCCGGAAGGTCTCACGAGTTCCCGGCCGCATGGTGTCTCGGAAGGAGGCGAAGCCAACCTCGAGCTTGCGATCGTCCCAGGGCACGAAGACGGTTGCGGTCTGACGCATCAGTTGGTGGTCTCGCAGGGTGGTCAGAACCACCGAGAACCCGCCGCGGTCAGCTTCGGTGATTGGCAGCTCGATGAGCTCGTCGTCGTAGCCGGAATGCAGAATCCGGCGCGTCATTCGGCGGCCGTCGCGGTAGGTCTCCAGGACCATCGCCTGGTTCCGCAGGCCGGACCGAACCAGCAGCCTGGCGGTGTCCCCCACCGCCACCGATGACCGCTCGGCCAACAGCAGTGCAGGGAGGGCCACGTTGTTCCGTCGCTGGCCGGCGACCACGAAGTCCTTGCTGGTGCTGAAGGTGGCGCCGAAGTCGTCGGCGGTCGTGTAGATCACGCGGTAGGCACCGGATTTCAGACCGGGCAGCTCGAGGACGCCGGCTCCGTCGTCGCCGTGCTCCAGCCGTCCGGCCGCGAGCTCGCGGCCCTCCGGCCAGCCGGCCATCACCGCTTCCACGACCGAGGTGGTGTCCCATCGCGGTCGCAGCCGGTCTCCGAGCGTCCGAAACCGGCCCTCGTGGCCGGACCGCTGCCGCGTCGGTTCGTCGGCTGGCAGCACCGTCCGATCTGGCTGGGTGAGGGCGACCAGCCGCCATTCGCCGCGGCCGCCGCGGGGCGTGCCGTCGAGATCGGCCCTGTGCACCGTCATCTCACCCGGCGTGCGTGCCTCGAGGAAGCTCCGGTCCGAGTCGATCCGCGCCTCCACCGCCACGAAGCCGAGCCGGAAGACCCGGTTCGCCGACCGGGTCTCACCACCCTCGTCGGTCACCTCCGCCGAAAGTCGGTAGCGATAGCTCAAACCGGCGGTGCCGGCATCCCTCTCGTCCGCCGCGGGCGTGAAACCCACCGAGAAGCCACCGTCGGAGTGCAGCTCCGCGGTGCCGGACGCGACGATCACCGCCTCCGACCCCGGTTGCGGCCCCCACCAGTACCACCACCGCGGGTAGACCGGCTCGCGGCTCACCCGCCACCGCACGTCACCGGCAGACACCGGCAGACCGAAGTAGTAGCGGGCTGAGCCCTCCAGCAACGCCGGCCGGTTCAGCCGCAGCGGCTCGGCAGGATCCTCGACGACGACCTCGAAGGTCGGCCGCTTGTACTCCTCGACCCGGATGTCGGTGTTGCCGCCGACGGAGGTCCGCAGCCGCCATCGACCCAGCAGGCGGCCGGCCGGGATCTCAAACTCCCCCGATGCCGATCCGAACTCGTTGGTGGTCAAGGACTCGGCGGCGACCTCCTCGTTGTTGGCGTCCATCAGGGTCACCCTGACGCCGGTTCCCGGCCACGTGCGAAAGCGGCTGTCCTCACCGCCGCCGCGGTAGGCCACCACCTTGAAGCGCACGCTCTGCTGCGGGCGATACACCGAGCGATCGGTGTAGATGAACGCTCCGCCACCCTCGGCCCGTTCGACGACGGACGACGGGTACAGGAAGCTCGCGTCCAGCGCCACGTGGTCCTGCCAGCGCGCCAGCAGGAAGTACCGCTGATGCCTCACCGGCATCGACTCGAAGCGGACCCGGCCATCGATGCCGGTGCTCTTGCGATCGGCCAGCACGTGGCCGCGATTCCAGTCCGCCTGATAGAAGAAGACCTCGGCGCCGGCCAGCGGCAGCCCGGTGGCCCCCGAGCGCGCCGTCACCTCCCAGACACCGTCGATCTGACGAGTGACCAGGACCAGATCACCGACAACCGCGTTGATCGCCACCATCTGGTTCGCCTCGCGGGCGAAGTCGGCCCTCGCCGACGCCACCACCAAGTAGGCTCCAGGCGTCGTCATGGGGGGCACGACGTAGGTCGCGTGATCCCGGTAGTCGGAGGTGTCGGGGAGGTCCACCGACCATCTATGGGACGGCGTGCGACCGTCGATCCACTGGGGGACCTCGCGGTAGCTCGGCAGCAGATTGTAATCCTCGGCGCCGCCGGCGGCGTCAAAGAGGTCGAACGGGTACGCGCGGAAGAAGAGCGTGGTGAGATTCCGGTGGGTCACTCGGAGAGACCGCCGATTGGCCGCGTCCGAGGCCATGGCCTGAACGCTGAACGCTGGCGCCTCGATGGCGGCGACGATGTGCCGGCAGCGAGCGCCCCCGGTGCTGTCGGGATGGCGATCGGCCCCGGCGAGGGCGATTTCGCGGGCCCTCACCAGAGCCTCGGGATCGTCCTCGGATCGGACGAACTCCGCCAGGCTCGCCTGACCCACGGACCACCACGGGTAGGCGTGATCAAAGGCGGAAAGGACACCTGCCAGATCGTCGCGGATGGCGGCCCGATCGTACCGACTGGAGAAAGCGGAGTGCAGCCGAACCAGACGCTCCCGGCGAGCTTCCAACGCCGCCTCCGGCTGATCCCCGTCGCGATGCCACGACTCGAGATCGCCGAGCACGGTGGCCATCTTGAGCAGTGGGTGGACCCTGGGATCGGCCATATCGAGGCTCGAAGCCCCACCCCCACCGCCGTCGATCAACCCCGGCAGGTCGAGGGTAAAGAGCTCGTTGGCCTGACCCGGCCGCCACAGGGAGCTGTCGGCCAACAGGCCGGCCCACATGTAGGACACGGCATCGCGCAGGGTGCCGCGAATCCTCGGCGGGTAGGAGTTCTGCCGGATGTAGCGCGCCTGGGTGCCGATGGTGTGATCACCCCACGCCTCGCGGTCGGACCAGATCCGATCGAAGGCCCGGTTGGCCTCCTCGACGATCTGCTCCAGAGTCCATTTTTTGAGATCGACCTGGTCGTCGCTGACAACTCGCTCACGGCCGCGGATCTCCCACGAGTAGACCTGGGCGTAGGTCACCAGGCTGTGGGCGTACTGGAGATCGAGCACGGCGCGGGCGGTGGCGTCCTCCGGCCACGGTTGCTCCCTGAGGAACCTCACCGAGGTCTCGTAACCGTGGAGGGCGGTTCGCAGCTTGACCTCCTCCACCAAAGCCCGCGTCCAATCGTCCGCATCGCCGGCGGCAGTCGCCCGTTCGCGCAGCGAGGCCACCACCGCAGCGGCAGCCTCGAACTTCTGCTCGGACACCAATCGGTCGACCTCGGCCCAGGTCACGGGTTGTTCCTCCCCTTTGGCGATCATCTTCGGATCGCCATCCTCCACCGGCGGGGCCACTCCGTGCAAGCCGGCGGCGACGGCGAGAGCGGAAATGAGGGCGATCAGGGCGACACGGTGAAGGGGGAAGGTGTTTCGCATGGCACCAGTGTAGAGTCGCTCGCGCCGTTGGAGTTCCCTCTGAGGCCCAGATTCGTGGTTCATGGGCTGCGACTCCTGGGATGAAACCGTTGGCAGTTGGCAGTTGGCAGAATTCGGAATTCGGAATTCGGAAAACCGACGCCGATCGTCACTGTCTCACGGCGCCCCGGCCAACTGCCAACTGCCAACTACCAACTGAATCAATCGACAACCCGGATCTACGGAAGCCCGTATAAGATGGTGCCGATGCGAATCGCCTCCCTGTTCATCATCTTCCTCACCCTTGCCATGCCGGCGACGGCGCAGGAGGGATTCACCCTCGGGCTCGAAAATTTGGCCCTGCCGGTGGACGAACCGTCACAATCGGGCCGAATCGAGACAGGGGCGGCCGGCGACCTCGAGGTCAAGGTGGAGGAACACAGCCGCGAGGCGCTGGTCTACCGGAGCGCTCTCACGCCTCGATCCCCCAAGGAGTTCACCCTGGCCATGTGGGACGCTCCCATGGCGAGGCTCTACTACTCCCGAGCCGAAGCCGAGGCCATGCTCGGTCGCGAGGGCCTGGTGCACGGCGGCCGGATGATGGGCTTCGGCATGGCCACCTCGGCCATCGGCGATCAGAGTCAGTCCAGCCTCGGATTCCTGGCTTCGGGCGGCTCCTGGTCCGAGCTGACCCTGGGCGAGAAGTTCGCGGCTGGGGCCGAGGCGTCGTTCCTTGCAGCGATTCTCTATGGGCTTGCGCAGTTCGCGGACTGACTGCTTCGAAAAGCTCCCGGCCGACACCGCTTTGAGTGAGTCGTCAGCGGTGAGTGCTTCGAAAAGCGACCCCCCACCTCCCGTCCCGCTTTTCGAAGTTTCATTATTTCTAAACTCCTACCGTTTTGCGGAATCTCGGTGGGTTGGTGGGACCCTGAACTCAGAACTATGAGTCGTGGACTATCCCCCAGGCGACGCGGGCGGCGCAGCCGGAGGACGGACGATGATCTTCGGGGTCGAAGATCCGACTGCGAATATCCGCCGGTTGTTTATCTTCACGGTTGCCACGTACTCATAAATGTCGTCTTTTGTCTTCTGTTTGACCTTGAATTCCCGAGCAGAGATCTTTCCTGGATCATTAGCTTTGATCTCTTTGACCTGGAGCCCTTTCACATCAACCAACAGATCACCTTCTCCAAAAAGAAGCTTGACCTCGGCTCCGGTTCTGTTTTTGAAGATGACTGTGTCGCCGGGTCTGACGACAACTATCCCGGGGTCCACATATGCATGGGACTTTGTTTTGCCGATATATACATTGTGATTCATGGGGACTGCCTCCTCTTCGATGTTGTCGCTCAACTGTCAATAATCGTCAGTTGTCCACTTTTCGAATCAGCTGTTGGTAGCGGGGATCGGTGCGCAGATCCGCCAACGACGGCGCCTGCTCGACCCAATCCATCGACTGACCGTCGTTCAGCGCCCGCTCGAGCCAATGAAGTGCGCGGTCGCGTTCGCCCAGATCCTCGAAGCTCTCAGCGATCGCACTCATGAGCTGCGCGTCGACCATATCCCCTTGGATGACCCGGTCGAGAAGCTCGAGTCCCGCTTCCCGCTGTCCCACCATGCCGTGGTAGCCGGCCAGGTTTGCCATCAGCCAAGGGTCTCCCGGGGTCTCCTCGAGCCGGGCCTCGCACATCTCGATGGCGTTCCGATAGGCCGCCGCCCCCTCGCTCCGGCGTCCGCCCCAGTGATAGGCATGGGCCAAATTCCCGGCAAACTCCCAGTCCCGACGATCCAGCTCGATCGCCCGCTCGAACATGTCCACGGCCCGATCAAAGTCCCCTTCGTCGAAGGCCATGGTGCCCAACTGGGAGAACGCCACGGCGTTGGGTTGAGCCTCCACTGATTGTTCGAATGCCGTGCGGGCTTCGACCCGGCGGTCCAGCAGATACAACATGCCTCCCAGGTTGTTATAGCCATCCACGCGGAGGGGCGCTCCCTCCACCACCTCGCGAAACTGGTTGGCCGCGGCGTCATAGCGGTTGGTAACGAAGTACAGGTAGCCGAGCACCGCGTGGGTGGGGGCGTAGCCGGGACGGAAATTGATCGCCCGTTGGAGAGCTCGTTCCGCTTCCACGGGCCGCCCGGCTTCGCGCAGCACAACTCCCAGGGCGTGGTGGATCCGAGCGTTGTCGGGCGCCGCTCGAACGCCTGCTTCAAGGGTTGTCACAGCATCATCGACCCGTCCACCCGTCCGCTGTACTGCCGCCAGAATGCGGTACGCAGAAGCGGAATTCGGATCCTGATCCCGAGCAATCCTGGCCTGCACTTCGGCACGATCCAGCCAAGATTGCTGCCTCGTTTCCATGTACGTCCTTTGCAGGGCGCCGACCAAGGCCACTCGGGCGGAAAGGAAGTTGGGGTCCTCGTTGGTCGATCGTTCCAGGGCAGCGACGGCTGCAGCCAGAACCTCCTCGTTCACATCGCCAGCAAGCAGCCCGATTCCCCGGATGTACTCCGTGAAGGCGCGCTCCACGGGTGTGGTCTTGGCATCGAGCACCGCCAGCGAATCCCCCGTCACCTCGAGCCCGAGCATCTCGGCGATCCGGAGGGCGGGCTCAACCTGGAAATCAGCCAGTTCGCCCCCTGGTCCCTCAACCCTCTCCGAAGCGAGTGGTCGTAACCCGTCTTCCATCACCGCACCTGTCTCGATGTGAAGCCCGCCATCGGCCACCTCCCAGGTCCCGGTGACGGCCAGGTTGACGCCGAGGTCACGCCGAGCATGCTCCAGGGATCGGAAGCTCCCGGGCGCCACTGCCCAGAACGAGCCGTGGGTCTGAACTTCGAGGACCTCGAGACAATCGGAGATGTTCTCGCTGAGCCCGACGGCCAGCACCGCATCATTTTCATCCCCGCCGGCCGCCTTGAACGGCACCACTACGAGGCGTTTCATATCCGGCAGCTGCCCGATTGCGGGCGGCCGCGTCGAGGGTTGTTCGGTGACCCCCCCGCCAGGGTCGCCACGCCTGTTCCCAAGCCAGATCACGAGGGCAATAACGGCGAGCAGGAGTGCCGCGGCGACGACGGTCGCGGCTCGCTTCCAGCTTCTCAGCTTCGGCAGCCTCAGGGTCGTCGTCGACCAATCCGCCGTCTCCTGGATCGACCGCAGAGCGAGCCCCACGTCGTGGGCCGATTCGAAGCGGTCCTCCGGACGCTTGCTGAGGCAGCGTCGAATCAGCTGCTCGAGCTGCGTCGGAATGGGCCGCGAGAAGTCGGAAATGGCGGGTGGCTCGTCGCGCAGGATGGCGGCCACGATATTGGCCTTGCTGTCTCCGGCGAAGGCCCGCCGCCCGGCCATCATTTCGTACATCAGGGCACCGAAGGCGAAGATATCCGAACGGTGATCCGCGGGCTTGCCGTGGAGCTGTTCGGGCGACATGTAGCCCAGGGTGCCGACGATGGCTCCGGCCTCGGTCTCCACCGCCTCGGTCACCTGCTCGCTCGCAGCAGGCCCCGACACCGGCTGGCGGAGCTTGGCGAGCCCGAAGTCGAGGATCTTGACGTGCCCGTCCGCGGTCACGAAAATGTTCTCCGGCTTGAGGTCGCGGTGAATGATGTCCTTGGAGTGGGCCGCGGCCAGGCCTTCGGCGATCTGGATCCCGTACTCCACGGCCCGCCGGACCGTGAGATCCCTGTCCCGCAGCCGCTGCCGCAGGGTGCCGCCCTCGAGCAGCTCGGTGACGATGTAGGGGATGCCCTCGTGCTGGCCCACATCGTAGATGGCCACGATGTTGGGGTGATTGAGGGCCCCGGTGGAGCGGGCCTCCCGTTCGAATCGACTCAGACGCGTCGGATCGTCCAGGGCCGTCGACGGCAGCACCTTGACCGCCACCTGCCGGTCCAGGCGGGGATCGTGGGCGCTGTACACCTCTCCCATGCCACCGGCGCCGATCTTGGCGACAATCCGGTAGTGGGAGATGGTCTCCCCGATCAAAAACTCCCCCTTCCGAGACCCGGCAACCGTGAATGTGAATCGAGTTGTCTCCACCAATTATGGGTCTTGAGGAGGTCCTTCGCAACCTCGTTGGGGTTTGGCGTCAACCTCCGAGCTTTCGGAGTCGCTTGCGGATCACCTTGGCCTCCTTCTTTCGGCCGAGTTCTGCCAGCAGCAGCTCCTGCCGTCGAAGGATCGGTATCAGCCTCGCGTCATCTGCCCCCCACGCCTGTTCGGCGCGCCGCAGAAGCAGCGCATTGGCCTCCAGCCCCGTGTCGAACTCTCCGGTTTCGGTGAGCAGGTATGCCAGACCGTCCATCGCCACAATCGCCCGGTCGCCACCGCTGTCCGCAACCGCTTCCGCGTAGGATCGCTGCCACCGCGCGGCCGCCACGAGATCACCTGCCATGGTGGTGGTCTGGGCAAGCCGCGACAGGGTTGTCACCCGATTCGGATCACTGAAATCCAGCGCAGCAGCCTGCAGCTCGAAGAGGGACGACAACCGGTCGATCGCCAGAGCGAGATCGCCCGCGTTAGCCTCCACCGCCAGCAGGTCGGCCAGCTCGCCGGAGCCGCGGCGGACCCGAAGCCAGGAAACGTCTGCCAGCACCCGGCGGGCGGACATGGACTCCGGCCCCTTCCCTTCGACGGCAAGGGCCTTCAACGCCAGCTCTTCGGCCAGGTCGGGCTCGCCGGCCCCGAGCGCCGCCGCCGCGGCGCTGCCGTAGACCTCACCGCCGCCATCCTCCCCCACCTCGGCAGCCCTCAGCTCCACCACCTGATCGAGCAGGGACTCCACATCAGCGGCGGAACCGTTTGTGATCTCGAGCTGAGCCAGAGTCTCGAGCTGAGCCGCGCGATCCAGATCGGAGGCGAAGCTGTCGCGGGCAAGCGCCGACACCGCCAATCGTTGAAACTCCAGGGCCTCCTCCTGCCTGTCTTGGAGGCTCAGAATCCGGGCGAGCAGGGCGGAGGCCTGCCACAGCTGCCCAGGATCGTCGGACCCCGATGCCTCAGCGACGGTGACGTAGCGCTTCAAAGCGGCTTCGGCGGACGGCGCGTCCCCGATCGGGATACTGCTGCGGCCAACGGCAAACAGGGTGTCGAGCAGCTCCGGATCGTCCGGCCCAAGGCGCCTTTCCAGGACCGCCATCAACAACTGGTAGAGCGGCTGAGCCTCGTTGAATCTCCCCTGGTGCTCGTAGAAACGGGCCAGGTTCGAGAGGCTGGTCTCGAGTCGGCGGTCTCCTTCCGGGAAGGTCTGAGCGATCTCGAGGGCCGACCTGAATTCGGCCTCGCACCGCTCGAGCTCTCCGCGACTGAAGGCCCACTCTCCCGCCGCCGTGTGATCCGACCACGACTCCTGACCCGACACTGCCCCGGCGAGTGCCGTCGCGAGCAGCACGCCCATTGCGATTCGACGAACCATCTGCCGACCTCCGCCTTGGGAGCATAAACACCGCGCGAGTCCGCGTCCGACGGACAACCGCCCACTCAGCAAGGTGAGAAGGTGAGCCGCCCAAATGCGAAATTCGAAATGCGAAATTCGAAAAACGACCCCGATCGATGCGCATAAGTCGGGAGGGTCGGAATCTTCAATCAGATGGCCAGCGCGATCAGGACCTGCCCGGCGTAGTAGAGCGGAAGCCCGATGCCGCGGTTGAGGAACTCGGCGTGTACGAATCGATGCCGGGCCACTGCAAGATCCGACACATAGAACAGGGCGGCGCCCACTGCCACGGTCCAGCCCATGGCACCGGCCGCCACCACCGACAGTCCACCCCACACCATGACGGTGATGGCGACAATGTAGGCGGTCACGGATATCTTGCGACGTCCCAGGTGGGACCACATCCACGACGCCGCTCCCATGCTCGCCAGCGCCACCGGAGCGGCGAAGAGAACCGGCCAGCTCGCCATGGGGAGCGCCACTGCAAAGGCGGCGATGTAGGCAACGTGCCCCAGCAAAAAGGTGATCAGTCCAAGATCGAAGGTTCGGCCGCCCAACAGCAACAGATCGCCCGCAGCACAGAGGACCAGTCCCACCACGATCCACGTGGCCACGGGATCGCCCCCCGACCACCGGGACAGTCCCAGAACGACGAAAGCGGCAGAAGCGACCGTCTTGGACAGCACCTCGAGCTGTCGCTCTCCGGCGCGAATCGAAACCAGCAGGGAAGCCACGGCGCCGACAATCACGGCTATGATCAACAGCTCGCTCACAGCACCACCTCCAGGTATCTGGTGAGACCCGCCAGATCGGGAAAACGGAGCTCGACCTCACCGTCGTACATCCGGGCACCTTCGTAAAGAAGGCAGACTGCACCGCATCCCGCCTCTCGCCCGGCCTCTGCGTCGTACCGGGAATCCCCAACCGCGAGGCAGCCCTGAGGGGAGGCCCCAAGCTGCCTCATGGCTTCAGTCACCGGAGCACCGGAGGGCTTCCACAAGCCCGAATCTCGCGTCAGCATCACGTCGAATCGGAGACCGAAACGGTCCAGCAGGCGTTGCGTGTTGCCGTCCGAATTGTTGGTGACGAGAGCCGTGGCGACACCCTGCTTTGCCAGCAACGCCAGGAGCTCGAGCGCCCCATCCTTGAGCGTGGCTTCATCAGAGGCGCGACGCTCGATCTCCTCCAACTCGGCCCACCGTCGCGACCGTTCCGGGTCCGACAGGCCGTTGAGATCATCGATGATCGAAGCGCCCGCCACTCCGAGCCGCTGCCGAATGTCGGCCCAGTCGTACCGGGAGTCCACCAGGGTCCCGTCCATGTCGAATACAACCGCCTCGAGATCGGCCACGGCAAAAGCTCTGAGGATTTCATCCCGGGCGAATCGGGGCACGGTGGATTTCTGGGAATCCGACCGTTCAGCCGCGCGCCCGATCCAGGTCAGCGGAACTCCGAGTTCCGCGAAGGACTCCTCAAGTCGGGTCCGACCCTCCTCTCGACAACCCAGCAGCAGCGAACCCGAGCCAATCAGCCCGAGAGGGTCGATCCCAAGGTCATTGCTGATCGTGTGGGTTTCTGGCAACACAGGCACGTCCCCAACCGCCACCTCCACGGCGAGCCCCGACGCACGCCCGAGCTCGTGAAGGGCCTCGCCCACCCCACCCTCGGTGACGTCGTGGAGGGAACTCACCGCCGGGTCCGCCGCCGCTGCAAGGGCCTCGGGCACCACGTTCAGCCACTCGCCCGACAGGGCCCCGCCAACGGCTTCACAGAAGCCATCGCCGTGCAGAGAGCGGAACCGATCCCCGAACTCTGCCATCAGAATGGCGGTTCCTTCGAGCCCGGCCCAGCGCGTCATACCCACCAGATCGCCAGCGCGAAGACCGCCGGTGGTGATGGGACGGTCCACCACCGGACCGAGCATGGTTCCGACCACCATGCTGTGTTCCAGACCCGGGGCCACCTCGGTGTGGCCTCCGATCAGGGTCACACCCAGTCGATCGCACCCTTCCTTCACCTGCCGCAGCAGGTCGCGAACACGGGAATCCCATGCCTCTTCGGCCGCCACCAGGAGCACCGCGACGAAGAACGTCGGCCTGGCACCTCGGACCGCGACGTCGTTCGCGTTCACCATCACCGCAAGCCGACCGGCGTCCTCGGCGGTGAAGGAAATGGGATCGGACGCCACCGCCCACAGCTCGCCGCCGATCCTGACCAGGGCTGCGTCCTCTCCGGCAGCGGGTCCCAATACCACCTCCGGAGGCAGGCCGGCGGGCATGAACTCCGCCACCAGATCCCACGGCACTTTTCCCGGCGGCAAGCGGTCTTTCATCCCGCCACCCTAGTACCGCTCGCAGGTCAGTGGCAAGGACGGTCCTCGGTACGTCCGGGGCAAAGGAGTCAAAAGTCTAAAGTCTAAAGTCCAAAGTCGAAAGTCAGAAGTCCCCGCCCGTCCGGTTGGCAGTTGGCAGTTGGCAGTTGGCAGAGAAGCCTCGTGGAAACCCCCATGGCTGTCATCCTGAGCAACGCCACGCCGCGAGGCGGCGCCTACCCATGGAAAGAAAAGGGATCGGCCCGGCAAGGTACCGTTGAGGCGGTGTATCGATGATCGAGGCCGATCTTCGATTGGTGCTCCGAGCCCGATCCCAAGTTTGGTCACGAAACCTGCAGCGGCAGCGTTCTGGGACGGCGACAGAGAACAGCGGACACCGTACAGAGAGCAGTCGTCAAAGGCAGCGTTCTGGTGCCATGGCGGCCAAGCACATTGACACCTCCGGGTCGTTCAAAGGAAGGAATAGCCGGTGGGCAGCCGATGTCGCCGCGTGGAGTGGGGAGATCCCTCGACTCGGGCGCTACGCGCCCTCGCTCGGGATGACCCCGTAATTGAGGGCAAGCACCGCCAGGGTCTCCAGATTGCCTGGGGCAGCGGAGGCCGTAGACCGTCGCACGTCGATCCCGGTTTCCACATTCCACATTCAATTTTCGGATCGGCGGGAGGGGGACCTCTCCCCTTCTCCCCCTTCTCCCCTTCTCCCCTTCTCACCCCGGTGAGGAACCCGCTCACCGCCACGACGTGGGGGGGCGCTACGATACGATGAAACCGGAGGTCGTCATGGGACGCAACGCGGGCTTCGCCCTGCTGCTGGTTCTCGCCTTGGGCTGCCCGGGCCCGGCGGAGCTGCCACCCCCAACCGACGGTTCGCCGGCACCGGGGGGAACGGTGGTGATCGGTGAAATCGGCGACGTCACGACCTGGAACCCCTACCTCGCCGAGGACGAAACCACCGTCGAGATTCTCGCGCTGGTCTACCCGTCACTGGCGATCGAGCAGGTGGACTACCATGTCCAGCCCCCGTCCTTCGCCCCCCATCTGGCCACCGATTGGCAGTGGTCAGAGGATGGGCTCGAACTCACGTTCCACCTCGATGAACGAGCCGTTTGGACCGACGGCGTTCCGGTCACAGCGGACGACGTGGTCTACACCTGGCACAGCCAGATGTCGCCCGAGGTCGCCTGGCCGATCGCGGGGGCAAAGGACTTCATCACCGAGGTGGTTGCCCTCGACCCCCACACGGTGCGATTTCGATTCACCAGGGTCTATCCCTATCAGTTGATGGACGCCAATGAGGGGCTGATCATCCCCGCCCATGTATGGCAGAAAATCCCCTACGAGAACTGGCGGGAGCTCGACTGGCGCGATCGAGTGGTGTCGGCCGGCCCATTCCGAAAGACGGCCCATCGGCCACAGCAGGAGTTGGTCCTCGAACGCAACGACCGGTACTGGAAGCCGGATCGGCCCCTGCTCGATCGGGTGGTGTGGCGAACTGTTCCATCACGAACAGGCCTCCTGACCCAGCTCCGCACCGGAGACCTCGACGTGGTCAACGGGATCGCACCCGCAGATGCCGCCCGGGTGATTGACGCGCCGGGTCTCGACCTGGTCGTCTTCCCCGATCGGGGCTACAGCCAGATCAGATGGAATGTGCGACGTCGGCCGTTCGCCGATGCTTCAACCCGGCGAGCACTGACCATGGCCATCAACCGGGAATCCATCACTCAAGTGGTCTACAACGGGTACGCGCGCCTTGCGGCGGGGCCGATTCTGTCCGAGATGTGGGCCTTCAACCCGCGGCTCGAACCCCTGCCCTACGACCCCAAGGCCGCACGGCGGCTGTTGGCGGAGTCCGGCTGGATCGATTCCGATGGAGACGGTTTTCTGGACCGCGACGGCGCCGCCTTCGAATTCGAGATTCTCGCCAACACCGAGAACGAGCTCAGGCAGGACATCTGTCTGCTGGTGGCGAACAACCTAGAATTGGTCGGTATCCGGGCGAATCCGCGGTTTGTCGAGTGGGGTACCCTGCTCGCCCTCGAGTCCCGCGGCGACTTCGACGCCATCGTGAGCCGCTGGATCGAACCCACATTGATCGATCTCGAGGAGTTGTGGCACACCCCTCCGGAAGGAACGGCCTCGCTCAACTCCGGCGGTTACTCGAATCCGGAGGTGGACCGACTGCTCGCCGAGGCGGCTGCAACCTCGACCTTCGAGGACCAAAAGCCGCTGTTCTATCGAATCCAGGAGCTGATCGTGGCCGATCAGCCGTACACGTTTCTCGCCGAAACCAGTCGTCTCGTGGGGGTGAATACCAGGGTCCGTGGCGCGGTTTTCAACGCCGCGACTCCGTATTTCAACCTAGAGGATTGGTACGTCAATACCCAGCCTGTGCCGGGGAAGCAGTAGTCCAGAATTCGGAATTCGGAATTCGGAATTCGGAAAACCGTTACCGACGGTTCAGCCAAGGCTCGAGGTCGCGGCAGTTCAGAACGTCGCCGGACGTCGCGCCGGCCCGCCGAGCCACGGTGACGCCCCAGCGAACGTCCTCGAGGCCGTCCACCGAGTGGGCGTCCGGGTTGATGGCCAGGGGGACTCCGAGATCGACGGCACGTCGTGCCCAGACGTGATCGAGATCGAGACGGTAGGGGCTGGCGTTGATCTCCACCGCCACCCCCTCCTCGGCACATGCGACGAGTACTTTTTCGAGATCCACCTCATAGCCGGGCCGCGCCAGTAGCAACCGACCGGTGGGGTGGCCCAGCACCCGGCACGACGGGTTTCGAACCGCGGCGATGATCCGATCGGTCTGAACCTCCTCGGCCAGGCGGAAGGCCGAGTGCACCGAGGCCACCACGTACTCGAGGCCTGACTCGCAGCCCTCGGGGATGTCCAGCTGACCATCGGGCAGAATGTCGGCCTCGAGACCCTTCACCACCCGCGGTCCTTGCCGATCCTCATTCCACCGGTCGATGGTCTCCCACTGACCCCGCAGCCGGTCGGCCGAAAGACCATTGGCGTAGTGTGCGGCCGGCGAGTGGTCGGCGATGCCAACGAATTGCCAACCCAGATCGCCCGCAGCGGCGGCCATCGCCTCCACCGAGGCCGTGCCGTCCGAATCGGTGGTGTGGTTATGGAGGGCCCCCAACAGATCCTGGACATTGACGAGATCCGACAGTTCCCCTGCCGCCGCAGCGTCGACCTCGCTGCCGCCCTCCCGAAGCTCCGGCGGTATCCAACCGCAGCCAAGGACGTTGAATAGTCCCTCCTCGTCAGCAACTTCCACCTGATCCTGGCCGGACCAGAGACCCCGCTCGTCGAAAGTGAGCCCCATCTCCCGAGCCCGCCGTTGCAGGGCCGCCCGGTGGGCTTCGGTGCCGGTTGTCCACGCCAGTTTCGCGACGGCTTCATTCGGTGGCGAGGGCCAGGCTTCGACTCGGTACCCATCCTCGGTGGTCCCCCACCACCGGCCCTTATCGATGCGCTCCGGACGCCGAACCACGTGTTCGACCGCACCGGTGAGGTCTCCATCACCCACCACCACCACATCGATCTGACCGATGGTTTCGTACCCCCGTCTGAGCTCTCCGGAAATGATCGTCTGAGCCACCGCAGGGTGGGCCTCGATTTTGGCCACCACCGCTCGAGCCACCGTCCACGCCTGATGGATCAGATGCCGTTCGCGACTCACGAGATGGAATCGAACAGCCTCCAGCAGCTTGTCCTGACTCGCCGGTCCGAACCCTGGCAAATCCAGCAAACGATTCTCACGACCGGCGTACTCCAATTCTCCGGGACTGGAGATTCCGAGTTCTCGCCACAACGCTCCGACCTTCTTCGGTCCGAGTCCGGCAATCCCGAGCAGCTCCACCACGCCGGGGGGCGTCGTGTTGTGGAGCTCCACAAGGACATCGGGCCTCTGTCCAGCGGCAAGGTCGGCGAGCACGGCTGCCGTGCCCTTGCCGATGCCCTTGACTTCGAGAATGGACCCGCTGTCGACCATTTCGCCGAGATCACCATCGATCCGCTCCACCACCCGAGAGGCGTTGGCGAAGGCACGAATCCGGTGAGGGTTCGCAGCGTGCACCTCCAACAGAATCGCGATTTCACGAAGCGCTCTCGCCGCCGTCTTCCGATCGAGCAACCCGACCTCCTCGTGGTATGACTCACACTGACCGTAACGTTGCCCATGATATAGTTTTCCCGACTTCCATGGGACTCTTTTCACGCCTCCGATCGTCCCTCACCTACCCAATCGCGGCGACCCTCGTTCTTGTGACGGTGGTTCCGGTCGCCCTGGTGGGTTGGCGGCTCGCTGCGGACAACCGGGAACACCTCCGGACAGTGGAGAAGAGATTCCTCTCCCTCGAGGCGAAGGGGCTGGCCGGAGAGGTGGCCGAGTTCGTCGGAAGCCATCGGACCCATCTCAGAAGCACGGTCCGCGGACTGGAGGCCGGGGGCGCCATCAACCTCACCGACTTCGAGGAACTCCTGCGGGACATCGCCTCACACCCGGACCGCTGGTTCATCTATCTCCAGGTGCTCGACATCAACGGCCAGGGCACCTTCGTCAGAACCCCGAAGTTCGACCCCGGTATGGCAACCCTGCTCAACGACGTGGTGGACGCTGCCCACGCTGCGGCTCTCAACGGCGACAGCATCGAGGGCCTGGCTCCCGATCTTACCGAGAAAAACTCCGCCAAGGCGGTCATGGCGTTCCCTCTGAGATCGCCCGACGGCTCGGTCTGGGGGAGCCTGATCGGGGTTCTGGATCTGGGCGGAGTCGCCCTGCGGTTCGAGGACAGCGCACTGATCGGGTTTATTGTCTCCCTCTTCGACGGGACCGGGACCGTCCTCGTGTCGACCCATCCCCGGCTTGCCGGGCGCGACCTTTCGTCATTACCGTTGGTGCGCGACCTGCTGGTCCGACCGATCCACCTGTCCAGCACCTACCAACACCCGGTGCCGTCAGTGGCGCGGGAAACCCTGGGCTCGGTGGCTCCGGTGACTGGCATCGGCTGGGGAGTCCTCGTCGAACGCCCGCTGAAGGATGCCCTGGCTCCGGTTCGGGTCATGCAGCAAAGAACCGTTATCGTGAGTGCAGTGGCGGCGCTGGTGGCCCTCGCCATCGGATTCGCGCTGAGCCGACGGTTGGTTGCACCCCTCCAGAACCTGGCCGGTATTTCTTCAGAAATCGCAGAGGGCAATTTTGCCGTCCGCGCCCAAATCAAAGGCCATGACGAGCTGGCCCTCCTGGCCGGAAATTTCAACCACATGGCGGGCAGCATCGAGGCCCTGGTCCGCAGGCTCAAACATGCGCTTCGACAGAATCAAGAACTTTTCCTCGAGACGATCAGGACCCTGGCAGCGGCCATCGATGCCAAAGACCCCTACACGAGAGGACACTCGGAGCGGGTCAGCTCGTACTCCATGGCCATTGCCCGCCACCTCGGCCTCAATCAGGAAGAGGTTTTTCGGGTGCGAACAGCGGCAATCCTCCACGACGTGGGCAAGCTGGGCATTCGAGATGGCATTCTCAACAAGCCGGGGGGTCTCACCGAGGAAGAGTTCGCAGTGATGCGCCAGCACACCAAGATCGGCTCTCAGATCATGGAGCCGATCAGGATGTTGAAAGACATCATCCCCGGGATCCGCAACCACCACGAGACCTGGGACGGGAACGGTTACCCGGACAAGCTCGAGGGCGATGACATCCCCCTCGTGGCACGGATCATCGGGGTGGCCGACACCTTCGACGCCATGACCACGAACCGTCCGTACCAGAAGGCGAAAAGCCTTGAATTCGTGCTCGAAAAAATGCGCGCGATGTCCGGTACCCGCTTCGACCCGAAGGCCGTCGACGCGCTGCTGGCGGCGGTTCACGCCGGTGACGTCACCCCGCCCACCCTCGACCAACCACCGGACGTGAACCAGGAGATCTCATGAGCCGTTCAACGAAGTTCCTCGCCTGTGTCCTGACCCTGACTGTCATTGGCTGCGCAGGGAGTGGTTCCACGCCGTCGAAATCGACGGGCGGCTCCGGCGGCAGCAACGCGACCGGACAGCCCCCGAGGACCGATCCGCTGTACTCGCTCACTCTCATGCGCCAGGGCTCCGTCCTGCTCCAGCAACAGCAGTACGACGAGGCCCTCGAAAGGTTCAATCAGGCGAACAAAATCGCACCCGGCAACGCGACGGTCCACAACATGATTGGCATCTGCTATCTGAGGAAGCGGGAGTACGACCAGGCCCTTCAGGCCTTCAATCATTCGCTCGAACTCGTTCCCTCCTACTCGGACGCGCGGAACAACCGGGGTACGGCCTACCTTTCTCTGGGTCAGCTTCGACTCGCCGAGGTGGACTTTATCGCCGTTCTTGGCGACTCCACCTACCCACACCGGTATCAGGTCTACGTCAATCTCGGAATGACCTATTACCGGCAGGGTCAGCTCGGTGCCGCCGAGGAGAACTTCCGCAAAGCGGTCACCGCTCCTTTCCCGGTCTTCGAGGCTTTCGTCGGGCTGTCCGACGTTCTGGTGGATGAGGGTCGCGCCGAAGAGGCCCTGGAAGTCCTGGAGGACGCCAAGCTCCAGTTCCCCGATCAGATCGGGGCGGCCTATGAACTCGGCAAGCTGCTCATGGAGATGGGCAGGGAAGAGAAGGCCCGGCCCTACCTCGAGGAGGTCATTTCCAAGGACCCAGGGTCGGATCGGGCCCGATTGGCCGCCGGCATGCTCGACTCTACCTGATGCCGTTCCACTACGTGCTTACCAACCTCCTGGCGGACGTGCCGGGTGCGGTGGGAGCGATTTTTCTCGACTCCGACGGCGAAGCCGTCGAATGGGTCAGCCGCCGCGAAGGAGAGCCGTACCACCTGAAGGTTGAAGGCGCCTACCACGCCGTTATCAAGCGACAGATCGCGGAGGCGGCAGCGGATTCTGGCAACGGTGAAGTCGATTCTTACGTGTTGGTGGGAGAACGGCTCGCCACGTTGACTCAGCTCCTGCCCGACGGCTACTATGTGGTGCTCGTCGCGCATCGGACGAGTCCCCTCGCCGTAGCTGCTTTTCACCTGCGCCGCGCCGCGAGGATCCTTGCCGACGAGATCTGAGCCCGGTTCAAAGTGCGGGCTCCACAACCCGGGGGCACGATGGCGAGCACGTTCATCAAAAAACTGAAGCGCGGCCTCTTCATGACTCACACCGAGTTCCTGGAGCGGGTCGGTGATTCCCTCAAACGCACCGGGCCGGTGGAGGCGGTTCACATTGACCGACTTGAAGAAGCATTGATTGCCGCCGACGCGGGAGTCGGTCTGTCGGTTCGGCTTGCGGACGAACTCCGGAAACGGGTGCGGAACGGCCGCATCACCGACGCTGACGAACTCAGGCCGGCCGTTCGTCAATTACTCCTCCAGTTGCTGACCGACGCGGAGTCTTCGGGACTTCGATCGGAATCCGACGGGCCTCCCCGGGTCACCCTGGTTGTGGGTGTCAACGGCACCGGCAAGACGACCACCGTGGCGAAGTTGGCGAAACGGCTTCAGGAGAAGGGATCCTCCGTCGTACTCGCTGCGGGCGATACCTTCCGCGCCGCTGCGGTGGAACAGCTCAAGGTCTGGGCGGACAGGGTCTCTGCCCCGGTTGTTCACCAACAGGAGGGCGCCGATCCCGCGGCCGTGGTTTTCGACGCCATCACAGCGGCCAAGTCGCGCGGCTACGACGAGGTAATCGTCGATACGGCGGGCAGGCTCCACACCCGGGCGAACCTCATGAAGGAGCTCGAAAAGGTCAGCAAGGTGGCCAACCGCGAGGTGGCTGGCGCTCCCCACGAGGTGCTTCTGGTGCTCGACGCCACCACCGGTTCGAACGGCATCGAACAGGCGCAGAAATTCGGGGCCACCGCCGGTGTCACCGGAGTGGTGCTCACCAAATTGGACGGAACCGCCAAGGGCGGGGTGGTGTTGGCCATCGCAGAGACCCTGAAGTTGCCGGTACGCTGGATCGGGGTCGGCGAGGACGTCGACGACCTGCTGCCCTTTGATCCGGAGGATTTTGTGGACTCGCTCCTTGAAGTAGAGGCGTGATAGAATTCTGGGTCGTTTCTCTAGTCGTCTTCTCGCAATCGAAGGGGACCCACCACATGGCGTTGCCGAGACATTTCGGGCGGGGAGTTCCCGTCCCTCGCCCCCACCAACCAGCGCCGCTGCCCGTCCTGATTTGCAGAATCCACCCCACCAACCGAGCCGGTGCTCCCGGGCGGGTCCTTCGGTGAAGCTCACCGATCTCGACCGCGATGCCCGCTGGATGAGCCGCGCCCTGGAACTGGCCGCGCGCGGGAGATTTGGGGCCTCCCCCAATCCGATGGTGGGCGCTGTGGTTGTCGACTCCGAAGAGAGGGTTGCCGGTGAGGGCTACCACGCGAGTTGCGGTGGCCCCCATGCCGAAATCGTCGCTCTCCGAGAGGCGGGGGACCGTGCTGCCGGCGGCAGCCTCTTCGTCACCCTCGAACCCTGCGCACATCACGGGCGGACTGGTCCGTGCACCGACGCGATTCTCGAGTCCGGTATCCGCCGCGTTGTGGCCGCCATGCACGACCCGAACGCCGAGGCTTCCGGTGGGCTGGAACGCCTCCGCGCCGAGGGGGTCGACGCCACCATCGGAGGGGACAGCGACGCAGCCAGAATCCTCAACCGGAGGTGGCTGACCTGGGTTCAGGAGCGGCGTCCGTGGGTCACCCTCAAGGCGGCCGTTTCTCTTGACGGTCGGACCGCGACCCGGACCGGAGAATCCAAGTGGATCACCGGCGAGCCGGCGAGGCATCGCAGTCTCGAGCTTCGCGAGGAACACGACGCTATTCTGGTGGGAGTCGGGACCGTGCTCTCCGACGATCCACGGCTCACCCGCCGATTGGGCCTGAACCCTTCGAACCGTTGGCTCAGGGTCGTGCTCGACTCGAAGCTCCGAACCCCTGACCGGGCGATCATCGTCCGCGAGGATCCGGATCAAACCCTGATCGCCCACACCGCCGAGGCGAGTGCCGAGGATCGGCGTAGGCTTGACGAGCGCGGCGTCCATCTCCTGGAGGTGTCGGCCGATGGAGCCGGCAGAGTGGAGCTCTTTCAGCTCCTCGAGAAACTCGGGCGTCGCGACGTGACGGCTCTGCTGGTGGAGGGGGGTGCTTCGACCCACGGCTCGTTCGTCGATGCGGATTTACTGGACGAAGCGGTGTTCTTCATCGCCCCGATGTTGATCGGTGGGCCGGGGCCCTCGGCGGTGGCAGGACGCGGGATTGCGGACCTCGAGCTCGCTCGCCGATTGAAATTCGAAAGCTTGGCACGGCACGGCGATGATCTCGAGGTTCACGCCGTGCGCCCGGAGGATGTTGATGTTCACCGGACTCGTTGAAGCCATCGGGTCGGTCGGCGGTTTCGCCACCTCGGGAGCAGGGGCCCGACTGACGGTGAAGGTGGGCTGGGCCGACGGGTCCATCCCGCGCCTCGGTGACAGTATCGCGGTCAACGGCGCATGCCTTACGGCGCTGAACGTGACCGACCACTCCTTCTCCGCCGATCTGTCGCCCGAGACTCTGGACCGAACTCTCCTCGGGTCGCTTCGGCAATTAGAGAAGGTGAACCTGGAGCGCGCCCTGCGGCTCGGTGACCGAATCGGCGGTCACCTGGTCCAGGGTCACGTGGACGGCGTGGCACAATTGTTGTCGATTCGCGACCAGGCTGGTTTCTCTCGATGGCGAATCTCTCTCCCGCCCGCGTGCGCCAGGGAGGTAGCCGACAAGGGCAGCGTGGCAGTTCACGGCATCTCTCTAACGGTGGCATCGGTGGGCAGCGACTGGTTCGAGGTCGCGCTGATCCCCGAGACCCTCCGCGCGACGACCCTCGGAACCCTGCGGACGGGAGCTCGGCTCCACATCGAAACCGATGTGCTGGCGAAGTACGTGGCCCGCCATCTCAAAAGCCCATCCAGATCAGCTCTTGACGAGGTTTTCGGCTCTGGGGAACACGGTGCGTAGAATCGAGCCCGCCTATCCCGATCTCATCCCGGTGACTCACCTGGTCCGGCCGGGGTACTTGCCCGGCCCCCGCGTGGCCCTCGATCCCATTCGGATGGGGGTCGTGTGGGAGGACGCGCCCCGGCGGATCCTCCCGGCCGAAGGGTCCGTGCCGCGGGATCCGGTCCGCGCCATGGTGTTCGCCCGGGTTGCCCGCGATCGAAACGAAGTTTTTCAGCGGCTCCTGGAGAGGGGAAGCGCCGCCCTGCTGGTCATGGACGACCCATCGATCACTCCCGAAGACCTGGGACTCGGCGAGGTCTCCAATAACCTGAGATTGACGGTGCTGCTGCCCGTGCTGCCCTTTCCCCTGAGTGACGGCCTGCGAATTCCGTCGGCGTGGCGCAAGGCCCGCTGGGGAGCCGTACTCGGGCTCTTTCCATTCCCCGGCGCCACCGACGAGGTCGAGCGCCGGATCACCCAGCTCAAAAAGTCAGGGGCCAGCTTCGCGGTCGCGGCACCCATGCTTCTCACCGCCAAGGACCGGCATCGAATCCTCGACGGCTGCGAGGGAACCGGCATCGAGGACGAACTCGAAAACTGTTTGTTTCACGCCGACGTCAGCCGCGGACTCCACGCTCTGGAGCGATTGGCGGGCGTTTCCTTGAACGCGGTGAATATGGACCCGGTGCTGCCCTGCCTCGTTCCGCGCGATCACAATGCCCACGCCGTACGCACCGCGGCCCAGCTTCGGCTCTGGGCCCGGCGCCTCGATCAGAGTCACGAGGAATCCTCCTGGGGTTGGCGACTGCGTCGAGCAGCCACCGCCCTCGACCAGCTTTCCAACGACCCCGAAGCCCTCGCCGTGGAGGACAACCTCCGAATTGTCCCTGGCTTCGATTCGTGGGTGGAGAGCTTCACCAAGGCCATCTGGCACGGTGGTGAACCACTGGAGTCCGCCTGGCAGCGCTGGTCGGGGCAGGACGGCTGAGTCAATCGAAAATCGAATGAAATCAGACAATGCCCGGCCCGGCTTGCGCGACTGGGTCTTTCGCGCTAGGATGCCGGCCCGTGGGGCCGTAGCTCAGTTGGGAGAGCGCAGCGTTCGCAATGCTGAGGTCGTGGGTTCGATCCCCATCGGCTCCACCAGAGACGTCGAATTCGCCGCCCCTTCGGGCGGCTCTTCTCGTCTCTGGCTCCGCCGTTGGGAATCTCACCTTCGGTTGACCGCGGCGCACCCCAACCGTTCTCGGTCGCCATGCGACGGATGAGATCTCGGATTTCGCGGTTCGACCGTAGCCGCCCTTTTCGCAGTGACTTCCACCGCCAGTAGGCGCGGAAGCCGGCACGATGCCACCCGATGACAGTTTCGGGTTTGACGACAATGAGAGCGTCGGCCCAGCCCGACCAGACACGGCGAAGCAGAACCCAGAAGAGCCGGTCGCACCTGCGGAGCCGTCAGGTTCTACTGGTCGCGATCGTCGTAGGTCGGAAAGTCGGTGTAGCCTATGGCGCCATTGCCGCCCGAGTACCAGGTGCTCATATCGAAGTCTTCGTTGAGGGGCCAGCCGTTTGCGAAGCGGGCCGGGAGGTCGGGGTTGTTGATGAACGGTCGGCCGAAGGCAATCAGATCGGCGGCGCCTCGACCGACCGCCGCCTCGGCGGTCTCGAAATCGTAACCGCAACTGCCGATGAGGGTTCCGTTGTAGACCTCGCGAGCGTGTTCGAGTGTGACCTGCTCACCGAGTTCGTGGAACCCGAATGCCAGTCCGTCTACAAGATGGAGGTAGGCCAGGCCCATGGACTGCAACTGTCTTGCGGTGTAGGTGAATGTCTCGCGATAGTCCGGTGAGCCCATGTCGTTAAATGATCCGTTGGGGGAGAGGCGCACGCCCACCCGGTCCGACGACCAGGCGTTGCTCGCCGCCTCGACGACCTCTCCGAGGAGCCGAAAACACTTCTCGATACTGCCTCCATAGCGGTCGGTGCGACGATTGGTCTTGGACTCGAGAAACTGGTTGAGCAGGTAGCCGTTGGCGGCGTGGACCTCCACGCCGTCGAACCCTGCGGCTCGTGCGAGTTCGGTAGCTCGCCCGAAGTCGGCGACGATGGCGGGGATCTCATCGGTCTCCAGGGCCCTGGGTGTCTCGTAGGGCTTCGGGCCGTCCGGCGTGTGCACGTGATCCCCTTCGAGCTTGACCGCTGAGGGGGCCACCGCCGGCTGACCGCCGTGAAACGCGCTGTGTGACGCCCGGCCGCAGTGCCAGAGCTGTAGGAAGATCGGCGTGCCCGTCGCGTGAACGGCGTCGGTCACCAGCTTCCAGCCCTCGGCCTGGGCCTCGGTGTAGATCCCGGGCGAGTCGACCCAACCGATTCCCTGCTCGGAAACGACCGTCGCCTCGGTGATCAGGAGCCCGGCCCCGGCGCGTTGGACGTAGTACTCCGCCATGAGGTCGTTGGGGATCCTGCCTTCCCCTGCCCTCGCGCGGGTCATCGGCGCGAGCACGATGCGATTCTTGAGGGTCAAGCCGCTGATTTCGAACGGGGTGAAGAGCCGCTTTTGAGTCATGGTGTCTCCAGGTCGTGTATTGGCCGCGAGCAACGACGGTTGGTGTTCATCGTGTGCGGGTCAGCCAGGGCAACAATCCATGGAGATGATGCTATTCCTCGCGAGCATGTTCAGAGTGTTCGGGTAGTATGGTCGTCGGCGGGGACGCAGGCGCGGCCGCCTCCCTGCCCCGACCCCCTCGGTCGCAGCCATGGTCGCTCTGTGGCAGGTGCGTCGGCAGCAGGAGCAACCGTCGCGCGCCGCCTGGCTCGTCACTCTCGGCATCTTTGCGGGGTTTGTATCGGTGCCAGGAGGAACTTCGGTTCATCCGGAATAACGTGTGGTTGGGGTTCCCGCAGTTCCCGTTCCCGTTTCCGAAATTCAGCGGCAGCGACAGCAGTCAGGGGCAGCGACCGGGAACAGCGAGCAGGGACAGTAACCAGTCTTCAGCGGCAGCCATCAGTTGTCTTGGCCGCATTGCACATGGTCACCTCCGGGTCGTCCACGGGGTGAATGGGCATAGCTGGTGAGCATGAACGACCCGGAGGTGACCAGTCCTGAGCCGTCACGAACACCAACCTCGCTGCCCACGAGAAAGCCCTCGAAGCAGCAGGCATAGCCATCAAGCTCGTCATGAGGGTTCCCGCCCCTTTGAAACCGATAGCTGATCAGGTGATCCGGTCGGCAAGCTCGGTCCCGGCCAACATCGCTGAAGGCCACGGCCGGTTTGGACGAGACCGGTTGAACCACTGACGGATCGCAATTGCCTGGCCAAAGATCGGCAGACGCCGACGGCATATACTCTCGGCGGCATGGCGCCGCTCATCACCGCTCGCGAGCTGACCCATTCGTTCGGGCCCCGAACCCTGTTCGATGGGCTGAGTCTCACCCTCTCCGAGGGCGACCGCGTCGGGGTTATCGGGCCCAACGGCGCCGGCAAGACCACCCTGCTGCGCATCCTGTCCGGTGCCGAGGAACCGGATGCCGGCGAGGTTCACCGTCGCCGCAGGTTACGAGTCGCCATGGTCACTCAGGACGACAATTTCGACACGAAACTACGGTCTGGAGGTGGCGTCTCGCGGTGCGGTGCCCGATCCGGAGAGGAACGAGACCGAATCGGAACGCCGGTTCGAGTGGCCATCGCGCTCGATCATCTCGGTTTCCGGTCACCCGATCAGCCGGTGGGCGAGCTTTCGGGCGGTTGGCGCAAGCGGCTGGCAATCGCCTCTGCGCTCGCTGCCGATCCAGGGGTCCTGCTCCTTGATGAGCCCACAAACCATCTCGATCTGGGCGGCATCCTGTGGCTCGAGAAGATGCTCCTGTCGAGCCGGCTGCTCGCCTACGTCGTCTTCAGTCACGACCGCACCTTCCTCGATCGGGTGGCCAACCGGGTGATCGAGGTGGCTCCCCAATATCCCGGCGGCACCTTCACCGCCGCCGGCAGCTACACCACCTTCCTGGAAAGGCGTGCTCAGTACCTGCAGGCCCGCGCCCAGTATCGCGATAGCCTTGCCAACCGGGTGCGGCGGGAACTCGAGTGGCTGGGACGGGGACCCAAGGCACGAACCACCAAGGCCCAGGCCCGGATCGACGAGGCCGAGCGCCTGACGCTCGAGCTTGCCAAGGTTCGGGCCGAGCTGGCCACCTCCCAGGCCGGTATCGAGATGACCGCCTCCGGCCGCCGAACTAAGCGCCTGCTGGTGGCTTCCAGGGTCGACAAGTCAATGGGCGGTCGTCAACTGCTGCAAGGACTCGACCTGGTTCTGCAACCGGGCCAACGACTCGGCGTGTTCGGCGCCAACGGCAGCGGCAAGAGCACGCTGCTGAAGCTGCTTGCCGGTGAGCTGGGAGAAGTTCCAGGTTTGCGGACCTTGCGGACGCCACTTCCGCAAGGTCCGCAAACCTGGAACCTATTCGCGATCCGCGCGAGCGCGGGCCGCGTCCGCTGATTTCGTATCGTTAGGAAAGGCGACTGTTGTCTTTCGAGCTTGACAAGTGTCACGTGACGCATTACATTTAAGGCGTGATCAAAACCTTCGCGGACAAGCTCACCCAAGAACTGTACGTGACAGGCAAAGCGCGGCGGCTACCCTCGGAGATTTTGACCAGGGCCCGGCGAAAGCTTGAGCAGATCAACGCTGCAGCTGCTCTCGGGGATCTGAAAGTACCGCCGAGCAATCGGTTGCACGACCTAAAAGATGATCGCAAAGGGCAGCACTCGATTTCGATCAACGAACGGTGGCGAGTCTGTTTTCGATTCGTGGACGGGGACGCCTACGATGTCGAAATCTGCGACTACCATTGAGAGAGGTCATTTATGAGCATCCCAAATATCAAGAAACTCAGAAGGCCGCCTACCCATCCGGGTGAGTTCCTTCGAGAAGACTTTCTCCCGGATTACGACATGACTGTTTCTGGTCTGGCCACCGCACTGGGTGTTTCGCGCCAGTCGGTAAACGAGCTTCTTCGTGAGCGTCGAGCCGTCAGCCCGAAAATGGCCTTGCGTCTATCTCGACTCTTTGGAAACTCAGCTGAATTCTGGCTGAACCTCCAGCGCGCTGTAGACCTGTGGGAAGCAGAAAATGCGATCAAGGATGATGTGCGCAAGATCAAACCGATGCGCGTGGCCTAACACCTCGTTCCAGCGGACCCTCACCCACGGCGGGTTGCTGGCGGCCAGGGGCCGCCGCTGGGGTTTGGCATCGAGGCGTTTGCGTAGCGTCCTTTTGGGCGTGATTCGAGGGTAGAACCGGCAGGCTGGTCAGTTGTTTAGCTTGTGATGTCTTGACAAAAAAGATGATTGATGATATCCAGTTATTATACTAGACACAGGAGGTCATCATGGGCTACCCAACCCGCGTCCAACTGATCAAGCGCAAGGCCAGCGAACAGTGGTACATCAACTTCCCCGCTGCGCTCGCACAAGCATGTGATTTCTCCAAAGGGGAAACCGTCGAGTGGGTCGTGCGCGACAAGTACTCCCTTGTCCTCGAACGGACCGAGGCTCGCAGCAGCCCTGAGAATGAGGGGGTAAATGGTCTCCGCCTCGATCCAGGAAAAGGTGCCAGGCACTCCACTACGCCTTTATGTCCGTCTTCGCAAGTCGACCATCGAGGTCGTCGAGCATCTTCCTGAATCCTGCGTCGCACTGTCTCTTTTGGATTCCTCTCGCCAATGCCTTCGACGAACCTGAGGGGGATTGCCCGAGCTGATCGGCCATTTCTTTGACTTTGAGGCCGTATCTCTCCACGCTCAGAACCAAGAGGAGTTCCCTACCGGTCACGACGTCCTGTCCTCTACTCCGAGAACGAATATCCTCGACATCGATACCGAGAATCCCGCATCCTCGCTGAACGAACTGATCCTCCCGAATCACCGGCCTCCACTCCGGCCCCAGTCTTTCCCGCTCACGCCTCTCGCGAATCGCGTCCTCAGGATCACCGGCTTCTCCTTTCGGTGGTCGGCCGAGTCGCCACCACGGCAGGCTTCCCGGTTTCTCTCCGATCCACTCTTCCTCCTCGGCGATGTTCAGCTCGCGAACGTACGCTGCGCGCGCCGACCTCCGAGTCTTTCCGAAGACCCTCAGGACTGCATCGACATCAACTATGGGGTTTTTACGGCTCCCTAGAAGATCCAGATGCCCACTCCAGGGGTAGTCTGCCGGGTCGGAAACCAAACCCGCAGATACCGGATTGAGGTGAATGTACGACAACAACCCGGTCATGTAGCTCTCGCTATCGATCAGCTTGGCTTTGAAGCGACCTTGCCAGAGCGGCCCGTACACCTGGTGCTTCCAGTTGATGAACCTCGTCGTCCGCTGTTGGAGGCTCTGGAGTGAGCGACTCAGCGGCACAACCCCCATTCGCACGGCAACGTGGTAGTGGTTCGACATCAGGCAAAACGCATAGACGGACAGACCGTCGCGTTGGACCACCTCTCGCAATCGCTCGAGAAAGAACCGAGCCGTCTCTTCGTCATTGAAAGCGTGCTCCCCACGTCCCAGTCGGTTGTAAACGTGAAAGAAACCACCCTCAAGAAACATGCGCTCGCACCTCGGCATCAGGAACACCTCGCAGCCAAATTATCACAAAGGTATAAAGGTGTGCCTGGCACCTTTTTGCGGAAGGGGATCGATGGTTTTCTCGCATCTCGCATCTCGCATCTCGCATCTCGCATCTCGCATCTCGCATCTCGCATCGAGTATCGAGTATCGAGTATCGTGATTACACCCGGTTGCGCAACATCAACTCGCGAGGGTGCGGTTCGAGATAGAGCTGGCCTTGCATGTAGTCGATACCGTGCTTGGCGATGTGATGGCGCAGCAGGGTGATCGGCACGATCAGCGGCACGAGCTCATTGCGGTAGTCCTCGATCAGAGCGACCGCCTCCTTTTTCTCGAACGGATCGAGGACCCTTTTCAGATACCCGAGAACGTGGTAGAGCACGTTCGCGTGGCGCTTTCGCGTCGCCCGGTTCTTGAGCACCTTGTGGAACTCTTCCTCGTAGGCCCGGAACAGCTCGGCATCCGGGATCGTGCCCGCGGAGGCGACGATTTTCCCCAACCGACGATAACCGGCCTCGTTGTGTGCCCTGAGCAGCAGCTTGTGGGCGGTGTGAAACTCGATCAGGCTGCGCCGGGTCAGACCGCGCCGGACCAGCATGCGCCAGCGGTGGCGGCAGAAGACGTGCTCGATGAACCGCGCCCGCAGCATCGGGTCGTTGAGCCGGCCTTCCTCCTCGACCGGCAGGTTGGGCCACTTGTCGAGCAGAATCCGGGCGAAAACGCCGGCGCCGCTTTTCAGCGGCATCCCGGCCTCGCTGTAGACCTTGACACGCTCCATCCCACAGCTCGGGGAGGCGCGCTTGAGGATGTATCCGTCGAGGTCCTTGTCCATCAGCTCATCGACCTTCTGATAGGAGTAAACCTCCATCCGCTCGGTCAGATCCTCGCCCGATTTTGGTTCCACCAGACGCGGGTTGTCGTCCCCTTCGACCAGCCGGATGGTCGGCCGCGGTATGCCGAGCCCGATGTCGAGCTCGGGGCATACCGCCACCCAGTCGAACCACTCACCGAGCACATCGGTGAGGTAGCGGTCGCGCTTGTGGCCGCCGTCAAAGCGGACCTTGGCGCCGAGCAGGCACGAAGAGATGCCGAGACGGATCGGCTCGTCGTCGTGCCATGGTTTCCAGGACGGTTCAGTCAGGTTCGATTGATTCATGACGCCATCATGCCACGCCTCGTAGCTAAATACACGGCGGAGAGGCCTGGCAGCGGCACATGGTTTACCCTGGACATTCCCGCGGTAAAGAAAGCACACGCTCCCCTTCTCGAGAGAATGGGAGCGTTATTGTGAGATTGTCAACGCCGCTCGAAACCCGCTCAGGCCTCCTGTGGACTCTGCTGTTCGCTCAGCATGATCGCGGTGGCGGTCAACATGATGCCGTAGATCACCTTGGAAGCGATGTCGGCGATGGTGTAGATGAGCTGTTGGCCAACGATGGTCAGCTCGTAGGACAACCCTGCCTGCATCAGGATCGGGGCGACGTAGGCAAGAGGGTACAGCCACCAGGCGACGTAGAACAAGGGCAGGATGGCGCCGAAGACCTTGCGCGGCGAACCCTCCATCCGGCTCTTGCCGTCGTTGATGACTCGGGTGATCAGCACCAGCACGTAGATAAAGAAGGCGGTCGACACCAGGCCCCAGAAGGCCCACAGGGTGACGCTCTCATTGAGTCGGCCGGGCTCGTAGAACTGACCGATGTAGCCGGTGATGATCATCAGGGCGCCGGAAATCGAGAAGCGAGTCATATAGCTTGCGCGAGCCGCACCGACGATGCCGGCGACGAAAAGAATCTGAATGAGCAGCATCGGCACATCGATCAGCCAGTTCAGATAGCGGTAACCGTTGGTGAAGAGATCGGCCCCCTCCTTCAAGGCGTACGCGTCGCCGGTGAACGCGTAGGCGTTAACCCAGCTCATCTTCTGTGTGTAGAGCAGCAGCAGCGCGGACACCATGACCACCACCGAGATGACGGACGACATGCGAAACTTCGGCAGACTGTCGTTCTTCGTGAGGATGAAGAAAAGCATCGCTGCCGCCATCGAGGCATAGCCGAGCGTCAGAATGTGACTGACGATCTCGAAGCCTTCGACCGATATTGTGAACATTTCTGTTTGCATCGTTTTCTCCTTTGGGTAATGGGAGGTCACTATTCGCCGAGTGGATTCCCTCGGTCGTGCGGGCTCGCTGCCGGGCTCTTGGAACCAGTTGGCTCCGGGGTTCTCTCGGCCCCGATCCTCCTATCCCGATGTCATTTTTTAAAAGCCTCAACTTCCGCCTTTTGTAACACCACAAACTGAATTCAGAATTCCAACGAACAACGCCGCTCTGTGACGTTTTGGCCCGGCTCCGCAGCTCGAGGAGATCGTATGGCCCGGCTGACGTGGAAAGGTGGACGCCGCGCGCTCAGGCCACAGGATCAAAGGAGTGTGCTTCGAGATCGTCGAGCGAAACGACGTCGAGAGCGGAGATGTGGGTTGCTGCGAGAACCACGGGCGGGGCGATTCCAGCGGCCAACGCTTGGCGCCATCTGTCGACGCAGAGGCACCAACGGTCCCCCGGCTTGAGTCCAGGAAAGCCATGCTCGGGTACGGGTGTTGACAAGTCATTGCCGCGTGAGCGTGTGAACGCGAGGAAATCCTCGGTCATTACCGCGCACACCGCATGACGGCCGAAATCGAGCTTATCGGTCCGGCAGAATCCGTCCCTGAACCAGCCGGTCAACGGATCCTCCGAGCAGCTCGCGAGCGGACCGCCGAGCACGTTGCGAGCTTCCACGCTCAGTCCCATTTTTGCGGCACCAACTCGATCGCCTGTCGATCGTAGCCAGCTTCAACTGCGATTGAGATCAGCTTTTTGAGCTCCGCATCCGGTAGCGCCGGCTCGCGCGCCATGATCCACAGGTAGTCTCGCTTCGAGCGCCCGACAATCGTAGTGCGATACTCGGGCCCGACGTACATCACCCGATACTCGGCCTTGATCGGCCACACAAACTGCATACCCCAGACTGCGTTGCCGCTGTCTGGGCGAACGAAGCCTGTCGGTTCGAATCGTTTCTCGGGACCATCGAAGGAGCCGTCATTGAAGGTGAAGATGGTCGCAACCCGTCCTTCGCCCTTCAGTCGATACGATTCAACGGCATTGTGCGCGCCTCGCTCGAAGCGCGTCGGGATGTTGGCGATAACATACCAGTCGCCCATGAAACGGCCGATATCTAGAGAGTCGACAGTCGGCAGGGGCTTCCGATTCCCAGTCGAGCAGTTCAGATGGACCAATACCAGTCCTGCCACGCCCACGCTCAAAAGAAGCCGCGATATATCCGCCACATATCCTCCTCGAGTGCACACTATACTTCCTCAATTAGCAACGTTGGCCGCCGTTCCGAGCTTCCAAGCACGATCCGCGTCAATGCGGCAGCCGGGACCGGAAGGTGCCCTTGCGGCGCTGTACGAATCCCTCTCGCCGCCAGGTCGCGAGCAGAATCTCCGTCGGGGTCGCGAGAACCGCACCGCTTCCGCAATCGAGAGCCTGCCCAAGCTCTGAGGCGGGGTCGCTGGCAAGTGTCCGTGACGGACGCGGGAACTCGATCTTGCCGAGCGGGCCCTCGAACTCGCGGCCGGTGCGCTGCCAACAGCCATGCTCCTCGAAAACGGACCCGATTCGCGGCCGGTCGCGCGGGCCGATGAGGTCGTAATCGGATTTCTCACACTCTTCGTAAACGAAGATCGAGACGGCGCTCAGGCATGCACACGGCGCCGCGCTCAAGCCGCCCTGATTCAGCCACCGTGCAATTTCCAAGACATTCAACGATTGCCTCTCTGGGACCAATTGTTTCAACCTCGAACAGAGTCAATACGGAACGGGGCTCAACCCTTTCACACAGCGCCAACAGCGGACCGATCTCAGCCGAGGATCCGCTGTACTATGCCTGCATGGACCCATTATTGACTCCAGTCGACAAGGCGCTGATTGGACGCTGTTTCGAGCTCGCGCGAGAAGCCGTGTCCGCCGGCAGTCATCCGTTCGGCGCGCTGCTCGCCACGGGCGAAGAAGTGTTGCTCGAGGCACGCAACACGGTGGCGGCAGATGGCGTGACCGGTCATGCCGAGCTCAATTTGGTGCGCGAAGCGATCTCGAAACTGGGTCGTGATGCGCTCGCCGACTGCTCGCTCTACACGAGCACCGAGCCGTGCGCGATGTGTGCCGGGGCCATCTACTGGGCGCGCATACCCAGGGTCGTGTTCGGCTGTTCGGTCGAAGGCCTGCACTCCATCACGGAGGGCACGCTCCGCCTGTCCTGCCGGGAGGTCTTCGCTCACGGCGATCGGCGGATCGAGGTCGTCGGCCCGTTGCTCGCCGACAGGGCTCTCCAAGTCCACCGCGAGTTCTGGCCGCACAGGACGGGCTAGGAGCCCAGATCCTCGTCCGGTCGGATCCAGGCTTCCAGATTGGCCACCAGCCGGCTCCTCAGCGCCGAATCCGTCCGGGTGGAGTCGGCGACGTGCTCCGGCTGCGGCTCGCGGTCGAGCCAGATGCCCTCGGCGGGCGGGTCGGGACGTTCGGCAGCCAGCCAGATGGCGGTGTCCGCGCCCTGCTCCGGTGTGCGCAGGAGCGGCCCAAACAGCCGCCGAAATCCGGGCAAAGAGATTCTCACGCCTTCCGTGTCGACCCAGCCGGGGTGCATGATGTAAAAGTTGATCCCAGGACCGTGCTTTGCGTTCCAGTGGTGGGTCAGTTCCACCTGCGCCCGCTTGTGGCGTGCGTAGGTCATCACACCGTCATGGCGTGTCGGGTCGGTCACGTTGAGCAGCTCAGGGGCGAGGGGCGCGGTGTACATGCCCCCCGAGCTCATGTTGATCACGACCCCGCCCAATTGGAGAAGACCGTTTTCGACCAGCAGCTCAGTCAGCAGATAGTGGTTGAGCAGATTGGTAGCGAACGAGGTCTCGAAGCCCTCGTCCGTGGCAGCGAACGAGTTCAACAGAACCCCAACGTTGTTGACCAGCACATCCAGTATCTCCAACCGATCAGCCAGTTCAGCGGCTGCCGCCCGGACCTCGCGCATCAGGGACAGGTCGGCGACCAGTGTCTCGATGGTTTCAGGCACGTCGGCCTGCAGCGACGCCAGCTTGGTCTCGCTTCGGGCCGCAGCGATCACCGTCGCTCCTCGCCGGGCTGCTTGGAGAGCGATCTCGCGGCCGATGCCACCGCTGGCGCCCGTGATAAGCCAGACCTGCCCGCTGAAATCCGCTGCAACGGGCTGCCGATCGAGCCGCCCCCATTCGAATCCGATCCGACTGAAGGTGGGGGCACGACCGAGATAGAAAGCGAGTCCGGTCAGGATGCGGCCCATCAACGGATTCTATCCCATCGCTCTGTTGCCTTTGTTTCTCCTGGTTCTTGGTTTTTGCGAGACAAGACATGGAATTCTGGCAGAACGCGAACTGTTTTACTGGTCGTGCTTTGAGCGCTAAAGATGGTCTCGAGTTTTACGTTTTGGCAGCATAAGTTCGCTCGCCAGGTGCTGACTCTCGCGCGTGCGAGGCAAAATTGAGTCTACGACTTCGCGGCCGCCGGCGCCCCCGCTCAAACCTTCGTTAAAAGGGGTCGGCGTTCGACCGACCCAGTTCGCAGGACATTTCGCATGCAGCCGGTCAAACTTTTCCTTGAACGCGCCCGAAGCGCCACGGTCTTCAATCGGCAGAACGCAGAGCCCCTCGTGGCCGCACTGACCGGACACCGTCATCTCATGCTCGGCATCACCGCGGGCGTCGTGGCGTACTCAATCGCTGCCGGGCCTCCGGGAACCGCGGTCCAACTGGCTCTACTGGCAGCGGCGGTGGCAATGTTCGGGCTGCCGCACGGCGCTCTCGACCACCTTGCCGCGCGTCGAATTTTCGAGCCGAAGTTCGGGCGAACCTGGTGGGTCGGGTTTGGCGCCACGTACCTCGCCCTCGCCGCGCTCATGGCGATGCTCTGGATCGCCGTCCCACTCCTCGCGCTGTGCCTGTTTCTGATCCTGTCGGCGCTGCACTTCGGTTGGGACGACCCCTTCTGGATCGACATTTCCGGACGTGGGTGGACGATGCTAGAGCGCTTCAGCGTCGGCGCCGTGCCGATCGTGCTGCCGACCTGGAGCCACCCGCACGAGGTCACCACGATCTTCAGCTGGCTGATGCCTCAGCGGATCGTCCTCGATTCGGGCATCGTGGCGGCAGTTGCTGGCTGCATTGCAGCTGTCGTGCTCCCGATCGCAACAGCTCGGATGCTCCGTCTCGCCTTTTCGAGCCCTTCCGGTGGCGCCGCAGCAGCAGAGCTTGCGGCGATCGCAACACTTCACGTCGCAGCAACTCCACTGATCGCTTTCCTGACCTACTTCTGCGGCTGGCACTCGATGCGTCACGCCCTCGAGCTGGCCGATGGACTCGCCCCCGGCCGCCTCGGCGTCGGTCTTCGTCGCTTCGCGCGAACCGCCGCTCCACTGACAGCGACAGCCGTGATCGCAGCGTTTGCAGCCGCGGCATTCCTCCAGACGACCGACCTGCAGCCGACTGCGATCATGTCCACATTGATCTTCGTCGGACTCTCTGTCCTGACGGTGCCCCATATGTCGGTCATGGCGATGGCTCGGGCCCAACGACGCACACCCCCAGACGTCGCGCACCGTATTTGAAATTTCCCAGGGCAACGACCGCCTTTGTTAACTGTCACGTCGATCGCAGCGCGCGCCGTTTCGCCAGAATCTTGCGAACTCGCTCGTGTACGGTGCCGTCGAGCGGAACACACAACCAGGCCAGCGCACCGGCAATGAACAGTATTCCAACACCTGGACCGAAGGCGATCGCGATACCGAGGCGTGCCGTTTCAGTCTGAACCTCGGCCCCGGGAACGAAACCTGCGGCATCGAGAAACCACCCGCTGAGCGCCAACCCGAACGCGCGCGCCATTTTCGACGCCATCCTCCAGACACCGAAATAGACACCTTCGCGATGGACGCCGTGAACAGCCTCGTCCCAATCCACCACATCGGCAACCGCAGCGTCGAACAGAAATACCGATCCAACCAGGAGTCCCCCAACCAGGCCCCAGACCACGGGGCCGAGAAGCTGACCGGAGGGAAACAGGGGATAGACGACCGTGGTCCCGGCGCCGAGTAGAAAGACGCCGAGAAGTTCCAGGTTTGCGGACCTTGCGGACGCCACTTCCGCAAGGTCCGCAAACCTGGAACCTATTCGGAACCTATTCTGATTATCGCTCGGATTACACCACTGCAATTCCCATTGGGGCAGTACACAACTCCGCACCTGGCACCGACGGCACCTATCTTGAGGTCTTCTCAATCACTCCACAACCATCACGCATCTCAAGACCACAGTAAAGAAACGGGACCCTGAATTCGACCTTCAAGCCATACTCCGTGTTGAGGTGCTTCTCAAGGTGTGAGAGATAGGTTTGGTGGGCCTCCTCACGAAACTGACTCTCAGAAAAGTAGATATGGTTTTCGAGTTGAGCAAGAACTTCGTCATTGGGGTTTTCTCTTCTAAGTGCTTCAAGAACACAGTACGCGACGCTCCCAGTACCCTTTTTCCCCATCATCCGAGGCGACGACAGGGCCAAAGACAGACTGCGACGCGAATTTTCTTTCCCTATTCGAACCATCCACGTCGCCAGACGACTTAGGGTCGTCGATTGAAAAATCGATCCGAAGTCATCAAACTCACATTCCTCGACACATTCATCGAACTCCTCGACCAATTCGCGTTCAGCAATACCGCTTCCAAGCATTGCTCTCGCTTCGAGTGGCGCATCCGGGTTAGCAAGAATCGAGCCCCGAACTCGTTCACCGACGTCGAGCATAGAAAGCAACAGGAAATCGTTTGGAAGCTCGGGTGTGTCGATAGCAGCTTCAATCTCAGAAGAATAGGAGCGCAACAGGTCGATGGGGCGTGGATTATCGATGAGTTGTTCAACGTACCGTGCCCGTCTCCCGGGGTCTGGTCCTACGTCGTAGAGGTTTCCAATCACCAACCTGATCGATAGGTCATTCCCAGGATAAACAACTGACGTCGATGCAGAAACCGCAGACATCACGTCAGGTTGACTTAGCGAACTAAGATCCTGGAGGTTTGCTAGTTCGCCACACACCCTCAACGGCGAACAAATCTCAAGTAACTCACGAGACAGTCCTTTTTGTTTCAGCTCGTTCAATTCGCTGATAAGGACTAGCGACGATTTGTCTTCGATTCCTGTTCGCGCTCGAAGCTCCGCTTCTATGAATGGGTCAATGATCGACTTCGATACCCGATGGGGCCCGTCCTCGGCGAACGTCACTTGACCCGGAGCCCCAACGATCCACAAGACCAGTATCAGTGGTACGAAGGAGGTTTTCACTCTGCGCCGCGTTGCGTGGTTTCCCATTGGTTTTCCTCTCCTTGAATGTAGTGAGTTTCCACTGGCAAATACCTCAGTGGCAGATCGTCACTGATTTGGTAACCCACTGAGAAGAACATCAGGTTTCCGAGCTCGCTCACATCTCGCAACCCGAGCTCGTGCATGGTCTCATGACCTATCACGTCAGCGAGTTCGGACAGAGACGTATCCTCTTGCGTCGCGAATGAGGGATAGCTAGGATCCCCGCGGACCTCGAATCCAACGACTCGTTTCGCCACGAAATGGTCTTGAGTATTCCCGTATACCGGGTGATCAAACGCAACTCCCTGGTTACCAGGAGTGAGAATGTCGGTGTCGAACACGATTATTGCCGTGCCAACTCCACCCCCGGCGTCTGGAATGTACTCGACAGAAACGACTTGGATTTGCTCTGGTTCTTCTGACGGATCTGCCGACCCCAGCAACAACGTTGTCAGGTCATCCCAATCCGACACGGCATCACTCGTGGCTTTCAACGTCAACGACGTCGATCCGACGGCAACCGACTCCGTGAGGCAGTAGTTGAACTGAATCTTGTTTTTCAAAAGCGCAATTCCGAGAAACCCTAGATCATCTTTCAGATAATCAAGCAAGCCCATCAGTTCTCGCGGCCAATATGATTGACATCCGGTGTGGAAATGATCAAGGCGGTAGTTGTTTGCCTCATCGAAATTCCGTGGCTGATCGACAACCGGACCAATTGACGCAAGCTCGACCACCGCATACGACAGATGCTTGTTTGCGTACTCCCTCATGAAATCCAAGTCTGACTGTTCGAAGTTACCAACAGCCGTCTCTGGATAGCGGGGATCATGAATCACCATGAGTTCTTTGTTGAGGGAAACAAGAGAGTAAACGTTCACGTTGATTGACGAAACCAATGGCCCATCGGGGGAATCCAGGTGCGCGGAGATCGTTGTCGCGCCCCTGGGTTGGTCGCCTTGCCCGTGCATGGTGATTTCGATGTGCGACTGTAACTTCTGCGGTTCCGCCACGACCAGCAGCGTGGGGTCATTGGATCTGAAGACAGCTCTATGCAGGAATGCTGGAATATCCCATTCAAAATTCACCTGTGTGGATCCCGACGCTGAAACAGACACATGATCGTCCAGCGGATCAGGTGATTCCATAGTGTCGAAACCGAACTGGTTTTGTTCACCATCTGCCCTCACGAACTCCGCCTTCCCGATATTCAGCGCGTTCTTTCTCACAAGGTCAGAATCATCGACGACAGTGGTCACACCGCCAAAGGACAGAACAGCCAGTTCAGTACTCTGGATTTTCCCTTGCAGGGGCGGCTCAGTTGACGTCAAACTGAACTGCCCAATATAGGCCCCCAGACCATCATTGTTGGTCCCTACAAGTCCCATTTCAACGGGGATTGAATCTTGGACAATACCGTTCTCTTCGTATTCGACTGACGCTGGAACAGAATCCCCTTGAACAGGGATAGAAGCCTTAACGAACAACTGTCTGGGTTCCGAAACCAAAATCAACCCTCGAATCACTTCAAAATCTTCATCCAAGTAAACCCCACCCCCCACCTCAAACCGCTTCCGATACGTCCCCCTGAGCTCGTCGTTCCAGGTCTGCCACCAGTCCTGGTCGAGGCGCCAGGAGTCGCCTCGGCGGAAGGTTTCGTCGAGGGGTTCGGCGACGAGCGAGTAGCTGCCCGGCTCGTCGGGGACCTTGGTTACCCCGGCGGCGACGCCGATGGGGCCGTCGAAGGCGCCGGTGGGCCACTCGGGTCTGGTGTAGGCCATGACCGTAGTCTCCCCCGTGAAGACCTGAGAAGTTCCAGGTTTGCGGACCTTGCGGACGCCACTTCCGCAAGGTCCTCAAACCTGGAACCTATTCTGGAACCTATTCTGCGGCCTCAGACGCTAAAATCGGAGGGTCAGTCGACTGAAACGTCGATATTTTCGATCCTGATGTCGTCGATCCAGAATGTGCCGGGCTTCACGATATTCAACTCGAATCTCAGCGCATACATCCCCTCTGAAATTGAATGTTCTCGTGCAAAAAAGACCCATTCATTTCGTGGTTCATCTGAACTCGTAATCGTGTGATATTCACCTTCTTTTGCGCTGACTCCTCCAATGCGTACAACAAACTCTGAGCCGTCGTTCATAGCCCAGAAGCTCACCCTGTAAGTCTTTCCTGGTTGGGCAGGAAACTCTTGACTCAATCCGGGAGAATGCCATCCTCCGGTGGGTTCGCATTCGCGAACAACAAACTTCAGAGATTGCTTTCCTTCGACAAACTCGGTTGTATCAACAACAAGATCGTAGTCTCCCTTTGGGATTGTGTTGGGAGAATAGACGATCCAATTGACTGGTAAATCAGACTGGATTACTTCGAAACTTCCATTTATTCCTGCTGTTTTATCATGGATTTGTTCGCTCATTTTGACGCATCCTGCAATCAACAATGCAGAAGAGGCGATAACAATAGCGACCAGACACCGCCCGCCGTGGTTCTTGCCGTTCATTGTGCCCCCTTTTCAGAGATCCAGTGCGTGTTTCATAGGTATGCCGTTGATTGAATATGCGTCGTGAAGAGGCGAATGTCATCCGGCGGAGTGACAATTTAGGGTCCGTCGCCTGCTCCGACACCTCGGAACCTTGATAGGTGTCGGGTAGACCCGGGCGGTTGCCCACCCGGGCCCCCCACAGATCCGGACGTGCAGAATTCCCGCATCCGGCTCCTCAGGCGCATGTTCTAAAGCCTGAGAATCCTCTAGAAGGCTCCCCCTTCGATGAGCAGTTACGCTCGTCGTTGGGATACAACCCGCTGTGTATAGCAGTGGGAGAAGGAGGAGCCGATGTCAATGTACTGTGGGATCGATCTTCATTCAACCAAGAGCTGGGTGGCGATTCTGGACGATCAGTTGAAGGTTGTTCGGGAGAAGGGTTTGGGCAACGACCTGGATGGGGTTTTGCGGTTGCTCGGGCCCTATCGCGAGGAGATCGAGGGGGTAGCGGTCGAGTCGACGTGGAACTGGTACTGGTTGGTGGATGGATTGATGGATGCCGGGTATCGAGTTCACCTGACCAACACGTGGGCGGCGAAGCAGTGGGACGGATTGAAGTACACAGACGATCGACACGATGCGCGGTGGTTGGCGCACTTGCTGAAGCTGGGGATTTTGCCGGAGGGTTACATTTACCCGAAAGAGGAGCGGCCGGTCCGCGATCTGCTCAGGCGACGGGCCTTTCTGGTGCGAAAGAGGACGTCGTTTCTGCTGTCGATGCGCGGTTCGTTCGAATGCCGGACAGGTATGCGTACAAGCTCGGACGATCTGAAGAGATGGACGGCGGAGGACATCGAGATGCACTTGGAGGACGACATATCCGCCCTTGGCATCACCTGTCTGCTGGAGCCCGTCAAGGTATTGACTGCTCAAATCAAGATGGTCGAGAAAGAGGTGCTGAAACGAGCGAGGTTGCGAGACGAGTTTGCGCTGCTGATGACTGTCTGGGGAATCGGCAAGATTCTCGCTCTGACGATCATGTACGAGGTCGGCGACATCGGCCGATTTCAAAAGGTGGGCAATTTCGCGTCGTACTGCCGGCTCGTGAAAACGGCTCGTCTGAGCGTTGGCAAGAAGAAGGGATCGGGCAACAGGAAGAACGGCAATCCGTATTTGTCGTGGGCGTTTTCAGAGGCGGCGCACCATGCGAATCGTCACCACGAAGAAGCCAAGAAGTACTTCCAGCGAAAGAAATCGAAGACCAACGGCATCATTGCCATCAGGGCGCTCGCTCACAAGCTGGCGCGAGCCTCCTACCACGTGATGAAGGATCAGGTGGACTTCGATCCGGCGAAGACCTTCGGATAAGAACGTGGACCGGGGCGGGAGCCAATATAGGTGCTGGAAAACCCCAGGAGCCTGGATGGACCCGCCTCGGTCGCACACACTCAGCGATTGACCTGCGCGTCGACCGTGAACCACAAGGTGTTGGCGCCCTTCGGGGTAGCCCGAGGCCTGTGATCTCCAAATCACTTGGACGCGGTCGGCTGAGCTCGAGGACTTTCTGGGGCGCCGGACGGCGCCAGGGGCCGGGATCATTCCCTTGGAGGTCCCACCGCCTTGATCCTGATGGGTGGCTGGTGCGGGCAGTACCCGAAACCAACTCAAACGAAGGTCCGGCCGCGTTGGGAAGACCGCTGGGTGAGACTTACAGCCGTACCCGATACGCCTCCGACGAGATCTCCTCGGGGTCAGGATCTTTGTGCGCTATTGACACGTGCCTTCTAATGGGTGGCACCTATCTTCGACGGCATATACTCTCGGCGGCATGGCGCCACTCATCACCGCTCGCGAGCTGACCCATTCGTACGGGCCCCGAACCCTGTTCGATGGGCTGAGCCTCACCCTCTCCGAGGGCGACCGCGTCGGCGTCATCGGGCCCAACGGCGCCGGCAAGACCACCCTGCTGCGCATCCTGTCCGGTGCCGAGGAACCGGATGCCGGCGAGGTCCACCGCCGCCGCCGGTTGCGGGTCTCCCTGGTCGCGCAGAACGACCATTTCGATTCAAAGGCTACGGTCATGGAGGTCGCGACGCGGGGCGCGGAGCTCGACCCGGAGAGGGTCGAGGACGAGGCCGAACGTCAGGTTCGAGTCGCCATCGCGCTCGATCACCTCGGCTTCCGGTCGCCCGACCAGCCGGTCGGTGTGCTGTCGGGCGGCTGGCGAAAGCGGCTGGCAATCGCCGCGGCTCTGGCCGGCGATCCCGAGGTCCTGCTCCTCGACGAGCCCACCAATCATCTCGATCTGGGCGGCATCCTGTGGCTCGAGAAGATGCTCCTGTCGAGCCGATTGCTCGCCTACGTCGTCATCAGCCACGACCGCGTTTTTCTCGATCGGGTGGCCAACCGGGTGATCGAGGTGGCACCCCAATATCCCGGCGGCACCTTCACCGCCGCCGGCAGCTACACCACCTTCCTGGAAAGGCGTGCTCAGTACCTGCAGGCCCGCGCCCAGTATCGCGATAGCCTTGCCAACCGGGTGCGGCGGGAACTCGAGTGGCTGGGACGGGGACCCAAGGCACGAACCACCAAGGCCCAGGCCCGGATCGACGAGGCCGAGCGCCTGACGCTCGAGCTTGCCAAGGTTCGGGCCGAGCTGGCCACCTCCCAGGCCGGTATCGAGATGACCGCCTCCGGCCGCCGAACTAAGCGCCTGCTGGTGGCTTCCAGGGTCGACAAGTCAATGGGCGGTCGTCAACTGCTGCAAGGACTCGACCTGGTTCTGCAACCGGGCCAACGACTCGGCGTGGTCGGCGCCAACGGCAGCGGCAAGAGCACGCTGCTGAAGCTGCTTGCCGGTGAGCTGGATCCCGACGGTGGCGTCATTCGTCGTGCCGAGCACCTCCAGATCGTGCACTTTGATCAGGGTCGATTGCACCTCGACCAGAATTCGTCCCTTCGCAGAGCGCTGGCTCCAGAAGGAGATACGGTTGTCTATCGGGGCCGCGAGGTGCACGTGGTGAGTTGGGCGCGCCGCTTCCAGTTCCGCGACGATCAGCTCGACCAGTCGGTCAGTGAGCTTTCGGGCGGTGAGCAGGCCCGGGTCCACATTGCCCGTCTCATGCTGCGACCGGCAGACCTGCTGCTGCTCGACGAACCGACCAACGATCTCGACATTCCGACCCTCGAGGTGCTCGAAGAGAGCCTGCTCGAGTTCCCGGGTGCGCTGGTGCTGGTCTCCCATGACCGCTACCTGCTCGACCGGGTGTGCACGGTCCTGCTCGGCCTCGACGGCACCGGCTCCGCCACACCCTTCGCCGACATCGATCAGTGGCTCGCCCACCCCAAACCCGAGGAGGCGGCCCAGCGCCAAACCCGACCTGATCGACGTCGCGAGCGACCCAAGCGCGGCGGGCTCACCTACCTCGAGAAACGGGAGTACGAGGCCATGGAGGAGACTATCCTCGAAGCCGAGACCGATCTCGAAAGGTTGGCGGAGCGTCTCGCCGACCCGCAGGTGGCTTCCGATGCCGAGGCGGCCCATGAGGCGTACGTCGACCATGAGAATGCCCGCGACAGAGTTGCCGAACTCTATCGCCGGTGGGCTGAGCTCGAAGACAAGGGCTAGCCCGCTGATCTCACGTCAGCACCGTCTCTGTTGGACTACGAATCGCGCCACTCGCGAAACTTGATTCTGGGGTCGCGCGCGTCGGGACGGCCGGCGGAGCGGCCGAAAGCCTGGGCCAGCTTGGGATTGACCTCCACCATGGAGGATTGACCGCCGATGGTGATGGCTCCCACGTCCGAGCTGCTGATGTCGCCTCGGCGACAGACGATAGCCAGCAGCCGCCGGGGATCGGCGCCGTGCTGCCTGCCCCAACTCACCTGGAACCGGGCCCAGTTGGACGGCGAAGGGCGTCGCCCCCTCGTGCGGCGGGGCCTGGAATCCCAGTTCGTGTTGACCGGTGCCGGCGCGATATCCCGCGGCGCGCACGGGCCGCCATGGTCGGCCTCACCCAGGAGGGTCGCCACCACCGTCACTGGGTCGCGATCCTCGAGCAGCTCGGCCGCAACCCTGTGGAGCCGATCCATGTCGTTGCGTGCGTACGCGTCGGATTCGGAAAACCTCTCGAGAAGCCGCCGGTCAGCAGCGCGTTGGATGTGGTCGCGGCTGGGGATTTCAGTGCGGGCGGCCTTGATGCCGGCGTGGCGAACCATGGCGTCCACCCGACGGGCGGCGCGCGGAGGCACGAAAATCAGGCTGCAACCCTTGCGCCCAGCGCGGCCGGTGCGGCCGCTTCGGTGGGTCAGGACCTCGGCGTTGTCGGGCAGATCCACATGAATGACCTGGGCGATATCCTGGACGTCGAGACCGCGGGCCGCCACGTCGGTGGCCACCAGGATCGGCGTCTGGCCTCGCCGAAAGGCGTTCAACGTGGCGGTGCGTTCGCGCTGGTTGAGGTCGCCGGAGAGCGGCCGCACGGCAAAACCGAGATCGGCGAGGGCGTCGGAAAGCCTGGCGGTTTCCAAACGCGTGCGAACGAAGATCAGAGTCTTGGAATCGGGCTCCATGAGGAGGACATTGACCAACGCCGACAGCCTCTGGTTTGGCGACACCAACATGGTTGTGTACGAGATGTCGGAGTTGGATTTGCCGGGCGCGGTGCCGGCGACCATCAACGGATCGCGCTGGTGGCGCGCCGCCACCGATCGCACCGACGGTGGGAAGGTCGCCGACACGAGGTGGGTCCGACGCTCCTCCGGCGTCGCGTCGAGGATCGCCGTGATCTCCTCCTCGAAACCCATGGCGAGCATCTCGTCGGCCTCGTCGAGGGCTACGACTCTCAGAAGGTCGAGCTGCAGGCTCCCCCGCTCGAGGTGGTCGCGGATCCGACCCGGAGTGCCCACCAGCACATGCGGGCGGCGTTTGAGTTCACGGAAGTCGATTCCCAGCGAGGTACCGCCGGTGAGCGACACCACGGCAGCGCCCAGAGGCTTGAACAACCACGACAACTCCTCGGCAAGCTGGACCGCCAATTCGCGGGTGGGTGCCACCAGCATCACCGCGGGCCGCGCCGGCGCCGGGCCACGATTCTTCACCGCCGCCGAGGCAGCCACCTCGTGGGCGACCACCAATCCCAGGGCCACGGTCTTGCCGGAACCGGTCTGCGACGAGATGCGCAGGTCGCGACCCTCGAGCTCGGGATTCAGGACGGCGTTCTGGATCGGGGTGAGCTCGGTGAAGCCGCGTTCGGCGAGAACAGCACCGAGGCCCGCGGGGACCTCCGCAAAGGGTATTTCTTGCATCTGTTGTTTCCAGTAGGGTTCGGCCGCTGGCTTTCACACCGAGACGGAGGTCAATAGGAGGGCAGCTGGTGTGAACTCACGATGGGACAGCGCACCCGGAATGGCTGAGTGTACCAGAAAATCAGTTTGAGGTCGATTTGCAACGATTTTCGCAGTTTACCGCCGAACCCGCGCGTTTCCAGCCCAGATGCTCCAGATCTGTTCTTCATCCGCAGGCTGGGCGTAGTCGGTGTACTGGGTTGTGACCAGGGCCCCGGTGGCCCAGCCGAACTGGATCCACTTTTCCGGTTCCCATCCCTTGAGGATGGCGTAGAGCAGGCCGCCCACGAAACCGTCGCCGCCGCCGATGCGGTCCAGTACGACGATTTCGCGGGGTTCGACCACGTGCCAGCTGTCGCCCTCGGCCACGATCGCACCCCACAGATGGCAGTTGGTGTTCGCCACCTGGCGGAGGGTCGTGGCAAAGACCGAGGTCTCGGGATAGGCCTGTTTGGCGTTTTCGATCATGCCCTTGAAGCTCTCGATCTTGGCGGTGAGATCCACGCCGCCCGCTTCCGGACCCTCGATGCCCAGACAGAGCTGAAAATCCTCCTCGTTGCCCACCAGGATGTCGGACAGGCCGGCAATCTCCGCGAAGATCTTGCTCAGTTCATCCTCGCGGTTTTTCCAGAATGTGGCACGGTGATTGAGATCGAAGGAAATGCGGCTGCCGTGTTTCTTGGCGGCGCGGGCGATTTCCAGGCAGAAGGTGCCGGTTTCAGGGGACAGGGCGGCGACCAGTCCGGACAGATGGACGATGCGAACACCCTCTTGCCCGAATATCCTCTCCAGGTCGAAGTCGTCCACATTCAAGGTACGTCCCACCTCACCCGCTCGGTCGTTGTGGACCCGCGGGCCACGCGAGCCGTAACCGATGTCCGCCATGTTGATCTGGTGGCGATAGCCCCAGGGACCGCCCGGATCCACGTCCTTGCCCTCATAGTCCATGTGGCGGCCGGCCAGATCGTCCTTGATCATCCGCGCAATGGGACTGCCCTTGACAAAGGTCGTCAAAACCTTGGCCGGGAGCCCCAGGTACGACGACACGCTGGCCACGTTGCTTTCGGCGCTGGTGGCCTCCATGGTGAACAGCTTGCTGCAGTGAACACCCTGGGCGTTGGCAGGTGTCAGACGCACCCCCATGCTGGTGGGTACGAGGATGGCATAATCACAATCCTGGCGGAATTCCATGGTCATGCAGATCGTCCTTTCCTTGACACGAGCTCTCTCATCGCGCATAGGCTAACACGCTTGAACCGTGCCGCCGGGCTATGATCGTGGGGACAATTCGATGAGATACCGGAAATAGCGATCTCTGCGAAAGGTCGGCGCCTCATGCAGATCTTCCTCGTCCTGTTGGTGATCAGCATCCCGATTCTCGCCCTTGCTGGGTTGTTCGTTGCCCTCGTGGTGGCGACGCGCGCGAGCAACCTGCGAAAACGGGTCGACGAGCTCGAGCTCCAGCAGCCGATCGGACCCAATCACCCGCTGGTCCGCGGAATTCAGGATCTCCAGGAGCGAGTCGCGACCCTTGAGAGTCAATCTCCGGGAGAGGCAGAACCGGTTTCGGTTTCGGTCCGAAACGAAACGCCGGACGTGGTTCCACCGGCTCCCCTCGACCCGCTATCAGAGCCTCCGCCCAGACCCCCGACCCCGTTCGGCGACAGACCCTTCGATCTTGGTTCCCCAGATGAACCCATTCCGACTCCCCCGCCGGCGGTCACCAACGTCGAGGAAACCGGACCACACCCACCCACGCCCGGTCCCCGAATCCAGTGGGAGCGGTGGATCGGCGTTCGCGGCGCCGCTGCGGCGGGCGGGATCGTGCTCGCCCTGGCGGCGTTGCTCTTCTTCCAGTACTCGATCGAGCACGGGTTGATCTCGCCGACCATGCGCGTCGTCCTCGGCGCCATCGTCGGCATATTCTGTCTCGTCGGGTCCGAGTGGCTGGTACGACGAGACCAGGCGGCGGCAGCGAACGCCCTGGCCGGAGCCGGCGTCGTCATCCTGTACGGCGCCACCTGGGCCGCCCAAAACCTCTATGGCCTGATCGGCACGGTGCCCGCCTTCGCGCTCATGGTCCTGATCACGAGTGTGTGCGTGGCCCTTGCAGTGGGCCGTAACGCCCCCTTCATAGCTGTCCTCGGCCTTCTCGGTGGATTCGCGACGCCGATTCTGGTCGCGTCGGAGGTGGACAGCCCGGAGGCACTGTTCGGCTACATCCTGCTCCTCGACCTCGGTCTTCTGTGGCTGGCCCGCGCTCGGGGCTGGTCGCTCCTCTCCATCCTCAGCCTAGCCGGGACAGCTCTCCACCAGGCACTCTGGATCTTCGGCTCCATGAACGAAGAACGGGCGGTGCTCGGGCTCGGTGTGCTGGCCGTGTTCGGCCTGGCGTTCCTTTTCTTCGGGAGCGGCGATCGCGAGCCGTCCCTGCTCTGGCGGGCGACTCGAGCCGGAGGTGTCGCGATCCCCTTTGCCTTTGCACTCCACTTCGCCGGTACGACCCGGCTCGCGGAAAACCCCTGGCCCCTCGGCACGCTGCTGCTGATTCTCAGCGCCGGAGCCTGCTGGTTGGCACGACGGGAGACTCAGGACGTGGCCATAGCTGCTGCAGGGGCCTGCCTCGGCATCATGGCCCTGTGGTTCCTGAATCATCAGGTCTCGCCGAACCTCGCGTGGCAGGCGGTGGCCCTTTGCGGAGCCCTCGCGGCACTCTTCTCGATCGCAGCCGAGATCTCCCGTCGGCATCCCAGCTCCGGCCGGCTCGGCTCAGCTGCCCTGGTATCGAGTCTCGGGTTTCTGGCACTGCTGGTGCTGGCAACCACCGAGCCTCAGGTCGTGAAGCCGTGGCCGTGGATCGCAGGGTGGGCGGGTCTGGCCGGTTTGCTGGTGCTGCACTCCCGGTGGCCGGGGCGGGCCTGGGTCCGGCTCACGGCCGGGCTCGGACCGGCGCTCGGTCTACTCCTCGCGGTGGAGAGTCACGGGCGCAACAATGCTGGTCTCGCGTCCTGGGCGTGGCTGGCCCTCATCGTTTCCGTCGCGCTGATTTTTCAAGTCCTCGCCGTGCTGACCAAAGAAGGGGAGTGGCGGGTCTGGGCGGATCGAACCGCGGCCGCCACCGCCATGGCGCTGATGGTTGCGGCTGCCGTGGTGGCATCTGTCGACCGGTCCGCCTCCGAGACGAGCATTGCCTCCATCTTGTTCCTGGGGCTGCTGGCGGCATGGTCCGCCACCAGCACCCGGTCCGGCGTCTGGTTCTTCGCCGCAACCAGCACCACCGCCTTCTGGCAGATGATCGTCTACTACGACGTCCACCAACACGCGGCAGCGGACCCGGCGTCGAGCTCCGTCCTCGGACTGCTGGCGCTCTCATCGGTCCTGTTCACGGTTTGGCCCGCGGTGGCCACCGCCGCCTTCCGCAACGATCGGTTTGCGTGGTGGGGAGGGGCGCTCGCCGGACCACTCTGGTTCGTCACCCTGAAATCCGCTTTTGTCTCCTGCTTCGGCGATGGCGCGATCGGGCTGCTCCCGGTTGCCCTCGGCCTGGTCGCGTTCGCGACCCTCCTGTGGGTGAAGCCACGCCTCACCGGCCATGCAGAGACTCAAAGAACCGCCCTGGTGTGGTATTCGGCTGTTGCCCTTGGCATGGTGTCGGTGGCGATTCCACTCCAGCTCGACAAGGAGTGGATCACCATCGGATTGGCACTCAACGGACTCGCGATCATCGCGCTCTGGGTCCGGCTCGACCACCCGGGACTCAAGTACTACGGTCTCGCCCTGCTGGGGATGGCCACGGTGCGCCTGATCGCAAACCCGGCGGTCTTGAGCTACCACGTCCGGGCGGGAGCCCCGGTTCTCAACTGGATTGCCTACACCTACCTCGTGCCCGCGTTGGCGTTGGTTCTTTCTCATCGTTTTTTGAAGCCGAGGGAGGTCGAACGGCTGGTTGGTTGGGAGCATCGTTTCTACCCCTCACAGCTCGCGATCGGTGCGGCATCCTGCGGCCTCGCAGCGGTTGCGGTGGTGTTTGGGTGGATCAACCTCACCATCGCGGACATTTTCGCCACCGGCCCGAACCTGGAGCTCAGCCTCCAACGCCTGCCCGCCCGGGACGTGACAACATCGGTGGCGTGGGCGGTCTACGCCCTCGCCCTGCTCGCCATCGGTGTGCGGTCACGCAGCAGTTCCATGCGTTGGTTGAGCCTCGGGCTGTTGGTACTCACCCTCGGCAAGGTCTTCCTGCACGATCTGGGCGAACTCAGAGATCTCTACCGGGTCGGCTCGCTGGTTGGGCTCGCCATATCCCTGATCATCGTGTCACTGATCTATCAGCGTTTCGTCTTCAGATCGAATTCACAATGATTGTCCGCGTTGACCGAGGAGATGAGAGTTGGACCACGACCGTCATTCGCGGGTCAAGGATCTGCTCTTGCAGCCCTCAATGTCGACACGAATCGACGGGGCGAGTTTCTTGACGAGCCTGCCGCGATGATCCCACCTCCTACGGAGGTCGAGAGTCTTCTGCTTGCGACAGCATTCCCTCGAGGGTTTCCTTGCCAAGCCAGCAGTCTTGGACCTCGGCATCGCCGGGGACCTTGCCGAAATCAGGCCGGGACCAGATGTTCTGGGTGTGGGAGTGGAGATCTGCCATCAAGACTCTCCCGAAGCGACGGAGTCGACACCGCGAGGGTTCGGTCGGTACACAATCCTCGAGATCATTGGCGAGGTGGCGGTGGGGTCGTCTACCTCGGCCGAGCAACGCGAGCCGCGTCCACCGGCGGTCGCTCTCAAGGTGATCAAGTGGGGCATGGACACCGGCCAGTTTCGTCGCGCGATTCGAGTCCGAACGACAGGCTCTCGCCTTGATGAATCACCCCAATATCGCCCGGGTTTTTGACGCGGGCGCGACCGAAGTAGAGTCGACCGTTTTTTGTCATGGAGCACGTCAAGGAATCCCGCTAACCCTTCTACTGCGACGATCAGCAATCTCGGCATAACCCGAGCGCCTGGAGCTCTTCATTCAGGTCTGTGAGGGTGTTCAGCACGCTCACCACAAGGGGATCATCCACCGCGACCTCAAGCCATCGAATATGCTTGGTGGAGGTTGTGGACGATCAGGCCGATTCCGAAGATCATCGACTTTGGCCTCGCCAAAGCCACTTCACCAAACCTGGCGGACCGAACACTCGCGACGGAGCACGGCCTCATTGTTGGAACCCCTGAGTACATGAGCCCTGAACAGGCTGGCATGTTGTCCCTCGATATCGACAGCCGGACCGACGTTTACAGCCTTGGTGTGGTGTTGTACCAACTCTTGGTAGGCGCACTGCCGTTCAACCGGCGGGAGATTCGGCGAGGCACCGCTTCGGCGGAGATCCTACAAACGCTTTGCGAGCCATTGACCCGTCAATACCCAGCTCGCGACTGGCCGCTCGATCCGACGTGGCCGGCACCTCGGCGGATTCCCGAGGGACCGATGCCCGGACCCTGATCCGCAGAGCTGCGTGGCGACCTCGACTGGATCACCATGAAGGCTCTGGAGAAAGACCGGAGCCGCCGTTACACGACCCCCTCGGCGCTCACGGCGGACATTCTGAGGCACCTGCGCCATGAGCCGGTCATGGCCGGCCCGCCAGGAGCTGTGTACCGGCTACAGAAATTCGCACGACGTCACCGTGGTGCAGCCATCGCGTTGTCGGCCATCGCCATGGCCCTGGTTCTGGGCGTGGTCGGTACGTCGATCGGAATGTACCGTGCCACCCAGGCGCGAATGGAGTCCGAAACACAGCGTGAACTCGCCGACCGCGAGGCCAAGAAAGCCCAGGCACTCAGCGCCTTTCTGGTGGAAACCCTGTCATCGCCCGATCCGGAGCGAGATGGCAAGGATGTCCGAGTTGTCGAGGTTCTCGACCGAGCGGCGGGGGAGATTGACCAACAATTCGCCGGGCAGCCGGAGGTCGAAGCTGCCATCCGGACAGCCCTGGGAAACAGCTACAGGGGTCTCGGGTTGTTCGAAGCCGCTCAAAAGCAGATTGCCTCGGCCCTGCGTCTGAGAAGAGAGGTGCTCGGAACAGATCATCCAGACACCGCGCAGACAGTGGCTGACCTGGCCCTTCTGCAAGGGGACCGGGGCGAGCTTGACGAAGCCGAGAAGCTCTACTCACAGGCCTTGGACACCCAGCGAACCTCGCTGGGTGACGTCATCCGGAAACCCTGAGCACCGCGAACGATCTCGCGAACCTCCTGATGAGCCGGGGCAAGCTCGATGGAGCGGAGGAGCTTTACCGAGAGGTGCTCGCTGCCGGGGCGGGCCGTGGTGAGACCGACAACATCGAGATGCTCATCACCGAAAACAACTTCGCCTACCTGTTACAACTGCAGGGCCATTTCGAGGAAGCCGAGGAGCGATACCGAAGGGCACTCGCTGGATTGCGTGAATCTTTGGGCGACCGGCACCCAAAGGTCCTCGATACGATGAACAACCTCGGTACCCTCCTTCACGCCATGGGTCAACTCGAGGACAGTGCGGCCCTCCTTCGGCAGACCCTCGATCTCAGGCGCGATGTATTGGGGGCCGAACATCCCTGGACCCTCCACTCGATCAACAACCTCGCATCGGTCCTGCAGACGCAAGGCAGACTCGACGAAGCCGAGCCTCTGTATCGCGAAGCGGCAGAGGGGAACCGCCGACTGTTCGGAGACAACCACCCCGAGACATTGACCTCGATGAACAACCTCGCTTTCCTGTTGGACGACCGGGGAGAAAATTCCGAGGCAGAACGACTCTACCGCGAGGTGGCGGCAAGACGGATCGAGGTGTTGGGAATCACTCACCAGGATTCCCTCAGCTCGATGCACAACCTGGCAAGTCTCCTGCTGGAAGAGAATCGACTCCAGGAGGCCGAGCGCTGGAGTCGGCAGGCGACGGAGACCGCCCGGCACTCTCTTCAAGAAGGCCACTACCTGACCGCGATCTTCGAGGGCCGGCTCGGGGTGATACTGACCCGATTGGGCCATTTCGAAGAGGCCGAGGAGACTCTCCTCCTGAGTCTCGAGGGAATGGTCGGCAGTCTCGGCGCGGACCATCCTCGCACCAAGCAAACCCGGGACAGCCTTGCAGAGCTTTACGAGACGTGGGGCAGGCCCGAGAGTACCCGGCCGAGTCTATCGGGCGAAGATATGATCAACGATCCGGCTTGTCGGAACCCGGCTCATCAACAGAAACCGCTTCGTGACAGCCGGCTCCCGTCGAAGCCACAGCTTCGCCGCTTTCCACTCCCTGGCAACGGTAGCTTCCGAAACCTCGAGGGCGGCAGCGGTTTCTTCCACCGTCATCCCCCCGAAATATCGGAGCTCCACCACCCGCGCTTGTCGGGAATCGAGCACTGCCAGCTTCTGCAGAGCGTCTTCGATCTCGAGCAAAGCCAAATTCGGTTCAGACCTCAGTTCCGGGGCCTCGTCAATCTTGATTTTTCCTTGAACGCCAGGCCTCTGGCCGCCGCATGCCGGCGGGCGTGGTCCACCAGAATCCTGCGCATCGCCCGGGAAGCGAGGGCGAAAAAATGGGCGCGATCGTTCCAATGTGCCTCGGTCTGGACCACCATTCGAAGGTAGGCTTCGTGCACCAGATCGGTGGGCAGTAGAGAGTGGTCGTTCCGTTCTGCCCGCAGCCGCCTTCCCGCGATGCGACGAAGTTCCCCGTACACGATCGGTATCAGTTCATCGATCGATTCCTCCTCACCGGTCCTCGCCCGGCGGAGAAGTCTCGTGACGTCTTCCCGTGATTTCAAGGAAGTCACCGCACCTCCAAATATTTTGGTATGACATCGTCAACCCTAGCACGAAATCCAGACGCCTTTGAACTCGCATTCTCACCGGGTGTCGGATTGATCGGCCATCCGCCAAGCGCGAGTACCCCATCAGGACTCCTTTCCCCTCGGACGGAAATTCCCGGTGACATGTTTTTCTTCGATCTTGCGCGTAACCAGTAGAGGGCAAGCACACGGACACCAGCGAGCCCCATCGCAACCGCCCGGCAGCCACCCTCGCAAGATCTCGACCGCGAAAGGACTTGACATGAAAAACCACACCAACCTCTCCCTCGTATTCACTCTCCTCATCCTCGGGTTCGTCCTGGCACCAGGGTGGACTGAGCTAGAGGCCAACCCCAACCCAACAACTCGCAAGCTCAATCACGACACCGGCGGGTGGGACGTCCTTGATTTCAAGATCAGTCCCAACGGCGTATGGGTCGTCTATCACACCGATGACTATGGCGGCTCAGGGCTCGAGGCTCTCTACAGCGTACCGGCGGACGGCAGCGCACCGCCGGAGATGTTGTATGCCCAGACCAGCGGCGCCGCCCTCGCCATGCACGAGTACCGGATCAGCGGCAACAACTCCCGAGTCGTCTATTGGGGTGACACTCAGACCGACGGGGTGAACGAGCTGTTCAGCATTCCCATCAACGGGTCTGGCGGAGCGGTGAAGCTGAACGACAACCTCAATGGTTGGGACGTCCTGGACTTCCAGATCAGCCCCAACGGTCAATGGGTGGTCTACCACACCGACGACTATGGCGGCTCAGGGCTCGAGGCTCTCTACAGCGTGCCGACGGATCGGAGTTTTCCACCGGCGCTGCTCTATGCTCAGACCAGCGGTGCCGCTCTTGCCATGCAGGATTTCAAGATCTCCGGGGACAGCTCCCGGGTTGTTTACCGCGGCGACACCCAGATCAACGGCGTGGAAGAGCTGTTCAGCATCCCCATCAATGGCGCAGGATCGACCATCAAGCTGAACCACAACCTCAACGGTTGGGATGTCCTGGACTTCGAGGTCAGTCGGGACGGCCAATGGGTTGTCTACCACACTGATGACTTCGGAGGATCGGGCCTCGAGGCGCTTTACAGCGTGCCGACCGACGCCAGTGCCCCCGAAGAGATGCTTTACGCACAGACCAGCGGAGCGCGCTTGGAATGTCCGAATACAGAATCACCGCCGACAGCACCCGCGTGGTCTACCACGGAGACACCCTCACCAATGGTGTCGACGAGCTCTTCAGCATCCCCATCAATGGCAGCGGATCGGCGGTCAAGCTGAACCACAACCTCAACGGTTGGGATGTCCTGGACTTCCAGATCAGCTCCGACGGTCAGTGGGTCGCCTACCACACCGACGACTTCGGCGGCTCCGGCCTCGAAGCTCTGTACAGCGTACCGACGGATCGCAGCTCGGCTCCGGCGACTTTGTACGCACAGACCAGCGGTGCCGCCCTCGCCATGCAGGAGTACGGAATCACCGGAGACAGCGAACGGGTCATCTACCGAGGCGATACCCTGATCGATGGCGTTGACGAGCTCTTCAGCATCCCCATCGACGGCAGCGTCAGCGATCAAACTGAACGACAATACCGGCGGCTGGGATGTGCTTGATTTCGAGCTGAGCCCGGACGGCAATTCGGTCGCATACATGGCCGACGACTACGCAAATTCCGGCCTCGAAGCTTTGTACGCCGTGCCGGCGGACCGTAGCAGCGTTCCTGCGACCCTGTATGCCCAAACCTCTGGCGCCGCCCTGGGAATCCACGAGTACCGGTTCACCGGCGACAGCGCTCGCGTGGTCTACCGCGGCGATACCGAGACCGATGGCGTGAGCGAGCTGTTCTCAGTCGATCTCGTGCAGGGCATTCGGATCTTCGGGACGGATTCGAGTCCGGTGATTTTTCGGCATGGTCGGTGGTCGTTCCCTAGTTCCACGGTCGACATCGGATATCCTCAGCCCCCAAGAGCCCAGCTTGGGGGCTTTGAGATTTGGAGGGTGTGGGGCAGGGAGGGTATGAGCCGTTCTGGGAGACTCATGGCCACGCCCGCATAAATGTTAAGCTACGACGAAATGCGCCCTACGAAGAGTAACCTGAGCACTGTGGTCGCCCGCTGGCTGCGGTACATTCGGTTCGAGGACCCCGATTTCGAACGCGACTTTCTCGAGCACGACTGCAGCTCCACGATTCCGCTGGCGCGGTTCTGTTACCTCAGCGCCGTTTTCATCTGGGCCGGGTTCGGCAAGCTCGATGCTGCGGTGGGCGCCGACAGGACCACATCGTTGTGGATGATCCGATTCGCCGTCGGTGAGCCCACCATCCTCACCGCCCTGGCAATGACCTTCATCAAGCCGCTCCGTCCCTGGCTGAAGCACGTGGGCCTCACCGTCACCTTCATTCTCGGTTCCTGCGTCATCTGGATGATGGTCATCCTGCCCCCGCCGGTATCAGACAGCTACTACGTGGGCGTCATTCTCGTGTTGTTCCCGGCTTATGTTTTCGCCCAGGTTCGATTCCTGCACGCGGTGGCGGTGAGCTGCATCCTCGTGTTCGCTTACGACAGGCTGGCGCTTCCCTTTGGCACGATTTCACCAGTCACCGCGGCCACCAACCTCACCTTCATGATCACCACCGTCTACATCGGCCTGGTGGCCTGCTTCCTGCTCGAATGGTCCCGGCGGCGCGACTTCGCCCAGGCGATAGAGATCGCGCGGACCCACGACGAACTCAGGCGGCTGAGCTCGCACGACGAGCTCACCCGCCTGTTCAACCGCCGCCGGCTCGGACCGGCGATCAGAAGTGCCATCGAAGAGTATCGATTTCTTGGTCGCGACACAGCGATCATGATGATCGACCTGGACGATTTCAAGATGGTGAACGATGGCTTCGGACACGCCACCGGGGATCGGGTTCTGAAGGAGGCCGCGGCCAGTATCACGGACTCCCTCCAACCGGCAGACTCCGCCTTTCGGATTGGCGGCGATGAGTTCATCGTGCTGCTGCCCTCATCCTCCACCGCAGCGGCCGCGACCGTGGCATCAATGATCGAGCGCGAGTTCACCGATCGCTGCCGCTCGGTGGTGACCGGGGCCGATCTCCCGGTGGGCATGAGCATCGGAATCACCCAGATCCGGAGCGGCACGGAGACCGCCACGGAGCTGCTCAGGGTCGCGGACGAGGCTCTCTACCAGGCGAAGCTGCTGGGCAAGGGTCGGGTGTGGGCGACCCGCGGTCCGTCCCGCAGGCAGGCCGACCAGGGACGGAATTCAACCAGTGCTGGCATCTCGCAGGTGGTTCCTGGATAATGCCCCGGTGAAGATGACTCCCATGCTGCGCCAGTACCTGGAGCTGAAAGATCAAGCCGGATCGGCATTGCTGCTGTACCGAATGGGTGATTTCTACGAACTCTTCTTCGAAGACGCCCAACAGGCTGCTCCGGTGCTCGGGATCACCCTGACCAAGCGCCGACACAACGATGCGGTGGAAGCACCCATGTGCGGCGTTCCCCATCACGCATTCGACGGCTATTTGGGGAAACTGCTCGACGCCGGATTCCGAGTCGCAGTGGCGGAGCAAGTCGAGGATCCCGCCACGGCCAAGGGACTGGTGCGCCGGGAGATCATTCGCACCCACACTCCAGGAACCGTGTCGTCCACCGACCTCCTTGACGGAACAGAGCACTGCTATCTCGCCGCCTTCGGCGGTGTCGACGGGTCGTTCGCCCTGGCGTGGATCGAGGTCTCCACCGGCACCTTCGAAGGTCTCCGATGCGACGAGCCGAACACCGTTTCCGAGCAGGTTGCGCGCCTTCGACCGCGCGAAATCCTCGTGGCGGAAGGCTGGGACGGCTGGACCGAGCTGTGGCCCCGGGAGTTGCCACCGCCAACGGTGACCCCTCTTCCTCCCGAACAATTCTCGCCCTCAGCGGGTGAAGATCGACTTCGGAGGGTTCTCGGGGTTGGATCGCTGCGCGGGTTCGGCCTCGAGTCCGGCGAACGGCTGGTGGGCATGGCCGGTGCTCTCCTGGCCTACGTGGAAGGCACCCAGCGCGGCGAACTCGGCCACCTCGAGGCATTCGTCAGGCGCCAACCCGACGACGCCCTGATCATCGACCGCGCCAGCCTGAACAACCTGGAAGTGGATCGTGCCGCGGATGGAAACCGCGATCGGTCGCTGGTGGCCATCCTCGACTCCACTCGAACCAGAATGGGATCCAGAAGGCTGCGCGATTGGCTCACTCGACCGAGCGTGGACCTCGAGGAGATCGGCGAGCGGCACCGGTCGGTGGCCGAACTCACCGACGACTCGGAGCTCCTCCATTCCCTGCGGTCGAGCCTGGAGGGAATCCCCGACCTCGAACGGCTCGCCGCCAGGGTCGGGATGACCCTCGCTACTCCACGCGAGCTGCAATCGCTGCGGGCGGGACTCGACGTGCTACCCACGGTCAAACAGGCCGTTTCGAAGGCCACATCACCTCTCCTTCGATCGCTCTTCGAGAACCTCGACCCATTGGCCGACGTTGTGGCGATGCTTCACGAACGCCTCGCCGCGGTCCCTGCGGCAGTTCCAGGGTTGGGCGTGATCGCCGGCGGGTGGGATCCCGAACTCGACGAACAGCGACAGCTTGCGCGGGGTGGCAAGGAGCTGCTGGCCGGTATCGAGTCGGTCGAGCGGGATCGGACCGGGATCGGTTCACTGAAGGTCAAGTACAACAAGGTGTTTGGGTACTTTATCGAGGTCAGAAAAGCCAATCTCGACCGTGTCCCCGAGAACTACGAGCGGCGTCAGACCCTGACCAACGCCGAGCGATTCGTCACCCCCGAGCTCAAGGATCTGGAGTCCAAGATCCTGTCAGCCGAAGAACGCGCGGCGTCCCGCGAGCGGGATCTCTTCGATGCACTCACCGCGGAGCTAGCACGGGACGCCAAGAGGATTGCCTCCAGTGCGGCCACCCTCGGTCGACTCGACGTGCTTGCCTCGTTCTCCGAACGGGCCCGAAAGTGGAACTACTGCCGGCCGGTCATGGAGGACGCGCCCGGCCTGGATATCCGTGAAGGACGGCACCCGGTGCTGGAGGAGATCCAGCGATCCCCACCATTCATCGCCAACGACTGCGTACTGGATTCCGAGCTCTCCCAGCTGGTCTTGCTGACCGGGCCGAACATGGGCGGCAAGTCCACCTTCCTCCGTCAGGTTGCCCTGATCACCCTTATGGCCCACGCCGGCTCCTTCGTTCCCGCGTCTTCGGCCACGGTGGGCCTCACCGATCGGATCTTCACGCGAGTCGGTGCCTCGGACATGCTGGCCATGGGAGAGTCGACCTTCATGGTGGAGATGACCGAGGCGGCGAACATCCTCCTCCACGCCACACCACGGTCGCTGGTCATTCTCGACGAGGTCGGCCGCGGAACCGCCACCTTCGACGGGCTCTCGCTGGCCTGGGCCATCGTGGAATACCTGCACGACCACCCGGGTCGCAACGCACTGGTGCTCTTCGCGACCCACTACCACGAGCTCACCGACCTCGCGCGCAAGCTGCCGCGACTGGTGAACCAAAGCATGGCCGTCAAGGAATGGCGCGGCGACATCCTGTTCCTGCACCGGGTTGTGGACGGGCCGGCGGACCGTTCGTACGGAATCCACGTCGCCCAGCTCGCCGGCGTTCCCGCAGCCGTCTGCGCCCGGGCCGAACAGGTCCTCGAAAATCTGGAACGAAACGAACTCAACGTCTCGGGAGATCCAGCGCTGGAACCATCGGCCGCAGGACAACCCGAGCGAATCCGGCAGATGGCGCTCTTCCGTTCCCCGGCCGACGAGATCGCCGACCGCCTTCGGCGCTTGGATCTGGATGACCTCACTCCCCTGGATGCCCTCAACGTCCTCGCCGAATTGCGGGGTCGGATCATTGGTGATGGCTAGCCCGCGGACCTCACCCCTCATCGTGGGAGTGCCCGGCCTGCAGCTCACCGAATCGGAATTCGCGATCCTGGAGAACGTTCGCCCCGCAGGCATCATCCTGTTCTCCCGGAACATCGCCACGGCCGAACAGACCCGCGAGCTGGTGGCGTCTTTCAAGGAGCTCGAGCCGCGCCCCTTCGTCGCGGTGGATCTCGAGGGAGGACAGGTCAACCGCCTCTGCACTCTGTGGGGGGATCTCCCCTCACCCTCGGCGGCCGCGCGTGCGGGCCGGCGAGCGGTCCGCGAACTCGGGGAGGCCGCCGGAGCGTCCTGTCGCGCCCTCGGTATCCACCTCGACCTGGCTCCCGTGGTCGACCTCGACCGACCCGAGGGCCTGATCCCCCTTCAGGGTCGTTGCTTCGGTCATGACCCCGAACGGGTCGCGACCCTGGCGAGGGTGTTCAACGACGGCCTTGCAGCCTGGGGAGTGGCCGGTTGTCTGAAGCACTTTCCAGGGCTGGGATCGGTGGTCGCGGACACCCACGAAGAGCTGCCGACCCTCGCCGGGGACAACCACGAGGAGCACATGGCGGTCTTTTCCGCCTTGTCCAGAGAGATCCCGCTGGTCATGGTGGGCCATGCGATCGCGCCGGCCGTCGGCGACGCCGATCGCCCCGCTTCCCTCTCCAGGCGCGCGGTCGATCGCGCCGTTCACTTGCCAGGGTCACCGGTCATTCTGAGCGACGACCTCGAGATGGGGGCACTGTCGGGCATGGGCAGCCTCCCCGATCTGGTGGTGGAGGCTCTGCGCGCCCGGAACCACGGGGTCCTCGTATGCAAGGCCTTCGATCAACTCCCCGCCATCATGGCGTTGATCGATGAGGCCTCCGAGGCCGACTCCACCTTCGCCGCCCGTCTGGCCGAGACCACGTCGAGGCTCGGGACACTCGCGCGGGACCTGCTTCGAAACGCCGCCGCCGTGCCCGTTCCCCTTGACGAGACCGTGGCCCAATTCTGGGAACGAGCCCGGCGATCCGTGGCCACAGCGGAAGGTCAGAGAAAATGACGGGCCCCGAACGGGCGGCGGTTTTGCTGTCCGGCGGGTTAGATTCGGCCACCGTGCTGGCGATGGCCATTGCAGAGGGATTGGAGTGCCACTGCCTCACGGTGGACTATGGCCAGCGGCACCGCGCCGAGCTGGATTCCGCACGCCGGTTGGCAAAGGCCCTCGGCGCCGCAAGCCACCGTGAATTGGCACTCGATCTCCGTGCCATTGGGGGCTCGGCCCTCACCGACGACATCGAGGTGCCCAAGGACGGGACACCCGACGCTCCGGGCAGCCCCGTGACCTACGTACCGGCTCGCAACACCATTTTGCTCTCCCTGCTGCTGGCTTTCGCCGAGGTCGTCGGCGCACGCCACCTCTACATCGGCGCCAACGCTGTTGACTACTCCGGCTATCCCGACTGCCGCGCGGACTTTCTCGACAGTTTCCAGCGACTCGCCAACACGGCCACGGCTGCGAGCACCGAGCACGGCGTCCGATTTCGAGTCCACGCTCCCCTGCTCCAGCTGACCAAGGCGGAGATTATCCGACGTGGCGTGGAACTCGGCGTGGACTACTCCCTCACCCGCTCGTGCTACGACCCCGATCAGGCCGGTCGGGCCTGCGGGCGGTGCGATTCGTGCCAACTCCGCCGCCGTGGGTTCGAAGAGGCGGGCATCGAAGATCCTACGGCGTACAGCCACTGACCAGCGGATGTGCGTACCTGGTCGAGAATCACAAATCGAAAATTGAAGATTGAAGATACCCGCGCGCCGAAACCGGTCAGGCGAAGACAGCGAATGCGAAGCGCCCGGCGACGGCGATGACCGTGGCCACCACGATGGTCAGACCCGAGATCCACATGGTGTCACGCCAACCCATCTCCCTCACCATCACCGCCACCGTCGCCACGCACGGAACGTAGAAGACGACGAACAGGGTGAAGGTCATCATTTGAGCGACCGTCAGGACGGTGTCGACCTGAGTGGTCCCGAGGGCCTGCACCAGCATGACCATTGTCAGTTCCTTGCGGAGCAACCCAAAGACCAGGGTCATGCCAACGGCGGCCGGCAGGCCCAGGATCACCCCCGTCAGAGGGAAAAGCATGGCGTTGATGGCGTCGTGGGCCTGAATCCACTCCAGCAAACCGAGGATCACCGACGACCCGATCAGCAACGGCCAGGCGATGGTGATGAACTCCCGAAGAGTGAGCCAGGTTTTGGCCACCAGAGTGCGGACACTGGGCCGACTGAGCTCCGGCATCTCCAGAATCAGCCCGGGCGAACTCCCCCGCAGCTGGCGTCCCAGAATGGTCCCGAGCAGAACCACGAAGGCGATGTTCAGCAGGTAGATGAAGAGCGCCCAAAGGGGCCCAATAAAGGCCGCCACGAGACCGAAGATCACCACGGTCCGGGCCGAACAGGGGATGAAAGCAGCCAGTGCACCGGTGATTCTCCGATCCCGCTTTGATTCGAGGATTCGGGTGGACAAAATCGCCGGCACCGAACATCCATAGCCCAGGATCAGCGGCAGCACCGACTTTCCGTGGAGCCCTATCCGGTGCATGAAGTTGTCGAGGATGTACGCGATCCTCGGAAGGTAGCCCGTGTCCTCCAAAATGGCGAGACCGATCAGGAAGGGAACCAGATAGGGCAGCACGATGGCAACACCACCGGCGAGCCCCATGACGACGCCGTTGGCAAGGGTTGCCGATAGAGAACCGGGGTCGAGGTACTGGGCGAGACCGGCCGTGATCCTTTCAAACATCGCGACCAATGGCGCTTCGATCCGCTGACCGACGCCGAACACCATCCAGAAGAGGCCGCCGAGAATCAACACCATCATTGGCCCGCCGGTCCACGGACCCAGCAACAGCCGGTCCAGCCACTCCCTCACTCCCGCCCGCGGTTTGCCAACCGACGCCACGGCTTCCTCGAGGGAATGGGCCACGGCGTGCCGGCTTCCCGACACCACTTGGTCCGCCGTCCAACCGTGGGCGTGTTCAAGATCCGCCGCAACCACCGCCGCCGCTGACCGGAGGTCCGGGTACCAACCGTAGACCTGCTCCTCAACGTGCGGATCTCCCTCCAGGAGCTTGCCGGCGGTATACCTCGGTGGCGCTCCGGGCTCGATGGCTTCACTGGCAAGCAAGGCTTCGACCTTGGCGATTGCCGATTCGACCTCGAGGTCCAAAGGCACAATAGGCGCAATTTCTCCGCCATGGGCCCGTTGCAGCGCGGTCCTGAAGAGACGCCGCAACCCCCGTCCGTGTCGGGCAATGGTGCGGACCACCGGCACCCCAATGCGGTTCTGAAGCTCCTCGTGATCGATCTCGATGCCCCTGCGCTCGGCTTCGTCCATCATATTGAGCGCCACGATCATTGGCCGTTGGAGCTCGAGCAGCTGCAGGGTCAGTTCGAGCGACCGGCCCAGGCGGCTGGCGTCCAAAATGTTGATGATGAGATCGTAGTCCTGGTCGAGGAGGTAACTCTCGGCCTCACCGGCCACCGCGTCGGAAGAGGTCAGGGAGTAGATCCCGGGCAAATCCACGATGCCGACTTCTCTGCCGAGAACGAGAGCTCGACTGAAGGTGTATGACACCGAGGAACCGGGGAAGTTCGCGGTTGCCGAGCGGTAGCCCGCCACCGCGTTGAAGATTGTGCTTTTCCCCGAGTTCGGTTGACCGGCGAGGACGAATTTCATCTAAGGGCGGCCCTGCCCACCCTGGCGGTATCCGCCAGGCTTTCCACAGAACCGTCAACCTCGACCTTGACCTTGTTGGCGATGCCCCGACCGATGGCGACCCTGGTTCCGTTCACTTCAACCAGAACCGGCCCCCGGAAAGGCGCACGGTCCACCACCGTCAACCAGTCCCCGATATGGATACCGAGGGTATTGAGGTGGGACCAGACTCCGTGTCCTCCTTCGATGAGGATCACTCTGGCCTTCCGCCGTATGTCCACAGAATCGAGAGTCATCATCCGGGCGCCCGCCCTCCGACTGCCGATGATAGCCCATCATTGCCCGGAATGCTAACTCGTGTGTACACTTAATTTTAGTACTATTTCTCCCTCTCGACGAGAACCAACAAACAGACTCTGTCGTGTCAGGTCTAACCTCGCAATCGAGACTTTATTTCAGACTCAAGCCATCTGACACATTCGGGCTCATCGGTGAATTCTGTGAGTGAGGCTATGGGACCCTGGATCGGGTTCGGATTGAGGTTTGATGTTTGAGGTTCGGGGCTCGGTTGGGAGTGGGAATCTTCAATCTTCAATCTTCAATTTTCAATCCCTACTGCCCTACTGCCCGTTCGACAGCGATACAATCCGATTCGACGGAGGCCGACATGAACCCTCAGCCGTACCAGATCGAACTCACGAAGCTGCCCGCCCCGAAGACCTTCGAGCCTGGAATCCGGCGGGCTCCCAGCCGGGGCTACTCATTGAAGCGAAACGACACGGCGATCGCGTTGAAGAACGCCCTTCGCTACGTCCCGCCGGAGCACCACGCCACCGTCGGGCCGGAGTTCCTGGGAGAGTTGCGGACCACCGGCAGGATTTACGGCTATCGGTACCGCCCCGCGGGCCGGATTTTTGGCCGCCCGATCGATCAGTACGAGGGGCGGATCACCGAGGCTCGGGCGATGCAGGTCATGATCGACAACAACCTGGACTTCGAGGTGGCCCTCTATCCATATGAACTCGTCACCTACGGTGAGTCCGGCCAGGTCTGCCAGAACTGGATGCAGTACCTCCTCATCAAGCGATACCTCCAGCTGATGGACTCGAACCAGACCCTGGTGGTCAGCTCCGGCCACCCCGTCGGACTGTTCCCCTCGCGACCCCAAGCCCCGCGCGCGATCATCACCAACGGCCTCATGGTCGGTATGTTCGACACCCCGGAGGATTTTCATCGTCTGGCGGCCCTGGGGTGCGTCAACTACGGCCAAATGACCGCCGGCGGTTGGATGTACATCGGTCCCCAGGGCATCGTCCACGGCACCTACATCACCCTGCTCAACGCCGGTCGCCTCTACCTCGGGATCCCCGATGGCGACGATCTCCGCGGACATACCTTCGTGTCGTCCGGTCTCGGCGGCATGTCGGGTGCCCAGGGCCGGGCCCTCGAGATTGCCGGCGGAGCCGGGATCATCGCCGAAGTCGACCGATCGCGGATCGAGACTCGCCACTCCCAGGGATGGGTTTCCAGGGTCACCGGGAATCTCGACGAGGCGGTGGGCTGGATGATGGATGCACGCGATCGAAAAGAACCCCTGTCGGTGGCCTACCACGGCAATGTGGTCGACCTCCTCGAGCATATCGATCGCCACGCCGTCGCCGTCGATCTGTTGTCGGATCAGACCTCCTGCCACGTCCCCTACGACGGTGGATACACCCCGGCCGGGATCAGTTTCAACGAAGGCAGGCAGTTGCTCAGGTCCGACCGAGATGGCTTTCGGCGCGCAGTGGATGACAGCCTGAGGCGCCATTTCAATGTCCTTCGCACCCTCTCCAGTCGGGGCATGAAATTTTGGGATTACGGAAACTCCTTTCTCAAGGCCGTGTTCGACGCCGGCGTGCCGGCCGTCTCCAAGAACGGTCGCGACACCAACGACGGTTTCATCTGGCCGTCGTACGTTGAAGACATCATGGGACCCATGTGCTTCGACTACGGCTACGGTCCGTTTCGCTGGGTCTGCCTTTCAGGGCGGGCCGACGACCTCGAGAAAACGGATCGGGCGGCCATGGCCAGCATCGATCCCGAGCGGCGGGGCCAGGACCGCGACAACTGGCAGTGGATCCGGGACGCGAGCAAGAACCAACTGGTGGTGGGAACCCAGGCACGGATCCTGTATGCCGACGCCGACGGACGCAGCCGGATCGCCCGCAGTTTCAACAGGATGGTGAGGGAGGGTGAGATCGGTCCGGTGATGCTGGGTCGCGACCACCACGACACCGGTGGGACTGATTCCCCGTACCGGGAGACCGCAAACATCTACGACGGGTCGAATCTCACCGCGGACATGGCCCACCAATGTTGGGCCGGTAATGCAGCCCGGGGGATGACCGTCGCCGTGCTCTCCAACGGTGGCGGGGTCGGCACCGGCAAGGCAATCAACGGAGGATTCGGTCTGGTGCTGGACGGGTCGGAACGGGTGGATCGCATTCTGGACACCGCCCTCGACTGGGACGCCATGAGCGGGGTCTCCCGCCGAGCGTGGGCCCGCAATCCGAATGCCATCGAAACCGCCGCCGAGTGGAACGCGGTCAACACCGGTCGCGGTCACATCACCGTCCCGGCCGTCGCCGACGATTCACTCGTTCAAGCTCTCCTCGACGAGCCATAGTTTCGGGGCTCGGGGGCCGGGAACTGGAGGCATTTCGAAATTCGAAATTCGAAATTCGAAATTCGAAAAACGACCAAATTGGGACAGCGCGTATTGGCCGCAGACGAAGGCAGATACGCGCAGACAGACGCAGCCATTCATTGACAATCAGAGACGGGTGGGCCTGCCCCTCTCCCCCTCTCACCTTCTCACCTTCTCACCTTCTCACCCTCTCACCTTCTCACCTCCGAAGGGCTGGGGACGCCTCAGCGATACGCCGAGTCATGATCGGGGTGAAGGGTCAGAATCCGAAGCCAGCTCTCCTCCCGGTAGGCCACAGCGCGGAATCCACGTCCTATTCGCATGGAATACAGCCGGCGTCCGTGTGGACCGGACCGGGAGACAACTGCTTCCCAACGCAGCCCTGCATCGCGGTAAACCTGATGCCACGTCATCCCGCTCAGCTTACGAAGCGAACCAAGGACCTTTCGCTGTTGGTCCCCATCGAGAGCGAAAATCTGCCGCTGAAATACCGGGTTGTTGAGGTCCAGGCGAACCACCGGTTCCGGTTTCACCGAATCTCACCGTCCGTGCTCAGGATATTCGGATCTGTCTCCCGAGGTTCGTTCGCCTCAGCCCACCCGATGGCCTCGTCCAAATCCTCCGAGACCCGGTTCTCGAACATCCACCGCTCCGAGTCCGGCACGAACTCCCCAATCTTGATGACCCACACACCGGGCTCCACCTCGTCGACGAGAACCTGGCGTCCGGCATGCTCTTTCCCAAGGGCGATCTGTCCGCTCTTTCCGATGGTTTTTACTGCAATCATGCAGCACCTCCGCACAATTGCATGATAGCATGGTCGAATGCGGCGGTCAGCGCAAAGTGTCAAGAGTGTCGGCCCTGGCACTGTGCTGTGTCGTAATTCGTAATTCGAAATTTGTAATTCGCAATGGTCGGGCGGGCGGGCGGTAGAATGAAGCCATGGACTCCCTCCTCCAGATCCTGCCGCCGGAACTCTCGGGCTTCGCCCTCACCCTGGGCCTGTCCCTGCTCATCGGCTTCGAGCGCGAGGGCCACGAACCCAAGGGGCTCGGTGGAGTCCGCACCTTCCCCCTGATCGGCCTCGGTGGCTTCCTGCTGATCACAGCTTTCCCCGAATCCGCCATTCCCTTCGCCGCTGGGCTGGTCGTCCTGGGAGGTCTGATCGCCATCTCGCACTGGGCCTCCGTCAAGATCGGCGAGCCCGGGATCACTACCGAAGTGGCGGCTCTGCTCACCTTCACGCTTGGGGCCGCCTCCGCCCGCGGCATGTACTGGATCTCCATCGCAGCCGCGGTGCTGGCGGTGGTGCTGTTACAGGAGAAGTCCCGTCTCGAAGGCTGGGCCCATCGGCTACCCGCCGGCGAGCTCCAGACCCTGGTCCGATTCCTCGTGCTCACCGCCGTCATCCTGCCGGCTCTCCCCAATCAGTCGTTCACCGATTTCCACCTCAACCCGTGGACCCTCTGGCTGGTGGTGGTGGCGGTGAGCGGGATTTCCTACCTCAGCTATCTCCTGCAGTACGTGTGGACGGGTAGCCACGGTCTCCTGCTGACCGGAATCCTTGGCGGCGCCTACTCATCCACCGTCACCACCGTGGCCCTGGCCCGAAGCTCACGCCGGCGGATGCACGCTCCGGGTCGGTACGTGGGCGCCATCGTGGCCGCCACCGGCATGATGTACCTCCGCCTGCTCGCCCTGGTGACCCTCTTTGCCACGACCCTCGCAGTCCGACTGGCCGTGCCCTTCCTGACCCTCGGTATCTGCGCCGTCGGCATCGGGATCATCCTGAACCGGGTTGCTCAAACTCGGGAGCCGTCGTCAGAAAGCCATGACGACGCCAGCTCGGGCACGACCGCGAACCCGCTGGAGCCGATCTCAGCCCTCGCATTCACAATTCTGTTCGTGGTGGTCCTGGTGGTGACCCGACTCATCGCCGACCGCTTCGGCGACACCGGGGTGCTGGTGCTAGCCGGAATCATGGGCGCCGCGGACGTGGACCCCTTCATCCTCGGCATCACTCAGCAAGCCGGCACCGATCTGGCGCTCGCCACCGCGGCTCTCGCCGTGGTCATCGCGGCGGCGGTCAACAACCTAATGAAAGGCGTGTACGCGATCGCCTTCGGGTCACGAGCCGTCGGTGTCCCCGCCGCGCTCGTCCTGACCCTTCTCGGTGTCGCCAGCGTGGTGCTGCTCGCCGTCACCTGAGGCGCGGGATAGGAAAAAGTAGGCAACGGTCTTCGCACTCATGGGGGTCCGGTTGACAGGACCGGACTCCAGCACCACCCGAACCTTCTCGAACCAGGTCGGCGCGTCGGTGAGCATGAGCCGGTACACGCCGGTGGTCGACTCCCCGGACGGCTGAACCCGGTCGTAGGTCATTCCGTGGAGCGCCCTGCGGAACACCATCGGAACCGAGTCGGTTCCCCGAAAGTAGAAGCCCCCACCGATAAAATCTTCCACCCCGGTACCGTGCAGCAACGGCTCGGCGCTGCCGTCGAGATACACCTGCTCGTCGCCTTCCAGATAGTCGCGGCCGCCACTGTCCAGCGACCCGAGCTCGGCGAAGAGGCCGACCCACCGACCGCGGCCAGTCACGGCGAGCACCTGATGGCCGGTCTGGTCAACGGTTCGATGGGAAACGGAACGCTGAGCTCCGAACAGCCCACTTCCGGGGGACGGGGGTCTGCCCAGTCTGCGGATGGCGTACTCCACCGGCACCTTGCGCCGGCCGCCACGTCGTTGCCGCGACAGCTGCACCACAGCCCGCTCGAAGAAGGGCATCGGGAAGTAGCTATAGAGGTCTTCTTCGGTTCCGACTCCGAGCAGGGCGGATCGGGTCGGCGTCCGGGTGGCTGCGCCGACCGCAAAGAAATCAGCCAGCGGCAGGTCCACGGTCACCGAACCGTCGAAGATCAGGCGAATGGACAGATCCGCCCAGTCGCGGCGGTCGACCCTGAGGAGGATCCCGTTCAGAACGTCGGGGCCTTCGAAGGCTCCGATGACCACCCGGTTCCCCCGGCGAAGAACGAGATCGCCGCTTGCGGTTGGGTGGGGCCCACCGGGCCAGGGGTCTTTGCCCGCACCATCGAGTAGGGCACGCCACTCGCCCAGATCCTCCTCGCCGGTGAATGTGGCCACTCCGGAGGAATCCGACAGTTTGTGATGGGTGACCTGGAACCAGATCTTGGCATCTTCCGCCCCGAGCAGCGACACCCTGCACGCCCCGCGGTAGGGAATCGGTACGAAGCTGATGTTGCCCCCGCCCGACCGGCTCCGGTTGACCGTAAGAGGCGGGTTGAAGGGCGCGACGTCGCCCCCGAAGAAATCCGGCAGCGGCAACTGAACCACGATCTCTCCGTCCACCACCACCCGGATCCAGATCTCGGGGTCGAGCGGGTGGCTGACGCCACTCTCGCCCTGGGTCATCCAGATCCTGGTGATCGCTCCGGGGCCGGAATCCTCGAAGATCACACCCTCCTCGCCCTCGACGCGGAGGAACCGGTTGTCACCGGGGGCATGGCGATCCTTGGCGCAACCTTCGCGGCAGTGGCTCGATTGCATGAGCACCCGATCGCCCTCGGGAATCACGGCGAGCGACGCCAAATCGCGCCACACCTCCCACGGCAACGGGTTTGACTCGGGCATCGGGTCGGCGGCGGCCCAGCCAGCTAATGCCAACATCAGAATCACCAATGGGCCTGCCCTCCGGCGCCGACACCCGGCCTCGGCCTCCTCCTCGGCCACCGACCGGCGCAACTCGCCCACCGACTCGTCGGTCACATCAAACTCGGCTGCGTGAGGGCAGAAGTCATCCTGGATCGCCTCGCCGCTGTCCACATCCAGCACCAAGGGATAGAACCCGCAGCCTTCGGGACGAATCTCGTACACACTGCACAGTCCATCCTTCAGGAAGGTGCAGCGGCCGTCCCCGGTGACGAGCTGGAGGTCACCCCGCTGGTTGAGCTGGAAGAAATCTCGGTGACCCGCTGCCTCCAGCCGGGCGACATCGGCCAGAGTGAGAGTCATCTCGGTGCCCACGCAACACGCATGGCATCGGTGCTCGAGGCAGGGGTTTGGTGGCGGTGTTTCTCGAATCACCTCGCCATTCTCTCCGACCTTCGCGAAAAGAAAAGCTTTGGGGGGTGTGGGAGTGTGGGGCAAATTCGAAATTCGAAATTCGAAATTCGAAAACCTGGCTCGAAAGCTGGAAATAGGGTCCCCTGGTTACGACCACCTGCGGTTACCGTCGCGATCGTTTTTCGCATTTCGCATTCCGAATTTCGCATTTCGCATTCCGAGGTCTGTCTGAACAGTGTCGCGATGCACACAAATGAAAGGGCCCGCCGAAGCGGGCCCCGGGGTGTTCGATGGTGGTTCGGATCACTCGCCGGGGATCAACTCCCCGTCCTCGACGGTATACGAAGTCGACGAGAAGAGGTCATCGAGCGCGTCCGGATCGTCGTAGTAGCTGTTACCGATTTCGTCCGAATCGATCTCCCAAATGGTGACGTGGAAGGCCTCCGTACCGGCGGAGATGACCGAGAACCCGTGGGTGTCGGTCTTGGTGTAGACGATATCCGAAGGCGTGACGTTGTCGTCCAGGGTCGAGATCTGCAGCAACAGTGCGAGGTTCTCCACCAGGTCGTCAAGACCCTCGATGCCGCCCAGGATCGGGTCGTCAGCGATTCTGCGGCCGATCGCATCCTGGATCGTGGACGAGGAGATCGCCGACGAGGTGAACTCGAAGACCCCGTTGGTGTGATCGGTGACGAAGGTGGAGTGGATGTCCCCAGAAATCGCCACCGCGTTGGGCACCGCGGCCATCAATCCGAGGAGCTCGAGCTTTTTCTGAGGAAAGCCGTCGTAATCGTCCGTGTTGATGCCGAGCCGAGTTCGCAGCTCGTCAGGAAAGTCCGGGGGCAACTGGGCCGCGATCAGCGGGTTCGTGAAATCAACCAGAAGTGGGGTCAGCATCACGGTGGAGCCGAGCACCTTCCAGGTTGCTGGGCTCTGGATCATGGTGCCCTGCAGCCACGCGGTCTGCTGGCCGCCGAGCGCCTCCTGGGCCGCTCCCGCGGTGGTCAGATACCTGTACGCCGCGAAGATGTTGAAGGGATCCCAGAGCACCTGGTACCGCGAGCCAGTCGAGGAGTACATGGCGGTCTTGCCCATAAAGAGATAAGAGATCCCGCGAGGCAGCATGGCCATGGTCGCATCGTTGAACGGCGGCGCCAAGCCGGCCGCGTCGTAGAGGGCATTGATGAAGGTGGCGCTGACGTTGCCGGTGAGCGCGTCCTCCGCCAATCGAACCGCCTCGAAGGTGTCCAACGACGGGTTCTCCGCCATGTAGGCCTGGGCGGCGATCAGCGACGCCGTCTGCTTCATGATCGGGAAATACACGCTCAGGAGGTCCATGTCGACGTAGGGATCGAAGTTGCCCCTCACCTGCTGCCAGACCGGCTCAGTGAGCACCATGCTCGCGCCCTCCTCGTCCACCGCAATCGTCCCGGGGAATGCACCCTCTGGAATGAGGTGGTCCGGCCGATAGGTCCGGTAGTCGGCGAGCACCAGGTGGAGGTGCTGACCGAAGAGGAAGTCCCGGTAAATCCTGGTATTCGGCCAGAGCACGCTGGCATCGATGTCGAGGGTGCCGTCGTCACCGAGCCCGACGTCGATCGGTACCCACTCGAAGAAGGCCTGCTCGGCGTTGCGCAGCCGATCGGGGTTGTCTTCGTTGGCCCTTCCGTTGGTGTAGACCGCGGTAGCCTGCCACCGGTCGTCGGAGTACTCGTGGTCGTCCCAGATCACGATCATTGGCCAGCGTTCGTGAACCTCCTGCAGAACCGGATCCGAGCGATAGGTTCGGTAGAGCGTCCGGTAGTTTGCCAGGCTCGCTGCCGCGTAGTATGGGTCCTCCGGGTCGCCCAGCGGAATGGCGCCCTCGATGTCATCAAATTCGATCGTCCGGTCGGCATCCGGATCCTGGAAGGAGGGATCGCCGGTGGTTTCGTAGACGTAGTCGCCGAGATGAATCACGAAGTCGATATCCTCGTCGTGATCCATCAGCAGCTTGAGGTAGGTGTTGTAGTAGCGACCGATGTAGTCCTGGCAGTAGACCACTGCGAACTTGACGTCCACGTCCATGTCGGGTGCGGGAGCCGTCTTGGTGCGGCCCACCGGAGATGTTTCGCTGACATCCCCGTCCTCGGCCATGAACCGGTAGTAGTACATGGTATAGGGCTGAAGGTCTTCGACCTTGACTTTGACCACGCCGTCGTAGGACTCGTCCACCTCCAGCTCCCTGGTAAACACCACATCCTGGAAGTCCGCGTCCAGCGCCACCTCGAGGTCCACACCGTCCGGATAGCCTCCGTCCGGGATGACCGTCCGGGTCCACAAAATGACACTGGTGGGGGTCGGGTCACCCGACGCCACCGACTCCGGGAACATCTGAGCCGACAGGGTGGACGCGGCCATCAACGCCGCAGCCAGCACGAGGCACGCAGACCATTTCACGCTTTTCATCTCCGCTCCCCTTCCCGCGGACACGGGCGGCCCGTTCCGCTTCATCTCACCGATCGATTCCGTGACAATTCGACATCCATGTGGGTCGGCAACAATGGTACACCGGACGTAGCGATCCCGCCAACGTCGTCGCGACATTTGGCGGGCAGTCGGGCTATGAGGCTATAAGGCTATAAGGCTATGAGGCTATGAGGCTATGAGGCAGCGTACACGGTGGGCGGTGAAGATCCGGGACGGTTTTCGAATTTCGAATTTCGAATTCTGCCGGTTGCTCACGCGACGAGGAGCTCTTCGCCGGCTCGAACCAGGCGCGCGTAGTGGCCGTCAGCCGCCATCAGCTCGGCGTGGCTGCCCTGTTCCACAACCTGCCCCCCTTCGATCACCACGATCCGATCTGCGCGCTCGACCGTCGACAGCCGGTGGGCGATTATGATCACCGTCTTGCGACTGAAGATCCGCTGCAGGGCATCCTGGATCAGCTTCTCGGTCACGCTGTCGATGCTGGCCGTGGCCTCGTCGAGGATCACCACCTCCGGGTCGTGGGCCATGGCGCGGGCGAAGGTCATCAGCTGACCCTCCCCCACCGAGAGGTCGGCGCCCCGTTCCCTCAAGACATGCTCCCAACCGATCCGCTCCACGATTCGGTCTGCGTTCACCAACCGCACAGCTGCCTCTGACTGCTCAAGGGAAATCGCGGCCTTGCCGAGGTCGACGTTGAACAGCACGCTCTCGGAGAACAGCTGGGCGTCTTGCCGGACCCCGGCCACCTGCCGGCGGACGTGGTCGCCGTCGAGGTCCCTCAACTCGTGACCGTCGAGGGTGATGCTGCCCCGGTATCCGCCATAGGACGTGTCCAGCAGCCGGGTCAGGGTGGTCTTGCCGGAGCCGGTGGCGCCGACCACGGCCACCACCTCCCCTGGCCTCACCTCCAGGGACACGCCTCGCAGCACGTCACGGGCGTCCTCGTGGTATCGGAACCAGACATCCTCGAGGCGCAAGTGGCCCTGCACCCTACCAAGTGGCTCGCCTCCCGCTCGAACCGTTTCCTTCACATCGAGCAGGGCCATGATCTTCTCCACCGCCGCTGCGCCGCGCTGCAGAACGGCAATCCGCGCAGACAGCTCCCGCAGCGGCCGGAACAGGCGGTCCAGGTACTCGATGAAGGCCACCAGCAGGCCGACCGTGATCGGCTCGGCGGCAAGCACGCCGATCCCGAGCTTGGCGGCGAGGCCCGATCCGTACCACAGCATCGCCGCCACGCAGATGGCCGCCGCCCCGTCTACCAGGGCGAACATGAAAGAGTCATAGACGTTGGATCGGCTGGTGGCCCTTCGAAACCGGTCGTTGCGGAGGTCGAACTGGCGCTCGGAGACCTGCTCGTCACAAAACAGCTGCACCACCTCGACCCCATCCACCCGTTCCGCGAGGAAGGCGTTGACCTCCGCCTGGGCATCCCGTACCTCCACGAACAGAACCCTCAACCTCCTCCGGATGATCTCGAGGACCGAGAGCAGGGGGGGTGCAATGAGGAGCAGGAACAGCGTCAGCTTCGCATCCAGCAGCAGCATCGCCACCAGCGTCCCGACGATCAACAGCAGGTCGAGGACGATGTTGATCACTCCGGAGCTGACCGCCTCGCCGAGGGCATCGATATCGCTCGTCGCCCTGGTCATCAACCTCCCCGCCGGCTCCCGGTCGAGGAAGCTCTGTTTGAGCTGGAGAAGGTGCTGGAAGATGGCGGAGCGGAGACGGACGATGCTCCGCTGCGCCCCCCAGGCCAGCGCGAGCACGTAGCCACCCTGCAGCAGGTAACCCGCCACGACCGCCGCCAGGTAGGTCAGGGCCACGGTCATCAGTCCTTCTGCGACCCCCGGCACGACGTGGTCGTCGATGGCTCGCTTCAGGAGGTATGGCTGGACCAGACTGAGCAGCGCCGCCAGTGGAGTCAGCGCCAATGACACCGCGAACGCCCATGCGTCGGGCCGAAGGAAGGGCCAGAGGCGCTTGGTGAGCATGAGATCGCTCATGACGCAGCCTCCTCCGCCGGCGACCGCTGACTTTGAACCGACCACGCATCTCGATAAGGCCCCGCCCGGCCGCTGAGTTCGTCGTGAGTGCCGCAGTCCACCAGCCGTCCTCGATCGAGCACCATGATGACGCCGCAGCTTCGAAATGCAGACAGCCGGTGGCTCGAAATGAATACGGTGGGTGCGCCGGGCCCACTGGCGATGGTGGAGATGGTGTCCACCAACCTGGTCTCGGTCTCGTGGTCGACCGCCGACAGGACGTCGTCCAGGATCAGCACGTCGCCGCCCCGGTGCAGTCCACGGGCCAGCGCCACCCGCTGCCGTTGTCCGCCCGAGAGCATGATGCCGCGCTCCCCGACCACGGTGTCGAGCCCCTCCGGCAAAACCTCGAGGTCCATTCCGAGAGCGGCCGCATCCACCGCCCGCCGCACCCGATCCCCGTCCGGCTCCCCACCGAGGCCGACGTTCGATGCGATCGAGTCGGAAAACAGGAAGGGACGCTGCGGGACCATCGTGACCCGTTGCCGCCACGAGTCCAGATCCAGGCCAACCACGTCCCTGCCGTCAACCAGGATGCTGCCTTCAGGTGGGTTGAACAACCGGGTCAGCAGGCGCAGCAACGTGCTCTTGCCGCTGCCGGTACGCCCGAAAAGTCCCACCACCGAACCCGCCGGAACGGACACCGAAACCCCCTTCAGCACCGGATGGTCCGGGGAATCCGGATAGGCGAACGTCAGATTACGGAACTCGACAGCCGGACCCTTGCCGGGCTGCGAGATCAGCCCGTCGCTGCCCTCCGGTCGTTCCACCGGCTCGTCCATCAGCTCGAAAATCCGGTCGAGGGCGGCGCGGCCGCGTTGAATGACCGACAGCATCCAGCCAAAGGACCTCAGGGGCGGCAGCAACACCGTCAGCAGGGCCGTGAATGCGGCGAGCTGTCCGACGGTGAGGTGCCCTACCATGACCATCGGACCGCCGAACGCCACCACCGCGAACAGGGCCACGCCTCCGCTGAGCACGAGTAGCGGCAACGCGCCGGCGCGGATCATGGCGAGCTTCATGCCGGTCCGAAGCCACCTCAGATTGCGCTCTTCGAATCGGTCGATGAAGGCCTCCTCGGCCACGAAACCCTGGATCGTCGCAATACCCTGAAGGCTGCCCAGTACGTGCTCCGAGATCTCCCCCAGCTGTTCCTGGTTCTGCCTGCTCAGGAAGAAAACCCGGTGGATGGCTAGCTGGACCGCAACGATGCCGAGCAGCACCGGGAGGCCGGCGAGCAGGGTGAGCCGCGGCGAAAGCGCAATCATCTTCCAACCGGTCAGCAGCACCGCGACGGTCACATTGATCACCTGGAGACCACCGAATCCAACCAGGGTCCGGACCCAGCTGATGTCGTTTGAAGCGCGGCTGACGATGTCGCCCCGCTTGTGGCGAGCGTAGAACGAGGGTTGGAGCCGCAGCAATCGGGCGAACAGAGCACCGCGAAGGTCGTACTCGAGATCCCTGGCCGGGTTGAAAATCAAAATTCGCGACAGGGTGCGGACGCCGATCACGGCAATCCCCATGACCGCGATGGCCAGCACGTGGCCACCCACTGGAGTGCTGGATCTCAGACCGTCGATGGCCCGCCCGATCTCGCCCGGGATGCTGACCGACAGGTAGTTGGTGAGCCACACGAAGACCCCGCCCACGAGGTAGCTCCAGCGGTGTTTCCATGCGTACTCGCGGATCAACCGCAGGATCGAACCCGGCTTCGGCCCCGATCGCTGCTTGCTGTCCTCGCCTGTTTCCCCAGCCTTCATGCTCTCTCCATCAACCCAGAACCGGCGAACATCTTCGCATGTTCCGGGCCACTCACCCCTGCCCGTTCCCGTTCCCGTTCCCGAATGCAAAGCCTGACCTCGGCTTGCGGCGTCGCAGAGCCTCCAGCGGTTTGAGTTCAGGGTTGGATTCCGCGCACGGGTACGGGCACGGGTACGGGAACGGAAACCAACCGCCACTCTCAATCGGGCACATGCCGAGCTTATCGTGCTAACTTTCCGCCGGGAGGCAGCACCGTGAGCGAACCACGCGTCCTGATCAGCGAACAGATCATCCAAGACAAGATCGCCGAACTGGCCCGTCAGATATCCGAGGACCACGCCGGAGTCGAGGACCTTCTGATGGTGGGAGTTCTCAAGGGATCCTTCATTTTTCTCGCAGACCTCGCACGGCGGCTGACCATACCTCGCTCCGTGGACTTCATGGCCCTGTCCACCTACGGCGACACCACAGACACCGATGGCGCCGTTCGGATGATCATGGACTTGAGGCGCAGCATCGCCGGGCGTCATGTGCTGGTGGTGGAGGACATCGTCGACACGGGCTACACCCTCAGCTATTTGCTGCGCAACCTCGCGGCTCGCCAACCCACATCGTTGAAGACCTGCGTGCTGGTCCACAAACCCGATCGGCGCAAGGTCCACGCCCAGATCGACTACCTGGGTTTCGAAATCCCGGACGTGTGGGTGGTCGGTTTTGGGCTCGATTGGGCCGAACGGTACCGGACCCTTCCATACATTGGAGTGGTCGAGCCGGACGAGTAATCTCTGCGTTGGGGTTGCTCGTTACACGTTGAACGTTAAACGTCGACTGGTTTCGCCTGCGAGCCAGCTCCCCGATCCTCCACATCTTCGTTCTTGTGCCGGCACGTCCTCGGACGTCGAAAATTCGTAATTCGCAATTCGCAATCGGTTGGGTGGGTGGGTGGGGGTTGTGATGCCGCTCACAGCCAATTCGCCGCCAGCGCCCTATATTGAGAACTGGACGCACCAACCAATCTCCTCCTTCCCAAGCCCTTTTAGGGCTTGCTTTTTTTTGCGATCTTTCGTCCGCCCACTGGACGATTCCGCGCTATCCTGGGCCCATGTCTGAACAATTGGAAACTCCAGGCGAGGCCCCCCCCGAGCGCAGGATTTACTGCAACCGTACTTTGAACCTGAAGTCCATAGGCGCCATCGGATACGACATGGACTACACCCTCATCCACTACCGGTTCGAGGCGTGGGAGCGGCGTGCTTACGATTTCATTCGCGAGCTGTTTGCTGAGGAGGGATGGCCGGTGGCCGGTCTTGAATTCGATCAGGAGCTGGTAACCCGCGGCCTGATTCTCGACACCGAGCTCGGCAACATCGTCAAGGCCAATCGCTTCGGATTCGTCATGCGGGCGACTCACGGCACGGCTGCCATGAGCTTCGAAGATCAACGCAAAGCCTACCGGCACCTCCCGATCAATCTGTCCGAGTCGAGGTTTTTCTTTCTCAACACCCTGTTCGCCCTGTCCGGGAGCTGCCTCTTCGCCCAACTGGTCGATCTCTACGATCAGCACGCGTTCCCGGACGTCCACGGCTACCGTGACCTCTTCGAACGAATTGTCGGCCACCTCGACCAGACTCACGTGGAGGGGACCCTGAAAGCAGAGATCATCAATGATCCGAAGACCTTTGTCGAGGTTGACCCCGATGCACCGCTGGCCCTGCTCGACCAGTTGCGTTCCGGCAAGCGGCTGATGCTGATCTCCAATGCGGAGTGGGGCTACGTCCAGAAAATGATGGCCTTCGCCTACGACCCGTACCTGCCGGACGAGATGACGTGGCGGGACCTCTTCGAGCTGGTCATCGTTGGCGCCCGCAAACCCGATTTCTTCAGCGCCCAGCTGCCTCTCTTTTCGGTGGCGGACGAGGATCGGGGTCTGTTCGAACCCGAGCCGCTGGGCATTCAAAAGCCCGGCCTCTACCTCGGTGGCGACGCCTCCTGCGTCGAGGAGTATCTGGGACTGTCGGGTTCCGAGATCCTCTACGTGGGCGACCATGTATTCGCAGATGTCAGGATGTCCAAGAGCATCCTCCGGTGGCGCACCGCGTTGATTCTGCGCGAGCTCGAGGACGAGGTCTCGGCCATCCAGGACTTCCGGCCGCAGGAGGCGGAACTCGGGGCACTGATGGCTCAAAAACGAACCATGGAGAAGGAGCACAGCAGGATGCGCCTCCGGCTCCAACGGCGAGAAAAGGCCTACGGCCCGACCACCGCGGGGTCCTCTGAAGATCTCCCAGGTCGCATGGCCGCCTTGAAGGATCGGATCATGCGGTTGGACGAACAGATCGCACCCCTGGCCAAGCGCGCCGCGGAGGTGGACAACCCTCGGTGGGGGCTGTTGTTGAGAGCTGGCAACGACAAGAGCCACCTCGCCCGCCAGGTTGAGGCTTCAGCAGATATCTATACGTCGAGGGTGTCGAACTTTTTGTTCGCGACGCCCTTTGCCTACCTTCGGTCGGTCCGCGGCAATATGCCGCATGATCCGTAGGCCGCCCACCCACCCGATTGAAAATTCAAGATTGAAGATTGGAGATTCCCACCCAACCCATGTTTGAGGTTTGAGTTCGATTCTCTCGAACCCTCGAGGTGGCGGTTGGATTGGGACGATTGACGAACCTGCTACCGTATCCGCCGTGCGTACGATCGGCTGCGTCAGCTACCTCAACGCCAAGCCCCTGGTCGACGGTGTCGACGGAGCCCAGGGCATCCGTGTCGTTGCTGAAGTTCCAAGTCGACTGCTGAAAGGGCTGTTGGCACGGGAGACCGAGGCGGCGCTGATCCCGATCATCGACTACCAAACCTCTCCCGAGCCGCTGTGCATTGTGCCGGTTGGGGCGATTGGGTCGAACGGCATGACCCTGACGGTGCGGGTGTTCGCCCGGCGCCCTTTTGACCAGGTCCGGCGGGTCGCAGTCGACGGAGACAGCAGGACTTCGGTGGCCCTGCTTCAGGTGGTCTTCGACAAACTCAACGGATCCCCACCGGAGGTGGTGCCGCTTTCGGGCGCGGACCCTTCGACCCTTCCCGAGGGGATCGACGCAGTGCTGCTGATCGGCGACAAGGTGGTCAGCGCCGCCCCAAATCTCCCTCACCAGCTGGACCTGGGCGAGGCCTGGAAAGATATGACTTCGCTGCCTTTCGTGTTCGCGGCCTGGATGACGCGGCCCGATTCGGATTTGGGAGACCTCCCGTCCATCCTCGCCAGGCGCCGGGCCGAGAACCTCCACCGGATTTCCGAGGTGGCCACGAGGCATGCTCAGGCTGCGGGCTGGCCCCAGGAGCTGGCCGAGCACTACTTGGGGCAATTGCTCCGCTACGACCTCGGCCAACGCGAGCTGAAGGCAATCACAACGTTCTGGGAACGCTGTCGGCGATTGGGATTGATCCAGAGCATCCGACCTTTGTCGCTCTACGGAAACGAGTTCAACGACTCAAGCTCGGATGAAACGCCCACCCACCAGCCCACTGCCCAACAAATGGTACGATCTCTCGAACTCGATCGAGGGAGCAGATGAAGGGGACCAAGCGAGTACACGGCGATATCGAGGGCGACCGGATTTCGGCCCGCGAGTCGGTCTTCGTCCTGGTGAGGATGATCCCCAGCGGTCGGATCATGACCTATGGTCAGGTGGCTTCGAGCCTGGGCAGCCGGCTGTCCCCGCGGGCGGTCGGTTGGATACTCCACCGATGCCCCGACGACGTGCCGTGGCAGCGGGTGGTGAACGCATCCGGGGCGTGCTCCACCGATCGCCTGCGCGACTTTCCTCAAGGTCTGCAGCGGGCCATGTTGGAGGACGAAGGCGTGGACTTCCGGGACAACGGCACCCTCGACCTCGAGACGTATCGCTGGGTTGACACGCCCATTGGGTGGTTCGATTGATGTCGCCGTCAAGCTAGTTGGCATTTGGCATAATTTCGAATTTCGAATTTCGAATTCCATGCTGATACGATCAGCTGGTGTTCGCCCAGGTCGCCATCCCGCGCAGCGCTCCGGACACCCTGACGTATCGGGTTCCGCCGGGGTTCGAAGAATTTGCCGTGCCCGGTGTCCGAGTTCGGGTCCCCATGCGATCGCGCCACGTCACCGGCATCCTGATCGAAACCGCCGATACCACCGAGTTGGATGGGGCGGTCATCCGACCACTCGAGGAGATCCTCGACGCCGAACCAGTGCTGCCAAAACAGCTGCTGGAACTCGCGCGATTCGTCTCGGATTACTACCGAAGCCCCCTTGGATCCACTTTGGCTGCCATGCTGCCAGCCTCCCTGATGAGGTCGGACAGCGAGTCGTTGGAGCTCACCGTGGCCGGGGCAGCGACCGACCCCCAGACACGTCCCGAACGTCAGGCAGCGACTTTGGCGATGCTTCGCGACCACGGCCGAATGCGGATCTCCACCCTGTTGGCCCGCACTGGCAGCCGGGACCGGCGGGCCGTGGACACCCTCGAGGCAGACGGCCTGATTCGATTTCGCCGCCGGCGCCGGGACCGACCACCCGCCACCGAGGTAACCGCTGTCCAACTCTCGGAAACGCCCATCGATGAGCTCCTCGATACCTGCAGCCGCGCACCACGGCAACGGGAGGTGCTGGAGTGGCTGGCCGCCCGCGGGGGGCCGGCGTTGGCGGCCGAGGTCCGCGCTGCGGTGGGTTGCTCTGCCGCCACGATTCGAGCCCTCCAGCAGCGCGGTGCAGTGGTGGCCTTCACCCAACCAGCCCCGAGACGGCCCCGCTGGGTTCTCCATTCCCAGGCGGAGCGCCACCAACTGACGGGCGAACAACGGGTGGCTGTCGACGCCATTCGTGAGGCCATCGCTGGCGGGGGCTACGCACCTTTCCTCCTGCAGGGTGTGACCGGGTCCGGCAAAACCGAGGTCTATCTCCGCTGCCTGGAATCGATCCTTGCCGGTGGTGGCAGCGGTCTGGTTCTGGTGCCCGAGATCGGGCTCACGCCGGCAACCTCAGGCGCCATCGAACGGCGGTTCGGCGGCCGAGCTGCGGTGCTCCACTCAGCCCAGTCCGACGGCGAACGTTGGCGAGAATGGCGGCGGGCTCAAGCGGGCGACGCCAGGATCGTGGTCGGGCCCAGGTCGGCTCTGTTCTCCCCGCTCGAGGACCTCCGGCTCATCGTGGTCGACGAAGAGCACGATTCGGCGTACAAGCAGCAAGACACTCCGCGCTACCACGCCCGAGACCTGGCTCTGGTACTCGCCAAGCGGCTCGCGGTGCCGGTAGTCCTGTGCTCGGCGACCCCGTCGGCCGAGTCCACCGCACTGGTGGAGCGTGGCCTGGCCCGCCACCTGAGGCTGACCCGACGAGTGGCAGGAGGAACCCTTCCTGAGGTCGAGTTGGTGGACCTCAGGTCCGAGCCGCCCGACCCCGGAGAACAGGGCCGCACCCTTTTCAGTGCCCGGCTCCGGTCAGCGATCGCCCTCACCATCGAGCGAGGAGATCAGATCATCCTCCTCATGCAACGGCGAGGTTGGGCTCCAATCATGATGTGCCGTGACTGCGGCGTCAAAATTCAGTGCCCAGCCTGCTCGGTCTCCATGGTGGTTCACCTGAGGAGCCATGATCTGCGGTGCCACTACTGCGGTCGACGAGCAGCTCTCCCCAAGGCGTGCCCGTCGTGCCAGGGTGACCTCCTGGACGCCCTCGGGGCGGGAACGGAAAAGGTGGCGGAACGGCTGACCGAGCTCCACCCGGGCGTTTCGATGGCGATTCTAGACCGGGACACGGTGCGACGCCGCGATGGGCTCCGCAACAGCCTCGGCGAATTTGCCAATGGGCGGGTCCAGGTACTCGTCGGCACCCAGATGGTCGCCAAGGGTCACCACTTTCCGAACGTCACCCTGACCGGCGTGATCTCAGCCGATGCCCTTTTGGGCCTTCCTGATTTTCGCGCCGGTGAGCGGACCTTCCAGCTTCTCACCCAGGTGGCCGGACGGGCGGGCCGAGGCACCAAGCCGGGAAACGTGATCATCCAGACCTACTATCCCGATCACCCTGCGGTGCGGCACGCATGCCAGCATGACCACGCGTCGTTCATGGCCGAAGAGTTGCTCTTCAGGCGAGCCTTCTCCTACCCGCCCAGCACCAGAATGGCGGTGATTCGCTTCGAGTCGAAGAACGGATCGGCCGCACGATCGGCCGCAGAGGCAGCGGCCCGGACGGCGAATCCGCTGCCAGCTGGGGTCCGGCTCAGGGGCCCTGCCCCAGCGCCGATCGAGCGCATCCGCGGCGCCTGGCGATGGCAGGTTCTGCTCAACGCCCCGAATCGGGAGACGCTGCGGCAGGTGATCGAGAGGGTCGAGGCGGAACCGCCCGGAAGGACGGTCAAAATGATCGTCGATGTGGATCCGTTGTCGACGCTTTGATCCGGGAACGGGTACGAAAAGCCTCCCAAAAAGCAACTTAAGCACGAGAAGGAGAGTCTCGCTAGATGAGCGACAGAGGATTCGGAGAATTTCTGGTCACTCGGGGCATCCTCCACGCGGAGGGGCTCCGCCAGGCGTTGGACACCCAGCGTTCCATGGAGGGCCGCCTGGATACCGTTCTGCTCGACCTCGGTCTCGTGGCCGAACGGGTGCTCCTCCAGGCCCTTGGCCGCTACAATTCCGCCAGGACCGTGTCAAAGGCCGACCTCGCCGGGGTGCCCGCCGACGTGGCCCGATTGATCTCTCCGAGAGTCGCCACCCGCCTGCTGGTCGTCCCGTTCAAGGTCGAGGGCAAGATCATCAACATCGCCACCCTCAATCCGGGCGATCTGTTAATCGAGGACGAAATCGGCCTGCTGACCAACTCGATGGTCGCCACCTTCGTGACCCTCGAGGTCCGACTGTACGAAGCGATGGCCCGGCTATATGGCGTCGAACCCTCGATTCAGATTTCGTCGGTTCTCAAAAGGCTGAACGAGAACGGTTCACAGCGGATCGACACCGCACCGGTCTTCGGGCCAAACAGCGCCTCCGCCGGGGCAGCTTCGAAGTCCGACACTCAACCCCGTTCATTGGAAACGGGTCCAGTAGCTCGGTCCGGACTGCCACGCCGATCGCCCGACGACAGCCTGGTCCTCGAAATCTCCAAGGAGGAGATGGACGAGTTTCCATCCCTGGGGGGCGGTCACGACGCCGAGTCCGGTGGCGATACCGAACCGGTGGTCGATCGCGTCGTCGCGCAGGTCCAAGACTCGGAGGGCCCTGAGGAGCGTTTGGACGCAGCCTCCGTGGCCATGCAAAACGCCGAGATGCGAGAGGATATCGGCGACGCCTTGCTTGAATTCTGCGCGCCCTATCTCAACCGCCGGCTGCTGCTGGTGGTTCGCCGGGGACGCGTGATCGGCTGGCGGGGGGACGGTTCGGACATCGACCGAGGCGCTGTGCGCTCGATTTCCATTCCTCTCGACAGGCCCTCCATCTTCGGGAAGGTCTCCAAGGCCTCCGAGTACTGGCAGGGACCGCTGCCCAAGATGCCGGGTGACCAGCCGCTCATCCGAGCATTGGGTGGCATTCCGCCCTCAGAGTGTTTGATCCTGCCCATGTACGTGGGCAACAAGCCCCTCGGCTTCCTTTACGGCGACAACCGCGACCGCGGCGTTGCCGACATCCCCATCGACCACCTTCGCCGCCTGGTGGCCAAGACCGATCTCGCCTTCCAGGTCTACCTTCTTAAAGGCAAAATTCGTACTCTCTAACGTTGATGTAACTGCGCAATTCACTCCGCGGACTCCGTGAATTCCGTTGAATAGACCATTCATCAGTTCTCAATACTCGTGTCTCAGATCTCACGCTTCATTCGAATCGGAGGATTGCCAACGTCGCCCTGAGATATGAGATGCGAGTATTGAGCGATAACCTCAGCGGTAGTTCGCACTCTAGCCAATTGGTTTGGTTCACAATTTATACGCCCGATCGTTTAGACAGGGGAGTGGTGCGCCAAGTCGGGTGTAGACTTACCCTCGACTGCCAAAGACAGCGCTGGACCGGGAACCTTTCCCGGGGAGATGCGTAATTATGTGCGAACCGGACGCCCAAGGAGGAGTCGCCGTGAACCTCAGGATTATCGCCGTGGGATCGATCGCCGCATGTGCTTTTCTGACGCCTTCCCTTCAAGCCCAGATAATCGACATCCCAGCCCTCCCCGCCCCGATTCCGGGGGCCCCGTCAACGGTGGACGACGTGCTGGTATTGAACCTGCAGGCCGCCTACGAATTGGCCATGAGCCGCAATCTGGACCTTCAGGTGGGCCGGTACAGCATCGCGGCCGCCAACGCCAGCATCCACACCGCCTCGGGTCTCTTCGACCCCAATTTCACACTCGGGGTCAATGGAGACTGGACCCGGTCCCCATCCACCACGATTCTCGAGGGTTCGCTGATCCCCGAGAGCCGCAACACGACCTTCGGGATCGGATTCGACGGACTGCTCCCGTCGGGCACCCGGTGGGACGCTCAATTCGGCACCCGGCGAATGGAGACCAACTCCACCTTCTTCTTCATCAATCCAAGCTGGAATTCCGACCTGTCACTGTCGATCACACAGCCCCTGCTGCGCGGGTTCGGCACCCTGGTGAACCGCACAGGCATCGTGGTGGCCCGCAACAGTCGCGAGCAAACCGCCGAGGCCTTCGAGGTCCTGGTGATCAACACCCTCTCCCAGGTGGAGAGCGCCTACTGGGACCTGGTGGCGGCTCGCCGCGCCGTGTTGGTGGCCGAACAATCCCTCTCGCTCGCAGAACGGCTACTTTCGGAAACCAACGAACGGGTGGAGGTCGGGACCTCGGCACCCATCGACCTCGTCCAGTCCGAAGCCGGAGTGGCCACCCGCCTGCAAGCCCTGATCACCGCCCGCAACACCGCCTCCAACGCCGAGGACGCTCTCAAGGCGGTGCTTGGATTCGATGCGCCGCGGGAGTGGCTCACCAAGATTGAAACCACCGAGACCTACGAGTTCAAACCCTTCCTTCCAGACCTCGAGGAGTCCATCGAAACCGGACTCGAAAAACGGCCCGAGATCCGGCAGATGATGCTCCAGAACGAGATTCTGGAGTACTACGTCCGCACCGCCAAGAACGCGGTCATGCCAAGCCTCGACCTGCAGGCCACCTACGGCTGGAGCGGGGTCGGCGGCAAGGGAGTCATCGAGAACGAAGACACCGGCGAGATCATCATCATCGACGACGGGTTCCCCGACTCTGTCGACGGGATCACCAACGGCGACTTCCCCCACTGGCGGATCGGCGTGAACTTCGGACTCCCGATCGGCAACAACGACGCCCAGGGCCGCTTGGCCCAGCGACGCTTCGAGTTCGACCGCAGCAGGGTCGAACTGGCGGCCCTCCGCCAGGACATCATCTCCCAGGTCCGCTTCGCCGTCCGGGCGTTGGAGGATGGGGCCGCCTCGGTGGAGGCTGCCGTCGCCTCCCAGGAACTGGCCGTGCGGAATCTCGAGGCCGAGCACACCAAGTTCGACAACGGACTGTCCACCAACTTCCAGGTGCTTCAGATCCAGGAGGATCTTGCCGAGGCGGAGCTCACCCTGATCCGCGCCTACCTCAACTATCGCAAGGCCAACATCGCCTACCGGTCCACCACCGGGACCCTGCTCGGCTTCCTCGACGTGGAGATCGTCGACCCGGGCTCGCCAGACGTGCCCAACGACTATTGGAAAGACGTCAAGTGGCTGCAGTTCGAGGATTTCTCCACCTCCCGGTCACAGGTCACGATTCCGGCCGAACCGGTCACGCCCTGAATCTCGGGGCGAGAAGGCCCCTTTTAATAGGGTAGGAGAAATTGCCGCCCTATTCGGCGTTCCTCTGCAACCCATCAGTTCGAGGACGATCTCGGACGCCTCCAATTCGTAATCCGCAATTCGCAATTCGCAATCGGGAGGGTGGATGGGCGGCCAACGGCCAACTGCCAGAACTCCGATCGCGGTACAATCCCCGATCGCGGAGGCTGTGAATGAAGTTCGATCTCGTTAAACAGCTGCCCGGCACCCTGTACTCGGCGGTGGTGATGGAGCTCTTCGAGCGCCTGGCCTACTACGGCATGGTGCTGGTGCTCGGGATCTATGTCGTCGACAATTTGGGGATACCGGCCGACCAGTACGGCTGGGTCTATGGTCTCTTCACAGGGGCGCTCTACCTGCTGCCGCTGGTTGCCGGTGCTCTGGCCGACCGGTACGGCTACAAGCCGGCCCTGATCATCGCCTTCGCCACCTTGACCGGTGGTTACTTCCTGCTGGGAACCGCCACATCGTTCGGCACCCTGTGTGCGGCCCTCGGTCTGATCGCCGTCGGCGGCTCGATCATCAAGCCCACCATCTCAGGCACGGTCACCCGGACCACCGAGGAAGGTAGCACCCGCCCGGTGGGCTTCGGGCTCTACTACACGATGATCAACGCCGGAGGGCTCATCGGCCCGGTGATCGCGGCCCAGGTTCGAAACCGCACCGAGTTTCGCTACGTGTTCTGGGTGTCGGCCGCGGCCTGCGCGCTGATGCTCGTGCAGGCGCTACTCGCCTTCCGAGAACCGGTTTCAGCCGAGGAACGAGCCGCCGGCAAGTCGTTGGGAACCGTGTTTGCCGAGATCGTGATGGTGCTCGCCAACTGGCGCTTCGTGCTGCTGCTGGTCATCTTCTCCGGCTTCTGGGGCATGATCAACGTGCTCTTCGGATTCATGCCGCTTTACCTCGAGACCTTCACCGACCTCGGAGCAGTGGAAGCCGCCATCGATCGGGTCGTGCCCATCACGAGTTGGGCGGGACAATGGCTGAACCCGGAGGTCTTCATCTCCCTCGACGCCCTGCTGATCGTCCTCTTCCAGGCAACCATCTCCTACTTGACGAGGCGATGGCGGACCGTCAGCGCCATGTTCGTTGGGACCACCATCGCCACCGTTTCGTGGATCTTCCCGGCAATCTCGCCGGCCGCAGGATTCGTGGCTCTCGGAATCGTGGTGTGGTCGATCGGTGAGATGACCTGCTCGGCCCGGTTCTTCGAGTACTGCGGAACCATCGCTCCGCCCGACCAGATCGCGGTCTACCTCGGATACTCCTTCTTCGCGATCTTCATCGGCAACATGTACTCGGGCCCGTGGGCCGGCTGGCTCTACCAACGCTTCATTCAGAATCCGGTGGACGCTGGCCTCGATCCGTTGCCGGCTCCGTTCTTCGGCGGCGTCATGCTGATGGGCGCCATCGCCGTGGTGGGGCTCGCCCTCTATCGTGCATTCGTCGCCCCGGCGGTCGAGCACCGGGAGGCGGGGGCCGGTTAATGGAGGTGATTCAGGCCTGGCTCACATCGACCGCCTTCCCGAATCTCCACGCCGTGGCGGTCCATTTCCCGGTGGCCCTGCTGCCGTGCGCCCTCCTGCTCGATCTGGGATGCCTGGCGTTTCGGAAGAGGGTCTGGCTCGACCGAACCGCCACAGTCCTTTACATCCTCGGTTCCATCGGCGCCGGTGCGGCGTACCAGAGCGGCCGAATGGCCGCTGGAGAGATGTGGAAAACCGCCGGCGAGGTTCAGGCCGTGCTCGCCGATCATCAGGACCTCGCGTTGCTCACTCTGCTCGCCTACTGTCTGGTGACCCTGCTGCGATCCGCAGTCACCTGGCTCGGTCGCGAAGATTGGCGGATCAAGATAGGTTTCTTCCGGCTGCTGGCCCTGGTGGCCTCAGCCGCGGCTCTGGTTCTCCTGCTCCTGACCGCCGAACTCGGCGGCACCCTCGTCTATCGCTACGGTCTCGGCGTTCTTGTGGGCGGACAGTGAGCAGCGAGCAGAATTCGAAATTCTGCCAACTGCTAACTGCTAACTGCCAACTGCCACCCGCTGTGCCATACTCGCGATCCAATATTCGGCGGAGGGACGTGCCAATGAGACAGCGCGCCGGGTTGGACGACGAAACCCTTGGCTTTGTTCTCCAGACCCTCAAGACGGTGAGTGAGCGTCGCCTTGACAAGGACACCCGTCTCCAACTCGACGCGGATGATCAGTTTCCCATCGAACTGGTCAACGAGCTTCTGGGACCGGAGCTTGGCTTGCACCTGCTCTTTCTACCAGAGGAAGTGGGCGGTTTGGGCGGAGGCGGACGGGACCTGTTCCGCGTCTCCGAGGAAATGGCAAGGGTTGACCTGGGAGTGGCCACGGCCTTTCTGGCGATTGCTCTAGGGGTGGACCCTATCATTGTCGGCGGCACGGACGAACAGCGCCGGCATTGGTTGGGACGAATTGCCGGCGAAGGCCTGATCGTCGCCTACGGCGTGACCGAGCCCGAGGCGGGGTCCAACGTGGCGCGGCTCAAGACCGAGGCCGAACCGATCGTTGATGAGGGCGGGACGGTCACCGGGTACCGTCTCACCGGCACCAAGCAGTTCATCACCAATGGTGGTGTTGCCCAGATATTCACGATCTTGGCGAGAGCCCCGGGCGGTCCGTCGTTCTTCGTCGTGGAGCGGGACGCCCCCGGATTCTCGGTTGGGGCACCGGAGAAGAAGCACGGGATCCGGGCGTCGAATACCACTCAGATCATCCTCGACAACGTCGTCCTGGAGGCCGACCGGCTTCTGGGGGGACAGGAGGGTCGAGGCCTCGAACACGCCAACGAGGTCTTCGGCTTCACCCGGCTGATGGTGGCCGCTTTTGGCCTTGGCGCGGGTGAAGAGGCCCTCGACCGAGCCATTCAGTACGCTCACGAGAGAATCCAGTTTGGCGTTCCCCTGTTCGCCAAGCAGGGATTCACCCACAAGCTGATCGTGCCGCACGCGGCGCGGCTGGAGGCCGCGCGGGCCTACTGCGAGCAGATCGCCAACAGGTTGGACGATGGCGAACCCGGACTCCAGGTCGAGGGTGCGGTGGCGAAGTTATTCGCCTCGGAAGCCGGCAATGCTGCCGCTGACGCAGCAATTCAAGCTCATGGGGGATATGGCTACACCCACGAGTACGAGGTGGAAAAGATCCGGCGCGACGTTCGCATTACCACGATTTACGAGGGGACGTCGGAGATTCTCCAGAACATCATCGGTACCCACCGGTGGCGAATGGCGGTCAAGACGAAGGGTGGTTTCTACCGTGACATGGCGGCGTCCTTGCGGGAGCGGGGCACGGGGCAAGCCGCGGCTCTCGCCGCCGACGCGTTGGCCGAAACCCTGCTGATGTGTCACGCCCGCCGGCTGCCCCGGGAGCAGTACGTGCTGATGGAGCTCGCGCGGCTGGCCGCCGAGGTGGAGACCGCCGTGGCCTTGGCTCGCAAGGCCTCCGGCGGCGGTGATCGCGCGGACCTCCTGGTGCCGTGCGCCCGCCTGCACGGAGGTGCCGCCGCCCGCGACGTGGTCCTCACTGGCCACCGCCTGTTGGTGGGAAGCGACCGGTTCGATGACGAAGCTATCGCCGATTACCGCGCGAAGGTTCTGTTCGAGGAGGTGCTCGGCACCGCTGCCGGCGAGCTTGAGTTGATGGGTCGCGTCGTCGCCGCGCTGGATCAACCAGCGCGTTAGCAGTTTAGGATCCGGGTCGGTTTTCCGAATTCCGAATTCCGAATTCTCCCCCGTGTCACCTTTCACATGTCACCAATTCGAGCGAAAGATCGAGCACCGGGGCGCTGTGCGTCAGCGCGCCGACCGAGATCAAATCCACCCCGGTGGCGGCGACCTCGGCCACGTTGTCGAGGGTGATCCCTCCGGACGCTTCGAGGACCACCCGGCCGTGGGCCACAGCCACCGCCCGCCGCATGGTATCGGGATCCATGTTGTCCAGCAGGACCGCGTCGACACCCGCTCCGAGAGCCTCCTCCAACTCGGTGAGAGTTTCCACCTCGACCTCAACGGTCACGGTATGGCCCACAGCCTCCCGGACCTTCACCAAAGCCTCTGTCACTCCACCGACCGCGATGAGATGGTTGTCCTTCACCAGTACCGCGTCGTCGAGCCCGAAGCGATGGTTCGTCCCGCCCCCGCACCGCACCGCGTACTTCTCGAGGGTTCGCAATCCAGGTATGGTCTTCCGCGTACAGGTGATGCTCGCTCCCGAACCCGCGACCGCGTCGACGTATCGCCGGGTGAGGGTGGCGACACCACAGAGCCTGCCCAGCAGGTTGAGAGCGGTTCGCTCGCCGGCAAGCATGGCGCGTGCCGAACCCCGAAGCTTGAGAAGCACCGAGCCAACCTCGACACGTACGCCGTCGGCAACCCCAGGGTCGGCAACGAAATCGTCGTCCAACATTCGAAAGACGGCGGCGGCAGGATCCAGCCCGGCCACGACTCCCGGCGCTCGACTGATGATTCGACCCACCGCGGTGGACTCCAGGGGGACCAGAGCATCGGTCGTGAGGTCGCCCCCGCGGCCAAGATCTTCCTTCAGCGCCTTGCGGATCAAGTCTTCGTACTGTAGCGGTCGAATCGACGGCTGATGGGTCGGTGTCATGTTCGGCTCCACGAAAATTCAGTGAATCAGCCCGCGACGGCGATCGGGCGGGGTTGGCACATTTTGCCTGCCTCGATGTACAGGTGCTGCTGCCAGTGGTGGTCCTGCCGCGGGATGTCGTTCCTGAAGTGGGCTCCCCGGCTCTCGGTTCGGATCCTCGCTGAACGCGCCACCAGACCGGCCACGGTGAGGAGATTGCCCAGTTCGCCGAACCCCGGTGGTGCATCCTCGGCGAGCAGGTCGATCTCCTCGATGGCCCGAACCAATCCTGCCTCGGAACGTTCCAGCCCAACCCGGCGCCACATTTCGTCCCGGAGCCGAATGACCACCCGATCCACTCCTGCTTCCTCTATCCATGGCTGGTCGGCGACCTTCATGGCAGCGGCGCGGACCGCCACCCTTGCCACCTCAGCGTCGGGGGCCGCCAGCGGCGACCGGGCCAACCGTTCCCCGATTCTGCTGCCATAGATCACTGCCTCGAGTAGTGAATTACTGGCCAGCCGGTTGGCTCCGTGGAGACCGGTGTGGGCCACTTCGCCGCACGCCCACAGACCCGGAATCGAACTCCGACCGTACTGATCCACCACCACACCCCCCATGTGGTAGTGCGCCGCCGGCGCCACCGGGATCGGCTCGTTCTGAAGATCGAGTCCGTGGGCGAGGCACAACTCCATGACCGTGGGGAAGCGCGACGCCAGCCGTTCACCGAGGGTCGTCGCGTCCAGAAATGTCCTGTGGCCTGCCATCCGGTGACGCCAGATGGCTCGGGACACGACGTCTCGGGGCGCCAACTCGGCCAGCCCGTGGACCCCCTCCATGAACCGCCCGCCCCGTTCGTCAACCAACACGGCCCCTTCGCCGCGCAGGGCTTCGGTCAGCAGGGGCATTGGACTGGATCCCACGTCCATGGCGGTGGGGTGAAACTGCACGAATTCCAGTCCTGCAAGCCTGGCGCCGGCGCGGGCCGCCATTGCCAGGCCGTCGCCGGTCGATTCCACCGGGTTGGTGGTGTTCAGATAGGCCTGTCCCACACCTCCGGTGGCGAGCACCACGGCTGATGCCACTTCCAGGGCCACCCGCCCCTCACGGTCGACGGTCAGCACTCCGACCACATTGCCATCGTGACGGAGGATCTCAAGGGCCATGGTGTGCTCGACGATCCGAATCCCATCGACTGCCTCCACCGCCTCTGCCAGGGCACGAACCAGCTCGAATCCGGTGGCGTCCCCCGCGGCGTGAATCACCCGGCGGCGACTGTGGGCGGCCTCCCGGCCCAGCTCCAGCCGTCCCGATGTTTCGCGATCGAAACGGGCACCAAGGGCCATCAAGTCGGCAATCCTGCTCGGTCCCTCGGAGGTCACCCGCCGCACCACCTCCAGGTCGCACAAACCGCATCCGACGTCGATGGTGTCGGTAGCGTGTCGCGCCGGCGAGTCGTCGGGCCCTATTGCGACCGCAACACCTCCCTGGGCAAGGGGGCTGGATCCACCACCAGCGAAACCCGTCTTGCTGACGACCGTGATCCGCCGGGCACGCGCTCGCAGGGCTGCCACGAGCCCCGCCACCCCACTGCCGACAATCACGATGTCCGAAGCCTCGACGGAGTCCGGAGTGATTGGCGGGAATGTCATCCCCGGACTCCCCGGCCCACCGTGAGCATGCGTTCCACAGCCCGTCGCGCCTTCTCCGCCACCTCCACCGGCACTTCCACCGAGCGCTCCAGGCTCTCGAGACTTCGGATGATCTTCTCCAGGGTGATTTTCTTCATATGGGGGCAGATAGTGCACGATCGAACGAAATCGAGATCAGGAAACTCGGCGGAGACGTTGTCGCTCATGGAGCACTCGGTGATCATCACGACCCGCTGTGGCCGTCGCTCCTCCACATAGCGAATCATCCCCGATGTTGAGCCCACCATGTCCGCAGCACCCAGCACCTCCATGTGGCACTCGGGGTGGGCGATCACCGCGACCCCGGGGAACTGACGTCGATAGTCGTGCACGTCCTCCGCCGTGAACTGCTGGTGGACTTCACAGGTGCCGTTCCACAGGATCACCTCCACGTCGGTGTTCTCCCCAACCCACCGACCGAGGTACGCGTCCGGCAAGAAGATCACTCGGTCGACACCGAGCGACTCCACCACCTCGACAGCGTTGGCCGATGTGCAGCAGACGTCGGTCTCGGCCTTGACCTCGGCGGAGGTATTGACGTAGGTCACCACCGGAACCCCCGGATGCCGCCCTTTGAGAGCCCGCACGTCGGCGGCGGTGATCGATTCCGCCAGGGAGCAGCCTGCTGCAGGATCCGGGATCAGCACAGTCCGCTCCGGATTGAGGATCTTGGCCGTTTCGGCCATGAAGTGGACCCCGCACATCACGATCACGTCGGCGTCGGTCTCCGAAGCCCTTCTGGCGAGGGCGAGAGAATCGCCGGTGATGTCCGCAACCCCGTGAAAGATCTCGGGCGTCTGGTAGTTGTGGGCCAGAATGACCGCGTTGCGCTCTTTCTTGAGGCGATTGATGCGCTCGATCAGGGGCGCGTGGACCGCCCATTCCACCTCCGGCACCAGGTGGCTGACCTTTCGGTAAATGGGCTCGATCCCAGAAAGGGCTCTCTGGAGATCCATGGTGGAGGTTTCCTGCACTGTGCTCATGGGGCGACTCCATTATACTCAATATGAGTATTTCTGTGACTCAAGAAACGGCCGGACGTCCGGCCTCGCTCTACGTTATACTACATTTGAGTATATCTGGAGTCAACAAGACCATGATTCGTAAACGGTTGTCCGCTGTGTTGTCCATCGCCGTCGTCGTTTTCGTCGTCGGCTGCGGCACTACGTCCCCACCGCCGACCCCAGACGTCACTGCCCCAGCCCAGGTGGCGGTGTCCACAGTCGTCTCGTCTTCAGGCCTGCCGCTCACCGGGGACGATGCCGTCGAGTTCCTTCGAACCGCCCTGATCACCGGAAGGCTTGAGAAGGAATTTGACTCCCTTGCGATCAGCGATCCTGTTCGGGTCACACTTACGGACGGTCAAATGACCGCGCGTGCGGTATTCAAAGACATCGACAAGTACGACCTCAAGTTCAAATATGGTGATGGCCGCACGTTGACCCGGGTGAAGGACTCCTACCGACACGAGATTGCGGCGTACAAGCTCGACGCCATGCTCGGCCTGGGCATCGTTCCACCCTGTACCGAGCGGACGATTGGTTCTCACACCGGCTCTCTATGTCTGTGGGTGGAACACGCGATGACGGAATCAGAACGCATCAAAAAGCAGATCCAACCTCCCAACGCGGTGGAGTTCAACAACCAGATGCTGGTCATTCGCCTCTTTCACCAGCTGATCTGGGATGCGGACTACAACAACGTTCGGAATCTCCTGATCGACGAGTCCTTCAAACTCCACAAGATTGACTCCTCCATGGCCTTTCGGATGGATCCCACCCTTCGGAAGGAGGACAGTCTGAACCGTTTCTCGAAAAAGTTCTTGACCGCTCTGAAATCTCTCGACAGGGAATCGTTGAACGAAGGGTTGAGGCCGTGGCTCAACGACCAGCAGATCGAAACCTTGTGGCAACGGAGAGAGCGGATCCTCCAACTCGCCGACGAACGCGTTGCCAGCTACGGTGAAACAGTGGCCCTTTACTGACCTCGACAGAAAACGACCGAGTCTCGCATCCGGGAAAAATTGAGCGGCTTTCAGTGAACAGCGGCCAGAAGGGCTTCCCTTACCCGCCCCTCTGTTCTGGGACCGGGCGGGGGATCCCATTACACGTTTTGCGCTGCACCGTGATGAAATCTTCAATCTTCAATTTTCAATCTTCAATCAATGCGATCTCGGAAGGCCCCAATTCGTAATCCGCAATTCGCAATGCCCGAATGGGCGGGCGGGTGGGCTATCGGCGGGTAGCTGGAAGTCCCACGCCGGGAGCAGGACGCTCGATCAGGACCTCGCGTCTGAAGCGAAAGAGTTCCGCCGGCCGTCCACCGGTGCGGCGGCGCTCGGCGCCGGTGCCCTCCACCAGCCCTCCCCTTTCCACCAGCCGCCGGAAGTTCCCCTTGTGGAGTCGGACCCCCGCCAAGGCTTCCACCGAACGCTGCAGTTCGAGCAGAGTGAAAGTTTCGGGCATCAGCTCGAATATCACCGGCCGGTATTTGATCTTGGCTCTGATCCTGCCCAGGGCCGTGGCGAGGATCCTCCGATGGTCGAACACCATCTCGAGCCCGACCCCGCCACTCGCCGCAGCGGCGGGCGCCAACCGGTCTCGCAGAGCGCCGTCGCGAGCCGATTCTCCGACCATCCCCAACTCGTACAACAGTTCGTACCGATCCAGCACCCTCTCGTCATCCCAGAGGGAGCCCTCTCGTCCGAAGGCGATCCCGGCGCGTTCCACGCGCGACCGGCGGTCGGTCCTATCGCCACCCCGGCCAACCCAGTCGTTCAACTCAGGTCCAATTCGCTCGTACATCGCTTTTGGCTCACCGCGGCGCCAATCCTCCCAGGGCAGAAAGGAGTACACCGAACGCCACATCGCGACCCTGTCAGTGGGAGGGCTGATCTCCCGGGTCAGCGCGAGATAGGCGGCCGACACCACCCGTGGTCCCCCGTCGAGCTCCCTGGGATCTCGGAACCTATCTCCGAAGGTGTAGAGCTGCTCCGCGTAGCCGAGATCCACCCCGGCCGAGGCCAGAACCCATCGCCTGAGAGCGAGTTCGAGGGTCCGGTCACCTGCCGGGTCCAGCGGCCCTGTGGGCAGTCCCGCGAGGCTCCTTCCCCCATCGTCCGGAACCGGTTTTCCCCCACCCTCGATGGGTGCGTCCTCGGCCACGGACACGGTCAGGACTCGCGGCTGATCGTCGGTGATGGCGATGATGACCGCGTTGAGGCCAATAACGACGGCTGGTTCGTGAATCATAGTCCGCCCAATGGTCGTCCCAGCAACCTCGCCATGTCAAGCCGCTCCGGAGATCAGAATGGAAATCGGAACTCGCCGACGGCAGCAGCCCACATGGGTCACATGAGTCGAATAGTCAAATAGGTCAAATTGGTCGAATGGTCACATGGGTCTCAACAACAGGGGACGTATTCGACTATTCGACCCCTTAGACCCCTTTGACCGGGAGGGTGGGGGAACTGCCAACTGCCAACGGCCAACTGCCAACCGGGTGGGTGGGGGTGGAATTCAGATGATGCTGCGATTCCGGCCGGCGAGTTGTTCGATCCGCTCGCCCGGATAGCCATCAAAGGCGGGACGATCGCCCAGATCCTGACCTGCCTCCATGCGTTTCAAGCCCTCGTTGAAGAAAGCGGCGTCTCTCTCGTTCGCCCCCTCGGCAGCGTACCGCTCGAGATCCATGGCGGATTCGTGCTCACCGGTAACATAGAGCAACCTGGCCAGAGTGTCGGCAATGTCGGTGGAGGGGTTCAGATCGTAGGCTCGACGTGCCATGGCGAGGCCCAGATCCAGTGACCGCGAGGAAAGGTACAGCTGCCACGCCGCCGAGTTCAGATCATCCGCCTCGGCTTCGCCTCCCATTTCTTCGAACCAGCGCGCATAGGCAGCCACGGCAAGATCATAATGACCGTTCTGGAAGGCGAAGTCGGCCATCTCCAACAGTTGGCCGGACTCCATGTTGTCCACATCCACCATCCCGAGCAGAATTGCGGCGTCGTCGAGCCGTGCCGACCGCAATTGGACGGACTGAGCCTCGGGCGCCAGTTCGCTGATTCCCTCGGCAATCAGTCCGTGCAGCCGCCTGGTCCCTTCCGTATCCGGTACGACAAAACCGCCACTCCACCCGGTGCGGTAAAGCTTCGCGGCCCGATCATAGAGACGTGAATGAAGGACCGTCCTCGCCTGGAACATCATTCCCTTGCAGCTGTCGCGAAGGCGCCCGTCTCCTGTGTGTTGGAAAGCCTTGATGCGGGAAATGGCCCCTTCCGGGTCGGATCTTTCCAGTAATCCGTTCACGGCCCTGGAAAGCGCTTCGATGTCCGCCGGGTCATCCGCCAATCGGTACAGGCAGGCCATGAAGGTGTCGCCGGTTCGAATCCTGCGCGTCTGCCGCAGAAACTCCTCCGGCGGCAGGTAGCCGAGGATCCGATCCACCTCTTCACCATCCGAATCAACGAAAACCACGGTGGGATAGGAATCGACTCCGAACCGACTCGCCAGGTCCTCACCGCCTCCCTCCGCGTTGACCCTGATGGGAACCAGCTTCTTGAGTTCCGCAATCACCTCGGGATCGGCAAAAGTGTCGTTTTCAAGCCGCCGGCACCAGCTGCACCAGTCAGTGTAGAACTCCATCATCACCAGAGTTTCACGGTCCTCGGCCTCCGCTGTGGCCTGCTCCGCGTTCCCCTTGAACCAGACACTGCTGCCCGGCTGACACGCGACGGCGAACGCCATCGCCACGAACAACAGCATCGCCAGTCTCTTGGTCATCCACGCCTCCTGTGCCCTGGATGATACCTGCTCTCGGCACGAGTCATCTCGGATTTCACCAGGGTATGCCGAAAATGGGATCGAGGATTCCGGGCTTGCGAAGTGCCCCCTCGAGGCTCCTCCGCCTGAGAGACAACTACGTTCCGTCGCCTTGAGAGTTTCCCCACCTCAATCGTCAATCTTCAATTTTTCAATTTGAATCTGCCTATTCGGCGCGAAGCGCTTCGACGGGATCGAGCGATGCCGCCCTCCTCGCCGGTGCCACCCCGCTGAGCGCCCCGACCAGCAGGCTCATCAGCACCGCCGCCACCACCGCGCCGATCGATGTCTTGAGAGGAATGCCTGGAATCAACACCCGAATCATGGCGCCGAGCCCGAACCCGCCGGCAAGGCCCAGCAACCCACCGGCGGTGCCGAGCACAATCGATTCGTACAGAAAGAGCCGCTGCACCGCTGGGGCGCCAACCCCCAGCGCCCGCAACAGGCCGATCTCGCCGGTACGCTCGTGGACTGAAATCCACATGATTGTGAGAATCCCCATGGCACCCACCAACAGCGAGATTCCTGCAATCCCCGATACGGCGATGGTGATCATTCCGATCACCCGATCGAAGGTCCCCAACATCTCGGTCTGGGTTGTGATCGTGAAGTCTTCCTCCCCTCGATGCCGTTCCATCAGCACCCGGCGGACTCCATCGACCACCATCGGGATGTCTTCGGTGCTCGCTGCCACCACGTCGATCTCCATCAGCTCGACCTGGTTCAGCAGGTCCAGGGCGGTGGCCACCGGGATGTAGGCGGTGTCATCGAAATCAAAGCCCAACATCTGTCCCTTGGCTTCCATCACCCCGACCACCAGCAGGGACCACCCACCCACCCGGACCCGCTCTCCGAGCGGAGACCGATCTCCAAACAGCTCCCTTGCCAACCTGGCTCCGAGCACGATGAACGACCCCTTGCGGCGGGGGTCCATTTTCGGCAGGAACGTACCCTGGGACACCTTCAACCGCCACGCCGCCGCACCCTCCCAGCCCACACCGAAGATGGTCACACTGCGCCCCCGTCCCCCACCTTCGACCCGGGCCGGGCCACCGGCAATCGGGACCACCTCGGCCACGCCAGAGATCCGTCGGAGCGCCTCGGCGTCATCGATCGTCAGCTTGTGGGTGGTGCCGCCAAAAACCCCGGGCAGTCCGACGGTTTCCACCTTGCCGGGATTGATGCCAATGAGGCTGGTGCCAAACTGGGTGAACTGGGACACGATGTAGTCGCGGGTCCCTTCCCCCAGCGAGGTGAGCAGGATGACCGCCGCCACTCCGATGGCCACACCAAAAGCCGACAGGAACGATCGCAACCGATGGCCGGCGAGCGCCCCCGCAACGAATCGGATCGTTTCGATCAAATCCATCCGCCGTCCCTCGAAAAATTCCAAATTCCAAATTCCAAATTCCAAATTCCCCAACCCACCCCGAGGGTGATGATCGTCGCCGCGGCCTGTCTAAAGCTCCCCTGCTTCTCCGCCCCTTTTTCCCTCTGCCCCTCTGCCTCCTTGGGGGAGCAACAGCAATTTGCAATTTGCAATTTGCAATCTGCAGACCGCAATCTTGGATCTTCAATCTTCAATTTCGATCCCCTATCGTCCTGCCAGGGCGGTGACGGGATCGAGCCGCGCTGCGCGGCGGGCCGGAAGCGTGCCAAAGACAACCCCAACCCCCATGGCGACCGCGAGCGAGGCCGCCACCGCCCACACCGGCGGTGCTGCCGGAAAGGTCGGGTAGATCCTGACGAATGCGCGAATGGCCGCCCAACCCACACCCAGCCCCAGTAGCCCTCCGAGAGTCGACAGGACCGCCGCCTCTGCAATGAAGACTCCCACGATCTGTCGGGTGCTGGCGCCGAGAGCCTTGAGCAGCCCGATCTCCCGCCGACGCTCGGCCACCGCCACCAGCATCACGTTCATGATTCCCACCCCGGCCACCGTCAGCGACACCGAGGCGATAGCAACCAGCACCAGGGTCAGCACATTCAAAATCGACGAGAATGTCGACACCACAGCGTCTTGCCTGATCACCGTAATGTCCTCGGCCCGGTGGCGCTGTTTCATCAGCTCTTCGATGGCCCGCTTGCCCCCGCCCAGCTCCCCGGCCGTCCGCATCTCGACCATGATCCTGAACAGCGACGACCGATTGAACAGGCGCATGGCGGTTCGTACGGGCACGATCACCAGGTCATCGAAGTCGAAACCAAACGACCGGCCGTGGGGAGCCAGCACGCCGACCACGCGAAACCTCCATTGCCCTATCCGGACCACTTTGCCCAGTGGGCTCTCGCTGCCGAACAGCTCCCGCACCACCTTGACCCCAAGGACGACCTCGGTCCCGCCCGCATCGGGATCGCCCCCTGACAGGAATCTCCCGGCGCCAACCTCGAGCCGTCTCACCTCCAACATCTCGGCAGTGGTGCCCAGGATCACCACCGAGCGGCTCCGATTGCCGAATCGAACGGTTTCGGTGCCGGTCGCCAGCGGTGCTGCACGCCTCACGCCGGGAATCCTCCGGGACACCTCTCGAAAGTCCTCGATCGTGAGATCGTGGGTCGTATTCCCCCAAGGGAGTCCGCCGGAGGTCTCGACCTTGCCCGGCAGCACGATCAACAAGTTGGATCCCAGGGACATGAACTCCTGAACCACGTACTCCCGGGCGCCCTCACCGAGGGCGGTCAATGCCACCACCGCAGCGATACCCACCGCCACTCCGACAATAGACAGGATGGTCCGCAGCCGGTGGCCGCGCAGCGCACCGGTGGCGAAGCCGATCAGGTCAGCGACGCCCACGGCAACCCCACCCCCCCGGTTGAAAGTTGAAAGTTGAAAGTTCGACTTGCATGCTAGGTTCGCTCCACGATCGCGCCGTCGTCCATGCGGACTCGAGCGCGGGCCCGGGTCGCGATTTCGTGATCGTGGGTCACCAGCACCACGGTCTGACCCTCCCCATTCATCCCGTCGAGCAACTCCATCACCTCCAACGCCGACGCCCGGTCGAGATTGCCGGTGGGCTCGTCGGCGAGCACCAGAGCCGGCCTCATCACCACCGCGCGGGCGATGGCTACCCGCTGTCGCTGCCCGCCGGAAAGCTGATCCGGACGATGGTGGGCTCGTTCCTCGAGGCCCACAGACTGGAGAGCTTCGGAGGCCCTGCGCCGGCGCTCGGCGCGGGGAACTCCGGCAAAGAGCATGGGCAGCTCCACATTCCCCTGGGCTGTCAATCTCGCCAACAGGTGGAAGAACTGGAAGACGAAGCCGATGTCCAGTTGACGGAGTCTCGTGCGGTCCGCTTCGGTCATCTCGTCCACCGCCCGGTCGCGGAAGAGGTAGCGGCCGCTGGTGGGTCGATCCAGACAGCCGAGGACGTTGAGAAGGGTCGACTTCCCGGATCCCGAGGGGCCCACGACAGCCAGATAGTCTCCGGATTCTATGGTCAGATCCACATCCTTGAGGGCATGGACCTCGGAATCGCCCACCCGGTAGGTGCGCCAGATCTCCTCAAGGCGAATCAAGCCGCCCGTCCAGTTCGAAATTCGAAATTCGAAATTCGAAAAACCGATCCGATCGTTTCAGCAATTCGAAATGTCACTTCGCTATTGCCTTCGCGCCAGCACGGATGTCGGTGGAGTTCCGGCTTGTGACCACCAGATCACCCTCGGAAAGGCCACCGAGAACCTCCACAACCTGCCAGTTGCTCAGTCCCACGTCGATCATTCGTTCCTCGAGCACACCGCCGCTGAGAACCAGCACTTGGCCGCCCTCAGCCACAGCGGCAGCCGGGACTCGGAGCACGTTTTCGCGGCTTTCGAGGATGATCTCCACGTCCGCCGAAGTGCCCGGAAGGATGCCCTGAGCAAGGTCCACCTCCTCGAAGGTCACTTCGACCTCGACCGTCCGGTTTTGCTCGAGATCGTCCAACACGTAGGGTGCGACTCGGGCCAGTCGCGCCGGGAAATCCACCCCCGGTCGCGAGTCCACAGTGACCCTGGCCGGCTGGCCCATCCTGACCCGCTCGGCGTCCACCTCGTCGATCGGTGCGCTGACAAATACCGATGCCCCGTCCAGCAGATCGATCACCGGTGGAATCGGCACTCCTGGCGGCGCGGGGGTGATCCACTCTCCCACCTCCGTGCTGACCTCGGCGATGGTTCCCGCGAAGGGCGCTCGCAACACGGCAAACTCCAGCTGAACTCCAGTCGCTGCAACTCGGGCTTGGGACCGGCCCACAGCCGCGCGGGCCGCCGCGCACGCCGCCAGGGACCGGTCGCGCTCCGTGTCGAGCACGTCCAGATTCTGATCGCTGGCGATGCCTCGCCCGTGCAGCGCGATGATCCTTTCCAGCTCCTTCTCGGCCAAAATGGCCGCCAGACAAGCTTCCTCGGCCTGGGCTTCGGTCGCCCGAACGTCTCGCCGGGCGAGCTCGTAGTCCGCCCTCTGGGCTCGATCGTCCAACCTCAGCAGCACGTCGCCGGCGGCGACGACGGCACCCTCGCGATGGGGCAGGTCGACCACCAGCCCCCCGATCTGCGGCGAGAGTTTCGCCCGAAGACGCACCTTGACCGTCCCAGCACGGGTGTTGGTCACCGTTTCCTCGACCTCTCCGCGTTCCACAGCGGCCGTGCTCACCTCGACCGGCTCCGGCGCCAGCACCGTCAAGCGCAGCACCACGACCGCAACGACCACGACTGCCACCACCACGAGCCATTTGATTGCCTTCATGGTCTTCGAGTTTAATACGTCCAGTCGCGCTCGGGGTTCGTGGTAAGGTTCCCCGTCCACGATCGGAGATGCGAATGACCGACGGCACGACAACCTGGCGCTTTCCGCGAGCCTTCTGGACAGGCAACGTGGCTGAACTCTGTGAGCGGGCGGCCTTCTACGGGACTTTCATCGCGCTCATCTTGTACCTGACCCGTGTGGTTGGCCTGACGGACTTCAAAGCTGGAGTTGTGGCCGGAGCCTTTTCCGGTTGGATTTACCTGGTGCCATTCTTCACGGGCGCGGCCGCCGACCGCATAGGCTTTCGAAACGCCCTGATGATCGCCTTTGCGTTGCTGACCGTCGGCTACGGAACGCTCGGCGTCTTTCACACGCTGGGTCCGGTCCTGATCGGGCTACTCCTGATCGTCATCGGGGGTGCGTTCGTCAAGCCGGTCATCACCGGCACCGTGTCGAAGACCTCGGACTCGACGAATCGCGCTCGAGCCTTCAGCATCTTCTACATGGTGGTCAACATCGGCTCCTTCACAGGCAAGACGATCGTTGCCCCGATGCGGATCCAGATGGGTGTCGAGACCGTGCCCTTCTTCTCCGCCGGCGCTTCGCTGCTCGCCTTGATCATCGTTTTCTTCATATTCCACCCACCGGAGGACCTGCAGGCCCAGCCGAAATCACTGAAGGAAACCCTTCAGGGCATGTGGATGGCCATGAGCAATCTGCGGTTTTTCGCGCTGATCCTGATCACCGCAGGCTTCTGGTCCATCCAGGGTCAGCTTTACGCCTCCATGCCCAAGTACGTTCTCAGGTTGGCAGGCGAGACCTACAAGCCGGAGTGGTACGCCAACGTCAACCCGCTGGTGGTGGTTCTCTTCGTGGTCGCCATCACCCAGATGGTGCGCACCTGGAAGCCCCAACACTCCATGCTGGTGGCCATGGCCCTGATCCCCATGTCGTCGCTGGCCATGGCCTCGTCGACTCTGTTCAAGGGAAACATCCACCTATTCGGTTTGTCACTCCACCCAATCACCGTGATGATGGTCGTGGGTATCGCGATTCAAGGACTCGCCGAGTGTTTCCTCAGCCCCAAGTACCTGGAATTCGCGTCCAAGCAGGCCCCCCCGGGCAAGGAGGGTGTGTTTCTCGGTTTCGCCCACATCAACACATTTTTCGCCTGGATCTTCGGCTTCATCTTCTCGGGGTATATGCTGAGCGAGTACTGCCCGGAACCGTCGACGTTGCCCGCCGCAGTACAGGCCCAACACGCCGCCGCCCTGGCAGGCCAGGGTCCCATGCCCGAAGTCTACGGACACGCCTACTACCTCTGGCTGGCCTACGCCGGCATCGGGTTCTTGTCCTTCGTTGCGTTACTGGCGTTCATCGCGGTGACAGGTCGGATCGATGCGAAGCGGGAGGCAGTTGGCAGTTAGCTGTTGGCAGTTTACGTTGTCGCAGCCGATGGCTGCTCCAACGCGACTCCCCGCCACCAGCAGACAGCCGTAGGCCAGCCCCCTCCCTCGAGACGACCCCCATGGCCACGGCTGTGCGCTGCTGTTGTCGGTGAGTTGGCAGTTGAGCCTCTTGCAAAACCCCCATGGCTGTCATCCTGAGCGGAGCGGCCCAAAGGGTCGCGGAGTCGAAGGATCTCAACCGGTGCAGAGGCGTGATGCTTGCCCAGCAACTCTCTTCTCAACGTGTGGAGACCCTTCGACTCGCTCGTCGAACTCGCTCGCTCAGGGTGACAGGAGGGAGCGGTATCGGTCAAACATCGCCGAACTTAGGGTTTTGCAAGAGGCTCACGTGTCACGTGTCACGTGTCACACCAAAAACCGACGAACCCGCACGACCGCTCAACGTATCTCACCTGTGAGGAGACCTGAAATGACTCCAGGCCGCGTTCCGCTCCATCGTTCCCGATCCAACCGCATGATCGCCGGTGTCTGCGGCGGCTTTGCCCGGTGGCTCGGGTGGAGTCCCACCACCTTCCGGTCGCTCTACGTGATCGTGTCCATACTGTCGGCGGCGTTTCCCGGAATCCTCGTCTACCTGGTGCTGTGGATCGTCATGCCCCAGGACACGTAACCCGATGCTCTCCGGGTCTTTGAAGACATGGCGAGTTAAGGGTTAAAAGTTACACGTTAAACGTTTGACGTCGTGCAGCGCCGACACGTAAACCTCTAACTTCTGGCTCATCCGGAATTCCGTGAGGTGGTGGATGACAGCGAACAGTGACAGCGTCGGCCTACAGCGACGGGGGCCGGTGGCAGCGTCAGGTGGCAGCGGCAGCATCCAGCGACAGGGGCCGGGATCAGCGTCAGATGACAGCGTCAGAGCGTGTGTCGTGCTGAGAGCTATTGTGCGACGGGATTGAGCAGGCGCCAGGTCATGGCACGAACCTGGTCAAAAATCCCCAGGGCCTTCTCCGCGCCAACTCCATTGACGGCACCAGCGGCTGAGAGCAGTCGCAGGTGACTGTCGACCTCCTTGGCCGAGGCGTAGGCGATCCGCCAGTGGTGTTGGCGATCTCTTCCGTTTCGGCCGTGCCCTTCCGCCAGCTGCCAGGGAGGCCGTTGTCAAGGGTTGCCGGACTCAAGGCCGGCAGCGCAGCGTCCCTTGACAACGGCCTCCCTGGCAGCTATCCGTCTCCATCCCATAGAACGACCCGGAGGGGACCATGTGCAATGCGGCCAAGACAACTGATTGCTGCCGCTGAAGACTGGTTACTGTCCCTGCTCGCTGTTCCCGGTCGCTGCCCCTGACTGCTGCTCGCTGCCGCTGTTCACTGTCGCCGTCCCTGAATCCCGGGCACGGGAACACCTCAGCTCACGTTTTCTCGGATGAACCTAACTTTTTGACGTTTAACTTCTAACTCAAGTCCCGGCCGAACCAACTCCCTCCGGCCTCCGTTAACACTTTACAGAACGGATCGTTTTACAGAGCGAAACCCAAGGAGGGTCCGACCATGAAAGCCAAACTCGCAACCTTGATCGCAATCGCCATGCTGGTAGCCCTGCCCCTCTCGGCGACCGAAGGCACCCGATGGCTCAATGTTCATGTCACTGAGGCCGAAGGCGGGGCGGACGTCCAGGTTCACCTTCCGCTGAGCCTGATCATGGCGGTTATCAACAGCGTCGACGTGGAGAACTTCCACGGCGGCAAGGTCGACCTCGAAATCTCTGATGCCGAGATCGACTGGCCCCAGCTGCTGGCCGCCGTCAAGGACGCCCCGGACGGGGAGTTCGTCAAGGTGACCGCCGAGGACGCCAACGTCCAGGTCAGCAAGCGCGACGGCACGCTGTACGTGAACGTGGTCGAGACCGAAGAGGAAAACGCCACCGTCAACGTCACGCTGCCAATGGCGATGATCGATTCACTCCACATCGACGACGACAATCAGATCGATATCGCGGCGCTGTTGAACAGCCTCGAACAGCTGCCGTCCGGTGATCTGGTCTCCGTCCAGTCAGACGAGGCCAACGTCCGCGTGTGGGTCGAGTGATGTCCGGCCAGCGCGGGGTTTCCACCGTCGGAGCCGTGGTGCTGGCGGGGCTCGCGGGAGTCCTCGCAACCCTCCTGATGATGGACTGGATGGTTGTGGATGTGCGCACTCCCGAGCCGGAGAATATCCACATCAAGGTCCCGTTTCCACTGCTGGCCGGCCGTCTCGCCGCCGGGTTCGTGCCCGACGAGGCACTGCGGGAGGCGACCGTCCCGCCAGAGCTCGCCGCGCAACGCGAGGTCGTCATGCAGGCCCTTCGGGCTCTGGCAGAAACCCCCGACGCCACCCTCGTCAGGGTGAGCGCAGACGACGCCAAGGTGGACGTGACCAAACGGGGTAGCGACCTGATCATCGCTGTGGACGCCGACGACGCCGTCGTGCGCTGCAAGGTTCCGGTCGAGGGGATCCTCGAAGCCCTCGAGGATTGGGATTGGGAGACCTTCGATCCGAAGATGGCCTTCGATATCCTGGGTTCGGCCTCCATGGGCAATCTGGTCACAGTCGAGGTCGATGACGGGACGCGGGTCGCGATCAATATGTGGTAGGCACTCGCGTGATTTATCTCTCTCGTCGTCGCGATTCGGGCGCCGCCGCGAAGAACTGATTTCCGGCAGTCTCAGGGCTGCCGAACCCGGACTGATCCGCTTCAATAGTGAGGGGCTGCGGTGGGTCCCAACCCCCGAGATCGGCCACTCTCCTTGCAAGCTCCGCGGCCGTCGCCTCTCCCGCAGGCACCGGCTCCCCAACCGCGATCTTGACCTTCGACCAGATCCGCCGGAATGGCCGTGACATGGGCGCGCCCCAACGATGGCTGAAGTAGCTGCCCCACATTCCGGATATGGCGATGGGAATGACCGGTACCGGCGTCCGACGGACGATCTCTTCGACTCCGCTGCGAAAAGGCTGCAACCTGCCGTCACGGGTAATGGAGCCCTCGGGAAACAGACAGACGATCCTGCCGTCTTCGAGCTCGTCCGCAATTCGGTCAAGTGCGGCCCTGACCTGGTCCTGGTGGTTTCCCTGCGCGGCCATCGGGATGACCCGCGCACCGTGGGCCACCGCCCTGATCAGACCGTAGCCCAGAAAGGAGCTGTCCATCACGAACCGTACCGGCCGCGCCGACGCCGTGGCAATCATCAGCCAGTCCACGTAGCTGGTCTGGTTGGCCACCAGCACTGCGGGGCCGTCCAAAGGAATCCTCTCCTCCCCGCGAACGCTCAACCGGTACATCAGGTGTGCCGCACCCCATGCCACAAAGCGCAGCACGAAGTCGGGCAGGATCGCATAAATGAAGATCGCCACCGCAGCGTTGAGCAGCGCCAGCACCAGGAAGATGGTGGGGATGTCGAAACCCACGGCCAGCAGGACCATCAGGAAGAGCGAGAACGAGACGATGAAGATCGAGTTGACGATGTTGTTTCCCGCGATCACCCGCGATCGCCGACCGGCCTCGGGTTTCTGCTGAATCAAGGTAAACAGCGGGACTGTGTAGAAGCCGGAGGACACCGCCACGCCCACCAGATCGACCACCACCCTCCAGGATCCGGGTTGGGCGAGAAATTCGGCGATTCCGAGCAGACCGGGGGTGCGGCCTGCAGCGGCAAAAAGATTCGAGGCCACCGCCAAGTCGAGGGCAAAGAACGAAATTCCAATCGACCCCAGCGGAACAAGGCCAAGCTCCAGGTGTCGAAAAGACAGCCGTTCGCAGAGCAGAGCACCGACACCGATACCGATGCAGAAGGTCGCCAGCAGCAAGGTGAGAACCGGTTTGTCGCCTCCCAAGACGTCCTTGGCAAAGGCCGGCAGCAGGGCGAGAAAGGCGGCCCCAAGGGACCAGAACCACGACAGGCCCAGGATGGTCAGTACCACGGTGCGATCAGCGAGAGCCACCCGAAGGACCCCGATGGTGTTGGCCACCGGATTGAGACCGATGGGAAGCCCAGGGTTCGCTGCCGGGGTCTTCTCCAGGAACAGCGACGCCGTCAGCCCGAGGGCCGCCACCACCGCCACCACCACCCAGATCCACAGAGTCCAGTCAGCCCAAAGGTAGGCCAGGGTCCCGGCGGCGACGGTTCCCAAAAGGATCGCGAGGAACGTGCCCATTTCCAGCAGGGCGTTGCCGCCCACCAGTGAGCGCTCGTCCAGCAACTCCGGCAGCACCGAAAATTTGGCGGGCCCGAGGAACGCCGCGTGCAGGCCCATCAGAAAGAGCACCGACACCAGGATCGGCAAGCTGGCCAGAGCAAAGCCGACCCCGGCCAGTGCCATGATCCCGATTTCGGCGACCTTGATGAATTGAATGATGTGGGCCTTGACGAGCCGGTCGGCGAGCTGGCCGGCGGTGGCCGAGAACAGGAGGACGGGCAGGATGAAGATCGCCGGGAAAGCCACCAGCAACTCGTCCGATGTGAGTCCTGCCAATGACATGGCTCGGTAAGCCACCAGGATGGCGACGGCGTTGCGGAACACGTTGTCGTTGAAGGCCGCCAGGAAGAGCGTCCAAAACAGCGGCCAGTATCGCCGCTCGACGAGGAGTTTGAGTTGACCCATTTCGCGGAGCCGCCCGCCCCCGGCGATCGGAGACGGCGGCGCCTGGAAGTCTACTACCTTCGGGGCCGATTGAAGATTGAAGATTGAAGATTCCCGCCCACCCACCATTTAGATGCCAGACGACAGATGAAAGAGACCAGACGGCTTTCCGAACCGCAGAGGAGGAATGGAGCAGTGGAGGACTCACTCCTCCATAGCCCCACAGCCCCACTGCCCCATAGCCTCACGGCCTCCAAATCGTCACACCAGCGTCAAACTTCGGCTCTGAATACTCCATTCCTCGATTTCTTTCCTATAGTCCGTGAGAATGCGTCGCTTCCGCGGCTCTGTCCGCGGCAACGACCCGAGGAGAGGAACCATGATGCGAATCGTTTTCTCATATGTCATAGCGCTGGCGCTTGCTGCCGGTCACGCCCCGGCCTTCGCTCAGCAGTCTGATCCGGAGCGGACCGAGGACGAAACACAGTCCGCAGTTCAATCCCTGGGCGAAGCCGAAATCGAGGGCGAGGAAGAGGGCAGGGTCTTCAAGGACAAGATCGTGGTCACGGCCTCACGTCGTGAGCAGGGTTCGGCCACTACGCCCGCGCCGATCCGCGTGATCGACGCCGCATCGATCAACGCCCAGCAGCCGGAAAAAATCGCCGACCTGTTCAAGGAGATCCCCGGCGTTCAAATCACGGGTGAGGGGCCGTTTCGCGGCATCCCCATCATCCGCGGCCTGAACAGCAACCGGATTCTCATCCTGGTGGACGGCCAGAGGCTCAACAACGCCCGCGAGTCCACCGATTTCGCCGGCATCCAGCCGGCTCTGGTGGACATGAGCCAGGTGGAGCGCGTCGAGGTGCTCAGCGGACCAGCCTCCGTTCAGTACGGTTCGGACGCTATCGGCGGCGTGATCAACATCATCACCAAGCAACCGGACCTGGGCTCGGAGCAGTTCACCTGGAGCGGCGACCTCGAGTACGGGTACGGCTCCAGCGCCGATTCTCAGCGCGCCCAGGTGGGGGTGACCGGGACCGGCAACGGCTTTTCGTTCAACGTTATCGGTTCGTGGGAGGACTACGGCGACTACACCGCCGCCGACGGTGCCTCCGAGAGCGAGGAGTTCAGCGATTACGTCGATGGCGACAACGTGGTCTACAACAGCGGCATGGAGCAGACCAGCGTCCAGGGCGGATTCCGACTCGCGACCGGAAGCACGGGGGTGTTTCGGGCCAACGTCGAAGTGGTTCGAACGAAGGATATCGGGTTTCCGGGCTTCGACCGGAATTCCGGCATCGACATCTACTTCCCCAACTTCGACCGCGACAAGCTCGGCCTCGGCTGGGAGTCCGGCCCACTGTGGGGTCTCGACGACATCGTGGTCTCCACCTACTATCAACAGGTGGACAAGCAGAGCGTCCGGAACTTCAACTTCGGCCCCTTTTTCTTCTCCAACAACACCAGCCAGTCGCTGATCGACACGCTCGGCCTCAACCTCCAGGGCGTCAAGGACGCCGGCCGGCACCACCTGGTCTTCGGCATCGACATCTACCGGGACGACGTGGACGACACCACCGTGGCCGACAGCACCTTCGGCTCGAGCAACGAGGTGGCCGTGCCCGACGCGACCCAGACCGGAATCGGTCTTTTCATCGAGGACAGCATCAGCCTGAGCGAAGCGGTCACCTTGAAGGCCGGGCTGCGTGGCGACTCCTTCGACTTCAAGTCAAAGGATGACCCGGATTACACCGGCGAACCCTTCGACGTCACCGACTCGGACATCTCCGGGAATTTGGGCTTGACCTGGGCCGTCACCGACCACGTGACCTACGTCGCCCTGGTGGGCCGCGGATTCCGTTCCCCCAACATTCAGGAGCGCTCGTTCACCGGACTGGCAACCACCGGCGACACTTTCATCATCCAGAACCCGAATCTCAAGTCGGAGCGCTCGCTGAACTGGGAGACCGGTTTCAAGGTGCGGTACGACCGCTACACCGGCGGACTGAGCGTCTATTACAACGACCTCACCGATTTCATCAGCACCGAGTTCCTCGGCGAGGACCCGGACACCGGCCTCGAGTTGGCACAGTTCCAGAACATCGAAGACGCCTACATCTGGGGTGTCGAGCTCGACCTCGAGACCATGTTCGCCAGATGGTGGACCGGCTTCGGCAGCGTCAGCTACTCCGAAGGACAGAATCAGACGAAGGACCAGCCCCTCGGACTGATCTCGCCGTTCAAGGCCACGCTGGGCGTGCGCTACCAGCGACCGCAGTGGTGGGCCGAGGCACGAACCAGGATCGTCGCCGACCAGGAAGATGTACCGGAAGGCGTCGACCGGAGCGCGGGCTTCACGGTTTACGATCTGCGGGCGGGTTACGACTTCGCCATGGGGCTCGGATTGATCGTCGCACTCGAGAACATCACCGACAAGCTCTACGCCGAGACCTACAACAACCGGCCCGAGCCGGGGCGCAACATTCGCATGGCAGCTCGTTTCAGGTTTTGACTAAAAAGTGACGAGTGACACGTGACACGGGGGCAGTTGGCCGTTAGCCGTTAGCCGTTAGCCGTTAGCAGAAATATTACCGGGTTGGTTTTCCGAATTCCGAATTCCGAATTCTGCCTCGATGGCCGCGACTTCGGCCGGAAGTTCGAGGCTCACGACGCCACCTCGTCCACCGCGGCCATGATCGCGCGGCCCGTCTCGTTGGGCTCTTCCATGGGCACGAAGTGGCTGGTGTCCGGGATCACGAGCACCCTTGCCCCGGGCACGTCGCGCGCCACGCGCGCGGCGGCTGCCGGCAGAAAGGTGTCGGTGTGCTCACCCTCGACAAAGATCGAGGGCACCGGCATCCGTCGAAGGACAGGCCACAAGTGGTGGGGCGAAACCCGGAAGATCCGCTCTTCCCACCGTTTGGGGTAGCGAAGCACCACACCGCCGTCCGGCCCGGAAACAATGGCTTCGATCAGGTAGTCCTCGAAGACGTCGGGATCCCACCAGCGGAACATCTTCTTGTTCAGGTATCCGACACGTGCGGTGGCACGGTCGGGCCAGTGGTCACGCCGACGGCGCGCGCCTCGAACGATGGGAAGCGTATCGCCGACTCCCACCGCCTTCATGGCCCCCCACATCAGCGAGTGCCAGCCGGTGAGAATGATCGGGTCGATGGCTACCACGGAGGAAAAGAGACCCGGGTCCTCGGTCGCGGCGAGCAGGGTGCACACCGCACCGAGGCTGTGGCCGACGCCCACGATGCCGCGCACCCCGCGCCGGTCCAGCTCCTCGCGCAGATCGCCGGCCAGCAGGGACCAGTCGTCGAGCTCGTCAGGCGACGACTCCGGCCACAAGGGACGGGCCTCCATCGACACCACGTGATACCGGGTCTTGAAGACCTCGATCAGCCGACGATAGGTGGCGGGCGGAAAGCCGTTGGCATGGGCGAAGTGGAGCACTGGCCCGTTGCCGCCCCAGTCGAGCCAGTTTCCATCGCGGATCGGATTCACGCAGTCGGCCATGCGGAGGAGTGTAGCGTGGATGTCTCACGACGCAGTGTTCAGCGTTCAGGCCGAAACAGAACAAAACAGGCTGAATACGAGGGGCCCTGGTCCTCGATTTCTTTGGCCTGGCTGCCTTTGACATCGCCTCCGCAAAGGAGTATTTTTAGATTAGAACGCTTTCGAACGAACGTTCGATCGACAGATTATGACACCAATCGACACCGCACGGTTAGGGCGCTCCCCCTCCAGTGACGACCACCGGAGAGACGCATGAGATACGCAGACATCGGCTTCAACCTGGAGATCGATCTGAGCCGCGGGAACATCGAGCGGGTGGCCACCGACCCACAGCTCACCGCGCTTCATCTCGGGGGGCTGGGCACCAACGCCAAGCTGTTCTGGGACCGGGTTCCCCCGGAGACCCAGCCCTTCGATCGCGGAGAACCTGCTCGATCTTCGGCACCGGCCTCCTGGTGGGCACACCCGCCCCCAGCTGCAATCGCACCGTCGTGTCATCCATCTCGCCGCAGACCGGCCTCTTCGGGTTCTCGATGATGGGCGGCTTCTTCGGCCCCGAGCTGAAGCGCGCCGGATACGACAAGATCATCCTGCGCGGCAAGTCACCCGAGCCGGTCTATCTGTGGATCCATGACGACAAGGTCGAGCTGCGCGACGCAAAGCAGTCTCATGGGGCTGGGCACGCTCGAGAGTGCGGAGGTCATCCGCATCGAGCTGGAGCAGCCGAATGCCGCTGTTGCGTCCATCGGTCTGGCCGGCGAGAACCGGGTCTTCTTTGCCTCCATCGAGCAGGGCAGGTCCAGCGCCAGCCGTCTCGGCATGGGCGCGGTGATGGGGGACAAGAACCTCAAGGCGATCGCCGTGGTCGGGTCGGGGGACATTCACATCGCCGACGCGCTCCCGCTACATGGAGATCTGTAACGAGTCGCTGGCATTCATCAAAGACCGGAATGAGAACCCGATCAAGGGCGTGATGCCCATCCTGTCGGGTCTCGGATCGCCGCAGGAGATGGCGATCCACGATGAGAAGTGGCACACCGAGAACTTCGCCTGGGGCAATGCCCGTGTCCGCCGCAAGGGCTTCTGGACCGAAGAGGTCAGCGAAGCAGTGGACGAACACCATGGAGACCATGCGGACCCGGCTCCTGAGCTGCTACAACTGCCCGATGAAGTGCGGAGCAGCCATCTCCGTCGATACGCGGATGTGCTCCTACATGATGAAGTGCTTCTCCAAGCTCACCTACACGATGGGCGCCTTCTCCGATCTGGACTTCGGTCTGCGGATCGCCCAGAAGGCTACCGAGCACGGCGTCGATGCCTTCAGCGCTCCTCAGACCATGGCCTTCGCCATCGAGCTCCTCGACGCCGGCATCCTCACCGACGATGACTTCCCGGACATGCCGGAAGACAGCGAGGGGCGGTTCTACTGGCTGCTCGATCACATCGTCCGGCGAGAGGGCATCGGCGACGTCCTGGCCGACGGCACCTACTGGGCGGCGGAGAGGATCGGCAAGGGCGCGAGCGAGTACGCGCACAACAACATCAAGAAGACCGAGCAGCTGCCGCTCAAGCTGGGCATGCTCAACCAGATGTACTTCCTGATGTACTGCACCGGCGAGAAGGCCAACATCACCCAGATCGAAGGCAACTTCCCGCAGGCGCCGATGCCGACCAGGGAGGAGCGGGAGGAGTTCGCCAGGGACTGGCCCCAGGTCCCGGACGAGCGGTTCAAGAAGTGGTTCGAGGACTGGGAGCTGCGCGGAGACAACTCGATTCCGCTCTACCCATCCGCGGAGGCGAGCTGCGAGATCGTGCACTGGCAGGAGGAGATGCACTACATCGACGACTGCACCGGCATGTGCGCGGGGCTGTCGTCCTTTCCCTACAAGCCGCCGTTCCACATCCACAACCTGCCACGGCTGATCTCGGCGGGGGCCGGGCTCGAGCTCGACGAAGACGCCCTGAAGCTCATCACCAGACGGAACCGCAACCTGGTCAGGGCCCTTAATCTTCCGCCGCGGCATGCGGCGGGAGCACGAGGCGCCGCCTGAGGATCACTGGAAGAAGCGGTTCCCCGAGCTCGAGCAGAAGCTGCTGGATACCTACTACGAGTTCAAAGGGTGGAACCGGGAAGGGGTGCCGACCCGCGCGTCCCTGCACGACCTGGAACTGGACTACGTGGCCGAGGATTTCCTCGAACGGGGAATCCTGACGGAAGAGGAAGAGGTCACGATCCAGGCGGCCACCTTGGATGGTGGTGCTTCGTGAGCGATTCGAAGAAGAAGAAGAAGATCGTCAAACGGATCATCATCGACGTCGACAAGTGCAACGGCTGTCTGGGCTGCGAGGTGATCTGCTCCGCCCTCCACGCACTCCCGAAATACAGCAGCAACAACCCGGCGCGGTCCCGAATCCGCGTCATCCGAGAGCCGCTGTCGGACATCTATGTGCCCGTGTATGCGGGCGAGTACACGGCTGCCGAGTGTGCGGGCAGAGACAAGTACGTGATCGACGGCAAGGAGTACGACGAGTGCACCTTCTGCCGGGCATCCTGCCCTTCCCGCGATGCCTTCAAGGAGCCGGACTCGGGTCTGCCGCTGAAGTGCGACATGTGTGAGTCCGATCCGTCCATCGAGGAGCCGTTGTGCGTCCAGTGGTGCCTGGCGGACGCGCTGACCTACGAGGAGCGCGAAGAGGAGGTCGAGGAAGAGGCGGAGGAAATTTACGAGGTGGATGCCGGGCTCGAGGCGCTGGCCCACATACACGGCTGGTCCAAGGTGATCGACGCCGTTACCCGTATGGCCAAGAAACCCTGAAGATTGATGGGCAGCATGGAGACAGTCACCCCGTATGCGGAGATCGTCGAAGAGATCAAGCAGGCCGGCGGGGAGGCCTTCAGGTTCTGCTATCAGTGCGGGAAATGCGACGTCGTCTGCCCGTGGAACAGGGTGACCGAGTTCAGCATCCGCAAGATTGTCTGGCAGGCAGCGCTGGGACTGTCCGAGATCGAGCTCGACGACATCTGGCTTTGCACGACCTGCGGAAGCTGTCCGTCCACGTGTCCGCGGGGCGTCGAGCAGATCGAGGTCGGGGTCGCGATTCGCCGGATCGCTACCCAGTACGGGGTGCTGCCCGGCCGCGCGAGCGGGCTGAGCACCACCAGCGCCAGCCTCGCGAGCCACGGCAACCCACTGGGCGAGGGGCGGGAGACGCGCGACGCCTGGGCAACAGGTCTGGGGGTCAAGCCCTTCACCGAGGGCATGGAGCTCCTCTACTACGTCGGCTGCTACGGGAGCTATGACCCGCGGAACAGGAAGGTGGCGGTCGCCACCGCCGGCATCCTCTCCAAGGCGGGAGTCGACTTCGGGATCCTGGGCACCCGGGAGAGCTGCTGCGGCGAGAGCATCCGCAAGGCGGGCGACGAGGACGTGTTCAGAAACCTCGCCAGGGAGAACATCAAGACCTTCATCGACAACGGCGTCAAGCGGATCCTCGTCTCCTCCCCCCACTGCTACCACACCTTCGCCAACGAGTATCCCGAGTTCATGGTGAACTTCGAGGTGGTTCACATCACCCAGCTACTGTCGGAGCTGATCGAGCAGGGACGGCTCGAGGTCGCCGGGCAGTTTGAGAAGCGGGTCGCCTATCACGACCCATGCTATCTGGGGCGGCACAACGGCATCTTCGATCCCCCCAGGAACGTGTTGAAGGCGGTTCCCGGCCTGGAGCTGGTCGAGCTGCCCGATTCCCGGCAGAACAGCCTGTGCTGCGGTGGCGGCGGCGGCGGCATCTGGATGGACACGCCGAAGGGCGAGCGGTTCGCCGACCTCCGATTGGCCCAGGCGAAGAACGTTGGCGCCGATGTATTGGCGACGTCATGCCCCTACTGCATCAGCAACTTCGAAGAGGGCAGGCTGTCCCTCGCGGATGACGATCCACTCGAGATCAAGGACGTCACCGAGGTCCTCCAGGAGTCCCTGGCGGCTGGGGGAGAGACTCCATGAGTATCCCCGAAACCAGCTTCGGAGACGTCATGGTCGTCGGCGGCGGGATCAGCGGCATCCAGGCCGCGCTCGACCTCGCCTCGTCGGGGTACAAGGTCTTCCTGGTCGAGAGGTCGCCGACCATCGGCGGCAAGATGGCCCAGTTGGACAAGACCTTCCCCACCAACGACTGTTCCATGTGCATCGAGTCGCCGAAGTTCATCGAGTGCGATCGGCATCCCAACATCGAGATCCTGACCTACACCGAGGTCGACACCGTCGAGGGCGAGGCCGGAGACTTCGAGGTCACGCTGACCCGCAAGCCCAGGTACGTCAAAGAGGATCTCTGCACGGGGTGCACGGTCTGCGCCGAGTACTGCCCGATCCCGGTCCCCGATCTCTTCAACCAGGAGCTGTCGGACAACAAGGCCATCCACATCTACTTCTCCCAGGCGGTGCCGCTGGTCCCCTACATCGACGAGCGTTGTCACTTCCTCGAGGACGGGAAGTGCAGTATCTGCGTGGCCGCCTGCAAGAACAACGCGATCGATCTCCATCAGAAGCCTGTGAAAAAGGTCGTCAAGGTAGGCGCGATCGTCCTGTCTCCCGGCTTCGGGGCCTTCGATCCCAAGGTCAGGGGAGACTACGGCTACGGGACGATATCCAACGTGGTGACCAGCCTCGACTTCGAGCGGCTGCTGTGCGCGACCGGCCCGCACGAGGGTGAGATCCTGCGCCCCTCCGACGGCAAGCACCCGCACAAGATCGCATGGATCCACTGTGTCGGCTCCCGGCAGGTTCTCGAGGGAGGCCACAGCTACTGCTCGTCGGTCTGCTGCTCGTACATCCAGAAGCAGGTGATCCTCACCAAGGATCACGACGCCGAAGCCGAGGCGGTCATCTTCCACAACGACATCCGCTCCTTTGGGAAGGACTTCGAGCGATTCTACAGCAGAGCAGAGCACCTTCCAGGGGTCAGGTTCGTCCGCAGCTACGTGGAGGTCGGCCGTGAGATCCCGGAGACCAAAAACGTCACGATTCGGTATGCCACCGACTCGGAGGGCGTGAAGGAGGAGGAGTTCGACCTTGTGGTCCTTGGCGTGGGGCTGGCCCCGCCCGAGAACGTGCAGCGCATCTCCGAACAGTTCGGAATCGAGCTCAATGCGCACGGCTTCTGCAAGACCAACCCGTCCAATCCCATCGAGACCACCCGAGCGGGCGTGTTCGTGAGCGGCGCCTTCCAGGGGCCGATGGACATCCCCGAGTCGGTGATGAGCGCCAGCGGGACCAACGCCCTGGTGGGGGCGCTCCTGGCCTCACGGCGCGGCAAGCTGGACACCGAGCGGGTGTATCCCGAGGAGCGGGATGTCTCGGACGAGGAGCCCAGGGTCGGCGTTTTCGCCTGTCACTGCGGCGCGAACATCGGCCGGGTCGTGGACATACCGTCGGTGGTGGAGTACTCGAAGGGCCTCGACAACGTCTGTCACGCCGAGGAGGGGCTCTTCATCTGTTCCACTGACGCGGCCGCGCAGATCGCGGAGACGATCCGCGACAAGGGGCTCAACCGGGTGGTGGTGGCCGCCTGCACTCCCCGCACCCACGAGCCACTGTTCCGCGACACCCTCCGGGAGGGAGGCATCAACCAGTACTTCTTCGACATGGCCAACATCCGGGAACACTGCTCCTGGGTGCACTCGAAGCAGAAGGAGGAGGCCACCCAGAAGGCCAAGGACATCGTCCGCATGTCGGTGGCGCGGACGATCGGCCTGGAGCCGCTCGAGGAGTTCGAGCTGCCCGTCAACAAGGCGACGCTGGTGGTGGGCGGTGGTGTGGCGGGGATGTCCGCCGCGCTCGGCCTCGCCAACCAGGGCTTCGAGGTCCACGTGGTGGAGAAGGAGCAGGAGCTGGGCGGCATGGCGCGGCGCATCCAGACCACCCTCGAGGGGTTGGACGTCCAGGGCTATGTCAAGGACCTGGTCCGCCAGGTCTACCAGCACCAGCTCATCCACGTGTCCCACGCGGCCACAATCACGGACGTGTCGGGCTACGTGGGCAGCTTCGTCACGACGGTCCAGTCCGAGGGGCAGGTCAAGAGGATCCACCACGGCGCCGTCATCCTCGCCACGGGCGCAGACGAGCACCGACCCACCGAGTACCTGTACGGCGAGGACCAGCGGGTGTGGACCCAGCTCGAGCTGGAGGAGCGCCTCGCCGGCGACGACGAAGGGCTCGCCAACGCGCGCAGCCTGGTGATGATCCAGTGCGTCGGCTGCCGGCAGGAGGGCCGAGACTACTGCGCCCGGATCTGTTGCAGCCAGGCGGTGAAGAACGCGCTCACGCTCTCCTCGAAGCACCCTGACATCGAGATTTCCATCCTGTACCGGGACATGCGCACCTACGGCTTCAAGGAGGACTCCTACCGCGAGGCGGCCGACCGTGGCGTCCGATTCGTCCGCTGGGAGCCGGACGACAAGCCCGAGGTCGAGGCAGCGACGGACGAGGAGGGCCGAGACGTGTTGCGAGTCACCGTGCCCGACGCCATCCTCGGTCAACGGCTGGCGCTAAACGCCGATGTCGTCGCACTTTCGGCGGCCGTGGTTCCGCAGGCGGGCAGCTCGCAGATCGCCAAGTTCTTCAAGGTGCCCGCCAATCCCGACGGCTTCTTCCAGGAAGCGCACGTCAAGCTCAGGCCGGTCGACTTCGCCGCGGAGGGCGTCTTCATGTGCGGTGCGAATCACTACCCCAAGCACCTCACCGAGGCGGTAACCCAGGCTTACGGCGCCGCCGGCCGCGCGGTCACGCTGCTCTCCCACGACACCGTGACCGCCACCGGGGCCGTCTGCGAGGTCTCAGAGAATGACTGCGTCTCCTGTGGTGGGTGCATCACGGCCTGTACCTACGACGCGATCCACTGGCGCGAAACGCCGGCGGGCAAGAAGGCCGAGGTGAATCCCGTCCTCTGCAAGGGGGACGGTCTCTGCTGCGCCAAGTGCCCGACCGACGCCATCATCCTGAAGCACTTCACCAACGAGGAGATCTTCAATCAGATCGACGCGGCCCTCTCGGAGGAGTGGAGCCAGACCAACGAGAAGACCGCAGGCGAAAAAGTTGCCGGCGGGAGGTGCCGGCGGCACGAATCGAAGGAAACCGAAGTGAGCACGGGAGTGGGACAATGACAGCACTCGGACACACGCCGAGGATCGTCGCCTTCCTCTGCACCTGGTGAGCGTACTCCGCTGCGGACCTGTCTGGCGTGACCAGACAAAGCTATGCGCCGGAGATTCGTATCATTCGCGTGATGTGCACCGGCCGGGTCGACCTGGCCTTCGTGTTCCGCGCGTTCGCCAAGGGCGCGGACGGCGTGATCATCGGCGGCTGCTGGCCGGGCGAGTGCCACTATGTGACCGAGGGGAACTACGACGCGCTCGGCAATACTCTCGTGGGCAAGAAGCTCTTGGAGCGGATCGGGTTGAGCCCCGAGCGGCTCAGGCTCGAGTGGATCGGCGCAGCCGAGGGCAATCGCTTCGCCGAGGTCATGAGCGACTTCGCCGACACGGTCAGGGAGCTCGGACCGATCGGACGGGGTGAAGGTATCGAGCCGGACGGCCTGCAGCTCAAGCTCGGGGCCGTGAATCAGCTGGTCCCCTTCATGAAGCTGGTGGAGCGGGAGAAGTTGCGCATCCCGATCAAGACCGAAGAGGCGTACCGGACCTTCTATGAGAGCGACGGGGTGAACCGGCTGTTTGACGGACTGGTCGCCGACAAGCTGGCCCAGAGCCAGATTCTCCTGCTCCTGGAGGAGAGCCCTCTCTCCATCCGGGAGATCTCGGAGCGCCTCGACCTCAGCCCGTCCGACGTGTCGCGGCATATGAACGATTCCTCCCGGCTGGGCGTGGTCCGCTACGACCTCGATCAGAAATGCTACGCCCTCGCGTGAAGGGTATGGAACGAAGATGAAGCTCGACCGTATCGATCAAATCGTCGCCGAACACGAAGGAGAGGCCAGCTCGCTGATCCAGGTCATGCTGGACATCCAGGCCGAAAATCACTGGCTGCCCCGGAAAGCCCTGGAGAGGGTCGGTGAGCGGCTGGAAATCCCGTTGTCCCGAATCCAGCACATCGCCACCTTCTACAAGGCCTTCAGCCTGGTTCCCAAGGGACGCCTCCAGGTCCACGTCTGCATGGGCACGGCCTGCCACGTCCGCGGCGCCCAACGGATCCTCGGCACGGCCGAGGATCTCACTGGCATCAAGTCGGGCGAGACCGACCTTGACCTGAAGTTCAGCCTGGAAACCGTCAACTGCCTCGGCTGCTGCGCCCTTGGCCCGGTGATGGAGATCAACGGCACGACCCACGGCCGGCTCTCGCCAACCGAAACGGCGGATGTGCTCTCCAGTTATGAGTAGGCGGAGAAAATGACCCGAATCCAGTCACGCAGATGAGCTCGAGGCATGGAGGCAACGGGTGCTGTCCGGGCGGGAGGTGGACGCGAAATGCATCACCGTATGTGCCGGCACCGGCTGCCGGGCCTCTGGCGCGGGGGCGGTGATCGCCGCCTTCTCAAGTGGGATCGACGAGCAGGGCCTTGATGTCGAGGTCGGCTTTCGAGAAACCGGCTGCCACGGCTTTTGCGAGAAGGGCCCGATCGTCCTCGTCGATCCTGAGGAGATCTGCTATCTCCAAGTCACCCCTGACGACGTCCCCGAAATCGTCTCGGAGACCGTCAAGGGCAAGCAGGTCATCGAGCGCCTGCTCTACATTGATCCAAACACCGGCGAAAAGGTAGCCCGCGAGTCGGACATACCCTTCTACAAACACCAGGACCGGGTCGTCTTCGGTCCCAACCGGCGGATCGACCCGAAGAACATCGAGGATTATCTCGCCATCGGTGGCTATCAGGCCTTGACCAGGGCGCTCTTCGAGATGGCCCCGGACGAGGTTGTCGAAGAGGTGAAGAAGGCCCAACTGAGAGGCCGCGGCGGAGGAGGATTTCCGGCCGGGGTGAAGTGGGAGGTTGCCCGGAACGCCCCCGGAGAGACGAAATACGTGGTCGTCAACTGCGACGAGGGTGACCCGGGCGCGTACATGGATCGATCGCTCATGGAGGGCAACCCCCTTGGTGTGCTCGAGGGCCTCACCATCGGCGCCTATGCCATCGGCTCCCACGAGGGCTTCGTGTACGTGCGCCAGGAGTACCCGCTGGCGCTGGAAAACCTCGGTGTCGCGATCTCCAATGCCCGGGAGCGCGGCCTGCTGGGGCGAGACATTCTCGGCTCGGGATTCGACTTCGACGTCACGGTGCACCGAGGAGCCGGCGCCTTCGTGTGCGGCGAGGAGACGGCCCTCCTGATCTCCCTGGAGGGCAGGGTCGGCGAGCCGAGACCGAGGCCTCCCTACCCGGCGGTGAAGGGGCTCTGGGGCAAGCCGACGAACATCAACAATGTGGAGACGTGGGCCAATGTTCCGTTGATCATCAACAAGGGAGCCGAGGCCTTTGCCGCGACCGGCACCGAGGGAAGCAAGGGCACGAAGATTTTCTCCCTGGTCGGGAAGATCGCGAACACCGGCCTCGTCGAGGTGCCGATGGGCATCACCCTGAGGGACGTCATCTACTCAATCGGCGGAGGCATCCCCAACGGCAGAAAATTCAAGGCGGTGCAGACGGGTGGACCGTCAGGAGGATGCATCCCCGAGGAGCGCTTGGACCTCGAGGTCGATTTCGACGAGCTCACCAAGGCCGGCTCGATGATGGGTTCAGGTGGCATGATCGTCATGGATGAAGACACCTGCATGGTCGATGTGGCCAGGTACTTCATCAATTTCCTCATGGACGAGTCGTGCGGCAAGTGTGTGCCCTGCCGTGAAGGACTCAGGCAGATGCACAGGATCCTGACGAGGATCACCAAGGGGGAGGGACGAGAGGGCGACATCGAAACCCTGGAGGAGCTGGCGGAGACTGCCAGGGAAGCCTCGCTGTGTGCCCTGGGCACGACAGCTCCCAACCCCTTCCTGAGCACCTATCGCTACTTCAGGAGTGAGTATGAGGCGCACATCGTAGAGAAGCGATGCCCGGCGCTGTCGTGCTCAGAGCTGGTCTCGTACTGGATCGACCCGGAGAAGTGTAAGGCGTGTCTGATCTGCCTCAAGGAATGCCCCTCCCAGGTCATCGACGGCGCCAAGCGGACGATCCACGTCATCGACCAGGAGAGGTGCAACTCGTGCGGCGTGTGCTTCGAGGTTTGCCCCCCGAGCCTCGACGCGGTCATCAAGATCTCGGGCGAGCCTGTTCCGCCTCCAGTTCCGGAAGAGGAGCGCACGATCGTCAGAAAGAGCAAGAGCACATGAGTGAGATCCGCCTGCAGATCGACGGCAAAGAGGTGACGGCCGCGGAGGGAGCCACCATCCTCGAGGCGGCCAGAGGCGCGAGCATCTCGATCCCCACGCTCTGCCACCACGACTCCCTGCAGCCCTACGGCGGCTGCCGGCTCTGCATCGTCGAAGCCCAAGCCGATGGCCGGACCAGCATCGTCGCGTCCTGCGTCCACCAGGTGGAAGACGACCTGATCGTCAGAACTCGCTCCGAGCAAATCGACAGGATTCGCAAGACCCTCCTGGAGCTCCTGATGGCTCATGCCCCGGAGTCGCCGGTGCTTCAGGAGATGGCCGTCGAGTATGGAGCCGATCGCAAGCGCTTCGAGCAGGAGGCGTCCTTCTGCATCCACTGCGGTCTCTGCGTCCGGTACTGCGCCGAGGTCGTGGAGAAAAACGCCGTCGGGTTCATCGACCGGGGAGTCCGCAAGGAGATCAGCTTCCTTCCGGAGATCGCCTCTGAGGTGTGCAACGACTGTAAGGCGTGCTTCCCGCTCTGCCCGACGTCGTATGTGCAGGCGGCCTTCATGCTGGTCGAAGCCCTCTCGTCACATCGCTGAATCGATCGGGCGTCGCCTATCCATCCCGGGGTAGAAAGCCGTCGAGAAAGAGAATGAGGACCTGATTTGCGAGGGTATCGGCCGTGGTGCCCTCGGCCGCCGGGTACCACATGTAGATCCAGTTGAGCATCCCGAACAGATAGAGCGTCGCCAGCCGCGGATCGGCCCTGGTGCCACCCGCCTCGGCCGCGATCGACTCGACCATGTCGACGGTCACCCCGAGGTAGCGCTGTCTGAGAACCCGGACCTGTTCGTAGTAATCGCCGGTCAGGGTCTCCATCTCGCCGGCGCAGACCTTCAGTTCGTCCATGTGGGCCAAGAAGTGCTCCAGGTGGTTGGTGACAATCACCCGCAGCCCATCTTTGGGATCATCAACACCCTCGAGTCGTTTCACGAGGCCCTGAAGGATCGCGTCAAACGTGTGGTATTGGATCCGGAACAGCAGCTCTTCCTTTGATGAGAAGTAGTGGTAGAGACCGGCGAGGCTCATGCCTGCCTCGCGCGACACCTGACGCAGGGTGGATTGGCCATAGCCCTGACGGGAGATCAACCGCGCCGCAGCCGCGACCACGTGCTCCAGCTTGCGGTCGTAACCCTTGGTCCGGGTCACGGGTCGCGTGTCGGATTCGGCTGTAACAGGTGTGTGGGCCATCTGATTTTCAGTATGTCGTTCGAACGTTCGTTCGAACCCAAATATGGCATCTTGCCCGGGCCATGTCAAGGGTCCGGGGTCACTCATCGATCTTCTCATCCCATCTGGCACCGTTTCGTTTTGCCTGGTGGACAGGGCCTAGTTAGCTTTGGAAATGGGCTGTTATGTTGTTAAGGGATTTCTCGAGAATGCGACGCCATGCGCGATTGGTGAAGAGAAAGCACAGGATTGGACCAAGAATAGGAACAGGAAGAGAATACTCAGCGATATAGGTGAACTTGGTTTGGGGACCAAGATTTTCGAAGACCCATGTTGTTTTATGAGGAACACCCTTGATGCCAAGACCTGACCAACCTTTGTTTTCTACAAAGTTATGAATTTCCGTATGACACCTGAAGGGTATACCAAGGACCCACATTTTATAGTCATAAATGGCACCATTACCTCTTTCAACCTCTGTTAAAGGAGAGACATCTGTAAAGCCATGAAACCAATCTGGCCAAAATTGCCAGTTTGCAGCATAAGAAAAGACTTCGTGAACTGGTGCTTCTATTATGGTTGTACGCTCTAATTTTTGCATAGCACTATGCTCCTTAGGGAGAGAAGCCTTTTGATAGATGCCTAACGGTCCGAGTTCAGCGGACCGAACCCGCCGCGGGTGAGGGTCCGCTGGAACGAGGTGTTAGGTTGACCGTGCAAGGCGATCCGAAATGTACTGATTGAGGGATTTCCCGACACGTTTTGCCTCGACATACAACCTCCGGTGAAGCCCAGGGTTGAGCCGAACCATGAGCTTTCCAGAAAAAGGCCTGTCAGGTTTTTCTCCACGCTCGGCGCAGAACTCAAGATAATCGTCGATGGAGTCACGAAAGGCCTGTTCGAGCTCCTCGACGGTTGTCCCTTGAAAGGTGATCACATCGCGAGTGTCGAGAACCTCGCCATGAAATAGTCCAGCTTCACCATCAAATTCTACTTGTCCGGTATATCCGTTATATTCCAACATATCCTTACTCCTCGGGTCCAAACCCCGCGGCTTCCAGAAACCCACGAACTGAACGCAAAGCGCCACGGTCTGTATCGGGCCTCGGGTGCGGCCGGTGGAACACCGCCTTTGCATCGCCAAGCGCTACTCGCACTCGAGAACCTCGTCCCTCACTCAGTTCCGCTCCGAGGGATCTCATGAGTGACTCGATGTCGGCCCACCTGACATCGTTGCGTGTTGGCTCTTCAAAGATCTTCTTCAGGGTCCGTTGGTGTTTCCGACTCGGAACCATAGTGTCAATATATGACACTACCTGGCATTTGGCAACCTAACGACTGGAGTTCAGGGGACGCGAGTCGCGCCCGCGTGGGTCGCGGTCCCCTGAAACGATTCTGTTACCAATTGCGTCAATGCCCACTAGGTCCCATTTCCTTTCGATGTTCTCGGTATCAGACGGTGAGAGGGTCAAGTAGAACCGCTTGTCGTGAAACCAGTATCCACCGAGAGTTCTAATTGGGCTGTGGATCAGGAAAACGAACCGACTTCCGGGCTGGAATTCGCACACTCCGTGTTCAACGCTCTCAATCTCTGCACGCATGGCAATTCGCGCATCAAACGTAAGCGGTACGGTCTGAACGTTTGTCTCGTCATCGAACGGCTCATTGAACAACCGGACGAGCAAAGTGCACGAATCCAAGGATGGCGATTCCGCTGTGCTGAATTCGAACCAAGAAACCAGCACCACGCATGCCAGGGAAATCGCTGCGCGATAGGGTGATCTCATGGCAGCACCGCCCTTTCGGTTGCCTAACGGTCCGAGCTCAGCGGACCGAACCCGCCGCGGGTGAGGGCCCGCTGGAACGAGGTGTTAGGCCGATTAGCCAAAGAACGTCCCGTACGGGTCCCTCTTGACCTCGGCGAGCGCTTCGCCAAATCGTGCCGTTTCATCAATCCAGTCACAGTAGAGCCATCGTTTGTTGGCACGTTGCCACGAAACCGACCAACCGTTGCATTCAGGCTCATAACGGAACCGAGCAATGGCCAGCTTGGTCCACACCGTACCGCGACCGTCCCACGGTGGACGTTCTTCAAACAGAGTGACGTCATTCCCACGGAATTTGTAGGTATACCGGATTTCATTCCTGATCCCCGGCTGTGGCGTCTCGGCGCAGTACTTCCTGAGATCGCGTTCAGCTTCAGCCCGTTTGATTTCTGGAAGCGCCATGTTGATTCCAATTCTATCGCTACGGGGCCCAACGGTCCGAGTTTGTTACAAGGGTGCCACCCTGGTGAGACTCGAAGCCGAGGGGACATGCCGGCTATCGGGAGGTGGTTCACCGATGTAAAGGCTTCGAGGCTCTGCGGACAGGACGACGCTCCGTGCCTTCCGCAGCGTGGACGGACCTCACCAGAATGCCCTCATGTTGGTCAAAGGGCAAGAGCTGCCCCCTCAGTTTCCGACCCGCGTCTCCAGTGGGCCGGCGCGGCCGCAACTCTGTGGTCGAGCCCTGGATCGTCCAAGGTGTACTAAGCTGGCAACGTGCCTGTCGAAGTCTCCTCCGAAGCCAAATCGACCAGCCAGAGAATAGGCCTTCTGTTGGGCCCCATCCTGTTCTGCGTGACCCTGTTTCTGGGTCTCGATGCTTCCAGCCCCGAGGTCACCCACATGGCGGCGGTGGCGGTGCTGATGGCGACCTGGTGGATCACCGATGCCATCCCCCTGTCGGCGACCGCGCTGCTGCCGTTGGTGATGTATCCCGTGCTGGGCATCATGAAGACCCGAGAGTGTGCGCCGATCTACGTCAACAGCACGGTCTTTCTCTTCATCGGCGGTTTCATGATTGCCGTGACGATGGAGAAGTGGCGGCTGCACAAGCGAATCGCCCTGTGGATCATCCAGCGGATCGGGGGCGGGCCGTCGCGCATCATTCTCGGTTTCATGGTCGCGGCGGCGTTCCTTTCCATGTGGATCTCCAATACCGCCACCGCCATCATGATGGTGCCCATCGCCATGGCTATCATCCTGCAGCTGGAGGAGAGGTTCGGGCAGAGCGCGTGCCATCCCTTCACCGTTGCGCTGATGCTCGGAATTGCCTACGCCTGCTCGCTGGGCGGCATGGCGACGCTGGTCGGCACGCCGCCGAATCTGTCGTTTGCGAGGATCTTCGAGATCACGTTCCCGAATGCGGAGCCCATCGCCTTCGGCCAATGGTTGGTGATGGCGTTACCCATCACCTTGGTTCTGCTGACCATCGTGTGGCTCCTCTTGACGCGGGTGTTCTTCCGCTTTGGGGAGTCGTTCGAGGTCAACCGCGACGTCGTGAAACGCGAGTACGCGGAGCTTGGCAGCATGTCGTTCGAAGAGAGGGCAGTGCTCGCGGTCTTCGCGGCCACTGCCTTCGGTTGGGTCTTTCGAAAGGACCTGGTGCTTGGCTTGCTGACCATTCCGGGATGGTCGCGACTGCTGCCCCACGCGGACCTGATCGACGATGCCACGGTGGCGATCGGTATGGCGATGATCCTGTTTTTCATCCCCGCGCGCAGCCGGAATGCCGACAGTCGCATGGTGATGGGCGTCGACGTGTTCACCAAGATCCCGTGGCACATCGTGCTTCTGTTCGGAGGCGGTTTTGCCCTCGCTCAAGGCTTCCGGGTCACCGGCCTTTCAGAGTTGATCGGAACCCGGTTCGCGGGCCTCGAAGGAGTGCCGCCTTATGCCATGATCACTCTGGTCTGCGGCGGTCTCACATTCCTGACCGAACTGACCTCCAATACCGCGACCACCGAGATGATCCTGCCGATCCTCGCCTCGGTCGCGGTCGCCATGAAGGCCAACCCGCTGCTCATGATGATCCCGGCCACACTGTCAGCGTCATGCGCCTTCATGATGCCGGTGGCCACTCCTCCGAACGCCATCATCTTCGGCAGCGGCCGCGTCAAGATCGCCGAGATGGCCAGGGTGGGTCTCGCCATCAACCTGATCGGCGTGTTCGTCATCTCCCTGGTGTTTTTCTTCCTCGGGACCGCGGTTCTCGGCATCGACACCGCGACCTTTCCGACGTGGGCAGAGCCTGGATAGGAGTGCGGAGGGCAAACCGCAAACCGTGCCACGCACACGATTTTGGGCGTCGTAAGCCCAACCCACCTCGAAGCTTCGGCCGGCTCCTGGCATCCCGAACCCTAAGTCCCTACGACCCACTCTTCTTCTCGGCGAGGGCCCTCAGCACTCTCTCCGGGGTGATCGGCAGCTCGGTGATGCGGACGCCGATGGCGTCGTAGATGGCGTTGGCGATAGAGCCGAGCACAGGCACCATCGAGCCCTCGCCCACCTCCTTGGCGCCGTACGGTCCGCGCGGCTCGTAGCTCGGCACCGCGGTCGAAACGATCTTCGGCACATCGCCGATCGAGGGGATCAGATAGTCGTGTAGGTTGGCGTTGAGGATCCTGCCCTCGTCGTCGTAGACCATATCCTCGGTGAGCACCTCGCCCACCCCCATCACGATGGAGCCCTCGACCTGGCCGTGGAAGGCCAGCGGGTTGATGACCGTGCCCGAGTCGTGGGCATCGGTGAAGCGGAGGATGCGCACCTGACCGGTCTCGGTGTCCACCTCAACCTCGCACACTGACGAGCCGAAGCTGAAGGCCGGCGACGTACCCACGGTGGCGCCCTTGAAATCGCCGCCGAGACCGGCCGGCGGCTCGTAGGAGCCGGTGCCCACCAACGGGCCGTGGATCGAGAAGTAGCGACGGGCCGCTTCGGAGAAGTCCATCCCCAGCTGTGGCGCGGACTCGATGACGATCCGACGGTCGCGCGATATGAGCGCTTCGGGCTCGCAGCCCAGCTCTCTGGCCACCAGCTTGTAGAGGCGGTTGCTGATGTCCTCGGCGGCCATCTTGACCGCATTGCCGCCCATCAGGGTCACGCGGCTCGAGTAGGAGCCGAGATCGATAGGTGCAATCGCCGAGTCACAGTCGGCCATCCGCACATCGCGAAATTCGAGGCCCAGGGCCTCGGCCGCGATCTGCACCAGGATGGTCTCGCAGCCCTGACCGATCTCGGCCGCGGCGATGAACAGGGTGGCGCCCTCGCCGTCCTCGAGCACCCGAATGATGGCGTTGGAGTGCGGGAACTTGGAGCGATAGATGGGATAACCCGCACCGGACACAAAGCCGCCGCAGCCGACGCCGATCCCCTTGCCAAAGGGCAGTTTGCCCCGCTTTTCGTCCCACCCCGACTTCTCGCGCACATCCTCGAGGGTTGCCCTGAACTCGCAGCTCAGCACGTCGAGGTCGTTGACGGTCCGGGTGTTCGGATCCATGGCGTTGGCCATGCGGAGGTCGATAGGGTCCATGCCGATCCGCTCGGCCAGCGCGTCGAGCAGACTCTCGAAGGCGAACCGCGGTTGCGGCACGCCGTGGCCGCGCATGGCCCCGCAGGGCGGACGGTTCGTGTACATCCGTCGGCCGCGGTACCGGTAATTTGGGATGTGGTACAAGGTCGGAATCATGAAGCCGGCGTAGTAGGCGGTGATCACGCCGAAGCTCGAGTAGGCACCGCCGTCGAGAACGCTGGAGAAGTCCACCGCTGTTATCTTGCCTTTGTTGGTGACGCCGATCTTGAGATCCATGTGCTGTTTGTGCCGGCCCCGGTTGTGGAGGAAGACCTCCTTGCGGGAGTAGACCATCCGCACCGGCCGGCCGGTGAGCTTCGCGAGGTAGACCGCGCAGAAGTCGAGCGATGTGGCCTCGGCCTTGCCACCGAAGCCGCCGCCCACGTAGGGCTTGATGACCCGGATCGAAGCCATGGGTATCTCGAACACCCGGGACAGCTGCTTGTGCAGGTAGTGGACCACCTGGGTCGCCGACCACAGGGTGACCTTGCCGGTGTTGTGGTCCCACTCGGCGACCGAGCAGTGGGGCTCGATGGGCGACTGGTTGACGAAGTTGCCGACGAAGCGCTCCGCCAGGACGACGTCCGCCTCGGCGAATCCCGCATCCACATCGCCGAAGTTGTGGTCGACCTTTGTGTTGAAGTTGTTGGCGAATCGCGGCTCGTCGTGCACCAACGGTGCACCGTCCGCCATCGCCTCGAAGGGGTCGAGCACCGCGGGCAGAGGCTCGTACTCCACCTCGATCAGCTCGATCGCCCGGTCGGCGGTCGTCCGGTCCACGGCGGCTACCGCGGCCACCTCGTCGCCCACGTAGCGGACCCGATCCTTGGCGAGCACGTGCTCGTCGTACCGCGCCGGGCTGATCCCGTACTTCACGTCGGAAACGTCGGCGCCGGTGATCACCGCCTTCACGCCCGGCAGGGCTTCGGCTTTCGACGTGTCGACCCGCTTGACCAGGGCATGGGCGAGGGGGCTGGTGAGAATCCGACCGTGGAGCATGTTCGGGAGCTGGAGATCCTCGGTGTAGATGGCCCGCCCGGTCACCTTGTCCGGCGCGTCCGATCGAGGCTGGCTGCGGCCAACCACGCGGTGCTCGCCGTCCGCCTGCTCCACAGGGACTTCGTGCTCCTCATCTCCGTCGTATTCCCGCCAGTTTTGGATGGCGTCGATGATCCGCTGATATCCACCGCACCGGCACAGGTTGCCGCCCAGGGCCCTCTTGATCTCCTCGTCGGTCGGCTCCGGGTTGCGCTCGACCAGGGCCACCGAAGCCATCACCATGCCCGGAGTGCAAAAGCCGCACTGGATGGCGCCGCGCGCCACGAAGGCCCGCTGGACCGGGTGCATCCGCCCACCGGCTACGAGTCCTTCGATGGTGGTGACGTCGTGACCGTCGGCCGCCACGGCCAGCACGAGGCAAGACTTCACAGGCTCGCCGTCCAGCAGCACCGTGCACGATCCACAGTCGCCGAGGTCGCAGCCCCTTTTCGATCCGGTCAGGCCGAGGTGGTCGCGCAGGGCGTCGAGCAGCGTATCCGACGGGCGCACCGCCACCGTGCGGGGGTCGCCGTTGACGGAGAGGTGGACGATGCGTTCCATCGCCTAGCCCTTCACACGAATGGAGGCTGGGAGTTGAAAGTTGAAAGTTGAAAGTCGAAAGTCCCCACCAACCCGCCCGGCACACCCGAGAAGTTGCATCGCGAGGAGAGAATCAACCTTCAATTTCTGACCTTCAACCTTGAACCTCCAACTTTCAACCTTCAACCTTTAACTTTTTACCTTTAACCTTTTAACCTTTAACCTTTTAACCTTTTAACCTTTAACCTTTAACCTTTTAACCTTTAACCTTTAACCTTTTTACCTTTTAACCTTTAACTTTTTACTCCCTGTGCCCGGTCGGCGGCGGTCGTGAGTGCACGGCGGGTCAGTACCTCGACAAGCTCGAGCCGATAGGCCTTGCTCGCCCGCAGGTCGTCGATGGGTCGCGCCTCGGCTCGAGCCAACCGACCGGCCTCGCGCAGGGTCTCGTCGGTGAGCGTCTTGCCCGCCAGGTGTTCGCCGACGCTCGACGCCAGCAGCGGAGTCGGCGCCACAGCGCCGAGGGCTACCGATGCCTTGCGACAGAGGTCGCCGTCCATGTCGAGGACCGCTGCCGTCGAAGCGATCGGCAGCGACAGCGACATCCGACCGCCGTGGCGCTGGTTGGCATCTCCAAAACCCGCGCCCGGCGCGGCAACCTCGATCCCGACCACGACGTCGGCGGGCTCGAGCACGGTCCGACGGGGGCCGGTGAAGAAATTCCGGACCGGAACCAGTCGCTCACCATCGGACGAAACGACCCTCAGCCGAGCGTCGTGGGCCAGCATGATGGGCGCCATGTCGGCCGACGGTACGGCCATGCAAAGGTTGCCGGCCACTGTGGCCTGGTTGCGCACCTGGTCCGCAGCAACGCACAACGCCGCGTCCACGATGCCGGGGTAATGCGCGGTCACCGCCGCGTGGCGGGCCAACTGATTGACCGTGGCCATCGCACCGATCACTAAGCCAGCGTCATCCGAGTAGGTGATCCGCCCGAGCTCCTCGATCCGGGCGAGGGACACGAGCCGACGGTAGTCCGCGCGGCGCTCCCGGAGATCCACCAGGATGTCGGTACCACCGGCAAAGACCACGCTGCCCCCTGGATCCTCGGCGAGCAGCGCACAGACCTCCTCGAGGGTGGGCGGCTCAACGAAGTCAAAATCGGGCAGCGTCATCGTTCCAAGTTCACTCCTGCGGCTTTCCCAACACCTGCTCGAACAGCTCCTCATCCATCGGATGACCCTCGGCGATCAGCTGCCGATACCGGATGAAGTCGATCACATCGGTGCCGGTGATCTTCTTGGTGTTGAAGGCGTTGAATCCAAGCAGCGCCTCACCCGCCATGTTGGCCGCCAGCCAGTGTCGGTTGGCCAGCTTGGTCTGATCCCAGAAGAATTTCTTCTTGGCCCGGATCCCGTCGATGGATTTCTGCAAGCACCCGGGGAAGAGGTTGGCGAACTTCCACACGATTTCGTCCACCGCCCGGTCGAGCAGCTCGAAGTCCACCGGGGTCGATTTGAGGATCTCTTTGGCCGCCCGTGCCTCATCACCGCTCTTGAACTCGCCGTAGACCACCTCGCCGTCGTCCACGTAGCGGTCGGTGATCACCAGCGGGTTGCGGATGAACCCGTCGTCTCCCTTGAGCACCGGGACCACCTTGCTGACCATCCCTTTGAGCTTCATCTTGTAGGCCGACCACATCTCGCAGGAGATGCAGTTCCACATGGCATCCTCCATGGAGAGGAACCATGGCAGGAAGTCGGTGGAGCCGCCGTCCGGCGCCGAGCCGTGCCTGGGCCCGGCCTGGCCCAACACCGCGAGATCAGAGACTGCGGCGAGGTCGCAGGCCATGCCGATCTCCTGACCGCCGGCCACCCTCATGCCGTTGACCCGGCAGATGGTCGGCTTCTTGCAGTTCAGGATGGCGTCCACCATCCCGTTAAACAAATCCATGTACTCGCCGTACTCGTGGGACCGCTTGGAGTAGTACTCGGCGTATTCCTTGGTGTTGCCGCCGGTGCAGAACGAACGGTCTCCGGTACCGGTGAAAACCACCGCCACCACGCTCCGGTCGAGGCTCGCGTTGTTAAAGGCCGCGATAACCCCCTTGACCATTTCGGTGGTGTAGGAGTTGAACTGCCTGGGGTTGTTCAGGGTCACCCACGCCACGTGGAGCCCATCGACGGCGTTGCCGTCGAGGTCGGTGAGTGGCTTTTTCTCATAGACCGTGCAGGGCGGGTTGTCGTGGGTTCCCCAGAACTGTTCACCGCCAACGCCGTGATCCTTCAACTCGTCGTCCCGTGGTATCCAGTCAAGAGTCATCGCCGACCTCCCTTGGTTGCGCGTGGGGGATATCCGAATCTCAGGTCATTCTCCGTAATCCGAACACCGAGGTCAAACGCTCCCGCATCAATTCCGCCTTGAGAGCCATCCTGGTGAC
>CAWDGW010000010.1:0-88630 GCA_963801995.1 uncultured Holophagae bacterium | reverse complement strand
GTACCGTAGTTACGGCGAACAACTGCGAAACTACGGACCTGGCACTAATGAGTTGACGTTTTGACGTTGTGACGTTATCTTTCAAACATGAGCGAACTTCGTCGCGCTACCGTTTATCTCGATCCAGAGATTCATAGGGCGTTGAAACTGAAGGCGGCCTCTTCAGACCAATCGATTTCCGAGATGGTCAATGATGCCGTCCGTTTGGCGCTGGCCGAAGATGCAGAAGACCTCGAAGCGTTCGACGCCCGAGTCTCTGAACCAGAGATTGATTTCGACTCCTTCGTCAAGACGCTGAAGCGCAGTGGCAAAATATAGCGTCCGGCTCAAAGCCTCTGCCGCCAAAGAAATCGAAAACATCGAGCCCAAAAAGGTGCGACGCCAAATCGTCTACCGCATCGCGCGTCTGTCAGATGACCCTCGGCCACCTGGTTGCGACAAACTCGCTGGGCACTTGGATCGGTATCGCGTCCGTCAGGGCCACTACAGGATTGTCTACTCGATCGCGGACGACGTCTTGATCGTGATTGTGGTCAAGGTCGGCCACCGCAGTACTGTTTACAGGGGAAAGTGAGTGCTCAACCACTCAATCAAGCGGACCCAAACCCTGCCAGGTTTGATAGGTGCCACCCTCTGCAACGGCTATTGGCACGAATGTCCACTCGCTCGATAGGCCATGGTTTGGTTGGGCGGCTGATTTCGACGTCGTCTGCGGGTGGCCGTAGACCGGCCCCCCCCCCCTCTCCCCTCGGTCACGGCCACAAACCGCAGCCGCTGCCGGGTTTACGTTGTCGCGGCCTTCGGCCGCTCCAACGCGCCCCGACCCCACGAATGCTTGGCCGCTGGCCAACCCACCCGACCTCTCCGGTCGGGCTACGCCCTCCCTTCGATCCCCATTGGTCGCGGTCAATCCGCTCCCGGGGTCGTGGTGTTCCAACCAGCAAACGCAAAAACGGCCGCCGTTCGGCGGCCGTGCGTTTGCTGGTTGCGGGGGCCCGCAATCGACAAATATTCGACCTTGGCTCGATCAGGATCTATCTGCAAAAATGGAGTTGTGATTCTGTTGGATGGTGGTGTCAACGGGGCAATTGACACCTCCCTTCCCGCCCAGACACAGTGGCAGGACAGGAGACAGGGCCCGCTCACAGTTGGCTGTGTCGGTTGTCCGGGAACATCACCGTCAAACACACAAGAACCACCCCGGAAGCCCCGAGGCCATAGAACACAGGATCGAGCGGCAGTTGGAGCTTGGCGGCCGTCAAGTAGACCGTCAGGCCACCCCCGCACGTGATGCTCCAGAATGCTGCCGTGCCGCTGACACGACGCCAGAACAATGCACCCAGGGTTGGAAACAAGAGCCCGCCAACCATGAACGAGTAGGCGAGGAGAATGGAGTCGATCACTCGTGGCACGTACAGGGCGAACGCAACAGATCCGAAGCCGACCGCCAGGGTCAGGACTCGTGAAAGCACGAGCAGCGACCGTTCCGACGACGACGGCGCGATATGTCGTCCGAAGATGTCATCGACGAGATTGCCGACGCTGGCCAACAGGCACGAGTCCGCAGTCGACATGATGGCCGCGAAGTAGGCCGCAAGCACAAGTCCGGTTGCACCGACCGGGAGCACGTCCCGAATCAGCAGAGGCAAGCCCATCTCGGGATCGGCGGTCGGGTACAGCACCCGGGCGAACATGCCAAGGGTGGCGCCGATGAATGCCATGGCCGGGTACTCCAGAAGACCGGCCATGAACCAAGCCCTGCGTGCCGTCGCTGCGCTTTTCGAAGCATGGATCCGCTGGTACAGGGTCATCGCAACGAACCAGATGGGCACAATGGTCACCATCCAGGTCACAAACTGCAGCGCCGAGACGTTGCTCAACGAGAAGAACTCGGGAGGAAGAGCCTCTCGAAGACCGCTCCGCCCACCTGCCGCTGTGTAGCCGAGCGGTAGGCCGAGCGCAATCAGTCCGACGAAGAGGATCCCCCACTGAACCGTGTCGGTGTAGACAACAGCCTGCAATCCTCCAAGCGCGGTGTATACGACGATCACGACGGACATGCTCAGAACGGCTGTGGTGAGATCGAGCTCAAATGCCGCGGACGCCAGCTTCCCCCCCGCAAGCAACTGGGAGCCGGTGAATCCGGCGTAGCCGACGGCAGAAACCAGAGCCGCCACCAGGCGCGTCGGTTCACCAAAGCGATAGGCCAGAAAATCGGGAAAGGACCGATGAGAGTGAACATCGCCTAGTGCCTTGACCTTCGGTACCAACACCACCGCAGCAAGCCAAGCGCCGACGAGGCCAGAAAACAGGAGCCACGAAGCCGAAAGCCCCATTACAAAACCGAGGCCTCCGAGACCGATCGAGAATCCGCCGCCCACATCTGTCGCGACCACTGAAAGGCCGATGTGCCCAGAGCCCATTGCCCTGCCGCCGACAAAGTACTCGTCGAGACTGGTCTGGCGGCGCTGGAAGTAGACACCAACCGCCAACATGGCGATGAAATACACGGCGAGGATGACAAAGTCTACGATCTGCACATTGAGTCTCCTGATTCAACCACGGATGCAGGATGGCAGCGCCATGAGAAAAACATCGTGTTCAAAATAAAATAGACTTTCGGCATGGTCAAACCTGATGTGGTCTACGGATTGCGCATGCCCTATCGGCCGTGATCGCATAGAATCACCTGGGAGGCCAAGCGTACCCGTGACTGATTCAAAACGCCACGAAGACCAGGTTTTTATGGCGACCCATGTGATGGCGGCATTACGCAGAATCATTCGCGCGATCGATCTGCACTCCCGTGCGCTCGTCCAGCGCTTCGGGCTCACAGGTCCGCAGCTGGTGGTTCTGAAGGCGCTCATCGAAATCTCGCCGCAATCAGTGAGTACACTTGCAGCAGCGGTCAACCTCAGTCAAGCGACCGTGACAGGGATTCTCGACCGGCTCGAGCGCAAGAGCATGGTCACAAGAAAGCGCGATTCAAGAGACAAGCGCAAGGTGATGGTATCCCCGACCCCTGCGGCCGAGGAAGCCTTGGCTGGAGCACCTCCGCTCCTCCAAGAGCACTTTACAGAGGCTTTTGAGGGATTGGCGGACTGGGAACAGACGCAAATTCTGTCATCGTTACAGCGGATTGTAACCCTGATGGAGGCCGGAAACGTCGAGGCCGGGCCCATTCTCACCACGGGACCTCTTGATGCAACGCCAGAAAAAACGGAGGCTTTCCTGGATCCGACGCCAAGCTCCAACTCAGGAGACTAGTCAACGGATTCGCACGCCAGGTGGGCGACTCGCTTGTCCTCAATTGTCTCATATGATAATGTTTAGTGTACGATGCTTTGTAAGCACTCGTTAGAGCTTTTCTACTCCCTCTGCCCCCGCTTTTCTGCCTCTTCCGCTTAGGACTCAAGGCGGGCGAAAGGACCATCCTCATGTCAAGTCGCGACACTGGCCCGGAGGTGGCCGAAGATCTGCCGTGGTACAAGGAACGCTCGATCTGGCGTGACGTGCCGATGGACAAGTGGCGCGACTGGCACTGGCAGATGCAGAATCGCATCTCGTCGGCTGAAGAGCTGGCGCGCGTTATCCACATGACACCGCGCGAACAGCGTACGATCGAACGCGCGCTCGACAGGTTTCGTTTCGCAGTGCCGCCGTATTACGCCAGCCTCATCGACCCAGATGACCCCGAGTGTCCGATTCGCCTGCAGTCCATCCCCGGCGATGGTGAGCTGACCGTCAGCAATTTCGACATCGAAGATCCCCTCAACGAGGACGGCGATTCGGTGGCTCCAGGGATGACCCACCGCTACCCGGATCGCGTCCTGTGGGTAATCATGCATGAGTGCGGCATGCTGTGCCGCCACTGCACAAGAAAACGAAAGGTCGGTGAACGGCCGGCTCCGATCAGTGATGAGCAGCTGGATGCCGGAATCGCCTACCTCAAAGCCAACCCCGAAATCCGGGACGTCCTGCTCTCTGGTGGTGACCCATTTCTCCTGTCGGATGACCGGATAGAACATGTGCTCAAACGACTGCGCAGCGAAGTTCCGTCAGTGGAGATCATCCGTTTCGGTTCGCGTTTGCCGGTCACCATGCCGCAGCGCATCACGGTCGAGTTTGTCGAAATGCTGAAGCGTTACCACCCGATCTTCGTCAACACACATTTCAATGTTCCCAAGGAGTTCACCCCTGAGTCCGAGGCTGCGTTGAGGTTGATGGCCGATGCCGGGATTCCTCTCGGCAATCAGAGTGTGCTGCTGCGAGGTGTCAACGATTGCTGGGCACTGATGCGAAAGTTGATGCACAAGCTTACCGCACATCGTGTGCGTCCCTATTACATATATCAGTGCGACCTCGCCGAGGGGCTCGAGCACTTCCGAACGACTGTGTCCAAGGGCATCGAGATTCTGGAGCACCTGCGTGGGCACATCTCTGGTCTGGCGGTTCCAACGTTTGTGGTCGATGCCCCAGGGGGCGGAGGCAAGATCCCGGTACATCCCAACTACGTTGTGTCGCAGCACGAGAACAAGGTTATCTTGCGAAACTTCGAGGGGCGGATCGTCGCCTACGAGGAGCCCAAAGAGTACATCGGAATGTGCAATGAAGGACACCCGTGCTCCTACTGCAGGGATATTCTCCGAACGGGTGAGGACGCGGTCGGTGTTGCTGGGCTCTTCGACGATGACCCTGACAACATCGCGCTCGTCCCATCCGAGACGGCGGTGGAAGATAAGGGAATGAAACGGAAAAGGTCCTCCAAGAGGTCAGCATGACCCAGGCAGAGCAGGCTGGAGCAACCGGAGGCAACGCTCTCGCAGAGAATCGAAGGAGACGGGTTTGCTGCGCGGGTCTGTTCTCAGTCCGCTCAACCAGCGAATTCAGGTCCTGAGCTATGAGGCGGAGAAGCCGTGGGCGATGGTCTCAGATTTCGCTGACAAGGCACGCGAGGCTGGCTTTGGCAAGATCTTTCTCAAGGCGCCTTTGAGCGACAAGATCGCGTTTCGAGGAGGCCGGGATGTGCGCAGAGGCGACCATAGCCGGCTACTTCGCCGGGCAGCCCGCAGTGGTCATGTCACTCTTTCTCAACGAAGAACGGCGTCTGCAACCGCATTCAGAGGATCAGAATGCAATCCTCGGGAAGATCCGCGAACGCCCGGCGAGCTCCTCGGTCCCGGCGTTGCCCGAAGGCTACGAGATGTTCCCGGGTGGGCTGCGCGATGCCCAGGAGATTGCCCGACTGTACGGCGAGGTCTTTGCCAGCTACCCGTTCCCGATCACAGATCCCGAATACATCACCTCGGCAATGAAATCAAATGTGCTGTACCGCATCGTTCGTGACTCGAAAGGGACTCTCGTTGGCGCCGCGTCGGCAGAGACCAGCCCCAAGCTCCACAACGCAGAGATGACCGACTTCGCGACTCTTCCCAGCCAGCGTGGTCTCGGCCTGGCTCAGCACATTCTGGCGGCACTCGAGAACGATATGGCTGAGCGCGACATCCCGAATTTGTACACGATCGCTCGGGCTCGGTCGGCCGGAATGAACCGCGTCTTCTACAACCGTAACTATGAGTTGACTGGAACTCTTGTCAACAACTGCCACATCGCCGGGCAGTTCGAGGACATGCATGTGTGGTGCAAATCGTTGAGGGCATAAATCACTAGCTTGGCCCGTACTTCTCACCAGGTTTCGTCGCGAGGATTGCGAATCCCCAACTCGGACTCTTGGGCCAACAAAAACCGGCCGCTCGAAGGCGGCTTGTTGAGGATGGCAGACGGCGATTCGGGAGTATTCCGCTCCCGCCTGCGAGCAGCCACGGCCGTTCTCGCTTCGCGATAACGGCGTGCCTGCAGGTCGCAGCCGTGAGCGTGTTGAGCACATGCGGCAAACGGTCGAAATGTTCCCCGGACGGTGGGAGACCGCATGTACTCGACCAACCAAACCAAAGAAGCCGCGCATCTGCGCGGCTTTCGGTTTGGTTGGTTGCGGGGGCAGGATTTGAACCTGCGACCTTTGGGTTATGAGCCCAACGAGCTACCGGACTGCTCCACCCCGCGTCAAGGGAGGGAAAGTATAGGAGTGGGGGTGGGCTCTGTCAAGGAAATCGGCAGCGGTGGAGGGGTGGGTGTGGCCAGGATCAGGATCTTGTCGCCTGGCCTGATCCAACCGAGTTCACGGCGAGCCATGGACTCCACCGCCTCGGGGCTCGAGCGCACTGCCTCGAGAGTGGCCTCCAGCTCCGCGATCGACGCCTCCAACCGTTCTTTCTCCACATCGAGCAGACGCCGCTCCTCCTCGACCCTGGCCACCTCCTGGAAGCCATGGGTCACGATGGAGGACAGGAAGCCGAGCGCCAGCACGGCTCCGATGCCCACCAGGAGAAGCGGCAGCCGCCTCACGCCTTGCCGCGCGCCAGCACCGCCGCGCCGCGGAACCGGGCGGCGTCCTCGAGTTCCTCCTCGATCCGGAGCAGTCGGTTGTACTTGGCGATTCGGTCCGTGCGGCTGGCCGATCCAGTCTTGATCTGGCCGGTGTTCAATGCCACCGCCAGGTCGGCGATGGTGGTGTCCTCGGACTCTCCGGAGCGATGGGAGATCACTGTCGTGTATCCGGCCTTGTGGGTCATCTCCACGGCTTCCAGGGTCTCCGACAGAGTGCCGATCTGGTTGAGTTTGATCAGAACGGAGTTGGCGATGTTCTTGCGGATGGCCTCGGCGATGATCTTTGGATTGGTCACCAGCAGGTCGTCGCCAACCAGCTGGATGCGGTCGCCGAGGGCTCCCGTGAGCCGCTTCCAGCCGTCCCAATCCGATTCGGCCAGGCCGTCCTCGATGGAAACGATGGGGAAGTCGTCCACCATTTCCTCGTAGAGTGCGATCATCTCGTCCGCGCCAAGCCCGTCGCGGCCCTCGCCCTCGAGGTTGTAGGCTCCGCCGCTGGAGAACTCGGAGGCCGCCACGTCCAGGGCCAGGCCGATCTCCTCGCCTGGTCGGTATCCGGCCATCTCGATGGCCTCCATGATCAGCTCGAGTGCCGCACGGTTGGACGGCAGGTCTGGCGCGAAACCGCCCTCGTCGCCCACCGCTGTGGCCAGTCCTCGCTTGCCGAGCACCTTCTTCAGGGTGTGGAAGATCTCGACGCCGGCCCGCAGCGATTCGGAGAATGTGGCGAACCCCAATGGCATCACCATGAACTCCTGAAAGTCCACCGAGTTATCGGCGTGGGCGCCGCCGTTGAGGATGTTCATCATGGGAACCGGCAGCTCACGGGCCCCGCAGCCGCCCAGGTACTGGTACAGGGGAAGGCCGCTGCCTTCCGCCGCAGCGTGGGCGACGCCGAGAGACACGGCGAGGATGGCGTTGGCTCCCAGGCTGCCCTTGTTGTCGGTGCCGTCGGCTTCGATCATGGCCTGGTCGATGCCCAGCTGATCGCGGGCATCCAGGCCCTCGACGGTCTCGGCGAGCACGCCGTTGACATGTTGGACCGCCTGCTCCACGCCCTTGCCGCCGAACCGCTCCGGGTCGCCGTCACGCAGCTCGAGGGCCTCCCGGGATCCGGTTGATGCCCCGGACGGCACAATAGCTCGGCCAACGGCGCCACCGGACAGAATGATCTCGGCCTCGACGGTCGGGTTGCCCCGGGAGTCGAGTACCTCGCGACCGAAAACGAACTCGATGTCGAACATCGTCAAAACCTCCGATTGGTGAATAATTGTCGCGCAAGGTGCATGAGGTTGCGCATCTCCTCGTTGGAGCGGCCTTCTGCGTAGAGTCGAATTTTGGGCTCGGTGCCGGAAAGGCGGATCAGGATCCAGTTGCCGCCCTCGAAGATCAGCTTGAGGCCGTCTCGCCGGTCCACCGTCACAACTTCCCAGCCGTTCAGCTTTTGTTTCTTCCAGTCTTGTTCGAGCCTGCGCTCGAAGACCTCGCGGCTTCGATCGGACAGGGGAATCTGTGTCCGTCGGAAGGCGTAGTTTCCGACCCTGGACGTAAGGTCCTGCATGAGCTCGAGCAGGGACTTGCCCTCCACGGCCATCATCTCGGCGGTGAGGAGGCAGGCCAAAACGCCGTCACGCTCCGGGAGGTGCCGGGACCATGCGAGCCCTGCGCTTTCCTCGGCGGCGTATTCCAGAGATCCGTCGACCAGCATCGGTCCGAAGTTCTTGAACCCCACCGGCGCCTCGACCAGTTCGAGACCGTGCTCAGCGGCCACTGCATCGATCAGGCGCGAGGTGGCGAGGGTCCTGCCCACCGCTCCTTTGAAGCCGCGCCGCCTCGCCAGGTAGTCGAGGATCAGCGCCAGGGCCTGGCACGAATCCAGCATTCTCGCCCCATGGTCGAGAATGCCGAATCGGTCGCCATCTCCGTCGGTGGCAAGGCCGAGCTGGGCGCCGGTTCGTCGCATGGTGTCACGCAGTCGGGATAAATTTTCCGAGGTGCAGTCCGGCGCATAACCTCCGAAGTATGGATCTCTGGTGTTATGGATGACGGTGATTGGGATCTCGTTGGCGAGCATGATGTGGTCGAGGTACTCACGGGTGGTCCCGTAAAGGGGGTCCACCACAACATCAAGGCCACTCGCCCGGATGGTGTCCCAGTCGATAAGACTCTGCAAACGTTCGAGGTAGCATGCCTTGGGATCGAGGGACCCGATCAGGTCGGCTCGCGGTAGGAAGGTGTCCTCCCAGGCAGCCGACAGCGCCAGGAAATACTGTTCGACACGGTCGGTGAAATGATCGGGAGCGAGGATTCCCTCCCGGGTATAGATTTTCAGCCCGTTGTACTCCGGCGCGTTGTGACTGCCGGTGAACGTGATGCCCGCATCGGCTCCTCGGTCGAGGACCGCCGAGGCCACGACCGGAGAAGGCACGTCCCTGACGGTGCGCTCGACCTGGATTTCGTTCGAGGCGATGAGTTCGGAAGCGGCGTCCGCGAATTTCTCGGACAACATTCTGGTGTCGTAGCCGACGACGATCAGGTTCACATCGGGTCGATTTTCGTACAGCAGGTCGACGATCGCCTGAGTCACCATCCGCACCTTGCGGAAGGTGATCTCGCGACCAATGATGCCGCGCCATCCCGACGTGCCGAACTTCACCATGGCAGGAGATTACCACGTAAGCACACGAGCTACTAAGGGGTGACACGTGTCACTCAGTTGCGGTTAGAATGCTCGGATGTTCCTTCACCGCACCAGCGATCCCGCGACGGTCCTCGCCATCTCCCAAACCTCACACGCCTGGCTGGCCTGGCAGGTGGCTCAGCACTGGGGCAACCGCCGAATCGCTCGACCGGCGCTGAGGGCCGAGGTTCTCGCCGCGGTACTGCTGCACGACGTGGGCTGGACCGACTTCGACGGGGACCCGGGGGTGGACCGGGACGGTCGGCCGTTGACCTTCGATCGAATGCAGCTCGCCGGCCATCTCGACATCTGGCGAGCCAGCGTGAGTCGTGCCGCCACGTTCAGTCGGTATGCGGGTTTGTTGGTGGCGAATCGGTTCGCCGACTTGGTTGAACTCAAATCGTCCAGCCTGCTCGAAAGGGGTGATACCGCGGGAGGTCGATCGGCGGAGGCGTTTCGGGCCGAGATGGATCGACTGCTGGCATCCTGGCGCGAGTCCCTGCGGATGGACCCTCGTTACAGCCCCTACCTGGAGGGGGAGCCATGGCTTGTGAATGCCGGGCTCCTGGAAGCCTGCGACAAGCTGTCGGTCTGTTTGTGCGCCGCGCTCGGTTCGCCGTTCACGATGACCGGGCGTTCCTCGACGAGTGGGCCAGAGAGAATCCAGGTGACCCGGCTCGAGGGTTCGCGATGGAAGATGCAGCCGTGGCCCCTGGAGGGCGACCGGCTCAAGATTCAGGTGGAGGGCGTCAGGCTGGGAACCACGCGGTTCTCCAGCGGCGAGGAACTCCGCCACGCCTTGGCCCGCGCGCCGGTGGAGCGGCTGAACTTCACCCTTCAAAGACCTTCTGCAGGTTGACATTCGGCGACTGAAATCTACAATGATCATCCGCTGCGAATGCTCCGCAGTAGCTCAATGGTAGAGCGGGTGGCTGTTAACCACTAGGTTGGGGGTTCAAGTCCCTCCTGCGGAGCCAAATTTCAACGATTCGAGCCTGGAGGCTTCCTCCAGGCTTTTTCGTGTGTCGGGATGATCCCGCGTGTTCCGGTGGCAGAGGTGAGAGGGTGAGAGGGGGAGAAGGTGAGAGGGGGAAAAGTGGGTGCCCTGCCTCTCTCCTCCTCACCTTCTCACCTTCTCACCTTGAGCCAGCCTCTCGCCCCTCGCAGAGGGTTCGGGCCAGATGGCGATCAGCCACAGGGCGTCGGTGCGATCGCGGAGATAGAGGCGGTGATCGTCGGTCGCCTGGGCGGACCGCCACGGTGAATCGAGCTCGGGAGTCTCGGCCTCCCCGTCAGCGGCCGCCCGGATGGCCTTGGACACCCGGTCGACGAACCGAGCAGCTGCGGACCGGTCCAGGTCGCGGAGCCGAACCACAGTCTCCAGGAGCTCCGCGCGCGCCGAAGGAGTGACACGGATCCGCACCACAGCCTCAGCTTTCCTCGAGCAGGAGGCGGCACTCCGTAAGGACCGAATCCAGATCGTCTCCCTCACCGGCGGCGCTCTCCAGGTCGCCGAGGGCAAGCCGTCGGAGCAGCTCCCGATCCCGCTCGAGCGCCATCAACGCCTCAATGGCGACCATCGCGATCATCGGACGCCCGGAGCTGGTCACCACAACCGGCTCTCCGGCGGCAGCCCTTTGGCAGGCATCGGCCGCCGCCGAACCGAGGGATTCAAGATCGATAGTGTGATCGTGCAGCGGCATGTTATTCTCCTCCTCTTCGAGAAACCCTAACCGTTTCGTGGCTGTTTCATCAATGGGTAAAAGAGCTATGGGCAGTATCCTCGCTGCCAACTGCCAACTGCCAACTTCCAACTGCCAACTGCCAACTGCCACTCGATCACTCCGGACGGGAAGAATCTCGAACTTCGAGGAGTTCCCGGTAAAGCCGTTCCAGGCGGGAAATTCGGTGTTCGGTGGTGAACCCGCCCAGAAACCGCCGCCGTGCTGCCTCGCCAAGTTCCGTCCTGAGGTCGGCATCGTCATCGAGCCGCAGCAGGGCCCTGGCCAGGGCCTTGGGATTTCGCGGTGGGACCAACAGTCCGCATTGGCCGTCGATCACCAGCTCCGAGTTGCCGCCGCAGTCGGTGGCGATCACCGGCCTGCCGAGTGACATGGCTTCGCGGATTGTTCCGGTGATTCCGGTGCCGGCCCAGGATGCATCGACGACCACGTCACAGGCGGCGAGCACCTCTGGCATGTCACGCCGATAGGGCAGCATCAGGACCAGCTCGGAGATGCCGAGACCCCGGGCAGCGGCCGTGACTTCCCGCCGGGCTGGTTCGGACTCGCAGCCAACCAGGAGCAACCGGGCGTGGCCGGCAGTTGACGCGACTGAGGCGAATGCCTCGAGGAGGTCACGCCAACCCTTCCAGTCCCGAACCGAAACCTGGCCCACCAGCAGTTGATCCGGTGTTATGTGGAGCTCGTTCCGGACAGCGGACCGATCGATCCGGGCGGGATCGAATCGATGTTCATCGGTGCCGCCGTGGATGACGCGCACCGAATTGGCAGCGAGGCGACCGCTTTGCATGGCGACTCGGCCCACCGGGCCGGCAACGCACACCACCGCCCCCACCCGTGGGTGGCGGTACTTCCATCGGTTGAACCGGTCGAGGGGAAAGCTGACACCGCGATTGACCACCAGCACCGGACGGCGCCCCAGACCGGTGGCGGCGAGCAGGGCGACCGAGTGGGCACGCCCCTTGTGGACGTGAACAACGTCGGTGGGACCGCTCTTCAGGTGACGCCGTAGGGTCACGGCGGAACCCATGTCGAAGGAGCCGGTCAGCGGGATTGGGAGGTGAACGACGCCGGCAGCGTCACAGGCCTGTTCCAGGTCTCCTCCCGGTGGCGCCGCCACGGTGACGCGGTGACCCCGGGCGGCGAGACCGCGCGCAGCTTCCATCATCTGCACCACTGATCCGGTTGTGAGGTGGTTTTTTTCCAGTGCGTGGACGATTGTCAACCGTCGGGACATTGGGAAAGTATACGTCTCGGCGTCTGCGGCTTGCGGCTTGCGGCCTGCGCTCGGGATTCGGGATTCGGGATTCGAGTTTTCCCGCAACGGTGGCGATTTTTCTGAAACCTGTGAGATGGCTCGGAGTATGTTCTTGAAGCCGCACGCCGCACGCCGCACGCCGCACGCCGCACGCCGCACGCCGCACGCCGCACGCCGCACGCCGCACGCCGCACGCACCCGCACGCCGCACGCCGCACGCCGCACGCCCTTGTGAAAATCAGCACGATATGGTTGACTCGACGGCCGCAAAGGCGTATAACGCGCCCGCGTGCGGCAAGGAGGGATTATGACCAAGGAATTCAACGCTTTCGAGATGGCCCAGCGCCAGTTCGATGCGGTGGCTGACAAGCTGCAGCTCGAGGGTGGGATCCGGGATTTGCTGCGCTGGCCGCAGCGCGAGTACCACTTCACCATTCCCATCCGCATGGATGACGGGCAGATCAAGGTCTTTCGGGGCTTCAGGGTTCAGCACAACGACGCTCGAGGTCCTGCCAAAGGGGGCATCCGATTCCACCCGCAGGAGACCATCGACACGGTGCGCGCCCTGGCCACGTGGATGACCTGGAAGTGCGCCGTGGTCGACATTCCCCTCGGTGGCGGCAAGGGCGGTGTGATTTGCGACCCCCACAACCTGTCGCCTCGAGAGCAGGAATCCCTGTGTCGTGGTTGGGTGCGCCAGGTGGCGAGGAACATCGGACCGGTGCAGGACGTTCCGGCTCCCGACGTCATGACCAACCCCCAGCACATGGTGTGGATGCTCGATGAGTTTGAAAAGGTATCGGGCGGTCATTACCCGGGGATGATCACCGGAAAGCCCGTCGAGGTCGGCGGGTCTCTCGGGCGAACCGAGGCCACCGGCTACGGGGTCATTTTCGTGGTTCGTGAGGCGCTCAAGAGGATGGGGCTGTCGGCGGAAGGAACTCGTGCCTCCATTCAGGGATTCGGCAACGTGGGACAGTACGCGGCAAAGCTCTTCATCCAACTCGGCGGGACGGTGGTTGCAGTGGCCTGTTGGGACAACGACGATCACCAGGCCTACACCTTCGCCAATGCCGATGGAATCGATGTGGAGTTCCTGCTGTCCATCACCGATCGATTCGGAACCATCAACAAGGAGAAGGCGGAAGAGGCCGGCTACACCATCCTGGACGCGGAAGGTTGGCTCGAGCAGGATGTCCAAATCCTGATTCCTGGCGCCTTCGAAAACCAGATCACCGGCGAAAACGTGGCCAAGATCCACAGCAACGTGCGCATCATCTCCGAGGGTGCCAACGGCCCCACGACGCCGGAAGCCGATGCGGTCCTCAAGGAGCGAGGCATCTTCGTGATTCCCGATTTCCTGGCCAATGCGGGTGGTGTGACCTGCTCCTATTTCGAGCAGGTGCAGTGCAACACGAATTTCTTCTGGCCCAAGGATGAGGTCCTCGAACGGCTCGACCAGAAGATGACCACCGCCTTCCACGCGGTGGCCGATCTCGCCGAGGACACCGGCGAGTACATGCGTGATGCGGCCTATATGATCGCGATCCAACGCGTCGCCACCGCCTGTCATCTCCGCGGGTGGGCTTAGCCAAGCGCCCATTACGAATTACGAATTGTCGCCTGCCGAGATCGTCGAGGTGCTAGCCGCCGACGGCCTCGGACGCCCGGAATTCGTTGATTCGCAATGGGAGGGTGGCTGGGCGGGCGCAATCCCCTTCCTTGATGGTGCTGCGACGATTGCCCATGCGCACGGAGGACAGGTTAAACGGGGGGGCCGAGGTAGCCGAGAGCTCGATCGGTCTCGCCATCCATGATGACGTGAGCCAGCAGCCCATCCGTCACCGCTGGAACGTGGATCACGCGCAGAGTTTCAGCCAGGTCTTCGAATTCCGGGGCAATGGTCGCGAGGGCATTCTCCGATCCCCCCAGGAGGTCGTCGTTCCACACGATGTCGCGGTCGTCGGGATAGAGAGGGAGGTAGCCGATACCAGCCTCCACGAGGTCGTTGAAGAAGTGGGTTCCGAAGGACACATCCGGGACGTAGTTCCCCTTCTGACGTGCGATCTCGATCAGCAAAGCGGTGTAGCAGATGTCGGCGTAGCTCACCGGAACGCCGAGACGGATGTCGCCGCGGCTGCCCCAGCGGCCGGGTCCCATGAGCGCGAATCGCCGCTCGGGGAGCTTGCGGTTGAGTTTTCCGACAGCCTTCGCCACCCGCAGGATCTTCTCTTTTGATTCGAGCTTCGCGTAATCTCGCGGGTCCACCAGCACCAGATACTCGAGGTTCTTGAATTGTCCGGTTTGAACGTACCGGTCGGCGGTGAAAAGCCGATGTCGGTCGACCACGTCAGAGGGGATGGGTTCCGTCTGCGGAGCCGACCCCTGGCTCAGCGCACGACACTGGAGCATGTAGAGGTATTCGCCGTCGTGGGCGAACTCCACGTCCACCGGCTCTCCCAACCCCTCCTGCAGCAGATCGAGCATGGTCTTGAGATCGCTGGGGAACGAGGACTGGAGGAGACCGTCAAAGGTGACGACCATTTCCTCGGGCTGCATCTGAGCCATGATGCCTACCGTGGGGAGTATCTGTCGGTCGCGATAGATCGAGAAGAGCCGGTTCATCAGGGGCAGCTGTCTTCCGGTCCGCCAGAGGAATGAGCCCAGTGAGAGCGACTCGAACTGCTGCTCCCGGAGATCCACCACGTCCACGTCGTGCTGAGAGTAGCGGTAAACCTCGTCGGGTCTCTGGACCGCCTTCAGGGTGGGCTGGCGAAGAGCCACCAACACCGGGTAGTCGGCCACCGTTCGGTCCACCGCTCGGGTTCCGAGGCCGAGCACCAGCCGGGCCATGCCGTCGGACCGCTGGATTCGTGGTGACCAGCGCATCTCGCAGGTGGAGAAGGCCACCCCGGCGAAGACCGGGAAGATCATCTTGCCGACTTCCCGGCCGACGACCTGCTGGATCAGAATTCCCATCTGCTCCTGGAAATCGATCAGACCGCGTTCCCGGCGGTACTCGATGGGGTCGGCGTGGAAGACCGAGGCGTAAATCTCTGCGATGGCATCCTCGAGTTCGGCCAAACGTCTCTCGATTGGCCCCTTGTTGGCGATGAACAGGCTCTTGTACTTGCCCGAGAAGGCGTGGCCGATGCGGTCCTCGAGCAGGCTCGAAGACCGGATGATCAGGGGGACCTCACTGAAGTCGCGGAGCATGGCCTCCAATGCGCGACGGATGGTGGGAGGCATGGTGCCGCCCTTGAAGAGGCGCTCCACCAACGGGTACTCCTCGCGGACCTCCTCGATGGGCTTGTACTTGACGTTGATGATGTCCTGGAGGCCGTTGTAGTCGATGAACTCGAGGATCCCGTTGGAGGGCAGGAAGTACGAGATCGGGACGCGGTAGTCACCCTTGAAGCGGCCCTCCTCCTTGGCCCGTTGGAGGATCGAGTCAGCGAGGATCAACCCGGCTGCCTTGCCGCCGAGACGGCCCTGGTTGCCGTCAGAGCCGATGATGTGATCGAGCACGTTGCTCAACTCGCGAACCTTGATGTGACGTTTGGCCACCGAGATGAAATCCAGCTGATCGGTCAGCAGCCGCCGGACGAGCGCTGCCCGGGTCCCGAGAACGTCTTCTTTTGGCGCGGCAGTTTCGCCTGGAGCGAAGTCCAGAAACTCGTGGATCTTGTCGCGCAGAACGTGAATCGGGGTGTCCGGATCCTCTGCCAGGGAGGCCCCTTCGTAGGCGAGGTGTCGCTTTTCTACGACCAGGATGATGGCTGTGATCTCTTCCGGCTGAAGGTGACGCTCCGCGTACTCGAGGGCGAGCTCGTGGAGGGCTTGTTTGGAGTGGTTGGGGAGCCTCGGCTTGGGTCGGTTGGGATCCAGGGTGCGTCTCGAAGCTGCGACCTCCAGCACGGCGGCGATTTGGTCGTCAAGGGTGTCCAGATCCACCAGCCCCCGTCGCTGGAGGTCGAGCAGGATCTTGCGACAGACTCGATGGGCGAGGTCGGGCCGTCGCTGCTGGAGATCTTGAAGTTGTTGTCGCCAGTCCAGCACCGAGCTGTGGCCCCCTGAGGAATAATTGTAACCCGTCGAGCCTGGTCGGGTTGCTCTGCTTTGGACGTTTGGTTTTTGACTCTTGACTACTCGAGCGGCGGTTCGCCGCCGCCATCCGTGATCTCGGCTGCCTTCAAGAGGCCTCGGGGGTTGGAGAGAATCTCTTCGGCGGCGGTCATCTCGACGCTCATCACGGTGTCCCTTGCCGTGACAACCACCATCGCCTGGCCTCCCTCGGTGAGCGGCCTGTGGAATGTGTAGCCCACTTCAACCGGAGCGGCTTCATCCCCATCGCCGGGCAAGGTCAGGAGGACCTCACCCATGACTTTGGTTGCGGGCTGAACGAGATCGAACTCCTCAGCTTCGAGATCAGCGAGAGCTGTCAATCGCCGCTGGACCGCGGTGTGGTCCACCTCGGAACCATCGTCGGTCTCCCAAATGCCCTGGGTGCGGGTGAGCGACACGGTGTCCCCTGCGGTAATGGTCAGGCCTTCCGCGTCCCAGGTTTCGAAGTCAAAAACACCCGGGGCTCTCCATCGGATCGGTGCCTTGTCCATCCTGGGCAAAGCCCCATCGGTCACCCAGAACAGCTCGTAGTCCCCGCGTCTGCAGACAACCTGGGTGGAACCCTCCACGTCGCGGGTCGCGCCGAAGGCGAGGTGCACCTTCGGTTTGTCTCCTGATTGAACGATGGTCAGCTCGTGGGTTGGATCTTCGAGGCCAAGCGCCTCGGAATCAGCCGAGCTGTCGAGGAACTCTTTGATTTGAAGGGCGTTCAGGGCAGACACCAGATCCCGAACATGGTCCTCATCGGCCACGTCCTCGATGGGATCGGCCAGGGTCCAGACGCCACCAACGTGATTCACTCGCACCTGATCGTCACCGGCCGCCAGCTCGAGAGACGCCAGGTCGTCGGCCACGAGATCCACCACCGACTTTGATCGCCAGTCGACGAGCTCCTTGTCGAGGTCGTTGACCCACCAGCCTGGTCCCAGCACGATACTTGACTCGTTGTTTCGCCGCACGGCTCGGTTGGATCCGAGAGCGGTCTCGTCACCCACGGTCAGGGCGAAACGGGACCCGTCCTTGGTCTCGAGCACCACTCCCAGCTTCGGGTCGTCGAGCCCGTAGGCTTGGAGGTCCACATCGTCAGTCGAGAGGATTCGCTCGGCTTCCAGGTTCTGGATGGAACGGATCAGCCCATTGACCGCCGCGGAGTCCGCAGGAAAGTCGATGGGCTCCACAAGCCGCCACTCTCCATCATCTTTGGCGAGATGGAAGGTGCCATGAGAGTTGCGGATCTCCAGCGAGTCGACGTGGTCCTGCTCGAGCTCGGGGAAGACCTTGTCGGCCCGCTCCTGCTTTTCTTCGGTCGTCATCTGGTGGCGTTCGTAAAAAAAGACATAGGCACCAACAACTGCCACCACAACGGCCAAGATGATTAAGTTCCGACTTCGCATCTCCAGCTCCTCATCGAAGTCAAAGTCAAAAGTCAAAAGTCAAAAGTCCCTGACAACCCCGGTCTGGCACGAGTCCGGAATGAGGTGACTTTAGACTTTGGACTTTGGACTTGAGACTCTTCATCACTAGTGCCGTCGGCGTCGCCAGACGAGGATGCCCATGAGGATCGCAGCACCCGGCATGACGACGAGAGTGAGTAGAAGGATGTTGCGCATCTGCTCCTGGGAGAGGAAGAGGTTTACTTGCTCCACGTTCCGGGCCGCGATGCCCAGAGCCTCCTCGCGCTCCGCGAGCCAGTTGAAGCTGTTCATCGCAAGGGTGAGATTTCCAGCGTTGGAGATCTCGTAGTCCGCCATGAAGTCCGAGTCGCCATAGACCACCAGGCGGTATCCCGTGTCTGGGCTTGCGGACGGGTCGGCGTCGGGCCCCTCCGTGGCCTCGGGAGTCCCTTCGACGACCACACCGACCACTGCCGGACTTCCGGTGTCTGCGTCATCCTGGTCCACTGGCTCGCCCGCGAGCAGCTGTCCGAGGTTGGTCTCGCCCCACCCCTCGGTGGAGGTCTCGACGATCACATCCGCTCCGGCCTCGGCGTCGGCTGACAAGGAGCGGGCGACCGTGAACAGGACCGCGATGCCCTCCAGCCCCTGGGTCACCGGATGGGCCGGGAAGTCGGTCAAATAGACGGCCGAAAGATCGTAGAAGGGAAGTCTGCGAGACGGGTCCACGACGAGGTCTTCGTTGACTCCGACTCCGCGCCCGGCCAGGAAGTCCTCAAGCCTGGTGGAGCGCATGGTGCCGGCCGGTTCGATCAGCGGATCGAGAGCCACCAGCAGTCGCCCCCCGCCGTCGAGGTAGGCATCGAGGGTCTCGATCTCCGCCTCGGTGAACGCCCGGGTTGGGCCGATAATGGCGAGCACGTCGACGTCCTCGGGAAGCTCCGCCCCCAGCAACATGGTGTCGGCGGTTTCGATATTCTCGCGTTTGAGGGCTTCGGCGAGCACGGCCAGGCTGCGGTCGGTGGCGCCGCCGCTGCTCTCCACCGACGCCTCGCCATGGCCGGCCACGAAGTAGATCTTCGGGACGTCCGGCGCCACCAACGACAGGATGGCGGCGGTGAATTGCTCCTCACCCTTGAAGGCGCGCATGGTCGGCGCCTGGCCGTACTGCATGCCGGCATAGTCGAACTCGGCCATCTGGTCGGAGGTGACGTACTTGGTGCGGTCAGCGTAGGAAAAGACCACCGTGTCCGCCACCGAGATGCCGAACTGTTCTGCAAGTTGGCGCGTCTTGAGCGGCTCCTTGTCGGGGTCGATGTACTCGACGTCGATCTTCTCGGAGGTGGAGGAGTAGCGGTTCAGCAGCTCGGAAACCTGGTCGTACAAAGGACTGGCCGGGGTCATGAAGACGATCACCCGGATTTCCTCTTCAAGTCCACCCAGGATGTTCTGTGTCTTGTCGGAGATTGAGTAGATCTTCGACGTCGTCCAGTCGGCGGAAACGTAGTGTCGAGATGCCAGCCAGTTCACCATTACGGTCAGGGCGATGGCCAGGATGATGCCCACGATGCCGGACAGGGTGTAGCGGATCGCCTGTTTCCTCATGCCGTCACCTCCACTTCTTCACTTCGAGCGATTTGGTGGCGAGGAATAAGAAGAGGATGCCCACCGACAGAGCGTAGACCACATGCCGGGTGTCCACGATCCCTTTGGCATAGTCGTCCATGTGGGTCCACAGGTTCATGTAGCCGAAGGCATCGCGGAGCACGGATGAGGAAACCAGGAGTTGCTCCACCAGGCCGATGGAAAACAGGACGATGAGCAGGGCGAAGGCGATGATTGCAGCGATCAGCTGGTTGTCGGTGAGGGTCGAGGTGAAGGTGCCCACCGCCAGAAACAGGAAACCCACCAACAGCACCCCGATGTATCCGGCTGCCACCGGCATCAGGTCGATTTCGGAGTGGCGGGCCAGGACGACGACGTAGAGGAAGGTGGGCAGCCAGAGCACCACGTAAAAGATCAGTGCGGCGATGAACTTGGCGGCAATGACCTGTCCCTCGGAGACCGGCGAGGTGAGCAGAACCTCGATGGTGCCCGATCGCCGTTCCTCCGCGATCAGCCGCATGGTGATCACCGGCACCGTGAAGAGCAGGAAGAGCCAGAAGAACACCGTGCCCCCAAAAAAGAGCCTCAGCGGGGTCATGGCTTGGGTCGACGGGTTGTTGAGGAATGAGACGATGACGTAGAAGATATAGCCCTGCATGAGCAGGAAAGCGGTCAGAACGATGTAGGCGAGCGGAGACGAAAAGTAGGCGACCAGCTCGCGGCGGATGATGGCCAGTGTCTTCCTCATCTCACACCTCCTCTCCCACCGGGGCTTCGTCGCGGGTAGTCAACCGAACGAACACGTCCTCGAGCGAGGCGCGGGTTCGCGCGAGGGTGGTCAGCACCCAGCCGCGTTCCACCGCCATCCGGAAGATCGCCTCTCTCGGATCGCTTTCCGGGGTGTGCTCCACCAGGTAGTTGCCGTCGCCCTTGTCCGATACCTTGGCCACACCAGGGAGGGCGATGAGCGCGTCTTTCCCGTTGCCGTTTGCGCCCGCGATCTCGACGTTGAGCCGAGGGTTGCCCACCATCTGTGCCCGAAGCGCGTCGGGGCTGCCGTCGGCCACGATCCGCCCGCGATCGATGATGGCGACACGTTCACACACCTGTTCGACCTCGGGCAGGATGTGAGTGGACAGGACCACCGTGTGGTCTTGGCCGAGCTCGACGATCAGCTCCCGCACCTTGATGATTTGGTTGGGATCCAGGCCGACCGTCGGCTCGTCGAGGATGAGCACCGGCGGCTTGTGGATCAGAGCGCCGGCCAGCCCCACCCGCTGCCGGTACCCCTTGGAGAGGGTGCCGATGACCTGACGGCGGACGTCTTCGATCAGGCAACGATCGCAGACCTCGTCCACCCGCGCTCGCACCTCCTTGCCGGGAACTTCCTCCACCGCCGCCCGAAAGCGGAGATACTCCTCGACCCGCAGCTCCGGGTAGAGGGGGACGTTCTCGGCCAGGTAGCCGACGTGTCGGCGAAGATCCACCGGGTCCTTGTCCAGGTCGATCCCGGCCACCACGACCCGCCCTGCCGTCGGTGGCAAAAACGCGGTGATCATGCGCATGGCAGTGGTCTTGCCGGCGCCGTTGGGGCCGAGGAACCCGAGTACCTGCCCCTCTGGGACGAAGAACGAAACGTCGTCCACAACGGGCGTGTCCACGAAGACCTTGGTCAGTCCTTCAACCTCGATCATTGATTTGAGCCTCCAGGAGAACAAATTGCTTTGGGCCCGGCGCGCCGTTTTGGTGTGCCGACCCGGAGCCAGATCACTTTAGGGGATTGGTGCTAGCAAATCCACTGCCAAATTCAACTCCAACGAGGACCGTGACAAGGATGCAATCGTGCAAGATTGACGCCGAAATTGCTGTTCGAATGGCGTATTTGGCACCACTTAGGGAACATCACGACTGGGCGTGACGATGAACATCAGCGTCGTGGACCCAATGGTGAACTCGCTGCGGCTGGCCAGGGTCACCTGGTCGATCCGCGCCCCGTCCACAAAGGTGCCATTGGTGGCTCCGAGGTCCAGCAGGACGCCCTCGTCGTCGTGGACCTCCAGCATGGCGTGACGGCGTGAGACTTCCGAGTCCTTGAGCTGGACGTCCATCGCCGATCCGCGGCCCATGAAGATTCGGGGCTTGGTAATCGGAAACACGCTGCCTGCCTGCGGGCCGGCGATCACCGCCAGAGAGAAGCGCACATCGGACGGGAGCGGCGCCAACTCCGGGAGTTCGGGGGAGTCCGGCTCCATCGCGGGTTCGCGGGCCTCGGTGTCCTGGTGGGGGTTGACGTCCGGCGCACTGTCCCGCCCCACGTTCGTCGAATCGCCAACCTGCAGCGGGTTGTCGATGGTAAACGTGTGCTCACAGCTTGTGCATTTGACTGGTTTGGACGCCTCGGCACCGAAACGAGCCTCGTCGTACCGGTATTTCGTTTCACAGTGAGGACAAGTGATGATCACGTCGGCCTCCGCCAGTGTGTTGTTCCCACACAACCAATTGTAGCAGGCAGTGGGCAATTGGCTGTTGACAGAAGAGTCAACGATTTGTCAATACGTCGAGTCAACGGTAATCCGGGAAATATGAGGTGAGGTGGTCCCGTTCCCGACGATCAGGGTCAGAGGCAGTGACCGGCGGCAGCGAGCAGCGGAGGGGACAGGAGACAGCGGGCAGCGACCGCGGCAGAGGCAGCGATCAGATGTGCAGCGGCTGAATGGTCCCCTCCGGGTCGTTCTATGGGACGGGGACGAATAGCTGCCAGGGAGGCCGTTGTCAAGGGACGCTCCGCTGCCGGCCTGAAGTCCGGCAACCCTTGACAACGGCCTCCCTGGCAGCTTGTTGAAGGGCATGAACGACCCGGAGGTGACCATGTCGAAAGAAGTCAGTAACACCAATCTCGTGGCCTACACCAAAGCCCTCGAAGCAGCAGGCATCGCCATTAAGTTGGTTTTTAGAGTTCCGGCTCCCCTGAAGTCCATCGCCGATCAGCTGATCCGGTCGGCCAGCTCGGTCCCCGCCAACCTGGCGGAAGGGCACGGCCGAAACGGAAGAGATCGCCAGCACCATTGGCGGATCGCCTATGCCTCGGCCAAGGAGGCCGACAGTCACCTGCGACTGCTCTCAACTGCTGGAGCGGTCAACCGAGCCGGCGCGGAGAAGGCCCTGGGGACCTTTGATGAGGTTCGTGCCATGACCTGGCGCCTGCTCAATCCCGTGTAGCCGGCACCCATCCCGCGCTGACGCCGTCGTCGTCACCTGACGCCGCCACCGGCCCCTGCCGCTGTCAGCCGTCGCCGTCCCTGATCGCTGGCATACACCAACTCACGGAATTCCGGATGAGCCAAACCTTTAAACCTTTAACCTTTAACCTTTAACCTTTAACCTTTAACCTTTAACCTTCAACCTTCAACCTTTGACCTTTAAACCCAATGGATGCGGTCTCACTCGCCGGACGGAGCGGTCCAGCGATCCATCCAATCGAGGACGACCTCGTGCCACTGAATCGAGTTGAGCGGCTTGAGGACCCAGTGATTCTCGTCGGGAAAATACAGCAGCCGCGACGGGACACCCAGTCGTTGAAGGGCGTTGAAGGTGGCCAGCCCCTGGGTCTCCACCACCCGGAAATCGAGAGCGCCGTGGATCACCAGTTCCGGGGTCTTCCAGTTTTTCACCAGACGCACCGGTGAGTGCTTCGTGTAGCTGTCGGGGTTCACCCACGGTGGCCCGCCGTTTTCCCACTCGGGGAACCACAGTTCCTCGGTGTCGAAGTAGGCCATGTACTCATCGAGGTTGCCGTCGTGGCAGACCAGTGCCTTGAAACGGTCGGTGTTGCCCTGGATCCAGTTGATCATGTAGCCTCCGAAGCTGGCTCCTGTCGCAGCCATGCGGTCCGGGTCGACCCAGGAATTGTGCTCCAAAACCCAGTCGAGACCCGTCATCAGATCCTGATACGGCGCTCCGCCCCAGTCACCGTTGATGGCGTCGGTGAAAGTCTGTCCATAGCCCACCGAACCGTGAAAGTCGATCATCACCATGGCGTAGCCGTGGCCTGCGTAGATCTCCGGATTCCATCGGTAGTGCCAGTGGTCATCGAAGGAACCCTGCGGTCCGCCGTGAACCAGGAATGCCAGCGGGTAGGTCCGCTCCGGATCGAAGTCCGCAGGCTTCATGACGTAGCCATAGACGGTGTCACCATGGGCCCCTTGGAATGAGAACTGCTCGTACTCGCCGAAGGCAATGTCGGCTAAACGGGGCCCGTTGAGGTCGGTGACCCTGGTCGGGGTGCCGCCTCGGGCGGGGATGAGGAAGAGCTCCACTGGCGACACCAGGCTGTCCTGGGCGAAGAGAACCGATCCGTCGGGCAGCGGGCTCGGACTCGAGTTGGTGTGCCTGCCGACCACCTCGGAAACTCCACCGGTTCGGGCGTCGATTTTAAACAAGGTCGTGGTTCCCACGTTGGCCGCGGTTCCATATAGGGCCTTGCCGTCGGCGGTCCAGACCACCTCGCCGGGTGAGCGGTCCCAGCTCTCGGTGAGGACCTTGGAGGTTCCCGAGGGCCAGTCCATGACGACGACGCGGTAGCGATCGGACTCGTAGCCCGGCCGAGCCATGGCCAGGTAGGCGAGTTGGGTGCCGTCCGCCGAAAAAGCCGGTGCGGCATCCCACGCGGGGTTCTCGTCGGTGAGGCAGCGCGCCGGCCTGGAGCCGTCGGTGGGCACGGCCCACAGATCCCAGTCGGTGGACCAGGCCTCCTCCGAGCCCTCCACCACCTTGGCGGAGTAGACCAGCCACGCTCCATCTGGCGAGATCACGTAGTCCTCGGCGCCGCCGAATGGCAGCGTCGGGCAGTCGCCATCCACTCCGGCCATCAGGTCGACGGGATCGCCGGCGGTCACCCCGTCGGCCTCCATCGGGACCTTGAAGACGTGGTTGCGACGGCCATCCCACCAGGTGTCCCAGTGGCGTATGAACAGCCGGTCGTACACCCTACCGGTGGTCTTGCGGGCAGCCTCGTCGGCGAGACGATCCACCGTGCACTGAAGGGATTCGGCGCACCCCGGGAAGACCGAAAGCCCGATGTAGAGCTCGCCACCCCCGGGTCCGAGCTTGAGGGACTGGATATCGAGCGGCACGTCGGTCACCTGCACCGCTTCGCCGCCGTCGGTTCGCACCCGCCAAACCTGGGTCGAGCCGGAGCGCGACGACAGGAAGTAGAGAACTGAATCGTTGGCCCACCTCGGGCTCGTGTCGTTGGCAGGATTGGTGGTCAGCCGCCAGGATCCGGAACCGTCGACCGCAGCGAGCCACAGGTCCCGGCGACCCTTGTTGGCCTCCAGGTCCATGGTGGTCACGGTGAAGGCGACGCGGCTGCCGTCGGGTGAGGGCTGCGGGTCAGAGATCCGTTGCATCGACACCATGTCGTGAACGTTGAAGGGGTGCTTTTCGGTGGATGCTTCAAGGGCAGCACCGGCGAGCGTCAGAAGGATCAGAAAAAGTGAGACGGACCAACGGGACATGAGTTCCTCCGACCCGGAGTGCCGGGCGGCTGCCATGGTAGCGCAGTCGAGAATTCGGAATTCGGAATTCGGAATTCGGAAAACCGATCCCCGCCGAATCATTGGGATCGAATTGTGGTGCGGCCATCTTGGCTGCACATCTCGACGGTGGAGCTGTGCAGGCTGGAAGCCCGCACCATCAATTTGGTCCAGCTGATTGGCAGTCAGCCAGAATGTCGGCGGGAGGAGATTGTGGTGCGGCCATCTTGGACTGCACATCTCGACGGTGGAGCTGTGCAGGCGAAACGACCGCACCACAACCCTGACCCCTGATTTCTGGACTCCTCACCTTCTCACCCTCTCACCTTCTCACCGGCGCAGACGACGACTGTAGACTTTTGACTGGGTGTGTGGAGGGTCGCATGCCGCAAGGCGCACGCCGCACAGCCTGGGTGGGAGGGGGCACTGCCAACTGCTAACGGCTAACTGCCAACTGGACGGATCAGGTCTTGCTGGTCCAGCCGGCCAGGTCGCCGCTGTCGAGACTGTCGGCGAAGATCACGTCCCCGTCCGAACTGGGCGGGACGTTGTCGGGTTCCCCGTCGAGGTGTACCGTAAAACCGAGGTCCGAGGTGTCGATCATTCCGTCGCCGTTCAGGTCGCTATCGAAGGACTCCTGGACCAGGGCTCCCTGGTTTGAGTCTTCGATCGACACCTTGTCACCGCCGTACCACAGGGCCGCGGTTCCGACCGCCAGGGCGGCGGCCGCAGCCGCCGGCATCCACGCCGAGACTCGGCGGCGGGCCGGGCGAAACTCTCCGATCGCCTTTTCCACGGCAGCGTCGAGGGATGCGGCGAGTTCCCCCTCGAATTCCTTTCGCCACCATCCGGCACACACCGGACAGGACGAGCGCACGGACTCCGCCTCGGCCGAAGCGCGGTCGTCCAACCGGCCCTGGGCGAGGTCCAGAAGCAGGCGTCCGTGGTCGGGGCAATCGGGGGTTCTCATCTTCGTCTCCGTACTTAGGACGCGGCAGCGGTCAATTCGTAACGGAGTGCTGGTCGCTCTGTTTTCGGAGCCCCGGTTCCCGGGTTGCACAATCGAGCCGATCTTCGAGCCTGACGCCCGGGAACCGAGAACCCGAAAACAGAGTTACAGAGCGAATTTTCTTATGGCAGGTTTCCGGATCGGAGCTGCGTCAGGCGTTGGCGGAGTCGCTTGCGGGCTCGCATGAGGCGCATCTTGAGTGCTCCCTCGGAAAGACCGGTGCGGGTGGCGAGTTCTTCCACGGAGGTTCCATCGGCGCGAGCGATCAGCAGTTCGACCACCTCGCGGTCTTCGGTCTCCAGTGCCGCCAACATCAATCGGATCTCGGCGGTCCGTTCCGCAAGGCCATGGGGGTCGTCCTCTCCGGCCAGGTCGAGGGCGGTTTCCAGGTCGTCTTCCCTGCGAACCGCCATCCGGCGGAGATGGTCGCGGGCTGCGTTGGCCGCTATTCGGCGGATCCATGCGGTGAAGCTGCGTGCATCTTCGAGGGTGTCGAGCCGCTGCCAGGCCCGGATTGCCACTTCCTGAGCCAGATCCAGGGCAGTGTCCTCGTTGTGGGTGCCACAGGCGATCAGGGTCGAGGTGATGGCACTGCGGTGGGCCTGGAGGAGGTCGTGGAAGGCCTCGGCGTCGCCGCCGCGGGCGCGCCGCACCAACTGAGCCACCTCATCCCAATCTCTCGTCGTCGCCATCTGGCATTAGGATACGTCACCCAGCTTGCGGCGCAGTCGATGGTCAGATCGCCGCGGGCGTCGCTCAATACTCGCGCCTCATGTCTCACGACGACATCGGCAGTCCTCCGAGCCGTCACGGGTTGAGACATGAGACGCGAGTATTGAGTTTTTAAAACACTGAGGAAGATTTTTTCTAAGGGAGGTACTCGAGGCGGAACTCGGCGAGCAGTCGGGCGTCGATCAGGTCCCAGCGGCTGCCCTCGACCCGGAAGTAGTGACGGCCCCTGGTATAGGCCCGTTCCAATTCACGCTCGAGCTTCTGCGGGTCGCGGCTGAGCCGGATGGTGAGCCCGACCGGCAGGTAGGAGATCAGCCGCAGATCGTCGGCGGTGTCCATGCGCCCGTCGTGCCCACCCGATTCGATTTCGAGGCGCATCCAATCTCGGTCGTCCGGGAGTTCCACCAACGGGGAGGCAAAGAAGGAGGGACTGAGACCCCCCTCGAGGTCTGCCGTCACTTCGGCGTCCTCCAACCACCCCTCGTCTCGGGTCAGCACCCTGGTGGAGATCCGATAGGGATGACCCCAACCGTCATCCGCCTTGACCTCGAAGAAGGTGCGAACCGACGCCGGTGCCATGTCCGAGGTGGCGCCGTAGAACAGGAGCGGCATCCAGCCTCTGACGTACATGGTGGCGTAGGGTGCAAGGATCTCGGTCCAATCTCCCTCGAACGACGGCGGGTTGAGGGTGTCGATGGCAAGGCGGGCGGCCGCTACCGCGATTTCGTGAGCCCGGTGGATGGTCACCAACTCTTCGGTACGATCGTCGTCACCGGACACCATCCAGCGCGCCGTGGTGGCCAGGTCGGGGCCGGGTCCGGTGGCGCGTAGGCGCATGAAGGCGATGAATGGCAGCGCCGCAATCGCGCCGTAGACGACCAGCCGCCAGGCGCCGCCGCGAAGCACGGCCATCAGGGGCGGGCGCGGTGGGCGGGCGATTGCCGTCGTGGAGTCCCAGCCGCAGGCAGGGCAGATAGTCTCGGCTGGACTCATCGGGCCGCCACACTCGGGACAGATTCCAGGCTCGCTCATCCCGCATAGCCTACCCTACCGGGGAAGTACTCAGTAGGCCCAGTTCGGCAGGGGAGTCCAAAGTCCAAAGTCAAAAGTCTAAAGTCCGTGTAACTCGAAAAGCGAGGGCGGGGGGTGGGCGGGGAGCTTTTCGAGAGATGATCGCCGGCGCTCCTTTGGTCGATGACGGTTCACCCGCATTATTCACCAGCAATCTACTGCGGCCCGCGAGAGCACGGCACCTGCCGGGCTTTCGACCCGCCGCCGTCCTCTACGTAGTGTCACTACGCCTCCGGTCGTCGACGGGCCGAAATACCAGCATCTGCCGCCCTCTCGCGGTCCTCGCTACGATTCCTGATGAATAATGCGGGTTAGTGGTGGCGTCCGGAGCGTGCGAGCAGCCACCGGGTGGGGCCGGGCGTCACCGCGGCCAGCCAGTAAAAGACCTTCAGCATGAACGGATAGACCACTTCTCGGCGTGGGCGCCGAACGGTGCTCAGGATTACCTTGGCGCAGGCTTCTGGCGTGATGACCGGAATCAGCCGGCCGAGTCTCGGGAGGTGGTCGCGGTTGACCTGGTTGTGCTCGAAATAGGAGCTGGCCACTTCACCGAACACAACGTGGCTGCTGGTCACGCCGGTCCCCACCAGGTCCTGGTTGAGGGCCTCACTGAGGCCGCGCAGCGCCCACCGCACCGCGGTGTACGCAGTGGCTCCTGGCCACGGCAGTCGAGAGGCCGGCGAGCCCACCTGAATCAACGTGCCGGTCCGAGCCTCGATCATATCGGCCATGAAGGCGTGACTCGTGTTGTAGGCCGCCAGATAGGGTGCCGACAGCATTTCCAAAGCCTCTTCCGGCGGTGTCTCCTCGATGAACTTCCAGGCCCCCATGCCGGCGCTGTTGACCACCAGATCGGGCCGCCCCAGCTCCAATCGAATCCGATCGGCCATGGCGAGTACCTGCTGACCGTCCGCGGCGTCGAGTGCCTCGATGATGGCGGTGCCGCCGCCGGCGGCTATGGACTGCTGGACCACCTCGAGCCGAGCCGTGGTGCGAGCGATCAGCACCACATGCCAACCTTCACCGGCCAGGGCCCGGGCCGTGGCGGCGCCGATGCCGCTGGACGCTCCGGTGATCACGGCGAGGGGAGCGGTCATTTGATACCTCCGAGTTTGTCGAGTATCGCATGGGAAGCGCCATTGAATTCGGAATTCGGAAAACCGACCCCGGTCGGGAGAATGAGGATTGGCCGCAGATTGGGTGAGAGGGTGAGAGGGTGAGAGGGTGAGAGGGTGAGAAGTCCAGAAATCAGGGGTAAGGGTTGTGGTGCGGGCTTCCAGCCTGCACAGCTCGGCCGTGCTTTGACATGTGCAGCCAAGATGGCCGCACCACAATCTCGCTCGCGCCGACTCTGGCTGGACTGCCAATCAGCTGGACCAAATTTCGTGGTGCGGGCTTCCAGCCTGCACAGCTCCACCGTCGAGATGTGCAGCCAAGATGGCCGCACCACAATCTCCTCCCGCCGACTCTCTGACCCAATCAGCTGGACCAAATTGTGGTGCGGGCTTCCAGCCTGCACAGCTCCACCGTCGAGATGTGGGAGGTATGGGGGGTGTGGGAGGTCGAAACTGCGGCACACATCGATGTTTGGGGTGGGTGGGCGGATTTTCGATTTTCGATTCGGAGACGGAACGGCCAACTGCCAACCGGGTGGGTGGGGGATCGCAAGCCGCACGCCGCAAGGCTCAGGGCTCAGGGCTCAAGCCCACGGGACCTCAGACTTCACACCTCAAAACTGATCAACAGGGTCCACGCAATCCGACCGTACAATGAGAGGGATGGTTGAGCACCCGACGCCGGATCCGCCACTGACTGATCGATTTGGTGCCTCCAGGTCGTGGTTGTGGCTGGCAGCGGCGCTGTTGTTGATGGTGGTCGTGCAGCTGCCGACGTTGCAGCTCGGTTTCGTGGGAGACGATTACGAGTGGTGGCTCGAGACCCGGCACCGGATGGCCGATCCCGGGAAATGGCTGGAGCCCTTCGGCGGCCTGCGTCTCACAAACCCCCCGATGCTCGCCGTGGATCACCTTGTGTGGGGTACGTGGACCCCTGGCTGGCACCTGACGAGTCTCGCGATCCACGGAGCTGTGATGGCCCTGCTTTTCGGCATCGCGCGCCGCTCCGGATTCGCGTCGTCGTCGGCTGCGCTGATCGTCGCCCTCTGGGGGACCTCGCCGTACACGGTGTTCATGGCTCGAGAGGTCCACGTGCGCCACGACCCGCTGCTGCTGGGCTGCTGGCTCGGTGTCGGCCTGCTGTGGCCCGGCCCGGAAAAACGGTGGACCGGCCGGCGGATTGGCCCAGTCCTTGCTCTCGTCGTGATCGCGGCTTTGACCAAGGAGAGCTGGGTGGTGTTGCCCGGTTTCGCGGCGGCCTACGAGCTGGCCTTCCGGCGTCGTGGTTTCTCAGCGGTGATCCGCACCGCCTTCCTGTGGTCCCTGGGCTCGGTGGCCTTTGTGGCGGCCTACCTCCTTCGACCGGCCGTCGACAGTTCGTACGCCGTCGGCTATTACTCCGGCGGGCTGCGCACCGCCGCCAAGATCCCGAGCACTCTCGCGGCGTTTTGTGGGCTGGCTGATTTGGACACCTCGAGCCTCCGTTTCGGGCCGGCCGAATGGCTCGCCTCAGCGGTATTGATCGCGGTGTTGGTGCTGGCCGTAAGGTCGAGATCGCCGGCCCTGGTGGTGGGATCGGCCCTGTTCCTGCTGCCCCTCGTCCCCCTGATCCCGGTGCCAGTGATGGGAGTCCACTACGGTTATGCATCGTTCGCCGGATTCGTACTCGCCGCTGGAGGCCTCGCCACACTCGCATGGGAGCGCGCACGACCGCCTGGCCTCCGCCGGCTGGTCGGAGTTGCAGCCGGCGCGGCGGCGGTCTGTCTGTTTCTATTCGGGATAATGGATATGGCTGGCGAGGCCGCCGACGCGCGCAGACGGGCTGATGCCAACGATCGCCTGGTGGAGGAAGCAGCCGCCTTGCTGCCGCAGATTCCGCGAGACCGTCCCTTGGTGTGTGTGCGGCTCGAGGGCAACGTGGTCAGCGCTCGGTTGATCGAGCAGGTGGAGGGGCTGCCCAAGACCTACTTCAACCGTGGCAGCTACCCCTACGGCCTGATTGGTTGGGCCGAGCTCTTCAGCTGGGTGGCGACGCCCTCGGGTGGCCCGTTGTGGATCGAGATCCCAGCCGACGACGTCGAGCAGGGTCCTTTCGCCGTCATCGGCCACGCTGATGGCCGGTTCGTCACCCTTCCTTCAGACGCCACCACTGCGGCCGCCGCCGCGGCTGATTGGGCCGAGCAGGGCTTTCCCGTTCGGGTCATTCAACCGCTTCCGACTCGCCGATGAAGTCTTTGAAGATTGAAAACTGAAGATTGAAGATTCCCGCCCGCCCACACCAGCGGGAGGCAGAGGAGCGGAGGAGCAGAGGAGTGGAGGGGACATAGAATTCGGAATTCGGAACTCGGAAAACCGACGCCGGGCGGCACGGCGGAGTCGGAGCGGCGATGCCCTCCCCTCTGTCATCCCGAGCGAGCCGCCCGGCAGGGCGGCGACGAGGGATCTGGGTCAGCAGCTGACTCGGTACCCTTTGAGTGAGTCCGACAGGGAAGGACGATGAAACCAATTCGGTCCCATGAGCGACTGTCGATCGTCTCGATTGACCAGATTCCTCCTCAGCCCTTCGGGCTTCGTTCGGAATGACACACTCTGGTTGTGCCGTGGGTGGATGGGGGTTCTGCCAACTGCCAACTGCCAACTGTGTAGTTGGGGTTCTACGTATTCTGCGTTCATCTGCGTCCAATTCAGCCCCGGACGGGTGGGGGGCTCAAGGCCCAAGGCTCAGGGCGTGAGGCGAAAGACCTTTAAATCTTCAACCTTTAAACCTTTAAACCAGAGCGAGTTCCACGCCTGGGCCTCGACCGTCAAGCCCTGACTCGCCACCACGGTGCGAGGCGCGAACAGTAGGCTTCCCAACCGGCGTCCACGTCGGCGATCGCATTGCCTCCGAGCTTCTCCAAAAGGGCATCTGCCAGCACCAGGGCCAGCATGGCCTCCACGATCACCGGTGCCGCGCCGATGGCGGTGACGTCCGATCGCTCCCAGGCGGTGGTGGAAGCCTCACCGGTGGCGAGGTCTACCGAGGGCAGCCCTTGGCGGAGAGTAGAGATGGGTTTAAAGAAGGCTCGAACCACCAAGTCGCTGCCGTTGGTGACCCCGCCCTCGAGGCCTCCGGCCCGATTGGTGGGCCGCTCCAGTTGGCGGTCGCCGGGGAGAATGGGGTCGTGGGCTTCCGAACCCATGCCCGAAGCCACCTCCATGCCGGCGCCCACCGACGCCGCCTTGACCGAGTGGATGGACACCAGGGCCTGGCAGATGCGACCGTCGAGCTTGCGGTCCCAGTGGGTGTAGGATCCCAGCCCCGGTGGCAGGCCGCGCACCACCGCACCGACGACCCCGCCCATGGTGTCGCCCGCCTTGCGGGCAGCGCGGATCGCCTCCACCAGGCCATCCTCGTCGTCGGGCCGTGGCGTGACCAGGGGAGAGTCTTTCCTCACCCCTTCCAGCAGCTCCCAATGGGGGGGGCCATCGTGGATCGGGTGCGGGCCCACTCGGAGCACCCCCGATCGGAATCGAACGCCATAGCGGGTGAGCAGCTGGGCACACACCGCGCCGGCGGCCACCCGGGCCGCGGTCTCCCGTGCCGAGGAGCGCTCCAACACGTCTCGCATGTCCGCCAGCTGGTCGGTGGCATAGCCTCCGGACAGATCGGCGTGGCCGGGTCGCGGCGCGGTAACCGCCCGGCGCGAGGCTTCCTCGGGGTCCATTCGCCACGGATCCATCACGGCCGACCAGTTTTTCCAGTCGCGGTTTTCGACGTTGAGAACCAGGGGCGACCCCAGGGTCCGGCCGTCGCGGAGCCCTCCCGTCACCTCGACCACATCCCGCTCGATGCGCTGTCGACCGCCCCGTCCGAAGCCGTGCTGGCGCCGCGCCAGCCAGGCGTCGACTCCTTCTCGATTCACCGGCAGGCCGGCGGGCAGGCCCTCGAGGATGGCGGTCAGCCGGGGCCCGTGGGACTCGCCACCGGTGAGCAGGCGGAGCCGTTTCACGACCGCCTCGGGGAAGCTGAAGAAGACCGGAGGGAAGGGCGATTTTGCAGGTGCGTGATGATCATCGTTGAGAGCATACCGCAGACGAAGACTCCGTTTCAGACGAGGGTCGGCGTTGGTGCTATGATCCGCACACGCGCTATGAGTTGGTCTACGCGACGGGGGGGGGTGGCCAGGACTCTCGCGACGGGAGTGGCGGTCGCTCTGTGTTCAGGGATCGTCCTGGCCCAGCCTGAACAGGCCCGGCTGACCGTGCTCCACACCTCTGATCTCCACGGGCAGGTCCTGCCTTTCAGCAATGCTCGAAACCAGCCGGTGAAAGGGTCGTTGGCCCAGGTGGCCACCATGGTGGAGGAGATCCGCCGGCTCAGCGACCACCCGGTTTTGATGTTCGACAGTGGCGACACCATTCAGGGTGAGCTCCTCGAGCAGTTCGCCCACGTCAAGTGGTCCGAACCCAGTCCCACCATCACGGCCATGAACCTCATCGGCTACGACGCCATGGCGGTGGGCAACCACGAGTTCAACTTCGGTCTTGAGGTGCTGCGCCGCGCCGAGAGCGCGGCCCATTTCCCATTCCTTTCCGCCAACACTCTCGACGAAAAGGGCGAGCCCGCCTTTCCCCCCTACATCGTGGTGGTGGCCGGGCCGGTGAGGGTGGGAGTCCTGGGTTTGGTGACCCCCAACATCCCGGGCTGGGAGCAGCCCGACAATTACAAGGGCCTGCGATTTCAGGCCATGGACGAGGCCGCCCGCCACTGGGTGCCGGTGCTCCGAGACCGCGAGCGGTGTGATGTGGTGGTGGTGCTCGCCCACACCGGCTTCGAGCGTGATCTGGCCAGCGGCACCGATGACGGCACGGCGTACGAGAACTTCGGCTGGCGACTGGCGCAGGTGGAGGGCATCGATCTGCTGCTCACCGGTCACAGCCACCAAGAGATAACGCCTGAATCCATCAATGGAGTGATCGTCTCCCAACCGCGGGCCAGGGCCCGATTGCTGACCCGAATCGACCTGAGGATGGAGCGAGACGGTGGCGGGTGGCGGATCGCAGGGTGGGTGGGAGCCAATCTGCCGGTCGGGGAGGCCGAACCGGACCCCGGGCTGATCGAGGCTTTCGCTCCGCTCCAGGAGCGAGTGGCTGATGCCCTGGACGCACCCCTCTCCACGGCGACCGGGCCGGTGAGTGTCCGGGGGTGTCGGCTGGCCGACTGCGCCGCCTTGGACCTGATCCACGAGGCGCAGCTCGAGGCGTCGGGTGCGGATCTTTCGCTGGCGTCGCTGCTCACCGACGGAACGCCGGACCTGGCCCCTGGCCCGGTGTCGTGGCGCTGGGTTCACGGCTTGTACGTCTACCCGAACACTTTGCAGGTGGTGGAGCTCACCGGCGCCCAGGTCAAGGATGTGCTCGAGCACGCCGCGCGCTATTACATGGGATTCGACTGCGGGCCCTCCTCAGGCTGTGCCGTGTTGACGAACCCGGTAGTGCGGCACTATAACGTCGATAACGTGTCGGGCGTCAGCTATCGAATCGACCCCACCCGCCCCGAGGGCGATCGCGTGCGGGACCTGCGGTACCGCGGCGAGTCCTTGGGTCTTCATGAAACCTTCAAGCTTGTCTGTAACAACTATCGCGGCGCCGGCGGCGGTGGCTACCCGCACCTCGCCGACGCTCCAATTGTGTGGACTTCATCCAAGGAGGTGGCGGAGCTGATTGGTGAATATTTGGAACGGCGTGATCTCTGGCGTCCCGTGGTGGACGGGAACTGGTGGATTGCTCCGGATCTGGTTTTCAATCAACGTGGGGCGGGCGACCGACCGGTGGAGGCGGCCGCCCCCCCGGAGTAAATTTCGAAAAAGGAAGGGAGGAGAGAAATGATGCGATTGCTCAAATCAGGAGGTGGCGTGGTGGCCATCGCGCTGATGGTGCTGGTGCCGGCCACGGCCCTTGCCCAATCCAGCTCGACCACCGGCCAGATTTACGGAACGGCCAGGGATCCCAATGGCGGCGTGATGCCGGGGGTGGGGGTCGAGGCCAAGAATCTCGACACGGGTTTCGCCAGGAGCGCCGTTACCGACACCAGCGGCTACTACCGGCTGGACCTGCTGCCGTCGGGAACCTACGACGTGCGCTCGACCCTCGACGGCTTCAAGTCCGAGATCAAGCGGGGCGTGGTGGTCACCCTAGGATCCACGGTGCAGGTGAACATTGATCTCCAGATCGCCTCGGTCGCGGAGGAGATCGTGGTCACCGCCGAGTCGCCCATCGTGGAGAGCACCAACCCGAGTATCACCTCGGCGGTTTCCGAACGGGAAATCGCCAACCTGCCGCTGCAGGGTCGCGACTTCACCGACTTCGTCGTGCTGACCCCGGGTGCGGTGGCGGGTAGCACCGACGAGATTGCAGGTGGCCGCGGCGGCATCAACATCGGCGCCCGCGCCATCCAGAACTCCTTCAACATCGACGGCGCCAACTCCCAGTCCAGCTTCTTCGGCGAGGAGCGCGGCGGTACTCGGCCGCCCTTCACCTTCTCCCAGGCGGCGATCAAGGAGTTTCAGGTCCTGCGTTCGTCCTACAACCTGCAGTTCCAGGCCACCGGCGGCGTGATCAACGCCATCACAAAGTCGGGCACCAACGAGTTCCACGGCCAGGTCTTCGGCTACTACACCGACGACAGCCTGACAACGGAGGACGCCCTGGACCGCAAGGAGGAGTCGGAGCAGAAGCAGTACGGCTTCGCCCTCGGCGGGCCCATCGTGCGCGACAAGCTGCACTTCTTCACCTCGATCGACGCCCAGGATTTCCAGATTCCCAAGTTCACCTCTTGGGATGTTTTTGATGGACGCGAGGATGACTTCACAGCGAAGACCGGACTTGACTACGACACCGAGTCGAGCAACTACCCCTCCACCAACGATGCCCTGGTGATGCTGCTCAAGTTCGACTGGCAGTTGGGCGTCAACAATCTGTTGTCGGCACGCTACAACTACTCGGACCAGGAGGGGATCAACCAGACCTCGACCTATGAGGACACCGGGCTCTCAAACAACGGTCTCGAGGGCAACTCTTTCAGCTCCCTGGTCTTCACCCTCAACTCGGTGCTCTCCGACAGGGCCTTCAACGAGGTCTTCGGCCAGTACGCCTTCGAGGAGCGGCCGCGTGCGGCCAACAACTCCGAACTGCCCGAGACGCAGATCCGGTGGTATGAGGCGACCTTCGGCCAGAACCAGTTCCTGCCCAACTTCCTGGACGAGACGCGGTACCAGCTGGTGGACAACTTCACCTACTACGCCGGCGATCACACCATCAAGGCCGGTATCAACTTCGATCTCGTGAACTTCGACGACGGCTTCTGCCGATACTGCAGCGGGCAATTTCAGTTCTGGAGCGCTGACGACTTTCTCGACGGCGCGACTGCCGCCTCATTCACCCAGGCCTTTTCCGACTACGACGGCACGGTCGAGTACGACACCAACTACTACGCCTTCTACCTGCAGGATGACTGGCGGGTGTCACCCAACTTCACCCTCAACTACGGCCTGCGCTACGACCTCCAGGACAACCCCACGCCGTACGAGACCAACCCCCTGTGGCCCAACACCGGCCAGATCCCCACCGACTCCGACAACTGGTCGGCGCGGGTCGGCTTCGCCTGGGACATCCGGGGCGACGGCAAGCAGGTGCTGCGCGGCGGCCTCGGCCGGTTCTACGACAACACCCCGACCCTGCTGCTGGCCAACGCCATGCTGGCCAACGGCGTGCGGGTGATCCGGGTGAGCGGGAATTGCGGGTCCGACATCATCTGCCCCGAATGGCCAAACATCTACGAAAACCTCGGAGATCTTCCCCTGGTCAGGTCGGACATCTTCGTCTTCAACCCGGACTTCCAGAATCCGGAGACGAACCGTATTTCGCTGGGCTACGAGGCAGAGGTGGTTCGCGACCTGTCTCTCGGAGTGGACGTCATCTACTACGAGACCGAGAAGCTGCAACGCAAGCAGGACCAGAACCTGGAGGACAACGGCGGCACCACCATCGACGGGCGGCCCACCTACGACCGCTTCACCAACGTGGAGGGGCTCGGCAAGATCATGGAGTTCAACTCCGACGCCAGGGCCGAGTACACGGCGGTCATGCTGACCGCGCGCAAGCGCTTCTCCAACAAATGGTTCCTGGACGCCTCATACACCTGGTCCGACGCGAAGGACAATGACTCCAACGAGCGGTCGGTGTCCTCCAGCAGCGATTACGCGGACGACCAGTACAATTTGGACGCCGACTGGGGTCCGTCAAATTTCGATTCCACCCACAAGCTCGTGGCGTCCTTCGCCTGGCAGCTGCCGGCTAACTTCATGGTGTCGGCCATCGGCACGTACCGCACCGGCTTCCCCTACTCGGCGCTCGACGACCGCGACCTCAACACCGACGGCTACGTCAACAACGAGCGGGCGGTGCTGGAAACCTCCCCGGGGGTCTACTATCACGTCCCGCGGAACGACTACCGCCAGGATGACTTCAAAACCCTCGACCTGCGCCTGACCTGGACCGCGCGGCTTGGCGGCAGCCTGGAGCTGGAGCTGATCGGCGAGGTCTTCAACGCGGCCAATTGGGACAACTGGGTGACCACCGAGACCGACCTTGTGAACAGCGATGGCAGCCTCGACGAGGACTTCGGCGTGCGCGATATCCCCGGCACACCCCGACGCTACCAGGTGGGAGCCAAGTTCCGCTTCTGATTTCGAATTATTACCAACCCTTCGGGGCCCTTCGGGGCCCCTTTTTTTGGTCAAGAGCCGCTTGTGTCATTCCGAACGAGGCGCCTTCACGGCGCCGAGGAGGAATCTGGTCAATCGAGACGATCGACAGTCGCGCAGAGGCTCGAATTGTTTTGAATTGGAGATTCGTCTCTTCTTAATACTCGTGGCTCAGATCTCACACTTCATTTGAGTCGAGTGAAAGCGATTGTTGCCGTGAGACCTGAGACTTGAGCCCTGAGGGCCGGCGACTCGATTCGTTCATGACGGGCTCACTCGATGTGCCTTCGCGTCCGTCGTTCGTTGAGGTGGCCCAGATTCCTCCTCGACCCTTCGGGTCTCGTTCGGAATGACGCAGAAAAGAACTGCGTCTCCTGGCTGTCGTATTCGGGATCGTTTTTCGAATTTCGCATTTCGAATTTCGAATTCAAAAAAGCGGGCCCCGAAGGACCCGCGAATGCGATCACTGAATCTCGGACCGTCAGGGAACCTCTATGTTCCACATGGAGCAGTCCCCGGACTCGAAGCCGTCGACAAAGAGCATCCCGGAGCACGTCGTCGTGGTTTCCAGCCGAATGTCGTCCACCCACCAGCCGACGTCGGATACGCTGCCATCGCAGCCGAGGCGGAATCGCAGCCACACCTGTGAACCCGCCAGGGCCGACAGGTCCGCCACCGTGTGCACGAAGCCGCCCGAGGATCCGGCCCAAGCGTTCCGCCCCGCCAGCGGGTTCGACCCGTACGCCGACAGAGTGGCGTTATACCCACCCTCGACAAACGCTCCCACCACGGTCACGTCCTGCCAGGTGGATCCGTTGGTCGAAACCTCCAGCACACCACCGTCATATCCGCTCTCAGTGTCGTACTCGTGCCAGAAGCTCAAGGTCGTCGTGCCTCCACCGAGGTCAAATGGCCCCGCCACCAGCCGGTCGTCCTTGACATTGCTGTAATCCGACGTGAACCACGCGTGGGTCGGACTGTGGGCGTGACCGTCCGCGACGATCGTCCAGTTCACCCCGCCTCCGATCGCCGTATCGACGACCCATTCGCCCGCGCCGGACTCCACGTCGTCGTCCATCGCCACCGTCTGCTCAAGGGTCATGAAGGGCGACGTGGGCCCACCGAAGCCAGTGTTGCCGAGAGCGTCGGTGGACGCGGCCTCCACCGTGTAGAAGGTGCACTCCTGGAGACCGTCGAACACCAACCGGTGCTCGGTCCGAAGGCCACCCTCGGACACCTCGATGCCGCCCGGGTTCGCAACTGCCCACGAGTCTCCCGGCTCGTCGGTCGTCCACTCCACAATCGCCGAGGTCGCACCGACCTCGACCGCCGCCAGCCCGGAAACCACCGGACCGGCACAGTCGACGGACGCCTGGGCTGTCTTGGTGATGTTGCTGCCGCCGTCCCCGTCGTCGGCGTCCACGTACGTGGCGGTGAGCACGTCGCCGTGAGCCACTACGAGGTCGGTCCCGAGCACGGCCGATCCTGCGTAGAGATTGCGGTCAGCGCCTGTCTCGGTGAGGGTGAGGTCGATGCTCGTGCCGGGAATGCTCAGGGTCACGTCCACCGTGTCCACGGTGCCGGCGCCGGAGCCGGGCACGTTGGCGTCGGCAACCCGCACACCCACCGTCCCGGTGCAGCCGTAGGCCGCGGCGTCGAGGGAGATCCGGCCGTCGTCCCGCGCCGCCAGCTCGAACTCGGCGGGCACCAGATTCTGGCCGTGGATGTGGCAGTGGGTGGGCTCTCCCGAAACCACCGCCTGGACATGGCCGTTGGCGTCGATCAGGCCCGAGCCCAGTTGCGTCACCGTGTTGCCGTCGGTGGTGTAAAAGGAAACAACGGCCGCGTTGGCTTTGGCCAAGGGCTGGCCACCCACCTTCACGGTCAGGCTGGCCATCCCACCCGCTGACGAAAAGTCGTCCGGCTCATCGGGCCACACCGCCGGCAGGGTCCGCATCCAGGTGGTGGGGGAACCGAAGAGGGTGGACTGTTCCACCCACTTGTTTCCCTGCGAGGAGTCGGAATCGCCGTTGACGTCCATGCAGTAGTGTTTGCCGGCCATGTGCTGGCCGCCAGTGGTGAAGGCGGTCTCGAGTCGCAGCGAGTCGATGATGCCGCGCTGCGCGTCGCACGGCGGGACCCAGGACTCGGTGGTGGTGCCGCCCTCGAAGGATACCGCGCCACCGGCATCGTTCCGCAACCAGGCTTCGGCGAAGCACTCGTTGACCGGAAATTCGCCGTTGTTGCAGGCCACCGACCAGATCACGGGCAGCATCTCGCCGTTGGTGAGGGCGTTGGCGTCGCCGGTGTCGAAGCCGGTGGTCACCCAGCCACCGTCCCAGCCGTGGCCGATGTAGGCGCCGAGGCTGCGGCCCTGGTTCACGGCCGTGGTGACCTGGGACGCGGTGGCGCTCGAGTGGTAGATCTGGTCGAACTCGGTGAAGGTGTAGGCGGGGTCCAGCAGGTCCTGACGGAGCAGCTCGATCCGTTCCCAGTCGGCGAGCCCGGTGCCGCCGGTGTCGTCGGAGCCGATTCCGAAGCCCTTTTGGTACCACGCGCCGGCCGATCCCTCATCCGGATAGCGCTCGTAGCTCAGGATCTTGTTCACCTGGGCGGTGACCTGGGCGCCGTTCTGGGCCGAAATTCGCGAGATCGCCGCGTCTGGGCGGTTGTCACTGCCCTCGAGCTTGGTGTAGCAGGGGTCGCACGGAGAGTGTTGCGAATTCACCCCGGTGAGGGTCGGGATCTGGGGATTGTCACCGACCAGGATGATCCAGGCGAGACCCCCGGGCTGGTCGTACACGCTTTGGATGTAACTGTGGATCTGGGCCGCGGTGGAGCCGCTCACCGAGGTGGGCGTCACCAAGGTCGGATAGCCGACCTTGTGGTGCCAATCCGCCAACGGCTGGATCTCGTCGAGGAAATCGTCGTCGGCGATGATCAGCAAACGCCCGGCCTCGACAAAGGGGTTGTCGCGGAGCAACGGACCACCCGAGTTGACCATTCGTCCCGCCGCCATGTCGAAGAGCCCGGTCATGGGTGGGTCGGGACGCAACCGAGGGTTCGGTCCGGCCGCAAGGCGTTTGACCCGGAATTGAGCTTCCTCGATCACTGTCAACAGGTTGTTGGCGGCCTGCCAGCGGACCACCGGCAGGCGCATGGCCTGGCCGCGAATCGGCCCGGAGATGAACGGCCGGTCGAGTTGGGCGTCGATGGTCGGGTGGACATCCGAGGACTGGTAGATCTTCTCGTCGAAGAGCCACGGCACCGAATCGGGATCCACGGTGCGGTCGAAGTGTCCCTTGGAGGGCGCCACTCCGGCGAAGCCGTGGGCGCCAAGATCCACCTGTCGGACGGTGGATTCGATGAGTTCCAGCTCGATGGCGTCCTGGCGGCCCAGCAAATACTCGGCCGGGAGGTATGGCAGCGACGGGTGACCGTAGTCCATGGAGTTGTGTCCGCGTGGCACCCGAACAACCGCCCAGGACCGGCCCTCGATCTCGATCGCGTCCAGACGCACCTCGGAGACGGTCACCACCAGGATCTCGCCTCCTCCTTCCACCTGCCGGACGGTGACAGCGGTTTCGGACGGTGAAAGCGGGATGGTGTCGCCGGCAAAGGCGGGCGTGACCAAGGCAATGAGAACCAGGGAAAGCAGGACCGCGCGATGATTCATGAGACCCCTCCGAGCAAAAATCAACCAGAACCGATTGAATTTACCATTTAACCACTTTGTTTTTCAACATTTTAATAATCAGTCTCAACAAATCAGGTCCGGGTTGCGATTGATTCGGGGAGGAGCGGCGGTACCATGGCGGGGTGCGGGTGATCGAGATTTCGGGCGAACGGGGCCCTTGCAGGGTGGTGATCGAAGCCGGGGCGGTGGATCGGCTCGGTGAGGTGCTGGACCGGGAGGCGGTCGCGCGCCCGGCAGAATCGGTCACCAACACCACGGTGGCACCCCTCCACGGCCATCGGGCCGCCGACTCCGTCGGTGCGCCGCCGCCCACCGAGTTGCCGGACGGCGAACGCTTCAAGAGCTGGCACGAGGTCGAGCGCGTGGTCAACGGTTGGCTGGATCGGGGGCTTCACCGCGGTCAGTCCGTGATGGCGGTCGGCGGCGGGGTGGTCACCGACACCGTTGGTTTTGCCGCCGCGATCTACCTGCGGGGGATTCCGTGGGTGGCGGTTCCCACCACCCTGCTCGCCATGGTGGATGCCGCCGTCGGAGGCAAGACAGGAGTGAACCTCGATCGCGGCAAGAACCTGGTGGGCGCCTTCTGGGCCCCCCGGTTGGTGGTGGCCGATCCCTTGACCCTGGCCACCTTGCCTGACCGGGAGTTGCGCGCCGGTCTCGCCGAGGTCCTCAAGGCGGCCTGGATCGGCGACCGCGGGCTCCTCAACGTGGTGGAATCTGCCATCGATGCCGGCGGTGCCGGGACGGGGGAACACTGGCTGGAGATCGTGGCACGATCGGTGGCGGTCAAGGCTTCGGTGGTGGAGGCCGACGAGCGGGAGGCGGGCGCCCGCAAGGCACTCAATCTGGGCCACACACTCGGCCACGGTCTCGAAGCAGCCACTGATTACAGGCGCTTCCTCCACGGTGAGGCGGTGGTTTGGGGACTGCGCGCTGTGACGCGGATCTCGCAACGGCGTGGCCTGATGTCGGCCCAGGCCGCCGATCGGCTGGTGGAGTCCACCAACCGACTGGGGGCTATGCCGGGGATCCATGACCTGGACTTCGATGCCGTGCTGCAACCCATGAAGCGCGACAAGAAGCGCGACGATCTCGGTGTCGGCTGGGTGCTCCCCACCGACGACGGCGTCATTATGGACCAACGGGTCACCGCCGACGAGCTCCGCAGTGTCTTTCGGGATCTCCAGCAGCGAGCATAGAGGTCGGTGATCAGAGCTTCGTTGTAGGTGCTGTGATCGTTCAATTCGAAATTCGAAATTCGAAAAACGACCCAGGTGGATCGTGGCGGCAATTTTCGATTTCGATTTTTGATTTTCGATTCAAACGGGACCTTGCGCTCCACGGCAGATTCGGTAGCATGTAAGGTCCCATGAGCACCTCCCCCTCCGACGTGATTTCGGCGACCGTTTCCGCCGGTGAGCGACTGCCGCACGAGCCCGATGCTGAGCGGGCAGTGATCGGCGCGATCCTGCTCGACCCCACCTCGTTGCTGCTGGTCATGGAGAAACTCCGTGGCGAGGAGTTCTACCTGGAGAGCCACCGGATCATTTACCAGGGCTGCGTTGGATTGCACGAGAAAGGGCAGGCGGCTGACCTCCTCACCGTCACCAATGAGCTGCGTGAAAAGGGGTTGCTGGAGCGAGTCGGCGGGGCCAGTTACCTCTCATCCATGGTGGATGCCCTGCCAGACGTGGCCAACGCGGGACACTACGCCGAGATCGTCCACGACAAGTTCGTCAAGCGGCAGCTGATCGCCACCGCCCACCGGATCCTCAACACCTGCACCCTTGACCACGGCGGCGCCAAGGAAGCGGTGGAGGTCGCCCAACGCGACGTCTACCGGATTGCCGAAGACACCCTGGCCGGTGGCTTGATTCACATTCGGGGTCTGGCCGAGGCTGAAATCGTCAACCTCGAGGCGAGCCGAGGAACTCAGTCGACCTTGACCGGCATCGACACGGGCTTCGTCAGGATCAACGAGCTCACGTCCGGATTGCAGAGCAAGGAGTTGGTGATCCTGGCGGCGCGGCCCTCCATGGGGAAGACCTCGCTGGCGATGAACATCTGTACCCACGCCGCCCTTCGGTCGGGCAAAAAGGTGGCCGTCTTTTCCCTCGAGATGTCTTCGGAACAGCTGGTGCGTCGGCTGCTCGCTGCCGAAGCTCGAGTGGACCAGCGGCGCCTGGCCACCGGATACCTCTCGAAATCGGACTGGCCCAAGCTCACCATGGCCGCGCAAGCCCTGCAGGACGTGGATCTGTGGATCGATGACTCCCCCGGAACCACGGTGCTCGAGATCTCGGCCAAGGCGAGGCGCCTCAAACACGAGCACGGGCTCGACCTGGTGATGGTGGACTACATGCAGCTGATGTCGGGCGGCGCCCGGTTCAACAGTCGGCATGAGGAGGTATCGGCGATCTCGCGGGGGCTGAAGGGGGTGGCCAAGGAGCTGGACGTGCCCATGCTGGTGCTGTCGCAGCTCTCCCGCCAACCGGAACGACGGGGTGGCGACCACCGGCCACAGCTGTCGGATCTCCGTGAATCGGGGTCCATCGAGCAGGACGCGGACGTTGTCATGTTCATCGTCAGGCCGGCGGTTTACGATGACGACAGCGAGGATCCGCGCAAGGCAGAGCTGATCATCGCCAAACAGCGCAACGGTCCGACGGGCCTGATTGAACTCGTCTTCCAGCACGAGTACACCCGGTTCGAGAACGCAGATTTCAGCCACGACGACGGCGATGCGCCCTGGTAGGACCATTGCGAATTGCGAATTAACGAATTCTGGTCTCCCGAGATCCAAGAAAACGATCTCGGAAGGCGACAATTCGTCATTCGCGATTCGCAATGGGCGGGTGGTTGGGTGTGCGCAATTATTCTCGGCGTTGATGACGGCAGCATCGTTCGCGTTGGTTCGGAGCACCATTGAAAACTGAGACGGTGTTCTTCTGCTCGTCCTGTGGGCACGAGTCCGGCAAGTGGCTCGGCCAGTGTCCGGGATGCAGGGAGTGGAACTCCTTCGTCTCAGCCCCGGCGGAGCGCAAGCCGAAGGGTCGGGCGCCGGTGCGGCGCGGTGGGGCACCCGTACCGGTTTCGGAAGCGGCAGCCGAGAGCAACGAACGGGTTGTCACCGGCATCGAGGGGATGGATCGGGTGCTCGGCGGCGGTCTCGTGCCGGGGTCGCTGATCCTGGTGGCCGGGGAGCCGGGTGTGGGGAAGTCAACGCTGTTGTTGCAGGTGGCGGCCTCGCTGGCCCGTGAGGAAGCCCCGGCTGTCTTCGTCAGCGGGGAGGAGTCGGCCCGGCAGGTGGCCCTTCGAGCACAGCGTATCGACGGGGTCAGCCCTCATCTTCTGCTGATGCCAGAAACCTCCTGCGAGGCCGTGCTCGCCGAAGTCGAGGCACTGGCCCCAGGGTTGGTGGTTGTCGATTCGGTGCAGACCATGGTGGTGGAGGACGGGGACGGGCTCGCCGGTTCGGTCAGCCAGGTGCGCCAGGTGGCGGCCCGGTTCCAGCACCTGGCCAAGACTCGAGGGGTGCCGGTCATCCTGGTGGGCCATGTCACCAAGGAGGGGTCCATCGCCGGTCCCAAGCTGCTCGAACACCTGGTGGACGTGGTGATGTCCCTGGACGGTGAACCGGGCCATGACCTGCGCGTGTTGAGGGCCACCAAGAACCGCTTCGGGACGGTGGCGGAACTGGCCCTCTACTCCATGTCCGATCGCGGGCTCGAGCCCGTCCATAACCCGTCCGCGTGGCTTTTGGAAGACCGGCGCGCAGGTGCCCCCGGGTCGGCGGTTGCGGTGGCGCTCGAAGGAACGGCGCCCTTGCTGGTGGAGGTGCAGGCCCTGGTGGCGGGTTCGGTGCTGGGGACCCCAAGGCGGGTGTCACAGGGTTTCGACAACTCCCGGCTGGCGTTACTGTTGGCCGTGCTCGAACGGCAGGCCGGTCTTGGGTTCGCCGACCGCGACGTGTTCGTCAATCTGGTGGGAGGACTGTCGCTTCGCGAGCCGGCCCTGGATCTCGCGGTTGCTGCGGCATTGCTGTCTTCGGTTTCTGACCGACCGCTGCCCGCCGACGTCGCGGTGTTTGGAGAGATCGGCTTGCTCGGTGAGGTGCGGGCGGTCAGCCGAGCCCACGTGCGGGTTCGCGAGGCGGCCGCTCTGGGCTTTGGCCGTGTCGCCCTTCCCGCCCGCAGTGCAGCTGCGGATCTCGAGTTGCCGACGATTGCCATCGCCTCGGTAGGCGATCTGATGCAGCTCCTGCTGGAACCGGGATAGGCGACGCGCCGACGGGGAGCTTTTCGAACGCCTATCAGGACCGCTCAATCCCCCCGGCCTCAAGATAAACCGTGGGGAACAAGGCAAAGAAGGCCATTGCCGGTTCGAGCTGAGCCAGCGGGATCTGGTCATTCACAGTGTGGGAGTGAACTTCGTCGGCAGGACCGAAGCCGACGGTCGGGATCCCGAACATCCCCGCTGTCGCACATCCGTGGGATGAGAAGGCCGACCTGTGGATTCGGGGTTGTCGATCGAGCACCCGGGTGGCCGTCGCAACGGCGGCCTTGACGGCGGGGCTGTTCTCCGGAGTCTCCCACGCCGGAAAGACCTTTCTGGTGGGGTATGAGAATCCGCGCCATGACGGCTCGTCGAAGTGAAGCAGCCGAACCTCTCCCTCCGAGCGCCGAATGGCATCGAGATTTTCCAACTCCACCAGGGCGTCTTCGGCGGTCTCGCCAATCGTCAACCGTCGGTCGATGTGGATCGTGCACTCGTCGGGCACAGCGGTCAGAGATGGCGACCGTGAGCTGATCGAGGTCACCGCTGCGGATCCCTTGCCAAGGACTGGATGGCTGATGGTGAGGGCGTGATGCAGACGTTCCACCTCATCCACCACGGAGGTCATTCGGTAGATGGCGTTAATCCCTCGGTCCGGCTGCGATCCATGGGTCGAAACGCCCGAGGTCGTCACCTCCACCTCCATTCTGCCGCGTTGCCCATGGCAGACTCCGAGGTGGGATGGCATGGCGATCACCACGACCTCCGGCTCGAGGGTGGATTCATTGAGAATGAACTGCCACGCCTGGCCGACGCAATCCTCGCCGTTCACCGTGGCGGTAACCCACACGGTGGCATCTGCCGAAAGTCCGAGCCGGGCGGCGATGGCGACGCCGTGGACGGCGGCCGCCAGCCCGCCTTTTTGGTCCGATGCCCCCCGACCGTACAGGGTTCCACCGGCAACGACGCCGCGGAAGGGATCGTGGCGCCACCGGGTCGGGTTCGTGATTCCGACCGTGTCCACGTGAGCATCCACTGCGATCACCCGGGGACCGGATCCAACCCTGCCGAGGACGTTTCCCAGGGGATCGGTGTGGACGTCTTGATAGCCGAGAGCTTCCATTTCCCTGACAACTCGCTCGCAAGCGAGTCGTTCGGCGCGGCTGGGGGACGGGAGAGTGACGAGGTCGCGGAGGAATTCGATACAGCCCGAATTGGCCTCAGAGGCCAGGCGGCAGGCCTGGCCGTGGAATTCGTCTGTCAGGACGGATGGATCATCCATTGGCGCACTCTCCCCGCGTGAGAATTTTTTCACAAAGTCGGCGCTGGGGCAAGGGGGGGCTGTGACGGAACGTGGATAAATGCCCCGAGCGAGGCAGTGGGGAGAATTCGGAATTCGGAATTCGGAAACCGACCCCGATCGAATCAGCGCGGAGGGGTTTGTGGTGCGGGCTTCCAGCCTGCACAGCTCCAACGTTGAGATGTGCAGCCAAGATGGCCGCACCACAAATCTCCTCCCGCCGATTCCGATTCCCAGCCGGCTGAGCCAAACTGTGGTGCGGGCTTCCAGCCTGCACATTTCGAGGCCGGACGAGGAACCAACACAATTCGAGCCTCTGCGCGACTGTCGATCCTCTCGATTGACCAGATTCCTCCTCGGCGCCCTGAAGGCGCCTCGTTCGGAATGACACACTCTGGTTGTGCCTTGGGTGGATGGGGGACCTGCCAACTGCCAACTCACCGACAACAGCAGCCCACAGCCGTGGCCAGGGGGGGTCGTCTCGAGGGAGGGGGCTGGCCTACGGCTGTCTGCTGGTGGCGGGGAGTCGGGTTGGAGCAGCCAGCGGCTGCGACAACGTAAACTGCCAACTGCCAACTGCCAACTGCTAACCGGGCGGGGGGTGGGTTGTCAGCCCCTCCGACCGAAGATCGCCGTGCCGACCCGGACCATCGTGGCGCCCTCGGCGATGGCGTCTTCGAAGTCGTGGCTCATCCCCATGGAGAGCTGGGGCAAGGCGAGACCGGAACTCGCGACGAGGCGATCCCGCAGGTCGCGAAGGGAGGCAAAATAGCTCCGCCCTTGCGCCCGATCGACGTCGAAGGGAGGGATCGCCATCAGACCCACGAGATCCAGATGACTGCAGGACCTGACTTCTCCAACGAGTTCTTCGGCTTCCTCGGGCAATGCACCTGCCTTCTGCGGCTCGCGCCCGATATTGATCTCCACCAGGACCTGTTGCCGGCGGTCAGGCCAGTCGCGATCGAGGATGAACTCCAGGCGTTGAGCGATGTCGACCCGATCCACGGTGTGGATGACGTCAAAGGTCTCGAGGGCGACCCGGGCCTTGTTGCGCTGCAGAGGCCCGATCAGGTGCCAGGTGGCCGGTGGGACGCCAGGCCTCTTCGCCGCCGCTTCCTGGACCCGATTCTCACCGAGGTTGGCGGCCCCGGCAGTCACCGCGGAAGCCACTACCTCGGCGGGAAAGGTCTTGCCGACAGCAATCAAGGTGATGTCCGAGGGGGCACGTCCGCTCGCCGCGGCCGCCGTCACGACGCGCTGCTGAACCTCCGCCAGTCTCTCCGCAATGGATTCTGCCACGGTTCAGCTCGCGTTCACTTCGGAAGGTTCTGAATCCACAATTTCCGCGAAATAGAGGATCCTGTAGCAGTGCTCGCAGGTAATGATCTCTTGACCCCGCCGGACTCGCTGGCGCAGGTGGGGGCGCACCGAGTAGTGACAGACCGAGCAGGACCCGTCGATCACAGCTGACACCGCGGTCCCCTTCTTGCTCTTGAGCAACCTCAGAAAACGGGCGCGGTGGTTGGGCTTGACGGATTCCTCGAGTTCCTGGGCCTTGGTCGACAGCTTGTGGATGGTCCGTAGGAGCTTGTTTTTTTTCTTCTCCCAGCCCTCCACAACGCCAAGGTGGGCCGCCTCCTCCTCGGGCCGTGCCATCCGCCGTGACTCTATCTCGGAGGAGATTTCCTCGATTGAAGTCTCGAGCGTGGCGCGGCGCGCCGAGGATTCTTCGAGGGCCTTCGTGGCGTAGTCGATTTCAGAGATCACAGCCGTGAACTCCCGCTCGTTTGTGACCGTGCTCTTCTGCCGCTGGAAGTGCTCGAGTTCGATCTTCCACTCCTCTTCCTTGCGTCGGACCTCTGCCACCTCTTGCTGGTGGCGATCCACCTGCTCCTCGAGCTCCTCGAGTTCCGCCTGCCGTTTCCGATTCTCCTCCTGCAGCTCCTGAACCTCGGCCGGGGGAGTCGCGCGTTCCTGGATTGCAACCCCAATCTGGTCGTAGACCCGCTGTAGTTGAATCAGGATGACGAGATCTTGACGTACGCTCTCCACCGAACCTCCTCCCCGCACCTCGACACTGCCGGAGGTGCGTGACTGCCCGGCGTTATATTAGCGCGGCGGTGATCGTCCAGCAACCGCTAACCCCCCTCCCACCCTCCCAATCAAAAATCAAAAATTGAATTTTGGCATTCGAATCATCACGACGGAGTGCCGGTTTTTGATTTCAGATCTTCGATTTTTGATTGGGAGGGGAGGGGGTGGTGGTGGGCCCACCAGGATTCGAACCTGGGACCGACCGGTTATGAGCCGGCGGCTCTGACCGCTGAGCTATGGGCCCTGGGCGGGCATGTTACCTCGCTGCTCCTTGGCCAGCAACATAGGACGTCTTGGCCATGAACTTTGATTCCAATTCCGAATCCAAATTTCAGATTACCCCCACCCTCCCACACTGGGACACGGCAGAGGAGCAGAGGAGCAGAGGTGAAAAGGGCACGGGGGCGGAGGAGACGATGAATTGCGCCCAACCACCCGCCCACCCATTGCGGATTACGAATTCTCGACTCCCGAGTTCGTCATCAAGAACATCCACCGACGATCTGGACTCACGGCAACTTTCAACTCGCAGCTGGCAGGAGGGCGGACCAAACCTCCAATGATCAGTTGCTGCCTTCGGAGAATGGCTTCAAAAGGTGTGCGCGTGACGGGTGGCGCAGCTTTCGCAGTGCCTTGTACTCGATCTGGCGAATCCGTTCGCGGGTCACGTTGAAGGTCCGCCCGACCTCCTCGAGAGTGTGCTCGGTGCCGTCTCCGATGCCGAAACGGAGTTTGAGCACCTGTTCCTCTCGGGGGGTGAGCGACTTCAGCACGGTCTCGGTGTGGTCCTTGAGGGTTCGCATGATGACCGCCTCGATAGGAGACACCGAGTTGGTGTCTTCGATGAAGTCGCCCAGGTGGGAGTCTTCCTCTTCGCCGATGGGCGTCTCGAGGGAAATCGGTTCCTGAGAGATCTTGTGGATCTTCCGCACCTTGCTGACCGGCATCTCCATGCGCTCGGCGATCTCCTCGACGGTCGGCTCGCGGCCGAGCTCCTGGACCAGCATCCTTGTGGTTCGGGTGAGCTTGTTGATGGTCTCGATCATGTGGACCGGAATGCGGATGGTGCGTGCCTGGTCGGCGATGGCCCGGGTGATGGCCTGCCGGATCCACCAGGTGGCGTAGGTGGAGAACTTGTAACCCCGGCGGTACTCGAACTTGTCCACCGCTTTCATCAGTCCGATGTTTCCTTCTTGGATGAGGTCGAGGAATTGGAGGCCGCGGTTGGTGTACTTCTTGGCAATAGATACCACCAGCCGGAGGTTGGCGACGATCAACTCCTGTTTGGCGCGGTCCGTTTGGCCCTCACCGCGGCGGACCTCGGCGAGCAGGATCTTGAGGGGGTCGAAGGGGATTTCGAACCGCTCTTCGAGTCTTTCGAGTTCTTCCTCATAGCGGTCGACACGAGCGGAGTAGAACTGGCGACGCTCCACATTTCGCTCCTGCTGGAGCTTCTTGCGGTCCTTGTTGATCGTCTGGATCGGTATCGAGAACTGGCGCTCTACCTCCCCGAGAAAGGTCAGGAGTCGATTTCTGGTGGTGGTCGTGAAGTCGGCTTTGCGAACCAGGATGGCGATCTCAGCGACGTTGGCGTTGATCTTTTCCGAGAGTTCCTTGTGCCGCTTGCCGGTTTTCTTGCAGCGGCGAAGGCGTTGTTTGAGTTCGCGCGATTCGTCGTCGAGGGTGTTGATCACGGTGAAAAGGCGGAGGCCCTCGCGAACTCTGTCCCTGGCCTTGTCGTCGAGTTCGGCTGCGTGGCCCTGCAGGAGCTCTCGCATGCCGCGCCGCTCGCGGCGGGCCTGCTCGTTGGTGCGCAGAAACAGCCGAAGCAGCTCGGGTTCCTTGGATAGCGCGATAAACACGCGCGCCTCGCCGGCCTCGATCCGCTGGGCGATTTCAACCTCGCCCTCCCGGTCGAGCAACTTCACCGTCCCCATTTCCCTCAGATACATGCGGACCGGATCGTTGGTCTTTTCCAGCTGCACGGTCGCCGGGCGGGCCGCCTGCTTGTCGGCGGCGGCGCTGTCCTTGTCGGCCTGCTGCTGAGCCGCGTTGGCGTTGCCCCCCGTGTCTCCACCTTCGGAGGAATCAGCATCGACGACGTCGATGTCGAGCTCCGACAATCGCATGTAGATGTCGTCCAGCTCCTCAGCGATGCTGGTGACCTCTTCTGGCAAGTTGTCGTACAGCTCCTCGTACATGATGAAGCCGCGGTCCTTGCCGGTCTGGATCAGTTTGTTGAGTTCCGGATATTTTTCCTCAATGAGCACGCTTGACTCCCGGGGGTGGGGTTTAATGGAGCGTATTTACGGCGCCTCGCTCGCCAGTGCTGGTTTTACAACGCTTCTATGCCCGAAGACCTTCCCGATTCGGGCATTTTGGCTATGATTTCCATCGAGCAGAGGGTATGGGCTGGTGTGCCCCGCACCGCGACGACCTGCATACCAGGTCTCATGACCATCGAAAGGGAATATGGGCCGCAGAATGGCTTTTGGCAACCCCTAGAGCAAAAAAAGTCAGAATTTCATCGATTTCTGTCTCAAACGCGCCTTTTCTGCCAACAGGCGGGAGACCTCGGCATCGTCCCCACGTTCCTCGGCGGAAGAGATCATCGGCGCCAGTCGCCGCGCCATCTCGCGGCTTTGGCGGTCGACGATGTGCCGAACCTGGGATCGGGTGGATTCTTCGGTCAGAGCCGGCCAATCAGAGTTGCAGAGCTCGGCCACGAACGAACCCACGGCCTCGTCCGAGCAGATCTGGAGCAGTTCCCGCACCACGTCCTGGGGTGATCCGTCCGGATTTTCGCCCAGCCGGGAGGCTGCAATCAGCAGACTTCGGACTCGTGCATCGATGATCAGCTCGGGGTCGACGACCTCGACGATCCGCGTCCGCCACTGGGGACCGCATTCGATCAGGATTCGGGCGAGGTATCTCTCCCCGGGGGCGAGCTCGCCGACTGTGGCCGACGGAGCCGGGCCTCCTCGGCCTCTCCGCCCCGGTGGTCGGCCTTGTTCCTCGATGTCTCGCGGTCTCAGATAGAGCCGGCGAGCCAACTCTTCGACCAGATTCTGTCGGACGGCAGGGTCGGCGGCGGCGCACACCAGCGGTGCGAATTCGAGACCGCCTTTCCGTCGGTCACCGGGATTCTCCGGCAAATCGACGAGCAGGAAGTCGATGAGCGACATCGGGTGTTGGAGAAGCTGGCGAAACCCGTCCGCTCCCTGTTCACGCACCACATCGTCCGGGTCGGTTCCGGGTGGCAGCGCCAGCACCGCCACCTCGACCCCGGCTTCCAGCAACACCCTGGTTCCTGTGATCGCGGCCCGCCGTCCCGCTGTGTCGGCGTCGTAACACAACACCGCACGTCCATCGGGGCCGAGCCGCCTGCGCAACAATCGGGCGTGGTCCGGGGTCAGAGCGGTGCCCAGCGTGGCAACCGCGTTGGCGAGGCCAACCCGGTGGAGAGACAGACAATCGAAGTAGCCTTCGACCACGAGCAGTTCGCCCGACTCGGCGGTCGGGCGCCCCGCGCGATCGAGGCAGAACAGGGTCGATCTTTTTTGAAATACGGGGCTCTCCGGGCTGTTCAGGTACTTGGGTTCGCCGTCGCCGAAGATCCTGCCGCCAAAGGCGATCAGGCTGCCGTTCGGAGCCCGGATCGGGAAGGTGATGCGGTTGCGAAATCTGTCGTAAGGGGTTTTTCCGGATTCGGGCTGGACGGTCAGCCCCGCGCTGATCAGGGCGCCCTCGGGGTGGCGGCCGGAGAGCGCGTCGGAGAGTTGACGCCAGTCGTCAGGGGCCCATCCAAAACCGAACTCGACCCAGGTGGACGGTTCGAATCCTCGCCGTTCGAGCTCACGCCGGGCTTTTGCCCCGCCGGCTTCGTTCAACCGGTCGGTGAAGAACCTCTGGGCCTCTTCGAGCAATGATCTGATGCGGTCTCCCCGCTGCCGGCGCTGTCGCGCCTCCGGGCTGGCCGGCGGGAGCTTCACTCCGTACCTTCGGGCCAGTCGATCCACCGCCTCCGGGAAGGACAGCCGGTCGACCTGCATGACGAACTTGAAGATGTCGCCACCCTGATGGCAGCCGAAGCAGTAGTAGAGAGCCTTGGTTGCGTCCACCGAAAACGATGGGGTTTTTTCCTCGTGGAATGGACAAAGGCCTTCCCATTTTTGACCGCGGCGCCGGAGCCGAACGTGGTCCCCCACCACCTCCACGATGTCCGCCGCTTCGCGGACCCGATCCACCACCTCACGACTCAGATCGACGTCTTGCATTGCTCAGGCATTGTAGTTCGATCGTCGCCGCCAAACGAATCGATGTGTTGCTGGTGAAAATTCGAAATTCGAAATGAAAAAACCGAGCACGGAGTGCGCGGGTTCAAGGTTTTCAATGCCCCGGATAGGACGGTGGTGCCCGCACGTGAAACAATACCCCGATGGGTCATTCCGAGCGAGGAGCCCCGGAGGGGCGACGACGAGGAATCTGGGTCACCTCAACGAACGACAGGCGCGAGGTCACATCGAGTGAGCCCGTCATGGGCGTGTTGTGTCATCGGCTCTATGGGGTCAGGTCTCAGGTCGCAGGTGACGAGTGACAAGTGACAGGTCAAAAACCTTCACTGCCAACTGCCAACCGGGTGGGTGGGGGATCGCACGCCGCAAGCCGCACGCCGCACGCCTCAACCCGATTCGTGGAGCTCGACCTCGGTCGCGCCAGTCCCACCCCGGCTTCGCGGAGGGTGCTGGAACGACCGCACCGCCGGGTGGCTGCGGCAGACCTCCGCCACCATCCGTCGCAACACTCCGGTGCCATGGCCGTGGACGATCCTGACCGTCGGCCCGCCGGCGGTGAATGCCCGGTCGAGAAAGCGCTCGAGCTCCTCGCGAGCCTGCTCTCCATCCATTCCCAGCAGCACGACCTCGCGGAGTGGTTCGTCCGCAGCGACCACGTTCACTGTGGGCCGTCGGGGTGCGGCCTGGGGGGAATCCAGGATCTCCAGCTCTCCCTCGTCCACCCAGAGACGTTTGCCGTTGGAGACCACCAGCGCCCGCCGACCGCGAATGGCCTCGAGAGTACCGGTGCTGCCGAGGCCGGAGAGGAGGACCGTGGCGCCCGGCTCGAGGGAGGGTGTGGTCGCAGCCGGCGGCCGCCCCGGTTCCTCGCCGAGATCCACGGCCTGCTCTCGGAGTCGCTGACGCCGCCGCCTGCCCAACCGATCCTGCTCCTCGATGGCCCGGTCGAGCTTGAGCAGGGCCTCGTCGAGGCGATCCTTGGCCCTGCGGCGCAGACGGTCCCGTTCCTCGACCCTTTCGGCGGCGACTCGTCGTCGGTCCTCCTTGAGGTCCTCCAACTCCTGGCGGGACTGATCGTGGAGATCCACGATCCCCCGGTGCTGCTCCTCGAGTTCTCGTCGTTGCTCCTCGAGCTCTGCCTCAACTTCTTCGAGGCGTCCGAGCCACTTGTCGAGCTCCAGATGGTGGCCACCCAGGAGGTCCGAAGCGCGATCCAGTAGGGGCTCCGGAATCCCGGTGCGGCGAGCGATCTCGAGGGCTCTTGACCGTCCGGGGCGTCCAATGGACAGGGTGTAGGTCGGCAGGTCCTGAACTTCGTCATAACCCATGGCCGCGTTGTCCATGCCGTCGATCCCGGTGGCGTTGAGAGCGATCGAAGCCAGGTGGGTGGTGGCGACCGTCAGACAGCTACGATTCGTCAGCTCCTCGAGCAGCGCCAGACCCAGGGCGGCGCCCTCCAGTGGGTCGGTGCCGGCCCCGAGCTCGTCGTAGATCACCAGTGAGTCGCGACTGCCGGAGTGCAGCAGCTCCGCAGTGGCGGCCATGGCCCCCGAGAAGCTGGACAGATCGGCAGAAACGTCCTGCTCGTCACCGATGTGGCACCAGACGTTCGAGACCGCGGGGATTGTGGTGCCCTGGGAGGCCGGCAGTGGAATGCCGTGGGCGGCCATCAGGGTCATCAAGCCGATGGTCTTCAGCACTACCGTCTTGCCGCCTGCATTGGGGCCGGAGATCACCAACGTCCGGACTCCAGCCGGCAGTTCGAAGTTCAGCGGAACCGCACGACGGTTCGGGTCTCGCTGCTCGGCGTCACCAAAGACCTCCAGCCGGAGGGGTTGTAGCCGTTCATCGAGGAGGGGGTGGCGGGCGTCCCTGATGACCAGCTCGTCACCGGACCGGGGCACGATGACGCTCCCGTCGATGATGTTCCCGAAGAGCGCCCGGGCCTGGGCGGCGTCGAGGGTGGCCATGGTGTCCACCGCGTCCGCCAGGTCTTCTCGGTTGTCGGCGAAGGCAGCCGCGATTTCGGCGACGATTCGCCGGATTTCCTCGCGTTCCCGAGCCGCCGTCTCGGTGAGGTCGTTGTTGAGGTCGACAACGGCGAAGGGCTCCACGAAGGCGGTGGCCCCGCTGCCGGAGCTGTCCAGAAGAAGGCCGGGAAGCTGGCCCCGAGACGCAGCTCGGACCGGCAGACAGTAGCGATCACGGCGCATGGTTGCGGGCGCATCAGTCGTGACCGAGGGGTGGGCGCGGCGGATCTCCTCGAGGCGACCGAGGAGCTCCTTGCGCACCCTCGTAGCTTGCCGGCGGAGCCGGAGGAGCTGCGGAGAAGCGTTGTCCGCGATCGTTCCATCGCGGTCCAGCTTGGGGGCCACGAATTTCACCAGGGCCGAAGTGTCCGGGAGCCGGTTTCCAAGGGGACCGAGGATTTCCCCGTCCTCTGAGGCGCTGAGCATTTTGCGCCGGACGCTACCAATTCGTTTGGCGAGAGTCAGCAGGGTCAGTAACTCGGCCGGTTCGGTGGGCGCCGCGGCGTCAGCTGCGAGCCAGGGCAGAGCCTCATCGATTCCCGCAAAGGAGAGTCGCGCACCCTCCTCCACGAGTCGTCCGACCGCAGTGGTCAGATTGGCGAGGTGGCGGCTCTCTCCCTCGGACGGTAGGATCTCGCCCTCGGTCAATAAACGGCGGCCCAGACCTGAGCCGGCCTGGGCCGCGACGAGCTTCTTGATCTTGTCGAACTCCAGATCGGAGGCGACGCTTTCTCTCACGCTTAGAGCAGGCCTGCCCTGCGTTGCTTAGCCAACTTACGAAGCATCTTTTTGCGTGCTTGAATCATCTCGCGCTTGCGACGCTCTGAGGGCTTCTCATAGAAGCGGCGACGCTTGACTTCCGAGAGGACACCGGCCTTTTCGCACTTCCGCTTGAAGCGGCGGAGCGCTTGCTCGAACGATTCGTTGTCTCGAACCACAACTCCTGTAGGCACGATTGGGTCACCTCCTCTCGGCGCGGAGTGCGCACAGACGCGCAGCGCTGGACTCAAACTGTATCACCGGGCCAATGCACGGGTCAAGGCAGGCCCCCCCACCCACCCAATTGAAGATTGAATATTCAAGATTGAAGATCTTCGGAATCCCGCAGTAGGGGGTAGTCAACGCGAGGGGTGGGAGGGGGAATTTTCAATTTTCAATTTTCAATCAAGGTTCAGCACTCTTGGCCAGGACACCCGCCAGAATTGAAAAGGGGCGCGAGGCGCCCCGTTGTCATTGATCTCGAAAGGTCGGTGGTTACTCGACAACCTTGATTTTGACAGCGTCGAATTTCTTGTTGTAGACCTTTTCGTTTTTCATTTTGAAGTAGACCGCGGCGGCACCACCTTCGATCTTCCGATAGAGCCATGTCTCGACGCCAGCCTTCTCGTCTTTCTGGATGTTCTGGTAGTAGGGCACGCCGGCGATCTCTTTCACCTCTTCCTTGGACATGTTCTTTTTGACCGCGTCGAATCGCTCCTGAGTGATGAAACGCCATTCCTCGAATGTGGCGATCTCATCGAGAAGGGGGACGTAGGTCTCCAACCCGGCCTGTTCATACAGGGAGGACGCGGCGATCAGGTGATCGATGGCCTTTTTGTAGTCGCCGGCCTTCTTCACCATGTCCCGGGCGACCAGGATCGCCTCTTCGGAGTAGACGTCGAGCGCTGACTTGGTTTCCGGGGCGGCGGGGAATTCGTTGAGACCGGTGTTCAGGAAGTCCGCGAGAGACCCTTGCAGGCCTTCGTAATCGGCGTCCTGAGCTTCGGCGAGCTCCCTGACCTTGATCTTCGCTGCCTCTAACGCGGCCGTCTGCTCTTCGGTCCTCTTGTTCTCTGTGATCGCCTCGATTTCGGCGATCGCGATTTCCTCGGCCGCGAGGTCGACGCGCAGCTGTTTGAGCACGTCGTACTGCTCCTGGATGGCTGCGAACTGCAGTTGCAGTTCGGCATATTTGAGCTCCTCTTCGCTCGGCCCGCGGGAGCACCCGACAAAGGCCCCGCCCACCAGGGCCAGGATTAACACGCACGGCAGGATGCGGATGGTTTTCATGACTCCTCCCTTCGGGGGCAACGCTAGCAGAACTCGGCGCGACTGACAACGAAAAGCGCGGCTGCAACCTGAAGGTTCTGCACGCCGGCGGGGCTTTTTGTGGGTGCGGCTGTCGCGATTCGGTCTCCGAGCCTGAGAGGCTCAGAGGCGGGTGGATGGGCTCCGATTGCGCGGTTCCTTGACGCGCCTTCGTGAAGACGGCGATAATGCCACCGGAACGCGCGGTTGGAGGCCACATGGACCCGTACGAAGAGATCGTTGAAAAACTGAGGAGCGCCCGCGAGCAGGGACTGCAGACGGTCAAGGAAAAACTCGAAGGGATCCTCGGCAGCCTCGAGACGGCGAATGCGGCGGTCCGCGACGCCATGTTGCTGGAGGCTGACGATCTCGCATCCCTCGGTGAAATCCCTGCAGAGATGGAACAATTGAGGGAGACTGCGCGTGAGGCTGCGTTGGTGCCGCCGCCGATCGTCACTCTCGATCTGCTTCGCGAGCTCGACGGAGCGGGCAGCCAATCCGACCTTTTGCACGGCTTGATGAGTGCGTTGACCGGCCATGCCGCCCGGGCAGTGGTGCTGGTCTTTCGCACGGACGCCATCGGCGCCTGGAGCGCCATCGGTTTCGAGGACGCGTCACATCTCGAAACGTGGTCCTGCGACCGAGGAGAATCTGCATTCCTGGACAGCTTCGTCGATGATCCCGCGCCACAGCAGTTCGAGCCGGAGCAGGATCCGGTCGTCCGGCGATGGCTCGAAGGTGAATTGACACCGACCGAAGCGCTGCTGGTTCCCATCAACCTCCGTGGAAAGACCATGGGCGCTGTCTACGTGGATCGATTGGAGGACCGGCCCTGGAATCCGGAAGCCGTCCAGATCCTCGTGGCCCTCAGCTGTTGGATGATCGACACCCTCAAATACCGGGCCGCTGCAGGATCGCCCGCGCTGGCTCCGATTGGTGGGGTGGCCGCACAGGCCGAGCCCGAAGCGGAACCCGGGGACCTGGAGGCCGAGCAGTCCGAATCGCCGGAGGAATCGACCGAGCTTGAGGGCGAAGACCTTCCGGGAGACGATGGCGAGCCGGAGGATGAGGATCTGGCGCCGACCGAGGACGTCCCCGATGTGGAAGAACCGGCCCACTTCGAGGAAGAGCCCCCGACCGAGGACACAATCGAGATGGAGGAGTCGGAGGAGAGCGACGGGGAATCGGTGTCCGAGGAGCCCACGATGGCCGAGACCGCCCTTGACGAAATGGCGGGGGCACCGGATTTCGACCCGTCAGCAACTGTGCAGGTCGAAACCGAAGAGCCTACTGGCGAAATTGACATTGTTGTCGATGACGACGAGCCCGAGCCCGCCCCATCTGTGGATGAGGACCTCGTTGAGGCGCACGCCGAAACCGCGGAGGCGGTTGAGGTGGAAGCCCCCGAAGCGGAGACCGACGTCCAGGTTCCGCCGCCGGTGGAGCCGGTGGTACCGCCTCCGGATCTCGACGACGAGCCAGCCGAGGCATCTCAGGCTGACCTCTCGCCCGAGGATGAGTCCCGCCATGAGGAAGCCCGCCGATTCGCACGCCTCCTGGTGTCGGAGATCAAACTCTACAATGAAGAGGCTGTGGAGCGCGGACGGGAGCAGCGAGACCTCTATGCACGGTTGAAGGAGGACATCGACCGCAGCCGGGAGATGTACGAGAGGAGGATCCCGCCCGAGATCCGCACCGCGCGAGACTACTTCCACGATGAGCTCGTCAGGATTCTCGGGGACGGTGACTCAGACTCCCTGGGCATGTGATTCGAATTCGAATAAGAGTGTGTGTCGCGGCGGCCCTCGTGGCCGCCGCCTGCGTTGAAGGCCCCCAGCCCATCGGCCCCGGGGCGGGTCAGCGTCGGCTGGATCTCCTCGATCAGGCCGTGGAAGCGGCCCGCCATGATCCACGGCAGGCCGCCCGACTGTTTGCAGAAGCGGGTCCAGGGTCGATTCTCGAGAGGGTGCGGCTCGAGGAGTGGATCAAAGCTCTGGAGGCGTCAAACGCCGGGGAGCAGGCGTGGCGGCAGGCATCCGAAGCAGACCTGCCCAATGACCTCGATGTGCGCGTTATGGTGGGTCTGGCAAGAGCGCTTGCAGCCGAAGGCAGGCTGGACGCGGCGGTTGGAGTGCTGGAAACCGCTGGACCGCACGTCCGGGAGGCGGCGGATCTCCAGTTGATGGAACTGGCCGAAGGGCCCTGGCGAGAGCAGGCCGCCCGGCGTTTGGCGGTGACCGCGCCTCACCGGCTGAGGAGAGTGGCAGCCAAGGAAGAAGCCAGAATTGTCAAGGACCTTGATCGGACCGAGCGCCTCGAGCGTGCCGTGGCGTGGCGGGAGGCCGGTTCGCCGAGCAGGTGCGTCTCCGAACTCAATTCCCTCAGGTTTTCAGGGGACGAGGAGCGACGCCGCCGGCTCGAGCTCGCCAAATGCGAAATCGACACCGGCAACCCGAGACGAGCCATATCCGCAGTGCGCGATCTTCCGTCGGCGGACATGGAGGCACAGGTCCTTCGGGGCGAGGCTTTTCGTCGCCAGGGGTGGCAGCGATTCCCGCGCTCGACGACACGCGCGTCGTTCACCGGCTGTTTGGAGTCGGCTCGTCGAGGACTGGAGGTCGCCGGGAACGACACCGAGCTGACTCGCCGTGCTCTTCGGCTGATTGTGGAGTGCGGAACCGAGGTGGACCGGATCGACGAGGCGCTCTCCGCATGGACCAGGTTGGAGGCCGTCGGCTGGGGCGGGGCGCCCAGAGATTGGCTGGGCCGCCGTCTGGGTGTGGCCGCCGCCCTGCGGGGCGGTGACCGGAGGTCGATACTCCAACTCGCATCCTCCCTTCCCAATCACGAGCGGTGTCTGAGATTCTGGTCGACGCTGAGGTCTGCCGATCAGGACCGGGAGCTCGGAGATCTCACCACTGCGGGAATCCTGGACCTCTACGGTCTTTGGGCGCGAACCATCGCTGACGAACCGGTCCGCACCGCTGTGGAGCTTGGACCACCGCTGGAACCGGCCTTCCCCCCGCCATCCGTGGCATGGCTGATGGAACGGGAAGCCCTGGCCCAGGCCGCCTCCGAGTGGCGCAGGATTCGTTCGCGTCGCGGCAGCTGGCCCTCCGAAGGACTGGCCGAGGCGGCGTTGGCCAACCGGCGGGGGCGTCAGATGGATGCCATCCGGGCGCTGAAGGCTGCCATGCCGGAGCTTGGCACGGTGGCGATGGATGTGGCACCCATCAACGGGGTGAAGGCCTATCTTCCCCTGCGATGGCCCGCCGCGCTGAAGGCCGCGGCCACGGAGTCCGGCCTCGATCCGTGGCTGTTGGCCGGGGTCGCCCGCCAGGAGAGCGCCTTCACCGCCCACGCCAGATCCCCTCGCGGGGCGGTGGGCGTGATGCAGTTACTGCAGGGAACGGCTCGGGGCCATGCCCGGGCGTTGGGGCTGGGGAGCCGACCGGAGCTCACAGACCCGGATGTGAACATCAGGCTGGGCGCGAGGGAGCTGGCCTGGTTGGTCAAGCGATTCGGCGCCGTGGAGCCGGCCCTGGCGGCCTACAATGCCGGTGAGACCCGCGTCCGCAGGTGGTGGCGGGCCGAAAGTGATCGATTCCGCTTCACCGAGGCGGTACCGATCCCGGAGACCTACAACTACATCCGCCGGGTCAGCTATCTCTCCGAGGCCTACCGGCTGGTCTACGCTGAGGAGTGGGGGAGAATGCCGTGAAGCAGATTCAGGTGCGCACCAGAAGCAGACGGGAAATGGTTCTCATCACCGCCGATCTCCAGCGGGCGGTGTCCGAGATAGGGGTGAGCGACGGGCTGTGCCACGTCTGGGTCCCCCACACCACCGCTGCGGTGGTGGTCAATGAAAATGCGGATCCGGACGTGGCCCGCGACCTGCTGGCGGCGTACGAGGAACTGATTCCAGGCATCCGGTTCGCCCACGCCGAGGGCAACTCCGACGCCCATCTGCTGAGCACCCTGCTCGGTTCGTCGGTGACGATCCCGGTTGGGGGCGGCCGACTGCGGCTGGGCACGTGGCAGGGAGTCTTCTTCGTCGAACTTGACGGGCCGCGGGGCCGCGGCGTGTGGGTCAGCGTTCACTGACAGGCCCGCAGTGATTCCCACCGCGTCTCAACGCGGCTTATGTTCACATGGATATTGAGTCAGCAACGCAAGTTGAAGAAATCATTAGACTTTTATCTTGACAATCCAATATCATAATCCACGTTAGGGTCTGGTGGAGGGTGTTGTCATGTCCGGATTGAGACTTGATTTACTGAGCGCCAATTGTTGGGTGGATCGGCTCGTGGTCGCGTTCCTCATCGGAGCGGTCGCGATCTGTTCCTCGGCGGCCGCGCAGGTGGTGTCTGCCGATGCGGAGCAGTACGAACCCATCGACAACTCCGCGTGCAGCGACTGCCACGAGGCGAGCCTTCACGGCAGTGCCTTTGAGAGTGACCTTGCACACTCGGTTCACGAGGGCGTCGAATGCCTTGACTGCCACGTCGATCGCGACACCGTGCCCCACCGGCCGATTGACGACAAGGACTTCCACGTCGGATGCAAGGGATGCCGCACCTGCCACGAGGAAGCGGCCGCCGAGTACAAGTCTCACGGACGGTCGACGATCGGACAGTGCGAGGACATGCCCCACTGCTCCGACTGCCACGGTTCCCATGACATCCTTCCGTCCACGGTCAAGCGGTCATCAACTCACCCGATCAATCTGCCAGCGACCTGCGGCAAGTGTCACGAGGACCTGGATCTCACCGCCAAGTACGACATTTTGATCGACCACCCCATCCAGATCTACGCCCGTTCCGTACACGGCCAGGCATCGAGAGGCGGAATCTACCTGGCCGCCACCTGCAACGACTGCCATTCCACGGGCGGATCGGCTCACAAGATCCTGTCGCCGGGATCGGCGGAGTCGAGCATCAACCATTTCAACATTCCCGAAACCTGCGGCCAGTGCCACAAGGGGGTCGAGGGTGACTACCTGGACGGCATTCACGGCCAGTTGGCGGCCCGGGGTGAGACCGACGCCCCGGTGTGCACCGACTGCCACGGCGAGCACGGCATCCTGTCGCCGGACGACCCATTGTCACCCGTGTCCCGGTCGAAGGTGGCCGAGATGACCTGCTCTCCGTGCCATGAGTCAGCCGTGCTCAACGAGAAGTATGGTGTCAAGACCGAACGACTGACCACGTTCATCGACTCCTACCACGGCCTCAAGAGCAAGGCCGGCGACACCCACGTCGCCAACTGTGCCTCCTGCCACGGAGTCCACCGAATCTTGCCCAGCACGGATCCCACCTCGACCGTCTACCCCGGGAACCTCCAGCACACCTGTGGAGAGTGCCACCCCAACATCTCGGAGAAGATGGCGTCGACCCCGATCCATGGAATGTACGGGCAGGGTCTTCGAACGCCCGTCGCCGATGTTGTCGAAGACATCTACATCGTCGCCATCGCGGTGATCATCGGTCTGATGGTGCTGCACTGGCTGATCGATCTCTGGCGCCACCTCAAGCGAGTGATGGACATGCGACCGCAGGTGCGTCGAATGCGCCTCGACGAGGTCCTGCAACACGCTCTGCTGGCGGTGTCGTTTATCTCGCTGGTGATCTCGGGATTTTCCCTTCGCTACGACCAGGGGTTCGTCGCTCGTTTCTTCTTCGGTTGGGAAGGCGGATTCGAGGTCCGCGGCACGCTCCACCGGATCTGGGCCGTGGTCTTCATGGTCACCGTTGTCTGGCACGTCGTTTATCTGACCGGACAGCGTGGGCGGAAGTTCATGCGCGACATCTTCCCGGTCAAAGAAGATTTCACCTTCTTCCTCCACCGAATTTTCTACAACATAGGATTGCGCCGGGATAAGCCGCTGTTCGGGCGATTCAGCTACGTCGAAAAGGCCGAGTACTGGGCGCTGTTGTGGGGCACCGCCGTGATGATCATCACCGGTCTGATGCTCTGGTTCGACAACTGGTTCATCCAGTTCTTGCCGAAGGGCGTGCTGGACGTGGCGCTGGTGATCCACTATTGGGAGGCCTGGTTGGCGTCGCTCGCGATCGTCGTGTGGCACCTCTACTCGACGGTTTTCAACCCGCACGTCTACCCCATGAACCCGAGCTGGCTCACGGGCACCATGCCGGAGGAGATGTACCGGCACGAGCACCCCGGCCACATCGACGAGGCCAAACAAGACACCCAGAAGTCGATCCGGGAGCACATCGCACGGATCACCAGCGAGAGCCGGGCACACGAGGCGATCGCGCCGCCGGGGACGCACAAGACGATACGAAGCAAGAGCCGCCCGCGGAGTGAGGGGAGACCGTCGACGACGGTCAGCCAGTAGCGCTCAATGAATCCTTCGACTCGCGGCTTCGCCGCTCGCTCAGGATGAAATCCAGGGGTGAGTGCTGACCGGGGCGGGCGGGTGGGGACTTTAGACTTTGGACTCATTCGGGCACGGAGACGGGCATTGAGACGGGCACGGGTGAGCGGTGGCAGTTTGCGATAGAATGACAGCCTTGGAAGGAGCACACCGCCATGGCCGTTGACCCGAAGCTGCTCGAGATCCTCGTCTGTCCGGTGGACAAGACCCCGCTCGAGGTGGTGGAGCTGCCGGAGGCGGTGAGGCGCCGATTGGTGGACAAGTACCGGGACCAGTTCAAGGACGAGGAGCCGGTGGTCGAGGTTGGCCTGGCCTCTCCGGCCGGTAGGATCTACCCGGTGGTCTCCGGAATCCCGGTGATGCTGGTCGAGGATGCACTGTCCCGCGACGAGCTCAACGGCTGAGGCGGCTCCGGACCCGATCGAGCGAATCGCGGCCGGCCTTTTGATCCTCGGCATCACTTTCAGCCAGCGGATCGCGTTGGCCAATATCCTCCTCGGCGCGGCGTTCCTGCTGTGGCTCACGGCTCTCGTGCGGGGGACAGCCACTTGGCGGTGGACGCCGATCTATCCGGCTCTATTGGCCTGGGTGATGGCCTCCCTGCTGTCAGCGGCCTTCTCTCTCGACCCGAGGACGGGCGTCGGGGCGATCTGGGACCTCCCAACCCTCGCTCTCGTTCCCATGGCCGTGTCGTTGATCGATGGCCGGCGTTGGGATCTGATGCTGCGCTGCCTCGCCGTGATGGCGACGGCGTCCTCCTCGGTGGGTCTGTGGCAGTACCTTCACGGCGCCTCGACCCTGGACAACAGGCTGCACGGTTTCGTCAGTCACTACATGACCTTTTCCGGGTGGACGCTGATTGTCACCCTGCTGCTTGCGGCAGATATTGTGTTCAACAACGCGCGCCGCAGGGTTTGGACGGTTCCGGTCTTTGCCCTCTGCTGTTCGGTCCTGGCGCTGACCTACACTCGTGGCGCGTGGGTCGGGTTCGCCGTTGGTGCGACCCTGGTGGTGGTGTTGTGGCGTCCGAAGGCCCTGACGGTGGCGCCGGTGCTGCTGGTGGCCATTGCGCTCTTCGCTCCGATGACGGTGAAGCAACGGGCACTGTCGATCCTCGACCCCACCCACCCGTCCAACTATGATCGGATCTGCATGGCGCGCGCAGGATTCTCCATGGTTGCGGACCACCCCCTGACTGGGATCGGTCTCGACATGGTGAAGCCGAATTACGAGGCCTACCGGGTGACCGGGTCAATCATGGACCGGCCGCCGCACCTCCACAGCAACATCGTGCAGATCGCGGCCGAGAGAGGGCTGGTGGGGTTGGCGGCGTATGCGGCCATCATTGTTGTCTTTGGGGTGGCGGCGTGGCGAGCCCTCGGCTGGCCCCATTCTCCGGTCTCCCCGCCCGTCGCAGGAGCACTGGCCGCGGTGTTGGGCATCACCGTCGCGGGCCTCTTCGAGTACTTCTGGGGCGACGCCGAGGTTTGGATCCCGACCTTGCTCTGCCTGGCGACGCCCTTCGCCCTGACCGGGGAGGACCGGTCGTGAGTGAACGGACCTGGACCGTCTCGGCCCTGATCAGAGATGTGAACCTCCTCCTCGAGCAGGGGTTCTCGAAGATCAGGGTGGAGGGCGAGGTCACGAACCTGTCGCGTTCGGCCCGTGGCCATCTCTACTTCACGCTCAAGGACGAATCGGCCTCGCTCGATTGTGTGATGTGGGGAAGCCGCGCCGGCCGATTGAAATTCGAAGTCGAGGACGGATTGGCTGCGGTGGCGGGAGGATCGCTCACCATCTACCCGCAGCGGGGCCGCTTTCAGATGGTGGTCGAGGGGATCGAGCCGGTGGGAGTCGGTGCCCTCCAGCTCGCCTTCGAGCAGCTCAAGCGGCGCCTTGCTGCCGCGGGTCTGTTCGAGGCGGAGCGCAAGCGCCCGCTGCCCGCGTTGCCGAACCGGGTCGGAGTGGTGACCTCGCTGTCCGCCGCCGCCTTGCACGACATGTTGCGGGTCTTACTGCGCTACCCCCACCTCGAGGTGGTGGTTGCGGCGGCTGCGGTCCAGGGCGACGGTGCGGGGGCCGAGATCGCCCTGGCTCTCCAGCAACTTTCAGAATCCGGCCTGGTGGACGTTGTGATCGTGGGGCGGGGGGGCGGCAGCCTGGAGGACCTCTGGGCTTTCAACGAGGAAGTCGTGGCCCGTGCCATTGCCGCCAGCCCGGTGCCGGTGATTTCGGGGGTCGGCCATGAGGTGGACTTCACGATTGCCGATTTTGTGGCCGATCTGCGTGCCACCACTCCGACCCAGGCCGCCGAGATGGTGGTGAGCCAGCTCGAACTCCAGGAGAGTCGAATCGAGGACGCGACGCTGGCGTTGGTGCGAGAGCTCAGCCGGACGCGAACTTTGTCGAAGGCTCTCCTGGCTCGGCTGGCCGGTTCCTCGGGGCTGGCGCGTGTTCCCCACAGGGTCCGATTGCTGCGGGCGCGCCTGGACCGCGCCCAACGGATCCGCCAGGTCTTCGTCGGCCTGCGGGAACGGGCACTGCATCGCTTGGATCGAGCCGAGGGTGTGCTGCGTCGGCTTCCGACCCGGGTTGCGGCGGGCGGCCACCGCAAGGTCGTGGAAAGCCGGCGCCAGCAGCTCGGCCAGCTGCTCGGCGCCCGGCTGGCGAGGCAGCGGGACGCTCTGCGAGGGCACGAACGGGCTCTGAATCACCTCAGCCCACGCAAAGTGCTTGACCGGGGGTACTCCATCACCACCCTGGTCGGTGACCCGCGGCCACTGCGGGATCCTTCGGTCGCTCGCCCCGGGCGGGAAGTCCTGACGACCCTCGCGAAGGGCGAGCTTCGATCCATCGTCGCCGGCGAGTCGAGTTCTCGGCGGCGGTCCAATCGGAAAGCAGCCGATCAGCGTTCTCTGTTTGATGAGGGAAGTGACACGTGACTGCGACACGTCTCAAGGGAGATGCTTGAATGACCGACAAGAAAAAAGAAGACCGCTTCGAAGACCAGCTCGGCAAACTCGAGGAGATCGTGGCTCGGCTCGAGGACGAGGGCGTGGGCCTGGAAGAGTCCCTTGACCTCTTCGAGCAGGGCATGACATTGGTCCGCAGCTGCCGCGAGCGCCTCGAAAAGGTGGAGCAGCGGGTGGCTCAGCTGATGCAGGACGAGAGTGGCCAACCGGTCACCGAACCGCTCGAAGGGGAGAATCCATGACGGCAGAGGCACTGCTGACGAGGGAACGTGCGGTGGTGGAGGCCGCGCTGCGCCGCCTGCTGCCGCCGCAGGATCGATGGCAGCTCCGTCTCAATAACGCCATGTCCTACGCGGTGCTGGGCGGCGGCAAGCGGATCCGGCCGATCTTGGCCCGCCTGTCCCACGCTGCCCTTGGGGGCAATTGCGATGACATCACCGATGCGGCCTGCGGCCTCGAGCTCATCCACACCTACTCCCTGATCCACGACGATCTGCCGGCCATGGACGACGACGTGCTGCGCCGCGGCCGGCCGACGCTGCACGTGGCCTTCGACGAAGCCACCGCAATTCTGGCGGGAGACGCCCTGCTCACCGAGGGCTTGCTGCTGTTGGCCTCGCGGCCGGAGGGATCCCAGTGGGCCAGCCGCCGGGCTGCCGCAGTGACCCTTGTGGCCGAGGCGGTCTCTTCGCGCGGAATGGTGGGCGGGCAGATGGCCGATATCGAGGCTACGGGTCGGATCGGTGACGACGTTCGGGAGCCTGAGGAGCAGTTGTTGCGGATCCATCGTGCCAAGACCGGGGCGCTGATCCGGGCTTCGGTGGAGCTGGGCGCCGTGCTCGCCGGCGTCGAGGACCGCGCGGCGATCTGCCGGTACGGAGACCAACTGGGCCTCGCCTTTCAGATTTCCGACGATGTACTCGACGTCACTGCCAAATCCTCCGACCTGGGCAAAACACCCGGCAAGGACGCAGTCGCCGGCAAGCTCACCTTCGTCACTCTCTACGGTCTCGACGAGACCCGCCGACGACTCGACGAGTTGGAGACCGAACTCGTGGGATTGGCTGCTGCCATCGAGGGACCGAACGGCTCCCTCGCCGAATTGGCTCGGTTTGTCATCCGCCGAACCGGATAAAATCAATCGTTACACGTTCGGACAAGCGAGGTACGTTTAACGTTTGACTCTCATGCGTTGCGAGTCTCCCGCTGGTTCCGGTACTCTCGAAGCATGCCGAGCCGGCGCGCATGGCTGCTGCTTCTGCTCGCGGTTGTCCTCCGATTGCTCACCCAGGGGTGGGACTCGGGGTTGTTGACGCCGCATCCTGACGAACGCCAGGTGGCGTTCGTCTCTGAAAGAGTCGTCGGATGGCTTGACGATCCCGGATTCTATGCGTACGGATCGCTTCACTTCCGCGCCGTGCGGGCGGTGACCGCGGTTTTTGGAATGGAGCCTGATTACCAGGGCCTGCTCGTGGGCGGGCGGGCGCTGTCCTTGCTGGCGTCGGCCCTGGCCATGCTGCTCGGCTGGTGGATGGCCACACGGGCCTGGGGGCAGCGAACCGGCGAGCTGTTCCTGTTGCTCATGGCATTCGTGCCCCTCGACATCCAACAGTCACACTACGCCACCGTGGAGGCCCACCACGCCCTGTGGGTGGTGGCCGCCCTGGCCGCGTGTTTTTGGCTGGCGACCCGATCCGGATGGTTGGCGGCGCTGGCTGCGGGGACTGCAGTGGGCGCCTCGCTGGCGGTCAAGGTGGCGTCATTGCCGCTCCTGCTGCCATTGGGACTGGCCCTCATCATGGCCAGTCGCCGGCGGGATGGCCCCAGCCTGTTGGAGAACGCCGGCATGGCCGCGGTGGGCTCGCTCGCCGCGGTGTGGCTGGGCCAACCCTGGGCCATGGTGGAGGCGATGCCTCCCCTGCTCCCACTCGGCCTCGCCGCGGCGGTCGTGGTGCTCGCGCGACTCCGCAGGGCTCGTGAAGGATTTCTCGGCTTCGCACTTGGGGCGGCAGCGGTGGTGGTGCTGGCCGCCCTCGTCGCCCTGGTGGTCCTGGCGGTTCTGCCGACCGGGGCGACGGACGAGGCCGCCGGCTCGACCGGTCTGCGCCTGAACCCGGACTACGTGCGGGGTGTGGGCGAACAGATCGCCATGGTGGCCGGACGGGCAGACATGCCCTACGTCCGTGTCTATCGGGACACACTGGCCTTCCTCTACCCGGCACAGGAGTTGGCGAGGTGGGCCCTTGGCCCAATGCTCTTCCTGGTCGCTTTGGGAGCGACCCTGAGCGGCGTCTGGTGGAGCCTGCGCCGGATCGGGCGGTGGCTGGGGCGAGCTGCCTCCCCGGGGGCCATCCTGATGGTCCTGGTGCTGGCCTGGCTGGTACCCATGTCTCTCCGGCTCGCCACCCTGCACGTCAAGTACGTTCGTTACTTCGAGCCACTCGTGGTTCCGCTGGCCTTGGTGACGGCGTGGTGGCTGCTGCGCCTGCCCTCTCGATGGCGTCGCTCGGCTGTAGTGCTGACCGCCTCCGGTACGGTGCTGTGGGGGGTCATGTACCTGTGGGCCTTCGCGGCCCCCCACCCCCACCGCACCGCCGGGGAGTGGCTTGCCGAAATGGTGCGCACCGATCAGGTGGTGGCCTTCGAGCACTGGGACGAGACCATCGGCCTGCCCGGGGTGGCCAGGATTGACCTCCCGTCCTACGACCTGCCCGACGACGGCGACAAGGTGCGGCGGTGGGGAGAGATTCTGGAGCAGGCCGACTGGGTGGTGCTGACCTCCAATCGGGTCCGGCGGACAGTGCTGGTGAACCGTGATCGCTTTCCCAGAACCGGCCGGCTTTACAAGCTGCTGCTCACCGGGGAAGCCGGCTTCGAGCCGGTCTCCCGGGCGGAGCGGAGACCCTGCCTATTCGGGCTGACCCGACCGGTGCAATTGGCGGACGAGAGCTTCCTCAACTACGACTTCCCCCGGGTTGTCATTCTGCGCCGGGTCGGTGAGGTGGACGTTTCCCGGCTGGTGGAGCGCACCGCCCGCCCGCTGCCCTTCCTGGAACAGCTCGGTCCGGTGGAGCTGGACCGGTTGGCGGTTGATCCGCTGCAGCAACTGCCCTGGTCTCCGGGGAAGATCGACCAGGCGATCCAGCTGGTGCTCTGGCTGGTGGTTTTCGTCGGCCTCGCTGCTGCCACCTGGTCCATTCTGTTGCCGCTTGTCAGGTCATGGCCTGACGCCGGGCTTGGGCTCTCCCTGGTCACCGGCTGGATGCTGCCGGCCTGGATCCTGTGGCTCGGTTCGGAGATCGGTGTTTGGCCGGTGGGCCCGGCATCTGCAACGGTTGTCTTCCTGGTGCTGATCACAGCCGGCGGGGTGGCCGGCTGGCGACGCAGGAAGCTGATGGTTCGATTGTGGGCGACCCGTCGTTCCGGCATGGTGGCGGTGGCCGTGGTGGCAGCAGCGGTGGGCCTGCTCTTCCTGGCGGTCCGAGCCTCGAACCCGGCCATCTTCTGGGGCGAGAAGCCGATGGACTTCTCGTTCCTGAACGCCTTCCTGCGGGCGGATGCCTGGCCCCCGGACGAGCCGTGGCTGGCCGGCATGCCACTCCACTACTACTACTTCGGACAGGTGCTGTCGTCGGTTCCGATCCTGATATCGGGCTGCCACCCTGCGGTGGGCTACAACCTGATGTCGGCCACCATTCCGGCGCTGGGTGCGGCGCTGCTCGCTCCCCTCGGCCTGGCATTCGTCCGACGGGGGCGGTTTGCGGCGGCGTCGCTGTTGCCGGTGCTGGTGCTGCTCACCGGCAATCTGGCCTGGCCGACCCTGATGGAGCTTGCCAGGAGTGGCCGGTGGTTCGACATGTGGTGGGCCACATCGCGGGTTATCCCGGGCTTCGCCATCGATGAATATCCGCTTTGGACGAGCTTGTTCGCCGACCTCCACGGCCACTTCATCGCTCTGCCGGTGATGCTGGCGACGCTGCTCTGGGGGTGGCTGGTGGTTCAACTTCCGGGCCGCCGTTGGATCGGTGCGGCCGCCCTGTGCGGCCTTGGCGCGGCGGTGTTGGCGGCCACCAATCCATGGGACGTCTTCATGCTGACCTCGGCGCTCGCGGTGGGTACCATCGTGGCGTCGGAGCGATGGTTCCGGGGCCTGCTCCGGCTCGCGGTCGCGGGGGCCGCGAGCCTCCTCGCCGGCCTTCCCTACATCATCGAGCTGGTGGCCGGTATCGGCGCCGGCGCTGGCGGCCGGGGCCTCTTCCTGACCGATGCTGACTTTGCGCCGGCCTGGGCGGTGGTGCTCCACTTCGCTCCATTCCTGGTGCCCATGGTGGTGCTCGCCGCGGCGCAACTGGTCACGGGTCGCTGGTGGATCGCAGCGCTGCCGTTTGCGGCGGCAGGAATCGGCGTCGGGCTGTGGATGAATTCCACCGCCGCAGCATTGGGGCTGGCGACCGGGTCCATCATGCTCGTGGTCGCCTTCGCGTCCGAGCGCCGGCCTGCCCGGTTCATGTGGTCCATGGCCGCGCTTGCCATGCTGGCGGTGGCGGCCTGTGAGCGTTTCACCCTGATCGATCGCATGAACACCATCTTCAAGGTCTACAACGGAGCCTGGGTGCTGCTGGCGGTGGCCCTGGGGGGCTTGCTGCTGGTGGAACGAGGATGGCGGCGGGGACTGCTGGCGGCGGTGTGGTTGCCGCTTCAGCTGGCAGCCCTGGTGAACCTTCCGCTGGGCATCGCCCAGGGCTGGCTGCAGCCCCGGACCACCTCGCCGCGACCAACCCTCGACGGGCAGGCCTTCCTCCCCACGACCGATTCGGAGACCTGGTTCCTGGCCCAGGGGCTCATGGGAATGGCCCGGCCCGGCGAGGTGGTGGCCGAGGCGGCAGATTTGGCATATTCCGAGTTCACCCGGATTGCCATGCACACCGGTCAGCCCACGGTGGTGGGGTGGCCGTGGCACCTCCAGCAGCGCGGCCAGTCGCGGGTTGAAATCGATGCGCGCTACAAGGACCTGGAGGTGCTTTTCGGAGATGCCGACCCGGTCGCCAGACGCGAGATCCTCGATCGTTACCGGGTTCGCTGGATCGTCCTGGCTGATGTGGAGCGGCGAACCTACGACATCTTCGCCGAGGATCCCTTCAGCGCTGTGCCAGGGGTGGTTCGGGTGGCCTGGCAGGAGGACGGCGCCGCACTCTACCTCGTAAGGCCCGAAGCCGGGCTCGCCGTTCGGCCGGTGGTGACGACCGATCGGGAAATTCCTGCAGAGGTGACCCTGCTGGCTTCACTGCCCCCGGTGCACGCGCCGTCGGCGCGGTCGCTGGCGGTTGACGAGGGTGGTGCAACGGTGGTGCTGCCGGATGGAGCGGTGGTTGACCTCGACGTCCTTGGCAGGATGGGGCCGTCGGAGCTGACCCTGGGTTGCACCGCCGCCTCTGTGGCCCGACGGGACGGGACCGTGTGGGCGATATGCACCGACGGCACCATCTGGCGGCGCGATCGGCAGGCCTGGCGCAGCCTCGGGCTGCTGAGGGGCGCGACCCACCTCAGCGTCGGCGACAGACTTTGGGCGTGGGGTCCCGGAGGGATGTGGCGCCGTCAGGGCGGACGGGAGTGGAGCCGGATCACCGACCAGTCGGTGACGGCGGCCGCCGCGCTCGGCGGCACGGTGGCGCTGAGCGACGGCCGGGATGTGTGGACCCTCAGGGGCGATGACCGGAGGCCGGTGGGCGCGGCCCTCGAGGGGGTCCGGGCGTTGGCCTGGCAGGGAACGTCACTGTGGGCTCTGGCTGATGGCGGGCTCCATCGGAGCGGCGGTGCCGTGCTGTCCTGGAGGCGGCCGCTGGCAACCCTTGGCGGTGTCTCCGCCATGGCTGGCTCCGGCGAACGGCTGTGGTTCGTGCTCGACGACGGCCTGGTGGCCCAGTACGTCCGACCGCGCTGTGGGTCGCCCTGGCAGGGCTCCGACAGCACCGCGGAGCTCGAGCAGCCGCGGGGGCTCGCCCTTTCCAAGGAGGGTTGGTTCGCGGTCGCCGACACCGGGCACGACCGGCTGGTGTGGTTCACCGTCGGCGGGACCTGCCTCGAATCGGTTGGTGAGGAGGGGTCGGTTCCGGGGGCCTTCGTAGAGCCCACAGGGTTGGCCTTGGCGCCCGACGGTTCGCTGGCCGTCACGGACACCTGGAACGGGCGGGTTCAGATCCTGCGGCCAGACGGGATGATCCAGGTGGTGGGTTCCGACCTTTACGGTCCGCGAGGCGTGGTTTGGGCGGAGGACGGATCGCTGCTCGTGGCCGACACGGGCAATCGGGTCCTGCTCCGCTTCCGCGCCCCGGACTGGAGAGCGGAGGAGATCCTTCGGTTCAACGGGCCGGTGGTGGGTCTGGCGTTGGTGGACGGCCTGGTGGCTGCTGCCGTGCCGGCCGAGGGCGAGGTGGTCCTGGTGGACGTCAATGGCGGGGTGGAGGTTCGGAGGTTGCCGGTGCCAGGGTGGGCCACCCGGCAGCAGCAGGAGGGCTATCTCGCGGTGCTGCCCTCCGGCGAGCTGGTGGCCAGCGCCCCGGACACGGGTGAGCTGTGGCGCCTCGACCCCGCCGGTGTGGCTCAGCCGACCCGCCTGCCCACCACCCTTCCCGGCGTGACCGGCCTCGCGGTGATGCCGAACGGCGACCTCCTTGTCGCCCAAACCTACGACCACCGCTTGGTCCGAGTCAGCGTCAACGATTAGAGAATTCCAAATTGCAATTTTCGATTTTTGATTTCCTGAAACGGCTACCATGTATCGGTGACCGAGAAGAAACGTCTCGACGTTCTGATCGCCGAGAGGGGTCTCGCCGATTCGAGAACCCGCGCTCAGGCGTTGGTGATCGCTGGCAAGGTGCTGGTTGACGGAACCCGGGTGACCAAGGCCGGCACTCAGGTCACCGAGGCCTGTGAGATCTCCCTCGTGGCGCCGGACCACCCCTACGTGTCGAGGGGAGGGCTCAAGCTGGTCGCCGCCCTCGACGGATTCGCGATCGATCCTTCCGGCCTCGACTGCCTCGACGTGGGAGCCTCTACCGGCGGCTTCACCGATGCGCTCCTGCAGCGGGGCGCGGGCCGGGTGGTGGCGGTGGACGTGGGGCGGGGACAGCTCGACTGGCGGCTTCGCCAGGACGACAGGGTGACGGTGCTGGAAGGGATCAACGTGCGATACCTCGCAGCGGACGACGTGCCCTTTGCGGTGGATCTTGCCTGCCTCGACGTGTCCTTCATTTCGCTCCGCCTGGTGGTGCCGGCGGTGATGCCCCACCTCAAGCCCGGTGGCGCCATGATCTGCCTGATCAAGCCCCAATTCGAGGCCGGTCGTCACCAGGTGGCCTCCGGCGGGGTGGTGCGCGACGAGCAGGTCCGGCGCCGGGTGATTGACGACACCGTCGCGGCGCGTGCCGACTCTGGATCTCGAGTTCGTTGGGGTGGTCGAGTCACCGATTCGCGGACCCAAGGGGAACCTCGAAGAACTGGCTGTGTTCCGGAAGCACCCAGACGTCCCGCTCGGGTGAAGGCCACTCAAGGCTGTTTCACCATTGGGAAACGTTGAAATGGTGAGAAGGTGAGAAGGTGAGAAGTGTGATGAGAAGTGCGGGCTAGTGGGTGGGTGGGGGCAATCTTCAATCGCGGCGGTCTCGGTACGCCGACAATTCGTAATTCGCAATTTGCAATTCGCAATGGAGAAGAAGACCCCGGCAGCGCGACGAGCGTACAATCGCCTCTCGAGGAGGATTGCGGTGGCCAACATTGACGAGATGATCGTGAGCTTTCCGGGTGGCAAGAGGGTGGACGCCACCTTCGACGGTATTCGAATCGAGACCGATCAGCCGGTGGACGAGGGCGGGGGCGGAAGCGCTCCGGCGCCCTTCGACTATTCCATCGCATCCCTCGCCACCTGTGCGGGCATCTACGTGCTGGGATTCTGTCAGAAGCGAGACATCCCAACCGAAGGGATCCGGGTAGTGCAGCGGCTGGAGCGGGACGCCGAGAAGAAGATCGAGACCGTGGACCTCAGCATCGAGGTGCCGCCGAGCTTTCCGGAGAAGTACCACGATGCGTTGGAGCGGGTGGCGGCCAAGTGCGCCGTCAAGAAGTTCACCGAATCACCACCCGCCTTCGAAATCCAAACCGTCGTCAGCTGACAAACGTTGACCGAATAGGCCCAACTCAGCACAGCCGTCGATTTCGGTTTTCCGAATTCCGAATTCCGAATTCCGAATTCAAACCGGTGACGATTCGACCGTCCCGCGCTCGCTCCTACAGCTCGTCCGCCCTCGTCGAAATCGGTCCCCGGTAATTCCGCTCCAACCGCACCTGGGCCACCTGCGGTCCGAAGCCCCGGTAGGTCTCCTTGATTCGGGTCAGCGCGTTGGATCGCCAGTCCACATAGGGGTTGTCGATCTGGATTGGGTCGAGACAGCCGGCCAGGGCCACCTTCGACGAGGCGCAAAAACGGCTCATCAGGGTCTTGGCCAGGTGGCGGTCGCCGTTCTGCAGCTCGTCCACCAGCACGATGGAGCGCTCGATGTCGAGACCTCGCAGCATGGAGGTGGAGATCATTGTCAGCCGTTCCGAGGACCTCAGCTCCTCCATGAAGTCGTGGTCGTTGTTCAGCGACAGACCTCGGATCGCCTGGAAGAACGGCTCCAGCCAGGGCGACAGCTTGCTCTCGTAATCACCCGGCAGGAAGCCCAGCTCGTACTGGCTGGAGGCGTGCTCGGGCCGGAGCAGCAGCATCCCGTTGTCGTAGCTGTACTCGGGCGTCAGTGGCTCGGATTGTGGCGCAACTCGCCACGACGTGGGCTGGCCCACCATCATGTAGAGGCCGGTGGCCACCATCATCCGGGTCTTGCCAGAGCCTGCCGGACCGTCAAGCACCACCAGCTGCACATCGGGGTCGAGCAGGAACTCCATCGCCAGTGTTTGAGCCGGATCCCGCGGCGAAAAACCGAGGACCGGTCGAGGGCGATAGATGTTGCGCTTGCGGTCCCAGTACTGGGCGAAGCGCAGGTCCTCGACTCGACCGTTGTCGGCGTTGGCCCGGGTGAGGATCGTCTGCTCGCCGCACTGCAGGGCGACGCCCATGTTCCACACCAGCTCCTGTGGCTCGGCGGTGTGAACCGCTTCAAAGGGCAGCCATCTCTCTCCCGGCGCACCACTGTCGCAGTACCTTTGAAAATCCTCTTCGGAAAGCTTGCCGTAGACCACACCGCGGAAGATCTCGTCGATGCGTTCCAGGGTCACTTTGCCGTAGCGGAGGTTCTCGGCGGCGAGGCCGGTGGAGTCGCACTTCAGCAGCAGGTTGGAGTCCTCGGAGATGACCACCACGTCGAAACCCGGGTTGCCGTTCGAGCGGGCCACTTCGGCGATCCTTCGGGCACTGGCCAGAATCAGGTTATCGCCAAGATCGTCTGTGTAGGGCCCCTTGAGATCGCCGGCCGGCTCCCAGGCCAGCACCCCACCGGCCGGAGTGCGACACAGCACCTCCGGGTTGGCCTGATGGTTGAGGATCTGCTCAACACCGTGGTTGATCAGCTGGTGGCGCCGGTACTCCAGCATCTTGCGGGTGACGGTGCGCGCCGCGTGGCGGACCCCGTCGGGTTTGGTCCGCGAGGTCTGCAGTCGGCCCAGCTCCTCGAGCACCTGGTGGAGCAGCACCACGATGTTGCCCCCTGTGAGCAATCGATCGAGGGCTTCGGGGTTCTCGATGAGGGCCGATGTGTCTGGAATGTAAACCGTGCCCGATAGAGCTTCGGTGGTGTCCTGCATGTCGACGTTCAGTGTATCACCTAGTCGTTGTTTGCGTATCCCTTCAATGGTCGGGACAGTCGGCAGCAGGCAGTAGGGGCGCAATTATGGCGCGGGCTTCCAGCCTACACATCTCCACCGTTCAGGCGTACAGCCAAGATGGCTGCACCACAAATCCGCCGAGGTTTGTCGGCCGGCCCTGAGCTGAAGCCAATTGTGGTGCGGGCTTCCAGCCTGCACATCTCCACGGCCGAGCCGTGCAGCCAGGTTGGACGCACAACAATCGGCCGCGAATCAAAACGCCCGACCGAAGCCGGGCGATCCAGGGTATGAGTTGGCTGGGGTGCAGGGATTCGAACCCCGATACTACGGTCCAGAGCCGCATGTCCTGCCGTTGGACGACACCCCAGCAGAACCTCCCCGAAGGGAGCGGGCATTATATGTCTCGCTCATTCGGCCGTCAAACCGACCCGGAACCACTCCGCTCCCCCTCCCAGTTGAAAGTTACAAGTTGAAAGTCGAAAGTTCCACCTCGTCCACCCGCTTAGAACCGAACCCGAGCGGGAACTTTGAACTTTCAACTTTCAACTTTGAACTCATGCTTCCCTGACCCAGCGGATGAGATCCTTCAGCTTGGGCTTGGATCCGTGCATCAGAATCCCGACCCGATAGACCTTGCCCACCAGCCAGGCCATGGCGATGATCGCCCCCACCATCAGCACCACCGAGGTGGCCACCTGCCACAGCGGCACCTGGGTCAGGGTCATCCGCAGGAACATCAGGATCGGTGTGAAGAAGGGGAAGAGCGACAGCACCACCGACAGGGTGCCGTCGGGCTCGTTCATGATCTGCACCAGCAGCACCAGCGGCACCACCAGCAGCATGGTCACCATCATCTGGAAGTTCTGCGCGTCTTGCTCGGTGTCGAAAGCTGCGCCGATACCGGCGTACAACGTTCCATACAGCAGGAACCCGAGAACGAAGTAGATCACGAATGCCGCCAGCAGGGAGGCCGGAAGGCTCGGCATCTCCACACCGCTCAAGCCGACCGCGGTGAGTACTGCGGGCGCCGACAGGGCGAAGCCCATGACCGACCACAGCAGCATCTGGGTCAGACCCACCGCTCCGATGCCGAGGATTTTTCCGAGCATCAATTCGAAAGGCTTCACCGCTGAAATGATGATCTCGACGATGTGCGAGCTCTTCTCCTCGAGCACGCCGCGCATCACGTAGATGCCGTACATCAGAACCGTCATGTAGATGATCAGCACCATCAGGTAGGACAGCATGAAGGCCTGGCCCTGGTCGCGGGTCTCCTCGCCCTTGCTGCCCAGTTTGATGGTCTTGAGGTCGGAGCGGCGGGTCAGCTCACCGATACGCTCGGGATCCAGCCCGGCCGCCTCGAGGCGATCCGCCACCTGAACGTTGTTGACCGCCCGCTCGAGCACCATCAGCAGCCGGAAGCGCGGCCACGTTGGGCGCCACGTACTCGGCCTGGCCCTCCTCGGGCAGGCCGGCGGGCAGCACCAGCAGGCCGTCGAACTCCTGGCGCTGGACGCGCTCCTTGATGCTCTCCCGGGTGGCCTCGGGGTCGTCGCCGGGGTCCTGGATGACCAGCCGCACCTGGAAGTTGTCGTCCGTCCGAGATCATCTCGGCCACCTCGGCCTGGATCGGCTCCGCGTAGCGGCCGCTCAGGTCGAGCACCGCCACCGTGGCCTCGCCGCCGCCGCGGGCCGCCAGCAGCGCCGGGATGATCATCATGCCGCCCATCAGCACCGGCACCAGCAGGGTGGAGATCCAGAAGGCCTTGGTGCGGACCCGCTCCAGGTACTCCCGGCGGATGACGGCGAAGATCCTATTCCACAAGAGACCGATCCTCCTCCACCGCGCGGATGAAGATGTTCTCGAGGTCCGGCACGAAGCGGGTGAACGAATCCACCTCGCCGCGCTGGACGAGCCGTCGCATCAGTTCCCTGGGTCCGGTGGCCTCGTCCAGCTCCACCAGCAGATCGTCGCCCAGGTGCTTCACATCGGCCACGTCTGGCAGCTCGGCGACGGCTCCGGCCTCCAGATCGGTGGAGATCCGCCACACGTTGCCGCCGTAATCCGACCGGATCCGCTCCAGCGGTCCCTCGAGGATCTCCCGGGCGCGGTTGATCAGGCAGATGTGGGTGCACAGCTCGTCCACCTGGGGCAGCACGTGGGTGGAGAGCACGACCGTCACCCCATCCTCCGACATAACGAGCAGCAGGTCCTTGAGCTCCCGGGCGTTGATCGGGTCGAGCCCCGAAAACGGCTCGTCGAGAATCAGCAGCCGCGGCCGGTGGAGCACCGTGCCGATGAACTGCATCTTCTGCTGCATCCCCTTGGACAGGTCCTCCACCTTGTGGGTCGCCCAGTCGCCGAGGCCGAGCTTCTCGAGCCACGCCGCCGACCGCTTCTTTGCCTCGCCCGGCCTGACTCCGCGAATCGTGCCCAGGTAGGTGAGGTGCTCCAGCACCTTCATTTTTCGGTAGAGCCCGCGCTCCTCGGGCAGGTAGCCGATCAGCCGCCGCCGGTCGTCGTCCACCGGCACGCCGTCGAGCCGGATCGAACCCGAGTCCGATGAGATGATCCGCATGATCATCCGGATGGTCGTGCTCTTGCCGGCGCCGTTGGGCCCGAGCAGGCCGTAGACCGCGCCCCGCGGCACCGCGAACGACAGGTCGTCCACCGCCAGGTGGTCGCCGTAGCGCTTGCTCAGGTGCGCCAGTTCGAGGATCGGTTCACTCATCGGGTCGTCACATCATACGCGCCACGCGCCGCGATGTTCCAATCTCGTTAGCAGATGCCACATACCAGATGCCAGATGTCAGATACTGGGTGCTGGGGGCTGGACTCGTCCCGGCGAAGCCGAAACCGGATCCACCGCCGACCCGTGTAATGCAGGGACTGTGTCATTCCGAACGAGGTCCGAAGGGCCGAGGAGGAATCTGGGCCATTTCGAGGTTCGACCGACCCGAACGCCGTTCGAGTGAGTCGTTCAAGTCCCGGACGGAGCCTGCAAGACTGTCGGGGGGGTTTTCGAATTTCGAATTTCGAATTTGAACGGGAAGGCGGGCATCCCTTGCGTCAAAGGCAGCCCTGTGGCACAATCTGCGACCCGGATGCGCCGGTAGCTCAATTGGATAGAGCACCTGACTACGGATCAGGAGGTTGGGGATTCGAGCTCCTCCCGGCGCGCCATTTTCTTTTTCGGCGATCGCCGAAAAAGAAAATGTCCCGGCGTAGCCCGCGAGGGCGAAGCCGGACCCCGCTCGCACCACTCCATCAGGGTCGAGAACTTCGCCCGGACAGGCCATCCACCCGCGTCCGTACCCGTCTTCGTACCTACGTGCCAGGCACCTTTTCCGGCCGCTCCGGGACAATTCGTGTGACGAGACGGCTGAGCGGTCCGGTGAACCCGATGAACAGAAGCAGATTGGCCACATTGAATATGGTGTGTGCATTGGCCAACTGGCGTGCCGTGTCAGCCTCGCTGCCCGCCACTCCTTGCAAGGCTTCCGAAACCGGTGAGATCGCACGGACCAGATCGGCCAATTGCGGAATTAAGAACACCCACAGCACGACTCCGGTGACATTGAAGATCACATGTGCCCACGCTGCCAGCATCGCCTCGCGCGGCCGGCCGACCGCCGAAACAAACGCGGTTATGCAGGTGCCGATATTGGAGCCGAGGATCAGCCCGATGCCGGTTTCCAGAGTGATGAGCCCCTGACTGGCCAGCACGATGACGATGCCGGTCGTAGCGGATGAACTCTGCACAATGGCGGTAAAGGCGGCTCCGATTGCGACCGACAACAGCGGGTTCTCGATGCTCTGCATCATGCCGATGAAGGGCGGCCACTCGCGCAAAGGGTTCGTGCCGATGCTCATCAATTCCATGCCGAAGAAGATCAGCCCGAGCCCCATCAGCGCAGTACCCCACTGCCGCAGGTATTCCCGCCGCGCGAGTATTTCGGTAAAGAAACCAGCCGCGATCATCAGCAGGCCATACTTGTAGATCTTGAATGCAATGATCTGCGCCGTGATGGTGGTGCCGACGTTGGCGCCCAGGATGACGCCGATCGACTGACTGAGATTCAGCAGGCCGGCCGAGACGAAGCCTACGACCAGCACCGTGGTCACGGAAGACGACTGGATGACCGCCGTGATGATCGTACCCGCAAGCGCCGCCGTGAAACGGTTGGCCGTCAACCGTGCGAGCAGATTCTTCATGCCCGTTCCGGCTACTGTTTTCAGCGATTCGGTCATCTGCCTCATGCCGAAGAGAAACAGTGCGAGCCCGCCACCGAGTTGTGTCACCAGGAGGCCGATTTCGAGTGTGGTTGCCGGGTCTATGGTCTGCATGATCGCGGCATCGAAGGAAACTGCACGGGGTTAATCTAACACTAGTTGCGCTCGAGGCGGACTTGCCGGTATGTCGTGATCGGTTCTGTCATGCAGGGTGGACCTGCTGACGTCGGGAAATGGGCTCCCAGGCTGAACTGCTTCTCATTAACGGGGATCACGACGAACGTCGACTGGTCGAGGCGACTGCCGTGGATACTGGCTACCAGGTCTTTAGATCAAGCGGTGTCTCTGAAGCGATTTCAGTGCTTGAGTCCGTGGAACCCAGACCCCTTCGTTGTTTGCCTGTGACGGTGTGCCCCTGAAACCGCTGACCCGAATCATGGAGGTCATCCGGAGGTCCGAGGAGGTCGAGAACGTCGAAGTGATCCTGCATCACTCTGAGCTGGACTCGGAACGGATCCGTTGGGGTGTCGAGGGAGGTGTCTACTTCTACCTCGCGAAGCTCACGGACCGCGGCCTTCTGCGTTCGATCATCCGCTCAGCTGTTCGAACCAGCCGGGCGATTCGGAGATTGGCGAAAAAGATCATCGATGTCGAGGACACGATTCGGCTCCTCCAGGATGGTCGCTTCCAGATACAGACACCGGCTGAAACGGAGTTGCTCGCCGCAAACCTCGGCTCCGCCTGCGAGGATCCGCAGCAAGGCATCGGCCTGCTCGAACTGATGATGAACGGCATTGAACATGGCAACCTAGCCATCTCCTACGATGAAAAGAAGGACCTCCTCCGTAAAGGGGAGTTCCTCGACGAGGTCAAAAGGAGATTGGGCAGCCCTGATTTCGCCGACAAGAGAGTGGAAGTCGCACTGAACCGCAGCAAGGAACTTCTCGAGGTCGTCATTGCAGATCAGGGCGCAGGATTCAATCACTCGCGCTACTTAGGATTCGATCCGAAGCGGATGCTCGACCCGAATGGTCGCGGTGTGGCATTGGCCAACGCGTGCCTCGACATGGAGTTCGTGGAGCCCGGTAACAAGGTTCGGATCAAGCTCCCTATAGTCGCTCGGTAGGCACACCCGCGAGGGATGTCAGACCCTCGCCGCAACCTGGTAAATCATCGTAAAGCGATGCTGCAATCCGTTGCCACCCGCCACCAATCCACGAATCCATTGGAAGGGGGCCGCGTACACATTTACACAATTGCTGAACGACGGCTCGACGAGCCCGATGCCACGATTCGTCAGCGAGGTTGACGGTTCAACAATTGTCAAGGTGGCACCGACCAAACTGACAAATCAACAAGTGTGTACGTGGCACCCATTCTGAGAACATCAATACCACCGCACCTGGCACAATGACATTCAACACTATCGGTTAACGGCCTTTTCGCAAGCGGAAAGCTTGATGTAGGGTAGCGCGTCGTGCTCCCCCAGGGAGGTTTCGCTGAAGCTCGCGCTGTGAGAATGGAGTTGGTCCCCGCCTGTTTCGAAATGCGAGTCGAGGCCCGCTGCAAGAGGATAATACCCCTCTCCCTCATTGCCGATGCCGTTACCCCAATCGACCAACGTATTGTCTGTGTTATCTGCGTGGTATGACGTCCAGACTGCGGCGGCGGAGAGTTCGGACCACCAGTGGTAATGGAATGTAGTTCCCGGGAGCTGGAAAACGTCCCCGATGAAGTGGCTGTGAATCGGCGGAAACAAGTCATGAAGCGGGGCGTTCAGCAAACCACCTGCCTGTCCCCCGGCAGGGAGACCCACAATGAAACGGGATTGACCGGGCAAAGTAGTCCAGCCCGGCGGGCACGATTCGCTATCGAAGAAAACTACCGAACCGACCGGCATCTCGGTTTCTTGACCCCAGGCGGAGAGGTCGCCGGACTCGAATCCGTCGGAGAAGATCAGGTCGCCTTCCACATCCCCGCGCGCCTCGGCGGTTAGTCGATATGGTCCGCCGGCGCTCTCGGTCGCGGTGTTTCTCTGGGTGAGTGTCACGGAGAACGAGGTCTGATTGCCTTTTCCGCCCCATCGGTCCGATGTCCATCCATCTGTTGCCGCAGCACCAGCCAAAAGGAGCGTCGGTCCCAACGCCAGGCCGAAACGTCGCGTGAATCGTCTCAGATCCTGTGACATGATGATCAGTCCTTCTGGCAGACGAGCAACTGGATGTACGGAACGGACGATGCTGCGGAGTTCGTGTTTTCCGGACCGAGGATCACCGTGTGGTCATGAACGCCGCCCATGCTGGTGTAAAAGGTGTCGTTCGGCTGTGCCGACAGGGGATAGATCCCCGACCCCGCGCTGTCGATTCCGTTTTCCCATTGGAAGACCAGGACCGGATTTGCTCCGTCTGTGTAGCTCGACCATTGAATGTAGCCCCCCACGTTTTGAATGGAGGCCCAGATGTGGTTGTGATATCCATCCGACGACGAATCGACGATGAATGAGTACTGGTGGGAGTGCGTCCTCTGCTCGAGATCTGTCAACGGCACGCCCCACGTTCCTCCAAGGGTGCCTCCAATCGGCAGGCCGACGATGGCGCGTCCCCGCGCCTGGACGTACTCGGACCACCCGCTGGGGCACTGGGCTTGGGTAAAGAACATTATCGCGCCTGACGGAGCACTCTCTCCGGATCCCCGCGACCCGGCCGCGGAGGCGGGTTGGAGTGGATCCAGTGTGGTGAAACCGCCGAGCCGGTCGCTGCGGGCCACGGCGGTCTCGAGCCAACCCGAGTCCAGGCACCGGTCATTCGGTCCGAAGTCCAACTCCACCGTGAATCGCCCGTGCACCACCTGCACGTCGTCCTTTTCCACTGTGGCGCCAATCTGCGGGTTAGCTCCGGTCGTCGGCCCGTTGAAACAGCGGAAACGAAAGTCGAAGTACCCGTTTGCCGGGACCCCAGCATCGAAAAGGTCTCCGTTATAGGTGATCGATTCGGCCGCCGCCGACAGGGCAGCCAGCGCGTAGACCGAGATGACCAGAACCGCACAGCGTTTCTTTGACATCGTCGCCCTCCTTCCGAATTGCTGGACAGATGAATGCTCTCTCAAGATTCTAGCCGAAATTAGGTACCACGTATCACATTGTGATGATCTCCATCCGTGCCGGCTCACACCTCATGAAAAAACGACCAATCAATCATGATAATCTGCTTGGAGCGACCCAAAAAGGTAACAACACGGCCACACCGAAAGGAGGCCGCCATGAGCGTACGTGCAGTTTCGCGGATGTCGGGAGTCCTGTGCCGGTGCATCTTTGTTACCGCGAAAAATAGGTTCCAGGTTTGCGGACCTTGCGGACGCCACTTCCGCAAGGTCCGCAAACCTGGTACTTCTCCGTGACCTCGAGCATGACGATGCGGGTCCCTACATCGACGTGCTCGGACGAAGCACTGGTCCAGAAAGAGGGGATCTGACGGCCGACGATTTCGTTGCCGAAGGGGCACGCCACCTTGAGGTCGATGTCGCGGACCTTACGAGCCGAACCCGACAACGTCACGTCGTTGAAGCACGACGGTTGCTCCTTGCCCTGGGTCGGGAACGTTGGGGGCAAAAGGCCAACGAGCTCGGTAGGGCCCTCGGAAAGAAGGCGGACACGATCAGCTATCTTGCGCGCGAGGGCATCAGGCAACGTCTGGAAGATGAGGCTTTCGCAAGACGATACGACGCTCTCGATAAGGCGATGGTCGGCGAATCCCGGTAATTCGATTTCGCCGTGCCTTCAATAACTCCGCAACTCCGTACCTGGCACCAATTCCGAGCTGGTGTCCATGGAGTACGTGGACGGCCAGACGCCTCTGCGGGTGCTCCGGATAGTGGTCCGCTCGAGCTCAAGGAGGCGCAGGACATCGCGTCGCAGTCCTGGCGGGTCTCGGGCATCCACAAGGCAGGACTTATAGGTGCCATATAGGTGCCAGGTACGGAGTTACGGAGTTATGGTAGGTTGGGTGGCGGAGGTGATTGATGCCTCGGACGCCCAGAGTGTTTGTTGAGGGTGGGATCTACCACGTCTACAACAGATTCGCGAGCGGGGAAGCTGTGTTCGCAGATCCGGAGGCCGCCAGGGATTTCATCGAGTTGCTCAGGTTTGTCAAGAAGCGGGACGGCTGGACGGTTTTCGCGTGGGTGCTCATGACGAATCACTATCACCTGGCGATTCGAAGCCGAGCGGTGCCCATCTCACAAGGTTTTCACTATCTCCAGGGGACGTTCAGCCGGCGGTTCAATCGAAGCAGAGGGCGCACCGGCGCGTTGTGGCAGAGCCGCTACCATGCGAAGTCGATCAACGAGCAAAGATATCTGGATCGGGTCGTGCTCTACATCCACCTCAACCCGGTGGCTGGAGGATTGGTGAAGCAGCCTACCGAGTATGTGTTTGGCGGTCATCGGGAAATCGTCAAGCGAGTGAAGAACCCTTTGGTCGACATGGACGAAACGCTATTGAGCTTCGGGGAGACCGAGAAGCCAGCGCGAAAATCCTACTTGGCAGCCATTCGACTCGGGTGCCAAGAGCTTGGGCGCGAGAATGAGCAAGGAGACGAATCGGCTCGAATCTGGGCTCGAGCGGACCGTGACCTCGAGCATGACGATGCGGGTCCCTACATCGACGTGCTCGGACGAAGCACTGGTCCAGAAAGGGGGGATCTGACGGCCGACGATTTCGTTGCCGAAGGGGCACGCCACCTTGAGGTCGATGTCGCGGACCTTACGAGCCGAACCCGACAACGTCACGTCGTTGAAGCACGACGGTTGCTCCTTGCGCTGGGTCGGGAACGTTGGGGGCAAAAGGCCAACGAGCTCGGTAGGGCCCTCGGAAAGAAGGCGGACACGATCAGCTATCTTGCGCGCGAGGGCATCAGGCAACGTCTGGAAGATGAGGCTTTCGCAAGACGATACGACGCTCTCGATAAGGCGATGGTCGGCGAATCCCGGTAATTCGATTTCGCCGTGCCTTCAATAACTCCGCAACTCCGTACCTGGCACCAATTTATCATTACGACGAGCAGGGCGAGGGTTAGCAGGGTGGCGGTGGACACGGGGGAAGGGTAGCAAAAAGGCCCCCCGTCGTGGGGAAACCTCTTCATTCGCACAGAATCCGCACATTTCCCTCATGACATCCTTGTCGCTAAACCTATACTCGGGGAAGCAGCCAATCTCATCGGGGGTCCATTCATGGTCAACTGCACGGTTTCGCGATCATTGGCCGCAGTCCTCACCTGTACTCTTGCATTGTCCGCGTTCGCACAGGACTGCCCCGAACTCGTAGGACGGTGGCCGTATGGCCCCTCAAACGCGGTCTCGGCAGCAGGAACGTATGCTTACTTCGGGAGTGGCACGTCTCTCCTCGTCGCCGACGTATCTGACCCCGCCGCGCCTCGAGTCGTGGGCGACGCTGTCTTATCCGATGTCATTAAGGGCATAGCGGTGTCCGGCGACCATGCCTACGTTGCCGATAATTCTGCAGGCTTGCGTGTGGTTGACATCTCCACGCCCTCGAACCCCGTTGAGGTCGGCTTCGTCGACACCCAAAGTCACGCCTTTGGCGTGGTCGTCTCCGGAAGCTACGCCTACGTCGCGGATTTTCACACCGGGCTGCGAGTGGTCGACGTGTCGATTCCTGCGAACCCCGTCGAGGTCGGCTTCCTCGATACGTTCTTCGCGGTCTCCGTGGATGTTTCCGGCAGCTACGCATACGTCGCCAGTTACGGTGGTGGCCTGCGGGTGGTCGACATTTCGACACCCGCGAGTCCCGTAGAAGTAGGTCAAAGCAGCGCTCCAAACAACCGCGCAATTGATGTCACGATTTCCGGAAGCCACGCCTATGTCGCGGATTCAAACCTCGACTTGCGGGTAATCGACGTGTCCACACCGTCTCTCCCCACCGAGATTGGCTCCCTCGACACACCCGGGAACGGCTCGGGCGTGGTCGTCTCCGGGTTTTACGCGTATTTCGCCAGTTCTGCAGGTGGCCTGCGAGTGATCGACATCTCCGTGCCGACCAACCCAGTTGAGGTGGGCTTTGCCGACACTCCTGGGTCCGCTTCTGGCATTTCCGTTTCCGGCAATTACGCGTATGTCGCGGATGACGATGCCGGTCTGCGGGTGATCGACATCTCTACGCCCGCGGTTCCTTCCGAGGTGGGCTTCATCGACACACCGGGCTGGGCCGTCGACGTGGCCTTTTATGGTGGCTACGCCTATGTCGCATCCCTCGATGACGGCCTATGGGTGGTCGATGTTTCCAATCCTTCAAGTCCTTACGAGGTCGGCTTCGTCAACACCCCGGGGGAGGCCTGGGGCGTCGAGGCCTCCGGCAGCCACGTGTACGTGGCGGACAGGGACGCCGGCCTGCGGGTGATCGACATTTCCACGCCCTCAAACCCCGTCGAGGCCGGCTTCCTCGACACACCGGGCTGGGCGTTTAACGTAGCCGTTTCAGGCAGCTATGCGTACGTCGCGGACTTCGGCACTCTCAGAGTGGTCGACATCTCTACGCCCGCTAATCCCACCGAGGTTGGCTACGTCGATACGACGGGGGGCGGCTGGGGAGTCGCTGTCTCCGGCAGCCACGCCTACGTCGCCGCGGAGTGGTATGGGCTGCGGGTTATCGACGTTTCGACACCGACAAACCCCATCGAGATCGGCAGTCTTCTCACGGTGGATAGAACTTTGGGGGTGGCCACCTCTAACAGTTACGTGTACACCGCCGGCGAATCCCGGCTGGGCGTGATCGACGTCTCGACACCCACAGATCCGACCCCGGTCGCTTTCCTCGATACCGGGTGGAACTGGGGCACATCTGTCTCAGGCAGCTACGCCTACGTTGGGGGCCATGCCGATGGCTTGCGGGTGATCGACATATCCACGCCATCCAACCCGGTCGAGGCCGGCACCTTCGACACCCCGGGAGCTGGCTGGGGTGTGGACATTTCCGAACGACACGTCTACCTGGCCGACTATGACGCGGGTATGGCGATCTTCAGTAAGTGTGCTGAGCCCGTTTTCTCCGACTCCTTCGAGTCCGGCGACACCTCCGCGTGGTCGCTCAGCGTGCCGTAGCGACGAAGGCACCGACCAATCGAGTGCTGTTTGATTACGAATGCCAGAGCCGCATTTCCGTCGAGACAACATCTTTAGTTATAATTAATTACAACTCTTGTCGCTTAAGGTAAGATTTTCTTGAGAGAGCCCGTATCTGTTTTTGACCCCAGGAACACAATACCAAAAGGAGGCTCGAATGACGAAGCGATTCCTTCCCCAAGTAATCACCCTTGTGGGCATCACTTTGATCACGTGTGGACAGTTATCCGCCCAGACCGAGTTTCATGAGGGGGTGGAGTACCTTCTCGTTCTGCCCTCTAACGTAATCCAGGAAGATGATTCCGTTTGGAATGCAGCGACCTATTTCATTGAAGTAGCGGTGGGTGACGACGGATCGCTTGTCTTCCCAGGAATCCCGAACTGGAAATCGGAGGGTCTGCCAACTGTCGTCGAGACGACGGTGTTCAAGTCGAAATACAGGAAAAAGGAGGACGTTCTTGTTACCCAGTTTTCTGGAAGATTCCCTGGCTCTGAATACGAGAGGGTTCTGAAGATCACTGTAGGAAACGCCTCCAGAGGATACGACTCAGCCCTGTCGGAGATTGTCGTAGCAAAAGTCCCAGGGAATGATGCTGCCACACAGGGATCTCTGAAGGAAACACTCGGCCCCTTGGTTGAAGAATATTGCAGGTCGGTGTTTACAGGGCCATTGGCATCAGTACCAAAAGAACAGCAGTGGGCCCTCGCCTTTTCTGTCCAAGAACAGGCACCGGGTGCTCGATTGGGGCACGATGAGTTCAAGGGCGGCCGGTATTTCGCGGTCGATCTAGGACCTAGTGTATCGGTCTACAACACCCAGCAGGTCAATCAAGCGCAACGGGTCGCTCGTTCGATTGCTG
>CAWDGW010000009.1:0-106729 GCA_963801995.1 uncultured Holophagae bacterium | reverse complement strand
GATCATTCGGGCCGCTGAAATCTCTTTCTGCAGTTGCAGATGGTGACCTCTGGGATGGCATCAAAGTGACCATGCTGACGGCTTTTCGGGATTTCGCGGAAGAACACTCAAAACCAGAATTCGATGAGATCCACATGTTCGTTCCTCTGGAGCTAGCGGGTGAATTCGCAGAATTCGAAGTCACTGACCAGGGAATGCTTGACGGGTCGACGATAATTTTGAACGGCAGTCGGGCACGCGTGGATCTGACCGCCCAATAGTCAATCCAGGCAAGGAGCGACCGTATGCTCCAGTAACTTCGACGCGTGGTCGCACAGCGTGCCGTAGCGCAACCAATCACGAATCGCAGAAGCGACCGAGGCGAAGTTTGAAAATGCTGGCGATGACAAAGGCAGGTCTATACGTAGTGCGCTCCGGCGAAGGGGGGTAACGGAAGGATTCCATGGTGTAACGGTGGTGCACTGGGGTTCAACAGCCGCCAATTCTGGGCAACAGGCCACCACTGTTGGGACCGCTGCGAGCTGCCCGTAAGATCAGTCATTTGTTGTTGATGCGAGTTAATGTGCGTTGTAAACCGTTGTGGTCAATAGGCTTATAAACTGACTACGGATCAGGAGGTTGGGGATTCGAGCTCCTCCCGGCGCGCCATTTTCTTTTTCGGCGATCGCCGAAAAAGAAAATGTCCCGGCGTAGCCCGCGAGGGCGAAGCCGGACCCCGCTCGCACCACTCCATCAGGGTCGAGAACTTCGCCCGGACAGGCCATCCACCCGCGTCCGTACCCGTCTTCGTACCTACGTGCCAGGCACCTTTTCAGCATCCCTTACGTCATCCTGAGCAACGCCACGCCGCGAGGCGGCGCCTACTCATGGAAAGAACTGGGATCGGCCCGGCAAGGTACCGTTGAGTTTGAAGTCACGCAACCACCTCAATGGAAGCAGCTTACGGGAAATGCCTGATTTTGGTTCTTTGGGAGCGAGGGAGCCGAGCGACCGAGTCGAAGCATGTGGGCGAGGGATCTTGGATCCGGCCAAACCCAAGGAAAACCCGCACCAATGGCCACAGGAGGCAGCGATTCTGCGCGAGCCTCCAATACCTACCAGCGGATCGTCACCTTCTTGATGCCCCACTCTCTGGCGGCTTCGACGTCGGTTCCCATGTAGATGTCGATGCGCTTTGTGAACCGGCTGTTGGTTCGATCGAGCACCTCGTAACGACCGGAGAGACCCTCGATCTTCACCTTGGTTTTGTGGGTCAGACCCAGTTTGACCAGGTCGGGAGAAACCGCGATGGCCTTCATCCCGGGTTTCAACTCATCGCCCCAGGCCGCCAGCGTGGGATCCCCTTCGGTCTGTGAAGCCACCGAGTTGTAGGCCGACGCCGTGACCTCGAGGCTCTGGGTCTGACCTTGACAGCCGAGAAGAACTGCCGTCGCGAGGATGACGAGAGCGAACCGATGGTGTCTCCGAACCATGACGGGATCCCTCCTTTGTTTGAGAACCGAATCATAGCGCGGCACGATCCCCCGCCCGCCCAGGTCCTTCGACTCGCTCCGATCCTTCGGGTCTCCTCTCGCTCAACTCCGTACTTGGCACCAATTCAGAGCCTGACCACTCTCCCCGCGTCGGACAGTGTCTCGATAATGGCGACCATGTTGGACATGGTTCCCACCGCGAGCTTGTCCGTGATGCCGAAGTGGTTCAGGCAGGTACCGCAGGCGAGGAGTTCGACCCCGACCTCCTCGAGCTGTCGAAGCTGCTGGAGCACGGGAGAGCCGTCCACCACGAGCTTGGCGCCGGCGTTGACGAAGATCACGTGCGTGAGGTGGTCCTTGAATTGGCTCAGGGTGTCGAGGAACTTCGACATCAGCTCCGCGCCGAGCACCTCGTCCCCGCGTCCCATACCCTCGGACGCGACGTACACCACCATGTCCCGCGCGGCTGCTCTCTTGTCGATCATTCGCAAACTCCTTGGGCGTTCGGCCGCGTCGCGCCGCCGATTGCCCGCGGAGTGTGGTACCTTTCTGCATCCCGAGATCGATCAATTTACGAGCGCGGCCACAATGAGAACCAAGATCTTCCTGCTCAAAAGTGTCGGCCCTGGCACCATGGTCGCACCCATGACCCCACGCCCTATTTTTAGAGGCAGCCGTACCGGCACGTAGGAAACTCGGCCGGCCTCCTTCCTCTGCTGCTACTATTCCAAAATGATCACTGGATTCGTCCTCCCTGCGATCGCAGCGCTCTTGCTCTTCGTCTCCTTCAAGACCACAGAGGGGTTCCAACTTGCGAACGGCATCGCCGCCGTGTTGCTGGTCCTTGCTCTCATCCTGAACATCACGTTTTCCTGGACTTCACTCGTTGCCTGGGTCGTGTATCTTTTGCTCATCTTCGGGCTGGTCATCCTCCTCGCCTACGCTCACTTCATGGAATAGGCGAGCGCCTCCAAAACCACGGAAAAATTCCAGTACCAGGTCCGATGATCCTGGGAACTTGGACCGTCCACTCTCCCCGGTCCGTGTTCGACTTCCCAACTCCGGACCTGGCACCAATTTGGGTGTAGAATCCGCGGCAGAATCATCGGACGCAAATGATGCCTTCGAGACCCTTCACCTCTCGATATCTGGTAGACGACGTTCCGCTCGTGCTGCGGCCGTTTCACTCCGGCTTCAGCTATCTCTTCGGAGTGTCGATCCTGCTCTACGCGCGGCTGGTCTATTTCACGAGCACCATAGAAATCGTCGAACATAGCGGTGCCACCCATTAGAAGGCACGTGTCAATAGCGCACAAAGATCCTGACCCCGAGGAGATCTCGTCGGAGGCGTATCGGGTACGGCTGTAAGTCTCACCCAGCGGTCTTCCCAACGCGGCCGGACCTTCGTTTGAGTTGGTTTCGGGTACTGCCCGCACCAGCCACCCATCAGGATCAAGGCGGTGGGACCTCCAAGGGAATGATCCCGGCCCCTGGCGCCGTCCGGCGCCCCAGAAAGTCCTCGAGCTCAGCCGACCGCGTCCAAGTGATTTGGAGATCACAGGCCTCGGGCTACCCCGAAGGGCGCCAACACCTTGTGGTTCACGGTCGACGCGCAGGTCAATCGCTGAGTGTGTGCGACCGAGGCGGGTCCATCCAGGCTCCTGGGGTTTTCCAGCACCTATATTGGCTCCCGCCCCGGTCCACGTTCTTATCCGAAGGTCTTCGCCGGATCGAAGTCCACCTGATCCTTCATCACGTGGTAGGAGGCTCGCGCCAGCTTGTGAGCGAGCGCCCTGATGGCAATGATGCCGTTGGTCTTCGATTTCTTTCGCTGGAAGTACTTCTTGGCTTCTTCGTGGTGACGATTCGCATGGTGCGCCGCCTCTGAAAACGCCCACGACAAATACGGATTGCCGTTCTTCCTGTTGCCCGATCCCTTCTTCTTGCCAACGCTCAGACGAGCCGTTTTCACCAGCCGGCAGTACGAAGCGAAATTGCCCACCTTTTGAAATCGGCCGATGTCGCCGACCTCGTACATGATCGTCAGAGCGAGAATCTTGCCGATTCCCCAGACAGTCATCAGCAGCGCAAACTCGTCTCGCAACCTCGCTCGTTTCAGCACCTCTTTCTCGACCATCTTGATTTGAGCAGTCAATACCTTGACGGGCTCCAGCAGACAGGTGATGCCAAGGGCGGATATGTCGTCCTCCAAGTGCATCTCGATGTCCTCCGCCGTCCATCTCTTCAGATCGTCCGAGCTTGTACGCATACCTGTCCGGCATTCGAACGAACCGCGCATCGACAGCAGAAACGACGTCCTCTTTCGCACCAGAAAGGCCCGTCGCCTGAGCAGATCGCGGACCGGCCGCTCCTCTTTCGGGTAAATGTAACCCTCCGGCAAAATCCCCAGCTTCAGCAAGTGCGCCAACCACCGCGCATCGTGTCGATCGTCTGTGTACTTCAATCCGTCCCACTGCTTCGCCGCCCACGTGTTGGTCAGGTGAACTCGATACCCGGCATCCATCAATCCATCCACCAACCAGTACCAGTTCCACGTCGACTCGACCGCTACCCCCTCGATCTCCTCGCGATAGGGCCCGAGCAACCGCAAAACCCCATCCAGGTCGTTGCCCAAACCCTTCTCCCGAACAACCTTCAACTGATCGTCCAGAATCGCCACCCAGCTCTTGGTTGAATGAAGATCGATCCCACAGTACATTGACATCGGCTCCTCCTTCTCCCACTGCTATACACAGCGGGTTGTATCCCAACGACGAGCGTAACTGCTCATCGAAGGGGGAGCCTTCTAGAGGATTCTCAGGCTTTAGAATCTCAGAAAGTCCGGGCATCCACCCTCATTCGTCAACTTCCCGAGTTTCTTCGGCCGGGCACCGGTCCCGACGTCATCCCTCGAAAGGGGGGTCAGCCCGTCTCCGGCGGATCCTGCGGTGGTGGCATCAAACCGAGCTGGGAGAGGAAATCCAGGTTGTCCCAGCTCACCCAGGTCTCTACCACCTTCCCGTTCTCCAGTCGCTGGATGATGATGTTGACGAGCGTGAAGTCCTTTCCGGTGGCGGGCAGATCGCCCAACGGGCCGGTCTGCACACCGGTCATGGTCGAGACATAGGCGACCTTGTCGCCGTCGGCGATCATCTCGGAGATCGTGTCCTCGTACCCCGGTACTGCGGTGATGAACTCCTCGATAAAGGCGAAGAACTCATCGGTTCCTCGGAGCTCCTGCAGCCCGGGTGGCATGGCCTGGCAGTGGCGCATGTAGTCCGGACCGATGGCCGACTTGAAGGCCTCGAAATCGCCCTGCGCCAGCGCGGCGTGCGCACCCCGGACGACCGCCATGTTCTGCGCTTCGGTCTCGCCCTGGTCTGGTCCGGTGGAGCAGCCCGGCACCAACAACGAAATTGCCGCGATGAGACAGGCCGAGAATATTGGACGCATGAGAGCACCTCCTTCACGATTGTCGTTGCCCTGATTCACCGGTTGTCGGCAACATCGTAGCGCGTCCTGCGAATTCAACCTCGGTTCGCGGGCATAATGACCTGTGAGGGCTTGGCCCCGGCGGGGGGTGGCGACAGTCCGTCGCCCCTAGGAGGTGTTTGTTGACGAACTGGGCGGATCGTCACAAACCGGCGGCGGAGATGCGCACGCAGTTGCTGCTGGCGTGGCTGATGTGGGCGACCGTGGGATCAGCGCTGGTCGGTGTTGGGGCGTGGTGGCTGTGGGGAACGGCACCGATCGCTGCGCCGTGGATTGGGGCCGGATCCGTTGCGGTCGGCGCGATCAAGTCGAACCTGGTGCTCGACCGTACGGCGCGCAGGGTGGTCGACCGGATTCTCGCGCGTGGCGATGGTCGCTGCCTCGGCGGGTTCCTGTCGCTTCGCACGTGGGGACTGGTGGTCCTGATGATGGTGGCCGGGCGCGTACTCCGCGGCACTCTCGCGCGCGGGATCGTCGGCCCGCTCTACATCGCGGTCGGAACGGCCCTCTGCTGCTCTTCCCGCATATCCTGGCGCGCGTGGTGGGGGTCGCGCCGATAGCCCGCCACGATTCCCGGTGCCGGGGCCGGCACTCGGGGCCGGCACTTCTGACAGCTGAGGGGCTGGGAATCGAAAGTGACGAGAGGGTCGGCCTTCGCACTGAAGCCGAAACGGCTTCCTCACAAGGCCGCGACTTTCTCGTCGCACCAGGCGATGAGGTCCGCCATCACCTCCTGGCGATTGGTCTCGTTCAGCATCTCGTGCCGGCCGCCTGGGTACAGCTCCAGCCGAACGTCGAGGAGTCCGGCGCGTCGGTACGCGTCGTGGAGCTTCCTCATGCCCTTGCCGTTGTCGCCGACCGGATCCTGTTCGCCGGCGAAGAGGTAGAGCGGCAAATCCTTGGGGACCCTGGCCACGTTGTCCGGGTTCGCGATTCGGCCGAGTGCATTCAACATATCGAGCCAGGTCTGGGTCGACACCGCGAAGCCGCACAGAGTGTCGGCGATGTACGTGTCGACCTCGTCGGTGTCGCGCGAAAGCCAGTCGAACTCGGTCCGCGCCGGCGCGAAGGCCCTGTTGTACCCGCCGAAGGTGAGACTTTGGATGATGGGGCTCGGACGGCGCCGGCCGACGCGCGCCCGTTCGATTCGCGCCAACAGCTTGCCAACCGCCGCGATGGCCGGAGGCTTGCCATTCGATCCGGAGACCGCTGCGGCGACCATGTCGCCCGGGTGCTCGAACAGCAGCTGCTGCAGGACAAATGAGCCCATGGAGTGCCCGAGCACGATGATCGGGAGACCGGGGTAGCGCCCGGAAATCTCTCGATTGACGGCGTGGGCGTCCTCGACGAGGCGGTTCCAGCTGTCGCTGTCGGCAATGTGGCCGGGCGGGCTGCCTTCGGGGATGCTCTTGCCGTGGCCGCGATGGTCGTGCGCGGACGTGGTGTAGCCCGCCCGGGCGAGAGCCTCGGCAAGGCGTCCATACCGAGAGCCGTGCTCGGCCATCCCGTGCAGCACCTGGACAATGGCCTTGGGCTCTTCAACCGCCCAGCCGCTCACGTGAAGACTCGCGCCGTCCGCGGTTTGGAACGCGAAATCCATCGATTTCATCACCCGACACCATACTCCGGTTTTCCACTTTTCTGGTTGCAGCCCTGCTGATCAGTCGACTGGTTGTTTTGGGGTACTTCAAAGATAGGTGCCACCCTTCCGTCCGTCGAAAAGGGCACGTCAATCTGGTAGAATGACGCTGCGAAAGTTCCCAAAAAAAGGGAGGTCCAGATGTTCACACGTGTCCGCATTGCCCGTTTCGTGGTCGTTGTATTTCTCCTGTGCCTCGTGGCTCAACCCCTCGTCGCCCAAACAACGCTCATCAGCAACCTGGATGGAAACGACGCCACTCAATCGGCGGGTTTGAATGATCTCCGCAACAAGGGCATGGGATTCACAATGCCGGCGGGAGACGACTACATACTGGATTACGTTACTTTGCGTTTGGAGACCTTTAGCTCCGGGGTGGTGCCAATCGTCGAGCTTTGGACGAGCGCCGGAGGTCTACCCGGAACAGCGGTCGAAACTCTGACGAACCCCACATTCGCACCGTCGGGAATCGTCAACTACGACTTCACATCTTCCGGATCGACGCTCACCGCAGGTGAAAGTTACTGGCTGGTGGCGTACGGTGTCGCCGGTGTCCCGACATACGACTGGAAAGCAAGCTCTCCGCCACAAACGCCGACGGGAATCGCCACCTACCTCGGCGCCCTGTTCGACACAAACGGTCCTCCGCCTACGACCAGCTCGTCGATTGTGTGTAGCTTCTCGGTCACCGCCACACTGGTCCCCGTCGAGCTCATGAGTTTCACGATCGAGTAGAACTCCAGGTGCCAACTCCAGGTGCCAGGGCCGACACTTCCGACTGTTTCGTGAGTGGGACATTAAGAGTGCCAAGAGTGTCGGCCCTGGCACTTGTTTTTGGGCATCCCGCCCGCAGGGTGTTAGCCGACCGTGGCGGGGTCGTCGCCGGCTGAGGGGTCGTGACCTTCGAGACGGTCGAGTCTCCACACCACCTGGTTGACGGGGTCGGGGCAGCCGATGGTCGTGGTGCCCTCGCGCTTCTCCCAGGGGAATGAGGCCCCGAATCGCAGGGCCGTCAGGTACGGCAGGCAAGAGCTGAAGGAGCCCATGCACATGCCGCCGGGGGTCTTGCCGTCGACCGACCACTCGTCGCCGACCTGGTGGCCGTTGGGGCAGCTCTTCCGCACCTCGATGACGCGCATCCGGACTGGGTGAGACTTGTTCATGGTCTGCCTCCCCTCACAACATCAGGCTGCCGCCGCTCACCGGTACATAGGCCCCTGTCACGAAGCCGGTGGTGTCGGCGACCATCGCGAGGACGACGCCAGCGATGTCTTCGGGCTCGGCGTTGCGGCCGAGCGGGGTGACGCGCGCCGAGGCGTCCTTGGCCTCCTGCGGCAGGAAGGAGGTGGCGTCGGTGAGCGTCAGTCCGGGCGCCACGGTATTGACGCGGATGCCGTGCGGCCCGAGCTCGAGGGCGAGGGCGCGGACGAAGGCGTCAAGCCCCGATTTGGCTGTGCTGTGGGCGCAGAAGCCCTGGCCCGGGTGGCGAGAGAGCCCGCTGCTGACGGCAACAATGCAGCCCCGGCCGCGATCGATCATGTTGGTCACCACTGCCTGGCAGCAGAAGAAGGCGGCGCCGAGCTCACCGACCAGCTTGTCGTGGAAGGCTTCCCAGCGGTACTCCGTGAACGGGACGACGGGAAACTGGATGGAGGCGTTAAGAACCAGAGTGTCGATGGGGCCGAGCTCGTCCGCCACCCAACCCACCATCGCCTCGACTTCGGCCTGATCGCGGACGTCGGCCGGCACCGCGACGGCGCGGCCGCCAGCATCCGTGATGGCGTCGACGACGGCCTTCGCCGCCACCTCGTTCTGCAGGTAGTTGACCGCCACCGCAGCCCCGTGTGCTGCCAGCAGCTTGGCGGTGGCGGCGCCGATGCCGCGGCTCGCTCCGGTGACCAGTACGATTCTGCCTTCGAGTAACATATCCCCTCCTCTTCGTGCGCCCGCGGCCAGGCCGCCGGGCGATCATTCCAAAAATCTGAAGCCTGGCACTGATGCGGCACTGATGCGTTGTTGCGTCATCCTGGCTGGGCGAATCACGATCCCCGGACGAACTGGCCGGCGTAGTGGGCTGGGTTCAAGGGCTCGCAGGTGGCCGCCTCGATCATCTGGTTCCACGGCAAGGACCTCCCCGGTTCGAAGACGTTCTCGCGCAAGAAGGTACCAAATTACCGGTGCCAATTACCGGTGCCAGGGCCGACACTTCCGGCAGTTTCGTGCGCGGGAAATCGAAAGTGCCAAGAGTGTCGGCCCTGGCACTCACTTGGCCTGTGAATGTGGCACCCATCGGAACCTCCTTTTTCCCTCCACGTGCACGTTGACCCGCGGCATCGGGCTGGTATCGTGGAAATGGAGTCATTCCAACATGTGGATCACTCGCGAAGGGAGGCGTTGATGAGCCGCTTCATTACTTGGCTGCTCGTTGTCACAGTCGCCGGATCGCCCTGTGCCGCCATCGCGGAGAATCTCCTGACCAATCCCGATTTCGACAATGCCCTCCAAATTTCGGGCTGGGACTGCGGAAATCCCTGGGGAACGGTGTCCTGGAGTCCCGAAGACTACCTGAACGACCAGACATCGGGATCCATGGAGCACTGGGTTGCCGCGAATGACATCAATAACGCCACGGCCACGTGCACACAGTGCGTGCCCGTCACGGATCTGCTGACGTACACGATGTCCGGTTGGGCCTACTGGCCGGACGACCCCGACGTCGACCAGATCGGGACGACCCGCTTCGCGTTCGGTTTCTACGCCAACCCGGACTGCACCTCGTCGCTGGGTTCGAACGAGGTCGTGGTCGCGAACCCGTCGACTCTCAATGAATGGTTCCAGATCGTCAGCGATCAGTGCGAGGCCCCTGCTGGTGCGACCTCGGCCTACGTTCTCGTCGTCACGTGGCAGAACTTCGCCGGCATGCCGGTGCGCGCACGGATCGACCACCTCGATCTTTCGTCCGATGAAATTTTTATTGGCGGCTTCGAATCCGGCGACACCTCGCGGTGGTCTTCGGCGGTACCCTTCTAAAATTGATGGCCCCGTTTCCAGTTCCTTTTCATTCCGTGGGCTTCGGTTTGTATGACAGCTCGGGGCGGTATTGGCCGCGAACCATTTCCAGCTTGCGGGCGTGCTTCACCAAGCCCGGCCACAGATCTTCGCCCTCCTCGCCCACCTTTTTCATGATCTCTTCGCTCTGGGCTGCGAAGGACGCCTCGCTGTCGCCCATTTCGGCCCAAACGTAGACTGGAGCATCGCTGCCGATGTCGCCCACGTAGGTGTACCAAGCGCGCTTGATGTCGTGCTTTTTGGAGAGTTCGACGTACTTCTTGAAGTACTCCTCGATGTGTTTTTCATGGCCCGGCTTGCCGTAGAACCAGCCCCAGGATCGATAGGTCGACTTTTCGGGATCGACCTCGACGCCCTCTGGCACGTAGGACAGATCCAGGCGCTCCCACCACAGCGAGTCGTGGCTGTAGTCGGCGGTGCCCTCGGCCTTCGCCATCATCTCGGCCATCTTTTCCTGGCCCATCTTGGACATGGTGTCGTTCCAAGCGGCCATGAACCCTTCGAGACCGCCGTAGCCCTCCAGGGGTGTGGCGTAGAAGCTACCGCCCGTCCTCGAGGGTGAAGGTCGAAAACGGCAAAGCGTGTTGATGCTGCGGAGCCATCGCCAGGAAGTCCTTGATCATCGCCTCGTTGTCGGCGCTCCGGTCGGGATTGACGAAGACCTCGTGAACGATGATGAGCCGGTTGCCGTCGGCCTTTTCCCCGGCGAGGCCGGTTGCGGTGGTCATCATCAGACCATGGCGACCAGCGATCAGTGATGCGCGGTGACGGATTTTTCATGTCCTTGAGTCCTTTCGAGTCGTCGGGGCCGCGTTTCACGACCCCAGGGTCTGCGGAACCCTCGGTGTGCCGCCGAGGCGTCGAGTCGATCTCAATAAATTGAGTTGGAATCTCTTCGTTGAGTGTGGGTCCGGCATCAGCCTTTGTCAACCAAAAGGGCGTCAACCGTAAATAAGCCAGGTGCGGGGGTTCACGACATCAATACCCCTGCACCTGGCACATTGACCCTTGCTGCGGGTTGGCCCCCGGATTTGTCGGGTTCGGCAGTCAGTTAATCGATTTTGAAATCCGTCAATTCCACGGGGACGGTGCCCGTTTCGAGCGACATCAGGATGTTTTCCATAAGTGCCACGCTGGTTGAAGATTGGACCCAGTCCTGATCGGTGGTGGTGATCAAGACGCCGTGGGCGGGGTTGGCTGATTTGAAGGCGAAGCCGTAGTAGTCGCCATCGTACTCCAGGAATGGAGTAACGCCAGCACCAGCGGTACCTCGACATCCGTACCAGAAATAGCCGATCGAGGGGACGGTATTCGGGGTTGTCGAGTAGATACCTAAGACGTTCATCGGCTGGAGGTCACCAGAGATTGTGTCTATCCAGGTGTGGGATCCGCCCAACGCCGCAACGATGGAGGCAAACCCGACATTGGTGGTGTAGGGACATTGATACTCACCCTGCAGGTAGACTGGGCCACCTTGCTCGATGAACTGCTGGATGGTCGCGACACGGTTTGCCGGGAGATCGATAACTCCTGATGACACGATGAGAATGTCGGTTGTGGCGAAGAACCCGGTATCGTCGAGGGTGGTCTGGGGAACGATGGTCGGTGTGTGACTCATCCCCGTGGCCACGCCGGCCCAGACATCGTCCATCGTGTGGGTTCCGCTGTCGATGATCGTGACCGCTTGCTGCAGTCGGGCCGGGTTGGCGATGTGCTCCGGAGGGTTGGGCTGGTCGGGGGCCCCGGGAGGCGAGGACAGGTTGTCGACGGCGGCAACCGGGAGAACAGCCAGCGCCGCGATAACCGCGCAGGCGACGATCGAGGGTGCGGATTTTCGGGCCTTGGACGGGGCGGCGGCAGTCATAAGGGCCTCCTCTGTGCAAATTGTTCTTTTTCAAAGTAATCGCTGAAGAAAACAATGTCAATTATGGGGGCACACCTCATGAGCCAACACAGCGTTGCCACGAACCCGTAACCTCACGTAACGGTCCGGAATACAAGCCCACAGGTATACACGCACCGGAGGCCAGTCATGCGCGCCACCTGCCATCGAAACATTTGTTGCCGGATGTCTCCTGTTGACCCCCATGGACGGAGTTCGAGCAACCGTGGAGGTTTTGACTCCGGGCGGCATGGTGGTGGCCTATGCCTCGATCGTGGACAACCTGACCGGCGATCCGGTGTACCAACCGGCGGCAAAGTTAGGCGAGTGAATCAGGGCTAGAATTTAAGAACTTGACAAAATGCCTAAATAACCATATATTATGTATGTATGGTCCATATGAGGACCATGACTCGTTTAACAAAGCAGCCTGTGGTCTTTTTCCCCACCTTTTGTGCCCACCACAACAGCCCACCATAAAGCCAATCACATTTCTACCTTGCACGGGCTGCGAACGAGTCATCCTTACGAGGCGATGTAGAAGTTCACGAAGACCTTCACGCTCTTGGCTGCGTCCCAGACTTCCGGCTTGACCTTCATTTTGAGGACGTACTCGTAATTGTCGCCGCCGGTCTTGACGAAGGTGGCCTTTTTGGCGGTTGCGATGTCCTTCCCTGAGCTGTCCATCAGCTTGACCACGATCTGCACCCGCTCGGGTCTGGCCCGTCCGCTCGACCCGGTGATGAACCACAGCGCCAGGTTTTTCTCCAAGTCGCGTTCGACTCTGATCGAGGTGAACTCCACAACCCACGGTTGGCCGTACTTCAGTCCTTCCAGCGTCTGGACCGTGTCACCGGTGGGCACATCGATCTCGGTGACCACCATTTTCATGGTTTGAGCGTGCGCCGGTACCACGGCCAGTAGGATTGAACCGGCGAGAACCACGCAGCCAGCCAGTCTGCCGAGTCTCCGTTTCATCGGACGACCTCCTCCCCCTTCTCCCCAGGGCGACAACGAGGAACCCGTTCGCTCCCTGGAGGCTGAATTGAAAACCGTTATCGGTAAACACAACGTAATCGAGGTGGAGACCGGCGTCAATCTCTGAGCCTGCAGAATCCCCGAGCCAGTTGCTACACTGCCGAAGCGATGACCGCGCGAGCGAGCTTCCTGATATGAGGTCAGATCAACCCATGACCCGTGTCGAGTCCCTGTGCGAGGGGATCATCGAGGCCGGCTGGCTGCTGGCGCTCGGTACGGTTCCGTTGCTGGTCAACATCTACAGCCAGCGGACCTACGAACCGGACAAGGCCGCCATGGTGCGGTCGCTCGCGGTGTTGATTCTGGCGGCGTGGCTGTGCAAGGTGGCGTCCGGTGGACGGGGTGCGGCGCCGGTCGGGCGAGGAAACGCGCCCTCCGAAGGACTGGCCGAGGGGCGTCGATGGCCGCGCCTGATCGCCGCCACGCCGCTGCTCTGGCTGACCTTCTCCCTGGGCGTGCTTGTGGTTGCCGGGTCAGTGCTTTCGGTCGACCCTCGGGTCAGCTGGCTGGGATCCTACGCCAGAGCCCAAGGGGCCACCACATCGCTGGCGTACCTCGTCCTTTTTGCTGCGGTGGTCGGTCATCTCAGGACCTGGTCGCAGTGGCGTCGGGTGGTTCAGGTTGTGGTGGTCGCCGGCACCATGGCGTCGCTCTTCGCCATATTCCAGTGGCTCGGTCTTGACCCGGTGGAATCGACGGAAAGCACTCGGAGGGTTTACTCCACGCTGGGCAATGCGATCTTCCTCGGCGCGTACCTGCTCATGACCTTCTTCGTGACGGCGTTCGAACTCATCAGCGAGATCCTGAGGAGAAACCAGCGGGATCCTCGCAACCGGGCACAGGCTCGGGCCAGCATGGCCTCGGTTGTCCGAATCGTGGTGCTCGCCCTGGCCTGCCTGTGCCAGCTCGTCGCCCTGGTCCTCTCCCAAAGCCGCGGCCCATTCCTCGGCCTGGTGGCCGGCTGTTACGTGGTTCTCCTCATCGTACTGATGGTCTTCCGGGGGCGAGTCCCGTCACGGCCTGCCGGTTCTCGAACGACCGGGTGGGCTCGGTGGACGGTGCCGGCAATGTTGGGGTTGGCGCTGCTGGCGCTCTCGTTGCTGATTGCCAGCAACACCTCTCGATCACCGGCGTCACGGCTGGGTGATGTGCCCTATCTGGGGCGACTCTCCAGTGTTCTTGATCCGGGGTCACGGACGATCCAGGTTCGACTGCTGATCTGGCAGGCGGCGACCGAGCTGTTGTCCTCCGATGAACCGATGATCGAACCGGGCGGCGGTGCTGATCCGAACCATCCGCTCGCGGCGTTTCGTGGGCTATGGGCCCGACGCTTTCGGCCTTGCCATCAATCGCCACATCCCGCCTCGAGCTGGGCCCCCTGGAAAGCCGGTCGAAGACTCCGGACAGGGCCCACAACGACACCCTGGACCGACTGGTGATGAACGGCGTTCTTGGCGCCCTGTTGTGGTTGGCTGTTTACGCAGCGCTGTTCTCTCTGGCCCTGCGAAGCCTGGGGCTGGTGAAGAGCCGTCGCGACGAGGTGGCCCTGTGGGCCGTTTTGGCGGCCGGCGCCTCGATCGGTGCCGCGGCACCTTGGCTGGTCAGCGGCCGAGCCACGCTGTCCGGCGTCGGTCTTCCTGTGGGGCTGGTGACGAGCCTCGCCGTTTTCCTCACCGCACGGGTGATGTTGCCGGGCGATCGCCCATCTCTGGATCGCTCAGACTGGCGCATCCAGGGAACCGCCCTGGCTTTGATGGCCACCATCGTCGCCCACGTTGTGGAGATCCACGTGGGCATCGCCATCACCTCGACTCGGCTCTATTTTTGGGTGTTGGCGGCTGTCCTTCTGATCGTCGCCGCGGGGTGGCTCGATTCGGAGGAACCCCCGTCCATCCAAGGCGGGCGAAGGCGGCATGCCTCGGACAACCCTCACTCTCGATTTGTGGACCTGGTGACGGCGCTGCTGGCATTTGGCGTGTGCTTGCCGTGGATTCACGCCCTCACGCTGGGGGGGCGTCAAGCGCGGACGGTCGGGGCGATTCTCGGCCGGTCATGGGGGATCGGAGGGCTCGGCCCTGGAGGAGATGGCCACCCGGCGGTGCTGTTCTGGTTGGTGGCGTCGACCCTCGCGCTCAGCGCCGTGATTGGCCGTCGCATCGATGAAAAAGGGCTGGCGCGGGACCGATCAGGCCTCGTTGCGGCGGGGATGGTGGTGGCGGCGATCGGAGTCTGCGCGGTTCTGCAAGCCACCCGGGTGGCGCGCAGTATCCCGGCAGGGGGAGGGGAAACCCACATCACCGTCGCCGCCGAAACGGCAGCTGGGCAGTATGGTGAGCTGACCTGGGTGGTTCTCGTGTTGGCGGTCGTGGTGGGTGCGGCCATCGGCACGTCGGGCGGCGGGGAGCGGAGGTGGTGCCGACGGTCTCCAGTTGCGACCTTGGTCGCCGGGTTGCTGCTGGGCATAGTCGCGATGACAGTCATCCAGAGGTCCAGCATCGACCCGATCCGTGCCGATGGGCTTCTGAAGGCCGCCAACGCCCTCGCCTCGAACGGACAGCAGCGGCGGCCCTGGGGTTGCTGGATCGCTCCTGTGAGCTTGCTTCGAACGAGCCGATGCTGCAGTTGTTGCGGGGGCGGACCGCGATGTCGGCCGCCGCCCAGCCAGGCAGTGACCTGGAACGATCCGCTCTGTTCGATCGTGCCCGGTCCAGTCTCGAACGGGCCCGTGAGCTGGCCCCTCTGGATCCGGACCACTGGGCCAACCTGGGGCGTTATCGCGCCACCAGAGCAAGGGAAGAGTCCGAGTCCGGTGGCCCGGCGCCGAACACCTGGTGCGGGCCGGTGAGGACTACGAGGCGGCCCTTCAGTTGCGACCCTCCTCGGTTGTTTTTCTCAACGAGTACGGGCGCCTGCTGATGAACATGGGCCACTATCAACGGGCAAGAACATGCCTTGAACGAGCGATCGCACTCGACTCTCAATATCGTGAACCGGCGGCGGCGCTGGCCGTTCTCGATGGCATGGAGCAACCCGAATCGGATCAACGGTAACGCAAAGATCGGGTGACCCTCGCGGAGGGGTGACCTCCCCGTTTGGTGGTGATAGACTGGCTTTGATCGCAATCATCACAGCAGGGAGCTGGGACCGGATATTGGTTTTGGGGGTCCCCATGAGACGAAAACCAGCGGTTGACGCCCCAATCATCCTAGGCGTCGTTCTGGCGTCGGCGGTCTTTGCCGCCGCCATCTTCGCCATCTCCGGATTCGCGGCTGCGATCGTGGACTCGCCGCTGGTTGCCCGGGAATCACGACTGGGGGGCGGCGATGTGGAAGGGGCGAGCGGTTTTGCGCTCGACGTCAGCACCTATTCGGGGGTGCCGGTTCCCGGCTCATGGATGAACTACCTGATCACCTACGAAAACCAGGGGCCCTCCACTGAGCCGATTCAGCTCACCGACACCCTGCCCGTTGGGGCGGAGTTCTCCAGGGCGTGGTGGGGGGACGGAAACCAGCCGAATGCGGGCGATCCCCTCCCCAGTCCGACCGTACTCCCAGGGGGTGAATACGTCTGGGAGCTGCCTGATCTCGGCGCCGGGGAAATGAGGTGGTTCCACGTCGAGATCTGGCTCCCATCCGACCTGCCCCCCGGAAACTCGATCATCAACTGCGCAACGATCGCGCCAGCAACCGACGAAACCACTCTCGAGGACAACAACGACTGTTCTTACGACCTCGTGAATCCCTTTGGGCCGAATCTCGGACTCACCACCACCCACCAGTGGCGGCTGCCCGACTATGGCGAGCTGAGCCACCAGATACGATTCTGGAACTGGGGCGATGAGGCCATCGTAGGTGCGCATATCACCGATACCTACCCCGTGGGAACGGCTTGGGACGGATCGTGGGAGACCGATCTTCCCGGGGTGACGATGAGCTTCACCACGACCGGGGCGGTGATCTGGGATCTCCCATCTCTGGATCCGGGTGCGAGGGGGCAGATCTGGTTCCGGTCCGCACTCGAGAGTCCCGCGACGCCGTTCCAGTTTTTTACAAACACCGTCGAGATCACGATCCCCCAAGGTGACGTCCTTCCGGCGAACAACGTCTTCGACGACGTAGCCTGGTCTGGCGGGCAGGTCAACGAGGTCGACCTCCAGGTTGTCACTGATCGCGGTCATCTGTGGGCCTTCGCGCCGCTGGTGGATGCGGGCGGCTGGATCACGGTGACCACGCCGGTGACGACCGTCGCGGCCCATTCCGGCCCCGACTGCCGTTGCGCCGAGTTTCCAGACATCGGGCCGGTCTACCCGGGTGACACCATTACGGTGACCGCAGGCAGTGGGATCTATCCCGTGGCGATCACCGTTCCCGATCCATTCAATGCTTCGGCGAATTCCGACGCGGATCTGGTGACCGGCCAGATCGACATGCTGGACTATGAATTGATCGAGGTGGCGCTCTACGGCGGGCCGGTTCGGCAGGTGCGCACCACCATGGGTGGATTCGGCGTCAGCTTTCCGGATGTGCCGAAAGGGGCGGTTGGTGAGGTCCGCTTTCCCACGGCAATGAGCCAGGCGCAGATCAATTTCCGGCGCCGCTTCTTCACGACCGACGTCGTTTTGGGCGTCCATGTTCGGGATGATTGGGTCGAGGGGGTTTTCGAGGCCGGACATTCAGTGGTCATCGAGGTCAGAGAGTCGGATGACACGACGGTCAAGGGACGGGCGGAACTCGACACGGGCTACCCACCCTGGTGGGACGGCGTGCCCGGGTTCTCGACCCTGGTGGGTGATCCGTGGATCGGGGAACCACCCGACGTGGTGGCGGGTGACTGGGTTCACGCCTGGATCGATTCCGTGCCCGCCGCGGGACAGGTACGGGCGGGCGCCATCACCGCGACTGTGGAGGTGGATACCGACCTCGTATTCGGGACGATCTCGGCACCGTGGCTTTCCGATCCCCTCGAGGCAAGGTGTTTGATTGCCGAGGAGGGCGCTCCGGAAATCGAACTCCAGGTGGACCCCAACGGAGGCGCCTACCTTTGCGATTTCGGAGCCGCCGGGTGGGACCTGCAGCCGGAGCACCAGGTGGTGGTGCTCTACTGGGATCCCGAAGGTCATCGTGTGATCAACCAGTTCCCCGAGTCTCCGCCCGAACTGGGCATTGAGAAGGTGGGTCTGGGTGAACCGACAACCGGGGGCAACTTCGAGTACGTCATCACCTTCCGCAACGTCGGGGGTCTGGCGGCCGCGGGAGGGGTCTTGACAGACACCCTGCCCGTCGGGGTCAGCTACTTAGGAAACACCTCGCACTTCACGGTGACGGTCGAGCGCGGGACGGTGGTCTTCGACGTGGGGGACATCGAACCTCGCGCTGAGATCGACTTCTCGCTCTTCACCCAGATTGACCCGCCCGTGACCACACCCATCACCAACACGGTCGAAATTTCTGCCACGAACGTGGTGACGAGCACGGTGCCAGAACCTTCGGGGTGGGCCAACGTGATCCTGCCCAACGACACGGATCTGACGTTCACACCCCTGCTCAACCGGCAACATCCGATACCGGACGAGGACTGGGAGTGGGCTGTCGAGATCTGCAACGTGGGTTCGACCTCGAGTGCGGCCGTGATTTTGACCGATACGCTGCCGACCTTGAGTCCGATGCTGTCGTGGTGGGCGGATGAGGTCGGCTGGGCTGAGGTCTCGAGCGATCCCGAGGAGCTGGTGGCCGAACGGCCCACCCTTTCAGGTGGCTATTGCTCGACCGTTCATTTGCTGACCCACGTGGACCCGGATGCGATGCCTGGTCAACAGCTGTGCAATACCGTGGTCGTAGTGTCCAGCAACGACCTGGATCCTTCCAACAACACCCATGTGGAGTGCGTCACCGTGGGAGGCGCGGTACCGGTGATCGAAATCCAAAAGGCAACGAACGGTATTGACGCTGATGATCCTCCCGGGCCGATGGTTCAGGTTGGTGAGCCGGTGGGGTGGACCTACATGGTTTCGAACACGGGCAACATCACGCTGACGGCCATTACGGTGGTCGACGATCAGGCCGGCGTGATTCCCAGTTGTCCCAGTGACATTCTCGAGCCGCAGGGGGCGATGGAGTGTACGGCGAGTGGTGTGGCGGTTGAGGGACAGTACGCAAACCTCGGCACCGCCACCGGTACGCCGATTGTGGGCGATCCGGTGGATGACTCCGATCCGAGCCACTACTTCGGCATGGTCGCCGGTGTGGACATCGAGAAGGCCACCAATGGCGAGGACGCGGACGATCCGCCGGGTCCGGAGATCGAGGTTGGGGAATCGGTGGAGTGGACCTACACCGTTCGGAATACCGGGAACGTGGTGCTGACCGGGGTGACCGTGGCGGACGATCAGCCGGGGGTCGACCCGGACTGCCCATCGACCGATCTGGCGCCCGACGAGGAGATGGTGTGCTCGGCGAGCGGGGTGGCGGTGGAAGGCCAGTACGAGAACGTTGGAACTGTCACCGGCTCGCCGCCGGTGGGCGATCCGGTGGGCGATGCTGACCTCAGCCACTACCTCGGCATCGGCGGATTGCCGTTCTCCGACGGCTTCGAGTCCGGGGACACCTCGGCCTGGTCCGTGACCGTTCCGTAGTCAATCACGCCGGGCCTCTCCAGTCGGATGACGGCGGTGATCGCGAGCACGGTCACGGCGAGCACGATGACGTAGGCCTCTCTGAGTGAGGCGAGGCTGATGAAGATGGCCAGCACGCCGAGAGCGCAGCCGGCGAGGTAGTGGAGCAGAGCCGCCTCCCGTCGGGTCCAACCCAGCTCAACCAGACGGTGGGAGACGTGGTCCTTCCCCGGCGTTGTGAACGGGTTTTTGCCTCGCCGGAGGCGTGAAATGATCACCAGGGTCGTGTCGAAAAGGGGGATCCCCAGTACCAGGATCGGCACCATCCAGGTCACCCAGACCACGTTGGCCGGGAATCGGAGTTTGATGGCGAGGGCCGCCATGACGAAGCCGAGAAAGAGGCTGCCCGAGTCTCCCATGAAGATCCGCGCCGGGTTGAAGTTGTAGAGCAGAAAGCCGATGCAGGCGCCAAGAACGGCAGCCGCAAGCCCGCCCACCAGGAACTGGCCGTTCATGGCGGCCATCAGCAGAAAGTAGGCGGCTGCAACCGCACCGATGCCGCTCGACAGGCCGTCCATGTTGTCCAGCAGGTTGAAAGCGTTGGTGACCCCCACCACCCACAGTACGGTGATCCCGATGTCCGCCCACTCGGGAACCGGTAGCGCCACGCGGACCCCGGCGGCCACCAGGATTGCCGCGCCAACCATCTGAGCGGCGAGCTTGGCCGAGGGTGGGAGGCCCCGGCGGTCATCCCACAGACCCCAGAAGGAGACCCAGCTGGCGCCGATGACGATGCCGGCGAGCTGCACAACCTCTCTTCGCTCCGGATAAAGCAGCAGCGAGCCGATCACCGCGCCGTAGATCGCCACCCCGCCAAGCAGCGGCACCGGGGCGGTGTGGAGCTTGCGCTTGGCGGGTTGGTCCACCACGCCCAGCCGCAGCGCGGTACGGCGCATCGCCGGCGTTCCCACGACTGCGAGAACGAAGGCGGCGGCGCCGATGATCATGAGGTGACCTGGTGACATAATGAGCGGTTCTCATGATAACTGCTCTTGGAGCGATTCGGGGTTACAGGTTGTCTGCGATATCGCGCGCCCGTTCGGCGACGCCGCGCCAGCTGAAGCGCTCGGCGACGAAGCTCCTGGCCGCCGTTCCCAAGCGGCGGCGAAGCGCCTGATCGCCGAGCAGGGCGGTGGTGAGGGCCGCGAACTCGTCGGGACTGTGGCCGATGAGCAGCTCCCGGTCGGCCACCGCCCCGAGGCCGTCGGCCACCCCGGGCGAGGTGACCACCGGCCGCGCCGCGGCCATGGCCTCGAGCACCTTGTTCTGGATCCCAGCCGCGAATCTAAGAGGCGCCACGAAAGCTGCGGCACGGTTGAGCTCGAGGTTGAGGTCGGGCACGAAGCCCGTCACTTCGACACCCGGCAGCCGTCCGAGCCTCCGCACCCTGGGGCACGGATCCGCACCCACAATCCGGAGCTGGCAGCCCTCGACCCGCCGCCGGACTGCTGGCAGCACGGTCCTGGCGAGGTGAACCGCGGCGTCCACGTTGTGGGGAACGCTCATGTGGCCGGTCACGACGATCCGAAGGGAGTCTTCCTCGCCACCCAAGGGTCGAAACCGGTTGAGGTCGACGCCGTTGGCGACCACCCGGACATTGGCGGACGGGCATCGATCGAGGAGGGTCTGCCGCTCACGATCGGAGATCAACCAGATTTCATCGGAATCAGTCGCCACCGTTTTTTCGAAGCGTTCTATGCGGCCCTTTTCGATCGCGTAGACGATTCGGGAGAGCACAGAGCGGAATCTGAGGGAGCCCGCGATTTCGTCGGAAACCATGTCGGTGAGATCGACGATGTGGTATGGCGCGTCAAGTCGGTCGAGATAGGGTGCCATCCGGAACAAATGAACATAGGCCGCATCGAAATTCCGCTCCCGAAGGGTGTGTGCCACCAAGTCGCGCATCGCCCGGGAGTGGTAGTAGAGCGCCTGCAGGGGCAGTCGCCGCCATCCGTTGCCCAGCACGGTGAGAATCGACGCCGGCCGGCTCTTGGCCACCACCCGCACCTTGCTGCAGAAGCCCTCGAGGGCGTTGACGAGGTCGAGCTGATCTGAGCTTTCAACGAACGAAAGCAGGGTGAGTTCGTGTTCGGAGGCCAGGGTCTTCAGGATGTGGTACGCCCGGAGCCGGTCGCCACGGTCCGGCGGGTACGGGAGCCTGGAGGTCAGACAGAGGATTCGCACTGCGCCTCCATGCTACCCCGCATTGATTCCCAAGTGTCTTCTGCTGGCAACTCAGTTCGGAATGCGGAGTCCGAGTTGCTCGAAGAGCAGACGGAGACAGCGATAGATGGAATACTTGCCGGAAAGGACGGCGATGCGAAGCCGTTCAGCTGTCGAAGGAGCTTGCTGACTGGCCGGTTCGTATCCGAGCCGGACGAGGGTAGGACCGGCGATGGCCTCGAAGACTCGGAGGTTTCCCTGAGACATCTCGCTCCGCCAGCGGCCGACCCGCTCGGACGTCAAAGGGTGCCTGACCGCGTCGTGAAACCCTCCCTTCGGGATCGACTCCCGAGCTGTGAGCTGAAAATCGAGCATGGCCGGGTGGAAGTCCTCGCCGAGAAAGTGGCAGATCCTCTTGAGCTGGGATTTGGGTTCGAGGACGAGGGTTTCGTACGAGAGCTCGAGATAGAGTTCGGGGTCGAGCAGTCCGGCGGACCGTCGTGCCTCGGTCACGCGGCGACTCCACGTGTGAGCGGCGAACACCAGGTCCACGTGGGGCCGTCGGCCCCAGGTCCTGAGCACCGAAAGGGCGACGTCGCGTCCATCCCGCACCAGGTGGATAAAGCGAGCAGTCGGGAAAAGGCGGTGGAGCAGGTCGATGTGGCAGGTGTACGTCGGGGTCTTGTCCCCCCAGCGCACGGCCCCGTGTTGTTTGGCGTAGGCGGTGTAGAGGGAGTCCACAAGTCGAGCCGGGGTCACCGTCTCCCCCTCGGGCACGAGTTCGTCGATGTCCGGTGGCTCGCCTCGCCACTCGAGGACGAATCGGAGGCGGTGGATTCGGTCGAGAATCCGCTGCGACCGGCGACGGCTCAAGGGTCGGTTCGGGTTCCGGCCGAAGAAGGCCGGAATGAACTCCGACTCCGGTGGCAGATACAATCGTGGGTGGCTGCCCAACATGAATCGCAACAGCGTGGTGCCAGAGCGGTGCGCTCCGACGACGAAGAATGGGTCATCCCGCTGAACGGAACGGTCGCCACCGGCGCCGTTGGGGGCCCGCGAAGCACCGGCCGAAGGGTCGAGGGAGTTCTGGTTGATCACGTCACCTGTGTTCATCATAGGTTGTCCAAGGTCAGGGACAACGCTGCTGTACCGAGTCCTTGCACAGGCACGATCCCTCTGGTCCATAGGTGGAGAGAGCCGGCACATCATCGAACGGATTCACAACCCGGAGCGCAAGGACTGGGAGTCCGGCGAGCTGACCGCGGCGGATCTGACGCCCGAGTCGCGGCGCGCGATTGCCGCGGCCTTCGAGGGGGAAGCCGCGCCGGGCAGTTTTTGGCGCCGGGTCAACCGCCTGCGATCGTGGCTTGACCGGCGGCGGGTGTGGCGGTCCATCAAGGGGATGAGGGCCGCCGCAGGAACCGCGGGACGGTTGACCGGGGGCGTGCCGCGGTACGGCATGGCAGCCGTCCGTTGGTGGGTCCGGCAGAGGAACCGGCTCGCGATGGATCGCCACCGCGCCAAACGACTGCTGGAGAAAACCCCGGAGAACTGCTTGCGGCTGCCCTTTTTGCTGGAGATCTTCCCCGATGGCCGCATCATCCACCTGACTCGGGACGGCCGCAGCAACACCAGTTCGTTGATGGAAGGGTGGAGTCGGCCGGATCTGTTTCCGGGCTACCCCATCCCCGAGTCCCTGGCGATTCCAGGGGTTCCCCCTGACCGGTGGGCTTTCACCTTGATTCCGGGTTGGCGGGACCTGTTGGCGAGCCCCCTCGAGGAAGTCTGCGCCCGCCAGTGGATCGCCTGTAACGAGGCCGTGCTCCGGTTCCGAGAGGGGGAGGGGCGTTCGGTGCCCTGGCTGACGGTCCGCTACGAAGACCTGATCGCCGAGACGGGTCGAACGTTGACCGAGGTGGCCTCGTTTGCCGAGGTGGCTCTCGACCTCGATGAGCGCCCACTGCCAGGGGCGAATCTCGTGTCCGCCCCCGAGGAGGACAAGTGGCGGCGTCTCCACGGTGAGGCCATCGGTCGTGTTGAAGATCTGATTTCCCCAACCATGCAACGGTTGGGCTACCACTCTTGAATCGAAAATCGAAATTCGAAAAACAAAACCGCCGTTCGCGATTTTGAATTAGCGAACCAGCGTTGAATAGAGGTCGATGAGACGGCCTTCCACGGCCGGCCAGTTGTAGCGCTCCACGACCTGCTGTCGGCCGGCCAGGCCCATCCGCTCGGATTCCTCGCGATTGCCGAGGACGGCGAGGATGGCGTCGGCGTGTGCCTGGGGGTCTTCGGGGCTGACCAGGTGGCCGGTGATTCCGGGCGCAACAAAGGGGTGCGTCGACTCGAGGTCACTGCTCACCACCGGCAATCCATAGGCCATGTACTCGAAGAGCTTGGTGGGCACGTTTTTTCGGTTTTTTGCGAAGGGCTGCCAGGTCACCCAGCCCACCGCAGCCCGCGCCAGGTGGGCGCCGACATCGGCAAACGGAACGCGACCGATGATCTCGACTGCGCCAGCGACGCCAACTCGTTTGGCGTGAGACCGGACCTCGCCCTCGAGCTCCGGTGGCATGAAGTGGCCAACGTGCAGCAGCCGGGCGTCGGGCCGGCAACGGTGGACTCCGGCAAACGCCTCGATCATCAGCCGACTGCCCCGGTTGCGCTCGAGACCGCCCAGGTAGAGCACAACCGGCTCCCGTCGGGCAACGGTCGCGAGGCTCGCTGCCCCATCCTCCAGGAGATCAGTGCCCGGATAGTTGGGCAGCACCACCTTCGGTCGGTCCACCCCCTGGAACGCCGTCGAAGTGGCCTCGTCGGAGAAGACGAGCGCGCTGTGGAGGCGGGCGAGCCGGGGCTCGAGGATTCGGAATGTCCAGGCCAGCGGGTATCGCACCACCGCCGGGAGGTCGTCCTTGACCGCGAAGAACTCCGGGTAGGCCTCGTGGACGTCGTAGATCGTGGGCTTGCCGGTCCGCCTGCCGAGCCGCGCAACCGGCAGCAAGAGTTCAGGATCGTGGAAGTGGTAGAGATCGGCGCCCGTAGCCTCTGCCCGGTGAATCAGAGTCCGCCACAACCACGGGCGGCGCCGGCGGGCTACCCGCGGCAGGCCGAGAATGGTGATCCCGTCGCGCACCTCGTCCCGATCGTGGATCGCCACCAGGGTCACCCGGTGGCCGGCGCGAGCCAGGGTCCTGGCCTCCCGGTAGAAGACCCTGTTGTCGAGCGCCCTGTGAACGCTCGAGAGAATGCAGACATCGAGGGCGTCGCGGGCTCCGGCTGGAGTGCCGCCCCGACTCACGGTGACTTTCCGCCAGGGCGGGGCGCTCCGCCGGCGTCTCTGAACAGCGCCATCAAGGCCGGCAGCCGGCGGTGCGAAGCTGCCAGGAAGATCGCGATGAAGGCGACCGCGAACGTCAAGACCTTGATCAGACCGGTGGTGACGTCGCCGTCGGCCAGCCGTGCCACGCCGAGGGCCGACGCAGCGCCCAGCAGACAGGCTGCCGCCGGCGGGCCGACGATGGCCATCGGCCGGATACGGACGTGACGGCGAACGCAAACCAGCATCATGGCCACACCGGCGCACACGCCGGCGCTGGCAGCCACAGCCACTCCCGCCACACCGAAGGCGGGACCCAGGGTGGCCAGGCCAACTGCCAGGGTTGCGAGCCGAACCATCCGGGCCTGGGCTGTCCGACCGGGCTCGCCCACGGCGGTGAGCAGGTTGGCGAGCGACCGCTCGATGGGAGACACCAGCGCGAAGAGGAGCAGCAGCCGGAACGGGAGCAGCATCGGCAGCCAGCGATCGCCCAGGATGACCACCACGAATTCCCTCGACGCCACGGCGAGCAGGCCGGTGGCGAAGAAGCCGACCCACAGCAGGAAGGACATGATTTCTCGGAAGGCGGCCGACAACCTCTCGCCCTCGCCCTTGATCTCGGCGAAGGTGCCGATGGAAACCGTGTTGACCGCGTTGGCGATCACGCGGCGTGGGTAGCCGGCGAAAGTGAGCGCCCGGGAATAGAAGCCGAGGGGCTGTGTGCCCAAAGCGAGACCGGTCCACAAACTGTCCAATCGCTCGCAGGCCTGGGCCGTGAGATTGGCCAGCAGGCTTCGGGATCCGAAATTGATGAAGTAACGAAAGGCGTCCCTGGACCACACCAAACGAGGCCGCCACACTGGACGCCAGAGGTAGAGCATCACCAGTGAGGCGGCGGCCGCCACCATGTCGGTGGCCAGCAGAGCCCACAGCTCGCCGCCGGCGAGGGCCAGGGAGATCGCGACGGCGGTGGTCAGCACCGCGGTGACGAACTCGAGGACGGCGAGGCGGCGGTGCTGTACCCGACGCACCAAAATCAGCGTTGGAGTCTGGGCGAGATGGGTGACGAAGGTGGCAGCCCCGAGCCCCAACAGGGCGGTCCGCATTCCTGGATTGGCAACTGCCGTAGCCGCGAATCCCAAGATGACCAACCAGGCTGTCGTTGTGACCAGCGACAGGGTGAAGTGTGAGGCGGCAGCCCGTTCCTCGTCGGCGGTCTGTTTCGCGCGATGCAGCATGGCTTCGCCGAAGCCGAAGGCGGCCAAAACAGCGGTCAGCCTGACGATCGAATAGGCGAGGGAGTAGGTGCCGAAGGTGGCGACCTCCAGGAGGCGGGCGAGCACAACCGCCCGAATCGCCAACACCGCGACCGAAGCGAGATTGGAGCCGACCTTCCAGCCGAAGGATCTCGCGGTGCGCGCCGCCAAGGGCTCGGGCTGAGGTGTCATGTGTGACTACCAGGATAGCCTGGTCGGCCATCCGGGTGCTGTGCCATCAACTGTGTCGCTTTGAGCCCACCTATCTCACCGGGCATGCCTGTGCTGCTGTTTGCTGCCTACGGCCTCGGAAGGGGGATCGTCTCGTCGTTCCGACGAAGGCCACCGCGCTGATCTGTGAAGGGGTTGGGAATCACCCGCGCGGCCGGTTGGGGCAGTCCTCCAGGGCGTGCTCGAGTCCCACGGCGATCAGCATTCGCACGTGCTCGTCAACCAGTGAATACTGGACCGACCGGCCTTTGCGGCGTGATGCCACGAGGTTTCGGTCGCGAAGCAGGCGGAGCTGGTGGCTGACCGCCGAGATCGAGAGATCGGCCTTGGCTGCGATGTCGCTGACGCACAGGGGGTTCTCGGTGTCCGCGAGGGCGCGGAGAATGGTCAGTCGGGTGGGATCGCCGAGGGCGGAGAACAACCTGCTCAGACACTCTACCGCCCATTCCGGCAGTGGTGCCCCGTCGGGACAGCAACCGCGATCGGTGGTTTTGGCGGGAGTCAGGTCGATGTCGGTGGTGGTGGAATGTGTCAAGGGGGTTACTCCAGACTTTCGCCGATCATACCGTTTCTGCTGACTGCTCGGCTTCCCCGAAGAACCGAACGCGGAATGCAAGGGCCACGTTGACCAGACCGATCAGCACCGGGACCTCCACCAGCGGTCCGATGACCGCGGCGAAGGCCGCACCGGAGTCGATGCCGAAGGTGGCAATGGCGACGGCGATGGCGAGCTCGAAGTTGTTGGATGCGGCGGTGAACGACAGGGTGGCCGATCGCGGATAGTCCGCGCCGGCTTTCTTCGACAGGAAGAACGACACCAGGAACATGACCACGAAGTAGATCAGCAGCGGGATGGCAATGCGGACCACGTCGAATGGTAGCTGGACGATGACCTCGCCCTTGAGCGAGAACATCACCACGATGGTGAACAGAAGGGCGATCAGAGTGAGCGGGCTGATGGCCGGGATGAACCTGGTCTGGTACCACTGTTTGCCCTTCGCCGCGATCAGCGTGAACCGTGTGATGATCCCGGCCAGAAAGGGAATGCCGAGGTAGATGAAGACGCTCTTGGCGATCTGGCCGATGGTGACCGCCACCTCCATGCCCTCCATCCCGAACCAGGTGGGCAGCACAGTGATGAAGACGTAGGCGTAGACGGAATAGAAGAGCACCTGGAAGATCGAGTTGAAGGCCACCAACCCGGCGCAGTACTCGCTGTCGCCGTGGGCCAGTTCATTCCACACGATCACCATGGCGATGCAGCGCGCCAGGCCGATCAGGATCAGGCCGGCCATGTATTCCGGCTTGTCCGCCAGCAGCGCGATGGCCAGCAGGAACATCAGGATCGGGCCGATCAGCCAGTTCTGAAGCAGGGACAGGCCGAGCACTCGCCAGTCCCTGAAGACCCGGCCCATCTCCTCGTATCTGACCTTGGCCAGGGGCGGGTACATCATCAGGATGAGACCAGCCGCGATGGGGATATTCGTGGTTCCAACCGAGAAACGATTCCAGAAGTCGGCGATGCCCGGCCACAGTGAGCCGGCGGTCACTCCCAGAGCCATGGCCGCGAAGATCCACAGTGTGAGATAACGGTCGAGGCGGGACAGGCCGCGGGCAACCCCCGCGCGGGCGGTCACGGGGCCACCCGGTTGACTGAGAATCGTTGATTTATGCGCAACGCGGCGCTCCCTTGTGCTTCTTTTTTGCCTGTTCGTATCCAAGTCGGCACAGGTCTTCAACCGGCAAGCGCCGAAGTTCCTCCACCAGTGCGAGGTCGGACCCGAACTGGGGGTCGTCGGTCAAAACCTTCAGCGAAGTTTCGATCCAGGCTGCGGCGGTCAGGTCGTCGGCCAGGCTGTAATAGACCCACCGGCCGTCTTTTCGCTCCACCACCAGACCGGCGAGCTTGAGCTCTCGGAGGTGGGCGGAAACCGTGGATGGAGCCAGCTTGAGGACCTCGGTGATTTGGCAGGCGCAGAGCTCGCCGGTGCGCAGCGCGGCCACGGTTCGAAGCCGGGCGGGATGGCCGAGGGCGCGGGCGGTGGCCACGGCGGAGTCCAAAATCGATCGCTTCATTTCGTCTCATCGCGAAATGTAGTAGTGAAAGCCGTGCTTGTCAAATCGAATAGGCAGTGAGCAGTTTACGTTGTCGCAGCCCGTGGCTGCTTCAACGCGACTCCCCACGATCAGCCTGCTCCCACAGCCGTTCTCGCTTCGCGACAACGGCGTGGTCGCTTGGCTGCTCGCGGCCCGTAGTGGACAGCTGGTGAGATATGCGGGCTAGGTTTGAAGTTTGAGGTTTGAGGTCCTGGGGCAACCCATCCTAGTTGAAAGTTGAAGGTTGGAAGTTGAAAGTCCCCCCTCTCGCCTCTTCCCCTCTGCCCCTCCGCCCCTCTGCCGTGTCCCGGAGTGGGAGGGCGGGGGAATCTTCAATCTTCAATCTTGAATCAGATTTCACAACCGGGACGTTCGCACGACGAGTCGCACATGCTGTGTCGATCGGGAACGGTTTTCCGAATTCCGAATTCCGAATTCCGCCCTACTGGCTGTTTCTCAACCCATGGAGGGCGCCAACCCGCAGGCCGCCAACAGGTCGACTGAAGCGGCGAGGCGCAGCCTGAGGGCACCGGGATCGTCGTCCAGTTCGGGCTTGCGGGGTGCCCATTTCACGTCAACCCGCTGGTTGCGAACTGCGACCGACGCGAAGTTCTCGCTGTTCGAGAGCGTGCGAAGGGCGGCCCGTGTGCGTTCCTGGCCGAAGAGGGAGAGCAGGCTGGTGGCGTCAGCTCCGGAAAAACGCAGCCGGGAGTCGAGTTCCTGTTCGCCGATCGCCACATCCTTGAGAAGGCCGATCTGAGTCATGAGACGGGAGCCCAGGTCCTGCTTGGAGGCGGTCCATTGCTGGGTGCTCGCGGAGCCGATCCTGAGGGTCGCCCCGCCCGGCGAATACTGGGAGCGCTGTTCAATGGTGTAACGGCACGTGAAGCCCTGGTACACGCCTTCGACGCTGGTGGAGAGAGCGCCCGGCACCCGGGCGGTCCCGAGCTCGAAGGCAGGCCCGAGGCTCTCCAGCCGGCGTTGACCCGCTCTGCGGACCGCCACCACCACCAGAGCGATCACTGCCGCGATCGCGAAACCGATCACGAGGAAAAATGTGGACTCGTCAAGTCCGAACATGGTGGCAACAGTATATCCAAGTGGGAGAGTCCCAGGCGGTTGCCGGGAAACGGGGGTACAATTCGCGGCCATGGAAGATCTGAACGACCTCCGTGGAAGACTGGACGGTGTCGATCGCCGGCTGGTGGAAACCCTCCGCGAGCGGCTGGACACCGTGGCTGGCATTGCCCGGATCAAGGCGGAGGGGCTGTCCTTTCTTCGCGATCACGAGCGTGAGTCGGAGCTGTTGGAACGGATCGCGGGTTGGGCGCGCGAGATGGGGATGGATCCCTTCCGAACTCAGGAGATTTTCCGCGAAGTCATCGCCATGTCTCTCAAGGCCCAGGAGGAGGCCCTGCTCAAACGGGAGCGGGTGGAGCGGTCGGCGCGGGCCGCCAACCGTGTGACCTTTCAGGGGGAGGCCGGCTCCTACAGCAACACCGCGGCCAGAAAGTACTTTGCATCACGGTCGGCTGAGATGGAATTCCTGGGGAAGGCCTCGTTCGCAGCCGCCCTGCGGGCGGTCGAGGAAGGCGAGGCGGGCTACGCCGTCCTGCCAATCGAAAACACCACCGCCGGCTCCATCAACCAGACCTACGATCTCCTTCGCGGCACCGAACTGGGCATCGTGGGTGAGGAGATCCTGAGGATCCGGCACTGTCTGCTCGGCATCGAGGGCAGCGAGATCTCCGCCCTTCGGCGGGTTCTCTCTCACCCACAGGCCCTGCTTCAGTGTTCGCGATTCCTCTCGGAGTTGGAGCAGCTTGACCAGGCAGCCTTCAACGACACCGCTGCGGCGGCCCGAACCGTGGCACACGGCGGAGATCGGACTCAAGCCGCCATCGCGTCGGCGGTGGCAGCCGAGCTATTCGGCCTCGAGGTGCTGGCCGAGGACATCGCTGACCAGGATGAGAACTGGACCCGATTCGTGGTGATCTCCGGCTTCGAGATCGAAGTGGACCCGAGGATTCCCGCCAAAACCTCGCTGGTCTTCACAACCCGCCATCATGAAGGCGCGCTGGCCCACTGCCTGAAGGTGCTCGCCGAGCACAGCCTCAATCTGACCAAGCTGGAGTCTCGTCCCGTGCCTCGGCGGCCGTGGGAGTACATGTTCTACGTGGATGTCGAGTGCGCTTTGGGAGAGGAGCCGACCGCGCTGGCCCTGGCCGAGCTGCGGCGCGAGTGCCCCTACCTGCGGGTGCTGGGAAGCTACCCGGCCCGCACCACCGCCAACGGTGCCGTTGATCGGATGGGGCAGGCCGGCGACCAGTAGTCCAAGACCGGGATTGGGGAACGGACGCGGACGCGGACGCGGGAGATCGGTCACATAGCTGTTCGTATGGGATGGTGTTTTCATGATTTCCATCAGCGGTTTGTACATCTACCCGGTCAAGTCCTGTCGAGGGATATCCCTCGACGAGGCCGAGGTGGGCCCCACCGGCTTCGTCCACGATCGACAGTGGCTGGTGGTGGACCGTCACGGAACATTCATGACTCAGCGCGATTGGCCCGCGTTGGCCCGAGTCACGGCCGCGATCTCAGCGGACGGATTGCGGCGGATCACGGTTGGGGGGGTGGGCTTTCGGGTGGTCAAGCCGTGTGCCCGGTGCGTCATCACGACGATTGACCAGACCAGAGGAGCGCGCGGCCAGGAGCCGTTGAGAACCCTGGCCACATACCGCCGGGTCGGCGGCGAAGTGCTCTTTGGACAGAATCTGATTCACGACGGTGGCGGCACAGTTCGCATCGGTGATGAGTGCGTCGTCACAGACTAGCCGAACCTTAGAAATCTCGTCTCAAGATGAGATTGAGGCTTTACAAACCTCAAAATTTATTGATACCATCCCGCCATGCGACAGGTCGAGCGAGGTTCGTACGCGACCCAGGTGCGGTACGCGGGATGGGTGGGTTTGATCGTCAACCTGATGCTGGCGGCCGTCAAGATGGCCGCCGGAATCCTCGGTCACAGCCACGCCGTGGTGGCCGACGCGGTTCACAGCCTGTCTGATCTGGTGACCGACTTTGCGGTCATCGCAGGAGTCCACTTCTGGTCCAAGCCGGCGGATGAAGATCATCCCCATGGACACCACCGAATCGAGACGATGGTGACGGTGGTCATCGGGTTGTTTCTCGGTCTGGTGGCGGTCGGGCTCGCCTGGGACGCGATCATGGGTCCCGATGTGGTCAACGGTCCGACGCCGAGTTGGTTGGCTTTGGTGGCGGCGTTGGTTTCGATCGTTGTCAAAGAGGCCCTCTACCGGTGGACCGCCAGGGTGGGCGAGCGGGTGAGTTCGCCTGCCCTGGTCGCCAATGCCTGGCACCACCGCTCTGACGCCTTGAGTTCGTTGCCCGCGGCAATTGCCGTGGCGGTGGCGGTGGTGAATCCCAGGCTCGCCATTGTGGATCGCATTGGTGCGGTTGCGGTCTGCTTGTTCATTCTGTATGCGGCGTGGAAGATCGTGATGCCGGCCCTGGCACAGCTCATCGACACCGCAGCGCCGCCTGACTTGCGCGATCAACTGGAGGAGTTGGCCCAGTCGGTGAGCGGGGTGAAGGACGCCCACGCTCTCCGGACTCGGTATGCGGGCCCGAATCTCGCGGTGGACCTGCACGTGGCGGTGGATCCCGGGCTCAGCGTCGAAGAGGGCCATGCTATCGGTGAGGCGGTTCGGAAGAAGCTGATCAGCCAGGTCGACCAGGTGCACGACGTTCTGGTGAAAATCGAGCCCGACAACGGCCTTCCGGGTGGCGCCTCAACCACCGCCGATCGTGACACGTGACACGTTACATTACACGTCAAACGCCATTACTGCTAACTGCCAACTGCTCACTGCCAACGGCGGGAAAACGCCCCGAGCCCATCGATATTGATAGCGCTATACTGCGTCGATGCTTGGGTTGAAAGCCTACGCCGGCGTTGCCCGCGCACCATTTCTGCTCTTGCCGGTCACCCTGGTGGCCGTGGGCGGTGGTGTCGCCTTCCTCGAAGGGTCCTTTTCGTGGAGCCGCACGACCCTCGCGCTGGTCGGCCTCGTCGCGCTCCACATGGCTGTCAATATCTTCAACGAGTGGAGTGACATGCGAACCGGAATCGACCTGGCGACCGAACGGACGCCGTTTTCCGGTGGCAGTGGCACCCTGCCCCAGGGTCAGATGAGTCTCGGGAAGGCCCTCGCTTTCGGCATCGTGTGCAGCGCTGTGGGGCTGGTGGTGGGGATGTACTTCCTGGCCACCATCGGTACGGCCATGGCCCCGCTCATCGTGATCGGCGCGGTCTGTGTGTTGGTTTACACCGATTTCCTTGCGCGCATCGGAATCGGAGAGGTGGCGGCCGGAATCGGCCTGGGCGGTGGTCCAGTGGTAGGTACCGCCCTGGTCAACACCGGCGTCATCTCTACTTCGGCATTGGCAGCCGGGATCCCGGCCACCCTGATGACCTTCAACCTTCTCCTTCTCAACGAATTTCCCGATCAGGCTGCTGATCAGGCGGGCGGTCGGCGAAACCTGGTCCTGTTGCTGGGACGGCGGCGGGCCGCCCATGTGTACGCCCTGGCCGCCCTTGCCACGCCGCTGTCCATTCTGGTTTCGGTGGTGTCGGGGTTGTTGCCGGTAGCCGGCCTCGTGGCCATGGTGCCGTCGCTGCTCCTCGTCAAACCGCTTCGATGGGCATTCGGAGATACGGACGAATCGGTTCCAATCCCCGCCCTTGGCGCCAACGTCATTTGGAATCTCGCTACGAACAGCGTACTGACGATTTCCCTCGTGCTCGCAGTGATCCTCTGACGGCCCTCGAGGAAAACAGGCAGAACATAGCGAGCCATCGCGACACCTTGGTTCAGCTCCCGTAGCCCGGCGGTTAATCCCCCGGAAATCTGGACGGCTGCAGATTGGCGGGGGGGATGAACTCCCGCCCTACGTGATTCCCTGTTTTCATCGCAGAGAAAGTCCCTGTTGCTGCCTACCGCCTCGTGCTGTTCCGCAACACGGGCAGGGCCGCTGTGGCGGTGGGGTGAGCTGGTTCGATCGGTGATTCGCCATCGCGGCGCCAATAGCGGATGCCAACTGAATCGTCGTTCGCGCAAACCTCGGCCTGAGTCAAGCTGCGCGTCATGGAAAACGACCGAGTCATGAAGGGAGACCACTCCTGCCGACCGGAGACCTCGAGGAGATTGAATGCCGGCACTCCCTCGATCTGCTCGGTGCCGTCGTCCTGCCAGTTGCGGAATTGCTCGTGGCGCCAGGGGACCACCTGGTCGGACTGAAAAAACGACGATGTCACCATCGACCACCCTGCCGCCAGGGGCTCGAAGTCGAGGTTGCGGTCCAATCTCCAGGAAACGATCTCGCCGGCGCGGGCGGTCGCCACGATCAGAGTAAACGACGGATAGGGAGACGGATCGAGTCCGGAGCGAAGCCATCGGTAGGCAGAGTCAGGGTCGAGGGAGAGCAGGCCAGGGATGATGTCTCCACGGCTCGGGACGTCGTCCCGGCCGAAGAGCGCGAGGTCGCCGGGTTCGTACGCGTTGAGCAGGCAAGCGATCATGCCCTGATCGTTGGCGCCGAACCAGGTTCCACCTTTTTCGCCGTCGGCAGGGCCGATCCAGCGCGGACCGGTTCCGTCGTCGACCAACCGTGGCGGTAACTCCTCGGCCCGCGTCCGCCGCTCGTCACGATTCATCGTGATCAGCAGCCGTCTGTTCGAGTGGAATACCGTTACGGTGCACATGATACCGGGACGAATGTCCCAAACTCTTCGGGGTGTTGACAGAAGAGCCGAGAAGCGAGGAAGAGGGCACCATCGGGTTCGGTTTTCCGAATTCCGAATTCCGAATTCCGAATTCTGCCTCGATAGGGGGGTAGTGAGTCGTTCATTTCCTTTTCCTGGCCTTGGCCCGAACGCCTTCGATGACCACCCGATTCCGTCCCCTGCGCTTGGCCCGGTACAACGCTGCATCGGCAACCCGCAGCACGTCGTCAGGCTCGAGATGGCGTTTCCCGGGACCGGCGGCGCCGATGCTGACGGTCAAGTTCACTTGTTCGGCGGGACTGGGCTGAGTGATCGGTTGATCGGGTTTCTTCCGGGGTCGTTTGGGTGACCGAATGGAGAAGGACCGCCCTTCGATGGCGTGACGAAGAGACTCGAGCGCATCTTGGGCCTGGGGCGGGGTGCGTCCAGTGAAGACCACGGCGAACTCTTCGCCGCCGTAGCGAAATGCCCGCCCGCCGCCGGTTACCGAGGTTAATTCGTCGGCCACCATGCGCAGTGCCTGATCTCCGACGTCGTGGCCGTATCGATCGTTGAATTTCTTGAAGTGATCCACATCGGCCATGGCGATCACAAATTCACCGTCCAACCGGGCCAGGGTCTCGTCAAGGGCGCGGCGACCTGGCAGCCCGGTCAGTTGGTCGTGATAGGCGAGTCGGTAGGAATCTTCAATCACCGCGAACAGCAGGGCCAGTTGACCGGCGGCGCAAAGCAGCGCCGTGGACTGCGGTGATTGGCCGACGAACACCACCGAAGCCGAGGCCGCCAGAACCCAGATCATGGCCACCTCGAAGGTGCCTCGGCGAAAGGCAAAGGCGAGGACGGTAAACACGACGGCGATCAGGAAGGTCAGCAGCGCCGCCTGGGGAGAGCCCAGCAGCCGGGCCCAGGGTGTCTCTTCGCCGGTGGCGGCTGCTGCCAACCCGGAGCCGAGCGCCAGGGCCGCGAGCCAGGGTTGGGCCACCACCGCAGAGAGGTGAATCAGCGGACCCGGTTTTTGAAGGGGATGGTCCCGCAGCAGGGCGAGGACTCCCAGATTGATCGGCAGCAGCAGGGCGAGCGCCATGATCCCGACGTTGGGCTGATCGCCCACCGGATCGGCCAATGGTCCCCGGAGCAGAAAGCTGGTGATCGCCACGATGACCGCAGCCACGGCGAGCCGACTGCGACGGAATCGCCAGGCCAGACCGAGCAGTAACACGCCGAGCAGTTCGGGCAGTACCTCGGCCACGGGCCAGTAAGCCTCGGGCAGGCCAGCGGTTCCAGCGACCCACGCCGCGGCCACCAACAGACCCCCGGCAATGAACGTGATGCGACCGGAACCTCTCATGGCGACCGGATCATTGTAGAGCTTCGGAGTTTGGGGCCTGGTGGTGGATCCGAACAGTGCTTTCGAGCATAATGCGACCTCGTGGTGCCGACGCCGGCGTGGGTTTCGTATGCCCCACAGGCCAGGATCATTGGCCGCCACGTGCACTTCCTGGCGACCGAGCGATCGAACGGTTGGCGCCTCAGTCCGGATCAGCTGGACATGCTGTGCCAACCCGACCCGGGGCGACCGCGGATCGTGGTGCTGAACTACCCGTCAAACCCGACCGGTGCGACCTACACCGAGGCCGAGCTGGAGGAGCTCGCCGAGTCGGCCAGCCGCAATCGGATCGTCCTGCTGTCGGACGAGATCTACGGGCAGCTCCATCATCGTGGCGAACACCGTTCGATCGTTCCCCTCTACCCGCAGGGAACGATTTACTCGGGGGGACTCAGCAAGTGGTGCGGGGCCGGCGGCTGGCGGCTCGGGCTGTTCGTAGTGCCGCCAAGTATGCGCTGGCTGCTGGACGCTCTGTCCGCCGCCGCCAGCGAGACCTTCACGTCCACATCCGCGCCGATCCAGTATGCGGCAGTGAGGGCGTTCGAAGGCGGCAAGGACATCGAGGTTTACCTGGAAGGCTGTCGTCGCGTGCTGCGTGCCCTTGGCAACTTTCTGGCACGTGGTCTGCGGGCGGCGGGTGCGCAGGTTCTCGAGGCGGACGGTGGTTTCTACCTGTTCCCGGACTTCTCCCGGTTGAGAGACCGTTTGCTGGCGAGCGGTATCGCTACGAGTGACGAGCTCTGCCGTCGGCTGCTCGAGGAGACCGGAGTCGCGGTTCTTCCCGGAACCGACTTCGGCCGAAGCCCGTCTGAGCTGGTGTTGCGGCTGGCCTACGTCGACTTCGATGGCGGTGCGGCCCTGCGGTCGATCGCAGACTCCTCGCCCGATGAGTCGTTCCTGCGCAGGTACTGCGGAAAAACTGTGGAGGCCGTTGATCGAGTATCAGAGTGGGTGATCGGGCTTGACGGCGAGTGATCGCAGGCCCGGACTTGCCGCCGGAAACACGCCCTCACAGCACAATGGATCACACGCTGATACCCTGGCAGAATGCACAACTCGACAGGCCCCGAAGTCCCCTTGTCTCTCGAGCGTCGGGCCGAGGAGGCCATGCTCAAGGACGGTCAAGAGTTCGTCACCATGCTGAAGAGACGTCGCTCGGTGAGGGACTTCGCCCCCGATCCGGTGCCTCGTGAGATGATCGAGTTGGCCATCATGGCGGCCCACTCCGCTCCATCTGGCGCCAACCGACAACCGTGGCATTTCGTGGCGGTGTCGGATCCGGTGGTGAAGGGTCGGATTCGTGGTGCTGCGGAGCAGGTGGAGCGTGATTTTTACGAGGGTGGCCGTGCTACCGAGGAGTGGCTCGAAGCGCTGGCACCCCTCGGTACGGATTGGCGCAAACCATACCTCGCGGTAGCGCCGTGGTTGGTGGTGGTGTTCAAAGCGGTGCACGGCATCGGACGGGATGGCGGCAAACTGACCAACTATTACGTGAACGAGAGCGTTGGCATTGCGTGCGGGCTGTTCATCGCCGCCCTGCAGCGGATGGGCTTGGCCACACTGACCCACACCCCCCAACCCATGCGTTTTCTCAACGAGATCCTCGATCGTCCGTCCAACGAGCGGCCGTTCATCCTGTTTCCCGTGGGCTATCCCGCCGAAGGCTGCGGGGTGCCGGACATCGCCAAGAAGCCCCTCGCCGAGGTCACCACTTGGCTCACCCAATCTTCGAGCGATGAGACGGTCATACCGTAGGAAGCGGTTTTCCGAATTCCGAATTCCGAATTCCGAATTCTGAAACCTAGCGCGCCCACCGAACCACCGGTTTGAGCTCCCCCTTGATCTCCTGATACCAGGTCATGCGATCGGGCTCCGGGAATTCGATGGTGTAGGTCTGCGAGGTGCCGCCCATGGTGATCTGCACAACCTCGTTCTTGGTGAAATAGTACTGCCCGTGGGTGTCCCCGTTGCGCTCGATGATCTTGTCGTAGAAGGTGTAGCAGTCGGCTTCCTTGACGGTCGAGCTGAGCCTGTACCAGTCCCCCTCGATACGGATCCGATTGCTCTCCATGCCGGCGAGTTCCGCAAACTGATGCCGGTTCTCCCATGCCAGAAACGCGACACCGGCAAGAATGATGAATAGGGCCGCACGTTTGACCATCTTCGTCACCTCCCCAGGACATCGTTGTAAGTGAATTCTACCGCGGACCGGGACTGGTGGTCACGACCCACCGATTGTACGCCACCAGCGCGATGGCGGTGCCGGCTGCCAGCGCGGCGAAGATCATCCACATGAGATCGGGTCGATCCATGCCGTGTGGGCCGAAGCCCTGGTACATGATGCCGGACAGTAGACCGCCAAAGAGGTTGCCCAGGGCCACGCACCAGTAGAAGTACCCCATGTACATACCGACCTTCTCCGGGGGGGCAATCCTGCCGGCGTACTCCTTGGATCGTGGACTGGCCAGCATCTCGCCCACCGAGAAGACCAGAATCGCTGTCACGACAACCCAGCCCGAGGGTGCAACTGTGTAGACCAGGAAACTGATCACCGTTATGGTGACGCCGGAAATGATGCTTGCCAGCGGGGTCTTTTTGCGCACGAAGTAGGAAATGAGTACCTGGAACAGGATGATCGCTCCGGCATTGAGGTTGATGAGGTACTCGGGTTTGATCTGGCCGTTTTCGAGCAGCGCGCGGCTCCAGGTCGTTATGTCGACCCCGACTGCGCCCGCCAACGCCTGGAGCGCTGCGAATAGATCCCTCGTGTCCACGTAATCCCGGATGTACTCGGGGAGGGTCATGAAGATCTGGTTGAAAGAGGTCCAGAACCCGGCCATCAGCAGCAGGAAGATCAGATATCGTCCCTCGCCGACACGCATGGGTTGAGCCCACCAGGGCGCCTGGTCGTCCCGTTCCGCGCTCTTGAGCACCGCGTCCAGGATCAGGTTCAGCGCCAGCCAGGTGCCGGCAACCGCCGCCACCCGGCCGAAGCTCCACCACTTGGATCCCATCACCAGGGTGACCAGCAGACCCGTCACCAGAAGGAAGAAGCGGAGGTTGCCCACCACCTCCACCATCCCCGAGAAGACCTCGCCGAGGCTCCGACGACTTTCGGCCTCTTCGTCCCGCGGGGGTTCCCGGTAGATCAACAGACAGGTTGCCCCCATCACCATGATCCACCCGGCTGAGGCGTAGAAAACGTAGTTCCAGTCCCATCCCCGGACGATGCCCGCCACGATTGGGCCGACGAATCCGCCGATGTTGACCATCATGTAGAAAATGCCGAATCCCAATGATCCGGTGTTCTCGTCAGTGGTTTTTGCCACGGTGGAAATCACCACCGGCTTGAACATCCCGTGACCCACCGCGACCAGAACGTAAACTCCCAGGAAGCCCCAGAAGGTTCGGGGAATGCTGAGCAGGAGATAGGCCGGCGCCATCACTGTCACCGAGGCGAGGAACATGCGCCGGTAGCCGTATCGGTCGGCGAGCGCCCCGAAAACCGCGGGGAACAGATACAGGAAGAAGGTTGCCAACCCCTGGATGACCCCCCGATCCTCCGAGGTGAATCCGAGACCGCCGTCCTCCACAGGGTTGGTGAGGTACAGGGTGGACACGGCGTAGAATCCGTACCACCCCATGCGCTCGAAGATCTCCATCGCATTCGCGCTCCAGAAAGAGCGTGGAAACTGTCGCCAGATTGACTTTTTCGAGTTCATGGAGCCCCTTGAAATATGCGAGTTTGTCTCATCATCGTTGAGGGAGCATAGGGGCACGGTCGTGGGGTTGTCAACGCGGTTGGTATGAGGAATGCGGAATGTGGAATGTGGAAACCAACTACCCAACCGTTACGAACTACGAGTCCCGAGTCCCGATAATCAAAATCTAGGGCTTGAGGGTCGAACCGCCGGCAGGCGTAGAATCCGGAAGGAAGGTCCGGGCCAATGCGTGGGTTTGATATTGATATAGAGAGGAAAAGCAACAGACGTGGTCACGTTCATAACCCTGTTTCTCGGTCTGGTCACCGGGGTGCAATCTGTCCAGTTGGCAGTGGACGGTCCGGTGGCCCGCGTCGAGCTGTTGCTCGACCACGAGACGGTGGCGGTCACCAACGGTCCTCCGTGGAGGGTGCGCTGTGACTTCGGCGATCGAATCGTACCCAACGAACTGGTGGCAGTGGCCTTCGACGTCGACGGCCGTGAGATCCATCGGGCAATGCAGGTGGTCAACCTCCCGCGACCGTTGGCCGAGATCCAGGTGGCCTTCGAGACTCGGGCTGACGGCATGCCCGGGGCGGCTCGGCTCTTCTGGGACAATTCCGATGACAGCGAACCGCTGAGCGTGTTCGCGATCTTGGACGGCCAGTATCTGATACCGGACACCACCGGCCGCTACCAATTTCCGGATTACGATCCGACGCAAATTCACATCGTCAGTGCCGAGGCACGGTTTGCCAACGAGGTCACGGCTCGCACCGACATGACCTTCGGCGGTCAGTACGGAGCGCGCGTCAACACCGAGCTCACTGCGATCCCAATCGTGGTGAAGGGAAAACCGCCGAGCCCAGAGGATCTCGACGAAGCGTTTTCGATCCGAGGCAACCGACTCAGGGTCGCGGTGGTCGAGCAGCCCAGTGCCCAAATTTACTTTGTGAGGGATTTCGCCTCGATGCCGAGGATGAGCCACATCCGCAACCGGCAGGATCGGTTGTTTCCCGTCCCGCCACGGGGTCGCCATGATGCGTTCACCTCCCCGGGGCCCGAACCCGACGAGGACCGGCTCCATGTGGTCGTTCCCAACCCGACTCAGCGACGAAATCGGCAGTTGTTCCCCACCTCTCAGGGGATTGGGCTGGACCGGTGGCCATTGAGGTGGTTGGCAACGCGGCTCGTCGGAGATGGCGCGGCCCTCGCGGGTCAGAAGCTGGCCGAGGCGGTGGCGGTGGCCGGCGTCCAGGCGGCCGCCCAGGGAACCCCCCGGGCGGTGCTCGCCCTCGTTTCTGACAACCCGCGGGACGACAGCACCTTTACCATCCTGGAGATCCGCCGGTACCTCGAGCAGATCCGGGTGCCCTTATTCATCTGGTACGTGGGTCGGCAGGCTCCAATCGCCTGGGGCCCGTGCGAGGACGTGTCCACCCAGCGCGGCTTGAGTGCGGCTTCGAAGCGCCTGTCAAAGGAGCTCGACCGGCAGTGGATCGTGTGGGTGGAAGGAAGTCATATGATCAATCAGATCGAACTCGACGCCTCAGCGACGGGCATTCGCCTCGCCGGCGTCAACTAAAACTCAAAGGTCTTGGGAATGATGCTGGTTTTGCCGCCGATGGAGTCCTGGATTCCGATGTAGACGCTCTGTTGGCCGCCTTCCACCTCGACGGTCACGGAGTATGTGAAATAACCCCTGGCCACCGCCTCTTCGTAGCGGTTCGAATCCACTGTGATCGGTTGCTCGAAGCTGGCGAGTTCGCTCTGGTTGCCGCCCGAGTCCTCCCCAAAGAACGTGATCAACACTTTGCCCCAATAGATGTCGCCGCGCGGAATCATGGAGAGTCGGGCGTAGGGAATCTTCACTTTGAAGGGGATGCGGACCCGTTTCGATCGCGCGGCGCCGATGCGCAGGCGGGAATCGGCGTCGCCGATTTCGACGCGGACCCCGAGCGGGTTGGCGTCGCCACCGAAGAGCATTTCCGATCTCAGCGCCTGCGCGGCCCTCATTGAAGCGGGCAGGTCCACGTAGGCCGTCCGGTGAATCACCTTGTACTGCGGGTGGTCTGTGAGGTGTACGTCGATTTCATAGATCTTGCCGTCCCCCAGGTGATTGGCTGTGTAGCCCAGGGAATAGTAGTGGTCGACGGTGGTGCGAATCCCATCGACCGCCGTGGCAACGTCTCCGGAAAACAGCGCCTCGCCTCCTGTGGAGGTGGCGGTGTTGACCAGGAGATTCTTGCGGGACCGCTCCAGCCACTGACCCATGTTGTCCACCGCTTCGGCGAATCCCGACCCCGAACTCTCGTCCGCCGGACCCGATGGGTCGGCGAGGCCGCTTTGAACGCCGCCCCCCGGTGCTCCCGTGCTGCCGAGGGAGTCTCGCTGAAATTCCGCCACCGAGTCGGTGATGCCAATGTTCACGTCGGATGCCAGCGGCGAAGTCAAACCCGAGGTGTCAACCGTGTAGAGCGTAAAACCGAGATCCGAGGCCTCGAGCGCCACCTGCCGCCACAGATCCTGCTCGGGGTACTCCACTGCCGCGTTGAGATAGTCCACCGAGTAGTACGTGGGCGACCAGTCCGACTTCGGGTACGCCGGGGTGAATGCCACCAGGACCCTCCGGCCGTCCGCGTTGGCGTAGCGTGCCATGGTGGCCAGCAGCGCGTTTCCGACCCGCGCCGTCTTCCGCTCGAGCTCGGCCGTGTACTCGAGGTTGCGCTGCTTGCGTTCGTAATATCCGGCATCCCGCTCGCCGGTGACCGGTGCGTCGGAAAGCGCCTTGGAGAGCGTGATGCGTTGGTTGATGCCCTTTGTCTGGATAAAGCGGAGGTCATCCAGTCCGTCAAGGATCTCGCTGCGGTCGTCACTGCGATCCACCAGGGTCTCGAGCTCGCCGTCGAAGGCCACCAGGGAGACGCTCTCTCCGTCGGCGATGGCTTCGTTGTACAGCTTTGTCAGACCGTCGACGGCGCGGTCGCGGTCTGACTTGTACATCAGGAAGAGGTCGAAGAAGTAGATCAACTCCACCGGTTTCGAAATCTCGCCGTCCAATGGCAGGCTCCCGGGCGTGCCCTCCTCGTCGTAACCGGTCTGAACCACCGCCTTGGCGCTGATCTCCGAGAAGTTAGAGATGGACTGGGCTGAACCGTTTTCCAGCACCTGAAAGGCTTCGGGGCCGAGCCCGGTGACCGGCTCGCCCGTTTCCGGGTCGATCACCCGCACCGGCACCTCGATGACGTTGACGGTGGCTTCGCCGATGAACTGCTGCGACTCGTCCTGGGCGGTGCCGGTCGCTGCCAGCGGACTGACGAGGATGGCGACGATTATTGTGGTAGCTGCCATTCGCATGGTCGGCCTCCAGGGTCCATGATCATATCGGATCGTGCTTCCGTTTGTGCGAAGAGGTACGTCAACGAGGAAGACGAGCTGGACCGATTTGTCGCTTTCTTTGCTGGCATGAAGTCTTAAAGATGTTCCATGAAACTCGAAAAGCGGGGGGAGGGCAGGCGGGGGGAGCTTTTCGAGCGACCGGCGAAGAGTGCCGATTCCCTCAACGCAGCGCTTGATCGCGGATCTGTCGGAGAAAGGCGAGCTCCTTCGGGTTCAGCGCCTCAGGCCCGTGGGCGTCAAGCTTGGCCCGGATGCGCTGGAACTCCTCGGCGTCGTCGGGCGAAAGCTCCACGGTTCGGTGGGCTCCGCCCCGAGGGCCGATAGATCCCCCGAATCGTCCGCGCAGATAAACGGCCCAAAAGAGCGCACCGCACAGTGCACCGCCCAGGTGGGCGCCGTGGCCAATGGGCAGCGCGGCTCCCCTGGTCTGTGCCGTCAGGCCCCACAGGTCGAGCGCCACGAAGAGCAGTGCGCCGATGAGGGCCGGAATCGGGACGATCCCGAAGAGCAGGATTTTGTTCCGCGGGAAGAGGAGAGCGAATGCGATCAGCACTGCGCTGACAGCACCGGAAGCTCCCAGGGCTGCCAATCGGTCGTTGCCAAGCAGCACCGAAGACACGAAGCAGTGGCTGGCCGAAGAGAAGACCGCGGCCGTGAGATAGAAACCGATGAAGACCTTCCAGCCGATGAGTCGCTCGAGCACACTGCCGAAGCTCCACAGGACGATCATGTTGAGTGCAAGGTGCCAGAGTTCCTGGTGGGAAAAGGCAGCGGTCACCAGAGTCCACCACATTCCCTGGGCCAGGCGGTGTGTGCTGACCAGGAAGTTAGTGGCCAAGAAGGCCCACAGTTCGGACCCATGAACCGATACCAGCCACATCAGAAAGACCATCACGTTCAGGCCGACGATCACCGGCAGCACCCTGAGTCTGCGGTTGGTCCACGAGGGGGCGGCCCGCACGCCGAGGGGCTGAGGCGACGACTGCTGGTCACCGCTGTGGAACCGGTCCATGACACCTCCGTGGCGGCCGATTATGGCAGAACACCGGAAAGTCTGTTGGGGGATAATAGGGGCAGCGCCGAGAGCAGGAGTCAAAATGCAGGTTGCCGGAATTCAATTCGACATCGCATGGGAGGATCCAGCGGAGAGCTTCCGCCGCGTTGACCCACTGGTTCGGCGGGCCGTGGAAGGTGGTGCGAGGTTCGTCACCTTGCCGGAGATGTTCGCCACCGGATTCTCGATGGATGCCGCACGGGTGGCTGCCCACGGTGACGAGATCCGAGCGCGACTGACCGGACTCGCGTCTGACCTTGGGGTTTGGATTCTCGCCGGCTTCGCAGAGGCAGACGGGAGAGACTTCTTCAACGCATGCTGCCTCATGACTCCGGACGGAACGCCGGTTCTGCACTACCGGAAGATCCACCCATTCACACTGGCCGGAGAACACGAGCACTACGCCGCCGGAACCACAGTGGAGACCGCTGAGGTGGAAGGGGTTCGAGTGACACCAGTGATTTGTTACGACCTGAGGTTTGGCGAGCTCTTCAGAACCACGGCTCACCGAACCGATCTCTTCGTGGTCCTGGCCAACTGGCCGGAACGACGCAGCGTCGCGTGGCGGGTGCTGCTGCGGGCCAGAGCGATCGATTGTCAGGCGTGGGTTTTGGGGGTCAATCGGATGGGGACCGACGGAAATGGTTTCTCCCACCGGGGCGACAGCTCGCTCGTGGACCCCATGGGTGAAGTGCTTTCGACCTTGGCTTGGGAGGAAGGGGTCATCTCGGGCGATGTCGACGTCGAATCGGTACGGAATCTCCGGAAGAAACTGCCTTTTCTCGCCGACCGCCGACCTGACGTCTACCGAGGTTTAGAGTAGGCGTGTGCCGGGTCTGAAGGGCAGAGGAGAAAAGGAGATAAGGGGCAGAGGGGACGAACCCGGCTGCTCTCCGCGTCCTCTGCTCCTCTGCCCACCGGGAAACGGCCTCGCCCGAACCGTGGAATACTGTGGCCGCAGATCTCGCTTTCGAATTCGGAGGAGTCATGCCAACATCGGTCACCGTCAAGGTTTACTTCGAAGCCGCCCACCGGCTGCACAACCCGGACCGCTCGGACGATTGGAACCGTCAGGTCTTTGGCAAGTGCAACAACCTCCACGGGCACGGCCACAATTACGTTCTCGAAGTGACCGTGGGCGGTGAGGTGGATCCGGACAGCGGATACTTGATCGACATGAAGGACCTCAAGCAGGTCCTGCGGGAAGCGGTGGTGAATGATGTGGACCATCACCACCTCAACATCGAGGTGCCGTGGTTGGATGGGATCATCCCCTCAGCGGAAAATTTGGCCCGGGTGTTCTACGAGCGCATCGAGTCACGATTGGGCGATGGGCTTTGGCTCAAGGCTGTTACCGTCCACGAGACCGAGCGCAATTCAGCGACGTACTCGCGTTGAGGTCTCCATTCAGAAAGCTCCCTACCTCCCACCCTTCCCCGCTTTCTGAAGTTGATTTTCGATTGGCCCGCTACGTTGCGGGAGCCTCCTGAGCCTCGAGAACCGGGTCGAGGCCGCTCCAGAATTCGCCATCCGCGATCTTGAGGGTCGCAACGTAGACCACGGCTTCATGGCCGTGGGCCGCAATCAGGTCCCTCGCTGCCTGCCCGACCTTCTCTGCGTCGGGTTCCTCGAAGTCTTCGGGCAGGTCGAGCACGCCGTCCTCGTGTGGGATCGACGCTCCGTCCAGGAACTCCGTGAGCAACTGCCGTCGGTCGACCATGTGGAAGTGAAAAAGATACTGGAAAAGGAGGTTTTCCGGCACATCGTCGGCGAGCCGAGCGAGTCGGCCGACGATCCGCTCCACGGGTAGCTTGCGGACCGATTGGGCGCGAAACTTGAGGTCTTTGGCAAGGGTCATCTCGAGGAGGAGTCTGGTCTCGCGGTCAGCTTCTTGCCACAGGGCCGTCGCTGCTGCTCGCTGCTCGGCGTCGGTCATCAGGTCCCACACAGCGTAGGGGCCTCGGCTTGCCAGGGCATCCTTCAGATTCATCGCGTCTGCCATCATTCACCTCCTCGAGAGTCACCAGCGTATCAGGGATTGCGCCCACCCGCCCCCCCAATCGAAAATCAAAAATCGAAGATCGAAAATCCCCCCTCTGAACCCTTGTGAGCCAATCAACATCGGCAGGCGCACCACGACTCCGGCAGACGTGAATTCGCAATTCGCAATTCGCAATTCGGAATGGGCGGGAGGGTGGGGGGTCAGATGACGTACTCACCGTCGACAATGACCGACACTCGCCGTCCATCGGGGTGCAGGATGTCGGCTCGCTCCACCTGGATCGGGTTGCCCTTGGCATAGACGATGTCCTGGTGGACCACATTTTCGGGAGACTCGAAGTCGTCGACTCCGACGACCCCACCAAGGTGGTCGGAGCGGCCGAATGCCCAGTGAAAACCAGCCTTCTCGTCCTCGATAACCACCCCTGTCACCACAGCCGTTTCGTTGACTCCGAAGGCAACTTCGGCAATGTTTGCACGCGCCGGATCGCTATCGAAGAACTCCGCGTATCGATCGGCCAAGGGGCCATCGCCCTCCACCACGACAACGGTGTTGGCGACCACGTGAAAGAGGATGAGCTCCTCGTCCTCGATCACCGGGATCGTGCCGGCCGTCCAGGACGGGACCTCCTCGAACTCGCCTTCATAGGGCACCATGTAGGTCTCGCCGGAGGGCAGATTGATGATTCGGTCCCCAGGCTTGAATCGGGGAAGAAAACCGTCGTCCATTTCCGGTCGCCGGTGCCTCAGGTCAAACCAGCAACGATGGCCTGTGGAGAACAGAACATCAGCGAGGAGCCCGCCCTCCATGGCCTTGGCGATGGCCTGGCAGCGGACCGCCACCCGACCATAATCGGCTGCAAGGGATGTCCGCTCCATCTTCGGCTCCACACCCGGCATGGAGGCCGCCCGGAAATCCTCATGCTGGTTGGCCAGTTTTGCCAACGGAGCCGTGGCGGAGAACTCGGTCATGGCGATCACGAGGGTCGAGGTCGCAAGCTGATTGCCCAAATCCACCTCCGAGCCCTCGGCCCAACCGGTCGTGGGAAGGTCGGCGTTGTTGGACCCGGTGGCGGGGAAGGAGAGGATCGGCCGGACCTCGAAACCGCGCTCGGTTCCGAGCTCGGCAAGCTGGGACAGCCATCGATCGGCCATCTCGCGACGTGCGCGCCAGGACTCGTTGTCCTCGACGCCGTCACAGGGAACATCCACGACCACGGTCGCGACCTCGTCGGATTGAGGGTCGAACACGTCCATCAGGAGCTTCTTCACATCGAGCACACCAACCTCCAACAACGCGAGCTGCCGAAATGCCGGATGATCCTCCACAGATCAGGGTCTATTTTCGAATTTCGAATTTCGAATTTCGAATTCCAGCTCGGGAGCCTCGATTGTACTCCCTCTCTCGGACTGCGCTATCCTGTCGCGCCATGAGCAATGAAGCCCTTACCGCCGCCGTAGTCGGAACTGGTCACCTTGGGCGTCACCACGTCCGAATCCTGAGCCAGATGGATGGGGTCCAGTTCATCGGCGCCTTTGACGCCGATCGGGCTCGCCTGGATGCCATTGTCGATGAGCACGGAGTATCGGCCTTGACCGATGTCCGAGAAGCCGCCGAGGCGGACATCGTGGTGGTGGCGACTCCAACCGTCAACCACCGGGAAACCGCCGGCATGCTGCTCGAGGCCGGGTGCCACGTACTGGTGGAGAAGCCCATAGCCGCCAGCGTGGCCGAGGCCGACGAGCTGGTGGACTTGGCGGAATCAAAGGGCCGCGTGCTGGCGGTGGGGCACGTGGAGTTTCACAATCCAGCGGTCCAGGCCGCCCTGGGCCTCGCCACTGAGGTTCTCTACCTGGAAGCCCAGCGTCTGTCTCCCTTCACCACCCGGTCGGTGGACGTGGATGTGATTCTCGACCTGATGATCCACGATATGCAGATCACCCTCGCCGTGGCCGGAGAGATTCCGGTCGAGGTCAGGGCGGTCGGGGTGCCGGTGCTCACCGACAAGGTGGACCTGTGTCACGCGTGGATCGAGTTTCCCTCCGGCTTGGTGGCCAATCTCACCGCCAGCCGAGTGTCGGCCGAGCGAATTCGCAAGCTCCGCCTATTCGCCCGGGACAGCTACTTTTCGGTGGATTATGCGGAACAGAGCGTATCCTCGGTTCAACTGAACCGCAGGCCGGAGGGGCAGCCCGAGATCGCACCGCGAATCGTGGATGTGCGGCAGGAGGAGCCACTCAGGGCCGAGCTGGAGGCATTTGTCGCCGCCTGCCGCGGTGAGTCCTCTGCGGCCGTGAGCGGGCGCACCGGCCGCGACGCCCTTGCAGTGGCCGTCCAGGTCCGCGAGCAGGTCGAGGCGAGGTAGCCCACTGTAATTGAAGATCGAAGATTGAAGATTCTCCCGCCCGCCCGGGAGACGGCAGAGGGGCAGAGGGGCAGAGGGGCGGAGGAGACGGTGAATTGCGCCCTCCCTCTCGCCCACCCATTGCGGATTGCGAATTACGAATTGTCCGCTGTGAGGAGCTACTGCCTCGGGCGATCGGTCAGTCGGCGTGTGGCGCCGCTGCGAGCTCGTGGGGCAGGCTGGTTGGGCGGGCCCTCTCCACCGATGCGCTCCACATGGAAGTGTCACCCGACTCGAACCCGTCCGAGAAGACGCCGCCGAGTCGGTTGTAGTAGAGGAAGTTGCCCACCGAGGCGTCCCAGTTCGTGATCGCCATGTCGGGCGAGGTCGACCACGTGTAGTGGACGACGAGGTCAACAGCCGGGGCCACTGCGACGGTGATCCAGCCGTCGTCCCGATCGACCACGAACTCGTGCGGTCCGAGTTCCACCCCGTCGCGCCGGACCGTTACCACCTCCTGGATCGGTCGCCGCCCCAGGTGGAAAAGGCGCCCACCGGTAGCAGGGAAGGTGTCGATTGCGGTACGGAGCGCGTTCCGATCCACGTCACCGAATACGATCTTCTCGATCACGCTCGTCGGCGTGGAGCTCCAATCGGGAGCAGACGGAAGACCGCTCCCGGTGTTGAGGAAGATCCGGGTCTGGTCCCACCAGGCGCCTGTGGCGAGGTCGAGATCGCCGTCGGCGTCGACGTCGGCCAGCGCCACCGCGGAGCCGTAGCCCTCGAAGTAGCTCCAGTCGTAGGTGGTCTCGTAGAATCCGCCGGCCAGTCCGTTGTACTGCCGAAAGCGACCGCTTCCGCCGAGTTGGGTGTTGTCGGTAACAATCAATTCGGCGATTCCGTCGCCGGATAGGTCCCCAGCCACCGCCATGATGGCGTCCTGATGAGCGCTGTCTGTGGTCCACCATGACGCGGTGGTCTCGAGCGTGCCGCCGAGATTTGAGTAAATCCTCGTTTGGGCTTCGTGGGCCACGCCCACCAGATCGAGCCAACCGTCACCGTCGGCGTCGGTCCAGAGCACGCCCTGGAGGAGGTCGATGTCGGTCGACGACCAGGAGGCTGCGGAGGAGAGAGAGCCGCCGACGTTGAGATAGACGTACTGGCTGTAAAAGGCCGGCGGCGAGTACGCCCAACCTGTGGCCAACGCCAGGTCGGGACGGCCGTCATTGTTGACGTCGCCGAAGGCGCAGCCGAATGCGTGGGCCATCTCGTCCGACTGCCAGTCGGGGGTGGACGACAGGACCCCATTGTTGTTGAGGTAGAGCTTGGCGGCGTTGTCCACTGACGAGTATCGACCGAGGACCGACACCGCCACGTCGGGCCAGCCGTCGCCGTTGACGTCGGCCACGTCGAGGTGGCCGTTGTAGGCGACGTCGTCCGACTGCCAGTCCGGAGTCGGCGGAAACGTCCCGTCGCCGTTGTTGTGATAGACCGCCAGTCGTTGTTGCTGGATGTCATTGCCGTTGGCCACCACCAGGTCGAGCCAGCCGTCACCGTCAAGGTCGACCAGAGCCGCGCCGGTGCTCACCTGAGTATCGGCAGATGTCCAGTCCGGGCTGGTCGGGTAGACGTCCTGGGCCGAAGCGGTCAAAGCGACCAGGCCGATGACCAGCGCGAGGCGCAGTTCGAAGCGATGTCACCAGCGAGCGACTCATGGCTTTCTACTTTAACCTGGAAAGTGCTTTCTACGACTCCGGTGCGTCCTCCCCTCTGCCCCTTTTCTCCTCTGCCCCTCTGCCGACCGGAAATCCGCCCCGCCCAGAGGGAGCGAGCAACGGCCAACGGCCAACGGCAAACTGCCGACGGCCAACTGCCAACTGTGCCCGTTCCTTGCTATCGTGACGGTAGGGAGTCAATGCGTGCAAGCCACCGCCATAGCTCATCCCAACATCGCGCTCATCAAGTATTGGGGCAAGCTCGATTCACGTCGAAACATACCGGCCGTGGGATCGATCTCGATCACCCTGGACTCCCTTGCCACCACCACCTCCGTGACCTTCGATCGGGGCCTGGCGGACGACGAGTTCATCCTTGACGGTCGTTCACAGCCGAGTCGGCTTGACAGAGTGCGTCGGTGCCTGGACCTTATTCGGGAACGTGGTGAGGGCGCCCCGTTTGCCAGCGTGGTGAGCCGGAACAACTTCCCGACGGCGGCCGGGTTGGCCTCCTCTGCCTCGGGCTTCGCGGCGCTGGTGGTGGCGGCGGACCGGGCGCTTGGGACTGGCTTCAAACCCGATGTCTTGGCCAGGCTCGCGCGGCGGTGCTCGGGGTCGGCCGCCCGATCGATCTTCGGGGGTTTCGTGGAACTGTCGCTGGATCGGGAGGCTGGAACCACCACGACCCGGACAATATTGGACGCGGAGGATTGGCCGCTGAGAGTGGTGGTCGCTGTCACCTCGGTGGCCGAAAAAAAAGTGGGATCCACCGAAGGCATGGGGCTGTCCGAGCGCACTTCCCCCTATTACGACGCCTGGGTGGAGGGTGCGGATGGGGATCTGGCGATCGCTCGGGAGGGGATTCTCAGGCGAGACTTCGAGGCAGTTGCCGACATTTCGGAACACAGCTGCTTGAAGATGCACGCGGTGGCGATGGGGGCTCGGCCCGGTCTTCTCTACTGGAACGGAACCACCGTGGATTGCATGCGTCTCATCAGAGATCTGCGGCGCCGCGGGACCGCAGTTTTTTTCACCGTCGATGCCGGACCCCAGGTCAAGGCCATCTGCCTGCCTGACGATGTGGGGTCGGTGGCCACGGCTCTGGGCCAGGTGCCGGGTGTGGTCGAGGTGATGACCTGTGGTCTCGGGGCCGGGGCCAGAGTCGTTTCGGACTGTCCATGAAAGTCGACGTATCGGCCCCGGGCAAGCTGATACTGATCGGTGAGTACGGGGTCCTTTTCGGGGCTCCGGCAGTGGTCATGGCGGTAGACCGGCGAGCGCGCGTCCGGCTCGATGATTCGGGAGCCTCGATGTGGGGCGTGGATTCTCCCGGCCTGGGATGGGAGCCAGCTCGATTCACCTTGGACTCGGATGGGAGTCTCCGGTGGCACTCGAGGTCCGAGAATTCCGACCGCTACGTGCTCTTCGAGAGGGTCCTGAAGTCCTTGCTGGGTTCGGGACTGGTGCAACCAGAGGCTGCAGCACCCTTTGCGGCCAGCCTTGACACGAGGGCGTTTTTCGAGCCCGGTGACGGTGGACCGATCAAGCTCGGTCTTGGTTCCTCCGCCGCACTCACCGTGGCTCTGGCGTCAGCTCTCGTCCAGTGGGCTGGGAGCGGGGACCCCGTAGAGCCCGGGCTCCGATGGATGCAGCGGCTGCTTCAGCTCCACCGGGCATTTCAGGGCGGGAAGGGCAGTGGAGTCGATCTGGCTGCAAGCCTGATGGGCGGATTCCTGGAGTACCGGCTCGACAGCCAGGGATCCGTCGCCACCGTCGCACACCTCGACCTGCCGGAAGGCCTCCACTTTGTGGTGGTGTGGACCGGCAGGGCGGCCGACACCAGCGAGTTCCTGAACCGACTGAATCGGCGCATGGATGGCTTGGATGATCGATCTGAGATCGACCGCGCCCTGGACCGGCTGGGCCAGGTCGCGAGGGTGGGAGTCCTCGCATTTCGCGATCAGCACCTTCCCTCTTTCCTGGAAGCCATCGACTCGTTCGGAGAATGCATGGCGGCCCTGGGCCAGGCAGCCGGCCTCGACGTCATGTCCCCGGAGCATGTGGAGCTCCGCAGGCTGGCACGGTTGGCAGGAGTGAGTTACAAGCCCAGTGGCGCCGGTGGCGGCGACATTGGAATTGGCTTTGCCGACGACAGAGAATCGCTGGATCGTTTCGTCGTCGCGGCTTCAGAAACGGGCTTCAACGTGGTCGAGATCGCACCAGACTCCACCGGTCTTCGGTAGCTTGGCCGTTCCGGCCGGAATTTCTGGAGGCAGCATGGTTTACCCTAGGGGTGCGGATTGTTACAGTACCAGGCGAAAATCGCGTCCTGTCCGACAGCAGCCGCACCAACTGAACGAGTTCGAGACACTTGACGAGGTCGCCAGCTGGCTCCGTCCGATCGATCAAAGGAGCAAGACGTAACGTGAGCAGTTCCTGTATACCATCGTTCCACAAGCTCTCTGTGCCCGAACGGGTCCGAGCGGTCCGAGATCGGGGTCTGTTGTCCTCGCAGGATTACAAGGCCTTGATCGGCGGCCACAACGTGCTCGACGTGACCAACGCCGACGCGATGATCGAGAACGTCATCGGCGTGATGGGCCTCCCCGTTGGCCTCGGACTCAACTTCCTGATCAACGACACGGACTACGTGGTGCCGTTGGTGGTGGAGGAGCCATCGATCGTCGCGGCGTTGAGCTTTGCGGCCAAAACCGCACGGTCTGCCGGTGGCTTCACGACCTCCAGTACCGAGCCGATTTTGATCGGTCAAATCCAGTTGGTGGACGTCCCTCACCCGACCAAGGCCAGGCAGCTACTGGAGCAGCGCAAGGAGGAGGTCATCAACCTCGCCAACAGCCTCCACCCGCGGATGGTGGCGCGCGGCGGCGGCGCGGTTGACCTCGAGGTCGTTCTCCACCCGGCGACAACTGAAAACGTCGAGATGATGATCGTCCAGTTGTTGGTGAATACCTGCGATGCCATGGGCGCCAACCTGGTCAACACGATGTGTGAGGGGGTTGCTTCATTCGTGGAGAGCGTGACCGGTGGCAAGGTATTCCTGCGCATCATGTCGAATCTGGCGGACAGGTCGCTGGTGCGGGCTGCGGTGGAAATCCCAGTGGATCAGCTGGGAAGCAACGGCTACGACGGCGAGCAGGTCCGGGATGGCATTGTGATTGCGAGCCAGTTCGCCGCCATCGACTCCTACCGGGCCGCAACCCACAACAAGGGCATCATGAACGGCATCGACGCCGTCGCGCTGGCCACCGGAAATGACTGGCGGGCCGTCGAGGCAGGCGCCCACGCCTTTGCCGCTCGCGGCACCCACTACACCTCCCTGTCCCGGTGGACGTGCACCCAAGACGGTCATTTAAAGGGCGACCTCGAGATGCCCATCAGGGTCGGAATCGTCGGCGGACCGCTGCAGAGCAACCCATCCGTGGATCTCAACCTTCGGATCGCGCAGGTGGAATCTTCCCGTGAGTTGGCCGAGGTGATGGGGGCGGTCGGCCTCGCCCAAAACTTCGCTGCCCTGCGGGCTCTGGCCACGGAGGGTATCCAGCGCGGCCACATGACGCTCCACGCTCGGAGCGTCGTCACCGCCGCGGGCGCGACGCCCGAGATCTTCGACGATGTGGTTGAGCGTCTGGTGGCTTCCGGAGATATCAAGATCTGGAAGGCGCGCGAGCTGATCGAGGAGGTCGAGGTCCAGGCGGGGAGGCATGCCGACCCTGCGGCCCGCGCCGACATGGCAGCCGGACACGGCAAGATCATCCTCTTTGGAGAGCACGCCGTGGTTTACGGGAGCCGCGCGATTGCCGCCCCGGTTCCGCTGGCCGTGCGGGCGCGAGTGGTGGACGACGACGATGGAGTTTGGTTGGTTGTTCCCCGGTGGGGTGTGGAGCATCGCCTCCGATCTGATCCGAAAATGCGGAAATCCTTCGAGGTTCCGGCCGCGCTGATGCTGGAGGAGCTTGGTCTGACCAACCGATCGATGAGGATCGAGGTTTTCTCCGAAATTCCGAGGGCCATGGGTCTCGGAGGTTCTGCGGCAGTGGCTGTGGCCATTATCAGGGCCCTCGACCGACACTTCGAGCTTGGGTTGAACGAGCACGAAATCAACGCCCTCGCCTTCCGCTGCGAGCAGGTCGCGCACGGCACACCGTCCGGCATCGACAACACCGTGGCCACCTTTGGCAAGCCGTTGCTCTACCGGACCGGCGACCCACCGCAGATCGACACCCTCGAGCTGCCCGGTCAGATCCGACTCGTGATCGGTATGACCGGTGTCGAGAGCCTCACCGCGAAGATGGTGGCTCGGGTGCGAAGCGGGCGGGAGCGAAACCGGGACGTCTACGACACCATGTTCAAGGGTATCGATGCCCTGACGGTGCAGGCGTTGGACGCCCTCAAGCGGAATGACCTCGAACGGCTCGGCGAGCTGATGAACGTCTGTCAAGGTCTGCTGAATGGTCTCCAGGTCTCCAGCTGGGAGCTGGAAGAGCTGATCCAGATCGCTCGCGAAAACGGAGCTCTGGGTGCGAAGCTCACCGGCGGCGGTGGTGGAGGCTCGATGATCGCTCTGTGTCCGGAGAACGCCGCCTCGGTGGTGAAGGCCATGCAGGATTCGGGCTATCAGGCGATGGAAGTCCTGATCGGTTAGCTGTCGCGGCGGACCAGGACCAATGTGCGGTCGTCACTGATCGGGGTTCCCCCGGTGAATTCAGAGAGTTGCTGTTCCAGCCACCTGGCAATTTCCACCAGAGGCAGGGATTTGTTGTCGGCGAAGACAGCGGCAAGGCGGTCGATGCCATACTCCTCCAAGTCCGAGTTCAAGGCTTCGGTGTAGCCGTCGGAGTACAGGGCCAGGATGTCTCCGGCTCCCAGGTAGGACTCCCGCAGTCCGTACCGGGCGTCGTCCACCAACCCGAGGGGCGTTCCGGTGGCCTCGAGCCACTCGACCTCACCGCCGGCCCGGATGATCAGGCCTGGATTGTGGCCGGCGTTGGCGTAGCGGAGGAGTCCCACGGCCGTATCGAGCACGGCCAGCAGAATGGTGGCGAAGCGACTCGGCGGCGTTCGCCGGTAGAACGGTGCCGAGATCCGGTTGAAGACCTCGTCGGGCTCCATTCCCGCCTCGATGGGAACCGACGCCAGGGCCTCCAGGTAGCCGGTGAGCAGTGAAGCGGACATGCCCTTTCCGGACACGTCGGCCACCAGCAGGACACACTCGTTGCCGTCTGCGCGTTGGAGCACTTCGTAATAGTCGCCCGACACCCCGCGGGACGGGATGTTCCCGGCGAATATTTCGTAACCCGGAATCTCGGGCAGGGAATCCGGAAACAGGCCAACCTGGATCCTGCGGGCTTGCCTCAGCTCCCACTCGAGCCGCCGTCGCTCGACCGCTTCCTCGGCCAACGAGACGTTTCGGATTCTCATCGCGGCAACCGACGCCAGGGTGACCAGAAGGTCGAGGTCGTCCTCGGTGAACGAACGCACCGCTGCGTTGGAGCTCAGTACCGTGAATCCGAGGGCGCCTTCAGGGCTGAGCAGCGGTGCGGCGATCAGGCTGCGAACTCCGGCGTTGAGAATACTCTCGGCCTCCGAGAATCGATGGTCGGTCCGGGTGTCTAGAACCAAGGCGGCCATTTCCTTGTTGGCCACCTCGTCGATGAGACTTTCCGAGTAGCCGAGTTCGCCGGCAGCTCCCGCCACCGACTGTCCGGCGGCCCGCTCGAACCCGCCAGACTCGGTGCGCAGGAAGATGGCGCCGTGTTCCGGACAGAGGTGCTCGAAGGCCCGCTCGAGGATGAGATCGAGCAGTTCTCCGAGGGTGATGGGACCGGCCAGCGCCTGGTGGATCTCATTGATGAGAGCCAGCCTTTCGGCGTACCTCGCCAAAGCGGCGGCGGAGTCGACGCCGGCATCGGGAGGTGGGGTCGAAGTTCTCAGCAGAACATCAGAGGCGGGCTTGAAGAAGACATCAGTGGACGAGGACTCCTGCTCCCCATCTCGCATCAGCTTCACCAGGCTGGCCGACATGGTGAGCACGTCGCCTTCACGGACTTCCTCAGCCTTGCCGATCTTGGTGCCGTTGACGAAGGTGCCGTTCCGCGACCCGAGGTCCTCCACCATCCACGAGTCGCCGTCGATGTAGAGGTGGGCGTGGCGCCGGGACAGGAAGCGGTCGGGGATCGAAAGATCACACTTTGTGGAGCGGCCAATCACCAACGAGGTCGATTCGACCTCGTGGACGAAGGACTCTCCCTCTGCTGGAGTGACTCTGAGCTTGAGCATCTGTTTCTAGAATATCGTAGAACCGAACGGGACCGGCAACCCACAGAAAATTGTTGCGTTGAGAGGCTTCGAAAAGCGGGAAGGGGGAGGGGGGTAGCTTTTCGAAGGGGGAGGGTGGGAGGGGGCTCAGGCCGAGTCGACGTCGATCAGCCCATTCACGTAATGGGTGGCCTCGTCGTGTAACCGGCGGTGGGTCCTTCGGCGTTCGAAGGGTACCCGCATCTTCAGCAAGCGGCGCTCCTTGCTTGTCCTGCGATCTCTGGTCGGGCGCACGTCGGACACCATGGCGCCAGATTTCGAGCGCAGGCGCATCGCAATGAGCAGGAACAGGATAGCTGCGATTGCCACAATGAATAGGGCCATTACTCCAAGGTTCCTTTGCTCACCTCCGGCAGCTTAAGCGGCCGAACGGGTTCTCCAGTCTGTTGATGACGGGGTCAGTATAGCGCATCCCTACGTGGTTGTTACGGAGAATTTCGAGGGTGGGTTCCCGGTGGTTCGAGCCGCAGTAGAAAGCTGGTGAGACATGCGGGCCAAGACCGGACGCGAAGGAGGATATCTGTGGGCTGCTGCTCTCGGCGGCTGGAGTTGACTCACAAGCCACCGCCCCTCGAGAGATTTCCCTTGCGATTCCTTTGCGTCTTGGCGTTTCAGAACCCGATCGAGATTCTCAAGCCCCAAGGCTCTAAGAGCGATCGAGATCGATGCCGAGACGAGCGACCTTACGGTACAGCGATTTGCGCTCGATGCCGAGGACCTCCGCAGCGCGGGTCCGATTGCCGCCGCAGCGGGCGAGCACCGCCTGGATGTGCAATCGCTCGAGTTCCTCCAGGGTGAGTTCGTCGCCGATGGCGGGACCGGCAGCCGACTCGCTCCGGTCGGCCGGCGATAGCAATCGGGACAACGATTCCGAGTCGCGGAGCGAGCCCAGGTCAACCGCGGCGCGCTGGATGACGTGCTCCAGTTCACGCACATTTCCCGGCCACGAATACGCTTGGAGGACCGCGATGGAATTCGCTGACGGACCTTCGAAGGCTGCCATTTTGAGCCGGTTTTCGGTGCGTCGCCGGAAATACTCCACCAACTGCGGGATATCGCTGCTGCGGTCGCGAAGGGGAGGCAGCTCGATCTCGTAGCCGGCGAGCCGGAAGAAAACATCCTCGCGGAAGGAACCGGTCGCCGCTTCTCGACGGAGATTTCGGTTGGTGGCCGACACCACTCTGGCCGGCACGTGGATGCTGTCCTCGGAACCGAGGGGGCGAATTTCTCCGTCTTGGAGAAAACGCAGCAGTTTGACTTGCAGCAACGCCGGCAGCTCTCCAACCTCGTCGAGGAACACCGTCCCCTCTCGGGCCGACTCGATGGCGCCGCGATGATCACGGTCCGCACCGGTGAAGGCGCCTCGGCGATGGCCGAAGAGCTCACTCTCGAGCAGGGTGTCCGGAATAGCGCCGCAGTTGATCGCCACGAAGGGCCGGTCGGGGTTGGCACCGAAGCGATGGAGGGCTTGCGCCACCAGCTCCTTGCCGGTTCCGGTCTCACCGGAGATGAGCACCGGCACCGGGACCGGCGCCACCCGTGCCACCGCCTTGTAGACCTCGACGATTCGCGGGTGGCTGCCAATGATCATGGACTCGGGCCCGGGCTCGACCTCGGGTGCCGGAGCGGGCCCAGATCCCAGAGAGGCACGTACCCGGTCGACCAGTTGTTCCAGCTCGAATGGCTTGGGCAGGTAATCGAAGACTCCGGCCGCGGTCGCGGCAGCAGCGGTCTCAACGCTGCCCTGGGCCGTGACGAGGATGACCCTCGCCTCCGGATTGTCCTGCCGGATGTCATCGAGGAGCTCGATGGCCGTAGCGTCCCCAAGGTAGATGTCGCTCACCACGAGGGCGAACTGGTGCTCTGCCAGCAGCTCCCGAGCCTGGCTTGCGGTTGCCGCCGTCCGCACCGAATATCCCTCCTTGGCGAGGGTCAGGCTCATCATCTCCAGCAGGGCCGGGTCGTCGTCAACCACCAGGATCTCAGCTTTCATGGTCGCTCCTTGCGGCGTCGATCGCGGGGAAGCGGACAGTGAAGGTCGATCCCCGTCCCAGCTCGCTCTCCACATCCACCATTGCCCCGTGCCAGTGAGCGATCTCGCGAACCAGCGCCAGCCCGAGACCCGAGCCCCCAGCCCCACTTCCCGGTCCGCGGAAGAACCGGTCGAACAGTTTTGGTACCGCAGCGGGGTCTATGCCTGGCCCATCGTCGGCCACCGCCAGCTCGACAGTACCACCGGAGGTTGCCACCGTCACCCGAACTTGGGTGCCCGTGGGAGAGTGTTTGACCGCGTTCCCCACCAGATTGTCCATGAGCCGGGTGAGCAGCTCCTCCGAACCGGTCACCCAACCATTTCCGCTTGCCGAGGCAACGATCCGATGGCCGGACGAGTCGGCGTTGGGTCTCAGGAAATCGCAGCGCCGACCCGCCAGAGCTCCCAGGTCGACCACCGCCCGTTCGCCCTCCCAACGCCCAGCGCCGAGACGCTCGAGGTCGAGGAAGGAGCGAACCATGTCGCCGAGCCGATCGGCCTCACCACGGATCAACCCGGCCACCCGGAGCTGTTCGTCTCTGGACAGCTCGTATCGTTCGATCATGGCGCCAAAGCCCGAGATCGAGGACAGGGGGGTTTTGAGCTCGTGGGACACCATCCGCTGCACCTCGCGGCGGCTGCGTTCCAGCTCGCGGGCCGCGGTGACGTCACGCAGCAGACCCAGCCTTCCCGCCTCGATGGGCCGGACCTCGACCTCGAGGAGGCGACCGTCCACCTCCACCTCACCGGTGATCTCGCCCTCGTTTTCCATGGGCTCGTCGAGCGCCGCTGTCACTTCCTGCAGCGGGGGCGTGACTCCCCACAGGCGCCCTGCTGAGTCGTTGGCCAGCATGGTTCGGCCCTGTTCATCCCACAGCACCACGCCCTCGCGGAGCCCGTCGAGGAGCGCGTTCCGTAATTCGGAGTCCCGGGCGATTTGCCGTTGCAGGCTTCGCGCCAGTCTGAGGCGGCCGCCAACGCCGGACGGCACCTTGGCCGCTCCACCCTGAGTGCTGGTTTCCAACAGCGACGCCAGCACCTCGCCGGCCTCGCGCTGCGCCTCGATGGACTCCAGCGCCTCGCGGCCGGCAGCAGAGACCGCGACCACCAGCAGTAGCGAGACCACCGGGAGCATCACGCCGCTCCACCACAGGGCTGCCGCGGCCGAGACGATCACCAGAAACGCGATGGCCGTCAACTGAAGGACCGGCAGTCGGCCGGCTCGGGATCTCGCCCACTGAACCACCCCGGCGGCAACCAACATGATGAGCATGACCACCCATCCTGGAGGCTCGGTGAGCAGACCCTCTCGCACGATCGAAGCCGCGATCGAGGCGTGGACAAGCACGCCCGGTGCCGGCCGATCCCTCGTCCCGACCGGGACCACGAATTGGTCTCCGGCCCCCGAAGCCGACAGTCCGACGAAGACGACCCTCCCATCGAAGAGGGCTTTCTGATCGGCCCCATCCAGGACCTGGAATGCGGGTACCGAGGGAATATCCGCGGGCGGTTGCCGGAAATCGGGTCGGAGCATCTCGCCCACCGGAATCGATCCGGACCACCCGCTGAGGCGAGCGGCGGCGACCGACAGGGCTGGCAGGGAGAGGTCGCCAAACTGCTTGGTGGACGCGATCGAACGAACGACGCCGTCAGGGGCCACCTCGGCGTGAGCGTGGGCGGCGTGCGCTGCACCGCCAAATTTCTCGAGGGGGAGAATCCAGCCTGCGTGGGGCGCCAGCACCGCTGCCAGGGTTGTGGGGCCTTCGCCGATGGCCGCCGCGAGTTGATCGTCCCCGTCCTGGGAACCCCTCTCCGCCAGAAGGATGTCCACCACCACCGCCCGAGCCCCCTGTGATCGGACGTTTTCGACGAGGGCGGCGAGCACCGAACGAGGCCACGGCAGCAGGCCGAAGCTCTCCACGGATCGGTCATCGATCAGAACCGCGGCAAAGGGCCCTGGGGCTTCGACGGCGGTCTGCGGGAGGCGGAGTATGACGTCGCTGACCGGCCGCTCCAACACATTCAGTGCGCCGATGCCCCACACGGCCCACCCCGCCAGGGCGGCGAGCGAGGCCAGAGCCCAAGAACGGCGGGACATCGAGATGCTGCGCATGTCCATCATCATCAGCCTAACCTAGCCCGTACGGGTTAAAAGTTGAAAGTTGAAAGTTAGGTCATGGAGGCGCTGCGCCACTCGAAAAAATGAGGGACCCCTTCGGGTCCCTCGCGAAAAGGGGGAGAAGAAGGAGATCGCTTAGGGGTTTCCGCCGCCGCCATTGCCGCCGCCGTTGCCTCCGCCACTGCCGCCGCCGTTGCCTCCGCCATCGCCTCCGCCATCGCCGCCGCCATTGTCGCCGCCGTGGCCAGCGCCGCCGCCGTCACCCTGTCCGGGTTCGCCGTTGCCGGATCCACCCGGGACGCCGCCGCCATGACCACCGGCCATGTTCTCGCCGGTGAAGGTGCCGCTCAGGATCACCTGGCCGTCGGAGGTTGCCCACTCGACGATCCTGAGATCCTCGATCGGCTGCAGTTCGGCTGGCAGGGACCCGTCTCCAGATGACAGCACCAACTCGCCGTGTCCGACGCCATCGGTGGTGACGACTGCGGCAACGATGCCGTCCACGAGCACCTGGTAAGCCGACTCGGGTTCGAGGCGGCATGCCCTGCTCTCGAAGATTTCAACGTCGTCCTCGGTCCGAGTCACCTTGGCGACTCCCTTCAAACGAGGGTCATCGGTGGGGGTGAGGACGATTCGCTCCACGTAGACCAACTCGCAAGGGCCGGATCCGCCAACCCAGTCGACGCTGAACTCACCCTCGAGGGCGAGTGCCTGGGAAAGGTCGTAAACCCGCGCGAGCACCAGAACCTCTGCAGGTGGAATGTCGCCGGGAACTGGTGGAAATACCGTTTCCGGCCAGCCGAGACGGAGTAACCCGTCGCCGTTCTCGTCGGTGATCAACGAGCCCAGGTTGAACTCGGCGTCGTCCAGACCCTCGGTTCCGGTCACAGTCGCGGTGTACTCGGTCTCGGGATCGAGGCCAACCACCCTCAATCCCACCAGCCTGCGGACGTCGCCAGCCGTGGTGATCTGGTCGCGCACCATGGCGTGACCCCAGCCCTCCACCATCCCGATGGGCTCCAGGGCCGCCCGCGCGCTGACGTGATCTGCCATTGCCTGGTGTTCGTCGCCGTAGCGGTTGTGCTGCTGAACCCCTTGCATCGCCTGAGCCCCCTGGTCGGCGGCCGATACTCCGGCGGCCAGCAGGAGGGCGATGCCGATCATTCCCACCATAAATTTCGAGTATGTGTTATCCATGACTTTGCTCCTTTCTTCGGTGCCGTAGCACTCGATCTGCACTCTGCTCCATGGCAAGGTCCGTGCCATGCCTGGAGGGTGGAGAACGACTCCTCTTCAGGGGCTTCCGGGTCCATGAGACCCGGCCGGCGAGTCTGTTTGCCCCATGAAGGGGCTTTTCTGGAGTTTACTCGTTGACCCTGGGTGGCACCTGTCTTGCTAAGGTCTCTATCGGAAAGAGCCCGAGAACGAAATCGGGCGAGGAGGCATCATGATGGACCTCAGGAAGCACCTGTCATGGGTGCTCTTGGCAGTGGCCGTAATTGCGGTTGGCGTCGGAGGTGCTGATCAGCCCGCCGGCCCGTCCTACGAGCTGGTCGAGGTGAAGCGAAAGGTGTTCCGCGAAGAGCCGCTGCCCGAGGTCCAGCTCGAGCTTGACGCGGAGCTCGCAGCCGGCGACGTGCTGCGGACGGGTTCTCGGTCCGCCGCCGAGGTGTACTCTCCGGAGGCCGCAGCCAGATTCCGGATCGGAGCCAAGGCGCGAGCCAGGCTGGCGCCGGGCACTCCCGGAGTGCTGCTGGAAATCGAGAAGGGGAGGGTCCACGCCCTCTTCGATGCACTGGTCGGTCCGGCCGCTCGCGAGCGACTGGTGACCACGCCGTCGGCCGTTCTGGCGGTTCGCGGCACCGACTACGGCGTCGAGGTGGACGGCAAGGGAAACACCACCTTGACGGTGTTCTCGGGTGTGGTGGATGTGAGCGATATTGGACGTGTGGGAGACCCGATCCAGGTGCGTGCCGGCCAGTACAGTCGGATTCGCCGCGGCAAGGCGGCCCAACCACCGGAGCGGCACGACATGAGTCCCGGGCAGTGGCAACGGGGTGGACAGCCGGGAGGGATGGATCCCGGCATGGGGCAGGGGTCCTCCACGTCCGGCGATCGCGATCCCGGTGGCATGGGCGCTGGATCGGGAGGCGGCTCATCTCAGGGCTCCGGCGGTGGCGGCTCTCGGGGCGGCGGCGGCAGGGGCTAGACCACCCACCGGCCCAGTTACAAGTTGAAAGTTGTTGGAAGTAGGGCAGGGAGTCGGTCGGACTGCCCTGCCGCCCAGCAATGCCGCAGTCTCGTTGTACCGTTCTCGTCGTGAATCACCCTCACAGGTCGCTCTGCGACGATCAAGTCAAGAAACCAACCACAAGAATCTCGACCGTCGAATTTCAACTTTCAACGTTCAACTGGGCGGAGTGGCGAGCGGATTTTCGATTTTTGTTTTTCTATGACTCAAGCATCTCGATCGCCAACACCGTGACATCATCGTCGAAGCCTGCCTCGCCGCACCAGTCGCGGACCCGATCCACAAGGGATGAAACGCTGTCCTCGAGCGTGACGTCCAGAAGCTCCTGCAGGGTTTCGGCCAGACGCTCCTCGCCGAATTGCTCGTCGTCGGAATCGGTCGCCTCGGGGATCCCGTCGGAGTAGATGTAGAGCCGATCACCAGGCTCGAACCGGATGGTCGACTCCTCGAATTCCGACGCCATGATGTTGGCCGGAACGAGGCCGATCGGCGGGCCGGTGGTGTCGTGCACGGTGGGGGTGCCACCGGGACGGACCTGGATCATGGGCACGTGGCCGGCAGAGACATACCGCAGCTCGCGACGGGCTTGGTCGAGAACGCCGTAGGCCAGGGTGAAGTACTGGCCGGTTTCCATGTCGAAGGGGAACCGTCGCGCCAGCTCCTCGGCCACCCGACGGGGGGGCTCGCACCGGTCGTTCTCCTCATCCCAGAGGATGGAGTCCGATTCGGCTCCCCTGGTCAGGAGCCTGCTGAGGGTGACCGACAGCAGCGACGAGGGCACTCCGTGGCCGCTGACGTCGAGCACGTAGGCGGCGACATGATGCTCGCCCAGCGGAATGATGTTGAGGGTGTCGCCGGCGAGCTCGTCACACGGGACGTAGGTCCAGGCGAAGTCGACTCCGCTCACCTCCGGGTCCGTCGAAGGCAGAAAGGACTGTTGGATCCTGGCCGCTGCCTCGAGATCGCGCTGCATCCGTTCATGGGCGGCGGCCAGCGCCTGGAGGGACCGCTTCAGGGACAGCTGAGTGTTGACGCGGGCCAGAACAACAGGAAAGTCGAAGGGCTTGGTGACGTAGTCGTTGGCGCCCAGCTTGAGGGCCTGCACGATATCCTGGCTCTCGTCTTTCGCGGTCGCCATGATGATCGGCAACTCGCCGGCGTCGTGGTCCTTTCTCAGCCGTTCCAGGACCTCGTAGCCGTCGATCCCAGGCATCATGATGTCCAGGAGAACCACATCGAAATCGTTTTCCCCGACAAGCTCGAGAGCCCGATAGCCGTCCTCGGCCACCGTCACGTGGTGGCCGCGCTTGGCGAGGCGACGCGACAACAGATCGCGGTTCATCTCGTTGTCGTCGACAACGAGGAGCCTGCCGCCCGCGGAATCAGCTCCGGGGCGGTGGTTCATCCCTTTCGCCACGGCTACTGCCCTTCACCGAGCAGGGCGTCGATCTTGCCGAGGAGCCGTTTGAACTCGATGGGTTTGGTGTCGTAGTCATTACAGCCCGCTTCGATGCATTTCTCGCGGTCTCCGGCCATGGCGTGGGCGGTGAGAGCAATGATCGGAATCCCAGCTGTGGCGTCGTCGGTCTTGAGCAGTCGGGCCGCCTCCCAGCCATCCATCACCGGCAGGCTCATGTCGAGCAGGATGATCTCCGGACTCTCGGAGGACGCCAGGGTGACCCCCTCGCGACCGTCAACCGCGATCACCACCTCGTGACCGCGTTTGGTCAGGCGCCGCGACAGCATGTCGCGGTTCATTTCGTTGTCTTCCACAAGAAGGATTCGTGCCATGAACTCTCCTCACTCATGAGTTCGGTCGGTCGGCGGCTCGAGTGCAGCCTCTCCCGACTCGAGTTGGCGGTATTTTGCCACCAATGTGCGGACGTTTTCCAGTAATTGCTCCCCGGTCCACGCCCCTTTTTCAATGATCCGCTCGACCCCTCCCACCAGTCGCTTGTGGTCCTCGTCGGTGAGGTCTTTGGCGGTGATCACGATGATCGGGGTGGATCGACAGCCGTCGATGTTGCGGAAGTTGAGGACGAAGTCGAAGCCATCCATCACCGGCATCATCAGATCGAGTATCACTAAATCCGGGCGGTGTAATTCGACCTTTGCCAGCCCGTTGGCCCCGTGCTCCGCAACGTCGACGGTCCAGTCATCCTCTTCCAGAGCGCGTTGAAACAGGGTGCGGATATCTGCATCGTCGTCCACAACCAGGGCTCGTCCGCCCCCCTTCTGCCCGGCGTACTGGCGGGCGAGTTGGCGGAGGCTGGCGCGATTCACCGGTTTGGTCAGGTGCTCCACGGCGCCGAGGGAGTAGCCGAGGTTCTTCTCGCCGACGATGGTGACCATCATGACCGGGATACGGCGCAGCTCCGGATCCGCCTTGAGCTCCCTGAGCACCGCCCAGCCGTCCATCCCCGGCATCATGACGTCGAGTGTGATGAGGGACGGATTGAAACGGCGAGCCATTTCGATTCCGTTCTGACCGCCAGTCGCGGTGATCACGGCGTACCCTTCGTCCTCGAGGGTGCGCCGCAACAGATCGCGGGAGTCCGGATCGTCGTCGATGATCAGGATGGGATTGGTCCCTGCCGGTACGTGATGTTCCACCGGCTCTTCTGCGATGGTGGCTCCTCGGGCCACCTCGAGAGCATCGGTCTGCGCCGGCAGCTCGATGGTGAAAGTGGATCCCTTCCCCGGTTCGCTGGCAACGGTGATGTCGCCGCCCATCATCTGGCAGAAGCGGCGACTGATCGGCAGGCCCAACCCGGTGCCTCCGTACTCGCGCGTGGTGGACGCATCGGCCTGGGAGAATTCCTCGAAGACGTGGTCGACCTTGTCGGCCGCGATGCCGATCCCCGAATCGGTCACCGAGATCCGGATCCACTCAGCCCCGTCCCGACTGAACCGCTCGGCGGCGAGCTTCACGGTTCCCTGTTCGGTGAACTTGGCGGCGTTGGACAGCAGGTTGAACAGAGCCTGTCGGAGCTTGGTGAGATCGGTGCGCACGCCGCCGAGGTCCTCGCCAAACTCGGTCACCATTTGGTTGCCGTTCTTCGACACCAGCGGGGTCAGCGTGGCGACGGCTTCACTCAGCATGTCGCCCAGATCGAAGCGCTCGAGGTAGAGGTCCATTCGTCCGGCTTCGATCTTGGACAGGTCGAGGATATCGTTGATCAGCGCCAGCAAGTGCTTGCCGGCCGAGTTGATCTTTTCAAGGTCCGGGATCATCTCGTCGTGACCCTCGTCCTCGGCGTCCTCGGCCAGCATCTCCGAGTAACCGATGATGGCGTTCATCGGCGTGCGGAGCTCGTGACTCATGTTGGCCAAAAAAGCACTCTTGGCGCGGTTGGCTGCCTCGGCCGCGTCCCGGGCCTCCTCCAGCTCCAGCTCCATCACCTTGCGCTCGGTGATGTCCAGCGAGTACTCGATCATCTGGATCACCTGTCCGCCGTCATCAAAGACCGGGTATCCGTGGACCTCCACGAACCTCGGCGTGCCGTCCGGTCCCGGGTGAATGTGCTCCACCGTGACTGGCTGGCCGGTTTTTTTGACCTCCACAAGTGGGCACGGGTGGTCCTCGCCGTCACAGGGTGTGTCGCGGTGGTGGCTGAGCGCGTAGCATGTGGCGGTTCCCTCCGTGCCGAGACGCCGCGCGGCCGAGTTGGCCACCTTGATGGTGTGGTCTTCGGCATCGATGACGTAGAAGGGATGGGTCAAGGACTCGAGGGTGTTTTCCAGCAACTCCTTCTGCTCTTCGACCTTCTGTTCCGCCCGTTTGCGTTCGGTGATGTCGATCCCGATGGTCAGGATCTCCTTGAAGCTGCCGTCGTCGTTCCGAATTGGGCGATTCCGCCACGCCGTCCAGACACCGGTGCCGTCCTTGTGGAGATTCTCCGTTTCGTCGTCTTCGAACTTCGTCGGGTTCGTGGCGATTTCGTCGAACATGCTCCGGATGTTCCGCCGGGTTTCTTCGGTGTCGGGCACGATGGTTCCCAGGAGGGACTTGCCAACGATCTCCTCCTCGGCGAAGCCGAAGAGCTCGAGCCCGAAGTCGTTCATGAAGGAGATTTCTCCATCTCGCCCCCAGCGCAGGATCACGCTCTTGACGCTTGTGAGCTCCTCGTTGGACCGGGTGAGGTCGGCCGTGTGCTGGCGGATGGACGAGATCATTCGGTTGAAGGAGGTGGACAGGCGGCCGAGTTCGTCGTCGCCGCGGACCGGTACCTCGACGTCCTGGTCACCGGTGGCGAATCGACGGGCGGCGTCATCGAGGGAGACGATCGGAGACACGAACTGCCTGGACAACACCCACGAAATCGGCAGCAGGAGTGCCAACATGCCGGCCAGAAGGAGGATCAGCCGGCGTGCAAACCGGGTGATCGGTGCAAACGCCTCGGAGGCGTCCATGTCCGCCACGATGGCCCATTCCAGGTTGAGAATCTTGACTGGAGCGTAGGAGGTCAACACCGGGACGCCGCGGTAATCGTCGATCAGTGCGGTGTCGGTGAGTCCGGCGAGAGCCGCCTCGGTGGCCCCGGTTCGGACCTCCTGGATCAGGATCGAGCTGTCGTAGGTCTGGATTCGCTTGCGGTCCAGCTCCGAAGTGGAGGTTTCGGACAGGGCTGAGAGGTAGGCTTCCGGGTCTTCAATCAGAAAGCGCGAGTTCGAGCGCATGGTGAAATCGGGCCCAACAAGGTAGGCCTCGCCGGTCTCTCCGAACCCGTCCAATCTCCAGTTGCGGTCGCCGGTCATCACGCGGTCGATTTCATCGACGGAGATCTGGAGTGCGAGAACGCCGAGGCGTTGCCCCCCATCATCGATGGGAGCGGCGACGAATGCGGCCGGCTCGTTGAGCGACGGGGGGTAGTGGGCAAAGTCCACCATGCGAACGGTGTTCGGGTCCCCGGCGGTCCGTGCGGACTCGAAGGCAACCCACAGATTGGAGCCTTGATAGGGGCCGTTCGCGAGGTTGGTGGCGAAGTCCGTCTCCTTGGATGCGGTGTAAACGATGTTCCCGTCGGTGTCGATCAGGAAAAGGTCGTGGTATCCCAACCTGTCCTTGATGTCTCTGAATATTGGGTGATAGGTGCTGTGGACCGCATCGTATTCGTCGCCGTCGTCGATGCCGTCGAGTCGGTCTCTCGAACCATCCGGCCACGGGTTGGCCGCGATGTACCGTTCCTGCAGGTGGAGGGCTTCATTGTTCAGGGGCATCACCGACTCGAAGGAGACCGGTTCCTCGGAATAGGCCTCCAGAGCCGGCACGAACCTGTCCTCGTAAAACGAGGTCAAGGCCGCGGCCTGTCGGTCGGTAGGCTCCACCCGCCCAAGGGCGTGGTGGGCGGCCTCGAAATCACGCATCGCGTCGATCACCATCCGGTCATCGGAGAGGATCAAAGCCTCGTTGCGGACGTCCGCGAAATGGCCCGTGATCTGACTCGCCTTCGAAGCTCGGACCGCGGTCAGGTGATCCATGGTTGTGCTGGTAATGACGGTCTTGCCGCCGAAGTACGCCAGCGATCCGATCAGCACCATGGCCGGTACGATCAACGCCAGCACCATGAGGAAGAGCTTGGATCTGATTTGGATATTTCTCATCTTCGTCCCCGGGAGGTATCGGTGCCCTCGCCCGAATCAACTCCTTCTGGCCACCCTGTTGGCAAGGATCGACAGTAGCAGACCCAGGGTCACGAAGCCGAGGATCCGTTCAGAGACCAGAACGATCTCCCCCACCCAGTGGGTCGGCGTGACTCCGCCGGAGCCGAGTCGGGTGTACGTCACCACCGAGTAGTAGTAGGGGGTCAGAAAACTATCCACCGTGTGTGGGTATTCGAAGAATCCCCATTTCAAGGCCTCGTCGAGGTGAAAGATCAGGCCGAAAAACAGGGCGACCGCAAGGGCGCCGAGGGCGAGCCTGCCCAGGCTCCGACCGTAATCGATCAGGCCCCAGGCCTTGAACCAGAACAGCTTCCACTTCTGGGCGATCGGGGAGGGGGTCTGGTCGATGGCGCTGCGCAGGGTGTCAAGGTAGTCCTGGTCCTTGGCGTCGCGGACGAACAAGGCGTTGCCGAAGCAGGAGTCCAGGCCCCGAATCCCGTAGTAGTGCCCCTTTTTCGACTGGAAGGTGCCGTGCTCCAGACCGGTGAGATTCGATCCAGCAAAGTTTGCGTTGCGGAGATTCGCACCGGTGATCTGAGCGCGGGTCAGGTTGGCATTGGTGATTTCGGCCTCGTTGAGGTCCGCGCCCGACAGATCGGCCTCGCTCAGATCGACCCGGCCCATGCTCGTGCCTCGAAGGTCGGCGCCGGTCAGATCGGCGGCTCCGAGGCTCGCTCGCTCCATGCTGGCCTCGATGAGGCATGCCCCGGACAGATTGGCCTTGTACAGTGCAGCGCCGCGCAGATTGGCCCCCGAGAGGTCGGCCTTGGCCATGCCTGTCATCTTGAGGTTGGCGTTGGAGAGATCGGTCTGGAACAGCTCGGCGTCGGTGAGGTCGGCTTCGCTCAAATCGACGCCGCCAAGGTCCATCTCGCTCAGGTCCTCTCCGGCCAACTGCGGCCGCACGCCGGGATTCTCCCGTCGCCACTCGTTCCACGACGCCGAGCCCCACTTCAGGATGTCGGCGTGCTTGGTCTCTTCCTGGCTCATCGGCAATATCCTACTTCACCCACGGCCCATGCCGTTGTGAGGGGGAGAGGAATTGCGCCCACCCTTCCGCCCATTGCGAATTGCGAATTACGAATTCCATCCTCCCGGGATCGTCGGCGCCGCCCGGTCGGGTCGGGACGGCAGAGGAGCAGAGGGGAGCAGACCGATCCCGCCCCTCTGCCCCTTTTCTCCTCTGCCCCTCTGCCCTTCAGGTTCGGCCGGAAATAGCTCGAATACCGCAATCCGCAATGGAAGCCGTGGCTATCTGGCCGATCACTGAGTTGAGAGCCGGGCGAGGCGGGTGCGGGCCTCCTCCAGTTCGGGCAGGCCGGGGTCGGCGTTCTTCCACAGCTCGAGGAAGCGCTCGTACTCCTTGCGGGCCCCATCCACATCGCCCTTTTGATCCAGCAATCGAGCGATTTGCAGCACATACCGAGGTTCGAGCACGGCCGTCCACTTGTTTTCGAGGCTGGGGGTGTTCAGATCGCGGTAGATGGCGATGGCATGGTCGAGGTCGCCTCGCGTCGCTGCGACCCTCGCCGGGACGTCGCGGCTTAGAGGGTTGTTGCAGAATACGAGCCCGGTCAAAACCGCTCGGACAAAATACGCTTTCGGATCGGGCTCGCCCTTCCGAATTGAAGCCAGCGCGGCATCGAAATTTCCCATCGCAAGAGCTATTTCTCCTTCGAGAGCGGCAAACCACCAATCGTCCGAAGACCAGTGCGGTCGAGCCAGCAAAACCTCGGCTGTCGTGAGTTCACGCTGGGCCGCTTCCAGGTCCCTCAATCCAGTGTGTGCTAGCCCGGCCAAGATGTGGGCGGTCCTTTCATAGGTTTCGTGAGAGGCTTGGTCTCGAAGGTCCTTCGAGCGATCGAGCAGTCGATCGGTGATGCCAAAAATCTGGGTGTATTCGCCACGTTCGAGGGCTACGAAGGCCTCGAGAAAATCAAAACTCAGCTGCAGCGCGAGATCCTGTGCCTGAGTGGTGACTCGGACCCCCTCACGGGCTACGTCACCCGATTCGCGGTACCGCCCAACCCTTGAGAGGAGGTAAGAATGTATGAAATGGCTCTGAAGGTGGGAAAGTTGTTGTGACTCTGTCAAGGCTTCGTCGTAGCGGCCGAGCATGGCGAATGCCCAGGCGCGTCCCATGTGTGGAAAACTGACGGACGGATCGAGTTCCAGTGCCCTTGAGTATTTTTGGAGTCCGATTTCCGGGCGTCCCGTCATCAGGTAGTAGTCCCCAAGGCTGTCGTACGAGTTCGGTTCTCGCGGTCTCAGCTCGACCAAGGCTTCGAAGCTGTTCAGTGCCTCTTGATAGCGGCCCACATACATGAGGGCGTACGCATAGCCCTTATGCATAAAACTCGATCGTGGGTTCGCCGCGACCCCTCGTTCATAGACGGCGAGGTGCTCCTCCTGCCGAAATAGACCCCACCCGTTGATGTTGGCGAGCAACTCGTACGCCCATTCCTCGTCGGGATGGAGGTCAATTAGGTCCTCCAGGAGCTCCGCCGCACGAAAAAGGTCTCCGTCATGGCGAGCGTTGAATGCGAGCACGAGCATTCGTTGTCTGTCGGTCAGCCTGTCGAGGTTATCGAGAGCACTGCGGCGGTGCTGTTCGCTGGTCGCGTTGGGCATCGTTCCGTAGCCGCTGTGGAGTACCCATAACTCGAAATGGGCCATTGCGAATGATGGATCCTGTTCCACCGCTTGCCCGAGAAGCTGTGCTGCCTGTTGCCAACGTAATTCCTTGTGTGCGACGTGACCTTTCCAGTAGGACCGGTATGCCTCCACGGAATCGGTCGTGACATCGGCAATGTCGCGGCCAGCGGGAGAGTCGGACAGCTGAAGGCTGTTCCGGATGTTTTCGGTCAGCTCGTCCGCCAGGGGGAACACGTCCTCACCCTTTACGCTGTGTGCGGCCAGCAGTCGTCCACTTTCCACATCTTGAACCTGGACGTCCACACGGATCTGCGTTCCGGAGGTGAAGATGCTCCCGACCACCACCGCGCCGGCGCCGGCGCGGCGAGCGGTCTCAGGCACCAAGCTCGGATCGAGCCCCGCCTCGTCGTGCCCCAGGTTCTTGAGCACCTCCTGAAGACGCTCGGTGCTGATCACATCAAGGCCTCTGGTTTGGGCGAGGCCGGTGACCAGCATGCTCGGCAGCCCGGTGGCGAGCCAGGCCGTGTCCTCGCTGCCTGTGTGGTCCTCGAAGCGCCACACCGCCACAGCTGGCCGGCCCGAGGCGCCGATCCCCGGTGCCGGTTCGGCCTGCCGGGTGCCGATGTAGATGCCCGTTGCACCGAGGATCAAAGCGACCACTGTCGTCGCAGCGATCGTCAGCCGCCGCCGCTGCACCCCGACCCGCTGGACATCCTTGGTGGAAATGGCCATCGCAACCGCCCCTCCGGTTCCGATGGATCGCAGGGCGAAGGCCAGGTCCGCCGCCGACTGGAAGCGGGCTGCGGGACTCTTCTCCAGGCAGCGGTGGATCGTGCTCTCCAGGTCGGCGGGCAGGGAGGCGCCTGTGGAAGAGAGCTGCTGAGGTTCCTCCTTGAGGATCGCCGCGATCATCTCGGCAGTGGTGTTGCCGCCAAAGGCCCGCCGACCCGCCACCATCTCGTACAGCACGCACCCCAGGGCGAAGATGTCCGACCTGGCGTCGGCCGTGTCCCCTTTGAGCTGCTCCGGGGCCATGTAGCCGAGGGTGCCGACGACGGTGCCCGGCTGGGTCCCGGCCGGGGTCAGGGTGCCGGTCTCGGCCTCGGGCGAGACCTCTTCCCGGAGGGTGGCCAGGCCGAAGTCCAGGATCTTGATCCGGTCATCCGAGGTGACGAAGACGTTCTCGGGCTTCAGATCGCGGTGAACGATGTCCTTTCCGTGGGCCGCCGCCAGGCCGTCGGCCATGGCCGCGCCAATCTCCACTACTTTCTGCCACGGCAGTCCCGAGGTGGGCAACCGCTCGCGCAGGGTCTGACCCTCGAGCAGCTCGGTGACGGCGTAGGGGACGTCTCCCTCGGTGCCGAAGTCGTAGATGGCGAGGATGTTCGGGTGCTCGAGCCGAGCCACCGCCCTGGCCTCTCGCCGGAAGCGCTCGAGTCGGGCTTCGTCACCGGCCACCGCCTCGGGCAGGACCTTGATCGCCACGTCACGGTCGAGGCTTTCGTCCCGCGCTCGATACACCTCGCCCATCCCACCAGCGCCGATTTTCTCGACGATGCGGTAATGCCCGAGCATCGAACCCTCGAGGTCTGACATCTTTGAGCTCCTGGTTTGACCCATCTTACCCGAAATGAACTCTCAGGTGGCGTGGCCGGTTTCCTGAGTTGCGAAACTGGAATTGAGAGCTCGGAGAGTCTGATGCTAAAATGACATCAATATTGATGTATTTTTTGTAGGAGACGATGATGCAGAAAGCTCGAACAACGGTTGCGATTCCGGTTGATCTGCTCGAGGGCATCGACGAGGTCGTTCGTGCCGGTCGAGTGGTCAATCGAAACGACTTCTTTTCCCGGGCGGTGCGGCGGGAGCTCGAGAGAATCCAACGCGAGGCCGTCGACAGGGAGTTCGAGGCCATGGCCACCGACCCGGTGTACCAGCGGGAGGCTCGGAGCATTACCGAGTCCTACCAACAGTCCGACTGGGAGGCTCTGCGGGTCGCCGAGGATGACTCGTGAAACGCGCCGATGTGTACCTCGCCAGTCTGGATCCGACCGAGGACTCGGAACAGGCGGGTGTCCGCCCCGTGGTGATTGTGAGCCGTGATGCGATCAATCGTGCCAGCCCGGTTGTGATCGTGGTGCCCTGCACTTCGTGGACGGCAGGGAGACGCGTCTACCCGAGTCAGGTCGTTGTCGAGGCGCCGGAGGGTGGCTTGCGGTCGGATTCGATTCTGCTTGGAGAGCAGGTCCGCGCAATTTCGAAAAGACGGCTCGGTAGCCGCCTGGGCACCCTGTCTCCGGTCATGATGAGACGGCTGGAGCGGGCGCTCCTGATCGCGATGGACCTTCCCGGTCAGCTCGGCTGAATTTCATCGGAGTTACTGCGGGACGGCGGATGACCAAGCCGAGGCGTCACCGGCTTCGAAACCGTCGAGAAAGATCGGCGACGCCGTCCACTGGGCCTCGGCCTGGCCGGTGCGCAGCGGGCCGCCGCGGGCGGTGGGCCAGGGCAGGCAGTTGGTGGCCGACCCTGGAATGGTGAACACGTCCAGGCCGTGATCGAAGGTCTGGACGAAGATCTCGAGTTGGCCGTCACCGTCGAGGTCGCCCACGGCCGGCGCGGCCGGGGCGCCGTTGCCGTTGCCGTTGTGTCCCGGGTTGGGCAGCGGCAGGTCGTGGAGAACGGAGCCGTTGGCGGACAGGATCATCAGGTACCCGGAGTCGTGGACGTCGGGGTCGCCGAAGGTGGCCAGCAGCAGCTCAGGCGCGCCGTCCTGGTTGAGGTCTGCCACGGTGATCTCGGAGCTGTACATGATGGGCTTGTTGTGGCGGATGCTCCTGCGCCAGAGCTGTTGGCGTGTGCTGTCGAAGGCGTAGACGAAGCCGTCGTTGAGCGAGACCACGATCTCCGGTCGGGCGTCGCCGGAGATGTCGATGATGGTGGGCGCGGGGACACCGCCCGGCGGGTACCAGCCGTCCACTCGGATGGGCGTCGATCCGCGGGGCAGGACCTTCCAACCGGGCTTGCGGCGGGCGGATCGGCTGCCGTCGCCGTGGGATCCCTCCAGGACCATGATGGCGTAGGCCTGGGTCACGTAGGGCACGTGCATCTCCACGTTGGGTATGCCGATCACCTCCTGCTGCCCGTCGAGGTCGAGATCGGCGGCGCCGGGCGGCGACGCCGTCCACTGGAGCCACTCGGTCCAGTCCGGGTGGGGCCAGGTTCCCGTGTGGAGGTGATAGTGATTGTGTTCCACCGCCGGGTCCGCCCAGCGGATGAACTGGCCCCAGGTCATGCGGTTGCCAACCCAGGGCGAGGTTCGGTTGGTGTAGTAATCCGAAGCATCGATGGCGACCCCGTCGTGGTCGAAGGCCTGGATGTGGTGGTTGTCGTAGGTGATGAGGATCTCGAGTGTTGGGTCGTCGTCGATATTGCCGATGCCCGCGTTGAGTCCGTAACACCCGTAGCCGCTGTGCCCAGGGCCGTTGCGATCGGCGTCGTTGCCCGGCCCAATCAGGTTGTTGTACCGGGGCCACGCCGGGTTGTGGCCGCCAGCGGGCTGGTATGAATTGCCGTTGGCAGTGAAAACAAACACCTGGGCCCCGTTCTGTGAGGTGGGAACGGTCTGAGTGGTGGTGACGACAACCTCCACCGTGCCGTTGCCATCCAGGTCTGCGGCCGCCATGCCCCGCACCTCGGGCGAGTTGCCGCCGGTGGTGGTGTCCACGGGCCATCCGTTTTTGACCTCGAGGCTCGAACCGGTCCACTCCCAGGCCCAGACCTCGTGGCCCCTCCCGGCCACCACCTCGGTGGTGCCGTCCCCGTCAAGGTCGGCGACCACGTGGGGGGCGTAGACCCGGCCGTCCCCGTCGTCGGCCCGATCCAGCAGCACTCCGGCGTTGGAGAACACGAAGACGTCGTAGTAGGCGGCCACCAGCTCGTTCGATCCGTTGTGGTCGAGGTCGTAGACCACCGGCGACGCGAACCAGCTGGTTTGACCGGAAAGGTTGGTGACGAAGACCGGTGCCTGGACCGGACCGGCCGGGGTGCCGCGTGGACACACCGAGTGAGCGTGGGACGCAGATGCAACCAACGCGACCGCGATGACAGCGGTCGAATACCAACGAGTAGACGATCGTCGAGTCCTCACCAGGTGTTCCTGCCTTGATTGTCCCGCGATCGGCGTCGAGGACCCGTGATGTGGGCCACAGACCGGCGAGTTGTGGCATTGTTGGGACTGGAACAGATCGCGATGCGTTCAGCTCACATTCTGGTTGTGGCCGCTGCCCTGTTGACCGGGCTCGAAGCTCTCGCCTACCTGGAGGGCGGGTCCTTTTCATGGGTCGCGGCAAGGCTGTGGGCCCTGATGGGATTCGGTTTCCTCGTTCTGGGCATCCGGGAGATCGCGCGGTCGGTGGCCGGTGCCGTGCGCGAACGCAGCCTGGTGTCGCTGGTGATGGTGGTGCTTGTGGGCTATGTCGCGCTGTGGGGCATCGGCGGGGTGGAATTCGTCCAGCTCCAGCACGAGGCCCCCCAGGAGGTGACCTGGGGACTCGATGCGTTGGAGACCCCAGGCTGGTACTACACGGGATATGGGCACATCGGCTACCCGGGCCGTCAATACCTGATCGTTGCCGCTCCCTCCCTGGTTTTGGGACGCAGCTTGCTCGGCCTGCGCCTGGGCTTCGCTCTGGTCTTTGTCTTCGGGGCTCTGCTGTTCTGGTCAGGTGCGCGGGAGGCCTGGGGCGATCGGCCGCGGGGCCACGCTGCCGCCGCCCTCGTGGCGCTCAGCGTGATCGCCTTCCCCTACGCCGTGAAACACCTTCACTGGTACGAACAAACCACCTTGCCTCTGGCATTCACTCTGGCCGCTGCTGGCTGGCTGATGGTCACGCTCCGCCGGCCCTCGGCGCTGAACTGGCTCGGCCTGGCGTGGATCGGTGCCCTGCTCGGTACCAGCTATACCCCGGCGCTGGGCTCGTGGGCTCTGCTGCTCGTTTCCCTGCTGTGGCTGGCCGGATGTGCCTGGCGAAGCGGAGACCGCAGTGGCGCAGTGTCCCGACTGGCCGCCGCTGCGATCGCGGCCGGCTTTGGCGGCCTGAGCTTCCTGACCCGTGTCGATCTGATCAAGGTGGACTCCCCGACCATGAGGCCCGATCCGATTGGGCCCCTTGGCGAGGCCTTCTCCATCTTCTTTCTCGGTTCCCCCACGGCCTTCTTCCCAGCCGTGCTCGTGCTGCCGATCCTGATCGTTCTGGCGCTCGGCCTGGTGGGACGGCTGGGGGTTCCGGGCCTGGCGGTTTCCTGGTGGACGATTGGGATTGTGGTGGCATCCATCGGATTCGCGGGCTACGTGGTCCGGCGGACGGATTTCGAGATGCACCGGGCTCAGGTTGTGATCCCCCCACTCCTGCTGCTTCTTGGCTGGTCGGTCCTCCGCCTCAAGGTGAGCGAGTCAGGCACTCGCCTCGCCCGCGTCGGATTTTTTGTGGTGTGTCTCCTCATCACCGGCCAGGCGGTGTGGACCGTCCAAGCCTCTTACCATGGCTACCGACCCACTCTGCGGGAGATGGCGTACTCGGAGATGCTCGATCGGGCCACGGCCAACGGAATTTCGGAAGAGGACTCCGTCGCTCTGTTACTCCTCACAAAAAGGAACGAGTTCAGCAACACCCGGGATTACCTCCGGTACTTTTTTCCCAGACATACCACTGTGAGGTCGATCGAGGAGGCCGGTCGCGTCGCCCAGGATGTCAATTTCCTCTTCCTCGTCGCCGAGGCCGACACCGATCGAGCGCATCTTCCCCCATGGGTCGATCCTGCAACCATGACCACCATCAGCTATGTGAGGAAGTTGGACGTGCACGAGGTCGTCGTTTGGGCAGGCCTTCCCTTGCCCGGCTGTTTGCTACTCCAGCGAGAGCCGACTCACGTTGTCTGCGAGCCAGTTACGGAAGGTCTGCAACGACGGGTTGAGGGTTCGCGTGGCCTCGACACTGCGCGGGCTGCAGAACACCTCCTGGAAATCGCGCTTGAACTGGAACATGTTGCCCAGATCCTCTGCGCCCGGGAAACCGAATCCCCGATAGACCTCGGGTTCCACCGCGTTGTAGCTCACGGGTTGGCCGATGGCGCCTCCAACGCGGCTGCCATTTCGCTGCCCGTCAAGTGCTCGCCGGCGATCCCCACCGTGCTGCCGATGAATTCGTCGCCCCTCTTGAAAATGGCGTAGGCGCAGCGTCCGATGTCCTCGGCGGCGATGCCTGGCAACCTGGCTTTCGCCCATGGGCAGGGTGAAGGCGAGGGTCCCATCGGGACCGGGCTTGGGCCCATGCCGAAGTGGATCAAATTGTCCCAGTAGAACGAGGTCAGCAGATTCGTGGTCGGGACCCCGTACTCCGTGAAGATCTTATCGGACTCGCCCTTGGCGTCGAAGTGCGGCACCTTGTAGGAGCCCATCAGGGTCGGCATACGATCGTCGTCGAGGGGAACCCACTGGCGGGTGTCCTCGAGGGTGGACCAGATCACATGTTGGAGGCCAGCCTCCTTCGCTGCTGCCGCCATGTTCTGGACGTGGGCACCCTCCGTCTCGGGAGAAAAATGCTCCCAGAAGAAGGTCACGCAGTACGCGCCGTACGCCCCCTCGAAGGCTCGACGTAGGCTCGCCTGGTCGCTGACGTCAGCCGCCACCACCTCCGCCCCCAGATCCGCCAGAGCCCTGGCACTGTCCGAGTTCACATCCCGCGTCACCGCGCGGGCGGTAAAACCGCCCTCGGGATCGGCCAGAATCGCGCGCACCAGCCCGCCTCCCTGCGCACCGGTTGCGCCCATCACCGCAATCGTCCTCTTGTTCGCCATGTTCTGCCTCCTGTTTCGGTCACCCGGGCCTCGGGCAAAACCCGCGACCCGCGTTGATGTTTCTGCGACTCCCTCGCAGTTTCTCTAACGAACAACACCCTTGGATGCGCCTTCGTTCCCGGTTAACCGTCCTTGGCCTCTTGGGAAGGCTTCGACTCCGGCGAATCACCACCTGATCGGACACCGTGCCCTGGCGTGGTAGGAGATATGAAGGTACGGCGTACGGCGCGATCCGATCGGGGAGCCTTGGGGGTCCCTGGCTTGGCGAAGTTCAATCGACGATCCGGGCAAAAATAGATCAAATCTCATTTTTCTGGTAGACATTGACATTTGCCAGGCAACACCGTATTTTGAATTCAAATCGACATTCATTGGAGGCTGAGCGGATCGATGGTTGTCCAACTGGACCGGTCGTCCCTCCCTGCGCCGACGGCGCAGGAGCGGCGTGCGGGCTTTCTTGCCCAGAGCTGCCGTTGTGCTTTCCCACCCCAATGAAAGGAGCGTCCGATGAGAGGGTTTTTGACAACAGGAGGTCGGCCCGTCGTTCTAGTCGTTATCTTTATCGTGGGCCTCACCATCCCGGGTGAGGCTGACACAGGTGCGGCGATTTACCTCGCCGGTGACGAATACCATCACGCCGAGGTATTCACAGGAGGCGGAGCGTACGTCGACCGCTACGACATCCACTTCACAACCAACGACGGTTTCGCCATCGGAGATGTGAACGGGGACGGCATCGACGAGCTGGTCGTGTCCGGCGATGAAACCGGTGTCGTCGAAGTGTTCGGCGAGGGCGGCCTTCTCCTGAGTGTATTCGACGGGTCCTTCACGTCCGGCGATGCGCTCGCCGTGGGCGACGTCAACGGCGACGGATATGCGGAGATTCTCATCGCCGGCGACGAAACCGGAATCGTCGACATCTTCAGATGGGACGGAGTTCACATCGGTGCGTTCAACGGGCACTTCACATCGGGAGACGGATTCGCGGTGGGCAACGTATTCGGCACGACCCCATTCGACGAGATCCTGGTTGCAGGCGACGAGGGCGGAATCGTGGAGGTCTTCTCCCACGACGGGACACTGCTCTGGGCCTTCAACGGCAACTTCACCGAGGATGACGGGTTTGCGGCTGGGGATCTCGACGGGGACGGAGACGCCGAGATCGTGACCGGGGGCGACGAGACCGGCACCATCGAGATGTTCGACGGCTACGGGAACTTCTTGGGTTCCTTTGACGGTCACTTCACCCTGGGGGATGGGCTCGCGGTCGGCGACGTCATCCCGGATAACGGGTTTGGGGAGATCGTGGTAGCCGGCGACGAGACCGGCACCATCGAGGTTTTCCTGCCGAACAGCGCCTTGGTGGCGGCGTTCGACGGCCGTTACACCGAAAATGATGCTCTCGCCGTGAATCGTGGAAGCTATCCCGATCGGGACGGCGACGGTCTGTTCGATCATTGGGAGACCTACGGCATCGATTTCAACAACGACGGCATCGTGGACCTCGATCTGCCGGCCATGGGGGCAAACCCCTCCCACAAAGACCTGTTTCTCGAGCTCGACTGGATGGACGGTGTCGAGCCCAGGCAGCAGAACATTCAGGCGGTGAAGGAGGCTTTCGCCCTGGCACCGATCGATGCCGGAGGGACATTGAATCCGGACGGGTTGCCGGGCATCAACTTCTGGATCGACACCGGTGGCCTCACCGACGCAGGGGGTCGCGAAGACGGTTTCGGTTGGTCGACTTGTGGCGACGGGGTGGATAACGGAGGTGACGGCCTGACCGACGCCGACGACCCGGATTGCCTCGTTGGCGACAACCTGGGCGGCGGCAACGCGATGCCGGCCCACGACATGTACAGCCTGGGCGATGCCTTCTACGACGCCAAGGCTGCCTATTTCGACCCCGCCCGCTTGATGGTCTTTCGCTATGCCATCGCGGCGCGGCACAGGGATGGCTATGGTGGGGGATTCGGCGAGCGCCCAGGCAACGATTTTGTCGAGTACAACCACAATGCCGGCACAGTCATGCACGAGTTCGGCCACAACCTGGGCCTGCACCACGGTGGATTCTATTCCCCTCATAACTGCAAACCGAACTACGTGAGCGTTATGAACTACGACCTTCAGAATTGCATGCCGCAGGTTGGTGGTGGGTGCATCATCGATTATTCGCCACCGCGTCACTCGGGCGGACGCAGCCCAGCACCTCTGCCCTATCTCGATGAGAGTCACCTTGACGAGGCCATCATTCTGGACCCGTTTGACCACGACAATCAGTTCATCTACGTCAATGGCCTCGGATTCAAAAACCAGGGGTATCTGGACAGCTGCGTGCCCTGGAGCGGGGGCGGTCTGGACTGCGACGACCACGATATCTACGTCGAGATCGACGTGCCCGGCTATAACAACCAGCCGGCCGACTGCTTCGATGGCTACAACATTCAGGGCACGGTGGGCGCTGACGACTGGAGCCGGATCTTGCTCCGATTCCGCCAGTTTGGGGAGTCAGCCGATGGTGCGGTCAATCCGCCTGATCACACCAACACGAACCTCAGCGAACAGCTGGCAGTTTATCGGGAGATCAACAGCACAGATCTCGCTCTGACCAAGTCGGACAGCGTCGACCCGGTAGCGGCGGGCGAGTCAATGACCTACACCCTCGCGATCGAAAATTTTGGTCCGAACCCGGCCAACGAGGCGTGGGTGGTGGACAGCTTGCCCTCAGGGGTGATCTTTCAGTCCGCGGACAACGACTGTCAGGACGGGCAGGGCACCGTCACCTGCCGGCCTGAGGCGATCCGGGCGGGGAATCAGCTCGCGATTCATCTCGGAGTGGTGATCGCTCCGGACCTCGTTTACAACGCTGGCGGTCCGATCACCATAGCGAATTCTGCGGTCGTCCAGAATCAGATTGGTGACGACTACGATCCGAACAACGACAGTGCGAGTGAGGACACCCTGGTGGTGGCCGTGGCCGACCTCGAGGTCGCTGGATTTGGGCCGGTCGGAGCGCCGCCGGAAGTGCTCATCGGCGAAACCGTGGCCATCGAATTGCAGAAGACTGTCGTCAACAACGGACCCTCCTCGCCGATGGATGTTCTGGTCACCTCCAGTGCCACCGCTCCGCCGGGATCTCAAATCACAGCACCGGCGCCGTTCGTCGAAATCGCGGTTGCGACGGAAGACCCTCGGATCGTGACGGAGAGCTTCTCGCTGACCTGTGGGGCGCCGGGGCAGCAGAGCTTCACCTTCGGCAACCACGTCGAGCCGAACAACCCGGAGGACACCGATCCAGACCTGACCAACAACGGCGGCCAGCACATTCTGACGGTGGAGTGTGTGGTGCCGGTGGCGATCAATATTCACCCTGGCAGCTACCCGAATCCGATCAACCTCAAGAGCGGCGTGCCGCTCGCGGTGCTCACCACCGAGGCCGGCGAGTACGACCTGCCACTGGACTTCGATGCCGCGACCATTCTTCCTCTCACGGTTCGCTTCGGACCGGCTGTTCTGGTTTGGCCAGAGACCGGAGGGGCAGAGGAAAGCCACCGGAGAGGTCATCCGGAGGACTCGTACGAATTGGACGAGACAACCCGCGATGGAGACACCGACGTGGTGCTGCACTTCCGAGCCAGGCAGAGCGGCATCGCGGTTGGCGACGTCGAAGCGTGCGTGAAGGGGCAATTCACGGATCCATCCGGCGACATCTATAAGTTCTTCGGATGTGACGAAATCAAGGTTGTTCCGAAATAGGCCGCATATGTATACTGATTCTTCAAGCGCGAACATCAACTTCGTGGATCCGAAGGCCACCATCCCTCACGGCGACACGGTGGACGCCAGATCCGAAGAGTGGACAACGAAGCCGAGCATCGAGTGATGCTCTTCGGCATGGGAGACCACGGGACGACCGGCCGTTGTGGTCGGAGCGATTCGGCGAGCCTGATTTTGGGTTGCGGCGCGTCGGATCGGTGATGAGCCCCTGAACCCAGGAGGAGGTTGTGCGCAGATGTTTACGAAGAAAGGTAGTTGGAATCGAGCCCCGAGCATTGGGCTCGTTGTCCTGGCCATCGTGATCCTCATTCAAATCTGCGGATTGTGTGGCGGACCACGTTCTCGACGAACTCGCGCTGATGCGCGAGGCGGCCCGAAGAGCAGGTGTTCCGGAGCACATGTTGCCGTTGGAAACCCCTGCTGAATCCCGCAGCAAAAAAGCGGTCCGTGAACCCTGGGAGACCAAGACGACCTCGGCAGTTCGGCACGTGTTGTCAGTACTGGCACACGAGGGCATACTCACACCCGAGAGAAGAAGCGAGGCTCCGCAGTTCTCCACCCCCACGGTTGCCGTGGATTACGCAGCCAGGTTGCTCGTGGAATGCCGTGTCGACAACGTGGCGCCGTTCGACGCAGATTACTTCGCGTCGATCGGGGGAGTGCTGGTAGTTCGGGCCGTGGGGTACGGGCACCTCGTGGCCTGGATTCCGGCCGATGAGCTGCCGGCGTTCGCCAGTCGAGAAGACGTCCAACGGATCCGGCACATCGATCCGCCGTACACGGACGCCGGCTCGATCACCACCCAGGGTGATGGCATCCACCGGCGGACGATGCTCGTCTCACCTTCAACATTGACGGCACCGGTCAGCTCGTGGGGGTCATCTCGATGGGTCGAGAACCTGGCCGAGGCCCAGGCTTCCAACGACCTGCCGGACGACGCGCCGACGAGTCCCGGGATTGAAGTGCCACCGGGCTGCACGGGCTCGGACGATGAGGGCACCGCCATGTTGGAGATCGTGCACGACCTGGCACCCGGGCGGATCTCGCTTTCTGCACCGGATTTCCCGGGACCACCGGCATGATCAACGCCATCAATACTCTTGCCGGTCTACCTGGCATGACGATCATCACCGACGACCTGCCCCACGCCCAGGAGCCGGTCTTCGAGGACGGCCCGATCGCCCAGGCCAAGCAGGCGGCCGAGGCCCTCGGCATCTTCTACACCGCCTCGGCCGGCAACCGGGGCAACCAGCACTACCAGGGCGACTTCAACGGCACCGACGACGACGTGGTGATCGGGGCAAACACCTACGCCTATCCCCACGACTTTGGTGTTGGCGATTATCAGATGGCGGTCACATCGAGGGTCTGCCCTACCCTCGCGGCCTGCGACAACACCGTCTATCTTCAGTGGTCCGAACTCTGGGGATCGGCCGCCATCGACCTGGACATCTACATTCTAAACGGCGCGGGTGCCGTTCTGGGGAGTTCAGACGACACGCAGTCCGGCGCCGGGGACCCGGCCGAGACCGTGACCTTTCCGGCAACATCTTCGTCCCCGGTGTTCATCCTCGTCGACTACGTCAGTTCGACGACCCGCCGCCGGCGGTCTTCCTCGACCTCCGGAGCTTCAGCGTCACCGGCTGGCAGTTCCTGATTCGTGAGGGCAGCATCAACGGCGCGTCGCGACAGCCCGAGGTCTATGCTGCCGGAGCCGCGCACCACACGACCCCGGCCACCATGAGAGGTTTCAGCAGCCGGGGCCCGATCCGCCGGTATTTCCCAAGCTACGTGGAGCGGTTCAAGCCGGACATCACGGCGGTCGACGGCGTGTCAGTCAGTGGCGCGGGCTGTTTCGCGTGCCCCGATCCGTGCCCACCACACCCGGCGACAACGTGCAACTTCGGCGGGACATCGGCCGCAACGCCCCATGTGGCCGGTTGTGCAGCACTGCTGCTCGAAAACCAGCCGGGCCTGAGCACGACCGACGTCGCCGACTTATTTAACGCCACGGCGGTGGACATTGACGCGCCGGGCCAGGACAACAACTCCGGATGGGGCCGGCTCGACGTCTTCGCGGCGATCTGCTCGTTCGACGAAACGCCGCCCGAGATCACCTGCCCAATTTCCACCATTGTGGAGTGCCAGGGGACGAAGGCATTCCGGCGAGCGAGCTGGGAGCGTTCCTCGACGGGGCCGTGGCGGAAGATGAGTGCACGGATGACCCGGAGATCACCACCGACGCACCGGACTTCTTCCCGGTGGGAGACACGGTGTGGAGTTCACCGCCACCGATGACAACGGCAACGAAGCCTCATGACGGCAACGTGACCGTCGAAGACACCACTCCGCCCGACGTCTTCCCCCCCGACCCGATCACATTGGAGTGCAACGTCCGTGGGATTGACGTCACTGACCCGACATCCAGCGTGCTCGACGAGGCCACGCAGAGGACGCCTGTTATGGAGAAATTCCAGACGTCGTCAACGATGCCCCGATCTGTTCCCGTCCGCTGTCCCCCCGCACCGAACCACGTCACCTTCGATGCCACTGATGTGCCAGCAATCTGATCAGCCATCCTCACCGTGCAACGCCACCGCGCCGAGTAACGTGTGACGTGCCGAGGACATGCTTTGCCGCAAATCACAATATGTGAGTGCTGAGCTACGCCGCTGCCGACGTTTGTGATACCAGCGCCCTGCGATTGAGATCACTCACAGTACAAAATCCTCACTACCCAGCTAACACTCCCTACCTTACAGAGACTTCCTGCTCCCAGCTCCATTCCTCTACAAAATCACTCACCCACCACCTCCAATTCACCTTCTCTTCCAATCAAAAACTCCACCCACATCACACTTACCCACATCAATCGTCTCCCCAACAGCAATAACTTCTACACACTCTCCCCCCCCTCCCCCCACCACCCTCAACAAAAAATCCACCCCTTCCACCTTCATACTTCTCTCGAATCAGACCTATCTTGTTGGTGATAGGACAGGAATCGCGTGTCGCCCTCGCGAGAGGGATCACGAGGGTGTCACTTCTTCGGCAGCCACGGGAGGTGGATGATGAGGGACAACCGTTTGGTCGATCCGTCGACGGTCGGCGAATCATTATCGGCTGATCGCGACCGGTTTGTTTGTGGGTTTCAGGTCTCATCGACCGCGGGTGATCGGAACCGGGTGACCTCGATCGTGCCGCCTCCCCCCGACGTGGCGGATCACCTCGCGGAGCAGAACCGATTGCCTCGGTTCCTGGACCACGTCGAGCTCGCCCCGGTCAGCCCGCCGCTCCGCCCACTGCGCGGAAACGTCAACCTGCTGGCTGTGCTGGTTGACTTCTCGGACTATTCCGCAACCGTCACCGGGAGCCTGACCGCCATCGACAACCTGATTTTTTCTCCTGCCGTGGTCGGCCGTGGCTCGGTGCGTGATTTTTTCAACGATGCGTCCTACGGTCAGGTGGACGTAGTCACGGTCAACCTGCCGAGCACAACCGGCTGGCGTCGATCCCCTCAGACCTACGCCTACTACGTCAACGGGCAGTATGGGTGGGGGGCCTATCCGCGCAATGCGGGCCGCATGGTGGAGGACCTGGTGGGCCTGCTGGATCCGCTGGTGGACTTCTCCCAGTACGACAACGATGGCAACGGGTCGGTGGATACCCTGCTGGTGATCCACGCCGGGTCGGGAGCGGAGTTCAGCACCAGCGTCAACCACATCTGGTCACACGCTTCCTCGATCTCCAACATGGGCGGCACCGCCCAGACCTGCGATGGGGTCACCGTGGACCGTTACGTCACGGTGCCGGAGTATCTTGATTGGCATTTGGCGACCGCCAACTCCACGGACATGACCATCGGTGTCATCTGCCACGAGATCGCCCATGGACTGTGGGGCCTGCCCGATCTCTACGATCTCGATCTCAGCTCCGAGGGCATCGGTCAGTGGGGTCTGATGAGCTACGGCGATTGGAACGGGCCCGCCAAGTGGAATCCACACCTCGGGTTTTCGGTGACCGACGGCAGCTCGCCGGCCTTTCCCAACGCCTGGAGCCGGGTCGTGATGGGCTTTGACGTACCGTTTCCGGTGACCAGCGTGGGCAATATGTGTCTTGTGCCGGCCGAGGGAATTCCTGGTGGCATCGCTCGATTCGACAGCGTTCTCCTTGGCGGGGCACCTCAGGAGTACTTCCTGGTGGAGAACCGCCAGCAGCAGATGGGCGGCTACGACCAGTTCTTGCCCGGCAGCGGGCTCCTGATCTGGCATGTGGACGAGGCAAAATGGTCCGCCAATGGCGGTACCGACAACAACGTCGAGTGCAGTTCGTTCCCCAACCCTCACTGCTGGGGAATCTGTTGGACCAGCCACTATCTGGTGGCCTTGGAGCAGGCGGACGGCTGGGACAATCTGGAGCAGGGCGCCAACCGGGGAGACTCCAGCGACCCGTTTCCGGGCGCCACCACCAACACGGCCTGGCAGCCGTGGTCCATCGGAGCGAGAAATCCAGAGTCCGACTCCTGGTACGACACGCTCTGCTCGACGAGTTCCCAGATCGAGGTGACGGGGATTGTCATCAATCCCTCACCACCCAACGCCTGTTTCAACGTCATCCAACCCGGCCTTCCCGTCCTGGTTTTCTCCGACGGCTTCGAGTCGGGCAACACCAACGCCTGGTCGACAGCTGTGCCCTGATCCGAAACATACCCGAAACTTTTCCTCACGACTTTCCAAGGCGTCGAGCCGACGTTCAGGTCGTACCCCAGTTGAAAGGAGGGGATCGACATGCAAAGAACGTTTTGGACAGTTGTGTCGCTCATCATCATCGGAATCGCGGGACCCCTGTGGGGGGCGACCATCACCGTGGACACGGTGGATCCGGGCATCGCCGCGGACGGATGGTGCTCGCTCATCGAGGCCATCGAGAACGCCAACGCGGACGGAGCAGTTCGTGAGGACTGTCCGGCCGATGCCGGCGCCGACGTCATCGAGGGCGAAACCCACATCTCAGTCGTACCGACCAACTTCAGCCGTGGCCTGCGGATCCTCTATCCCGGAGTGCCTGACGAATAGTCGGATTCGGGCTGACTCGATCACTCCACGGTGAAGGTCTGAGGCTCCACGGGCACGATGTTGGAAAAGGCCACACCGCCGGCGTACTCAGCCATTGGGTTGATCAATTCCGGGGTATTTCGATGCGGTCCACAGGGGCAGCCGATTGCAGAGCCCGCGCCGCCGCCGAGATTGTCCCGCGGCGATGACCGCTGGGAATCAACATCAGCGAGATTGGCAGGACGTCCTCGAATCGTCGCACGACCCGGAGCCATTGCTCAGCGGACAGGTACCTGTGCATCTCGGAGAGCAACCGCCGCCACTGCTCCGAATCTGGCTCGACGGCATACAGCAGCGAGTCCAATAGCGACAAGATGTTTTCGATGGGCATGTAGGAGGCCAACCGCAGTGGGAAGCCGGTGAGATATGCGGGTTGGAGCGAAAACTGAGCCGTCTTCTAATCGTAAGACCAGGCAGGCGTAGGGACCATGCCTGTGGTTCCGGCCGGAGGGGGTTTGAGATGCCGAAGCGCTCTTGTCTCGTCGTTCTTTTCCTGGCCGCGGTTGTGTCGTTTCCGGTTTTTGCACAGGAAGCAGACCAACCGCCTCCTGTGGAGGTCAGCCATCTGACCGGCTCTCTGCACGTCATTCTCTGCAACCCCAACACCAAGATTGTGGCCTCGATCGGGCCTGACGGAACGTTGCTGGTGGACACCGGTTTCGCAGCCACCGCCGAGGCGGTGAAGGAGGCGCTGGCCGGCCTTGGGAGCGGCCCGGTCCGAGTCATCATCAACACCCACGGTGACGCCGACCACGTGGGCGGCAACGCCGCTTTGGGCGACGAAGCGGTCATCATCGCCCACCCGGCAGTGCGCCGGCTGATGGGAACCTACTTCGCGCTTCCGGTTGCAACCACCGACGGCTTGCCGGGCATTTCCACAGAGGGCGGGACCACTCTCTACTTCAACGGTGAGGTGATCAGGCTTCTGCCGGTGCCCGGGGGCCACACCGCGGGCGACATGGTGGTCCACTTCACAGGCAGTGGCGTGGCTTGCCTCGGTGACGTCGTCCTGAGCGGCACATTCCCAAATGCGGATCCCGCTCGCGGCGGCGACGCCCAGCGTCTGGCCGAGGTCCTGCGTGGTTTGAAGACGTCCCTGCCTGCGGACACCGTCCTTGTCCCGGCTCATGGCGCGACCCTCTCCTTGGGCGGATTGCAGACCTACATCGACATGGTCGAGGGCACCACCGCAGCAGTGGCCTCCGAGGTGGCGGCGGGCAGGGATCTCAACGAGATTCTCGAGCGGAAGCCCCTGGCCCCTTGGGCCGAATGGGAAAGACCGGATCGGCGTCTCAGCTTTGATGACTGGACCTCTGAGATTTACGCGAGCTTGACCGGCGGGACCACACGATCGATCTGTCAACCCATGACCGAGGCATTGATGAAGGACGATATCGACGCTGCTGTGGAGGTGTACGAATCCTTCAAAGCCGAGCAGGCCGAGAGCTGGAGCTTTGCCGAGAACGAGCTCAACATGCTCGGGTACCAGCTGTTGCAGCGTGACATGATCGACGAGGCGATCGTCATATTCTCCCTCAACGTGACGGCCTACCCCGAAGCCTTCAACACCTATGACAGCCTGGCCGAGGCCTACATGACCGCGGGCAGCAACGAGCTGGCTATCACCCACTACGAACGCTCCCTCGAGCTCAATCCGGACAACACCAACGCCACGGCCATGCTGGCCCGGCTGCGGGGGGAGTAGCGGGTTACGCGGCCGCGGCTTCCCGAACGATGTGTTTGGACAGCCGTTTCGCCAGCGCGAGAATCGTGAGGGTCGGCGGCAGTCCCCAGGCTTCCGGAATGACCGAGCAGTCGCAGACGTAGAGGTTGTCGATCTCTGTCTTGAGATCGGAGTCCACCACGTCACCAACCTTGGCACTTCCGCCGGGGTGGGTGGCCATGCGCCAGGTGGTGAAGATCCTCTTCGCGCCGGCGTTTCGAAGGATCTTCTTGGCAAGCTCGGCCCCGTTCTTCAGTCGCTGCCGATCGATGTGGGAGAGGGGCTTGCGCACCCCGCCGCGGGCGGTCAGCCGGCCGCCGAGCTCGTCCCGGATCTTGACCATGATTGGGAGAGTCCTGCCGTGGGACAGCAGCCGGTCGAAGCGAAAGACCTCGGCTGCGAAGAGCTGGAACATCCATCGGGGCCAAGGTAGATCGGTGAGCACGAAGCCCTCTTCCTCCATCTGGATTCCGGCGGCCATGGGAAACTCGCGTCCGCCCTTGACGTCGTCCACCGACCCCATCACCGCCACCAGCGGGTCGAAGAAAAAGTCCTGTCCGGCTCCCTCGATTCCACTGGCCGTGAGAATCACCGGGGTTCCGATGCCACCCGCCGAGACCACGACCCGAGAGGCCAAGAAGCGCACCCATTTGCCGTTCACCTTGGCCTCGACCCCGACGGCCGATCCGTTCTCGGTCAACACCCGTTCCACCTTTGCCGTGTTGACCAACTGCGCGCCGTGCTGCACCGCCTCTTCCACGAAGAAGCGGGAGGTCCACTTCGCACCGTGGGGGCAGCCGAGGGTGCACTTGTCGCAGTCGGTTCGGCATTCCTCCTGAAAGACGAGCTTCGGGAGTGGTTTCCAGTCAAGGCCGAGGTCGCGGGCGCTGGCCATGATGCGCGACGCGAACGGGCCGATCAGCTTTTCGGCCAGCGGTCCATACGGCAACTCGGCCTTGAGCTCCTCAAGCTCATCCTCGAGCTCGATGCCGTGCTCCCGGAACATCTCGAGCGGCGGATCGATGGCCGAGGCGTAGTAGAAAATCGAGCTGCCTCCGGTGGTGATTCCCCGCCCCAGCGCGAGCAAGCCGGGGGTCACCAACAGGCCCCTGCCCGGGCTCAGGAGATCTCGGATCGCCTGGGTGGCGGTGCCCTTGACGGGGTCGTTGCGTCCCCACTCGAGGATGAGAACCCGCTGGCCGCGCCGGCTCAGCTCGCGAGCCACGGTGCCGCCGCCGGGTCCGCTGCCCACCACAATCGTGTCGAACACGGTGGTCTTTGCCGAGTTCATTTCGATCACCTCCTGGGTCGCGATGGCCATGAAGACGCGCCCGTGAGCAGCGGCCATGGATCGCTGCGGGTCATCTGGATCGTTCCGGCTGTCGCCGATTTTGCTTTCGAAGGAGAGACTCCAACAGAAAATATAGGTCTCCAGGCTGCCGCCGGCAAATAGGGCGCTGCTGGTTACGTGGGATGGACCGGACCTTTCACCTGGTTTCTGCCTGGGGCTTCTGGGGAGGATTTCTGATAGACGCATTTGAAATCCGCGAGCGTCGCGATGATAATTTGAGACAGACGAGACAACACGGTGGTCGTGAATCCTCGGCGCGGGGTGGCTGTCCTCCGCGCCAATGCCAAGGAGAGCACCATGACACGAATGAAGACTGCGATCTGCGTCGCCATCTTTTTGGTCACATCATCCACATCCATGGCGATCGACATCGAGGGGACCACGGTCGTGATTCCGGTGGCGATGCACGGCCCGGGAGCCCTCGGCACCCAGTGGCAGACCGATCTGTGGATCAGCAACATGACCACGGCCGGAAAGAACGTGACCGTCACGTTTTATCCGACGAGCGGCGACCCGGAAGGCACAACGTTCAACGTGCCCCGGGCAGGCACCGTCGAGATGCGGGATGTGGTCTTGACCACATTCAACCGTTCCAACGCCAAGGGTGTGCTGGTGCTGACCGTGGACACCGCTACCGGAATCCAGGCGACCGCGCGAATCTACAACGTGGGGAATCCGGTGGGCGAATTCGGTCAGTTTGTGCCGGGAATCGCGACTTCGAGGCTCGAGCGTCAGGCCTATGTGGCGGGTCTGTCCGGGGTGGACGGCAATCGCGCCAACTTCGGGGTTGCGAATCCAGAAGATGAACCGGTCGACGTCGACGTTTACGTCCTGGACGGACAGGGGACGCAGCTTCACACATCGACCATTACGGTGGGCGGAAAAAGTGTTCTTCAAGTCAACGACCTGTTCGACGAGTTCGGCATCGCGCCGCGGCGCGAAGTCCAGGTCGACATGCACGCGGCGACCCCGGTGCCCATCTACGGCTATGCCTCGGTGGTGCGGAACGACACCGGCGACGCGATCTTCATCTTTGGAACCAGCCCGAATAACTGACCGGCAAGCCTGCCTGTCGACGGTCCAGAGACCTCGCCGTAGTGGCCGGGAATCGAGTCCCAAGGCTCAAGGCCCAAAACCGTATAGCTTACAGCTATAGCGTATAGCGTACTGCCTGACGGCAGCTCAGCTGAGCACACCCCGATTCGCCATGGCCCGCGAGTACACGAGGAGGGAGATCGCGATCACCCAGATGATGACCAAAAAGACCACATCGCCGGTCCCCATGATCTCGATGCCGTTGGACAGGCCGAAGTTGTAGATCGTGCTCACCAGCAAGCCGGCGATGGACACGGCGAATGCCCACATGGCCCATTTTTTGCGCAGCAGGAGGCCCACCGAGCCCGCGAGAGCGGCCCAAACCCCAAAGGCCCAGCCCGCCACTGCCCACGATGGGAGCCCGTAATAGTGGGCGAGTTGCGCCTCGCTGAACTGGCTCATGTAGGAGTCGATTTTCAGCTGGGTGGCCAGATAGTCGAAAGCCCCCATCAGGTTCCACAGTAGCGACAGCACTGCGACGATCCACAGGTGGACCGGCGTCTTACCCGCAACGCCCGCAGTTGATTCGGTCTCAGCCATGAGTTTTTCCTTTCGCTCGGTTGTAAGTGGCGATTAAGATACCACGTCGCAACGCGATGGTCGCTAGTCTCTGGTCACTGGTCTGGCCTGGGGTCAACAATCAGCGATCAGAGACCAATGGCCAGCGACAAGCGAAAAGCGACCAGAGACCAGAGACCAGAGACGAGGTGCCTATGCGTGAAGACAGGCAGAGAGTCATCGTGCTCACCGGAGCCACCCGAGGCCTCGGCCGAGCACTGGTGGAGCCGCTGATCGAGCTGGGCCACACGGTGGCGGGCTGCGGCCGCTCGGCGGAGGTCGTCCATGAGCTACGGGCCACCTTTGGACCGCCGAACCGTTTCGACGTGGTGGATGTGGCCCGTTGGCCGATGGTGAAGTCGTGGGCTGAGGACGTGTTCGCCGGTGATTTGACGCCGGACCTGGTGGTCAACAACGCGGGGCTCATGAACCGGCCCGCGCCGCTGTGGGAGATCGACGACGGCGAGTTCTCGCAGGTTCTCCAGGTCAACGTGGGTGGTACGGCCAACGTGATCCGGGCGTTTCTGCCGGCGATGATCGACCGGGGCTCGGGGGTGGTGGTCAACATGAGCTCGGGTTGGGGGCGTGGCACGGCGCCCGAGGTGGCGCCCTACTGCGCCAGCAAGTTCGCCGTGGAAGGTCTGACCAAGGCCCTGTCCCAGGAGCTGCCGTCCGGCCTGGCGGCTGTGGCCGTCAATCCCGGCGTCATCGACACCGACATGTTGCGCAGATGTTGGGGTGACGGCGCGGCCGGCTTCCCCTCTCCGGAGGTCTGGGCGCGATCCGCAGTGCCGTTCTTGCTCTCCTTGACGGCCGAGCACAACGGCCGGTCGCTCTCGGTTTAATAAGCAGTTAGCTCGCTCTTCTCACCGGGAATCACCGCGAGGACGCCGAGGAAGTCTTTTTTCTTGTTGAAGATCCAGCGAACCTATATACTGTCTCAAAAGGAGAATCTAATGATTTCCGAGCGCCGAGTGGCTCTGCTTTTGGCCGTGTCTGCGATCGCTTCGATCGCCTTCGCAACTCCCGCGATGGCTCAGGAGTGTCCCGAGTTCTGGGCCCGATGGTCCTATGGGCCAGCCTACGCAGCTGATATTTCGGGAAACTACGCGTACTTCGGCAGTGGGACCGTGCTGGTCGTCGCGGACGTGACCAACCCGGCGGCTCCACTGGCGGCGGCAGAAGTCGTGCTGACCGACACCATCAACGGTGTGACGGCAGCCGGCGACTACGTCTATGTCGCGGTGGACGACAGCGGGCTGCGGATCATTGACGCGACCAACCCACTCGCTCCGGTGGAGGTGGGTTCGATCGACACTCCGGGAGTTGCGCGGGCTGTGGCAGTTTCCGGGACCTTCGCCTATGTGGCGGACTCCGGTGGGGGTCTGCGGGTGATCGACGTGAGCACGCCGTCGTTACCAACCGAAGTGGGGTTCTTCGACACGGTGGGATCCTCCTACGGCGTCGCGGCATCCGGAAGCTACGCGTACGTGGCGGACTACGCCGGCGGTCTGCGGGTGATCGACGTGAGCACGCCGTCCTCGCCGAGCGAGGTAGGTTCGTACCTCACGCCGGCGGCTGCCGCCTGGGACGTGGAGGTGGTTGGAAGCTATGCCTTCGTGGCGGACGGGTCCGCCGGTCTGCGAGTCGTCGATGTGGGCACGCCGTCCCTGCCGAGCGAGGTGGGGTTCTATGATCCGGGGGGTTCCGTTCTGCACGTCGCGGTCAGCGGAGGCTACGCGTACCTTGCGGCAGGGTCGTTGCTGGTTGTCGACGTGAGCACGCCGTCCCTGCCGAGCGTTGTGGGGTCCTATGACCCGGGGAGCATCTACGGCGTTGCGGCCTCGGGGGGGTACGCCTACGCGGCGGCCCAGGCGAAGGGCCTGCGGGTGATCGACGTTGATCCTCCTTCGACTCCGACGGAGGTAGGGTTCATCGATGCGCCGGGCAGCTCCCAGGATATCGCGGTTTCCGGTGGGTACGCCTTCGTAGCGCAGTACTTCGATGGTCTCAGAGTGCTCGATGTCAGCACGCCGGCTGCACCCGTGGAGGCTGGTTTCTGCGACGATCCGATCCATGCCCGCGGCGTGGCGTTGTCCGGCGACTATGCCTATGTGGCGAACGGCAATTTGGGCTTGAGTGTTGTCGACGTGAGCACACCTGCGACTCCGGTTGAGGTGGGATCGGTCCCCATGCCCGGCGTGAATCTCTATTCCGTCGCGGTCGAGGGCGACTACGCCTACGCAGCGGATCGGACTGGAAACCTGCGGGTGATCGATGTGACTCTGCCTACCGCGCCGACGGAGGTTGGCGTGGTGGGCACGCCGGACGATGCAAAGGACGTGGCGGTGTCGGGGGGCTACGCGTACGTGGCGGCCTACTACGCCGGTCTGCGGGTGATCGACGTGAGCACGCCTGCCTCGCCGGTCGAGGTGGGGTTCTACGACACGCCGGGGAGAGCCGAGGGCGTTGCGGTGTCCGGTGACTACGCCTACGTGGCGGCGTACGACCAGGGCCTGCGGGTGATCGACGTGAGCAACCCCACCTTGCCCATCGAGGTGGGGTTCTACGACACGCCGGGAGTCGCCTACAGTGTGGCGGTCGCCGGCAGCTATGCCTATGTCGCCGACGCGTGGCTCGGGATCCGGGCGGTGGACATCAGTGACCCATTCGCCCCGGTGAGCGTTGGGTTCTACGACACGCCGGGAAATGCAACCGGTGGCGTTGCCGCGTACGGGGGTTTCGTTTGGGTCACGGAGAGCAGCGCCGGTGTTGAGGTCTTCCGGGACTGTGAGTTCACTCTCTTCTCCGATGGCTTCGAGTCGGGCGACACCACGGCGTGGTCGAACACTGTGCCATAGACAGTTGGCAGTTGGCCGTTGGCAGAACTCGGAATCCGGAAAACGCCCGACCGTTGAGGTGTGCAGCCAAGATGGCCGCACCACAATTATGCCCAGCCGGTTGGGGCAGGGCTGGGAAAATCTATTCCGATCGCTATTCGACGTCGATCGTCAGCAATTCCACGGGAACGTCGTCGAAGCACACGAGGTAGATGGTGCCGTTTGGTGTCCCGCCTACGATCGTGTGGTCAATCTCGACGGTGGTCACGGCCGTAGCTGCCCTGGCAAGCATCAGGGTGGCACGCCCGTCTCCGTCAACACCTGAGCCCTGAATTTCTCCGGAGGGTAAGACAACCACATCTGAACCGCCAGGTGGGGTGGTCTGATCCACGTCCGATTCCACCACGTCGAAATCGACTCCGTTGAGCCGGAACCGGGTAGTCTCGCAGTCAGCGCCGACATAGCAACTGTGGGCGGTCATTGCGATCGTGCCCGTCGATGCTGCGACCGCCGGGGAAATCGTAAAAGTGCATGACTCGCTCACATTGTCGTCACCTAACCACAATCCGGTGATTCCGCCATAATTGAGCGGTGTGCCACATCCCGCCCCGGAGGTCGTGACGGTGATCTGCCCGTAGACGCCGTCATCCCAGAAACACTGGACGGCGGCCCCGCCCTTGGTGCTCACCACCGGAGCGTCGCCACTGTTCTGGGTTGGGCCGAGCGGTGGGGCGACCGCCGACGATTCGACGACCTGAGCCGCTGCTGGATGCCACGCAACCAGACACACTACAGCGAGGAGGGAGAGAAACGTTGCGATTGTGCCACGGCGATTCATGCTGCGATCCTCCGTTGTTTGGACGCCCGTGCGCCCGGATTTCAGGCTTATGATCTCGTCTAATTCGTAAAATATAGTGCATTCTGTGTTGGTCAGCAAGAAAATCCGAATTGGGCACAGCCGTTTGGGACGGACCTATTCCGACATCTGTTGAGCCGGCCCGGGTTGTTTGCGATAGAATCGCGTGCTGATGCCAACAACAGACGGTACTCGCGACCTCAAAACTGTCAGCCCAGAGCCATGACCACACCGGCATCCAAGAATCCATTGAAACATGTGCGCACCTCGGACATTCGGGGCATTGCTCAACTGGCAACGCAGGCCACCGTAGGTGTGACCCGGATCGTCGAGGGCGTGCACCAGGCGGTGTGGAGCACCATGGGCTTCCCCGGCGGCAAAGCACCGGGGCAAACCCGTGGCATCACCAGGCTGATCTACACGAGTGTCCGCGGTGTGACGCAGTTGGTGGGCACAGGCCTGGACACGGTGTTGGCGAGGATGGAGCCGCTGTTTGAATCGGCTGACGATGCCAAACCTGGAACGCCCCGGCGCGAAAGGATTGTGGCGGCAATCAATGGCGTGATGGGTGACAGCCTGGTCGCCAGCAACAACCCGTTCGCCACCCCGATGACCCTGCGCTACCGGGGCGAAGCGCTGGACTGGCAGGCCATGCCGCCATTGTCTGAGGTTACGGGCAAGGTGTTGCTGCTGATCCACGGTCTGTGCACGAACGACCTGCAGTGGCGCACGCAGAACAATGGGCATGTGGTCGACCACGGCGAAGCACTGGCTTCGGCCCTGGGTTACACCCCCGTCTATCTACGCTACAACTCCGGCTTGCACACCTCACACAATGGGCGCGAACTGGCGGCTCAGTTGGAGCAATTGGTCGCCCGGTGGCCCGTACCGATTGAAGACCTCAGCGTGGTGGCCCACAGCATGGGGGGTCTGTTGACCCGCAGCGCCTTCCATTACGCCGAAAAGGAAGCCCTGAGCTGGCCGCGTCACCTCAAGAGCATCGTGTTTCTGGGCACGCCGCATCATGGCGCCCCGCTCGAGCAGGCTGGTAACTGGGTGAACGTTGTCTTGGCCAAAACGCCCTACACCGCGCCTTTCGCCAAACTTGGCCAGCTGCGGAGCGCCGGCATCACTGATCTGCGGTACGGCCATCTTTTGGACGAAGACTGGAATGGCCACGACCGCTTTCACTCCGAACCCGATATCCGTCAGGTTGTGCCCTTGCCCGAGGGTGTGGCCTGCTACACCGTGGCCGCGACCACCGCAGCCAAGCGCAGCGCCTTGGCGGACCGTCTGATTGGCGATGGCCTGGTACCCCTCCACAGCGCGTTGGGCCGACACGACGACCCTCGGCGAAACCTGGTGTTTGAGAAGGCGTCACAGCGAATCTATGACCGCCTGAGCCACATGGAGTTGCTGAGCAGCCCCGAAGTGACCCGGCAGATCGTGCAGTGGTTGACGCCGGTTCAAACCTGAAAAGTCTGCGGTTATCGCTGTCATGCGGGTGAGGACTCTCCGACTCACAGTGGAGATTGACTCACGGGACCACTGCCGAAAACCCCCGTACCAGGCACCTTTTCGATCACGTCTGACATGGCTTTGAACCTGTTGGGTCATCTTGCACCGGTGGGGGGTGGCGGCGCAGGTTGTCCTGTGGTCCTGCCCGGTGCCTTCGGCTTCGCGCTTGCGGCTTCGCCCGACGGACTCCGCCGTCACACGTCGCCCTACGCCGTGGCGGGTCCGGCACCTGGGGTCGAGTCGGGGTTTTCGCGATCGATCCGCTTGAAGACCACCGCGGTCAGGTCGTCATCTTGCGGATGACCGTCGGCGAACTCCCGCACGGCGTCGTGAAGCCGTTGCACGATCTCTTTCGCCGACAACTGGACGCTGGCGTTCATCACCTCGAGAACCCGATCGGTCCCGAACTCGGCCCCGTCAGCGTTCAGCGCCTCGAGGAAGCCGTCGGTGATCATGAGGACGACGTCCCCTGGTTGGATGGTCACGCCCTGCCCCAAGGTGTACGGGCGGCCGGGCAGCATACCGAGGGGCAGCCCGGTGCTTCGTAACTCGGTCTTCACCGACCCTGTGGTGTCGAACACATAGGCGGTTGGGTGACCCGCGTTGGCCCACCGGAGAGACCCCGTCGTCGCGTCGACACACACCACAGCCATTGTGACGAAAAGATCGTCGTCGAGATCTGAGACCAGGATCTGGTTGATTTCGAACAGAATCTGATTGAGCTCGAGGTCGGTCTGCACCAGCGAGCGCAGATGGGCGCGGACCTGGACCGCGATCAGGGCGGGGCCGACACCGTGGCCGCACGCATCGGCGACGGCGAGGCACAGGCCGTCGTCCCGGGTGTTGATGAAGTCGTAGTAGTCGCCGCAGGTGGCGAGGGCGGGCAGCACGGCGCCTGCAACATCGTAACCATCCGAGCGTGGCGGATGCTCGGGAAGCAGCTTGCGCTGGATTGAGGCTCCGAGGCCCATCTCGATTTCTTGTCGCTCGATCAGCTTCCGGTCGGTCATGTCCCTCATCACCGATACGAAGTGGGTGATCTCGCCGTTGCCGCTGTACATGGGCGTGATGGTCTGCTCGGCGTGGTACAGATCGCCGTTTCGCTTTCGATTGATGGGAGTTCCGTGGAACGACTTCCCACCGAGCACTGTCTCCCACAGTCGTTTGTAGTACTCGGGCCCCTGCTCCCCGGACTTGAGGATGCGCGGAGTTTGGCCGATCACCTCGTCGGAGGAGTAGCCGGTCGTCCCCTCGAAGGCAGGGTTGACGTACTCGATGGTCCCGGAACGATCGGTGATAAACACCGCGTCAGCGGTCTGATGGACCGCGTTGGCGAACCGCCGGACGCGCTCCTTGGAGCGCGCCTCGCCGTGTTTGGCTTTCACCAGGACGATGACCAGGGCGACCAGAGCGAGCCAGGCGATCATCAGCGACAGCGACAGCACGGTGACGAGCACCTGTGGATGATCGACGTATCGAGCCGCCAGAAGAATGAGAGTCGCAGCCATTGGTCCCATCAGGATGAGAGCCACCCATGTCAGCGACGTGACGGCTCGGCGTGGCAGGACCGCCCCTCGACCACGACGGGCAATATCGCCGACTGGACGCTTTGCGGCGACGACTTTGGGCGGGTCATCTGCCAACGCGTCCTTACCAGGAAGAAGCTCGAGTGAAACCCGCGAAGGAGATGGCAATGGGGTTCCTAGTGTCTTACCAGCGGCTACTGTTGGGTCGGCCACCGTCGCGGTCGCGGTTTCTGGCCTGGGCGACGTCAACCTTGATGGTTCGTCCATCCAGTTCGGTTTCGTTGAGGGCCGCGATTGCGTTGTCGGCGGCTTCGTCATCTTCAAAGGTCACGAACCCGAAACCACGGGAACGGCCCGAGTCGCGATCGGTGATCACGGTCGCCTCGGATATCTCTCCGTGGGCCGCAAACGCTTCACGGAGAGCGTGGTCATCGGTGTTCCAGCTCAGGCTTCCAACAAATAGTTTTTTTGACATGTCATCCTCAGTGCTTTCTGCAGTCACACGACAGCTGTTTGCTCGTGTGCTGCGGGTCGTTTCCGGCAAGGTTGTGAACGGGAGAATTGCCGGGGGACTGCCGTCCGGGTCATCAAGGGACCCTGTGTTATGCGTACCGACACCCCTGCTGTGACACCGTTTGTCCGCTTGAGGTCGATTCGTCATCTTTCCACAACAACCGGTGATTGGCAATATATTTCCGTCCTGTGGAGCGGCCACGGCGCCCCCAACGGCATCAGGTGGCGACACGAGACGGTGTGGGGCCGAACCCGCATGTCTGGCAGGTGAAATTCAAGGCAAAGTTCCAATTGGTACCATGCGCATTCTCGAACCATCGTCGAAGATCAGCCAGCGAAACTGGATCAGCCTCGTGGAGGGCAAGGCGATCGCCATCGAACCAGACAGCTGGTGAGATATGCGGGCTAGTTCTCGTCCGGAAACGGCGCTTTTTGGCAATTTCGTCGTCAGACTGCGGATTTCCTTGTGCGGCGTACTCGAGTACGCCTCCGCGCAAATCCTTGTCTTCCTAGAACTTGCACAAAAATCGCTCGTTTCCGCATCGAGAACTGCGCCGTCCCCTCCGGAGTTTCCGGATGGGAACGGGCTAGGGCTCGACCCCGAGCCTCGCGAGCATGGCCATGCCATTGGTGTTGCCCGGGTTGATCGCGACCGACCGGCGGTAGAGTTCGATCGCCCGCTCGCTATCGCCGCTCAGCATGCAGGCCTCGCCGAGGCTGTCGTAGACGTTCCACGACTCAGGGTACGCCTCGACGTTGAGCTCGAAAACCGCGATCGCCTCGGGGTATCGCTCCTCACCGAGCAGACGGTAGCCGAGCAGGTTGAACTCGTTCTCATCGAAAAACACACCGGTGTCGTTGCTGGCGATCAGCTCGCGGTAGCGGGCGACTCCCGCCCCGGCTCCGCCTTCGTTGATAGCCTCCGCCACGATCGCGGCCGCCGACTCCTTGAGCTGTCGCCACAGGGCGGTGACCTCGGTGCGGTGGAAGCGAGCGAGGTCGTCGTCGCTTGCTCCCTCCGCGCGGAGCACGTCGAGCTCGGCCGGCAGCGGGAGCCGGGCGATCGCCGCTTCGAGATCGACCTCCTCGGCGTCGAGTTCCTGGAGTGCCGGCCACAGCCAGGCGATGTAATCGCGCATGACTTCGAGTCGTTGGCGGGGCCAGACGGTGTGTTGGCCGAGCACCACGTGCTCGATTCCCAGCTCGGGGTCGAGGACGGTGTCGAGGACTTCGAGCCAGCGGTCCGGGTCGAGCATCGGCTGGGCACCGAACAGCGGCAGCGGACCCTGCTCCAGGAAGAAGCATCCCATCAGCAGGACCTTCTCCTCGGGGATCACGACGACGATGTCCGAGTTGGAGTGACCTCGGCCGAGGTAGTGCAGCTCGAGGGTGAGATCACCGAGGTCGAGGGTGAGTCGGTCCGAGAAAGTCAGCCGCGGCGGCTGGACGACGAGTCCCGTTTCAGCGAGGCCGCGCGCGATGCGGTCGAAATGGTCTCGCTGGAGCCGAGCCGCCCGGGTCTCCTCCGAGTCTGGATCGAGGTCTGGGAGGTCGGCTGCGACCTGGTCGGCCTGGGTACGGATGAACTCCAACCGCCGGTCGAGATTCGCGGCGTCCGCCTCCATTGCAGCGGCAGCCTGCTCGTGACCGACCACAAGCGCATCGGGGAAGGCCGCGTTGCCCCACGTGTGGCCCCAGTGAGCGTGGGTGTCGATAACGTAGTCGAAGTGGTGGCGATCGAGTTGGCGCGAGATCGCCTCGCGGATCAGCCGCCCCATCAACGGGGTGTGGCCCGGGTCGACCAGCACCAGCCCGTCGGCGCCAACCACGACGACGTGGTTGCTCTCCCAGGGGGAGAGCTCGGTGAATACGATCACCCGGTCGGTCAGTCGCTGCACCCGAAACGGGAGCTCCGAGTCAGCCCCGGCGGCGGGAATCGCGGCGGCAACGAGACAAACGGCGAGGACAGACACAAGAGAGCGATCCATGAGGGCCTCCAGAACCGACCCGCTTCAGGCCTCGATCCGCGGGTCTCTCCAAGCAGTACGATGTTGAAGGCGTGCGGTTGCGAGCCTCCCTCCCTTCGCCTCTTCGACTCCTTGACCTCTGTTAAACTCCCGCCTTGACCCGGCATCCTGACCATCGGCGCGAACCATGCGCCGGCGCCGGCCCTGATGAAGGTCTGGAGCCGTGGACCCGGGGGTTGGCAGAGTACGACCCTTTCCAGCGCGGCCTTCGGGGTCCGATTCAACAGGTTCCGAGACGTGGAAATCGGCGACGTCACCGGCGATGGATTCCCGGAGCTCGTGGTGGCGACGCACGACCGTGGCGTGGTCGCAGTCCTCAGCAGAACCGCCGGCCATCAGTGGGCGGTGACGATGATCGACCAGGCCCTCAACACCTTCGTCCACGAGATCGAGCTCGGCGACGTGGATGGGGACGGCCTCGCCGAGATCTTTGCCACGCCCAGTGCACCGAACAGGGTTGACCGCGGCGTGCAGCCGGGCAAAATCGTCATGTACACCCTCGTTGGCAGCGAGTGGGTGCCGTCTCCGCTGGCGGTGTTCGAGGACCGGCACGCCAAGGAGATCCTGGTGACGGACCTGGAGGGGGTCGGCCGGCCGGCGGTGATCGCCGCCATCGAGGCCCCGGGAGTGGGTTTGGCACAGGGCAACGACCGGCGGAAGGAGGTGACGATCAGGAGGTACCGCTTCGCAGGGGGGGCATGGGACTCCCTCGACCTGGCGACCATACCTGGCGAATCCTGCCGCTTCCTCTGCGCCGGGGACGTGGACGGCGATAGGCAGGCCGAGCTCATCGCCTCGTGTCGGCGCGCCGGGGTGTGGTTGTTGCGGCCGGGGCCGGGGCCGTGGGTCGTCGAGCAAATCGACGCCTCCTCGACCGCGGTGGAGCTGGCCACCGCGCTCGCCGACCTGGACAACGACGGTATCGATGAGATCTACGTGGCTGCGGACGATCAGGGCTTCGTGCGCCGACTCGAGTGGAACGGCGGGTCCTTTCAGCGCACCGACCTGGTGGAGATCCGTCGGGGCGACATGAGCTTCAGCCTCGAGGCGTGCCTCGACCCCAAGTACCTGCGGTAGGCGAAAACTCCTCGCTGGTCCTCAACTCCCGCCGTATACGCCCCATGAAAAAGGGCCGCCCTTCCGGGCGGCCCGTGATTGTGCGTCAACGACGCCGGGCTACTCGATGGAGAAGCTCTGCAGCTCCACCGGGACCATCTCGCCATCGATGATGAAGGGCAGGCCTTGAGCGGTCGCCGTGCCGGAGTCCAGCAGCTCCTGCCAGGCACCGTTGAGGTTCTGTTTGGCGTTGCCGGTAATGATCTGCCCGAGGATGCTGATCGGCGGCGCCCACGGCCCCGAGCTCAGGCTCCCGTCGGTCGCCCACTCCACCCAGTAGGTGCCTGGGGCCAGAGTCGTGCCGATCGTGGCGACGTTGGCCATGATCGGCCGGTTCGAGGCCGTGGGATCGGCGTTCGAGGCGCGGTAGATGTTCGACCACAGGGAGGAGGCCAAGAGGTTGGTGCTCAGGTCACCCCAGACGATCGACCCACCAGCATCGGGGGGGCCGTCCCAAATCTGCACGTAGACACCGGTGATGGTCGACGTGGTGGTCGACCCGGTCTGGTAGGCGAAGAACGTGATGGTATCAATCTGCCAGCCGCCCGTCGGAACATCGAAGTCATCGGCCACAGAGTATCCCAGGGCGAACTGGTGACCAGCACCCAGGGTGTTCATACCCAGGTCCACTTGCAGCTCGGACAGGTCCGCGCCGCCGGAGCCGCCACCCGGTTGGGTGACGAGCGGCCCGTTGTCGTAGAGCAGGACGGGCCACAGCCAGTCCGACAGCGAATCCGGCGGCTCGTACATGCCAGGCCCGGCCTCCGATGCCAGCTCTTGGCTGTTGTCGGCAGCGGCCGGAAGTGCGACGAGCACGAGTGCGATCAACACAAGATATCGAAAGCGTTTCATGTTTTCTCCTCCTTCGTCTTTGCGGTCTTTTCATGTGCCAGGTCGACACGTCACGGCGACACAGGTGTGGTCTGTCACTCGCCGAGTTTGGGAGGGGGCACCTCGGGCTGGATCGACTCGGCCGTTGGTAGCCCCGCCCCACGTTGTTGGGCAAGTCGTCTCGAGGCGAGCGACAGGGGAGACCGGACCTCATGCAGTGCCTTGAAGTCAGTCCCGTCCTGCCCGATCGAGACAGGAAGGGATCCGAGGCCGCCGAGTTCCAGCCTGAGGGTCGCCAGCACCAGCTCCTCGCCGCCTGGGGCGACGTAGCGGAGCTGGTAGTAGAGCTGCGGCGAACCATCAGGTCCATCGCTGTACTGGTAGTTGCCGATGCCGCGCACGGTGTGCTGGACGTCAACCAGGCGTAGGCCATCCTGGCTCTGCCCGGCGTAGAGCCGGTAGAAGCCACCCTGCTCGAAGGCTCTCGCCTGCCAGCGGACCGTCCAACCCCTCTGACCGAAGACAACGTGGCGGTGAATGTCCTGGGGCAACTCCGCTGTGGCCGCGGCAGGGCTGGCGACAGCGACGAGGCTCGACAACAGAAGCAGAGGTAGAGCCCACGCCCGGGTCGGGATCAGCCGCTTGCGCCTCGAGCCGGAAACCTCCGTTGGAGCGACACCACATCGCCCCCTGAGGAGTACCGCAGTCAGCGGTCCCGATCTCCGGCTTTCCATAGCCGTACCAATACAGCAGGAACGCGAGCGGAAGTCAACTCTTAGCCCGCACTTCTCACCAGCTTTCTACTACGGCTGGCGATGCACCACGCCCAGCGGTGTTTTCTCGCCTCGGGGTGCTCGACGTATGTCAAGTACGCCTCCGCGCCCCTCGGGTCGAAAACCCCACTGGACACGGCGCCTCGCCGCCCTCGAGACGAAACCCTGTGAGAAATGCGGTTAGGATGCCTGGCACCGGGGTATTTTGTCGAGGTGTTCAGCCGGTGGTGGATATCGTGAAGTGGGATTCGACCCTGGAACTCCGCCATGTCCGGCTACTTCGCCGGCTTCCTCCTCCTGCTGGCCAGCGCGATCAGCTTCGGTCGCCGAGGGCTTTTTTCCACGCTGCCGTAGTTCGGGGGCGACCAACTACGATCTTGACGGGGCAACATCCCGAAATCCTCGGACCTGGTGCCGGATTCAGCCCAGCTCGAGAGGGCGCACCTTCCGGATGCCCTCCTTGAGACGGTCGAGCTCGTCCTTCTCGATCTGCCTTGCCGGAACCCCGCCCCATGTCTCGCCGGCGCCCACCCTCGAACCCGGCAGAAGCACCGAGTTGGGTAGTACGGTCGCCCCCTCGCCCACGATGACGTCGCCCATCACCGTCGCCCCGAGACCGATGGTGGCACGGGCGCCGATCTCAACCGGAGCGATGACCAGATTCCCGCCGCCCCCGTGGTGGGCGAAAATACGTACACTGCCGCCGAGGGCTGCATCGTCGCCGAGCGTGATCAGCTGCGGGTCCGAGATGTACTCGGTGTTGATGAAGGCGTGGCGTCCGATCTTCATCCCCATCGCCTTGAGAAACCAGATCCCGAATGGTGTCAGCGTGACGAAGGGCAGAAAAGTGAAGCGAACCAGGTAGAAGAGGGCGTTGTGCACGAACCACGGCACTGCGAATATCGAGTAGTAGCCGCCCTTGAAAGGCACGATCTTGGTCGGCAAAACCAGGTTGTAGATCGGGACAACGACCAACAGAGTCAAGCCCGCGATGAAGAAACAGAGGGCGCAGCTGGTAGCGATGCCGAACCAATAGAAAGGACCCGGAAGCGCTGAACACCAAGTGGCGAGGTATTGATAGGACCACAGGGCGGGAGCGACCGCCACCCCGACCGCGGTCGAGGCCACTGCGTACAGAAGCAGGACTACAACGAAGTAGGAGGCGCGCGCGAATCGTCGCAAAAGTCGGTCGAAGACGTTCCTGGGCGGCGGGTTCTTCGACTGATCCTCGGCAAATGTGGTCCTTGCCGACCCCGGTGCGTTGTTTTGCATCAGCACCCACATGATAGCAAAAGGGGACCCCAGCACAGGTGCCAGGTGGGGGTCGTATCAAAGAAACGGCCGAAGGGCTCGAAACGCACCTCGAAACCGCCAGTTGACCCTCATGGCATTCCAAAGCACCACAATGCTGGAATGCCAGAAGTGGCACCGCGGCGTGTTCTACAATAAGCCCCGCCACTGTTTCGCCAAATCAAACCTGGTTTATCAAAAGGAGATCTGTGATGAGTTTCACCCAAATGGCCACCTCGAGCCCCTCCCGCTTTGGTTCCGTTTCGATATTCGGTCTTCTGTGTGTGATCCTGATCATTGGTTCTGTGACGTCCGGGTTCGCGCAGATCACTCCGTCAAAGGAATCGCTGTCGGACCTCTATCCCGGCAAGGCCTATTCGCCCTACGCCCAGCGCAGTTTTCCCGACCGCGTGTTTTGGGGCGACACCCACCTGCACACCGGCCTGTCGATGGACGCCGGACTGTTCGGAGCGCGTCTCGGCCTCGATGAGGCCTACCGCTTCGCCCGCGGCGAACAGGTGATGGCCTCCAGCGGCCAGCCGGCCAAGCTCGGCCGCCCGCTCGACTGGCTGGTGATCGCCGACCATTCCGACGGTATGGGGTTCTTCAATGATCTTGCGGCCGGTGACCCCGACATCCTCAAGTTCGACCAGGCCAAGCCCTGGTACGAAGGTTTGCAGGCCGGCGGCGAGGCCTCGGCTGAGGCGGCGCTGAATCTGATCACGACATTCGCCCAAGGCAAGATCGATCCGGAGATGATGGTGGAGTACTCGCCAGGCGGGAGGACCTACGCATCGATTTGGGAGAAGGTGGTCGATGCGGCCGAGCGGTTCAACGACCCCGGCCACTTCACAGCCTTTATCGGCTTCGAGTGGACCTCGCTCGTCGCCGGCAACAACCTGCACCGCAACGTGATCTTCCGCGAAGGCGCCGAAAAAGCCGGCCAGGTCGTGCCGTACACGACCCAGGCACCGGTGGGCTCGACTGATCCGCTTGATCTCTACAAATACCTCGAGAACTACGAGGCCAAGACCGGCGCTTCTGCGCTTGCGCTCGCCCACAACGGCAACCTGTCCAACGGCATCATGTTTCCGGTGGACGCCCAGTACACCGGCCGGAAACTCGACAAGCTCTATGTCGAGTCGCGGGCCCGCTGGGAGCCGATGTACGAGATCACCCAGATCAAGGGCGATGGCGAGACCCACCCCTTCCTGTCGCCTGACGACGCGTTTGCCGACTACGAGACCTGGGACGCCGGCAACCTCGATCTCTCCGAGGCCAAGACCGAGAATATGCTGCAGTACGAATACGCCCGCGAGGCGCTGAAGAATGGACTTCTGCTGGAGAAGCGGTTCGGCACCAACCCGTACAAATTCGGTCTGATCGGTTCAACCGATAGCCACACCGCCCTCTCCGCTGTCGAGGAAGAAAATTTCTTCGGCAAGGCCACCAACGCCGAACCCTCGCCCGTGCGCATGCAACATCCCTTCGCCAAGACCGAGAACGGCACCTTTGAGGGCTATCAGCTCGTCGCCTCGGGCTATACCGCCGTCTGGGCGCAGGAAAACACCCGCGAAGCGATCTGGGACGCGATGGATCGCAAGGAAGTCTACGGCACCACCGGCCCGCGCATCCTGGTGCGTTTTTTCGGCGGCTGGGACTTCACAGCGCGATGACATGAACAGCCGCCAGCCCGCCTTCCGCGGCTATGAGAAAGGCGTGCCAATGGGTGGCGACCTCCGCGGTACCGGCGACGCGCCCACCTTCATGGTCTACGCGCTGCGGGATGTGATCGGCGCCAACCTGGACCGCATCCAGATCGTCAAGGGCTGGTTGGACGCCAAGGGTGAGACTCACGAGAAGGTCTATGACGTCGCATGGTCCACAGGGCGCGAAATGGACGCCAACGGCGAGTTGCCGCCGGTTGGCAACACAGTGGACATCGCGGCGGCCAACTGGAGCAATACCATCGGGGCCTCCGAGCTTGGCACTGTCTGGACCGATCCCGATTTCAACCCGAAAGAGAGCGCATTCTACTACGCCCGCGTGCTCGAGATCCCGACCCCGCGCTGGGTGGTGTACGACGCGTTCCGTTTCGGTGTCGACATTCCCGAGGGCGCTGAAACCATCCACCAGGAGCGCGCCTACACCGCACCGATCTGGTATA
>CAWDGW010000008.1:0-526254 GCA_963801995.1 uncultured Holophagae bacterium | reverse complement strand
TCCGCAAAGTACTTCATCAGGGACTCGGCCTCGTCGGTCCCGATCATCACCTCGTAGACGCCGCTGACGCCGGTATCAGGCAGTTCTGCGGCTCGAGCCCCTGGATCAAAGCCAACACTGTCCCGGCCGCCATCACGCCGGCCAACCGCATGCTCGTTGTCATCTTTGCCTCCTCCTCAGTCAAGCCCGAGAGCTCTTGGGATTCATCAGCCGTTCGGGATCCACTGCCGTCTTGATGGCCTCCAGCAGCTTCCACGTGTTGGGGTCGCGCCCCTTACGGTACGGGTAGGTCTTGCCCACCTGGAGGTGGGCGGCCCCCAGTTCCTCGAAGGTCGCGATCAACATGGTGCGAAGGTCGGCCACAAGTGCCTCGGCCTCGGGGCTGCGGTCGAACTCTATGAGCTTTGCCAGATAGCCTGGTTCGAGCACCCGTTTGTAGTAGAGGGTCTGCGGTCCGGGCCAGTAGAAGACCGGCTCGATGACGAATCCGTTGGTGGCCACGGTGGACAACAGAATGCCCACCACGACGCCCTGGCGTTCCATGTCCTCGAGCGTGGCTCGCGAAGAGCCCCTCGATCTTCTCCAACGCGGCCGGGGCGTCGCACACCGGCACGATGCCGTGCACCGGGGCCCACCGCTCACCCTGGGGGCCGATGGCGGTAGTCATGGGGAAGAAGGAATCGCCGTACAGGACCTTGGGCAGGGTGTTCTCCACCTCGTGCCCGTTGCGGGGCAGATCTTCCGCAGGGCCTCGAGTCTTTTCGTCGGCCTCGGCGTCAGTTCGGCCCTCCACGATGTAGTGGGTGGAGTAGCTGTGCTCCTCGAGGAAGGAGCGGCCGGCCACCGCCACCTTGACCGCCTCCTTGACGCCCTTGCCGAAACTGCTGGGCCGAGGTCACCACACCCTTGAGTGCCTTGACGTCCTGGGCGAGGCTGGTCCGTTTCATGCGCTGATGCTGGAGCACCGGGTCCATGCCGAAGCACATGGTGACCAGCCGGGACCGCGCCACCTCGGCCATGGCCTCGGCGAACTGCTGTCCGTCGGCGAACTCGAATGAGGCGAATCGGGCAGAGGGCGGAGTGCGCATCAGTCGGAGCACGGCTCGAGTCTTGATGCCCAGCGCCCCGGTGTCACCCAGGAAGATCCCGGTCAGATCCGGACCGTAGTGCCGGAAGAAGGGCTTGGCCCCGACAGTGGAACCGGAGCCGGTGGGCACCAGGCTGCCGTCGGCAAGAACCACCTCGAGCCCGAGCACGCTCTCTGCCGCTGCGCCGTACAGGGCTGAGCCGTGAAGAATGGCGTTCTGGGACAGGCTGCCGCCAATCGTGGCGGTGCCTCCGGACGCCGGCCCCCAAAACGGCGGCCGGACCCCGTGGGGTTTGAGGGCCAGGTGGAGCTCCTGCCAGGTGCAGCCCACCTCAACCACGACGTACATGTCGTCGGTGTTGATCTCCACCACGCGGTCGAGCCGCTTGGTGTCGATCACCACCGAGTTTGGCCGGTCCGGCAGCAGCCCGCCGGTATAGGACGAGCCGCCGCCCCTGGCAAGCACCGAGAAGCCGGCCGAAGTGGCCGCGGCGGTGGCGCGTGCCACCTCCTCCGGGTTGCCGGGTCGCACCACGGCGGCAGCGATGTCGTCGGCGGTGCGATAGATGTCCTGGGAGTAGAACTCCCGGTCCTCTGTGTCCGTGAGCACGTGCTCGGCGCCCACGATTCTCCACGAGCGCTCGGTAGAGATCGGGGTGGCTCTGTTGGATGTCCATGGCTGCCCTCACTTCCTCTGGCGCTGGGCCGATGTCTGCCTTTGCCGGCTTGGATTCAGCTGTCTACTCCATTGGTTGGAACAACTCCACAAGGAATCCGGTGGGGTCGAGCACCGTCATGGACAGGTGGTGGCCAAGGGTCGGGCTGGTGTACTCCACCGGCCCCGACACCGGAGTCAGACCATTCTCTTCGAGACGCCGCTCCATGTCCGCCATATCCGTGACCGGAAAGCTCCACATGGCCATCCCGCGATTTGGAGGACGGGGGGCAACTCCCGGATTCGGCAGACCGAGACGTCCCTGGTAATCCAGGAATAGCAGATGGCCGAATGTGGCGCCCTCGGCATAAACGATGGCGAATCGGAATTCGGTGCCGTCGGGGACACCGAGCGCTCCCTTGCTACCACTGCTCTTGAATTGCCGATCGCTCCGAAGTTCGAGCCCTAGGACATCCACATAGAATGAAAGCACCGCATCCGAGTTCTCGATGATGAGGGCCGAGTAAATCGGGCCCCCTCGACCGGTTGCCGGGTCCACCGGACCCAGCTGCGGCATGCCGTCTCCCCGCGAAATGGTGACCGAGTGCATGAAATCGGGAGCGTTGAAGATCGTCTCATTGATTTCGTAGGTGGTTCCGTCGGGACGGGGGATCTGGTAGCGGGACAGGGGCATCAGTGATTCATAACCCTTGGCTCGAAGCTCAGGATCCCAGGAATCCAGGTCCTCGGTGGAGAATCCCATGGAGAACGGTCCCGGCTCCTGGGGATTCCACGTGGTGTGGATCATGGGTGTTTCACGGTCCAAGAGGAGGACACGCACCTGGATTGTGCCCGGAACTGCGGGCCGATCCATGATGTAGAGCTGCCAGCCCACATCGTCAGGGATGTCCCACAGTCGCCGCTGTACGTCACGAACATCGGGACCCAGATCGATCGGACCACGAATGCGGAGACCGAGTCCATCACCATAAAAGGCCCGGATGGCCTCCAGGTCGGTGGTGCACAGGGTGGTGGTGTGGAGCTGGCGAATGGGGGCGTTTTCCCCGGTGGATGTTGGTGCGAGCGCGTCTGAGATCTCGGGAGTCGGCTCGGGTTCGGCAGCCGGTGGGGCCGGTTCCGACCCACAGCCAAGAACGCCCAATAAAGCGACCGTGAGGATCGCCGCTGACCAGCTGAACCGAAGGGTGGAGAGGGGACGCATGATTCCTCCGTTCGTGGTTCTTCCAGCCGATTCTCTTGAATCGCCCGGGATTGGAAAGATGTCCTATCGTCATGACAATAGTATCATTTCTGCTGATTCGTTCTGCGAAATTTAGGTTGGTGCTCATCGCTCGATTCTCACGGCTCATCTCTCGCGGGACGCTCCTTGAGTGCCCCACGATTTGAGGCGCGAAATCTGAGCCGCGAGAATCGAGTATTGAGCGATAACTGCAACGATCTGAACAACCCTAGGTGTCGTGCTGCTAACATCCCCTGCCATGATCACTCTCGAGGGGAGCACGTAGTGGCGCGCCAACTCGCACTGCTGTTCCTGGCGGTGGCTTCTCCGCTGGTGCTGGTGCTCTTCCTGCTGCCGGGCCCCGTCGCCGAGTGGATCTTCTCCATGCTGGTCATGGGCTACCCGGTGGCGCTCATCGTGGTGGCGGTGGCTCGCAGGGGCGGACTGGGACCGCTGGGTCTCCCTCTCCTCGTTCTTCTTCTTTTCCTGGAGGCCTGCGCGGTGGGCATGCTCCTCTTCCGCGGGCAGGTCCTGGACGGGCCGTGGTTCGGCGGTCTGCCCGCGGCCGCGGCAATCCAGCTCTACGGGGTGTGGTTGGTGCCACTCCTGCTGGTGGCCCTGGTCTACGCCCTGACCTTCGACCGCTTCGAGATGCGCCAGGAGGATCTCGACAGGCTGGATAGAGAATTCCGAGTCGCGGGTTCCGAGCTGCGGGTTGGATCACTCCGGGAAGGCAATCCAACACCCGAGCCTCGAATCCCGAACCCCGAGCCCCGAATTCCGAACCCCGAATCCCGAACCCCGAACCCCGAACCCCGAGCGAACGACTGATGCCGATCCTGGCCAAACCCGCCATCATCTGGACCGCTCTGATCTACCTGGCCCTCGTGGTGGTGATCGGTTTCTGGGCGGCGCGCCGCACCAAAACCGCCAAGGATTTCTTCATCGCCGGCCAGGGAATCGGCCTGCTGGTCACGGCACTGGCCACCATGTCCGCCGCCTTCTCGGGCTTCGTGTTCATCGGCGGTCCCGGCCTGACCTATCGCATGGGCCTGGCCTCCATGTTCATCTGCATCCCGGTGAGCTTCACCGCCGGCCTGTTGTGCTGGGTGGTGGCCAAACGGCTGCGGCTGCTGGCCGGAGTGCGAGAAATTTACACCGTGCCCGACGTGGTGTATGCACGGTATCGCAGCCGACTGGCGTCCGGACTGGCGGCGGCGGCGGTGATCGTGGGGACCGTGGGCTACCTCGGGGCCCAGCTCAAGGCCCTCGGGATCCTGATCGAGGCGATCTTCGGCACCCGGGAACTGCTGGGAGCCTGGAGTCTCGCCGTGGCCATGGCCGTCGGAGTCCTGGTGGTGGTCTTCTACGCCACCGCCGGTGGCATGGTGGCCGGTGTCTATACCGATCTGTTCCAAGGGACCCTCATGGTGGGTGCGGCCATCGCCGTTTTCTATTACGCACTCCGGGCCGGAGGCGGATTGGAAACGATGGCTCGCACCATCGCAGAGTCAGACCGCTTCGGCCCAAACCACCTCGATCCCCTGGGCGCGATCCCGGTCTTCGCCGCCATGGGCTTTTTCCTCGTCTTTGCGGTGGGCAACCTGGGGCAACCGCACATGCTCCACAAGTTCTTCATGCTCGACGATCCCCGCAAGCTCAAGTGGATGCCGCTGATCATCGGCGTCACCCAGACCCTGTGCGTGCTGATCTGGTTGGGCATCGGGTTGGCGGTTCCGTCCCTGGTGGCCGGCGGGCGGCTTGCACCTCTGGCCAACCCAGACGAGGCGTCCCCCCAGTTCCTGCTCAACTTCGCGCCCGAGATCCTCGCCGGGCTGGTCTTTGCCGGGATCCTGGCAGCCATCATGTCCACCGCCGACTCCTTTGTGAACATCGGCTCCGCCGCCCTGGTCCGTGACCTCCCCAAGGCCTTTGGGACGAAGGTGTCCGACGAGCTTCTCTGGGGGAGGGTGGCGGTGGTGGGCATTGCATTCTCGGCGGCGATCTTCGCCTACCTCTACGGCGATCTCATCGCGCTGTTGGGGACCTTTGCTTTCGGCACCTTCGGGGCTGCCCTGGGCCCCGCCCTCGCCATCGGTCTGAACTGGCGGCGGGTGACCGCGGCCGCCGCCTCCGCATCCATCGCCACCGGCATGGGCGTCAATCTGGTGCTCGAATTCCTCGCCAAGCAGACCTACTTCGAGGCCCTGCCGAAGCCGCCCTTCCAAAACGGTGTCCTCCCGACCGCCGTGTCACTGGCTGCTTCATTCACGGTGTTGTTTGTGGTCACCTGGATAACCAGCCGCCACAAGAGCCCAGATATTGATTGGGACGTCGAGATGATCATGGACCTGTGACGCTGCGAGAAAAGAAGTCGGGAAAATCAATAAGTCTCAAGTCTCGCGGCTCCCATCCCGCAGGGTGGCGGCGAGAGTCCTGTCGCGCGCGGTGATGTGAGCCGCGAGAATTGAGAAATATATCGACTGACTTTCGGCATGGCTGAATCGAAAAGAAAGCCGCCACCCCCGAAGGGATGGCGGCCGTGGTTGATTCGATCTCAGAGCCACTTCGGTGGCTCTGACTTTTTGGCGATCGTTAGAAGCGAACCCTGAACGTGACGCCGGCTTCCTTCACCCCGGGCAATCCGGCCCACCACGTGGGCTGGACGAAGTTCTCGAGAGCGGAGAAGCGCCGAATCGACATGAAAGAGTCGTCGTCGGTGACGTTGTTCATCCACACGCTGATATCGAAGGTGTCGTTGCGGACGCCGGCCCGCAGGCTCACGCGATTGGTGACGCCGGTTTCGGCGAGGTTCACGGCCCATGTGTAGGAGGCATCCCCGGTACACGTAGTCGGCGCGGGCGTTGAAATCCCAGGCGCTTCCGATGGGAACGATGACACCGACTCCCAGAGTGGCCGATGACTTCGGGCTGCGAGGCATGGTTTTGCCTGATGCGTCCCTGCTGCCAAACACCCTGCCGTGAGTGACGTCCTCGAAGACCACGTACTTGGCGTCGTTGTAGTTGTAGGTCGCCATCACGTTGAAGTACTTGCCAAGCCAGCCCGAGTATAAGAACTCGGCACCCTTGATCTCGCTCTTGCCCGCCACCGTCGTATAGTCGACCAGGTCGTCGTCGATCTCGCCGTCGCCGTTGGTGTCAAAGGGGACGGCCTGAGTGAACGCCTGGTTGGTCCAGTCGAAGTAGAAGGCCGCCACGTTGAAGCGGTGCTTGCCGTTGCGGGTGACCATCTTGTAACCGGCCTCGTAGTTGAGGGCCTCCGACTCGGGGACAGCCACGCCAATGCCGTACTCCTGCTCGAACTCCCCGATGCAGCTGGTGCACATCTGGGCGACCTCCGAGTTGAAATTGCCGGGCTTGTTGCCGGTGGAAACGCTCGCGTAGACGGTCGTGGTGTCGGTCGGCTTCCAGTCAAACACCACCCGTGGTTGGAAGCTGTCAAAGTCGTCCTTGAGCTCCCGGGTCACTCCGTCCACCGCTTCGACGGAACCATAGTCGAGGCTTTCCTTCGCGGCACGGGCATCGACGGCCAGCGCGACCTTGTCGGAGATGCGCCAGTTCAAGGAGCCGAACAGCGCAGTGTTCTCGACGAGTCGGAACGGGGTCGCGACGCTGAGATTGAAGGATCCGCGAACCATGCCGCCGGCGAACAGCGCACATCCGGGGAGGAAGCCCCCGAAAATATAGCTCGGGTCCGAACATCCAAATCCGTTGGGCTTGCTCTCGTACTCCGCGTCCAGGTAGTAGAAGCCCGCCATCCAGTCCAGTTTCGAGGTGGAACCCTGGACCCTCAATTCCTGCGACAGCAGGGTGTCGATGGTGTTGAAGTACTGGAGCAGGGTCTGGCTGCCGCTGAAGTCCTGCATCGCCTCGAGCTCTTCGTTGACGTACCCCGTGATGGAGGTGAGGCTGGTGCTTTCGCCGAGCATGGCGTTGAGGTTGAGAGAAGCCAGCGCGAACTCCCGGGTCATGCCGAATTCGTTCTTCGGCCAGGTCGCCCCCTGGGCAGGCTCGGTCTTGGTGTCGTAGCCGAAGTCGGTGACCAGGTCAGGGCTGAGCTCGCCGCAGTAGTAGGTGAGGATCCCGGACTGACCGTCGGTTTCGAACGGGCCGCAGTTGTGGATGCTCGGGTCGAACCATGCAAAGGCCGCCGGTCCGTCGTCGTCGGCCGAGTAGAAGCCGCGGAGCCTGACATCCACACTTTCGGAGATGTCCCATTGAAGGGCGCTACCGATCGCCTTGGTCGACTGTGCGCCCAGCCGTTCCGAGTCCGGGTAGGGGTTCTCGTACCCTCCACCGTAGTCGAAACCCCGTCCGAAGAACTGGAAGCTCCAGGAGTCGGAGATGGGGCCGCTCACGCCGGCACCGAGGTCGATTCGGCTGTTCTCGCCGACGGTCAGGCCGATGTTACCCGCCCACTCGGGGGTCGGGGCCTTGAAGACGAAGTTGATCGCTCCACCAAAGGCGGACCGGCCGAAGAGCGCGCTCTGCGGACCCTTGACCACCTCGGTGCGCTCGACGGTTCCGACGCTGATCCAGGACGTGGCACCGGGCAGGTAGACACCGTCGATGTAGGACGACGAGATCTGGGCGATCCGGTCGATGGTCCCGGCATCCATGCCCCGGAAGGCGATGTTGGGATCGTCCCGGGCGCCGAAGTAGTTGCTGATGTGGATTCCGGGCGTGTTGATGGCCACGTCTTCCACGTTGAACAGTCCGAGCTGCGCGACATTTTCGGCAGTGAGGGCGCGCATGGTCAGCGGAGTGTCATCCAGAGACTCCTCGACCTTGCGGGCGGTTACGGTGATTTCCTCGATCGTCCGGGTTTCCTGGTCACCCGCCTCGCCCAACTCTTCCCGCTGGGCGATCTCCTGGTCCGGCACTGCCTCGGCGGTGGTCTCCTGGGCCCACGCCGCTCCAGCTGCCAATATGATCGAGAGCATACAAACGATAAATCTCCACTCTTGGGCTCTCACGATCTGCCTCCCCCCTTTTCGTTTTACCTCAATTGAATGTACGTACGAAATAGACTCCGATGGCATCATCGGAGTTCTGAAAACCCGAGGGCGAGCGCCGTGTTCGGCGAGCGGCGACGTTGTGACTTTCATCAAAGTCGTTAGATTGTCCGAACAATAGGCTAACATTGGGGCATGGGCGTGTCAAGGAGACCGTGATTCGGCGACAGGCCCGCCGGGAAACTCTGAGATCATTGAAAGAACCCGAAAGGAGATCCTCAATGCGCTTCAACCATTCCAGTTCGGAACCCACGAACCGGCGAGATCGATTTTCATATCAATCCGCTGGATCGGGAGGGAGTCGCTGCGGAAGCACCGCCCGTGGTCTCGGCGAACCAACCCGCCTGGGCGGCGGACCTCGATCTGCAGGATCTCCACCCTGACCGCATGGCGACACGGAGCTCAATCGATCGAAGCACGACATCGCCGAGGCGTTAACCGTCGACACCGGTCGTCGAGCCCTCTCCTACGCCGAGCTCGATGTGGTCACGGCGGCCATCGACCGCTGGTGCCGGCTCGCACCCGAGCTCCTGGCGCCCCCGGCGACGGCGCTCCTCGGAGCTGCCCGGTATCGAGCTGGGCTGGACCGCGGCCCCATACCCGGTGGTGGCGGTGATCTCCCCCTGGAATTTCCCGCTCATCCTGACCCTGATCGACGCCATTCCGGCCCTCGCCGCCGGCTGCGCGGTGCTGGCCAAGGCCAGCAAGGTCACGCCGCGATTCGTTGAAGCGCTTCAGCGAGTCCATCGCCGGGTCCCCGAGCTGGACAAGGTGTTTCGCATGATCCGCGGCAGCGGCAGCATCGGATCGGTGATGATCGAGCATGCCGATACCGTCTGCTTCACCGGCAGCATCCCGGTGGGCCGGATCGTCGCCCATGCCGCGGCCGAGTGCCTGATCCCGGCCTTTCTGGAGCTGGGCGGCAAGGACGCCGCCATCGTCACCGAGTCCGCAGACGTGAACCGCGCCACCACGGCCCTGCTTCGCGCCTCTGTCGCGAATACCGGGTCAGGCCTGCCAATCCATCGAGAGGATTTACGTGGCCAGGCCCATCTTCGAGGAGTTCGTGGACTCCCTGGTGACCAAGGCCAAGGCGGTGGAGCTCAACTACCCGGACATCGACCAGGGACACATCGGGCCGCTCATCGCCGCCGAACAGGGTGACGTCATCCGGGAGCACCTGGAAGACGCCCGCAACAAGGGTGCGGTGGTGCACTGCGGCGGCGAGGTGGAGAACCACGGAGGAGGACTGTGGTGCCGTCCCACGGTGCTCACCAACGTGAACCACGACATGCTCGTCATGCGGGAGGAGACCTTTGGGCCGCTGCTCCCGGTGATGCCCTTCGACGATATCGACGAGGCCGTGGCTCTCGCCAACGACTCCAACTGCGGCCTCTCCGGGGCGGTGATCGCCGGCGCGAGAGAGGAGGCCGAGGCCATTGGCGGCCGGATCGAGGCCGGAGGCATCAGCATCATGGACGCCGGCCTGACCTCGTTTGTCCACGACGCCGAAAAGGACTCCTGGAAGGAATCGGGGCTTGGGAGGTCCCGGATGGACCACAGCGGGTTGCTGCGCTTCCTGCGCAAACGGGCCCTCATCTGCAACACCGGCAGCGTCTGGGAGCTCTCCGATGTTTCAGCGAGGGGACCGTCGAGAGCAAATAGACGTTCGTGCTCATCGCTCAGTTTTGATGGTCTCAGAATGGGCGATCGTGCTTGAGCAGTCTTCGCCCATCAAAACTGAGATGCGAGGGAAGTCCCGCCGGGCAGCTCGACCTCCAACGACTCCATAAACTGTCGGGTCATCGCCCCACAGATGAAATAATTAACGCAATTCACTAAGCGCAACGAACTGAATTGCGAAAGAAGACGCCATTCCGCCGTTGCTCGAATGACGGCGCTGGAAGTGAATTGCGAGACTAGCGCCCCTCAGTTGTTACTCGCACAACGCTATTGGGAGTGAAATGAGCGGCTATCGCCTGACCTTCCGGGAGATGTACTCGCCCCTTGGCGGTCCAGGGAACGACCCATTGTCGTAAACGAGATGGCCTCGCAGGAACGTGCTCCGTACCCGGCCGGAGACCTCCAGGCCATCAAACGGGGTGTAACCCTGAGCCGACGGTGAGTCCTCGGCCCGAATCGTCCAGGTTTCGTTTGGATCGAAGAGCACCAGATCGGCGTCCAGTCCCGGAGCCACGTCTCCCTTTGACCACAGGCCAAACCGTTGTGCCGGGTTGAAGCACAGCAGTTCAGCGATCCGATTCTCGGTCAGTCCGTGCTTCCGGCCTTCGCTGTAGAGCCCGGAGAGCAGATACTCGGTGCCGCCGAATCCGGATTTTCCACCCCAGACATTGTTGCGGTCGACCGGGTCGAACTTGAGTTCACTGGGGCAGCAGGCGTGGTCGGTCACCACCCAGTCGATCTTGCCGGACATGAGGGCGTGCCAGAGAAACTCGCGATCCTCGCGCGGTCGGATCGGCGGGTTGACCTTCGCCCTGGTGTCGGCGCGATCGAGGTCGAGCAGAAGATGCCCCACCGTGGCCTCTCGGCCGATATTCACATCGGGGTAGACCTCCTGCATCTTGAGCACCGTTTCCACCGATTCTCGAGAGGTGAGGTGCAGAATATTGATGTTGGGGCAGCCGGCGGCGTGGGCGAGGTAGGTGGCGATGACGATGGACAGGCCCTCGGAGTGGGGCGGTCGCGCCAGGTGGTACGCCTCCATGTCGTTGAGACCGCGCTCCTCCTGGATGATCCTGGTCCAGGCGTTCATCAGCTCGGGGTTCTCGCAGTGGAAGCTGACGCTGATGAGATCGCGTGCTTCGGGGTACATGTCCACGACCTTCTTGGCGCCCCGCAGAACGAACTCGAAGTGGGCGAGATCGTAGCGTTCGTCGGGTTTGGTCATCAGGAATTCGGCCTGGTTGTCCGACTTTCCGTGCAGACCGTAGCCGCCGTAGAACATGAAGAGCTTGAAGGTGGGCACACCCAGCTTGTCGTAGATGTCGGGCATTTCCTGCGATATGTTCATTGCCCGCCGGCATCAGGTGAAAACCGTAGTCCACGTGATACCGGCCCCCGGCCTGTTCCAACATGTCCTTGAAGAAGTCGAGGTAGGGTCCGCCCTTGTTGAGGTAGTACTGGCCGGTGCGGAAGTAGGTGAGTGACGTGGTCACCCCGCCCATGGCGGCGCACTTGGACTCGGTGGGAGCGTCCTCGGCGAGGTTGCGATAGATGCCGATGTGCATGTGGGCGTCGATGACGCCGGGGAACGCGGTCAGGCCCTTTCCGTCCACCACGTCAGCTGGCGGTGGCGGCATCGATCTCAGGGGCGACGCGCGCGAACTTGCCGTCCTTGAACGCGACGTCCACATCCTGGAGCCCGGTTCTGTTGGGTCGCGCCAGCCTCAGGTTCTTGATCAACGTGTCATACATTTTCTCACTCACGATCCCACCTCCGGGCGGACTGCAATATTGTCATAAGTATAGTACAATCAGACCGAATCTGTCCATGGGTATTTTGCCACTTTTGCCCCGAACCGAGAAAGCTCTGGAGGCCACCATGCGTCATATTACATCCGTGTTGATCATTGTTTTTGTTTGTCTTTGTTCCGGTTCGATCCATGGGGCTGACGATCCTTACCAGGGCGCCAATTTTAAACGGGTGACGCTGGTCGTGGCCGACATGAATCGCGTCCCTCCAGATCTACCGCGACGTGCTCGGTTTCGAGCTCGACGGGATCATGGATGCCGCCGGCACGAATCCTACTCCTACCCGGTCTTCAAGATCGACCCCGAGGCCACCTTGCGTTTTGCCACCCTCAGTGCCGGCACGGAGCAGATCCGCACCATGGCGCTGACCGAGGTCAGAGGCATGGACCTTCCGAAACCGGGGACTCCATTCATGACCGCAACCGTGATTCGAGTCGACGATCTCGACGGCACCTTCAAGCGCCTCGAGGCGCTGGGGCTCGAGACCGTCCCTGGAACCATCGCCGAGAGGCCGGGTGAGTTTCGCTTCAAGGAACGGGCCTTCGTGGACTTCGATGGGCACTTGATCGTGCTGTATCAGATTCTTCCGCTCGAGTGACTCATTCCGCCGACTTGCAGGGATTTTCAATTTTCAATTTTCAATTTTTGATTCAACAAAAAAATGCGGGAGGCGAAGCTCCCGCGTGAGGAAAAAAGGGGGAGAGAAGAAATCAGTCGTGGTCGTGAGGCTCGTCCAGAGGGTGCCGGTAAGGGCTGTCGTGGTCGCTGTGATGGTGCCCGTGCCAGTGATCGTGGCGATGACCGTCCGACTTGTGCTCCGTGTCGTGCCCTTTCTCGTCACCTCGCCGCTGCATGGTCTGCTCGAAGTCCTCGGGGCCGTGCGGGTGATTGTGGATCTCGCTAAACGCCCATTTGTACAGCAGCGGATCGCGCTGGTAGAAGCGTGCAAAGGAGCGGTTGGCGTTCTCGACCGGCGTGCTCCAGGGGTTGTAGTGAAAGTGGTTGAACAGCTTGGAGTCGGTACGCCCCAGGGCGATGCAGCCGAACTCGGAGGCGAAGGCGCCGTGGTTGATGTAGGCCGGGCGCCAGAAGTAGCCGCCGGTCGGGATGTCGCCGAACTGCATCATCCAGGACGTCCCCCACAGGTGGTAGGACTCCTCGGCGCAGTCGTGGTAGGAGATGTTGTCCTGGTAGAAACCCGGCGTCATGCAGTACAGGAACGTCATGGCATGGGAGATCGGGTTGTAGTTGAGCAACTTGATCAGGCAACCGGCCGCCACGGACGGCTTGGTGACGTTTCCCATCGCCCAGGGGATGTCCATGTAGGAGTCGACGTCGTGGTACAGCCCGATCTCTGCCTGCGGGTGGTGCTCGGTGGACTCCTCGTGGCTCGGCTCACCGGTATTGTGCATCTCCAACACCAGGCAGCCCTGCTCGCTGCGGACTTCCGGCAGGGCGTAGCCGGCCGGCAGGAAGAAGTAGTGCCCCTTGCGGCAGGTGCGGTCGCCGACCTGGAGCTCACCGTCGACGACGATCAGCTCGCGCTCTCCCCAGGAGAATCCCGGCGCCTGGCGATAGCCGGCGGCGAGCTGGACGGACATGGTGCAGCCACCGGTCTCCGGGTCGAAGCTGAGCATCTTGTACCCCATGCCCGAAGCGAATCCCGGCAAGCGCATGTTTTTGAAGGTAACGTCCCGGTCACAGAAGGGTTCGATGTGTGGGCGCATAATCCGTCTCCCTCGCCTGGCGTTGCAGGCTCACGGTGGTCGTTGGCTACTCCTCGTCCACGCCGTACTTGAAGATCACCTGGTTGGTCCGACCTTCGGCCTTCACCGGCAGGTCTGAGGGCGCGATCTTCACTTTGAGGTCACCGTCTTGGTTGAAGCCGATCGTGGTGATGCGGTCGAAGAACTCCTGATACCACTTCTCGCGCTCGGGGCCGAGCTCATCCATCTGTTTGACGATGGTCGCGAAGCGCTCCTCCTGCTCGACCTTCTCTTCCTCGATCCAGGCCGTGACCTCGGGGCTACGGTCGTGACGGATGAACGTATCCTTGAAGGACATGTTGACTTACCTCCGATGGTTTGATTGTACTAAACTTCGGACTAATCTACAAGGTCGTCTTACTGCGGCGTTCCGGCTCCTTGAGCTGCCTAAATGCTTCCCACTGCGAAATCGTGCCGGGCTGCCACTCCGATGGAGCGTGGAGGAATTTGGGATGATCCTCGACGATGTACCGATGGAGCTGCGGGCTGATTTCGGCGAGTTCTTCTGTTCCCCGCTCGAGTTTCTTTCCGGCGGCGTGGAACACCATCTGGCCGGGACGATTCCCCATCTCCATGAACGGCTCCCACTGGCTGATGCGCGTAAAGGTCACCTCGGCGGGGATGCTCGACAGTTCCGGATTCTGGATGTGGGACATCCGGGCGTGATACATGGTGAGCTCCGAGCCCTGGTACATGTCGTGCTGGACATTTAGCGGGAAATCGCTGCGGGTGATGGGGCTGGGCCGGAAGAAGAACATGTCCAGTCGCCACCAGATGTCATCGCCCATCACCGTGACCGGAACGGCCGCGATACTGAACCGGCCGCGGGCCAATATCTCGACGTTGACGTGGTCGTTCAGGCGGTGCAAGACCGTGACCCGCCTCCCGAGGAACGGGTTCTCCCAGCGGTCGAGGATCTCCCCGGATTGAGAGTCGAGATAGACACCGGTCTCCCGGTTGAGCATTCGGTAGCCACCGTCGATCGGGTCGAATCGTGCCGCCGAGAAACCCTCATAATCGAAGAGCTTCTGATTGCCCTCCCCAGGGACCATGGCCCAGATGCTGCCGGTCCAGAACCATGCAGCCTCTCTCCCGCCGAGGTCGGCGCGCATCTTGACCAGGGCGTCCAGGGCCTGCTCCGGGATTTGAAGTCGAGAGACCTTCATCTCCTGATACAGTTGCTGCTCCGGCGACCCCCGAAGACGGCAGATGGGCGGCGGCCACGAGAGCCGCGGCTCCTTTCAATGCTGTCCTTCGGTCCACTGCCATTGCTGTTCCCCCTGTGGTGTTTTGCACACTCCCCGAACAGACCGCCGGTCGGCCGAGATTCATCGGTCCGCCAACCGAGTCTGCAGTCTGTCAGGCCGCGTCGAGCTGGGAGGTGCAGTTCGGGCAGCGGGTGGCCTTGATGGCGATCTCGGTCAGGCAGTGCGGGCACTCCTTGGTGGTGGGCTCGGCCGGCGCCTCTTCTTCCTCTTTCTGCATCCGGTTGATGGACCGGATCACCAGGAAGACCGCAAAGGCGACGATGAGGAAGCTGATGATGGTGTTGATGAACAGGCCGTAGTTGACGGTGACTGCCCCGGCGGCCTGGGCATCGGCCAGGGCGGCGTAGGGCCCGGCCGGGTCACCGGCCTGCAGCACCGAGAACAGGTTTGAAAAGTCGACGCCCCCGAGCAGCATCCCGATGGGTGGCATGATGACGTCGGCGACGAGGCTCTTGACGATGGTCCCGAAGGCGGCACCGATGATGATGCCGACGGCCATGTCGACGACGTTGCCGCGCATGGCAAAATCTTTGAACTCCTTGAACATATTCTCCTCCTCTGTTGATAGCGCCCAATGTGATGGTCGCGGTTTGCTGTTGGGGCATCGTAGCATGATGTTTTGGTGTGGAAGGCGTGGAGAGAGAGGATTGCGCCCGCCCGCCCACCCTCCCATTGCGAATTGCGGATTACGAATTGTCGCCTGCCGAGAACCTCGTCGCTCCTCGACCCTCGTATTCTTGGAACCCGCCTCGGCAGTCTCGCCTACCCATGGGCCGCAGGACCTCGAGCGGATGGATATTTGCAGGCCGGGGGTTTAGCCCCGGCAAGCGAAGACATTGATTTCGTTTCGTGGAGATCCCCAGGGGATAAACCCCTGGGCTGCGAGTGGAAAACTCGGGTGGGTGGGCCCCCACAGCCCTTCTGCCCCCAGCCCGCCAACGACGGGGGCGTCAGAAGATTGGCGAGAGGAAGAGGGCCAGGGTCGCCAGCCAGCCCACACTCCAGACGGCGGAACGCAGGGTCGCCTGATCCGCGAGGTAGCACACCACATACAGGACCCTCGACAACACGAACACCATGGCCAGGATGTCCACGTGCCACGGAGATCCGCCGGCGAGGTGGGCCACCAGTACGGCGGCTGCAAAGGGCGCGAAGGTCTCGAATCCGTTCTGGTGGGCTGCCACCGAGCGGGCGCCCCAGCCGGTGAGGGTGGCCTGCTGCGCCCGCGGGTGCCGGTTGTCGTATCCGCCGGCCCGCTGCATGGCCACCGCCACCGGCAGTTTGCTCGAGTAGACCACGAATCCACGCCGCCACGATGCACCAGAAATGAATTGGCATCTCTTTCCCTTCAGTTGCGCTCGGTTGTTGACCAGGCCGAGGTGTCGCCGGATTCGAAGCCGTCGAAGAAGATCGCGTTCGGCTCACACTCGTCGGGGATGCCGTTGCCGTTGCGGTCGGGCGAGCTGCCGCCTGCTATGTCGATGAGGTCCCCGATGCCGTTCGAATTGCAGTCGTAGTCACCGATCCTGAGGTAGTAGACGTCCTGCTCGCCGTTGAAGGTGGCGGCCCAGGCGAGGTGGGCGCCCACCAAATCCGACACCATGTCGTAGTAGTCGCCGATCTTGTTCTGGTTGGGCCAGCCCAGGAGCGGGTCCCACGATGGCGACAGCTCTTGACTGGCTGACCAGGAGGTGCCGCCGTCCTCGGAGAACGAGTAGCGCAGGACCGAGTCGGTGCCGCCCGGGTCAGCACGGGTGTCGTTCCAGACCACGTCGATGCGGCCGTTGGGGGCCACCGCCATGGTGCCGAACCACTGCCAGGCGCCATTGCCGGTGGGATCGTCGTTGACCCGGATGGGCGCCGACCAGCTGAGGCCACCGTCGGTGGAGCGGACGAAGTGGACATCCATGGGGTCGGAGTCGGGTGGATTGACGGAGGCGAGCACGTAGAGGTTGCCGTGGTGAGGTCCGCCCGAGTGGTCGGTGGCCGCCCACACCTGGCCGAGCAGACCGCCGGGGTTGGGTCCGAATCCGAGGCTGAATTGGATCGAACCGCCCAGGTTCACCGGCGAACTGCCATCGAACGCGAGCGGGACAAAGGGGTCCTGGACGGTGGATGACCGGGCGACCACATAGTTGGAGGCGGCATCGGTGGTGCCGGCCACGTAGACCGTGCCATCCGGGCCCACCGTGGTGACGCCCCAGAAGGGGAATCCCGGGATTTCGATGGGAAATTCGAAGGTCTGGGCGCCGTCCACCGACCGGTTGAACCAGTCGTCGCCGCAGCAGCCGGCGTAGTCCCAGGCGGCGTAGATGTTGCCGTGCCCCGCCCCACCGGTACGGTCCACCGCCATCCAGGCCTTGTCGCCGCCGTAGGCGTAGACCGGAGCGCCCCAGCTCTCCCCGGCGTCGGTGGAGGTGAAGACGTCGCACCAGTAGTCCAGGTCCACGCTCAGACTGTTGTAGTAGAAGGTGCCGTCGGCTGCGGCCTCGAGCACCGGGTCGGAGCGGAAGATCCCCGGATCGAGCACCCCTGGGAAGGTCCACGTCCGGCCGCCGTCATCGCTGTAGCCGATCCCGGCCTGGCGGAAATTGCTGGCGATGGTGTCGAACTGGCGCCAGCCGATGGCCATGCGGTTTGGCTTGGTGGGGTCTACCGCGATCGACGGCTCGTTGGCGGCGTCGCCCAGGATGTTGTTGCCGTCGCCGTCCACGTTGACCTGGATGCTGACGAACGAACCTTCGATCCACCGTCGGGCCAGGCTGGTTCGTTGCGCCTCCGGTGCGACCTCGACCGGCGAATCCTCGCGGAACTCCAGCGGCGCGCCGCGCGCCGGGCGTTCAGAGGCTGGGGATCTCGAGCCTTCATCATCAGCACCAGCCAATGGAGTGGCTGCGATCGCCACGAACGAGATGAGAGCACCTACTGTCAAACGGCGGACCGAGACGATCGGCATCAAAGGTGACCTCCGGCGGCTATTGTACGCGGGGTATTGTGTGGTTGGGGTTCCCGCCGTTCCCGTTCCCGTTCCCGTTCCCGAAATTCAGCGGCAGCGGCAGCAGTCAGGGGCAGCGACCGGGAACAGCGAGCAGGGACAGTAACCAGTCTTCAGTGGCAGCAATCAGTTGTCTGGGCCGCATTGCACATGGTCACCTCCGGGTCGTTCATGCCCTTCAACAAGCTGTCTGGGGGGCCGGAGGGGCTGGCAGGGGGGCCTTGGAGATGGCACGACGAATTGTGGTGCGGCCGTCCCGGCTGCAAGACTCGGCCGTACGGTCAGCAGGCCAGAGGCCCGCACCACAATCTCCCCCCTACCAGCCCCTCCGGCCTCCCTGGCAGCTATTCGTCCCCGTCCCATAGAACGACCCGGAGGGGACCATGCGGCCGTCGCACATCTGATCGCTGCCTCTGCCTCTGCCGCTGCCCGCTGTTTCCTGATCCTGATCCTGATTCTGATCCTGTCCCTGGTCGCTGCCGCTGTTCACTGTCGCCGTCCCTGAATCCCGGGCGCGGGAACACCTCAGCTCACGCTTTTCCGGATGACCCAAAGGTTTGAAGGTTAAAGGTTTAAAGGTTTAAAGGTCCGATCCGTCCACGCCATCTCAATCCGGAAAAGCAGAGGGGAAGAGGGGAAAAGGGACAGAGGGGATGAATATCGATGAACACCCCCCTCTGCTCCCCTGCTCCTCTGGCCTACTGCCCTGCAACCTCTCCAACAAAAGCAGCTGAAAAGAAATGGGAATTTTGCGCAATGATTGCGTAGTGATATCATAGTAATATCTAAGGAGGTTACTCATGGTTTCGGAAAAACCCTATCGTCCCATCACCGGCTGGATCCCCCTGGTGGCCTGCCTCGGCCTGCTGGTTGCCGGGCCCTGGCTCTTCATCCTCGGCCTCATTGAACTCAATCGGTACGAGGGAGGCAGTTCCGCTATCTTGGTCGTCATCGGGATTCTGCTCTTCTCCCTCGGCTTCCTCTTTCTGTTCGGTTTCATGGCCATCGCACCCAATCAGGCCCGGGTGCTGCTGCTCTTCGGCAAGTACAAGGGCTCGGCCCTGGCGTCCGGCTTCTTCTGGGTGAACCCGTTCTTCACCAAGAAGAAGATCTCGCTGCGGATCAGGAACTTCGAAACCGGCGCGATCCACACACCCGAGCAGAAGGACGCCGCGGGCAAGGTGTTGCAGGCGAAGAGCCGCTCTGCCGGGCCGGCCGTCCAAGGTCAACGACCGCGACGGCAACCCCATCGACATCTCGGCGGTGGTGGTGTGGCGGGTGGTGAACACCGCCGAAGCCCTGTTCGAGGTGGACGACTACGAGGATTTCGTGGCGGTCCAGAGCGAGGCTGCGCTGAGAAACCTCGCCAGTCGTCACCCCTACGACAGCGAGGATCACGAGGTGTCTCTGCGCGGCAGCACCGCCGAGGTCAGCGATCAGCTCAAGGACGACATCCAGGCGCGGCTGGACAAGGCTGGGGTCGACGTCATCGAAGCGCGAATCAGCCACCTGGCCTACTCCCCGGAGATCGCGGCAGCGATGCTGCAGCGCCAGCAGGCCCAGGCGGTGGTGGCGGCTCGCACCAAGATCGTCGAGGGAGCGGTGGGGATGGTCCAGATGGCTCTCGACCACCTGGCCGCGGACAATATCGTCGAACTCGATGACGAGCGGCGCGCGGCCATGGTCTCCAACCTGCTCGTGGTGCTGTGTAGCGATCGGCACACTCAGCCCGTGGTCAACACGGGCACTCTCTACACGTGAGCGAGCGGGAGGCGTTTCTGCTGCGAACGGACCCCAAGGTGCTGGACGCGATCCGGCGTTGGGCCAGGGACGATCTGCGCAGCGTGAATGCGCAGATCGAGTTCCTGCTGCGACGTGCCCTGAAGGAAAATGGGAGGCTCCCGGCTCGTCGAGGCAAGAAGGAATAGGCAGTGGTCGGAATTCGAAATGCGAAATTCGAAATGCGAAATGCGAAAAACGACCCCGATCGCTGTGTAGAGGTTGGGAGGGTGGGAATCTCCAATCTTCAATCTTCAATCCCGAACGGTTGGGCGGGGGATCTCGAACCTCAAACCTCTATCACCGGAGTCATCATCCCCTCTGCCCCTTTGCTCCTTTTCCCCTCTGCCTCTCTGCCAGACAAGGAAACTTCGATTCGGACGCGCAAGCCGCACGCCGCTTCGATCCGGTGATAGGCTGCCTCAATGAATGCAGCGCCGAGAGGTTACCGCGAGATCGAACACACGGCCGATTGGGAGCTGGAGGTTTGGGCTCCCGACCTGGCGACGCTGCTGGAACAGGCGGCCGAGGGCATGTACCGGCTGATGGGCGTAGAGCTCGCTGTGGGGGAGAGGATCGAACGGCAGCTGGACATGGTGGCTGATGACCCCGAGGCTCTCTTGGTGGATTTCCTCGGTGAGCTGCTCTTCTTCGTCGAATCGCAGGGTCTCGCGTTCGATCGCCTGGACCTCGAGGTCGCCGACCTCCGGATGCATGCGCGGTTGGAGGGTGCCACCGTCACCTCGCAGGCCAAGGAGATCAAGGCGGTGACCTACCACCGGCTCGAGGTCATAGAGACCGACAGTGGGTGGCAGACCAGGATCGTCTTCGACGTCTAATGGGGCCCGGTGGCGGGCTACCGTGGGTTGAAAGGGCGGGGATGAAATGGTCGAGCTGAATCAGCTGCGACGGATTGGCGATTTCCAGTGGGAAATCCCAACCTCGGTCCGCAGCGACATGAGGGTGCCGGTGCGGGTGTTCGCCAGCCGGGCAATCCTCGAGGCGATCCAGGGCGACGCCTCGCTGGACCAGGCGGTCAACGCCGCCACCCTGCCGGGCGTGGTGGGCCACGTGTTGGTGATGCCCGACGTCCACCAGGGCTATGGTTTTCCGATTGGCGGGGTGGCTGCCACCGAGCTGCCGGGTGGAGTGATCTCTCCTGGGGCCATCGGCTACGACATCAATTGCGGGGTCCGGCTGCTGGGCTCCCGGGTGCCGTTATCCGAGGCGAGGTCAGCCATGGACGAGCTGGCCTCGGCCCTTGACGACGCGTGTCCGAGCGGGGTGGGGACTGGGGGCGACCTGCGGCTCGACGACCGGGAGCTGGAGCGAGTCTGCCGGGAGGGCGGCGAGTGGGCTCGAAAGCGGGGATGGGCCACCGAGTCGGACGTGGTGCGCACCGAGGAGGGCGGTTTTCTCGAGGGTGCTGATTTCGCCGAGGTGGGCCGTCGTGCGAAGAACCGCGGCCTGGGCCAGGTGGGAACCCTTGGGGCCGGCAACCACTTCATCGAGGTGGAGGTTGTGGACGAGGTCTTCGACGCCGGAGCGGCCCGCGCCATGGGGCTTGAGGAAGGCTGCCTGACGGTGATGATCCACTGCGGATCGCGCGGCTTCGGCCACCAGATCTGCACGGACTTCGTGAAGTCCTTCCAGGGAGCGGTGAAGCGTTATGGCATTCGGCTGCCCGATCGCGAGCTGGTGTGTGCTCCCCTTGACTCTCCTGAGGGCCAGGCCTATCAGGCGGCCATGCGATGCGCCGCCAATTATGCCTTCGCCAACCGGCAGGTGTTGGCCCACCTCGCCCGTGAGGCCTTCCGGGCGGTGCTGCAGGGGCGCACCAAGGGCGACCCCCACCTCCACCAGGTCTACGACATAGCCCACAATATGGGAAAGACAGAGCATCACACAGTGGACGGCAAACGCCGGCAGGTGTGCGTCCACCGCAAGGGCGCCACTCGCGCCTTCGGACCGGGGTTCGAAGGACTTCCTCCAGAGTACCGAGCCATCGGTCAGCCGGTGCTGGTGCCGGGAAGCATGGGTACCGCCTCGTGGGTCTTGGTGGGGACCGACGGCAGTATGGAACAGTCCATGGGGTCGTGCTGTCACGGTGCCGGGCGGACCATGAGCCGAAGGCAAGCCAAGCGCACCATCCATGGCGGGTCGCTTCGCAAGGAGCTGGAGGCCCGTGGTATTCGGGTTCGTGCCGGTTCCATGCCCGGGCTGGCCGAGGAAGCGCCGGCGGCGTACAAGGATGTGGACGAAGTGGTGAACGCGGTGGCCGGCGCCGGCATTGCCCGCAGGGTCGCGCGACTTCGACCCGTCGCGGTGGTCAAGGGCTAGGCCATTGGACAAATTCGGGATTCGGGGTTCGGGATTTCAACGGCTCACTCGGACGGCCCTTGGGGCGGTCGAACCTCGAGATGGCCCAGATTCCTCCTCGGCCCGGAGCCTGTCCCGAGCGAGGTCCCGATAGGGACCGACGAGGGAGGCCTCGTTCGGAATGACACAGTCACTGTATTGCACGGATTGGCGGGGGATCCGGCTTCGCCATTGGCTTCGCCGGGACAAGTCCACGATCCAACATCCAGCATCCGGGCGGCCCGTGGGGTCAGGGACCTCCTGGGAGGTGCTGCAGCTGGATGCCCAGGGCATAATGTCCCTGCGGGAGGTTCAAACATGAGACACAGGCCTCGGTTCGATGGATTGGTGGCGCGATGATGGTCCTCGCCGTGGTTTCGACGACGGCGGCGGACGACAGTCTGGAACCAAAATATCGGCGGCCGCCGGAGGAAATCGCCTCAGTGGTGGACGCGCCGTTCACGCCGTCGGTCTCGGTGAGCCCGGACCGACGGAACATGCTCATCTTGACCCGTCCCGGACTGCCGGGCATCGACGAGGTCTCTCAGCCCGAGCTCCGGCTCGCCGGAAATCGAATCAACCCACGCAACTCGGGACCCAGCCGGGGATGGCACTACGACGGCCTGTCCCTCAGGGAGCTTGATGGGGTTCAGGAACGCCCGGTGAGGGGTCTTCCCGTCGACCCGAAGATCAGCGACTACGGACTGGTCACCCGACGGACGCAAGGTGAGCTGCCGTGTTGACCTTCGAGGACCGCATCGAGCTGTGGGTGGTGGAGGTGGACACGGCGGGCGCGACGCGTTTGATGGCCCAACCCCTGTCCTCGGCCTTCAGCCGGGCGACGGCGTGGCTGCCGGATAGTTCGGGGCTGTTGGCGGCAATCGTCCCGGATGACCGTGGCCCGACCCCCGAGGAACCCACTGTTCCCGCCGGACCGGTCATCGAGCAGAATCTCGGTCGCAAGGCACCCGCCAGGACCTATCAAGATCTGCTGGAGAATGCCCACGACGAGGCTCTTTTTGAACATCTGGCGACTGTCCAGCTCGTGCGAGTCAATCTCGACGGATCGGTCGCAACCATCGGGTCCAGCGGCATGATCTCTGACTTCGACCCCTCTCCGGATGGCAGGTTTATCCTCGTCAACAGCATTCGCAAGCCCTTCAGTTACAAGGTGCCCGTGTCGCGCTTCCCATTGTCAGTGGAGATCTGGAACACGGACGGGGACGTTGTCCATACGGTGGCTGAGCTGCCGCTGGCCGATGACGTGCCGGTGGCGTTTGGTTCGGTTCGGCGGGGTCCCCGGAGCGTGCAGTGGCGGCAGGACGCCGACGCGACGGTGGTCTGGGCCGAGGCGCTCGACGGTGGCGACGCCGGTGCCGAGGCTGAGCTGCGGGATCAGCTCTTCATGCTCCAGGAGCCGTTTCGGGAAGACCCCACAGCGTTGCTCGCTCTCGACCACAGATTCGCCGGCACATACTGGGGAACCGAAAACTTGGCCATCGTCATGGGATGGTGGTGGCCCACCCGCAATTACAAGGCCTGGCGTCTCCAACCGGGAAAGCCCGACGCCGAGCCCACGGTGATTTTCGAGTACTCGTGGGAGGATCGGTACGACGCGCCCGGTTGGCCCGTGACGAAACCCACAGATCGCGGAACCCACGTGCTGCAGACCGCCGACAAGGGTCGCAAGATCTTCCTGATCGGCGATGGAGCCAGCCCGGAGGGCGACCGTCCTTTCCTTGACGAGATGGACCTTGGCAGCGGCGAGACTTCGCGTCTGTTCCGCTCCGAGGCGCCCCACTACGAGCGACCTGTCATGCTCATGGATCCCGAAGATCGAGTCCTCATGACCCGCCGGGAAGCTCAGGACGTCCAGCCGAACTACTGGCTTCGAATCCTGGGAGGCGGAGAACTGACTCAGCTGACGCACTTTCCCCATCCCAATCCCTCAGTTTGCCGATGTTCGAAAGGAGATGATTCGCTACGTCCGGGAGGACGGGGTGGAACTCACCGCCACTCTCTATCTGCCGTCGGGTTATGACCCGGCAAAGGACGGTCGGTTGCCGATGCTTGTGTGGGCGTACCCCGAGGAGTTCAAGAGTGCCGACGCGGCCGGACAGGTCACCGACTCTCCCCACCGCTTCGTCAGGGTCACGTACTGGTCGCCCATGCTCTGGTTGGCGCGGGGCTATGCGGTACTCGACGACCCCTCCATGCCCATCGTCGGCGAAGGTGATGAGGAGCCCAACGACACCTTTATCGGGCAGCTCGTAGCGAGCGCCCAGGCCGCGATTGACGAGGTCGTGCGGCGCGGGGTGACCGATCCCGAGCGAATCGGAGTCGGCGGGCATTCCTACGGTGCCTTCATGACAGCCAACCTGCTGGCCCACTCGGATCTGTTCCGAGCCGGCATTGCCCGGAGCGGCGCCTACAACCGGACATTGACCCCGTTCGGCTTCCAGTCCGAGGAGAGGACCCTTTGGGAGGCCCCGGAAATCTACTTCGCCATGTCGCCCTTCATGCACGCCGAGAAGATCGACGAGCCGATTCTCCTGATTCACGGCGAGGCGGACAACAACTCGGGCACCTTCCCCCTCCAGAGCGAGCGGTTCTACGGTGCGCTGGCCGGCCAGGGTGCCACGGTCCGACTGGTCATGTTGCCGGACGAGAGCCACGGCTACCGGGCCCGCGAGTCGATCCTCCACATGCTCTGGGAGATGTCCGAGTGGCTCGACCGCTACGTCGAGGATGCCGGACCCCGGCAGTAGGCAATATTCGGAAACCCGCCCCCGTTCGCGATGCGTTTCTAGCCCGCATACCTCACCGGGTTTCGTAGCGAGGGCGGGAAGCAGTGGGGCATTTAAGACAGCATGGCGAAGTGTGGTGCGGCCGCCTTCGGCTGCAAAACTCGGCGTTGAGTCGGCAGGCCAGAGGCCCGTACCACAATGGCCCCGGCCGTCCTGACGGTGGAGATGTGCAGGCTGGAAGCCCGCACCACAATTTGGCCCAGCTGATTGCGGGAGCGAGTTGGCGGTAGGAATTGTGGTGCAGCCATCTTGGCTGCACATCTTCACGTTCGAGAGGGGTTTTCCGAATTCCGAATTCCGAATTCTGTCTACAAACCCGGTCGTTTCAGCTACAACGTCGGAATTATTCGATACCGGTGAGTGACAAGAACCGAATCAGTAAGCCCGTGGGATCGCGAACTTCCTGCTTCACCGTGACCCCGGTGGACACGTCGAGCCAGGTGGTGTCGGTGGCGCCATTCCCATCGCCGGAGGTGATCGTCACTGTGTACTTCACCGTCGTGAAGGTGCCCGCAGGAACGGTCAGCGCCTCGTCGACGGCGTGAACGACACCTTCTTCGGTAGGGGATTGCTCCACCGGCTGGGTCTCACCGTTGATGACGGTGGTCATGGTCACCGACGGTGTGTTCCAGGTCTCCCCGTCGCACCATGTGGCGGAAGGTCCCCGCACCTTGGCCGGATCGTAGCTGATGACGGTGTCGGTCACGTCGGTGTTGCCCATAAAAGTGGACTCCAGGTGAGTCGAATCTTGGACCACGGCCCGATATCCCGGCGGGTCATCCATCATCTGGAACTCGAGGTCGATCTCCGCGTCCGCAGTGGCCTCCACCGAGCCACCACCCACGGTCACTGTGAGGTCGGTGTGGGTCTCGGAGGAGACGGATGTGGGAGTGACTTCGAGGTAGGTGGTCGTCAGCTCGCCGGTGAACGGCAGGAGCTGTCCCAGGGCTTCTTCGAGGCCGGAGATGTCGTGGCTGGTGACCGTGCCCTGTTCAAGCTGCGGGACGGTGACGCAGGCGCCGCCGCCTCCGCCGCCACCCCCACCGCCGCCGCCACCCCCACCGGATCGCACCACACCAGGTTGGTAGACGGGGTCATTGGAGAGGTTGTCGATCACCGAGACAAAGGTCAGCGCATCGCTCTCACCGGAGATCTCGAGCGAGTAATAGCCGTTGCTCTCGGCAGTCAGGCCGATCCAGCCGAAGACGTCGGTAATCTGATTCATCTCGTCAGGGCCGAGGGTGTAGGGTTTCGCCACAGTGCCGGTGCCGGCCTGGTCGGTCATTGTCAACAGGAGGGCGACCTCCTCATCCTCCTGGTTGAAGAAACCCACGTTGGACCTGAAGCCGGTGTTGCTGAGACCGGTGTAGACAACCATCTCTCCGGCGTCCAACGAAAATGCGGAGGACTCGGCCGGGATCGACTGCCCAAAGGTGCCGAGAATGCTCTGGTTGTAGGTCCGGGACCAGACCATGATCGGGACGTCCGCCGAGATGCGAATCCCGCCGTTGGCTGACGCCAGCCCGAAGGCCTCCAGCATGGCGTCGTCGAGAGGGAGGATGCTGCCCGGGCCCACCGTGAAGCTCGCGCTGTTCTGCGGCCCGTTGTTGGTCCCCTTTTTGTAGTAATCGAGGGAGATCGTCTGTGATGTGTCGGTCGGGTTGAGAATCCGAATATCGGTGCGCCACAGACTGCCCTCGGCCCCGGAAGCCCGTGCGGCAGCCGAGATGACCGACTGGTCGAAAGCGATGTTTTCGTATCGCTGGGCCATCACCGCCACAGGATCTCCGGTGCGCTCGTCCACCACGGATCCGTAGGCCACGATCGGGGTGGTGGCCATGATGACGGCACGGGCGGCGGTGGATGGGGCCGAACCGGTGACGTTGAAGATGTCGTTCCACTGGAACTGTCCGAATCCGGCGTAGTTGCGAGTCGCGGTTCCGGTCTGGACGCCGTTTTCGTCGGACATCCGGACGGTCGCCGTCCCTGCCTCAGCGCTGGCGGCGCAGAACCCCAGGTTGCTGCGAAAATCGTCTGATTTGGCCAGGTAGACGATGTGCCCTTCGTAAGCTGCTGGAAGGGCTTGATCCAACTTGACGCCCGGAATGAACTGGCCGTAGGTGCTGCCGTCGTCAAGCAAATTGTAGGTCCGGCTGGTGACCACCAGATCGGGATCGTCACACTCCACGAGCAGACCACCGGTCCCCGAGTAGGAGAAATCCGAGAAGAAGACGTCGCCAACCACCATCTGCCCGTCGGCCGACACCGTGTGGGTCGAGGACTCGCTCAGATCGGAGTTGTCCTGGTTTTTCCTCAGAAGGTACACGCGCACGGTGACCTCGTTGCTGGTCGGATTGACGAGCTGCAGGTCGGTCCGCCAGTTGGTGTCCTGCTGACCGGTGGCGTGGGCGCCTGCCGGAATGAGCCATCGCTCGGCCGCGACCGGGCCGGCAAAGAGCAGGGCTGCCAGGATAAGAAAAGTAGAGATGCGCAACGTGGTCGTCATTGATCAGCCTCCACGGGGTCAGTCCTCTGGTTCAATAGAACCACGGTAATTCTCCAGCTCGAATTCGGCACTCGGCTATTCTACGCGACGACGGCAGCACTCGGCGGATGGAAGCCAACAGAAAAGGCGGGGGCAACGAATGGCGGCTCGCGATTACGATCGGCTCTGGACGGCGCTGGCGGACGAACACCGAAGGAGATCGCCCGCGTCGGCGGCCGCGGACGCCGCGGCCAGGAAGCACCTGGTGGACGGCGGCAGCCACACCATCAGGCTGCTGGAGCCCTTTCCCCCGAGGATCACCTCGGCCAGAGGCGGCTGGATCACCGACGAGGATGGACACCGGATTCTGGATTTTTGGCAGGGCCATGTGGCCAACATCCTGGGCCACAATCCCGAGGTTGTGACCTCCGAGATCGTTCGGGCATTCGAGAGCGGATTCGGTCTCCAGTCGGGCCTTGTGGACGGACTCCAGGCCGAGGTGGCCGAAATCCTGTGTCGTCAGACCGGCGCCGAACGGGTTCGGCTCACCACCAGCGGAACCCTGGCCGACATGTATGCGGTGATGCTGGCCCGGGCTTTCACTGGCCGGGATCTGGTGATGAAGGTGGGCGGGGGATGGCACGGTGCCCAGCCGTGGTCGCTCAAGGGGATCGAGTACCGTCCCGCGGACGTTGGCTATCAGGGCGTGGATACGGCCGGCCTGCCCGCCGCTGTGACCGACGAGGTGGTGGTCACCTCGTTCAATGATCCGGTCCGTCTGGCCGACGACTTCAAACGGGTGGGCGACAGATTGGCGTGCTTCGTACTGGAGCCACTGGTGGGGGCGGGCGGGACCATTCCGGCAACCCGAGAGTATCTCGGATTGGCCCGAGAGCTGACCCGCCACCACGGGGCCCTATTGGTCTGCGATGAGGTGATCAGCGGCTTCCGCTTTCACGCCGGTGCGCTGGCCGCCCTCCACGGAGTGGATCCGGACTTGGCCGTCTACGGCAAGGTCATCGGCGGTGGGATGCCGGTGGCGGCGGTGGCCGGCCGCGCCGAGGTGATGTCGCTGCTGGGTCGGGAGGGCTCTCCAAAGGTCGCGGTCTCGGGCGGGACCTACAGCGGCCACCCGGCGTCCATGCTGGCGGCAAAGGTTCAGCTTTCCTACCTGGTGGCGAATGAGGCCGAGGTGTACCCGACGCTCGCCGATCTGGGTATGAAGATTCGGCGGGCCATCGAGACCGGCTTCGGGGATGAGGGGATTCTCGCTCGGTGCACCGGGGACAGCGGGGATCTTCCGTCGGGAAGCTCGCTGTTCATGATCCACTTCCCCCACGACGAGACGTCGGTCCTGGATCGACCGGATGTGGTCTTCGATCCCGCCATCTGTGATGTTGCGCTGCGCAATCAGGTGCTCGGTCTGGCCCTTCTGCTCGAGGACGTCCACGTGGTGCTGGCCCATGGCGGCGCTGCCGTTGCCCACACCGATTCGGATGTGGACTTTCTGAAAGAAGCCTGCCGACGGGCGGCGCGGCGGATCCGGCGGTGCCGGTAGGCCGGGACAAGGAGCAGCGACAGGAGCGGCGGCCAGCGCAATCAACCTGGTTGTGCGGGTTCCCGCTTCGCTCAAGTGCCTGGCCGATCAGGTCATCCGGTCCGCCAGCTCGGTGCCTGCGAACCTCTCGGAAGACCACGGCCGATCGGGACGGGATCGGATGCACCAATGGCGCATCGCCTTCGGCTCGGCCAAGGAGGTCGACACCCACCTGCGGCTTCTCGCTGAAGCGAACGCAGTCGATCTTGCTCGCGCAACCACGGCTTTGCGCCTGTTCGATGAGGTCCGAGCCATGACCTGGCGGCTGACTGCACCCGAAGCCATGAGCGACGCGTCGCCAGTCGATCGCTCCAACCGGCCGGGTGGGGGATTTTCAATTTTCAATTTTTGATTTTCGAATGAGGCACGGGAACGGGAACGGGAACGGGAACGGGAACGGAATGGGGTACGCCAAGGGGCTTACGCAGGGCTGGTTCGGGTTACAATGCGACCGGATCTCGAGAAATTAACCGCCATGACAACTCCGCGCGTCCGCCCCCGATTCGAATTGCGGCTCGACCAGAGCCCCGGGGAGGTCATGCAGACGACTTCGTGGGCGGCTGTCGGACTGTCCCGGGTGCACCGGCGCGTCGGTGGGTCGCCACGCCGAGCTCTTCGTTCCGGAGACCGAACGCCGCATCTGGTCGCCGTGGCTGAGCGTCACCGCAGAGGATGGCGATGGCGGAGGTTCGGTGGTGCGGGGCCGATTCGGGCCCCACCCTGCGGTGTGGACTCTTTACATGTTCTTCGCCTTCGCCCTCGGCTTCGCCCTGCTGGTGGGCGCTACCTGGGGCTACGCCCAGTGGGCCATGGAGATCACTCCTTGGGCGTGGTACAGCATTCCGGTGATCCTCGTGCTCGGAGCTCTGCTTTACGGCGTCAGTCTCGTTGGTCAGCGACTCGGAGCTGCACAGATGGGGTCGCTTCGCAGGACCCTCGAGGGGTTGGTCGCGCAGGAATCGAAAATCAAAAATCGAAAATCGAAAATCCCCCAGCCACCCGGGTGAGAAGGTGAGAAGGTGAGAGGGGGAGAGGGGGAGAGGGGGAGAGCCCCGGCCAAGCCCTGATTGGCCGTGAATAGCAGAGGGGCAGCGAGGAAAAGGGGCATGGGGAAAGACCTGACCTCGATTGACGCAGTCTCCCCTCTGCTCCTCCGCTCCTCCGCTCCTCTGCACCTCGGGCTCGGCAGGCGACAATTCGTAATTCGCAATTCGCAATGGGCGGGTGGTCGGGCGGACGCAATCCAAAAGCCCCGCACCTTCCACACCTCCAAAACCCTTCGGTGGGGTGAAGTATTGCAAAAATTGCAATACATCAATACCATAACAACCAGGAGGTATGGCCGATGGGGAAATCAGAATCCGTCAAGGTGACCTACTCGCTGCCTGCGACGTTGGTTGATGAACTTCGGGACGTCGTGAGTGAAGGTGCGGCTCCTTCGTACAGCGCATTCGTGGAGGGTGCCCTGAAACGGGCGGTGGACGAGGCAAGGGAACAGCGGTTGGCAGCCGAGTTTGCCGACGCTGGCGAAGATCCGGATTTCCTCGCGGACATCGAGGTGGTCCAGACAGATTTTGCGGCTGCCGATTCGGAGTCCGCACGGAAAATTCCATGAGCGCTTCTACCCAGTGGTGGGTGTTTGGAGCGCGGCTCGACCCAACCGAGGGGTCTGAGCAGGCCGGCACTCGACCGGTGTTGGTGGTTTCGCGGGAGGTGATCAACCGGGCGCTGCCCATCGTCGGGGTCATTCCGCTCACACGGCGCAAGCCCGGCAGACGAATATACTCAACCGAGGTCGTGCTGCCGGCCGGCATTGCCGGACAGCCCGCGGAATCCATAGCCATGGCGCATCAGCTGCGCACCATTGCCCGCCACCGCCTCGGTGAATCGTTCGGCGAACTCACCGATCCGGGACTTCGCACCGCCGTCCGCAACGCGATCCGCACGTACCTCGATCTCGAGCGGCAGTAGGCAGTACCCGGAAGGTCCAAAGTCCCCACCCTCGCGGGGTGGATGCTCGTTGCACTCGAGCGGGTCAACGGGGAGCTTCTGGAAATCTACTGGCGGCCTGAGGACAGGCGGTCACCACGTCCGTTCATGTGACGATTCGCCTGTCGCGTCTCACACAGTGCTACTCGCGCATCAGCACCATTGCCGCCCGAATGTGCTGCATGTGGCCCTGAACCCAGGCCTCGATTCGGGCGAGATCCTCGGCACCGATGTCCATCTCGCGGGCGACCTCCGAAACCAGCGATCGCTCGGTCCCGGAAAAGGAGGTGTCCGAGTAGCCGAGACCGACCAACTCGAGTACGGCGACGATCTTCGACCGCCGGTCAGCGAAGACGGCGGCGAGGTCGGCAACCCTCGCACTACTGGAGTCCGGCCCATCCGTCATGCCCATCTCACCCTTGAGGGCGCCGAGGGTCGCGGCCTCCCGGCCCACGACAATGCCATCCGATTCAATCATCATCTCGGCCAGGGCAGCGAAAGCCGCCTTCTGGTCGTCGTTGAGCAGGTTCAGGAACATCTCGGGTCCTCCTGTGTGTTGCTATACGTGGTGCTCTTTGTCGCATGTTCAGCATACACTGGCAGGGTGGGCTTGGTCACTCGGGGTTGGTGGGGTTCGCCTGGAGGAGATACAATCTCGTTCCAGGTCATTCCCGCTCTGGGGCGAAAGGGGAGAAAATGAGCGACGAACCAACGCGTCGCTGTGAGTTTGATCAGGATGCTCTGGTGGTCCGGTTCGAGCAGACGATTCCTGGATCGGTGGAGGCGATTCCGGCGGTGGTTTTGGAGGTGATGGCCATCGTGGGCGAGATGGGGTGCGCCGAAGGATCGGAGTTCGAGATCGAGGTGGCGGTCAACGAAGCTCTGGCCAACGCGGTGGAGCACGGCTGCGGCCACGATGAAACGAAGCAGGTGACGGTCACGGTGGAATGCGATCCTGCGCGCGGGATGCTGATCATCGTGCGCGATCCGGGGACTGGCTTCGAACCCAAGGACATTCCGAGCCCGATCGTTGGCGAGAGGATCTACGCCGACCACGGCCGAGGGATTTTCCTGATTAACGAGCTCATGGATGAGGTCCGCTACGAAAAGGGTGGGACCGAGATCTGGATGATCAAAAAACCGTAGCGGGAGTCGTGGCGGGAAATCACTGGCCGTGCTTGTCACGCAATTCACGTCGCGCGAGACGTCCTGCTTGGAAGAATCGAGTGACGCTGATCGCGCATTTCACTCCGCAGACTCCGTGAAATGCGATATTGAGACAACATCAAAACACCAGATCTGAAGCTCAGCCAGGATTCGATGACTTTAGACTTTGGACTTTGGACTTTTGACTCGCCTATTCGAGGTAGCCCAGCGCCCGAAGTTGTTCGACGGTTTCATCGTCGAGCTGCTTGACCTTGAGCCGGTCCAGGCTGCCAAGTCCCTCGCTGATCTCTCCCATGCATTGCACCAATTCGGCAGACGGAGGGGAGCCCGGTTCGACGAGGGATCGGAGCTCCTGAGGGTCCTTTTCGACGTCGAAGAGCAGCCGCTGGTTCCCCTTGATCACGATGATCTCCTTACGATCTCCATCGATGCGGCCCACCGAGAGCAGGCCCTTGGATCGGGCTCGCTCCGACTCGGGTGCACCGTGGACCGCCCCCCGGTGGGCCTGGTAGCAACGGGCCTGCCCGACGGCTTTCGCGCGGCCGGTCAACACGCCGGCCCAACTTTCGCCGCGGAACGTCTCGGGGATCGCCAGGCCTACGAGCTCGAGCACGGTCGGGGCGAGGTCAACGATGGTCGCCTGGGCGTCCACCGTCTGCTGTTCGATGCTGCCCTTCCAGGTGAAGCCCATTGGAATCCTCAGTGACGGCTCGTACAGGAATCGGCCGTGACCCCAGAAGTCGTGCTCACCGAGGCTTTCGCCGTGGTCGGCGGCGAAAAAGATCAGCAGGCGGTCGTCGTCGATTCGATTCCTGACCGACCCCAGGAGTCGGCCGATCTGGGCGTCGACCTCGGCGATTTCGGTGTCGTAGCGGTCGCTGCGTGACGGGTTCTTGGCCTCGATGCCCAACCTGTGGGCGAATGGCTTTTGGAAACGGTAGGGGGCGTGCGGCTCCACGTAGTGGACCCACAGCAGAAACGGTTTTTCCGGCGACTGGTCCAGGTGTTCCTCGACCCACTCGACGGCGGCATCAGTGACGTTCTCGCCGGTCGCCTCGGCGTTGAGGATTCCGAACCAACGCCGGCGGGAGAAGACTCCGAAGTAGTTTTCGAAGTGTTCGTCGAGGCCCGAGATGTTCTCCTTGAGGGTCCAGTTGCTGACCACCGCGGAGGTTGTCCAGCCCGCCCTGGCAAGCATTTTAGGCAGCGAATCAAGGCCGTCCTGGAGTCGCAGTCCGTTGCGTGAGGCTCCGTGTTCATGGGGGAGCACGCCGGTGACCATTGAGGATAGGGCTGGGTTGGTCAGCGGCTCCACCGTCCAGGCGCGAGTGAACCGGGCACCTCTGGCCAGCAGGTCGTCGATATGTGGTGAGGTCGGTCTGTCATAACCGTAGCCGGAGAGGCGGTCAGGGCGGAGGGTGTCGACGGTCACCAGCAGTATGGACGGCGACCGACCCTCTCCTGATGCCGTGGTCGCACCGAGAACGAGCAGGGTCAGTGCCGCGAGGACTACCGGTGCTCTCTTCTTTTTGGTTCGAGACATCTCTGGACTCCCTGATGGTCGGCTGCAACGGTCAAGAATGATACCTCGTGCCCGCCGGGATGGCGACCACGCCATTTCGAGGCACCTGCTTCGAAGCAGGACAGTCGACCGGCAACCCGGGGGCGCTGATCGGATCCCCATGCTGGCACTCGTCTTGCTGCAACTCAAGGTGGAGGTTTGTATGAAGGCCTCGGCTGCCATTTTCGAAATCGAGGAGTTCCCACCGGCAATGAGGGGCCAAGCGCTCCGGGTCTTGCTGGTTGACCGTGCCCGAGGGTCCCTCGCCTCAGCCGTGTCGTGGATCGAAGAAATGCCCTGTGTCGAGGTTTTCGCCTTTTCGTCAGCCGAGGAAGCGCTGACCCAGAGCAGTGGGGACAGCTACGATCTTTGCCTACTCGATTACTGCCTGGACGGGGTCAACGGCGTGATGCTCGGTGCGATGATCCGGGCCCTCAACCCGGGTGCTCGCATGCTCCTGATGAGCGAGGTGCTCAGCCCGCACGTTGAACGGCAGGCGGTGGAGCACGGATTCCAGGCGGTGATCCCGAAGCCGATCACCAAAGAGAAGCTCGAGCAATTGTTAGCGCAATCGCGAATTATGGCGGTGAGCTAACCGGTTCGGTTTTCCGAATTTCGGATTTCGAATTTCGAATTCTCTGCAGTCCTGCTCCCGGCGACGCTAAACTGATTCCACCGTGAGCACCTTCGACCGCAATTGGCGCGAACTCCAACTCGAGACACTGGTGGACATGTCGCTCACTATCGGAGGGGTTCGTCCGGAGGAGGAACTCGTTGAGGATCTTCTCCAGGCTGCGGTCGGCACCCTCGATGCCGGTTCCGGGATGGTGGCCACCCATCACCCGGGTGGCCGCGAGGCGGTGGTTCGTGCCCTGAGGCTGCCGCAAAGCCTGGAGGCGGTGCGCGGGCTGTTCGAAGCCGATCTGCTCGAGGAACTCGCAGCCGGGAGAACGGTTCGGTCGGTTCGGGAGGTGACGGAGCCCCCTTACGAGTTGGTTGCCGCACCCCTCCGGGCTGGGCAGGAAACCCTCGGCATCGTAGTGATCGGCGACAAGGAAACCCGGGTCGGCAGGATTCCGTTCTCTGAGAGCGACGCCAGGTTCTTGCTTTCCCTGGCCACAATGGTTGGGCCGGCGGTGGCCACGTGGCGTCAGATGACCGCCATCGAGCGCGATCGGCAGCGGCTCCGTGAGGAAAACCTCGCCCTGCGCGATGTTGCCCGCCGCGAGGGGTTCATTGGGGAGTCTCCGCAGATTCGGGAGGTGCTGGAACTGGTGAAGAGGGTCGCCCCCACCGGCGCCAACGTGATGCTCCGCGGCGAGTCGGGAGTCGGCAAAGAAAGGGTTGCCCGCCTGCTGCACAGTTCTTCCGAACGGGCGAACGGCCCCTTCGTGCCACTCAACTGTGCGGCCCTGCCAGAGAGTCTTCTCGAGGCCGAACTTTTCGGTATCGAGGAGGGCGTGGCGACGGGGGTCCAACGGCGCCTTGGCAAGGTGGAACTCGCCGACGGAGGCACCCTGTTTCTCGACGAGATCGGGGACCTGACCCCGTCGCTCCAGTCGAAGCTACTGCGAGTGGTCCAGGAGAGGGAGTTCGAGCGGCTCGGCGGACGGGAGCGGATCCCAGTCGATCTCCACCTGGTGACTGCCACCAACCGCGACCTCGAAGCCATGGTGGAGCAGGGAGAGTTTCGCAGCGATCTGTATTACCGGCTCCGTGTGGTCGTGGTCAACATTCCGCCTCTCCGCGACCGGCGCGGCGATGTCCCGCTCCTGGCCCGACATTTTCTCGAGGTCTACGGCGAGCGCTTCGGCAAGCCTGGCGCACGGCTCGCTCGAGAGGCGCTGGCGGCTCTGATGACCCATTCTTTCCCGGGCAATGTGCGGGAGCTGGAGAACATCATTCAGGCTTCCATCGCCCTGGCACCGAGTGAGGAGATCGGCGAACAGGATCTCCAGTTGCACGACGGTTCGACCGCGCCCGCGCCGATCCAGGAGGGCCTGTCCTTGCGAGAGATCGAGCAACGGCACATCGAACGGGTGCTCAGGTCGGTAGGGGAGAACCGGCAGGAAGCGGCTCGGATTCTGGGCATCGACCGGAGTACCCTCTATCGAAAAATGCAGCGTTTTGCAACATATGATGCAAATCGCACCAGTGATAGTTAAAATCATAGAATTAAATACTTTAATATCCATGGGTGGATTCTAAGAAGCCCAAAATCTCGAATCAATGGTGCAATGTGCATCCACCGGCAGTCGAGAAACGCATAGATTTCTTGGCACGAAACTTGCCGTTAGGGAAGCCGGAGGTTGTTGATGAGGTCTCTGGCGCTCCTTCGCCTATCCGTGGCGGCATTCGGGACTGCAGCCCTGGTGGCTGCGGCAGCTCAGTTGACCAGCCTTTCCCTCCAGATCCCCGCAGAACAGCTGCGGCTCGCCTGGACCCTCGCCCGAGTTCTGATACAGTTGTAGGCTCACCATGGAGGTCGTTCTGCACCTGCCCGTGGTGCCCAACGTGGAGCTGGTAGCCGCCAAAGCCGTCGAAGCCCTGGGCGGTGCTCTCGGCATGCACCAGACCCGTGTCGAGGCCGCCAGCGTCGCCGTTGTGGAGGCGTGTCTGAACGCCATGGAACACGGGGGCGGGCGGGTGACCGTGCGGTTGATTGGCGACGATGAAGGTGGCCGGTCTCGGATGGTGGTGGAGGTGGAGGACAGCGGCGTCGGGTTTGACCCGGCGACGGCTCCGCGCAACGCGGCATCCCAGGTCTTGGGATGCGCCTCCAAACGAGGGTGGGGACTGACGTTGATCAACGAGCTCATGGACGACGTGCAGATCGAGTCCGAGCCGGGGCGAACAGTGGTGCGGATGAGCAAGTATGTGGAGAACGGGCAATGAACGAAGATCAGATCAAGCTCGAAGCAAACGTGCTTTCGAATGGCGTCGGCCTGATTGCCGCTGCCGGATATATCAACAACGAGGGCGGCCAGGCCATAGCAGATGCAGCCAATGATCTGATGGGTCAGGGCTGTGGCACCCTGCTCATCGATCTCGAGGGGACTCGAATTATCAATTCCATCGGAGTATCGATTCTCTTGGAGATCATGGAGAAGCTGATCGAGGAACGGGGACGGCTCGCGTTCTGCAACCTGACGCCAACCATTTCCAAGACCTTCGAGATCATGGGCCTCGTCCAGTACGCCACTGTGTTCTCCGATCAGGGTGTGGCACGCGCCGAGCTCGAGGGTCATGGGTGATCTGCTTCAACTTGCCGAGCTAGCCCTCGCCGGACCGGTCAACCCCCAGCTCGTCGAAGATCTGCTGAGGGCCGTCGTCGAGGTGACCGGCTCGAGGGCCGGGGTGCTCGACCGCGGCGGCCATGTCTTGGCAAGGTGGCCCCGAACTGCGACCCGTCGGGTGGAGGAGACCACCGAGGGTTGGACAGAGGTCACCGTCGGCGAAGACGGAGAGGCGTGGCTGCTTCGTCTCCTCCAGCCCGAACGGCTGGACGAGACCGTCATGGACGGGCTTCGCATTTCCCTGAAGGCCATCTCTCTCCGCGATGAGCTCAAGAGAACTCGGTTCGACGAGCGGTTTCACCTCTGGGAACTGGAAACCATCCGGGCCATCGCCACCGACATCGGCGGCATCCTCGAAATCCCACGCCTCTCCCAGGGGCTGATCAATCATCTGGTGGCGCTGCTCGGTGTCCGGTCGGCACAAATCTACCTGGGATCCTCGGCGGCGGAGGCCGAGGTTGGGGCGGGATTTGGGCCTCCGGTACTGGACCAGGCCGAGCTTGAACGGGCATGGGGCCAGGAGATCTACGGGGATGAGGTGCTGGCCATTCCTTTGCGAGCCGAAAACGGGGTTCTAGGAGTTTTGGTGGCGGCGCACAAGGAGGCACGAGCGGGCACCGAGCCCTTCGCCGGCAACGACGTTCGTTTGATGGAGCTCTTCGCCATCCAGGTCACCATGGCCATGGAGTTTGCTCGTTTGACCCAGGAGTCACTGGAGCGGGAGAGAATGCGCCGCGAGCTCGAGGTGGCTGCGGAAATCCAGTCGCACCTCCACCCGCAGGACTTCCCTTCATTCCCTGGCTACCGGCTGGCCGCGAGTTCCTCGCCGAGCCGTCAGGTGGCGGGCGACACCTACGACGTCCTCGTCATTGACGGGCGACTCGTCGCGACGGTGACCGACGTCTCCGGTAAGGGAGTGGGCGCCGGGATGATCGCATCGGGCATCCACGCCTCCGTTCGATTGCTTTCAGAGACCGAGACCACCCTCGATAGCCTGGCTTTGAGGATCAATAGCTATCTGGTTGGCGCCACGGAAGACAATCGGTTTGCCACCTTTGCCATGGTTCTCCTGGCCGCGGACGGGACCTTGAGGGCGGTCAACGCCGGCCACTGCCCGGTGCTGATCCGGAGAAGGGACGGCAGACTCGAGCAGATCCACTCCACCGGACTGCCGCTGGGGATCATGGAGTCAGCCCGATACAGCGAGTCCGTCAGCCGACTCGATCCCGGTGATCTCCTGCTGATCTACACAGACGGTCTCACCGAAGCCGAGAACCCTGCAGAAGAGGAATTCGGCGTCGAGCGGGTGGAGCAGGCGGTGGCCCGACTCGATGGTCCCAGCGCCGAATCGGCGTGCCATGATCTGCTCAGTGCAGTGGACGACTTTGTCTGCGGCCGCCCGCTCAACGATGACGCTACTCTCCTGGTGGTCGAGCGATTGGCCGAATAACCACCCCCCGCCCACCCAATTGAAAATTTCAAATTGAAAATTGAAAATTGCCCCCACCCGCCCATCCCTCGAGTCAAAAGTTCCGTTCTCCCGGGAATGCATGATGTCGGGTGTTCCCGTTCCCGTTCCCGCACCCAGAGGCAGCGGCAGGATTCAGGGGCAGGGGCAGGAGACGGCGAACAGCGACAGCGGACAGCGAACAGCGGCTGTGGTCAACGACCTGTATACCCACCGACCTGACGCCGTCGCTGTCGGCTGACGCTGGTCGCTGACGCTGGAATCTGACGCTGTCTTCTGACGCTGATCCCCGCCCCTGCCACCGACCCCTGGTCGCTGTCATCCTCCACCTCACAGAATTCCGGATGATCCGCAAGTATAAGTTTGAAAGTTGCTCGCGGCGGTTTTCCGGATTCCGAATTCCGAATTCCGAATTCGACCTGAGTTCCAAGCTCACTCGGCGTACAGAGATTCGATCAGTTCCGAGTAGTCTCTCTCGACGACCCTCCGTTTCACCTTGAGGGTCGGGGTGAGATGGCCGCCCTCGATGGAGAGCATCAGGGGGAGGATCTCGAACTTCTTGATCTGCTCGTACCGCGCGAGGTCGGCGTTGGTCTGGTTGATCACCGCTGCCACCTCGGCACGGAGGTCAGGATGTCGGGTGAGTTCGTCCAGGCTCGACGATTCGAGGTTTCGGGCCGCGGCCCACTTCGGCACCTCCTCCTCGTTCGGTGAGATGAGCGCGACGATGTAGCGCCTGCGGTCGCCGATCAACACCGCGTTGTCAACGAGGGGCGACCGCTTGATCTCGTTTTCGATGGGTTGCGGGGCCACGTTTTTGCCCCCTGCGGTGACGATCAGGTCCTTCTTGCGGTCTGTGATTCGAATGAAACCTGCGTCATCGATCTCGGCGATGTCCCCGGTCAGGAAGAAGCCATCGTCGTCGAAGACCTCGGCGGTTTTGTCGGGCAGATTCCAGTAGCCGTCCATGACGTTCGGACCCCGGCAGCAGAGTTCCCCATCGTCGGCGATCTTGACCTCGACGCCGTCGATCACATGACCAACGGTCCCAAGTCGGGTCATCCCGGGGGCCGCTCCGTTGACGGCGATCACCGGCGAGGTTTCGGTGAGGCCATAGCCTTCGAGGAGCCAAATGCCGAGGGCGTGAAAGAACTCGTTCACGAAGAGCGGCAGTGGAGCCCCGCCAGAGATACAGAAGCGGATCCTACCCCCCAGGGCCTCGCGCACCTTGGAGAGGACGATCTTGTCGGCCAGCCCGTACAGGAGGCCGCCAGGCTCGCGGCCGGCCAACCGCTGTGGATAGGCTGCGCGGCCAGCGCCGAGGGCCCAGTTGAAGAGAGCGCGTCGGATCGGTGGCGCCGAGCCCACCTTGTCCACGATTTTGTCGTAAACCTTCTCGTAGAATCTTGGCACCCCGGCGAAAACGGTGGGACGGATGTCTGCGACCAGGTCGCCCACGTGGTATACCGAACAGTACGCCTTGCTGCACCCGGCGGACATGTAGAGGTAACCAATCATTCGTTCAAAGACGTGACAGAGGGGCAGGAATTCGAGGCAGAGGTCGTCGGGGCCGATGGGCGCGCGAAGGGCCGATGCGCGAACGTTGCTGACGAGGTTGTCGTGGGTCAGAGAGACGCCCTTGGGGTTGCCGGTGGTTCCCGAGGTGTAGATCAGGGTCAGTAGATCCCCGGCCTGGACCCTGTCGGCTCGTTGCCAGAAGAGGTCCTCCGCATCGCCGGAGTCGCCTGACGACACCACCTCTTCCATGGTGAGAACGCCGTCGGCCGCCGGTCCGTCGATCTGGATCAGGTGCTGGAGGTCGGGACATTGGTCGCGGATCTGGAGGAACTTCGCCATCTGCTCGGTGTTCTCCACCACCGCGGCCACCGCCCCCGAGTCCTGCGCCTGGAAAGCCACCTGCGGCGGCGTCAGAGTGGCGTAGACGGGAACATCTGCTGCACCAAGATCGATCACCGCGAGATCGGTCATGTGCCACTCGGGCCGGTTGTCCGAAAGCACCATGACGCGGTCGCCCCGTCCGATACCGAGCTTCTCGAGACCCGAGGCGAACCGGGCCGTGGTCGAGAAGAACTCGTTGGTGCTGAGGGACCGCGAGCCCTCGGGGGTCACGTGGGTGTAATGCCCATCCCTTGGTGATTCGAGCTCGTTGCGGTACAGGTCGAGGACGGTCTTCTCGCTCATGTGGTCACTTCCCCCCTAAATTGGACACCCTTTTTCACCCGGGCGTTCCTGGTGGTCGCCCGGCGGCCGGGATGGCGACGCCTGATCAACTGTCGGTGGCAGCCAAGCCGTTCAACAACAGGTCCAGCAGTGGGTCAGCAATGATGGCCAGGTCGTAGGGCTCTTGGGCGAGCAGCCAACTATTGACCAATTCATCCACCGCACCAAAGACCACATTGGTCGCCAGTCCTGTGCTGACGTCCCGACGAAATCTCCCGATCGCCTGTCCCTCCTTGATAATGTCCCTGAGCAAACCCAGGTACTCGCCGAGCCTACCACGCGTGATGAGGCTCATGAAGCGACGCGAGTGTCGGGTCTCGATCTGCAGGACGTGGGCGAGGGCTCTGTCGTTGGCGAGGACGTCCAGGTGGAGGCGCACCATGATCGAGAGTTTGTCCGCCGGATCGTCGACCTGTGAGATCTCTTTCCTTAGCCTTTCGATGAACCGGCTGAGCACGTCATCAAAGACACAGATGAGAAGGTGTTCCTTGCCCTCGAAGTAGAGGTAGAGGGTGCCGTCAGCCACCCCTGCGGCTTTGGCCACGTCAGACATCCGCGCCGTGAAGTAGCCCTTGCGGGCGAATTCGTCGATGGCAGCTCGGAGGATCCGTTGCCGTTTTTCTTCCCTCTGCGAACCGTTGCCGGAGTTTTCGTCCGCCATCCCACCTCCGACTGAATGAGCGCTCATTCAACTTTCCGCCTCCGTTTCTTTTCTGTCAAGTCCCAGGAGGTTCTCGGTATCAAATCCGATACCCAGTCACCCTGAGCGCTGATACGATGGCCCGGTCTCGGAGGGAGATGACCATGACCGAGGAGCGAAGCCCCCAGCAAGAGCGGATCAGGGTCTACAACAGCTACCGGGAGCTCTTTGCCAGCGCTCCCATCCGGCTGATGAGCCGCACCGCAAGCACGATGCGGTCCCTGGGTTATGACGATCTGGCGACTGCCATTGGCGACCTGGACTGGCGGACGGTGCCGGTTGGTGCCCCAGACGATCCGACCCTGCGCGAGCAGTGGGGACGGCTCTTGGAGTCGGCCTTTGCCGGGGTCGACAGCTGGATGGAACAACTCGGCGCTCAGCCCCTCGGCTACAACCTCGATTCCATCGGCTACCCCTCGGTGACCGCGGCCTGGTCCGGCATGTGGTCCCGGCAGCTGGGAATCACCTTTGAAAACACCGACCAGGCGGCGCCGCAGGTCTTCGTATTCCACGGAGGGAACCAGGCGGTTCAGGCCGCCCTGTTGGGGGTGGCCGAGGCCCATCGTGACCGCGTGGGCGCGTCGACTCCACCGACGATTCTGGTCCCGATTCCAACCTTTTCCTGTCCCATGGACCAGATCGCGCTCCAGGGCATGCGCTGCGTGCTGCTGCCGCCATTGGGCACGGGGATGGACCCCCACCCGGACGATCTCGAGCAGGTCGCCGAAGGTGTGGACGTGGATGGTGTCTACATGATGCCGGTCAACAATCCCACCGGCCGGACCGTGCCGCCTGCCCAGCTTCAAGCCTACATCGAGGCAGTGCTCGACCGATGGCCCCACGCCGGGATCATCCTTGATTCGGTGTACGTCCGGATGCACCCACAATATCGGAACCTGTTGGCCTTTTTCGACGAGGATCCCAGGTTTGCAGACTCGATCATGATCATCGACTCGCTGTCAAAAACTCACGGCGTCACCGGGCTGCGAACCGGGGCGATCCTGACCCGAGCCGATCGACTGCTCGGCGGCGTGATCCGCTACTCACAGAACATCATGGCCGGGCCCTCGTGCGCAATGCAGGCCGTAATGCTCGCCCTGCTGGCGCCCTTCGCCACCGGAGACCGCGAGCTCGCCGATCACCGGATCAGGCTCCAGCTGAGGATCGGACGCCACCTCCAGCGACGTCGCCGACTGCTGTTGGAGAAGATCTTCGACGCCTACGGCGAGTTCCTCGACCCCGACCAACCACTGCTTCCCGACCCCAAGGGCTTCGACTGGGAGGGCTCCATGTACGCCGACCTGCAGCTGTCGAAGCGGTGCCTGGAGCTGGCGGCGAGCAAGGGAGTGCCGCCGACGGTGGCGTTCTACCTCGACACCGGCGTGGCGGGCGTGCCGCTCGACGGCTTCTGCCGCAACCCCAACCTGGTCAAGCACGGCCTGGTGGTCAACGGCGACGATCCCGAGCTGAAGGCCTTCCAGGATCGGACCGCCCGCTTCGTCCGTCTGTCATTCGGCATGACGCCGCCACCTCGGCAGTAGTTGCCTGGAACATCGCCCCGACCTGCTCGAAAAGCTCCCCACCCGCCCCCCACCCCCGCTTTTCGAGTTTCATGGATCTCTGTCGATCGCCGGAGTCTCTCAACTTCCCCTGCGCCCGACTTTTGACTTTTGACTTTCGATTGTCGGGTGGGCGGGCTCCAACCTCCGCGCTCGGAAACTCCCCGTGAGGGGGTTACAAATTCGCGCCTCAGAGCCTGCGATACAATGACTCGGTGCCACCCCACCAGGATGGACCCAGGGACTTTCGGCTCGGGGACTGGCTGGTTCGGCCGTCGCTCGGCCGGCTGACCGGTCCGAGGGGCGAAGCCCAGCTCGAGCCGCGGGAGATGCAGGTACTGCTCCATCTGGCCGAGCATGCCGAAGAGGTGGTGCCCCGGCGGCAGATCATCGACGCGGTGTGGCGCCAGGAGTTCGTCAGCGACGCCACCGTGTCGGGCACCATCGCCAAGCTGCGCAAGGCCCTCGGCGACGACGCCCGGAACCCGCGCTACATCGAGACCCTGGCCAAGCGCGGCTACCGCCTGCTGGTCCGGCCGATGACCGTGCTCGAGGTCATCACCCGGCCGGGCGGCGCCTTCCGGGTCGGCGACTGGCTGGTGGAGCCGAGCCTCAACCGGATGTCGAAGGGCTCATCGACGGTTCAGCTCGAGCAGAGCACGATGGACGTGCTGCTGTGCCTGGCCGAGCGTGGCGGCGAGCCGGTGCCGAAGCAGGAGCTCGTCGACCGGGTCTGGCGAACCGAGTCCGTCTCCGACTTCACCGTCGGCCGCCGCATCGCAGAGCTCCAGGAGGCGCTCGGCGACAACGCGGGAGATCCCAGCTACATCGAAACCGTGCCCAGCCGCGGCTACCGGCTCGCGGCCGCGGTCGCAGCCGAGCCCAGCGCCACGGTCACCCCCTTTCCTGCCGCCCGGGCCAAGGCCGAACGGGACCCCTACCCCGGACTCGCCGCCTTCACCGAGGCCGACGCCGGGCTCTTCTTCGGACGTGAGGCGGAGGCCGCCGCGATGTGGCGCAGGATCAGCAGCCGCAGGCTGTTGGCCGTGATCGGGCCGTCGGGGGTGGGCAAGAGCTCGTTCATGCGCGCCGGGGTGATTCCAGCCGCTCCCCCGGGGTGGCGAGCGCTTGGTGTGCGTGCCCGGAGAGGCCCCCTTCACGTCGCTGGCCCGGGCGCTGGTGCCCGAGCTCGCCGGTGACGCCGAGCAGATCGAGCAGCTGCTCGGCTTCGACGACCCGCGAGGTGGCGCTGGCGGTGCTGTCCCGCTGGCGGGAGCACTGGGACGAGGCGCTGCTCGTGATCGATCAGCTCGAGGAGCTCTTCACCCTCAACCCAAAGGAGACCCGCGTCCGCTTCGTCGACCTGCTCCTGAACCTGGTCACCGCGGCCCGCGTCCACGTGGTGCTGGTCATGCGCGACGACTTCCTCAGCGAGTGCCACGCCCACCCCCCGCTGGCGCCGATCTTCAAGGAGCTGACCGCGCTCGGCCCGCCGGCCGACGACGACCTGCGGCGCGCCCTGCTCGAGCCCGCCCTGCGCCGCGGCTTTGGCTTCGAGGACGAGACGCTGCCCGGCGAGATGGTGGCGACCGTCGCCGAGGAGCGGGGCGCCCTGCCGCTGCTCGCCTTTGCCGCCCGCCGGCTGTGGGAGCTGCGCGATCGCGAGCGACGGCTGCTCACCCGGGAGTCCTACGAGCGAGATCGGCGGCGTCAGTGGCGCCCTGGCCCAGCACGCCGAGGCGACGCTGGAGCCGATCGGTCGGGAGCGCCTGCCGCTGGTCCGCGAGCTCTTTCGCAACCTGGTGACCGCCCAGACGACCCGGGCGACCCGCTCGGTCGACGACCTGCTGTCGGTGTTCGACGAGGCCGAGCGCGATGCGGCAGGGCACGTGCTCCAGACCCTCATTGACGCCCGCCTGCTGACGTCGTTCGAGGACGCCACGGCGTCGACGATCGAGGCGGAGGGCCCGCGGCGGGTCGAGATCGTGCACGAGTCGCTGCTCAGAGAGTGGCCGCGCCTGGTGCGCTGGCAGACCCAGGACGCCGACGCGGCCGGGCTGCGCGACCAGCTCCGCCAGGCCGCCGCGCTGTGGCACGCCCGCGGCCGGCCCGCCGAGCTGCTGTGGACCGGCGCACCCTACCTCGAGTTCCGGGCTGGCACGAGAGCTATCCCGGAGGTCTGAGCGCCACCGAGCAAGCCTTCGCCAGGGCCATGGTCAGCAACACGGGCCGGCGCCGGCGCCGGCGACGGCTGGCGGCGGCGGCGCTGCATCGTCGCGGCCGTGGCGGTGGCCGCCGTGACCACTACGCTGTGGCAGAGCAGCGAGGACCGCGCGCGGCGGCTGGAGGCGCGGCGGCTCTCCGAGATTGCCCGTCAGGCCATGGACCAGTCACCGCCGCAAGCGCTCGCCTACGCCGCTGGCCAGCCTCGAGCTGATGGACGGCTTCGACGAGCGGCGGCTCGCCCTCCAGGCGGTCCAAAGCTCGCCCATGCCGCTGATCTATCGCGGCGGACCAGCTTCCCATTCCCGCCGGTCGGCGTCGACTTCAGCCCGGACGGGCGGTGGCTCTCGGTGGGCCGCTTACGGCGAGGATAGCCTCGCCCTGTTGTCGCGCATCGGGGGGCCCCCGGTCCTCTGGCAGCGCACCAGTCACAGGATGGCGCGCGCCTATTTCACGCCAGACTCGAAGACCCTGCTGTCATCTCGCGACCTCGGTGATCCGCCGCTCATCGCTGTGGTCCGTTCCCGAGCGCGTCGTCTCGGGACGCTGCACCGAAACCTCCGACAGGACGGCTCCTCGTGGACATCGATCCCGAGGCACGGCCCACATCTTGGCGCCGTCTCAGGCGGCTGATCCGCGGATCCCAACCGCCGGGCGGGTGGGTGCAAGATCGACGGGCGCTGCGAGCTGTGCGACGCAGCTCGCCGACGACCGGTTCCCGCCGGCCGCCCTCGGCCCGGACGGGTCCCGAGCTCGTCTACGCCGCGGGCGATGCGCTCTACCTGACGTCGCATCGCCGAGCCGGAGCGCCGCCGCCCCGTGCTCGATCGCCTCCCGGTCCCCGGTCGAGCACGTTGCCTACCACCCGGACGGCGAGCGCGCTGGCGACCATCGACATCGAGGCACGATCCAGCTGTGGTCGCTGGCCGACGACGGCGCCGGAGCTGCTCCGGCGTGTGGCCGCGGTGACATCGATCGGTGGTCTGCAACACCCTGTCGCTTCGACTCCACGGGCAACGCGGTCGCGGCGCCCTTCGAGACGACGGCACGGGCGATCCTGCGCACGGTGGACGACCCGCCCGGCGTCCGACCCGCTGCGCTGCTGGCGGGCGGCTAGCGCGGTACCGAGCTCGACTTCGCTCCCGACGGTCGTTGGCTCGCCACAGCCAGCTTCGGCTGGCGTGAGCCTCTGGCCGCTCGCCCGCGAGCGCTACCCCCACATCCTGCGCGGCCACTCCGGCGTTCGTCCAGCGCCTGGCCTTCACCCCCGACGGCAGCCGGCTGTTCTCGTATCTCCCTCGACGGGACGGTTCGCCAGTGGCCGCTGTCGCCACGCATCGGCGTCCAGCCCGGAATCCTCCACGACTGGGGACACCCGATCCAGCAGGCGCCTCGCCGACATGGACGTCGTCCCCCGACGGCCGCTTCGTCGTCGACCACCGGCGGCGAGCGAAGCGCGCGGCTCATCCCGCTCGACGGCTCACCGTCGCAGCTCGCTCGGCGTTCTTCGACCAGCGACCGTGGGTGGTGGCGGTCGAGCCCCGGGGTCGGCTCGCGGCGGCGTGCGGTCTCGACGGCACCCGGGTGTGGGATCTCGAGACGGGAGAGTCGAACGACCTCGACCTCAGGTGTCTGGCCCTGGGCCTTCGACCTTCTCTCACGACGGCGGCCAGGCTGCTGGCGGCGCGACGAGAACGTCCATGCCCTCGATGTACCGTCACCGGCGAGCACACGATTCTGATCGACGACATCGGCGGTGGCTTCGTTCTCAGCGAGGACGGGTCACACGATTCTGGCCGACGCACGCCCGGCATGCATCGTCGCACGACCTCGAGAGGGCGCGTGTCCACCCGGCTCGACGGCCACGGCGACGTGATCGGGAGCGCTCGACCCGAGCGGTTCCGTCGCCGTGACCTTCGCGGACACGACCATCTTCGTTCGGAACGACGACCGGCGGCCCGGTCCACTGGCTGATCGGCTCAGAGCGCCCGTGTTGTCGGTCGCAGTGTCGCCGGACGGCCGCTTCATCGCGTCGGGCCACAGCGATGGAACCATCCAGCTGTGGCCCATGCCGGACTCGTCGCGGCCGACGCTCCACGAACTGCCGCACGACGAGCTGCTCGCGACGCTCAGAACCCGGCTCAACGTGCGTCGACCAATACCACGATCCGCACATCGGCCCCTTCCTGATCGGTGCCCTTCCCCGGCTGGCAGAACGCCCCTGCCTGGTGATCAGGAGCGGCACCAAAGCGTCCGCTCCACCTGCCCTCAACTGATCCCCATCTTTTCACCACAACTTCCACATGACTTTTCTCATGACGGGACCGAGGGTGTTTGTGAACGGAAATCGAATGGAGGAGCTCGTCATGAGAAGAGTATCCAAGCTCGGTCCAATCGTGGTTGCAGCGCTGGTCATGCTGTGCGCCGGCCACATGGCCCTCGCCCAGGTGAACTGGACCCTCGGGGAGCTGTGCGTGGAGCCCGGCCCCCCCGGCAGCTGGGATTCCAACCGCCACAATGTTGGGAGACGTGGTGTTCGACGGCACGACCTGGCACATGTTCCTCGTCGGCGGGCAGGTGTTCGCTCCCATTGGACGGGCCGTGGTCAGTCGGACACTGGACCTGGAACGCCCTCACCCAGGAGTGGGACCCTGATGAATTTCGCCAACCCGGTGCTGTCACCCCAACCAGGTCAGTGGGACGGCTTCACTACCTTCACCATCGCGGTGCTCTGGGATGGCGCGGAGTTCAAAATGTGGTACGGAGCGTCCGACGTCTATCAGGGCCCGGCCTCGGTCGGCTATGCCACCATCGCCCGACGGCAGCAACTGGACCAGGCACCCGGGCAACCCCCTGCCAGGCCTTGAGCCAGGTGCCCCTGGCGCGTGGGACGATTCGGGCTTGTCTCCGAACACGGTTCTCTTCGACGACGGGAGCTACAAGATGTGGTACACCGCCATCGAGGACTACGCCTCGGCGAACAACTGGCGCATCGGGTACGCCGAGTCGGCCGACGGCCTCACCTGGACCAAGTACCCGGACCCGGTGCTTGTGTACGGCCTGCCCTGGGAGGGCCACCGCGTCTACTCTCCCAAAGTCGTGCCCGATGGGGCCGGTTACGTCACGTGGTACAGCGGAGTCAACTCGGGCGTCGCTGAAGATCGGCTACGCCGCGTCGTCCGACGGCATCCTCTGGGGCAAGTGGTCCGAACAACCGGTGCTCCCGCCGCCGTCGCTACCCGCGTGCAACTTCGTTGACTCCATCGCGGTCGTCCTGGAGGGCGACACCGTCCACGGCTGGATCTCGTACTGCGACGAAATCCACCACCTCACATCTCCACACGAGGTGGTCTTCTTCGACGCCTTCGAAACCGGCGACACCAGCGTCTGGAACACCGTGGTTCCGTGAGGTCGGCCGGCGAGCAGCGTGACGTCGACACCGTTGCGACCACTCCGAGGGTCTCAACCGCGCGGTGAGCTCTTGGGATAGCTTTTCCGATGAGCTCGATCCTGCGATACAATGACTCGGTGCCACCCCACCAGGATGGACCCAGGGACTTTCGGCTCGGGGACTGGCTGGTTCGGCCTTCGCTCGGCCGGCTGGTCGGCCCGGAGGGCGAGGTCCAGATCGAGCCGCGGGTCATGGAGGTACTGGTCGTTCTGGTGGAAAACGCCGGCGGCGTGGTGTCCCGTCGCCAGATCATCGACGCGGTGTGGCAGCAGGAGTTCGTCGGCGACGGCGTCGTGTCGGGCGTCGTCTCCAAGCTGCGCAAGGCCCTCGGCGACGACACCAAGAGCCCGAGCTACATCGAGACCATCCCCAAGCGCGGCTACCGGCTGCTGGTTCGCCCTGTGGGAAGGCTCGAGATGGCCCCCCGGTTTGGCGGCGACGCCCGAGGCAGAGGTCCTGCTGGGGCCGTCGCGGACAGCGGACCCCGGCGGGTGGCGGCGCTGGCGCTCGCCGAGCCCGCCGCGACCGTAACGCCGTTTCCGGAGGTCCGCACCGATCCCGAGCGCCCGGTCTTCGTGGCCCGGGAGGCCGAACTGGCTCGCCTGGACAGCCTCCTCGACCAGGCCATGGCCGGCCATGGCCGAATCGCATTCGTCACCGGCGAGGCCGGAACGGGCAAGACGGCGCTGCTCCAGGAGCTGGCATGCCGCGCCGGCGACGCCCATCCGGAGCTGGTAGCAGCCGTCGGTGTGTGCAGCGCCCAGACCGGGATCGGTGACGCCTACGCGCCGTGGCGGCAGCTCCTGGCACTGCTCACCGGCGACGTCGAATCAGGGGCGGCGAGCGGTTTCACCACGGTGGAGCTGGCACGGCGGCTGTGGACAGTGGCGCCGATGGCGGCCGAGGCGGTGGTGAGTTTCGGCCGAGACCTGGTCGGCACCTTGATCCCGGGTGCGGCCTTGCTCGCCAGGGCAGAGGCCACCGCGCCCGCGGTCGCGAGCTGGCTCGGGCCACTGCGCGAGCTGATTCAGCGCAAGGCCGCCATGCCGCCGGACGTGGCCCTGCAGCAGGCCGCGGTCTTCATGCAAGCGGCTCGGGTGTTTCAGGCGGTGGCGCGCCGGCGGCCGCTGCTGTTGGTACTGGAGGATCTGCACTGGGCCGACGCAGGCTCGACCGCGCTACTGTTTTCCCTGGATCGGGAGCTCGCGGCCCACCGAATTCTGGTGCTTGGCAGCTTCAGGCTCACCGAGGTGGCGATCGGCCGGGGCGGCGAACGCCATCCCCTCGAGCCGGTGGTGGCCGAGCTCAGGAGTCGGCACGACCGGCTCATGGTCGAGCTCGGCGATCAGAGCGACCGCGCCTTCGTAAACGCCCTCATCGACAGCGAGCCGAACCGTCTCGGTGAGGATTTCCGGGAGAGCCTGCACCGCCGGACCGCGGGCCACGCCCTGTTCACGGTGGAGGTGCTGCGCACCCTGCAGGACCGGGAAATGCTCGTCCGCGACCCCGAGAGGCGGTGGGTCGCGGGTGCTCAGCTCGACTGGGGCGCGCTGCCGGAGCGGGTGGAGGGGGTGCTCGGCGCCCGCATCGAGCGCCTGCCCGAGCCGCTCCGAGAGCTGCTGAGGATCGCCAGCGTCGAGGGCGAGAGCTTCACGGCCGAGGTCGTTGCTCGGGTGCAGAAAGCCGAACCCCGGGAGACCATCCAGCTGCTCAGTCGCGAGCTGGAGACCCGGCACCGGCTGGTCAGCGCCCGCGGCGTCCGCTCTCTGGCCGCCGGCCGGCTGTCGCTGTTCGGCTTCTCGCACGTGCTATTCCAGCGCTATCTCTACGGCACGCTCAACGAGGTCGAGCGGATCCAGCTACACCACGACGTGGCCACCGCACTCGAGGACCTTCACGCCGGCGACACCGAGGAGATCGCGGTCCGGCTGGCCCGTCACTTCGAGGAGTCCCAGGTCATCGACCGGGCGGTCCACTACCTGCACCAGGCCGGGATCCACGCCATCCGCATGACCGCCAATCAGGAGGCGATCGGCCACCTGGAAAAGGCGATCGAGCTGCTGATGACGCAGCCGGAATCGGACGAGCGTGACCGGGCCGAGCTGGCCCTGCAGATTCCAATCCAAGCCCCACTCATCGCGACGTCCGGCTTCGGCGGCCCTCGGGTCAAAGAGGCCGTGGAGCGGGCCCACAGCCTGGTCGAGCGGATCGGAGACGAGGACCACCTGGTGCCGGTGCTGCACCAGCTCGGGGTCTTCGAAGGATGCGCCAGGAGCCTGTCGGGCGGCATCGCCCTGGGGCAGCGCGTGCTCACCCACGCCGAGGAACACGAGGACGCCGCCGAGATCATCCTCGCCAGCCTACAGCTCGGTCTTTGGCGGACAACGCGGGGCGAGCTCGAGCAGGGCCGCCAACACTTCGAAACGGCGGTATCGCTCTACGATCCCAAGCAGCACCACGCCCTGGCGCAGCTTTCCGGTCTCGACCCGGGCGTGGCCTCACTGGCACACCTGTCGTATTTGACGTCCCACATGGGCTACCTCGACCAGGGGTTGTTGTACAAGGCCAAGGCCCTCGAGCTGGGAGAGCGGATCGGCCACCCCTACAGCCAGGCGTCAGCCCGGTACGGGGCGATCTGGCCGCACTTCAACCGCCACGAGTTCGAAGAGGCCCGGGAGCAGGTCGAGGCCCTTGGCGCGATGGTCGAGACCCACGGATTCGTTCAAATGGCGGGTTTCAACTCAACCTACACGGGCCTCCTGCGAATCGCCGAAGGCCAGATCGACCGGACGACGCTGGAGCACTGCGCCCGTGGGCTGTCGCTGCAGCGGGCGACCGGCATGAAGACCTTCACCTCGGTCATGCTCTGGATCCTGGCCTTGGCGCACCGTGCAGCCGGCGACACCGAGCAGGCCCTCGCCGTGCTCGACGAGGCCGACGAGCTGATGGCCGGCTACGGAGAGCGGCTCATGGAGCCGGCACTGCTGCTGTGTCGAGCTGAAATCCTGCTCGCGCTCCAGGGGGCTGCCGCGGCCGAGTCATTGATGTTGCAGTCACTCGACGTCGCCCGTCGCCAACAGGCCAGACTGCACGAGCTGCACACCGCCGCGGCGCTCGCCCGGCTGTGGCAGGGCCAGGGCAGGCATGGCGAGGCCCGCGAGCTGCTTTCCCCGGTCTACTCGTGGTTCACCGAGGGCCTGGACACACCGCCGTTGGTCGCAACCCGGGCCCTGCTCGACGAGCTCGACGACCTCTTCGACTAGCTTCTGCACTTCTTCGCTGACGACAGCACAACGGGCCGACAACCAATCGTGAGGATTTCGAGATGTTTTCGACAGGGCTTTTTGCTGCGCAGAACCTATGTCTTGGGTGACTGCACATTGAGAGGAGCCTGTCATGAAACTCAGATCACAGCTCGGTCCCGTCGCGATGGCATTGGTCCTCCTGCTCGGCGCGAGCCAGATCGCCGTCGCCCAGGTGGATGATTGGACACTCGAGGATGTGTGCGTGGAGCCCGGCCCCCCCGGCAGCTGGGACTCGGCGCGCCACCAGGTGGGGGACGTGGTGTTCGACGGCACCACCTACCACATGTTCCTCGTGGGAGGCCAGACAACCTTGGCATGGGATTCCCCCTGGTCGGTCGGACACTGGACCTGGAACGCCCTCACTCTGGAGTGGGATGCGGACCCCGCCAATCCGGTTCTGGAGCCGGAGCCCGGCGCATGGGACGGCTTCACCATCTACTCGATCGCGGTCCTGTATGACGGTTCGACGTTTCGTATGTGGTACGGCGCGGCGGATTCCTTCCCGGGCCCGACGTCAATCGGCCATGCCACGTCACCCGACGGCAGCTTCTGGATCAAGCAAGCCGGCAACCCCTTGCCAGGCCTGGAGCCAGGTGCCCCCGGCGGATGGGACGATTCGGGCATGTCTCCGAGCACGGTGCTGTTCGACGGCTCCACCTACCGCATGTGGTACACCGCGGTGAAGGACAACGGGGCGGTTGGTACCTGGCGGATCGGCACCGCCACCTCGCCCGACGGGCTGACCTGGGTCAGGCATCCGGAGCCGGTGCTTGAGGGCAGCGAAAACTGGGAGGATGACTTCGTCTACAGTCCGGAGGTCGTGACCTACGGCGCTGGCTACGCCATGTGGTACAGCGGCGTAAACCCAGTCCTGGGGGCGGCGATCGGCTATGCCGTGTCTCCGGACGGCCTCCACTGGGGCAAGTGTTCTTCCAATCCGATCATGGAACCGAATTGTCCAGAGAACCTGATGGAGTCGATGGCAGTGATTCTGGACCAGACCACGGTGCACGCCTGGGTCGCCCACTGCACCGAGATCGAATACCGCACGTCGCCTCTGGACCTCGTCTTCTTCGACGCCTTCGAGACCGGGGACACCGCCATCTGGAACGCGACCGTTCCGTGAGGTCGATCGCCGGCCAACGTGACGTCGCCGTGCCGCTGCCACCGCGGGTCTCAACAGTGAGGTGAGACTTGGGACGCGTGCTGCCGATACGAGCCGGACTGCGATACAATGACTCCGTGCCACCCCAACAGAACGGACCCAGGGACTTTCGCCTCGGAGAGTGGCTGGTGCGGCCGGCCCTCGGCCGGCTGACCGGCCCGGCGGGCGAGGTCCAGCTCGAGCCGCGCACCATGGAGGTTTTGGTCTACCTGGCCCAGAACTTCGAAGAGGTCGTGTCACGGCGGCAGATCATCGACGAGGTGTGGCGGCAGGAGTTCGTCAGCGACGCCACCCTGTCTGGCGCCATCGCCAAGCTGCGCCGGGCCTTCGGCGACGACGCCAGGAGCCCGCGCTACATCGAAACCCTGTCAAAGCGCGGCTACCGACTGCTGGTCCGGCCGGTGGACGAACTCGAGATCGTACCCCGGCCGGGTAGCGGTGCCCGGGGAAGAGGTCATGCCGCGGCCGTCGCGGAGAGCGGACACCCGCCAGCGGCGGCCCTCGCCGAGCCGGCCGCCACGGTGACGCCGTTTCCGGAAGTCCGCGCCGATCCCGAGCGCCCGGTCTTCGTGGCGAGGGATGCGGAGCTGGCACGCCTGGACGGCCTGCTCCAACAGGCCCTCGCCGGCACCGGGCGGGTCGCCTTCATCACCGGCGAGGCGGGCACCGGCAAGACCGCCCTGATTCAGGAGCTGGTGCGCCGTGCCGGCGAGGCGCACGAGGACCTGGTGGTGGGGGTGGGGGTGTGCAGTGCCCAGACCGGCATCGGTGACGCCTACGCGCCGTGGCGACAGCTGCTCGCGCTGCTCACCGGCGACGTCGAGTCGGGGGTCGCGAGCGGGCCGATGATGGCGGGGCTGGGCCGGCGGCTGTGGCGGGCGGCTCCACTCGCCGCCGAGGCGGTTGTGGAGTTTGGCCGCGACCTTGTCGGCACGCTGATCCCGGGTGCGGCCCTGCTCACCCGGGTCGAGGCCGCGGCTCCCGCGGGCGCGAGCTGGCTCGCACCGCTGCGCGAGCTGGTCCGGCGCAAGGTCTCGCTGCCGCCCGATGTGGCCCTCCAGCAGGCCGCGGTGTTCATGCAGGTGGCCCGCGTGCTGGGGGCGGTGGCCCGCCGGCGGCCGCTGCTGCTGGTGTTGGAGGATCTGCACTGGGCCGACGCCGGCTCGATCGCACTGCTGTTCCACCTGAGTCGCGAGGTGACAGCCCACCGCGTCCTGGTGCTCGGCAGCTACCGGCCGACCGACGTGGCCCTCGGCCGCGGCTGCGAGCGCCACCCGCTCGAGCCCTTGGTGGCCGAGCTCAGGGGACGGCACTCGCAGCTGACGGTGGAGCTCGGCCAGCAGGGCGACCGCGGCTTCGTGGACGCTCTGATCGACAGTGAGCCGAACCGTCTCGGCGGGGGTTTCCGGGAGAGCCTGTTCCGCCAGACCGCAGGCCATGCCCTTTTCACAGTGGAAGTACTGCGCACCCTGCAGGACCGGGGAATGCTCGTCCGCGATCCCGAAAATCGGTGGATCGAGGGCACAGACCTCGACTGGGGCACGCTGCCGGAGCGGGTCGAGGGGGTCATCGGCGCCCGCATCGAGCGCCTGCCCGAGCGCCTGCGGGAGCTGCTCACCATCGCCGGTATCGAGGGCGAGGATCTTCAGTGCCGAGGTGGTGGCGCGGGTTCAGGACGCCGACGCCCGCGACACCATCCGCCTGCTCAGCCGCGAGCTGGATCAGCGCCATCGGCTGGTACGCGCCCGCGGTGTCGCGCCCGTCACCACCGGCCGGCTTCGCTTTTCGGCTTCTCCCACGTGCTCTTCCAGCGCTACCTGTACACCAACCTCCACGAGGTCGAGCGGGTCCAGCTCCACGAGGACGTGGGCACCGCGCTCGAGGCCCTGTACGGCGACGACACCGAGGAGATCGCGGTCCGGCTGGCACACCACTTCGAGGAGGCCGGCATCACCGCCCGGGCGGTCCACTACCTGCACCAGGCTGGAGTGCGCGCCACCCGCATGACCGCCAATCAGGAGGCTGTCGGCCACCTGACAAAGGCGTCGAGCTCCTGGCAACGCTGCCGGAGTCGGACGACCGCGACCGGACCGAGCTGACCTTGCAGTTCGCGATGCAGGGCCCGTGGAGCGCGGTTCAAGGGTGGTCCGGGGCCGAGATCGTACGAGCCGTGGAGCGGGCGCAGGTACTCGCCGGGCGGGTCGGGGACGACACCCAGAACGCGTGGGTCCTTTACCTGACCGGGAGCCTGTACACGACCAACGGCAGGATCCCCGAGATCGAAGGCGTTGCCGAGCGACTGGCCGAGCTCGCTCGAAGCATGGGTGATGACGCTTTCGGTCTGATGGCGCGGGCCTTGATGGCGTACAACATGGCCTACACCGGCAGGTCCAGCGAGGGGCTAGCCGGCTGGCAGGCGGTGATCGAGCATTACGACCCGAGCAGGCACCACTGGATCGCCTACGCGGGAGGCGGAGACCCCGCAGTGCTGGGCTTCGGCCACGTGGCGTGGCTGCTGGCTCGCATGGGCTTCCTGGATCAATGTCTCGATTGGATCGAACGGGGTCTGGAGCTGGCAGAGCGGGTGGGCCACCACTCGTCCACCTGCCACCCCCTGGCGATGGGATTCACGTGCCACGCCTACCGGCACGAGTTCGAGCAGGCGACCCGATTCGCCGACCGAACTCTCGCGCTCGCCTCCGAGCACGGCTTTCCCCATTGGACCATGTACGGCCGCGCCTGGCAAGGGACAGCTGCTCATGGTGCACGGGGAGTACGAGGCCGGGATCACTCTCATCGCCGAGCAGATGGACAGGTTCAGACGAATCGGCCTGGAGTTCGGCAGGGTCTCTCACCTGTGTTCGCTCTCGTCAGGCCACCTCGGCTGCGGCCGTCCTGAAGAAGCGCTGGCTACGCTGGACGAGGCCCTCGAGGTGGTGGACCGCCAGGGGCCCCACTTCCTGGAGGCAGAGGTTCACCGCCACCGTGGCAAGGCGCTCCTGGCCACCGGTTCCTCGCCTGAGGCCGAGGCGGCCTACCTCGAGGCCATCAGTGTCGCCCGCACGCAGGATGCCAGGTACTTCGAGCTCATCGCCGCCATCGGTCTCGCCCGGATTCGGCAGAGCCAGGGCAGGATCCGAGAGGCCCGCGAGCTGCTCGCCCCGGTCTACGGCTGGTTCACCGAGGGTCTCGACACGGCGCCGCTCGAGGAGGCCCGGACGCTGCTCGACGAGCTCGGGGGCGCGGATCAGAAAGAGTAGCGCAGGCCGAGCTGGACCTCCCTCGGCGGCAGGGTGGCGGTGTAGCTGCCGAAGCCGGGGTTGGGGACGTAGCCGAGCACGGTGGAGTCCCAGACCAGCTCGGTGTTGAGCACCGAGCTGACGTCGTAGTTGGTGGTGTCGAGCAGGTTGAAAACCTCGAGGATCAGCTCGAGATCGCCCGGGCCGAGCCGGATCGTCCTTGGCGAGCCGGAGGCTGAGCTGGCTGAAGGAGGGGCCGTCCTGGTCGTTGCGGTAGACGCCCGCCGCGCCGGTCGGTCCCGTATGCCGTCGGAGTTGGCGTCGTAGCCCAGCAACCGGTTCCACGGCTGGCCCGAGCCGTACTCGTAGATCGGCGCCAGGGTCAGGCGCCAGGGCAGTTGAAAAATACCGGTGAGGACCAGGCGGACGCGCTCGTCGGTTTCGGAGCGCCCCCACTCGGCCTCGAGGTCGGCCGGGTCGCTGGGCTCGGCGTAGATATCGCCGGGATCGTCGGCGATATTCTTCTTGTCGGCCACGGTCAGCGCGGCTGTCAGCAGGTGGCCGCCCGAGAGCGTTCCGGAGACCCCCACCGTGACCGCCCGGTAGCGCGAGTGACCACCGTTGGTGTAGCGCTCGACCCTGGTGTAGGCGGGGTCGATCCGGCACGCGAACGCGGGAACCGGGTCGCTCTGGCACGGGTCGTCGTTGCCCCGCCAGTTAGTGTCCTGCACCGCGATCTCGTTGCGTGCCCTCGACGTAGATCGCGTCCACCTCGAGGCTCGGAGCCCGGTAGAGCCCAAGCGCTGGCTCAAGCCGAGACCGGCCTGGATCGACTCCGGCGACGGCGCCTCGTCGTCCAGCAGCCAGATGTCGGGGGCCAGCGCCACGCCGGTGTGCTCCGGGTCGGCGGGATCCAGCCAGATCCCGAGGTCAGGCACACTGACGTTGCGGAGCAGGGTACGGGCGGTGACGCCGTTGAACATCAGCTCATAGAGGCCGGTGAGGCCCCGCGTCCGGCCCGCGAAAAGCCCGACGCCGCCGCGCACCACGGTTGCCCCTTGCCCGACAGGTCCCAGGCAAACGTCACCCGGGGCTGGAGGTTGTCGGTGTCGACCCCGCGGCTGTCGGAGACCAGCGGGTGCCGGAAGTCCGGGTTGTTGCCGCCCACGTCGAGGTCATAGCGCAGCCCCAGGCCCAGGGTCAGGGTGTCGGTCACCCGCCAGTCGTCGTGGATGAACACCCCCCACAGGTCGGTACTCTGCTCGACCTGGCTCGAGCCCTCGCCGTAGAGGTACTGGATCGGGAGCTGGCCGCCGTCGTCGAGGTAGACCAGCAGCCCGATAGTCGAAACGGTCCTCGCGGTAGGCCTGCTCGAGGCGCATCCACGACAGCCCGGTCTTGAGCCGGTGGCGGCCGCTCGCCCGGCTGCCAGGAGAAGGCCTCCCGGATCTCGGCGAAGTCCCCCTTCAGCAGCCCGTCGGGTCCGAAGATGGTGCCGCCGGTCTGCAGGCTCGCGCCGAGGGAGAACCACTCGCCGAGGGTCTCGGAGTTGGAGGGAATCGGCGATCTCGCGGGAGCCGAGCTGGGCGCCCAGCTCGTTCAGGCGGTCGTCGCCGATCACCCAGCTGTGGCCGAGCAACAGGGTCCACGCGTCGCGGTCGAAGCTCCAGCCGTGAGACTGGTCGCGCACCCCGCCGACGTCGTAGTTGTCCTGTCGGTAGCGCTCCCAGATCAGCCGGGCGGTGCCGTTGCTCGACGTCGGCGAAGCGGTGGTTGAGGCTGGCGAGTAGGCTGGTCTGCTCCACCGGCGCCGGCACGTCGGCGGCGAGATCCCCGAGGCTGCCGCCGGGCCGCACGAAGGCGACCTGGCTGTCGTCGAGGTGCTCGAAGGAGAGGAAGTAGTGGGTCCGGTCCCGCACCAGCGGCCCGCCCAGGGTCATCCCAACATCACAGCGGCTGAATTCGGCGTCCTCGAGCTCGAGAGCGCCCATGGCGCGCAGCGCGTCGGCGCGGTAGAAGCCGAAGACCGAGCCGCGGGGCTCGTTGCCGCCGGTGTGGGTGACGATGGAGATCACGCCGCTGGCCGAGCCGCCGATCTCGGCGTTGAAGCCCTGGCGAGAGACCCGGAACTCGCGCACCGCGTCCTGGCTGAGTCGCTGCCGGGCGAGACCGGTGATCGGATCGGTGAGCTCGACTCCGTCGACCAGGACCGTCGCCTGCGCCCCGGTAGCGGCGGCGCCGATGACCGGTGCTCCTGCCCGATCGAAGTACTCGACCCGGTCGGGCTGCACCCCCGGAGTGATGAAGGCGAGCCGCTCGAACTTGCGGTCGATCACCGGCAGCTGCCGAATCTGCTCCGGAATCACGTTGGCCGAGGCATCGCTCCGCTGCACGTCCACCAGCGGCGCCTCGCCGCTGACCTCGAGGGTCTCCTCCACCTGCGGCCGGATAAGTCAACCGGAGCTCGACCGTTCTGCGCCGACCCGCAGCACGCAGTCCGGCTCGGCGGCCGGCTCGAAGCCGGCGAGCGTGGCCGTGACCTGGTAGGTCCCGGGAGGCAGGCCCTGCAGCAACCGCCCTGACCGTTCCGTCGGTCACAGCCGCGACGGTCGAGCCCGGTGTCGCGGTTGGTGGCCACCACCGCCACCCCGGCCAGCGGTCCCGTATTCCCGACCAGGGTCTCGACGGTCAAGGTCGCCGTGCTGAGCTGGGCCCAGCAGGGTCCGGCCGTCAGACCGCCGACCACTGTCGTGGCCGCAGCAATGCGAGCCCGAACGTCCGCCGCATGACGCCCCTCCTTCGAAGCCGATACTGACCGGCAGTCGATTTCGCAATTGAGTGTGTCTCTGCGACAAAGTATAACACGGACATGCACTCTCTGCCGTGACCGCGAGCGACCCGATCACGGCCAAACGACCGCCAGTAAATCGACCAGATTTTCCACACGTCTTCGTCATGACTTTTCCCTCGCAGGACCGAGGGTATTGATGAACGCCGCATCGAAAGGAGCCCGTCATGAAGCTGAGATCAACGCTAGGTCCGATTGTGGTCGCTTCGGGTCTCGCGCTGGGTGTGGGCACAGGTCGCCCTCGCCCAGGTGGACTGGACAGGCGCAAAACGTGTGTGTGCAGCCCGGCCCGCCCGGCAGCTGGGACTCGGCGCGCCACCAGGTGGGGGACGTGGTGTTCGACGGCACCACCTACCACATGTACCAGACGGGCGGTCAGACATTCCTGCCGTGGGACTCGCCCTGGTCGGTCGGCCACTGGACCTGGAACGCACTCACCCAGGAATGGGACGCGGATCCCAACAACCCGGTGCTGTTACCGGAACCGGGCCAATGGGACGGCTTCACCATTTTCAATATCGCGGTGCTGTACGACGGGGCGATGTTCAAGATGTGGTACGGCGCATCAGACATTTTTCCCGGCTCGAGTTCCGTCGGGTATGCCACGTCTCCGGACGGCAGTGTCTGGCAGAAGTTTGCTGGCAACCCCCTGCCGGGGCTTGAGCCGGGTGCACCGGGGGAGTGGGACGACCGTGGTCTGACTCCGAGCACAATGATCTTTGACGGCGCGTCCTACCGCATGTGGTACCTGGCCGTGAAGAACGGCGGGCCCGATTACGGCACCTGGCGCATCGGCGCTGCCACCTCCCCCGACGGGCTCGTCTGGACCAAGCACCCTGACCCGGTGCTCGTGGGAAGCGAACCCTGGGAAAGCGACCTCCTGTACTATCCCGCGGTCGTGCCCCACGGCGGCGGATACGCCATGTGGTACAGCGCTGTCACACCCGGAGGGACGGGGGCGATCGGCTATGCAGTGTCTCCAGACGGCATCCACTGGGGAAGGTGGCCCGACAACCCGGTGCTGACTCCAAGCTGTCCGGAGAACACGGTGGAATCGATGGCGGTGATCCTCTACGGTGACACGGTCTACGGCTGGGCCACTCACTGCCGCGACACCATCCACGTCACCGCGCCGCTGGACGTCGTCTTCTTCGACGCCTTCGAGACCGGCGACACCTCGATCTGGAACATGGTGGTTCCCTAGTCGGATACCGAGTCGATGCACCCAGACAATCGCGAGATGTTCCTTCTGTACGGTCCCTCGGCCGGCGACGCCCTCAGGCTCGGGAACCGGCACCAGTCGCGCGCGGGACCCGTCGTCCGACACCACGGACCAGACGCCTCATCGAATGACATCAGACGAAAGGAAGAAGACCATGACGAAACAACTCCTCACCGGTACAGTGCTGGTGACAGCGCTGCTGATCGCGCTGCCGTCTATCGCGCAGGACACCGCGGTGGAAGGCCGAGACGCCTGCGGCATCCAGGGCACCTGGTACGGCGCCAACTCGGCGGCCTTGAACTTCATCTTCAGGATCGAAAAGAACGCCGCCGGAGGACACTCCATCGTCGCCGACGGCTTCTCCGACGCGGACCTGCTCACCTACTGCCTGGAGTACACCGCCTGGCACGGCGAGCTGGTCAAGATTGGCCCGCGCACGTTCCGGTTCCGGCAGATCGAGCTCTGCGACCCCAACCCGGATTTTTTCGGTCCCACGACCGGGCTCTGGCTGTGGGCCTCCGAGGGCGAATTGACATTGACGAGCTGCGATCGGATGGAGGCCGATATCCCAACCACCGGCGCGTACGTCTGGGGCTCCGGCAAGGTGCCCTTCGTGGACCCGTTCGACGTCGAGTTCCCGGACCCCGTGACCGGAGTCTTCGAGCGCATGCCGAGACCCTGAAGAAGAGAGTTCGTCACGAAAACACACCCGGCCGCCCCGACGGCCGGGTTCCAACCTTCAACTTTCAACAGGACGGCTGGGTGGATTGGGAAAGAGGAAGCTCACGACGATGGCGGCTGCTGCCGCCAGGAAGAAGGCCGGCACCAACTCGTAGAGATTGAACAGGCCCCACTGCTGGACCAGCCACCAGGAGAAGAGGCTGATGCCGGCGGCGCCGATCACTGCTGCGCTGTGGCCGACGTCGAAGGACTCGGTGATCCGGCCGATCACGAGGATGGCGGCCGAGAGCACCAACACCGCAAACGGGACCTTTGCGAAGAGCTCGGGGTTCTCGGCCGCGGTCCGGCCCAGCTTCCACGCCACGGTGACTCCGACTCCGGTGAGCATGGCGGCGAGCGCCCCGTAGCGACTCAGGCCCCGATCAAAGGCCACGAACAGAACCAGGGGGGCGAAAGCGGCGCCCAGTCCGGACCAGGCGAAGAGCACGAACCAGAAGACCAGGCGGACCTCGGTGAGGGCCACCAGCACGCCGAGCACACCGATCACCAGCACGGTCCACCGTCCCAACCAGAGGCTGCGGCGGTCATCGGTGGAGCGGCCCATGGCTCCCTCGACGATGTCGTATGACACTGCCGAGGCTGCAACCAACAGCTGCGATGAGACCGTGGACAGGACGGCGGAGATCACCGCCGCCAACAGCAGGCCGGCGATCACCGGGTGGACCAACTCGAGCGCCATCACCATCAGTGCCTGCTCGCCATCGGCCAAATCCGGGTGGATCACTCGGGCCACCAGACCCACCATGCCGGCGCCGTAGAAGACCGCGACCCCCCACAAGAGGGCGATGGACTTCAGGCGTCGCATCTCGCTCCGGTTGCGGGTGGCCATGTAGCGGGTGATCACGTGCGGCATGCCGGGGTAACCGAGGCCGATCCCCAGCTCACCCACCACGAAGCCCCAGAGCGCCGGTCCGATCCGATCGCCGCCCAACGTGAGCAAGTGGGGATCGATGGCGCCGAGCCCGTTCACCAGCGCCCCGAATCCTCCGAGGCGGGCGATGGCGTAGAGGGGGAGGGCGATCAGAGCAACGGCCACCAGCAAGCCCTGGAAGAGGTCGGTCCAGGCGACGGCACGAAAACCACCCATGAAGGTCACGATGGTGATCACCAGTGCCCCGATGATGACGCCCAGCAAATAGCCGGAACGGCCCTCCAGACCGAGGCTGGAAGAGAAGGCCTTGCCTGCGGCGGTCATCTGGGCCGCCACGTAGCCCATCATGCACACCAGGATGATGGTGGTGGCGGTGACTCGCAGCACGTGGTTCGGGTCCCCCCATCGGCGGGTCAGGACGTCGGTCATGGTGACCGATCCTTGGCGTTCGGAGAGTTGACGCAGCTTGGGTGCCACCACGTAGAGGTTGACCAGGTAGCCGAGCAGGCAACCCGGGGCGAACCACAGCCCCGAAAGGCCATGGGTGTAGGTCATTCCGACCGCGCCCAGGGTGACCCACCCGGACTCCGAGCTGGCGGTGGAGGAGATGCCGGCCGTCCACGCGCCGAGCGAGCGACCGGCGAGGTGGAAGTCCTCGCCGCCGTGGGTGCGGCGGGAAGCCCGCCAGCCGATGAGGAGCAGCACCACGAGGTAGACCGCCATGACTGCGGCGACCGTGGTCATGGTGGAGCCGGCCATCTCGGTCACGGCTCGTCTCCATGGCGGCGGAGATCTCGCACCGAGTTGATCACCACCAGCAGGATCAGCGCCACCGGGAACACCCACAGCAGCAGGTGCGCGCCGGCATCGAGGCTGTAGTCAACCATGGGTCCCAGATTAGCAGTGCCATGATGAGTAGGTTAAGAGTAAGGCTCGTCCGGGGAAATGTGAGGTGAGGTGGTCCAGTTCCCAACTGTCAGGGTCGGCGGCAGGGATCAGTGGCAGGAGCAGCGGACAGCGGACAGCGGGCAGCGACTGTGGACAGCGACCGCGGCAGAGGCAGTGATCAGGTGTGCGGCGGCTGCATGGTCCCCTCCGGGTCGTTCTAGGGGACGGGGACGAATAGCTGCCAGGGAGGCCGCTGTCAAGGGACGCTCCGCTGCCGGCCTCGAGTCCGGCAACCCTTGACAGCGGCCTTCCAGGCAGCTTGTTGAATGGTGCTGACGCTGTCACCTGACGCTGGTCCCAGTCCCTGCCGCTGAATGCTGCCGCTGCCCCTGGTTGTTGCCACTGCGAATAAAGCCTCTGAAAAACACAGGCTCGAAAAGTGGGGGAGGGGGGAGGGATGGGCCGGTTTTCGAGAAAGCCGTCTCGAGCGCCCCGAGTCGGTCGGACGCTAGGGACCGTTTGGTACACTCCAGCAACTCGGAGGTTTGCGGATGCACACGAGCCGTTTTGTGGTCGGTATCCTGATCTTTGCCCTTGCCGCGGGAACCGCGTGGGCCGGTGGGGGTGGGGCGGCGTACCACGTCATGGTGACCAACGACGATGGCATAGATGCCCCGGGTATTCGGGCCATGGTGGCGGCGCTGACCGCCGACCCCTCGTACCAGGTGACGGTTGTGGCGCCCGCCGATCAACAGAGTGTGTCCAGCCAGTCCCACATCACCCGGCAGGATGTGCCGGTTCGCGCCCACGCCCCCATTGCGGGCGCAACCGCCTGGTCGGTGGGAGGAACCCCGGCCACCGCGGCCAGGCTCGGCGTCACGTCGTTGCTTGCCGACGAGCCGCCGGATCTGGTGATTTCGGGCATCAACCGGGGCGAGAACGACGGCCTCGGGGCGTGGACGTCGGGCACGTTGGGCGCTGCCCGTGAGGCCCTCCTCGCCGGGGTGCCGAGCATCGCGTTTTCCTTGGCCCTGGACTGGGATGATCCCCAGCCCGACTTCGCTGCCGCGGCGTCATGGTGCAAGCCGGTGGTGGACGCGGTGCGCCGCCACGGGTTTCCTGAAGGAGTTCTCCTCAACGTGAACGTGCCCCGGGACACCTCGGCGATCCGCGGCTACCGCCTGGCGAAGATGAGCACCGCCCCGCCAGCGGTCGCCCGCTACGATCTGGTCCGGGAGGACGCCGACGCCCGCTGGTACCGCAGCCGGTGGCGGCCCCCGGCCGAAGCCGGCGAGGGCAGCGACACACGGGCTCTCCACGACGGCTATGTCGCGGTCGCCCCCTTGGGTCTGGATCAAACCAGCAGTTCCGCCCTGGCGAATCTCCAGGAGCTCGATATCTTCCTGCCTCTGGCGGAGCCGGCCATGGCCTCGGGAGCGAACTGAGATGGACCCGGCCGCCTGGCTGCCGGCGCTGGCGGTGGCGGCACTGCTGCTGGCGGTGGTGGCGCTGGTGGCGGTTGTGGTCTCCGGCCGCAGTACCCGCGCCGCGGCCGAGCGCAGCGTGGCCCGCATGGCAGAGGATCAGGCCGAAACACTGCGCTGGGTGAGCGGCCAGCTGACCCAGTCCCTGGACCGCTTCCACTCCCAGATGACGGAGCTCGGCAGCCGGGTGACGGAGGCTCAAAGCAGCTCGTCGGAGGCGGTGCAGCGACGGGTCGCCGAGCAACTCCAGGCCCTTGGCGTCACCGTCAGCAGCCAACTCGAGAAAAGCCAGAAGAGCCTCGGCGAGAATCTGGTGGGCGCCACCGACGTCTTCGGCAAGCTCCACCGACGGCTCGGTGAGGTCGCCGAGATCGCCACCCGGCTCGAGCAGGTCACCGGAAGTGTCGACGAGCTCGGAAAGATCCTTCGGGTTCCCAAGCTGCGCGGCCTGATGGGTGAACAGACCCTGGAGACAATGCTCCGCCAGGTTCTGCCCAACCGATTCTGGTCGACCCAACACCGCTTCGAAGACGGACGAACGGTGGACGCCGTGGTTCGGGTCGGAGAGAGCCTGATTCCGATTGACGCCAAGTTCCCCTTGGAGTCCTACAGCCGCATGGCGGCGGCCGAGGACGACGAAACCCGGCGGGCCGCGCGCCGCGAGTTCGAGCGCTCGGTCAAGATCAGAATCGACGAAATCGCCGGGCGGTACATTCGGCCCGGCGAAGGAACCGTGGACTTCGCACTCATGTTCATCCCGGCGGAGGGCGTGTTTGGCGAAGTGCTGGGCGGTGGGGACGATCCGGCGGCGGCAAACCTCCTCGACTACGCCCTCGACCACAAGGTGCTGCCGGTGTCTCCCGCAACGATCTTCGCCTATCTGAGCGTTGTGGCGTCGGGCCTGCGCGGCTTCGAGGTGGAGAGCCAGGCTCGGGAGATCGTGCGGGGCCTGGCCGCTGCCGAGCAGGAACTGGGGCAGCTGCGCGAGGAGTTCGCGGTGCTCGGCAAGCATCTGTTCAACGCCACCCAGAAGTACGGCGAGGTGGAGCGCCGGCTCGACAAGGTGGAAGACAAGCTCGACCGCGCCTCCCGCACCACCGACGATGTGTCCGATTGACGTGAATCTGCGTGTATCTGCGTCCAATCCAGGGTGGGTGGGGGAGTGCGCTCGATGGGTGAGCGGTTTCACCTGTTCATGAGGAATCGGTGGGTGGAGGTGGGGGTCGTGGGGGTGCTGGCCTTCGCGCTGTTCTTCGCCGGCACAGCCCGGATTCCCATCCTCGGCCTCGACGAGGGACGCTTCAGCCAGGCCTCCCGGGAGATGCTCCACCGGGGCGACCCGGTGGTTCCCACCTTCCTCGGCGAAGGCCGCTACCACAAACCGATCCTGATCTACTGGTGCACCATGGCCAGCTATTCGGTCTTCGGCGTCAACGAGCGTGCTGCTCGATTGCCTTCGAACATCGCCGGGACCTTGGCCGTGATGCTACTGGCCTGGGCCGCCCGCCGTCGATTCGGCGCTGGCGCCGGGTTGTTGGCGGGTATGGCGCTTACGATCACTCCGGTCTTCCACGTTCAGGCCAAGGCCTGCACTGCCGACATGGTGCTCTTCCTGCCCGTCTTGGCCGTGATGTTGGCCTTCGAATGTATTGTCGCCGGTCCGTGTGATTGGCGTCCGCCGCTGGTGTTTTGGGCTGGGACGGCGGTGGCGATTCTCGCCAAGGGGCCCATTGCCCCCCTCTGGGTGCTGAGCACCGCCGTTGCCCTGTGGGCATTCGGACGGCGCTGGTGGCCGTGGGAGCTGGCCGGGATGACGGCGCTGCTGGTGGCCGGGGCGTGGTCGCTCGGCCCTGCGGTGCTGGTGGTGCCGGCGGCTGCGGCCGGCTGGCATCTGGTGCGGTCGGAGGAGGGCCGGCAGGTTCTGCGCCGCCTTCGTTTTGGCTGGGGCGTGCCGCTGATGCTGGTGCTCATCCTACCGTGGCTGGTGGCCGTGGAGATCAGCACCGGCGGCGCCTTCCTGCGCGAGGCCGTCGGTACGCACGTGGTCTCACGCTCGGTCAACTCGTTCGAGAGCCACGGCTTCTTCCCGGGCTTCTATCTGGTGACGGCCGCACTGGTGGCCTTCCCGTGGTTCGCCCTGCTCGTGGATGCCCTGCGAAGGGGCCGGTCAGTGCTCGGAGATTCCGGTTTTCGGTACCTGGCGGCATGGCTGATTGGACCCTGGATCCTGATGGAGCTTGTCCAGACCAAGCTCGTCCACTACTGGATGCCGTCGTACCCGGCCGGGATTCTGCTGGTGGTGGGGTGGGTGCTGGCGGCGCGGACCAATGGCTGGCGGGCCGGATGGTCGACTCGGATCGTGCTTCTGGCCGGTGGTGTCCTGATTGGTCTGGTGCCGGTGGGTCTGACCGTGTACCTGGGGCTTCAGGGTTCATTGCTGGTGACGGCAGTGGTCGCCGCGGCCGTTTTGATCTTGGCGACGATCGCAGCGGGTGCGCTCGGGAGCCGACGTCCGGCTCCGGCCCTGGCGATGGTGGTGGTCGGCAGCGCCGTTTACTTCGCGTTGCTCTTTGGGGCTTTCCTTCCCGAGGTTGCCCGGCAGTCCCTGCCGCTGCAGGCGGGCCGCCGGGCGACCGAGATAGCGCAGCCAGGAGAGCAGGTGATTGTGTTCAAGCCCCGTGATGACGATCTGTACTTCTACCTTCCCATGGGCAGTCGGTCGTGCGGTGGGGCGAGTTGCCTGGCTCAGCGCCACCAGGCCGGCGAGGCCCTTTTGGGACTGGCCAGATCCAGCGCCTACGAGCTGCTCCAGACCGAGTGGTCCGACGTCGAATACGACGAGCTGGACCGGGTGGCCGGAATCGACCTCAGCCGCGTCGAACGCGACGAGATGGTGATTTTCAGGGTCCGAGAGCCGGATCATGGAAGGCCGGGAATCCCTCGAAACGTTGACAGGCGGCGGGCTCCCTCCTAGAGTTGGGGCCTCGTGCGGGGGCGAGGCCCCCTGGAGGAAATTCATGGGTCGCCGGATTACCCGAAAACAACTGAAACAGGACGAGTTCGTCTCGGCCGGAGAGACCATCATCCGCTGGTTCATGGGCAACTGGAGACCCTTCGTCTTCGGGCTGGTTGCCGTGTGCCTGCTGATCGTGGCGTGGTGGACCGTCGGCCGCTGGTCACAGTCCAGGGCCGGGCAGGCCTCGTACGAACTGCACCAGGCCGTGACCGCCTTTGACGCGGCCATGGCGGGTGGAGATCAAGCGACTGCCCAACAGCAGCTCCAGGCCTACATCGATGACCACGGCCGCAGCGACCAGGCCGATATGGCCAGGGTCTACCTGGCGCGGCTGATGATGGACCAGTCGGACCTCGAAGGGGCCCGAGCACTGCTCGTAGAGGTCTCCGGGCGCCATAGGTCGGACCTGGTGGGAAGTCTGGCCGCTCTCGATCTCGTGCAGCTGAAGGTGGCCTCTGGCGAGGGCGCCGAGGTCGTTCAGGGTCTCGAGGGAGTGATCGTGGGCCAGGACACCAGTCTGCCCCGCGACGTCGCCCTGTGGGAGCTGGGCGAACTCCTGGTTCGGCAGAATGAGCCCGATCGCGCGAAGGTCTACTTTCAACAACTGGTGGACGAATTCCCCGAGTCGCCGTTTCGCGGTCGGGCCAGCCAGCGGCTGACCGAGCTCGGATAATTCCGAACCGTGACCGGTGTGGCGATTCCGCGGTGAGACCGTGAACTTCACCGAGGCGATCATCCGTAAGCGAGACGGGGGCGCTCTCGACCGCGAACAGATCGAGCGGTTCGTTGAAGGTGCCGCCGACGGCACCCTCGCGCCCGAGCAGCTGGCCGCCATGCTGATGGCCGTCTGCCTGCGAGGCATGGATTCGGAGGAGACGCGGCTGCTGACTTCGGCCATGCTGGCTTCCGGTGAAACCTGGGACCTGGCGTCGGACCGGCCCGGCATCGTGGACAAGCACTCCACCGGCGGCGTCGGCGACACGGTATCCCTGGTCATTGCACCCCTGCTGGCGGCGGTGGGCGTGCCGGTGGCCATGATGGCCGGTCGCGGCCTTGGCCACTCCCAGGGCACCCTCGACAAGCTCGAGGCAATTCCCGGATTTCGGTGCCAGTGGAGCCGGGACGAGGCTTTGGGCCTGGTGGATCGGTGCGGCGCCGCCATGGTGGCCCAGTCCGACGACATCGCTCCGGCCGACCGCGTGCTCTACGCTCTGCGCGATGTCACCGGGACGGTCCCGTCGCTGCCGCTGATCGTCGCCTCCATCATGTCCAAGAAGCTCGCCCTGGGCGCTGCCGCCCTGGTGCTCGACGTCAAGTGGGGTCGCGGCGCTTTTCGCCATTCTGTGTCCGAGGCCGCCGAGCTGGCCGCCGCCTTGCGGAATGTGGCCCGTGGCATGAACCTCCCTTGCGAGGCCTTGATCACGGACATGAATCAGCCCCTTGGCCCGGCCCTGGGCACGGGTTGCGAGGTTCGCGCGGCGCGCGAGGTGCTCGAGGGAGGAAGCAGCGCACCGCTGCGCGATGTCACCCTCCGTTTGGCAAACACCGCCATGGCGCTGGCGGGCCGCGACGAGCAGGATGCGCGTTCTTCCCTCGAACGCGCTCTCGACGACGGCTCCGCCCTGTCCGCCTGGGAGGGCCTGGTGAAAGCCCACGGCGGAAACCCCGATCCCGACCTGCTGGCACGACCCTCGGCGGAGCGAGTCATCGCCGCCGACCGGTCCGGTTGGCTCTCGGGGTCGGCGCCGCCGCCCTCGGCTGGGTGGCGGTGGATCTTGGCGCCGGCCGCCGCAGCCGCGAGGAGGGCATTGACCACGGCGCCGGCCTGCTCGTCCACGCCCGCATTGGCGACCCTGTCGAGCACGGTCAGCCCCTCGCCACCGTCCTCGTCGGCGAACGGCCGGTTGATCTCGACGCCATCGCCGCCCGGGTCGCAGACGCCTTCGAAATCGGCGACGAACCGACCGCCCCCCCGACGCTCATCCTCGGCACCGTCGAGGAGCTGGGCGAAGAGGGTTTAAAGGTTAAAGGTTTAAAGGTTTAAAGGTTTGGCTCATCCGGAATTCCGTGAGGTGGGGGTCGATCGGTTTCGAATTTCACAACGGCACCCGCCCGCCCGAAGAGGAACCGCGGCTTCATCCACGGAGACAGCAATCAGGGACAGCGTCAGAAGCCAGCGGCAGGGACCCGCGGCAGCGTCAGTTGACAGCGTCAGTATCGGAGAACCGGGCGCGCTCAGATGGGATTGAGCAGGCGCCACGTCATCGCACGAACGTGGTCGAAGGTCTCCAGGGCGTTTTCTGCCCCGATTCCATTGACTGCACCAGCGGCGGCGAGGAGTCGCAGGTGACTGTCGACCTCTTTGGCCGAGGCATAGGCGATCCGCCAGTGGTTCAACCGGTCTCGTCCAAACCGGCCGTGGCCTTCAGCGATGTTGGCCGGGACCGAGCTTGCCGACCGGATCACCTGATCAGCTATCGGTTTCAAAGGGGCGGGAACCCTCATGACGAGCTTGATGGCTATGCCTGCTGCTTCGAGGGCTTTCTCGTGGGCAACGAGGTTGGTGTTCGTGACGGCTCAGGACTGGTCACCTCCGGGTCGTTCATGCTCACCCGAATGCTGGTGAGGGGGCCGGTGTCAAGGGTTTGCCGGCCTTTGGCCGGCCGCATGGCGCCCTTGACACCGGCCCCCTCGCCAGCTATGCCCATTCACCCCGTGAACGACCCGGAGGTGACCATGTGCAATGCGGCCAAGACAACTGATGGCTGCCGCTGAAGACTGGTTACTGTCCCTGCTCGCTGTTCCCGGTCGCTGCCCCTGACTGCTGTCGCTGCCGCTGAATTTCGGGAACGGGAACGGCGGGAACCCCAACCACACGTTATTCCGGATGAACCAAAGGTCTAAAGGTCCCCAGGTCTGCTGATTTTCAGATTGTCTTTCCGAACGAGGGCCTCCGGGCCTGGTTCGGAATGACCCCCGCGGGATACAACTGGCTTGAAATGAATAGTCTCGTCAGTACTCAATACTTGCGTCTCAGATCTCACGGCTTGATTGAATCGAACGGCTACCGATGCCGCCGTGAGATATGAGACGCGAGTATTGAGCGATGACCTCGACGGTGCTTTGCGCACTTACCGTTGGCTCTTGAAGAATTCGATGGTGGGCTCGAGCCCTTCTCCGAGCGGCACCTTGGGTTCCCAGCCGAGGATCTCGCGGGCCAGGGTGATGTCTGGCTGGCGCACCTTGGGGTCGTCCTCCGGCAGCGGCTCGAAGACGACCTCTGAGCGGGCGCCGGTGAGTCGGATGATCTCGCGGGCGAAGTCGAGCACGGTCATCTCGGCCGGGTTGCCGATGTTCATCGGATCGGTGTAGTCGCTTTTGAGCAGCCGGTAGATGCCTTCGATGAGGTCGTCCACGAAGCAGAACGATCGGGTCTGGGAGCCGTCGCCAAAGGCGGTCAGCGGCTTGCCTTCCAGGGCCTGGCAGATGAAGGTGGGCACCACCCGCCCGTCGTTGGCCCGCATTCGCGGTCCGTAGGTGTTGAAGATGCGGACGATGCGGGTGTCCACGCCGTGGTGGCGGTGGTAGGCCATGGTGATGGCCTCGGCGAAGCGCTTGGCCTCGTCGTAGACCCCGCGCGGCCCAACCGGGTTGACGTTGCCCCAATACGACTCGGGCTGGGGGTGGATCAGCGGATCGCCGTAGGTCTCGGAGGTCGAGGCGAGCAGGAAGCGCGCCCCTTTCGACTTGGCCAGACCGAGGGCCTTGTGGGTGCCCAGGGACCCCACCTTGAGGGTCTGGATGGGCAGGTTCAGATAGTCGATCGGAGATGCAGGGGAGGCGAAGTGGAGGATGTAGTCGAGCCGTCCCGGAACGTGGATGAAGTTGGTCACGTCGTGTTGGACAAACGTGAATCCATCCTGGCCGAAGAGATGCTCGATGTTAGTCAGGCTGCCGGTGATCAAATTGTCCATACAGACCACGTACAGCCCGTCCTGGAGCAGGCGTTCGCACAGGTGGGAGCCGAGGAAGCCAGCACCTCCGGTAACCAGCGCGCGTCGAGTGTTCATTGACCGACCTCCGAGCCAAAACCGTATCACATCTGCGGCCAAACCCCGCCGTCCCGATCGGGGTCGGTTTTCCGAATTCCGAATTCCGAATTCCCCTACCGCTTTGTCTTCCCGTCAGCCTCTGGGCGCAGGAGAAGCCCCTTGAGCTCGTCCATGAACTGATTGACGTCTTCGAAGCGGCGATAGACGCTGGCGAATCGCACGTAGGCCACCTGGTCGAGGTGGCGCAGTTGCTCGATCACGCCGTTGCCGATCTCCTCGGTGGACATCTCACGGACTTCGCGGGAGGCGATGTCCGACTCCACCGCATCGACGACGGCCACCAGATCGCGGCGCGGCACGGGACGTTTTTCACACGCCTTAAGCAGGCCGTTGAGGAGCTTCTCCCGGTCGAAGCTCTCGCGCTGGCCGTCCCGTTTGACCACCGTCACCGGTACTTTGTCGACACGCTCGTAGGTGGTGAACCGGCGGCCGCACCCATCGCACTCGCGACGGCGGCGGATCTCGGCCCCATCGCGCACATCTCGAGAGTCCACAACGTGGTTGTCGGGGCGGGAGCAGAACGGGCAATTCAAGGCTGGTCCTTCTCTTCGGCGGCGATGGTGCTCACCTCGCCGAGCCGGAGCCCCACCAGCGGCAGGCACAGCAGACCGATGATGGTGATCGGGACGAAGCAGATGGCGTGGTAGACCAGGGCAATGGCGGTGGCTTCGTTCAAACCGACGACGAAGAAGGCCGTGAGGCCGAATTGAATCGCCTTGTGCATGGCGCCAATGCCCCCCGGAGTGGGGATCACCAGGCCGATCACCGACAGGGTCACCAGCAGGAAGGCTGCGCGGAGCGGCAGGTCGAGGCCGAAGGCCAGCAGGCAGAAACGGACCTGCCAGTAAATGATGTACCAGACGAGGATTGACGCCCCGAGGGTTATCAGCAGGTCCTTGGGGCGCTCGATGACCCGCAGGCCGTCGAGGAAGTGGTTCAGGAAATTGGTCAGGGGCTGCCTCCATCCCGCCCGTATCTTGCCCACAGGCCTCGTGATCAACTCCACGAAGCCCACCTGAAACCTGAACAGCGCCAGCAGGACCATGGTCCCGACGATGAGGCCGGCCCCGGCGACATACCCGGACACGTTGAGGATCTCCAGGTTGCGCCGGGCCTCGGCGGTCAGGTTTGGCATGGATGGGGGCCAGATCACGAAGATCAGGAAGAACAGCACCACGGTCCACAGATCGAACAGGCGCTCGGTGACCATGGAGGCCAGGGTGCCGGAGAGCGGGACCTTCTCCCTGCGGGACAGGACGATGGGGCGGACCAGGTCCCCCATTCGGGCCGGCAGCAGGGTCATGGCCGCATACCCGATGGCGACGGCAATCAATGCGTTGATATGGCGAACCCTTCCCACTGGTCGCAGGATCAACTGCCACCGAACGGTCCGAACCCAGTAACTGAGCAGCGCGGTTGCGACCGAAGCCAAGATCAGCCACGAGTTGGCCTGTTCAACTGCTCGTGCAACCTCTGCAAAGTCCACGTTGCGGAGGAACACAACCAGCAGGATGACCATCAGGACGAGGGAGACCCCGATGCGGATCGCGTTCTTGTTCACCGGCACAGGGTAGTATGATGCCCTGGTGTTCACAACCGATTCTCCCTCCGGGGCCGATCAAAAAGCGGCGATGCTCGAGGTGAGATCCAATTCCCTCTGCCTCCAGCACGTCCCGGGTTTGGGTCACCCCGAGCGCCCCGGCAGGGTGACTGCGATCCTCGATTCCTTGAGTTCTTCTCCGAATGCCGCCTGGCGGCTGATCAGAGAAAGCCCACTCCCACCCGACGATGACACCCTTGGAGTTCTCAAATGGGTTCATGACGTTGACTACGTCGAGCGACTCAGGGAGGGGGCGGCGGCGGGGTCAGGCTGGCTGGACAGCCATGATTGTGCGATTTCGGAAGGGACCTTTTCGGCGGCTGTCGCGGCATCCGGCCTCGCCCTGAATGCAGGACTCGACCTGGTGAACGGGCGACTGCGACGGGCGTTCATTCTCACCCGCCCACCGTCCCACCACGCTGAACGTGGGCGGGCGCGAGGTTTCTGCTTCTTCAACTCGGTGGCCCTGGCGGCGGAGGTCATCGCCCGGAGCTGGAACAAGCCGGTGTTGATCGTCGACTTCGACGCCTGGCACGGCAACGGAACCCAAGCCCAGTTCTGGGACCGCGCCGACGTCGGGTATTTGTCGGTCCACCGATATCCTGGGTTTCCTGGCAGTGGCACGGCCGACGAAATCGGTGACGGCGAGGGTTTTGGAACCACCAGGAACATCCCTCTGGCCGAAGGCGCTGACGATGACACCTTCTGCACTGCCTTCGAGAACGGGCTCGATGAGATGGCAGCGCGGATGCAGCCGGCGGCATTGGTTGTTTCTGCAGGCTTCAACGGCCACCGAGACGACCCGGTGGGCGGGTTGGCACTCAGCGGGGAGGGTTACGGGAGGATCAGCCGGAAACTGGTCCGCACCGCGGGAAAGTGGTCCGAGGGCCGTGTGCTGTCGTTCCTCGAGGGTGGTTTCGAGCCGTCGGCCCTCGCCGCGAGCGCTCTCGCTCATGTGAAAGAAATGGCCAAAAATGCAGAATCGGGAACGAATGATCGATTGCCAGTCAATTAGTGACAAAATGTGAGCGAAAAAATAACCCTTCTATGTTGTTGGAATTGTGAACACATTTCATACAGTTGAGCCCCGTCACATTTGATCCCAAATGTTTGAAGTACTGTACTATTGGTGTTAGTTACGTGTTTGACCGTACAGTTTGCTGTGGTATATCATATTCTTGAACGGAATCGATTGCGCCGAACGACTGTCCCTAGGAGGAAGAACAATGCGACGGAATGTGATCGGCGTGGCACTCGGAGTGGCGGCCCTTGTATTTCCCGTATATGCGATGGCCGACGCAATGGTCTGGCTGGACTCTCCACAGCCCGATGCCACCGTTTTTGGGCTCGTTACGGTGTCTGGATATGTTCTCGGAGACGGCACTCACTGCGGACCACCGTGGACCTGGGGGCAGTGTGAGTGGGGTAATGCGATGGTGGTTTCTGTCGACCTCTACGTTGACGGGAATTTTGTCGCTTCGGCGGATCTGAATCAGCCGAGGTACGACATACTCCAAGCGTTCCCGTGGTACGCCGGAACACCCTACGAACACCCTGGGTTCCAGACCTCCTTCAATTCGTCGGCCCTCGACAACGGCGAGCACACGCTGTTCGTGCGGGTGTCATTCGCCGATGGAACGAGTGGGGACTACGGCGAGCGCCCGGTGACGGTGAACAACGAGATCAACCAGGCGCCATTCGGCGAGATCGACCTTCCGGGGCCGAATCAGCCGATGAACGGCGTCTTCCCGATCACCGGCTGGGCCCTGGACGATGAAGAGGTGGCGGTGGTTGAAGTGGTCGTCGACGGGCTGTCGGTGGGCAATGCGGTCACCGGCGTGCATCGCCCGGATGTCGCTCACCGCTATCCCAGCCACCCCGATGCCGAGTTCGCGGGCTTCGTGCGGATGTTCAACACCACCGTGCTGCCCAACGGAATTCACTCGGTGTCCATTCGTCTGACTGACGACGAGGGCGTCTCCCGCGTCATTGGCCGGCGCTTCGTGCAGACCTTCAACACCAGCTACAACCTGCCGCCTTTCGGAGGCATCGACTATCCGATCGCGAATCACATCATGTTCGCCAAGGGCTGCGCGGATCCAGGCGGCTACTCGACGCCTCCCTTCGAGGACCCCCAGGTCACCGAGTTGATCACGGGCTGGGCGCTCGATGTGGGATCCCGCACCGACCTCGGTGGGGTCTCCTACGTGCAGCTGCTGCTGGATGGAGTGATCCTGTCCGATACCTACGACGGCAGCGAATATTGGCCGTGGTTGCGGCTCGACGTGAACTACTACGGCCACCCGCGGATGGATATCCTTCGACTCTTCCCGGATGTTCCCAACTCCAAGGACGCCGGATTCGCCTTCCGGATGGACATCTCCGACTTGATCATCCGGCAGGGTTTCCGCCAGGGTCTGCACTACCTGAAGATCAGGGCGGGCGATCTGGAGAACAACGTTGCCGACATCGCTCAGATCCCGGTGATCTTCGACTGCGACGACGACCTCGACAGGCCGTCATTCGGCGACATCTACACTCCGACCCACATGGAACTGACCACGGGCCAGGTGGAGATAACGGGATTCGCCATTGACTACGACGATCCCGAGTTCGTCGAGATCTGGATCGACGGTGTGTTTATCTCGCTGGTGGACGAGTTCGGTCTTCCCACCCCGGATGTGGAAGACCAGTTCCCGTGGCTGCCGCGTTTCATGACGATGAATGCGGGCTGGACCTACACCCTGGATACGGTGGCCGAAGGCTTGGCAGACGGCGAGCACGTGCTGGTGGTCTGGAGCGAGGACTACTGGGGCGGCCGGACGATCATCGGCGAGCGGCGCTTCGTGGTCGATAACCCGTCCTGATCCATCTCATAGAGAATTTCTCAAACGCCCCGCTACGGCGGGGCGTTTTTTCCGATTCCGAATTCCGAATTCCGAATTCCGCTCCTGTATCCTTGGTTCCCGTGGGAGGCCTGTGACGTCTGTGACGACAGCGATGACCGAGCGTTCCGATCCTCGTATCCTGGCGCGCCCCGAACACTCCATTTCTCGCCGGAATATTTCCACCGAGGCACTCAAGGTCCTGTACCGGCTTCAGCGGGCAGGTTACCTGGCGTACCTCGTCGGGGGGAGCGTGCGGGATCTGATGGTGGGTGGGACGCCCAAGGACTTCGATGTGGCCACCAACGCTCGACCGAACGAGGTGCGTCGCCTGTTCCGGAATTCGAGGATCATCGGACGAAGGTTCCGCCTGGCACACATCTACTTCCGAGGGGAAATCGTGGAAGTAGCGACCTTCAGGGCCAGCCCCGAGCCCCCGGAGGGTCCCGACGACTGGGAGGAAGCTGAGCACGAGGCCCTGGAGGAGGCTGCGGAGGAGGTCGCTCGAGGCCCGGTGGCACGCGATCCTGGTCTTTATGGGACTCCGGACGAGGATGCACGCCGTCGTGACTTTACGGTGAACGCGCTGTTTTACAACATCGCGGATTTCTCGGTGATCGATTATGTCAACGGGATCGAGGATTTGCGTGCAGGGATCATCCGCACCATCGGCAATGCGGATGAGCGCTACGAGGAGGATCCGGTCCGCATGATGCGGGCGCTGGAGTACAGCGTCAGGCTCGGATTTGATCTCGAGGAGGAAACCCGGGCGGCCATCGATCGGTGTCGCTCATCGATCGAGAATGCCTCTCCGGCCAGGTTGAGCTACGAACTCTACGAGAGCCTGAGATCCGGATCGGCATCTGGGATCTGTGGTGCGTGGTACCGGGCGGGCATTTTTGAGCGCGCTTTCCCGGGCCTCGGTTGTGGCCGCGACGAGACGGCAGAGGTCCTTCGCACCATTGACAAAGGAATGTCGGCAGGAGCGAAGTACGCAGACGCGAGCCTGGTGGGCGCCTTCTTCCTGCCCAGGTTTTACGGGATTCTGGATTCGATGGCAGGAGACGGCCAGCGCATCGACAACGTGAGGCTTCTCGAAGAGCTGAGGACACTGCTGGATCCCACGGCGGCGGCCATGCACCTGACCAACCACACCGTCCACTTGCTCCACCAGGGACTTTTCACTCACACCAAGCTGAGGCGGTCTCCGGATCGAGGCCGTCTGGTGCTCAAGCTGGCACGACAGGATTATTTTCAGGTGGCGTGGGATTTGTTCGACTTCGCCGCCGCTGCCGGCTTGGCCGACCGGGAGGCACACCAGGCGTGGCAGAAAGCACTGGGTCGGGTCCGCAGCGGTAAAGCGGCCGAGGAAATTGTGGTGGATCCGGCCCCAACCCAAAGACGCCGCCGGCGCCGCAGACGACCGCGCAGCCGGAGGCAACGGTGACCGCGGGTGAGGAGGCCGCCCGCCGGATCGACGAGCTGCGTCGGTCGATCCGTCACCATGATCGCCTGTATTACGGTCGGGCTGCGCCCGAGATCTCCGATTACGAGTACGACCAGCTGTTCGCAGAGCTCAAGGGGCTCGAAGAGGAGTACCCCGAGCTGGTGACCCCCACCTCTCCGACCCAGCGGGTCGGCGGGGAGCCTCTGGACAGGCTCGATTCCGCGGCCCACCGAACTCCCATGTTGTCGCTGGACAACAGCTACTCGGTGGATGAACTGCGAGCCTGGTATGACCGAATGGGTCGCGAGTTGGGAAAGCCACCCGGGGCACTGGCGTGCGAGCTCAAGATTGACGGTATCTCCATTTCCCTGATCTACCGTGACAGTCGGTTCGTTTCCGCCGTCACCCGGGGTGACGGGCTGGTGGGTGACGACGTGACGGTCGCGGCACGGACGATTCGTGGGCTGCCCCTGAAGGTTGATGGCGCTCCCTCACAGCTCGAAGTCAGGGGTGAGGTCTACATGTCGCGCAGCGCCTTTCAGGAGGTGAATCGACTGCGCCTCGAATCCGGAGAATCCGAGTTTGCCAACCCGAGGAATGCCACCGCAGGTGCGATCCGATTGCTCAATTCCCGCGAGACCGCCCGTAGAAAGCTCGCAATGTGGAGCTACCAGGTCGTGGAAGCCGAGGGCTGGGAGATGGACAGCCACGTCGAGTCGTTGGAGCGGCTGGGCCTTCTGGGTTTTCCGATCAGTCCGGGGCTGAAAAGGTGTTCTGACCTGGCCGAGGCCGAGGCGTTCATCGATCTCGCCGGTCAACGACGGTCCGACCTCGACTTCGACACCGATGGAGTGGTCGTGAAGTTGGACGCCCTTGCGGAGCAAAGGTCGGTGGGTGCAACGGCACGTGCGGTACGGTGGGCTGTAGCCTTCAAGTTCCCACCCGAAGGTGTGACCACGGTGCTCGAGGACATCATCGTTCAGGTGGGCCGGACCGGGGTGTTGACCCCGGTGGCAGTTCTCGAGCCGGTGGAGGTGGCCGGTTCGACCGTTTCCAGGGCCACACTGCACAACTTCGACGAGGTCGCGAGATTGGATGTCCGGATAGGGGACACGGTGCTGATAGCCAAGGGTGGCGACGTGATTCCAAGGTTGGACGATGTCCTCATCTCCGAGCGCCAGCCGGGTGTCGAGCCGTTTCCAATTCCCGATCGTTGCCCTGTGTGCTCCACCCCGGTTGAGCGGGACGCCGGCGAAGTGGCCCTGCGGTGTCCCAATCAACGGTGTCCGGCTGTGGTGGCATCGAGCCTCCGTCACTTCGTGTCACGTCGCGCGATGGAGGTGGAGGGCTTGGGAGAGAAGTTGCTTGACCAGCTTGCCCGGGAGGGGCTGATCAGCGACCCGGCTTCGCTTTGGGACCTGAGGGCCGAGCAATTGGAAGGTCTGGCCGGGTGGGGTGAACTGTCGGCTGCCAATCTTCTGCAGGAACTCGACCGGGCGCGAACGGCTCCCCTCCATCGACTCCTTTTCGGACTCGGCATCCCGCACGTGGGTGAGCGTTCTGCGAGGCTACTGGCCCGTCGTTTCGGCAGTCTGGAGGCTCTCGCCAAGGCCTCGACCGAGCAGCTCGAGGAGGTTGAGGGTGTGGGGCCTGTGGTGGCGGCCTCGGTCGAGGGCTGGCTCGCACAGGAGGGCCATCGGGCCCTGCTGGCTCGACTTCAGGAGCGGGGAATCGATCCCACCGACGATGCTGTTGACGCGGCTGCGGCCGACACCCCGCTTGAGGGGCTCACCTTCGTGATAACCGGGGCGTTGCATGAACCCCGGCCCTGGATCCGAGAGCGGTTGGAGGGGCTTGGCGCGAAGGTAGCGGGATCGGTGTCGGGCAGAACATCGTTCCTTGTGGCAGGGAGCGATGCCGGCAGCAAGCTCAACCGTGCCAAAGAGTTGGGCATCGAGGTGCTGGACGAGGACGGGCTCGAAAACCTGGTTATCGAGCGGACCGGGAGGTCGTTTTGGGAGCATTGATCTTCGTGGTGGACGACGACGATGGGTCGCGGGAGGCGATGGCCAAGGCCCTGGCCAGGGTGGGCCACGAAATCCACCAGTTTGCCGGCGCAGAGGATGCACTGGCGAGCCTGGAGGGCGACGATCCCGTGGACGTGATCGTGTCCGACGTGAGGATGCCAGGTATGGACGGGTACGAGCTGCTGAGGCGCACCCGATCGCTGCGACCTGAGCTGCCCTTCCTGTTGGTCACGGCTTTTGGCGAGGTCAAGGACGCTGTTACCGCCATCACCGAAGAGGGCGCGGACGACTATCTCACCAAGCCCGTCGAGATGCAGGAGCTGCGCAAGCGGGTCCAGCTCCAACTTGACCGTCGGGTCCTGCAGCGAGAAAACATCGATCTCAAGAAACGGATCGACAAGCGCTACGGGTTCGAAAACATCGTCGGCCACTCCGCGGCGATGGAAGGGCTGCTGGACCGGCTGCGGCTGGTGGCACCGGCGCCCTCCACGGTATTGGTGGTGGGCGAGTCGGGGACCGGCAAGGAGCTGATCGCCAACGCACTTCATCAGAACTCTCCACGCGCTGACGGTCCTTTCGTTGCGGTGAACTGCGGAGCGATTCCTGGCGAGATCCTCGAGTCGGAGCTCTTCGGACACGAGCGAGGCGCCTTCACCGGTGCTCACCAGCGCAGGATCGGGCTCATCGAGTCGGCCGACGGAGGGACGCTCTTCCTGGATGAAATTTCCGAGCTGTCTCCGGATTTGCAGGTCAAGCTGCTGCGGGTTCTCGAGGAGCGTCGAGTGACGCGGGTCGGCGGTAACGAGCAGATTGCGGTGAGCTTCCGGCTGGTGGCGGCAACCAACCGCAACCTCGAGGAGTGGGTGGTTGACGGTCGCTTTCGTCAGGATCTGTACTACCGGCTCAAGGTGGTCACCCTCTACAGTCCAGCCTTGCGAGAGCGGGTCGAGGACATTCCCCTCTTCGTGCAGTACTTCCTCGGGATCTTCAACAAGGAGCTCGGGCGGGATGTGAAGGGGGTCCATCCGTCGGTATTGAGCGCGCTCAAGAGGTACCCGTGGCCGGGAAACGTGCGTGAACTCCGCAACGTGATTGAGAGCCTGGTGCTGTTCTCGGAATCCGACGAAATCGTTCTCGAAAACCTCCCCAGCGAGTACCGGGTCGCCACGGCGTCCGCCCCGTCGGCTCCAACCACCGGAGCGTGGCAGCCTCGAACCATGGCCGAAATCGAGCGGGAGGCCATCCTGAGAACCCTCGAGTTCACCAACGGCCATCGGGCGCGCGCCGCAGAGTTGCTGGCCATCGGACTGCGGACCCTCCAGCGCAAGCTGAAGGAGTATGGGGAAGTCGGGCTGCGAGAAGACGACATCAACGCCGACTGACCTCTGGTTTCGGGATTCGGGGCTCGGGACTCGGGACTCGGGTATCGGGATTCGGGTTTTCGCGGGACCGGGGAGATTGAGCTGGGACATTCGAGGTAGCTCGAAGTATGCTCTCGCCGAACCGCCGAACCCCAACCCGAACCGCCGAACCGCCGCCGACCCCGAACCCCGAACCCCGAACCCCGAACCCCGAACCCCGAACCCCCCCGAACCCCGAACCCTTCGAAAGGTGCGATTCATCACCGGGGACCCGGGATGCTCGGACGCGGACGCGGACGCGGACGCGGACAGAAGTGGGAGGACGGTGTACGCTGTGTAGAGACGTGTAGGAAAGGAGCACACATGGAGATTCCGGGTAAAGTCTCCTTGTATTGCCCGCTGGTGGATGCCAAGGGCACTTCAGCGACCCTTGTGGCCGTGTCTCCCCAGGGCTACTACCAGCTGGAGGTCATGGTCAAGGGCAAGCGCCACACCATGTTCGTGCCCGTGACTCAGGCTGCGGTGTACTTCGCTGAGCCCGAGGTGGAGCCCGACGAGGATTTCGAAATCGAGCGTTGAGTGAATAATCGAGGGTGATGCTGCTGTTAGATGTGGCGTGACCCAAAACGACGACCTCCACGGAGTGCTTGGCGATCCTTGGCCGAAGGTGCTGGAGCACGTCTCCGAAGCCATTCTCGTCTTGGATGATCAGCGGGTTCTCCGCTTCGCCAACGATCCAGCGCGGAAGCTCCTTGGATACGAGGAGGACCAGCCCCTCGGCGCAAGGTGCCGGCTGACGACCCGTGGCGTTGACTGTGACAACGCCTGTCCTCTTACCTTTGCTCTCGAGTCCCGGATGGAACAGGTCGAAGACTTCTCGACCGTCTATCACACGAGGGACGGCGAACCGGTGCCGCTCAAGGTGACGGTGATACCCGTTGCTGCCGAGGATGGCTCGTTCCGTGGGGCGGTGGAGATTCTCAGACGTGCCGACCCCGACTCCGGTTTCATGTTGGCGGGTCGCAGCGAGTCTGCAACGGCCCTGCGGCGACGGGTGATGGATGCCGCGGCTTCCGGAGGGCATGTGGTTCTGGTCGGCGACGGGCCGGTGTGCGCCGACGTGGCGCGGACCATCCACCGCTACGCACGGTTGGCAGATCCCCTGTTTCATAATTGGTCCGGGACATGGGACGGGGTCCCGTCGTGGCCACCGGGGACGATGTTTGCGGAGGCCGGTTGCGGTCTCGAGGTACTCAAATCGGCGCCTCCGGCTGGATGGAGAGTGATTGCTGGTGTCGCCGGCAAGGCACAACTGGCAGATGATGGACTCCTGGGCCACGAGCTGATCGAACTGCCACGTGCCGCAGATTCAGGTGACGACCTGCCGCTGATCGTGGCGGCGTGGGTCCGATCGCTGGAGCCGACTTTGACCGTGCACCCGGTGGCTCTCGAACGACTGTCGAGGATGGCTGTCGAACTTGGCTTCGGGCGCCTGCAGCGGGTGCTTCATGGTGCAGTCGCGGTGGCCGAAGACGTCCTTGAAGAGATTCATATCCCCGAGGACGGATATCGTGCGGTGCTGGTCGACCAGCTCCTGTCGCAACGTGATCCTTTTGCCGCTCTCGAGCAACGACTGATCGAGGAGGTGCTCGATCGCAGTGGCTGGCGAATGCAGGAGGCCGCTGACCTGCTCGGAATCTCCCGGGTCACCCTGTGGCGAAAGCTCAAGGACCACGGTATCGAGCGGCCCAACAACAACGGCTAACCGCCAACTGCTTACTCGGCGGGGAAGCGCTCGTTGTACAGCCGAATCACGGTATCGGTGAGATCCGAGGACGGGGCGACATAGATGAGGGGCTGTGCCTGGAGCACGAAGACCGCGTCGAAATCGTTGGCCTTGGCGTAATCGCTCGCCACTTCACCAACCTTCACCGCGACGTCGGCGAAGAACTCGTTTTGCTTCTTTTCGAGGGTGCGCTCGAAATCCCGACGGGCGTCCTCGAATGCGCGGGTTGCCCTTCGATCCTCCTCCTGTAACTGGCTGACTATCTCGGGGGAGGCTACCCGGCCCTGGGCTGCGAGCTTCTGACGAATCTCGTTTGCTTTGGCGGCGAGCGCCTCGACCCGGGCCCGTTCCGGATCGGCCCATGCCTCGAGTTCACGCACCTTGACCTTGCCCTCTTCGACGTTCACAACCGCCCTTTCGGCGTCCACGAAACCTATTTTGCCGGCAAGGGACGGGGTGGCAGTCACAAGGAACAACATGGAGATCGCGATGAGATGGGTTCGTTTCACGGGGCACCTCCAGTGCGGCACGGCCGGAAATTCTAACACCGGACGTGTTCGCCCACAACGACTCCGCATACAATGGAGGTCATGGAAGAGGTCAGGGCGAGCGACCAGGCGATGCGTCTGCTGGTTGTCGAGGATGACATCAAGCTTGCCCAGGGTCTGTGCAGAAATCTCGAGATGGAGGGATTCCGGGCATCCGCCCACCACACCGGAGAAGAGGCCCTGGCCGAGTTCATCGGACCGGATCCGGGTTACGACTTGTTGATTCTCGACATCATGCTGCCGGGAATCGATGGGCTCGAAGTCTGCCGGCGCCTTCGGAGCCAGGAAAACAACATTCCGATTCTCTTTCTCACCGCCCGCGGAAGCGATGCCGACCGGGTGCTCGGGCTACAACTCGGCGCAGATGACTATCTCACCAAGCCGTTCGTGGTTGAGGAGCTGATCCTCCGGGTCCGGGGAATTTTGCGTCGCGCCGCCTGGTCCCGAACCCCGGCGCTGACCGGCCCGGTGGTCCGAATCGGAGGGTTCGAATTGGACATGACGACCATGCGAGCCGAGACCACCGGCGGACCTTCCTCGCTCACCGAGCGTGAGGTCATGCTGGTGCGTTTCTTCGCTGAAAACGACGGCCGGGTATTGACCCGCGGAGAGTTACTGGAAAGGGTCTGGGGCTATACCTTCGACACCTCCACCCGCACCCTCGATACCTTCGTCCACCGGTTGAGGAAGCACTTCGAGATCGACCCCCGTCACCCCCTCCACTTTCACACCGTCCGAGGCGTCGGCTATCGCTTCACCGTCACAGCCAGAATGAATCTAAAATCGAACATCGCGAATCGAAAATTGAACTTTCGACTTTCGACTTTCAACCGGGCGGGTGGGTGCAGGCTCGAGCCCGATATACTCACCGACGAATGATCAAACTGCTCTCATCCGCGTACGGCGCGTGTTCGAGGCTATTACTCGCAGCCGTGGTGCTCACCGTTGTGCTGCCCGCTTCGGCGGCGGCTCAGGGGATGGAGGTTGTCAGCCACGACCTGCCAGCACGGCTCGAGGCCGGCTCCAGCCTGGTGGTGGCGGTGGAGATTCGGAATCGGGGAACAGAGCCGTGGGACCCGGCCGCCGGATTCAAGGTGTCCTACCACTGGATGCGCCGGGATGGAGAAGTGGTGGTCTGGGATGGCTTGCGCACCGAGTTGTCGGTGTCGGTGGCCCCCGATGAGGTCGTGCGGCTGGAGAGTCGAGTGGAGGTTCCGGCGGTGCAGGGGACGCTCGGCATCCAGTGGGACGTGGTCCAGGAGGGGGTCAGCTGGCTTTCCGAGATTGACCCGGACCCGCCAGGTCCGATATTCGCGGAGATCCAAAGGTCCCACGCCTTCTCAGTGGTCTACGGAGGTGGCCCGCGGTGGATGCGCGCCAACGAAGTGACGGAGCGAAGGATGGTACTGCGAAACGAGGGCTCGGCATCCTGGGCCGCAGACGGCAGTTTCGCCCTTTCCTATCACTGGTTGGATCGTGGGGGCGCGTTGATGGTGTGGGATGGCCTCCGAACGACCGTGCCACGGGTCGTCCCGCCTGGAATGAAGGTCGAGGTCAGGGCGCGAATTCAGGCCCCCTCGGACGGCGGCAGGTACGCCCTGCAGTGGGACATGGTCCACGAGGGGGTGACGTGGTTCAGCAGCCACGGCGATCAGACCGTGCCACATGTGCGGGTGTTGGTGTTCGATTCGCCCCCCGCGGACCTCGTCCTTTGGGCCATGGTCAGCTTGGCAGCGACCATGGTCTCGATCATGGTCGTGGGTCGTGGTTCGCCACGAAAGCTGGTGAGCCTGGTGGCCGTGGCCGATGTTTTCTGGTGTTTTGGGAGCCTTTTTGTCAAGCAGTCGGTGGTCTTGGAGCGCGCCGGTCAGGTGATGGGAGGATGGGGGCAGGTACTGACCGCGGCAGGGCTGGCCCTGGTCCTGCTGCCCGTGCTGTTGATTCCCCGTCGAGTCAGGGTTTGGGTGTGCCTCACCCTGGGAGCGGTGGGTACGTTGGTGCTCTTCGCGGACCTTGTGTACGAGCGGTTCTTCGGCGACATTATGTCGGCCGCCGTGCTCGGAGCTTGGGGGCAGTTGGGACAGATTCGCGCCAGTGCGGTAAGTCTCTTCACCGCCGATGACCTTTGGTTTTGGATCGATCTTTTGGCCGGCATTGTGCTGATGGCGGCGGTGGCGAGGGTGCCGGAGAGGACTGGAAGGCCGTTGAGGCGCGCCGCCGCCTTCGGCCTGGCTGCAGTCTTGGCCGGCGGTGTGGGCGCTGCTGCTGTGGTGAACCGGTCAGGAAAGGTCGACTTCGGCCAGGTCTTTCGAAGCGTCTACCTGGCGCGGGAGGTCGGGGTACTCAATTTCCATGTCATGGATGGCGGAGGCGCTCTGGTGAGGGGACTGAGGCGAGGTCCGCTGCCGAAGGAAGGGGTCGACGCGCTGGTGGATTGGTTCACCGAGCGGGTACCCCAGCGTGCCGGGACCGGTCCGTGGTTCGGTGTGGCTGAGGGTCTGAACGTGGTGATGATCCAGGCGGAGTCGCTTCAGGATTTTGTCATCGACCTGGAGGTTGGTGGCCAGAAGATCACCCCGTTTCTCAACCGGTGGACCGAGCGGTCGTTGCGATTCACCAATGTCACCGATCAGACAGCGCAGGGACGGTCCTCCGACAGCGAACTGGCTTCCCAGGTGTCGCTGCTGCCGCCGCCGGTGGGCGCGGCTGCCTTTCTTTACCCGAACAACCAATTCGTCGGGGTGGCCTCGGTGCTCGCAGATCGGGGCCACGAAACCCTGTCGGCCGTCGCTTTCGAAGGGTCATTCTGGAACCGGAGGGCGACTCACCGCGGGTTCGGTTATGCCGAGAGCCTTTTCGATGATGCATTCGCTCCGGGAGAATCGTTGGGCTGGGGCCTTAACGACCGTGATTTCTTCTCACAGATGGTCGAGGTGCTGGCCGATCGGCCACAACCCTTCTGCGCCTACCTGCTGACCTTGTCCCTCCACCATCCCTTTGAAGGTTTCCCCGATCAGCTCAGGGAGCTGGATTTGGGCGAGCTGGAGGGTTCTCCGCTGGGCAACTACCTGCACACAATGCGGTTTTTCGACCGGGCTTTCTCTACACTGGTCACTGGCCTCGAGGGGGTTGGCCTGGCCGAAAGCACAGTGATCGTGTTGTGGGGCGACCATGACGCCGGTCTCGAATGGACGCCGAGGCTCGCGGCACTGTTGGGTCAGACCCACGATTCGACCGGCTGGTACCTCAGCCAGCGGGTGCCGCTGGTGGTGCGGGTGCCGGGGACCGGAGAAGGAGGCGGCCGATTCGACCTTCCGGCCGGTCATCAGGACGTGGCGCCGACGGTGGCCGCTCTGTTCGGGGTCGACCCTGGGGCGTTGCCATGGATCGGCCGGAACCTGTTAGGTCGGCCTGGGGACGGGCCTGTGGTGGGCGAGTATCAGTGTTGGAGAACCGGCAATCTCCTCTTTCTCCAGGGAGACGGCACGCTGGAGGGCGGTTCGTGCCGGTCGCTTCCCGACCTCGCCGAGCTTCCCACAACGGCCTGTGCCGCAGGGTTCGAGGATGCTAACCGTCAAGCCGAGGTGTCTCGTCTCGTTCTGGAGTATGACCTTCAGCAGGAGATCGCTCGGAAGCTGGCGAAGGAACTGATTGAAGATTGAAAATTCCACCCACCCGACGAGTCAGGTTTTCCGAATTCCGAATTCCGAATTCCGAATTCAAATCGAGGCGTTTCCGGCAGGCCCTTGACGGTTGAAGCCGCCCTGCCTACGATGAGCTGGTCCCGCCGCGTTGCACTCTCAAAGGGAGCGCTCTCATGAGCAATAAAGCCGACAAAGTGAAGGCACTGGAAACCGCTATTGGCCAGATCGAACGACAGTTCGGTAAGGGCGCGGTCATGCGGATGGGCGAACAGCCCAAGATACCGGTCAACATCATTCCCACGGGTTCGATCGCGCTGGACGCAGCCCTCGGCGTCGGTGGCGTGCCACGGGGCCGGGTGGTGGAGATTTACGGACCGGAGTCGTCGGGAAAGACGACGCTGGCACTGCACATCATCGCCAACGCTCAGGCGGCCGGTGGTCTCGCTGCGTTCATCGACGCGGAGCACGCCCTGGATCCGGAGTACACCGGCAAGCTGGGGGTCAACCTCGACGAGCTCCTCATTTCGCAGCCCGATTTTGGCGAACAGGCGCTGGAGATCGCCGAGACCTTGATCCGTTCGGGATCGGTGGATGTGATCGTAGTGGACTCGGTGGCGGCCCTCGTGCCCAAGGCCGAGATCGAAGGAGACATGGGAGACGCCCAGATGGGACTGCAGGCGCGGCTGATGTCCCAGGCGCTCCGCAAGCTGGCCGGGGTCGTGTCCAAGTCCAGGACCTGCCTGGTGTTCATCAACCAGGTCCGGATGAAGATAGGGGTGATGTTCGGTAACCCGGAAACGACAACCGGGGGTCGAGCTCTCAAGTTCTACAGCTCGGTTCGAATCGACATCCGGCGCACCAGCGCCATCAAGCACGGGGACCAGGTGATTGGCAATCGGACCAAGGCCAAGGTCGCCAAGAACAAGGTGGCCGCCCCCTTCCGTGTGGCCGAGTTCGACATCCTCTACGGTGAGGGGATCTCGCGCACCGGCGAGTTGCTCGACCTCGGGGTGGAGCACCGGTTGGTCCAAAAATCCGGATCCTGGTACTCGGCCGGCGAAACCCGCATCGGCCAGGGTCGCGAGGCGGCGCGAGCCTTCCTGGCGGAGAACGTGGAGGTCGCGGCTGAGCTCGAGTACAAGCTGCGGGAGGCCCTCGGCCTGATTCCCACCCAGGCGGCGAAGTCTGACAAAAACGAGGATGCCTCAGGGTCTGCGTGAGGGCGGTCGGAATAATTGACCCGGTACAATGGGGTTTCACAGGCGGTGACCTGCCGCCGGTCTGCACCTCTCGCCGGGATTCCTGACGAGTACGACGAAGGTTGGGTGCCTGGTAAGAAGTGTTCGATTCGTAAACCCTTCGATGAGGTCAATATGAAGCTGAAGACGGTTTGGGTGGTGATTGCATTGTTCGGCTCCACAGCGACGTTCGCTGATGAGGCGATGACGCCGTCCCAGGATCCCGGGTTCCTGCGATTCGTGGAACGCGCGTCATCCTACTACCCAGACTCCACCTTTCGGGTGGCCTCCGAGGAGCGCAAGCGAACCCCGTCCGGTTCCTATCGGATTCTCGAGGTTGACCGGTCCTGCGCCGTCGATCTGCTGTCGGGGCCACGGACGGTGGTTGTGGACGATGTGGCGGAGATGGCGTGGTTCGGCAACGCTGCTGCGCTGCCTTTGGAGGAGACCGGGATAGGGATTGACGGCCTGCGCGGGTTTCTCGAGGGCTTTCTGCCTGACGCTCTCAAAGGGGCGCTCCAAATGAAAGTCTCCCTCGACTGGAAGGATCCGCCCTTTCGCGCCGGCGCTCTGCTGCCCTTCTGGTTAAAGGTCGACACCGGGTACGGCGAGTACCGCAAGGTCGCGGCCGTGACCGCCGACGGTGGCTACCTCGTGCTCGGTCCAGTCTATCCACTGGACTCCGACCCGGTTGCTGACCGCCGAGAGATGTTGGCTTCGGACGAGCTGGTGATGTGGGACCGGGTGCCGACCGACGGTTCGCCGGTTGAGATTGTGGAGTTCTCCGACCTCGAGTGCCCGGCGTGCCGACGCCGATGGCCGCTGATTCAAGAAATCCTCGACGCCAACGCATCCACGGTGAGCCACGGCATGGTGAGCTTCCCCTTGACCGTCATTCACCCGTGGTCCTTCAGGGCGGCCAGCGCCTCGTGGTGCGTGAGCGAGCAGAGTCCCGAACTGCTGCTGCCGTTCAAGGAGCTTTTCTACGATCTCCAGACCGAGATGGAGGTCGGCCTTGTGACGCCCACCTCCCGGGACTTCATTTCCGGGAACGGTCTGGATGAGCAGGCGTTCAACCAGTGCTACCTCCGGCAGTCGTCGCTCGACGCCGTTCATGGCCAGCTCGAGATCGGCCAGGACCTGGGCATCGTGTCGACGCCGACCTTCTTGGTCAACGGATGGGTGGTTCAGGCACCGGATGACGAGTGGTTCCCGGATTTCATCAAGCGCCTCGCCGCCGGCGAAGAGATCAACTGAATTCGCAATTCGCAATTCGCAATTCGCAATCCAGCCCGCGATCGGCACAACGATTGCATCATAGGAGTGCCGGCGGTGGACCATGGCCGATCGGTTCTCCCAGAAAGCAACGTGTAGTGGATGCCAGTTGTTCGTGGATGATCCCCGTCAACTTGAGAGGGTCTTTCGTGGGATTCTGGTGCTGTCCTCGTGCTATGGCTCGTCCCGCGGGAACAGCGGCATCTGCACACTGACAGACAGGTTTCAGTATCCCGAGGCAGGGTGTCGGTTCTTCCAGGCTCGGAGTTCGTGTTTCGAGCCAGTGCCTGAAAATGTTACGGAGCGGTGACATCGAAGGCGGGGGAACCACCTTTCGGGCCACGTGGAAAGTCCCCAATCCGCCTCCCGTACCCGAAAACCGTCTGGCCGAGCTGGCGGATGCCTTTCGAGATCGCTGTCGCGGCGATCGGCCTGCCAACTGCGAGGCTCGGTGTCCCTTGCATGTGGACGCCCACGGTTACATGCAGCTCACCCGACTGGGGCGATTCAGGGAGGCGCTGCAACTGATTCGTGAGGAGCTGCCGTTCCCCGGGATTCTGGGCTACGTCTGTGTCCACCCGTGTGAGCTCCACTGCAAGCGGATCGATACCGATACGGCGGTCCGCATCCGCGATGTCAAACGGTTTCTCGCTCAATGGGAGCCGGGAGATCCGCAGCATGTGGTGGACTGCCAGCCGGACAGGGAGCACCGGGTGGCGGTGGTTGGAGCCGGGCCAGCCGGGTTGCTGGCGGCCTATGATCTCCGACGGTTGGGTTACGGCGTGACCGTCTTCGAGCGGGAAAGGCGGATCGGGGGCTGTCTGACCCACCGGATCCCGGAATGGCGGCTGCCGGCAGCCGTGCGTGAACGGGACCTTTCGATCGTTGATGCGGTCGGGATCAAAGTGGAATCCGGTGTTGATGTGGGCCGTGACCTCGGTCTCGAGAGCCTCTTCGATTCCCACCACGCGGTCCTTTTGTTGGTGGGTTTTGCGGGAGTGCAGCGGCTGCTCGGACGGGAGATTCTGGGTGTGGGACAAACCGAACGAGGGACCATTCCCATCGACCCGCTGACCGGGGAAACCGCGATCGATGGAGTGTTTGCCGCGGGTGATGCGGTCAGCGGTCCGGCGTCGGTGATCCACGCTCTGGCCGGAGGCCGCCGGGCCGCCGAGTCTGCCCACCGGTTCCTGGTGGGCGAAGATCTCAGGCGGGATCGAGAGGATCTCGATTCGAAGCCGCTGTTGTGGCAGCTCGACCTGGACGAGGCGGAGCTGGTACGTCGACAGCGCCCACCGGTCATGTTGCGCCCAGCGCCCGACGCTCTGTCCGAAAACGAGGCGATCGCCGAGGGTGAGAGATGCCTCGACTGTGTGTGCGGCCTGTGCACCCGGGAATGTGACTTTCTGGCTCGACACTGCGATGTCCCGAGGCAGCTCGCATCGAAAATCCGCGACGGGCCGGAGGGGAACCTCGAGATGGTTTACTCCTGCGCCTTGTGTGGCCTCTGTCGTGAGGTCTGCCCGGTCAGCCTGGACACTGGTGAGATGATGCTCGAGGCGCGCCGTCAGGCGGTGCAAGATGGGTTGGGTCCTCTGCGCAGGCACCGCCGCGAACTGCGGTTCTTTCGGCTCGGGGTGTCCCAGACCTTCTGCCTCGCCATGGCCGAACCTGGCCGTCGGACGTCGAGGCGACTGTTTTTCACTGGTTGCTCGTTGCCGGCTACGGCACCTCGGCAAACCCTTCGCCTCTACCATGAACTCCGACGGCGATACCCTGGCATCGGGTTACTGATGCACTGCTGCGGCTCGCCTGCCGAGGCCATGGGCATGGCCGAAGAGGCCAGAGCCGCACGGCTGGGTGTGGCAGCAGCCATGGAGCGACTCGGTGCGGAGGAGTTGATCGTCGCCTGTCCCGGGTGTCGTGAGAGCTTGGTGCGGCAAGATCTCGGAATTCAAGTGCGCTCTGCATGGGAGCTGCTCGCAGACGAATCCGAGTTTGACGAAAGCCGCAGGGGATGGACCGTCACGGTGCACGACCCGTGTGCCTCGAGGCACGACGAGACGACCCGGATGGCGGTGCGAAGGTTGTTGGCTGCGAGCGGTGCCGAGTTGGTGGAGCCGGAATCGTGCGGGTTGACCACTCGCTGTTGCGGACTCGGTGGGAGGATTGCCGACGTTGATCCCCAGCTGTCGAGGGCCATGGCCCGGCGCAGGGCCGGGGAGCTCTCCGGATCGGTGATCACCTACTGTTCGCGCTGTCAGGGGGGGCTCGGTCAGGGGGGGGCGGACGTTATCCACCTTGCCGAGTTCCTTTTCGCGACGACACCCGGGGGGGGGTCGGGCAGGGCTGCCCGTGGCTCGCTCAGGCGCTACCTGAATCGCCTCCTTGTCAAACGGGCTTTTCGCGGTTTAGCTGCTGCTGGGCCTGCTGGCTGGGAGTGAGATGCGACCGCGCAGCGTCACGCTGACCGTGGATGGGCGGCGAATCGAGGCGCTTGCCGATCGGCTGCTGATCCACGTGCTGCGTGATCACGGAGTTCGCGTTCCAACCCTCTGCCACGACGACCGTTTGACGCCCTATGGCGGATGCCGCCTCTGCGTTGTCGATCGGCAGGACGAAGGCTGCCTGGTGCCGGCCTGCTCGACCCCGGTGGAGGAGGGCATGGTCATCCGCACCGAAACGGCCGAGGTCCTGAATTCACGGCGGCGCCAACTGCAGCTGTTACTGCTCGACCACCGGCTCGAGTGCCCGGTGTGTTCTCGCAGCGGAGACTGTCGTCTTCAGGATCTGGTCTACGAAATCGGTGTTATCGACGACCCCCTTCCTTTCGCGGCCTTGCCCAGGTCTCCAGCCGAGGTGTCTCCCGTCATCCGTCGCGATCCTGAGAAGTGCGTGCTCTGCGGTCGATGCGTCAGGCTCTGCGAGGAGATTCAAGGTGTGGCAGCGATCGGCTTTGCAGATCGTGGCCTCGGCCTTCACGTGACCACTTTCGACAACCGGACCCTCGATTGTGAGTTTTGCGGCCAGTGCGTCAATGCCTGCCCGGTCGCGTCGCTGACGGGGTTCTCCGAAGAATCCGAAACTCCCTTCTGGCTCCGGAGGAGGGTCTCCACCACCTGCTCCTTCTGCAGTTGCGGCTGTGACCTCGTCGTGGAGTCGGACGAGGGCCGACTGCTCAGGGTGACCGGTTGGGTGGAGAGCGCCCCCAATCGCGGCAAGCTGTGCGTCAAGGGCTGGTTAGGCCTCGATGTGTTGACGAGCGAGGAACGCTTGACGGCGCCCCTTGTCCGTCGCCAGGGCCGGCTCGTGGAAACGGGATGGGACGAGGCCCTCGACATGGCCGTCGAAGGATTGCTCGGGGCGGTGGACCGGGGGGCGGAGACCTTTGCATTGGGCAGTGGGCGGTTGAGCTGTGAGGACGGTTATCTCCTGCAGCGTTTCGTTCGCCAAACGCTCTTTTCCCCGCACGTTTCCATGGCTGCGGTGGGTGGCGTGGAGGCGCTGGTTGACGGGCTTGGGCCCGTGGCGTCGCGACCCCGGTCGACCACGAGCTTCGACGATCTGAGGGAAGCGGACCTCGTGATCGTCCTTCGCGCGGACCCCACGAGGACCCATCCACTTGTCAAGACCGAGCTGGTTGAAGGGGTCCACAGGCGTCACCAGAAGTTGGTTCTGTGTCACGCCCTCTCCGGCGGCCTGGAGCGGCACGCAGAGCTCCAGTTGCGGGTTCTTCCGGGATCGGAAGACTGCCTGCTCCGTGGCGCAGCCAGAGAGTTGATTCGGATCAGGCCGTCGCTCGTGGCCGATGCCCACGAACGGCCGGGAGGACGGCGGTGGACCGAGAGTCTGGCCGGGTACTCACAGGAGTTGGTATGCCGCCAAACGGGTGTGCCCGCAACTCTCATGGAGCGATTCGTTCAGCTCTTGCTCGAGGCGCGGCGGCCGCAGCTGGTGGTGGTTTGTGGAACCGGGATTCCGGGTGACGAGGCGGTGGTGGCACGGGCCGCCGCCGAGATCTCCACCTTGTTGCCCGGATCGGCGGGTGTTTTGGTGTTGCCGGAAAAGTCCAACGCACTGGGGTTGGTTGAGGTCGGGCTCCATCCCGCCCTCCTGCCCGGGGCCCGCCCGGCCGACAACCCATCCATGATCGATGAGGTTGAAGGATTGATCGGAGTATCGATGCCGACGGGTCCGGGTTGGAGCCCGCGGGATGCCATGGCGGAGGCAGTTCACGGTCGGGTTGGGGCCGCGATCCTGATGGGAGTGGATCCGGTGGGCAGCTTTCCACGGTCGTTTCACGCCCGCCAAGCGCTGGAGTCCGCGGACTTCGTGATGTGTGCAGATGCCTTTCTGACCGACTCGGCCCGTATGGCGGATGTTGTATTTCCGGTGGCTATCCTCGCCGAGAGAGAAGGGACAGTGGTCGGGATTGACGGGGTCCGAAGACCTCTGCGCCAGGCTCTCCCGCCACCCACCGGCCTACCTGGGGACGGCGACCTGTTGCGTGAGCTGGCTCATCGGTGTGGATCCGCTCTGCCCGGGGCCGACGATCTCGAGGTTGAGATGGACCGTGTGGTGGGTTGGTCAGCGGTGGCCGGATCGGTGGTACGCCTCGGTCCGGCTCCATCGCCGGGACGTCGGATGGGTTGGTCGGGTTTCTTGCTCGACGGTTCACCCCAGCTCTTTCACTCCGGGTCGGTGACAACCCGCAGCCCGAGGCTGCGAGAGCTTGCACCACCGATCGCAGTTCGATTGAATCCCGACGATGCGCGGCGCTTGGGCGTGTCCGGTGGAGACGTGGTCTCGGTGGCGAGTGACGACCGCGAGCTGATGCTGAGGGCGCGGATCGACCGGACGGTGAGAGTGGGCTCGGCAATGGTGCTGTGGGGGGCCGGCAGGCATGGAGCGCTCGAGTTGGCACAGGAGGCTCAACAACCCGTGTCGGTGCGCCTGAGGGGGCCCCGATGAGCGGCCCAAACGAGGGTGGGGATCTGGGGTTCTTCGGCTCTCAATCGGTCGAAATCCTGGATCCCGCGGTGGTCGAGCTGGTGGATGCCTTTTTGTTCGCCAACCCCGGAGGCCGAGAGCGCCTGATTCCACTCCTTCAGTGCGTCCAAGACGAGATGGGCTATCTTCCCTTGACCGTCCAGGAACTGGCCGCCGATCGGCTGGATGTGGCTCCGGTGGAGGTGGGCGGGATTGTCAGCTTTTACCAACAATTCACCACCACTCCAAGGGCACCGTTCGAGGTGAGGATCTGCTCGGGGACGGCCTGCTATGTGCGGGACGGGGAGAGGGTTCGCGACGCTCTGATCGACGCTCTGGGCGTTGGTGTCGGCGGGATATCTCCGGACGGTCTATTCAACCTGGACACGGGCCATTGCATAGGTGCTTGCGGGCTCGCACCGGCGTTGAAGGTCAACGGTGTGGTCCACGGGAGACTGACGGCTGGTGCAGCGAGGCGGCTGGTGGACAGGCTTCGACATTCGGTGCGAAGGTCGGACTCGACCGGTGGAGGGGACGGCGCCGTGATGCTGAACCCACTGTCCGGGTTTTGGCGCTCGGCCCGCTCCATACCGCGCGAGTCCCCGGGCCAGGCCTCGATGCGGAGAACGCTTCAGGTGTGCTCCGGGAGCGGCTGTGTTGCCGAGGGAGCGATCGAGGTTGCCGAGGCCCTCAAAGCGGGTCTGCGAAACCTGAAGTCAGGTTGTGAAGCACCGGATCCTCCGTTCGAAGACGTGGTGGTCGAACTCGGGATCACTGGTTGCCGTGGATTTTGTGCCGCGGGCCCGTTGCTTCGCATTCCCGAGATGGGCCTGTTGTACTGTGGCGTTCGCGCGACGGACGCTGAGGAGATCATCCACCGCACCGCACTGGGTGGGGAGACCATCGGGCGGCTCCTGTTTACGGACCCCGACGCCAATCGTGCCTGCCGCAACCAAGGGGAGATTCCGTTCTTTGCAGGGCAGCGACGGACGGTGCTTCGACTGTGCGGTGAGATCGATCCGGAGCGGATCGATCAGTACGAGGCACACGGTGGGTACCAGGCCCTCCGTCGAGTGATCCAGGATCTCAGGCCGGAGGAGGTGATCCGGGCGGTCATGGATTCGGGTCTGCTGGGGCGCGGCGGTGCTGGATTCCCAACTGGCCGGAAGTGGCAGTTCGTGGCGTATGCGTCCGACGAAGTCAAATACGTCGTGTGCAACGGCGACGAGGGTGATCCCGGGGCGTTCATGGACCGCAGCCTGATGGAGGGGGATCCACATTCGGTGCTCGAGGGGATGGCGATCGCCGGCTATGCGGTCGGCGCACGGATCGGATTTGTCTACCTCCGGGCCGAGTACGAGATGGCGGTGAGGAGATTGCTGCACGCAGCTGCCCAGGCCAGGGAGCGAGGGTACCTCGGCGAGGACATTCTGGGGAGCGGTTTCACATTTGACGTTCGATTGGTGCAAGGGGCGGGAGCCTTCGTGTGTGGAGAGGAAACTGCACTGATCGCGTCAATCGAGAGTCGTCGGGGCATACCGCGTCCGTGCCCGCCGGCACCCGCGGTTCGTGGTCTGTGGGGAAGGCCCACTTTGATCAACAACGTGGAAACACTGGCCAACGTGCCGGCGATCCTGAGGGATCGGACGGTGGCGGAAGGGGAGCTCGGCACCCCGGTCGCGGTGGGCACAAAGACCTTCGCCCTCACCGGAGCGGTGCGCCACATGGGTCTTGTGGAGGTGGAGTTGGGAACCACCTTGCGTCAGATTGTCTTCGGGATCGGCGGTGGTCCCGCCGATGGCCGGCGTTTCAAGGCTGCCTGGATCGGAGGGCCCGGGGGGGGATGTCTCGCCGAGCAGCACCTGGATACGCCGATCGATTACGGCTCCCTCCAAGAGATTGGGGCTTCCATGGGATCCGGAGGGATGGTGGTAGTGGACGATCGCACGTGCAGCGTTCGATTGGCTCGCTACATGACCGCTTTCTGCGTCGAGGAGTCGTGCGGCAAGTGTCCGCCCTGCCGCATCGGGACACGGACCTTGCTGGGTCTCTTGGAGAGAATCTGCGACGGGCGTGGGGAGGCTGGCGATCTCGAGCGACTCGAGAGTCTCGGCAGGCACATCAGCAGGACCTCGTTGTGCGGCCTCGGCCAATCGGCGCCCAAGCCCGTGCTGTCGGCCATACGGTACTTCAGGGACGAGTTCCGGGCCCATCTGGAGGATCACCGATGCCCTGCCGGCGAGTGCTCTCGGCTGGTGGATTTTCACATCGACCCCAGCCTTTGCGAGGGTTGTGGAGATTGTGGAGTGGTCTGCCCGGAGGGAGCGATCACCGGAGATCTTGGCCAGCCGTACACCATCGATATGGAACGCTGCAGCCGATGCGCACTGTGCGTGCCGTGCTGCCCGTACGACGCCATCGAGACCGTGTAGGCTGTGGGTTGAAGATGACCGAGCAAGAGACCCCCTTCTCGTACATTTTCGCATCGGAGCTGCATGGGCGGCTTCTGTGGTTTGCCAGGTTGCGCTGGATCGCTGTGGCGACGCTGGCAGCTACCGCCTTCCTGGGACCTCGTTTCGGGTGGGATGGGGTGTGGCCGGGATTGGCGATCATTGCCGGCCTGGTGGCGATCTACAACCTCGTCTTCCTCCACAAACTGAGAAGCTACCTCGTCTGGGACCGTCCTTACGGCAACCTCAGAGCGGTGGCCATTCGCCACATGCTCACCGATTTGGTGGCATTGCTGCTGGTGGTCCACTTCACTGGCGGGTGTCACAGTCCGGCGTTGCCATTCGTCGTGTTTCACATGGCCATCGGTACGATCATGATTTCCAGCCGGATGATGTTCCTGCTGGCGACCGTGACCTGTGTCGGTGCGGTGGCCCTGTTCATCATGGAGGGCTGGGTGCTGAAGCATCGGCACCCAATCGGTGTTCATCCCGGAGATTTCGGTCTGCCCTGCCTGCTGAACGCCGCCGTGCTCGTGGTGCTGGTCTTCGGCATGGTCTACCTGACCCATACCGTCACCAGCCGATTCAAGACCCGCAGCATCCAGCTCCACAACACCTCCGAGCAGCTGCGACAGCGAAAGGAAGAGCTGCAGAGCTTGCTCCAGGAGCGCGAAGAATCCGAACGGCGAAAATCCCACTACATGAGGATCTCTGCCCACCAGCTGAGATCGCCGCTTGGGACCATCAAAACTTCGCTCCAGGTCCTCGTCGACCGTATCGTGGATCCGGCGAGCGATGGCGGTCGGAGGCTCATCGTCGGTGCGTCGGAGCGGGTCGACGATCTTTTGGATATCGTCAACGACTTGCTGGAGCTGGCCAAGATGCGCGAGGGCCGGGCAAGAGCACCGTGGGCTCGCCAGGTCTACATCAACCAGGTGCTTGCCGACATCTTTGATGCCATCGGACCCCAGGCCCAGGAGCGCGACGTGGAACTGGTGGCCGATGTGGAGGGTGTGGCGCTGTTGGACTGGGGCGTTCCGCCGGATCTCGTGTACGTTTTCGAGAACCTCATCGGCAACGCGATCAAGTATTCCCACGAGGGCGGGGAGGTCCGAGCGACGCTGCGGGTTCAGGACCAGGTGGCCACGGTAGAGGTCTCGGACCAAGGCATCGGCATCCCTCCGGAGCTCCTGTCCGACATCTTCCTGGAGTTCGTGCGGGCACCGAATGCCAAGAAGCACGAGGCCGGTGGCACCGGCCTCGGGCTGTCGATCGTGAGGGAAGGTGTGGAAATGCACGGCGGAACCGTCACTGTTGAAAGCGAGCCTGGACGGGGCACCCGATTCACCGTCACTCTGCCGCTGAACTACGTCCCTCCCGAGGTCGCCGATCGTGCAGCAGGAGCAGTACGTTGAGGACGGCGAATCGCGAAGAGGGCCGCGCTGGCTGGCAGACCTGCGGCCGCAGTAGACACCCGGTGAGATATGCGGGCAAGGAACGTTTTGAGGTGCCGCATGGTTCTGAGTAGACTTTCGAGCATATGGACTTGCATCGGAGTTGCGTTTCGCCCCGGAGGGAACGACTACCGGCCTCCAATGAAAAGCTCGGGCCAGGGAGGATAGATGGATCAACATTCCGACGTTGAGACGGCTAACCCCACGGATCAGATGCGAAGCGAGATCTGTCTGACCTGCATGCACCTGCCGGGCTGTGTGCAGCGTTCGAAGCAGGCCACGCCGATCCTCTTCTGCGATCTCTACGAGGAGGGTGAGTGGAGTGCGGACATCGTCGCCGCCCTCATCGACAAGCATTGCGATCAGCGCGGCGGTCTGATCTCGATCCTTGAAGGCATTCAGGCGAAGTACGGGTTCCTCCCGGAAAGTGCCCTGCGGCTCGTCGCTGACCGCACCGGTCGATCGCTCGTCGACATCTACGGTGTTGCTACCTTCTACAAGGCCTTCACGCTCGAGCCGAGGGGACGGCATCTGTGCTCGGTGTGCATGGGCACCGCCTGTCACGTCCGTAACGCACCGGCGGTATCCGAGGAGTTCCAACGGCAGCTCGGTATCAACCCCGGTGAGACCACCGAGGACCGCGAGTTCTCCCTGGAGACCGTGAACTGCCTCGGGGCCTGCGCGCTGGGACCGATCGTGGTGGTCGACGGCCACTATTTTCCACAGGTCAACACGCGCCAGGTCAAAGAGATCATCGCCAAGACCCAAATCGGTCTCGATTTCGTCGAGGTTGCCACCGACAAGCGAGTCTTTCCGGTCGAGGTCTTCTGCGCCCGCTGCAACCGCAGCCTGATGGACCCAGTCCACCCCATCGAGGGTTATCCTTCGGTGAGGGTGACGATCTCGTTCGGGCGAAAGCACGGCTGGCTCCGGCTCTCGTCGCTCTACGGCAGCTTCACCGTCGAATCCGAGGACGAGATTCCCGAAAACACGATCCTCAATATCTTCTGCCCGACCTGTCACGCCGAGCTCGCCGGCGCCACCGACTGCCCGGCCTGCGGCGCACCCATGGTCCCACTCATCGTCCGTGGCGGGGGCATGGTGCAGATCTGTTCGCGCCGGGGTTGCCACAGCCATTTGCTCGACGTGAGCGGGTTGGGCACGTAGGAGACTGAAAGATGAGGAAACTTCAATCCCTCGACGAACTCATCGGCTTCCGCGAACGCGTATCCGATGAGAAGAAACTGAAGACGGAAGCACCCACCCTCGTGGTCTGCGCTGGGACGGGCGGGCAGGCGAGCGGCGCCAACGACATTCTGAGGATCATCAAGCGTCACATCCTCGAGCAGAATCTGGGCGGCAAAATCGAGCTGAGGATCACGGGATGTCAGGGTTTCTGCGAGATGGATCCGTTCATCCTCGTCGAACCCGGGCTGCACCTGTATCCGCGGTTGCGTATGGAAGACGTTCCTCGAGTCATCGAGGCCGCTCTCGGGGGCTATATCGAGGAAGAGCTGATCTACACCGAGCCTCAGGTCGGGACCAAGTTCCACAGCCAGAGTGATATCCCGTTCTTCAAGAAGCAGACCCGAACGATCCTCGGCAACAACCAGATGCTCGACCCGATCCGGATTTTCAACTACTTCGAACGCGGCGGGTACGCCGCCCTGGAGAAAGTGCTCACCAAGGCCGACCCCGAGTGGATCATCCAGGAGATCAAGACATCGGGTCTGCGTGGCCGGGGTGGCGCCGGTTTCCCGACCGGGAGGAAATGGGAGCTCGCCCGGGCTTCCGGCGACGGTCAACAGCCCAAGTACGTGGTCTGCAACTGCGACGAGGGCGACCCCGGTGCTTACATGGATCGGAGCCTCCTCGAGGGCAACCCGCACGCGATCCTCGAGGGAATGCTGATCGCCGGCATCGCGATCGGTGCTGCACACGGCATCATCTATGTTCGCAGCGAGTACCCGCTGGCGATCAAGCACACGATGATCGCCCTCCGACAGGCACGGGAGCTCGGTCTCCTCGGCGCCGACATTCTCGGCACGGGGAACGACTTCGAGATCGAGATCGTGAGGGGAGCCGGCGCCTTCGTGTGCGGCGAGGAGACCGCCCTCATCAGGTCGGTGGAAGGGTTCATGGGGGAGCCGAGGCAACGGCCCCCCTACCCCAACGAGCGGGGCATCGACGGCTGCCCGACCTGTATCAACAACGTCGAGACCCTCGCCAACATCCCGGTCATCATCAATCGCGGCGCCGCCGAGTACGCCAAGGTTGGCGTTCCCGGAAACACCGGTACCAAGATCTTCTCGCTGGTCGGCAAGATCCGCGACACGGGTCTCGTCGAGGTCCCGCTCGGGATGACCATCGGCGAGGTGGTCCACGACATCGGCGGAGGCCCGCCGGGAAAGGCCAGAATCAAGGCCGTGCAGACCGGCGGCCCGTCGGGCGGTTGCATACCGGCCGAGCGCTTCGACCTCCCCGTCGACTTCGACAGCCTGAGGGAGGCCGGGTCGATCATGGGTTCGGGCGGCATGATCGTCATGGACGAGGACACCTGCATGGTCGACGTCGCCAAGTACTTCATGGGCTTCCTCAAGGACGAGTCGTGCGGCAAGTGCTTCACCTGCCGCAAGGGAACGCAGCGGATGCACGAAATCCTGGAGGACATCACGGAGGGACGCGGGACGCTGGATCAGCTGGCGCTGCTCGAGGAGCTCGCCATCGTGGTCAGGGACACCTCCATGTGCGGCCTCGGTCAGTCGGCCGCCAACCCGGTTCTCAGCACGCTTCGCTACTTCCGCCACGAGTACGAGCGGCACATCGTCGACAAACGGTGCGACGCCTTCGTCTGCAAGGACCTGGTGGGACCGCCGTGCCAGGCGGCGTGCCCGGTTGGAACCGAGGCGTGGCGCTACGTCGCCCACATCGCACGCGGCGAGTACGAAGATGCCTACCAAGTGATCCGCGAGGCCAACCCCTTCCCGTCCGTGTGCGCCCGTGCCTGCGACCATGCCTGCGAGCAGAGGTGCCGCGCCGGCACCAGCGGTGGCGACCCGATCGCCATCAGGGCACTCAAACGCTTCATCACCGATCGCATCGAGCCTTCAGCCTTCAAACCGGTTCGGCACGCGTGGGGGGAAGGGGAACCGCCTAAGGTCGCCGTCGTCGGCGCCGGTCCCGCCGGCCTTACGACCGCCCACTTCCTCTCGCTCAAGGGGTACCGGGTGACCGTCTTCGAGGCCGAGCCCGAACCCGGGGGGATGCTGTACTGCGCCATACCGGGGTACCGTCTGCCGCGCGAGGTGATCAGGAAGGAGATTGACTCCCTGCTCGACGAAAACATCACCGTCGTCTGCAACACCTCCCTCGGAGACGAAATCACCGTGGACGAACTCTTCGAGGACGGCTTCAGCGCTGTCCTGTTGGCCCTCGGGGCACACAAGAGCCGACCCCTCGGGCTCGACAACGAGGACGTCCCCGGTGTCTACCCTTCCATCGAGTTTCTCAAGGCGTTCAACCTGAATGGCGAGCAGCTCGCCAAAGGACGGGTCGGCGTCATCGGCGGCGGCAACTCGGCCATCGACGCGGCGCGGACGGCCCTCCGCCAACGCGACGTAGAGGGCGTCACCATCCTCTACCGCCGCACACGGGCCGAAATGCCGGCCTTCGAGGAGGAGGTCGAGGCGGCTATCGAGGAGGGCGTCACCATCGAGACCCTCGTCAGCCCGACCGAAATCAAGACCACCAGCGGCCTCTTCTCCCACCTGGGGTGCGTGCGCAACCGCCTCGGGGAGCCCGACGCCAGCGGCCGCCGGCGACCCGTACCTGTCGAGGGGAGCGAGTATGTCGTCGAACTCGACACGCTGATCGTGGCGATCAGCGAGGACTCGGGTGTGGACAGCATCACTCCGGCTCGCTCGGGCGGCATCGATGTGACCGACTGGAACACGGTCAAGGCCGACGCCAGGACCTTGCTCACGAGCCGACCCGGTGTCTTCGCCGCCGGTGACGTGGTCACCGGACCCAACACGATCATCGACGCCATCGCCGACGGCAAGAAGGCTGCAGTCATGATCGACCACTTCGTCAGGGGCGAGGAGTTGGTGCAGCCAGTGGATTCGCTGATGCCGGCGGTCCACCTCGACCCGGTCGAGGTCGAGCCCGACGAGGCCGGTGAAGACCGCGTCGAGACACCACGCGCCTCGGTCGAGTGGCGCAAACGGAACTTCGCCGAGGTCGAGGTCGGACTGTCGATGCAGGAAGCGGCAAGGGAGGCCCGCCGCTGCCTGCGTTGCGATCTCGAGTTCGTCGAGCGCACGGCACCGGACGTGCGGGTGGCTGGAGGACATTCAGAATGATCAACTTCAAGATCAACGGCATCGACGTGTCGGTGGACCGAGGCACCACTCTGCTCGAGGCCGCCCAGTTCCTCGGCCTCCCGATCCCGACCCTGTGCCACATGGAGGGTCTCACCACCTATGGCGCCTGCCGCCTGTGCGTCGTCGAGGTCGGCGACCCGCCGAACTCGAGACTGGTGACCTCGTGCACCTATCCGGCCGAGGAGGGGCTCAAGGTGCGGACTGCGTCAGCGCGGGTGGTGCGGGCGCGCAAGATGATCGTCGAGCTGCTGCTCGCCTCGTGTCCGCAGTCGAAGACCATTCAAGATATCGCGGCAGCGCTCGACGTTCGCCAACAACGATTCCGCCAGGAGCACGAGGACTGCATCCTGTGCGGCCGTTGCGTCCGCATGTGCGCCGAGCAGATGGTGGCCGGCGCCATCGGTTTTGCCGGGCGGGGCCAGGAACGCAGCATCGGCACCCCCTTCGACAGCACCTCCGAGGTCTGTCGGCTCTGTGGCGGATGCATGTACGTGTGCCCGGTATGTGAGCTCCGGTGCACCTACACCGAGCCCGAAAAGGCCATCTGTGGGGGCTGCGCGAACCTGGCGCCGCCGTGTGTCGAAAAGCCCCAGTACGACGACATGATGTGTTACATGCAGCCCTGTGTTGCCTGCGAAATCAAGAAAGACTGAGGGAGGAAAGAAGATGTCCCTGTCCAGAATCAACGCCACCGCCGCCACCCTGACCAAGAATCGAACGGAGGATTCGATCGTCCCCGCGTCGGGCATGTGCGTGACCTGTGTGGACGGCTGTATCGGCATGTGCGAGATCGGCAAATCGGCATACCGTGGCCACGAGGTGATCTACCCGCAGCCGTTCGGCGTGATCACCACCGCTGGCGAGAAGGTCTATCCCGTCGACTACTCGCATTTCAACATCATGGGCACCGCGGTGGGCGCCCACGGCATCGAGGCCGACAGCGACAAGGCCATCTTTCCGGCCGTGGATCTGGAGGTGCGCTTCGGCCACGACGGCGGGCTGAAGTTCCGCTATCCGTGGATCATCCCGGGCATCGGCTCCACCGACATCGCCAAGAACAACTGGGAGGGTCTGGCCATCGGTTCCGCGCTCGCCGGCACCGGCCTGACCATCGGCGAAAATGTGGTCGGGTATGGACATGGAGGCGAGGATCGAGAAAGGCCGAGTGACGAACACCGTAGATCTCAAACGCCGGGTCAAGCTCTACCAGGACCACCAGATCGACGGCTACGGCGCAATCATCGTCCAGGCCAATGTCGAGGACACCCGTCTGGGGACCCAGGAGTATGCGATCCAGGAGCTCGGTGTGGAGGTTGTGGAGCTCAAATGGGGTCAAGGCGCCAAGAACATTGGCGGCGAAGTCAAGATCAAGGACCTCAACAAGGCCCAGGAGCTCCATCGGCGTGGTTACGTGGTGCTGCCCGACCCAACCGAGGAGGCGGTGATTAAGGCCTTCGAGCGCGGCACTTTCCGTGAGTTCGAGCGCCACTCCCGGGTCGGAATGGTCGAGGAGGAGGCCTTCGCCCAGAGGGCGGAGGAACTGCGCGCGGCCGGGGCGAAGTACGTCTTCCTCAAGACCGGCGCCTATCGGCCGGCCGACCTCGCGCGGGCCATCGCGTGGTCCTCCAAGTACGGAATCGACCTGCTGACGGTCGACGGCGCGGGCGGGGGCACCGGGATGAGCCCCTGGCGCATGATGAACGAGTGGGGAATGCCACCCGTCGAGCTGCACTCACTTCTTTATACCTATGCGAAACAACTGGCGGATGCCGGGCGGCCGGTGCCGGCCCTGGCGCTCGCCGGCGGTTTTGTGTTCGAGGACCAGATCTTCAAGGGTCTGGCGCTCGGAGCGCCGTTCGTCAAGCTGATCGGGATGGCTCGCTCGCCGATCGCAGCTGCCATGGTCGGAAAGACCATTGGAAAGACCATCGACGAGTCTCAGCTGCCGGTGTACGTAGAACGATTCGGGCGGACGAGGGATGAGATCTTCGTCACATCGGGCGACCTGCGGCAGATGGTAGGGAACGACGCGTTCGAAGAGCTACCAACGGGTGCGATTGGCCTCTACACCTACTACGAACGCCTCGCGCAGGGCCTGCGCCAGCTGATGTGCGGGTCGAGAAAGTTCGGAGTCGAGCATATCTCCCGAGACGATCTCGCCAGCCTCACGCGAGAAGCCACAGAAATCAGCGGAATCCAGTACATGCTCGACGTCGACCGACAGGAGGTCCAGACGATCCTCAACAGCAAGCACTGAATTGTCGCCACGCAGGGGAGGAGATTATGAAGATCGCCATGCCATTCGCCGAGGGCCGCCTAGCGGAGCTTTCTGACGACTGCGATCGGTTCACGATCGTCGACGTCGACTTGACGGAGAAACGTATCCTCGACTCGTGCCGTACAGAGCCCGATGCAGAGTGGTTGGGTCAACTCGCGGCCTGGCTCGCTGAGCAGGCGGTTGACCTTGTCATCGCAGTCGAGGTCAGCCCACAAATGAAAACCGATCTAATGGAAAGGAACATCCGCATCGTCGCGGGCGCGCTGGACGACTCGCCCCACTCGTTGATCAAGAGCTACCTCGCGGGTGATCTGGACCGGTAAGGCTCGGCGCCCCAAACGCGACCCCCTCAACAACGTCCACCTATCTCTGATGTCGGTGAGGTCGAAACGTGCCCTGCGGTGCGGTCCTCGGAGTTTCAATTGTTGATCTTCGATCGGAGATGGTGTTACCTCGAGTGGAGATCGAGCACATGAGGGTCCGAGAGATCGTTCGACCGGAGGGCCCCATGGGAAATGGCGCAACAATGTCGGCTCGGCAATCGAAACCCGTGGTCCGCAGTCGTGGTTGGTTGAAACCAGCCGTCATGGTGGCGGGCGTGGTCTTGGGAGTGGTGCTGGCCTGGTGGCTGGGGGCCTTCGATCTGCTCACCATCGACAACATCGATCGCATGGACGCCTGGTTCGACGGGCTCGGGATTTGGGGGCCGCTCGTCTTCATCTTGCTGTGGGTGGCGGCCTGCGTTTTCTTCCTTCCGGGACTCCCCATTTCGATTGCCGGGGGACTGATCTTCGGTGCCTTCTGGGGCACGATCTACACAACGATCGGCGCGAATTTGGGGGCCGCCGCAGCCTTCCTGATCGGACGCTACGTGGCCCGGGGAATGGTGGAGCGCCGAGTTTCCCACAACGCCGGCCTGCGGAGGATCGACGAGGGAGTGAAGCGGCAGGGATGGCGCATGCTCATGATCACGCGGTTGGTGCCTATCTTCCCGTTCAATATCCAGAACTTCGTCTACGGGCTGACCGATATCTCCTTCGGAACCTACGTCGTGGTGAGCCTCGTGTGCATGCTGCCCGGGACCATTGCCTACAACTTCGCCGCCGGAGCTGTGCGAACCGGCGATTTTGGCAAGACGCTCTGGTACCTCGGAATCGCTGCGGTGTTCTTTGTCCTTCTGTCGCTGATTCCCGGTTGGTTGAAGAAGCGTTTCGGCAGCGAAGAGCTCGTGAAGTAAGGCAGAATTGGACGCAGATAAACGCAACCTACCGCTGTGGCGTTCAGACGGTTGAAGTGATCACTCAATACTCGCATCTCATATCTCACGGCAACAACCGCATTCACTCGATTCAAATGAGGCGTGAGATCTGAGATACGAATATTGAGAACTGACGAATCTCCAATTTCGTCCCGGGTGGGAGGGGTAACTGCCAACTGCCAACCGGATGGGCGGGGGTCCCCGCGCTGCTGTGTTACGTGGTGGTGACGGTCGGCGGTCGCTGGATCCGTGCCCGGTCGGGCTCGACGTCTGATCATCCACCCTCTCTGACCTGAGAAGCCTCGGGACGATCGTGACTTCCGCCGACCTGGTATGCGGCCGACGATCGCCGGACCGAGCCATCTCCTAGCGATCTTCTAAGGAATAGAAATTGCTCAATTTAGGCTAGATGGGCGTTTCTTGGATCGCCGGCCGTTGGTGCTCGACGTTTTCTTCAGTTGCCGGTGTTCCAGAGGGCGTCCTGGATCGTATCTCAACGGGAACCGGACGGCCCAGCCGGTGGGTCTTCGTGTTATCGTGACGTCGACAAGAGAGCAGTGTTTTGAGCGAATGTCTCAATTCTTTATGGTGAAATTTGATATGATGGGCGAGGAGTAGTAGTGATGACTATTATCACTTACATGGTCATGTACTGTGGCATCGCAATCTTCCTGGTGGCGTGTGTGGCCCGGTTCATGATGTGGTCGAAGATGCCGATGCACCTGCGGTGGGAGCTCTATCCGGTGGCCCACGAAGGTGGCAAGCGAGCCGCCTACGGAGGTTCCTACCTCGAGGAACTCGACTGGTGGACCAAGCCTCGTGATGTTTCGCTGGTGGGCGAGGCCAAGGTCATGATCCCCGAGATCCTCTTTCTGGAGGCGCTCAAGGAGCACAACAACAAGCTCTGGCGGCGGTCGTTCCCGTTCCACTTTGGCCTCTACCTCGTGGCGGCCTGTACGGTGTTGATGATGGTGGCCGGGATTCTCACGGCGCTGTTGCCGGGCCTCATGTCCGGCCCGGTGGGTCTGCTCTTCGGCTGGCTCATCCCGATCACGGGCTACGCTGGTCTTGGACTCGGGTTGCTCGGAGCCTTCGGGTTGATCGAACGACGGCGGAAAAAGCCGCTGCGGGACTACACCGCCCCCATCGACGTGCTCAATTTGGTCTTTTTCGTCCTGGTTTTCGGTTTTGCACTGGTGACCGCCCTGACCGTGGACCGTGGGTTCACGTCGGTCGCCGCGCTCGTCGGGAATCTGGTCACCTTCAACGTCGCCGGAGTCGCGGGAGCGGGACTTGAAACCCTGCTTCCCCTGGTCTCGGGCATCTTGATGGCCCTGTTGGTGGCTTACATTCCGCTCACCCACATGTCCCACTTCGTGGGCAAGTACTTCGCCTATCACTCCATCCGCTGGGCCGACGAACCGAATCTCGCCGGCGGCAAGCAGGAGAAGGCCATCCATGAAATGTTGAACCAGCCGGTGTCGTGGTCGGCACCCCACATCAAGGGGGACGGAACCAAGACCAAGACCTGGCTGGACGTCGCGACGGAGGAACAGAAGAAATGAAGCAGCCCGACAGCCTCAAGGACATCTCCAAATACCCCGGTCAGCCGCTCGCCCACATCGAGCCGGTGGACCGGCGGCCGTTGCCGCCACCATTTGACAAGGTGGATGAGGAGCCCGCCTTCGCCGAGCTGTCGGAGAAGGCCCGTGAACAATATGTGGTGCTTGACGACACCATCGCGGTCAACCTCAAGAAGCCGGAAACCAAGGAGCAGGAGGACGAACTCGTCCAGAGCTTTTTGTCAGGCCTGAAAAAGCTGTTCTCGAAAGAGGACAACTGGACCTTCCTCCAGCCCCTCGAAATGTCCATGGAACACTGTGCCAAGTGCCAGACCTGTTCTGACGCCTGCCACATCTTCGAGGAGTCCGGAGAGAACGAGCTCTACCGCCCCACCTACCGGTCGGAGATCATACGCCGGATCTACTTCAAGTACATCAAGAAGGCGTCGCCGCTGATTCACGGCGACATCGACCTCAACTGGACCGCGGTGGCGCGGCTGATCGAGCTCAGCTACCGCTGTAACCTGTGCCGACGATGTGCGCAGACCTGCCCGATCGGGGTGGACAACGCCCTGCTGTCCCGTGAGATCCGAAAAATTGCGTCGCAGGAGATGGGGATCACAGCCAAAGAGCTTCACAAGGACGGATCGGTGCTCCAGCTCGAGGTGGGCTCTTCTACCGGCATGACCCCGATGATCGTCAAGGACAACATCGAGTTCATCGACGAGGACACTGCGGAACGCACCGGGATCCCCGTAGAAACCCCATGGGACGTGGAGGGGGCCGATGTCCTGCTCATCCACAACGCCGGCGAGATCATGGCGTGGCCGGAGAATCCGGGAGCCTTCGCGACCCTCTTCAATGCTGCCGGGCTGAGCTGGACCATGTCCTCCGAGATCGTGGCCTACGACGGCATCAACTACGGCGTCTGGTACGACGACATGATGTTCGCCAAGGTGGCGGTCCGCCACGCCCAGGCGGCGGCCAAGCTGGGCGTGAAGAAGATCGTGCTCGGCGAGTGCGGTCACGCGCACAAGGCGCTGACGGTGATCGCCGACAAAGTCCTGACTGGCGACCTCAACATTCCCCGCGAAAGCTCCATGGTCACCCTGTTAGATATCGTCCGGTCGGGCAAGATCAAGTTCGACAAGAGTCGGAATGACTTTCCGGTCACTCTGCACGACCCCTGCAACCTGGTGCGCCTGATGGGCGTCGTATCGCCCCAACGAGAGATCATCAAGGCGGTGGTTCCCGAGGAGAGGTTCCGCGAGATGACCCCCCATGGGGTGGAGAACTACTGTTGCGGTGGCGGTTCGGGCTTCGCCATCATGTCGGGCCACAATTTCGCCGACTGGCGCCATTACATGACCGGGCGCAAGAAGTTCCGTCAGATCCTCGAGGCATTCCAGGACGAGCCCATGGATCTGGAACACCCCAAGTACGTGTGCGCGCCATGCTCCAACTGCAAGGGTCAGATCCGGGACATTCTGTCGTATTACGACGCCTGGGAGAAGGCAGGGATCATCTACGGTGGCCTCGTCGAGCTGATGGTCAACGCCATGGTGGACGCCGAACCTGGGTTCATCGAGTGGGAGTGGCATTAGGCTCAGCCGTCACCACGGTTTCCGATAGTCACGCAATACAGATGGCGGGCCCGGCAAAACCGGGCCCGCCATCTGTATTCCGAATTATTTTGAAAATAGGCGCTTCTAGGGTTTTCCTGTATTCAGAGAATGAAAAAATCTCAATACTCGCGTCTCAGATCTCACGTCTTGGGCGTGTCCGCGCACCACAGGCCGTCTGGTGAGATCTGGGATGTGAGTATTGAGCGATCTCGGAACCACTCCGAGACCTCGAAAACCTATTCGCTGTCGCCGGCAATCGCCTTGTAGATCACGGCTCCCAGAATGGCGCCCGCGATGGGCGCGACCCAGAACAACCAGAGCTGGCCAAGGGCCCAGTCCCCGACGAAGAGGGCCGGCCCGGTGCTGCGCGCGGGGTTCACCGAGGTGTTGGTCACCGGGATGCTGATCAGGTGGATGAGGGTCAGACACAGTCCGATGGCGATCCCCGCGTAGCCCTGGGGTGCCCGTTTGTCCGTCGCCCCCATGATCACAACCAGGAACACGGCCGTCATCACGATCTCGCAGACCAACGCCGCCAGCAGCGTGTAGCCTCCGGGTGAATGCGCCCCGTAGCCGTTGGAGGCGAATCCCGCCGAGACGTCGAATCCCGCCTTACCGCTGGCGATCACGAAGAGCACCCCAGCTGCGGCGATGGCTCCGAGCACCTGGGCCACGATATAGGGAGCCAGGTCCTTGGCCGAAAATCGTCCGCCGGCCCACAGCCCCACCGACACCGCGGGGTTGAGGTGGCAGCCCGAGACGTGGCCGATGGCGTAGGCCATGGTGAGCACGGTCAGGCCGAAGGCAAAGGCGACGCCCAGTAGCCCGATCCCCACCTCTGGAAAAGCCGCCGCCAGGACGGCGCTGCCGCACCCTCCCAACACCAACCAAAAGGTCCCGATGAACTCCGCTCCAGCTCTCTTCGAAATGGTCATGCCCCGACTCCTTTTCAATCCAGTAATTGCGAACGCGTCTTGTGTGTCGACGAGAATACCCGATCTGCCACCAGGTTCGCAATCTGCGATCCATGGATCGGCATTTTTGGCGCAATTTGCAATGATGTCGGTAGCAGATTGCGAGACTGTTGGGCAGAAGCAGTGATAACAAAGCACTTGTGCAATATTTCACGAAATTTCCAAATGTGGCATGCCGGTTGCTGTTCCTGGTCTCGGAGGGTGGAGATAACCCTCTGCCAGGTGGAGCGCGGTTGGAAGGGAGCGGCCACATGATCGACCTCGAGGGCTGGAACTGGGAGGAGGGGCGGAGGGCCATCGCCGACGTTGCTCAACTGCGGGAGCAGTTCGCAGATGTCCACGAGTTTGTCGTCAGTGGCGACGGTGAGAGGATCGCCGCTCCGGTGCTGAAAGAGTCCGGCACCTTCGGCGTCTGGCTCAACGGCTCGCTCTGGGAGGGCGAGTTCGAGAAGGCCTGGCATCTCGTTTTCACCCCGGACGATCGATTGACCGCGCTGGTCAGGGTCGACGATGAGTGGACGCTGGCGGTGGAGGGTCAACTGTGGGACGAGCGTTGGGAGTTCGCGTGGAACACGTCGTTCAACGATGACGGGAGCGTCATCGCACTTCAGATCAAGGACAACATGGAGTACACGGTCGCCGTCAACGGCGAGGCGTGGGAGCGGCGATTCCACTCGTCGAGAGCGCTCGCGGTGAGCGGAGACGGCAGCCGGATCGCAGCCGTGGTGCAGGTGGAGCCCATGTCCGAGGGCGACATCTTCAAGTTTGCCCAAGGCTTGTGGAGCGTTGCGGTGAACGGGGTGCCGTGGGAGCGGAACTTCATCAACGTCTACTGCCCCGTGTTCAGTCTGAATGGGAAACACCTCTCCGCGGAGGTGCGGCTGGATATCTGCGAGTACACCCTCGCCGAGGATGCAACACCGTGGAAGAACCGATTCGGCTGCGTCTGGGAGCCGGTCTACAGGCCCTCCGGTGAGGCGGTCGTCGCTCCGGTTCGGTCCAACGGCAGCTGGACCCTGGCCGAAAACGGCAGTCCGATCTGGCGGGGTGGCTACCTGCAGCTGTGGAACCAGCGACTGAGCCCCGACGGCAACCGGATCGCGGCGGTGGCGGCGCAGGGTTTCGGACGGTGGACCGTCGTCGTGGACGATGTGCCGTGGCAGGCAGTGTTCGATGACCTCGTGCTGCCGCCGGTGTTTTCCGGTGACGGGCGCCGGGTCGCTGCAGCGGTGAGGACCCACGGTAGCTGGACTGTGGCGGTCGACGGCAGACCTTGGCCGGAGACCTTCGACATGGTCTGGGACCCGGTTTTCAGCCCGTCCGGCGAGCACGTGGTGGCCAAGGTCGAGCGTGGTGGACGATTTGCCGTGGCCTGCGATGGAGCCGTCTGGAGCCCATGGTTCGATTCACTCTGGGATCCGGTCTTCGATCCGGCCGGCAGCCGACTGCTGTTACGCGCGGTCGAGGGAGGCAAGTATTTCCGGTCCGTCGTGCCGTTCGAAGCGAAGTACCGGCTGTAGGAGCGGGGGAGGAAGCATGTACGAATTGGTTCGGGGTCCCCTGGTCTGGATCGCGTTCTTCGGGTTCTTCGGCGGTCTTCTCTATCAGGTCATTACGATGGCCCGGCTGGCCAAGAAGGAAAGGGTCGTCTTCCCGACCCTTGACGCCAAATACGGTCTGCGATCACTGGTGCACTGGGTAATCCCCTTTGGATCGAGGAACACGAGGATGCACCCTTGGTACACGATCGTGTCCTACCTGTTCCACCTCGGCGTGCTGATTACGCCGCTGTTCCTGATGGGGCACACCGCGCTCTTGTACGAGTCGTGGGGCGTGAGGTGGTGGAGCCTGCCCGACAATGTCGCCGATGCGATGACCCTGGTGGTGATTTTCGCGTGTCTTTTCTTCGTGATCAGGCGCCTCGTTCGGCCCGAGGTTCGTAACGTCACGTCTTGGTCCGATGTGGCCCTCGCACTCGTGGTCCTGGCGCCGTTCCTGACCGGGTTTGCGGCCCACCGACAGTGGTTGCCATACCAGCCGCTCCTCATCGCCCACATCATTTTCGGAGCAGTCTTCCTGCTGGTGATTCCATGGACGCGTCTGATCCACATGGTCTGGTTTGCATTCACCCGGGCGTACATGGGCAGCGAATTCGGCTCCGTCCGACACTCGAGGGACTGGTGATGGTCGGGCGCGGCGACGGGGAGGGGCACGGACCGACCTTTGGCGAACACGCGATGGGCGAGGTGACGGGGGTACCACAGAATGGTTGATCTCGCAGAACTTCAGATCGCAGACCGCGGCGTCGATGAGCCTATCCAGCAGCTCACCTCCGACCACATCGAGGAAGTGATCCAGAGAGTGCTGACCAAGGAGTCCGCCGCTCGGCTCCAGGTCTATCTCGACACCTGTGTGCACTGTGGCCTGTGCGCGGAGGCTTGTCAGAGTTACATCTCGCGCGATGGTGACCCGAATTACGCGCCGGTGGCCAAGGTCAAGGACACCTTGTGGGAGATGGTGCGGCGCAAGGGCAAGGTGGACGGGGATTTCCTCAAAAACGCGGCCCGGATCGCCTTCATCGATTGCGGGGCGTGCCGGCGCTGCAGCATGTACTGCCCGTTCGGCATCGACATCTCGTACCAGATCATGACGGTTCGCCGGATCCTCAATCTGCTTGGGGTGGTGCCCCAGTACCTTCAGGACACCACCAACAGTCATGCCGCCACCATGAACCAGATGTGGGTGCAGCAGGATGACTGGATCGACACCCTGATGTGGCAGGAAGAGGATGCCCAGGAGGAGTTGGCAGGCACCAGGATCCCGCTCGACAAAGAGGGCGCCGACATCATGTACTCGGTGATCGGTCCCGAACCGAAGATCCTCGCTCAGCTGATCGCCAACATGGCCGTGATCATGAAGGTGGCTGGCGCCGACTGGACCATGCCCTCGACCGACGGTTGGGACAACTCGAACATGGCCATGTACTCAGGCGATTTCGAGACCATGGGTCGGGTCGAAAGACTCCACTGGGAACGGGCGATGCAGCTCAAGGTCAAGCGGGTGGTGATGGGCGAGTGTGGCCACGCCTATCGAGGGGCTGTGTATGACGGACCGAGGTGGCTGGGATGGACCAAACCGCCAATTCCGATGGTCCACGCCGTGGAGTTCTACTACGAGCTGCTGAAGAGCGGTCGCCTCAAGATCGCCCGCAAGATCGAAGAGCCGGTCACGGTCCAGGATCCCTGCAACATCGTCCGCGGGCGCGGTCTCCACGACAAACTCCGGTACGTCGTCAACGAGATCTGTGAGGATTTCCGGGACATGAGTCCGCGCTATGAGCACAACTACTGCTGCCAGGCCGGGGGCGGTCTGATCAACTGCGGGCCGCCGTGGAAGGTTTCGCGGATGAAGAGCAACCGCGTCAAGGCCGAGCAGATTGTGGACACCGGCGCCCACACCGTGATCACTCCCTGCCACAACTGCCACAGCGGCATCGAGGACATCATCGGGTATTACAAGCTGGATGCCCACGTGTCGTTCATCAGCGAGCTCCTGGTCAAGACCATCGAGCTCCCGGAATCCTGAGGGGTGGTGGGAATGTCTGGACGCGAAACGTCTCTGTTGTGCTGGTGTTTCGTGCTGTCGCTCGCGGTGGTGGGCGGAGTCTCGGCGTCTGACGGCGAGGCCGTGCGTGGTATCGGGCCGTCCCAAATCGTGCTGGACAATCTGATTGTGTTCGGCGCCCCGGAGCGGCCACCGGTGGAGTTTGACCACGGGGCGCACGCCGAAGCCCTGAAGGCGGACGGCTGCGCCGGTTGTCATCCTGTGGAGAACGACCAACTTCTACCGAAGCTCAATGGAACCCACGAATCCGAAGACCGGGACGGTCTGCTCGACGGCTTCCATACGAGGTGCATGGGCTGCCACAAGGAGCGGGCCGCGGCGGACCTGACCAGTGGACCGGTGACCTGTGGCGAGTGCCACGTCCGTCGCCCTGACGGCGTGTCGGAGCGGGTGCCAATAAACTTCGACTACTCGCTCCACGCGCGGCATGCGAATGCCTACCCGGACCGGTGCGAGGAATGCCATCACGTCTACGACGAGCGGCAGCAGAAGCTGGTGTACGTCAAGGGCCAGGAAGACGCGTGTCGTTCGTGTCATGGCGTGTCGGACGAGGACAAAAAGCCCTCGCTGGGAAATGCCTCCCATCGCGGCTGCATCTCGTGCCACCTGAAACGGATTGAGGCCGAGCTCGAGGCCGGGCCGGTACATTGTGTCGGGTGCCACGATCTGAACCACCAGCTCGCCATTGTTCGACTGGAGGAGACCGAGATCCCGCGGCTGATGCGGGGTCAACCGGACCGGACGTGGATCGTTTGTGACGAGACGCGAATCAGTGTTGTGCCTTTCGACCACAAGGGGCATGAACCGTTGACCTCGTCGTGTTCCTCCTGCCATCACCAGACCATGAATCCGTGCAGCGAGTGCCACTCCTTGGCGGGTTCGGCAAAGGGCGGTGGAATCTCCCTGGCGACGGCCTATCACTTTGACGGCTCTGAGCACAGCTGCGTCGGCTGCCACATGATTCGAGCCCGGGAACAGGAGTGTGCGGGATGCCATGCTGGGCAGACAGGTGCACCAGCCGCCAGCACGTGCGCGGTGTGTCATTCCGGGCCGGTCGCCGGCCGAGAAGTGACCGAGATGCCGGTGCCGGTCAGCGAGAGCGTTGAGCTGGACGCTCTTCCTGGTTTCTCAGAGTCCTACCCGGAAGTGGTTGAGATCGGATGGCTGGTGGACCGATACGAGGCTTCGAAACTGCCTCACGCCAAGATCGTGGCGCGACTCGACGCCGCCGTGCGCCAGAGCGTTCTGGGCAGCTCATTCCACCAGAACACGGGGACCCTGTGCGCGGGATGCCACCACTACTCTCCGGAAGGGACCCGACCACCGCCATGCCGCGCCTGCCACGCCCAGGCTGCTGCCACCAGGGATCAACCCGGATTGAAGGTCGCCTACCACCGGCAGTGCATGGGCTGCCACGCCGAGATGGGGATCAAGGCCCAAAAGTGTACCGATTGTCACGCCGAGAGGGAGGGCGAGAATCCATGAGCATCACACGCCGGTCCATGATCGGAGGTCTGGTTGGCGGTGCGGCCGGCCTTGCCGCCGAATCTGCCGATGCGGGCAGTCACAGACATTTCGAAGGCCATCCGGGCCGCTACGGTCTGCTTCATGACACGACGCTGTGCGTGGGCTGCCGGTCGTGCGAGGTGGCCTGCTGTGAAGTCAACGACCTGCCGGTGCCCGAGGCTCCAATCGGTGACGAGGGAGTCTTGGACGCCACGCGGCGGACCACTGACATCCTGCTGACCGTGGTCAATCGGTATGAGGGGACCGCGAGCCAGCCTGAGGTCTATCGCAAGCTCCAGTGTATGCACTGTAACGAGCCGTGCTGCGCCACCGTTTGTCCGGTTGGAGCCTTCGAGAAGACCCCCGAGGGCCCGGTTCTCTATGATGCCGAGGTCTGCATGGGATGTCGTTACTGCATCATGGCCTGCCCATATAACGCGTTGGCCTACGAGTATGACAATCCACTCACCCCCCGGGTCATGCGCTGCACCATGTGCTACCCGAGGATCGTGGAAGGCAAGGTCCCGGGCTGCGCCGAGGCGTGTCCCACCGGTGCCATCACCTTTGGCCGGCGGGATGAGCTGATCAAGGTGGCGCGAGAGCGGATCCGAAAGGCGCCCGAACGCTACATTGATCACATCTTCGGTGAGAACGAGTTCGGCGGCACCAGCTGGCTGCTTCTGGCCGGCGTGCCTTTCCGCCAACTCGACCTTCACGAGGGGCTGACCTACGAGCCCCTGCCGGCCATCGCCACCAGCTATCTCGGTGTGGTGCCGCTGGTCATTACCATCTACCCCGGCCTGTTGCTCGGCCTGCACGCCTTCAGTAAACGCCAGGAGGCCGTCGCTCGGAAAGAGCGGGAGGAGGCGGTGGTCGAAGCCGTCCACAAGGCAGGTGAGGAGGCGCGAGAGAAGGCCGCCAAGGTCGCCGAGAGGGCGAAGAAGGACCAACAGCGGGCGGTGGACAAGGCGGTCAAGATGGCGCTCGAGGAACAGAAGGACGGGGGTGCATCATGAGTCAGGCCGGTGTCGAGAGTCTGCAGCCGGCCCCGTCGAAGAACGGCCTGTTGACCCCGTTTAATGTCGTGTCCGGGATCATTCTGATCGGGGGCGCGGTGATTCTGGCCCTCCGATTCACCAAGGGGTTGGCGGCGACGACCAACCTCAACCACACCTACCCCTGGGGGCTGTGGATCGGGTTCGATGTCATGAGCGGGGTCGCGCTTGCCGCCGGCGGCTTCGTCACCTCCACCGCCGTCTATCTATTCGGCATGAAGGAGTACAAACCGGTCGTGCGACCGGCGATCCTGACGGGGTTCCTCGGTTACTTCCTGGTTGTCCTCGGGCTGCTCGCGGATCTCGGCCGGCCATGGCGTCTGCCGTACCCTTTCATCAAACAAGCGGGCCCGACCTCTCCGCTGTTCGAGGTGGCACTCTGCGTCGCCCTCTACCTGACCGTGCTGTTCATCGAGACGACGCCTGCCGCGCTGGAGTGGCTCGGTCTCAAACGGTGGCGCAGAGTCGTGGGCAGCCTGACCGTTGCGCTCACCGTGTTCGGGTTGATTCTGTCGACCATGCATCAGTCCACTCTGGGCGCCATGTATATGGCAGCGCCCACCAAGGTACATCCTCTCTGGTACTCGGCCCATATGCCGGTGCACTTCTTCGTGTCGGCGGTGGCTGCTGGAATCGCCATGGTGGTCGTCGAAGGGGCCATATCCCACCGGGCCTTCCACCATCAAGTCCAGATCACGAAGGAACACTTCACCAATATCAACATCGGGTTGGCCAAGGCCGGAGCGGTGGTTCTGGGCGTGTACACTGCCATCAAAATCGTCGGTTTTGCGCTCGAGGACGAGTGGGCGTTGCTGGCAACGGGTTGGGGTGCGTGGTACCTGGTGGAGATCCTCGGTTTTGTCGTTCTTCCGTGCATCCTGTTTGCGGTGGCGTACCGGGAGAGGAATCTTGTCCTGACCCGGATCGCAGCGGTGTTGACCGTGCTAGGCGTCGTGCTCAACAGATTCAACATCACATTTGTCGTCTTCAACTGGAACGTGTCGACCGAGGCCAGGTACTACCCGAACTGGATGGAGATCTGGGTGACCGTCGCGTTTATCACGTTCGCGGTGGTGGTTTTCCGATTGATCGCGACCTACATGCCGATCATGTACGAGCACCCCGACTGGAAGGGTGAGCACTGAGGAGATAACGATGTACACCTTGTTCGACTTTCTGACCCACACCAAAGGCATCGGGTACATCGTGGCCGGCGTGCTACTGGTGAGCTTCATTCCGTTCTGGCGATTCCTCACCGAGCGGGAAACAAACGACGACGCGCTGACCAAGCGGTCTCACTGAAACGGAGGCGACAATGGGACACACGGTTCTTGTGGTGGACGATGAGCCGGATGTCAGAACCTTCCTGATGGCCGTTCTCAGGAAGAGAGGCTACGAGACCGTGTCCGCGGCCGATGGCCGGGAAGCTTTCGAGGTCTTGCAGCGTGTGAAACCGGACCTGGTCATTTTGGATCTCCAGATGCCCAACCAGACCGGAACGGACTTCTACCGCCGGTTGACCAAGGACAAGGAGCTGAGCAAGACGCCGGTCATTGTGGTCAGTGGGCTTGCCGGGCGCCACCTGGCCTTCAAGGAACCGGTTGCGGTTTTCGATAAACCAATCGACCCGGACGAGTTCGGCGAAACGGTCGACAAAACCCTCGGCGTGGACGAGGGGTAACGGCGGGGGTCAACCCCTCGGAAGGGAGGCGAAGATGTCTCTTATGGAAAAAAAGGACCACACGCGAGAGAACCCTCGAGTCCGGCTGAAAGAGATCGAGAAGATGACGGATCCGGAGATGTTGGTCGACGTAGCCTGCACCGATGACTCTCCCCGGGTTCGCCTGACGGCAGTCGCCAAACTGAAGGACGATCAATCTCTCGAACGAGTCGCACGGAACGCGGAGTCCCTCGACGCCCGCTTGGTTGCGGTTGAGAGGATCTTCTCGCAAGGCGTTGTCGCCGATCTGTTGAAGGATCCCAAAAATCTCGACCTCATGTCGGTCTGCTTCTCACGCATCAGTGATCGCCGCATCATCGAGTCCATCGCCCAGGACGAGGATTACGGAGCGGTCGTTCGTCGGATGGCGGTCGAGTACTTCGCCGACTCTGGCTACCTGGACGAGGTGGCTGAAGCGGACAAGGCCAAGACGCCCGAAGGCACCGCGGAACAGCGGGTGTCGGCATTCGTCGAAATCTACGGGGGTGGATTGAGGGGTGTTCGCGCGATCGGCAGATTCCGCCGCTCGGAAAAGGCCCTCAGGGCGTTAGGGACGATCGCTCGGAGTGGTGGCGAGGAGGGCGGATTGGCGATCGAATACCTGTGCTCGGCCCTCGCCAGTGCCAATCCGAAGCTGGCAGAATGTGCGGCGGACGAACTCGCGGTTCTGAAGGACACCGACGCGGTGGACAGCGTGATCCGCGCGATGGACAATCCCGAGTTGAGAGAACCGGTCCAACGAGTGCTTCGCAGGATCGGCACACCCGAATCCCTCGCCGCCCTCGGCGACGAATCGTGGATCAGCTAGACCGCAGGCAGGGAGAACATCATGGCGAAGAAAATCCTGATCATCGATGACGAGAAGGACATGCAGGTCTATCTCGGTACGCTTTTTCGAAAGGCGGGTTACGAGACCAAAACCGCGTCCAACGGCGAGGAGGGTCTCCAACTGGCCGAGACCTTTCAGCCGGATCTCATCACGCTTGACGTATTGATGCCGAAACAGTCAGGTATTAAAGCGTACCGAGGTCTCAGGACCTCCACGCAAACCAACTCGATCCCCATCGTTGTGCTCACCGGATTGACCCGACTCGATGATTTCTTTGGCAACCTCGGTGATTTGCGGAAGCCGGACGCACTGGTTGAGAAACCGATCGACAGGGATACCTTCCTGGCCAAGGTCGAGGAATTGGTCGGCGTCTGAGGCAACGCTCGGTGAAATTTGCGGTTTAGCCGTCGGCGCTGACGATGGCCGGCACCCGCGTCGAGGCGGGTATGGTCACGGTGAACGTCGTGCCCTTGCCTTGCTCGGTGGTGAACGTGACGTCGCCACCGTGTTCCTCGGCGACCTTCTGGACGACCAGCAGACCGATGCCGGTGCCCTCGCTGCCCTTGGTTGAAAAAAAGTCCTCGAAGACCCGGTTGTTCATCTCGTCCGGGATTCCTGCGCCGTCGTCCTCCACCTCGAGGACGGTGGAGCCCTTGTCGTTCGAAAAACAGCGGATCGTGATGGTGTGGTGGTCCTTGGTGTCTGACGGATCGAAGCGGCAGGCGTCCACCGCATTGGCCACCAGGTTGGTGAGCATGTTGTGGATTCCGCCGGGGTCGAGGTTGCCGTAGGTCGGCGGGTCGCAGAGCTCGGTCTCCAGGGTGATGCCCTCCTCGTCCATGCGATCGGCGAAGAGGTCACGGACCTCGAGTATGATGGTGTTCGGGCAGACCCCATCCTCAAAAGACGGAGTCCGATCCTTGGAACAATAGAGCAGATCCATGACGATCTTCGAGACCCGTTGAACGTTGCGCTCGACCATTTCCCACCCCTCCGAAATGGTCTCGCGATCGTCGGTCTCGAGGCCGGTGTTGACCACGAAAATGCCGCCCTCGAGCCCCATGAGAATGTTTTTGATCCGGTGTGCCATGCCCGCCACGGCACGTCCCATGAGCGCCAGTTGGCGTTGCAGCGCCTTGACCTCGGTAACGTCGGTGAAAACCTCCATGACCGCGTTGATCTCGCCGTTGTCGTCCACGAGCGGCATGGTGTGAACGACGGCACTGATCCGTTTGCGATCTCGGGTCACGAGAGTCTCTTCGTTCGAGTGAATCAAACCGTCGGTGAAGGTCACGTCCACCGGGCAGTCGGGACAGACGCTCGTGCGTTTCTTGCAGACTTCGTAACAGAGAGACCGATTGGAAACACCGAACTCCTCGCGATACATGGCGTTCGCTTCGAGGACCCGGTGGTCGCGATCGATGACGCAAATGAAACATGGGATCGCGGTGAACAGGCGCTCGAAATCCCGCCGTGTTCGGTTGAGCTCGCGTTTGAGCTCGCTGTAGGGACCTGTGTTGCTGATCGTCAGCCATCGGGTGAAGATCCACACGCCGAGGCCCACCAGACTGATGAAGAGAGCCGCCGCGATGGCTGCCGGGGACAAGACATGGGTTGCCGCAGCGACGGCCAGCGACAGGACGAGGATGACAGCGAGATAGATCGCGATGATGAATCGCCGTTGTTTCATCAGGCGGTTGTTTGTCCTTGTGGAACTCGATTCTTCTTTCGGTGTGGGGCTGCCTGGATGTGAATCTGCGGAACGAGTCGATGGATCCCTCATGCGGCGATTCTGTGAGGGTGTCGTCCCGTCGTGCTTCTCCATAGGCACCACTTCCTCGCGCCTCCTCCATCTGGTCGACCCCCAGCGGACGGAGGCTTGCTGAGTTAGTATTGCACAACGATGAGGAACCCGAATATCGATCCGGCGAATATTATTCTGGACAGCATTGCAGACGGTGTGTTCACCGTCGATAGCGAGTGGCGCATCAGCTCGTTCAATCGCGCGGCAGAAGAGATTACCGGCGTGCCGCGAGAGGAAGCTCTGGGTCAGCGGTGTTGCGATGTGTTTCGCGCCAGCATTTGCGAAACCGGATGCGCCCTCCGGCATTCCATGGAGTCCGGCGATTCGATCGTCAACAAGTCGGTTTTTATCGTTGACACGAGCGGAACCCGGCGGCCGATCAGTATCTCCACCGCGATCCTGAGGGATGGGGAAGGCCGAATAGTCGGTGGAGTCGAGACCTTTCGTGATCTGAGCCACCTGGAGCAACTGCGCAAGGAGCTCGAGGGTCGCTTTGGCTTGGGAGATATCATCGGCCGCAGTCGGGTCATGCGAAACCTGTTTGAGATTTTGCCGGCGATTGCGGCAAGTGACAGCACCGTGGTCGTCCATGGTGCGAGCGGGACCGGCAAAGAGCTGTTCGCTCGGGCGATTCACGAGCTGTCGCCTCGCAATGATAGACGGTTTGTCGCCATCAACTGCGGAGCCTTGCCCGACACCCTGCTCGAAAACGAACTCTTTGGCCACGTCGCCGGTGCGTATACCGATGCTGGCCGTGACAGGCCGGGTCGCTTCGCCCATGCGGAGGGCGGCACGATTTTTCTGGACGAGATCGGAGACATTTCCCAGGCAATGCAGGTTCGACTGCTGCGGGTCCTGCAGGAACACGTGTACGAGCCCCTCGGGTCAGTGGAACCGATCCCGACCGATGTCCGGGTGATCGTCGCCACCCACCGCGATCTCGCCAAGCTCGTTGCAGACGGGGTATTCAGAGAAGATCTCTACTATCGCATCAACGTGATGAAGCTGGAGCTGCCGCGCCTGAGAGACCGACGGGAGGACATTCCGCTCCTTGTGGATCACTTTGTTACGAGATTCAATCGGTTACAGAACAAGGACGTTGAGGGTGTGTCGGACGAGGTTCTCGCGGTGCTCATGGCTCACGACTTTCCAGGGAACGCGCGGGAGCTCGAAAACGTCGTCGAACACGCATTCGTACTGTGCAACGGCGGTCAGATCGAGACCCGGCATCTGCCGCCCGAGCTGAGTCATGGATCCGAGGTGCCGGCCATACAGACTCGTGAGACCATGACCCTGCGGGAGACGGAGGCGCTCCACATCTCTCTCGCACTGCACCGTCATGGAGGCAACCGCAAGGCCGCGGCTGAGGAACTCGGAATCCACCCCAGCACTCTTTTCCGGAAGTTGAAGGACCTGCAAATCGTGGTGCCGGATCGGGACGGTCGGAGTAAGTAGCAGCCCTTCGAGGGCTTGCCCGGGATCGCGCTCGGAGCCGCCACTCCCGGTGACGTGCAGAATGCGACGGTTGCTCCTTGCCCCAGATCAGCGATCTGCGAGGCCATCCGCAGCCTCTTTGAATCCCTCTCAGCCAAGTCTTTTTGTTTGAGCTGCTTGCAATCTTCAGAATTTTCTTCTGGGTTGGCAAGATCGTTGCTTTGACTGGTGGCGATGAGACTTGCCGTACCAGTGTGGGAGGGCCGTGTATCGCCACTTTTCGACGTCGCGCGGCGGCTCATGGTCGTCGACGTCATCGGCGGCGAGGCGACATTTACCAAGCTCCACCCCCTGGGTGGCCCGAATCGGGAGCGGATCGTGTCGGAGCTCGGCATCGATGTCTTGATTTGTGGGGCTGTCTCCCGTGAGCTGGAGGAAAAACTGGTGGCGAGTGGTGTCGAAGTCGTGGCCGAGATCAGGGGTCGATTCGAGGAGGTGGTGAGGGCGTACGCCGAGGGCCGTCTGTTTCAGCCCCGGTTCCTGCTGCCGGGGAACCATGCCCGGTGTCGCCGTGCTCGGAAACAGCAATTCGGCCTCGAGTCAGTCGACGCATCCGACCGGCGATCGGCCGAGAGGGCAGGCAAAGCAATCGGCGGTTAATCCGGCGAGGATGGGTCGGAGGACTGGATGGTCCACTAGCCCGCTCTTCTCGCCGGGTGTCGTGGCGAAGACGTTGTTCAGTGAACCGGTGGCCGAGGGCCACATGGTCCGTGAACGGACCGGAAGGAGTTCTGAAAATGTCAGTGGATAGGTTCGACCGGCAGGAGGTTTTTCAGTACTTACGGCCCGATCAGTTCATGACCATCAGCGATGCGGCGAAAGTCCTCGAGTTACGGGCTGGCGACACGATTTACAGCAAGGGAGAGCGAGCAGATTTCTTTTACGTCGTTCTCGACGGCGAGGTGTCGCTCCGCCTGCCCAGCAGGGCTGGGGTCAGCGTCCTGGTGGACACGCTGACCCGGGGCGCCATGTTCGGTTCGTGCGTCTGCTTCCAGTTCGTCAACTATTCGCTCACGGCCCAGTGCGTCTCGGACGCGAAGGTGCTTCAGCTGGAAGCCTCGGCCCTCAAGGAACTCATGGACGGCGACCTGGTGATGGGCTATGCCATCCAGACCCAGATTTCCAGGATCTACTTCAATCGGTACCTCGACACGATGAAGAAGCTCCAGGCCATCGTCATGAACCTCCCCATCGAGACGTCCTGAGCCGAGTTGGTGCACGGCCATTCTGAGGGGCCAGAATGGATTGCGGGGGAGGCGTGGGGACCCAAGCGTCCATGCATCATTCGGCAATCGTGAATCAAGCCTCCGCACCCATGGCGAAGGTCTGTGGAGCGGGCGCTGCTTGGGTCCTGTCGTAGTCACCGTAGGCGTTCAACACCTCGTCCACATTTCCGGTGACGTTGGGTACGATTTCCATGCCACGGCATAGATCTTGCTGGATTGTTGATTGGCGGGAGTTCTCGGAATTGACCCAAGAAATCCACGGAGCGGGAGGTCAGGAGCAATGGCGGATCCAACGGACGAAGTGGAGAAAAACCTCCCAGGGAGGTACTCCGTTGACTCCAACTGCAGCGATTGCTGCGCGTCTCACCGAAGGTGTTCCCTGTGACAACCTCCTGCTCCCACCACCCTATCCACGGCGCCCAGCCTCGATTCAGAGCATACGGCCGTCGGCACATCAACCGGATTCAGCAGCTGGACAAGCTCTCGCGAGATGAGGTGATCGCGCTCAAGGTCGTTTCCTTGGTGCTGCCGTTTCGTGTCAACGACTACGTGCTCGAAGAACTCATCGATTGGAGTGACACCCCCGCTGATCCCATCTTTCAGTTGACCTTCCCGCAGGTCGGCATGTTGGATCCTGCCGATTTCATCCGGCTTCAGACCCTGTTGGTAACCGGGGCAGATCCATTACTCCTCCGGCAACGTGCGAGGGAGATTCAGATGCGGATGAACCCGCATCCGGATGGCCAGATGGAGCTCAACGTGCCGACTGTAGATGGCGAGGAGCTGATGGGGTGCCAGCACAAGTATCGCGAGACAGTGCTGTACTTTCCGCTGGCCGGGCAGACGTGCCACGCCTATTGCACCTACTGTTTCCGCTGGCCGCAGTTCGTTGGCATCGAGCGTCTCAAGTTCGCCATGCGCGGGACCGATCGGCTGGTTTCCTATCTCCGTGGACACCCGGAGGTCACCGATGTTCTGGTGACCGGAGGTGATCCGTTGGTCATGAGCAGTGCGATGTTGCGAAAGTCAATCGAGCCCCTGCTCGGCGAGGGGCTCGGACACATACACACCATCCGGATCGGCACCAGGGCACTGTCGTACTGGCCATACCGATTCACCACCGATCGCGATGCTGACGACCTGTTGCGCCTCTTCGAGGCCGTTCGCCGCAGCGGTCGGCAGCTGGCTCTGATGGCTCACTTCTCCCATCCGCGCGAGCTCCAGACCAATGCCGCGCAAGAGGCCCTTCGCAGAGTCAGGGACACCGGTGCCGTCATCCGCTGTCAGGCGCCTCTGATTCGCCATATCAACGATAGCTCCGAGGTGTGGGCCGAGCTGTGGCGTCAGCAGGTCCGCCTCGGGCTGGTGCCGTACTACATGTTTGTCGCTCGAGACACGGGCCCGCGTTCCTACTTTGAGGTCCCGTTGGCCACCGGACTCAGGATCTATTCGGAAGCAATCACCCGGGTTTCCGGCCTCGGTCGCACAGTCCGTGGGCCAATCATGTCGGCCGACGCCCGGCAAGGTCTTGTTAGATGGCGTCGCCACTGTCGACGGGCAGGATGTGTTCGTACTGAAGATGATTCAAGGCGTGATCCCGACTGGGCAAACCGAGTGTTTTTCGCCCATTTCGACCCTCATCGACGTATCTCAACCAGCTCAAGCCCGCATTCGACGTGCGAGCTCTTCTTGAGCATACCTCGGCAAATGGGTCGTTCTGCTTCCGGGTACCCTTTCGATTTGAAACGGCACCTTTCACTTCGGGATGCCCACGCCTCATCGATTCCAGTGTTTCAAATCTCGAAACTCGAGATCCTCCCCCGCACTTCGAATAGGGTGTTTTTTGCGGGATGCGAGTGGTTTGTCCCAGTGCCGGCAGCAGTGCGGTTCGCGTCCGTTCCATGGACGGCTCGAGGGCAATCTGCATTCCGATCTTCCAGCGAACGTCGTGGTGATCGCCAACGCAAGGCTCCCCAACACGATCGGGCCGGTCTCCTCGAGCCTGCCGATTATTGGCAGTGTCGTTGCATTGATTGTCATGGAAGCGGCAGGCCGTGACGAAAAGACCCGTTTTGCCAAACCCAATCGTCGCGAGTCATGCCCCGCTTCCTGACTCAGTTTGTGGGTCGAAGAAGGGAGGTACACCATGAGAATCGCGATCAGCGCAACCAGGGCCTCGCTCGATGCTTTCGTGGACGAACAATTCGGGAGGTGTCCCAGTTTCGTGATAGTGGACCAACAGGGGACCCTTTACGACCTGGTTGACAACCCCTACGGGGATCTTGGCTCCGGGGCCGGGATTCAAGCCGCGCGCCTGCTGGTTCGGCGGGGTGTGGCCGTGGTCCTGACGGGCCAATGCGGTCCAGAAGCCTCCGAAACGTCGCAGCGGCGGACGCCGGGACGTCACAGGATGCAGCGGCACCGTCGGCAGCCTGGAGGAGTTCTCGTCAGGCTCGACAGACTTCCGCGGTCACATCTGAATCCTTCACACCTGCCGTCGAGACGACCGCTGATTTCGCCAAGCCTTCCGACCGGCCTGGGCGCTGGGGAAGAAGAATAGGTCGTCAGATAGGCGGAGATGCGGGCGGTGGGTTTGAAAGCGGCGGCGCAGGGGGATGGTCTTGGAGAGGTTTTCCGGGGATTCTGATCCCGGGTTGACCCGTGGGCGAGCGTTCGAGCAACGCTGCGGTTGAAGGGGGGTACCACGCCGGCATACCCCGAGAGGAGGAGGCTTCGGATATCCGCCCTGTCCCTTCATCGACGACTTCCGGACTTTCATCGAGGAAAAGTTTGGCATTGAGGTTGTACTCGGGACCCATCCCATCCCCCAGCACTATTACGAGACGCATCAGGCGCTTGGAACGTGGGAGTCACCGGCGTGGCGGGAGAGAATCCGGTGGACCCTGACCGACGTGAAATGAGCAGGAGTTACGACGAAGCTGATCACGGCGGTATCCCCTTTCACATGCTCTCGGACCAGGCCGGCAACATCGGCAGGGCTTATGGCGTTTACGACGAGACGCAGGGGATCGAACTGCGCGGACGATTCATCATCGATCCAGACGGCGTGATCCAGGCCATGGAGGTGCTGACGCCGCCGGTGGGACGCCGCATTGCCGAGTCCATTCGGCAGGTACAGGCATTTCAAGTGGTCCGCGCCAGTGGGGGTGCCGAGGCAACGCCCGCTGGATGGATGCCCGGAGACCCGGTGCTGAGACCTGGGCCGGATTTGGTCGGCAACGTCTGGAAGGAGTGGAAGCCCAACGAGTAGAGTTCGCACGCACGCCGACCCGCGGTCTCGCACCAACCCTCGTGGGATGAGGTGAGGCCAAGGTCGGCATACGGGTTACCGGAGCGCGGTCATCTCTCTTTCTCGACGGGCGCTCGGGGTCGGGTGAGCTTTCGCACCAGGAACGTCTGCCCGTGGTAATCCACCTCGACGAGCTCGCCGCCCTTCACCAACCTTCGCACCACCGATCGATCCACGCCCCTGCGGCGGAGCAGGGCCTCGACGGCGTCGGCACGCATCGGGTGCACCGAGGTGATGGCGAGCAGATCCTCGTCGACCCGACCGCCACTGAAAAAGGTGTTTCCCTCGTACCCGGTGAGGCACTCGACGTTGTCGAGCGCCCCCGACAGGATGCTCCACGCACGGGCGACCCCTCTCTCATCCGGGGCGCGCACATCCTCTTCGGCGGGTGGGCGAGTGGGAATCGCCAGGTATGCGGTCTCAGGGCGGAGCCGGGCAAGAAAGGTCGCGAGCTCCTCGAGGAGCTCACTGCTGTCGTTGACCCCTTCGACGAGCATGGTCTCGGTCACCAACCGGCCGGCGAAGACTTCAGAAAACGCAAGTGCACCGTCAAGGATCTGTGACAGATGCAGCTGTCCATGGGGGCGGTCGATCCGCCGCCACACGTCCTCGCGGACCGAATCCACCTTGAGTGAGACCCAGTCGGCACCTGCCAGCTCGTCGCGGACGTCTTGGCGCCAAATCAGCGAGGAGTTGGTGATCACGGCGATCTTGACACCGAGCTCTCGGACCAGTTCGATCTCGCGTCCCAGGTTCAGGTCCAGGGTGGGCTCACCGTCGGGCACAAAACTGAGGAAATCGATCGCCTCTCCGGCCCCTCTCACCTCTTCGATCCTGTTCCGAACCTCCTCGAAGATCCGCTCCGGGTCGAAAAAATCGGTTCGCTCGGTCTGCATCGTGAGGGTCCGGCCAAGCTGACAGTAAACGCAGGCATAGCTGCAGATTTTGGGCGGGATGTTGTTGATGCCGAGGCTCTGCCCGAGCCTGCGGGAGGGCACTGGCCCGAACGTCACTGCGTGACCCTGAATATTTCTCCAAGAACTCATGCTCACCTCCTTGTTTGTGGGTGTTGCTGAGTCCGAAAACTCATCGGTCTGTTCCCTTCTCGATGGATGCGACCACTGCGCGTCCAGCTTGGGTCGCGTCGATGACCTGGCCCGGTTCGCGAGCGTCGCCGATGGTCTCCACAGTCAGGCCCGCCTCGCGCAGAGCCTTGGACAGTGGATCGTAGGAGCGGTGGCCCACAGCCACCAAAACCGAATCAAAGGACCCCAGTGACCGTTCCACGCCCGTCGATTCGTCCCGAACGAGAGCCTCCCCGCCTTCAAAGCTGAGGAGGCGGGTCTGGGTGTGAATACTCACCGGCAGGCCTTGGAGACGTTTGAGGGTCATTTTTCGAGTGATCGCTTCCATGTCGCGGGCGATATCCTCGAGGAGTTCTACGATGACGACCTCGCCGCCACCGGCGACCAGGTACTCCGCCATCTCGATGCCGACGAGCCCACCCCCGAGCACCAGCACCCGTCCACCCACATCGCACCCGCCCTCAAGAACGTCGGCGGCGAAGAGGGGGTTCTCCAGGCCCGGAATCGGCGGCGTGATGGGCCGCGACCCGGTCGCCGTCACCACCCTGTCCGGCTCGAGCCCGAGCACGGTTTCGACACTCGCCTCGACTCCCAGCCGCACCTCGATGGGTGCCACCTCGACGGCGTGCACGAGGGAGTCGAAAGGCCGTTTCATGAGTTCCTTGCCCGGAGTGGCGAAGGCCATGGCAAACTGGCCTCCAAGGTGGTCTGATCGCTCGAGGAGCACCACCTCGCACCCGCGCCGGTAGCCGCTCAGTGCGGCCTCCAGCCCCGCGGGGCCGCCACCTACCACCACGAGGCGCTCGCCGACGGTGGAAACCTGAGTGAGCGGCTCGTCCTCGTGGCCCAGCTCTGGGTTGATGAGGCAGCTCACCGGGCCGCCCGCCTTGACCTTGGCCAGACAGCCTTGGAGGCAGGCGCCGCAGCCCATGATCTCATCCTCCCGGCCTTCGAGCATCTTGAGCGGGAGGTCCGGGTCGGCGAGGAGGGGCCGCCCGAGTGCCACGATGTCGGCCATGCCGTTGTCGACGACCATCCGAATCCGGTCAGGGTCGCCGAGACGTCCCGCCACCATCACCGGCATTGCAACAGCGGCGCGGAGCTGCGACGCGAGCACCTCGTTGACCCCGCTTGGCAACGCCATATGCTGGTAGTACCAGGGAGGGCTGTCACAGGCCGAACCGGTGACGACGTGCAGGGCATCTACTTCGGACCCTTCGAGATGACGACCCAGCTCGATCGCATCATCGATCTCGAGGCCACCGTCCACCTTCTCGTCGGCGGAGATACGCGCCGACAGCGCAAGCCCAGGGCCGAGGGCCCCGTGGACGGCCGCGGCCACCTCTTCTGTGAATCGCCATCGGCCGTCCACACCGCCCCACTCGTCGGTGCGCAAGTTGGTGCGCGGCGACAGAAACTGGGCGGGCAGATAGCCGAGACCGAGCTGGAGCTCGACCCCGTCGAAGCCCGCCTCGCGCGCCCTGCGTGCGGCCTCCCCGTAGGCCCCGAGGACCTTGCGGATCCGCGCAGTGGACATCGGCTCGGGCGTGGCGCCTGAAGTGGGACATTGCACCGCAGATGGCGCCTCCGGAGAGCCGCCGATGACCTTCGGGTTGGCGGCACGGCCCGCGTGGTTGAGGTGGGCGAAGATCCGTGATCCCTCGGCGTGAACCGCCTCGACGATCTGCCTCAGGCCTGGGATACCTTCGTCTGTGTGGGCGCCGAGCTGGCGCGGGTGCTCCCTGCCCATGGAGTCCACGAAGAGGGGCTCGAGGATGATGAGTCCGACGCCGCCCTGTGCGCGGCGTCGGTAGTACGCGACGTGGCGGTCCGTAGCCAGGCCATCGGTTTCTCCAAATGCCGTCTTGACGGGCGCCAGGGCAAGTCGGTTGGGCAGTTCGACCGGGCCGACGCGAACGGTCTCGAAAACTCTCATGTTTCCCCCTGTCCGCCTCGTGTGACGAACGTGACATCTCACCATAGCAGGATGCAAGTCTCCTGCCAGGCCATGCGGATATCATGGAGTCCTTGTGGACGGCATATGATTGGCACGATGATTTCGAGGACTATCAAATGACCCTGTCCCGGCGGCCGCTCCGTGGGTAGCATCGAGTCGGGACCGTCGCAGAACCCGCAGACATCGAAGGTCATTACGATCGCTGTGGCGCACGCGGCGCACGATACGTACAGCGCGTTTCTCCCTCCCCTGCTCCCCCTGTTCATCGAAAAGCTGTCCCTTGCCAAGGCCGAGGCGGGGCTGCTCACCGTTTTCCTCCAGGGCCCATCTCTCCTTCAGCCCATCATCGGCCACGTCGGGGATCGTCTCGACCTTCGTCTGGCGGTGATCCTGAGCCCGGCTCTCACCGCCGTGGCGATGAGCCTGCTTGGGGTCGCGCCAAGCTACACGCTGCTTGCACTGCTCCTGTTGACCGCCGGCGCCTCTTCCGCCGTCCTGCACTCGGTGGCTCCCGTTCTCGCGGGCCGGCTTTCGGGGCGTCGTCTGGGATACGGAATGGGATTTTGGATGGTGGGAGGCGAGCTGGGGCGCACCTTCGGGCCGATGATTGTGGTCAGCACGATCGCGGTGTTCGGACTGAATCGGACGCCTTGGCTCATGACCGGCGGCGTGGTGGCCTCGGCCCTGCTGTTCCTGGGCCTGCGTAATGTGCCATCGATAGATACTGATCGGGCGGCGGCACGCGATTTCTTCCAGGCCGCGCGTTCCATGCGACCCCTGTTGATTCCGCTGACCGGGATCGTGATCTCGCGGTCGTTCATGATGGCGGCATCCATCACCTATCTTCCCGTCTTTCTTCGTGAGGAGGGCGCCAACCTGTGGTTCGCCGGTATGTCACTCTCGGTGCTCGAAGGGGCGGGCGTATTTGGCGCTCTGATCGGCGGTTCCCTGAGCGACCTGCTGGGGCGAAGGCGGGTGCTGGTTTTTTCGTTTCTCGCCACACCGGCGATGATGTTGGCGTTGGTCAATGCCACGGGTTGGACCAGACTGCCCCTGTTGCTGGTTTTGGGCTTTTCCGGCCTCATGGCGACGCCCGTCATCATGGCCTCATTACATCAGTTTTTTCCCGAGAGTCGAGCGCTGGCGAACGGTGTCTACATGGCGCTGAGCTTCGGTATTCGGTCGATGGTGGTGGTCCTCGTTGGAGTCCTCGCTGACTGGATGGGAATGCGATGGACCTTCCTGGCGTGCGCCCTTCTGGCAGCGATGGGAACGCCGTTCGTCTTCGGTCTATCCGTGAAGGCGTCGCGCTGATCTCAGAAGCCACACAACAGAGGCGGCGACAATTTTCGGCGCCGGTATCATCTCGGATCGCGACAACGACGCCCCCGGCGAAAGGCATCCATCCTTCACCTCCCCGCCATCATGAGGGCTCCTCCGACGAGGATACCCGTCACGAGGTTGATCGCCTTCACCGTGATGAAGTCACGCCACGAGTGCGCAATGAGCGGCAGCATTCCGTGGCCGTCCTGCACGATGGAACTCGCAATGAGTGTACTCAGCGGGACGTTCCCCGCCGCGTAGAGCATGACCACGAGCAAGTGCGGCCCAGATTCCGGCACCAAACCGAGACCAGCCGCCCCAACGAGTGCCAGCCACGGGTTGTGCCGCAGAAAAGCCTCGGCGTTGATGGAGGCATCCAGCCCTCCGATGAGCGTCATCGAGGCCAGCGTCCAGAGGAAGATTCGCGGGGCGTGTCGCACCACGATATGGCGCCACAGATGCTCCTCGATGAAATGCTCCGGGACCGTCCCCACGACGAACAACGAAAAAAGGCCCACTCCAAGATATGTCGTCCGGATCCAGTTCCACTCGGCCGGGCCGATCGTTCCGGAGACAACCGCTAGGACGAACAGGAGGGTGCCAACCCCCAGGGCGCCGCGGGCTGCCGACGGGCGCCACAGCTCGACGAGAATCGTGGGCGTGTCGAAACACCGGCACGACGCCGCGCCGTCATGAACGACCATTTCGGTACATTCACGGTCTCGCGACGGCGAGATGCTGAAACTGTCGGTGAGTATACCGGCCAGAATTCCGATCAGAGCCAGCACGAGGGTCAGGAGCAATGCGGTGCGGGGGAACGTCACCAGCATGACGAAGGCCTCATCCCCGCTGGTGGCGACCATGCAGGCGACCACGGCGCCGAGCCTGACGCTGCGGTGAATGAAGAGCGCGACCACAACGAAGGCGCCGAGACAGCCCGGAGTGGCTCCAAGAGCGGCCGCCACGACGTACTGGGTCCATCGCGAACCACTCAGGGCAGACCGCAGCCGGTCGACGGAGAGCACGTTGACGTACTCCACAAGGACCATCATCACGGTGACAAACCAGGTAATGGTCAGGGTCTTGCCGAGGATGGACCAAACCATAGTCTGCTCTCTCAGTTATGGTAGTCCACCTTGCAGCCGCACCCGTCCCACATGCGCTCATACGTGGCGAGCCGATCCTCGACGAATTCTTCTGCTGCTTCCCTCGAACCAAGCCGCCGCAGGAGGATCTGACCGTCAGGCGTCTCCTCCTGCACCAAGGAATAGCCATCCAGGAACATTCCTGATCCAGCCGGCCAGGCAGGTGTCGTCGCGCGATGATCTCGACGCTTCGAGGAGCACCGTAAGATCCCGTTCTTCCAGTGTGATCAGTGTTGCCTCTTGATTTCCCGACGACTCACGAGCCGTCAGCCGCGTTCCTTGTGGCTGTTGCAGTCATGGCATGACATCCGAACGACTTCGGTCGTGCCCGCCCTACTCTGTAACTGGCCCTGAAGATCTTCGAGTCGACTTCTGATGCGCTTCAACTCGGCCTCGAGCGCCGCCGCTTCGTACTGGAGCTCGTGCTGTTCCGCGTCGATGGACAATGGTTGGACCGGCTCGTCCCGACGGTCGCTCTGCAGCCATCCCGGGCGTCGGCTTGCCCAGAAACGATGACGCCAACCCCAACCGCTGGCTCCACCGCCGCGCCCCATCCTTCGAACCCCGCCACCCCGTCCAAAGCCGGGCGTGGCGTAGCTGCCGCAGGAGCCGCGCCCCCACCCGGTCATCGGCCCCCCTCTCATCGGTCCCGTTCCATCTCTTCCTGGCATGGCGATAACCTCCTTTCGGCGTAAGGGTCGACTTTCTGACCCTGCACCCGGACCACTCTCAGCGCGGTGTCTCGGTCCCGGCGCGACGACTCTCGATCTCCTGGTGGTGTGCCGAGCCTTCACGAACCAACGCTACGCCACAGCTGGGGCAGCGCTCGTCAAGGCATGGCTGACCCGCTTGGTGCGGGGTACGTTGGCCGCACTTGGGGCAGATGCAGAAGCCGCCGCCCCCCAATCCCCCACGCCCTCGCCCTTGGCCGCCGGCGCGACCGAAACCTCCGCCCTTTTGCAGTCCCTGTCCTCGTCCCTGGCCTCCACCTTTTCTCGGCATGATCCACCTCCCTGGAGACGAGCGCACCCATGGCGCCGTCTCAATCGTTGTGACATCCACCACGACCATGTGTCCCGTGGTCGTGGCCGCAGTCGTGAAAATTGTGCTCGTGGCACGCCTCCCCAGTGGCCTCGAGAGTGCCGTCGAGGTATCCCTGGGCCACAGCGTCAGGGTCCTCGGCCTCGATGCCGAATACCACCTCGATGCCGTGCTGGGCGAGGATGGCGGCGGCGCGCGGTCCCATTCCTCCCGCCAGGACCACGGTCGCGCCCTGCTGGCTCAGCCACATGGGGTACACCCCGCGGCCGTGTTCGGGGGGCGCGCCGATGAGGCGCTCGCCGATGGTACGGGTGGCCGCGTCCACGGTGTAGAAGGCGAATGCCTCGGCGCCACCGAAGTGATCACTGAACCCTCCCTGGTGCAATGGAATGGCAATTCTCATGTCGTCAGCTCCTCCGTTTCGTCAAATTCATCAGCGGGGGCCGGGCCCCCGTCCGTTCTGGCGTTGTTGATGGCGGCAGCGACAGCCGCGTTCCCGCCTGCGTCCGCCATCGTGGACAGGACAGGGTAGGGGTTGGTCGGCAGCCGCCACCACGGGACCGTCGCTCAACACCAGCACGCGCTCCTCGATCAACGCCCTGGCGACCGCCAACCTGGCGCGCCCGAGGATGCGGGCAAAGGTGGGACGGGAGACCCCCATCCGCTGAGCGGCGGCCTCCTGGTAGAGCCCTTGGAGGTCGGCCAACCGCAGCGCCTCGAGCTCGTCCAGCCGCAGCGGCTCGACTTCGAGGTCGCCGATGGGTCGGCCGATGGGCTTGAAGCCACGTCCCCCGGCCATGCAACCGACCTTTCTGAGGATCTCTGGTCGTGCCACTCTGCCTCCTTGTTAAGAACATATGCTCATTATTGATGGATGTCAAGGCCCGCGTGTGGTTACCGGATTCAGCTGGAACAGCAGCTGTCTGAGGCCCTCAAGTCCGCCACATCGATCACTGATTCGAGTCCACCAACCCTCGTCGCGGAGGTCGCGCGCCGGGATCCTGCGCGCTATTCAATCCTGAGATATCGCCTCCTCAGGTTTTCCGCGGCCTTCCGGTTTTCGGGATCTGCGAATGACCGCGTCACGTTGTAATCGAAAGTCCCATCCAGCCCCTCGTTCAATCTGTCCACCACCAGCTGGCGGAAAAAGAGGGGGGGATCCTCTTCGAGGTACGTCAGGGTCAGAATCACCCCCGACGCCGGGTCGCTGTCGATGGCCCGCAAGACGACGTCGCAGCGGCTCTGCGAGTCTGCGGTTTCTTCATAGAGGGCGGCGAGGGTTTCGGTGCCCGCGGCAGGTTGGAGACTGTCCTGAGGACCTCTCTCCGGAGAAACGGCGATGGGATCTTCCTGCCGATCGGCGAGAGACTCCACCTCGATCGCGGTCCCGCCACCGGTCGGCCTTCCGACCGAGTCTGCAACCGAAGGCGTGGACACCATGAGGACGATGTAGAAGGCGACCGCCAACACGGTGATCCCCGCCGCTGGAACGACACTGAATCTGCGCCAGACACCGGCCACACCCAGCCCGACACCGAGCAGGAGGGCCACCGCCGGTCCCACCGAAAAATCGAGGCGGTGAGCCAACATGAGGCCGAGGAGGCTCCCGAAAACTCCGGCGGACCAGGCGATGAGCAGCCGCGTGACCAGGTTCCGTGAGAACATCACGGCGATGGTGGCGGGAATGATCAGAAGGCTGAATACGACGACTACGCCTCCTATCCTGACGGCGAAGGTGATCACGACACCGATCAACGTGTAGAACAGGAAGTCCCACCAGATCACCCTCATCCCGTCCCGTTCCGCCTGATCGTAGTCGCTCGAGATCCTCTCGAAGGGTTTCCTCAGGAGATAGAAGCACGCGCCCACGGCCGAGAAGGCGAGACCGGCCGCCAGGACATCGTTCCAGGTCGCCCACAGAATGCTCCCCGCCAGCATGGCCTGCGCGTGCGAATGTCCGTCCGGTGCCACACCCAACAGGAAGAGCGCGCCGGCGGCGGCGATGGCGTAGGAGACTCCAATGACCGCCTCCGTGGAGATCTCGAGAACGCTCCGCCGTGTGACGGCGTAGAAGGCGGCGGCAATCACCGCCAGACCGAAGGCGCATCCATAGGCGAGCATGGAGTCTTCACCGGCGCCAAAGAGCAGGTGCGCTCCGATAGCCCCCACGGCGACAATCTGGGCGAGTGCGATATCGACGAAGACGATCTCTCGTTTGAGAACGTGCAATCCCAGGTATCCGAGGATTCCCGTCATCGCCACGCAAGCCACGAACGAAACGCCGAGGATGTGCACGAGATCGGGCACCGTCTGAAACATCATCGCCTCAGTTCCGGGCCGCCGCCGGGACGACGATGCGTATTCCCAGAGCCAGCAGAAAGGCCGATCCCAAACACAGGATCAGGGTGGGACCGTAGGGCAGGTCCTGGAAAAAGGAGAGAAACACGCCGCTCACACACGCCACCATGCCCACACTCCATCCCAGGATCACGGCCGTTCCCCATCTCCTGGTGAAGATGGCGGCGATGGCCGCGGGGATCATGAGAAACGCGTACGCCAGCAAGACCCCGGCGACGGGAACGATGAGGACCGTAATCACCCCCTGGGTTGTGAAGAAGAGGAAATCCCAGCGTTTCTGGTCCCTCGCGGAGCCGGAATCATCCACCAGGGCGATGAATCGATCCCGGTAGACATAGTGGAAGACCAGCAGGACGACGTACACCGCCGCCGTGACTCCCACGATCGGCCAGGTCACCCACAGCATGGAACCCACCAGAGTTTTGGTGACGTAGGCCGCTCCTCCCGAGAGCTTGTCTCCCAGGAGCAGCGACCCCACCAGCGCCATCGCGTACAGGATCCCGATCACCGCCTCGCGGGGAATGGCCGGGTTCCGCGGCTTGAGCACCGCCAGCGGCCAGGGCTCCGAGCAGTACTGCGACCAGGGACAGGAGGTAGGAGCCGGCCGTCCCATACTGAACAGCAAGCCCGATGCCCACCAGAGCCCCGAAGGCGGCAAGCTGATCCAACACCAGGTCCGAGAAGATCAACGTGCGCCGGATGACGTGCAGGCCGATGTACGTGTGCAGGACCAGAACCACGGCCAGAAGCGAGATCTGGGCCAAGAAAAAGCGGACGGTTTCCGACATTGTTGATCAACCTCCCACGGCGTTCTCGGCGAGTATCAGGTCTTCGGTCTCTCGTGCCGCATCCAGCAGACGACGCGTCCAGAGATCCACGAGATCGAAGTAATTGTCCGCGTCGTGGGTCCCGCCCACGTACAGGGGAACGATCACGGGGATGGCGTCGACCCGTTCGGCGACCGTTCGGATCTTCTGCTCGTCAAAATAGTTGGCCGCGAGGATGACCTTGATCTGCCGTACCCTCATCAGCTCCACGAGCTCCGTCACGTGTCTCGGCGAGGGCGGGATACCCGGCTTCGGTTCCACCGTCCCCACCTCCTCCAGGCCGAAGAGAGCCAGGAAATAGACCCAGTTCTTGTGGTAGGTGACGATCTCCAGACCCCGCAGGGGAAGCATGTCCCCCAACCAGCCGCCCAGGGAGTCGATGAGGGGCTTGCCCTGGAACTGCTGCTTCTCGAGGAACGGGATCAGCGTTCCCTTCTCCGCCATGCTGGTGAGACTCTCCGAGCCCAGGAGGCGGAGCAGTTCACTTCCGAAAAGCCGCCTGTCGATCTCGTCCAGGAACTTCGCCAGGTTCGCTTCGTAGAGATCCTTGCCTGCGGGATCGTTCTTGGCCAGGCCGATGGCGATGTTGCGGGCGGCCGTCTTCATGTTGATCGGGCTGCAGGTGACGTGAGGGTTCCCGTATACGTGCAGGCCGCCTTCAGATCTGGAAATGATGTCCGGGACCTCGAGGAGGTTGATTCCCTGGGCGGCGGCCACGTAGCCTGGCTTCCCGCTGCGGACGCGGGTATTGCCGGACTTGTCCACCACCGTGGGCAGCCACAGCTCCAGGTCCAGCCCGGTCGCGATCAGCACGTCGGCCCGCTTGACCATGTCCACGAAGGAGGGTTTCGGCCTGATGAAGTGGGCGTCCTGGTCACCGCGGACGATGGCGTTGACCGAAACCCGCTGGCCGCCGATCGCCCTGGCGACGACGGCGTAGTCGGGCAGAGTGGTGACGACGCGGATCGACGCGGCCGCCCCATCGTCAACCTGGACATCGTGGTGATGAGGTCCGTGCTGTTCGTGCTCGCCATGATGACCCCGATCGACCTGCTGGCGGCCGTCGTGACCCCCGGCAGCGCCCAGATGTGTCGGCCAGCAGGTCATGGCGAGGAGGGCCAGGCACGTGACGACCAGGCGCCACGACAGTTTTGTGGTGGGCTCTCTTGTGTTCATACTTTCCTCCCCGCTCCCTAGTACCGATCGTGCTTGTGCGGCCCGGCCGCGAATATGAGCTGCAGGTAGATGATGTCCTCGGGTTCGAAGATGTCACCCGGTTCCAGGTGGTTGTACTCGATCCGCCATCTGACCCACGGGCTCTGCTGCCAGGTGAGGTAGGGCACCACCTGCCACTGGGTCACACTGTCGGAAAAGGCGTGCGGGATCAGCCAGGGGGCCAGGCCGACATAGCCCTTGGTGTCGGGCTCGTAGTAGTCGAACCGGAGTCCCAGGTCCAGTGTGCGGTTCAGCTTCGACTGGACGTAGCTGTAGGCGCCCCAGGCGTCGATCGTGTCCTTCCCGGAACCGTCCGGCGCCAGGATTTCGCGATTGAGTATGTACAGCTCTGTGCGCCACACCAGGTTGCGGTACCGCATCCGTTCGGTCGGTTCCCACAGCAGGTTGAGGTCCATACCGTAGACGAACGTGGGTAGGCTGTCGTTCTCGGTGACCATCCCCTCCCCCGTGTCGACATCCCACTCGTCCCTCCATCCCACAAGACCCGAGAGACCGATTTCGAAGTATGTGTCCTTCGAGATATCCCGGTAGTTCTTGTAGTGGACGAGAAAGGAGGGGGTGCCCAAGGTGTTGCCGCTGAAGAGTCGGGGGTTCTGGCCGTTGGTGAGCTGCAACGTCAGGTCTTGGGACGATTTCCCCAAACGTGGCAGCACCCAGTCGAGGGACACACCGGTCTGATTCAGGCCGCCTTCGCCGAAGATCTGCCGCAGCGCGAGGGGAAAGTCGAACTGATCGAGGGCGTGCTTGTGCCACCGGTTGACCACACCGAACTGCTGGCGGAACTTGCCGAAGGTGAGGTTGCCCCCCTCGAATACCCCGAACCGTGTCATGTAGGCCTCGCCGAGCTCGGCCCCGCTCTTCGTTGATCGGTACGGCTGCCTTGAATCGGCTGTAGGGGTCCAGGTAGGACTCCAGGTGGAGGCCCAGACCACGGAACTGGAACCCGAAACGTTCCGGTGTACCCTCCTGGTCCCGGAAGAAGGCATACATGTCGCCGGTAACGCTGAATTCGGGATTCAGGGCCTGCAGGCTGAGCCCGCGGGCCTTGAATGTGGTCTCCTCTTCGGCGACCTCCTCCTTGTCGTCCTTCGTCGCCTCGGCCTCAGCCAGCCGTCGCAGCGCCTCAATCTCGTCGTCCTCGGAAGGGGGCGGCTCCGCCTCGATGGCGAGATCGCCACGATCCTCCCGATCACAGGCCTGAAGGAGCTGTTGCACGGCTTCTTCGAGTTCGGTGATGCGCTGCTTGAGCTGTTGGATCTCAGCTTCCAGGCGTTGCTCGGCGTCGGTGGCTGGCGGGTCCGCCGCATCGGGGGTTTCCCCCGCGATGCTCGCCTGCGCGGCAACAACCAGCCACAGGACGGCCATCGCCACACGAACGGCCTTCCTCATATGTACCGGGTTTTCTTTCATTCTGATCCCTCCGCTCCGTGGAGGCCATCCGAGCGGTGCAGTTTGACCGGCGGCCGGTTGGCCCGTCATACCTGATTAGGAGTGAAAATACTCGGGGATTTGGCTCAGCAGAGGGGCGGAGCGCGGGGCCTCTCCGATTGAGAGACCGTGATGGTGGTGATGGTCGGTTGCCAGGCCGCGAGATCGAAGTCGGAAGAGACGACCAATAGCTCGGCAGTCTCCTCGGTCTGGCTCTGCATCAGAAGCCGCTGAGTCAGGCAGATCGGGCAGTGCCCGCACGGCTCCGACAGGAGGGAAGGCATGCCGCTGTCGTGGATCGTGTGACCTCGCTCCACGCCGGCGGGATGAAATGGCTGGGCGGAGACATGGAGCTTGGTGTGCCAGAGAGGCGACGCGATGGCCAGGCTCAGGTGGATCAACACAGCCAACCCGACGATCCGGTACCGGGCCGATTGAGCGGATTTGCCCAGGGGCTTCCCAGTCAGGGCCACATCAAATTTCCTCATCTCACAATTTAATGTCCGGTGAAAGACCTGTCAATCGGAAACGACTGTTCGCCGGTGTCTCAATGCAGCAGGTTTCGCACGCGACCCCAGAGGGCGCGGATGTCGTCGGCTGCGGGCCCGCCCAGTTCGACGACGGTCCGACCCTCCACCTGGGCCGTGGTGACCGTGGGGTCGTAGCGGACACGACCGGCAACGATCGCGCCGCGGGCGCGGACGTGTTCCTCGATGTGTTCGGTGCCCTCGGGGTGGATGTCCCAGCGGTTGACGCACACCGCAGCCGGGATGCCGAAGTGCTCCGTCAGCTCGAGGACCCGATCGAGGTCGTGCGCTCCAGACACCGTCGGCTCGGTCACCACCAACACGGAGGTGGCCCCGGTGATGGCCGCGATGACCGGGCAGCCGATCCCCGGTGGGCCGTCAATCAGAATTTCTGCGGTGCCGTTCTCCGCTGCGATGCGCCTCGCTTCGGCACGAACTGTCGAAACCAGCTTGCCCGAGTTTTCCGCAGCAATTCCCAGGCGCGCGTGAACCATGGGGCCGGATCGCGTACTCGACACGAACCACTCGCCACAGGTGCGATCCTCGAAGTCGATGGCCCGTGAGGGACAGAGCTCGACGCAGACGCCGCAGCCTTCGCAAGCGAGGCTGTCGATGACGAAGGCTGACTCGTCCTCAACCGCCATGACCGCATCGAAACGGCAGACCTCTTGGCAGGTGCCACAGGCCTCGCAGTCGTCCTGACGGATCTTCGCCTCGTGACCACTTGTGAAGATGTGGTTCTCGAGCACTTCGGGTTTCAAGACCAGATGTAGATCGGCGGCGTCCACGTCGCAGTCGGCGACCACGACGCTCTCCGCAAGGACCGCAAAGGAGGCCACGACACTCGTCTTGCCCGTCCCACCCTTGCCGCTGATGACCACCAGTTCAGGGATCAACAACGCACTCGCCTGAGTCCCAACGAGCGGTAGCGAACTGGAGAGGTCCTGCGCTGTGCCCACGTCAACAGTCTCCACGGTGCGGCCCGGCGTAGCGCCGGTCTGGGCCGAAAAGGTGCTCATATGTTGGCATGAGCGCGACCTCTCTCGACCGGTCGATTCGTATCCCTGGCCATCATCGTCTCGATCCGTCGAGCCAGCGAGGCGAAAAGGGGGCGGAGCTCCGGGATCTTCTCCACCGTGGTGAAACCGCGTGCATAGGTCTCGGCCACTCGGCGGTCGTCGGGGATCTCGAGTAGGATTTCGAGATCTTCGGCTGCGCAGTACTCGCGCACGCGATCGTCGCCCGAGTCGGCCCGGTTGACGACCACCCCGCAGGGGATCCCGAGGGCGCGGACCGCCTCGACTGCCAGTTTGAGATCGTTGAGGCCGAAGGGCGTCGGCTCCGTGACCAAGATCACGAAGTCGGTGCCGCGCACCGCCGCCAGCATCGGGCACGAGGTTCCTGGCGGCGCGTCAATCAGGACCACACCATCCTCCCAGGCCTTTGCGCGGACCTGCCGGATCAAGGGCGGGACCAGCGCCTCGCCTACGTTGAGCCGGCCCTGAACCAGACAAATGCCGTCCGCTCTGCCCGCTTCTACAACTCCGATCGGCCGCACCACCTCGGCAATCGCCTTCTCCGGGCACCACAAGGTGCAACCGCCGCATCCGTGGCACAGCTCCTGGAAGACCATCACCCCGGTTCCCAGGGTGGCGAGGGCGTTGTACTGGCAGAGCCGGCTACACTCGCCGCACAGCGTGCAGCGATCGACGTCTATCTGGGGCACCGGGATCCCGACCTCAGTCGATGCTCCCATCTCGGCCCTCAGGAAGAGGTGGACGTTGGGCGCCTCGACGTCACAGTCGAGGACCTGGACGTTGCCGGACAGGCACAGTGCGAGATTCACTGTCAGGGTCGTCTTTCCGGTGCCGCCCTTGCCCGAAGCAATGGCGACGATCACGCCCAATGTCCCCTGACGTCCGGGCCCGCGGCTTGCTGGAGCTCGCCCGCTTCGAGCTGTGCGATCGCCTCGGCTACCGTCCCGGATGCTCCAGTGTAGACCTGGATTCCAGCGGCATTCAGGGTTCGAAAGGCCTTGGGGCCGCAGTGGCCGGTGATCACGCACTCGGCTCCGAGTCGAGAGACCGTCTCCGCGGCGTGCACACCGGCACCCTGTGCCGCCGTTGCAGCCGCGGTGTTGTCCGTGCTTGTGGTCTCGCCGGTCTCTGTGTCCACCAGGACAAACGCCGCAGCACGACCGAAACGAGGATCGAGCCCCGAGTCCGCCTTCACTCCCGTTGAAGTCACAACAACTTTCATCGTGGTCATACCTCCTGCGCGCCGTACAAGGCGCGCGATCTCGCGTGGGTGTTTTCACTCGGCCGCCGTCCGTCTGGCATCCAGCTCTTCCATCCGCCTTTTCTCGGAATGATCCACCTCCCTCGAAAAATGGGCACCGGTGGCGCCGTCTCGGTGGTTGTGACAGCCACTGCGACCTTGTGTCCCGTGGTCGTGGCCGAAGTCGTGAAATCTCTCATATGACTCAGCGGGGGCCCGGCCCGCGTCCGTTGCGGCGCTGTTGATGGCGGCAGCGACAGCCGCGTTCCCGCCTGCGTCCGCCATCGTGGACAGGACAGGGTAGGGGTTGATCGGAAGCCGCCACCACTGGGCCGTCGCTCACCACCAGCACGCGCTCCTCGATCAGCGCCCTGGCGACCGCCAACCTGGCCCGCCCGAGGATGCGGGCAAAGGTTGGGCGGGAGACACCCATCCGCTTGGCGGCGGCCTCCTGGTAGAGCCCTTGGAGGTCGGCCAACCGCAGCGCCTCGAGCTCGTCCAGCCGCAGCGGCTCGACTTCGAGGTCGCTGATGGGTCGGCCGATGGGCTTGAAGCCCCATCCCTCGGCCACGCAACCGACCTTTCTGAGGATCTCTGGCCGTGCCACTCTGCCTCCCTGTTAAGAACATATGCTCATTATTTATGGTTGTCAAGATCCGCCTGTGATGCGCCGGGCCGACAAAAAACCATGGAGTAGGAGAATAGGGTGACACCAACCAGGCAAGCCCGTCCCGGACCAGGACCGGCAGATGGCCGCGACTCGCCGCCCGCAGTAGAAACGTGGTGAGATCTGCGGGCTGACCCGCAGATCTGCGGCCGCGACAGACACCCGGTGGGGTCTGCGGGCTAGGCCCGCGCTCTGACTGTCAACACCGGGACGTCTGCGGTGCGGACGACGCTTTCGGCCACTGACCCTAGAAGAGCGTGATCGAAACCAGAGAGCCCGTGGGTGGCGAGCACCACCAGATCACAATCATGCGTGTCCGCGTATTCCACGATGCTGCTCGCGGCGCGCCCCTGGACGACCGTCGTCTCGCACTCGACCTCTGGCAGGAGTTCCGTCGCGACCTGCTCCAGGGCTTGGTGACATCGTTCCATGATCCGCTCGTCGTAATCCCTTTGGGTCGGCGGGTAGGCGTAGAACCCCGGATAAACAAGCGGTTCGACGACATGAAGCAAGACCAGCCTGGAGTCCAGGAATCGTGCCCACGCTGCCGCGAACTGCAGCGCCTCCATGGAGTCCTCAGACGAGTCGTATCCAACCAGGATCTTCTTGGGCGGTCGGATCCCGTCCACGCCTTCTCTGGTGGTTATCACCGGCACCGGCGAAAGCCGTACGATTCGTTCGGCGACAGAACCCATGAGCAATCGGGAAACAGCCCGCCGGCCATGGGTGCCCATGATGATGAGATCGCAATCGTAACTCTGCAGTGACTCCAAAATCACGTTGGGAACCGATACTCCGCGTTCGATGTGCCCCTCGTATCGGACTCCGTTGTGTCTGTGCACGAGCCCTGCCAGAGCCTCCCGGGCCTCGATGTCCGTGGATTGAAGCACCCTCTCGACCTCGTCCAGAAGGCTCTGCTCACGGCTCGGGGCAATAAAATACCCGGTCGGATGAAGGTCTACCTGCCTGACGTAGAGAGGATGAACTTCGGCATCGAATCTCCCAGCCAGAGTCATTCCCATCCTCAATGCACTATCCGATGCCACCGAAAAGTCCGTCGGAACGAGAATACGCTTTGGTTCGTGTGACATATTTCTCTTCCTTCGACTGCAAGGTTTGCGAGGCGTAACGGCGCCCATGCGCCGCCACGAGACCTGACGGTTGCATTTGCAAGAGCTGCGCCAGATCGGTGGGATGAGATTGGCCGGTTATTGACGGTCCTCACGATCCGAAACGAACGAGCCGCCTTTCGAAATGAAAAGCATCTCTGCGGCCTCGGGACGATATCCGGTGAGAAGTGCGGGTTAAGATCGTGGTCTATAGACCTTTTTTGGGGGACTTGAAATTCCTCCTCCGGAGGGGCGTGCCTGAAATCGGGCAAGTGGCCCTGGCGTGGCATTTTCGCGCTGAATTCCAGCGGCGGTCGCTTCACCGATCAGAGTTGAAAGCCCTCTGATTTGAAAAACACCTTTTCAATTTGAAATTGAAAGTCGCACTCCCACCCTGGTCGTACGCACTCAGAACTCCACCGTGGTGGATGTTCTCCTCAATTCGTGACGATGGCACGGGGGTTGCTGTTGGGTCCGACGACGGCGAGCGATTGCCGCTCGGCTCGAGCGAACCGAACAGCGAGGAGGACAGCATGCACGAGACCAGATTTCATGGCCGCGGGGGACAGGGAGCCGTCACGTTCGCGGAGCATTTCTGTGCCGCGTTCAACCGGGCGCTTGAAACCGCGGTCGTCCAAGCCACCGGGTTGAAGATCCCTGAGGTCGAACCGGTGTATGCGGCACCGGTGTGAAGAAAATGATTCAGGTGGAAGGGCGCTCCAGATGAGAGGTTCTGACATCTTCGCGATCGGAGGCATTTCGATGAGGCTTCTTCCTGAGACCAATGAAACCGGTGCCGGCGAGTCGCCAGCCAACACTCACCTGAAAGGGAGGTGCGATATGAAACGAAACCGACTCACTGTGGTGAGTGTCGCTGTCGCCGCGCTGATGTTCGTATTGTCCGGACCGGCCTTTTGCGGCGAACGAGAAAATCTCCTCGGTGAACTTCGAACCCTTGTCGACGAAGAAAGCGAAGCGTTTCTCGTGACCGAGATTCAGCGGGTCCAGCCGTTCTACAACATCCGCTGGCTCGCGCGATTCCAGAAGATGCAGGAAAGCGTTGGCGGAGGGTTCTGCGGTTGCCTGCCCGACCAACTCATAAATGCCGATGACATTCCTCTGCCTGTTGACGGCGTCGGTGTGTTGCAGACCGCCGTGTTTCTGGCTCGGCAGAGAAAGGCGAACCAGGAAGCCCTCGAAATACTCGGTTTTCCTATCGAGTTTCCCCCAATCCCGCTTCCGGATGTCCCGCTGTCGGGGACGTACCCGAACATGACAGTGCACATCGACCTTTCGGTCCCCAGTGCTTTTCTCGACGCATTGAGTGACGGTTCGATCACGATGGGAGAGGCCAGGGCAATCGCGCAACTGCCAGCAAACCGCGAGCTGCTGCGGTTCATCTGTAGACAACGCGAAGGTGCCGAGCACTGGGTGACCGAACAGACTCTGGCGTACTTCATCTGGAAGGCCGGTTCCTCAGACCCCCTCGACCATCTTTGGCGCTGGGTGAACCCAATGAACGACTTCGGTTATGCGGACTTGGCCGCCAATGCAGCCCAGTATCGCTCGTTGATCGAGGATCTCCAGACGCGCCGGCAGGACCTTTCAGATGCGGTTTTGGCCAGGATTGCTCCCTTCCTCCCGCCCGGTGCGGAGATCGATGAGAGTCTGGCGTTCACGCCAGGCTGCCTCACCGGAGAATGGGCCACCCCGACAATGTCTGGGGAGAACGTGATGCACATCAAGGGGGGCTGGGATGGTTTGATCCGGCGAATCTCTGCGGAGGTTTACCGTCGACAGCTGTTGAAGCAGCACTGCGGTCCCAATGGGGACACCAATCAAACGATTGATGATCTAATCAGCGTCAGGTTGGACGACGAACGTTTTGAAAAATTCCATGAGTTGATCGCCTACACGATTCTGGAAGGAGCCGTCGATTACGTTTCCAGCCCATCGGTGCCCATCGACCAAACAAAGAGCTTCATTGACGGCGCAGAATTGATTGACGACTTTGTGGTCGAAGTGATCAGAAAATCGCGCGTCGAGTCCGCAGTCACCATCTTCGAGCGTGGTCGGGGTCCTGGCGGCCGGCTCTGCGCACTCGGTCGCCATATGGCCCGGGTCATCGCACAACGGGATGGGTCACAGGCGGTAACGGATTTGATGGAGCAGGGATGTGTGACGTTTTTCCAGCGAGCGTTGGAGATCGAGTCAGACAATGGCAGTGGGATTTTCAGCGAGGAACTCATGATCGCCGTAGGTGACCTTTCAGCCCGTCTGGTCCGATAACCGCCGCGGATGCACGGTGAGACATGCTGGCCAAGCCCGCGTCCTGACAGTCAACACCGGGACGTCTGCGGTGCGGACGGCGCGTTCGGCCACACCCTAGCCCGCACTTCTCACCGCCTGTCTACGACGGCCGGCGATGCACCGCGCCCTGCGGGGTCTTCTCGCCTCGGGGTGCTCGACGTACTGTCGAGTACGCCTCCGCGCCCCTCGGGTCGGAATCCCCGCTGGGCACGGCACCTCTCCACCCTCGTCACGAAACGCGGTGAGAAGAGCGGGCTCGGAGAAGGTGCTCTCAACCAGAGAGACCGTGAGTGGCGAGCACCACCAGGCCGGTGGTCCGATGCGGTGTGGAATCTGTCGGCGCCGACCTGGACCGGGTCAGCCGGCGCCCTCGATGCCTTTGAGTCGCCGCCACAGCGTCGTGGCCCCGATTCCTAGAATCTTCGCCGCTTCGGTTCGGTTGTTCTCGGTGTGGCGGAGGACCGCCTGGATGTGATCGTTCTCGACCTCCTCGAGGGTCCGGAGAACACTGTGCACACTGTCATCCATCGCGGACTCGAGACCTCGCACCGAAGGCGGGAGCCCCTCTGGCATGATTCTCTCGTTTTCTGACAGGACGGCCGCCCGTTCCAACGCGTTTTCCAACTCCCTGACGTTGCCCGGCCAGGAATATCGCTGCAGCACTTCGAGACAGCTCGCGTCCATCTGAAGGTCAGGAAGATCCAGGCGGTCAGCCAACCGAGCTACGAAAAACCTCACCAGGGGCAGGATGTCCTCGGGCCGTTCGCGGAGCGGTGGGATCTGGAGCTCCACAACTCGCAGCCGGTAGTAGAGGTCATCACGAAACGCTCGCTCGCGCACCGCCTCCCTCAAATTCTTGTTCGAGGCAGCAATGACCCGCACGTCGACCTTGCGCTCCTTGTTCTCGCCCACACGGCGGATCTCCCGCTCCTGCAGAACGCGCAATAGCTTGACCTGGATCGCCGGCGATACGTCACCGATCTCGTCGAGGAAGATCGTTCCACCCTCTGCCTCCTCGAACAAACCTCTGCGATCCCTCACAGCACCGGTAAAGGACCCTGATTTGTGCCCAAAGAGCTCGCTCTCGAGGAGAGTCTCCGGCAACGCGCTGCAATCGACCGCCACGAATGATCGGTGAGCCCGATCCGAGCTTTCGTGGATATGGCGGGCAATCACCTCTTTGCCGACGCCGGTCTCTCCGGACAACAACACCGAGGAATCGAAACGAGCGACCCGCAGCGCCAGGGCAAGAACCGTCTGAAAGGCCTTGCTCCGGACGTCGGCCAGGTTGGTGAGGGCAGGGCCCTCGAACTCGCGCAGCCGTCTGGTCTTGAGCTCGAGTTCTCGTGTGGTCCGCCTCAACTCCTCGGTGAGTTCGAGAACCGTGCTGCGGATGTCCTCGATCTGGAAGTACGGGAGGTGGGGTTCAATCTCGGGACCCCACGACTCCCGGTCTTTCCCGATCGCTTTGCAGACCGCGTCACCACACGCCTTGCACGTGCGCTCCACAAAGTACACGTCGCGGTCGACGCAGAACGAGGCATAGCCGCTCGCGTAGCCGCACAGCATCCAACAGACAGGGAGATCTGACCGTTCGAACTCCTGCAAGTGCTCCTCGGCCTCACCAGAGTCATGCCACTCCACCTCCATCTGGAAATGGCCACCATCTCCGAATTCAAGCGCCTTCACGACGACCCTCGTGACTCCTTGGAGCGCGTGCAACCTCGGTCCGGCCCGCAACAGTTCTTCGAGATCGTCCCACTCGAAGACTCTCCGCATCGCGGCAGCGTCGTTTTGCCCCCAGTAGAAGCCAAAGCGCGTCAGGACTCTCCGCGCGTGTTCATGACCCATGGTTGCAATCAGGTCCTTGCGGAATCGGGCCATGGCGTGCATGTCGTGGAGAACCACCCGGCGGCCCTGAAAACTCAGCCTGCCCTCGTCGAAGGTGATCAATTCCTCGAGCCGGAGATCTTCGGCTTTCATGGCGGCCTTCCTTCAATTCGAAATTTACACCCTTTCATTATGAAACATAAGATCTCCGTTGACCATTCCATCTTTCTTGAAAAGAGCTCACCCGACTCAGTCTTCGAAGGCCTTGGGGCGGTGGCACGCCCATTGCTAATCTCCGGAACCAGAAGGACGTGGACCATGATTGGAACACCCATCGATCGAAGCGCGAATCCACCTCGTGTGGAGGGTCGGAACCGAAAAGGCTCCGGCTGGAATTCGACTCTCCCTTGAAGAACTCAGCATCCGGCCCATCCGCCCGGACGACAAGCTCCAGGCTCCAGGAATTTTTCGAGTTCATGGGGCTTATGCAGGCTGCTCTTCCTTCACCTTGTTCAGATGGCATGGGCAAGGGGCGTGCGGACGGTCGAGCTCCTGATTTCCGCTGGCAACACCAAGATGCTCAATATGGTCAAGCATTTCGGCCACGTCATTTCGAGAATTCCAGAGGCGGGTGCCTATCACATCCGTTGTTCTCTCGACAACCCAGGAGACTCACTCTGGGAGCACTAGCAGCAGCTTCAACGGCGCCGACCACGTGGAGTTTTCCAGGAGAGCGCGGTGAAACAGTCGAGTCCGTTACTGACTCGTGACATTTTTCACGAAGTCTTGAGACGAAATCTTCGCTGGAACAGGTTGAGTCGAGATCGCCCCACGCAACTCCTTGATTGAAAAGGGGTTGAAGAAGGCGTTACGGGCTCGTAACCGATCCCATCATCCGCGCACCCTCGACGCCGGCTGACTCCTGATAACCCACTCCCCTCCAGAGGTTTATAGCGCCGAGTTCAGGAGGGTCCACTGGCACAGCGGTTGCACTCGAGATATGGTCCGCTGTGTTTTCCGTGGATCTGTCGTAGGAGCAAATGGCAACTGGAATCCAAAAACTCTGGAAGACCGAAGACTTCTGGGCCGTCTGGCTCGGTCTCGGGATCGTGCTGCTGGCGCTGTTGGCATTCGCCTCCGGCAGCAGCATCAAGGGTTGGGCGGTGACGCCAGGCAGTTGGTCGACGATCTCGGAACTGGGTGCTGATCTGGCCGCGAACTGGACTGGCATCCTGGCTGTCTTCCTGCTGTTCGGTGTGGTTTTCACCGTGTCCATCGGCGTCATGGGGCGGAAAGTCTCCGAATTCATTCCCGGGTTCGTGGTGCTCTTTGCGGGATCCCTCGCCGTGTTCTATCTGGCGGGATGGTCGGTGATGAAGAAGGCCGACCTCGGCGCTCCGCTGTTGGCGCTGGTGATTGGGCTGATCATCGGAAATATCATCAAGATACCGGAGTGGTTCGACACCGCTTTACGGACTGAGTACTACATCAAGACCGGCATCGTGCTGCTGGGTGCGACGCTGCCGCTGACTCTGATTTTCACCGCCGGGCCGATCGCCTTCCTCCAGGCCACCATCGTCTCGGTCTGCACCTGGCTCACCATCTACATGGCCGCCACGCGGTTCTTCGGTCTCGAGCCACAGTTCGCCGCTGTGCTTGGGGCCGGTGGGGCAGTCTGCGGCGTGTCGGCCTCGATCGCTGTGGGCGGTGCGGTGAAGGCGAAGAAAGACCACATCGCCATCGGGATCGCGGTGGTCTCGGTGTGGGCGATCGTGATGATCCTGGTCCTCAGCGTGGTGGTGAAGCTGATGGTTCCGACGCCCATCTCCCCCGGAGAGGCCGGCGCCTGGGTTGGTACGTCAGAGTTCGCCGATGCCGCCGGTTTCGCGGTTGTAGCCGAGCTTTCGGCAGTGATCGAAAACGGTCAGGTTCGCGCCGCAGACGGGTCCCTTCTCAACCCGGACGACCCCATCAACACCTTCACCCTGATGAAGGTGATCGGTCGGGATATCTGGATCGGCATCTGGTGCCTGATTTTGGCGGTGGTGTCGGTGATGTTCTGGGAGAAGGAGGAGGGCGCCAAGCGAGTAGTGGGGCCGGGCGTCATCTGGGAGCGCTTCCCGAAGTTCGTGATCGGCTTCTTCGCGGCATCGATCATCATGACTTTTGTCTCGGCAAACCCGCCGGCAGACCATCTGGGAAGGGCCTCGCTGGAGGGCACCTACAAAACGAAGATCGAGAAGATTCCCTACGTCGCGGATTTCTCCGACTACGTCTCGCCGGCGGAGCTGGTGGACCGGTTCGGATATGAGGCCGCAGCGGGCACCATCACCTTCCAAGGTGAAATGAAGCTCTCCGAGTACGACGAATTGAAGGCCGCCATCGCCCCGAACGATTCAAACCGCAAAGACAAGGTCGGCGCCCTGAAACAGCTCCGGTACGCGTCGGATTGGTTTGAGTCTGAGCTCGTGCCTCGAGTGATTTCACCGATCAAGAAGCTGCGATCCTGGGCCTTCGTCCTGTGCTTCCTGTGCATTGGCCTGTCCACCCGGTTCAAGGATCTGCTGAACTTCGGTCTCAAACCGTTCTGGGCATTTACCATCGGGGTGGCGGTCAACGTCCCCCTCGGTTACTTCCTGTCAACCGTCGTGTTTTCAAAGTATTGGAGCAACATCAGCGACATGATGTGAGGAGTTTGTGCGACGGGGGAAGCCGTCGCTCCCGTCGTCAGAATATGAGATCTCAATCAATGGAAAGGAGTGGCCATGACAGAGAAAAGAAAGACGCCGCTGCTTGACGAGCTCGAAAAGGGACCCTGGCCGAGCTTCGTCAAGGAGATAAAAAAAGAGGACGACCGACCGATGGTCCAAGATGTTCTCGGCATCCTCGAGCGGTCCTACGAGGAGCACCTCAGCCACTGGAAGCACGGTGGTCTGGTCGGTGTGATGGGCTATGGCGGAGGCGTCATCGGACGCTACTGCGACCTGCCCGAGGAATTCCCGAACGTGCGGGAGTTCCACACCTATCGGGTGAACCAGCCGTCCGCCTGGTTCTACACCTCCGACGCCCTGCGCCAGCTGTGCGACATCTGGGACAAGCACGGCTCGGGGTTGACCAATATGCACGGCTCCACCGGCGACATCGTCTTCCTCGGTAGTAACACCGAGGCGCTGGAGCCCTGCTTCGCCGAGCTGAGCCACAACGGGTGGGACCTGGGCGGATCGGGATCCAACATGCGGACCCCGAGCTGCTGCGTTGGCCCGGCCCGGTGCGAGTGGGCCTGCTACGACACCCTGGAGGCGTGCTACGACATCACCCAGACCTTCCAGGACGAGCTCCACCGCCCGTTCTTCCCCTACAAGTACAAGTTCAAATTCGCCGGCTGCCCGAACGACTGTGTCGCGTCCATCGCGCGCTCGGACTGCTCGGTCATCGGCACCTGGAAAGACGACATCCAGGTCGACCAGGCCAAGGTTCTGGAGTACGCCAACAACGGCACCGACATCCAGGCCGAGGTCTGCGATTACTGTCCAACCGACTGCATGTCGTGGAACGGCAAGGCCCTGGGCATCGACAACGCCAACTGCGTCAAATGCATGCACTGTATCAACGTGCTGTCCAAGGCGCTCAAGCCCGGCAAGGAGCGCGGTGCCACGATCCTGGTGGGTTCGAAAGCTCCGATCGTCGGCGGCGCGTTGCTGAGTTCGGTCTTCGTGCCCTTCCTCGAGATGGAGCCGCCGTACGAGGACCTCAAGGAGCTCACTGAAGCTATTTGGGACCTCTGGGGCGAGCACGGCAAGGCCCGTGAGCGCACCGGCGAGTTCATCCAACGGGTCGGCCTGGGCAATTTCCTCGACGAGATCGGCCTCGAGCCGATTCCGGAGATGGTGATGCATCCGCGGACCAACCCTTACATCTTCTTCGAAGACGAGCTCGAAGAAGATGAGGACGAGGAATAGAAGGGGGGCAGCTATGACTGAATTCGAACGCAAAACCGACATCGGCCCGCCACACTACTCGAAGTTCCTTCCACCGGTGATCAAGGACAACTACGGTAAGTGGGACTATCACGACATCATCAGACCGGGCATCATGGTCCACGTCGGCGAGTCCGGCGACAAGATCTTCTCGGTGCGCTGCGGTACGCCGCGGCTGTTGGCGATCACCTCGATTCGTGAGATGGCCGACCTTGCCGACAAGTACTGCGACGGGTACCTGCGCTGGACCAGCCGAAACAACGTTGAGTTCTTGTTGACCGACGAGTCGAAGATCGAGCCGTTGGTCAAGGAAGTCGAGGAGCTGGGGTACCCCGTAGGCGGAACCGGCAACCAGATCTCCAGCATCGTCCACACCCAGGGCTGGGTGCATTGCCACTCGGCCGCGTCGGACGCGTCGGGAGTGGTCAAGTCCGTCATGGACGAGCTCTTCCCGTACTTCAGTGGTGAGAAGAGTCTTCCGGCCAAGCTACGAGTCGCCTACGCGTGCTGCCTCAACATGTGTGGCGCGGTCCATTGCTCGGACATCGCGATCCTCGGCGTCCACACCAAGGTGCCGGCGATCAACCACGACGACCTTCCCAAAATGTGCGAGATCCCGACCCTGGTCGCCTCCTGCCCGACCGGCGCCATTCGGCCGGCCACGGTGGACGGCAAGGCCTCGGTGGAAATCGAGGCGGCCCAGTGCATGTACTGCGGCAACTGCTACACGGTGTGCCCGGCCTGCACCATCAACAACGCCGAGACCGACGGCCTCTCCATCTGGGTTGGCGGCAAGGTCTCCAACGCGAGGTCGACCCCGTCGTTCTCGAAGTTGGCGGTGCCGTTCCTGCCCAATAACCCGCCACGTTGGCCGGAGGTCGTGGAGCCGGTGGTCAAGATCGTCGAACTCTATGCCGCGAACGCCCGCAAGCACGAACGTCTGGGAATGTGGATCGAGCGGATCGGCTGGCCGAAGTTCTTCGAGCTCACCGGCTTCGAGTTCACCAAGTACCACATCGACGACTTCAAGCACGCCGGCGAGACCTACGCCAGGACGGCGCAGATCCGTCATTAGGGAGGACTCATGTCCGTGAATCAGGATGAACTGTGCAACGCGATCGTCGAACTGGTGACTTCGACCTACGGCAAGAAGAACCTCAAGCCGATGGACGTCACCAAGGACATGATCGCCAGGTTCGGCGAGGACGAGTGCGGCAAGCGCGACGTCAAGAAAGCCCTGCGAACCCTCGTGGATGGGGGAACCCTGACCTACAAGTATGCGGGCGGGAGCTACGTGACCCTTCCCGAGAAAAAAGACTGATGCCGTAGACCGAAGAACAGTGAAGTGGGGCCAGGTTCGGCCCGGCCCCACTTTTTCCACCGGCCATGGGAGCTGAGTATGAGCAAAGCACAAGAAAGAACCGAAGAGGCCGTCGGGCTGCTGCGGGAGTGGCAGGCCCTCGAACGCATCGCGATCGAGACCACGGCTGAAATCATGGAACAGACCGACAACCTCCTGATCCGACAGATCATGGAAATCATTCGCAACGACTCGGTCCAGCACCACAGGGTCCAGCAGTTCATCATCGACCTGATGACCCGCGAGGCGGTCACTTTGAGCCCCGGTGACATGGGTGAGGTGTGGACCAAGCTCGAGGAGCACGACGAGCTCGAACGCAAGACCATCGAGATGGCCAAGAAGCTCAAGGAAAAGACCACCGACCCTGTGGCCGCGCTGCTCCTGGACTACTTGATCCGGGACGAGCAGAAGCACGACACCCTCCTCATGGAGCTGGACGCGCTGAAGCGACATATGTCCAAGCTCTCGTAGCAGCAGCTGGTCCTGACGGCCGATAGAGGAGGCAGAACGACATGGGTCTACTGAAGCAAAAGAAGAAGAAAAAGGGCTCGTCCATCGGCTCGCGATTGGCTGGCGGTGGCGGATCAGGGAGCCAGATTTCCCCGCTGCGGCCACGATATCTGGAGAGGCTCCCACCGTGCACCGGAAGTTGCCCGAGCGGCAACGACATCCGCGGCTGGCTGACGGTCATTTCGCAGCGCGAAAAGCTCGGCCTCAGCCTCGACGAGGCCTGCGAGCAGGCCTGGCGGATCGAGATGGAGACCAACCCGTTCCCGTCGGTGATGGGGCGAGTGTGTCCCCATCCGTGTGAAAGCGACTGCAACCGTGCCGAGAAGGACGAGGCCGTGGGCATCAACTCGGTGGAGCGATATATCGGGGATTACGCCATCGAACACGGGCTCGCGCCCACGATGGTCGAGGGTGAGGAGCCGAAGGACAAGAAGGTCGCCGTGATCGGTGGAGGCCCCTCAGGTCTCTCCTGCGCGTACCAACTCGCCCGCTACGGCTACAAAACCACCGTCTTCGAATCGCTGCCCAAGGCAGGCGGCATGCTCCGCTACGGAATCCCGGTCTACCGGATGCCGAGAGAGGTGTTGGACGCCGAGATTCAGAGGATTGTCGACTTCGGTGTCGAGCTCAAGTGCGACACCAAGATCGGCACCGACGTGACCTGGGACCAGCTCCGGTCGGACTATGACGCCATTTACGTGGCCATCGGGGCCCACCAGGGCAAAAAGCTCGGGATCGAAGGCGAAGATGGTCCTGGAATCTGGACCGGCACCGAGTTTCTCAACCATGCCAACTCGGGCAAGAAGGTGGAGATCGGTGGCAACGTGGTGGTGATCGGCGGCGGTGACACCGCCATCGACGCGGCTCGCGTGTCCAAGCGGGTCACTCTCGATTCGGCGGCGATCTCCCGCCGCATGGGAGCCGACGTCACCATCCTCTACCGGCGGACCCGAACCGAGATGCCGGCCATCGAGCGCGAGATCGAAGAGGCGCTCGAAGAGGGCATCAACATTGAGTACCTGGCGGCGCCGGACGCAATCCTTCGGGACGAAGAGGGCAAGGTCCGCGCCATGATGGTGCAGCGGATGGAGCTCGGTGAACCCGACGACTCGGGACGCCGACGCCCGATTCCCATCGAGGGCGACGTCTACGAGCTGCCGGTGGAGACCGTGATCACCGCGGTCAGCCAGAAACCCGAACTGGGCGCCCTTGGCTCTGAGGAACTGGGTGACGGTTGGCTGAATGCGGATGACTGGGGCAGCACCGGGATCGACGGCATCTGGACCGGTGGTGACAACATCAACCTCGGAATTGCGACCACATCCATCGGACACGCTCGCAAGGCTGCGCTCAGCATCCACGCGTTTCTGCAGGGAACAGAGCCCCGGGAGATAGATCCGAACGAACCCATCCTGCACGACAAGCTCAAACTCGACTGGTACGAGCCGAAGAAGCGGGGACAGCGAACGGTGCTGGAGCCCGAAGAGCGGCTGGCCAACCCGGAGAAGGAAATCGACCTCGGGATGACCGTGGAAGCGGTGCTCGAAGAAACAACGCGGTGCTTCAGCTGCGGCAAGTGCTTCGGCTGCGAGAACTGCTGGATGTACTGTCAGAACAACTGCTTTACAAAAGTGCAACAACCGGTGCTCGGCAAGTTCTACACCGTCAAGCTCGATGTGTGCGACGGCTGCAAGAAGTGCTGGGAAGAGTGCCCCTGCGGGTTCATCGTCGGAGAATAGATGGCGGCGATGCGGCTCAATGCGCCCAGGCTGGTAGTTGCCGGCCTCGCCGGAGACGGCGGCAAGACCCTGGTGTCCCTTGGGCTCGTCAGGAGCCTGCGTGACAGCGGGTTGGAGGTGCGGACCGCCAAGAAAGGACCCGACTATATTGACGCCGCGTGGCTGGCGGCCGCGAGCGGCGCCGACTGCGTGAACTTCGACACCTTTTTGATGTCGAGGGAAGGCATCGGTTCCGCGGCGTGGTCCCTCAGAGGGGCGGACATCGCAATCATCGAGGGCAACCGGGGTCTCTTCGACGGATCGGACAGCCGAGGAACCCACTCCACCGCGGAGCTGGCAAAGCTCCTGAACGCTCCTGTGGTGCTGGTGGTTGACGCCACCAAGAGGACGCGAACGGTCGCAGCATTGGTGCTGGGTTGTCAGGCCCTCGATAGCGAGTTGAACATTGGCGGCGTGATCTTGAATCGCGTCGGCACGGCCCGCCAGGAGGCTCTGATCCGGCGGGCGGTTCATGAATCAACAGGTATTCCGGTTTTTGGGGCCGTGCCTCGCCTGAAGGGGGAGGACCCCCTCCCCGGCCGCCACCTGGGTCTCGTGACGGTCGCAGAGCACCCCCGTTGCGAGCAGGCGATTACCACTGCCGCCCAGGCGGTTGCGGATTCCGTCGACCTCGAGCGGGTGGTGGAGCTGGCGCGGCAAGCCCCGCCGGTGAAACTGCCACTGTTGAAGCTGGACGTCGAGCCGGTGACGTGCCGGATAGGGTACCTCTCCGACTCGGCATTCTCCTTTTACTATCCCGAAAACCTCGCCTGCCTGCGCCGCCACGGTGCCGAAACGGTCGAGATCAAGCCCGGTTCGGGCGCCCATCTCAAGGACGTTGACGCGCTGTACATTGGCGGAGGCTTTCCCGAAATCCACGCGGAACGGCTCGCGGATGACCACGAGCTTGCCGCCAACCTGCGGCGACGGGTCGCCGAGGGCATGCCGGTCTATGCCGAATGTGGTGGCCTCATGTACCTGGCCCGAGAGCTGCGGACCGAGGGATCGACCTATCCCATGGCTGGGGTTCTCGACCTGGTGGTGGAGCAGACGGCTCGACCTCAAGGCCATGGGTACGAGGTGGCCAGGGTCGATCGCGACAATCCGTTCTTCGGTGCCGGAACCGAGCTGGCCGGCCACGAATTCCACTACTCGAAGGTGGTTGCCGGAGACGATCTCCAACGAACCGTACTCTCGGTCGTGCGAGGGAGTGGCGTCGGAGATGCCCGTGATGGCATCGTGAGGGGGAGCGTTTGGGCTTCCTACCTTCACCTCCACGCACTGGCCACTCCGCGCTGGGCCGAGGGTTTCTTGAAATCTGACGGCCCGCCACGCTTCAACTCGAACGCGGGCGGCCGTGGAATGTGTGTGAAGGGTCGCGTGATGGGACTCCTCCAGTCGGCGGATACGGCCCCGCTCGAACGGTACGCGGTTGAAGAACCGCGGGCGGTGCGCTTTCTGCTCGGCCGGCTGTGGGATCCGGATCCGGAGATCAGGCGGCGGGCGGCCACCGGAATCGGAGCCGCCGCGGCCGAACACGAGCCGCTCGGACGCGATGTTGTCCGTCGGCTGGTGTGGGCGCTGAACGACGAGGCGGCTACGAATGGGGTGTACGCCCTGGCGGCGATCGGTGAGATCGGCGCCCGCAACCCCGATCTGATCGGCCCGTTCATTGGACCGGTGTCGTGCTACGCCTGGGACGACGGCCTGCGGCCGGAGATCATTCGTGCGATGACTCGGATCGCGGAAACGGCTCCCCATCTCGTGGCACCCTTCATCGATGAAATCAAACAACGGGTAGATTCCGACGATGCGTCCCAGGTGGCGCTGATGGAGGATCTCGCCCTGAAGGTTGGACGATGACAAGAAAAGAAAGCCGAACTGAGCGACTGGACCGGTGCCTGCAAGCGGTCAGTGACAAACCGACGTCAGCTGCAGCCCGTTACAACCTGGGGCTGGCCTACCAAAAAATGGGTCGATTCCAGGCTGCCGAGACGGCCTACGAGGAGGCACTCGAGCTGGATTCCATGCTGGGAGAAGCATGGATTAATCTGGGTGGCGTACGGCTTCAGCAGTGGGACTTCGAAGGATGCCTCGAGGCATCTCTCAAGGCTGTGGAACTTCGGGATGACCTGGTTCTCGCGCACCACAATCTGGGGCAGGCCTACCTCTACACAAACGAACCGAAGAAGCTCGTGATGTGCACGAGAAGGGTCCTCAAGCTCGATCCGGAGCACGCGCCGTCCCATTACTTCGCCGCTGTGGGCCTTCTGGCTCAGGGCGACGCAGGGGCGGCGGAGCGGCACCTGGCCAGGGCCATCGAACTCGGTCACCGGCCGACGCCCGAATTTTTGAAAGCCGTCGAAAAAGCGCAACAGTCAAAGGCAACGCAACAGATAAATTTTATTGAGATCGCCGGGGGCGATGCCCCTGAGAAACCAAAGGAGGACTGAGATGGCAACTTTCGAGTATGGAGATATTTCCCTGACTGTGGACGAAGACGGATTCATGGAGGAGCCTGACAAGTGGAACGAGGACGTCGCGGCTGCACTCGCCACCACCGAGGGCGTGGAGGAACTCTCCGAGAATCACTGGAAGGTCGTCAATTACCTCCGCGAGTACTACATGCAATTCGGCGTCGCACCGATGATCCGAAAGCTCTGCAAGCAGACCGGATTCAGCCTCAAGGAGATCTACGAACTCTTCCCGTCCGGTCCGGCGAAGGGCGCCTGCAAGGTGGCGGGTCTTCCCAAACCCACCGGCTGCGTCTGATCGACATCGGGAACTTTACGACCGTTCCGCGTTCCGCGGGTGGGTCCGGATCTACCGGACCCAGACGCGGCGCGCGGTGCGGCCTTCTTTGTGTTCTTTTCCGATTTGAAACGGCGGCCGTTCCAAGGGCCGTCACCGGCTTGGAAACTCGCTCATTCAGAGAGATTTCCGAGTGACAGTTTCAGTCGGTTCAAAAGCGTGGGGGTTGCTCTTCAGCCCCCCGAAGGTCTGTAGGCGAAGAGGGGGAGAGGGTGCTAGACGAACTCGTAACGCAGCATCGGGCAGCGATCGTGTCCGACTGGTTCGAGAGCATCGTCAATGCCTACCCGGATGAAACCGCGAGGTTTCTTCGCCAGTCGAAGGAGCCTTTCGGCAACCCGGTGGGCACTGCGCTCCGTGAGGAGTTGGGGAATATCCTCGACGGTGTCCTGGGCAGGATTCCGGATGAAGAGCTGATGTCGTCTCTTGATCGCATCATCCGGGTGCGCGCCGTTCAGGAATTTTCGGCGGCGGCCGCGGTCGGCTTCGTCTTCGATCTCAAGCCGATTCTGCACCGACTCGTGGGATCGGGTGATCACCAGATGTCAGAACTCGGCCATCGTATCGATCGGTCGGTGGACCGTCTCGCCCTGATGGCCTTTGAGGTCTATACGACGTGCCGCGAACAGATTTCCGAGATCCGGATCAAATCGATTCGTGATCTTTCGGCCAAGCAGATCGAGCGTCTCAACGAGTGGCGGGGTCGCCAAGATCGCGACCCGGCCGCCGCTGACGCTGAAAGTACGTAGAGGAAGGGAGGAGAGGATGGGCGCCTTGATATCGCTCATTGCGGTCGCCGCACTGACCCTCGTGGCCATGGTTGCGGTGGGCGCTGGCGACTTGCGGTTCCTGATCGGGGTAGTTTTCCCCGGGATCGCCTTTGCCGTCTTTCTTGCCGGCATCGTGTACCGTGTGATCCGCTGGGGGCGTTCCACCGTCCCGTTCAGGATCCCCACCACCTGCGGCCAGGAGAAAAGCCTGCCGTGGATCAAAAACAACGAACTGGATAACCCCTCCAACGGGTTCTGGGCAGCGGTCCGGATGGCCCTTGAGGTGCTGTTCTTCCGTTCATTGTTCCGAAACCATGTGGTGGAGGTCGTGCCGGACAAGGAGAAAGTGTCCTACATCGGGACCAAGTTCCTGTGGGCGGCGGCCATGGCCTTTCACTGGGCCATGCTGATTGTCGTGATCCGCCATTTCAGATTCTTCGTGGAGCCCGTGCCGTTCTGGGTGGAGTTCATCCAGCAGTGGGACGGCTTCTTCCAAGTTGGTGTCCCGGTGTTCTACGCCACGTCGATCGTATTCGTGGCAGGTCTGCTCTATCTGTTGGCCCGGCGGCTGGTGGATCCCAAGGTCCGTTACATTTCGCTGCCCACCGACTACTTCGCCCTCTACCTTCTGCTCGGGATCGGCATCTCCGGGATCCTCATGCGGCACTTCGAAAAGGTGGACATCGTCCAGGTCAAGGCGGCCATCGCGGGCTGGGCCTCGCTGCAGCCGGTGGTGCCGACTGGGGTCGGGCTGATGTACTTCATTCACGTTTTCCTGGTCAGTACGTTGCTGATCTATTTCCCGTTCTCCAAGCTGCTGCACGCGCCCGGGGTCTTTCTCAGCCCCACCCGGAATCTCGCCAACAGCAATCGCCGAGTCCGCCACGTCAACCCCTGGAACCCGGAGGTCGAGGTTCACACCTACGCCCAGTGGGAGGAGGAATTTCACGACAAGCTGGTGGCGGCGGGATACCCGCTGGATAAGGAGTGAGCCATGTCGGAAATCTACGACAAGCCACCGGAACAGCTGATCCAGATCGACCTGGAGCCTCCAAAGGCTGACTGGATGGACCCCGGCATCAACTACGAGGCACGGCGTGGTACCTGGTCCTATCCGGGCGCAGCCAAAAACTTGAAGTACATGGGGTTCGCCAATCCGCGGAGGTGGTCACCCACCGACGACGACTGGCAGCTCCCTGAGAATTGGAAGACGATCATCCTCGAGGGGATCCGCGAGCGGTTGATGAAATACCGTTCGTTCCACGTCTTCATGGACATCTGTGTGCGCTGCGGTGCCTGCGCCGATAAGTGCCACTTCTTCATCGGATCGGGCGATCCCAAGAACATGCCGGTGCTGCGGGCGGAGTTGCTGCGGTCGATCTACCGCCGTGACTTCACCGCGTCCGGTAAGATCCTCGGTCAGCTGGCGGGTGGTCGCGAGCTCACCGAAAAGGTCCTGAAAGAGTGGTACTACTACTTCTTCCAGTGCACCGAGTGCCGCCGGTGTTCGGTCTATTGCCCCTACGGCATCGACACCGCGGATATCACCATGATGGCCCGCGAGCTGATGATGCTGGTGGGCCTCAACATCAACTGGATCGTGGAGCCGGTGGCCAACTGCCAACGCACCGGAAATCACCTCGGTATCCAGCCCCACACCTTCAAGGACAACATCGAGTTTCTTCTCGAGGAACTCGAGGACGAAACGGGCGTCCACATCGAGCCCCAGATCAATCGCAAGGGTGCCGAGATACTGTTCGTCTTGCCGTCGGCCGACTACTTTGCCGATCCCGGCACCTACACCTTTATCGGCTACCTGATGCTCTTCCAACACATCGGTCTGGACTACACCCTTTCGGCCTATGCGTCGGAGGCCGGGAACTTCGGCCTCTTCACCTCGCACGACACCATCAAGCGGCTCAATTACAAGGTCTACCACGAAGCCAAGAGGCTCGGCGTCAAGTGGATCATCGGCGGTGAGTGCGGCCATATGTGGCGGGTGCTCCACCAGTACATGGACACCATGAACGGCCCCGCCGACTTTCTCGAACAGCCGAAGTCACCCATCACCGGCACGGTCTTCGAGAACGCGGCGGCCTCCAAGACGGTCCACATTTGCGAATTCACGGCCGACTTGATGCGGAACAACAAGCTCAAGTTCGACCCGAGCCGTAACGACGCCCTGCGGGTGACCTTCCACGACTCCTGTAACCCGGCTCGAGCCATGGGGTTCTTTGAAGAGCCTCGATATGTGATCAAGAAGGTCTGTAATAACTTCTTCGAGATGCCCGAAAGCACCATTCGGGAGCACACCTTCTGCTGCGCCGGGGGTGCGGGTCTCGGCAACGACGAGAACATGGAGATGAGGTTGCGCGGTGGGCTGCCGAGGGGCAACGCCGTGCGCCACGTGCGCGACAAGCACGACGTCAATCGGCTGGCCTGTATCTGCGCCATTGATCGCGCCACCCTGCCGCCACTGTGCGACTACTGGGCTCCCGGTGTGGATGTGAGCGGGGTCCACGAGCTGGTGGCCAACGCCCTGATCATGGATGGCGAGAACGAACGGAAGACCAATCTCCGTGGCGAGCCCATCGATCCAAGCCAAGAAACGGAGGACCCCACCGATGCGTGACGCTGGAAAGATCATTGGTGGTCTCATCATCTTCCTGGTTTTGATGACATCCCCGTTGTGGTTCAACGCGTTCAGCGCCGGATCAGCGGAGCCGCCCGAGTTGAGCTCTCCACCGAACGGATCCGAGGAGTGCGTCGAGGGAGTGGAGTACATGCGGGCATTCCACATGGACCTGCTCAACGAGTGGCGGGACGAGGTGGTCCGTGAGGGCAATCGGGATTACGTCAGCACCACCAACGGTCGCACCTTCGATATGAGCCTCTCGCGAACCTGCATGGACTGTCATTCCAACAAGGCGGAGTTCTGCGACCGGTGCCACACCTACATGGCGGTCAGCCCATATTGCTGGGACTGCCATGTGGAGCCAAAGGAGGCGTCGTGATGGATTCATCGAGACGAGGATTCCTCAAGATCGCGGGCCTCTCGGTGATCGCCACCGCGGGTGGGACAGCTGTCACCGTGCGCGGCAGCGAGCCGAAGCGAGAAACGGGCGGTCACAGCACCGGGGCTGCGAGCGACGGCAAACGCCTCGCCATGGTCGTCGACCTTCGGAAGTTCGGCAGAAACGATCCGCTCTGCAAACGGGTGGTGGAGGCGTGCAATCGGGCCCACAATGTGCCCGACTTCGGTGATGACACCAAAAACGAGATCAAGTGGATTTGGACCGAAGAATTCGAGACCGCATTCCACTCGCAGGAGTTCCACTACATCCGTTCGGACCTCAAAGGAAAACCGACGCTATTGTTGTGCAACCACTGCGACAATCCGCCGTGTACCCGGGTCTGTCCGACCCAGGCCACCTGGAAGCGGGATGAGGATGGCATTGTGATGATGGACTGGCACCGGTGCATCGGTTGCCGGTACTGCATCGTGGCGTGCCCCTACGGATCTCGGAGCTTCAATTTCACCGATCCGCGACCCCACTTGGACGACGCTGATCCGGAGTTTCCCACCCGGATGCGCGGGGTGGTGGAGAAGTGCACCTTCTGCGAGGAACGACTCGCCCGGGGCGGCCAGCCGGCCTGCGTGGAGGCCTGCGAAAACGACGAGATCGTGTTCGGCGATCTCAACGACCCGGAATCGAAGGTGCGCAAGATGCTCTCCGAATTCATGACGATTCGCCGCAAACCGGGTCTTGGCACCCAACCGGAGGTCTACTACATCATCGACGACCCACGCACCTTGATCGAAATGGCCCCTGCAGCGGTGGTGTCGGACGAAGGGGAGGGTGATCATGCTTGAAAAGGCACTCACGGGCAGTAAGGCCTACTGGGCCTGGATCTTCTCCCTGTTGGTCATCATCGGGATTGGTGGGGCCTGTTGGTACTGGCAGTTCACCAAGGGTCTGACCATCACCGGCCTTAGCCGAGACGTGGTGTGGGGCTTTTATATCGCTCAGTTCACATTCCTGGTCGGAGTCGCCGCCTCGGCGGTGATGGTGGTTCTGCCGTATTACCTGCACGACTACAAGGCGTTCGGCAAGATGACCATCCTCGGCGAGTTCCTGGCGATCGCCGCGGTGATCATGTGCATGCTCTTCATCTTCGTTGACATGGGCGCGCCAATCAGGATCTTCAACGTTTTCCTCCACCCGACGCCACACTCCATGATGTTCTGGGACACGCTGGCCCTGGGCGGGTACCTCGTGCTCAACGTCTTGATCAGTCGGGTGACCCTGGCTGCGGAACGTCGGGGCGACCCCCCACCGCAGTGGATCAAGCCGATCATCATCTTCTCCATTCCCTGGGCAGTCAGCATCCACACCGTGACCGCGTTCCTGTACTCGGGTCTGGCGGCGCGACCGTTCTGGCTGACAGCCATCCTGGCGCCGCGTTTTCTGGCGTCGGCCTTTGCAGCGGGCCCGGCCTTGCTGATTCTGCTGGCGTTCGTGGTGCGGAAATTCACCACCTTCGATCCGGGCAAGGAAGCGATCAGCAAGCTCACAACCATCGTCACCTACGCCATGATCGCCAACTGCTTCTTCGTCGCCATGGAGTTGTTCACCGCGTTCTACTCGAGCATCCCGGAACACATGCATCACTTCCAGTTTCTGTACATGGGCCTCGAGGGAGAAACGACTCTGGCTCCATTTATGTGGATATCCGCAATTCTGGCAATCGTGTCGCTGGTCATGCTGCTCAATCCCGAGACCCGCAACCGCGAAAGCTCGCTGATCATCGCGTGCGCAGCGGTCTTCCTGTCACTCTGGATCGACAAGGGCCTGGGCATGGTGATCGCCGGGTTCGTGCCATCGCCGCTTGGCAAGGTCGTTCACTACGCGCCCACCGCACCGGAGCTGATGATCAGCCTCGCGATCTGGGCCATCGGCCTGCTGATCGTGACCGGGCTTTACAAGATCGTGCTCGAGATCCGGGGAGAGATTCGTCACTGAAGGAGGAGGAGCTTCCCCCTTGCTCGCCGCGGCTTCGGCCGCGGCGATTTTTTTCCGGCTGCCCAGCCAATCGAAAATCGAATGTTGACAAATTGTAGCTATCGACACATATTATCATTAGAATTTGACGTCACGGGATTGGTTGGGTGACTCACGCCTTGGACGAGACCACGAGACAGCTACGGTTGGACACCTTCCGCCGGCTCTGCCGAGAGCGTGGTCTGCGGTGTACGGTGCAGCGGCGGGTCGTTCTCGAGGCGGTGCTGGATCTCGACAACCACCCCACCGCGGATGATGTCTACGAGGTCGTTTCAAAGCGTCTCGAGGGTATTTCGCGAACCACCGTCTATCGTTCTCTGGAAAGCCTCGCCCGGATGGGTGTGATCACCAAGGCCTGCCACCCGGGGGCCACCGCCCGGTACGACCGTAGAACCGAGATGCACCACCATCTGATCTGCCTGCGCTGTGATGGCATCGTGGACATCACCGAGGCGGGACTGGATGGGCTGCCCATACCCGACACCTCGGCCTATGGCTTCGAGGTAGAGGACTACAGGGTCCAATTGCGCGGCATCTGTCACGACTGCCGCGAAAAGGAGAAGAAGGAGGAGACGGAATGAAACGAATCGTCTTTGTTGTGTTATTCGCAACGGGGTTACTCGGCGCTGTCTGGGTGCTTGGCACCAGCGAGCCGACCGCAGGCCCGCCTCTGGGCCTACCGATGGTGCCGATCCCGGAAGACAACCCGCAGACCCCGGAAAAGATCGCTCTTGGAGATAAGCTGTTTCACGACAAGAGGTTCAGCACCACTGGCGAGGTCAGCTGTTCCACGTGTCACGACAAGGAGAAGGCCTTCACGGATGGTCCGCTCAAGACCTCGGAGGGCATCGAGAAGAAGACCGGGACCCGCAACGCGCCCACCGTGATCAACTCGGCGTACTTTGCAACTCAGTTCTGGGATGGAAGATCGCCAGACCTGGAAGACCAGGCCCTCCATCCATTCGTCAACCCGGTGGAGATGGGACTCGCGGATCACCAACCCATCCTCGACGTCATCGCCTCCGATCCCGACTACGGGGCCGCCTTTAAGGAGGTCTTCGGAATCGAAGCCGACGACGTCACCATGGTGGAGGTGACCCAGGCCATCGCCGCCTTCGAGCGCACGGTGGTCGCGGGAGACTCGCCCTTCGACAGATACTTCTACGGCGGCGAGACCGGCGCACTCAACGACCAGCAGGTCAGGGGATTCGACCTGTTCGTCAACCAGGGCCGCTGCGTGTCGTGTCACGTCATCGAACAGACCCAGGCGGTTTTCACCGACAATCGATTCCACAACATCGGCGTCGGCATCAACGACATCCAGGGGGATGTGCCCGACCTTGCCAACGAGTTCATGCGGACCAGGGTCACCCTCGAAGAGGTGGACGTCCAGGTTCTTTCCGATCCGCGAACGTCGGAACTTGGCCGGTTCGCAGTGACCAGAGACCTGGACACAATCGGTTCGTTCAAGACGCCGACCCTTCGCAACATCGAGGTGACGGCGCCCTACATGCACGACGGCAGCATCGAGACGCTGCGCGACGTGGTGGTTCACTACAACAACGGCGGGGTCACCAACGAGGGGGATCCGGTGAATGACTTCCTCAGTGGCGGCGTTCGTCCCCTCGATCTCTCCGAGGACCAAATCGACGACCTGGTGGCGTTCATGGAAGCTCTGACGAGCCCGGAGTTTGCTGACCTCGCCGAGGCGGAAGGCGAATAGGAAGGGAGGCCAAGATGACAGATACCCGCCTCAACCGTCGCGATTTTCTCAAAGGGGCCAGTGCTCTGGCTGCAGCTGGCACCTTGCCCCTGAGTACGGTGGAATTGGCCTTTGCCGATCCCGCCCAAAATTTCACCTTCGCCTACATCTCCGACGCCCACATCCAGCACATCAAGGGCACTGAGTTCGTCCGCAACTGGGACCGCGGCCTGATCCGGGCGGTCGCCGAGACCAACCTCTTACAGCCGAAGCCGGACTTCGTCATGTTCGGTGGCGATCTCGGCCAACTCGGCACGAAGGAAGAACTGGATCACGGTGCCGAGATGCTGGCGAAGTTGAACTACGAAACCCACGTGGTCATGGGCGAGCATGACTACTACCTCGACCTGGGTGAGTACTGGTCCAAGCTCTTCGGTCCCCAGTACTACAGCTGGGACCACAAGGGGGTGCATTTCGTGGTCCTCAACAGCATCCTGACCTTTGACGAGTGGACCCATGATCGGTGGCCAACCGCGGAGCAGAGGATGCTCGAAATGGCCGGGCTGGACAACCCCAACGGCTCACCATTCATGGTGGGCGAGACCCAACGGGCATGGCTCGCCAAGGACCTCGACGGGGTGGCCAAGGGGACACCGGTTGTGGTGTTCTCGCACTCGCCCATCCAGAAGATCTACAAGGGCTGGAATTTCTGGACCGACGACGCCGAGGAGGTGCAGGCGCTGCTTCGACCCTTCAGCGACGTCACCGTGGTCTACGGCCACGTTCACCAGATCCAGTACAACCAGATCGGCAACATCTCGTTCCACGCGGTGATGGCCACCGCCTGGCCGTGGCCGTATCCGAGGAGCTACGCGCAGGCGGAGCCCATGATGCCGAAGATCACGGTGCCCATGAACCGGGCCGATCCGTTCCAGGAACGTGACGCCACCGGCTGGCAGTTCATCAACATGAACACCGGCCGGGTCGACATGTCCTACCACCTCTACGACAACACCAACCGGACGGTGGCCTTCAACCCGACGACCGGTCGACCGGAGGACACGAGCTTCCAGGCGGAGAACGATCGGATCCCGCCGCAGATTCACTACTAGGAGGAGGATGACGATGGCCAAGCAGTACAGATGGGGGGCGATCGCAGTGCTCGCCCTCGTGTTGACCACCGTGGTGGTGGTGTGGGCCGATGAATTCAGCCAAAAGGACGTTGACCGGTGGCAGGGGGAGTACATGAGCGTGGTGGCTAAGGGCCGTGAGCTGTGGACCAGCCCGGACCTGAGCACCAACGGCGTCGCGTGTGCCCAGTGCCATCCCAACGCGGCCAACACCCACCCCGAGACCTATCCGAAATTCCAAAAGCAGCTGGGTCGGGTGATCCCGCTGCGGGACATGATCAACTGGTGCATCATGAACCCGCTCGAGGGCGAGACTCTCGAGCTCGATGACCCCCGAATGGTGGCCATGGAGGCGTACATCGCATGGGAGCGCCGCGGCGTGCCGCTCGCGCCGGGCAAGCACTGACGATCTCAGCTGCCGAGTCGATCGCCGCGGGTTCGCCCGCGGCGTTTTCCTTTTCCCCACCCGCCCATCCAATCGAAAATCGAAAATCGAAAATCGAAAATCCCCGCCCACCCGCCCAGGCTGTGAGGCTATGACCGCCGGCTTCGCCGGCTGGCTGTGGGGCTATGAGGCTATGACAGAGGGGGAGACGAATCGAGGTCGGTTTTCCGAATTCCGAATTCCGAATTCCGAATTCATTCCCTCCAACCGGCTGTAGGCAATCGAGCCCAGACGATTGTGGGAACACCGCTGCCGATCCCAGCGCCGGGTGCTACACTGCGCGTTACGTTCGCGTTACATGGGCGCGGCTGATAAGGAGGGCGAGTAGGTGTATCCGGTGATGCTGGATGTGAGAGATCGACGCTGCCTTGTGGTGGGTGGCGGTGGAGTTGCCCTGCGCAAGGTGCAGGGGTTGGTGGAGGAGGGAGCACGGGTCACCGTGATCGCTCCGGATGTGGTTGAACCATTGGATGCAATGGCCGGTGCCGGCCAGATCCGGCTCCACGTTCGTCAATACCGCGGGGGCGAGGCCGAGGGCTACGCTCTGGTGTTCGCGGCCACCGATGACCGCGAAGTCAACGAAATGGTCTTCCGAGACGGTTCAGGCGCAGGTATCTGGGTCAACGTGGCGGACGTGCCCGATATCTGTTCGTTCCACCTGCCGGCACGAGTTCGGAGAGGTTCACTTCAGATCGCCATCGGGTCCTCCGGAGAGGCCCCGTTCGCCGTTGCCCGGCTGCGGCGGCTGCTGGAGAAAAAGCTCGGCCAGGAGTGGGGAGAGTGGCTGGATTCCGCGTCCAGATACCGTGAGAGCGTTCGAGCCCTCGGATTGGAAGGCGCGGAAGGCAACCGTTGTTTTGATCGGTTTTTCGAGGCAACGGTCGATGGTGACACCCTTTCGGCCAGGGTCCCCACCGAGGCAGAGGAAAGGGATTGGCTCGAGGCGCCGGTGGATCACCGCGCAGTCAGGAAGTCGGGGCCGAAAAGGGATCCAGCGGGATGCCGAGAGGGGAGGGCGGGCGCCGGCTTCGTAGCCCTGGTGGGCTCGGGTCCGGGCTGCCCCGGTTTGCTCACGGTGCGCGGTCGGCGACGTCTCCAACAGGCCGATGCTGTGGTTTTTGACCGGTTGGCCGCGGCGGCATTGCCGCCCGATCTCCCTGCCCATGTGGAGCTCCATCCGGTGGGCAAGGTGGCCGGCCACCACCCCATGCCCCAGGAGGAGATCAACGCCTTGTTGGTGCGGCTCGCCCGGGAGGGCAAGCGGGTCGTGCGGCTCAAAGGAGGCGATCCCTACGTCTTTGGCCGTGGCGGTGAGGAAGCAGAGGAACTGGAGGCATCAGGGATCAGTTTCGAGGTCGTCCCCGGAGTGACCTCGGGCGTGGCGGCGCTGGCGTGGGCCGGGATTCCCGCCACCCACCGTCGGGAGGCGGTGCGTCTCACTCTGTTGACGGCCCATGAAGCCATCAAGGGTGACGGGGAGCAGGTGCGATGGGACCTCCTGGCCCAAGACAAGCACGCGACCCTGGTGGGATATATGGGGGTCACGGCTCTCCCCACGGTCGTCGAGCGGTTGGTGGAGTCAGGGATGGACCCGCAAACCCCAGCCGCCATGGTGGAGCAGGGTACGACCGCCGCCCAGCGGACGGTGATTTCGACCCTGGAGTGCCTGCCGGAGGCCGTCAAGGAGGCCGGTCTTCAGCCACCGGCGTTGTTCGCCATCGGGCCCACGGTGGCCCACGCCCAGCGGCTGGATTGGTTGAGCCGGCTGCCGCTGGCTGGTCATCGACTGCTGCTCACCAGCTCGAATACGAGACTCGCGGAGCTGCTCGAGGATCATGGCGCCGAGGTGGTGGTGGCGCCCATGCCGGTCACCCCGGCGACTCGGATCGTGGTGGGAGCGCTTCCCCTGTCCGGCTGTGTGGTGGGTAGCCGGGCCGAGGTGGACTGGCTGGATGATGAACGGGAGAGCCCCGGGTGGGGGCCGGATGCCGTGGCGTGGTGTATCGGACGGGAGGCGGCCGATCGTGCCATCGAAAGGGGATGGCAGAGTGTCGTTCTGCTCGAGGAGGGCCTGGACTGCGATCAACTGGTTTCGCGAATAGGCGCCAAGGGCTCCACTCCATGATCAAGCTCGGCCTGAGGGCGAGGTTCTTCCTCTACTCGAACACGGTGATCGCCGTGACCATGCTAGCGGTGACCTTCTTTTGGATGCTTCACGCCAGACAATCCCTGCACGAGGCCTTTATCAACCGGGGGCGGAGCATTGTGGAGGCGATGGCTGGCCCCATGGCTGGAGCCCTGGAACGGGGCCCGACGGCGGATCTCTCCGGTGGAGTCGACCCCGCAACGGCCTACATCTCGGAGATTCTCGCCCGCAACAAGGACTTCGTGCGGTACGTGATCGTCAGCGATCAGCATGGCCTTGTGACCCACTCCAGCTCCCCCGATATGGTGGGGAACAGGTTTGATCGAGCGCTTGGTCCGGGAGCGATCGGCAGCCCTCCCTTGGTGGGGGTGCGAAGGGATCGAAGCGGCCAGAGACTGCTGGAAGTGCGAACGCCTCTGCAGACGCCGCAGAGCTTTTTCGGTTCGCTTTCAGTGGGGTTTTCGCTCGACCCGATCGAGAACAGCGTGAGGTCGGTGGCGCGGTACGCCGCCACCGTGGCGCTGATTCTCATGCTCTTCAACTCGGCGCTGACGGCCCTCTATGTGGAGACCCTGATTCGTCCGATCCTGAGCCTCAACGAGACCATGAAGAGGGCGGGCAGAGGTGATTTCAGTGTTCGGGCCCTGCTCAGACGTGGCGACGAGGTGGGTGAGTTGTCGGACGCCTTCAACAGGATGATGGACGAACTCGAGGCATCGCGGGAGCGAGAGCAGGTGCAGCGGGCGCAGCTGGCTCACACCGAGAAGATGGCGGCGGTGGGGACCCTGGCGGCGGGCGTGGCGCACGAGGTCAACAACCCCCTCGCCGGTGTCACTGCCTGCCTGGAGAACCTGCGGACCCATCCGGAAGACGAGGAGATGCGTGCGAGATACCTGGACCTGATCGGGGACGGGCTGAGGCGAATCGAGCGAACCGTCACCAATCTCCTCGACTTTTCGCGACAGCGTGAGATCAGACCCGAGCCCACCTCCATCAATCACAACCTCCGCCACGTGGTGGAGCTGGTGGGTTATCAGCTGCGACGGGCCAACATCGAGGTCGTGTTCGACCTCGGTGACGACGAGGCTCTGGTCATGGCCGATCACTTCCAGATGGAGCAGCTTTTTCTGAACCTCGTGCTCAACGCCATTGACGCCATGCCGGATGGGGGAACTCTCACCCTGAAGACCCGGGTGATCGGTGGCGAGGTGGTCGCGGAGGTCCAGGACACGGGAACTGGAATTCCCGAAAACATCCGAGATCGCCTCTTCGACCCATTCTTCACGACCCGCGATGTGGGTGAGGGAACCGGGCTGGGACTGGCGGTGAGCGACAGTATCGTCGCCGCCCACGGAGGCGTGATCGTTGTCGAATCCAACGTAGGTGAGGGAAGCACGTTCCGAGTGCGCTTCGCGTCCTCACGAACTGCGAGATCGGTGGGAGGCGGGGTATGACCATTTGTGGCCACAGATTGTTGATTGTCGAAGACGAGCCACTCTTGCGGATCACCATGGCCGATGCGCTGCGCAAGGAGGGCTGGGCCGTGGACGTGGCCGAGGACGGGGCCAAGGGCGCCGCCCTTTTCGAACAACATATGCACGATCTGGTGCTCACCGACCTCGTGATGCCCAGGCTCGGTGGCATGGATCTGCTCAAACGTCTCAAGGCGATGCAGCCAGAGACGACGGTCATCATCATCACAGCCCACGGGACGGTGGACAGGGCCGTGGAGGCGATGCGAGAAGGGGCTGCAGATTTCATCGCCAAGCCGTTTTCCATGGCCCAGCTGATCGTCAGGCTCAACAACGTGTGCTCGACGAGGATGTCTGCGCGAACAGAATGTCCGCCTCCAAGAGCAGCTGGAACAGCGGCACTCGTACTCGAACATCATCGGGAAGTCGAAACCAATGCAGGAGGTCTTCGATCTGATCCGATTGGTTTCCGACTCGGAAGCGTCGGTGCTGGTGCATGGCGAGAGCGGAACCGGCAAGGAGATGGTGGCCTCCGCAATCCACTTCAACTCCAAACGCCGCGCGAAACCCTATGTTCGTGTCAGCTGTGCCTCGCTGCCCGAGTCGCTGATCGAGTCCGAGCTCTTCGGTTACGAGAAAGGTGCCTTTACGGGTGCCTCGGAACGACGCATCGGCCGCTTCGAGGCCGCCAGCGGGGGCACTCTCTTTCTGGACGAAATCGGCGAATTGCCTCTGAGCTTCCAGGTGAAGCTGTTGCGGGTCCTCCAGGAGCGCCAGATCGAACGGCTGGGCTCCAACCGACCGATCGACGTGGACGTGCGGATCGTGTCGGCATCGCTGAGGCCGCTCGAGGAGGAAATCGAGGCCTCCAGATTCCGAGAAGATCTCTTTTTTCGAGTCAATACGGTGTCAATCCACCTGCCCCCGCTGAGGGACCGCAAGGAGGATATTCCTCTGCTCGCACAGGCCTTCCTCAAGGAATTCGCGGACGAACGGCAACGGGATATTGAGGGCTTTACCGATGAGGTCGTGGAGCTCTTTGAAGGACACGGCTGGCCCGGCAACGTGCGCGAGTTGCGAAACGTGGTCGAGCGCGCGATTCTGTTCTGCCGTGGTTCCCATATCACGGTCGACGAGCTTCCCGCGGCCCTCCGGGGGGAAGATGGCAACCGGGGACCCCGGGAGGCCATCAAGGTTCGTCCGCTGAGCCAAGCGGTGGAGCGGGCCGAGATCGAAGCCATCAAGGTGGCCCTGGACGCCACCAGCGGCAGGCGGGCTGAAGCGGCGGACCTGTTGGGTATCAGCCGAAAAACGCTCTGGGAAAAAATAAAGGTGCACCAGATCGCTGTCGATTGACGGCGCAATTCGCTGCGCGAATGGCGTTGGAAACGGGGCAAGACGACCTTGTGAAAACCTCCACGAAGACCGATATACTTGCGTCGTTGAAGGAGGGTCGATGCTGAGAGTGGCGGTTGGGTTGGTCGTTGCGGTGGCTCTGTTTGTGGGTCGACCTGCGGTGGCCGAAGAGGCTGCACTCGACACCACTGACGACAACACCGTCAAGGTCACCTACGACAAGGGTTTCAAATTCCTCACGAAGGATCAGAAATTCTTACTTCTGCTCAATGCGGGTGTCCAGCTCCGATACACCTACATGGATTTCGACCCCGAGATCAGCGGTAACGAAGAGAACTATTCGAATTTCTACATTCGGCGCGCGCGTCTGTGGTGGAGGGGATATATTTTTGATCCTCGCTTCACGTATTTCTTCAATGTTCAGCTCGAGCCGACTCGGACCGTCAATGCCCACGATCTCTGGATCGCCTATCGGTTTTCGGATCTGCTGAACCTGGGTGCGGGACGCAACAAGATAGCCTACGGACTGGGCATGCTCAACTCGGGTTGGGGCCTGGAGTTCGTCGAGCGGTCAGTGATGTATGGCGAAACCGACATTGATTCGATGGGCCTCGACGACGGTGGGCCGGTCTATCCGGGCGGGGGAACCGCGAGGTTCGCGCTTTACTGGGAATCGCCGGACACGGGCTTCGCCACTGGTGGCATGAACCTGTACCGCTCGCAGGGTGTCCAGCTCGATGGAAGTCGCGGCTCGGCGGATACGGCCACTTTCGAGTATCAAGCAGGGATCTGGAACGGCCGCGGTACCGCCGGTCTCTCCAACAGCGACGACGCCATGCTCTACGCTCTGAGGGTCGGCTACCACCCGTGGGGTTGGATCAATTGGATCGCCCAGGGGGATGGGCTCCACAGCCCCCGATTCAAGCTGGCGGTGCTGCTGTCGACCTATCGCAACTCGTCGAGCAAGGCCGGCGGATACGATGAATCCGGGTACAACTTGGCGCTGATGGCCCGATACCGTGGATTCTCCGCCGACCTCGAGTGGGGAACCGAAACCTTCGACTACACCGTGTTCGAGGACGACTTCGAGCGAGCAGGCTTCAAGCTCAACGTCGGCTATTTCGTCAAGCGTGGCAAACTTCAGGCGGTGGCACGTTACGCCCAGATCGAGCGCCTGAAGAACCCTGACTACCAGAAGGCCATGGACTCCGGCCTCCGCGTGGCCGAAGTGGCGGACAATGAGGGTGCATACCAGATCGGAATCGAGAGCAGGATCTCCGAGGTGACGGTGGGCTTCAACTGGTTCATCAAAAACTGGCACCAGCACGCCCTGAAGATCGATGCCTCCCGCCTCGAGCGCGAGTTCGCGGCTGATCCGGATGCTGTCATCGACGGGCAGCTGACTCCGATCTCAGCAGCGCCGACCCAGGTGGACCACCGCGTGCGGGTGATGATCCAGCTGTACTTCTGAAGAATCAAAAATCAAAAATCAAAAATCAGGACTGCTGACGGTTCAGCCTCAACCACCGCACCCCCGCGGGCCGTTCCCGGTAGCCCGTTTTATCGGGTGAAGCGTCAGTGCCCCGGTCATTTTCCGCACATATTCCGCACGTTTCCCTCGTGACAATCCCGTCTCAGGGACCCACATTGAAATGCGGCGCAAGTCACAACCAAGGGGGCCATTCATGGTCAACCGGGGATAGGGGGGTTCTTCGTGTGATCGACGTGATTGACCCGACCGCTCCCGTAGAGGTGGGTTTTTCCACACGGCGGGTTTTGCCGAGGGTGTGTCGTTACAATCCTGCAGCGTTCATCAGCGTTTTTCTGCGTCCCATCCCACTGCCCCACCCAGGGTCGGTTTTCCGAATTTCGAATTTCGAATTTCGAATTCTGAGCTATTGCTATCTGCCCAGCCCCAGACGACCGCCGTCGTACCGATCCTTCGTGACCTCGTCGCACCACGCCCGGTTCTCCAGGTACCAGGCGACGGTCTCGCGCAGGCCTTGCTCGAAGGAATGGCGAGGGCGCCAGCCGAGTTCCCCTTCGATCCGTCTGGAATCGATGGCATAGCGCCGATCGTGGCCGGGCCGGTCGGTCACGAAGGTCACCAGGTCGCGTCGGCTGCCACCGCCCGGGCGAGGCTTCATCTCGTCCACCAGGTCGCACACCAGGTGAACCACATCCAGGTTGGTGCGTTCGGTCCTTCCGCCCACGTTGTAGGTTCGCCCGGTTTCCCCGCGCCGCAGGATCCGGCCCACCGCCTCGCAGTGGTCGCCCACGTAGAGCCAGTCCCGGACGTTGCCGCCGTCGCCGTACACCGGCAGCGCTTTTTCGGCCTCGGCGTTGGCGATCATCACCGGGATGAGTTTTTCTGGGAACTGATAGGGGCCGTAGTTGTTCGAACAGTTGGAGAGAGTTACGGGGAGTCCGAACGTGCGGTGCCAGGACCGGACCAGGTGGTCGGCGGATGCCTTCGATGCGGAGTAGGGACTGGATGGGTCGTAGGGGGTGTCCTCGCTGAACAGCCCGTCCTCACCCAGCGAGCCGAAGACCTCGTCGGTACTGACGTGGTGGAACCTGACGTCCTCGCGACCCGTCCAAACTTCGCGGGCGGCCTCGAGGAGGACCGCGGTCCCGCGGATATTGGTGTCGATGAACTCCAGCGGCCCGTCAATGGACCGATCCACGTGGCTCTCGGCCGCGAAATGGACCACAGTATCGATGCCGTGATCGCGGAGTACCCTGCGCACGGTCTCCGAATCCCGGATGTCACCATGGACGAAATGGTGTCGGTCGCCCTCGTACATTTCCACCTGGCGCAGGTTGGAGGGATGGCCGGCGTAGGTGAGCGCGTCGAGGGTGATGACGCGAACGTCGGTGTCGGACTCCAGCAGGTAATGAACAAAGTTGCATCCGATGAAGCCGGCGCCGCCGGTCACCATGACTGCCCGAGGGGTATGGGTGTTCCCGGTCACGGTTCGTACCTCGGGAGGTCGGCGGGCTGCATTTCGGAGAGTTTCGTCCAGCCACGATCGCGATCCGACAGAATCGGCGACAGACCTTCCAGGGGCCACTGGATCCCGAGTTCGGGATCGTTCCATGCAATGCCCAGTTCGTGTTCCGGTGCATAGAAATCGCTGCACTTGTACTGCAACTCGGCGACGTCGCTGAGCACCAAGAAACCGTGGGCGAAGCCTTCCGGCGCGAACAGCATGAGGTGGTTCTCTTCGGTGAGCTCTGCCCCGGCCCAGCGTCCGAAGTCTGGGCTGCCTCGGCGAATATCGACGGCAACGTCGAAGATCCGGCCGCGAGTGGCCCTCAACAGCTTGGCCTGAGGACGGCCAAGTTGGTAGTGGAACCCGCGGAGCACCCCTCGCTGAGATCTGGAGTGATTGTCCTGGACAAAGGTGTGGTGGATACCGATCTCTTCCATGGCTCTCTGGTTGAAGGACTCCATGAAGAACCCCCGGTGGTCCTGGTGAACCACGGGCTCGAGCAGGAGCACGCCCGGTAGGGAGGTCTCAGTCCTTTTCACGCATCGTCTCCGAGGCTTCGAGGATTTCAAAAAGGTAGGCTCCGTAGCTGGACGAGCCCGCGGCCAAGGCCTCGGAGCGCACACCGCCGCGGTCGATCCAGCCCTTTCGCCACGCGATCTCCTGGAGGCACCCGATCTTGAGGCCCTGCCGCTCTTCGATCGCCTGGATGAAATTCGACGCCTCGATCAGGCTGCGGTGAGTTCCAGCGTCCAACCAGGCGTAGCCCCGCCCAAGGACTTCCACATTGAGCCGGCCCTGGTCGAGATAGAGGCGGTTGAGATCGGTGATCTCCAACTCTCCGCGAGCACTCGGTTGGAGGCTCGCCGCCAGGTCGGCAACGTCGGCACCGTAGAAATAGAGCCCGGGAACCGCGTAGTGGGATTTCGGTTGCCTCGGCTTTTCCTCGAGGCTGATCGCTTTGCCCTCGTCATCAAACTCGACCACCCCGTAGCGTTCCGGGTCCCTCACCCAGTAGCCAAAGATCTGAGCACCGTTCGAGAGGGTGGAACATCTGCCGAGGAGCCCTGAAAGGCCGTGGCCGTGGAGGATGTTGTCGCCGAGCACCAGGCAGGCTGGCGATCCGTCGAGGAAATCTCGGCCGAGGATGAAGGCCTGCGCCAGGCCGTCTGGGCTGGGTTGTTCGCAGTAGGAGATGCTCATGCCGAATCGGGTCCCGTCCCCCAGCAGTTCCTCGTAGAAGGGGAGATCCCGGGGCGTGGAGATGATCAGCACCTCCCGGATTCCGGCCAGCATGAGCAGGCTGAGGGGGTAGTAAATCATCGGCTTGTCGTAGACGGGCAGCAGCTGCTTGCTGACCACCTTGGTGACCGGGTGAAGGCGTGTCCCCGAACCACCGGCTAGGACGATGCCCTTCATAAATGGGTGTCTCCCTGTGCTAATAGGCCGCTGGCGGCCGGTCTCGGAGTCTAGCACAGGGCAGGGAGTAGCCAGTAGGTAGAAGGCAGAAGCTCAGAATTCGGAATTCGGAATTCGGAATTTGGAAAACCGACCGCGGCGGTCGAACTCGACTCGGGGCACCGATTCACGGCAGAGGGGAAGAGGAGGAGGAACGGGAGCAACATCATCCCCTCTGTCCCGTTTCCCCTCTGTCCCTCTGCTTATCCCGGTCTGCTGGCTATTGGGTCGTGACCTCTCACCTTCTCGCCTTCTCACCCTCTCACCCTGCCAGGGTGTGGGGCCTGGAAACCCCAGGACGACGCTCAGGTCACGATTGCATCAAATCGTTGTGCTGACGGTACAGGTGTTGGTCAGCCGAGCAGCGCATTGGCGACGGATTGGCCGAAAGTTCCAGGTGCTTGAAAGGCCTCACACATGTCTGACGTTCAAGGAACAGTCCTCGCGGTCGACGACGATCCCGGTGCCCTGGAAGCACTTTCAGAGGCGCTCGGAGCCCTTGGAATCGAAGTTCACAAGGCGTCGAACGGTACCTCGGCGTTGATCCTCGCACAGGAGGAGCAACCCGACGTCATCCTGCTCGATGTGATGATGCCGGGGCTGGATGGATATGAGGTCTGCCAAAGGCTCAAGGAGGATCCAGAGACCCGTCTGATTCCGGTGGTCTTCCTGACTGGGCATGGATCCAGGGAGGCACGACTGCAGGGTCTGGAGGTCGGGGGCACCGATTTCCTGTTCAAACCGTGTGATCTCGTTGAGCTGGAGATCCGGGTCCGTAACCTGGTCGCCTTCCGGCGGCTGACCCTCGAGTTGGACTCCGCCGAGCAGATGGTGTTCTCTATCGCGCGCACGGTCGAGGCCCGAGACCCGGACACCTCGGATCATTGCGAGAGACTGGCCCGGCTCAGCGTCCGACTCGGCGAACGAGTGGCGCTGGGGGAAGACGATCTCACAGCCCTCCGTCGGGGTGGCTACCTGCACGATCTCGGCAAGGTCGGAATCCCCGATTCGGTGCTCTTGAAGCCGGGGCCCCTGACCGAGGAGGAGTGGGTCGTGATGAAGGGGCATGTAAAAATCGGGGTCCAGATCTGCTCGCCCCTGCGCAGCCTGAGCCCGGTCCTGCCACTGATCCGCCACCACCACGAGCGTTTTGACGGCTCGGGCTATCCAGACGGACTGGCCGGAGAGGACATTCCTCTGCTGGCGAGAGTTTTCCAGGTGGTGGACGTCTACGACGCCCTGACCAACCATCGTTGCTACCGGAAGGCACTGAGCCGCGACAAAGCCCTCTCGATCATGGCGAAAGAGACCAGTGAGGGTTCCTGGGACCCGGAGATCTTCGCTCAGTTCGAGGAGATGATCCGCGCCGACGGCGAGGGAGTCGTCGCCGAGGCCGCCTGCGGCTGAGCTGTCGGGATTCGGGACTCGGGTTATCTCGCAACCTCAGAGAAATAGGGTGGAACCTTCGAGGTAGCTCGGAGTATGTTCTCTCGGAATTGCGAATTGCGAATTCCGAATTGCGAATTGCGAATTCCGAATTCCGAAGACCGGACTACCCCGCCGAATCGACCAACGGGCGCGGCCTCGTCATCGCCTCGGGTGAAAGCAGCCGATCCAGCTCGGCGGGCTCGAGATCGCCAGCGGCGAGGACGATCTCGCGGACGCTCCGGGCACTGGCGAGGGCCTCCTTGGCGACCTGAGATGCGCGTTCGTAGCCGAGGGCCGGCACGAGCGCGGTGACCAATCCGATCGAGCCCTCCACCAGGGCGTGTGCGTGCTCTCGGTTGGCGGTAATACCGCGAACACAGCGATCGGTGAGTGTCTTGATCCCGGCCGTCAGCATGTCCAACGACTCGAAGAGGGCGAATGTGATCACCGGCTCCATGACGTTGAGCTGGAGTTGCCCCGCCTCGGCTGCCATGGTGATGGTGAGGTCGTTGCCGATAACCTGGAACGCGATCTGATTGACCACCTCGGGGATGACCGGGTTGACCTTGCCGGGCATGATCGAGGAGCCGGGTTGCATGGCGGGAAGGTTGATTTCGTTGAACCCACACCGCGGACCTGAAGACAGCAGGCGCAAATCGTTGCACATTTTGGAGAGCTTGACCGCCACCCGCTTCAGGACTCCCGAAAACATGACGAAGGCGCCGGTGTCGGGCGTGGCCTCCACCAGGTTGGGGGCGAGGGCCAGCTCGAGGCCCGAGATCCTCCGCAGTTCGGCCACCGCAAGCTCGGGGTAACGAGGGTCGGCGTTGATTCCAGTGCCGATGGCGGTGCCACCGAGATTGACCTCGAGGAAGAGCCTCGCCGTCTCCTCCAACCTCGCCACGTCCTCTGCGGTGGTCACCGCGAAGGCCTCGAACTCCTGACCGAGGGTCATGGGCACGGCGTCCTGGAGCTGGGTCCTGCCCATCTTGATGGCGTCGTGGAATTCTTCCGCCTTGGCTCGCATGGCGTCCTCGAGACCGCGCAAGGCCCGCAGCAGCTCCCCGAGCCGGAGAATGACGGCGACCCTCACCGCCGTCGGGTAGACGTCGTTGGTGGACTGGGAAAGGTTGACATGGTTGTTGGGATGACAGTGCCGGTAGTCGCCGAGGGGATGACCCAGGAGTTCCAGGGCGCGATTGGCGATCACCTCGTTGGCGTTCATGTTGGTGGAGGTGCCGGCCCCGCCCTGAATCACGTCGACCACGAAGTGTCCGTGCCAGTTGCCGCCGATGATCTCTTCGCAGGCCCGGTCGATGGCTTCGGCCAGAGTGTCCGGAAGCAACCCCAGTCGGTGGTTCGCCCGGGCGGCGGCCTGCTTGACCATGGCGAGTGCTCGGATGAGCTCAGGGAAGTGGGCCAGACGAATGCCGGTGATTGGGAAATTCTCCACCGCTCGCAGGGTCTGGACCCCGTAGCGGGCATCTGCAGGTACCTCACGCTCGCCGAGCAAATCGTGCTCGGTACGGGTGGCGCCGGGGCGGTACACCAGGTCCCAGCCTGTCCGTCGGGCCGAGGTGTACTGCAGGCGCCGCACCATGACCCGGGCGATCTCTGCGAACAGCCCCATGGCCGCCGACGCGTCGTTCGCGAGCGTTTGCCTGACCGCCTCCCCCTCGAGCTCAATGACCTCCATGTCGGAGAGCGCACGGCCGGTGGCCGAGTGAATTCCTGGTTCCAGAATGGCCGCCTCGGCGGTTGCCTCGCCCGGCCCCAGCACCACAACCGTGCCGCTGGCCTCCCCCGCCTCCACCTGGACGTCGAGCCGGCCGTCGACGATGAGATAACAGGCTTTTCTGGATTGGCCGGATTCGAACAACTCCTCGCCCGCCTCGATCCGCCGGCGCCGCGCGATCGCGGCGATGTTTTGAACGACGGGCGATGGAAGCTGACGGAAGATCTCGAAATCCCGGAGTTGCTCGGCAGTGACGTCCATGAAGGCCTCCGGCGCAAAACTAGCACGGAAGGGGTGGAGGAGCAGAGGTGCAGAGGTGCAGAGGTGCAGAGGAGCGGAGGACGGCGGGAGCAGCAGAAAGAATTCGGAATTCCGAATTCCGAAAACCTGACTCGACCGTTCTGAAGGCTCCCGACTCCCATGCAATTGCAGGACGGGCAGGCGGGAACTTTCAACTTTCAACATTTGACTTCTGCCGTTGCTCCTCTTGACATTGGTGACTCGGTGTATTATAACAGTAGTACACCTCGAACAACGAGGTCGTCCTGGAGCTTCGAATGACCCTGCTCGACATCGACCCTGCAGCCGCGGCCCCCATCTGGCGGCAGATCGAGGATGGCATGCGGCGAATGGTGGTCTCTGGGACCTTGGCCACGGGGGTGTCGGTTCCATCGGTGCGAGACCTGGCCCGTGAACTGGGCGTGAACCCGGCCACCGTGTCCAAGGCCTACCAGCGGCTGACGGCCTCCGGTGTGCTCGAGGTTCGGCGTGGAGAGGGCACCTTCGTCGCTTCCAGGCCTGCGGCCACGGTGAGTGCCGAGAGACGGGTCCTGCTCGAGGTGGAGGCGAGGCGATTCGCCGAGGCCGCCAGGGATCTCGGGGCCGACCGCGACGAGGCCTTCAGTGCACTGACCAGGGCTCTCCAGCGGAGTGACGAGCTTTCAGGAGGTGACCGGTGACGACCTCATCCGCCCCTGTTGTGACCCTCGATGGATTGACGGTCCGCTACGGCCGGACAACCGCAGTGAACGGGATCAGTTTGAAGGTGCCCCGAGGCTCGGTGTACGGCCTGCTGGGCCGGAACGGTGCCGGCAAGACCTCCACGGTGCGCTGCCTGCTGGGTCAGTGGAAGCCCACCGGAGGGTCTGCTGCACTTTTCGGCGCCGATGTGTGGCGGCACAGGTCCCGGCTGATGTCGAGGGTTGGCGTGGTGCTCGAACGAGACGAGTCGCCGCAGTCGATGACTGCCTCACAGCTCGGACGGTTCTTCGCGGCTCTATATCCCCGGTGGGACCGAACGTCGTTCGTCGACCGTCTGGACCGGTTCTCGGTTCCGCCGGATCGTCCCTTCGGAACCATGTCGAGGGGCCAGCAGCGTCAGCTGTCCCTCGCTCTCGCCCTGGCGCCCTCGCCCGAGCTGCTGGTGCTGGACGACCCGACCCTCGGTTTGGACGCGGTTGCCCGGCGGGAGCTCCTGGACGAGCTCATCGGTGAGCTTGCCGATCGAGGGACCACGGTTTTTGTCGCCACCAACGACATCGCCGGCATCGAGCCGGTGGCCGATCGGGTGGGAGTGATCCACGGCGGTGATCTGGTGGTCGACGAGGGGGTCGACGAGCTCAAGGCACGGTTCCGCCGCATCCGAATTCGAGATTCCCGTGAGATTGACCCCCAGTTCGACGGGGCCGAAATACTCAGATCCCGACGGATCGCGGGCGGGGTGGAGGTGGTCGTGCGGGTGAGGCGGGGGGAACTGCCCCCTGATGGTCGGGATAGTGACCTCGAAGTGCACCCCATGTCTTTGGAGGAGATCTTCGTCGCTCTGTGCGGACCTGATAACGGAGGTGCCCCATGAAAACCGTTACCGTGGTCGCGTGGCGCGAGATCGTCGAGCACAGGACCTTCGTCTGGGCCGCCCTGGCGGCACTGTCGGTGACCCTGGTCATGCCACTGGTCCCGGGGCTCTTCGGCTGGTCACCCGCCGAGATCCGCGAGGTGCTCATGTGGGGGATGGCCATGGCCTTCACCTGGCTCAGCGCGGTCTTCCTGGGCGCGTCGACCGTCAGCGGGACGGTGGCGAACGGCCGGTTCGGCTTTTTCATGGCCCGGCCGCTGAGCAGCCCCGCGATCTGGTTCGGCAAGCTGCTCGGTGTGATGACCGTTCTCCTGATCTGCGAACTCATCGTCCTTGTGCCTGCCGCTGTGCTCACCGACCCGGAAGCCTTCGCCAGTGACCTGGCGAGCGACCTGTGGGTGTGGCTGGGTTTCATGGTCGGAGTTCCGTTGGTGCTGGTGCTGGTTGCCCACGCCGTCAGCACGATGTGGCGAGCGCGTACCGGGTGGATCGGATTCGACCTGCTGGCCTTGGTGACGGTTGGTACGATTGGCTGGCTGACCGTCAGTGGGCTGTTGACGGCCCGTGCTGAGTTGGCGGCGGCGGTGGTGGGCCTGGCCATGGCGATCGCTGTGGTGGCGGTGGTCTCCGGCGTCGGCGCGCACCAGATCTCGGAAGGGCGCTGCGATCCCCGTCGGCATCACCTGGCGCTTTCCCGTGCCCTATGGCCCGCCCTACTGCTGTTGGTGGCGGGTCTGGCCGGCTATGGCTGGTGGCTCAGTACGCCTGGCATCGGAGCCCTGAGATGGGCTTATGGTGGCCCGATCGTGAATTCATCGGGCGATTGGATCGCCGTGACGGGACTGACACGCGGACGTTGGGACGTTGTCGGGAACTTCGCCTTGAATCTCGACAACCGAAAGGGTATTCGCCTCGGCATTGGGTCGTGGGGGGGAGGAACCGCGCTGGCGTTCTCCGGAGATGGACAGCACGCAGCGTGGACCGTGCCCGATGGCGGAGGGTGGCGAATTCGCCACGGGAACATGGATAGCCTCCACCGGGGTGGGGGCGATTCGGCCATCTTTTTGGATCGCCAGCCCAGGATGGTGCTTTCCCGCCGGGGGGACCGCGTGGCCACGATCGAGGAGGGGAACCTCGTCGTGTCCACCCTGCCCGAGGGTGATCTCGTGGGATCGGTGCGACTGCCTACCGTCCAGTATTTCCTCGGACCCTTTTTCACCTCCGAAGACCGCATCGCGATCTACGCGGTCGAGCCGACGGGTGAGGTCGAAGGCCCGCCCACCGTCCGAGCCCTCGAGTTCGATCTCGTGCGACCGGAGGATGGTGGAGAAAGGTGTCCTGGAAGGCGCCGGCGCCGTGTTCTCGGTGACCTTCGACGAAACCCGGGGTCGGATTTTGCTCGGGACGGCATTTGATCGTAAAACGCAGTGGAGGTACGTGGACAGCCGCACCCTCGTCGAAATTCCCTGGGCCAGCGAGGTGGACTTCGGTCCTGTGGCCTCCATGCTGGCGGACGGGCGCCTTGTCAGGCTGGTGAATGATCCCGGAGGTTCGCGGCTCGAAGTGCTGTCGCCGGAGGGAGTCGTAGCTGGCGAGGTTCATCTGCCACGAAAGCCGAAGAGACTGATGATCGGCTTCCAGCCGACTCCTTCCACCTTTGTGGTGGCGGTCAGCGACGAGAAACCGGGCTACCAGTGGTTCGCTGATTGGAATTCTCGGCTCGTGGATCTGGAATCAGGAGAGATCCGTGAGATTGGCAGCGGTGTCGTGCCTGTGAACTGGTGGTTCCGGCGTGGCAGCGTCACCCAGCCCCTGCCGACGGGTTGCGCTGCGAGTCGCCTGTTCATCGGTGACGGCTCATCGCTGTGGCTGTGGGATCAGGTGACCGGTCGGCTGGAGCCGCTGGTTGGCGGTCGGTTGTGACCGGAGAACCGAGAAGATCGCGACTCCGTTATCCTGTGTGACATGGCGAAGTTCATCCTTTGGCTCATTCTGTTGGTGCTGTGCTGGCCGCTGGCCCTGCTGGCACTGATCCTCTATCCCTTCGTGTGGTTGCTGATGCTGCCCTTCCGGTTGTTGGGCATCACCGTGGATGCGGTTTTCAAGCTGCTGCACTCGATTCTCACGCTTCCTGCGCGATTGCTGCGGGGACCATCATCCGTAGGTGACTAGTCACCCAATCTCGTGCCGGTGGAGATTCACAGACTCGCCAAGGCCATCAACTCGCCGGAGAATCGAACCCGAATCCCAGTCACTCCACGTCGATGAGCAGGTAACTCGCAAGGGCCCGCAATGTGGCCTGATCGGCCTTGTCTCCATAGGCCGGCATGGCGATGGCGTACTGCTCGGACTTGAAGGAGAGGCGCGGATTGGTCTTGATCATCGCCACCGGGTCGCCGAGGTAGCTCACCAGTTGGTCCTCGGTCCAGTGCTCGTCGAGACCGGCCAAAGTGGGCCCGGATCTCTTGCCCTCGCGAGCTTCGCCATGGCAGCTGCCACAGTTGAGATCGGCGTAAGCCTGCCAACCGACCAGTTGGTTCTCAGAAAAGCCGGGGGGAGGGGTCGGTTTGCTGTCGCCGCAGCTCACCGCCAGGGCGACCAGGGCTCCGATCCCCAAGGCAGCCGCGAAGTACCGAGAAAGCATCCTCATGTCACACCTCAGTTCTCGACCAGGTGGTCCACCTTGGCCGCGCAGATGAAGTCGTTTTCCGACAGCCCGCCAACTGTGTGGGTGCTGTAACGAACGGTGCAGTTGTCGTATCCCACCACCAGCTCGGGATGGTGGTCTTCGCGGTGGGAGATCCAGGCGATGGCGTTGACGAACGCCATGGTCTGGTAGTGGTCCTCGAACTGAAAGGTCTTGGTCAGTTGACCGTCGGTGATACCCCAGCCTTCGGCGTGGCTCAGGAGGTGATCGAGGTCGTGTCCGTTGAGAGCTGGCGTTCCCGGAGGAAGCGGCTGACAGGCTTTCATCACGAGCGCATGGTCGCACATGGATGGGTTCCTCCTGACCGGTGAGTTTACCTCATTCTCGATGCAGTTGGCAGTTGGCAGTTGGCAGTCGGCAGGGTGCTGTCCGGGGACATGGGTAACATAATAGTCTGAAGACATGGGTAACACTTCTAGGATGGTTGGTTCTGGGGTTCAGGAGAACCGGTCGAGCGGCCCCTGCTGCTGTCAACTGCCATCTACCGACTGCCCTGGTCTTGACACCCTGAAGATTTAGGTTAGCCTAAAAAGATGAAGCGAAGCCTCGGCGATGACGCACTGACAGAAAGCCAGGAGGACTATCTGAAACAGATTTTTCTGCTGGCGGAAGACGGCGGCAACGTGAGCACCCAGTCAATCTCCGAGAGACTGGGTGTCAGGCCGGCCTCGGTCACCGGCATGGTGCAGCGGTTGGCCCAGCTGGGTTTCGTGGACCATCGCAGATACCGAGGGGTGCGGTTGACGGATTCCGGCAAGCGAGTGGCCCTTGAACTACTGCGTCATCACAGGTTGTTGGAGACGTATCTCGTCGAAAAATTGAACTACAACTGGGGCGAGGTCCACGAGGAGGCCGAGCGCCTGGAACACGTCATCTCCGAGCGGTTCGAAGAGCGGATCGCAGAGGTCCTCGGCCATCCCACCCAAGACCCCCATGGTGATCCGATCCCTGACGCCAAGCTCCGAATGCCCGAGCTTGGACACGAAACCAGGTTGTCGAGTTCGGCCCCGGAGATGGGGGGTACCGTGTCCAGGGTCAGGGTCCAGGATCCCGACCGCTTGAGCCTTCTGGAAGAGCTCGGTCTGGTCCCCGGGGTCCGGGTGGACGTCCTCGAAGTCAGTTCGCAAAACATCAGGGTGGCTGTCGCCGGAAAGGGCCGATACCTCGTGCCAGCCGAACTTGCCACCCAGGTCTGGTTCAAGGAGCTCACTCGATGAACAATCTGCGCACGATTTTGATTGTGCTCGCCGTCGTCGCTACCGCAGCGTGCGGCGGTGGACAGGGCCAGCCGACCACCGGGAAGCTCGCTGTGGTGGCCACCACCACCATCGTCGGCGACGTGGTCGCTGCCATTGGAGGCGAGGACATCGATCTCCAGGTCCTGATGGGACCCGGTGTGGATCCCCACCTGTACAAGCCGCGCGCGGGTGACGTTCGGCGCATGTCCACCGCCCGGGCGGTCTTCCTCAACGGACTCCACCTCGAGGGGAAGATGGGAGAGGTACTCCAGCAGATGGGGCAACGTGGGGTGACGACGGTGGCCATCGCGCAGTGTATCCCCGAGTCCGAGTTGATCCTGCCGGAGGAATCGTCCGGCGGGCTCCACGATCCCCACGTGTGGTTTGACGTTGGGTTGTGGAGTCGGGCCGCCGAGTGTGCTCGGGATGCCCTGATCTCCATCGATCCGGAGCACGCCGACGGATATAGGGCTCGGGCCGATGTGTATACGGCCGAGCTGAGAGAGCTGGACGCCTGGGTTCGAGGGAGGGTCGCTCAACTGCCTGTGGAACGACGGGTGCTGGTGACTGCCCACGATGCGTTCTCGTACTTCGGGGCGGCCTATGATTTCGAGGTCAGAGGTCTGCTCGGGGTGAGCACTGCCGCGGAAGCGGGGACCGCAGATGTGCAACGGCTGGCTGAGTTCATTGCGGACAGGAAGATACCGGCCATTTTCGTCGAGTCGTCGGTGCCGCCCCGGTACGTGGAGGCGCTACGCCAGGCGGTGGTCGCACGAGGGTTCGAGGTGTCCATCGGAGGCAGCTTGTACTCGGACGCCCTCGGCGATCCGACCGGGCCGGCGGGAAGCTACGTCGGGACCGTCCGCTCCAATGTGGAAACGATTGTTGGTGCGTTGAGCGACCCTGAGGGCGGGTGATCCGTGGGTTACAGAGCTCGTCGATCTGCAGCGTTGATGGTTGTACTTACGGCCGCTCTGGCGGCTGTGGGCGCGGCTGAGGAACCACTGGTCACCGACCGGCCTGATTTCACCGAGAGCGCGTTGGCCGTGGACACGGGGCGCTGGCAGTTCGAAATGGGCGCGACCTACGATGACGGAGCCGATATCAATGCGACCTCGCTCGGCGAGGTCCTCATTCGGTGGGGATTCTCGAAGGACCTCGAGCTTAGAGTGGTCGCCCCGTCGTACCTGTGGCTCGACGGTGGTGGTGAGGACAGCTCAGGATTCTTGGACATGGCACTTGGATTCAAATATGAGATCCATGACGGCAGTGGCACCGGGTTCTTCGGCAGCACCGCAGCCGGCGTGATTGTCTCCACCACCATGCCCACCGGGAGCTCGGCGGTGAGTTCGCCGGACTGGCAGCCCCTCGCAGTTTTTGCCGCTTCCTGGGACCTCGCACCCTCGGTCTCCCTCGGCGCCAACGTAGGCTACGCCAGACCATCCGACGGCGATCGGCGTTTCGATTCGGTTTGGGCGAGCCTCGCCCTCGGAGCCGGGTTCAGCGAAAAGACCTCGGCCTTTTTGGAGCTCTACGGCTTCAATCGTGAGGAATATCGGGGACCGAGCCCACTCGTTTTCCAGACCGGTGTCGTCTATCTGATCAACTCCAACCTGCAAATTGATGGTCGGGTGGGGCGCCGTTTGACCGAAGCCGGCCCGGATCTCCTGGTGGGGATCGGGGCGTCTTGGAGGTACTGATGACGACCGAACCAGAGGATCGCTCGAAACTCGCCCTCGAGGTCGAGGATCTCACCGTCGCTTACGCGGACCAGCCCGTCCTGTGGGACGTGGATCTTCAGGTGCCGACCGGAGTGAAGATGGCCATCGTCGGCCCGAATGGAGCCGGTAAGAGCACCCTGATCAAGGCCGCCATGGGACTGGTAACCCCGGTTGCTGGTGTGGTCAGAATCTTCGGCCGCCCCCGCCGTAGGATCCGGGGAGAAATCGCCTACGTGCCCCAAAGGTCCAGCCTCGAGTGGGATTTCCCGACCGACGTGCTCGACGTGGTCACCATGGGCACCTATGGCACCATTGGTTGGCTGCGCAGAGTCGGTTCTGCCCATCGCGACAGGGCTTTGGAAGCACTGCGGACCGTCGGAATGGAGGCGTTCACGAGCCGACCCATCGCCCAGCTCTCAGGTGGCCAACAGCAGCGTGTGCTGCTGGCCCGCGCCCTCGTTCAGGGGGCCGAGATCTACATGCTCGACGAGCCATTCCAGGGAGTGGACGCGCCCACCGAACGGACGATCGTTGACGTGCTGGACTCGCTGGCGGACGAAGGCAAGACCATCGTCGTGGTCCACCACGACCTGCAGACGGTGCCGGAGTACTTCGATCACGTTCTGCTGCTCAACGTTCGGGCCATCGACTCCGGACCGGTGTCCAAGGTCTTTACGGAGGAGAACCTGAGGTTCACCTTTGGCGGGAGGGTCGGTGTGCTGGCCCAGTCGGTCGAGGCCGGAGTCTGAGATGGAGCTGTTCGGCGACTACACGCTGCGGGTGGTCGCACTGGGTTCGGGGGTGCTTGGCGCCACCGCCGGAGCCCTCGGATCGTTTGCCGTTCTTCGTCGTCAAAGCCTGATCGGGGACGCGGTCAGCCACGCCGCCCTGCCCGGGATCGCACTCGCCTTCCTGCTCACGGGAAGCAAGGCGCCGCTGGTGATCATGGCCGGTGCCGCCCTCGCAGGCTGGATCGCCACCCTCACAGTGCGGACGGTGGTAGGGCGGAGCCGAGTCCCCTTCGACAGCGCCTTGGGGATTGTGCTCGCCGTCTTCTTCGGCTTCGGGTTGGTGTTGCTGACCCATATCCAGAAGCAACCGATCGCCGCCCAGGCCGGGCTCGAAAGCTATCTGTTCGGTCAGGCGGCGGCTCTTCTGCGATCGGACGTGGTGGTGATGGCCGCCCTCGGTGGGGCCGCTTTGGTTGTGGTGGTTCTGCTGTGGAAGGAGTTCAAGCTGCTCAGCTTCGATCCCTCCTTTGGCGCCAGCCTCGGGCTGCCCATCGGCAGGCTGGATGGGCTGCTCACCGCGCTGTTGGTGGTGGCGATTGTGATTGGCCTCCAGACGGTTGGAGTGGTGCTGATGAGCGCCATGATCGTCGCCCCGGCCGCTGCCGCCAGACAGTGGACCCGACGACTTGGATCGATGGTGATCCTCGCGGCCGCCATGGGGGCTTCCTCGGGGGTGGCGGGTGCCGTGGCGAGCTCGGTGATTCCGAGACTGCCCACCGGACCGACGATCGTGGTCCTGCTGACGGTGATTGTGGTGATCTCGTTGACCCTCGCGCCTGGGCGGGGGGTTGTGTGGCGGTGGCTCCGCCTGGGCCGACTGCGGCAAGCGCCCCAGCTCGACCCGGTGTTGTTTCACCTCTACGCGCTGTCCCTCCAACACATGGACAATCCGGATCACGGCCACAGCGTGGCGGTGCTGCGCACCATGAGCTCGCGCGACGTGGATGTGACCACCGCCTTGACCGGCCTCGAAGCCAAGGGGCTCGCCCTCCAGACCCCTGACGGGCTGTGGGCTCCCACCGAGCTGGGCCGGCGCGAAGCGATGCGTGGGTTTGAGGACGAGTCGGAGGATTCGCCATGAGCGCGGACCTCGAGATTCTATTGATCGCAGTGGTTACGGCGGTGGCCTGTGCGCTGCCAGGGACCTTTCTCGTGTTGCGTCGACTGGCCCTGGTGAGCGATGCCATCTCGCACGCGATTTTGCCTGGCATCGTGGTGGCGTTTTTTCTTACGGGCGACCTGAACTCTCCACTGCTGTTGCTCGCCGCCGGCGCCACCGGGGTGCTCACGGTCGCGTTGATCGAGGCGATCAACCGGTCACGGTTGGTGAGCGAAGATGCCGCCATTGGATTGGTTTTTCCTGCGTTGTTTGCCATCGGGGTGATTCTCGTATCGCGGTATGCGGGCAATGTTCACCTCGACACCGATGCGGTGTTGCTCGGCGAGCTGGCCTTCGCACCATTCGACCGGCTGGTGGTGGTCGGGGTCGATGTGGGCCCGGCCGCTCTGTGGAGCATGGGGGGCATCCTGCTGCTGAATCTCGTGATCATCGGCATCGCCTTCAAGGAGTTGAAGCTCGCCACCGTCGACGCAGGCCTGGCGGCGACTCTCGGTTTCTCACCTGTGCTCCTCCACTACGGGCTGATGACCATGGTCTCGGTGACGGCCGTGGGGGCTTTCAACGCCGTCGGGTCGGTCCTGGTTGTGGCACTCATGATCGCGCCGCCAGCCACCGCGTACCTGTTGGTGGAGAGGTTCAAGCCCATGCTGTGGCTCAGTGCCCTGATTGCTGCGGCGGGCGCGGTCGGCGGATACGCGCTGGCGTGGCTGCTCGACGTCTCCATCGCCGGCTCGATGGCCACCGCTTTCGGTGTGCTTTTTGGGGCAGCCCTGCTGTTTTCTCCCAGCCGAGGGGTGGTGGCGCAGGTGAGGCGCCGCGTGGCCCAGCGCCTGGATTTTGGAACGAGTTTGCTGCTGGTTCACCTGCTCCACCACGAGCACCTCCCGGAAGCCACCGAGGAGTGTCGGCTCGCCACCCTTCACCGCCACCTGAGGTGGAGCGAGAGCCACACCCGGCAAGTGGTCCGTCAGGCCATGTCAGAGCGGCTGGTGGAGCACGCCGGCGAGCTTCTGGCGTTGACCAGCACCGGCCGCGACCAGGCTCAGCACGCCATCATCGGTGGCGGGTAATCCACCCACCTGCTTTGAATTCGGAATTCGGAATTCGGAAAACCGAACCCGGCGGCATCGCCATGTTCTGAAGTCCGGATCCCGGGCGGGGGCGGAATCTTCAATTTTCAATCAGATCCGGCCCGCAATTTGCTCGAAGCGGTCAGCCCGCGTCCCCGGTATCGTCGGAGGTTGGAGGTTGCGCGGACGGATCGACGGTCGCCGCGCTGCCGGCCTCCTCAGATTTTTCGCCCGACTTGCGGCGGTTGCGGATAAACCACGATGTGACCTTGGAGTTTTCCACCCCTCGGACCACGTTTTCCAGGTCCTGGTAGAGCTGAGGATCGTTCAAGAACGCGCCGAGGGTTCCGTCGCCCTCGTCGAGCTTCTGGACCGCTGACCGGAGGTGGTGCATCAGACCCTGGAGGTCTTCGAGAAAGTCGTCGGCATACTCCTTGTCCCTCATCAGCCTGGGCAGGGTTCCTTCGCCTGTGGACAGCTCCTCGAAGGCTGCGGCCATGGCCTGGGTGGCATCGCGAACCGCCGACACCGTTTGCCGGACCATGGTCGCCGTCTCGGGGTCCCGGAAAAGGGCCGCGTAGGCACTGTCATTTCGCTGCAGATCGCGTGTGACGGTGGCTCCGGTGAGACGGAGGGTGTGGGCGGTGGCATACAGGTCGTCCGCCATCTCGGCGTCGGTGAGCAGCCGGCCAAGGAAGCCCTCGCCGTCCTCGAGCCGCTCGAGGATCGTCCGCAGGGAGGCGATCGTGGTTTTTGCCATTTCGCTGAACTTCTCTTCTTCGACAGGGGAGCTGGTGAGCTCGCCGATCAGACCTTCGCCGGCCTGGACGCGCTCCAGGATGACCTTCAGGCTCGACGAGATGGAGATCAGGTTGGCCATCAGGTCCTCGCCGCCCGCCACCAGCTCTTCGACCTCTGCTGGGTCCCTGCCGGGGACCATGCCACCCTCGAGAATGCGTTCCGCGTTCGATGATCCGCTGCGCACCTCGAGGTACTTGTCGCCAAGCAGGCCGATGGTTTTGATCGATGCCACGCTGTCGCTGCGGATTCGTTCGGTGTAGATGGCGTTGACCGTGAATCGGACCTTGATCCCTTGAACGTTGGGATCGGTGGATAGGTCGATTCGTTCCACAAACCCGACGTTCACTCCGCTGAGCCTGACCGGGGAGCCAGCTTGGAGGCCCGTAACGTTCGAAAATGAAGTGTGGTAGCGGGTGTGCTGGGTGAAGATCTGCTGTCGTTTTCCGATTGCCAGGATCGCCACCGCGAGCACCACCATCGCAGCCACGGTCAGGGCTCCCACCCTGAGGTTTCGTTTGATTTCGTCACGCATCAGTGCCTCCAGCGGCAAAGAACTCTCGTACTGGATCAGGGGCTTCGAATCTGGCTGCCGATACGGGTCCGGAAAAGATGATCTTGCCTTCGTGCAGGAAAACGACTCGTTCGGCAACCCGAGTCACAAGTGGAATGTCGTGGGTCACCACTACCGAAGTAACCCCGAGGCGGGTGCCCAGATCGACGATCATCTGAGCGATGGCTTCGCTGGTCACCGGATCGAGGCCGGTGGTGGGTTCGTCGTAGAGCATGATTTCGGGTTCCAGAGCGAGAGCTCGCGCCACCGCGACCCGCTTGCGCATCCCGCCGGACAACTCCGACGGTTCGAGTTGGTCGACGTTTTCGAGTCGGACCATGGCGAGCAACTGGGCGACCCGGTCCCGAAGGGTCGCCGCATCCATTCGCAGGTGTTCTCGAATCGGGAAAGCAATGTTGTCGAAGACATTCATCGAGTCGAAAAGCGCGCCCTGTTGGAACAGGTAGGAGATTCGGCGTCGCAGGGGTACGAGCTCGGTTTCTGTGGAGTTGGAGACGGCGGTCCCGAGGACATCGATAGCGCCGGAATCCGCCGGGATCAATCCGTTGATGGTTTTGAGGGTGACCGATTTGCCTGAGCCCGAGGCGCCGAGCAGAGCCACCGTTTCGCCTCGGTCGACGTCCATCGCGATCCCGCGCAGAACCTGGTTGTCGCCAAAGGACTTGCAGACGTCACGGAGTCGGATGACAGGATCGTTCATGTCACAGGGCCAGGAAGAGTTTGGTGATGAAGAAGTCGGAGATCAGGACTCCGATGGCCACCACATACACCGTGTTGGTGGTGGCCCTGCCGACGCCGTCGGCGCCCCCGCGGGCGTTGAGGCCGTTGTAGCAACCGATGATGGCGATCAAGAACGCGAACACAATCGGTTTGGCGATGCCCACCCAGATGTCGTCAAAAGTCAGTACTTGAAAGGTGCGCTGGAGGTAGAACGAGGCGCTCAGGCCCTCTTGAAAGACCGCAATCAGCATGCCGCCGAAGATCCCCAAAGCGTCGGCGAGAATGGTGAGCAGCGGCAGCATGGCGACCGTGGCCCAAAGCCGGGGGACCACGAGCTTGCGAACCGGGTCTGCGGCCATGGACCTGATGGCGTCCACCTGCTCGGTGACTGCCATCGAGCCGATCTCCGCCGCAATGCCCGAACCGACCCTGCCGCCCACCATCAGCGCTGTGAGAACCGGTCCAAGCTCGCGAACCAGGGAGAGAGCGACGATCTCGCCGATGTACATCCGAGCGCCGAATTTGGACAGGGCGTACGACGTCTGGAGGGCGAGCACCATGCCGGTGAACAGGGCGGTGATGTTGGTGAGGTTGAGCGATCCGACGCCGATCCGATCAAACTGACGAAAGATCTCCTTCACATCCAGTGGAGGGGTGAACATCCGCACCAGCGACTGCAGGGCCAACCTTGTGGCGCCTCCAATCTCAACCAGTAACCGAGGTCTAAAACTCATGTTTGCGCGGTCATCCTACCCCAATTCTGGTTTGTGATTGTTGGGGTTGAAACCGAAACGATCGGGCGGGTGGGTGGGATTTTCAATTTTCAATTTTCAATTTTTGGTTTCCGAAGAGGTCCCTTGCCACCTGTGGTGCCCGGGGGAAGGGTTGGGTGGGGGTGCAAAAGCCGCTACAATGGAAGGTCGGGAGGATCGCGATGCAGGTGATCGAAGGCAAACTCGACGCGCGAAATCTGAGGTTCGCGCTGGTGATCAGTCGATTCAACGAGGCGCTGACGTCGAGGCTGGAGTCCGGCGCGGTGGACTGCCTGGTTCGGCACGGTGCGGACGAGCAACAGGTCACCATTGTCAGAGTCCCAGGGGCTTGGGAGATCCCGATGGTTGCGTCACGGGTGGCCTCATCCGGCGATTACGACGCAGTGATCTGTGTTGGAGCCCTGGTGCGGGGAGGAACGGCTCATTTCGATCTCATTTCAAATGAGGTCGCAAAGGGAATCGCCTCCACGGCCATGACGTCGGGAGTCCCGATCACATTCGGCGTTATCACGGCCGACACCTTGGAGCAGGCGGTGGAACGCGCCGGGACAAAAATGGGAAATAAAGGCTGGGAGGCCGCCTTGGCGGCCATCGAAATGGCCCGCCTCTACAAGGGTCTCGACGGGGGGCAATAGGTGGGATCGCGCCGTCGGGCCCGTGAACTGGCCCTCCAGCTTCTGTATCAGCATGAGCTGACCCAATCCGATCCGGAAAAAATGCAGGAAGATTTCGAGGAATGGTTGGGTGCATCGGAGGGTGTCAGGGAATTCGCTGACATGCTGTTGCGTGGCGCTCTCGCTCATCTCGGGGAGATCGATGCTGAACTCGAGCACCAGACGGCCCACTGGCGTCTCGACCGACTTGCGGCCGTCGACCGCAACATCCTTCGCCTTGCCATGTGCGAACTGTTGTTTTTTGACGACACCCCCCACGCCGTGGTCATCGACGAGGCGATCGAAATCGCCAAGAAATTCGGCGCTGAGGAGTCTCCCCGTTTCATCAACGGTGTGCTGGACGGATTCGTCAAACGAAGGGCATCGGCTGGATGAAGGCACGACTGGTCGCCCTGTTCCTGCTTTGGGCGATTGGAGCGGGCGCCCAGGAGGCCGTCTACCTGGTCTCAGGGAGCCAGCTTCCAGTTGCCGTGGCTGCGAATGGGTATGTCCAATCGGTGATCCCGGCTCCGGATGGGCACGTGGAGGTCCACGTCGCCACCGCCCTGGGTCCGATCGGCTCGGCGGGAACCTACGCCGAGATCACAAGCACAGCGGTCGCAGGTATTCCTGCGAATTTTGAGCTCCCCGAACGGCTCCGGACGAGCCTGCGACCCCATCTTTCGGCCTGGGAGGCGGCTACACTGGTCCTCGAATGGACTTTGACGAACGTCGTCGTCGATGCCTCGGACACGGGTGGCCAGGATGCCGCCAACGTTCTCCATCGAGGCCGAGGTCGGTGTTCTGGGGTTGCCAATGCCACCGCTGCCCTGCTGATGGCCGCCGGTTTCGAGGCGGTGACCGTGAGCGGTCTTCTGGTCACCGCTGATGATTGGGTTCCTCACCGGTGGGTAGCCTGTAGATTGCCCGGCGCGGGTTGGGTCCACACCGATCCGACCCTTGGCTTGTGGGCAATGACACCAAGCCACATGGCCTTCGCGGATGCGGTTGTGAGCCAGCCCGAGGTGCACATCGCCAAACAGGGGAGAAACGAAATTGGCCGCTTGCCCAGACGTGGTGGTCGGCCACTGCGCCCAGACCTCGGATCGGATCTCGTGTGCCGCTTGGTGGGCGAAGCGAGTGCGATTGCGGTTGCCACTCTCCATGGCGAGGGTGGAGAGATCCACAGGACGACGCTTGATCCCGAGGGGAAATTCACCGCCCTGCTCCCAGGCCGATGGCGGCTTGTGGTGACGGCCGACGATGCCATGATTACCGATACCGTGCTCGAGCTGCGGCCCGGCCGGATCCACAGCTTTACGGTCGCCCTGCCGGAGGGTGATGGGAACCTGGAGGTGGGGTCGTGAGGCGGGTGCTCACCGGCAGCCTCACCCACCTCGCGCCGGCCGCACTGCTGCGGCTGCTTTCGGCCACCGCACCGAGCGGCGTCCTCGAATTGAATACCGAGGCGGGCGACCTTCGCCTCGAGACCGCCCATGGCAAGGTCGTGATGCCGAGTCCGGGTGAACTCCGTCGGACCGGAAAAATCCTCCGCAGCTCGAGCGGCAGCTTTCGCTTCGCGCCCAGTGAGGTCCGCCCCATCGAAGGGCGAGCTTTGACTCTCAACGCTCTTGCGGATGCCGCTGAAACCACCGAGCAGGTCTTGCAGGCCGCCCAGACCGGCGATGTCGATCTCGAGAAGCTGTTCGCCGGAGAGGTGCTGGAGATGTCCAGGCCAGCGCCCGTCGCGAAAATCCACGTGCTGCCGCCGCAACCTGTTGGCAACCCCCTCGACGAGCTGCTCACGGATCTCGAGGAAAACGCACCCGGAGAGTTGTTGCTGACTCAGGTGGGTGTGGTGACTCAGGACCCCAGATTGTGGAGAGGAACCCTGGCCAGTGGTTGGCGTCGGCGCGGGTGGGAGCTTCGGGTCGCCAGCGAACCGTCGGATATTTCGCTGGTTGACGTGGACGCGCTGCTGCTGCACCAGGAAGAAGCCTTCGATAGGGTGGATGTCGAGGACCGTTGGATCGCCCTGGTTCGCGAGGCGGCGGAGGTTTCGCCGTCGGTACCGGTGGTGTGGGTCGGACGGGTGCGGGACTCGCGGTGGATCCACCGGTTGATCGAAGCTGGAGTCGGCTTCGTGATGCCGGCACCGGCAAGCAACTCCGCCAGGAGGATTGAACAGTTCGGAGCGGACCTCGCGGTGGTTCTCGATCGACAGATGGCTACTCGACAACAGTTGGCATCCGCTCGGCGGCCCACAACGGTGTACGAACTCGTTGACACCCTGCTCAATGGGGGTGATTCGGATCAGGCAGTTGGCTCACTCCTCCAGTTGGCGTCGACCCAGTTGTGGCGGGGCGCCGTGCTGATGGTGGAGGAGACCGCCATCAGGTGCCGAGCCGGTTACGGCTATCCACTGAATCGGCAAGCTACGGCTCTTCCCCGGGGCGTCGCCCTGTTGGAGGTGGCCGTTCGGAGTGGAGAGGCGGTCACCGGAGTCGATCCCGAGTCTGGTGCTGCCATCCAGCTGGCCCAGGTGCTGGGTGTGGATCGGTTGCCTGCTGAGACGGCGGTCATTCCGCTGGGAGCCGGTGCGGGGGTGGTGGGCCTGTTGGTGGCGGATCGCGACGGCGAGCCGCTGCCGGAGCTGCGTGAGATCACCCTGCTGGCGTGCTGCCTCGGCGGAGTCGTGGTCCGCGGTGACCACTAAATCAAAAATCAGAAGTCCAAAGTCCAAAGTCCAAAGTCTAAGGTCTTTTTCACTCGATACGCGGGGTGGGGGGCTGGGGGAGAGCGTATCGAGCAAACAGCGGGAAGCTCGATTGAGCCATCCCGACCGGCTGGAAACCCAACGGCCACCGATGGCATATGTACAGAAGTGAACAGTTCTGTTCGATCCATTGACAGCCTGTGGCCAAACGGATATGATATTCGTCCGGTACAGCGTCCCTCAATCGTTCGAACGTGCAAAGGCTCTGGTCGAATGTCAAGCAGCGGAACTGAGATTGTCCAAATGGAAACAGTTGGGACCCAATCGTCCACATTCGCATGTGGTGCTGTTCCGAAGCTGATCAATCAGGAGACATGGGGGGTATTCACGTGGTGACCCTGGCAATTGAAGGCAGTGGCGGTTCCGAGCTCACCTATGAGCTCGTCAAGCAGGTGATCTCCATCGGGGCCTCCAGTCAAAACGACGTGGTCCTTCGTTCGCCGGGCGTTGCCCCCCGTCACGTAGTGATACAGCGCAACGGCAAGGTCTATACCTTCCTGGCCCAGCCGCGACAGGTGGTCGTCCTGAACGGTGAGCGGCGATCGAGGGGAGTGCTCAGGGTCGGCGACAGAATCCGAATCGGTACTGCGACCGTGGTCTTCAAGGGCATTGGAGACGATGAGACCGATGTGGAGTTGATTAATGGCGGTGGGGTGCAGTCATCGCCCAGGGTGGCCACCGCGGCGGATCGGCCCTCCCGATCCAAGTCGGAAGTGGTGCTCTACTCCGAACCAACCCGAGTCTCGGACGCCCGCAATCACATGGTTGAAATCTTCCGTGCTGGGGTGCGCTCGGATCTGGTTCCGTCGCTGAGGACCTTTTTCGATAATTTCTTCACCGACCGGCAGGCGATTCTGGCGTGGCTGGACGAGGATGGTCGGTTCCAGCCCATCGTGTCCCAGTGGACCGGAGAGCTGCCAAAGCTCCCGGCCAGGACCTTCGATGAACTGGGAACGGGAGGCAGGTACGCCATCCTCCGACTGGGCTCCCGCCAGCTTCTGATTTACACGGTTTCCAGGGGGCCGCTCGAATCCCACGCGTACCTGGTCGTCGAAACCGTCGAGCAGGACATCGAATACGACCAGATTCTGCTGGCTGAGTTGTCACGGATGCTCGCAGTGCACTGGGAACGGGTAGAGAACTCGAGTTCTCTCTACGGTCCGTGGGAGGATGCCACTCGGAGAATCGTGGAGGAACACCTCCCCGGGACATCTCAGGCGGTGAGGGTGCTTCGTGACAGCGTTGTGCATTCGGCCAGATCCACCTTTCCGGTACTGCTGTGCGGTCGTCCGGGCTCCGGAAGGATGGCGGTGGCGACTTTGCTCGCATCGGTCCACCCAACCGGGCAGCTTCCCGTGCAGGTGATTCAAGTTGCCGAGGGTGATGATGATTCCTTCCGGCTTGACCTTTTTGGCACGGCTTCCGATCGCCAGGCGGGAACGTCCCTGGCCGAACGCGCAAAGGGTTCGGTGGTGGTGATTCGAGACGTCCACAGACTGTCTCAATCGATGCAGCGCGAAGTGGCGTCCGCCATTGCCCATGACGTCGACACCGGATACGGCCCGAATGTTCGCTGGATCGTGACCACCGAGTCCGACTGTATGGCTCTGGTCAACGAAGGCGTCCTCGACTCGACGCTCTACAACCTGTTCCAGCGTCACATCATGCGGATCCCGGCACTCAATCAGCGGCGTGAGGACCTGCCGCTGTTGGTGGTTCGCCTTCTCGATACGGTTGGCGCCGAGCAGGACAAGGAGATTCGAGGCATCGAACTGGAAACGCTGAATTCGCTCCTCGAACATCCCTTCGAGGGCGAAATGACCGAGCTTCTCGGCGAGCTGCGTCGCCTCGTTTCGGCCACACCCGAGGGTGAAATGGTCCGAGGGACGGTTCCCGCGTATTCGGGGATGTCGTCATCCTCGGGCGCCGCGGGGAGCATCGACGAAGCGGCCACCGCGGCGTTGCTGGCGCAGGACGATCTCAAAACGGTCGTGCCCTCGGTTGAACGGATGATCATCGACCGGGTGTTGCGCCGGACCCTGGGCAACCAGAGCAAGGCGGCTCGGGTCCTCAACCTGTCACGGGGCGCGCTGATTGCCAAGATCAAGGAGTACGACATACCGGACTATCGCTACCTTCGCCGCAGCCGGTAGGCTGCCGTTGGCAGTTGGCAGTTTACGTTGTCGCAGCCGATGGCTGCTCCAACGCGACTCACCGGCACCAGCAGACAGCCGTGCCCGAATCAAAGATAAATAATGAAAAATCGAATACCCCCCGCCCAGGAGCTGGGATGTTGGAGAGGGCGGCGATCAGGGACGGCGTCAGGTGACAGCGACAGTATCCAGCGACCGGGGCCGGTGGCAGCGTCAGGTGACAGCGTCAGCGTCAGAGCGTGAAGCGTGTTGAGAGCTATGGTGCGACCGGATTGAGCAGGCGCCAGGTCATGGCACGAACCTGATCAAAGGCCCCCAGGGCCTTCACCGCGCCGACTCCATTGACGGCACCAGCAGCTGAGAGCAGTCGCAGGTGGCTGTCGACTTCCTTGGCCGAGGCGTAGGCGATCCGCCAGTGGTGTTGGCGATCTCGTCCGGTTCGGCCGTGCCCTTCCGCCAGGTTGGCAGGGACCGAGCTGGCCGACCGGATCAGCTGATCGGCTATGGACTTCAGAGGAGCCGGCACTCTTAAGACCAGCTTGATGGCGATGCCTGCTGCTTCTAGGGCTTTGGTGTAGGCGATGAGATTGGTGGTGTTGACGGCTTTCGACATGGTCACCTCCGGGTCGTTCATGCCCTTCAACAAGCTGCCAGGGAGGCCGTTGTCAAGGGTTGCCGGGCTCAAGGCCGGCAGCGCAGCGTCCCTTGACAACGGCCTCCCTGGCAGCTATTTGTCCCCGTCCCATAGAACGACCCGGAGGGGACCATGTAGCCGCCACACACCTGATCGCCGCCGCTGCCCGCTGTCCCTGCTCACTGTCGCTGCTCACCGTCGCTGTTCACTGTTGCCGTCCCTGAATCCCGGGTACGGCACCACCTCACATCACGATTTTCCGGATGAACCAAACGTTACACGTTGAACGCAAAAAAGTCGGAACGGACGTGTAACGTTTGACCTTTAACTTTGAACGAGATCCGTGAAGGTAACGAAGACCGTGGACCCGCGCGAATCCCGCATACTTTGGTGCCCCGTGTCCCCATCGCCTTACTTCTTCGCTTCGAGCATCTCCATCACGTCCTGCCAATTCAAACCGATCCAGATCACGAAGGGCAGAGAGAACCGGACCGGAAGGTCGCCGGTGAGCTGAAGGAGTCCGTAGACGTTGCGACTGAGGTCGGAGAAGTGCTGGAGACTATACTCGCCCATGGCGGAGGCGTAAAGGTACTTCACATGGATTGCCAAGTTGAAGACCTGGGAAAGAAACAGGATTGACCAGCCACCGGTGAGACGCCCGAGCCGTCGCCTCGACAGTGGGCGACGAAGGGAAAGAAACAGTGCCAGAAGCACCGTCGTGTTGAAGTGAATTTCGGTGAGAGCGACGGTGGGGATTGCGCTGTCGGCTCGAAAATCCGCCCGTCTGATCTCTGCCCGGTGGTCCACGACTGCGAGGCGGGTGACCCGTGGGGTTTCAAACGTCCGCACGAGGATCTGGGAGAACCCACAGACTGCCGAATCAAGAACGGAACGAAGCAGGATCCACGCCATCAGGGCCAGGATGGTGGCGACGGGCAGCCGGCGCAGAAAGGTGTGGAACTCCGAGGTTCTCATCGGCACTCCCGGCTCCGTGTTGTGGCCCACCGGGCCCACAGCATCCAGAGCGCGACTCCCGATAGAATCACCACCGACTGCCAGACAACGACGTGTGATTCGTTGAATGACTCTGGCAGGTACACCCCGGTGTAGAACAACGCCACCACTCGAAGCAGGTTGATGAACTGGACCGCCACCAAACCGAAAAAAACTCCCGCGATTCTGGTCCACCACGGTGCTGGAAAAGCCAACATGCCGGACACCAGGACGAGGCTGGTGACCAGGCCGTTGCAACCATTGTGAATCGACACGGCGAATCGTGGCGAACGCAGATCATGACCACTGACTGTGATTTCCTCTCCGAGGATGCCGAGCACGCCACCCGAGAGGCGCGCGACATGGGCGGTGAACGGGCCCACGACAGCCTCGTCCACCTGGCGGAGTGCCAAGGTCGTAAACCCGACACCGAGGATCACTCCGAAGAGCACGACGAACCTCACCTCTGGGCGCCAGTTTTTGCGATTGAGAGGTGTCACGGGGAATGAACGAGTACCAGTGCCTCGCGGAGGTCTTCGGCCGAGGCGAAACGCCGCTCTGGGTTCTTTTCCAGGCATTGGAGGATCACGGGTCCAAGCCCGGCTGGCAGCTGCGGGGCGAACTCCGTCGGATCGGGTGGCGGTTGTTTGATGTGCGCCTCGATCACGTTGCCCTCCTTGAACGGTGGGCGGCCGGTCGCAAGGTGGAACAAGGTGGCCCCGAGAGCGTAGATGTCGGTGGCCGGTGTGGTGTCCTGTCCGCGAATCTGTTCTGGGGCCATATAGTACGGCGTGCCACAGACCGCCGGCCCGGCCGAGGTGCCGGTGTCGAGGCGAGCTGCGATTCCAAAGTCGAGGATCTTCACCTCCTGATTCGGGGTGAGAAGTATGTTGCCCGGCTTCAGGTCGCGATGGATGACATGGTGGCTGTGGGCGTAGGCTACCGCATCAGCGAGCCGCACCAGGATCGGCAAGAGATTCTCTTTGATGCGGTCGGGCTGGGTGCTCACGACCATGTCCAGAGCCTCACCAGGTACGTACTCCATGGTGATGAAGTAACCGTCGAAACCCGCCTCGAAATCGTAGATGGTTACGATGCCGGGGTGATTCAAGGTGGCCGCAGCCTTGGCTTCCAATTCCAGCTGGGCCGCCTCTTCCGCCGAGGTCGTGCGCAGGACCTTGATCGCGACGTCGCGGTCTAATCTGGTGTCGCGGGCCTTGTAGACCACACCCATACCACCCCTGCCGAGTTCGGTGAGGATCTCGTACCTCTGCTGGGCGAGTTGGGGACGCCGACCGGATTGTCTGGGCGCGTCGGGGGACGGTTGAGTGGTGGCCGGGTCTCGGCTCCGCGGGTGTTGCTCGATTTCCGATCGAAGACTCCGCGCGGGTTCGTGGGAGTAGTCGAAAGCCAGCACTCGTTCGAGTTGTGCCAACGCCGCCTCGTCCTCACCGGCCTCGTGGAGGCGCCGAGCCAGGGCCACCGCCGGACCAAGCCGAGACGGCTGCAACGCGACGCCAACGACCGCGCGTTGCAAACAGGCGATGGACTGCTCGAGGGATCCGTTGTCGAAGGCGCGCGCGGACATGTCCAGGATGACGTCGGGGATGTCCGGAACCGGGCCCGGATAGCTCCGCAGGATGGTCAAGGCTTCGTCGAGTTTACCCTCGCGGTGAATTTCGAGGAGCGCATCCTGCAGGCTCCCCAGACGGGCCAGGCAGTGGGCCGCCCGATCGGGCATGCTCAGGGTTCGATAGAGCTGGAGCGCCCGGGCGTCCTCACCTGCGCGTTCTGCGCAGACGGCGGCCTGCTCCAGGTCACCCCCGAGCTCGTGCATATCGCTCGCCTCTCCCCAGCGACCGAGGGTTTCAAGCGTTTTTGCGGCGAGGTCCCACCTTTCGGCGTCTCGTGCCAATTCCGCCGCCGTCTCGTTCTTTCCCTCTTCGGCGAGTTTTGCGACCGCCTCGTCGATCCGGCCGGCCGAGCGCAGCACATCCACCATTTCATGGTGCATTCCGAGGCGATCGAGGTGGGAGATGAGGCTCTCGGTCTCCTGGCGAATCTGGACTTTCAGGGTCCTGGTCTCGGGATCTGTGCCATCCCCTCGGAGTGAACTCAACCGGAGCTGCTCCTGGAGCTCTCGCAGCTGCCGGATGCGAAGCTGGACGGCCTGTTTCGGCCGACCGGCGGCTCCCTCCGATTCGGCGGCCTCCTCGAGACGGCCCGCCCTCCGAAAGTTGGTTGCAGCCCGGACGTGGTCGCCCGCTTCTCTCCAGGCAAACGCAGCCCGGTGCCATGATGCCTCTGCTTCGTGGAGGCGTGCCAGAGTTTCGTGATCTCGGGTGTCCTGCGCCGCGCGCCGGGCAGCGGCAAAGGTCGAGTCTGATGGCCGTAATCGGCCTTCGTCGAGGGCGAGCCGCGTCGTCCGAAGGGCTCGACCGGGATTTCCGGCTCGCAACCAGACCTCGATGGCCTCCGCATAGTGCCCCTGTTGAGTCAGCCATTGGGCCAGATCAGCGTCGCATTTGATCGCAGAATCGCGATCACCGATGGACCGGTAAAGCCGTGCGGCTTCGGCGAGGTTCCGTCCGCCGGCACGACGCATGAGACGTGCAGCCTCCTCGTCCAGTCTGAGCCGAACCGCCAGGTCAGCCGCCCTGCGCCAGGACCTGGCTTTCTTGAAGAGTTCGAGGGCGCGCCGATGTGAACCGTCCTCCAGGTACATCTCGGCCGCACCAAGGTAGTCGCGGCGCCGTTCGGCGGCTCGTGCCATTCGTTCTCGCGAACTCCCGGGTCCGAGCAGTCGAACCAGGCCCCAGATTCCGAGGACGGCCACCAGCGTGTTGCCGGCATATCGAACCGCCGTGTGTCCCAAGGTTCGGGGCAGGAACCCGTCGGCCCACTCCTCCAATCCGGGAATCACTGACCACATGTTGATCACTGCGGCAAGGCCGACTGCAAACAGCAACGGCACCACCGCCTTGCGACGGCCGAGCAGGGCCATGGCGAGGACCGCCATCACGGCGGGTTCAGGGTCAACGATCACCATGCCATTGTATCCCCAGTGATCGAGCGGTCGCTGTGACTTCGCTAACCCCCGTATCTCGTCACCCTCGCATCGAAACCCGGTGTGAGACGAAGGCCCGACAACGGCGGGGGCGGGTTGGCGTTGATTTGTTGTTGAAATTTTACAACGACTCGCTCATATTCTTGGAGGTGAAGATCGCAGTTGTGCGGGTCTTCGACGGGAGGAGAGCGTGGCGGTCGACTATTACAAGGTGCTAGGCATCTCGCGGTCGGCGGAGCCGGCGGAGATCAAGAAGGCCTATCGGAAGCTCGCGCGGAAACACCATCCTGATGTGAACCCGGGCGACCCGGACGCGGAAATGAAGTTCAAGGAGATCCAAGAAGCATACGCTGTTTTGTCCGACGCCGAAAAACGGAAGCAGTACGACACCTATGGCCGGGTTGACGGTATTCCAGATACCGGGTTTGACCCGTTTCGCCGTGCAAGAGGGAGCGCCCAGTGGCAGGACCTCGGCGGGGCCCGGGTTGAAATGGGTGATCTCGGAGATCTTGGAGACCTCTTTGGCGATTTTTTCGGAGGAGGCAGGGCGGCACGCCGGCCGAGAAGCCGACGCGGCTCCGACTACGAAGCATCCGTTGAGATCGACTTTCGCGACTCGGTCCGGGGTACCACCGTGACCATGCCGGTGCAGCGTCAGGTCCAATGCTCCACCTGCAGGGGAACAGGAACCTCGGGTGGAGGCACGCCCTGTCCGTCGTGCCATGGCGCGAGGACGGTGGTGACCACCGAACGGCTGAGGGTGAAGATTCCCGAGGGTATCGCGGATGGCAATCGAGTACGAGTGAGCGGGCGGGGAGCCGACGGCGTCAACGGCGGGCCTCCAGGGGATCTCTTCGTTCGGGTGTCGGTCCGGGCGGACCCGTTTTTCAACCGAGAGGGCGATGACATTCGAACCACGATTCCCATCACCTTCTCCGAGGCCTACCGCGGCGCCGAAATCGAGGTGGGAACGATCCACGGGCCGGTTCGAGCAAAGGTGCCGGCAGGCACGGATTCCGGGCGGGTCTTTCGAATGCGCGGCAAGGGGGTCCGGAACAAAAAGACCCGGGCGTTCGGTGACCACCTCTATAAGGTGGAGATCGTGGTTCCGAAAGTCGTGTCACCGGCTGGTGAAGAAACTGCACGCCGAGTTGCCGATCTCTACCGCAACAACCCCCGAGAGAAACTACCCAAAAGCCTCTAGCCCGCATATCTCACCAGCTTTCTACTCCGGCCGGCGATTCGCAGCGCCCAGCGGTGTTATCTCGCCTCGGGGTGCTCGACGTACTGTCGAGTACGCCTCCGCGCCCCTCGGGTCGAAAACCCCACTGGGCACGGCGCCTCGCCGCCCTCGCGACGAAACCTGGTGAGATAAGCGGGCTAGCAGCGCTAAAAAAATTGGGCTCATCCGGAATTCCGTGAGGTGGTGAAGGACAGCGACCAGGGGCAGCGTCAGCTGACAGCGACAGGGGCCGGTGGCGGCGTCAGGTGACGGCCACAGCGTCAGAACGGGATGTGTTTGGACTACATGGGATTGAGCAGTCGCCACGTCATGGCACGCACTTCATCGAAGCCCTGCAGGGCTTTCTCCGCCCCGATCCCATGGACGGCACCGGCGGTGGCGAGGAGTCGCAGGTGGCTGTCGACCTCCTTGGCCGAGCCATAGGCGATCCGCCAGTAGTGCTGACGATCTCTTCCGAATCGGCCGTGCCCCTCAGCCAGGTTGGCTGGGACCGAGCTGGCCGACCGGATCAGCTGATCGGCGATGGACTTCAGGGGAGCTGGAACTCGTGAGACAAGCTTGATGGCGATGCCGGCTGCCTCGAGGGCCTTGGTGTAGGCGACAAGATCGGTGTTGCTGACGGCTTGGGACATGGTCACCTCCGGGTCGTTCATGCCCTTTTCCCCAAGCCGGTGAGGCAGCCGATGTCAAGGGTGTGGAGCACCGGACCCCTGGTCCGGCTTGCCCTTGACATCGGATGGCCACCGGCTACTCCTCTCGGTGAACGACCCGGAGGTCGTCATGTTCAACGCCTCCAAGGCAACTGATTGAAGCAACTGAAGACTGATTTCTGTACCTGCTCGCTGTTCCCAGTCGCCGCCCGCTGATTCCTGCTCGCTGTGTCCAGATCCTGCCGCTGCCCGCTGCTCGCTGTTTCCTGGCCCCGTCGCTGGATCCTGACGCTGGTTGCGGGCACGGGCACGGAGACGGAGACGGGCACGAGAACACCGCTGGGCGTGGTGCAACGCCGACCGTAGTAGAAGACTGGTGAATAATCCGGGCTAAGCCCTCTGCTTGGGCCAGACGCCCAGGCTGCGCATCTTCGCGACGCGGCGCATGAAAAGTTGGCGCTTGAGTCCGCGCAGGTGGTGCACCAGAAGACGTCCGTCAAGGTGGTCCATTTCGTGGCACACCGCCTGGGCAAACAGACCGTCTGCTTCATGGGAGCGCCACTCCCCGTGCTCATCCTGGGCGCGGACGATCAAACGACGTGGCCGGGTGATGGTTGTGAAAAGGCCGGGAAAGGACAGGCAGCCCTCCTCGAGCGACACACTCCCTTCGGCGTGGACGATTACTGGATTGGCGAGCACCACCTTGAGCTCCGGGTTTTTTCCAACGGACAGATCGACGGTCGCCAGACGAAGGTTGGCGCCAATCTGTGGCGCTGCCACACCAAGGCCGGGCGCTTTCCAGCCGGTCATGAAGAGGTCTGCGATCAGGGTCTGGAGATCCTCTCCGAATTCAGTCACGGGTTGGTTCTCGGCCTCGAGGCGAGGGTCTCCATACACGAGGATCTGCCGGACCGCCATCACGCGGCTCCGCAGAACGCGCGACCTGACGCCGTCACCAAGAGTGCCCCATTCGGGCGACGGTGGCCCGCCAACCCTCGTCGATTCGCTCACCGGCTTCCGCCTCGTCGACCGTTTGAATGCGTCTGTCGAGAACCACCACGTCTCCGCCCACGATGACATGGCGAACGTCGTGGGCCGAGGCTCCGAAGACCACCCTCGATGCCGGATGACCTCCCGGCTTCAGCGACCACCCACCGAGGCCGATGGCGGTGATGTCCGCGGCTTTGCCGGGTTCGAGGGTGCCGACTTCGTGTTCGAGGTTCAACGCAGCGGCCCCCTCGCGGGTGGCCAAGGCCAATACCTGCCCTGCCGATATGGCCTTTGGGCCGTGAGCGAGCGAATGGAGGGTCGCGGCGAGGCTCATTTCGTGGAAAATCGAAAGCCGGTTGTTGCAGGGCGCCCCGTCGGCACCGAGGGCCAGGGGAACGCCGGCTTGCCGCAGGCGAGGGAGGTCAGCAATTCCCGAGCCAAGCTTCAGATTGGTGCCTGGACAGTGACAGATTCTAGTCTTGGTCTCGGCCAGGATCGCGATCTCCTCCGGTTCGAGATGGACGCCGTGGGCCAGCACCACATCGTCTCCCGTGAGGCCAGTGGAGTCGAGGTAGGTGATGTTGTTCATGCCGGTTGTAGCCTTCACGGCAGCAACCTCGTCCCGGTTCTCGTTGGCATGGGACTGGAGCATCCAGCCTCGCGACCTGGCGAGATCGGCACACCCGGTCAGAAGCTCTCGGCTGCACGACAAGGCGAACCGTGGTGCGACGGCGTAGCGCAGGCGCCCGTCAGCAGCGCCGTGCCAGCGTTCACCCAACTCGGCCGCTTCGGCGAGGGACCGATCCCTATCCTCCAGGAGTGAGGCAGGCACGCCGACTCCAGTATCCATATGGGTCTTACCGGAAACCAGCCGAATTCCGAGCCGGTCGGCGGCGCGAAACACGCGATCATGGTGGTGGCACGAGCCGAAGTCCAGCGCGGTCGTCGTTCCCCCCGCCAGCAGCTCTGCAATGCCAAGTTCAGCTGCGGCCTCGGCGCCGTCGCCGTCAAGCGCCGCCTCGTAGGGCCATGTGTATTGGCGGAGCCAGCTGATGAGGTCGACACCGTCGGCCTGGTGACGGAGCAGCGATTGGACCACGTGGACGTGCCCCTGAACGAACCCTGGAAGGACGACGGTGTTTGAACAGTCCAGCGTTCGCTGGACCTTGACATCGGCTCCCACCCTCCCGCGGACCACCTTCGCGATGCGGCCTTCATCAATCAGGAGATCACCCGGGAACCATTCCTCGTCATCCACCATGGGCATCACGATGCCACCGCTGATCAGCAGGTCGTATTCGCGTTCCATCCTTCAAAGCGTCACATTCGCGGCCGATCGTGTCAATTGCTGGGAGTCCGAAGTCCAAAGTCTCAAGTCCAAAGCCGACGCTGTTGGAACGGTTCGCGCCGTGTGCTTGGCGCGGACCTGGGTGGGTCGGGGTGACTGTTGATTTTTGACTTCAGACGTTTGACTCACCCAGATCATCTTCGACCTCTGGAAAGAGAGGCAGGGTGGGTTCGATCTCCGGAAGCAAGGTGTCCAAAATGTCGGAGCCCCATTCGTCGCGTCGATCCGGATCCAGACGGAGCGGCTGCAATCCTCGGGCCACGATCATGCCCTCCAACAACACGTCGATCTGTTGCTGGAACGCTGGGTCGACCGCACGAACACCGTCGTACGACGGCCGTGACCACACCGGGACATACACCAAGTGGTCGTAGGTTGGAATCCAGTAGTCGAATAGACGCTCCCAGACGGGTGAAGTGTTCGCGGCGTGAACCATGTAGCAGTAGTTGTCCAGGACCGATCGGTCGCATAGCACGACCTCGTGGCTCGCCGCCGCTTCGATCTCCCAAGCGATCTGTGTGAGCAAAATCCACTCTTGGGCTGCGACGGTGGTCTCTTGATTGATCGGCAGCGGGCATCGCCGGGCAACCTCACGAACCAGCTCGATGTCCAGATTGCGCCGTTTGAGAAGGGCCGCCAGTTCGTAGCACAGGGTCGTCTTGCCGACGCCGTGTGTTCCAATAAGGGCGATCTTCATAGCAGGATTGTAGTTGAACTGGCGCTGGTTGGAGGATTTGATTCGGGCATGGAGGCGATAACCAGTAGCCCGGGGGTTGACCCCCCGGGGTTCTCAACGGTCGCCAATTGGCGGGTAACCCCGCCCTACTCTCTCCGGTGTGTTCGTGTCATGTCACCTGTCAGATGGGAATCACCCAGTCGGTCTGAGAGATGCCGGGAGCGCGGCAGCGCCCTCGAGCAGCACTTCGTGAATCCCCTCGGCGGTTTCACTTTCGATCAGTCGACCCAGCCGGCCCGGGCTGCGCACAATCCACGCCAGGCGGGAAAGCCAGCGAAGGTGCAGAGCGTCGTTGCGCAACGCGAGCAGGAAGAAAATTTGGGTCTTGCCCATATCGGGCGATCCGAAGACTACGCCGTCGGCGGATCTCGCCATCGAGATAAACTGCTTCGGGAACTTATCCGCAGCCCGTCGGCGGGCGTGCAGGAAGGCGATGCCCTCGGGGACGGCGGTCGGGACCAGCCGCTCGCGGGCGGCGAGGGCGGCCTCGAACCACGACTGGTCTTTCACCAGGCCAAGGCTGGTCACCCGATCGACCATGGCGTGAATGACCTCGTTGCGATCTCCCACCTGGAGGTCTGGGATGATCTGGTCGACCGTCAGGATCTCAGCCAGTGGCGCGTCCGACACCTGGTTCGGAGCCACTCCGCCCGTGCTCACGGACTCTGACGCCAGCGTATCGAGGTACTCGTCGAGCAGCGCACGCCGGAAGCGCCATTGGCCACCGATCTTGACTCCTGGGATCTTGCCCTCATGGGCAAGGCGGACCAAAGTCCGTTCAGCGAGCTTGAGGTATTCGGCTGCTTCCTTCGCGGTCAGGTAGGCTTCCATCGTCGACTCCCTTTCAGGCCGATTGCATACTTAAACGGCTGAGTACTCCTTTTTTCGTACAATGTCAAGGGAATTGTGAGGGGTTGCGTCGCCGATCGCTGTATGCTATCAACGTCTGATCGTGCCCGAGAGGCATTCCGGTCATGGGCCGGTGGTGTCAGAATACGCTGGAATTGACGGACGGCAGTGCCGACCAGAAACTAGAGTCCTAGAGGGGAGTTTGAATATGGATGTTGTCGCCAAGGTCAAAGAGATCATTGTTCAGCAACTCGGCGTGGATGCGGAAAAGGTAACGCCCGAAGCGTCCTTCGTCGACGACCTCGGGGCCGACTCGCTCGACGTGGTGGAGTTGGTCATGGCATTCGAGGAAGAGTTCGATGTAGAGATCCCCGACGAGGCCGCCGAGAAGATTGCCACCGTCAAGGACGCCATCGACTTCCTGAAGCAGAACACGGGAGACTGATGTCCCGTCGGGTGGTGGTCACCGGCGTCGGGTTGATCTCGCCCCTGGGGATCGGTACCGAGCCGACGTGGCAAGGTCTCTTGGATGGCCACAGTGGAGCGGGACTCATCACCCGTTTCGATACCTCCGATTTCAGCGTCAAGATCGCCTGCGAGGTCAAGGGGTTCGAGCCCGAGCGGTGGTTCGAGCCCAAGGAACGCCGTCACTTCGATACGTTCATCCACTACGCCGTGGCCGCTACCGAGATGGCTTTGGACCAGGCCGGGTTCGAGATCACCGAGGAGAATGCGGAGCGAGTCGGCGTCGTGACCGGGTCGGGAATCGGCGGATTCCCGATGATCGAGGCGAACAACCGGGCCCTGCTGGAACGGGGACCGCGACGGGTTTCGCCGTTCTTCATTCCCGGTGCAATCATCAACATGATTTCAGGGCTGATCAGCATCCGTACCGGGGCTAAAGGTCCCAACGTGGGCATGGTCTCCGCGTGCTCGACCTCGGCGCACGCGATCGGCGATGCCACCCTCTACATCCGGCACGGCTACGCGGACGCCGTCATTGCCGGCGGCGCCGAAGCGGTGATCTCGCCGATGCCTGTTGCGGGCTTCACCTCGATGCGGGCGCTGTCGACGCGGAACGACGAGCCTGAACGGGCCTCTCGCCCGTGGGACAGGGACCGGGATGGCTTTGTCATGGGAGAAGGCGCGGGAATCGTCCTCCTCGAGGAGTATGAGCAGGCCCGTCGCCGCGGCGCGCCGATCCTGGCCGAGGTGCTCGGTTTCGGCATGTCGGGGGATGCGTTCCACATTTCGGCTCCGGCGGAGGATGGCGACGGAGCGATTCGCGTGATGAGAGCTGCGTTGGACGACGCCGGTTTGCGCCCCGATCAGATCGACTACGTCAACGCCCACGGCACCTCGACGCTGGCAGGGGACCCGGTCGAGGTGATCGCGGTCAAAGCCGTGTTTGGGGATCATGCCCGTTCGGTGTTGGTGTCCTCCACCAAATCCATGACTGGCCACCTTCTGGGGGCTGCCGGTGGATTTGAATTCGGAGTCACGGTGCTGTCTCTCGTGCACGGGGTGGTGCCACCGACGATCAATCTCGACGAACCTGAACCCGATGATGATCTTGACCACGTACCCCACACCGCCCGTGAGGTGGCGGTCCGGTACGCAATGACCAATTCGTTCGGTTTCGGCGGCACCAACGCCTGCCTTGTCGTGGGCCCAGTCGACTGAGCCCGGCCTGGCGAACAAGACTCAAAGCAGACTGAGGACCGCGGTGACACGACTCCCCAAGGCCTGGCTGGACAGCATCGCGGGATTCGCGACCAGGATGGATCTCTACAACTTCGGTCGCTGGCTGATCCTGGCGACCATTATCGGCATCGTGGCAGGTCTCGGTGGGGCATTGCTCACCTGGGGCGTAGACGGTGTGCAGTCGGTTCTGCAGCACCGTATCGTGGACTTTCGGGCCCCCGGTCACGGCAGCCACGTTGGTGGGTGGCATCTTCCCGGAAAGCCGTGGATGCTGCTGTTGGTGCTGCCCCTGGCTGGCCTGCTTGTGGGCTGGATCGTCCAGACCTTCGCCCCCGAGGCGGAGGGACACGGCACCGACTCGGTGATCGACGCCTACCACCGAAAGGGAGCGGTCTTGCGACGGCGGGTCGCTCCGGTGAAGCTGTTGGCGTCGGCGATCACCATCGGTTCAGGGGGCTCGGCCGGGCGAGAGGGGCCGGTGGCCCAGGTGGGAGCCGGATTCGCTTCGTACCTGTCGGAGCTGATTCGACTCCCGGTCTACGACCGGCGGATCTTGGTGATCTCGGGGATGGCCGCCGGCATCGGCGGGATGTTCCGGGCACCGCTGGGAGCAGCCCTGTTCGCGGTCGAGGTGCTGTATTCGGAGAACGAGTACGAGTCGGAGGCACTGATTCCGGCCATCATCTCGTCGATCGTCGCCTACGTCGTCAATGCCATGCTGACCGGCTGGGAACCCATCTTCGCTGCGGATGTGGTCCGCTTCGTTCGCCCGCAGGAGTTATTCGCCTACCTGGTCCTCGCCGTGGTGGTGGCCGCGGTGGGCTGGGTCTACGTCAAGACGTTCTATGGAATGCGGGATCACGTCTTTCGTCCCATGCCGGTGCCGGATATGGTCAAGCCGGCCATCGGCGGACTGATGGTGGCGTTGATCGCGCTCTGGATCCCACAGGTGATGAGTGGCGGCTACGGCTGGCTCCAGCTGACGATGGACGGACAGTTGCCGCTGCTGCTGCTCTTGCTGATGATCCCGGCGAAGATTGTCGCCACGTCATGCACCATCACCTCGGGTGGTTCGGGCGGCGTCTTTGCGCCATCGCTTGTCATCGGTGGAGTGACCGGTGCCGTCTTTGCCCTGGTGGCGGAGCGGGTCGCCCCGGGCATCGCGCCACCGGCCGCTGCGTGCGTGCTGGTGGGCATGGGTGGGTTCTTCTCCGGAGTGGCCAAGGTACCCATTGCGTCGTTGATCATGGTGACCGAAATGGCGGGGTCGTACACCCTGCTGGTGCCCATGATGCTGGTTACCTGCGTGGCCTTCCTGCTGACTCGGGGAGTGAGTATCTACGAAGCGCAGGTCCCCCGGAGGGTCGACTCTCCCGCCCACATCGGCGACTTCCAGGTGGACGTCTTGGAGCGTTTGACGGTGCGCGAAGTGATGGACCCGGAACGGGAGGTGCGTACCGTCTCCCCGGGGACGCCATTCAATCGCGTTTTGGAGATCGTGGCATCCGCCGAACAGCACGCCTTTCCGGTTGTGGATGAGGACGGAACGGTGGTTGGACTGTTCAGCGTGACAGACGTGCGACGGGTCATGGCGACGCCCGAGGTGTGGTCGTTGTTGGTGGCGTCGGACCTCGCGGTTTCCGCGTCCACCATGGCCTATCTCGAGCTCGAGGACGACCTGCACACCGCCGTGCGGCGGTTCACCGCCTTCAAGCACGAAGCCCTCCCAGTATTGACCGGCCCGCCGCCGTCTCGAGTGGTTGGCATTCTCGAGCACCACCGCGTCCTCGAAGCCTACGACGACGAAGTACGCCGGCTCCAGACCGTCGAGTGAAATCCAACCTTCCGATGGCTGCTTCGAAAAGCTCCCATCCCACCCCCCCACCCCCACGCTTTTCGAAGTTATTGAGAATCCATTTCTATTTTTGGAAAGGCAAGGACGTATGGGGCAACTCGATCCAATATCCAAATCCAATATCGAATATCGAATATCATTCTGAACCCTCGATGCTCTGCTAAACTGTCGCCGATGAATGACCGTTCAGTCTCATATCAGCACAATGAAGGAGGCCAACCGTGAACTGTATCGTCTGTGTGGCCAGCGTCCCGGATACGGCGTCGGTCATCAAAATTGGACCTGATGGCAATATCGACGAGGCGGGCATCAAGTGGATCGTCTCGCCGTACGACGAGTACGCTCTCGAGGAAGCTCTTCAGATCACCGAGGCGAAGGGTGGCGAGGTGACCGTGGTGACCTACGGGCCGGATCGAGCGGAGGCTGCCCTCCGCGACTGCCTGGCCCGGGGTGCCCACAAGGCGGTCCACGTCAAGGGCGGAGAGAACACCCTGGGTGACAGCTTCACCATCGCCAAGGTATTGGCTGGTGTCATCAAGGACCAGAGCTACGATTTGATTCTGGTGGGAATCAAGGGCGTCGGTACGGACAATGGCCAGGTCGGACCCATGCTGGCCGAGCTGCTGGACCTGCCTCACGTGAGTAACGTCATCACCCTGGAGGTTGGCGATGCCTCCCTCACAGCCGGGCGGGACGTGGAGGGTGGTCGGGAAACCGTGGAATCACCACTTCCGGCCGTAGTGACCTGCCAGAAAGGCCTGAACGAGCCTCGCTACGCTGCCCTCAAAGGGATCATGGCGGCCAAGCGCAAACCGGTGGAGAAGCTCGAGGCGGCGGGTTTTGGAATCGACGAGTCTGCGGGTGGTTTCTACAAGGTCCGAACTCTGGAACTGCCTCCCGCCAAGGAAGCGGGAAAGGTCATCCAGGGAGAAGACGACCCGGCCGGAGCGGCCGCCGAGTTGGTGCGCATGCTCCGCGAAGAAGCCAAGGTGATCTAGGGAGGCGATGATGGCTGGAATACTCGTTTTCATCGAACAGCGAAACTCCGAGATCCGAGCGGCCTCCCTGCAGGCCGTCTCTGAAGCTCGACGCCTCGGAGCCGGACCGGTGAGCGCGGTGCTCCCGGGCTCTGGAATCGGTGGCGTCGCGCCCTCAGTGGGGGCGTATGGGGCTGAAAAGATATTCGTTGCGGACGACGCGAACCTCGCCCTTTACTCGGCCGAGGGTTATGCCGAAGTGGTGGCCAAGGCGGTCGAATTGGCGCAGCCGAACGCGATTTTCTTTGGCGGGACCGCCATGGGCCGCGACCTCGCTCCGCGAGTGGCCGCCCGTCTTGGCGTCGGCGCTCTCGCGGATGCAGTGGAGATCACGCTGGACGGCGAGACCTTCGTGGTCAAGCGGCCGGTTTACTCGGGCAAGGCCTTTGCGACCGTTGATGCCGCTGGAAACACTCCCCAGGTGATCAGCCTCCGGCCCAATGTCTTCGCCGCCGAGGATGTGGGCGGATCCGCCGAGGTTGTGAACCTCGACGGGCTTTCGTTGGCAATCCGGGCGATCGTCAAGGAATTGGCCGACACCGGCGGAGGAGAACTCGACGTGGCAGAGGCCGACATCATCGTGTCGGGTGGCCGGGGCATCAAGGGCCCCGAGAACTTCGCCCTGATCCGCGAGCTGGCCAGCACCCTTGGGGCCGCAGTCGGCGCTTCGCGCGCGGTTGTGGACGCGGGGTGGATCGAGCACAAGCATCAGGTGGGTCAGACCGGCAAGGTGGTCAGCCCGACCCTGTACGTTGCCGCCGGCATCTCAGGGGCGATCCAACATCTGGCGGGCATGTCCTCGTCCAAGGTCATCGTGGCCATCAACAAGGACCCGGACGCGCCCATCTTCAAGGTGGCGGACTATGGTGTTGTGGGCGATCTCTTCGACGTCATTCCGCCGATGGTCGCCGCGATCAAGGCGCTGTAACACCGACCTCTCTCAAAATTTCGAGGCGGGCCCACGGGCCCGCTTTTGTTGTGACAGCGGGCTGGCCTTGGCAGCCCAGCCGGAACAACATCCCGAGCGAGCGAAGCGAGTCGAGGGATCCTTCGACTCGCGGCTCGGCCTCTCGCTCAGAATGACACTGAGGATCGGTGGGGGATCTTCGATCGGACGCGGGCACGGAGACGGAGACTGAGACGGGAACGGCCCCCGGCCAACTGCTGGCGACGGGGAGTCGCCGCGCTCGTAGGACGCGAGCAACGGCCTCAAGCCCGGCTGACCGGCAGGAACCAGTGAACATAGCCGCAGTTGGCGCACACCAGGCAACGGGCGGAGGGGTTCACGAAGTCGAGGTTGAAGAAGGTGGCCACTGGGGTGTTGAGCTGGCCCTCCTTTTCGAAGAAACGGTCGTGGGTGCAGATTTCGCAGCGTAGCGTGTGACCTTCCACCACCGCCGGTTCCGGGTCTTTCTTCGTGAACATGCCCATGCCTGACCTCCCTGAGCAATGCTACGCGCGGGTGGAGGTTTCATTCCGTCGCTGGTCGCTGGTCGCTGCGCGCGCAGGGCGCGAGCAACTTTCAACCTTCAACTTTTCAACTCTGAGGGGGGTGGGTGGAATTTTCAATCTTCAATTTTCAATCTTCAATATTCAATCAGCCCCACCACGTGACCCATGAGCTCAGCCGCCCAAGCCTCTTGAGGCGAAGGCTGTAAACTCGCTCGAAGGAGTGACCAATGCGCAACGCAATTCCAGTGGCATGGATTCTGATCGCTGCGATGGGATGCGCCAAGCCCCAGCCCGAGGTCGTCGAGCCGATGACCTCCGAACCATCCCTCGAGATCGTCGCCGAATCGGGCCGGCAGTGGACCGGCGTGGCGGTGACGCCCGATGCCCGCATCTTCGTCAACTTCCCGCGGTGGTCGCCCGACGTGCCGGTGTCGGTGGCCGAGGTATTGGCGGACGGTACCCTTCGACCCTATCCGGACGAAGCGTGGAACTCGTGGACACCGGAGGCCGATCCTGCAACCACCTTCGTGTGCGTGCAGTCGGTGGTGGCGGACGGAGAGGGTTCGCTGTGGGTGCTCGATCCGGCGAGCGCGGGTTTCCAGGGCGTCTTGCCGGGCGGCGCCAAGCTCATCCAGATCGACACCGCCACCGATCAGGTGGTGCGGATCATCATGTTTGAGGAACAGGTGGCACCCGGCGACAGCTATCTCAACGACGTGCGCATCGACCATGAGCACCAGGCCGCCTACATCAGCGAATCAGGCGCCGGCGCCCTGGTGGTCGTGGACCTGACCGATGGCACCAGTCGTCGCGTGCTGGACGATCATCCGTCCACCTCCGCCGAGGAGACGGTGCTCACCTTCGCGGGTACAGGAGTGGCGCAGACCCGACGGATCCGTTCCCGAGGTGCACGCCGACGGCATCGCCTACGATGCGGTGAATGACATGGTCTACTACCAGGCCCTGACCGGCCGGACCCTTTACAGGATCGACGCAGCGACCCTCCGCGATCCGGCGCTCGATGACCAGGCCCGCGCGGCAGCAGTGGAAACCGTGGTCACATCCGGGCCTTCCGACGGTCTGCTGTGGGACGGGGCGGACGGCATTTTCATCTCGGCGATCGAGAACGATGCGGTCAAACACTGGAGTCCAGGGGGTGGCGTCCAGACGGTCATCACCGATCCGATGATCGCCTGGCCCGACAGCTTTGCCGGCGGTCCCGACGGTGCGCTGTACGTGACGACTTCGCAGATCCACCGGGGGCCGAATCCACCCGACCCCTACCGGGTTCTTCGGGTCACGGGTGCGATTCCAAGTCGGGAGTAGGCGGCCGCGAGAATCGGAGGGGCAGAGGAGCAGGGGGGATCGATCCTAGTGATGGGCCGCAGAAGAACGCAGACAACCGCAGAACAACGCCGAAGGAAGTTGCCTGCCGAGATTGTTGGCGGGTGAAGAAGCACTTAATGTAAAGAAGACTTTGTCTCAAATTTATCGACAATCGTGCGATCGCCGTGGATAATGCGGGTAACGCGCAAAACCGAACAGCCGAGCTTCAATAGGGGGAACCATGATTCCGTCTCCCATCCGGTCGATTGTTGCCTCGTCATTTGTGTTGATCGCGGCCCTGTGGATCGCGCCGGCCTTTGCGCCGAGCGGGTGACGGTCGCTCGCACGTGGTGTCGCCCGAGTGGATAGGGGAGATCGAACGCTCGATTGAGGAGTCGGAGTACCACGTCAACTGGCAAGATGCCACCGTGTTGCCGGACCTCGAGGCGGCGTGGCACGCGGCCAACCGTGCCCACGACCTGCGGTTCTACTTCACTGACCAGGGCTTGCGAGTTGTGGACCGGACCGCCGAGGGCGGTGCCGAGCTGTTGGGACTGGCGGTGGTCGGCATCGGGCGAGAGGGCGCGCTCGTTGCGCCAAGCCCGACGGATGTCGCCTTCACCACAGAGGCCGGCCGACTGGTCGCCCGACGGTCGGGGTTGACGGAAACCTTCGTCAACGGCACGGGCGGGCTCAGGCACCGAATCGAGATCACCGGATCTCCTGACGGCGCCGGCCCCTTGGAGATCGCCCTTCGCTGGAGCGCGGCCGGGATCCAACTGGCCGAGACCAGAGCTGAGTTCACGACCGGCACAGGTCGGCGGCTGATCTACACGCTCGCTGCGGCGGTGGACGCGACCGGTGCGGCGATTGAAGCGGAGTTCCGGGTTGGGGACGACTCGACGCTTGTGCTCGTCGTCAACGACGACGACGCGGTCTTTCCGATCGTGATCGAGAACCTCCTGACGGCGACGCCGAACACCGTGCTCGAGGGGAACCTGTCGTTGCTCTCGTTCGGATGGAGGGTTGCGTCGGCGCGACCTCAACGGTGACGGATTCGCCGACGTCGTGGCAGCAGCTCCGGGCTGGGACGGCGGGCAGGCGGACGAGGGAGCGGTGCTGGTGTTTCACGGAGGTCCCACCGGTATCGCCAGCAACGGCAGCGGGTCGATCGCAGCCGCGGCCGATGCCATCGTCGAGTCGGATGTGGCCGACATGGGTTGGCCGAGTTCCGGCTTGGCTTCATCGGAGATCTCAATGGCGATGGATACGATGACTTCGCCGTTGGGCATCCGCTATGGGACCCGGTCAACCCGCCTCCGACGAGTACGGGTTCGGGTGGCGTCTGGCTTTTCGAAGGGTCAGCCTCGGGGATCACCGCTTCGAGGATGGCCGATGCCGACGGGTTTATTGGGTCTGATTTTCAAGGCGCATTGTTTGGAATTTCTGTGTGCACGGCCGGAGATGTCAACGGCGACGGATACTCTGACCTGATCGTTGGCGCGCCGTTTTGGAGCGACGACATGGGGCAGGTGGGCGAAGGCGCGGCTTTGTTTTCCACGGGTCCTCGGCCGGTATCACCGCAACGTCCATAGCGAAGCCGACGCGGTGATCGAAGGCAACGGCAGTGCCGCTCCGGGCCGGCCCGGTCGTGGCGGGCCTGAGCGATGTCAACGGCGACGGGTTCGACGACGTGGCCGTGGGCGTGCCCGGGTTGGCCCACCCGGAAAATTAGAGGGGGGCTTTGCCAGTCTTCCATGGTGGTGCGACCGGTATTGCCAGCAACCCGTCGCCGGCGACTGGCGGACGCCGGGCGATGCCCTGATCGAGGGAAATGTGGCCATCGCGCCCTTTACCGGACTCCATCGGCGCGGGGGATGTCAACGGTGATGGGTACAGCGACATGATCGTTCGGGAGCGCGGCTGTGGATGGAGGATGCACCCGCGCTCGTCAGGTGAAGGCATCGTGGTGATCTTCCACGGAGGGCTCTTGCGGGTATCGACGGCGAACCCGAGCGCGTCACTCGTCGATGCGGCGGACACGGTCATCGAGGGCAATCCGAACCCCCACTCGACGATCCAGCTCGGATACCGTTTTGGGGGATCAGCGATCTCAACGGGGACGGCTACGCCGACGTCAGCGCCGGCGCGAATGGTACGAAAACGCTGAAGTCTACGAGGGAGCGATCTTCGTGTTCCTATGGTCGGCGTGGCGGGATCCCGAGCTCCCAGGTCGTTCCCGTTGAAGGAGGTGGCCGACGTTGCCATCGAGGGGAACATAGCCAGATCTCGTGCTGGGCAGATACGCCGGCAACCGCGGGTGACGTCAATGGCGACGGCTACTCCGATCTGGTCGTCTCCTCGGTCCATTTTCACAGGGCCCGAGCTCCACGAAGGCGCCGTCTTCATCTACCATGGCGGCGCGGAGACCTCGCCGACGAGCCCGATGGGCAGTACGACGCCCAACAGCAAGGATCGCATCTTGGATATACCACCGCGTCGGCGGGAGACGTCAATGGCGACGGTTTTGTAGACCTCGTCGCCGGAGCTCCCTGGTACGACGTCGGTGGCGAACTCGTCGGTCGGGTCCGTGTATTCCACGGCTCCCCGGGGCCGTTCCTTTCCACTCCCGACTGGACGGTGGATGGGGGTCCGGCAGGTGACAGAATCGGTTTCTGGCAGGCCTCGGCGGGAGACGTCAACGGCGACGGTTATGGCGATCTCGCAATCGGGCTGCCGAATTTCGCCAACGGGCATTCATTGGAGGGTCGAGTCGTCGTCTACCACGGGTCGGCTTCGGGCCTGGCTTCGGAGGTCGACTGGTCCTTCGAGAGCGATCACGCGGATGCCGGATTTGGGAATCGGGTGGCGTCGGCGGGTGACGTCAATGGGGATGGGTACGGCGACCTCGTCGTGGGCGCCTCCGGATACACCGACGGCGAGCTGAACGAAGGACGTGTCTACGTGTTCTTCGGGTCGCCCGACGGTCTCTCCGCATCGCCCGACTGGACCTTCGAATCTGATGTTGCCAACGCGGGTCTCGGGAGTGCGGTCGCCGGCGTCGGCGATGTCAACGGAGACGGTTTTGCCGACATCGTCGTCGGCGCTTCTGGTTTTGAGTCGGGGCAGTTCGTGGAGGGCGCCGCGTTTGGATTCTGGGGATCGCCGGCGGGTCTCCCTGACGTTCCGAACTGGTTTATCGAGACCAATCGAGAGTACTCCTACTATGGAAGCTCTGTGGCTGGGCTGGGGGATGTGAACGGCGACGGATATGGCGACGCCATCGTCGGCGCGCCGCACGACAGCAACCCCGAGATCAGCGAGGGGAGGGCCTACATCTATCACGGATCGTCCTCCGGGTTGTCGACGGTCGCTGACCGGGTTTTAGAACGAAATCAGGCGTACTCGTCCTTCGGTTGGGCGGTGGCGGCCGCCGGGGACGTCAACGGCGATGGATTTGCTGACGTGGTCGTGGGAGCACCGGACTATCCGAGTGGTGCGCTTCAACTTGGACGTGCCGAGCTTTTCCTCGGCTCGCCCGGTGGAGTTGGCGATCAGCCCGCCTGGTCCATCGTTGGACCGGCCGGACCTGCACAAGTGGGGCACTCGGTCGCGGGCGGCGACCACAACGGCGACGGATTCTCGGACGTGGCGGTTGGCGTCCCGTCCTCGAGCTCGGGTTATCTCTACAGCGGCTCCGTCGAGCTCTATCTCGGCAACGCCGGCGCCGGCCGGCCGGTACTGGCGCGCCAGCTCCGGGGCGGCGACGACTCGACGCCGGTTCAGCCGTGGGGCCTGTCCCGCTCCGGTGACGCCTTTCAGGTGACAATGGTCGCAACCTCACCGCGCGGCCAGGAGCTGGCCCGATTGCACGTGGAGGCCTGCCCGCCGGGCGTTACCTTCGGACACGCCAGCTGCCGACACGCGGTGTCGACCGATTGGACCGAAATCCCGGTCAGCGCAGACGGCGTGACCCTGACCGAGACCGTTTCGGGTCTCACCGAGGGGGAGCTCTACCGCTGGCGGGCCCACGTGCTGTACGCCCCGCTCCACTGCAACGAGCCGGGAATCACCCCGCCGCCCGTGCCCAGGCACGGGCCGTGGCGGCGGCTCTTCGCCATGGCGCCGGCCGCCGATATCAGGGTTGGCGAACCACAGCAGGTCACTGTCCGATTCATCGAGTCCCGTCGGGGGCGGTGGGCGAGGGCTCGGGCTCCGGCGGCGAACGGCGGTGGTCATGGTCACCACCTCGAACGGCGAGGCTACCGGGTGCCGGTGTCGGTGGAGTGGGCGACCCCCGAAGGATCGGCGGTCGACGGCCAGACTACGTGGGGGTCAACGGCACCTTGCATTGATCTGCCCAGCGGGGTGCCGGATGGCCATTCGTAGCCGTTCGCGGTGGACCTGATCGACGACGACCTCGACGAGCCGGACGAGGACTTCCGGATCGAGATTTTCGAGCCCGTTGATCGCGACCGAGCAGGGTTTCCACCAGATCTGGATTGCCGACGACGAACCGAAGCCCGAGCTCTCAGCGATCGATTTGTGGGTGGACGAGGGTGCTGGCGGCTGATGGAGCCTCCTTGAGCGGTCCGAGTGCCTTCGAAATGGAGGTCGACTACGCGACCCAGGATGGCACGGCGGTGGCCGGGGAGGACTACGAGGCGGTCGCCGGAGTCGCGTTGTTCCGCCCATGACGCCCGCGACCGAGGTGACGATCCCGATCCTTGACGACGCAGACGACGAACCGGAGGAGGTGTTCACCCTGGAGCTGTGGGACCCGGTGAACGCGGTGCTGCTGACGCCCGTGGTGACGGTGACCATCCTCGACGACGACCTGCCGGTCACTGCCCTTCTCCGACGGCTTCGAGTCCGGCGACACCTCGGCCTGGTCGGTCACCGTGCCGTAGGGCCAAACCTCCGTCCGCCCAAACAGTCAAAAGTCAAAAGTCTAAAGTCCGGTGTCGTAGGCGAGCCGCCGGGGGCGGGGCAGGGGCAGAGGAGCAGGGGGGAGTGGGTGCGCGAGTGGGTCCGGCTTCGTCCGCGGCCTGCGCCGTGATGAGATCTTCAATTTTCAATCTTCAATCACCGCCTGGATCCATCTGCCTCTCAGGACAATCCCAGCCACTCTCAAACCGATCCGGTCAACGCAGACATCCTGGCGCCACCGTGCTATCCTCTCCGATCGAATCGAGCGGGGGTTCCGGTGGATCTTCAGACCTTGATCTTGTCGTTGTCACGGTACTGGGCCGACGCCGGGTGCGTCGTCCAGCAGGCCTATGACACCGAGGTTGGCGCCGGCACCATGCATCCTGAGACATTCCTGCGGGTGTTGGGTCCGGAGCCCTACCGGGTGGCCTATGTTCAGCCGTCGCGACGGCCGACAGACGCTCGGTATGGAGAGAACCCATTCCGGCTCGGTCGCCACCTTCAACTCCAGGTGATTCTCAAGCCGTCACCGGACGACGTCCAACAGCTCTACCTGGAGTCGCTGAGGGCCCTGGGCATCGATCCCGCGGTGCACGATATCCGTTTCGAGGAGGACAACTGGGAATCGCCCACCCTCGGTGCGTGGGGGGTTGGGTGGCAGGTCCTGCTGGATGGGATGGAGATCACTCAGTTCACCTATTTCCAGCAAGCCGGCGGCATCGAGTTGGCGCCGATTTCGGCCGAGCTCACCTACGGCCTGGAGCGGATTGCCATGTTCCTGCAGCGCAGGGACTCGATCTACGACATCGAGTGGGGGGGCGGTGTGCCTTACGGCAAAGTGCGCCTCTCCGACGAGCGCGAAGCTTCGGCGTATGGCTTCGAAGTGGCCGATGTGGAGATGCTGCGCCGTCACCTCGACGACTGGGAAGGGGAGGCGGGGCGTTGTCTGGAACACCAGCCTCCACTGGTGATTCCGGCGTTGGAGGCGACCCTCAAGACCTCGCATTTGTTCAACCTGCTCGACGCCCGTGGAGCCGTGTCGGTGACCGAACGGGTGGGCTTGATCGCTCGCACGAGCCGGCTCGCTGTGCGGGTCGCGAAGGCGTACCTGGCACAGCGCGAGGAGATGGGCTATCCATTCGGTCACGCCCTCGACGGGGAGGCCGGCTGATGGCCACATTCCTGCTCGAGTTGCTCACCGAGGAGATCCCTGCCAACGCTCTTCACGGCGCGAGAGACCAACTTGCCCGCATGGTGGGGGATGGCCTCGGCGAGGCCGGGCTCGAGCACGATCCGGATGCGGTCCCTGTCGACCAGCCGCCGGTCTGATCGTGCTGGTGGATGGCCTCCCCGACCGCCAGCCCGACCGAACCGAGCGGGTCACTGGCCCGCCGCGAAGTGTCGCCTTTGCAGAGGATGGTTCGGCCACAAAAGCCGCCGAGGGCTTCGCTCGCAAGGTCGGCCTGCCCGTGGATGAGCTCGAGATCGATTCCACACCCAAGGGTGATTATCTGGCCGCCACCGTGACATCGAGGGCCAACCGTCCTCCGAGATCCTGACCGGGCTGGTTCCCGGCGTCGTGGCTAAGCTCCGGTTTCCGAAAACCATGCGCTGGGGCCGAGGCCATCACCTCTTCGTGCGGCCGGTTCATGGCCTGGTGGCGATGCTTGACGATGATGTGGTTCCAATGGAGCTTTTCGGCGTTGCGGCGGACCGGACCACCGTCGGCCACCGCGTCCACTCGCCCGAGCCTTCGAGATCGAGGTGGCCGACGGCTACGAACAGCTCCGGGCGAGCGCCATGTCCTGGTGGATCCCGGGATCGCCGGGTGCGTTCACCGCAGCCGCAGATCGGCTGGTGGCCGATCTCGACTGCCGTGTCCACGCCGATCCGACCCTTGTGGCCGAGCATGTCGAGCTCGTCGAGTTCCCGGGCCTGCTGCTGGGGTCCTTCGATGAGAGCTTTCTCGAGCTGCCGCAAGAGGTGGTCGTCACCACCCTCCGGCACCACCAGAAGTGCCTGATCCTTGAGCACGCGGACGGTGAGCTGGCACCTTGGTTCTTGGCCGTGGTGGACCGGCGTGATGATCCTGAGGGTCTGGTCCGCCAGGGCAACGAGTGGGTGATCGCCGCCCGCCTTGCCGACGCCAGGTTCTTCTTTGACGAGGACCGGAAACACCCCTTGGCGGACCTGGTGCCGGATCTGAGCCGTCTGGATTTCCATCGCCGCCTGGGCACGATGGCCGACAAAGCCGACCGGGTCGGCGAATTGGCGGTAGCCATGGCCGAAGAGGTTGGTGCCGGCATGGACGCCGACAGGCTCCGGGCGGCGGCTCGTTGGTCAAGGTGGATTTGCTCACCAACATGGTTGTGGAGTTCACAGAGCTCCAGGGCATCATGGGTGGGCACTACCTGAGGCTCGACGGCGAGCCCGAGGAACTGTGGAGCGCGGCCAGCGATCATTACCTTCCCCTCGGTTTTGAAGGAGATATGCCACGATCGAAGACCGGCCGCCTTGTGGGGGCGGCCGATCGGCTGGACACGCTGGCAGGACTCTTCGGCGCCGGAGAGATTCCTTCCGGTTCCCGCGATCCCCACGGATTGCGTCGGGCCGCCCAGGGATTGGTGAAGATCATCGCCGATGCCGGCTGGGAGCTGGACGTCGGGGCAGCGATCTAGAGGGCGGCAGAGCTGGTGGCAGATCCGCGTCGACGCCGAGGCGCCGCGACGTGGTTGGCGTCGTGACCGAGTTCGTGGCCGACCGGGTTCGCCGCTACCTGATGGACGTGGTCGGGGTGTCCTTCGATACCGCCGACGCGGTGATGGCCGCTGGTTGGTTCCTGCTGCGAGAGGTCGTAGCCCGGGCCGCGCGTTGGAAAAGGCCCGGTAGGCGGAGGACTTCCGCTGGCTCGCCCTGGGCTTCAAACGGGTACGGAACATCACCGACGACCAGCCCTCCGGGAGATGCGATCCTTCGCGTTTTCGCCCAGGCCGAGGAGGAGGAGCTTCATCGCCATGCCGGTCTTCGTGACCAGCTGCATGAATGTCTGGCGGCGGGCGTTTCGACGACGCGTTCGACGCCATGGCCGAGCTCGCCCATGTGCTGGATCCTTCTTTGTCGAGGTGCTCGTGATGTGTGACGACGACGCGATTCGGGCCAACCGAATCGCTCTGCTGAATGTGCTGGGGAACGAATTTCTCGCGCTTGCGGATCTCTCCAGGCTGCAGATCGAAGGAGGCGACGGATGAGCTTGAGTACCGAAATAACGTGTATTCATTCGGTGGCGGCACGGCTGAAGGCCGGGCCGAGATGAAGAACCTGCTCGGCGGCAAGGGCGCGAGCCTGGCGGAAATGGCCAACATCGGCATTCCGGTACCGCCGGTTTCACCATGACTACCGACATTTGCACCTACTACTACGAGTACGGCAAAAGTACCCGACAGGCTCGAGGAGGCGGAAGCTGCGCTGACAAGATCGAGCAGATCGTGGGAACGAAGTTCGGCGACCCGGACGATCCGTTGCTGGTGTCGGTCCGTTCCGGCGCCCGGAGCTCGATGCCGGGGATGATGGAGACAGTCCTGAACGTGGGTCTGTGCTCGACGACGATCCCGGGTCTGATCGCGAAGACGGCAACCCGCGATTCGTGTGGGACGCCTACCGGCGGCTGATCATGATGTACTCGGACGTGGTCATGGAGAAGGCCGCCGGGATCGATCCGGTGGACGGCCACGGCATCCGCCAGCAGCTCGACGAAATGTTCGCGGATCTCAAGAAGACAGGGATACGCCACCGACGCCGACTTCGGCCGACGATCTGGAGGACCTGTCCGAACGATTCAAGATACGGATCAAAGTTCTGGGGAAGGACTTTCCCGACGATCCGCAGGAGCAGCTATGGGGTGGGATCGGTGCCGTGTTCTCATCCTGGAACGGCAAGCGGGCGGTTTCCTATCGGCGCATCGAGGGCATCCCGGACGATTGGGGAACGGCCGTCACGGTGCAGGCGATGGTCTTCGGGAACATGGGCGACGACTCGGCCACCGGCGTCGCCTTTACCCGGAACCCCGCCACCGGCGACAACGTCTTCTACGGCGAGTGGCTGGTCAACGCCCAGGGCGAGGACGTGGTGGCCGGCACCCGCACCCCGAACCCGCTCAACGAGGACACCAAGAACGAGCACAACGAGGACCTGCCGTCGCTGCAGTTGGCGATGCCGGAGGTCGTTCGCGAGCTCGAGTGCATCCGGAATCGCTCGAGCAGCATTACACCGACATGCAGGACATCGAGTTCACCATCCAGGAGGGCCGGCTGTGGATGCTTCAGACGCGGGTCGGCCAGCGCACCGGTGTCGCCGCGCTCAACATGGCCATGGACATGCTCCCCGAAGGGCTGATCACCACGCGAGGGCGGTGCTGAGGGTCAAGCCTGACCAGCTCGACGAGCTGCTCCACCCGATCGTCGATCCCGCGGCAGAGAGCTCGGCCGAGCTGCTCGCCAAGGGGCTTCCCGCCGGGCCGGGCGGCGCATTCGGCCAGATCGTGTTCTCCGCCGACGCCGCAGTCGAGTGGGCGAAGGACGGCAAGAAGGTCCTCCTCGTTCGAGAGGAGACCAACCCCGAGGACGTGGAGGGGATGCGGGCCGCAGTGGGGATTCTCACCGGTCGGGGAGGTATGACGTCGCACGCCGCGCTGGTGGCCAGAGGGTGGGGGAAGTGCTGCATCGTGGGCGCGGGCTCGCTCGACATCGACGTGGTCGCCAAGACCATCAAGGTCAGACGGCCGAGTCCTCGGCGAGGGCGACGAGATCACCCTCAACGGCACGGGCGGCCTTGTCTACGACGGGGCACTCGGGATGATCGACGCCACCGAAAACCCCCGATTCGTGGATTTCATGAAGCTCGCCGACGCCTTCCGGGCGATGAAGGTCCGCACAAATGCGGAAACGCCCGACGACGCCAGCCGCGCCCTCGATTTCGGAGCGGAGGGAATCGGCCTGTTCCGCACCGAGCACATGTTCTACGGGACGGGCTCCGAGGAGCCGTTGACGCTCCTCCGCAGGATGATCATGGCCGGCAACGAGACCGAACGGCGCGAGGCCCTCGACGAGCTCTTCCCCTATGCGAAGAAGGACATCAAGGCGACCTCTCGGTGATGGACGGGCTACCGGTGACCATCCGTCTTCTCGATCCACCGCTGCACGAGTTCGTTCGATTCCGATGAGGACGAGCCGAGATCTCGCGGAGACCCTGGCGGACTACGGTTGCGGAGCTGAAGGACCGGGCGAGCGCGCTCCACGAGGCCAACCCGATGATGGGGCACCGCGGGGTCCGTCTCGGAATTACCTATCCCGAGATCTCGGAAATGCAGTTCCGCGCCATCTTCGAGTCCGCGGTGGAGCTGCGAAGGAGGGTAAGGCGTGTTTCCCGAGATCATGGTGCCTGTGGTGGCCCACAGATCCGAGCTCGATCACCAGAAGGTCCTGGCCCGAAGGTCCATCACGAGGTGTGCTCGAGAATGGGCGCCGATTCCATCGAGCACATGTACGGCACGATGATCGAGATTCCGCGGGCGGCACTGACCGCCGACGAGATCGCCGAGTCCGCCGAGTTCTTCAGCTTCGGAACCAACGATCTGACCCAGATGACCTTTGGCTTCTCGCGCGACGACATCGGCGGCTTCCTGCCGGACTACCTGGAGAAGGGGATCCTGGAGGCCGATCCCTTCCAGAAGCTGGACCGGTCGGCGTCGGTGAGCTGGTCAAGATCGGCATCGAGCGAGGCCGCGAGACCAGACCGTACCTCAAGGTCGGGATCTGCGGCGAGCACGGCGGCGAGCCGCAAGTCGGTCGAGTTCTGCCACCTGGTGGGCATGGACTACGTGAGCTGCTCCCCGTACCGGGTGCCCGTCGCCCGTCTCGCGGCGGCCCACGCCCAGATTCGGTTCCCCGGAAGTAGCCGAGAACCGCTTCCCAGAAAGAACGACCCGCGCTCCGACGAGCGCGGGTTTTTCTTTGGGGTGGGTACTCGGACCTTACAGAGTGGCCAGCATGCCCTCCACCATCCGAATGGGCACCGGAATGACGGGAGAGTTCGTTCTCCCAAATCAGATAGCCCTCATGGAGGAGACGGAAGGACGGCGTGCCCTGGCAGTTGAAGTAGTTCCACAGACGTCCATTCTCTTTGACGGTGGAGAAGGTGATGTCCTTGTCGCTCAGGAGCTGTCGGACCTTGTCGTCGGTGGAGCTGCGGTCGACCGCGGTGAATCCGATGACGTCGAGTCCCTGCCCGCGGTACTGTCGGTGGATCGTCTCGGCCCGTGGGATCGCGTTCTGAGAGAATGGACACCACTCCTCGAAGAACACCAACAACTGGAACGGTTCTGAGTTCGGGTCGAACCCACCCTGAAACTCGTGTTCGATGTTGATCTCCACTGGCATGCGTCGGTTGCCGTACAGCTCGCGGGCTTCGCCGACCTTTCCCTGGGCGATGTGGACAGCCGCCGCCGCACTCCGTGCTGACGTGGTGATGTCGTGGTCCTTTCCCAGCGCCTCGCTGGACCGCGCCAGAGCGTCGAGAGACAGTTCTTCCGCCTCCTGGTAGTTCCCGTTCCTCATGAGAAGCCAGGAATAGTACGCCTGGTCTGAGAGGGCTTCCTCCGAGTTCTGTCCCTGGGCCGCCGAGTTGGACTCCCAGATCTCTCGGGCTACCTGCTCGGCCTCGGAGAGGCGACCCACGCGTTCGAGCCGATAGGCCATCGAGGAGTGGTTCAGGAAGGGACTCGGGTCAGCGGAGCCGGCTCGCTCGGCCATGGAGGCGATCAACTCCTGCTCCAGTTGAAGGCTGCCCTCCGGATTGTCGAGGATGCTATACGTCAGCTGGAGATCCTCGATCCACTGGAGTGTCTTGTCGTGTGAGGAACCGAGGGCTTGTCGTCTCAGGGCCAGGGTGGCCGCGAGGTGTTTCTCGCCTTGTTTCCAATGGCCGATGTTGAGATAGGCCATGCCGAGCGATCGCCGGACCTCGGCCTCGACCTCCGGTTCGCCGACGAATGCACCGTCGATTTTCTCGCTCGCGCTGTCCAGCACGTCCGCCACGGTGGTCGTATCGCCGTATCCGTGGGGCACCGCAGAGGCAGCACCGCGGTCAGAAATTCCCGTCCGGCCGTGGCCTTTTGAGATTCCAATTCTGCTCGTCGTCGCTCGGCGTCGACGCGCACCAACAGCGACGTAGTGACGATGATGCCGGCCACGAGCAGTACGAACGCGGCACAGACCATGCCGATCAGGGCCTTGTTCCGTCGGGCGAAGACCTGGAGCTGGTAGGAAAATCCGGCGGGCGAGCCAGGACGGCCTCGCCGGCGAGATACCGTCGAATGTCCTGGGCCAGGCCGAAGGCTGACTGATAACGGTCCTCGCGGTCTTTTTTCAAGGCCTTGTGAACGATCGCCTCGAGCTCGCCGCCGAGTGACTTGTCGTGGGTGCCGAGCTGCCGCAGCCGTCCTTCTCGGACCTCGCTGGCGATATCGAAGATGCTGCTGGAGTCAGCCTTGTAGGGAAGCTCTCCGGCCAGCAGTTCATACAGCACCAGACCCAATGCGTAGACGTCGCTTCGGGTGTCGATGTCGTGGGGGTCGGCATCGCAACTGTTCCGGGCTCATGTAATGGACCGACCCGATGATCTGACCGACCCGGGTGTGGGCCTTGGCCTGCGCATGTCGGCACCGGTGGCCCGGGCCACGCCGAAGTCGATCACTTTGACGCCGACCGTTCGAGTCCACCAGGATGTTCGAGGGCTTCAGGTCACGGTGAACGATGCCGCGCTGGTGGCCGTGGTGGACAGCATCGCAGACCTGCAGGAAGAGCTCGAGGCGCTGACGGTTGTCGAGGCGCTTGTCGGCAGCGAATCCGGTGATCGGCTGCGCGTTCGGGATGTACTCCATGGCGAAGAAGGGCACCGGAGATCCACGGTCGTTGTACGACCCCGCATCGTAGATCTGGGCAATTCCCGGATGCCGGAGCCGAGCCAAAATCTGAGCTTCGAACTCCAAACGCTGGACCGCTTCCTCCGACTCGAAGGAGCTCTTGACCACCTTCAGGGCCACTGGCCGGCGAGGATTGTCCTGAAGAGCCTCGAATACCGTTCCCATGCCGCCCGAAGCTATGATGCGCTTGATCTCGTACTGTCCGATTCGTGTGGGAATCCGCGCCGCGGCTTCGCCGTCACCGGTGTCGGATGGGCCCAATTCCGTGTCGGCGGATGTGAGCTCCGACCCGTGATCGGTCGGTGATTCGAGGCCTTTCTTTGTATCTGACATCAATCTAAACTCCGACGATTCTCGCTGAAAAAATTTCGCCCTGCTCTCGTGATTCTCCGAAGACTGTACCGCAACTGAGACCAACTCGCAAGAAATTCGAACGACCTTTTCTCTCGGTGGCGTTGCGGGTCCGAATCCCGAGGCCCGAAGACTGGATTTTTCCGAACCCGGGACCCACCTTCTTACGTAGTACTCAGTGAAGTGACAAGAACGCTGCTCGAGACGGTCGTAAGGGGTGAGGACCTCGCAAGAAATCCGGCGGCACCCGGTCATCGATAGAACGATCGTCAACGATAGAACGAAGGGAAGAACTCCATGAGAGCCACGCGTCTTTTTTCCGTAATGTCAGTTCTAACGATTGCCGGGCTGCTGACCGTGCCTCTGGTGGCCGCACCGCCGGTGGAGGATCACCATTCCATGACCGCGAAATGCGTCAAGGTCGTGGACGGCGACACCCTGGTGGTCAAGTGTGACCACAACGTGATGACGGTGGATCTCGTGGGGGTGGATGCGCCCGAGTTGGGTCAGCCCTGGGGCAAAGAGGTGCGCGGTTTCGTGCGGGACATGGTCCGCGGTCGCGAAATCCAGGTGGTGGTGGTGAAAGATGGTGACGACTGTGCCATCGTCCGGATCACCGTTGGGGGTGAGGACCTGTCGCAGTTGCTCGCTGCAAGGGGCCTGGCCTGGGCCACCGACGACGGCGAACTCAAGGCGCTCAGCGACAAAGCCCAATCTTCGCCCTGCGGTATTTGGATGGACCCCGACCCGGTGCCACCCTGGGAGTTCCGCGAAGCGATCGCCTAGCGGGAGTTGGTGGCCAAATCAGGAGTGATGGCTCCGGTCGCGATGACGGTACTTGTTGCTGTGTTCTGTCTGTGAAGTCAGGCGGGGGATTCGGCTGCACACCCTCGCGCCGGGCTCTCATGAAATTTTCAATTTTCAATTTTCAATCTTGAATCAGAATCACATCGGCAGTCTGCAATTCGCAATGGGCGGGCGGGTGGAGGGAAAAATGACGGAGTCTTGTCGCCCATGAGCGCCAGCGACTCCGCCGGCATCACTGCCCCCGAGGCATCCCTTCGATCGGGCCTCGCCTACGGACTGGCGGCCTACGCCTTCTGGGGCCTGGTGCCGATCTATTTCAAGGCGGTGGCGTCGGTGCCGGCCCTGGAGATCGTCGCCCATCGGATCGTGTGGTCGGTGGTCGTGCTGGGCGTGGTGCTCACCCTCCAGCGGCGCTGGGGCGAGGTGAAGGACGCGGTGGCCGATCGACGCGTCCTCGGGGTGTTGGCGGTGACCGCCATTCTGGTGGGCGCCAACTGGTACATCTTCATCTGGGCGGTGGCCAACGACAAGGTGCTCCAGGCCAGCCTCGGCTACTTCATCAACCCGCTGGTCAACGTCTTCCTCGGGGTCGTCTTCCTGCGCGAGCGACTGACGCGTAGCCGCCGTCGTCGCGGTGGCTCTCGCCGGGCTGGCGGTGGGTGGCTGGCGGTGGGTGCGGGCGAGCTCCCATGGGTCGCGCTGTTGCTCGCCTTCTCATTCGGGCTGTACGGCCTGCTCCGCAAGACCGCCAGAGTCAAGCCCGTGCCGGGGCTGATGGTGGAGACCGCACTGATGCGTGCCGCCGGCACTGCTGTTCCTTGCTGGCCACCAGCGTCCTCCAGGGGTGGTCTCTACTTCGGCACCGGCTCGATCGGAGTCTCGATCTGCTGCTGGTGGCGGCGGGCCTGGTGACAGCCCTGCCCCTGTTCTGGTTCGCCGCCGCAGCCCGGCTGCTGCCCCTGTCCACTCATGGGATTCCTGCAGTACGTCGCCCCCACCGGCCAGTTCCTGCTGGCGGTGCTGGCCTACGGTGAACCGTTGACCATCGAACGACTGGCGGCCTTTGGGTTGATCTGGGCAGCGCTGGTGGTCTTTACGATCGATCAGGCTCGACGCCGGCCTCGGTCGGACTTCATCAAAAGTTGAAAGTTGAAAGTTGCTTGCGCCCGCATGGAGTGATCAACTTCTCACTGCCAACTGCCAACTGCCAACTGATCAGTGCTCGCGCTGGGCGATGAACACTTTGGAGTGGGGCCGCTCGCCAGTGACTCTCCATTTCGTGCCGGAATGGCAGAAGCGTTCGCCGATATGAACTGAATCGGGCAAGTCGAGCACCGCCACTCGGGCCGAATCCCCCTCATCGAGGATGACAACCCGAGGCCGGTTGCGTTGCCCCAGTGGCTTCGGCGACATCGGCGTCCTGGGCTGTTGCATTGCCGTTCTCCCCTGCTCGTGTCTCACAGTAACAAAACGATTCGTAGCCCGTTATTGTTAACGCAGCAAGAACCGTGCCGGTTCGCAAGGTCTTGTTTGGTGTACGGAGCCCGGGACCGTCCCGTTTTCGGGAGATCCCCTCCGGAAACCGGGACACCTGGTGCGGACAACCCACTGCCCACGCGACGGGCGGCCGTTTTCCGAATTCCGAATTCCGAATTCCGAATTCAAGCCGATGGCCCCTCCCAAGGACACCGTGTACCCCTCGACGGTCGTTTGTGCGAAACTCCACCAGTCATGTGCGGCATCGCCGGAATCGTCGGTCGACCTCCTGATCCCGAGATCATCGGGCGGATGGTGGACCGTCTTCACCACCGGGGGCCGGACGACCGTGGCACGTGGATCTCTCCTGGAGCGCATCTTGGCCATTCCAGGCTGTCGATCCTCGATCTGTCGCCCGCCGGCCACCAGCCAATGTCGTACGGCCCCCTGACCATCACCTATAACGGCGAGGTCTACAACTTTCGGGAGTTGCGGCGGGGGATGGCGGGTGAATTCCATTCCGACTGCGACACCGAAGTGGTGCTCCGACTGTTTTCGGAGAAGCGAGCAGCTGCGCTGGACCAGCTGCGGGGGATGTTCGCATTCGCGGTGTGGGATGAGCGCCGCCACCGGCTTTTCGCGGCCCGCGACCGACTGGGAATCAAGCCGCTGTATTACCGTGAGTTTGATGGTGGGTTGGCCTTTGCCTCGGAGATCAAGGCCTTGCTCGAGCTGGGGCGGCCCAGCGTGGACCGGAGCGCGCTGCGCGACTACTTCACCTATCGATACATTCCGGCGCCAAAGACCGTGTATAAGGGGATTCGAGAGCTGCCCGCAGGGCACTGGCTGACCTGGGACGGCAAGCTCACCATCGATCGCTGGTGGGAGCCGACCTCCGGTGTGTTGATCTCCGATATGGACGAGGCGACCGAGCGCCTCGACGACCTGCTGTCGACCATCGTTCCGGATCACACCATGGCGGATGTTCCGGTGGGGGTCTTCTTGTCAGGAGGCATTGACTCCACGACCACCGCTGCCTACGTGGATCGACCCCGCACGTTCACCATGGGCAGCGAGGTCGGGCATCGGGACGAAGCTCCCATCGCTCGTCAGGTGGCCGAGCACCTCGGTGCCCAACACCACGAGCTGATGGCGGGGGCTGTGGATCTCGAGCGGGCGCTGGAGACCCAGCCGGTCCTGTTCGACCAGCCCTTCGGTGACTCGGCGTCCTGGTCCACGTGGCTGGTCTCGAAGTTGGCCAGGGAACACGTCACCGTCGCACTCTGCGGCGAGGGTGGCGATGAGCTGTTCTACGGTTATCAGTGGTACACGAGGTGGTTCGATACCGGGTCTCGGCGGATCGCCTCGGTGCTGGCGGGTGTGCTTCCCACCTTTTCCCAATTCGGCCGATCCATGCAGCGTCGCAGCGCCACCGGCCTCGACCTCTACGCGAATTATCTGGGCCCGTTCACGGTTCGACAGAGGCGGGCTCTCCTGGGGGACTTCCTGGCAGAGGACGGTTACGACGATCTGTGGTTCTTCCGCGCGCACTGGAGGGAAGACCTGGAACCGCTCAAGCGGCTACAGTGGACCGATCTCCACACCTACCTGTGCGGTGATCTCTTGGCCCGTGTGGATCGCGCCAGCATGTTTCACTCGCTGGAGATGAGGCCGCCGCTGCTCGACCACCAGTTGGTGGAGTTCGCGGTGTCACTCGACAGCTCGCTACTCCTCGATCCCAAGAGGGGGAAGGGCAAGTTGGTTGTTCGCAAACTGATGGCAGGCCGGCTGCCGGAAGGGGTTTTCGAGCAGCCCAAGCGGGGCTTCAATCTGCCGATCAGTCGCTGGGTGGCGAGACGCCCGGAGTTGATGCGCGGCGCTCTCGATCGGCTCTCCGAGGCCGGCATCATTCGTCGTCCGCGAGTCCTCCGATTCACCAACGAGCAGTCTTGGGCGTTGCTCACCCTCGACCGGTGGATGACCACCAGCGGTGCGATTTGACAATCCGGGTTAGGATGTCGGCGAGCTGAAAGGACGGAGCGGGTCGTGGAGGAAGCGAACCGAGGAGTGCTGTTCATCGTGTCGTCGCCCTCGGGCGGTGGCAAGACAACGTTGATTCGGGAGGTGATCTCTCGGCTCGAGGACCGTGGCGTGACCGGGCATTTTTCCGTTTCCCATACCACAAGGCTGCGTCGGCCGGCCGAAACCGACGGCGTCGATTACCACTTCGTGGATCGCACAGCCTTCGAGGTCATGGCCCGGCGCGGCGAATTTTTGGAATGGGCGGAGTACAACGGAAACCTCTACGGAACCGCCCGAGAGGAAGTGGAAGCACGTCTCGCCGCGGGCCAGAACGTGTTTCTCGACATCGAAGTTCAGGGGGCCAACCAGGTCAAGACGAGGGTTCCCGATGTGGTCAAAATATTCGTCTATCCACCCTCCTACGAGGTCCTCAAGCAACGGCTCGTGGCCCGTGGCCAGGATTCGCCGGAGTCAATCAGGCAGAGGCTCGTGTGGGCCATGCGTGAGTTCGGGGTGGCCGGGGAGTTCGATTATGCTATCATCAACGACCGTCTCGAGGAGGCGGTGGACGAGCTCCTCGGCATCTGCGTCGCCGAACACCAGCGACCGCAACGTGTGAAAACCCGGCTGGACGCGATTCACGAGGCGTACCGGCTCGCCCTCGAAAAGGACAACCCATGATCCAATTGCCCGAAAATTTCGATTCGATTTTTCGATATATCGTCGTGGTTTCGCAGCGGGCGGAGCAGCTCATCAACGGCGCCAAGCCCCGTGCGAAGAGCCGTTTCGTGAAGCGGACGCTCGAGGCCAAGGACGATGTGGACGCCGGCCTTGTTCCATGGCGTGTCCTCTCCCAGGAGGAGATCGACGCCCAACGGCAGGCGATTGTCGATCAGTTTCGCGCTGAGGTTGCCGGTGAGGGCTTTGATCCAGAGAGCGGGTCCCCAATCCCCGACGTGCTGCCCACCGCCGGCGAGCCAGTCGAGGTGGCGGCCGGTGAGATCGACGAGCGCGACGACGAGTTGGCGCGGCTCCAGCGGTTGCTCGGAATGGTGGGACCGGCGGCCGTAGTCGCAGGGGACGAGGCAGAGGCCGACGATGCCGGTAACGACATAGAGATCGAAGAGGTTTCCTTGGAAGCCCAGGTCGACCTGGAGCCGGGTGACGACGACGAGGACGAAGAAGACTGATCGAGCCGTCGAATTGGCGGAGGGTCTCAGGACGACGCCCTGGGGGTTTCATCGTAGCTCATGTGGGTTAAGGTTAAGGACCTGCTTCGGTACCGCAACGACCTCGGTTGGCGCGACGCTCCCGACCTCCCTCCACAATCCGCAGTTGAACCAGCCCGATCTCGCGGGGATGCCGACGATCTGGATGAGCTCGCCCTGAGGATCGGCGGATGCACTCGCTGCAGGCTGAGCGAGAAACGTCGACAAACCGTCGCCGGGGAAGGGGACAGGGAAGCCTCGGTAATGTTTGTCGGCGAGGGGCCCGGGGGGGAAGAGGATCGCACCGGTCGCCCATTCGTGGGCCAGGCCGGAAAGCTGCTCGATGGGATGATTTTCGCCCTCGGCTTCGAACGGGAGCAGGTCTACATCGGCAACGTGGTGAAATGTCGTCCGCCGGGCAATCGCGATCCCCAGGAAGATGAAATGGCGGCCTGTTCTTCCTTCCTCGAGCGGCAGATCGAACTCATCAGACCACGAGTCATCGTGGCACTGGGCAGAGTTGCCTCCCGCCATCTCACCGGTGCAACCAAACCGATGGGCGCCTTGCGAGGGCGTTGGGCGGCGTACCGTGGGACGCCCCTGCTGCCCACATACCACCCGGCGTACTTGCTTCGCAACCCATCCGCGAAGCGCGAAGTTTGGCAAGATCTCAAGATCGTCCGTGCCCGCCTCAACGACGAGGTCAGTTCTCAGTTTTGAGTTCTTAGTTTCCCCTACCCACCCCCTGCCCGGCAGGCCCTCAACGAGCCGGAACAACCTCAAGCCGTATGTAACTAAGAACTAAGAACTAATACCTCTCCCTACCTTGCTTTCTCGAGGTACCGGAGGAACTCACCCTCAGTGGACAGCATGAGAAGCGTGTCGGCACCGATGGTGGTCCGGTAGACCTCCATGGTCTTGAGGAACCGGTAGAACTCGGGGTCCTTGTTGTAGGCCTTGGCGTAGATGTCTGCCGCAGCAGCGTCCGCTTTGCCGCGGATCTCCTGTGCCTGCCTGTAGGCCTCGGAGGTGATGGTCTTGAGTTCCCGTTCCTTGTCACCGTTGATTCGGGCCGCCTCGCCCGCACCCTCGGAACGGTATCGCTCGGCGACCCGTTGCCGTTCGGAGATCATCCGTGCGTAGACGTCGCGGCGCACCTCTTCGACGTAGTTGATTCGCTTGAAGCGGAAGTCGAGGATCGCGATGCCCAGGTCCGCCTCCTTCACCCGCTGGGTGGCCGCTGCGAGAACCTCCTGTTCGAGGGCCTCGCGGCCGATCTGCACCTCTTCGAAGTATTCGTCGTCCTCGTAGAGCTCATCGGTGGGGAAGGGGCGGTTGGTGGATCGCACGGTTTCGATGAGGTTGTGACTGGCGATGGCGGACCGGGTCTCGCCGTCGAGGATGTCGTCGATGCGCGACTGGGCGCCGTGCTCGTCGCGAAGCCGCTGGAAGAAGAGCAGGGGGTCGGTGATCCGCCAACGGGCGTAGGTGTCCACCCAGATGAAACGCTTATCTTTGGTGGGAATCTGATTGGGATCGCCGTCCCACTCCAGGAACCGCTTGTCGAAATAATTGGCCTTCTGGAGACCGGGGACCTTGAACTTCAGGCCGGGGGTGGTGACGGGGTCGCCCACCGGTTTTCCGAATTGGGTGATCACTACCTGCTCGGCCTCGTTGACCACGTAGAATGCGCCGCCCCCGACGAGCAGAGCCAGAAAGATGATGAGCGCGACGATGGCCAGGCTTGCCTGTTTCATTCGGCACCTCCAACCTGGCCCAGTTGGAGCAGGGGCAGCACCCCCTGCAGCTTGTCGTCGAGCAAGAGCTTGGTCTTCACCTTCGGATAGATCGACTCCATGGTCTCCAGGTAGATGCGCCGGCGGGTCACCTCGGGCGCCCTTCGGTAGGCGCCGAGCATTTCCTCGAACAGAGCCGCGTCGCCGTGGGCGCGGTTGACCCGGTCCACGGCGTAACCCTGGGCCTGCTCGATCATCTGGAGTGCCTCGCCGCTGGCTCTGGGGATCACGCGGTTGTACTCCGATCGGGCCTCGTTGACGGCGCGCTCCCGTTCCTGTTCGGCCTGGTTGACTTCGTTGAACGAAGGCTTCACCGGGTCGGGTGGGTTCACATCCTGGAGAACGATCTGGTCCACCACAATCCCGGTCTCGTACTGGTCACACAGCTCCTGGATGCGGATCTTGACCTCGTCCTCGATTTCCTGGCGGCCGGAAGTGAGGATCTCGGTGACGCTGTGGTCGCCCACCACCGCCCGCATCACCGCCTCATTCATGTCGCGGAAGGTCTTGTTCACGTTACGAACCCTGAACAGATATTGGTAGGGGTCTCTCACCCGGAATTGGGCAATCCACTCCACAACTGCGACGTTGAGGTCGCCGGTGAGGGTCAGCGACTCGCTCTCGAGGTTGGCTCTCGTGTACTGGGTTCTGACACCGGCCTCGGCGGTCCGAAAACCAAACTCCTGCTTCAACTGGCGCTGGATGGGCACCTTGAAGACCTGCTCCAACGGCGCTGGGAGCTTGAAGTTGAGTCCCGGATCTGAGGTTCGGTTGTAGCGCCCGAAGCGCAGAACGACACCAACCTCTTCAGGTTCGATGGTGAAGACCATGGAGAAGACCGCCATCAGTCCCACCAATATCAGGAGGCCGATGACGATCAAGCGGAACGGCGGACCGTTCTTCCGGAATTGGCCGATGTCGATGGTCCGCGGGGGTTCGGGGGACGCCATGGCACACTCCTTTCAAGAGAACGACGGTTCTTCATGCGAGTACGCTGGAGTCTAGCACTTCGGGACTCGGGATTCGGGGCCCGGGGTTCGGGCCTCTGGCCAGCGGTCCATTGCGAATTGCGAATTAGGGTCTGCCGAGGTCGTTGTGGATTGGCCGCAGACAAACGCAGAAATTCGGAGATAGACGCAGCCGGGGTTTTTTTTGAGGGCTGGTGCTCGGATTCGTTGCGACTCTCCTGCCGCGTTCATCTGCGCCCAGTCACCGTTCATCCGGTCATCACTATGGTGAGGTCGCACACATTGGTGCCAGTGGGACCGGTGACGATGCTATCGCCGATCGCCGCGAGCGCGGTGCCCGAGTCGTTGTCGGCCAGGGCCTGGTCCGGGTCGATGCCTGCGTTGCGAAGTCGAGCGATTGAGGTGAGGTCAACGACCGCGCCAGCAGCGGCGGTCAGGCCGTCGACACCGTCGGTTCCGGCCGACAGAATGACACACGTCGAGGGGCCGTCGAGGCCCAGGGCCGCCGCCAGGGCGAGCTCGTGGTTGCGGCCGCCGACACCGTTGCCACGAACCGTCACCGTGGTCTCGCCACCAACCAGGAAGGCCACCCTCTGGCGGGCCCGGAACGCGGTGGCAAAACTTGACAGCATTCCTCCCCGCGCCGATGCCTCGCCTTCGAGGAAGCCCGGGTGCACCAAGGTGGTGTAACCACGGCTGCCGAGAAGACCGGCCGCGGCTTCTACCGCGGTGCGGTTGTTGGCGAGCACTTGGATTCTGCCGCGCTCGGTCCAGGAGAGGTCATCCTCGGTCTCCACCCGAGAGCGGAGAAAATCGATCACGGGGGGAGGCACGTCGCGGGCGATGGCGAGACCCCCGAGCACTCCGAGGGCGTCAGCAACCGTGGTGTGGGACGGCACGGTAGGGCCGGAAGCGATGTCCGGCAGGGGATCTCCAAGCACGTCCGACAGAACCAGGGTGACCACCTGTGCCGGGAATGCCGCTCGGGCCAAGCCACCACCGGTGGCGGCCAGCAGTTGACGGCGGATGGCATTGACCTGGTTGATGGTGGCGCCCGCCTCAAGCAGTGCCCTGGTGGTGCTGTTGATGTCATCGAGAGTCAGGCCGTCCTCGGGAGCCGCCAGCAGGGCCGACGATCCCCCTGACAGCAGGACCAAGAGCAGGTCGTCGTCGCCGAGCGATGACGCCAGCTCGAGTAGACGACGGGTCGAGGCCTCGCCCGCGGTGTCTGGGAAGGGGTGGGCGCCACGGCGGATCTCGCCGACGGCGGCGACCCGGTCGGACACCGGCACGCCATGGGGGGCGAGCACGAAGATCTCGTTCGGCCAATCGGGGAGCAGCTCGAGCCAGGCATCGGCCAGCGTGGGTGCGGCCTTGCCGAGGCAGGCCAGAACCCGCCGGCCACGGACTTGAGGAAGAGGGTCGCCCCAGATGGACACCTCGCCGTCCCGTACGTGGACGGCGTTGGGTACCAGGTTGGCGGGCTGGACAGCGGCCACCGCGGCGTTGAAAGCAGCCACCGCATCGTCGCGCATCGTCTGGATTCGATCGTTCATCGGATCATTGTATCTGGCCAGCCGGGCTGGATTGAAGATTTCACCTTTAAACCGTTAACCTTTAAACCTTTAAACCTTTAAACAACACCTTCGGGTGGGCCGGAACCTCGGACCCAGCGCTGAGTGGCTCCAACACCAAGTCGTCGTCCCGGACGTCGAGCTGGACCCGTTGGCCTTCGCCAACCTCGCCGGCCAACACCATATTGGCCAACGGGTCGGAAACCAGGCGCTGGATCACTCGCTTCAAGGGCCTGGCGCCGAAGTCGGGATCATAACCCTCGGTGGCCAGCCGCTGGACCGCTGCGTCCGTGGCCTCGAGTATGAGGCCTTGCTGAGAGAGCAGTTTGTTGAGCCGGCCCAGCTGAATGCGGACGATCTTCGCCATGTGCTCTTCGCCGAGCCGGTGGAAGATCAGGGTCTCGTCCACTCGGTTGAGGAATTCGGGCCTGAAATGATGTTTGAGTTGGTCCTGTACCAGTGCAACCATCCGTTCGCGTTCGGATTCCGTGAGGTCCTGAATGACCTGAGATCCGACGTTTGAGGTCATGATCACCAGGGTGTTGCGGAAGTCCACCGTCCGTCCCTTTCCGTCGGTCAGGCGGCCGTCGTCGAGCAGTTGGAGCAACACGTTGAATACGTCGGGGTGGGCCTTTTCGATTTCGTCGAGCAGGACGACGGAGTAGGGTCGACGGCGCACGGCCTCGGTGAGCTGGCCTCCCTCGTCATAGCCGACGTAACCCGGGGGAGCCCCGATCATTCGAGCCACAGAGTGCTTTTCCATGTACTCGGACATGTCGATTCGGATCATGGCCCGCTCGTCGTCAAACATGAACTCGGCGAGGGCTCTGGCGAGCTCGGTCTTGCCCACTCCGGTGGGTCCCAGGAAGAGGAACGACCCGATCGGCCGGTTGGGATCCTTGAGCCCCGCTCGGGCGCGCCGAACCGCCGATGCCACCGAAATCACGGCCTCGTTCTGGCCGACGACCCGCTGCTCGATGCGATCCTCCATCTGCAGCAGCTTCTCCTTCTCGCCCTCCATCAGCCGGGTGACGGGGATCCCTGTCCAGCGGGAAACCGACCGGGCGATGTCTTCCTCGCCGACCTCCTCGGAGAGGATGACGCCGTGCTCGTCCTGGTGTTGTTTGAGGGCATCGGAGGCCTGGTCGAGCTGTTGATTGATTTCGGGCAGCTGACCGTAGCGGAGTTTGGCCGCCCGCTCCAGGTCGCCGTCGCGCTCCGCACGGTCGGCGGCCTCACGGGTGTTCTCGAGCCGCTCCTTGAGTTCCTGGAGCGTGGAAATGAGGCCCTTTTCAGTCTGCCAGTGGGCCTTCATGCCCGCCACCTGCTCACCGAGCTCTGCCAGCTCGGCTTCGATGTTGGCGCGCCGCTCCTTGGAGACCTTGTCTTTCTCCTTGGACATCGCCCGCTTTTCGATTTCCAGTTGGAGCCTTCGGCGCTCGAGTTGGTCGATCTCGGTGGGCAGGGAGTCGATCTCGATCCTCAACCGTGACGCCGCCTCGTCCACCAGATCGATGGCCTTGTCGGGCAGAAAGCGGTCGGTGATGTAGCGGTTGGAGAGGCTTGCGGCGCTGACCAGTGCGGCATCGGTAATGCGCACTCCGTGATGGACCTCGTATTTCTCCTTGAGGCCGCGCAGAATGGCGATGGTCTCCTCCACCGACGGTTCACCTACGGTCACCGGCTGGAAGCGGCGCTCCAGCGCGGCATCCTTCTCGACGTACTTTCGGTACTCGGTGAGGGTTGTGGCGCCGATGCAGCGCAGATCGCCCCGTGCGAGGGCCGGCTTGAGCAGGTTGGCGGCGTCCATCGCCCCCTCGGAGGCTCCGGCGCCCACCAGGGTGTGGAGTTCGTCGATAAATAGGATGATCTGTCCGTCTGAGTCCACAACCTCCTTGAGCACGGCCTTGAGGCGGTCCTCGAACTCGCCGCGGTACTTGGCCCCGGCTATCAGCGCCCCCATGTCGAGGGCCACCAGGTTCCTGTGCTTGAGGATTTCGGGCACATCGCCATTGGCGATCCGCTGGGCGAGGCCCTCGGCGATGGCCGTCTTGCCGACGCCCGGCTCGCCGATCAGCACCGGGTTGTTTTTCGTGCGGCGGGTGAGAACCTGCATCACTCTGCGGATCTCGTCATCCCGGCCGATCACCGGATCGATCTTGCCGGCGGCCGCAAGCTCGGTGAGGTCGCGACCGTAGTTCTTGAGGGCTTCGAATTTGGCTTCTGGATTGTCGTCGGTGACCCGGTGGGAGCCGCGCAGTTCCTGGATTGCCGCCAACAGCGTCTGCTTGGTGACGCCGTACCCTGCGAGGACCTCTTGGGCCGGGTTTCCGCTTGAGCCGGCGATGGCCAGCAGCAGGTGCTCGACCGAGACGTACTCGTCCTGAAACTGCGGGGCCAACTTGCCCGCTTGCTCGAGCACCTCGCGGAGGGAACGAGAGGGCTGCGGTTCGGATCCACCGTCGGCCGAAGGCAACCGATCGAGCGCGTTGACAAGATCCTGCGATGCCTGAGCGGCTGAGGTGCCAACCTTGGCGAGCAGCCTGGGGGCAATCCCGTCCGCTTGCTGGAGCAAGCTCAAGAGCAGATGGGTCGGTGTGGTCTCTGGGTTCCCCCGTCCGGCGGCCGACGCGAAAGCCTCCTGGAGTGCCTCGGCAGCCTTGACGGTGTATTGGTTCTTTCGGTTCATTTTTCCTCCTGCGTGCGCCTTTTGGGCAGCACTCATAATATAATATCTGAGTGAAGTCTTGTCAAGTTTGAGGTTTCTTAGATTTTATAACAAAGCACTAAAATTTATCGCGATTTTGGTATTAGAAATCAGTGATAACTGGTCTCGGTTACAATAGTGCGACATCAGCCGGGAAATCGGCCGGGGGCGGGTTATGGGCGAGCAGGACGTTCGCGAACAATCTCAGCGGGAAGAGATAAGGGTCTTTCTCAAGCACCTTCTGCAGGACGTCCGCGCCATGGAGAAAATGCTCGCAGAGGGGCGGTTCGAAAGCGGTGTCAGGCGCATCGGCGCCGAGCAGGAGCTGTTCCTCGTGGACGGCGACTGGAGGCCGGCGTCGATCGCGACTCAGGTCCTCGAGGAGGTGGATGATCCCCACTTCACAACCGAGCTCGCCCGCTTCAACCTCGAGTTCAACCTCGATCCGCAGACCTTCGGCGGAGCCTGCCTCAGCGATATGGAGGAGCAGATCAACTCGCTGCTCGCCAAGGTTCGGGCCGCAGCCCGCCGGATCGGCGGCGACGTGGTGCTGACCGGGATCCTGCCCACGATCAACAAAAGCGATCTCGAGCTCGAGAACATGACCCCCAACCCGCGCTACCTGGCTCTGAACGAGGCCATGACACGGCTGCGGGGCGGTGACTACGAGTTCTTTCTCAAGGGAATCGACGAACTCCACCTGCGCCACGACTCGATCATGGTGGAGGCCTGCAATACCAGCTTCCAGGTCCATTTCCAGGTGGGTCCCGAAGAGTTTGCCCGGTTGTATAACGCGGCCCAGGCGGTGACCGCTCCGGTGCTCGCGGCGGCCGCCAACTCGCCCATGCTCTTCGGCAAACGGCTGTGGTGGGAAACTCGCGTGGGTCTGTTCCAACAGTCCATCGACACCCGGCGGTCTACCCCACACCTGCGCGAGCAAATTCCCAGGGTGAGCTTCGGTCGACGTTGGGTCCGGGAGTCTGCGCTCGAGATTTTCCAGGAGGACATCGCCCGCTTCCGCACCCTGCTCTCCACCGAGATCGAGGACGATCCCTTCGATGCGCTCGAACGGGGCGAGGCGCCGAGCCTGAAGGCGTTGCGACTCCACAACAGCACCGTCTACCGCTGGAACCGGGTGTGCTATGGCATCGTCGACGGAAAACCCCACCTTCGCATCGAGAACAGGATCCTTCCCTCGGGCCCGTCGGTGCGCGACGAGGTGGCCAACGCAGCCTTCTGGTACGGGCTGGTCAGTGGGGTGGTTGCGGAGTACGGCGACATCACCAAATTCCTGAACTTCGACGACGTTCGAACGAACTTCTTCGCCGCCGCACAGAACGGCCTGAACGCGCAGCTGTCGTGGGTCGGAGGACGGCTCGAGCCTGCCAGCGGCCTGATTTTGGACACGCTGATTCCCCTGGCCCGGGTCGGACTCAAGGATTCAGGCGTCGATGGTGGGGACATCGACACCTACCTGGGGACGCTCGAGGAGCGGGTGAAGTCCGGACGCACAGGGTCTCAGTGGCAACTGTCCTCCATGGCCTCCCTTGGGCGCAAGGGACCCTTGTCAGAGCGGCTCAGCGCGGTCACCGCGGCCATCAGCAACCGTCAGCAGAGCGGTGAGCCTGTTCACACGTGGGCCCCGGCGAAGCTTGAAGAGGGCGGCGGCTGGAAGCAGAACTACCTCACGGTGGAGCACTGCATGGACACCGACCTGGTCACCGTCCAGGCCGACGAACCGGTCGACCTGGTGGCCAATCTGATGGTGTGGAACAACATCCGCCACGTGCTGGTGGAGGACGCCGACCATCGCCTCGCGGGGGTGGTTTCGCAACGTGCCCTGCTCCGGCTGGTGGGGACCTACCATCCCGAGCAGATGGAAGGGCCGATGGCGGTGTCGGAGGTGATGGCCAAAAACCCGGTCACGGTGGAGCCCGAGACTCCGACCGTCGACGCCATCGAACTGATGCGGCGAAATCGCTGGAGTTGTTTGCCCGTGACCAAGAACGGCACCCTCGTTGGGATCCTCAACGAGACCCAGTTGATGGCCATCGCTGGCCAGTTGCTGGAGCAGAAGCTCCGTGAGTAGCAGGCTGGTGTGGTGAGAAGGAGTTCGCTTGATGACTGACAAGAAATTCGAGCCTTACGTTCCGGCGTCCGAGTCCATGCCGGAACTCACGGTCAAGGCGGTGCTGCTCGGCGTTGTGATGGCGATCGTACTCGGCGCCGCCAACGCCTACCTGGGAATGAAGGTCGGGCTCACCGTCGCGGCGACCTTCCCGGCGGCGGTGGTCGCCATGGCTGCGCTCAGGATCTTCAAGGGCAACATCCTGGAAGAGAACATGGCCCGGACCACTGCATCTGTGGGCGAATCCCTGGTGGCGGGGGCCATCTTCACGATTCCCGCCTTCGTCATTGCCGGCGCCTGGCCCGAGTTCAATTTGCGGGACGCCACTCTGATCATGGGAATCGGTGGTGTGCTCGGGGTCCTGTTCGTGATCATCCTGAGGCGGGCGCTGGTGGTGGAGGCCGATCTGCCCTTCCCCGAGAGCGTCGCTGCCTCGGAGATCGTCAAGGCAGGCCAGAAGGGACAGACTGGAGCCGGTCTGGTCTTCGGATCCATGGGCATCGCCGCGATGTGGGAGTTCATCAAAAACGACGCCGGCGTTCAGATCATCAAGGACTCCGCCGACCGTTTCGTTCACTTCGGCCGGTCAGTGATCGAAATCGCAGGACGCAAGTTCGAATACTCAGGCGGCATACTGCTGTCCACACCGGAAGCCTCACCCATGGTGATGGGAGTTGGCTTCATCGTTGGCCTTCGGATCTCGGCGATTCTGTTCGCCGGGGCGGTGGCCGGGTGGCTGGTGCTGGTGCCGCTCGCGCTCTTTTTGAACCCGCAGGTCTCGGCTGGGGTGAGTGGAGACGAGAATTTCATCGCCCTCGCCGTGGATGTCTGGTTCCGCCAGATCCGGCCGTTGGCGGTGGGAACCATGATCGTGGCAGCCTTCTACACCCTCTACTCCCTCCGGGCTTCGCTGATCAGCGGCATCGGCAAGGTCGCCGCCGCCTTTCGGGGCGGAGCGGCTGCGGAGGAGGTCGAGCGCACCGAACGGGACCTCAACCTCAAGGGTGTGTTTCTGGCGATCGGCGTGATGGCCATCCCAATGTTCCTGCTTTACCGCTACTTCTCGGCCTCCACCGGCGGTGCCCTGGTGCTGACCGTGGTGATGTTGGTGCTCGGGATTCTGTTCGCGGCGGTGGCGGGCTACCTGGTGGGACTGGTGGGCAATTCGAACAACCCCATCTCCGGGCTCACATTGAGCGCGCTGGTGATCGCTGCGGTGCTGATGGTGGTCATGGGGGTGACCGGCGTGAAGGGCATCGCTGCGGTGCTTGGTGTGGCGGGGGTGGTGTGCTGCGCTGCCGGTGTCGCCGGCGACATGATGCAGGACTTCAAGGTCGGCCACATCCTGGGTGGTACGCCGTGGCGGATGCAGGTCGGCGAGATCATCGGTGTGGCAGCCGCGGCGGTCGTACTGCCGGTGCTGCTCATGGTCTTGAACCAGGCCTACGGATTCGGATCAGCCGAGCTGCCGGCGCCACAGGCGGGATTGATGGCCCTGATGGCCAAGGGCATCGTCAGCGGCGACATGGCGTGGCCGCTGGTGATCGTCGGGATGTTCCTCGGTGTCGCCCTGATCCTGATCAAGGCTCCGGCGCCCATGCTGATCGCGGTGGGCATGTACCTGCCCTTCGGGACCACCGCGGCCGTCTTCGCGGGTGGCGTGATCCGAGCCGTCTTGGACTGGATCCTCGCGCGGCGCGAAGCTGACGAAACCGAGCGCACCAAGGCCGAAAACTCCGGGGTCCTGGTGGCCTCGGGTCTGATAGCGGGCCAGTCGCTGATGGCGGTCCTGCTGGCCTTCGTGGTGCTCTACGAACAGGCCAAGCTGGGCATGCCGGAGACCGAGCACCTGCTGCCTCACCTCGGTAACAGCTTTGGCCTGGGCCTCCTCGTCTACCCGTTGCTGCTGCTGATGCTGGTTTGGTTACCGCTGCGACGAGCAAGGCAATAGGCGCAGAATTCGGAATTCGGAATTCGGAATTCGGAACACCCCATAGCCGGGCGGGTGGACGGGTTTCCACATTCCGCATTCCACATTCCGAATTGTGCCTACGCGCGGTCGATGGGGAACGCGATGACCTCGGAGATGTCGGTTACGCCTGCTTTCAGCATGACCAACCGATCGACGCCTAAAGCGACGCCCGCGCAGTTGGGAAATCCCTCCTCGAGTGCGGCCAGCAGCCGGTCGTCCGGGGTGGGGGTTGGCAGGCCGGCACGCTGCCGCGCTTCGATGTCTGATTCGAACCGCTGTCGTTGTTCGGCCGGATCCGCGAGTTCGTGGAACCCGTTTGCCAGCTCCACACCCTCGACGAAGACCTCGAATCGCTCGGCCAGGGGCGGGTCGCCTGATCGAATCCTGGCGAGGGCGGCTTGGGAGGCCGGAAAATCGTGGACGAAGGACGGCCGGCCGCGGCCGAGAGTCGGCTCCAAGACCTGGCTGAATAACAGCTGGAGCCAGCCGTCCCGATCCGTGCCGAGGTTTGGCGCATTCGCCCCGAGCAGCTTTCGGGCACTGTCCCCCAGCCGGTCTACCGACGCGCAGTGCGGATCGAGTCCCACGTGCCGATGGAAGGCCTCAGCATAGGTGAGGCGCTGTCCGCGCTGAGTGCCCAGAATTACGCCGAGCAGGTCGTCCATCTCGTCCATCAGTCGATGGTGGTCCCAGCCCGGTCGATACCACTCGAGAATACTGAACTCCGGATTGTGGCGACGGCCCGCCTCACCGTTTCGAAACGCCTTGCAGAGCTGCCAGATCGGCCCACAACCCTCGGCCAATAACCGCTTCATATGGAATTCCGGGGACGTCTGAAGAAAGAGATTTCGACCGTCGGGGCTACCGGGTCCGCAGAATCGGCTGGTCAGGGATTGGAGGTTGATGTCGGTGACCGTCGCCGCTCCCAAAACTGGTGTCTCCACCTCGAGAACACCCCGCTCGGCGAAGAATGACCGAATATTGGCCAAGACTTCGGCCCGCAGCCGCAGCGCCTCCACCGTCGCCGTCGGCCTCCAGTTACCCCCGTCATGAACCTTCATTCAAGCTGCCCTCAGAAATCAGAAAAACCAGATTCCAGATTCCCATCGCACCCAACCGATCACTCGCACAACGCGTCGGGGAAACTGGAATCTGGAAACCCAACCTCGTCCGTTTGTTATCTCTCGGCCGTCCCTAGGCCCTCGAGACGTACTCCCCGGTCCGCGTGTCAACCTTGATGCGTTCGCCTTGCTGGATGAAGAGCGGCACCTTGACCACGGCCCCGGTCTCCAGAGTCGCCGGTTTGCTGCCGCCGCCGGAGGTGTCCCCGCGGACCCCCGGGTCGGTTTCGACAATCTCGAGCTCGACGAAATTGGGAGGCTGGACCAACAGCGGGTGGCCGTCGAACAGGGTCACCAGGCAGATGTCTTCCTCTCGCAACCACTGGCCTGCGTCGGTCACGGCGCGGTCGTCCGCGGCGACCTGCTCGTAGGTGTTCTGATCCATGAAGTACCAGTGTGAGCCGTCGCTGTAGAGGTACTGCATTTCGGTCTCGACGATGTCGGCACTCTCGACCGAGTCGGACGATCTCAAGGTCAGTTCGTTAACGCGGTCGGTTTTGAGGTTCTTGTACTTGATCTTGGTGAAGGCCTGGCCCTTGCCGGGCTTGACCATATCGGCGTCGACGATGATGCCGGGATCTCCATCAACGAGGATCTTCAACCCCACCCTCACCTGGTTCATGTTGTAAGAAGCCATATTTCGTTCCCCCTCGGTGCTTGCGCAGATCATACCGGAGCTGCGAGACTTCGCCGAGTGGACATCACCGATCCCAGACCATGGCCTGGAGGCGAGTGGCGCGGGCTGCTCGCCGAGGCGGTGGCAACGTCGGACGAAGTGCTCGAATGGCTCCAACTGGACCCCGCGTGTCGCGGCGGTGGGGCCGCGGTGGACGCCGAGTGTCAGTTCCCGGTCAGGGTACCACGAGGCTTTCTGGAACGCATCCGCCTGCAGGATGTCGGCAATCCGCTGCTCCGTCAGGTGCTGCCAACCGCGGCGGAGGCCGATCATGGCGAAGGGTTCACGACGGATCCGGTTGGTGAATTGGACGCGCCTCCGGTAGAGGGGTTGCTCCAGAAATACCAGGGTCGCGCGCTGTTGCTGGTGACACCAGCCTGTGCGGTTCACTGCCGGTACTGTTTTCGGCGCCACTTCCCCTACGCCGAGCACGCCCGGGTCGGCGCCGGTTGGACGGCCGCGTTGAATCGAATCAGCAGTGATGTCTCTCTGGAGGAGATCATCCTGTCCGGTGGTGACCCGCTCACCGTCCCGGATGACCGTCTGGGAGGACTGGTGGACGACCTCGCCGCCATCCCCCACGTCAGGAGGATCCGCATCCACACTCGGCTGCCGGTTGTGCTTCCCCAGCGGGTGGACGAAAACCTGGTGAGTTGGATGTCTCGTGTTGCCGTGCCGGTGGTTCTGGTGGTTCACGCCAATCACCCTGCGGAGCTCGATGAGCACACCCGTCGGGCCTTTTTGGTGCTGCGCGGTGCTGGCGTCATCCTGCTCAACCAGTCGGTGTTGCTGCGGGGGGTCAACGATTCTGTTGCTTCGCTGGTGCGCCTGAGCGAGGACCTCTTCGACTCCGGAGCCCTGCCCTACTACCTGCACCTGCTGGACCGGGTTCAGGGGGCCGCCCACTTCGAGGTTCCGGAGGAAGAGGCGCTGCGCCTCGTAGACCAGGTGCGCGCCCGTTTGCCGGGCTACCTGGTGCCGAGGCTGGTCCGCGAGGTCGCTGGGGCTCCCGCCAAAGTCCCGGTTGAGCTGCGATGACCACCACCCGCTCCAACTCGTCAATCCGCAGAGGGGCAGAACGGAGGCGCAGAGAGAGGTTCCACAGTCAATCTCACATCCTTTGTCCTGCCGGTCATTGCGATTCGTTGGGGTGGGTTGCCGAGGACTTTAGACTTTGGACTCTGGACTTTGGACTTGATCGTCAAGATCCTCGATGCGGACCGGTGTGGCGCGAACCGTTTCAAATCGGCTCAGATGCACCTTGCCTGCCACCATGCCGCGCGACTTGGAGACGTCCCGGCAGCGCGCCATGTGGACGGCAAGGCGTCCGCCGCGGCGCGCCTTGGAGTAACCGGCCGCGAGGGCGGCGGCGAGCCGTTTGGTTTCGCGGGGCAGACTGTCCAGGTTGTCCGGATTTCGGACGACGACGTGGGACCCGGATTCGCCGCTGACGTGAAACCAGAAGTCCCTTGGCGATCCGAGCTTGAGGGTGAGGATATCGTTGTCGGCGGCGGTCCTCCCAACCAGAATGACCATGCCGTCCGGCGAATCCACCCTGCGGGCCACTGACCGCCCTCTCCAGATACCGGTGTCAGGGTCAGAGGGCGGCGGCGGTCCCTGGGAGGTGCGAGCCATCCCGGTCACCCCAGCTCGACCAGCAGATGGGCGAGTCGCCCCGGATCGTCGGTCACGATCCCGGTGGCACCCGCCGACAGCAGCGAACGCGCGGTGGCCGGGTCGTTCACGACCCAGAAATCGACCCGCAATCCGAGCCGGCGACAGCGGCGGATGAAGGTCTTTCCGTCGAGCCCGATCGAGCCGTGGCGCGTTGGGATCATCGCGGCTTGCCCGCGGATCGCTGGGGTGCAGAGGAACCCTGGAAGGAATCGGGCCACGGCCAGCTCACTGTGGGTCAGGGCCGTTGGCCCCCGGTAACCCATCCGGCGAAGCTGGCGTATTTGTTCGCCGTGGAAGCTGCCGACCGTGACGTCCGCTTCGGCGTCAAGGGCGCGAACGATTTCGAGTATCGACCGGATGATTCGCGGGTCCTGCGGTTTGATGTCGACGCAGATCGGCACACCGGGCCATGCTCTGATCACCTCGCTCAACTCTGGAATTCGGATCGGGCGTGGGGACGAAAAGCCAAATCCCTGGGCCACGTTCCATCGCCCGAGATCCTCGAACGTGGTTTCGGCGATCAGCTGATCCCGGCCCGCTGTGCGGACGCCGTCCGGATCGTGGGCCACAACAAGGTGGTGATCTCGGGTCAGATGGACGTCCATTTCGAGGGCGGTGGCACCATCGGCCAGCGCCCGATCGAAGGACTCCATGGTGTTCTCGGGAACCCGCGCCGCCGCACCTCGGTGGCCGAACAACCGCAATTCGTGATGCTTCCACGCCATCTCGCCATTCATTAGAACATCGACAGCACAGAGCTGGAAGCCGGCGGTGAATTCGGAATTCGGAATTCGGAATACCTCTCTCGACCGATGAAATGTGCAGCCAGGATGGCTGCACCACAATTTTCCCCGCCGACTCGCTCGATCAGCCAGCTGGGCCAGATTGTGGTGCGGGCTTCCAGCCTGCACATCTCCACATCCCGACCGACCGGGGGGATGGGTGGGAACTTTCAACTTTCAACCTTCAACATTCAACTGAGTGGGTGCGTGGGTGGCAATCTTCAATCTTCAATCAGGTTCAGATTGAACTCATGAAGGCTGCGAAGCTTGAGGTGTGCGCGATCAAAACCGGGAAGGTCGAAATGATGGGGAGCGGGAATGGCAACAACGAACATCCCGGCACCGAGGGCCGATTCCAGGCCCCTGAGGGAGTCCTCGAACGCCACACAATCGCTCGGCGCGACGCCGAGGTGGCGGGCTGCGGTCAAATAGACCGCCGGGTCGGGTTTGCCCTGGACCTCGTCGTCGGCAGAGCAGACCGCCGAGAGATATGGCTCGATGTGGAGTTTCCGGACCACCGCTTCAATCACGCTCATCGGCGACGACGACGCCAGGCCGACAGCGAGTCCTGCGCGATGCATCTCGGCCACGGTCGACACGGCTCCGGGCATCCCGCTTCCCTCCCGTTCAATCAGGTGGGTCACTCGAGCGTTGAGGGTTCGTTCGACCTCCTCCGGCGACGGGCCGGTCCAGGGAAATCGCTCGTACCAGTACATGACCAGTTCGTCGGAGCGCAGACCCATGCTCTGTTCGCAATCGGCCAGGCTGAGAGCGACTCCCACCGATGCGAAAACCTCGCGTTCCACTCGGCGCCACAGAGGCTCGGAGTCGATCAGCACTCCGTCCATATCGAAGATCGCCGCTTTCATGGGCCAAGAGTACCGTACAATCGTGCGGATTGAATGTGGAGATTCGATGGGTGATCTTCTGACTCGCTGCCCGGCACTGACCACCGTCCTTCGGGACGCGCAGGAGGTGTCGGCCTACCTCTGGGACCGGGGCTGGGCCGAGTGCAACGCGGGCAATCTGTCGATCGACGTCACCCATTCCGTGGCGCGGTCACAGCCCCGGTTCGCCCCGATCCGGAACGAGGATTTGGCAACGGGGTACCCGTCGCTGGCCGGACGTTGGTTCCTGGTGACCGGCAGCGGTCGGCGGTTCCGCGACTTTGCTCGCGACGCCGAGCACAACAGCATGTTGCTTCAGCTCGACGAGCAAGGGGAGCGATATACGGTTTTTTGGGGGGGCCTCAACGGCCTCGATATCAAACCCACCTCCGAGCTGCCCACCCACCTCCGGCTCCACCAGCACCTGGTGGCCACGGACGCCACGGAAACTGCGGTGCTCCACACCCATCCGACGGACCTGATCGCCCTCACCCACATGCCCGACTGCCGTCACCAGGGGAATCTGAACCGCGTCCTCTGGTCGGTGTTGCCGGAGGTCAAGGTCTTTCTTCCGCGCGGGGTGGGTCTGGTTCCCTATCGCGCGCCGGGGTCCGAAGACCTGGCCATCGCTACCGAGCGAGTTGTGCTGGAAGGGCACAAGGTGGCGGTGTGGCAGTTCCACGGCTGCCTCGCCCTCGGCGCCGGTCCCGCCGACGCATTCGATCGGATCGACACCGCCAACAAGGCCGCCAGGGTGGCACTGCAGTGCCGAGCGGCCGGCCACCGGGTGGGCGGGCTGGGGCCGTCCGAACTGGCGGAGCTCGAGCGGATCTTCGACCTCGACGACTGAAGTCGGCATCGGCGCCCGAGATCGACTGTCGACCATTGGCTGCCTACCGGCCCGCTGAAATTGATTGCGAATTGCGAATTGCGAATTGCGAATTTTGGCCTGCTGAGGTCGTCGCGGGGTTGCCGTCTTCCCCTCGACGCAGCGAGACATCTCGGGACAGCCTCGGCGAGTTCGGACACCGACAATTCGTAATTCGTAATTCGCAATTCGCAATGGGTGGCATGGAGGGTGGGCGCAGTCAAATCACGACGACCCTTCAGGTGACGTACCGACATGCGTGCGCAGGCCGGGGTGGAATCGGAATTCGTCATGGCCGGAACCGATTGGATAGATGGGGGTCAGTATGAAGGTTCAAGCACTCGGCGTCGCGTTGGTGATGTGCTTCGTGGGTTCGCAGGCGGTGGGTCAGGAATGGCCAGAGATCGAGCTCGAGGAACGATGGAGCGGATTCTCCCGTCCAGTGCAGCTGACCCACGCCGGTGACGGCAGCGGCCGACTTTTCCTGGTCGAGCAGGCCGGCAGGGTCCAGCTGATCGTGGGAGGTCAGGTCCAAGCCACACCATTCCTCGACATCTCGGGACGGGTGTCCTGCTGTGGCGAACGGGGCCTGTTGAGCGTGGCCTTTCCTCCCGGCTATTCGGTCAAGGACTACTTCTACGCGAATTACACGGACTCGGGCGGGGACACCGTGGTCTCCAGGTTCCACCTGTCGGCGGATCCCAACCGGGCCGATCCAGACAGCGAGCAGATCCTGCTCACTGTGGATCAGCCAAACTCCAACCACAACGGCGGCCAGCTGGCCTTCGGGCCGGACGGATTTCTCTACATCGGTATGGGAGACGGCGGCGGCGCCGGCGACCCCGGCAATAACGGCCAGGACCCGCTCGAACTGCTCGGCAAGATGTTGCGGATCGACGTCGAGTCGGGCGAGGAGCCCTATGGCATACCGGATAGCAATCCCTTCGCCTTCGACGATGCCCACCAGCCCGAGATTTGGGCACTCGGCCTGCGCAATCCGTGGCGCTTCTCCTTCGATAAGACCACCGGCGACCTGTTCATTGCGGACGTGGGTCAGAACAGTCGCGAGGAGGTCAACGTCCAACTCGCCTCGAGTCCCGGCGGGGAGAACTATGGGTGGCGGATCATGGAGGGGAGCCAGTGCTACAACTCCAACTCCTGCGACTCGACCGGGCTGGTGCTGCCGGTGGCCGAGTACGACCACTCTCAGGGGTGCTCGATTTCTGGAGGCCACGTCTATCGCGGTTCCAGGTGGCCACGACTGGACGGCCACTACCTCTACGGCGACTACTGCAGCGGCCGGATCTGGGGCCTTCGCCGGGCTGGGGGCGGGTGGCAGAGTCAGCAACTCGCCATCACCGGTCGGGCGATCTCCGCATTCGGGGAGGACGAATCAGGGAATCTCTACGTGGTCGACCACTCTGCCGGCCAGGTGCTCGCGGTCGTCGACCCCGAAGTCGAGGAGGCACAGCGCCTGCTGGTCCCCGCGGTGGCCCATCTCTTCGGCTCCGGCGGCACCCCGTGGCGGGCCGAGCTGGTCATCACCAATCCCTCCGGAACGACGGTTTCGCTCGACCTGGTGTATAGGGATGGGGAGCGGGTCCTCCCGGCCTCGGTCGAGCTGCCTCCCGGGGGTGGCACAAGCTGGCCGGACGTGCTGGTGGACCTCTTTGGCCTGGATCCGGACGAGGAGGCCGCCGGCGTGGTGGAGATTTCCTCCCCGAGCCCGGTGATTGCCGGTGCACGGAGCTACGCTTCGACCCAGGAAGGGACCTACGGCCAGTACCTGCCGGCCCTCTCCCCGGCCGACGGCATCGGCTCGGGCCAAGTGGGACTCATCGGCCAGCTGGCACGATCTCCGGACCGGTACACCAACCTTGGGGTGGTCAACATCGGTGATGTGCCGGCCCAGGTCGCCGTCAGTCTTCGGAGCCGGACTGGTGAGGCGCTGGGGGAGGCCATGGTGATCGACCTCGAACCCGGCCAGTGGCGCCAGTTCTTCGACGTCCTGGTGGCCCTCGGGCAACAAGAGGCGGCTTCGGCGCGGGTCGAGGTCCTATCGCCGGGCGGGCGAGTCTGGGGCTACGCCTCCGTGATCGACTCCCTCAGCCGTGACCCGACGACCGTACCTCTCGTGGTGTACTGAAGGAGTCGATCTGCTCGATCTGGACCGCGCTAGTTACGGTGCATTTGGCCTCGCCTCACCCACTTACAGTTCCCGGGTGTGGTCGCGTTGTTGATGTAGTCGATCACGTCCTTCCAGAACAGCAGGGTCTGGTCGTCGGCGCCACCGATCAGAGCAGCCTCGGCCTCATCCCGCACATACTCAACGGTCCAGGCCGGGTCGGCTCCGTCAGGAAGCCCTTCGTCACCTATGCAGAGCTCGCCGAGCGTCAGCGCAGGATCGAGCCGTCCCGAGACGATGTTGAACCACAGGGTCATGAGGTGACGCATCAGCCGTTCGCCAGCGTTGGTGAGTGTGTTGGGCCGGCAAACCAGCTCGCGAACCTGGTCGAGAGTCTCGGTGTCTCGAAGCTCATCGAAGACTCCCGATTCGTCGTTGATCTGGATGCGCCAAGCATCGAGCTCGTCGACCGTGTAGCGGGCATTCTGGTGGCCTTCGAGGGCGGCTCGGATCTGCCGGCACCAGAATCCAGGGCTGCCAATGGGTTCGGGCGGTTCCACATCGCCAACCGCCACACAGGTGTTGTCGCAGAGGTCCTCGTCGAGTTCATCCGCGATGAGACAGGCAGCATTGATGACCCGGTTTCCCTCGGCGAGTGGCTCGTCGAAGAGGGCCGTCATGGTGACCGTCACGGGGGAGCCGGCAGGGATGGTGCCGATCTCCCAGATCACCTCGGTGTCGGTCGTGGAGGTGGCCGGCGGATTGGTGGCGATGACCGAAAAAGCGGGAAATTCGTTGCCGTCCTCGTCGGTGACGACGGGGATGACATCGGTGATCACAGCCATTGTCAACTCACAGTCACCCACGTTGTCGGCGGTGATGGTGAAGACAACTTCGTCCCCGATCTCCACCCCATCCACGTCCGAGGTCTTGTCCACCTCCACCTCGCACTCCGGCGGTTCGGTCTCTCCGCCGAGAATCATCGCTGTCACATCGTGACCGAAGGGGTTGTAGACGTCGCGGCAATCGCCGTTGTTCTTGTACCCCATCGCCATGGCATCGAAGTGCACAACCAGTCCCTCGAGGCCGGTATAGCTGATGTCGAGGGCGACCGATTCGTCTTGGGCAATATCGCCCAGCGGCACGGTCGTGAACGCTGCCGGATACACCCCGTGGGGTGGCATCTGCCGCCCGGTGCAGGGGAACTCGGGCGAGCCATCCGTCAACTGGTCGGCGGTGATGACGACGGCACTGGTGTCCGGAAAGGTCACCATCACTTCGGTGAGCAGGCTCGGGTCGGGCACTGCGATCACCAGCTGGACATCATGAGCCATGTTGTCGCCGCCGCCGTTGCCGTCGTTGACGACGGTGAGAACGAACGGGTTGTGGGTCACGAGTTGACCCCCGCCACCGTCGGCGACGTCCGGGTAGAGTCGCAGGGCGGCGTTGGCCTCTGCGGTGGCCGGTGTCATGGCCACGGTGAATAGTACCGCCAGGAATACGACGGCAATAGACTCCTGGGCACGCGGAAGAGACTTCGTCCGATGCATGGCGTCCTCCTCGAGGTGGTTGGGAGACCACTTTCAGTGTGCACACGTTAGGCGGTCCTGTCCGTTCGGTCGGTGACCGTGATCACCTGGCGAACCCGCGGTTCGATGATCGACACCTTGCGATTCACCAGCAGATTTCCGGTACCGAATTCTTTTGTTTTCTGATGGGTGCCTGGATTGAGGATCAGTGATCGTCGATCCTCTCGATTTGAATTGGGAGGCCGCTGAGAACTGCCGTGCCAATCACCGGGTCGACAGCGGTTTCGTCGATGACGTCGTTGATGCTGGCTCCAGGGTGTTGGGCCGCAACCGATAGCCGGACCCCCTTTCGATCATGGCCCCATCCGTGAGGGAGGCTGACCACGCCCGGCATGACCTCGTCCGAGACCTCGGCCACGGTCTCGATGCGGCCCACCCGAGAGCTGATCGCCACCCGGTCCCCGTCGGTCACGGCAAGCTTTCCGGCGTCGGCGGGGTGAATGAGGAGGGTGCAACGTTGCCGTCCCCGGACCAGCCGCACGAAATTGTGCATCCACGAGTTGTTGCTTCGAAGGTGCCTGCGTCCGATCAAAAGGAAATCTGACTTGGAGGCCTCGAGACGGGGGGCAAGGTCCATCGCCACTCGAAGTCGCTCCACGTCCTCGACCAATGGTGCAGGGGCAAGGTGAATTCGCCGGTCTTTGGTGCGAAGCCTTTTCGGCAGACAGGGTTCGAGGGGTCCGAGGTCCAACCCGTGGGTCGCCCGTTCCAGCCGTCGGAAGGTGAGGCCGCCGCCGAATGGTCGGAGCCCCGAACCGTACGGGCCATTGCGTAAGCCAAGGTTTACGATTCGCCGTGGTCCAAGCAGCGCGGCCAGCCGAGCCTGGAGGCGCGCCTTCATCGGCCGGCGATCGAGGCGGCGCCGAAGCTGCTCGAGGATCTGCCAGTCGTGAAGGGATCCTGGCTCCGGATCGAAGACGGCGGGTGAGTACCTGGCGACGTTGTGGACCGCAAGCAGGTTGAAGACCAGATCGTAGTGATCGTGCTCCAGGGGCCCGGTGGGCGGCAGAATGATGTTGGCGTGCCGGGTGGTTTCGTTGAGGTAGAGATCGATGGAAACCATGAAGTCGAGCTGTGCCAGGGCGCGATCCAGCTCGCCCCCGTTGGGAGTCGAGAGCACGGGGTTGCCCGCCACGGTCACAAGGGATCGAATCTGACCTTCGCCGGGGGTCAGGATCTCTTCCGCGAGGGTGGAGCACGGCAGCTCGCCGGAGAAGGCGGGGAGGTTTCGAACACGGCTCGTCCATCGCCCAACGCTGCCTGAACCGACGCTCTTCAGGAGATCCACTGCGGGCCGGGTGAACATGGCCCCACCCGGACGGTCCAGGTTGCCGGTGATGATGTTGAGCACATTGACCAGCCACTGGCAGAGCGAGCCGAATTCGTGGGTTGAAACCCCGAGCCGTCCGTAACAGACCGCCGACGGTGCGGTGGCGAATTCCCGCGCAAGAGATCGGATGTCCTCCATCGGGATGCCGGTTGCCTCGGCGACTCGCTCCGGTGGGAAGTCCGCAGCGAGGCGGCTGAGGTCGTCCAGCGGGGTGGTGATCCCGACGAGCGCCCCGGGATCGGCGAGATCCTCGCTGAACACCGTGTGGATCAGAGCCATCAAAAAAAGGGCGTCGGTCCCGGGCCGGATGAAGTGATGGCGGTCGGCGAGCCCCGCGGTCTCGGTTCGGCGGGGGTCGACGACCACCATCCTGCCGCCGCGTTGGTGCAATGCCTTCAGCCGGCGAGGGAATCCCGGTGCGGTCATGAGGCTGCCGTTCGACACCACAGGGTTGGCGCCGAGCACGAGCAGGAACTGGGTCCGATCGATGTCGGGAATCGGCAGCATCAACTGATGACCGAACATCAGGAAGGCTGCGAGGTGGTGGGGGAGTTGGTCCACCGAGGTGGCTGAAAACCTGTTCTTGGTGCGGAGCACGCGCCACAGCGGAGGGCCGTACAGCATGGTTCCCCAATTGTGGGCAGCGGGGTTGCCGAGATAGACGCCGACGGCGTCTCGACCGTGGGCGTCCTGGATCGCCGCCAGCCTGTGAGCGGTCTCATCGAGGGCAGTCTTCCACCCGATGGTTTCCCACTGGCCCGCTCGGGTGCGCCGCAACGGGTGTCGGATGCGGTCCGGGTCCTCGTGGATGTCCTTCAGGGCGACTGCCTTGGGACAGATGTGTCCCTGGCTGAAGGGATCGTCCCGATCGGCCCTGACGGAGGTGACCGATCCGTCTTCAACCGTGATCGCGAGGCCACACGTGGCTTCGCACAGAGGACAGGCACGGTAGTGGACCTTCTTCGACATTTCGATCGTCTCTGTCGACGATCATACAGGTAGCCAACGAGCGGAGAGTCAAAAGTCCAAAGTCAAAAGTCTCTGGAACTCGATACGCGGGGGGTGGGAGCAGGGAGCCGGGGGTCGGGGTCCGGGAGCAGGGAGGGCGGTGAGAGACGGCGGCAGGGCGTTATTGTGTCCATGGCCTCCATCTTGTGTCATCCCGAGCGAGCCGCCCGACGGGCGGCGACGAGGGATCTGGGACAGCAATTGACACGGTGGCCGATGAGTGAGCCTGAATGCTAGGTACGATGAACACAATTCGATCCGTTCCGGGACGGGCGAACCTCCAGATTGACCAGATTCCTCCTCGGCGCACTGGGTGCGCCTCGTTCGGAATGACACCCTTGGGGGTTGGAACGGGAACGGGGACGGGTGGGGGATACCTCAAACCTCAAACATCAAACATCACACCTCAAACATAGAGCGGTTGAGCGGGGGGTGGGGGGACGGGAGGGCGCGTATCGAGCGATCAGCGGAAACGGGGTTTTCGCTTAGTCGATACCTAGAAGGAGCTTGGCGTCCTCCGACATCATGTCGGGGTCCCAGGGCGGGTCCCAGGTCACCTCGACGGTGGCCGACGAGACGCCCTCCACATTGGAGACCTTGTGCTCCACCTCGGGTGGCAGCGACTCGGCCACCGGGCACATGGGCGACGTCAGCGTCATCAACACGTGCGCTTGCCCCGCGTCATCGACCGTCACCTCGTAAACGAGGCCCAACTCGTAGATGTCCACGGGGATCTCGGGGTCGTAGATGGTTCTCAGGACCTTGACGATGTCCTCTTTGATTTCGTGTCGTTCATGCTGCTCTTCATTCCCGAGTTTCGAAGTTCTGAGTTCTGAGTTTCTAGTTTCGAGATCTTCGGATCTCCGGCACCTGCGACCGGATTGAAACAACCAATAACTAATAACTAGAACTAATGACTAAGACTCATTCTGTCGTTACCGGTTCGTCAGTGCTCTCGACGGCCGCCTTGAGGGTGTGCCATGCAAGGGTGGCGCACTTGACCCTGACCGGGTACTCGCGGACGCCCTCGAAGACCATGAGCTTGCCCAGTTCCAGTCCCTGCTCTGCGGCGACGCCGGTGAGCATGTCGTGGAAGCCCTCGAAGATCTCGATGGCCTGGTCCACCGACTTGCCCTTCACCGATTCGGTCATCAATGAGGTGGAGGCGGTGCAGATGGCGCAGCCGGCCCCCTGGAATGAGATTTCCTCGATCAGGCCGTTCTCGATCCGGAGGTAGACCTTGACGGTGTCGCCACAGAGCGGGTTGTGGCCGTCGGCCGACCGGTTCGCGCAGTCCATGACATAGCAGTTGCGCGGTGTGCGGTTGTGGTCCAGGATCACCTGCTGGTACAGGTCTCGCAACTCAGACATCAGCCGAATACCTCCCTCACCGTGTGGAGACCTCGCACCAGGGCGTCGATCTCGTCGACCGTATTGTAGATCCCAAACGAGGCTCGCACGGTGGCAGACAGCCCGTAGCGCTGCATCACCGGCTGGGCACAGTGGTGGCCGGCGCGGATCGCGACTCCCTCGGTGTCGAGGATCGTCCCCACGTCGTGGGGGTGGATGCCGTCCATCACGAAGGAGATCGCACCGGCGCGTTGAGCCGCGCGGCCGATCAGACGGATGCCGGGGAAAGCCAACAGTCTGTCGGTTGCGATCCTCAGTAACTCGTCCTCGTGTGCGGCCACTGCTTCGAGGCCCAGGTTGTCGATGTACTGAAGCGCCGCGGCCATTCCGATCGCACCCTCGATGTTCGGCGTTCCCGCCTCGAAGCGGTGAGGCGGCTCGTTGTAAAGGGTCTTGTCGAAGGTCACCGACAGGATCATGTCACCGCCACCCTGGTAGGGCGTCATTTCGAGCAGGTGGGACCGTTTCCCGTAGAGGGCGCCGATGCCGGTGGGCCCGTAGGCCTTGTGGGCCGAGAAGGCGAGGAAATCGCAGTCCAGCTCGCAGACGTCGACCCCCATGTGGGGCACGGCCTGGGCCGCATCGAGCAGCACCGGCACACCCTCCTCATGGGCCATCTCGATCATCTTCCGGACCGGGTTGACGGTGCCCAGCGCGTTGGAGACCCAGACAAGCCCGACGATTCGGGTCCGCTCGCCGAGGAGTCGCTGGTACTCCTCGAGCACGATCTCCCCGTTGTCGTCGATTGGGATCACCCGTAGCTTCGCACCGCGCTCCTCGCACAGCAACTGCCAGGGGACGATGTTGGAGTGGTGCTCCATGGCGGAGATCAGCACCTCGTCACCGGGAGCAAGCCGTGGACGAACGAAGCTGTGGGCCACCAGATTGATGGCCTCGGTGGTGCCGCGGGTGAACACGATTTCCCGGCTGTCCGCTGCGCCGAGGTGCTTTTTGACGACGGTCCGGGCGCTTTCGAATGCCACGGTTGCCCGCTGGGAAAGGGCGTGTACCCCACGGTGGACATTGGCGCAGTCCTTCTCGTAGAACGCCCTAACCGCCTCGATCACCGACCTCGGCTTCTGGGTGGTGGCGGCATTGTCCAGATAGACGAGAGGTTTCCCGTGGACCTCCTGGTGGAGGGCCGGAAAGTCGTCGCGCAGCCTCATCATGTCGAGTGCCGGCGCGGCGGTGGATGTGGAGACCGTCACGAGACCTCCCTCACGAGCTGGGATTCGGGCAGGCGAGCGTGGAGTGCGCCCTGCAGACGGTCGCGGAGCTCGCTGATTCGGACCCCATCGACGATCTCGGCCGCGAAAGCGAAGGTCAACAGGCTTTCTGCAGACGCCTTATTGATGCCCCTGGAACGAAGGTAGAACACGGCTTCCTCGTCGAGCCGGCCGACGGTGGAGCCGTGGGTGCAGCGAACGTCGTCGGCGTAGATCTCGAGCTGTGGGTTCGACTGGGCCTGTGCGCGTTGCCGACAGCAGGAGGTTGCGGTTGGACTGCTTGGCGTCGGTCTTTTGGGCGCCCGGATCGACCACGATACGACCGTTGAAGATCGCTTTCGAGGAGTCGTCGAGGACACCCTTGTAGAGCTGGTGGCTGGTGCAGTTGGGACGGGCGTGGCGCACCCGCAGCTGGTTGTCCACGTGCTGTCGGCCGTGGGTCAGATAGAGTCCGTTGAGGGTCGCGTCGGCGCCCTCGCCACCGAGATGGGTCGTGATGTCGTGACGGACCACCGCTCCGGAGAGGGTGAAGGCGTGGGCGCGCAGCACGCTGTCGCGGCCCTGGTGGGTGTGAAACCCGGAGATGTGGGTCGTCTCGTCGCCCTCTTCGGTCAGCGTGTAGTGGTCAACCACGGCGCCGTCCCCGAGGGACATCTCGGTCACCGCGCAGGTGAGGCCTCCGCCAGGGGGCGGGCCGGCGTAGGTTTCGACGATGGTGGTCTGGCTGCCCGATCCGGCTTCCACCAGGACTCGAGGAAGCCTGGTGGTGTTGGAGTCATGGTCGCCGGCAACGAAGAGGAGGTGGATGGGACGCTCGAGGACCGTCCCTGCTCCCACGCGGAGCACCGCACAATCGACGAAGAGTGCGGTATTGAGGGCCGCGAACGGATGATCTTTGAGTGGGGCGGCGGCACCGAGTCGGCCTTCGAGCGCGTCGATATCCCCGGCGTTCATTTCGGACAGGGCTCGCAGGGTGACCCCCGCGGGAAGGTCACCGATGCGGGATAGGTCGGATCGCAGCCGCCCGTCGACGAAGACCATGGAGGGGCTGTCTTTCAGGTTCCATTGCGCCAGGCCGGGACACGCGGCGCCGGTGTCCGCCACTGGGTAAGGCGAAGCCGCCAGGTGCTTGAGGTTGGTGAAACGCCACGCCTCCACCGAGCGGGCCGGGATTCCCTGCTCCTCGAAGCGGGTGGCCGCCCGCAGGCGGAGATCGGTCAGCCAGCCCTGCTCCTCGGCTCCGCGGGAGACGGTGCCCTCAAATCCGGAGAGCAACGGACGGGTCGCGGTAGCGATTCGGCTCATCGGGACCACCGTCACGCCTGCCCGGAGGTCGCGGCGACCGGCTCGGCCTCGAGCCACTCGTAACCCTGCTCTTCGAGTTGCAGCGCCAGCTCGCGGCCGCCGGACTGGACGATCTTGCCGTCCATCAGCACGTGCACGAAGTCGGGCACGATGTAGTTCAGGAGGCGCTGGTAGTGGGTGATCAAGAGGAAGGCGCGGTCCGGGTTGCGCAGGGCGTTGACCCCTTCCGCCACGATCTTCAGGGCGTCGATGTCGAGCCCGGAGTCGGTCTCGTCGAGGATCGCCAGCGCTGGCTCGAGCACTGCCATTTGGAAGATTTCGTTTCGTTTTTTCTCGCCACCCGAGAAACCGGCGTTGACCGGACGCTTGAGCAGCGCCTCGTCGAGCTTGACGACCTGCATCCGCTCGCGCATCAGCTCCAGGAAGTCCATGGCGTCGAGCTCGTGTTCGCCTCGGTGGGAGCGGATCGCGTTGAGGGCGGCGCGCAGAAAGTAGGTGTTGCTGACCCCGGGGATCTCCACCGGGTACTGGAAGGCCAGAAACACTCCCTCGCGGGCTCGGGTCTCGGCGTCCAATTCCTGAAGGTCCGAGCCTCGGTAGAGTATGTCGCCGGCTGTGACGTCGTACTCCTCACGGCCAGCAAGGACCTGTGCCAGGGTGCTCTTTCCTGAGCCGTTGGGCCCCATGATGGCGTGCACCTCTCCGGCACCAACCTTCAGGTCGATCCCCTTGAGGATCTCGTTCCCCTCCACCGCAACGTGAAGGTCTTTAATCTCAAGCATGTCTTCTGTCTCCATTTTGTGTTCTTTTTAGCTCAATACTCACGGCCGGATTTCGGAGAAACTGGCCGTGAGTATTGAGTAATTAATTCACTAACCAACACTTCCCTCGAGGCTGACACCAAGGAGCTTCTGAGCTTCGACCGCGAACTCCATGGGCAGCTCGCGGAAGACCTCCTTGCAGAAACCGTTGACGATCATCGACACCGCGTCCTCGGTGGAGATACCTCGCTGATTGCAGTAGAAGATCTGGTCTTCGCCGATCTTCGAGGTACTCGCTTCGTGCTCCATCTGGGCGGAGGGATTTGCGATCTCGATGTACGGAAAAGTGTGGGCACCGCAGCGGTCTCCGATGAGCATCGAGTCACACTGGGAGAAGTTGCGGGCTCCGTCGGCCTTCTTGCCCACCTTCACCAGGCCGCGGTAGGTGTTCTGTCCCTGGCCGGCAGAGATGCCCTTGGAAATGATGGTCGAGCTGGTATTGCGGCCGAGGTGGATCATCTTGGTGCCGGTGTCCGCCTGCTGGTGGCCGGCGGTCAGGGCCACCGAGTAGAACTCTCCCACGGTGTTGTCGCCCTTGAGGATCACGCTGGGGTACTTCCAGGTGATGGCCGAGCCGGTCTCCACCTGGGTCCAGGAGATCTTGGCGTTGGCGCCGCCGCAGATTCCGCGCTTGGTCACGAAGTTGAAGATGCCACCGGCTCCGGTCTCTTTGTCCCCCGGGTACCAGTTCTGGACCGTGGAGTACTTGATCTGGGCGTTATCCAGCGCCACCAGCTCCACCACGGCTGCGTGCAGCTGGTTCTCGTCGCGCATCGGCGCGGTGCAGCCCTCGAGGTAACTGACGTAGGCACCTGCGTCGGCGACGATCAGGGTGCGCTCGAACTGGCCGGTGTTGGCGGCGTTGATTCGGAAGTAGGTGCTGAGCTCCATCGGGCACCGAACGCCCTTCGGCACGTAGACGAAGGATCCGTCCGAGAAGACTGCGGAGTTGAGGGTGGCGAAGAAGTTGTCGGTGTAGGGCACCACCGACCCGAGGTACTTCTTGACCAGTTCTGGATGTTCGCGCAGTGCTTCGGAGAACGAGCAAAAGATGATCCCGAGCTCGGCGAGCTTATCCTTGTAGGTCGTGGCCACCGACACCGAGTCGAAGACTGCATCCACCGCCACCCCGGCGAAGATCTTTTGTTCCTCGATCGGAATGCCCAGCTTCTCGTACGTGCGCAGGATTTCGGGATCCACCTCGTCCAGACTCTCGAGCAGCTTCTTCGCCTTTGGCGCCGAGTAGTACGAGATCGCCTGGTAGTCGATGGCCGGGTACTCCACCTTGGGCCACCTGGGCTCCGCCATGCCGAGCCAGTGATGGTAGGCTTTGAGCCGCCACTCGAGCATCCAGCCGGGCTCGCCCTTGATCTCGGAGATCTGCCGGATGACGTTCTCGTCAAGACCTGGCGGCAGGGTGTCCTGCTCCACGTCGGTGACGAAGCCGGCGTCGTACTCGCGGTTCGCGAAATCTTCAATGATCCTGGTCTGATCGCTCATCGCACTCCCTCGTGGGTGAGCCGCTGTCCTCGGATCCCCTGGCCCACAACCATTGGCAGGCCCTCGGGATGGTGCGCGGAGCCCCGCATGACATCGGCCACGGTGATGTTGTCCAGAAAGTTGCCGATCACCGCGGTCAGCCCGTGCCACAGAGGTCTGAGCCCGCAGTCGGTCTGGTGGGCACAGCCGCCATCGCCCGGCGTCATCTGGCTGCAGAACTCCGGTCCGTAGACGGTGGTGCCGAATGCCGCCACAACCCTGGCGACGGTGATGTCCGAAGCTTCGCCGTCCAGCGAGTAGCCGCCGTTCCGTCCGCGCTCCGCCTGAACCACGTTGGCCTTGCGAAGCCGGGCAATCACCTTGGCCACCGTGGTTTCGGGCAGCTCTTCCAGCCCGGCCAGTTCGCGAATGCTCAACTGCCCGCCATGGGTGGCAAGTCGCAGCACCAGTCTCAGGCCGTACTCCTCGGACCTCGAAATCCGCATCGGTCCACCTCCAGCACGGAAAACCGCAATAATGGAAATCAAATTCCACTTTCTTTTCGCTGCGCGAAAAGAACTATTGGGACCATTCAATAGAGGGGATTTTATCGGCGATGGAGTAACGCTCGCCGGTGGATAACTCAGAACTCAGAACTCAGTGGCGCCGGTCGGACCATGGAGCTGTGCAGGCTGGAAGCCCGCACCACAATCTAGCCCAGCTGATTGATCGAGCGATTCGGCGGAAGGATTTGTGGTGCAGCCATCCTGGCTGCACATCTCATCGATTGAGAAAGGTTTTCCGAATTGCTCGCGGCCGATGGCCGCGGCGACTCACCGCCGCCAGCAGACAGCCGTAGGCCAGCCCCCTCCCTCGCGACGACCCCCCTGGCCACGACTGTGGGCTGCTGCCGTCGGTGAGTTCCGAGGCGGGTGGTCGCCAGAACCTGCTAACTGCTAACTGCCAACTGTTGTGACTAGTGCCTGAGCGGCTTGTGCGACCCCCCGGGCTCGTCGGGCGCACTGGTGAACAGGAGCTTGCCCTCCTTGAACTCGCCGCCCCGCAGGGTGTGGGCGAGACACTCTCCGAGCTCGCTCACAAGGTGAATCGAGATCCGGTTGCGGATCTCCTCAGGCAGGTCCTCGAGGTCGGCCTCGTTTTCGTTGGGAACGACCACCGTATTGATGCCCGCACGCACCGCACCGAGGATCTTCTCCTTGACGCCGCCGATGGGCAGTATGCGGCCAGAGAGGGTGATCTCACCGGTCATGGCCACATCGTTCCTGGCGGGCCGTCTGGACAGCGCCGAGACGAGAGCGGTTGCCATGGTGACCCCGGCGGAGGGGCCGTCCTTGGGGATCGCTCCCGCAGGGACGTGGATGTGGACGTCCTGGTCGAAGGACTTGGGGTCGATGAAGAGCTCGTCGGCGTGAGCCTTGGCGTAGGACCAGGCTGCACGGGCCGACTCCTTCATCACATCCCCCAGCTGGCCAGTGAGCACCAGCTCGCCCTTGCCGGGCATGGGAGTGGCTTCGACGAACATGATGTCGCCGCCAACCGGCGTGTAGTACATGCCGGTAGCCACGCCGATCTGGTCGCTCTCCGCAGCGTGTTCGGGGTGGACCTTGGGGCGGCCGAGCAACTCAGCCACCTGGTCGGCTCCGATGTCGTAGCGTTCGAGCTCGTTGGCCGCAATCTTGCGGGCGACCTTGCGGGCCAGCCGGCCGATCTCGCGCTCGAGCTGGCGGACGCCGGACTCACGGGTGTATCGACTCACGATCTGCTGAACGGCATCGTCGAAAAAGGTGATCAATTCGTCGGTGAGTCCGGCCTGCTTGATCTGGCGGGGGGTCAGGTATCGCTTGGCGATCTCGAGCTTCTCACTCTCGGTGTAGCCGGCAAACTCCACCACCTCCATTCGGTCCTGGAGCGGCCCCGGAATGTTCTGCAGGTAGTTGGCGGTGCATATGAACTGCACTTCGGACAGGTCGAAGGGAACTCCCAGATAGTGGTCGGTGAAGGTGTCGTTCTGCGCCGGGTCGAGCACCTCGAGGAGGGCGGACCCGGGATCTCCCTGGTATGAAACGCCGAGCTTGTCCACCTCGTCAAGGAGGAAGACAGGATTCCTGGAACCCGCCTGCTTCATGCCCTGGATGATACGGCCGGGCATGGCACCCACGTAGGTCCGCCGGTGGCCGCGGATATCAGCCTCGTCGCGCACTCCTCCCAGCGAGATGCGAACGTACTCCCTTCCCATGGCACGGGCGATGGACTGAGCCACCGAGGTCTTGCCGACCCCGGGCGGGCCGGCGAAGAGTAGGATCGGATTGCGACCCACGCTGTCCTTGGCCAAAGTGGGGGAGGGGGCTTCCACCGGACCTCGGTTCCCTTGGTCGGCGGCATCTTCGACCACGGATTCCGGCTCCATCGGCTCCGGAGCCTCGGCTTCCGCGGACTTCTCGGCCTTCTCGGCCTGAAGCCGCATCAACCGGACGGCCAGGAACTCCAGGATCCGGTCCTTGACGTCGCCAAGGGCGTAGTGGTCCTCTTCGAGAATCTCCGACGCCCGATTGATATCCAGGCGCTCGTCGGTCCGCTCGGTCCACGGCAGCTCGGTGACGGTTTCGAGGTAGGTGCGGATGACCTGCGCTTCCATGCCCTCCGGACCCATCCGTTCCAATCGGCCGAGCTCCCGCTCCACCTCTTTGCGGACGACCTCGGGGAGCTCCAACCCCTCCAGGGTCTCGCGGAGCTCTTCCAGGTCCTCGCGGCCACCGTCGTCACCGAGTTCCTTTTGAATGGCCTTGAGCTGTTGGCGGAGGAACATCTCCCGCTGTCGGTCGCCGAGCTCCTCCTGGACCTGTGATTTGATGTCTTCCTGGGCATCGAGGACCGCCACCTGCCGCTGGATATGGAGCAACACGTCGCGGACTCGGTCTTCCACCGACAGAGCTTCCAGCAATTTCTGCGCCTCGGCCGGCTTGAGATCGAGGTGGCCGGCCACCAGATCTGCAAACCGACCCGGCTCCTTGGTTTCGGCAAGGAACTGCTGGACGGCCTCCTTGGGCATGCCGGCGCGCCGACCCAGCTCGGCCGCCCGCTCGCGAGTTTCACGGTAGAGGGCCGCGAACTCGGGCGCATCCGGGTCGAGGGGTGCCATCTCCTCCGCGGGGCGGACGGTGGCCTCGAGGTAGCCGTCGTGCTCCTCATAGCGCATGGCGATGCCACGGTGGACACCGTTGAGCAACAGACGCATCCCGGACGGACCACGCTGGATCGGTCCGATGGTGGCCACGGTTCCCATGGCGTAAAGCAGTTCGGGTGTGACGTTCTCCTCGTTCTCCCGCTGGGAAACTACGAAGATGGTTTTGTCGTCGGTCTTCAATGCGGCCTCGATGGCACGCAGGGTGCCCGACCGACCTGCCGCGATCGGAGATGTGACTCCAGGGAAGAGGACGGCCTCACGCAGCGGAATGACCGGAATGTTCATGATGTCTGGCATCTGTCGCTCCTTGGGTTCCGAGTCGATGAGCGCAGCCTATACTGCGCTGATCCGGTATACAAGCAGAACCTGAGTGTACTGTACTCAAATTCCCGTCCGGGGTTTTTTCCTTGGTCGGAATGGTTGGAGTCACCTCAGATCTCCTGGTACCATCTTCGCGGATTATGGCTTCCAGGTTTCCTCATCAAGGTCCGCCGCGAGGTTTCGGCGGCTTTTCCGGGGCGGGTTCGCCGCCCCCGCAGGACCTGATTGCCATTCTCGCGGTGGTCTTCGTGACCTTTTCCATGCAGTTCTTCGAGGCCACGACGCTGATTCCATCGATTCTCAGGCTGACACCCGCAGTGGTCCGCGGCTTTCTGTGGCAGCTGGTCAGCTACCCGTTTGTGGGAACCGGTGGGGCCAGCATCTGGTTCCTGATCGAACTGTTCATCCTTTTTTGGTTTGGGCGAGACGTCTACAACCGGCTCGGCAGGCAGAGATTCTGGCGGCTCATCCTGGTCACCTCGGTGTCCGCGGCTATCGCCGCGGTGGTGGTCAGCCTCTTTATGGGTTTGGCTGGCTTTCCGTCAGCGGCTCCCTTCGTGACCATGCAGGGCCACCGGATGCTGATGACGATTTTCATCGCCGCCTTCGCGACTCTGTTCGGTGACGCCACCATCCTGCTGTTCTTCGTGCTGCCGGTGAAGGCGCGCTGGTTCTTGTGGTTGGAGATCCTGTTCGCCTTCGTTTTTGGTCTGCTGCCCTACAAGGACCTGGCCGGTTTTCTCGGCGTCGTCGTGGCGGTGTTTCTGACCTACTCGTACCTTTTACCTGGCGGGCCGGGCGGTGTTCTCCACCGGTGGCGCAAGGAGGCGGAGCGGAAGATCATCGAGCAGCGCCTGGCTCGGATGCGCCGCAAGCGTAAGTTTGAAGTCATCGAAAGCGATGACGACGACGAGTACATCCACTGACCATCCCCCACCCTCCCCATTTTGAATTGCGAATTACGAATTACGAATTGTCGGCGTCCGGGATCGCTGAAATCGTCCCGAGATTTCCCGTAATGTCAGGGGAGGACATGAAATTTTCGGCGGCCTCGGTAGACCCCAATTCGTAATTCGCAATCCGCAATGGGTGGGTGGGCGGGGGGGTCAATCCGGCGCCTCCTGCCCCGTTGCCTCAAATAGACACAGCCCCAACTCCTACGGAAACGTTCCCGAAATGGGTTGAGCCGGAATGTAGACCGGATCGTTGGAACCGTTGTCCACCACCGACGCGTAGGCGTGCACCTCGCCGCCGGAGGTCAACATGTTGACGATGGCGAATCCTGAATAGACCGATTGGCCGGTCACTGATTCGTAGATCCGATCGATTTGCTTCATTTCCAAGGGGCGGAGGTTTTTGGTGACGGTCCCGTAAAACGTTCCATCGGCGTGGTAGAGCAGGATTTCCACCTCCACCGGGTCTTCGCCGAGGTTGACCATGCCGATGTTGGTTCGGAAATCCACATCATGCTGGAGCTGCACCAGGGCGCCCGGAGCACTGGCGGTCACCGCCGGAGAGGTGCGTTGGGCCGGTATGAATTGACCGTATGTGCCTTCGGCGCCAGCCGCGTTGTAGGTTCGGCTTGTGATCTTGACGTCCGGGTGGGAGGCGATGACGCGGATGGCTCCGTTGGCGGTTTCCCGTCCCAGCAGGGACCAGAACACGTCTGCCAGAAAGACCTGCTGGCCAGCCGGCAGGGCGAGGGACGCATTGAGAGGATTGCTGTTGTCCTGGTTCTTTCGAAGATAGGCGATGTTCGCCGTGGCGACTCCGGGGGAGAGGTTGGCGAGCGCCACGTCGGTGAGCCAGAAGCTGCCCGATGCCCCGGCAGACCGGGCCCCGGCCGGGATGAACAACGATGTACGGCTGCCGTCCGGATTGGCGCAGTCGGAGGCATCTACCGACGAGAATCCGCTCGCCCCCTGGCACACGAGAACCGTGTTGCCGAGCAGGGTCGAGGAGGAGGCGTTGGGGCGGGCCAGCTGGGCGAGGGGGATGATCTCGGTGCCGAGCGAAGGGTCGGCCTCCATCAAGCCGAGTTCGGGCCCGGTCATAAAGAGACGGTCGTTCCAGATCACCAGGTCAGTGGGGGGCGCGGGCAGGTCGAGGGAGCTGACCTCCACCAGAGAGTCACCCTCGATCTGGAATACCACAACCCCGATGCCTCCCACACCCGCCATGATCAGATCCCTCGATCGAGTCACGCTGGTCACAGGGCCACTCAGGTTGTAGATCTGCAGGAGACTCGGGGAGTCGCGGTGCTGGACGTCAACCAGGGCAAGCCCATTGGAATCGCCCAGCGCGCAGTATGCGGTTTGGACGTGCTCGACGCAGTCAGCCACCTGGCCGGCGAGGGCGATCTGCCCCTCCACCACGGGCCGGTCATCGGCGTCGAGGGTCACCAGGTAGAGCGTTCCGTTGTTGCCTCCGGCGAGATAGCCTCCGGCCGAGCCGTTGAGAGAAACCACTGAGGTGCCGATGCCGGTTGTGGCCACGTGACTCGGTGGACCGTTGTCCTGGATTCTGTAGGTGCCCACCCCGGCGGCGCCATCGGCCACCACCAACATGTTCTCGAAGTACTCGAAGGCGATATCAAGGGCTTCGCCCTGGGTCGATGACGAACCGAGAACGGTGAGATTGCCCGGGTTGGAGACGCCGATCCGGACGATTCCCCCGGTGCCGGATGCCACGAATGCCGTTTCGCCGACCACCACGGCCCGGTTGGGCGAGCCCGGGGTGGAAACGGCGTCGCGAGGTTCGAGGTCACAGACCTGGGACCACGCGGACCCCGCGACGGCCATCAGCAGTACGGACAGAATTGTCGTTTTCTTCAACTTCAGCACCCTCCATCGCGAATTGTAGCTCGATCGGGCTGAGCGTTTTGTGATCGTGGCCGCGCCCGCGGTCGGCAGAGGGCATCGATTCAAAATTGGAAATTGAAGATTTTCTATTCCACCCGGTTGGGCGGTGGAACTTTCAACTTTCAACTTTCAACTTTGAACTCAAGAAAAACGGCCCGGGCGAACCCGGGCCGTGGTGGTATCGGTGAAAAAATCGATCAATACGCTGCCGAAGTCGCCTTTGGCGGCTGGACCGGACCGATCTTCGGCAACTCAGGCATGAAGAGCATGTCCAGGTGCTGCAGGCTTTCCGGTGCGAAGATCACACTGGTGGGATCCATGCCGAAGGTGGGGGTCGGCAGCGGGCTGCACGGGTTGTCGAACATGATGCTCGACAGATCGATGGGCTCGATGCCGGCGCCATAGACGTCGTTGAGGAAGTCCACCAGTTCGGTGGCCAGCAGCCAGTGCAGGAACTGGTTCGGGTGGAGGCCGTCGTAGCTGATCAGTCCCCCGAAAAGGAAGCTGCCGTCGAAGGTGACGGCGCCGAGCTCCACCCCCTCGACGTACGCCTCGTGCATCAGACCTGCCGCATCGAAGACCGGCAGCCCGAACTGGGCCGCGGTGGCGACGATGATCTGGTTGAAGGCGTCCACCTGGTTGCTGACCGCGGTGACCTCTTCCGGCCTCAGCACGTACCCGTTCTCACCCGTGACGAGGTTCACGTCCTCGGGCAGGGGCGGGTAGCCTGGCAGTGGGACGCCGTAACCCTGAGCGAGCAGGTCGGATGCCAGCAGCGTGACCAACGAGTCCGCTGACAGCGGGCCGTTGCTGCCCATGATGGGCACCAGGCCGAATCCCGGGATGTCCAGGAACGGCGGCAGGGTCCGCGCGAAAGCGGTTTCGGTGGGGTCGGGGATGGTGAACAGGACGATATCGGCCTGAGTCTGGGTGACCAGAGCGCCCACGGCCTGTGGAAAAAGGAAAGCAAAGGTGTCCACGGGCGTCATGGTCACGCCTTCAATGGGCGTTGCGGTGTAGACCCCGCCGAGCACGTCGTTGAAGCCGATCCACATGGTTGCGAAGGTCGGCTGGAGGGATACGGCTTGGGTGATGGCGGTGAAGTCCACCAGCTCGCCGGTGCTCGGATCCTGGACTTGGGGAATCCGCAGGATCAGATCGAACATGATCTTGTCGAGTTCGCCTGCGGCGAGATTGTCAAGATCGCCGATCTGGAAGAGCATGTCGTACAGCGTCGCCGTTGGAACCGCGAGGTTGTTGTACGCCAGCGGATAGGTGACGTTGTATGGGAAGGCGTCCTCCAGCTCGCCGGCCGGGACGAGGTGCGGTACCCCACCCTCCAGCGAATCCAGGAGCAGAATCGGCGGCACACCCGGGGCGGAGATCAACGGCATCTCGAAGGTCGGGGCGTTGGCCTGGTTGGCCAAGATCGCCGGGTATGAGTTCATCTGGTAGCAATCCACCAGACCGCCGCTGACCAGGCCCGCGGTGAAGCTGTCGCCGAGGGCCACGTATTGGGTCATATCGAGCTGGGCGCTCGCCGGAGTTGCCGCGAGGAGCGCCAGGGTGCAGACAGTGAGAAGAATCCGTTTCATTGGCGTCCTCCTTTCCTAAAAGAACATTGTGAAGGTGGCTGCGGCCAGGTGGGCCCCGGCGTCGTAGCAACCATCGTAACCAACCGTGCTGGTGCCTTCGGTGCATCGTTCTTCGGCCGTGAGGTACTCATAGCCAAGGTCCACCCGGAAGGTCTTCTTGATCCAGCTGAGACCCACCGTGACGGTGGTGCGATCGCCATCCCCGAGCAACGGCGTCATCGTCTCGACGGGCTGCGGGGTCTGGTCGTAGACACCACCGAGTTGGAATGCCCAGTGCTCGGAGGCCCGCCACTCCATGCCGAGCCGGTACTCGTTGGAATTTTCGTAGTTCTCTTCGATGGTCTCGTTGAACTCGGGGTTGGTCGGGAAGATCAGTGCGAGCTCCTGGAAGCTCGACCATCCCATCTCGCCCCACTGGCCGGAGATGGTGAATTTCTCCGTGTTCCACGACAGGCCGACCGACACGTAGTCTGGAAACTCGATCTTGGTGACGCCGCTGAGGTTCTCTTCGAATGGAAGGGTCGCGGCGACCAATGCGTCGAGCTCGGGGTTGCCGGTGGAGAACTGGCTGAACGAGGCGGTGCCCTCGTAATCGACGGTGATGCCCGAGCGGTAGGTCACGCCAAACTTGAATCCCGCGCCCAGATCGGCCAACAAACCCGCGTGCCAGCCAAAGCCGTCGTTGCCCATGCCGTCCGTAAAGATGTGGGTCTGGGCCACGTCCACCACCTGCTGGCTGAACGGGTCCACCAGCGGAATGTTGCGGGTCAGGTCGATGCTGCTGATCCGGTAGTCCACACCGATGCCGAAGGCGAAGTTGTCAGAGAGCTTGAAGGCAAGATTCGGTGACAGGTCGTAGGCGAAGAGCTCGACCCGCTTCGAGATGAACCTGCCAGCAAAGTCGTCGGCCCACCAGGTGCCGAGTCCGAAGGGGACCAATGCTGAAAAGCCAAAGGTCGTCTTCGCCCCCAGGGGCACCACGAGGTAGCCGTGTGGCACCACAAACAACTGGTCTTCCTGGTCAACCGTGTAGCCTGACCCGGGGTAGGGCGACTCACCGGTGAAGGTCTGTTCGGGCTTGATAAGGGTTCCACCAAAGGTGATTTGGTTCCCCTTGTCGATCTGGAAAGCCAGCCCTGCGGCGTTCCAGAACATGGCTGACGGATCGTCGGCCACTGCGGTGAATGCGCCGCCCATTGCCAGCCCCCTCGCACTGGCCTCATACAATGCAAACCCGGCACCAAAGGACAGTGCCGGAGCGAGGAGCACCACCGCCGCGACGGCGAGCGTTTTCCTCATGACGTCCTACCTCCTTCCTGAACTGTGGAAATGACGTCTCATCTCGTGCGTTTCGATCATCTCATGCTATCGGTGCACCCCGACTCCGTCAATACGAAATCGAATGCAACTCTGCGACCTCCAAGCCGTACTCGAAGGGAGAAATCGGGAAGCGCCCGGGTGGCTTTGTGATCTGCGGCGCCGGTTGATAAACTCGCTCGCCAAGCGAAGGGAGACGTTGTGAAAGTTGCGACTCGGAGTTTGTTTGGAATAGCCCTGATCATGACGGTTGCCGCATCAGCGGCCGCGGACGGCGCCCACCTCATGCGTTGGGCGGATGTGCACGACGATCTGATCGTCTTCACCTACGAAGACGACCTCTGGACCGTGCCCGCCGCCGGCGGAGACGCGCGGCGGATCACCAACCACCCCGGCCCGGAGCGCTACGCCAAATTCAGTCCGGATGGCTCGCAGATCGCCTTCATGGCCTCCTACGATGGGGGCCGGGACGTCTATGTGATGGACGTTCGTGGCGGAGTTCCGAAGCGGCTCACCTACCACCCGTCGAGCGACCGTGTGCTGGGATGGCACCCGTCCGGGGAGGCGGTGCTGTTCCGTTCGCGTCGGAACTACCCAATAAGCGCCGAGCAGATCTACCTCGCTAACCTGGACGGCGGCATGCCGAAACAACTGCCGGTGCCAAGGGCCGGATTGGCCTCGTTATCGGACGACGGCTCGGCTGTTGCATACAACAGAATCTCGCGAGAGGACCGCACCTGGAAGCGTTACCAGGGCGGCATGGCCCAGGACGTCTGGGTGGCGCAGCTCGAAACCGGTGAATTCAAACGGGTCACCGACTGGTCGGGCACCGACAACTTCCCCATGTGGCAGGGTGACGGCATCTATTTCAACTCCGATCGGGAGAATGGCACCCTCAACATCTACCGTTATGACGTGTCCTCCGGCGCAACCACTGCGCTGACCTCCTACACCGACTACGACGTCAAGTACCCGTCGATCGGTCCCGGCGCCATCGTCTACCAGTACGGCGAGACCCTCCATGTGCTGGATCTCGCCACCGGCGAGTCCCGCTCGGTGGAGGTGAGGCTGGGGTCGGATCGGGTGCCGGTGCGCGCATCTTTTGAGGAAGCCGGCAACCACCACGGGTCTTTCCGACCGTCGCCTGACGGCGAGAGCTTGTTGCTCGAGGCCCGCGGAGAAATCCTGTCGATTCCAGTTGACGAAGGCGAGGCCGAGAATCTCACCCGGACCTCCGGCTCCCGCGAGAAAAATGCGGTGTGGTCGCCGGACGGGTCCCGGGTGGCCCTGGTGTCCGATCGGGGTGGAGAGGAGGCGGTGTGGCTGGTGGATGCCGACGGCGAATGGCGGGAGCTGGCGAAGACCAGTCCGTTCCTGATGCCCCTGGTGTGGTCGCCGGACGGTAAATTCCTTGTGTTCTCGGACAACAAGATGAGCCTCAACCTGGTTGAAGTCGAAAGCGGGAAGCTCACCGTGGCTGACCGGGGCGAGGTGGATGACGCCTGGGAGCGCTGGGGCATCCAGGACTACGTGTGGTCCCCCGACAGTCGTTTCATCGCCTACACCAAGATGGAGCCGACTCAGTGCGAGGCGATCTTCATCTACTCGCTGGAGGATGCCGAGGTTCACCGCGTCACCTCCGACCAGACCGAGGACTGGAGCCCGTCCTTTTCCTCCGACGGTCAGTATCTCTTCTTCCTGTCGAACCGGTCGTTCTCGCCGGTGATGGGCCTGGTGGATCAGAATCATGTCTTCCTCGACATGGCCCTTCCCTATGTCGTCATTCTGCGCGACGGCGCAGCGTCGCCGTTCGCGCCAGGCTCCGAAGAGAGTGAAGGGGACGAAGGTGACGCAGGGGACGAAGGGGACTCCGACGATGTGAATGTGGTCATCGCCTTCGACGGACTAGCGGATCGGATTGTCGCTGCCAAGGGTGTCGAACCCGGCAATTACTTCCGCCTCGAGGCCATTGATGGCGGCTTCGTCTTCCTCGCGCGAACCGAGTTGGTCTTTACCAAATACCAGAACGTCAACGATGACACCTCGGACTCGCTGGAGCTGCACTCCTTTGACATCGCAGAGGCCTCTTCGAAGAAGTTGATGGACGGGATCGCCAACTACCACCTGAACTTCGACCGGTCGAAGATGGCGTACCGCGCCGGATCCAAGTACGGCATCGTGGATGCCGGAACCGAGGCCAAAGCCGGTGACGGCGCCGTTTCGCTCAAGGGCGTCAAGATCAAGATCGACAAGCAACAGGAGTTCCTGCAGATCTTCAACGAGGCCTGGCGGATTCAGCGAGATTGGTTCTACGATCCCGGCATGCACGGTGTGGACTGGCAGGCCATCGGCGACAAGTACCGACCGTTCGTCGCCTCGTGCGGCAATCGATCCGACCTCAACTACCTCATCGGTGAGATGATCGGCGAGCTCAACATCGGCCACACCTACGTCTTCGGCGGCGAATTCGGGGATGGCGGAGACCGTGTTCGAACCGGACTGCTCGGGGCGGACTACAGCCAGCCGGAGGGTTCCCGGTTCCACCAGATCAGCCATATCGTGCCCGGCGTCAGCTGGCGCCCCTCCAACCGTTCACCATTGCGGGAGCCCGGTTGCGGTATCAGCGAGGGTGATTATCTGATTGCCATCAACGGCGAAGAAATCCATGTGTCCGACAACGTTAACGCCTTCCTCGAAGACCTGGTGGGCAAGGCCGTCACCGTGACGTACAACCATCGGCCAGCCGCCGACGGGGCCGAGGAGTGCACGGTGCGCCCGATCGCGTCCGAGTTCGGCATTCGCTACCGCGAGTGGGTGGCGGACAACCGAGCCAAGGTGGCGGAAGCCTCCGGCGATGCCATCGGCTACCTCCACCTGCCCAACATGGGCGAGACTGGTCTGATCGAGTTCGCCCGGGCCTGGTATCCGCAATACCTGAAACAGGGCATCATCATCGACGAGCGCTACAACGGAGGCGGCTTCGTCGGCGACATGATCATCGATCGCCTCGAGAGGGTTCTGTGGGCCCTCACCAAGCCCCGGGAGGGGATGGTGCTCACCGATCCCGAACGCGCTTTTTACGGCCACTTCGTGGTGCTGATCAACGAGGACACCGGCTCCAACGGCGAGTACTTTGCCGAGGCCATCAAGCGCAAGGGGTTGGCCACGGTGATCGGCCGGCGCACCTGGGGCGGCGCCGTGGGGATCGAACCCCACCAGGACGTGGTGGACGGTGGCGTCATCACCCCGCCGCAGTTCGGCATCTACTCGCTGGAAGGAGGCGAGTGGTTGATCGAGGGCTATGGCGTGGATCCGGATATCGACGTGGAGAACCCACCGTCCGACGTGCTGGCCGGCCGCGATCCGCAACTGGAGGCCGCCATTCGGTACCTCGAGGAAAAGATCGCCGAGGATCCGAGGACGATCCCGGATCCGCCGCCGTATCCGGATAAGAGTAAGTAGATTCGTAACGCGTCCCCTGGGGGGTAAACCACCGGGCTACGTCCCTCGGATGGACACAGCCCTGCTGCCCCAATGGCGGGGTTGAGGCGTGTTTGCCGCCTCAAGATGAGATCTATTCTCCGTTTGATCTATCTCAATATATTCCTATTGATTTATTATGTACATTACGTTATTTTTACATTTGCGCAAATTAACGTCGCGTGACCCGAGGGCCACTGAGCGGCGAAGGGAGGAGAGAGGATGTTCGATCGATTTACTTTGTCGAGGGGAATGGTGGTCCTCATGGCGCTTTGCGTCGCCACTGTCGGGTTCGCCCAGGAGGATCCGCCCCTGGAGTTCACCGAGTCCGGTGACGCCGTGCCCGGTGGGTCCGTCATGGTGACGGTAGCCACCACGGATGGTTCAACCATTCAGAGCGTCAACTGGATGCAGGCAGGGGGCGTGGATGCCACCCTCAGCGGCACCGACACCTCCACCGTGACGGTGGGGCTCGGAATGGAGGCCGCCTACAAGGATTACCTGATCCACGTGCTCGAAGAGCCGCCGATCGGTGTGGACCAGCTGCCGCCCAATGTCCCGCCCCCTGATGGCGAGTTTTTCGGCGGGCTCCAGAACCGTTTCGAAGTTGTCGCCATCAATCCGTTCTCGCTCGAACACGCCGCCCTGGTGGCGCTCGACGTCCAGGTGACGACGAGCTCGGGGACCTACGAGGCCGAGGCCGAGGTCCACACCATGCTGCCGTGGCAGGTCGCGTCGGGCATCATGAACGTGCCCACCACACTCCCGGTGTTGCTCCAGGGCAAGGAACAGGCGTCCTACGACTGGACGCTGACACCGCCGGCTGGATCCAGTGCCGCTTTGATGGACGCCACCGGTCAGTATCCCGAGTTCACCCCCGACGTGATGGGGCAGTACGGGGTCCAGGTGACCGATCTCGATGCCGGCAGCACGGTGACCATGGTGATCTACGCGGGCACCTGGCGCGGAGTCGTTGTTGGCCAGGATGCCGACGCGCGGCCGGTTGTGGATCAGGCGTGCACCGGTTGCCACAACGGTTCGATTGCGCCGGACGCTTTCACTCCTTGGAGGCAGACGGGACACGCCGAGATCTTCACCAACATGCTGGACACCAACACCCACTACGGCGAGGGCTGCTTCGCGTGCCACACCGTGGGCTACAATCCTGCGGGCGCCAATGGCGGCTTCGACGACGCGCCGGACTACCAGGCGTTCCTCGACTCCGGGCTGATCAACAACCCGGGCGACAACTGGACCACCATGCTGGCCCAATATCCGGCGGCCGCCCAGCTCGCCAACGTTCAGTGCGAGAACTGCCACGGGCCGCAGAACAGCCCGGCTCACACCCAGGGTTCGCCGCGGCAAAATCTGTCGTCCAACGTGTGCGCGACCTGTCACGGTGAGCCGCTGCGTCACGGTCGATACCAGCAGTGGCAGCTCAGCGCCCATGCCAACTACGAGCTGGCGGTCGAGGAAGGCCAGAGCGGTACCTGCTCCAAGTGCCACACAGGCAACGGTTTCCTGGCGTGGCTGCCGGTGCTCGACGGGACGGTCCCGGGAGATCCCGAGGACAGCGTCGTGGTCACCTGGACCGAGGATGAAACCCATCCGCAGACCTGCCAGACCTGCCACGATCCCCACTCCATCGGCACGACCTCGGGGAGCAGCGAGACCAACGCGACGGTCCGGATCTCCGGGGACACCCCGCTGCTGCTCGCCGGCTTCATCGCCGAGGACGTCGGCCGGGGCGCGATCTGCATGACCTGCCACAACACCCGCCGCGGCCTCAAGAACGACGACACCTGGGACGGTGGCGACGGCGGACGGGCGCCGCACCTCGGGGCTCAGACCGACGTGCTCATGGGTCAGAACGTGTACTTCACCGAGGTCGGCCAGCGCAGCTTCCACTCGCTGCTCGAGGACAGCTGCGTCGACTGCCACATGGAGGCGACCCCGCCGCCGCCTGATATTTCCTACAACCTGGGCGGTACAAACCACACCTTCTACGCTCGCACGGACATCTGTGCCGAGTGCCACTCGGTGGTCACCGCGGAGGACGTCCAGGGGCCGACCGAGATGGCGCTCCACGAGCTCCAGGACGCGATCGAGACCGACTACATGGCGATCCTGGCCAGTCAGCTCAACTCCGGTGCTGCCCTCGACCTCGATGGCGAGCGGACGGTCACCTCGATGTCCCAGATCGCCGATCTCGAGTTCACCGAGACCCACGGTCGGCAGGCGCTCTGGTTCGAATTCTCGGACGGTATGGACCTCGAGGATCCGATTCAGCTGCGCAGCATCGATGTGGTTCCTGCCGAGGGCGAAGTGTTCGCACTGTATGACGTCTTGGACGCCTACATCATCAAGGCCGGCTGGAACTACCTCCTGTTCCACGCCGACGGCAGCCTCGGAGTGCACAATCCGTCGTGGTCCGCACGGACGATCACCGCCACCATTCAGGCGGTCGAGTCCGGCGGCGGCTTCCCGCCCGGCGGTGGCGATGCCAACGCGGTGGCGTGCGACAGCAACTACGTCTACTGGACCGAGCTTGCGGCCCGGCGCGACGGAGCGGCCGGCAGCGTCTGGCGCACCGACCTGGTGGCCCGCAACAATGGTGACAGCACCGCAGACGTCGAGTTCATCCTCCACGCCGACACCATGATGTTCATGGCCGAGGGCGCGGTGAATGCCGGTGCCCAGGGCGTATTCGAGGACATCGTCAACCTGATCGGTGCCGACGGCCAGAAGGGTGCGCTCGAGATCTGCTCCAGCCAGCCCCTCGAGGCCGTGGCCCGGATTTACAACGTGACTGATGTCGGCACCTTCGGCCAGTTCCTCGACGGCATCAGCTACTCCGGACTTGGTGAAGGCGCCACCGGCCGTCTCTACGGCTTGCGCCAGCGGGCCGGCGAGTTCCGGACCAACATCTCGGTCACCAACACCGGCATGGAGACTGCCACGGTCGAGGTCACCCTCTACGGCACGGACGGTGCCGAGCTCACGAGCTACGAGCTGTCGGTGGGTTCCGGCATGACCGTTCAGGACATCGAACCCTTCCGGACGCGGGCCGACTCGCCCAATGTCGGTTGGGGCTTTGCCAAGATGATGGTGGTTTCCGGTCATGGCATCATCACATCGGCCTCGGTCATCGACTCGAGGACCAACGACCCCACCACCATCCCCATGAAGTGGTAGTAGTCCTTTCAATTCATCTCCGGCGGCAGCTTCGGCTGCCGCCCTTTTTTTTTGCAGTTGCGGATTTTCGATCTTTGATTGGGTTGGTGGGTGGGCGTGGCTCAAACCCCCAGATCATCAATGACGGTCGAAGTGTCGGAAAGATCGTCAAAGACGAGATGAGCGCCTGCGTCGCGAAGCTCGGCCTCGGTGGTATTACCGGTGGCGACCCCCACTGCGGTGGCACCCCAGGCCCGGGCGCAGATCACGTCCCGCTGAGTGTCGCCGATGATGACGACGTGGGGGCCGAGTCCGACGGCCGCACCGGTCAGTTCCTCGGCCCGCTGCACGGCGATCGGGGGGAGCTTGAGTCGATCCCTGTCGTCCGAACCGAAGGCGCCGAAGCTGAAGTACCGGTCCAGGCCGAAGACCCGAAGCTTGGCGAATGCGGTGGATTCCAGATTCCCGGTGAGGAGCCCGAGCAGGACCCCGGGTCGGGTGGTCAGCTCCTTCAGCAGTGCCGTGGCTCCAGGCATGATCCGCGCCGGCGGAGCCGTCATCGCCTCGGGAAGGTACCTTTCGTACGCGCTGGTGAGCACGGCGATGGCCCGGGCCTCATCGGTCTCGATGGCCGGCGCATTGCGGATCGCCTCTTCGAAGAGCATGGGATCGGTCTTGCCGTCGGGCACGATGCCGCGAGTGGCCTCCTCGATGCCGTAGAGCTCGGCGAAGGCGCGGTTCATGGCCCGGAAGCCCGCACCCCCCGACGCTAGTAGCGTATGGTCGATATCAAACAGCAGGAGTTTCAAATCTCGACTACCGGAGATCCTCTTGTGGCTTCGGTCGATTGCCGACGATCTCCTCGATGCGCTCCATGACCTCGTCCGTGAGTCGGTCGACGACGTCGATGGCGCCGAGGTTTTCCTTGAGCTGGCTCGTTTTGGAAGCGCCGACGATCGCGGTGCTCACGTTGGGGTTCTTCAGACACCAGGCGAGGGCCAGTTGGGGCAGGGTGCAGCCGAGATCCGCTGCGACTCCGGCGAGCAACCGCACCTGCTCGAGACGGACCCTGGCCGTTTCGCTGTCGTATCGAGAGCGGAGCCACTCGTAGCCCTTGAGAGTCGAACGCGTCCCCTCCGGGACCCCTTCGGCGTACTTGCCGGTGAGCAGCCCGCCCGCGAGCGGGCTCCAGATCGTGGTGCCCAGGCCGATCCGTTCGAAGAGCGGAGCGTACTCCTTCTCGAAACGCTCGCGGTGGAACAGGTGGTACTGTGGCTGCTCCATAAGCGGCGGGACCAGGCGCTCGCGACGAGCCACGTGATAGGCCTCGAGGATCCGCTCGCCGGGCCACTCGCTGGTGCCCCAGTAGAGGGCCTTGCCCTGGTCGATGAGGTGGTTCATGGAACGAACCGTCTCTTCGATCGGCGTATGGAAGTCAGGACGGTGGCAGAAGATCAGATCCACATAGTCGAGTGCGAGGCGTTGGAGGGCGGCATCGGTTCCCTCGAGGATGTGCTTGCGAGACAGACCGCGTTGATTCGGTCCGTTCCCACCCCAAAAAATCTTGGTGGACACCAGGTAGTCCGACCGCTTCCAGCCGGTCTTCCGCAGGGCCGATCCCATGATCTCTTCGGCGACACCGTCGGCGTAGACCTCGGCGTTGTCGAAGAAGTTCACGCCGGCATCGAAGGCCGTCTGCATCAACTCCAGTGCCTGATTCTCGTCCACTTGGCTGCCGAAGGTCACCCACGAGCCGAACGACAAAGCTGAAATCTGTAGTCCCGAGTTTCCGAGATAGCGATATTCCATGGTGATCATCTCCCTTGCGGTGGACTATTCAATCATAGAGAGCCCGCAAAGAGAATTCGGAATTCGGAAAACCGATCTCGACGGTCCCGACTGGTCCCGGCCCCCGGCTCCCGAGCCACCACGTCAGCCGGTGTTGCGCAGACCGCGAGCGATGCCTCGGACGGTGGCGAACAGAGCCCGCAGGAGCTCCGGATCGCTGCGACCGCCGGCCCGCCAGCGGCGCAGCAGGTCGAGCTGGATTTCGCTCATGGGGTCCACGTAGGGGTTGCGGAGCCGGATCGAGCGCTGCAGGATCGGCTCCCGGTCCAGCAAATTGGCCTCGTTTCTGAGCTCGAGCACCAGCTGGCAGGTGTGTTCGAATCGGCGCCGGAGCTCGGGGAAGATCGGTTGACCGGCCTCCCCTGCGAGCGCGGCGTAGCGCGCCGCCACCTCGAAGTCGGCCTTCGCCAGCACCATCTCGACATCGGCCAGCAGGTTGGCGAAGAAGGGCCAGCCGGCGGCCATGTCGCGCAGCGTGCCCTCACCGTGACGGCCGACAGCCGCGTCGAGGCCGGCGCCCAACCCCAGCCAGCCCGGCAACAGGTGACGGCTCTGGGTCCACGCGAAGACCCACGGGATAGCTCGTAGGTTCTCCACCCCTGCGCCCGAGCGGCGGGAGGGCGGCCGCGAGCCGATGGGCAGTCGCTCGATGACGTCGATGGGGGTCGCCAGGCGAAAGTAGCGGACGAAGTCCTCCCGGTCGTGGACGAGGGCCCGGTAGTCCGCCGCCGCGGCCTCTGCCATCGTGGCCATAGCCTGCACCCAGGACGGGTCGGGCTCGTGGATACGCTCGCACAAGGCGGTGGTTTCGATGACCGCCCCGGTCATCAGCTCGATGGTTCTCAGCGCGATGTCCCTGAGGCCGTACTTCAGGTTGATGACCTCTCCCTGCTCGGTGACCCGGATCCGTCCCCGGACCGCCCCGCAGGGCTCGGCGAGGATCGCCGCCCGCGGTTTGGAGCCGCCGCGACCCACCGTGCCCCCGCGGCCGTGGAACAGGGTCAGGTGGACGCCATGCCGGTCCGCCACCGCCACGAGGTCCTCCTGAGCAGTCTGAAGCGCCCATCGCGAGGCGACGATCCCCGAGATCTTGCTGGAGTCGGAGTAACCCAGCATCACGATCTGGCGATCGCCGCGCGACCTCAGGTGGTTCCGGTAGAGGGGATCCTCGAGCATCGCCTCGAGCGTGACGCCGGCGCTCGACAGGTCGTCGACCGTCTCGAACAGCGGTGCCACGTCGAGCTCGACGTGCCCGTCGTCGGTCGAAAGACCCGCGGCTCGCGCCAGCCACAGCACGCCGAGCACGTCGTCCGGGCCCTGGGCCATGGAAACGATGTAGGGCCCCACCGAATCGGCGCCGAACCGGCGCCGGGCCTCGGCAATGGCGCGGAACACCGCGAGCTCCCGTCGCGACCCTTCATCCTGCGGCTCGGTCGGCGGAAAGCCAGCTGCCAGCATGTCTCGAAGAACGGCGGCCCGCTCTCCGGCCGGACGACCCTCGAAGTCCGGGGCCCCCGCCGTCCGGCCGACGGTCTGCCGTAGCGGCAGTGCGTCCTGGCGGACATCGAGAGTCGCGATGTGGAATCCCAGGCACTGGACTCGCTGCCGCAGGTGTTCCACCCGCTCCAAACCGGCTTCCCGACCCCGGTGGTCCGCGAGGCTGCGCGCGATGGCGGCGAGATCGCCAAGGAACTCGTCCGGCGACCGGTAGCCGGCAGCCTGATCGCCCTTGGTGGCCTCCAGCCGGGACCACATCAGCCACAGCAGCCGGCGGTAGGGCATGTCGTGGTAGCGCTTCGGGATGCGGGCAGCGTCCTTCGGGAGGAGCTTCGAGTACTCCCGGATCCTGGCGGTGACCGCGTCGGAGACTCCGATCCGCGATCGCGACTGGCTGAGGTGATCGAAGAGCCGCCGAATGTCGCGGCGGTAGCGCTCGAGCACCACCTCGCGCTGCCGCTCGAGGGTGGCCAGGATGGTGTCGGGCCCCACGTTGGGGTTGCCGTCCATGTCGCCGCCCACCCAGGAGCCGAGCCGGACCAGGGGCCACGGCAGGTCGTCATCGGCACCGGCCCCGTAGACCTCGGTCATCGCCTCCGCCACCGCGGTGTGGATTCGGGGCAGAATGGGGTAGAGCACCTCGGAGATGTGGAACAACACCAGCTCGACCTCGTCGGCGACGGTGCGGCGGACCGACGGCTGCTCCTCGGTCTGCCACGCGACAGCGATCGCTTCCTTGAGTCGGCGGCGTCCGGCGCGCTCCTCCTCGGGTGTGCGCGCGGGTCGCTGGAGTCGGCTCACGAGCTCTCGTGCCACCTGCTGCTCCTTGGCGAGCATCGTCCGCCGCGTCGCCTCGGTGGGGTGGGCGGTGAAAACCGGCTCCACCAGTACGCCCGACAGCAGGTCGAGAACCTGGCCGGCGTTGACGCCGGCACCAGCCAGCGCCGAGATCACCGCCCGAAGGCTGCCCTCCATGGGCCGGACCGAGTCGCGGGATGCCTGGCGTCGGCGCCGCACCCGGTGGACCTGCTCGGCGATGTTGACCCCGGCGAAGTAGGCCGAAAAGGCCCTCACCACCTCCACGGCGACCGCCGGCTCGAGCCCCGCGAGCTGCCGTGTCGGGGCGTCCGCCGACCCCGCGCCCGCCCGCCGGGCGATGGCGGCCGTCCGCGACGCCTCCACCCGGTCATAGAGCTCGGGACCTCCCTGGTCACGGAGCACCTCCCCGAGCAGCGAGCCGAGCAGGCTCGCGTCCTCGCGCAGGGGCTGGTCGGCCTCGGAGAAGGTCACCCACCTGTCGGGATCAGTCATCGGCAAAGGCTATCACGGACGTCCTCCGCTCTCCCTTCGAGGCAGCAGGGGAAAATTTGGAATTCGGAATGCGGAATTCGGAAATCCGTCATTCTTCGCCCCACTTCCCCTGCCAACAGTCAGGGGGCGGGCGTGGACTTTAGACTTTGGACTTTAGACTTTGGACTGTTTCGGCGAAGACGTCGAATCTGTCGCAGGAGGTAGGCATTGGCGCCGAGCCGGCCGACCACCAAGGCAACGGCAGCGGCCACCGCGCCCACCCAGCCGGCCACGAAAACGCCGACCGTCAGCAGGACAATGACGCCGATGACCTCGATCGCCGTGGCCCATGTGACGTGCCGAGTGGCCTTGAAGTTGACCAACATGGCCCGTTGGAAGGACAGCAGGACGGTCAACCCCGGCAGGATGACCAACAGTCGAGCGGGCAGGATGGCGAAATGGGTGAGCTCGGGAGAGAGCCCGGACACACGGGAGAACCACACCTCCGCCAGGGGCGTCCATGCGATGAGGCCGAGGCAAACCACCACGCCCACGCCGAGCATGGTTGCGAATCTCCTCAGCGGAACATAGCCACCGAGATCTGTCGCCGATGAGGGCGATGCCCACCTCCTGGTAGGCCAGGCCGAGGGAGCGGAAGATGAAGACCAGCGCCAGAACAACCGGAAGGACCGCCAGCGATTCCAGCGAGGCGACGCTGTGACCCATGAAGAAGGTGACGACGGGCTGGAGGCCGAGGCTGAGCAGGGTGGTCAGGGCGAGCGGATAGTAGAATGTGGTGATGGCGCCGTAGGAGAGCGGAGTTCCTGGCCCCGCAGAGCCCAACAGGGTCTTGATCGATGGGTGGGCCATGGCACGGGCGACGACGGCTTCAAAAAGGACGCCCACCGTCAGGGCGGCGGCGCCGACCCAGGCGCCCTCGATCCCGGGTTTACGGTAGAGGACGATGGCGGTCAACACCATGGCGGCCAGTCGGATGACCGTCCCGTAGGCCACCCGTCGGGTGAGACCACCCCGGATCAGCACGCCCTGGTAGAAGCGCCGGATGCCAATGGCCCCCGGCCATGGCAGCAGCAGAAGGGTGGCGATCCAGGTGAGGTGGGCAACCTCCTCCGGCAGGCCCAGGAGCCCCACGGCGACGGCGTCGAAGACCGGGGGGAGCACGAGCACCACCATGGCCGCCGTGACCAGTGCATTGAGGGCATTGGTGTAATTGCGCATGGCGAGGTAGGACTGGCGGTCCCGGACCAGGGCGGTGGCGGCGCTCATGATCATGATGATCGGGGCCTCCACCACCAGAGCCAGCGCATAGGCCACACCATAGGCCGCCAGGTTGAACTTTGGGTCGGACAAACGAGCGATCACTGCCGCCAAGAACGGTCCCTCCGCCGACATCATGAGCCAGGTGGCGGCCAGCGGCAGCCAGAAGACCAGGATCTGGCGCGAGGTCAGCGGCGGGCGAGCAGCGTCACTCATTGGAAGGCGAGGTTAGCACTCTGGAAATATTGCAAATTGCAAATTGCAGATTACAAATTGCAGATTGAAAATCGGGATTCGGGACTCGGGACTCGGAATTCGGAAAACCCATCTTGGGACCTGAAGTCCGGATCTTTGATTTTTGATCAAAAAAAGGGGGCCTTTCGGCCCCGTCTGCAATCGATGCGGAGTTTCGGCCTACCGGCGCCACCTCAGGTACACGCCGTAACGCGTCGAGTCGAAGTCCGCCAAGGTCAAGACCTGCTCTGAGTAGTCGTACGATTCGTACTCGAGCGCGGCAGACCAGCTCTTGCCGAAGTCGAGGCCCGCGCGGGCGAACGCCCGTGTGGTGTCGAATTCGAACGAGCCACAGTTGTCGAAGCTCGAGTATCCGATGTCGAAGTTGAAAATTCCGGGCTGCCACTGGAGCCCACCCTCGAACAGTGTTCCGTTGTCGTTGTAGATTGATGAAACGATGTCGAAGGTTTGGGGAATCCTGACCGGAATCCGGGTGTCAGTGTCGTAGCTGTCATAGGCGAGGCGGAAGGTCAGGGAATCGATCGGGTTGAAGTCGAGATCGACGGCAACATGGGTCGTATCGGCGTTGTAGCCGACCTGAGCGGTGCCGTTGTCTCGCTGAATCAGCTCGGCGGTGGTCACCAGCCTCAGCCATCGGGCGATTGCCCAGTCGAGGCGACCGCGCAGGCGGGACATGCTGGTGAAATCTGTGCGCACAATCACCTCATCGGATGATTCCGTGCCGATGTCGAGCGACACCGTCGCTCCACCCATTGTCAGCGCGGCACCGGCGCCGAACAGGTCCACGGTGCGCTCCCAGCTGCCTTGCTGGCCGCCGGGCACCACGACCTCGGAGACATCCTGGGAGACGTCGAGGTCGGTGTCACGGCGGGCCGCCTCGACCCAGAACACGAACGGTCCGATGTCCTTCATGTTGAGCCGGCCGCTGATGATGTCGTCCTCCCGGCCGTAGCCGTTCTCCGCCGCCACCAGAACCTCAACGTCTCGAGGGTCGAACCCGCTAAAGTTGAGCGTGTCCAGGTAGAGGCTCGAGATCAGCGCCCAGCCCTCGAGATTGCGGTGGCGCTTCTCGTACCCCACGTCGAGCCGAACCTGGTCGCTGAGGTCCCACTTCAGTCGTGCTTCGCCTCGCCAAAACGGGTTATCGGTGCGGCTTTCGACGGTCTGGTCGAGCCCCTGGAAGAACCGGCTGATCGAGTACGAAACGAAGGACCCCGAGAGCATTTCCGTGGCAGTCGCCTCGCTTTCGAGGTCAGACCGGACGTAGGAAGCCTCCAGGCCGATCGACTCGCACAACCTGCCCTGGATGTTGGCCGTCGTGACCGGAGTATCCGCAGTTGTTCGAACCGAACGTGAGAAGTCGTCCATGGTCACGTCGACACCGAACACCGGTTGGCCGCTGTTACCCGCGTTCGCGCCGGGCACCAGACCGAGGGTGTCCACACCTTCGTAGTCCCGCCATCCCTGGATGAAGGTGCCCCAGAACCTCGTGGTGTGAAACGTGAGACCGGCGTAGAACTCCTGCTCGGTTTCCTCGAGGTTCGATGTCAGTTGGAACTGGTCCTGGCCCACGAAGTAGGTTGTATTTCGAGGGCCGTCGATGGTGTTTCGGCGGTATCCCACAACGGGAGTCACCGAGTGATTCGGCATCAGCTGGAGCTCGACGTCGAGGATGTCGCGGGTGCGATCCCAGGTGTGTTGTCCAGGTGTGACGCCGCTGTCCAATAGCGGATTGGCGAAGGCCGGCAGCGCACTGAAATTCTGCAACTGGTTGTAGAAAATTCGCAGCCGGTACGCCTTCTTGAGCCCCATCCAGAGACGGAACCTGCCGGCGGGGTTGCCGCCGAACCCGGCGGCGTCGATCCGGAAGCTGTCGACAAACGTGGCGTCTCCAGTGGGATCCGTGTAGTTGAGCGAGAAATCACGCAGAACGAACCCTTCATCCTGGTTGATCTGGGTCCGGTACATGTCCTCGTTCCCGTTGACGTCAACCCACTGGTAGCCCATCTCGATGTCGAAGTGGGTCGACTGGGCCAAGGCGTCAGGGCCGGCGAACGCGCCGAGGATGAGGGTCACGGCGACAGCGGTGAGGTAGCGCATGTTCATCGGCCCCTCCTACTTCAACAATGCGGGCGACAGGTTCGACCCGTGGATGGCCACGTGGCACACCGTACACTCGCGATAGAACGGGCTGGTCATGTCGTGGGCCGACGGCGGCTGGGAACCGAACGAGTCCGGCGGTATGATTCGGCTGTGGCACTCGAGGCACAGCTGGTCGACCCGCGGCCGGTTCAAGGCCATGGGATTGGTGGAGCCGTGGGGCTGGTGGCAGCTCATGCAGTCCCCGGCCAGCCCGCTGACGTGCGGGAACGCGAACGGACCGCGTTTTTCGGCGTGACAGGTCACACATGGCCCCTCTCCCGAACGGTCGAGCTTCAGGCTCTGCTCGCCGTTACCTCCGTGGGGGTTGTGGCACGAGACGCACTCGAGACCGCCACGGTCCAGACGGTGTCCGTAAGGCCGCCGAAAGGAGTTCCCCTGAGCGGGGTGGCACGAAGCGCACAGCGGATTCGGCTCTTTGGCCAACAGAAAATGGTTGTTCTGTTCGGCCGAATGGATGCTGTGGCAGGTGCCGCAATCGACCGTTCGATCGCTGTGAATCGACCGGTCCGAGAACATGGTGTGGGTCTGCGCGTGGCACTGCAGGCAGAGCTGCTCGCCGTCCGAACCGCTCGGAATTTCGATGAATTCCGTATCGCCCCCCTCTTCCATGTGCTGGGCACCGCTGGTGTGGCAGTGGGTGCAGGTGGGTCCGCCGCGGCCGGCGATGCCGTGGGTGGTCTGCCCGAAGTTGGCCACGATCTCCTCGTGGCACATGGCGCAGTCATCGGATGGGTTGTCCTGTCCCCGGACCTGCACGGCGAAACTCACCATGAGACCCAGGGTGACCGCGCTGATCGTGCGGATCAGCTGTTTCATGCCGTCCTACCTTTCGCGCTGCGCCGCGGCCCCGCCATGGGCGAGGGCCGCAGCGGATAGATCGCTGACGTTAGCGGGCGTGGACCTTGTCCACGGAGTAGTCCCGGGCATCACCGTGACAGGCCGCACAGGACTCGCCGAAGGGTGCCGTGTTGGTGAAGGCGTGGGCCGCCGCATCGACGCTTCCGTGGCAAGGCAAGCACGACGCCGCCGCAGGCTGCATCGGGGTGTACCAGTCGTACGGGGTCGTCGTCTCGAGCACGCCCTCGGGCAACGGCACGCCGTAGGTCCCCGGGTTGTGGCACGCCATGCAGTTTCGGCGATCGCCGGGATAGCCAACCTCGTTGTAGTTGTGCGGTCTGCTGCCGAACCCGTACACCGTGTACTCGAGATGAAGCTCGTGACCGGTGTGGATCTTGTGGATCATGTACTTCATGTGCACCGACTCGGCCGGCAGCTGATCCTCGGGACGATCGCCGGCGTCGGTCTCATCGGGCCGGTGGCACATCACGCACTCCTGCACGTTGAAGCGCTGACCGCCGTGCAGGGACAACGTGTCGTGGCAGGCGTTGCACTTGTCGATGTCGACCAACTCGCGCCGGCCCATCGGCTCGTCATCGGTGACGGCGGCGTAGAAGATCGGGTTGAAGGCACCCTCGGTGACGTCGAGGCCATCGGCGGTACCGTCGTCGATATTCGAAACGCGGCGGACGTCAGCCGAGAAGGCCCAGGTGCCGGTTGCGCCCTCCGGGATCGGAGTGGTGAAAGTCATCATGTACGTGTCGCCCGACATGGTCGCATCGCGGGCGTCCTGGGAGATGTCCTCCGTGTAGTCGATGGTGTCACCGGTTGATCCGGCCGCCCTGAGGGTCAGGGTGCGGAGCGACGAGATGTCGGAGACCATCGACCCGTCGTCGTTGGTCAGGGTGAAATACACGGTCGGCATGCTGCCCGGAGCCGCGTCCATCACGTCGACAATCTCCATGTTCAGGCCCGCGAGTTGGGCCGACTTGTTGGGGATGGTGTGAGCCCCGATCACCGACGGGTCGAACTCCCGAAGCCCCTGGGGCTGGTGGCACGCGGCGCAGGCCGAATCGTCTGCCGCCGGGCCGCCGGGGTGGTTCTCCCCGGTCTCCCAGTCGATGTCGTCGTGGCAGGAACCGCAGGACGCGCGCTCGGGGTAGGTGTACCAAACGTAGCCCTGGAGAGCGTCCGGATTGTGGCAGTTCCAGCAGTTTCGAATGTCCTGCGGGAAGACCACCTCGGAGTAGTCGTGGACCGCGCCGCGGTAGCCGATGATCTGGTACGGAATTCCGGCCTGGACGCTGGGCAGGTTGGCGCCCATGTGGATCTTGTGGGCCATCACCTTCAGGTCGACGGTGTTGCCGGTGTCGGGATCGGTGGATTGCGGGCTGTGACACAGCACGCAGCCTTGGATGGCCCGCCGCCGACCGCCGTGAAGGGCCAGGGGGTCGTGGCAGGTGTTGCAGGTCGCGGTGGTCGTCTTTGCCCAAACATCGGTGATCTCGCCGCCGTCGGGCCGGAAGTCGAGCCAGGGATCCGAGTAGTAGTTCTTGCCGAGGAGCTCCTCGGTGTTGCGGGTGCCGTAGACATAGACGGTATGAGTCTTCGACATGTCAAAGTCGCCGGGAAGCTCGGTGCCGAAGGTGTAGATGGCGCGCCCGAGTTCCAGGTCTTCCCAGCTTCCCCCGCTGTCGCTCGTCGCCTGGGTGGCCGTCATGCCGGTGATTGGGCTGGTCACCTCCCTCACGGCGTATGAGGTGTAGTAGCGACCTTCGCCGTCGTACCATGCCAGCACGAAACTCATGCTGATGTCGCCGGGAGTGATGATGCCCTCGCGATCGAGGGGCTGACCCAGGTCGTCGACGAAGGTCACCTCGACAACGGGATGTCGGTCGGTCGGGATCTCGATGCCGGCTATCTCGACTGTGAGCCCGGGCCTGGAGTACCCACGTTCTTCATCGGACAGGTAATACTCCAGGTCGTTCTGGCTGTAGGTGTGGGACGACACGGCGTCATCGGTGTACGTGGCGCTCGGCACCTCCCAGACCGCCTGCCGATCCGACTGAAGTGGAGAACCTGCAACGGCCGTGGCCACGACTGCCACGATCATAAGGAACGGAAGGCCGGCTTTGGATGACAACATGATTTCCTCCGTGCCCGGTTGGGCTTGATGGTCTGCACGGCACCCGCTCTCGGTGAACGCCATGCCAATGACACTGCCGTGACAAAGATGATGGGGATTTTCATCACTGTCAAGCACAAATGAGCAATTAATCAAATAGAAATCTCGAAGTTATTTTCCAATTTTCCAGTAAGTTTATTAGGTAATTGGTCATCCCCAGTGAATGCACCTATTTACACTTTTAACCCTCGAGAAATGTACTTCTTGACCGGGATCCGGGAGTCGGCGATCTTGCCCCGGAGATCTGCCTGAGGCACACTGCTGGCCATGGGTCGACGATCCAAGCTGTCCGCGGTCGCCATCGTTGGGTTGATCCTCGCGATCGTTGTGCTCGCCGTGCTGCTCCGTCGGGAGATGCGCTGCGCGGGCTTTGCCGGACCAGGAGTCATGGTGGAGGAACTGCCCCCTCCAGTGGCCACCGGTGCTCTGCGCGTCGCGACGTGGAATCTGCGCAACTTCCCCCTCGATGAGCGCCCACAGCACCCCGATCTGGGCTACTCCAGGCAGACAAATATCTGCGACCTCGAAACGGCCTTGATCGGTCTCGATGCCCACGTCATGGGTTTTTCCGAGATCACCGACGCGCGCCGCTTCCCGCCGATCCTCCGCAGGTCCGGAGGAGGGCACCGCTACAAGCTCGCCCAGTCCCGCCACGGCGGGCGAAGGTCGCAGCGCCTCGCCATTGCATGGGATGCCGATGTGCTCGAGCTGATGGGTCCGCCCGTGGAGATTCGTGAAGTCGCGGTGACCGAAGGGCTCCGGCCGGGCTTTGCCGTGACCTTGAGGCGGCTGTCGGATGGGCATGAGTTCACGGTGGTCCAGCTCCACCTCAAGTCCCGGCGGGAGGGATTCCCCACTCGCCAGGACCAGCATCGTGCCCTGCTCACCTGGCTCGATCGGCCAACCGCAGCCAGCATGGAGAACCTGATCCTCATGGGCGACTTCAACTGTGTGGGCTCGGATCGCAGTGGCGCCCGACAGGAACGGCGGCTTTTGGACCGTCTCTACGCCGAGGCGGGCTTCGCTCGACTGCCCAATCTCACCGGCTGCAGCGAGTACTGGGAGGGCGGTGGTGAAGCAGACGGCGTCCAGGTGTCCTCCTTGCTGGATCTGGTCTACCTCCGCGGTTTCCAGGGTGCCGTGCCCGAGGCACGGTCCTGGCTGCACTGTGCGCGGGCTGGCTGCAACGAGCTGGTGTCCCGCCCGGGCGAGGAGGACGGCACCTTCTGGGATGTGTCCGATCACTGTCCCGTCACCTTCGAGATCAGCTTTGATCGCTGAGGACCCAGGCAGTGGAATTCGAAATTCGAAATTCGAAATTCGAAAAACCGACATCGAACCCGCACTGCCCTATAGCCTCTGACTGCCGACGGCAAACGGCAAACGGCCAACGGCAGACCGGGTGGGTGGGCGGGGACTTTCAACTTTCAACTTTCAACTGGGAGGGTGGGTGGGATGCAGCTATGATCGTGCGGGGGTTCGCAAGTGGCACCATCGGATGAGGGGACGCGGGAGTTCCATGTCAGCCGCGCAGCGCGGGAGAAATACGGTTTCGACGAGGCGCTGTTTTCGCTCACCGGACACGTGATCTTCGCCGATTTCCGGGCGGCCCGGGAGTTTGCCCACCGGATGAACGAGGTTCGAGACGCGACGAATCACCCGGAGAGAGCGGTCAGTGCGGGCCAGCTCAATGCGTTGGGTCTGATGGACGAGCTGATCCACTTGATCGTGGCGCGATACCGGGAACGCACCAACCCCCGCATTTTGATCGAAGCTCTGAAGAGTCTCGAGGACCAGCTCGGGAGTGCCGCGGTCGACGAGCTGCTGCATGACTTCACCGAAGAGTTCCCGCCGCTGGTGGTCCAGCGCGGAGAGCTGACGGCCGACGAGTACCTCGCCGGCGCCACGGGGACAACGAGCCATCGAGAGGTCGCCCTCGAGGAGCTCATGCTGTTGTGGCTTGCCAATCGGAACCCGGCTGCGGCCCCGTTCCGGGAGCTCTTCGACGACACCTCGATTCGAGAAGGCTCGGTGTACCTCCAGGGCATGGACGATTTGCGACGATTTCTGTCAGGTCAACCCGACGTGGAGGGTACCCGCAGCGGCCTGCTGGATCTGCTCGAGGCTCCGATGCTCGCCGCGCCCGACTCCCTGGAGGAACAGCTCCGCTTCATCAGGACGATGTGGGGGGTGGTGTTGGGGCCGGATCTCGACCGGTTGTTGTCGAGCCTTGACATGCTCGCCGAGGAAGCCAAGGTGTTTTTTGGATTCGGGCCCGGCCCGGTGGAGGCGCCGCGGCTGGACATCTTCGATAGCGACTATGAGGCGTTCTCCGAAGATCGCGACTGGATGCCGCGCCTGGTTCTGCTGGCCAAAAATGCCTACGTGTGGCTGGCCCAGCTCTCTGAGCGCTACGGTCGGGAGATCACGACCCTCGACGGGATTCCCGACGAAGAGCTGGACCGGCTCCAGGCGTGGGGAATCACTGGCCTGTGGCTGATCGGCGTCTGGCAGCGCAGCCGAGCCTCGGAGCGAATCAAACGGATGATGGGCGATGCCGACGCTGTGGCCTCTGCGTACTCACTGGAGGACTACCGGGTGGCGGACGACTTGGGCGGCGATCCGGCATTCGAGGATTTGAAACATCGGGCGTGGAATCGCGGCATCCGAATGTCCACCGACATGGTCCCCAATCACATGGGGATCGACTCTCGTTGGGTAATCGACCATCCGGACTGGTTCATCGGTCTGGACAGCCCGCCATTCCCCGGCTACGCGTTCACCGGTGAGGACCTGTGCGATGACGATCGGGTGGGGGTCTACATCGAGGATCACTACTGGACCCGGAGTGACGCGGCGGTTGTTTTCAAACGGGTCGATCACTGGACTGGAGCTGAACGGTACATCTATCACGGCAACGATGGCACCAGCATGCCGTGGAACGACACCGCACAACTGGACTACCGCCGCGAGGACGTTCGGGAGGCTGTGATCCAGACCATCCTCCACGTCGCCCGGCGTTCCCCGGTGATTCGATTCGATGCCGCCATGACCCTCGCCAAGCAGCACTACCAGAGGCTCTGGTTTCCCGAGCCGGGAACCGGCGGGGACATTCCTTCGCGGGCCGAGTGCGGGATGACGCGCGCCGATTTTGACAAGGTGATGCCCCAGGAGTTCTGGCGGGAGGTCGTCGATCGGATCGCCGCCGAAGCTCCGGACACGCTGCTGCTGGCCGAAGCCTTTTGGTTGCTCGAGGGCTACTTCGTGCGCACTCTCGGCATGCACCGGGTCTACAACTCCGCCTTCATGAACATGCTCCGCGACGAGCGAAATGCCGACTACCGATACCTCATCAAGAGCACGCTGGAGTACGACCCGCGAATCCTCAAGAGATATGTCAACTTCATGTCCAACCCGGACGAACGCACCGCGGTGGATCAATTCGGCCACGACGACAAGTATTTCGGTGTGGCCACCCTGATGGTGACCATGCCGGGATTGCCAATGTTCGGCCACGGCCAGATCGAGGGACTCGCCGAGAAGTACGGAATGGAGTTTCGGCGGCCGCGCTGGGCAGAGCAGCCGAGCGAGGGTCTGATCCGTCGGCACGCACGCCAGGTCTTTCCTCTGGCCCGCCGTCGAGGTGCTTTTGCCGAGGTGGACCGGTTCCGGCTCTACGATTTGATGACCGGCGACGGCGAGGTTGACGAAAACGTGTTCGCATACTCCAACGGAACCGGGGACCATCGATCGCTGGTGGTCTACCACAACGTTTTTGGAGAGACCGGAGGCTGGATCAAGACCTCGTGCCCTGTTCAGTCGAATCCGGGTGGTGATGGGTCGAAGATCGAACGCACCGAGCTCGCAGACGCCCTCGAGCTGCCAGGTGGCGAGGACGAGTTCGTCATCCTTGGCGATGCGGCGGCCGGTGTCGAGTATCTGCGGTCGTGCCGGGCGATCCGCGAGCAGGGATTGCATCTCGAACTGCGCGCCTATTCCCTGCACGTCTTCTGCAATCTCCGTGTCGTGAAGGACGCCGACGGGCGGTACGGTCGATTGGCTGAAGAGCTCGAAGGTCGAGGGGTGCCGAGCGTCGACCAGGCCCTCGCCGAGTTCGAGCTGGCCGTGGTGCTGGGACCGTTTCGAGAGATGGTCGCCCCTGCCCTTCTCCTTGGGCTGATCGGTGGGTCGGGGGAGCCGGAGTCCGGTGCCGCCGCGGCCGATTCCAGCGATCGCGTCCGCCGGGCCCGCGGGGCCCTCCTGTCGGCAATCTCCAGGCACGTGGGTGAGGACAGGGACGGGGAGGTCACGTCAAAAACAAACCTCTCCCTCGATTCCGCGCTGGCTGTTTACGAGCACAGCCTGGTGAAGCCGTTCATCGACGACGATCCGGATGTTTCCCGCCGGTGGCGGCTCGCAGCCGTGGCCTGGGCACTGATCAGCGGCCTGGATGAGGGCATGGAGACTCCAGCCGAAGGGAGAGCGCCGGTTATCGATTGGATGGACGACTGGTATCTGGCCAGGAATCTCCGGAGGAGCGTGCTTCGGCTGGGCCTCGACGAGATTTCTGCCGATCGCGTTGTGGCCGCAGTCCGGACGATGTTGCTCAGTGAAGGTTGGTGGCGGGGCGAGGACGATGAGAGGTCGGATCTTCGGCGCTTGCTGGACAGCCTTCTCGAGGATCCGGCGTTCGTCTCCTACCTCGGCGTGAATCGGCATCAGGACGTGGTGTGGTTTGTCAGCGAGTTTTTCGACGACTTCCTGACGTGCCTCGCCGTGACCGCCGCCGTTGGCGAGAACGATCCGGATCAGCTCGAGGCGGCGGCCCAGCTTCTTGAGGAACTGAAGGAAGCCAAAGACGCCTCCGGGTATCGCGTGGATCGTCTTCTCGCCGCCGTCGACAATCAAAAATCAAAAATCAAAAATCAAAAATGAAATCCAGGAGATGGATACTTCCCGCGCTCCTTGCTCTGCCGTTCGTGGTGGTGGCGGTGATCGATGTCTACCGGACAGCGGCGCGCCGATCCCTCGAGGACGTGGTGCTGCTGAGCGCAGATCCACCCTTCGAATTCGAGCCCACCGGGCTGGTGGCAGATTTTCGGTCCCAGCCCCCGGGATCGACAGGGAAGGTCGGCGAGGTCCAGGTGGATTTCGGTTCGGGCTGGGGAGACACCGTTTCCCATGGTCGGTGGACCGCCGGGCCCCGCTTCGACCTCGGCATGGCGCTCCCCGCGGGGGGCCAGACCGCTCTCTACATCGAGGGTCGGGTTGATCGCAACCAGGACCACGGGTCAAGGCTCATGTTGACGATCGACGGGCGGGAAGCCGGAGGAGTGGACCTCGGGCGAAAGATCGAACTGCGGCTGCTGTCGGTGCCGGCTGGACTCCTTCACGGTGGCGACAACAGGTTGGAGTTTCGACTCGGCAATCCGTCGAAGGACCACAGCGACGTGGGGCGTACGGCCCTGATCAAACGTCTGGCAGTCGCTGCGGACGACAGCGGCGGATTTCCGGCGCAGCCACCCCATCGACCGGCGAGATTGACGGCCGATGGCCGGTCGGTGGTGGTCACAGGCGAGGGCCGACTCACCCTGCCTTTCGAGGTGCCGGTGAGCGGAAGTGTGCTGAACTTCCGCTTCAAGTTCCGAAGCCCCGAGCCGGGTGCGCGCTGTCGTGTGGTCGTGGCCCGACGATACTCCAATCCGGAACGATTCGATGTCGTGCGGGAGAAGACCATCGCTGCCGGCGGACGAGGCGCCGGCAGGTTTCGCCAGGTGCTCCGGGATCGCGGCGAGTCCAGCGCGCTCTTCGTTTTTGTCAATGCCGCTGCCGCCCGGGGCGGATTCGTTCTTCGAGATCCAACCATCATCATTCGACCGAACAAGCGGTAGGAGAATTCCGAATTCCGAATTCCGAATTCTGCCTAATGCCCCTCCTTCGCGAGCGCGGCCTCGGTGACATAGCTGAGGAAGGGCTTCCGTTCGTCGCCGATGGTCCTGACCTTGACCACGAGGACATGGCCCTCCGGGGCGTTCTCGATCCGCTTCTTGATCTCGTCGGCGAAGTTCTCCAGTTGGTAGCGGAAGAAGCCAACCCCCTGCTCCTCGAAAAGCGTCTCGACCCGTTCCTTCGCCAGCGGAGTCAAGTCCACAGATTCGGGGCCGACCCAGGTGAACATGGGGTCGATTTCGGATGCGGTGAAGGCGATCATTTCGGGGGGCTTTGGCGGCGGTTGACCCTCCTTGTCGCGGGTGCCTTCGTAGATGTCGTCGTCCATCGCCGACGACGGTGCCCGGGTGGGTGGGGTCAGGGGTTTGGGAACCTCGGCCTCCGGGGTCTCGACCTGGTTTCCTGTCGAGATTTCTTCCTCCGGCGCCTCGTCCAGGGCATCCGCGGCAGGCGCAATCGGTTCTTGGTTTTCGTCGATCGAAACGAGGGCCTGCCGGATGATTTCGAGGGAGTGTTGGACCTCGCCCAGGAAGCGTCCGGCACCCGGCTCGGGAACCGCATCGGGATGGGCAATGAACCAGGAGTCGAGTTGTTGGAGAAAGGAGGCAAAGCGGCCTAACTGGGGGCCATCAAAGGTCTCCTGTGGAGCGGGCTCCGGGGCTTGACCCGCAGTCAGTCTGGATTCGATCCCGAGGGCCAGAGTCCTCTGGCCGATGGTGAAAGCCAGCCTGGCGACCCCGGCTTTCAGGTCATCGAATGACTGGCGATCCGCGGGATCGAGAGTCCAGTTGCACCGCGCAACGAGGTAACCCTCGATGCGCTTGACATTCCGAGCCGCCTTGCCCAGTTCGGTGGCTGTGAGCTGTCGGGCCACTGATTCACTCCCGAAATCAACCGCCATCCTGGCGATGCAATCATCATAGACCATTCAGCCCGCATATCTCACCGGGTTCGTTGGAAGCGGGACAATCGGTCGAGACTGTAATAAGCTCGCGAGGTCTATGGGGGACAGCCTCACTATCACCCGTCCGGACGACTGGCACCTCCACCTGCGTGACGGTGCCGGGATGGCTGCGGTGGCGCGTCACACCGCTGCGGTTTTCGCGCGCGCCATCATCATGCCCAACCTGCAGCCGCCGATTGCCACCACGGCCCACGCAGGAGAATATCGAGATCGCATCCTGGGGGCGCTTCCACCCGGCAGCAACTTCAACCCATTGATGACCCTCTACCTGACGGATGAGACGCCGCCGGCAGAGGTGCGGCGTGCCCAGTCGAGCGGCTATGTGGCGGGCGTCAAGCTCTATCCAGCGGGTGCAACAACCCACTCCGACCATGGTGTCACCGCGCTGGAAAGGGTTGCGGCAGTGTTGGACGCCATGGAGGACTGTGGCCTTCCGCTGCTCGTTCACGGTGAGGTCACCGACCCCGACGTCGACATATTCGACCGTGAACGGGTCTTCATCGAGCAAACCCTGGCGCCGCTCGTGAACCGGTGGTCGAGTCTCAAGGTCGTGCTCGAGCATGTCACCACCCGCGAAGGAGTCGACTTCGTACGCTCTTCACCTCCGGTGGTGGCGGCCACCGTCACCCCACAGCACCTGCTGCTCGACCGCAACGATCTTCTGGTGGGAGGGGTTCGGCCTCATCACTTCTGTTTGCCGGTGCTCAAAGGAAGAGAGCACCGGGAGGCGGTGGTCGGGGCGGCGACGGGGGAGGACCGTCGCTTCTTCCTCGGTACCGACAGCGCGCCACATCCGCGAGGCAACAAGGAATCCGCGTGTGGGGCGGCCGGCGTGTTCAGCGCCCACGGTGCTCTGAGCTTCTACGCCGAGGCCTTCGAAGCGGCGGGCGCCCTCGACCGCCTCGAGGATTTTGCGTCCTTCCGAGGCGCCGACTTCTACGGTTTGCCCCGCAATACCGGGACCGTGACGTTGATCAAAGAGGCCTGGAACGTCCCCGACAACTATCCATTTGGCGATGACGTGGTCGTCCCGCTCCGCGCCGGCGGGACCCTCGCGTGGACAGTCGATGGGGTTTTTTGGTTTAAAGGTTAAAGGTTAAAGGTTTAAAGGTGACGTGACGGCGGGCTGGCCTCGGCAGCCCAGCCGGAACGTCATCCCGAACGAGGCCCGAAGGGCCGAGGAGGGATCTCATCGAGGTCGGCGGTATCCCATCGGGTCGGGCTGGCCTCGGCAGCCCAGCCGCGAACTCACCGACGGCGGCAGCCCACAGCCGTGGCCAAGGGGGTCGTCTCGAGGGAGGGGGCTGGCCTACGGCTGTCTGCTGGCGGCGGGGAGTCACCGAGCCCGAGGGCTCGCGTAACGTCATCCCGAACGAGGCCCGAAGGGCCGAGGAGGGATCTCATCGAGGTCGGCGGCATCCCATCGGGTCGGGCTGGCCTCGGCAGCCGAGTTGATCGAAAATCGAAAATCAGGACTCCGGCCTTCGGGTTCGGTTTTCCGAATTCCGAATTCCGAATTCCGAATTCCGCCCGAGTCACTTGTCACCCGTCACATGTCATAATCTCCCCTTCGGATTCGATCGACAGCTTTGGAGTATGGAATGGCGAACATCAACAAAATCAAGGGAACGATCGGCATTCTGACAGGAGGGGGCGACGTGCCGGGGCTCAATCCGGCGATCCGTGCCATTACGGTGCGAGCGCTTCGCGAGGGATACCGGGTCCTTGGCATACGGCGCGGCTGGGCGGGGCTGATGGAGTTCAACCGCGAGCAGGGTCAGGAAACGCACTGTGTGACCAACCTCACGGAGGAGGTGGTGAACAAGGTTGGACGCACCGGCGGGACCTTTCTTCACACCTCGCGCACACGGCCCAGCCATGTGCCGGCCGCGAACGTTCCCGACCACCTGCGGGACCGCTTCAACGCCGACCTCAACGACCTCACTGAGGAGGTCCTGGCCAATATCGGCCACCTGGGAATCGACACCCTGATCCCCATCGGTGGTGACGACACCCTCTCCTACGGAGTTCACCTCCACGAGAAGGGCGTGCCGGTGATCGCCATGCCCAAAACCATGGACAATGACGTTCCCGGCACCGACTATTGCATTGGTTTCTCCACCTGCGTGACCCGCACCATTGCCATGACCCACGCCCTGCGCACATCTGCGGGCAGTCACGAGCGCTTCCTGGTGATCGAGGTCTTCGGGCGTTATGCGGGATTCACGGCGCTGCTGCCCTCCATGGCCGGCGCCGGCAATCGCTGCGTGATCCCGGAATTCACCTTCGACATCGAACACCTGTGCGAGCTGTTGGCGGAGGACCGGAGTAAGAACCCGTCGAACTACAGCGTCGTCCTGGTGTCGGAGGGGGCGACCTTCACCGGAGCTGAGGAGATGGTCTACGAGGACCAGGAGACCGACATGTACGGGCACAAAAAACTCGGGGGTGTTGGCGACCGGGTGTCGCGGGTGCTCAAGGAGATCTCGCCCAAATACAACAACGGCCACCGGGTCACCACCATCAACCAGAGGCTCGGCTACCTGGTACGTTGTGGCGATCCGGATGCCCTGGACTCCATCGTGCCCATGGCCTTTGGAAACCTGGCCATGGACCTGATCGAAGACGGAGTCGCTGGAAGGCTGGTCAACGTTCGCAACGGTCGTTACGACCACGTGCCCATTGAGGTTGTGACAAGTCGGAAGAAAGTGGTGGACGTCAACAAGTTCTACAACACCGATCGTCTCCGGCCGCGCTTCAAGAAGTTCGGCGGTTCGCCGGTGTTCATCATGACGAGCGATTACTAGCGGAAAGTGACAGGTGACAAGTGAGCCGCTTGGAAAACCCCCATGGCTGTCATCCTGAGCGCAGCGGCCCGAAGGGTCGCGGAGTCGAAGGATCTCCTCCGGTGTAGAGGCGCGATGCTTGCCCAGCAGCTCTCTTCTCTACGTGTGGAGACCCTTCGACTCGCTCGTCGAACTCGCTCGCTCAGGGTGACAGGAGGGAGCGGTATCGATCAAACATCGCCGAACTTAGGGTTTTGCAAGAGGCTCACGTAACTATGTCACCTGTAACGTTTCGAAGGGAGATGAGATGAGGGTATTGCACACCATGATCCGAGTGGGTGATTTGGAAAAGTCAATCCAGTTCTACACCGAGGCGCTCGGTATGGAGCTGTTGCGCAAGAAGGACTATCCGGGCGGTGAGTTCACCCTTGCCTTCCTCGGCTACGGCTCCGAAGAGGAGACCGCTGTGATCGAGCTGACCTACAACTGGGGCACCTCGAGCTACGACCTCGGCTCCGGATTCGGACACATCGCCATCGCGACCGACGACATCGAAGGTGCCTGCGATCGGGTCCGCGAGTTTGGCGGTCAGGTCACCCGTGAGCCCGGGCCGATGAAGCACGGCTCCACCGTCATCGCCTTCGTCAAGGACCCCGACGGCTACGCTTTAGAATTCATCCAGACGTAAGTGCGATCAGCCCCTGAAGCTGGACCACTCCCCAGTTTTTGCCTTGCGGGCGGCAAGTCGCCGCCCGCAAGGCAAAAACTGGGGAGACTTGGGGATCACGGGCCGACCATCTCGTGATGGAGTCAGGGCTGGTCGGTGAGCAGGTCGAGCGTGGAGAGTTCACGCTCGAGGTCGCTCACGAGGGCTTCCATTGTTGTCACCATCGCTCGCACCGGTTCCCTGGTTGTGAAGTCCACTCCTGCGCGTTGCAGCTGAGAGATCGGATGGTCGGAGCCGCCCGATCGCAGCAACTCCAGGTAGCAGTCCACCGTGCGCTGGCGATCCTCGGTGGATCCCCGGGTCATATTCGCGTGGATCAGGTTCGCCGCCGCCTTCGAAGTCGCGTACTGGTAGACGTAATAGGGCGAGCCGTGGAAATGTGGAATCTGGGCCCAGGTGTTGCGGTACCACGGCTGGTCGTCGAGGCTGTCGGCGAAGAAACCACCCAGAGACTCGAGGTAGATCTGTTGCAGGACCTCTGCGGTAATGGGTTCGCCTCGTTCCACCGCTCGATGGGCTTCGAGTTCGAAGTCGGCGAACATGGTCTGGCGGTAGAACCCGGCTGCGATGTCATCGATGGCGTGCTGGAGCAGGGCGATGCGCCGTTTGGGATCGGTCTCCCGCTCGAGCAGGAGGTCCAGAAACAGGTCTTCGTTGGTCATGCTGGCCACCTCGGCGACGAAGATGGTGTAAGCGGCGGTGGCGTAGGGTTGGCTGGAATGGGATAGCACGGTGTGCATGGTGTGGCCCATCTCGTGGGCCACGGTAAAGGCGTCCTCCAGGGTGTCGGCATAGTTGAGGAGAATGTACGGATGGACGCCGTAAACCCCTGCGGAAAACGCCCCGGAGCGTTTGCCGTCGTTCTCGTAGACGTCGATCCAGCGCTCGGAAAAGGCGCGGTCCACGGTGGTCTGATACTCAGGGCCGAAGACGCCGACTGACTCCACGAGTAGCGGGCGCACCAGGTCGTAGGGCAGGGTCCAGTCCACCTCAACCAGTGGCAGGTAGGCGTCGAAATATCGGTAGCGGTCGACACCGAGTACCCGGTGCCGCAGCCGGTGGTAGCGTCGAAGGGGTTCGGCACCATTCTTGGCCGCGACGATCAGGCCTTCCACAACCTGCACCGGAATGTTGTCGTCGTCGAGACTGGCCTCGAGGGTGGTGTCATAGTGGCGCGCCTGGGCCAGGAACCAGTCGCGCTGGAGGACCCCGTTATAGATGGCCGCGTGGGTGTTGGGCCGTGCGTCGAAGACCCCCATGTGGGCCCTGGCGAGGACCTCTCGGTCCTGTTGGATCCGGCGAGTGCGCAGTCCGTTGCCGACCGCGGCGTGACTGACGATGATCTTGCTGCCGTCCGACAGAGTCACTTCGGGAAACTCCACGTCCGCATCGGCGAGCGCAGAGTAGGTCTGGGCCGGAGTTCCGCCCAGGGGTCCGGCAAAGGCGAGCAACCGTTCGCCGGCTTCGTCCAGTACGTGCTGACGGAGGCGGTAGGTCTCCAGGATTGGGAAGCGGTAGGGCTCGAGCTCGGGAGTGTCGTCGAGCCACCCGCGCATCGTCTCCTCGGGGATCTCGAGCAGCTCGGGGGTGTACCAGGCTGTGGCCTGTCGGAACCTGGCCATGGCGATGCGGACGGCTTCGAGACGAGCCTGGACCTGGTTGTCCCGGGTGTCCTGGGAACGCATCAGCCCCGGATACTGGTAGACGCGGTAGGCCATTTGACCGAGCTCATCCGACATCATCGATGCCGCCAGTACCTGCTGGGGACCGTCGGCGAGGGTTCCGTGGAACCGCTGGTAGCCGTCCATGAGCTCCTTGAGCCTGTTCAGCCCCTCTTCCCACTCGTCCCACCCTGGGAAGATGTGGCTCAGGTCCCAACGGTACCGTTCCGCAATCTCGTCCCGCACCCGAGTCACCGGCCTCTTCGGCGCGCTCTTTTCAGCATTCAATGTTTCACTCATGCAGCCCCCTTGCCACCGAACAACCAGCCAGAACCGTCGTCTGTTCCTCGCTCGGTGGCAAATCTGGGGAGTCAGAAGTCCAAAGTCAAAAGTCCAAAGTCGTCCTGGCTCGATAATGGACGAGTGGATCTTCAAGAACTCAAAACTCAGAACTCGGACCCCGAACTCCGAGTCCCGTATCCCGAACCCCGACTATGGAAAGGCCGCAGACCACTCGGAGAGATCGCCGGACTCGAATCCGTCGGAAAAAACGGCGGCGGCCGAGCCCACCGGAATCGGCTTGGTGATGGACGCCTGACCGTCCGTGTAGGTCACCGTCAGTGTGACCGGGTAGATTCCGTCGGCCGAAAAAGTGTGGGTGGGGTGCTGGTCGTCGGAGGTCGCTCCGTCTCCGAATTCCCACCACCAATCGGTCACCGGTCCGCTGGAGCGGTCAGTGAAGGTCACCAGACCGCCGGGGACGGGTGAGGTTGGGTCGAACTCGAACTCCGCCCTCCGGTCGGCGGACACGATGGAGATGTCGTCCAGGTACCAGCCGAGGTGCTGAACCGATCCATCGGAGGCAAAGCGCCACCTCAGATCCACTGCCTGGTCGGCCCAGGCCGAAAGATCGAAGACCGTTTCACGCCAGCCGCCCGATAAACCGGTGAATCCTGGTTCGCCGAGGGCGCTGACGTTTCCCGAAGGGTAGCCGCCGTCAGGATCCAATACCTCGTAGCTGCCACCGGAGGTCGGTCGGATGGCCACATTGCCGCCATCCCAGTCGCTCGAGCCCTGCTCGATGTCGTACCAGTGCCAGAACCTGAGCCGGGCTCCTCCCCCAACAATGGTCACACCGGACAGCTCGAGGAGCCAGTCGGCCCCATTCGAGTACGCCCCGCTCAGGTTGGTGGCCCACACCCGCGTGCCAGAGTGGGCGCCCGGGTTTCCGGTGCCTGACGGCTGGCCCCACTGCCAACCCTGGCCGGTGGTCAGGCCGCCGTCGTCGGTCTCGAGGTCGGTTTCGTAATGGGAGGTCACCGGCGCCAACCCAAAGTCCAACTCCGTGGTCGGCGCTGAGACCATACGGTCCACCCCGATGGTCTCGTACCCGTCGGCGGAGACTGTGAAGGTACGAACCCCCTCGTAGATGCCTGTCAGGCTGAAGCTCCCATCTCCCGCCGTCGTGGTGGCTGCCCCGAGGTCGGTGATTTCCACCGTCGCACCCGCGATCGGGCCCGGCGGATTCGGTGTGGTGATCTCGCCAGTCACAGTTGCGGTGGGCAGGGGATCCATCACCACGTCCATGATCACGCCGAAGCCCGCCGGCAGGATGACGTCCGATATTTCCACCGTGTAATAACCGGAGGCATTGACCCGAATGGTGTAGGTTCCTGGCAGCAGGAGCCGGTGGTAGTCGCCGACGTCGGGATCGGTCAAGGCGAAGCTGTTGTCGGCGACCGAGTCGAGACCCACGATTTCGACGGTGGCCGCCAGTGGTTGCTCGTTGTAATCGGTGATCACACCGTGGATGCCGTACCGTGCCTGGCCGATGTAGTCGAGCAGAGCCTGCCGGTTCCACTGCCAATGATCGTCGAGCTGTGACGCCGGGAGCAGTTGGGCGTCGGAGATCTCGATGGTGACCTCTCGGGAACCGTGAAAATAGGTCATGAAATCCTGACGGTTGCCGGACGTGGTGTACCAATCGTAGCCGTTTGTGATTCCGTTGTTCAGGGCAGTCATGTAGCCCGGCGGGCTGGCCGCCTGGGCGGCATCGGCGTAGGCCCGGCTGATGTGGATCAGCCAGTCATCGTCCACGTGACGGCGCGCCCACGTGTCCCAGGGATAATTCACCACCTCGATGCCGCCGTGAAAGTTGGCCGAGAGCACGATGCTATGAGCTTCAGCAAAATCCATCATGGCGATTGTCTCGGTCCACCACGGCTCGCCGTCGGGGTGTTGGCCGTCCTCCGGATCGGGGAAGTTGCGGTTTGGATCGGGGCCGTCGGGATTGCCGCTGGCGTCGGTGTAATACCGGATCGCCCCATCCACCGTGTTGTTGCCGCCGCGATAGGTGCCGTCGGGGTTGTGCAGGGGATTGATCCAGATCTCCAGATCGTCCACCAGGGAGGTGAGCTCGGGATCGCTACCGTAACCGGTGAGCAACTCGTTGATCAACCTCAACATCAGCACGTAGCCGGTGGTCTCGTTGCCGTGCATGGTGGAGGCGTAGAGCACTTCGGGTTCGGCCTCCTCCAGGTCAGGGTTGTCGCTAATGCGCACCGCCCACAGCCGGTGGGGGCTGACCTGATTGGTGGTGGCACCGAGGTCCACCAGCCGGCAGAGGTCGGGGTAGTCGGCAGCAAAGTTGGTCATCAAGCCTTCGTATTGGCCATAGCTGGGGTAGCAATCCCAGGTACGACCAGGATCGTCTTCCCAACCCACCGGGCACATGGTGGCCGGCACGGGTGCCGTTTCGGTCTCGACCTCTTGCCAAATGAAACCGGCGGCACGGAGCCGTTCGAGTTGGCGAATGGACGCCACGGCCAGCACCCGGCCGTCCCGCACATCGTCAATACTGACCAACCGGGAGAGCTCCTCCAGGCGAGATCGGTCCTCGAGGTCGATGACCAACCGAGTGGGCTCTCCATCGTCAATGCCGCCCGCCGCACCCGTCGCCACCAACATCACCATCGCCAACCAAATCAACCTGTGGACCATTTGCCCTCCGGAGCTGAGACGATGCTCGGCCCGCAGCCACTGATTGTAACCCGGTGCCAGGAATGAGGAATATGGAATGTGGAATGTAAAAAGCCCCGACCAACTGGAGTGATTTCAGTTTCTTCGAAAAGCGGGGAAGGTTGGGTGGGTGGAGGCTTTTCGAAGCGGGAGGGTGGGGCCCCCACAACCCTAGAACAAGGCTCCAGTGGTGATGATGATCGTTGGTCCCGTGTCGTCATCGGGAAACCCGACCTCGACCCGGGCCAGGTTGGACAATCCGATGGTGGTCAGGTCAAGCATGAGTCCCACTCCGGCGTCGACGCGAACGCCGTCTGTGTCGGGCCCAACCCTGGACTCCCAGGTCATTCCGGCGTCGACGAAGGTCACGAAGCCCACGGTCAAGACATGAAAGAGGTTAGGGACGACCAAGGTCCTCCATTGGGCGTTGACAATCGCTCTGCCGGTGCCGTCGAAGTAGAACGGACTCCAGCCACGCAGCCCCAAATCGGCGCCGAGGGTGAGCTGCTGGTTGCGGTCCAGACGGTGGGAGTTCTCGTAGAGTGCGCGGAACTGAAAACCCCGCTTGCCGAGCTGCGAGACGACCACTGAGGCGCCCGCGATCCAGTTCTTCCCCTCACCGTTGTCGATCCGCCCGCTGAACCATGCTTTGCCGAGCATCAGCCACCGTCCCCGGTGCAGGCCCACGTCGAAGGTGCCGTCGAAGAGGTAGCGGTCGATGTCTCCCCCGAAGATGGGCAGCGAGGCCACAGCCCCCAGAGAGAAATTGGGCCCCAAGGCCACGTCCTCCTGGATCGACCAGGCGCGGAAACCATGGACGACTTCGAATTGGTCCTTGACCTGTTCGTACTTGAACCTCGGCCCGTCGATCAAAACATCCTCGGGCGCCGGATACGAGCCCAGGGTGTCCTCCCAGCGCCAGTCTCCGAAGGTGGAGTGGTTGTGGGTGAAGCCGACGGTGAACCGGCGGGTCACGGCCCGGCGGCCGGGAAATCGCATCCCGTACCACGCCTCTGCGGTGGTGTTCATGGCCGGGCCGGTGACCACCGACTCGGCCTTGGAGTAGAGGTGTTCGGTAAGCTCCCCGCGCTCCCAGGCCCCACCCCAGGCTCTGCGCACGCCGAGCGAGTAGAACGGCCGGTCGATCTTGACGCGTTCGAGGAAACCGTCGCTGAGGCTGGCGTATCTCAGGTCGGCGCGCCACCACGTGCCCCGGATGTTGGGATCGAAATAACCGAAGCTGAGAGTGTCTCGCTCCACGTCGGAGTCGTACTCCACGTCGAATTTCTTTCCTCGACCGAGGAAATTGGACTCCTGGAACTCGATCCCCCAACCAGTACGGTTGCCGAATATCCCCAAGGTGGCGCCCACCTCCAAGGTCCACTGATCGTGGGTCTCCACCGTGACCTCGACGCCGCCCTCAACCGGAGCAGCGGAGATGGTGACCGGGTTGATGAAGCCGAGCGACCGCAGAATACGGGCGCACTCGTCGGCGGTGGCTTGGGAGTAGGGATCGCCCTCCTTGAAAAGCAGCATCGATCGGATAAACGGCTCCTTGCTGACGATATGGAGGGAATTCGCTGCCCGGTAGAACCACTTGGAGGTTTCCGGTTGGGTTGTGTCGAACATGTTGTGGCGGTCGAAAACGATGCTGACGATGATCTCGCCGTCGAACTCGTCCGAAGCCCCGGCAGAGGTCGCCGTCAGGGCCAACAGAGCGATGCCAATTGTCCAGCGCAAGGCATGGCGGGGTCGGCTGAGAGAAGAGACGAGTCGCAGGAGGGTCAACGGGTCCGCCGCTTGCGAGCGGCCTCTCGATCGCGGACCAGCTCCGCAACCTTTTGAACACGCTTTCGTTCGCGGGCCTCCTTGGCCTTCTGCCTTTTGGAGCCGAATCCCTGGAATATCTGGCCCACCTTCAGAACGAGGGTCATGTGGCCCATGTTGGCCGGCAGCTTGGTGTTCCGGACGCGAGAGCCCCACATCCTGGTTGTGGCCACGTTGGCCTTGGTGAGGTCGGCGTTGCGCAGGTCGGACCAGCGGATGTCGGCTTTTTCGAGGTCAATGCCGATAGCGTCGGTGAATCGGAAGTCGGCACCGGTCATGGTGCTGCCCTGGGCCTTGACCAAAATCATGTTGGTGCCCGACAGGTCGGCGCCCGAGGCTTGGACTCCGCTCAGGTCGGCCTGCTTGAGATTGGCGTGTCGGAAGGTCGCGCCGCTCAAACGGGCACCCTGAAGATTGGCCCCTTCCAGGTTGGCGTGACGAAAGTCTGCGTCCTCGAGGTTTGCTTCCCGGAAGTCGACGTTCCTGAGTTCGCACCGGTTGAACACCGCCATGCGCAAGCCTGCGGCGGCAAAGGAGACGCGGCCCAGACTGGGGGACCGGAAGTCGAGCTCCGCGAGCTGAGCTCCTGAAAGAGTGCAGCCGTCGAGCGCCGCCCCAATCAGGCTGGCGTGCCTGAGATCAGCCTGGGACAGGTTTGTGTTGATGAAGCTGGCCCTCTCCAGGTCGGAGTGGCTCAGGCTCGCTCCCTCGCACTGGGCGTCGTCGAACACCGCTTCCACCAGGTTGGCGCTGTGGAAGTTCGCGCCGCGCAAGTTGGCTTCGCGGAAGGAGGCACGGGAAAGCTGAGAGTTCTTCAGCTGGGCGTTGTCCGCCTGGGCCTTATCGAGGACCGCCCCTTCCATGCTGAGGTTGACCAGCTCGACCCCCTCGAGAATGGCGTACTCTGCGTGAACGCCGCGAAGTACGGCGCGATTGAACCGTGCGCCCCGAAGCGAGGCGCCTTGAAGAATGGCTCCGGACAGATCCGAACCCTCCAGGATGGCGCTCTCCAAATGGGCCCGCGAAAGGTCTGCCCGCCTGAGGTTGGTTCGGGTGAGATTGGTGCCTCTGAAGGAGGCTCCGGTCAGAGAGGCCCCCGATATGTCGAGGTCTGTCAGGTCGAGGAAGTCGAGGTGGACGTTGTCGAGGGTCGCGTCCTTGAAGCTGCAGCCCGTGAGGTTGGCTCCCTCGAGCGTGACGTGACCCAAATCCGACCCGTCAAACCGGGCGCCGCTGAGGTTGGCGTTGCGCAGGTGAGCCTTGGCGAGATTCAGCGCCCTCAGGTCCATCCCCGAAAGGTCGGCGTCGATCAGGTCCGGGGCGAGGGTCGGGTTGGCGGCACGCCATTCGTTCCAGGCACCGGACTTCAGTTGGCTGAGATGGTCAGGGTTCGCCATTCGGATCCTTTCCGTTTCCAGAATAAGTGTAGACAACCCTGGCAAAAAGATGCAGTGCGATATGGTATTGCTGTGAACTCCGTTGCACTTCTCACCGATTTCGGGCTCTCCGACCACTATGTGGGCGTTCTCCACGCCGTTCTTGTCAGAGAGGCGCCTGGTGTGCAGAGAATCGATCTTGGTCACGAGATTGATCCGGGCGATGTCTGGGCCGCCTCATACCTACTCCGATGTGCGTGGAACGACCTACCCTCCGAGTCGGTCGTTCTGGCTGTGGTGGATCCAGGGGTCGGTGGAAACCGTCGGCCGCTGGCGGTGTTGGTCCGCGACCGCTGGTTGGTGGCACCGGACAATGGACTTCCCGCGGCTCTTGGTGAAGTCGAGCGCGTGTTCGCGCTCGACTGGCGAATGATGGATCTCGCGGAGCCGTCGGACACATTCCACGGCCGGGACCTGTTTGCGCCGGCGGCGGCCCGGATTGCCCGAGGGGATGCTCCCAGATCTCTCGGCCACGACGTGTCCGTCACTGATCTGGTGCCCTGCCCGATTCCTGAACCGATCCAGAGCGACAACCGGTGGCGGGCGACTGTGATCCACGTGGACCGATTCGGCAACCTGATCACCAACCTGCCGGCGAATCGTGTCCAGGGAGGCGTCGTCGAGCACCCGGACGAGGGTCGGCCGGCTCGCCGAGTCGCCACCTACGACGACGGTGGTGAGGGAGAACTGCTGCTCCTCGAGAGTTCCACGGGGCTATTCGAGTTGGCGGTCCGTGGTGCGTCGGCGGCAGGACTGACAGGCCTCACGCGCGGCGATTCCATCGTGATCGAGGAATCGTAACCATCGGGTCAGGAGGGTATGGACCCGCCCACCCGGTGTGGAAAGTAAAAAAGTTGGGTTCATCCGGAATAACGTGTGGTTGGGGTTCCCGCCGTTCCCGTTCCCGTTCCCGTTCCCGGAATTCAGCGGCAGCAGTCAGGGGCAGCGACCGGGAACAGCGAGCAGGGACAGTAACCAGTCTTCAGCGGCAGCAATCAGTTGTCTTGGCCGCATTGCACATGGTCACCTCCGGGTCGTTCACGGGGTGAATGGGCATAGCTGGCGAGGGGGCCGGTGTCAAGGGCGCCATGCGGCCGGCCAAAGGCCGGCAAACCCTTGACACCGGCCCCCTCACCAGCATTCGGGTGAGCATGAACGACCCGGAGGTGACCATGTCCAAAGCCGTCGGAAACACCAATCTCGTCGCCTACACAAAGGCCCTCGAAGCAGCAGGCATAGCCATCAAGCTCGTCATGAGGGTTCCCGCCCCTTTGAAACCGATAGCTGATCAGGTGATCCGGTCGGCAAGCTCGGTCCCGGCCAACATCGCTGAAGGCCACGGCCGGTTTGGACGAGACCGGTTGAACCACTGGCGGATCGCCTATGCCTCGGCCAAAGAGGTCGACAGTCACCTGCGACTCCTCGCCGCCGCTGGTGCAGTCAATGGAATCGGGGCAGAAAACGCCCTGGAGACCTTCGACCAAGTTCGTGCGATGACGTGGCGCCTGCTCAATCCCGTGTAGTCGGTACCCATCCCGCGCCGACGCTGTCGCCGTCACCTGACGCCGCCACCGGCACCTGTCGCTGGCCACTGCCGCTGCCATCGGCCCCTGCCGCTGTCACCCGACGCCGTCCCCGATCGCTGGCATACACCACCTCACAAAATTCCGGATGAGCCCAACGTTAAACGTCGGACCCTGGCCTCTGCGCACCGCGTGCCAGCAAACGTTTAAGCTGTGACCTTATAACGAGTAACGAAAAATCCCTCCACCCTCCCAGACCCTCATACCCCCGCACCCTGACGAAGTGATAGCTTGGATCAGTACCCGAAATCGAAGGAAGACGCAGGGAGGTAGGACGATGGCTCATGGATGGGAGGGCGACAAGGTTCGTCTGGTGCCCCTCGACCGCAGCAAGCACTTTGAGAACGCCCTCAAGTGGCTCAATGATCCAGATGTGACCCGCTGGATGGAGATCGGAGACTGGCCGATAACCCGCAGCGTGGAGGAGACTTACTTCGAGCAAACTGACGCCGGTGTTCAGTGCGAAGTTCGATTCGCTGTCGAGAGTCTGCAGGGCGAGCATATCGGCTTCTGCGGGATCCATCGAATCGACTGGCCAAGCAGGGTCGGCGTCACAGGCAGTGTCATCGGTCGACAGGATCTGTGGGGCCAGGGGTATGGAACAGATGTGGCTCGAGTGCGGGCTCGCTTCGCATTCGATGTGCTCGGCCTGCGAATGTTGGTGTCGGAGGTGATGGAAGGTCATCCGGCCTCGATTCGGATGCTCGAGCGGGCCGGTTATGAAGAGGTGGCTCGGATCCCTGACAGGTACTGGAAACGAGGGTCCTTCCACGATCAGGTCATTCTGGTGCTCCGCCATCCCGAAGGGGAAGAGCGGTAGGCCGCGGCCCCGCCCGCCCGGTGTGGAAGTGTGGACCCGCCCAGTCGCCCTTCGGTTCAAAAGTCAAAAGTCTAAAGTCTGAATCCCCCGGCCCGCCCCAGTTGGCACCCCCTCTGGATGTCATCCCGAGTCCCCCAGGGCCCGTTCGGGCCGACAGAACGAGGAAATAACTTGGGAAATAGCGACTCTTTCTCGATTTTAGGGAATTTACGCATGTCAAAGAAAACAAAACACATAGCCTCTGACCAGGATTTTAGTTATTTGGAAGCGAGAGGCGAAGCCGCGAGTCGAGGGATCTGGTCAATCTCGGGGACCGCCAGATGCGAATCGGATCGAATTGTGTTCAGAGGTCCGGCGCAGAGCTTCTCTCCCTCTCCCACTCCACACGTTCCACAACCCATACTCCCCTCTGGCACAGCGTCCGAAGGGGGTTTTCCGAATTCCGAATTCCGAATTCCGAATTCACCTCGCACAAACTAACCATGGATTCTCGAGGATCGGGTATCCTATGCGCTATTCGATTTGCCTCGATTGAAAATTGCATCGGTCGAGGCCCCGTGAGGAGGAGACCGGCAGTGCGCCACGGATCCGCCACCCAGAATCCGCCCGACGGGGTTTCTTCGTGAAATCCGCAGTTGCTCTCTTCGCGGTGCTGATGGCGGTTTGGCTGCTCAACTCTGGCCACTACACGCCGCTGATGATCGGCTTCGGCATCGGGTCGTGCCTGCTCGTGCTGTGGCTGGCCCTTCGTATGCGGATCGTGGATGACGAGGCACTGCCGGTCAGGCTGCTGCCGCGGGTGCCCCTGTACCTGCCGTGGTTCGTCCTCGAGGTCTTCAAGTCCAACCTGGACGTGGCCCGAAGGATCCTCAGTCCGGGCCGACTCAAGATCAGTCCGAGGCTGTTCGACGCGTCCGCCTCTCAGCGATCCGACCTCGGTCGGGTGCTTTACGCCAACTCCATCACCCTGACTCCCGGCACGGTGTCGATCTGGGTGTTTCCACGCAAGATTCTGGTACACGCTATCGCCGACGAGGTGGCCGACGGACTCCTCGAGGGCGAAATGGACCTTCGCGTGACCCGACTCGAGGGTCTCGACTGATGTTCGACGTCTTCGGCGCCGCCACGGCCGCCCTCCTGGTGTGCATGGCCATGACACTGGCCCGGTCGATCCTGGGTCCGACGGTCTTCGACCGTGTGCTCGCAGTCAACAGTTTCGGTACCAAGACGGTGCTGCTGATCGCCGTCATTGGCTTCCTCACCGGTCGACCCGACTTCCTCGACCTGGGTTTGGTCTACGCCCTGATGAACTTCATTGGCACCATCGCGGTGATGAAGTTCTCCCACTTCGGAGACCTCGCCGGCATGGAAGAAGACGACAAGGGCACCGACTGATGGCGGGCACCGTGGCCGATGTCCTCAGCTGGGTTTTCATTCTCTCCGGAGCCGTATTCGTGGTGATCGGTGGCATCGGGATGCTCCGTCTGCCGGACTTCTACACCCGCATCCACGCCGCCGGCATCACCGACACCATGGGTGCGTGGCTGATGCTGGTCGGGCTGATGTTCCAGGCGGGCTGGACGCTGGTCACCGTCAAGCTTCTGATGCTGTTGTTCTTCCTCGTCGCGACCAGCCCGCTGGCGACCCATGCGCTGGCCAAGGCTGCCTTCTTGCGGGATCTCAAGCCGATGATCGGACCCGATCTCGTGCGGGAGGACGATCGTGATTGACGTCGTCCACATCGTGCTCTTCACCTTCCTGGCAGTGATCGCGATCGCCATCATCCGGCTCAAAGACCTTTTCGCCGCGGTCATGCTGATGGGGATCTTCAGCCTCCTGTCGGCGTCGTTGTTCACCGTCATGGACGCTGTGGACGTGGCCTTCACCGAGGCAGCGGTCGGCGCCGGAATCTCCACGCTGCTGATGCTCGCAACGCTGTCTCTGACCACCCGACAGGAGCACCCAGAACGCAACCGGCCGCGTCGCGGCGCCCTGGCGGTCGTGGTCCTGACCGGTTTGGCGCTGATCTATGGCACCTTTGACATGCCACGGTACGGCGATCCCGAGGCGCCCATTCACCACCACGTGGCGCCCCATTACATCGAGGACACCGAGGCAGAAATCGGGGTGCCCAACATGGTGACCGCGGTGCTCGCCTCCTACCGGGGATACGACACCTGGGGTGAGACCACGGTGATCTTCACGGCATGCGTCGGTGTGATGCTGCTGCTCGGCGGAGCCCGCGCGGTGAGCCGCCGGCTCGGTGTGACGGCTGACGATCCGAAATCGGATGGGGGGGGGCCATGATCCGCCACGTCGTTCTGAGGGCCCTCAGCAAGCTACTGATTCCCCTGATCATGTTGTTCGCGCTCTACGTTCAGTTCCATGGCGACTACGGTCCGGGTGGTGGGTTCCAGGCCGGCGTGATTTTCGGCGCCGGGATCATTCTGTACGTACTGATGTTCGGTCTCGAAGAGGCCCGCCGGGTCTTCCCTCCTCGGGCGCTCGAGATCCTCGTTGCCTTCGGTCTGTTGCTTTACGGTTCGGTAGGCTTTGCGGCGATCCTCAAGGGTGGGAACTTCCTCGACTACGATGTGCTCGCCCACGATCCGCATCACGGCCAGCACCTCGGCATCCTGCTGGTGGAACTCGGCGTCGGCATCACCGTCGCCGCCGTCATGGCCACCATTTTCTTCCTGTTCGCGGGCCGGGGGCGTAGCGATGCCTGAATGGGGTCTCTACCACTACTGGGTCGTGATTTTTCTCATGATGGCCGGCCTCTACGTGGTGATCTCGCGCAGCAACTTGGTGAAAAAGGTCATTGGCCTCAATGTTTTTCAGGTTTCGGTGATCATGTTCTATATCAGCATGGGCAAGGTCCGCGGGGGAACGGCGCCCATCGAAGCTCCCGGCTTTGACATCTACTCCAATCCGTTGCCCCACGTGCTCATGCTCACCGCCATCGTGGTCGGGGTCGCCACCACGGCCGTTGCACTGTCGCTTGTCGTGCGGATCAACGAGGCCTACGGCAGCATCGAGGACGACGAGATTCGACTCGCCCAGGAGAACGACGAGTGATTCTCGAACTGTTTGACCGCATGCGCGACGACTTGCCGGCGCTGCAGATCGCGGTGCCGCTGCTGGCGGCCACCCTGTGCCTGCTTGTCCGGAGGGCTCGGGTGGCGTGGGCCATCGCAGCGGTGGTGGCGTGGGGCTCGTTCGCCAGTGCCTGGGTGATCCTCCAACGGGTCCTCCACACCGGCACCATCAGCTACGCCGAGGGTGGATGGATTCCCCCGTGGGGGATCGAGCTTCGCATCGACCTGCTCAACGCCCTGGTGTTACTGATCGTGACCGGTATTTGTGCCATTGTGGTCACGGCGGCGCCGCGCAGCCTCGAGACCGAGGTGCCGCGGGCCAAGCACTATCAGTTCTACGCCGTCTACCTGCTGTGCATGACCGGATTGGCCGGTATGACCGTCACCGGTGACGCCTTCAATATTTTCGTCTTCCTCGAGGTCTCGTCGTTGTCCTCGTACGCACTGATTTCCCAGGGAACCAGCCGCCGTGCCCTCACATCGGCACTCCAGTACCTGGTCATGGGAACCCTGGGCGGCACCTTCATTCTGCTCGGCATCGGCATGATCTACATGGTGACGGGGACCTTGAACATCGTTGACATGGCCAGCAAGTTGGGAGCCGTCGGCCCCAATAGGACCGTGCTGGTGGCGCTCGCCTGCATCGGCGTCGGCACCGCTATCAAGCTCGCCGTTTTCCCACTCCACACCTGGCTGCCCAACGCCTACACCTACGCACCGGCAATCGTCACCGCCTTCCTGGCCGCGACCGCCACCAAGGTCGCCTACTACGTGCTGGTGAGATTCGTGTTCGGAGTTTTCGGGGTTGACCTGGCCTTCGGCATCCTGAGACTCGACGTGGTGCTGATGGCCCTTGCCCTCGCTGCAATGTTCGCGGGCTCCATCGTCGCCATTTTCCAGGACGACATCAAGCGGATGCTGGCCTACTCGAGCGTCGCCCAGATCGGCTACATGGTGCTCGGCCTGAGCCTGGTTTCGGTGGCCGGTCTCACCGGGGGCATCGTTCACCTCTTCAACCACGCCCTGATGAAGAGCGGGCTCTTCCTGGTCATGGCCTGCGTGCTCCTGCGCACCGGGTCCACACGAATCGACGCCTTCCGTGGCCTCGGACGACGGATGCCGATCACCATGGCCGCCTTCGTGGTCGCCGGGCTCAGCCTGATCGGCGTGCCCGCCACTGTGGGATTTGTCAGCAAGTGGTATCTGGTGACAGGGGCCATAGAAAGCGGGCACTGGCCGGTTGCTGTGCTGATTCTACTCAGCTCTCTGCTCGCCCTGATCTACATCTGGCGAGTGGTGGAGGTGGCGTACTTCCAGTCTCCACCGGAGGACGCCCCCGAGATCGAGGAGGCGCCGCTGAGCCTGCTCGGACCCACCTGGCTGTTGGTGGCGGGGACCCTGTTCTTCGGGATCTTTACCTCGCTGAGCGTTGGTGTTGCCTCGGCCGCCGCCCGAATGCTGCTGGGGGCTGGACCGTGACGGTCACGACGGCCATCGGTCTGGCCCTGGTGTGGCCGCTCTTCGGGATCGTCTTGGTGGTGCTCTTCCGACGCTGGCCGAACCTGCGCGAGGCCGGCAGCCTGCTGACGGCGGCCAGCCTGTTCGCCATCGTGGCCGGAGTCATCCTGCCGGTGGTCCAATCGGGCGGCCGGCCGCGGCTGGACCTTGTGGAGGTGTTGCCAGGGTTGCAGTTGGCCTTCGAGGTGGAGCCGTTGGGGATGCTCTTCGCGTTGGTGGCGTCGGGGCTCTGGATCGTGACCACGATCTACTCCATCGGCTACATGCGCGGTCACCACGAGGAGAATCAGACCCGATTCTATGTCTGCTTCGCCCTCGCCATCGCAGGCGCGGTGGGCGTGGCTTTCGCCGCCAACATCTTCACCCTTTTCGTCTTCTACGAGGCGATCACCCTCTCCACCTATCCCCTGGTCACCCACCACGGCACGGAGGAGGCGAAACGGGCCGGCCGGGTCTACCTGGGCGTCCTGATGGGGACCTCGGTGGCCTTTCTGCTGCTGGCCATGGTGTGGACCTACTGGGCGGTGGGAACCACCGATTTCAGGCCAGGCGGGATCCTGGCTGGCAAGGTCACCGACCGTGAGCTGATGATCCTGCTGGCGCTCTTCGCCTTTGGCACCGGCAAGGCGGCCCTGATGCCCTTCCACCGCTGGCTGCCGGCGGCCATGGTGGCGCCGACCCCGGTCAGCGCCCTGCTGCACGCGGTGGCGGTGGTCAAAGCCGGTGTCTTCACGGTGATGAAAATTCTGGTCTACGTCTTCGGGATCGATCTGCTGGCGACCACAGGGGCGAGCCGGTGGCTGACCTGGGTCGCGGCCTTCACCATCCTGTCCGCGTCGATCGTCGCCCTCACCAAGGACAACCTGAAGGCGCGGCTGGCCTACTCCACGGTGAGCCAGCTGTCGTACATCGTGCTCGGCGCGGCTCTCGCCACCTCGGCGGGCGTGCTCGGAGGCGGCATGCACATCGCCATGCACGCCTTCGGCAAGATCACCCTCTTCTTCTGTGCCGGCGCCATTCTGGTGGGCGCCCACAAGGCCGATATCTCCCAGATGGACGGCCTCGGCCGACGGATGCCGTTCACCTTCGGGGCGTTCTTCATCGGCTCGCTGAGCGTGATCGGCCTGCCGCCCACCGGCGGCTCGTGGAGCAAGTGGTTCCTGCTCATGGGTGCCGCCGACGCCCATCAGTGGACGATGATGGTCGTGCTGATGGCCAGCTCGCTGCTGTCCATCGGCTATCTGATGCCGGTGGTGGGACGGGCGTTCTTCCGCCCGTCGGCGGCCTCCGACGACGACAGCACCGGGCACAGCGTGGGCTCGGGAATCCACGAGGCGCCGCTGCTGTGCGTACTGCCGCCGCTGGCGACCGCCGTCGGATGCCTGGTGCTGTTTTTCTACGCTGACGACATCTACCGACTGTTGACCGGGGATCGTGCCATGAGTGACAAACCGAGCGGAAGTACTGGCTCGACGACCGCAAGAACGTCAACAAGGTCTTCTACAGTCTGTACGCCATCTGCGCGGCTGTGGGCTGCTCGAGTGCTTCCCTACAAGCACCATCTCCACTTCAAATTCGAGTATTGGTTCGGCTTCTCGCAGTTTCTACGGCTTCGTCGCCTGTGTCAGCCTGGTGCTGGCGGCGAAGCTGCTGCGCAAGATCGTGATGCGGCCCGAGGACTACTATGATGATGAGTGCCTCCCTCCCGGGCTGATTCTGATTCTGGGGGCCATGGTTCTCCCCTTCCTCGGGGCAGGCGGCAGTCGGCTGGATCCTGGTGCTGCCGGTTCCCGGACTCGCGCAGCTGGTGGTGCTCGAGCCCGGAATCTACTTACCAGGTGCAGCTCTTCGGATATCAGCTGACCGTGGTGCGGGTCGACAAGCTGAGCCTGGTGTTCGGCTACATCTTCTACATCGCGACGTTCTTGGGCGCGGTGTACTCGCTCTACGTCCGCGATAGCGTCCAGCATGTCGCAACCATGGTCTACGTGGGCGCGGCGGTGGGTGCGGTGTTCGCCGGCGACCTGATCACTCTGTTCATCTACTGGGAGCTGACCGCCATCGGTCTCGGTCTTCCTGATCTGGGCCAGCCGCACCGAACGGGCCTACCGGGCCGGCATTCGATACCTGATCATCCAGGTGGGGTCCGGGGTCGCTGCTGTTCGCCGGGACCATCTTCCACGTGTCGGCCACCGGCTCGCTGGCTTCGACAAGCTCATCGGCGATGACGGATTGCTAGAGTCGGCCAGCATCGGGGTCCTGCTCATCTTCCTCGCCTTCGGCATCAAGAGCGCGTTCCCGTTCCTCCACAACTGGCTGCAGGACACCTACCCCGAGTCACGCCGACCGGCACGGTGTTCCTCAGCATCTTCACCACCAAGATGGCGATCTACGCCCTGGCGCGCGGTTTCCCGGGCACCGAGTGCCTGATCTTCGCTTGGTGCCGACCATGACCGCGTTCCCCATCTTCTACGCGGTCATCGAGAACGATCTGCGCCGGGTCCTGACCTACTCGCTGAACAACCAGCTCGGCTTCATGGTTGTGGGCATCGGGATCGGCACTGAGATGGCTGTCAACGGTACGGTGGCCTACGCCTTTGCCAACATCATTTTCGAGGGCTTGCTGTTCATGGCCATGGGAGCGGTGCTCCTTCGCACCGGCACCTGCAAGGGCACCGAGCTTGGCGGCCTCTACAAGTCGATGCCGCTCACCACCGCCTTCTGTATCGTGGCGGCGGCCTCGATCTCCGCATTCCCGTTCTTCTAGTGGCTTCGTGACGAAGTCGATCATCCTGGACGAGACCGCAGCCGGGCATCACACCATCGCCTGGCTGGTGCTCCTCTTTGGCCTCGGCCGGTGTCTTCCACCACTCTGGCATCAAGATTCCCTTCTTCGCCTTCTTTGCCCACGACGCGGGGTTCAGGGTCAAGGAGGCGCCGCGGAACATGCTGCTCGCCATGGCGACGATGGCGACGCTGTGCATCGTGATCGGCATCTTCCCGAGCCTGCTCTACGATCTGCTCCCGTACGAGGTGGAATACGTCGCCTACACCACAACCCATGTGATCACCCAGTTCCAGTTGCTGCTGTTCTCCGCGCTCGCCTTCACTTTCTCAAGGTCCACCGGGCATCTACCCGGCCGAGCTGCGGTCAGTCAACCTCGATTGGACTGGGTCTACCGCAAGGCTCTGCCCTCGTTCTTCCGCGCCCTGGGCCGAGCCGGTGTGGGGATCAAGCAGGCGGTCGCTCCGGGTGTGAGGCGGACCGCCGACGGATTCCGGGGCGTCATCTACGGTCTGCACGGACCCCAGGGGATCTTCGCCCGCACCTGGAGCACCGGCGCGATCGCCTTCTGGGCGGTGATCTTCCTCTATCTGCTCCTCCTGCTGTACTTCTGGAATCGCTGACTCCGACCGGGTTGCGAAACCCGGCGAAATATGCGGGCTAGCTGTAGTGCGCCTCGATGGGGTAGCGGGATACGATGCGTTGGATCTGCGCACGTTGCGTTTCATCGGTAGTCGCCAGGGAGACGAGCGCCAGCTGTCCGTACTTCGTATCCTCGACCACCTCGATGGATGTGACCAACCCTGCGTTCAGGTGTTCGTCAAGATCGGTCTCTAGTACCCGTCGGAAGGCGTCACGGCGGAGGTCCGGCTTGTAGATCTTGCCGACTGCGGTCAACGGCAGCGTATCCAGGATGACTACCTGTTTGGGTACCGCTGCCCGCTCACTGATACGGTCAGCGGCAAACGCCATCAACTCCTCTTCGCTGGTTGTCTGGCCCTCGCGCAGGCTGTAAACGTGCCAGGCACCTTGGTATTGATGTTATGATTTCTCCGCTTCCGTAAACGTGCCAGGCACCTTGGTATTGATGTTATGATTTCTCCGCTGATCGAGGTGGAGGCACGGGATGGGTCGTCGACCGAGGATGCTGTTGCCCGGTGGGATCTACCACGTGTACAACCGGGTGTCTCGCGGGGAGCACGTCTTGGGTGACGAGGGCGAGGCGGACAGATTTGAAGCTCTCCTTGCTGCAACGAAGAAACGAGACGACTTCCAGATCCTTGCCTGGTGCGTGATGTCGAACCACTACCATCTCGCGGTGCGGATGGGCGAGGTATCGCTGTCACGGTCGATGCGGTTCATCCATCACCGGTTCACGCAGAGCTACAACGGGCGGCACGGGCTGTTCGGCCCCTTCTGGCAGGGCCGTTATCGATCGAAGCTGGTGGGCGACGACGAATATCTGAGGCAGCTGATCGCCTACATTCATCTCAACCCCGTCACGGCCGGGGTGGTGAAGGATGCGGGGAGGCACCGTTGGTGCGGTCACCGCGAGGTGATTGGCAAGGCGGTCGGGCGGCGGCTCGTGGATGTCGACGAGACCCTATTAGCATTTGACAGTGACCGCCGAAGAGCGTTGGTTGGGTATCGATCGGCGATGTCGACCGCACTCGGGGAGGACTGGAGCCAAGAGGACCCCGGGCGGCTGCCCTGGTGGCGAGCCGGGCGTCCTCCGAAGAGCGAAGGGGAACGGGAGATCACCGTTGATGCGAGCCGACCGAGGATCGGGGTGGACGGGTTGAGCACTGCAGCGGTGAGGCCGCGCATGGAGCTCGGGGACTTCCTGGAGCAGGTTGCTGAGGCGGTCGAGATCCCACTCGCCGATCTCAAGGGAAGGAAGCGTGGAGCGTCGATCGTCGAAGGTCGGGAGATCCTGGCCTGGCTTGGTGTTGAGCTGTACGGTTTCCCTGTGAAGGTCATCGCCGAGGCGCTCGACAAGCATCTCGGGACGGCCAGTCGACTGGTGAGCCGGGCAGCGGAGCGAAGAACCGAGGACGAGGGCTTCCGAGCGAAGATCCGGCGGGTGGACTCGATCATCGCCACATCGAATGAAGACCCGACATGAGCACTAACATCAATACCATGGTGCCTGGCACCTTTATGGCACCTTTATGGTGAGCCGGGCAGCGGAGCGAAGAACCGAGGACGAGGGCTTCCGAGCGAAGATCCGGCGGTGGACTCGATCATCGCCACATCGAAGAAGACCCGACATGAGCACTAACATCAATACCATGGTGCCTGGCACCTTTATTGGTGTACCTCGCGGCGTTGTCCGTGGCGTGCATCGCCGTGGCGTATTTCGTCTTCGATTCCGGCGACGCCGTCAAGGGGCTGGTGGTCGCTGCGGTGGGAGCCATCGGTGCCGCCACTCCGGGCGTGCTGGAGAAGGTGGAGTATCAGCTGACCGGGTCGGGTATCGAGAAGAGGAAACTCGACCCGAAGAAACCCGGCGAGTTCATAGAGCGTCTACCGCTGGGATGAGGTGAGCCACATCACCCCGACAAGGCACGGCTTCAAGTACTCCAAGGTGGTGATCGAAACCAATGCCCTCGCTCAGTTCTGGAAGAGGCATCTCTCCGACACGTACTCCGGCGAGGTCCACGTGGAGAAGCAGGACCTCGATCGGGTCCTGGGGCTCGTCGAGCGACAACGACTGGCGACTCCGGCCGCCGGTTGAGCACTGCACGAGATCCCGAAGCTCCTGGGCCGGGGTCAACGCCGTCGACGCGAGGGCTCGTTCGAGACGGCGTCGTGAGGTTGTGATACCCGGCACGAAGATACGGCTCGAATACCGTATGGGTCCGACCGACGTCGCCGTGCCCTCATATCTCGCGGGCTTGGGGTTGCGGCGCGGCCGTTGCCGCGTCGAGCTCGGGGGTGGAGTCGCCGCTCCACCGGCGCTGGCCTATCCGGGCGGCGAGCCCGGTGGACGCCGGCGTAGGCCACGGGGATCAGCACCAGGGTCACCAGCGTCGAGGCCAGCAGGCCGCCGATGACCACGCGCGCCAGGGCCGCCTGGATCTCGGCGCCGGTGCCCAGGCCGAGGGCGAGCGGGAGCAGCCCCAGCACGGTGGTGGCGGTGGTCATGAGGATCGGCCGCAGGCGCAGCCGGCCGGCCTCCACCACCGCCTCCGCGACCTCCATCCGGCGCTCGCGGCGCAGCATGTTCACGGCGTCGACGAGCACGATGGCGTTGTTGACCACGATCCCGATCAGCATCACGAGGCCCATCACGCTCTGGATGTTGAGCGTGGTCCCGGTGAGCAGCAGCGTCGGCACCACGCCGACCAACGCCACGGGCACCGACGAGCATGACGATCAGCGGATCGAGGAAGCGCTCGAACTGCGCCGCCATGAGCATGTAGACCAGCACCAGGGCCATGACGATGGCCACGACGAAGTCCCGCCGGGCGGCGAGTTGCTCCTCGTACTGTCCGCCGAAGAGGAGCGCGAAGCCGTCCGGCAGATCCAGGTCCTCGAGCGCGCCGCGGATCCGCTCCACGGCGTCGCCCAGGGCCACGCCGCTCTCCAGGTTGGCGGAGATGTAGGTCACCCGCTGGCCGTCCACACGCTCGATCTCGACCGGCCCGCGAGCGCGTTCGCGCGCGACGAGCGTCGAAAGGGGCACGATCGCTCCCCGTCCGCGTGCGCAGCGCCACGCCGTCCAGGTCCCAGGCGTGCGAGCCGGTCCTCCGGCCGGAGCCGCACGACGATGGGGAACTCGTCGCCGCCCTCGCGGTAGCGGCCGGCCTCGAGCCCGCCGACGTTGGCCAGCAGCGTGCGGCCCACCTCGCGCACGGAGAGTCCCATCTCGGCCATGCGCTCCCGGTCGAGCACGATCCGCTCCTCGGGCTGGCCCTCGCGGCGGCTCACCCGACGTCGGTGATCCCGGGCAGCCGCTCCATCCGGCGGCGGATCTCGGCGGCCAGGAGATCGGCGCGATCCAGGTCCCAGCCGCGCAGCTCGATCTCCAGGGCGCTCTGCCTCCGCCCGAGCTGAAGACCCGGTTGAGCATCCACAGCCCCTGTTGCGCCTCGACCTCGATCTCGGCGCCGGGCACCTGTCCGTCCACCGCATTGCGCACCAGGTCGGCCAGCTCGGTGCTGCCCATGTCGCCGATCCAGCGGCTCCAGCTTCAACTCCACCGCGGCGCTGTCCCCGCGGACCTCGGTGGCCACGAGCTGCACGTTGCCGGCGGGCACGACCCGCGCACCTTGTCCTCCAGCTCGCCGAGGTAGACCGCGGGCCACCGCGATGTTCGTGCCCCGCGCCATCTCCAGCTCGATGTCGATCTCGTCCGCGTCCGTCTGCGGGGCCAGCTCCACCGGGATCAGGGGCCACAGCAGCAGGGCCCCAGCCAGCAGCGCCGCCGGTGACGGCGAAGACCCGGCCCCGGTGGCGGAGCGCGCTGCTCGAGGAGCTGCGTGTACCAGCCGCTTCCAGCCGCCGGAATGCGGCGAAGCGCACGGGAGCCGGCGCGCTCGTCGGCGTTCCTGACGCTGCAGGAAGCGGGAGGCGAGCATCGGCACCAGGGTCAGGGCCACCAGGAGCGAGCAGGCCAGGGCGAAGACCACCACCAGCGCCAGCGCCTGGAACAGCGCCCCGCTCGTGGTCCTGGCGAAGACCACCGGCAGGAAGATGACGCAGGTGGTCAGCGTGGAGGCCACGATGGCGCCCGCCACCTCACGCGTCCCACGCTCGCCGCCTCCTCGGCGGGCTGCCCTGCTCCTCGCGTTTGCGGACGATGCTCTCCAGAACGACGATGGCGTTGTCGACGATCAGACCCACGCCCAGCGCCAGCCCGCCGAAGGTCATCTGGTTGAGTGTCAGACCGCCGAAGTAGAGCAGCCCGAAGGTGGCGATGACCGAGATGGGGATGGACAGGGCGATGATCGCGGTGCCGGAGCGGCTGCGCAGGAAGAAGTAGAGCACGCACGACCGCCAGAAGCGAACCCCACAGCGCCGAGGAGCGAACGTTGGCGATGGACTGGCGAATGAACTCGCTCTGGTCGCTGACGACCGCCAGATGGACGTCGTCGCGCTCGGCGTTGATCCGCTCCACCTCCCGGCGCACGCCCGGCCACGGCCACGGTGTTGGCGCCGCTCTGCTTCTGGATGGCCAGGCTGATGGCGGGAACCCCGTTCATCTCCACCAGGTAGCGCACGTCCTCGTAGAAGTCGCGGACCTCGGCCACGTCGCGCACGCGGATCGGCATGCCCGCGAGGGCTGGTGATCACCGTGCGCGCGAGCTGCGTCCACCGACTGGTACTCCCCGATGGCCCGCACGTAGAGATCGTCGATCCCGCTCTTGACCGTGCCGGCGGGAAGCGTGACGTTCTCGCGCGCCAGCGCTGCTGGACGTCGAGAGCGGTGAGGCCGGTCGCCCGCAGCCGGTCGCGGTCGAGCTCGACCCGGATCTCGCGATAGATGCCGCCGCGGACGTTGATCGCTCCCACGCCGGGGATCTGCTCGAAGCGCCGCGCCAGGTCCTGCTCCAGGAGCGGGTCAGCTGCTCGAGGTCGCGGGTGGAGGTGGCGGCCAGGCTGACCACCTCGATCATGTCCAGGTCGAGCTTGAAGATCTCCGGCGCCTCGGCCTCCATGGGAAGCTCGTCGCGCAGCCGGTCGAGGGCGGCACGGAGGTCGTTGGCGGCCTCGTCGATGTTGGTGCCCCGGGCGAAGCGCAGCCGGATGCGGCTCGAGCCCTCCTCCGACCGGGAGGTGATGCGCTCGAGGTTGGGCAGACCCGAGACCGCGTTCTCGATCGGGTCGGTGATGATCTGCTCGACCTCCTCGGGGCCCACGTTGGGGTAGCGCACGCGGACCGTGAGCTCGGTGAACTCCACCTTGGGCAGCAGGTCCACCGGCAGCGTGCGGAACGACACGAGCCCGACGACGATGAGGATCAGGTAGACCATCGTCGTGGCCACCGGGCGGCGGATCGACAGGTCGGTGAGACCGGCCACGCTCAGCTGCCTCAGCTGCCGGCGCCGCGGCTCGCCGCCGCGGCTCGGCGAGCAGCTCGTTCACCTGCTTCGGCGCTCTCCGGCATCTCGGCCCCGAGGGCTCGCGCCACCGCGCGCTGCTTGTCGAGGAAGCTCTCGAGGAGGTCCTCGCGCTGGAGGGCCTGCAGCCGAGGACCCGCGTCCCAGCTCGTGGGCCGCACGCGCGCCGCGCGATGTCTCGTCGCCGTCCGCGTCTGCATCACCTCATTCAATAGATGCTGGCCGAGTGTCACCACCCATTCGCCTTCGTCGATGCCGCGTCACGCCGACGGTGCCGCGGCCCTCGGCGAGGAACTCCAACGCTCCGGCATGCACCGGCGCGGGCTCGCTCGGGAATATCGTCGTCGTGGCCTCGCGGGCTCGCCCAGGCCGTCCGACTCCTCCACCACGAAGACGCTTCGCTCTCCGCGTCGCGGGTCCTCCCACAGGGCGCTCACCGGGATCAAGGTGGCCTGGCGGCTCGGCGCCGTACAGCAGGCGCACCGTCACGAACATGCCCGGGTCGCAGGCCGTCGCGCCGTCGCTCGGCACGTCGATCTCCGCGATGGTGGTGAAGCTGGAGGGCTCGAGAAACGGCGAGATGCGCGAGATGCTCGCCTGCGAGCGGATCGCGCCCGCGGTCCCGCGGTCCGTCGATCGCGACCGGGGTGCCTTCTCGACCTGCTCGAGCATGCTCCTGGGTCAGCGGGACCTCGACGATCAGGTCGTCGAAGTCCCCGACCAGGAACAGGACGTCGAGCCGGGTTCGACGACCATCCCGACCTCGACGTCGCGCTGGCCGACGCCCCCGCCACCGGAGCCCGCACCATCGTCTTGGCCAGCGCCGAGCGGCTCTCCTGGCGTTCGCCCGCGCCTGCTCGACGCGCGCCTCGGCCTGGGCGCCGGGCCTCGGCCGCATCGAGCTGCGCCTCCCGGGTCTCCAGCTCCAGCGGGCTGATGAGACCGTCGCGGGCCAGCACCCGGTCGCGCACGACGTGAGCCCGAAACTCCTCGACTCGGGCATGCGCTCTCGGCCTCGGTCGCCTCGGCCAGCCGAAGCTCGGCCCTCGCGCTCGCGCAGCTGCTCCGCGAGGATCGCGTCGTTGAGCCGCACCAGCGGCTGGCCAGCGCCAACCGGTCGCCGTTGCGTGCGAGCACCTCCACCACCGTGGCGGAGATCTCCGATCGAACGGCGACCTGGTTGCGGGCCCGGACCACGCCGCTCACCGCCTCTCCCGGGGCAGGCTGCCCTCGCGCGCGGGCACCGCCTCCACCGCGGGCGCCTCGGCGGCGGCACCACCGTCTCACTCGGTTCCGGTGCCTCCGCAGCCGCCAATCACCAGCAATGCCGCACCCACGAAGGCGGCGCGCAACGTTCGCTGCGGTTGTCTCGTTTCCATCTCAGCTCTCCCAAAACGTCCCCGGACGCGCTCTGCTCACGGGGCGGTTCCGTCAATTGCAACGGGGCAGCCAGATCACCGATTCCACCCTGGTTCGGGAGTTTGGCCGTCCGCCCATTGTGCCACGCAACGCTCCGGGGTGTTGCTCCTCTGCCTGAAGGGGGGCCATCTCGACGATTGTCGAATGTCCAGCCATGTCGGGAATTGCCGCATCGAGCGCGCCGAGCCGCGGGGCAAACTCCTCGACTTCGATATCAACCAGCCTCACAAATCAATAGTTGTGAATGGCACCAATGCCGGAGGCCCACTGGCATTCATAAAAAGTGCCAGGTACATATCTGTATAATTATTTGTCCTCTCTGAGGAACCACAGGATGGGGGATTGTGATGCCGCGGAAGATCCGGATCGACATCGAGGGTGGGCTGTACCACGTGTACAACAGGGTGGGACAGGGAGCCCGCCCATTCGTGGAAGACGGCGAAGCCAGCACGTTCGTCGATTTGCTGCGTGAGATCAAGGAGCGGGACGGGTTTGTCGTATTCGCCTGGTGCCTGATGCCGAATCACTTCCACCTCGCTATGCGAACGCATTCGGTGCCGCTGTGGCGGTCCATGCGTTCACTCCAGCACCGTTACGCCCTCGGGTTCAACCGGCGCCGCCGTGTTCGTGGGGCAGTTTGGCAGAGCCGGTACAAAGCGAAGCTGATCGAGGACCAGGTTTACTTCGATCAGTTGCTGGCATACATTCACCTCAATCCGGTGAGGGCCGGGATTGTGGAGGTTCCGGCCCAATACCGTTGGAGTGGCCACCGCGAGCTCATCCGCAAAGTGAAGAGACCGGTGATCGATGTTGACGGTGCGCTGATGGGTTTCGGCTCAGACAAGAGGTCTGCTCGAGCCGCATACGTCAGGACGCATGAAGGGTAGCGCTGAGACGAAGTGGCAAGGGGAGGTTGTGAGTCGTCTTCCGTGGTGGCTGGAACGGGATGACCGGGAGATCCAGCCGGTTGACCGAGGTCCGTATGTGGACGTACAAGGGCGGTCGACAGGACTCGAGCGTCCCGCGTTGAACGCGGCGGCGTATCTGGAGGCGGTGCTTGATGAGCTGGGGGTGGAGTTGGAGGAGATCGCTGAAGGGACGGGAATCCGAGACCGTGCGTCTGCGTGAGCTCTTGGCAGTGCTCGGCGTGGAGCGCTACGGAGTGTCGGTCAAGGGGTTGGCGGACGAGATTGGAAAGAGCAGGGTAACGGTGAGCGCATGGGTCGGCCGGGGCGCGGCGAGGAGAGCGAGCGACAGCTCGTTCGGGAGAAAGGTCGACAACCTCGACCGCCGCATTGCCAAACGCAGGTAATTATTCAAATATGTACCTGGCACTGATTCCGAGTTGAACCACGACCAGCCCTATACCTACGACCGCGAGGCCCTGATCAAGATGCTGGACGAGGTGATTGCGGACGTGGCGGGCATCGATTCATCGGATTGAGGCGACGAGCGCAGCCCTGCGACCTGTGCCCAGCGTGCTCGCCTCGCCCCTGATTCTCCTTCAAAAAGCCGAGCCGGGCCAGCGGATCTCCCACCGACCCGGCCGGGGTGCAGGGTTCTAGGGGACGTAGGCTATGCCGAACGGGTTCGATCCGACGGTGATGTCCCCGGTTGGGACGGGGACTGGAGACTGCCCGAGACCCGGTAGACGGAGACCTTGTCGTTGGGGCCGGAGTGGGTGACGTAGATGTACTTTCCATTCGGGGTCAAGGCGATGTTGTGCGGCACGGCATATGGCGCGTCCACAGGATCGCCCACCGTGGTGTTGGTGCGGGTGTCGATAACCCACAATGCATCGGTCCCACCGTCCGGCAGATTTGTCGTGTAGAGGTAACGTCCGTTGACGCGCATACCGACTCCGTGGGCCCCTGGCAGGGGAATGTCGGTGATGCTGGCGAACGAGAGGCGGTCGAGGACGTTGACGAGGTCGCTGCCCTGTGACGCCACATACAAATTCGGATTCCCGGCGGAGAGGGACAGGTGCGGGTCGTCGCCCACGAGGACTCTGGCGGTGATTTCGTAGCTGCGCGCATCGACTTGGAAGACGTAGTCACCCTGCCCGGCCACCCCGATGACGGAGACGTAGCCGAAGAAACCCTGGGGATCGACGATGACGTCGTGAGGCTTGCCCCCCATGGCCACGAGGTCAGCCGGGGTCGGGATGGTGGTCACGGTTTCCAACGTCCGCATGTCGATCACGCTGGTGGTGTTGTCGATGTCATTGTTGACCCAGAGCTCACCCGTGGCTCGGCTTCCCCACATGTGGAACACTCCGGACCCGGCATCGGCGGTTCCCTCCACATCGAAGGTCCGCGCGTTGAACGCGACAACCCGGTTATTGGCTCGATCCCCCACGAAGACGCGGTTGTGGATTGGCGAGTAGAAGACGTACATGGGTTCTGGTGTGTTGCTTCCCATCGGCATGTCGAAGGTGTCCACATCCCCCGACTTCGTGGAGATGACGGAGATTGAGCCCGATGCGCGGTTGGCGACGACTACCTTGCCGCCTCCCTGCGATGCCTCGAGACCCGTGGCTCGGCAGAACGAGAGCGGCGATGGTTACGGCACACACGATGCCAAAAAGTCGTTTCATGGTTTCCTCCTCATTCGTGTTGATGAAGCGAGCGGGCCGATCCGCTCGCCCCAGGGGTTGATCTGGCATCTATGAAATCGTGAGTGGGCGGGCGCCTTTCTCGGCTGCCGAATATACGGCTCATGAATGCTGTCCAGCGTTTTCCTCGGGAGGTTCTATGTCGATACGAGGGAGTGGTTACACGGCGCCGGCAAATGTGATCGAATCGTGAGGAAATCGTTTGAAATGCGTGACAGACGGCCGGTGTTCGCAGCACCGAGCGATCGGCGTGTTAGCTTACTGCGAGCATGACCACCCTCAAACGCGCGGTGTCGCGATGGCAGATCGTCGCCCTGGCGCTCAACGGGGTAATCGGAAGCGGCGTGTATCTGCTGCCGGCGGCTGCAGCGGCGCTGCTGGGGCCGGCCAGCCTCTGGGCGGTGGTCCTGGCGGGCGGAGTCGTGCTGCTGGTGGTTTTGTGCTTTGCCGAGGCCGCGAGCTTTTTCGACGAACCGGGCAGCGCCTATCTATATGCGGGACACGCCTTCGGCCCGCTGGTGGGATTCGAGGTGGGCTGGATGAGCCGACTCGCGCGGGTGGCGTCGGTGGCGTCGCTTTCAGTGGGGTTCGCACAGGCCCTGAGCTACCTGATCCCGGCCGTGAACCAGGGCTGGCCGCGCATGCTCGCCATCACCGCCCCCTTGCTCGCGTTGACCGCCATCAACATCGTGGGTGTGCGCTCGGGTGCCAACACCGCGGTGGCGCTGGTGGTCGGAAAGATGGTTCCGCTGGGGATTTTCGTTGCGGTTGGCCTGTTCGCGGTCTCACTGTCCACGGTTTCAAGCCAACAGGCCACCACCAACGGCGGGCTGGCCGGGGCGGCACTGCTGTTGATCTTTGCCTATGGCGGTTTTGAGAACACGGCGGCGCCGGCCTGCGAATTCAAGAATCCCCGGCGCGACATTCCCTTTGCCCTCTTGGTGGAGATCGGAATCGTCACCACGCTCTATGTCGCGGTGCAGTGGGTGGCCCTGGGCACCGTGTCCGACCTGGGGTCGAACCAGCGCGGGACGAGATCCACTGGACCGAGTTGCCAGGCAGCCCCCGAAACCTCGGTGCCGGAAAACCATGAGTGACTCCGAAACCGTTTGTCCGGCACCATCTCCCTACGGTGATACAATTTGCGCGAGCTTACGGATACATCCATGACCCTTTCGACCGGCGACCGTCTCGGACGCTACGAGATTCTCGGACCCCTGGGAGCCGGGGGCATGGGCGAGGTCTATCGAGCCCACGACGCCGAACTCGACCGCGAGGTCGCCATCAAAGTGCTGCCGGAGGAGGTGGCCGCGGACGCCGACCGTCTCCAGCGCTTCAAACGCGAGGCCAAGGCGGTGGCCAAGCTGTCTCACTCGAGCATCCTCGAGATCTTCGATTTTGGCCACCAGGACGACATCAGCTTTGCGGTCACCGAGCTTCTCGAGGGCGAGAGTCTCCGTGAAAGCCTCGATGTGTTGGAGGGAGGCCTGCCCTGGCAGAAGGCCCGCGACATAGCCTCCTCGGTGGCCGACGGACTCGCCGTCGCCCACGGCAAGGGCGTGGTGCACCGGGACATCAAACCGGGCAACATCTTCCTGTGCTCCGACGGTCGGGTCAAGATCCTGGATTTCGGTCTCGCTTCGCTGCGCGGCAAGATGACCGACGACGGCACGACTGCATCGATGGGCCCCGGGGTGTCGACCCCGGGGACGATCATGGGCACGGTCGGATACATGTCGCCCGAGCAGGTCCGAGGCGAATCCGCCGACCACCGATCCGACATCTTCTCGCTCGGTTGTGTGCTCTACGAGATGCTGGCGGGGCGGCGCCCTTTCCAGCGTGACACGTCGGTGGAGACCATGACGGCGATCCTGCGCGAAGAGCCTCCCTCGATCTCCGCCTCCGGACTCCAGATCGGCGCCGAGACGGAAAAGACCCTCAACAGGTGCCTCGAAAAGGAACCAGAACGTCGCTTCCAGTCGGCGTCCGATCTCGGCTTCGCGTTGCGCGAGATGGCCACGTCGCCGGTTCGACCGAGCGCCGCGACCCGTCCGTCTCGAACCGGTTTCAGCAGGCCGGCAAGGACGGCCATGGTGCTGGGAGCGATCGCGGTCCTGATCGCGGCAGCCGTCTGGATCCTCCCGATTCTGATCTCGCCGGCTCCGGAAGAGCCCCTCGTGCGTTCCATCGCCGTACTGCCTTTCGTTAATCTGTCCGGCGACCCCGGCCAGGAGTACTTTGCGGACGGGATGACCGAAGCTTTGATCACCGATCTATCGCGGATCGGCGCCTTGATGGTGATCTCCAGGACCTCGATCATGCGCTTCAAGGACAGCGATCTCTCGCTTCCCGAAATCGCCCTCGAACTCGGGGTCGACGCGGTGGTCGCGGGATCGGTCCAGAGGGAGATGAACCAGGTCCGGATCACCGCCCAACTGATCGACGCCGCCACCGATCGCCACCTCTGGGCGGATACCTTCCAGCGTGAACTCGAGGGCGTGCTCGAGCTTCAGTCGGAGCTCGCGCAGGGCATCGCAGCGACAATCGCGGTCCGGCTATCGCCCGCGGAGGAGACCCGTCTGGAAGCCACGCGAAAGGTGAACCCGGCCACCTATGAGGCATATCTTCGCGGCATGCACCACCTCAAAAAGGGTTCGCAGGAGGGCTTCAGCACGGGCATGAAATACCTCCACGAGGCGGTGGACATCGACCCCGCCGATCCCCTGGCTCACGCCGGTCTCGCCAGCGGTTACGTCACCCTGGGTCACACCAGCGGCAGCGCCGAAAACTTCAAGAGGGCCAAAGCGGCGGCCCGCCGCGCCCTCGAAATCGATCCGTCTTTGGCCGAGGCTCAGGCCGCGCTGGCCGAGGTGGCGATGTACTACGACTGGGATTGGGAAGCCGCCGAGTCGGCTTTCGAACGAGCGATCGAACTCAGCCCGAGCCACGCCGAGGTCCATGCCCACTACACGTGGCTCCACGTCCTTCGCGGCAATTGGCAGCAAGCCTATGTCGAAGCCGAGCTGGCCCAGGAGCTCGACCCGCTGGCCCCCGCCTTTACGTCCTGGCTCGGCGAGCTCTACTGGTCCGCCGGCCGATACGAAGATGCGCTGACCGAGGCCAACAAGGCGCTCGAGCTCAACCCCGGATGGGCGCGGGCGCACGGCGACCTCAGCAGGGTGTACACGAGCCTTGGCAGGCTCGAAGAGGCGGTGGATCAGGGCCGTATCGCGGCCGAGAAGAACCCGAACTTCAGACCCATTTTCGGCAACGCGCTGGTCGCGGCCGGCCACCGGGAGGAGGCGGGCTGGTTGCTCGACGAGCTGCTGGCCGCTCCCGAAGACGATGTCAATCCGGTCTTCCTGTCCAGCTTCCAGGCGGTCCACGGCGACCTCGACGGCGCCATCGCCAGCCTCGAACGGGGCTACGAAAGCCGCGACGGGCTGATGCCGTGGGTCGGCTCATGGTTCGACTACGGTGATTTGCTGTACGACCCTCGGTTCCAGGATCTACTGGACCGCGTCGGCATCCAGCTGGTCAGGACACCCGCCATTGCAGCGGGCACGAAGGGTTGAGGCCGGGCGACGACAGGTCTTTGCATGTCTCAACGGAGCTATCGGTTCTGTGTTCGCGGCTGTTCTCTCCGAGCCCACCCACTGTGCGGGATTTTTCTCGCATCCATCGGTCCCTATTCTCCTCGGGGATGCGGATGCGACTCGATTCGTCACGAGATTCGTTCGCAGAATTGAGGTGACATCGACGAGTCGGAGAGGAGCGGAACGATGTTCCTAGGACACTTCGGGGTTGGATTCGGAGCCAAGGCGGCCGCACAAAAAACTTCGCTCGGGACGTTGTTTCTGGCCTCTCAGTTCATCGATCTGTTGTGGCCGACCCTTCTTCTCCTGGGTCTGGAGGCGGTGACCAGGCTGCCTGCGGCTACGGGCATATCAAGGCGGTTATCGACGCGCTCAAACACTATACCTTTGAGCAGCAACGGCCGAGAGTGCCTGGCCGAGGCGGCGGCAGCCCTCGTCGATCTCGGCGTCGTCCGCAAAGGTGAAACACAGCCGGGCGAACTCGTCGCCGACTGACGGCTCACCGATTTGCTCGGCGAGGTCCGGGTAGAAGGCTGTGCCGGGAACAAAGGCTACCCCCTGATCGATGGCCCGGTCGAAGAGCTCGGCGCTTGATCGCTCGGCGAGGGCTGCATCCTTCGAGCGAGATCCGAAAAACCATACACGCTTTCCATGGCGCGCAATTTTACTGCCTTGACGTAATATAAGAATGAATGCGTTCAGTAGTCGTCCAGAAGATCAGAAGTCCAATAGTTCAGTTTTCAGGTTTCAATCGTAGGCTGTCCGGACATTGGCGAAACCCTCCACTGAAACCTGAAAACTGAAGTCCTATTTCGAGTACTTGAGCATTGAAAGGACCTGCGTGACGACCTGGGCCATCGGCGACATTCACGGTTGTTGGCAGACCCTGCAGCGATTGCTCGACAGGATCCGATGGGATCCGTCCTCGGACGAGCTGTGGCTGGTGGGTGACCTGGTCAACCGTGGCCCCGCTTCATTGGAGGTGCTCCGATGGGCGGTGGCGAACGACCATCGGGTCACGTCCGTGATGGGCAACCACGATCTCCACTTGGTGTCCCGTGCGGACGGCTTGCGGGCGGCAAGGGTGGAAGACAGGTTGGACGAAATTCTGGCTGCCCCTGATCGGGAGGAGCTGGTCGGATGGTTGCGAAGGCGACCATTCCTCCATCAGGGGGCGGAAACCGTCATGGTGCACGCCGGGCTGTGGCCCGGTTGGACCCTCCCGGAGGCCGAGACGGTGGCTCTCCAAACCTCGGACCGGCTCGACTGGTTGCTGCCGCGCCTCAACACCAGACCCAAGCCGCTGTGGGCCCCGAGTCTCGAGGGGGACGAGCGGCTGGCGGCCGCGGCCGCGGTGTTCACCCTGGTGCGAACGGTGTGCCTCGACGGTCGACCCCACCTTGGCTTCACCGGTCCGCCGAAAGAGGCCCCGGAGGGTTGCAGGGCCTGGTTCGAAACGGCGCGCGTAGTCCTCGACGGGTGGCGGGTGGTCTTCGGCCACTGGGCCATGCTCGGTTGGTCCTACAGCAGCAGGGCGGTCTGCCTTGATTCCGGGTGCGTGTACGGCGGGAGCCTGACCGCGCTCCCGCTAAAAGGCGGTGATCCTGTCCATCAACCGCTGGCTGATCGGGTCGATCTCCTGGAGGGATGAAATGGTGCAGCTGCTCGTCATGCGACATGCGAAGTCCGACTGGGGCGGGTCTTCCGGGGACGACCACGACCGCGTGCTGGCGCCTCGCGGCGCCAAGGCGGCGAGTCTGATGGGCCGATTCCTCACCGAATCGGGCTATACCCCCGACCTCGTGGTGACCTCAACGGCGGTTCGGGCACGAACGACGGTGGAGTTGGCCGCCGCCGCCGGGGGCTGGACCTGTGCCATCTCCTCCACACGTGATTTCTACGGGACGGGGCCCGAGGTCGTGCTGGACCGTCTGAGAGGGGAGAACGGGGCCGCAAGGGTTCTTGTCGCCGGCCACGAACCCACCTGGTCGGCGTTGGTGGCCCTGACCACTGGAGGGGGGCGGGTGCGAATGCCCACCGCGGCGGTGGCCTGCGTCGAGTTCGCGGCGAACTCGTGGTCCGACGTTCAGGCCGGTTCCGGGCAACTCCGTTGGCTCATCACCCCGAAGCTGCTCGACCGTCCATTTAAAGCAGTGAAGCGGTGTTGACGAGCCGAGATTCTCATGCTTGGTCGATGGTCTTTGCGAGTAGAACAGTCAGCGTCTCGGGCGAGTCCTCATTGCAAATTACGAATTGTCGTCGCCCGGGAACGTCAGTGCGTATTCGCAGATCTGATCTCGGGAGGCCAGAATTCGCAATTCGCAATTCGCAATTCGCAATCAACCGAAAAAGAGAGTCCCGCAGCAGGTGACGGTAGAATAACGATTCGAGGCATCACAAGGATGGTTAAACCCCGATGATCGACCAGGACGCCAAATTTCCGCTCAGGATCGGGTGCGTGGACATGGGATCCAACGCGATTCGGTTCCTGGCGGCGGAGTTTTCCAACGAGTTCGATTTCGAGCCCCTGGCATCGGACCGGGTGCCGGTCCGGCTGGGGCATGGCGTCTATCTCTCCGGCAAACTCGATCAGCGGGCCATGGATGCAGCCGTCGATGCCCTGGTTTCCTTTCGATCGAAAATGGACGAGTTCGGCATCGAGCACTATCGAGCGGTGGCCACCTCGGCGGTGCGGGAGAGCCGAAACGGCGACGAGTTCGTGACCAGGATTCGCGATCAGGTGGGTCTCGAGTTGGAACCGATTTCTGGTTCCGAGGAGGCGCGGTTGGTTCATCTGGCGGTGGCAAGGCGGATCCCGTTGGGACGCCGTCGCTGGCTGCTGGCCGACCTCGGAGGGGGCAGCGTCGAGGTGTCCCTGGTGGACCAGAGCGGGACCTTCTGGAGTGAATCCCACACCATGGGTTCGGTGAGGCTGCTCGAAGAGCTCACCGAGGCCGGCGGCGATCCCGGCCGGTTCAGGAGACTCCTGGAAGAGTACGTCTCGGTGTTGAGGGTGCCCACTGCGGTCAAAAAGGGGAAACTGGCCGGCTATATCGCAACCGGGGGGAACATCGAAACCCTCTCCAAACTCGCCGGGGCCTACCCTGACGAACTCGGCGTCAGTCGGATTCCGGTGGCTGACCTCCAGGCGATCATCGAACGGCTCGCCCGCATGTCCTATCGGGAACGCGTCGACGAACTCGGGTTGCGGGAGGATCGGGCAGACGTGATTCTGCCCGCAGCCATGGTCTACCTCCAGCTGGCTCGGCTGTGCGATGCCCAGGAGGTCGTTGTTCCCCACGTCGGTGTCAAGGAAGGTGTGCTGCTGGACCTGGCCAACCGCCTCGCGCGCAGCAGGGACCATGAGGACCGACGGTCGAGGGATGTGATAGCAGGAGCCGTCACCGTGGGGCGCAAATACCTCTTTGATGAGGCCCACGCCCGACACGTCGCAGCGCTTGCCCTGTCACTGTTCGACCAGCTCCGTCCCCTGCACGGCCTGGTGGATGGAGACCGGAAGATCCTCCGGGCCGCGGCCCTTCTTCACGACATCGGGCAGTTCGTCAGCTTCAGCGGGCATCACAAGCATTCCCTCTACTTGATTTCAAACACCGAACTCCCCAACTTCACCCAGCGAGAGATGTTGCTGGTAGGCAACGTGGCGCGATACCACCGCAAGGCCAGCCCGGCCGCTCACCATCCCGCCTTTTCCCAGCTCGGGGCGGCGGATCAGGACAGGGTGCAGCGCCTCGCGGCGATCCTACGTTTGGCTGACTCGCTGGACCGGGATCACGTGCAACGCATCACAGGGGTCAACGTCATGGCCAGCGGCGACGAGGTGACCTTGCACCTGGAAGGTTCGGGTGGGCTCTTGCTCGAGGGATGGGCGTTCAAGCAGAAGTCCCAGCTCTTTGCAAAGGTGTTTGGAAAGAAGGTCAGGCTCAGTTTCGTCGATCAGCATGAGGAACGGGTGGGGGCGTGATGGAGCGAGCGCGTTGCCCGTGGTGCGGGGATGACCCCCTCTACCTGGCCTACCACGACCTCGAGTGGGGAGTGCCGGTGCGCGACGACCGGACGCTCTTCGAATTCCTGATCTTGGAGGGAGCCCAGGCCGGGCTGAGCTGGATCACGATCCTGCGCAAGCGCGAGGGTTACAGGAAGGCCTTCGAAGGGTTTGATCCGAAGAAGGTGGCGCGATACGACGAGGTTCGGATTCTCGAGCTGTTGTCCAACCCCGGCATTGTGCGAAATCGACAGAAGGTCCGCGCGGCGGTCGGCAACGCCCGCGCCTTTCTCGAAATTCAGGCCATGCACGGCAGCTTCTCCGATTACATCTGGGGATTCGTGGACGGGCAGTCGATCACCAACACCTGGCGCTCATTGGATAAAATCCCGGCCACCACTCCACTGGCAGAAAAAATATCAAAGGACCTCAAGGGGCGCGGTTTTGGGTTCGTCGGACCAACAATCGTCTACGCTCACATGCAGGCCACCGGGATGGTGAACGACCACTTGGTGGGTTGCTTCCGCCACCGCGAGGTCGCCGGACTGTGACGATGGCACCCGGTGGCGGCGGGTCAGCGGTCCTGGTGTCGGCCTTGGTGGCGGTGCTAGTCGCGCTGTTGGTGACCCTGGTGATCCAGTGGCGCCGATTGGCTGGGATCAAGAAACGGCTCGACGAGACGAGGCTTCTGCTCGAGGAACGTGGTCGGGAGGCTGGCCGTCTTTCACAAGATGATCCAGAGGGGAGTCCGGGGGGTGGCCGGCTGGCCGAAATCGCTGACCGACGGCTCTTTGAGGAGCAGCTCGATCTCCAGTGGCGAAGGACCGCACGGTCGAGGCTCCCGCTGACGGTGCTGCTGGTCGACGTGGACGGGCCTGGGAGTGGGGACAGGATCGATGGGATCGACTCCCGAGACGAGGGGCTGAGACAGATCGCCGCGGTTCTCGCGGCTCAGCTGCAACGGCCTGGAGATCTGCTGGCGCTGCTGGGCAACGGTGAGTTTTCGGTGCTTCTCTCCGAGACCGATGGGGCTGGAGGCGCCGCCGTGGCCGACCGTATGCGTGTCGGCGTGGAGGGCCTCGGCCTGACTTCTGGATCGGACACCGAGAAGATGACCCTCAGCATCGGTGTGGCCACGACCGTGCCGAGCCCGCAGGAGCAGCCCGCCGCCCTCGTCGCAGCGGCAGATCGGGCACTCACCATCGCCAAACAACGCGGTGGAAATACGATCGAACCGTAATCCCCCCGCCCTCCGAATTGAAGATTGAAGATTCAAGATTGAAGATTCTGGCACTTTCGGGATTGCGTGTGCGAATTTTCAATCTTCAATTTTCAATCTGTAATCAGTGGTGGGACGGCAGACGCCTCCACGTATCCCGCTAGTCGTCGAGGGCGGAGGGCGGGAGATGTCCGAGCATGACCATTTTCCGCACGAAGGCCCGTTCCCGGCGGCGGGTGAGATCCAGGCGTTCCCGCCGCAAGGCCTCCAGTTCCGCCTCGAGGTGACGGTGTTCGTCGCCCTGTGCGGCATTCATCAGGCGGCGGATTTCCACGGCTCGATCCCTCAGCTCGACGATGGCCTTCATCAGAGCCGACTCCTCATTGCTCACGTAGACCGACGGAGAGCAGGACGGTTCGTCTTCGCTCTCGCCGCGGTCGGATGATTGGCCGTGCACCGGCAGACGGGTGAGGTCGGACTCCTTCACCAGCCGAGTCTACCGTGGAACGGTTCAGGTCGAATTCGAAATGCGAAATTCGAAATGCGAAAACCGATCTCGAATGCTCCCGAAATCCCGGTCGGTTTATGATCAAGAGCAGTGAACGTTTGCACTGACGATCCGATCGGCTCCGGCGTGGCGTACTCCGAGCTCAGGTTCCCGGTTCAGGAGGGGGTCCAGCTCAAGGTGATGGAGTGGCGCCCGAAGGTCGAGACCGGGGCATCTCCGATCGTCTTCGTGGCCGGATGGGTTTCGGTGATCGAGGGTTGGAGGCCGTTGCTCGAGGTGCTGGTTCCGGGACGGCGGTTGGTGTACATCGAAACCCGCGAGAAGAGATCCGCCGAGATCGCCCGGCAACAGCTGGAAGTCCGGAGCTTCACCGTGGCCCGCCTGGCCGAGGATCTTCGCCGTATCTCGAGAGGTCTTGGCCTCGACGATGGAGGGGCGGTTTGGTTCGGGAGTTCCATGGGATCAAACGCGATCATCGAGGCCCTCAAGGGAGGCGACCTGAATGCGCGCGGCGCTTTTCTGGTGGGGCCGAACGCTGAATTTCGGGTGCCGTGGTGGTCGAGGCCCCTGCTCCACCTTCCCGCCGTCGCCTACCATCCGGCGAAGAGATTTGTTCTCTGGTACATCCGGAAGTTCAGGGTGAACGCCGAGCAGGATCCCGAGCAGATGCGGCGCTACGTGCGGACTCTCAACGCGGCCGACCCGGTCCGACTGAAGCTGTCCGCGAGAGCCGTGATCGACTACAGCGTGTGGCCGGGTTTGGATTCCATCCGCACACCGGTGGCCATCGCATTCGCTGCCTCCGACACCCTGCACGGAGAGGACGAAGCCCGGGCGATCGTCGACAAGCTCCCCCGCGGCAGAGCGGTGGAGTGCCCGTCCAACACCTACATGCACCGCGCCGACGTTGCCGCCGAAATCGACCAGTTCATCGCCTCGCTGGATTGATCATCAGCCTACGGTCGGAAACGGTTTTCCGAATTCCGAATTCCGAATTCCGAATTCCGAATTTCCTACGCTCGTGCCTTCGCGTTTCGCGAGAACAAGATGACGTACAGACAAAGACCGAGTAACGCGAGAGTCCCGAGCACCTCACCCGTCATCCCCTCGAAGGCATGATCTGACAGAAGATGGACCACATCCTTGGCGGCGGTCGAGCCGGTCAATTGCTTGATGATCGCCGCCGCAATGGCGTCGAAGGCCCCCATGATGGCACCTCCGGCGATCAGCCCTGAAGCCACCAACACGCCCCGGTCGGTCCGCGCCTTGACGTCGGCGTCCGAGTCGCTTGCCCCCTTGCGGGCAACGAACCATGACAGAATGCCGCCGAGCAGTACCGGAGTATTGAGCTCCATCGGCAGGTACATGCCGAGGGCGAAGGCCAGAGGGGGCACTCCAGTCATCCGCAGAATCAGCGCCAGCAGCACGCCGAGGCCGAAGAGGTACCACTGGAGCGGCGCGGTTTGGGCGCCGAAAATGCCCACCAGGATCTCCTTCATGGCCGACGCCTGGGGCGCCGGGATGGCCGCCGTACCGAAGCCCTGACCCGGATCGGCCTGGGACATCACCCACATCATGACGCCGCAGAATGTGGCCGCGACCGCGGTGCCCAGGAACTTCAGGCCGAGCTGTTTTGCCGGGGTTGCGCCGATCCAGTGGCCCACCTTGAGGTCGGAGGCCAGCGCCCCGGAAGCCGCGAGCGCGGTGCAGACGACCCCTCCGACCATCATTGTGACGAACATGCCGGTGCCGCCACTGAGTCCCAGCTTGAGCATCACGAATCCGGTGATGATGAGGGTCAACATGGTCATGCCGGACACCGGGTTGGTGCCGACGATGGCGATGGCCCTGGCCGCCACCGGCGCGAACAGAAAGGCGATGAGCATGACCAGGCCGGTGGCCACCGCCGCAGCGCTGAGCGAACCGCCAATGCCAATGCCGAAGGAGAAGAAGAGGAATGCCGCCAGGGCAAAGATGACCAGCCCGACCATGGTGAAGGAACCGGTAAGAGACCGGTCGATTCGCGGCACCTCGGTGACCTTGCGCTCGTCCTGATGGCTCATGCCGACGATGTTGGCACCGATCGAGCGCACCATTGACGGGAGCGAGGAGAGAATGCCGAGGATGCCGGCACCAGCGATTCCGCCGACCCCGATGATGCGCACATAGCCGGTGAACACCTCGGTGATTCCCATCTCCGAGATGGGCATGTTTCCAGGAGGCAGAATGCCCGGCACGTAGCTGCCGATGGCGTGCACCAGCGGCACCAGCACGAAGTAGGACAGGAAGGATCCTGCGCAGATGATGGCGGCGTAGCGAATGCCGACGATATAGCCGATGCCGATGATAGCGGCGTTGTTGAGGACCCGCAGGGTCATGAACTGGCGTTCCAGGACCTGGCCGAGGCCGACCGCGCGGAAGGTGATGAGATCAGCCCAGGCGTGGAAGGTGGTGGCCAGGCCGTCGTAGAGGGCGCCGACGCCGGCCGCCATGGCGAGGATCTTGGCCTGCCCGCCGACCCGCTCTCCCGACAGCAGGATCTCGGTGGTCGCGGTGCCTTCGGGCCACGGCAGCTGTCCGTGCAGCTCCACCATGAAGTGATAACGCAGCGGAATCAGAAAGAGGATGCCGAGACAGCCTCCCAGGAAGGACACGATGATCACCTGGAGGATCGTGGGCTGGGCGACCCCGGAGCCCGGTTCTGCGGCCAGCATGTAGAGCGCCGGTATGGTGAATACTGCACCGGCCACGACGTGGGACGAGTTCGCACCGATCGACTGGATGATGACGTTCTCGAGCAGAGTGCTCTTGCGAGAGAACAGGGGCGATAGGCCGATTGCGAGAATGGCGATGGGGATCGCCGCCTCGATGCCCTGGCCGACCCTGAGCGCCAGATAGGCGGCGGCCATGGAGAAGAGGGCACAGAAAATCAGGCCGAGCGTGACCGACCGCGCCGTGACCTCGAAGATCCCGGACTCGTCCGGGATGACCGGCACGTAACTTTCGCCGGGCTCGAGCGGTCGTCGAGCATTCTCCGGCAGTCCCTCGATCGTGGACGGTGTTTCGTGCGACATGCTGCTCTCCTCCCTCAGTGACGACTCGAGAGAGTGTACAACGGTCTTTTGCCTGACCCGTTTCCGAAAAGCTCACACCCACCCACTCGACCTCGCTTTTCGGAACTATTCTCATCCCATTTTGATGACGGTCGAAAAACTGGAGGTCAGCTGGATGGTAGGCTTCGAGCGATGGGCAGGAACCTTCAGTTCGAGAGGATCACCCAAAACCAGTTTGCCATGATCACCAGCACAATCGACACCCGGAGCCACTTCGGTAAGGGGTGCTCGATGTCAGGTACCTCGCCGACCCGCCACGCCCACAGAGGCGCGATTACTCCGCCCGCCAGAAAGGCGGCAAAACCCGCTGTGATCAGAGGGTTGTAGGTCAGCCCGTCGACCACCCGACCGTCCATCAGGGCGAGAATCCCCCGAGTGGCGCCGCAGGAGGGGCAGGGAATGCCCGTGACTTCGCGAAACAGGCACGGCCGGAGCATTGGAGCGAGATGGATCCACAGCGGACTGAGGGCCGCCGTCGCCAGTGCCAGACCGCCCCAGATCCAGGCCAGCTGCCGCTCGCTTGCGCTCATGGTGCGGCAGGTCACGGATGCGGTCTCCTCAATCGAACAGCCCGCCCACCGAGAGGGCTCCCACCATCGCAAGGCCCAAGGAAAGACAGGAACAGCAGAGCAGGATCGGCAGGAACACCGCCAGCGCCGCCTTACCGTAGGAGCACTGGTGGGCCCGCGCCAATCCGATGATCTGGAGGGCCACGAACCAAACCAGGGAGATGATCCCTCCGCACAGAGGAACTGCATTGGCGAGATCGGCGGTGTGCGAATAGCAGATCGTACGGATCGTGGTGTCGAAGCCTCGCTTGCCCTCGCCAATGATGAGCAGCATCAGGTGGAGGATGCACGCGTGGATCGCCAGTCCCACTGCGACGAGAACAGGCATCAGGAGGAAGATCCCCGCACCGATTGCGAACAGGAATCCGGCACCGATCGCGGCCTCGGCAAGCTTCTCGTCGAGGCTGGGCAAACCGAAGGCGAAGAGGGGAAACTGAAAGACGGCCCAATAGGCGAAGACCACCACCAACTCGATCCACGAGGTGATGACCGCGTACATGAACGGACGACCGAGGCCGCTGTCGGACATTCTGGTGAAGGCTTCGTCAGGCCGTGTGAGGAACAGGGAGATGGTGCGCAGCAGACCATCGAATCCACCGACATTGGGGTCCTCCCACGGCAGTGGATCCGGGCCGACAGGCTGGGCCGGCTGGGTCAGGGTCGTTTCGTCCATGGAAATCTCCTCGACGCTTCTTTTGGAGTGTAACGCGGGTTGGGGGCCGAAAGATCTGGGCGGTTGGTCCAGAAATCTGCTGGCGAGAGGTTCGGGCCTGGCCACCGAGTATTTTTGAAGAACCGTGGGGCAACCTTATGGGGACTGACAGAGCGAAGCCGTGAGGATTGAATGGCTCGGATTCTCGTAATAGACGACAGCCCAGAGGTGCGGAAGGTCATCCTGCAGGCCCTCGAGTACGCGGGCCACCAAGTGGATGATGCGGAGGACGGCTGGAAGGCCCTGGTCCGATTCAGGCGGGGCGGCGCCGATCTGGTGATTCTCGACGTCTCCGCCTCGGAGCCCGAGGGCTTCAGTGCCATTGACGAGATGAGATCCCTCGGGGAGCGGGTCAAAATCCTCGCCCTGTCGGACCGGAGCGGTGAGCGATCTGACACATTGAACCGCTCGGCGGTGACCGTTGGCGCCGACGATGTGCTGGAAAAACCTTTCGCTCTCCTGGATCTGATGGTGGCGGTGGAGGGACTGTTGCCTGGCCACAGGCATCCCAAGTTGGTCGAAGCCTCATAGCCACCCGCCCGCCCGATCAATCGAAAATCGAAAATCGAAAATCGAACCACGACGTAGCAGGAACCAGGGACCCGGAACACCTCCCTTCATGGTCTGAAATGCAGGGAGGTGTGGTCCTGCCCACGCAATCTCCCGGTGTGAAAAGCAGGAAACGTAGAGACCATTGACCTGAGACCTGGACCCCTAACTGCGGCGGTTGAATTTCCACATTCCACATTCTGAGTTCTGTGTCCCACACCCCCCTGAAGTTGCTTCGCGGGCACCGTTCGTGGTGAGATATAGAGGTGTCGATTGGACAGGACCACCACGGCGACGGAGAGCACACGGATCACCTGATCCGGGCCATCGCGTGGGGCGGCCGGGTTCGTATCGTCGCCTGTGACGCCACTGGGATCGTTGACGATCTTCGCAGGATCCACGATGCCTCGCCGGTGGCGACAGCGGCTGTGGGACGGCTCGCCACAGGCTCTCTTTTGCTCGCGTCGATGCTCGAAAAGGTCACCGGCCGGGAACCTATGCTCACGGTCGAAATCGATGGCGGAGGACCGGCCGGCCGGATGCTGGCGACGGCGTCACCCGCAGGCTGGGTTCGCGCCACCTTGGCCAACCCACTGGCCACCGCGAGATCCAAGGTCCAGGGGAAGCTCAATGTGGCCGGCGTCGTGGGCACCGAAGGGGAGCTGGTGGTCACCCGGGATGTGGGGTCAGGAGAACCGTTTCGGGGGGTGGTTCCCATTCAAACCGGGGAGATCGCGCGCGACATTGCCCAGTACCTGCACGATTCGGAACAGGTGCCGTCCGCTGTCTTGCTCGGTGTCCACGTTCACCCGGAAGTGGGTGTGGACCATGCCGGCGGGCTGCTGATCCAGCTGCTGCCCGGTGTCAGCGGATCGCAGGCCGAGTTGTTGACTGAGCGGATCGAAAAGATCGGCAGACTCACCTCGCGAATGGTCAGGGGTGACGGTCCGATGGTCTGGTTGGCGGAGCTCTTTCCAGAGGGTGCGTGGGTTCTGGAGCGAAGGGACGTGGAGTTTCGGTGCGGCTGCTCCATGGAGCGCGTGGAAACCGCCCTCAAGCTACTCGGGGCCGACGAAATCAAGGCCATTGTGGAGGACTGTGAGGACGAGCCGGCGGTTCTCGGTTGCGGTTTCTGCCGCACTGATTACCGGGTCGACCGCGCCACCCTCGAGACGCTCCTTCGTGAGCTCGAGCACGAGTCGACCGAACGAGCCACCCGCTGATCTCCGGTAGGCACGGCTCTAAAAACCCCAACTCGTCCAAAGCCAGATCTTGGTGGTATCGGTGGCCCACTCGTCCGCCTCGTATAACGCCGCCTTGAGGGCGAACTTCTGTTTCCACTTGGCGGTGTAGATGACGTGGGCGTCGATCTCGGTTCCCCACTTCCCATCGCCGCTGTTGGCGGTGAAGTCGTGGTAGACCGCGGTCAGATCCCACCGCCCGAGTTTGGCGCCCACAGTCAGGTACAGGTCTTCGAGCCCATTGCCTGGCGTCGAAAGGAACTTGTCGGCCCAGCCATTGAACTTGTGGAGGGTGGCGAGGGGGGTGGTGAAGGCGCCCGAGTCAGGGTCGCCCTCGAGAACCTCCCAGGATGCGGCCACCGTCCACTTACCCATCCTCAGACCCAGATTCGCCAGCCGATAGCCCGCGTCGACCCGGTTGGGATTGTTGCCGGTGTCCTCCTGCTGGGCGTACTCGAAGCGGTACAGCAGGATGGTCGAGTCTGACACCGCGGCCTCGCCACCGATGAACGCGCCATAGGTGCTCGTGGATCGCCCCCACAGCGGCTCGTCGTCGTAGTCGATCTGCAGCAAGTAACCCTTGAGAGTGCCGCCGCCAGAGGTGTAGCCGAGGTCGGCATGGTGAGTGGTCATGGGCTGGGAGGCGCCGGTGACGGTCCGGGTACGGCCGATGTAGGCGTAGCTGAGGGCGAACGTTTCGGTGAGGTCCCAGGTGACGCGGGCGGCCTCGAAGCTCTGGTGGTTCTGGCGCCAGCCCACGTTGCCGACGAAGCGGCTGTTGTCGACCACGATCTCCTGCAGGCCGGCGCGGATGATGAAGGTCTTGGCCGGCCGGATCCCCAGGTATGCCTGGTTGAACTCGGTGATCTCGGGATCCGCGATCACCGGACGGTCGGTGACGCCGTTCCACAGCGAACCTGAACCGGCGTTATTGTGGTCTCCTCCATACCCGATGTCGTGGACATCCTCCATTTCGGCGAAGATCATCAGCCCGCTCCACCACATCGTCTTGTAGCCGAAGGTGGTGCGCAGGGTCGATGCCCGGCCATCGTCGTCGAATCCGTCCTGATCCACATCCTCGAACCGGTACCGGAGATTGAGGGAAAAAGTGCCTTTGGTTATGGCGTCGGAAAAACTGTCGGTTGCATCCTGAGCGGTGGCCGGCACCGCCGCTGTGGAGACCAGCACGGCGGTAACCAAAAGAGCCTGTCGGAATATTCGGTGAGTCATGGATTTTCTCTCCCTGGCACGGGTCGCGTGCTCCATCTCAGTCGACGAACGAGCTCAAGAACTCGTCCCTGAGGTACTCGTGCATCGCGCGGTCGCGGGCCTTTTCTTCCGCAGGCCGCAGATAGCTGAACGGTTCAGGTGATTCGTTGGCCAGGATCGAGTGACAGAGGGTGCAGTCATCGGAAATCCAACGCCCCTCCTCGTCCTGGATTTGGCGATTGTGGCACCGGAAACAACCTGGGGCCTCGGTGTGCCCGAGCAGACTGGGATAGGCGCCCCAACCGATATTCATTTGGTGGTGGACATTTCGTTCGTACAGTCCCTGCAGTTCGGCAACGCTTGAATCGATGCGGTCGAGCCAAGTGGAAGCCTGCTCCGGATACTGGCGGCGATAGAAAGACCCGAGCCGAGCCCGAATTCCGTCGAACCCGGCTTCCTGAGATGGATAGCCGGCAGTGAGAGCCGCTGCCGCTTCGCGCCGGATGAATGGCAGCGATCGGTCGATCCGACCCAGGCGGATCGCTTCGTCCACCGCCTTGCCCGGGTTCTGGTAGATGTGGGTTGCCCGGTTATGGCAGTCGACGCAGTCCATGGTTCGCACATTGCCCGAGTCCGCCGCACCGGCCGATATCCGGGTGTTGTCGAATCGGTGCCATGAGCCGTCCGGACGCAGTGTTTCAACCCACAGCATCTCCTGGCGTTGGTCGTCCACCGACGCGTAACGGACCTCGACACCCTCTCCCACGTGCCAGTGAACTCCCGTCGCGCCGGCCGCGCCGGCATCGATCTTCAGGTTGAGGGTGACGTAGCTGGGGGTGGATTCCTCGTCCTGGGCGTGGCGCACATGAGTGACCAGGCGGTTGCCGTAGAACTTCTCAGGCCAGTGGCAGTGCTCACAGGTCTCGCGGGCCGGTCGCAGCTGGTGGACAGGTGTGGCGATGGGCCGCTCATAGAGGTTGAAGGTCGCCGAGATCACCTGCCACGCGCCGTTCAACTTGGAGTTCACCAGTGGTCCCAGGCCTTCTCCCACGTGGCAGTCCACGCACGCCACCCGGGCGTGAGGTGAAGCCTGGTACGTGGTCCACTCAGGGTTCATGACCTGGTGGCAAGCGGTTCCACAGAATCTGGCAGAGTCCATGAAGTGCAGCATCTTGACGCTGGCGGCTCCCAGTATCAGGACGTTGGCGAGGGTCAGGATCGCAACGGTTCGGAACACCGGAGAGCCGGCAAGTCCACCGTGCACGCCCTCTTCGCCGAAATTCTCGGCAAGCAACTCGCGGGTGGACATCCCGGTTCGCGTCCGTTGTCGGTGCCAGGCAATGGGAATGATCACCAGACCAAGAACGAAGAGAACCGGAAAAACCAGGTAGACGATGAGACCCACGTAGGCGTTGGTGACAATGCCGGCAAACATCGCCAGTTGCAGGATGACGAAGCTCACGAAAGCCGAGGTGGTCAGCACGACCCCAAGCCGACCGAGGCGGTCGAGCGAGACTGCACGGATGAAATCGAGGTAGGAGCGCAGCATGATCACTCCTCGGTGAAGAACCTCGTGTAGATCTTCTGCATGTCGCCGGACCGGATCTGCTTTTTGAGGTCAGCGGTCTGCTCGCGGACCCAGCGGTGCATGGGGTCGGAATCGAGGAGCTCTTCGACGAAGGCATCCACCTCGGGATCACCAAGCTCGCGGGCCTCGGGCAGGAGCTTGAAATAGAAGTGTTGGGCGATGTCGTAGAAGCCGTGCCACCAGGTGTAGTCAGGCCCCATCATGGCGGCTCCGTGTCTCGCCCGGCGACCCTCGTGGTGCCAGAGTTCCCAGTAGGTCCACTCGATCTTGTTGGAGAAGGCGGCCGGGTTCTCGAGGAGGTTCTTCGAACGCACCAGCTTGATCAGGTCGGTGGCCGGAATGGCGAACTTCTCGTTGTACAGCCTCACCGAGGCGTCGAATTGGTAAAAGTGGCCGTCAGTGAATGTCGGGGTGTGGCAGGCGGTGCAAACCTGCTGCATGTTGGCCCGCTTGGCCTGCCAGTTGTCCTTGTGTTTGGAAACCGGAGGCCGCAAGGTCCAGGCAATTCTCTGACCCACGTCGTGGGTGACCGCCTGGGTCGTGGTGGCGGACATGTGGCAGCTGGCGCAGGTGGGTGCCGCCGAGTAATCCACACCCACTACCCAGGAGTCCGAGCGCAGATTCATCAGGTCCTCGTTGGTGAAGTAGGTGTTGCCGTGCTTCGATTCCTCGAACACCTCTTTTTGGGGATGATCGGGTCCGAGGTGGCACTTGGAGCAAGCTGCTGGCTGACGGGCCTGGGCCTTGGAAAAGGTGTGACGGGTGTGGCAGGCATTGCACGATCCGAGCGAGCCGTCAGGATTGATCCGACCGATGCCGGAGTTGGGCCAGCTGTGGCGGTCGAGCTTGTTCGGGCTGTTGGGGTCGATCTGGACCTTGCCGCCATGACAGCTTTCGCAGCCGATTACCGATACCGGGTCGCCCGCCGCCACGTGGGCGAGATAGGCGTCCGCCGAGTCCAGGATCTGGCCCGCGCTGGCGTGGTAGGAGTTAGAGACTTCCTTGGCTTCTTTTGGGTGGCAGCGGCCACAGTCTTCGGGTGTCACCAGGGTCGCAATGGTGGCGTCGTAGTGTTGATACGCGTCTGGGTCGCGCCGATCCGCCTGATGACAACTCAGGCAGGTGACGTTGTGGGCGGCATGCTGGGAGTCGAACCACTGCTTGTACAGCCCCATGGTTTTTTCCTTGTGACAGGTCATGCAAGCACCAGCCACCTTCGGATCCTCGGCGGCTCCCGCCGCCATGGCCAATCCGATGAACAACAGTGCCGCAACGCTCAGGTGTCGCATCGTTCTCTCCTTCGGGTACGGAATCGAGATCTCCGAGATGATACCAGCTCGAACCCCAGCATTGTTCGGTGCATTTTCGATCCCTGCATTGACCACGGTCAAGGACTGGCTGCCCAACCACCCTCCCAATCGAGGATCAAATATCAAAAATCCCCTTTCTTCCTGGCAGTAGGCCCCCTTCAACTCGCCGACAGCAGCAGTCCGTCCACAGATCACACAGATTTTGCAGATCCGCCCACGCCCACGATGACACACTCTCGCATTGCCCGTGTGGGGGGATCTTGGATCTTCGATCTTTGATCTGTGATCGGGCACGGAGACGGAGACGGGCATGGGTGGCAGTCTGCCAACGGCCAACGGAGGTGCTTGTGGCAAGGCGAACGGTTAGACTACGTCGGTGGAATTGAAGCGGTCTCCGGCGCCGGTACTGGCGGTATGCGGATTCAGTGGCTCGGGCAAGACCACCCTGCTCGAGGCGGTGATTTCCCGGATGGTCGATCGCGGGATCGATGTGGCGGTCGTCAAACACGACGCTCACGGGATCACCATCGACCACCCTGGGAAGGACTCCGATCGGCTGTTCAGGGCCGGGGCCGACGTGGCCCTGAGATCGCCCGAGGAGTTGGTTCTGCGCTGGCATGGCCGGTCCGCACCTGATCTGCCCGCGGTGTTGCGGCTGCTGGCGGCCGGTTGCGACATGGTTCTGGTGGAAGGCCACAAATCGACCTCCCTGCCCAAGATATGGCTGCTGGCCGAGGGAGCGAGTCAACCGCCCCGGGAGGTGGAGGGGATCCTCGAGGTCCTCCCCTGGAACGGACCACGTGTCGAAATGGCCGAGCGGATCGTTTTGGAGCTGCTCGAATCTGCCTGGAGGCAGAGGCCGGTTGTAGGGGGGGTTCTCATCGGTGGAGCGTCTCGCCGAATGGGACAGCCAAAACAACTGCTCGAGCGCGGCGGCAGGAGCCTAGTGGAGGGTGTGGTGGATGTGCTGCGCTGCGTTGTCGACGACGTGGTTCTGCTGGGCGAAGGCGAGCTTCCCGAAGCCATCAAGGGGATGCCAAGGGTCGCCGATCCGCCGGGCTTGGGCGGCCCCATCGCCGGCCTGCTCGGAGCCCTCAGATGGTGTCCGGAAGCGGCGTGGGTCGTGATGTCCTGCGATCTGCCGTTCGCGACCGACGATGGCGTACGGTGGCTGTTGGGACAGCGCGGGGTCGGCCGGTGGGCCGTGCTGCCTCGTTCCGACGATGGCCGGTTGGAGCCCCTTTTCGCCACCTATGAGCCACAGTCTCGGATGCTCCTGGAGCGGCTGGTCTCGGAGGGGCGAATGGCCCCCCGAAGGATCGCCGACCACTCGAAGGTCGCGAACCCCTCACTGCCGGGAGCGATTGTCGATCAGTGGATTTCGATCAACACACCCGAGGAGTACCAGGCTCTTTCACGAACCACGAGGAGGCAATCCGGTACACTGACCGACGGGATTGGGGAAGCGCATGAAGCTTGAAAAGCAGGGAGTTCGCGGCGGCTCGCGGTGGTTCGTAGCGGCGGCGTTGCTCATGATCGTGGTCGGCTCGGGGTGCTCGTCCACCGCCTCCGATCCCGCCGGCGCCTGGGTCCGGAGCTACCTGGATTCACCGGATCGGGTGTGGGAGGGCATTCACCTCGCTCTGGACGAACTGGGCTACGAGGTGGAGAAAGAGGACCGCCTTGACGGGACAATTCGTGCCGCGGCGGTCGAAGACCAGCCGTACCAGGGCGTTGTCCTCAAGATCGAACAGATCATGCGGACCGACATCGTCAGGGTCCACGTTCATGCCGGTGGTGGGGACGGGTCGCAGCAGGATTTCAAGAAGCTCGATGCGGCGGCGACGGAGTTTCTCGGCCTGCTGGACGTCAAGCTGGGTGGCTGGTCCGAAGGCCGCACCCAACCCGCGCGGTAAGGTGCGCGGGGTTGCCGGTAGAGGTTTAAAGGTTTAAAGGTTTAAAGGTTAAAGGTTAAAGGCCAGACTCTTGGCGCGGTGCATCGCCGCCCGTAGTAGAGAGCTGGTGAGAAGTGCGGGTTAGTGCTTGTGCCCGCCCTCATCGCCGAAGTAAGCGACCCGAAAAGCCTTGACCAGGGAGCGTAGTTCCGAGATCCATTTGGCATCTGTGGTCTGTTTTGTTTTCATGGCGGCGACCTGAATCTGGTGAAGAAGAGAGAGCTGTTTGACGTAAGCGTCCCACGCCTCGCCCTCCCGTTGTGCAGGCACCTTGATGCGTTGGGCCATGAAGTACGCCGTCACGATGTCCTGGATCTCCTGGGCGTGGTGCTCCTTGTTGTCCACCCAACGAACGATCTGGTTGTAGTTCGCCGGTGTTTCTTTGCCCAGTTCGGTCACCTGGTTCATGCTCTTTTCGACGGTGGTGATGTGCTCTTCGATGAGCTCCACCCGCAGCTCGTCGTCGTAGATGCCGCACGGGACCTGGCAGTGGGCGTGAGCGATCGGCGGGGCCGCAAGAGCGGCGGCGAACAGGACGATGGGGACGATTCGTCGCATGGGACCTCCAGTGAAACCTGACATTCGTGACACCTGTGGAACAGGGGTTGGCCAGGAAGGTATTCCTGAGGTCTAGATGTCAGTATCGTCCAGGTTGACACTGGTGGCCGCGGTCGGCGGGTTGAGACCGGTCTCGGCCCGCGAGACCCGGTTCCGGCCGGCCTGCTTGGCGCGGTACAGGGCGTTATCCGCTGAGAGCAGGAGTTCAACGGCGTCCTGGGCGTCGTCCGGGAAGGTGGCGACGCCGCCACTGACGGACACTCGGCCCATCGGCTGGTTGTCGCCGAAGGGAAAGGCATAGCGGGCGATCCGCTGGCGGATGTTCTGCGCGGCACTCACCGCCTGTGCCGGAGTTCGCCCCGGCATGATGAGCAGGAATTCCTCACCGCCAAAACGTCCGAAGATGTCATCGGCCCGCACCGAGTCTCGGACCAGTTGAGCCAGCAGGCGCAGGGCCTGGTCGCCCGCGATGTGGCCGTTTTGGTCGTTGTAGGCCTTGAAGTGATCAATGTCGAACAGGAAGACCGCCACCCTCGATCCGCTCTGACGGGCGCCGTAGACCAGCTCGGACAACCGGAACTTGAGGGCTCGCTTGTTGAAGATGCCGGTGAGCTCGTCGATGTCGGCCGCCACCTTGACGTCCCTGTAGGCGGTCAGGTTGTTCCATGTGATCGCTCCGAGGGACGCGATCATCTGCATCATTTCCTTTTCCTGTGGGTGGTGGCGCTGGGGTCTGGAGATGGCTATCACGCCGAGTATTTCTCCATCCTGGACCATGGGCGCCACCACGGCAAAGACCGCTTCGCCGGCTCCGGGGGCGTAGCGGGGACTGTCCGCCACCTGCCGGCGGTAGTCCTGCCAGTCCATGACCTTGCGGGTCTCGGCCACATACCCCAACTGGCCCTCTCCGATGGCCACCTCTGCCCCCACGTTGAGCCCGCGCTCGCTGGATGCCAGCGCCGCAACGATGAGCCGGTTTCGGCGCTCGGGTTCGGCCAGGGTGCTGCGCCGCCTCACGAGGACGACCGCTTGCTCCGCTCTGAAAATCCTCATCATGGCGTTCAGCAGAACGGGCGGCAGCTGGCGGACCTCGTTCTGACTGTTGAGGTCGGCCATCAGCTTTGGGAACTCCTTGATGTAATCCACCACAAAGGTGAGGTCCTGCTCCATTCGGCGCGCCGGGCTGAGGGCCGCCGTCGGCTCCGGCTCGGGCCTTTCCTGGCTGGCGGCGGGTGCTTCGATTTTTCGTAACCTGGTGTAAAGCAGGATAACCACAACCAACAAGATGCCGATCATGGCTCCGAGGACGATCTCGACGATCGCGAACTGTGAGAAGTCAATCTGCACGGCTCAATCCGATTCCTGCAGACGGCTCGGTGAACGCCGGGTATCCCCACACGAAGATCTCATGATGTTCAATATCTTAGCAGTAGTGAGCCGTTGCGTGCTACAGCCTGGTTCCGCAACGTTTGCAGTGGACGGCGTCGCGGTCGTGGCCGTCGACTCTGCAGCCTGGGCAGGCTTGGGTGCTGCCGGAAACGGGTTTACGGGCGGCCTCCAAGAGCTCTGCCGAAAAGATCCCAGTCGGCACGGCGATGATGGCGTAGCCCAGAATCATCACTAAGGCGGCGACCGCCTGGCCGAAAACCGTCCGGGGCGCGATGTCGCCATATCCCACCGTAGTCATGGTGACAATCGCCCAGTACACTCCGCGAGGGATGCTGGTGAATCCGGCCTAACACCGCCGAATCAACGGTGGAGGGTCGGCCACGGGTCGACGGGCATTTCATCGTGGCGGACCTCGTAGTGGAGGTGATCGCCGCTGGCGTTTCCGCTGTGCCCCACGGTGCCGACCTCCTGGCCGCGGTTGATCCGGTCGCCTTCGTCGACTCTGATCGAGCGCAGATGGGCATAGCGGGTTTCCCATCCACCGCCGTGATCGATGATCACCAACCGGCCAAAATCGCCGGATTTTCCGGCGAATTCCACCTTTCCGCCCGCGGTGGCGCGGACGGGAGTGCCGCGGGCCGCGGCGAGATCGATGCCCTGGTGTCGCGACCGGCCCCGCGGTGCTCCGAAGATCGACGTCACGGTGACCTTCGTGGCTGGGATCGGCCACCCCGAGGGCACCTCCACCCCGGCTCGAGGTCGGACGCTCGAGCAGCCGCCGAGCGTGCCGGTAGTCAGTGCGGCAATCGCGATGGCGGCACCGAGGCAGAAGCGAGGCACGGTCACTACGACATTCTATCCGGTGGCAGCCATCAGGGGCAGCGGCAGCATCCAGCGGCAGGGGCCGGTGGCGGCGTCAGGCGACGGCGACAGCGTCAGAACGGGCCGGCTGCGTCTGTCTGCGGATCTCTGCGTTCTTCTGCGGCCAATCCCCAACGGTCAAGTCAGCAGGTCAGAGGCCCGCACCACAATCTCCTCCCTGCCTGCCCCTGCGGCCCCCTCGCCAGCTATGTCCATCCACACTGTGAACGACCCGGAGGGGACCATGCCGGCGCCGCACATCTGATCGCTGCCGCTGTCTACTGCCGCTGCACGCTGCCTCTGCCCCGGTCGCTGAAACCTGACGCTGTTGCTGGTGGCGGGGAGTCGCGTTGGAGCAGCCTCCGGCTGCGACAACGTAAACTGCCAACTCACCGACAGCAGCAGTCCCCAGCCGTGGTCAGGGGGGTCGTCTCGAGGGAGGGGGCTGGCCTACGGCTGTCTGCTGGTGGCGGGGAGTCGCGTTGGAGCAGCCTCCGGCTGCGACAACGTAAACTGCCAACTGCCAACGGGACAGTTGCGCCCCGGCTCGGCGGACACTACCCTGTGAGCTAGTTCGAAGGGAGCAACCATGGCCGACGTTTACATTCAGCTCGCAAAGGCGCTCGATGCGCTTCCCAGCGGCTTCCCCGCGACCGAGGAGGGCACCGAGCTTGCGATTCTCCGCAAGATCTTTTCGCCAGAAGACGCCGCCATGACCCTCAAGCTCAAGCCCATCCCGGAGCCGGCGACCACCATCGCCCGCCGACTTCGTCGGCCGGCAGACGAGGTTGCCGAGGTCCTCAACGGCATGGCCGAGCGCGGCCAGATCCTCTCGATAAAGCAAGACGGTCGCCGTCTCTATGCCATGGCCCCATTTGTGGTCGGAATCTGGGAGTTCCAGCTCGATCGCCTCGACCGCGAACTGGCAGAGCTCTTCGAAAGCTACGGCCCCGCCTTGGCGTCGGGCATGGGTGGTGCGGCACCGGCGCTGGGACGCGTGGTTCCGGTCAACCGACGCATCGAGAGCCAGGCAGAGGTCCTGCCGTATGACGACCTCAAGGCGCTGCTCTCGAGCTGCAAGTCGTTCCGAGTCGCCGACTGCATCTGCCGCAAGGAGCACGGCCTGCTCGGCAAGCCGTGCAGCCACACCATGGAAACCTGTCTGAGCTTCTCCCGCGAGGAGGATGCCTACGAAGGCATGCAGCCGTGGGGCCGCGAGATCACCCTCGACGAAGCTCTGGAGGTGCTCGACCGGTCGGAGGAGGAGGGTCTGGTCCACTGCACGTACAACGTCCAGCGCGGACCCTTCTTCGTGTGCAACTGCTGCTCCTGCTGCTGCGGTTTCCTGCGGGCCGTCAACGAGCACGGTGCACCATACATGCTCGCCCGTTCCAACTACGTCGCAGAAATAGACCTCGACGAGTGCTCCGAGTGTGGTGACTGTGCTCAGGAACGCTGTCCGGTGGAGGCGATCTCCAACGGTGACGAAGGCTATCGTGTGGATGGAGAGCGGTGTATCGGCTGCGGGGTGTGTGCGATGGGTTGCGAGTACGACTCGATCCGTCTCGTGCTGCGTCCCGAGGAAGAGCGGCTGACGCCGCCGGGGAACGTGATCAACTGGAGCCTCGAGCGCACCGATCACCGTCACGGCAAGCTCAAGGGCGCCGCCATGCGTGGCTGGGTCGCCTGGGAGGGCCTGAAGATGGCTGCCCGCCGGCGCGCTGAAAACTGATCCCCCACCCAACCACCCTCGTTCAACGTTAAAGGTTAAACGTTACAGGTTGGACGTTTGGCTCATCCGGGAAAGCGTGATGTGAGGTGTTGCCGTGCCTGGGATTCAGGGACGGCGACAGTGAACAGCGGCAGTGAGCAGTGCCAGGGACAGGATCAGGAAACAGCGGGCAGCGACCGTGGCAGAGGCAGCGATCAGATGTGCGACGGCCGCATGGTCCCCTCCGGGTCGTTCTATGGGACGGGGACGAATAGCTGCCAGGGAGGCCGTTGACCAGGTTCGTGCCATGATCTGGCGCCTGCTCAATCCGGTCGCACCATAGCTCTCAACACGCTTCACGCTCTGACGCTGACGCGTCACCTGACGCTGATCCCGGCCCCTGTCGCTGGATGCTGCCGCTGCCACCTGACGCTGTACCGGCCCCCGTCGCTGTAATCCGACGCTGTCACCGTTCGCTGTCATCCAACACCTCACGGAATTCCGGATGAGCCAAACCTTTAACCTTTAACGTGTAACGTTTAACTCAATCTCGATGGCGGTAAACTGTCGGGGTGATGGCGGTAGTGCCCGAGTATCTCGAAATCAAATGCGAGTCGTGCGGTGCGACGACCTTGATCGAGCCGCTGATGAGAACGGCCCGCTGTCCCTACTGCGACTCACCATCGGTGGTGGACCGTCCAGCCACCGAGGACCGGCCCGATCCGGTTTTCGTCGTCCCTTTTTCGGTTGACCGCGAATCCGCGGCCCGGGGGATCCGCGATTGGTTGCGCAAACGCTGGCTGGCACCGGCGGTGCTGCGGAGGGCGAAGCCGGAGCAGGTCACCGGCGTCTACCTGCCCACCTACCTTTACTCGGCAACCTCGGACACCATGTACCAGGCGGTGGTGGGGGAGGTCTACTACGCCACCCGGGTCGACCCCCGGTCGAAGAAGGTCCGGCGGGTCCGCAGGATCGAGTACCACGAGGTCAAGGGCGAGCACGCGTGCCATCTTCAGGACGTAGTGGTGACCGCATCGACCGGATTGCCAAACGAAGAGATTCAGGCCATCGAACCCTTCGACCTCGACGGGCTGCGCAGGTATACGCCGGCCATGGTGTCCGGTTGGGTCTCCGAGGAGCCGTCCATGTCCAGGGAAGAGTGTCTGGCGTTGGCTCGAGAGGAGGGGAATTGCTGGATCGACGGCCTGCTGAGGCGCTTTCTGCCTGGTGATACCCTGAGTCGCCTGAAGCACCACACCCGGTTCAAGGCCGAAGCCCTCGACCTGACCCTGTTGCCGCTGTGGGTCTTCGCGATTCGACATCACTCCGAAAAGCCGCCGATCAGATTTCTGGTCAACGGTCAGACCGGCAGGGTTCACGGCTCCGCGCCTGTTGCCTGGACCAAGCTGGCTGCGATTGCGCTTGCGGTCCTTGGTGTGCTGGCCTTGCTTGGCATTGTGGGGAGGTTGCTGTGACGAACTCTTCCTCCACCTGCACCCGGTGCCAAAGCGCCCATGGGAGAGGTGAGGACCGATGTCCGGTCTGTGGGTTGGTGGTCCCGGGCGGTGGCCTGAGCGATCTCCCGGTCACCGCAGTGGAGGTTCTGCGCTGTGACGGCTGCGGGGCCGCGGTCTCCTACAACATTCCGGCGGGCGCCCCGAGCTGTGCTTTCTGCGGCTCGGTGACGCACCTTGAAACCCCGGAGGATCCCCTGGAGCAGGCAGAGCAACTGCTGCCCTTCATCGTCGACCGCGATCGAGCCGAGGAGGTTTTTCGGGATTGGCTCGGCAACTTGGGGTGGACCCGGCCTTCGGATTTGGCGTCGGCGAGCCGGCTCGACTCCATGCAGGCCTTGTGGTGGGTCGGCTGGGTCCTTGACGCGGAGGCTCTGGTGAGCTGGGCGGCCGATTCCGAAGTGGGCACCGGCCGCGCTGATTGGGCCCCCCACGTTGGACGGACCAAGATGACCTTCGAAGGGGTTGTTTCGTCGGCATCGCGAGGCCTGACCGATGCAGAAACCGCGCACTTGATCGACAGCTATGACCTGGAGACCGCCGCTCCCACCGATTCTCTCCAGGGCCTGGAGGGGGCGTTGGAGCATGTTGAATTCCGCCGCTCCCGCGCCCGCCGCCACGTGGCGTCGGAGATTGATCGCCTGGTTGGTGAACGGCTCAGGGGAGGGATTGTCCCGGGTCAGCGATTCCGCAACGTCCGGGCGGAGGTCCTCGCTCGGCGGCTGGTCACTCGCCGACTGGGTTTTCCAGCCTGGGTCATCGCCTACCGCTATCGGGGTGTTCTTCACCGCTTCGTCGTGTCCGGCCAAAACCCCAGTTGCCGTATGGGCGATGCGCCCACCTCCACGGTGAAGATCCTATTCGCCGTTCTCGCCGCCGCCCTCGGCCTGCTCTCCCTCGCCGCCATTCTCGCCGTCCTCTTGGTTACGTGATCTCAGGTCGTTCGGATGGGCTGCGGAGCAGTGGGGCTATAGGGCCATGAAGCTATGAGGCCCGCCGGACCTGCCCCTTTTCCCCATTTCCCCTCTGCCCCATAGCCCCACTGCCCCTCTTGCACCGCGCTCGAAGGAGGTTTTCCGAATTCCGAATTCCGAATTTTGACCCAGGGTCACTGCCGACGCTCGAGCAACTGAGGCCATTCAACCACAAGATTCAGCAAGGTGTCGGCCCGTTGCACCGCCGACGGCACCACCAGGAAGCGCTGGCCGTCAGCCGTGAAGTTGTAATAGGCACCGCCGGCCTCGGGGGGTTGGATGTCGAACAGCGACTCCACCCGACCGACCTGGAGGGTGTCACCCTGTGAGTCCACCTCCGCCGCCATCAGGGTGCCGTCCATTTCCGTATAGACGATCTCCCGGCCGTCGGCGCGCCAGAACGCGTAGCCGCCGGAGTCGGTGGAGACCTGCCACCGCCGGCCCGGCTTGGGGAAGGTGGTGACGTAAACCTCGAACTGGCCGGACTCGTCGGAGTTGTAGGACAGCCACCGGCCGTTGGGCGCGACCTTCCCCACACCCTCGCTGAACTCCGTCTCCCTGAAAGACACTGCCTCGGCACCCTCCTCCAGGGGAAGAACGAAGATGTCCGTCCCCGTCTCTCCTCCGGTGGCGAAAAACACCAGCTGCTTTCCATCGGGAGAAATGTCGGTTGCAAAGATGTCGCGTTCGGTTCCGTACACCTTTTCCACCTCGCCCGCGCCGCTGATGTCCTTGGCGAAGACGGCATACTTGCCGTCGCGGTTCGAGCTGAAGAAAATTCGCGCTCCATCAGGCGTCCACACCGGCCAGGTGTCGTCTGTTGCATCAAAGGTGAAGCGGGTGCGGAGGTCGCGTTCGATGTCATAGATCCAGAGGTCGTCCGCACCGGTGGAAGGATCGGGGATCTTCACCACCGCGTGCCGACCGTCGGGGGAAATCACTGCCCCCCCGTAGGGGGCGAGATCGCCGAGGACGCCGTCTGGCTGGCCCTTCCGGTCACGCCATTCCAGGGCGGTGGCGGACTCGGCCTCACCGCTCTGGTAGGCCAGGATTCCTGCGGGCGACACGGAGAACACCGCGATGGCGGCTCCCGGAATTTCCATGACAGCCTCGGCGATTGGCACCGCCTCGTCCGTGAGCTCCATCTTCTTTGAGTCGAAGGGTTGAGACATCAGCGTGCCTTCGCGGAGGAACAGCAGGTGGTCAGCCGTGGCCTCGGCCTGGGAGGGCGCCAGCAGGAGGTCGCGTGCGGCTCCGCCGTCGACCGAGGTCACCATCACCGAGCTCTGAGCCTCGGTCTGGCCGCGGGCGAAGTAGAGCAGGTGCCGGCCGTCAGGGAGGAACCTCGGGTGGCGGTGGGAGTCGTGACGCGAAGAGTCGATCTCAGTGATTGGGGACGACTCGCCGCCAGCCGATGAGACCCGGTGAATCGGTTCGGTGGCGTCGGGAGCGAACGCGACGACCCCGTCGGCGCCCCAACTTCCGCCCTTGCCGTTGGGCGCCGGGCACAAGGTCACCGGTGGTCCTCCCGAGGTATCGATTTTCTTGAGGGTCCCGTCCCGGCGGGTGAAGAACCCGATCCAGCGCGAGTCCGGCGACCAGAATGGGTACTGGGCGCCCTCGGTACCCGACAGGGCCACCGCGTCCGGGGCGTCCAGCCGGCGCACGAAAAGGCGAACCGATCCGTCCTCCTCCTGGGCCGAAAATGCAAGCCTGGTGCCGTCGGGTGACACCGCCACGGGACCCGGGCCCACTGGTGCCAGGTTGAAGAGTGAGTTCTCCGGCGGGGGGATGGTGGCGCGGAGCAGGCGTGCGGGTGACCCGCGGCCCAGCAGGAGAGCGGCAGCGAGTCCCGCCGTGACAACCACCAGCGCCACCCAGGGCGTCAGGCGTCGCCAGCGCGGCGCCGGCGGCGCCGCTTCCGGCGCGGCGGCGATCGGCGAGGCGTCGAAGCCGACGGGGTCGGCCAGGTACTCCTCGAGCTGCACCCGCGCGTCTCCGATGGCCTGGAGACGTTGGCGTGGCTTCTTGCGCAGGCAGCGCGCCACCAGCTCCACCAGGCGGGCTGGAGTCTCGTCGGGCAACGCCTCGATGTCCGGTTCATCCTTGAGCACCGAGGCCAGCACGTGCGACAGCGTTTCGCCCTCGAAGAGCTTGTGACCGGTGAGCATCTCCCACAGCACCACCCCGAAGGCCCACACGTCCGCCCGCTGGTCGGCCGGCGTGCCGGCGGCTTGCTCCGGGCTCATGTAGGCCGCGGTTCCGAGAATGACTCCCTCCAGGGTGGCGTGCCTGGTGATGGTGGGCGACATGGAAAGGCTGTGGGCGGCGGAGTCGGTTTCCCAGGCCTTGGCGAGCCCGAAGTCGAGCACCTTGACGGTGCCGTCGGGACGGATCTTGACGTTTGCAGGTTTGAGGTCGCGGTGCACGATTCCTTGAGCATGGGCCGCCTCCAGGGCTTCGGCCATTCCGAGGGCGATCGAGGCCGCCTCTTCCACCGGCACCGGGCCGCGAGAGATCCTCTCGTCGAGGCCCTCGCCGTCTACCAACTCCATCACCAAGACGTGCTGGCCATCCGCGTGTTCGAGACCGTACAGGGTCGCGATATTGGGGTGGTTGAGTGACCCCAATACCTTGGCCTCGCGCTCGAAGCGGGCGTGGCGGTCAGGGTCCTCGGCGAAATCCGCCGGCAGCAGCTTCAGCGCCACCTGGCGGCCGAGGGTGGAGTCGGTGGCCAGCCACACCTCTCCCATTCCGCCCGCCCCCAACTGATCAGTGACCTCGTACTGGCCAAGCTTCGTACCCTTCATCGCCGCCCCCTGTCATTGGTGACGAGCGCAGCAGTTGTCTTTCGTATTCGTGGGGGATGTCATTGTGGTCTCCTCGGTCTTCGAGATATATTCTCAAAATCACGTAAACAACCAAACACCAACAACGATTCCCCGCGGTCCACGGCCCGCGGACCCCGACTTTCAACCCAGCGATCTTCCCGCCCGCATATAACATGCTGTACCGAAGAGGTTTCGAGATGCCAGCGGCGGGGCTGTTTGCTATTCGGACCGATTCATGAGATGCTGTCTCCGTTGCTGAGCGCCGCGCCATCCTCGCGGCCCGTCTTGACAACGCGAAACTGAGTAGGGTCCTTCAGGGCCCGGACGGCAGCCTCGCCGGCAAGTCTCCCGTTCCCCCCACAATTGAGCCGGAAGATACCGCGGCACGAATCGCCCATTGGTGGCGGTGCGGCCGCAGAAGGAAAAATGTTGAAAACTTTTACTGAATTGAACCTCGATCCCGCCATAGCTCGCGGGATCTCCGAGATGGGCTTTTTGGAGCCCACCCCCATCCAGAGTGCGGCGTTGCCGCCGGCCCTGGCCGGCCGTGACGTACTGGCCTGCGCCATGACCGGCAGCGGCAAGACCGCTGCCTTTGCTCTGCCCATTCTGCAACGATTGGCCGGTCGCCGCGATCGCGGTATCCGCGCCCTCGTGGTCACTCCCACCCGCGAACTGGCGGCCCAGGTGCACCAGCACTTCGTGGCCTTGGGGCGCTTTACCAATATTCGCTCTGCCGCGGTTTTCGGTGGTGTCAAACCGGCACCCCAAGAGCGGGCGATCCGTTCCGGAGTCGACGTCATCGTCGCCACCCCGGGACGTCTCCTGGACCACATGCAGCATCCTTGGGCTCGCTTCGGCGGACTCGAGGTGCTTGTTCTCGACGAGGCCGACCGGATGCTCGACATGGGATTCCTGCCGGACATCCGTCGCATCCTTGCCAAGCTGCCTGGGAATCGCCAGAATCTCCTGTTCTCGGCCACGTTGCCGCGGCCGATCGTCCAACTGAGCAAGGGCCTCCTGAACGACCCGGCGCGGATCGACGTCGAACGCCGGTCCACCCCTGCGACAGGCATCACCCAGGCGGTTCTGCCAGTGGCGGAGTCACTCAAGCCGATGCTCCTGCTGGAATTGCTCCAGCGCGGAGACATCCAAACCGCGCTGGTCTTCACGCGCACCAAGCACCGGGCCAACCGGCTCGCCGACAAGCTCACCCGGGCTGGAGTCGTGTGCGACAAGATCCACGGCAATCGCAGCCAGCGGCAGCGCGAGGCGGCCCTGGCGGCCTTCAAAAATGGCCGCCTTCAGGTGCTGGTGGCGACTGACATCGCGGCCCGAGGCATCGATGTCCACGAGCTGCCCCACGTGGTCAACTTCGACGTTCCGGGTCAGCCCGACGACTACATTCACCGAGTGGGGCGAACTGCGCGGTCCGGGTCCACCGGAGACGCCTTCACATTCGTCTCTCCGTCGGAGGTGCCGAAGATTTCGGCCATCGAACGGGCCCTGGGCCGAAAGCTCGATCGGCGTCACTTGGACGGATTCGACTACCGGGCTCAGCCAAAGGGCAGGCTCGAGATTCCGGCTGGCGAACGCATCGCAGCCCACCGAGCCCGGAAGGCCGAGGAGAGGGCGAAAAAGGGGGCCTCCGACGGCCGGCCCAGCCGGGGTCGCAGACCGCGGCGACCGGGCGGCCACAGAGGCAATTCAAGCCAAGAATTTGCACGAGCGAGCAAATCGCGATAATTCAGGTTATACTTCTAAGCTGTGGTTGGGCCGTGAGGGCCAAACCGCAGGGACGGGAGCGCGTTGTTCCCGTCACCCACAACCATTGAGCACGCCCTGTGGGGTGGTGACTCAAAGAAAAGAGAGAGAGAGTATGTCGAAGAAGTTGTTTGTAGGAAGCTTGAGCTGGGACACCAACGATGACGGGCTGCGTGCTGCCTTCGAGCAGTTCGGCGAAGTCGCCGAAGCCATCGTGATCAAGGACCGGATGTCCGGGCGATCGCGCGGTTTCGGATTCGTGACCTTCGAAGATGGCGATGCGGCTGATCGGGCCATCGCAGAGCTCAACAACACCGAGCTCGACGGTCGGGCCATCAAGGTCGACGTCGCACAGGAGCGCAGCCGCGATCGCTGATCGCCTCCGCACCTCAACATCGAACCCCTCCGCTCGGAGGGGTTTTTTACTGCCCGTACCGTCACTCATTCGGTGAGAAATGGGGAGTCTATTTGGTGCATCCGGGAAATCGTGAGGTGAGGTGTCTCCGCGCCCAGGATTCAGGGGCGGCGACAGTGAACAGCCGCAGCGAGCAGCGCCAGGGGCAGGAGACAGCGAGCAGCGACGGTGAGCAGCGACAGAGGCAGAGGCAGCGATCAGGTGTGCGGCGGCCGCATGGTCCCCTCCGGGTCGTTCTGTGGGACGGGGACGAGTAGCTGCCAGGGAGGCCGTTGTCAAGGGACGCTACGCTGCCGGCCTTGAGTCCGGCAACCCTTGACAACGGCCTCCCTGGCAGCTGGCGGAAGGGCACGGCCGAAACGGAAGAGATCGCCAGCACCACTGGCGGATCGCCTATGCCTCGGCCAAGGAGGTCGACAGTCACCTGCGACTGCTCTCAGCCGCTGGTGCCGTCAATGGAGTTGGCGCGGAGAAGGCCCTGGGGACCTTTGATGAGGTGCGCGCCATGACCTGGCGCCTGCTCAATCCCGTCGCACCATAGCTCTCAACGCGCTAGGCGCTCTGACGCTGCCGCTGGCATCTGCAGCTGATCCCGGTCCCTGTCGCTGTCACCTGACGCCGTCCCTGATCGCCGCCCTCACCGATTCTGAGCTCCTGGGCGGGGGGATCTTCGATCTTTGATCTTCGATTTTCGATCCGTTCCAGACGGGCCGGCAACTTCTTTTGCCCGGGAATGATCGCCTTTTACCTCACGGAATTCCGGATGAGTTTCTTGTTTTCGGGGGGTTGCAGCGGGCTGAGGGGAGGTTCACAATGGTCCCACAACCTGGAAACGGATCGGTGGCGACAGAAATTGAGGACCGAAGGAGGTATGGCGATGAGAACCAAGTGTCTGATCGTGGTGGCGTGCGTTCTGTGTGTTCCTCTGATCGTTGGAGCCCAGCAGGTGGATACGACCCACATCTTCCCGGGGGCGGCGCGGCTCGCGGGTCAACCTCCGAGCCAGTGGGTTTCCGATGTCACCGTCAACAATCTCCAACCCTTCCCGATCGAGATTGGCCTTATGTACTTCCCCGAGAGGACTCAGCACGGCTTTCTGGACATCTTTTTCCCGCCGGAGCAGCGCTTCACGCTCGGCCCGCGTGAAACCCGCGTCTTTCAGGACGTCCTGCAGACGGTGTTTGACGTGGACGACGACAAGGGAATGGTGTTGGTGACCAGCGAATCCGAGCTGCTCCAGAATCCACCGAGCGACGACGACCTCTTTATCGTTGCCAGCATGCGCACCTACGACGTCAGCAGTCCGCAGGGTACCTACGGCCAGTCGATCCCGGCCAACAACTTCATCCTGAACACCTCGGGTTTTCAGTCCTTCCTGACCGGAGCGGTGAACGACGGCGACTTTCGCACCAATCTCGGCTTCGTCAACGTGTCCCTTGTGACGGTGAGAATCCACTACCGGATCTTCAGCGCCACCGCGATCGTCGCCGAGGGCTACCGAGATCTGCGGTCCCTCGAGAACAGGCAGTGGTCCTTCAATCAACTGGGCGTGGGGACCGTTGAGGGGCCGCTCACCGTGGACGTGTGGCTCGATCCCGATGATGTTCGGGACCCGTGCTGGGACATGATGGATGGTGGCACTGGGTTTGCCGTCTACGGCTCGAAGGTGGACTCCAGGACTCAGGACGCCGAATTCTTCTGGGCCGCCTCTGCCTGGGTGCAAGACATGGAGTGCGATTAGCCCGCATATCTCACCAGATTTCTACTGCGGGCGGCGAATCGCGGCCATCTGTCGTGCTTTTCGCGAATCGTGCTCCTCAACGTAGTGCGACTACGCCTGCGTCACCCGATCCGCGAAAAACCCAACATCTGACTGCCCTTCGCCGTCCTCGCTACAAAACCCGGTGAGATAAGCGGGTTAGAGAACCAAATCAGTCGGATTGTTGACCGCCGACGTTGATCAACCGCCGCAACTCCAGCGCGAGTCGATCCAACAGGGGCGAGTCCCCCCGGTCGAGGTTGCGCACCGAGATCGACATGCCTGGCATGATCCTGGCCCGAGTCCAGTTTTCTGAGGAACCGCGCCGGCCGCGGGTGGCCGTTCCGGCCGCCTCGGCCAGCGAACGGAGCAGCCGCGCAATGGTCTCCATATCCGCGGGCCTCGGTTCCTGCGCGGCGGTGTAGCCGGGATCCGACTCGCCGACCTCACCCAGCTCGAATACCGGCGGGCCCGAATCCAGGTCCAGCAGCAACGTGCCGTCGTCCTCGTCCGCCGGTGCTGACGCCAGGAAATCCATGGCGTCCACAGACGGTGGCTCTGATGGGAAGGCGAGCAATTTTCTATCATCCGACCGGGGCCCACTCATCCTCATGAGAGCCTCGGCACGCCCACGGGGTGTGGCCATGGCCCCCTCGGCGGGAAAGGACTCCGCGGCATGGGGTTCGATGTCCAACGGCTCGCGGCCCGCAACCATGTCTGCGATTTTCGCCCGCGGCGTGTCATCGAAGAACTGCTTGATGTCGCCCAGGGTGACGCTGCCCAACTCGCCCCGGTCCTGGCGGTCGCGGATTCTGCGGATGAGCAGGAGCCGGTCGAGATAAGCCTGCGGGTAGCGGGTCCGGGGTCCGCGCCGACCCACCCTGGGGAGCAGCTCCTGCTGCACGTAGTAGGCGATGGTGCGCTTGTCGAAGCCGGTCTCTTGTTCGATCTCGTCAAGGGTGTACGTGCGCTTCTTCTCCATGATTCGACCCTAGCTGACTGAAAAATCACTGTCAAGAACTGTTGACTTTCGATGTGACTGTTGATATACTGTCAACTACAGACAACTACTGTCGAAACTGGAGGTGGCAATGGAGATTCTCGGGACGGTGCTTGGTGGCGTAAAGATTTGTGATGGAACAACCTACGGAGATTTGACGGTGTTTCCGATGATTCTGAATGGGAACGGGAACGGGGACGGGGACAGGGGCTATCTCACTCTTGAAGAGGCGCTCGGGAATGGCCTTGCCCGAATTCGCGAGGTTTCGAGTGGCGGCAGCGTTCCGGAACTCCTCTTCGAAAACAGGGCCGAAGTCCCCGTCCTGATCGTCGACGGTGAGGAGTTGGTGGGGGCCAAGCAGAACCGCACCGCGAATGTGACCATCCTGGCCCCGGCCGGCAAGACCATCGTCATTCCGGTTTCCTGCGTGGAGGCCGGTCGGTGGCGTTATACATCCGACGATTTCAAGGTCTCCCATCGGACCCACTTCGCCCGCGGTCGAGCCTCGAGGACGGCCACCGTGTCCCACTCCATGCGCCGCGATGGATCCCGCCGTTCGGATCAGGGCAGAGTCTGGGAAGACATCTCCTGCGCCGTCCAGCAGCTGTCGGCGCCGTCTCCAACCCAGGCCATGGCCGCCATCTTCGACCGCCACCGGACCACCATCGAAGACTACGTACAGTCATTTCGGGCGATTGATGGTCAGATCGGCGCGGTCTTCGCAGTCGCCGGCCGGATTTCCGGCTTCGACCTCTTCGACTGTCCTGCGACCCTTCAAGGCATGCTGGCCAAGTTTGTGCGCAGTTGGGCCATCGAGGCTTTTGGTTACGGGCGGTCTACGAGGCGGCCGCCCGGGAAGAGGCGCGCAACTGCGTTCGTGCGTTCAGCCGGCAGGGCCGAACTCGAATCCTATCCAGCTGTCGGCCTGGGAACCGACGTTCGGCTCTCGGGTCCCGGCCTGATCGCCGGCGGGTTAGTCCACGACGATCGCCTCATCCACCTGGCCGCCTTTGCAACCCCTGACGAGACCGCGGAAGACTTCCATGGAGACCGCCGCGGCATGGCCTCGCCGCGAGCTCGCAGAATCGCCCGAAGCCGGCGCTGATCTCGTCGTCGCTTGCCATCGATTGTGGTGTCGGAACAGTAATGGTTCTTATGACCATAGTCACATTTTGATATTTGAACACATATTACGATCAATTCCAGCACCATTTGGTCCTCGCGGACCGCACGGCCGAATCGACGGGAGGCAGGAATGACAACGAGGTCTTGTATTCTCACGGTAGTTGCGATCGTCGGACTCTTCGTCGTTGGCGCGCCGGGGACCCTGGCGTACGACAGATACAGCATCAACGACAACGCCACCAACTGCAGGGCCTGCCACGGCGACTTTCGGGACAGCAATTACGTGTCGCTGGTGGACGGGATGGATTGGGGCAACCTCCACAACATCCATCGGTCCACCATGCTGGCCGGCGACTGCAACGTCTGCCACATCGGGGGCGACGAATTCCCGGTCCTGATCGCCGAATCCAACGGAGGAGACGGATTCGAGCCGGTCTCGTGCATGGGCTGCCACGGGGTCGATCCCACGCCGGGCGTGCCGAACGACAATTGGGGCGCCGGGTTGAGGCTCCACCATGCCAACGCCGGAGTCGGCATCTGCGCAGGCTGCCACCCGGGCGATCCGACGCCGCCACCAGAAAACACACTCCCGTCGTACTACTTCCTTCCCGACTCCAACCACCCGAACAAGCCGACCGATCCCTGCGACTCCGCCTCGGAGAACTACGCCGGCGCGGTGATCGGCATCGACAACGATGGCGACCTGCTCTGGGACGGCAACGACACGGATTGTGCGGCAGCGCCCACACCCACCCCGACCAGGACATTCACACCGACACTCACCAGCACTCCGACAGAGGTGCCGACCAACACCCCGACTCCGACCCGAACCCCGACCTCGACGCCGGTCATCACCAACACGCCCACCGCGACCCCGACCATCACACCGACCCCAACCCCGAACCCGAACCTGCTGTTCGGGGACGGCTTCGAAACGGGAGACACCTCTGCCTGGAGCACAGTCATTCCGGCATTGTTCGGCGATGGGCCGCTGGTCAACGGAATGTTGCTCGTGCTGATGGTTGCCGGCGCCGCGGTGATGAGGCTCAAGGAGCGTTAAACGTATACGCTCAGCACACTTTATCAAAATGTCTGTTCCGTTTTCGGTGTCTTCCTACGTCTTCGCGCTCCCTCGGAGGGTCTGCGGGGTAGAGTTGCTGACGAAGGGGCGTTCGGAGCCGCGGCCGGCTCCCCCGCCTCAAACAGAGTCTATGGCTGCAGGAGAGTCTATGGCTGCAGGCCGCGGATCCATCTGTCCATCGCCCCGGTGGAGCAGCCGAACTTCATGTGGCCCTTGCCCAACTGGAGCTCGTCGATGATCTGCTCACACGAGCAACCCGACGTGTCGTCAATGGTGTAGAACCGGTCGGGACCGCCGCCTTTGCCTTTCGGTGCGCTGGTGTCAAAGACGCCGTCGTCGTCCACCAGAGCCCAACGGTTCGTGCCGAGGCGAACAGTGGGCACCGACTCTGGGATCGCAGTGCCGGCGCACACGTCGAACTCGTTGGGCACGCCGTCCAGGTCGGCGTCGTTGAACAGGTAGAGCACCACCCCGTCGTGGTCGGACACTCGCATCGGTGTGGACCAATCCAGCAACAGAGAGTCGGGGTCGTCCGCGTTGCCTCGGGAGTACTCGCTCCCGGACACCCACGGATCCAGGCCGGCCGAGGTCAGCATGTAATCGAAGCCCTGTGCGTTGCCGTCGTAAATGAAAGAGTAACGCTCGGCTTCTGAGAGGAAGAAGATCTCATTGATGAGGTCGGGATCTACCTCGTCTGTGCCCGGTATCAAGGCTCCCAGTAAATCCAAGTTCCCAGTGATCTGCCCCATCACGTCCACGTACCCATCGGTGAACTGGAACGCGTTGAAATCACCCGTGACCAACAGTCGGAGCTCCGGATTGGCGCCCTGCAGGTTCTGGATGAACTGGGACAGGCGGAGGGCCTGTTCGTTTCGTTTGACGCGGACGCAGTGCTCGGTTTCGATGTCATTGAGTGAACGCAGGTGGTTGGCGATGACCGTGATCGGGAAGAGCTCCCCGGCGCCTGCATACGCCGCGTCGAGCACCAGCGGCGGACTGTCGAACGTGGTTCTGGTGCTGCCGTCGCAGTCTAAGGTCTCGTCCAGTCCTAACTGAGACAGGTTGTTTACCACCACCGTATCGCGTACCAGTAAGCCTACCTCTATGTCACTGTAACTCTGTCCCTGTAACAGTTACTGCGTGTAATGTATAGCCTTGTCGTCTGCTACTATCTGATCTGCCACCCGTTGCAGCGTGTCTATGGTGTCCACTTCTTGAACGGCCAGGATGTCCGGTGCGCCGAGCACGTCGCGGATATGCCAAGACAACTTGGCAATCCTCTCATCTGGATCTTGTTCTGAACTGTGTTGACCAGGAACAGTAGGTTCTGCGAGTCCACGGTGAACTCGCCCACTGCCCTGTCCCGCACCTCGAAACACATCCGGAATCTGACCCACCGTGAGGCTGTATGGCAGCACCTGGTAAGAGCCAAAGGCAAAGCCTAGCACGCCCTCTGCGGCAAATTCCTGCCCTGTGAACATATCCACATTGTGCAGTCCGAGGCCGTCTTTATCCAGCTCTAAGATCTCTTTGTTGCCGTCCCACACCTGCTTTCCGGGGAGCCCCTTCCATTCATAGGCTCTTAGGAAGGCTAACGCCCGCCACCACCGATACGTCGCCGAAACGGTTGGACGGACCGGTGGCCAATCCGGCCGTGGCCACCCGCATGCCCTCGAAACGCTCCAGTTCGGCGAGGTCTGTGTAGTCCGCCAGTGGGAAATCTGATGGAATTGTGGAGTCGATGATCGCGAGTGATGGCAGCGAGTTGCCGTAGGAATCCACAATCACGGCGACCGAACCGCCAATCTCGGTGAAGTCGTAGAACTCCTCCGCGGTACCCACCACGCCCACCTGGTCGCCCACCGCCACCGTCTGCGGAACTCCGGTGAACACGAAGATCCCCTCGGAGGTCAGTGGATCAGCGTCCACACCGGCGTCCGGTGTCTGAATGAAGAACCCATCCCCCCAGATCGCGGTCACGATGTTGTCAGTGGTTTCTACGTTGACTCCCTCGTACGGATAAAATGCACCGGCACCCTGTATCTCGTGAATTCTCAGCAGTTGGGGTGGCCCGCCGCCGCACGAATTCGACGCGCCGGGGGTGTCATCGCCGCCCGCCGGATCGAACGCGCCGATCTGCCAGCCCTCCGGACAGTCATAGGCGTGACCCGGGACGAATGCGCCGTCCGGGCCCACCGTGGGCGGGCCGTAGTGGTATTCGGTACCCGAGGGTGGGTTCTCCTCCTCGATAAGTGCGATCAGATCCACGATCGCCGTCCACGGCGTGACGTCGAGGACGCCGTCGTCGTCGGTATCGAGGTCATCTCCATTCGCACCGGAGAAGTCGGTGACCAGCAGGTGAGTGACGTTGTCGGAGTTTTCGAAGTTGAGGCTTGTGGTCAAGTCGGCGGTGCCCAGGGTGAAGGTGCTCTCTGCGGCGACGAAGTAACCGCTGGCCGGCACGGACTGTCCGCTGAGGTCCACCACGGCCTCGATGACACCGGAGCCTCCGGTGCCGTCACCGATCACAAGATAGGTGAGCCCACTCAAGGACGTGCCGGCCGCACCAGCAGCTCGAAGTACTCGTCGTTGTCGGAACTCGTTTGATCGATTCTGATTTCGTAAAGAGCGACCACGGGTGGCGCGCAGGGGTTTGCGGTGCCGGGTGTGTCGTCGCCGCCGGCAGGATCGAACGCACCGATCTGCCAGCCCTCCGGACAGTCATAGGCGTGACCCGGGACATAGGAGCCATCCGAGCCCACCGCCTCTGAGCAATATATCTGTTCCCCCTAACCGGGGGTTTCCACGAGGGCCACGCAGTCGACCACCGAGTTCCACGGCGTCACGTCGAGAGTCTCCGTCATCGTCGGTGTCCAGATCGTCTCTCGTCGGCCCCGGAAAAATTCTCACACCAGCAGGTGAGTGACGTTGTCGGAGTTTTCGAAGTTGAGGTTGGTGGTCAGGTCGGCGGTGCCCAGGGTGAAGGTGCTCTCGGCGGCGACGAAGTAGCCGCCGGCCGGAATCGACTGGCTGGCGAGGTCCACTACGGCCTCGATGACTCTCTGAACCGCCGGTGCCGTCACCGATCACCAGGTAGGTGAGCCCGTCCAGTGGGGTGCCCGCAGCACCGGCGAGTTCGAGGTATTCGTCGTTGTCGGTGCTCGGTTGGTCGATGCGAATCTCGGATAGCGCCACCGCAGGCGTCCGCACGGGTTGGCGGACCCGGGAGTGTCGTCGCCGCCGGCAAAAGCACCGATCTCCCAACCATCGGGACAATCGAAGGCGTGTCCGGTAACGAAGGAGCCATCCGGACCCACCGTCTCTGAGCAGTAGACGAGTTCGCCCGAGCCAGGCGTCTCCACCAGACCGACGCAGTCCAGCACCGTGCTCCAAGGAACAACGTCGAGCACGCCATCGTCGTCGGTGTCGAGATCCTCTCCGTCCGAGCCGGCAAAGTCGGCGACGAGCAGGTCGGTGACGTTGTCCGAGTTCTCGAAGTTGAGATCCGTCACCATGTCTGCGGCGCCCAGGGTGAAGGTGCTCTCGGCGGCGACGAAGTAGCCGCTGTTAGTAATATCTCTTACATTCAGTTCTACTATATCCTCTATGACTTCTTATTCACTCTTTCCCCCATTGTCTTCACCTATCACCATTTAATTTAATCTATCTATCTTTTTTCCTTTCTCACTTCGAGCTCTAAGTACTCTTCTTTGTCTTTGCTCTGTTTATCTATTCTTATTTCTTTTTTTTTTTCTTCTTTATTTTTTTTTTTTCTCTCTTTTTTTTTTTTTTTTTTTTTTCATCTTTTTTTTTATCTTTTATTTTTTTATTTTTTTATTTTTTTTTATCTTTACCCGGGACGAAGGTGCCGTCCGGGCCGACGGAGGGGGACCGTAGTGGCACTCGGTGCCGGCGGGGGTTCTCTTCCTCGAGCAGGCGATCATGTCCACCATCGGCGGTCCACGGCGTCACGTCCAGCACGCAGTCGTCGTCGGTGTCCAGTCGTCGCCGTCGCGCCGGTGAAGCCGCTCACCAGCAGATGGGTGACGTTGTCGCCGTTCTCGAAGTTGATGTTCGCGATGAAGTCCGGGGTGGCGATGGTCATGGTGCCCTCGCCGACCAGGAAGAAACCGTCCGCCGCGATCCACTGGCCGGTCAAGCGCAACTACCGCCTCGATCTCGCCGCTGCCGCCGGTGCCGTCACCGATCACCAGGTAGGTGAGTCCGTCCAGGGACTCGCCAGGAGTCCGGCCAGCTCGAAGTACTCATCGTTGTCCGTGCTCGTTTGATCGATGCGGATCTCGTTGATGTTGACGGCCTTCTCCTCTTCTTTATAGAACCACTCCATTCACACTACCATAAATAGAACCTTTACATTTTTATTTTTAACCTCATTACAACCTCCTTCTAATTTCTTTTTTTACACCTTTCCTTCTTTTTTAGTCCTACCTTTCCTATTTATTCCACCTATATTTAATTTTTCTTCTTTCATCTTAAAACAACTCACTTCTATTTTCTTTAACTCCCAAACCTTTCCCGGTTGTGAACCTTCAATGTCGCAACGCGAGAATCCTAGCTATGTCAACTTCTGCTGTGTTTATCCTCCTAGACAGCTGATCAATCAAGTACAACCAATTTGATATTTCACGCCCGAGTCTGACAATGGTTGCGGCATTCGGCGACTGGCATCGCTATTGCTCAGTGGAAAGGCATGTCGAAAGATCCGGCGGCAACCCGGCGGGTCGGAAGGAGGATTCCATGAGGCGGATAGCTGGCGTTTTTGCAGTGGTCGTGTTGCTGATGGCAACTGCTGCGTGTACCTACCACCGGGCGTACATCGACTACGAACGCGATGGCGATGACATCCGGATGAAAGCTGGCGGCTGGGAGGGGGAGCGACTCGGCGTTGTGCGAGCCTCCGAGGGCGGCCCGGTGTGGAAAGACTGCACCAAGGTGGCCCGTGCATCGATCTGGATCCTCATGGAGGAGACCCGCGCCAAGGGCGGCAACGCCATCGGTGAGTTCCGGTGGGTGCCGGCCCACCCCAAGCACAGCTCGGAGACTCCCATGTGCCGCCAGCGCTGGGGCTGGTTCCTGATCTGGCCGGCCGTGCTGTCGCACGCATTCCAAAGTGCCGGGGTCGAAGCGGTGGCGTACAAGCTCGAGAATCCGACCTCAGCAAAGGCAGGGATCTACGCGATTCCCACCTCGGAGGAAGATCGGCGCCGCCTCGCGGTGCGAATCGCAGATGAATCCCTGTCCGGAGGTTGACCAGTCAAAACGGGAGAAGACCAGGGGTTTCTCGCCTGGCCCGACGTATGATCGGTCGGTGACGGGTTGGAAACTCCTCCGGTTTCATCTTCACGTCGGAGTGCGGGTCGCCCTGCGGTCGGTCGGAGCCTGGTGCGGTGGCCCGCTATGTATGGAAGCCACACCGTTGTGCTCGGCCCGATCAGCGAGTTGCTGTTTCCGCCGGCCCTGTCCGCCTCCGCTGGCTTGTTGGCCGTCTCTCTGTCCGCCGCAGTTGCGGCGGCGTCCGCTCCCAGGCTGGCCACCGGGCTCACCGGCTGGCTCCGCCACCTCCCAGCCTCCGGCGTGGCCCACCGGCGCGCTCTGACCGCAGGTCTGGTGGTGGCCCAAGCTCCAGTGCTCGTACTACTGCTGGCCGGCGGCCTCGTCGACCCTCTACAGCCACCAGTCCGACCACGTTACCGAGATTGGTTGGCCTCATTCCCATGGCATGGTGTTCGGCGCTCGGAGTCTTGCGCGTCACGCGCCGTGCCCGGGCGGTAGCTATCGTTGCCGCGGTCGCCACATGGGTAGGATCGTGGGGATTTCTGGCCCTTGCCGTTCCACTCGTGGTGATCGCCGATCGGCACGCGGGATCCATCGCGACAGCGGTTCGCCATGGGTTGGTTCGACGGCGGAAAGACGAAGCCCCGTCCGATCCAGTCGCCACTGGCAAGCTGCCGTCAGCGATCAGGCTGTGGATCGTCATCGCGTGGCGGGCGCTGAGGTGGCGGATTGTCGCCAGCTGGCTTCCGGTGCCCGTTGTCCTGATCCCGGCCTGGCTGTTCCTGCACAACAATCGGCTGGACCCGGCGCATGAGGCGGGTGCCGTCCGGTTGGCCGGCGTTTCAGCCGGGGTCATCGCCATGGCGGTTCTCGCCGATGGACTGGTGAAGCGGCGCCCACCCTGGCCGTGGATCCGTTCGCTGCCGTGGTCCTCCTGGGTCTCGAGTGGCGTTTGACGCCGGCCTGCTCGCCGTTCTGGGCCTGCCGGTGATGCTGGTGGCATCGGCGATGGCGCCATCATCGCTGCCCGCAGTGGTCGCGACCCTGCCGTTGCTCGCCCTGCGGGGATCGGCCGCAATCCGAGAGGAGTTGGGTCGCAGCGCCGGCGCCTCGGGTCCGTTGCTGCTGGAGGTCTGCTGGTCGCCGGGATTGTGGCGTTGGTTCCGTGGTCTGGCGATTGTGATGCTGGCTCTGACCCCGGTCGCTGCCCGCCTTGGGATCGAGCGGGAGCGCCGTCAGCCGGTGAGTCGGTGGCACGAGCTTCACCATCTCGCGGCGGGCGATCCGCTGTCGTGGAGCGGCACGTGATCGTCCTCGACGCAGTCTCCTTCTGCTACACCCGTGGGACGGACGTTCTGAACGACGTCTCGTTGGAGTTTCTCCCTGGGATGTCACTGGTGGTCGGCCCAAACGGCTGCGGCAAGAGCACCTTGCTCAAGCTGGCCGCGGGTGTGGAGATTCCGGCACAAGGCCGCGTGACGGTAGCCGGTTTCGACCTGTGGCGCGAGGAAGTGGATTCGCGACGCCACATCGCCTACCTGCCCGAACACCCCGATCTGACCCCATATGCAACGGTGGCAGAGATCCTCGCCCTGGTGTGCGGTTTGCGGGCCCGCCCTGCCGAGGAGGCCGACGAAGCCCTGCGGTGGGTGGGACTGCAGGGACTTGGTCACCGAACGGTGCGTGAGCTGTCGAAGGGCCAGCGCCGGAGGGCCACCCTCGCGGCGGCACGGATCGGTACCCCATCATGCCTGCTTCTCGATGAGCCCCTCGACGGGATGGACCGGGAGTTCCGCGTCGAAAGCGTTCGTTGGGTGGCGGAACGACTCGCCAAGGGAGCGACCGTGGTTGCCGTGTCCCACGACCTTGTTCCGCTCGCCGACCTTGTGGATCGTGTGGTGATCGTGCGAAACGGACGATGGCAGCTTGTCGAGGATCTTCCCTCACCGGGCCCCGCGAGGACCTCCCGACTCGAACAGCTTGCCGCGGGTTAGTCCGACACCGCAGCCTTGGTATTCACGCAGCGGATGCCTTCGCCCTTGTTCGCGGGCACGAAGCAGCCGCTGCACGAGACGCAGGCGGCGCGACGTAAATCTCCGCTCGCCCAGCGGGCCGGGAGGCCGGGCTCCCGGATAAGCGGCCGCGACATGGCGAAGTAGTCGGCGGCGCCCGCCGAGAGGATTGCTCCGATTTTCTCGGGCGAGCGGACACCCCCGACCAACATGAGGGGTACGCCTGGCGTTGCTCTACGAATCGCCTCGGCCTGGGGAAGGAAGTAGGCCTCATCGTCGAGGGCCTCGATTCTGTTGCGAATCGGACCGAGCTTGCCGGAGCCGCCGGTGCCCCCAGAGACCTCGATGGCGTCGATGCCGGATTCGGCGAGGGCTGCCGCCAGATAGGTGGAGTCCTCCTCGGTGGTCGAGTCCTCGAGAAAGTCGTGGGCGTTGAGCTTGATCATCACCGGCCAATCAGGGCCCACCGCCGAACGGACTGCGCCGTAGGTCTCTCGGGCGAACCTGGCGCGGTTTTCAAGGCTGCCGCCGTAAGCGTCCTCCCGTTGGTTGCGCACGGGCGAGAGGAACTGCGACATCAGGTAGCCGTGGGCGCCGTGGAGCTGGACACCGTCATAGCCGGTCTCCCGCAGTCGTCGGGCGGCCTGGGCGAAGCGCGAGACAATGTCGCCAATGTCGTCGGTCGACAGCTCTCGCGGCACCTCCGGGTAGCCGGGACTCGATACGGCGCTCGGCGCCACGGGATCCCTCCCGTCATTGGCTTCCCGGGTTGCCTGGCCACCGCAGTGGACGATCTGGCCCACGACCTTTCCACCGCGACTGTGGACCTCGTCGGCGAGCTTGGCGAGTCCCGGCAGGAAGCGGTCGCTGTGGGCGGACATCTGGGTTGTGCACTGGCGACCGTCGGACCGCACCGAGATGTAGCCCGTGATGATCAGTCCGACGCCGCCGTCGGCCAGCAGGCGGTAGATCTCGAGGAGGCGATCGTTGACCCCTCCGTCGAGGTCGGCCAGGCCTTCCCATGTGGCGGATCGGACCAGCCGGTTCGCCAGCTCGAGGCCGTTGATGGTGGTGGGCTCGAAGATCTTCATGGCGGTTACCTCATGGAGGACCCGGGTCCAGGTGGGTCTATTGAACGACGATCGTGGCGTCCTTGATCATCACCGGATAGCTGTAGCCGGCGCCGAAGTCCTGGTCCACAACCACCGGGCCGGTGACGGTGATGACGTCGCCCATCGAAGCGATCGCCGACGAGGTCACCGTGATGTCGTGGGTTCCGGCCGATGGGTCGCCGCTCCCGTCCTGGATGTGAAACCAGTTGGTGCCCAGGATGCCGCCGTTGAACTTCACCACCTTGCCGCGCACGGTGATGTTGGTTCCGGCGAGCGCTTCCTTGCTGGTCCAAATCTCGCCGACCGTGATGCCGCCCTCGACCGGGTCGACGGACGGCAGGTCGGTGGAGCCGTGGGAAGCGGCCGCACCGGTGACCGGCGGATGCCCAACGGGCATTGTCGCTGCGGTCGCCTCACCCTCGCGAGCAATCCTCTGTGCGAAGTAGACGACTGGGAAATCGCGGTCGAGCGTGTCGCTGTGGAAGTTCTCCATCGCCATGTCCAGCGGGACGACCACGCGGTCGCCGACGGCTATTTCAAACCGACCCGCTGCGGCCCAGATCTCGGCGCCATCGTTTTCCACGCGCACGTAGGTGTAGGTGCCCGCATCCATGGTTTCCACCACCTCTCCGGTGAAGGTGTTCCCGGCGGGCTGCTGCCCAGACGCCTCGTGGGAGCTGTCGGCCCCTGCTGGAACGTTCGCCTCGGACTCGGCTTTGGGCTGGGCCGAACACGCACCCACGGTGGCGATCGACGCCGAAAGCAACAACAACATCGCATTTTTGATCTTCATAGGGTTTTCTCCTGTAATTGGTTGCCGTGGATCGATGCGCCCGCCGGCGGAAGGCGTAACCATAACACGGTCAGGGAACAGTCACTGACCGCCCAGGTCCCAGATGTACCAGAGCCAGGTGTCGCCCACCTGGGGATCGGCCGGCGGCGTCCGTTCTTCGGTGCGGTTGGGCCGCCACAGACCGTCGGCTTCGAGTTCCGCCCTGATCTCTTCGGCCAGTTGGTCCGGGCGGAAGAGCTAGAGCTTGCCGCGGGTTAGTCCGACACCGCAGCCTTGGTATTCACGCAGCGAATGCCTTCGCCCTTGCTCGCGGGTACGAAGCAGCCGCTGCACGAAACGCAGGCCGCTCGACGTCGATCGCCCTCCGGCCCAACGGGCGGGGAGGTTCGGGCTCCCGAATCAGGGGCCGCGACATGGCGAAGTAGTCGGCGGCGCCGGCCGAGAGGATGGCTTCGATCTTCTCTGGCGAACGAACGCCCCCGACCAACATGAGGGAACGCCTGGCGCAGCCCCGCGAATCGCCTCGGCCTGGGGAAGGAAGTACGCCTCGTCCTCTTGGGTTTCAATTTTTTTGCGAGCCGGACCGAGCTTGCCCGAGCCGCCGGTGCCGCCGGAGACCTCGATGGCGTCGATGCCGGATTCGGCGAGGGCTGCCGCCAGATAGGTGGAGTCCTCCTCGGTGGTCGAGTCCTCGAGAAAGTCGTGGGCGTTGAGCTTGATCATCACCGGCCAATCAGGGCCCACCGCCGAACGGACTGCGCCGTAGGTCTCTCGGGCGAACCTGGCGCGGTTTTCAAGGCTGCCGCCGTAAGCGTCCTCCCGTTGGTTGCGCACGGGTGAGAGGAACTGCGACATCAGGTAGCCGTGGGCGCCGTGGAGCTGGACACCGTCATAGCCGGTCTCCCGCAGTCGTCGGGCGGCCTGGGCGAAGCGCGAGACAATGTCGCCAATGTCGTCGGTCGACAGCTCTCGCGGCACCTCCGGGTAGCCGGGACTCGATACGGCGCTCGGCGCCACGGGATCCCTCCCGTCATTGGCTTCCCGGGTTGCCTGGCCACCGCAGTGGACGATCTGGCCCACGACCTTTCCACCGCGACTGTGGACCTCGTCGGCGAGCTTGGCGAGTCCCGGCAGGAAGCGGTCGCTGTGGGCGGACATCTGGGTTGTGCACTGGCGACCGTCGGACCGCACCGAGATGTAGCCCGTGATGATCAGTCCGACGCCGCCGTCGGCCAGCAGGCGGTAGATCTCGAGGAGGCGATCGTTGACCCCTCCGTCGAGGTCGGCCAGGCCTTCCCATGTGGCGGATCGGACCAGCCGGTTCGCCAGCTCGAGGCCGTTGATGGTGGTGGGCTCGAAGATCTTCATGGCGGTTACCTCATGGAGGACCCGGGTCCAGGTGGGTCTATTGAACGACGATCGTGGCGTCCTTGATCATCACCGGATAGCTGTAGCCGGCGCCGAAGTCCTGGTCCACAACCACCGGGCCGGTGACGGTGATGACGTCGCCCATCGAAGCGATCGCCGACGAGGTCACCGTGATGTCGTGGGTTCCGGCCGATGGGTCGCCGCTCCCGTCCTGGATGTGAAACCAGTTGGTGCCCAGGATACCGCCGTTGAACTTCACCACCTTGCCGCGCACGGTGATGGTGGTTCCGGCGAGCGCTTCCTTGCTGGTCCAAATCTCGCCGACCGTGATGCCGCCCTCGACCGGGTCGACGGACGGCAGGTCGGTGGAGCCGTGGGAAGCGGCCGCACCGGTGACCGGCGGATGCCCAACGGGCATTGTCGCTGCGGTCGCCTCACCCTCGCGAGCGATTCTCTGTGCGAAGTAGACGACTGGGAAATCGCGGTCGAGCGTGTCGCTGTGGAAGTTCTCCATCGCCATGTCCAGCGGGACGACCACGCGGTCGCCGACGGCTATTTCAAACCGACCCGCTGCGGCCCAGATTTCGGCGCCATCGTTTTCCACGCGCACGTAGGTGTAGGTGCCCGCATCCATGGTTTCCACCACCTCTCCGGTGAAGGTGTTCCCGGCGGGCTGCTGCCCAGACGCCTCGTGGGAGCTGTCGGCCCCTGCTGGAACGTTCGACTCGGACTCGGCTTTGGGCTGGGCCGAACACGCACCCACGGTGGCGATCGACGCCGAAAGCAACAACAACATCGCATTTTTGATCTTCATAGGGTTTTCTCCTGTAATTGGTTGCCGGGGATCGATGCGCCCGCCGGCGGAAGGCGTAACCATAACACGGTCAGGGAACAGTCACTGACCGCCCAGGTCCCAGATGTACCAGAGCCAGGTGTCGCCCACCTGGGGATCGGCCGGTGGCGTCCGTTCGTCGGTGCGGTTGGGCCGCCACAGACCGTCGGCCTCGAGCTCCGCCCTGATCTCTTCGGCCGGCCGGTCGGTGCGGGGAAGGAGCGGGTAGATGCACCGCGTGGCGTCGGCCCAACCCGCGGCGGCGAACAGAACCGCGGTCATCAACCCGATCACAACCGCCCGCTGGCGACCTACTGAATTGTCGGCACATACGATCGCAGCAGGCTTCATTGGCCACTCCCTTCGAGTTGGAAGCAGCCTAGCACCCTCCACGCCGTGCAGCCTCAATCACGGCCCGCCCCGCCATCGATCCCCGACATCTAATTTTTGACTTTGGGCTTTGGACTCGATCCAGGTTGCGATTCGCCACCGCGAGATCTATCTTGACACGAAAGGGCTCGATACATCTGTCTTCTTCGCGAGTCGCGACCGTGCCGGTGCTTTGGAGGTCTGTCGTGCTGAACGCTCAACGGTTCTGTGGGGCGGTTGTTATTTTCGCCATGTCGGTGGCGTGTGCTCTGGACGCCGTTGCACAGGGACGCGCAGTGCCCACCATGCCGGAGCTGACTCCCGTGCAGCCGGATGTGGCGTTTCCGCTCGACCGGCCGATGCAGCGGCCTGCTGGCATCGCCTGGCAACCCCCGGAGCCGGGCGGCCGACCTCGCCTGTGGATCACTGACTGGGCCGGGTCTGTGGTGGCAGTCAATCTGCAGACCCGGAGATCGATCGAATATGACGTTACTGAGCGGGTGTCACCCGGTCCGGCGGCGTTTGACTTCAGGCGACGCAATTTGTGGGCAATCCATCGAGATAGGAGCCAGCAACAGCTGATTCGTGGATTTCGCAATCCAGGCTCCGGTCCCACTGGCCCGAATCCGGAGCTTCAGCCGCTTGCCCGAGCGGACCTACCAGTTCTTTCGAATCGGCCGCGGATCACTGGGATGGCGGTGGATTCGTCCCGAGATACATCGACGATTGGTGACATCGTCTGGGTGTGTCGCGGCGGCGGACTCTGCTCGACGATCGAGGTGTATGACGTTCGGCGGCGGGAAATGCTCGCCCAGTTTTTCCCGCGCTGCGAGCCCAAAGATATTGCCATCGACCCGGACGGCCGGAGACTTTGGATTCTCGCTGACAACGGCCCTGCGCGCAGCATGGTGCTCGTGGAGCGCTGGCTCACGAGCGCCTTCGACAATCCGCGGCCGACTGCCGATGCGTTGAGGACCCGTCGCTACCTGGTTCTTCCGCCTGAGACCCCTCGCGCCACGGCCATCGCTGCCACCGGCAGCGCGGTATGGGCACTGTTGAACGATCCCAGCTCGTCAGCCAATTCGCCCACCGTCGGTGTGCGCCTCCACCGATTCCCCGTCGGTCCCGGCCCGACGCAGCACTAATAGGAGAGAATCAAATGAAAATCGTCATCATCGGAGTCGTGCTGGTCGCGTTGGTGGTCGGGGTTTGGTGGTGGCAGTCAATCGATCACAGCAAACCTCGAAAGGTGGCGGTGCTCGTGAGCGCCGAGTACGCCGAATCGAACATCGTGCTTTACGACGCCGACTTCTGGTACGACACGGTGCTCACGTACTGCATGCTACGTCGCAACGGGTTTGCCGAGGAAGACATTTACGTGCTCTACGGTCATGGAGAGGACGGCTTCTATCTCCCCTCGGGAAATACCCAAGCGTCCGGGTCGTCGGCACTCACCCCGGGCAACACCGGTGAGTACTACTACATGCCGCCGTACTGCGAAGAGTCGTTGGGTCAACGTGTGAATCCAATCACAGACTTTCCGATGACCTACTCGGCCACCGGCACGGGAATGAATGCAGGAGCATCTCGGCCGCGAGACCTCCTCGAGTGTCTCGCCAACGGCTGCGGTGCCGCAACTTCGGACTACGGGAAAATTGAACGTCTCCGTGCTCGGGATTTCCTCTTTGTCTGGTGGAAAGGGCACGGCACTCGGACCTCGCAGTCTCCCGGCCCCATCAAACTCACCCTACCCGGGCTGAAGTCCGTGACTTCGAACGAGGTCATCCAGTGGGTCGCAGACGTCAAAGCCGGCCGCCAGCTGTTGGTGTTCGAGACCTGCCACAGCGGGTGTATGGCCGAGCAGCTCGACACCACAGATCCGCCGGGCGTGCTCTTCGCCTCGGCCGGATGCGACGAGGTTTCCAACAACAGCTACGTGCCGAAGGGCGACGTGGCCCACGGAGTCTGGAGCTATTGGGTGGACTGTATCCTCCATGGCGCGATGCCGAATTCCCCTCCCGAGCAGATGGTTCGGTTGCCCGACGAATCGGCGATGAAAGTCGTCCTGTCAGTCGGCAAGCCGCTGAACCGGGTTTTCAGCGAGTCGGTGTCAGCGGCCGGTTACTTCTCCGATCAACATCCACTCAAGAAGGACGAGTGCGGCCTGGCGCCGCACACGAAAATCATCCAACCCGACCCGGTCGGGGATGCAAAGGTGCCTTGCCCTCCCCGCCGCGGTTCGGGGCCACCGACGTAGATCCGGTCGATTGTTCCCGCCGTCGTCGGGACGGATCAGGGGATGATGACCCTAGGCGATGGCAGGCCCGTCATGCAACCGCCGGTCGGCCCCTCGATCGAGTAGATGTATTCACCGTCCGGTGCGTCCTTCAGCGGCACGGTCTTTGACTCGTCCTTGTCGAGGTAGAAGACTAAGGTCGGCTGCTTGGTGTCGGTGAGGTCGGCCGAAACCTCGATCTTGATGTGCTCATCGCTGAGGTTGACGAATGTCAACGAGTCCGGGTCTCCAACATGCCTGGGATCCGGGACAATCCGGCAATCAACTTCGCCCGGCTCTGGCGGGACAATGACGACGAATTTGGTGTCCAAAGCGGATGGGGCGGTCATCTCCGGACACTCGGGGCAGACCGGAGGCTCCGGGCACTCCCTGCAGCAGCCCACCAACACGGCCATGGCCAGTACGACAACGATCGACAACACGACGCGACGCAGTTCCATGTGTTCCTCCCTCTGGTTGTGCGCCCTCACGGGGCGCCGAAGTACTTCTCCACCAGCGCCTGGTAGCGCTCGTCGGCCATCAGCCGACTCAGGGTCGGCCGATCCTCGAAACGGGAGTGGGGCTCTCCGGCCGCGAAGGCCCGTTCCACCCACTCCAACGCCAGATCACGTTCACCCAGATCCGAGTAGGTCTCCGCGATGCGGGAGATGAGCAACGGGCTGCTCGGCTGGGCGGCCGCCACCCTACCGAGGAGCTCGAGCCCGGCCTCGGTCTCCCCAAGCATGGCGTGATACCCCGCCACGTCGGTGGCCAGCTGGAGGTCGTCGGGCGTTTCCTCGAGGCGTAGATGGCCCAACTCCGTCGCCCGCTGGAAGGCCGCCGCGCCCTTCTCTGGCTCGACCCCGAATCGATGGGCATAGCCCAGGTTCCCCCACAGCAGGTAATCCTGATCCTCGAGCTGGACCGCCGCTCCATACATCTCGGCCGCCTTGGCGAAGCGGGAGGCATCGAAGTGGATCATCCCCAGGTTGGACAGCGCGGCCGCGGTGGGTTCGATCTCGATCGATCGCTCGAGCAGCACTCGCGCCACCTCGTAGCGTCCGAGGAGGATGTTGGTTCCGCCGAGCTTGACGTAGCCGAGGGCGAATTCGGGCGCGCAGTCCACGGCGTGTCCGAACTCAACCGCCGTGGCCTCGAGCTCGCCCTGACCGAGGTAGAGCTTGGCCAGCCGGTCATAGCCGACCCAGTAGTCCGGGCGCAGGTAAATGGCCCGCTTGAGCTCGGCCTCTGCGTCGTCCCATCGACGGGCCCGCCCCAGGGCATCCGCAAGCTCGAGGCGCAAATCGGCGTTGTTGGGTGCGGCGCGGATGGCCGCCTCGAGGGCGGCCACGGCCTCATCGGTTCGGTCCGCGGCGAGCAGGAGCTCTGCGGTGGCTCGCCAGGCGTCCTCTGTTCTGCCCTGCAGTTCGCGGGCGCGTTCGGCGTCATCCAACCCGGCTTCGACCAGCTCGACCTCGCCGGTTTTCTTGAACAGTGCGAGTCGGCTTCGAGCACTCATCACCCGGGCGCCCGCGAAGAGGCGATCATCGGCCACGGCCTCCTCGAAGAGCCGACCGGCCGCCTCAGCCGCCTCTCGGCTGTCTGCCACCGCGAGCACCCCCCGGCCCCTGGTGAACGAGTTGAAGGAGCTGGCGGTGGTGGTGGCCGACGCCTCCAGCCGGGCGAAGGTATCCGGTGTGAGGGTGACACCGAGCATCTCGGCCACCCTGACCGCGGGACCGTGCTGGAAGGTCTCCAGGTTCCCGGGAGCATCCTCGATGGTCACCATCCTCAGCTTCCGACCGGTTGCAGGATCCACCACCGAGAGGTCGAGCCGAACCTGCTCGCCGACTCGCTCCATCTCACCGGCCACGACGATGGTGGCGCCGAAGACCCGTCCGAAGTCGGCCGTGGTCACGGCACCGCTGTTGCTGGCTTCGGCGGTGGGCACGACCCAGTTGAAACCGTGATCCTGCTGGGCGATCAGGGCGAGGTCGTCGGCCAGGTTCTCCACCAGGCCCGCGGCGAAGGTCTCGAGAATAGAATCCTCCGGCTGTGCGTCGATGCTGACGATGCCGATGCGCAGCTCATCGGGAAGGGGTGGTGGCGCTCGCCAATGCCGGATGCCGATCCACATGACCGTGCCGAGGACGATCACCGCCGCGGCGATGATCGCGGCGGCCTTCCGAATAGGCATGCCGAATACCGCAGGAGCGGGTTGTGGGCCGGTCACGGCATCCCGGCCGCCGGACATGGCTTGCAGGGCGAATGCCACGTCGCGCGCGGATTCGAATCGCTCCCCCGGCTCCTTTTCCAGGCACCGGTTGATCACGGCCACGAGGGCCGGCGGGACGTCGGTCCGGTACTTCGCAATGGGTTCTGGATCGGCGTTCATCACCGCCAGCATCACATCGCGTGCGTTGTCGGCCCGGAATGCGCGCCGGCCGGCGAGCATCTCGTACAGCACACAGCCGAGGGAGAATATGTCGCTGCGGCCGTCGAGCGTTTCGCCGCGGACCTGTTCAGGAGACATGTATCCGGCCGTGCCCAACACCTGGCCGGTGAGGGTCTGGGTCGTGGCGGCGGGTGCCATCTCAGCTGACTCTCCGGCTGTGGCCTCCTTGAGGCCGGCGAGCCCGAAGTCGAGGATCTTCGCCTGTCCGGTGGCGGTGACGAAGACGTTTTCGGGCTTGATGTCGCGGTGCACGATGCCCCTGTCATGGGCCGCCGCCAGCCCGTGTGCCACCGCGGTGCCGATCTCCACCGCCTTGGACACCGGGAGCCTGGAGCCCCGCATCCTTGCCCGTAGATCACCACCCTCGAGCAGCTCGGTGACCGCGAATAAGGTGTCTCCCTCCTGACCGAAGTCGTGAATTTCGAGGATATTGGGATGGGAGAGATGGGCCACGGTCTTCGCCTCACGTTTGAACCGCTCGATGGAGCGCTTACTGCTGGTGACCCGCTCGCCCATTACCTTGATCGCCACCAGCCGGCCCAAGCTGGTATCGCGGGCACGGTACACCTCTCCCATCCCTCCGGATCCCAGGAGGTTGATGATCTCGTAGCGCCCGAGCGTACGCCCAGCTAGACCGGCCACTGTGGTGCTTCCAGTTGTCTCATCCTACCCCATCTTGCGATGAGAAAAACGATGACGACCCTATGTTGAGAACAGGAGTCTGTTCGCGCCACGGCGTGACGGCCGGGTGCCGATGGGTCACTCGGTCGAGAAGCTCTCCATGGGAACGTCGCTATTCCAGATGTCGACGTGGAGTTTCCAGTGGCCCGTCGCGTCGCGCTTCCAGATGTGGACGTTCTTGGTGCGGTGCCACTGAGGTTGGGTGCCCTCCGCATGGTAGGTGTAGTCATAGGAGTTGACGGTGTAGGCCAGGTCGTCGTCGGCGTCCAGGTCGATCACCTCGCGATCCCGGATTTTGAACACCCAGCCCGACCCGCTTCGAATGACCTCGGCAATGGCCTCCTTGCCCTCGACCCGGGTCCAGTGGTTGGGCATCATGACGGCCTCGTCGCCGAAGAGCTCGATCCGCGTCTCGCCGTCGCCGGCCTCCACCGCCGCGTAGAACTCGTTGATCGTCACGAGCAGATCCGCCGGGATCTCTTCGCCCTCATCCGGGCCACACCCCAGAATTATACAGAGCAACAATGCCATCATCAGACCGCCGAAAAGGTTGAAACTCCTCACGACAACCTCCCTTTGAGTGCTCCATGTCATTCAAACGACGAAATGACTTCCGAGTTTCGGGAAAATACCTTCAGCCCACCGACGGCAGCAGCCCACAGCCGTGGCCAGGGGGGTCGTGGAGGGCGCCGTGAGCCCAGCCGGCGAAGCCGGCGCGTGGCGAACGGTGTCCCGAGGAACGAAGTGACGAGGGAGCTGGGGCTGGCCTACGGCTGTCTGCTGGCGGCGGGGAGTCGCCGCGCCCGCAGGGCGCGAGCAAATTTCAACTTTCAACTAAAATGCCCCAATGACCAACCACGTCTTCTTCCAAAAGGGTTTTCGCCCATTCTTCCTGCTCGGCGGCATCGCGGCGGTGGCGCTGGTCCCGTGGTGGGCGTTCCACTACGACGAGCCCATGACCGGCGAACCGGGTTTGTCCAGCATCTCCTGGCACAGCCACGAGATGGTCTTCGGCTTCACGGTGGCGATCCTGGCCGGGTTTCTGCTGACCGCGGTGGAGAATTGGACCAGCCGGCCCACCGCACGAGGGGCCTTCTTGGCAGCCCTCGTGATGCTGTGGGCGGTGGGGCGACTGGTGGGACTGGGCGGTGCCGCCGCCGCCATCGGCGGCCTCGCCGATTTGAGCTTCCTGCCGGCTGTGACGGTGGCGATCGGTATCCCTCTGCTGCTGGCCAACAGCCGCCGGAACTTCCTTCTGCTCGTGGTGCTGCCGGTCCTGTGGATGTGCGACGCCTACCTTCACCTGGTGACTTCGGGCCTGCTGCCCACCACCGGCGTGCGCACCGACCTGGTGGCGGTGGACATCGTGGTCCTCGTGATGGTCATCATCACCGGCCGAATCGTGCCGCTGTTCACCCGTAACGCCCTGGCTGATGAACGGATCCGTTCCATAGCCGGACTCGAGCCGGCGGCGGTCGTCGCCGTTATCGCCGTTGCGGTCGTCGAGGTCGTTGCCCCGGGCGGATACCTCATGGCCGGCATCGCCGCCGTGGCCGGGGGCCTGGTTCTCGCCCGGTCAGTGCGGTGGGGCTCCCAGCTCACCCTTAAACGTCCAATTCTGTGGGTGCTCCACCTGGGCCATGCGTGGATCTGGTTCGGACTGTTCCTCAAAGCCGCCGCCGCTGCGGGCCTGGGCGTCCCGCCGAGCGTGGCCACCCACGCGCTCACCGCCGGCGCTATCGGCACCCTCACCCTGGGCATGATGGTGCGGGTCACCCTCGGCCACACCGGCAGGCCGCTCAGAGTGTCGCCGCTCATGACCGTCGCCTTCTTCGCCGTCACCGCCAGCGCACTGCTGAGAGTCCTCGGTCCGTGGCTCCGCGCCGACGTGACCCGTACCGTGCTCGTAGCCTCGGCCGGCTGTTGGGCCGTGGCATTCCTGCTCTACCTGCTGGTCAACACCAGGTTTCTGCTCACGCCGCGTCCGGATGGAAAGCCGGGCTAGACTCGGCGAACTCAGAGGGTCGACCTGCCAGGCCACTGCGCTGGGATGGCGCCCAGGGAGAGGTCCAGGCTTGTGAGGCCGGTCACTGGCCGATCCGGCGGGGCGTGGGGATCATGGAACATGGCCACACTCCGCCACGTCCAGGCAGACAGACCGAGCAAACATCAGTGGATGCAGGTGATTGCCGACCTCTGTCTCCTCATGCTTGTCTGCGCCAACGTCACGGGTCGGGAGCTGATTCTCTTCGACGATTTCGAGACCGAAGACGCGCGTTTCTGGACGACGGCCGTGCCGGAGGTTCCGAACACGGTCTGCGTGCCTGCGGCCGCGCCGGTGGAGGTGGTGAACCCGACGGTGTTGGGCAACGGATCACCGGGCAGCGTCACTCGAGCCCAGATACAGGCGGCGCTGGACCTCGGTGGTCAGATTACCTTCAACATGGGAACTGAACCCCAAACCATTGTGCTCGACCAGGAGCTGGTGATCACCCGCGAGGTGGTGCTCGATGGGGCCGGGCTGGTGACCTTGAGTGGAGCGGATGCCACCAGGGTGCTTCGAGTGGTGCCGGCCTGGGACCCGAACGACGGCTACACCGCCACCCTCCAGCGGCTTCGAATCGAGCGCGGCCAAACGCCACCCGGGGCTCCCTTCGAGGATAGCGGTGCAGGGATCCTGGCCCCAGGAGGCGGAGCGTGGCAGGCCACTTCCCTGGTGGTCGTGGACTGTGAATTTACGAACAACCACGCGGTGACCGAAGCTCAGGACAGTGGCGGCGGCGCCATCTACGCCATCGGCCTGGATCGGCTGGTGCTGGCGGACTGCGTTTTCGAGGGCAACACGGGGTCCAACGGGGGCGCGGTCTACTCCCTGGGCAGCCGAGAGGTCATCATCACCGACAGCACCTTTCTCGGCAATACCGCCACCGGCGATGACGGCAATCCCGGCAACGGCGGCAATGGGGGAGCGCTTGGGGTCGACGGCGCAGCTCGAACGGTCAGGGTTTGCGGCACCTTTTTTCGGAACAACACCGCCAACGCCTATGGCGCCGGCTTTTTTTCGGTCATGTATGACGACAGCAGCCTCACCGAGTTCGTTGGCTGTTCCTTCGAGGGCAACCTCAACCCGACCACCGACCAGTTTGCGGGCGGTGCGTACATTCAGGGGGGGCCGTTCTCGGTCCGCGACACCCTGTTTCAAGCCAATGAGGCGAACGGCGTCGGCGCGCTCTTCCTCGGGCCAGCCGCCACCGGCGATCTGACCAACTGCACCTTCACCCAGAACATCGCCCGCGAGGCGCTGGCCGGGGCGATCTCGGTCAACACCGATCGGCCGGTTGAAATGGTCAACTGCACCATCGTCGACAACCATGCCCCCGGGGAGTTTGCCTTCGCGGCCGGCATCAACGTGGGCGAGGACAACGAACTGAGGATTCGCAACACGATCCTCGCCGGTAACACCGGCGGAAACGTATGGAATCCCTGGAATATCCGACGTACGGTGCTCGACGGCGGCGGCAATCTCCAGTGGCCCGAGACCCGACCCAACGGCCAGAGCGAACCGCCGGCGACGGCCACGGTGAACTGGGCGGAGCCCATGCTACTGCCGATTGGACCCTACGGCGGAATCACCGCGACCATGCCTCCCGATGACTTCAGCCCGGCCATCGCTGGTGGCGTGACCGCCGGCGCTCCCGACGCCGATCAACGGGGTCGTCGCCGCGTTCCTCCAATCGATGTGGGCGCCTACGAAAACCCTTGACTCGAGAGCATCACAACAACTGAATTCTTCTCGGAGAAAACTCGTGAAACCTGGCGAGCAGTCGGGTCGTATCCACCCTCGATTGGAGACACCGAATGAAAGACAACGTCGTTACCGTTCTGTTGGCAATCCTCCTCGTTTCTCCCGCGGCATTCGCGGCCGACGAGGCTGCCACCGTGACCGAGGGCAAACCCGCGCTGATCGTCATCGATACTCAGAACGCTTACATGCCGTACATGGACGAGAAGGACGTCGAACCGGCGGTGCGGATGATCAACGCCACCATCGAGATGTTCCGAGAGCGAGGACTGCCGGTGATTCGGGTCTACCACACCGATCCCGAGCGAGGTCCGAAGCCCGGCACCGAGCCCTTCCAGTTTCCGGACACCATTCGGATCAATGATGACGACCCGATGGTCGTCAAGACAAGACCGAGCGGATTCGTGAGCACTGACCTCGACCAGATCCTGAAGGACCTCGGCTGCGACACCGTCTTTCTGTGTGGCCTGAGCGCGACGGGGTGCGTGCTGGCCACCTACTTTGACGCTGTCGGACGGGACTACCGCACCTTCATGGTGAAGAATGGTCTGATCAGCCACGACAGCGAGCTCACCGGCAGTGTCGAGGAGATCACGCGCGCCGTCGGCTACGGTGCCATCGACTACATGCTGCTCAACGCACCGAGGTAGGGCTCAGAAACGGCCCCAGCCTCCGGTCGATCATTCTGTATCTGCCGGAGCATCCAGAGAGTGGGGTCGAAGAGGCCCTTCTGTTCGAAACATCTCGGTCTTGACCCGGGCCTTTTCGAGGACGGCCGCAAACCCCGGCAGGGATCGCAGGGGCTCCATGAACGGGCAATACTCGTTGAGGAATGGGTATGGGAAAAAGCCCAGGTCCACCGACATCTCGAGCACCTCGAGGGCGCGGGCAGTGTCTCCGGCCATGGCGAAGGATTCGGAGAGGTGGAAGATGTTGTGAGGGTCGAGCGGCGTGAGGTCGATCTCCGAAAGCCTCTGAAGCGCGGCTTCCTGCCGACCTTCCAGGGCGTCAACAAGCGACAGTAGCTGCCAGCCGTAGGGGTTCTCGGGTGCATTCTCTTGGAGGAAGGCCGCATGGCGCGCGGCGTCTGTCAGCCGACCCACGGTGGCGTAGGTATATCCAGCGCCCCAGTGGACGAGGAGGTTTTGGGGGTCGAGCTCCAATCCGTGCTCGAGGTCGGGAACCGCCTCGTCCGGCCGGCCGACGAACCAGCGGGCCGCACCCAGGATCATCCAGGAGATGGAGGCGAGGGGGTCGCAGGCAACCATGCGCTGGCCGGCATCCAGACCAAGCTCGGGCTGTCCGGCGGCCATGTAGGCGGCTCCAAGGTAAAGGAAGGCCTCCGCGTCGTTGGCGCTGCCTTCCAAGGCTCGTCTGCAGTGCCAGACAGCTTGGGCCTGCTGGCCGCGCTCGTATGCTATGGAGCCGAGCAGTGCGTGGGCCTGGGGCAGGTCGGGTGTCCGTTCAAGGAGGGCGAGGGCTTGAGCTTCAGCCTCGTCAAGTTGTCGCAGGTCGGGACTGCCACCAGCTTTGACCCGCGCCACCTTGGCCATGGCCTGAAGGAAAAGGAGTGGAGGCGTTTCTCCCTCGATTTCAATGGCCTGGGAAAGCAGCCGTGTAGCCCTCTCGATGGCGCTAGCTTCGAATCGCCTGATCTCCTGGCGCGCCTGCAGGAAAAGCTCGAACGCCCGCACGTCGGCGATCGGCCGTTCGGCGAGACGTTGGTTCTCGTCCGAAGTGAGCGTGACGTCGAGTTCCCGAACGATCTCGCGTGAGACGCGTTCCTGAACCTCAAAAACGTCGTCGACCGTGCCGCTGTATTTCTCCGACCACAGCGGCGTGTCTGTCTCGGCATCCACGAGCTGGGCGGTGATGCGCAAACTCGATCCAGCCTTGCGGACGCTGCCTTCCAACACGTACCGGACACCGAGCTCTCGACCAATGGTTGGAAGATCTTTGTTCGTGCCCTTGAAGAGCATGGCCGAGGTGAGCGAGATGACCGAAAGCGCCTTGATGCCTGCGAGATCGACGATGAGCTCCTCGGTCAGCCCGTCCGAGAAGTACTCGTTGTCGGCGTCATCGCTGCGGTTGATGAAGGGGAGGACGGCAATACCGGGCCGGCCATCAGCGGCGTGAATGGCCGAGGTCGCCGGTTCGGACTTCACTTCGGGAGCTCCCGGGGCCTCGCCGGGTGCCTCCTCGAGCCCCGCCTTGCGGAGGCCATCCATGAGATGCTCCACAAGCTCGGGTTCGAACCACTTCCCCATCAGCCGACGACCGGACTCAGCGAAGTCCTCCTTCAAGGCGAGGAGGTTGTGGAGCGCCTTACGAGCGGCCTCGGTCTCACTGAGCTGGCCGTGGGCCGCGGCGAGAATCAACTGAAACCAAACAAGGTTGGCCACATTGGCCTTGACGGCCTCGTCGATGGCGGCCCGGTAGTTCTCCTTGCGGTACTCGTTGACGCCGAGCGGCGCCCTGTACCAACCGGGATGGTGGGGGTTGAGCTCCATCGCATGGCGGATGAGGGCGCACCCGCGTTCCCATTCGCCCAAAAATGTAATGAGGAAGAAGGCCTCGTTGCTGCCGTCGAGCGGGTTGAGCGCCATGGACCGCTCGGCGGCACTTCGACATTCCGCGGTCTCTTTGCGGAAGAACAGAACCACCGCCAGAACCTGCTGCGCGAAGTGGTTCGATGGTGCGATGTCCGTTGCCCGTCGGGCCGCTTCGAGTGCACGATCGAGGGAATTGGGTCTGGGGTTGAAGTCCTGGGAATATTCGTGCGAGTAGACCCACGCCAACATGGCCCAGCAGTCCGCATTGGACGGCGCCCGCTCCACGGCCCGCTCCAACGCATCGCGCGCCTGGGTGTGCTCCTCGGCTGTCAGCCTGAAGTGATAGCCGAAGCCTCGCATGAGAGCTTCGTAGGGGGTTATCTCGGTAATCGGCTTTCCGCGCACCGCCTCGCTGATTGCACGCGCCAGTACTCCGAAATGGTCTGCGCAGGTGGAGACGATGCGGGGGACGAGATCGTCCTGCAGGTCGAAGAGCTCCTCGGGGGAGAAATCCCGATCGTAGGTCTCGGCCCACAGGTGGCCGCCGGTCGTTGTGTCGACGAGCTGCACGGCGAGGCGCAGCTTGGTCCCGGCCTGCCGCAGGCTCCCCTCCATCACATAGCGTGCGCTGAGCTCCTCACCGACGGTGCGCACATCGACCGCCGAATCGGCGAAGCGTGACGTGGAGCTCCGCGAAATAACCCGCAGGTATGAGAATCGCGACAGACCGGTCACGATTTCTTCGGACAGTCCTTCGGCGAGGGCCTCGAGATCGTCGTCTTTTCCGGTGTACCTGAATGGCAGCACGGCGACCCAGAAACCATCGGCTTTTCGATCGGAGGCCGAAACTGGAGATTTGGAGTCGCCGGCTTCGGGTGATGTCGGTTCAAAAACCGCCGGAGACGAGAGATCCAAACCGGCTTTCTCGAGTCCATCCATGAGTTGTTCGACGAGGTCCGGCAGGTACCACTTCCCAAACTCTCTGCGCACAGTCAGCGCGAGATCGGGGATCTGGCTCAGCACTTTGTGCAATGTCTGCTCTGCCGCCTCCCGTTCTCCGAGCTGCCCGTAGAGAGCCGCGAGCAAGGTCTGAAGAAAAAGCTGCGCGCCACCGCCTCGGTGGTGGGCCTTGAGCGCGTAATCGCGCGCGACGTGGTAGTCGTCCTTTCGATAGGCGTCGAGGAAATGGACGACCCAGTACCACCCGGGATGATTGGGATTCAGATGTCTCGCCCGCTCGGAAACATCGCAGCCGCGCTCCCAGCCGCCCGAAAATGCAATCAAATGACCGACGTATTCGAGCGTGGATCCGTCCATGCTGTTGAGGGCGATTGCCCGCTCCGCCGCGTCGTGAAACGCGTCGAACTCCTTGCGGAAAAACAACGCCTGAGCCAATGCGAGCCAGGCGATGTTGTTGGCGGGCGCGGCGTCGACCGCTCGCCGTGCGGCCTGGAGTGAGCGCCCGAGAGGGTCGGGCTGCACGTTGAACCCGAATCTGTGCTCTTCCCCGTACATCATCGACAGCATGGCCCAGCCATCGGCATCGCCCGGCGATTGCCCTACGGCACGTTCCAAGCCAGCCCGCACGATGGCATGCTCTTCAGGACCGATGCGCTCGAAGTAGCCGAAGCTGCGCAGCACCGCCTCGTAGGGGCTCAGCTGGTCGGCAGGTTTTTGGCGGACAGCTTCGCTCATGCTGCGCGGCAGAGCGCCGTACCAGTCTGCGACGGTCGAGACGATTCTCGGCACGAGGTCGTCCTGCACCTCGAAGATCGTCTCCGCATCAAAGGTGCGCTCGTAGTTCTCGGCCCACAGATGGGCCCCGGTTGTCGCATCGACGAGTTGCACCGCGATACGCAGCTTCTGACCCGCCTGGCGCAGAGTGCCCTCCATGACGTAACGTGCACCCAGCTCTTCGCCCACGGACCGGATGTCCGCTCCTTCGCTCGCGTACCGCAACGTTGAGCCGCGCGAGATGACCCGCAGGTACGAAAACCGCGACAGACCAGTGACGATGTCCCCGCTCAGCCCCTCGGCCAGCGCTGTGATGTCGGCATCGCTACCGGCGTACTTGAATGGCAGCACGGCGACCCAGAAGCCTTCGTCTGCCCGTTGCTCCCCCGAAGCGTGATGGGTAGGCGACGGTTCAGCCTGATCTTCGTCGTCGGCGATCTCGAGCCCCGCCTTGCACCACCCGTCGATCAATCGCTCCCTGTACTCGGTTTCCCACCATTTCTCGATATCCGTCCGGGCGGTGGCTGCAAAATCCGGGCGGACCCTGAGCAAATCGCCGACTGCTTTTTTTGCCGCGTCTGGTTCTTCGAGCTGTCCGTAGGCGGCGGCCAACATCGCGTGGGAGCCCCAGTGGCCCGGTAGGTTGACCTTGAGGGCGAAACCGAGGGCGTCGCGGTATTCGCCCCGACGATAGGCGTCGTAGAAGTCGACATACCAGTACCAACCGGGATGGTTGGGATTGAGCTGCTTGGCTCGCCCAGCCAGCTCGAGACCACGCTCCCGATCACCCGCATAGGTCAGCATCTCGCCGAGAAAGGCCATGGAGTTGCCGTCCATGGGGTTGAGCGCGGCAGCCCGCTCCGCCGCAATTCGAAAGCTCTGGTATTCCTTGTGATGGAAGAGTGCCTGGGCCAGACTCAAGTAGGCCAGGGGGTTGGACGGGCCCGCTTCGACGGCCCGATGCGCAGCGGTCAACCCAGTGGAAAGAGAGTCATTTTGATGACGGAAACCCTGCGCGTGATCCTGGATCTGCAGATACGCGAGCATTGCCCACACGTCGGCATTGTCCGGTGCATTCCGGGCCGCTTTTTCCAAACCCGAAAGCGCCGCCGCCAGCTCCTCGGGGGTGGCTCGTTCCAGATACCCGAAGCTGCGGAGCACGGCTTCGTAGGGACTCAACTGATCTGGATCTCTACTGCGCAAGGCGTCGCTCATGCTCCGGGGGAGCACACCGTTCATGTCCGCGACCGTCGAGACGATTCGCGGAACCAGGTCGTCCTGGAGCTCGAACATGGCCTCGGAACTGAACGAGCGATCGTAGGTCTCGGCCCAGAGATGAGCGCCGGAATCTGTGTCGACGAGTTGGACCGCGACGCGCAGAGTTTGGCCCGCCCGGCGAAGCGTTCCCTCCATAACGTAACGCGCACCCAGCTCTTCACCCGCGATCGGCACATCGGTTCCCTCGCCACCAAAACGTGACGTCGAGTTGCGCGAGATGACCCGCAGGTACGAAAACCGCGACAGGCCGGTGACGATGTCCCCGCTCAGCCCTTCGGCTAGCGCTGCGATGTCGGCATCGCTACCGGTGTACTTGAACGGCAGCACGGCGACCCAGAATCCCTCGTCGCGTCGGGTTGCGGCGGACGCGGCCGGGGCCGACGACGGGCTTGCGGGTTCTGGGGCGTCCCGCAGAACCAGCGGATCGGCCGAGATCGATCCCGATTCCCTGCGTATGATTTTGAGTTCGGTGAACACGTCCCGCGCGGTCTGATAGCGATCGCGAGGGTCCTTTTCCAGACAACGACCGATGATTCGACCGAGGTGGTTCGGAAGATCGCGTCGTTTGTCCACCACCGGTGCCGGTTCGTCCTTGAGGATCGAGGACATGAGACCGGGCGAGCTCGCGCCGCCGAAGGGCCGTGCCCCGGTGGCCATCTCGTACATCAAGATGCCAAGGGAGAAAATGTCGGTGCGGTGGTCCACCTGCTGCCCTTCCACCTGCTCCGGCGACATGTAGGGCATGGTCCCCATCACAACGCCAAATCCCGTGAGGGCCTCGGTGGGGAGCTCGTCCGGATCCGTGTCGTCCTGGGCATCCATGAGCTTGGCGAGGCCGAAGTCCAACACCTTGACCCTCATCTCGTCAGTGACCATCACGTTTGAGGGTTTGAGATCGCGATGGACCACACCGCTTGCGTGGGCCGCGGCCAGGGCCTCGGCGATGGGGGAGGCCAGATCCAGGAACCGGTTGAGATCCATCCCCCGGTCTGAAATGAAATGGTCGAGGGTCGTTCCCTCGATCAGCTCCATGGTGAGGAAGCGGACGCCCTCGGCCTCCTCCACCGAGTGGATGGTGACGATGCTCGGATGGTTGAGCGCGGCGACGGCACGGGCCTCGCGTTCGAATCGTTCGATCCGGTCCGGGTGCTCACAGTGCTCCTCCGGCAGCACCTTGAGCGCCACGTCGCGGCCGAGCCTGGTGTCCTCGGCCCGCCAAACCTCTCCCATGCCGCCTTTGCCCAAGGAGGAGGTGATGCGGTAGTGAGCGAGGGTGGTGCCGATCAAAACTGTGTCTCCTCAGTCCTCGAAATTCAGCTTCTTCATGAGCTCGGCGAATCGTGGGTCCGGCCGCAAAGGATCGAATATCCGGTCGTTTTTGAGCCACCCGAGCCACTGCGAGTCCAACGCGTACGCCTGCTCCAGCAGGCTCACAGCGCGGGCGTTTTCCCCAATCCGAGGGCGACGAGCGCGTTGTCGAATGGGGTCACAACACGGTTGAGCGACATATTTGTCAGGTCCTCGACCTCAGCCAGGGCACGGTCGCGATCTCCGGAAGCTCCGTAAGCGTATGAGAGCCATGCGCTGACGAAAGCCGGCGCCCCCATGGTTTTGGCCTTTTGGAATGGCTCGATGGCGTCGCCGACCTTTCCGGCCTGAATGTCGATCCACCCATAGGAGAAGGCGGGAAAGAAGAATGTGGGATCGAGTCTCCTCCGCTCGCCAGAGCCTGTTCCTTTGCCCCCTCGAATGTCGCCGCTCCATGCATGAGCGAAGATGGAATCGATGAGAATCTGCGGGTTCAGCGGATCGAGTTCCGCAGCGCGCGCGCTTTCGGCAATCGATTCCTCGTCTCTCTCCCCTGAAAGGCGAGACAGAGGGAGAACTGGTCGTGGGCGAAGGCATAGTTCGGGTTGAGCTCGAATGCCTTGTGATACGCAGCCTCAGCAGCCTTCCCAGTCGTACTGATAAAAGTGTTTGAACACGGCCAGCGAGGTGTGGCCCTCGGCTGACGTGCTGTCGATTTCGATCGCCTTCTCAGCGGCAGCCTTGGCTTTCGGCCTCGCCTCAGAAGCGGTCATAAACCCTTCGTTGTAACCGGCCCAGAGGTAGGCGTCGGACAGACCCGAAAGGGCCGGCACAAAGTTCGGACTGATGGCGAGCGCATCTTCGAAACGGCCGATGGCCTTCTGCAGATTTTCGTCGCTCGGGCGGAAGAAGAAATATCGGCCCTTGAGATAGGCGTCGTATGCTTCAGGGTCGACGGTCTTCGCACTCCCGAGCTGCGATTGCTCGGCCGGTGTCAGTTGCACGTTGATCTCGCGGGCAATGGCGGCCGCCATCTCTCCCTGTAGCGCGAGCACGTCCTTGGAGCTCCGATCGAAGGTTTCGGCCCACAGATGGCGGTCGGCCCGAGCATCGATGAGCTGGGCTGTGATCCGAACCCTGTCGCCCTCTTTCAGCACCGACCCTTCGACGATGGCGTCCACATCAAGGGACCCTCGCAATCTCCGGAGTTGACGGCCGGTTTCTCACCGCGAACTGCATAGCCGAACCGCGCGAGATGACCCGGATCTGGCTGATTCGGGCGAGGTCCGCGGTCAGCGCATCGGTCATCCCTTCGGCAAAGTACTCCTGGCTCGGGTCCCCCGAGAAATTGTCGAGAGGCAACACGGCGATGGATCGGATCTCGGGTCGCGCCGCGGTCTTCTGGCCGGTCCCGATCGGACCCATGACCCCGACCTGCACGACAAGAAACACCGCTATTGCCAGGGCAGCCACAGCCGCCACCACCGTCATCGGCTTCGACCACGTCCTCGACCCGCGCGGCGGAGCGGTCAGAGGGCCCTTTTCATCGGAAGACACGTCCTGCAGGGCGGCCTGAACCTCTCGCATGCTCTGGAATCGTGCGTCCGGCCCCTTTTCGAGACAGCGGGCAATGACCCTCATCAAGCTTTCCGGTAGGCCGTCGCGCACGGTGGTCAGGGCATGCGGAGTGTCACGAAGAATCGCCGAACCGAGCTCCGCGGTGGATCCCCCCGCGAACGGGCGTCGCCCGCTCGCCATCTCATACAGCATGACCCCGAACGAGAAGATGTCCGTTCGGAGGTCCACCGTCGCGTCCCGAAACCTGTTCCGGCGACATATAGGGCGCAGTTCCATGACGACGCCTTCTCGGGTGTGAAGGGCGGTCTCCATCTCAGAATTCAGCGGTTCATTCAGCTGCGGTACTGCGGTCTTAGGCGAGGCCGAAATCGAGGACCTTGACCCGGCTGTCGCCCGAGACCATGATGTTGGCGGGTTTGAGGTCGCGGTGGACGATGCCCCTGTCATGGGCGGCCGCCAGCGCCTCGGTAATTTGAGAGGCAATCAGGAGCAGCTGTTCAAGCGGCATCCCATCGTCGGGGATCAGCCGGTCCAGCGACTCGCCCTCCACCAGCTGCATGGTGAGAAAGTGCCGGCCATCAGACTCCTCCACCGAGTAGATTCCCACCACTCCGGGGTGATCGAGCGTCGCGAGGGTCTTGGCCTCGCGCTGAAAACGATCCAAACGCTCCGGGTCTGAGGCCATTTCGGCCGGCAAGGACCTTGAGGGCCACTTCGCGACCGAGTTTTGGTGTCGGCCGCCCGATAGACCACTCCCATGCCGCCGGTGCCGAGCTCGCCGGTGATTCGATCATCAGCCCCGCAGGTTGGTGCCGATCACGGCGATCCTCCTTCAGAGAGGTTCATGCGCTCGAGCAGTTCCGAATAACGCGGGTCGTCACGCAGCGTATCGAACATCGGGTGCACGCGCCAGGTCGACGAGCAGCGGATCCCGTTCCTCGAAGCTCTGCTCGAGGCACGCAAACGCCTCATCCATTTCGGAGAACGCGGCGTGCACGAGGCCGAGGGCGAGAGGACTCCTGTAAGCCAGCCGGAGGATTCGGCAGATGTGCTCCCCCACGAGCGGAGCATCGCTTCGTCGCGCTGGCCGGCCAACGCATAGGACAAGGCCAGGGCCTGGCGGGGAGCGTTGACCGGTCCGTGGGTTTCGATCGCCCGTTTTCCGACCGCTACCGCCTCCTCGAACTTGCCCTGGAAAAGAAGGGCGTAGGTGGGCTCGACCTGGGCCAAGAGCTGCCCCGGGTCGATGGCAAGACCCCGTCTGCACGATTCCTCGGCTTCAGCGAACTGCCGCGAGCACGTCAGGACACGGCCCCTGTTGCCGGCGTAAAGTGCCGACAGCGGATCCAGCTCGATGGCACGATCGAGCTCTGCGAGAGCCTCGGCGAACCGGCCCTGTCCGAGCAGACAACACAACCCGTACAGCTCGTGGACCCGGGCCGATGCGGGCGACAGCCCGAGTGCCCGGCGGAAGAGACCCTCGCTCTTCAGACCAGTCTCGGTCACAGAATTACCGCCATGACCGCGGTCGCGGCCTGGGCTTCTCCGTGACAAGGATCCAACTGCAATGCTCTCTCCGGCGAGCGCCCTTGACATTTGGCAGCATGTCGCGGGGGTCGGCGAACATGTACGCCATCATCAGGTGGTAGAAGGCGTGCATCACCAGGGCGTCCGGGTAGTCGGGCTCGAGCCAGGACGGAGCGCGAGTTGGAGACAATCGAGGGCCCGCTCGGCGGGCTGTGGGCGTGAACTGGTTGAAGTTGTGTCGGGCTTCGAGCAGCGCCTCGTATGCTGCGACACTCGTCGTCTGGCGCTCCGCCGGTTCGGTGGAGCCGAGACTCACATGGAGTTTTTTCAACGATCGCGCCGGCGATTTCGTCCTGGATCTCGAACACATCGGTCATCTCTCGGTCGAATCGCTCGCTCCAGATGTGCGAGTCGTCGGCGACGTCGATGAGCTGCGCCGTGATCCGCAGCCGCTCGCCCGCCCTGCGGACGCCTCCTTCAAGGACGTTGCGGACCCCCAGCGCCTCGCCCACCCTGCGCAGGTCCTGATGACCACGGAAGCGGAACGCCGAGGTCCGCGCGATCACCCGCAGACCCGGGAGCCGGGTCAGGGCGTTGATAATCTCCTCCGACAACCCATCGCTGAAGTACTCGTTGTCGCGGTCGGGGCTCATATTGGTGAATGGCAGGACCGCGATGGATATATCGGCTGTTTAAGGTTTTCTGATGGACGTCAGCCGCTTCGGATGGCGACGGCGGCAAACCGAGGCGTTTGAGCATCTGGTCGAATCTCGGGTCGGCGCGGAGGGGATCGAAGCCGGGCAGCCCGGTGTAGTAGAGCCAAAGCTGGTGCTGGTCCTCGGCCCGCGCGAACACCTCGAAGGCTGCGTCGATCTCCCCGAGCGCGCCGAGCAGCCAGCCCTCGGACACGATTTGAGGCGCGGCCGCCGGCCGCATTCGCAGCTCCTCGAGGAGCATGCGGGCCTCGTCCTCACGTCCTCCGCTGGCGAGTGCCCACCCCAGCACCCCCGGGAAGTCGGCCCCCGGTGAGAGACGGAGACGCCGCGCTCCGCAGCCTGCGATGCCCTCCTCGAACCGGCCCACGGCGACGTTCGCCAGGCTCGAGCAGAACAGCGCCGACGCGTCATCCTTCTCAAAGGTGAGCGCTTGCTCGGCGTAACCGTGGGCTTCCTGTGGCCTCCCGATGGCCAGCAGCCCAAGTGCCGTGAGCATGTAGGGGAAGGACGCGAGCGGATCGACCTGCCGAGCTCGCTCGAGACGGCTCGGCTTCCTCGGGCTTCTGGTGCAGACAGAGGCACATCCCCAGCAAGCCAAGGGACGGAACGTGGGAAGGTTGGAGCTCGATCGCTCGTCGGACAGCGGCCTCCAAGGCCGTCCATCGTCGTTCGATGAAAGCGACGAAGGCCTCGCCGTGGAGGCCATCCGCAGACTCTCCCTGCAACTCCAGCGCCGTGGACAGCGCCTTCCGGGCGGCAGCGCAGGCTTCGTGCGCTGGGATCAGGCTCATGTGCGCCGAGAGCGCGAGGCTTTCCGCGAGCCCGGTCCACGAGGGCGCATGAGTCGGATCGAGGCGGACGGCTTCCTGGAAGGCCCGAACGGCCCCGCCATGGTCCTCCTTGGCGTACCGAAGATGCTGTCCCAACAGGTAGCTCCGATAGGCTTCGAGGTTACGGGCCTGCGGTCGGGTAGGGAGGGTCCGCGCACCCGGAGCGAGGCGGGCCTCGACGGCCTCAACGACACCGGCGGCGATCTCGTCCTGCACAGAGAAGACGTCCTCCGGCTCCCGGTCGAAGCGCTCGGACCAGAGTTGGTAGCCGCTTGCCACGTCTGTCAACTGGGCGGTAACACGCAGGCGGCTGCCTCCGTCCGAACGCTGCCCTCGAGCACATGGCCAACGGAGAGCAGCCGGGCGATCTCCTGCAGGCCGTGGCCCTCGTGCCGGGCGCGAAGGCGGATGTGCGCGATGCGACGCGGATGCCGTCGACGGGGACGAGGGCGTTCATGATCTCCTCGGCCATGCCTTCGCAGAAATAGTCCTGATCCTTGGCTGGACTCATGTCGGTGAATGGCAGGACCGCGATGGCCACCGTTGTCTGTTGCGCGCCACCGACGAGGGCCTCGGCCTCGGCGACCCCCTCCACAACCTGCTCAACGACGGCCGCGTCCAGAATCCAAAGCCCCAGAGTCGGCCCCAACTCGTCGCGGAATTCGGGCATGAGGCTTCGGAGCAGTTCAAGCGCGGTGTTGGCCTCCTCCTTCAGACCCAGCCGGCCGCTGGCAGCAGCGGTCACGGCGTGCATCCAGAAATCCTCCGGCATATTGATCCGCTTGGCCGTCGCCAGCGCCTGGTCGAACTCCCGTTTGCGGTAGTGGTCGAAGAACTGGGGAAAGTGATACCAGCCCGGGTGGTGTGGGTTGAGCTCCATCGACCGCCGCACGATGTCGATGCCGCGGTCCCAATCGCCGCTGTGGCTGATCAGCACGCCCATCAAGGCGTTCGTGCTCGTGTTTCGGGGTTGAGCGCCATGGCTCGGTCGGCAGCGTTGCGGAACGTCCCGAGGTCTCGGGCGAAGTAGGACGCTTCCGCAAGCGCCTCCCAGCTCGCCTGGCAGGTGGGATCGATCTCCATTGCGCTTCGGGCCGCCGTGAGAGCCCGTTCCACCGAGCCGGGAAGCGGGTTCAACCGGAACGAGTGCTCGTTGGAGTAGAGACGGGCGAGGCAGGCCCAGGCCTCCGCGTTGTTTTCCTCGCGCTCGAGCATCCGCTCCAGCGCCGAGCGCAGGCGGGCGTGCTCATCGGGTCGGATGTGGTGCCAGTACGCACAGAAGCGCAGCACCAGCTCCTTTCGCTCAATTCCTCGGGCGACCGGTCGCGAACCGCGGCCGCCATCGACCGCACCAGAATGCCGTAGGGATCCGCGATGGTCGCAACGACGCGGTCGGTGATCTCGTCCTGTACGTTGAAGATCCCCGCATCGGCCAGATCGTGGTCGTAGGTTTCCGCCCACAGGTGCGTGCCCGTCTCGCCGTCGAGAACTTGGATGGCCACTCGCACGACACTTCCAGCTTTGCGGACGGCCCCTTCGAGTACGTAGCGTGCTCCCAGCTCGCGACCCACGGCCCGAACGTCGAGTGACCGTCCCGCGAACTGCATCGCGGAGTTGCGGGAGATCACGAAGAGATGTGGGAAGCGTGACAGCCCGATCGGTGATCTCCTCGCCGAGCCCGTCGGCAAAGGCCTCGAGCTCCCGCTCGCCTCCCCGGCACGAAAAGGGCAGCACGGCGATCCACGGCACGTCGTGACGCATGGCTTCGGAGCTGCTCGACGACGGACGGGGAGTTTCGGTCGTGGCCGTGGCCCTCGGTTCGGGTGTGCTCGGCAGCGATCCCGACTCCCTGCGGACGATTCGGAGTTCGTTGAAAACATCGCGTGCGGTCTGGTACCGGTCGCGAGGGTCCTTCTCGAGACAACGACCGATGATCCGTCCCAGGTGATTTGGAAGATCGCGCCGCTTGTCCACAACCGGTGCCGGGTCATCCTTGAGGATTGCGGACATGAGCCCCGGCGAGCTCTGGCCGGAGAAGGGACGTTCCCCGGTGGCCATCTCGTACATCAGGATGCCCATGGAGAAGATATCGGTGCGTTGGTCCACCGGCTGGCCCTCCACCTGCTCCGGAGACATGTAGGGCATGGTGCCCATCACGACCCCGAATCCGGTGAGCGCCTCGGTGGGTAGCTCGTCGGGATCCGCGTCGTCCTGGATATCCATCAGCTTGGCCAGGCCGAAGTCCAGCACCTTGACTCGCATCTCTTCGGTGACCATCACGTTGGAGGGCTTGAGATCGCGGTGGATGACACCCCGCTCGTGGGCCGATGCCAGTGCCTCGGCAATTGGGCTGGCCAGATCGAGAAACCGGTTGAGATCCATCCCGCGGACCGAGATGAAGCTGTCGAGAGTCTTCCCCTCGATGAGCTCCATGGTCAGAAAGCGCACACCTTCCGCATCTTCCACCGAGAGGATGGTGACGATGCTCGGGTGATTGAGGGCCGCGACGGCCCGCGCCTCGCGTTCGAATCGCTCGATCCGGTCCGTGTGTTCCAGGTGCTCCTCGGGCAAGATCTTGAGGGCCACCTCACGACCGAGCTTGGTGTCCTCGGCGCGCCACACCTCACCCATCCCACCGGTGCCGAGGGAGGCGGTGATGCGGTAGTGGGCGAGGGTGGTGCCGATCACGGCGTCTCCATCTCCAGGTGCTGCGCCCAATTGAGCGCGATCTCGACTTGTGCAGCCGCCTGCGCGCGACGCTCGAACTCGACAAAAACGAAACGATCGCCAGATGGCGAAACATCCCAGTTCATGGCCGGTGCGGTGGAGGTCACGAAGGCCCCGCCGAGATTCTCGAGCACGATCCTGGGTGGTCCGGCCTGAAACTGTGTCACCTGGCGCGACATCGACCGCCATCAGGGGTCGCTTCGGCGAATCCGATATCGATGTAGAAGAGCTGACGTCCGTCGCCGGACCACCGCGGGTAGCCGCCGAGGTTGGGAGAGACCTGCCACTTGCCGTCCCCCTCGAGCGGTCGCACGAAAATGGAGGACGTGCCGGAGCCCGGCGAGGAGTAGGCGATCCACCTGCCGTCGGGCGAGATGGCCGGGCAACTGGCTTTCTCCTCGAAGAGCCGCGCCTCCTCACCCTGGGTGACGAGAAAGATGTCGGCGGTCGCACCGATGCGGGTATAGGCGAGGGTGCGGCCGTCGGGCGAAAATGACTCCGGAAAGACGGCGGTGGTCTCCGCCGCGGTCAAACGCTCCTTCGTGGAACTGCCGTCCGCCGCCTTGGCGAAAATGCCGGCATCGGATGCGTAGCTCAGAAATGCGATCCGGCGGCCATCCGGGGTCCACAACGGGTAGAGTTCGTTGCCGCCGAAGGTCAGCCTGTTCAAGCCCTGGGAAGCCAGCGAATACACCCACACATCGCCGGCGACTCCTGAGTATCCTTCACCGACCGTGAACGCCAACTGTGTGCCGTCGGGTGAAAAACGCGGTTGGTAGAACCCGCGGGGAGAGAGTGGGAGACGCTCCGCCTCACCGGTGTAGTCGACGATCGTCAGCAGAGAATCCGCCGCCGTCACCGCACCCGCCAACCAAGCAATAGTGCCGTTGGCCGCGATCGTGAAATACCCGGCGCCGCTCGAGGGGTCGCCTCCGACATCCTCGATGACCGGCACCGCCTCGCCCACCGTTTCAAGCGATCCGGATCGAAATCGATGGCGTAGAGATCGCCCGAGCGGGCAAAGACGATGCGATCGCGACTCGCAAACCGGGCCATGCTGGCATGCTCGATCGCGGTGCGGCGTTCGCCGGTCTCGAGCGAAAAGACGTCGATCGCCGCATCGTTGTAGTTGTTCGGGGAGTCGAGGGCGCCGACGGTGAAGAGGACGATTTCACCGTCGGGGGTCGCGTGGGGAAAACGGAAGGTCCGTTCGTCCCGCTCCGGGTCGACCGCGAGCACCACCTCGGGCGCGCCTCCAGCTCTCGGCAACCCGCCATAGACCGGTGGCGTACTCCGGCGAAAAGAGGATGGTGCCGTCGGGAAGCCAGACCCCGCCGCGGGGGTTGGGGCGTCGGCGAGCGTGACCACCGAGCCGCCGTTGACCGACGCTCGCTTCAGCTTGCCGTCGGCAAAGAAGGCGATCGACGACCCGTCCGGTGAGAAGAACATCTCACCGGTTCCCACCGTTCCGTCGAGCTGCTCCGTTTCGTTCTCGTCGAGGCGGCGGAGGATGATGACGTCGCGAGCCGAGTCGGCGTCGTTCGCCGTCATCGCCAGGGTCCGGCCGTCTGGAGAAATGCGCGAGGATCGGCTGGTCGATGAACGATAAGCGTTCGGGTGTCGCCGAGACCGATCGAGAATCGGGTCAGCGGGGCCTCGGGAATCCGGTTGGCCGCAGCCAGAGAACAGCCGCCACCACCAGCGCGGCAGCGGCAGCCAGCCAGGCCAACCACTCACGGCCGCGATGTCGGGAGCGGTCCGTGACCGCGGAATCTCCGTGACCGGAGCCCTCAAGATGCTGTGTCTCGGTCAGCTCGAGCCGCGCATCTCCGATCCACTGCAGCCTGTTTCTTGGGTCCTTGTCCAGACAGCGCGCGAGCAGTCGACGCACCGGCGGCGGGGTGTCCTGTGGCACTGCTTCGAGGTCCGGTGGCTCCTTGAGCACCGAGGCCAGCACGTCCGACACGGTGTCGCCGTCGAAGAGCTTGCGCCCGGTGAGCATCTCCCACAGCACGACGCCGAACGCCCAGATGTCGGCCCGGCGGTCCACCTTCTTGCCGCGGGCCTGCTCTGGCGACATGTAGGCCGCGGTGCCGAGGATCACTCCGGCAGTGGTTGCGTGGCGGGTGAGGGTCGGCGACAGCGACAGTCTCGAGTCGCCGGTCTCGGTCTCCCAGGCCTTGGCAAGCCCGAAATCGAGCACCTTGACCGTCCCGTTCTCTGCGAGTTTGATGTTGGCGGGCTTGAGATCGCGGTGGACGATACCCTGCTCGTGGGCCGCTTCCAGCGCCTCGGCAATCTGCAGCGCAATGGGGATCGCCTCGTTGACCGGGATCGGGCCGCGGGCGATGCGGTCGGAGAGGTCCTCGCCGCCCACAAGCTCCATGACGAGGAAGTGGACCGCCGTCCCCCCACCCGGTGTTTGATGTTTGAGGTTTGAGGTTTGAGGTTCGAGGTCCGAAGCGCCGGTGCCGCGATTCCCGATCCCCGAATCCCGAACCCCGGCTCCCGGCTCCCGCCCCTCGGGCACGGCAGATTCCAACCCGTAAAGATGCGCGATGTTCGGATGATTGAGCGACGCCAGCACCCTGGCCTCGCGCTCGAATCGCGCCATCCGGTCGGGATCCTGGGCGAACTCGTCGGGCAGCACCTTGAGCGCCACATCTCGGCCGAGCCTGGTGTCCTCGGCCCGCCACACCTCTCCCATCCCGCCCTTGCCCAGCGAGGCGATGATTCGGTAGTGAGCGAGGGTGGTATTGATCACGGCGGGCCTCCACCGGTGACGGTCGCGAGCCATACGTCCGCCTGGTGCTCTTCCTGCAGAAAGAAGATTTCTCTGCCATCCCCACGAGGCTCCGGCTTGCTGTATATATCCCCTGGGCTCGGCTGGAGCAGCAGGCTCTCCCCACCGCTCACGGCATCGACCAGATACAGCGCACCACCGCTGGAAAAGACGATCTTCGGTGTGTTGTGCAGCCATTTCCCGAGCTCAATCGAAGTGCCGGTGACCGAGAGCCCGGCCATCACCTCCCGGTAGCTGCGATCCTGGAAGTCCCACGCCACCACGCGCTCCGCCGGACTGCCATCGGGCTCGACGGCGAGTCCGAGAAGGAGACGACCATCAGGCGACCAGGCCGAACCCGACAGCACCGTCCCGTCTCCGATGGGGGGCAGCTCTTCGGTAGGCCAGGTGGGCAACTCCCCCCGGAGATCGAATATTGCGGTGATTTGATTCCCAAGTTGGGTCGTGATTCGCGTCCCATCGGGTGACCACACGCCGAAATCGGCCCAGATGTCCGTCGTGGTCAGTTGTTCGAGGCCGCTGCCGTCAGGATGAATCGACCACAGCTCATACTTGCCGCTGCGATCCGAATAAAACGCGATCCGCGACCCATCCGGCGACCATTGGACCCCGCGATCCCGTGAGGGATCGTCGGTCAGTCTGCGCACCTCCGATCCGTCGCGACCGATGACCCAGATGTCCTCCTGGCCGTCGGTGGTCGCAACGGCGATCCACGCCCCGTCGGGCGATGGGCTCACCCACTGATACGAGCGATTGCCCCGCGTGATGGGTTCGGGCGGACCGGTGGTCCGTCCGGATGCCGGATCGACGCCGACCACCGAGAGATTCGCGCGCCGGTCGAGACTGGTGAAAACGAAGCTGGCGCCATCAGCCGCGAACGCGGTTTGACCGCTCCATCGTGACGGCGTCGTGATCGGTTCGGGGGGGCCCAGAACCTCACCGGTGGACTGGTCCATCGGCACCCGCCAGAGGTTGAGGCTGCCGCCGCGATCGCTCGAGAAGTACAGAAAGGAGCCGTCCGGCGACCACACCGGATTCCAGTCGACGGGCGCATCCGCCGTCACCGGCACCACGCCGGTGCCGTCGATGCGAACTGTCCAGATGTCGCGTTGCCCGGTGTCTGGCAGCAGACCCCAATAGGCGACCCGTTTCCCGTCGGGCGATACCGAAGGTTGAACGCCGTCCGTGACCTCCGCCAGCTGTCGGATCACACGTGTCGCAATATTGACCGCCCATAGCGGGCTCTCGACGGCCCTGGAGAGCGGATTTTCGGTGACGCTCTCGGTTGAAAATACGAGCTCGGATGCGTCGGGAGTCCAGGCGGGATTGAAGCCGTGATCGGTCACGCGGATGACCGACTCGCCGGTGGCGCCCATGACGAAGATGCCGCCACCGTTTCGCTCCGACCGGAAGGCGATCTTTTCTCCATCCGGCGAAAAGGCCGGCTGCAAGTCGGCTTCTCCCGATCCTGCCGTCAGGTTGATCGGATTCCCGCCGCTCGTTCGCATCAGGTAGATGTCCCAGTCGCCATCGGCATTGCTCGCGAAGGCCACAAACCGGCCGTCGGGGGACAGAGTCGGCTGAACCTCGAGACCGGAGAACTGGGTGACAGGACGAAAGGAAAGAACCGGGACCTGGGCCGGTGATTCACCACTTACAGACCACCACACCGCCGAGATCAAGAGGCCGGCGGCAAGTCCCGCGGTGACACCGCCCGCAACACGCCATCGCATCGATCCGCGGGACGGAGTTGCTTCCTCCTCCTCTTCGGCAGCACCCGGGGACAACAGATCCTCGAGATCCAGCCGCCCGTCGGCGATGTCGTGCAGCCGCCGACGCGGGTCGCGCTGGAGACAGCGACGCAGCAGCTCGACGAGTCGGCGTGGGGTCGCCGCGGGGAGAGACCGCCAATCGGGTTCGTCTTTGAGCACCGCAGCCAGGGTCTCGGAGGCGGTCTCTTCGGCGAATAACTTCGCGCCGGTGAGCATCTCCCACAGGACGACGCCAAACGCCCAGATATCCGCCCGGCGGTCCACCTTCTTGCCTTTGGCCTGTTCCGGGCTCATGTAGGCCGCGGTACCGAGGATCACCCCCTCGACCGTGGCGTGTCGGGTCAGCGTGGGTGAGAGCGACACTCTGGAATCGCCCGCTTCCGTCTCCCAGGCCTTGGCGAGCCCGAAGTCGAGCACCTTGACGGTGCCGCCTTCGGTGAGCTTGATGTTGGCGGGCTTGAGATCGCGGTGGACGATGCCCTGCTCGTGCGCCGCCTCGAGGGCCTCGGAGATTTGCACGGCGATGGGGATCGCCTCGTCCACCGGGATTGGGCCGCGGGCGATACGTTCGGAGAGATCTTCTCCTTCGACGAGCTCCATGACGAGGAAGTGGACCGCCGTCCCCCCTCCCGGTGTTTGATGTTTGATGTTTGATGTTTGAGGTTTGAGGTCCGAAGCGCCGGTGCCGCGATTCCCGATCCCCGAATCCCGAACCCCGGCTCCCGGCTCCCGCCCCTCGGGCACGGCAGATTCCAACCCGTAAAGATGCGCGATGTTCGGATGATTGAGCGACGCCAGCACCCTGGCCTCGCGCTCGAAGCGCGCCATCCGGTCGGGATCCTGGGCGAACTCGTCGGGCAGCACCTTGAGGGCCACATCTCGGCCGAGCTTGGAGTCCGTGGCTCGATACACCTCTCCCATGCCGCCGGCGCCGATCGCCGCGATCACCCTGTAGGCCCCAAGGGCCGACCCCGTTCCGATGTTGGTTGTCGTCATGCTGAGGTACGGTATTTTCTCACCTATAACTGGAATCCATCTCAAGACAGGGATATTCCGCGTTGACGGCAGCATCAGACATTTGTTGACAACCGGCACTCCTGGCGAATTTCGCAGCAGGCACGGAGAGGGACAAGCGGCATGAAGAAGCCGAGGCCGCCCGGTTGGGCGGCCTCGGTAGGTTTGCGTTCGCGGACCGTCAGGTCAAACGACGGGCGCTACTCGATGGTGATGTTCATGAGCTCGACCGGAATCACCACCTCCATCTGCACCGGCACCTGGATCACAGGCTCGTCGGGATCGCTGCTGAACAGGCACAGCGAGGCGTCGTAGGTGCCGACCGGAACCACCGTCGCGTCGAAGGTCACGTCGACCGGCGTCGAGGAGCCCGCGTTGATGGTCCCCGTGATCGGGTTGGCGCTCAGCCACGGCACGTCAGCCAGGTTGCTGCAGCTCGCCTGCGGCGAAACCGGCTCGATGAACCGTCCGCTGACGCCGCTGATCTTGGTCTCAACGAGATTGCCGCTGCGGTCGATCTCGTGGACCCCGGCGCCGTTGGTGACCAACAGATTGCCGTTGGGTAGCTCGTACACGCCACGGTACCCGCCGAGCGAGGCCGGATCGTAGATTCCCACGACGCCACCCGCCGGAGTGAACTCCACGATTCCCTCTTGGGCGCCGGAGAAGTTGGCCGCCAGGATGTTGCCGTTGACGGCGCCCGCGATCTGCTCGGGGAAGCTGTCGATGGGGGCCAGATTCGAGAGGTAGGCTCCGGTGTCGTCGTACATGTGGATGGCGTCGCTGGTGATGCCGCCCACCATCCAGTTGACGATCCAGGTCACGTCGAATGGGCTGTCGAGACCACCGGAGCCGTTGGCCACGAAGTTGCCCAGGTAGTTGCCGGCGGTGTCGAACTCTGCGACCGCGTCATCGTTGGCTCCACCGCCAACCGTGACCAACAGGTTGCCGTTTGGCCGGAGGCTGATGCCTCGGATGTTGTCGAGAATCGCGGTGTTGGGCCCGCCCGCCGGCGCGAAGACGCCGACGTAGGTGCCGTCGAGGGCGTACTCTTGAACCACGTCATCGAGCTGGTCCGATACCAGAATGCTGTCGCCGCTCGCGCTGAGAATGGCGTGGATGGGCGTCGACAGATGGTCCGGATCGGCCGGAATGAAGTCGGGATCCACCAGGTTGCCGGTTGTCGCGTCGAACGCCATCACGCGGTCGTTCGTCGATTCGGGAACCAGCAGCAGGCCGGCGCCGAGCAGTAGCCGCCGCGCCCGCGCAGCCGCAGCGGGGTCGCGTGGACCCAGATCCTGCGCTTCCGATTCCTCGATGCCGCTCTGCTCGGTGTCCAGGGCCGCCTGCGAGTCGAAGCGGGTCACCGGCGGTTGGTCGGGCGGCGGTGCCGGCAGGCTCTCCGCCGGTTCCTCGAACAGATCCCAGAACAGGTCGCTGCCGCCGGTGTTGCTGATGGTCAGGACTTGGGTCTCCATGGTCCCCACCAGCAGGCTGCTGGCCATGCTGGTCGGGTCAACGCCCACGTCCGGAGGCAGCACAACGACCTCCACCGTCAGGCTCACCGGCACGACCACCAGGTCGGTTCCGTTGCCCGGTCCGGGATCCGGGTCGTTGCTCTCGACGCAGAGGTTGGCAGTGTAGGTGCCGTTGGTCAGTCCGGTCGAGTCGAAGGTCACGTCCACCACCTGGCCACTGGCCACTGGAATCGTGCCGCTGATCGGATCTGCCGACAGCCACGCGATATCTGATGGCACCAGGCAGGGAATCTGCTGCTCCACCAGGCTCATGTCGTCGTAATAGACCGACGATGCCGCGTTGGCGAACAGGTCCACGGCTCCGACGTTGAGACTGCCGCCCCCTGAAATCCCGGCCGTCCAGGATCCCTGGGACAGCAGCTGGTTGTTGTAGTAGAACTCCTGAGTGTCGTTGACGAGGTCGATCTCCACCCGCAGCTCGACCCAGGAGTCCAGGACGAGCGGCAGCGGCGGGCCGGCACCGGCCATATCGGCGATCACCTGATTGCCGGTGGAGGTGAAGCGGACCTGGGTCGACCAGTTGTTCGTGGCGCCCGCGTCGTCGTACTGGTTGAGCATCACGAAGTACGTCTCGCCGGTGAATCCGGTCGGGATGTACTGCCACGCGGTGAACACCCAGAAGCCGTTGGTGGAGCCGCTGTACTCGTGCACCAGGTCGGAGGCGCCGACGATGTCGACCGAGTTCGGCGCGCTGAGACTGAAGGTGCTGGACGTCAGCGCACCGGCCAGCGGGTCGTTGCCCCAACCCTTCCATCCGCCCTGGCCGTGCAGCTGGCTGCCGGTGGCGTAGCTGTCGAAATCCTCGAACCAGTCGACCAGCTCGGTCGGCGGCGGGCCGCCATCCTCGTTGATCTGCCAGGTCAGGTCCGCGGCGCCGATGTTGTTGATGGTCAGCGGCTGCATCGTCACCGTGTCGGGTGGCTGGGTCGCGGCCAGGCTCAAGGGATCGACGTCGATCTCGCCCGCGTTGGCGACGCAGACGATATTCAGCACGCCCGCTCCCACGCTGGATGCGTAGCCCCCGACCTCGATGAGCAGCTCGTCGCCGGCAGTGACCGGGACGTCCAGTGAGCTCTGGAGGCCGCACGAGTCGTCGTTGCAGCCCAGCTCGGCGCCCAGCGGATCGCAGGTGAAGCCGTCGTAGACGGCGAGGGTCGTGTCGTAGGAGCTGCCGCAAAGGTCGATGGTGGCGGTTCCGGTGCAGGTGGCGGTGTACAGGTACCAGATGTTCGGCGACCCCATGCAGGTGCCGTTGCCGTCGAAGGTGGTGTCCGTGGTGTCGAAGGATGCCGCCGGGCTTCCGTCGGTGACGGTGATCGCACCGCCGCAGTCGTCGTTCGGTGCCGTTCCGAGGGCCGACAGGTCGATGGCGACAAAGGCATCGCCGATGGACGCTCCGGCGTCGTCGCGCATGGTCGCGACCACATAGAGCATGCGGTCTTCGCTGAGAAAGGCGTCGTCGCTGCCGAAGGTGGAGAAGTTGGCGTTGTCGTCGAACAGCCCGTTGCCGTCGATGTCGATGGGCTCGCCCTCGCGCGCCACCACCACGGTGCCGTTGGCCACGAGCACGCCGTTGGCGTCGGACGCGGCGTTGGTGACGCCTCCGATCACCCAGTCGCCGCCCGAGTTGCCGACGTGGAGGAAGAAGCAGTCCGCAAAATCCGTGTCGTCCCACACCTCGGTGGCACCCACGAAGATGGGGTCACCCAGCGTGGCGATCACGGAGCCGTTGCGCACCACCCAGTCCTGCTCGGTGGTGTCGTTGTTGCCGCGCGCGAACCAGTTCCCGCCGGCGTCCATGTGGACACCCACGATGCCGGAGCCGTCAATCGGGTCGGTGAAGCCCGAGCCGGGGATGATGACATCCTCCTGGAGGACCACCGTCCCGTCCACCACCACGACGTCGTCCGAGACCGTGCTGCCCGTCAGGTCGCCCTGGGCGAGCCAGTGCGTGCCACCGGCGTCGATCCAGAAGTCGCTGCTGTCGAAGTTCTCCCAGAACTCGGTCCCGAGCTGGCCGGGCGGCTGGGTCACCCCCTCCTGGGCCAGCAGGGCGGTGCCCAGGACCAGAATGTCGTTCTCGGTGGTGGGCGGCCCCCCGATGGTGTCGGAAGAAAACCCGACCGTTCCGTCGCTGGCGATCACCGGCGAGTCGAGGGTCGTTCCCCAGGTCGAGGCGGGGACCGAGAGCGGAGGCGTCAAGCCGGGAATGGCACCCCCCTCCTGGGCCGCCGCCGAGAGGACGCCGGTGATGCTCTGGACGATGTACTCATCCGCCCTGGTGGCACCATCGGTGTTGGTGGCGAAGACCCAGTTGCCGGCATCGTTGATGCAAAGCTGTGTGTCGAGGAACCCGACGCTTTCGCCGGGCGCCCACGACGCCGCGTCCCCCTCGAACAGCTGCACCACGTCGTTGACGAGGAGTACCTCGTCAAAGCCGGTTGTCAGATCGGTGTCCGCGGTGAGGATCCAGTTCCCGTTGGGGCTGCCGTAGGGCCGGTCGAACGAGCTGAACTGGGCCCCGGGGAATCCGGGCACGGCGGCGGTGGGATCTCCCGCGAGGTCGGTGTGGATGGTCGTGACGTCGAACGGCGCCCCCCGCAACGCCTCGGGTACGGCATGTCGGCCGGTCTGGGAGAATTGAATGTGGTGGCCTCGTTGCCGTCCTGGGCCGTCGCGAACGGCGCGCACAACACGGCGATGAACAACGCAACGATGAGTTGGATCCGCTGGGACATGATCTCCCCCTTTGAGATTGGTGAGGGAACTCTACCATGTCAAACGGTGGTTTTGGAGCTTTCTGCTGTCGTCGAGTGACGGCCCAGCTAGACCTCTCCACCCCCGCCGCATGCCTCCTAGCCTACGTTGCCGTCGCCGAGCGCCGGGATGATGCGGTAGTGGGCGACGGTCAGTCCAATCACCGCCGTCCCGCTGGTCCAGCCAATTGACGATGACGGAGAGCCTGGCGGAGTCCGACCCGGCCACCGGCTCGGTGACCAGAACGCTTTCGCCGTCGGGCGCCAGCGCCCAGTTGTAAGATCCGCCGGGCTGGAGGCCGGTATTGAACAGCGCGGTGGCTGCTCCGGCAACGAGGCCACTCCCCGCCGGCTCCACCGGCACCGCCATCAGGGTTCCATCCGGGGCGTGGTACAGGATTTCGCGGCCATCCTGGCGCCAGCGCGGCCACAGGCCGCCACCGGAGGAGATCTGCCACTTGCCGCCGAGCTGGAAAACGCGGCGACATAGATCTCGGGACGACCGGACTCGTCTGACTGATAGGCGAGCAGGCGACCGTCCGGTGAGAACATGCCGGCCTGCTCGTCATATGGCGTCTGGATCAGGGGGTATGGCTGGCGCCTGGGGACACTGGCAGGATCCAGATGTCATAACCGGTTCCCTGCCGCCCCAGGTGAGCGCGAGTGACGCGCCGTCGGGAGAAAAACTGGTGGGATAGACGTCGCTCTCGACTCGAGGACGACCTCGCCATTTCCGGAACCACCGATGTCCTTACGCTGGAGGATGTACGATCCGCTTGTCTCGGTGGTGAAGTACAGCGTTTTGCCGTCGGGTGTCGGGGCCAGCCCCCCTCGAAACCGGGGCTGAAGGTGAAGCGGCTCGCCACCTCGCGTCGGAGGTCGAAGATCCAGATGTCCTGGGTCCCGCTGCCGCGTCCGTGAGACCGAACATCGCCAGGGTGCCGTCGGGCGACAGCTGGAGCTCGTCGAATGTCCCGGGTTCTCCGACGGGTTGTAGCTCCCGACCCTCGCGCTCCTCCACATCAGCCGCAGGCCGCCGCCGCCGCCCCGGCCCCGCTGGAACGCGAGGATGCCGTTCTGTGATGCCGAAAAGACGCCGGCGACCGTGCCGGGGGCCAGCAACGTCATATCCTCCGCGACGGGGAACGCCTCGCCGGAGAACTGGAGCGTGCCGGCGTCGAAGGGTCTCGCCATGAGGGTGCGGTCTCGGGGAAACAGGAGGTGGCCGGAGGCATACTCGACGTAGGCGGGTGACCGCAGGGGAAGGACGGTCGTCGATCCGTCGAGGGAGCCGACCAGGACCACGTGCCCCTCCGGCGTTCCGGCCGACGACCGCGCCATGAACAGGAAGTGGCGGCCGTCGGGCAGAAACCGCGGATGCCGGTGTGAGTTGTCTCCGCGTTCGGAGTCGAGCTCGGTAACCGGGGTCGGGTCGCCACCGGAGGAGGAGACCCTGTAAAGCCGTGAGTTGTAGGAGGGCGCGAAGACGATCACACCGTCCTCGTTCAGGTTCCCCCCTTGCCGTCCTGAGCGTCGCAGAGCGCGAGAGATGGTCCTCCGGCCGCCTTGATGACCCGCAGCTTGGTGACGCCGAAGAAGCCGATTTGGCGCGAGTCCGGCGACCAGAACGGATAGCGGGCGTCCTCGGTGCCGGCCAGCGGCCGAGCTCGGCCGAGTCCAGAGCACGAACCCACAGGCGCACGACGCCATCCTCGCCGCGCCCGGCGAACATGATCTTCCGGCCGTCCGGCGACACCGCCGCCGGTCCCGGATTATCCGGCGACAAGTGGAAGAAACCCGCGGGCGGCGGCGGAACGTCGAACTGGATCACGCGCCCTTCCGGCTCGCCGCGGGTGACCAAGACGACGGCGAGGACCGAGGCGACCGCGGCTGCCGACGCCGCCAACATCCAGGGCACCCGAGGTCGCCGTGATTCGACGGCCGGGGGGACCGGCACATCGCCGACAGGGACTTCCTCGGCTCTCTCGAGTTCAATCCGGGCATCGCCGATCCACTGAAGCCGAGCCTCGGATCACGTTCGAGGCAGCGGTAGACTACCCGACTAGCCGAGGGCGGGAGTTCGGACGGCAGGGCATCGAGGGAGGGTGTCTCCTTGAGCACCGACGCGAGGACGTCCGACACGGTCTCGCCCTCGAAGAGCTTGCGGCCGGTGAGCATCTCCCACAGCACGACGCCGAACGCCCAGATGTCGGCGCGGCGGTCCACCTTCTTGCCCCGGGCCTGCTCCGGCGACATGTAGGCCGCGGTGCCGAGGATCACGCCGGCATTGGTTGCGTGGCGGGTCATGGTCGGGGACAGGGACAGCTGACGAGTCGCCGGTCTCGGTCTCCCACGCCTTGGCGAGGCCGAAGTCGAGCACCTTGACCGTGCCGTCGTCGGCGAGCTTGATGTTCGCCGGCTTGAGGTCGCGGTGGACGATGCCCTGCTCGTGCGCGGCTTCGAGGGCTTCGGCGATCTGCAGCGCGATAGGGATCGCCTCGTCCACCGGGATTGGTCCCCGCGGCGATCCGCTCGGAGAGATCTTCTCCGTCCACCAGCTCCATACCAAGAATGAACCTCGGCACGCGAGTCCATTTCAAGTCGGGCCGGGGGTTTCCGGCAATCTCCGACTGTCGTGCTCTGACTTCAACGCGCTCGCGATCGCCTCGGCCACCGTCACTCCGGATGACAGCAGCTCCAACCCATACAGATGCGCAATCCCAGGGTGATTGAGCGAGGCAAGCACCTTCGCCTCACGCTCGAAGCGGGCGTACCGATCCGGATCGGCGGCAAACTCCTCGGGCAGCACCTTGAGCGCCACATCGCGTCCGAGCTTGGTGTCCTCGCCCGCCACACCTCTCCCATCCCGCCCTCGCCCAGCGAGGCGGTGATTCGGTAGTGGGCGAGCGTCGTGCCGATCATCGCTGTGCGTCGATCGCCTGGGGCCAGTTCACCACCACCGTGACCGGCTGCGGGTCCTGGTTCTCTTCAGGCTCGACGACCAGGAAGCGTTGACCGTCATCGGTGACGTCCCACGACTTGCCCTGGCTCACCTTGTGCTGGAAGAGTGGTTCCGGCTCAGAGAACGCGAGGCCATTGCCGCGAGCCTCGACGCCGATCCCGACGAGGGTTCCGGTCGAGTCCTCGTAGATGATCTCCTGACCGTCGCCCCGCCAGCGCGGCCACCCGCCGCCACCGGACGAAACCTGCCATTTCCGGCCGGGCCCCGGGAAGGGCGCCACGTAGACCTCCCACTCCTCGGACTCGTTCGAGCCGTAGACGAACCAGCGGCCATCGGGCGAAAACTGGGCGCCGTACTCGACGAACTCAGACGCCTGCCAGGGTCGAATTTCGCCGACCTCGGACAACGACAGGGCCGAGAGGTCGATGTTCATGGGCGTGTCCTGGACCCGACAGCGATGATCAGAATCTCGCCTGCCGGGTGCCAGTCTCCAGGCCAAGTGGGTTGCTCGAACGATGCCACCTGCGTCCCTTCACCCGATCCACCGATCGCCTTTCGGCTCAGAGTGCTCCCGTCACTCGCGTAGGTCGCCCAGATGAGCTCCGTGCCGTCGGGGGAGAACACCGGGTCGTTGTCCTCGGCCGGATCGAAGGTGAAGCGCGTCTTCAACCGGCGATCGAGCTCGACGATCCAAAGATCCATGTTGTCTCCATCCTCTTCCTGGATCCGAACGGCGGCGGTGTCCCCGGTCGGGGACAGCTCGACGGTGTCCCAATAACGGGCCGGCTCGCCGACATCCTCCAGGGTCTTGCCGTTGCGATCGCGCCACCGCAGCACCTGGTCCGAGGACAGCATTCCGCTCTGAAAGGTGAGTACGCCCGTCTGCGAGGCCGAGAAGACCGCCTGAGCCGTGCCGACCGAGATCATGGCAACCTCGTCCGCGACCGGAACCGGCTCGCCCTTGAGCACGAGGTGATCCGCATCGAAGCGCTGGGCCATCAGGGTGGTCTCTCTGAGGTACAGCAGATGCCCCGAGGCGAACTCCGCCGCTGCCGGTGAGCGCACCAAGAGCCGTCCTCGCCACCCGTCAGGGAGGCCGCCATGATCGCCTGGCCCTCCCTCGAGCCGTCGGGGAACCGCGCCAGGTAGATGAAGTGTTTGCCGTCCGGCAGCCAGCGCGGGTGGCGGTGGGAGTCGTCGCCCCGGTCCGAATCGAAGGTCGTCACGACCGTCGATTCACCGCCGAGCTGTGGGACGCGATGGATCGGCTCGTAGGGCCCTGGAGCGAACAGGATGACGCCTTCGGGGCCCCACGACCCGCCCTTGCCGTCGGGTGCATCGCAGAGGGTGAGCGGTTGGCCACCCGAGGCGCTCACCTTCTTGAGCTTGCCGCTGGCGAAGAAACCAAGCGATTGGGAGTCCGGCGACCAGAACGGATACTGGGCATCGTCGGTGCCGGACAAGGTCGGAGACGACCTCGTCCAGGGCCCGGATGAAGATCCGCACCGTACCGTCGGTGTCCCACGCGCTGAACGCCAGCGATCTGCCGTCCGGCGAGATCACCGCCGGACCTGGCCTCGTGGAGTCGAGTTGGAAGCCGCGGCCTTCAGGAGCCGGGACCTGGAATCGGATGGTGACCGAGTCCTCGGAGCCGCGGAACAGGGCCGCGCCGCCCAGGAGTCCGGCGGCCAGCGCCGCGACCGCCACCAGCGCCACCACAACCAGCCGTCGGGCGGACGTGGGTTCTGGCGTCGCGACCTCAGTGCCGACCAGGGAGGTGGCCTGGAAGGCCCCAGGGTCGGCGGAGTACTCCTCGAGCATCACCCGCGCATCTCCGATCGACTGCAGACGTTGTCGCGGCTTCTTGCGCAAACAGCGCTCGATGAGTTCCCGAAGCCGAGGAGGCGTCCCCTCGGGCAGGGCGTCGAGATCCGGGTCATCCTTGAGAACCGAGGCCAAGACGTGCGAAACCGTCTCTCCTTCGAAGAGCTTCTGCCCGGTGAGCATCTCCCACAGCACCACTCCAAAGGCCCAGATGTCGGCCCGGCGGTCAGCGGCGATGCCTGCGGCCTGTTCCGGAGCCATGTAGGCGGCTGTGCCCAGTATCACCCCGGCGGCCGTCGCGTGAGCTGTCAGGGTCGGGGACATGGACAGGCTGTGGTCGCCGGTATCCGCGTCCCACGCCTTGGCCAGGCCGAAGTCGAGCACTTTGACTGTTCCGTCCGGACGAACCTTGATGTTGGCCGGCTTCAGATCGCGGTGGACGATGCCCTGCTCGTGCGCGGCCTCCAGGGCCTCGGCGATCTGCAGGGCCATCGGCACCGCCTCCTCCACCGCGACGGATCCCCGTTTGATGTGTTCAGAGAGGTCCTCGCCTTCGACCAGCTCCATGACGAGGAAATGGACCTGAATCCCGCTTCTGGGGGTCCTGAGGTCCTCATGCCTCGGCGTCGTCTGGCAGGGGTTCGGCCCTCGCCGACGTCTCGGCCTCGGGCATTTCTCCGTGGGCCGGGGTGCCCCCGGCAGTCTCCGACTTCGTTCCTGATCCAGCGGCGCTCACGATCGACTCGGCCTCCCTCGCTCCGGATGGTACAGCCGACTCCAACCCATACAGATGGGCGATATTGGGGTGGTTCAGGCTCGCCAGCACCTTCGCCTCGCGCTCGAACCTCGCCATCCGGTCGGGGTCCGTGGCGAACTCTTCGGGCAGCACCTTGAGCGCCACCTCCCGGCCGAGCTTCTCGTCCTCGGCCCGCCAGACCTCACCCATGCCGCCGGCACCAATCGGTGCCAGGATGCGGTAGCCACCGATCCTCATTCCTGCTTGCATTATTCGGAACCCCTTCGTTGAAGATAGACTGTATCTCTGTCTTGACGATAACACAAGGTGGGGCAGGCCTATTCTCCAATAGCACTGACGACGGACGAGCGCCCTCAAGCCGCGAAAGCCCGACGGATGCTGGCCTTTCGCGGGCCGCAGGAGGCAGGCGGTGAATAACGCACCCTGGAGGGTCTCCGTCCCGGTCCCCGTTTCGCCTACAATCCCACCATGGCGGCAGCGCCCGGGACCATCTGTATCGACGGCGTGGACCTCAGGCTGTGCCTGACCAGGAAGGCTGTCAAGAACATCACGCCCGTCTGATGGACGGTGCGGTGCGGGTCAAGCACCGTACTCCGCGTCGGCTCAACTCGTCGAACGATAGCTCCTCGCGCCGTCTGCTCCGCGGGAACGTGCGCGGGAGGTCAACGGCAGCATGTGCGCTCGCCCTGGCCCGGCCGGCTGCTGGCGATTCCCTCATCCTCCGGGAATCGCCGACGCTGATTTCTCCACCAACCAAAAGACCAGGTGGGGCAGCTACAGCACCCGCACCAAGTCGATCAAGCTCGACGCCGCCCTGCGCCTGATGCCCCCCGGGTGCTCGAGGCGATCGTGGCTCATGAGCTGGCCCACGTGGTCCACCCGGATCACTCGACGGCGTTCTGGAAGCTGCTGCGGAGTGTCTGTCCGAACACCGACCGGGCTCGCGCCTTCCTGGAGGGAGTGAGCTGTTCGGGCAGCGCCTAGAGACCTGCCCGCCGTCGAACGGCGCTGCTCAGCGTCGGAGGCCGCCAAGTCGATTAGAGCGCGTGCGTGTCTCCGAAACGCATCAGAAATTACCAGGTACGGCGGTTCCCATTCTGGTTGTCACAGGAGGCGTGGGCGGCGAATATTTATCGGTGTGACCCCCAACGCCACCGTGAAAAGAGATCACATGAGAAGGTCTGGACCCGAGGTGTGTTTCGCGCTGATGGGAGTGATGTTCATGGTTGCGGCGGTTTGCGCCCAGGATGCGCCCGGGATGCCTGACGAGGTGGCGGCGGAGCTCGCCGCGGTGGCGGCCTGGGAGGCCTCGCCCGTGTACGCCAACACCCCGCAGGCCGCGCCGAGTACGAAGACCATGGCCACGGTCTTCTTCTCCGACTTCATGGCGTCGACAGCGGTCAACCACGCGGGCTGGTACATCGACGACGTGATGGTGGACGGCGCCCCGGTGCCGGTGGACATGCAGATCCATCTCCGTCGACTGACCCAGGTCCTGAGTCACCCGAGCATCGAACATCAGTCGTCGCGAAAACGCCCTTCTGCTGCGACAGGGCGTCCTCTCAGACGGACGGAAGAGACCGATTGCAGGCGCCCCGCTGGGTTTTGGCTGGCACGACCCTTGCGTTCAACAAACCCGTGAACGAGTTGGATGTCGACCGAGGGAAGGGAGGCCGTCGATGAGCACACGACAGACCCTGACGCTTGCAGTATTGCTGCTCGCCACCGCCTGCAGCAGCACCGCCAACTACCAGTCGCCGCAGCTCGAGGAACGGGCGCAACAGCACCAGGTCATCGCGGTGCTGCCGTTCACGATGGTGTTTACTGGGAAAACACCCAAAGACCTCACCCCAGACCAGATCGCCAGTATCGAGGAGGCCGAGAGCGTTGCCTTTCAAGCGGCCTACTACCGCTGGCTGCTGCAGCAGGCGAGCGTGCACCGGAAGCACCCGATCCGAATAGAGATCCAGCCGGTGGCCGAAACCAACCGTCTGCTCGCGGAGCAGGGCATCTCGGTGCGGGACTCCTGGGGGATGTCGGCGAAGTCCCTCGCCCGGGCGCTCCGGGTCGACGCCGTCGTGAGCACCTCGGTCACCAAGAACCGCTACCTCTCCGGCGTCCAGTCCTTCGCGATCGAATCCGGGTTCAACATCGTCAACGCGATTTCGGAGGGACGGCTCGCCCCTTCCTGCCGTGGGGTTTGAGTACGACCCACGACATCCAGGCCGCGAGCGAGCTGATCGACGCCCTCGACGGGATCGTGCTGTGGGCCGACGACCTGTCGGTGTCCACCGACTGGCGTGCGCCTGCCAACGACGTCATCGCCGAATTCACCAAAGAACTTGCCAAGAAGTTCCCGTATCGGGGCTGAATGCGCCAGGTGAATCGTCCGGGTCAAGACTCCGTAGATTCGGGATCTGGGGCTGGTTGGAATCCGGGTCCCATGCCACCGCCGAGGAATGGCCCGAGGAATCCCTGAATCGCCTGCTCGAGCTGCTCGGAGGTCTCGACCGTTTCAAGCTGGGTCAGCACGCCGTCGATCATGCCGATCACCATCATGGCCTGCATGGAACTCTGCTGGATCTCCTCATCGGAGGCGTCTGCGAGTTTCTGCTTTGCCTCGGCGATGTTCTGATCCCAATCGGCGGCCATGTCACTGGGCACCCAGCGGCCCTCGACGCGGGTCAGGTCCACCTCCTCCGGATCCTCGTCCGGGGCGCTTAACCGTAGAGTCGCCTGGTCGCCGTCACGGGACACGACCTCGACCTTGGTCTGTTTGAGCTTCTGGGTGAACTCGCGGTCGAAGGCATTGTCGTCGTTCGTCTTGGAAGCCTCCGCCGCGCGGGTCATGAGGTCCCGGCCGGTGGTGGTGAGGAAGTTCCCCCAGTCCATGGTCTGCAGGGTGTCGAGGCTGGACAGGTCGCTTGAGACGAAGTCGTTGAGTACGCTGACCCCGGTGTCCCAGCCGTCCTCGATCCGCTGGCGTTCATCGCCCGCGGCGTCGAGGAACTTGCTTTCCAGGATGATGGCCTTCTTGTCGCGCAGGATGTCGGCGAGCTTGAGGCCAACGCCAAAGGCGGCCTCCCAGACATTCGGATCCATGCGCTGTGCGAAGGCGTGGGTCAGCTCGGTGATGTCCCTCTGGTAGGTGGATGGCAAGGCGTGCCAAAGAACTTCGGGGTGGCGGTCGGCCAGCGCCTCGGCAACTGCGATCACCGTGCCGTCGGGGGTGTCCGGGATCTCCACGCACAGCGCCGGCAGGGCAACGACGATCAACAGGGCGGCCAAAGCCTGGAAGATTGAGTTTTTCGGGTGCGGTTTGTCGGTCATGGTGAGTCCCTTTCGCCGTGGGCGGCGGGGTGGTTATCAGGCGGCTACGATATCGCAGACGTGCGACGCCACCAACTGCCATGTGTTCTCGCGCCGTGCGTAGACGTCCAAAAAACGGAGGTCGTGCTCGAACTCCTGTTCACCCCAACGACCGCGAATCACCGCCGTTCCACTCACGAGCACCGTGTCGGCCCAGCCATTGGTGTCGACGTCGCGAGCTTCGAAGGTGTCCAGCTCCACACCGCCGGGTCCATAGGCTTCGAGCAACAGGTCGCGGCCGTGGATTCGTCCGGCGGCATCGCACCCTTGGTAGTCCTGGGCCACGTGGTCCCGCAAGGTGGCGAGATCGTTGTCCTTCATGGCCAGTCGGATTTTGTCGAAGATCGCGAGAACTTCGGTTTCGGATTCCGTTTGTGACATGTCGAGACTCTCCATTCAGAGGCTGTCAGAATATCAGGTGGGCTGGAAACACACCTTCGAGCGTCGTGAGACCGGCACCGGCGAAATTATCATGGGGCGAGATCAAAGAGCGGGAGCGGATGATGGACATGCGGAACGTCGTCAAGGTCTTTCCTGGGGTTTTTTTGGTGCTTGTGGTGCCGATCTTCACTCACTTCATCAGCGAGGACAATCTGGCGATCTCGGCCGCGATCTTCGAATTCACCCGTGGTAACTGATTTGCGGGCCAGCATCATGGCTCGCGGCGCAGGCCGAGCTGAATCGCGACGGCACGATCGAGGGCTTCAGTCTCGTTCTCGGTGAGTTGTCCGAGACGTCGTCCGAGCCGCTGCCTGGCGACGGTTCGGATCTGGTTGGCGACCGCCCGCGACGGCTTGGCGAGACCGCTACTGGCCGATTGAACCATAGCCTCGTAGGGACGAAGGGCTCGGTTCGGGACGGCGGTGAGAGGAACCACCTGGACGACTGCATCGAATCGGCAGGCGACGTTGTTGGAAACCACCACGGCGGGCCGCGTCTTGCGGATCTCTCGACCGACGGTTGGCTCGAACCTCACCAGCACGACATCGCTCCGATGCAGTCCGTTCCTCATTCATCGACCTCGGCATCAGTGGGCCCCCATAGACGGGCCAGTTCGGTACTTTCGTCGTGATCCTCGCGGTAGGCGGCTTCCAGTTCCCGCTCGAGCAACCGCGCCCGGTACTCGCGGACGGCCTCCGAGACCACCGCGCTGGTGTTCGCGGTGGTGTAGAGGAAGGCAGCGACCTCCTCGTCAACCGTGACTGTGATGTGTTTCTTCGCCATGGTCTCATCTCCGAGGTCACGAGAATATCATACTGTTCATATGTTTTTTTATATGAGCGTTCATGTGCAAACAGCTGGGCGCGGTGCAGTCGATCGTGATGGCAGTTCAAGCCGGGAGGATGCGAGCTCAGTTTCGCGAGGTTCGTGGCCGAATGCAAGATCATGGGCTCCGCTGACCACGACCACACACCACGACCTGCGAAGCTGAATGCCCGGGTGAGGTGTAGAATCGTGGGCGCGTTTCAGCCGTTCAACGACACTGGGAAGGAGTCCCCAATGGGCAGAGTTCGCTATTCGTCGTGTTTCGTGGCTCTCGCCATCGCCTTCGCAGCGCTGGCCTGTGGCGGAGGGGCAGAGACAACGCTCGTCGAGCCTGAAACCGAGGCGCAGGTGGCTGCGTCGGTCGAAGATGGGGTCCGGATGATCCCCGTGGAGGACGGCCGCTTCAAGGTGTGGACGAAGCGGGTCGGGTCGGGAGACACCAAGGTGCTGCTGCTGCACGGCGGCCCCGGTGCGAGCCACGACTACTTGAAGAATTTCGCCGACCACCTGCCGGCGGCGGGGTACGAGCTCTACCTCTACGACCAGCTCGGCTCGTGGCGATCGGATCAGCCCGACGATCTCTCGTTGTGGACGGTCGAACGATTTCGCGAAGAGGTGGAAACGGTGCGGCAGGCGTTGGGCCTCGACGACTTCGTGCTCATCGGCCAGTCATGGGGTGGCATGTTGGGCATCGAGTATGCGCTGAAGTACCAAGACCACCTCAAGGGTCTCGTGATCTCCAACATGGTGGCCAGCATTCCGCGCTACGTGGAGGGTACCAAGGAGCTGCGTGGCCAGATGGACCCCGGCAGTCTGGCGATCATGAGAAGAGTACGAGGCAGCGGGCGACTATGAAAACCCCGAGTACCAGGAGTTGCTGATCGGCGAGCTCTACTCCAAACACCTGTGCCGACTCGACCCGTGGCCCCAGGGTGTGATGGACACCTTCGAGCACCTGAACCACGCCATCTACAACCACATGCAGGGGCCGAGCGAGTTCGAGGTCACCGGCACCTTCAAGGACTGGGACAGGATGGCCGATTTGCATCTGATCCAGGTACCGACCCTGCTCATCGTCGGTCGATACGACACCATGCGAGTTTCAGATGTGGAGGAGATGGACGAGCTGATGCCCGACTCTCAGCTGCTGATCTGTGAGAACGGCAGCCACATCGCCAACTACGACGACGAGGAGGCGTACTTCGCGGGGCTCCTGGGATTTCTCGCCGGGTTGTAGCTCGGCGAGTCAACCCGACGGTTCGATGTTGTAGTTCGCCCGGAAGAGGTTGGTCGGATCCCACTTCTTTTTGAGTTCCGTCAGTCGGCCGTGGTTTTCACCATAGGCCGCGTGAATCCGATGATCCCCGGCGGCACCCAACAGGTTGACATACACCCCGCCAGTGGCGTGGCGAGCCATCGCGTCGTGGAATCCGTTCACCCACCCCAGCACCTCGTCGTCCTCGCCTGACTCGACCCACCCCGGCAGGATGTGGAATCCGTACGCCGCGTTCCGGTGCGGGAAGGCGGTCGCTGACGGATCCACCCGGCCCGCCGCTCCGCCCAATGGCTCGAGGTAGACCACGGAAAAGGCTCCGTTCATGCCGGCAAGGTGGGTCGTGATGGTGTCGATCACGTCATCCGAGATCTCTGCCAGATGGTGCGCCCGAGAGCCGTAGCGCTGGCCCGCCGGAAGCCCGGCGTCGAAGCTCTCCATGACGGAGGAATAGGACTGCGGACCGACGGCGGCCATGATCGGCTCCCCGAGTTCGAGCAATGGCCGGAGCGCGGCTTCGCCGGCCGGGCCGGCGTCAGTGTGGAAGACCACGAAATCGAGGACGATCTGGCCGTGCAGCTCCTCGGGGAATGCCGCGATCGGAGGGATTCTCAGAAAGAACGCATAGCACTGAATCTCTTCAGGTGCGGTCGCCATGAAGTCTCGGTAGGACCGGAGCAGCTCCGGCGCCGCGTCGAAGCGGTGCATGATCTGACCGGCCAGCACCTGCGGGCCGACCTCGTGCAGCCTGAATTCGAAGGATGTGACGATGCCGAAGTTGCCCCCGCCGCCGCGCAGTGCCCAGAACAGATCGGGGTTCTCGTCGGCACTCGCGCGAACGAGCCTGCCGTCGGCCGTCACCATCTCTGCAGAAATCAGGTTGTCGATGGCCATGCCGTGTTTGCGGATGAGGTGACCGGTTCCGCCGCCGAGCGTAAACCCGGCCACCCCGACCGTCGACACCGTGCCGCCGGGCGTCGCGAGCCCGTGTGCCTGGACGATAGGATTGAACTCCCCCCATTTCACGCCGGGCTCCACTCGAGAGGTCCTCGTGTCGGGATCCACCGTCACGCTTTTCATTGGAGACAGATGCCTTCGGGTTCATCGCACCGCTGGCGACCCGCATCGTCATCGGCCTGGCATTTTTCCAGGCCGGAATGGGTAAGTTCCGGCATTTCGAGAACGTCGTCGGCTTCTTCGATTCGCTGGGTATCCCTTTCCCGGCGTTCAATGCGGGCCTGGTGGCGTCCATGGAGACGGTGGGTGGGATCATGCTCATCGCCGGGCTGTTCACCCGCTTTTTCGCCAGTGGTCTGACCGTCACCATGGTGGTGGCTCTGGTCACCGCCGACACCGCCGCCTTCCTCTCCTCCTGGGGCAGTGCCTCGGAGGTTTCTCCCACCGACGTGACCGCATTCACGTTCCTGCTCTTCCTTTTGTGGCTCGTGTTTTATGGCGCAGGTAAGTTGAGCCTCGATGCCGCCCTAAGCCACCTCCTTCGCCTCGAGCCCAAGCAGGCTGGCCGGGTGACCTCGGTTGCAGCCTGAATCACGCTCCCGGGGAGCCAGTCTGGAGAGCTCACCGCTGGATGCCGGAGGTGGTGGTCCACCCGGCGCGTCGAGCAGGCCATCGCCTCGCCCGAGGCCGAGCGCGGTTCCTCTCGAACATCTTGCGAGGTGGTGCTTCCGTCCCACTCCATGACCTCAGCACACTCGGCTCCGCCACTGTGCCTCTCCGCATGGAGGCGGCCTCGCGGTCGCCTCCGGCGATCAAGACCTCGCTTGGAGCTATCTTCGACGGCCTTGCCACGAATGCCACCCATTTGCCAGTGAATTGACACCGAACTAAACATTTTCTAATTTCATTACTTTACATGTCCATTGCCCGACCTTCAGGGCTTGGGCCATGACGTTCTCCTCGTCGTTCGCCGGTCTCCACCCTGATTCACGCCGGGGTCGAAATATTGGAGTCGATGTGCCCTCCTGCTGATCGCAGGTTTTCTAGCCGTGCGAGATCCACGCCGGACTGCAAGCGGCTTGGGGCGATGATCGAATCGGGCAGGTACGGAACTCAGCGGCGCTGGGAGTCATCTTGGCGTACTGGGACCACCCGCGTCGAATCTCGGCGCGCACTGCGGAGCCAGTGCCCTGGATGGGTACGTGGTCTATTCAGTTGTTCGGACAGCATTCGAGTTCGAGGCCGACCTCAAACGCCACCCGACCACCAAGATGGCCATGGAGTGCATGCTGCGCGATCTGCTCATCCGTGTACCTCTCCGCTTCATCGATCCTCCCTTTCCGGAGGTCAACATGAGCTCAATCCCTCAGCTTGGAAGTGGTACAGAAAACCGGGTTTGGGTCACCGAACAACCGTCACACTTCCAACATGCTGCCGGTGTGAATGGGCTCGAGGACGTCCCCCATCACGCTCTTGAGAATCTGGAAGGCTTTCACCCCGGTGCAATGGCCGGAGTAGACCTTGGTGGGTTCGAAATCCAGGATTTGCCGTCCAATGTCCTCCACCTCCCGGCGGCTGGCGGCCATGGTGTTGGACTGCGGCAGTCCCATGAGGTGGAAGCCGCCCACGACCGCCTTGATGGGCACGCCGGGGAACCGGTTTACCGCGGCCTCGACCATGTTGAGGATGCCGTGGTGGGAGCACCCCGAGAAAACCACCATGCCGTCCTCCTCATGGACCACCATGACCAGCTCGTGGTCGAAGGTGTCGGGCACCAGAGCTCCGTCCCGCTCCACGAACAGGTGGCGATTTCCCTTCGGACGAGGGTGGGAGGAACGGATAGCGGTGATCAGGAAGACCCCGGGCGCGATCTCGGCCTCTTCGGCAACGAACTGGAACCGATCGCTGAATCGGTCCAGCAGGCCGAGGTCGATACCGATGGGCCGCTCGAGGACCGACTCCGCCTTGAAATACCGATCTGCAGGCTCGGTCTTGCGCAGGTAGACCGGGGCCCGGCTGTTGGCTCCCAGAAACCGGTCCAGACCACCGCCGTGATCGAAGTGGTGGTGGGACAGCACGGCAACCACCACCTCGTCGAGATCGATACCCAGGACCCCGGCGTTGTCCGCGAACGCGCCCGAGGTCCCCGCGTCGAAGAGGATCTGGAGTTCGGCCGTCCGTACGTGCAGCGACAGCCCGAACTCGGCCTTCAGGTCGTCCCGGCCCTCGAGGGGGTCGTTCTCGATCAGGGTTGTGATTCTCATCTCGTCCTCCCGGCGCGGCGGAGGTGGTGGGGAGGACCGTCCCGTCCCGCCTGCCACTATCAATAAACATAGGCCCCCGAAGCGGATTCGACCAGTCTCCCTACGGCCCTCTTTGAACGCACCGCAGAGGGAGGCTCTCGTGGAATTCGACAAACACCATGCCCTGGACCTGCAGCAGGAAGATCGAATCGCCTCCTTGAAAGTTTTGCCTCGTTGGCGGCCGCGGACGGCACGATCGGCGACAAGGAGATGGCGCTGATTGAGCGTCAATAAGTGTCTGCGCTGGCATCGATTTCCGCTGCGAGGATTCGAGTCAGGCGCTGATCCGCCGCCTGGCGTTCGGTCGGGCTCATCGAGCCGTGTTCGAGGAGGCGGCGTACGAGATCCTCGGTCTCCTCGCGCTCGTCCGAGTTCGGGTCCTCCAGCCGTTCGAGCTGACCGTCGACCACATCGGCGGCGGGAATTCGTTCGATCGCGGTGTTTGCGGCCTTGGCGAGGACCTCGTCCTTCGAGTCGAGGAGGTCGACCAGGGTGATCAGCACGGCCTGACGGTCCTGGACCTCAACCGGGGCGGTGTCGATTTCGGCCAGGAGACCGACCGCCAACAGCCTGGAGTTGGGGTTGCGGTCGGCCAGGGCGTCGATGAGAAATGGAGCCGCTGGGGATCCCATGCCGCGCAACGTGTTTCGGCACGCCGTCCGCACGGACTCGTCACCGTCCTTGAGTTGGGCCGCGAGCGCCCTGGCGGCGCGAGGGTCGCCGAAGGCGGCCAGCCCGGAGGCCGCCTCGGCCCGGCACGCCGGCGCCCTGTCACCGAGGGCGGCGAGGATGGCCCGGAAACAGAACTCGCGTGCGGGTTCGTCTCCGGTTGTGTTTGCGAGATCGAGCAGGCCCGAGATGGCGCGATGCCGGCAGGTCTCGTCCTCGTTCTGGGCGGCGTTTCCCAACGGCTCCGCACTCGCATCGCCGAGATCGAGGAGGAGGCCGAGCGCCCGGTCGCCGATGGGTGCGGCCAGAGCGACCGCGAGCGCTTCGGCGGATTCAGCGCCGAGACCGCGCAGGGCCTTCTCGGCGGCCTGATCCACCACCGGGTCGGCATCGCCCAGAGCGCCTGCCAGCGCTTCGGCGGTGCCGCCGCCCTCGAGCTCGACAAGGGCGTCGATGGCGCCCACTTTATCTTCGCTCTTTGCGTCCGAGACGAGGATGGCCTTGAGGCCTTCAATGTCGGCTCGTTCTTTGAGCTTGTCGATCTTCGGTTTGAACAGATTCCCGAGGAGGCTCATCGCGGTCCTTCCTTGTCGACTCAACGGTCCACCAGAGGATACTCCCACCTGACCGGTTGCCAGGACCGGCCAATCCGACACTTCAACCAAGTCGATCAGTTCGTCGGCCTCCTGAGTGGAACCCAATTCAGCATCATTTGGCGCAGATCTGCGTATCTCTGATTCAGCCCGCTTATCTCACCGGGTGTCGTGACGAGGGCGGCGAAGGGTGGTCAGATGTTGGGTTTTTCGCGGATCGGGCGACGCAGGCGTAGTTGCGCTACGTTGAGGAGCACGATCCGCGAAAAGCACGACAGATGGCAGCGATTCGCCGCCCGCAGTAGACACCTGGTGAGATATGCGGGCTAGAGGACTGCGCATGAAGATCCTTCTGATCGAGCCCGCCAAATCCCCGGTCACGGTCGGTGGTGAGGACGTGCTTCTGTTCGAGCCGCTCGCCCTCGAGTACGTGGCGGCCGGTGTCGCACCTCACCACGATGTGCGGATTCTGGACCTCCGGATCGAGAACTCGTTGCAGGCGACTCTGAGCGAGTTCGAGCCGGATGTGGTGGGAATCACGGCGTACACGGTGCACGTGAAGCCGGTTCGAAAGCTCTGCGAACGGATCAAGGAATTCAATCCAGGAGTGTTGACCGTGGTCGGTGGTCACCATGCCACGGTGAGGCCCGACGACTTCATCTCGCCGCACATCGATCTTGTGGTGGGGGGCGAGGGAGTGGATTCTTTTCGCGAGATCGTCGCCCGCCGCGAGGTTTGCCGTGGCTTCGAAGCCCTCCGCGGGGTGGCGGTCTGCGACGGCGATCGACTGGTGTGGGGACCGACCCGGGCTCTGACCGAACTCGACGACGTGCCGATCCCCAGGCGGGAGCTCACCGCGAAATACCGCGACCGGTACTACAGCGAGTGGCTCAAACCGTTGGCGTCGATGCGGACCTCCAAGGGCTGTCCGTTCCGGTGCAGCTTCTGTGCCCAGTGGAAGACCGCTCGCGGCCGCTACCTGCGCCGGTCCGTGGAAGGGGTGCTGTCGGAGCTCGCCTCGATCGACGAGGAGTGCGTCTTCTTTGCAGACGACGAATCGTTGGTGGACGTGGAGCGCATGCGGGCGCTCGCCCATGGGATCATCGCATCGGGGATTCGAAAGCGGATTTTTCTGTACGGGCGGAGCGACACCATCGCGAGCCATCCCGAGTTACTGGAAGCGTGGCGAGAAGCCGGGCTCGAACGGGTGTTCGTGGGCCTCGAGTTCCACCGCGACGAGGATCTCCGGTTCGTGGGCAAGAGCTCGACGGTCGAGGACAACGCGCGGGCAGTCAAGGTGCTGTCCGACTTGGGAATCGACATCTACGCCTCGTTCATCGTGAGGCCGAACTTCGAGCGTGGTGATTTCGCCGGACTCCGTCGCTACTGCCGCGAGCTGGATCTCGACTTCGCCACCTTCGCAGTGCTCACCCCCCTTCCAGGCACCGATCTCTACGACCAGGTGGAAAGCCGCCTGCTTACCCACGACACCGACCTCTTTGACTTCATTCACACGGTAATGCCCACCAGGCTGCCGCTGGAGGAGTTCTTCGACGAACTCATCGGCCTGTACCGGCGCGCGGTCCCCGTCACCAGACAGCTCTCCCTGCTCAAGAAGTTCCCGGTCAGAGAGCTGCCGGCAGTGTTCGGAAGATCGGCGCGGACCTATCGGCGGATGAAGTCGATGCACCTGGATTACGCGCAAGCGGGCTAGTGCGCTTATAATTCGTATACGAAAGAGGACGCTCGATGCCCTCAGACCACAAGCTGCCGCCCGACTGCTTCACCTTCATGCTGGCGAAGGCGTACCAGCGGGCGCACGGGCATTTCCGCAGGGCGCTGGAACCCTTCGGCATCACCAATATCCAGCACGCCGTGTTGGAGGCCCTCTGGTACGAGGACGGCCAGACCGCCACCGAGCTTGGCCAGATGCTGCAGCTCGACAAGGCGACCCTGTCCGGCGTGCTCGTCCGCATGGACCAGGCCGGCTGGGTGGAGCGCCGACCGGACCCCGTCGACGGTCGGGTGGTGCGGGTCTTCGCGAGCCCCCGGGCGAACGCCGTCAAGGACGAGCTGATCGCCGCCAGGGAGGCTTCAGACCTGGAGATCCTGAGCCGCTTCAGCCTCGAGGAACAGCTACTGTTCAAGAGGTTCCTGATGGCTCTGATGAGGCATGGACAATGACGGGGCCGACACCGATCTTGTGTCGAAGAATCGTTCGTATGCTAACCAAAAAGGAGGCCGACCATGCTCTTCAACCCTGCAACTGATGAATTCGCGACGCTCGATCCGAAATCGCGGGAGATCATGCAAAGGACCATCGAGTTTTTCGAGACCAAGGGCAAGGTCCGCCTCAAGGAGGACGACCATCAGCGGCGCTGGTACGGCGACTTTCTGGACTTCGTGAAGGAGAACCGGGTCTTTTCCACCCTTCTGACGCCCCCCGAGTACGCGATCGACGATCCCGACGCTCGTTGGGACAGTCACCGAAACTGCGGGTTCAACGAGATCCTGGGTTTCTACGGGCTGTCGTACTGGTACGCCTGGCAGGTCACCATCCTCGGTCTCGGGCCCCTGTGGATGGCTGACGGCCTGGCCATCAAGGAGCGCACGGCGCGGCACCTGCGCGACGGCGGCATCTTCGGTTTCGGGCTGTCGGAGAAGGCCCACGGCGCTGACCTCTACTCGAGCGAGATGATGTTGACCCCGATGCCCGACGGCACCTTCCGGGCGGACGGCGGCAAGTACTACATCGGCAACGGCAACGAAGCCGCCCTGCTCAGCGTCTTCGGCAAGAACTCGGAGAGCGGCGACTACGTCTTCTTCGCGGTCAAGACCGACCATCCAGACTACGACTGCGTGAAGAACATCGTGGAGTCGCAGATGTTCGTCGCCGAGCTTGCCCTGCGAGGCTACCCGGTCTCCGAGGAGGAGGTGCTCGTCACCGGTGCCCGCGCGTGGGACGCCGCCCTCAACACGGTCAACATCGGCAAGTTCAACCTCGGTTGGGCTTCGATCGGGATCTGCACCCACGCCCTGTATGAGGCGATCACCCACGCGGCGCACCGAGAGCTCTACGGCAAGATGGTCACCGACTTTCCCCATGTCCGGCAGCTTCTGACCGACGCCTTCACTCGCCTGGTCGCCATGCGCCTCTTCGCCACGCGGGCGATCGACTACATGCGGGTCGCATCGCCCGACGATCGCCGGTACCTGCTGTACAACCCGATGGTCAAAATGAAGGTCACGACTCAGGGTGAGGAGGTGATCAACCACCTCTGGGAGGTGATCGCCGCCAAGGGTTTCGAGAAGGACACCTACTTCGAGATGGCGGCCCGCGACATCCGCGCCCTGCCCAAGCTCGAGGGGACGGTTCACGTCAACATGGCCCTGGTCGTCAAGTTCATGGCCAATTTTCTGTTCAACCCGCAGGAGTACGACGAGGTTCCTCCGCAGACCGAGGCGCGTCACGACGCCTTTCTCTTCGACCAGGGACCGACCCGAGGCCTGAGCGCCATCCGTTTCCACGACCCGATGCTGGCTTATGGTCCGGTCCACTTGCCCAACGTCGAGATCTTCAAGGTGCAGATCGACGCCCTCAAGGCACTCCTGGTCGGTTGCCCGCCCGACCCGGCGCAGGCGCGCGACATGGACTTCCTGCTCGCGCTGGGCGAGCTGTTCACCCTCGTTGCATACGGCCAGCTCATCCTGGAGGGCGCCGCTCTCCAGGGAGCCGACGACCACCTCATCGATCAGATCTTCGACGTCATGGTCCGAGACTTTTCACGCTATGCACTCGCCCTCTACTCCACGGGCTCGACCAAGGCCGACCAGGCCGAACACTGCCTGAGGATGATCCACCGGCCCAATCAGGACACCGATCGCTTCGACCGGGTGTGGAGCGACCACGTCATGGCGACCGTCGATGCATATGCGATGAAGCCGTAAGCGGTCTTTTCGGCTCGCCCCAAATTGTGCAGACAGCCCCCTGTCGATCAGGCAGCGTCGCGGATCTTGGCCAGGGCCTCCGTGCCGTTGGTGTTGTCCGGGTTGAGGACCAGCGAACGCTCGTACATGGCCACGGCTTCGTCGGTTTCCCCGGCTCGCAGCAGCGCCTCGCCAAGGCTGTCGTAAACGTTCCAGGAGTCGGGGTACAGCTCGACGTTGATCCTGAACAGCTGGATGGCCTGCTCGACCATGTCCCGCTGCAGGAAGGCGTAGCCGAAGGCGTTGAACTCGGCCTCGACGAAGAAGTGGCCGGGCGATGGGCTGTCGCGGTCGGTGAGGATCTCTCGGATGGCCGCCTCGTCGGCCCCCCGCTCGACCAGGGTGTAGATCGTACGCGCGGCCGATTCCTGGTTGCTCACCACGGTCCAGATCTCAGAGATCGATCCGTAGTGTCGGTCCGCCGCGAAGCCGGGGCTCTCCACCAGGTCGGGGAAGCGGGTGTCGAGCCGGTACTCCGCTTGGACGTCATCGAGGTTTCTTCCCTCGGCGGCGGCCGCGGTCACTCCCTCCCAGAGGGTGCGGACGTACTCGACCCTGGCCTCGGCCCCCTCGATCGAGAGCTCGCCGTTCCAGTGCGCGGGCAGCAAGAGCTTGATGCGGTCCCGTTGGGCCAGTAAGCGGTCCCAGTTGGCGAGCAGCAGTGGGAAGTCGTGGTGAATTCCGGACCGTACGCTGAAGCTGGCGAGGCACCCCGGGGTGTCGGTGAGCCAGACGTCGGCCATGGTGTCGCCGGTGAGCAGCAGACCGCGCTCAGGAACGAAGATCGCGGTGTCGCTCGCGGTGTGCATGCCACCGATAAAGGACAGTTCGAAGGTGGTGTCGCCCATGTCCAGAGCCATGCGGTCGGAGAAGGTCATGGTTGGCGGGAGCGGCCTCGGGTCGGCCTTCAGGTTTTCGAAGTTCATTCGTCTGAGGATCAGGTCCTCTCGCAGTCGCGCCGCCTCGGGAGTGTCGGCTTCCGCCTTTTCAAGCGCGGCCTCCCGATCGGCGATCCACCCGGGGTAGAACCCGAGCATTTGCTCGCGGTTGTCGGCGGCCGCCTCCATTCCCGGGGCGATGAGTTCGTGGCCGACGATGGTGCAGTCGGCGTAGGCCGAGTTGCCTCCGGTGTGGTCTCCGTGTTCGTGGGTGTTGATCAGGACCTGGAAGTCGGTGCGCCCCAGCTCGCGGGCGATGACCTCGCGCAACCGGGTGTCGATCTCGGGGATTCCAAAGGTGTCGACGACCACGATGCCCTTCTCGGTGGCGAAGGCAACGATCGAGGTGGACGAGATGTAGTCGCCAAGCCACAGCCGGATGGTCCCCGGGTCGAGTCTCTGCACGTGCAGGGGCAGCCCGGCAATCTCCTCGGCACCGGTCCATGACGCCGCGAACAGCAGCGAAGCAACGACGATCAGGGCGGATTTCGTCTTCATTATTCCTCCTCCCACGCACGGTGCGCGGCGTTTCCAATACGTATCAGGAACCATTCCGATGCAGCGACAATGGCATGATTCACACTGTCCATACGACTGAAGAGGGAAGGGGTTTCCGGAATCGGTAGCCGGAGCGCAGCCGTTTTGTCTGCGTCGGTTCTCGCGACGAACAGGCAGGCGAGACGGCGTCACTGAAATCGCCACGGAACCTGTTGAGAAGTGCGGGCTAGAGCTTGCATCTCGGCTCCAAGGCCCGGCCCTCGCGACCAAACCTGGTGAGCTGTGCGGGCTCAAGGCCTCACAGAGGATCAGGTCAAAAAGTCCCCCTGCAGGAGTTAACATCCGCGGCACCGTGGCGTTTGTTGGGTTGAGACCTGCAGGGGTGACCCGTAGCTCGAGGAGGGCTATGCGCAACGAAAGAACGGCCGACACCGAAACAGGCAGCGATACGATCCGGCCCATCGCTGATGGTGAGCGGATTGTCACCCTCGACGTGCTTCGCGGACTCGCGATCTTCGGCATCCTGTTCGTCAACATCGGGATGTACAGTTTTCCTGAGGGGTACTCGCAGATTCACCAGGAGCTCTTTGGCGGTACCGCGGATCGCATCGTCTACTGGGCGACGCAGTTCTTCATCGAGGGGAAGTTCTACTCGTTATTTTCGGTGCTGTTCGGGATCGGCGCCGCCATCCAGTTTGAACGGGCCCGGCAACGCGGGCTGAAATTCGGTCCCTGGTACTCGCGCCGCCTGCTGGTCTTGCTGGGTATCGGGTTGGTGCACGATGTGTTCATTGCCAGCGGCATCATCCTCTTGACCTATTCGATCGTCGGGTTCTGGCTCATTCCATTTTTCAAACGGCAGGCGAAGACTCTGCTCGTGTGGACGGGCGTCATGGTCCTGATACCCGTTTTGGTCGTGTCGGTGTTCATCACTGTTCGAGCTGCCGCCGAGAAGGACGAGACCGGAGACCCGGCGGAGGTGGTGACGACGTCCGAAATCGAGGATGCCTCCGAGACGCGGAAAGCGTTCGAAGGGGAGGTCGAGACCTTTGCCCATGGCAGCTACCCGGAGCTGGTGCGGGTCCGGCTCGGCAAGGTTCCCGAGAGCGTGGCCATTACCCTCGCCCTTGGCAGCTATGTCTTGGGGATGTTTCTCATCGGTCTTCTGCTGTGGCGGTCAGGGTGGATCACAGATCCTGGAGCCCACCGAAAGGAGATTCGGAGGTTGCTCACCTTGGGGTTGCTGGTGGGGGGCCTGTGCAACGGAGGCTACCTCACCGTTCGGGCCCTTGTCTCCAGTGCGCCTCCTCCGGCGGTGCTCGTTCCGGCGGTGACCATGCAGCTGATCGGCAACATGGCGTTGTGCCTCGGCTACCTGTGCGCAGTCGTGCTCGTGATGTCGAACCAGCGCGGCCGCCGATTGCTGTTGCCGCTGGCCGCCGTGGGCCGCACGGCGCTCAGCAACTACGTCTTTCAGGGGTTGGTGTGCACCACCATCTACTACGGCCATGGCCTGGGCCTGTACGGCAGTGTAGGGCCGAGTGTCAACCTCCTACTTGTCCTTGCGGTCTTTTCTGTGCAACTCGTCCTGAGCGCGTGGTGGGTTCGGCGCTTCCGCTTCGGACCGGTCGAGTGGGTGTGGCGCTCTCTCACCTACGGCCGGAAGTTCCCGATGCTGCGAGACCCGGGGTGCCCGGATACCCCTCGCTCCGCCACCGGATGATTCGAGCGGAGATGCGGCACCGACTCTGACTCCAGAATTCAATGTGCCTGTGCCCGGCACCTCACCCGCATATCTCACCAGGTGTTCAGTGCGGGCGGCGAATCGCTGCCATCTGTCGTGCTTTTCGCGGATCGTGCTCCTCACCCCGACCCCAGCAGCGATTCGTGGCCAAGGCCGGCCGCAAAGCGGACGGCTATTGGTCACTCGCTGATGGGGTTGCGAGGCAAGCGATGTTGGGAGGGGGGGGGCGCAGCCAACGGAGCGCAACTCACCGACGGGAGCGGGGTGTGGCTCTCGGCATGGAGGTCCTATTCTGCCTCTGCCATGGTACTTACGCTCGACGCGACGGGAATACGTGCCGGCATACCAATCTGCCATTCCAGGGCCGCGGGCTCAATGAGGACAGCCAGGCATGCCGTGGTATTTTCGCCGCGATCACTGTGTTGTTCGACGGTCCTCGAAGGAGTCAGATGCGGTTGTTCGTCGTATTGGTCGCAGCGGTTTTTTGCACACCCATGTTGTCTTCGGCAAGCGATGAGATCGACGTGCCGGGCGGAACGGAGTCGGTGTCCCGCCTGCTGGGGTACGTGTCCGCAGAACCCACTGAATTCGCCGCCAGCGTGAATCGCGTTTTGCTCTCCCATCTCGTCCGTGGTCAGCGCTGGGAGGACCACGACACCCGTGTTCTGCTCGTGGAGTACCTTCAGACGGTCCAACAGCTGAAAACCCTGGTGGGCGAGAGACTGGAGATCCCGACGGCCGACAAAGCAGGCCGGAAGCGATTCGAGGGCTTGGCCAAGGAGTTCGGATTCCAGGTGAAGCGCCGCAAGGGGAGGTTGGAGGTCATCCCGATCGAGGGTCGGGAGGAGGGGGTGAAACGACGGGTGGCGGTTGCGCTCGGATGGGACTTCGTGGCCGCAGCCCAGGCCCTGAGCGGTGGCAGCCCGGCCGTCTTCGAGCTGAGTCATGACCGGGCCGAGTCACCGGTCCCCTTCGAACTCTGGAACAGTCTTTCACAGCGGCCGGTCAATGCTCGGAATGCTCTGTCAGAACTGGCCATGGACCAGGACATGGGTTTTTTCGTCGAGGGATTGAGACGCCTCAACCACGAGACCGCCGAGCTTGTCCGTACCCGTCTGGCGTCATTCGTGTACAACGAAACCCCTGAACCGTTTTTCAGGTACAGCTCCTCGCTCGAATTGATCGGCGGCGCCCTCACGATCCCCGGTGGGCCGGGCGCGATCGGCATGTGGCGCGAAATAGTGGGGGTGTCCCCGGAGGACCCGGAGGGTTTCATCAGGGGGCTGCTGGCAGAACGCGGCTCTGTGGGTGCGTACCTTTGGCACGCTCTCTTCTTTGCCCCCGAAGATACGACGGCCTACTTCACCGGACAGGCGGGGGATCCGGGTCAGGATTCTCGCCGCTACCTTCGCAAGTTCCGAAGCCGACTGCGCGAAACCGAGGGGGCGGTTCACCCCGATCGGGCCCGGGGCCGGGCTCTCGGATTCGCCGCCTTCGCTCGGGCCGTGCCGGTCACGTCCGACGGGGATGCTCTCGACCTTCCCGGTGGTCCGAGGCTCTGGTTTGATGCGATCAAGAGTGCTGACGTGCCGCAGGATGCTGATGCGGCCATGAGGGTGGCCTCGAAATCGTCAAAGAAAGCGATGGCAGAAGACGAATTCGTGCTCAAGGCGGTCACTGAAACGGTCGATCTCTCCGGCTATCCCCAGCTCGCGTTGCCCAGGCTGATGCGAATCGCGGGGTTCTTCAATGGGCGCGATTCTGTGTTGACTCCAACCAACGTCATCCTTGTCGGTCGGGTGAGCGACCGATATCCCATGGCGCTGTCGGCCATCGAGCAGATCCCACTGGAAAACCCCGAAACGCTCGCCTCCTACCTCAGGGCCGTCGCCCATCTGGGGCAGCTTCCACCCAACCCGGACACCCACGTCCTGGTCGGCAATTTCCAGGGCGGGGTCGAGCTCATCCGAATCCTGGATCGAGCCGGCAGGGTCGATCACGGGCTCCTCGAGACCTACCTCGAGCAGTGGTCAGATGCCCACCGTTCAGCATCCAAACCAGAGGATGTGGCAGCCCGGGAACTGGATTGGCTGGTCCGGCTCCTGGATGATCTCCCCGAAGCGCCCACTGGGTACCCCGGCCGTGGACGTTACGAGCAAGCCCTGTTGGCGTCGACGGTGGGAAAGAAGGATCCACAGAGCTTCTCCTGGCACGGTCTCGACTACATCGGGATGCGGGGCAGAAGCCTCGCCTCGATGGGCGCGGCCCACCTCGAACAACAGCAGCTTCCCGGCGTCGACCAGATGGTTGAAATCGCGAGAGAACTCGACGCTCTGGAGGCGGCCTGCGAAGATTCAAACCTCCCGGTGGCACAACAGACTGCGGCGACCCTGGTGGACCTATTTCGGGCGCTCCCCAATCCCTCCTTTGATCCCCCATTGAATGGCGCCTATCTGATCCGGCAGCTGACCCCTGCAGACCGGGAGCAGATCATCGAGCATCTCACGAAGATCCGAACGGCGAAGAAGGCCAAGAAGCTCTCCAGGCACGCCTCGGACGTCGAGGAAGTGCGCCGACTGATGGGTCGAGAGCTCAGGCCGCTGCTGCTCGAGCCGGCCTATGCCGTGGGCATGGGAGAGGGGGACAATCCGTTGTTCGGGGATCCCACCCTGGTGTGGCGTCACACCATGGTCCGTGAGCTGGAAAAGCCGAAATATGGCGATGATCCCTGGCGACGGACGGTGGTTGTTTCGTCGAGGAACTCCACCTTTGGCTCCCATCTGGCCGGGCACGTGGGCGGCGTGGCTCAGGCTCTGGTTCGGCTCCACCTGGGCAGCATCAGCAAGCAGGACGAGGCGGCGACCCAGAATCGGGCCCGCGACCAGTTCTGGCTGGACAGTGTGGCCACCACACCGTGGCAAGACATCACCCCCGAGGTCTCGTCGACCGTGGCCGCAGCCATCGCCCTCGGGGAGGCGACGGTTGCCCACGCTGTCAGCGAGGGTGTTGCCTCCGGATCCTGGTCCTCCACCCTGACCCGTGGCGTGATCCCGTTGGCCCGGCTGGAGCGAGAAGCGGTGTCGTTGGCATCTGACGATGGCCACGGACCGACGTGGGTGTCACCCGCCGAGTTCTTGATCCTGGGGTTGGAGGTTGCGAATCAGATCAGCGACGGAGTCGAGGTGCCCGTCGAGCTCCGAGAGGTGGCGGGTGTATTGCGGACCTCGACCGTCGCCGTCGGGGCAGCCTGGTGGGATCAGGTCCATCCCGTGGGGTCGCCGACGCCTCATATCAATGGTCGCGGCAGGCCCTGGATCGGCTGGCTGCCCCCCTATGAAGCCATCGAGTACGAGGGGCCGCAAGAGCTCTTGGCCGAGCGCCAGTTGGTGGATCTTCGACTTCGGGTCGTGGAGTACCTCGGTCGGCTCGCACTCCCCGGTGAGGTGGGAAGCGACCTGTTGACCCGAGCGGTCCTGGATGCCCCTGTGGGGCTCCACATCGAGACCCTCGCCGACTGGGAGGGATTCCTGTTGTGGCTGAGAACCCTGGACGATGGATTTTTTGACGAAAGGATGCGGCATTGCTTCGCCGATGGATTGTACTCGGCGCAGTTCTAGCGATGGCTGCAGGGCTCGGTGCCGACGGGGCGGCAGTGGAGTGGTTCCGCTTCGTCTCCCCGGAGGAGAATTCGGTGCTGATCGGGATGACGGACATCCGTCTGGAGGTCACGGCCGGTGAGCCCGAGGTGAACCGGATCGACCTGTACGTTCAGGGGCGATTGATCGGCTCCGCTCTGCCGCCGGAGTGGAGTGTGATGTGGGACGCTCCGACCGAAGCCACGGGATCCGACATTGTCGCGGTGGCCTACTCTGGCGACCGTCTTGTTGCGAGGAAGCGACTGCCCACCTACGAAGCCACATTCGGCCAGGAGATTCAGATTTCGGTCGTGCAGCTGTACCCGGTGGTGCTCGACCGACGGGGCAGATACGTGAGGGATCTCACCCGAGACGACTTCACGGTCCTCGACCAGGGCAATGTCGTGGAGATCGAGAATTTCGCGACCGATGCATTGAGCTTGAGCGTCGCCGTCATGCTCGACACCAGCGCCAGCATGTTTGATCGGCTTGGCCTGGTCCAGGATGCGTCCTGCGGGTTCGTGGACAAGCTCCGGCCCGGGGACCAGGTCTCGGTGTATGAGTTCAATCATGCAGTCCGCGAGGTGGTGGCATTGACCACCGACCGAGATCTCGCCAAACAGGGCATTCGTTCATTGCGAGCGGACGGCGGGACCGCGCTTTTTGATGCGGTGTGCAACGTCCTCGATGAGTTGAGCCCCATCCCTGGGCGGAAGGCCCTCTTCATTTTTTCCGACGGACTGGACGAGCGCAGCGTGGCCACACTCCAGCACACGATCCGGGCGGCGCGGCAGACCGAGGCCATCATCTACGCGGTGGGCGCCGGGTCCGGCGCCAAGCTCCGTGAGGCCAGGGACGATCTCAGCCGGCTCGCCGAAGAGACCGGTGGTGAGGTGCACTTCATCGATCGCCTGAGAGACCTGCCGACCGTGTTTGACGAGGTGCTGTCCCATCTTCGGGCGCAGTACGTCCTGAGCTATCCGCCGCCTCCGGGCCCCCCGGGCATCAGATCACTCGATGTCACGGTACCTGAGAAGAAATACACCGTCCGCTGCAGAAAGAACTACCAGCACGGAGGCGGTTGAGCCCTGCGACCGGATTGAGTACCGCGTGAGCCTCCGATCGAGTGCCACGTATCTCACAGTTGCAGAGTCTGCCCTCTGCAGATCGAGTGCCACGTATCTCACAGTTGCAGAGTCTGCCCTCTGCGCAGAGTTCCACGAGTCAATTCCATCTGGACAATCTGGCCCGGAACTTCGTCGGATCCTCGAACCCGGTCGGGGAGGTGTTATACATGGCACCTCATTGGAGGCCAGCATGAAGATCCGATTCCAGGTGTTCCATGCGGTCATGACTATCGCTCTGGCGGGTGTCGGTCTCACCGGTTGCCCACGGCAGGAGACGGTTACCGACACTCCGAGTGTCGCCTGGCCTGGAGCCGACTGGCCGATCTCCACCCCGGAGGCCGAAGGGATCGACCCGGCCGCCATCGACTCGCTGGTGGACGACATGGAGGCCGGCCGGTTCGGGCTGGTGGACCATTTTCTCTTGATCCGCCACGGGAAATTGGTGGCGGATCACAGATTCGAGCGCGACTACACGCCCATCGCGGCGCAATACGACCCGACGAATCATCAGTACAACTACGACCACCCGGATTGGCATCCGTACTACCGGGATACCAACCTTCACTCGCTCCAATCGGTGACCAAGAGCATCACATCCGCCGCGCTCGGCATTGCGGTGGACGAAGGCTTCATTGAGGGCATCCACGTCCCTGCCATGTCGTTTTTCGAGGCGTACGAACCCGACCTGTCCGATCCCCGCAAATCAGCCATGACCCTGGAGGACATGCTCACCATGCGCAGCGGCATCGATTGGAACGAGATGATCTCCTACGACGACGAATCCAACAGCTGCGTCCAGTTGGAGGCGAGCGACCAGTGGATTCGGTTCGTCATCGACCACCCCATGAGGGAAGAACCGGGGACGGTCTTCGACTACAACAGCGGCGTCAGCGTCCTGCTCGGGAAGATCGTGGGTGTGGCCACCGGCCAGCGGGTGGACCGGTGGGCCGAAGAGAGGCTCTTCAAACCCATCGGGATCACCGAGTACTACTGGAAGACGACGCCCGACGGCGAGGTGGACACCGAGGGCGGTCTCTATCTGTCGTCACACGATCTGGCCCGGATCGGCTACCTATTCCTGCGCGGTGGCGAGTGGGACGGCGAGCAGATCCTGTCGGCCGATTGGGTCGCCGCGTCCGTGGCTCCGACCGTGTCGGACATCCGTCCCCAAAACGACAGACCTGACACCGGATACGGCTACCAGTGGTGGGTACCCATGCACGAGGACGGCCGGACGGTGGTCTTCTCCGGGAGGGGATACGGCGGGCAGTTCGTCGTTGTAGTGCCGGAGCACGACATGGTCGTCGTCTTCAACGCGTGGGGCATCCACGACGAGCCCGAGCTGTCCACCTACGCCGCGGTGTGGGAGAGAATCCTCCCGGCAATTCGTTAACAAATGGACCTGATGACATATCGGATCACCGCTTATCGAGCATGGCGAAGGTGACGCCCGAGGGGTCGTTGAACAGGCAGATCCAGGTGCCCGGACTGATCTCGTGCGGGGACTCCACGATCATGCCGCCGGCCTGCTCGACGAGCTGAGCCCTGGCCTCGATGTCGTCGACCAGGATGTACACCGCCACGAATGCAGGCCTGGCCTTGCGCAGGGTGAACACACCGCCGTCGATTCCACCACCCTCGCCGCCGGTGTCGACTGTGTGAAAGAAGGTCTTCGCTCCGTCAACCGGGGTGGATTCCCAGCCGAACACGGTGGTGAAGAACTCGAGAGACTTCGGGCCGTCGTGGGTACCGAGCTCCCAGAACACCACCGGGTTCGGAGGCGTGGGCTTGGCCGCTGGCGCGGCCTGATCTTCGGCAAGAACCGGTGCGGCCAGCCACAGGGCGAAGGCGAGAGCTGCCGTCACACGTCCCAAAAGTGTCATGTCGGACCTCCTCGGTGCGCGGCGGTTCACGCCGCTTGTAATGGCTGTCACCGCTGGTTACGAAATCTCAGGCGACCGGTTGCAGTCGGCTCGATCGATCCCGAACCGCGGACTCAAATAGCACCGATTCGACACCTTGAGCCGTACTTATATCTGTTGAATCACCAAGTTCATCCACAACAAACGAACGCAGATGAACGACGCCCCCAAAGTGAGCATTCTCTCGGTGCCGAGCTTTAGGTAGTCGGGAAGGTCATTTTTGTTCGGAGGACACTCGAACTTCCTGAGATCCTCAAGCCTGGCAAAGATTTGGCACTGATTCCGATTCTGCCTACTTGACACGCGCCTTCTAATGGCTGGTACCGATGATTCGCATCCCTTGATTTTCTGACTGCCGGATGCGATGATCGCAGCACTAATATCGAGATCAGTGTTTTGTGGGTTGTTGGACATCAGAGATCGAGCGTCGTGCGACGACTCCCGATGCGACATGCGTCGTGTGGGGCAAAATCGATCGGGAGGTCGGTCATGAAACCCTGCCGTGTTGCTTGCCTGATTCTGGGCGCGGCTCCCGTCCTCATCGCCGCGATGACGGCCACGGGCGGTGCCCAGGACATCACTGATGATGAGCTGCGGGCACGGACCGCCAGGTATTTCAGCCGCCTCATCGACCCGGCCCCGAACACCCAGGAGATTATCGACCTCTTCGAAAAACGGGTCAAAGCGGAGTGCGCCGCGATCACGCGAGCGACCCCCGACGAGCTCCGAGAGGAGGAGAAGTGGTTGAGCAGTCTCCTCCGCGACGCGGAGGTCCGCTTACGCCGGTCATCGGAGAACCTGTCGCATTCGGCGGATCTGTTGAAGAGAGACGCACAGGATCGAGCTGCCCAGATGGACTTCAGGAAGTCACGGGCCGATCTGGCGGACGCCCAACTCGAGCTCAGCCTGGCTGCTTCAATCAATGCCCGGGTCGGTGAGTGCATCGAAACGCAAAGGAGTTATCTCGCCGAAGGAGAGTTGGGGCTCCACGGAACCTGGAAGGCCGACGAATGTCATGCCGCCGACGGAATCACTCCCGACACAACCGGCCGCGTGACTCTCCAGTTCGTCTCCGACAACGTCGTTCGTGGGATGGTATATCCGACAGAAGGCAGCATTGGCGTCGAGGTCCACGGAGCAATGAAGACCGATCGGTCCTTCAGTCTCCGAACGAATCCAGGGCGGGAAACTGTCATCGAACTCGAGGGGATAATCGACCAGCCCTACCCGTTCAGCGGATCCGGCTCGATTCGGTTCCGGGGGCAGGTCGCGAACTACGGCCCATGGGAGTGCACTGGTTCGTGGAAGAGCTACTGAGATCTGCCACCGACATCGCAGTTCTTCCAAGATTGGAGGCATCATGAAGAAACCCCGCAACCGGCGCCCTCGGTTCGCAGCGCCGGCGGCGATGCCGCTCGCGATCTGTGTGTTTTCCGCGGTACTGGCTGCAGAATCGCACGCGAGCCGTATCGACCAGTCGGCAGCGTTGCTGCGCTGGGCGGAAGCAGAAATCTCCGTCGCAATCGCTCACGCCCCAGGAGGCACCGCCTTGCCGCCACCGAGCCCGGCCGCGATCTCCGGCGCGCTCGACCTCTTTTCGACCTCTCCGTTGACAGGTCAGGGGGCGAGGCGACCGAATGCCGGCCCTGATCATTCTGCCCTTGGTTCAGCTGTCGCATCGTCGATGGCGCAGCCGGAGCGCGGACCGCAGGTACAGCTGGGCTCACCTCCACCAATCACCGTTCAATTGCCACCACCGCCGCCGGAGCGGTACGCGCCGTCGGCCAGGGGACTGCCGCCAATTCAGATTCCGGATCCGGAAACCATCCCGAGCCCGCCGGCGACCCAGGCTCCGCCTGCCCGGTGGCAGCCGCCTATTGAGATCCCGCGTCCGGCGGCAGGAGGGGCACCAGCGCGGCCACCGATTCAGATTCCAGATGCGTCAGCGATCCCGTTGCCACCGCCGCCTCCGGAAGAGCAGGCGCCATGGCTCCAAGGGGGCTGACGAGATGACATCGAATCTCGAGGGTGGCCATCGCGGTCCGAAGTATGTGTCACTGACCAAGGAGGACACGATGATCTGTCAGAGTTCGGTGCGTTGTATTCAACTGCTGTCCATGTTTGCCCTCGCCATCACACTGACACCCGTGGCAACGGAGGCTCAGGGCGAGGACCTGAAATACACAATAGCTGCCTGCATTTCGAGCGAGGAGTGGGCAGCAACAAAAGTGCTGGACGCGCCGGCCGCACTGAACCTGTCAGTCGCCCCGGAAGAGCTCCAATCGATTCAGACCTGCGCCGACTTCTGCCGCAGTGGAAGCATTCCTCAGGGTGTCGGCCAGCCCAGAGGATACTCGGCGTTTAGACCACCCTATCGGTACGCAACTCTCAACAACGGGCGCTGGTGTTACTGCGGCAACCAGTTCAAAGGAAAGAACGTAGAGAGGGGTAACTGCGCGGGGAAAATGAACTGCCTGTACGATCTCGAAAGTCGGTGTTACGTGAATACCGAGCCTGACCATATGGTGGTCGATCTCACTCCGCCCGCCGGTGCGACGGGTGGCGGAGGTGGGGTCGGCGCCGGCACCAGTGTCGCAGCGCCGACGACCCCGCCCTCAGCTTCCAGTGCCAACCGCAGGCCAAACCCGCCCGCGGTTCAACCCGGTGGTTGGGAACCGCCGTTCCCGCTTCGCTACGAAGGCGCGTTTCAAATGGCGTGGCGCAACAACGGCGATCCCGACGGCGACGTGTTGACCTTCGGCCTCATCATATGGCAGTACGACTGGACGGGACGTCGGTGGATGCAGCTGCCGACAATCCGCGACCAATACGGCACCTACGGGATGGTATGGCTCAACGATGACAACTACACCTTCACGACCCAAAACGGTCTTTCGCCCCAAACCCATTACGCCTGGATGGTCTTTGCGTGCGACCTTGGCAAGGGGTCCGAGGCGCTGTGTTCCTGGAGCGGCTGGTCCCTATTCCGAACTCAGTAGTCCAGGATGTCCGTATGTGCTCGCCGTAGCCCGTTTTGAGGCCAGGCACACGTGGGAGTGATTGGGATTTGACATCGATTTCAAGACCATGGTGCCAGGGCCGACACTTTTGACACTTTCAGGGGGATTGAGAGCACTATCGCCTGACGCGTGGATCGATGAACGAGGTGTGAGTACCGGAAGAGTGAGGCCGAAGGTGGCAACCGAGGATTTCGTCGAAGCTGCGGTCGGCCTGATCGGAGTTGACGACTGCGTTTTGGCAGGGGAGGGTTTTTCGAGGCAAACCTCGAGGTTGCGGGTTCTTCTGGTCACGGTGGGAGTGGAGCGATGGAGGCAGGGTCCGCGGGAGCTCGGCAGGCTCCTCGGCCGTCGTGCTGACGTCATCTCGCGCTGGGTGCGATGGGGTTCGATTCGTCGGCAGTGTGATCTGGATTTTGCTCGAGCCTACGACGATCTGGATCGGGAACTCAGCACTGAATTTGGCGGTGATCAAACCTAGGTGTCAAAAGTGTCGGTCCTGGCACCGCATTTAGGCACCGTATTATGTACTATTGCGAGATCACATACGAAGGAGTGGATTCATGGCAAACGTCACCGGTCAATGTCACTGCGGCGCCATCCAGTATGAGGTGAATGGAGATCTCACCGGGGTCATCAACTGCCACTGCGGCGACTGCCGCCGCTGGCACGGCAACTTCTCGGCCTACGCGGTCGCGTCGCTCGGTGATTTCAAGATCACCAAAGGGGCCGACAAGCTCATGTGGTACGAGTCGTCCGACAAGGCCCGGCGAGGGTTCTGTCCCGACTGCGGCTCCAGCATCTTCAAGGATAACAAGGACGGCGAGAAGATCGTGCTGTCGGTCGGTGCTCTCAACCCACCGACCGAACTGACCCACCTCAAAGACATCTTCACCGAGTCCAAGGGGGACTGGTACGAGATCTGAGCGGCGCGATCGCCATGGTGCGGTGACTCGGATCCGCTCACGGCGTCAGGGAGGTGACATGGCGACATCGCTGACGGACGAGTTCTATTCGAAGCTCGTCAACGAGGAGGACGCGAGGGTCTGCCGCGAGATTTCGGATGCGGCCTGCCGGGTGGTGCCCAGGAACTTCTTCCTGCTCATCGGCAGCTACGTGCTGACCAAGCTCGGTGACGCTATCGCCAACCCGAAGACGACGTTGACCTGGATGATGGATGCGATCGGTGCGCCGGTGGCGCTGACCGGTCTTTTGGTGCCGATCCGAGAGTCGGGATCGCTGATACCGCAGCTGGTGATCGCCGCTGCCGTGCGACGCCAAGCGATTCGCAAGTGGGTTTGGGTGCTCGGCAGCCTTCTCCAGGCGGCGGCCGTCCTCGCCATGGGGCTGATCGCCTATGCCCTCGGCGGTGTCGCGGCAGGTGTGGGGGTTGTCGTGAGCCTGGCGATATTCAGCGTGGCGCGAGGCCTGTCGTCAGTGGCGGCGAAGGACGTGCTCGGGAAAACCATCCCAAAGACCCGACGCGGCCGCGTCAACGGGTTCAGCGCCAGCGCGGCGGGCCTCGCGACGCTCGGTGTCGGGGTGGCCCTTGTCGCGTTCGGAGCGGACGATGGCGCACGGGGTACGTTTCTCGTTCTGCTGACCGGCGCTGCCGCTTTGTGGGTGCTGGCTGCGGGTCTTTACTCCCGCATCGCCGAGCAGCCGGGAGAGACTGAGGGCGGCGGGAATGCCCTGTCTGAGGCCGTCGCCAAGCTGGTCCTGCTGCGGGACGATCCGCCGTTCCGCAACTTCGTGATCGCCCGGTCCCTGCTGTTGTGCTCGGCCCTGTCGGCTCCGTACTACGTCATCCTGGCGCGCGAGCACAACAGCGGTTTCACCGGGCAGCTCGGCTTCTTCATCATCGCTGGGGGGCTGGCGTCGAGCCTGAGCGCTCCCTTCTGGGGTCGGATGGCGGACTGGTCGAGCCGCAGGGTGATGGTGCTGGCGGCGCTCGTCACCAGCGGGCTCGGATTCCTGGCGGTGGCGTTCGAGCTGTTCGCACCGAGCTTGAGCGGCGCGATCTGGTTTTACCCGGCGGTGTTTTTCGTGTTGATGATCGCCCACAGCGGCGTTCGACTTGGGCGGAAGACCTACGTCGTCGACCTCGCCGGCGGCAACCGGCGGACCGATTACGTCGCCGTCAGCAACAGCGTGATCGGGGTCGTTCTGCTACTCCTCGGCGGCATGGGGGCGGTGGCTCAGTTGTTTTCGGTGCCCCTCGTCATCCTCGTCCTGTCAATCTTCGGTCTCGCCGGTGCGGCCATGAGCTGGTTCCTCCCCGAGGTCACCTGACCTGGTACGCATATTGGATCCTCTCCGAGGTCCCCTGGCCTCGTGCTCAGTTTCGCTCTGCCTGCTTGACACGCGCCTTCTAATGGGTTGCACCCATTCACAGCACTGAATTTGGCGGTCATCAAAAACTAAGTGTCAAAAGTGTCGGCCCTGGCACCGTATTCGGCACCGTATTCAGTTCCCCAATCTGTCAACTGGGAACGGTTTCCCGTGCGCGGGATAGATGGTCGTTGCGCCGAGATCGACGAGCCGTCGCCAGCTTTTCCGGAGCTGCTCCTGATCGACGAAGATCGGCGCCAGCGACGGTTTGAGCACCACCGGGGGGCCGCCCATGGCGAGGTCGCCCACGATCGCCTCGCCGGTTTCCAGCAGAACGCTCACCGAACCCGGAGTGTGCCCGGGAGTGGGGACGACTCGAGCCTGGATTCCGTACTCACTCAGCTCGATTCCCGTGTCGTCGAACTCGAGATCGGGCTCGACTCGGCTTGAACGTTGGAGGTGTCTGTACATGGGGTTCAGTGCCCGAAGCAGGAGCCGCCCCCAGGCCCTGCCGTGCACGAGCAACACCGCGTCACCGGTTCGCGTCCAGGCCGCATCGCTGGCATGCATGGCGAAGGCGGCACCTGTGGCCTCGCGCACCTCGGGCACAGCACCGATGTGATCGAAGTGGCCATGGGTGGCCAGGATCAGGGAGATGTCGCGCGGATCATCCATGAGATTTCTCAGCCTGCCGAGCACCGACGGACCCTTCCCCGGCTCGCCGGGATCGATCAGAATGGACCCCTCACCCCGCAGAAGATAGCTATTCGTGATCCCGGGTCGGATGGCGTCAATCGTGATGCTCACTGGAACATTGTGTCGTCAACCGGCGACGGTGTCGACACAACTGGTGCCAGGGCCGACACTTTTGACACTTTCGGGAGGATTGAGAGCACTATCGCCTGAAGCGTGGATCGATGAGGCTGTTGTAGGTACCGGAAGGGTGCGGCCGAAGGTACCAACCGAGGAATTCGCCAGAGGAGCGGTCAGCCTGATCGGAGTTGATTACTGTTTATTGGCAGGGGGGGTTTTTCGAGGCAAATCTCGAGGTTGAGCACCTGGCTTGTCACAGTGGGGGTGGAGTGTTGGAACCAGGGTCCGCGGGAGCTCGGCAGGCTCCTCGGCCGCCGTGCTGACGTCATCTCGCGCCGGGTGCGATGGGGTTCGATTCGTCGGCGGTGTGATCCGGATTTCGCTCGAGCCTACGACGACCTGGATCGGGAACTCAGCACTCAATTTGGCGGTCATCAAAAACTATGTGTCAAAAGTGTCGGCCCTGGCACCGTATTCGGAATCAGGGCCAATTAACCCGCATATCTCACCGGGTGTCTACTGCTACCGCAGATCTGCCAGCCAGCGCGACCCTCTTCGTAAGTCGGCATCCTCAACGTACTGTGAGTACGCCTCCGGCGCCTCATCACTCAGATGACCGCGCTGACAGGCATCTCTGCGGCCTCGCGACGAAACCCGGTGAGATAAGCGGGCTAACTCTGCGGCTCGGGCGACGGGGATAGCGGCCCTCGATCCAGGCGATGGCGGCGTGGACCACGGTGTCCCGGCCGCTGGCCACGTCGTCGGGCGTCAACCACACAACCTCGTCCGGCTGGACGCCGGTGTGGGCGAGGTACTGGTGACCGTCGATGAGGTAGCCGGAACCGGTGGCGCTGGTGAACCAGAAGTAGGGAGCGGCGTCTCCGTATTCCGATGAGGTGAAGGCGCCATTCGACGGCCGGCCGAATGTCCGAACCATGGGGTGGAACCGGGTGCGGAGGGTTTCCCAATCGCCGTTGCTGACCGCACCGGGACCGGTGAGCACAGCGATCGGCCGGTCGTAAAAGGTCGCAGGGTCGCCGTGGATCGTGAACAGGCTGGCTGTGTGGGTTGGGTGCGGGACCATGTGGAAGTGATCATCAGGATCGCCGCGGGTATCGAACGCCACCTCACGCACCGTCTCGTCGAACAGCAGCGAGTACCCATCGTGGGCCTCGGGCATGGAGCCGCCGGTGTTCAGCCGCATATCGATGATCATGCCCTTGGTGTCGTAGTCGAACATCAGTGCGCGGACTGCCTCGTAGAACCGCTCCGAGATGTGGTGTTCGGTCCTCCCACGACCAGGATTGGACGTAGATGTACCCGATGCTGGTCCCCTCGACGATTCCCCAGCTGATGTAATCCTCGCCCCAGAAATCCGGCATCTCGACGCCGGGGATTGGCAGCTGCTCGTTTCCCAGTATCCGTCCGGTCTGAGACACCAGCGGGGCGGTGGGGAGGTGGACTGTTTCGCCGGTGTGGTACTTGACGATGTCGATGGTGTCGAAGAGGTGCCAGTTGAGGCCGGCGCTCATCATCATGCAGTGATCCATCGAGTCGTCGGTGCTGCCGCACACCCACTGTAGATGGATCGGCAGCTCGGCCGCGAGCAGCTGGTGATAGAGATCTCGCCACGGAACACCGTCGTAACCGAGCACGAGATCGCCCGGCTCGAGACCGAGCACGTGGTCGGGCTGCACCCGATAGACCAGCAAGGTGCCATCCTCCAGTCGGCGTCAGACACGCGCCGAATCGAGAGTTGTCCAGCCAAGCGCCGACGATGAACAGCGGGACGCCGGGCCATGGATGGGTGCCCCAGTTCACTCCCCGATCGATGAAGTAGGTGTGGGAGTCCTTGAGGGCGAACGCGAACTGATTGACGATCGCCGCGAATCGCCCCCGGCTGACCCCGGCCGCGATCTCGGGCCGGTACCGATCCCTGAAAGCGTCGATGTCCACCTCGAGGTTCATGTAGGCACCGTACTCTTCGTCGACGTAGGTCCACATCAGGTCGAAGATCTGGAGTTTGGTGTCATCGGGCAGGCCCGACCCCCAGGTCTGGTCGATGAGATCGGCCCACTCATCGGGAGAAGCTCTGGTGAATGAGGGGTGAACCCCGGAAAATGTCGTGAGGTTGCCGGACGGGGCGACCCTAGTCGTGCGCCTCCAGATACGGCCGGTACACCTCGAGAACCGATTGCCCCCAGCATGGAGTGACCCAGATCGCGAACGAGAGCACCGCGGCTCCCCATCGTGGGAGCCTGGGTCCATGATTGGCTCGACTGCAACGCATGCCCACCCGCCAGTTCCGTTCTACCTGTCTACTTCTTCCAGCGCTAAAAGACCCAACGTCCCGCAGTCAAATCATCACATATTCCGCCGAATGAAAAGTGCCACCCTTCGCATACACAGCAATGTCAGTCGAAGAGGACCACACATTGCGATGAATGCCAAGAGGTTGGGAGGTGCACATTATTGATGATTGACAGGCCTCTGGGGACTGGGCAGAATCTCGTCTCATGAGCCTGGCGCTGTCGCGCGGGCTCGTTTGGAAAACAGAGCCATGAGAGGGAAGGTGGACACAATCCGCCGCACCTGAAGGTGGGGCACGGGGCTCGGTGGGCTCCGAATAACGACTGGCCTTCGGTTGCCTCCGCCCGCCTGATGAGCCCGCCTCCGCGGGCAATCGGCGGCGCGACGCGGCCGAACGCCCAAGGAGTTTGCGAATGACCGACAAGAGAGCAGCCGCGCGGGACATGGTGGTGTACGTCGCGTCCGAGGGTATGGGACGCGGGGACGAGGTGCTCGGCGCGGAGCTGATGTCGAAGTTCCTCGACACCCTGAGCCAATTCAAGGACCAGCTCACGCACGTGATCTTCGTCAACGCCGGCGCCAAGCTCGTGGTGGACGGCTCTCCCGTGCTCCAGCAGCTTCGACACCTCGAGGAGGTCGGGGTCGAACTCCTCGCATGCGGTACCTGCCTGAACCACTTCGGCATCACGGACAAGCTCGCGGTGGGAACCATGTCCAACATGGTCGCCATTATCGAGACACTGTCCGACGCGGGGAGAGTGGTCAGGCTCTGACAAGAATAGGTGCCACCGATAACAACATCACGACTTCGGTGAGCCGGTGGATCGGGACGGCAAGCTCTCAAACCCTCCGGGCCATCGAGTTTCCTCAGGGGTTACGGTGACAAACACCGGACCGTGCGCCATGTACTTTGTTGGGTTGTTATCAGCGGCACCCTTTGTGGCATTGATAGAATAGCGTTCGAAACCAAACCGAGAGTCGACTGGGAACGATAAAGGAGGACGCGATGGAATCTCTCGTTCGAATTTCGGCTGCGGCGTGTCGGCGATCGATGTCGTTCAGCGTCGCCATCTCCCTGATCGTCCTGACCGGGCTGCCGCGGGTGGCGGTGGCGCAGCTCAACCGGACCCTGCACAATGATGGGTGGATCCTCGCGGCGGCTCATGCCCCCGGATTGGAGGGCTCCATCTGGAGAACCGATCTCTGGGTCAGAGCGGATACTCACGGTTCCGGATCGGTGACTCTGTACTTCTGCAGATCCAACCAGGACAACACGGATGCAACCGGGTACGACGTCCAGTTCCCCGACGGAAACAAGATCGTCTACATCGAGGACGTTGTCGAGGAATACCTCGGTATCGGCAACGGCTCCTGGGTGGGGGCGATGCACTACACTTCCGACTTCGATGTGCAGGTGTACGCTCGCGTCTACTCGATCTCACCCGACGGCACCGCTTCATACGGTCAGGTCATCGAGGGAATCCCGACCTCGGACATGACCCTCTGGAATGACCACCCCGACAACCCCGGCACCGACGAGGATCAGTGGATGTTCGCCATGAAGCACACTGCAGACAACCGGTACCGGGTCAACATTGGGGTCGTGAACCCGACTGACCAGGCCGCCCAATTCGGAGTCCGGTTATTTGACCCAACCGGCAACAACCCGCCGGGTGGGACGGCATCTGAATTCGTCAACGTACCGCCGTACTCCATGGTTCAGCTGCTCGATCCGTTTGCCGACGTCAACGGTGGCGACTGGAGCAACTACGTGGTGCGTGTCCAGTGCGGCACCGAGGGAGGAGGGGCCCTGGCCTACGCCTCGGTGGTTGACAATGCCACCAACGACGCCTTCTTCGTCAGGGGAGTCAAGTTTTTCCGTCCGGACGAATGAACTCGGCGGAATACACGCGGACGACGTCACCCCCGACTCCGACGTTCGCCGGGCCGGGGGGCCGCTGGCGATGAACAAGGAAGCTCCCGTAACCCGAAACAGAGCCTGGCTCGAGAATTTTGGGAAGTTGACACGCGCCTTCTCATCGGAGGCACCAGTGGGGGCGGACGAACTGCTTACCACAGTGCCACCGATAACAACATCACAACTTCGGTGAGCCGGTGGATCGGGACGTCAAGCTCTCCAACCCGCCAGGCCATCGAATTTCCTCAGGGGTTACCGTGACAAACACCGGACCGTGCGCCATGCACTTTGTTGGGTTGTTATCAGTGGCACCCTTTTTTTGAAGTGTCGCGTCTGGCGCGGTGATTGGAAAAGTGCCACCCTTCGCAGACACAGCAATGTCAGTCGAAGAGGACCACACATTGCGATGAATGCTAAGGGTGGCACCCTTCCCGCTTCTTGACAAACCGGAGCAACTCGATGAAATCCCTGGCGGCCTCCGGATCCGCGAACACAGCTTCCCCGCTCGCGAATCTGTTGAAGACGTGGTAGATCCCACCCTCAACAAACACTCTGGGCGCCCGAGGCATCAATCACCTCCGCCACCCAATCTGCCATAACTCCGTACCTGGCACCTACGCAAGGCGAGATGCGCTGCGCGTGGCGGCGGCTACTCCGCGAATTTCGACAGGTAATCGACCACGCCCTCTGGCGATGCATCCATACCCTCGTCTCCCTCGCTCCAGTTGGCGGGACAGACATCGCCCTTCTCCTCGTGGAACCGCAGCGCATCGAGCATTCTCAGGGACTCCTGCACGTTACGACCCAGAGACAGGTCGTTGATCAGCGCGTGCCGGACGATACCCTCCCTGTCGATGAGAAACAGAGCGCGCAGGGCGACCTCGTCGTTCAAGAGAACGCCGAAATCTCTTGCGATCTCTTTCTTTAGATCGGCCACCAGCGGGTAGCGGATGGGCCCTATGCCGCCCTCGTCGACGGGGGTCTTCTTCCACGCCAGGTGGCTGAATTGCGAGTCGACCGAAACCCCGACGACCTCGGCGGAGCGCGCCTTGAATTGGTCGTAAGCCTCATCAAAGGCGAGGATCTCGGTCGGACAGACGAAGGTGAAGTCCATCGGGTAGAAGAACAGCACCACGTACTCGCCGCGCATGGACGAGAGCGTGAAATTCTCGTCGAAGCTGTTATCGCCCAGCACCGCGGTCGCGGTGAAATCCGGCGCGGATTCGGTGACCAGGAATGACACGGAAACCTCCTTGGAAAGGCGCCGCCGCCCCACCTCGAGCGGGGCGGCGGCGCTCCGTACCAGGTTGTGGCCCTCCTCGGTGAGGGTGGCCGGTGTTCAGTCGTTCTGGGGATTCTCCGACTCGTCCACACAGATCAGCTTGAGCTGTTCTTCGGTCGGGTTTCCGAGCCGGTTGACCGCATCCACAGGGCATAGGTACGTGCGACCGGACGCGCCCTTCATCCATTTCACACCCAACGACCTCTTGAACTCGACGTCTGCTTCGCGAATCTCACTCATGATGTCCTCCTTTTCGTGTTGTTCATTGTTCACAATCAACGTCAGTCTCTCGCGCTTCAATTTTCTTCATGGGCAGTGCGCTTTGCCATGTCCGCCCGCACCCGCCCCATTTCGATACCCTCAGCCTTGCCGATCAGCTCGTCGATTTGCTCCCCGGAAATGTGACCCGGTTGCCGCAGCAGCAACAACCCGTCGCGGAACAAGACCATGGTCGGTATGTGCTGTACCTGCAACTTCTTCGCCAGGTCGCTCCACTCGTGGGTGTTGATCTTTCCGAAGCGGTGCGCAGGGTGCCGACGAGCCGCCGCTTCGAACACTTCCGTGAACTCACCGCAGGCGCCGCACCAGGGAGCCCAGCACTCCACCAGGGCGATGCCTTCAGACAAGAGACACGAATCAAAATTGGAATCACTGACTTCAACCAGCATGAGCCTTCTCCCTTGACCGGAGGCGGAAATCACCCCTCCAGTCACGGATCAAAAACCAGAAAACGAGGTCACCCGCCAGTCTTGTCGCCCCGATCGATGCACCACCTGGCGGCGACGGCTCGAAGCCGGGACTGAGGGCGAGGTAACCGTGATCGGGACGAGGTCGCGATGTGCGACCGAAGACGACAATTCCCTTCGCGTGACGAGTCTCTTGAAATTCGCAAAAACCTGTTTCATCGGTCTTAATCCTTTTGTGTTCCGAAGGACCCGATGGCGGGTACCTTCGCACAGCAGAACTTAGATTTAAACTAGATAATTCCAATTTTTATCTAAATTTTTCTAGAAAATATCCATGTATAGCTCAACGTACGAATTTTCACCTCGTTGGTTCGACGCTTCTGCGCTGCTGTGAGCACGCGCGGAGAATCATGCATGAATGCCACACTTTGCATGAACGCTTTGTTGCTCAGCCCATCCTCAACCGTCCGGTGGGATCTGCATCATGGAATGAGGCAATGCGAAGTGTGGCGCCCTGACGAAAGTAGCTGACCGTTTTTCATAGGCCTGCGGATTGGTCTTGACTATTCCGAGAAGTGCCACCCATCACGACTTTCACATTGTCCGTTCATGCCGGAATGTGTCTTGTGAGAGTTGCGATGGGTGGCACCCTTCTGTTCAACCCGCCAGGCCATCGAATTTCCTCAGGGGTTACGGTGACAAACACCGGACCGTGCGCCATGCACTTTGTTGGGTTGTTATCAGTGGCACCCTTTTTTTTGAAGTGTCGCGTCTGGCGCGGTGATTGGGAAAGTGCCACCCTTCGCAGACACAGCAATGTCAGTCGAAGAGGACCACACATTGCGATGAATGCTAAGGGTGGCACCCTTCCCGCTTACCATAACTCCGTAACTCCGTGCCTGGCACCTATGGAACTCGAGTTCGCTAAGAAGAAATGGCGTGGGCCCTGGGGGCACGTGCTCCCGGTTCTTGTTGGCAAGACAGAGTGGAAAGACATAGATGCGTATCTGACAGCGCCCACGTTCTTGAACTCGCCGGCAATCCAGCAGCCGAGGTCGCCGACGCCTTAGCTCGCCTCCCGAACTCCGCGGAGGCCAAGCAGTATTCGGCACGGGCCCGTGCGCCATTGTTCGCATTGCAGGCATCGTTCTTGGTCGCAATGGTCGCTGCGTGGATGCTGATGGCTCTGGCGTTCAGCATTGATGCGCCTGTCGTCCGAAAGTCGGCTGCGCTCGCTGTGGGTGTGGTTTCAGCGAGCGCGATCCTCCTCCGGCCGTGGGTGGCGCACGAAGGACGCGTGACGCGTCCCTGCACACATTCGGTCAGGCCTATCGGAGTGTGCTCTCACAGCCGTGGTTCGCACTGGTTAGCACCCTACTGGCCGCCGGGGCGACAGCCCTTTTCGCGTGGCAGCTCGCAACCTTGAACCGCGTCCGTTTTGACGCGCCGTAGGACGTGGAGCTGATTCAGGTCGACAAGCCTGGGAAGCAGCGGTCCGTAGGCACAGTTACGGCAGGCCACCCAACGGACATAGCTCTGAGGATCGGGACTCGGTCCATCGCGTACTGACCACTGAACGGACCTGTAGACCAAATCGGGGTGCTCGATCCCTTCGTCGTACCGCCACTGTGGTCACGCGCCGACCGCAGGGTCATTACCATTCCGAGGCTGGAGCCATACGGCACCATGCTTGAAGAGCGGAGGTAGTCATGCCACATCTCTGGCTGGCCATGCTGGGTTTCGCTGCCGTCGTGTTCACGGCTGAGACCGCGATCGCGCAAACGGTCACATGAATTGGGGTCTGGAGAATTCGTGGTCCTACTATGAGGTCGCGGGAGGGCGGGCAGAGGACGAGAATGCAGCCATTTCGCGCCCTGAATCAACAGCTTCGACGATATCGGGCGTTTGCTTTCAATAACGGAAACGAAGTGCTCGAACCATGGCTGGCCTGCATCAACTCGACCATGGAGCTCTGGGACAGATAAGAGCAGAGCGCCCCATTCCAGGGGGTCGAGGGCGAGAGAGGACATTTCCTCGAATATGCCAAACGCGAGGATCCGGGGTGCATGGGCCAGTTCATGAAGACGGCACCACGCCTCTATTTCGAGTTTACCTCTGACAGTCTTCATGAATTTGTGCTCGAGCGCGTAGAGGTGACCACGCTGGCGTTTTCAGAGTACCGGGGCGGCGGGTCAGAAAGAGGCTTGGTATGACATCCTCCTTATCGCACCGCGAGGGCGCGAAGATCTACCTCCCGGAACCGAGGCTTGCGTATACGGGACACGGACGGGCGTGTTGCGGCTCTGTCCGACAACTTCTATCCAACTAGGCTGGATCGCTCCGATGGGTGAATACAGAATTGACATCCGCTTTGTGTTTTCCTTCGGCCGGCAAGACGGTGACTGTCAGCACTGGGCCTTTCAAGATCGATGTCTGACTGGCTGACCGATGACCGGATAAGAAAAACCATTTCTTGATAACATCTACGCTGAACAGCAGCATGCAGCTGACGGTGCTTTTCGGTCGCGGCTGATGCTCGGGCGTCAGGCGGTCGAATAGAAGAGTCTGATAGCACCGAACTTATTGACAAGAACGAGCTCATAGCTCAACGGGTGGAAACCGATGCAGGTGTCGCCCGTGGCATTACACGCGATGCTATTGAGCACCTTCTGAAGCACGTTCTCATGCGCTTGTCCAACCACCCGGAATTCGAGAACTGGACGTCGCTCTTTCGCGACCCCAGAGATGGTCGTCTTCGGGAGAGATACTTCCCTCAGAGTCACCTTCATGGTGGTGGACTGGCAGCCCTTGGTCTCGTCCCGAGGCTGAGGCGGAACTGGATTACCTACGGGTGAAAAGAACAGTCAGTCGCCGCCTGACGACTCGCTGAGGCAAACGGGCGCTCGCGGCAGGTGCTTGCTCGCTGACCCACTGAAAAGCGACCGCGAGCACCGCCTCGTGCCCGATGAGGTGCAACAGAAAGGACTGATACTGTCATTGGTCTAATCGACAATGACCCGTCTCCGAATCCTGTACCACCCTGGGGGTTGAGAGTCGAGACTTCCATGGTCTCGTGTCGGTGGGCCTCGGTCGCCGGGGTGGACCCGGGGTGGACCCGGGCCATTTTGGCGGTGTGCTGGGATTGAGAAGTTGTTGGTGCGAAAGGGGGGACTCGAACCCCCATGTGCATAAGCACACTAGATCCTGAATCTAGCGCGTCTACCAATTCCGCCACTTTCGCACGCAGGCGGGAGCGAATTGTAGGCCGGGGGGCTTTGGAGTGTCAAGGAGGGAAGGGGCGGTGAATTCGGAATTCGGAATTCGGAATTCGGAAACCCAAGCCCCGAAACCCGAGTCCCGAGCCCCGAGTCCCGAGTCCCGTATATGATCGACCGGCGTGAGATGACGACGAGATCTTCGCCTACGTCGAGCCCGCCAACGTCCTGCGGCTGATTCGGGAGCGGGGGGCGAAGGGGATCACGCTGCGGATGCTGGTGGCCGAGGTGGTGGAGGCGTTGGGGATCAGTCGCAGCGAGGCGAGGCAGTTGCTGAGGGAGAGCCTCGGAAAGCTGGAGCGGGACGGCAAGGTGGTGGTGGGCCGTGGCAAGCGGTACGTGGTCACCGGGGCCTCGGAGCTGGTGCCGGGAATCCTGAGACGCCACCCGGCCGGTTTCGGCACGGTGCAGGAGGAGGGGGTGCGGGCCGCCCCAATACGGATCGAACCTCACGGTTTGAAAGGGTCGCTCGACGGCGACCGGGTGCTGGTACGGCTCGAGCGAGCGCGGAAACGGGCGAGGGCCGCGGGGGTGCGCGAGGGGGTGGTGGTCCGGATCCTGGAGCGCAGGGTGGAGGAGGTGGTGGGACGTTGGGTGGCGGACCGCGGCCGGCCCTTCCTGCGGCCGCTCGACCGGCGGATGAAGTTCGTGCTGGCGCCCACTGCGTCGCGGCTCGACCGGGAGCCCGAGCACGGTGACTACCTGGTGGCCTCGTTGGACGGGATGTCGACCCGCGGCAACCGGGCGCGGGGGGTGTTGTTGGAGCGGCTCGGTCGGCTCGGCGATCCGGGGGTCGAGGAACGGGTGGTGTTGAGGGTCTTCGGGATCCCGGAGATCTTCCCCAAGGATGCGGCGGCCGAGGCCGAGGAACTGCCGTCCCGGATCGGGGACGAGATGCTGTCTGGCAGGTGGGACCTGCGGGATCGGCCGGTCATCACCATCGATCCGGTGGACGCCCGAGATTTCGATGACGCAGTGAGCGGTTCGCGGGGCGAGGGCGGTGCCGTGGAGGTTGAAGTTCACATCGCCGACGTATCCCACTTCGTGCGACCTCACACGGCGCTCGACGACGAGGCGCGGCGGCGAGGGACCTCGGTTTACCTTCCCGGACGGTGTGTGCCCATGCTGCCCGAACGGGTGTCGAGCGGACTCTGCACCTTGGCCGAGGGTGAAGACCGACTGGCCTACACGGTGCGATTCCGGGTCGGGCCGAAGGGTGAGATCAGCGGCGCCGAGGCGGGGGCATCGGTGATTCGATCGCGACGGCGTTGCACGTACGAGGAAGCCTTTGCCTGGCTCGAGAAGCCCACCGGGGAGTGGCCAGAGGAGACCGGGGAATTCGCCGAATCGTTGCAGCTGCTGGCCGAGGCGGCAGATCGGCTCGGCAGGGCGCGGCGGCGGCGGGGCAGCCTCGATTTCGAGCTGGCCGAGGCCGAGATCGTGCTCGACGGTGACGGCCGGGTGATCTCGGTGGCGCCCCGGGGGCGCAACCGAGCCCACCGTCTGATCGAGGAGTTGATGGTGGCCGCCAACCGGGCGGTGGCCGGAATCCTGATCGAAGCGGACCAGCCCGGGCTGCACCGGGTGCACGATCGACCCGACCCCGACCGGGTGGGCGAGCTGAGGGAGACGCTGTTGGAGCTGGGGTACAAGCTCGAGGGTGAGGACCACGACCTCAGACCGACAGAGCTGCAGAAGGTGCTGAAGCGGGTCGCCGGGCGGCCCGAGGAGCGGCTGGTCTCCATGCTGGTGCTGCGAACCATGGCCAAGGCGGTCTACAGCTCGGAGCCACGCGGTCACTACGCCCTGGCGGCGGATGGCTACCTTCACTTCACCTCGCCCATTCGGCGCTACCCGGATCTGGTGGTGCACCGGATGCTGCGCCGGCTCCGGGAGAAGGGCGAGCCGGTGAGTGGCCTCGACCGGGATCGAGTGGAGCTCGAGCTGGCAGAGCTGGGCGGGAGCTGCTCCGCGGCCGAGCAGCGGGCCGAGTCCGCCGAACGCATGGCCGTGCAGTGGAAGACCGTTCAGTACCTGGTCAGCCGGGTGGGGGAGGTCTTCGACGGCACGGTATCAGGGGTGGCGGATTTTGGCCTCTTCGTCCAGCTCGACGAATTTCTGATCGACGGCATGGTCCACATCTCGGAGCTGCTGGACGATTATTACCACTACGAGGACGAGCGGCACCGGCTCAAGGGCGAACGGACCGGCAGGACCTGGCGGCTCGGGGACCGGATCACGGTGCAGCTGGCGAGTGTGGATGTGGGCGAGTTGAAGGTGGAGCTGGTGCCGGTCGGTAGGGCTTGAGGATTTAAAGGTTTAAAAGTTTAAAAGTTAAAGGTTTAAGAGTTCTCCCGGTCGCCTCGAAACAACCGCACATTGTCATCCTGAGCGAGGCCAAAGGCCGAGTCGAAGGATCTCCTCGCCCCTGCAACCAAACCTTGGCTCAGCGTTGGTTGGGGAGATCCCTCGACTCGGGCGCCGGGCGCCCTCGCTTCCAAATAACTCAAAAACTACTCGGAGCGTAAGTGGCTTGTTTACAATAACATGTCGGGATTTTCCAGAATCGCGAACGAGTCGCTATTTCCCAAGTTATTTCCTCGTTCTGTCGGCCCGAACGGGCCCTGGGGGACTCGGAATGACGATGGTTGCCCCTGTTGGGGAGATCCCTCGACTCGGGCGCCGGGCGCCCTCGCTCGGGATGACAGCCTGGGAGGGGCTGCGCGCCCTCGCTCGGGATGACGCAAGGTGGGGAGTGGCGAAATCGACCGCTGACGGTTTCCGAATTCCGAATTCCGAATTTTGGCGTAATGCCCCTTGACAATCTCGCCGGAAGCCCCATATTTATAATTACAGAACGAACGTTCGATCTGTAAAGGGGGGAGTTGGTGCCGTCCAACGGACGCCAGGCCATCAGGTCCGAGGCCGCCATGGCGCGAGCCCGCGAGGCCGCCCTGGAACTCTTCTCCACCCAGGGTTACGGCGCCACCTCCATGCGCCAGATCTCCGAAAAGGCCGAAGTCTCCCTGGGGAATCTCTACCACCACTTCGGCAACAAAGAGGCCATCTACCAGGGCCTGATCGACGAGTACTGGGTGCGGCTTGTCGACCCCAAGGACGAGTTGCAGCAGCTCTTCGAGCGCGCCAAGTTTCCCGATGATTTAGAGGAGATGGCACGGCTCATCGAGCGTGCGGTGGAGAAGAACGCTCCGTACATTCTGTTGATTTTCATCGACGTGATCGAGTTCAAGGGTGAACACATTCGCACCTTTTACAGGGGCATGAGGGAGCGTTTCGAGGAGGCGTACTCCGGTTCACTCGAAGAGCAAAAGCGGGACGGTCATCTCGGCGATCCGGACCCCATCGTGGCCGTAATGCTGGCTACCCGCTGGCTCTTCTACTTCTTCACCGTCGAAAAGTGTTTCGGTGTGCCCATGCACTTCGGCATGAGCCCCGATGAAGCAGTCACCGAGTTCATTCGCATTCTTCGCTACGGCGTGCTGTCGCGATCCCATGCCGAGGAGGTTGGTCATGGGTGAGCGGACGCCGGGGCGGGGGGAACCAAGAGGGAGGACGATATGATGCGAGCCAGTGTTTTGAGGAACGGAGGATGGCGGCCCCTCGTGGTCGCGCTGACCTTGCTTGCGGCGGCTTTACCGGTCGCGGCCCAGGTCTCCACCGGCACCATCGAGGTGGTGACCAACGACCAGGAAAACGCGGTCCTGCCGGGCGTCACGGTCCAGGTGGTGAACCCGGACACAGGTCTGCAGCGGGTGGATGTATCCGATGGTCAGGGCCTGGCGGTCTTCCGCGGAATGCCGCCCGGGACCTACACCGTGAGCGCAGCCCTCGATGGTTTTGCCGAGGGGCGTCAAGAGGCCATTACGGTGCGCCTGGGCCAAACTCAGAAGCTGGTCTTCACAATGAGAGTCCAGGTGTCGGAGACGATCACCGTCACCGGCGAAGCCCCCATAGTGGATGTTCTTAAATCGGATTCGTCAACCAATATCACGCCGGAAATGATCGCCGACCTGCCGGTGCCATCCCGTGAGTTCGAACGGTTGGCCTACATCGCACCGGGCGTGGCGCGGGAACGCGGCGGCTTCCGCTTCATCCAGAATTCGCCGGTGATTGGCGCGAGCGGAAATTCCTCCGGGAACTCGATTAACGTGGACGGCGCCGACATCACGGACCAGGCGCTCGGTCTGGCCCGCACCCGGGTCTCCCAGGACGCGATCCGCGAGTTCCGGGTGGTGACCGCGCGCTTCGATCCCGAGATCGGTGGCTCCCCAGGCGGCGCCCTCAACGTGGTCACCAAGTCGGGAACCAATGAGGTTCACGGCTCGGTCTTCGGCTTCTACCGAGGGGCCGACCTGAGGGAAACGGGGGCGTTCGAAGAGTCCAACGACGAGTTCAGCCGGTACCAGGCCGGATTCACGATCGGTGGCCCGTTCAAACGGGACAAAACCCACTACTTTCTGTCCTTTGAGTACATCGATGAGACCACGGTGACCCTGTTCCGGCCGGGTGGCTCGTTTGTCGATCAAGCCCAGGACTACCCGACCGGCTTCGACCAGACGCTGGGCATGTTCAGCCTCGACCACCAGTTCAGCCCCTCGTCGAGTGGTTTCCTGAAGGGCCTGTACGAGAGCTTCGAGATGCCGAACTTCCGGGTCGGCGGCGTGTCGGACATCTCCAACGGACAGACCCTGAACCGGGAGAACTGGAATCTGACCCTGGGTCACACCGCGGTCTTCGGCGAGGGTGACCGGCTCAACGAGCTGCGGATGCAGTATGGCAGCCGGTTCTATGACGAGCCCACCAACTCCGACGACGTGGAGGAGTGGTTTTCGAACGGCACGACTCTAAGGATCGGTGCCAATATCGTGGGTGACCTCTTAGGTGACGGTACGTTTTTTGAGGTGCACGACACCTTTACCTGGCACGTCTCTGGCGCCAAGAGCACCCAGGACATCAAGCTCGGAGGCGGCTGGTACCACATCGAGGACCGGTCGGACATTCCGGTTTATCAGGAAGGTCTGCTGGTTTACGCGACCGACGATCGCAGCCTGCCCATCGTGTATGGCTATGGCGAAGGCTCGGCCGACATCACCAAACAGACCGACATCCTGAGCGTGTGGTTCAACGATGACTGGCGGCCTTTTTCCAACCTCACTGTAAGCCTGGGCCTGCGCTACGACGTGGACACCAAGGGCAACAACCCCGACTTCGACGCCTCGGATCTGGTGGGGCCGCGGTCCGTGGACGAGAACAACTTCCAGCCCCGAGCAGCATTCACGTGGGATCTTAACGGGAAAGGCAAGAGCGTTATGCGCGGTGGGGTCGGGGTGTTTACCGGCCGCTACCTGCTGGTGCCGTCGTTTTCCGAGCTGCAGCAGAACGGCACGACCGGCCGGATTCTGCGCAGCAACGTCAACGGCCTGCTCCTTGGGCTGCCGCCAGAGTATTGGCTCGACGTCAACAATCCCGAGAACACTGGCGTCCCGCTACCCATTGATGCGACCATCCTCCAGGACAGCCTCAAGGCGCCCCAGTCCACTCAAGCCAGCCTCGGCTTCACTCAGGCGCTGGGCAACACCGGGCTCTACTTCGACCTCGAGGGCATCTACGTGGAGGGCAAGAACGAGTTCTTCACCCGGGACACCAACTTCAACGGCAATGACGATCCGACCCGGCCGAACTCTTCCTACAACCAGATCAACCGGTATGGCAACGAGGGTCACTCCAAGTACTACGCCGGGATCCTGAGCCTCAACGGCACCTTCGGCGCCGGCCACCTGCTGACCTCGTCGGTGACCTGGTCGGAGAAGAAGAACCTGTCGGATGACTTCAGTCCGGTTTTCCCATTCGGCTATCCCAACGATCCGTCTGACCCCGAGGGCGAATGGGGTCTGAGCCGTGGTCATGAGGACCTGAGGTTCGTGCTGTCGGGCGTGTTCCGGCTGCCGGCCAACTTCAGCCTCGGCGCCACCTACATCTACGGCTCGGGCCAGCCCTGGAATCGGCTGATCGGGGTCGATCGCAACGGCGACGGCAAGAACTCGGACCGGCTCCCCGGCGTCGAGCGGAACGGCGAGGAAGGTCCCTCGTTCTCGCAGTTCAACCTGCGGGTGACCTGGACCATCGGCGGCCTAGACATCATCGCGGAGGCGTTCAACCTGTTCAACACCGACAAACTACGACGTCAATTCGATAGACAACTTCGAGTACCTGTCATACCCGACGTTTGCGAACCCGGATCTGCCGGAAGTCCCGAATACGAACTTCGGCAACTACCGGGCGACGCTCCAACCATTGGAGATTCAGTTGGGGCTCAGGTATAGGTTTTAGGGTTTGAAAATTCAAAGGTTTAGAGGTTTAAAAGTTAAAGGTTGAGATGTACTAGATTGGGCCCCGGGGGGTGAAATCCCCCCGGTGGGTCGCTGGAGGAGGATTGGATGATCGAGACAGGATTGAAGGACAAGGTGGTGATTGTCACCGGTGCGGCGGCGGGAATCGGTCGAGCCACGGCGGTGCGGTTCGCCGAAGAGGGTTGCCGGGTGGCGGCCTGGGACATCAACGACGCCGATGCTGACGCGGTTCTCAGCGAGATCGAGGCGGCGGGCGGCCAGGGGCGATTCCAGTCGGTGAACGTTGCTGAGGCGGAATCGGTCGGCGCTGCCGTGGCCGATCTCGTGGACGCCTGGGGAGGCATCGACGTCGTCGTGAATAACGCCGGCATCGTGCGCGACGCCCAGTTGGTGAAGTTCAAGAACGGAGAAGTGGTGGCCACCATGACCGACGAGCAGTGGGAGTCCGTCATCGGGGTCAACCTTCGCGGCGTATTCAACTGCACCCGGGCGGTGGTGCCCCACCTTATCGAGGGTGGTGGGGGAGCGATCCTCAGCACCAGCTCGGTGGTGGGCCTGGACGGAAACTTCGGTCAGACCAACTACGTGGCCACCAAGGCCGCGGTGGTGGGGATGACCAAGACCTGGGCGAGGGAGCTCGCCAAATTCAATATCAGGGCCAACGCTGTGGCCCCGGGATTCGTGGCCACCGAGATCCTTCAGGCGATGCCCGAGAAGATCCTGAATGCCATGATCGCGCGAACACCGTTGGGCCGAATGGGCAAGCCCCGGGACATCGCGAACGCCTACGTGTTCTTGGCGTCGGATGCCGCTGATTGGATCACCGGCCAGACACTTCGGGTGGATGGCGGTGTGGTGGTTGGAACGTAGGAACTTTGCCTGAGGCGTACGGGTAGATTCGGGAACGGGAACGGGAACGGGAACGGGAACGGGAGTTCAAATGACTCGATACGCACAGATCGTCTCGACGGGTCGGTACATCCCGGAGGTCGAGGTTCACAACGACGAATTGAGGAAGCGGTTCGCCCACATTCCGGACTTCGTGGACAAGATGGAGGAGTCTTCGTCGATCCTCACCCGGTGGTGGGCGCCGGAGGACTGGGCCACTTCGGACCTGGCTTTGCCGGCGGCCCGGCAGGCACTCGAGCGGGCGGGCCGGAGTCCCGAGGAGGTCGATCTGATCATCCTCGGCACGGACTCTCCCGACTACATCACACCGGCTACCTCGGTGGTGCTCCAGCACAAGCTCGGGGCGAAGAACGCAGGGACCTTCGATGTTGGCTGTGCCTGCGCCTCGTTCCCCACCGGGCTCGCGATCGGGGCCGGATTGATCGCAGCCAACCCAAACCTTCGCACCGTGCTGGTATTGGGGGTCTACCTGATGCACAAGCTGGCTTCGCCCGAGGACCCGATGATCTTTTTCTACGGTGATGGTGCCGGCGCAGCGGTGCTGGAGCCGTCCTCCGAACCCGGCTTCGTGGCGTCGGCCTCCCAGGCCGATGGTTCCTACCACCCCAACTGGGGGATCTACGCCGGTGCGACCTTCGAACCCGCCACCGAGGAGGCGGTTCGGGAGGGCCGAACCACGGTGCGCATGCTCGAACGCTACCCGCCCGAGGTGAACCACGAGGGCTGGCCGCGGCTGGTGCGCAAGCTGGCGGTCAACGGCAACTTCCGCGAGTCCGAGATCGACTTTGCGATCTTCACCCAGGTGAGAAAGCCCTCCATCGAACTGGTCATGGAAGACCTCGGCTTGCCCATGACCCGGACCCACACAGTGATGGAGAAGTGGGGTTACACGGGGTCGGCCTGTGTGCCCCTCGCCCTGGACGACGCGATGGAGCTGGGCAAGATCAGCGCCGGCGATCTGGTGGTCTTCGTTGGTTCCGGGGTCGGCTATAACCAAGCGGCGGCGGCTTTTCGGATGCCGTAGTTCAAAAATCGGGGACGAATGAACCCGGGGACTGCAAATTGAAAATTGCAGATTGAAAATTGAAAATTGCCGTTCGCCCGCCCAAGATAGGCGGAGTGAGGGCGGATTTTTGATTTTTGATCTTCGATTTTCGATTGGAAGGGGGTTGGTCGGATGACACCCAAGGCGAGGTTGATGCTGAAGCTGGCAGTGTTCTTCGGCGTGCTGGTGATCGTGGTTCCCATGATGGTGGGCGCCTGGCTGGTGTGGAAGCGGCCGATGAAGGTCGACGCCTGGATGAGTCGGATGGCCCTCGACCGCAGTGGGCTGGCGAGCCGCCAGATCGAGACCTCTTCCGGCCGAATGACCCTCTGGGAGGCCGGCAGCGGCCCGCCCATGGTCCTGCTCCACGGTGCCGGAGACCAGGCCGGGGCGTGGGCGCGGGTGATAACGCCGCTGGTCGCTGAATACCGCGTGGTCATTCCCGACCTGCCCGGCCACTGGAAGAGCGATCCCACCGACGGTCCGATCCTGGTGCCGCAGCTCGTGGACGGGCTCGCAGCCGTGCTGGACGATTGCTGCGCCGGTGAACCGGCGATTCTTGTGGGCAATTCCATGGGTGCCTGGATCTCCTTCCTGTACGCCGTGGAGCACCCGGAACGGGTCTCGAGGCTGGTGGCGGTGAATGGGGGACCGCTGAAGGTGGAGAACCCGGCAGTCAACCTGTTGCCGGCCAATCGGGAGGAGGCGCTGGAGACCATGAAGGGACTGATGGGTCCCAATACCCTCATGCCGCCGGGCTTCGTGCTCGACGATGTTGTGCGATGGAGCAAGGTCGGCCCCGCGGCGAGGCTGGCGGAAAGGCTGGCGGCGGGCGGCCGGGAGGTTGAATCCTATGTGCTCGCCGGCCGGCTGCACGAGGTGAAGGTGCCGGTGGATCTGGTGTGGGGCGATGCCGACGATCTGTTCACAATGGATTACGCGGGGACGCTGCTGGACGGGCTGCCCGCAGCGCGGTTGACCACGGTCGCCGATTGCGGGCACCTGCCCCAGCGGGAGTGCCCGGACCGTTTTTTGAAGGCGCTCCAACAGGCACTGGCCGAGCCGCCACCGGTTGCGCCGCCGGAAGAACCCCCTGCAGAAGAAGAGGTCCAGCGGTGATTCACGCCGACATCATCGGCGAGCGGGCCAAGCTCTCCCCTGACCGCACTGCCATGGTGATGGTGGCCGACGGAAGCCGCTACAGCTATCGCGAGCTCGACCAGCGAGCGGTGGGTTGTGCCCGCATGTGGCTGTACGGCCTCGGCCTGCGGCCCGGCGACCGGATTGGGGTGCTGTCCGGCAATCGGATTGAATTTCTGGACGCCTTTTTCGCGGCGGGCAAGAGCGGCGTCGTGCTGGTGCCGCTGAATACAAAGCTCGCGGCGCCCGAGCTCGAGTTCATTATCCGTGACTGCTCGCTGCGGGCTCTGATGTACGACGAGGATCACCGCGAGACGGTCAGGCGGCTGAGGTCGCGAGTGGATGTGGAGCACTGGATCGCCTTCGACGAACCGGCGGTGGCCGGTGACCGGGATTTCGCCGACCTGGTTCTGACTCGGGGAGCCGGCAACTCGGTGCGGCGTCGCTGTCGCGCCGAGGACCCCTACTGCCTGCTCTATACCTCTGGCACAACGGGCCGCCCCAAGGGCGTGATCACGCCTCACCGCCAGGTGGCGTGGAACGCCTACAACACCATGGCCTGCTGGCAGCTGGGCGAGAACGACGTCAGCCCGATCTTCACTCCGCTCTATCATGCGGGCGGGCTGGGGGCTTTCTTGACCCCGCTGCTGCTGGCTGGCGGCACGGTTGTGGTGCACCAGGCCTTCGACGCGCGCCGAGGTGTGGCGGGTGATCCAGGAGGAGGGGTGCACCGTGGTGCTCGGTGTCCCCACGATCTGGAAGATGCTGGCCGAGGCCCCCGAATTCAAGAAGGCCAATCTGGACAGCGTGCGCTGGTTCATTTCGGGCGGAGCGCCGCTTCCCAAACACCTCATCGAGGTCTTCCGAGAGCGGGGCGTTGTGCTGCGCCAGGGCTATGGACTCACCGAAGTGGGGGTCAACTGCTTTTCCATGACCGACGAGGAGGCGATCCGGAAGGCCGGATCGATCGGCAGACCGATGATGTTCACCGAGGCGAGGGTGGCCGACGAGTCGGGCCAGGAGCGGCCGCCGGGCGAGGTGGGCGAGCTGTGGTTCCGTGGGCCCCACGTGAGCTTGGGTTATTGGAACAACCCCCAGGCCACGGCCGAAGCCCTCGACCACAAGGGCTGGTTCCACACCGGCGACATGGCGGTGCGGGACGAAGACGGCTTCTTCTCCATCGCCGGTCGGTCCAAGGACATGTTCATCTCCGGAGGGGTCAATGTCTACCCGGCGGAGATCGAAAACCAGCTGCTGCAGCACCCGAAGCTGCAGGATGTGGCGGTGGTGGCCGCCGACGATTCCACCTGGGGCGAGGTGGGGGTGGCGTTCGTGGTGATGCGGCCGGACCAGGAGCTGAACGCCGAGGAGCTGGCCGGTTTTCTGTCGAGCCGGCTCGCCCGCTACAAGATCCCGAGACGGTACATCTCGATCGACGAGCTGCCGCGAACAGCCTACGGGAAAGTCGTAAAAGGTGACCTCGTCGATCGCCTGAGGCAGGAACCAATCGAGGGATGAGTTCAAAATCCAAGCCACTCGCTATTCGCGTCCCAGTTTCGTCCGGCTCCGGCCGGACGAAACTGGGACGCGAATAGCGAGAAGAACCAAAGGGGAGTATCGAGAATGAAGAAGCTTTTTATTGCGAATTACAGCCAGTCGAAATTCGGCAAGCTCATGGATATGCAGGTGCCGGAGATCGTGTCCAACGCCGTCACCGAGGTCTGCGAAGGCATCGGTGCCGACCCGTCGAGCATCGATGTCGGGCTCGATCGGAGCCACCTGCAACTTCTCGCTCAACCAACAAGGATTGCTGGCCGGCCTGGTGGCGATGGTTCCCGGCCTCGGCGGCAAGCCCATCGAGGCGGTGGAGAACGCCTGCGCCTCGGGAGGCCAGGCGGTGCTGTCGGTGGCCCACAAGCTCTTGCTCGGCCAGGGCGAGGTGGGTATTGCGGTGGGCTACGAGAAGATGCGCAACGACGAGGGCAAGATGGACGGCGCCAAGATCGGCGAGGTGCTGGGCTACTTCTCCCACCCCGCGGAGCGCGTGGGCAAGGTCTACGTCTTCCCACACATCTTCGCCGAGGTGATGCGCGACTACATGGCGGCCCATGGCACCACCGAACGTGAGCTGGCGGTGGTGTCCACTCAGGAGTATGCCAACGGCAACAAGAACCCCTACGCCCAGATGCAGAAGATCCAGGTGAGCCTGGACGAGGCGGCGACTCCAGAAGGCCGGAACCGATACATCGTCGACGGGCTGCCGCTCAAGACCTACGACTGCTCTCAGATCACCGACGGCTACGCCGCGTTGATCCTGGCCACCGAGGAGGGTCTGGCCAGACTCGGGGTTGCAAAGGCCGATTGCGTGGAGTTGGCGGGCTTCGGCCAGGCCACTGATGCGCTGATGACGGAAGGCCGCGACGTGCTCAAGCCGGTGGGCGCCTTTCGGGCCATGAACACCGCCTACGAGATGGCAGGGGCCTCGCCCGCCGACATCAACGTGGCCGAGATCCACGACTGCTTCACGGTGATGGGTGCCATCGGCGCGGAGGTCATCGGCAAGGCCGACTACGGCCAGGGAGCCCGTTACTGGGTGGATGGCAAGGCCGTGCCGGGCGGCGAGTGTGGCATCAATACTTCGGGAGGACTGATCGCCAAGGGGCACCCGGTGGGGGCTACCGGAGTGGCGATGATCGGTTGGGCCGCGTGGCAGTTGCAGGGCAAGGTGCCGGCGGAGCTCCAGGTGCCGAATCCGAAGATGGCGGCCACTTTCAATATCGGTGGCCCGATCTGCGCGTCGGTGTGTACGGTTCTGCGGAGGGCGGAGTAAGCACTGAGTTACGAGTTCTTAGGTTTTGAGTTCTTAGTTGATCCCAAAACTCTCCGCAAATTCCGCGGGACGGATGGGGGGAACTAAGAACTAAGAACTAAGAACAAGAAAGAACCCTGTTGGAGGTTGCGAAATGGGTGGAGACATCGTTCCCGCGCGAAGCGGGCACCTCGATGTGGACGGCAGAAAAGTATGGTGGGAGTACCACGGAGACGGGTCACGAGAACCTGTCTGCTTGCTCAACGGGCTGGCCATGCACACCAAGGCGTGGTACGGCTTCCTGCCCATGCTCACCGATGCCTACGATGTCATCCTCTACGATTTCTTGGGTCAAGGTCAGTCGTCTCAAGAGGATGAGCCCTATTTCATTTCGGAGTTCGCCCGTTACCTGGCCCTGATCATGGAACAGGTGGATGTGGAAAAGGTGCATGTGATGGGCATCTCCTATGGAGGGTTCATTGCCCTGGACTTCGCCAGGCTCTTTCAGGAGCGGCTTCACACCATGACCCTGTCGGGGATCCTGCTCAGTCACGAGACCTTATTCCAGATGTATCAGGACATCTCGTTGCGCTTCTATACGGGCAGCAAGGAGGCCTTCGAGCTCTACACCCACTACATGTACGAGAAGATCTTCGGCGAAGACTTTGCGGGCACGATCCCACCCGACACATTCGAAGCCATGCGGCAGCGGTTTTACGATCGCTACGTCGACTCCCGCCATAGCCTGATCAGACTGACCGAGGCCCAGAACCCGTTCTTCGGGGCGCTCGACGACAACATGCCCCAGTACCGGGCGATCCAGACTCCGACACTGATGATCGTCGGTGAGCAGGACCGGGCGATTCCCAAGTGGCAGCAGCACAAGATCCACGACATGCTGCCCCACTCACGCTGGGTGGAGGTTGCCGGCTGCGGTCACGTGGTCTATCTCGAGAAGCCCAAGGAGTTCTTCGGCATGATCAGAGCCTTCATGGCGGCGAAATCGTTGGAGTTTTAGGCGGGACGGTGGGGTTTTGACATGGTTTGCGATTGCTGCCAAATGCGGGCCGCGGAACGCAGAGCACGCAGTTTGGTGCGGTGGTCGGAAGTTGACGGTGGCTCTGCGTTCCGCGGCCCGACATTTGGTTATTAACGCAATTTTTTCAAATTGGGGAGCGTAGTGATCCACCGCATTGTTGAGGGAACGGGAGAGCCACTGCTGTTGTGCAATGGCATTGCCATGAGTGCCGGGAGCTGGGAGGTGATTGCGAGGCCGTTGGCCGAGAGATACACGGTCGTGCGGTTCGACTTTCGGGGTCAGTTGATGTCACCGGGGGCTCCGCCCCGTGACGTGGGCGAGCACGTGGACGACGTGGTGGCGCTGCTCGACGAGCTTCAGATCGATCGCGCTCACCTGGTATCCACCTCGTTCGGAGGGGCGGTGGCGGCCCTGGTGGCGGCTCGCCGGCCTGACCGCGTGAGGTCGCTGGTCTCCATCGCCTCGGCCGACGCCTTCGACGACGTGATGGCTTCGGAGGTGGTCCGCTGGCGGCAGGGATGCGTGGACTCCCTGGAGGGGAACGACCGGGGGTTGATTTCTGACGTTTTGGAGCCCGTGGTCTATTCGGCGACCTATCTGGCGAGCCATGGCGCTGAGCGTACCCAGAGGCGTACTCAGATCGCAGCCCTGCCCGAGAGCTGGTTCGAAGGGTTGATTGGCTTGCTCGATTCCACCGACAGTGTGGTACTGGCCGATGAGCTCGGGTCGATCCGATGCCCGACTCTGATCGTGGCCGCCGAGTTCGATGGGTTCATCCCCCTCGATCGGACGCGAGCCCTGGCGGACGGGATCTCGGGGGCCCGCTTCGAGGTCATCGAGGGTGCGGGCCACGCCGTCGTCGTGGAGCAGCACAAGAGAATCGTCGAGCTGTGCCTCGAGTTTCTGTCAAACGTCTGAGTCAAAAGTCGAAAGTCAAAAGTCTAAAGTCCAGGCAAACGGCTGTAATGCCGAAGCCTCAACGGGCCTCGTGCCGCTGCCTGCTGTTTATTTGTTCAGCTGACTCAGTGTTGGTTCGAGTCCACTGTGAGCGAACAGTATACGGAGGACTGGTCGTCATCTGCTGATTCTCAACAGGGGGTCGGCAGAATTCGAAATTCGAAATTCGAAATTCGAAAAACCGGCCTGAGGACCGGAGAGAATCAACCCCGGGTTTGCCAATCGCCAAATGCCGTCTTGAGGTCTTTCCGTCCGATCTTGACAGCGATGACGATCTGGCCGGGCACAAACCACCGGGGTCGTTTTCGCATTTCGCATTTCGAATTGGGGGGGCGGGGGCTGCTGCCTGTAAGTACCAACCGATACCGAACGAACCACCGTGGACACTCGCTGGGCACACCCATATACTCAGCCCACATTCCAGGGGTTCGGAGGAATCGGCATGACATTTTGGCGGCGGCGGTGGCTTGAAGGCAATCTCACCTCTTCTCGCCGGTCTCTGCGCGACGTTGTGTTGATCTTCGGCCCGTCCCTGTTGGTCGCGGTGGTTGGGTTCGTGGTCGCCTTTCAATTCGTCAAGCCCATGCCGCCGAGGCGGATTGTCATGGCCACTGGGCCGGAGGATGGCGGCTACCACCGTTTCGGCCTGCTCTACCGGGAGATCCTGGCGAGGGATGGCATCGAGTTGGAGCTGCGTACCACTGCGGGAACCTTCGAGAACGAGCAGCTGCTCATGGAGCCTGAAGGCGACGTCGAGATTGCTTTCCTGCAGGGCGGAGCGGGATCCAAAAAGAAGCTGAACGGGGTCCAATCCCTGGGCAGCGTGTTCTACGAGCCGGTGTGGATTTTCTCGCGCGGTCCGTCCCCTGGAACGGTGCGCGACCTGCTCGGCAAACGAGTGGCGATCGGCGAACCCCACAGCGGGACCCAGATCGCTCTCATCACTCTTTTCGAGCTGAACGGGGTCCCCCTCGACCAGGTCTCGACGGTGGACCTCGGTGGGGAAGCTGCTGTGGAGGGGTTGGTCAGCGGAGAGTTGGATGCCGCCTGTTTCGTGGCCACCCAAGAGGCCTGGTACGTTCGGCGGCTGTTGACCACCGCCGGGGTCGAGCCCATGTCCTTCGACCGGGCCGATGCCTACATGCGGAGGTACCGCTTCCTGTCGCGGGTGGTGCTCCCTCGCGGGGTCGTCGACCTGGAACATGACCTGCCGCCCGCGGACGTGCCACTGATCGCGATGGTGGCCAACATCGCGGCCCGGCAGACCTTGCACCGCGCACTGGTGGGAGTGCTGTTGGCCGCCGCCACAGAGGTGCACGGCGGCGGTGACATTCTCGCGGTTCCAGGAGAGTTTCCCTCCACCTACAACGTCATCCTCCCTCTGAACAAGGAAGCCCTGCGCTATCTGAAAAAGGGACCGCCTCTCCTGCAGCGCTACCTGCCGTTCTGGATCGCGATCGGCATTGATCGCCTGGTGGTCCTGCTGATTCCGTTTGCGACCCTGTTGTACCCGCTGTTCAAGATCGTGCCCCCGACCTACCGGTGGCGGGTCCGGTCGAGGATCTACCGCCACTATCGGAACCTGCTCGCGGTTGACACGAGGCTGAAATCAGATCCTTCACCGGAGGATCTCGAAAAATATGCCGCTCACCTCGAGTCGATGGAAAGCGAACTGACAAGTCTCATCGTGCCGCCCGCCTACGCAGACCTTCTCTACCACCTCGAAATCCACCTGAAGGTCGTCCAGCAGAGGGTCGAGTCAGCACGCGTTGGGGTCTTGCAGAATGTGGAGCTTGGTGAAGGAGGAGAGGGATGACAGCGATAACGGAGTGGTTTCGTTCATGGAAGCTGGTGAGCTGGCGGTCGGCGATCGTCGCCGCCCTCGCGCTGTACTCGCTGGTGGGCTTTTTGGTTGTGCCATGGATCGTCAAGGGGCAGATCGAAAAGCAGTCACTCCAGATTCTCAAGCGTCAGGCAACCGTGGAGAAGGTCCGTTGTAATCCATTCACGCTGTCGCTGACCATCGAGGGCTTTGTGCTCCCGGATCGACCCGGATCGGTGCTGCTGTCCTGGGACAGGGCCTACGCCAACGCCCAGGTGTCGAGCCTTTTCCGGTGGGCGGCGACGCTCAAGGAGCTGAGGGTCGACAATCCGTACGTGGCTCTTCGTCGATTCGAGGACGGCGCCGTCAACGTGCTCGAGTTGATGGAGGAGCTCGACAAGGTTGAGTCCGAGGCGGACGACACCGGCGGGTTGCCCCGTGCTCTGCTCCAGCACATCCAGGTGGACGACGGTCGCATCGAGATCGAGGATCGGGCCCGGCCCGAGCCGTTGCTCTGGAAATGGGGCCCCGCCGAAGTGACCCTCGAAGACATCAGCACCATTCCCGAGCGCGAGGGCACGAACGACATCGTGATCGGTCTGCCGAACGATGCCGAACTGCGGGTCAACGGCACGGTCGTGGTCGACCCCCTGGGTCTGGACGGGGCATTTGCCGCCGAGGGTGTTTTCTTGGCGAACACCTGGCCGGCCATCGCTCCCCTCTTCGAGTTCGACCTCACCGAGGGCGTGATCGGCGTCAGTTGCTCGTACAGTCTCCAGCTCCAGGACGATGGCCTCCACCTGACGATCGACGACGCCGACGTGCGGATCGCTGATTTCGGATTCAGGGCCGAAAGCCACGACGAAGACCTGCTACGGGTGGGAACCCTGACGATCTCCGGGGGTCATGTGGAGTGGCCCGAGCAGCGGGTCACGGCGGAGTCGGTAGTCATCGATGGAGCCTCGGCGTTCGGCTGGATCGAGCCCGACGGCACGCCGAACTGGGATGTGCTCATTCCCAAGACGTCGCAGGAAGTGCTGGTCGAGACCTACCAGACCCTGGAGGAGCGGATCAATGCCTCTGTGGATTTGGGACGATTCGAGCTGCGCCATGCCAGCGCCGAGTTCGAGGACCAGACCTCCTCTCCGCCGGTTCGCTTCGGGGTCCACAGAGTCAATCTGGTCGTTACCGACATCAGCACCAAACAGGGGTCGACCTGGCCATTCGAGGCGTCGGCGACCATCGAGGGCGAGGCCAAGGGGACAGCGAAAGGCACATTTGGTGCCGCGCCGTTGGCGCTCGATGTGGAGGTCGGTCTCGAGAGCTTCCAATTGGCCAAGTACCAACCCTACGTGGCCAAGTTCGCCCCGCTGGACCTCCGGGCCGGAGTGTTGGAGGTCGGCGGCACCGCGCGGGCGTCCAAATTCAAAGGAGAACCGCTCCAGGGCTCTTTCGAGGGCGGGTTCGGGGTGATCGGGCTGGACCTCAACGAGACCGTCACCGGAGACAAGCTGGTGGGTTGGGGTGACCTGAAGGTCGCGGGCATCACTGCGAACCTCGAGCCGATGTCGGCCACAGTGGGCGAGGTGGACATCCATGAGGCGGGTTTGGAGATCACCGTGGCCGAGGATGGCACCATCAATCTGCTCGAGTTTTTCAGAGCACTGACCGAGGGTGGCGAGCCGGCCACCGACCGGCCCTTACCGTCGGTGCGCATCGCGCGTTTTCGGCTGCACGACTGTTTCGGGCGATACACCGACAGGACGGTTGAAGGTCCGTTCAGCATGGGTCTCGTTCCGATCAACGGCACGATTTCCGGGATCGCCACCGATACCGTTGCCGGCGCCAAGGTCGATGTGGACGCCGAGATTTCGAGCGGTGGCTTGGTTCGAGTCGAGGGTGAGCTGGATCCCTTGGACTACAAGCGGCTGACCAACCTCGCCATCGACGTCCGCGATATGGAACTTCCGGCGGTGTCTCCCATGTCGGTCAAGTTCATAGGATTTCCCATCGAGCGGGGTGACGTGGTGTTGGACCTTGATTACGACATCAAGGACCACCAACTCACTGCTCTCAATCGCATCGAAGCCGATGACCTCGTGCTCGGTGAAAAGGTCGAGGGGGAGGGGCAGATCGACCTGCCCATGAAGCTCGGCGTGTCGCTGCTCAAAGACAAGGAGGGTCGAATCAGCCTCGACATCCCCTTTGAGGGCAGCTTCGATGATCCAGGCTTCGGTATGGCCACGGCCGCAGGGGCGGCTGCCAAGGAGATCATGGCCGAGCTCATGAAGTCGCCGTTCCGTCTGCTGGGCAAGCTGGTGGGCGGCGGCGATGACCAGGATCTGGAGTACGTCGAGTTCGCGGCCGGCCGTGCGGTGCTCGAGGAGCGGGCGACACGAAACCTGGAGACTCTGGCCACCGCCCTTGCCGAGAGACCGACGTTGGGCCTCGCGATCGACGGCAGCTTCGACCGTGGTTCCGACATGGCCGGCCTGCGGAGGGACGCTTTTCGGGAGGAGTTGACAGCGCTGGGGGTGACCGAGGAAGAGCTGGAGACGGTGGTTCCTCTCGCGAAGCTGGAGGGGATGTACTCTTCGCGGCTCTCGGACGAGCAGCTCGACGAACTCCAGACCCGATTCACCTCCACGGCATCGGATGGCGCCGAACCGGTGTTTGATGAAACAGCCTATCGCCGCGCGCTGAATGACGCGCTCGTCGCCTCTCAACCCGTCGTCGAGGGCGCCGTTGCAGCGCTGGCTCCGGCCCGGGCGGAAGCGGTCCGGGCCTACTTGGTGGATCAGGCCGGTCTCGAGCCGGCGCGGGTCACCATTGCAGCCGGACCCACAATCGTCACGGGATCGGAGAGTTGGGTGCGGTGCAGGCTCGTCCTGTCGGCGAGGTGAACAAAAACAAGCGGTTCATGCCGGCTTGGGCAGGGAGCGAGAATTCGGAATTCGGAATTCGGAATTCGGAAGACCGTCCCCGGCGGTCAACGGCTAACGGCTAACTACCTCTCCTTCGGGGCGACCGCGACGATTTGAGCTAACAAGATGTGCCCTTGGGGCGTGTCCGGAATGATGCCGGGCTTGATCAGCCGTCGGGTGAGTTCTGCCCAGTTGGGGTCGGCTGCGAAGACCCGACGAAAGATCGGCAGGGCCTCGTCCAGACGATCGTTGGTTGCGAGGGTGACCGCAGCCCAATACTGGACCTCCAAGCTGCCGGGAAGTTGCCTGGCGGCGGCGTTGTACCGGGCCAGGGCACCCTCCATGTCACCCTCTTCCACCGCCACGTCGCCGGCGTTCATGTGGTCGTAGGCGCGGTGGACGTCGATCAGGCGGCGAAGCTCGACGATGGGATCGGGGTGGTCCTCGATGCGCAGCTCGAGCACCCGGTCGGCCCACGGCTGGCCGCTGGAGGTACCGCTGACGATCAGCATGGCCGCCGACTGCCGACCGCGGATGTCGCCCCCTGCACGCCTCGGCCGCCTCGAGGGCCTGCATCATGCGCTCGGCAAGGTCGCCTTCGGCGGCTTCGAAGGCCTTCGACATGGCGGGAACCACCCGGTCGTTGAGCATCATGTTGGCCTGGACGCTGTATCCCTTGCCCACGTGATGTCCGGCGGACTCGATGCACTTGGCACCGGTGTGGGCCGCCACCCGGCCCTGAACGTCGACAAAGGCGACCTGGCGGACAGCCTCACCTTCGTCCACTGACGTCAGGGCCGCGAGCGCCTGCTGCGGGCTCAGACCGCCCCGCATCAGCTCGAGGCCGCGGGTGCCGTAGGCCGGATCGACAAAGCTCTGGGTGGCCACCGCGCCGACCCCGGCCTCGGCCCAGGTCACCACACTGCCCACGGAGAACCAGTGGGACTGGACCGCGACGCCCACCTGACCGGTGGCGGGATCGTGGGCGACGATGGAGTAGGTGTGGACCGGCCGGTCATTGGCGACGACCGTGACTGCAACGCCAAGAATCAAGACCAGCAGTGCTGCGTTTTTCATGAGCTCCTCCGCGGGGTTCGGTTCATGGGAGGGGATTGTACCGTCGCATCGAATTCGGAATTCGAAATTCGAAATTCGGAAAACCGACCCCGGACGGGGCAGTGGGGATGGGCCGCAGAAGAACGCAGACAGGCGCAGAACAACGCAGCAGCACAGACTCTTTTGAATTGGACACGGAAGAACACAGAAAAACACTGATCCCCCATTCAGAACCAACCATTGTGGGTCATTCCGAACGAGGCGCCTGGAGGGCGCCGAGGAGGAATCTGGGCCATCTCAACGGACGACGGACGCGAAGGCACATCGAGTGAGCCCGTCATGAACGAATCGAGTCATCGGCCCTCCCGGCTCACGGCTCACGGCCAACGGCAAACGGGACGGGTGCGGAGACTTTCGACTTTTGACTCAAAAAAAGCACCCCCTCCAACCCAGGCCGGGTGGGAGGGGGAATTTTCAATTTTCAATTTTCAATTTGGAATTACTTGTTCAGCGCCTCGTGCACCCGCCCGACCATCTCCGGTCCGGGGCGAAGAGTGGCGTCGCCCTCGTCCTTCCACTTGGAGGGGCAGCCCTCGTCGGCCTTGCGGGACAGGTAGAGGTTGGCCTTGAACTTCCGCATCAGTTCGTCGATGTTACGGCCCATGTTGTAGAAGTTGACCTCGGAGTTGAACAGAGTTCCGTCGGGGGCGATGATGAAGGTCCCACGGAGTGCAAGCCCAGATCCCGGGTCATAGACCCCAAACATCCGCGATACATTTCCGGTGGGGTCGGCACCCATCTTGTATGTAACGTTGGCCAGTTCCTTTTCGTCTCGTTTCCAAGCCAGGTGCACAAACTCGGTGTCGGTGCTGATGGTGACGAGCTCGGCGCCCATTTTCGCAAACCGGTCTTGCTGCTCTGCCAGAGCAGCGAACTCGGTGGCTCAGACGAAGGTGAAGTCGGCCGGATAGAAGAACAAAATCGTCCACTTTCCGGCTTCCTTGGCGCCCGCCAGGGAGAACTTGGAGAATCCATGGTTGACCGGGTCGTACGTGTTGAGCTCGAAGTCCGGAACGGACATGCCCACAGATACAGGGGCGGCGGCGTCTGACATCGTTGTACCTCCTTGATGTTGCGGAACGATTGTCGTCTGAGGAACGACTGGCGAAATATACCAACCTTCTTGCGAAAGAACACGGTCGGACCCTGGGGAATTCCAGGCGGGAGGGGTCAGGCTTGAATACCCTAGGGGGGTATGGTATTCTTTGTTGCCTTGGAGGATCCGGTGGCGATTGACGAAGCGGTTCAGAAGAAAGCGCTCAGACGGCTGAGCATCATCGAGGGTCAGGTGAGAGGCCTCCGGCGGATGGTGGAGGAGCGCAAGTACTGTGTCGAGATCTTGACCCAGATCTCGGCGATCCACGAGGCGCTCCGGGGTGTTGGCAAGGTGGTTGTGAGGAACCACCTGGAGACCTGCGTCACCGAGGGGTTGCAGGGTGATGAGCGCCAGCAGCACTACGACGAGCTGATGGACCTGATCTACACGCTGAGCAAGTGAGGGTGATGTGATGGAGATCCTTCTGGACATCGTGGTGGCCTCGTGGTCGGTGCTGACCGAGATGGCCCCCTATTTGCTGTTCGGCTTCTTCTTCGCCGGTGTCCTGTCGGTGGTGATCTCCCCGGCTTGGGTCGAGAGACACCTTGGGGGGCGCGGCATCTGGCAGGTTTTCAAGGCGAGCCTGTTCGGGGTCCCACTGCCGCTGTGTTCGTGCGGGGTCCTGCCGGTGGCGGCCTCGCTGCGTCGGCAAGGGGCCAGCCGAGGCGCCACAACGGCTTTTCTGCTGTCCACCCCGCAGACGGGAGTGGATTCCATTGCCGTCACCTATGGGTTGTTGGGTCCGTTCATTGCTGTGGTTCGACCTCTGGCGGCGTTTGTCACGGGTCTCGTCGGGGGTGCGTTGGTCCACATCGTCGGCGAGAAAAACGAGGTCGAGCCGGGGGCGCCGACCACTGCCTCGTCATGCGCGGTTGAGGGGTGTTGCGATGACGAAGCCGCTCATCGCCACACCTTTCTTGATGCCATGCGATACGGATTTGTCATTCTGCCGAGGGATATCGGGCGGGCCCTGCTGGTCGGAGTGGTTCTGTCCGGGGTGATTTCTGCGTTGATTGCTCCCGACACCCTGCGCTCCTATCTGGGTGGAGGTATCGTGCCCATGCTCGTGGCCATGTTGATCGGCATCCCGCTCTACGTCTGCGCCACCGCTTCCACTCCGATCGCAGCATCACTGATCGTCGCCGGTCTGTCGCCCGGGGCCGCCCTGGTTTTTTTGATCACCGGCCCTGCCACGAACAGCGCTGCCGTGGCGACCCTGCTCAAGGTGCTGGGCCGCAGGACCACCGCCATCTACCTCCTGACTGTTGCCCTCGGCGCCCTGGCGACCGGCCTCGCGGTGGACGGGATCATCGCATCCGGAATCGTGTCCGGCTCGGCCCTGGTGGAGGTGGCGTCCGATGCCGCGGTCCACGAACACCAGCACGGTGGAGGGATCGGTTGGTGGATTGGCGTGGTGAGCGCGGTGGCACTGCTCGGGGTGCTCGCGTACTCGATGTGGGGACGGCCAGCGGCGGCGCACGAGGAGGAGGTTCAGGTGGCCGAAGATCAAGAGGTCATGGAGTTCGAGGTGAAGGGCATGCGGTGCAATGGTTGCGTGGACAGTGTGACCCGCGTCCTCGCCAGCAGCCCCGGAGTCGCTGAGGTGGACGTCCAACTCGAGCGCGGGACGGCGCGAGTAGTGGGCACGGGTCTGGCGGGAGTCCAGCTCCTGGAGGCGATTGCATCCCTCGGATTCGAGGCGAAAGCCCTCGTCTGATCGACGGAATGCTGATAACCTGACCCTGGATGGAGCCCGTAATCAAGCGACGGGTCGTGGTGATCGACGACTCTCCGGTGCAATGCGCCATCTGGAAGCGCCTGCTCGAAAACCGATACGGACTGCGGGCAACTGTCGACACCTACACCGATCCCGCCGAGGCGGTGCGCCACCTGAACCCGGAGGTCCACCTGGTGTTGCTGGATTGGGAGATGCCCGGCATGGACGGTACCGAGGTGTTGGCCGCCGCGCGCGACGCCGGGGTCGACCTCAAGCGGATCATCGTGACGTCGAGCCACCCGGCCGACCGGCTGCACGAGGTCTTCGACCACACCGGCTGCCTGGCGGTGATCGAGAAGGCCGAGCCGGCGCAACAGGCGGCGTTCATGATGATCCTCGACTCCATCATGAAACGGTAGCCGCCCACCCACCCGCCCATTACGAATTACGAATTACGAATTACGAATTCTGGCCTGCCGAGGTGGTTACTGCCAGTCGCAGGAGGTGCTCGGACGCCGACAATTCGTAATTCGCAATTCGCAATTCGTAATCAGGTGACGAGAGCGACGGCGCCCCACACCAGACCACCGATGATCAGAACGGGAATCGCCAGCACGAACAGCACAACCAGTGCCACCGGTCCGAGCAGCATCAGGAGGCACCCGGCGGCGACGAGGCCGACAAGACCGAAGATCAGCTTGAACCCGATCTTCACCGGGATCAGCACGATCTTGAAGGTCACGGCAACCAGCTTGAGCACCAGCACCAGGAACCCAATCGCCAATCCCGCAAAGAACAGCAGTCCCAGCAACGCAATAAGTTCGAGCATCTGTTTCGTCTCCCCACAGATCAATACGCACGTCGTCCGCGGAAAGTTCGCGCTCAGCTCGACCTGGCGTCCTGGGACTTTGGACTTTTGACTTTGGACTTTTGACTTTCAACTCTGTCACGCCCGACGCCTACCGCAATTTCATCCAGAGGTACGCCCACTCGAGGGCCGAGTTATGGGCGCGCTGCTCGTTGGTGGAACCCGATCCGTGGCCGCCCTCGATCCGCTCGTAGTAGATGACCTCGTGGCCCTGATCAATCATCTTGGCGGCCATCTTGCGGGCGTGGCCGGGGTGGACCCGATCGTCGCGAGTGGTGGTCCAGATGAAGACCTCCGGATACTCGCCGTCGGCCGTGGTCATGTGATAGGGCGACCAGGTCTGGATGTACTCCCACTCCTCGGGAATGTCGGGATTGCCGTACTCGCCCATCCAGGAAGCGCCGGCCAACAGCTTATTGTAGCGTTGCATGTCCATCAGGGGCACCTGGCTGACTACGGCGCTGAAGAGATCCGGGCGCATCAGGAAGGTGGCGCCCACCAGCAAACCGCCCTGGGAGCCGCCCATGATGCCGAGGTGCTCCGGCGAGGTGATCTTCCGTGCGATCACGTCCTCGGCCACAGCGATGAAGTCCTCGTACACCTTGTGCCGGTTCTCTTTGAGGGCCGCCTCGTGCCACTTGGGTCCGAACTCGCCGCCACCGCGGATGTTGGCGAGCACCCAGACGCCGCCCCGTTCGAGCCATGCCGATCCGATGGTGCCGGAGTACCTGGGGAGCTCGGGGTTCTCGAAGCCACCGTACCCGTACATGGTCGCGGGCGCCGAGCCGTCGGCCACGAAGTCCTTCGGGGTGACGACGAAGTAGGGGATCTTGGTGCCGTCCTTGGAGGTCGCCTCGTACTGTGCGGTCTGCATGCCGTCGGCGTCGAACCATCTGGGCGTGGTCCTGACCAGGATCGGTGGCTCGTCACCCTCCACGAGGTAGAGACCGGTGGGGTTGAGGAAGTCGGTGTAATAGAAGAACCACTGATCGGCGTAGACGGTGGTGGCCGAGACCAGGGCCGTGCCCGGGCCAGGCAGATTGATCTCCTTGCGCAGCCAGCCGTCATTGCCGAGGCGCAGTCTGTGGAGGCGGCCTTGAACGTTGTCGAGGGTGGAGATCAGGAGGGAGTCGCTGGTGGACGAAACGCCCTGCAACGAGACCCGAGCGGAGGGTTCGAAGAGCATCTCGAATTTCCGCCCGCCCTCGAGAAAATCGTCGAGGTCGATGGCCAGCAATGCGTCCTGAGGATAGGTGGTTCCACCAACCGACCAGTCCGAGCGGAGTGAGAACAGCATCTGGTCCTTGAAAAACCCCTGAAACGACACATCCTCCGGCAGGTCCAGCCGCACCTTGCGATCGCCGAGGATCAGGTAGTCGAATCCACGGAAGAACACCGGAGTGGTGTGGATCAGGTCGTAGCGGGTCTCGGGCTCGTGCGAGCTGTAAGCAGAAAGGCCCACCCAGTCCTCAGGGATCTCGAAAATCGTCTCGGCGTCCTCGAGCTCAGTGCCGCGGGTCCAGAGCTTGGCGATTCGGGGGTAACCCGATGAGGTGAGGGTTCCCTCTCCAAAGTCGGTGCTCACCCACAGCGAGTCGGCGTCCCGCCAGCTGACGTCGGACTTGGCCAACGGGAGATCAAAACCGTCTTCGACCCAGGTTCTGTCAACCGTGTCGTACTCGCGGCGAATCACGGCATCACCGCCTCCTGGCGACAGGGCAATCATGCACAGCCTGTACTCAGGGGGCAGGCAGGTGGATCCCTTGTAGACCCACATTTCGCCGTCCGCTTCGGACATGGCGTCGATATCGATCAGCACCTCCCACCCGGGCTCTTCCTTGCGGAACTCATCGAGGGTGGTGCGCCGCCAAATGCCCCGCGGGTGGTCGGCGTCCTGCCAGAAGTTGTAAAGGTAGGAGCCACGGATCCCCACGTACGGAATCCGGTCCCGGGAGTTGTAGATGTCCAGGAACCGGGCCTCGATGGGTTCGAACTCCGGTACCTTTTCAAGGGTGCCAAGGGCCTTCTCGTTCTGGGCCAGAACCCACTCCATGGCCTTGGCGCCATCGACCTCCTCGAGCCACAGGAAGGGGTCCTCCGCCTCTGAGGCGACGACCGTCAGAGCGACAAGGGAGATGAGCACGGCGGCGGCTTTGGCACGAAACATCGGAGTCCTCCGTTGGGATTTTGTCGGCGAGTCCGGAGACCGCCAACCACAGGATCATACGCCAGCACGCCGGTTGAGGTTTGAGGTTCGCCTCGAAGAATGAGGAATGAGGAGAAAGTTCCAGGATTCCAGGGATGCGGCTCTGCCGCAGCACTTGGGCACGGACTGGTCGCAGCACAGCAGGATGTGGCGGCTCGCGACGGGGATCCCCACCGCCTCGGCGGCGGCGACGACGGGGTCGCGGTCGCTCACCGAGCGTAGGTCCCCATGACCTCGGCCCGGCCAAGGACGTGGGCTTCCATGGCCATCAGCAGTTCCGCCTTGCCGGTGTCGGTGGGCAAGTCGAGGATGGTGTCCAGGGCGTACAGCTTGAAGTAATAGCGGTGGGTCCCGGAAGGTGGCGACGGGCCGCCGTAGTCCGACCGTCCCCAGCTGTTGCGGCCCTGCACCGCGCCCTCCGGCAGCCCACCCTCGGGCGAAGTTCCGGTGGCCGCCGGGATGTTCCACACCACCCAGTGGACCCACGTGCCTCGCGGAGCGTCCGGGTCGTCCATGATCAGGGCAAAGCTGACCGTGCCCTGGGGTGGGTGGGCGAAGTCGAGCTGTGGGCTGACGTTGGCGCCGTCGGCGGTGAACCTGACGGGTATCGGGTGGTTGTGACTGAAGGCGGGTGAGCTGATCTTCATATCTGAGTCCATGCTGTCCTCCTGGGCCACCATGGCGGTCAGTGGGGCGACGGCGAGCAGCGGGCCAATGAATGCGGCGAGTAACTTCATTGTGGCGTCTCCGTCCGATATCGTACCGCGGTCGGGGGCTGGCAGTGTGGGGTCATGGTAACCCGGCATGAGGCTGCGTGCAGGCGCGCAGACTTCGAAATTCGCAGAACTCTGGCAACCTTCGGCCTACGGCTAACCGCAAACGGCCAACGGGTGTTGATCGACCCGATCCGTATTAGACTTCTCAACGCCGAGGAGAACCGAAATGAAACAAAGTGCCACGTCCGATCGCCGGGTGGTCGTCATCGACGGCCGTCGCACGCCCTTTTGCCGTTCCGGGACCGCCTTCAACGACCTGACGACCTATGACCTGGGTCGGATCGCGGTGTCCGGTCTCGTCCAACAAACGAGGATCGATCCCGAGTTGGTGGACCTGCTGGTGATGGGGAACGTGATCGCCGACCCTCGAACCTCGAATCTCGGACGCGAGGTGGTTCTGGGAACCCAGTTGCCGAAGTCCTGCCCGGCCCACACGGTGAGTGTGGCCTGCGTGTCTTCGCTCCAAGCCTTCCTGGACTGCGCCCGTGCCATTCAGACCGGCGCCGCAGAGGTGGCCATCGCCGCCGGTGCCGAAACCCTTTCTGACGCACCGATCCGCTTCAAACGTCCGGTTCGCGAACGGCTGATCGCATCGCAGAAGGCCCGCGGACCCGGCGATTACGCCCGGCTACTCAAAGGCTTGAAACCCGCCGACCTGCTCCCGGAACCGGTGGCCCTCGCGGAGTTCTCCACGGGCGAGACCATGGGACAGAACTGTGAGCGGCTGGCCAAGCGCCACGGCATCTCTCGGAAGGATCAGGACGACTACGCTCTGGTCTCCCACCACCGGGCGGCTGCTGCCGCCGACAACGGTTGGCTGGCGGGCCAGATCGTTCCGGCCCGGGTACCGCCGGGCTTCGAATCCGTGGTTGCCGACAACGGGGTTCGCGGCGACTCGACGCCGGAAAAGTTGGGGGCTCTGAAACCGGCATTCGACCGGCGATTCGGCACGGTGACCGCTGGCAACTCGTCCTATCTCACCGATGGAGCGGCAGCCGTGCTGCTGACCTCCGAAGATGCGGCGGAACGTTACGGGATGGAGCCTGTGGCGGCATTGAAGGCCTCGTCGGTGGCCGCCCTGGACCCCCTCGAGGAGCTGCTGCTCGGGCCCGCCCTGACCGTCCCGCGAGCCCTCGACGCGGCCGGTCTCGATCTCGGTGAGGTTGGGGTTGTGGAGCTCCACGAAGCTTTTGCCGCCCAGGTTCTGGCGGTGCTTCGGCTGTTGGAGGACGAGGAATTCTGTCGACAGAGGCTGGGACGAGCCGGTGCCGTTGGGGCCGTTGACCGGGATCGTCTCAACGCCTGGGGCGGCTCGCTGTCGGTGGGCCACCCCTTCGGCGCCACCGGGGCCCGACTGATCACCAACTGCTGCCACCGGCTGGCCGCCGAGGACGCGCGCTATGGCCTTGTGGCGGCGTGCGCGGCAGGTGCCGTTGGGATCGGCTTGGTTCTGGAGAGAGTGTGATGAGTCAGAGGATTTCAATTCACCTATTTATTCGGCCGTTGATATCCGAGCTGCACAAAGCTCCGATCACCATCGCGATCTTGAGCCCTCGGCCGAAGAAAATACGCCTAAAAGGCACTCATATTGGAGTTGACTCATGCCGATGATGAGGGTTGAGCGACGGGACGACGGTGTTGCGGTTGTGATCTTGGATCACCCGACCAAGGCGGTCAACACGCTGACGCCGGCCCTGCTGCGGGAATTTCGGGAGGAAGCCGCTCCACTGCTGGAGGACCCGGAGGTGCGGGCCGTCGTGGTGGCCTCGGCCAAGGCGGACACCTTCATCGCCGGCGCCGACCTGGAGGTGATCCAGGGGCTCACCGCGGCCGAGATCTCCGCCATGTCGCGGGAGGGCAATGCGCTCCTGGAACACATTGCGACCCAGTCAAAACCGGTCGTGGCCGCAGTCCACGGAGCCGCTCTCGGGGGTGGGCTCGAGGTGGCTCTGGCCTGTCACTACATCATCGCCAGCGACCACCCGGCGACGGTACTGGGCCAGTCCGAGGTGCAGCTCGGCCTGCTTCCAGCGGGAGGGGGCAGCCAGCGGTTGGTGGAGAGGGTTGGACTGACCGGTGCCCTGCCCCTGCTGTTGACCGGTCAACGAATTCGGGCACGCAGGGCTCGCAGGCTGGGGATCGTGGATGCGGTCACCACCCCGGGGGGAATCGTGGAAACCGGGTGTCGGGCGGCGCTGGCGCTGGCCGACGGATCATTGAAAGCCAAGCCGAAGAAGCTCGGCGCCATCGACCGCGCAGCCCGCCACCAACCCATGCTCGGTGTGGTTCTCAACAAGGCGCGGAAACAGGTCGCCCGACAGACGCGGGGCCTCTACCCGGCACCAATGGCCATCCTCGACTGCGTCGAGACCGGAATCCGTCACGGCCGTGTCGCAGGGCTGGCCAGGGAGTCGGAGTACTTCGGTCCGTTGGCGGTGGGGCCAGAGAGTCGGTCACTGGTGTGGCTGTTTCACGGCATGAACGAGGCCAAGAAACCCCTTGACGGAGCCGAGCCGCGACCGGTGGGCCGGCTGGCTGTCCTTGGTGCGGGTCTGATGGGATCCGGAGTGGCTTCGGTGTCGCTGGGTCTGTGTCCGGTGGTCCTGCGGGATCTCTCGGACGAGACTCTGGCAGCGGGCGCCAGGGCGATCGACGAGGGGTTGGTCAAACAGGTGCGATCGGCGGCCATCTCCAGGGTGGAGGCCGATCGCAGGAGGGCCTGGTTGGAACTCACCACCGAGGTTGAGGCCCTCGAGGGTTCGGATCTGGTGGTGGAGGCTGTCTTCGAGGACCTGGAGTTGAAACGGCGGGTGCTGGCCGAGGTCGAGGAGAGGGTTCCGGCACATGCGGTTTTCGCCTCCAATACGTCGGCTCTGCCCATCGGCCGGATCGCGGCCGGGGCGAAGCACCCGGAGCGGGTACTGGGAATGCACTACTTTTCACCGGTGCCGCGGATGCCGCTGCTGGAGATCGTCACGACCGAGTCCACGGCACCCTGGGCCACGGCCACCGCCCACGCCTTCGGGCGGGCGCAGGGCAAGACTCCGATCGTCGTCAAGGACGGGCCCGGCTTCTACACCACCCGAATTCTGGCGCCCTACCTGAACGAGGCGATCCTGGTGCTGTCGGAAGGGGCGCGGGTGGAGGACGTGGATCGGGCGCTGAAGGACTTCGGTTTCCCGGTGGGTCCGATCGCGTTGATCGACGAGGTGGGCATCGACGTCGGCGCCCACGTGGCGGCCGATCTGGGTGCGGCCTTTGCCGAGCGCGGCCACGGGTCGAGCGACGCACTGCAGAGGATGCACAACCAGGGCTACGAGGGCCGCAAGAATCGACAGGGTTTCTACCTCTATCCCAAGGCGAAGAAGAAGGGGCCGAAGCGAGTCAACCAGGAGGTCTACGCCTTCTTCGGTGGCGACGACCGGCGGGATGTGGACGGGGACATGGTGCGCCAACGACTGGCGCTGATCATGGTCAACGAGGCCGCGTGGTGTCTGGCCGAGGAGGTCATTTCGAGCGCCAGGGACGGTGATCTCGGGGCCGTTTTGGGGCTCGGCTTCCCGCCCTTTCGCGCTGGTCCCTTTCACCACGTGGATTCCCAAGGCGTGGCCCGTGTGGTGGATCAGTTGTTTCAGCTCGAGGAGCGGTACGGCCCACGCTTTCGGCCCGCAGAACTGCTGGTCGAAATGGCCACCACCAACGACAGGTTTTATCGCGGATCCGAGTAGATCGGTTTTCCGAATTCCGAATTCCGAATTCTGCAAACCGATCCCGATCGGGACAACGCAAACTGCCAACTGCCAACCGCCAACTGCTGACTGCTGACTGCCAACTGCCTGTCCGGTTAAACTGCTGCGGTGAAGAAACTCGCCCCCTGGATTCTCGCGGCAGCGTCCGGAGCTGTCTTTGCGTTGGCCCTGCCGGGACCAGGGTGGGTGCCGCTGGTGTTGCTATTTCCCGGACTTCTTCTCGAGGCCCTCGAACGCTTGCCGTCAGGCCGGAGAGGGTGGCTGATCGGGTGGGTGGCTGGAGTGGTGCACTGGGTCATCGCCGTGAACTGGGTCCTGCCGGTGATGCACCATTATGGCGGACTTCCGTTGGTCGCTGCAATTGGTAGTTTGGCTGGAATGGCGGTGATCCTCGGCGCCTGCTGGGCGGCGGCGGTGGGGCTCGCGTCGCTGGTCCCGACGAGCTATCGAGTGTGGTTGCTGCCCGCGGCCTGGATTGCGGTTGATGTGCTGCGCCGATTCTGGCCGTTCGAATTCCCGTGGCACCCGCCCGCCGCCGTCTTTGCGTCGGTCCCTGTTCTGCTGGGATCACTCCCGATCTGGGGAAGCTCGGGGTTGGGTTGGGCCACCATCGCGTTGGGCGCCGGCCTTTGGGCAGTACGCGACCCGCGAACCCGAAGAACGGGTCTTGCCGCGGTGGGTTCGGCGCTCGCACTGGCCGTGGCCTTCTCGGTCCTGGCTCCCCGGTTTCAACCTCTGGCGGAGCCGGTGATGGTGGGAATCATCCAGCCCGGGACATCACTGGAGGAAAAGTGGGATCCCTCCCAGTGGCGAGAGTTGGAGGAGTCGGTGTGGCGGCTTACCAGAGAGGCGGCGGAGGCAGGTGCCGAGGTGGTGCTGTGGCCGGAAAGCGCGCTGCCCTATCGGCTGGACACCGATCCCACCTTCCGCGAGGTCGTGACTCGGATGGCCCGCGAGCTCGAAATCACCATCGTGCTCAACTCTGTGGCGGGATCGGCCGAGGCTGGGTTCAGGAATTCGGCATTCGTCGTCCGGCCGGACGGAGTGGAACCGGTACGCTACGACAAGGTCAAGCTGGTTCCCTTCGGCGAATACGTACCGAAGTGGGCCCAGGTCGCGTTCAGCGATGCCCTGGTCCGCGAGGTCGGGAATTTCACTCCTGGCAGGGCGCCGGTGCTGCTGGACATCGGGGTTCCCCTGGGCATGGCTGTGTGCTACGAGGTTGTGTTCGAAGGCTTGACGGCGAGAGAGGTCCGCGATGGCGCCCAGTTGCTCGCCACTCTCACCAACGACGGATGGTATGGCTACTCCTGGGCTCCCAGGCAGCACTTTGCGCACGTGGTGATGCGGGCCGTCGAGAACCGACGGTGGTTTGTGCGCGCCGCACTCACAGGCATTTCGGGCTTTGTTGCACCGGACGGTCGGGTGGCCTCACGACTCGAAGTGGGTGAGCACGGCGTTCTCGTCACAGAGGTTTGGCCCTCGGACCGCCTCACACCCCGATCACGATTCGGCGATTGGTTCGCGGTTGTTTGCTGGATTTCAACCATTTCCCTGCTGATAGCGGGGCTCAGGGCTCAGGGCTCAAGGCTCAAGGCTCAAGCCTCATAGCCCCATGGCTCATAGCCCCAAGACTCAATGGTGAGAGCCTCACAGCGAAATCTGTTAGGATACGATCGCTCGCCAAAGCGGGCCGTGACGCCGGAGGACCCATGCGAGAAGAACTGATCCATCGTGCCGAGACCGAGGCCGAGCGCATCCAGCGCTTGCGGGGGTACCTTTGACGAAGACGGGCTGACGGAGAGCCTGGCGGAGGTTGACGAAAAGGCCCAGGATCCCGAAATCTGGTCGGATCCGGAGCGCGCGCGCGAGGTCATGCGAAAGCGATCCCAGCTCCAGGAAACCCTCGCCTCCGCGGCCTCCCTTCGCGAGTCGGCCGACGAGCTCGAAGCGCTCGTGGAGATGGCCCGGGAAGACGAGGCAGGTGCCGACGAGGAGTTGGCTGCAGCCCTCGAGCGGATCGGCCCGGAACTCGACCGATTCGAACTCATCACTAAGATGAGTGGGGAGCACGATCAGTCCAACGCATTCCTCGAAATTCACCCCGGAGCGGGCGGCACTGAGTCGCAGGACTGGGCCGAGATGCTGGAGAGACTGTACCTGAGGTGGTGTGAGCGTCGCGGCTTCGACGTGGAGTTGATCGACGAGCAGCCCGGGGACGAGGCCGGCATCAAGAGCGTAACGTTGTTGGTGAAGGGCGCGTACGCCTACGGCAACCTCAAGTCGGAGAACGGAGTCCACCGATTGGTGAGGATTTCGCCCTTCGATGCCCAAAACCGCCGACACACCTCCTTTGCCTCGGCCCACGTCTATCCCGAGATCGACGACGAAGTGGACATGGAAATCGAAGAGAAGGACCTGCGGGTGGATCGATACTGCTCGTCCGGCCCTGGAGGGCAGGGAGTCAACACCACCTACTCTGCGGTGCGAGTGGTCCACATCCCCACCGGGGTCATCGTGACCTGCCAGAACGAACGATCGCAGATCAAAAACCTGGCCAGTGCCATGAAGGTGCTCAAAGCGCGGCTGTATGCGCTCGAGATGGAGAAGCGCGAGGAGGAGCTGGACAAGCTGAAGGGCCCCAAAAAAGAGATCTCGTGGGGCAACCAGATCCGATCGTACGTGCTCCAACCCTATCGAATGGTCAAGGACCAGCGGACGGGGCATGAGGTCGGCGACGCGGACCGCGTGTTGGACGGCGATATCGATGGCTTCATTGAAGCCTACCTCCAGTGGAACGCTCAGGAAGCCGCCAATCAACCATCCAAGCAGGTCGCCTTGATTTCGGAATTCGGAAATCGCGAGTTCGGCAGAACCGACCGCCGAGGTCGGGAGTTCCTTCGGAGAGGCGCCGTGAACCCAGGCAGAGGAGCCGGCAGGGGCGAATTGGGGTGCTCTGGAACGAAGTGAACGGATCTCGCTGGCTCCGCGGCCCCTTTCCCCGAGCAATTTGGAATCCCCCCTGCCCTGCAACCAGCCCCATGACCCCATAGCCCCACCATCGAACCAACGGTTGCGCCGATTCGTACAAGCGTGTACCGTGCGGAACCGGTCCACAGCGTGTTGGTGACAACCAGGCCATCGGCTCCACCCAAATCACCGGAGGTATTGATGGCGAGATCTGAAGAATACATTGCGCTCGAGGAGCGCTATGGAGCCCACAACTACCGCCCGCTGGATGTGGTCATCTGCCGTGCCGAAGGGGTGTGGGTTTGGGATGTGGACGGCAGGAAGTACCTCGATTTCGTTGCCGCCTACTCGGCGGTCAACCAGGGCCATTGCCACCCCAGGATCGTCAAGGCCATGGTCGACCAGGCGAGCCGAGTTGGTCTCACCTCGAGGGCGTTTCGAAACGACCAACTGGGCCCGTTCTGCCGGGAGCTCTGTGAGCTCGCAGGATTTGACCGATTTCTTCCCATGAATACCGGCGCCGAGGCCGTGGAGACGGCTATCAAGGCGGCCCGCAAATGGGCGTACACGGTCAAGGGCGTGCCCGCCAATCAGGCAGAGATCCTGGTCTTCAGCGGCAACTTCCACGGTCGGACGACAACCATCGTGAGTTTTTCCTCCGATGAGGAATACCGGAACGGTTTTGGCCCCTTCACGCCGGGATTCCGAATTCTGCCGTTTGGTGACGCCGACGCGGTTGCCCAGGCCATGAATCCCAATGTGGCAGCTATATTGGTGGAGCCGATCCAGGGAGAGGCCGGAATCGTGGTGCCTCCGGAAGGCTTCCTGAAACGACTGCGCGCGATCGCGGATGAGCACGGCGTGCTTCTGGTGGCGGACGAGATCCAGTCGGGGCTCGGGCGAACCGGCAAGTTCTTCGCCTACGAGCACGAGGGTGTGCGGCCAGACGTCGTGATTATCGGCAAGGCCCTCTCAGGCGGCATGTACCCGGTGTCAGGGATTCTGGCCGACGATGCAGTCATGGGAGTGTTCAAGCCGGGGGAGCACGGATCCACCTATGGCGGCAATCCACTTGGGGCCGCGGTCGCTCGCGAAGCCTTGAGGGTTCTGCTCGACGAGAAGCTGGTGGACCGTGCCGCTGTGCTCGGCAATGAATTCATGGACAAATTGCGTGCCATCGATTCTCCACACGTCAAGCTGGTTCGTGGCAAGGGCATGTGGATCGGAATCGTGCTCGAAGATGGGGCGGGTGGTGCGCGGCGGGTCTGCGAGGCCCTTCAGCAGGAAGGTCTGCTGTGCAAGGACACTCACGGAACAGTGATTCGGATCGCGCCGCCTCTGACGATCACCCGCGAGGAGATCGACTGGGCAGTCGGTAGGATCGAAAAAGTACTTACGACGCTATAACGAATTCGGAATTCGGAATTCGGAATTCGGAAAACCGACCCCGACGGTCGGGAGTTCCTTTTGATCGTGGTGAAAGGCAGAGGAGCAGAGGAGCGGAGGGGCAGAGTCGGGGTGCTTTGGACGGGAATATCTCCTCTCCTCTGCCCCTTTTCCCCTTTTCCCCTCTGCCCTGCAGGCAGCCTCATAGCCTCATGGAAGCCCCATTACCCCCCGGCCTCGCAGCAAAACCGGTTTCCACCTGGATCGCCTCGCTATACTCTGCCAATGGCCCGGGCAAGACCAATCACCATGCGCCACATCGTCGTGACCGTGTTGGTCGTTGTCTTGGTGAACATCCAGCTCACCTGGTGGATCGTATTCGCGCTTCGCCAGAACCGCGAACTGCTCGATCTGGAGCGGGCGCGCCTCGCCGATTCCTGTCGCGTCGAGGCGGCACGGGTGCAATTCGAGCTCGACCGGGCGAGGGCGAAACTGGAGCTGTGGATGGCGGACGCGGGGGTCGGCGGTGGCAACGCCGAGTGGCCGCTCGCGCCACTGCCCGCCCCTTTCGAGCTCTGGCTGACGTCGGATGACCTGATCGGTGTGCCGGGCTGGCATGTGGACGATGAGAGTCGACTCCGGGTCGAACTCCTCTGCTCGGGCGCGGCATGTGGAGCGGCCGTTCGTGGGGATTGGACGCAGTCCATTCTCGATCCGGTGGACGACGTCGAGTTGGTTCCAGCGAGTTCGATGACCTCGACCGATCTGATTCCCAGCTGGCCGCTGCCGTCACCATTCACGGACAGCGTTTTCCGGCCGGCCGAAGCGGTGTGGTCCGCGACCCTTGACGACTACCGCGGACGGATCCTCATGATGGTTTCCGAAGGGGCCTTTTTTGCCGTGATGCTCTTCGTTTTGATCGGCTTGCTGTGGCGTACCCTTCGTCGTGAGGTGGAGCTCGAGCGGCAGCATCGGAACTTCCTTTCAGCCATCACCCACGAGCTGAAATCACCGCTCGCCTCCATGAGGCTTTCTCTGGAGACGGTGCTCTCGGGTAGGGCTGATTCGGTCAATTCGGCGAGATTCCTGGATAACGCTCTGCAGGACACCGAACGGCTGCAGGACCTGGTGCAGAAAGTGCTCGAGACGACCCGCTTCGGACACGGTGGCCGACTGCAGTTGGGTCGAGTCTGCATCAGCGATACGGTGGCCGCGGCGATCGAGACGATCCGGCCAAGGATCTCCGCTCGCGGTGGCGACATTCGATCCGACGTCATCCAGGACTGCGAAGCCGGGGTGGACGAGGAGGCGTTTCGGATCGTGGTTTCAAATCTGCTGGAAAACGCCGTCAAATACGGCGGTTCCCAGCCTCTTGTTGTCGTCAGGCTTGGGCTCGAGGCGGACCGGGCGGTGTTGGAGATTTCCGACAATGGCGCTGGAATCGCCGACCATGAAGTCCCGCTCGTCTTTCAGAAGTTCTACAGGTCGGGCGAGGAAATGAAACGGACGGCGCAGGGGACCGGGTTGGGTCTGTACCTTGTGCGTCAGATCGTGCGCGCGCATCGTGGTACAGTCAAAATCGCATCTACGGGACCCGATGGCACGACCTTCCGGGTGGAGATTCCAGGGGCCGAGCTCAAGGGGGACGGGCCATGAAGAAACACATTCTGATCGTCGAGGACGAAGACCATCTCGCCGATGCACTGTCTCACAATCTGCAGTTCGAGGGTTTCGCCACCACCCATGCTCCCGATGGCGAGGAGGGGCTCAAGCTCGCCCAGACGATTCAGTTCGATCTCGTGATTCTGGACATCATGATGCCGAAGCTGGACGGACTCGAGGTCTGCCGCCGCCTGCGTGCAAGTGGCAACAACGTCCCGATTCTGTTCCTGACGGCCAAATCTTCAGACGCCGACCGGTTGCTGGGTCTGAAAATCGGCGCTGATGACTATTTGGCGAAGCCGTTCCTTCTCGAAGAGCTGATCCTGCGGATCCAGGGTATCTTCCGACGCCTGGACTGGTATGGCACGCCACCGGAACAGCAGGAAGTCTTCACCTTCGGCGACAACGAGGTCAACTTCAGGACCTTCGAGGCCGTGGCGAAGGGACGCACCATCCGCCTCACCGAGAAGGAATGTATGTTGATGAAGCTCCTGGTCGAGCGGAAGAACCAGGTGGTGGCTCGCGAGGAGATCTTGGAGCGAGTGTGGGGCTACCGATTCTCCACATCTTCGAGGACCATCGATAATTTCATCGTTCGCCTGCGGCGCTACTTCGAGGACAATCCAAAGACGCCCCTGTTCATCCAGTCGGTTCGGGGCGTAGGGTACAGATTCAGCACCGGCGACGATTGATGCTGCCGGTTCACCGCGTCCTGATGGGCGTCCTTCTGCTCGGCAATGCGATCGCCTTTGCCGGTGTGGATCCCATCAGCCGAGCGGTGTCCGCGGTCCTGGTCGTGATTTTGTTGGCCGACGCTCGGCGAGAGCCGGTGGTTCCGCGACTTCACCGGTGGTGTGCAGGGGCATTTGCCGTTCTGGTGGCTGTCCAGCTGTTCTTCTGGCCCGAGGTGGTGCGCCGCCTGTTGCAGCCTGGATACGTCGAGGTGATGCCAGCGGGATGGGCGACGCTTTCCCTGGCGCCGTGGTCTACGGTCCAAGTGGCGGTTTCCGTGATTGTGGCGGGTGGGGTGGCGCTTGGCGCCGCCCGGATGGCGGCGGCACGTTCCGGACTGCCGGTACTGCTCGGGCTGCTGGCAGCCACCTGTGCTCTGCTGTCGGTGTTGGGGTTTGCCGGTGAGGCCGGCGCTCCGGAAAACGTCCTTTTGGTTCGAGAGAACACCGCCGGTGGTGGGGTTTACGGCCCGTTTGTCAACCGGAATCACTTCGCCCAGGCCATCGAGCTGACCCTGCCCGCTGCGGTTGTCCTTCTGGCCGCCGGAGCCCGCCGATTCGGAGAGGGTGGATTGGCTCGCCAGCGATCGGCGGTCATGATCCTCGCCGGCGCGGTCACGATCTCTGTGGGCTGCGCTGCCATGCTCCGGTCGGGGTCGAGGGGAGGAGTGCTCTTTCTCGTCTTTGGAGTCCTCATGACTCTACCCCTTTGGCGAAGACCGTCGGGTACCAGAGCGTGGCCGTGGGTGGTCGTGCTGGTCATCCTCGTGACGATCACTGGGGTTCTCGCCTCGACGCGATTGCCAGCCATCGGGGAACGATTCAGCATGCTTTTGGCCGTCGAGGGTGTGGAGGGCAACACGCGCTGGGACCTCTGGCAAGGGACCGTGCGCTCTTGGCTGAGGGCGCCCCTTGTGGGCAGTGGTCTCGGCAGCTACCGCCACGTGATCGGACTCGACAAGCCGGCCACTGGAACAGCGGTGTTGGAGCAGGCCCACAACGACTGGCTGGAATGGCTCGCCACTTCCGGAATTGTGGGCTTCGGAGTTCTGGGAGTGATGGTGGCAGGCCTGGCGGTCCAGCTGCGGCCCCGCAAGGTGAGGTGGATGCGCCACGAGTACAGGTATCCCCTGGCTGGAGCGGCCTTTGCCCTGGTTTCCACCGGTCTCCACGAGATCATCGGATTCGGTTTGCAGACGCCCTTGAACCGCTACGTGTTGGCGGCCTGGATAGGGCTCGTGTGGGGGCTGGCCGAGCGACGCGCGGGCCTGTCGATGAGGATGGCGGTGAAGAAGACCGATGCCAGCGAAGAAATCTGAATTGATCCCGAACCACCTCCGGAGAATGCGCATGGTCTGGGGAGTGTTCCTGGCGACAGCGGTGGCGGCCCTGGGGGCGTGCTTTTTCCTGCCGAGACTTCGGGCTGCGGCAGCGTCCCCGGCCACGGTCACGCTGCTCGCCCTCGTCGGATGTCTGTGGGTGACCTTGACCGCGGACAGAGACGCGCGGGCACGTCTCGACCGGGCCAAGCGGGCGTTCGCGGTCCACGGCGACCTGGGCCGGTTGCTCGACGACCACCGCACGGTCCTCCTGGTCGTCCTGCTCCGTCTCGAGGTTGTGGTGATCTGCTCGGTGGTTGTGGCGGTGTGGGGAGGCGGTCCGTTGATCGCGATCTGGTTTGCCGTACTGGCAGGCGTGATGATTGGGCTCGCGTGGCCCACCGAGCGCAAGCTCCGCCTGCTGGTCGACCGCGCCCATGAGCTTCGTGGCTAGCCCGCCGATCTCACCAGGCTAGATGAAACCTGCGGTGATTCTCTTCGTATTAAGATGTGTCGGGGCGAGGTTCGTCCCGTGTCGATCGTGTGCGCGGTGATGGAGGCCTGATGAACAAGAGAGTCTGGTTGGCAATCGTCGGGGTGGTCGTAGTCGCTGGTGCGATCAGCATTATCGCGCTTCCGAAAGGGTCCGAGTGGACCACGTCCTCGCCCGAGGCGTTGGCCGAGTTCGAGCTTGGCATGGAAGCTGCGAAGAAGCTCTACCATGACGACGCCATTCGGTACATGCAACGAGCCATCGAGCTCGACCCCGACTTCGTGTCCGCCAAGGTCATATTGGCTGAGATGGCAAAGATGGACAAGGAAATGCGCGAACGTCTGATTGAAGAAATCAGGCAGGCGGACCTTGAAGGCCTGAAACCCAGAGAGCGCTTCTTCGTCCAACGGGACATCGCGTTCTGGGACAAGAATACCGAAGAGGTGGCCCGAGTCATCGACGAATACCTGGAGAGGTACCCCAACGATCCCTACATCGTGGAGGCGGCAGCGATTCGGACCTTCTCGAGGGGTGACAACGAGACCAGCGAGCGGCTCAACCGTCGGCTGCTCGAGATCAGCCCCAACTGGGTGCTCGCCTACAACCAACTTGGCTACATCACCATGCTCCAGGGCAGATTCGCCGAGGCCGAGGAGTACTTCACCAGCTACCGTTTCATCGCGCCCGACCAGGCCAACCCCCACGACTCACTAGGTGAGCTCTACATCATTTTGGGTCGGTATCCCGAAGCCGCACAGTCCATCGAAACCGCTCTCGAAATCAAGCCGGATTTCTGGCTCTCGTACAACCACCTGGTGCTCGCGAGGATTCTGATGGACGATTTCGTGGGCGCTCGACGGGTCGTTGAGGAGGCCAAGAACGCCGAAAACAGCCCCGAGTGGTTGACCGCTGGCATCGACTGCCAGGTCCGGTACCACGAACTCGAGCATCAGAACGCCTGGAGCGATATCCTGGCGGCGCAGGACGGCGACTGCTTTGATGACGAGCACCCCTACGACCTCCCCCACCGCGTGACCCATCGGGCGGCCTGCCAGCTCGGCGAGTGGGAGCTTGCTGCAACGATCGAGGAGACCCTCAGCGGTTTCGTGGAGAAGGCGAGAGAGTCGGGCAGCTCGGAGTCCTTCGATGCGATGACCAACTTGCTCTACCATCTCGAAGGAGTGCGGTTGGCCCTGTCGGGAGACCTCGAAGGAGCCGAGAAGGCATTCGGGAACGCCGACGCCGGTCTCACCTATCGCGATTCGGGCCTGGGAATGTACAAGGTCTTTAACCGACTCTTCCTGGTGGAGACCCTTCTCGCGAGGGGCAAGGACGCCGAAGCACACAAGCTGTTGGCCAAGGTTCGGGCGGTCAACCCGGTCAGCGTGGCCGAATTCGAGGAGCACGGGTTGAAGATGATGGGCCTCGGCCGAGGCTGACCACCGCCCGTCCACGCATCCTGATCCCTGATCCCAGATCCCAGATCCCAGATCCCCCACTCTTCCGGTGGGGAGTTCGGTTTTTTGATTTTTGATTTTTGATTTTTGATCAGAGACGGAAGACGGAGTGTGGGCTGGGAGGTCGCCGCCCTATTCGCTCGGCTCGGAGTCGGTGAAATCAGGGTCGAGTCGTCGTTTGGCGAGGATGGCGTTGCGGGCCTGTTCCACCAGCGCGGGGATGTCGTTTTTGGTCAATCCCTCGGTTTGGATCGGTTCGCACACAATCACATCCACAACTCCCGACTTGACGACCTTCCCGCCCTTCGGAAACAGCGTGTGACTGCCATTGATGGCGATCGGGAGGATCGGTACCTGGGCGTCGATGGCGATGTGGAATCCACCCTTTTTGAATTGCTGAAGCCGTCCGTCGGGTGACCGTGTGCCCTCCGCAAACACGATGACCCGGCGCCCGGACCGGATGGTCTCGATGGCCCTCTGCATTTCGACGCGGGCCTGCTGTGAATTGGAGCGGTCGATGGCGATGAAGCCGATCTTGACAGCTGCATTTCCCCAAAGGGGGATCCGGGCCAACTCCTTCTTGATGACGAAGTAGGCCGGATGGGGCAGAACAGCGGCCAAACACGGGCCGTCCAGATGGCTCGAGTGGTTGGAAATGATGACGTAAGAGCCGTTGGCCGGGACGTTTTCCAGGGCGTGACCCCTGGGTCGAACACCGGTGGCCAGGTGCAGTGCCCTGGCAAAGGCCCTGACTTGGCCGAAGGCAAGGCCGTCCCAGCCGAGGAGGCCGAACAGGAAGGCCAGCGATGCGTGAACGAGGGTCGCCAGGACGACCGCCACCAGCTGGAATATCGAAACAAATCCCACCTCGGAATTCTACTCAGGTCAGGCGCGGACATTTACGTCGGCGCCGTCTGCTGCGGATCAACGCCCGGTTTCCAGCCATGACATCAATCGTCCGGAATTCGGTCGTCGAGGAGGCGGACGGCATCCTCGAGGGAGGTCACGAGCCGGTGCTCGCCGAGGCGGTCGCGGGCCGCATCAAGGACGGCGGAGAAGTACCAGAGCTGCCGATCCGGTCCGGCGTTGAGTCGTGACCAGACCGGACCATCCTCCGACGCCGCGTCGAGGTCGCCAACGAGAGTGTGGATGTTGTGGAGCAGATCGGCGGCCTTGATCATCACCGCCTCCTCCGTCATCTTCGCCATTCGCTGGATCTGTTCGGTCTTGCGCAGCTTCCAGGTTTCGCTGCTGTCCAGGTCTGGTCGTTTGTCCTCGGTGAGGGCGAGCACCAGGTCGAGCACGTCAGGTCCCACCGCTTCGCGGATGGTCGACTGACCGTTAGGGTCGGGCACATCTTCGAGGTAGTCGTGGAGCAGGGCCGCGGCCAGGACGTGGTCGGGAGCTCCCACGCGGGCCAGGATTCCCATGGTGCCGACAAGGTGAGTGATGTAGGGGATGCAGTCGGCTGGGAGTGGTTCGTCAGCGGAGGGTTCGCAACACGTGTCGCCGGCCTCGCGTTTGCGAAACTGTCCGTAGTGCCCCTGGGCCGCAAGCCGTGCTGCGGCTTCGAGCTTGGTGGAGTACAGCGACGGCTCGCTTCCATCGTTGGGCTGATGTGTTTTGGACACCAGGATATTCTAACACCCAGGGACGTTTTGGTGGTTTTGGCGGCAAGTGGATCGCTTAAACTGTTGGCGGAGGGACGCAATGAAACGACTCTCGATTTTGGTATTGGGCCTGATGATCTGGGCGTCCCCGGCGGCTGCCCAGTTCGTGGCTCCCGGCGGTACCATTCCGGTGGTTGCCAATTTGCCCGGCGTCGGTGGAACATTCTGGCGCTCTGATGTGAGTGTGCTCAACATCAATGACTGGGACATCTCGGTGGTGATGTACCTGCTGCCCGAGATTCGGGATGGAGGCACCACCTTCGAGCCGATGATCAGCGATCCGATTCCCATACCGGCCAACGGTCAGGTGACGATGGCCAATGTGGTGCAGACCGTGTTCGGGCTGATCAACAAGAAGGGAGCGCTGTCGGTGCTCACGCTGGACGGTTCGCCGGTCGCCATGAGTTCGAGGATCTACACCTTCGGAGACGACGGCGGCAGCTTCGGGCAGGATGTCCATTCGTTGTTGGTGTCGAACATGGCCTGGACCCCGGCGGTGCGCGAGGATGCGTTCTTCCGCACCAACGTGGGCATTTTCCTTCCCATGGAACCGGTACCTGACGCGGTGTTCACCGTGACAATCTTCGACAACGAAGGCCATGAGGAGGGTTCCGGCACCATTGTTTTCCAGGACGCAGGAGTTCAACAGCGCAACGTCGATGCCTTCGGAGTGGACACCCTGGTGGATGGTTACGCGGTGTTTTCCTGCTCCGATCCGAGCCTGGTCTGGTACGCATACGCCTCGAGGGTGGATCAGACCACCGGCGATGCGGTCTACAGGGCGGCCCGAGGAAGGCAGGGCGATCTGCCCTAACCACCACTCATTTCCCGTCAAACGTTAGGCTCATCCGGTTTTCCGCCTGAGGTGGTGGACGTCGAGTACGCTTCCGCGCCCCTCGGGTCGAAAACCCCACTGGGCACGGCGCCTCGCCGCCCTCGCGACAGACGTGAGACCAGCGGGCTAATCATTTCCCGTGAACGACAGCGAATCCGGAGGTGGTGGATCAGCGTCAGGACAGCGCGGCACAGCGACAGGGGCCGGCGCGCAGTCAGCGTCAGTGGACAGCGTCAGTGACAGCGTCAGCGTCAGAGCGTGTAGCGCGTTGAGAGCTATTGTGCGACGGGGTTGAGCAGGCGCCACGTCATCGCACGAACCTGGTCGAAGGTCTCCAGGGCGTTTTCTGCCCCGATTCCATTGACTGCACCAGCGGCGGCGAGGAGTCGCAGGTGACTGTCGACCTCTTTGGCCGAGGCATAGGCGATCCGCCAGTGGTTCAGCCGGTCTCGTCCAAACCGGCCGTGGCCTTCAGCGATGTTGGCCGGGACCGAGCTTGCCGACCGGATCACCTGATCAGGTATCGGTTTCAAAGGGGCGGGAACCCTCATGACGAGCTTGATGGCTATGCCTGCTGCTTCGAGGGCTTTGGTGTAGGCCACGAGATTGGTGTTGCTCGGACTGGTCACCTCCGGGTCGTTCATGCTCACCCGAATGCTGGTGAGGGGGCCGGTGTCAAGGGTTTGCCGGCCTTTGGCCGGCCGCATGGCGCCCTTGACACCGGCCCCCTCGCCAGCTATGCCCATTCACCCCGTGAACGACCCGGAGGTGACCATGTGCAATGCGGCCAAGACAACTGATTGCTGCCGCTGAAGACTGGTTACTGTCCCTGCTCGCTGTTCCCGGTCGCTGCCCCTGACTGCTGTCGCTGCCGCTGAATTTCGGAACGGGAACGGGAACGGGAACGGCGGGAACCCCAACCACACGATATTCCGGATGAACCAAACGTTAATGGTTGAACGTTCAACGTTGACCGAGTGAGGTGAGGGTCCGCACTTCTCATATCTGGATGAAGGTGAGACGGTGAGAAGGGGAGGGTGTTTTTCGCATTTCGAATTTCGCATTTCGAATTGCTCAGAGAAAGCCTTTGTTGCGCATCCAGTCGTCCGAGAAGATCGTGCTCATGTACCTGGAACCGGAGTCTGGGAAAATCGTCACGATCCGGTTGGGTGAATCGAGGCTCGCGGCCAGTCGACGCACCGCCCACAGCGCGGCGCCGCTCGATCCACCTCCCAGAATGGCTTCGCTGCAGGCCAGCTCGCGGGTGGCCAAAAAGGCCTCGCGGTCGCTGATTCGGTACATGTCGTCGATGAGAGCGAAGTCCGGGCAGCCGATGATTTCCTCATCCCCCAAGCCCTCGAGCAGGTATGAGCCCGGGCGGCCGTGACGGCCGGTGTGGAAGTGGTCGTAGAAGACGGACCCCTCCGGGTCGACGGCGACGACCTGGATTTTCGGATTCTGCTCCTTGAGGTATCGGGCGACGCCACAGATAGTGCCTCCGGTGCCGATGCCGGCCACCAGATAGTCGATTCGACCGTCCATCTGTTGCCAGATTTCGGGGCCGGTGGTCAGGTAGTGAGCCTCCGAGTTTTCCCGGTTGTTGTGCTGGTCCGGGAAGTAGGCATCCGGGTTGGCCGCCACGATCCGTTTCGCCTTGCGGTTGTAGCTCTCCGGGTCTTCGGGGGGCAAAGCACCGTCCACCAGCACGAGATCGACCCCGAGTGCGCGCAGGCAGTCCAGTTTCTCTCGTGAGGTTTGCTGGCGCACGACCATGGTGCATCGAAGTCCCTCGATGATGGCCATCATGGCCAATCCCATGGCGGTATTGCCCGATGAGTTTTCAACCACCAGGTTCCCCGGTTCGAGCCGTCCTTCGGCGATCGCCTTTTCGATCATGTGCCGGGCGATGCGGTCCTTGACGCTTCCCATGGGGTTGAGGAATTCGATTTTGGCGAAGACCTCGCATCCAAGGCCCTCCACCGATCGATGGAGGCGGACCAGAGGGGTCCAGCCCACAGCGTCCGAAATGCGGTCGTAGACTCGAAGATCGCTCACGGTCGGTGATTATACGCCCACCCAACAAACCAATTCGAAATGCGAGATTCGAAATGCGAAAACCGACGGCGACGGTTGACGCGTTCTTCAAATTCCGGATGCTGTACTGGTGCTTTCCGCTTGACCGAGCCGGTTCGTGGGGGATCAGCCGTGGATGCAGATCCCCGCGTAGCCGACGACCGATGAATAGTCGCCGCTGGTCTCCCCGGATGTGGCGTAGGCGACGAGGTGGGTCCCGCTCGCTCCCATCAGGTTCGCGGCTGCCAGTGCGATGGTTGTGGGCACCACGCCGCACATGGTGATTCCGTCGCGGTGGACGACCTCGTAAAGGGATTCGGGGCTGCGGGCAAGCACGGCTTCGATGGCCCGGTGATCCTGATCGCGAGCCACGTCCTCGGGTTGGAAGTGGGTCATGTCGGACGAGGCAACAATGCCCAGCGGCTCGTCAAGCGCATCGGAAACCGCGGCAATGGTGGCGCCGAGCTGGAGGCAGCGGTCCAGGTCAAGGTGCTTGACGCAGATCGGGAGCACCTCCACGTCGCCGCGCCGGCGGCTGATAAAGGGCAGCAGGACCTCGATTGAGTGCTCTCGCCGGTGGGCTCCAGAGTCCAGGGAGAGGGTCGGGTCGGCGGCGAGCAGCAGATCTGCGAGGGTTCGATCCACCTGTTGGGGTCCGAGCGGCGTGTCCCACTGGGCGTGGGGGGCAATCGCCACTTCGGCACCCATGCCGGTGTGGTTGGGACCCAACAACACGATGCGACGGGGGAGATTGAGGTGGCCGAATAGCCTGCCCGCAACTCCGCCGGAGTAGATGTAGCCCGCGTGCGGAGCCACGCAGGCGAGAAGATCGTGGCGCTCCGCCTCGGTCGCTACCAGCTGATCGAGCTGCCGCTCGAGCGTGGATCGGTCCATGGGATAGAAGGCTCCGGCGACAGCCGGCTCACGCGCGGGTTCGTTCATTGCTTCCTCCACCGTGAGAACAAACTTATGGCCCGGAGAGGGAGTGGTCAAGCGCTGAGAGAAACTCCACCAGGCCAGCATCCGCCGGCGGCGTGGGATAGCGGGATAATGCGGCGGAGCTGACCCAGGCCAGTTGCTGGCCCTCCAACGGCTTCGGCTGTCCCGAAACGATCCGGGCGTTGAAAAAGAGCAGCAAGATCCGCAGCCCGTTTTCCTCGTGGACCGCAAAAGTGATTGGGTCGCCGGTTTGAGCTTCCAATCCGAGTTCTTCGGCGAGCTCCCGTTCCAGCGCCGCGGCCGGCGCCTCGCCGTCGTTGACCTTGCCGCCCGGGAACTCCCACAGGCCCGCCATGTGCCGGCCCTCCGGCCTCCGGGTGAGCAAGATCCGCCCACCGGAGTCGCGGATGACTGCCGCCACGACGGTGATTGACGAGACTCGGGACGTCATGCCGCACGCTACCGTTATCCGACGGATGGGTCAACGGTGAGAATGGACAGCAGGGGATTTCGGAATTCGGAATTCGGAAAACCGACAACAAATTCGAGACGGTTCGAACCCGGTAGGAGGCGGCACGGCGAATGTAGAATGACGACCATGTCGAAGAGCTTCGATCGATTGGTTGAAATCATGGACCGCCTGCGCGACCCGGGCGGTTGCCCATGGGACCGAGAGCAGACCATGGAGAGCCTTTCCGGATACCTGCTCGAGGAGGCGTACGAAGTGGTGGATGCCATTGCCCTGGGAGAAGGAGATCGGCTCCGCGAAGAACTCGGGGATCTGCTGCTGCAGATTGTCTTCATGTCGAAGATTGCCCGCGAACGGGGATGGTTCGATGTCGACGGCGTCTGCGAGTCGATCTCGGACAAGATGGTGAGGCGCCACCCGCACGTCTTTGGCGACCGTGAGGTGTCAGGCGCTTCGGAGGTGATCCGGAACTGGGAGGACATCAAGTCGGAAGAGCGGGATCACGAAGGACCGAAATCGACCCTGGACGGAGTGCCGGTATCGTTGCCGGCGTTGCTGAAAGCCTTCCGAATGACCCAAAAGGCGGCGGCCGTGGGATTTGACTGGAGGCGGCCCCACGATGTCATCGGCAAGCTCCACGAGGAGGTCGCAGAGCTCGAGGTCGAGATCGATGTCGCCGACCAGAAGTCCGATCTCAAGGTACGAGACGAGATGGGGGATGTCCTATTCGTAATGGCGAATCTGGCCCGCCACCTCGGCGTGGAACCCGAGACCGCCCTCCAGCGGACGAACGCCAAGTTCAAACGGCGTTTCGAGGCCATGGAGGCCGAAGCCAGAGCATCCGGGGAGTCGTTCAGGGAGATGGATCTCGAGGAACAGGACGCCCTGTGGGAGCTCGTCAAGCGAGCCGAGAACGATCCTGATTAGCTCCCGTTCGGGCATAATGGTCCTACCGTGTGGAATCAATTCGTGATTCGGCCACTCTGGAAGAGCCTGCTGTGGGAAAGGCCGTGACGACTCTCCCAGCCGTCCTGATCACGGGTGGTTGCGGATTCGTGGGCAGCCACCTCGCGGGAACTCTGCTCGCCGCCGGGCACCGTGTGACAGCGATCGATGATCTCTCCACCGGCAGCCTCGACAACATCGCCCACCTCGCCGGGGAGACGAACTTTCGGTACGAAATCGACACTGTGCTGAACGAGACAATCATCGACCGGCTGGCAAGCGAGTGCGAGGTGATCATCCACCTGGCGGCGGCGGTAGGTGTTGAGCTGATCATCAAGGACCCGGTGCACGTCATCGAGACCAACATTCTTGGCACCGCGTCGGTGCTGAAGGCGGCCGCGCGCTACCGCCGGGCGGTTCTGCTGGCCTCCACGTCGGAGATCTATGGCAAGAGCGAGGCGACGCCATTTCGAGAGGACAGCGACCGCCTGCTCGGCCCGACCACGCGCTGGCGATGGAGCTACTCTTCGTCGAAGGCTGTGGACGAATACCTCGGTCTGGCATACCACCGCCAGCTCGGCCTGCCCGTGACCGTGTTCAGGTTGTTCAATACCGTGGGACCGCGGCAAAGCAGTCACTACGGAATGGTGATACCGCGTTTCGTCGAGCAGGCGCTGAACGGTGAGGCTTTAACGGTGTACGGCGACGGCACGCAGACCCGGAGCTTTTGCGATGTGCGTGACGCGGTACGGGCTATCGTCGGCCTGATGAATCACTCTGGGGCTGTGGGTGGGGTGTTCAACGTCGGTTCGCCGGACGAGATCAGCATCCTCGACTTGGCGCGAATGGTGCTCCGGCTGGATGGGGATCCGCAGGGGGATGGCGGGACAGCCGACGACGCGGGCGCCCGGATCCGGCTTGTGCCCTACGACGAGGCTTACGAGAGCGGATTCGAGGACATGTTGCGTCGTGTCCCGGATCTCGGCAGGATCAGCAGTCTGCTCGGCTGGGCGCCCACGATCCCTCTCGAGACGACCGTACAAGACGTCTTTGGAAGTCTCTCCGGCCGAAAAAGGGACCGTCAACCGCCACCTTGATCCACATGAATCAATACGTTGAGCGTTTTCCGTTTAACGGCTTCGGGAGGGCTGGCGCATCCAAAGCGCTGCCCAGGCCATCGCCCCGAATATCGCCGTGAAGACCGCTGCCCACAGGTGACAGGCGAAGCCGGTGGCGGCCGCTGTTTCGGCGGGCACGCCGAGGCCGACAAAGGCGGCGGTCCAGCCTGCCTCGAGGGTGCCGAAATTGCCGATCAGATTGAAGGGCAGGAGATTTGCCACCGAAGCCGCCGCCGACCCGGCGACCACGTGGAACGGCGGCCACTCAATGCCCATGGCCTGCAACAGAAACCACGACAGGCTCCACAGCAGGGCCCACATGACGATGGAGGCGGCTGCGGCCCCGGCCAGTCGACCCGGCCGTCGGCGCAGTGCGTCCACCGCCCGCTTGACTCGTCGCACGCGGTGCGCCCATCGGCGAGGGACCACGCCCCTCGGTGCCAATGTGCGGACTGCCAACCGTTCGGCAGTGGAGAGAGTCAGGGGAAGGAGCAGGGGAGGGACCACCAGAATCGCGGCCGCGGCGATGGCCAGCGGGTGGCCGGGACCGAGCACTGCCACCGCAGCGATGCCGGCCCACAATCCGAGGGAGGCCAGATCGAAGGTCCGTGCGGCCAACAGGGTGCCAACGCCTTGGCTGAGACTCCAACCGGTGGTGCGCCTGAGCAGCAGCGGCAGGGCGAGTTCGCCGAACCGTGCCGGCACGAACCATGCGGCCGCCTGGGCCGCCGCAGCCACCAATGTCGCGGTGGCAACGCCGATTCGCCTCGGAGGCAGGAGGAGGACCAGTCGAAGCCCTCTCATGGCGAGGGCGCCGGCCGCCACGGCAGCCGCGAGAAGCAGGTCGGCAAGGCCCGATGTGGAGAGCAAGTTCCACACCGCTGCCGGGCGGGCAATCGCCAGCACGGCTGCCACCAGAGCGATTGCCATCGCCGCCCCGCCGATCCGTCGCAACCGCTCGGGGGTGGCGGACAGCTTCATTCTCCCGACAGATCGTGTCGCGGTTTCAGGGCGAGGGTCCGCTGCCGCTCCACCGCCTCCTCCAGGAGCCGACGGTTGACCGCGATCAGATCCGCGACGATTCCCACCACCCACACCTGCACCCCGACGACGATCAGAATCACTGCCACAATCAGAGACTGAACGTGGCCGGCGGGTGAATGGGAGGTGGCAAAGAAATAGACGAAGCGCATGAGCAGGGCAAGGCCCAGGACCACCGGAACAGCCCCGATGCGGAGGAAGATCCTCAACGGGTTGTAGAGGACCACGATGCGGGCGATGCTCTCGAGCGACCGGAGCACGTACCCGGTGTTGGATGCAAAGAGCCGTGACGGACGGCGAATCTCCGGGTTGACCCTCACCGGCACCGAAACCACCTTGAGCCCGGCCTCGCCCGCCTGGAGGATGGTTTCCAGGGTGTATGTGAAGCGGGTGAAAACGTGCAGTTTGAGAGCGGCCTCTCGGGAAATGGCCCGAAAACCAGAGGTGGCGTCCCGTACCGAGGTTCGGGAGAGTTTTCTGACCACCCATGAGCCGAATTTCTGGAGCAGTTTCTTGATCGGTGAAAAGTGGCGAAGGCTGTGGACCTGGCGGTCACCAATCACCATTTGCGCTTCGCCGGCCACGATCGGACGAACGAGATTCGGGATGTCACGGCCGTCGTACTGGCTGTCGGCGTCGGTGTTGACAATCACGTCTGCGCCCAGTTCCACGGCGTGAGCGAGACCGTTGGCGAAGGCCACGGCCAGGCCTCGGTGCACCGGCATTTTGAGGATGGCGGCACCACATCTCGCGGCCACGCCGGCGGTGTCGTCCTCCGAGCCGTCGTCCACCACCAAGACTTCGATCTCGTCAAATGCCTCCACCGTTTTCGGCAGGTCCTCGATGGCATCGGCGAGGTGTTCTGCCTCGTTCCACGCGGGGATCTGGATGACGAGTTTCATCTGTTACTCGGCAAGTTAGCACACCGCTTCTTTTCGCATTTCGCGTTTCGCATTTCGAATTGGTTGGCCGGGGGCCTGCTGTCCCAATCATCAACGGCACCGCAGATCAAGCATTTCACAATGTGCGCTGACGCTGCATAATGACTCCATGACCTTGGAAGCCCATAAGGACCGCTCGCTCGGCCTCGTCGTATTTGGCGTCATCGAGATTCTGATCGGCGGGCTCACGGCGCTGCTGATTCCGCTCGTGCTTGCAGTCACCCTGTTCGCGCCATTGGCAGTGGGTGAGGGCACGTCGGCCTCCTTCCGTTCTGTCGTGCCGAGCCTGGTGCTCTACGGTCTGATGGCGGCGTCCTTTATCTGGATCGGCATCGGCTCGGTGCGAGCCCGAAAGTGGGCACGGGCCGTGATGTTGTCGTTGTCGTGGTTGTGGTTGATCACTGGAATCGTGGCGATGGTCCTTTTTTGGTGGATCCTGCCCAGATACTGGCATTTCGCCGGCATGGGCGGCCTGCCCGACGACACCATGACCATGGTGATGCTGACGACGAGCCTGTTCCTGGGCTTCATCTACATCCTCTTGCCCCTGGCCTTCGTGCTCTTCTACAGGTCCCCTCACGTGATCGCCACCTGCGAGGCGAGGGACCGCACCGGCTCGTGGGTCGACGACTGTCCGTCGCAGGTCGTGTCACTGGTGCTGGTTTATGCGGTGGGGGCGGTTTCTTGCCTGCTGGCTCCTGCCTACCATTTCGTGTTTCCCCTGTTCGGGGTCGTGATCGACGGCTGGGTGGGTGCGCCGGTTTGGCTGGCCGTACTCGCGGTACTGATCTACCTGGTGGTCGCTACACCGCGGAGGGATAAGAGATCCTGGACCGTTGCCATGTGGGCGTCGGTGGTAGGAGCGACATCGTCCACCCTGTCTGCCGCGCTGGTTCCCTACTCGCTGTGGCTGGATCGAATGGCCCTGCCCGTCGACCAGCGCGAGATGATGGCGGCATTTGGCGAACCCACCGCTGCGACCATGGTCGCGCTGTCGCTCGTTTCCTGGGGAACCTGGATCGGGTTTCTGCTTTCCGTGCGGCGGTTCTTCGGGCCCGCCAAGGCCCAGTGAGCAAGGCCCCCTCCCCGGTGGCAGACACTGACCGGCGCTCCGGCTGCCTCGCATCCTGGGGCGGTCTGCTTGGGATCGTGATTCTGGCGCCGGCCGCCCTGGTGATTCGAGCCGTACGCGCCCTGAGACGGGGCAACCAAACCCGACTGCGGCGCGATTCGTCCTCCTTTTCGGGTGGTCAGACCCGGATCGCGGTGGACATTGACGTGCCGGAGGCTGGAGTCGGCCCTTTCCGGCCGATTCTCACCGACGCCGTCATCCGAGTCGCCGAGCTTCTGAGGTGTCCGGACGACGTCTATCACCTGGTCTACCGAGAAGCGGCGTTGGACGAGACCACCCTGCTGCCGGTGGGCCCCCAGCTCCAGGAGCTCGGTGAACGCTTCCACCTTGTGATGTCCCAGACTGCCATGGTACGTCGCACGGCGGTGTGGATGACCCTGGGCCGAGGTCGGCGTTTGGCCGAGCTGATCGACCCGAACTCCTATGATCCGGAGGCTGGTGAGGAACCCGACGCCCTGTTGGCTCGCTCGGGCATGCGCTGGGGCATGGCCACCTCCTTCGCCCCCTCCGGCCCCTCCACTCTGTTTCGGGTCGTGTTCTTCGTGCCCGACGACGCGGTTCCGGCAATTGACGCCCTCATCGACCGCCTCGGCGACCAGGTCGAGTCAGTCGGCGGACCTCCCCGATGAACGTTTCCACGGGTTAACGATTGAACTTGTAACGTGTAACGGGTTCGTGTTGGGCCATTGAAAAGGCTCGGCGTCGCCCAATACGTTCTTGCCGCCTGAAGAGGTCTATGGTGGAATGTTCTCTCGACGGGAGAGTGAGGAGGCGACCATGGATGTGGGGTTGGTCAAGGACCGGCAGCCGTTCGAGCATCGGATCGGGCTCACCCCCGGTGGGGTCAAAAACCTCACCGATCGGGGTCACCGGGTCTATGTGGAGAACGACGCCGGGTTGGGCGCTGGATTTTCAAACGAAGTCTATCGAGGGGTGGGCGCAACCATCGTTTACTCCGAGGAAGAGGTCCTGTTGCGGTCCGAGTTGGTGCTGCGAGTTTCGCCGCCCCAGCCGGCGGAGTACGGCAGCTATCAGCCGGGTCAGACGGTGATCTCGTCGTGGCACCTGGCGCTGGCTCCGGCCGACAGATTCAGCGTCCTGCTCGACCGCAAGATCGCCACGGTGGGATACGAAATCATCGAGGACCACGGGCGCGCTCCGGTGCTCGAGGCCATGTCCGAGATTGCTGGCAGGCTCGCGGTGACCATCGGGTCGGGTCTCCTGCTCAACGAGTTTGGGGGCAAGGGGTTGTTGATCTGCGGTGCGCCGGGCATCCCGCCGGCCTCGATGGTGATCCTGGGAGCCGGGACACTGGGCCGGGCCGCGGCCGAAACCGCCAGGGGCATCGGGGCCCACGTTGTGGTCCTCGACCGCGACGTCACCGCCTTGCGAAGGGTCCAGGAGCGGGTTGGCTTCGAAGTGCCCACCATGATCGCCACCCGGCGCAACATCGAAAAAGCGTTGGCCTTCGCCGATCTCTTCCTGTGCGCGGTGGCGGTGCTCGGCGAACGGACGCCGATCCTCGTCACGCGGGACATGTTGAAGATGATGAAGCCGAGGTCGGTGATCATGGATCTTTCCATCGACCAAGGCGGCTGCTGCGAGACCTCTCGCCCGACCGATTTTTCGAGCCCGACCTACGAGGTGGACGGCATCATTCACTTCTGCGTGCCGAACCTCCCGTCCACTGCGTCGCGTGCCTCCACCCGAGCGCTGACAAACTCGATCCTACCGTTCGTGGAACAGATCGCCGACCACGGCTTTGCCCGCGCCATCGTGGAGAATTCAGCCATTCGAAGGGGGACATATACCTACGACGGAGCATGCGTTCGAAAGGGGTTGGCGCAGAAACTCGGAGTCCCGTACCGGGATCCCTGTGAGGAGACCTCGTGAACTGGGCCGACATCTACCGCGGTCGGGTCACCACTGCCGAGGAGGCCGTCAAGGCCATCGGATCGGGTGACCGGGTGTGGATCCATCCCGGCTGCAACACTCCGACCCGGCTGATCAACGCCATGGTCGAGCGGGCGCCGGAGCTCGAGGACGTCGAGGTGGTCCACATTCTGACCCTGGCGGCGGCACCCTATACGGACCCGGGGATGGAACCTCACTTCAGGCACCGTGCTCTCTTCGTTGGGGGCAACGTTCGGGAAGCGGTGAGCCAGGGGCGGGCCGACTTCGTGCCCGTCCATCTCCACGAGGTGCCGACGCTGATTACCAGCGGGCTGATGCCGGTGGACGTGGCCCTGGTGCACATCTCGCCTCCCGACGAGCATGGCTTTTGCTCCTACGGGGTCGGGGTTGACGCCACCAAGGCTGCGGTGGAGAACGCCCGAGTTTCCATCGCCCTGGTCAATCAGCAGATGCCTCGAGCCCTTGGCGACTCCTTCGTCCACGTGTCCAAGTTGACCAGCGTGGTGGAGGTGGACGAACCCCTGATCGAAGCGCCGATGTCGGCCGAGGTGTCCGAGACTGCCCGCCAGATAGGCCGAAACATCGCCTCGTTGATCCCCGATGGAGCGACTCTCCAGATGGGAATCGGCGAAATTCCCGACGCGGTGTTGATCTTCCTCGAGGACAAGCAACACCTGGGAGTCCACACCGAGATGTTCTCCGATGGCCTGGTGGATCTGTTCGAGGCCGGGGTGGTGACCAACGAACGCAAGACCCTCCACCGCGGCAAGATCGTCGCCTCGTTCGTGATCGGGACCAAGAGGTCCTTCGATTTCGTGGACAACAACCCGTTCATGGAGTTCCATCCCAGCGAGTACGTCAACGACCCCTTTGTGGTGGCCCAGAACGAAAACATGGTGGCCATCAACTCGGCGTTGTCGGTGGACCTCACCGGACAGGTCTGCGCCGACTCCCTCGGGCCGAAGGTCTACTCGGGCTTTGGTGGACAACTGGATTTCATTCGGGGGGCGGCGCGGGCCAGGGGAGGCGTGCCGATTATCGCTCTCCCGTCCACCGCCCGAGATGGCGCGATTTCGAGGATCACCAACACCCTGTTGCCGGGATCCGGGGTGGTCACGACCCGGGCTGACGTCCACTACGTGGTCACCGAATATGGGATCGCAAACCTCTACGGCCGGAGCCTCAGGGAACGAACGCGGCAGTTGGTCGACATCGCCCATCCCGACCACCGGGAGGAGTTGGAACGGGCTGCCGGAGAGCGGAATTTGATGTGACATGTGACACGTGACACGTGACACGTGACGGGTGATACGGGATGGGGTCGAAGGAGAGTGCAGGTTGCAATTAGCGAAGTACCATGCGGAGACGGCGACGGTGAGATGCGAGCCCTCGGGCAGGGACACTCTGATGGTGCTCGACTCCACTCTGCTCGATGCGATCCATCAGATCGGCCTGCCGCTCGGCCAGTCGTGCGATGGCGTGGCGCTGTGCGGTTTCTGCCGCGTTACGGTGGTGGACGGTTCCCAGAATCTGACTCCCGCGGCTGCCGAAGAGGTGAAGATCCTCCGGTCTCTCCACGCGGGCTCTGACGTACGCCTGGCCTGCTGCGCTCGAATCACCGGGCCGGTCACATTGACCACTGACTATTGGTAGGCACCTCTACCGACGTGGTTGTCCTCACCTTGAGTTGATTGCGAATTGCGAATTGCGAATTGTCGCCTGCCGGGATCCGCAATGCCGGCGCACGCATGCTCGAAAGGCAGAGGAGCGGAGGGGCGGAGGAGCAGAGGAGACGTTGATTCCTGCTGCGTCTTCCCCTCTGCCCCTTTTCCCCTCTGCCCCCCTGCCTTTCGGGTTTCCACCACCGGCAACCGGGATCTCGGACGGCCACAATTCGCAATTCGCAATGGGTGGGTGGACGGGTGGGCGCAATTTGATATCGGTCGGATAGGCTTCGCGGTCGCCCTTATCTCGTAAGGCTCTGAGCCAGCATCGCGAGGGCGACGTAGGCGGCGAGCCGGCGAAAGCGATCGGGCTCGACCGGGAAGCTGAACTCCCGGCTCGAAGCCCTGCCGGCGGCTGAGGTCGCCACCACCAACGCTCCTGAGGTCGAGCCGTCGTCGCGGCGCGGTGATCCGATGACGGAGATCCCCATGGATGTCCCGAAGCGTTCGCAGACGCTGTCGGCTGCCACCTCGGCCGTCCGCTGGAAATCGACCTCGTTTTCGGCGCCGTGGAGCATGGTGAAAAGAGCCTTGGCGGTCGGTGTCACCACCGCCCCGGCGAAGACCTCGGCGCCGTCCTCCGTCTGGCTCACCAACCGCGACAGCTCGCCACCGGTGCATCCATCGGCCACGGCGAAAGTGACTCCCGCGCGCCGGACCCGGGAAATAACCGAGTCGGGAAAAGTGGTCTCATCGATCGGGCCGCCGACGGCGAAGAGGTACTTACCGAGCCGCGTGCGGGCTTCGTCGCAGAGGCGGGTCAACTCGGCTCGGGCCGGTTCCTCCTGACCGCTGACGAGCAGACGAACGTGAATCTCCGGAAACGTCGCTCGGTATTGCACGGTCAGCGACACCTGGCTCGCCGGGTCGACCTCGAGCCCGTCGAGCAGATGAGCGACCTCACTCTCGCCCTTGCCGAAGACCTTGAGGGTTGCCACAACCGGCGCCGCGCCGGACAGGAAGCTTCTCAGGTCTGGGAGCACCGACTGGGTGAAGATGTGGCTCAGCTCGCGGGGCACTCCGGGCATGAAATAGAGTCGACAGTCGCCGTCTTGGAGCTGGAAGCCAAGCGCTGTGCCGCCCGGGTTGGGCAGCAGGGTGCAACCACCGGGCAGGTCCGCCTGCTTTTCGTTGTTCTCCGTCATTCGGCGGCCACGGTCCCGGAAGAACCCCCGGACGTGTTCCAGGGCTTCGGGCGAGCGCGCAATGGGCAGACCAAAGGCGGCGGCCGCCGCCACTGCGGTGAGGTCGTCCGAGGTGGGACCCAGGCCGCCGCTGACCAGGACTGCGTCGCTGCGCACGGCCGCAGATTGAAGAGCCTCCGAGATCATCCGGATGTTATCGCCCACCGAAAGGTGGCTGACGACGTCAAAACCCTCGGCGGTGAGCCGCTCCGACATCAGACCGGCGTTGGTGTCCACCAGGCGGCCCTCGATCAGCTCATCCCCGATGGTGATGATCTCAATATGGCTCATCGCATCTCCCGCCGACCATCGACGGCTGTGGCACGGGGATTCCGCAGTGCCTTCCGGTCTGGCGGAGGGGCAGAGGGGAAAAGGCGCAGAGGGGAGGCTGGAGCGAGAACAACACTCTCCTCTGCCCCTCTGCTCCTCTGCTCCTCTGCATTTGGGGTTCCCACCATAGATCTTCCGATTACTTCAACACCGGGAACGGCGGATGGTTCGGTGGCTCGAGAGGGTCGTCCTCGATCGCCTGCAACAGCACCTCGATGCCCTTGAGCAACTGGGCGTCGGTCCCGTCGGCCATCTCGGCCGGATCGAGTTCGACGATGATGTCCGGCGTCACCCCCTCGTTCTCCACGGTCCACTCTCCCTCGGGCGTGTAAATGCGGTAATCCGGTACGGTCAGGCTGCTGCCATTCATCAGTCGAATGAACATGGACACGCCCACCAGGCCTCCCCAGGTGCGGGTACCGATCACCGGCCCCATGCCCTTCTGGCGGAACTCATGGGGCAGCTCGTCACCGCCGGAGCCGGCCTGCCGGTTGGTGAGCAGCGCCATGTGGGCACGGCTCACGTAGACCGGTGTCACCTGGTCCTCGGAATAGCGGCGGGTCCAGTAGGCGAGGGGCTTTTTGACCATCCGGTTCAGGAAGATATCGGGATCCAAGCCACCTCCGTTGAACCGGCCGTCCACCAGCAACCCCTGTTTGGCGGTCTGAGAGTAATAGTAGGCCGGGAACTCGATGGAGGTGCCCTCGTAAGTGTCCGGGAAGTGGAGGTAGCCGATGCGTCCTCCGGAAGCCTCGGCCACCACCCGTCGGTTGTGCTCGACCCAGTCCAGGTAGCGCAGGGTGCGCTCCGAGGACAACGGCTCCACAATCAGCTCCCTGGCATCCCGGCCTGAGGGATCGGAGGCGAGCTGAAGTCGCACCTGCTGGCGGGCGAGTCCTTGGAAGTGGGCGTAAATGGACCGATCGGTGGTCACCGACTCACCGTTGACCGAAATCAGATAGTCGCCAGGGCGAGCATCGACTCCCGGACCGGCCAGGGGTGGATCCACGTCTTGGCTCCAGTGGGGCACCGAGAAGATTTTGTCTATTTGCCAACGTCCCGTGGCTTCGTCCGCCGACCAGTCGGCACCCAACATGCCAACGTTGACGGAGTCTGCCCGCCGCCGTCGGTCGCCCGTCCTGATGTAGGTGTGGGAGGTGGAAAGCTCGCCGATCAGCTCACCGATCAGGAACCGCAGGTCCTGGGCGCAGGACACGCGGTCGAGCAGAGCCGCGTGTTTCTGTCCCACCGCTCGCCAGTCGAGACCGTGCATATTGGGGTCGTAGAAGTAGTCCCGTTCGAGGCGCCACGCCTCCCAAAAAGCCTGCTCCCACTCGGCCTTCGGGTCGATGGTCATCTCCAGATCCGAGAGGTCGAGGGTGTAGGACTCGTCCTCCGGTTCTTCCTTCGCCGAGTGACGCTTGGCGCCATTGGGCTGGTGGCCGGGCTCGGTGTCCCAGATGCCGACGGTTTCGCCCTTCTGAAACACGAGGTGCTTTCGGTCGCCCGACAGCCCGAAGGTGCTGACGCCCTCCTCCAGGGTCCTTTCCTTCCGATCGGCTATGGAAAATTCCATCAGGTCCATGGGCGGCCGGTTCCGGAACTCGAAGCGGTTGAAGTCTCCCTGGTCCGCGTTGAGGTAGAAGACCGTGTCGGTGCCGGCGGCCAGCTGCCGGTAGTTGCCCCGCGCAAGTGGAAGGGCTTCGATGCGGTCGGTGATGCCGCCGAAATCCACGGTGACATTTTCGGCGCGATCGGGTTCCACCGCCCTGGCGTCGTTCACAGCCGAGGTTTCATCGGAGCGCAAGGGAAGCAGCGGCGCACCATCCGCAGAGAGCGTGAGGGCGTAGATTCCCGCCATGTCTTTGTAGACCATCTCCCATTCAAAATCGTCGTATGTGGGGTTGAAGCGCCGGTTGGAGATGAAGATGAGGTGCCGGCCGTCGTAGGTAAACACGGGCCCGAAGTCGTTGAACAGCCCGCTGGATACATTGTGTGCCTTCCCGGTGGACAGGGAATAGAGGTACACGTTCGAGACCTGGTCGGCACCGATCTTGGAGTAGGTCAGCCAGCGGCTGTCCGGCGACCAGGCGTGGTCGGAGATTGGCTTTGCCTCCAAGGAAATATCCATGGGCTCCACTTCGGCGCGGTCCACGGTGATCACCTTGCCGGTGTCAACTTCGACGACGAACAGAGTCAGAGTTTCGTCGGTGAAGGCGATTCTGCTCCCGTCCGGTGACCACCGCAGATTGTGCGGATACCCCCGGTCGCGATTGGTGATGACCTGCGGATCGCCCTCGCCGAGGGGATCGGTGACGTAGATTTGATACTCGCCGGATCGGTCGGACAGGAAGGCGACCCGGGAACCGTCCGGAGACCATGCGGCACCGCGCTCGCGGGTTCCCGAGGATGCCGTGAGATTGCGGATTGGGCCGTACTCTCTCGGTACGGTGAAGATCTCGCCGCGGGCCACCAGGAGGGCCCGTCCCCCTTCGGGTGAAATGGCTGCCTCAGTGATGAAGTCCGAGACGTTGCGACGGAAAGGCCTGGATTCTCGAGGCTCGGTGGCGATCTCAATCGGGATCTTCCGAGTGGATCCGCTGGGGGTGTCGAGCAGCCACAGATCGCCCCCCATTTCATAGACGATGGAGTCGCCGCCGTGGCTGGGCCGGCGGATGTCGTACTCGGTGTGACTGGTGATTTGCTCGATATCACCGCCGGTGAGCCGGTAGGCGTAGATATTCAGTGGTCCATCCCGGTCGGAGGCGAAGTAGATGGTGTCTCCGATCCACATGGGGAGGCGATCGGTGCCGCGGTAGTCGGTGAGTTGGCGGTCCTCGCGGGTGGCGAGGTCGTAGAGCCACAGGTCCTGGGCCATGCCGCCGAAGTACCGCTTCCAGGTCCGGTCTTCCCGAGCAATGCGGTTATAGGCGATCCGGGATCCATCGGCCGAGAACGAGCCCCGACCGGCCTCGTGGATCGGCAACTGCTCGAGTCCGGTTCCGTCGGGGGCAATCAGAAAGAGCCGGTCAAAGCGGCTGTAGGACTGGCGACTCGAACGGAACATGACCTTGTTCTTGGTGGGATGCCAACCGACCACTTCATCGGCGGAGGGGTGGAAGGTGAGGCGGCGGACGTCAGCCCCCGAAGCGTCCATGACGTAGACGTCCGGGTTGCCGTCCATATCGGCGGTGAAGGCAATCACGCTGCCGTCGGGAGAGAACTTGGGGTGCCTCTCCTCGCCCTCGCTGTCGGTGAGGCGCAGCGCCTGACCACCGGCTGTGGGGGCGGTCCAGATGTCCTCGGCGTGGGTGAAGACCACGGTGTCGCCGTGGACGTCGGGGAAACGGAGCAAGGGTCCAGCAGCACCGGCCGAAACTGCTGTGGACACGGCGATCAAGGCGATGACGGCTCGGAGTCCGGTGGAAGCTGTTGGCCGACTCGTTGTATTGCGCATGGTGTTCCCTCCTCAGGACGTGGTGGTGCGACACGGGCCGCAGTACGACGAGGTAGTGTAACTCTCCCTCGAGGAGGAGAGAAGGTGAGGAGGGGAGGAGGGGAGACGGGGAGCGGGAGATACAGACTCACGCCTGAATACGACGATGGCGATATACTCGAGGCATCAAGATGCCTCGTCGATCTGAAAGTGGACAATTGCAGTCAACCGCTCTCGTGGCCAACCTCGAGGAGACCCGGAGCGAGGTCGTCATCCCTGACGACTATCGGCCGTTGTTGGAGAGTGTGAATCAGCTCTACGGTGTTCGGCTGGTCGTGGAAAAGCTCCTCACAGAGCTTCATCACCCGATGCGAAACCTGGGTGAGATCCAGAGTCACCTGGCAGATCTCTGCGGCGGGTTGTTCCACTACTTCGAGCGGCCGGACGATCGGGTGCGCAGTGTCCGACTCATCAATCGCATCTTCGGCCAACTCTACGAACTGGATCACGATCAGGATCGGCTCGCCGGGTTGGTGGGAGTCCACCTCCAGTTTCTCGAGACCATGGACCGATCGAGGCATGCCAGCTCCTATCTGCCGGTGATGGAAAGTGGCCTGGACCGCCTTCAGGAACTCCAGGCGGAACACGGATCCGCTTTTCTTCGCCACGCTCGCCACACCCGAAGGCTCGCTCAAAAATCTCTGGGGAGGGACGGCGTCGGGACCGGGTTTGCCCATCTGTACGCGGGCGTGGTGGATCTCAGTTTGAGTGTTTTCGAGGACTCGGTGGCGCTCGAAAAGTGGTGTTGGAGTGAGCCGGTGGGAACGGCGGCCGAGGTCCTCGCCGGTGTGGCGGGGCCGCTCGCCGAGGCCGTCAAGATGGCGCGGTTGACACGGAAGGGCGCCGACGGATCGTCCGAGTTGGTGGGGCTACCGAACCTCGATGATCTGCTCGACATGGTGCTCAAGCGAGCTCGCGAGCTGCCCAGCGCCATTGAACGCATCGCGCTCTACGTCCACTTGGCCGGAGTCGAAGAGCTGCAACACCGGAACATGGAGATCCTGCGGGCGCTCTACCAGGCCATCCGGACGGTGTGCTCTGGGGGCGACAACGAGGCCATCCTCCGAGCCGTCGATCTCATTACGGGCCACATTGCGGTCTGTGCGCCGAGTCACAAGCCACTTCTGTACCGGTGCCTGGAAAAGCTGGGTCAGGGAATCGCCGTGCGAGCGGACGGCTCTGCGGTGGATCACTTCGTCGATCGAACCATCGCGATGGGCTTCGAAGGCCCGGACATTCGTGGCGTGTCCGAAGAATGGCAGACCTTCGTCAACCCGCACCATTTGCCATGCCTGCGGACCTGGTTGGCGATTATCGAGGTGGATCCCATCGCCTACGAACGACTGCTGTCCGCGCTGGTGATCAACCTCCATCTTGAAGGGGTCTTCGTGTCCGATACCGACCTCTTTCAGCGGGACGTGTCCGCGTTGCTGAACTCCGGTATCGCTGATGCCTTCAATCTGATCATGCAGCTGCTGGCCTACTTTCCGGTCTTTTTCAACGAGGTCGGGTCCGAGGGCGAGCTGCGAGAGGTCTCCACCAAAATCGATCAACTCACCCACCGTCGGGATCCGATCATCCACTACCTCAGGAAACAGTGCCATGCCGAGAGCAACAACCGGCTCGTCGGGTTCACCTCCTCGGTGTGGGCCGGTTGGCGGACCGGCGACGTCGCCAGCGCCGCGCAGTACCTGCCCGACTCGACGGTTTCCCAACTGACCGCCGACGCCGACTGGTTCAGCGGTGTCCACCGGATTGCCGCCCAGCTGGAGCAGATGGGCATCACCGAACGAGATCTCGACGAACTGAATGTGACGGAGCTGCAAGGCACTGTCGGCGAGATCTCCGGGGTTGATGAGGTGGATCGGCAGCGGGCGGTGCTGCTGGCCCGGATGTACCAGCTGCTCAGGGCCAAGTACACCTACTCCTCCTCCGAAATCGTCGCCACAGTCGAGCTGTCGCCCCTCCTTCAACCCAAGACCCGGGAACGATTCGCGAGGATCTGCGCCGACGGCGGAGATCTCGACATCGTAACCGCCGGACACCGGGTGCTCGAGGAGCTGAAGACCGTCATCCTCGACCCCGAAACCACCGAGGCCTTCGAGAACATATTCCACAAAAGGCACATCGCGGCGGGAATACCCTCCATGTACGGCACCTACCGTGAGCCAAAGTTCGACGCCATGGGTCTGATGCTGCGGGTGATGGCCTTTCTCAAGCCTCACCTCGAGGCGTCGGTCGAGAGCTTTGATCACCGAGTCGTGACCTGGGAGTCGATCGGTGAAGCCCACCGGATCATGGTGGAAATGCTGGCCGGACTTCGTGTCTCAGGCCTCAGGGTCAGACATCTGGCTTCCAAGCTCGAGCTCCTCGAACGGGCCATCGCGCGGGGAGACCTTTCGCCCCGTCAGGTCCTCAACATCCTCGACCTGACCTCCGAGGCGCTCAATGATGTGGTGGACACAAATTACATATCGCTTCACGACAGGAACCTCCAGCGCATGGCCGGACGCCAGGCCCTCTTGGGCGGCGGCGAGGGCGCTGCGTCAGAGGACGATCCCGGGAGTTGGTCTGAGCGGTTCTTGCGGGATCGGATCGCCTCGACCTACGCGATCCAGGAGTTCGATCTGCTGCTGAGTCGGCTGAGGCAAGGTCTCATGCAGTCCCAGGTTGGGCTGGCCGGCGCGGAGGAGGAAGTGCCGCAGGCCCGGGAGACGTTCCATCGGATTTCAACAATCGGCGGGCCCTTGCTGGAGCACGAAGATCAGATTGGTCTCGGCTACAAGGGGCACTCACTGAAACGCCTGCGTGCCTTGGGCCTGCGTGTGCCGGATGGGTTCATCATCCCCACCGACCTGCTGGCGGTCTCGGTTGACCATGGTGGTCCCCGTGCGGATGTCCGGAGCGAGGTCGGCGAAGCGGTTTCCAGTCTCGAGAACACCACTGGACTCCAACTCGGCGACCCACAACGACCGTTGCTGCTCTCGGCCCGCTCGGGGGCGGCGTTTTCCATGCCCGGGATGATGGACACAATTCTCAATATCGGTCTCAACCGGTCCCTTCTGGAAGCGATCTCCGGCACCGAAGAGGCGCGGTGGGGGGCTTGGGACTGCTACCGCCGATATCTGCAGAACGTGGCCATGTCCAGCGGCGTCGATCGTGACGTTTTCGACGAGATCATGCTTCGGTTCAAGGAACGACATCGGGTGGAGAGAAAGCTCGAGTTCACACCGCCCCAGATGCGAGAAATCGCTCTGGCCTACCTGGAGACCGGACGTGACCAGGGCGCTCACTACGCGGATGATCCGATGGAACAGCTGATGCAGGCGATTGACCTGGTGGCCGGTTCCTGGGACGGAGACCCCGCCAGGCTCTTCCGAAACCAGCTCCAACTGGCCCCGGAGTGGGGGACCGCGGTCATCGTCCAGCGGATGGTGTTCGGGAATATGAACCCGTCCTCGGGCTCCGGAGTCGTGTTTACCAGGAATCCGCGCACATCGACAACGGGGGTCGGACTCTTCGGCGACTTCACCATGTGCTCCCAGGGTGAGGATGTGGTGGCCGGTCTGGTGCACCCATATCCGGTCAGCGAGGCCCAGCGACGCGAGTACTCGCCCCACCTCCAGCTCTCCCTGGAGACCCGATTCCCGAATATCTACCGGGAGTTGAAGGAGATCGCACGCAGCCTGATCAACGACCACCTCTACGAACATCAGGAGATCGAGTTCACATTCTGCTCGGACCGGGCCGAGGACCTTCACATTCTGCAAAACCGTCCGATGCGACTGCACCGCCAGGCCGAGGTGCCCATATTCGCCGATCCTGAAGCCATGGAGAATCGGGATATTGGCGCCGGCATCGGGGTCAGCGGAGGCGCGCTGAGCGGAGTGGTGGCCTTTGGTGCGGGAGACGTCCGGAGGCTGCGGCAGGTGAACTCGGAGGTGGCTATCATCCTGCTGCGACCGGATACAGTGCCCGAGGACATCGGCCTGGTGCTGTCTGTGGATGGTCTGCTCACCGCCCGCGGCGGATTCACGTCCCACGCGGCGGTGACCACGAAACGGCTCGGAAAGTGCTGTGTCGTCAACTGCCTGAACCTGGAGGTGGACGATACCAGCGGTGTTGCACGCATCGGCGGTCATGTGCTGCTCACCGGTGATCACATTGCCATCGACGGGCTTTCCGGCGGAGTCTATCTGGGCGAACACCGCATCGCCGATGTTGGCGGCGCGGGTCGACTGAAATGAGGAGGGGAGGCATCATGGCACCCACAGCATCGCTTGGCATCAACGGCATGGGTCGAATCGGCAAGCTGGCCGTGTGGTACGAGGTGGCGAATCGGCGATTTGGTCGGTTGGTCGTGAATCCCGGGCGGCCGGTCGGGAAGTCGTTGGACGATGTGGCTCACTACCTGTCGGTGGACAGCACCTACGGTTCCCTCGGCCGCTTCCTGCACGGGCACTCCGGACCTCGTGATGTGATCAAGGTGGTGGATCGGGATGCCGGTCGACTGGAAATTGACGGAATCGAGGTCGTGGTGCTGTCGGTGAACCGGAATCCGAGGGACATCGGGTGGGCCGACCACGATGTGAGCCTCGTGGTGGACACCACCGGCAGATTTCGCGACCCCACTCTGCCGGCGACCCATCCGGGTGGCAGTCTGCAGGGTCACCTCGAGTCTGGAGCACGGATGGTGCTCGTGAGCTCGGCCTTCAAGATCGCGGACAAGACCGCGAAGGTGCCGGACGACAGTGTGATGCTGATCTATGGCATCAACCACCCCTCCTTCGATTCGTCGCGGCACAGCATCGTATCGGCAGCCTCGTGCACCACCACGGCTCTGGCCCACATGATGATGCCCCTGCTGCAGCACGAGCTCACCCACCGCATGTTGACCGCCTCCATGTCCACGATTCATGCCGCCACCAACTCCCAGAGTGTGTTGGATTCGGTGCCCAAGGCTGGTGCCAAGGATCTCCGCAAAAACCGGTCGGTGCTCAACAACATCATCCTCACGTCGACGAACGCCGCTGCCGCTCTCGAAGTGGTGATGCCCGAGATCGCCTCGATTGGCTTCCTGGCCGACTCGGTCCGGATACCGACCTCAACCGCGTCGCTGATCATCCTCAACTGCACCTTCCAATCGCAGCTCGATGACAGCGGGGACAGCCTGATCAACCGGCAGTCTGTCAACCGGATCTTCGCAGACTACGGGGCCGATCCGGACAGCGGTGTGCTCTACACCGAGGATCAGAATGTGTCCACCGACATCATCGGCGAGCTGGCGGCGGTGGTGATCGAAGGTTGGGAGACCCACGCCCGGACCGGTTTCACCCGAGTTGACCTGTCGCCCCTGGGCGTTGAAGGAGATCTCGGGGTCGTGGACGTCCCGGTAACCCACCTGAAGCTCTTCGGCTGGTACGACAACGAGCTCGGGTCGTATACGAAGCGAATGAGCCAGCTGTGTCATTACATCGCCGATCGCATGGGACTGTAATCGCGTCGGTCGAGTCGACACGGACAGGCGAACGGTGATTGCGAATTACGAATTGCGAATTACGGATTCTCGCCTGCCGAGATCCCATTGCGAGATGGTGAGGGAGAACTTTCGACTTTAACTTTCGACTCAGCCGAAGATGAGCTGCCATCCAATGACAAAAATGGCGATGTCGGCAAGCACGTGGGCGACCCACGGCGGCCAGACGGAGCGGTATCGGAGGTAGAGCCAGGACCAGCAAACGCCGGCGGTGAACACGGACACCGTCCCGAGCGCGTTGTGGAGCGGGCCGAGGTAGTCCGCCATGGCGACCGTGTGGTGGATGGTGAAGATCAGGGCCGATCCCAGGACCGCCGCCACGTCCGGGACGAGGGTGCGGAGCTGGCGGAGCACGAACCAGCGGTAGACGTACTCCTCGATCAGCGAGTTGATGAAGATCCAGTAGGCGGCGCCGGCCAGATAGATGCCTGGCCTGGCGAGATCCATCTCAGCTGCGGTATTTCGCAATAGCAGCGGGTCGATCTGGTCGCCGAGGACCAGGTAATAGGCCGCCAGGATGGTGGCCACCATGGCACCACCCACGATCGCCCCGACACCGAGCCCGCCCTCGAGCGGTGGCGACCAGCTGAATTTCCCCTTCTCCACGATGAGATACCAGGCGGCGGGGAACGATGAGGATCCAGATCTTCGAGGCCACGAAAATCGCCTGGCCGATGGTGCCGGGCGCTGCGAACATGGCCGCCACCACGCCGAGGGTCGGAACCGGCGCCAGTAGCGCCAGAGCCAGCAAGGCGCTCTTCTTGTTTGGCCTCGGGTCTGCGGTATTGGTCGTCACGACGGAACATCGTAAACCATCGGGGGGACGGGCACATTCGAAATTCGAAATTCGAAATGCGAAAATCG
>CAWDGW010000007.1:0-75635 GCA_963801995.1 uncultured Holophagae bacterium | reverse complement strand
TTGAAGGTTTAAAGGTATTCGCTTCTGCTTGGGGGATTTCAAATTGCAGAATTGCAAATTGAAGATTCTGGCTCCGGGGTAGGGGGCGGGAATGTTGATGGGCGCAGCCGGGGAGCTGCGTTTTTTGGTTGGAAGGTTGGAAGGTTCGGAGCGCGGGTTGGTCGCCTGTGCTCTCAAGCGACCTTTTACCAGTAATATGGTAGGGGGGGATTCGATATGCGACTGGACCGCATCACCGTAGACCCGCAGGTATGCACTGGTCGGCCCTGCATCAGAGGACTCAGGTTCCCGGTGTCACGGCTCTTGGGCCTTCTTGCGGACGGCGAGGAAAGAGAAGAGATTCTCAGCGAGTATCCCTATTTGGAGCCGGAGGACATCGACGCGGCGTTGCGGTTCGCTGCGCTCCTGGCCGATGACGAAACGGTAGAGATTGCTTCGTGAAGTTCCTGTTGGACATGATGATGTCTCCCCGGCTCGCCCCATGGCTTGAGTCGCTGGGTCATGATGTCGTTCATGCTTCGGCCGTCGGCCTCGCCCAAGCTGCGGACACAGAGATCCTCGATTACGCAACCGGGCAAGGAAGGGCTGTGGTTACGGCTGACCTTGATTTTCCCAGATTGCTTGCCATCCATGGCTCAGATGCGCCGGCTGTGATTCTCTTTAGGGGCGGTGGCTTGAGAGTGGACGAAGTGAAGCTGCGACTCGGGGCTCTTCTCGAGTCTGTCGATGAAAGCGAAATATCAACCTCAATTATCGTCGTCGAACCAGAGCGCATCCGAAGGCGAGGTCTTCCTCTTTGAGTGCTGTGAGCGGGGCACTCCATGCTGTTGGGGCCAGTTGGTCGGTGCTGTCAGGATGACCCAGGTCCAAGCTATGAGATATCTGATCGTGATCGAGGAGACGTCGACCGGTTTTTCGGCTTATTCGCCTGACCTGGGCGGTTGCGCGGCCACAGGATCGACAACTGAAGAGGTCGAGCGCAACATGCAGGAAGCGATCGCCTTCCACATTGAGGGGCTTGAGGCGGATGGGCTCGAGGTGCCGCCGCCGCGGTCGTATTCCGCGTATGTGGAGCTTGGAATCCAGGGGGGAGGCGGTTAGTCCTTTCCGCTTAACGCCGGCCTTTGTGGTAGGAGTTGGATAGTTGATAGCGCAGCCGGGGGGCTGCGTTTTTCAGGTATGAGGTTTGATGTGAGATGTTTGAAGTTTGAGGTCGGTGGCCGGTCGGCCGACGATTGCGAATTGCGAATTACGAATTGACGGCGTCCGAGGGCGGTCATTGATTGAAGATTCCGCTCCACCCGGTTAGGAAGAGGTGCAGAGGGGAAAAGGAGCAGGGGGGACATGTCTGGTTTCAGGAGGTGGTTACTCGTAGTGGGTCCACATGCGGATGATCTTCACGGTCCTTTGTTCGGGAAGAACCACGTAGACCAGTCGATGTTGAATGTTGATTCGGCGCGAGAGTGCCCCCGAAAGGTCGCCGACGAGCTTCTCGAATCTCGGTGGCGATTGGTACGGGTTTTCGGCGAGGATATCAAGGAGGGTCTGTGCTCTTTCGCGAAGGCCGGCGGAGGCGAGCTTCCTGGCGTCCTTCTGTGCCTGGCGGGTGAAGACGAGCCGCCAGGGGCTCACCAACCTGGATCCTCGCTGCACTCGTCGACAGGTTCGGCTATGCCTTCGAGGATCGATTCACGCATCCCGGGGATCGAGACCAGGTGGAGTGTTTCCTGGATGGCGCGCCAGTCATCTTCGGAGACGAGAACGGCATTGCTCCGCTTGCCCGTGATCAGGATTGGTGTGTTGTCTGATGCTGCTTGATCGACGAGCCTGTAGAGCTTGGCTCGGGCCTCGGTGATCGAGATGGTCGTCATTCCATCCTCCGTTACAAAACGTACGTTATTACGTGCGGATTGTCAAGGCGCCGCATCCGTTTGGGAGGCCGGGGTAGATAGCCAGAGACGCCGGGGGGCTGCGTTTTTTAGGTATGAGGTTTGATGTGAGATGTTTGAAGTTTGAGGTTGGCGGCGGGTTCAAGTTGGTCGGGTAGGTGGAGATCTGCCCAGCCCGAGTTTCTGGTTCGACCTTTACAGATCTTCACCGAGGCATCCTTTGAAAGGGTGTGAAGGTCAGGGAGGTCATCAGGCTGATTGAGGCGGATGGGTCGTATCTTGTTCGAACCCGAGGAAGCCATCGGCAGTACAAGCATCCGTTCAAGCAGGGCGTTGTTACTGTGCCTGGGAATCGAGGGACACGACTTGGCACGGGGTACCCTGAGCAGTATCCTGAAACAAGCGGGGTTGAAGCCATGAGATATCTGATTGTAATCGAAGAGACGTCGACCGGCTTCTCGGCCTTTTCGCCTGACCTGGGCGGTTGCGTGGCCACAGGATCGACAACTGAAGAGGTCGAGCGCAGCATGCGGGAGGCAATCGCGTTCCACATTGAGGGGCTTGAAGCGGAGGGGCTCGAGGTGCCGCCGCCGCGATCGTATTCCGCGTATGTGGAGCTTGGAATCCAGGGGGGAGGCGGTTAGCCCTTTCCGCTTAACGCCGGCCTTTGTGGTAGGAGTTGGATAGTTGATAGCGCAGCCGGTGGGCTGCGTTTTTTGGTTTCTCGATTCAGAGGCTGCGTGATCGTCAATCCGCTTCAAGGTCAGAGATCAGCAGTTTCACCTTCTCGAGGAGGGTTGGAATGTCCTCCTGAATGCCTTTCCAGAGGATATCGAGATCCAGCACAAAGTAAGCATGGGCAATGTAATCGCGCATGCCCGCGATGTCCTTCCACGGAATGTCGGGATGGTCCGCTCGCAGTTCATCCGGGAGACGCTTGACAGCCTCTCCAATCACGTGGAAGTTGTGGAGCACGCCATCGAAACGCATGGGGTCGCTGAATACCTGCTCGCGGTTGAGGCCCGTGGTGTACTCGACGATTCGCACGCAACCTTGGTCGACGTCCCTGAGAAAATCAACCGTCCTACGCGACATGGATGGCGTCCCGCTCGAATGTCAGCTGGGCTCGCTGCCTGAGACCGTTCGCAGTCGAAAGATCCACGCGCGTACCGAGGAGATCCTGCAGGTACCCTTTCAGACGCAGGAAATCGAAGAGGGAAGGAGTTGAGTCAAACTCGACGATGATATCCACATCGCTCGTATCCCCGGCCTCGTCACGTGCCACCGACCCAAACAGGCGTATGGCGGTTACGCCGAAGCGATGTCGCAGATCTTCCTGATTCGACCGCAGTACTTCGATGACTGTGTCCCGTTTCATGTCTGTGTCCTCGTCATGAGTGTATATCTCGATCGACATCTCGCCAAGCCAGGGTTGGCCGCGGAGGGTTGTGTTTCCTTCCGAGGGGCTGGACAAAATGCGACGTTGGTCGTTGTTGGCACGGGCGGGCACTCCAAATTGCATATTTCAAATTGCAGACTGCAAATTGAAGATTGAAAATTCCAGGACAGCACAGCCCGAAGGGTGGAACCGGATCTCCCGTCGAACCGGCAGACGTGTCCACTTCGGATCCCGAGCCCCGGGCCCCGAATCCCGAATCCCGGTTTTCCGCTGTGTCTCGTCTGCGTTGTGCTGCGGGCCACCAGATCGCTGGAGCTGTGCAGGCTGGAAGCCCGCACCACAATCTGGCACAGCCGGCCGGAACACCGAATTGGCGGGAGGGATTTGTGGTGCGGCCATCTTGGCTGCACATCTGGAGGTTGGAGCTGTGCAGGCTGGAAGCCCGCACCACAATCGGGCACAGCTGGTTGGCCAAGACGGATCAGCGGGAGAGATTGTGGTGCGGCCATCTTGGCTGCACATCTGGAGGTCGGAGCTGTGCAGGCTGGAAGCCCGCACCACAATCTGGCACAGCCGGCCGGAACACCGAATTGGCGGGAGGGGTTTGTGGTGCCGACCATCTTGGCTGCACATCTGGAGAGTCAGCGGTGGAGCTGTGCAGGCTGGAAGCCCGCACCACAAATTTCGGGCTGCCTTGAATTCGGCAGGCGCCGCAGAGTCGAGCGTTCGAAGCACGTAGCTGTGCAGGCTGGAAGCCCGTACTCAAGCTCTGAGGGTTTCGAGGAATCGGCGAGAGAGGTCGTCCTCGAGTCGGCGGACGGCCCGGAGGATCTTCTTGCGGGCGCCGGGCCGGTCGGACAGCACCTCCCATCCGGCCACAAGATCGGTCGGTCGATCCTCGAGCAGAATCTCGGCGAGCAAGGCCGCCTGAATGAGGTCCTTTCGCGCCTTCGTCTGGAACGTCGCGCTGCGCGTGCTCGACAACCACAGCTTGTGGAGCGCGAATCGTGCCGGATCTGGGAGGTTGACCAGGACCGCATCGGTTCCGATGGCCACCGCCTGGATCGGCCTGTCGATCAGATAATCGAGGAATCGCAGGGGTTGTGCCGATAGATTGAAGGCCGGGAGGCGAACCGGTCCGCTCCGCTCCCGACCGATCATCGGCGTCAGGAAGTCCACGCGCAGCTCGCGACCGCGAATTCGAAACGAGGTCGAAGCGTCTCTCGCATCGAGCGCCGGGATCCCCAGAAACCGGAAGGGGCCGTCCGTCAAGGCCTCTTCGACGTTGACGGAGTCTGTGTTGCGGGCGAGTGCGACACCGACCGCCGGATCGTGCTCGATGTCTACGTCTTGCGTGCGGGATGCGGCGTCGTCGAATCTGACCCCCAGGACGTTCGCCATGACGCGAAACGCCAGCGTGCCCACCAGGACTCCACCGAGTCGGAAGACCATCGAATCGTCGAGCAGCTGGAGGACCTTGATTACGGCAGCCGGCTCGGTCGCGACTCCCCCCGACCGGAGCATGGCACACAGCCGGCGCCGCTGGTCGGTGTCGACCACGGTTTCTACCTTGGCAGCGCGGACGTTTTCCATCCAGGCCGTCAGTGCTTCGGATTGAGGGCCGAGGTAGATTTGCCGCTTCCGCTCGCCCTCGCTTCGCTGGAGATACCAGTAGGTCCCGCCCTTGATCTCCTTGGAGATGAATGTGCCCGATGGAAGACCGAGTGCGGTGTGTTGGGCAGCACCGAGAATCGACTGGTCAAGCAGCTCGGCGTAGAGTGTCTGGACGGTGTCGGGAAGGCGGGTAATCGGCATGACAAACCTCAGTTATACGCAGAGTATATATTTTCGGCGTATAACTTTCAAGGGCCGGCTGTGTTTTTTGGTCGCACGGCCTGAGGTGTCGTATTCGCGCGTCGCGACTCGAATTGGATGAGCCATCACGCGGCAGTGGAGTGTGCAGGCTGGAAGCCCGCACCACAAATTTCGGGCTGCCATTCGCCGGAGAGTCAGCGGTTGAGCTGTGCAGGCCGGAAGGCCGCACCACAATTACGCTTTGCGGGGTTTAAAGGTTTAAAGGTTAAAGGTTTAAAGGTCCTGGCCACCGAAGAGGTCGGGTCGTGGGGGTGGCGGTAGGACCTTCTGGTTACCGTTGGGATGGGCGGAAGAGGCTCCTGGCTTTGATGCGGATGCGGGTGAGGGGAGAGATGTCGATGCCGAGCCAGTCGGCGAGGCCGAAGCGAATGGCAGCGTCGAGGGGGGCTCCGTCGCGGCGGATTCGCTGGGCCAGCTCCACCGTGTGGTCCCAGGTTCCCCGCTGAACCGAGGCATGGGCAGCCGCCAGGAACAGGAAGGTTTCGAGGTCGTTGGGCCCGGTGGGTCTTGTGGCGGCTCGGGCAGCGATGAGTTCGGGGGTGGGCACGTGCACCGGCAGGGTGTTGAGGGTGGCGCCCTTGGAGTTCTCGAGCAGGGGCTTGCGCAGAGAACCGGTGTGGCCCCAACGCACGCCCTGCTGCGAGGCGAGGGCATCGACCAGGGTCGATTCGTCAAGGTCCTCGTCCAGGGGGAGCAGGAGGGCGCCCCGGGCCGGCAGCATGTCCCAGCGGCCGAAGAGGGAACGCCCGGCGGCCAGCACGCCGAGGGCCATGACGGGGGCTTCGGCCTTGCGGATCTCAGAAGCCACGTCGTAGAGCATGAGCTCGCAGCCGTGGGCCACTGAAACCGCGGCGCCGTGGCACTGGGGGAGGGCTTCGTTGGCTGGGATGGCCCAGCCGGCGGCGTCGTGGATGTCGTTGACCAGGTACCAGATGTAGGACTTCAGGAAGGCTGGAGTGGTGGTGTCGGCCTCGAGGGATCGGGCGATGCTGAGGGCGCGTGGGACGTCAGCTCCATCGGGCTCGTGGCGGCGGTGCCCGAGCTCGATCAGGGCTTGGAGGATGCCGATCGTGACGGCCATGGGGGGATCGTAGCTGGTGCGATCGGAAAGTAAAAGGGCCGGTCGGTTGTGCTGCTGTTCCAGGGCGGAAGGAATCGAAAATCGAAAATCGAAAATCCCGCCCACCCACCCAAGGGGTCGGTCGGGTCGTGGAGCTGTGCAGGCTGGAAGCCCGCACCACAATTAGGCCCAGCAGGCTGGGAAAGGGAGTCGGCGGGAGGAATTTGTGGTGCGGCCATCTTGGCTGCACATCTGGAGGTTGGAGCTGTGCAGGCTGGAAGCCCGCACCACAATCAGGCCCAGCCGGCCGGAACACCGAATTGGCGGGAGGAGTTTGTGGTGCGGCCATCTTGGCTGCACATCTCGGCGGTGGAGAAACGGCGAGCACAATTCGATTGGGGGAGGGGCGGGCGGGCGTGGTGATTGACCAGATTCCTCGTCGGCCCCTTCGGGGCCTCACTCCGAATGACATCCAACGGGTGTGCCATAGCCGGCCTGGCTGCAGCCCATCCACTACCCTCAACATTTGAGCTGTGCAGGCTGGAAGCCCGCACCACAATCAGGCCCAGCCGGCCGGAACACCGAATTGGCGGGAGGAGTTTGTGGTGCGGCCATCTTGGCTGCACATCTGGAGGTTGGAGCTGTGCAGGCTGGAAGCCCGCACCACAAATTTCGAGCTGCCAATTCGCCGGAGAGTCAGCGGTTGAGCTGTGCAGGCTGGAAGCCCGCACCACAATCAGGCCCAGCCGGCCGGAACACCGAATTGGCGGGAGGAGTTTGTGGTGCGGCCATCTTGGCTGCACATCTCGGCGGTGGAGAAACGGCGAGCACAAATCGATCATGGGAGGGACGGGCGGGCGTGGTGATTGACCAGATTCCTCGTCGGCCCCTTCGGGGCCTCACTCCGAATGACATCCAACGGGTGTGCCATAGCCGGCCTGGCTGCAGCCCATCCACTACCCTCAACGTTTGAGCTGTGCAGGCTGGAAGCCCGCACCATGAAATGACGGCGGGCTGGCCTTGGCAGCCCAGACGGAATTTTATCCCGAGCGAGGCGGCCCCAGGGTCGCCGACGAGGGACCTGTCAAAAGCACGGCCTAGCTGTGCAGGCTGGAAGCCCGCACCACAAATTTCGAGCTGCCAATTCGCCGGAGAGTCAGCGGTTGAGCTGTGCAGGCTGGAAGCGCACTACGATTGGGCTCCGCAAGCCGGAGGCTCGCTCCGTAATCTGTTGTCGGCTATCGCCTGCTGAGGCCCAGCTGTCGCAAGAGGTGGGTCAGTCGCCGTTTCGCCCATGGCCAGTCGCTCGGGGTGTGTGATTCCACGATGCCCGGATGCGCCCAGATGCGTCGAAACGGCGCACGCCATCCCATCCGGCTCGGCCGTCCCGCCAGAAGCCGAGCCAGGACGAGAGCTCCGAGTGGAAGGCGGGATTGAGAAACCCGGGAGAATCGGTGCGAAGCGGTACGTTCCGGCCATCTCAGGTCGGGTTCCAGAGCGCGAGCGATGGTGCCGTGCCTTTCGCAATTCCACAGAGTGGCGGCGCCGATAGCCGATTGGTACACAAAGAGCTGGAGTCCCTCCGTCCGTGTGATCTCGATGATCTCCTGGAGTTGCGTGTCGGTCGCGATGGCGGCGATTCTCTCGAGGTCCCACCAGAGGAACAGGTATCGCGGTGGCGGGGTCAGCCACACGTGCGTGGCCGCGATGACGTAGGCGTCGCTGGCCGAGACGCGGCGTGCGGTACCGCCCCACGATGGTTCCGGGATTGCCCGCTCGAGGACACCACGGCCCATTCGCTCCGGCACTGAACCCCAGAGCCTGAAATGGAGCTCCAGGTTGACTCCGGGTGTCAGCGTCGCCTTCCAGTTGTAGCCCTCTTCGAGGGTGAACGCGCGTTGCATCCGACTGTTCATGGAGGGATCCCAACCATCGCCAGTCAAGAGTCTCATCGACGCGTCGAGATTGTCGTCATCGATCAAGACGTCCAGGTCGGTGGTCGCCCGTTCCTCGGGTCGCCGGTAGACACCGTCGGGAAGTCCCATGCCCTTGAGGGGAACCCAGGGAATTCCCTCCCGGCCGAGGGTCTCGCCGAGTCGAAGCTTTGACTGCTCGAGGACCATGCGAAAGGCTGCGTTGCTTCTGAGCTGTTCGCGCCACGAATCGACCCGCGGAGCCCGCACGGCGAGGTCTCTCGCGGTACCGGCCAGCGTTGGGCCCAGCCGGTTCAATCTGATGGCTTCGTCCAGTCCAGGTTCGGTTGCCGCCCACCGGAGCGCGTCACCGTCCCCTGCGAGGGCTTGTGCCAGCCGGAGCGTGATCGGATTGAATGTAGTGGGCGTTGCGTTCATTGTTTCGTTGCCGTGGCGATTGTCGTTGATCGGTCGGCGAAGATCAAAGCCGGAGGTCGGCAAAACCCGACCGCCCACCCGCCCATTGCGGATTACAAATTACAAATTCCAAATTACAGATCGGGTCAGGGGTAGGGTTTTCACAATTCACATTCCACATTCCACATTCCTCCGCCCGTGCTCGGTTGGTTTCAGCCGGTGCAGGCGCTATCCTGGGTGGCACCAGGGAGGACGGCCACGGTGGACAGAAAGCAGAAGGTGACCAGGCCGGACGGGGTGCTGCTTCGGGAGATCGAGGGTGAGTCAGTGCTCGTCAATCTCGACAAGGGCCAGTACTACGGGCTCGACGACGTCGGCACCCGCCTCTACCAGTTGCTGATCGACTCTCCGCACGTGGGTGCCGCCCTTGACGCCGCCCTCGCCGAGTACGACACCGACGCCGGGACCCTTAAGCAGGACGTCGCGGAGCTGCTCGAACGGCTCACCGCCGAGGGTCTCGTCGAAGTGAACGATGCCGAGCCGGGTTCATAGCCTTTTCGTCAAGGCCGGTTCACTCTCCTGGCGCGAGTGGCTGACGCTGATGCAGGCGTTCTTCCTGTTGCCCGTCGTTTGGGTCGGGCTGCGACTGTTTTCCCTGCCCCGACTGTTGCAGCTGATGAGTCCGGGCGGCACTTCCGACCGGCCGGGGGATGGGCCGGACCCGTTCGAGGGAGCGCGCCGATCAGCCCGGCTGGTCCAGGGTGCGGCCGGGATCAGCCCCGTGCCGAGCAGCTGTCTGTCCCGCTCGGTCACCCTGTGGTGGCTGCTGCGTCGCCGGGGTGTTCCCGCCGAGATTCGCCTCGGCGTTCAGACCGGTGAGGATGGATTTGCCGCCCACGCCTGGGTGGAGGTCGACGGCCGGCCGGTCAACGACGCCGCCGCGCCCGGTGAACGCTTTGCCGCCTTCACCGGCGAGCTGATGCCCAGGCCGTGAGCCTCGAATGAGTGGTATCGCCGGACTCTTCTTTCTCGACGGGCGACCTGTCGGGGACGCAGACCTCTCCGGGATGGTCGAGGTCCTGCGCCGGCGAGGGCCGGACGGCACCGGCGCCTGGGTCGATGGGCCGGTCGGGCTGGGCCACGCAGCGCTGATCACCACCCCCGAGGCCGGGTTCGAAACACAGCCTGTGGTCGCCGCCGACGGCCGGCTCGTGATCGCGGCCGATGCCCGGCTCGACAACCGCGGCGAGCTTGTTCGTCGATTGGATCTGCAGGGGGCCCGAGATTGACGAGGGTCGGCGATGCCGAGCTCATCCTGAGGGCTTATCAGGAGTGGGGCGAGCGGTGCCCGGAGAGGCTGCTCGGCGACTTCGCCTTCGCGATCTGGGATGCCCGGGCGCACCGTCTGTTCTGCGCCCGCGACCACTTCGGGGTCCGTCCGTTCTACTACTTCCACGGGCCGGGGCGGCTCTTTGCCTGGGCGTCGGAGCCGCGGGCCATCCTGACCCTCGGTGAGGTGCCGCACCGCATCAACGAGGGCCGGATCGCCGACTTCCTGGTCACTCAGCTCGAGGGCATCGACAAGACCTGCACCTTCTTCGAGGAGGTTTACCGGCTGCCGCCGGCCCACACCCTGACGGTCACGCCCGACGGCATGAGACAGGCAGCGCTACTGGACGCTGGAGGCCGGGCCCGAGCTGCGCCTGGCGTCGGACGAGGCCTACGCCGAGGCGTTTCTCGATGTGTTCCAAGAGGCGGTGCGCTGCCGGCTGCGCGGCGCCGACACGGTCGGCTCCATGCTCAGCGGCGGCATGGATTCGGGATCCGTCGTGGCGGTGGCCCGGGAGCTGCGCGCCAAGGCGGGTGAGGGGCCGCTGCCGACATTTTCGGCGGTCGGGCCTGACCCCGAGGACTGTGTCGAGACGCGGACGATTCAGGCCGCGCTGACCATGGACGGGCTGGCGCCCCACATGGTCAACCACGCGGCGATGGAAGACCTGCTGCCCGAGCTGGAAGAGTTGACCTGGGGCCTCGACGAACCCTTCGATTGCCACATGACCCTGGTTCGCGCCGTGTACCTTGACGCCCACCGCCAGGGGGTCAAGGCGGTCCTGGACGGCATCGACGGTGACATCGTGCTCTCGGCCGGCAGCTACCTGGCCCGGCTGCTGCGTCGTGGACGCTGGCTGACCGCGTACCGCGAGGCCGTGGGTGAGAACCGATTCTGGGGCGGGGCCTACCCGGCCTGGCGAGAGCTGATCCGCAGCGCTGGCAGTGCCTTTGCACCGAAGCCGGTCAGGCGCCTGTACCGCGGGTTGAGGCGGGTGACCGGAGGAACCCAGGTGCAGCGGAACATCGAGTCATCGATCATCAGCCCGGACTTCGCTCGCCGCGTGGACCTGGGTGGACGGCTGCGGGCGCTGGCGGCTCACTCGAATCGGGAGCGCGGGGAGACGCTGGGTCAGGAGCGCGCCCGCAGCCTCGACCATCCCTACCTGACCGTTGGCCTGGAGCGGTACAACCGGGTCGCGTCGGCCGTGCGGTGGAGCCTCGCCACCCCTTCCTGGACCTGCGGGTCATATCGTTCTGCGTCGCCCTCCCCGGCAACCAGAAGCTCGACCAGGGCTGGCCCAAGGCGATCCTGCGCCGGGCCATGGTTGGGCGGCTGCCCGATGCGGTGCGCTGGCGCAGGGGTAAGGAGCACCTGGGGTGGAACTTCACCGCAGCCGTGATGGCGCCATGGGGCCGCGGTTGCAGCTTGCCATGGACACGACAGCGCCCGTCTTTCGAGCTATGTGGATCAGGAGAAACTGCTCGATCTGACCCGATCTGCTTCGGATGATGGCGACCGCGACGCCTGCGAGGCGCCGTACGAGGCGGCTCTCTGGCGAACTGGCTGGGTCGCCAGGCATATGGAACCGCAGCCGGTGCGCGCGAAACGCGAACCGAGAGTGTATGATGTACAACGGAGACAGAAGATATGACCCACGACTAACACGCGAGAGATCATCGCCAGAAAGACCACGCCGCGCCGGCCATATCACCGGCCGCAGCTGCTCGTCTACGGAGCCCTCCGGATCTGACGGCTGGCGGCAGCGAGATGGGCCCAGAGGGAATTGGTCAGGGAAATCGAGAACAAATCCCGCACATGAGCCGATCTGGCGAGTGCATGTCCGGTCGAGGTCGGCCTTGCCGACACAGGTCATGCGCTGAGGATTGTACTCACTAGATCTGTCGTATTCTCGGCAAAATGCCTGACTACACCTACGCAGACGTCACGCTGGCCTCGACTTTCCCGGTGAGGGAACTCAACCTTGTCCGAGACGACCCCCTGAGGCGTCGCCCGGCCTTCGCCGTCCGACTGCTCGACGGCCCCCCAGCCGAACCGATGGGCACCGGTTGGCGACACCACTGGCACTCGGATGTCGGCGATCTCACCCTTTCGCTCGCCACCAGCGGCGACGGCTTCCTGCTGCGCTTTCCCGGACTGGCCGACTTCGTCATCTCCCGCGACACCCGCCGGATCGCCGCCTGGCCACCCCGGAAACCGACCACGAGACCCTGCATACACCTCCTGTTGGACCAGGTCCTGCCGCGCCTGCTCGGTCACCTGGGCCGTCTGGTCCTGCATGCCAGCGCGGTGGAGGTGGACGGCCGGGCGATCGCGTTTGCGGGCCAAACCGGGCGGGGCAAGTCGACGCTGGCGGCCAGTCTCCACCAGGCCGGCTGTCCGTTGTTGTGCGACGACGCGCTGATCGTGGCCGCGGGCGAAGAACATCCTCGCCCTGCCCACCTATCGCGGGCTGCGGCTGTGGCCGTCCTCGGTGGCTGCCACCGTCCACCACACCCTGCCCGAGGCGCCGATGGCCCACTACTCCGACAAGCGCCGGCTCGGGGTTCCCGCCGAATGCGCACCGGTGCGGCTGCCGCTGGCGGCGCTCTACCTGCTCGCACCGCCCCCCAGGACGATGCCGGACAGATCGAGGTAACGCGGTTGTCCGCCCGCGACGCCTGTATCGAACTCATCAGATACAGTTTTCAGCTCGACGTGACCGACCGGGAGCTGGCCGGCCGCCTGCTGGCCGGGGCGAGCGAGGTGGCCGAGCGGTGTGCCGGTCTTCGAGCTGCGATATCCCCGTGAATTCGCTCTGCTGCCTTCGGTTCGTGCGGCCCTCCTGGACTGCCGGGAGAGCTGGGCCGGCGTCGCGCGCGAAATCGGGCAGGAAGGGTAGACCGCGGATGGCCAGGACCACCGGCTACAGCCTCGTCGGTTACGGCGACATGATCACCGATCACGTGCGCATGGACGCCTACGCCAGGGCGCTGGAAGCTGCGATCCGGCCGGGCTGCACGGTGCTTGATATCGGCGCCGGGACCGGGATCTTCTCGCTGCTGGCCTGCCGGTTCGGTGCCGGCCGCGTGGACGCGGTGGAGCCGGAGGAGGAGATCCAGGTGGCGCGGCCGAACGCAGACGCGAATGGGTACGCCGACCGCATCACGTTCCATCAGGCGGTTTCCTCGAAGGTCGAGCTGCCCCGGCGCGCCGACGTGATCGTGTCCGATCTGCGCGGCATCCTGCCGCAACTGCAGCACCACATCCCCGCGATCATCGACGCGCGCGAGCGCCTCCTGGTCCCCGGCGGTCGCCTGATCTCGCAGGCCGACGAGCTGTGGGCAGCCCTGGTAGACGCCCCCGATCTCTACCGGAATCGCCGGGAGCCGTGGCGACACAACACCCTCGGCCTCGACCTGAGCGCCGGTCATCCGCAGGTGGTCAACTCGTGGGGGAAAGCCCGGTTGAAGCCGGAAAATCTGCTGGTTCCGCCGCAACACTGGGCGACACTGGACTACGCCACCATCGACGGTCCCAACGTCGCCGGAACCCTGAACTGGACGGTGGAGGGTGCCGGCACCGGCCACGGGGTGGCGGTCTGGTTCGACGCCACCCTGGGCGAGGGGATCGGTTTTTCCAACGCGCCCGGCGAACCGGAGCTGATCTACGGTCAGGCGTTTTTTCCGTGGCCCGAGGCGGTGGAACTGACGCCCGGTGACGAGGTCTCCGTGCGGCTGCGCGCCGATCTCGTGGGCGACGATTACACCTGGCGGTGGCGCACCGAGATTGGCTCACCAGAATCGCCGCGGAAGGCGCATGTCACATTCGAACAGTCCACTTTTTTCGCGGATTTGATTTCGCCCGAGAAGCTCCACCGGCAAGAAGGGGGCCATGCGCCGGCCCTCACCATCGAGGGACAGGTGGAGGGATATCTCCTCGCCCGTATGGATGGGCGAACGACCCTGGAGGAGATCGCCCGCGACGCGGCGGCCCGTTTCCCCGAGCACTTCCCCGATTGGAAGGCGGCTTTGACCAGGGCCGGAGAATTGTCCGCCAAGTACGGGAAATAGCCCAGAGCGGATCCCTATCGGGCCGTCGTCGAGGCTGGCGACGGTTCCGGGCCGCCGCTTGCCATCGGCGGTTCCTCCGGGTTATGATCGGCCTCGGAAACGAACCCGATCCGTTTCGATACCCGAGTCCGGCGTAGGTGATGAATAAAGGAGACCGGTGAGATGACCGACAGCACGCAACGCGAGGGCAGCGCGAGACCGAGTGGCGAACGCCTGCGGCCATATCACCGGCCCCGGATGCTGGTCTATGGCGCGCTCAACGATCTAACGGCGGGTGGGTCCGGTAATTCGAAGGAAGACAACCCGGGCACACCGGACAAACCGAGACCGTGATCGGGCGATCTCCGAGTCAAAAATCAAAAATCAAGACACCGCCCACCCACCCTTCGAGTCCAAAGTCTAAAGTCAAAAGTCTAAAGTCCCCGCCCTCCCACCCTCGACGGTCGGGCCGTGGAGCTGTGCAGGCTGGAAGCCCGCACCACAATTTTGCAGAGCCAATACGAGTGGCGAGTCAGCGTTGGAGCTGTGCAGGCTAGAAGCCCGCACCATGAAATGACGGCGGGCTGGCCTTGGCAGCCCAGCCGGAATTTTATCCCGAGCGAGGCGGCCCCGGGCCGCCGACGAGGGACCTGTCAAAAGCACGGCCTAGCTGTGCAGGCTGGAAGCCCGCACCACAATTTTGCCCAGCCAATACGGAGGGCGAACCAGCTGGACGGATTTGTGGTGCGGCCATCTTGGCTGCACATCTCGGCGCTGGAGAAACGGCGAGCACAATTCGATCAAGGGAGTGACGGGTCGTGGAGCTGTGCAGGCTGGGGGCCACGACCACAATTTTGCGGAGCCAATACGTTGGGCGAACCAGCTGGACGGATTTGTGGTGCGGCCATCTTGGCTGCACATCTCGGCGGTGGAGAAACGGCGAGCACAATTCGATCAAGGGAGTGACGGGTCGTGGAGCTGTGCAGGCTGGGGGCCACGACCACAATTTTGCGGAGCCAATACGTTGGGCGAACCAGCTGGACGGATTTGTGGTGCGGCCATCTTGGCTGCACATCTCGGCGCTGGAATTGGAAAATCGAAAACCAGTGTGTTTCTGAGTTCTTCGGTCAGGCTGCAGAAAATAGCGACCTATAGGCGTCTACTCATAGCTGAGAACTTGGACTTGGTGACATGGCTCAAGAACGGTGCCGGGGTGGGTGTATTGCGAGGGGGAGGGGAACTCATTCTGAGAATGTGTCGCTGTTATGGTGTCTACTTTTGATTTCGGGTGGTGTACAAAATCAGGGCAAAGGTTGACGAACGTCACAAAATGAGGTTTAGTTTCATGTTGGGATAGGGGTGGAGGTATGGAGGGCGCACGATGGAAGAGCTACATCTTACCGACTTAGCGGCCGACTTCGAGCATTATCTCTCGGAGTTGTCGGCGCGTTGTTCGTCGGTCAAGAGGGCTACGGTTCGCAACCCCTTCGACGGTCGTGACACCCCTGACCTGTTCACGCTTCTGGCCGAGCCGTGGAGCGACAACGAGGTCGAGGAGTTTCTCGATCTGGTGAAGTTGGAGGAGAAGCCGAGCTCGTAACCCGTGCGGTTCGAGTGGCGGGTGTAGATGCAGCCGGATGGCTGCTTTTTCTTTTTTCGGCACGTGGCCCCCGCCCCCCCACCCTTCGAGTCCAAAGTCTAAAGTCAAAAGTCTAAAGTCCCCACCCACCCAACCTCGACGGTCGGACTGTGGAGCTGTGCAGGCTGGAAGCCCGCACCACAATTTCGGGCTGCCAATTCGATTGAGGAGCTGTGCAGGCTGGAAGCCCGCACCACAATTTGGCCCAGCCAATACGAAGGGCGAACCAGCTGGACGGATTTGTGGTGCGGCCATCTTGGCTGCACATCTCGGCGGTGGAGAAACGGCGAGCACAATTCGATCGGGGGAGGGACGGGCGAGCGTGGTGATTGACCAGATTCCTCGTCGGCCCCTTCGGGGCCTCACTTGGAGTGACATCCGACGGGTGTGCCATAGCCGGCCTGGCTGCGGCCCATCCCTGGTTGGGTGGAACTAAGAACTCAAAACCAAGAACTCAGAACTCACGGCCCCGCCGTGTCCATCTGTGCGTGCCAGGCAGCGGCGTAGCGGTGGCCGAGTTCGAGCAGTTCGGCGTGGGATCCTGACTCCACGATCCGCCCATCCTCCAAGACGTGGATGACGTCGGCGCGCATGGCGGTGGTGAGGCGGTGGGAGATGATGATGGCGGTGCGGTTCTCGGCGAGGGCCCGGAAGCGCCGCACCCAGTCGATCTCGGACCAGGAGTCCATGGCCGAGGTGGGCTCGTCGAGCAGGATGACCGGGGCGTCCCGCAGGGCGGCGCGGGCCAGAGCGAGGCGCTGCCACTCGCCGGTGGACAGCTCGGTGCCGCCGGGGAACCAGGAGCCGAGCAGGGTTTCGAGGCCGTCGGGCATGCGTTCGATGAGGGCCTCCCCGCCGGCCAGGTTGATGGCGGAGTCCACCCGGGCGGGATTGATGGGGGCGGTGGTGTCGGCGAGTTCGATGTTGCGGCGGGCGGTCTCCGAGTAGTGGACCGGCTCCTGGAAGAGCACGGTGACCAGTCTTCGGGCGTCGGCCAGGCGCATGTGGCGCAGATCGCAGCCTCCGATCTCCACCGAGCCCTGGAGGGGGTCGTAGAGCCGGCACAGCAGCTTGAACAGGGTGCTCTTGCCGGCGCCGTTGACGCCGAGCAGGGCGGCGATCTGGCCGGGTGCCACCTCGAGGTCGAAGCCGTCGAAGACCAGCCGGTCCGAGCTCGGATAGCGGAAGGTGATCTGGCTGAAGCGCACCGAGGGGGGCCGCTGTGTTGGTGGCGGCTTGGGGTCGGGCGGGTCGGTCAGCTCGGGTTCGAGCTCGAGGAACTCGAAGAGGTTTTCCAGGAAGAGGGTGTTGGAGACCACCTGGCCCACAGTCTCGAGCAGGGATCGCATCAGCCGCTGGCCTTGTGCAAAGGCCTGGAAGAACATGGCGAGGCCGCCCAGGGTGGCGGCGCCGCGCAGGGTGCGCACCACCATCCAGGCGACGGCGACGCCCATGGTGGCCAGGGCGAAGGCACCGGCGGCCATCTCGGCGGCGGCCTGGGAGCGGGCGAGGTCGATGCGCTCGCCCCGCAGCCGGGTGCGCAGGGCGCCGAAGCGGCGGGAGAATTCCACGGCGAGGCCGAAGAGGCGGATCTCGGGGGCGGGTTCGCGGTGGGTGAGCAGCCAGTCGTAGTACCAGGAGCGGCGGAAGTCGGTTGTGGAGGCCATCCGCCACCGGTGCTGGCGGACGGCGAATCGAAGGACAACCCAGAGGGCCGGGATGGTGCTGGCCACCAGGGCCACCGGAACCCACCAGCCGAACTGCCAGAGCACGCCGGCCATGGCCACCAGTGTGATGCCGTTCTGGAGCAGGCCGCCCAGGGCTTCCACCAGGGCCACCGGCCGGTGGGAGGCGTCCACCCGGGCGCGGTGGAGCCGGTCGTGGTACTCGGGCGTCTCGTAGAGGGCGAGGTCGGCGGCAGTGGCTCGCTCGTGGATCATGGCGCTCATCAGGTCCGACACCAGCTCGGCCTGGGCGGTGCGCACCCAGCGTGTGAGCGCCTTGAGCAGCTCGGTGGCCAGCAGCAGGAAGGCCATAAGCAGGGCGAGCAGGAGGGGCAGGCGGATTGTCTCCCAGGCGCCGCCCGCATCCACCGCCGCCACCAGGCTGTCCACCAGCACCTTGGTGAGGGTGACCAGGGCCACCGGCAGCAGGCCCTGGACCACCAGCAGCACCAGCCAGACCACGGTCCAACCGCCGCCGGCAGTCCACACCAGCTCGAGGGCCTGGGGGATGTAGGGGAGCTGGCCTCGGAGCTTTTGTAGCTTGGTGCGGATGGGGGAGGAGGCGGTGGGCATGGGGTGATGTTAGCGGGGGGAATCGAAAATCAAAAATCAATCATCGCTGAAACCGTGAAATGACGGCGGGCTGGCCTTGGCAGCCCAGCCGGAATTTTATCCCGAGCGAGGCGGCCCCGGGCCGCCGACGAGGGACCTGTCAAAAGCACGGCCTAGCTGTGCAGGCTGGAAGCCCGCACCACAATTTTGCGGAGCCAATACGAAGGGCGAATCAGCTGGACGGATTTGTGGTGCGGCCATCTTGGCTGCACATCTCGGCGGTGGAGAAACGGCGAGCACAATTCGATCGGGGGAGGGACGGGCGAGCGTGGTGATTGACCAGATTCCTCGTCGGCCCCTTCGGGGCCTCACTTGGAGTGACATCCGACGGGTGTGCCATAGCCGGCCTGGCTGCGGCCCATCCCTGGTTGGGTGGAACTAAGAACTCAAAACCAAGAACTCAGAACTCACGGCCCCGCCGTGTCCATCTGCGCGTGCCAGGCTTCGGCGTAGCGGCCGCCGAGTTCGAGCAGCTCGGCGTGGCTGCCGGACTCGATGATCCTGCCTCCCTCCATGACGTGGATGATGTCGGCCTTCATGGCGGTGGTGAGGCGGTGGGAGATGATCACCGCGGTGCGGCCCTGGGCGAGGTCGCGGAAGCGGTTGACCCAGTCGGTCTCGGCCCAGGAGTCCATGGCCCTGGTGGGTTCGTCGAGCAGGATGACCGGGGCGTCGCGGAGGACGGCGCGGGCGAGGGCGATGCGCTGCCACTCGCCGCCGGACAGCTCGGTGCCGCCGGGGAACCAGCTGCCGAGCAGGGTGTCGATGCCGTTGGGCAGGCGTTCGACGAGGGCCTCGCCGCCGGCCGTTGATGGCGGAGTCCATCCGGGCGGGATTGATGGGGGCGGTGGTGTCGGCGAGTTCGATGTTGCGGCGGACGGTCTCGGAGTAGCGGACCGGCTCCTGGAAGAGCACGGTGACCAGTCTTCGGACGTCGGCCAGGCGCAGGTTGCGGATGTCGCAGCCGCCGATCTCCACGGCGCCCTGGATGGGTCGTAGAGCCGGCACAGCAGCTTGAACAGGGTGCTCTTGCCGGCGCCGTTGACGCCGAGCAGGGCGGCCACCTGGCCGGCCGCGACCTCGAGGTTGAAGCCGTCGAGGATGGGCCTCTCCGAGCTGGGGTAGCGGAAGGTGACGTGGCTGAAGCGCACCGAGGGGGGCCGCTGTGTTGGTGGCGGCTTGGGGTCGGGCGGGTCGGTCAGCTCGGGTTCGAGCTCGAGGAACTCGAAGAGGTTTTCCAGGAAGAGGGTGTTGGTGACCACCTCGCCCACAGTCTCGAGCAGCGATCGCATCAGCCGCTGGCCCTGGCAAAGGCCTGGAAGAACATGGCCAGGCCGCCCAGGGTGGCGGCGCCGCGCAGGGTGCGGACCACCATCCAGGCGACGGCGACGCCCATGGTGGCCAGGGCGAAGGCAGCCGGCGGCCATCTCGGCCGCGGCCTGGGAGCGGGCGAGGTCGATGCGTTCGCCGCGCAGCCGGGTGCGCATGGCGCCGAAGCGGCGGGAGAAGTCGACGCCGAGGTCGAAGAGGCGGATCTCGGGGGCGGCCTCGCGGTGGGTCAGCAGCCAGTCGTAGTACCAGGAGCGGCGGACGTCGGGGGTGGTGGCCATCAGCCACCGGTGCTGGCGGACGGCGAATCGGAGGACGACCCAGAGGGCCGGGATGGTGCTGGCGACCAGGGCCAGCGGAACCCACCAGCCGAACTGGAAGAGCACGCCGGCCATGGCGACCAGGGTGATGCCGTTCTGGAGCAGGCTGCCCAGGTTTTCCACCAGGGCCACGGCCGGTGGCAGGAGTCCACCCGGGCGCGGTGGAGCCGGTCGTGGTACTCGGGGGTCTCGTAGAGGGCGAGGTCGGCGGCAACGGCGCGCTCGTGGATCAGGCGCTGATGTGGTCGGACACCAGCTCGCCCTGGGCGGTGCGGACACAGCGGGTGAGCGCCTTGAGCAGCTCGGTGACCAGCAGCAGGACGGCCATGAGCAGGGCGAGCAGGAGGGGCCGGCGGATCGTCTCCCATGCGCCGCCCGCGTCCACCGCCGCCACCAGGCTGTCCACCAGCACCTTGGTGAGGGTGACGATGGCCACGGGCAGCAGGCCCTGGACCACCAGCAGGACCAGCCAGGCCACGGTCCAGCCGCGGGCGGCGGTCCACACCAGCTCGAGGGCCTGGGGGATGTAGGGGAGCTGGCCTCGGAGCTTTTGCAGCTTGGTGCGGATGGGGGAGGGGGCGGAGGTCATGCGGTGATGTTAGCGGGGGGAATCGAAAATCAAAAATCAATCATCGAAAATCCATCCCAGAAGGCTGTCGTTGGCAGGCGGCACGCCGCAGCGTGATGGGATGTCGAACGACAGCCAACGTCCTGGGAGGGGGGCGGTATAGAATCGCGGCCATGGAGGAGACCGAAGTCAAAGAGACCCAGAGACCCGAGCTCAAACACCGGGGACCGCTCGATGTGAGCCTGTTTTTCGTTGCGTTGCCGTTAGCGAAGCGGGCTCAAGGCGTGCGGTGGGCGCCGCTGCCTGATGTGGTGGCTCAGATGGCGAGATCGCAGGGGAGGGTTGCTGATCCGGGACGGGCAGGGTTGGCAGCAACGAGAGCCTGTGGGCGGTACGGGCAGTGGTTTGGCGGGTTGAACACCTGCCTGACGAGGTCGCTGGTCGCGGGGGCCCTGCTGTGCGGCCGCTTCGAGGTCGTGTTGCACGTGGGCTTTCGGCCGGGTTCGGAGGAGGTACAGGTGGACGGGCATGCGTGGTTGACGGTTGATGGGGTGGAATTGGGCGTGCTTGAAGAGGGCGACGCTGCCGTGCCGTTCACGGGGGTGCTGGAGATCCCGTTTCGGAGCGAACAGGGGAGCGAAGGATGAGCAAGCTCGAGGGATTGTCCCCACCCTGTCGGTCGGGTCGTGGAGCTGTGCAGGCTGGAAGCCCGCACCATGAAATGACGGCGGGCTGGCCTTGGCAGCCCAGCCGGAATTTATGGCGGCCCCGGGCCGCCGACGAGGGACCTGTCAAAAGCACGGCCTAGCTGTGCAGGCTGGAAGCCCGCACCACAAATCCGTCGAGCTGATTCGCCCTTCGTATCGGCTGTGCCCAATTGTGGTGCGGCCATCTTGGCTGCACATCTCGGCGGTGGAGTGTGCAGGCTGGAAGCCCGCACCATAAATCAGTCGGCTGATTCGCCCATCGATTGGCTGGCCCAATGCGGCACGGCCAGCATGGCTGAACACGGCTGGCTGTGCAGGCTGGAAGCCCGCACCACAGGGACCTGATTCGGACTCGCCACTTCGATTGATGGAGCTGTGCAGGCTGGAAGCCCGCACCACAAATCCGTCGAGCTGATTCGCCCTTCGTATCGGCTGTGCGCAATTGTGGTGCGGCCATCTTGGCTGCACATCTCGACGGTGGAGTGTGCAGGCTGGAAGGCTCGCATTTCGATTTGACTCCGGACATCCGATCGGACACGGTTTTTCGAATTTCGCATTTCGCGTTTCGAATTGGGTGGGTGGGGGGCGCCCTACTGCTGAATCCCGCTCGGCCACTGGGCGAACACGCCCGATGCGAAGATGATGTCGCAGCGGAAGTTGCCAGTTTCGCCGAGCGGATGGAAGCCGTCGGCGAGGCCGTCGCTGCCGTGGGAGATCAGGGTGTAGTAGTCACCCTGGGCGGAGTACATCATGGTTCGGTTCCAGCCGTCCCTGGGATCGAAGGGCTTGACGTAGTGCTGGAGATCCGTGGCGAGTGAGGTCACCGGCACGTCGATGTGGTTCGGGTAGAACCCGTAGTCCTGCTCGTAGATATCGATGCCCTCGGAGATCGCCCGCAGGGCGGCCATGCTCTTCTTCTGCCGGGTTCGCTGGATAGCGTTGAGCAGGTTCGGAATCGCGATCGCGGCCACGATTCCGATGATCGCGACCACGATCAGTAACTCGATCAATGTAAATCCTCGCTGACGCATATACTCTCTCCGTTAGGGGGTGGATTGCAATCTCCGCGCCACCTTGGAGACCCGAGTCACCGCCCCTCGCTCCAGCATTATTGTTTCATATTCGGATCGTGTGTTAGAGTGATCGTCCGCCTGGGCGGGCATAACTCAGCTGGTAGAGTTTCAGCTTCCCAAGCTGACAGTCGCGGGTTCGAATCCCGTTGCCCGCTCCAGTCCGACCGATTTTCCCCCAGCGAGGAACGGACACATGGGCATCTTCGGGCGCGACGAGCGCACCACTCAGAAACCGGCAGCCAGCGCGGCGCCGACCCGCCCCCAGCCCACCCCGGCAGGGGCCGCGACGGCAACCACAGTGATCTCCCGCGGCAATCGCATCGAGGGCACCATCAGCGGCTCGGGCGATGTGCGCGTCGAGGGCGAGCTCGAGGGCGCGGTGGACGGCACCGGCAGCTTGAGAATCGAGGCTGAGGGCACGGTGACCGGGACCCTGGCGGCGCGGACGGTGGTGGTGGCGGGGACGGTTCGGGGTGACGTCACGGCGGGCGATGCGATCCAGCTGGAGGCGTCGGCGGTGGTGGAAGGCAATATCACGGCGCCGAGGATTCAAATCGCGGAGGGTGCCTCCTTCGACGGCAAAATCTCCATGAAACAGCGCCCGGTGACTTCCTCAGCCAAGAAGAGCTAATGGGACGCAGCTCTGCGGCCCATCAGCCGGAGGTGGTGTCCACCTCGGTCTCAGGTTCGGGTGAAACAGTCTTGAGGAAGGGGCGGTAGTTGTCGCGGTAGATGGCCACGAGGGTGAGGAACATGGTCATCATCAGCGGCCCGAGTAGCAGCCCGATCGCTCCGAATGCATCAAACCCGCCAAGCAGCGAGAAGAAAACCAGCAGGGTGTGGAGGTGGGCGCGACGCCCCACCAGCAGCGGCTTGAGCCAGTACTCCACGATAGTGGCCAGCACCGCCAACGGGATCAGCAGCGAGAATGCCCTCGCCGAGTCGCCCAACAGCATCAGGAGAGCCCACGCGGGAATGTAGACGAAGGAGATCCCAACCACCGGGATGAAGGCCAGAATGCCCATGACCACGCCCCACAGCACGGGTCCCGGAAGGTCCAGGGCAGCAAAGACCAGCCCTCCGGTGAGCCCCTGGAAGATGGCGGCGGCGCCGTTTCCCACCACCAGCGACGAGGCCATGCCCATGAAGCGGTCGCGGACCTGATCCTGTTGGCCTGCCGGCAGCGGGATGGTGTCGCGGAACCAGGCGCGCAACGCCGGTCCGTCGACGAACATGTAGTACATGACGATGACCCACACCAGGAACCCAATGACGAACCTGGCCAGGCCGGTGGCCAGGGACACGCCCTGCTTGTAGAAGAAGCCGCCGATCTCGGTTCCTGCACTGACCAGACGATCCAACACCCCCTCGGGGGTGAGTTCCGCGTTGATGGGCACCAGAAAAACATTGATCCTGTCCAGGATGTCCTGCCGCTGGGCGATGGTCTCCATCAGGCTTCTCTCGGCGACCAGATCGGTGGTGATTTCATAGAACCCCAGGGCTTCCTGGGAGACCTCGTAGCCGGTGATCGCCAGCGGCACCATGACTGCCAGCACGAGCAGCACGCAGATCAATGCGGCTGCCAGCCGCCGTCGGCCATTGAAAGCCTCGGTGAGCTGCCTGAAGGGGCGGTAGAGCAGGCCGGCCGCCACCAGGGCGATGAAGATCACACCGACGAAGACCGCGAGGATGCGCAGGACTACGATCAGGCAGATGACGATGGCGATCATCAACCACACCCAGGCCGCCTTGGTCGGCCTCACGATTCCGTCCGGTTCCTGCGCAACCATGGAGTTCCATCGTCGCTTGATGTGGCTCGGCCGTCAAGTTCACGCTGTGGGATGGGGCGTTGTTGAAAGTTGAAAGTTCCCCTACCCAACCGTTGCGGGAATCGAAAATCAAAAATCGAAAATCAAAAATCCCGCCCACCCAACGAAGTCGACGGTCGGGTCGTGGAGCTGTGCAGGCTGGAAGCCCGCACCATGAAATGACGGCGGGCTGGCCTTGGCAGCCCAGCCGGAATTTTATCCCGAGCGAGGCGGCCACGGGCCGCCGACGAGGGACCTGTCAGAAGCACGGCCTAGCTGTGCAGGCTGGAAGCCCGCACCACAAATCCGTCGTGCTGATTCGCCCTTCGGATCGGCTGTGCCCAATTGTGGTGCGGCCATCTTGGCTGCACATCTCGACGACCGAATCATCGAGGCTGGAAGCCCGCACCACAAATGACCGTCGTGCTGATTCGCCCTTCGTATCGGCTGTGCCCAATTGTGGTGCGGCCATCTTGGCTGCACATCTCGACGATCGAATTATCGAGGCTGGAAGCCCGCACCATGAAATGACGGCGGGCTGATTCGCCCTTCGGATCGGCTGTGCCCAATTGTGGTGCGGCCATCTTGGCTGCACATCTCGACGACCGAATCATCGAGGCTGGAAGCCCGCACCATGAAATGACGGCGGGCTGATTCGCCCTCCATCTCGGTGGTGGAGAAACGACAAACACAATTCGATCGGGAGTTGGCTGGACGAGCGCAGAGATTGACCAGATTCCTCGTCGGCCCCTTCGGGGCCTCGCTCGGAATGACGGGCGAATGGAGTGCTGGCCGGGCCGAGTCACTTTGGACATTCGACGATTGACTTTCGAGCCAGATGCGGGTGGGTGGCCCTTTAAACCTTTAACCTTTAAACCTTTAAACCCGAGAACGGTGCTTCTGCGAACGACGCGACGACCTCGGCGAACAACGCCATCCGAATCGGTAGCCGATCGACGATGATGTGCTCGCTGGGCTGGTGCGCGTGCCTGCCCATGGGGCCGAAGCCATCCACTGTCGGCACGCCGACCGCGGCGGTGAGGTTGGCGTCGGAGGCTCCGCCCCAGGCCGCCCGGCCCACATCCATGCCGAGATCCGCACCGATTTGGCGAACCCGTTCGAAGATCGCCACCGACGCGGGTGTGGATTCCATGGGCAGGCGGTTCCACTGTCCGGTCAACTCCAGGGAGGCGCCCTCCAAAACCGGTGTCAGGGCCCTCAGGGCCTCGTCCAGACGGCGCTGTTCGGCGATCGTCCAGGCCCGGACGTCAATCGAGATCCTGGCTTGGTCGGCCACGGCGTTGGGCGCGGTCCCGCCCCTGATCACGTTCGGGCCCACCGTGGTTCCGGCAGCCAGGTCCTGCAACTCGAGCATGCGCAGAATCTGGTGGGCGGCCTCCACCACCGCGCTGATGCCGTTCTCGGGTTCCACGCCCTGATGGGCGGATCGGCCCCGGATGTCCAGCAAGAAGTCGCCGGATCCCTTGCGTTCGAGCTTCACCTCACCGTTGGGTGTGGCGGCCTCGAGCACCAGCACCACCTCAGACGCCTTGGCAGCGGCCTGGATGGCTGGAAGGGACTGCAGAGAGCCGACCTCCTCGTCGGGATTGAACAGGATTTTGATTTCCGGATGGGGGCGTCCGGTGGCTTCGAGCCACTGCAGCAGCCAGAGGATATACAGCAGGCCGGCTTTCATGTCGTAGATGCCGGGCCCGAAGATCCGGCCGTCCCGCTCCTGCCACGGGTCGGACCACGAGCCCACCGCCAGACCGTGTCGTAGTGGGCCAGCAACAGGACCCGTGTTCCGGTGCCGGAGCGGTGGATCTTGAGCATGGGTCCGAAGCCGGTGAGCATCTCCGTTTCGACGTTGGCATATGGGGAGAATCGCTCGGCGAGCCAGGCCGCGGCGCGGCCGGCTTGCTCAACGTCTCTGGTGGGGGTCTCCAGTTCGACCAGTTCCCTGAGATCGCGCAGGTAGTTTGGCAGGTCGTTCGTGAAGTGGTCCATGGTCGTCATAGCTCGCGGATTGTACCTTTCTTCCCCCGCCCGACCTCTCGATTGAAGATTGAAGATTGAAGATTGAAGATTCCCACCGACCCACCCTTCGAGTCCAAAGTCTAAAGTCCAAAATCTAAAGTCTCCGCCCTCCCACCCTCGACGGTCGGGTCGTGGTGCTGTGCAGGCTGGAAGCCCGCACCACAAATCCGTCGTGCTGATTCGCCCTTCGGATCGGCTGTGCCCAATTGTGGTGCGGCCATCTTGGCTGCACATCTCGGACCGAGTCGATGAGTCGATGCTGTGCAGGCTGGAAGCCCGCACCACAAATCCGTCGTGCTGATTCGCCCTTCGTATCGGCTGTGCCCAATTGTGGTGCGGCCATCTTGGCTGCACATCTCGCACCACCAAATCTCGAGAATCCGCCCCACCCCGATTCGGAGGAGCTGTGCAGGCTGGAAGCCCGCACCACAAATCCGTCGTGCTGATTCGCCCTTCGGATCGGCTGTGCCCAATTGTGGTGCGGCCATCTTGGCTGCACATCTCCGACGACCGAATCATCGAGGCTGGATGCTCCGCACCACGATTCGATCCCATTCAGCCGATCGGAGATGGTCTTCCGAATTCCGAATTCCGAATTTCGCCCTAATCTCCGGCCGGAAGGGTCACGGTGAACCGTGACCCCTTTCCTTCTTCGCTGGCAACGGTCACCCGCCCGCCCATGGCTTCGGCGAGGCGTCGGCAGATGGCCAGGCCGAGGCCCGATCCGCCGCCCTCCGACGCGCGATTGAGCTGGACGAACTCCTCGAACACCACATCGAGCTGGTCGGCCGGAATGCCCACTCCGGTGTCGACCACGGTGATTTCAACAATGTCCCGCAGAGGAGCGGCGTGGACGGCCACCGAGCCGCCGGCCGGACTGTTTTTGATGGCATTGTCCACAAGGTTGCGAACGATCTGACAGGTGCGGACAGGGTCAGCCATCACGTCGATCTCACCGTTCACTTCAAGGGAGAGGTCCAGCTGGGCTCGGCCGGCCAGGGGTTGCATCTCCTCGACCACCTCGAGCAGAGTGGGTTCCAGCTCGAAGGGCTCCACCTCGAGGCGCGCCTTGCCGCTGTCGAGGGCGGCCAGGTCCACCAGGTCGAGCACCAGCCGTCGCAGCCGCAGCACGCTGTCGTGGCAGATCTCTACAAAGGAGCTCTGCTCCTCGGTCATGCCCTCCGACAGATCGTTGGTCAAGGTCTCGAGATAGATTTGGAGCACCGTCAGGGGCGTTTTCAGCTCGTGAGCGGATGCGGACAGGAAGAGGGTGCGGCGGGCGGTCAGCTCCTCCACCTGGGCCTGGAGCCTGCAGATCTCGTCGGCCTGCTTGGAGATGGTGGCCTGCAATCGTTCTTCACGCCTGTCGGCGAGCAACCGCGACCAAGCTCCCGAGCGTTCTTGGCCTTCGCCGTGCTCGAAGATGGTGCGCTCGATGAGGAGGGCGGCCGCTGCGAGGCACTGGAGGTCGCTGGTGGTGAAACTGCGCGAGCTCGAGGTGATGCGCAGGATGCCCCGGGTGTCGTCCAGTCGCAGCGGCACTGCGGCGATGCTGCCGGTGCCTGCGGATGCCACCATGTCTCGAACCGGTCTGAGGAGCTTGCTCGAGGCCACGTCACGGATCAACACCGGCTCGCCCGAGTCGCAGACATGTTGCAGCTCCGGGTAGCGTTCGAGAACCACCTCGAACTCGGTGATAAAGACCATGTCGGAACTTGCAAACACCTTCATCCGTTCGGGGGTGAGCGGGGCCAGCAGGGAGCAGCGGTCAGCGCCGAGATGGCGGCCCAGGGTGGACGCGACTCCGCCCAGTGCGCCGGAGGGATTGTCGCCTTGAAGGGCGGCGAGCACGCCCTCCCTCAGTTCGGCGCGGATCTGCGCCGAGAGGGGATCCGGTGCGGGTTCGTTTGAGCGTGCTACCATCGCGTCGCGCCTCGTGGTGATTCGAGTATACGGCGGCGGCGGGCGGACGACGACGAAGCCGTCGCGCTTTCACGGCCCCGGGATGACCCGGGTTCTTCGCCGTGGCCTGCCGATTCTGCTGATTTTCCTTGCCTGCGCCCTTGGCATTCGGGCTGCCGGCGAGGGAGAGGGCCCCTCGAGGATCGACATTCAGTTCGAGCCCCACGGTGACCTTCGGTGGGACCGGGGTCGGCGGCCGGTGCTGGTGGTGGAGCCCCGGCGAGGCGATGGCTGGATTTCGATCGCACAGCGGGTCTGTGGCACATCGGGCGATGCCCGCGCGATTCGTGACGCCAACCCCGGGCTGACGGCTCCGATGCGGGACCGAGGGGTCAAGGTGCCGGTGGAGCTGCTCAAGGCAGACCTCAGGCTGGAGGCCGTCCGGCGGCTGTTTCCGGTGGATCGAAGGGTGGCCGACGGTTGGGAGCACTGGATTCTGGATCCCTTCGACCAGGAAGAGGAAAGCTGGGAGTGGTTGGCCGAGCTGTTCACCGGCCGGAGGTCGAGGGCGGATGCCTTGAGGGAGGCCAATCCCGAGCTGCCCAAGGATGACCTCGAGCGGGGTCGGCCGATGGTGATTCCGGCGGAGCTGCTCGTCTCCGCCTTTGCCGGGGTGCCGGCACCCGTGCCCACACCGACGCCGGTGATCACCGGCTTGCAGGAGAGGGCGCTTCCCGAGCCTGGATCCCCCCTCAGCTACGGCGAGGACAGTCGCGGACCCTACGCCCAGTACCGGCTCGCCAGGGGTGAGGCCCTGTACTCGGCGGTGGTGGTGCGGTTCACAGGCCAGCTCAACGCCCAGGAGGTGAACGCCACCGCCCTCGAGATCGCCGCCAGGTCCGGGATCGAGGACGTGACTGCAATCCCGGTGGGATACCCGGTGAGGATTCCCCTGGATCTGCTGGTTCCCAGGTACCTGCCGCCGGACCACCCGCGCCGGCGCGAGTGGGAGCGCTCGCGGCGCGAGCTGGCCGGCTTCCTCGAGGTGGTTCAGGCCACCGATCTTTCCGGGGTCCAGGTGGTCATTGACGCCGGTCACGGCGGCGTTGACTCGGGGGGAGTGGCAGTCGGTCTGTGGGAGGCCACGTACGTCTACGACATCGCCTGCCGCATTCGCAAGAACCTCCAGGAGCACACCCGGGCCAAGGTGTGGATGACCCGCAAGGATGGCGACCTCGGATTCAGCGTTCCGGACCGGGACAAGCTGGCCCAGGACAAGAACCAGTTCCTGTTGACCAATCCACAGTATGGACTGCGGGACTCGGTGCTCGGCGTCCACCTGCGCTGGTACCTGACCAACGACATCGTTCTCAACCGGGTGGGCAAGGACGTGCCCAGGTCGAAGACGGTATTCCTGTCGGTGCACGCTGACTCGCTTCACCCGAGCGTCCGGGGCGCCATGGTCTATGTGCCGTCTCGCTACCTGAGGCCCAACACCTACACCGTGCGGCGTAAGGACATCCGCGGCTACGCGGAGTACCGGGCCCACCCGACGATCCGGCTCGGGGCCGACTACAAGGCACGGGTCGAGGCGTCGTCTCGGCACATGGCGACCAGGGTCCTGGACGGCCTGGCGAGGAACGGGGTCGCGATTCACGGGGACGATCCGGTGCGGGGCAGCGTGCTGCGGGGTCGCCGGCGGTGGGTGCCGGCGGTGCTCAGGTACACCGCCGCCCAGAACGCGCTGTTGTTGGAGGTCTGCAACATGGCCAACTCTGAAGATCGGTCGAAGCTGACCGATCGTCGCTGGCGCGAGGAGTTTGCTCGGGGTGTGGTGGAGGGGATGGCGGGGGCGTTTGATCGCTGACGATGGGAAAAGGGTTTAAAGGTTTAAAAGTTAGAGGTTTAAAGGCCCGCCCACCCGCCCGATAGGTCGGTCGGGTCGTGGAGCTGTGCAGGCTGGAAGCCCGCACCACAAAATGGTTCAGCCGAGACAAAGGGCGAATCAGCGTGGCGGATTTGTGGTGCGGCCATCTTGGCTGCACATCTCGGCGATCGAATCATGCTTTCTGGAAGCCCGCACCACAAATTGGTTCAGCCGAGACAAAGGGCGAATCAGCGTGGCGGATTTGTGGTGCGGCCATCTTGGCTGCACATCTCGGCGGTGGAGCTGTGCAGGCTGGAAGCCCGCACCACAAATTGGTCCAGCCGAGACAAAGGGCGAATCAGCGTGGCGGATTTGTGGTGCGGCCATCTTGGCTGCACATCTCGGCGATCGAATCATGCTTTCTGGAAGCCCGCACCACAAATTGGTTCAGCCGAGACAAAGGGCGAATCAGCGTGGCGGATTTGTGGTGCGGCCATCTTGGCTGCACATCTCGACGATCGAATCGTGCTTGCTGGAAGCCCGCACCACGATTCCTCAGCCCCAGGTCTCAAATATCGAGTGATTGGGCCCTGAAACGAGCGCTCGAGTAGTGCCAGTCAGATGGATGTGCACAAAGACCTGCCACGACCGGGTTCAGTTCGATGTATGACCTGAATCGATCGAACGCCTCCAAAGACCGAACCATGTGGTCAAAGGACTCCCTTTCCCAGAGTGGCCCAGACCGGTGGAGGCATTTATTGATTTCATTTGAAGTGTATGACTTCCACGAATGGACGACTTCATCGAGAGAGCACTGCGAAAACGGAGTCACCAGGGCATGGACGTGGTCCGGCATGACGCACCAGGCGTGGAGTGAATATCGATTGCCCTGAAAGAAGAGAAGAGCCTCCTCGACGATACGAGCAGCCCGATGGAGGGCGAGGAGGGGGTTGACCGAAGGCCGAGGAGGCTCAGAATCGAGTGCAACGTCAATCGGGTCCTGTCGAACAGGCTTTTCCCGGCGCCGGTTGGTGGTGTGGGCTCCCTTCCCGATCAAACAAAACGTAACGAAGAAAGTGCATCCAGGTTTGAGGATATGGGGAAGCTCGCCCCGGCTCCTGCCATAGGTAAAAGGCAGACTCCGGGGGTCCCGAATCTTGCCGGAGGGCAGCGAACAATGGGCGGATTTGTTCCTCATCAATTATTAGAAGGAAGGGAAGGGAGGGATTGGTAAAAAACAACATGTGGTCTTCGTCACCCGCCCGATAGGTCGGTCGGGTCGTGGAGCTGTGCAGGCTGGAAGCCCGCACCACAAATTGGTCCAGCCGAGACAAAGGGCGAATCAGCGTGGTGGATTTGTGGTGCGGCCATCTTGGCTGCACATCTCGGCGATCGAAGGACCAAAAATCGAAAATCGAAAATCGAAAATCCATCCGAAATGTGACCATGGTCGGTTGCGTTCTCGCCGTCCAGGACCCACATTTAACTCAAGACTCGGCGATATCACCGGGAGGGAGGGGCCATGAGGGCGTACCTGATCTTCACTCACACCGGACCGATCCTCATCATGACCTCGTGCTCGTGCATCACCGAGGAATCCCTGCTCGAGACCTTTCAGCACCGCGGGATCGAAAAATTCATCGCCTACGAGGTTCCGGTGGACTCACTTCACCGACTGTACGGCGTCCCCTTCGAGGTCGTGGCGTCGGAACTCGAACGGGGAGAGGCGATGCGGGTGCTCGATTTCAACGGACCTCACATCCTCGACACCTTCAGGCTTTCGGAGCTCGGCAGCCCCATACCCTACGAGCACTGAGCCACTCCACCTCCACCCCGCACATCGACTCCTTCCGGGGTATACTCGAGGGGACCAACCACCGATGCAAAGGGGGGCGTGAAGATGCGGGCGTACATCGTTTTTTCCGGCACCGGGCCGATCCTGATCCTGACCACCTACACGGCGCTCACCGACGACAGATTGGTGGATAAGCTCAATCACAAGGGCATCGAGAAGTTCATCGCCTACGAGGTCCCGCTCGAGGAAGTGCGGCGGATCTACGGCGTGCCGTTCGATGTGATCGCCTCTGATCTGGAACGGGCCGAGGATGTTCGCGTGCTCGATTTCAACGGCCACCACATATTCTCCAGCTTTTCCTTTGCGATCCTTGGCGATCCGATCAAAGTGGGGGATTGAAACTATCCTCTCCCGCGTTAATATCGTGACGTCGTGCCATTGACTGAAGCCCTGTTGAGGTTCCTTCCGAACACCTTGGCGATCCTCGCCATCGTGGTCCTTCTGGTTGCTGTCCACTTCTGGCTCGCTCGCCGCCCGAACGCGGCCATCAAGAGTTTTCGCAACCAGGTGGTGATGATCGGCCTCACTTTTGTGGCCGGCGTCGGGGTCATCATGATCCTGCCGCTCGTCGCCGAAGCCCGCGGCCAGCTCTTGAGCTTCCTGGGGATTCTGATCAGCGCGGCCATCGCTCTGTCCTCGACCACTTTTCTCGGCAATGCCCTGGCCGGGCTCCTTCTGCAGTCGGTCAAGAACTTCCGCATCGGCGATTTCATTCAAGTGGGAGATCATTTCGGCCGCGTGACCGAACGAGGCCTGTTCCACACCGAAATTCAAATCCAGAACCGCAATCTGACGACCCTGCCCAACCTCTACCTGGTGACCCAGCCCGTCACCACGACCCGCAGCTCCGGGACCATCGTGTCCGCCACGGTGACCCTCGGATACGACATTCCCCGCCTCCGCATCGAGAAGCTGTTGCTCGAGGCTGCACGCACGACCGAGTTGGCGGATCCGTACGTGCAGGTCATCGAACTGGGGGATTTCTCGGTGGAGTACCGAGTCTCGGGCCTGTTGGAGGACGTGAAGCTGCTGATCGGAACGAGGTCGAGATTGCGCGCCAACATGTTGGACAGCCTCCATCAAGGAGGGGTGGAGATCGTCTCTCCCAACTTCATGAATCAGCGGGTGCTGGAAAAGAGTGCCGAGTTCATTCCGCCGTCCGAAGTGGTGCCGGTGATGGTGGGACAGCCGGCGGCGACTCCCGAGGAGATCATCTTCGACAAGGCTGACGAGGCCGAGGCCGGTGCTGCGCAGGCCCTGGACCTCAAGAAGGTCATCGAGGAGATCGAGGTGCTCACGAAGCAGATCAAGGTGGCTCCGGAGGATGAGCGGGAGTCCATGAGCCCCGAGCTGCAAAAGCTCAAGGACCGCAAGACCGAACTCGAGGAGGCTATCGAACAGGCGAAGAAGGCGAGGGCGGAAGCCGAGGACTGAGGGATGAACTCCCGGTTGGTGGACGGTGGGGTGGTTGAGAGGTTGAAAGGTCTGACAGTTCGCCCGCCCAATTTTTGAGTCTAAAGTCAAAGTCTAAAGTCTAAAGTCCCCGCCCGCCCACCCTCGACGGTCGGGTCGTGGAGGTGTGCAGGCTGGAAGCCCGCACCACAAATTGGTTCAGCCGAGACAAAGGGCGAATCAGCGTGGCGGGTTTGTGGTGCGGCCATCTTGGCTGCACATCTCGGCGGTCGAAAGATCGAAAATCGAAAACTGAAAATCGAAAATTCGCCCACCTACCCTCGACGGTCGGGCCGTGGAGCTGTGCAGGCTGGAAGCCCGCACCACAATTTGGCTCAGCCGAGACAAAGGGCGAATCAGCGTGGCGGATTTGTGGTGCGGCCATCTTGGCTGCACATCTCGGCGGTGGAGCTGTGCAGGCTGGAAGCCCGCACCACAATTGGGCTCAGCCGAGACAAAGGGCGAATCAGCGTGGCGGGTTTGTGGTGCGGCCATCTTGGCTGCACATCTCGGCGGTGGAGCTGTGCAGGCTGGAAGCCCGCACCACAATTGGGCTCAGCCGAGACAAAGGGCGAATCAGCGTGGCGAATTTGTGGTGCGGCCATCTTGGCTGCACATCTCGGCCGTGGAGCTGTGCAGGCTGGAAGCCCGCACCACAAATTGGTTCAGCCGAGACAAAGGGCGAATCAGCGTGGCGGATTTGTGGTGCGGCCATCTTGGCTGCACATCTCGGCGATCGAATCAGCAGGCCAGACCGCTCGCATTCCAATTCGACTCCGCTGTCCCGATCGGGTCAGGTTTTCCGAATTCCGAACTCTGCCTACCGCTCGAGCAGCGTCCAAAAGTCGATGCCGCAGCGTGTGAAGAGCTCGGGCAACCGATGGATTGGAAGCCCGACCACGGTGTGGGGAGAGCCGTGGATGCCCTCCACCAGCAAACCTCCACAGCCCTGGACAGCGTAGGCTCCGGCCTTGTCCATGGGTTCGCCGGTGGCCACGTACCAGTCAATGGTCTTTTCTATCAGGGGGTGGAATCGGACCTCGGTGCTGTCAACCAAACTCTCGCACTGGTTGCCGAGGGCGAGGGCGACACCAGTGTGGACGTGGTGGGATCTGCCCGACAGCCGTCGCAGCATGCGAATGGCGTCGTCGCGGTCCTGCGGCTTGCCCAGGATCTCGCCATCGATCTCGACCACCGTGTCCGATCCGAGCACCGGGAGGTCGTTGGATCCTGCCGCCACGGCCACCGCCTTGTCTCGGGAGGCTCGCGTGGCGAAGGCCGTCCCGGCCTCGCCGGGGCGCTGGATCTCCTCCACATCGGCGGGCCGGAGCAGATAGGGCATCCCGATGAGGTCCAGCAATTGCCTGCGGCGCGGCGAGGCGCTCGCGAGGATGATTCGGGGGGGGTGATTCGTCTCAGCCGTCATGGCGGGTGGGAGTATAGCTGTTGTGGGCGAATCAGCGTGGCGGGTTTGTGGTGCGGCCATCTTGGCTGCACATCTCGGCGGTCGTGGAGGTGTGCAGGCTGGAAGCCCGCACCACAATTTGGCTCAGCTGACCGAGAAAGAGAGTCGGCGGGAGGTGATTGTGGTGCGGCCATCTTGGCTGCACATCTCGGCGGTGGAGCTGTGCAGGCTGGAAGCCCGCACCACAAATTGGTTCAGCCGAGACAAAGGGCGAATCAGCGTGGCGAATTTGTGGTGCGGCCATCTTGGCTGCACATCTCGGCGGTGGAGGTGTGCAGGCTGGAAGCCCGCACCACAATTTGGCTCAGCTGACCGAGAAAGAGAGTCGGCGGGAGGTGATTGTGGTGCGGCCATCTTGGCTGCACATCTCGGCGGTGGAGCTGTGCAGGCTGGAAGCCCGCACCACAATTTGGCTCAGCTGACCGAGAAAGAGAGTCGGCGGGAGGTGATTGTGGTGCGGCCATCTTGGCTGCACATCTCGGCGGTGGAGGTGTGCAGGCTGGAAGCCCGCACCACAATTGGGTCCAGCTGACCCGCGCTCACGTCACCTTTAAACCTTTAACCTTTAACCTTACCTTTAAACCACCAAATGATTCCATGTCCTCAGGCAGCGGGCTCTCGACCGTGAGGCGTTCGCCCGAGCTCGGGTGGGGGAGAGTCAGGCTGGCGGCGTGGAGCAGCGGCCGGGAGGCAGAGGGGGTGGGCCGGGCGCCGTAGAGGCGGTCGCCGACCACCGGATGGCCGGCCGCGGCGAGGTGCACCCTCACCTGGTGAGTTCTGCCGGTCACCAGGCGGCACTCGACCAGTGCGGTTCCTCCCGGGTGGCGCATGACCACCGAAACGTCGGTCCGCGCCGGCTTGCCTGCATCGTCCACCTGGAATCGCCAGTTGTGGGATCGGTCGCGGCCGATGGGGTGGTCGATTTGGGTCGTCTCGAAGGACGGCTGGCCCTCGACGATGGCGAGGTAACGCCGGTCCACCGCACCGTCGGCCCAGGCCCGAGTCAGCGGTGGCAGGGCCTGGGGGTTGTGGGCGAAGAGCACGGCTCCGGTGGTCAATCGATCGAGTCGGTGAACCAGCCGGATGAAGGGTCGGCGTCCGTCGCGGGCGGCCAGGCCGAGCAGCAAGAGCTGATCAAGGGCGACGTCGTCCTCGCCGGAAGACTCGGCCGGTTGGGATAACACTCCGGCCGGCTTGTCCGCCACCACCAGCCAACGGTCCTCGAAGAGGATCGGAGGCAGCTCGTGATCCGGAGCGGCAGGCACGCCGAGTTCGCCCGGTGGTCGGAGGAGGTCCACCACATCACCGGCATCCAGGATCCTGGACTGGACCCGAACGGACTCGCCGTTGCGCCACACCTCACCGGACGCCACCAGCCTTCTGGCGGCGCGCCGAGAAAGGCTGGTGGCGGCCGCCAGGAAGATGTCGAGACGGGCGCCGTGGTGGGCAAAGCCGACAACCAGGCGCGTGGAACCCACCGAGTTGGCTTGGTTCATCCTGTTGCAGATCCCGCTCAGGTCCCGGCGGGAGGACCGGCGACGGGCAGCACCACCCTGGCCTCGGTGCCCTCGCCCAGCTCGGTCTCGAGCTCGATTCGACCGCCGAGGGCGTGGGCGAATTTGGCGGCCACCGAGAGCCCGAGCCCGGGCCGGCCAGCGTGCTGCGGGGAGAATGGCAGAAAGACCTGGTCGCAGAGCTCGTCGGCGATACCGCTCCCCTGGTCGCGGACCGTGATCACCACGTCGTCGGGCCCGGGATGACCGAGCTCGAGATGGACGGCATGTCGGGGCTCGCTGTGCTGGGCTGCGTTTTGGATGAGCCGCTCGAGTATGGTGACGACGGCTTCCGGGTCGGTCGTGATCGCCCGTTGAGGCTCGACGACGACGGTCTTGACCTCGACCCTGTCGCCCTTGAGGCCCTTGCGAAAGGCATCGGCGATGCCGGCCACAATGGGGCCAAGCTCCACAGTGCGCGGGTTGAGCTTCGTCGGCCGGCCGAGCAGGAGCATCTCGTCGATGTTGCGTTCAAGGCGTTTGAGCTGGCCGTGAACCATGTCTGCCGATCGGAAGAGGGTCTCGTTGTCGGCCGCCTTGATCTTCAGTGCTTCGGCCTGGACCATGGCGGCGAATATCGGGTTGCGAAGGGCGTGGGCGATCTGGTTGACGAGCCACTCCGGGTCCGGGCCGGATTCGGTGTGGGACGAGTGGATCGTGGTGGTCACGGGATCAGAGCTCCGGTTTGGCGGTGCTGGTGGCGGGAAGGGCACGGTTGCGGGCCCATGAGCGGATGGCCTTGAGCTGGTCCTCCATGGTTCGGGCCAGCGGGATAATCTTGCCGAAGGCCGCCAGCATGCTGTTCTGCGTCACGTTCGTCTTATTCGAAACTGCGGTGATCTTCGCGGACATGACGGCCTGCTCGATCTCGGCGCCGTTCCAGGTCCGGGTGGCCGAGGAGAGCAGGATGAGGTCGAACGCGGACGGGTCGAGGCCGTTGCGCATCATGTGGATGCTCAGGATCTCCTTGCGCTCCTCCTCGTTCGGCAGATCGACGAAGAAGACCTGATCGAAACGTCCCTTGCGGATGACCTCGGCGGGCAGCAGGTTGATGCGGTTGGCGGTTGCCGCGACAAAGACCTCGGCCCGATGCTCCTGCATCCAGGTCAGAAAGGTGGAGAAGATCCGGGTGAGAGACCCGCTCTCACCCTCGTGATATCCGGCGATGCCCATCTCGATCTCGTCGATCCAGAGCACCGCGGGGGCCACCGACTCCACCGCCTCGAGGGCGCGATTGAAGACCCACTCTGCCGAGCCCTGGACTCCGGCGAAGACCATATTCATGTCGAGCCGAAACAGGGGTAGCTGCCACTCGCGGGCGATCACCTTCACCGCCAGGCTCTTGCCGCAGCCCGAGATGCCCATCAGGAGTACTCCCTTGGGCTGAGGCATTTCCTGTCTGCGGGCTTCGGGGGTAAACAACGAGGCGCGTTCCCGCACCCATTCCTTGAGCTGGTCGAGGCCGCCGAGCTGCTCGAGAGCTTGGTCCGGAGGAACGAAATCGAGGATGCCCTCCTTGCGGGTGACCTGCTCCTTTTCGTCGAGGACCAGCTTGAAAAACTCCTCGTCCACCTTTCCGTGGCGATCCAGCAGCCGTCGCAACAGGTGCTCCACCTCGGTCAAGCTCATCCCCTTGAGATGGTTGACCAGGCGCTCGAAGTCTCCCTCTTCGATATTCTTCGATTGGAGCATGCTGCGCACCACTCCGTCGATCTCGCTCTCGTCCGGGAACATGGACACCACCACGTAGCTGAGTGGCTTGAGTGGCTCGGGCAGAACGGCATCCTGTTTGAGGAGGAAGAGAAAGCGACCGGTGTTGCGAATCTTCATCGCCGTATCGCGCAGCCTGCGCAGGAGGCGGCGATCGCCGAGGTACTCGCCCATGTCCTTGATCAGGTAGATGCCGCGGGGAGCTGCGTCGGCGATCCACTGGAGGGCATCCATGGGATCGCTCAGGTCCTCGGTGTTGTTGGAAGAGAAACCGTCCACGCAATTCCACACCGAGACTTGCAGCGGGTCTGGCTTGGCGGCGGCCGCGAAGCGCCCCAGCAGCCGCTCCAAACGCTCTTCTTCCAGGCTGACAAGCACGGTGAGGGGATAGGCGGAGGCCAGGGCAGTTTTTATCTGTTCGATAGTGGTTCGCATCGCAAGGCTATTGTAGCTTGAATAGCCCCTGCTCGCCCGGTGGGACGGTCGGGTCGTGGAGCTGTGCAGGCTGGAAGCCCGCACCACAATTTGGTTCAGCCGAGACAAAGGGCGAATCAGCGTGGCGGGTTTGTGGTGCGGCCATCTTGGCTGCACATCTCGGCGGTGCTTGGAGATCTCGTGGAAGCCCGCACCTCGCTCGGGACAGCCGTTCGCATCGCGCGACTTAGCCGGCTGGGTCAGGTGGCCCGCACCACAATTTGGTCCAGCCGAGACAAGGGCGAATCAGCGTGGCGGGTTTGTGGTGCGGCCATCTTGGCTGCACATCTCGGCGGTGCTTTGCGAGTCTGTCGGCGGCCATCGGCACCTCGCCGGTCGGGTCGTGGAGCTGTGCAGGTGGAAGCCCGCACCACAATTTGGTCCAGCCGAGACAAAGGGCGAATCAGCGTGGCGGGTTTGTGGTGCGGCCATCTTGGCTGCACATCTCGGCGGTGCTTTGTCGAGATCCCTCGTCGGCGCCTTCGGCACCTCGCTCGGGACACCGTTCGCCTCGCGCCGACTTTGCCGGCTGGGCTCACGGTGGCCCGCACCACAATTTGGTTCAGCCGAGACAAAGGGCGAATCAGCGTGGCGGGTTTGTGGTGCGGCCATCTTGGCTGCACATCTCGGCGGTGGTTTGTGGAGATCCCTCGTCGGCGCCTTCGGCACCTCGCTCGGGACACCGTTCGCCTCGCGGACTGTGCAGGCTGGGCTCACGGTGGCCCGCACCACAATTTGGTTCAGCCGAGACAAAGGGCGAATTGGCGGGACGTCGCCGGATTTTTTCGATTTTTCATTCATCATTCTGGGCGAGTGCCTGCTGCTTCGATCGGATGGTGACACCGCACCGAGCGCGGACCGTCGGAGGGGAGCAGTTCCGGTTCGTTGGTGCAGTCCTCGGTGGCCCGAGGGCAACGATCGGCGTACCGGCAGGCAGTGGCGGGCCAGGATCGATCGGGGTCGGGTCGGATCGGCACCGGCGGTTGCCACTCCGGATCTGGAATCGGTGTGGCTGCCAGCAGGGCCGCCGTGTGGGGGTGTGCCGGCCTAGAGAGTACGGCCGCGGTGGGGCCGGATTCGACCACAACGCCCCGGTAGAGGACCTCGATCCGGTCGGAGACCCTTCGCACCACATCGAGATCGTGAGAGATCAGCACCAGGGTCAGGGCGTGGCGCCCTCGGAGCTCGGTGATCAGGTCCAGGATCCGAGACTGAACCGTGACGTCGAGGAACGAGACCGGCTCGTCAAGCACCATCAGTTCGGGCTCCACCGCCATGGCACGGGCGATGGCGATGCGTTGGCGTTCGCCGCCCGAGAAGGCACTGGGGTGGCGGTGAGCGGCGTCTGCCGGAAGCCCCACCATGGCCAACAGCTCGGCCACGCGTTGCCGGCGTTCGGCGGCCTTGCCGATGGCGAAGGCCGCCAGGGGTTCGGACACGATAGTACCCACGGTGAGCCGGGGGTCGAGGGATCCCACGGGATCCTGGAACACCGCCTGAAACCGGCGTCGCAGAGGCCTCACGCGATGGGCCGGCAGGCGGCTTATTTGATGGCCGTCGAAGACCACGCTCCCCTCATCCGGGCGCTCCAACGCCAGCAGCAGGCGGGCCAGGGTCGACTTCCCGGCGCCGGTGGACCCGACAATTCCCAGGGACTCGCCGGCGAATACAGCGATGTCAACGCCGTCCACCGCTTGCACCCGTTGCTTGGAGCCACGGCGCGCCGGGTAGCTGTGGCGCAGGCCCTCGGCGGCGAGCAGAGGCTCAGTCATGGGTGGCCACCGGGTCCGGGGCGGCCCCGGCGATTTCTCGCAGTACCACCGGACAGCGCACTTCCGAGCCATCGCCAGCCGATTGCAGGGGTGGGGTTGCCTCCCCACAGGAGGGCTCGGCGAGGGGGCAGCGGGAGGCGAAACCACACCCTTTGCCGGCCAGCGGGTCCACCACTGGCCGGGCCGTGCTGGTCTGCGGATTTGCGGCCGCAGCAAATACCCGTGGAGAGACTCGGGCCAGGAGCTGATTGGTGTATGGGTGAAGGGGTCGTTCGAAGAGGCGTTCAGAAGGGGCGTCCTCCACGACCTGACCGGCGTAAACCACCACCACTCGCTCCACCAGACCGGCCACCACGGCGAGGTCGTGGCTGATGAGCAGCAGGGCGGTGCCGTCGGAGGTCAGGCGGCGAAGCAGGGTGAGGATCTGCGCCTGGGTGGCGAGATCAAGGGCGGTGGTGGGTTCGTCGGCGATCAGCAGTCTCGGTTTCCCGGCCAGGGCGAGGGCAATCATCACCCGCTGCAGTTGGCCGCCAGAGAGCTGGTGGGGGTAGGCGCGGAACAGGTCACCTTCGCGGTCCAGGGCCACCTCGTCGAGGAGGCGTCTGGCCTCGGCCTCGGCTTCGAGCCCGGAGAGGTCCTGGTGAGTGGACACCGTTTCGGTGATCTGGAAACCGACGGTGAGCACCGGATTGATCGCGGCCGACGCCTCCTGAAAGACGAGGCCGATTTCTCCGCCCCGCACCTTCCTCAGCTGCGCCTCGCTGGCTTCGGCGAGGTCGATCCGGCCGACTGTGACGTTTCCGGCACTGATTCGGCCCGGATTGACCACCATCCACAGCGCGGCCAGGGCGGCAACGCTCTTTCCGCTGCCCGATTCACCCACTACGCCGACGCGCTCGCCGCGCCCAACGCTCAGGGACAGTCCGTCCACAACCGGTCGGAAGTCGCCCCGCGAGTCCGGGTATTCCACCACGAGATCGGTGATCGTGAGGAGCTTAGCGACCATGAAGAACCAGGTTGAGTTGGGTCGGTTGTTCGGAAAGGGCCGCGCCAAGGGTGGTCACGGCGGGCGGTCGGCGCCAGCAGTGCAGCACCGTGTCGCCGGCGTCCAGCAAGCCGTTGCCATCGTCCGCGACCAGCACGGCGACGTGGTCACCGTCCACCAGCCAGTCTCCGGGCTCCAGCTCGGCCCATGCCACTGAGCGGCGGCCGCGGAGCACCGCGCCGTCTGCCAGCGACACGCTTGCGGGGTCCGGCGGCGGCTCCGGCCCGACGACGGGCGATCCGGTGGAAGCCACTGCGGCGAAGGTTCGGGACGAGGTCAGAATGCGCCGGCTGACGAGTTCGCTGAATGTGAGACCAAACGCGGCTTCAGCGGCGTCGTCGGCCTTGTCGAACTCGCCGGCTGGCATTTCCCAGCCGGGCAGATTGAAGAGCTCGCCCACCCCGGGGTGGATTCCCTCGGGTACCTCGAGCGACCTGTGGATCGCAGGGAATCCAGGATCCAGGATTTCGTCGGGACCTCGGGTCGCGATTGACTGGACCGCCCGGACTTCGCTGGTTTCGGGGTCGATTATCTCGGCCTTGGCGTAGATTCGAATGGTTCCGGCTGTCACCGGAAAGGTGTCAGGAGGCAACCCGAGGTGGTCGACGTTGTGGGCCTCCGGGGTGGTTTTCCCAACCAGCCCCTGGCCCACCTCGGATGCCAGATAGGTGCGGTAGCGAAGGATGGAGGGGGCGTTTTCCACAGCCACTGTCCCGCCGATGTTGGAGCTCTCGACGGTGAACCAGAAAACGCGGAGTTGGCGATCCGATTCCGGCCACTGGTCCGTGGCTGTGTTGTCGACGGGTTCTCCGTCGATGTGGAGGCTCTCCGCCGGCGCGAGCCAACCGGTCCCTCCGGGTTGTTGGAGTTCGAGAGCGAGCGCGATCGTCACCGTGTCGTGTGGTCCCACGTGGCGTGGTCCGGTGCGAAACACCGGGTCGTCGCCGGTGGCCATCACGATTCGGGCTCCGATCAGCTGCGGCCGTCGGGCATCCCGGATCTGATTCCAGATGAGGGGCATCGCGATGAGGGCCACCAGCAGGGCGAAGATGATCACCGGGAGTTTGTTTTCGGACGTCACCGGTTCATTGTAGCCGTCCGACCGTACTCCAATCGAAAATCGAAAATCGAAAATCGAAAATCCCGCCCTCCCACCCTTCGAGTCCAAAGTCTAAAGTCCAAAGTCTAAAGTCCCCGCCCTCCCAACCGGACGGTCGGGTCCTGGAGCCGTGCAGGCTGGAAGCCCGCACCACAATTTGGTCCAGCCGAGACAAAGGGCGAATCAGCGTGGCGGGTTTGTGGTGCGGCCATCTTGGCTGCACATCTCGACGGTCGGGTCCTGGAGCTGTGCAGGCTGGAAGCCCGCACCACAATTTGGTCCAGCCGAGACAAAGGGCGAATCAGCGTGGCGGGTTTGTGGTGCGGCCATCTTGGCTGCACATCTCGACGGTCGGGTCGGAGCCGTGCAGGCTGGAAGCCCGCACCACAATTTGGTTCAGCCGAGACAAAGGGCGAATCAGCGTGGCGGGTTTGTGGTGCGGCCATCTTGGCTGCACATCTCGACGGTCGGGTCCTGGAGCTGTGCAGGCTGGAAGCCCGCACCACAATTTGGTCCAGCCGAGACAAAGGGCGAATCAGCGTGGCGGATTTGTGGTGCGGCCATCTTGGCTGCACATCTCGACGGTCGGGTCCTGGAGCTGTGCAGGCTGGAAGCCCAGCATCGCAAATTGAAAATTCTGCCCATCCACCTCTCGGCGGTTGCGCACCACAATTTGGTTCCGCAAAATCGATCCGTGACGGTTTTTCGAATTTCGAATTTCGAATTTCGAATTCCAATTGAACCGCCGGACGACGCGCAGAGGGTAGAATCATCTCCGACAGTGAATGACCCGCTGAAGATCCTGATCGTCGCGACGAAACCGCCGTGGCCGCCGGTGGACGGCGGTCGGGTTGTTGTGTTCGAAACCCTCAATGCCCTGTCCTCGGCCGGCCATTCGGTCACTCTGGTGACGCCGGTTGATCCGATTGCAGATATCCCCGGGACACGGGCGGAGTTGGCGAAATACTGCACACCGGAGCTTGTCCCCGCCCGGCCCAGGAGCGCCAGCGCCGGGATGGCGGTCTCGCTGCTGAGCGGGCGGCCGGTGACCATCGTGCGCCACCAGTTGCCCGAAATCCGTCGACGGGTGGCCGAGCTGGTGGCTGCGGATCGATTCGATGTGGTTCAGGCCGAGCAGCTCCAAGCCGTGGCACAGACCGAACCCGCCCAGCGTCGATCGATTCCCGTGGTCTACCGGGCCCACAACGTGGAGAGTACCCTGTGGTCCTATGCGGCCTCATTTGGGCAGCCGTTGACCTCGGCGGCGCTTCGCCGCGAGGCGCGCCGGCTGGTGGAGTGGGAAGGCCGGGTGCTGCGTCGGGTGACGGCGACGGTGGCGCTCACCGAGATTGACGTGGATCCTCTGCGTCGGGCGGCCGGGGACCAATCTCCGATTCACGTCATTCCCGTTCCCTTCCAGACCGAGTTGACCACCGGCGAGGTTCCGCTTGCCGGCGATCCAGCGGTGGTGACCCTGGCCAGCCCGACCTGGCTCCCGAGCCGGGAGACGGTACGGCTGATCGCTTCGGTGTGGTGGCCGGAGGTGAGGCGCCAGCTTCCCGACGCGACGCTGCACGTGTTCGGCGGGGTCTCGGCCGAGGACCGCGACGGTGTTCAGTGGCACGGGGCGCCGGGTGACAGTGTGGAGGCCTTCGCTGCCGGCGCGGTGATGGCCATCCCGACCCGCCATCCCACCGGAGTCCCCGTCAAGGCCCTGGAGGCGTGGGCGCGCGGGGTGCCGTTGGTGGTTTCCTCCGAAACGGCGGCGGCACTGGGGACCACCGACGGGGAAGGTGTGGCGGTGGCGGACGGGCCGGCGGCGCTGGCTGCGGCTCTCGCACGGATTCAGCAGGAGCCCCATTTCAGGCAGAAATTGGTCGATGGGGGACGGAGCCTTTTGGCGTCGCGGCATGACCCCGTTCGAATCGCCGCCGCGCTCGCCGAGCTGTACCGAGAGATTGGCGGGAGCCAGTAAGATCCCGTTTCGGGAAATTCCTTTTTCGAATTCCGATTTCCGAATTCCGAATTCCGACCTCAAGCCTTGCTGGCGAGGAATTCGTCGAGCGCCCGAAGTCCCGCAACAAAGGCCTCCGTATCCTTGTGCCAGATGGCGGGTCGGCTGGCGCCCATCGCCATTCCGGTGACCTTTCTCCCGAACAGCCGCAGCCGGGCTCCTCGGCGGAGGGCCACCGCGGTGTGGCGAGCGGCTTCGGAACCTCCCCGTTTGCCTGCGAATCGCACCAGGTCGCTCCACATGAGCTCGGGGTGGTAGGGGGCGGCCGAACCCCCGGCGGCCGCGATAGTTGCACCGTGGTGGTGGATGACGACGAAGGATGGCACCACCGTCACGTGCCAGCCTCCATCCCTGGCCGCGAGGCAGAAATCCAGATCCTGACAGTAAAAGCGGTATCCCTCGTCAAAGGGACCTGCCTGCTGCCACGCTGCGCGCCGAATGGCCATGGCAGCGCCCGAAACCCAGTCGACGTCGGCTCCGGCGGCGGCGCCGGGACGCTTGATTTTCCTGTATCCGGGAACCCGCCCGAGGAGCGCCGGAATCCCTGAAGCCTGGCCGAAGAGCCACAGCGAGGTGGGTTCCCGCCCCGCTCCCCACTGGGCCGATCCGTCGGGATATTGGAGTTCGGCACCGGCGACCCCGAGCCTGGGATCGTGTTTGAAGGCCGCTCTCGCCGCCGCGACGCCCGGTGCGGTCACTTCGGTATCGCTGTTGAGCAGCAGCAGCGGATCTCCGGTCGCGGCGGCCAGCCCACGGTTGGCGGCTCGTGAAAACCCAGCGCTTGCCTGGTTGATGAGCACCTTGGCGTGCGGGTGGCGCCGGGCGATTTCGTCGGCGGTGCCGTCGGAGGAGGCGTCGTCTACCACCACCAGTTCGGCGTCGGGAGCGGCGGTGCGGACCGAAGCCAGACAGCGCAGGGTCAGCTCGCGCGTGTCGTGGGTTGGGATGACGATTGAGAGCCTGGGCGTGGACATGCAGGAGCATTGTATCCTTCGCCCACCCGCGCGATTACAGATTGGCGTCTGCCGCGGCCCATCCCCGACGGTGGAGCTGTGCAGGCTGGAAGCCCGCACCACAAATTGGTCCAGCCGAGACAAAGGGCGAATCAGCAGGGCGAATTTGTGGTGCGGCCATCTTGGCTGCACATCTCGACGGTCGAAGGATCGAAAATCGAGAATCGAAAATCCCGCCCCCCAAACCTTCGAGTCCAAAGACAAAAGTCAAAAGTCTGAAGTCCCCGCCCTCCCACCCTCGACGGTCGGGTCGTGGAGCTGTGCAGGCTGGAAGCCCGCACCACAATCTTGGCTGCCAATTCGATTGAGGAGCTGTGCAGGCTGGAAGCCCGCACCACAATTTTCGGACTGCCAATCCGATTGAGGAGCTGTGCAGGCTGGGGGCCACTACCACAATTTGGCAGAGCCGAGACGAAGGGCGAATCAGCTGGACGGATTTGTGGTGCGGCCATCTTGGCTGCACAGCAGGACGTTACCCGTGCACGTTGTGACGGCGAACGTCGGTGGGATGGTTATACGGGCGATCCTGGAGGGTTCTTGCTGCCTCCACAGTGGCTACCTGACGCCCCCGGGCGCCGACGATTCGCAATTCGCAATTCGCAACTCGCAATCGCGCGGGCGGGCGGGCGGGTGGGAGGCTACAATTACCCCGTGACATTCGACACACGTCTCCCCGGGACCACCGCGGCTGTGATCATGACCCTGATGCTTCTGGCCCAGGGATGCGGCAAGGAGCCGTCGACGCGGGAAGTGGAAATCCCGGCGACCTTTCACCTGATCGAAAACCTCGACGGCGCCGAACACGAGAGCGCCGCCGGTACCTGGCCCGAAATCCAGTGGCGTGAGCTGGGCATCGACCGGAGGATCTCGGTGGAGACCACCGTGCCCTACCGGCTGCGGTACCGAGGGGTGCGATGCAATCGAGAGGCCCTCTTTCGGTCGGGCATTGCCGCGCTGAGCACCGAATCGGGTGACCCAGACCAGGAGGTCACCTTCATCGTGGAATGCCGCGGTGCGAACGGCGCGCCGCTCGAGCTGGTGAACCAACGGCTGACTCCAGAACCAGACCCTCAATGGACCCTGGCGCAGGTCTCGCTGGCACATTGCAGCAGCCCGTTCACAGTCATCGAGCTGCGGACATCGTGCGCAGCGGAGCCGTGCCCGGACGTGGTGGCGGCCTGGGGAGCGCCAAAGACCGATATTCGGCGAAGCATCGCCACCCAGCTGGACCAGTTGGTGCTGCTCATATCCATCGACACCCTCCGCCCCGACCGCATGGGCCTGTACGGCGGACCGGCCGCAACGCCGGCTCTCGAGGCTCTCGCCGGCGATGGGGTGATCTTCGACACGGTGGTGGCCCCGTCGCCGTGGACCATACCGTCCCACGCCTCTTTGTTCACGTCGACCTACCCGAATGTCCACGGCACCACCGCCGCCCACGAGATGCCTTCGAGCCTGCCGACGCTGGCCGAGACGCTGCAGGCGGCAGGATGGGACACCGCGGGATTCGTGGACACCCCATGGCTCGGTCGCTTCGGCTTTCCTCGAGGGCACCGTCACTACCATCGGACGACGCCACCGTTGCCCAGATGGGGAGTGGATGTCACATCGTCGCGCCTGCTCCGCTGGCTCGGCGAGGTTGACGAGGAACGCCTCTATCTGTTCTGGCACATCATGGACGTGCACGGACCGTACGGTGCCACGGCGCCGTTCGCGGGCCGGCGTCGGAAGATGATCGATCCTGGGCAGAGCAGATACCCCGAGGTGGGGAGCCTGTCATCCATTGGCTATCACGGCTACCTGGAGTTGGAGCGGTTTCTTTCCGTCGAAGAGGCGATTGGAGCCTATGACGAGTCCATCAGTATGGTCGACGCGGGAATCGGCACGGTTCTGGAGGTGCTCCGCGATGCGGGGCTGTACGACGATGCCCTGATCGTGGTGACATCGGATCACGGCGAGAGCTTTCTCGATCACAAGGTTTGGATCGGCCATGGGCTGTTCCTCACCGACGACGAGATCCGCATCCCGCTGGTGATCAAACTGCCGAAGAACCGCGGCGCCGGGACGAGGGTCGCCGAGCTCACCCGTTTAGTGGATGTGGCTCCCACGATCCTGGATACGGTGGGTGTGGATCTTCCGACAAGCTTCGCCGGTGCCAGCCTCCTGCCGATCATGGGTGGGGCCGGGGACCCCGAGCCGAGGGTGGCCTACGGGAGCAGCAGCAACACCGGCGGCCACTACGTACGGACCTTGGAGCGCAAGTACATCACCGCCTGGGGTCGACCGCAGGAGGTGGTTGAGGAGCGGCACCTCCACCCCACGGGCGACCCGCCGTTCCTCCATTTCATAGACTCCGGCGAGCGGTTCTTCGACCTGGATCTGGATCCAGACGAGTTGATCAATCTGAAGGACGCTGCCGACCGGCAGTACGAGCTGGACGATTTTCGGCGTCGGGCTACCGACGCCTCACTGGTGCCGGTGGACACTCCGTCCGACGACACACCACTCGCGTTGGACCTTGAAGAGATCGAACGGCTTCGCGCGTTGGGCTATCTTCAGGAGTGACGTGACGATATGTGGGCTAAACGTCTTAAAGGTCAAACGTTAAGCGTTGGACGTTAAACTTTGAACTGTGACGTTTAACCGGGCGGGAGGGAGAGAGGTTATGCGACTTCGAACTTGGAGGTGGTGAGGAACTTCTCGGCCTCGCTCGGCGCCACTGGACGGGAAAACAGGAATCCCTGGCCGTAGTTGCAACCCAGGGATCGAACCGTGTCCAGTTGTTCGGAGGTTTCGATTCCCTCGGCGATCACGTCGAGGCCAAGCGCCTGGGCCAGCCCGATGATGACTCGGACGATTTCCCACCCACCGGTCCGCTCGGTGTCGCCGCTGATGAACGATCGATCGATCTTGAGGGTATCGATGGGGAAAGAGTTCAACGAACTCAACGAGGAGTAACCGGTACCGAAGTCGTCGATGTATACCCGCACACCCAGATTCTGGAGTTCCGAAAGCACATCCGCAGCGATATCCTCGTTCTCGACGATCGAACTCTCGGTCACCTCGAAACGAAGCCACTGTGGATCGACTTCATGCTCGGCGAGGATGTGGCGCACTTGATCCGGGAACTTGGGGTTGGAGAGCTCTTTTCCGGAGAGGTTGACGCTCACATAGGGTGCTGCTTCGCCGAATTGATCCCGCCACCGCTTGATATCGATGCAGACCGTGTGCAGGATCTGTTGTTCGAGGTCGTAGATCTTCCCGATCTCCTCAGCCAATGTGATGAACTCGTAGGGGGGTACGGAATTTCCGTCGGCTGACCACCGAGCAAGAGCTTCGAACCCTTCGAGGTGACCGTTGACCAGTTCTACGATCGGTTGGTAGTGGACGTTGAACTCTGCGCAATCTACTGCCTGCCGGAGCCGCATTTCGAGCTTCAGCCTGGAAACGGCGAGATCGTGCATTTCGCGGTCGAAGATCACGTGTTCGCCGCCTGATCCAGCCTGCGCCCTGAACATGGCGATCTGAGCGTCTCGGATCATGTCCTCTGGCCGTTCGTACCTGGTGGAGGACAGGGCGATTCCGATGCTGGCGGTGACGAACACCGTATGACCGGCGATTTCCATGGGTGCGGCAAGCGCCTCCTGAATGCGGCGCGCCACGCGGGTGACGTCATTGGCGTCTTTCAGGTCTTCCACCAGCACCAGGAATTCGTCGCCGCCCGCACATCCAATGGTGTCCTCCGGGCGGATCGAGTTTCGCAGCCGATGGGCCACCTGGACCAACAGGCGGTCGCACGCCTCCTGGCCAAGGCTCTCGGTCACCACCTTGTACTGGTCGAGGTCAAGGCACAGCACCGCAAAGAGGTTGTCGGGGTGGCGACCGGAGCCGGCGATCACCCGGGACAACCGGTCGAAAAACAGCGCGCGGTTGGGGAGGTCCGTCAAACTGTCGTGCAGTGCCTCGTAGAGGAGCTGGCGTTCCACCTTGCGCCGTTCGAGAATTTCGTGCTGCAGCCTGATGTTTGCTTCGAGGAGTTCGGTGGTCCGCTCCTTGACGCGAGATGTGAGTTCTTCGTGGGTGCTGCCGAACTCGGCCTCCATGCGCTTGCGGTCGGTGATGTCCTCGCACACCGTGACCACCGCGACGGCGTCCCCATCGGCATCAAGCACGACATCGGATAGCAGCTGAACCATGAATCGGCTGCCGTCCTTGCGGACGTTGACCGACTCACGTCGCCAGCTCTTCATGTGGCGCGCGTGTTCGGGATCCAAGTGGCTCCAACTGTCACGCGGCGAAAACACCCGAACCGAATCTCCCAGAAGTTCGTCGACGGCATAGCCATGCATGGCTGCATCGGCCTCGTTGATGTATAGAATCCGACCCTCGAGATCGGTGATCGTGACTCCGAGCTGCATGCGGTCCATGGCCTGATGCACCGACAGGGCAGCGCGTTGGGTTTGGAATTCGGCCTCGAGTCGCGCCGAACGCCGGAGGGCGGAGGCGATCCTGATATCGAGTTGGCTGTCGTCCGAGTCGCGATCCACCACGTCGTCTGCGCCGGCCTGGATGGCCAACTTGTGGGCCAGGGGATCACCGTCGGGAGTCATCATGACCACCACGCAACGATCCTTGGAGGATTGGGCGCGGATTTTGCGGCACAGCGAAATTCCGTCGGATTCGGTACTTTCGGCTTCGATGATGACAAGTCGGTGGGAATCTGGGCTGAATACATCGAGGGTAGCGCTGAAGTCGTGGTTCGTATCGACGTCAACCGCCATCAGCGACGGCAGTTTCCGCAGGCGGGCTGCGAAGTTCGCGTTGCTGGAGTACCCAAGGACCCTCATGGCATCTTGGTGTCCGGCGTGCGGACTTGGCTGCCCTCGAGTCCTCGAACTGGCCTCGGGTTTGTCGTTGACACAGTTACCATCCCATTCTGGATCGAGCAATCTACGTGCCAATTGCCGACCAGCATGAGTATCCTGGCCGATCTGATTTGATACAAACCGGCGTTCAACGATGTCTCAAGGTGATCTTGGGCGGAGGCTTTCCGAATTCCGAAATCCGAATTCCGAATTCCGAATTCGCTACCTGCAATCTGCCTTGGCCTCGGCCGCGCGGGCAATGGCGCGGACCATCCCGGAAAAAATGATCTTGTGAAATGGGTAGAGAGAGTTCCAGTAGAGGGTGCCGGTGAGCCCGATCGGTGCGAAAAGGGCGGTCTGGACGAGACGGGTGCCGCCCTTCTCGGGCACGGTTTCCCACTGCAGCCATGCCTTTCCGGGCAGTTTCATCTCGGCGCGCAATCGCAACAGGTTGGGAGGCTCCACCGCCTCCACCCGCCAAAAGTCAACCGCGTCACCGGGGATCAGATCGGTGGCGTGGCGGCGGCCCCGTCGAAGGCCCGGCCCGCCGATCAATCGATCAAACACGCCCCGAAGCGCCCACGCCCAGTTCCAGATCAACCACCCCTTGTCTCCGCCGAGGGAGCAGACGACGCGAAACACCTGGTCCGGGGGGGCAGAGGACCAGAGGGTTCGAGTCTCGCGAACCAGGCCCTTCTCGGTTGTCAGTTCGTGCTCGGGCATGGCGCCGAGCGCTCCACTCCAACGGGTCGTGACGGCTTCTGCCTCGGTCATGGCCAGGGCGCGACGAACCGCTTCTGGGTAGGGCGTGATGGGGATGTCCGGAAAGGTCTGCCGGGCCCGACTGGTGTCCGCCACCACCGGGTGAACGACTCCCTCGATCAGTGGCACGGCCATTCGATTTGGTATCGGTGTGACCAGACCCACCCACAGCGCAGCGAGCTTGGGTGCAAGAACGGGCACCGGGACGATCAATCGGCGCAATCCCCGCACCCGCGCAAATTCCTGCATCATCTCCTTGAAGGTGAGAGGATCCGTGCCCACATTGTAGATGCCGGTGTCCCCTCGGGTCAGAGCGGCGACCAGGTAGGCGATGATGTCCCTGACGGCGATGGGCTGGACCTGGTTGCTGATCCACCTGGGCGCCACCATGGCCGGGAGACGTTCGGTCAGGTAGCGGACCATTTCGAAGGAGGCGGATCCGGAGCCGATCACCGGACCTGCTCGCAGCTCCACCGTGGGAAGTGCGTCGCGCAGGATCTTTCCCACCTCGGCTCGGCTGGACAGGTGGGGCGAGATCCGGGTGGCCTCCGGTACCAGCCCTCCCAGGTAGATCACCCGGCCAACCCCTGAGGCGGCCGCAGCGAAATTGAGGGCCGCCTGGCGATCTCGCGAAACGAAATCCCGTCCCGAGTCCATCAGGTGAACGAGATAATAAACCGCATCCATCCCCTCGGTCGCCCTGAAGAGCGTTTGCCGGTCTTCGACGTCGCCCACGACGATCTCAACGTTCTCAGCCCACGGTCGGGCGGTGACCCGGGCCGGATCCCGCACCATGACCCTGACGTCGTGACCGAGCTCCACCAGGCGGGGAACCAGGCGACCACCCACATATCCAGTGGCACCTGTGACGAGGACCTTCACACAACCTCCTGCTCGACAGTAACCCGATTCCTATCTCGACGTCCTGTTGGCGGAACCGGTTGCCTGTTTGGGACAACGCCGTCGAGCTCGAAAACCTTCCTGTGATTGTGGAGGTTCAGGGCTCCCTCGACGACCTCGACCGGGCGTTTCCATCTCCGAGGTTTTGGGTTCCGTGCTTCAACGCACTTGACGCATCCAATGGGCGACGCCATAGTGCAGAGCGACTTGCGACCGGCTCCAGCGCCGTCGCGAGCGTCAACAGGAGGACGACACTCATGAAACGTCTTGTGATTCTCAGTCTAGTCATGCTGATCTCGACCGTGGCCTGTGGGCAGCAGCCCACTGCGAACGCCAAGGGCGAGGGTTCCGATATTGCCGCACGCTTCGGCGACCAGGTCATCACCAACGCCGAACTCGACGAGATGGTGGCGGCAAAGGTGATCGCGCTGCGCCAGCAGGAGTACGACATCAAGCGGCAGCAGCTCGAGCAGACTGTGTACGAGCGCCTTGTGGAACAAGCCGCTGCAGCAGAAGGCCTGTCCAGCTCAGATTACGTCAAACAAAACGTGACCGACAAGGCTGGGGAACCGACCGAGGAGGAGATCCAAAAAGTGTTCGCCCAGTACCGGTCGCGCCTCAACCCGGACGAGGCCAAAGCCCGTGAACAGGTAGTTGGCTACCTCAAGCAGCAGCAAACCGCCAGCCTGTCCGCAGCGCTCAAAGACCGGCTCTTCAATGAGGCCGGGGTGCAGATCCTGCTCGATCCCATTCGCTTCGAACCGGTCGTGGCCGACTTCAACCCAACCCGTGGCGGCGGGGAGGATGCACCGGTGACGATCATCGAGTACACCGACTTCCAGTGTCCCTTCTGCAGCCGGGTCCAGCCCACTCTGACCGAGATCTTGGAAATTTACGGTGATTCGGTGCGTCATGTCTTCAAGCAGCTTCCGCTGCCCATGCACGCCCAGGCTCGGCTGGGAGCCGAAGCCGCCCTCTGCGCTGGTGACCAGGGCAAATTCTGGGAGATGCACGATTGGCTCTTCGCCAACAAGAACAGCATCAACCGGGAGGCGCTGACCGCGCAGGCGACGACCCTGGAAATGGACACGGAAGTGTTCGGCACATGTCTCGACGAGAAGAAACATGACGCTCAGATCAGCGAGGACATGAAAGAGGCCAACGGATTCGGGATTACCGGAACTCCTGGCTTCCTGATCAACGGACGAGCCCTGCGAGGCGCCGTGCCGATGGATCAGTTTGTCCAGATCATCAATGAGGAGCTTCGCCGCGCCGGCGCCCCCATTCCTGAGCCCAAGGCCGCCGAAACCGCCGAAGCCGCCAACGAAGGCTGACGTCAGGGCTCACGATCAGCGCTGACTCGACGGGCAGGGGCTCATCACCTCTGCCCGTTTTTTTCTCCTCTGGGTTCCATCGTTACACGTTACTCGTTACACGTGAGCCTCTTGCAAAACCCCAAGGCTGTCATCCTGAGCGGAGCGGCCCGAAGGGCCGTGCAGTCGAAGGATCTCAACCGGTGCAGAGGCGTGATGCTTGCCCATCAACCCTCTTCTCTACGTGTGGAGACCCTTCGACTCGCTCGTCGAACTCGCTCGCTCAGGGTGACAGGAGGAAGCGGTATCGATCAAACATCGCCGAACGTGGGGTTTTGCAAGAGGCTCACGTTACTCGTTACACGTTAAACGTCGGGAGGACCGTTTCCGATGGTTTGTGGCGCCGATGTTCCCCAAACGTTGCACGCATAACATTCAACCATCGATGAGCCGGTCAACCGCAAACGGCACTCGGCAAACGGCCAACACACCGCGAGCCACCGGTACCCCTGCCTTCGTGGGGCGGAGGTTCATCCCCCGCCAACTGACGTCCATCGAGATTCCCGGGGGATAAACCCCCGGGCTGCAACATCAGCCGGCACGAAGCCGATCAACCCTGCTAACTGCCAACGGCCAACGGCCAACGGCCAACTGCAAACTGTCAATCCAGATCTATATCGCGAATCGGCTTGCCTGTGTCGGGCGCCTTCTTGGCTTCGTCCATCAGCTGTTTGAATCGGTCCTCCATCAGGCGCTCTCGGGACTGTTCCTTGCGCATGGCTTCCGCCATCCGATCGGCGGCGCCCTGTTTCTGTGCCTCGATCTCCTTGAGGCGAGCGTCGAAGTCCGCCTTTTCGCGATGATCCGGGGGACGGCTGTGGTCGACCACCACTCCTGCCTCGACGTCGACGGTCAGATTGGATCCACAATGAGGGCAGCTGACAATTACTTGATCGGCCATTTCGCGATCTCCATCACCGATATATCGGTCGTCGGTCCGTCATAATTGTAACCTCGATGCGAATCGTTGCTGGCAGCCCTCCCGGTCAGATCCCGTCATGGCGAATTTCGATCGGGAGATTACGAATTGACAGCCAAGGGGAGTCAATGCAGACAGGCATTTGGAATCCCGGTAGACCCGAATTCGTAATTCGCAATTCGCAATGGGCGGGTGGGTGGGAGGGCGCAGTCTTCCCGCCCGGCAACCGAGCCACGGTGGTATCCTCACGATGATGGGTCACTCGAAAATAACGAGCTGTTTGCGGGTGCTTTCGGCCGGCCTGACGGCCCTTGTCATCGTGGTCGCCATCGGCTGCGAAGCTGAATCCCTGGATCCTGCCGAGCGGGATGCGGTGGAGAAGACCATCGACGGATATCTGCACGCCCTGGCCAAGTCGTACTCGAACCTGGACGTGGCTCCACTGGAGGGGTGGGCGTCGCCGAACGAGATCGCAGCCGTCCACTCATTGCTGACCTCCTTGGCCCAGACCGGGGACCGCGTCGACTCGACCCTTCGCGGGATACCACGTCGATCACGTTGGCGTGTTTCGCCAGCTCAACGCCACCGCCAGGGTCGTGGAAGTGTGGGACGTGGTCCGGTACAACGCCTTCACCGGCGTCGAAAAGGGTCGGACGCCAGATTCGATTCAGAACACCTTGATCCAGCTCCGGCGCGTGGACGGCCGGTGGCTGGTGGTTGGCAGGGCGGTCGTGGAAAGGGAGACTCCGGTTCCCCAAGCCGGTCCGGAGAATTCCAATTGAACCGACAACCGGTGGTCGTGATTGTCGGCAGGCCGAACGTGGGCAAGTCCACCCTCTTCAACCGTCTGACCGCGAGCCGCCGCGCCCTGGTCCACGACCTCCCTGGTGTCACCAGGGATCGGATCGTTGGAGAAGCTCTGACGTCGTCAGATCGGCGGGTGACCGTTATCGACACCGGTGGCTTGTTGCTCGGGGACGAGGATCGGTTCGTCCCTTTGATTCGGTCCCAGGCCGAACAGGCGATTCTCGACGGCGATGTGGTTCTATTTTTGCTCGACGGCGAGGCCGGACCCATCCCTGAGGACCACGAGATCGCGGCCTATCTCAGAACGCTCGGCGTGCCCGTGGTGGCGGTGGTCAACAAGGCGGACCGGTCGGGAGTCGAGCTCGCCGCCCACGAGTTTCACCGGCTCGGACTTGGGGCACCGGTGGCGGTGTCCGCGGAGCACGGCACCGGCATGGACGGCCTGTGGGAAGCGGTAGAGCCCATTTTGTCCGACCCCGAAGAAGGCGACGAGGCAGAGGAGGCGCCGCAGGAGGGTGAGATCCAGGTGGCGATCATCGGACGCCCCAATGTGGGGAAGTCCTCGCTGCTCAATCGCCTGATCGGCGTCTCGAGGGTGCTGGTGAGCGAGGTTCCCGGGACCACCCGCGATGCGATTGATGTGGTCATGGAGCGCGACGGCGATCGCTACCGATTCGTGGACACGGCCGGGATCCGGCGGAAGGGTCGTACCGACCGTGGCCCCGAGGTGCTGTCGGTCGTCATGGCTCGCCGACATCTGGAGCGTGCCGATGTTTGCCTGCTGGTTGTGGATGCCGAAGAAGGTATCACCCGCCAGGACGCCCACGTTGCCGGGTACGCCTGGGACGCTGGGCGAGCGGTCGCGATCGTCGTCAACAAGTGGGACCTGGTCGAGGACCGGGGCGATGCCAGGGCCCAGATCGAAGACTCGATCGCGCGCCACCTCAAGTTCATCCGCCACTCCCCGGTGGTGTTTCTGTCGGCGCTCACCGGCCTGGGGGTCCACAAGCTGTTTCCCATTATGGGGAGCCTGTATGCAGCCCACCGTGCCCGCCACGCCACATCGGACCTCAACAGGATTTTGAAAACGGCCTGGGAGCGCAGGCCGCCGTCGATGCCCGGGCGCACGGCGCCGAACCTGTTTTACACGACCCAGGTGGGAAGCGGTCCACCACGTTTCGTGCTGTTCACGAACCTCAAGATCGAGCCCCACTTCTCGTACCTCCGGTACCTCGAGAACACCCTTCGAGAAGCGCTGGGTTTGGAGGGTGTGCCGATTCGGGTTATGATCAAAGCGCGACCGCACTGAGGGCTTCAGGATGGTATTTTTCAACTACGCTCTGCGAAAGCTCAACGCGAAGATCGTCTACTACGGGCCCGGACTGTGCGGAAAGACGACGAACCTCCAGTGGATTCACGACCACTTCGAGGGCGGCCAGCGCGGCAAGATGATCTCTCTGTCCACCGAGGGTGACCGCACCATTTTCTTTGATCTGTTGCCCCTCGAAATCGGCTCGATCCGTGGCATGGACGTCACCCTCCAGCTCTACACAGTTCCCGGCCAGGTGCACTACAACTCGACCCGCCAGCTGGTGCTCCGCGGAGCCGACGGCGTGGTTTTCGTCGCCGATTCCCAGGCCACCATGAGATCCTCCAACATCGAGTCGCTCCGCAACCTCGAGGAGAATCTCAACCTGCAGGGGGTCGAACTGGAAGGCTTTCCCCATGTTCTGCAGTTCAACAAGCGGGATCTCGTCGACCTGATCTCCATCGAAGACCTGGACGGGGATATCAACACCCACTCGATGCCCTTTTTCGAGGCGATCGCGACCGACGGCGTCGGCGTGCAGGAGACCCTCGAGGGTATCGTCAAGCTGGTGATGCGAAGCCTGCGCGAGCGCTACGAGCCGGTGGTGGCACCGGAGGCGAGACCGCCAGGCCCCGGTGTGCCGATCGATATGGAAGTCCCGGCGCCGGCGCCTTCCCCGGCCCCCTTGCCTCCAGTGACCCCCCCGAGTCCGGTGGTGACTCCCTACGAACCTCCGGCGATGGCCGAGCTTCCCGACGAGCCGATTGGGATCCAGGACGATGTCCCGACCGAGGTCTATGCTGACGGCCGCCCGATGTCCGAAGAAGATGACGACCGGGAGGTTCCCGGGGCAGCGTTCTGGGATGCGGCCGAAGAGGCATCCGAACCCACCTTTGCAGAGCCGGAGTCTGGTTTCGGTATGGACGAACCCACGGGTTCGGCCAATTTTGGCTTCGCCATGCCCTTCGCGGACAACGAGACCACCACCGATGTGACCGACCTCAACGAGGATGACGGTCCGGCCGCCGTCGAGGCGCTGTCTGATGCCATACCAGAGGATGATGCCCCGAGCGACGTGGACGAGGCGCCAGAGCTCGAGGTTCCGGAATCCCCATTCGAGGTAGCGGACCTGACACCGTCGCCATTCACCGCGGACAGCGTGTTCGGGGAACCGGCGGGCGAGACCGAACCGGAAGAAGGGGAGGAGCCGGAGAGCGACGTTGGCGAGCCCCAGCCCGGCGACACCGATTCCTGGTCCGACGCCGGCGAAGACATGGAAGGTGAAGGACCGGACTTCGAGGATGCTCCGGAGGAAGATCTCGGTGATACGGAAGCGGCGAGCCCTGAGACGGGCACCGTCGATGACCTTGTGGCGAGCGTGCTCAGTGCCGAGGTCGAGACCGCTGAAGCCGAACCCGCCGAGGACGTCAGCGAGCCCGAGTGGACCGTCGACGATGCTGAAGGGCCCGGCGATCTCGAGTGGTCGGACGAGTCCGACGAAGCCGGTGAGATTCGATGAGGGCCAGGGTGAGCTGGCGGACACCGAGCTCGATTCCGAAGAGGATGAGCCGGTCACTGAATCGATCCCGGACGAGGCAACGCCCACCTTCGATGACCCAGCGGAGGACCAGGACCTCGGCGCCACCGATTGGGATGGGGACTCACCTGCGGCTGAAGCTGAAGAAGACCTGTGGCAGGACGAGCCAGGGGAAGAGGCAGAGGCCGACCTCTCCGAGGATGTCTCCGCCGACGACGAGGCCGAGACCTGGGAATCCTCCGACGAGATTGAAGAGCCGATGGAAGCTGCGGCGGCCGAACCGGATTGGGTGGAGCCGGACGACGGCGGTGACGAGCCCTCGCCCGAGGAGGTCGAGCCCGGCGACGACGAACCAATCGACGAGTGGGACGAAAAGCACACCGACGAGATCGTGATCGATGACTCGGCACTGGAGGAGCCTCTTCCGATCGAGGTCGAGGCCGTCGAGGAAACCGTCGACGAGTTCGAAGCAACCGAGGCCGAGCCGTTCACCAGCGGTCCGTTCACCTTTGGCGAAGGAGATCCCTTCGGAGATGAGATGGACGATCAGGTCACTCCGGTTCGGGCGGTCGTCGAGCCTCAAGTGGAGTTGTCCGTGCCCGTCGAGGCCGGCGGTGCCCTGATTCGCCCCGGGGACAACCAGCTCCAGCTCCGGTTGCAGGGCACCGGCGCGATCGCCGAGTCCGGCCAGGTCAGGGCCCTCGATATCGAGGTTCCCGTCCCGGGTTCCTGGGTGGGGAATCGACGTGTTACCCTTCAGCTGCGATTGACACTTTCACCCGTACCGGAGGATGACGATGGCGGACAAGGTGACGCTCCCTGAGGACCAGGAGACCTTCAAGCTCAACGAAGTCTGCAAACTCGCCAACGTCCAGCCGTACATGCTGCGGTTTTGGGGCACCGAGTTCGATCAGCTTGAAGCTTCCAAGAGTGGGACGGGTCAGCGGCTTTACACCCGAGACCAGGTGCTCCTCATCCTCGAGATCAGACGCCTGCTCTTCGACGAGGGTCTCACCATTGCCGGTGCGCGCAAGCGGGTCAACGCTCTCCAGGAAGAGGGCAAACTCCCCGATCCGCAGGTGAAGAAGGCCGAAGCCAAGAAGACCTCCAAGAAGTCCACGAAGGATAAGGACACACAGGAGTCCAAAGCCGCCGAGGAGCCCGTCGATGAGGGCGACGCGGTGGCCGAGGAAGTGGCCCCCGAGGTTGACAAAGAAGGCCCCGCCGACGTACAACCTCTCCTCGCGACGCTCAAGGACGTCCGCTCGGAGGTCGCCAAGATCGTCGCGGAGCTCAGAGAGTAGCCCTGAGCTTGTAACTCCCACCAGCACGCGCGGCACCTCCACCCCCGCCGCGATCACGGCATCCACGCGACACGCGACGAGGCATTGCCCCACGTGACATTCTAGATTTTGGGCATATATTTGGTGCTATGTGACAGAGCACCAGGGGGACTGGCCCATGAACAGCTCAGCGCGTCGTGCTGTCTACGGAGTGGCGCTCGTGGTGATCGGTGTGTTTGCTCTCGCATCGCCCGTGCTCGCTCAAGACTGCGGGGAGCTGATCGGCAGCTGGACGTACGGGCCGACGCAGTCCGCCGCCGTTTCGGGAGGTTACGCATATATCGGGAGCGGCGCGATGATGCTGGTCGCCGACGTTTCGGACCCGTCGGCGCCGCGAGTGGTCGGAGACGTTGCGCTGCCCGAGTTTCCGCTGTTCATCGCCGTTGACAGCGGATACGCCTACGTTGCGGACTGGTCATCCGGTCTGCGGGTGATCGATGTGAGGACGCCGTCGGCGCCGGTGGAGGTGGGGTTCGTCGACACGCCGGGGCAGGCCAACGCAGTCGCGGTGGCGGGTGGCTACGCGTACGTCGCGGACAAGCAGGCTGGAGGCCTTCGAGTGATCGACGTGCGGACGCCGTCGGCGCCGGTCGAGGTCGGCTCCATCGACACGCCAGGGTATGCCTACGGTGTCGCCGTGGAGGGGCGCTACGCGTACGTCGCGGACGGCGGTTCGGGAGGACTTCGAGTGATCGACGTGCGGACGCCGTCGGCGCCTGTGGAGCTGGGATTCGTCGACACGCCGGGATCCGCTCGGAGTGTCGCGGTCATGGGCGGCTACGCCTATGTCGCGGACTGGGGGGGCGGTCTGCGAGTGATCGATGTGAGGACGCCGTCGGCGCCGGTCGAGGTGGGCTCCATCCAGCCACCGTACCTCGCGATCGCGGTCGCGGTTGTCGGCAGCGAGGCCTACGTGGCGGACTATTATGCGGGTCTTCGGGTGATCGACGTCAGCACGCCGTCGGCACCGGTGGAGGTGGGCGTTGCCCAAACGCCAGGCGGAGGAGGGGTCTACGCCGTCTCGGTTGCGGGCGGTTACGCCTTCGTCGCGGACCTCTTCGCGGGCGTGCGGATCATCGACGTGAGCACGCCGCCGGCGCTGCCCGAGGTCGGCTGCGTCGACGTGCCGGGCGACACCCTCGGGATCGCGGTTGCGGGCGGTTACGCCTATGGCGGCGAGGTCTTGGGGGGCTTGCGGGTGATCGACGTGAGCACACCGTCGGCGCCGGTAGAGGTGGGCTTCGTCGCCACGCCGGACTATGGCGCCGATGTCGTGGTCGCCGGCGGGTACGCCTACGTCGCGAACAACTCAGCGGGCCTGCGTGTGATCGACGTGAGCACACCGTCGATGCCTGTGGAGGTCGCCTTCGTCGACACGCCGGGAGGCGCCAACGGCGTAGCGATCGCGGGAAGTCACGCCTACCTGGCGGACTCCGAGTCCGGCCTGCGGGTGATCGACGTGAGGACGCCATGGGCGCCAGTTGAGGTGGGCTTCCTGGATACGCCGGGATCCGCCCTGGCCGTTGCTGTGGCTGGTGGCTTCGCCTACGTCGCCGACAATGACGCGGGCCTGCGGGTGATCGACGTGAGGACGCCGTCGGTGCCGGTGGAGGTGGGCTTCGTCGACACGCCGGGACAGGCCGCCGGTGTCGCGGTCGCCGGCGCCTACGCCTACGTCGCGGATCGGGAGGCGGGTCTTCGGGTGATCGACGTGAGCACGCCTTCCGCACCGGTCGAGAGGGGCTCGGCAGATAGCCCGAGCGCCGCCTTGAGCGTCGCAGTGTCGGGCGACTATGCCTATGTGGGCGACGAGGTGGGTGATCTTCGGGTAATCGACGTCAGTGTGCCGGCGGCTCCAATCGAGGTGGCCGTTGCCGGCACGCCGGGACGGGGCGACCGGGTGACGGTCGCGGATGGACTCGTGTACCTGGCGACCGGTGGGACCGGACTGCACATTTTCTACGAGTGTGGCGCTCCCGATGCCCGAGTGTCGTTCATCTCGGCAGCGGCGGTGGCGGCCGGCGCCGGGGGCGCTTTCTTCCAGACCGACCTCGAGATCAACAACCGGAGCTCCGCGGACGGGGCCACGGTCACCGTCGGCTGGCTGCCGCGCGCCACCGACAACTCCGAGTACGTGACCGCAGGTCCGATCACGCTCGGTCCCGGCCACAGCCGGCGCTACGAGAACGTCCTGACCGAGCTGTTCGGGCTCGGCGCCGACTCGCTGGGCGCGCTCAAGCTGGAAGCCAGCGCCGACACCGTGATCGCCATGAGCCGAACCTACCAGCTCCCCACCGACACGGCGGCCGGCACCTTCGGCCAGGGATTGCCCGCGGTCAGGACGACCGAGATGATCTCCGGCACCGAGCGGCGGCGGATCGTCTTCTTGTCCGAGGACGACGACTCCCGCGCCAACGTCGGCTGCGTCAACGGCACCGCCGACCCGGTCGCGATCAACATCGCCGTCTCCGACCAGAACGGCGCCCAGCTGGACCTCCGGCCGATGTACCTCGGCCCCTACGCCAACAACCAGATCAACCGGATTCTCCGGCCCTGGCAGCCGGTCAAGGGCGCCGTCGAGGTGTGGTCCGACAGCGACACGGCGCTCTTCTACTGCTACGGCTCCATGGTCGACAACGAGACCTCGGACCCGACGACCATCCTGCCGCAGGCGCCTCGGAGCGACCGGATCTACATCCCGGCGGCGGCGCTCACGGTGGGTTACGGCGATGCGTTCTTCCAGACGGACGTCGACCTCCAAAACGCCGGCCCGAGCGAGCTCATCTACAGCTTCCTGTGGCTGCCGCGCGGCACCGACAACAGTCTGCCCGCCCGCAGCGCCGCGTTCTCGCTCGCCCCCGGCAGGGGGGTCCGCTACACCAACGTGCTCGGCGAGGTCTTCCGCCTCGAGCCGGACCAGGTCGGCGCGCTGGCCGTCGAGGCGAGCGGACCCGGCCTGGTCGCGATGAGCCGGACCTATAACCTCCCCGTCGCCGGTGCCACGGGGACCTTCGGCCAGGGCGTTCCCGGAGTCCCGGTCGATGAGATGATCCCGGCCGGCGTGAAGCAGCGGATCATGTTCATGGACGAGAACGACGACGCTCGCGCCAACCTCGGTTGCCAGAACGGCTCGCTAGAAACGGCGCAGGTGCTGATCGAGCTCTTCGATCCCGACGGGGTGCCGCTCGAGACCAGGAACATGTACCTCCATCCGCTGTCCAACCAGCAGATCAACCGCCTCTTCCGCGACCACGCGCCGATAACGGCCGGTTACGCGGACGTGCGGACCACCACGCCGGGAGCGACCATCTGCTGCTACGGCTCGGTGGTCGACAACCTGACCTCCGACCCGACCACCGTGCTGCCGCAGTAGGAAGGCAACGCGTCGGCAGCAGGGACGGCAGGGACGCGCCACCGTCGGCTGGAGTATCTCGCCGGGATCGCGTACAATTCGCCGGCGCACGGCGGAGGACCATCCGCCGACTGCATCGAGGTCGGGACGTAGCGCAGCCTGGTAGCGCACCTGAATGGGGTTCAGGGGGTCCGGAGTTCAAATCTCCGCGTCCCGACCAAATCCGAACTGGCACAACCGCCCAACCCGGGCGGTTTTCTTGTTTCGGATTTGGTCGGGACGCGGAGATTTGGGGTGGACCTCACCGCTGCCTTCAGGGATAGCAACTGATAAGCGCCTTTGAGCTGGTCTGGCTCGCAGTGCTACAAATCTCCGAGCGCTGGTTGGGGTGGGGAAGAGGCTATTCGAGACGGGCGGTATTTTTGTTTCGGATTTGGTCGGGACGCGGAGATTTGGGGTGGGCCTCATCGGTGCCTTCAGGGTCAGCAACTGATAGGCGCCTTTGAGCTGGTCTGGCTCGCAGTGCTACAAACCTCCGAGTGCTGGGTGGGGCCGGGAAGAGGCTATTCGAAACGGAAGAATTGTGTACCAGGTACGTAATTCGTGGCGGCGAAAGCGGCGGGGTTGGCGGCCGGCGGCGCTCCTATTCCTACCGGCGCTGACTCACCCGATGAGCAGCTTGACGGCCATCGCCACCACGGCGACGGCGAAGACCACTCGCACGACGCCCTCACCGCGAGCTGATCTGGAACCGGGTCCCGATCCAGCCGCCGACGGAGTTGCCGACGGCGAGCGCCCCACCGGCGAGCCAGCGGACCTGGCCGGTGGCTGCGAACACGAGCAACGACGGCACCATGTACATGCCGATGACGAACACCTTGTGCATGTTCGTGCGCACCAGGTCGAGGTGCAGCAATCCGCGCACGCAGCGCCATGAAGATGAATCCGACCCCGGCCTGGATGAAGCCGCCGTAGAAGCCGACTCCGACCATCCCGAGGTGGGCCCAGCCCGGATGGGTTGCGCCCTCACCGGTCCCCGGCTTGCGGATTCTTCAGCGTCAGCACGAGCACCCCGATCATCACCACCGCCAGAAGCCGCTTGAACCACAGCGGGTCGATGCGGACCGCCGCCACGGCCCCCAGAACCGCTCCCGGCAGGGTGCACAGGCCGAGCGTCAGGCTGAGCCGGAAGTCCGCGAAGCCCCTTGCGCCGAAACTCGCTCACTGAGGTGATGTTCTGGGCGAGCAGAGCGACCCGGTTGGTGCCGTTGGCGGTCGCCGGCGACATGCCCATGAAGATCATGACCGGCATGGTGAGCAGGGAGCCGCCGCCGGCCATCACGTTGATGAACCCGGCGACGACCCCGACGACGATCAGAATCAGGTAGGACCAGATTTCCAGGATGCCCCCCGCGTCCTCTCTCCAGCGGACACTCTATCGCGCCCCGCAGCCCGATCAATGGGTGCCACGTACACACTTCCACATTTGTGGGTTTGAGGTTGGCTTAGTAGAATCGCGGGGTCCCGTCAGCGCATGGGAGCAATCTCATGCCAAGACATCCCCGCCTTTTCGTACCCGGCGCGATCTACCACGTTTACTGCCGAGTGGCCCGCGGTGAGTTCATCTTTGACGATCACGACGAGGCCATCGAGTTCATCGAACACCTTCGGACTGTCAGGGACCTGGATCGTTGGACGGTCTTCGCGTGGTGTCTGATGGGGAACCACTACCACCTGGTCCTCAAGACTGACGACATCAGCTTGTGGCGTTCGATGGCCCGTCTTCAGGGGTCGTTCTCACGCAACTACAACCGTCGCCATCGACTCCTGGGTCGTCTGTGGCAAAGCCGCTATAGGGCCAGAGTGATCGACACCGAGGAGTACTTTCGGCAGGTCGTGGCTTATGTTCACCTCAACCCCGTGGCCGCTGGTCTGGTCGACGATCCCGCCAACCATCTCTTCAGCGGACATCGCGAACTCATCGGCATCTGTCAACCGCATGTGGTCGACCGCCAGGCGACCTTCGAAGCTTCGGAACCACAGGCAATCCAAGCCCTGCCGAAGACTACGTGCTCCGGATCCGAGAAGTTGCGGAGGCACGCCCATACTCCCAGGATGTGTCGAACCTCCCATGGTGGGAACCTGCGAGAAACGACGAAGAGATCGCGAGCCTGGACAGACACCCGACGGCAACGACCTTCGACGGTCGCAGCCTGTGCGAAGACCGCGCCGAACTCGAGCTGGAGGAATTCGTCCGTCGACTGATACCGGCAAGCGACAATTCTCTTGAAGACTTGTCGTCTCGTCGGCGGGGTGGGGAGCTGACCCTCGGCCGAATCGAGTTTGCCACGCTTGCCGTCGGCCGATACGGCCTTCGGGTCCGCGACGTCGCGACTCTCCTCAGCAAGCACCCCAACTCGGTCACGAAGTGGCTCAACCGTGGCCTCAGGCTCGAAAGCGATCATCCCGCTTTCAAGAGACGGCTCGATCAGCTCGATGCCGCGATCTCTCGACCCCCCTGAAATACAGACAAGTGTGGAAGTGTGTACGTGGCACTCATCCGTCCTCCACTTGTGATCACGCAAACCACTATCGTCTTCTTGTGAACGTCCAATCCTCCGCAACGAGCGTGCACGACTTCCAAAGCTGCCTCCTTCCTCGCAACGCCGGAGACGCGACCGATTCAAGGAAGTCTGCTTCCCGTGCTACCCGAAGGCGCACAATTCGTGGTTCTCGCAGTCGCGCAGGTCAGACTGGCACGCGGGCTTGATGCACCAAGGTACGACGACCTCTCTCCGGCACCGCGTCGTCAACACCATTTTCATACTTCGTGGTGACGAAGTCCCGTCATGAACGACTGGCACCTTTACGAAACCGAGGGACCTCAGTCGACGGTAATGCTCATCAACTCCACCGGAATCGGTCCGGTGAAGTCGGCTCCTCGGATATCGGGATACCCACCGGTCGCCACCAGGGTGTAGACACCGGTGCTCGGATCGATAGTGTAGAGATCGTTTCGAACCCCGTAGATCATGCCGCTTGGCAGCACCGTCACCGTCTGGACGTCACCTGTCCCGGGGACCGCTGGGTTGACGTCGGTGGTCGCACCGGTGGCCGGGTTTACGGTGAGCAATCCGTCGTCGTTATCCACGGCGTAGAGAACCCCCGACGGATGATGAAACGCCAGCCCCTGCACCGAATCGAACCCGGTCATGTCCCCCACGTAGGTCACGCTCCCCGTGGCGGCGTCAATGGTCAACAGCACGTCATCCACGAAGGAACCACCATCTTGCACGGCGTAGAGTACATCCGCGGCCGAACCGCGATCCCTCGGATGTCAATCGACGGACTCAGCATCGCGACGAGCGTCCCCGCCCCGGTGGCGGTGTCGATCGTGATCAACCCGAACGGGCCGGCGCTGTCCACCCCATAGGTCGCGTAGAACACCCCGCTCGAGTCCCTGGCCATGGCGTTGCACCGCGTAAAGCCGGAGGCGCCGAGCGCTGTCCACGCACCGGTCGCCACGTCGATGACTCCGACCGGGCAATCCGTGTTGTCCCAGCCAATGCCGATCAGCGTGTCCGCAACGCCCTCCAAGAGGGCATCGCGGTTCAACGGCGCCTGGGTCGGTGGAGGTGAACCGTCGATGACGCCGTCCGCATCGAGGTCGGCGGCTTCCTGGGTCCAACCGAAGCCGGTGACCAATACCACTACCAACACACAACTCACTCGCGTGAAGCGCATCGCATCCTCCTTGGTGTGACGCGAAAAGTATATAACGTCTGGAAAAACAAGACCACAGGAAATTACAATGGGTGGCACCTTTATGAATCTTGACTTCTTATGGAGGCACCCATCGTGAGGAGGGCGTGGCATACTTGAGATCCGGCGCGGGAAACCCGTCGCTCCATCGAGGAGCTTCTTCGATGGCTGTCCGGGGCCGCCGGGCCGAGTCGGAGGAGATAACTCATGTCCTCGAGGACCGCAGCGCTTTTTATCGTCGCAATCGCCATCGCCCCGCTGGGCGTCGCGCCGGCTCGTGCCGACTCCCATCGGGAGATAGGTCCGCAAAGGGCGGGCGAGATCGAGGAGGCCGACGTGCGTGCGGGATTCTCCGGGGACGTCGTCGAGGTCCGCTCGGTGTCCCATCCCGGCGCGTCGATGATGATGGTGCACCTGGCGGAACTCGTCCTCGCGCCGGGCGTCGAGCTCATGATTTCGGACGCCGACAAGAGGGTGAACCACAACTACCCTGGAGCGGGCTCGAGCGGCGACGGCGAGGCGGGGATGTGGGCTCTTGGCGTTCCGGGAGACACCGTTCTCCTGACGCTGAGGGTGGCTGATGGGTCGCTGACACGCGACCTGTCATCCTCCGGGTTTCACGTCGACCGCTACGCCTGGGGGTATCCGGTCGGTGGTTCCGAGTCGGTCTGCGGTGGCGACGATCGCGACGACGTCGAGTGCTATGCGGCCGCCTACCCGATGGAGTTCGAGCGTTCCCGCGCCGTGGCCCGACACTACCGCGTCGAGTCGCCGTGGGTGTATCTCTGCACGGCCTGGCGGGTCGGTCCGGGTGCCATGATGTTCACCAACGAGCACTGCCTGGAGCAGCAGGCGTGGCTGGACGCCTCGCAGTTCTGGTTTAATTACGAGCGAGTCGACTGCCACGGCAGCACCAATAAACCGCCGACGGTCGTGACCGGCGGCTCCCTGATGATCAACAATGCGGCCTTCGACTTCGCGCTATTCACGATCGATAACCCTTCGGCGGTGGAGCAGTTCGGATACCTCGAGCTCGACATTCGCGCGCCCGTTCTCCATGAGGAGGTCTACATGGCGGGTCACCCGGACGGCAACCCCAAGATCTTCGCCCTCGAAAGCGACATGAACACGAGTGGTTTCTGTGAGATCGACGCCGTCACCCATCCGCTGCTGGGTATCCGCGAGACGGGCTATTACTGCGACTCAAGCGGCGGTCAGTCGGGCGCACCGCTGCTCGCCCGATCGTCCCACAAGGTGCTGGGTCTGCACCACGCCGGCTACGATCCGTGCGACGGCGACCAGATGAATGCCGCCGTCCGCATGGACCGGATCTGGCTGATCGTGTCGGGCTACATGCCGTGGATCTTCGAGGACGGGTTCGAGTCCGGCGACATGACCGCCTGGTCGTCGACTGTGCCGTAGGGAGAGTAATGGTGCAAGGAACGGTGGTGTTGAAAACGATGAAACTCATGACTCATCACGGGAGTCGACTCGCCCTTTGCTTGGCAATCGTCACAGTGGCGGCGTTGCCCGCTCTGGCGGCGGATGAACCCGAGCTCCTCCTCGCGTCCGACATTTGGCCGCCGTTCACCGACCAGGACGACAAGCATCGGATCGCGATCGAGATTGTCCACACTGCGCTCGAGCGAGCCGGAATCCAGGCAGCGACCACGGTGGTCGACTGGAAGGATGTCGAGCGCGGGATTCAGCGCGGATCTTTTGACGGGAGCGCCGCCATGTGGCGATCCATCCAACGGGAACGGGAACTCCTGTTTTCCGATCCGTACCTCGAAAACCGCCTCGTGCTGATTGGACGCAAGGGAACCGATGTCAAAGCAACACAAATTTCGGACCTCGGCGGCAAGAGGGTGGCGGTGGTCGGTCACTACGCCTACGGCGAGGAGATCGACTCGGCCCAAGGCGTGTTCTTTGTGAGCGGGCGCAACGATCAGGAGAACCTCGACAAGCTGCTGACTGGGGACGTGGACTACATGCTGGCGGATGAGCTGGTGGCGCGCTACCTGCTGACCTACCAGCCGGAAGAGGCCGCCGCGAAGCTCGAGATCGGGACCACTCCGCTGGCTCGACGGACACTCCACTTTGTGTTGCGGCGGAACATGGTCGGCGCCGCACAGATCATCGGGGCTTTCAACCGGGAGATCCGCAGTATGCTGGCCGACGGCACGTTCGCCGAGATCCTCCAGCTTGGCTGGATTCAGGTGGACATCGACGGAGACGGCCGTGATGAGGTGGTCGCGCTGGGAGATAGGGTGGGCCTCGCGCCACCGGGATCGGTTTACGATATCTTCGGGACGATGCCCGAGACCGACCCGGAGGAGCAGCGCTTCTTCATTGAAGGGAACATCTACGAAGGCTGGGACGCCATCCCGGAGCAGTACAAGGCGCGGGGGCCGGCCGACCAGATGGACACGACCTTCAAGCAAGGGACCACGCTCTTCACTCTCCAGTTCTGAGCCCGGTTCACCCAAGGGTGCCCTCAAGAAGCTCCCATTCCCCTCAGAATCTGTGTATTCACTGATTGACAGATCACGGAATGATTGAGAAAATTGAGCAAGATCAGTAAAACTTTGTGCAGCGCTCGAGGCGATCGAAAGGGAGTTCCACCACTCGAATCGCCGCCGCTCCCACGACCGATTCGCGGCCCGCCGGAGCGCGCGGCTCCGATCGAAAGGAGGGCGACACGTCATGCGGCCGAACAACTGGATCAGCCCTGTCGGGGCTGTGCTCCTCACTTTCGGCATCGTGGCCCCGACGCCGGCTGCGGACGCGGACCGGGGCGCCGGTTCCGGCCACGAGAGCTGGGGCACACCCCTAGTCATCTCCGCCGCCGACTTCCGGAACAACGGCAACGACCGGGAGGCGTTCTACTTCTCGCCAAACGGCTACCTCACCGGCGAAGGATCCATCGTGCTCATGATCGCGCCGGTCTACCTGCCGAACGATGCTACCGTTCAAACGCTCGCGGCGCACGTCTACGACAACTCGATGAGCTGTGCCAACCCCAACATCACCCTGTGGCTCAACCGGGTCGGTGCCGGCACCGGCACCGGCATGGAGAACATGGCCTCGGTCTCGACCTCCGGCGCCACGTCCTCCATGCAGACCATCTCGACCAGCTCGGTCAGCCACCCGGTTGTGGACAACCTCCGCTACACCTACTACGCCGCCGTGATGATGTGCTCGAACAGCCACGAGCTCCACTCGGTGGTCATCGACTACCAGGAGTGAGCCCATGAGACCCGCCTCACGATCGATGTGCACCCTGGCAGCCGTCGTCCTCGCCGCAACGGTGTTCGCCGGAGACGGTGATCGAAGCGCGGCCTCTGACCCCCGCCTCGAGCCGCTCGCCAACCCGGTGTCGCCCCTCGCCCTGGAGCTCGCGGATCGAGCTCGCGAGGCCGAGCTCGAGTCGGCGAGAGGCTTCGGCGGCTCCTCACCGCTGGTGATCCCCGCCGCCGCCTTCACCACCAACGGCAACTATGACGACACGTACTTCTTCCACCCCTTCAACGGCGCCATGCGGGGCAAGACGAGCACCGACGGGTGTGTTCAAGCGCCGGTCTACCTGCCCCAGGGCGTGCAGATCTTCCAGATCTACGCCTCGATTCTGGACGAGGATCCCGGCTCTGACGTCTGGGTCACCCTGATGCGCTCCGACAACCTGGCCTACCACGATGCGGACGAGATGGCCAGCCTTCACACCAACGGCTCCTCCGGCTCGATCCAGAGCATCTTCGACGAGACGATCAGCTACCCTGACGTCAGCTACCCCCGCTACCACTACTGGGTGGCCATGTGCCTGCCGTCGGCCGACACCCACCTGTACTCGGTTCGGATCTACTTTATTCAAGACTTGGAGATCTTCTCCGATTCGTTCGAGTCCGGAGACACCTCGGCCTGGAGCTCGGTGACGCCATGACAACCGCGACGGGAAGGAGCATCACCATGTTCACCAAGCTGACCCGCAGCGCCAGGCTTTTCACCCTCGGGGTTGCCTCTCTCGTACTGGTGGCCGGTGCCCCGCCGGTTAATGCCGGCGAGGAGGCCACGATCAGCACCGTGGCCGCCGCCATCGAGGCTGACCCGACGCTGAGGGGCATGGTCAAGGACTACAGCTCGCCGCTGTTCATCCCGGCCGCCGACTTCCGCACCGACGGCCTCTACCCCGAGGCCAACTTCTACTCCACGGGCGGCTACTGGCGGGGGGACGACCTCGGTGGCGTCTACATGATGGCCCCGGTGTGGCTGCCCCACGGCACCGACATCGCCACGGTCTGGCTGCTCGCCGTCGACGACGACAGCGCCTGCTCCAGCCCGGACATCACCATGTGGCTGCAACGCGTCGACAATTACACCGGATCGGTCGACGGCATGGCGGTGGTGTCGACCTCGGGCTCGAGTCCGAACATGCAGACCCCTTACGAGAGCGACCCGACCTATCCGGTGATTGACTACCCGGGCTACGCCTACTGGCTCACGGTCCGCCTCTGCTCCACCGACCACGAACTCTACGGGGCGATGATCATCTACTGAAGGGGCACCATCAAGAAAATCGCCCCAACCTCTTGACGCCTTCATTGGCCTAGCCTTCCGGTTCGCTGCTGGGGTCGGGGTGAGGACGCCGAATCGTAGGTTAGAAGCGTGCCAGGTTTATACATTTATACATTCTCGATCAGCCGCTTGTTTCCTCGGGAAAAGGGGAGGCGGCGATGACGGCGTCGACATCGTCAAGTTTCTTTGCAAATGCGTGATCGTCCTGTCGTCGCGACGCTCCTCGCCTGCTCCAAAGGCAGGCGCTGTGGTAACGAACAGCCAAGACCGCGGCCATCTCGGTCACCCGCAGGCCGTACCTCTCGACACCGAGGGTCATCAGGATTTCCCGAGTTCGTACAACCTCGCGACGTTTGCCTCGTCCTGACACCTCCTCCGCAGTGTGTCCGAGTACCTCCAGAGAGCGAATGACGAACGTCTCGGCGTCGAGGAGCGGACGTTCCCGAGCGGTACTTCTTCCCAACTCGTCGAGGTGAGGTGTGGATGGGTCCAGCCGGAGCTCGTCGTCCAGTTCCGTTTTCGAAGGTCTTCCCAGAGGCCACCATGGGAGCTCTCCGGGCAGCCGATCAAGCCACGGCCGATCAGAACCGGTCCGAATTGAGGCGAGGTAGTTCTTCCGCGCGCTCTTTCGTGTCTCGTCGAACGCTAGAAGGAGTTGATCGGGATCGACGAATGGCCTGCGAACCTTTCGGACCAGCTCTCGATGTCCGCCCCAAACGAAATCCACAGGTCGCTCTACAATCCCGGCAGTCACCGGATTGAGGTGAATATAGAGAATCAGGAGGCGCAGGTACTCCGGCGTTTCCACCAACTTGGCCCGGTACCGTCCCTGCCAGAACGGACCATAGAACCGATATCGAGCGTTGTAGTTCTTGCTGACCCGGGTGTGGATGCTCGCCATGGATCGCCATAAAGGGACCGAGCCGCACCGCACCGCCATGTGGTAGTGGTTTCCCATGATGCACCAGGCGAGAACAGTGAATCCGTCGCGATCCCGAGCATCGCGCATTGCGTCGAGGAGGAGTGCCGCCTCCTGGTCCTCTGCGAAAACCAGTTCGCCGCGCGTTACCCGGTTGTATACGTGATAGATCCCGCCTTCGACAAACACCCGCGGTGGTCTCGGCATTCGCCACCCCCAGGGCGGATTCTAGCTAGAATGTATAAATGTGTAAACCTGGCACTAATCCTACGCTCCCGCCACCCAAGGTCGTCCACTCGATCTATCGTCACGCAGCAAACCCATGCGCCTGAAGAGCCGGATGCGGGAATTCTGCACGTCCGGATCTGTGGGGGGCCCGGGCGGGTAACCGCCCAGGTCTACCCGACACTTGGATTTCAGGAGCCGGTCGGGCCGGAAAGGACCTCCTGCATTTTGGATCGGTAGTTCAGGAAGGCAGTTCGCCCCTGGTCGGTGAGCCGTCACCGTTCGGGGCTTTTTGCCCTCAAACCTCTTCTCGACCGCGACATATCCGGCCTCCTCGAGCTTGCTGATATGGGTGGAGAGATTCCCCCACGTGAGACCGGTTCGGCCGAGGAGGAAGGTCGCGTCTGCCGCCTCGATGACGAACAGCTGCATGACGATCTGCAACCTTGCCGGCGCGTGAATGACGGCATCGATCCGAAGCTCCTGGCGCTCACCGTGATCACTCATCGGCCCCTCCCCGCACGGGCTGTCCATTGACGTGAAGCGGCGGCGGGAGAAACCGAACGAACCTGACGACTCCGCTGACCAAGATCACGGTTGCACACACCCCAAAGACGATCGGGAAGCCATGGTGGGAAGCATAACCCCGGCGAAAGAGGATTTCCCCGATTGGTGGCGCCAGTGACAGAAGTAGCCCGTAGCCAAACACTCTCGGGATCTCGAGGAAAAAGGCAGCCAGAGAGAACCCGACCAAGACCATCAGGGACATGGTGAGCGGGACGATGGGACCCTGCAAGGACGGTGCTCGGGCGACAGCCACAATCCCGACCGCAAAGAAGACAATATTCACACACGAGCATGACAACGGACAGTACGGTGAGGCGCCGAAGTCGCTGACCGGGAGAACTCCACGATCCCGATCCTGGGCTGAATCACGCGGGCCTGGACAACTCGAATCCCAAGCAAGAGAATCGCGAAAAACGGGAGGAAGACAGCTGCACTCCAGAAGTCGCCCAAACGGCCGCTCAGCAATGGAGCGATGGCGAACATCGCCACGAGACTCGCGAGAACGATGTCCCACAGGCCCGAGTCCGCCACCGACCGGAAGGTGGAACGCTCAATCCGCTGAAGGTCTGCATCCGTCATTTCGCTCACCTCATTTCAAAGTACTTTGCATTACAAAGTACAATATCAGGGTCTGGCTCGCTTCCTGTCAAGACCCATGAGCAACTTGGCGACTGCGGCTTCAGCTTGCAGCGAGAGGACGGGCGAGAAGGTCTGCGACGAGGCGGAAGACCTGGGTGAATTGACCATGCCGAGGTGACTCGAGTGGATTTCATGGTGCTGGACACGAGGGTTGTCGAAACGATCGATGCACGCGCGCCAGGCGACGACGCCGTCGGAGCGGCTGTAGACGGCAAACACCGGGACGGTGATTGATCAGCACTCGCGTTCGAGGACTCCCTCCCTGATCTCTTTTAAATCGTAGCCTTTACGAACGTATCTTGACGCCGTGGCGGTGTATGACGGGCCTCCCACGATGGGCGCGCCAAGAGTGACAACCCGTTCGACAATCCCCGGCTGCTCGCGAGCGACCTCGCGCGCGAGGTAGCCACCGAGGCTCCATCCGATGAGGCGCACCGGATGTCCGCAGTCCTTCTCCAGGCGCTCGGTCTGTTGGATCATCGCCGGAATGAGCTTTGGAACATTCCCGCGATTGCGACCCAGCCCCCAACCGACCGCGTTGTAGCCGATGGTGGTCAAGAAATTGCGCAGCCGCGTGGTCCACCCGTCGTCGGTCGCGAAACCCGGCACCACCATCACGGGCTCGCCGTTCCCTCGAGGAGCCTCGGCGCGAATTTTCTCAGTCGTGGCACGGAGCGCCAGGTGCTCGATCAGCACTCGACCCTCGCGCAGCAAACTCCCACCGCGCCGGTGGCGCAAGCTCCCGCGCCTCGATATCGGGGGGTATCGCGCGATCAAAATCAACTGCTCTCATGGCGGCCGGACAACCCTTCGGCGAGCGAGGATATTCCGTCCGCATCGTCTGACCTGGCACGGGTATTTTTTCATGCTCCGGTTCCTTTCTTGCCAGCTTTCCCCCTGGCCCCCATGTCGACATCCCGATGAAATCCGGTGAGAAGAAAGGGTCATTTGGCCGACGGCACCGCGAGGAGCTCGGTTTTTTGGCCCGTCATCTCCCAACGTAATGAGCGACATGGGAATCAAGCCGGCCGCATGAATCTCGTCCATGAATCCCTTCAAGGTGAAATCGTCGCCGAGCTGGAGCGCCCGTTCGGCCATCAGTTGCTCGATCTGGTGCTTGCCGAGGAGATAGCTGGTGCTGTAACCGGGTTGCGTCAGATAGAAGTGCTGCTCGCCCCAGACCGTGTTGCTGTCTTCGGGCATCCAGCCGCGCGGTGTCCACTTGGAGGCAAACTCAACCGCCTCATCAATCGTCCACTTGTTGGCGTGCATCATGAGACCGCCCATGGCCCGAGCGGCGCGCTGGGCGACCAGAATCAGCATGAGCTCGCGGGAGCGCGGCCGATCATCGAAGAGCCCGGCGTGCATCATCCACTCTTCCATGCCGGTGGCCATCCCCTCGGCACGGCTGTCGAAGATGTTGTAGAGCGACGGCACCCGGCGGATCGGGCTCGGGTGGGGCTCGGCTGCCATCATCGCGAGGTCGATCCAGTGGTGGCCGTGTGTGCGCATGGTCAACGGATCGCGGTAGCTCACTTCTGAGAAGAACCCGCGTATCCCTTCCGCAGGTGTGAAGCGCCCGATGCGCTCGCGCAGGGAGCCTTCGTCATAATCTCGAACCGGTAAGGATCTCTTCCTCTTCGAAAAACCTGACGTAGTCGGTGACGGCCTCATTGAAGCGGCGATCGTACTCCTCCGCCGAGTCGAATGCGCTCTTGCTGGGGCAGCTTGCGATTACGATGCTCCTCGAGCCGCAGCGTTGCGTGGGAACGGGCGAGCGCGCGCTTCATGAACGATCAGCTGATCCTCCCAGCTGTAGGGGACGAGGTGAACGTTGTGCATGTACCAGGTGAAGTTGTCGGCGCCGACCCCCGACGGCCCGTTCTTTGATGGTGCCTCGCTCTCGAGCCACGAGGCGAATGCGTCGGTGGCTTTGCGGGCGCTTTCGATGGCTTCATCGAGCTCGGGACTAGTACCGGCAACGCGCTCCGCCAATGCCTGTAAGTCTCTGCTTTGCCCCTTCATAGCCCGGATGCCCATGACGCCAGAGGTCCTCGGCATCCTCGACCAAGTTAGCCTTGGCCTGCTCGAGCAAGCGCGGGGATGGCTCCGATTCGGGCCGCGAGCTCCGCGGCGGCATTCCGAGCTGAGCGGGTACTCGTAGGTCCAGAGATCGATCCAGCCATGAATGACCGGGCCCTCGTGGGCCGGCACGTCACTTTGGGACCGGAATATCGTGACGTAGAACGCGGGGTTCCGGGCCCAAGGCCGGCTCACACGGTGGTAGAAGTCGAGACCGTTCATTTCGGCCCGGACGATATGGTGGTCCACTTTCTGCGCCACGGGCCAATCCGTCGAGTCGATAGCGTCGAGCCGGCGTTGATAGTCAGCCAACTCGCCGTGCTGCTCCGCCATTGCCGGTGCGGTGTAGTCGGGCACATCGTCGACGAACTTGGGCCTCTCGAATCCACGCCACTCCTCGAAAAGGGCAGTCAGATCATCGTAGGAAGTACTCATGGGTTCCTCGGCGGGGGCGTTACCGGGGACACAACCGGCGACGACGAGTGTAACGACAAAAAGGACCAAGGTTCGGGACAACAGCAGGTGGAGCATCGGCGGAACCTCCAATGAAATCAGTGCCAGGGCCGACAGTTATGACACTTCGCGCTTCGCCGTGATCTCCTCATCTGAAACTGTCAAAAATGTCCGTCCTGGCACCTGAATTTTCGCCTACGGCACCGTCACCGACCACTCCAAGGTGTCGCCGCTCTCGAATCCGTCCGCGAAGATCGGCCCTGGCACTGACGTGTA
>CAWDGW010000006.1:0-130915 GCA_963801995.1 uncultured Holophagae bacterium | reverse complement strand
TCCGGTTAACGTCCGGATCCATCGCGGCCGGTCGAATCCGGGTGACGTTGTACCGACTACAATGTCCGCCATGGGAACCGCGGTCGACCTGTGGTCAATTCTCGAACGCCATCGTGGGCGTTTCGAATCGGTCATCCCATTCGATCTGCGATCGGGCGAGCTGACGGTCTTCGACTTCACCCACGAGAACAAGGACCTCGAGCACATCGGCATCAACGACGCGGCGTCGTTCACCGAGTACCTGTTCGAGTGGATCGTGACCAAGGACCTGCCGGTCGGGATCGGTCGGTACGACGAGGATCGCGTGCTTTACCGCCACTCACCGCTCTTCGACAGCTCAGCCGAGCGCCGCAGCATCCATCTGGGCGTCGATCTCTTCGTCGTCGGCGGGACCCCGGTGTTCACCCCCCTCGACGCGACCATCCACTCCTTCGCCGACAATGATCGGCTCGGCGACTACGGGCCCACCATCGTTCTCACCCACGTCCTGAACGGTGTTACCTTCCAGACACTGTACGGCCACCTCAGCCGAGAGTCGCTGGAACCTCTCCACAAGGGGGCCAAGGTCCACTCTGGCGAGCAGATTGGAGAGGTCGGCGAGAGCGATCAGAACGGCGGCTGGCCGCCCCATCTCCACTTCCAGATCGTTGCCGACATGATGGACTTCGAGGGCGATTTTCCGGGCGTCGCCCCGCCCTCCGAACGAGAGCGCTACCTCGCTCTCTGCCCCGATCCCAATCTCATGCTCAACATTCCCCACCTGTGATCTCGAGGCTCAAAGGGCTGAGGCGAAAAGGGGCAGAGGGGCACGATTCAAGATTGAAGATTGAAGAACAAACCATCGGGGTCGGTTTTCCGAATTCCGAATTCCGAATTCCGAATTTTCCTGCGAGGTCCCTCAGCGGTCGAGGTCCAGACTCAGGGTCGGTGGCACCGCCGAGGGATTCTCCGGCGATTCGTCAGCGAAGATCACCGTCACCGACCTGAATCGATCCGCCCTCCAGTGATCCTCGGCGAGCAACCAGTTCTGGACGAACTCCGCGGTTCGGCGACGGCAGATCTCGCGCACCAGGTCGACGCTGTCCGGGTCGGCCGCCCGTCGGCCCAGCAGTTCGGTGAGGTTGGTCTCGAGCTCGGCCATCTGGTCGTCGGAGTCGAACCTCAGCCATCCTCTGGAGCTGCGTCGCTCGAGACCTGCCGTGTCGATGGCCGGCGGCAGGGTCGCCCTGATGGGAGGTGCGTGGACGATGCAGTTCTGCTCGTTGACTTCGAGTCGCCACGGGTCGTCGAGGCGGAGATGGTAACGGTAGGTGACCGGCACCCGGATTTCGGACACCGTGGCTCCCAAGGGGACCATGTCGAAGAAGACTCGACGATCGTCGGTTCGGGTGAGGGTTTCCACCGACTCGATGGCCACCAGTTCGAGTTTGGCGCCGCCGTCTGGAACCAATCGGGGCAAGGAAGAGGTAAAGGTGGTGGTGATCCGACCGGTTTTGAAGCCTTCACCGAAATTGGCCGCGCTTGTGAGTGCGGACACCGCGGCAAGCCCGCCGTCTCGCACGACCCGACAGGCGGTCCGGAAACCGACCAGGATGAGCACCGCGGTCACCACCACGACAATGGGCCAACGCCACGCCAGAACCCCGGGTTTCGAAATCTGCGTTGGACGGTCAGGCTTCACGGCATCGATCCTCCAAACACGATCGATGGTACCGCAACGCAGATTTCGGTAGACAACTGGTGGAATTCGCCGGTTAGCTGCCGTTGCCGAGTGCGCTTGCCAGGAAATCCACCGTCTCTGACCACGCCGCCTCGGCGGCTTCGGGCTGGTAGTTGTGTCCGGAGGGGTTGGCAAAGGCGTGATCGGCACCCGGGTATACCACGATTGTGGCCTCCTTGCCGAGACCCTCGAGAGCCGACGAGAACGCCTCCACCGACTCCAGTGGGATGCCCTGGTCCTCGGCACCGAAAATTCCGAGGATCGGCATCTGGAGGGTGGCCAGCCGATCGGGGTCGGTGACCAGATGGCCGTAGTAGATCACCGCCGCGTTCAGGGAGTCCGGCAGCAGGAGGGCGGTGTTCAGCGACCAAGCGCCTCCGAAACACCAGCCGACGCTGGCTACGGCGTTCGCCCCGGTTTCTTGCCTGAGATAGCGATCGGCTTGCCTGAGATTGTCCTCGGCCGCACTCGGGTTTCCGTTCGTCGCCTTCATGAGCGCGTAGGCGGCGTCGCGGTCCTCGGCCACCGCACCGCCGTAGAGATCGACGGCGAGCGCGGTGTAGCCCTCGCCGGCAAGCCGTCGAGCCATGGCGCGGATGTTGTCGTTGAGCCCCCACCACTCGTGGATCACGATCAGACCGGGACCGTTCTGGGCGCCCTCGGGTCGAGCGAGGTAGCCAGTGATAGGCCGGCCCTCGACGGTGGCATAGGTCACCTCCGTCGCTGTCACCTCCCCGTCCGGTTCGGCCTCTGACATGGGGTTGGCCACCGGAGCGTCATCACGGTGCTCATGGGCCATCCGGTCGGCGTAGTCGTCCTTTGCGCCGCACGCGGCGGCGGCTACACACAGCGCTATCACGAGAGTCGTTCTTTTCACAGCCCACCTCCATCGATCGGTCCATTTATTGCCAACACAATGACTGGGGCTCGTGTTCCTGCGAACTGAACCGGACATTCGCCTGGCCCTTTCACCGTGAGGATCCAACTGCGACGCGAGTGACATCCCCCGTTCCACGGCGTATGATTTCTGGAGAACGAACACATTCCCGGCCCGGACATCCTGGTGGGTCTCGACGCTCTCAAACGGAGGCGCAGCGGGGTTTCTGGGCTGTGAGTCGTTGGGAGGACAAAATGGAGGATCGATATCGCTCCGCGTCACCGTACGAGGAGCTGGTGGGATTTGCTCGAGCCGTGCGCAGAGGGCGGAGGATCATTGTTTCGGGAACTGCTCCCCTCGGACCGGACGGAGAGACGGTGGAGGGAGACGCTTACGTTCAGGCGTCTCGCTGCCTCGAAGTCATCCTGGAAGCGGTGGAGGCGCTGGGCGGGCGGCGGGAGGACGTGGTGCGGACGAGGATGTTCGTGGTGGATGCCGCCGACTGGGACGCCGTGGGCCGAGCCCATGGCGAAACCCTCGGGGCGGTTTACCCGGCTGCCACCATGGTCGTGGTCAGCGGGCTTCTGGATCCCAAGTGGCTGGTGGAGATCGAGGCCGAAGCGATCGTGGACGATTGACCGAGATCCGTCGAGGTTTCAACGCAATTCACCCCGCAGACTCCGTGAATTGCGAGTTTTTTCTGTTTGAATTTCTCATTTTTCGCGGCTTGGATCTTGCTCCGGATGCGGGTTTGAGATTGGCGTTGTCGATTCGAGATCCAAGCCGCGAAAAATGAGCAATGACCTCTGCTCGCCGATTCAGCGAGACTCGATGGCGAACTCGCTCATGCGGACCGGAAGGCGACGCGGGCCCCAGTCGCCCGGGCGATCTTGAAATCGTCCGGGGCAAGACGTGCCGCAACTCGGGCAACAACCGTCGTCGAGGTTCCAAGCGGTGAGCTGGTACCAGTCGCGACCGATCAACAACTCCCCGCACTGAGAGCAATAGGTGCTGCCGCCGCCCTCATCGTGGACATTGCCGGTGTAGGCGAATTTCACGCCGTTTCCCATGGCGATTCTGCGGGCTCTGGTGAGGGTTGATGAAGGGGTCGCCGGGGTGCTCAACATCTTGAAATCCGGGTGGAAAGCGGTGAAGTGCATGGGCACGTCGGGCCCGAGCCGTTCCACAACCCAGCGGCTCATGCGCTCCAGCTCCTCGTCGGAGTCGTTTTCTCCGGGGATGATCAGGGTGGTGAGCTCGACCCAGACGTCGGTTTCCCGGGCGAGGAACTCGAGGGTGTCGAGAACCGGTTCGAGGGATCCTCCGCACAGCCGTTGGTAGAAGTCCTCGGTGAAAGCCTTCAGATCCACGTTTGCCGCGTCCATGTGAGCGAAAAACTCACGGCGGGGCTCGGGCAGGATCTCGGCCGCGGTTACCGCAACGGTGGCGATCCCTGCCTCGTGACATGCTGCAGCCACGTCCACCGCGTACTCCAGGAAGATAACGGGGTCGTTGTAGGTGAAAGCGACGCTCCGGCAGCCGAGGGATTGTGCCGCCCGAGCGATGGCGGCGGGCGTGGCGGAGTCGGCCAGCCGGTCCATCTGTCGCGACTTGGAGATATCCCAGTTCTGACAGAACTTGCAGGCCAAGTTGCATCCAGCGGTTCCAAATGACAGCACGCCCGTGCCGGGGAAGAAATGATTGAGGGGCTTTTTTTCGATGGGGTCGACGCAGAATCCGCTCGATCTACCATAGGTCGTGAGCACGATTCCCTCGCCCGTCGCCTTTCGCACAAAACACAAGCCCCGTTGTCCTTCCTTGAGCTTGCACAGCCGCGGGCACAGCTCGCACACCACTCGCCCGTCCTCGAGCCGCCTCCAGTAGCGACCGGGGTGGTGCGCCACGGTCGGGGGACCTGTATCAGTCATGAGTCGATGTTCCTCGGTTCATGGTCGGTCCGACACCCCGTTTCTGTCAACGGGAACCCCAGTATGAAAATGCCCGTCCGTCAACTTCGAAAAGCGGGGGAAGGGGGGGCGGGGGTGAGATATGCGGGTTAGAAGCGACGACCTCGACGGCTCGGTTCCCTCAATCGTTCAGGGTCGGGAGGAGGGTGCCGGTCACCTCGCCAAAGCCGACGCGGATACCGTCCGTCTGCGAGTGCCCCCGCATGATCACGGTGTCGCCGTCGGCGAGGAATTTCCTGGTCTCGCCATTGGGCAAGTCGATGGGCTCGGCGCCCCGCCAGCTGAGCTCGAGCATGGATCCGCGTTCTTCGCGGGCCGGACCGGAGATGGTCCCCGAGGCCAACAGGTCTCCCGGCCGCAGGTTGCAGCCGTTGACCGTGTGGTGGGCCAGCTGCTGACAGACGCTCCAGTACAGGTATCGGAAGTTGGAGGTGGCAATGACGGCCGGGTTGGACATCTTTTCGCTTTGTAGCAGAACCTCGAGCTGGATATCGTAGGCCCAGTCTCCGTCCATCAAGAGGTAGGGCAGCGGCCTGGGATCGTCTTGCTTCGGGCCGGCGCATCTGAAGGGCTCGAGGGCGTCCATGGTCACCACCCACGGAGAGATGGACGTGGCGAAGCTCTTGCCGAGGAAGGGCCCCAGCGGCACGTACTCCCACGCCTGGATGTCGCGGGCGCTCCAGTCATTGACCAGGACCATGCCGAAGATGTGATCGGCGGCGCGGTCGATGGGAATCTGGCGGCCGAGATCATTGCCCGGTCCCACGAAGAAACCCATCTCGAGCTCGAAGTCCATGAGCCGGCTCGGCCCGTAGCTCGGGTTCTCGTCGTCGCCGATCTTCGCCTGGCCCTTTGGCCGAGGGATGTGGGTGCCACTGACCACAATCGAGCTCGAACGGCCGTGGTAGCCCACCGGGAGGTGAAGCCAGTTGGGCTGGAGCGCTTTGTCCGGCCCCCGAAACATGGTGCCCACGTTGGTGGCGTGCTCGCGGGAGGAGTAGAAATCGGTGTAATCATCAATCCGAGCGGGCAGCAACATTTCCACCGAGGCTGCCCGAAGGAGGGCGGCTTCCCTGAGGCTGGAGTCGTCGCGAAGGAGCGGTTCATCGGCGTCGAGCAGGGCGGCGATTCTCCGCCGGGCTTCGCTCCACGCGGGACGCCCCATGGCCATGAAGGAGTTGAGATGGGGTTGGTGGAAGACCTCGGTGTCCCGCATTTCGGGACCGTTGAAGTGTCCCCGCTCCATCAGAACGGAGAGATCCAGAACCCGGTCGCCAATGGCTACCCCGACCCGGGGCCTCGCCAGTGCAGCGGGGCGGAATACCCCGTAGGGCAGGTTGTGGATCGAGAAATCGGAATCGGCATCAATTTCCAGAAAACTGTGGTGGATGGGGTCGGGATGGGTCATGGCAATTCTGTCTCCCAATGATCGTCGGGTCAGTTGCTCGGCTCAGCGGTTTCCGGCTCCAGTAGACCCAGGACGCGGAGGTCGTCGAGCGGTTCTTTGAAGCTGCAGCTGCCAAATGAGGTCACTCCGGATTTCCTCGAGGCTGAGATCTGGTTCGTGTCAGCCTCCAGGTGGTGCCACGCCACGCCGTTCGGACCCACCCGGAACGCCGACGGGTCCTCCTCCAAGAGAATGCTGAGCAGAGTGTCCTCGTCGAGCTGGTGGGCGTGGGCGAGCACACCGGCGACGAAGATGTTGAGGAATCCGTGAACGGTGGTTTCGAGGGCCGAATCGAAATGGCGAATCGGGTGGTGGAGCCCCTGGGTGGCCTTGAGAGGAACCGCTCGTCGCCGGCAGGTGGCAATCGCAGCCGCCACCGCCACCGGGGACGGCACCGCAGCCGGTTCCAGCCCACCACAGCGGATTTTGAGGCCGGCTGAAAGACCTTCGGCCAGGGCAGCGTTGACGGCCTCCGCTGCTTCGGGAAGGCGGCTCCGCCAGGCGTCCAACAACGACACCTCGAAGAATGTGGCAACCGCCGGCACAGAGGTTCCAAGACGTTCGGCAGCCAAGGTGGTCACCGGTTCCAATTTCGCTGGCGGCCCTGGAAGGCGAACCTCGAACTGATCTACGAGGACCCGTGAACCGACCGCCGCCCGGAACGAGGCGATGTCGTGGAGGTCCGATGTGATGCCCGCCGAGAACAGGTCGGGTGTGCCGCCACCGCGGCCGAGCACCGAAAGATTAAGCCCGGGCCGGTCCTCCCGGAGCCGACCGACCATCGGGGACAACTCGCCAAGACGGGAGGCAGGGCATACGAATCGCGCCATCATCCAGCCGTCAGGCCCTTCCAGGTGGGCCAGATAACGGTCGAAAGCCTCTGACATGGTCAATGCGGCCGGCGGGAAGAGACCGGCATAGTCGATGATTTCGGTCAGCAGCATTCGAACGCTTGGCAGCATGGTTGATCCCTGACGTCGAGGTCTCTGGGTCGTTTTCGGGAGGGCATGGTACCACCTGGGGGCTCAGGCGGTGTGGATCGAGTCCAAAGTCCAACGTCTAAAGTCTGATGCCGGGATGACTTCGAAAAGCGAGGAAGGGGGGAGGAAAGGGGGCTTTTCGAAGTGACGGCGTATTCTGTGGGGTCTGCGAGACGGTCGATTGGTTACAATCGCCGGCCGGAGGATGGGGCATGAGGCGCAACAGGCAGATTCTGCTGATCGTGGCATTGACCGGCGTGGTAGGGATGTGGACGATGGCGGCCGCGGCGGATCAGGACATCCCGGTGGCGAACCCGAGTTTCGAACGGCTGTCTCCGGATGGCGCCGTGATCGGCTGGCAGCTCGACCGGGGCTCGTCCACCGGGGAAGCTTCAGTCCGGGGAACCGCCGACGTGGCGCGGTCGGGTGCCGGCAGCCTCGAGGTGGCCAATCGTGGACCGGCCTCAACGACCGTGGTGTCCGAGCCGGTTCGGCTCGAGGTGGGCCATCTCTACCGGTTGAGCGGGTGGATCAAGACCGAGGCGGTCCTTTCCGACCCAACCGCAAAATATCCCACAGCCATGCCGGGCTGCCTCACCATGGCCTCCTTCCCGTTCACCAACCACTCTCCCTCCGTCGGGGCGGATTCCGACTGGACCCGGGTGGAGGCCCTGTTCATTGCGACCTCCAGCGAGGACCGGTTGCGGCTGCATCTCGGCTTCAACGGCACCGCCACCGGCACTGCGTGGTTTGACGATCTTCTCGTGGAGAAGGTGGACGATATCGACGAGTACATTCCGCTGGAAACAGTGAGGTGGTTCGGGGACGGATACCGGTACGACGACAAGGGGTGGATCTTCGTCCACATCGAGGGCGAGCCCTACGAGCGCGGCTACCAGTACGGCAATCTGGTGGCGGACGAGATCGTGTCGTACATCTCGAAATTGGCGGTGGTCCAGAACCAAGACAAGCCGGAGGACGGCTGGAAGGACCGTCGATTCGAGGCCGATGCCCTTTTCCTGCGCGGTTACGATCGCGAGTTTCTCACCGAAATGAGGGGCATCGCCGACGGCGCGACCCATGCAGGCGCCACCTATGATGGTCGTCCCATTGATCTGATCGACATCGTCACCATCAACTCGGTGATCGATCTCGATCAGCTGCACGATGCCATCGAAATCACTCCCAACGTCCTGACCGGCGAGAGTTTCCTGGCCGCGGAGGAGGAAATGTTGATCTCCGAGTCGAGCCACAAGTGTTCGGCCTTCGTCGCCACCGGTCCGGCCACCTCCAGCGGGCAGGTGGTGTTCGGCCAGATCTTCATGTGGAGGGGCTACACCGGAGTCCACTGGAACGTGATCACCGACGTCGAACCGGCCGCAGGCCACCGGCTGGTCTACCAGACCTTTCCCGGAGGCATTCACTCCGGTGCCGACTTCTACATGAACTCGGCGGGCATCGTCATCGGCGAAACCACTGTTTCCCAGACCCCGTTCGAGCCCGACTCCACGCCCCAGTCCAACCGGATCCGCAAGGCGGCCCAGTACGCCTCCTCCATCGATGACGTGGAGCGGATTCTGTGGGACGGCAACAACGGCATGTACACCAACGACTGGCCCATCGCCGACGTCAAGACAGGAGAGGTGGCGATACTGTTGCTCGGGACCCACACCAAAAAACTGTGGCGGACGTCGGAGGACATGGCTCCCTTCGGCACGCCCGGCTTCCTGTGGGCCAACAACAACAACCGGGACCCCGAGGTGCGCAAGGAGTACCTGGCCCAGCCCGACGACCGGCCGTACGACCTGGTGTTTTCTCCGTGGAACCGGGACGTGGCCTTCAACCAGTTCTACCGTGAGAACGCCGGGAAGATCGACGCCATCGCCGGAGTCGATCTCTGGGCTTCCTCGCCCATCAATCGGGCCCACGCCTGTGATGGCAAGATCACCGACACCGAAATGGCCGAGCAAATGGTCTTTCTGGCTCACTTCGGCAAGGTCACCCTGAGGGAGAAGTTCCCCCAAAAGGGCTACCGGATCATGCCGGATTTGCCAGACGCGGTGCCCCACCTGAGCCTCGGCTACTCCGTACCGAGCCCGATCTTCGTGACTGACAAGCTGAAGGAGGCCCGTGACGCTGGGCGCTTTGAGGATCAGCCTCAGGAGTCCGAGGTTCCGGAGCTCGAGCTCGGCGATCTCGCCGACCAATTTGCCGTCGATTCGAAGAAGCTCTGGCGGCAAACAGTTTTCCCGGCATCGGATGCCGAAAATTGGTTCGTCAGCGCCTCGGCCTCCTACTGGAGGATGTTGAACGACCTCGATGAGGATGAACCGGTCGACGCTGCGACTGGACTCGCGGCCACCCTGGCCGGGCTGAACGCCCGCTACCTCTACACCGTTTCTCACGAGCAGGACCTGCGGCCGGCGGACACGGGCCGAGCCTACGACCGCTTTGGTCCCTACCAGATTCCTCGCATCAAGGGCACCTTCGCCCTCCATCAGTTGCGGTTGATGCTCGGCAACGAGGCCTTTCTCGACGTGATGAGAGCCATTCACGACCGCTATGCGAACCAACCCATGAGCACGGCGGACCTGTTGGTCGCAATCCGAGAGACCACGGGGCGTGATGTCTCGGCTGAGGTCGGCCAGTGGATCCAACGAACCGGTCTCCCCCATCTCCACCCCCGGGCCGAGGTTCGCCAGCGACGGGGAGGCTGGGAGGTCAAGGTCACCGTGTCGCAAGATGGCGAGCCCTATCGTCTGGTCACCCACCTGGCGGTCACCGCGGGCGACCATCGCCACCTGCGAATGATGGAAATCGACGGTCAGGCGAGTGACGCGACCTTTCGGTTCGACGATCGACCGACACTCGTGGAGTTCAACGTTCTGAGTGATGTTCCGGTGCAATACCCCGATTTCTACACCTGGGGCAATTTCCTCGATGATTTCCACCGAACCCTGATCGTGTACGGGACCGCGCGGCAGGACGAGGCCAACCACACCCTGGCCCGACGTTGGCAGGAGACCCTGGCCAACGCCTACGTGGAGATCCTGCCCCCGCTGGTCAAGGACTCCGAATTGGCAGCCGAACAGGCGGCCTCACACGACCTGATCGTGGTTGGGACCCTGGCCGACAACGGGGTCTTTTCGAGGCTCGACTCCCAGTTGCCTGTCGTTCTCGATCGAAACCACTTCGAGTGGCAGGGACAGACCTACTCCCGACCCAATCAGGGGATGTTCCTGGTGATGCCCAACCCGTTGAACTCGGACCGGGTGGTTTACGTGGTGACCGCGAACTCGGCCCTCGAACTCCACCAGATGACGAAGAGCTACACCCGTGGCATTCCTTCGTGGGCGGTATTCGAGGACGGGGAGGTGACCGCCAAGGGGTACCACGGTCCCGCCGAGTTCCGGATCGAGCTGCCGGTGCAATGAGCGGGCCGGCTATACTGGCCGCCGGAGATCTCCGGTGATGCTATACCGCGCCCACCCCAGCGTGTCGTCCAAACGACTCGAAGATGAGCTGATCCTGGTCCACCTGGACACCGGCTTCTGCTTCGCCCTCGAAGGCGTCGGGGTTCGGATCTGGGAGCTGATCGAGGATGGAACAACAGCCCAAACTCTGGTAGAGACCATTGCTTCCGAGTACGACGTGGAGCGTGAGCGGGTCGTTCGGGACGTGGACGCATTGATGGCCGAGTTCCACGAGCACGTCCTGATCGTCGAGGAACCCTGAGGTCTTCGTGGACGGAACCGCACGGGACGTCGCGCCCCACCGCCACGTCGTCGCGGGCCTGCTGGTTCACACCCCACGCCCCTTTCCGGGACTGCCCGTCCAAGGGTTTCACGATGGTGAGGTCGTGGTCAGGATCGTTGACGACCCGAATCCCCAATCCGATGGGTGGAGGGATGTTCCCATCGACTCTCCCGTGCGGCTGCGCCTGCGGATTGATGGCGGGGAGATCGAGGCCGCGTCGGCGGATACATCGCTGGACGAACTCGCGGTGGCGGTGCGTTCCTCGATACCGTTTGCTGCCGCCCTTCAGTCGAAAGTGACCCTTCACGCCGCCGGAGTCTTCCTGGCCGGTGGTACCGCGGCGATCGTGGGTGCCAGCGGTGCCGGCAAGTCCACCCTGGCCGAGGCCATGAGAGATGAAGGCCTGGCCGTTGTTGCAGACGACCTCTTGCCATGCCGGCTGAAAATTGGTCGAGTTGCCGTGCCGTCGCCCCCCGATGCCTCCGGGAATCACGGCATGGCGAAGCTCACCGGGGTCTATTTCCTCGCTCGGGAATCCGATCTGGACCGGCCCGTGCTGCGTCGACTTGGCGGGCGGGGTTGCTTCAAGCGGCTGGTCCGTCACGGATTCGGCGAGATTGCGGTGGCTGCCGCCTGGTCGGCACAGGTGGACGTGTATCACCGGATCGCCGATCAACTCCCCGCCTTTGAAATGAACATTCCTGACGATCTGGGGCGGCTGGCCGAGGTGGCCCGCTGGTTCGAGGCCGTTGGCCGGCAGGGGCCTGAGTGAGCGGCCTCGGGGGGGCCATTCACTGGGACGACCGGCCGGTCTCCGACGAGCTGATGCGCCGGATGATACCGTGTTCCCCGTCACACACAATGCGTGAAATACCGTATCACTCGAGCACTGAATGAACAGCCGTTCAGGGTATAATGTGCGTGGATAGAACGAATTGGAGAGTTCGAATGACCCATCGAAGTGATACGTGTGCGCATCAGGGGCGAACTGAGTTAGTGGCTCCGTATCATCCTCCCAGACTTGTCGTGATCGGCCATTTGGCTCGGACTATTGGATCAACAACTCGGCCAGGTCACCGTAGTGCATTACCGGGGTTGGGCGCAGCACAGATCCGGTGAGCGCAACCGGTCGAACCTCCCGAGCCACCCATTGCGCCCCGAATCAAGCACCCGGGGGATAAACCCTCGGGCTACGGTCCTTTGCTGCCAACTGCCTATTTGGCGACCATCACCGTATCGATGAGATCCACCTTGACTGTGTATCCCATGGCCCCTCCGCCCACCCGCTGCGTCACTTGCAGGACGTCGCCCCTGACGGCGTCCAGGGTCACGCGGAGCTGGGTCCCATCGTTCATGTGAAGCTCGATGATCTCGCCTTCGTAAGCGGACAGGGAGGCCAGGTTTTCGAGGGGCTGCCATTCCACCCGTTCCCCAAGCACCGTTCCCGCCGGTACCGGCTGGTCGGCCTCGGGTTCGGCCTCGGCTTCCTCGATCTCCAGAGACTCGTCGGAGAGCTCAGACCGCTGCTCTGGATCGGGTTCGGCCTCGGCTGATTCCTCTTCCAGAGCCGGATAGGGCTGAACGGCGGGCTGCTCGACGATTTCCGGCTGTGGAATGTCGAAGGACTCGAACTCCGCCATGGCGGACGTGGCCACCGAACCCACGAGAATGAAGCCGCCGACGCCGGACGCCAGCAGGCCACCCACCATGACCATGAACCCGAGCTTGGCCTCGTCCCAGTACTTGATGAGGAAAACAATGAGCGGGACGATCAACCACGAGAGGAAGAGGACAACCAGGCCCCAGCCAAGGCTCTTCTTGAAGCCGAGAACCAGGAGCATCACCCATCCGCCCAGGTATAAGATGCCGCCAATCGCGAGCAGCAGGTATGCGCCAGTGACCACTGCCTCACCTCCTTGAACAGCGTTCGTGGGAACCAGTCTACACAAGCCTGCTGGTGGATGAAAAGAAAGCCGCTACGAGCCGACGCCCGCCGCGGTGAGTGCCGCCTTCACCGCGGCGATGAGGACGATCACAGCGAAGATGCGTTTCAGCGTGCCGGCGGAAAATCTGGTCTCAGAGAGGTGGGCACCCACGAAGCCTCCCGCCAGTACGGCGATCGCAAGAGGAGCCACCAGGTTGGGCTCCACGTTGCCGCGAATGCCGTGGGCGGCAAGGCCTGCCACCGACAGCGAGAGCACGGTGACCGAGGTGATGGCAGCGGTCTCGCGAGGGGTGGCCCAAGCTGCAAGGAGCAACACCGGGCCGAGAAAGATCCCCCCTCCGATGCCGAGCATGCCCGAGGCGAGCCCGATGGCGGCACCCACCAACGGTCCCACCGTCCACAGAACGGTTGGCCGAGGACGGCTGATCGTCTCGTCGTCGCGGGTCGCGGATCTGAGCATGGCGACTGCGGCGAGGCCGAGACCTACCGCCAGCAAGCCGAGGAAGGCCTGGCGAGGGACGGGCAACATGCCGCCCACGAATGCGGCCGGGATGGCGAAGACCAGAAACGGGGCCAGTAGACCCCACCGGATGCGCCCGGCAACCCCGAAACGCAGCATTGCCACTGATGTGACCACGATGTTCAAGGTGAGGGCGGTGGGAGCGAGGGCCTCGTGCTGCACTCCGAGAAGGGTCATCAACGCCAGGTAGCCGGTTCCTCCTCCGAGCCCCACCGAGGCGTAGGCCGCGGCAACAAGTGCGACCAGGGGAACCAACACGGCCACGAGGGCTGCCGACATGATCCAGCGACTATCTCGCAGAACACCACACGGCGCAAGCGTGGCGTACTTTCAAACCGGGCTCCTGGAACAGATGGGGGAGTGACCGATCCATGTCGGTTGAGGAAGAGGGGAGGCGACGACGAGATGAGCCGAACCGAACGAAGGGTTCTGATGGTTCCCGGAGACTCGAAACGGGAACCGGAGCTGCTGCGCCTGATGGTGCCTGCGCTGTTGAAGTTTGGCTGCGTGACCGAACGGGCCGCTGCCGGCTACGGCGCCACCGCTGTGCTCGAACATATCTCTTTCTCGCTGGTGGTGGTGGGTTCTCCCATCAGCGAGCCACCGCTGAGCGCGCTGATCAAGTCCATGAGGTGGAAGGAAGCTGCCTGCCACCAGACGCCGCTGTTGGTGGTGGCTTGGCCTGAGGGACTGTGGGATGCGGAAGACCTTTTGAACCGTGGTGTCAACCGGGTGCTCCGCCACAACTCCTCCCAGTGGCAGGTCGAGAGGACCCTCCGGGAGCTTCTGGTGGTCGAGCCGAGGGTTCGCTACTCGACGCTGGTCAAGCTCAAGATGCCCCACTTCGGACGGGTGGAGTCATCCAAGTTGGCGCAACTGGACAACCTGTCGACCTCGGGCATGCTGATCAAGGCCCCTGATCACGTCGAGGTGGGTGCGCCGGTGCCTTTCGAAATCCCCCTCTCCGGCGACCCGACACCGATCCGTGGGGTGGCGGAGGTGGTGCGATCCACCACCCGTTCCAGAGAAGGCGTCACAGGATTCGCCGCACGGTTCGTGCAAATCGAGGAGGACGGGGCGAATCGTCTGGAAAAATTCGTCCAGCGGCGGATGGAGAACGGCAGGCAATAGGCAAAATTCGGAATTCGGAATTCGGAATTCGGGAAACCGATCCCGGCCAACTGCCCCCTGCTCCCTGCCGGTGTCATAATGCCCGTCGAGTATTGCTATGAGCATCAAGGCGATCCTGTACGATCTCGACGACACCTTGCTGGTCAACCCCATGGACACCTTCGTGCCCGCCTACCTGCGGGCGCTGACGACCTTCATGGCCGATCGGTTGGATCCCGACCTGCTGACTTCCTCCCTGCTTGGAGCCATCCGCGTGATGGATCGCGACACCGACTGGAGTCGCAGCAATGCTGAGGTTTTCTTCGAAGCCTTCCTGTCCGCGCTCGGCGGCCGGCGGGAGGAGTTGGAGCCCGCCTTCGAACGGTTCTATGTGGAGGCCTTCCCGGCACTGAGGACCATCACCAGTTCGCTCCCGGAAGCCCGAACCGCCGTGGGTTGGGCGCGGCGGACGGGCCGTCAGGTGGTGGTCGCCACCAACCCCATGTTCCCGGCCATTGCCATCCGGCAGCGGCTCGAGTGGGCCGGGCTCTCACCCGACGAAGTCCGGTTTGATCTCGTGACCACCCTCGAGAACAGCCACTCCACCAAGGCCCACCCCGAGTACTATTCCGAGATTGCCAGGCAACTCGGGAGAGCGCCGGAGGAATGCGTCATGGTGGGCGACAACTGGCGTTGGGACGTGGTCCACGCCGTCCGCGCCGGCATGTCGACCTTCTGGATCGCCGACCCCTCCGAGCCCCTTCCCGATTCCACGGTCCCGGTTCTCGGCCGAGGCTCCCTCGCGGACTTCGTTTCCTTGGCTCAAGACCGCTTGGAGTGAAACGGTCTTGGAGGCACATGCGCAATTCACTCCGCGGACCCCCTCATGTGTGTTGAATAGAACATCGGCAGCGTTCATCTGCGTTCATCTGTGTCCCATTTGAGGGTGGGTGGGGGAACTTTCAACCTTCAACCCAAGCTTGACGCCCAGCCCCTGCGGTTGGAAACTCGTCGGATCATGAGTGACCTCATCTTGATCGTCGACGACGAGCCCGGCATTCTCACCACGCTGGCCCAGATCCTCGAGGATGAGGGTTTTCGAACCCTTGCCACCACCAGCGGCGATGAGGCGCTGACGCTCTACGGAGAACATCGACCTGACGCCGTGTTCTTGGACATCTGGCTGCCGGACCGGGACGGGCTCGAAACCCTGCAGGCTCTGCGGGAGATCGACCCACACGCCGCAGTGATCATGATGTCCGGCCACGGGACATCCGCCACCGCGGTGAAGGCAGTCAAGATGGGGGCCGAGGACTACCTCGAAAAGCCGCTGTCCTACGACGCCACGATCGACGCGTTGCGCTCGGCCCTGGTCACCAGAAGGGCGGCGCGGTTGGACTCGCCGACGAATCTGCTCGACGTCGTCACCCAACGGTCGGAAACGGTGCGCGACCTTTCGCCACCGCCTGCCATGCGGCTCTTGCAGGATACGGACACACCCCAGCGCACAATCCGGACCAGCTCGGTGCTCTACGGGCTGGGCCTGCACTCGGGCGGCCGGACCGGAATGGTGATGCAACCGCTTCCCCCAGATACCGGAATCCACTTCGTGACCCTGCCCAGGGGGACAGCGATCCCGGCCCACGTATCGGCGGTGGCCGAAACCGACTACGCCACGACCTTGACCGGTGGGGGGGAGAGCATTCGCACCGTGGAACACCTGCTGTCGGTGCTGCACGCCTACGGCATCTCCAACCTCTTGATCAAGGTCCACGGCGAGATACCGGTGCTCGACGGTTCCGCTGTGGAGTTCTGCAAACACCTCGAGGAGATCGGGATTGTGGACCAGGATGCGGCTCGGCGCGAGGTGGTGATCGATCGCCCCTACTCGGTGGGCGATGGTGTTGACAAGCAACTCTTGATCGAGCCGGACGATGGCTTCTCGGTGTCATACGAACTCCGCTATCCGCCGCCCATCGGCGAACAGCGCTACGATTTCCGGCTGGTGGGACCGGACGCCTACCGGGACCAAATCGCTCCGGCGAGGACCTTTGGGTTCCTGCGCGACATCGCGATGATCAATGAGCTCGGACTCGGCTCGGGGGGGCGTCTGGACAACTTCATCCTGGTGGGCGAGGACAACGTCGTCAACACCGATCTCAGGTTTCCAGACGAATTCGTCCGCCACAAGATTCTCGACATCATCGGCGATCTCTACCTATTGGGCTATCCGATTCGCGGCCGCATCACGGCGCGTTTGACCGGGCATCGAGACAATATCGCTTTGCAGCGGGAGATCCTCAGCGGGGAGGGTGAATAATCCGGGCTAGGCCGCCGGGAATCGAAGTCTCGGCCACGAAACCCGGTCACTTTCTGCTCAGTAGCACGACTCTCGAAGCCCCACCACCAAGGTCACGACCAATTTCCATCCATTCGGGGAGCGCTGCTTCCACATCAGCCTGCGCCGGACACTCCAGGCAGCCGAGACCGCCAGCTTCGACCACCCCCGATTCAAAGGCCGCGATCAGCGCTTCGAGTCCGTCGCGCCAGCTTTCGAAGGGTGGGTCCGACCAGGCGAGGGTAAAGAGTTCGCCCCGTCGTGCCAGCCGCGCCACCGCGGTTTTCGCCGGGGCTTGGATGACGGTTGTGTGACCGGCATCGCCACACAGTGCGGCGCGGTTGGTCTCGATGAGTCGCGCGGCCGACCGGTGGCGATCCACGAAGACCACGGCGGCGGCACCCCTGGAGAGCGCCTCGAATCCCACCGCCCCCGTACCCGCATAGAGGTCGAGCACCCGGGCATCCAGGACCCGATCGCCCAACACGGCGAAGACTCGCTCGCGAAGCGCGTCCGGAGTCGGACGAATCGAGGATCCTCGGCCCGGTCCCTTCAGCCTTCGAGACCGCCACTCGCCGCCGGTGATTCTCACGACTCCTCGTCCACCACCTCGAAGATCACCTGCTTGCGCTGGCCCTCGGGGACGATCTCGTGGATGTGGGTGACGTCGTGCTCCAGGATGATGGTTCCGTTTCGGCCCAGATCGACAACAGTGGCCCGCGTTCCCGATCGCAGCAGAACAACATCGCCGATCTCCGGCTCCCAACCCTCGATGCCGGCCCCCGTGGGCTCGCGCCAGATCACCTGGTACTCCAGGTCATCCAAGGTCCCCAACAGGCGGGTGGTGGCGAGGTTCTGGATTGCCATCGAGGAGTAGCTGAACTTCAGCGGGGCGTCGGGCCCGACGTGGAGGGTCACGGTGCCCGTGCCTCCCGACCCGTCCGCCTTGGGTAGCTCATCCGCCTTCGACAGCTCGTCCGCGTCTCGCTCGAGGGCGGCCAGGTACCCCATGTACTCGGGCTCTGTCAGCTGGACCTGTCGGAAGAAAACCCGTTCACCATCGCGTTGGCCGGAGACCACCACAACGCCGTTGGAAAACAGCGTGACTCGCATCTCCCGGCCGCCGACCTCGAGGAAGCGTTCCACCACCGGGTTCGGCGCGCTCGGGCCGTCGCCGGCCTTCAGCAGGGAGACCGATGCCACCAACACAACCACTGCGGCCACCGTTTGACGGAGTGCGCGAAGTGAGACGGAGTGGGCGTCGGTCATCATCTGGCTCCCATGGTACTCGGGTCGCGACGGGCCAACTCGAGGGCGTATCCGAAAGCCTCGTTTGCCGAGATGACGCCGTCGGCCAGGGCATCGCGGGTTTTGGCCAGCGCCCTGCCCACCTGCGGTCCGGGCGGTACGCCCTCGGCGACCAGCTGGGCACCGGTCACCGGCACCTGGATGTGTGCTGATGCTTCCAAGCCCTCTGCGAGACGCCGGCGTGAGCTCATCTCCACCCCTGCCATGGCGATCAAGACAGCTTCGACGGGATAGTCTTCGATGCAAAGCATTCGGGCTGAAAGCGGCTGCTGAGCATCGGTAGCGATCCGGCGGATGTGGTCGACGGCGCGGGGTAAACCGAGCATTCGCCGCTGGAGATCACCCGCCAGCTGGAGGCGCTGAGTCAGTTGGTCAGTCGCCGTGGATCCGTCGGATCTCAGGGCCAGCGCCCCAAGGAACAGAACCCACGGTTCGGGAGTGGGTCCGAGTTCTTGCAGCTGGTACCAGGCTAGCTGGCCTTCCACTTCGAGCAGGTGCGAACGGATGTCCTCGCTCCAGTGAAGGTCGGGCGATATGGCGGACAGCAGGTCGAGCTCGGCCAGCAGGGCCAGCGAAGGGGTGGGGTGGGCTTCGGCCAGGAGGTGCTCGAGTTCGCGGCGCAGCCGCTGTCCGGTCAACCGGTCGAACACGCCCTCTGTGACCGCCGTCGAAACCAGGTTTCGGGTATCCCCCGCAATGGAAAAACCGAGCCGACGCGCATACCTCACCGCGCGAATCGCCCGCGTCGGATCGTCGATGAATGACAGGGAGTGGAGGACCCGAATTTCCATCTTCTGCAGGTCCTTGCGTCCTCCGAAAAAATCGACGAGCTGCCCGAACCGGTCATCGGAGAGACAGATCGCCAGGGCGTTGATGGTGAAATCTCTGCGGTAGAGATCCTGCCTGATGAGGGACGTTTCGACCTCCGGCAGGGCCGCTGGCGTGCGATAGAACTCAGTTCGCGCCGAGGCCACGTCCACCCGGTGTCCGTCCGGGAGGGTCACCACCGCAGTCAGGAATGGTGCGTGGGGGTGGGATCGGCCGCCCAGTGTTTCCGCGAGCGCTTCGGCGAAGGCGATTCCGTCGCCCTCCACCACCAGGTCCACATCCTCGTTGGCCCGGCCGAGCAAAAGGTCACGGACGAAACCGCCCACCAGGAACACCTGGAGACCCTGCTCCCCTGCCACCTGTCGTGCGGCCGCGAACAGGTCCTGGACCCATGCCGGGACATGGCGCAGCATCCTGGTCACCGGTTGGCTGACAGGTCGCGCGCCGGCCATCCGGTGATCGAGCACGGCGCCGGTGGCGTGTTGCCGCTCGAAGAGCTTCCGGAAGAGCTCCATTCGGGTGACGATGCCCACGGGCTCGCCGTCCTGCTCCACGATCACGAACCGGTAGGATCGCTCGAGGAACAGATCCCCGAGCGTGCTCAGGGGAGTTCGCGCCCCAACCGTCGGCACCTCGGGTTGCATGACGGCCTCGACCGGGCGGTCCGCCATGCCGTGGCTCAGACCGCGGTCCAGAATCTGTCGTGTCACCTGTCCCACCAGGCGACCGCTGGCGGACTGGCGCACCGGCAGTGCATTGACCCTGAGCTCGTTCAGTCGGTTCTTGGTGTCTGCCACCGAGGTGTCGAGGTCTACCGAAAAGATCTTCCGGACGGCAACGTCGATGGCGGCCGACGGCGGTGGCATCTCCTGGTCCAGCACTCCGAGCAGACGCTCGCGGACCTCGACGGGCATCAGACCCGTGACCCGGGCGGAGGCGGCGGTCGGGTGCCCGCCGCCGCCGAAATGCTGCGCCACCCGGCCGGCGTGGAGGCCGCTGACCCTGGATCGGAGGATCAGGTTGACGTGGGGGGGGCGAACCAGCATGGCCACCCCGACGGGGATTTCGAAGGTCTCGACCCAGCGGTGGACCACGAAGGCGGCCTCCTCGTGGTAACGGTCCACCTCCACCATGGAGAGGGATACCGGCGTGTCGTGGACGGTGAGTTCCTCGCTCGCCGCGACGATTCGGTTGAGGAGATCCAACTGATCGGGTTGGAGGGCCTTCATGACCCAGCGCCGAACCCAGCCGAGAGAACCTCCTTGTTCCAGCAGCCAGGCGACGACCCTGAGATCGTCCGGGGACGTCTCCCGGTAGGACAGGCCACCGGTGTCCTCGTAGATGCCCATCAACAGTAGGGAGGCCTCCTCGGGAGTGGGCGGCAGTCCACGTTCTCTCATGAGGGTGGCGACGATGGTGCAGGTGGCGCCCACCGGCTGCGAAATCAGTTCCTGGGCGCCGAGCAGATTTTCCTCGGTGACGTGGTGGTCGATGGCGGTGATCGGGCAACCGTCGCGCTGAATCAGCTCCCACACCTCACCGAGGCGTGCCGGGGTGCGGGTGTCGGTCACCACGGCGTGCTCCAGCCTTTCCCTTCGTGCCCGGCGCAGCTTGATCTCGGGGAAGGGCAGGCCGGTGTCTTCGACGAAGCGCCGCACCGCCGCCTCCTGCGAGCCAGGGAAGAGGACCCCGTGGTCGGGATAGAGGCGCACCGCGCACACTGCCGCCGCAAACGCGTCGAAGTCGGCAGAGAGGTGGGTGGTGATAATGCGCATGGCTTCATTGTAGGTGACTGGGCGCAGGGAATTGTTCGATTTTCTTTGAAATACAGAGATTCATATCCAATTTGTTATTTGATTGTTGACACGATGGCCCGAGCTGTTCAAAATATCCCCATATCGAGATTGTTCAGTTTTGTGCCAGAGTGTCGGGAAAATCACGCGCCCGTGGGGCGCAGAAGGGAATGGAGCATATGAGTGACCAACGCGTGCACAGACGATGGCTCGCTGTGCTCGGGATCCTCGTGATCGGTGCGTGGTCGGCGGCCGGCCTCGCCGCCGATGACACCGTCGTTCGGGGTGATCCGACGTCGAGCGCCGACCATCTCGTGTTGGTGGGAGGGGAAAAGGTTGTCGGCCCCGCAGAACATGGGGGACCCGTGGGCCGCTCGCCGTTACCTTCGACCCACAGCATTCGGATTGCAGGATCGACACCGAAGCCCCGGACCAGCGGTGTGACCTACCAGGTCAGCGGAGGCGGCGGTTGCGTGTTCCAAACGGCCGGCAGCACCCTTGTCTGGTGGAACCTATCCCTGAGCTTGCCGCCGGGTGCCACGGTGAATTACCTCCGGATCTATGTCAACGACACTTCTGCATCGGACTCCCAAGGGTGGTTCACAGTCTACGACCTTTATGGCGGTATCGTTGGTGAATTCCCGGTCGATTCGAGCGGATCGGGAGGCGATGGGTACTGGGATTCAGCCCTGATCGATCACCAGATCAACTACGGGCAGTCCTCCTACGTGTTCAATTGGCGCCCGAATGTCCTCGGTGCTGAGATGCAGCTCTGCGGCTTCCGGATCTACTACTTCGATCCCAACTATTTTTGACCACGGCTTCGAAACCGGCGACACCTTCGGGTGGAGCGCGGTGGTTCAGTGAGGAAGGGGAAGAAATGTAAATCGCATCGTCAGCGCTTGGAATTCCGTGATGTGCCGTCTGATTATCGGTGCGACTGTCGCGGCTATGATCGTCTGGGCACCCGTGGTCCTCGATGCGGCCGAACCCACAACCTCGAACCGCGATGAAGGGGTCGCTGTCTCCGGTCCCCTCGATGCGTTCTCGGAGTCCGAGGAGATGCCGGATGTGGAGCGCCAACTTCGGATCGCGGGCTCCGCCCTGAAGCCCCGGGCCACTGGCACGGATTACACGGTAGGCGGTGGCGGTGGTTGTGTGTATGGGACGAGTGGTTCAACCTTCGAGGTGTGGAATATCCCGGTGATCTTGCCGCAGGGTGCGGTGGTGGGCACCCTCAGGATTTACTTCGACGACACCTCCGCGGTCGACTCGACCGCGTGGTTCACGATTTATGATCTCTATGGGTCAATTGTCGAGGAGTTCTCCGTTTCGTCCAACGGAAACTCGGGCAACGGGTACAGGGACAGCGCTTTGATCGACCACCAGATCGACTACAGCGTCTACTCCTACGTTCTGAACTGGCGGCCGAACGTGATCGGCTCGACCATGCAGCTGTGCGGGTTCCGGATCTTTTACGAAACGCCCTGACGGGCCGTACAATCAAGGCGTGATTCCGCCCGGGGGACCTGGTTCCCCCGGGTGTTGCTGTCCATCTCAGGGCGTCGCGGCCGACCAGGTAGCCGTGTCCCCTGACTCGAAGCCATCGGCGAACACGTAGCTCGTCGAGCCGCCGCTGCCGGCGCGCAGCACGATGTCGTCCACGTGCCATCCGTCAGCGGTGACCCAGGAGTCGGTCTCCAGTCGGAACCGCAGCCGTGCCGAGCCCGCGCCGTCGAGCTCGGGCAGTTCGATGACGGCGGTCTGCCAGGAGGGCTGCCCACCCGTGTAGCTTGCCGCCGGTGGGAACCAGTTGGTGCCACCGTCGGCCGAGACCTCCACGTGCCCGTAGTCATAGCCCTCTTCGATGTCGAAGATGTGGTCGAACTGGAGGGCGACACCGGTCATGCCGGTCAGGTCGAGGGTCGGCGAGGTCAGGGACACGTTTCGGTCATCGGCGTAGTCTCCTCCGGGACTGTCGGTCCAGGAGTGGGTCGGGCTCGACGACGCCTCGGTGGTGATAGCCCACGGAGCCTGTGCGGTCCACCCGATGTTGCCGCCCTCAACGTCATCGTCCAGCACCTGGGCATAGGGAGCAAGCCGGAAGTCGAGCGGTGTGGTGGACTCGGGGGTCGCAGGAATTCCGTGCGCGACCAGAGGGGCGTGTCCGTTGGCGGCTGCGGCCACGTCATAGGTTCCGGCGGGGGCGAGCAGTTCATAGCTGCCGTCCATCGGGTCGGTGGCGGTGGAGAAGGGCCCGGCGCTAATGGTGGCGGCAAGGGGCAGGCCTGTTTCGGCATCCTGGACCACGCCGGCGATCCTTGGACTCGTCGAAGGATCGAGGATCCAGAAGAACGCCGCGCTGACCGGTCCCCAGGTGCCGGCGGCGTCGCGGCCATGGACGTACAGGGTGTGTCGCCCGTGATCGAGGCCGACAGTGGGAATCGTGGCGGCAGCCCACTCGGTGGGGGAGTCGAAGGTGCCGTCGGCCGGGGTCATGGCCACCGCTGTGGCGCCGTCCTGCCAGGGTGGAGCATCCAGGGTGTAGATCACCTCGGCGATGTCGTGCACCGGCTCGACGCCGTTCGCGTTGTTGAATCGGGTGTCATCGAGGAGCGCATCCAGGTCGACCGGGTCGCCGGGCGACACCACCGTGACGCCGCCGAGATCCAAGGAGGATGCCTCCGGCCCGGAAGGCGTGGTGTGTGGCGTGCGGGCCACCTTGGCCGCATAACGCAACGACTCGAGGTTGCCGGGGAGGATGTTCGTCTCGAAGGTCCCGCAATCCTGGAAAAAGCTGGTGCCGAGCTCGAAGAGGAAGGCCGCCACACCGAGGTCGCCGTAGGCGAAGTCAATGGTGGTGCCGTCGGCAGGGTAGAGACCCACAGCCTGTTGCGGCTCGTGACCGTTGAACCAGGCCAGCCGGCGGCCGAAGGCCCGCAAGGAGTCACCGTTGGGTGCCGGGTCATAGGTGAATCCCCACGGCCACAGCACCAGCTGGCCCGAGGCGTGGATGTCCATGTAGATCCCGGTGGCCGTGTCCTGCGCCGGGTCGCCCAGGTCGGGATCGCGCTGGTCGGGGAAGATGCTGCGGGCGTAGTTTTGCACTGTCTGGGTCTCGGGCTCGGTCGCCGGGTTTGGTCCGCGGTAGACCTCGTCACACTCATATCCGCTGGAGCCGCCGCAGCAGGCCCACTGGAACTCGAAGTTGCGGTTGAGGTCGGCACCGCGGTCATTTGAGGTAGGCCCGCAGTAGTTCTGGTTGGTGTTCTTGCGCCACCACAGACCGGTCTCGGCGTGCTTGCGGCCGTCCGGGTTGGTCTGAAGGAGCAGGTGGATCTCGTGCTCGTCCAGCAGCCAGGTGGAGTCGGCGTTGGTTCCGTAGCCCGCCACGAGTTGTTCTGCGAAACGCAGCATGAGCTCGGCCGTGGTCAACTCACGGGCATGAATCGCAGAGGTAATGAAGAGCCGCGGCTTGCCGTGGGGGGGCTCGTCTCCGGTCGGCGTGCCCGGGTTGGCGCTGTTGCTCAGTTTGAGCACCCACATGTTGTATCCGGGCAGGCCGCCGGGTTCGGTCTTGTCCCACGAGTCCCCGACGTCGATCCACTGGGCGAGCTCAGGATGATCGGTGGCGATGGCCTGGGCGGCGGTGAAGGTCTCTTCCACCGTCCGATAGCACGGGTAACCGGGGATGCCTTCGGTCTGGCCCTCGAGGGGAACCAGCGGCTTGCACATCTTCTGCGTCATGCGTTCGTCGATCTCCACCCGAAACCCAGCGGCCAGCAGGCGTTCGAACCCGTCCTCGTCGACGCCGACGACCACGTAGCCCTGGTCGTGGTGAACCTCCCACGGCTCGGTCCACCCGGCGATGGACTCCAACTGGGAGCGGTCGGTGAACCACGCGCGAACCACCGTCGGGCAGTCGTTCGCGACGGCGGTGGCCGGGACAAGACCGAGAATCATCAGCGCCGCGAAGATCTTGAACGTGGGGTGTTTCACGCAATCGCCTCCTAGTGCCGAATGGTCATTGGAAGAGTAGGCCGGAACCGGCGGTGGTGCAAGGCTCGAGGCCGAGATTCCAGACGGCTCGTCGACGACCGGCCGTGGATTTGACCGTTGGCCGGCCATGCGCTACAACGGTGGCCGGGAAAATGAAGAAGTCGCAGAATCGCTCGCTGGATTCGAGCGTGAATATTGGAGGGGCAAACATGACAATCGAACTTCGAAGAACACTCACGTTAGCCACCGGCGTGCTGGCCTTGTGCCTGCTCATCACCGCCCTGGGATCGGCTGACCAGCCCGATGCGGAGGCGAAACCCGCCGACGAATCCGCGCCTGCAGCTCAGGCGGCGCCGGTGCCCGCGACCGGTGCTGCGCCGGCCGGGATGTTGGCGTTCAGAGACCCGGTGACCGGCGAGCTCAGGTCGCCTACGCCGGCCGAGATCGACGCGATGCGTCCCGAGCTCGAAGCCATCTACAACCAGTCCAGCGAAGGCCTCGAGGAGATCGTGCTCCCCGACGGAAGCGTCGGGATCGACCTGCAGGGTCGGTTCATGTCCTCAGTCGTGGCGATCGTTGGGCCGGACGGCACCGTCAGGACGCGATGTGTGCACAGTGCTGAGGGCCTTCTCGAACCGGTCGCGCCCGCCGATAAAGCAGCACCGACCGCCCAAACCGCCGTTCGTCAGACGACGGCTGTGAAGTGAGGGGGTCGGAGATGAAATCGCGAACTGTCTGCACCGTCATCGCCATTTGTTTGGCCGCAGGCCTCGGGTCATTGGCCCATGCCGCCACTATCAACATTGTCAACAACGACGACCCCGGCGAGGGTTTCAACGATCCGACCCCGGTGGCGCCCGTGGGCGGCAATCCGGGCACCACCCTGGGTGAGCAGCGGATCATCGTCTTCGAGACCGCGGCCAGGATCTGGGGATCCTGGATCGGCAGCGACGTGGAGATCAGAGTCAATGCTCAGTTCAACGACCAGGGGAACTGTACCACCCTCGGCTCGACCGGAGCCGCCAACGTGTGGAGAGACTTCCCAAACGCGCCCCATCCGGGCACCTGGTACCCCAGCGCTCTGGCCGACGCCTTGGCCGGGTACGACCTGCTCCCCATTCAGCCGGACATGAACTCCACCTTCAACAGCCGGATTGACACGGCCGCGTGCTCGGGGAGTTTCTACTACGGACTTGACGGGGCCGCGGTCGGCAGCCAGCTCGATTTGCTGGTGGTCGTTCTGCACGAGACGGCCCACGGGCTGGGCTTTATAGGCTTCACCAATCTCCAGACCGGTGAGCAGTTTGCCGGCTTCCCCGACCTGTTTTCGTGGAATCTCCACGACAACACGGTGGACATGGACTGGAACGACATGTCCAATGGCGAACGTCTCAACTCGATCACCAACAACCGAAATGTAGTCTGGACGGGGGCGAGTGCCGCAGCCGGCCTTCCCGACGACTTGAAGCGGCCCTTCGCCATGGAGGTCGAGGGTACAGCGCCACCTTCGGTCGTGGGCACCTATCCGGCCCAGGCGGCGCTGTTTTCGGGTTTCCCACCCATGGAGATGCCCGGTGAGATTGAGCTGGTCAATGACGGCACCGCCAATCCGAACCTCGGCTGTTACCCGCTGGTTGGATTCACACCGGGGATGATCGCGATGATCGATCGAGGGGATTGTGAGTTCGGTGTGAAAATGCTGAACGCCGAAAACGCGGGGGCCGTCGGAGCCATTGTTGCGAACTGTATTCTGGGCGATCCGGAATGCACAGGGGACACGCTTGGGGACAACCTCCTCTTCATGGGTGGCGGCGTATCGGGTGACCAGGTGACCATCCCGGGCCTGTTCATCGGCCACACCACTGGCCAGACCCTTCGCAGCGAGCCCACTGGAGTGAATGTCATCAACCGTGTTCTCGACCTTCACTCCGCAGACATCGATGGACGGCCACTGATGTACACACCCGAGTCCGTTTTGCCGGGCTCTTCGGTCAACCACTGGGAGGTGACGCCGTTCCCGGACGATTTCACCGACCTGTTGATGGAGCCGAACATTTCCGTGACCCTGGGTACGGATCTGGACATCACGCCGGCCCAACTCGAGGACGTGGGTCATCGGCTGATCCGCCTGTTCGCCGACGGCTTCGAGGCGGGTGACACGTCGGCGTGGACTGCGACGGTGCCGTAGACAGACTCCCATCGGCGGCGTGGAAAATCGGCTGAGACCGAAATGGAAGAGAATCGCACTGTCGTTCGGTTGATGGAGGTGATGCTGAAACGCCTCGTCGTGATCGCTGCACTTTTCTTCGCGGTGGCTCCGTCGTCCGCGGCTGCCGACGACGTCACGGCCGACGTCCTGCTCGAGCTGCCCCATGTGGTGGACGAAGTGATGAACGACTGGAACGTCCCCGGGGCTGCGGTGGCGGTGATTCGGGATGGTGAAATCGTTTTCACCGGTGGCTTTGGCCTGCGAGACGTCGCCGAGGGGAAGGAGGTCACCTCCAACACGATCTTCGCGGTGGGCTCCACCACCAAGTCCTTCACCGCCGTGGCCATTGGAATGCTGGTGGATGAGGGCGTGGTCAAACTGGACCAGCCGGTCATCGCGTACCTACCGGACTTCGCGCTCAGGGATCAGCACGCTACGGCCGCGACCACCGTTCGCGACCTGTTGGCCCATCGCACCGGGTACCGGAGGCACGATGCCGTGTGGTATCGGTCGGATGTGGGCCGGGACGAGCTGATTTCCAGGCTCCGATTCCTCCAGCCAGCGGCGGACCTCCGGGAACGCTTCTACTACAACAACCTGATGTACATGGTGGCCGGTCGGGTCGTGGGCCGGTTGACCGGTGGGACCTGGGAGCAGTTTGTCCAACGGAGGATTTTCGAGCCTCTCGAAATGGCTCGCACCAGCTTTGGGACCCCGCCTTTCTCCTCGACCGACGTGGCCATGCCATACCGAACCGGAGTCGACGGCGAACTGCTTTCGGCTGTGCCCTACGACGGCTGGGCCATCGGACCGGCCTTCTCGGTGTGTTCCACGGCCAATGACATGGCGAGGTGGCTCCAGTTGTTCCTGGGAATGGGCGAGCTGGACGGACGTCGGCTGATTGCCGAGGACACCATGCGCGAGATGCTCAGCCCCCAGATGGCCGTCTCGAATCTGGGGACCCGGGACATGCCGATCACCACCTATGGGTTGGGCTGGTTTGTCCAGACCTACCGGGGGCGGCTGATGGCCTGGCACTCGGGGACCATCGATGGCTACTACGCCCTGATGGCGGTGCTGCCACTGGACGGACTGGGAGTGGCGATTCTCACGAACCGGGCCAATCACCCCATGCCCGAGATCGTGTCCCGTTGGGTCTTCGATCGTTTCCTCGGGTTGCCCGAGATCAACTGGAATACGATTTTCGAGCTCCAGGAGGGTGCCATCGACAAGGCCAAGCGGAGTGCAATCGAGGCCCGCGAAGCCATCCGTCGTCAGGATGCTCCGCCGAGAGCCCAGTTGCCAGATCTGGTGGGTCGGTACCGGCACCCGGCCTATGGTGACTTCGTCATCGCCATGGATGGCGAGCAGCTCACGGTGAACTTCCACGGCATGGAACGTCCGATGCAGCACTTCCACGAGGACGCCTTTATCTGTGAGCTGGGCACGTACGCCCTGCGGGACGAGATCGTCATCCGATTCCTCTACGGAACGGAGGGCGCTGTTCTCTCCTTGGCAGCCTCCATGGATGATGAAATGCCGCCGGTCGTGTTCGTTCGCCTCACCGGCGAGGAACGGGCTGAAGGCAGCGAAGAGTAGGCTTCAGAGAGGTTCGAATCCTCGCTGTTTCCCCGACCAATCATCGAAAATCTAAAATCAGCAACAAATCGAGCTGATCTTGACTCTTTTCGATATTTTTGATTGAATAATCAACTAAGTAGTGCCATGGGACGTGAAACGCGCCGCCGTATCGTGGAAGTTTCGGCCCGGTTGTTCCGGGAGAGAGGCTATGACGGCACCAGCGTGGCCAGGGTGCTGGCCGAATGCGGGGTGAACAGCGGAAGCCTCTACCACTTCTTTGACTCGAAGGAGGAGTTGGCCCAGGCGGTGATCGAACGCTGCATCGATCGGCTGCCGCGGCGCCTGCTGGATCCGGCCGAGGAGTCCACAACGGACGTGTTGGGCCGAGTGATGGCGCTGCTCGGCCTGATCCGTGAAGCCCTGGATTCGGGCCAGGGCGTGGACGGGGCACTGGTGGGCCTGCTGGCCGCCGAGCTGGGGAGCCGGCGACCGCCGATCCGAGCCTCGGCGGTCCGGTACCAGCGAATGCTGTCTGACCGGGTGCGCGCGTGGTTCGACGAGGCCGGACCACGGCTGCCGTCCGTTGTTGATCGCAGCGGATTGGCGGACTTCGTCGCCACGGTCATCGATGGGGGTCTGGCGAGGGCCCGAGCGGCGGGGTCTCCCGATCCCTTCGATGCTGGGGCGGCGCAGCTCGAACAGTACCTTGTTCTGCTCGCGGACATCGCCGCACGCGAACGATCGGGAGAGGCGCCGCGAGTTCACGAGACGCCTGAGGGACCTCGAAGCTTCGAGCCATCCGGGGAGTGGCGTTCCTGGTAGCAGGCAATCAAAGATCGAAAATCGAATATCGATAATCAACACCCTCCACACCCCCAACGCCAGATGCTGCAACCTGTGAATTCGTGCTGTTTAGATTATTTATTGGGTGAGCGACGTTCAACTTTCGGTTCATCCGGGAAAGCGCGATGTCGGGTGTTTCCGTTCCCGTTCCCGAACCCAGCGGCAGGGTCAGGATGCAGCGACGGGGGCAGGAAACAGAGGGCAGCGACTGTGGTCAGCAACCGGGGCAGAGGCAGCGATCAGGTGTGTGGCGGCTGCATGGCCCCCTCCGGGTCGTTCTATGGGACGGGGACGTATAGCTGCCTGGGAGGCCGTTGTCAAGGGACGCTCCGCTGCCGGCCTTGGGTCCGGCAACCCTTGACAACGGCCTCCCAGGCAGCTTGTTGAAGGGCATGAACGACCCGGAGGTGACCATGTCGAAAGCCGTCAGCAACAACAACCTCGTGGCTTACACCAGAGCCCTCGAAGCAGCAGGCAGCGCCATCAAGCTGGTATTGAGAGTTCCGGCTCCGCTGAAGTCCATCGCCGATCAGCTGATCCGGTCGGCCAGCTCGGTCCCCGCCAACTTGGCGGAAGGGCACGGCCGATCCGGGAGAGATCGCCAGCACCACTGGCGGATCGCCTACGCCTCGGCCAAGGAGGTCGACAGCCACCTGCGACTGCTCGCTGCTGCCAGTGCCGTCAATGGACCCGGGGCGGAGAAAGTCCTGCAGGGATTCGATGAGGTGCGTGCCATGACATGGCGACTGCTCAATCCCCGGTAGCCCGAATCCATCCCGTTCTGACGCTGTCGCCGTCACCTGACGCCGCCACCGGCCCCTGTCGCTGTCAGCTGACGCTGCCCCTGGTCGCTGTCATCCACCACCTCACGGAATTCCGGATGAGCCAAAAGTCACAAGTCGAAGGTCAAAAGTCTATTCCCCGGGTTGGTCCGAGGGTCGGGTGTCCTGCATCTGGTACGTGGTATTAGAGTGGGAAAGCAGGCGATCTCCGACTTTGGACTTTGGACTTTGGACTTTGGACTTTGGACTGCCGGCTCCACCTCCGGACCAACCTCAGCCGTGACTCAAAAAAGAGAGGACCCGGGCGCGGTGCCCGGGTCCTTGAGTTTCCGCTGTGGGCTGGAGATCAATACATCCCCATGTCGCCCATGCCGCCGCCAGGAGGCATCGGCATGTCCTTCTTCTCCTCGGGGATCTCGCACACCAACGCTTCGGTGGTGAGCAGCAGACCTGCGATGGAAGAGGCGTTGAGCAGGGCGTTCTTGGTGACCTTGGCCGGGTCGATAACGCCGGCCTTGACCAGGTCGGTGATCTCGCCCACGGCTGCGTCGAAGCCGACGGCGCCCTTCTTCGACCGGATCTCGCGCACGATCACCGCGGCCTCCTCGAGGCCGGTGTTGAGGATGATCTGGCGGGTCGGCTCCTCGAGGGAACGGAGCAGGATTTGGCCGCCGGTGGCGATGTCACCGGTGCTGTCCTTGACGAACTTCTCGACCGCATCCATGGCGCGCAGCAGTGCAACGCCGCCGCCGGGCACGATGCCCTCTTCCACGGCCGCCTTGGTGGCGTGAAGCGCGTCCTCGACGCGGGCTTTCTTTTCCTTCATCTCGGTCTCGGTGGCGGCTCCGACCTTGATCTGGGCGACTCCGCCCACGAGCTTGGCCAGCCGCTCCTGCAGCTTCTCTCGGTCGTAGTCCGAGGTTGTGTCCTCGACCTGCCGCTTGATCTGCTGCACCCTGCCGAGTACTGCCTCGTGCTTTTTGGGATCGTTGTCATCGACGACGACCGTGGTGTCGTCCTTGTTGATGACGATCTTCTTGGCGGTGCCGAGGTCTTCCCACTGGACGTTCTCGAGCTTGATGCCGAGGTCCTCGGAGACCATCTTGCCGCCGGAAAGGATCGCGATGTCCTCCAGCATGGCCTTGCGGCGGTCACCGAAGCCCGGTGCCTTGACGGCCGCTACGTTGAGGGTACCGCGCAGCTTGTTCACCACGAGGGTGGCGAGGGCTTCACCCTCGATGTCCTCGGCGATGATCAGAAGGGGCTTACCCTGCTGGGCGACCTTCTCGAGGATCGGCAGCAGGTCCTTCATGTTGGAAATCTTCTTTTCAAAGATCAGGATCTTGCAGTCCTCGAGGACGCACTCCATGCGCTCGGCGTCGGTTACGAAGTAGGGCGAGAGGTAGCCGCGGTCGAACTGCATGCCCTCGACCACCTCGAGGGTGGTGTCGAGACCTTTGGCCTCCTCGACGGTGATGACGCCGTCTTTGCCGACCTTCTCCATGGCTTCCCTGATGATCTCGCCAATTTCGGTGTCGGCGTTGGCCGAGATGGTTCCCACGTGGGCAATGGCATCACCGGCCACAGGCTTCGCCATTTTGGTGATGGACTCGACCGCCAACCGGGTGGCCTGGTCGATGCCTCGCTTGAGCTCCATGGGGTTGGCGCCTGCGGTGACGTTCTTGATGCCCTCGCGGTAGATCGCCTGGGCGAGCACGGTGGCAGTGGTGGTGCCGTCGCCGGCCACGTCAGAGGTCTTGGAGGCGACCTCGCGCACCATCTGTGCACCCATGTTCTCCAGGTTGTCCGGCAGCTCGATCTCCTTGGCGACCGTGACGCCGTCCTTGGTGATGGTGGGCGAGCCGAACTTCTTCTCGAGGATGACGTTGCGGCCCTTGGGGCCGAGGGTCACCTTGACTGCGTTGGCCAATTTGTTGACGCCGGCGAGGATGTTGCCGCGCGCCTCCTCTGCGTAAACGATTTTCTTTCCTGCCATGATCGGCCTCCCTTAACTCACGATCACGGCGAGGATCTCGTCCTCGCGGAGAATCGTGTGCTCCTCGTCGTTGATCTTGATGTCCTGGCCGGAGTACTTGCCGATCAGGACCCTGTTGCCCTTTTTCACGTTCATCGGGATGCGCTTGCCGTTGTCGTCGAGCTTGCCGTCGCCGATGGCCACGACCTCGGCCTCCTGCGGCTTCTCTTTGGCGGTGTCGGGAATGATGATGCCGCCACGGACTTCCTCCTGCGTTTCGATCCGTTTGCAAAGCACCCTGTCACCCAGAGGTTTCACCTTCATCTCACTGTCTCCTTTCGAGTTATCTGTATGTTGTTGGCACTCGATAGACGCGAGTGCTAGCGGGAATATAGCGCCTGTTTTGTCGACTGTCAAGGGGTCGAGGACAATTTCTTAGTGAATTTCACTCAGATATTGAACTCGGCGTGTGGTGTCCGAGTATCTGCGTGCGCTTCGCTGAGGTCTCAATCGACTTCGTCATTCTGCGAATCCTCATGTAAGCTATTTCATCGAAAAGATGGAGGTGGCGCCATGACTCGACGAAATGTCTGGATCACCCTCGGAATGATGCTCGCGGCAGCGGGTGGTACGGCCGGATCAATCGGCGATCTCCCGCCCTATACGCCCGACGCCAATGCGGAACGCGACAGCATTCCGGCCGTCTATCAGTGGAATCTCGGTGACCTCTATCCCGACGAGAGGAACTGGCAGACCGTCTACGAAGCTGCCCAACATTCATTGTCCGCACTCAAGGGCTATCATGGCAACCTGGACAATGTTGCCCTGTTGGCCGATTACCTGGCCCAGTTCTACGCCCTGGAGCTCGGTGGAAACCGCCTGACCCTGTACGCCAACCTCAGCTCCATCACCGACACCACCGACCAGACCGCCATGGCTCGCCACCAGAAAGCGCTGGCCCTGACCAATGCCATCATGGACGAGAGTGCCGTTCTGAGGGAAGCGGTGCTGTCCCTTTCCAGCGCCGAACTCGAGGCGGCCTATTTGAAGGAGCCGGATCTCGAGGCGTTTCGCCCTGCCATCGATGGACTTCGGCGCAGGGCCGATCGGGTTCTGGACGCCGAGGCGGAACGGGTGCTCGGCCTCGCGGGTGACAATCTCTGGGCAGCCATCGACCTGAACGAGCTGCCGTCACCGGTGGAGCGGGCCTTTCAGTCCTTGATCTCGGAGATGGTTCTGCCGTCCATTGTGGAAGCAGATGGCGTTGAGGTCGGGCTGACCTTCGCAAACTTCGGCCGATTCCGCGCCTCGGACGACCGAAAGGTCCGGGAGCAAGCGGTGAATGCCATGTTCTCTACCCTCAGAGCCTTTCAAAATACGCTTGCGGCGACCCTTGGCGGTCAGGCACAGCTCGACGTGACCTTCGCCCGGGCCAGGGGTTACAACACCGCCCTGGAGGCTTACCTGGACAAGGACGACGTTGACCCGGCGGTCTATCGGCGTCTGATCGCCACGGTCCGCGACCACACCCCGGCCCTCCACCGGTACGTGGGGTTGCGAAAGCGGCTGATGGGGCTCGACGAGATCCACATCTACGACCTCTACGTTCCGCTGGTCGAGGCGGCGGGCCGCGACATGACCTACGCCGAGGGAGCGAAGGTGATCCTCGAGTCCCTGCGTCCGCTGGGCGATGAGTACCTCGAGGCCGTCGGCTGGATGGTCGACCCCGCCAACGGCTGCGTCGATGTCTACCCGTCCATCCGTAAGGAGAGCGGTGCATTCTCGAGCTCGGTCTACGGGGTCCATCCGTTCATCAAGATGAACTTCCAGAACAGCTACGACGATGTCTCGACCCTCGCCCACGAGCTCGGTCACGCCATGCACACCCACCTCACCAACCAGAACCAGCCCTACCTCTCGTCGCGCTACACGATGATGCTGGCGGAGGTGGCCTCCACCTGCAACGAGATGCTCCTGTTGCGGCACATGCTCGACCAGGCCCAGTCCCGGGAGGAGAAGGCATGGCTGCTTTCCGAGCTGGCCGAGGGAATACGCCAGACCATCTATCGACAGACCCTGTTCGCCGAGTTCGAGCTTCGGCTGCACGAGCTGGTGGAGGCCGGCGAGCCGGTGACCGCCGAACGCCTCAACGCCGTCTACGAGGATCTGATCCGTTTCTACTACGGACCGGGCTTCACGATCGGTCCCGACGATGCGGTCGAGTGGAGCTACATTCCTCACTTCTACTACAAGTACTACGTGTACTCCTACGCCACCGGCATGGCCTCGGCGATCGCCATCGCCGAACGGATTGCCGATGGCGAACCAGGTGCCCGAGATGCCTACCTCGGCATGCTGAAGGCGGGCAACTCCCGGCCGCCGGTGGATTTGCTCCGGGACGGCGGTGCGGACCTCACCCGTCCGGAGGCCATCGCCTCGGCGTTGGAGTACTTCGACAGCGTGGTGACCCGGCTCGAACAGCTGCTCGTCAAGGAGTGACGCGGCGTCGGAGTTAAGAGTTGAAAGTTGAAAGTTGAAAGTTCCCCCTCCCGCCCGGTTGAGAAGGGGAGAAGGGTAGAAGGGGAGAGGTCTCTGTTGACCTGAATTCGGAATTCGGAAAGCGGAATTCGGGAAACCGATCCCGCGGGTGACTGCAGGACGCGGAACGGGCAGAAGAGCAGAGGAGCAGAGGAGAAGGGGGCAGGTCCGGGGAGCCCCATAGCCCCACAGCCCGGGTGGGTGGGCGGGGACTTTAGACTTTCGACTTTGGACTCGATTGGGCACGGGTACGGGCACGGACGCGGCCACGGGTGGGTGGCGGAACTTTCAACTTTCAACTTGAACTCGTCCGGGCACGGACGCCCGTCGCTCCCGACGGTGGAAATTGATCCGGGGGAAAACCGGGTGTTTTCCTCATGCTTCCTCGTCTTGACGGAGTCACATTTCCGTCAGACGAAAGGAGGAGGTCATGAACGTGAAAAGAGTTGCCGTTATGTTGTGGATCGTGCTGTGCGTTGCCGGGGTGGCGCTGGCGCAAACGGAGTGGGTCCAGCACCCCGACAACCCGATCATCGGTCTGGGAGAGCCCGGGGAGTGGGACGACGGAGGTCGGGCTGACCCCAGCGTGCTGTTCGATGGGGCCGTCTATCACATGTGGTTTGCGGGGTATGACGTTTCTCTCTCTGGCGGCTTTGGCCACGCCACCTCGGTGGACGGCGTCGAGTGGACCATGGACGTGAACAACCCGGTTTTGACCTATGGCGATCCGGGCGACTGGGACGAGGTAATGTGGAACCATCTCGCCGTGTTCTACGACGGGAGCCAGTTTCACATGTGGTATGGCGGCCAGGACGCCGATGGGACCATTCGAGGCGGCTACGCGACCTCACCTGACGGCAGCACGTGGACCAAGTACCCCGGAAACCCGGTTCTGGAAAGTGGTTCGCCCGGGTCCTGGGATGCCGGACACACCGTGCCCTCCACAGCCATCATCGACGGTGAGACGTTCAAGCTCTGGTACTCGGGCTGGGGGGGAACGCCTGCCCAGATCGGCTACGCCGAGTCCCTGGACGGCATCGAGTGGACCAAGCTCCCAACCCCCGTTTTGGAGCTCGACCGATACCCCGGCGGCCGGGAGTCGGGGGTGGCCCTGCCATCAGTGGTTTTCGACCGCTCGGTGTACCACATGTGGTATCAGGCATGGGATCCCTCCCTCGGTGAATGGGGTGATGTGAGGATCGGGTACGCATTCTCGACGGACGGAACCCGGTGGACGAAGCACCGGTACAACCCGGTACTCAGCGTGGACGGCGAAGATGTCTACGCCCTGTCGGTTGTTTTCGACGGCTCGACGTGGCACGGGTGGTACGCGCCATGGGACGGGGAGGTCGGTGGTTCCGGAGCCGGGATCTACTATGCGACGTCAGACTGCTGCCCCAGCCCGCCGGGCCTGACCCACACGCAGTTCATTCCGGCTGCGGCGGTGGCGTCGGGCGCCGAGGGCGCCTTCTACCAGACCGATGTGGACCTCAGCAACCGCGGCAGTCAGGCGGCGGAGTACCAGCTCATGTGGCTTCCACGAGGGGAGGATAATGGCGACCCCATGACCTCCGAGACGTTCAGCCTCGGAGCCGGCATGAGCGTCCGCTACGCCAACGTGCTGTCCGAGGTCTTCGACCTCGAGCCGGACTCATTCGGGGCGCTCGCGCTCCTGTCGACGAGCCCCGACCTGCTGTCGATGAGCCGGATCTACACCACGGCGAGCGGCGAACCGGCCGGCACCTACGGTCAGTCCATGCCCGCGATCGAGCCTGACGACTTCATCATGTACGGCGAGCGGAAGAGGATCCTGTTCGGGACCGAAAACGCCGACATGCGCACCAATGTGGGCTGCCAGAGCGGGATTGCCGGAAACTCGATGGTGGGCTACGAGCTGTTCGACATGGAGGGGAACTCGCTCGATACGGGCCGGCTGATTCTGCACGGCTGGGGCAACGACCAGATCAACCGAATCTTCGAGGACTTCGCTCCCGTCAGCGGCTACGTGGAGGTGTGGACGCTGCTGCCGACGGCATCGTTCTACTGCTACGGGTCGGTGCTCGATAACGTCACCAGCGATCCGACGACGATCTTGCCGCAGTGACGTGAGGCCGAGCCGGCCCTGGCGGCCCTGGCCGAACGGATCCTTCGACTCGCGGCTCCGCCGCTCGCTCAGGATGACAGTGGGAATCGATGGGGGATCTTCGATTCGGACGCGGACTCGGGCGCGGCGTAGGCGGAGACAAAGACGGAGATGGAGACGGAGACGGACTCGGGGTTGGCGGGGGGGGGGGGACACTTTCAACTTTCAACTCGACCCACAGGTGCCGCCCTATGGCCAAGATCATCCCCTTTCAACCACCGCGCCCGAACGACCGCGGTCGTCCGGGCCAGCACCAATTTTCGATTTTCGATTTTCAATTTTCGATTCGTAGCGGCTACAATGACCCCAGAGTGTCCACCAAAGTTGCGACGATTTTGCAGGAGGGGAGGCCGTTCCTCGTCGGCGAATGGCTGGTCGAGCCCAGCCTCAACCGGCTCACCCGCACCGGGGGCTCGATCCAGCTCGAGCTCAAGGCCATGGACGTACTGCTCTGCCTGGTGGCGCACGCCGGCGAGGTGGTTTCCAAGCCCGCCCTCCTCGATGCCGTGTGGCAGACCGAGTTCGTGGCCGACAACACGCTGACCAACCGGATCGTCGAGCTGCGCAGCGCGCTCGGCGACGACGCCCAGCACCCGCGCTACATCGAGACCATCCGCAAGCGCGGCTACCGGCTGATCGCCGAGGTCCGAGCGGTCACCACTGCCGCGGAGACCTCAGCGCCGGTTCCCGAGGAGCCTCCATCGCCGGAGGAGGGGCGAAATCCCTACCCGGGCTTGGCCGCCTTCACCGAGGCCGACGCCGACCGCTTCTTCGGTCGCGAGGCCGAGATTGCTGCGCTGTGGCGCCGGATCACCTCGCGCCGGCTGCTGGCGGTGATCGGACCGTCCGGGATAGGGAAGAGCTCGCTCCTGCGGGCCGGGGTGGCGCCACGCGCTCCGCCCGGATGGAGGGTTGTGGTCTTCACGCCAGGCGAGGCGCCAACGCTGTCGCTGGCGCGAGCGCTGGCGCCCGATCACGCGGGCGACCCGGCGGCCATGGGGCGACTGCTCGGCTTTGCCGATGCCGACACCGCCCTCGCCGTGGCGTCGCGCTGGCGGGGGCAGTTCGACGAGGTCGTTTTTGTCCTCGATCAGTTCGAGGAGCTGTTCACATTGAACCCGCCCGAGGTGCAAGAGGGCTTCATCGAACTGCTGCGCCGGCTGGTGGACGCGGCTGACTTCCACCTGGTGCTGGTGATGCGGGACGACTTCCTTTACCACTGCCAGCGTTACCAACAGATCGCGCCGATCTGTGAGGCCCTCACCCTGCTCGGACCGCCCTCCGGCGACGGGCTGCGGCGGGCGCTCAAGGAGCCGGCGGCGCGGCAGCTCTACCGTTTTGAGAGCGAGCTGCTGGTGGACCGGATCATCGCCGAAGTGGAGGGTGAGCGGGGCGCGCTGCCCCTGATGGCCTTCGCCGTGCACCGCCTGTGGGAAGAGCGGGATCGCGACGAACGGCTGCTTACCGGGGAGGCCTACGAGCGCATCGGCGGCGTGGCGGGGGCTCTGGCCCGGCACGCCGAGGCGACACTGGAGCGGATCGGCTTCGAGCGGCTGCCGATCGTGCGGGAGCTGTTCCGCAACCTGGTGACATCCGAAGGGACGCGGGCGGTTCGGGAGGTGGACGAGCTGCTGTCGGTATTCCCGGAGGAGCAAAGAGCGTCCGCCGAAGAGGTGTTGCGCGAACTGATCGACGCCAGACTGCTGACCGCGCTATCGCGCCCAGAACGACGATGATCAGCCGACGCGCCGCGTCGAGATTATCCACGAGTCGCTGCTCACTTCGTGGCCGCGGCTGGTGCGCTGGCAGACCCAGGACGCCGATGCGGCTCTGCTCCGAGATCAGCTCCGCCAGGCCGCACAAATATGGCAGGACCGGGAAAGATCCGACGCCCTCCTGTGGACAGGGTCTTGCATACCGCGAATACGCCCTTTGGAGAGAGCGCTATCCAGGCGGCCTCAGTGCGCTCGAGGATGAGTTCGCCTCGGCAATGACGTCCCATGCTATGCGGCGGAGGCGACGACGCCGAGTCGCCGGTGCAGCCGGCCTCTTGGCAGCTGTTGTTGTAGCGGTCACCTTTGGGATTCTATGGCGACGCAGCGTGCAGGAGACCCGCCGCGCCGAGGCGGCGAAGCTGCTGGCCCTCGGCCAGCTCAGGCTCGAGGACTACCCGACCGCGACCCTCGCCCACGCCATCGGGAGCCTCGAGCTCGCCGACACCCCCGAGGCGAGGCGGCTCGCCCTCCGTTCGCTCTGGGAGGGCCCAACGGCGTTCGTAGTCAACGAGGATGACACCACGCTGGCGGAGTTCACGGCCCATGGAGACCTGCTCGTCCAGTTCACTCAAGGCCTCACCGAGGGTCACCTTCGCATCGTGACCAGCGACGGGTCGAGCATTCCGTTCGAGCGCGTCCACGACTCTCCGATGGCCCACGGCTACACCAGCCCGGACGGAGACGTGGCGTACACGGTGCCGAATGTCGAAGCGGGAACACGCCAGAACCTCGTGCTGTGGTCGCTGTCCGACGGCCGAAAGCTCAACGAGACGTGGTTCGACCCGCCGACAACGCTATGGTCGTGGGTGTTTGCCTGGGACCCAAACCGGCTCCTGATTCCGGTGGGTGACGAAGAGGGGCCGTCGATCTACGCCTTCAACTTTGACGGAACGACCGAGCGGCTCGGAACGCTCGATCTCGAGGTCCGTGATCGGTTCTGGCATGGCCGTGCAGCTATGGATCGACACAAGGGTCGCTGGTTTGCCACGGTGGACGGCAACCGGGTCGTGGTCATCGAGATCGGCGAGCACGGCCTCTCGACGCCGCGCCTCCTCGGTCGTCACGAGGGTACTGGCCTCCGAGTGGCTTTCGACCCTGAGGGCCGTCTCCTTGTCACCTCCAGCTCGGACGGACGGATCAAGGTCTGGCAGCCGACCGCGACGGCGCCACTGCTGGAGTTCGAGGGTCCTGCCCTCATCGATCATCTCGAGATCTCGAGCGAGACGTCCCGGCTCGAGGCGTACTCGCTGGAAAACGGGGCGGTCACGGCCTGGGTCTGGTCGCTCGAGGACGGCACCGCACGACTGATGCGGAACTTCGACTGTGGTCCCGAACACAACCTCTACTCGTTGTTTCTCGGAGTTGGCTGGGACCCCTCTCGCCGACTGTTCGCCAAATGCGGTCCAGGCGTAAGCACCCGGTTGTGGTCGCTGTCGGCGCCGGTCGGCGCTGACCCACTCGTGCTCCAGCGCGGGGGCTCTGCGACCGCCTTCGGCCTCTCGTTCCACTCAGGCGGCAGCTGGATCGCCACCGCGCAAATTCCGGGCCTAAGCCTGTGGCCATTGAGCAGGTCCTACCCGAGGGTTATCCGGTCGCACACAAGTCCCGTGGAGACCGTGGATTTCGGGCCAAACGGCGCCTGGCTCGCCTCCGGTTCGGACGACGGCATCGTTCGCCTGTCGCCGCTCGCCGGGGAAGTGCCCGCAGACAGCTCCGTTGAGTACGACGCCTCGGCGGGGATCCACAGGTTGGCCTCGTCACCCGACGGTACGACGCTCCTGGTGGGTGCCGACTTTCGGGGCGCCGCCAGGCTGGTTCCGCTCGACGGCCGTGCGTCCGTCCGGCTCGGGTCTCTGACGGGTGTGTATAGCGTCGGCTTCAGCTCTGACGGACGCTACGCGGTCGCGGCCGGTGTTCAAGGCGACACCGCCACGAGAATCCACGTCTTTAGCACCGACACACTGGAGGAGGTCGCCGTTCTCGAGCCTGAAGAAACCAAGGCCTCCATCTGGGTGGACGAGAAGCGAAGCTTCCTCCCCGATGGTCGAATCGTGTCGAAACTCTGGTCGTCCGGTCTCTGGATCTCGGATCCGACGACAGGTTCCCACGAGCACTTGTTCGAATGCGATGGTCTTCCGGGATTTGCAGTCAGCGCGGACGGTCGACGGATCGTGCTCGTCGAACTGGCCGATGGGGGCTCCGTCGGTGCACCCAGCCGAGTCCTTCTCCTGGACCGCGACACCGGTGCCACGACCCACCTCGAGCGCCACGGCGACCAAGTGTGGTCGGTCGCCATGAACGCCACGGGCACCATCGTGGCAACCGGCGACAGGGAGGGGGTGCTGCGCGTCGGGCCGGCGAGCGGAGAACAGCCGCACCTGCTACTCGGCCACGAGGGGTTGATCTCGGACGTGGAGATCGACCCCCTCGGCCGCTGGATCGCCACCGGCGGCAAGGACAGCACGGTCCGCATCTGGCCCATGCCCGACCTCAACCGGCCGCCTCTGCATACCCTCGCGCACGACGAGCTCCTCGCCAAGCTCAAGACCCTCACCAACCTCCGCATCGTCCGCGACGAGGAGTCCAACTCCGGCTGGACCCTCACCCACGACCCCTTCCCGGGCTGGGAGAACGTTCCAACGTGGTGAACCCCGCCCGCCCGGGTGAGAAGGGGAGAAGGGGAGAGGAAACTATCCCATTGATGATTGTTTCTATTGTCGTCCCGAGCGAGGGATTTCTCCGACCTGCCCAAACAGTGGCTGCGATTCCTGAGGAGGTACCTCCAATCGCCGTTTCGCTGTGCTCGCAAGCTCGGTCTTGATGTCACCGGCTGACTTCACGTCGACTTTTACAGCCGATACCGCTGCACCGCCAATCTCCCCACCTGGTCAAAGACCCGATAGACGGGTGGGTGGGCGGGGACTTTCGACTTTCGACTTTGGACTCGATTGGGCACGGGTACGGCGCACCTCACACCCGCCCAAGCCGGGACCACGTACACTGCTGCCGTGGGAGAGACCGCGGAGGGATTTAGGCAGCGCGCCCACATGGAGGCTGCGCGGTATGGCTCGGATCCGTGGGTGTTTGTACGCGAGTTGCTGCAGAACGCCCGCGATGCCGGCGCGGGTGAGGTGCGTTTCCGGATCGAACGAAACGCCGGCTTTGATCGAATCCTCTGCCGGGACGACGGCGACGGGATGACCTTCGAACACGCTCGGCAGTACCTGTTCACCCTTTACGCCTCGAGCAAGGTTGAGGATGAGGCGGCGGCAGGTCGTTTCGGCATTGGCTTCTGGTCGGTGCTCCGGTTCGACCCAACCAAGATCATGGTCAGATCTCGGGCGACGGGTGGTGACGGCTGGGAGGTGACCGTCGACGGCGGCTTCCGCAGTGCTCGCCAGCGAAGCCTGGTGATGCAGCCCGGTACCGAAATCGTGTTGGAGCGTCCGGCAACCGAGGAGGATCTGGCGGCTCGGGTCGCAGCAACCGTGCGGTCTGAGGTCAGACGGCTGATGCGCCGAGACGAACCGGCGACGCCGATCGAGATCTTCGTCAATGACGAGGCTGTGATCCTTGATCGCGACCCGCCGCCGCCCACCATCACCGTCGAGGAGCCGGGGCTCCACGTCACGGTGGCCCTGGCCGAGGCTCCGCAGGTGGAGGTCTTTGCGCACGGGATCCGGGTTCGCCGGGTTGCGTTTCTTGACGAGTTGCGCAACGAGGGTCGGTCGGGCGGGCCGGCGACGGTGGAGATGCCCGATGGGTTGCTGCCGCAGGTCATTCTTGACAGCGATCGACTCCAGGTTCTCTTGGCCCGTGGAGAAGCCCGTCAGGACAGGACCATGACAGGCCTGGTGCGCCGCGCCGAGCGTGAGCTGTCCAATCTGGTTCGGGAGGAGCTCGACCGGCATGCGAGGCGATCGCCGGTGGCGCGGGTGTGGGATCGGATCCGTGAATCGAGCGTGCGATGGAAGTTGGCGGCCGGGATTGCCGGTATCGCCGTGGTGATCGCGGTGCTGGCCGGACTGGATTGGTCGGGCATCGGCGGGCGATTCCATGCGCCGCCGGTGGCGGGTTCCGGCGGGGCCAACGGTGGGAGGGAGGCGACCAGCGGCGATCCGCTGCCTCGGGATCGCGTACAGCCTTACAGGGATGTGGCGGGGCCATACGCTGGCCCCAGGGTGGATTCTCTGGCATCGTCCACCACCGTCGACCTCCGGTACCAGCCGGAGATCGCTCAGCCGTTGTTTTCGGCGCTGCGGGTGGGAGGGCTCGATCACCTCGGCAGACCGCGCACCTTTGATGAGGCTTCGGGGCTCAGGCCCTATGATGGTCCGATCTGCACCGTGGGCTGCCTGGCGGTGGATCTGGCCATCGAGGGCGGTCCGGGCTTGGTGAGAATTCCGGTGGCCTCAGGCCACCGGATCGACCCGAATACGCTGCGGCTGGACGGGAATCCGCTGGCGTTGCAGGAGCTGGTTTCCGGCGAACCGGTGGTGTGGTTCGACGCACCAACCGTGGGCCGCCTCAGCTACCTCAGCGGAGCCGGGTCGGAAGCCGCGCCGATCATCCAACCCCTCTGGCCCGAGCTGCCGACTGGGCTTCGTGACGTGGCCTCCGAGTTGGCGGCCGCCTCACCGTCCGAAGCGGTGTCCATGGCCACCGAGTTGGTGGCCTCGTTGGTGAACTACGATCGGTCTGCCGAGACCGCCCGACGCCTGAAAAGGGCAAGGACGGAGAACGATGGACTGCTCGAAGCTGCCGTGGCGGTCGGGGCAGGCGACTGCGACGTACAGAACGCGGTGCTGGCCGCCCTGCTCAGCCACAATGGTGTGCCGGCGTGGCTCGTGGTGGGATTCACAGGAGTTGATGGCGGTGTTCGTCCAGGACTCCACGCCTGGGTTGAGTACCACGACGGAGAGGCGTGGAAGGTGACCGATGCCAGTGGAGGTGGAGCGCGGTCGCCATCGATCGCGGCGGTGAGCCCAGGCCTTGGAGACTCCGGAACCGTCGGGCCCGGCGACGGAGAATTCATGGACACCTCTCGGCCGACGGACCTGCCGGAGAAGCTGGGAACATGGCGGCCGCGCGGACTCTGGCCGATCGGGTTGGCTGCGATTGTTGTGCTGCTGGCTGCGATTGTGTTGACTCTGCGCCGCCGGGCTTCTGCCCGGACAGTGTCCACCGGAGGGACAGCCGACCTCGCTCGGCTGCTGCGCTCCGCCTTGCTTCGACCAGAAGCGTTCAAAGGTGTGGGAGCCCTGTACAGCCGCCCACTGGTGCCGACAGTGAGCGGACGCCGTTTGTCGCTCCGCGGTGCAGTCACCAGATCCAGGGCCGGCAGGCTGTTCTCGAGCTCGAAGGAGACCGAGCTGGCGAAACGAGCCTCGATCCGAGGCGATGCGGTGATCGATGCCGCGCAATCTGAGGGAGCGGTGGTGGCGGAGTTGCTGGCGGCTCGAGACCTGGACGGCTGGGACGGGGTGGTTGACAACATCCGAACCAACCTGGCCACCGAGGCGGCTGAGACCGCCCTCCGCCGCCTCGGTGGGAGCTGGCTCATCAGGGCTGCCGAGAACCCGCCCTATCCGGTGTCGACCATCGAGGGCCGGCTTCTCGGTCTCGGCCGACGAGCTCGGGTTGTGGTGCTGGATTCTTCGAGTGCGCTGTGGAGCGTGGTCGAGGCGGCGCTTTTCGCCCGTCCCGCCTGGGCCTCCTTCGTGCTCGCTGAAGGTGTTGCCAAGCGCCTTGACCTCGATCCGTCGATGAGGGTTCGGTGGCTTGCCGAGCTCGCTCGGGACGCGGTCCGCGAGGGTGGGGGAGAGGCGCCGTGAGGGCCTCCGAGTTGCTCTCGATCGACGTCGCCGCGGAGTTGCGGACAATCTGCTCCGAGCAGCTTCACGGCCTCTGGCAGCTGCCAGTGGAGTTGGTCCGCTACGCCATTCGCCTTGGGGCTGAGCAGGCGGACGTCAAGCCATTAAGCCGGGGGTTCTCTCTTCGTTGTCCGGGTTCAGCGCCGATCGGGGACCAGCTTCGCCGACTTGCGGTGGCCCTGGACCCCTCAGGTCTCGACGAAGGCCGCCACGAAGCGGTGGTCGATTTGGAGGGGCAGGGAGCACAGGCGCTGTTGTGGGTCGCCGGTGTCCCGGGTGTGCGTCTGAGGATCGCGAGCCGAAGCGGTGGCTCGGCCACCGTCTTCGAACTGCGACCTGAAAGGCGGCCGCGCCTGGTGGTGGATGCTCCAGACGATGTCCCCGGCGGGTTCGAGCTGGATTGTGAGGCGCCCGGAATTGACCTGCGGCGTGCCCTCTCCTGGGTCCATACGGCCTGCAGGTTCTCTCCGATTGCGGTGACCGTGGATGGAAAAGAGGTTGCTCAGGGTTTCGAGGAAAACCTGTATTCGGTCAGTCTGGGGAGTCCCCTGGCCGGAGGTATCGCGCTGACCCTCAAGGGGGATGCCCCACACCTTTGGCTGCTGCGGCACGGGGTTCTTGCGGTCCGGGCAACTCTGCCTGACCACCCACCCTTCGAAGCCGCCCTCGAAATGGGAGATGTGACACCCGAAAATGCGAAACCGGACGAGCTCAGAAAGGCGGTCAACACCCATCTGACGGCACTGGTGGACCGGGCCGCCCGATTGCTGGTCGACGCATTGAACGAAGATGTGGGATTAGACCCCGAGCGGGCAGAGCGGCTGGCGACTCTGGTCCTGCGCACTGCGATCAAAGGGATTCGACCGGAGGAAATCGAACGGCTCCAGGCGGTTCCGGCGGTGGATCTCGCCACCGGGAATCTCGGACGACTGTCGCTGGCCGACATTCGCGGCTTGAACGATCGGGGTGTCGAGCTGTGGAGTGCCCCGCCAGACACCGATATTCGGCGGCTGCCCGAGGACGAGCGAATCCTGCTGAGGCTGACCGATGAGCAGCACGGCTTGCTGGTGGGTTTGCTGCAGGCTTCCATCCAAAGGCCCGAGCCGCGAGCCGTCAGAAGCGGGCGGAGGTTCCTGCTGGGCCGGCTGCGCGACGGGCTGCGGCGGGCAGGCGCCAAAATCGTGGGGGGCGGCGGGGCTGAGACCCTCCCGGAAACACAGCTTTTGGCCGCCGAACGACGACTGATCGATGAACTGGGGCGGGTCGTTGTCGATTCAGACGGCAATCCACTGAAGGCGAGGATCTGCGTCGGCACCGGACAGGTTCGAGTCCGGGACGGGGAGCTGTTACTGCCCCGGCACGACCCATTGGTGGTGCAATCGGTTCGGCTGGTGGACTCCGGCGAGGAGTGGCTCTACCCGGCAGCCCTGGCCCTGTTAGGGGAGGAGGGTACTGTGATCCCCGAGGTTCGGAGCCACTGGAGACAACTTGGGCGCGTCCGCCGGCCTGGTTGAAAGTTAAAAGTTAAAAGTTGAGGACAGAACGTAGTGCCTGCCTCCGCGCGTTCGGCGTGCGGTATGCGGCGTGCGGTCTTCCCCCTGCTTTCCTGGGAGTAAACGTGAGAGGTCCCCCACTCCTCGAGTTACACGTTAAACGTTAAACGTCTCCGCCCAACCTCCCGGTCGTCAGTTCTCAATACTCGCGGCTCAGATCTCATGCTCTCATCGGACCGAAGGACTGCCTTTGTCGCCGTGGGATATGAGACGCGAGTATTGAGCGACCACCTCAGACTTTACAAAAAAAGCTGCAAGCGTCCTTGTTTCTCGTTGACCGCGGGACGTCGCGCCCGCGGATCGGAGCCACGGAGGTCAGCGCCATGTGCACACCGCCAACAGCGAACCATCGAAAGCAGATGCCGATGGCACGGGTCTCCGGTCCTGATCTCCGAAACCGGTCCGCGGCACCCAGGCCAGCCCGCTGCCGGTGGATCGACGACCAGGGCCAAGAATGGGTTTTCACCCGTGAGGGAGGGACCCTCTTGGTGGAGCGTCCGGCCCGGGTGGAGTCGGTGATGATCCGGTTCCCGGATCTTCCGTCGTCCGGGACCTCCGGCACTCTCGGCGAGGCGTGGGTGCTGTTCTGCACCGCCGACGGACACCTGTTTCACTGCAGTGTCTGCCGCGAGATCGGCCTCATGGAGTTTCCGAAGTCGGAGGGCCCTGCAGGCGGGGTTCGGGACCTGAACACCCACGTGCGGACTTTTCTCGAGCCTGAGGACTGCGGTTGCGCAGGTCCGCGGTCCAAGGGCGCCGGATTCGACGGGGAGGCGGGAAGATGATCCGGGCAACTCAACTGCTGTGTTTGGGAGCGATGCTGTCCAGTGCTGCGTGGGCCGCTGCCCTCGATCGAGGTATGGAATCGAACGAGCTTGTTGTGGCGCTCTCGTTGCTTCCGGCGGTGGATCGCTGGGAGGTGGATAGCAATGGCCACCTGGAGTCGCTCGCCGGGAGGCTCACTCCCGAGGGATCGGCTCCTCCGGCCAGGGTCGCAACCACCTTCATCGACGTCCACGGGCGGCTCTTCGGCGCGGCCAAGGGCAGCCAGTTCGATGTGGAGTCTGTCTGGACTTCGGGAGATCTCTCGATCGTCGTGATCCGGCAGTCGGTGGACGGCTTCTGGGCGACCGTCGAGCGAGTCGAGATGGTTTTTTCCGGGTCGGTCCTTGAATCGGTCAGCGGGACCGTACTTGACGACTTGGACGTGCCGATGGCAGCCGGTGAAACCATGGGACGCGGGGAAGCCGTCTCCGTGGCTCTCAGCCTCATGGGTCCCACCATGCGCGAGGAAAGCACCAGCGCCAGTCGCATTCTGTATGGAGCCTCCCACCGGCGCTGTTGGCGGCTGGAGACGGTGGCGGGGTCGAGCGCCGGCCCGGTCTTGCAGGCCGTGGTGATCGATGCCTCGAGCGGTGCGGTTCTCGATCATGCGGTGCGTTCGCTCCCGGGAGATGGAGGTGACGGCAACGGCCCCGGGGGCGATGTCTTTCCAGCCGCTCCGATCGACGGCTGCGTCTCGGTGGAACCCCCGGTGGGCCAGTTCAGTACCCCCGGGGGCCAGGCCCTCTGGTTCGGCGCCGATGCCGGGTGCGGTCGCTGGGAGTTCGACAGGAGGAGGTCGGCATCGCTGTTCCACGGCGACTGCCTGGAGACCGCGTGCGATCCCTACCCTTCCACCGACCAGTGCGATCACGGCGAGATCCGGCGCGACGGACTGGCCTTGGGGGAGGGATTGGAGCGCTTCAGGTTCAGCTTTCTCGCCCCCGACCGCGAGATCTTCATGCGCCTGCGGTGGGGACCGGGTGACAACCATGCCGTCCCTTTTTTGATCCGGGAGGCAGGGCTTGGAGTGGTCACCGTCGAGGTCGAGCTGAGCGGCTACGACTCCTGGGACAGCGCCAAGATCGAGGCTCTGACCCTGGAGTTGGTGGACGACCATCTGGTGTGGATCCGGTCCCTCGACCTCTGGCCAGGACCCTGGCTCGAGTTTGCCGCCGGCCCCGAGGTGACCACTGATCCGCCCGGGGGTGTGCTCATCGAGGGGGAACAGGTCACTATCTTGCAGGACGTCCGAAACACCGGTTGCCTGCTCGAGTTGGGGACCCACGACGACATGAGGGCCGTCGAATACACCCTCTATCGAGGGTCTGGTTCTGGTCGTGAGCTCTCCGGAGCGGTCTGCACCGAAGCCCGGATCCAGGGGAGGTTGCCGCCCGAATCAGTCGTCCAGTCCCTGCCGGTGTGCGGGTTTCGGCTGCCTGAACCCGGAATCTGGGAACTGGAGGCTGTTTTTTCTCGCCACCCATCGCCGCCCGTGACCAGCCAATTCGTCGTCGAGCCGGCCACCCGCCCGGACCTGGCCATCGATCTGTCGGTTCCCATCGACCTGTATTCGGGAAGCCTGGGAGGATGGCCGTGTCGGGCCGATCTGTTGGACCTGTCCCGTTACGACGACCCGAACCCGCCGTGCAACCTGCCGTGGGTCGTCACTGTGGAGGCGTCATCCGAGGGCTTGGGAGAACCAGTGGAGAGTCGGGTCCTGGTCTGGGGGCGCCCGGACCCGCCCGTGGCAAGCCCGGGCGAATGCGATCCCACATCCGGAGGTTGGTATCCAATGGCCTGGCCGCTGGTCAGGGACTTCAATGGCGGCGGCACCCTGATCGAAATCCCCTTGGATCGGGATCTACTGGAAGCCATACCCCTCGGTCAGGATGGCTGGTCGATGCTCGACCTCAGAGTGGAGGTGGAGCCGGTGGACGGCGAGATCGATGTGACGGACAACGTGATCTGCTTGGCATCTTGGATCCCAGTCGCCGATGGCGCCCTCGAGGATGCAATGGGCCCCACCTGGGTGGACGACGACTACTTCCTCGATCCCGAGCACTGGCCACCTCACGGGTTGGCCTGGACCGGTGTGATCGTGGACCACGAGGGGGGGAGCGCCAGTTATGACCCCGACAGCGCCCTGGCGGTGGTGACGGTCGCCGACGGCGCCAACCAGAACCCCCGCCTGGTGTGGTTCGAGGAGCGTCCGGGCGACTCCGTTTCCGGTGCGTTGCTCAGGTACCGCCGGAACTTGGCGGGTTACGGCGGGGATCCGTACCTCGATGCCGGTGCCGAGGAAGCCGACGGCATCCCAGATTTCGCGCTCGAACAACCCGGCCACAGCAATCGATCGTGGCTGACGGCCGACTCCCAGTGGCGGACCGTGATGTGGCGCCGCGGGCTGAACGGACCATTCGGTGGGTATCCGGTCCCTGTGTTGGCGGACCCGGAGAGGACCGGGGACACGGTTTCCTTGCACCTGGCACCCGATGTCAATTGCCTGCTCGATGAACCCGGATGTCCCAACGGACTCTACCCCAGTACGGCCGTCGATGTTGTCGGGGTGTGGCGGGAGCAGGGACCGCCCCCTCCGGATCCCATCTACTCGGTGATCGGGCTTCGCGTGCTCCAGGCCGGGCAGTGGCTTCCGCCGCCGGCCCGGGTCGCTCCAGGCCAGGTACTCGACTTCGCGGTGGAGGTGCGCAATATCGGATCGGTTGCCGGCACTGCAGTGCTCTCGGCGAGCGTCGACGTGATGCCGATCAACGAGAACCAGCCATATCACCAGATGACGGGTTCCGCCACAGTGACCATCTCCCCCGGAGATTCACACAATCTCCAGATCGGACCAGCCTGGGTCCCGTGGGCGGTTGGATTTTACTCGTTGAGTGGTCCGGTCACCGAATCAGGTGACCAAATCGGATCGGTGGCGAGCGTCATCGAGGTTGTGGACGATCCTACGCCCTGTCCGATACCCGCGGTCAACCTGCCATGAGAAAGGGAGATGATGATGACCTGTGCCGAGCGTGATCCGTGGATCCGAACTGTCCGGTTGATGCTGTTGGTTGCCGTGATGGGCCTCGCGGGCGCCGAACCATCCCTGGCGAACGACGAAGTGCCCCACGAGGCTCGCGGGCATGAGCGCAGCGGTTATCAGCTGTCAAACTATGAAAACATCAACCTGGCCAACGGCAATCTGACCTTTACGATCCCGTTGGCCCGGGTGCACACCGACGGCGGGCTCGACTATCAGCTGGCCCTCCACCACAATTCCAAGGTCTGGTTCACCAGTCGATACTGCAGCCTCGTGCCCCAGGGCTATGAGGAGTGCGAGGAGGGAGGGGGAGAGTTCCTCCATGCCAGGATCGCCCACGGAGTCGAGGAATTCGGCTTCGGCTGGGACCTGAGGCCGCCCCGGGTTGTGCTCTACCGCCAGGTGCCGTTTACCCGGGGGATAGCCCTGCTGGATGCCACCGGCGCCAGGCACCGGCTGTCGGTCACCGAACCGTGGACCACGGAGACCCCAGAAGGAGGAACCGGCGGACCAGAGTCGTCGGTGGGGGATCGCTTGTTCACCCGTGACGGCAGCAATCTTCGCTTCACCGTCACGGCGGTGGACTGGGCGGGCCGACCGATCGCCATGGAAATGGATGACGGTTTCGGGGAGGTCCACGTCTTCGGGCACGTGGTTCCCATCGCATGTGACGCGGAGCGGGCCGTCAACCTGGGCGATGAGGACCTGGAGGACTTCAACTTCCGCGTGGAGAGGGCCGGGCTCTATCTCAGCGAGATTCGGCGGGGGCCGTGGCGGGCAGATGGCTCGGGAGGAGAACCCGCCAACCGGATCAGTTTTTCCTACCGAGGAAACGCTGCTGGCTGGGACTCGCCGTGCGGCGGTCCGGGAGGAGAGCAGTGGCTGCCGTCTCGCATCACCGCAGAAGGCGAGGTGCCGCGGGAGGTTCAGATTCTCTACGACCCTGGGACGTCGGCCATTGCTGCGGTCAAGGTCCCCAGCTTCGATCCTACCATCGGACACCACGGGTCCTCGGGCGAGTGGGAGGAGATCCGGCTCACCGTGGGACGGGAGTCCTTCGAGCAGAGGAATGGGCCCGACACCCTGGTCTTCGAGGCGGCCCACCTGGAGCAGGTTGTGTACCCGAACGGTGCGACCTTCCAGCTCGATTCCATGCTGTCTTCGGGTTTTTCGCCGCTCTCCGACGTGGTGCTGCCGTCGGGGGCCCGGGTGGTTTACGGTCGTGGCTGGTATCCGGTTGGAAAAGGCCGTTGCCTGGACCACGTGGAGAACGGCGGGCCGTGCTCGGTATGGGCCACCTGCGGGGCTGCGATACCCCAGGCCGGTGAGGCCAACACCGCCGAGCTCAAGGCGGAGGGTGTGAGTTGGCGGGATCTGGAGTACCTCGATGCCGCCACCGGCGATGGCAGTCCGCGGGTCCAGACGACGTGGTTCACCCAGGGCCTCAACTGTGCGGTCAGCCCGGCCTTCACCCAGCCGCCCAACGTGCTCCATCCCTGGCCCTACGACTTCGACTGGGCGCTGAGGGATGATCAGGGGGTGCTGCGCCCCGAGTACCTGTGGACCGTGGTCTATACGACCTCGGGTACCGGGGGGCTCCAGATGGATGCGGTGGTGGAAGTTCACCGTTTCCACCCGCTGACCAGAGAAGAGTTCTCGGTGGACTTCCTTGCGGGGGATCGGGACGCGCTGGTGGCTCTGCCGTTGACGGCACTCGCCGGTGGCACAGAGGATCTCCGTGGGCCTGATGTGCGGGTGCTTCGGCACCTGGAGATCGAACGGGATCTCAAATTCGGGGTGGACTGGCCGACCCTCACCGAAGGGGACGATCGCTACTCCTATATCCGAGAACGCCGGATCTTCACCGACGAAGCCGGTGGCGACGCTGCCGTGGCAGACGTGGAGTCTTGCTATGGGCCTGTGTTCGCTGACCTGCTTGGCCCGAGCGACGTCACCATCGATTGCACCGAGGTGCGCGACACACGGGAGGTGGACTCCTTCCTGAATCAGGTGGCGCGGTCCGTGGAGTCGGAGCGATCTGCGGCAGGGATCGAGGTGGCCCGTGGTTGGAACTTCGAGTTCCTGACCGACGGTGCGGAGTCGAGCTGGTTTCTGCACCGGGAGACTGCGAGTGAGGTGTGCGAGGGGCAGCAGTGTGGGCGCCGGACCAGGCAGTGGCTGAACCTCTCTGAACCGGACGCGCCGACCTTCTGGGCCCCCGGGCAGGAGGTCCGCAACCCGGGAGCCGGCGGGAGCTGCAGTGGGGATTGCGTGCAGCGGAATTTCAGGTACGACGCCGTCGGCAACCTCGAAACCACAACCGTGAGGGGTGGGTACGGTATCGGATTCGGCCTGCTCGACCTGACCACCCGGACCACCCATCGTCATGGAGTGGCGGTGAAGAAAGAGCTGCAGGCGCCGGGCGCTTCCCTGGTGCTGTGGGAGCGGGAGGCAGATCCCAACACCGGTCTTGCCCGGTGGCACCTATCGGGGTCGGGGGCCGGCTTCGCCTACCTGTGGGACGGCACCGGCAGGATGACCGATCTGGCTCCGATCGAGGGTGACATGGTGTCTGGAGAGTGGCAGCTCGAAATCCAGCAGGCAGACGACGGGTCGATCCTATTGGGCAGCCACATCGACTACCTGCAGCCTACGGGCTTCAACCCCCTCCGGCACCTTGTGCATGAAGCCACTTACGGCTTTGAGGATGACGGCGAGCCTCGGATTGAGCGAACGTGGCAGGACCCGAACCCGGTGAAGACGATTCTCTTCGACGGCCTCGGCAGGGTCACCCGCCGGCAGGAAAGATATCCGGGTGGGTCCGGAACCCGCAGTCGGCTCGAGCTCGATCTTTTTTTCGACGGGTCCTTCCCCTGTGGAACCGGCCAGGGGATGACCCTGGACCGCACCACCCGAATTCGGCTGCTCAGCGAGTGGCAGGACGACGCCCAATGGTCATCGTGCGGAGATCTGAACTGGACCGAGACCAGCCTGGACCAGCTGGGACGTCCGGCCCTCATCGTCCTTCCCGACGGCAGCGATTCCGAGCTGGAATTCGTGGGCGACAGTCAGACGATCACTCTGCGATCGGTGGCCGGCACCACCGGCGGAGACCAGCAACGGGTGGCGACCCTGGAGCTCACTGACGGCCTCGGCAGGGTGCGTGTCCTCGAAGAGGAACTCGCGCCCGGCGAGCGGGTTGCGGCGGACTACAACTACGACCTGGAAGACCACTTGGTGGAAGTTCGCCTGTGGCAGGAAGAGCCGTATGCCTCGCCCGAGCAACGTCGGACATTCGATTACTCCGGGGCCGGGTTCCTGGTCGCCTCGTCGGAACCGGAGCGATCGGTGATATTCACGGGGTACGATTCGTTGGGAAACCTGGTGGAAAGCATTTCGGGCGGGGTGACGACCTGGCTCGGGTACGACCTTCTGGGACGTCGGGTGAGCCGGTGGACGGCGGGCGCCGAGGCGGCGTGGTGGGTCTGGGGAGACGACCAACCCGGGACTGGCGCGGGGGTGGGCGAGCCGTCCTACGGAAGGGTCGTGCGGGCCCTGAGACACAACCGTTTCGGAGCCCACGACGTGCCGTTGAAGACCACTTGGGTGTACGGGGGTCCCGGTGGAAGGATGAGCTCGAAGGCTCTGTGGATCGGAGGGCTGGGTGCGTCCGGAGAGGAGTTTGTGACCGGCTTTGGTTACGACCGGTGGGGCCATGTGGCTGCTGTGGATCACCCTGTATGGAGCGGCTGGGATGAATCCTGTCAGGACACCGTCACCCAACGGAGCGACCGGCTCGGCGACTGGCTGATCGGAGCCGACCTCCTGGCGGAGTCCTCGCCGAGCCCCGTCGGTAGCGTGGAACGCTGGTTCTCCCCCTCCGGTCGAGTGGCCACCATCGAATTTCTGGCGGGCGGCGACTCCATCGGAGGGATCGGCGAGGCGCCGGATCCCCACGGCATGGCGCGGGCGGCGAGTTACCTGTTGTGGTGGAACGGGATCGGCGCACTGTGGTCCGAGGGACCCTACGGTTACGACGGGTCCGGCAACGTGGCCCGGATCGGCGATCGAAACCACGCCTACGACGGGCTCGATCGCCTGGTGGCGGTGGCCGATGGCGGCGTCCCGGTGGAAAGCTACGATTACGACCGGTGGGGCAATCTCGTGGAGATCCGCAACGACGACACGGCTCACGGCGGCGGATTCACGCTTCGGTTGCCGGGGTCGGTGAACCACAACCGGCCCTCGGCCATGGAGCTGGTGGGGGCCGGGAGCTATCCCCTCGGCTGGGATGTTCGCGGCAATCTGACGTCGATTCCCGCCTCGTCACTGGGTCGGGGCAAGGACTTCGTCTACTCCCCGGACGACCGCCTGCTCCAGGTCACCGACACTGCCTCGGGGACCATCTGGCGTCACGCCTACGACGCCGACGGCGAGCGGGTGCTGTCCTGGCGCCGGGACGGTGGCGGCGATCTCGCCGAGGTCCGGTTCGGCCTCCGAGACCAGTCGGCTTCGGTGTTGTCGGACTGGATTCTCGTCCCCGGAACGACCTTCGGTCCCACGCGAGACTACCTGAGGATCGGCGGACGGCTGGCTGTCCAGCTCGACCACGCCGGCGGTGCCCTGACACCCTCCTTTGGGGCCCACGACCATTTGGGAAGCACCCGGGCGCTGGTGGCGACTGATGGGACTCTCACCGACCTGCTGGAGTATCGCCCCTACGGCGGCCTCCGTGTCGGCGGCCCGGCTCCGGGCACCAGCCACCTCTTCACCGGCCACGAACGTGAGCTTGGAACCACCGCCTCCGAGCTCGACTTCATGCACGCCCGCCACTACAGCCCTCTGCTGGGCCGTTTCACCAGCGTGGATTCCGTCGGCGGCAACCCCGCGTCCTCCCAGTCCTGGAACCGTTATGCCTACACCGCCGGCAACCCCCTCCGCTCGGTGGATCCCGACGGTCGGTACGAACGGGATGTGCACGAGAACCTGTCGATCTACCTGGCCGTGAAGGCTGGTTGGAGTAACGTTGACGCTCGGATGATTGGCGCTTCGAACCAGGGAGTGGACGATGAAACACCCGCAAACCCGCTCGATCCTCGGGATTTCGCCCTTCACTTCGGTTCACGGGACAAGGCCATCGCCCGGGCTCGGGCGGCGCAGGGCGCCAAAGAGCTCGGGGCCGCCCTTCACAGCGTCCAGGACTCCTTCTCCCACGAAGGCTACGGCTGGCCCTTCGGCCACGGTCACATGAATGTGGTTGACAGGAGTCCGGACGATCCGTGGCGGGACGTAGCGAAGGCCCTGGAGATGGCCACCATGTCGTTCGAGCTTTTGGGTGGTGACCCGGGCGAGATGGATCGAGAGTTCCTCGAGGTTCTCTTTACCACGAGGTCCAGGGACGAAAGGGTGGAGATGCTGAAAGATGCGGTGAGGACCGACAGGGTTGGGGTTCCTCGTCCTGTGGGCATCACCCCCGCCGACACACGGCACGCAACGATGATCAGAGAGTACTATCTGAAGAATGGCTACTATCTGAAGGACTAGTGGCCGTTGGCTCCCAAGGGAGTCGGGGAGAATCCCTCATGATTGACGCTTCGCCAACGTCGAGAGTCGCCGTGTTGGTCTCGGTGGGATTGTTGCAGCTGGTGGCTGCCTCGTGCTCGGCGCCGGCCACCACATCGTTGATCGAGGAGGTCTATGTCCTCGACGCGGAGGCGACCACCTGTCTCAGCTGTGCCGACGGCGTTGTGCCGGGGGAAGTCCGCGAGGCGGCGGTAGCCCTGGATGCAGCGGAGTACGGCCAGTGGTTGCAGCAGAGGTTCTTTACCGTTTATGAGGACTTCAACCACAACTTCAAGCACTGCAAACCGGAGGAGGTCGGCTTTTTCTTTGACATGGGAGACAGTCACGGCGTCCGGTATGAAGGTGACGGATTCCAGGTCTTTTACGAAAGCATCCCCTGCTGGTATTGGGACTGCTACAAGCCCCGGATGTGGAGAGTGGACGGATCGGGCACAAGGTTGTGGAGGGCAAAAGTGCCATTCGCACACGCCCCGGTCTACCCGTTCGTGGTGGGTGACTACGTGCTGTACGTGGGCAGTACCACCGGGGTCGATGAGTTGATCATCGTCGATCTGGCGACCGGACGCGTCGTGGAGCGATTCGCCCCCGAGGGGGAGAAGTACGGTTTTTCCCAGTCGGCGCTTCTGCTCGACCCCCCCTGGTACGCGGACGGCTACATCAGACTGAAGGGGACTGAAATATCTCGGTTGGACATTCCGGCAAAACGGACAATCGTGGAAGAGCCTGCGAAAACCTACGTCCTCAAGGTCCGGTTCTGAACTCAAACGGGCGCCCCGAGGGGCGCCCGCGTGTGCGTGGTTGGCGGCAGATCGACTACGGCGCGGTGTCGGACCACGCCGTGGTGTCTCCGGACTCGAAGCCGTCGGCAAAGACGTCCAAGGTCGGAGCCTCGGTGCAGGACTGCACCTTGACGTCGTCGATGTCCCAGCCGTCGTGGCCCACCGAGCCGTCGGTGCCGAGGTGGAACCGAAACGCCACCGTCTGTCCCGCGTAGGCGTCGAGGTCGACGATCGACTTGACCCACGGCTCCGGGTCTCCGCACCATCCCTGCAGGCCGCTGAGCGGGTTCGACGAGCCGTTCACCGTGCCGTCGTAGGGGTCGGTCAGCATCGTGACGTTCAGGAGCTGGTCCCAGGTCGAGCCGCCGTCGGTGGTGATCTCGAGGATGCCGGCGTCCCAGCAGCCGCTGGTGGAGTCCTCGATCGACTGGTAGGTCCAGTACTGGAGGGTGATCGGGAAGCCCTCGGCCGGCAGGGTGACCGACGGCGAATCGAGCCGCTGGTCGGTGGTCGACGGGGTGTCGTTGGCGTGGAAGACGAAGGCACCCGAGTAGGGGCTCGTGATGCCGCTCGTCAGCGCCCAGCTGTCTCCGGATCCGCTGTGGGTCCAGCCGGGAGCGCCCGACTCCATGTCGTCGAAGAAGTGGACGAAGGGCAACGAGCCGAGACCGCAATCTCCGGGAAGAGCCATGGTCGTGAAGGACGACACCGCGGACCAGTCGCTGGCGCCGCAGGGGTTGACGGCGCGGACGCGCCAGAAGTGCGCGACGTTGGTCTGGAGGTCTGACTCGGGCGTGTAGCTCGTGCTCGCGATATCCGCCACGTCGAGCACGAGATTGCCGAAGGCGGCGTCGGTGGCCACCTGGAGATGGTAGATGAAGCCCTGACTGGAGGCCGTCCACTCGAACTGGGGGCGCGCGGGTTGATTGAGCGCCCCGTCGACCGGTGCCGTCAAGCTCGGACTCAACGGTGCCGCGTCGAACAGGTCGAGGGCGACGGAGCGGAACTTGACCCCGGTGGTCGAGGTTCCGCTGACCTCGATCGAGTAACTGCCCGGCGCGGCGCTTCCGGTGGAGCCGATCGTCAGCACCGAGCTGCCGCTGGGGATCACGGGGTTGGTGTCGAAGTACACCGAACTTCCGGCAGGAGCCCCGGTCGCGTCGAGGGTGACCGGATCGTCGAAGCCCAGAATCGAGCCGATCGACACGTCGTAGAGGGCGTTGGCGGGCGCACAGATCGGGATCGACTCCGGCGCCGCGTCGAGGGTGAAGTCCGGCTGCAGAGCGCAGTTCGTGCAGACGAGCGCGAAGTCCTGGTCGGTGGTGTCGCCGTTGTAGGGCACGCCGTCGCCGGCGATGTTGGTGGCGTCGATGGTGATGATGGCCGACCCCCCGGGGGCCTGGACGTAGACATTCTCCAGGTTGTTGATGGTGTCCGCAGAGCCTCCGGTGGTGGACGAACCTCCCGAGAAGACGTTTCCGAGGTAGGTCTCGCCGCCGGTGACCACCGTCAGGTCGAGGTTGTTGACCAGTGCGGGGTTGGCGCCCACCGCGCCGGCGGCGTCGGACCAGGCCAGGGTGATCTTGAGCGGCTCGCCGGGCTCGGGCACTCCCACCGCAATCACGATCTGCTCGCCGGTGTTGTTGAAGATCTCGGTCTGGTCGGAGTACTCGCGCAGGACCGGCGGGTCGACGAGGGTGGTGACGTTGATCCGTCCCCAGCCCTCGTGAATGTTGGGGATGTCAGAGGCGGCCATGTCGTCGGCGCTGTTCACCAGCAGGGCCTTGGCCATGGCGGGGCTCGGGTCCGCCCCGCCGTTGAAGGTGCGCCACCACTCGGAGGCCAGCACGATCGCGCCGGAGGTGTGGGGCGCTGCCATGGAGGTGCCGCTGCAGAAGGCGTAGAGATTGTTGGTGCCGCTGATGGACGTGGAGCAGCTCCCGCCCAGGTCGTTGCGGGCCGAGGCGATGTCTTCGCCGGGGGCGGTGATCGTCGGCACCCAGCGACCGTCCACCGCCGGCCCTCTGCTCGAAAACGACGCGATGGCGTCGATGTTGCCGCCGAAGCGGTAGTTCTCGGAGGCCGCCGTGACGATCAGGTTCTTCGCCTCCTTGGGCGAGGTGAGGCCGGAGGAGCCGGAGTTGCCGGCCGAGAAGACCTCGATGAAGGGCTCGGCCACGCCGGCGGTGTCGAAGTTGCCGTCGCGGACCATCAGGTCGTGCGTGCGCTCGGAAGCCTGGTACCCGTGGTGCGTGCCCTCACCGGTAGTCCAGGAGTTGTTGCCGCCGATGGCGCTGCCGAGCACTGCCTGCTTGCTGTGCTCCTGCCAGCCGCCGGCAGGGGGCCATGAAGGCGCCGACAGTGAGTTCGTGGTGAATATGCTGTAGCCGGGCGCCACGCCGAGGCCGTAGAGGAAGCCGTCGGCATCGGTGAAGCCGGCGGCGGCGGTGCCGCCGATGATGCCGGCCACATGGGTACCGTGACCGCCGCCCGAGCAGTCACTGCCCGGCTGGCCCGGTGGGTTGCAGGCGCCGGGGAAGCTGTAACCGCCGACGATGCTCGGACCGAGATCGGGGTGGTCGTAGTCGACGCCGGTGTCGATCGGAGCCCAAATCACCCCCGAGCCGTCGAACCCGAGACCGACCAGGTGGGCTCCGTAGCCGGTGAACGGAACCCCGCCGGTATGGTTGCCGGCGATGATCTGGTCCGAGATCTCGTCGTCGAAGACGGGCTCGGGGCTCTGGTAGCCGATCCACAGCACGGTCCCCACGCGGGCCAGGTCCTCGATTCGCTCGGCGTCCAGCGCGACGTACGCGGTGTGGAAGGCCCCGTCGGGCTGCGCCGGAGCGTGGCCGAGCACCTCTCCCCCGAATTTGGAGAACTCCTCGAGGGTGTCGCCAACGCGGCCGTCGTTGAAGAACATCACCTCGACGTTGTGGATGATGCCGACCCGACCCTGGATCTCGGAGTTGATCTTGTACGCCGGGTGGAAGGCACCCTGCCAGCGGACCCAGGAGGCTGCCTGGATTCTCTCCACGGCCGCAGGGTCGGCCCAGACGAGATAGCTGTTGTGGGGGTAGTACTGGAGGATCCGGAGACCGGCTGCAGTCAGCATCGCCGCCCACTCGTCGCGGACAGGGCCGACCAACTGCACCAGGTGGATCCCGGGGCGGGACCCCGAGGCGCGGAGGTTGTCGGGAAGCTGCGGTTCGCCGTCGTCAACCGGGTCGAAGCGATATCCCTGAACCTGGACGGTGCCGGCGTCCGGCATGTAAGTATGGGGAACTCCGGCCGCCTCGAGCAGCTGGAAGGCGTCGTCGTCGAGGACGAGCCACCTGAAGCTGCCGTAATCGAGGTCGAGTCGAGCCTGGATCCCCAGGGACCCCAGCTGGGCGGCGGCGGTGGCCGGCACTCGAATCGCGTGGGTTGCCGCCGCGGCGGTCGCCGCGCCAACCATGACGGTCAGAACGAGAACGGCCACGGCGGCCGTTGTGGTGTGCGAATGGACTCTCGTCTTCACGAGCATTTTCCTCCGAAATTGTTCAAATGGTGATGCGGTTCCGCGCAGCGGGGCCGAATCGAGACGCCTGATTGGATCATACCACTGTGAGCGAGACGGTGTCGGGTGGGCTCGTCAGCCGGTGATCGGTGGAAACTCCACCAACACCCGCCACACCGCCTTCTGGAACCCAGACTCCGGGGCGACCGAATCCACATTGAAGCCGGACAGCCGGCCCTGCCACAAGACCTTCGATGTTTGGGGATCGAGCATCCTGATCGTCAGGGTGCTGGTTGTGGTGGTGCCCCTGGACATGGTGGGATCGGTGTTGACCCCGTGGGAGCTCTCGACTCCCTGGGGGCCGCTGGCTCCCCGAAACCTGAGCTCGAAGGCCACCCGAAAATCCGTCTCCTGGTCCTGCGCCTGGACATATCCCCGGTCGGTCAATTCCTGAACGAGGGCGGATCGGACCATCTTCTCGTACTGCGGGAAGCGTTGGTAGTCGGTGGATCCGGCCTGTACCGACGCCAGACGGAATGTCTTCCATGCCGGGAAATCGGCGGTCTCGTCGTGCTCGGTGTAGACCTGGAGCCTGGCGGCCTGCTGGGTGGTCGCAGTGCAGGCAACAACCAGCGCCACGGCTGCGGCAATGACCAGGATTCGTCTCATGGGACCTCCGCGCTCTTCGCCCTGGGGAGTTCTACTCAATAAGGTTGGGTCATGGCGATCGGCGCGTCAAGGGGCAAACGGCAGGAGCTACCCTTTGCCACCTCTCACCCACCAGTCGGAGCCGCGGTCGAACCACCAGTCGGCGGAGTGACCGTCCAGGATCTGGCGGGAGAGTTCCTTGGCCGCTGTGGTTCTGAGTCTGCGCAGCACGAACGGGACCCAGTCCTCGGCCTGGTTGTTGCCGTTGTCGAGCTGTTCCTTGAGGGACATGAGCAGCTCGAGTTGATCGGCGTCGTGAACCAGAACTGCCTCCGGAGTCGACGCGTCACGGTATTCGCGGAACAGGCCCATCAGTTCTTCGGCAAAGGGGAGACCTTCGGCCTGGTCTGCGGCGGCTCGTTCTTCGTCGGCTGTGGAGTACTTCTGATTCATGTAGTTGAGGTCGCCGGTGCGGGCCTCCGGGAGATCATGAAAGAGCGCCAGCCTGAGGGCACGATCCCCGTCAACCGATCCGTCGATCCTGGCCAGAGTGAAGGTGATCATGGCAGTTCGGAAGACGTGGTCGGCGACGGACTCGGAGCCCGTGCCCAGGAACTGCCACCCGCTGCGCGGCGTGCGCTTGAGCATTCCGGCCTCGAACAGGAAGTTGGCGATGCGATCCACGGGGCCTCCTCGTAGGGGCGTTAGTTTAGCGTAGGTCGTCGGTTCAGCTCGTGGGTTGAATCTCATCGAAAATCGAAAATCGAAAATCGAAAATCCAGCATCCAAATCGTTAAGGCCTGAGCACAACCAACTGCGAATCGCGGCGGGAATCGGGCTCGATCATCCGCGGGCTGCTGAGGCCGTCGATTTCGCCCAGAACGCCGCCGGGAATCGTGGCGATCAACCGAGTGTCAGTGATGCGATTGACCAGGTCCTCCCCGGCCTCGGTCTCGGTGGCGACCCGGATGTAGTTGTCGGTGAGACCACTCCACCTCAGGTGAGACCCCAGGTCATCCCGTTCCTCCCACAGCACCGGCAGCACCGAACCGACGAATCGGCTGTTGAACGCGAACTCCTGCCGGGCACCGAGCTCGATGGCTCGGCGACTGCGTTCCTGGGACACAGGCCCCGGCACCTGGTGCGGCATGTTGGCTGCAGCCGTGCCGGGGCGGCTGGAGTACCGGAATACGTGCAGTTTGGAGAACTGCATCGCGTCCACGAAGTCGATCGACTCCTGGAAATCAGCATCCGTCTCTCCGGGGAATCCCACCATGACGTCCGTGGAGATGGAGACGTCTGCGATCGAGTCCTGTGCCATATCCAACAAGGTGGGCAAATCCCCGCCGGTCCACATTTCCTCCCCATGCGGCGCAGGGTGCGGTCGCTGCCGCTCTGAAGGGGCAGGTGGAGGTGGGGCAGCAGTCTCGGGTCCGAGAACAGGCGGAAGAACTTCTCGTCCAGATCCCACGGCTCCAGCGACGAAAGGCGCAAGCGCGGAATCCCGGTGTCGGCAAGGAGCTGCCTGACGAGCTCCTCGAGACCTCGTCTTCTTCCCGAGGTCGTGGCCGTATGACCCGAGGTGAACCCCGCTCAGCACTGCCTCGCGGTAGCCGGCCTCGGTCACCCGGGGACTTCGTTCACCACCTGTTCGGCCGGCCGGCTGCGGCCGGCGCCGCGCGCCACCGTCACGATGCAGAAGGTGCAGCGGTTGTCGCATCCATCCTGAACTTTGACGAAGGCCCGGGTTCGACGGGCGGGGTTGATCGGGGTGCCGGTATGGCAGGGCCCGTTCTCTCGAACGGGCATATTCAGCAACCCCTCCTCCTCGAGCAGCTGAGGCAGCCTGTCTTTGTCGTGGTTGGTCACCACCAGGCTCACCCCCAGCGCCCGCACCTCTTCCGGTTCGAGTTCGCTGTAGCAGCCGGTGGCGACGAGAGTGGCGGTGGGATGCGATCGCCTCAGCTGGCGGATCATCTGCCTCGACTTCCGGGATGCGATGGAGGTCACGGTGCAGCTGTTGAAGATGCAGAGATCGGCAGCTTCACCGGGTCCCACGACCGCGCATCCCCGCTCGGCGAGCCGACGGGCGATCTCCTCGATCTCGCCGATGTTGAGTCGGCATCCGATGGACTCGAGCCGGACCCGCAAGCTCGCCCTCAGTTGCCCCGTGAGCAGGTCCCTGATGCGTTCGCGTGATCAGCGCCTTTTGTTCCTTGACGAACCGCTCGTAGTTGAGCACTTCCCCGTCACGAATGGTGAATATGATCGGATTGTGGTGGACGTCGCCGTAGTCGTTGAACTGAATGATGCCGGTCACGCCCGGAAACTCCTTGACCTCGAACATGAAGTTCTTCCGGAGCTCGTTGGTGTCGAAGACCGAGGTTGCTTTGACGACCTGGAAGACAATCCGCGCGGCGTCGTAGGCGTGCGCCGCGTAGATGTCCGGTGGATGGCCGTTCTTGGCTATGAAAGCCGAAACAAAATTCTGCACCAGGTCCCGCTCGTCCTTCATATCGAAGGCGGGCTGTGGAAAGAAGACTCCTTCCACGAGTTCTGGTGCGCGATCGATCACCTCCCCGCTGTAGAACGCAGATGTGAGGCAGATGGTGCCGTCATACTGCATGTCTCGAAGCTGGGCGAGCACCGAAAGGGAGGGGTCGGCATAGCCGATAATGTAGACGGAATCGGGATCGTGGGCCGCAATGAGATCGGTGGACTCCTGCTCCCACCCCGGTGCGGACAGGGAAACTCTGCCCACGACCCGGCCCTCCATGGCCTGTTCAAAGACCTGCCGGAATGGAGGTTCGATCCCGCGGGCCTGCTCCGAGTCCTCGGCGAAGATAAGCACGGTGGCGCAATCCTGCTCTTCGCGAAGGAAACGGCCGGCGCGTCGGCCTTCCAGCTCGTCAGAGGCAAAGACCCTGAAAAAGAGCTTGGAGTCCTTGGTGAGATCGGGCGCCGAGGCGGAGGGCGACAGCGCGACGACGTCGAGCTTCTCGAGAGCGGGAAGCAGGGCCTTGGCAGTGTCGCTGGTGGTCCCGACGATCACGATTTTAGCGCCCTGGTCGGCCAACACCTTGAGTTCGGCAGCGGCCCGATTCGGATCGGTCCCGGAGTCTCCCCAAACGATTTTGACCGCACTGTCGAGGCTCTTGTCGGCCAAACCGTGCTCAATAGCCAGCTCGATCCCCTGCTTCATGGATTCGCCGTAGGAGGCGGCGGCGCCGCTCGTCGGCAGCAGGACGCCGATGACTGGTTTGCTGCCGCACCCGCCAACAGCAGCTGCGGCCAAGGCGATGGCGGCAATCTTGGCTTGAATCGAGAGTGATTTCACCACGCACCTCCCTCGGTGAGGCTGTCATCATACCGCAGAACGAATTGCAGCATCCCCTCCGGGGCAAAATCTCAGAAACGCCGGGGCCCCGCCTGTTTGACCTCCTGCGGGGCGCTGTTCTGGAACTGCTCGAAGTTGTCGTGGAACCGCTGCGCCAGGTCTCGAGCTTTGGCGTCGTAGGCCGTCGGATCACTCCATGTGTCGCGCGGTCGGAGAATGGAGGACGGCACGCCATCGCAGGATGTGGGGACATCGACTCCGAATATGGGGTCTGTCTCGTACTGAGAGGACTTCAGGCGCCCCTCCAGGGCGGCGTCGAGAAGGGCCCGGGTGTGCTTGATGGGCATTCGATGACCCACCCCGTAGGCGCCTCCGGTCCACCCGGTGTTGACCAGCCAGCAGTCGACCCCGTGTCGCTTGATCTTGTCAGCCAACAGCTCGGCGTAGCGCAGAGGCGGGAGGACCATGAACGGCGCCCCAAAGCACGCGGAAAAGGTGGCCGACGGCTCGGTAACGCCGGCTTCGGTCCCGGCGACCTTGGCTGTGTAACCCGACATGAAGTGGTACATCGCCTGCTCGGGAGTGAGCCTCGAGATCGGCGGCAGGACACCAAATGCGTCGGCCGTGAGCATGACGATGTTGCTGGGGTGCCCCGCCATCCCGGACGAGACGGTGTTCGGGATCGCGCTCAGCGGGTACGCCGCTCGAGTGTTTTCGGTCAGGGTGTCGTCGTCCAGATCGAGACGACGGGTGATGATGTCGTAGCCGACGTTCTCGAGGATCGTGCCGTACTTGCGGGTGGTCGCATAGATTTCCGGCTCGGATTCCGCCGACAGGCGGATCACCTTGGCATAACATCCGCCCTCAAAGTTGAAAATCCCATCGTCCGACCAGCCGTGCTCGTCATCTCCCACCAGCCGACGGTTGGGGTCGGCGGAGAGGGTTGTCTTGCCGGTGCCCGAAAGGCCAAAAAACACGGCAACGTCATCCGATGGGCCCACGTTGGCGCTGCAGTGCATGGACAGCACTTTCTGTTGGGGCAGCAAATAGTTCAGGAAGGTGAAGACCGATTTCTTGATCTCCCCGGCATAGAAGGTGCCCCCGATCAGCACCAGGCGGCGGGAGATGTTGAGCAGGATGAAGGCCTCCGAGTTGGTACCGTCGACCTCGGGAATCGCCTGGAAGGTGGGCACGTGGAGCACGGTGAACTCGGGTTTGTGATCCACCAACTCCTCGGGTTCGGCCTGGATGAACATGTTGCGAGCGAACAGGGAGTGCCAGGCACGGATGGTGATGACCCGGATCGGAAGGCGATAACGAGAGTCGGCACCGGCAAAACAGTCCTGGATCCACACGTCGCGATCTTGAAGATAGGCCTGGACCCGGCGGAACATGTTTTCGAAATGCCGCTGTGAGATGGACTTGTTGGCCTCTCCCCACCACACGTGGTTCCTTGTCTCGGGCTCCTCGACGATGAACTTGTCCTTGGCCGCGCGCCCGGTGTGGAGCCCGGTCCGAACGACCATCGGACCGAGGTGGACCAGATGTCCCTCGTTGTGCTGGATCACGTCCTCGTACAGTAGCGGAGTGTTGTGGTTCCAATGTTGGTGGCGGACGTGGACAATCCCGCTGTTGTCGAGTCCATAGGAACTCTTGAGACGTTCGGCTGGTTTCATGTTTCTCCTCCGGGCATTCCGTCCTCGAACAATGGTCACAATGAGCCCGACGACTCCGACCACAACCCCAGCGGGACAGAGAATCAGCGCCACCATGAAGCAGGCAGCGTGCAGAAACTCAAGCACCATCGGAATGACCGGGACCTCCGCCGTCAGCTCGCCGAGGGCGTAGAGCAGGTTGTGGAGGATCGCGAATACCGGGAACCCGATCAGTGAGGCGATGGCGAGCCACTTGAATTTTTTGGTTTCTGTCCAGTGGTGGACGAAGGCAGCCACTGCCAGGATCGCGGACAGGAAGAGCAACCCGAGGCCGGGCGGATTGTCGGAGATCCCCACCAGCAGAGAAAGAGCGCAGCAGACCGCCGCAGCGCCCAGCAGCAGAACGAGTGTCCGGGGGCGGCGTCGATTCTCCCGATTCGATACGTCTTCGTTGGCCATGGATGACTCTCGGCCGCAGTATACGCCGGTTCACAAGGCCGTGTGGCCTTCACTGCAGGAGGTTCATGATCTCCCGGAAGGTCAGGGCCCGCTCCACGATCAAAACGTCGTCGATGACCCCCACGTAGCGTGCGTCCTGGAAGGAGCCGATCTCCAGTTGACCGTCTCCGGTGCCGATGGATGTTCCTGTGCGGGCGAGGTGGCCCTCCACCACGCCGTTCAGATAGGTCACCACGTGATCGCCGTCCCAGGTGAAGACCAGGAGTTGCCACTCGTCGGCCGCCACAGGCCAGTATCCCGAGGCGCTGTTGGCTCCACCCTGGGCGTCCCGGAACCTGCCGTTGGCGGTTCCGCCAAGATAGTCGAGGCTGTAAAGAAAGCCGCCGCCGGCGGTGTTGATCTTGCCCACGATGTACTGATTGCCGGTGCCGGCATGGCGGATCCAGGCCGCCACGGTGATCCCGGTTTCGAGATCCAGTGACGCGGAGTCGGGCACGATGATCTGATCCTCGTCACCGTCGAACTCCATGGCCCGTCCCGAACGGCCGAAGCGGTCGACCGCGGGCATCGGGTCTCCCATCTTGGTGCCGTGGTTGCCGAAATTGCTGATGTCGTCGGCGGTGCCGTCGAGGGGGTAGTAGGCCACGATGGTGGGATCGATGGGCACACGGTCCGACCACCTGCCCAGCGTCCCGTCCTCGAATCTGTCGGCCATGATGGTGTCGGGGGGTGTGGGCTGCAGCACCGAAATGTCCAGGGAGAAGCTTTCGCCCGGCGGACCCGGTTCGGTGGAGACTCCGGCCCAGAAGGTGATGGTGTAGTTCCCCGCAGCCGAAGATGCAATGAAGTCGAGCTGAGCGGTGCCACCGTCGGAGTCGATGATATTCAGTGGCCCTGCCGAGAGCCACACGGGTTGGTGGCCAGAGGGGACGGCCGGCAGGTCCGTGATGATGCCGGGGTCTGAGGCAAAGACAGTGCAGCTTCCGGAAGCTCCACCGCTCGCCGAGGTGGAGTAGGACGCGGCTTGTAAGTCCCAGCCATCCGGAACGTAGCCGGTCAGGAACACGGTTGCGTTGGAGGCGGATCCCCCGGCTTCCGGCCGGACGTGCACCTGGTACTGCACGGCCTCGCCGCCGTTGACCACCTTTGGTCCAGCGATAAATCGGATATCACAGCCGGCCAACGCAAGCGGAGCCAAACACGCCACTGCGATCCGTAGAGTCTTTCGCGTCTTCATCTGTCACCTCCCACTGGGATGCTGCACCGATCATACCGGATGGCGGTGTGACCGGGCTTACGTTACGGCGCCGAGATCCGAAATCTGGTGAGCTGCCGTCTTGACTGCATGACATTATGCCTACATGAAGTCTTCATTGCAAACTCTGCTGTGGTCGGCGTGAACGGGGATCGCACCCGATCCCAGTGCTGGTATCGTGGGGTCGAGATCTCTGAGAATGACGGATCGAGCCACCAGAGCACTGGAGTTGTTTCAACGAGCCGCTGGATTGGGGCCCGAGGAGCGAGCTGCGCTGCTTGACGGTGCGTGCGGTGACGACCACGAGCTCCGGCGTGCGGTGGAGGTTTTGTTTGAGGACAAGACATCGGACATTCCGCTGGCCGAGGCGTCGTCGTCGGTGCCCCAGATCCCGACTGCAGCCGAAGCGTCGGTCGCCCAACGACTCGTGACCGGTGATCGCTTCGCCGGCCGCTATCGAATCGTCTCGTTGCTCGGTCGTGGCGCCATGGGAGAGGTCTATCGGGCCCACGACACCGTGCTCGACGTGGAGGTGGCGATCAAACTGGTGCTTGGCTACCGGCCGGAGTTTCGCGATCGGCTGATCAAGGAAGTTCGGCTGGCCCGGGAGGTCACCCACCCGGCGGTGTGCCGGGTCTTTGACGTCGGCGCCGAGGGTGATCAGCTCTACTTCACCATGGAGTACGTGGATGGCGAGGACCTGTCGTCGCTGCTGGCTCGGATCGGCCGGCTGCCGTCGGACAAGGTGGTGGAGATCGCGCACCAGGTGTGCGCAGGGCTCGCTGCCGCCCACGCCAAGGGGGTGATCCACCGCGATCTCAAGCCGGCCAACATCATGGTGGACGGTCGTGGTGAGGTGCGCATCACCGACTTCGGCATCGCGGTGATGGGTGACGATGCCAACCGGGACGGACTCGCCGGGACCCCGGCCTACATGGCGCCGGAGCAACTCAACCCCGATGCCCCGGTGGGACCGGCCGCCGATATCTACGCGGTTGGATTGATCCTGCACGAGCTGCTGACCGGGAAAAAGGTCTTCTCCGGATCCAGCTTCACCGAGATCTTCCGCCAGAAGGTGCGCACCAGACCGGAACCTCCGTCGGAGATGGTGGACGGTGTGGATCCCCGACTCGAGGAAGCGGTCATTCACGCCTTGGCGCGATCGCCCGAGGACCGGCCGCTGTCGGCCCTGGCCATGGCCGCCGAGCTTCCTGGTGGCGACCCCCTGGCCATGGCGGTGGCGGCAGGTGCCGTGCCGAAGCCTGAGCTGGTGGCGGCGGCCACCGCCGAGACTCCATTCAGGCGATCGAACCCCATGGTGTTGCTCGCGGTCTTGGTCGCGCTCCTGGTGGGAGTGCTGGTCCTGTCCGGCCCGTCTGCGACCTTTCATGACACCGCATCCATGGTGCCCCCGGAGGTGCTGGCGGACCGTTCTCAGAAACTGCTTTCCGAGCTCGGGTCCGGGGAACCGGTTCGCAGGGGGGACTGGGGTTTCCTGGACAACGTGGTCGCCGCCGATCCGATCGACCGGGTTCTTTTCTGGCACCGATGGTCAGTTCCCAAACCCCTTCCGCCCTTTGTGGAGCGGGCATTCGAGGCCAGCTCCTTGGTCCGCGGTGTGGATGTGCCCGAGACGTTTACCAGGGAGAACCTGTTCATGATGCTGGATCCCACAGGGGATCTGGTCTACCTGAATGCTGGTGCTCCCTTCGGATCGAGGGTCGGCGGCCCGGCCTCGGCCGCCAACCTCCCCGACTGGGATCGTCTCTTCGAATCAGCTGGCCTGGACCGGTCTCAGATGATCCCGGAAGCTGACGTCGCGATCCCGATTTTCGCCGATCGGCGGGCGGCCTGGACCTCGGAAGGGGAGAGTGGGTCAGGAGCCACAGTTCGTGTCCAGGCGGCCGCTTTCGACGGCCGGCCGGTCTACTTTGCCGCCGAGACAATGGACCCTGAATCGCACGTTCGCGAGCACCAGCTGCGGCGTCGGTTGTGGCTCGATCGGTGGATCCGCACGCCGCTCTATGTGGTGGTGGTGCTCGCGGCCCTGGGCCTCGGCGTCCAGTCGATCCTGCGCGAGCGCAGCGACCTTCGCGGCGCCGTGGTGCTCGCCGCGACGGTGCTGGTGGTCGGCGTTTTGGCATCGGCCTTCACCGCGGGCCGGGTGAGGCATCCCCTCGCCTCTTCCGAGATGACCCTCCTCCGCTATCTGGTCGACACCGTGATCGGGTCGATGGCGGTTGGCCTCGTTTACGTGGGGCTCGAGCCCCTGATTCGACGCCATCGCCCGCAGGCGCTGATCGCCTGGAGCCGGCTGCTGGCCGGAAACCCTGGGAACGAGGCCGTGGGCCTTTCGCTGTTGGTGGGGTCTTTGGCGGGCAGCCTGTGGGCGATCCTCCAGGAAGTGGATCGGATCACACTCGAGTTCTTCGGTCTTGATCTCACCTGGGGGTGGCTCGGAGCGGATCAGCTCAACGCTGCCACCAGCCTCGGGACCATCTTTGGCACGGCGCTGCGGGAGGTCGAGGGAGCGATTGTCGGCGGACTCCTGACGGCGGTTCTGTTCGTTCTGGTGGCGCGGCTGATTCCACGGCAGGCCGTCGTGTGGATCGTGTTCACCTTTGTGGCTGCAATCATCTACGGCATCGATGCTGGCGCACACCTGCCGGCATCGGTGTTGACACTGGGGTTGGCGGTCGGGGCCATGTCGCTGGCCGTGCTCCATCGCTTCGGGCTGCTCGCCCTCGTGGTGGCGACCCTCTGCGATGGTTTGCTGATCGCCTTTCCCATGAGTTGGGATCGAGGCGTGTGGTTTGCCCAGGCCGGGTACTTTGCCATCGCCCTCGTGCTCGCCGTCGGAGTTTTCGGGCTCCTCCTGGTTCGCAGCGGTCGGCGAAGCGTCGTGCCTGCGTCAGACCTTTCTGCTAGAGTTAGCTGGGGTTTCCAGAGCCCCCAACTGTCATCCCGACCGAGTCGTCGAGCGGAGCGAGACGGCGAGTGGAGGGTATTGCGGCTCGCGGCTCGCACAGGCTGGGGAGAGGGCTCGAAGGCTCCGCTCCCAGACGACGGCCTCCGGCTGTCCGGGAATGGGTCGGGAAATCGGAATTCAGGAGCTGATCCACTGTTCTTGTCCTTGAGTAGGCGCCGCCTCGCGGCGTGGCGTGCTCAGGATGACAGCAAGGTGAACCTCGCAGGGGATCTCGCATCACGACCGTGGCATCGGGGTGCGTGGGAGGGGGGACTGCCAACTGCCAACTCGCCGACAGCAGCAGTCCCCAGCCGTGGCCAGGGGGGTCGTCGCGAGGGAGGGGGCTGGCCTACGGCTGTCTGCCGGTGGCGGTGAGTCGGGTTGGAGCAGCCAGCGGTTGCGACAGCCTACTGCCAACTGCCAACCCGATAGGGTATGCTGAGGTCAGATCGCCCAAGGAGGTGCCAAATGAATCTCAAGGTCAGTCTGGCTCTGTTGTCAGTCGTGGTGTTCGCCGGTGTGGCGGTCGCCGTCATGATTGGTGCCCCGGGAGAGCCGGAGGCTGCCAACGCCGCCGGTGCGGATCCCTGCTGCTTCACCAACCCCCGCTACACGGGTGTGTGCCAGGTGACCCCTGGCGAGGGCGAGTCCTGCTCGAGCATCCTCGGTTACCTCAACAACCCGAATAGTGTGGGCAAGTCCTACTGCGGTGGCACGACGGTGCGCGGCGGTTGGTCTCAGGTCACCTGCGAGTAGTCGCTGGTCCGCCACCTGGGTCCGCGCACGACAATCAGTATTGGAGATCCACCGGCCGGAGGGCTGGAATTGATATTCGTTAAGAATATGCTATAATTTCTATATAATGATTTATCGAGTGAAAAGCTCCGGAGGATTGCGATGACTGGTCTGGTGATGTTGATTGTGGGAGTGGCGGTGGGAATCGTGTTTGCGGGACTGTTCGCCAAGTCGATGATGCGCTCGAAGATGGTCGTGCCAGAGAAGAGCGCCCATTCGTTCGACGAGACCTGTGCTCGACTCGAAAAGACGGTTGGAGATGCAGACGGGTGGAGTTTTCCCATGGACAGCTTCGACATGTCGGCCAAGCTGTCGGAGAAGAACGCCTTGCCCGGGAATCTCAAACGGATCACGCAGTATTTCGTGTGCAGCCCTCCGATCGCCAAGCAGGTGCTCGGCGATTCGCCACACCTCTCAGCGATCATGCCGTGCACCTGGGCGGTCTACGAGAAGACCGACGGCTCGGTGTGGGTGTCCAAGATGAACATCCCCATGATGTCCAAGGTGATGGGTGGCGTGGTCGGCGAGTCCATGGCCGTTGTCGCCAAGGCGGAGGCCGGGTTCGCGGAGCAAGTACTTAGATAGTCAAAAGTCCAAAAACCGATCTGATTCGCGGGATTGACAGGATGACCCTCTCACTCTTGCTCCTCTGCCCCTCTGCTCCTCTTCGCCTCTGCCTCTCGGCCGGCGCACCCGGCACCCGGGCGGGTTGTGCTCACGGACAGGTTGGAGCGGGAACTGTCCGGTCGACTGTCCGTAGGGGGCGCATCACCCGTGCCTCCGCGGGCTTTCGCCCCGCAAAGATGAGGCCGACGCCCCACGGCACGCCGTCGAACAACCGATCGGCCTCGAAGACCGCCCTGACGAGGGCCACCAGCCACCGCCTCGAGCCCAAACCGGACACCCGCCTCAAGGCGGGATCCTGTTCGATCGGGCGGTCGCTGTGGAGCCTGCGGCGGTTGACCCGCTTCAGGAAGAGATCGTCGTAGCACCGCAGGAATGGCCATCCCCACACCCTGACGTGCGGCTCGAGGCCAGCGTGTGCGAGCAGGTCGGTCATGCCCTCCGTGGTGTAGCGACGGAGGTGCCCTCCCCAGTCGTCCCAGTCGGACCACTGTCCCGGGTCGGCGGGCACCGTGCCCACTAACCAGCCGCCGGGTCGAATCACCCGGGCCAGCTCGCCTGCGGCGACACTGTCTTCAGGAAGGTGTTCGAGAGTTTCGGCCGAGGTGGCGGAGTCGAAGGTCTCCTCGGCGAAGGGCAGACTGGTGATGTCTGCCAGCACAGGAAGGACCCGATCTCCCCGATCGACCCGGCGCGCAGCCTGGCGAAGGTGGAGCAGAGATTTCAGTGATAAATCGGCGGCAACCACCCGGCGCCGCTTCGCCAGCTTGCAGCTGAGGGAGCCGACCCCGGCCGCACACTCCAGGTGGAGTCCGTCGCCCGGCAACCGACGCCACAGCTCGTGGAGAATGCGCCCCTCGCGGTGCGCATGCCGCGGCCCGAAGAACTCGGGATTCGCTCCCCACTCGGCCTTTCCCATTGCTACAGCATACCCGTCCGGAATCTGATGTGGGATCGGGTGAAGCGAACACGATCCGCAACGGACATCCAATTGCGAATTGCGAATTACGAATTGCGAATTGTCGGCGTCCGGGACCGTCCTGCGAAGAGGTCGGATTCCATCTCGAGGCCTCGAATGTGTCCACCCCTGCCGTTCTCGGTAGGCCAGAATTCGTAACTCGCAATTCGCAATTCGTAATGGGCGGGAGGGCGGCGGTCAGCGGTTGATGATCTTGCGAGCGACCTGCTTCACCGGTAGGACCTTGTCCAGCTTGTGTCCCAACTGCATCAGCTGATCGTAGATGACGGCCTTGCCCGAGGTGTTTTTGTAGCACTCGCCGCACCTGGGAAGGGTCTCCCAGTCCTTGGCTTTGAACGCCTCCATCAACCGTTCGCTCGAACCGGAAGTCAGGATCTCGCGCACGCTCTGGACCTTCATGTCGCCGATCGACTGGGAACCGTCGTAGTCGTAGCAACAATGAGTCACGCGGCCGTCGCAGAGCACCACGAACCAGCGGAAGGGGTAGCCCTGGAAGCAGCCGTAGTAGGACTCGTGGAAATCGGTGGCGTCCGAGGTGTCCAGCCCCTCGCAGGTCTTCTCGATGATCCGCGCCTGCGGGTAACGGTCGAGGTTGAAGAACTCCTCGAAGTCCTGGACAGTTTCTCGAGAGGTGTGCAGGGAGATCATCCGTTGGATCTCCACCTGTATCTCCCGTCCCTTGGACAGCTCGAGGAAGGTGTGGATGTTGTCCACCACCGTGTCAAAACGGCCGCCGCGCCGAACCTGCGGGTAGACCGTCCGGATTGATGGTGTCCACGCACAGGCGGATCCTGCGCAGCGAGGTGTCGAGCAACTCGCGGCCATAGCCGGCATCGAGCATCATGACGTTGGTGGAAACCGAGCAACCCGGGAAGAGTTCGACGGCCTCGGCAAGTCTCGGGTAGAGCAGCGGCTCGCCCATCTCGTGCAGCCAGGACACCCGCACCCGTTCCTTTCGAAGGTCGGCCGCTACCTTCTCCACCAGCCACCAGGGCATGTCGCCCTCGTCCCGGCCCAGGTCCCCCATGGGGCACATCCCACAACGCAGGTTGCACCGGTTGGTGAGTTCGACGGCGACCTTGGCCGTACGGATGTCGAGAATTGGTCTCACAGGGGTCACTGTATCACTTTGCTCTACATGGCATTTGGAAAAGGTGCGAGGGTTGCGGGATATTCCGGGCTGTTCGGCTCGACTGCCAACCTGAGTGGCTGAAGCTCTTGCTATGATCCCGGAATGCTCGACGACTTGAGACCGATCTGGGTCGACACGCCCGCCGGGGTCCAGAAGGTGTCCGAAGCCTGTACCACCGCTGGCAAGGTCGCCCTCGACACCGAGGCCGACTCCCTCCACTCCTACTTTCACAAGGTCTGTCTGGTTCAGGTTTCCTCTGCGGGCCGAAATTTCGTGGTGGATCCCCTGCGCCTCGAGGCCCGGGATCTGGACCCGCTGTGGCGGGTGGTGGCCAACCCGGCCATTCCGGTCCTCATGCACGGTGCCGACTACGACGTCAGGGTTCTGGACAGGGACTACGGGGTTCAGATTGGCGGCCTCCTGGATACCCAGATCATGGCCCAGTTGCTCGGCGAGGACCGCACAGGTCTGGCATTCCTCCTCGAACGCGAGTTCGGCTTGGAGTTGGAGAAGAAATACCAGCGGGCGGACTGGGGTCGCCGACCACTCAAGCCCGAGCTGCTCGCCTACGCGGCGGCCGACACCGCCTTTCTCTTCGATCTCACCGATCGGCTGAAAACCCGGCTTGAAGAGCTCGGCCGGTGGGGGTGGGCGCTGGAGGAGTTCACCAGGCTTGCGGCGGTGCGCCACCAAGTTCCTGATACGGATCCTCTACTTTTCGAACGGGTCAAGGGTGCCAGGTCCCTGAAGGGCAGGGCCCGCGACCGGATTTTCGACCTTTTTTGGTGGCGCGACGAAGAAGCCAGATCCCTCGATCTGCCGCCCTTCAAGGTGCTCGGCAACAAGCCGATGTTGGAGTTGGCGGACTCACCTCCGGAATCGTTGGGCGAGTTGGCGAAAATCCCCGGCCTGGGCCATCGATTCGTTCGGCGGTGGGGTCGCGAGGTGATGATCCGACTGCGCCGCCCCAAACAGGCGCCGCCGCGGGTCAGACCCGATCGCAATCCGGGACCGAGCGCACTGGAACGCCGGCGAATTCAGAGATTGACAGTCGAGCGTGACGAAGTGGCGGCCGAACTGGGGATCCAATCCGGCCTGCTGTGCCCACGGGCCACGATGTACGCGGTGGCTGCCTCGAGAAACGGGGTGGGGGGGCTGGCGACCGCCGGGCTCACCGGTTGGCGCGCAGAGGTGCTGGCCCAGCGTTTCGGGGTGGTGCTGGTGGAGGAGGTCTGATGGGTCCGGCAGACGGGTGCGTGATCGATCTGGACGGCACCCTCTATGTGGGCAGAGCCGCTGTCCCCGGTGCGGCGGCAGCGATCGACAGCCTCCGAGAAGCTGGAATTCCGATCTGCTTCGCCACCAACACCACCCGCCGGCCCCGTTCGGCGCTGGTGGAACGCCTCGGCGCAATGGGCATTGCGATTCCGCCCGAGGAGCTGTTCACGGCTCCGGTGGCGGCTGCGTCGTGGCTCGCCGAGCGGGGCGCCCACCGGGTGTCCCTGTTGCTGCCCGAGGCGACCTTCGAGGAGTTCGACGGATTCGAGATCGACCACGAATCGCCGGAGTACCTGGTGGTTGGGGACCTCGCCGACGAGTGGACCTTTGACATCCTCAACCGCGCTTTCCGTGCGCTACGCGGCGGCGCCCGGTTGGTGGCGATCCACATGAACAGGTATTGGGACCCCGGGTCCGGACTCCAGCTGGACGCCGGGCCCTTCGTGGCGGCCCTGGAGTTCGCCACCGGCCAACAGGCCGAGGTGGTGGGCAAACCCAGCGTGCCCTTCTTTCAGACGGCGGCCAAGGCACTGGGCATACCCCTGGGGAGGATAGCCGTCGTCGGTGATGCTCCGGCCAATGACGTCGCCGGAGGCCAGGCGGCTGGGTGCCTCGGCGTGGCCGTCCGTACCGGGACCTTTCGGGAAACGCAGCTCGTGGAGCTGTCCAGGCCTCCCGACGCTGTCCTGGATTCAATCGCCGACCTGCCCGATTGGTTGGGTTTCTAGTCCGAATTCAGCTCAGTTTTCGGGTCTCGAAATTCTCTGCATTCGATGTCCTCACTGCTCCTGTGATTTCGTTCCTGCCGGCTGACTTCAACATCGACGAATCCGAAACCCGAAAAATGAGAAGCAATGTAACCTCTCTGTTTGGAGACAGCATGGCACTTAGAGATACTTCGATCGCGGTGGTGGGATGTGGCGCGATGGGCGAGGCGATGGTGAAGGGACTGCTCAGAGGTGACTTGGTTCAGCCGAGCCAGATCACCGCGTCGAATCCGCGTCAGGAGCGCTGCGACGAGCTCGAGGAACGTTACGGTATCCGCACCGAAACCGACAATCGCGCCGCGGTGCGCGGCGCCTCCATGGTGGTGATCAGCGTCAAGCCTCAGTACTTCGACGAGGTTGCGACAGAGATCAAAGATGATGTGTCGGCCGACACCCTGATGGTCACCATCGTCGCCGGCATCAAGATTCAACGCGTGGAGGAGGCATTCGGGACGCCGGCGGTTGTTCGGGTCATGCCGAACACCCCCGGTCAGATCGGCAAGGGCATTTCGGTGTGGACCGCCAGCCCGGCGGTGGGCTCGGCGGCCCGCGAGCAGGCCAGGACCCTGCTTGGAGCGCTCGGAGTGGAGGAGTACGTCAAGCACGAGTCCAAGCTCGACATGGCCACCGCCCTGTCCGGCACCGGCCCGGCGTACATTTTCCTCATCATGGAGGCCATGATCGACGCCGGAGTCCACATGGGCTTTTCCCGCCGGCGGTCCACCAAGCTGGTGATCGAGACCATGCGGGGTTCGGTGGAGTACGCCGCCTCCAACACCCACCATCCGGCACAGCTGAGGAACCAGGTCACCTCCCCCGGCGGCACCAGCGCCGCCGCCATGTACGAGCTCGAACGCGGCCGATTGCGCACCGTGCTCACCGACGCCATCTGGGCTGCCTATCGCCGCTCCGTCGAGCTCGGCGGAGACGAGTAGGGCAGCAAATCAAGCAGGGCGGTGAGGCGGGGGAGATTGCGCCCGCCCGCCCGCCCACCCCGGACACGGATCGTGGTGCCGTCGCTACAGGACGCGATCCGGCAGCCGAGCGACACCTTCGCCTATGGCTCGATCGTCCAGGGTTCCTCCCACCACTCCAAACGGCGGTGCCGGTTCAGGAGCGGGTAATCCTGCCGTTGAAGCTCGAGAAGAATCCGGACCTTCTCGGCGAGCGGAAGGCAAGCCTGCCGGCGGTGCCACTCGGCCTTCGCACGAAAGAGAGCCGCTATCTGGCCCTCCGTCGGTCTCACCCGATCACTCATCGATGCTCCAGAACCCCTGAATACCGTGCCGACTCAGAAGTTCATCGATGAGATCACGATCGATGTCCGCCGTTTCTAGGAGCTGGAACGCACGCTCCCGTCGCTTCCCACCACCGGTCTGAAATGCAATTGCGACCAGGTGCTCAGGGGGCGTGACCCGCACTGGAACGTCGTCGTAGTCGTGCACGCGAGCTTTGGTGATTGCCGCTTCTACGAGGTCGTTGTAAGCCGGGATGAGCTGCACCGGAACGCCGTGGATGATGACGTGCTCGGCTCTGGGCTCGAACCCGCGCGATTCCAGCCAGGCGTAAATAGGTGTCATCACGACAATCGTCTCCTCCGATGATGGCAGAAGCACGAACACATCAACGTCAAAGGTTCGCGTCGGCTCCGCATAGAACAGCACGGCCATCGCCCCGCCGATGGCGTAATCCTCGATAAGGCCGTCCGATTTCATGTCGTTGAGGACCCGAAAAACGTCCGGAAGCGATGCCACGCTGCCTACCTTTCTTTGGCCGGTTCCTCCGTTCACGGAGACGGGCGCCGGCACGGGCACTATTCTATATGACGACGGGCACCACCGAGGATCGACCTCGTCACGCTGTCAGTTCCGAATTTGCCGAGCATTGGCTCCTCTTCGCGGGCTCCTCACCACGTGGGAACCGTCTCCCACCCCGGGAACGGGCCGACCTCGACCTTCCAGCCGGTTGCGGACTCGGTATCGCGGACGACGCGGAGGTTGGTGAGGGAGTGGAGCTTGGCGATGAGCTCGTCGTGGGGCAGGGTGTGGAGCGGCGGCTTGTCGAGATCGGGCATGGGCCACAGGCGAAGGGTTTCGTCCTCGCCCGCCGAGCCGACCCAGGCGCCGTCGGGCGAGACGGCGACCGTGCGAACCTGCGCGTCGTGTCCGAGGAGCAGGTGGTACCCCTCTTCGCCGATCCTGCCGACGCGGACCGATCCGTCCGCACAGCCTTCCGCCAGCATCTCCCCGGCCGGACCGATCGCGAGGTCCGTTAGATTGCATTCCGCATCCAGGTGGACGTCCTGTGAAGCGCCGCTCCGGAGATCGTGGACGACCACCGCCGGTCTCGGCGATGGCTGGTCGAAAGGCACCAGTGCGGATCAACATCTTCTCCCTGTCGGCGCTCAGGTCCAGGAACGACCTCGAACCCGGCTCCGTTGCGACAACGGCCTCGAACGAGCCCGTCTCGAGGTCCCACCGGCGGACGCCGTCCGCCCCGGCGGTGAGCAGCGTCGACTCGTCCGTGAACGCCAGGCTCCGGACGCCGTGCTCAGTGGCGCTGCTGGCGCCCGGCGGCCCGGCGGCGTCCAGCCCGGGAGGCTCCAGATCGAAGACTCGCACGTCGCCGGTTTCCAGGTCCCAGACCCGCATCACCTTCTTCTCGGCCGTGCCGTAAAAGCTGGCCGCCGCCACCAGGCGGCCGCTCGGGGAAAACGCGGCCGACCAGACGAAGTGGTTGTTGGAAAAGCCCTGCAGCCTGTGAGGCTCGGAGCCGTCCAGGTGCACGACCCAGATGTCCGTTCCAAGCCCAGTCGTCACCAGGCGCTCTCCGGCAGGGGCGAAGACAATCTTGGTGATATCCACCTGGTCGATGAACGGCACTTTCAGCTGGCGTGACGCTGCGCTCGCCGGTGAAGGGCACGGGCAACAGCCCCAGCGATCCCTCCTCCCAGGGCACAGCGACCCACCTTCCGTCGGGGCTGAACCCGAACGGTTTGTAGTCGGCACGCTCCACGTCCACGACGATCGGATAGGTCCTGGTGAGCGGCCAGAAGACGAGGTTGCTCCAAGCTCTACCCAGGGCGTGGCCATCCAGGTGCCCGCCGGGTGGATTGCGATGACCAACGAGCCGTACCAGCTGTCGTTCCGCCGCAGCGGGACGGTCCTCGCGCCGGCCGGGGCGTCGAGATACCACAGCTCGGGGGCCTTGCCCTCTCCAGCCCCACCGGTGACGAACCGCCATTGGCCGGCGAGATCCCGCACTAGGTAGCGGCCGTCCCCCGGGGGCGGCGGGATCACGGCCAGCGGCTCGGCGCCCGGGTTGGTGAGGGACCAGCACCTGTACTCCCGGGTCGTCTGGTCTCGCGACCAGATGCGGTCGGATTCACCTCCTCGGATTCGGAGCACGATGGCGTCATTCTCATGGCGCCCGACGACGACATCGGCCTGTCCGCGCCGGATCGGCAGGGGACGGTAGAAGATGGTGCTTCCCTTGGCGTAGAGCCACCCTCGGCCGTTCGAATCAAAGACGCTGTTCGTTGCGCCGAGCAAACCGACATCGACTGATCCGAGCTCTTCAGCTTCGCCATCCGGAAGGTCCCATCTCATCAATCTCGTCGGCCCGGTTTCATCGAATACTCCCGGCCCGACCTTGGCAAGGAGATGCTTCTCACCCACCTGCCACACCGCCGGTTCTCCAAAATCAATTGTGCGGATGAGGTGCCCCTCCGGTATGGACCAGATCCGAGCCCGACCGTCTGTCCAGTGGCCGGTGACGACGTACTCGGACGAGCTCCAGCCAACGTCGTTTGGACCGAGAGGGCTGACGGTGTGCCCCGGCAGCCGGATCGGATCGCCCCCGGTGTTCCGCCAGACGAACACCTCCTCGTAGTGCCCGGAGGCGGCCAGCCAGCGGCCGTCGGGGCTGAAGACCGGGTCTCTGGCCGCATTGTGTTCTGCGGTGAGCACGCTCGCCGGCGGCGCCGCCCACAGCGCGCGCACCGCAAAGCCGCGCGCCTCCGGAGTGTCGGCGAGCTCGAGGCTGGACGTCGCGTAGGCCAGCGCCTCGGTGGCGTCCTTCTCGAGCTGGATCTGGGCCAGGGCGAGGAGCTTCGCCGCCTCGGCGCGGCGGGTCTCCAGCACGCTGCGCCGCCAGAAGGAACCGACCACCGCGAGGCCCGCGAGCAAGGCGAAGATGATCGATGTCACCACGACGCGCCGCCTGCGACGGCGGCGCCTCGCGGCGAATGCCGTCATCGCCGTTCCGAACGCCTCCTTCGGTTTCGGTGAGGCCGCCTGGATAGCGTTCTCGCCACAGGGAGTACTCCCGGTAGGCCGAGCCGCTCCACAACATGTCATCGGTGCGGCCGTGCTCGTCCCAGGTCTTCGCCGCCTGGCGGAGCTGGTCGCGGAGCTGGGCGGCGTCCGGCGTCCTGGGTCTTCCAGCGCACCAGCCGCGGCCAGTTGGCGAGCAGAGACTCGTGGATGATCTCCACCCGGCGGATGGGGTCATCGATCCTCCTCGCGCACCTCGTAGGACGTCAGCAGACGGGCGTCGATCAGCTCGCGCAAGACCTCTTCGGCTGATTGGTGTTGTGGCTCGTCAAAGACCGACAGCAGCTCGTCCCACTCACGCACCGCGCGGGTGCCCTCGGCGGTGACCAGGTTGCGGAAAAGCTCGCGGACGATCGGCACTCGGTGCCCGCCGATCCGGTCCATGGTCTCCTCGGCGTGGCGCGCCAGCGCACCGCCGACGCCGCCGATGTCGTGAAAGGCCTGGCGAGTGAGCAGGCCGTTCTCCCGGTCCCGCTTCTCCCACAGCCTCGCCATGGCGAAGGCGAGCAGCGGCAGCGCACCCCGCTCGCCCTCCACCTCGGCCAGCATCTCCTCCACCAGCTCGTCGTCTGAAAACCGGTAGCCGCACGTGGTGGCCGGCTGGACCAGGGCACGGCGGAGGTTCTGCACCAGTTGGCGGGTCCAGCATGCGTCAGTCCGGCGAAGATCGGGCGCAGTGCCTCGTATCTCGTTGCACTCGCATCAGAAAATCGTCGCGCATGCGACAGCATGACGTGAGCGTCTGCCTCGAGCGCCAGACGTGCCAGACAGATCGGCAAAACGATCCTGCTGCTTCGCGGCGCGTTCAGCGTGAAGAGCTCCTCGAACTGATCGACAATCAAGACAGCGTGTGAGTCGTTCGACTGGCGCCACCGAGACACGAGGTCGACCGCAGCGTCGACCTCCTGGATTCTCGGCAGCAGGCTGCATAGCTTCCTCGTCGCCTGCGGTCTCCGGTGCCGAGAGCCTGTCCGAGCGACAGCAAACGGTGTCGGTACCCGGAGTGCAGCCGGATGATGGACCACGCCGCGCCTGCGCGCTGGGGATCAGTCCCGCCTGCAGGAACGAGGTCTTGCCGGCGCCGGAAGGTCCTACCAGACGCGAGCAGCCGCGCGGGTCCCTCGAGCTTGCGCCACATCTGCTCGACCTCGGCCTCGCGGCCGAAGAAGTACTCCGCGTCGGCCTCGGTGAACGACGCCAGGCCCGGGTAGGGATGCAGGTCCTCCGCACCCTCCACCCGCAGCGTCACGTCCTCGAGGGCGCGGGTCAGCGTGTGCGCCGAGCGGTAGCGCTGCTCCGGCGCCTTCGCCACCGCCTTCTTGAGCACCGGCGCCCACGGCGTGTCCGGCAGCTTCGGCCGGCTCGGACCGCACCCCCTCCCACACGCTCTGGCGGCTCTCGAAGCTCTTGATCCCGTCCGGGCTCACCATCTCGGCCAGCACCACACCCGCCGAGTACACATCCGCCCGGGCATCCACCTTCAGCCCGGCCGCCTGCTCCGGCGCCATGTACGCCGGCGTCCCCGCCACCGTGCCGGTGCTGCTGTCCCCCTGCCGCGCCAGACCGAAGTCCATCACCACCACCCGGCCAGCTCGGGTCACCATGATGTTTTCGGGCTTGACGTCGCGGTGGACCAGCCCCGCCTTGTGGATCGCCTCGAGGCCCGCCAGGAACTGCGACGCGAGGTCCTGCGCCTCCTTCAGCTCGAGCGGACCGCGCTCCTGGAGCACCTCGAGCAGGGTCTGGCCGTCCACGTACTCCATGGACACCAGCTCCGAGCCGTCCGCCTCGATCAGGTCGAAGATCCGGCAGACGTTGGGGGAGACCACCTCGCGAGCGGACCGCACCTCGGAGCGGAGCATCTCGAGCCGCCGCTCGTCGTTGAACAGGTCGCGACGCAGCGCCTTGAGCGCCACCTCGACCCGCAGTTTGAGGTCGAAGGCCCGCCACACCTCACCCATGCCGCCGCGACCCAGCGCCTCCACAATCTGGTATCGCTCACCGAGAACCTGGCCGGCGGCGAGCAGCCCGGACGGCATGTCCTCGGTGTGCGCACCCTCACCGTCCTGAGTCCGGGTCGGAGACTCGCCGGACGGGCCTGGATCGTTGGTGCGATCGTGAGGCATCTTTTTTCTCGGTTGCTGGAATCCAGTTTAGCAGCGGATTGGATCGAAGATCAAGATTGAAGATTCAATCTTCCAATCTTCAATCAAAAAAGGCCCGCACAAGCGGGCCGATCGAACAACATTCAATCCTTCGGGTCTATCGCCAATGTGGCGGGAGAAGTCCGAGGGTCCGGAAGGCCGGGAACAGGGGTTGGGCGCGCTCGGCGCGGCGGATGAAGTGGTATTGGCCTTGCTGCTCCTCGGTCAGCAGGGCATCGAAGCCCTCGACGTAGGTACGGTGCACCTCGGCCAGTTGCTCGGCGAGATCACGGCGCAGGATCACCAGGTCGCCGACCTCGTAGGGATCCGGGTCGTCACCTGACAGCAGGGCCTGGATGTCGGCGTCGACCGCGGCGATCTGGTCCCTCAGGGGTTCGGCCGCTGCGTTTCGGTCGGCGATGAGCACGTCCCATTCGGCCACCTGGTCGTCGGTGAGCTGGAGGAACTCCGCGATCACGCGCTGGGCGACACCCGCATGAACCCCTTCGTCTTCCAAGCCGGAAGGCGGTCCATCCTGGGCCAAAACGGGCAGCGCCAGGCTTGCCAGGGCGAGGGTCATGGCGATGCTCAATACTGCTTTCATATTTCGACACTCCTTTCAGGGAAACTGGTGTTTGTTCGTCGACGGTTCCGGAACCCGTCTCGGTGTCAGGGTTGAGACGAGGCTGACCGCGATTGGTTGACGCGGATATGGGATTTTTCCCTGGGGTCGGTATAGACTGGCAGGCCTAGCCCGGTGAAGAGCGCGGGCTCAAGGGGGTGGACCGTGATCAACCTGACCGAAGCCGCACAGGAGAAGATCGGAGAGTTTGTCAAGGACGCTGGCGAGGAGTGTCGTGGAGTCCGAATTCGGGCCGCGAAGGTCGGTAAGCACACCTTCAGGTACCAGATCCACCTGGTGAAGGATGGGGACACCGACGAGCAGGACAGCCACATCGACTTCGACGGGTTTTCGGTGTACGTGGACCCGCAGAGCGACGAGTGGATGGATGGGTCCAAGGTCGACTTCTTGACCCTTGAGAGCGGCACGGGATTCCAGATCGACAACCCGGCGGCCTCCCCCCAATGGGACGATCCGCTGTCGGCGAAGGTGCAGCAGGTCATCGACGAGAAGGTGACCCCGGTGGTGGCCTCCCATGGCGGGTGGGTGGAACTCGATCGGGTGGACGGCAGCACAGCCTATGTCAGCCTTGGCGGCGGATGTCAGGGGTGTTCGAGTGCGTCCTTCACGCTCTCCCAGGGGATCGCCTCCGTGATCAAGGAAGAGGTTCCCGAGATCGAAGACGTGGTTGACGAAACCGACCACACCGCCGGAGAGCAGCCCTTCTACGAGTAATGCCGGAGGCGACTCTCAACGGGGGCCCCAGACTCACCCGACTGTGGGTTGCGATGGTGTGCCTCGGGATCGCCCTGATCGTGGCCCTCGACCTCTATGCCGTCCGGTTCGCGGCTGCGGAGCACACCCTCTACCACGCCGATCAGCTCGCCTACTGGTCCTTCAGCCGAGGACTGTCGGAGGCCATGGTTCGGGCCCCGCTGTCAGCCGTGTCAGCCATCGCGGACTCGGTGGCTCACGCCGAGCTCAGCTTGCTGCCGGCTGCGCCGGTGTCGGCGGCCATGGTGCTCTTCGGTCCTTCGCGCGCCGCCTACCTGGTGTCCATTCTCACGATCTATGGAATGGCGGTGGTCCTCTGCCCTGGGTGCGGCATTGGTCGCCGTGCGGGATCGGCCGGCTGCCGTTGAGTACAGCCGAGGTGCTGGTGGGAGCTGCGGCGGCGATTCTGCTGTTGCCGAGCTTGTGGCAGCCCGTGTTCATCGGCTACCTGGGACTCGGGGGTGTGGCGGTGGGGGTCGGGATCCTCACCCTGTACCTGCGCCGCCCATTGGATGAGCTGACCCTGAAAGAGCTCCTTCTGATTGGATTCCTCGTGGCACTGCTGGCCCTTTTTCGGCGCTGGTACGGCATCTGGTCGGTGGGGTTTTGCGTTGTGGTGGCCGGCGAATCGGCGTGGAACGCCTGGCGAGAGAGGCAGCGTGGACGAGAGGCGGTAACGACGGCGCTGAGACCGGTGGCCGCGGTCGGCGCAGCAGCTGCGGTGACCCTGCTGGTGCTCGCAGCACCCCTGGTGTTGCGCAGGCTGGGCGGCGGGTACACCGAAGAGTTCGCGGCCTACGGTGTGGGCGGACTGGGCGATCGGTTGTCGGCGGTGGTCGGTGAGTATGGGTTGGTGACTCTGGGGTTGGCAGCGATAGCTGGATTCGGGCTCGCCCGCCAGGCGGCATACCGCCGGGTCGCGGTGGTCATCGGCACCCAGCTGGCCGCTGCCTTTGTCGCCATGATGGGCCTGCAGGCCCACGATCCGCAGCACTGGTACCTCTACGCTGCGGGATTGCTGGTGCTCTTGGGGACCTGGATCGCGGTCACCCTGCAATCCTTCGAAAGCCCGCGGAGCCGCCGAGTCCTGGCGGGCGTGATGTTGGGGCTCGGGCTGCTCACCACCTCGTCCGTCATGCTGCCGGGTGTGGGGCCCTCGGCTGACGGGCTGGGTTCGCTGGTTCCCCGTCTCCGGGTGCGCCCCAAGGTGCCGGACCGATCTCGACCAGGTCAAGAAGTTGCTGGACAGGCTCGACCTCGAGGTCCGTCGGCGGCCTGGCTACGTCTACGTTTTGGGGAGCAGTTCCCGGTTGTCCGACCAAATCCTGGCCTTTGCCAACCTGTCGCTGGAGACGGATTACGTCTCGACCACCGCGATCCTGTCGTCGGCCCACGTGGACCGCCGGGACGGGTTCCCGCGGATGCTGCTCGAGGCGGACTATGTGGTGGTCCCCGATCCGGTTCAGGTCCACCTCGGAGCGGATCGTCAGCAGGTGGTCGTCGTTCCAACCGAGAGCTTCCTGGAGGGTCGCGACATCGCGGGTGCTTTCGAGCGAATGCCTGGCGAGTACGTGCTCGACGGAGACGTTCGGGTGACCATCTTCGAGCGAGTCCGTCCGATCCTCCCCGAGGAGATCGACCAGCTCAGCGATCGGCTCCGATCGCGTTACCCCGACCGGCCTGATATCTTCGCGCCGTGACATATTGAATTGGACACAGAAGAACACAGGGGAACACCGTCTTCCCACACCCGCCCGCGGCCGAATCAAAAATCAAAAATCAAAAACCGAAAATCCGATATTCAATATCCACATTCCACATTCCACATTCCACATTCCGTTGCCGGGTGAACGGGATACTCCGCGACCAGAAATCATCCGCGATGTCACCTGTCACGTGTCACTCGTCACCTGTTACTTGCTCACCCGCTCCACTTCAGCACCGAGCGCAGTCAACCGCTGGTGGAGATTCTCGTAACCCCGCTCCACCTGCCGAATGTTGTGGATGACGCTTTCGCCTCTCGCACACAGGGCCGCGATGACCAGGGCCATTCCGGCGCGAATATCCGGGCTGGCCAGCACCTGGCCGTGGAGCTTGGACGGGCCCACGACCACCACTCGATGGGGATCGCAGAGCACGATCCGGGCTCCCATGGCGATCAACCGGTCGACCCAAAACAGGCGGCTCTCGAACATCTTCTCGTGGATCAGAATGGTGCCTCGAGCCTGAGTCGCGAGCACCACTGAAATGCTGGTGAGATCGGGCGGAAACGCGGGCCATGGGCCGTCGTCGATCTTCGGGATGGCGCCGTGAAGATCGTCTCTGATGACCAGTTCCTGCTGCGCCGGCACCACGATGTCGTCGCCGTCGTCGTCCCAGTGGATGCCGAGGCGGGCAAAGGCGATGCGGGTCATTCGGTGGTGCTGCTCTGGCCGCGCATCGACGATCCGCAGCTCGCCCCCGGTGACCGCGGCGAGGCCGATGAAGCTACCCACCTCCACAGGATCAGGACCGATAGTGACCTCGGCTCCCGACAAGCTCGGACGCCCCTCGACGGTGATGGTGTTGGTACCGATCCCGGCCACCTGACCGCCCATGGCGTTGATCATGTGACAGAGTTCCTGGACGTGAGGCTCTGAGGCGGCATTGCGGATGACCGTGGCGCCCTTGGCGAGCGCCGCCGCCATCACCGCGTTTTCAGTGGCCATGACGCTCATCTCGTGAAGGAAGAGGTCGGTGCCGTGGAGGCCGCCCGGTGCCCTCATGACGTAGCGATCGGGCTCCACGTCCACCGTGGCCCCGAAGTCGAGGAAGGCGTGGATGTGGGTGTCCAGGGGGCGGCGGCCGATTCGATCGCCGCCGGGCCGGGGTAGGATCGCCTTGCCCCAGCGGGCCAACAGCGGTGCCGCAAGCAGGAACGAAGCCCGGATCTCTCTCGCCAGCGCAGGCTTCGGGGCGTTGTGGCCGAGCTCGCCGCTGCTCAGAACCCAGCCGTTCGCGCCGCTTTCGTCGACCTGGACGCCGAGGCCCGCGATCAGTTCCAGCATCACCCGGACGTCGAGGATGTCGGGGACGTTTTCGAGGGTGACAGGTCCTTCGGCCAGCAGAGAGGCCGCGAGCATGGGAAGGGCGGCGTTCTTGTTTCCGCCCGGCTTGAGGGTGCCCCCGATCGGGTGGCCGCCCTGGATCACGTAGGCGTGCGAATCGTCCCCGAGCTTCGCGTTGGTCTTCGGCATCGCAACCTCCTACGCGACGAACATATCATCGCCGCACTGTTTCGAAAGTATCGACGTGTTTGATCCTTGGATTTTCCCCGACGCAGTGAGACAGCAGTGGAAGAATTCGGAATTCGGAATTCGGAAAACCGACCCCGAACGACACCCGTCAACCGCCGCACTGCCAATACTGCCAACTGCCAACTGAATTTTCCTGTAGAATTGTCCGGTTATGGCGCGCCTGACCCTCCACGAACTATCCGGCGAAAAAAGAGCAGGCGAGCTCGCCCGACTGGTGGAGAGCCTGTATCGGGCCCGAAAGAGGGTGGTGGTGTGGGTGGAGGACGAGGGTCGGCTCCAAATCCTGGACAACTACCTGTGGACCTACCACAAGTTGGCATTCCTGCCGCACCGGGTGTGGCAGGAGGGACCGGTGCCGGATGATGAGCCGATTCTGCTGGTTTCTGAGCCGGTGGAGATGGTGCGCAACGAAGTGCTCGTGGTTGGCGACGGCATGCCTCCGGGGGAATGGGCGGCGGGATTTCAGGAGGTCCATGATCTGATTCCTCCGGGAGACTCGGGAACCGACCGACGGGAGTTCTGGGATCGGTGGCGGGAAGATCACCAATCAGGGGATGACGAGGAATGAACAAGAAGATCGGGACTCTGTTGGCGGCTGCAATGGTGTGTTCCGCATCGATGGTTGTGGGGGCGGACAACGGAACGGATCCGGACCTGGACCAGCGATTGGCGACTGTGGCCGAGGTGCTGCGTGAGGTGCCCCTGATCGATGGGCACAACGACACGCCATGGTCGATCAGGATGAACGTGAAGAACCGGCTGGGTGGGTTCGATTTCTCCGATACGGCCGACCTCGAGAACCCCATGCAGACCGATCTTGTTCGGCTCAGAAAGGGCGGTGTTGGAGGGGTCTTCTGGTCGGTGTGGGTGCCAACCGATCTGGAGGGCGGCGAGGCCGTGACCACCGTGCTCGAGCAGATCGACCTCGTTCACCGGCTGGTGGAGAGGTACCCGGAGGATCTGGAGATCGCTCTCTCGGCCGACGACGTTCGGCGTATCCACGCATCCGGCAAGGTCGCGTCGCTGATCGGAGCCGAGGGAGGTCACTGTCTCGACGAGTCACTGGCGGTGCTTCGCCAGCTCTACGCCCTCGGAACCCGGTACCTCACCTTGACCCACTGGGACAACGTCAGCTGGGCAGACGCTGCGACGGATGCACCGCAGGTCGGCGGACTCTCGGCTTTCGGCGAGACCGTGGTGAGGGAAATGAACCGCATCGGCATGATGGTGGATCTGTCCCACGTGTCGGCAGCGGCCATGGCGGACGCCCTGGCGGTGACTCGGGCGCCGGTGATCTTCTCCCACTCCAACGCCGCAGCCCTGAATCCCCACCCGCGCAACGTCCCGGACGAGATCCTGCGGCGAATCACCGACAACGGTGGAGTCGTGATGGTCAACTTTGGTGCCTTCTTCGTCAGCGACGCCGTGGTTCAGCGGGTGGCTGCGGGCAAGGCCGAGAAGGTCCGGTTGCAGACGATCTTCCCGGGCGATCCCGAGGCTGTGGATGGGGCCCTCGATCGCTGGTACTCGGAGCACCCCATGCCTGGCGTTTCGATTGCGGACCTGGCGGACCACATCGATCACATCCGGCGGGTCGCCGGCATCGACCACGTGGGGCTGGGGTCGGACTACGACGGGGTTTCGTCCCTGCCGGATGGACTCGAGGATGTGTCGGGCTATCCGCTGCTGCTGGCCGAGTTGCTGGATCGCGGCTACTCCCGCGACGACATCGCCAAAGTGGCCGGGTTCAATGTGCTGCGGGTGATGGGTGAGGTGGAGCGGGTCGCCGCCGAGCTTCAGCGAACCGAAACGCCCCACGATCTCCTCATCGACGACGTGGACGGTCCGGAACATCGCGAATCTTCGAGTCGTTGAGGCGTTACACGTTACACGTTAAACGTTGAAGGTTGGGCAGGTCATCGCCTGAGGAGAAGGTCTGTCTTCTCTTCCCAATACGTGGCCTCGGAATCCCAACGCCACCGCGCTCATTGGGCAGGTGAATCCTGGATTCAGGGGCCAGGTATTGGGTGATCGCATCAGCCTTCTGGGAGGGCGATGTCTAGCTCGTCGACAGGGGGCTGCCTGGAGAATCGGCGGACCGCCAGGACGGCTTCGATGATGAGCCAGATCGCGATGATCGTGATGGCTCCTCCCACCAGCAGAAGGGTCGTGTTGCCGGTGGCGGCGAAAGAGCGCAGCTTGGAGGTCATGGCGATCAGGGTGGTGACCATCATGAAGAACATGGGCACCAGGTAGGGCAGGCTGAAGCGCCGCCGCTGGATCAAGTAGAGGGAGACCACCAGCAGGGCCAGTCCGGCGAGCAGTTGGTTGGTGGATCCGAAGAGTTGCCACAGGGAGAGGCCCACCGACTGGCCATCCACCTTGAGCAGGGCGAAGAATCCGATCGCCACCACAGCCACGAGCGAGGACAGATAACGATTCTGCATGGGACGGAAGTGGACGGTCTCGGCAATCTCCTCCAGGTTGTAACGCAGCAGCCGAGTCGCCGAGTCCAGGGTGGTGAGCGCGAAGCTGACCACCACCACGGCGATCAGGGTGCGCGCGAACTGCGCCGGCAGACCAAGGGTCGCAACGAATCGTGTCGACCCCTCGATGAAGGCGCTCATACTGTTCCCCAGGCCTTGCATGGAGGCCCAGTCCGCGTAGTGGTGGCGCCAGATCTCCGGTGACACAAAGCCGGCGGTGCAGGCCAGCACCGCCGACAGGCCGAGCAGGGATTCGCCGATCATGGCCCCATAACCGATGGGTCGGGCGTGGGTTTCCCGGTCCAGCTGTTTGGCGGTAGTTCCCGAGGAGACCAGCGAATGGAAGCCGGACGCGGCGCCGCAGGCGATGACGATGAAAACGAATGGGTAGAGGGGTGGCGCCCCCGACGGGTGGGCGTCCACCAGCGGTGCCACGAACTGCGGGCGCAGGACAAAGAATCCCACGTAGGTGAGCCCGAGTCCGAGGTAGAGCAGTAGCGAATTGAGGAAATCGCGGGGCTGGAGCAGCTGCCACACGGGCAATACCGAGGCCAGGTAGGCGTAGGCCAGCAGAACCAGAGACCAGCCTTCAACCGAAGCCCAACGAACCGGGACGAGCGGCGACAGGACGACAGCCCCCAGGGTGATGACGAAGGCCGCGCTGACGAGAACCCACAGGTTGTGGCCGCGGTGGCGCACCAGCCAGCCGATGGCAAGGGCCGCGACCAGGATGACGCCCGAGGGGACCACCGACTCGGGGTAGAAGTCGGGGCTGAAAAGCAGCGACACGACGTAGGCGAAGACGCCCATGGCGAGGGCGATGCCGAAGAAAATGAGGGCGTGCATGAGGGACTTGGCGCGCCGTCCCATCAAGCCCTCTGCGATGGCCCCGATGGACTTTCCCTGGCCGCGCACCGAGATGACCAGTGCGCCGAAGTCGTGGACACAGCCGATAAGGACAGACCCGAACACAACCCAGAGCATGGCCGGCAGCCATCCCCAGATGACCGCGATGGCCGGCCCCAGCATTGGAGACAGGCCGGTGATTGACGCGTAGTGGTGGCCGAAGAGCACCACCGGGTGGGTGGGGACGTAGTCCACGCCGTCCTCGTGGGTGTGGGCCGGTGTCGAGTAATCGGCGCGCAGGGCAAACACCTGGCGAGCCAGGAACCGCGAGTAGACGAGGTAGCCGAAGGCGTACACGGCGAAGCAGGCGAGGACGGTGAGTGCTGCGGTCATTCAAGCCTCCGAGTTGGGCTGCGGGGTATCTTACAAGGAGTTCGCCAGCTGTAGACTGAATTCGAAATTCGAAATTCGAAATACGAAAAACTACTCCGATCGATGTGCATAGGTTGGGCGGGTAGGCCTCCTCACCCTCTCACCTTCGCACCCGGACGGGAGGGGGTGACTTTTGACTTTGGACTTTTGAATCGAGCCGTCAGCTCTGATCGATTCCGAAAACTGCCAGGATCCGCTCGGCGGCGGCGGTGGGAGTCGAAGTGCCGTCGACGACGTCGGATTCGAGGTCGTCGACCAGGGCCGCGACGTCGGAATGTTCGCGGACCGCTGCGAGCAGGCCCTGGTCCACCAGCGTCCACATCCACTGGATCCGCTGGCGCTGGCGCCTCGGTTCGAAGAGGCCGGCATTTTCGAGCACGGTCCGGTGCTCCCGGATCAGATTCCAGATCTCGTCCAGGCCGGTGCCCTCCAGGGCGCTGGAGACGACGACCCTTGGAGACCAGGGATCGTCGCCAGTGGCAGGGCGGAGAATCTCCAGGGCTCGCTCCAGTTCCACGCGGGCGCGTTGGGCCCGCGGCAGGTTGTCACCGTCCGCCTTGTTGATGCTGATGATGTGGGCGAGCTCGAGGATGCCCCGTTTGATGCCTTGCAGCTCGTCCCCTGCACCAGCCAGGGAGAGCAGCAGAAAGACATCCACCATGCCGGCGACCACCGTCTCCGACTGTCCGACCCCGACCGTCTCCACCAGGATCACGTCGAATCCAGCCGCCTCGCAGACCAGAATGCTCTCTCGAGTCTTGCGGGCGACGCCGCCGAGAGCACCCCCGGTGGGGGAGGGTCTGATGAAGGCCTGATCGCTGACTGCCAGTCGCTCCATTCGGGTCTTGTCGCCGAGGATGCTGCCTCCACTGAGGGTCGAACTGGGGTCCACAGCCAGCACCGCGATCCGGTGGCCGCCATCGATGAGCCGCGAGCCGAAGGACTCGATGAAGGTGCTCTTGCCCACCCCGGGTACTCCGGAGATTCCGACGCGATGTGATCTGCCGGTATGGGGCAGCAGACGGGTCAGCACCTCGTGGGCGAGCCGCCGGTGGTCGGGACGGTTCGACTCCACCAGGGTGATCGTGCGCCCGAGCACCGCCCGGTCGCCACCGAGCACCCCGTCCGCATAATCGTCGACGGTCAGGTTGTTGATCACGCTGTGAGCTCCTCGAGCAGAGCGATGGCTGCGGTAGCAATGACCGTGCCGGGCCCGAAGATCTGGGCGGCGCCGGCGGCGCGCAGGGCGTCGTGATCCTGGGGCGGGATGACGCCGCCGACCACGATCAGGATGTCGCTGCGCCCGAGCCGTTCGAGCTCCTGCCTGAGGGCGGGCACCAGGGTCAGGTGGCCGGCGGCCAGGGAGCTCACCCCGACAACGTGGACGTCGTTTTCCACGGCCTGGCGGGCGGTCTCCTCGGGGGTGGCGAACATCGGACCGACGTCGACGTCGAAGCCGAGGTCGGCAAAGGCGGTGGCGATCACCTTCTGGCCCCGATCGTGGCCGTCCTGGCCCACCTTGGCCACCAGGATCCGCGGCCGGCGGCCCTCGCGCTCGGCGAAGGCGTCGGTCAGCTCCCGGGCCCGTGCGACATCGTCGGCGTTGCTGCCCACCTCCGCAGCATACACGCCCGTGATGGTCTGCGCCGAGGCGCGATGGCGGCCGAACACGGTCTCCAGGGCGTCGGACATCTCGCCCACCGTGGCGCCGGCGCGGGCGGCGTCGACGGTGAGGGCCAGCAGGTTGCCGGTGCCCGTCGACGCGCACTCGGTCAGGGCAGCGAGCGCACCGGCGACCGATGATTGATCGCGACTGGCGCGGAGCCGCTCCAGCCGGGCGATCTGGGCCGCGTAGACCGACGCGTTGTCCACCTTCAAAACGTCGATCGGCGGTTCGTCGGTGACCGCGTACCGGTTGAGGCCGACGATGACCTGGCGGCCGGAGTCGATGCGGGCCTGGGTGCGGGCCGCCGCCTCCTCGATGCGCAGCTTCGGCAGGCCGGTGGCAATCGCCTTGGCCATGCCGCCCAACTCTTCGATCTCGCCGATGTGCTGCCAGGCGCGCTGCGCCAGATCGTCGGTCAGTCGCTCCACAGCGTAGGAGCCGGCCCACGGGTCGACGGTGCGGCAGATGCCGCTCTCCTCCTGCAGCTGGATCTGGGTGTTGCGGGCGATCCGGGCCGAGAAGTCGGTGGGCAGGGCGAGGGCCTCGTCGAGGGAGTTGGTGTGCAGGGACTGGGTGTGGCCCATGGCCGCGGCCATCGCCTCCAGACAGGTCCGGGTGACGTTGTTGAACGGATCCTGGGCGGTGAGGCTCCAGCCGGAGGTCTGACAGTGGGTGCGCAGCGCCAGTGATTTCGGTTCTCTTGCTCCCAGGCGCCCCATGATGGTCGCCCACAGGAGTCGTGCGGCCCTCAGCTTGGCGATCTCCAGAAAGACATTCATGCCGATGGCGAAGAAGAACGAGATCCGCGGCGCGAACGCGTCCACCTCGAGCCCGGCGGCGATTCCGGTGCGAACGTACTCGATGCCGTCCGCCAGGGTGTAGCCGAGCTCCAGGTCCAGGGTCGCGCCGGCCTCCTGCATGTGGTATCCAGAGACCGAGATCGAGTTGAAGCGCGGCATCCGCTCCGCGGTGAAGCGGAAGATGTCGCCCACGATGCGCATCGACGGCGCCGGTGGGTAGATGTAGGTGTTGCGGACCATGAACTCCTTGAGGACGTCGTTCTGGATGGTGCCCGACAGCTTCTCGGTCGGGACCCCCTGCTCCTCGGCAGCCACGATGTAGAGGGCCATCACCGGCAGTACGGCGCCGTTCATGGTCATGGAAACCGACACCTGGTCCAACGGGATGCCCGCGAACAATATCCGCATATCCTCGATGGAGTCGATGGCCACCCCAGCCATGCCCACGTCGCCGCGGACCCTTGGGTTGTCGGAGTCGTAACCGCGGTGGGTCGCCAGGTCAAAGGCGATGGACAGGCCCCGTTGGCCGGCGGCCAAATTCCTGCGGTAGAAGGCGTTGGAGTCCTCGGCGGTGGAGAAACCGGCGTACTGCCGGATCGTCCACGGCCGGCTGGCGAACATGGTGGGGTAGGGGCCGCGCAGATAGGGCGGGAAGCCCGGCAGGGTTCCCAGGTGGCCGACTGTGGTCAGCTCTTCGCTGCCGTATAGCGACCGGATCGGGATGCCCTCCGGTGTCGTCCAGGTGGCATCGTCCAGTGAAACACCGAGGTCGGCGACAGCCTCCAACCACTGGTCCCGGCTCGAAATGTCGGTGGCCGATTCCAAGGGGACGCGGGTGAAATCGGGGTTTCGTGCCTCAGTCAAGGTCCACCCCCTCGGCGCGGAGAACGGCCTGCAGACAGCCGATGGCGTCGCAGCCGGCGTACAGAAAATCGTCGATGCCGGCGGTCCGCCATTCGGCCTCCATCCCTGCCGGCCGGCCGGCGACCAGCACGCGGATCGCTCCGGATTCCTTGAGGGTTGAGGCCAGCGCCGGCACCAGGTCGGGGTAGCGCTGGTCGGACGAGCACAGCACCGCAGTCCGGGCTCCGCTGCCCGCAAAGGCCGCCGCGACGTCTGCAGGGCGCTCGAGGCCGTCGGCTCCGGCCGCCTGGATGCCGCCGGCTGCGAGGAGATTGCGGGCAAAGTCAGTGCGCAGGCGGTGCTCCGATGCCCCACCGACGCTGGCCAGGAAGGTCGTTGGTCTGGCGCCGGTCAGATCGAGGTGTTGGTCGCTGGCGTCACGCAGGTCCTCGAAGAGGTCGGCTTCCCGGTAGCTCGGAAGTGGAGAGATTCGAGTCGGTGGGGAGCCGTGAGCGAGGGCTTCCGTCAGCGTATTCACCGAAGCGCCTGCCGCGGCTGCAGCCACCGCAGCCTCGAAGACCCGGCCCGAACCCAGCTCGGATGGTTCGAGGTCTTTGAATCCTTGCAGGCCGATATTCAGGTCGGCTTCGGTTTCCGGTGGTGCCTCAGAAGTTGAGTGTACCGGCCTGGTCGGTAGCTGCTCGGCCAGATTCGGATACGTGCTGACCCCGGTGACCGGCTTGCGGCGTGCGGAGAGTGCGGCGGCGTCCCGGGCCGCGGTCTCGGCGATCTGTTCGGCGACGAAGCCCGACAGCAGGGCGGACGCCATCCCCCCCCCGACCCTCGATTTCCTGGAATCCGGCCCAGGCCGCACGGGCCAATCGATCGGTGAGGTGCTCCACCAGGTAGCTGCCTCCCGCCGGGTCCACGATCCTGTGAAGGTGGCTTTCTTCCATCATGACGGCGTGGGCGTTGCGGGCCATTCGGCGACCCTGCTGGTCCGGCCGGCCGAGGGCCGTATCGAATGGAAGAACCGTGATGGCGTCGGCGCCTCCCGCCGCTGCCGCAAAGGCCTCGACCGTAGTGCGGAGCATGTTGACCCATGGATCGCGCCGGCTCAGACAGCGGGGCGAGGTGACTGCGTGGATCGGTGCGGACGGGCAGTCTGGACCCGCCCCAGAAACCTCCGCCACCCGGGACCAGAGCCGCCGCAGGGCGCGCAGCTTGGCCACCTCTGTGAAGAGATCCCGGCCGATGGCCGTGACGAAGCCGATCTGGCCACAGGCTGCATCCACGTCCATGCCGTCTGCGACGATCCTGCGCAGGTACTCGACTCCGGTTGCCGTAGCGATGGCGAGCTCCTGAACCGGGTCGGCGCCGGCCAGGTGGTGGGGGAGAGTGTCCACCGAAATCGCCCGCACCGCGGGGGCTGCGCCATGGGTCCACCGCGCCAGCTCGGAGGCCATGGCAAGGGCGGTTTCCAGGTCGTGGGGCAACTCGCCAACTGAGGCGAGGGAGCCCAGAGGATCCCAGCCGAAGGACCCCTCGAGCCTGGACAGCTCGATGCCTTGCCGGGTACACGCGGCGACCCAGATAGCCGCCGATGCAAAACCCACCGCGCCGCCGTCGAGGCGAATGGCCGTCTCGGTCGGATCAACGGCTGTGGCGAGGGGCTCCATGTCACCGACTCGGTTCTTCAATCCATCGGCCGGGGTGCGGCTGATCCAGAGGCCGGTGGCTCCGCCACGGGCCTCCTCCGCGGCGAGCACGCCGATTTCCGCGGGCACGGACAAATCCACACGCTGACAGATTTCCCAGCCATCGGTGACGTTCCCAAGCGGCCGCGAACCGCGGGTGAACGGCCTCAAACCCGGGTAGCTCTCGGTGGCGGAGGCGTCGTGTTCGGTGTACAGAGGGCCCACTGTGACGTCGCCAGCCACCTCCACCACCAGGCGTTCCAGACCGCCGGGGCCGAGGCCCTTCTCCGCCGCCGTTCGCCATTCCTCCGGCGATCGTGGGTCGAATTCCCCTTCGAGATTGAGTGGAGCGCGAAGATCGTTCCCAGCTTGGCTCATGGCGGCTATCGTACCTCGGCTTCGCCCGACCGGTCAGATCGGGGGTAGGTTTTGGGGGTCTTTCAGGAACTCGAGGGGATCGGCATCCTCGAAATCAGGAGCCTCGGTGGCGACGGGCCGCCATCGGAGAACGTGGACGTCTCGCGGCACCAGGGCCTGGCGCAAAATGGCAGATACCTCGGCGGCGTTGGGGGGGGCCGCGAACCGACGGGGAAGAGCTGCGAAGGACACGGGGTCGATCTCGGGTTGCTGATCCTCGGGACCCGGCACGACCATGGCTGTCACCAGATCCGGTGACACCCACTGTCCCTCGAGGGTCTGGAGGGCGGTCCACAGGTCCACCCGGGGGCGTTCGAGGAAGCCGTCGTGCTCGGTGAATCCTTCGCTCGATATCAGATGACCGTCCAACGCGACCGTCAGCCTCGCCGGAAAGGGATCGAAGGCCAATCGCACCAGTTCGTTCGGGGTGAAGGCTCGATCATCGGGTACCAGCAGCACGTCAGCGACCCTTTCGATGGCTGGTTTGAGATCGAGGACGAGTCGCTCCTCGCGTCCCTCCAGGGGAGTTGGGTCCGGGCCGTGTTCGTCGAAGATGTGGGCCAGGCAGGGGACGGCTCGGTCAGGTCGCTGCTCGAGGTAGGTGTAGAGGGCGATGGCATGTCCGAGATAGTCGGCCACTGCTGCTGCCCACACGTCGATCTCCGCCTCGACCAACTGTCGCTGGGTCCTGGTCGCCCGGGTTCCCCCCACAGGGTAAAGTTGGAGTTCGGAGATGGTTCCGTCGACAAAGAAGACTGCGGACAGGCCCTCGGCGCCGAAGAACTGTTCCACGGGGTCAAAGGACGCCACCACCGCCCCGTAGGTCGCCCGGCGAACCAGACCATCCACCATCTCCACGGAATAGCGCTCGGCGGCGGGCTGCAGCTGGTCGTACAGCGGGCGCCACCGGTCCCAGCCGCTCTCGAGCTCGGAGCGGGCGTCGTCCAGTCGTCCGGCCAAGGCCGGGTTGGAGCCTGCCTCCCATGGAGCGGCGACCTCCTGGACGGTGGTCACCACGGCTGCCCCCCCGCCGAGAAAACTGAGGTGGACGTGCTCTCGGACGGGCTCTTCGAAACAGCCGGCGGTCATCAGGCTGATGGCGACGATCGTCAGCAGCGGATGAAGTCGCATCGCGCGCCTCCTGAGTAGGCGATTGTATTCCGGCCTTCGAGTTAGGAACCAAAAATCAAAAATCAATAATCGTCTCATCCCGGGAATGCCGGGGTGCTCTCGTGCAAGAAGGCGATCTTCCAGGAAAGCCAGCAGGGGACCTGAGGCTGATCTGGAATGCCGAAGAGGAATCGGAGATTATGCGGTCCACGTGATGACGCCTCTGGTTCTCATCGCCCTTGGAATTTGGATCGTGTTGGAGCATGTCGGGCAGGCGTGATCGCATAGAATAGACCCGTGACCTCGAAAGCAGCTGCTTTGCTCAAGAGTCTGCGCCCGGTGCAGTGGCTCAAGAACGGCTTCGTGCTGGCACCGATCGTTTTCTCCGGTCGGGTCGGCGACCCGGAGGCCTGGGGCCGCAGTCTGCTCGCCGTCGTGGCGTTCTGTGCGGCATCGTCGGCCACGTATTTGGTGAACGACGTGCTGGATCGGGAGGCCGATCGTCGTCACCCGGTCAAGCGAAACCGTCCGATCGCCGCTGGAGAGATCAGCGTCGGCATGGCTTTGGCTGCCGCTGGCCTGCTGATCGCCGGAGCCGTCGCCGCCGCGCTCGTGCTGGGCGGTTGGTTCCCGGCGGTGCTCGGCGCCTACCTCGTGCTGACCATTTCCTACTCGGCCTTCCTCAAGGAGGCAGTGTTTGTGGACGTGCTGGTGGTTGCGGCTGGGTTCGTGCTGCGGGTCGTCGGTGGCGCGGTGGCCATCGACGTGCCGATCTCGACCTGGCTGCTCCTGTGCACCTACCTGTTGGCTCTTTATCTGGCGCTGGGTAAGCGCCGCGCCGAGATCGCTCTGCTCGGAGAGGAGGCCGGCAATCACCGGGTGGTCCTCGGGCACTACACCCTGCCCCTGGTGGACCAGGCCATCAGCGTTGTGTTGGGGGCAACCGTGCTCGCCTACACCCTCTATACCGTGGCTCCGGACACCGTGGCCAAGGTGGGCTCTGAGGGCCTCATGGCCACCGTCCCGGTGGTGCTCTACGGGTTGTTTCGCTACCTGTACCTGCTCCACCGCCACGAGCTCGGCGGCAGCCCCACCAGGGTCCTGATCACCGATATGCCACTGCTCGCATGCGTCGTCGTCTGGATCGCAGTGGCAGCCGCCGTGATCGGAGTCAGCTAGCCCGCCCACCCATACCTTTAAACCTTTAACCTTTAACCTTTAACCTTTAACCTTTAAACCTTTAAACCTCTAATCCACACCAAACAGGCCAGCTTACTGACCGACGCGGGACGCAATCCTTCGTGCGGCGGCCCGTGCCTGTTTGATGCAATCGTTGACTGACACCCCACGGTAGGGTGATCCGGCGAGCTCCACCCCGGCGGCAGCGGCCGCCCCCTCGGCCGCGATAACCCGGTCGAGGTGGCCGAGGGTGTACTGAGAGATGCCCTCCTGCCAGCGCACGATCCACACCTTGTCGGGTTCCGGATCTGCGCCCAGAACGTCGCGCAGGGCGAGTCTGGTTCGATCCAGGATCTCCCGGTCGTCGAGGTCCACGGCAGCCGGATCTCGCGCCCCGCCAATCATGGTGCGCAGGAAGAGTCCGTCAGCCGGGGCGTGGGCGCGGAAGATGTCGTGGCAGAAGAGGGTGCCCAACACGCCGAGCCGCTCGTTGCCCGGGACCAGGAACCCGAACCCACCCACTGGCCTTTGGAATGCTGATTGGTCCTCGTAGGCGGTCATCACCACTGCGATGGGAACGGTAGGTATGGCCAGGAGCGGCTCGCACGCGGACGAAGCCAGGTCGCGGAGCAGCCGGGCAGCCACCGTCGACGGGGTTGTGAGGAGTAGATATTCAGCAGACACCACCACAGAGTCGGTGCGGATCGAGAATCTGCCGTCGGCCCGGGAGATTTCGGAGACCGGGGCCGATACCCGGAGACGATCTCCGAGGTGCCCGGCGAGGGCCTCGGGAAGCTGTTGCATGCCATTGAGAAACGAGGTGAGGCGTCCACCTGGACCGGCCGGGCCCGAGGACTGTCGGCCCTCCTGTCGGGCCTCCTTGACCTTGGCGAGGAGAGCTCGGGTGAGCGATCCGTACTCGGCCTCCATGGCGGCCATCCTGGGGAAGGTGGCCGCCAGTGAGAGCTGTCGCGAGTCGCCGGCAAACACTCCGGTGACCATGGCATCCACCAGGATGTCGGCGGCCCGGCGACCGATTCTCCGCGTGGCGAACTGGTGGACGGTTTCTTCATCGCTGGGCCGGTGGCGGGCGACCGGCTCGGCGAGCACCCGGAGCCGGCCCGCGAGGGGCAGCACGTCGGACGTGAGAAACGCAACCGGCGACATGGGGACCGGCCGCAGCTTGCCGCGCCGCACGATGAAACGGTCCGCTGCAGCCTCGTCCGCCATGACCTTCTGGTCATCGAGTCCGACGAGGTCGGCCAGTTCGGGTGTGTCGGGTGAGTTGTTCAAAAACCCCTGGGGGCCCCATTCGAGAACGTGCCCGGCTTCAAGCTCGGTTCGAATCTTGCCACCGGGACGGGTGGACCCCTCGAGGACGATCACGTCGTCGATGCCGTGGTCGTGCTCCAGCCAAGCCGCTGCCGCAAGGCCGGTGATACCGCCGCCGACGATAGCGACACGGGTGTGGACTCGATCCGTCATCTGGAGAGGGTAGCAGCGCGGAATTCGAAATTCGAAATTCGAAATTCGAAAAACCGAACCCGACAGCGGGTGAGAAGGTGAGAAGGCGAGAGGGGATTCTGGGCAGGTTGGAGGTTTAAAAGTCTGAAGGTTAAAGGTTTAAAGGTCCCAACCGCCCGGCAAAATGTGGAATGAAGAATGTGGAATGTGGAACTCGCCGCCAGCAGTAACCCCCGGCCCCCGGCTTGCGGCTTGCGGCTCAAGGCTCAAGGCGAGGGTTGGCAGTGTTTCCAGCGCTGAGGCCTCAGCTCTGCAGGAAGGCTGGACGCCTGCACTACAGCCCTTGACCTTGAACCTTCGGCTCATCCGGGAAAACCGTGGGGGTCGATCGATTTCGGATTTTGGAACGGCATTCGCCCGAAGAGGAACCGCGGCTTCATCCGCGGAGACAGCAATCAGGGAAAGCGTGAGAAACCAGCGGCAGGGACCCGCGGCAGCGTCGGTTGACAGCGTCAGTATCGGAGAACCGGGCGCGCTCAGATGGGATTGAGCAGGCGCCACGTCATCGCACGAACTTGGTCGAAGGTCTCCAGGGCGTTTTCTGCCCCGATTCCATTGACTGCACCAGCGGCGGCGAGGAGTCGCAGGTGACTGTCGACCTCTTTGGCCGAGGCATAGGCGATCCGCCAGTGGTTCAACCGGTCTCGTCCAAACCGGCCGTGGCCTTCAGCGATGTTGGCCGGGACCGAGCTTGCCGACCGGATCACCTGATCAGCTATCGGTTTCAAAGGGGCGGGAACCCTCATGACGAGCTTGATGGCTATGTCTGCTGCTTCGAGGGCTTTCTCGTGGGCAACGAGGTTGGTGTTCGTGACGGCTCAGGACTGGTCACCTCCGGGTCGTTCATGCTCACCCGAATGCTGGTGAGGGGGCCGGTGTCAAGGGTTTGCCGGCCTTTGGCCGACCGCATGGCGCCCTTGACACCGGCCCCCTCGCCAGCTATGCCCATTCACCCCGTGAACGACCCGGAGGTGACCATGTGCAATGCGGCCAAGACAACTGATTGCTGCCGCTGAAGACTGGTTACTGTCCCTGCTCGCTGTTCCCGGTCGCTGCCCCTGACTGCTGTCGCTGCCGCTGAATTTCGGGAACGGGAACGGGAACGGGAACGGCGGGAACCCCAACCACACGTTATTTCGGGTGAACCGAACTTTCAACTTTCAACTTTCAACTTTTAAGGGAGGGAGGGGCGGTCAGGCGGTGCCGACGCGGATCTTCAAAGCCTTGATCTTGTTATAAAGGGTTGTGCGCGAGATCTCGAGCAATTCGGCCGCACGCTTGATGTTGCCGCCGGTGACCTCCAGAGCCAGAGAGATGTGGTCCGCTTCGGCATCGGTCAGCGGGCGGATCGCGGCCGCCGCACCGGTCTTTGATGGTTTCAGCAAGTCCGCCGGCAGGTGATGGCTGCGGATCTGGCCGTCTCGAACCAAGATCACCGCGCGTTCGACCACGTTGCGTAATTCCCGGACGTTGCCTGGCCACGAGTAGTGCTTGAGGATTTCCGAAGCGTTGGCGTCGAACCCGTTCACCTTGGTGCCCATGGTCCGGTTGAGGTCGCCGAGAAAGTGGTGGGCCAGTTCGAGGATGTCGTCGGCGCGGTGGCGCAGCGGCGGGATGTTGATGGCGAAGACGTTCAGCCGATAGAAGAGGTCCTCGCGGAATCCGCCATCCTGAACCGCCGCTTTGAGGTCGCGATTCGATGCGGCGACCAACCGAACGTTGGTGGTGATGTCGCGCAGGCCACCGACCCGCCGGAATCGCCGGCTTTCGAGGACCTTGAGGAGCTTGCTCTGGACCTCCGCAGGCATCTCTCCAATTTCGTCGAGGAAGACGGTGCCTCCGGAGGCGATTTCCAGCAACCCCTGCTTGGCCAGACTGGCGTCGGTGAAGGCTCCCTTCTCGTAACCGAAGAGTTCCGATTCGAGCAGAGTTGGCGTGAGACCGGCGCAGTTCATATCGAGGAATGGGCCATCCACGCGGGCGCTCGACATGTGGATCATCTCTGCCGCCATGCCCTTACCGGTTCCAGACTCTCCTTCGAGCAGGACGGTGGCATCGGTGTCGGCGACCTGGGTGATGAGGTCGACGACCCGCCTCATGGGCCGGGATGATCCCACCAGGACTGGCGCCTCGGGTCCGCTGGAACGCACCACCATGGCGCGCAGTTGCCGATCTCGGCGGCGGGCCAGCAGGGTCCTGCCGAGGACGTCGTTGAGGGTGTCCAGAGACACCGGTTTGACCAGGAAATTATCCGCTCCGAGCCGCATGGCGCGCACGACCACCGAGATCTCGCTGGTGGCGGTCAACACCACGATGCCCGTCATTTCGTCAATCTCGCGAAGGCGCGGGATCAGATCGAGGCCCTGGACATCGGGCAATCCGAGGTCGAGCAGGACAACCTCAGGCGAAAAACCCTCGGCAAGAGTCAAGGCCGAGGTGCCGTCCGATGCGGAAACCAGGACGTAGCGTGCGGGATCGAGAGCAGAGCCGAGGCTCTCCCGGATGTCGGGATCGTCGTCCACGAGGAGGACGCGGCCGGGAACGGTAGGCGAAGCCATCAGCACTTAGTATACCGGTAAGTCAGCGACGGCTCCGTGACGTGGGCGGTGTTTCTCAGGAGACAATCGAAAATTTCCACCCCCTCCCGCGTCCGAGTCCGAGTCCGAACGAAGGTCCCCCACCCGCCCATCTGGGCTCACAGATCACACAGATTTCGCAGATCTGCCTGCGCCCACGACGAGTCATTCCGAGCGAGGAGCCCCGGAGGGGCGACGACGAGGAATCTGGTTGAGCGAACGATTCGCCATCTCTGTCGAGTCAATTCAACGGCGGACGAAGGACCGACACAATTCGATCCAGTTTGCGCCGGGCGCTCCTCGAGATTGACCAGATCCCTCCTCGGCCTTACGGCCTCGTTCGGGATGACACACTCTCGCAGTGCCCGGGCGGGAGAATATTGGATCTTCGATCTTTGATCGGACAGGGACACGGATACGGACGCGGACGCGGACGCGGGCGTGGGCGGTTTGAACCTTTAAACCTTTAACCTTTAAACCTTTAAACCTAGACGAGCAGGCTCGGATTAGGTGCTGGGTTCGCCGAGTGTTTGAAGGCCATCGCCAATCAAGGAAAGCCCGATGACCAGCGTCGCAATGGCGAGACCCGGCAGGACCACCATCCACCATCCCTCGGGCATGAGGCGGTGTCCCTGGGCCACCATGGAACCCCAGGTGGCGATTGAGGCGGGGACACCGAGACCGAGGTAGGACAGCGCGGCTTCGGCGAGGACAAGATCTCCCATACGCAGCGCCGTGTCCTGGGAAACCGGTCCGACGAGGTTTGGCGCATAGTGCCAGGTGGCAATTCGCAACGGAGTGCTGCCACTGACGGTGGCCGCAGCGATAAACGGACGACTCCGCAGGGTCAACAGCTGCCCCCGAACCAGCCGAGCGACACCCATCCACGAGGTCAGACCCAACAGCACCACCAGCAGCCCGGGGTCGGGCCTGGTGAGGGCCGCTGCCAGGATCATCAGGAAGAGCACCGGAAAAGCGAGGAACGCGTCAACGATCCGCATCAGGATCGTGTCGATCCATGGTCCTCCGTTCGCGGCGACGACGCCCACCGCGCCGCCGATCGCGAGGGCAAGGGCCATGGCGAGGGCCGCCACAGACAGTGAAATCCTGCCCCCCGTGAGCAATTGGTGGAGCACGTCACGGCCGAATCGATCGCTGCCGAACCAGAACCGATACTCGTATTCCTCGACGATATTTTCGGCGTCCAGGGTGGTGCGGTGTCCGGCGCCGGCGACGTCTATCCCCATACCCTCACGGGTGATTCGTGGCGCCACAACCGTGGTCCGGTCGTCGAGGGTCAGGACGGTCACCCGGGTCAGAGGTGGTTGCAGGGCGGCGTGCAGCGGGTCCGATGGAACCGGGCTGCGAACCAAGGGCCCGAATACACAGGCCACCGCCGTCATGGCTACGAGGCCGGCTCCGACCCGCAGTCGGGACGGCGGTCTCACCCGTCCTCCCTGACACGGGGATCGGCGGCGGTGTAGAGAAGGTCGGCCGCCAGGTTGCCGAGAATCACCGCAGCGGCAGCCACCAGCGTGGCACCCATGATCAGCGGCACGTCCCGTGCCTGGGCAGCCCGCCACAAAATCTGGCCCATTCCAGGCCATGAGAACACGGTCTCGATGACCACCGATCCCGAGACCAACACCGGGAGGGAGAGTCCCAAGAGGGTGATCGTCGGCAACAGGGCTGGCCTCAGGGTGTGGATCCACAGAATCCGGCGGGAACTCAAACCGCGGGCGGTCGCCGCGACGACGTAACGCTCCGACTGGGTCTCCAGGAGGCTGGTTCGCAGGTATCGGGCTGTGGCAGCGGCGCCCACAAGGCCGAGACTGAAAGCCGGCAGCACGAGGTGGTGCAGGAGGTCCACCATTTTGGCTGGGGCGGACATCTCGGAGGCCCCGACCGAGTGCATGTGGGAGGGGGGGAGCCAACCCAGCCACAGGGAAAACACCAGGACCAGCAGCCCTGCGATCCAGAAGGAGGGCAGAGCATAGACACCGAGGCTGAGGATTGTGGTCAATCTGTCCACCCAACCGTAGGGCTTCCGGGTCGCGGCGATCGCCAGACCCAGACCCAGTGCCAGATCGATCAAGAGGGCAGTCCCGGTGAGCAGGAGGGTCGCCGGCAGGGCGCGGCCGATGACCCTCGTCACCGGCTCCTTGAAGAGGAAGGATATTCCGAGATCCCCGGTTACGGCCAATCTCAACCACCTGAGGTACTGCTCACCGGCCGGCTGGTCCAGTCCGTAGGTGGCGCGGATGGTCTGGCGGGCCTCGGGTGTCAGGCTGGGGTGGTCGATGGTGTCGGCGTAGGACCCCGGCGCGAGCTGGACAACCGCGAAGGTGAGGCTCACCACGAGGATTACGAGGATTGGCAGGCTCGCAAGGCGACGAAGGACAACCCGCCTCAAGAGAGGGCTCCACTGGCGATCCAAGGCCCCCATGGATGCAGCCACCGTCCGGTGTGCGGGGTTGCCGGCACTGAATTGGGTTCGGCCCGGAACGAGTGCTGCCGCAAAGCCATAATCGGATTATAGGTCTCCGTGGGGGCTCCGCGTGGTCGGAATCTGATAACGTTGGACAATCCGGAGGACGACGCCCATGGCCCAAACGGTGTTGGTGGTCGAAGATGACCTGGCCAACGCGGTTCTGTTCGAGACGCTCCTGACCCAGTTCGGGGGATTCCGCGTGGTGGCCACGGAGGACGGCGATGAAGCCCTCAGGTACGTTCGTGAGGGCGAGGTTCAGGCCGTCGTCATGGATGTCTCCCTCGGCAACACGCGGGTCGAAGGTGAGTCGGTGGACGGAATTGAGTTGACCCGGCGAATCCGGACCATCACGTCCGGGGGGGAGCTGCCGGTCATCCTACTCACCGCCCATGCCATGCGTGGCGACCGGGAGCGGCTCCTGTTTGCCTCAGGGGCCAATGATTACGTCTCGAAACCGATTGTGGACCAGCAGGAGTTTGTTGAATTGGTGGCCCGCCACATCCGGGCGTCCGGTCTGGGTGACGATGGCGAGTCTTCGCCGTGAGATCCAACGAGCCCATCGTGGGGCACACCGGGCCGAAGGATCGACAGAAGCCATATGCCATACGCTCTCGCCGCCCGCAGTAGACAGCTGGTGACACGTGCGGGCTAAAGAAGGCTGGGTCGATATCAGCCGTCCGATTGGCCCAGGAGTTCCGGTGTGGCCAGGGGATGTTCCGTTCACGCTCGATGTGAAAGTGTCCCCGGGGATGGTCCTTTCCTCTTTTTCCACCACGTGCCACGTGGGGACCCACGTGGATGCGCCGAAACACCTCGACCCGGACGCCGGCGGCGTCGAGTCGATTCCCCTTGGTCGATTGATCGGGCCAGCCGAGGTGGTCCTGCTGGAAGAAGGGTCCGAGGTGCTCGGAGTCCGGCATCTCCCTCCGGCGTGGGAACCCGGTGGTGACAAGGTGCTCCTGCGGACCGACAGCCATCCTGTCGGCGACCCGATCGGCGAGGATTTTTTCGCGTTGTCGGCGGAGTTGGTTCACTGGTTGGCCGACAGGGGTGTGACCACCGTGGGGGTTGATGTCCCATCGGTGGATCCCTTTTCGTCAAAAGACCTCCCGGCCCACTGGGCACTGGTGGAACGCGGCATGACGTGGATCGAGGACCTGTGGTTGGGTGGCGTCGAGCCCGGCAGTTATTTTCTGGTGGCGGCTCCCATACCGCTTCAAGGCGCTGAGGCAGCTCCGGTGCGAGCTTTCCTGAGACCTGACGATGATGATTGACATCAATGATCACGCGCATCTGAGTTCTTAGTTTTGAGTTTTGAGTTCTTAGTTCCCCCACCCACCCCGACCTCGGTAAGACGCAATGCCGCTCGACTCCATAACTGACCGTATGTAACTAAGAACTAGAGAACTAAGAACTGAGACTTCAGCCCTTCAGCGGCCGATCGAGTTCGGGCGGAGGAGTGACGCCTGCTTGCTCACAGGCATCCCTGAGATGATGGCGGAAGATCCGGTCATAGAGAGGGGCGAGCTCGGTGGGATTGTCCTCGCCCAACCACCAGAACCAGTCCGAGCCTTCGGCGAGCAGCATCGAAGGCGGAGGCTCGCCGTTCCCCACCGCCGCCCGTATCCGGGCCAGCAGATCCCAGGCTGCCGTCTTCTCCGGGTGGCCGATCCAGGTGGCGAAGACCGAGTTGATCCACGATCCGGGATGGAGCCTGGCCAGGGTGGCGGATGGCTGCCTCGCCGCCACCTCTGCCAAGGTTGCCGGTTCAATCTCCGGGGCGTCGGAGTTGAGCAATTCCATCAGCGTGCGCAGGAATTCACCCCCGCCGTTCGGGTAGTGAGACCAGGCATTTTCGCCGTCCAGTGCGATCACTATCGAGGCGTCTTCGTCGAGGTCGGCAGCCCGTTGCCGGAGCCGACTTGCGAAGTCGATGGCCGCCACGCCTTCATCATCCCATCCACCGTAGGTGAAGCCGATCAGGTCGGACAGCGCCCGATCACGAAAGAAGAGGGTGGGCGGATTGTCCCTCAGTCGCCACGGACGGTAGAGATCAGGTGCGGCGACGCCGCCTTTTCGCAAGGGTCTGCCAAGACTTCTTTCAAGGATCCCCTCGTCCGTCACCAGCCAGCGAATATTGGCTTCGGCATAGACGTGGACTGCATCGCTGGACACCGATCCCTCCGGGGGCCAGCAACCCACCGGCGCAAATCCCCGGGATCGCATGAACTCGAGGCCGTCGGCGAGCTGCAGGCGGGCATCGGCCGGGCGCCGGAACTGCGGGACCAGCGGCGCGGGCTTCGGCGCCCAGCTGTCCACCACCACCCCGGTGTCGATCAGCAGCGGCATGATCGGATGGGCGTAGGGGCTGGTGGCGATCTCCACACCCGGCTGGTTTGAGACTCGGTGCAAGAGTTCGATCAGACGTCGCGGCTGGTCGTGGAGCCACAAACTTACCCTGCAGAGGTCTTCCCCGTCGAAATCTCGACCGCGCAGATTGATCGGTGCAAGCTCCTCGCTGCGCCAGGCCCACTCACCGGCATGGGCCAAGATGGTCAGCACCTGCAGGTCGGTGAGGCCGGCGGAGCCGAGTTCGTTGGTGCGAGTCGCCAGCAGTTCCCGAAGCCGCGGCGACCGGTCGAGCTGCCGTGGGTTGACGTGCTTCGACCAATCGAGAACGATCCGGACCTGCTCGGCGGTCAGATCGCCGGCCGGGGTGGTGAGAGCTTCCGACACGGGATCCGAGACCGCTCCTTCTCGATAGGCGATCAGCTGCTCGAGGAGGGTTGGAACCAGGTTGATCACTTGGCCGCGGCCGCCGGTCTCTTCAATGGCGCTGGCCAGGGTGGTGTAGGCACCCCCGGCGTGGAGCAGCGTCCACGGGGCGTGGGCCACACCGTCCGCTGTGCGGTACGCAGGCTGATGCAGGTGCCAGAGAATACTGATGGTGGCCATGGGAGAGCGGTGATCTGACGTCAGGAGCCCGGATGGAACCGGGAATCCATGGACATCTCCTCGTACTCGGACTCAGTGACGAACTGAGTTGGGTCCTCGTTGCCGCACGTGGTGCACAGGGCCTCTTTCAGCTTGTCGTTGCCCCACTCGAAGACGTATACGGGAGATTCGCACTCGAGACAAATGACATAGTCGGGATTCATGGTTTTCGGTCTCCATCGGAGCGATTCGACGTCGCCCTCCAAGAACGTTAGCACAACGAGAATTCGGAATTCGGGGTTCGGGCCGTGGCGGGCTAGTTCTTTCCAGCCTGACCGTTGAGGTCGATGTCGAGCAGACCGGCCAGTTCCTCGCGGCTGAGGCTGCTGATGAACTCTTCAGTGGGCGCCACGACCTCATCCATGAGCCGGGTCTTGCTTCGGATCAGAGCGTCGATACGCTCCTCGATGGTGTCCCTCGTGACCAGCTTGAAGACCTGGACGAAGCGCTTCTGGCCGAGTCGGTGGACGCGGTCGGTTGCCTGGTTCTCCTTGGCCGGGTTCCACCACCGATCGTAGTGGATCACCACCGAAGCTCCGGTGAGGTCGATGCCAACACCCCCGGCCAGCAGGCTGGCCAGCAACACCCGCTCGTGTTGCTCGGAGTTGAATCGCCGAATGATGCGGTCTCGATGGCGAGTGGCTCCGGTGAGGACCAGGTGTGAGATGTCTCGACGGTCGAGGTATTGCGCCAGCACCTCGATCATCTTCACGTACTGCGAGAAGACCACCACGTGATGGTCTCCCTCCAGTGCTTCCTCGAGGATCTGCTCGAAGACCTCGAGCTTGCCTGACCGGGAGGCCGAGCCGGGACCGCCGTCGACCAGCGACGGGTGGTCGCAGATCTGTTTGAGCCGCGTCAGCAACGCGAATATGTGCATATAGGGCACGTCGCCGGAGGGACTCTCCAGCAGCTCGGCGATTTCGGAGATCTGCTGGGCGTGGATGGCGCGGTACAGCTCCTGCTGTTCGGTCACCAGGCGGCAATACCGCAGGTCTTCGACCTTTTCGGGCAGGTCGGACAGCACCTGGTCCTTGACCCGGCGGAGGGTCAGCACTGACAGACGCTGACGGAGCCGGTGGAGCTGGTGGTGGGTGGGATTGCGGTACGAGGCCTTGAAATCTCGTTCCGAGCCAAGGTATCCGGGCAGGATCAGATCGACCACCGACCAGAGCTCCAGCAGTCGGTTTTCGAGAGGAGTGCCGGTCAGGGCGACGTGAAAATCTGCCTGGACCTTGCGCGAGGCCCGGGCCGCCTTGGTTCGTGGGTTCTTGATCCGTTGGGCTTCGTCAAAGACGGCAGTGTCCCAGTGCCTGGCGCAGAGCTGATCGGTGGTCCGGAGCAGGAGATCGTAGGTGGTCAGTACGAGCTGGCCGCCCCGGTCGAGACCGTCCAATGATCTCGACGGCCCGTGGTAGACCACGACCGGAATGCTCGGTGCGAAGGTCGAGAGCAGGTTGTACCAGTGCTCCAGGACCCCCCGCGGGCAGACAACCAGGAAGTTGGCGTCCGGCTTTTGGTCGCGAATGAGGCACAACAAACCCATGATCTGGTGGGTCTTGCCGAGGCCCATGTCGTCGGCCAACAGAGCCCCGACCCGTGCCAGGTACCGGGTCCAGAGCCAGGCGACGCCGTCCCGCTGATACGGTCTCAGCACGGACCGCAGGCCCGGGGGGTCGATGATCTCTGCAGGGGCTTCACCGCGCAGCACGTCCGCCAGTTGTCGGAGCTCCTCGTCGCCCGCCACCACCGGCAGGCCGGTTTCGGCGATCAGTCGGATGAAACTCAGACGGGTGCCGAGCAGGCCCTTGTCCAGTCGGCGCTTCGGATGGCGGAAGCCGGCTCGGGTCATCACGTGGAGATCAGGTGCGCGGACAATCACCTCGCCGATTCGGCTGAATCCCTGGTTCGCTATCTCCAGTGACTCCTTCCATCCGATCTTCTTCCCGACGGCGCTGAAGTTGATCCGGATCCGGACGGTCCCGTTCGGAGTCGTTTCGGCCTCGAAACTCACCGGCTTCGGCAGCTCTGGGCTGCGAAACTCCGCTAACTGACCCATGGGGAGGTACCACGGGTGCTGTGACAGCTGGGGGTGGTCGAGATTGAGGAAACGCAGGGCTTCCTCGCCGGTCAGGAGCTGGCGTCCTTTTCGGTGGAATGGCACCAGCGGTGTGGCAGGGTCAAGCACTCGGCACAGGAGGTTTCCGATCCTGGCCCACCGGCCGTGAATCCTCCCATCGAGCTTTGCTCCGGAGAGCACGGTGCCGTCCGCCAGGCGGTAGGCAGGTTCGAGGATGATGCCCTGGTCGGTCCATCGTGCCGCGAGAACAGGCCTGAGGCGTGCCTCCGAGAGCTCCAGGCCCTCCAACTCTCCCTCCATGCGAATCCGACCGACCGATCGCAAGAGCGGCAGGGCTGCGGGCAACACCGGTGCGGAAAAGAACACCACCCGGGTGTCGCCGGATGGCAGGGTGATGTGGATCTCGACCGTGTTCCCCGCGAGTCGGGCGGTGGCGGCGCCTGAGCTCTGCAACGATAGCTGGAGTTCGAGCGCTGAACGGAGATCGTTGCCGGTGAGGTGGCTCAGGTCCACCCGTTCCGCGGCGGTGCGAGTGGGCGCAATGAAGGGGTGACGAGACTTTGCCCGCCATGCAGATCCAGGCCCCAACCGTTGCATGGTGGGCCGAATATCGAGCCACTGCATCAAAGCCGCCGCCGCGTGGTGGCACGCCTCCGGCCCTCCGCACTGGCTGCACAGGCTCTGCAGGGGAGCACCCGGTCTGGGGGCGGGGATCTTGACGGTGCATTCGGGCTGCACCAGGGTCGCCTCGATGTACTCGCCGGCCCAGCCGATTTTCATGACGCGCCGGTCCTGGTAGATGTGGTAACCCCGCTCCGCTGTACCGCGTGGCAACACACCGAGGATCTGTCCCCGGTTGATGCGGAACAGGAGGTCGGAACCTCCGCCTGCTTTGTCCGGCGTGGGCTTGCCAGCCATAGCCCGCCATCATACCAGGTTAACGACCGGCAGTCGCGCGAACGACCGCCGAGCCGGTCGCTCAATACTCGCGTCTCATATCTCACGGCGACGTCGGCAATCCTCCAATCCGAATGTGGTGTTCGATCTGAGGCGCGAGTATTGAGATATGATAAATATAAAATCAGATTTGAGAATTTTTTAATACTCAAACTTGACAAATATAAACTAAGATATTATATTATCCAGTGTGAGATGAAACCGAAAGGAGGCGCAGACAATGCGTACACTCACTCGTTGGGAACCCGTATCGGATCTGGCAAATTGGAATCAGCAGATGGACCGGTGGTTTAGCGATCTGATGAAGCGAGGCCGGTGGAACGTCGCTGGCGAGGATCAGGTTCGCGGCAGTTGGACGCCCGCGGTCAACGTGCTCGAGAAGAAGGATGCCATCGAGATCACGGCCGATCTGCCCGGCCTTGCTGCCGAAGACGTCGAGGTGACGGTCGAGGAAGGGGTGCTGACCATCCGCGGTGAGCGCTCGTTCGAGGAAGCCCGGGAGGGCGAGACCTATCACCGGCTCGAACGCAGCTACGGCCTGTTCGAGAGGACCTTCAGCCTGCCGAACTCGGTGGACCCCACCAAGATCCAGGCGACGTTCAAAAACGGCGAGATGGTGGTGAATCTTCCGAGGCGTGAAGAGTCGAAGCCCCGAAGCGTCAAAATCAAGGTCGACACCAAGTAACCCTGATCTACCAACTATCGAGTTTGGCCCCGACTTTGGTCGGGGCCTTCTATTGGTGTGCTATCGCCCGTTCCCGTTCCCGTTCCCGACGTCCAGCTGCCTTTTCGGTGCACGCAATCGTTTCCAATTCGGGCATTTAGCTCGCATTTCTCACCGGGTTTCGTCTCGAGGGCGGCGAGGCGCCATGGCCAGTGGGGTTTTCGACCCGAGGGGCGCGGAGGCGTACTTGACAGTACGTCGAGCACCCCGAGGCGAGAAAACACCACTGGCCATGGTGCATCGCCAGTCGTAGTAGAAAGCTGGTGAGAAGTGCGGGTCAGAATCCAGCAGTCTGAAACATGTGTTTTCGGGTACGGGAACCGGAACGGCTGGGGTGAAGAACTGAGGGATCGCCTACGATGGAGTCCGACCATGAGCGGGGAGCGAAGATGAAAACCGAGCCACTGGACCGAGTGAACCTCGCCCTTGGAGGAGGGGCCGCTCGCGGTCTTGCCCACATTGGAGTCCTGCGGGGACTCGCGGAGGACGGTGTCGAGGTCAATGGAATCGCCGGGACCTCCATGGGCTCGATCGTCGGCGCCCTGAGCGCCGAAGGTCTCGATCCCGACGAGATCGAGGCGATCTTCGAGGAGATGGACTGGCCGGCTGTGGGCTCGATTCTGCTGGGGTCGGTGGTTGGTGAGGCTTTCCACGATCTCCTGCGCGAGATCCTGGGTGGGAGGAAGATCGAAACTCTCGGGGTGCCGTTTGTTGCGGTGTGCTGCGATCTGGACACCGGGGAGCAGGTGGTTCTGTCTCGCGGAGACATCGCCGACGCGGTTCGGGCCTCGTCGGCGATCCCCGGCATCCTGTCGTCGATCAAGATTGGTGGTCGCGTCCTGGTGGACGGGGCGGTGGTGGAGCCGATGCCGATCGAGGCAGCGTCGGGTCTGGGCCCTTACCCCGTTCTGGCGGTCAACGTATTGAAGCCACCCGCCCCGAGGATCTCCGCTGTACCGCTCACCCCTCGCCGAAGCCGTGGCGGGGTGGGGACCGCCATGAGAGAACGAATCGACCGGTGGCTCGGGCAGGATCCAGGGGCTGTCAAGGGCGAGGTGGGCATTCCGACCCGTTGGGAGACGGTGATGCGCTCGTTCCACATCATGCAGTACGAGCTGGCAACTGCCAGGTACTCCTCGGGATTGATCCTCGAGCCCGATGTGGGCCGGTTCGGCTGGTTCGACTTCCCGCGAGTCGCCGAAATCGTGGATGAGGGCTATCGTGCCTACCGGCGCCAATTTCCCCGTTGACTTACGCCAAGCGAGCTGCGACCACACCCCAATTCACCAGGCTCCAGTATTTCTCCACGTAGGCCGGCCGTGCGTTTCGGTAGTCGATGTAATACGCGTGTTCCCAGACGTCGCAGGTGAGGAGGGGGTTGGCACCCATTCGAAGCGGACAGTCCGCGTTGGCCGTCGAGGTGATGGCAAGCTCGCCACCGGACCTTCGGACCAGCCAGGCCCAGCCAGAACCGAAGTGCCCGACCGCCGCGGCGCTGAAGGCAGTTTTGAATTCATCGAAGCTGCCAAACTCAGCCCTGATTCGCTCCGCCAATTCGCCCGTTGGCGTTCCGCCGCCGCCGGGGATGAGGGCATCCCAGTAAAAGGTGTGGTTCCAGACCTGGGCTGCGTTGTTGAAGATCGCGCCGTCGGCCTGTCGAATGAGATCCTCCAGCGATCGAGATTCCCACTCGCTTCCCGCGACCATCCGATTGAGATTGTCCACGTACGCACGATGGTGCTTGCCGTAATGGTATTCGATGGTCTCGGCCGAAATGATGGGTTCGAGGGCGTTGGCGGCGAACGGAAGGTCCGGTAGATCGAAGCTCATGGCTGTGCCTCCTGTCTTTGATGCCGGAATTGTACCCGTTTGATTTGAGATTGGTGCAAACAGGAACTGTTCTTAACCTGGCAGGAGCCCCGCGGAGGCGAGCCGCTGGCCGCCACCGAGATGGGGCTGGACCTCCGCCTCCGGACACACTGCGTTGAATCCGCACCACGCGCAGAGGATGCCGGGCCGAGCGGGAAACTCGGCCGCCGCGCGGGCTTCATCCACCAACGCTTGAAAGCGTGTGAGCAGCTCGTCGGCGCGTGATCTGGTGACTCGGTGCCAACTGGTGGAGCCCAGTCGAAGATAGTGGTAACCCGCCAACGCCTCCTCGTCGTCGACGGTGCGAAGGGCGCAACTGGCGTAGAGCGGTGCCTGCAGTCCCTCGGAAAACTCCGATGCGGTCCCGCGCCGGCTCGAGGTCTTGTAGTCCACCACGAACAATCGTCCGTTCTCGGTGCGACCGACCCGGTCAGCGATGCCCGTGAACACGACCTTGGACTGGAGCCGAACGCTGAATCTCTGCTCGAGGGAAATCGTCTCGCTCCGGTCCTGCACGAAGGTTTCGCGGTGGAATCGGGCCACCATCTCCTTGCCGAGACGAAACGCATCGTCGGCCGTGGTCGAGTCCTTGATCACCGCTACGTCTTCGGCCCAACCCTCCTCCCATCTCCGCGCGAACTGTTCAAGGGCCGCGTCGAGATTCGGGCTGTCGCTTCCGTTGCGTTCCGCGTAGAGCCACTCGAGCACCAGATGGACCGTGCTGCCGAGGAAGCTCTCGATGGAACGGAAGGACTCACGGAGCCCCTTGAGGTAACGGTAGCGGTAACGGAGGGGGCACTGATGGAAGGTCTTGATTCTGGAGAAGGAGAACTGATTCGAAGGTGTGGGTGACGTCTTCGGCATGGGCAGAGTGTAGGCAGTTGAAGGTCAAAAGTCTCCCCCCCCACCCGAATGCGAAATTCGAAATGCGAAATGCGAAATTCGAAAAACGAACCCGACGGCCGAGGAGGAGTTGAGGAGATTGTGGAGGGACCGACACTGAAAAGGTAGTCACCAACCGTCTGAGGGTTTTCGATTTTTGATTATGGATTCGGACGCGGACGCGGACGCGGACGCGGGCTAGACGGGATTCGGGATGTCGATGAACTCCACTTCGACGTCGTGGTGTTGCTGAATCCACCTGCCGAGGGCGATGACTCCGAACCGTTCGGTGGCGTAATGCCCTGCGGCCAGGTAATGAACACCGTCCTCGGCCGCCTGGTGGAGGACCCACTCGGTGGCTTCACCCGTGATGTAGGCGTCGAGGCCCGCGGCCACGGCCTGGTGGTACTCCCGCTGTGCGGCGCCGGTCACGATGCCCACCGAGGAGATGACCCGGCGGTCACCCTCGAAGATCTGCGGTTCCCGGTCGCAGGCTTGGGCCACGGCGGCAAACAGGTCTTCGGCCTCCACCGGCTCGGGGAAGACCCCACAGACCCCGGCGGAGACCCCGCCGTGAATACCGAATGGTTCGAGTTCCACGAGGCCGAGCCGATTGGCCAGTTGGGCCGCGTTGCCGAGCTCCGCGTGGCGATCGAGGGGTAGGTGGTAGGCAATCAGGGAGAGCCGATTTTCCACCAGCAGACGCACACGTTCTTTGAGGGAGCCGATCAATCGGGGCGCTTCTGGGCCGTTCCACAGGATCCCGTGGTGGACCAGGATGGCGTCTGCCTCTCGATCCACCGCCCTGTTGAAGAGTGCCCTTGATGAGGAGACCGCGGTCACGATCCGGTCGACCGAGGGCCGACCTTCCACCTGCAGGCCGTTCGGACAGTAATCAGCGACCTCGTCGGCGTTGAGTAGCTCGTCCAGCTCTGCGACCAATTGAAGGATGTTCATGATCGTCATATTACCTCAGGGTGCGACCAGCGTGGGGCGGTTTACGTTGGAGCAGCCAGCGGCTGCGACAACGTAAACTGCCAACTGCCAACTGCAGACTGATATCGGCGGTACAATGCTGCCCGAGATGTCTCAGCGGTTCATCGCCTTGACCGTGCTCACCATGGCCTGCGTCCTGGGCATCGTAGGCTGTGACGCTGGTCCGGAGGACGATGGGGAACACGACTCGTTCCAGGTGCGTCTGCTGACCTCGACGCCGGTCTCGGGGCGTTGGGAACGGGCCGCCGAGATGGGTTTGGGTCGGATCGCTGCCGAGTTCGATGCCAGCGTTGTCCGGCTTCGAGCTGCCACTTCCCTGCGGCAGAGGACCCTGGTGGCTGAACAGGGTGAAAGCGGAGTCGATCTCGTATTCTGTGTCGGGGCGGGCTTCGAAAACGCGGTCTACTCCGAGGCCCCGTCGTTTCCCGGGACTCGATTCGTGCTGCTGCCCGGTCGGGGCTATGGGCCCAATGTCGGGGGAATCGAGATCGTGCCGGACGGAGCGGCCTGGGTCGCCGGGGTTGTGGCAGCGAGTCTCAGCTCGTCGAAATCGGTGGGTGTTGTGAGGGGTGCTGGAGGGCCATGGCTCGACCACGTAGAAGGCGCGTTCATCAAGGGCTTTCTTTCCACCTCGAATCGCCGAAACGTCGTTGTGGTGAGCTCGCCGGAGGGTCCGTGGGAGTTGGTCGAACGTGGGGTGAAGGTGGCGCTGTATGCCACCGATCTTCCCGAGGCCGAGGTGTACGCAGCGGCACACGACGCGGGCTTGCTGCTGGTGGCAACGGACGACTCGATGATCGACGACGAACCCGATCTGATCGTGGCAGCGGTCACGGTGGACGTGGCGGAAGCCATGATTCGACTGACCCGTGAGGTTGTGGACGGGATCTTCACCGGGGGAATCTATGCTTTCGATCTGGGGTCGGGAGTGCTCGACGTTCGCCTGAACCCAACCATGGTCGAAGCCAATCTGCCGTCGATTCTCGAGGCCCTGGAGAGGGCGCGTTCCGAGGTCACCGCGGGCATCGTCGAAATGGAAGAACTCGGCATCTGAGCGAGGACGAGCTGATCGAGATTATGGTGGGACATCCCAGACTGATCGAGCGGCCGATCGTGGTGTCGGCCGACGGCGAGCGAGCGGTGATGGGGCGCCCCACCGAAAGAGTCCTCGAGGTCCTCTGAATTCGGAATTCGGAACTCACCGACGGCCGAGCAACTCGACCCAGATCGCCTCGATTCGCTGAAAGACCGCCGTCCATGTGAAGGAGGTGAGAGCCTCCGAACGACTGATCGCCGGATCGCCGAGGGGAGGCGCTGCGAGCGATCGTTCGATGGCGACTCGCAATCGATCGGTGAAGGCGGTTAGATCGGCTGTAACCGGGGTGTCGATGCCGGCCATCCTCGGCAGATCGACGAGCTCGAGGGCGTCGCCGAGGGCCGGGGCCAGTTGCTCGACGACCCCTGGCAGAGCGCTGGCCACGACCCGGCAGCCGCTGGCGAACGCCTCCACGAGCACCAGAGGAAGGCCCTCGTAGAACGAGGGCAGGACAACCAACGATGACCGCCGCATGAGGTTCGCCAACTCAGGCTGGCCGAGCTGACCGTGGAGAACCACCGAGTCGGACATGTTCGACATCCGCGACCGGAGGTTCTCGGCTTCAGGCCCCGAACCGGTACCCGCAACATGGAATTCAAAGTCGAGGTTGCGTGCCCAAAGGTCGGTCACAGCATCAAGCAGGCACGGGAGCCCCTTTGATGCCGAGTACTTCCCGATGTAGAGGATCCGCGGCGGCTCGGCCGCAACACGTCCTCGGGCGTGAAACAGCTCCTCCCGGTAGCCGGCGCCCACGACCTCGACCCGGCTGGTCGGTATCGCCAGGGCCGAGCACAACTCCTCCTGATGCGCTCGATGAAGCACCCCGAAGCGGTCGATTTTCGAGCACCCCGCCCGAACTCGACCGGCCAGGTGGGGGCAGAGCGCCATCTGCCGAATTCCGGTGGCGTGGCAGTGAGTGAAAACGGGGATTGATGGCGCCACGTCTTGAAGAAGGGCCGACAAGATCCACACGTGGTGGGAGTGAATCACGTCTGGCCGGGAGAGGACAATCACCTGCATGAGATGTTCTCTCCAATTGCTGACGTAATCCCAAATCTGTTCCTCGTCCATGGAGGAGAACCGAGTGCTCGGATAGGGCATCACATCGCTCATGCCCGGAACGGGGAACGGAAGATCCTCGCCGCCGAATCGGAGTGGGTGGATGCGGTCTGGTGATAGGTCGCCGACCTGTGGCTCAGAGTTGTCATCCGGTACTCCGACAACCACATGCTGGTCCCACCCGGACGAGGCGGCATTCCGAACGAGCGCGTCAAGGGTGATTCCACTTCCCGTCAGCGACGGCCGTTGTGACAGCACGTGGAGGACTCTCGGCACGGGGGGATCTTATCGCGGTCTGCTGGGGCACATCGAATATCAGATGACCACACCACTGATCACCGACGACGGTTTTCCGAATTCCGAATTCCGAATTCCGAATTCTCCTCACCCATCCGTTCTCCCTTATACTCCCCGGATGGCAGAGACCACCGAGCAAGCTACCCCCTGCCCCGACTGCAACGACACCGGTTGGCGGTTGGATCAGGGAGAGGCCGGCGAGATCGCTGTGCGCTGCCACTGCGCCGGAACAAGACGGCGGGAACGGCTGCTCGAGCGAGCCGGCATTCCCTCCAGATACCGTCATTGCACCCTGGAGAGTTTCCATATTTGGAATGACGAGGATCCCACTCTCGGCCGCGCCCTGCGGGCGGTGCAAGAGTTCGTCGATCTCTATCCGGCGTCGGAAAAGGGTCTGCTTTTGATGGGGACGGTGGGAACCGGCAAGACCCACCTCGCCGTGGCGGCCCTCCAGGAGTTGATCTCCAACAAGGGAGTGAAAGGTCGGTTCGCAGATTTCACGTCTTTGACCCTGGAAATCCAGATGACCTTCGAGGGTTCGGGGTCGAAACGGGATATCTTGCAGCCGCTGATTGCGGCCGACGTGTTGGTGTTGGACGAGCTCGGTGCTGGCAAGGTCACGCCGTGGGTGATGGATCTGCTGTACTACCTGGTGAACAGCCGATACGTGGAAGACCGGCTGACCATCTTCACAACCAACTACTCGGACTTCCCGCGGACCAAGGACCAGGAGACACTCACCGATCGGGTGTCGCCCAGAATCCGGTCGCGACTCTTCGAAATGTGCCGTAGGTTGGAGCTGCGGGGCGGCGATTATCGGCGCATGCAGCTCGCCGAGGGACCCGAGCGGAGGACCCCTTGACGCGAGCCATGAGGGGCGTTGGGCTGATTCTCATTTCAGGGTTCGTCGTGGCATGTGCCAGCACTCCCCGACCGGTTGAGTCGCCTCCTTCATCTACCCCGTTACCGACATTGATTCCGTCCCCTGGATCAACTCCCACAGCCTCGCCGACACCGCCTTCCCACGTGCCCACTCCGGTGCCGGCCCCGACCTCACACATTGATCCGCCGCGGGTGCGGGTTCTGCTGGAGAGATCCTCGGTCCCGGTGATTCTGGGCCAGCCGGGGCGGGCCTATCGCGCCCGTTGGCCCGAACAGGAGACCTGGCTCTACGGGCCTCTTCGGATGAGCGCCCAGGCCGGCAGGTCCTGGCAGGTGGCCGCCTTCCGCGATGAGGCGGCTGCACGCGAGGCTTCTCGTCGACTTCGTCAGCAACTTGGACCGGGTGTGGAGACGACCCTGACCCGGACCGAAACCGGGTTCGTGCGTCTGAGAATTCGGTGGTTGGCCAGCGAACCGACCGATCCCAAGGCGGCTCTCGCGGCGGTGGGTCACCCGGAGTCCTTCGCGGTGGCTGACGGAGGTCAGGTGCGGGTGGAGTCGTCGAACAGCGAACCGGTGGACATTCATGGGGAGTTGATCCTCGAGCCGCACGGGGATTGGCCTGTGGCGGTGGGGGACGGCAGGTATCACGGTCGTCTTCGAGTTCGAACCGTGGGAGGCGAGCTCCTGGTCATCAACGAGCTCAACATTGAGAGCTATCTCAAGGGAGTTGTTCCGGCCGAGATGGGGCCGTCGCAGTTTCCCCAGCTTGACGCCCTCAAGGCACAGACTGTCGCGGCGCGCACCTACACCGTGGCCCACCTCGGCGACCACGAACAGGAGGGCTATGACCTCTGTGACACGCCGGCGTGCCAGGTCTATCGCGGTGCTGACGTCCAGCACCAGCTCACCGATCGAGCGGTGGACGAGACGGCGGGGTTGATCGCCGTCTTCGACGGTCAGCCCATTGATGCGATGTACACCTCGACGTGCGGTGGTCACACCGAGGATTCGTCGCTGCTCTTCGAGGGGCGCGCCCAACCCTACCTCGCTGGTGTTCCCTGTGTCTGGGAGCGGCCCATGGTGATTTCGGGGGAGAGCGGTGGGGAGCGATTCGATGAGCCGGACCAGTTCCGGGCGCACCTCGCACTGTCGGCTCTGGATTTGCCGGCAGACGCCACACCGCAAGAAATCGTGGATCGAGTCGTCACCCTCTGTGGCGGCCGACAAAGCCGCCTCGAGGACCGGCCTGGACGGGCGGATTTCTCGGAAGCGCTGCTGAACGCCGGAGGCCTCGACGAGATCGAAGCGCTGGTGGGGAGCCGGTCGGTTGGTGGTCTGGTGGAGCTGGCCGATTTGTACGGGATTCCCCTCGAGGTACCAGCCGGTGACGAGCCTCTTGCAGACTGGTATTTCCGGGCCGCTCTTGCGGTGCTCCAGGTTCAGGGCCTGGTGAGCCGGGACAGCGGAGAGGCGGTACCGCATCCGGAGGGTGTGGGCATCTTTCCCAGGAAAGCCCACCACTCCGAACCCTTGCCGGCTCGTGTGCCTCTGTATTGGCGCTGGGGATCGACCTATGGCAGCTCCCAGGCGATCCGGGTCTTTCCTGGCACAAGTCTGGAGCGCTTCCTCGCGGGCGACCGCCTGCTGGCTCTGGTGGTTGTCCAGTCCGGCGGTGGAGATGAGGCCGATCGGCGATCTGCCTGGCGCAGCTGGACCCGTGACCGAAGTTGGGAGGAACTGGCCCGCCGCCTGGAGATCCCTGACCTGGTCAGGCTCGACGTCACCCGCCGTGGCCCGTCGGGGAGGGTGGTTGGACTGGTGGCGGAAGGTCGTTCCGGGACGCGGAAGGACCTCGAGGGGTTCCCCATCAGGAAAGCGCTCGATCTGCCGGAGAATCTTTTCACCTTCCACATCGTGCCTTCGGCCGACGGCGGACGCTGGGTGAGGTTTCTCGGCCGGGGGTGGGGGCACGGTGTCGGTCTCTGCCAGAACGGGGCCTACGGGCTTGCCCGGTCTGGAATGACCTTCGACCGGATCCTGCAGCATTACTACACCGGGATCGAGGTGGTGGCGTGGACGGGGTATGCTCCGTGATCACATCCCTTGAGGGGTTTTTCGCTCAGACCTACAATGTATTTGATCCATTGGATCGTCGGGAGGTGCCCGTGGATTTCGATGTGATACCGGACCCTGCGGGGCGTGGCCGCGAGTTCCTGCTCTCGGTGGAGATCAGCTGATGTCGAGGGAGGAGGGCTGGCCGAAGCTCGACCACGTGGGAATCGCGGTGGATTCCATCCGGGCGGCCCGAGAGGTTTACGAGGCCATGGGTCTGGAACTCGAGGGTATCGAGGACGTCATCGAGCAGGGCGTGAAAGTGGGGTTTCTGCCCATTGGCGATACCCGCCTTGAGCTGCTCGAGCCGACGGCACCGGAGTCTCCCATAGCCCGTCACCTGGAACGTCGCGGTCCGGGCCTTCACCACATCTGCATCGGCGTCGACGACATCCGATCGGCCATGGCCCACATGGCCGCGAAGGGATTTCGGCTGCTCTCCGACGAGCCGCAGCGCGGGGCCCACGGCTGCCTGGTGTGTTTCCTACATCCCGAATCTGCCGGCGGTGTGCTGATCGAGCTGTCACAGCAAGGTGACGGTACGGACTGATCATCTCGGACTCGTCGGTAGGCAACTGGGCAGAATTCGGAATTCGGAATTCGGAATTCGGCAAACCGACCCCGATCGGCACGGCGGAGTCGGAGCGGCGATGCCCTCCCCGCTGTCATCCCGAGTACCCCAGGGCTCGTTCTGTCGGCCCGAACGGGCCCTGGGGGACTCGGGATGACACTGGAGGGAAGGACTTCGCCGATCTCCCACGAAGCTCCTGCAGAACGGCCTTCCCGGTTGCACGATCCGGACTCGGGCGCGGACTCGGATACGGAGACGGAGACGGAGACGGAGACGGGCACGGCCCCCGGCCTCCAGCCCCCGCCTCCGTCCTTCGGATTTCGCCGTGACAAGCCGCGCCACGCCGTGACGGGGTTTTTGATTTTTGATCTTCGATCCGGAAGCGGACGCGGAAGCGGACGCGGGCACAGACGACGCGAGCTGGGATGGGTTAGGCTCGATGTATGGAAGGCATCGGCGCCAACTCGCTGGTAATTGTTCACTGCACCAACCCACGGGAGAAAATGTGGGGGGTTCTTCTCAATCTGGACGCCACCGGAGCGGTGGTCCGAGGCATGGATCTCAATACCGTGGAGGACTGGCTTCGCCAGGAGAAAACCGGCTCGCCGAAGCTGATCCGTCCGTCGACCTTCTTCGTGCCGGTGCACCGCGTGGTCCGGATCGACCTCGACGAGAGCGGGGTCGTCGAGAGCTACGGAGATCGGTATCGAACCGGCTCCGGCGGGGATGTGAGGTTGGCCCTGCAGGGCGCCATCTCAGACGAGGGCGCCGGTTGACCTCCGGTACCACGTGCGGGCTACTCCTGACCCTCGCCGTCCTGACCTTGGGTGGCGCGATGCCGGTGTCGGCACAGTACGAGGGTCAGGTCGAGGTGGCAGCGGTAGTGGCGCCGGTGACGGTACGCGACAACAAGGGTCGAATCGTGACCAACGTCTCCCAGAAGCGGTTTCACCTCTACGTGGATGGCATGCAAGTGCCTATCCGTGATTTCGCTTTGGAGAGCGACCTGCCCCTGAGCCTGGGCTTCATTCTGGACACCTCGGGATCCATGGCCGGCCGCAAGATGTCGGCGGGCCAGGCGCTGATCAACGCGTTCCTCCACGAGCGGCGCCAGGAGGATCAACTGGCGCTGTGGACCTTTGGTGACGAGCGCGTTCAAGAGAGGTTTCCATTCGGGATGGGCTGGTACCTGCTGCCCAGGGTCCTGGAGAGCATCCGTCCCTGGAGCACCACGGCCCTCTACGACATGATCCAGCGAGTTCCCGACGTCATGGAACGGGCGTCCCATCACCGCCGGGCGGCCATTCTGCTGACCGACGGGGTGGACAATGCCTCTCGGATCACCTCTGCGGAAGCGACTCGCATTGCCGAGGGCCTGGACACCCCGATCTTCGTGCTCGGAGTCGAACCGCCGCCGGCGTCGGACGGGGAGGGCCTGTCTTTTGAGCAGGTTCTGCAACTGATCGCCGAAGCGTCCGGTGGACGGTACCGGCGGATTCCCACCGCCGAAGAAATGCCTTTGGTGGCGAGGACTCTGCTGGAGGAGCTGTCATCGCGGTTCATCATCACCTTTGCCACCTCCGGTGTCGGTCTGACCAAGTACCGCACCCTCGAGGTCAGGGTGGACGGGTATCGGGCTGTGAGCCGCAAGGGATATACCGGCACCCTTCCGTAGCCAGTGGCTGACGGAAGAACCCACGATTCAGAAATTGCGAATTGCGAATTGCGAATTATCGAATTGGCCGCCTTCCGAGATCCTCGGAGCCGGGCATACTCGAACTCGGACGACGACAATTCGCAATTCGCAATTCGTAATGGGTGGGGGTTGGGGGGCGCAATTCGTGCCCACCGTGGTGGTCCCGATCACCTTAAAACGTTGCGAAACGGGACGAAATAGCAGCGATTGGCCAGAAGGTGTACTACAATCGTGTTGATGGTGCACAAAATGACGACCAATCCTCGGGGAGGTACGTAATGCGGAAAACCGTGCTGGTTCTGGTGGGATGCCTGGCGTTGATGGCGGCGCCCGCTTGGGCGGGTGGAGCTTTCAGTCTGTTCGGGACCTACGGTCAGGTCAACGACAACAACAACAGCTACGGAGCCGGTGCCCGCCTCACCCTGGGTGGCGAGAGCTTCGTCGTGGATCTCACAGGAACCTGGTATCCCAAAGTCAACGGAATCGTCGTCGATGATCCAGGCGTGACCATCTTCGACGGTATTCAGATGATCCCCTTCGATCTCGGTATCCGGTATGTGTTCGCCAAGGGATCGGGACTCCGACCTTATATCGGGGCCGGAGGTTCCTACGCTCTGATCAACGTCAGTGGTGCAGATGTGGATGACGAGTTTGGCTACTACGGCCTCGCGGGGCTTCATTACGGCACCGGAGGCGGTGGCCTGTTCGTCGAGGTCCAGTACCGGTGGCTTGACTCCGAGATCTCCAGCGGGGGCGTTACATACGAAGAGAGCATTGGCGGCTTGGCCGGGACCGTCGGCGTCTCCTTCAACTTCTGATCCGGACGACTCTGTACTTTTCAGGGGCTGCTACTCGGCATCCTCCACGATGACCGCTGTGCCGTAGGCGAGCAGCTCCGCTGCTCCCTGCATCACCTCTGCGGTCATGAAGCGAACCTCGAGGATGGCGTTGGCGCCGATTTCCGCTGCTTCCTCGACCATCCGGTCGAGGGCTTGCTCGCGCGATTCAGCCATCATCTTGGTGTACTCGGCAATCTCGCCGCCCACGATATTGCGGAAGGTCGCCAAGATGTCCTTGCCCACGTGGCGGGCGCGGATGGTGTTGCCGCGGACCAGGCCGAGGGTCTTCACGACCCTTTTCCCCGCGATGGTGGCGGTCGTGACGACGATCATTTCTTCACCTCCCGGTAGCGATCGATCTTTGCCGTGGCGAGTCGATCGAGGAGAACCGACAAGAAGAGCAGGGCGAAGGCGGAGATTCCGCCGAATACCAGGAGTTTCTCGATCAGGGACTCCGGCCCGTTCCACGCGTGCCAGAGCCCGAAGCCGGTGACCGCCGCCAGCCAGATCACGGCCATCAGCCATCCGAGGCCGCGTGATGCCCCGCTGAACCCCCCTCGTGGGTGCTCATCCCACTGGTCGTCTCCAGGGCCCTCGAAGCGTGTGGTCATGGCAGCCTCCCGCATCGTCGTGAGTTCGTCGAGAAGCCTGCGACAGTGGTCGCAGCTCCCGATGTGAATCCGGACCTTTTGATCGTCCGCCTGGGTCAGCTCGCCGTCGAGGTGGCCGGAGATCAGGGTCTCGTTGAATGAATTGGGACAGCTCTGGGTCACGCTGTCACCTCCTTTCGGAGCCGGCCGCCAAGCTCCTTGCGAAGACGGCCCCGGGCGCGGTGAAGCCGCGACATCACGGTGCCCCTCGGGATACGCAGCACGGTGGCGATCTCGTCATAGGAAAGATCGAGGTAATCGCGGAGGGCCACCACTTCGCGGTATTTGCGTGGGAGGGCGAGAACCTTTTCCCAGAGCTGTCGTTGAACCTCGGCCCGTGCGACACACTGCTCCGGGGAGGGGCAGGGGTCGATCGGGTCGATCACCAGCCCGTCGTCGGCGGGCTCCAGGGGTTCGACCTTGCGCACCCTCATCCGACGCGCCCGGTCGCGGGCCAGGTTGCGGACGATTCTGAGCAGCCAGGGACGCAGCGGTCGGTCGGCGTCGAATCTGGCCAGCGAGCCGAAGAACCGCACCATGGCGTCCTGGGAAAGCTCTTGCGCGTCGTCCCGTTGACCGGTGAGGTGTAGGGCGAAGAGAAAGGCCACCTTGTGGCAGGAACGGGCCAGCTGGTTCCGCGCCTCCTGATCGCCGGCCTGCGCCGCACGCACCATCACGGTCCCGATGGTTGACAGGTCGAGGGGTGCGGACGGGTGCTGGGTGGAGGCCATTGCGACGCTCATGGTACCTCTTACGCGTGACGATGAGGTAGATTCCAGCTCACCCACCCCGTCTCCGTGTCCGAATCGAAAATCGAAAATCCCCACCCACCCGCCCGGCCTTGGGCTTTGGGCCCGCCTATCCCCGCGCTCGAGTCAGCGGCAGGAATTGTGGTGCGGCCTTCCAGGCTGCACATCTCGGCGCTGAAGTCAGCGCATGGGCCGCAGATGAACGCAGTTCCGCGCAGACAAACGTAGCCGCCCAATTGTCATTCAGTAGCGAGTTCCTCGCACGCCCTGGCCCTCCGGGTTGGACGAGAAGGAACTTTCAACTTTCAACTTTCAACTTTCAACTGAGATGGCTCCGGTTCCAGCGCTGCTCGAGCATCCGGACCACCGACTCGTAGCCCTCGCGGTCCACATCGTCGAAGTGATTCGGCCGGTGCGAGTCCACGTCAAGCACGCCTATCGCGGCTCCATCCGCGTTGAAGACCGGCACGACGATCTCTGATCGGCTCCGGTCGTCACAGGGGATGTGGCCCGGGAAGGCGTGAACGTCGGGCACCAAAATGGTCTCGCCGCGGTCGATCCCGGCCCAGCACACTCCGGTCTGTCGCTCGAGCACCAGGCAGGCCACCGGTCCCTGGTAGGCCTCCACCACCAGGTCTCCATCCTTGAGCAGGTAAAAGCCGGTCCACGAAACGCCGGGTACTTTGTGGTGGAGCACCGCCGCGGCCGTGGCCCGGTGGGCCACGGGGTCGTCGGTCTTCGCGATCAGCTCGGCGATTTGATCCCGGATCCTTTCGTAGCGCTCTCGGCGGTTCTGCCCACTCATCGCTGCCTCCTCGCTCAATCTAAAATCTAAAATCTAAAATCAAAAACCGGCTGGCTCCTGGAGGTGATTCGACCGTCGCAGATTGAACGTGTGGTGGTTTTCGATTTTCAATTTTTGATTGACCTACATCTCCGCGGGGACGGGGATGCCGAGCAGGTCCTCGAGAAGGACCCTCATCTCGTCGGCGAAGACGGTGAACACGGCCCGTCTCAAGAACCTTACGCTCGGGTCCTCCTCGGGAACGACGGGGTGGGCGTGGTAGAGCTTGTGGAACAGCTGAGCCAGACCGTGGACGTGTTGGGCGAGCAGGGAGAACTCCAGCGAAGCAACGGCCTGGGCCACAACTTCACGCCGCAGTGCACACTGGAGCACCAGGTCCCACAGGTCGTCGGCAATCTCGATGCCGCCAAGCTGATCAACCTCGTCGGGCCCGACCTTGCCTTCCCCGCGCCGCTCCTGGAGCTTGTCAAAAATCTTGGTCGCGCGCACGGCGGAGTATTGGAGGTAGGGGCCGGTGTCCCCCTCGAAGGCGAGGGCCTCGGTGAAGTCGAAGGCCAGCACCCGGTTGCGGGACTGTCGAGCCATCAGGTATCTCAGGGCGCCCACTGCGATCGCGCGGGCGCGATCACCCAGGTCGGCCACCTCACCCCCATGTCCGAGCCTGCCGACGATGGCATCCTCGGCGGCCGAGGTCAGCACATCGAGGAACTCGTCGGCCTTGACGCCGATGCCACGGCGACCCGACATCTCCACATAGGCTTTCGCCATGTCCTCCTCGGACAGGCCGAAGCTCTGCCCGCTTTCCTCCTCCATGAGGCGGACCGCTTCGGGGGTGAGGGCCACCATCTCGTAGGCGAAGTGAATGGAGTTGTCGGCGGCGTCAGGGTGGCCGAGTATGCGCACCGCCTCCTTGACCACCTGCTGGGGGTAGGACTGGCGCACGTCGATCACGTTATAGACCCGGCCACCGGCGCCAAAGACCTCGTCGCCGGGGCGTTCTGACATGTCCGCCCACGACCTGTAGAGGACCGTCTTGGCATCCCCGTAGATGACCGGCAGGGCGGCGCCGTCACGGCGCCACGTGGCAAACGGGAGGTATCCGAAATCGTGCAGCGACCCGTCGGGATCCCGCAGCAGTCCGAGCTTCCACAGCTGGTAGGCGATGTCCTTGCCGGTGTAGGTGACGGTGCCGTTGGACCGAACCAGGATCTTGTCCGGGTCGTCCATCTGGGCAAAGGCAGGGCTCGCCTTCAGCGACATCACCCAGCAACCGGCGTTCTTTCCCTGGTCTTCGAGCCGGATCGCTCCGGATTCTTCCAGGAGATCGAAGGCCCGCTGCCAGAACCCGAGCCGCAGGATGTCCGACTCGTGGGGCATGACGTCGTAGGCCACGCTGAGGCGAGCCATGGTGGCCAGGTGGCAGCGCAGGTTGCCCGCGGCGACCTCGGCGGCAAGGCGTGCGACGGCGTGACTGGAGAAGATTTCCCCGGCCACCACCGATCCCTTCAGCAGGTAGACCGCCTGCTCGAGATCCACCGCGCCTGCACCATCCTCGATGGCGTGCAGCACCTCTGCCCGTCGGGCCAAAAAGTCGGGATCGGACTCGTAGCGGGCCGTCACCCTGGGGTAGATGTCCCAACAGAGGTCGTCGAAGTCGGTGGTGGAGGCTGGCGGGACGCCGTCGGCCGGGAGCCGCTCCACCAGTTTCTCGATGAGCTCATCCCGTCGGCAGATCTCGATTTTGAGGGCCTCGGCAATCTCCTCCTCGGGCAGGTAGAGAACGCCCACCACCACGTCGGCGACCTGGACCCCGGTGTCGTCGATGTAGTTCTGAACCTCCACCGGCGTGCCAAGTGCGCGCAGACAGCGCACCAGGGTGTCGCCGAGGACGGCGTTCCGCAGGTGGCCGATGTGGGCCGCCTTGTTGGGGTTGATGTTGGTGTGCTCGATGATTGTCTTGGTGCTCTTGGCCTCTCCCCCGGGCGCTGCATCCCGCCTCAAGAGGCTCTCGAGGATCGGGCCGCGGCGAAGGAAAAAGTTGAGGAAGCCCGGCCCGGCAATCTCCACCCGTTCGATCTCGGCCGGCCATTGGGCAGAGTCCGCCACCCCTTGGGCGATATCCCGCGGGGAACGGCGCAGCACCTTGGCCAGCGGCAAGGCGCCGGGCCAGGCCAGATCCCCCAGCTCGCGACGTGGTGGAATTTCGAGATCGGTTTCTTCCGGTCGATGACCAAATGCCACCTCCAGGGATGCAGCGATGGCCTCCGCGGTCCGGAGCCTGATGTTGTGGAGCGGCATGGGGCCTCCAGTCGACGGTGGATTCTACTCGAAAAGACTCTCGGGGCGAACATTCCCAACCTTGGACCCGTTTCCCGTTCCCGTACCCGTTCCCGTACCCGTTCCCGTTCCCGCGAGCACCCCCTCTACCATCCCTGTTCGATTGACAATAGCGGTGAATTGACGTCAGTCGTGGGATCCGCGTTTTTGGGAACGGGAACGGGAACGGGGACGGGAACCGGGAACGGGAACGAGAAGGGAAACGGGAACGAGCGTCGTGGTTGGGATCTGGTCAGTGTTAGCGGTTGTAACCCTCGATGATATTTCCGATGAACCGCACGAGCCGACTTCCCACCGCGGCCATCCGGCGATCTTCGACCGCTCGGGACGCGGCCCGTCCGACCGACCTGCGGACCTCTTGGTCTCTCAAGAGGTCTGTGACCGCCGCCGAAAGGGCGACGGGGTTCGCATCGACGATTCGTCCCGTGACGCCCTCCTGGATCAGGTCCGTCACTCCGTCGATCGAGGCGGCAATCACCGGCCGACCGCAGGCCTGAGCCTCGGAGACGGCGCGATGCCCGTGGTCGGACCCCGCTGCCGCGAAGAGGGCGACGTCCATGGTCGCGTACAGCTCCGGGAGATCGTTGTCGCGGTAGCCGAGCCAGTGAACCCGGCCTTCGAGGCCGGCTTCGACGGCCGACTTCTGAAGATCCGCCAGCGCCTCGCCGTGGCCGATGGCGATGAGGTGAACGGGCGGATCCACGTGCCGCGCGGTTTCCAGAAGCAGGTTGAAACCGCGGTCTTCTGCGACCTTGCCCACCATGCCCAGGATCGGAGATAGACCGGGGATCCCGAGCCACTCCCGCCACGGGCCGGGTTTGACGCCGAGGTGGAATCGGTCCTCCACCGGCACGGGAAGCACCAGGAATGTTCTCTCGACAGGCCCTCTCCCGGCCGCCGCTTTCATGCGGGAGTGGGCCAGCAGATTCCCGCGGACCCGCCTGTGCAGCCACCGCTGCCAGGGGTTGGTTCGAAGGTGTTTGGGGTGGCGAACGCTTCGCACCAGTGGCACCGTGCGGTGGACACCCGCCGCCACGCAGAGGAAGTGGTCGTGAGGCAGGTGGCAGATCACCACGTCGTTGTCCCGGGCGAAGCGACGGATTCTGCGCAGGTTGTGGGCGAGGCCCGCCGGGGAACGCCCCTTGACCAGGTCCGGGTGGGCCCACCACCGCCCTTTCAGGCGGTGCTCGAGGTTGCGGCCCCCGACGAAGAGGAGGGTGCCGGTCGACCCGGCCGCCTGTACAGAACGGCACATGAGCTCGGCCACCGCCGCCGCTCCGGTGTAGCGATCCGCCGCGACCACGAAGCCTATCCTCATGGCACGAGGATACCTCGGGCGGTAGGGCTTTGGGGCTATGGGGCGGTAGGGCAGGGGGGGCAGAATTCGAAATGCGGAACTCACCGACGGCAGCAGAACACAGCCGTGGCCAGGGGGGTCGTCGCGAGGGAGGGGGCTGGCCTACGGCTGTCTGCTGGTGGCGGTGAGTCGCCGCGGCCGGCGGCCGCGAAATTCGAAAACCGATCGCGATGGCTTCAGGTTGGATGGGCCGCAGAAGAACGCAGAGGGACACAGAACAACGCAGCAACCTCACTTTGTGAGTTCTGAGTTTTGACTTTTGACCTTTGACTTTCGACTTTTGACTCTTTTGGACGCGGGCACGGGGCAGGTCTGCCAACTGCTCACAGCTAAGCGGCTGGGTGAGAGGGAGATGACCGATCCGCACGAAAACCGCAGCTTTTCTTCAGGCAACCCCGCGTCGAGCGCTCCACGTTTGAGATGAACGCAAGTCGAAAGGGGGATGTCATGAACGCGAAGCGAGCTGCGGTTCTGATCTCGATCGTGTTGTGGGGAGCAGGCATGGCCATGGGCCAGACCATCTGGGAGCAGTACCCGGGCAACCCAGTTCTCGAGCCCGGAGACCCGGGGGAGTGGGACTCCTTGGGACGGCTGGTCGGGGCCGTGGTCCTGAATGGTGACACCTACCACATGTGGTTCTGGGGATGGGACAACAGCAACAACGGTATCGGCCACGCCACATCTTCAGACGGCGTGGATTGGATGATGGACCCGGCCAACCCGGTGCTCGACCACGGCCAGCCAGGCGACTGGGACGAGTACTTCTACGTTCCCGGAATGGCCGTGATCCACGACGGGACGCAATACGTCATGTGGTACTCGGCCGGAACGGCCGACGGGAGCACGGGCCGTGGAGGGCGAGCCACATCGCCCGATGGGAGCTTTTGGGTCAAGGACGTCGCCAATAACCCGGTTCTGGTTGTGGGGCCGCCCGGAGAGTGGGACGACTACTACGTGGGACCGTCGGCGGTGGTTCTCGAAGGGGACGTCTACAAGATGTGGTACAACGGCCACAACGGATCGTTCGACCAGATCGGGTACGCCGAGTCCCCGGACGGCATCACCTGGACCAAGGAAACGGAAAACCCGATTCTGCGCACCGGCCCTCCCGGACCGTGGGACGCACGGGTCTTCAACGCGTCGGTGGTCTTCGACGGATGGGTTTACCACATGTGGTACGCCGGGTACGATCGGTCAGGGGGTGATTGGATGGTCGGGTATGCCTTCTCCAGAGACGGCATTC
>CAWDGW010000005.1:0-637106 GCA_963801995.1 uncultured Holophagae bacterium | reverse complement strand
CTTATCACAGCGGCTCCATCTCGAGGGCGAGTCGACCACCGCACCGCGAACTGTCTAATCGACATACCCCAACGCCCGAAGCTCCTCGATCTCTTCGTCACTGGGTTCGAACGGCGTCTCCTTGGCCGGGCGCGCACCGAGCATCCGGTCGAGCCTGGAGTCCAGGCGACGAACGGCTCTCTTGTGCCTCCGCTTCACATTCACGCTCTCCGACGGATCGATGCGCAGGTCGTACAGCCTCGTCCCACTACGTTTTCGAATCAGCTTCCAGGAGCCGTCACGGAGCGAGACCTGCCGACCGCCGACGATCTGACTGACGGCTGGGAGAGGCTCCTGTTGACCACCCAGCGCAGAACCCATCAGGCTCGTGCCCTCAAAATGGTCAAGCGCGGGGATGCCCACCACGTCCATAATGGTGGGCAGGATGTCGAGGCTTCGCACCTGAGTGTCGATGACCAGCGATCCGTCGGCCAGGCGTTTCGGCAGCTTGATGATCAACGGCACTCGGAGGGCCTCATCGAAAAGGGTGGACCCGTGGTGGGCAACCCGGCCCCGCTCGCCGTACTCCTCGCCATGATCCGAGGTGAATACGATGAGCGATGAATCGTAAAGGTCGAACGCCTTCAAGAATTGAATCAGGTCCTTGAACGAGTCGTCCATTGATCGAATGGCCCCGTCGTAGAGGGCGATGAGATGGTCCAGATCCTCGTCGCTGATCTCCACCTCGCCCTGGTTGATCCGCCAGCAGAGGTCGCCCGGGATCACATCGGGCAGTGGCCCGGAGTATTCGGTCTCGAAGAGGTTCAGGTACTCGGGTGCCGGCTCCAGCGGAAGGTGCACCTCGTAGGTGTGGAGGAACAGAAAAAAGGGCTCGTCCTGGTGTTCCGATATCCACTCCAAAGCAGGAGCAACGCGGGTTTCAAACCGACCTCTCTCCTGAGCGCTGTGGAAGTGTTCGAAGCCCTGCGCCAAGCCATAGGTGGCGGACATCAATCCTCCGTCAGTGAAGGCGACGGTGGTGAAACCTTGGCCGGCCAGGATCTCCGCCATGGTGAGCTCGTCGTCCGACAGCTTGTAACCATAGTTTCCGAGCGCCCCGTTGTGGGAGGGCAGCAGCGAGGTGAAGATGGCGGCGTGGGACGGCAGGGTTCTGGGAGCCTGAGCGATGGCGTCCCTGAATACAACAGCATCCCGGGCAAAGCTGTCGATGGCGGGGGATGTGTCCCGGTGATAACCGTAGACCCCGAGATGATCCGCCCGCAAGGTATCGATGGAGATCAGGATCACATTGGTCCAGTCACGCTCCACTGCGTCGCCGCACCCCTGGCAGATCATCGCGGCAACGAGGGAACCAAACCCGAACAATATCAGCCGAAACATTCTCATCCGGGGACCCTTCTGCGACCGTTGGTCGACGACCAACTGCACCTTTCCGAAAGGTGAGTCTAACCCGAACGTCTCACCAGGGCACGGTGCTTGTCCACGCGAAAGTGTCGCCCGACTCCATCCCATCCCGGAACACCCCCGAGGACGGCTGCAGGCCGCGCTCCGGTCGGCTGAAGCCGTGACACCACGAGCAGTCATAGTCCTCGTCCAGGACGTGCTCTTCGTGAAGCTCCTCGAAGTCGGGCATGGGCTCGGGGCCATGGCACTGCTGACACACCTCGGCGGGCGACCCCCACAGGCCGTAACCGTGGTCTGACAGCAGGTCTATCCGAGGGTTGGAGCCGTGGCAGTTGTCGCACCGCAGGGCGGAGTCCTCGTCGCCCACCTGGTGGTTGAGCATCTGCAGGGTGTCGGTCTCGATCCACGAGTAGGCCGTGGCGGAATCCAGGCCCATATTCACCAGCCCTTGCTCGGTGGCAGCGGCGGCGTCCGCGGTGGCAAAGAAAACATCGGTGGCGAGGGCGATCAGCTGCCGGCTGCCGTTGGTGATCGGTTGCTCGGCCGTCTTGTACTTGAAGGCGTAGAGTTTGGCGTCCGCATTCGAGACGTGGCCCACCGGGCGTGAGGTCGGGTAGCGTCCGGTTTTTGGATCCAGGACCGCCACCTCGTGGAGCAGATAGTTGCGACTGGTTTCGTTCCAGAACCGGTACTCGGGAACGAGCTGGTTGTCCTTGTCGGCCGCCGGGTGGTAGGGCGGCTCAGGGCTATGAGTGGAAAGCCAGGTGCGGTGGGTTTCAGTGGCCTCCGAGGACGGCGTGTCGCTGGCGTTTTTGGCGTAGAAGGCAATGTGGCAGGTCTGGCAGGCGACCCGGTCGAGGTGGCGGCGGATGGTCGAGCTCGGGTGCTGGGTCCCCATGTCGGTATGGCAGTTGGTGCAATCGAGAACCACATCCGAGTCGGTCGGCCGAATATCCGATCCGCGGCCAGCGACACGGTGGTTGGTGGTGGTGTGACAGTCCTGGCATCGAAGATCTCCACCCGTCACCGCCATGTGGACGTCAAAGTCCTCGTCTGTGGTGGCCACATGGGCCATGGCCAGGTCGCCCCGTTTCACCGCATCGCCGCCACCCGCCTTGGCGTGGCACTGAAGGCAGTTGTAACGCTCCGGCAGATGGACGGTCCGCACCGCCTCATCCATGGTGATCGACATGGCATCGAGATCGGGCACGAAAACGCCGCCCGATTTGATCCGGCGATAGGCCTGCTGGTGGCAGATCATGCAGTCGATGTTCTCGAGCTGCGCCGGGTCTGCGGTGGGTTCAGGCAGGGCTCCAAAGCCCACATGACAGTTGCCGCACCCTCCCCAGTTGCCCAGGATGTTGATGCAGTAGCTGTTGACCCCGCCCGAGATCTTGCCCTGGATCGCCGGCCCGCTGACCACATGCGGAGCCTCCCCCTGCCACTGGTACATCACCGAGCCGTGAACCTCGTTGGCCTCGGTCTCATGGCATTCGACACAGGTCGCCGGCCCGTTCCAGGTCACATCGGTGTGCGGGTTGTCGGCGGCCGCGGGGGTGGTCAGTGCAACCGCCGCGACCACCAAGATTGCAATGATCGCGGATTGCCCGGGACCGCTGATGTTCAGCGCCAACCCCTCCATACATCGATTTCCAATAGTCTGCAGAAACACGAGTCACTCCCCGTTAGAAAATTCTACTATAAATCTTCGCTTGGTTATATGGTAAAACAAACAACCAGTCAAGTGACCCGAATCACCGCGGCACGAAAGACGAGGGAAGGTCAATCTCGAATTGCTCTGGTTTTGGACAACTTCAGTCCGATCGCTGACCGCTCTTCCAGGTCCACAGATCCCTGCTGCTGATTGGCCATTGTCCTGATGCCGCGACAAGACAAAGTTTTGGGGGAACCCGGTCCTTCCAAAAATCTCCACCGGGGGCGTCGACATCATGGTAGGATTTCTGGGCAGACGTTTCCAAGCGAACCACTTTCTTTACGAATGTGTTGGTGAATTCGTCGGTCGGACCCGTTGAATCCACGGGTCGATCGACGCTCGCGATGATCAATGAGCCGAAGGGAGGACGGACACATGACGAGACAACGGAACTGGTTAGGACTTTTGTGCCTTGGAGTGCTGTTGGTGGCCTCGACGCCGCTCACAGCCGGTGGCGCTGAAATCGGGTCAACGTCGATTGTCGGTTTGCAGGGCCAGGCTGGGCCAGGCGGAGGGCCCGAGTTCCTTCCAACCTGGTCAAGCGCATTGTCCTTCCCGCCGGGGCAAGGCGTCGTCCGCTATGGCTGGGCGCAGTGCCCCACATATCCCAACAGCGTCTTCATCTTCTCCGGCATTGACGAGAATTTCACCGAAACCACCAACTCGTGGCGCTACGACGTTATTCCGGACACATGGACCCCCCTCGCACCGATCCCCACCGCCGCGCAGGGCCCGTCAGCGGTCTGCTGGCAGGATGAGATCTTCGTTCTCGGCGGTGGATCAGACCAGCATTTCATCTACGACGTGGCGGGGGATAGCTGGAGCACAGGCGCAACGCTGCCCCGTACGGTGTGGGGTGCGGCGGTGGGTGCGTGGGACGGATTGATCTTCATGGTGGGTGGAGATGACGACTTTTCGTTTGGCGGCGTCTCCGACGAGGTGAATGTCTACGACGTGGCGACCGACAACTGGATCGGCACCGGATCACCTATGCCCGAGTCAACCTCCGCGTCCGGGTGGGGACAGGCGGGCCCGATGCTGTTCGTGATCGGCGGCTGGGGCGACCTTTCTCCGGACTTCAATGTGGTGGTATCTCAGCGGTATGATATGTCCACCGACACATGGAGTGCCGGCCCTGCATTCCCCAGCGGCCGAGCTGACCTGGCATTCGCTGTGGGCCAGAACCATCTTTTCGCGATCGGCGGTGACGCCGACGGCGGAGGCCCATTCGATGCCACCAACATCGTGGAGCAGCTGTTGCACGCGGACTGGCCGGGCGGCAGCTGGATGGACACCGGCGACCCCTTGCCGACCGCTCTGACATCCCAGACCTCGGGCGCGTGCACGATGGCCGTATCCGGCGGTGAGATCTGGAGTCAGGGCGGGTATGACGGAGCCGCGATCAACGGCTTGAACTACTACCGGGCCATCGGCGAGCCCTGTTACCGGGATCCCGCGGACGTGCTGATCATTCAGGATTTTGAACCGTGGGGCCTCGACTCGGTAAAGCAAGTTCTCACAGCACTCGACATCCCTTTCCACGAGATCAACTCCAGCCAAATGGCGACTGCGGACTTCGCGCCCTACTCTCTGATCGTGGTCTCCAGTGTTCAGGGGGACCCGTTTTACACCAACTGGAACGCAAACATCGCCCGAATCACCCAATTCGTGGGCGACGGTGGATGGCTCATGCTGAACGCATGCACCCAACCCAATACCATCGTGCCGCTCGTTCCCGGGGGCACCATCGCCAATTCGGAACTGGACGGCATCAACCATGTGGCCGAGCCGGGGCATCCCTGGGTACGCGGTGTACCGACACCCCTCGTTGATTCTTTTTCGAGTCACAACTACTTCACAAATCTGCTTCCTGGAACCACGGTAGTGGCGACTTCCGATATCAACGGATTGCCGACCTTGCTCGATTACGAGCTCGGGTTCGGACGTGTCATGGTCTCCGGAATGCCGCTGGAGTTTGCATGGGAGAATGCCTGGGATGCAGCTCCGATCCTCGAAAACGCGATCCGGGATATGCATCCGGCGATCTTCACCGACGGATTCGAGTCCGGCGATGTCTCCGCGTGGTCGAGCTCTGTGCCTTAGCTGAAGCAGAACGCTGCGAACACGACTCTGAATCTGAAACGCCTCCTCCCGCCCTGCGGGGGGAGGCCTTTTGAGTGACGTTGGATCGGAAGTCTCCAACAACGATCGTTGGCAGCTGCCGACAGATGCTGCGCTCTCGCGGCACGTAGCAGACAGCTGGTGAGATATGCGGGCTAGAAGCGCGCACCACAAAAACCTCCCTGGTGCATCTGCTGGCGCGCTCCACATCCGCCGCTGAGCCTCGGCACTGCTAGGATCTGCCCATGAGCCGAAGACGCCGAACGCTCGCGACCGCCTGCATGCTGCTCGGATTGGCGTGCGGGACCCAGGACCAGGCACCCGAAGCCTTCGGCTCGCACGACTTCAGGTTTCCCAAAGAGTCGCTCATCGCCCACGCCCTGGGTGGGATCGACGGCCGTGCCTACACCAACTCGGCCGAAGCACTGGAGGACAGCCTGGCACGCGGCAGCCGTTTTCTGGAGGTGGACCTCAGCTTCACCGCCGACGGGGATTTGGTCTGCTTCCACACCAAACATGAAAAATACCTCGGCACCGAAACTCCCGTCGCCGAGCTGACGACGGCCGAATTCCTCGAACACCGTTACACCGATCGGTTCACGCTGATCACCCTGGAGACCCTTCTGCAACGGCTGAAGAGCCATCCCGACGTCTACCTGGTCACCGACTGCAAAGCCGCCTTCAAGCCCTGCATGGAGGCTGTGATGGCGACGGCAGGTTCGGTGGACCCCGCTCTGGCCGGTCGGATCATCCCCCAGTTCTACACGGTGGACCAGTGGCGCGACGTGGCCAGCCTGGAGACGGTGTACGGACCCTTCGCCACCGTGATCTTCACTCTCTACCGCACCAAGATCAATGACGATGCGGTGGTGGAGATAGCGGCGAACCGGGCCGTCCCGGTCATCACCATGAGTCGGAAGCGATTCAACCCAGACCTGGTGAAACGGCTGGAGGCGATCGGCGTCGATAGCCTGGTCCACACCGTCAACAAACCGGCGGAGATCATCGGCTACGTCAACCAGGGAGTGCGCGGACTCTACACGGACCGGTACCGAGAATGGCCAGAGGTCGTCGCCGCTCTACATCCCCCTACGAGCCCTCCGAGAGAACCCTCCGCAGGCGTTGCTGGAGATCCGCCTCCAGGATGAGGGTGCCGACCCTGCGCAGTCGCAAGGCCCGATCCAATCCGTCGGAGCACATCTCCTCGGCCACCTTTTCCCCGGTGGATCGGTCCCAGCAACCGATCGGAATGACCCTGCGGTGAATCCGGGAGCGGTCGACCCAACCGTTGAGGCCCCAGATGACCGGTCCGTCGGCGGGAGCTCCCAGGATGTTGCGGCCCAACCACGGCAGGTTTCGAGGGTCCACCCCCAGCAGGGCCGAGATGGTTGGAGGCAGATCGGAGAGGCCGGTGGGAAAGTCCACCGTCCCGTGGAGTCCCTCGACCCCGGGCGCGCGGATGATCACCGGCACACGGTCATAAAACAAGCTCTCCGGAATCGAGTAGGGAAGGCCCATGGCCCGCGCCCCTTTGGCGGACCGAATCAACGACGAGTCGTGGTCTCCCCACACCACCACCACCGTGTTCTCCCCCAGGCCCGCCCCGTCGAGCCGCTCCAGAAAATCGCCCACCGCACCGTCGGCCCACCGCATGGCGTGGAGGTAGCCCCTCACCGACTCGTTCTCCACACCCTGGAGATCCAGGATCTTGAAATCGTCCGGAAAATTCGTGAACGGGTGGTGGTTGGACAGGGTGATCAGAAATACAAAGAAGGGCTGCTCGAAGCCCACCAGACGATCGGCCGCCTGGCGGAGGAAGTCCCGGTCGTTGAGGCCCCAGCCAACTTTTTGGCCGGGCTCGAAGTCGTCCACGTACCAACCCTTTGAGAAACCGAAGGCCGGGTGGCTGTAGCGCCGATTCCAGAACCTGGCCTGGTGCGCAATTCCGACCACCGTTTGGTAACCCTGCTCTCCAAGCACGTCGGCCAGGCCCACCAGATCATTACCAGAGTGGAGGAAAACAGCCGCACCCCGCTCCGCGGGCAACAGAGATGCCTGGCTCAGCAGCTCGGCGTCGGAGGTCCGTCCCCTGGCGCTCTGGTCCAGGCACAGGCTCCAGTAGGGCCCCTCGGCGGCCAGGCGATTCAAGGTGGGGGTCACTTCCTGGCCGTCCACCTCGAGGCCGACAATGGGTCCCTCGAGGGTCTCGATCTGAATCATGACCAGATTGAATCCCTTGGCCGCTCCGAAGAACTCGCCGGTGCCGGCGCGCTCCGGACCGCGTTCCTCCAGGGTTTGAAGCACGAGCTGCCATTCCTCCTCGCTGAGAGACCAGCCCCAAACCGCGTCCCGAATCACGTCGATTCCGTCGAGCAGGTGGAAGGCCAGCACCCCGACATTGGCCACGATGCGGTGATTGGAAAACCGCTGAACGGCGACCCCCTTCTTGGCGGTCACCGCCCCCCAGGACCACCTGGCCCAGGGAATGACCAGCACGACCAGGGCCACTGCGAGCAGTAGCTTCGTCCATTTCCAGGAAGTGAGTGACCTGAGGCACCAGGCGACCACCGCCATGGGCAGGAGGTCGGCGAAGAACCACAGGTCCGAAGCCGTGAAGAGCATGGCGACGCTGTCGGTGACCTGGAGGGTCTGGTGGCTCGCGCCCAACAGGGCAAAGGAGGGCAGATCGCTGAAGTATCGGATGTAGATAACGTCGCCGAAGAGCATCACCGAGAGACCGGCGTTGACCCCCAACGACACCCACGGTCGACCCCTCTGCGGCAGGAACAGGAGGAGGAGTCCAGCGAGCGCCGCCGTCGCCACGGCGATCCGGTAGCCACCCGGTTTGAAGTACCAGGACACCGACTCCACGACCCAGTACTGCTTGAGGAAGAGCGCGATCACCAGCCACAACACATCGGTGGTGGCCGGGAGTCGTCTCACGATCCGGGACAGGTCAGTGCACATAGCCGAGCTCCCGGAGCCGTTCGATGTCCTCTTCGGAGAGTTCGGCTTCGTTGACTTCGGCCATTGGAGAGGAACGCAGCCTCGTCCTCAGCAGGACCCTCAGCTCATCGAGCACGGGCGGCGCCGACGGAGCCAGGTCGTTCAACTCGCCCGGATCGGCTTCGAGGTCGTAGAGCTCCTCCCACTCTCGGTCGTCGGTGAGCGAGTGGATGAACTTGTGCCCCCGGGCAACGACCGCCGATTTGTCGGAGTAGGCCTCGGGCCGGAAGGTGATGGCAAAAACCGGGCGCGCGTCCTGCTCCACGCCAGTGATCAACGGCACCAGACTCACGCCGCTGACGGCAGCGGGTGCCGGCAGGTCCAGCAGATCCGTGACGGTGGGCAATACGTCGACCAGGCCCACCGGCTGTTCCACCACCAGCCCCTCCGGCAGGCGACCGGGCAGTGACATGATCAACGCCGAACGCAGCAGTGAATCGTAGAGCTGGCTGATGTGACCGATGTGGTTGTGGTCGCCAAGCCCCTCGCCGTGATCCGTAGCCAAGATGATCAGGGTGTCGTCGAGCAGGCCGCGCTCACCCATGTGGTCCATGAGGTGTCCGAGCTGGCGATCGACGTACTCCGCCTCGAGGGCGTAACGTTCACGGACCTCTCGTTTGTTAAGCACCCGCCTACACGCGGTCTCGAGGACCATCAATCGGGTCGCGGCACTGGGATTGACAAGTTCTGCCGTGGCCGGAAGCTTGCCCTGGTAGCTGGGAATGCTCACCCGCGACTCGCGGGTCATCCACTCCGCGGGCGGCCGCACCTCGATGGTCTCATCGTCAACCCGGATGTCGGTGATCCGGTGTTTCCGCCGCTCGTCCGAATTGGCGGCGAGATATCGAAGCTCATTGGATCCCGGCCGGAGCTCGATGGGGAAGGCCCTGCCCCGCCCGCCGCTCGGCAACTCCCCGATCGGCTCACCGTTCAGCTCGAGCGTGATCGGCTCGTCCTCGAGATCGGGCGGAGCGTAGGGCTCGTGGGGATCCGAGTAATGCACCCACAAAAAGAACGGCGCGGTGAAATCACCGGCGAGAATCTCGAAGACATCCGCATTCACTTCACCGGCATTCTTCCACCAGGAATGCTCGAAATGATCGCGGTAGATCTCGAATCCGCGGCCGATGCCGAAATCCTGGTTGAGCACCCCGAGGCTGACCACCGCCGCCGTGTTGCGCCCGTGATCGGCGAGCATCTCGGCCAGGGTTCGAAAGCGTGGATCGAGAATCTGGGCGTTGTTGTGAACACCGTGCTCGAAGGGCAACAATCCAGTGAACAGGGAAGCGTGGCTGGGGCCCGTGATGGGAATGTGGGAGTAGGCCCGCTGGAAGGTCACCCCCCGCGCGGCCAGAGTATCCATATTGGGGGTCGCGCACTCCGAGCCGTAAACGCCCACGTGGTCTGCGCGCAGCGTGTCAACCACGATCAGCAGGACGTTCTTCGGTGCGGTGGTTGGGTCATTTCTGTTGCAGCCACCGGCTGCGATGACCATCGCAACAACCATGAGAATGGTCACCTGCCGGCTGAAACCACGTCCTGACGTCAGTCCCGATCCATCCATGGCGTCACAGTCTACAACCACTCGGCGCTTGACCAAACAAGGGGCTTCTGCTGCACTCGGCAGCAATGGCAGTGACTGGTAATCCCCGACCTCTGGTGGTTCGAGTCGCGGCCCTCGGCGACACCATCCTGCTGACCGCCATGCTGCGGGCTTTGTCTGAGCTGTGGCAGCAGCCATGCGACGTGGTGGTGCACGAAAGCTGGGCGGACTCGGTATTTACGGGACTGGATTCGGTGGCCGAGGTGGTCGGTCTGTCCAGCCGCACGACCCCCTACTGGCTGTGCCCGTCCCAGCACCGGCTGGTCCGCTGGCTGCGCCAGCGAGGTCCCGGACCGACCTGGGTGATCGACAACAAACAGGCCATGCTGCACCTACTGCGGCGCGGCAGGATTCCCAAAGAGTGGATGGTCACCAGCTTTGAAGTGCCGTGGCGACAGCGCCAGCATCACGTCGATCACCTCCTGGAGGTGGCGCGCCACCGCCCGGAGGCGTCGATGGCCCCGCCCGGGATATTTCCGGATCCCGTGCCTGACCCGGAACTCTGGGTTTCCAGCTCCGAGGCCGAGGCATGCCGGGGATGGCTCGGCCAGAAGGGCTGGCGCGGCGAGCCCATCGTGGCGGTCCAAACCCAAAGCCGGCGAGTGCACCGCGGCCTTTGGCCCGATCATTGCTGGGAGGCGGCGATCCGGCAGGTCGTCACCGATCTCGGGGAATCGATGGTGTTGCTCATCGGTGCGCCTCCCGAGGCTGACGCCGTACAGCGGGTCGCCGACCGCTGCGGCGATCTACCGGTGATCAACGTCGCCGGCGAGATGCACCTCCGCAGGATGTTCGCCCTGATGGGGATGTGTCACTCGTGCATCAGCCTCGACACCGGCCCGGTCCATGCCGCGGCCGCCTTTGGGCGCCCGGTGGTGGTGCTGATCTGCAGCACCCATCCTGACGAATACCGTCCGGTGGGCCCTTCGGCTCGCGTGGAGCAGGTGTGCGCCCTGCCCAGAGAGCTCTGGCCACAGACCCAACCGGAGTTTGCCCCGGTTCACCATACCGAGGAGATCGAACCGGAGGAGGTTGTGGCCGCGTGGCGGCGGGTCACCCTGGGTCATCGATCGCCGCGGACCAGGGCATGACTGACGACACCCAATCCTCGTTCTTGATCCGCCACCGGTACGGATTGTTGTTCGCGCTCGGGTTCCTGATCTACGTGCCGTTCCTCGGACTGCGCGACCTGTGGTTCCCGGACGAGCCCAACATCGCCGAGGTCTGCCGGGCCATGTTCCTGTCCGGGGACTGGATCGCACCACGGCGAATGGGGATTATCTGGGTGGACTACCCGCCCATGATCTACTGGGCCGGCACGCTGTTCTCCCACCTCTTCGGAACCATGTCGGCGTTCACGCTTCGCCTGCCCAACGCGCTGGCGGGCATCGCCACCGCCCTCGTGACCTGTTTCGCCGGCTCGCGCTGGTTCGGTCCCCGTGCCGGCCTGTGGGCCGGCTTCGTGCTGCTCACCGCGGTGCAGTTCGTCTACAACTCGGTCTCCTACCGACCCGACGGGCTGTTCACCCTGGCCATCACCGCCGGCATGGTGGTCTACGCCGAGGGCTGCGGGACGAGGCCACGGCTGTGGATGCGCATCGCCGGCTTCGCCGTGTTCGGTGCCGCAATGCTGGCCAAGGGCCCCCTCGGATTGCTGCTGCCGGGTCTGGTGCTCACCCTGTGGCACGGCTCCCGGCGGGAGTGGCGCCGGTTGCTCGAGTTGGCGCCGTTGGCCGTGGTGGCCCTCGGGATCTACCTGCCGTGGTTCGTCGCCTGTGCAAGAGCGATGGGTGCCGACAGCATCCTGTACGAGCTCTACGCCCAGAACATCGCCCGCTTCTTCAGCGGTTTTCGGGGCCACGAGCAGCCGATCTACTACTACGTCGTCAATTTCTGGCCCGACCTGTGGCCGTGGTCGTGGTTGGTGCCCTTTGCAGGCTGGTGGGTCCTTCGTTCGGAGGCGAAGCGCGATCGCAACCTCCAGCTCGCTCTCTGGTGGTTTGTCGCTTTCTTCCTTTTTCTGTCCTCTGCCGTCACCAAGCGGCAGCTCTACCTGCTGCCGGCCTACCCGGCGGTCGCCCTGCTGCTAGGACGGTGGACAGCCCCCTTGACGACCGGTCACATGTCGACCGATGAGGGTCCGGACGCCCGGCCATTGCGGTTCTGGGCCGTCGGCATGGCAGCCGTCTTTGTCCTGCTCGGGGTGGCGTTCATCGCCATCGTGGCCGGCTTCAATCCGATCGTCCAGATGGCCGATTTCAACCCCGAAGAAATGGCCGTGGCGAACGGGTTGAGGGCACCGTTGGTCGGGACGGGCATCCTGCTGCTGGCCATGGGGCTGTGGATCGTCTCCGCCTGGAGGCATGGGCGGACCACCGTCGCCGCGGTGAGGGTGGGGATCGCCCACGTGGCGCTGTACATCGCACTGCTCGCGTGGGTCATGCCACCGTTCGCCCCCACCAGAACCTACCGACCGCAGAGCCTTTGGATCCGCGAACAGATTGGCGACCAGTCCAACTTCGGCATCGTGTTCACCAAGAACGGCCTGGGCTTCCGCAAACGAGGGGCCTTCAGCTACTACACCGGCGCCATGGTGGATGTGCTGGAGACCCAGGACCAGGTGGAGCAGTACTTCCGGCAGAACCCCGATACGATCGTGCTGGTCTCCGAGGAAGAGGCCGCGGCGATTTTTGCGGGCAACGAAGAGTCCTGGCGTTCGCGGGTGTTGGGGAAATTCTTGATCGAAGAGTGGGTGCTGCTCGCCGTCCGAGGACCCTAGCCAGCACTTCTCCCCGGCTTTCTACTCCGGGCGGCGATGCACAACGCCCAGGGGTGTTTTCTCGCCGCGGCCTGGCGGACTCCGAGCAACCCGGACACATCGCAGGCCTCCATCGCCGGATAGAGCTCGGCGCACTGCGATCTATTCTGTGACGACTTCGAGTGGGGCAGCACCTGGCGCTGGTCGGAGACCGCACCCTGATAGGCGAATCTCAACGCGCCTCGACCTTCTCATTTTTCGATGACTATTCGATGTCGGGGCACCCTCAAAGAGGGATCCTGAGGATCACCGGTGGGGTGAGAGTCCTTCCCTCTTTCTGTTGGCCTTCGCTGTCCCAGGCTCCCCACAGGCTGTTGGCAACATACAGAAAATCCATTCCCACCACCTCGCCCAGGGTGGGTTGGTCAAACTCGGGGTGGGCGAGATCGAGCACCTCCACCGCCGCCACCCGGTCGACCGACTCGGCCAACCGGATCCGCACGACTCGATTCGGTGTGATCCCGTTCTGAACCGCCATCAGCTCTCGCCGATTCACCACCGAGAGGCCGTCGATGCCACCGAGCCAAGCATTCTCCGGAGATTTCAGAAGCCGCACGGTGCCGTCCGATTCCACGGTGCACAGCCCCCGGCTGTAATCTGCAACCAGGGTCTGCCCGCTGTCGGGCAGGATCACGATCCCCTGTGGGGAAAACATGGTGCCGGGCGGGACAACGACCTCGAAGGTGTCCGCTCCAGGGGCAAGGCGATAAATGGCTCCGACCGGAGCGTCCCCAACCAGCACCGAGCCGTCGGCCTCGATGGCCAAGTCATTGAGCTCGTGCCGTTCGCCGTCCGCGGGGGCTGAAACGCGGACAAGCGGCCTCCCGCCGTCGATGTCGAATCCCAGCAGCTCGGAGGCGCCCTCGTGCTCCTCGGCCCGGTAATCGATCATGCTCGTCGCCCCGGCGGTGGTGAGCCACAGCCGCCGCCGTTCGGAGTCCACGGCCATGCTGAGCGCAGCCAGCATGGGGACCTCCGGGTAACCCACAAATCGGCTCTGGTGACCCTGGTCATCGATGCGAACGATCTTGCGCTGTCGAATGCTGGACAGAAAGAGGTCGCCGGAGACCGGGTCCCACGCCACGTCCTCGGGAACGAACTCCGGATCTTCCAAACGAAGCACCACCTCGCTGGAGACCGTCGGCTCGTTGATTGCCGCGAACCGGTTCACCAGCGCAGAGTATCGTGGCAGCTCGCGGAGGGACTCGAGGTCCTTATCCTCGGCAATATCAAAGGCGACCCTCATATCGGCCAACCGATCCAGGAGATCCAGGGCTGTGTCGCTGTGGCCCTGAAGGGCGTGGCCACAGGCCTGGTTGTAGATCAAGCGCGGATGGTCTGGCCATGCCTCCACAAGCGCCCTTGTGAGCTCGGTGAAACGGGTCATCTCGCCGGCCTCGTACGCCGCGGTCGCCTGCTCGTATTGCAGCATCAACTGGGCCGGAGAGGCCGCGGTGAGATCTTGATCTGCCAGGGTGACTGGCTCCGGAGCGGCCCCACAGCCCGTCATCAGAACCACGATACTGACCACCACCCACGCAAAACGGCGCATCACTATCCCTCCGTGGTGCTTGATACGAGCCTGCCCTCCTGAAGTTCGTCGGGCTGGAGCAATGCAAGCCCGAGTTGGAGAGACTGGACTTCTTATTGCCGTTTCGAATCGATGCCGACGCGACGGGCCAGGTCGGAGACGAAGAGGCCGTCGGGGTCCAACCGCCCTTTGATCTCGAGCAGATCCTTGTAGCGGGGATAGACGCGATAAAACTGCTCGGGCCGCAGCACCTGGTCCTTGGCGAGGTGGATCTTGCCGCCCCGTTTGACCGTCGCATCGATCAGACGGTCGACCGCCTCGCGGCTGGCCACCTCATGGCGCTCTTTCGGATGGAATTCGAAGTTGAGGCTGAATCCATCCTCGGAGAACGACAATAATCCCTCATCGGATTTGTGAGCCCGAAGGATGGTTGTCACGGGCGGGCTCGGGGACGTCTGGCAGATTCCGAGCAGCTCGATGATCGCCTCGCGGGCGTCGGACCCGGGGAAGTTGAGCTGGACGGTATAGCCCCGCGGACCGCACACCAGGTGGGCCGGCGGCACCGTGAAACTGGCCTCGAAGTTGAACCTGAGGAAGAGCTCGGTATTCGATGCCCGTCCCATCTTGTACAACACCACGCCCATGGCGTAGTAGAGCTTGTTGAACCAGTTCACCAGGGGCCGCTGAAAGTGCAGCATGAACGACAGGAATGGTCCCAACTTTTCATGGAGCGCCAGGCCGAGCCTGCGGTGATCCTCGAGGCGTTTGAATCCGGCCGCGAGATACTCACGGCGCTCCGCTTCGGTGTCCTCTCGCTCGATCCGTCTCGCAGCGTGAACCACCGCCCGCCCCACCTTGCGGCCGCGAGCCAAAGCGTCCACCCAGACCACCGCTGCATCGTGGGTTTTCTTGACCTCGGCCATGGTCTCGAGCAGGGCGTCAACGTTGGTCGCCGGAATGCGGTTGATCTCGACGAAAGGTGACGGGATCGGAACCAGCTGGAGCGTGGCCTCGACCACGATTCCGAGCAATCCGATGCCACCGATCACCGCATTGAAGAGCTCGTGCGAGCGGTCGATGGTGAGCAGATCCCCGTTGGCCAACAGCAGCTTGAGGCTGACCACCTGGTGGGAGAAATTTCCGTACTTCAAGCCATCCTTGCCGTTGACGTTGGCACTGATGGCTCCGGCGACGCTGGAGTGCGACTCGGTGGGACTGCCCGGGAGGGTGAGCAGACGGTGGTGGACCTCCTGGTAGATGTCCACCAGTCGGGTCCCGGCCTCGACGGTGATCTGAGCGGTGTCCTCGTCGAAGTCGAGGATCCGGTTCATGGTGCTCATGTCGAGCAGGCCCTGGCCGTCGTTGAGCGCGAGATCCCCGTAGCCGCGGCCGGCGCCGCGCGCGCAGATGGTCATGTCGTGTCGTCTGCAATAATCCAGGGCTTCACGGCACTGCTCGATCGTGGTCGGACGAGCCACCAGGGAGCGCGTCCGGATCGAGCCCACCAGAGAGGTCAGCTCCTGCCACTCCATGAAGCTCGGAAGGTCTTGGCTTTCGTTTGACATCATCGACATCCTCACGGCACGCACACTCGGAGCATCATACACGCGTTCTGATTGGCAGTTGGCAGTTTAGGTTGTCGCAGCCGCTGGCTGCTCCGGCCCGACTCCCCGTCGTCAGCAGACAGCTGTAAGCCAGCCCCAAATCCTTCCGACCCTCCATCCCCCGATGCTGCACCGGACTCAACAGCTCCAACACCCATGGCGAGTGTGTCTCTGCCTCGATCGCGATCCTCATCCGATCCACACCACCAAACCGACGCCTTATCCCCCCCGGCTTGCGAGCCCGCTCAAGTCGTGGGATCATGACCCATTGGAGAAATTGAAAATGAATCGCAACCGCTTTTTCCTTCACGGGCTGTGTGCAGCATCCGCCATGATCGTTCTGCTGGCGGCCTGCGGCGGCGCCCCCACCGGCACCTCCAATCCGTCCCAGCCACTGTTCCAGGGGACCGGTCCTCACCACCGACCTGTGGCAACCACATCCGACCAGGCCCAGGCTTTCGTCGACCAGGGCATGGCATTCCTCTTCGCCTTCAACCACGACGAGGCCATTCGCTCGTTCCGCCAAGCATCAGAGCTGGATCCCACGTGCGCCATGGCGTACTGGGGCGTTGCCTACGCCAACGGACCGCATATCAACAATCCGGCCGTCCCCCCGGCACGGGAGCAGGAGGCGTACAAGGCGTCCAGCCACGCCGCGAGCCTGGCCCAATCCCTCGACGAGGGCGCGGACCGCGCACTCATTGGGGCTTTGGAGGCGCGTTACGCATGGCCCCAACCCGACGATCGCGCCCCCTTGGACGAAGCCTACGCTGCGTCGATGGCAGCAGTCTACGAGCGCTTTCCGGACGACGGCGACGTGGGCGCTCTCTACGCGGAGGCGCTAATGGACCTTCACCCTTGGGACCTGTGGACCCACGGCGGGGAGCCCCGAGAGTGGACGCCGGAGATTGTGGCCCTGCTCGAAGAGGTGCTCGCAAAGCACCCCAGCCACCCCCTGGCACTCCACCTCTACATCCACACCGTCGAGGCGTCGAACGATCCGGAACGGGCTGACGAAGCCGCCGACCGGCTGCGCGACCTCATGCCCGGCCTGGGCCACATGGTGCACATGCCGTCTCACGTGGACGTACGCCGCGGTCGATGGGAGGAGGCGATCGTTGCCAACTCAAAGGCCATCGAGGCCGACCGCGCCTACCGGGCTGCAACCCTCGAACCACCCGACTTCTACCGCCTCTACATGTCGCACAATCACCACATGAAGGCTTACGCCGCCATGATGGTCGGTCGCAGGGACATGGCGATGCGCTCGATCCGGGAGCTGGTGGAGGACATCCCCACCGATTGGCTGAGGGAGAATGCCTTCTGGGCGGACGGCTTCATCGCCATGCCCTATGAGGTGATGATGCGCTTCGGCCTGTGGGAGGAGATCCTCCAGGAGCCCGAACCGGCCGACTACCTCCCATTCACGAGATCGATGCACTCCGCCGCTCGGGCGGTGGCGTTGGCGGCGCTCGACCGGCCGGAGGAAGCCCGCGTGGAGCAGGCGGCATTCCTCGAGCAACGAAAGGCCCTGCCCGAGGACGCCATTTTCGGCAACAACCAGGCCCACGATCTGCTGAATGTGGCCGATCGGCTGGTGGAGGGGGAAATCCTGTACCGGGAGGGTGAGAAGGACGCAGGTATTGAAGTGCTCTACCAGGCGGCCGCCCTGGAGGATGCACTCAACTACGATGAGCCGCCCGACTGGATCCAGCCGATCCGCCACGCCCTGGGCGCGACCCTGATGCAGGAGCGACGCTACGCCGATGCCGAGGCAGTGTATCGGCAGGACCTCGAGCGGTTGCCGGCCAACGGCTGGTCGCTGTACGGGCTCGCCCGATCCCTGCGGCTGCAGGGCAAGACTGCGGAGGCCGACTCGGTGGAATCCACCTTCCAAACGGTGTGGGCCGGCTCCGACACGAAGCTCAAATCTTCGTGCTTCTGTCAGCCGGGGGTGTGAGCCGGGGCTCAGGATCAAGAATTTAGGATTCAGGGTTGGAATTCGGGATTCGGGGCCCACGGCCCACGGCCCACGGCCCACGGCCTGGATCTTGGAGAGTCGGAAAGCAATTCCCGCTGATTCGTGTTGCTCTGATACCGGTATGGACCGAGAGGTTTCCACCGACGAGGAGGTCGAAATGACCAGCAAGATAAAGCGCCCTTCCACCCACCACTCAACCAGTCTGCGTTGGCTGGCGGTTCCGCTGGTGGTCCTCGCCCTGGCGGGGGCGGGCACGGAACTGGCGGCCGAGCGTGGCCCCACCCCGAAGTCGCCTGACGGCTCCCAGACAAAGACCGTTCTGGTCACCGGTGCCAACCGGGGCCTCGGTCTCGAGTTCGCCAGCCAGTACCAGGCGGCGGGTTGGCGGGTGATTGCCACCGCCCGCAAGCCCGAGGCGGCAAAGGCCCTCGAGGCACTCGGAGTGAGGGTGCTGCAGCTCGACGTGGCCGATGCCGACAGCGTCGACCGCCTGGCCCGCGAACTCGAGAATCAGCCAATAGACGTGCTGATCAACAACGCCGGCATGTTCCCCAGAGTGAATTCTCTGGCCGAAACCAACTTCGACGACGTGGCTCGAACCCTGGAGGTCAACACCATCGGCCCGATGCGGGTGACTCGTGCCCTGCTGCCCAATCTGCGCCTCGGCCAAACCCGGCAGATCGTCAGCATCACCAGCGGTCTGGGCAGCATCGCCAACAACGATTCGGGCCGGTACTACGGCTACCGGGAGAGCAAGGCGGGGCTCAACATGTTCAACCGATCGCTGGCGGTGGAGCTCAAGGATGACGGCTTCACGTGCATCGTCATGAGTCCCGGCTGGGTGCGCACCGACATGGGCGGTCCGAACGCCGCCCTGTCGCCTCAGGAGTCGATCACGGGCATGCGGGCGGTGATCGCCCGGCTGACCCCGGCCGATACCGGCAAATATTGGAACTACGACGGCGACCAGCTGCCCTGGTAATAGGCTATAAATCGAATGCCGTGAGGCGCTATGATGCCGACGTGGAGAACCAATTAGACGGCGACACCGAACGCACCGCCGAGAGGCTCCGGGAGGCCATCCGCCAACGGCGGGCGGAGCTGGCGGCCGATCAGGAAGTAACGGCCGGTGGTGGCCTGCCCGACCTCGAGCTGGTTCGGGTCTTGGAGGAACCGCCGAACGTATCGGCCCGGCCTTTCTTTGGACCCGTCATCACCGTCTGGCGACGGGTGGTGAAGCGGCTCGCGCTCGCCTGGTACCTGCGGCCGGTGCTGGGCCAACAGAACGACTTCAACCAGGCCGCAGCCCGACGATTGGCGGATCTGGTGGCCGAGGTCGAGCGCCTCGAGCGGCGCCTGAGAGTCCTGGAATCGGGCTCCTCCCGCAACGGCGATCCATGAGGATTTGCGTCGCCGAGACCGTCGTGCCCTTCGCTCACGGCGGCGCCGAGCTCCACGTCGCGGGGCTGGTGGCCGCCCTCGAAGAATATGGCGTCAAGGTCGAAAGGTTGCGGCTGCCCTTTTCCTGGTGGAGCCGAGAGGCGCTGATCGAGAGCGCCCTCGCGTGGCGCCTGCTCGAAATTCGGGACGGTCTCGGGGCCGCCGTCGACGGGGTCATCGCGACTCGCTTCCCCTCCTACCTGGTCCGCCACCCGAACAAGATCGTCTGGTTGATTCACCAGTTTCGTCAGGCCTATGATCTCGACGGAACCCGCTACGGATTTCTGAGCGGCTCACCCGAGGACCGGCGAATCGTGGAGCTGGTGCGAGGGATGGACGACCGGGGCCTGGGGGAAGCGCGCCGGCTCTTCGCCAACTCGGCGAACACCGCCGCCAGACTGGAGCGATTCAACGGCCTCACGGCCGAACCGCTGTACCCGCCACCGCCCCTCGACGGCAGCTATCGCCAGGGACCCTACGGCGCCACCGTGCTGTCAGTTGGCCGGCTCGAAACCATCAAGCGGGTCGATCTGCTGATCCGCGCGGTGGCTCGTTCCGATCGCGCCACCGCGGTGATCGTTGGGGACGGACCCGAATCGGCACGGCTGAACGAGCTGGCGGCCGATCTCGGGGTCAGCCACCGGGTGGATTTCCGCGGCAGGGTGAGTGACGCCGACCTGTTGGAGCACTACGCGGTGTGCGGATGTGTCTTTTACGCGCCCTACGACGAAGACTTTGGCTACGTTTCCCTCGAGGCGTTCCGATCGGCCAAACCCGTGGTGACCGTGGCCGACGCCGGTGGTGTTCTGGAGCTGGTGCGCGACGGCGAAACCGGCTTGGTCGCACCTTCGCCAGATCCTCACCGCATCGCGGAAGGTCTCGACCGGCTGCTGGGTGATGCCGCTCTGGCGAAACGGCTCGGGGAGGAGGGCCGACGACAGGTCGCCCCAATCCGCTGGGACCGGGTCGTGGAACGCTTGCTGGACATCCCCGTTGGATAGGATCGCCTACTGCGCGCCGCTGCCGCCAACAGCCACAGGCATCGCCGACTACGCCTCCGAGCAGCTTTCTGACCTCGCCGGTCTGGTGGCTGAGGTGTGCGCCTATCACCCCCGGGGGCTCCCGGCTGCGCCCATCCCCGGTGTGGTCACCGCCCCCCTCGACCGCCTCGAGGAGGATGGGCCGTTTGACGCGGTGTTGATCCACCTCGGGAACCACGCCGGCTTTCACCGCGAGCTGTTTGAACTGGCCCTTCGCCAGCCGTCGGTGGTGGTGCTCCATGAAGTCGATCTGCGCCACCTGGTGGTGGGCTCCACCCTCGGGGCCGGTGATCCGAGGGGCTGGCTCGCCCTTTTGCGGCGGGCCTACGGCGCGCCCGGAGAGGCTGCCGGCCGGCGCTGGCTGGAGCAGGGCTCGGCGGCCGGACTGCGCGACCGGCCGCTCTTCGAACCGGTGGTGGACGCCAGCCGTGGCATTGTGGTCCACACCGCGTGGGGCAGGGATCGGGTGCTGGCCGCCCGCCCGCGGGCAGCGATCCGAGTGGTGCCGCTCCCTCTGCCGGCGGGAGCATCCAGTGGTACGCGGGTGGAGCCGAGTGTGGTGCGGTCGAGACTGGGGATACAACCGGAATCGTTGATGGTCGGGATGTTCGGCTCTGTGACCGCGGCAAAGCGACTGCACACGGTGCTGCTCGCGTTCCAGCTCGTGCGCCGACACGTCCCGGATGCCCAACTGGTGGTGGTTGGGGACCGGGGACCCTACCCACCGGCCGACGAGCTGCTGGCCAGTTCCCTCGGCGACGGGGTGGTGGCCACTGGACGGGTGCCGCTCGATGATCTTCAGTCATCCATGGCGGCCGTGGATGTGGCGGTGTCGCTGCGCCACCCACCGGGCGGCGAAGCCTCGAGCGCCGCCCTTCGGCTGCTGGGCCTGGGTCGCCCTCTGGTGACCTCTGACTCCGGGTGGTGTGCCGAGATTCCCGAAGGGGCAGCGGTGCACGTCGCACCCGATCGAGACGAAGTTGCCAGCCTCGCCGCCGCCATGCTCGCGCTGGCCAACGATCCGGATCTGAGACGATCAGTGGGTCAGGGCGGGCTGCGGTGGGCCCGGTCCCAGCACGCCCCGGATCGCGCCGCCCGAGCCCTGGTCAACGCACTGACGGACCTCTCCGCTCTCGAACCTCCGCACCCAGAAACCGCCCCCGAGGCGGAACGGCGGCGCCTGCCCGATGCCAACCTGGTCGGTGCGGTCGGACGGGCCCTCGCCGAGCTCGGAGTTCAAGACGACGATTCCTGCGAGATCGCGATCGTGTCTCGACGCCTGCGCGAGCTGAGTGCCGACCCACCTTGATGAACGGCGACCCAGACGCCCGCAGTCGGCGGTGAATCCGTAGCGCCCTCTCTCACGAAAAAACTTTTCTTGGTATGGAGCTGGTAGAATGCGCGACGCATTCTCGAAATGGAATCCGCGGTTACAGCCGCCACATGGAGGATCGAATGACCACTCGTCGTAATTTCTTGAAAATATCTGCAGGCACCATCGGTGCGCTCGGCTTTGGTGCCGTTGGCCTCGGCGGATCACACCCCAGGATTCCTCGGGCCTCGAGGCCGCTCGACCTGTTGTTTCTTGGAGGAACCGGGTTCATCGGACCCCATCAGGTCCGCTATGCGCTCGCCCGTGGCCACCGGGTGACGGTGTTCAACCGAGGCAAGAAATCGGGCCTCTTCGGCGACGCCGTTGAAGAGCTGGTGGGCAACCGGGACTCGAAGATCGACAACGGGCTCGCGGCCCTCGAGGGCGACCGAACCTGGGATGGGGTGATCGACAACTCGGGCTACGTCCCGCGCCACGTGCGCGACTCGGTGGAACTCCTGAAGGGCAGATTCGGCCGCTACCTCTACATCTCCACGGTGGCCGTGTACGATTTCGAACAGGGGCCCCACTTCCCCGAGGACGGTCCTCTGGCCGCGGCGCCCTCCCCCGCCACCGAAGAGGTGACCTGGGAGACCTACGGCCCGCTCAAGGCGGAGTGCGACCGGATCGCCCGGGAGGTCCTCGGCTCGACCTGTACGGTTGTCCGGCCGAGCTACATCGTCGGCCCTGGCGACACCACCGATCGATTCACCTACTGGGTGGACCGGATCCACCGCGGCGGCGACGTGCTGGCCCCCAGCCAGCGCGGTCAGGTGATCCAGTGGGTCGACGCCCGCGATCTGTGCCCGTGGGTCGTCGGCCTGGTGGAGCGAAACGTGGGCGGGATCTACAACGCTGCAGGACCCGCGTCCGAGGTCACCCGTGAAGGCCTGATGTGGGGGCTCAGGGCCACCACGGCCGTACCGGTTCGTTTCTGGTGGCCCGACGACGCCCTCCTGAATGAGCTGGAGATCTCGCCACCCATGCTGTCCCCTGGCACGGACAACTTCTCGGGAGAGGACTCGGTTGTGTTCGGGAACGAAGCGTCCATGGGTGCCGGCCTCGACTACCGTCCGCTGGCGGATTCGGCCATGGGCACTTTGGAATGGTGGCGCTCCGAGCCCTCAGAGCGTCGCGCCGAACCCCGCGGCTGGATCTCAGCGGACAAGGAGTCGGCAGCGATCGCGAGGCTGAAACTCTAGCCCGGTCACTCCTTCCAATACTCCTCGACGAACAGGCTCCCCGGTTGCTTCCGCGTGTGTTTGGAAAACCCCTTGTCGGCAAGCAGAGCCATCATGCCGTCGATCATCAGCGGATTGCCGCACAGGAAGACCGACGTGGTGTCCGGGTCGAGGTCGTGTCCGAGAAGGCCAGCAATCGTCCCTTCCTCCACAAAGCGGCTCACGAATCCCACCTCGCCCTGCCAATTCGGGTCTCGGTCGATCTCGTCGATGATCGGCAGGTAGTGAAAGTTCGGATAGCGGGCGGCCATGCCCTCCAACTCACTCCGGTATCCGAGGTCCCAGGACACGCGGGATGCGTGGCAGACGATGGTCGTTCGATTCCGCGTCGAACTCGTAGGCCGAACGCAGCATGCTCAGGTACGGCGCCAGACCGGTCCCGGTGGCCACGAAGACCAGTTGACGCTCGGCAGGGACATCGTCAAGGGTGAACATGCCAACGATCTTGGTGCCCAACCAGATCCGATCGCCGGGCTGAAGGGCAAATAGACGGGGGGTGAGGGCCCCGGTTCGAACCAGGGCGATGTAGAACTCGAGGTAGGTCCCCTCGAGACTGGACGACGCAATGGAGTAGGCGCGCTTGATGACCTTGGCGGGGTCCAGCGGGGGGTCTTCGGGATCGGCATACCCGCTTCGAGGCGCAGAACCCGGCAGGCCCAGCACGGTGTACTGCCCAGCCTTGAACGGCGGCAACGGCTGGTCCGGAGTCACCTGTAGAACCAACAACCCGTGGTTGATCTCGGTCCGTTTCGTAACTGTTGAGTTCATGTCGTCCGAAATTTTCATGATTCCTCTCCGAGGAGCAGCCGGAGCGCGAGATTGGCCTGGACGTGTGCGGCAACGCCCACTCTCGGAGCCATCAGACCGACCCCGGGCCCAGCCGCCGTCTCCAGGTCGCCGACCACGAACAGCCTGGAGCCCATTCGATGAACCCTGATCGACTCGGAAGGCCCGGAGCCGGCCAGGCCCGAGGCTGCGATGACGATCGTGTCCGGCAGACAATCAAGCGCCGTGCTGATGAGCATCTCCTTCTGATCGGCACGGTCGAACGCCTCCACGAGAATGTCGCACCCGGCAAAGATTCTGGGAGTGTTTTCCGTCCCAAGGACGCATTCGTGGACATGGATGTTCACACCAGGATTGATCCGACGAAGGGTCTCCGACAGAGCCGCCACCTTGGGCATCCCGATCTGATCCAGGAAGTACTGCTGGCGGTTCAGATTACTGGGTTCGACCACGTCGAAGTCGGCCAGCACGAGGCAGCCGACGCCCGTCCGGGCCAGGGCGATGGCGACCTGGCTGCCAAGACCGCCCAGACCCGCCACCCCGATCCGCGATCCCTTGATCGCGCGATGAACCCCAGGTGTGTGACGGGCCACCAGCAGGGCCTCGATTTCTTCGGGTTCGGGAACCTCGCCCCGCCGGATCAGCACGATCTCATCGCCGCCGACGATGAGGTCGTCACCCTTCGCCGGGAAGCCATTGCATATCACCACGTCGGCGTCGGCCTTGAACGCCACTCGGACATCGTCCAGGCATCCGCCGCCGGTGAAGTCGACCTCCTTTTCGTTGACCCTGATTCGAATCGTCATTCGAAACCGTCCTCAGTGTGTCGGTATCCGATGGCTTCTCCAACGGTCTGCCGCTCTGTCATCATACCCATGCTTGACCGACGCTCCCCACGGTCCCGAGTTTCGCTGGCGGTTCAAAACGCTGGGGAGCGTTCTGGCTCCCACACTGCAGCGGAAACCCCTGTACTACGACAAGGCTCGAGCGAGCTCCTCGACGCCGTGCACGGTGAGCGGGTACATGGGAAAGACCCTGCGGATCAGCCGCACGGAAGGGGCCGACCACATGCGCTCCGGCATCGGATTCAACCACGCACAGTGTTTGAAGTGATCGCGCAGCCGCTCGAGGTAGGCGGCGCCAGGCAGCTCGTTGCGCTCGGTCCAGTTGATGGCGCCGTACCGGTCGGTGAGTTCCCCCGGATACATGTGAGCATCCCCCACCAGCACCAGCCTCGTCTCCCGATCATAGAGACGGAATAGCTCGCTCAGCGGGATCGGGCCGGCGAAGGACGCATCGCTGTACACCGACTGGTAGACGCAGTTGTGAAAGTACACGTGGTCGAACCGTTTGAAGTGCTTCACCCGGTGGGCGGCGGAGAACAGGGTGTCCACGAGGTCCCGAAAGGGCCACATGGAACCGCCCACATCCATGGCCAACAGCAGGCCGAGCCGGTTCTCGCGAGGCGGTGCAAAAACCAGCTCGAGCTCCCCGCCCTCCCGTGCCGTACGGTCGATGGTGGCCTCGAGATCCAACTCGTTGGCCGGCCCGATCCGCTCCAACGCCCTCAGCTTTTTGAGGGCCAGGCTTAACTGGCGGGTGTCGATGACAAGGTCCCGCCGGTGCTCCTGATACCGACGCTCGGCCGCGACCTGGACCGCCGATCCCCCGCCGCCCTCTCCGCCGACACGGAGACCGCCCGGGTGTGACCCACCGTGGCCGAACGCCGAGGTTCCCCCGGTCCCGATCCAATGGCTCCCCCCGTCGTGTCGTTCGGTCTGCTCCTTGAGCCTTCGCTCGAACTCCTCGCGGAGCGAATCCACGTCCACCGCGTCCATCAGTTCGCGCCATTGGGGATCCAAGGCGTGGGGCGCCACCGGATTCTCGAGCCAGCGCCAGACGTCGTCCTCGATGGCTGCCACCGCCCCTTCCAGTCCCTCGAAGTGGGCGGCGAAGCAGAGGTCGAAATCGTCGAGCTCGCCCTCGTCCCGAACCAGAATGGCGCGGGACAGGGAGTAGAAACCCATCAATGACGATCCGTGCAGGCCCCGCGCCAGACCCTCAAGCACGGTCAGCCACTGCTGCGGGGTGACCTTGAGCCCGTGGCCGCGCAGCCGGTAGAAGAAGGAGAGCACTCTATTGCGGGCCCTTCCACGAAGCCGCTCGGGAAACCGCCTCCATATCCTCCTCCCGCTTGATCAGAGCGCCGAGGAAGGGGAGCTCCTGGGCGAGGTGGCCCACTGGAATCCCCGACGCCATGAGGGCGCCGATCCAGTCAACGAGTTCCGAGGTGGAGGGCCGCTTTCGCAGGCCGTTGACGTCGCGCAACCAGTAGAACTTGGCCACGCACTGCTCGAGCAGCTGGTCACTGATCGTCGGGTGGTGGACGTGGACGATCCGCTCCATCAGCTCCAGATCCGGAAACTCGATGAAGTGAAAGATGCAGCGCCGCAGGAACGGATCCGGCAACTCCTTCTCCGCATTGGAGGTGATGACGACGATCGGTCTCTGGGCCGCCCGGTGGTGGTCACCGGTCTCGATCACCGTGAACTCCATGAGGTCGAGCTCGTGCAGCAGGTCGTTGGGGAACTCGAGATCGGCCTTGTCAATCTCGTCGATCAGCAGAACCACCTGTCGATCACCGGTGAGCGCCCTGCCCAGCGGCCCGAGATGGATGTACTGGCGGATGTCCGAGATGTCGCGGTCTCCGAAGCGGCTGTCCTGGAGTCGCTGGACCGTGTCGTAGTGATAGAGGCCCTCGATGGCCTTGGAGGTGGACTTGACGTTCCAGGTGATCAGCTCGACGCCGAAATCCTCCGCGATCGCCCCGGCGAGCAGGGTCTTTCCCGTTCCCGGCTCGCCCCGCACCAACAACGGACGTTCGATGGCCACCGCCACGTTGACCGCGTGACGGAGCTCGGGCGACGTGATGTAGCTCTCGGTACCTGAAAATCGTTTGAATCCCTCGGCCATGGCCACTCACCCCTTCCCGGTTACGAACTCAGCCCACCGGCACGTCGACCTTGGTGCCGATGTTGTCCCGAATCCACTTGGCGTCGAGCCACTCCAGCGGGTCCACCGACTGACCATGAACGAAGATCTCGAGGTGGAGGTGGTCGCCCCCGGCCAGCCCGGTGGCGCCGCTCGCTCCAATGATCTTCCCGCGGGCGACCCGATCGCCCGTCGCCACGTCCACCGTGGAGAGGTGGCCGCAGAGCGACAGCAGCCCGTAACCGTGGTCGATGATCACCGTGTTGCCGTAAAGGCTCATCCACCCGGCGAAGACCACCACCCCCGAGTTCGGTGCGGGCACCGGGGCGCGCGATGTGGACGCCAGGTCGAGGCCGAGGTGGGTCTGCCGGTCCACCTCCCGGCCGTCGTAGAGATAGGTTCGGGTTTCGGCAAAGTCGGCTTCGCGGGCCGTGTTCGGCATCTGCAGGAAGGCTCCTGTCCAGAGAAAGGAAGCCTCGCTCTGTGCAGCCAGCCCCCGGACCCGGTCGAGCTCAGCTCGGCGCAGGTCACTGTTGATCCGCAGGTATTGATCGAGCAGAGATCCGCTGGCCTCAAAACCCTGGGTCTGGCTGGCAATGGCCGGAACAACCCGTTCCAGAAAGGCCTCGCTCACCCGAATCGTGGCCGTCCTGGGCGGCATTTCCTTGAACAGATCCAAGAACGGCTGTTCCACCCTGTTGCCGGCGTCGTCCTCGGCGAAGAGACGGACCTGGGTGACGTCACCCACGTTCCAGGGCACGGCGTAGATCACGAACCGGTCCCCGGAGGCACCGCCCTCCAGTGAAGATCCCGGCGACTCCACATCTCCGGCGCGGACTCCCGAGAGCACCACGTTTTCGCCCACGCGATAGACCACCGCCCCGCTGCCGCCCTGGCGAACGTAGTGTTGGCTGGAGGAGACCTGCAACTGTGGGGGACGCAATCGGACGGGCAGAACCAGCTCCACCGAGATCGGGTCCACCCGTCTCAGAACACCGGCGGCCCGATCCGCAGTGGCCCGCAGCACCACCTCGCCCTCTACGAGCCACGGATGGGTTTCGGTACCAATGGCCACTTCGATCAGCGCCTGGCCGGTTCCGGCACCTCCCACCAATGGGATCCCGGAGCCGCGGACGAAGCGGCGCTGGTCGAGGAGCTCGGTGCGATCACCCTGGATCAATTCGAGGCGGACCGTTCCCAGGCCGCTCTGCGGCTCGCTGAACAGGGCTGTGACCGCGTTCTCACGGCCCACTGCAGGCCTCTCCGTCTGGACGGCAACGTCCGGCGCGGGGCCCACCCGTAGGGCGTACCAGAGTCCGAAAATTCCTGCTGCGACCAGCACCACGATGGCGCCGGTGCGCGTTTTCCCCGATCCCCGAGACCTTGATCTTCGCACGAACACAGCTCCCCCCCTGGGCAGCTTCTAGCGGCACGATCGGGCCCGCTAGATGACCTCGTTTCCGGTCCTCGCTCCGAAACCCAGTGCCTGTGACGGCCAGATCAGCCGCTGACAATGGCACATGATACCCGACAACGTTTCCGGGATCTTCTGTATGCTGTGACCGAACTCCAAATCTCGAATGCCGGCTGCGAGGTGCCGCAATGACGACTCTCGACAATCCGCCACCCTCGATTTCGACAGAGGAAATCTTCTCGATCGAACGCCCCCACCAGAACCTCATGACCTACTACGCCCTGGCCGCGATCATCACCGGGCCGGCCTTCCCATTCGTGATCCTCCCGTTGTACTTCCGCTACCACACCATGCGGTACCGATTCACCGAGGAGGGCGTGTCCATGCGGTGGGGTGTTCTCTTCCGCAAGGAGATCAACCTCACCTTCGCCCGCATTCAGGACATCCACTTGACCAGCAACTTCGTGGAACGGTGGCTGGGGTTGGCGCGGATCCAGATCCAGACCGCCAGCGGCAGCGCCAAGGCCGAGATGACCATCGAGGGTGTGCAGCAGTTCCAGGCGCTCCGCGATTTTCTCTACTCGCGGATGCGGGGAGCGAAGGGTGGACTGGAGGCGGGAGATGTACCCCCGGCCGCCGGACCGGGGACGGTCGATCCGGGCCTCGGGATAGGCGGTTCGGTCACGGATGTGGTGGCAGCCATTCGCGAAGCCGCCGGGGAGCTACGCGCCCTCCGGGAGGCCATCGAAGCGCGAAGCGACCAGACCGGTCGCCGCGACGGTGGACCGGTCGATGGCTGACGGCGCCCTGGAACGTCTGTTGATCCGAGTCCTCCGGGTGCCGCCCCGCCCGGAACCGCCGTCGGGCAGCCCCGGATCGATCCGGGTGTTCAATGCGGCACGAGGTTTTTATCGGTACCGCCTCGCGAGCTGGGTCGTCAGGCAGGTTGGCACGGCGATTGGTCTGGTCATAGGTCTGGTCGCCCTGCGAACCGTCGACCTCGACATACCATTGGTCAGCTTCGGCCTCATCGACGTCATCGAGGTCATCGGCATTATTTCGTTCCTGGCCCAGCTGCCGATCACCTACGCAATGATCGGTCTCGACTATCGCTACCGGTGGTACATGGTCTCCGACACCAGCCTGCGGATCCGAGAGGGACTGTTGAGGATTCGCGAACAAACCATGACCTACGCCAACATTCAAAACCTGTCCATACAGCAGGGGCCGGTTCAACGTCTCTTCGGGATCTCCGACCTGCGGGTCCGCACCGCCGGCGGCGGCCAGCAGGAGGGCGGATCGCGTCACGAGGGTCCCGAGACCGCCAACATGCACCTCGGCTACTTCCGGGGTGTGGACAACGCCACCGAGATACGAGACCTCATCATGGACCGGATGCGGGGCCTGCGAGACTCCGGGCTCGGCGATCCCGACGAGGGGGCGAGGCAGCGCCCGCCGGGCTTCACGATCTCCACCGAGAGCGTGGAGTTGCAGGCCGCCGCAAGGGAGCTGCTCGCGGAGGCCCGTCGTCTCCGATCTTCCTTCAACTACCGCGCGCGGTCGTTTTTTCAGGGTCCCTGAACGACGCTCGACCACGCCGTGGTGCCGCCGGAATCGAATCCGTCAACGAACACAACCGTCGGCACCTCGGAGAGGCAGTACAGGTGATAGTAGTTTCGGTCGCACCCCACCTGGAAACTGTCCGTCCAGCGCTCGTCGGCAGCATTGATGTAGGACTCGGTTCCAAGGTTGATATCGCTCGCGCTCGTCCAGTCGAGGCAGTTGTTCCCGGTATTCGATCCCGCACTGGATGTTCCCGTCCATCCCCGGTGGTTGTGCCAGTAGGCTCCGTCTTCGGCGACGCTGATCGAGGTCCACAGGGCCCCGTCCGTGAGATCGGCCTTGTTGTCGGCCACCTTGACGCCATCGGGTCGGATCCACGGCCCGTTGTACGAGAACCGGGAACTGCAAGCCGCCGCCCGGGAGCTGCTCGCCGAAACCCGCCGCCTTCGCTCCACGTTCAACTAGCCCGTCACTTCTCACCAGGTTTCGTAGCGAGGGCCGCGAGAGGGTTGCAGTTGTTTTTGTTTCGGCCTGTCGTCCACAGCCGGTGAGATAATCGGACTATTATGAGCGGTCTTTCAGATTGTCAAGCAAGCGGAGCGACACGATGACATTGACCACCACCGGCACCGAAACACGAACTGTGGACCAGTCGACCGAGGACCCGCCATGTCTGCCCGTGGTGGATGGGCTACGTGATCGCCAATCCGCTGCGAAAAATCGGCGAAAACCCGAAGAAAATCCTCGCGCCCCTGGTCGAACCGGGAATGACGGCGGTCGACCTCGGCTGTGCCATGGGCTTTTTCAGCCTGCCGTTGGCACGGATGGTGGGTGACGATGGACGGGTGGTGTGTGTCGATCTGCAGCGTCGAATGCTGTCAACCCTGGAGCGGCGCGCACGGCGGAGGGGCCTCGACCACATCATCGAGACCCGGGAATGTGCCGAGGACGATCTCGGCCTGGACGATCTCCTCGGCCGGGCTGACCTGGTGCTGGCCGTCCACGTCGTGCACGAGGTCCCTGACCCCGAGCGCTTCCTCGCTGCGTGCCGCGCAGTGCTCCGTCCCTTCGGCCGCCTGCTCGTGATCGAACCAAAGGGCCATGTTTCCGCCGAGGATTTCGAGAGGACCGTGCAGCTGGCTCACAAGGTGGGATTCATGGACTGCGGCCTCCTGCCGCCGGGAAGAGGGCTGCAGCGGCTCTTTGAAAACCCCGGCTAGGGGCACTTTCGTCGCCACGCGTTTCCAGCTCGAACAGGTCCTCGCCGTCGGTCCAGGCCATCAGGACGCCCGACCCATCCTGCCCAGAATCCGCGCTCAGTGCTGATCTCTTCGGTCGGAGCGATCACTGTGCTCGTGTTAATATTTTCCCGACCTGCAGTTTCATCTACGGAATCCAATCCGACGGAGGAGATGAAATGTCCCGTCACCAGATCATGACCTGCCTGTCCGTGCTCACTCTCGCCCTGGGTTTTGCAGGCGCAGCACAGGCGCAGCTCGACTGCGCCGCCTACCAGAACTACCCCGGGAAAGAACCCGCCGGCTACGCCGAGCAGTGCCTTGGCGGAATCGCAGCTACCGGCGGCGCACAGCAGAGTGGTTTCGCGCCCACCGACACCGGTTACGCCCTTGATATCGGTTTCGTCTCGGACAACTTCGTGACCTTCACTCTGAACGACTTCCCGGGACAGATCGTGGTCGGCCCCAATGCCCAGACGATCTTCGGCATCGATTTCGACAGCACTGCCACGACCTTGTACGGCCTCGACGATGATCTCCAGTCGCTCGGGACTCTCGACACCGCGACCGGCGCCTGGACCACCATCGGGTCCAGTGTCCCGGCAACCGACCACACCCTCTCCGGCCTGGCGGTGGATCCAACCGATGACACCCTGTACGTCTGCACCACCGATGGTGTCGATTCACTTCTCTACACCGCAGACCCTGCTACCGGCGCTTTGACCCAGGTGGGTTCCATGGGGACAGCCCTGATGATCGCCATCGCTGTCAACGGCACGGGTGAGATGTACGGGCACGATATCGGCACCGACAGCATCTATACGATCGACAAAGCGACAGGGGCCGCGACGGTCGTCGGCATCACCGGCTACGACGCCAATTTCGCCCAGGGAATGGACTTCGACAACGAGGACGGCACCCTGTACATCTTCCTGTACCAGGGTGGTGGTGCCAACATCTACGGCACCGTCGACCTGGGCACCGGTGCAGTGACCCCGCTCGCTCAGGACAGCCCAACCGGCGAGTTCGAAGGCGCGGTGGCCAACCAGATCCCGGTGGAACTGCAGAGCATCAGCGTCGACTAAGTACGATCGTTGACAGCGAACGACCCGAAACCGCGGCGGAGACGCCGCGGTCTTTTCGTATCGAACAACGAGTATTCGGGCTGCACTGTGCCCCGCATCACTGGGAGACGTGTATCAGCTCCCAAAGCTCGACTCAAAGCGCTATATAAAGGTGAGACGGCTCTTTGAGCCCGACCCACAAGGAGGTCTCCCAGATGTTCAAACCCAGCGCAACTCATGTTGTACGAACGCGGCTGACCGCCACGATGGCGGTTATCTTTGCCCTCTCACTGGTGACCGGCAGCGCTCTAGCTCAGACCGGCACCCTCGAGGGCATCGTTACGGACGCCGATTCCGGTGATCCGATCGCGGGCGCCATGCTGGTCGCCTGGGGTTCAGAAGGCGGTGATGGCATGCCGGGGCAGGGCGGGGGCGGAGGTGCTCGGTACGCCTTCACCGACGGTTCCGGCGGCTACGTCTTTGAAGAGATGCCGGTGGGCGACTACTTTGTCTGCTGTGGCAAGCCCGGGTACTTCATGCAGGACGCGGAGGCGACGGTCGTGGAGGACGGGGTCACGGTCCTGGACTTCGCGCTGAATTCGAAAGTCTTCGGTTCGGTGAGCGGTTTCGTCACCGATGCCATCACCGGTGAGCCCATTGCCGGCGCGAGGGTTGGACTGAGACCTGTGGGTGGGGCCGCCGAACGAGGCCCGGGCGGTCCCGGGGGCGGCGGAGGCTTCTGGCTCCACGCCATGACCGGCAGCGACGGTTCCTACCTGATCGAGCGCATCCCGGCGGGCGAGTACCAGGCCGGTGCAACCAGCCATGGCTACTATCCTTCCGAACCCACAACAGTCACCGTGGTGGACGGCGAGCCTGCGGAAATTGATTTCGCTCTCGAGCCGCTGGCCTTCGGTCGGGTCGAGGGGATGGTTGCCGACGCCGTCACTGGAGAGCCTCTTGCGGGCACCCACGTGGCCCTGTGGCGGTCCGTGATGGATGCCGGGGATGGAGCCGGGAGTTCACCGGGAGGCGGCGGGCTGTGGCTCCACGCCGTCACCGGCGACGACGGCCGATACGCCATCGAAAATGTCCCAGCCGATGACTACGAAGGGCGAGTGTGGGCCTTTGGCTACTTCCCGCCCGAGCCAGTTCAGCTCACAGTGCTCGAGGGTGAGACCACAGAGGTGAACTTCATTCTCGATCCCCTGGTCTTCGGCAACATCGAGGGGACGGTGACCGACGGGACCACCGGCCTACCCATCGCAAATGCCCTCGTCTTCGCTTCACCACAGTGGGTGACCGCCGAAGCAGGGCGGGACGGCGAGGAGTCCGAGAAGGGGCGGTGGAATATGGCGGTCACCGACGAGAACGGCTTCTATCGCCTCGAGGACGTCCCGGCCGGCGCCTGGACGGTTCGAGCCTTCGCCTGGGGCTACCGAACCGGCGCAACGGACGTGGACGTCGTGGATGGCGAGACCGCCCAGGCGGACGTCGTCCTTGAACCCTACGCTGCAAAGGCGGATGCCTACCGGTAGTCCACCACATCTGTTGACTCAAACGGCCGCGCACCGCCAATCGGTGCGCGGCCGTTGTTCGAATCAGCAGCACCGAGCTTTCGGAAGCGCTGCAGCCTACTGCCGCTCACGTTCAAAGTTGAATGGGCGGTTATCCCACGTATGATTTCGGGACAGGCGCGGTGCGGGCCCATGGATTCACGAACAGACTGGGTTGGTGCTCTCGATATAGTTGGGGCGAGCTGGCACCTACGCAGCGAGGTTGGCGGGAGGTTGAACATGTGGAAGATCATCATCGGAGTGGTCATTTGGGGAATCTCGGTCCCTGCCGGGGCAGTGGATTTCCTCGGCGTGGAGCTGTGTCGTGATTCGGTGAGCACGTCGGTCAGCCTGCCGACTGATTCTCCGCTGAAAATTCAGAGCGTCGAAATCGGCAAGCACGGCGCTCTGGTCATGCTCCTCGAGGGCAGGGGAGGCGGCACCCTGGACCGGGTGGACGATCTCATGACCGGGTACACCGGCAGCCGGGGCTCAGGCGACTCGAAACAGCTCCAGTGGTCCGGCAACGGGCTCACCGGGGTCGCCCAACTGCTCAAGAATGGGCAGGTGGCGCTGGTGGTCAGCTCAACCGACGACTGCACGCGTGCAGATGCCGGGATCCAGGAACCCCAGTCGATTTCGGCTGCAGCAACCCCCGCCCCACTGGCAGACGGCGCAGCCATCCGATCTTCTGAGGTTCCTGCCACGCCCACCAGAGCAACCCATGACGGGGGATTGGCCGCCAGCACTGCGGCCATCGCCGCAGCCTCGGCCCTCCCGCAGGAGGACCCGCTCCCGGCCCGAACCGACGTCGCACTGACCGAGGGTTTTCAGCTCCGCGGCAACCTGGAGCACCACGTCGCGGTGGACGGTTGGATCGACGTGATGGGTGTTGTGACCAACAACACCGGATCGGACTACCGGCTCGCCACCTTCGATCTCGCCTTCTTCGACGAGACCGGCGATCTGATCTGTGTTGACACCATCTCCGTCACCCAGCTCAAGGGCGGTCGCTCCCGCGCCTTCCGCGACTCCATGGAGTGCCCGGAATACGAGGCTGATTCGGTGGCCAGCTCCGAACTCCAGTTCGCCGGCGGCTACTGAGCGATCTCTCCACCGAACAGCGTTGGAGTCCACGGCTTGATCGGCACCAGGATGGGATCGTTGGTGCGGTTGTCCACCACCGACGCATAGGCGTGGAAGGCGCACCTTGGTGTGGCTGAGGAGAGGATGGCGAAGCCGTCCGTCACATCCTGGTCGGTGAACGGTTCGAAGACGTTGTTGAGCTGGGTGACCCCCCATGGCGGGAGCGAGACGGTGCGGTTTCCGAGAGACTCGCCCGAGCCGAGGAAGAGGTGCATGGCGATGTCCATGGAATCGGCACACAGGCTCACCAGGCCGATGTTGGTTCGAAAGCCTGTGTCGAGATCGGGCGAGTGGCGGAGCTGGATCAATCGACCGGTCTCGGAGGGCCAAATGGCCTCGGATCGGTGCATTCCTGGAACCAGTTGACCGTAGGTGCCCGCCGGCGAGTCGTCGTAGGTGCGACTCGAGACCATCACGTGGCCGTCGCTCGGTCGAATCCTGAGCGCCGCCGCGCCATCAAATCCGAATTCGGTGGCGAGAACATCCGGCATCCGCACCGAGATCTCGGCGCCGATCTCGAGAGCCGCAGATCGGGGATGATCGTTGGCGACGCCTCGTTCCAGGAGCTCGACGGTGCAGGTGACCGGCTCCTCGCGAGGATTGTGGAGTTGCAGATCGGTGCGCCACCGTGAGCCGGCAAGCCCGACAGGTGAGCCGCGGCGGGAACGACCACCGTCCCGTCGTCGCTCAGCAACCAGCTCAGGGACCGGCCGTAGTCGATGGCCAGCACCGTGGAGCCGTCCCAGGCCACGGGTCGGGCGGGGTAGCGCGAACCCGGCCTCGATACGACATCCCACAATTGGCCGTCGAGGCTGACCAGAAAATACCCTCCCGCACTCCACGCCAGCGAGCTCGCAGAGACCACCCACCGATCTCCCGCCCACACCACCCTATCCATCTCCCAGTCAAGGGTCTGGCTGGTGAAGTTCGTGAAATCGTCACTGGAGAAGATCAGCTGATACCCCACCACCAGCAGCTGTTCGCCGTTCCACGCCACGTCATGGAGAGGACCATCAACCCCTTCCACAACCTCCCACTGGAGACCGTCAAAGCTGGTGGCAAGGCCGGAGGCACCGATCGCCACGTATCGATCGCCCGCCCAGATGATGGTGTACAACCGAATGTTCTCCACAACCTGCCGTTCCCAGAGCTCTCCGTCGGGGCTGAATCCCACGGCGGTCTGGTTGTCGAGGGCTCTGCCCAACGCAACCCATTGCGAGCCGTCCCAGGTCACGCTCCAGAATCCGTCTCCGGGCAGCTGTGACCGCTGCCAGGTCATCCCGTCCGGGCTGGTATAGGCCCAATCCTGGCCCACTGCCAGCACCTGATTCCCGTTCCACGCCAGCCGATTGGCGGCGTCCCACCAGCCGTCGAACCGGTAGCCGTGCTGCCAGTTGACGCCATCGTGACTGAATGCCAGCGAATCGTCTCCGAGGGCCACGTAGATCCCGTCCGCATCCACGAGATCGAGCCAATCCTGATGTGCTGATCACGGGCAGGTCGGAACGGGTCACAACCCGGTGTCGCCACCGGTCCTGGAGGGCGGTGAGGGCCACCGGATCACCGCTGGTGTTGTCCACCACCGAGGCGAAGGCCACATAGGAGGCCCCGGGGTCGACGATGACACCACCGCATAACCGTCGGCTACCTCCCCGCTGCCGACCTCGGCGAAGACCTCGACGTCCATCATCGACGAAAGCCCGTGCAGCGGTGTACGGACGGGTCTCGATCAGCTCACCGTCGTCCCGGTGGAGACGAACCTCCACCTCCACCCCCTGAGGCAGTGGATTGGCCAGGCCGAGGTTGGTCCGGTAGTCGTGGTTGTGGGTGAGCTGGATGAGGCGCAGCTCATCATCTCTCCCGGCGGTCCCACCAACCACCGGTACTCCGTCGAGGAACTGGCCAAAGGTGCCTTCCGCACTCGAGGTGAATGTCCTCGATCCGACCATCAACGGGCGGTCCGAGGCCACCAAAAGAGCACCGTACCCGGGATTCTGGAGCTCACCAACGGCATCATTCAGGCACAGGGACTGGCCCGGCTCGATCCAATACCTGTCACTGTCCACGGGCTGGCCCGCGGCATTGCGTTCCAGCAGGAAGAGGTACGCGGGCGCTACATGGGGGCCCGGGTTGTGGACCACCACGTCCGTCTCCCACGTGGTGCTCTCGAGACCGGGACCGTGGGCGGCGGCCGGGATGATGTTGACGTGGTTTCCCAGCTGTTGCACCTCCGGTTCGATGTCCACCCGGACGGTGGCCGAAGGGGGGGACCGGTAGCTGGCGTCCGGGCAGTAATTGATGGCGATCACCCGGTAGTAGAAGCTGGCGCCATCGACCCAGGGATGGGAGAGCGTCACTGAGGTGTTGATCCAGGTTCCCCAGCCGTCGGGATCGGCGAAGCTCGGCTCCACCGACTCCAGGAACGAGTACTCGCCGTGTTCGTGCGCCTGAAGGGTGGGCGACCAGCTGATCTCGTAGGCCTCCCCGCTGGCCACCGAGGCAGGAGCCGTCACCTCGGCCGGGGGCGGCGCCCCGCAGAAGGGCCGGACCGTGACCTGGGCGACCGCTTCGGCGTCACCGTGGTCGTTGCCCACGGTGAGGGTCACCGGCCAGTCTCCCGAAAGGGGGAAGGCGTGGGTCACGGCCCGACCTTCGGCTGTGCCCCCATCGCCGAAATCCCAGCTCCACCGACTGGGATCTCCCACTGAAAGGTCGATGAATCGAACGGGTGCCCCCTCCTCGGGGAGGGTCGGTCGCCAGACGAAATGAGGTTCCGGCGGCTGCCCCGAATCGGTGCAAGCGCTCCGGACCACCAGTCCCTTGCGACCCACCGCCACATGGCCCGCTTCCACCTGAGCAACATCCAAAAGGGCACCCGATCCTGCAGTCCCGGCCGGTTGCCAGACCACACCGTCCGCGCTCCGAAGCACAACACCGCCCGAACCCACTGCGACGAACTGGTCCCCGGTGAATCGAATGCCGTGGAGATCGGCATCAGTGCCGGACGCTCGCTCCACCCAGCTCTCACCGTCCGGGCTGGTGAGGACGAGGCCCCCTGCGCCGACGGCCACAAAGGAGGACGAACCCAGGGCGACGTCGTGCAGATTCTCGGTGTGACCGGAATCCACCACCGACAGACTGTGGCCGTCCGAGGTCACGACCAGACCCGACCCACCCACCGCGACGATCGTGATGCCGTTGGACGCCACGCCCGTGAGAGCATGGTCAAGGTCTCCACCCACGACATACCAACTGGAGGCGTCGGAACTGATCGCCATGGCTCCCTGGTCTCCCACCACCACGAATCGGGACCCATCCCAGGTCGCCGAGTACCACTCCCAGGGCCAGTGTCCGGGCCCACTGACCGGGCCCACCGCGCCGCCCCAATTGCGGCCATCGAGGCTCCTCAGGATCATGGCGCCACCGGACCAGAATTCGTTGATCACTCCCACCGCCACGAAGAGCTGATCGCTGGCGGCTACGTCGTAGAGGGCCTCCAGTCCCATCCGGTAGACCACCTCCCAGTTGAGCATGTCGTCGCTGGCCAGGATCGCGCCCTCCTGGGCGGTGTCGGTGCCGGCCGCCAGCACCGCCCCCGATTCGTTGTTGGCCATCCCGTAGAGGTCCAGTCCCGTGAAGGTGTTGACCGGTTTGAAGTGCTCTCCGCCGTCCCGACTGACTGCGATGGCCCCACCCAATCCTGCAGCGACAGTCGCCGACCCGTTCCAGGCCAGTGCATCGAGCTCGAGCCCGGGGGCCGCGTACCGGCCATACCGCCAATGGAGCCCGTCGAAACTGTGGGTTGGCGCCGATCTTCTGTAACCCCCGGCACCTATGAAGCGATCACCGGCCCAGATCACTTCTGTCAACTCGCGCCCGGCGGTTCCCCGAGCCCAGTGGACCAAGTCGGTGGTCACCAGGGTGTAGTTGTCCTCGGCCGCAACCAGGATCGTCGAACCGTTGGTGGCAACCGCGTTGAACGGGCCTACGTGGCCGATGTCACGGCCCGTCCAGACGGCGCCGTCCGGGCTGGTCAACACATGGGTCCCCCCACCCACCGCCAGGTACTCCGACCCGGTCCAGGCCACGCCTCGGAGATCTTCGAATCCGGGTGGCGGCTGCACCGTCCAGTCGATCCCGTCTGGACTTGTAACCACCGCCCCAGAGGTACCGACGGCCACCAGAACCTGGCCCCCGGAGGCCACGTCCACCAGGGTTTCGGAGGTGCCCGTGGGCCGAAACGTCCAGACCTCACCGTCCGGGCTGGTGAGGATCAAGCCGCCGTCGCCCACCGCGATGAAGGCATCGCCGGTCCAGGCCACCGCGTGGAGATCCGCCTCGGTAGGTGTCTCCACCTGACGCCAGCTCATCTCGTCCGGGCTGACCAAGATGGTCCCGCTGCGGCCCACAAGAACGAAGAGACCGTGACCGTGGACCGCTCCCAGCAGATCACGGTCAGCGGGCAGCGGATTGACGAGCTGCCACTGGTCGCACGGCTCCTGAGCCTCAGTCGGAGCCACCACGCACATCAGGACCTGTAGGCACAGGACGGGCAGAGATGATCGCATTGGAACTCCCAACATGTCCTACGTAAGATAGCGAAGATCTGTTGAAAATCCGCAATTTCTGTCGATCAGAAGCTACCGATGTGGGTCAGCCGGTGATGAAGAGCAAAGCCGCGATGTAGTAGATACCGATGGCGATGATGTCGTCGATGGTGGTGACCGCGGGGCCGGCGGCGATGGCGGGATCGACCTTGATCAGCCGGAAGAAGTAGGGCACCAGGACTCCCAGCAGGGCCGAAGCGATGATGGCGAGCACCATGGACACCGTGACCGTCACCGACAGCATGATGTCGCCGTGCCAGATGATGGCCACCAGTCCCGAAAGCGCGCCGCAGGCGAGACCCATCAGGGTGCTGATCACGAGTTCCTTGCCCAGGAAGTTGCCCAGGTTGTGAAAGTCCACCCTGCCGGTGGCGAATCCGCGCACCACGATGGTGGAGGACTGGGCCCCAACGTTGCCACCCATGGCACCGATCACGGGAACGAAGGGCACCAGCGCCATCATGTGGGGGAAGGAGACCTGGAAGGCCCACACCAGAAGAGCCGGCACGGTCAGACCCACCAGGGTGGCCAGCAACCAGGGCAGCCGCACCGAGGCGATCTTGAGAAGCTGATCCGTGTAGACCAGCTCCGGCTCGGCGGCTCCGGCGCCGGCCATGTGCATGATGTCCTGGTCCGCTTCCTCCTCGAGAACGTCAACCGCATCGTCGTGGAGGATGCGGCCCAGCAGCCGGCCGCGGCTGTCCACCACCGGCAGCGCCACCAGGTCGTAGCGCTTGAACATCTGCGCCACCTCCTCCTGGTCCACCTCAGGGGTGACCACGTGGAGGTCGGTGCTCACCAGTTCACTGATCGGAAGGTCGGGCGCGGCGAGGATCAGGCTCCCCAGGTCCAGCACCCCTTCAAGCTTCCACTTGGAATCCACCACGTAGACGAAGTGAAACGGCCCCACATCTTCAGCCTGGGCGCGAATGGCCCCCACGGCCTCATCCACAGTGGCGCTCTCCGGGACCCTCACCAGCTCCGTCTGCATGAGACCGCCGGCCGTGTCCTCCGCGTACTTGAGCAGGGTCTCGACGTCACGCCGGTCGTCGACGGGCAGCGACTCGATGAGGTTTCGCGCCAGTGGAGCCGGCAAATCTCCGAGCACGTCCGCAGCATCGTCCGAAGCCATCTCCTCGATGGCCTCAGTGAGCTGTTGGTGGGGGAGGTGCTCAGCCAGATCGTCCCGCAGGTGATCGGGCAGTTCCTCCATCAGGTCGGAGATTCGAGCCGTGTCGAGACGGGCAATGACCTGTGGCCACAGCTTGCGGTCCAGCATGCCGAACAGGCTGGCCAGGTCCGCCGGGTGGAGAATTGCCACGAACCCGTCGAGGGCCGCGACGTCCCCACCCTTGATCAGCTCCTCGAGTTCGCCCATGGCCTCACGACGATCCCCGGGGCTGTCCAAAAGAGCCCGCTCCTGCTGGCCGTCGTCGAAATCCGCGCCCGGATCCCGAATGTCAGTTGTGCCCTCGTCCATCACCCCTCCCCGACTTCGAACCCTATCCTAACCCGCATTTCTCGCCACGAACGGCTGCAATCGGAGATCGACACCGGTCACACGGGCTGCCTCGGTCGCAGATGGAGGGAACAGACGCAACGTCGACAGATGGCATCGGTGGCCACGTCCAGCTGGCGGCGGAAGCGGACGGCCTCGGGGCTATTGATCAGGTCCTCAAACCCAGTCGTTTCGAGGTTGCCGTAGGGCCGGTGGAAGAAGCAAGGTCGCACGGTGCCGTCGGCCTCCACCACCGCCGACACCCAGGGGGCGTTGCACCGAACCCGGGGAAAGCCGCCCCCTCCGTTGTGGGCGAAGTAGTAGCTGACGATCCGATGCAGCTTCTCCGGTGATTCGGTAATGAAGCCACTGTGGAGCTCTGCCCCACACTGCGCGACCAGCGCTTCGAATGCGGCCTCGAGCTCGGGGAGTTGCTCCACCGACGGCGCCACCTCGGACCGGCGGCGCTCGGCCCAGGGCCGCGACCGATTGAAGGCCTCGCTGGTGACGTCGGCAGCGAGGAAGCTGATGTGATCCAGTCCGAGTTCCATGGCGGCGCCGACGATTTCGGCCCACCTGGCGAAGTTGCGACGCTGGATCACACAACGACCCGTCACCGGCAGCTCGGGAGCCCGCGCCTTGATCGCCGCCACACCCTCGCCGAGTCTCCGGTAGGCGCCGGGAACCCGGCGAATCTCATCGTGCACGGACTCGGTGCCGTCGAGGGACACGATCACCTCGTCCACCGCTTCGGCCACCCGGGACGCCTTGGCTGCCAGTTCCTGACCGGTTGAAAGCAGGGTGATCCTGGTGACGCCCGCACCGCGTAACAGGTCGCACAGGCGAAAGAGCTTCGGGTTGAGCAGCGGCTCGCCGCCGGAGAGCACCACCCACCGCGTCTGGAGTTTCCGGAGGTCATTCAGCAGCCCGGTGACGTCCTCCTCGTTCAGCTGCCGAACATCTCCGGCGCCCTTCCAGATATCGCACATGACGCACCGGCAGTCGCAGCTCGAGTGGGGCATCAGAATGGCAATGGGCAGAGCCCGGACCCGGTGGGTCCTCCGCATCAGCCACCTGTCAATCCACATATCTCACCGGCCTCCCGCTGGAACCGGCCATGAGCCGCGCCCACAACCCATCATAGGGTTAATCCTGGCTCGGCCAGGCTCGACGTCCGCAACCGGTCCACCAGCCGGCCATCCATGAGCTTGCCCACCCCGTCCACCGTGATCCGCTGCGCCGGCGTACCTGTGAGTTGAAAAATCACTTCCAGGCCGGGGTCGGCCACCACCGGCCGGCCGTCGATCACCACCAGTTGAAGGTCCGCCCTGGTGAGCCCCAGAAGGTGGGCGATGGGATCCCGCCCGTCGGCTGGAGGCAACAGCACGAGGTCGGCCGGCCAGCCGACTCGGATCCGTCCCCGGCCGCCGTCTACCAGCCTCAGCAGGCGAGCCGGGCCAGTGGTCACCAGCTCGAAAAGCGTCCTCTCTCGAGAGCTCGCCGGCGGCTGCGGCAACCCGCAGTTCGGCCAGCAAATCGAGCTCGCCGGTGAGCCGCGAATCGGTTCCCAGCGCCAGCCTCCTGGACTTGGCGAGGTCGGCAACCTCCGCCGTCCGGCCGAACAGGAAGTGATTCGACGAAGGACACCAGATCAGACCGGCGCCTCGTGTTACCAGACGCTGTCGATCGGCGGAGCTGAGACCGACGCCGTGGACCAGAACCGTGTTCGAGCCGAGGGCGCCCATTTCCTCCAGGCGCACCAGTTCCCCGGCCGCGCGTTCGTCCACTCCTTCGGCGAGGTGGATAATCCACGGCCGATCGGATTTCGTTCGCCGGTAGCTGGTCGCAGCATCACCCCGGTCCAGGGAGTGGCAGAATCCGAACCGCCGAACCACCCGCAAGGGCAGATCCCGGGGCACAGGCGGCGGTGGCGGATCGTGGTGGAGCACGGTGGTGACCCCGCTCAGTAGATTTTTGACCACGCCCACCAGCAGCCGGTCGGCCAAGGGGAAGCGGCGCGGCTCCACCAAATCGGGATCGCTGTTGAAACGCTCCTCGATGTCCTCGATCCACTCCAGGGCGTGCCCATAGGGTGTTCGGTACCGGAGCCTCTTGAAGTGGTTGAGGTCCAGGTGGTCGTGGGCGTTGATCATGCCAGGGATGACCATGCCCCCCCCGCCATCGATTTTCTGACCCGTCCCGGCGTCTCCCCCTCCCAGTTGCCCGACGACTCTCCCGCGAATCTCCACCGTGCCCGCCTCGGTTCCGTCAGCCGTCACCACGGTGACGTTTTCCAGTGTGAAGGACGGGGAGCCCATCACGACGAATCCCTGATGGCGCGCACCACCAGCGCCACCGGTTTGCCTTCGCCGGACGACGACGCCGGCCACGGCAGCTCGGGTTCGACCATGGCATCGATCGTCAGTCCGGCGCGATCGCAGGCCTGGCGATGATCCGCCACGTCGTGGATGTGGTGTTCCAGACGATAGCTCGTCCCGTCATCCGCCGTGAACGTCCTCTCGCCGCCTGCCCTCGCCGCCTCCGGGTGAAAGTCGGAATAGAGCACGACGCCCCCCGGTCTGAGCACCCGCGCCATCTCTGAGACCACGACGCCCAGGTCTACGGTGTGGCCCACCGCCAATCCGCACACCACCAGATCAAACACCCCATCCGGAAAGGGAAGGCTGTCGAAAACACCCCGAATGAGCTCGTGTGGCGGCTCCAGCCGCCTCGCCTCGGCCAACATCTGAGGCACAGCGTCCATGCCAACCACCCGGGCGGCACTTTTCTCAGCGAGGATTCGAAGGTAACGTCCACTGCCGCAGGCCAGATCCAGGCACACGGCATTCTCCACGTCCGGCAACAGGCGAACCATGGCGGCCTCCTCCTCGGCCATCAGGGCATTGTGTGCGGTGGGAGGGTATTCAGGAGCCCACTTGGCATAACCCTGAAAAGGGTCGATGGTCCAGGGGACCCTGCGGCCTCTCCACAGCACCACAGCCACCAACCCGGCGCCCGCCGTCACCGACGCGGCTCGGGCCACGATGGCGCCCGAGGGACCCAAAGACGGCACCAAAAGCCATCCAAGAACGGCCACCACAGCAACCCGGAGTCCACCCGCGGCGACCAACCACTGCGGCACGTCGAGGGGCACCACCAGCAGCATGAGAGGCATCACCAGGAGTTCGAGGGCAGCCACGGGAATGAGGAACTGAAAGAGCGGCGCTGCCGAGGCGTACTCGGGCCCGTAGACCAGTACGATGACCGGGCGGGCGAGCGCCACCAATGGCACCAACATCAGGGATAGAACGGCGCTCCGAACAAATCCACGCCGGAGGTAATCGCCGTACTCCGCGGAGTCTCGTAGCGCGGAGGCGGCTGGGAGAAGAACGGTGTAAAGGCTCCCACCCACCGCACCCACGCTGGCCGCCAGGCTGAAGGCGAGACCGTAGGCGCCCACCACCTCCGGCCCGGACATCTTGTTGACCAGCAGCAAATCCAGCCGGACCGCCAGCGCGGTCAGCAGCCCGGCCACCCACAGCCAGCCCCCAATTCGAAACAACCCGTCGGCCTCGCCCTTCAGTTCCTCACGGCTTGGCGGCACCAGCTTCCACCGCCCGCCCAACAGCTTTCGTCCGATCACAAAGGTGATCAGTGAGGGCAGGATTCCAAGCACGAGGAGTGCCGTCACGAGATCCAACCGGCCGACGACGATCAGGATCGCAGCCAGGACGAGGGTGAGCCCCGTGTTGGTGACGAGCAGCACAGCGATCGACCCGAAGCGTCCTGTGGCCTGCAATAAGGTGCTGATGGCGCCGCTGAGGGCCGACGCCACAACCCCCGCCAGCGCGAGCACCAACAGGGAAGAACCGCTGTATCCGCCCACCGTCTCGGGCAGTCCGATGGCTTTCGCCAGCCAGCCGGCGAAGACCACTGCCGGGAGAGTGACGGCTGTGGCGGTGGCGAGACGGATCCAAAGGAAAGCCTGCCCCCGCCGGTGACCCACGGCCTGATCCTGGACCCAAACCCCTGCCACCCGAACAACCGCGGCTTGGCTGAGGCCGAAATCCACCAACACGCTCCCAATGGCGGTTGCAGCGCCGAGCACCACGAAGACTCCGAACTGAACCGGTCCCAGGGCACGGGCGATCAACACGCCGGCCAAGAAACCGAGGGCCATCCGGAGGACCTCACCGGTGAAGAGCACTGCCCATCTCCGGCTGGTGGGATCGAGCGCTGTCGTCAGACGACGGACCTCGCCAGCGACCGTCATGGTGTGAAATCCCGGGCACCCGACCTCAGGGTTGGCTGGCGCACAAAGGATTGGAGGAAGTGGTCTCCGCACCACGTGAATGGAAAGAGCCGTTGCCAGCGTGCTTCCCAGCCGGCGAGTCTACGGATCATGGCCGGGCGGGTCTGGGCCAGATGGGCCAGGTCGGGCGGGGGCAGGAAGCAACCGATCGCCAACAGGCTCGATGGGCGAAAGCCGTGGGCAAACTCCCGCCGCACCCTGGCCGGTGTCGGGTACCAGACCGGTATGGTCACCCCGTTGCCAAGGTGGGCAGGCCTCCCCTTCCGGAACCTCCTGGTGGCAGTGGCCAGCTCGCCGTGCGCCATGTGCCACAGAATCTCCCAGGGGCAGAAGGACCCCATCAGAACCGTCACCACGGTGCCCCCTGGGCGGATCAGTCCGGCCAGCGCCCGCGCCACCGGCGTCCGGTCGGCAATGCAGTTCAGGGGACCAAAGTTCGACAGCGCTCCGTCGAAGGGCCCATCAAGGGCACCACCGTCCTCGTCCAAGTCCGCCAGATCCAACCGGCGGGTCGCCACCATGGAGCCCACTCCAGCCCCATCAACCTTTTCTCGGGTCACCTCGAGCATAGCTGCGGAGGCATCGGTGGCCAGGACTCTGACCCCACGTTGGGCGAGCCACAGCGAGTCCTCGCCGGTGCCGCAGCCGATCTCGAGGATTCTGTCACCGGCGGAGAAAACCCCCTCGATCTCCCGCCACACCTGGGCGCGCATCTCTCGGCCAAGCTCCGTCTCGCTGAAGTTGCAGTCGTAGCCACGGGCCACCGAATCGAAGGGACTCTCGGGAGACGGGGGACTCATGGGTCGTCGCCGGCCCACGACTCCGGCAGGGACAGGGATCGCAGCCGCAAGGCGTACGCCTCGGCAATCCGCCGGCCGTGGCCATCCACGTGCCCCTTGCACTGGTGGTTATCCAGCACAACCTCGGGGTTGTGGCCGGCGAATCCTCGAATTTCGCGGATCTTGAGCCGGGCCATCCACGATTCCAACCGCGAGCCCAGTCGGGCGCCCAGCATCGCCTCTCCCACCCTGGAGATCAGCGAGCCCCCGGTGCGGGCGCAGGGTTCGTCCCTGGGGGGGCCGGCGGCGTTTGGCAGAACGGTGTCGGCCCAGCGGTTGAGCTCCCTCATTCGCTGATAGACCTCGAAACCGGCCAATGGGACCATCTGGGTCAACTCGCGGGCGCTGTGGAGGTCCCGGGCTTCCAGCTCCAGGCGCTCCGTGGAGAGCACCCAGTTGGGGCACATTTCCACGCCCCGCAGGCGAAAAAGCCTCACCTGCTGAACGATGAAGAAACGGCAGAGCCACACCCGGCCAGGCTCGGCGACGATCAGCAGGTCCACGTCTGCGCCGTCATCCACATTGTCCACGGCGAGAGCGCCCGTGAGCGCCACCATCCGGACCCACGGGAGCCGGGCTACGGCCCGGCCGCATCGCAGTGCACCGGGCCACAGGCGTGCCGCCGCAACCTCCCGATCCCTCCTCACGGCCACCAGCGGCTCCCGTCCGGCAAGGCAGACGTAACCGTCAACCCTCACCAGTCGGTGCGGATCCAGCGCTTCGATCGCCCGTTCAACCTCGATCTGGCTGGCCGGCACCCGCTCCAGATACCGGAGAATCTCGGCCGGTCGCAGCGGTGAGTCGAAGATGTCGCCGTAGACCACCGCCCGGAGGACAGCTTCTTCGATGAGGCGGGTTTCAACTGGCCGGTTGCTGTTCATGCGACTCCAAAGAGGAACTTCGAGCGATGCTACCAGGGCCATCGTATACTGCTGAAGATTGGAGAATCGATCGCAAATTGCTCGCCCGGAACGATCTCTCAGAGTGGGGATCGATCTGACGGCGCTGATGCCCGCCACAACCGGGGTGGACACCTACCTGAGGCGACTGGTGCTGACCCTTGCGGCCGTTGATCAGAGCAACCGTTACACCGTGTTCGTCAACCGGGAGGACCACGAACTGTTCTCCGGCAGGCTCGGGGAGAACTTCGAGATCGTCGCAAGGAGCCTGCGACCGCGACTGGCACGGCTGATCTTCCAGCAGATCCTGCTGCCGGCGGCTTCGGTGCTGGGCCGACTGGACGTGGTCCACTCGCCGTCCTTCATCATGCCCATGGTGCGGGCCGGCCGGCGGCACCTGCTCACGGTCCATGACATGACCTTTTTCTCCCACCCCGATTGCCACATTCCCCTTCGTCGCAGCCGACCCTTCCGCACCGCCGTCGTTGCCAGTCTGAAGAGAGCCGACCTGATCCTGGTCCCCTCGCGATCCACGGCAGACGCGATCCTGCGCTTCGCCCCCGAGGTGAGAGAGGCAAAAATCCGGGTCGTCCATTTCGGAGTCAACGAGGAGTTTCGACCGGTTTCCAAGGACCAAACAGCCACAGCGGCCCAACGACTGGGAATCCATCCACCCTACCTGCTCTACGTGGGAACCCTGGAACCACGGAAGAACCTGGAGACTCTGATCGACGCCTACAGTCAATTGGTGCAAGGACGGGGCCTTGAGGAGGACCTGGTGCTCGCCGGCAAGCCCGGCTGGGGCTTCGAACCACTGTTGGAACGCATCCAGAAACTGGGGCTCTCCGGACGGGTCCACCGACTGGGCCATGTGCAACAGGAACTGATGGCTCCCCTGCTGTGCGGCGCTCGACTTTTCGTCTATCCGTCGCTGGCCGAGGGATTCGGGTTTCCACCGCTGGAGGCCATGGCCTGCGGCGTACCCACCATCGCCTCCAACTCCACCTCGATGGCAGAGAACCTGGAGGGCGCTGCGGAACTCGTTGATCCCCGCGACCCGCGGTCGTTGGCCGGAGCCATGGCGAAGATCCTCGACGACGACGAGCTCCGGGGGCGTCTGCGACGGCGGGGGATCGAACGGGCAGGGGCCTTCCGCTGGGAACAGACCGCCCTTGACACCCTCGCCTGTTACCACGAACTCGGCTCCATATAATGGGCTGCCTATGACTGACGTGCTCTTTGGCCAGGCCTACCACCTCCGCTTCGACCCGAAGCTATGGAACGCCATGGAGCCCTACCCGCCGTTGGGAACCCTGTACGCCGTGGCTCTGGCGCGCGAGCACGGCTGGCACGTTGCGCTCCACGACTCCATGCTCGCCGAAGGGGAGCACGAGTGGGACGCCTCACTCCAAAGGCACCAACCACGATTCGCGGTGCTCTACGAGGACAACTTCAACTACCTGACCAAGATGTGCCTCGAGCGGATGCGCGAGGCCGCGCTCACCATGGTCCATATGGCCCGCAGCCACGACTGTACGGTGATCGTGGCCGGGTCCGACGCCACCGACCACCCCGAGATCTACCTCGAACGGGGTGCCCGTGTCGTGCTGCTCGGCGACGGCGAGGTGGCCCTCACCGCGGTCATGGCTCGCCTCGACGGCACCAGCCCAGGGTCGCTGCACGATATCCCGAACATCGTCTTCTGTGAGGATGGCGACCCGGGCACCGTCCACCGGACCGAGCGCCAACCCGCCAAGCCGGATCTGGATGTCCTGCCGACGCCGGCATGGGATCTGGTGGACATGGATCGGTACCGGGCGATCTGGCTCGAACGCCACGGCCGGTTTTCGCTCAACATGGTCACCACCCGAGGTTGCCCCTACCACTGCAACTGGTGCGCCAAACCGCTGTGGGGACAGCGCTACCACCTCCGCAACCCGGAGAGCGTGGTGGCCGAGCTCGCCATGCTCAGGGAACAATTTCGCCCCGATCACATCTGGTTCATGGACGACATCATGGGGCTCAAGCCGGGCTGGCTTCCTCGATTCGCCAGTCTCCTCGAGGAGGTTGGCCTGCGGATTCCATTCAAGTGTCTCTCTCGCCCCGACCTCCTGCTGCGGGATGAGACCGTCGACGCCCTGCGCCGGGCCGGCTGCGAGATCGTCTGGATCGGAGCCGAGTCGGGGTCCCAGAAAATCCTCGACGCCATGGAGAAGGGCACCACCGTGGAGCAGATCCGCGAGGCTGCCAGCCGTCTGCAATCCGCGGGGATCGGGGTGGCTTTCTTTCTCCAGTTCGGCTATCCCGGCGAGACCCGGGACGACGTGGAGAAGACCCTCCAGATGGTGCGCGACTGCAAACCGGACGACATCGGCATGGCGGTGTCCTATCCCTTGCCGGGCACCCCGTTTTTCGAGCGGGTCGAGGACCAGCTCGGCGACAAGCGCCACTGGGTCGACTCAGACGACCTGGCCATGATGTACGCGGGTCCCTTCACCACCGACTTCTACCGCCAGCTGCACAGGGTGCTCCACACCGAGTTTCGAGCGCGGAAGGTGGCGCGGCAACTGCTCGAACTTGGCCGTTCGCCGTGGCGGCTGCGCGGCCGGCACATCGTGAAGGCAGGCGGCGTGCTCTACCGGTGGGCACGACTGCCGGTGGAACGAATCCGACTGGACCGGCTGGCCAGGCGACCCCACGAGGGAATCGGTCCGCTGCCACCCAGGATGACAGCCGAGGAGGCGGCGGTTCCTTCGCCGCCGAGGGACTGATGCCGGCCTCGGACCGGTTTTCGACGGACCTCCTGCTGTCCCACGGCTATGTCCTGGCCGACGATCCCCACGAACGGGAAATCATGATGCCGTACCCCCCGCTCGGCATCCTCTATCTTTCGTCCTACCTCAAATCGCGTGGTCTGAAGGTGGAACTCTGTGACCCGACCTTCTCTTCGCTGGACGCATTCCGCGACCACCTCGAGACCTGCAAGCCGCGGGTGGTTGGGCTGTCCTGCAATCTGCTCACTCGAGCCAATATCCTGAGGATGGTGGCGTGGAGCCGAGAAGCGGGAGCGACCGTTGTCCTGGGCGGTCCCGAGGCCGGTCCCAACGCCGACGAGTACCTCGAACGAGGCGCCCAGGTAGTGGTTCCCGGAGAGGGCGAGGAGACCCTCGAGGTGCTCGTTCGCCACATTCGAAGCCGGGGCCTCGATGAACTCCACCAGGTCCACGGGATCATCTTCGATGCCGGCGCCGGCCGGCTTCACAGAACGCCTGCGCGGCCGTTGATCCAACCGCTGTCGTCCCTCCCCTGGCCGGATCGCGAAGCCGTGGACTTCGAGCGTTACCTGGACACATGGAAGAAACACCACGGGAACTCGTCGGCGTCGCTGATCACGGCCCGCGGCTGCCCCTTCACCTGCGCCTGGTGCAGCCATGGAGTCTTCGGCCAGACCCACCGCCGCCGGACCGTGGAAGACGTGGCCGACGAGGTGGCTGGGTTGGTGGAACGCTTTGGGCCCGACCGCCTGTGGTACGCCGACGACGTCTTCACCCACCACCGGCCCTGGACCCTGCGCTACGCCGACGAGCTCCAGCGGCGGGGACTGCACCTACCCTTCGAGTGCATCAGCCGAGCCGATCGGATCAACGAACAGATCGCCGACGCGCTCGCCGAGATGGGGTGTTTTCGACTCTGGATAGGGTCCGAGAGCGGATCGCAGAAAGTGCTCGACGCCATGGGGAGACTCACCACCGCGGAGGATGTCCAGGCCAAGACCGCCATGCTCCAGGCCAGGGGCATCAAGGTGGGCATGTTTATCATGCTCGGCTACGAGGGCGAGGATGAGTCAGACCTGCAGGCCACAGTCGAGCACCTGAAGCTGGCGAATCCCGACATTTTTCTCACCACCGTGGCCTATCCCATCCGCGGCACCACCTACCACCACCGGATGGCCGGAAAAATACGCGCCGATCGTGGATGGGCCCAACGCACCGACCGCGACCTGAGGATCACCGGGCGCCACTCCCCGCAGTACTACCGGCACGTGACCCGGTGGATGGTCAACGAGGTCAACCTCCACCGGACCCGATCGGCGGGTGGCACCGGCATTCTCGGCAGGGGCCGGCTGCAGCTCGCCGCGAAACGGGGCCGACTGGGCATGAGGCTCACCCGAAAGCAGCGTGACACCGGACGGCCAGGAAACGGGGGGCAGGACGGATGAGGCTGATCCTCTACAACCCGCGCTCCTCGGCCGGTCGCAAGCCGATCCTGCCCATGTCACTGCTGGCGGTGGGCTCGGTGCTCGAGGGAAAACGGGACTACCAGTTAGTGGACGGCAACCTCGAGTCAGATCCCGTGGCCGAGTTGGACGCCCGGATCGGAGAGTTCGCCGAGAACACCGTCCTCGGGGTCACGGTGATGCCCGGTCCACAGCTCGAAGAGGCGGTTCCCCTCTGCCGTGAGCTCAGGAGACGCCACCCGGCGCTCACCATCGTTTGGGGCGGCTACTTTCCATCGCAGCACTGGGACTCTTGCCTGCGCTCTGACTTCGTGGACTTCGTGATCCGCGGCCACGGCGAGCAGACATTCGCCTCGCTGCTCGATCACCTGGAAGGCGTCGGCCCAGAGCTGAGGGAGATCAAGGGCCTTGCCTGGCAGACCGACGACAAAACGGCACAGTTCAATCCCCCCGCGCCGATCCCCCACCCTGGAAAGCTGCCGCCCTGGAATCTGGATCGGCTGCCCATGGAGCGCTACCTTCGGCGCACCTTCCTCGGCGAAAAGACCGTCGCCTATCACTCGTCCTACGGATGCCCCTTCCGCTGCAACTTCTGCGCGGTGGTCACCATGGTCGAGGGCCGGTGGCTTGCCCAACCCGCAGAACAGGTCGCAACCGCGGTCATAAAATACCGTGACCGCTGGTCGGTGGACGCCGTGGAAATGGTGGACAACAACTTTTTCGTCCACGAGGAGCGGGTGGCCGAGTTTGCGGACAGGATCGGGGATCTGGGAATGTCGTGGTGGGGCGAGGGCCGGGTGGACACCATGCTCGGCTTCGAGGAAAGAACCTGGCTATTGATGCGGGACTCAGGGCTCAAAATGGTCTTTCTGGGAGCCGAGTCGGGCTCCGAGGACACCCTGCTGCGGATGGACAAGGGGGGGCGGCTGACGCCCGATCTCACCCGCGAGCTGGTGCGACTCATGGCCCACCACCGGATCGTTCCGGAGCTCAGCTTCGTGGTGGGTAACCCTCCCGATCCCACCGCCGATGCGGCCCAGACCATGGAATTCATCCGTGAGATCAAACGCATCAACCCGGCCACCGAAATCATCCTCTACCTCTACACCCCGGTGCCCCTCGCCGGGACTCTGTTCGAGGAGGCACGGGCGGGCGGATTCAGCTTCCCCGCGACCCTGGATGAGTGGGTCAGCCCCGACTGGATCGACTTCGCCCAGCGCCGATCCCACACCATGCCCTGGCTGAAGCGATCGCTGCAGCAGCAGATCCTGGACTTCGAACGAGTCCTCAACGCCTACTACCCCACCACCACACTGGACTCGCTCGGATGGCTTCGCTCGGACCGGACTGCGCTGGCTCTCGGCATGGCGGTATCACTCGCGCATTTATCGGTGGCCCGTGGAGCTCGGGTTGGCGCAGCGACTCGTCGCATACCAGCGACCCGAAACCGCCGGGTTCTGAAGGGCACAACGTTAGAGTCGAAAGTCAAAAGTCTAAAGTCTAAAGTCTCGGGGTAAGGGTTGTGGTGCGGGTGGGTCAGCTGCCTGTCAGGTGCCGATAGAGCTGGAGGAAGTCGCCGGTACATCGATCGAGGGTGAATCTGCGGTGGGCCACTTCGTGGGCCGAGCCGCCCAGCGCAACCGGTGTCGACGGGTGAGCCAACACAGCCAAGAGCTCGGCGGCCAGCGCCTCGGAGTCGCCGGTGGGCACGGTGCGCGCGCCGGCGCCCAGCTCGGGAAGCACACCCACCGCGGTGCCCACGGTGCCGGTGCCGCAGGCCGCCGACTCGAGGGCCACCATGCCCTGGCTTTCGAAGCGCGAGCTCAACACGTTCAAATCAGCAGCCCGGTAGAACGGCGGGAGGTCTTGGTGGGGCACTTCCCCGTGGAAAGTTCACCGCTCCCGCCACGCCACACTCCCCGGCAAACACCTCCAGTTGAGTGCGCAATGGCCCATCGCCGACGATGTGGAGGCGGGCATCGGGCAGCCGTCGGCCGACACCGGCAAAGGCCTCGATCAACGTCCTCTGGTCCTTCACCGGGGTCAGCGACGCCACGTTCAACAGCGCCGGGCTGCCTTCCAGAGAACCCTTCGGGCCGTCGATCTTGAATCGGTCCACGTCGACGCCCAAGGGCAATTGGTGGAACCGCTGCCGCCCCGACACGGCCGCGACCTTGGGCCCTAGAATGGCCGAGCCGACCGTGACCTCGGTCGCCCAGCGGAGGCTTCGCCCCACGACCCAGCGACCGACTCGGTTTCCCTGAAGGCCGTAGCCCACATCGGCAAACCACACCAGTTCGCCGCCCATCACCGAGGCCACCGTGGGTCGACGCAGGAGCCGACCGCAGACGGCGGCGAGGAGACCGGCCTCATCGGCCCACACGCCGTGGATCACGTCGAAGGGACGTTGCCGGTGCTGGCCGAGCACCGCCGCGACGGCTCGACCAAACATCAGAGTGCGGGTTGCGCCCTTGCCGTCAGCTGCCCCGAGAGACCGCACCGGAACCCCGAACACCGAGTACGAGCTGGCCTCGAAGGGATAGCGCAGCGTGAGGACCCACAGCTCGAGGTCCCGATTCAGTCGGCGAACGAGATCGAGCAGGGCTGGAATGCACCAGTCGCTGTCATCCGCCGAAAAGCCTGGAACGATCAGACAGATTCTCACCGACGCAGCCCAGTATGTCACGACTGACCGGACCGGCGGCCGACCCCCGAGTGACGGCATTTCATCCGCCGGCCGAGATAGAATCTTCGTATGCGCCACAAAGTCGTTCTCTACAACCCACCGGCCGTTTTTTGGACGATGCCGCTGGCGCTGTTGGCGGTGGGCTCGGCCCTCGGCCGGGATCGCTACGACGTGGTGGTGGTGGACGGTCGGTTGGAGGGGACCGACCGACTGCTCGTTGAGCTGGAAGGCGCCCTCTGTCTCGGCATTACGGTGCTCACCGGAGCACCGATCGGCGAAGCCCTCGCCGCATCCCGGCTGGCCCGTGCGCACGACCCCGATCTTCCGATCGTGTGGGGCGGCTGGCACCCGTCGCTCTTCCCCGAAGACTGTGCCGCCGAGCCGACGGTGACAGCAGCCGTGGTCGGCCAGGGCGAGGTGACCCTTGAGACCATCGTCGACCGGCTCGTCACGGATGACGACCTCGACGGCGTCGCCGGGTGCTGCGTGGCCAGTGGCGACGGGGTCGCTCGAAACCCATCGCAAAAAGCGGTCGACCTCAACACGCTGCCGCGACACGACTACGACCTGATCGACGTCGAGGCCTATTTTGTCCGCAAAGGACGGCGACAGCTCGACTACGTGAGCTCGCAGGGCTGCCGGTTCAGGTGCGGCTTCTGCGCCGACCCGGCGGTGTACCATCGCGGCTGGTCCGGCGTCGATCCCGAGCGAGTCGTTGACGAGATCACCGAACTGCACTCCCGCTGGGGAATCACCGACCTCGGGTTCCAGGATGAGACCTTTTTTACCAGCCCGAAGCGCGTGGCGGCCATTGCCGAGGGGTTCCTGGCGAACGACCTCGGGTTGACCTGGTACGCCACCCTGCGCGCCGACCAGGGACGCCGGATGGATGACGCGCTGTTCGCGCTGTGCAGAGCCTCGGGGCTGCGCGACGTCGTGCTGGGGCTCGAGGCAGGCTCCGAGGAAACTCTGCGGGCGATCAGAAAGGACATCACCCTCGATGACGTCTGGGATTCCGCGGCGAAACTGGGGCGGCACGGAATCGGAGCCAACGTCGGCGTCATCGTCGGATTTCCGGACGAGCCCGAGGACAGCGTTTTGGCCTCACTGCAGGTGGCCCGCCAGCTGCGCGAGCTGAACCCCGACTTCAGGGTTTCGGTGTTCCAGTACCAACCCTACCCCGGCAGTCCGATCACCGATCGGCTCCTTCGGGAGGGTTTCCCGCTGCCCGAGGGGCTCGATGAGTGGGCGGCCTTTGACTACGTGGAAGGTCGGTCCCCATGGTTGTCTCCCGACCTTCAGCGCCTGGTGGACGGTTTCGACTTCTACCAACGCCTGGCCTTCGACCGCCCACGAAATCCCCTCGCCCGGCCGCTCGCCGCACTCGCACGGTGGCGGGTCCGACACAACGACTACCGACTCCCGATGGATCGACGGATCGTCGAATGGCTCCGGCCACCAGCCCAGCTGTCGTGACGGGAGCGGGTTAGGTGCTGGCAGGCGTCTTGGATTGCAGGCGAGACGCCCGCACCACAAGGGCTCCACGACCCACCAACCGCCGCCTCAGCCGAGGAAGCGTTTGAGCAGAGACTTGACCGGGTCCCTCGTAGCGCTTGACCACCAGCACCGAGGCCGGCGAGAAGCGGGCCACCTTCTCCGGGATCTCGCCGAGCAGGATCTTGCGGAACAACGGCTCCTTGGCCGCCCCGATCACCACCAGGTCGTAGTCCCGGCTGGCCTTGGCGAGCCCCCCCGCCACCGACGCGCTCTCGATCAAGCGCTTCTCCACCGGAACCTCCAGCTTCATGTGGACCAAGGTCTTGTCGATCCAGCTCATGGCGGTGGCCCGCTGCTCCTGGTCCGCGCTCGGGCGGAACGATGTAGCCTGCGGTCACCTCCATGTCGAGGTCCTTCGCGATCTCGTCGAGGAGATCCGCCGCCAACTGGGCGTTGGGGCCTCCCGCGGTGGGGAAGAGGCACGATCCGGAACTCCTGGCCCTCGATCTTGAAGACCATGAGGTCGCAAGGAGCGTGACGGATGATGTGGTCGGCCACCTCGCCGAAGATGCGGTCACGGGTGTTGGTGAAGCCCTTCCAGCCCATCACCAGCAGGTCGGCCCGGTGACGGCCGGCCGCCTGCAACAGTCCGTCCTGGACCTTGTGGGCAATCACCAGGTCGGTATCGATGGTGATGCCATGCTCGGCGCCGTACTCCCGGGCCGCCCTGAGCAGGGGCTCCTTGTGGTGCGAGAAGCGCAACCCCTCGTGGATCGGCAGCTGCTGGGGAACCTCCACCACCGTGATCGCCACCAGCCGGAGCCCCCGGGCGGCGGCCACCGGCACCGCGAAGTCGAGCAGGGTCTCTGACGCGGTCCGGGTTGTGAAGAGCCACCATCACCGACGGCTCCTCAACGGCCTCATCGACCCGCCGCAAGGGCAGCAGGACCTGCGGCTCGGCGTCCGCGGCCTTCTTCTGGAAGTGCGCGTAATACAGCAGCAGACCCACCACCACCCAGCCCGCGGTGACGTACCACGCGATGGGCTGGAAGGTGAACTGGTAGACCGCCAGAAAGAGGTTGAGCACGATGCCGAGGATCGGCGTCAGCGGGTAGAAGGGAACCCGGTACCGCCGTTCGATCTCGGGCGCCTTGCGTCGCAGCACGATCACCGACAGGTTCACCAGGGCGAAGGTGAGCAGGAAGATCAGGCTGGCGGCCGAACCCACCGCCTCGATGGGCAGGATCAGCGCCATGGCGAGCAGGATGACGCCGGTGACGACAATGGCGGCCCGGGGGGTCCGCCGCACCGGGTCGATGCGGGCGATCTGCAACGGCAGCCAGCGGTCCCGGGCCATGGAAAAGGCGACCCGGGACGAGGCCAGGATGGTGGCATTGAGGGCGGACATGGTTGACAGCAGGCCACCGAGCACGATGACGGCCACCCCGAAGGCCGGCATGAACTGCTCGGCCGCGCGTACGATCGCCGTCTCGCCGTACTGCCCGAGGAAGGCCCACGACGGGATGCCCTCCGGCCTGATCGGCGCCGAGAGACACGAACAGGATCAGCAGGTAGATGGTCACCGCGACGGCGAGAGAGATGAAGGTGGCGCGGGGGATCGTCCGCTCGGGGTCCTTGATCTCCTCGGCCACGGTGGCGATCAGGTCGTAGCCCTCGAAGGCGATGAAGGTCAGCCCCATGGCCACCACGACCCCGCCGAAACCCATGGGAAAGAAGGGAGAGAAGCTGTCAACCGCCTGTCCGGGATCGGCGAAGATCCGCTTCAACCCGTAGGCGATGAAGATGACCAGTACGACGATCTTGGACATGGTCAGCGCGTTCTCGGCCTGGCCGGTGACCTGGGCGCCGCGAACGTTGAGGCGGAGGAACACGACGCCCACCAGCACCGTCACCACCAGCAACGGAAGGTGCTCTCCGGCCGCACCGAACAGGCCGGTGGTGAGGCTTGGGAGGTACTTGTGGAAGACCTCCCAGAAGTACCCCGCGAATCCCAACGCGTACAGACTGCAGGCCACGGTGTAGGCGAACCACAGCATCCAGCCTGAAACGAAGCCGATGGCTCCGGGGAACGCCATCCGGACGTAGGAGTAACCCCCGCCGGCCCGCGGAATCGCCGATGCCAGCTCGGCGTAGGCAAAGGCCGTCAGCAGGGTCACCGCACCGTTGAGAGCAAAGGCCAGAATCGAGGCCGGGCCAGACTCTCCCGCCGCCATGCCGGTGAGTACGAAGATGCCGGCGCCGATCATGGCGCCGACACCGATCATGGTGGCATCGAAGAGACCCAGATCGCGGGCGAAGGAAACCTCGCTCTCCTCGATCCGCGCTGGCGCCTTCCCGTTGGCGCGGTCAGATTCCATGGCTTTCGATTATAAAACCGCCGGTGGGAATCTGGTGTCCTGGGGCTGGATGGAGCACTCCTTTAACTGAACAACGTTGCGAGTCACCACAGCTAGCCCGCTTATCTCACCGGGATTCGTTGCCACCCCTACCGCGCCCTCCTGCCTTACTGCCCGGGGACGCCTGAGGTGCCGGGTTGGAAGCGATAGACGTGGTAGGGGGCCTGCGACGCGATGTGCTTCTTCGACCGCATGACCTGGTCGGGAATGGCGCTGTCGGCGACGTAGAGCCACCCTCCAGGGCCGAAGCTGAGGGCGTCGGCCCACCGGATGCGAGGGGTCTTGATCAGGGTCTCGAGTCGGCGACCCTCGCCGACCCGCAGGATGGCACCGTGTTCCACATCGGTGATGTAGATCCGACCCTGAAGGTCGGCGCTGAGCCCGTCGTTGAGTGGTTTGTCGCTGAACCGTTCGACCCTTCGAGCCAGCTCTGCGGCAGGTAATGTGCGATCGCGGAGATCTGCCGTGCGGATTCGATAGAGCCCGTCGTGGGTCATGGCACCGTAGTAGAGCCATTCTCCGCCGGGGTCCACTGCGATTCCGTCAACACCGGGCTTGAGCGCGGCCAAGCCTCCGAAGAAGACCATCCGCCTGGTCGATGTGCGGATGATCCAGTCCTGGGGGAAGACCGACTCATGCCGCTCGAGCACGCGGCGTGCGGCTCCCGAGGCGACGTCGTACACCACAAGGGCAGGTCGCCGCGCCCAAAACCCCACATCGGCGATGTAGACCGTGTCGCCCGACGGATCGACCTGGAGGTCCTGGAGGAAGGACCCTCGGGGAGCCAACTCCCGGGAGAAGCGGTGGTCGTGAACGACCTCACCGGTGGAAATGTCGAAGGCCATGAGGCGGACCGAACCGAAGCCGTGATTGCCGTGGTCGATGGTCCACAGCCGACTGCGTCGGTCGATGACCACTCCGAGAGGAGTCTGGAAGAATCCGTCCTGCGCCGACTCGTCGGGGAACGGTATGGCGGCATTGTTGCGCCATTCGAGGAGCTTGGCGCCCGAGGGCCTCGACTCGGGATGGACGGTGAAGAACAGCCGGCCGGTGCCGCTCACCGCCAGATTGCCGATGGGTTGCTCATAGCTGACCACGGTCTCCAGTGCGGAGTCCGGAAACCTCGGTTCCGTGGTGAGGTCCGGATAGTGGCCGCCTCCCCCGTAACGTAGTCGGATCGCCACCGCCATCACCAGGACGAGGACCGCCAGTGCCGCACCCATCGCCAAGAGCCACTTTCGCATCACCCCACACAACCGCTCCCGCTGCCCATACCTTCCGTTGGCAGTGGGGCTATGGGGCTATTAAACAGTTTGGGATCGGAGTCGGTTTTCCGAATTCCGAATTCTGCCCTACTGCCTGCGAAGCATGACGAGGGTGCGATCGTCCGCCGGCGTGACGCCGCGAACAAACCGCTCGAGGTCGTCCTCGATGGCCACGGCCAGCTTGTCGAGAGACAGGCCACAGTACTGTCTCACCGCCGCCTCGAGCCGACTGACGTCGTACTCTTCCTCGTCCGGATCGATGGCTTCGACGATGCCGTCGGTGTAGAGAACCAGCAGGTCTCCCGGCTCCAGCTCGAACTCTCCCACCTCGTACTCCGCGCCCGCTAACAGGCCGAGTGGGATTCCGGTGGAGCCGAGCCACTCCACCGCTCCCTCCCGGCGCAGCACCATGGAGGGGTTGTGGCCCGCGTTGGCGTACCGCACACGGTGCGTCGATGGGTCGAGGATGGCCAGGAAAGCGGTGGCGAAGCGCTCGTGGGGCGTCCTCCGGTAGAGCCGTCGAGAAACCCGGGTGAAGACCTCATCGGGGGGGAGGCCGTCCTCGATGGGCGACGTGGTCAGTGCCTCGATGTAGGCGGTGAGCAGGGCAGCAGAGATGCCCTTGCCGCACACGTCGGCGATGAAGAACACGTCCTCGCGACCGTCCTTGCGCTCGGTCACCTCGAAGTAGTCTCCCGACACGCCCTGTGACGGGATGTTCCCGCCATACACCTCGTACCCCGCGATTTCGGGTAAGTGATCCGGGATCAGCGACACCTGAATCTGGCGGGCCAGCGCCACCTCCTCCTGGAGGCGGCGACGTTCGGCGGCCTCCTCGGCGAGCGACAGGTTGTGAATCCTGAGAGCTGCCACCGAGGCCAGAGAGGTCAACAGATCCATGTGATCCTCGGTGAAGGCCCGTCCCCCGGCGGGCGAACTCAGAGCGATCATCCCCAGTGTTCCGGAAGCGTAGGTCAAGGGAGCCGCCAACAGGGTCCGAACGCCCGAATCCAGCAGGCTGAGTGCGTCGGAAAACCGGCTGTCGGTCTCCACATCGTGCACAAGCGCCGCCATGCCCTTGTCCACCACCTCCCGGCACAGGCTCTGCGATAGCTTCAGCTGATCCTCGGTGAGATCGAGGGGCCGGTAGGCCGCCTGGTAGAGCTGACCTTTCGAGTCACGAAGGTACACCGCGCCTTTTTCCGGGCGGAGGTGGTCGAAGACCCGCTCCAGAATGAGCTCGAGCAGCTCGTCGAGGGCGATGGACTCGGCCAGCGCCTGGTGGACCTCGTTGAGGATGGCCAGCCGCTCGGCATGGCGCCGAACCGTCACATCCACCGAATCCAGCTCGGCCGGCGGCAGGTGGGTCGACATGGACAACAGCTCGGTGGCGGGGCGAAAGACAGAGCCCTCCCCGACCCCGGCAAAGCCGGGCTCCGGAGGCGGCTGGCCCTTTTCGAAAACTCTGACCACCGACGCAGAAATGGCAATCAGATCTCCAGGTCGAACGCGGGCCGGACCGTCGATGCGAACGCCATTGACGTGGGTCCCGTTGCGCGAACCCAGGTCCTCCACGAACCAGCCGTCATCGCCCTGGTAGACCCTCGCATGGTGGCGAGACAGGAAGCGGTCACTGATGGCCACGTCAGCCTTGGTGGACCGGCCGATGATGAGCTCATCGCGATTGACGTCCACTTCGAAAGGGTCACCCTGGGCCGGAGTGATCTGTAGTTTGAGCATGTGTGGGGATTATGTCACAGCGCCGCTGGCACGGAACGTGGCCTCGTCGAAGGTCTCGGAGAGGTTGAGAATCTCGGTCAACATGACGACCTCGATCACGCTCCTCACCCGTTTGTTGACGCCGAAGATCGCGATCGTCCCGCCCAACTTCTGGACCCGGTGGTGCAGCCGCACCAGGGTGCCCAGCCCTGCGCTGGTCATCAGCTCCACCCCGCTCATGTCCACCACCAGCGACGGGTGCTGCTCGTCGAGCATGGACGAGGCGGCCTCCCACACCCGATCGGTCCCATCCGCGTTGAAGCTGCCGGCGACCGATGCCACGACGATGCTCTCGTTCGCCCCGTCCAAACGGCAGTTGACCTTCATGTCGTCCTCCTCGGCTACCCATCCTGGATTCTACCAACTCGCAGTTTGGGCCTGTTCCCTGATAGACTGAATCAAAGTCCGCTGTCCAGAGGATCAATGCTCACCGTCGGTTCGCGGCGGCGGACCCGTTGGGGTTTCCAAGCAGGAGGTCGGGCACGTGCTCGGCTGGGGGTGTTCATGGCGGAGGCCGTCAGTACGCCGAATCGGGAGTTCGCTCGGGACATCCAGGCGCTGGCCGAGGTCTTCGGCTTTCTCGACGAGTCCTTCCGAAACAGCTCCATTGATGACCGCAGCCGTCTGATCCTGCAACTCGCCGTCGAAGAGCTCTTCACCAACATGGTGAAGTACAACTCACAGAGCCCCAGCCAAATTCAGGTTCGGATCGTGGCTGCCGACGACCGGATCGAGGTCCAGTTGGTGGATCCCGACAGCGACCCCTTCGACCCCCTCCAACACCCACCTGTGGACACGACGACTTCGATCGAGAAGCGACGCCGGGGCGGCCTCGGCATCCATCTCGTCAGAACCATGGCGGACAACGTCGACTACCACTACCAAGGCCGCGAAATGACGATCTCGGTCACCAAGCGATTGGAGTGACAGCATGTTCGAAATCACTACCGCAGATGACGGCACGATCCGCCTCCGGGGGAGGTTCGACGCCTCCCAGGTGGCCTCCGCCTCCTCTGTCTTCGACCGGGTGAGCGACTCGTGTGCCGTCGACCTCTCCGAGCTGAGCTACATCTCGAGCGCCGGCCTCGGCCTGCTCTTCGCCACTCAGCGGCGCCTGGTGGACGCCGGCAGGGGTCTCCGGTTGACCCACCTCAACCCCCATATCCTGGAGATCTTCAAAATCGCCGGCTTCGACCGGATCTTCGAGATCGAGTGACCAGTCCATCATGGCGATCCACCACCACTCCGAGATTTTAGCCACCACATCCGGAGTGCGCTCCAATCGTCAATCCACCAACCTTTGGCCATTCGGCGTGTAGTTATGACGAGAGATCGAGACGTGATGCTTGTCAACGCCTGCTTGTCCGGTGACACCACCGCCTTTGGCTCCCTCGTCGACACCTACGAGGGCAAGCTCTTCAACGTTGCGCTTCAAATTACCGGATCCCGTGACGACGCCATGGACGCCACCCAATCCGCATTCGTCAAGGCCTACGAGAAGCTCCACACCTTCGACCCCACCTACCGTTTCTTCAGCTGGATCTACCGGATCACCGTCAACGAGGCCTTGAACCTGCGGCATCGCCGACCTCGGGCCACTGCGCTGGACATCAACACCGCAGCAGACCAACCGGACCCCGAGCAGGCGAGCCATTCAGCGGAGATCACCCGAAATGTCCACCTGGCGCTGAAGGGTCTGGATCCAGAGTATCGGGCCCTGGTGGTACTCAAACACCTCCAGGGCTTGTCCTACCGTGAGATCGCAGAGATCGTCGGAATCTCGGAGCAGCGAGTCAAGTCTCGACTCTTCTCGGCGCGCCAAAAACTGAGAACGATCCTGGCGGACAGGGGCTTCGACGCATGAGGATGGACGACCTCGAACGGCTCGCGTGGGAGCGCATCGACGGCACCATCTCGATGGATGATAACGAGGTCCTCGACGGGATCTTGGCCCGAGATCCAGAGGCTCGGCATCGTTTCGATGGGCTCTGCCGACTGGCTGATGAGCTGGCCCTGGTGGAAACCGTCAAACCTCCATCCGAACTCCGACCCCGAATCGATCGGGCGCTCACTGACTCGACTCCAAAATGGCGCCGGCAGGCCGTCGCACCGAGGGTGTCGAGGAAGCAGATCCTCTCCGTGGCCGCGGGCCTCGTGCTCGGCGTCGCGGTGGGTCGGCTTCTGATCCCGGCTTCACCGATTGACCGGCAACACGCGACAGGTGCTATGACTCCTCGACAGGAACGACCCGCCGACGCACTGGATCTCGACCTCGGGAAGGGTCTGGGGTCGGTGTCCGTATGGAGAACCGGCCAGGAGTGGACCACCGAAATCACGCTCACCGAAGAGCACACTGTGGAGCTCGTCTTCGAGGCTGAAACCGAGGGTCTGGATGTGCGGAGCATCGCCCTGATGGGCTCCGCGAAGGGCGAAGCCATCGAGGAGTCAGGTCGACTGGTCCTCAGGACCGCAGGTTCAGGAACCAGCGTAACGACCTTCCACCTGGCCCACGGGACACCGCTCATCGGCCTGACGGTTCTCAGGGACGGCCAGGTGGTCGAACAGCAGACGCTCGAAACCGGATCTCAGGAGTGATCCAATGGCGATCCACCAACTTTCCGGCAACCGCCGTGTATTTGAGTTAGACCTCGACCATGAGAGGAACCGACCAACCCACCAAACCAAGGAGGGGTGAACCATGGCCAACAAATCAGGAGCTGTCATCGGGTTCGTCGCAGTGGCCGCGATCGGTATCGTGGCGATTGCCCTATTCTCCCTGAACCGTGCCCCGGCTCCCGCCGAGGACGTGACAGGGGCGATCGGCGCGGCGGAGCGATACCGCGCCGAGCAACTCACCGACGAGGACGTGCAGCTGGCCGGCGAAGTCGCCGGAGACGCCGCGGCCCATCACGCCGCATTCCTCGTCACTGGCGAGGAGCTGGCTGAACTGCTGGGCAAGGCTTCGGTCCAGGAGAAGGCGTCGTTCCTCGGGCGTGCTTCCGTTGCCGAGAAAGGAGCGGTCCTCGATCGCGCCACCGCGGCTGAAAAGGCCTTCGTCCTCGACCGCGCCACCGCGGCGGAGAAAGGCGCCATGCTCGACCGGGCCACGGCAGCTGAAAAGGCGGCAGTGCTTGACCGGGCCACCGCGGCAGAAAAGGGTGCCATGCTCGATCGCGCCACTGCCGCCGAAAAGGCCACGGTGCTCGACCGGGCGGTGGCCGCCGAGGCCCCTGCCACACTGAAACGTTTCTCGCTGGAACGGGCAGCCTACGAAAAGATGAGTGTGCAGGAGAAGGGTGCGGTGCTTGATCGCGCCACTGCCGCGGAAAAGGCATTCGTGCTCGACAGAGCCACCGCGGCCGAAAAGGCTTTCGTGCTCGATCGCGCCACCGCAGCTGAAAAGGCCTTCGTCCTCGACAGGGCCACCGCAGCCGAAAAGGCGTTTGTCCTCGACAGAGCCACCGCAGCTGAAAAGGCCTTCGTCCTCGATCGCGCCACCGCGGCTGAAAAGGGTGCCATGCTCGATCGCGCCACCGCGGCCGAAAAGGGCGCCATCCTCGACCGAGCCACCGCAGCCGAAAAGGGCAGCCTGCTGGCCAGGGCCTCGCTGGAACGCCAGTCAGCCTACCTGGGTCGACTGTCGATGACCGAGCGGGCCATGGTGCTAGACCGTGCAACCGCGGCCGAGAAGGCTTCCATCTTGGATCGGGCCACGACTGCCGAAAAGGGCGCCATCCTCGATCGGGCGACGGCCGCCGAAAAAGCGTCGGTGCTCGACCGCGCCACCGCGGCGGAGAAAGCGTCCGCTCTCGACCGGGCCACCGCGGCCGAAAAGGGCGCCATCCTCGATCGGGCCTTTGCCGCCGACGCCCAGGCCGCCATGGCGCGGTTCTCCCTCGAGCGAGCGGCCTACGAGAAAATGAGTGTGCAGGAGAAGGGCGCAGTGCTCGACCGGGCCGCAGCGGCTGAAAAAGCCTTTGCCCTCGATCGGGCCACCGCAGCCGAAAAGGCCTCTGTGCTCGACCGGGCCACCGCGGCCGAGAAGGGCGCCATCCTCGATCGGGCCACTGCGACGGAGAAGAGCGCGATTCTCGACCGGGCCACTGCAGCTGAAAAGGCCTCGGTGCTCGACCGGGCCACCGCAGCCGAGCGGTCCGCCATCATGGGCCGGGTCCCACCGCTGGAAATGTCCTCGGTGTATGCCCGAGCTTTGACTGAATGACGCCAGCCTCTCCGGTGGGTTCTCGGGGGGTGCCGCGGGTCGTCCGCGGCATCCCTGTGTGCCTGCCCCGGCCCTTTCCCGTGCCCGTCTCCGTCTCCGTGCCGGAATCGGGGACGGGAACGGGGACGGGAACGGGGAAAAAGTGTAGCTGGAGGAACAGGTGTGATTGGAACGATCAGCGGTAACATGGACGGAGACTCTCGAGGAAAACAGAAATGAACCGCCCCGTCATCTGGACCGTGGCCCTGGCGTCTCTCCTCGCCGCAGGACCGGCATGGGCTCAGCTGAATCTGCAGTTCTATCGGACCGAGGACATGAACGTCGTCTACATGGACGAGGACAACTCGTACATCCTTCCCCATCTCACCCGTTGTTTCCAAAACTCCCTCGGCTTTCACAAGGACCTCTTCGACTACGAGCCCTCCGAGGAGATCACCGTCCTCCTGCAAGACTTCGACGACTACGGTTACGCCGGCGCCACCCCTCTGCCCAGCAACTACCTGACCATCGGCATCGAGCCCTTTGAATACGTCTACGAAACCTCGCCCACCAACGAACGCATCAATTGGGTGATGAGCCACGAGTTACTCCACATCGTGGCGTCCGATCAGGCGGCCCCGAAGGACCGGAAGTGGCGGAAATTCTTTGGTGGCAAGGTGGTCCCAGACCCCGTCCAGCCCCTGTCCATGCTCTACGCCTACCTGACCACCCCGCGCCTCTATGCACCGCGGTGGTACCACGAGGGCCTGGCCGTGTTCTTCGAGACCTGGATGGCCGGCGGTTACGGCCGCGCCCTGGGCGGCTACGACGAGATGGTCTTTCGCACCATGGTGGAAAACGGTTCCTATTTTTACGACACCGTCGGTCTCGAATCCGAGGGCAAGGCCATCGACTTTCAGGTGGGACAGGTCTCCTATCTCTACGGCACCCGGTTCGTCAGCTACCTCGCCCTCCAATACGGCCCCCAAACCCTGGTGGAATGGCTCAAACGCGGCCCGGGGAGCAGAGCCTCCTACCGGGCCCAGTTCAAGCAGGTCTACGGCACGAATCTCGACAGCGAGTGGCAGCGGTGGATCGAGTGGGAGCACCAGTGGCAACGGGAGAACCTCGACAGGATCGCCAGCTATCCGGTGACCGAATTCGAAGCGCTGTCCGAGCGCCCATTGGGCTCGGTGTCACGGGCCTACTTCGATCCCGAACGAAACCAGCTCGTCACCGCCGTCAACTACCCGGGCGAGTTCGCCCACATCGCCACCGTCAATCCCGACACCTGGGAGGTCTCGAAGATCGCGGAGATCCCAACTCCGGCGCTGTACTACGTCACGGCCCTGGCCTACGACCCCGAATCGGGCACCGCCTACTTCACCACCGACAATAGCAAGCAGTGGCGAGACCTCAACGCCGTCGACATCCAAACCGGGGCCAAGCGGGTATTGATCAAGAACATCCGCACCGGGGACCTGGCCTTCAACCGGGCCGATCGCTCACTGTGGGGAGTGCAGCACCACAACGGGCTGTCGCGCCTGGTCAGAATCGAGCCGCCCTACACCGACTGGGACCACCTCCGAACCGTCCTGACCCTGGCCTATGGCAAGGACCTCTTCGACATCGACGTCTCGCCTGACGGCGCCTGGCTCACGGCCTCGATGATCGAGGTGAACGGTCGCCAGCGGTTGATCCGGATGGACATCGAAGCCCTGCTGGCGGGCGACTCATCCTACGAGGTGCTCTACGAGTTCGCGGAGAACTCGCCGGCGAATTTTGTCTTCTCGCCCGACGGCACGTACCTGTACGGCACGTCGTACTACACCGGCGTCTCGAATGTGTTCAGGTACGACTTTGCCACCGGCGAGATGGAGGCCCTGACCAACGCCCTCACCGGGTTCTTCCGGCCGGTGCCCGTAGCCGACGACCAGATGATCGCCTTTCACTATACGGCTGACGGCTTCGTTCCGGTCCGGCTCGACGTGGCCAAGGTCGAAGACATCGAACCTGCGCGCTACCTCGGGCAGGAGATCGTCAAGACCCACCCCATCGTCAAGGAGTGGATGCTGCCACCGCCGTCGGCGGTGGATCTCGAAGCCCTCGAGCCGGAGACCGGCCCCTACCGGGCCACCAGGCGTCTGGGCTTTTCCTCGTGGTACCCGATCATCGAGAAGTACCGCGACTGGGCGGCCGCCGGCGCCCGCTTCAACTTCATGGATCCGCTGGGATTCGCCAGCGTGGACGTGACCGCCTCGGTGACCCCGCAGGGAGATGTCCCGGACGACGAGAAGTTCCACCTCACGGCCCATTACAACCGCTGGCCATGGAAGGTGAGCGCCTTTTATAACCCCGCCGACTTTTACGACTTCTTCGGTCCCACCAAGAGGAGCCGCAAGGGCTACGGCGCGGTGGGGGAGTACGCCGGGGTGATCATCAACGACCGGCCCCGATCCCTGGACTACGCCATCAACCTGGCGGCCTTCGCAGGTCTCGACGAGCTGCCCCAGTACCAGGGCGTGCCGGCCACCCTCAGCGAGTACGTGGAGGCGTCAGGCCACCTGGACTACAAGGCCTACCGCAAGACCATCGGCGGCCTGGGCCCCGAGAAGGGGATTTCGTGGCGGCTGACCGCCACCGACAAACTGGCGGAGGGAGACAACTACCCACGGTTGTGGGGCGACTTCAACTGGATCGTCCCGCTGCCCCTCGAACACTCCACCCTCTGGATTCGGCCCGGCGCGGGGTACTCCTGGGGTGATCGGGACAACACGCTGTCGAATTTCTACTTCGGTGGCTTCGGCAACAACTGGGTGGACTGGCAGGAGGTGCGACGTTACCGAGAGTATTACGCCCTGCCGGGTCTGGACATCAGCCAGCTCGAGGCCAACAACTACGGCAAGCTGCTGGTGGAATGGGGTCTGCCGCCCCTGAGGTTCAAGCACGCCGGAATCGGCGACCTCTACTTCACCTGGATGAGTGCCGCGATCTTCGCCACCGGCATCGCCACCGATCTGGACGACTCGGCACTGCGCCGGGAGGTCTGGGACGTGGGCGCCCAGCTGGACTTCAAGCTGGTGTTGTTTTCGAATATGTCGGCCACGTTCTCCATCGGGTATGCCAGGGCCTGGGACGACAATGGAGAGACGTCCGACGAGGTCATGCTATCGCTGAAGATCCTGTAATCTGAAATAGATGGGGATCGTGCACGCCGGCGTCAGCCTGCTCTTCGGCCTGCTTCCCGTACTGGCCTTCTTGGCGGTTCTGATTCTCCTCGACAGCTACAAGCTGGTCCGCCCGCGACGGGTGGTCCATCTGCTGATCGCGGGCGGGTTGGCGGCCCTGGTCAGCTTGGTCGCCCACTGGGTGATCGGCCGCGTCATGGGGCTCGGCGGTGTGCAGATCGCCCGATACGTCGCCCCGGTTGTGGAGGAGCTGCTCAAGGCCCTCCCGGTGGTGGTGGCCATCTCCCGCCGGCGGATCGGTTTTCTGGTGGACGCGTCGATCGTGGGCTTTGCAGTGGGCGCCGGTTTCGCCGCCGTGGAGAACATCCAGTACTTCCTGGCTCTCGGCGACACCGGGATTCTGCTGTGGATCGTGCGGGGGTTCGGCACCGCCCTGATGCACGGCAGCGTCACCGCCATCGTCGCGGTCCTGTCCAAGCTGCTCTTTGATCGCCACGGTTCCCTGGGCCCTCTCGTTTACCTTCCCGGATTGGCGGTGGCCGTCCTGCTCCACTCCGCCTTCAACCACTTCTTCATTTCGCCCAACCTGACCGCTGTGCTGCTGCTGGTGATCACGCCGATCTTCTTCGTGGCTCTGTTCCACCTCTCCGAGTTGCGGACCAGGGACTGGCTCGGGGTGGGTTTCGACTCCGATCAGGAGCTGCTCGAGCTGATCCACTCCGGCGCGCTGTCGTCCAGTCGCATCGGCGCCTACCTCGAGGAACTCAAGGAACGGTTCCCGCCCACCGTTGTTGCCGACATGCTGTGTTTGCTGCGCCTCCGGCTCGAGCTCTCGATCCAGGCCAAGGGCATCCTGATGATGCGCCAGGCCGGTTTCCCGGTGGAACCCGATCCGGAGGTCGAAGCCAAGTTCACCGAACTGCGTTACCTGGAACACTCCATCGGAGCCACCGGGCTGCTCGCCATGTCCCCCTTCTTCCACTTCTCCGATCGCGATCTGTGGCAGCACCACATGTTGGGTCAGAAATAGCTCGGCTCATCGAGATGACGTCAGTCGGGGCTGCGAAAACGTTAGGATCATCCGGTAAAGCGTGAGGTCGGGTGTTCCCGCACCCAGCGGCGGCGTCAGGATGCAGCGACGGGGGCAGGAAACAGCGGGCAGCGACTGTAGTCAGCGACCGGGGCAGAGGCAGCGATCAGATGTGCACCGGCTGCATGGCCCCCTCCGGGTCGTTCTATGGGACGGGGACGAATAGCTGCCAGGGAGGCCGGAGGGGCTGGCAGGGGGGAGATTGTGGTGCGGGCCTCTGGCCTGCTGACCTTACGGCCGAGTCTTGCAGCCGGGACGGCCGCACCACAATTCGTCGTGCCATCTCCAAGGCCCCCCTGCCAGCCCCTCCGCCCTCCCAGACAGCTTGTTGAAGGGCATGAACGACCCGGAGGTGACCATGTCGAAAGCCGTCAGCAACATCAATCTCGTGGCCTACACCAAAGCCCTCGAAGCAGCCGGTAGCGCCATCAAGCTGGTCTTGAGAGTCCCGGCTCCGCTGAAGTCCATCGCCGATCAGCTGATCCGGTCGGCCAGCTCGGTCCCTGCCAACCTAGCGGAAGGGCACGGCCGATCCGGGAGAGATCGCCAGCACCACTGGCGGATTGCCTACGCCTCGGCCAAGGAGGTCGACAGCCACCTGCGACTGCTCGCTGCTGCCAGTGCCGTCAATGGAACCGGGGCGGAGAAAGTCCTGCAGGGATTCGATGAGGTGCGTGCCATGACATGGCGACTGCTCAATCCCCGCTAGCCCGTATCCATCCCGTTCTGACGCTGTGGCCGTCACCTGACGCCGCCACCGGCCCCTGTCGCTGTCAGCTGACGCTGCCCCTGGTCGCTGTCCTCCACCACCTCACGGAATTCCGGATGAGCCTAATCTTCAATCCCCTCTGCCCGACCTCCATAGCCCCAGAGCCCACGGTATGATCGAAAGTCGAAAGGGGTCTGATGATGAGGAACCGATTCGCCTTGTTGCTCGTCTGCTTCGGTGTCATCACCGTCGCAACCGTAGGTCATGGACAGGACCCGACCGCAGGTACGATTAACAGCCCCGCCTTCGTCGAACCACCATCGACCGAACTCTACTTTCCAGCCCTTGGCGAAACGGAGGTTCTGTCCATCACCGCCTTTGCCTTCGAGGCGTGGTCGCAGACCGAAAACCTGGCGCTTGAGGCCTCGGGTGCCCAGCGTTTCTGCGACGGTTCCGTATGTTATCTCGAGGCACCCGTCGAACTGCCAGAGGGAAGCATCATCTCGCAGATCGAGCTCGACGCGATCGACCAGGACGGGTTATACGACGTCAGCGCAACCGTCTCCCGCTGCCCGGTGGGAGCCTCCAGCTGCACCGGACTCGCATCGATCTCAACGACCGGAACCCCTGGCGCCACTCAGGTTGTGGGCGACCTCCAGGTTCCCGAGATCGTCGACAACCAGGCCAACTCATATCTGGTTGAGGTGGTTCTGGGAGACTCTGTCGACACCACATTCAGTTCCGTTCGGCTGGTCTTTCAGCCACCTGTTTCACCGCCGCCTACACGCACGATGTCCATAAACTCGTACGCCTTCGAACCGTACAACATTTCGGCTCGAGGGGCCCTTTCGGCGACTGGCGTACTGCGCTACTGCGATGGTCTTCCCTGCCTTATCGAAGCCCCTGTTGAACTGCCCTCCGAAACCGTCGTCACGCGGCTCGAACTCGACGGCTACGACGTGGCATCTGAAAACGTCGTCGCAGAACTTTTCCGGTGCCCGTTTGCCCTGTCTGACTGTCAGAGCGTCGGTTCGGTGGCAACCAGCGGCACCCCGGGAACCACCCAAGTCGGTATCGACCTGCCGTCGCCCGAATCGATCGACAATCAGAACTACTCCTACATAGTCGAGGTCACTCTCAGCGACTCCTCCGACACCGGAATCAACAGCGTCCGACTCACCATCAATGATCCTCCCACGCCGGTGAGGGAAGATCGATTGTCCATAAGCGCTTTCGCTTATGAACCGTGGAGCCAAACCGACCGTAACGTGCTCGACGCATCGGGCGCAATGAGGTTCTGCAACGGTTCGGTGTGCGCTCCCATTGGACCGGTCGAGCTTCCATCCGGCGCGTGGGTCACATCCATTGAACTGTCCGCCAGAGACGTGTCGGCCGACAACGTCACAGCAGCTTTCAGCCGATGCGCTGTCGGGGGTTTCTCGTGTGAAATTGTGGGAGGGGTCACGACCAGCGGTACGCCCGGATTGACTCAGGTCACGGCCGATCTTCCGGCACCGGAGTACATCGACAATCGGAACTACACCTACGCGATTCAAGTGATCCTGGGACCGGACCAGGACACCGGATTTTTAAGCACCCGATTGGTGGTCGATATGGAGACGGTCTTCGGCGACGGATTCGATTCCGGTGATACCTCGGCGTGGTCGGCCGCTGTGCCGTAACCTCATAGCCCCAGAGCCCGAGGTATCATCGCTGGATATGGCAATGGAGACCCCAGACCACGGGGCCGCACGGTCGACGCTGCTCCTCTGGGGGCTGGAGAATCGGCGCGTCGACCTCGGGTTGACGATCCTCACCGCCGGCGTGCTGGCCCTGTCCCGATTCGCGCTGCTGGCGTCGGGGCCCTGGGAGTGGGACGAGACCATCTTTGCCAGGGGCATGCTCCACTTCGAGCTCGCCGCCCACTTCCCGCAACCGCCGGGCTTCCCCGGCCTGTTGGCCCTCGGCCACCTGCTCTGGCCGCTGGCGGGCACCCCCTACGCAGCCCTTCAGTGGGTGTCGGCGATGGCCTCGATCCTGGCCCTGTGGCCACTGGCCATCCTCGGCCGCCGGGTCGCACCGCCGGCGGTGGCCACCGCGGCCGCCCTGCTGGTGCTCTTCCTGCCCGGGCCCTGGCTCTATTCAGTACGGGGGTTTTCCACCTGGGCCGCCGTTTCTTCTCGCGCTCGCCGCAGCCGCACTCTGGGCCACCGGCCTGACCGGCCGCAAGGTCACAGCCTTCACCGTGTTGGTGACGGCTTCCTTCCTGGTTCGGCCCATCCTGCTGCCCACCCTGGCTCTGCTCTGGTTGGCGGGCATCAACTCCGTGCGCCCACCGAAGCGGGTGGTACCGGGACTGATTTCGGGGCTGGTCCTTGTGGGCCTCTCGATCGCGGTGATGGTCCGGCTCGAGGGTGGGTGGGCCGCCTTCATCGAGCCGTTCCTCACCCACGCCGACTACCACACGGCTCGGCTCCACCTCAACCTGTCCGGCGTGGAAAACCTCGGCCTCGCCAACGGAGTGGGTGGCCCACTGGTGGCTGCGGCCCTGCTGGTGGCCGCGCTGGTAGGAATCGCAGTCTGGTGGCGGCGGGTCGGCCCCAGGGCAGCGGCAAGCTGGGTGATCATTCTTGGCCTGACCACGGCCCAGCTCTACGCCCTGCAGAATCGTTCGTACGCCCGTTACGCAGTGGGCGTGCAAGTGGCATCGGCGCCGTTGCTCGCCGGCGCGGCCGCCCTGGTTCCGGCGCCGGCTGCGGCGGCCGGTCTCCTCGCCCTGACCGGAGTCGTCACGTGGCGGTCCTTGCCCCTGCTGGAGGAGCAGCACCGGAAACGCTTCGGCGCCTGGGAGGCGACGGTGGAGGCCGCCAATCTCGCCGCCGAAAGAGACTGGGCGGTGGTGGTGGAGCCCGAGGTCCACGTTTTCTCGTCCTACTGGTGGCATCTGCTGGAGGCCGAAGGCCGCCCGGCTCCACCCATGGTGCTGTCGCCGCGGGCCCCGGAGCCGTGGCTCGGCGTGGACCGGCCGTGGGCGGTGGCCACGGTCCACCCACACCTCTATTTTCCATCGCTCACTGGACAATCCACTGTTTTCGGCCAGGTATCGAGGGCGTTGGAGCCATTCACCCAGAACCGCTTTCTGTCGGCCGAGGTCATCGCCAACCCGCCGCTCCCAGTGGGCCAATGGTGGACCAGGGAGGAACTCCCCAACGGCACGCCCTTCATGTGGGCCGGACCCACCGCCGAGCTCTGGCTGCCACCGGTTCCAAAGGGCACGCTGATCGGTCTTGCGCTCCGCCCCTCGGACGGCCCGGCTCCACTCGAGGTCCTGATTGCCCCTGGCGGAACCAGGGTCGAACTCGAAGGACGGGCCGAGATCTCCAGGCTCTGGACCCGCCTCGACACCGACTCGTCGTCGGCGCCAATCATCGTGAAACTGACGCGCTCCACCGGTTACCCGCCGGGAGACGGGGATGATCGGCCCCTGGCCGCGCAGCTGCTCGACGTCATCGTTCGCCCCCCGGGTGTGCCCTTTGGCGGCCCGGCCGCCAGCGCTGAAGATCGGTGGCGGTTGCGGCTGGAGATCGACGGGAGTTACGAACCCGAAGACTTCGGTGCCCTTGGACGAGGCACCTGGCTGGAGCCCGAAGCCCACCTCCGACTGTCGCTTGCCGAGCCCGGTCGGCTGACGATTCTGCTGGCCGCACCCCGCCCCACACCCCCTCGCCTCCGGGTGACGCTACCAGGCCGGGATGTGGCGAATCCATTGGAGATCGGTCAGGCAAGCACGCCAGTCACCATCGACGTCGCGGCAGCGGAACTGGAGGGCGGCGTGGTCGACATCGAGGTCATCAGCGACCCCTTCATCCCGTCGGAGTCGGGCACCGGCGACGACTCCCGCCGCCTCGGCGTGGTTCTTCTCGGCCTCGAATTTCGAGCCCGTCCGAGCCCAGCACTGGCTGGTGGGCAGAAACGTTAAAAGTTAAACTTGAGAGTCATCCTGGAAATCGTGAGGTGAGGTGATCCCGTTCTCGTTTGTCAGGGACGGCGACAGTGATCAGCATCGCACCCGCGTTGCCGTGGGAGACAACGGCGGAGTAACAGACGGGCAGTTACTTAGGGAGACTGCTAGCGGCCACTGCGTCGGACCGGGCAGAGGCAGCGATCAGATGTGCGGCGGCCGCATGGTCCCCTCCGGTGTTCTTGGGACGGGGGACTTCGGTTTTTGATTTTGATTTTTGATTCGCAACTACTGCTTGTCCGAATAAATCATTCGGTTGAGCCGCCCCGGCGCTCGCCACCAAAGATCGGCGAGCAAGGCTCCCAGCAGCACGAAGGCAAAGGGCTCCACCACGAATCTGAAGCGGAAGTTCTCTCCCAACTCCAGCAGATTGCCGACGCAGAAGACCCATCCGATGGTGATCACGGAAAAGGCGAAGAAGGCGTCGTCGCCGGAGCCGGTCCCGGACAGCCAGCGCCACCCGCGCAGGCAGCCGTAGGAAAAGGCCAACAGGCCCAGGACGGCCGCCACCGGCGGCAAATTCACTGTTGCCTCGAAGAGACGGTAGGTGGAGGCGGTGGCCACCAGATTGTTCTGAAACGGGCGGGTAGTTCACCGGCGACCAGAAGAAGCGGGCGCAGGCTCGGCCCACCGAGCGGAGATAAAGCCCGGGCCGTTCTCGGATGACGGCGAGCGCATCGTTCAGGCTTACCTGCGCGATTTCGAGATAGCCAAGATGGTTGAAATTGGGTTCGCCGGTGGACCGCAGCCTCCATCCCAGTGCCGGAATGCCGCAGTCGGTGACCCGAACTCCCACCGACTCATAGCTCTCGATGGGGCTGAAGGGCGGCACCAGCGCCACCGGCGACAGCCGCCCCTCCCGGACCCAAGTAGACCGCTCGGCCGGCTCCAACACACCGGTGGTTGACTTGGCGAGGCTCATGCCCAACCACGAGCTGGAGCCGAAGAAGTCGAAGACCACGAGATTCTTGGCGTAGAGCAGCAGGATCAGGACCAGGGGCACGGCCGCGGCCGCGACCACCGCTCTCCACTGCCGCCGACTCCGTCAGCACAACGATGCCGACGCAGAGCACGAACCACGCCAGGTGAAACAGGCTGCGGGTCAGGACGACGGCGCCCAGCACGGCGAAGAAACCCGCCAGCCAACCCGCAGACCGGTGGCGGCCGTACTGCAGGAGGCACCAGCCGGCGAGAACCAGGGCGACGGCGTTTGGGAAGTCATAGAACAGCCACATCTCGTACATGGACCAGTTGGGTGAGGCGGCGTAGACCAACACCAGCACCGCCGAGATCAGGGGCGGCAGGCCGAACCGGGTCAGCATCAGGAAGATCACCGCGGCCATGGCCAATCCGAGGACGAGGAAAACGAGCTGGAAAAGTGCGGCGCTGTGGGTGCCGGCGACCTTGAGCCCCACCCCGAGCAGCAGATTGAACAGCGGCGGTTGGGCGTGGAGGTAGAACACGCTCTCCAACAGCCTCTCACTCAGCAGTTGCGGGTCGAGCACCTGCCAGTACCACTGGAGCGACGAGGTCTCGAACCGCACCCCGAGCCAGCGAAAGTAAGACCCTCGACAGCACGAATCCCACCACGACCGCTGTCAAGCCTCCCGTCATCGACACCCGGGGCCGACTGAGCGGTTTCCTGGTTCTTCGGGATATCGTGCATCGCAGAACCAATATACCGCTGAGTGACCGGCAAGGAGTCTGGATTGCGGCGTCCAATTCCACGACAGGGTGCGATTCAATCAGCCCAGAGCCAACCGGGGGGGGGGGAATGAACCGCCAAGGCGCGAAGACAGGACGCAAAGGACGGTCTTTGCGCCTTTGCGTTTCATGGGAGGACGTATATCATTCAAGGACTCAAGATCAGAAATTCGAAAGAGGGAGAAAACCATGGAATCGAAGAAACTCAGTCTCGCGTGTGCCATCGCCGTGCTCATGGTCGGCCTCGGGGCATCCACCGTCACAGCCCAGGACATGAAGGCTCCGGAACCGGCGGTGCCGGAGATGTTCACCATCGAGGGCGAGTTCGTCAGGATGGCTTACAACAACGAGGGCTTCGCCACCCTCGGTTACCGGGTCGCCAACGACTCGGTGGCGGAGGAGTGGATGTTGCTGGAGCTGGGGCTCACCCTGCGCCAAAAGGTCAAGGACCAGAAGTTCGGACGCGGCGCCGTCTCGCTCCAGATGCCGGATGGCTCGACCATCGCCATGGCCAGCCAGGAGGAGTTCAACAAGGCCAATCTGCGGGCGCTCGACGCCCGGGCGAACATGGTCCGTGACTCCATCAACTACTTCCCCACCAGCGCCTCCATCCCGTGCCGGATCGGCTTTTTCACCGACGTCTCCCAGGCGGGCCGGGGCCTGGCCTATGACCAGGTGGATCTGAGCTGGCAGCGCGCCTGCGTGGGCCGGATCTACTTCCACATCCCCGACGGCATCGCGACCGGCCAGTACTTCGTCAACCTGAAGTTCGCGGACAGCGTGCTGCAGGTGCCCTTCCGGGTCTTCACCAAGGCCGAGGAGAAGGAGTTCCGGAAGAAGTGGAAGTCCATGAAGAAGGAGCACGAAGCCGGCTACCAGCAGTAGCCCCCGGGCGACGTCGCTCGCAGTGGAACAAGGGAACGACGATCGGGGTTTTACGGTATGTGACGAGAAACCGGGAGCCGATGCTCGCGTACCCTATGCGGGTGACACAACTCTTGAATGGATAAAGGAGAACAACAATGAAGAAGATCCTCGGACTGATGATCGATGATGGGCCTGGCCGCCGTTCCGGCCTCCGCCCAGAAGGTCACCGTGGACTACGCCCATGACTTTGACTTCGAAGCCGTCAAGACCTTCCAGTACGTCGACACGGTGGAATCCAACGCCAAAGATACCTTGATGGCCGATCGCGTCAGGGACATGATCATCAAGGAGATGAAAGAGGGTGGGGCTCAGCAGGTGGACTCGGATCCCGACCTATACGTCACCTACCATTACACCTCCGAAGAGAACACGCAGTACAGCACCACCAGCTTCGGCTACGGCGGATACGGTTCAGGCTGGGGGGGATACGGCGGGTACGGCTACGGTGGGTACGGCGGCAGTATGGGTTCCTCCACGACGACGGCCACGAACTACACCGTGGGGACCCTGATCATCGACGGCTACGAGCCCACCGAGAAGAAGATGGTGTGGCGGGGCACAGGCACGGTGACCGTCGGGGCCAAACCCGAGAAGCGCGTCAAACAGGTGGAGAAGATCCTCACCAAGATCGGCAAGAAGTGGGAGAAGATTCTCGCCGGCCAAGGCAAGTAATCGAAAAACCAAGATTGAAAATCCCCCCGCCCACCCACGGGCGGGGGTTTTTCTGTTGGCCGTCAGCAGGGACCTTACGGGAACAGTTTTCCGAATTCCGAATTCTGCCGACTGCCTACTCGTTGCTATCGGCCTCGCCCGAGCCATCGTCGTTGCGGATTGCCTTGTGCTCGTCCCGACCGCCTCTGAAGGATGCACGAGCGGCCTGGTTGGCCGCTTCGGCGAAGTACACCCCCACCAGCCCCCCCACCAACACCGCGAGGTAGAGCTGGCCGAGCATGGCCTCGATCCACGCCAGGCTCCGCGTGTGCTCGGTGAGGGGAACAAAATCGCCGTAGCCGAGGGTGGTCAGGGTGACGAAACTGAAGTAGGTGAAGACGGGCATCATCATGGCTTCGGTCTGCGGTCCGGCGGGCATGAGATCAGCGGGAATCTTGAATGCCCCTGAGTCCCGCAGGTAAGCGTGGGCGTATATCAGCGCGAAGACCGTCCCGATGCAGAGATAGGCCGTCAAGGCACCAAAGACCCGTTCGCTGGTGGAGCGGTCGCCCTTGATGAGGTCGCGGAGCAGATTCCAGATCAGGAAGACGAAAAACAGGGCGCTCAGCCCGAGAACCAAACTGCTCGCCCCGACGCTGTCCGCGGACTCGGCATATAACAACCGGGCGCCGATGGCGGGGACGCCGATTATGAATGCCAAAGCCCTCCGACCGGGGGTGCCGGCGGTCCCCATCAGCGCGACGACCAGGATCGCCGCCACCATGTAGTCATACAGCCGCCCGCCGATGACCTTCTCGGGCAACAGCACCGCCGCCACGACGATCAACGATATGGCAACGAACAGGTTGCGGTGAGGGTTGTTGCCAAAGAGGCTGATCCGGCTCTTGTTCGTCGTCATGATTTCAAAATCTTACATGAGTTGGAGCGTTGGCAGAATTCGGAATTCGGAATTCGGAATTCGGAAAACCGTCACCCACCGAATCAGCGGGGCGGATTTGTGGTGCGGGCGTCTCGCCTGCACATCTCGGCCGTGATGCGACCTCAAGATGCTCCAACGTCGTGGAGGTTTTTGATTTTTGATTTTTGATCCTGTGGCCCAGAGGGTCACTCGTCCGCGACGAGCTGCCGATGGGCGCCGATGATTCGATCAACCACCTCAGGATCGGCCAGGGTGGTGATATTGCCCATGTCAGCGTACACGCCGGCCGCGATCTGGCGCAGGATGCGGCGCATGATCTTGCCCGACCTCGTCTTCGGCAAGCCGGGAACGATCAAAACCTCGTCGGGCCTGGCGATGGAACCGATGACGTGGCGAACCTGCTCCTTGAGGGCGCCGGTCAACTCGTTAGAATCAGCACCTTCGGCCTCCACGTTGAGGATCACATAGGCGAAGATACCCTGACCCTTGATCTCATGGGGAAAGCCCACAACCGCGGCCTCGGCCACCGCTTCGTGGGCCACCAACGCGCTCTCCACCTCGGCGGTGCCCATGCGATGCCCCGACACATTGATCACGTCGTCAACCCGACCGGTGATCCAGTAGTACCCGTCGCTGTCGCGCCGGCACCCGTCGCCGGTGAAGTAGAGGCCAGGGAAGCGGGTGAAATAGGTCTCGTGGAAGCGCTCGTGGTCGCCCCAGACCGTGCGTGCCTGGCCTGGCCAGGTTCGTTCCAGGCAGAGGTTGCCGGTCACGTCATTGCCCTCCAGCACCTTGCCCTCATCATCCACAACGAGCGGCTTGATTCCGAAAAAAGGCAGGGTGGCCGAACCGGGTTTGAGGGGCGTCACCCCCGGCAGAGGGGTCATCAGGATGCCACCGGTTTCGGTCTGCCACCAGGTGTCGACGATGGCGCAGCGACCCTCACCGACCACGTCGTGGTACCAGCGCCAGGTGTCGGGGTTGATGGGCTCTCCCACCGTACCCAGGATTCGCAGGCTCTGCCTCGAGTACCTGGCCACGAAGCTGTCGCCGGAGCAGTTGATGGCGCGGATCGCCGTCGGCGCGGTGTAGAAGATCGTGACGCCCAAATCGTCCACCACCTGCCAGTAGCGACCAGGGTCCGGATAGGTTGGGACGGACTCGAACATCACTGTGGTGGCGCCGTTGGCCAGCGGACCGTAGATGATGTACGAGTGGCCGGTGATCCAGCCGATGTCGGCCGCGCAGAAATAGATGTCGCCAGGATGATGGTCGAAGACCAGCTCGTGGGTCATGGCGGCGTAGACCATGTAGCCGCCGGTGGTGTGGAGCACCCCCTTTGGCTTGCCGGTCGAACCCGAGGTGTAGAGGATGAAGAGCGGGTCCTCCGAGCCCATCCACTCGTAGGTGCAGGTGGAGCGCTGGCGGCGGCACTCCTCATCGAGCCAGTGGTCGCGACCCGTCTTCATGGGCACCTCGGCGGGTGTCCGACGAGCCACCAGGACGGTCTCCACCTGAGCAAGCCCATCCACCGCCCGGTCCACGGTCTCCTTCAGTTTGAGGGTGCGACCCCCGCGGCGGCCCTCGTTGGCAGTCACCACCACCCGGGCGCCTGCGTCGAGGATCCGATCGCGAATCGACTCGGAGCTGAAACCTCCGAAGATGATGGAGTGGACGGCTCCGATGCGCGAGCACGCAAGCATGGTGTAGGCCAGCTCCGGGATCATGGGCATATAGATACACACCCGGTCGCCCCGCCGAACGCCGTGGTACCGCAGCACGTTGGCCACCCGGCTCACCTCGTGCTTGAGCTGGCGATAGGTGATGTGCTCGTACTCACCGGGCTCGTCCTTGACCCAGATGATGGCGTCCTGATCGCCACGGGTGCTGAGGTGGCGATCGACACAGTTGAAGCACGCGTTCAGCCGCCCACCGAGGAACCAGCCGAAATCCACGTTGTCATAGTCGTGGTCGTAGACCTCGTTCCAGGGATGGAACCAGCTGATTCGCTCGGCCTGATGCGCCCAAAAGGTCCCCGGGTCATCGAGCGACTGCTGGTAGAGCCGCTCGTATTCGGCCATCGATCCGATGTGGGCCCGCTCGGCGATGTGGGGCTTCGGGGGATAGATCTCGTTGCTTTCGGTCATTGACTGCTCCTCAAGGTCCGTGGCGCACACTGTAGCAGGAACAGGTCCTGAGTCCCGATCTTAGGCAGCAAGGAGTAGGCAGAAGCGTTCCCGTGGCGGTCGAGTCTCCTGTACCGAATGGTGGTTGGACAGGGTTCGTTCCCAATGTGGAGTTCGAAATTCGAAATTCGAAACACCATCACCGATCGCCACAGCGGGATCGGATTTTTGATTTTTGATTTTCGATTTAGAGATCACTCGACCGAGACCCGTTGCAGAGGCCGCGAGAGCTTCACTGCGATCCGAATCAGCAACAGCACCGCCACGGCGAACAGATCGGTCACGAACCCCCACCACAGACCCTGGGGGCCCAGGTCGAGGCCGAACGCCAACCACAGACTCACCGGGACGCCGAAGAACCAGATGCCCAGGAAGTTGATCACCATGGGGACCCGGGTGTCGCCGAGGCCGCGCAGAACACCTGCGGCCACGATCTGAAGGCCGTCGAAGACCTGGAATATCCCCGCAATGGGAATCAGCGTCGCCGCCAGCAACACCACCTGGAGATCCGAGGTATAGGCCGAGGCGAGAAGCCGGGGAAAGGCCAGGAACAGAACCGCCGAGAAGATCATGAACCCACCGCCGCACACCAGGGCGGCCGAGGCGGAGCGACGCGCATCCATGCCGTGGCCGCGGCCCACCGCGTTGCCAACCTTGACCGCAGCCGCCGCCGACACCCCGAGGGGCACCATGAAGGTCAAGGCCGCGAGATTGATGGCCACCTGGTGAGCGGCCATGGCCAGCGCGCCCAGGCTGCCCATCAGTAGGGCGATCACTGCCACCGAGAGAAACTCCATGTTGACCTGGACGCCGATTGGCAGGCCCAGCTTGAGGGTGTTGATCAGAGGCCGCAGCCGAAACGCCTCGCGGTCGAGCCGGGCGAGCATCGGGGCGAGGTCACGGCGGGCAATGAGCAGCAACCCCACGAAGAGAAAGCTCCGGCTGATGGTGGTCGCCCACGCCGAACCGAAGGGGCCCATGGCGGGCATACCCCAACGCCCGTAGACCAATCCGATGTCGAGCACCAGGTTGAGTAGATTCGCCGCCACCATGGTGACCACGATGGGCCACATCCGTTCCATCGCCTGGAGGGTCTGCCGGAGCACGATGAACCCGAAGAACGCCAGCAGCCCGGGCAGCCGTCGGTAAACGTATCCGGCGGCGATGGGAACGATCTCCGGAGGCTGGCGGAGCAGGGTGAGCACCGGCTCCACGGGCAGCAGTACGAGCACCGACGGCACGGTGAGTATCACCACGACGAACATCCCCCGCTGCACCGCCCGCCGCACCGCCGATTGATCCCCGGCGCCAAGGGCCTGGGACACGAGGGGATCCACCACCATCAGCGTGCCCAGACCGAAGGAGGCGACCGCCATGACGGCAATGTTCCCGAGAGCCACCGCCGCCAGGGCTTCGGCCGACACCCGGCCCACCACCATGGTGTCCACGACGCCCATCAGCATCAGCCCCACCTGGATCACCACCACCGGCACCGCCAGCCTGAGCATGGCGGCCAGGTCTTCACGGCGTGGGCGTTCGAAGGGTCGGGTCATGGTCTCTCTCCAACCCGAGAAGATAGCAGGCCAGATGGCTGATGGTTGGGTGGTCTCTTGATCCAGGCAGGGGGCTGAGAGGATGCTGCCTTGGTGCCTCAACGTCTTGATGACTCAATATCCTGCTGGCTACCCGTTGTCTGCCTCGATTTCGGGCACACACCAACACGGTATGATGTGGCCACTGGCGGCGGCGTACCGCAGCCTCGGGAGGTTCAATGGTCACTGCAATCGTCCTGCTCAACGTTCGCAATGACAGGATCAACCAAGTGGCGCAACAGCTCGTCGAGCTCGATGGCGTCTCCGAGGTCTACTCGGTGGCTGGCCAGTACGACCTGGTGGCCGTGCTGCGTTGTACCGGGGAGGATCAGATCGCCTCGCTGATCACCGAAAAAATGCTGCAAGCCGAGGGGCTGATTTCTTCAGAGACCTTGATCGCTTTTCGCGCCTTTTCGCAACACGACCTCGAGCGTGTGTTTTCGGTGGGGATGGATTAGCTGAGGACGGGGCCGCGCACCTCACGTCACCTTGGCCCGTCGGCGGTGCTCTGGCCGATCCCATGCCGAGGTTCGCATCACGTCGCCAAGAATCTGCGCCGCGTCCCACACGTCCACAAACCGAAGATAGGCCGGCGCGAAGCCGAAGCGCAGCAGGTCGGGCGCCCGAAAGTCCCCGATGACGCCGCGTTCGATGAGCGCCTGCATGATGGCGTAACCCTCAGGGTGGCGGAATGACACATGGCTTCCGCGCTTCCCGGGGTGCCGCGGCGACACCAACTCGAACCCGGACGGGGCGTGACCACCCTCCATCAGCCCGATGAACATCTCGGTGAGCTCAACGGATTTGGCACGCAACGGGTCGATCCCGATCTCCACGATGGTCGCGATACCGCACTCCAGGGCCGCCAGGCTCAAGATCGGCGGGGTCCCGACCCGCAGCGAGGCCACTCCTGGAGCGGGCGCGTAGTCCGGGCTGAACTCGAAGGGCTCGGCGTGGCCCATCCAGCCCCACAGCGGCACCCGGACATCGGCATGGTGTCGGCGAGCGACGAAGGCGAAGGACGGTGCCCCTGGTCCACCGTTGAGATACTTGTAGCCGCAACCTACCGCCAAATCAGCACCGCACCCCGTCACGTCCACCGGAATCGCCCCGGCCGAATGCGACAGGTCCCAGAGGGCCAGTGCACCCACAGCTTGAGCGGCGTCCGTCCAGGCGGCCACGTCGTGGATCTCGCCAGTGCGGAAGTCGACCTGGGTGAGCATCAGCACCGCCACGTCCTCGTCAAGGGCGGCCAACAACTCCACCCGGGGTACCACCCGAAGCAACGCACGGTCGCCGAGCAGATCCACCAGCCCTTGGGCCATATACAAGTCGGTGGGAAAGTTCTCCCTCTCGGACAGAATCACCCGCCGGCGCGACCGAAGCCGCAAGGCCGCAGCAAGCAACTTGAAGAGATTGACCGACACCGAATCGGCAATCATCACCTCATCAGGGGCCGCTCCGATCAGCGGCGCCAACGCCGCCGACACCCTCTCCGGCAAATCAATCCAACCCCGGCTCGTCCAGCTACGAATCAGATCCCCACCCCACTCGGTGGCCATTAGCTGTTGAATTCGTTCGAGGGTGCGGTGGGGAGGAGGGCCCAAGGAGTTGCCATCCAAGTAGATGACACCATCCGGGAGCACGAACCGGTCGCGAAAGGCGGCCAGCGGGTCGGCGCGGTCAATCTCAATGGCCTGGGCGCGGGTCTCGGGCAGGGTCACGGTCGCCATTCTGTCATGGCGTGTGGCGGCGGGGAACAGGGGGGGGTCTTCCACGGTTGGGCTGCTCTGTTCGTGAGGTCAACGGGTCCCGGGGTCAGAATGGCAAATGAAAGCCGAATTCCCACTCAAACTCTGGGTGATCGGGCGGCGCCTGTTTGACAAGCAACCTCTCCTCATCCAACACCTTGAGCCAACAATCAATGTGTTGAATGCCCGGACTCTCGGTGTTGTCCAACACATGACAGGTGTGGACACCGGTGAAATCCTCCATCAGCATTCTTCCATCGGCATCGAAGACCTGGTGGGCTCCGTAATCGCGAGTCCACTCCGTCTCAACCGAGGTCCTGATGAAGCGAATGCGATCCCCGTCGAGACCCCAATTTTCAAAGGTCCGGCGGGCGCGTTCCTCCTGGTCGTCGTATGCCACCAGCACAAAGAGCATTTCCTCAGACACCAACAGCTCCACGAGCTCGCGCGGGACTTTTAATGGCCAGGCGATCATCGTCCCCACGGCGGGCTCCCACTCGGCGCAGATCCGCGGACCGTGGGACGGCGCCGAGCATGCGTGGAGGCCAAGCGCAAGGACGACAAAACATATGCAGAGTGCTCGTCGCATGTGTGTTGCATGGTATCAAGCTGGTGGGAGGGAGGCCTTCAGACTACCAGCTACACATGACTCCTGGTTCGGTGACGAAGGTCATCTCAAAGCCCGATCCGTTGTGAACCCATCGTACTCTCATGGTCCGGCACGATAGAATCGTCTTCAGATTCGACACCGTGAATCGCCTGGTTCGATCCCGTTGCTGAGGTCGTGTCCGTGGCTTTTGGTGATCGTTCCATCGGAGGTAGACCATGTTCAATCGCATGACACCCTTGACCGTCTTTCTGATTTCTCTGCTGCTGATGACGGGCAGCCCTTCATCCCAGGCCGAAGAACCGCCGCAGCAGACCGAAATCTCGTTCACCAACTCAGCCGGTGATCATTCCGAGCACGCGGTCTTGCGCACCCCCTCCCACACCCTACCCGATGGGCCGCCCGAGACCTGGAGCACCGGCATCTCGGTGCTCGAAACCGAAAGCGGTCTCACGGTGCTTGTGGAGTCGGTGGCCGTCACCGGCGACCCACCCCTGCCCGACGACAACGACTTCACCCGCATCGACCGGGCGGTACAGTCGGTGGCCATCCTCGGCGATGGCACCGAGATCCGGCTGGTGGGTGTCTTCGATTTCAGCGAGCCCAACGCCTTGGCCTCGTGGGCCGCCGCCGACTACGCGGTGATCGGGCCGCCCGGTGTTGCTGACGTACGGGTCTATGCCACCGAACTCGGTGTCGCCGTCATCGAAGGGCCCGGGGAACTGCCGAACCTGGACATCTACTACGAGGGGTTTCTCCACCTCTTTGGCGGCACATTCCGGGGATGGACCATCGAAAACCTGGCGGTTCGTGGCTTCGACTGGTCCATCGGAATGTTCTATGACTCCCTGGGTGATTTCGACGGCGTCTCGGTTCGCAACAACCTGATCGAAATGCACGAGGACATTCCCGGCAACCACACCACTCCGTCGGGGGAGCCCTTCCAGAACATCGGACTCCACCTGGCCTTCGGCACCAGCCAGACCATCGAGGGCAACGAGATCGTGATTCCGGGCACCGCGGAGAATACCGCCACCGAGATCGCCTCGTCGGTGGCACTCCAGTCCAACACCAGCGGTGGGGCGGGCTACGACGGACTGGTTATCACGGACAACCACGTCCGCATCACCGGTGCACAGGTCGGCGATCCGGAATGGATCTACGGCATCTGGGAGAACGCCGCGGGACACAGCTCCACCATCTCGATCAGCGACAACAGTTTCATCAACGAAGACCCCGGCAACGATCCGGCGCTGAACTTCCAACGCGCCTTCCGTGTGACCTCTCAGTCCTCAGCCTCCACGACCGTGAGCTACACCGGCAACCTGGTGGTGGGTGCCAACATCGCCATCCACTGGATCGGCGACACCTACCGAGCTTCGCCGCCCGCCACCAGCCTGCCAGTGTTGGTGGAGACCAACACCCTGCTCGGCAACGGCACCGCGGTGTGGGTCCACACCGACGACCTCCTGCCCGGTCCGGGTGGCGAGCCCACCAGGATGAGCCAAGGGTTTCTTCGCTTCAACCGCATGGCTGGCAACCTGGTGGGGGTGCGCTCGGACGACGCCGAGGTCCTGGCCGAGGATAACTGGTGGGGCTGCAACGACGGGCCGGGCGCCGGTGGCTGCGACTCGGCAGTCTTCACGGGAACTGAGGGCTTCCTGGACGCCGACCCCTGGTTGGTACTCCTCCTGAACGTGGACCCGGCCTCCCTGCCCGTGAGCGGCTCGGCCCAGGCCGACGCGCTCCTGGTCTTCAACTCCGACGGCGGCGATACCCTCGCCGACGGTCACCTGCCAGATGGCACGCCGGTGAGCTTCGACTCCACCGGCGGAACCATGGCTCCCCCGGAGCAGGGATCCGACCTCGGCCAAGCCACCAGCTTCTATACCGCCGGCTTGGTACCCGGCGATTTCCTCGTGACGGCTACCGTCGATTTCGCCACGGTTTCGAGCCCGGTGCGGGTCACCGGCGAGGCCGCCCTGGCCATGGCGATAGCGCCTACCCTTCAGATCCGTGATGACGGCGAGACCGCCGAGCTCACCATCTCCATCTCCAACGCCGGTCCAGATCCCGCCACATCGGTCGGAGTCGCGGTCGACTTTCCGGCCGAACTCAGCGGGGTCGGCTGGATCTGTGTCGGCTCTGGCGGCGGCACCTGCTCCAACGAGGGTTCGGGCGACATCGGCGATGTAGCCGGTCTACCCGTGGGATCCGCGGTGGCCTACACCGCCATCGGCGCGGTGCCGGATCCCTTCGTGGGAGTGCTCTCGGTGGAGGGGTTGGCCAATCCTCCGGACTTCATCATCGATTCCGACCCGTCTGACAACGCCGCCACCGCTGAGATCAGGTCCTTCCGGATCTTTGGGGACGGTTTCGAGTCCGGCGATACCTCGGCCTGGTCAGTGACGGTGCCGTAGGCACAGTTGGCAGTTTAGCTTGTCGCAGCCGCTGGCTGCTGTTGTCGGTGAGTTGGCAGTTGTCTGATATCTGGCATCTTCACGAGGGACGTCAAGGATCATCGTGGGGAGCGGGATTGCCCCATCGATCGTAGCCGGGTGACCTCGGAGATGACTCGATCGGCCGCTCGATCCACGTCATCCGCCGTTGTGGGTCGGCCGAGGCTGAAGCGCAGGGACGCCGCCGCCAGCCGACGGTCCACGCCCATCGCCCGCAGCACCGCGGAGGGCTCCGGCTTGGCCGACGTGCAGGCCGATCCGGAGCTGACGGCGAGGTCGGGCAGCGAAGCCAGCAAGGCGTTGCCGTCGACGCGGGCGAAGGAGATGTTGGTGGTCCCGGGCAGCCGATGTTGCAACGCACCGTTGACTGTGCAGCCCTCGAGGGCCCCAAGGATCCTGGTCTGGAGGCGATCGCGGAGGCCGGCGAGCCGCTCCATTTCGGATCCCAGGTCCTCGGCCGCGATCTCCAGGGCTGCTGCGAGGGCCACCGCCCCGGGCACGTTGGGGGTGCCGGAACGCAGCCCCTCCTCTTGGCCGCCCCCCAGCAACAGGGCCGGCAGTCGGAGGTCCGGCGTCCGCCTGGCCCGGTACACCGCACCCACCCCCTTCGGCCCGTAGACCTTGTGGGCCGACACGGTGAGGAAATCCACTCCCAGGGCGGCCGCCTCCACCAAGACCTTGCCCGGACCCTGGGCGGCATCGCAGTGGAGCAGGGCGCCGTGCTCATGGGCCAGGGCCGCCGCCTCGGCCACCGGCTGGAGCGTGCCGGTTTCGTTATTGGCCAACATCAGGCTCACCAGGACCGTGTCAGTTCGGAGGGCGGACTCCAGTTCGTCCAGATCAACCCGCCCCTCCCCATCCACGCCGAGCACCGTCAATTCCCAGCCTTGCCGTTCCAGGGCCCGCAGGGGCTCGAGCACGGCGGCGTGCTCGGTGGCCTGGGTGACCACGTGCCGCCCTCGCGGTTCGAGGGCGCGTGTGACTCCCGCGATGACCAGGTTGTTGCCCTCGGTGGCGCCGGATGTGAACGTGATCTCCGTTGACGAGCGTGCGCCAAGGGCGGTGGCAGTCTTTGCCCGGGCTTCTTCGAGGGCCGTGAAGGCCCGCTGACCGGCGCGGTGGCTGCGGCTGGCCGGGTTGGCGAAGACCTCTCCAAAGAAGGGCAGCATCGCCTCGACCACTCGAGGATCGCAGGGGGTCGAGGCGTTGAAGTCGAGATAGATGGGGGTTCTCGCCATGCTCACAAAATACCACCCGCACGATCGTCTCGAGTTGAAAGTTGAAGATTGGAAGTTCCCCGCCCTCTCCCGTTCTCACTTTCTCACCGAATTGGCGGGGCCATCAGGGGTCGGTGCCGACGAGAAGGTCGCGCCGTTCGAGCAGGACCGCGATCTGCTCGTCGGTGAGCAGGCTGTTCATCTCAGCTGTCACCTCGGCAGGATCCAACGCGGCCAGTCGGGAGGTCAGCTCGTCGTCGAGCTTGGCCCGACCGTCCTCGAGGAAGAGGGCAGGCGGCAACCGCGGTTCGAAGGCCGCTTCATGGTCGATCAGGTGGACCTGCCAGTCGCCAGTTGTGATGAGGGTGTTATTGCCGTTGCGGTCGATGTTGAGGATCAGCACATCGAAGACATCGGCCCGCCGCTGCTGGTTCTCGTAGGCGTCTGGGTCGGACGGCCGGAGGTCCTCAGAGAGGAGGTTTCCCTCGTTGACCGCATCGGCCACCCAGAGTTGGAGTGACCCCGGGGTGCCGTCGATCACGCGCGAAACCGTTGGCGGAACCATGTCGAGCCCGAGCATCCGATCGAGTCTGTAGGCCGCCACCTCGCCGCCGTAACGATGACCCTCTTCGTCCACATCCTTGAAGACGGCCCGCATCCTGTGACCGTTCGAGGCCAGGATGACCCCCTGCGGATCGGTCGATCCGGTCCCAAGCGGCCACATCGACACCACCGGTGCCGACCGGAGAAACGCGGCCATTTCCTCCTGGTCACTGAACATGGCGGGAGTGAGTGCCCACCGCTGGGCCCTCAGGAGCACCGAGCCCTCGCCAGGTGTAGACCTCGTAAAACAGCCCGTCCCTGACCTCCACCGCCGACGCCTGGCCGCCGTAGTGTTCGGTCAGCATCCCGGTGTCGGCCATGACCACCGCGCCGTCGAAGCGAGTCGAGATGCGGCCCGTGTGGTTCGGGGTGTGGCCCACCGCAACCCGCTCGACTCCCAGGTGTTCGAGCACCTCCTGGACGAGCGCCGCCTCGCCTTCCTCCGGGTTGAGTGAGGATCCCCGGTACCACAGCGGTCCGTCACGGCGGAAGACCATTCCCTCGGCCGCGTGGAACATCTGGCGAGCCAGTTCCTCCACCTCAGCCGACTCACTGTCCTCGTCCAGGATCGCGCCAACCCGTTCGATCTGGTCCTTGAATGACATCTCCGGCGCCAGCACGTCCAGTTTCATCAGCCCCTGCTGGGCCTCAACGAACTGCTGAAGCTCACCCATGGCTACCTGGTTGATCCGATCCGGCTCCACATCGAGCAGCAAGGGCGACAGTCCCCCGTGCACGAAGGCCACCTCATTGACGATCACCAGGATCTGTTGGTTGAGCAGCCAGCGACCGTAGAGACCCTCCGGTGAAAAAGCCCGGCGATGACCGAAGTAGCCCTGAGGGTACCTCTTGGTGAAGACCTTCCGCATTTTCCCGAGGTCTCCGTTCTGGGAGAGCGACGCCTTCGAGGTTCTCTTGAAGGCGGCTTTTCTGCCCTTTGAGTCCTCTTCCTTGGCAAAGGCCGCGAACTCGGCGTCGCTCGTGTACCTCAGGTCGCCCACCAGATTCATGACCTCGTGGTTCCCGAGCACGAGGTGGACCCGACCGCCGGCGTCATCGGCCTCGGCCTGCAACCGCATGATCAGGGTCAGCGCCTCCCGGGAGTCCGGTCCCCGATCGACAATGTCCCCGAGCATGACCAGGTGGGTTTTGCCGCCGGCCCAGACCCGGTCCCCGTCGATCAACCCGGCTTCGCCCAGGATCTCAACCAGAGAATCGTTGGCGCCATGGACATCGCCCACCACAACCACCCGCTCGACCCCGGACCAACGGTATTGCCGGGTTTCATCGGCCACAGCCGGCAACGCCGCGACGCTGCCAACGACCGCCAACAGGCAGGCCACTGCATACCGATGTACGGAGGGCATTAAGTCAGTCATGCTTCACAGCGAAACCGGCGGCGGCTTCGTCTGATTCCGATGACGAGCGAAGTTCTTCCATTCTGTGTCTTTGAATCAGGATTGGGGACGCTGCCCTTGGTCACCCATCCCTCTTCATCTCGTGCTGGATAGTTCGCTCGATGGCCCAGGTCATATTCCCGATCAATCGGCTCTGCTCGAAGACCGCCTTGATCAGAGCCTTGAGCGGGAACAGCCGGACGTGGGAAGCGGCGTCCAGGTTGATGGTCTCCATGGACCAATCCGGAAACATCCGTTCCACGTCGTCCTCGGAGCTCAGTAAGAGGAGGTCCGTGTGCCGGCCATCCGCGACGATCTTGCCGTAGACCTGGTCGACGGCTTCGGCCGGTCCCTCCAGCACCTGATAGAAGAGGCCGCCGGAAGCCATCAGGATTCCGGTCAATCCGAGGCGCTGGTTGTTGGCCCGCGACTGCTCGCCGACGGCCTGGATGGCGTCCTCCGACATGGGTTTATCGAAACGGCTGACGTATTTGATTCGTTTGAGCATCTGCGAATGCTACTCAGATTCCGAGCCCAGGTCAACTGGCGCCAACGCCCATTGCTGATCACCCTGCGGGCCTCGAGCCTCCCCATCGAGGAGATTTGAATTTCTTGGAAATTTTCTCCGATACCCTGAAATAATCACAAAAATCTTTAGGTTACCTGTACAAATCACGGGCTTCGGCCCACTCACGGAGGAACAAATCATGCGCAGACTCGCTCTCATCACCACCTTGGCCCTCACCCTGGGATTCGGCGCCGGCGTGGCGCACGCTCAGGCTCTCGCTGACCTGTCCGCCGTCCACGGCGTCCCCGGACTCGCGAATCCCGTCAAGGTCATCCTCAGCGGTGAAGCCGACGTAGACTTCATCTTCGAGTACGGCGACATTTTCGGACCAGCTGCGGTTCCGGCTGGAACATATAACGTCGAGATTCAAGACAGTGTCACAATGAACACGCTCCTGACCGGAAGCGCCACTCTCGATGAGGGCAAAAGCTACTCGGCTGTGGCCCACCTGAACGAGGCTGGTGACGCGGCGCTTCTGTCGTTCTTCGAGAACGAGATCTCGCCGCTCAGGTGGCGCGAGGCGCGGCTGCAGATCTTCCACCTCGCTGCAGCCCCCACGGTCGATGCGGCCGTCCGCCGCGGCTCGCAGCGCTTCTGGTCCCGGGTCGAGCTCGTCGGCCTGTCGAACGGTGACCAGGCGACCGCCATCGACATCACGAAGGGCCGCCACAACGTCGGTCTGCTGTCGGACGGTGCCGAGGTCTTCAACACGGGCGGCTTCCGGCTGCGCTCCGGCGACAACCTGGCGGTGTTCGCCGTCGGCGACATCCAGGACTCCTTCCAGCTGATCTATTTGCCCCTTCATTAAGCTCCCGACACTCAGGCAAATTCTTCCTCGGGCCCGCCGCACGGCGGGCCCTTTCCATGTCCGGGGACTGCCCCGAAGACCTGCTACACTCCCCGCCCAGAACGAACGACCAGCCCGGATCTCACCCCAGGCGGGACGCGCGGAGATGGCCATGAAGAAACCACGGCTGCGGCTCGAGGACGGCACTGTCTTCGAAGGAGTTGGATTCGGCGCCGATGTCGCCGTGGCCGGAGAAGTGGTCTTCAACACCGGCATGGTGGGCTACCCGGAGACCCTCACCGACCCGTCCTATGCGGGCGAGATCCTGGTGTTGACTTACCCGCTGGTGGGCAACTATGGCGTCCCGCCATATGGCCGCGACCCGGCCGGTCTTCCCGCTCCCGGCTTCGAATCAGGCAAGATCCAGGCGGCCGGCCTGGTGGTGTGGGAGCATTCCGAGCGCCACAGCCACCACCGGGCGTCGCGGAGCCTCCACCAGTGGCTCGCCAGCGAGGGCATCCCGGCCCTGGCGGCGGTGGATACCCGGGCGATCACCAAGCGCCTCCGCGACCAGGGGACCATGCTCGGTGCCATCGAGCCGGCCGACCTCGACGAGACAGTACCGTTGTTCGACCCCAACGCCACCGACCTGGTGGCCACGGTCAGCGTGGACCAGGTCACTCCCTACTCCTCGGGCGCCGAAGGAGCGCCCACCGTGGTGCTGCTCGACTGTGGCTGCAAGACGAGCATCGTGCGCGGCCTGCTCGATCGCGGCCTGGACGTGGTGCGAGTTCCCCACGATCACTACTTTCCGGGAATGGAGTTCGACGGCCTGCTGATCTCCAACGGCCCGGGAGACCCCCGGATGTGCCCGTCGGCGATCCGTAATGTGGAACGGGCGCTGGCCCTCGACGTTCCCATTCTCGGGATCTGTCTCGGCAACCAATTGCTCGCGCTGGCAGCCGGCGCCGAGACCTACAAGCTGCCCTTCGGCCACCGCAGCCAGAACCAACCCTGTATCGAGATGCTGCCAACCGGTGAACGAGGGATGCGGTGCGTGATCACGTCGCAGAATCATGGCTATGCGGTGCGAACGAGGTCGCTGCCGGCTGACTGGCAGCTGTGGTTTGTCAACGCCAACGACGACACGGTGGAGGGTATCCGCCACATCTCCAAACCCTTGATGGGAGTCCAGTTCCACCCCGAAGCCAACCCGGGTCCGGTGGACTCCGCCTGGATTTTCGACGACTTTGCCGAGGCGGTGAAGGGGAGACGCTCATGAGGAACGGCTTTCCCTCCACCGTGCTGGTGCTTGGCAGTTCGGCGCTCAAGATCGGTGAAGCCGGCGAGTTCGACTACTCGGGCAGCCAGGCCATCAAGGCCCTCAAGGAAGAGGGGATCCGAACCGTCCTGATCAATCCCAACGTGGCCACCATCCAGACCTCGGAGCACCTCGCGGACGAGATCTACTTCGTGCCGGTGACTCCCGAGTTCGTGAAGCAGGTGATTGTCCGCGAGCGGCCGGATGGAGTGCTATTGGGATTCGGCGGCCAGACCGCGCTCAACTGCGGGGTCGAGCTCTATCGAAATGGGGTCTTCGACAAATACGGCGTTCAGGTCCTGGGCGCTCCGATCGAGTCGGTGCTCGACACCGAGGACCGCGAGCGCTTCGTGGCCCGGCTGGCCGAGGTGGACGTAGACGTACCGCGAAGTCGTCCCACGACCAGTGTGGACGAAGCGGTGGCCGCCGGTCTGGAAATCGGATTCCCATGCATGGCGCGGGTCGCCTTCGCGCTTGGCGGGTTGGGGTCCGGGATCTGCCGCGACGAGGCCGAGCTGGAAACCCTGGCCCGGCGCGCCTTCGCCCACACCGGACAGATTCTGGTCGAGGAATACCTGGAGGGCTGGAAGGAGATCGAGTACGAGGTGATGCGGGACGCCCATGACAACTGCATCACCGTTTGCAACATGGAGAACATCGATCCCATGGGCATTCACACCGGCGAAAGCCTAGTGGTGGCTCCATCGCAGACCCTCGACAACCACGAGTACCACCTGCTGCGTGAGATTGCCATCCGGGTGGTCCGCCACCTCGGAATCGTGGGCGAGTGCAACATCCAGTACGCCCTGTCACCCGACGGCAACGGCTACCGGGTCATCGAGATCAACGCCCGACTCTCCCGCTCGTCGGCGCTGGCGTCGAAGGCCACCGGTTACCCGCTGGCATTCGTCGCCGCCAAGCTGGTCCTCGGCAAGTCCCTGACCGAGGTGGAGAACTCGGTCACCCGAACCACCTGCGCCTGTTTCGAACCCGCGCTGGACTACGTGGTGGTCAAGGCGCCCCGCTGGGACTTCCAAAAATTCCCGGGCGTCGAACAGCGGATCGGTTCGGCCATGAAGTCGGTGGGCGAGGTGATGGCCGTGGGCCGATGCCTGGAGGAGACCCTGCAGAAGGCACTGCGGATGACCGAGACCGGCGCCCGCGGCTTGGTGCTCAACGACAGCTTCCAATTCGAGGACCTCCCCACCATGCTCGCCGAGCCCACCGAGCGTCGGATCTTCGCGGTGGCCGAGGCCCTGAGAACCGGCATGTCCACCGACGAGGTTCACCGCATCACCCACATCGACGTGTGGTTTCTGGACAAAATCGCCAACATCGTGGCCATCGAGGCCCGGCTTCGCGACCGGCGGGTGGAGGAGCTGGACGCCGAAATTCTGCTCGATGCCAAGCGGAAGGGCTTCTCGGACGCCCAGATCGCGGTCGCCGTGGGATCGGATGAGGACCGAGTCCGCGAACACCGACACGAGCTGAAGCTCCACCCCTCGGTGAAGCAAATCGACACCCTCGCCGCTGAGTACCCGGCCGCCACCAACTATCTCTACCTCACCTACAACGGCACCGAAGACGACGTGGATTACCACCAGGAGGGCACGGTGATGATCCTCGGTCCGGGGGCCTACCGGATCGGCTCGTCGGTGGAGTTCGATTGGTGCTGCGTCAACGCGGCCCGTACCCTGCGCGACCTCGGCTACAAAACCCTCATGGTCAACCACAACCCCGAGACCGTGAGCACCGACTACGACGAGTGCGACCGGCTCTACTTCGACGAGCTGAGCTTCGAGGCGGTGTCCGAGATCTATCGCAAGGAGACCCCGCTCGGGCTCATGCTCTCCATGGGCGGTCAGGTGCCCAACAACCTGGCCCTTCGGTGCCACGAGGCCGGGATGCGGGTGATGGGAACCTCCCCGCTCTCCATCGACCGCGCCGAGAACCGTCACAGCTTCTCAAGCCTCCTCGAGGAGCTCGGCGTACCCCAGCCGCCCTGGCAGGAACTGAGCTCGGTGGAAGACACCCACCGCTTCGCCAACGAGCACGGCTACCCGGTGATCGTTCGTCCTTCCTACGTGTTGTCAGGGGCCGCCATGGCGGTGGCGGGCACCGACGAGGAGCTCACCGTCTTCCTCGACAACGCAGTGCATATCTCCCCGGACCATCCGGTGGTGGTCTCCAAGTTCGTCGAGAACGCCAAGGAGATCGACGTCGACGCCGTGGCCCGAGACGGCGAACTGGTGTGTTGGGCGGTCTCCGAGCACGTGGAGAACGCCGGCGTCCACTCCGGTGATGCCACCCTCGTCCTGCCACCGCAGCGCACCTACCTCGAGACCATGCGCCGGATTCGGGTGATCACCACTCAGGTGGCGCGGTCCATGCACATCACCGGACCCTTCAACATCCAATTCCTGGCCAAGGACAACCGGGTGATGGTGATCGAGTGCAATCTGCGGGCCTCGCGGTCCTTCCCCTTCGTGTCCAAGGTCTTGAAGCGGAACTTCATCGACGCCGCCACCCGGGTGATGATGGGACGGCCGTCCAAGATGGACAATCGCTCATTCCTCGACCTCGACTACGTAGGGGTCAAGGCGCCCCACTTTTCATTCACCAGGCTCGAGGGGGCTGACCCAACCCTGGGAGTGGAGATGGCCTCCACGGGCGAGGTCGCCTGTCTCGGCTGGGATTTCGATGAGGCCTTCCTGAAGGCGCTGATCGCGGTGGGTTTCCGGCTGCCCATCACCAGCGCCCTGCTGTCCACCGGTCCCATTGAAAGCAAGGCGGCGTTCCAGGACAGCGCCCATCGCCTGGTGAAGCTCGGCGTCGAGCTCTACGCCACCCAGGGAACCGCAGACTTCCTGGCCTCGAAGGGCATCCAGACCAAGGTCCTGCGCTGGCCCCTGGACGGCGGCGAGCCCAATGTCATCGACTACATCAAGGAGCGGCGACTCGACCTGGTGATCAACATTCCGAAGCACTTCCAGAAGGAAGAGCTCACCAATGACTACATCATCCGCCGCACCGCGGTGGATTTCGGCATCCCGTTGATCACCAACCGGCAGCTCGCGGAAAGGCTCACCGAGGCGCTCGAGCGAGTCAACGTCGATGAGCTCAAGGTCCGACCGTGGAGCGAGTACGAAGGCTGAGGGGAATTCGGAATTCGGAATTCGGAAAACCGTCCCCGATCGGCTGAGCGAAGACTCGAAGAGATCCCTCCTCAGGGCTTCGCCCCTCGTTCGGGATGACGTTCCGGCTGGGCTGCCCTCGAAGGCCAGCCCGCCGTCACGTCACCTTTAAACCTTTAACTTTTAAACCTTTAAACCATCAACGGGTAAGCGGTGGCCTAATGGTTAATCCGAAGCCTTCATCAGTTCATCGAATTCTGGCGTGGCCATCTTGCGGAGGTCGCCGAGCTGATCGCGCACCAGGAACAGTGCCGGAAGGTCGAGCTCGAGAGCGAGGGCAAACCCCTGCTCGGGACCGAGCACCAACAGCGCGGTGGAGAGACCGTCCGCGCGAACGCAGAGCTCATCGATCACGCTCACCGACGCCAGACCGTGGGAGATGGGCCGGCCGCTCCGCGGATCGATGATGTGGCTGATGCGATTGCCGTTCACCTCCCGGTAATGGCGGTAATCGCCCGAGGTGGCCAGGCTGCCTTCGCTCAGGGCGACCACCGTGTGAAGAGCCCGGCCGACCTCCTGGGGCCGCTCGACGGCGAGCCGCCATGGTTCACCGTCCGGATTGCTCCCCCGCACCCTGATCTCCCCACCCACCTCCACCATGAAACGGTCATAGTCGCTGGCAGACAGAGCGGACGCCACACGATCGATGGCATAGCCCTTGGCCACGGCCGACAGATCGATCCGCAGGTCGGGATTCAACTTGGAGAGGGTCGGCCCCTGGGTGTCCAACTGAAGATGACGGTGGCCGGTCGCCCCCAAGAGACCTTCGATCTCGGCCGGTGACGGCGGCTTCACCATCTCGTTCACTGGCCCGAATCCCCAGGCCTCCACCAGGGGTCCCACCGTGACGTCGAGAGCTCCGTCGGTGAGCTCTCCAATCTCCATGGCGTGTGCGATGACCTCGCCGATCTCAGCCGAAATGGGGAACGGCGTCGTCCCGCGGAAGGCGTTGAATTGGGACAACTCCGAATACTCAGCGATACTCACCGAAAAACCGGTCACCTGACACGTCAGCACCTCGGTGGAATCGCACCAGCAGGCTCACTGAATGCCAGAGGGCACGCCAGGAGCCCATCTGCTCGAACTTGCGGGCTCCGGTGAGCACCGTGTCGGGCAACATGATCGGCCGGGTTCTTCGGCGCAACTCGAGGCTGAAGGCGACGTCCTCCATGGCTCGGTCGGGGAAGCCGCCGATTTCGTCGAAGAGTTTCCGCCGGATGAACAACGCCTGGTCGCCGTAGATCACGCGGGTGAGGCGAAAGCGCTGGTTGTGCATGAAGGACAGCGCCCGGAGGAACCGGCTCGAGGTGTCGAAAAGCTGGTGGAAACACCCCGCGTGGACCTTGGTTGGGAGGCCGGCAACCCGATCCACCGCCCCTGGCGGCAGCCGGGTGTCGGCGTGCAGGAAGATCAGCCAGTCGCCCCCCGCGACCACGGCGCCGAAGTTCATCTGGCGTGCGCGACCTCGGGGCGCTTCGACGCATCGCACCCGGTGACCGGTGGCGGCGAAACTCCGCACGATTTGTACCGTGGCGTCGTCGCTGCCACCGTCGACCACGATCGCCTCGAGAGGACCGTTCTGGGCAGCCACCGATTCGAGGGTTGCCGGCAGGGCGCTCTCCTCGTTCAACGCTGGAATGACGATACTGATCACAGTGGGTCCCACTGTAGAGCCCCAGTGCCCCTCCAGTCCATCACTTCGTCGCCAGAAATCCGGTCATCAACCGACTCACCAAAACTCACCTCCGCCAAGCACAACCGCTCTCCCATCCAGACCTTTCCACAGCTAACCCGCTTATCTCACCAGGTTTGGTCTCGAGGGCGGCGAGGCGCCGTGCCCAGCGGTGTTTTCGACCCGAGGGGCGCGGAGGCGTACTCGACAGGTACGTCGAGCACCCCGAGGCGAGAAAACACCGCTGGGCGCTGCGAATCGCCGGCCGCAGAAGAAAGCTGGTGAGATATGCGGGTTAAACTCGCTCTCCAAGGAGGTCGCCCATGGAACAAGCTGTCCAGCACCTCGACAGACGACGGTTCATGCGCTTGTTTGCCGGACTTGGTCTCGCGGGAACAACCCTTCCCGACATCTTGTGGGCTCAGGCGGGCGGTGACGATCCCCTGACCGATGCTGACGTGGCTGCTGCCGCCCGGCTGGCGGGCCTCGAGCTCACAGCCGAGGAGCGAGAGCTGATGATCACCAGCCTCGACCAGCTCCGCGAGAACTACCGGGCGCTGCGCAGGGTGGCCGTGGACAACTCGGTGCCCCCGGCTCTGCTCTTCGACCCGACGATCACCGGGGATCCAGCCCCGCGGGACCTCCCAAATCGATTCCAAAAAGACCGCGGCGCCCCCTCACTGCCGGACGACCCTGCCGAGATCGCCTTTCTGCCCGCCGCAGAACTCGGTCGGCTGATCCGGGCCCGCCAGATCTCCTCGATGGAGCTCACCGAGCTCTACCTGGAACGGCTCGTTCGCCTCGACCCACAGCTCGAATGCGTCATTACCCTCACCGAGGAGCGGGCCTTCGACCAGGCACGGAAGGCCGACGTCGAACTCGACCGCGGCCGGGTGCGAAGCCCTCTCCACGGCATTCCGTGGGGGGCCAAGGATTTGCTGGCGGTTCGCGGCTACCCCACCACCTGGGGGGCGGAGCCATTCCGGGACCAGGTGATCGACCAGGATGCCACGGTAGTCACCAAACTGGACGAGGCCGGCGCCGTGCTGGTGGCCAAGCTGAGCCTCGGGGCGCTGGCCTGGGGCGACGTGTGGTTCGACGGGACCACCCGCAATCCGTGGAACCTGGAGCAGGGCTCCAGCGGGTCGTCGGCCGGCCCCGGTGCGGCCACCTCAGCCGGTCTGGTTGGCTTCGCCATCGGATCGGAGACCTGGGGATCCATCGTTTCCCCCTCCACCCGCTGCGGTGTCACCGGCCTGCGGCCTACCTTCGGGGCGGTCAGCCGGCACGGGGCGATGGCACTGTCGTGGAGCATGGACAAGCTGGGCCCCATGGGCCGCAGCGTCGAGGACTGCGCGCTGGTCTTTGACTCTTCGAGGCGCCGACGGGCTCCACCGCACGGCGGTAGATCGTCCCTTCCCCTGGGATCCTGCCATCGACGCCCGCCGGCTGCGGGTGGGCTATCTCCAATCCCTGTTCGAAGCCATTCCCGAGGATGAGGAAGATCCGGATCGGTCGCGCGAAATCCACGAGCTCGACCTTGAGTCTCTGGAGGTCCTGCGATCGATCGGCGTCAAGCCGGTAGCCGTGGAGCTGCCCGACCTGCCGGTGAGCGCCCTGTCCTTCATCCTCTCAGCCGAGGCGGCGGCAGCCTTCGACGAGTTCACCCGAAGTGGCCTGGACGACGAACTGGTTCGCCAGATCGAGGAGGCCTGGCCCAACGAGTTCCGGGTGGCCCGGACCATCCCGGCGTGCCCTGAAGACAGGGGATCAGGCCACCGCACTTGCGAAGTTCCAGCAGGCGGCTGATGTGGATCCGGACTTCCCCGACGCCTACCGCGCAATCGCCGCCGTGGCCATTCAGGTGGACCAGTACGGGATCGCCGCCGATGCGGCTGAAAAGCTGTTGAAGTACCAGCCTGACGATCTGGACGCCATCGGAACAGCGTACTACTCGGAGCTGATGATGGGTGACACCCCCCGCATGGTGGCGTCGGCACGCCGCCTGGCTGACGCCAACCCGGACATCGTTTCCGGCGAACTGCTGCAGCACGCCACCGCGCTCTTCGACAACAACCAGGCCGCCCAGTCACGGGCTCTGCTCGAGGTGATCCTGGGAAGCCAGCCGGACCTGGCTCCGGCCTATCTCCAGCTTGGCCTGAGCTGCAACATGCTCGGTGACAGCGAGTGCACGCGGACTGCGCTGACACGATTCTTGGAGCTGGCACCCGATGACCCCAACGCCGCCACCGCACAGTCGCTGTTGGACTACCTCAACTGGCCCGCTTATGTCACCAGGTTTCGTCGCGAGGGCGGCGAATGACGGGAATCTTCAATCGAGAATATAGCCTCGGGCGACGGCGGTATACGCCTCGACCTGCTCCTTTTGCCACTTCCGCCCCTTGCCGAGCCTGCGGGCCATGAGCCTGGCCACCTCGGGTGCCACGTCGATACTCGCCCGTGCGTCCAACAGCAGCGCTCGGGTTCTGCGGGCGAGCACGTCCTCCACCGTTCGAGCCATTTCCTTCTCCACCGCCCACACCACCTGGACCCCGGTGATCGACAGCCGGGCATCCAGCGGCTCGGCCAGCTTTCGATCCCTCCGGGCAAGAGCGCGGACCGCCGGCCCGTCGGAACCGTAGACGTGGAGCGGGTCCTCCGGATCCACATTCTTGAGCCAGGCATGAATCCGCAGGTTTTCGGTGGGGCAAGGGTGGGGCACCAGCCCGGCCACCAGGGCGGCCTGGTCAACGGCGTCCTGAGCCATCTTCCGGTAGGTGGTCCACTTACCTCCGGTGATGGTGACCAGGCCTGACCCGGACACCAGAATGGTGTGGTCCCGGGACATCTTCGAGGTTTCGTCATCCTCACCGGCAGTCACCAGCGGGCGCAGGCCGGCGAAGACGCTGAGCACGTCCGACCGGGACGGGTCCTTGGCCATGTACTGGGCGGCGTTCTCCAGAATGAAGTCCACCTCCTCGGGCAGGGCCCGGGGTTCGAGCGTGGGCTCGTCCACCGCCACATCGGTGGTCCCCACCACCACCCGATCGTGCCACGGCACCGCGAACAGCACTCGGCCGTCGGTGGTCTGGGGCACCATGATGGCCGAATCACCCGGGAGAAACTCCCTGCCCAGCACCAGGTGAGTCCCCTGGCTCGGTGTCACCATGGGCACGGCCTCGGGATCATCCATGCGGACCACCTGGTCGGCGAAGACGCCGGTGGCGTTGATCACCACCCGGGCGTTGATCTGGTGTTCCCGGTCATTCTCCAGATCCCGGACCCGGACGCCGGAGACCATGCCGCCGGTCTTGAGCAGGCTCTCCACCCGCATGTAGTTGACCACCGTGCCGCCCTGTTGGATCGCGGTTCGAGCCATGTCGATGGCCAGCCGCGAGTCGTCGAACTGCCCGTCGTAGTACAGGACGCCGCCCCGGAGTCCCTCGGGCTCCAGGTTGGGAATCCGCTCCAGGGTCTCCTCGCGGGACAGCCCCTTGGAAGGCTTGATGCCGAGCCGCCCGGCCAGCTTGTCGTACACCTTGAGCCCGATGCCGTAGAACGGACCCTCCCACCAGTCGTAGATGGGCACGACGAAGCTCTGGTTGCGCACCAGGTGGGGCGCGTTCTGCGCCAGCAAGCCTCGCTCGTGAAGGGCCTCGAGCACCAGTGAAACATTGCCCTGCCGGAGGTACCGCACTCCCCCATGAACCAACTTGGTGCTTCGGCTGGAGGTGCCCTTGGAGAAGTCGTGCTGCTCCAGCAGCAGGGTCGTATAGCCCCGGGCCGAGGCGTCCACCGCAGTGCCGAGACCGGTGGCACCGCCACCAATGATGACCAGATCCCAATACCCGCCGAATCCCTCGATCGCCTCCAGAGCGCGCTTTCTTCTCATTTCAACTCCTTCGAAGGTCCTGTATGGATCCAGCGATCAAGCGTTGCCAATCATCTGGTTTCGGTATGCCGGTCCTGCCGCCGAGCTTCGTCGCCACCCGGGACGCCGCCCAGGCGGCAAAATCAAACCGCACCTCAGCCGCCCAGCCATTGAGAAGGCCATGGAGATAGCCGGCGTGGAAAACGTCGCCACAGCCTGTCGTGTCGACCGCGTCTACCGAATAGGCCGGGCGTTCAATCTCAATTCCATCGGCGACGGCAGCGTACCCTCGCTCACCCAGGGTCACGCCCGCCACCCGCGCTCCGAGCTCCGCCAACCGGTGGCAGACGTCGACGGCCGATGCACCTGGGGCGTACGCCCGGGCAAAGGTGCCCGATGCGAGAAAGTGATCGGCCATTGAGGCCAGCTCGATCATGCCGTCCCGCAGGGAGCCCGCATCAACCGAGATCTCGATTCCGGCGTCCTTTGCCGCGCGGGCCGCCGCAATAGAGGCCTCGGGGAAAAGCCCGTCGGTGTGGAAGACGCGCGCGCCCAGGAGGCGTTCCACGTCGACTTCCTCCGCGCGCAGCGGATCGCCGGTGGGCCGACGCCAGAAAATGGTGCGGCGGCCCGTTCCCGGTTCAGCGAGGACAAAGGCCAACTGGGACTCGGAATCCGGACGGACGAGGACATTGTGGGCGTCGACGTTCTCCGAAGAAATCGAGGCCCGAATCTCGTCTCCGATTGGGTCGTCACCCACCACCCCCGCGATGGCGCAGCGGGCACCCCACCGTGACAAGGCCACCAGTGCGGTGGCCACCGGACCACCCCCCTGTCGCGTGAGGTCGAAGACCTCGCACTTGACGTCGGGCGGTGGGTAACTCTCCGTCCGGACCAGCAGGTCGAGGCAGCACTGACCCAGCCCATAAACGTCGAGAGAGGAATCGCTACGGTTCATTGCTCCACTTGCCTAACGCCCGATCAGCCACGGCCGTCGAAGAACAGCGTCCTGGGGCGATCGTAGACCATCCAACGAACCAACGCCTCCGCTTCCACTGTGGGAATCTGGCCCCGATTTACCATTTGTCCCACAACGCTGCACAGCACCCTCCGGAACATCTCGGTGCGCGAACCAATGGAGATCAGCTTGCGGGAGTCGGTGACCATGCCGCCGGTGTTGGCCAGCAGATCCACGGTGGCCACGTACTCCAGCGCGCTCCTCATTCCGTGGGGACTGTCGTTGAACCACCACGGCACGCCCACGCTGACCTTGGGGTAGGCCCGAGCCACGGTGGCTAGGGTGGGCAGGTGGGTGGGATCGAGGCAGTAAAGCACGATCTCGAGAAAGCCGTCGAAGGCGTTAAGGAAGGGCCGTAGATTTCCACCGATGCCAATTTGCTGATCGGACACATCGCCCCCCGTGTCCGGTCCAAGGGTTTCGAAGAGCTGGTCGCGGTAGTCCCGCACCGCCCCAATGTGAAGCTGCATGACCCAGCCGGAATCGGCGTCCATCTCGGCGAATCGATGGAGCATGTAGGCGTGATAGTCGGCGATGTCGTCCTCATCCAGCCGATGCCCGGCCACGGCACTCGCGTGCACGGCGGCGGCCTTCGCCCGATTCGCACGATGGCCCCACGGCACGGTGAGGCCGTGGTCCGAGGCCACGCAACCGAGTCCGTCAAAGTAGTCGTGGGTGGCCTGGAGGGCCTCCTCGAAGCCCTTGAGCGTCGAGGTGTCGATGCCGGTTTCCTCCCCGAGCCGCTCCACCAGGGGACGCCAGGGAGGCTTCTCCACGTGCATCGCCTTGTCCGGTCGCCAGGTGGGCAGAATCCTGGTGTGGACGATCTCCTCCCGCGCCCTTTCGTGGTGGGGCAGGCTCGTAGTGGGGTCGTCGGTGGTGCACATGATCTCGACCCGCATGGCTTCGAGGAGCTCCCGGGGCCTCATGTCCTCCTCGGCGAGCGGAGTCAGGGTTTGATCCCAGATGGAGGCCGCCGTGTCCGGTCGGATCACCTCGGTGATGCCAAAGCGCCGCCGCAGATCGATATGAATCCACTCATAGGTGGGGTTGCCCACCAGGGTCGGAAATACCTCGGCCAGGGTTTGCCACTTTGCCCGGTTGGAAGCGTCGCCTGTGATCTGGTCCTCCGGCACGCCCCGTTTGCGCATCATCTCCCAGACGTAGTGGTCGGTGGCACCCTCCACCTCCCAGATGTCCGACCACGGCCGGTTCTCCACGATCTCCACGATGTCGGCGTGGTTGTGGGCATCCACAATCGGCAGGTCACGAATTCCCATGAAGAGCTGGCGTGCTGTGTCCGAGTCCAGCAGGTAGCCGTCACCCAAAAACTCGATCGACGAAGAATCGCGCATCTAACACCCCCAGAACACTGCCACACAGAACAGGACGACGGTCACTCCTCAATCTTCGTACGCGTTAGCCGTTCACAGACCCCATTTTGCTCCGATTGGTCAAGATCGTATAGACGGCAAGAGCGAAAACCAGGCCAACACGTAGCGTGCCCATTCAAGCTCCCTCTAATCTTTAGCGCCCAGGCACAAGGAAAGCAAATCCAGGGGATGATCCACGATCCGGTGGGCGCCCGAGACGTCCAGTTCAGCCGCGTCGCGAAAGCCCCAGGTCACACCCACCGTGAACAGGCCGGCGTTGCGCCCGGTCTTCATGTCCGTATCCGTGTCGCCCACGTAGAGGGTGTCCCGGGGGCCCACACCGCAATCGCGGATCACCTCGAGGGCCGAGGTGGGATCGGGCTTGAGCGGAACCCCAGGAAGTGCCCCTCGGATGACGTCGAACGGGTGGTGGGCAAAGAACCGGTTCACCACGGCCTGGGTGGCTTCGTCGGGCTTGTTGGACAGGACCGCGGTCTTCACCCCGCGTTCGCGGAGATTTTGGAGCAACTCGGGGATTCTGGGGAAGGGAGCGGTGGAGTCCAGGCAGCGGCGCGCGTACTCGTCGGACATCCGCTTGACGAACTCCGCCACCGTTTCGTCGTTCACCATCTCCGCCGGGAGGGCGCGCCGGACCAGGTTGACCATGCCGTCTCCCACGTAGGTCCGGTACCGAACCCGGGGGTGTTCCGGATAATCCGCCGAACGGAGCACCGCATTCATGGAGTCGGCCAGATCGCCCAGCGAGTCCACCAGGGTCCCGTCGAGATCGAAGATCACGAGCCTGCACAGGGTCACGCCAGTATCAAACCGCGTCACGGGACCAGCCTTTCGCCCGGTCGAGGGCATCGTGCCACCGCGCCATCAGGGCCTCGGCGGTGGAACGATCCATGGCCGGCTCGAACCGCCGATCCACCTGCCACTGGGCGGCAATCTGCTCGAGGCTCTCCCAGTAGCCGACGGCGAGGCCGGCGTGGTACGCCGCACCTAGAGCGGTGGTCTCGAGGACGGTGGGCCTGATCACCGGCACTCCCAGAATGTCCGCCTGAAACTGCATGAGCAAATCGTTGGCCGCAGCTCCCCCATCCACCCGGAGTTCGGCGACGTCGATACCCGAGTCCGCCGACATGGATCGGATGACGTCGGCGCTCTGGTAGGCGATGCTCTCCAGGGCAGCGCGGGCGATATGGGCCGCCGTGCTGCCCCTGGTGAGCCCGAAAATGGTGCCGCGAGCGTAGGGATCCCAGTGGGGCGCCCCCAGTCCCACAAAGGCCGGCACCAGGTAGACCCCGTCGTTATCCTCGACCTGGCGAGCCAGCGCCTCGACCTCGGACGATCTGCGGATCAGTCCGAGGCCGTCGCGCAGCCACTGGACCACCGCCCCGCCGATGAAGACGCTGCCTTCGAGGGCGTAGGTGGTCTGGCCACCGAGCCTCCAGGCGATCGTGGTGAGGAGGTTGTTCCGGGAGCGCACAGGCTTTGATCCGGTGTTCATCAACATGAAGCATCCGGTGCCGTAGGTGTTCTTGACCATGCCTGGCGTGGTGCAGATCTGGCCGAAGAGAGCCGCCTGCTGATCGCCCGCCATGCCGGCGATGGGCAGCCGGGACGCGAAGAGCTTGCCCGCGGTCTCTCCGTAGACCTCGCTGGACGACCGAACCTCGGGCAGCACCGAACGGGGCACGGCGAGGATCTCGAGCAACTCGTCGTCCCAGTCGCCGGTGTGGATGTTGAAGAGCAGGGTGCGCGAGGCGTTGGCCACATCGGTGACGTGGCGTTCACCGCCGGTGAGGTTCCACACCAGCCAGCTGTCGACGGTGCCGAAGGCCAGGTCACCGGCTTCGGCCCGGGCGCGGGCGCCCTCCACGTTGTCCAGGATCCAACGCAGTTTGGTGCCTGAGAAATAAGCGTCCAAAACCAGCCCAGTGCGATCTTGAAATATTCCGGCCAGCCCTTGGGTGCGGAGCCGGTCGCACAGCTCGGCGGTGCGACGGTCCTGCCAGACGATGGCGTTGTGGATCGGCCGCCCGGTGACTCGATCCCAGACCACCGTGGTTTCGCGCTGGTTGGTGATGCCGATGGCTGCCACTTCCTCTGCCTGGGCGCCGAGGCTCGCCATGGCCTCGGTGGCGACACCGATCTGGGTGCTCCAGATCTCCATCGGGTCGTGCTCCACCCAACCGGGTCTCGGGAAGATCTGGCGGAATTCCCGCTGGGCCACAGCCCGGTTGGTGCCGTCGCGGTCGAAGACGATGGCCCGCGAGCTGGTGGTTCCCTGGTCGAGGGCGAGGATGTACGACATGGGCACCTCCCGGTCGGATCGCTGAAACGATGGTACACGGGGAACAATGCGAGCTAGAATAGAAGGAGGATCAGCCGTCCGATTACGATGATCGAACCTCTTTGCGTTCATCAACGACTTTCACAGAAACACCCTCCACGCCCGCACTGAAAAGGAGCGACATCGTGAGCTACCCGGAAAATCTCTTTTCGCTGGTTGGCAAAGTGGCAGTGACCATCGGTTCGGGCGGTGTGCTGGGGGGCGCCATGGCTGAAGCGCTCGGTTGCGCCGGGGCCAAGGTGGCGATGCTCGATCTCAACGCCGAGGCGGCCAAGGAACGAGCCAAGGATATCCGAGACGCCCACGGCACCGACGCCATCGACATTGAGGTGGACGCCACCAGCGAAACCGACCTCCGTCGGGCGTGCAGCCAGGTGGTGGAGGAGTGGGGCCGGGTGGACATCCTGCTCAACGCCCCGGGCATCAACTCGGCGACCCCATTCTTCGAGATCACCGAGGAGGAGTGGGAACGCATCCTGAAGGTCAACCTGAGTTCCATGTTCCTGGCCTGCCAGGTCTTCGGCCGGCAGATGATCGACCAGGGCGACGGCGGCTCGGTGATCAATATCTCGTCGGTTTCGTCGGGCCCGCCCTTGAGCAAGGTCTTCACCTACTCGATCACCAAGGCCGGGGTCAACAATCTGACCCAGTTTCTGGCCCGCGAATGGGCGCCCCATGGGGTGCGGGTCAACGCGGTGGCGCCCGGCTTCTTCCCGGCGGAACAGAACCGCAAGATCCTCACCGACGAACGGGTGGCGTCGATCATGGGTCACACCCCCATGGGCCGTTTTGGCGAGCCCGAGGAGCTGGCCGGTGCGGTGGTGTGGCTGGCCGCTGAACGGGCCTCCTCGTTCGTCACCGGCGCCATCATCCGGGTGGATGGCGGCTATACCGCCATGACCATCTGAAAACTGCCACAGGACCTCGTTTGAGAGCAGTCTGTCAGAAAACCCACTGGAGCTTGGTGAAGACAGAGTCTCCCTGATCCGAGGGGGTGCCGATCTCCGACGTCCCCCGCTGATAGGCCACCTGCAGCGACCCGAAGGGCGGCAGGAACCGCCACACACCCAGGAGCTGGATGTTCTCCTTCTGGATCACCGAGTTGGTCTGCCAGAAAAGGTTGACGAAGAGGTTGTTCGTGAAGTGGTACTTGGCCCTGAAGACGTGGATCCAGGTGCTCTCATTCTCCGGATCCGGGTCGAGTTCGAGCCAGGTCCCCTCGTAGGAAAGATCAAGGGCGCTCAACAGGTTGAGGCCCACCTCAACGGTTGCCAGCATCAGGTCCGAATCGTAGTTCTTCCCGGTCCCGACCTCGACCGCGAACGACTTCCCGGAGCGGTTGTCGTAGCCAACCTGCAGGCTGGTGAGCGAGTTGCGAAACTCCTTTTCGAAGAGCTCGTAGGCATCCTCGTAAGAAAGCTCGACCTGCCAGAAGCTGGTGAGAACAAGCTCTGCATCCGCCTCCAGCGCCCAGCTCCTCAGAACCCCGTCCTGACTCCAGTAGCGGTTGTAGTTGATCTTGCCCTCGAGTCTCTCGAACGCACTGTCCTCGAACCAGAAGATGTGTTCGACCTCGGTATCGAACTCCTTGCGGTCGTCGTCCTCGAGGAAGCCGATCACGTTCACGTTGTCCTTGAGCCCCACATCGAGATTGGTGTACCTGATGTGAAAGTGGGAGTTGGACGAATCATAGGCCGGCCTCAGAAACCAACCCAGGGCACCGTCGCACTCGGGCCCGTGGGAGCGCAGCAGCTGGGCGGTCATGCCCAGGGTCTCGGTGAAGAAGAGGGTCGTGTCCAGACCGATGGAGCCCGCCTGTTCGGAGCCGGTGCCTCGATTCGCCGCGAGCAACCCAATGGTCGACCCGCTCCAAATCCCTCGCTGGACACGCACAACGGCGTAATCGGCAGTGTCGTCAACCATTTCGGCCGGGTCCTCGGACTGCAGATCGGCCGCCGATGCGATGGCGGCAACATCGAAGCTACCCGTGCTGCCGATGAGCTTGCCACCCCACGTGATGTCACCGATCCGCCGGCTGTAGAACTGACGAATCCGCTGGTCGAACATCTCCAGCCCTTCCAGGAAGAAGGGCCGCTTTTCGGGAACGAAGATTTCGAACCTGGTGAGGTTGATCTGCTCGACGTCTGCCTCCACGAGAGCGAAATCGGGGTTGAGGGTCAGGTCGGCGCTCAGACTCCTGCCGAGCCGCAGCCTGAGGTCGACCCCCGCCTCGAAGACCGGCTCCCGACCTTCTTCGACGACTGCGAGCCCATAGGGAATGATTGCGTACTTCTTGGCGCCAGCGGATTGAACATCGAGCCCGCTCAGATCACCGAAGCTCGACACCCTCCATTCACTTTCCCCGGGACCGGACCACACCGAGGTTTCCAGGCGACGCGGCACATATCGATGGAAGTTGATGCCCCAGACCGCCTCTGCGCCCCCGCTGAAGCGGAGGATTCTGAATGGAATCGCAAACTCGCTGGTCCACCCCTCGTCCGTCCTTGTGGAGGAGCACTCCCAGGCCCCATCCCACTCGGCCTCGACGACCCGGCCGTTATCGGCGACCTTGCCGTCTCCCTGAACGCCGCGGGTGTTGGTGATGAAGTAGTAGGCCTTGCGCCGGTCGCGCAGGGTGTCGATCAGGACGGCGACCGAGTCGTCACGATCCAGCGAACCGTCGCGAGACGTGACCGCCGCCGAGATTTCACCTGGCCGGGGATCGAAGCACGTGAAGGCCACGTACAGGGCATCGCCGGTGTAACCCACCCGGACGACCGTCCGAAAAGGCGACGGCTCTCCAAACTGAGGCTTGAACTGCACGAAACCCTCGGCAACCGCGGCCTCGGACCACACCGCCTCATCGAGGACGCCGTCGATCACGGGCGCAGAACTCAGCAGCACACCCTCGAGCTCGAAACTCGCACCGAGTCCCGCGCTGAGCACCATGACCACCGAGGCGATCCCTGTAACCCACTTTGCCGCCGGCCCGATCTCAGCCGAAGGGTAACTGGCGCGGGAAGACGGCATCTGCCCGCCGCCGGACCTCTTCACCTCAAGGTCAGCGTCTCTCTGAGCGAGTAGGGACCGCCGTGAGCATCGTCGCGGTAATACTCCACTGTGGTTCCCTCGGCACCCACCGAGATCTTCAGAAAGGTGCTGGGGGTCTGCCCCCGGCCGCGGATCTGCGCTTCGTAGAACCGATCTCTCGCCTCAGGGTCGCTGCCGTACTCGTCACAGAACTGGGCCAGGGTGGGCACCACCGGTTGATCCGTCATCCCCAGGTACTTGAACCACTTGTCCACGTGGTAGGCATCATCCCTGTAGAGCTGCCTCAGAGACTCGGCCTCGCCGACGCCGCGCGCACGGCCGGTTTCGATCGCCAAGGAGGCCGCGGCATACATCTGGTCAGCGTACGACGCCTCCTCCAGTCCCCGGGCATGACCGGCATCCAACTGCCACAGGCCGTTGATATTGGCATATGAGGCGTTGTGAGTGTGACCGCAGATATAGGCCGTCACACCATGCTCCTTCAACAGCTTTTGAAATCGAAGAGCGCTTTCGGGGTGCTCATCGAGAGAGTTCCCCTGGTGGCGGATCCGCCCGTTGTCCATGTCGGGCATGGCGATCAGCGGCTCGTGTCCAAGCACGAAAATGTTGTCCTTGGTGGTGGCAGCCAGATCTGCCTCGAGCCAATCCAGCAACTCGGGTACCACGTCACCCTCCACACCCCAGTCCTTCACCCCGTCGAAGTATTGGTTGAGGACCACGAAGTGGGCATTGGGCCAGTCGAAGGAATAGGTCGTTGCCTCGCAGCCCTTCGGTCCGCGGTTGACCACGTTCGGCACACTCTCGCCGTAGGCCCGGAGGTACCTCATGGTGGAGGGAGACTCCGGGTCGTGGTTGCCGAGGACCGGGTACCACGGGTAGTCCTCGCCCAGAACCGAGGAGATCATCTCGCGAACCGCCGACGGTGGGTCCACGTCGAGATCGCCGGGGCTCACCATGAAGGCTCCCTTGCCGATCGTGTTGATCGCCTCGCACGCACCGGAGAAGTTCTCTGACCACTCGCCCTGCGCCGCGAAGTTCCGCATGTCGGCGGCGACGATGAAGACCAGCTCATCGGCCGGACCAGCCGCCATGGTGGACAAGGTCGGGGTCACGGACAGTACCAACAGGATCAACACTAAAAACCGATTCATCGAGCACCTCCGTCGTCAGCCAACCTCACAGCTCGGCTCGTATCGAGTCGAGCCCGTTTACTCTCCAGCTTCGATCTCGTAGTAGCCCTTACCGTCGTCGTAGTTCTGCTGGCGCTCGGCTGACTCGTTGTGAACTTTATCCGGCCACGAGACGACCCCGTTGACCAGTTCGTCGGCCCGAACTACGAACGGCTTCCAGACGCTGCGGCCGTGGATGTCGATCAGCCGGTACATGAGGCGCGGCGGGTCATCCAGCAGGAAGTCGACCACGCCCACGTTGCTCCCCAAAAAGTAGACCGGTCGGATCCGGCGCTCGGGTCTGCGGTGGAGCCAGCTGTCGGGATTTCGCTGAGCCAGCGGCGAGCTCACCAGATCGTAGAGGTCGTAGCCGCCGTGCTCCGACCACGGGATCACGTTGAGCTCACCCACATGCGAGTCGCCCGACAACATCACCACCCCGGTGATCTCCTGGTCTCGAATGAAGTCGAACAGCCGGTTCCGTTCGTGGAGAAAGGCCGCCCAGGAGTCGCCCCCCTCGCCCTTCGCTGTGCTGAAACCACTGCCCGAGACGATCACCTTGAAGACTGCAGCGCTCTTTTTCAATTCCGTCTGCAACCACTCGAACTGGGCCCGCCCCAGCATGGTCTTCTGCGGCCCGTCCGGATCCGCGTTCGGATCCCGGTAGTAGCGATCGTCGACGAAGAAGAAGTCCACATCGCCGTAGCTGTAGGTGAAGAACACGCCCGGCACGTCGGCCATCCCGTAGGACGGGTTGGGCCAGTACTGTTTGAAGACCTCGAGGGCCTGTTCCTTGATGGGGTTGGTCCGGTCGTGGTTGTTGAGGGCGAAGTCGTGGTCGTCCCAGACCGCGAGATTGGAGATATTGCGGATCACCGGCAGAACCCCTGCCACATCCCTCTGGCGCCGGTACTCCTCGCGCAGGATGTCGGGATCCAGCGTGTCGCCATAGATGTTGTCCCCGATCCAGAAGAACAGATCCGGTTCGTACCCCCAGATCACCGGCCAGATCGGCTGAATCCGATCGTCCTGGAACTTGGGGCACGAGCCGAAGGCGACCCGGAAGCTCGCGTCAGCTCCCCTTGTGGGCGCCGTTTTGAAGCGGAACGGTGGGTACTCCTTGAGGTACTTGTCGCCCTTGCCGTTGACCAGCACACGATAGAAGTACTCGGTGGCGGGTTCGAGACCCTCAATGGTCACGATCATGGTGTAGTCGTTCGCCTTCGAGGCCACGATCGGATCGGTGAGGAGGGTCGAGCCCAGCTCGAAATCGGTCCCGTACTCGATGGCTACCCGATATTCACCGGTCGTGCGCAGCCAGATCAGTGCGCTCTGCTCACCAACCGCCCCAACCATGGGACCCTGCATGATGCGGGGATATCCTTCGTCGCTTCGACCTGCCGCATGCAACCCGCATGGCACCAGCACGCACAGAACCGCGACGATTGAAAACTTTGTTCTCGCCGATTGCGGGGCCCCCCCCCCCAGGCAGAGGACAGTGATAGCTTTCGAAACGATCACGGATTTTCCGAATTTCGAATTCCGCATTCCGCATTCCCCCTAGGCCTGATACGTCCGGGCCGTCACATCGCCGCCGCGGCCCGTCCAGTCGGTGTGGGAGAACTCGCCCCGGGGGCGGTCCACCCGCTCGTAGGTGTGGGCGCCGAAGTAGTCGCGCTGCGCCTGGAGCAAATTGGCGGGCAGGCGATCGTGGCGGTAGCCGTCGAAGAAGGCCAGCCCGCTGGCCATGGCCGGTACCGGGATCCCGATCCGCACCGCAGTTGCCACCACCCGCCGCCAGGCCTGCTGGGCCCCCTCCACCTGCTCCTTGAAGTAGGGATCGAGCAGCAGATTCTCCAGCGACGGATTGCGGTCGAAGGCCTCCTTGATCTTGCCCAGGAAGACCGATCGGATGATGCAGCCGCCCCTCCACATCAGAGCGATGCCGCCGTTGTTGAGGTTCCAACCGTACTCCTTGGCGGCCGCCCGCATCAGCATGTAGCCCTGGGCGTAGGACACGATCTTGGAGGCCAACAAAGCCTGCCGAAGGTCGTCGACGAAGGCCTCGGCATCACCATCGAAGGCCGTCGACGGGCCGCACAGCGCTCTTGAGGCCGCCACCCGCTCATCCTTCAGCGCCGACAGGAATCGGGAGAGCACGGCCTCGGCGATCAGGGTGAGGGGTATGCCCATGTCCAGGGCGGACATGGCCGTCCACTTGCCGGTGCCCTTCTGGCCGGCGGTGTCGAGGATCTTGTCCACCAGCGGTTCGCCGCGCTCATCGCGGTACCCCAGGATGTCCCGGGTGATCTCGACCAGGTAGGAATCCAGCTCGCCCTCGTTCCAGTCGGCGAAGACGCGGTGCATCTGATCGTGGTCGAGGCCGAGTCCATCCTTCATCAGCTGGTAGGCCTCGCAGATCAGCTGCATGTCACCGTACTCGATGCCGTTGTGCACCATCTTGACGAAGTGTCCGGCGCCGTTTTCTCCCACCCAGTCGCAGCACGGCGAACCGTCCTCCACCTTGGCCGAAACCGCCTGGAAGATCGGCTGGACGTGGGGCCAGGCTTCGGGCGAACCACCCGGCATGATGGACGGGCCGCGGCGCGCTCCTTCCTCGCCTCCCGATACGCCGGTGCCGATGTACAGCAGCCCCTTGGACTCCACGTGCGCGGTTCGGCGCATGGTGTCGTGGTAGTTGGAGTTGCCGCCGTCAATGATGATGTCTCCAGGTTCCAGCAGCGGCAGCAGCAGCTCGATGAAGTCGTCCACCGGCTGGCCCGCCTTGACCAGCAGCATCACCCGCCGCGGACGTTTGAGAACACCCACCAGCTCCTCGATGGAGTGAGTGCCGATGATCTTGGTGCCCTTGGCGTTGCCGTTGACGAACTCGTCCACGGTGGCGGTCGTTCGGTTGAAAACCGCCACGGTGAAGCCGTGATCGTCCATATTGAGTACCAGGTTCTGACCCATCACCGCGAGCCCGATGAGTCCGATATCCGCCTGTGCCATCCATGACCTCCAGAGTCAAAAATGTCAGCCCGCTGCTGGACTGGGTGTGAGTCGGTAGAGTATTTCGCCGGCCCTTCTCACCAGCAGGACCCCTTCGTCCTCCCGGTCGGCCCACTCCTCGGGGTCGATGGAGTTCGGGTCCCTGTAGCCGAGGCCGATGCGCTCACAGCGATCACGGGGGATCGAGGTGGCGAGGGTGACATCGATCCGCGGTCGCTCGATCCCATCCTCGAATGTCCCCGCACCCCGCACGTGGGTCGAGTGGGCGAGCACTCCCCACGGAACGTGCTGGAACTGCTGCCATTGTGCCGTGAAGTAGTCGCGAACGTGGTAGCCGATCTGGTCGATGTGCTTGCCGTGAACGTACGAGACCTCATCGATATGGGGTGCGTAGATGATCACCTCTCCGCCGTCCGCGATCGCCGGCTCGAGCTTGTACATCCCCTTGGCCGCGGTCCACAGATCGTCGTACATCTCGGGCACCATGGACAGGACCCGCCGATACGGGCGATCCACGAAAACGATGTCGAGACGAGCTGACAACTCGGTTGCAGCCTTCCAGGCAGCCTGGATGTCACCGATGTACACACCGTGGAGCGAGGTGCCGTGCAGCACCAGCGAGATGCCGAAGCGAGGGGTCGGAATGAACGAGGCCGCACGGTCGATCAGCTGGCGCATGGGGGTGTCCGGCACACCGATGATCTCCCGGCTGGTCATCAGCGCCCCCAGCCAGTGGGTCACGTCGATGATCTCGGCTCCGGCGACTCCCGGCACGAAGTACTTGTTGCCCCCCGAGAAGCCGGCCACCTCGTGGGGGAACACGGGCCCGACGACGATCAACTGATCGTAGGGTGACTGACCGCCTGGCCCACACACCAGTCGGTTGAGTCGGACCGGCACGTCGAGTTCCATTCGTCCGTCGGTGGCCGCGGCTACCTCGGCGGCCGAAACCGTGCCCAAGGTGGCGAAGGTCTCGGGAATGTCCCACCGGTGGTTAAAAACCTGGGATTCGCCCGTCGAACCCGCCTTGACTTTGACCCCGAGCAGCCTGCTGAGTCCGGAGTCGTCCATTGGAGGATGGGTACCGAGGGCCACCAGAAAATCCAGTGCAGCGACCTTTTCGCCAATGGTTTCGTGGAGCAAACGATAGAAGAGCGGGATTGGGGCCGTTCGGGTACCGTCGGGGATGATGACCAGGATCCGTCGGCCCGTCAGGTCGAGGTCGGCCAGCCCCTCGACCAGGAGGCCGCGAACCTCGGCTTCGGTCAGGCCTCGAGCCGTATTGCTTGTCCCGATCATCTTCCTCCCCCGTTACCGATCAGCCGTCAATGCTCCCAGAGAGGCACCTCGGGCAGCACACGCCACACCCGGCCGCGCCGCATCGCAATAGCTGCTCATGTCTCGCTCCCGGTCACAACGAAAGGGGATATATGTCGAACGAAATGGGTCTCGAGGACCTCGGCGTAGGACTCCTCCGCGGTCCGCAGAGTTGATTGCAGCCGGTCGCCAAACCGATCCAAAATCGAGCCGAAGGTGACGTGGAGGACCTGTCGCGCGTCGAACTGATCGAGCAGATCCATCAGCCCCCCATCGCTTAGATCTTCCGGTGCCGCCACCTTGCTCAGTTGGGCCGACACGTGGTAGGTGGCCCGATCGGTTTCGTACCTCTCACGGGCGAGCGTCAGGATCTCACGAAATAGCTTCGTGTCCACTCGCGAAATCGCACGCAGCGCCTCCAGAAAGCTCGTTCCCGCAGTCTTCACGTGCACCATGGGTCCGGGGGTCCTGCCCGCCGATGCGCCGGTCAGACGACTGGTGATGGGGTAGATGCTGAACTTGTCCGACCCGGAGTGGAGACTCAGTTTGTACGGCCCCAACTGGCGGGCCACGGCGGCATGGAGAGCGAACTCCGCCGTGAAGGTCTCCACATCACCGATGTAGTCGACCCCCTTTTCGAAGCTGCCCACGAATCTCGGGGCGAGGCTCACCCAGCGCACGCCGAGCCGACGCAGCTCGGTGGCGATGTAGATGTGGTCAATCAGCGACGTGGGGCTGTCAGTCTCGTCCACCGAAACCTCGAGCTCGAAGGGCCGGCCAGCCATCGCCGCGACGATGTCACGGTACATGCCCGCGGTGTGTGCCACCGCCCGGCCGTACTTGACGGCCGCCCGCCTCAGCAGGAGCTCGTCGAAGGCCACGTCTCTGCCGTCCACGGCAATAGGTGATGCCAAGAACCGCCGCTCGAGGTCGGTTGGAACGTCCTCCAACGCCTCCCACGGCAAGGACTGAAAGCGGGTCTCCAGCTCGGCCTGGTCCACATCCACAGCGTCATCCACGTGGTCGCCCGGGTCGATGGTGAAGAAGGTGTAACCAGCCCGGGCAAAGCTCTGAACGTCCTCGGTCGTCTTGAGGTGATCGGCATCGGCACCCCACGGATGACGCCAGCCTGCCTCGAAGACGCCCCAGGTGGCGTCGTCCAGAACCTCTTGTGGCGTGCGGCCGGTGCGGGTGTTCTCGCGCACCGACTGCTGGGCGAAGATCGGCGCGATGGTGCCCTCACCACCCGGAACGCTGCGAATGGCGTGAATGTGGCCCACCGTGGCCAGCCCCAGCCGATCGCCGAATCCAACCGAGGTTCTCAGACCGAGGGGCACCGGCCGAAGCCAGGGCAACCGAGCCCGGAGCGCGGCTGCGTTGGTGGCGGTCTGTTGGCACAAGAGTCCGCCACTGGCGTCGTGCCGGGAACCCTCGAACCCGCCGAAATTACCCAGCACGCCAACCATCTTGTAGCCATCCCGGATGGCTTGAAAGAAGGTGTCCCTCCTCGGACGATCGACCGCGGAGAGATCCGAGATCGGCCAGGCCTTCAAGTTGTCTTGAGTAGTCCATCTTCACAATCTCCCGACCCTGAGCCGCACATCTCGCCAGAGCATACTGCGGGCTCCATTCCCATCCTGTCCTCAGCCATCAATCTTCGCAGAACTTCCTCAAGTGGTCGATTGCGTGCTCCCAGCCGCGTCAGCGTCGGGCAGCGGCAGGAACTCGCCGGAAACGAATCCCTCGTAGCCGGTGTCCGAGAGCGCCTTGAGGATCGAGCCGAAGTCCAGGTGCCCCGCGCCCGGATACCACCGGTTGGAGTCGGCCACGTGAAAGTGAAAGATACGATCGCCGCAGCTCCCGATGCTGCCTTCGATGGATGGCTCCTCGATGTTCATGTGGAAGGTGTCGAGCAACAGGCCGAAGTTGGCGAATCCCACCCGATCGATCAGCTCCAGGCCGCCGGCAACGGTGTGAATGAGGTCCGTCTCATAGCGGTTCATGGGCTCGAGAGCAAAGCGCACCCCGGTGCCCGCCGCCGCAGCGGCGCACTCCTGGATCGCCTCCACCAGGTATGCCATGGATTGCTCGTGGGTCTGACCCTCCGGCGTGATACCTCGGATCAGGCCGAGGATCACCAAGGCGTTCAGCGCTGGGCCAGCGGCACGTGACTGACGATGCGCTCGATCGCCGCCGCCCTCACCGCCGGATCGTCACTGGTGAACGACAGACCCTCTTCGCCCCAGGCCTGCCCGGTGCCTATGGCAGGCACGGCCAAGCCATGATCGGCGACGATCTGTCCGAGCTGGCCGGCGTCCACCAGCTTTGGATCCCGCACGGCCAGCTCCACACCGTCATACCCCCAAGCGGCAATCTTGGCCACGTTGGCCGCAAAGTCGCCCTTGAATGCCACCGCCTCGAACGCGGCGGCATGGGTCGACAGGACCACACTCAGCTTCACTACAACGCCGAATCCTGCCCAATCCGCGGAAGCCGTAGACCGGCTTCCACCCCTCGCTCAACGGCTCGCGCAGATAGGGCTCCATCTCCTCGGCGGTGCGCAGCGTCACCTCTTCAACCGGTGGCACAGTGCCGGCCGGGAACGCTTCGAGAATCTGATCGTTCAGCAGCGTCAGGTACTTGAGGATCGCCGCGACGGGGCGCTTGGCCTTCTCCGCCGTGCCGTGCGTCGCCTTGCCCACCACGCCCTCCGGCGTCGCCGCGATCTCGATGGGGAAGTGCCCCTCGCCCTCAGACCAGCGGCTCGGACGGCTGAACGGATCCACCGACTTGTCGAAGTGCCCGTCGGGCAGGTAACCCTTGCCCTCGGTATCGACGGCGTAATCCATATTCACCATCTCCGGGTGCAGCAGCAGCCCCAGCGACGTCTCGGACTCATCCGCGTGGACGAAGTTCGTATCCCACTTGCCGCCCTTCTCCGTGGTGCGGAAGAATTCGCGCACCGCCCGGTGCCAGTCGATGACGCGGAAGATGCCCGGCAGATGGTAGCGCTTCATAAACTGCTGGATGACCGATTCGAGCATCCACAGGTGACCGTGGTTGTTGATGAGGATCTGCTTGCGGAAACCGTCGTTCCACAGACCCAGCATCACGTCGATGAGCAGCTCGCGGGCGACGTTCTCGCGGATCGGAATCGTGCCCGGCATGCCCATATGGTGGTACGGATGCGAACCGTAGTTCAGCGGCGGCAGCGCCAGGTTACACGGCGCGCCACTTTTGGCGGTGTAACGCCGCACGCCTTCCAGAATCTGGCTGACGTAGAGCGTATCGGATGCGCTTGGCAAGTGCTGTCCGTGCAACTCCGAGCAGCCGATGGGGATAAAGACGATGTCGTTCTTCCGGCGATTCGCCTCGACCTGATACCGCGTCGTCGTCTGGATGTACGATCCGGGCTTCCCCCACTCCACCGGCGAAGGAATCCCGTACTCCGCCAAAATCGCGTCGATCTCCGCATCGCTGGAATCCCATACTTCCTTCTTCAAACGGCCAACCGTATTATCCTCGAAGAAGAGGTCAGGTTCGTTGGTAGGCAACATACCTACAGGTACTTTTCGTGTTTCTTCACATCATTTTATCTCCTTTGATCGTCAACTTCATAGTTCGGCTTACCAGAATCTTGCCGTCCGTCCGCTTCGTCGACTTGGCGATCGCGTCGACCGTTCCGCTCAAGACCGTACCGCGCGGTGATGATCGGGCTGAGATCGAGCCGCCCCGCGGCGACCAGGCGCACGACGTTGGGGAACGTCTCGTGCCCGGAGTGCCCCTGCGCACCGTACGCCTGCGCGCGGCGCACCTGGAACGACTCCAGGTACATCGGCACGCGCTGCGCGGCACGCCCAATCTGTACGACCTTCGAGTTGATCGCCAGCGCCTTCTCCATCTCCGGGATCGTCAGTGCGGCGCACCCGCCGCCTCGACGTGGAAGTCGAAACCCTCGCCCTTGCTCAACTCCATCAGCATCTCGCCAGCCTCGACCTCGCGAGGATCGTAGACGTAATCCGCGCCGACCTTCTTCGCCAATTCGCGGCGCTGCGGTGACAGCTCGAACGCCACAATCGTGCCCGCACCGGCAGCCTTCGCCAGCCCGATAGCCGCCAGCCCGATGGACCCCGCGCCGAAGATGCTGACGTAGTGTCCGGGCTTGAACCCACCGGCCCGCTCGAACATCGCATTGTAGGCCACGCACGACGGCTCCGTCATCGCCGCGACTTCGTAGGCCTTCTCTTCGTCGCCAAAGCGTTCGGCGATAGCGTCGATCTTCCAGCAGAACTTCTCGTCCACCGCGATGTAGTTGGCGAACGCACCCGGAATCGTGAAACCAAGCTCCTCCAGGTTGGTGCAGTGGTTGGGATAGCCGTTGCGGCACGCGATACAGCGCCCGCACCAGATCATCTCCTCCACCGTCACCATATCGCCGACCTTGAGCAATTCCACATCCGGGCCGGTCTCGACGACCTTGCCAGAAAACTCGTGGCCCAGAATCGTGGGGAACTTGGTCAGGCCGGGATAGAGGATGTAGCCATCCGCGTCCGTCTCGTAGAAGTGCATATCCGAGCCGCAGACGCCGCATGCCTGGACTTCCAGCACCACATCCTGCGGCCCCGGCTCCGGATCGGGCCACTCACGCACGCCCAACTCCGGGTGTCGCCAGACACTATTGCCTGTGATCGCCTTCCGTCTCTTCTCCCAATCTGAAAGCGCGTACTCCGGTCGAGGATCCCACTTCGCATCAAGTACCAATCCTTTCATGGGCCTTTCCTCCTTGGTGTGCTCGGGGGTTCGATGCCCCCGTTGTCTCACTGGTTGTTGATCAGGTCAGCGACCTGGGGCGGTCACCGTCTCGCCATACTCCCTTGCGACGAGGTCTTCGACCTCGGTAATCTCGTTCTGGAAAGGCCCGTCAGCCTCCATCTTCAGGCTGGTCACCGCCGCCGCCCAGCGGGTCGCTTCGGCCGGCGGAACCCGCAGTCTCATGGCCGTGTAGGAGCCCAGACAGGTGTCACCGCGACCGCTCCGGCCGATCATTTGCCTGGGCCGGAACGGCGCCTCGAAATACTCGCCGTCAGCGAACACAAGCAGCCCGTCCCGATGGGTGAGGACAATTTCCCGGGGTCCGAGCGCAGCCAGTTCACGGGCAGCGCGCCGGATATCCGCTTGGCCAGTGACGGCCTCGGCCTCCACCGCATCGGCCTTGAGGATGTCCACCTTCGACAGCACCTCCGACCGGTCCGGCCAGGGTGCGTGTTCGAGCCGATGGTCGTCCCGCCGGATACGAACGTAACCCTGCACGTCCAGGGCGACGTTCGCGCCCGTGTCGTGAAGCTGGCCGAGAACCTCCACCGAAACTTCGCCGCGAACCGAGGGGCTGACAAGGTAGGCTCGCGAAGCCACACCGCTGACCTGGTCCAACGTGAACGAGCCGGCGGTCGCCGCTACGGTGAGGATCCGTTCGTCGACGTTCGTGGTGGGGTACTCCAGCCGCATCAGGGTCGAATCCGGAGTGAAGACCGGAAAGGTGTCGATCCCCGAGCTCTCGAGCAGATCGAGGACCTCCCCCTGGTCCTCGGCGGCCAATCTGGTGACGGCGGCCACCTTGCCCCCGAGACCCAAGGCCGCGGCTCCAGGCAGGCGTAGTTGAATCCTCCGCCGTGGGCGTGCCTCGTGCCGGCCGGTGTGACGATCGTGTCCTTGGTGTAGTTGCCAACGGTGACGACGTCGTACAGCGTGTTTTCGACAGTCATAGATCTCCTTCAGTCTCGCAGCCCACCCGCCACAAGGTGGTCGCCAGGATCACCGACACACCGAGGTCCGACCCAGAACCAGATGGCCACCCGGCTGAAGTCGTAGTGGCTCACCCCGTCGACCACCGTGATTCCGCGGTCGATCAGGCGGCCGCTGATCTGATCCTGGATGGCGGCTGCCAGGTACGAGAAGACGCCGATGAAGCCCATGGCCGCGCCGGCGGCGCGTTTGGGCGCTATGTCGAGGGCGAAGAGCCCGCCGAGCGAGGTGATCAGCCCGGTCAGTCCGAAGCCGTAGATGAAGAACGCCATCGTCATGAAGGCCGGGCTGTGGGGGGAGCCGAAAAAATCATCAGCAGCCCTGCGATCTCGACGACCGCGAAGATCACGTTGGTGGGCGGCCGCCGAGCCTTGAAGAACTTGTCCGAGGCGAAGCCGAACGCCAATGCCCCGATGATGCCGGCCAGAGTATTGACCGAAATGATGCCGCCGGCCTGGAGAAGCGTATACCCCTTCTCCTTCTGCAGGTCGATGATTCCCCAGCTGTTGATGGCGTACCGGGTGACGTAGATCGAGGCGCTCGACAGCGCCAGCACCCAGATGGCCGGGATTTTCAAGATGGAGCGCTGTATGGCCCAAGTGCCCCCGCTCTGCGCCGCTCCCTGTGCGCCATCGCTCCAGTGGTCGTTCTTCCAGTCGGCGACCGTCGGCAGGCCGAGCGTGCGTGGTCGATCCTGCATGAGCAGGTAAAGGGCGAAGGCGACCAGAATGCACAAGCGCCCCGGTCCCCAGAAGCCGGCCCGCCAACCCCACAGGGTGACGAGCCGGCGACGCGATGAAGGTGAGTCCCTCGCCGATGGCGTGGGCCGTGCTCCAGGTTTCTAGCGCGGGCACGCTCGCGGTTCGAAACCAGGTTCAAGGGCCACCGCTCCGGTCGGTGCGCCGAAGCCCTGGAACCAGCCGTTGAGCGCCCACAGGATGATCGACACCACGAAGACCGTGGAAAACCCCATGCCGATGTTGATCAGGGCCGAAGCCAGCACTCCGATCGAAAAGAACAGCTTGAGATTGGCGTGGTCGGCGAGAAAGCCGTTGGTGAGCTTGCCGAAGGCGTAGGTGTAAAACAGCGCCGAGCCGATGTCGCCGAGCTGGGTGGGGGTGAAGATCCCGGCGTCGATGAGCGGTGCCTTGACCGCTCCGAGAGAGCCAATCTGCAGGTGTAGACCAGGCCGTAGCCGATGGTGATCGCCAACATGATGCGCAGGCGGTGCCGCTTGTAGAGCCGGTCGATCTCCTGCTGATCGTCGATCAGCGGCCGGTCGGCCCGGTGGCGAGGATCTTGAACGGATTCACGGCGCTCAACTCGAAGGGGCCGGTTCTCCAACATCGATTGTCTGGCCGCCATGCCGATCAGCAACGGGTATCAGCCCATCCCGTCCGGTCACGGGAGGCTCGCGGTCCTCGCGGATGCTCTCGAAGAAATCGCCCAGCTCCGCGAGGACGAGTGTGTACCGCTGAGAAAGAAGTACAGCGGGTTTTCCGAACGCGCACTCCGGCCGGTGCGCTGCCGAACCTGGCACGGGGACTCGTTGAGGGCCTCGATGCCCCCCTTGGAACCGAAGACCTCGATCCGCTGGTCGTAGCCGAAGACCGCCCGCCGGCTGTTCTCGATCACCGCGAGCGCACCGTTGGCCAGCTTGACGTCACCACCGCGGTCGACGTCGCCGGCCTCGCCGATCGCCGGATCGACCGGCCCGGCCCCGAATGCCTGAACCTGCACGACCTCGCTGCCTGACAGGAATCGGACCATGTCGAAGTCGTGGATGGTCATGTCGAGGAACATTCCGCCGGAGTCGGCGACGTACTCCGGTGGGGGAGGTGATGGGTCCCGTCCGACGATCTTGACCAGATTACCTTGCCGACCTCTCCGTCGACGACCGCCTGGCGGAGGCGGGCGAATGTGGGATCGAAGCGGCGATTGAAGCCGACCTGCAGCTTGACTCCCGCCTCTTCGACGACCGCCAAGGTCCGCCTTACGCGTTGGGGGTCAAGACAATCGGTTTTTCGCAGAAGATGTGCTTGCCCGCCCGGGCCGACGCCTCGGTGAAATCCGCGTGGGTCGGCGTGGGAGAGCAGACGAAGACCGCCTCGATCTCGGGATCATTGATCACATCCGCGGGATCGAGGGACGGCTGGATTCCGCGCCCGGCCCACTCATCAGGGTCGATATAGGGGTCGGCGACAGTCTTGAGCCGAACCCCTGCATGGCGATCAGATTGTCGGCGTGCAGCTTCCCGATACGACCCGCGCCCACGATGCCGGTGGTGATCTCCTTCATGGCGTCGACCCTCCGGTCGCCGGAACGGATTCGTCGAGATTCACCGGCCGGTTCTCGGCCATGGATTTCGTCGCCGCGACCGCAGCCTGGACCGCAGCGAGGGCATCCCCGGCTGTAACCGACACCGGCGTTCCGTCGGCGACGCAGCTGATAAATGCCTGAAGCTCGCCGACGAATGCGTCCTGGTATCGCTCGACGAATGAGGGGAGGGGGGTGTCCTCGAAAACTCCCCCCTCGACGAATGACGCAACCGTTGTTGGTCGGAGGTTGTCCGCCGTGAGATTGCCCTTCGACCCGAAGGCCTCGAAGCGCTGGTCGTAGCCGTAGTTGGTCTGGCGGCTGTTGTCGATCACGCAGAGGGCTCCATTGGCCAGCCGCAGGGTGATCACAGCGGTGTCAATGTCTCCGGCGTCACCGATGGCGGGGTCCACAAGTACCGCCCCTGCCGCGTAGACCTCCTCGATCTCGCTGCCGCTCAGAAACCGGGCGGTGTCGAAGTCGTGGATCGTGAAGTCGAAGAACATCCCCCCGGAACGTTCGACGAAATCCACCGGCGGCGCCGCCGGATCCCGGTTGATGATCCTGAGGCTGTGCAGCTCGCCCAGCTCGCCGCTCCGGACCGCCTCGGCCAACCGGCACACGCCGGGATCGAATCGACGGTTGAAGCCCACCTGGAGCTGGACGCCGGCTGTGTACACGGCGTCCATGGCCGCCTCGATCGCCTCCGGCTCGAAGGCCACCGGTTTTTCACAGAAGATGTGCTTTTGAAAGTGGGCGGCACGCCGAATGAGCTCGACGTGCCGCCCTGAGGGGGAAGCAACAACGATGGCTTGGATTTCGGGATCGCGCAGCAGAACATCGGCATCGGTGGTGGCCACAGGAATCCCCAGCTGACGCGCCCAGTCCAGATCGATATGCGGGCTCGCCACCGCCACCACGCGGGCGTTGGGAACCCGATGCATCAGGTTGTCCAGGTGCATCCGGCCGATCCGACCGATGCCGATAACACCTACTGTCACGTCCCTCATGGAAATCCTCGATTCGCTAGAGATCGAACCTCACCCCGATGGTGGCCCACCAGCTGTAGAACTCCTGCTGGCGGATCCGGTCCTCGGTGCCTTCAAAGGCGGTGTAGGGCTCGTCGGTGATGTTGATGGCCTCCATGATGATGCTGAACTTCTTCGCGACCTGGACACGGAACATGAAGTCGAGCTGGGCGTGGTCGTCGACCCAGATGTCCTCGTCAAGGTCTCCGCCAACCTCCAACAGCTTCTTGCCGTTGAAGTTGTAGGCCAGCCGAGTCGAAATGCCGTACTTCTCGTAGACCACGGCCAGGTTGCCCATGTGCTCTGACTGACCGGGGAGCGAGGTGGACTCGCGGTCCGGGTACTCCGCCTCGGAGTCGACGTAGGTGTAGTTCATGTAGAGACCGAAGCCTCCCCAAAAACCCGACCAGTTGGTGAACTGATTTTGGAACGCGAACTCGAGCCCGCCAAGGTGCCCTTGTCGCCGTTTCGCGGCTGGATGATCTCCACATCCTCGCCGTCAACCACGTCGTCGACCTGGAAGATGTAGATGTAGTCAGTCAGGTCTTTATAAAAGACCCCCGCCGAGATGATGCCCACCGGCTGCAGGTACTTTTCCCACATGAGGTCGAGGTTCCAGGCGGTGGTGACGTCGAGATCGGGATTGCCGAGCTCAATCTCGCCGTCCTCGAGGTTGATGAGCCGCCACGGGGCCACGTCCTCGAAATTGGGTCTCGCCAGGCTGCGGGTGATCGCGGCTCGGAGCTGCGAATCGTCGCCGGTCTTGTAAACGAGGTTGAATTGCGGCAGCCACTCGGTGTAGGCCTTGTCGCCCCTGACCGGCTCCAGCGAGACCGGGTCGCCTTCCTCATCGAGGATCAGCTCGTACGACAGGTAGTCGGAGGAAGTGTCCTCCACCCGGACGCCACCCATGAGGGTCGTGTTCGCGCCCATGAGGAACTCGCCCAGGGCGTACGCCGCGAAGGTGTCCTCGGTGATGTCGAAGTCGGCGAGATCCTCCTCCAGGTTTCTTTCAGATTCCAGGGTCCCGCTGGCCCCAAGCTGCCTCATGAGGTCGGGATCCTGGAACGGGACGATCTGGTCGCCGTAGATCCCGTTGAAGAACGGAGTCTCCGAGGTCCAGGTGCTCAAGAACGGAACCATGTTCAAATCGTCGTCGGACTCGAGGTCGTAGACGTCGTAGTTCTGTTCCTTGGTCTTGGATCTGTACTTGCCGCCCACCTTCCAGAGTCCGCTGAACCCCGAGCTGCGGTAAAAGCCCTTGGTGAGGTTGATGGCGGCAATGATGTCCTCCTCGACCGCTTCCTTGGACTGGTCTTCGATGTCGGAGAACCAGAATTCGGCGGGATCCTCGTTCAGCGGAATAGCCTGGATGTTGTTGGGATCGATGTGCTCGGGGCTGACGTTGGTGAGAAATTCCACGTCCTCCATCTCGAAGGCCGAGGTGTACTGGTGTGGCGTCTCTTCCTGCGACTTGTTGTACATCAGGTGGTAGTCGAGGACGAAAGCCTCACCGATGTTGTTCTCACCGCCGAAGGTGATGGAGTTGATATAGGACGTCTGCTCCCGGTCCTTGACGCTCCGCTCGAGCTCGTCGTCGCCCACCTTGTTTGTCTTTGCGCGCCGGATCTCGGTGTCGACGTAGTTGGTCCACAGCCCCCGCAGGTAGTAGTTCGATGAAAGAGTCGCCCGGTAGTCGAGGTCGGCGGTCATACCGTAGCGCTCGCGTTCGGTGGTGTAGTCACGCATCTCGAGCTCTTCGAGGTCGCCGTCGTCGTACTCCGGTTCGATGTTGTCGGCCCCCCGCTTGGTATCGCTGGCACTGCCCGACACCAACAGACCCCACTTTTTGTCGGGTCCGAACCGCGTCCCGAAGGTCGCGCTCGCGTTCGGGGCGGTTTCCTCCATCAGCGCGCTGTAGCCCGCACCCAGGGCCGCTGAAACGCGAAGCTCTTCGGGCGCCCGTTTGGTCACCAGATCGACCGTGCCGCCGATCGAGTCGCCGTCCATGTCCGGCCTCAACGCCTTCGAAACCTCGATCGAGCTCAAGAGATCAGCCGGGATGGTGTCGAGGGCGACGTTTCTGACGCCGGCCTCCGGCGACGGAATCCGCTCGCCGTTGACCGTCGTCGAATTGAGCCGAGCCTCGGTTCCCCGGATGATGACGTAGCGGCCCTCACCCATGTCGCGCGACAGGCTGACGCCGGGGATCCGCTGGGTCGCTTCGGCGGCGTTCTTGTCCGGGAATCGGCCGATCTGGTCGGCGGCGACGATGTTTGAAATATTGATGGCGTTCTTCTGCCGGTTGAGCGCTTTCGCCTGCCCGACCAACATCGGTGACCCGCGCACCTCGATCTCACCCCCGTAGAGGAGGGTCATGTCCTGGTTGATGGTCTCGCCCGCCACAACCGTGACCGTGGCGGTTCCCGATACCAGGCCGAGATATTCGAAAACCATGGTGTGCTCTCCAGCCGGCACCGGGGCCAATCGGTAGGTGCCGTCGAGTCCGGTGGAGGCCTCCAGGTTGGTGCCCTGGACCGTGACCTTGCAGTCGGAAATCACCCCGCCCGCCGGTCCGGTCGCCGTTCCGGTAATGACCCCGGTCGTGCCCTGCGCCGATGCGCCGGCCGCCACCAGGGTCAAGGTGAGTATGAAGGCCGCGACGATTCTGTATCGGGCTTTTCGATGAGACGTCATTGCTTCCTCCCTCTCCTAGTCAGTGGCCCTCAGCGGGCCGTTCAGTCCCTCAGACCGGTCCCCCAAACCAATCATTGGAACGTTCCATCCCCCAAAGAAAACAAAAACACCTTCGGGTCGGATGTTCTCAACATGGTTGCTTCTCCTGATTCGTCTTGGAACGTTCCATCTTGCCAAAGACGTTCTTTTTGAGATACAATTGGAACGTTCCATTAAGAATCTATCCATGGAACGGATCGAAGTCAAGTGTCCAAACCAAGAAAAATCACCAGGATCTCAATTCGACGGTCCAAGCCGACCATCCTCGACGTCGCCGACCAGGCCGGGGTATCGAAGTCTCTCGTCTCGATGGTGATTCGGGGTGACGACAGGGTCAGCGCAGTTCGGCGGAAGGCGGTTCTCCAGGCAATCAGTGATCTGGACTACCGCCCCAACGCCATGGCGCGGGGCCTCGTCCAGCGCCAAACCCGGATCATCGGGGTGGTGGTGTCGGACCTTCGCAACCCGTTCAACGGCGACGTGGTGTCCGGAATCCTCAACGAGGCTGCGGGGCTGGGCTACAAGGCCTTGATCAACACCAGCGACCGTCGAAAAGATCTCGAGAAAGACGCCATCGAGAGCTTTCTGGAGCTGAGGGTCGACGGACTGGTCCTGGCCACCTCCAGAATCGATGACGACACCATCGAGTATGCCGCTGGTGCTGTGCCGGTTGTCGTCCTGGGCCGGCAGACCTCGGACGACTCCACCGACAGCCTCACCATCGACAACGAGATGGGTGCCGAGATTGCCGTGGATCATTGCGTGGACCTGGGCCACCGCGCCATCGCCCACATCGCCGGACGCAACAGTATTGCGGCGCGCAAACGCCGCACGGGGTACATGCGAGCCATGGCTCGTCACGGCCTGACCGACCACATGACCATCGTCGACGGTGGCTTCACCGAGGCCGAAGGCTACCGAGGAGGCCAGGCTCTCCTCGAGCAGAAGGGGTTGCCAACCGCCGTCTTCGCCGCCAACGATCTGTGCGCCATCGGTGTCCTCAACGCCCTCGAGGAAGCCGGGTTCGAAATTCCCCGCGACGTCTCCCTCGTCGGCTACGACAACACCTCGTTGGCAGCCCTGCGCCACGTGTCGCTGACCACCATTCACCAGCCGGGCGAGGACATGGGGCGAAAGGGCATGGAGTTGTTGTTCGAGCGCATCCACGAGGGCAGAACCGAGGCCCGGCACGAAATCGTGGCCCCCAGCCTGGTGGTGCGGTCGACCACGGGGCCGCCGCCGTCACGGTCTCCCGGGAACACGAAGAGCATACAAACCAAGTAGCCATTCGACCCATCTCACAGGACATCGAACCGGAGGGGATCCATGAATTTCGCAGCACCATCCGCCATACGAAGCCACCACCAAGGCCCCGTCGCCACCATTGCGATGGCGCTGATCGCCACCGTCGGCCTCGCCTCCTGCTCCCCGGCGGAGCCGCCCGCGAGCTCGGCTCCTCAGGCACCCGACACCGCCCAGGCAACTACCGGAGAGGTCATCGTTCCGGTCGTAGTCACCGAGTCGGTCACCAAAGACTCAGACGACCCGGCGATTTGGATCAACCCGGACGACCCGTCCCGGAGCCTGATCCTCGGCACCGACAAGGTGGGAGCGATCTTCGCTTTCGACCTCGACGGGAAAATCATCCCCGAGAAGTCCATCTCCGGCATGGGCCGGATGAACAACATCGACGTCTCCTACAACGTGATGCTCGGCGGCGTGTCCACCGACATTGCGGTAGCGACCGACCGCAATGCCAACCTGATCCGCGCCTTCAGGCTGCCGGAGATGACCCCGGTGGACAACGGCGGCATCGAGGCCTTCGAGGGCGAGGCGCCTGATCTGCGCCGGCCCATGGGCATCGCACTGTACACGCGGCCGTCCGACGGTGCCGTGTTCGCCATCGTCAGCCGCAAAACCGGCCCATCCGGCGCCTATCTGTGGCAGTACCTGCTCGAGGACGACGGCACCGGGCAGATCAAGGGGACCAAAGTCCGCGAGTTCGGGACGTTCAGCAACGCCACCACGACCGAAAACGGCGTCGCCGAGATCGGCGAGATCGAGTCGGTGGCGATCGATGACGCTCTCGGATACGTCTATTACTCGGACGAGTTGGCGGGTATCAGGAAGTACCATGCGAACCCCGACGTCGCCGACGCGAACGTGGAGCTCGCAATCTTCGGCACCGATGGATTCACCGAGCAACGCGAGGGAATCTCGATTTACACGATCAACGACGGAACGGGGTACATCCTGGTGTCAGACCAGCAGGGCAACGCCTTCCGGATCTTCCGCCGGGAGGGCGAGCCGGATGACCCGCACGACCACAGGCTGTTGAAGGTGGTCAACGTCTCGACCAACGAGAGCGATGGCTCCGAGGTCACCAGCGCCGCACTCGGTGAGAAGTTCCCGTCCGGCTTGTTCGTCGCCATGTCTGACGACAAGACGTTCCAGTTGTACTCCTGGGACGACATCGCCGGTGACGACCTGGTCAGGGCGCCAAACGGAATTGCGGTGCAGTGATCCGATTCGTTCTGAGCCTGCTGGCCGCATCATTCCTCTGTCCGCCTGCGGGTTGGGCGGCCGACAGGGACTCCATCCTCTTCAGGTACGCCAACGCCCAAAACGCCACTGACCCGCGCAGCCTGTCCATGGAGTTCTTCAAGAAGGAACTTGAAGGGCGAACGGGCAGTCGAATCAAGGTCGAGAACTACGACGGAGTGGTTTCGTTGGAAAGCGTCTACCACCCGGATGGCGGGACATACGAAGAGGGATTCCGGGCGTCGGTGGGCCGGTTCAAGGAGATCTTCGGCTAACTCGGAAATAGAGCGGTCAACCCAGGGCGAGCTCCATGATTCGCTCCTGGGTTGCCGCTTCTCGGGACAGCACGGCCTGCAGGGAGCCCTCGTGCATCACCGCGATGCGATCGGACAATCCCAGCAGCTCTGGCATCTCACTGGTGATGAGAATGACCGCCACACCCTGGTCGACAAGCTCGCCGATCAGCTCGTAGATCTCGGCCTTGGCTCCCACATCGATGCCACGGGTGGGCTCGTCGAAGAGCAGCACCCGGCATCTCGCCGCGAGCCAGCGAGCCAGCACCACCTTCTGCTGGTTGCCTCCGGACAGGTCAACGACCTCCTGATCCACGGAGGTGGTGCGAATATTGAGCTTGTCCACCAGTGTTCGGGCCCGCCGGCTTTCGGCACCGAGATCGAGCACACCGAACCGCGACACATCGTCGAGGCTCGTCAGGGTGATGTTTTCGGTGACCGAGCACTGCAGCACGAGACCCTGCCGTTTGCGGTCTTCGGTCAAAAACCCCAACCCGGCAGCGATCGAATCTCGGGGAGTCGGTGGGGACAGGGTGGTGCCGGCCACCGTGACGGAACCGGAGTCGACGGGATCGGCGCCGAAGATGGCGCGGGCAAGCTCTGTGCGCCCCGATCCCATGAGCCCGGCCACACCGACGATCTCCCCCGAACAGACGTGGAGGTCGATGGCTGAGAGGACTCCCTCTCGGCCGAGACCGTCCACCTTCAGGACCGTGACACCGATCGGCACCTCTCGCTTGGTGATCTGTTCGGCGATGGTGCGTCCCACCATCAGCTGAACGAGCTCTCCCACGTCGGTTGCATCCACCTGTCGGGTTCCCACGGTTCGGCCGTCCCGCATCACGGTGACCCGATGGCCGATCCGGAAGATCTCCTTCATCCGATGGGATATGTAGATGACCGGCACACCGTCCTCACAGAGGGTCCGGATCACCTCGAACAGGGCGTCGATTTCGACGTCGGAAAGGGCCGCGGTGGGTTCGTCCATCACCAGCAGGCGCGCCTTTTCCCGCAGCGCCCGAGCGATCTCCACCAGCTGCTGCTCTGCCACCGACAGCGAGGCCACCGGAGTGTCGGGGGCGACATCGCAGCCGAGCCGGTGGAGGAGTTCACGCGAAATACGGCGCATGGTCTCTGTCTGGATCAGTCCGCCGCGGCTGGGTTCGTGGCCGAGGAAAATGTTCTCCGCCACCGACAGGCCAGGCACCAGATTGAGTTCCTGATGGATCATGACCAGACCCAGGCGCTCGGCCTCGATTGGACTTTCGGGCCGAATCGTGTCGCCAGCCAGGGTCACCACACCCGCATCGGTGGCGTACTGGCCGCACAGAACCTTCATGAGAGTCGACTTGCCAGCCCCATTTTCGCCGAGCAAGACGTGAACCTCACCGGGCACGACCTCGAGGTGGGCATCCTGGAGAGCCTGAACCCCCGGAAACCGCTTGCAGATCCCCGACATGCAGAGCAGCGATTCGGAGTTGGTCACCGGGTCTCCTCTGATCCCGCCACGGTGGGACCCCCCGGGGCGAACGTGTCCACATTTTCCCGGTCGATCATCTCCACGCGGGTGAGGATCTCGGGTGGGGGCGCCGTGCCCTCCCTCACCAGAGCGACCGCATGTCGGACCCCGAGCCGACCCATCTCGCCGGGAAACTGTGCCACAGATCCCAGCAGCCGTCCCGACCGAATGTTGGTGATGGCGTCCGGCATGGCGTCGAACCCGATGATTCGTATCTGGTCCAAACGCCCGGCGGCTGCCACGGCCTCCAGGGCACCGAGAGCCATCTCGTCATTGGCTGCGAAAATCCCTCCCAGATCAGGGTGGGCGTGCAACAGATTCTCCGCAACGGTGTAGGCCCTGGCCCGTTCCCAGTTGGCCGTCTGGCTCGCGACCACGCGGATTCCGGGGAAAGCTCCGATGCCATCCAGGAATCCCAGCCTGCGCTGGTCCGCGGTCTCGTGACCTGAAATCCCCTCGATGATCGCCACGTCACCCTTCCCGCCAAGCTCGTTCGCGAGATAACGACCCGCCACCGCGCCACCCTCGAAGTTGTCCGAACCGATGTAGGTGAATGTTCGGGCATCCACCGACTCGGCCGCCTCCTGATCGATCCGGGTGTCGAGGATCAGCACCGGTATCTTCGCGTCGTTGGCCTTTCGGATGGCCGGCACCAGCTCCTTGGAGCCTGCCGGAGAAAGCAGGATGGCGTCCACCCTCTGTTGGATCAGGTTTTCAATGATCTGATACTGGCGCTCGACGTCGGTTTCGCGCTCGGCCGCCAGCGACAACAGTTGAATACCCTGCGCCGCAGCCTCGCCCTCGGCCCCCTGTTCCATGTCAGCCCAGAAGGGAGAGTTCAGGGCTTTCGGCACGAAGGCCACGGTCAGGGTGTCCGCTCGGTCGGTGGTCTTCGATGTGGTCCTGAATCCAACGGCACCGGCCGCGAGGGCAACCCCGATGACGGCCGTGAGGGCGAGTTTACGGTACCGTTTCCAACCCACCAAAGGTTGTCCTCCGGACCGGTGTCGCGCCCGATCCAGCACAACAGCGACGATCAGCACACCGCCAACGACCATGCCTTCGAGAGCGGACGGGACGGCGAGAGCGTTGAGGCCGTTGCGCAGAGTGCCCATGATCAGGGCACCGATCAAGGTGCCGATGACCCGTCCCTCGCCACCCATGAGGCTCACGCCCCCGATCACCGCTGCGGCGATGGCGTAGAGCTCGTACATCTCGCCGGAAAGGGGAGATGCCGCATTCAACCGCGACGTCATGAGAACGGCCGCGGCGCCGGCCATCAGTCCGGACAGGGCGTAGATCGCCACCTTGTACCGGCCCACGGGCACCCCCGACAGCCAGGCCGCCTGCTCGTTGCCGCCGATGGCGTAGGCATACCGGCCAAGCTTGGTTCGGGTGAGCACGATGTGGGCGAAAACGTAGAGGACGGCCACGATGAGCACCAGCACGGGCACACCGGCAACGTCGCCTGACAGGGCTCGAAAAGAATCGGGCAGCCCGCTGATGGGTTTGGAGTCCGAGTAGATCTTGGCCGCGCTGCGCGCGACGAGCATCATGCCCAGGGTGGTGATGAAGGGTGGAATGCGGCCGAGGGTCGTGATCACGCCGTTGAGCGCACCGCAGAGCAAACCCACCAGCAGCCCGCCGGCGATGGCCACCGCACTGGAGTGGCCGGCCACCAGCAGATCGGCCACCACCAGGCCGCAGAGAGCCAGGATGGAACCCACCGACAGATCGATGCCGGCAGAGATGATCACGAAGGTGAGGCCGATGCCGAGAATGGCGTTGATGGCCGATTGCTCCATGACGTTGAGCAAATTGTCGGTGGTCAGGAAATGGGGAGAGGCGATACCGAAGAGGATCACGAGTCCGATCAGAACGAACAGAGTTTGTAGGCGAGCGGAGAGGTTGCGGACCATGCAGCGGGCCTCCATTCGGTCCGGCTGTGCGGACTGAACCGATGGTACACCGTGATCACACCGTGCGAGAGGGAGAATGGTTCTCGCAGAATGAGGAATGAAAAGCTGCAAATGCGCGATTGCGTCTTGCGAAAGCCAATCCGAGGGAATATACTCTCCTGACAAAGTAGATCACAACCCGTCTCGGACCCGGGGGAAGAGCCCCCAAAAGGAGGATTGCCATGCGTCGATTGTCCGCCGTCTCATTGTTCGCCGTCCTGCTGGTGGCCGTGCCCATCGGTGCCCAGGAGGCCCTCGACATCCAGTTCTTCCCGGTGGTCGCCCGGGGCGCGGGCCTTGGTGGGACCATGTGGGTCACCGACCTGGTGGTCACCAATCTCATGGACGAGCCGATCACGGTTGGGATAGCCTTCTTCCCCGCCAACCAGGACAACCTCTTCGACCCCACGTTCCCAAACCGGCTGGAGCTGGACCCCGGCGAGACCCTGATCGCCGAGGACGTGCTGCTCGATATCTTCGGTGTCGACGCGGACAAGGGGACCCTCGTGCTCATAGTTGACCCCAACTTCATTCCGGGCAACCCCGAGGGAACGGTAATCTGTGCCGTGACCCGCACCTACAACGTGGGCAGCGACCTGGGCACCTACGGTCAGACGGTGCCGTCGCTGGTGGTGAACGTCAACGTGGGCTGGGCACCGTCGGTGATCACCGGCGCCCGCAACGACGAGGACTTCCGCTCCAACCTCGGCATCGCCAGCACCTCGGTCATGTCACCCATCAGGGTCCACTACGCGATCAAGGACTCCGCGGGCACGGTGCTGGCCGATGGCTGGAAGACCCTCCGCAGTCGCCAGCATGAACCAGTGGTCGTTCCAACAACTCGGCGTCGGGGTGGTGGACGGGCCGCTCACCGTGGAGCTCGAGCTGGACCCCGCGTACATGAGTGAGGATCCCTGCGCCCTGGACATTCCGGTCGCCTTCATCGCCTACGTGTCCAAGGTGGACAACGGCACCGGGGATGCCGAGTTTCTGAGCGCAGCGGCGATCGAGCCGTACTACTGCGGGGTGATTCCGGAGGAGTAAGCACAAACGCTGACAATCGTAGAGGTGATAGCTCAATACTCGCGACTCAGATCTCGATGCCACGGCTCCGATTCCCCGCCGGTGTGCGGCTCGAGATCTGAGACGCGATATTCGGAATTCGGATAAACCGTCTCCGGGTCTCGTCACCGCGAGCCTCAGGTGCGGGTCAGAACGAACTGTTGACTTTTGACTCAGGTGTGACTGGGTGGTCGGGAGCGGGCAGCCTGCCCGCCGGGCTCATGGTCAGGGAGGCGCCTTCGCCCACTGGGCCAGGTTCTCCCAGAACCGCCAGTTGTCGCCCACGGCCATGCCGTCACCGAGCATGCCCAGGTCGGCGAGCACGATGACGCCTCCGGCGCCGCATGGAAAGACGGCGCCGGCCGGGTCGCCGCCCATGGTGGCGAACACGGTGGCGTCATTGGGGAGCATGAAGGGGATGGCGTTGTCGGTTGCCATCCACAGCGTCTCCACCCCCGACACCAGGTCGTGGGAGCCGACGGCCTCGGCAGCACTTCCTTCCTGGTAGCCGTTCACCCAGGTCACACCGAAGCGCTGGGAGAGCAGATTGGCGGCGCCCCAATCCTCGTTGTCCTCCACGGTGATGTTCGAAAACCACAGCCGCGAGCCGCTGTTGGTGAGCACCAGCCAACCGCCCCCCTGGTCCACCCAGTTCTCGATCACCGCCACCTCGGCCGGTGTCCAGTCCTCGTCGTAGAGATCCACGTCGCCGTAGCTGTTGGCGTAGTCGAGCACCGGCAGGGCGATGACCAGGTCTGCCCCCTCAAGATCATCGGCTGTCACAGCCTGCCCGTACGGGATGAGGTCCACGTCGAAGCCGGCCCACGCCATGGCCATGCCGAAGCCGGTCATGGTGAAGGGACTCATCTCCACCGGCTCGGTGTGGCTGCCCACCAGAACCGCTCGATGGGTGGGGTCGGGCGTCACCCGGAGGTCCGGGGCGTCGCGGCCGGTTTGGAGGACGGCGGCCAGCATGACCCGGGTCAGATCTTCGAAGACCGGCGCCATCTGACTCGCCAGCTCGACCGTGTCGTATGGGTCGTGCCAGTGGGCCACGTAGTGGAGCGCCGGATACTCGTCCATCTCCGGGAACTTGAGGTTGTCGAGCAGGGCGTTGGGCACGTCATAGCCGACGAAACCGGTGATGTCCGAAAGTAAGCCTTCGAAATCCCAGATCTGGACGTCGATTCCGAGGTGCCCAGCCTCCCCCTGCAGGTACTCGGGGAATGGAATCCGGAAATCGAGGTACCGGGTGTAGGAGCGCGACTCGAGGTTCACGGCGTCCTCGAATCCGTCCAGCGGCCGTGCCATGGCATCCAGCTCGATGATGGCCAGCGCCTCATCGAGCAGCTCCTGGTGGGTGGCGGCGAAGTGGGGTGAGCCGTGGAGGCCCCGTTCGTGGCAGCCGAACCACACCAGATAGAGATCCGTGGTGGGTCGAATGCGCGCCTGGTCGAGCACCCGGGCCACCTCGATCAGCGACACCGAGCCGCTGCCGTTGTCCAGCGCCCCGGGTGAGTTGGGCGAGTCGAGATGGGCCGACAGAATCACCGGCTGACCCGGTTGAATGCCCGGGATGTGAGCGATCACGTTGCCCGATTGGCCGGGAGTCACGATGTCCGCATCCCAGGTGAGGCGGGCGATCTCGGCACCTTCGATCGCCGGCCAGCCCACCACCCCAGCACGTCTGACGTCCTCGACCCGGGTGAAGAGGATGGGGATCGGCGGTTCCACCTGGGCGTAGTTGAGGAGGCTCGAGTCGCCGGCGAAGCTGCCGTGGCTTTCCCCAACCTGGTTGGACCCAGTGGTCACCGCCACCACCCCTTCCGGACCCGCCCCGGTGATCGCGGTGATTCTCCCGTAAGCCTCGCCGCCATCAACCACCATCCAGTCGATCAGTGCGAAATCCACGAAGACCACCCGCCCCGCAACGTCGGAGGGCTGCAGGCCTCCGATCTGATCTGCCGTTCGGATGATGAACGGCGGACCCTCGGCCTCGATGGGGTCGCGCTCCAGGTCGGTGAGATCGCCGTCGGAGTCGAAGGCCCTGGCGTTCCAGATGCGGTAGGGATCACCGGTGGGCGCATCGGCGGGCACCTGGGCGACCGAGTTTCCGGTCACCAATTCCAGGCGGCTCTGCCACATCTCCATGCCCGCGATGGTCCGGAAGGAGGTCTCCTCCACCTCGAGACCGACTCCGGTCAGGAAGCTCATCTCCGCCAACTGCGCCGCCACCCACTGACGGGCCTCGGCCTCGCCCCGGCTACCGCAGCACCGCCAGCCTCCGTGGGCCCGGATCGCGGTCAGTTCTTCGAGATCGGCCAGCAGGCGATCAGCGGACACCAGGTTGTAGGGAAATCCGTCGTGGACCACCCGTCCCGAGGGGCGGCGCGGCTGCTCGGCGACCACCACCCCCCCTGAACCGATTGCAGCGAGGACTGCCAGGATCACAACCAACCGCCATGTCTGCAGGACCATCAACAGCCCCTTTCGAGGGTTCTCGACGCCATTACATCATGTCCGGCAGGGCCGACCCGGGGCGGTGTCGCTCGAGGAACTCGATGTCAACCCAGTAGATATCGTCGTTGCCGTTCTGGGGCTTGGCCAGGCCATCCAACAGGGACCGGAAACCGGTGACTGCAGAGCCCCGATCGAAGTCAGTCCGGGTGCCGGTGAAGAAGAAGTACCGCCCATCCGGGCTCACCACCGGACAGAAGTCGGAGCGGTCGGTCTCAGGCCCGAGGTTGATCGGTTGGGACCAATCGTTTTCCTCCCGGAAGCTGATGAAAAGCCGCCCTTCGTCCGGCATTCGGGAGTGTCCCGACGAGACGAAGACGAGATAGCTGCCATCCCGGGCGACGAAGGCGTCGCCCTCGTTGCTCGCGGTGTTGACCACGGCGCCCAGATTCTCGGGTTCGGCAAAACCTCCGTCGACCGGTCGCGACCGGTAGATGTCGCTGCCGCCCTCGCCGCCCTCCCGCGCCGACACGAAGTACAGGGTGCCGTCGTCGGTGAGGCTCGGATAGAACTCGTTCCGCAGGGAATTGATGTTGTCAGGAAGCCGTTTGGGCTCACCCCACCCCCCACCTGTCTCTCGCCCGGTCCACCAGATGTCATAGTCATCCTCGGGATAGATCCCTCCCACCCGCGGACGGTTCGAGCAGAAGAACATGCGCTCCCCCGAAACGTCGAAGGCCAGGTCCACCGCTGAGTGGTGGCGGGACAAGGCCAGCACCTCGGGGCTGGTCCATCCAGCCTCCGAAACCCGGCTGGAAAAAATGGCGAAGCGGGGCCCCACGTCCACCGCGAAGTAAAACTCCTGGCCGTCCGGCGTGAAGACCGAATTCAGCTCGTCCAACCCAGTCGAAACAAAACCTGGGGCGAAGAGCTCGGGCTCCATTCCGGGGGGGCGCTGACCGAGGTAGGGGCCTTCCAGGGATGAGAATTCACCCACGCACTGATCGAAGGTGCAGGGCATCTTCCCGCCGCATCCCACGAGTCCGACAAGCGCCGCTGCGGCGAATATCGAGGATCGAAAATCGACGGTCGATGGCATCATTGCTCGCCTCCCGTGGGCACCACCACCGCTCGCAGGGGGGACTCTGGAGCGGGGTCGTTTCGAGATCAGCTTGCTGTCACTCACCACAGGGGTAATACGGATCGGTGACTGGGGGGTTCGGCAGCGCTTTCGAGATCCGCAGTAGACACCTGTTGGTGGTGGAGGGGTGGGCGGAGGATCCAGAGACCAGCGACCAGCATCGGACGGGGGGGGCCTCCCCCCTTTTCACCCGGGCGGGAGGGGGGAACGTTCAACTTTCGGTTCATCCGAGAAAACGTGAGCTGAGGTGTTCCCGTGCCCGGGATTCAGGGACGGCGACAGTGAACAGCGGCAGCGAGCAGCGCCAGGGACAGGATCAGGATCAGGAAACAGCGGGCAGAGGCAGAGGCAGCGATCAGATGTGCAGCGGCTGCATGGCCCCCTCCGGGTCGTTCTATGGGATGGGGACGGATAGCTGCCAGGGAGGCCGTTGTCAAGGGACGCTGCGCTGCCGGCCTTCAGTCCGGCAACCCTTGACAACGGCCTCCCTGGCAGCTTGTTGAAGGGCATGAACGACCCGGAGGTGACCATGTCCAAAGCCGTCAGCAACACCAATCTCGTGGCCTACACCAAAGCCCTCGAAGCAGCCGGCATCGCTATTACGCTGGTTTTGAGAGTCCCGGCTCCGCTGAAGTCCATCGCCGATCAGCTGATCCGGTCGGCCAGCTCGGTCCCCGCCAACTTAGCGGAAGGGCACGGCCGAAACGGAAGAGATCGCCAGCACCACTGGCGGATCGCCTACGCCTCGGCCAAGGAGGTCGACAGTCACCTGCGACTGCTTGCTGCTGCCAGTGCCGTCAATGGAACCGGGGCGGAGAAGGTCCTGCAGGGATTCGATGAGGTGCGTGCCATGACATGGCGACTGCTCAATCCCCGGTAGCCCGCACCCGTCCCGTTCTGACGCTGTCGCCGTCACCTGACGCTGCCACCGGCCCCTGTCGCTGTCAGCTGACGCTGCCCCTGGTCGCTGTCATCCACCACCTCACGAAATTCCGGATGAGCCCAATCTTCAATCTTCAATCGAAGATCATGGACAACTTCGAAAAGCGGGGGAGGGCGGGTGGGGGGCGCTTTTCGAAGCAGTGGCAGATCGTCACTACCAATCGAAGAGCTTGAGGAATGTGACAAACACCGTCGGCGCGGAGGCCGGGCCCACCAGCGGCACCCCGATCTCGAAGTTGACGATGGTGGTCCATGGTCCCATCACGGTTCCACCGAGACCCAATCCAGCCAGCGGCTCGCGGTCGAGGCCGGTGGCCTCATCGGTGGCCCAGACCATGTCGAGGGAACCTTCCACCCGCAGCGCCTCGGCGACGTTGAGACCTCCCACCACGTGGATTCCGTCCGCCTCCGAGGCGGTGACCAGACCTCCGGGATAGCCGGCCACGCGGCCGTTTCCGAAGGTGCTGAAGTCGTACTTCGAGAATCGATCGAGATCCCCACCGTCGAGGTGTTCCAACTCGACCCCGAGCTTGATGAATCGCCCCGGCCACCAGGTCTTGCCCGCGACCACGCTCCACCGCTGATAGTCCTTCTGGCTCGGGTCGTACTCGGTGTTGCCCGGCAGACCCCAGGAGGACCAGTGGTCACGGTCGTGGTACGACCCCTCCAGGCCCACGCGATAGCCGCTCCGGCTGTAGGAGAGCTCCAACTTGACCGAGTTGGTGAGCCCGTTTTCAGGCAGTACAAACTCCGGGGCGGTGTCGTCGGCGCGGCGGTAATCGTCCCACTCCAGGCCGTAGGTCAGATCGGTCTTGATGAAGCTGCCGATGGGCCGGCCAAGATAAAAATCAAGCCGAGCCCTGCGCGATTTCACGGTCTCCTCCGGCACCAGCCGGCCATCCCTGTAGAGCTCTTCCTTGCTGCCGAGAAAGAAGCCGAAAACCCGCGCGCCCACATCCCAGCGGCTGCCGAAAAGAGACGGGTCGGCCCAGTTGCCATTGATCAGCACTCCAGCAAAAAGCAAATTGACCTGGGTTCCGGTCTCCATGAAGTTGGAGGAAAAGAAGTCGATGCCCACCAGCGGCACCGGGTAGTCCTGGCCGTCGTCCCAGTAGACGCCGCCCAGGGCGAACCAGCGGTTGGGATCGTCTTTCTCCTGAACCACGCGGCTGCCGTCCTCCTGACGTTCCAAATATTTCAAGCCGTCCGGCGTGTCGCGCAACATGGTGTCGCGGGATGCATAAGCCGCCTCGAGCCGGTCGTTGAATCCGTCACGGTTGATCCGGATCTCGGTGAGCAGGCTCTGCTTCTCCACCTGGACCGCGGCGTTGAGGATCGACTGCAGCTCCTGAGCCTCCACCCGGGTGGGCAGGAAGTAGCCACCGGCCGTCCACGGCGCCGGTTGGCCGTCCACGTCCACCGGTTCGTAGAACATGGTCTGCTCGTTGGAGATCACGTCGCCGGCCAGACCTATTTGGAGGGCCCGGGTCTTGACCCGGGCGTACAGTTCCCGGTCGATCCACACCGTACCCTTCCACAGGTGGCGGTCCTCCACCTGCACCGCGGGCTCGAAGTCCACCACCCAACAGGGTCGCCCCGAAATCTCGGCGGTCCCGCGCAGGCTGTAGCGGTACTGCTGGTCGAAGGTGATCTCCAGGGGCTTGGTGGCCGCGCGCTCGGGCTGCAGCAGGGGCAGCTTGGGGATCCGCCCCTTCCACAACACGCCGTTGACCAGGAAGTTCTGCCAAACCCAGTCAAAGCCCTGTCCGCGATGGTAGAAATAGGGTCCGCTGAAGCTCGCTTCGATGACCTGGATGCCACTGGTTGGCCGGTACCGAAAATGCTGGGTGTAGATCGCCTCGTATTGGTGGATTCGCCGCGACTGGGCGTCCTCGAAGGCCTGCAGCCGGCGCAGGATCTCCTCCACCGGCATCTGCCAGGCGTCGGTGACCTCGAGATCCTGGGCAAACCCGCCCAGCTCGGCCGCGGTCAGTCGCGCCAGCCGGATGACCGCCACGGGATCGGGGCCGTCCACCTCCACCATGTAGCCATCCGGAACTTTGCCAGCCGAGGGCCGGACCGTGGTCCCGTCGGGCATCACCCGCTCGACGTCCCGAAGATCTCCGTCGGCGAAGGTGAAGGCGGTGGGCGCCCCGGTGGTGCCACGGTCGAGGATCACCTTGAGCCCGAGATCTTCGGCCCGCACGAAGGCCCAGCCGCCTTCGCCTCCGGCCGGGGTGGAGTAGGAGTCATAGACCAAATCGCCGGAGAACTCCCGGGCCAACATAGCAAGGGGCTCCAAATCACCCGGCTGGAGCGCGTAAGGGTCTGCCCGAAAGAAGGACACCGACGCGCCCCGCGCCGATGCGCGTGCCGCCGCCGGCAGGGCGCCCCACGACGACTCGGGCAACTCGCCGGCTTCGTGCACCACCGGGCGGCCCGGATCGAGATCGGTGACCAGCGCCACCGCCTCGGTCAGCTCCTCACCGGTGACCCCGCCAAAGTCGACGCCGTCCACATAGGCGGCCACGTTGGCGTCGTAGAGTTCCGCGAGCAATGTGCTATCGAGGGGCAAACCACCCGCAATGACCGTTGTCTCGTCACGGACGCCCTTGATGGCCACCGAAGCGCGTTTGACCAGGAAGGCAAAATCCTGACTCCAGCCAGCAGTGGACGGAGCCTGGGCCCACTCCACCTCGAAATGGGTACTGTCCGGTGACGTCCGGACCAGGCGCACCGCCTCCTCGAGTTCGGCCGCCAGCTGGTCGCCGTGGTCGGCGATCGGCGCCGGCACCCGAAAAACCAACAACTGCCAGGGGGTCGCGCCGGTGCTCGCCACCGCCCTCGCCAGCGCGGCCCCGGCCGTGCCGTCGAGCTCGACCCGCCAGCGGAGGTACAGCCGTGCGTTTTCCCTCAGGTAGGGGGCGTCCCCGAAGAAACGGAGCATGGCCGCCGGATCGTCCACCGTGATCCCGGCGCAAGGCGCGCAGGGCGGTGCCTTGGCCGCGGCCAACGCAGTCGTCAGCAGGGCGAGCAGGAGAATGGACGTTCGCCGCATGCCGGTTATAACGCTTTGAGGTGCCGTTCCGTTCCCGCCCAACCGGATCAATGTCCTTCGTTCACTTCGCCAGGGAGAGGTCTCACCTTGAGGCGGTCACCCTCCTGCTCGGCAACGTGGCGGTACCAGCTGTCGTCGTAGCCGGGGTGCTCGACCTCGCGACCGGGGGTCTTGACGTTGCCGTCGAGGTACTTCACCAACAGGAACTCGCCCAGTTTCCGCCACCGCGCGGTCACCATCTCACCCATCCGGACCGAGTGGTCGGTGAGGTAGTCGACGGCCAATCGAGGCGAGCGTTCGTGGAGGGCCAGAGCGGCCTTCTCCACCTCGGGCTGTTCGGCGAGGAACTGGCCCTCGAGCTCGCGCTGCACCTTGTGGACATCCTCGATCATCAGGTTGTAGCGCAGGTAGGAAAAGTTGGCGACCCAGTTGAAGACCCAGAAGGCCGAGTCCCAGGTGAAGTCGGTGAGCGAGCCGTTGCCGGCGGCAAAGCTCGGCGGCACCTCGCGGTTGGCGTAGTAGACCGGGAAGTAGACCGTGCTCGCGGTGTCGTCGACGCCGAACCAGAAGACTCCGCCCACCGGATCGGGAAGCGACGATCGCGATTGGGCGACGAAGCTGAAGTCCGCGTCCGGCCCGCTGTAGTAGCCCCGCTCGCGGGCAAAGGAGATCACGTCGTCGGCGAACAGGCAGTTTTCGGGATCGTCCTGCGGGAAGGTCCGGATCCTGGCCTGGTTGGCGTGGGCCGAGATGTAGCCGTCGGGCACCCGCCGCGCCACCCACACCGCGCCGGGATCGTCCGCTCCCTTGCCCATGATCTCGAAGATCCAGGCCTCGTTCGGGTCGGAGATGGACAGGCTTTCGCCGTCGGAGGCATAACCATACTGCTCGACGATGTCGCCGATCACCTGGATCGCCTCGCGGGCGGTGGTCGCCCGCTGCAGAGCGATGAACATCAGGCTGCCGTAGTCCACCAGACCCGAACCCACGAGCTCCTTGCGGTCGCCGAAGGTGGTCTCGCCGATCGCCACCTGGTGCTCATTCATGTTGCCCACCACCGAGTAGGTCACCGGCACCTCGGCGATCCGGCCCAAAAACTCCCCGGTGTCCCACTCGAAGACGTCGCGCATGGCGCCGGGAGGGTGAACTCCCGGCGGGATGTAGGAGAGCTCGCCATAGAAGTCGTGGGCGTCGGCGGCGTAGGTGATCATCACCGAGCCGTCGGCGGAAGCTCCCTTGGTGATCAGAAAGTTGGTGCAGGCCGATGCCGGCCGCACCGCCGAACCGATCACAGTCATCAGGACCACGATCACACTGAGCCCAGCTCGTTTCATGGTTCTTCCTTTTCCTTCGCCGGCCTTGATCGACGGCGGGCCGCGACGGCGGCATTCCATTTTGCAGACGATTCACCGAAACGGTGGAATCCTCGGGCGATAGAATCGGTTTCGTTCTACGACCCTGAAAAACGCTATCAACCGGAGGACTCGAACATGACGTCACATCGAAAAATAACAGCGATCGCCTCGGCTCTCGCCCTGGGCGTGCTCGCATGGGCCGGTCCGATCGCCGCCCAGGACGCGCCCAACATCCTCGTGATCTGGGGCGACGACGTTGGCCAGTCCAACATCAGCGCCTACACCATGGGCATGATGGGCTACCACACCCCGAACATCGACCGGATCGCCACCGAGGGCATGATCTTCACCGACTACTACGGCGAGCAGAGCTGCACCGCCGGCCGATCGTCCTTCATCACCGGGCAGAGCGTGTTTCGCACCGGCCTGTCCAAGGTCGGTCTGCCGGGTGCTGACCTCGGCCTTCGTGAGGAGGACCCCACCATCGCCGCCATGCTCAAGGCCCGTGGCTACGCCACCGGCCAGTTCGGCAAGAACCACCTGGGCGACAAGGACGAGTTCCTGCCTACCAATCACGGATTTGACGAGTTCCTCGGCAACCTCTACCACCTCAACGCCGAGGAAGAACCGGAGAACGAGGACTACCCGGGCGACATGGTGCTCGCCGACGGGTCGACCTTCCAGCAGAAATTCGGTCCGCGTGGGGTCATCCACAGCTATGCCGACGGCCGCGTCGAGGACACCGGACCGCTGACCAAGACGCGCATGGAGACGATTGACGACGAGACCGTGAACGCGGCCATCGATTTCATCGAGCGCCAGGAGGCCGCGGGCAAGCCGTGGTTCGTGTGGTGGAGCGGCACCCGGATGCACTTCCGCACCCACGTCAGCGACGAGCGCATGGCTTGGTGCAAGGAGCAGTACCCGAACGCCGACGAGTACACCTGCGGCATGGTCGAGCACGACATGCACATCGGTGAGTTTCTCGAGGCGCTCGACAGGCTCGGGATTGCCGAGAACACCATCGTGTACTACTCCACCGACAACGGCCCCCACTACAACACCTGGCCGGACGCGGCATCGACGCCGTTCCGGGGCGAGAAGAACACCAACTGGGAGGGCGGCTGGCGGGTGCCCGCCATGGTGCGTTGGCCCGGCAAGATCATGCCCGGCTCGGTGACCAACGAGATCGTCCACCACATGGACTGGCTGCCGACCTTCGTGGCGGCGGCCGGCAACCCGAACATCAAGCAGCAGCTGATGGCCGGCGGCGTCCAGGCCATCGGCCGGACCTACAAGGTGCACCTCGACGGCTACAACATCCTGCCGCTGCTCACCGGTGAGACGGCAGAAAGCCCGCGTCACGAGATCTTCTACTTCTCCGACGATGGCGATCTGACGGCGCTGCGCTACGACGACTGGAAGCTCATCTTCATGGAGCAGAAGACCGCGGGCGGCTTCCGGGTCTGGATGGAGCCTTTCGTGCCGCTGCGCGTCCCGCTCATCTTCAACCTCCGGCGCGACCCCTACGAGCGCGCCGAGATTACGTCGAACACCTACTACGACTGGCTCCTCGATCGGGCCTACCTGCTGGTGCCGGCTCAGTCGTACGTTGGCAACTTCCTGGCGACGTTCCGGCAGTTCCCGCCGCGCCAGAAGGCGGCCAGCTTCAGCCTCGACCAGGTGATGGAGAGGCTCAACCCGACCGCGAACTGACACGGTGAGCTGAATTCTGACGGGACCGAGAGTCCGACGGGCTCTCGGTCCCACTTTTCACACCGACCTCGCGAGACCATTCCCGAGCAGCTTGGAGGCGACGATGCAACGCGGACCCACATCGATAGGCGTGCCGGTGCTGCTGCTCGCGGCGCTCGGCATTCTTCTCATCGGCTGCGCGCCGTGCCCTGATGCGCCGTCCGCCGTGGAGGCGGTATCAGACCCGCTCCCGTCGTGGAATGATGGCGCGGCCAAGGCGGCGATCGTCGATTTCGTCGAACGCGTCACCGATCCGGCGAGCCCGGCGTTCGTACCCGAGGCCGAACGGATCGCCGTCTTCGACAACGACGGCACGCTGTGGTCCGAGCAGCCCATGTACTTCCAATTGACCTTCGCCATCGACCAGGTCAAGGCCCTGGCGCCGGAGCATCCCGAGTGGACGACGCAGCAGCCCTTCAAAGCGGTGATCGAGAACGATATGGCGACTCTGGCACAGGGCGGCGAGCACGGGCTGCTCGAGCTCGTCATGGCCACCCACGCCGGAATGACGACCCAGGAGTTCGAGACGATCGTCGTTGATTGGATGGCCTCGGCGACCCATCCGACCACCGGCCGGCCGTTCACCGACATGGTCTATCAGCCGATGCTCGAGCTGCTCGCCTACCTTCGCGGCAACGGGTTCAAGACCTTCATCGTCTCCGGCGGCGGCATCGAGTTCATGCGGCCGTGGGTCGAAGATGTCTATGGCATTCCGCCCGAGCAGGTCGTGGGCTCGAGCATCAAGACCCGCTACGAGGTGCGCGAAGGCGTACCGGTCATCCGACGGCTGCCCGAAATGAACTTCATCGACGACAAGGAGGGCAAACCGCTGGGGATCAACTCGCACATCGGCCGTCGTCCGATCGCTGCCTTTGGCAACTCCGACGGCGACTTCCAGATGCTCGAGTGGACCACCGCCGGGGACGGTCCGCGACTGGGGCTCTACGTCCATCACGACGACGCCGAGCGCGAGTGGGCCTACGACCGCGACTCCGCCATCGGCCGCCTCGCCCGCGGCCTCGACGAGGCCGACGAGCGCGGCTGGGTGGTGGTCTCCATGAAGGACGACTGGCAACGCATCTACCCGTGGCAGGAACTCACCGACTGAGCTCCGCCGTGAGAGGCGCTTCGGCCGCAACCGACCCGTTCTCTCCTCCCACCTCGACCAGGTAGCTGCCGTTGGGCAACGCCAGCGTGCGGTAACGACCCTCCGCATCGGTCATGACCTCGGTGATCGGATCCCCGGTCGGGGAGAGGATCAGTACCTTCGCACCTCTCATGCCCTGCCCGGTGACTGGATCGATCACGGCCCCAGTAAGTCGCTCGCCGCTCTCGAGGAGGAAGTCCACTCCCGAGGTTTCCGCGGAACCGGTCACCGTCACCAGTTGTCCCTGATCGGCATCCGACGTCGCCCAGCACTGCACGCCACTCCACTGCTCGTGCAGGTAGTCGCCGGTGCCGTGGGTCATCACCGAGTAGCTTCCCTCGGCCAGTGCCGGTGACGCGTACCGTCCCAGAGCGTCGGTTTCTGTCCGGCCCGCCAGAATCCCGTCCAATACGAAGACCAGGTCCACCCCAGCCACCGGCTCGCCAGTCGCCCGATCAAGGACCGATCCTGTGATCCGGCCGGTCGCCACGGCGGCCACCGGATGGCGTCCACACAACCGGTCAGCAGTGGAAATCTGGAACCAACCGCCGCAGGCCGCAGAACTCTCGTCCGAACTCTGCCGCAAGCCGTCCATCGGCGGCACCCAAACGCTCCACGGCGAGCAGCGGTACTCGAAGCCGTCGGCGAAGAACCCGCCGGCCTGCCTCGAATCGCCAGCCGCCCAATCGGAGAGTTCGGTCACGCTCTGACGGGTGACCGTCGTGGCGGTCGAACTGGATCGGGCACAGTCCCACGGCGAAGCCGGCGCCAGGAACCGACAGACCTCCGCCGAGGTGTCCGGCGCCACGCTGTGGGACAGGGTCAGGTCGAGCTCATAGCCACCGCCCGTCGGGGTCAGGCCCCAGTACCGCCCCGTCCAGGCCTCGCCGAAGGCATCGGGGTGGGCACAATCGATGCGGTCCACCTGAACGCTGGTCAGGCTGCCGGTTTGGGTCACGTCCATCTCCACCGCGGTCAGGCCAAAGGTCACCACCCCGCCCGAGATCGGCTTGGACTTACGAATGACGCCGTCGTTGATCAGGAGTCCGTCCACCGTTGCCCGGTCGGGGAACTCGGTCTCCACCAACACGGTACCCGGGCTGACTTCGAGGTTGTCAAAGGTGATGGTGTTCGTCAGGGTGAGGTTCTGGATCCCACCGCTGACAAAGGCCAGGGTGTTGCCGGCGTGAGTATAGGTGCCGCTGGACTTCGAAAAGTCACCGTAGATCTCGAGTCTCGGTGAGGGGTTGAGGGTTCCTCCGGTGAGGGTGATCGACCCGATCATCCCTCCCGACGGGTCGAGGTTCACGATCCCGTACCCGATGGTGGTCTGGGCGACGCTGTAACTGCCGAAAACGTTCTTGGTACTGGGCTCGTCAAACCGCACGTCGGCGGCGGTCACCGACGACGCCACCTCCAGGGTGTGATCTCCGCCACTGAAGCGAACCTGCCCACCCGATCCCGTGAATGCCCCGGCACTGGAACCGCCCCCACGCATCCTGAACTCACCGGATGTCACGTCCGTCGTGCCGTCGTTGTTGTAGATCGTATATATGTTTGTGGCGTTCCCCGTGGGCTTGGTCACCGTCCCCAGGTTGTGGAAAATTCCACCTGCTCCGGACGTCCCCCACACATTTGAACCGAGTATGTTCAGGCTCGCGCTCGCCCCGTTGGTGAAGGTCACCCCAAAGGGCTGGGGCACGGTTCCGGCGCTCCAGGTGGCGGTCCCGTTGTTGATCATGTCTCGATTCAGGGTCTTGGTCGATCCGCTCAGATCGAGGGTGGCAGCCGGTCCAATTGTGGTTGAACCGTCACCCTCCTGCGTCCCACCAGTCCAGACCATGGATTGACTGACGGTGACGTCGGCGCTGCCCCCCAGGGTGCCGCTGATCAGACTGAGGTTTGGCAAGGTCGGGTTGGGCCCGTTGAAGTTCACCGGGCCGCTGGAGATGGTTGTTGTGTTCGCACCGTAGGTCCCAAGGACGTTCTTGGTGCCGGTCTCGTCGAAGAGCACATCGTCCGCGGTGACCGACGAAGACGCCTCCAGGGTGTGGGTCCCGAGGCCGAAACGCACGGTCCCACCGGTGCCGGAAAATACCCCGGTGCTGGACCCGCCGCCCCGCATCCGAAGAGTCCCGGCCGTCACGCTCGCCGTGCCTTCGTTGTTGAACGCCGCGTACACGGTGGTGATGTTGCCGGCAGCCTTGTTGAAGGTCCCCTGGTTGTGAAAGACCGCGCCGGAACCGCTGGTCCCCCAGGTATTCGCACCGGTGGCGGTCAGACTCCCACTCGCCCCATTGGTGAAGGTCACCCCGAAGGGCTGGGTCACGTTTCCGGCACTCCAGGTGGCGGTCCCGTTGTTCACCATGTCCCGATTCAAGGTCCTGGCAGATCCGCTGAGATCGAGAGTGGCGGCCGGCCCGACGGTGGTCGTCCCGTTGCCGTCGTGCGTCCCACCGGTCCAGGTCATGGACTGACTGACAGTGATGTCGGCGCTGCCCGTCAGGGTGCCGTAGGTCAGGCTGAGGTTCGGCAGGGTCAGGTTCGGCCCGTTGAAGTTCACCGTGCCGGCGGAGATGGTGGTGGTGTTCGCACTGTAGGTGCCAAGGACGTCCTTGGTGCTGTTTTCGTCGAATAGCACCTGGTCCGCAGTCACCGACGAGAGGGCCTCCAGGGTGTACGACCCGAGGCCGAACCGCACGACGCCACCGGTGCCTGTGAAGGCCCCGGTGGACGATCCACCTCCGCGCATCCTGAAAGTCCCTGCCGTCACGTTCGTCGTGCCGCCGTTGTCAAAGACTGCGTTCATGGTGGTCACGTTGCCAGCAGATTTGTTGAACGCCCCAAGGTTGTCGAACGCAGCCCCAGCACCGTTGGTCCCCCAACCATTCGAACCTGTGGCGGTCAGGCTGCCACTCGCCCCGTTGGTGAAGGTCACCCCAAAGGGCTGACTGACGGTTCCGGCACTCCAGGTGGCGGTCCCGTTGTTCACCATGTCCCGATTGAGTGTTTTAGTCGATCCGTTCAGGGTCAGTGTGGCGCCAGGCTGCACGGTGGTGGTCCCGTCGCCCGCCTGGGTCCCGGCGCTCCAGGTCATCGCATCGGTGACCGTGAGGTCTCCGGCGCCGTCGACGGTGCCGTTGGTGTGGGTCAGGCCCAGAATCGTCACGTTGCTGGTCACGGTCACCACGCCTGACCCGACGGTGGCCGTGTCCGAGGCACCGGGCTCATGACCGCAGGACCAGTTGGTGCTGTGCCAGCTGCCAATGCCGCCGCCCCAGGTGCAGTCATCGGCGGCCAGGATGCCAGGGAATGCTGCCATGGCAACAACAAGGGCCAACAAAGAAGACGGGATCACTCGGTAGACGATGCGCATCGGTTCCTCCGTTCTGTCCCGGCCGGCGTCGCAGGGACGCCCGCTGGACCGAGCCATGAGTTGTGTTCCCATGTGGGCTATACACCGAAGGTAGGTTCCGAACGCACCCCAGTCAACCAATCCACCGGATGATTCCAACCAGAAATACGACGACCGGGGGCGCGCTGCACCCCCGGTCATTTTCGATCGTCTATCAGTGGAACCCGGTCGTGGCCGTCACGCTTTGTTGGCACACCGGCGTCAACTGAGCCTGTGGGCTCTGGGCCTTGGGCCGTGCGGCTTGCGGCTTACGGCTGAATCCTCTCCCTATCAACGACCCTTGAAGAGACCCCCGAGCAGGCTCGAGCCGATCTTGGCGATATCGTCCATGGAGCTGCCGTCGCCGTCCGAGTCGAGCATCTTGCCGAAGAAGTCCATCATGTCCGGCGCCGCCTGCTGAGCCGCCTGGCGCTCCTGCCCGAGCATCTGTGAGAGGCCGGAAGGATCCAGGTTCATCTGGTTTTTGGCCTTGCCCAGGGCCCCCATGATGAGTGGCGCGGCCATGGCCATGATTTTGGCCACCGATGCCATATCGACGCCGCTGGCCCTCGAGATGGAGTTCTCCACCCCGGCCTGGCGGGAACCGAAGACGTGGCCCAGGATCTTGGCGCCGTCGGCCATTCCTCCCGAGCCACCGAGGAAGCCGGCAACGTTTTCGAGCACGCTGCCATCGTGGTCGCGGTCGAGAGCACCCCACAGGGCCTCGGCCCCCTGGCCGGAGCTGGCGTTCCTCGACAGCCCCTCCAGCATGCCGGGAAGAGCCCCCTTGAGAACACTGGCCACCTGATCCTGATTGACTCCTGCCGCCTCGCCGATCTGCTCGAGCTGGGACGGCTGCACTTGAGTGAGCAACATTTCCAATAGAGACATGTGCTGGCTTTCCTTCCGGTTGACTCAGTCTTTGAGGACGAAGGTGACCTTCATGTTGACGCGGTAGGCGGTCACTTTGCCGTCCTTGACGTCGACCTTCATCTCGTTGATCCAGGCGCCCTTCACCTTGTCCAGGGTCTTGTTGGCGCGGTCGATCCCGTCGGCGATGGCGTCCTCGAAGCTCGTGGCCGAGGATGAGGAAATTTCGGTGACTTTGGCGACTGACATTTGACACCTCCCACGGTGTTCGGCGGATCCGGCAGGGATCCCGGTTGGGCCCGCTCAGGCGGGCGTTATCATCCACTTCAATTGCGAACTGGAATCAGCATTCTAGCACGGTACGACTCAATGCTGCGACCCGGTATGGGCGGCGGTTCCTTGATTCGATCACGCGGTGAGATTTGAGCCGCGAGTGTCGAGTGATTTGAACCCTCTGAGTGCCTGCGGTCCGAGGTGCCAAGGGGTCCGGCGCGAGGGCCTCAAATCTCGCCCGGTTGGAGAGTATCGGACGGCGGCTCGATGGATTGGGGAACCTCGAGATTCTCGAGATCGAAAGTCCCCATCTTCTCCACCTTGAGCTTTCGCCTGCCGAGGGCGGAGTCGGTGAACAGCGAACCGCGCACCCCGTAGGCGACCTCCCGCTTGTCCTTCAGCACATCCACGATCCTGAAGATTGCCGTGGCGTTGTTGAGGTGGAAGGTGACGTCCACCACGGTCGTCGCCAGCGCATCCACCGTGAACGGCTCCGGCGCCATCCCGGTGCCCACCTTGCGGTCGTCGAGGTAGAGCTTGAACGAGGCGCCCTCGAAGGCGAGCGGATCGGGATTGGGGTTGGCCACCCGCATCCTGGCTACCATGGTGGTTTCAAAAAGGGTGGCCTCGGTGAACTGGAGGTCCGCCAGGGTGATCTCCATCTCCTCGAGGGCAGTGGTTGTGGCGCACCCAGCGGCCACGGCGGCGAAGCACAGCGCGAGCACCGCCCTGGCAACCACCCTCCCGGATCTGTTGGTCGCGCCCTGGCCACTGGCATGAATGGTGTACACGGTCATCTTCCCCTCAACCGTCCTGCGGGTCACCAGTGCCGGCCGGCCGAGGCGCCAGCACCGTCGGCTGATCGGCGGCGGGGGCGTAGATGAGGAGCTTGCCGTTGATGATCTCGAATCGCTCGGCCCCGTTGAGGGCCTCCATGAAACTCCGTTCCTGCGCCATCTGCTCGTCAGGGCACATCATCATGGTGGCCCCAATGTGGCCGAAGGCGATCCCGTCACCGTCGGTTCCCCACGAAGCGAAGAAGCCGTTGCAGCCGGCATTGCCCGTAACCCTGTCTTCGACTTCGAAGGACAGGGTAGACTCGAAGCCCTCCGCGACGGGCTCACCGCCGATCGACTCGGCAATCCAACTGGTGCCCTCGAGGTTGGCGACCGGCGGCGGAGCTTCGGTCACGACCTCTTGATCCGGTTGGGGCGCGGGCTTGCAGCCCGCAACGGCTATCAGCACAACTCCCAGGGCCAACATCGCACGTGGCGTTCTCATGGTTAGCCTCCACAATGACGTTCGGGTCATCGTAGCACCCTCTTCTCGGGCTATGGGGCGGTAGGGCACGTTCACTGTTGGGGAGTACGGATCGGGGTCGGTTTTCCGAATTCCGAATTCCGAATTCCGAATTGGGGGCCCTGGGGGCTCCTGCCTGTCCGGAAGGTATAAGATCCTCCCATGCGGCTGCTGGCAGACCTCCACGTCCATTCTCGGTTCTCGCGCGCCACCAGCCACGAGCTGAGCCTGCCCGCTCTCCACCGAGCGGCCCTCCAGAAAGGGATCGGACTCGTGGGCACCGGGGACTTCACCCACCCAGGCTGGAGAGCCGAGATTTCCGAACAACTCGAACCGGCGGAGGAAGGTCTCTTCCGTCTGACACCCGAGCTGGCCCGAACTGCCGAGGAGGGCCTGCCCGAGGCGTGCTCGGGCGAGGTCCGATTCGTGCTCCAAACCGAGATCAGCAACATCTACAAGGCGGACGGACAGGTTCGAAAGAACCACAACCTGGTCTACCTGCCATCGCTGGATGCGGCGAATCGGTTTTCAGACCGCCTGGCGGCGATCGGCACGCTGGAGTCCGACGGACGGCCCATTCTCGGCCTGTCGGCCCACGACCTGCTCGAAATCACCCTCGAAACCGACGCTCTCGCCTTCCTCGTCCCGGCTCACATCTGGACGCCGTGGTTCTCCATGCTCGGCTCCAAGTCGGGCTTCGACTCCCTGGAGCACTGCTTTGGCGATCTCGCCGGCCACGTCTTCGCCGCAGAGACCGGCCTGTCTTCGGACCCACCCATGAATTGGCGCGTGAGTGATCTGGATCGCTTGACCCTGGTGTCCAACTCCGATGCCCACTCGCCACCCTCCCTGGGCCGGGAGGCCAACGTGCTCGACATCGAGCCCGGCTTCGCGCCCATGCGACGCGCCCTGTTCGCCCGCACTGGCTTCCTCGGTACCGTGGAGTTCTACCCGGAGGAGGGCAAGTACCACCTGGACGGCCACCGCAAGTGCGGGGTCAGGCTCGATCCCGAGGAGACAAGGGCCCTCGGCGGCCGCTGCCCCGAGTGCGGGCGACCGCTCACCGTTGGCGTGGTCAGCCGGGTGCTCGAGCTGGCGGACCGCCCCCCCGGCAGCCGTCCGGAGGGAGCGCGACCCTTCCAGCGTCTGGTGCCCTTGGCCGAGACGGTGGCTCAGGTGCTCGACATCGGCCCCGCCACCAAGGGGGTCCGCCGCCAGGTGGCTCGGCTGCTCGAGACTCTCGGCCCAGAGCTCGGCATTCTGCGAGAGGTTCCCATCGAGGACATCCAGAGTGTCTCCGGGGCCGTGATGGCCGAAGCGGTCCGCCGGGTCCGCACCGGGGAGCTGGCCATCGCTCCCGGATATGACGGTGAGTTCGGCAAGGTGACCATCTTCTCGCCGGCCGAGCGGGAGGAGCTTTTTGGCCAACTGAGCTTCCTCCAGGGGTCCCAGGGGCCACCACGGCCCGCGCCCCGGTCGGCCGCAGCGGCACCCGCCCACATCGAACCACCGTCCACCGCGGCCGATCCTCCAGTGGTCTTGACGGCCGACCTCGCCAGCTCCGGCCCCCGAAAGCTGGTTCTCGATCGCCATCAGCAAGCCGTCGTGGAGGCTTCCAGCGAGCCGCTGTTGATCGTCGCCGGTCCCGGAACCGGCAAGACCCTGACCCTGGTGTCTCGCATCGCCCATCAGGTGCGCACCGGTGCCGTCCGGCCCGAGCAGGTGCTGGCCGTGACCTTTACCAACCAGGCCGTCGAGGAGCTCGGTGAACGGATCCTCAGAGAGGTTCCGGGGGCAACCCCCGAGGCGCCCACGGTGACCACCTTCCACGGGCTGGGGCGCCGCTTGCTGGCCGGACTGTCCGGACGTGAGCCCGCGATCATCGGTGAGGACGAGCGGCTGGCCATGATCCAGCGCGCGGCTGGCGGGCTGCCCGAGCGGGTCGCCCGCGCCATCCGGGACCGAATCAGCCTATCCAAGCAGTCCTGCGATCCCTGGGAGGTGTTGGCCGGGGACCAGGAACTGCTGCCGGTCATCGCCCATTACCAGGAGCTTCTCGAGGAAGCCGGGGCGCTGGATGTGGACGATCTCGTACTCCGCCCCTACCAGCACCTTGCCTCCGATCCGGCAGCCTCGGACCGGCTTGCCTCCCGGTGGTCTGCGATCTGCGTCGATGAGTATCAGGACGTGAACGACGTCCAGGCGGCGCTGATCCAGCTGCTGTCTCCCGAGGGCACCAACCTGGCGGTCATAGGCGACCCCAACCAGGCCATCTATGGCTTCCGTGGTGCCCAGCCGGGCCACTTCACCCGGTTCGCCGACAGCTACGAGGAAACCAATGTGGTGCGGCTCGAAAACAGCTACCGGTTGACCGATGAAATTCTGCTCGCGGCGGCATCTGTGCTGCGCGACGAGGAGCCGTTGAGGCCTCGCCGGACAGGCCCTCCGGTGGAGCTCGTCACCTGCCCCTCCCCCGAGAGCGAGGCCGAACAGGTGCTGGTTCGCCTCGAGCGAATCGTCGGCGGCACCAGCCATTTCGCGGTGGACTCGGGCCGCGGATCCGAGGCCGAGCATCCAGAGGTGGGGTTCGGCGAGATCGCGGTGCTCAGTCGGACTCGCAGCCAGCGAAACCTCATCCTCAAAGCTCTCCAACGCAGCACCGTCCCGTGCCGCAGCGTTGGCGAGGACGAGCCCCACGATCCCAGATCGCAGAAGGTCGCGGTGATGACCATGCACGCCGCCAAGGGGCGCGAGTTCGAGGTGGTATTCGTCACCGGCCTGGAGCAGGGCCTGATGCCTCTCCAGAGGGACGACTTCCCCACTGATGAGGACGAGGAACGGCGGCTGCTCTACGTGGCCATGACGCGCGCGCGGCGGCTGCTGGTGCTGAGCCACGCCGAACGTCGGACCATGTGGGGACAGCGCTTGCCCGGCAAGTGTTCTCCCTTCCTCGGCAACCTGCCCGCTTCCGTCGTGCGGAGCTCGCCCTCGCTGCCCAGGGAGAAGCCGGCCGATCGCCAGCTCAAGCTGTTCTGACCGACCACCTTCCGTCCCGAGTCAATAGTCCAAAGTCTAAAGTCAAAAGTCCAAGACCACCCGCCCAGGGGATCGGCTATGGGGCAGCCGCGCAGTTGAGGACCGGGGTCGGTTTTCCGAATTCCGAATTCCAAATTCACTCCTCAACCCATTCACCATCCTGTACTTGAAACGCAGCGATGGTGTATCGCCGCGGCCCGATCGCCACACTAAAGGGAGAACCGCCCTCCGCTCGGCGGGGGACCGACGTCCAGATGGGTGATGAGGAGAATGATGCAAGCCAGCTCGCATATCTCACCGGGTTTCGTCGCGAGGGTGGCGACACGTCGTGGCCAGCGGTGGTTTCGACCCGAGGGGCGCGGAGGCGTACTCGACGGTACGTCGAGCACCCCGAGGCGAGAAAACTCCGCTGGGGGCGGCGTCTCGACGGCCGCAGCAGGAAGCCGGTGAGATATGCGGGCTAGCTGCCCAGTCACCGGCGTGCCCGTGCTTCAGAAGCCCGAGTGGACCGAGGTGCCCTTCGGCAACAGCTACCGGCTGACGGTCCGAGTGGTGGGCGACAGCATCGTCTATATCCAACCCGTCGGATCCGCCTCGCGGCCGGCCGTCGATCCCTCGCTCGAGATGATTTCGAGGGTCGTCAGCGAGACCATCGGCGAACACAGGCCCTACGTCCACATCGCGGACTACAGCCTCCTTCGAAACACCTCGATCGAGGCCCGGCGAGCCATCATCAAATATCTCGCCTCCCGGAAGAATCTGAGGGGAATGGTCTTCTACGGTGTTTCGCCGACCCTCAGATTGAGCATCAAGCTGGCCCGCCGGCTGCACTTCGTGAAGTCCAACGTCGCCATCGTCGACAACTTCGAAGAGGCGGTGGCCCACGCCCAGGGCTTTCTCGGCCGCCCATCCAGAGCGAAGATTGAGGTCGGCGAGGGCCCCCACGAGGTTTCGCTTCACGACATCGGCGGTGCCGCGCCCCGCGAGTGGCTCTACGAACAGTCCAGCTTCCGGCTGAACTGGGAGATCATCGAAGGCAACGTGATGCACGGCGCCGCGATCGGGTGGCTCCGATCCGAACACATCGAGGAGGTCATCAGCTTCAGCGACGGGGTGATGAAACACATCCGCCGTTTGGGAAACAGGCCGGCATTGATCGTTGACATCAAAAAACTCGACGGCGTCTCAGTAGCTGGCCGCAGGCGTTTCGTCGACACCCTGGCCGAGTGGCAGGAGGAGAATGAGCTGTCGCTGTTTGCGCTCTACGGCGCCAATCCCATGCTCAGGGGCGCCATCGCCATCTCACGGCCTTTCCTGCCGTTTCCCCTGACCCAGGCACGGGACCTCGAGGCCGCCCTTCGTCTGGTGCCCCGCAGCCCCGCCGAGAAAAAGCTCCGACAAAGCCAGAGCCCTTCCGACTCCGCCCGTCACGGTGAGACCGCGGCCACCGAGCAGCACATCGACGATGTGCTTCGTTTCCTCGGCAACATCAATTGGGAACGGGATGGGATGGAATGGTGGAATGACGAGGTCCCCACCAACCATCCGCTGACGCCGGTCTTTGACGCCATCACCCTGCTCAAGGCGGACGTCGACCACCTTTTGACCGAACGCAAGCGGGCCGAGGAAGCACTGCGAGAGAGCACCGATCGCTACGGCACCATTCTCGAGAACATTGCCGACGGCTACTACGAAATCGATCTCAATGGGCGTCTCTCGTTCTGTAACGACGCCATGCTCGACATCATCGGCCACCGCCGCGACGTGCTGCCCGACCTCGATCCCGGCGGCTTCATGGCGGCGGAACACGAGGGGAGGATCATGGCCGCCTTCAAGCGGGTCTACCAGACTCGCCAACCGGCCAAGGCGTTGGACTGGGAGCTGATCCGATCCGACGGCCGAAAGGTCTCGGTGGAGGCCTCGATTTCTCTGATCGAGGACTCACAACGCCGGGCCGTCGGTTTCCGCGGCATCGTCCGGGACGTCAGCGAGCGAGCCATGGCGGAGCGAGATCGCACCCGGCTCGAGGTCCAGCTCCGCCAGGCCCAACGCATGGAAGCCGTGGGTACCCTGGCAGGCGGAATCGCCCACAACTTCAACAACCTCCTGATGGGGATTCAGGGCAACGTCTCGCTGATCCGCAAGGACACGAGCCCGCGCCACCCCCACCACCAGCGACTGCAAACCATCGAAACCCTGGTCAGCGGCGGTTCCAAGCTGACCGCCGAGCTGCTGGGCTTTGCCAGAGCCGGCCGCTACGAGGTTCGGGCGATCGACGTCAATGACCTGGTCCGCCAAACCGCCGAGACCTTCGCAACCACGCGAAGGGAGATCAGGGTCCACCACGAACTCTCGCCCCGTTTGCTCCGGGTCAGGGCCGACCGCGGCCAGCTGGAGCAGGTGATGCTCAACCTGTTCATCAACGCCTCCGACGCCATGCCTTCGGGGGGAGATCTCTACCTCCGGTCCCGGCTCGTGTCTCACAACGACCTGCAGGGGCGCCAGTACGAGCCCAAGCCGGGCGATTACGTCCAGGTTCAGGTGCGCGACACCGGCTCCGGCATGGACGAAGCCACCCAGCGCCGGATCTTCGAACCGTTCTTCACCACCAAGGGCCTGAGCGGCGGCACCGGCCTCGGGCTGGCGTCGGTATACGGAACGGTCAAGGCCCACGGGGGTTACGTGGACGTGACATCCCGTCCTGAGGGGGGAGCCACCTTCACCCTGTCACTGCCTGCCACCAAGGAGGACGTCTTCTCCACGGACGATACCGAGGGCGAGATCATGTTGGGCCGCGGTACGGTGCTGGTGGTGGACGACGACGAGGCGGTGCTGGAGGCCTGCGCCTCGATTCTGGCCTACCTCGAGTACACCCCGCTGCGGGCAGCCACCGGGACCCATGCGGTGGAGCTGTTCAAGGACCACCTCCAGGAGATCGACCTGGTGATCCTCGACATGATCCTGCCGGACATCAGCGGCGGCGAGGTCTTCGATGAAATTCGGCAGATCGACCCCAAGGTCAAGGTCCTCCTGGCTTCGGGCTACAGTCTCAACGGGGCGGCCCAGGGGATCCTGGAGCGCGGCTGCGACGATTTCATCCAGAAGCCGTTCACCATCGAGCAGCTGTCGCAGAAGATCAACGGAGTACTCATCGAGAGTCCGTAGTTTTCTTTCTTCGAAAAGCTGGCCACTTTCCCGAGTCTAAAGTCAAAAGTCTAAAGTCAAAAGTCCCCGGCTCGATCAGACGCGCCGAAACAGCGTTTTGCCGATGCGGAAGGTGTTGCGGTCGAGCATCTCGATCATGACCCGACGCCAGGCGAAGGGGTCTTCGGGTTCGCCGGGGACACGGGCGTGGGGTCGCTCCATCTCCATCGCCTCCCACTGATTGTCGCCGAGGAACCGGATGCTGCGGAACTTCCCCTCGGGAACCATGGTGCCGCCGGGCGGGGTGTAACTTCCCGCGCCACCCCCCGGCAGTCCCACGTTGGTGATATGGGTGACCGAACTGTCCCGCGAGCACCGCCAGTAGCCCTCGAGATCGGTGGCAGCGTACTCGCCGGTTTCGGTGACGATCTCGGCGTCGCTCCCCGCGTCCCCTTGACCGCTGGCACATCCCCACCCGACAACCAACGGCAACGACATCACGGCAACGAGCTTCAAGCATCGAGTCCATCGTCCCATTTGCACATTCCCTTCGGGGAATCATACGTTCGGGGATTGACCGTGTTGCGTTCGATGGGTCGATGCTGAATCGAACAGGCACCAGCCCCCACCCACCCAATTCGAAATTCGATTTGCGATGCCTTGTGTTTGCACGCCGACCGGCAGACGAATACAATGCGCAGAACTACAAAGCCAGACGGGAGGATCATTGAATGAGCGACGAAAAAGGTTTCTGGGACAAGACCAAGGACGCCGCGAAGAAGGTCGGAGACAAGGTGGAGGACGTGGCCGAGGACGCGTGGGACAAGACCAAGGACACCGCCGAGGTTGTTGGCGACGCGGTTGAGGCCGGGGTGGACAAGGTGGACGACCTGGCCGAAGACGCCTGGGACAAGACCAAGGACGCCGCCAAGGGAGTGGGAGATCTCGCCGCGAGCTCATTCGACAAGGCCAAGAAGGTCACCGGCGAGGCGATCAAGGACGCCAAGGGCTTCGTGGCCCGCGAGAATGAGGAAGACGCCTGATGAGCAAAATACTGATCGGATGCCTCGTGCTCGTGCTGGTGATCGGCCTGTTCGCCGGCATGATGACCATGGGGATCTACAACAGCCTGGTGGGTCTTTCGGAGGCAGTGGACGCAGCTTGGGCTCAGGTGGAAAATGTCTACCAGCGCCGGGCCGACCTGATCCCGAATCTGGTGGCCACGGTCAAGGGCGCCGCCGATTTCGAACAGGAGACCCTGCAGAACGTCGTCGAAGCCCGGGCCAAGGTGGGCCAGATGAACTTCGAGCAGGCGCCCACCGCATCTCAGCTGGAGCAGTTTCAGGCCAACCAGGACGCCCTGTCGTCGGCCCTCTCGCGATTGCTGGTGGTGGTGGAACGCTACCCCGAGCTCAAGGCCACCGAAGCCTACCGCGACCTGCAGGTTCAGCTCGAGGGCACCGAAAACCGGATTGCCGTGGAACGCCGCCGGTACAATGACACGGCCCGCGACTACAACACCTCCCGGAAGCGTTTTCCGGCGGTGCTCCTGGCCGGGCTCTTGGGTTTTGGGGAGAAGGCCTACTTCGAATCCACGCCGGGCTCGGACGAGCCGCCGGTGGTGGAGTTCTGATCCTCATCGCAGGGCGTTGAGTTCCGATGGGCGTACGGCAACTGTTCACAGCGGCCGACCTGGAGTCGATCCGTCTGGCCACCGCCGCGTCCGAGCAGCGGACCTCCGGGGAGATCGTCCCCTACATCGTGGAGCGGATCGACACCCACGATGAGGCCCGCTGGCGGGCGGCGGCCCTGGGTGCGCTGGTAGCGGCCCTGATCGCCGGAGCCGTCCACACCCTGAGCGGCTTTTGGGGTGGCGCAGGGGTGCTGTGGATCACCCTTCCCACCCTGGCGGGCGCCAGCACGGGCTATGCCATCGGCGGGCTGGGGGCCATCGCCCGACGGCTCGTTCCCACCGACACCCTGGACCGGCTCGCCCGGTTACGAGCCGAGGCGGCGTTCCTCGAAGAGGAGGTTTTCCGAACCAGGGACCGCACCGGCATCCTGATCTTCCTCGCCCTGGCCGAGCACCGGGCGGTGATCCTGGCCGATGAGGGCATCAACCGAGCGGTGGCCGCGGGCCTTTGGGATCGGGTGGTGACCGACCTGGTGGCGGGAATCCGAGCGGGTCGCGCCCCCCAGGCCCTGGAGGAGGCCGTGATTCGTTGCGGTGAAATCCTCGCCGAGCACCGGGTGGAGCCCCGGCCTGACGATACCGACGAGCTGGACGACCGGCCGCGGCTGAGGCGACGTTGACGGTACCGCGATCCCGGGTATTGCCGGTGGTGGCGGGGATTGTCCTGCTGGTGGCGCTTGCCGCCTCAGCCCTCGAGGTTCCGTACCTGGGAGGGCGGGTCAACGACCTGGCGGCCATGCTGTCGGACAGCTTCGAGGCCAGTCTCGAGCCACAGCTCGAAGCGCTGGAGCAGGAAACCGGCGCCCAGGTCGTGGTGCTCACCGTGGCCACCCTGGACGGCGACCCCGTGGAGGATTTCGCGATCCGAGTGGCCGAGACCTGGCAGCTCGGCCGCGAGGGAGTGGACGACGGTGTGCTGCTGTTGATCGCCCGCGACGAGCGCCAGGTCCGCATCGAGGTGGGCTACGGCCTCGAGGGGACGCTGCCCGACGCCCTCGCCCACCGCATCATCACCGACTTGATCACCCCTCGCTTCCGCGCCGGCGACTTCGACGGCGGCGTGGAGGCCGCGGTGGAGGCCATCGCTGCCGCCATCCGCGGTGAGGACCTGCCCCTTCCCGATGGCGGCGACCGAGCCCAGACGGGATTTACGGTCGTCATGATGCTGTTTTTCTTCCTGCTCCTCTTCTTCCAGGCGCTGCAGACGCCGGGCTGGGCCGCGTGGTTCCTCTACCTCTTCCTGACGCCCTTTCTCTTCGTATTTCCGGCCGCGTTCGCAGGCCTCACCGCCGGCGTGGTAACCACCGTTCTCTGGCTGATCCTGTTCCCGATCTTGAGGATCTTACTGCCCAAGGGATCGAAGGGGCCGGGCGGCCGCGGCGGTTGGGGACCCATCTTTACGGGCGGCGGATCCGGCGGTGGGTTCTCGGGCGGTGGGTTCTCGGGCGGCGGCGGCAGCTTCGGCGGCGGCGGCGCTTCGGGCGGCTGGTAACACCCCTCCCGCCCACCCAGTTAGAGGTTTAAAAGTTAAGGTTTAAAGGTTTAAAGGTTTAAAGGTTGAAGGTTTAAAGGTCGAAATCGCCCACCCCCAATCAAAAATCGAAAATCGAAAACCGGACCGACACGCCCTGCGCCATTCCCGCAAGCTCCAGATGGGTCTCGAAGCTGATTTTTGATTTGTAATTTTGGATTTTTGATTATTCGAAGTTGGCCCGGCGGTTCCGAACCTGCCAGAAGCGACGGAGACGCAGAGGTCGAACGTCGCGCACCTGTTCGGCAGTTACCGCGGCGGTCCACTCGTCGAGCAGTCGGTCGCCCTCGGCAAACGCCTCTCCGGAGGCGGGCGGATCGGCCATCCAGCTCCGTTCCACCTCGTCCCGCTCGTCGGTGAAGAGGGGGAGCAGCCGGTCCGGATTTCTCATGACGGCCCGGTGGAGCCGCTCGTGGCGCCACCACAGACTGTCGGCGTCGGCCATGTCGGTGGCGGTGGGGCCCAGCAACAATGGCTCGGTGACCTGTGCCGGTTTGAACAGGGAGGTGCAGGGAGCGGCGGTGGCGGTGGCCCAGTGACGCGCCCCCTCGGGGCCGAGCTCGGAGACCCACGAGGCGGTGGTTTGTGAGTTCACCACCAGCCCGCCAGGGTGAACGCAGGGAGCCGAGATTCCACCGGTGATCCAGTCGTAGCGGGGCGAGATTCGGCCGTCGCCGTGATCCCGCAGGATCGCCATCAGGTCCCCCGCTGTGTGGGCGGCCCGGGCAGCCTTGGAGGTCATCGCCTGGCGGGTGCGACAGCGGCTCGCCCAGGTCTTGATCCGATCCGTGTGGCGGTCGGCAAATCCCGGAATCGTGAGGCCATTGGAGATGGTCCGGACGCCATCCACCCGATTCTCGGCCCAGTGTTGACCGGCGGTTTCCAGCACCCAGGCGCTGCCGGGGTCGGCGATGAGGAAGCTGGAATGGTAGCTGAAATTTCGCTGTTCATGACCGCAGCCACCGCCCTGGCCGTGCTCCTCGAGCAGCCGGACCATGGCCTCGAGGGCCTCTTGGGCGTTGGCGCCGCGCTCCAGGCCCAGGCGCACCAGATCCATACCGGTGAGTCCGTCGTCCAGGTTGGGCTGGTCGGTGAAGACCGCCTCGTTGCCGATCACCACGCCGTGCTCGTTGGCGCCCATCTCGGCGCCCCACATCCAGAACGGCCGGCTCAGCAGCACCGCGTGGGTGCGCTCGACCTGGGGAATCTCGATCCAGGTGCAGCGCAGCTTCTCGCCGGGCCGGTGTTCGAGGCCTTGCCTCCAGTCCAATCCCTGGCCCTCGTTGGGGTCACGGTCCGAGTTCTTGGCGAAGAGCACGCGGTCGGGGCGCACGATGACGATGGTGTCGCACATCTCGGCGACCATTATGGCCCACCCGCCCGACCTCCCATTGCGAATTACGAATTACGAATTCAGGCCTTCCGAGATCGTGCCTGCAAACGCACCTCGACGATCTCGGACGCCGACAATTCGTAATTCGTAATTCGTAAGGCTCTTAGGAAGCTAACACCCACGGGAGGGGGTGCAAGCTCCTATGATGGTTGGAGTCAGCAAATTGAGCGGTGTAGGGTCACTGAAAGGTGACTTTCGAGATTAAGTCGCAGCGTGTATACTGCGAAACACCTTGACTGACACAGTGCCATTCGTGTTAGACTTTTTTCATATACCCTCCGGGGTACAAGAATCGATGCTCGAGCATTTTATGAACCGCGAGCCGTGGAGGGCACCGGCAGTGCCCGTGCGTCCCCGGCATCGCCATAAAGGAGGTTGGTTATGCGAGTGAGCAAGTGTTTGGGTCTCCTGGCTGCCGTTCTGCTGATCGGTGGTGCCGCGCTTGCCCAGGCCCCATATGTTTACGTTTCGAACCCGGACGAGGATGCGATCTTCGCGGTTGATCCGGCGGGTGGTCTTTCCCAGACCCCCTTCACCGTCTACACAGAGGCGGACTCCAATTACGAAGATCTTGTGGTGGGCCCTGACGGTCTGCTGTACGCCTGCGACCCCAGCAATCAGAGGATCACCCGGATCAACATTTCCGATGATGTGGGCGCCTTCGAGGTTGTCTATGAAGGCGGCGGCAACGGCCACTCCTTCCAGTGCGGCTGGTTCAAGAACAACGGCGACTTCTTCGTTTCCGATACGGCCGGAGGTGGCGTCTTCAGCTGTCCCGATTTGGTAGGGTCGGCGTCCTGCACCCCAGTCCAAGTTGACAGTCTCGTCTTTGCTGGCCAGGGTCTCACCCAGGCCGCCATTGGCGACCTGCTGGCCGTTGACCAAGGCGCCGGGAATCTCTGGAAGCTCGGCATCAACCCCTACACCGGGATCTTCGAACCCTCCGGGTCCGTGCTGATTGGTGGCCTGGACGATCCGATCGGCGTGGCACGATCGGCCGAAGGCGCGATCTTTGTCGCCACCGCCGATGGGCTCATCCAGTATGACGCGGACGGCAGCGAGATCGGGGTCTGCGACGAGGGCTTCGGCCGGCGCGACGATCCCTTCTTCCTGGACTTTACAGCCGACGACACCCTCTACGTGGCCACCATCAGCAACAAGGCCGGCATCCTGTGGCAGATGGCCACCGATGAATGCGACTGCGACGGCAGCGCCTCTGCCTGCGAGGCCACCAAAGTATTCGTCTTCGACAGGAAGAGCGGCTACGAACCCACCGCGGTGGGTGTCGGCGTGCCGTTCACCAACGACACAGTCACGAAATCCGGTTTTTACGGCGAACAGCTCTTCAGCTTCCAGGACCACGCCTACGAACTCACCGCTGGCACCCCGGACACCACCTGCGAAGCCACGATCGAGGCCGTCGAGGTGACTCCGGAGTGTCTGGACCGCCTGATTGCCGCCGTGCCCGACCTCAACGATCCCGACGACCCCGTGGTCGCGACACCGGTGATCTACAACGGCGACGGCGGTTACGGCCAGATCTACGTTGTCACCGGCGAGGCCGACTGCCCGCCCGCGGAAGACGGCTTTTACCGGCACGCCATCTCGGCTTACACCGAATTCCTCTCCAACCCCAGGATGGTTCGCTGCGAGGACTTCGCGGTCGAGGACCTGTGCAATCCGCTTGTGGACCCACCAGCGTGCACCGTGGCACAGCTCACCTCCTACTTCCCCTTCAACGGCATCTTCGAGGGCGACGGCCGGATCAAGAGCAAGGCGGACTCCTTTTCCGAGTACTTCCTGGTGGAGGTGGCGCTGGCCACCGGCACGACCCCGGGGTCTTCTGCGGCTTCGAGACGCCGTTCCTCAACCCACCGGTGCCGGACGGCTACACCGGCTACAACGACCCGAACATTCTGGACGACGAAGACTTTGTCGCGGCCTTGCCGGTGTTCAGCAACACCGAAACCGCACCGTTCAAATTCAAGATCGCCGAAATCACGGGGCATGACACCGACGGCGATCCGATCCACAACTGCGATTCCGGCCCGTACGTAACCAACGCCACGGTGCTGATGTCCATCGCGCGCCTGCGGGAGGGCACCCCTCTCGAGTCGGTGTTCGTTCCCACGCCGGTCTATACGGCGGGCAACTCCGCCATCCTGGATCCGGCGATCTTCAACGAAGCCGAGAATCCCACCAAGACCTACCACTTCAACGGCAAGTTCCCGTATCCGCCGTACGAGCCGGGGGTCTACCAGATCGTGCTGGTACCGCTGACCGACAACTTCGGCGCCGAGGTGCGCTACTTCAAGATCGCCGAGTAGCGGCGTCGTTGAATCAATCGATCAACTGGCGGGCCTTCGGGCCCGCTTTGTCGTGACGGCGGGCTGGCCCCGACAGCCCAGCCGGAACGACATCCCGAGCGAGGCCCGAAGGGCCGAGTCGAGGGATCTGGTCTGGCGAGAGAGCTCACAAAACGACTCTCTCGAGCAGTCACCACGTGAATCCAACGTCGAGGTGACCCAGATTCCTCCTCGGCCCATGGGGCCTCGTTCGGAATGACACGCTGAGGGTGAGTGCCAACGGGTCGGTGGGCCGCGTCTGTCTGCGTTCTTCTGCGTTCTTCTGCGTCCCATTCCCGGGTGGGTTTTTGATTTTCGATTTTTGATTGGGTGGACGGGAGGGGGGGGGGGGGGGGGGGTCACGCCAATATTCACGGAGAACTATCAGATTTCGTTGCAACAATTCGATTTCAAAATGTGACGCAGATCACATTCCCATGGTACAGTTGTTCGGATCCCAGAGAGGATAACAGGACAGATGTACACATACGGAACGCGTCGCTTCGGTTTTCCACATTCCTCATTTCCTTCCCGGGAGCACTTCGCCCCCGTGGTCTCCAAGACGTCCCTTTATTCACTGGTTGTGTGCAACCCGCCGCGAGGCTCCTCGCGTCCAACGACGGCCCGCGGCATATCATCTGGGAGGTGATCGGTATGAAGTGCCCGCAGTTATTGATCGTGTTTTTGGCGGTTCTTTTGACAGGAGGGGTGGCGTCTGCACAAAGCGACCTGCCGGATGTGTACGCGTCGAACATCGAGTACATCGGCGAGTCCGACGTTGTTTCCGAAATCGGAGTCATGGACTTGGATTGGAACGAATCGAGGCTCCTATTCAGGAATGACAGCAGCGTTGACGATTACGAAGTCGCCTTCGAGGACATCGTGGTGGGCCCCGGTTGCAGCGACGGCTCCAGCGCCTGCTCGACCTACGTCTACGCCTGCGATCCCACCAGTGGCCTGATCATCCGGTTCGACCCGGCACAGGTCGACGGCACGATCGGGATCAACAGTGAAGAGGTCGAGATCGTGTACCAGGCAGGTGTCGTCGATGGTGGATCGGGGAACATCCTGAATCCTCAGTGCGGCTGGTTCACCAACCAGGGTGCTCTGATCTTCACGAGCCAGAACAACAAGGGCGCCTGGATCTGCGAGGGCATCGGCTTCGAGATCCCTGGCGCTGCCGGCACCTTCGCGGACCCGCGTGCCAGATCGGCCCCGAAACCCTGGACAATCTCTCGCCTCTCGTCGACTTCGACTTTTCGGGTGCCGGCATCACCCAGGCAGCCAACGGCGATGCCCTGGCCGTCGACACCAACGCGCAGGGCCGGATCCAGCGGTTCGAGATCGATGGGCCCAGCGGTCTGTTTCCGAACCAGCTGCCGGCGCCCATTCCAGGCGACGACGGGCCCGTGCTACTGAACAACCCGCTCGGCATTGCGCGTCTCTCCACGGGAGATATCTTCGTCACGACTGACGTCGAATACACCTCCCCGGGAGGATCGACATACTTCGTCACCGGCTACGAGCGGTACGTGCCTTTCCGGGAGACCCCCGACTCTCCGAAGCAGTGGCTCTCTGTGTGCTCTGGTGTGGTTGACGTGTGCGAGGGTGCCATGGAGGCTTTCTTCCTCGAGGCCGCGGCCGACGACACGGTCTACGTGGGCGCGAACTTCGGTGGCTGCAGCCCCAGGCTGATGGCCATCACCACCAATGACTCTCCTCAAGGTTACGGCTGCCTGGCGACGCCCGTCTTTCCAACCGCAGGCTCGACGCAGAATTGGTTCCCGTACACGCTCCAGGGAATCGCGGTTTCTCCCACTGGCACCGAAACCGACCCCGAGGCTGAGGGTAACGACTGGGTCTTCAGCTTCAACGACCACGTCTACGAGCTGGGCGTGCCGGATTCGTGCGAGCCGCAAATCGAAGCCATCGAGACCCCGGCATCGTGCCTGCAGAACATCATCGCCAACAACGTGGACTTCGACGGCGACGGGATCGCTGACCCATTCGGGTTCAACGCCGAACCGGTTTTCTACCTCGGCGAGAAGGCGTTTGGGATGACCTACGATCTGACGGAAAGATCGGCGACCGGTTCCTGTCAGCCGGACGAGGGCGAGTCCATCAGCCACGCGATTTCGGCCTACACCGAGCTGCTCACCAACCCACGACTGATCCGCTGCGACATCGACGGCGGTGTCTGCAACGCCAACACCAGCGACGTCTGCGAGGTGGTCGACCTCGACTCGTTCTTCCCCTACGACGGCAACTTGCCCGGCGACGGTCGGATCAAAAGCCGGACCGACACCTTCTCCCAGTACTTCCTGGTGGACGCGGGGCCGGGGGTTACGATCCCGACGTTTTCATAGACCCCGCCAATTTCTGCGGCTTCTGGGCGCCCCTGTGGAACATCCAGGATCCGGACCAGCGACTGTATGCCCACCATCCTCGCCGGGTTCCCGGTCAGAGTCGCGTTCCGGATCGCCAAGGAGGGAGAGAGCTGCTGGTGGGGTGACTGGGAGACTGACAAGGACCTCCTGCTGTCGGTGGCCCGGGTGCGCGATGGCGAAGGCGGGCCCGTCTTCGAGGAGATGGACATCGAGTGCATCACCTGGGATTGCGACGGCAACCGCATCGACTGCAGCGACCGCGCCATCTTCCGCCAGCCCTGCCGGGCCTGGAAGCCCTACCTGCTGCGTATCAAGACCCGCGGCTGGGAAGACGGCGTGTACCAGGTCTCGGTGACGGCCCTCGACGGCTCGATCCCACCCCAGGTGGATCACTTCCGGATCTGGAACTGGAACTGGTAGTCGTCATCTATTCATTGACCTCACGAGCGGGCCTTCGGGCCCGCTTTGTTGTGACGGCGGGCTGGCCTCGGCAGCCCAGCCGCGAACTCATCCCGACGAGCAGCCCACAGCCGCGGCCGAGGGGTCGTCTCGACGGAGGGGGATGGCCTACGGCTGTCTGCTGGTGGCGGGGAGTCACCGGGCCCGAAGGGCTCGCGTAACAACATCCCGAGCGAGGCCCGAAGGGCCGAGTCGAGGGATCTGGTCTGGCGAGGAGCTCACAAAACGACTCTCTCGAGCAGTCACCGACGTGAATCCAACGTCGAGGTGACCCAGATTCCTCCTCGGCCCATGGGGCCTCGTTCGGAATGACACGCTGAGGGTGAGTGCCAACGGGTCGGTAGGGCCGCGCCTGTCTGCGATCTTCTGCGTTCATCGGCGTCCAACTCCCGGGCGGGTTTTTGATTTTTGTTTTTTGATTTTCGATCGAAGACGATCCACGGCAGACCCCAATTCGTAATTCGCAATTCGCAATGGGCGGGTGGTAGGGTGGGCGCAAGCCAATGCTTCAGGATCTTCAATCTTCAATCTTCAATCTTCAATCAAAGGATTGTGGCAGGCGGGGACGCTACGAGTCGCCCGCAGCGGCGATTGGCGCAAGGTCCGATCGAGTGAGCGGTCCATCCCCCGCCTCCGCCCGAATCGTCTCGAGGATCTCGGTGGCCTTGGCCCGGTGGCGCTGGGCGTCCTCGGCGTTGCCCTGGGCCTGAAGGGCGGCAGCGAGCAGGTGGTGGCTCTGGGCCACCAGCGGTGCGGCACCCATCTCCTCGGCCTCGCGCAGGGCGCGGCGCAGGCCCTCCTCGGCCCGGGCGGGGTCGCCCGACTGCAGTCGCGCAGTGGAAAGGCAGATGGTGCACCGGGTGGTCAGGTACCTGGCGCCGCGGCTCTGGGCCTCCCTCACCAGGCCCTCGAGGATGTTCGCGGTGGGGGCATGGCCCGCCATCAATCGAGCCCGCGCCTGCCCCGCCCTGGCGGTGAGCACCAGGTGGGGGTCGCCCGAGGCCTCACCCACCTCCACCGCTGAACCGTAGCGCTCGTCAGCCGCTGTGAAATCCCCGGCGTAGAGCAGCCGGTCAGCCTGAAAGCGAAGGATTTGCGACTCCAGCAGCCGGTCCTCCAGGCCGCGGGCCGCCTCCAGGGCCTGGGCCAGCACCGTTTCCGCCTCGTCGAACCGACCGAGCAGGGACAGCGCGTTGCCACGGCCGCCGAGGGCCTCCACGGACCAGCTCCCGGTCTCCTCGAGCCGCCGGAAGATCTCCAGCGCCTCGTCGATGGCCGCCAGACCCGCCGCGAAACGGCCCTGATACCCGTAGACCCGGCCCAGGCTGAAGCTCTCGTAGGCAGCGCCGATCTCGTCGGTGGCCTGGCGGCGCTGCTCCAGGGCCCGCAGGTAGTGGTCCTGGGCCTTGGTGTAGTTGCCGAGGAAGCTGTAGGTCTCGGCCAGGTTGTGCAGGGTGTCGGCGATTTCGTAGGGGTTGCCGAGCCGCTCGCGAATCTCCAGGGCCTGCTGGTAGTAGGTCAACGACTCCGAGTACTCGCCCTGAAGATCGTAGATCAGGCCGATGTTGTTCAGCGACAGGGCGCGATTCGGCTCGTCCCCAATCTCGATCTGGATCCGGAGGGCCTCGCGGGTGCGCTCCAGGGCCTGATCGTAGTTGGCGTGGTCGAGCTCGAAGCTGCCCAGGTTGAGCAGCATCTGCGCCGACGCCATAGTCGTTGCCGATCTCCCGATTCAGCTCCACAGCCCGCTCGTAACTGGTCTCGCCGCCTCGGGGTCGCCGGCCATGTCCTGACGGTCGGCGATCTCCGAGAGGCTCGCCGCCATGCCGCGACTGTCGCCGATCTCCTGTTTGATGGCCAGCGACTCCTGGAAGTTCGCCAGGGCATCGTCGGTCTGTCCGAGAATCCGATAGGCGATGCCCAACGCCTGCAGGGTATTGGCCTTGGCCTCGGCGTTGTCGGTCTGGATGGCCAGGCTGAGGGCCTGGTTGAGGGGCGCCAGGGAGTCCTGGGCGCTGCCGCTTCTGATCAGCACCCGGCCCCGGGCGAGTTGGGCGGTGACGTTGCGCGGGTCCGCCTCGAGGGTTGTGCCCAAATGCTCCAACGCCAGATCGAAGGAGCCGTCCCCCTCATACAGCGTGGCCAACTGGAGGTGAATCTCCGGATCGTTGGGGTGCAGGCGGAGCAGGTTCTGATAGGCGTCGACTCCGGCTTCGTAGTTGCCCTCGATGGTGGCGTTCTGGGCCAGGATCATGAAGCGCTCGGCATCGGGCAGACCGTCGGACAGCTCCACCGCCCGCCGCGACGCCTCTTCGGCCTTCTGACCGCGCCCCAGAGCGTCATAGGTCTGGGCCAGCCGTGCGTGGCCGAGGGCGAATTCGGCATCCGCCTCCACCGTCGATTCAAATGATTTCAGGGCATCCAGGTTGTTGCCCTGCCGTTGGAGGGCCAGGCCCTCGTTGTAATACCGCAGCGCCGAGATCGACTCCGAGGACGGCATGAAAGCCTGGCGCTCGAGCTCCCGCCGGCCCGCCCGCGACAGAGCGAGCGATGCCCGGACCTCCTCGGCGAGGCCGTTGACCGCCTCCAGCAGCTCGTTCTCGCTGGCCGCCTCGGCCTTGAGGGTGACCGTGTTGTGGCGTTCGAAGTCGCGCAGGGTGGCGTCAACCCGAATCTGATCGCCCAGCCGGGCGAACTGGCCCCACACCAGGGTGTCGGCGTTGCCGAACTCGGCGATGCGGCGCAGGGTCACCTCCTCGGTGGCCTGGCCCGGGGCGAGGCGGAGGTCGCGCAGAATCTGGTGGACACGGTCCGAGGAGACGGTTCGCAGGCTCGCCGACTGGCCCACGTCGGTGCGCAACATCTCGGCCAGGCCGTCGCCCAGCCAGTCGAGATCGGGGTCGCCGGTGGCGTTTTTGAAGGGCAGGATGGCCAGCGACACGGCGTCGGCCGAGGGTGCGGGGACCGCGGCCACTTGCGCCCCTCCAGCCCGCTCGCCGCGCGGCCAGAAGACAATGGCGATGGCGATCAGCGCCACCACGGCCAGCACGGCGCCACCGATCAGGCCGTACTTGAGCCGCTTGCCACCGGCGGTGGTGGTGGGCCGCATGGCCATCATGGTGGGTCCCATGGTCATCTGGGTGCCGCCGCCCCGCCAGGCACCCAGATCCTGAAGCACCTCGCGGGCCGACTGGTAGCGCTTGTGGGGCTGGATTTCCAGGCAGCGGCGGATGATGTCGCCCACGTAGGGCGGCAGCTCGGGCATGAGGTCGCGCACCGGCATGGCCTTCTCCTGGGTGCGCTTGAACATGGTGGCCATGGGGGTGTCGCCGGAGTAGGGCAGGGCGCCGGTGAGCATCTCGAAGAGAATGATGCCCAGCGCGAAGATGTCGGTGCGAGAGTCGGCCGCCTCGCCCTTGACCTGCTCGGGGGACATGTAGTCCGGGGTGCCCATCATGGCGCCGGTCTGGGTCATGCTCGCGGACTGGAGAGAGCGGGCAATGCCGAAGTCCATCACCACCACCCGGCCGTCGGCGGCCAGCATCACGTTCTGCGGCTTGAGGTCCCGGTGAACCACCCCCTCGGCGTGCGCGGCGTCCAGGGCGAGGCAGATCTGTTCCACGATGAGCGAGGCGTCCTCCACCGACAGCGGTCCGCTCTCCCGGATCAGGGCGGTCAGGTCCTTGCCGTCGATGAACTCCATGGAGATGAACTTGATGCCCTCGGCCAGGCCCAGGTCGTAGATCCGCACCACGTTGCGGTGGGTGATCTCCCGGGCCAGGATGATCTCCTGCTTGAAGCGCGCCAGCACCTCCTCGTCGGCCTCGAACTCGGGCCGAATCACCTTCAGGGCCACATCGCGCTCGAGCTCCAAATCACGGGCCTTGTACACCGCACCCATGCCGCCGATCCCAAGCCGCGACTCGATCCGGTAGCGGCCGCCGAGCACGGCGCCGCGATCGAGGACGCCGGGCTGGCCACCCGGTGGTGCGGGGACCGCTTGGGACGGCGTGCCGTGGGTGGGGGCCTCGCCGTCCACCTCGTCAACCGCCGGAAGGGCGTCAGTGGGCCAATCTTCCAGGGACGGATCAACGGCCGGGATGATGGTCTGGGAATCCTCCACGGTCAGTCGAACGGTGTGGTCCGCCAGGTCGAGATCCGTGCCACAGGCCGGACACGCTTCGGCGTCCGCCGGAATCGGCTCTTTACAGCTCGGACACTCCAATTTCGGAACCACTCGACACCCCTGAAAAAGCTATCAAGTCAGTCTAGCACGGGACTTTCACCGCAATTCCGGGGTCCAATTGGCACCGGACCCGGGTAGAATCTCCGGTGTGCCACGGAACGTGGAAATCAAGGCCAGGGTCCAAGACCCCGACTCCCTCCGGCGGAGGGTGGAGGCGCTGTCCGGTGAACACCGGGCGGTGCTGTTCCAGGAGGACATTTTCTTCGAGTGCGTGCGGGGCCGCCTGAAGCTGCGAGTCTTCGACGACGGGGCCGGCGAGTTGATCTTTTATGTGCGCAGCGACCACGCGAGCCCGAGCGAGTCCAGCTTCTCCAAGGCACCCATCACCGACCCTGCCGCGCTGCGGGCCGTTTTGAGCGAGGCCCTCGGCACCGCCGGGGTCATCCGCAAACGCCGGGTGCTCCACCTCCTGGGCCAGACCCGCATCCACCTCGACGAGGTGGAGGGGCTCGGCCATTTCCTCGAGCTCGAGGTGGTCCTCCGGGACGATCAATCGACCGCCGAAGGTGAGGCCATCGCCCAGAACCTTATGGCGGACCTTGCCGTTTCAAGCGACGACCTGGTCGATGTCGCCTACGTCGATCTCCTCCATCGAATCAGCGAAAACGGTCGTTGACGCAATCGCTCGAAAAGCTGACCACCCGCCCTCCCAACCCCGCTTTTCGAGTTTTAGGGAATTCTCTGGGGCGCTGTCCTGGGCGGGAGGGTGGGAATCTTCAATCTTCAATTTTCAATTTTCAATCCCCTCTGCCCCTCGGTTCGTCATGCTAAGCTCGGCGTCCACATGACGAAAAACGACCGTGAAAAGCTCGAGGCCGAAATCCACGAGATCGTGGACCGCGAAACCCGCGCCTGGGACACCCGCGACGTGGATCTGCTGATGACCATCTTCCACCCGGACATGGTGTGGCCCTGGCCACCCACCGCTCACCACCACGATCCGGCAGGGTGGGTGCTGGAGCTGGGGCGCTACGACCACGACCGCTGGCGGGACGGATGGCAGCAACTCTTCCACAGCCACCAGTTGGTCCACAACCGCCGGACAACCGTTCGAGTGGAGATATCGGAGGAAGGCGACGGCGCTTTCGCGGTGGTGGATGTGGACACCCTGTGGCGCGACTTGAACGGCCGAGATTTCCACTGGAGCGGCCGCGCCTGCAAGATCTACACGAAGGTCGGGCAGGAGTGGAAGCTGATCGCCCACACCGGCCTGTTGGAGTACCCGACGGCATGATCCACCGGCCGCCGCTGACCGCGATCCTGTGGGACTTCGACGGCACCCTGGTGGACACTCGGGCCCGGAATATGAGCGTCAACCGGCGAATCATCGAGGAAATCACCGGTCGGCCGTGGTCGGATTTCGAGGTGATGTGCTCCCAGGAGGTCTACGACCAGGCGCAGCGCGTGTCGGTCAACTGGCGGGAGTTCTACCGGACCCACTTCGGTCTTGACGACCAGGCGACCACCAACGCCGGAGCACGGTGGACGCCCTACCAACTGGAGGATCCGACGCCCACTCCGCCGCTGAGCGGCATTCCCGAAACTCTCGGTGCATTTGACGGTCATCCCCAGGGGGTGGTGTCCCAGAACTGCAGCGCAAACATCGCCGCCACCCTGTCGCTCCACGGGATCAGGGAGAACTTCCGGTGCATCGTGGGCTACGAGGAGGTGGCTGAATTCCAGCAGAAGCCGGCGCCGGACGGGCTGCTCCTCGCCATGGACGCGCTCACCTCCTTCGCGCCGGGTACGGTGATCTACGTGGGCGACCACGAGACCGACCTGAAGACCGTGGAGAACACGAATCGCGTGCTCCGTGAGCGCGGAATGCCAGTGCAGGTGATGTGCGTCGCCGCGCTCTACGGAGTCGACGGCGGACCCGAGGCGTGGATGAACCGGGCCGATTTCCGGGCCGCCGTACCGGCAGACGTCGTCGACATAGCCCGCCTTGTCGGGCACGACGGCTGAGACAGTCTGCTCGCGGTCATGAGTCACCGTCATTCGCCGGCCCATCCTCCTCCGGTGTCACGAGAGAGGGATAGGCTGCCAGCAGCAGCCTGAAACAGCGGCCGCCCTCGGCCTTGCCGCCGTGGTATTTGACAACCAGCCGGGCCACCGCATCGGACAGCTCTTTGGCGAAGGCTTCGCTGTCGACGGCCGAGGCGAATCGCACCTCCGATTCCAGGGTCATGGTGGCCAGACGTTCATCGCCCATCTTGGCCTGCTCCATCAACTCCCCGAGATCCCGCAGCGCCCTCGCCGCAACGGCCACCAGGTAGCTCGAGGAGAAGTGGTCCCGAAGCCCCTCTGGGTGGTGTCCAAGTCTTCCCAGCACCTCCGGAGAGATCACATAGCCCCTCGCGGTGGCCCGCAAAATCCGCTCCGTGCAGTTGCCTCGCCGACGCTCCTCCACCAGCTCCACCAGGCCCACGCGCTCGAGCTCCCGCAGGTGATAGTTGAGCTGTTGGCGAGGAGTGCCCAACCGGCGCGCCAGGCCCGCGGCCGAGTCCGGTCGCTGCAACTCCTCCAGCAGCCGCAACCGGTCACCCTGAAGCAGGGCAGCCACCTCCTCGGCGGCCCGCAGCAATTGAATTGGAAGCACGCCAGCTGTTCTGGTTCTGTTCTCAGTGTTCATGTTGTTCATCATAGACCGACGAATATATTTTTCAAGACAACCACAAACTTCCGTCATCTGCTCGATCACGGGATCAAGGAGCACGACCGTCTGTGCTCCCTCGTCAGTGTGCTGCCCAGGACGGCGCCTTGGCCCGGTGGGGTTATGCTGGTGGTCAGAGCCGGGCGTGTGGGGCGCCGAGGGGGCACGAGATGGACGCACCGTTCACCATATCGTTCGAGGTCTTTTGGGGCTGGCTGCTGGCCCACCCGAACTGCATCGTGCGGGCCGGCACCCCGGACACCATGATCTACGATGACGAGGACCTCCACTGGCATTTCGCAGCCGAAGGCCCCGAAACCCTGGTGGTTCAGGTGCTGCGAGGCAAGCGCCTGCTGGGAGAGCTGCTGCTGGATCCGGAGCCGATCGCCTATGTCCAGGCCGTTCCCCAGGAGCGACAGGACGAACACGTCTTCGAACTCATCGTGGAGAATGACAGCGAACGTTTCGCGGCCTACTCCTTCGCCCTCATCCACGGAATCGAGGATCAAGAGGAAGAAAAAACCGAGTTCACCCAGCCCGCGTCCACTGACTATCGGGAAATTTTGTTTTTCATTTTTGATTTTCGATTTTCGATCGAACCCAGAGGTCCAGCGATGACGATCCCGAGCGAGATGACGGCCATGGTTCTCGAAGAAATCGGGCAGCCCCTGGGGTGCCGTAAAGTGCGCGTTCCCCGACCGGCGCCCGGCGAGGTCCTGCTCGAGGTTTCCGCCTGCGGGGTGTGCCGCACCGATTTGCACCTGGTGGACGGCGAGCTGCCGGAGGTCCCGCTGCCCGTCATTCCCGGCCACCAGATCGTGGGTCGGGTGGTGGCCCTGGGCGACGGGGTGAACTCCCTGGCCGTCGGCGCCCGGGTCGGTGTGCCCTGGTTGGGTTGGACCTGTGGCAGCTGCCCGTTCTGCCGCATGGGCCGGGAGAACCTCTGCGACCACGCCCGCTTCACCGGCTACACCGTGAACGGTGGCTTCGCCCACTGGACAGCGGCCCACGAGCGCTACTGTTTCCCGCTGCCCTCGGGATACGACGACTTGGCGGCGGCACCGCTGCTCTGCGCCGGCCTGATCGGCTATCGCTCGTACCGTCTCTGCGGCGAGGACACCCAACGGCTCGGCATCTACGGCTTCGGCGCCGCCGCTCACATCATCGCTCAGATCGCCATCCACCAGGGCCGGCAGGTCTATGCCTTCACCCGACCGGGCGATCAGGCGGCTCAGGACTTCGCGCGGTCGCTTGGGGCGGTGTGGGCCGGGGAATCGACCCAGCCCCCGCCCGAGGAGCTGGACGCTGCGATCATCTTCGCCCCGGTGGGAGCGCTGGTTCCGACTGCCCTCGGAGCCGTCCGCAAGGGCGGCACCGTGGTCTGTGGCGGCATCCACATGTCCGAGATCCCGGCATTTCCCTACTCGATCCTCTGGGAGGAGAGATCGGTGGTGTCGGTGGCCAACCTTCAGCGACGAGACGGCGAGGAGCTGCTGGCCATCGCCCCCCAGGTCCCGGTGCGCACCGAGGTCGAGGTGTTTGCCTTGGAGGCGGCCAACGAAGCGCTGACGAGGCTCCGCGATGGACGCCTCACCGGTGCTGCGGTGTTGCGCATCGATCGTTGATCGAGGCAGTGGATAGCACGACGTGGCGCCTCATTCTGTTATAATTGCATGAGCACTCAGTAGTGATCTCACCGGACGTCGGCGGTCTGCCGGGAGCCTCGCGTGTGCAGCGAGATCCTCTCGCGCCCACATCGTCGGTCACCACCGGCGTGAGCCTCTTCGGCGTGGACGAGTATCATGGTCACCATCGACCTGGCGGGCGACTGCATCCTGATGGACGGCAACTATTTCATTCACAGTTGAACACCAATACCGGCGCGGGCACCGATGACTGGTTCTGGGAGGTGGGGGATGTGGACGTGACGTATGGGATACCTCGGCAGCCTCTTCCGTTCGAGTATCCGCCGGTCACCTGGAATATCGACGAAGTGAACTCCTTCGCGCTCCAACTCAACGGCACAGTTGTCCCGGTGGAGCTGCAGTCGATCTCGGTGGAGTAACTCCGGCCGTCGGCTGAAGCCGGCAGAAACAACAACACGGCGCCCGGGTTATCCCGGGCGCCGTTTTTTCCGCCTTCGTCCGTCTCGTATCTGGCATCTGGTATCTGGTGTCTGGCATCCGAAACCTTGGATCCGAAGCCGACGGCCGCTCAACCCTCCCGACGCTCGGACACCCGATTCGCCTCGTCCACGAATACCAGCACCGGCTGGTGATCTTCAACCTCGGCCGCATCCAACTCGACGTACGCCGCGATCATCACCTTGTCCCCCGGCAACACCTTTCGGGCCGCCGCGCCGTTGAGGCAGATCTCCCCCCGCCCTCCCGGAATAATGTAGGTGGAGAAACGCTCACCGTTGTCGCAGTTGTAGATATCCACCCGTTCGTGGACGAGCAGCCCGGCTGCCGCCAACAGCTCGCGGTCGATGGAGATGGACCCCTCGTAGCTGAGGTCGGCTTCGGTGACCGTTGCCCGATGGATTTTTGCCTTGAGCATCGTGATCTGCATTCCTATTCTCCATTTCCGGCCAAGGGGATATTGTCGATCAATCGCACCCCGTCCACCACCACGGCACCGAAGCGCCGCCCGTCGGACTCCACGACGTAGTCGACCTCGAACCCGGCGGCCTCCAGGCCGAGACGGGCCTCCTCCGAGCTTGGACTCGCCGCCAGCAGGCGGGGGAAGGTGGCGGCCACGACCCGACCCTCCGGGCTGAGGCGGGTGTTCCTCGAGCTCAATGCCAGCCCGTCCGCCGCCCTCACGGTGGGGCAGGCCACGATCTCCACCGGCAGAAAGAAGGCCTCAGCCATCCCCCGAATGAGCAGCAATTGCTGATAGTCCTTCTCGCCGAAATAGGCACGGTGTGGTCGCACCAGACCGAGCAGCTTGAGCACCACCGTCAGCACCCCGTCGAAATGCCCCGGGCGGTGAGCCCCCTCCATGTGGCGAGCGAGGCTGGCCTCACTGACCCGGTAGCGGTAGTCGTCGCGGTAGACGGCTTCGTGGGGCGGCGCCAGCAGCAGGTCGGCACCCGCATCGCCGGCCATCCGGGCGTCCTCATCGAGCTGGCGAGGGTAGTGATCGAGATCTCGCCGGTCGTTGAACTGGGTGGCGTTGACGAAGACGCTCACCACCGTGACGTCGTTGTCGGCTGCCGAGCGTCGAATGAGCGACAGATGGCCCTCGTGGAGGGCTCCCATGGTGGGCACGAATCCCACCGTTCGCCCATCCAGTCCACGGCGTGCGGCCCTCCACCCATCCAGGTTCTGCAACACCCTCATGTGAAGCTCTCCCCATCCGAGGGGAAGGCGCCGGACCGGACGTCGACGGCGTAGCGGTCGAGGGCCTCCCGCAGCAGGTTGAAGCCGTCGAGGTAGGTGCGCAGGAACCGGGGCTTGAAATCCGGGTCCATGCCCAGCAGATCCTGAAGCACCAGCACCTGACCGGAGGTGTGGGGGCCGGCGCCGATGCCGATGGTGGGAATGGCCAGGGCTTCGGTTATTTCTCGGGCCAGCTCGGAGGGGACCAGCTCGAGCACCAGGGCGAAACAGCCGGCGTCCTGGAGACGGCGTGCGTCATCCACCAGCCGGCTGGCCGCTGCCGCCTCCCTGCCCTGCACCTTGAATCCGCCCAGCTGGTGCACCGATTGAGGGGTCAGACCGAGGTGGCCCATGACGTCGACCCCGGAGTCGACGATGTGGCGAACCGTGTCCACCGTGCCGTTGGCGCCCTCGATCTTGACCGCCTGCCCGCCGGCGCGGATCAACCGTTCCACCGCGGTCATGGCCGCGATCGAGGCCGTGGCGGTGGGCCAAAAAGGGCATGTCCGCCACGATCAGCGTCTCCGGCGCCCCCTTCCTGGCTGCGGACACGTGGAGGCTCATCATGTCCAGATCGGCGGGGATGGTGGTGTCGTGGCCGTGCATGACCATGGCCGCGCTGTCTCCCACCAGAATCACGTCGACCCCGCTCGCGGCGATGATGCGGGCCGACCACGCGTCGTAGCAGGTCACCATGGAGATCGGTCGGCCCTCGGCCCGTGCTTGGCTCATATCCGCTGGGATCTTCATGAATCGCTCCCTGGTGTCGTGATCCCGTACGCCGCCACAAAGGCCCGGTAGACCTCGCGGTACGGGTCGCCCTGAAGGGCGGACAGATGGGTGGCAACGGTGTTCCGGTCGCCCCTCGCCAACGGCCCGGTGAGGGGCGAGATCGATCCTTCGAGATTGGCCGTGATCTGCTCGAGATAGGGGTGGAGTGCTGCCGCGGGAATTCCCAACCGTTCCTCGAAATCCGCGAATGCCTTCATCCACAACAGGGTGGAGAAGTTCCCGGCCATGGTGCACAACGCGTGGTAGAGGGGCTTCGAACCAGGATCGATCTCGAAGCACGGGTTGGGCAGCTCAGGGAAGAGCTCGGAAAAAGCCGTCCGGCCCCGTTCGCCGACGAAAGCCATTCGCCGGTAGGTCGGCTGGTCGTACAGCTCGTCGCCGAAGGCCATCAGGGGATGGAAACCCGACGCCAGGTCAGTGGTCAGACTGCCGGAGCAGTGGACCCAGGGCGGCCCGCCCGGAACTGCGTACTGATTCAAAAAGCCCTCGATGGCGTCATCCGAAATCAGCAACAACACCGCTCGAGCTGCCACGAGGAGTTCTGACAGAGGGACCGAGCTGGACCGATCCCATTGGCGCCACCGGATCGCCTCGAGCCCCAGGTAGTGCTGCAGATGTCTGGACAGTCGGCCACTGCCGACCAGGAGGTAGGGTGCTGTCATCGGTACCTGTCCTTCGGATCAAGTCCGCTCTGTGGTTGTCGGCGGTCGCCCGCCGGTTGATCATTGGTCGCTGTCCACTGCGGATCAGCGCCACCACCTGCCAGTTTACGCGTTCCGTCAGCGCCGTGCAATCTCGGGGTTCGAGGTTTGAGGTTTGAGGTTCGGGGTTCGGGGGGTTCGGGGTTCGGGTTCGGGGTTCGGGGTTCGGGGTTCGGGGTTCGGGGTTCGGGGTTCGGGGTTCGGGGTTCGGGTTCGACGGAAACCATACTCCAAGCCAGCCTGGAGGTTTCAGGAATTTCTCCAAGGTTGCACGATATCCCGAGTCCCGGATCCCGAACCCCGAATCCCGAGTCCCCCTGCTGTGCCACGGACTTTAGACTTTAGACTTTTGACGAGAAAAATGGAAAGCAAGGCGAAGAAGAGGCTATCGAGAAAGTGCTCGAAATAATGGGAGGCGAGCAGGTAGGGAATGCTCAGCTCCCCACCCTTGGCGAAGTCGGGCCGCTGAGCCAGAGTTCCGATATCCGAGGCCAGGGACGTCGCCACCATCCAACCACATCCAAGGCCACAGAAGATCGCCGCCAGGATCAACACCAGGTCGGGGGGACCGACCTTCAATAGCCCGGCCTGGCCCGGCCGCTCTCCAGCCAGTAACAGAGCCAACGGGATCGGGTAGTAGGTCAGGGGGAAGGTGGCCAGCTCCCGCACGGCGTGGGCAAGGTATCTGGGATCTGCCCAGACGGCCGCCACCGCCGCCAAGGGCCGGTCATTGGCCAGCCAGGTGACCGCGACGGCACAAACAACAGCCGCAGCCAACAGTCCCAGGCCTCGGCGGGACCACTCCACCGGCCGACCAAAAGCTCGCCTCGCCACCCACACCACCACCGGGATCAGCAAGAGCTGCAGCATGGTGCTCGGCAGGTGGAGATTCCAGGACCCACCCTGGGTGTAGAGGTCCGGGCGCTGTTTTTGTTGGAGGAGGAAGCTCACCGTGTCCTCGCTCCCGAAATGCCAAATCGAGATCGTGGCCGAAACGACCAGCAGCAGTCCGATGGCTGCCACCAACCGGCGGACCGGCAGCGGGGACCCATTTGGGGCCACCGGGGCCATGCTCAGCCAGCTGCCCGCGAATACGAGGGAGATGGTCACCAACACCGGGACATGACCGAGGAAGTGGGAGGCGTAGAAGATGTTCTCCAGCAGGGTGAGGCGACCGCTTTCGTGGACCACCGTGTGCCACAGGTTCATCTGCCCGTGGTAGCAGGCCAGGAAGAGATAGGACACAACATAGGTGACCACCGGAACCAACAACAGCAGCCGGGAGCCCCCGGCGTCTCGATGCCACCGGCCGGCGGTCATTGTTCGCCAGCCTCCCGGACCAGATCTTCGACCGTCTCCATCCCGAACCGCATCATGTTGTGGATCCAGCCGTAGACGAAGCGCCCACTGCGGCCGATCAGCCGGAGATTGTGGAATCGGTGGAGGTAGTCATGGATATGGGTCACCGCGCGGTCGCAGTGGATGTCGAGCACCGGATAGGCATTGGGCAGGCGATCGGCCACCCCGTCCATGACCTCCTCCCGATTCAACAAACCGGCCTCGATGAGCGTTTCCCGGACTGTGTGGATGAGCTCGGAGTCGTCCACCTCCCAAACCTGCTCGCCGACGTGGCACGGAATTTCCACCAACAGTGATGTCTTGCCCTCCGGAGCCATCTCCGGGCTCCTGTTGCGCGGCTCCGAGATCCGGGTGAAGGGGAATGCGGCGTCGGGAAAGTAAACCGTCGCCGCACGGGTGATCGACTCCCTGTCCACCATCAGCACCACCAGGCGCACCTGGCGATAGCGAATGGTGTCGGCGAGGGCGAGGATTTCCGCCGGAGGCGGCGGATCGAGGATCTTGAGGGTCACGCTCAGCGGCAGGCTGCTCACTACCCGATCCACGTCCATGCCCTGCCCCCCGCCGACCTCCACGTTTCTGATCGCCTCACCGTCATGCACCAGGCGGGTGATGGGACATTCCACCCGGATGGCATCCGCCCCACACTCCCGAGCGAGGGCGTCGGCGATCGCCCCGATGCCATCGCGCGGGTAGAAAAAGCGACCCTCCACGTGCGACTTGGATCCTCGACGAAGCAACGTCTCGGATATAAAGGTCCTCAGATCGAGTCCGCTCAGCCGGTTACCGGCCACCGTCGGAGAGAGCTCGGCCGGTGGCGCCCCCCACAGCTTCTCGGAGTAATTCAGCAAGAAGCGCGAGGCAATGGTCCGACCGTACATCCTGAGCGCGAAGTCCTCGAAGTTCGCCACGGCTTGCCTGGGGGCCAGGCGGGCTCGGATCACCTCCAGCGAAGCCTTGGCAAAGCTGGCCGGACCGAGGTGTGCGAGCAATTGGGGGGGGGAGAGGGGAAACCGGATCAGTCGCCCGTCGTCCCAGATCTGACTGGGGACGTCGATGGCCCGAAGCTCCGGGCCGAGCAGACCCTGGACCTCGCGGGTGACCTCAGGGTCGCGATCGTGGAGTCGGTGGGCACCCGAGTCATAGCGGAACTCGCCCACCTGCCGGGTGGTACAGTTTCCGCCCACTCGGTTCGAGGCCTCGAAAATGGTCAAAGGTAGGCCACGCCGACGGGCATAGTAGCCGACGGCCAGGCCGGCGGGGCCACCGCCGAGTACCGTGATGTGAAGAGGATCAGGGGACAAGGCCTAGCCCTCGATTCTGCTTCGGCGGGCTTGGATATGAGCTTCGATGATCTCGGCCGCCTCGGTCGCGGTGGCCACACAGCTCGGAATCACCACGTCGTCGGGGTTGGCGTAGCGGACCGGGCCCTCGGTCATGGATCGGCGCGCCCAGTCAACCAACTCCTGCCACATGTCGCCCACCAGGACCAGCGGCACGTCCCGGAGATGGTTGACCTGGATCAGCTGCCACACCAGGGTCAGCTCGAGGGTGGTCCCGAGCCCACCCGGCATCACAACGTAGGCGCTGGACAGCCGCACGAAGTGGTGGAGTCGGGAAAAGAAGGTCCGGTGGGTGTAGATCTGTTCGACGAACGGGTTGGCACCCTGTTCGAAGGGCAGGGCGACCCGGATACCCACCGACCGGGTCTCGTCCTCGGGATCGCCGAGCTGGGCTCCCTCGTTGGCGGCCTGCATCAGTCCGGGGCCGCCACCGGTGATGATGTCGCAGCCCATGCGGGAAAACCTCGCCGCCAACAGCTTGACGTCCTCGTAGACAGCGTCCCCGGGTTGCACCCGAGCCGATCCGAAAATGGTGACTCGGTAGCGATCGTCCGGCGGTGGTATCCGGGCCAGCCGATTGGCCACCGACCACAGATCGAGCAGGGCCTCCTCGACGATGTCGGCGGTTTCTGGGCTGGGGTCTGGCGGATTTCCTGGGGACACGGCACCTCCCTCCGGGGTGGGTTCAAGTGGCGGGCCGGTCCACCAGTCCCTCCACCCTGGACTGAAGCCCGGAGTTGGTGTTGGCCAGCTCCGCCAGGCGATCCCGCCGCTCCTCGAGGAGGCGGCATTCGGCACGCACGAACCTTTCGTACGGTGCGACGGTATCGCGGATTCGCGTGTGGCTGCGGCCCGCCTCCGCCGCGAACTGTTCCTTGAGTCGACCCATGAGGCGGTCCCTCAGTTCGCGAATCTTCTCGGCAAGCTCCTGCTTCGCCCGCCAGCGGCGGTGGGGGAGAATGAACAGTCCAAGGACCGCCACCGTGCCGGCTGCCACCAATCCGGTGACGTCGGCCGCGGAACTCGAGGCGAGCAGCGCAACGGTGGCCCCAAGGCCCACCGCACCCACCTCGACCAGCGCCGTACCGGCGATGGCCTTCTGGACTCCGTCGGCGATCCGCTGTGCCTCCAGCCTGCGATCGTAGCTCGCCACGCCATCCCGAGCGGCCTTGCCAATGGTTTCCAACAGCCGCGACCGGTCCACCTCGAAGCGCCCGCCCACCTCACCCACGATCCTCTCGGCATGGGCCGTGCGGCGCCGATTGACGTGCTGGACCACCGATTGCCACTGGTTGAGGTCACTTTCCACCAACCAATCGATCAGCTCGTCCACCCGCCGCTCGATTTCCTGCGGCACCTCTCCCACCACCTCGCGCTCGAAGTCCGCGCGCAACCGGTCGGATTTGATCAGATCGGTCAGGTGGCGCAGCCGAATGCGGTCGTCAAAGAAGGCAACGCCCCGGTTCTCCATGGCCAACAACTGGTTGTCAATGTCGGCCAGGCGGTAGCCAAACTCGCGGTCCACATCCTCGCCATAGGCCACCAGCTGGCGGGAAATATCGTCGATGGTCTTGAGGTCATCGTCCAGCAATCCGAGGTGGTCCGCGGTGACGGCGGCATAGCGATCGAGCAGATTGGCCGCCACACCCAGAGGATTGGCCAGCTTGAGCGCGACCCGACCCGACTCGTCCAGGGTGTGGTGCAGGTAGGCTTCCACTGCAGCCAGCCCGCCATCATCCCCGCCTGACTCGGCGTCGGCGGCGCGCTGGGCAGAAATCGGGAACACCGGCGGTTCGATCTGAAGCAGCCGCTGACTGTGCTCGCTGATGTAGCCGATGATCTGTTCGATTTCCTCCGGGCTCCGGAGGATGTCCACCTTGTTGAGGACCACCACCACCTTCTTGCCCCACTGCCGGATCTTCTCGAGGAAGACCCGCTCACTCTCCGAAAACGGCCGATCCGCCGACGTCACGAAAATCACCAGGTCCGATCGGGGGACGAACTCGGAAGTGATCGCCTCGTGGCGGCGGTCGAGGGCGTTGGTGCCGGGAGTGTCCACGATGGTCAATTCCTCGAGCAGCGGAGCCGGGTACAGGATCACCGCGGTGTTTTCGTCGAGCACCTCCCGCGCAGGGTGCTCGCCGTACCGCACCAGTTGGATCGCGGTGGTGGTGGGGGTCACGCCCTGCTCCAGCAGCGAATCGCCGAGCAGGGCGTTGATGAACGCGCTTTTCCCGGCATTGAACTCACCCACAACCACCAGCATGAAAAGTCCGTCGAGCTGAGACGTCGACCCGGCGAGGGTGGCGAGATCCTCCTCGGAAGCCTCGCACTGGGCGAGGAAGGTCCGTACGTCCCCGAGAAACTGCCGTTCATCGGCGAGCAGTTGCCGCTGCGCCTCGTCGAGGATTTGGTCGAGCGCCATGGGCGACACATTAGCACGACGGGGTTCGGGGTGGTTCTCACCTCCAGTGACCTCCCACCAGCACTGGTCGAAGCCCCGGCCCATCCCATAATTTTGGTTTTATCTAGAAAAAATAGAATTTTTCTATAAAAAATCTTGACATTAGTTCTCAAAGCATCTATCTTCTGACTTGAAGAAGGGAAGGTTGACCCATGGCTCACATTGAAAATCCCACCAGTTGGACCTTTGACGATGGCTCTCTCCCCTACCGGGATCAGCTCTACAAGACTGCCCTGCGGATGACGCGTTCGGTGGAGGAGTCCGAGGACCTGCTCCAGGAGACCTACCTCAAGGCCTTCCGCCACTACGGCCGTTTCGAGGAGGGCACCAACCTCAAGGCCTGGCTGTTTCGAATCATGAAGAACACCTACATCAACTGGTACCGCAAACGACGCTCTCAACCTCTTCACGTCGAGTTCGACGAGCTTCAAGACGGATTCGAGGCGACCCTGCCCGAAGCCACCCTCACCGACGACCTGAGCCCCGAGTCGGTGATGATCGACGCTCAGGTGGACGCCGAGGTTCGCGAGACCTTGCTCAGCCTGCCACACGACTACAAAATGGCTGTGCTCCTGGTGGACCTTCAGGGAATGTCCTACCAGGAGACTGCAGACCTTCTCGGGGTTCCGGTGGGCACCGTCATGTCGCGTTTGTACCGGGGCCGCAAGAAGCTGGAACGGTCCCTGCTCAGCTTCGGTCGACGCTACAACTACCTGGATCGGGCGCCCGAACGACTTCGGGACACTGCCATCGACACCTCCGAGTTCTTCGACGCACCGTAAACAACCACCAGTGGCGATGCTAAGGTCCTCGGACGTGGATCTTCTGTCAATCGCCCATGAGCTTCGGGAAGCGGTGGGTGGGCTGCGTTTCTCCGAGCCCGTCAGCCACGTCTACCAACCCCTCGACTACGCCTGGGAGGCCCACCGAAGCTACGTTGAGCGATTCGGAGCGCCGGTCAAGGAAGTGATACTGCTCGGTATGAACCCAGGCCCCTGGGGCATGGCCCAGACAGGTGTGCCCTTCGGCGAGGTCCAGGCGGTCACCGGATGGCTGGGTATATCCACCCGGGTCGGGCGGCCGAAGTTGGAGCACCCCAAACGCCCGGTGAGCGGATTCGACTGCTGTCGCAGCGAGGTCAGCGGCCGTCGGGTCTGGGGCTGGGCACGGGAAACCTTCCACACTCCGGATCGCTTCTTCGCCCGCTTTTTCATTGCCAACTATTGCCCGTTGCTCTTCCTCGAGGCAACCGGCAGGAACCGCACCCCGGACAGACTCCCGGCGGCGGAGCGGCGACTGCTCGAAGACCCCTGTGACCGCGCCCTGAGACGTACCGTCGAGCACCTCCGGCCGGCCTGGGTGGTCGGCCTCGGCAACTTTGCCTTCCTTTGCGCCGAACGCGTTCTTGCCGGGTTGGAGGTTTCTGTGGGTAAGATCCTCCACCCGAGTCCGGCCAGCCCGGCCGCCAACCGGGGGTGGGCAGCCCAGGCTACGAATCAGTTGAGGGACCTCGGAGTGGAGCTGCCATGACCGGCAGGACTCGAAATCTGGAGGCGTTCTGCGATACCCTCGTGCAGACGGGAGCTGTCATGCGCTGGACCTACTCGTGCCCACATTGCCACGGGGTACTCAACCCCGACGAATCGATCATCCTGCTGGCCGACCTCGGTGACCGGCAGATCCTCGCCGGTCTCCACCCTCAGCCGGGGAATTACGAGGTGTATTTGCCGGCAGACGTGGAGGTGGAGTCTGGCTCCCGCTGGGCCTTCTCCTGCCCGGTGTGTCGCCAAGCCCTCACCACCGAGATCTCCGAGGACCTGTGCGCCCTGGATATGCACACCGGTGGCGACGGCCACCGGATCTACTTCTCCCGGGTTGCGGGGGAACAGGCGACCTTCACGATCACCGCCGAGGGCTTGCTCAAGGACTACGGCGTCCATATGGACCAGTATCTGGAACACATGGTGCACCTGAAGTACATGCGGTGAGCCGGGTCGCAGTCCTCACATCAGGCGGGGTCGACAGCTCGGTGGCCCTGTGCCGGCTTGCCGAGGAGGGGACCCATCGCCTCCAGGCCTACTACCTGAAGATCTGGCTCGAGGACGAGATGGCCTTCCTCGGCAGCTGCCCTTGGGAGGAGGATCTGAGGTTCGTGCGGGAGATCTGCCGGGGGCTCGATATCCCGCTGACCGTGGTATCGCTCCAGGCGGAGTACTTCTCGTCGGTCGTGGACTACGCCATCGGCGAACTCAAGGCCGGTCGGACCCCGAGCCCTGATGTGTTGTGCAACCGAACGATCAAGTTCGGCGCCTTCGTCGACAGAGTCCGGGATCAGGTCGATCTCGTGGCATCGGGCCACTACGCGCGGGTGGCCCGCCGTCATGACCTGGTCCACCTGCTGCGGGGCATCGACCAGGTCAAAGACCAGACCTACTTTCTCAGCCAGCTCGAGCAGCACCAGGTGTCCCGATGCCTCTTTCCAGTGGGCGGGCTCACCAAGCAAGAGGTCCGGGAGGAAGCTCGCCGATACCGGCTCCCCAACCGGGACCGGCCAGACAGTCAGGGAATTTGTTTTCTGGGCCGCATTCCCTACGACGATTTCATCGCCTTCCACCTGGGAGAGGAAGAGGGCGAGATCCGGGAGCTGGCCAGCGGTCGGATTCTCGGCCACCACCGCGGCTTCTGGTTTCACACCATCGGCCAGCGGCGCGGCCTGGGACTGTCAGGGGGACCGTGGTACGTGGCGGGCAAGGACCCCGACCGCAACGTCGTCACCGTGGTGCACGCGAGCCAGCTCGCAGAAAACCACCGGAAGACCTTCACCGTGAGCCGACCCAACTGGATCACCGGTCCTCCGGCCTCCGGTGCGTGCGAGGTCAGGATCCGCCACGGCGAGCGATTGATGCCCTGCTCGGTGGAATTGATGGGCGAGGGTTCGCTGGCGGTGGAGCTGGATGAGGGAGACCCGGGCATCGCTCCGGGCCAGTTCGCCGTTTTCTTCCGCGGCGAAGAATGCCTCGGCGGTGGAGCAATTTCCGGATAGGTGTAACCTTCTTGCCTCCTGATACGTAGTCTCTATTGCATCACAACCTCCTTCACCGGCGGCCCCCCTCGGGGGGTCGTTCGGTGTTTGGGGAGTGTGGGGGTATGGGAGTGTGGGAGTTAAACCTTAGGCTCATCCGGAATTCCGTGAGGTGGTGAAGGACAGCGACCAGGGGCAGCGTCAGCTGACAGCGACAGGGGCCGGTGGCGGCGTCAGGTGACGGCGACAGCGTCAGAACGGGATGGGTACGGGCTACTGGGGATTGAGCAGGCGCCAGGTCATGGCACGAACCTGATCAAAGGTCTCCAGGGCTTTCTCCGCCCCGATCCCATGGACGGCACCGGCGGTGGCGAGGAGCCGCAGATGGCTGTCGACCTCCTTGGCCGAGCCATAGGCGATCCGCCAGCAGTGCTGACGATCTCTTCCGAATCGGCCGTGCCCCTCAGCCAGGTTGGCTGGGACCGAGCTGGCCGACCGGATCAGCTGATCGGCGATGGACTTGAGCGGAGCTGGAACTCGTGAGACAAGCTTGATGGCGATTCCAGCTGCCTCGAGGGCCTTGGTGTAGGCGACAAGATCGGTGTTGCTGACGGCTTTGGACATGTTCACCTCCGGGTCGTTCATGCCCGTCCTCTCAAGCCGGTGAGGCAGCCGATGTCAAGGGTGTGGAGCACCGGACCCCTGGTCCGGCTTGCCCTTGACATCGGATGGCCACCGGCTACTCTTCTTGGTGAACGACCCGGAGGTCGTCATGTTCAATGCCTCCAAGGCAACTGATTGCAGCAACTGAAGACTGATCTCTGTACCTGCTCGCTGTTCCCAGTCGCCGCTCGCTGTGTCCAGATCCTGCCGCTGTCTCCTGCCCCTGGCGCTGATTCCTGACGCTGCCCCTGAATCCTGCCGCTGCCGCTGGGTTCGGGAACGGGAACGAAAACACGCGACCTCACGTTTTCCCGGACGAACCAAACGTTACTCGTTAAACGTCTGAGAAGGGGTGTTTGACGGGTAACTCCGATGCCTTCCACACCGGGCGGGGGGGCGGGTGGTCAGGTCAGAGGCAGGCCGAAGTACTTGAAAAGGCTCGCACAGGCCTCGCAGCTCCCGGCATGGTCCCGCCAACAGCGCACGTAGAGGGAGTCGGGCAGGGCCACCGCAAGCATCACCGGGTTGGCATGGGCGCTGGTCTCGCGCAGAGTGAGCTCTCGGCGGTGGCGGGAGGCAAAGTCGGGATCCTCGATCCGGCGGACCAGTGTATCCAACGGCAGCCTTTGCTCGTCCCCATCGTGGTTCGAAGAAGCTGGCATCGCTTGACTCAAACCTCCGACGTGCCAGGGTCGAGTCGGCCCACCACCGGAGGTCATCTCTCCTTCTATCAAGTATACGGCCGGGATTCGCGGGCCGTTCACGCAACTGGGCTGGATAGTGACGGATGACACGAGATAGGGTCGGTGAACGTCACGAGTCAAGCGTTGAATGTTGAAAGTTGTGGCCTCGGACCCTTGGTGGGGGAGATTCCTGGTCCTGGCGGCCCGAAACGAGCGACCGAGCCGACACGCAGGCTGCTACGATCGGACTTCTCTCGACCGTGGAAACCCAACGTTCGACTTTTAACTTTCAACTTTTAACTCTTGTTTCGTTGGGCCGATCGATGGGATCCGAATCAATCGCCGTCGTCAGAGAGGCCAAGCCGGTGCACCATCTCGTTGAGGGTCGTGGAGCTCAGGCCGAGCAGCTTGGCGGCACGCCGCTGAACACCGTCCGAACGGGCCAGAGCCTCCCGGATGAGGTGGCTCTGATAGCCGGCCACCGCGGTGCGGAAGTCGATCCCATCGGGGGGAATCTCGTCCACGGTGAAGGGGGCAGCAGACTCCCCCCGTACCGGCAACGGGAGCTCGTCAAGATCGATGGTGGAATCCAGGCACAGCACCACCGCCCGTTCGACGGCGTTCTCCAGCTCTCGCACATTGCCCGGCCACGAATACTCGGCCATCGCATCCATGGCCTGGGGCGTGAAACCCTCCACTTCACGCTCATTTTCGGCGGCATACAGCTTCAGGAAGTGGGCAGCCAGCAGCGGGATGTCCTCACGCCGATCGCGCAGCGGCGGAATTTCGATGGTGATCACATTCAGCCGGTAGTAAAGATCCTCACGAAAGCGCCCAGCCTCGACCTCGTCCTCCAGATTGACGTTGGTGGCGGTCACCACCCGAACATCCACCGGCTTGGAATCCACACCACCCACCCGCCGGATCTCCCGCTCCTGGATCACCCTGAGCAGCTTGGTCTGAGTCTCTAAAGAGACGGTTCCCACCTCGTCGAGGAAGAGCGTGCCCTGGTGCGCCGCCTCGAACAGGCCCTTGCGGCTTGACACCGCCCCGGTGAAGGCACCCTTGACGTGTCCAAACAGCGTCGACTCCAACAGGTCAGCCGGTATGGCGCTCGTGTGGACCGGAACGAAGGGTTCCTCCCGGCGCGGACTGAGCCTGTGGATCGCCCTGGCCACCAGTTCTTTGCCGGTGCCGGACTCCCCGGAGATCAGGATGTTGGTGCGAGCCGGGGCCGCCCTTCGGATCAGTTCGAAGACCTCCTCGAGGCGGCGAGAGGTACCGACCATCTCTCCCATCCCCTCGAGACGGCTGCGCAACAGCAGGTTCTCCACCTGCAGCCGCCGCCGTTCGGCGGCCCGGCGTACGAGGTGGAGCACCTCCTCGTTCTTGAACGGTTTGGGGACATAGTGGAAAGCCCCCTCACGCATGGCCTCGATGGCGGTTTCAACCGACGAGTAAGCCGTGATCACCACCACCGGCAGATGGGGGTCGTGGGCCTTGATCTCGGGCAGCAGATCGAGGCCGCTGCGATCGGGCAACATCAGGTCGAGAAGGACGACATCCACATCCTCCTCGCGCAAGATTCGCAGGCCATCGGCGCCATTGGTGGCGGCGTGATAGTCGAAGCCGTTGCCCTCAAGCAGCGACCCGAGCACGTCCTGCAGGACGGGCTCATCGTCTATGACGAGAACGCTTCCGACTCCTGGCATCTTCGTAATCGAATAACGGCGCACGCCCCACCCTCGGGGTGGTTCTGCAGCCTGACTTCGCCTCCAAGCTGGCCGATCATATCACGCGTAATGGCCAGGCCCAGGCCGGTTCCGCCCCGTTCTGTCTTGGTGGAAAAGAAGGGCTCAAAGGCCCGCTTTTCGACCGCTGGAGCCACGCCAGAACCCCGGTCGCGAACCGTTATTTCGGCCCATCCACCGTCGGTCGACACCTCCACCGTCACCGCTGAACCTTCGGGCGATGCCTCGATGGCATTGCGCACCAGGTTGCTGACCGCCAGTTCTACCGGACCGGGCGCAGCCCACGCCATGGTTCGTTCCCCGATCCCCTTCAGGTGGAGACGCTCAGCCGCCCCGAGGGATCGTGCGGCGTCGTGGGCGGCCCGTTCGGTCACTTCCCCCAGCTCCACCGGCACCCGATTCTCCCGACTTCCGCGCACTGCCTCGTGCAGGTTGGCGACGATGCGGGACACGCGGAAGCTCTGATCCACCAGCTTCGAGACCAGATCGGCCCGGGGGTCATCGGGCCCGGTCATGGCTCCCAGCATCTGCGCAAAGGAGGAGATCCCGGTAAGAGGGGTATTGATTTCATGGGCCAGTCCAGAGGCCAGACGACCCAGCGCCGCCAATCGCTCGTGTTCCCGCATCCGATCCTGCAAATGGCGCATCTCGGTGACATCCTGGAGAACCACCACCCTGCCGTTGAAACTGCCAGTGTCGAGCTCGAGTACGGACACCGCCATGATCACCCGGCGTGGAGGTTCGGACCGGGTGCGGGCCTCGGTGTTGGCGGCGTGCAACGGCAGGCTGTCCCGCCACGTCTCGGGCAGATCCACCAGCTCCCCCAGGACCAGTCCCACCAACTCCCGCGCCTCTTGATCGAAGATCCCCGCCGCCTCCGAGTTGGCCGAAAGGATCCGGCCAGCGGCGTCGCACACGAGGATCGCGGCCGCCGATGACTCGATGATCCGCTGGGTGTTGGCGTGGAGGATCCGGTACTCCTCCGCCTGACGCCGGAGATCGTCCAAATAACGCGCACTCTCCAGGGCCACTGCCGACTGCGCCGCAAAGGCCGCCACCGCCTCCTGCCCCTCGGTGCCAAGGGGAAACACGCCCCGCCGCAGCCCGAGATACAGCAGACCGTGGGTGGTTCCGGCCCTCTCCAGCGGGATTCGGAGGGTGTAACCCTCGGTCTGGAGGGAAATCTCGGTCTCGTGGGGGAACTCGGTGTCCAACAGCCGAAACGGCATTCTCTCCGGCAAACCATCCCCTGTCCCGGCCACCCGGACGAAGCTGCCGTCACCGGTCCTCAGGTAGGTGGCCACAAGGTCCACATCGAGTCCCTCGTGGAGGGTCTCGGAAAGACGAACCAGAAGCTCCCGTGGGTCGGTCAGCCGCGCCAGATCCCTTACCGAGTGGGTCAACATGGAACGAGGTGCCTGTCTGCCGTGGTGCAACCACCGGTCGAGAAAACGCTCGACCCTGAGTCGAACGGGCTGCAGCAAAACCACCAACAGCACGCCGGTTGCAAAGGCGAAGAGATTGCGCACCGAACCGAGGCCGCCGGAAAATCTCTGGAGCAGGTGGTCGGTGAGGCTGAAAATCATCCCCCCCACCACCACCACGAGGGTCGCCGACAGGGTGTCCCTGGTGATCGGCTCCAAATCCCACAATCGGTAGTCGGTGAGCGCCGCAAGAATGGCCAGAGGGACCGCGGCGATGGGAAACACGGCCATCCAGACGAAGGGCTCGTAGCCGATACCCAGCCATCCTGCCAGCAGGACCAGGGTCACGTAGGGAGTCAAGCCGACGATCAGACCGAGGGCCAGCCATTCGATCTGGCGCCGGAGCCTCGCCGCCTGGTTGACGGCCGACCAGCGCTGGATCTGGAGGACGATGCCGTAGATCAGTGCGGCGCCGAACATGACTCGCAGGAAGGATGTGGCCACCTGCCACCAACCCTCGAGGTTTGGGTAGATGGCGGTACTGGCTGACGCCGCCACAACCGACATCGCCAACACGTCCCAACCCCACATGGACCGCCGGCGCTCAGGGAAGATCGCGAAGAAACGGACGATCAGAAACGGCAGCGCCGCGCTGGCCGCCCTGTGGATCACCTTCAGGGTGGGCTCGACGGCCGCCGTGCGGTAGGGGATCGCCCCCACAAGCACCGAGGCCGTGGCCAACAGCAGCAAGGTAGCCGACTCCCGGCGTCCGGTGGTGAAAACCGCCAGCAGGGCACACCCCAGACCGAACAGACCCACTGCCGAGCGGGCCAGGTAGAGGCTGTCCACCGCCGGCGGCGGGGGGTGGTAGACCAGCTCCCGGACGGTGTCGAAGGGCGACCGGACGGTCAGCCGGTGCTCCTTGCCCACCGACAGCGCGAACATCGGGTCCTCCAGCCGATCCACGGCGATCCCGTCCATGGCAACGATCACGTCATCGACCGCGAGATTCCCCTCCTGGGCCGACGACCCCTCTGGAACCCCGATCACTCGAACCCCCTGCTCGACCCAGGCGGCAGGGAAATCCAGACGGTAGAAGGAACGGACGGTGCGAATCATGGAGTTCCCGGCCACCGAAACGGTGGCTACGAAGAAGAACCGCAAGCAGGATTCGGCGGCGGATCACCCCACCAGTATAGGCAGTTGGGCCGCTAATCCTGTTCCTCGAGCAGATCGGCGCGGAGCATGGCCCGCACCGCCGCCGCCACCCGGCCTCGGCTGTAGGGGAGTCGGTCGGCCAAAGTGCCCCAGCCGCAGCTCTCAGTGGTGAGCTCGTGGCGGATCTGATCGATCAGGTCGGGGTCGTCCCAGGCCTCGCGGTCCGGCGACTGTCCGGTGGGCCGCAGCCGCCTGGCCGCCGGCACCGTCGTCTGGAAACGCAGCAGCTCGTCGTGCATCCTCGCAGCCTCGAGCAGCAGCGGCTGCAGCACCAGTGCTTCGGCGAAGGGCGGTGGACGGCGAACGGTGTGGAAGCTGAAGGTGCCATGCTCGGGGGGGTTCATCAGGATCTCGAACAGGGCCTCCGCACCGGTGAGAGCGCCCCGGTTGACCGGGCCCACCCGCCGATCGTGGGTATAGACGGTGCCGAAGGGCCTGCCGCGGCTGTCCAACACCTCGAGAACCCCGTCGGAGTCCGCATCCACCACGGTCTGGAGAATGGTCGGCAGGTCGAAATGATCGATCCGTCCCCCAAGCTTGGTGGCCTGGTGACCCCCGAGGTTGGCAAAGGTGCCCTCAAGGCGGCGCGCGAGATTCTGCAGATAGTGCATGGACAGCCCACGGGACTCGAAAAGCCTGCGGAGGATCACCGGACGGGGCCACTGCAGGGTGGCGCCCCCCTCCGGAAAACGCGCGAGGGAGTTGAACGGGGTCCCGGTGATCACCTTGCTCTCGGCCACGGTCGCACCTGTCCCCCGATAGGCAACCGGCTCGAGGTCGCCGTCGGGAACCTCCTGGCGGCTGATCTCCACAACCCCGTCCACCACCAGATACAGGGCGGTTGGCAACTGCCTCGGTCGGAACAGAATCTCACCCTCGCGGTGGCGGAAGTGCTGTGCCACCTCGGCCAACACCACCCGTTCCTCGTGCGCCACCGCGTGAAAGAACGCACTGTCGGTCAGCATCTTGATGAAATCCGGATCGTTCATGCCTCTATATCTTACGCCAGGACAGAGCGCGATCGCCGCCGGCGGATACAATGGGACCATGGTGGTGCACCCGAGTTCCGAACAATCCTTCCAAAAAGTCCTCACCGAGGACCTTCGCCCGCCCGCATACCTCACCCCCGAAGAAGTCCGCGGCGGCTGGATGGATCTCTTCCCGGAGCTGGCCAGATGCCTGCCCGCGCCCTACCCGATTTTCGGCACTGATGAGGAGCGAATCATCACCTACGGTTATCCGATCCTGGTCTCCGAAGGAACGTGGAAGCTCCGCCGCGAGCTCGACAGGGTGGTGGAACTGGAGACCGCCTATCGGATTGCGGGGCCGTCGGACACCGTGGACAAGTCAAAGGTAGCCACCCAACGGGATCGGTACCTGCGCGCCGCATCCACCATCATCGAGAACGTCCTGATGAATGACTACGGGCGAGGGCTCAGCGAGGTCTTCCTGCTGTTCCACTCCGGCGACGTGGTCCGCAGCTTGGGTCAGGTCTCGAAGCAGATCCAGCTCAAGTGGCCGAACACCGGCAGAACCACCACCGAGGAAACGCGGCTCTTCATCGCCGGGGTTTTCGGGGAGCTGATTCAGCGCGCCGCGGTTCGCGCCGCCGAGCGCCTCCGAGAGCTCGCCGAGGGGCCGTCGGGCATGCGTCTGTCGCCGGTTCTGACCGCGGTGTGCAGCGATCAGCTGCTGCTCTCCGAGAGCCGCGCGCCGGCCAAGCTCGATCGCCTGAGCGGCTATTTTCGCTACCGCCTGCGGCAAAACCTCCCGTCTCTCGCAGCGACCTGCGGAAACGCCCTGCGGAAGCTCTCGGACCTGATTCGGCGCCACCCGGAGATCGGTTCCCTGCTGTCTTCCTCAGGGGCCGGTAAGCTCCGGCTCGACCAGATCAAGACTCTGCTCGATCCCGCCCTGCTCAACGCCCTCGAATCCGCCAAGCTCACCGCAAACCTCGACCTGACATCGAAACAGGTTCGCTTCCTGAGGGAATTGGGCCTGAGGCTCAAAAGCTTCGAGCTGCTGGCCACTCTGCGTCGTCGCATCCAGCCAATGGAGCGGCGCGGCGCCCAGCTGGTGCTCAGCGGCCTTGCATCGGCCACCGCCATCGCGCCTTCGACCCGACCCTTCGACTTCGCATCGCCCGGGGTTGTGGAGTCGCTGGTGAGACGCTGCGGCCTGGTCTACGACCTCAGCAACTTCACGGCGGTCCTCGAGGCCGTCCGCAAGGAGGGGCGCGCCGCCGAGGAGAAGGCCCTCCAGTTCATGTACGTCTTCCAGAATCGCCTCGAGGAGATCCGCCGACGCAAGGTCCTCAACTTCGAAAAATTCCTCGGCGACGGGGCCCTCTACTCCTCGCGGCGAGCGGTCAGAGTGCTCGCTGCAGCTTGCGAGATCCAGATCGTCTACGACCACCTCAGGAGGAGCGGCTTCCCCTTCGACCAGGGAATCCGTATGGCCCTCAATTTCGGCACCTACCGATTGTTACCCATGTTCAACAGGGGCAGCGGACCGCTGCGGTTCGAGTTCTTTGGTCACGGCATCGTGGAGCTGGCCCGGCTGACCACCGGCAAGAGCACCCGGGAGGTGGAGGAAATCGCCGAGTTCCTCGTCCACGCCGGTTACGATCCGTCCCATGTGGACGACTTTCTCGCTCCTCTGGCAGAGGCCCGCAGCGGGCATGGAACCGCCGTCAAAAGAACCTATGCCGCCGCCATCGACAACCGCGGTGAGCTGATCAACGAGGGCATCGTCCTGACCACACCCTTTATCGAGGAGCTTGAAAAGGACCTTGAGGGCTGTCCCGCGGGAGTGCTCAGCTTCGACGACCTCGACTGGGTGGTGATCCCGCTGGACACCAACGACCCGGACACCCTGCACGTGGGTCTGAGGATGCTTGGAGTGGCCCGCCTCAAGGGGCTCTCACCCCAGGAACTGGTGGAGGCCGTGGTGTGGGAGAGCCTGCCGCAAGAGCCGCGACCGCTGGGCACCGTCGGTCGCCTGCTCGAGAATCTCCGCCGCGTCGATCGGCGCGACCGGACCGATGAAGACCCCACACCGGCCCCCGAGGTGCCCGGGGACATCGTTGTAATCACCTACCTCGGGGACGACCATCAGCGGGAGTGGGTTTTCGGGCGGTACCGGGACACTGACGACGTCATCCTGAGTGGCGTGCGAATCCCCATCCAAATCCCCGAGCTGGACCGCGACGAACCCCTCGAAACGTGGCTCTTCAGAAGCCGCCACGAGCTCACCAGGCTCTACGAGGGCGTCTTGCGGTCGAGCCCCGGCAAACCCATTCCCCTGTCAACGTTTCGGGGCAACGATGGCTTTATGTCGTGTTTCCTGGCGGCGCCCCATCGGGCTCCAGGTCAGCGTTAACCCGTAGGTCGCGATCTTCGAAGAAGGTGCTTTTCGAAAGGGATAGCTATACTGGCCCCTCATGCAGTTGGTTGAAGGTACGGTGATCGCCATGCACGGACCCCTTGTGCGGGTGCAGGTGGGCGATCAGACCATGGTGGTGTCGTCGCGGCGTCGCCTCAACTGGGAGGGAGGGACCCCTCCAGCCGCTCGGTTGGTGGTGGGCGATCGAGTGTCGGTGGAGATGAGGGGTGATGAGGGCGTGGTGGTAGCGGTGTACACCCGGGCCAACGGTATCGTCCGGAAAGCGCCGGGAGCGGACCGGCCCCAGGTGATCGCCACCAATATCGACCAGGCGCTCGTGGTCTTTCCCGCGAAAATCCCCGAGCCAAAGCGGGGCCTGCTGGACCGGTTTCTCGTGGCCGGCCACCTCGCCGGTGTTCACATGCTGATCACCATCAACAAGATCGACCAGGGCCTGGAGTTGGTGGAGCCTTGGTTGGAGGTTTACGAGGAGCTCGGCTACGAGGTGCTGAGGGTCTCGGCGCGAACCGGCTGGGGGCTGGGTCGGATCAGGCGCCTCCTCCAGGGACGGACCACCCTGTTCTGCGGACCGTCCGGGGGAGGCAAGTCGTCGCTGCTCAACGCTGTGTACCCCGGGTTTCGACTCAAGGTGGGCTCGATCTCGGAGTCCACCGGCAAGGGAATCCACACCACCACAACCGCGGAGCTGATGCCGCTCCCCTATGGGGGGTTCGTGGTGGACACCCCGGGGCTCAAGGAGTTCGGCCTGTGGCGGGCGTCCCCGGAAGATCTGGTTGCAGCCTTCCCCGAGATGGCGCCCTTGACCGACGGCTGCAAGTTTTCAGACTGTTCCCACGTCCACGAGCCGGATTGCGCCGTCCTCCAGGCGGTCGCCGACGGTACCCTCGATCCCGACCGCCATGCCTCCTACGCCAAGATCCTCGGCGAAGCGATGGACTGACCGCACTTCCGCTCTTAAAAACTCCCCTCAAAAAAATCCTTGCTGTTCCCGTTGGAAAGGCATGACTGTGCCCGATGGCAGACTCCGACAAGAACACTCATAAAACTCAATAAGCGGGGGTGGGGGATTGGGAGGGGAGCTTATTGAGCATTAAACCAGAACATCACCGATCAGCTCGACGGAGGGTGGGTGGGCGGGAGGCGAGTTCGTCGACGGCCTGACAGAACCGGGCGAATTCTGGATACTCCTCGGGCGGCACCGTGCGGGCCGGCACGCGCAAGGTCAACACGGAGCGGATGAGATCGCCGTCCACCTCGAGGGTCTCGTTCACCGATCCCCAGTCGGCCTCGAGCCGGCGCGCCGGTCGATCGAGGGTCCATCCAGCCGGCAACCTGAGCGCCACCTCCACCCTTTCAGTGATCGGCAGGTCGAGGGCCAGCGGGTACTTCCGCTCTGGAAGCGATGCCAGGGACGGCACCAGCGGCCGGACCACCACCAGGCTGCGACATTCCATCGTGGCCCCTCCCCGGTCACACGCGCCGGGCAACGCCATGTGGAGCCTCAGGGTGACACCGTCTTCGGTGGTGGTCACCTTCCCTCTGACGTCCACCGCACCGGGAAAGAGGTTGTCGGCCATCTGCTGATACGCCTGGGACGCGCGCTCGGCCGGCACACTCCCGACATGCTCAACGAGCCGTGCACCCTCCTGGCCAGCCAGGGGCATCTCGAAGACGATCTGCGCGTCACCTGCTGCCGAAATCGTTGCCTCGACGAAGACCCGCTGCCGGAACTCGGGGTTGTCGAACTCGGGCAACTCCTCCAGAAGACTGACAGGTAACTCCGGCCTGGTGAGCGGCACCACCAGACCGTCTCCACCCTGCAGGATCAACTGGATGCGACCCACACCTTTTTCCTGCTCGGCAAGATCCACCCAGACCTCGTCGGTTCCTCGGCGAAGCCTCAGTAGAGGTTCGATAAATGTCTCGAGGGTCGGCACTGAGAGGTGCCTGCCGGCAAGCGGTCGCGGCCTCGCCATCACGAGATCCACCTCCCAGCCGGCGTCGGCAAGGATGGCCGCCAGGATCGCCAGGCGCCCACCCTCTTTACGGGAGAAGCTCTCGCTGGCAGTGGTGCTCAGGTCCAGCGGTCGCCGCCCGGCGTCAACCGCCTCGAGGAGACCCCCAACCAGGGTCCGAACTGCGATTTCGGGGTCCGGGTCGGCGAGCAGGGGCCGTCCCCACTCAAGCAGCTCGGTGGAAGTGCCGAGCACCCACAGCAGACGATCGCGCAGGGTGTCGCCCACGTCCTGCCAGGTGACGCCGAAGCTGTAGCTGACCCAGGGCAACAACTCCTGGGCCGGTGGGGAGAAGGGTTCGCCACGCAGCGCCGGCATACCCACGGTCCGCCACCTGATGGCCCGTAGCCCGTCATGGGACCATTCCTCCCGCTCCACATCGTCCAGGTTGCCGTCCACCTCGAGGTCGATCTCCGGTGGCACCAGCAGCAGATACTCCGACAGCCCAAAGTCACGGTCCTCGTCCGCAAAACGATAGATGTACGGCGACATATGGCCACGTCGAGAGGACCCGGTGGCCCGGACCGTGGCCACGTACTCTTCCTCGACCACGTCCCCCGGTGCCACGTCACCGAGCACCATGGTGCCGTTTCTGGCCTCCATCTGAGCCGGCACCACAACCCGGCCGTCGGGTTTGACGATCCGCACCTTCAACAGGTGGGCGTCTGGCATCTGCTGGAGGCGAGAGGCTTGGCGCGCCCCCACCGGCGTGATCGCCCGACTCACCCCATGGTAGTAATACATGGCCGAACCGTCGGCAAACACCCGTTCTACCGCCTGATCCAGCAACAGCACGATATCGACGCCGTTCCTGGTCGTTTCGGAGTCCTCGAGCACATCGCCAAGCTCAACCCGGAAGGGCCCGAAGAAGGGCTCCCGACCCAACCTCCAGGCGAGGGTCCTCAACTGCAGGTCCGACGGATCGCGGTCGAGAGCGTCGTCCAGCGCCTGGTCCAGGGCGACGGGATCCGCCGCCTCGACAACCAGTCTGAGCTGGTCGAGGGCGGGAAGGTCGCCCCACCGCCCACGGGCCAATTCGAGCCGATCGCGCGCCCGTTCAGTGTCTCCGGCCCTGATCAGGAACCGGATCACGGCCACGTCCATGTTCGGATCTTCGACCCAGTCATTCATTCGGTCCAGTGCCGCCACCGCCTCCTCGGCGAGACAGCCCGACGCCAGCTCCTCGATCCACTGCAGCCGCACCGGGTCGGCCCCAGCCACGGTCTGCAACAGCTCCTGTCGTTCCTCCCAGAGATCGAGGGCCTCCAGGGCATTCAGCCTGAGGTTGACCACGTTCGCGGACTCGGGCAGCGCCAAGGCCAACTTCTCGATCCCGTCCTCCACCTCACCGGCCCAGCCGCGGCGAATCGCCTCGAAGACCCACAGCTGCTGGACTCTGACATCATCAGCCCCGACCTCCAGGGCATCGTCGAGGACCCGCTCCAGGTCTTCGGCCCGCTTCTCGCGCACGGCCAACACCCGCTCGGCGAGCTTCGCTCCCGGGATCGTTCCCACGTGCCGCAGTTCCTCTCGGGCGCGGCGGGAATCGGTCTCTGGGTCGAGCCCGGTGGATTCCCTGAGGTAGAACCACGCCAGAGCGAGCCGGGCCCAGGGGTCGGCGGGAGCCGCCAGGCGAGCGCGACCGATCCAATCGAGCTGGTGGCGCGGATCGCCTCGACCACCGGCGAGCTCTGCGGCCAGCAGCAAGTCGGCCACCGAACCGTCCTCCTCACCCAGCCGAGCGGCCAGTTCGGCGGTGGCAGGCGGCACCTCGACGGCGGCCGTTGACGGGGCCCAGGGAACTTCAGCTCCCGACGTCACCATCGCCTCCACCGGGTGGCCGTCGCGGTCGAGCAAGCTCACCCGGACCATGGGTCGCACCCTCGAGCCCATGGCGACCCTCAGCCGGTGCGGGCCCGGTTCCAGATTCAGCCGGATCCAGCTCACCTCGGGATCCACCTCGCCGCACCGCCGGAGCCTGGAGACCTGTGCTCCGTCGAGAGTCACGTCAAGGTTTCCCACGGCCTCGATCACCATCCAGCCGTCGAGGCGGCGATCTACCTGGAACGTCCAGGCTGCCAGCGTCACCCCGCCGGCGTCCATGGACTCCGGCGCCGACACCGATCCGTCACCGGCTTCCACCACCACCCGGTAGGGCTCCCAGGGCCGGGTCCACGGGGTGCCCAGCGGCGGCAGATCGGCATCGGACGGAACCACCGACCGTTCGAGGTCAAGGTTGGAAAACACCCCAAATGGCCCAGCAATCTCCGCCGGGATGAGGGATCCTTCCGGCGCCCGGCCGAGGGTCTGCGCCTCGATTCTGGCCAACAGGAAGCCGAGTTCCGGGTCTCGCGAATCATCGTCGAAGACGAGAATCTCCCCTGGATCCGGCAGGTTATCGAAGTTGTTCAGCCACCACAGCGCCGCACCGACCGCGTCCGCGGACCGGGGATCGGCATCCACAGCCGCCAATGCCAATCGCCGCGCCTCCACCAAGTCGAAGTTCTGATCCGCGCGGTGGACATCCCACCACCCGGCTGCCCCCGGAACCGAGACCAGTACCACACACACACAAAGTGCCGCCCGGCGGATCATCATGGAACCTCCAGGGGCTTCTCGAGGTGGCGCTCAGCTTCCACCAGGAATCGCCGCACCGCTTCCGACTCGTTGGCGGGGACCAGGCCCGGCTTGATTTTCAAGCTGCCGGTCGTCCGGTAGCCGGCACCCGTGCTCTCGAACTCGAGCTCGAGCTCGCCGTACGGTGACTCCATGGCAACCGCCTCTGGCAGCTCGCCCGGCGGTCGTCCCAATTCCACCTCCACGGTCCATTCCAGAGCCGGGCGAACCGGCAGCAGCAGCGGTCCGTTGCGTGCGCCGGTGGGCGCCAGCTGAGAGATCCAACCGGTCTCGCCGGGGAAGGTCTTGATGCCCCCGGTACCGAGGAGGGCCGATCTGGAAACCCGGGCTTCGAGCTCGAGCACGGCGGGATCTCGGCCGGGGATCATCCTCAGCGTGGGATCGCCCACCAGCTCCGCGCCGGGAAAACGATTTTGCAGCCAACGGGCGACTCGCCGGGGGTCCTGACTTCCCGCGAATCCCATCCGCCGGATATCCGCCGCCTCGCCGGTGTCCTCGGTCTTCAAACTCAATTCTATGAAACCGTTTTCACCCTTGGCGAACCGGTACTCGGATCGGGCAAAACCCGCGCCCGGAATCGGTGTGATCTGCGGTTGGCTGTCCTCACCCGCCACCACCAATACCTGCGCGCCCTGGCACATGGAGGGTGGTGGGAAGGGGGCATGGCCCGCGGCGGTCCCGTCGAGCCAGAGGTCGTCCTCGGGAAGATAGGCGATGGCGTGATTGAAGAGTTCAAGGAGCGCGAGATCGGAGGCTGCAGTCCCCTGCTCCGAGGTGCGCACCATGACCATCCGCGCCGGGATGTCGATGGCTTCGAACAGCGCCACCAAAAGGGCCGCCTTGTCCTTGCAGTCGCCGATCTTGTGGCTGAGCACCCAGTCCGCCGAAAATGGTCGGAATCGGTGTTCGCCGAACTCCAGACCGACGTAGCGGATGTCGTTGGTCACGAATCGGTAGATCCGGGCGATCTTGTCGAGCCGGTCTTCCACCCCCTCGGTCAGATTCTGAGCTGTCTCCTCCACCTGGCGAGAGGAACGCACCCTCGGAGCGATGTGGCGTTCGTACCAGGTCGCTAGATCACCCCACTGAGGATGGTTGGAGTACACCAGGTGCGGGACGGTCTGCAGTTGAGGCGCCGGGGGCGAGTCCACCGGAAACCCGTCGATGTCGCGCCAACGCCACCTGATGTGGACGGTGCCATCGTCGTCTTCGACCTCATCCGGTTCGCCGTCGATCAGCACCAGCTCCCAGGCCGGAAGGTATTCGCGAGGTCCGGTGAACTCGAGTTCAGTGAGGCCCGAGGGAATCGGGTGCCCGATCTGCAACACTCCCCCCTTGTAGGGCCCGGTGTCATTGGACTCCGCGGTCTCGGAAAGCACCCATGCCAGCTCGATGAGATCTTCATCCTCCAGCTCGGAAAACCGCAAAATCCGCAGCCTGGCGTCGTAGAACAGGTTGATCTCCGGCTCGGCCAGGCGAGGGGTGTCACTCTGGCGAGCGTTGATCTGGGTGCCGTCCCGCCTCAGGATCCTCGCCTCCAGGACACGTAGCCGCTGGCGCTCCGGGACGTGGGCCAAGGTGTGGGTGAGGAACTCCTCGGCTCGGTCGGCATCGGTGACCAGGAAGACCTGCTGTGCCAGTTTTTCGGTGAGCTGCGACGGCAAGAAGCGGACCTCCACCCGGTCCAAGACCACCACCGCCGGTGTCCCCGAAGGCGATGTGTCCGCCAACGCCCACAGCTCCTCCGGGGAGCGCAGCCAGCCCAAGTCCTCGGCCTCCTCGCCGAGAAAGGCGAGCAGTCGCTGGGAGCGACGATCCTGGGGGCGCAGCTCGAGCACCCTTCGCGCCAGAGAAGAGGCCCGCTCCGGATCGCCAGCATCGAGCTCGAGCCTGGCCAGTTCCATCAGCAGCTCCACGTGGTCGGGGCACCTCTCCAGTCCCTCCTCCAGGACCCCCCGTCCCGCATCCCGACCGGCATCGGCGGCCACCAGCCTGGAGACCCGCACTCGGAGGTCGGGGCGATTCGGGTCCTGGCGGAGGATCTCACTGAGCAGCTCGCGGATCCGACCAGAATCACCGCAGTCCTCCGCCAGCTGCTCGGACAGGGCCAATGCCTCCGGCGAACCCGGCGCCAGCCCATCCAGTCGTTGCACGGCCTGACCTGCCTCACGCCACCGGCCCAGTCGGATCGACCAGTCACCAAGGGCCGACGCCGCCGCGACACAACGGGGGTGGGCTTTCGAAAGCTCCACCAGCTTGGGCAGGGTCACTTGACCCCAGAGTTCCGCCTCCTGTTCCAGCGCCACGGCGCGAACCGCGGTCACGGCGAGGGCCGGTTGAAGAACGTCGGCGGCCTGCTGGAGGAGCTCCCGCACCTGATACCACCTGGCGAGCTCGATTCTCGCCCAATGGAGATCGGGATCCGCCTCGAGCGCCCCTTCAAGCAGTTCTCTCTGGGTTCCCGGATCCGCAGGCAGCATCCACTCGAGGAGCCGGGCCGCACCCCCGGAGTCCGACCTCGCCGAACGACACACCGATCGGGCATCGCCCGTACCCTCGGGCTGAGGATGGTGGGCCACCAGGAAGGCCGCAAGCGCGAGGTTGGCGCCATCTCGACCGCGGGAGGCGGCCTTTCGCAGCTCGTCCTCCAGGCTCCGAACCTCGGGACGATCACGTCCCACCGACGTGGCCTCGACCGGAGGTCCTTCAACCTCGCGGACCCCGGTGAGACGGGAGCCGTCGGGGGCGGTCAGTCGTGCCCTCAACCACCAGTCCTCCGACTCCGAAGCCACCGCCAGCACCAGTCGGTTGGATCCCTCGCGCAGCCATCCTCCCGCAGCGTACTGATCCTCGGCGTGCCGGAGCGGCTGCGAGGTCGTCAAAATCTCGTGGCCGTTGAGCCACGCGCGGGCCACCTGTGAGGCACCCAGCCGCAGCGCCACCGGCTGCTCGCGATCGCTGTCCACCGCCGCCGCCAGGAAAATCAACTGCCGGTGTGCCGGCCAGGCCAAACCGCTGATTCTCACCCAGCCCAGTGGGTCGGTTCCCGAAACATCTCGCCAGGCGGCCGACGCCGGAGGCAGTTGGGCACGGTCGGCGAAGTCTTCCAGCTCGCCGATCACCTCGGGCCCATGTGCCCACCAGCCGGAGAGGCCGCCCGAGGCGGCAAAGAGCTCTCGAGCGGCCGCGGGGCGTCCCGTCTCCACCGCCAATTCGGCCCGGATCCGACGGACCTCGTCGGACATCAGCGGATCCAGGGGGCGGGCCGCTGCAAGCCGATCGATCGCCCGTTCGGCCACACTCCAATCCTCGAGCGACCTCCGCCATTGAAAGGCGATGAACACATGGTGAAAATCCGTCGGTTCGAGGCCCCGGTCCACGGCGGCCTCCACATGGTCCTTCACCTGCTGGTCGATGCTGGCCGCGTACACGCCCCCCGCCCAGCACGTCAGCAGCAGGCTCAGCACCAAGAGTCCCGACTGTGGCCATCGGGATCTGGTTCGGTCTCGGGATATTCCCAACCGTCCACACATCTGGTCAGTATCTCAGATCCCAGGAGTGTCACGTGTCACACTTTGTCCGCTACAATCCGCCGATGCCCGAACCGACCCTCACCGCTGTGACTCTTGATGCAGGGAATACCCTGATCTACTGCGACCCATCACCCGCCGAGATCTACTCCAAACACATTGGCCGGCACGGCCCGGCGGTGGCGCCGGAGGTGGTCGAGCCGGCGTTTCGCGGCGCGTGGGCCGAGATGCATCGTCGCACCGCCATCGGCGCCGACCGGTACTCCTTATCTGATGGAGGTGAACGGGCGTGGTGGGGTGCATTCGTCCGCGAGGTGTTGGCCCGACTCGACCACCCCGCGCCGTGGCGGCCTCTGCTCGACGACCTTTGGATCGCCTTCGCCGAGCCGGATGTGTGGCAGGTCTATCCGGACACCCGGCATGCCCTGACCGCCCTGAAGAACCGTGGCGTCCCCCTGGGCCTGATCTCCAACTGGGACCGGCGACTGCCGGACATTCTCGATGGCCTCGATCTGACCGGCTTTTTCGATGTGATCACGGTGTCCAGCATCGAGGGCGTCGAGAAACCCTCGCCCGAGATTTTCCACCGCACATTGGATCGAATGGGGCTGGCACCGGAGGGCGTGCTCCATGTGGGCGACAGCCCCCGCGACGACTACCGGGGCGCCGCCGCCGCCGGGCTGAGCCCGCGGTTGATCGACCGCAAAAGTCTCTTCGCCGGCAATGCATACCAACGCATCGAGTCATTGATCGAGCTCCTCGACCTCGTCGTTTAGTACGTGTCAGGGCCTCGGTCGGAAGCTGTGGAAGGGTTGCCACATTCCACCATCACAGGACATCATCCCAGCCTCGACGCTCCAACTCCTCAACAAGTTGCTTGACCCGCTGTGCGTCATTCGCCGGTATGACCAGAACCGCATCCGGTGTCGCTACGACGATGAGGTCGCTGACCCCGGCGGCGGCAACGACCGCGCCATCGCCGATCAGGATGCAGTCCTGGCAGTCCACGGACAGGGCGCGGCCGCGCATGGCGTTGCCGTCCCGGTCTCCCTCCAGAAGCTCGCCCACGGCCGGCCATGCCCCCACATCGGACCACGGGAACTTCACCGGGATGGTCCAGCACCGCCGGGCCCCCTCCATGATGCCGAAATCCACCGAGATCCGCTGCAGGGAGGGGTAGACCTCCTCGATTGTGGCCTTCTCGCGATCGGTGTCGAGGGCCGCGGCAATCAGCTCCAGTCCCTCGGCGAGCTTCGGCAACTGCTGACCAATCTCCCCCAACAGCTCTGCAACCGGCCAGACAAACATCCCGGAGTTCCACAGGAAGCCGCCGTCTTGCAGGTACTGGCGGGCGGTGTCCGGGTCGGGCTTCTCGACGAATCGCGCGAGGCGGTGAACCGTCCACTCCGCCACCTCACCCGCCTCCACACCCAGTTGGAGGTATCCGAAACCGGTCTCTGGTCGGGTGGGGCGGATCCCGAAGGTGAGCAGGCCCCCTTCCCTCGCCACGAACTCGGCACCGGCGGAGACCGCCCGGTGGAACCTCGAGCGCTCGCGAATCACGTGGTCGGCGGGCAGCACCACACAGATCGCTTCAGGATCGCGATGACGGATGGCCACCGCTGCAAAGCCGGCGCAGGCGGCGGTGTCGCGGCCCAGGGGTTCGGCCAGAACGTTCGATGGCGGCAGCTCCGGTAAGGCCTCCCGGGTCATTTCGGCGGTGTTGGCGGTGGTCACGATCCAGATGCGATCGGCGGGCACCAGCGGGACGATGCGTTCGAAGGTGGTCCGGATGAGCGACCGGTCCCCCACCAGTTGCAGGAACTGCTTGGGTCTGGACCGGCGCGAGGCGGGCCAGAATCGGGTTCCGGAGCCTCCGGCCATGATGACCGCGTGCAGCATGACGCGCCTCCTTCCGCGATAGGTCGAATACTCATCGTACCGTGGCAAGACTCAAGGGTCGAGTGAGCGAGGCAGAAGCCCCCAACCCACCCCCTCGCCCGGTGTGGAAGTCTGGGAGTCTGGGATTCGAACAGGCTGTCCCGACCGGAGACGGTTTCCCGAATTCCGAATTCAGTCACCATTCTTGGAACGGAGGCCGTATTGGTCCAATTTGCGGTAGAGGGTCGAACGGCCAATGCCCAGCTGGCGGGCTACGTCCGAGAGATTGCCCCCAAAGTGTTCCAAAGCCTGGCGAATCGCCTCCCGTTCCAACTCCTCGAGACTGTGCGATCCGCCGACCAGCGCCACCGTCGGCGCATCCTGATCGGATCCAACGCCCAGATCGCGCGGCAGATCCTCCAGCTTGAGCTCGGCTCCGGTGGCCACCAACAGCGAGCGGTGGATGACGTTCTCGAGCTCACGTACGTTGCCCGGCCAGGAGTGCGCCACCAGGCACTCGAGGGCCGACGGCTGGACGCGTTCAATCCGCTGACCTGCATCGGCGGCGTATTTGGCGAGGAAGTGCTCCACCAGAGCCGGGACATCCTCCCGGCGCTCCCGCAGCGGGGGCAGCTCGATGGGGAAGACCACCAGCCGGTAGAACAGATCCTGACGGAATCGACCGTCGCTCACCAGCTGGTTCAGATCCCGGTTGGAAGCCGAGACGACCCGGACATCAAGCTCGATGACCCTGGTGCCGCCCACCCGCTGGAGACGGCGTTCCTGGAGCACCCGGAGCAGGCGGGCCTGCGCCGAAGGTGACATTTCGCCAACCTCATCAAGCAGGATGGTCCCGCCGGTGGCTTGCTCGAACTTCCCGGGGTGGGTTGCCAGCGCACCGGTGAAGGCGCCCTTCTCGTGCCCGAAAAGCTCGCTCTCCTGCAAGCCCTCCGGAATTGCGGCGCAGTTGACGTCCACGAAGGGACCGTCCGAACGCAATGAACCGTAGTGAATGGCCTTGGCGACCAGCTCCTTGCCGGTCCCGCTCTCACCCGACACGAAGACCGAGATGTCGGACTCGAGGACCTTCTCGATCTGGTCGTAGACCCGTCGCATGGCCGCCGACGATCCGACGATATTGCGGACATGGAAGCGTTCCCCAAGTTCGGATTTGAGGCGGCCCACCTCCTGCTCGAGGCTGTGGTGCGAAACGGCCCGCTTGAGGGTCGTGAGCAGCCGGTCCTTGTCCACCGGCTTGGTGAGATAGTCGTACGCCCCCAGCTTGGTGACCTCCACCGCCTGCGCCACGTCGTTGACCGCCGTCAGGATGATCACCGGCAGCGACGGGTGACGGCGACCGAGCTCCTTGAGAACTGCCACTCCGTCCACCTCGGGCATCATCAGATCCAACAGAACCGCAGCGGGCGGCTCGTCCGCGGTAGCCAGGACCTCGCTGCCGGAAGCGAAGGGCTCCACCAGATAGCCGTCCTCCGCCACCATGTAGGAGAGCAGCTCCCGGATCGCCGGGTCGTCGTCTACGATCCATACTGTCGGTTGGTCACTCATTGGGCCAAGTCTACTTCAATTCTATTAAACGCAATTCACGGAGTCCGCGGAGTGAATTGCGCAGATACGTCGTCCAATCTCATTCACGCGGAGACGTGAAGGTGGAGACGATCCAGGCCGAGAGAGCCTCGAGGCCGAGGGCGCCGCGCTGGGCGGTTTCCACCTCGCCGGCAGCCGCCAACGCAGTGACCAGCCCGTCCTCTTCGTACAGACTGGCTCCCCGATAGAGCTGTCCGAGGTTCCAGTTGGTGGGGGGCTTGCCCTTGCGGCCCAGCGGGGTCAGCCCGGCATCGCCGAGTTGCTCGGTCAGCAGCGGGGCCAGCTTCGGGGTGAAGACTGATTTGTACCAGCCGCCTCCCGAGGTCCTTTCGGCGCCCATGTCGGGTATTCCGGCCTTGACCGCCAGCCGCCGGAGGAAGAGCAGCTGGAGCAGCAGATTGAACAGTTGACCGCAAAGGGCCACACCGAGCCGGTCCGGCGACATGGGACGGCCCTGCCAGTCGTTCACCGTCAATCCCGCCGCCGCCGAACTGATGAGTTCCATCAGAGGCGCAGCGTCCCGTTGGAGCACGGCGTCCCGGACCACCTCGAGAGACCTTTCACGGGGCAGGACGAGGCGTCGCACGAGCGCCTCGTCCACCGATCCAGCCCCCGCAGCGGTGGCCAGCTTGCGGGCCTCCTGGATCAACCGGCGGGGATCGAAGCCCAGCCGCTCGAGGAGGAGGGTCTTGGCACCGCCCTCGAAGCGGATCTCGCCCGAGACCCTGGCCAACAGCTCCGAGAGCACCCTGCGCTGATCCGCCGACAGCTGGACGTCTTCCCACGGCTTGGGGGGGTCGGGCAGAGGAATCCACCGAAAGCCGCCCGCGCCGTCAACGGCCGTGACCAGAGGCCCCTTCGGTTTCCGGCCACACCACGCGCCCATCACGAGGGCTGTTCCGTCTGGAACTCCCTCCCCGAGAACCTCCAGCAGCGGCTCCAACTCGTGGGGACCCTTCTCGTTGAGCGCCCCCGCCGGCGTGGTGGTGTCGAGCCACCAGCGTACCTCCTGCGCCACAAGCACCCTGGTGGGAGTGAAGAGCGACGGAGATCTGAGTTCGATGGCCACCTGCTCCGGCGTCACATCACTGGGCAACAGCTCGGGCTCGCAACCTCCGAGCTCGTCGCACGCGACGTTCACCGCCTCCTGGAGGCTCTCCTCGACCAGATAGTCGTTGCTGGAGGCGATCAGCGCGAGCCGCGACACTGGTGCTCCTAGATTTCGCCTCGGTCCTGCAGCTCCTGGCAATCGATACAGTGGCGGGCCCAGGGCACCGCCTGGAGGCGGGCGATCTGCACCTTTTTGTCACAGTGGAGACAGGAACCGTAGGTCCCCGCCTCAACGCGATCCAGTGCAGCGTCGATCCTCCGGACCACCTCACGCTCTCCGGTGGACAGCTGGTAGGAAAGGTCAAGGGTCATACTGGTCAGGGCTCGGTCACCCAGGTCGGGAGCATCGGCGTCCGTGGCTTCCTTCTCCGTTGTGCGTGCCTCTTTGACTCTGCTAAACAACTCGTCACGCTTCGCCCCGAGAAGCTTGCGGAATTTCTCCATCTCTCTGCGTCTCATCGGTCGATCCCTCCAGACGACAACGGCGGTGGTCGCCGCCTCAGCCAAACCTCATTGTACGCGTTGCCGGTGGTATCCACCACCTCCGAGGATCGCAGTGGCCCGAAAGAGCTGTTCCCACAGCACCAGCCTGGCGAGTTGATGAGGAAGGGTCATCTGACTCAGCGAAATGACCCGTTCCGCATCCCGCCTGAGATCCCTTTGGAGCCCGAGGTCGCTTCCCACGACGAAGAGCAGTCCCTGGGTGCCGGCGTCCTGCTGGTCACCGATCCATCGGGCGAACCGCTCACTGGACATGGTCTTCCCCCGCTCGTCGAGAGCCACCATCCGCCACTCGCCCGATAGTTGACCACGGACTTTTTCCGCCTCTGTGGCCAACGCTCGCTGCGGATCCGCCTCCCTGCCGCCCGACGCCGGCCGAAGCGCCCGATCCTCGGCGGGCCACCGCCGTTGGACCCGCGTCCGATAGGTCTCCACCGCGGCTGCGAAGGGATCTGCAGAGGATCTGCCGAACCACAGAACACGGATCTTCAAAGCCGGCCTCAGAGACTGTCGATGCCGAGGGTTTCGGGGGCCACCTTCGGGGCGTCCCCCCAAAGGCTGTCAAGGGCGTAGTAGCTCCGCTTCTCCTCGGTGAAGACGTGGACAATGAAGTCCCCGTAGTCGAGCAGCACCCACCCACCGGCTCCATCACCCTCCACGTGGAGCGGTTTTTGGCCACCGTCCCGAAGCCGCCTCACAATCCCGTCCACCACGGCCCCCACCTGGCGGTCGCTGGCGGCCGAGCAGAGCAGGAAGGAGTCGGCATAGGAGGTCAGGTCCCCCACCTCGAGGCACACGATCTGGAACGCCTTCTTGTCGACGGCTGCGGCCGCCGCCGTGCGAACGAGTTCGAGGGTCTCAGCTGACAGCATGGTCATTTCTCGGAATCGCCCTGGTACAGGCCGTACCTCTGGATGTAGGAGTAAACCTCGTGGGGCACCAGCTCCCGAATCGGCAGGCCGAGGCTCTGACGGGTCCGGATCAAGGTCCCGGAGATGGGAAAAGGCTCGTGGTCGAGCAGATAGATGGTGTGGTCCGCCGGGTCCGAAACGCGCTCGAAGGGCACCACGGTCTTCAACCTCGGCAGCAGCTCCGGAGGCACTCGGGCTTCGAGTTCATCATTCCACATGTGGGCCCGATGAAGCACCACCAGGTGAACCAGGTCGGCCAGCTCGCGCCACCGCTCCCAACTGCCGATCTGAGAGAAGGAGTCCGAACCGAGCAAAAAATAGAGCACTGCGTCGGGGAATCGGTCCCGGTACAGTTGAACCGTCTCCACGGTGTAGGTGAAGCCGGTGGCGAAGACCTCATCGTCGGCGGCAAAAAAACGTTCGTAGGGCAGCGTGGCCATGGCCACCATCGCCAGTCGGTGGGTGACCGGCGTCAGCTGCTCCCCCCGGCGGTGGGGTGGGTTGCCCGAAGGCACGAAGTACACCGCATCGAAGTGGAAGGTCTCCTGCGCCCGCACCGTGGGCACGAGGTGGCCAAGGTGAAATGGGTCGAAGGCTCCACCGTAGACCGCTATCCGACCACTCATTCCTGCTCCTGTTCGCTCATCATCTCGAACAGCATACCAAGCAGCGGCCGGATCCCCTCCCCGGTCACCGCCGAAATGGTGCACCAGCTCACACCTTTGACGGCAGCGACGGCCTCCAGTTCCCCACGAGCGGCGTCGGCATCCGCCACAGCGTCCATTTTGGTGCCCACCAGCAGCCACGGGCGCTGGCCGAGGGCTTCGGAGTAGGCCTCGATCTCGCCCAGGATCGTCGCCACCCGGTCCGCCATGGGGGATGGATCCGACAGGTCCACCAGGTGGGCCAGCGCCCGGCACCGCTCCACGTGGCGGAGAAACTGGATGCCCAGACCCGCCCCCTCGTGGGCACCCTCGATGAGCCCGGGGATGTCGGCCACCACCAGCGACCGAAATTCGTCGTCAAGGGCGCGGACCACCCCCAGGTGGGGTTCGAGGGTGGTGAAGGGGTAGTCCGCGACTTTGGGTCGGGCAGCCGAAATTCTCGACAGCAGGGTGCTCTTGCCGGCGTTGGGCAGGCCCACCAACCCAAGATCGGCCATCAGCTTGAGCTCCAACTCCAGTTCGCGGTGCTCGCCCGCTCCGCCCGGATCGGCGCGGCGAGGCGCCCGGTTGGTGGAACTGGAAAACCTGGCATTCCCCCGACCGCCCCGACCGCCGCTGGCCACCACCAGTCGATCTCCGTCTCCCACCAGATCACCAAGCACCTCTCCCGTGCTCGAGCAACGGATCACCGTCCCCGGCGGCACCGGGAGCAACACGTCGGCGCCACCGGCCCCGGTTTTGTTGGAGCCCTGACCGTTGCGACCACCGGTCGCTGCGACGATTCGGCGGTGGTGGATGTGGAGCAGGGTGTTATACCCCGGATTCACCACCAGGATCACGTCCCCACCCCGACCGCCGTCGCCTCCGTCAGGTCCGCCACGGGGAACGAACTTCTCCCGCCGAAACGAGACACAACCATTCCCTCCATCCCCTGCTCGGACCGTCAGGCTTGCGGAATCTATGAACACGGAGAGCTATCCGGGAATGCAACGCGGCCCCACCGAAGGGGCCGCGGAATCAAATATCTGATTGTGCTGAAGACCATGTGGCAGTGGTTCAGTCCGCAATGATGTTGATGAACCGACCTTGGCGACCACGATTTTGGAACTTCACATTGCCGTCGCTGACGGCGAACAAGGTGTCGTCTCTGCCCCGCTTGACGTTGTTGCCAGGCTTGAACCGAGTGCCTCGCTGGCGGACCAGAATGGTGCCGGAGGTCACCTGCTGACCATCGCCCACCTTGGTTCCCAGGCGCTTGGCCTTGGAGTCGCGCCCGTTGCGACTGGAGCCCTGTCCTTTTTTGTGCGCCATGTTGCCTCCTACGCCTCGATGGCTTCCACCCGAACCCGATAGAGGTCCTGCCGGTGGCCCTGGGTCTTTTTGTAACCTTTGCGGCGCTTCTTCTTGAAAACGATGAGTTTGTCGCCACGCTCCGCCGCCACGACCTGGCCGCGCACGGTGGCTCCCTCGAGCACCGGATTGCCGATTCGCACGGCGTCCTCGATGGAGACCATCATCACCCGGTCGAAGAGCAGGGAGTCACCCGCCGTCAGGCCGGCAGTGGTGCGTTCCACCAGCAGCACGTCGCCGGGGCTCACCCGGTACTGCTTCCCGCCGTGTTCTACGATTGCATAGTCACTCATTGCACACCTCTCCCTCTCAAGAGGGACGGACGTTATACCGGATCGGGGTAGCTGTGTCAATCCATCGGCTGTCCCGATCAACCCCCATTCGGTGGGCGAAAGGGTCGTTGACCTCCTTGGGGACGGTCGCGATTGCGTCGGAACTCGCGACGGATCTCCTGGATCTGCAACCACTGCTCGGCGGTGAGCACGCCGCGAACGGCGAGCAGCATTTCGAACCGCTCCTTCTCCAAGGTTGCCCTCGCCTCCACCAGCCCCGCGAATGCCGTGCGTGCAGCCGGATTCTCGAAGTCCGGAGCCGCCACCAGGCTGGCCAGCTCGAGCTCGGCACGCTTGACGTCGGCGTGAAGGTCGATCATCCGGTGGGCGTGTTCGAAGACCAGGTCTCGGATGGCACCCTTCTGCTCATCGGTCAGGCCAATCCGCTCGGCCAGCCGTTCGTTCTCCCACCACTTGCCCGGGGGCAAGTTGAAGTCCTGGGCTCCCACAGCAAAAGACCCCATCAAGATCAACAATGCGAGCGAAAGGTGTCTCATGGTCATCTCCCAGTCCAGATCACGAGCTTGGGTTGGCGATCACGCCTTCAAGCCCGTCCAATCCCGGATCGATGATTTCAAAACCGGGAATCGAATCGTCCTCCAACAGCGCATCGACCTCGGCCAGGATCTCCGCCACCGGAATCTCGGAATTGTCTGAGGCCAACTCGGGGGAGCGCGGGCCCACCAGGCTCACCACGGCGACCACAGCCAACGCCGCCGCCACGGCCATGGCCGGTCGCCACCAGCCGCTCGATCTCACCGGAGGTGTTTGCGACGCTGAGGGCAGCCGTCCGAGCACGGCCTCATGCTGGGCAGCCCAGTCCGGCTCCTCATCCTTCATCCGAAGGCGTCGGGCATCGATCAACTCTGCCATCATCCCGACCCTCCGCCGGCAGTCGACACAGGACTCCAGGTGCCCGCGCCCCTCGGCATCGAGGTCCAGCCCGGCCACCGCAGTCGAGATCTGTCCATCATCAAGGTGTTTCATCGCACGTCTCCCAGTTCGCCCCGCAGCCGGTGCACCGCCCGGTGCAGCTGCGTTTTCACCGTCCCCACGTGGACCCCGAGCGCGTCCGCGATCTCCTCGAGCTCGAGCTCGGCGTAGAAGCGAAGGCGGAAAATCTCCCGCTGGCGGTCGGGCAGGCCCCGCTCCAGGACCGCCAGCCGCTTCACCGCCTGGCGCTGCATGGTCCGGGTCTCGGGTCCCACCCCATGGTCGGGCACTTCGTTCAGTGGGTCGTCGCCCTCTTCCGGCTCCACTCCCTGGACCCTGAAACCCTCCCGCCGGCGCCGGCGGAGCTCGTCCAGGCAGGTGTTGATGGCGATCCTGGTGAGCCAGGTGGTGAAGGCGGAACGGCCGTCGAAGGAGGACAGGTTGGTGTAGGCCTTCACCAGGCTGTCCTGGGCCGCGGCGTCGGCGTCGCTGGCGCCCAGGTACTGGCGACAAACCCGCCAAACACGCTGCTGATGGCGAACCACAATCTCACCAAAGGCCTCTCGATCACCGTTTCGAGCCCGCATGACGAGGGCGTCGTCGGATTCGGAAAGATCCGTTCGAGTGGGCATGCCTCCTGCTCGCAACACATCTCTCTGACGTTTGTGGCGTGTTCGCGTTGACACGGCCGGTCCGGTTCCAGGTTACCTCAGTGCCGAGAAGGCAGAATTCGGAATTCGGAATTCGGAATTCGGAAAATCGTCACCGAACGGTCGCGGATTCTCTGCCCTACTGCCCCATAGATGGAATGAGAAGGCCGACCTCCGCCGCAGTACCGTTAAGGTCTGCAAATGATTAACGAGCTCGGTTAAGGCTCAAAATATGGGAGGTCGACCATGGCGAAGAATATCACGAGCGAAGCGGAAGTGGTGTGTGGATTGGACCTGGGGGACAAGGTGAGTCGGGTGTGCGTCTTGGGCAAGACGAGTGGAGAGGTATTGGAGGAGTCGAGGATACGGATGACCCCGGCGGGCATGCGAGGTCGATTCGAGGGTGTTCGGCGGATGAGGGTGGCGATCGAGGTTGGTACGCACTCACCGTGGGTGAAGGAACTGTTGGAGGAATTGGGACACGAGGTGATAGTGGCGAATCCGCGGAAGGTGCGGTTGATCGGAGAGAGCCGGAACAAGGACGACAAGCTCGACGCGGAGCGGTTGGCGCGACTGGCGCGGGTGGATCCATTGCTGTTGAGTCCGGTACGCCATCGCGGCAAGGAGGCTCGAGCAGATTTAGGGGTGGCGAGGTCTCGGGATGCGCTGGTGAAGGCACGCACGGGTTTGATCAATCACGTACGTGGTTCGGTGAAGTCATTCGGAGGAAGAGTCAGAAAGTGCGGGTCGGATACGTTTGCCCGGGTGGCAAACGACACTCTACCCGACGAACTGAGGCTAGCGTTAGAGCCGATCGTGGACACGATTGCGTCCTTGACCGAGAAGATCCGCCAATACGACAAGCAGATCAAGAAGATGGTGGAAGAGCGATACCCAGAGGCGGCGCATGTGCAACACATCAAGGGGGTGGGACATCTGACTGCTTTGGTGTACGTGCTTGTTTTGGAGTATCCGGAGCGTTTCAGAAAGAGCAGAGAAGTGGGTCCTTACCTGGGGATGGTACCGGCACGTCGAGCGTCGGGTGATTCGGATCCAAAACTCAGGATCACCAAAGGGGGTGATCCATACCTCAGACGACTGCTGGTCAATGCGGCCCACTACATTCTGGGCCCATTTGGTGAAGACTGCGATTTGAGGAGGTATGGCCTTCGAATCCAGCAACGGGGAGGAGCGTACGCCAAACAACGGGCGGTTATCGCGGTGGCTCGCAAGCTGGCGGTACTGATGCACCGATTGTGGATTACCGGTGAGGTCTACGAGCCCTTCTACAACCAAAACAAATACGAAATCACAGCAGCTTGAATATCAAAGGGTCTCAGCATCAATGATCAACTGTTTGGTGGAAACCGAATCATCAGTCCATCGCCCAGTCCGGGTGACTGCGGTATGGGGCTTGGCCTGCCCAAGGAAACCGGCCCATAGATGGCAGCTCCCTTTCTGGATGGACACCAGCATGCACCGAGCTTGTCAGAGCTCAACAAGAGTGCGAATGGAAGCAGAGCGCAAGGACTCATGATTCGATTCTCACCGATACCAACACCCATACCGTGGACCGCCACATCGCCCCCTTGACCTGGTTGCCCTTCTCATGGAAGCTCCATAGCCTCACTGCTTCGTCGGGACCGCCACCCGCAGTGCGCGTGGCATGACCTCGAAGCGGGCGAACGGCGGCTCGAGCACCGCCTCATCCCCATCCACGTGCATCGGCAGCGGCCGGTCGAAGCGGAGCTCGAGCCAGGGTGCCTGCAGCTCCACCGTCCCCTCCTTGGTGCCGAGGGTGCCCTTCATCGCCGCCAGCAGCCGCGGCACCCGCCCAAGGGCCCCGATGCCCGGCACCAGGGTCGCGTCCAAAAGACCATCGTCGGGAATCGCTCGGGGGGCGAGGGTAAAGCCGCCGCCGCTGGTGGGGCCCCCGTGCACGGCGAGGATGGTCATGGCTCCGTCGTAGCGGAAGTCGGGTGTCTCGAGCACCACCGGCGGTGACTCGAACCGGACCATGGAGACGACCGCTGTCGCGAGGTAGACCACCAGACCGCGGACCAGCTTGATGCGAGCGGCGCGGGCGCTGATGTCCCCCAGCAGACCCACACCGATGGCGTTGAAGACCAGGTGTTCGCCCACCTGGATCATGTCCACCTCGCGGCGTCCACCGTCCAGAATGACCTGGACCGCCTCTTTCCAGCCGAGGGGGATCCCGAGGGTCCTGGCTCCGTCGTTCCCCGTCCCGAGCGGCAGAATGCACAGAGTTCCGCCTCCGGCACGGCACAGACCGGTCGCGACCTGGTTCATGGTACCGTCACCGCCCACCGCCACCACCCGGTCGTGGCCGTCGCGCACGGCCCGCTCGGCCAGCTCGGTGGCGTGCCACGGCCGCTCGGTGAACGCCACCTCCCCGTCGAGGCCCATGTCGCGCAGGGCCAGTTGTCGGCGCGGCCACTCACGGCCAAGCCGACCCCCTGCCGCCGCCGGATTGACGATGATTTTCACCCGAACAATTTAGCAGAGGACATGGATGGATCCGCAGTTTTCGGTTCGGTCTTGTGCGTGTTTGTCTTTCCACACCGCCTGTACTAATGTGTGACCCGTTCGGTTGAGAGAAAACCTCACAGGTAACACAGGAAAAACACGGCAGGAGCGGCATGGACTTTTTCCACATCGCCATCGTGATCCTCTTCGGGTTGGCCATCTCCGACCTCGTCGTCGGGGTCAGCAACGACGCCGTCAACTTCCTCAACTCGTCCATCGGGTCGAAGGTGGCGCCACGGCACATCATCATGATCGTCGCCAGCCTCGGCATGCTGGCCGGGGTGACCTTCTCCTCGGGCATGATGGAGGTGGCCCGCAAGGGCATCTTCCATCCGGAGTTCTTCACCATGCCCGAGCTGATGGTGGTCTTCCTCGCCGTCATGCTCACCGACATCATTCTGCTGGACCTCTTCAACACCTTCGGCCTGCCCACCTCGACCACGGTCTCCATCGTCTTCGAGCTGCTGGGAGCGGCAGTGGCGGTGGCATGGCTCAAGGTGGTTCAGGCCGGAGGAGCCCTCGGTGAAATCATCCAGTACATCAACACCGCCAAGGCGATGGCGATCATCGGCGGCATCCTGTTGTCGGTGGTCGTGGCCTTCGCGGTCGGGGCCATCATCCAGTTCCTGACGCGGATGATCTTCACCTTCGATTACGAACGCCGGATCAAACGCTACGGTGCGCTCTGGGGCGGTGTGGCGCTGTCATCCATCACCTACTTCATCCTCATCAAGGGGTCCAAGGGCGCCTCCTTCATCACCCCGGAAACCCTGACTTGGATCAAGGGCCACACCGGGCTGATCCTGGTCGCCTCGTTCGCGGTGTCGGCCGTTTTGCTGCAGCTTCTGCTTGGTGTTCACGCGGATCAACATCCTCAAGCTGATCGTGCTGGTCGGCACCTTTGCCCTGGCCATGGCTTTCGCCGCCAATGACCTGGTCAACTTCATCGGCGTCCCGCTGGCGGGCCTCAGCGCCTACCAGGAGGCAAGCGCCACCTCCAACATGCTCACAGCGACCATGGAGGCGCTGCGGCAACCGGTCCGGTCCAACACCATCTACCTGCTGATCGCTGGCGCCATCATGGTGGTCACCCTGTGGGTGTCCCGAAAGGCGCGGACGGTGACAAAAACGGAGATCAGGCTCGGCCGTCAGGACGAGGGCTTCGAGCGATTCGAGTCCACCGTCTTGTCACAAGCCGTCGTCCGGCTGGTGTCCTCCATGCTCGAAAACACGGGGCGTGTCTTCCCGCGACGACTGCGCCACGCGGTGTCGCAACGGTTCGACCGCTCGAGGTTCCGACCCAAGCCGCTGCCCGACGGCACCGTGCCCTCCTTCGACCTGATCCGGGCCGCGGTCAACCTGATGGTCGCCAGTGCCCTGATCTCGTTGGCCACCTCGTTCAAGCTGCCCCTGTCCACCACCTATGTCACCTTCATGGTGGCCATGGGCACCTCCCTCTCCGACCAGGCTTGGGGTCGGGATAGCGCCGTGTATCGGGTGAGCGGCGTGCTGACGGTGATCGGCGGGTGGTTCTTCACCGCGATGATGGCCTTCACTGTGTCCTTCGGCTTTGCCGTGGCGATTTTCTACGGCCGGGGCCCGGCGGTGGCCACCCTGCTCGCGCTGGGCGCATTTCTGATTATCCGCACCCACCAGGTGCACCGTCGGCGCGAGGTGGTGGAAAAATCGGTCGAGGTCTTCAACCTCCGCAAGATCAAGGACTGGAAGGCGTCCGTCCAGGTCACCTTCGAACACGCCGGCCTGTTCCTGCTCGAGGTTCGCGAGGTCCTCGACGCCGCCTTCGACGGGTTGTTCGAGCAAAACCGCCAGAAGCTCAAGGTGGCCAAGGTCCGACAACGCAAGATCCAGCAGTGGTCGAACATCATCGCGGCCAACATCTTCAAGGTGTTCCGGCTGCTTCAGTGGGAGAAGGTCGAGACCACCCAGCGCTATGCGCAGACCATCACCAGCCTGCAGGAGATGAGCGAGAGTGTGCGCGACATGGTGATGCGCGCCCACGTCCACGTGGCCAACAACCACTCGGGGTTGTTGGACGAGCAGATTGCCGAGCTTTCGCAGGTTCGGACCTTGATCCAGGATATTCTCGGCCGCGCCTCCCAGGCGCTCCAGGACCTCGAGTGCCCGGACTGCGACACGATCGAGGCCAGATACCACGAACTGCAGGTGCTGGCCCACGAGTTCGACCAGAACCAGATCAAACGGATCCAGAACAACGAGTCGAAGACCCGTCTCAGCATCCTGTTCTACAGCTTCATGTGGGACTCGGTGAAGCTCGCCGAGCAGACCGTCGATCTGCTGGCGATCTTCAAGCAGTCGCTGAACCCGGACGGATCGATGGGCCGGCCGACGCCGGCGAATACCGAAGATGGACCGAGGGTCGTCCCGGAGCGCTGAATCCATGAACTCAAGCTGGACGGCCAGCCGCCGTCATAACCAGCGTCGGTGAGGCATGCGGATTGACCCGCCAAAGCTGTCGGACCGAGACGGTTCATGGTGGCCCACGGCGGCGCGCGTTGGACAGCTCGCATTCTTTCTGTACGCCTTTCTCGTCAGCATCGGCTGCTCGGCAAAGCCTTCAACATGTTCAGCGGTGGGTTGGTGGGCGAGCTGATCGAGAGCGCTTCGGATCCCCTGATCGGTCTCTTCGTCGGCGTACTGGCCACCACCCTGGTCCAATCATCGTCCACCACCACCTCCCTGGTGGTGGCAATGGTGGGCAGCGGTGCCATGCCGATCGCCACCGCGATCCCGGTGGTCATGGGCGCCAACATCGGCACCTCGGTCACCAACACCCTGGTCAGCCTCGGCCACATCTCCCGCGGGCGGGAGTTCAAACGTGCCTTCGCCGCGTCAACGGTCCACGATTATTTCAACATCCTTGCGGTCCTGGTGCTGTTCCCGATCCAGATCACGACGAATCTGCTCGGCCGTCTGGCATCGACCATGGCCGAGGCCTTTCAGGAGATCGGCGGGCTGTCATTCGCCAGCCCGCTCAAGATGCTGACCGGGCCGGCGGTGAAATCGATGGCCAACCTGCTCGAGGGACATCCCTGGATGCTGCTGTTGGTAGCGCTGGCACTGATGTTCACGGCATTGCGCTACCTGGTAGTGGTTATGAAATCCCTCGTTCTCGGCCGAGTGGAGTCCTTCTTCGACCAGACCCTGTTCGGCAACGCCGGGCGCGCCATGCTGTTCGGCATCGCCATCACGGTACTCGTGCAGTCCAGCAGCATCACCACCTCGCTGGCGGTCCCGCTGGCCGGGGCGGGTATTCTGACCCTGAGCCAGATCTTCCCCTATACCCTGGGCGCCAACGTCGGCACCACCATTACCGCCATGCTGGCCGCACTCACCGTGGGCGAAATCAGCGCCGTCACGGTCGCCTTCGCCCACCTGGTGTTCAACCTGCTCGGTATCGCGGTGATCTGGCCGATCCCCAGAGTGAGACGGATCCCCATCCGGATGGCGGACCGTTTCGCGTCCATCGCGATGAATGCGCGTTGGTTGGCTCTGGTGTACATTGTGTTGGTTTTCTATGCGCTGCCGATACTGGCCATCTTCATATTGAGGTGACATCATGTTGAAGGACTTTCTCGAACTGTTTCGGAAGGAAAACCTCCTCAAACAGGCCTTCGCCCGTTCCCAGGAGATGCTCGAGGCCGACCGCGAGATGTTTCTGGCGGCGATCCGATCGCTCCGCCATCACGATGACGCCCGCATCGACATCGACATCTACGCCAAGGACCAACTCATCAACGCCTATGAGCGAGAGGTCCGACGCAAGGTGCTGACCCACCTGTCCGTGTCCTCCAGCCGCAACATCCTGCCCGGGCTCATGCTGGTCAGCATCGTCATCGACATCGAACGGATCGGCGACTCTGACCAAGAACATCGTCGAGCTGGCCCTGCTTCATCCGGGCAAGCTCTCCTGCGGCCACCACGAGGCCGATGTCCGGAACATCGAGACGACGGTTCAGACCATGTTCACCCTGCTCATCGAAGCCATGCCCGCGGCCGACGTGGAGAAGGCGAGGGAGGTCATGGCCGAGCACTGGTGGATCGCCCGGCGGAGCGACGAGATTCTGAGCGCCCTGATCGGCCATGGTGACCAAGATCTGGCCTGCACCGAGGCCGTGACAACCGCGCTCTACGTGAGATTCCTCAAACGGGTGTCGGCCCACCTGATGAACATCGCCTCCAGCGTAGTCAACCCCTTCGACCGGATCGGATTCCGGGGCGAAGACTACGACGGTGAAGAGGATGACGACTGAGCTGGCGAAGAATGCGGGTCAGGAGCCTGTGGGTCCGGTCGGGAAGGTCAGGGTCACGGTGGTGCCAACCTCCTCGCGCGAGTCGAGGGCCAGGGTGCCGCCCATGGAGTGAACCATGTGCTTGACGATGGCCAGGCCGAGCCCCAGCCCACCCTGACCTGGAGTGCGAGCACGGTCAATGCGGTAGAACCGCTGCAGCACGGCCTGCAGCTCGCCGGGCGGAATCCCCTCACCGCTGTCAGCCACCTGGATGGTCACCGAATCGTCCACCGTGACGCCCCGGATCCGAACCCACCCCTCGGCGCGGTTGTACTTGATGGCGTTGTCCACCAAATTGCTCAGCACCCGGTAAAGACCGCTGCGATCGCACCAGCACTCCAGTCCGTCGGCCACCTCCAGCTCGATCCGCACCTGCGCCCTGTTGGCCTCCGGCCGGTGGTCGGTGGTCACTTCACGGATGACCTCCGAAAGGGGTACTGACTCAAGGTCCAGCTCGTACTGGCCAGCTTCGATGGAGGCCAATTCGGTGAGCTCCACGGTGAGCCTGTCGATGCGCTCCACCTGGCGCACGAGCATCTCGACGAGCTCCGGCTCGAGATCCTCCTCCAGCGCCTCGACGGTGGTCCTGAGCACCGTCAATGGCGACCGGAGCTCGTGGGACAGGTCCTGGACGAACCGGCGGCGGAACTCAGAGGCCCGCCGGATGAGGCTGATGTCCGACAGCAGCCCCACCGCCCCTCCATCAGCCACAGGAAAGACCCGAAGCTCCCACAGGCCTCGTGGATTCTCCACCACCATCGGCTGTGGCCGGCCGCCGGAAGCGGCCCGTTCGAAGACCTCCACGATCTCGGGCTCACGCAGGACTTCAAGCAGGAGGGCATCGCGACGGACCCCTTTGACTCCACTGAAGCGCACGGCCACCTGGTTGATGAGGCTGATCCTGAGATCGGGATCCACCACCACCAGACCCTCTCCGAGACCGGAGGAGAGGCTCTCGACGAGGGTTGCCATTCGGTCCCGCTCGGCGGTGCACCGCCCCTGCTCGCGCTTCAGTTCGCGAACGGTCCAGTCGGCCTGCTGCGGGGACGTCGACTCCACCAAGGCCATCAGTTCATTGAGAGGTGCTCCGTGCCTCCTCCAGGTCACGCCTTCGAGCACCAACAGGGCGAGGACCCATGCTGCCACCACCCAGATCGCGGCTCCCGGCCGTCCTGCGGTGGCGACCAGAGAGACCAGCAGCAGCGGCAGCGCGGCCGCGGCCGCCAGCAGTCGGTGGCGCCATCGGGTCACGCGAATCCCCGGAAACGATAGCCGGCGCCGATCACGGTCTCCACCAACTCGGGGTCGAGCTTGGCGCGGAGGGCTCGGATGTGAACGTCAATGGTTCGGGTCTCCACGTCGCTGGAAATCCCCCACACCCGGTCCAGGATCCGTTCCCGGGAAGCCACTCGCGGCCGGTTGGTGATCAGGTACCAAATCAACTCGAACTCGCGCACCGTCAAGCGCACCGGCTCGCCATCGAACTCCACCTCCATGGCACCCCTGCGGACGGTCAGACGCCGGTCCTGGTACTCGTCGTCGGGCACCCCGGTGTCGAGGCTGCGCCGCCGCAGCAGCGCCCTGATACGGCTCTTGAGCTCGCGCAGAGAAAACGGCTTGGTCACATAGTCGTCGGCCCCGAGGTCGAGCCCCAGTACCCGATCGCTCTCCTCGACGCGGGCGGTGAGGATGATGATGGGCAGGTCCTGGACCGCCGAGGTCTGGCGAAGCTCGCGGCACACGCTGAGCCCATCCAGGTCGGGAAGGTTGAGATCCAGCAACACCAGGTCGGGAGGGCTGCCGAGGATTCCCTCGAGCCCGCCTCGGCCGGTGGTATAGCAGGAGATCTCGAATCCGTCCCGTTCCAATGCAATGGTCAGGGTGGTGGCGAGGTCCGGATCGTCCTCCACGATGGCCAGCCGTTCTCTCGTCATCTGATTCCTCCTCAGGAATCTTCGTCCGTTGCACGCTGATGGGAGATCATCTCCGCCTCCACCAGGTAAACCACCTCCTCGGAGATGTTGGTGGCCTGGTCGGCAATCCGCTCGACAAAGCGTGCGATCAGGATCAGATCAATGGAACGGGAGATGTTCTGGGGGTCCTCGATCATGAAGGTGAGCAACTCGCGGAAAATCTGCCAGTAAAGCTTGTCCACCTCGTCGTCGCGGTCGATGATCTCGCGGGCGGCGGTGGAATCTCGGTTGACGTACGCGGCGATGGCGTCCGAAACCATGGCGTGGGCAAGCCCGAGCATCCTGGGGAGGTCGATGAGCGGTTTCAGGAGCGGGTACTTGGACATGTGGAGAACCCGTTCGGCGATGTTCACCGCGTTGTCCGCAATGCGTTCCAACTCCGGCCCGAGCTTGATGGCGACGATGACGAACCGCAGGTCGGTGGCGGCCGGCTGGTGGCGCGCGATGAACTCCGTGGCAAGCCGGTCGATCTCCACCTCCCAGTCGTCGATTTCGTCATCGCGGGCGATGATGGCCTCCGCACGGGCTGGATCCAGGTCCGCCATGGATCGAGCCACGTCCACCAGGGACTGCTCCACCAAGCCGGCCATGGACAGTATGCCGCGCTTGATCTCGTCGAGCTCTTCTTCAAACTGTCGCTGCATGGGGCTCTCCCTGGGTCAACCATAGGTCACCGGATAATCGAGCGCCACAGTGGCGCCGCGACCCGATCATCCAAACCTGCCGGTGATGTAGTCCTCGGTGACCTTCTTGTCCGGTTTGGTGAACATGGTGGTGGTATCCGAGACTTCCATGATTTCGCCGAGCATGAAGAATGCCGTCAGGTCGGCGATGCGGGCGGCCTGCTGGAGGTTGTGGGTGACGATGACGATGGTGTAGCTCTCCTTGAGGTGGAGCAGGGTCTCTTCGATCTTGGCGGTCGAGATGGGATCCAGCGCGGAGGCGGGCTCATCCAGCAACAGGATGTCGGGCTCATTGGCCAATGCCCGGGCGATGCACAGCCGTTGCTGCTGGCCCCCCGAGAGATCGAGGGCCGAGTCGCTCAGACGGTCCTTCACCTCCTGCATAAGATCGGCCTGCTGCAGGGACCGCTCAACGATCCCGTCAAGCTTGTCCCGGCCTCGGATGCCGGCCATACGGGGTCCGTAGGTGATGTTGTCCCGGATCGACATGGGGAAGGGGTTCGACTTCTGGAAGACCATGCCGACCCGCTTGCGGAGCCGCTCCAGGTCGACGTTCTCCCGGTAGACGTCATTGCCCTCCACCTCCACTCGACCCTCGATTCGGACCCCCTCGATCATGTCGTTCATGCGGTTGAAGCACCGGAGGTAGGTGGATTTTCCACAGCCCGAAGGTCCGATCAGCGCACTGATCTGGTGTTCGGGGAGCTCCAGGTCGATACCCTGCAAGGCATGGGTCTCCCCGTAGAAGAGGTGGAGATCGTGGGTGGATAGGGCCACAGGATTCTGGGTCATGACAACTCCTACACCACCTGGCCGCGATACGCACGGCGGAGGCGGCGACGGATGATGATGGCGGTGAGGTTCATCAGGGCAACCAACACCAGCAGGACCAAGGTCGTGGCGAAAGCCATGGGCTTGGCGGCCTCGACGTTCGGCGACTGCATCGACACGTCGTAAATGTGAAAACCGAGGTGCATGAATTTGCGCTGCAGATGGAGGAACGGCGGCGCCCCATCCACCGGGAGGCTGGGCGCCAGCTTGACGGCGCCGGTCAACATCAGTGGGGCCACCTCTCCCGCGGCCCGGCTCACGGCCAGAATCAGTCCGGTCAGAATCCCGGGCATCGCCGCGGGCAGGACGATCCTGCGCAGGGTCTGCCAGCGGGTGGCTCCGAGGGCCAACGATCCCTCACGCCAGTTCCGGGGCACCGCCAACAGGCCCTCTCGCGTCGCCACCACCACCACCGGCACGGTGAGCAGGGCCAGGGTCAGCGAGGCCCAGAGCATGCCACCGGTACCGAAGGTCGGGGTCGGCAGCCGGTCGGCAAAGAAGGTGCGGTCCAGGCTCCCGCCAACGCCGTAGATGAAGAACGCCAGGCCGAACATCCCGAACACGATGGACGGCACCCCGGCCAGATTATTGACCGCTTGGTTGGCCAGGCGGAGCAGCAGTCCGGCACGGGCGTACTCGGTCATGTAGACCGCCGTAATCACCCCCAACGGAACCACCGCCAGACTCATCAACAGCACCAGCAGCACGGTGCCGAAAAGGGCCGGAAAGATCCCTCCCTCGGTGTTGGCCTCCCGCGGCTCGGTGAACAGGAACAACACGCCGGCCCGAACGGCATGAGCCATTCGACTCGGCGGCCCCAGCCGATTGCTCCACACCACGTCGACCACATTGGCCATGGGAATCTCCACCGTGGCCTCGCCCGCTCCAAGGGTCAGCGTGGAACGACGAAGAAGGAGGACCACCTCGTCCAGCTCGAGCCGAAGCGCGTCCATCTCAGCCCCAACTGGTCTCTCCAATGTGATCCACTTCCTGCTGAAGGTCGTCAATCTCCGTCCGCCGATGGTCAGCGCCCGACCGCGCCGATCTTTCGGCGAGATCCAGTCGTTCCTCGGCGCGAGTCAAAGGTCGCCGGGTCTTCTCCAACCGCCGCTCCAACCGCTTGCGCTCCCGGCGCAGGTCGGCCCCCTCATGCAATAACCGATCGACGGCGTCTCTCGCGTCGGTATCCACCGGTCGACCGTCGTGATCTACGGCGCCAACGATTCGACCGAAGGCGTCCCCGTACTCGGAGCGGATGACCCGAACCAGGTCGTCAGGTTTCGACACAACGGCCAGTGAAGCCTCGTCGATCCACATGAAATCGCTATCCAAGACCTCCCGGTTGCCCACCTTCAGCTTGATCCGGTGCTCGATCTTCAACCCTTCGTCGCCAACCGCCGGAATCTCCTCGCGGCCGACCAACTCGCCGATGGCGACCGAACCGTCCGCCAATCCCACCTCCACCACCCGCGACGGCCAGAACCAGGAGAAGGCGTTGACCACCACGATCCCCAGCAGGAGGACGAGCATGACCAGCACGATGGCCGTGGCCAGAGCGGAGACCCAGATCCCCGACATACCGGGGCCGACGCCCCGGGCTTGCTTCACGATGGGCGCGACAAAGGAGTCAGAAACGGGCATAGCGCTTCCTCAAGTAGTCGCCCACAACGTCGGCCGCCGTCGTCAGAACCAGGGTGAATGCGAAGAGCAGGGTGCCGGTGAGGAAGAGCACCCGGAACAGGGTGGAGCCCACCGGCGCCTCGGGGATCTCCACCGCGATCGCCGCCGACATGGTGCGCATGCCATTGAACAGCGAGATGTCGAGGAGCGGCGTGTTACCCGCCGCCATCAGCACGATCATGGTCTCGCCCACCGCCCGACCGAGGCCCAGCATCACCGCCGCAAAGAGCCCGGGACTTGCCGCCGGAACCACCAGTTTGACGGCCGTCTGCCAACGGGTCGCTCCCAGGGCCCGGCTCGCCGTTACCAGGGACCGCGGCACCGAGGAGCACGCGTCCTCGGCGATGGTGAAGATCACCGGGATCACGGCGAACCCGAGGGCGATGCCCACCACCATGCTGTTGCGCTGGTCGTAGCGGATCCCCCACTCGGTGAACAGAAATCGTTGGAAGTCACCGTCAAACAGCCAGGACTCCATGGGGCCAGCCAGCCACCACACTGCCAGAACCACCGCTGCACCAGATCCGAGCAGCAGCAGGAGTTCGCCGCCGGCCGGCATCCGCCGACGCAGCGAATCGGGAGCCAGCCGCCATGCCGCCAGGGCCGCGATCACCGCGAACGGCAGCACCAGAAGACCCAACAGGGAAGCAAACAGGGCCATTTCCAAACGCGGCGCGAGCCAAAGCGCAGCCAGGAAGCCCACAACAACCGACGGCACCGCCGCCATCAGCTCCAATGTGGGTTTGACCACGGACTGGATCCAGGCTGGCGCGATCTGGGAGACGTAGACCGCGGCCAGCAGGGCCAAGGGCACCGAGAACAGCATGGCGTACAGGGTGGCCTTCAAGGTCCCGAAGATCAACGGCCAAAGGCTCATCTTGGGCTCGAAGCCATCGGAGCCGCCGGTGGTCTGCCAGACCCACCTGGGGGCACCATAGCCCTCGTACCACACCGGAAGAAAGAGGGTCGCCAGGCTCACCTCAGGATGGGGGTTGTGGATTTCCCGGCGCAGAACCCGGCTCCCGATGACCGCCACCGCGCCGTCCCCCTTGGGGTCCAAGGCCAGTTGAGCCACCGGCTCTTGGGCCCAGCGGCCGGCCAGCAGGCGACGCCCGGAGGTGGAGTAATAGAGCGCCACCGTGCCGTCCTCGGCCCCCACCAGAAAGTCCCGCCGGCGGTGACCCGGTGCGATTCCAGTGGGCGTCGCGCCCATCCTCGGCAGGGACCGGACCACCCGCCATACCGACGGGGCAGGCTCGACCTCGATGTCGTCACGACCTGAAAATCGTCGCCCGGCCTGGTCGTCATCCACCACCACGCTCTCGGCCACCCCAATGATCTGACCGCCGATCTTCAGCGGCTTCCCACCGTTGTTGGTCACCTCGACCCGGGGCACCTCGAGGAGGATTTCCACCGCACCACCGCGACCGGCCGCCACCAGGGTTCCACCGCCGATCAGGAAGCGGGCCGCCACCACCGGACCCTCGAGCCCCTCGACCTGGAGTCGGGTCCCGTCCTCCAGGGTGAATACCTGGAGCCGGCCGTCGGGGCGGATCACCGCCGTCCGGGAGAGATCCTCGGCCACGGCTGCGGCCTCGATCGGAGCTCTCAGATCGCCGCCTGAAACCAGCTCCCACGCCTCGTCCTCGGCATCCCACATGATTCGGATCGGACCCCCTCCAGCGCGCCACACGATTGCGGCCACATTGCCGTCACCGTCGGAGTTGGCGGTTACGCGGCTGAAGTGGGTCCCGATGGGAAGGGGATAGGGCTCGGTGGCCGCTCTCCAGTTCACCGTGGTGGAACGCTGCCCGCCTCGCCACTGGTCTCGGAAACGCAGCCGCCCGACATGGAGCGTGTTCTCTCCGTCCACCAGACTGATCAGTCCGTGGATCTCCTGGTCGACCGCCGCCAGCGGCCCTGGAGCGACCACCACGGCTTCCCGTGAGGGCTCTTCAGGGAAGTCCACCGTGCCGTCGTTCTGGAGGGCCCAGAGGATCTCGCGGCGCGGATCGCTGCCCACCGCCAACGGTCGGATAGGGGTCGCGACCACCTCCAGAGGCCCCTCCTCGGCGGATCGGAACAGGGGCAACGCTTCGAGGCCGATGTTGACCACAATGGCGATCACCGCCAGGATCACCAGGATCCCGCCGCCACGGATGACCGCAGTGGCGATCCGGTCCTTCTGCTTCTCGTCGAACACGGTGCCCCGTCTTACTCGGCGATCTTTTCGAACTGCTGAGCCGCGGTGGCCGCGTCCAGCGGGTCAAAGCCGGCCTTGACGACCACCCGTTGGCCGTCGGCCGACAGGATGAACCGGAGGTACTCGGCGGTCAGCCGATCGAGGTTCTGGTTGGGTGCCTTGTTGACATAGATGTGAAGGAATCGGGCGAGGGGGTAGCTGCCGTTGGCGGCGTTCTCCGAGCTGGCCGCCACAGCCGGCTGGTCGCCGCCGGGCGATAACTGTACGGCGCGCACCCCCGAGGTCTTGTAGCCAATGCCCGAATATCCGACGCCGTAGGGGTCCTTCTCGATGCCCTGAACCACCGAAGCCGAGCCCGGCTGTTCCTTCACCGAATCCTTGTAGTCGCCCTTGCACAGGGCATGCTTCTTGAAGTAACCGTACGTCCCCGACGCGGCGTTGCGGCCGTAGATCGAGATCGGGGCGGTGGTCCAATTGCCACCCAGGCCCACCTGACCCCAGGTGCCAATGTCCGCCGCCTCACCGCACTTGCGGGTCTTGGAGAAGATGGCGTCCACCTGGGCGATAGTCAGCGCCTCGACCGGATTGTCCTTGTTGACGAAGACCGCCAGGGTGTCGAGCGCCACATCGAATCGAGTGGGTTCGTACCCGAAGGCCTCCTCGAAGGCATCGGTCTCCTGGTTCTTCATCTTGCGCGACATGTTGCCGAGCTGGACGGTGCCTTCGATGAGCGCCGGCGGTGCCGTCGACGAGCCCTTGCCCTCCACCTGGATCTTGACCTGGGGGTAGAGCTTGCGAAACTCCTCGGCCATCAGGGTCTGGAGCTCGAGCATGGTGTCGGAGCCGGCGGCGTTGATGGTGCCCCTGACTCCGTCCACCTTGGTGTATTTCGCGAGGCCGGGATCCAGGCTCGGCCCGGCGGCCAAGACCGTCGACACGGACATCAGTATCAGCGAGATGAAGAATCATCTCATACCCTTCTGTCGATCTCATGGTTGTCGTCTGACTCTTCCTTTCGTGGGTTCCGGCCGCCCCCTCCCTCAGAACCGAATGATGTAGTCCATCTGCAATCGGTCCATGGTCGGGACCTCCGCCAGCACCGAATCGGTGTGGTACCAGGTGAGATTGAAGTAGGACTTCTTGACGAAGCCCATGCGGATGTCGAACCGATATCCATCCACGTCCGACGCCCGCGTGGTGTCCGATTGGGCGAAAACGTAGAAGATGGCGTCCGGCTCCGAGTAGTACCTCGAGAGGCGGAACATGAACTGGCCCTTCTCCTTGTAGTCGCCCACCTGGAGGCGCACGAAGTAGCCGGTGTCATAGTCCTTGCCGAGACCCTGGGCGCCGGTGTTCTGATACCCGAAGAGGTAGAACTTGATGGGCCAACGCTCGTTGCGGGTGTAGCTCCAGTTGAAGAAGGCGTTGGCGATCTTAAAGTCGCTGATCAGCTGGTCGTTGTCGTCCAGCAGGTTGGTGACCTTGTTGCCCTTCAGCTCTCCGTCGAGGGTCAGGTCGGCAACAAGCTGCGGCCGGACCCAGTCGTCATAGCCCGCGCCCACGGTGAAGCTGCCGATGGACTCATTGCCGAACTTGGCGGAGAGCTGGCCTCCCAACATATAAGCGTCGGCTCCCCCCTTCACCTCTTCGAGAGAGTACTGGTAGAGGCTGGCCTTCAACGGCCCCGCCCTGAACTCCTCCATGGCTCCTTCGACGGTCACATCGTCGTCCCACTGCATGTCGGTCACGACCCACTTCTTCTTGGGATCGAACTTACCGAAGGTGAGATCCATCCAATCGGTGGGGTGGAAGCCGGCGAATCCCTCGGAGATGGCGATCGCCTTCATGGAAAAACCACCTTCGATGCTCTGATTGTCCGACACGGGGTCTTTGGGATCGCCGCTGCGCAGCTGGAGACCCACGTCCATCCAGTCGGTGATGTCGGTGTAGATCCCCGGCCGGATCCGGACGCGGAATCGCTCCCTGCGATCGTTGTCAGAGATACCCTCGACGTCGAAGGCCTCGAAGCGCAGCCGCAGATCTCCCTTGAAGTCGATCCGGTCGTACCATTTCTCGGCCTTGGGCTTGGCCTCTTCGACGGGGGGCGTCACCATCTCCGCCACCACCGGCGGGGTTCGGTTGTGGTTGGAGTCACCTCCCTACTCCTCGGCAGCCTGGCGACGGTCGTACTCGGCCTGCACCGCTGCCGCCTGATCCTGGGTGATGACCCCCTGCTCCACCAGCAACTCCAACAGCGGATCCATCTCGGGCGCCTGCTCCTGTGCCACGACCGAGACGGCCACCGCACAACCACCACCCACGCCAACCACACCAACCACCTTCGTCGCATTCCGCTCCTCCTTGCGAATGTCCCTCGTTGCTGTGAAGCCTTCTCCTGTGCTGACCTTTCACCAGACGACGACAGCATGTGAAGTTGCCGTGAGCCGTGGTGTGAAGTGCGATGTGAAGCTGAGTGTTAAGTTTTTACACGCACTTCAATCACCGATTGCATGAAGATGGTTGCTCCCATCGGCCGCTCGACGTACGGAGTAGCCTGCGCGGCCCTCAGGTCGAACCCCACCTCCGCCACGATCTGCCTCGCCACGCCTGGTGCATCGCAGGCACCAGTCGACGGACTCGTGTCCGACGCAGTCACTCACCTGACAGAGGGGTGTCCGCCACCGGTGTTAGCCCGAGCACAGGTAACGCGAGCCGACGGCGGTTCAGCGGACGATCCAGGTTCGGTCGCGTGCGGATCCGGCCGACCGGAGCCGACCCCATCGATCTCGGCCGGCTCGCACACCTTCGGCCGTGTAAGCAACACCACCGTATCCTACGGCCATCCGGCGTTCGTCCGCACGAGCTTCGAGTCACCTCCCGCGTCGTGCGAGCCGTCGATCGCCGTCGGCGAGTAGCTCGCCTCCCGACAGCACGTGATCACGAAAGAAGCGATAGCTCCCCGAGCTCGGTGGGCGCACGACGACCACCTCGATTCGGCCCGGCTGCCCTCCAACCTCCGCCCAGTCGTCGAATCGACCGTCCGAAGATCCCGGCCAGTTGTTCCATGGACAACGCCCGGTGACCGGATTCGCCATCGTTGAGGTACACGCTGAGCGCGTCTTGAGCCACGAGGAACCGACGCCGAGGGTCGCAAAGCGCTCGTGAATCACACTGCACCTCGTCTGGCAGAAGGGGTCTCGATGCAGCACCACGATCCGCCTCTCACCGGCGACCAGCGCCGCTCACCCCGGCACCGTCCCGCCACCCTAACACCACGGATCGATACCCGGATGGTCCACGCATGAACTCCTCGGCGAGTCTCCGGTTGAGCACTAAGCATCGTGTCCGAACCACGGATCGATCAGCTCGGTCTGTTGCACCGGTGCCTTATCGGTTGTACGAGCACGCCGCCAGTCCAGCGATGCATCGCCAGGCAGCACAGCTTACGGCATCGTCAGGTTAGTCGTCGTTCATCGGCCAACGAGAGCAGTCTCTGGTAGGCATACGGGACCCCCGGCCGCCACTCGAGGATCCTTCGGGTCATCCGCCACCGCCAGCACCAAGGCCAGCACCACCGCGCAGTGCTGGCCGGCTCGCGCACAAGTCCAGCGGCTGCTGCCACATCGTCCCTCGGCGTGTGATAGATCGTCGTCGAACCACTCGCGCGGTCCTCTCCACAGCTCGCTTCGTGCTCCGTGTTCCTCCAGTCAAAGCCCTCAATCACCAGGATCGCCGGTACTCCCAGCCTCGGCGAAAACCACCTGGTCCGACCGTGCGTACGCCTGCGTGCCCGCCCATCATCTCCATCGGGCGACTCATCTCCAGATCCAGCAGATTCACCGCCTCTCGGCAACATCTCACCGAGATCCGACAGATCACCCCCGATCGCCTATCACGTTCTCCAAAATCCTCGAGAAAGGCCAGCCCATCCACATTGACGTTCGCTACCATTCTGCGCCAAAGACACCGGCAGCTGGTCGAGGAAGAAGGATGTGCCGAGATTCCCCTCCTCCTCGGCGGTAGAAAACAGGAAGATGATCGAACGCCCCGGCGGACCCTCTCGCTCGACGAATCACCCGAGCCAGCTCCAGCACCCCTGCCACACCCAGTGCGTTGTCGACCACCCCGTTGTACATCGCGTCACCGTCCACCGCCGGACCCACTCCCAGATGGTCGTAGTGGGCGGAGACCACCACGTAGGTCCCACGAGCCCCGGGTCGCTGCCCTCGATCACGCCGACCACGTTCGGCGCCAGGAAGTTACGGCTTCGGAAGTGAGCCCTCGAAGGTGCATGCTCACCGGCAGGTGGAACGACACGGAGTGTATGTCTCGAGCTCATCGCCCGAACCTGTTCGAAGTCATAGAGCGCATCAACGAAGAGCTGGGGAACCAATCTTGGGTGGAGTCGCAGCGACAGGTGTCGAGGAACCGTGTAGGCCAGAGTGAGGTGTTCGAAGGAAAACTCCTTCTTGAGGCGAGACCACAGCAGCTCCCGGTCCTCGGTCGAGCTGTATCTCTACACTACCCACCGCGCCCCGGGACAACGCGATGCGTTGCTTGGTCTCCGGCGCCGCGTAGACCGAAGGTTCCTCGCCCGCAAAGTAATCCGGATCTTCGGACACGCGGTTCACCGCCGAGCAAAACGACCACCTTCCCCCGCACATCGATTTCAGCGTAGTCGTTGTGATCAAACTCCGGAGCGACGATTCCATAGCCCACGAAGACCAGCGGCGCCGCACGCGGGATCCAGGTCTGCGATCCGGTGGTGTACAGCAGGTAATCCTCTGCCCAGTTCCAACGATGTCGCACTCCCCGAGACTCCTCAAGTTGAGACTGGACGCCGCCAGCGGGGTGTTGCCGTGCAGCGGGACCTTCTGGAAGTAGGTCCCGTCTTCGCCAAAAGGCGAGACACCAAGCCTCTCGAGTTCGGCGCGCGATGTAGTCGGCCGCTATCGACCCACCCACGGTTCCCGGCGCGTCGACCCTGGAGCGGCATCGCTGCCGAGCACTACCGTGTGGCGGCGAATGTTTGCCGCGTGCCTCCGCCGCCGTCGCCTTTCGAGTCTGAGCGCCTCTGCCGACGCGACCATATGCGTGCCGGCCAGACATCGTCCCGAACCAACGCAATCGCGCGACCCATCCAATCGATCGCTCAAACACGCCATCGCTCTTCATCCTACTGCGGCAGACAAAAAATCGCCCCGGCGAGCGCCGGGGCCGAAGAAAAACGAAGGACGGAAGAGATATCGATCAGTTGGCGGTCGGGATCGCCCCGATGAACGAAGCGTCGCCGTTGACGTTGTCCACCACCGATCCGTACATGAAGACCGCGTCGGCACCGGAGACTTCGTACGTGACGTAGAACGGGTCCCGATAGTTGGCGAGCGCCGGCCACAGCTGGTCGGGACACGTTGACCTGCTGCTGCTGGTAACCCGCTTGCCGTGGCGTTCACTCTGACCGAGCAGTGTGCCGTTGCCGCATCCCAGCCGTAGAAGGTCACCTCGATCGGGTCATGCGTTCGGGGTTGAACCACCCGATGTTGGAGCGGACAGCCCTCGCCCTGGTTGGAGGCTGTGTTGGACAGGAACGGCATCATGCCCACGCGACCAGGCGTGGCTCATCACCAGCCCCTCGGCTGTACTGGCCGAAGGTGCCGAGCTCGGCGTCGATCTGGTCGTTGTAGATCCGGGCCGATGCTGGTCATCTCGCGATCGGCTGGTCACGCACCAGCGCGCCCTTGCCGCTCGAAATGCCCCACACGGTGTTGAGCGAAGTCGTCCACCACCGCCTGCCCGTTGGCGGGGATCGTGACCTCGGTGGTCTCGTTCGCGAGCCGTCTGGCCGGTGTTGCTCTTGGCGTAGTAGTCGATGGTCACCGTGGCCACTGCCACCGGAGCGGTTGACCATGCGGACGTCGGTCTTGAAGTTGGTGCCGGCCTGGCCGCGCACCGTGGCCACCACCGGGCTGGTAGAGCACGACGCCCTCGGACGCCGGCACCCTGGCCAGGACTCGCGCTGAGAATGTCCGAGCCATTGGTGACCTCGACCGAGAAGGCGCTCGGGTTCGCGGATGACCTCGGCGGCATCGGCGCTCGACGTCGTCCACCGATCGCCGACCCGCCGTTGAACGACGTGGAGCACGATGGTGACGTCGCTGCCGTCGGTGAGGACTGGCCTCGGTGGGGCTGTCGCAGCCCGCTGGTGAGCGATCGTGTAGTCGATGGTGTCGCCGGCGATCGTGGATGGTGGCAAAGCCGGTGCCAGCATCGCCGGTCAGGTTCGCGGTGTAACTCTGAGCCGCGGCCGACAACGGGCACCAGCCCCAGCAGCGCCGCGACAACGAAAACGCGTGCAGTCGAAGCTGTATTTCATGTTCGCCTCCTCCCCTCAGTTATCCGAGAACGAGGTCCAACCCTCGTAGATCCACGTCGCGTTCGGGGTCGACCCCTCCGATGTAGCTGAGGGTCCCCGCGTTGCCGGCCGCCGCGGCCGCCGAGCCCGGCAGCGGCGTGATGTCGGGCTTCACCGGGTTGAGCGGATCGGCCAGCATCGGGTCCACGAAGAGATTGGCGTTGGCATCGCTCTCGAGCATGTCGCCGATGATCTGTCCTCATCGTCACCCTCGTAGGGCTCGGCATTGCCGAAGATGATCGAGTTGGCGATGTTCAGGTTGCCGTCCTCGATCTGGCCCATGCTCTCCGCCGTCTGAATCCGGATTCCCGAGCGACCGAAGTTGTAGTAGATCGCGTCGACCATCGAGACCCGCGGTACCCGGCGCGCATGCGGGCGCCCGATCCGTTCTCGACGCCCGGCACGTCCTTGAGGCCGACGAAAGTGACGTTGACGATCTGGGCATCGAGCGCGGTTCGAAATCGAAGCCGAACTCCCAGTTGTCGTTCTCGAAGCCGTTGTCGCCGTCGTCGCCGCGCTGGATGACGACCGCGTTGTCGAGGCAACCCGTCCAGCCCTAGGTCCAGTCGATGGAGTCGTCCTCGGCGCCGTTGATGAAGACGTTCGAGACGTTGACGGTGCCGCCGAAGAACTCGATGCCGTCATCCTGGTTGCGGTTCACCTGGACGTTGTCGACCACGGTGCCGCGACCGACGCCCTGCAGGGCGATGCCGTTGAGCTCGTCTGGTGTCGTAGAAGCGGATGCCGGCGAACTCGACCCGCACGTACTAGAGCACTCCGGAGCTGTCGTTGGGATCGTCGCCGCCGAAGAAGCCGGACTCGCCCTCACCAGCGTCGCGCTCGCCGGGGATGGTCGGCATCGTTCACCGGCGCCCAGCCGTTGAGCACCAGACCGCCCCAGTCGCCGGCCGCGCGGTTGCCGCGCGGCTGCACCGAGGTGAAGATGATCGGCAGCGACGGCGTGCCGGTGGCGAACAGCTTCGAGTCCTCGCGATGCACCGACCAGCGTGCCCTGAGCTGCTCCTGTCGAGCCGAGGATCACGGTGCCTGGCTCGATGGTCAGATCGGTGGGAGTTGGCGGCTGGGTCGACCCGCGTGATGCCCATTGCCGCCCACGTGACGGGAAGCCGGCGCCGCCCTTGGCAGCAGGTAGACGTTGTTGTTGGTCCACACCGTGTCCTCGGTGATCGATTCCGGTCACCTCGACGATCTGCGTCGATGTGGTTGTACATCGCGTTGTCGCTCGCGATCACCTCCGATACCCCTCAGGTCGCGCAGCTCGAGCACGAACTCGTACAGCCCGGTGGGGTTGTCGGGGCCTGGTCCGAAGGCGCGAGTTGTCACCGAGCAGCACCAGATCGCTGAACGACGGCACGACGATCGGCATCGGATTGCCGTCGGCGCCGAACATGTCCGACGACCTCGCCGCGATTCTCGAGACCGCCGTTGGCCGAGATGTAGCGACGCTCGTGGGTGACGCGGTTCTGCCAGTACAGGTACATGGTGACCGCGCCCGGGTAGCCGTTGGCGTCCATCGTGGCGTACCAGCGTCGGGGTGTCGCCGCCCGCGTACGGGTAGATGTAGTAGTCGGTCTCGAGCAGCACCGCCGGCCGGTGCGCGAGCTGAGCGGCGAACTTCTCCGACGGCCTGGGCCGTCGGCAGCCTCGAACTGCGCGTCACCGATCGCCACCGGCTGCACCCAGTCGGGCAGTACAATCTCGGCTGGCACGGTCTCCGAGGCGAGTCTGTCTGCGGCGACCGCGGCCGCCGGCGCAAGGCCACAGCACAGGGCCGACGACAACAGCGAGAGTCACTACATTTTCTCATCACTAGTTCCTCCTTAGTCAATGTTCGAAAGAGAGCCGCCCCGGGACTCCCTGGATCTTGAACCCGCGGGCCTTCATGGCCGGTATGCTCGACCGTCTCGATGTCAAGCTGGTGCTTAACGGAAGTTAACTCCGAGTGAAATTCCGATCTTGCGGCCGGGATCCCAGCGCTCGCCAGAGCTCGCCGCCCTGCGAAAAACTCTCGGCCGTTGCTCGGTGAGATTCTCGCCGGCCAGCTTCACGGTCCAGTCGAGGTTGAACAGTCGCACGCCCTGTCGGTACACCAGGTCGATCGTGCTTCGGGGGTCCTCGATGATGTCGTCGAGGCCGTTGGTTCCGGCGTAGGCGATCTTCTCGCCCGTGAAGTTGTAGAGCAACCGCACCCCGGAGCCCCACTCCGGCTTCGCCCACTCGAGCACGACGTTGCCGACGTGGTCGGGCTGACCCACCAGCGGCCGGTCGAGGTTGGTCTGGATGGTGTTGGAACCGAGCGCGATCTGCGAGTCGATGTACGAGTAGTTGAGGATCAGCGTGAACCCGTCGAGGCTGTCGGACCAGGCGCCGAGGTTGCGCCGGGCCTCGAGCTCGAGGCCCTGATTGCGGGCGCTGTCGGCGTTCTGGTAGGTCTCGGTGAGGGCGGCGCCGGACACCTGGACCGCCTCGATCGGGTCGGTCGAAGCTCCTTGAAGAAAAGGCTCACGGCGATCACGTCAGTGGCCGACGGGAACCACTCCCAGCGGGCGTCGAGACTCTGGATCGACGCACTGACGAGATCCGGGTTCCCGGTCTGCTCGAGGCCGCCGGCGATCGGCTTGAAGCGGAACGGCGCCAGCTCTCGAAACTCGGGGCGATTGACGGTCTGGCTCGCCGAGAACCGCAGATTCTGCGAGTTGTTGAGCCTGTAGACCGCGGCGACTGCCGGCAGCCAGTCCCGATCCTCGATCAGCGAGCTGATCGGCGGCTCATCCGCGTTCTGGCGGTCGAGGGTCAGGACCTCGATGTCCGAGGCCTCGTAGCGGACGCCGCCGATCAGACGCCATCGCCCCGAGGTCCAGTCGAACTGCCCATACGCGGCGGCGACCGTACTGGTCGCCGTCTAGCAGTCGGTGGGCCGGGTGATCTCCTCGATCTCCCATCCGTCCGGCCTCATGTTCTCTGGACACCAGGATCATCTCGGGCGCTGGGAGAGGTCGACCCCGGACGTCGATCGAGGCCGGAAGCGCAGCCTCCGGCCGGCGAAGTCACGGGTGTTGTGGGTGTAGGCGATTCCACCCTTGACCGAGCCGTACCAGCTGCCGCCCGACAGGAAGGTGGTCCAGTCGGCGGCGAAGTCGTCGAGGTTGTCCTCGAGGTCGTTCTTGTAGATGAACAGCGACTGGGCATTGTCGGTGAGCAGGAAGACGCCGTTGTTGGTGCGATCGAGGTAGAGCGAGAACCGAAGGTCGGCGTCGGTGGTGGCTCGCGACGAGGCGCCCCGCCACTCGAAGATGCTGCCCAGCGAGTCGACTTCGAAAAAATGCTCGCCCGACAACTGGAAGGTCTCGATTTTTTGGTCACGGTACTCGACCTTGTAGTCGCGGATCTCCGCGCCGAAATCACTCGACGTCCCGAACTGGAGGCGGGTCTCGGCGGCCGAGATGGTGGATGTTATCGAGCGGAACTTGAGGTGGTGGTTGTCGGTCAAACGGTAGGCGAGGTTGCCCACGATGCCCGTCGTGACCTTTTCCACATCGCGGTCGAAGTCATAGTAGTCGGCCAAGAACTGGTTGTTCGGGGACGACGTCGAGTAGCGGTAGAAGTTCTGCTCCTCGAGTGTGGTCCGATAGTCGTGGCCGTAGGTTCCGGACACCACCAGGCCCAGCCGGCCGAAGGTGTTGCCATAGCTCGCGTTGAAGCCCGCGTCGAGGGGAGCGTTGCCGGCGGACCCGACAAACGGGTACCGCGAAGCGCCCCCGTCCGCCGTCCACACGGGGCCCTCGTTGAGAATCTGAAGTCCGATCGCCTGCAGTTCCTCGGCCGTGAACCCCTCGCCGGTGAGCGGGTTGCGGCGGGTCAGCGACTGCTGGGGAAGGTCCGCCGGCAACGGCTGACCGCCATCGCCACCGAAGCTGAGGCCGCCGGCGTACTGGCCGAACGTCTCGCCTGACGTGAGGCTGTGACTGGCGGCCGAAAACCCGACCGACGCGGTCTGCTGAGCCGGAAAATCGAGTGTTTCCATCTCGACCAACCCGGCGGCGAAGTCGCCCGCCTTGTCAACGGTGTAGGACTTGGAGACCTTGATCTTGTCGAGCAGGCCGGCGGGGTAGAGGTCGAGGGGAACGACCTTCTTGTCGAACTCGGTGGAGGGGATCTTCGACCCGTTCAACGAGGTGTTCGAGTAACGGTCGCCGAGACCACGAACGAAGACGTACTTGTCGTTCTGCAGCGAAATGCCGACCACCCGCTTGACCAGGTCAGCGGCGTCGGAACCGGCGTTCTTCGACATCTCCTCCTTGCCGATCGCGTCCGAGATCTGGGCCGCGTTGCGGCGCTCCGTCAGCAGCGCCGCCTCGGTGGACGACGCGGCGTCCGCGGTCACCGTGACCTCGCCGACGAAGGCGGCGCCCGCCGGAACCGTGGCCGCGGACTCCGCCAACTCGGTCGGTACCGCAACCGAGCCCCCGTCGAGCGGCTCGGCGGTCTCGACCGGAGCCGTCGTGTCGGCGGCGGCCGAAACCTGCTCGGCGATTTGCGTGGCTTCGGCCTCGGTGGCGGGCAGTAGCACCACCGCAAAGTCGGCGACACCACCGTCGCCGACCACGACGTCGGTCACCCGCTGCGCGTCGAAGCCGGGCTTGCTGACCACCACCGAGTAGGTGCCGGCCGGTGCGGCGGCGCGGAAGTCGCCGCCGACGCCGGTCTGAACGCTGATGTCCGCGCCCTCGACCGTGAGGGTGGCGCCGCGCACCGGCTGGCCGGTGAAGCCGTCGATCACCACGCCCGAGATGGTTCCCGTGCCCTCGGCTGCGGCGGTCCCGAGACAGACCGCCAACAGGGCCAGTGACCCCAGAAGATAGCGTTTCATTGGTGCTGTTCTCCTCGTTCCGTCCTGTGAAAATCCGAGCCCCGCAGGACTCGTGCCCGGCGTCAGTTCAGCGCGGCGGCGTGAAGAAGACGTCTAACAGGAGTAAAAACCGCATGAAGTTGGCGATAAAATGCAGCAGGGTGGTCCTTTACTCAATTCTCGGGCTGCTGCTCGCCTGCGATCTTTAACCTCAACACGGGGCTGTAGCCCGAGTATTAAGCAACCGTGCTAAGGAAGCTCGAAGCCGAGCCAGGAGGCGACGAGGGGAGCCACCTCGGTGGCGGGCAGCTCATCGATCTGCCGGGGTCGGATTCCGGCGCCGCGGGCAAACATCATTCCACACATGGCGTCGTGGGACGCCAGATAGCCGTGCTGACCATAGTAGGGCGCGGGCGCGATGGGCTCGCCGTCAAGCTGCCAGGAGGTCGCGAAACCCGGCTTGAGGAAGACGATCAGATCCCCCGAGTTGGGGCTGTTGAGACCGACTTCGGCGGCCTCGGCTCGCTTCAGAATCCGCTCCACGACCGGCTTGCCGTCCTGTTCGAGATCGGCCAGCGCCCTGGCGGCTCGCGCCAGCAGCTCCCCGGCCTCTGATCGCTCCACCACTCCACCGGGCTCTCGACCCTCGAGGTTGAGGTAGATGTTCGCGGTGCCGCCGGAGGTCACCGCCGCCATGGGAGTGGACGGGGAGATCCGGCGCCGGCCGTCGTCATCAACCATCTCCACCAGGCCGGCCTGCTCAAGCACCCGGTTGACCCTGACCTCGTCGTGGATCGGACTGTGACCGTGGTCAGAAACCACCACCAACAGGTCCCGGTCGGGTTCGACCAGGGTCCACAGGGTGGCCACCGAACGGTCCACCGATCGGCCGATGCGCTTCAGGCCCTCACGGGCGGCCAGCGCGGTGCCGGGGGTGTAGGCCCACTGGTCCGGCATGACGATCAGGCCAATGTGCTGGTACTCGTCGGGAGTCGGGTGGTAGGCCAGCAGCAGCTGGAAATCCTCGTTGGCGGCAACCCAGGTGGCGATTCGATCCAGATAGCGATCGAGCCGCTCGGCCTGCTCGAGGAAGGTGTCCAGATCGACGCCGTCGGTCATGTCCAACCACCAGGCTCCGAGCAGCCGCTCGTCGGGCACCCCGGGCCACGGCCCCACCACGTCCACCAGGCCCTGGGTGAAGCCGTCCGGGTAGCCGTGGAGCCGCCAGGCCGCCCCCCTCAACAGGCGCAGCGACCCGGAGAACCGGTCGAGGTGGAGGGGCTTGCTCCACAGCGCATAGCTCCAGGGCCGAAGGTCGTCGGCTGCAGTTGCTTCGAACTCGAGGACAAACCACTCCCGCTCGCCGGCCAGGCTCCAGGACAGATCGCCGGCGAGCCGAGCGGCAACAGTGTCATACCGTGGGCTGCCGTCGGGCGACCCGTCGTAGGCTGCGATCTCGAGGATGAAGCCATCCGGCCGGGCATTATCGAGGGCGACATCCAGCCGCCACAGCAAGGGCGCCACCCCGTCCTTGGAAATCAGCTCTCCGGTGGTTCCAGCCTCGGCCGGATCGAGTTCGACCACCTCACTGGGTGCCAGCTGGCTGTTTGGCCACACGATGCCGAAGTCGCCCATCCGGTCGAGGGAGCCGGCGTCGGCGCCCGGCCACAGCAGGGTGCCCACCCGCAGGCCCTGACGACGCGCGGCGGTCCACAGGGCCGGCGCCTCGCTGGAGGTCGTGTAGCCCGACTCGGTGCGGGTGATCGGCGTGTCGGGGCGGTGGAAGCGATTGCTGACGATTCCGGTTTCCGAGGCCGAAACCCCGGTGGCCAACGCCCAGTGATTCACCGCCGTCAAGGTCGGGTTGACCATGCGCAATCGACGGGTCGAAAACCCCAGTTCGGCGAGGCCGGACAGGCCGTTGGTCTCGGTGGCAAGGCCACTGTCGATCCACTGCCACGCCAGGTCAGCGCCAACCCCATCGTAGGAGACCATGATCACCCGGTCGGCCTTCGCCTCGGTGGGCACCCCCTTGTTTTGGCAGGACGGCGCCACCACCACGAGCGCGAGGGCTAGGGCAGCCAGAGGCACGAACCATCGGTAACGGCTCATGGGCACATCCTATCGTGGACGATCCCGCTTTTGCTCGGGGTTCGGGGTTCGGTGGCAATTTCGGAATTCGGAATTCGGAATTCGGAAAACCGACCCCGACCGTTCGTGCCTCTGCGGTTATTCCTGGTCGGGTGGGTGGGGACTTTCAACGTTTTACTTTGGACTTTCAACTCAGGGACCGGGACAGTTTTTGATCTTCGCTTTTTGATTTTCGATTGGGGGGTCATCCGCAAGTTACGAGTTGCGATTCGGGATAGAGTTTGCGGACGCGCTTCAACGCCTTCTCGGCCTCGCGCTCCTTGGAGAACGGCCCGACCCGGACTCGGAGCAAACCGTCCGGGGAGTCCATCGAAATCGCCCCCTCGCCGGCCTGCTCCAGGGTGTGCTCGACACGCCGGGCGTTGTCGCCGTCCGAAAAGGCACCCACCTGGACCCACCAGCAGGCCTTGCCGTCCTTCGGCGGTGGCGGCGGCGGTGATCTGTCGGGGTCCTTGCGGCCGAGCACTTCCACCTTGACCGGTGCGACTCCGTCCACATCGAGCCCGATCTTCTGAGCACCGGCAAAGGAGAGGTCGATGATTCGGCCTTCGATGAACGGGCCGCGGTCGTTGATCCGCAGTTTCACCGAAGCCCGGGTGTCGCGGCGGGTGACCCGAACCACCGTGCCAAAGGGCAGGGTCCGGTGGGCCGCCGTCATCTGGTGCATGTCGTAGACCTCGCCGGAGGCGGTCTGCCGGCCGTGGTAGGGCTCGCCGTACCACGAGGCGAGACCCTTCTCAACGGCTCCGGCCTTTGCCGACTTGATTTCTTGGGCCGCGGTCGGCGGTTGGGGCTGGTGGTGGGCACAACCCGAAGCTGTGACAAGGACAGCTACGCACGACAGGACCAGAATTGAAAATTGAAAATTGAAAATTGAAAATTCTCGGTCTCGACACAACCCAGGGCGGGGGACCCAATTCGCAATTCGCAATTCGCAATTCGCAATCAGCAACTTCAAACGTCCAGGTCCTTCGCGGCGGGGAGGTCTCCCGCACCTTCCAGGATGGTCCGGACGTGCTCGGCCAGAAACTCTCGGGTCTGCTGGGGGGCGCGCCCCACGAAACGGCTCGGGTCGAGCAGCTCCCGGAGCTCGGAACCGTCGAGGGGAATTTCCCCATCCTCTGCCACCCGGTCGAGGAAGTCGTTGTCGGCACCTTCAGAGAGCATGGCCTCGGTGGCCGCGCGGGCGTGGAGGCGCAGCTGTTCGTGGGCCAGTTGGCGGTCCCCGCCCCGCCGCACCGCCTCCATCAGGATCGCCTCCGACGCCATGAACGGAAGCTCGACGGCCAGGTTGCGCCGCACCATGGCTGGGTAGACCACCAGTCCGTCGGCCACGTTGTGGACGATACGCAGGATGGCGTCGGCGGTGAGGAAGGACTCGGAGAGCGACAGCCGCCGGTTGGCGGAGTCGTCGAGGGTCCGCTCGAGCCACTGGACGGCTGCGGTGTGGGGAGGGTTGGCCGCCATGGAAATCAGCCAACGGGAGAGGGCCGTGACCCGCTCCGACCGCATGGGATTGGCCTTGTAAGGTTGAGCCGACGAACCCACTTGACCCTCGGCGAGGGGCTCCCGAACCTCCCTGAAACGCGACAACAGCCGCACGTCGGTGGCGAACTTGGCCGCCGATTGGGCCACCCCGGAAAGGGCGTCCAGCAGGAAGGCATCCACCTTTCGAGGGTAGGTCTGGCCGGTGACCGGGTAGGTGGCTGAGAATCCCACCTTCTCCGCCACCAGACGGTCGAGTTCTCGCACCTTGTCATGGTCGCCATCGAAGAGCTCGAGAAAGGTGGCCTGGGTGCCGGTGACCCCCTTGACGCCGCGCAGTCTGAGCCGATGGCGTTCAAATCGTAACCGCTCCAGATCGAGCAGCAGATCGTGCAGCCAGAGGCAGGCGCGCTTGCCCACTGTGGTGGGTTGAGCGGGCTGGAGGTGGGTCAGCCCGAGAGCCGGCTCGTCGGCCCAACGTTCGGCGAAGGCCGCGAGAGACGCCACCACCGCCAGCAGCCGCCGAATCACCAGATCGAGGGAGTCCGCCGAGATCAACAGATCGGTGTTGTCGCCGACGAAAGCCGAAGTGGCGCCCAGGTGGATGAAGGGCCGCGCCGCCGGCGCCCGGTCGGAGAAGGCGTGAATGTGGGCCATGACATCGTGCCGGGTCTTGGCTTCATACTGCCGGACCCGCTCGAGATCGTCCCCGTCCACCTCCAGGTGTTCGCGCATCTCGGCGATCGCCGTCTCCGGAATCTCCAGTCCCAGCTCCCGCTCGGCCTCGGCCAGGGCCAGCCACAGCCTCCGCCACGTGCTGTAACGGTGGCGGGGCGAGTGCAGCGCCAACATCTCGGGCGAGGCGTAACGTCCACTCAACGGGTGATCGTAGCTGTCGATGGTGGTCATGGGCATCTCCCGGTCGACAGTATAGCGAGAGGGGCGAGAGGTTGGCGGTCTCCTGTTGCCAGTTGGCAGTTGGCAGGGTTGGCCATTTGCTGGTCATCGATGGGGGGCGACCTTTGGTGGGTCGCAACCTACCCAGCCAGGTATCATGGGACGCGATCGACGGACGGTTGGGGCACTGCTCACTGCCAACTGCCTATATGATGGGCGCCATGAGGCGAAAAACGACATGCTCCATGTGACATCCGAAATCGGCAGGCTGCGCAGAGTCCTCGTCCACGAGCCCGGAGACGAGGTGGACCGCATGGTTCCACCGATGATGGACGAGTTGCTCTTCGACGACATCCTGTTCGGCGAGCGGGCGCGGGAGGAGCACCGGCGCTTCCGCCGGCTGCTCCAGCTTCTCGGCATCGACGTGGTGGAGGCTCGCGACCTGCTTGTAGAAAGTCTGGCCGACCCCGAGGCCCGAAGCTGGCTGTTGCAGGCCCTCAGGCCCGAGCTGCCCGCCGGTCGTCGAGCAGAGATCGAGGAAGCCTCCCCGTCCGAGCTCGCCACCTCGTTGGTGACTGGACTCCTGAGTCGTGTGACCCAACCACACGGAGTGGAGGTCAGTGATCTCTTCGACCTGACACCGTTGCCCAACTGGTGCTTTCAACGTGATCCCCAGATCGTGATTGGCGACGGAGTGGTTTTTTCCGCCATGGCCACCACCGCCCGCTGGCGGGAGGGGCTGCTGGCACGGTGCATCTTCCGCTTCCACCCCAAACTCGGCGCGGCGCGGACGGTGCTCGATCCCCTCGATCTCTCTGACGATCTGGCCCACCGGCTCGGTTTCCACCGCCCGAACCTGGAGGGGGGCGATGTGCTCGTGCTCTCCGATCAGATGGTGGCAGTGGGACTGTCCGAACGCACCAACCAACCGGCCGTGGAGATCCTCGCCCGGGCGCTCGCCGATCTCGAAGGGGGCCCTCGGTGGCTGGAGATCGTTGATCTTCCCAACCGCCGCGCCTACATGCACCTGGACACGGTGATCACCCAGATCGACGCCGACGTCACCCTGGTCTACCCGCCGTTGCTGGACGGCCGTGGGCCCGATTGCGCCTCGACCTACGAGGTGGACCTGGACGGCCACGACCTCGAGCCGATCCATCGAGGCGACCTGCTGAGGGCTCTCAAACACCGCGGTCTCGATCTGGAGCCCATACCCTGCGGCGGACCCAACCCCATCGCCCAGCAACGCGAGCAGTGGACCGACGGCGCCAACGCCCTCGCCCTGGCGCCGGGAATGATCACCCTGTATGACCGCAACGTGGAAACCGCCCAGGAGCTGGCGGACCGGGGCTGGCGGGTGGTGGACTCCGAGGACGTGCTGCTCGGCGGCGAAGAGATCCGCCTCGACGACCACGGCAGGACCTGCCTGCTGTTGGCCAGCCACGAGATCTCCCGCGCCCGCGGCGGCCCCCACTGCCTGACCCACCCGCTCCAACGGGACGATCCCCGCTGAGGCCGTGGTGAGATCCCACCGGCGACCTCTGGTGAAACGCCTCCTGACAGCGGCGGTGGTTGGGTTGATCTCCCTGGCGGTCCTGGAGGCCCTACTGGTGTTGTTGCGCCACACGCCCGTCCTGTCGGCGTTCCAACCGCTGGCCAGGATCGCCCGCGAACTCTACATGCTGGACCGCCGCATGATCCAGTTCGAAGCATCCGCTGCCCAGTGGGACGAGCGGCTCGGATACACCCTGAGACCGGGGGAGTTCGGCTTCGCCAACACCGAATACGAGACCGTCTACCGGGTCAACCGCGCCGGCCTGCGGGACGACGAGGCGTCCCTCCACCGACCCGCGTTCGTGGTGGCCGGCGACTCCTTTGCCATGGGCTGGGGGGTGGAACAGGACCAGGCCTTCCCCCAGCGATTGGAGGCACTGTCGGGCCGCCGGGTGCTCAACACCGCCGTCGCCTCCTACGGCACCGCCCGCCAGCTGCGGCTGCTCGCCGAACTCGATGTGAGCGCCGCCACCCACCTGATCTTTCAGTTCTGCAACAACGACTACTTTGAAAACCTCGCCTACGAACGGGAAGGGCGGGCCTTCCGAACCCAGACCCTCGACGGCTATGGGCGCGCCGTAGCCGATTACAACCGGATGCGGCGCTACTGGCCCGGACGGTACGCCCTCACCCTGTTCGATCATCGACTCAGGTCTCCAGCCCCTCGGTCGTATCACCCCGACCCCGAGGATCCCGCCAGCCAACGCCGCCAGGCCGAGCTCTTCCTGGAGGTTCTGCGTTCCTCGTCGGTGGAGCTGTCGGCTCTGAGGATCATCGTCTTCGAACTCAACGCCTACAACCGCCACCGCGGTCTTTTCATCCCGGCGCTGCGGGAGGTGATCTCAACGGGGAACTACCCCGCCTTCATCGAGGAGATGGTGGTGGTGGACCTCGCCGAGGAACTCGCCCCCGGCCTGTGGTTTCGGCTCGACGACCACATCACCGCGGAAGGGCACGAGCTACTCGCACAACGACTTTGGGAGATCATTCAGTCGACGCCTCCGCTCGAACCAGAATGAGTTAAAAGTCAGAAGTTAAAAGTCGAAAGTTGGGCAACGAATCGTCGAGCCCCTATGGGTGGGAGGGTGGCAACTTTCAACGTTCAACTTTCAACTTTGAACTCGCAAGGCGAAGTTGGCGCCAACGGTCGTGGTACCAAAGCCACTGCTCGGGGCGGCGGCGGATCATCTCCTCCGAGATCAACGAAAATCTCGTCGTCAGTGGCACGTCTTCGAGCTCATGGTCGCTCAACCTGTCGGCGAACACCGGCTCGAGGCAGGTCAGGGAGTAACGGCCGGGGGCCTCCCAGAGAGCACACACCGGCACCACCGGGACGCGGGTCTTGCGGGCGATGCGAGCGAGAATTGGATGGGTCCACGCCGGCTGCCCGAAGAACGGCACCTCCACCCCCACCGACGGATCCACCCGTTGGTCGATGAGAAAACCAATGCTGCCCTTGGCTTTCAGGTGCTGCATGAGGGCCCGGACCACGTTTCGCTTGCCCACGGGCTCGTTGCCGAACCGACTGCGAAAGCGGATCACCTCAGCTTCCAGGAGCGGGTTATCCAGCGGCCGGCTGACCACCAACAGCTTTTCCGGTCGCACCAGGCCGGCCGTGAATGCGGCCACCTCCCAGAGCCCGATGTGAGCCGTCATGTAGATGATGCCCCGCCCGAGCTCTGCAGCCTGGTCCACGTGGTGCATGTCCACCACGTCGACACCGCCGAGGAAGACGTCGGGCTCCAACTGCTGGAGTCGGAGGGTGTCGAGGGCCACCCGGCCGAAGTGGCGGGCGACCGCCAAAGCGAGCTGGTGGCGCTCGGCGTCACTCTTTTCCGGGTAGGCGAGACCGAGGTTGAAGTGGAGAATTTCGCGCCGGCGCGAGCCCACCGCCAAAAAAGCTCTGCCAAGCACAGAACCCACACTCGCCAGCGAATTGGGGCCGAGGGACCCTGCCAGTCCTCGTGCGGCCCGGTAAGCGGCAAACTCGGCCCGGTTCCGAAAATCGGAGCGCGGCCTCACGGGCCACCCCCCGGCAACAACCGCCACAGCCTGTCCCACTGGCCATCGAGGGGTACCACCTCCACCTCCACCACCCAGGCCGGTGTCCCGGCGGGCAGCTTGACCGCGTCTTTTCCGGTGGTGACCGCCACCGCCCCGAGATCCCGCGCTTCCTCCAGAAGACGTTCGATTTCGGCTCCGGTGTAGCGGTGATGGTCGTCAAACCAGCGCCGAGCCACCACCTGCGCTCCGCTCTCCTCCAATAATTCACCGAAGCCCTCGGGCCGCCCCAGCCCGGCAAACGCGAGTACCCGCCGCCCCACCAAGGCCTTCACCGCCAGCCACCCCTCGTCGGTGCGAACCCGGGTTGGGCGCATTTGCGAGCCCAACACCGTGGCTCCACCCGTAACTTTGGCCACCCTCCGCGTAATGGTGGCAAGAATCTCGTCGTGGCTGGTCGGCAGCTTCGTCACCATGACGGCCGAAGCCCGCCCCAGCGCGGTGACAGGCTCCCGAAGCCGGCCCCGTGGAGGCAGCCGACCTCCCCCCCAGGGGTCCCCAGAGTCCACCAGCACCAGATCCAGGTCGCGGGCCAGCCGGAGGTGCTGAAAGCCGTCGTCGAGCAGCACCAGGTCGGCGCCGAGCCCAACGGCACAGCGACCACCGCGGACCCGGTCGGCATCCACCACCACCGGCACGCCGGGGAGGCGATTGGCGATTTCAAGGGGCTCGTCACCGGCGCGCTCCACCGACACACCGGGGTTCGGCGCCAGGATCACCACCGGTGCGTCGCCGGCCCGACCGTAGCCGCGGGTCAGCACCGCAGGCTTGCGACCCCGCTCCACCAGATCGCGGGCCAGCGCCACCACCGTCGGGGTCTTGCCGGTACCGCCGAAGGTCAGGTTGCCCACCGACACCACCGGCACCTCGAGCCGGTGCGCCGCCAGCAGACCCCTGGAGTAGGCTGCCGCCCGCGCCCTCACAACCGCCGAGTACAGCGGTGTCAGCGGCAGCAGGACATCGCTCCACCTCACCGCCCACCCCCGCCCGAATTGAAAATTGAAAATTGAAAATTCTAGCCGGACAGTTCGGCCGACCACCCCGGACAACGGCGAGGTCTGGAAGGTCGCGGAATTTGCAATTCGCAATCCGCAATTTGTAATCCACTGTCATTCCTACGCTCGCGATCGATCAGATCGAGGAGGGCGTCGACGGTGCGGGCGGTGGCGCCGCGGTTTTGCTCGACCACTCGCCGACCGGCTGCACCTGCGGCCGCGGCGGCCCCGGGGTCGAAAAGCCACTCGCTGAGGGCGGACGCCAGCGCTGTGTGATCGTCCACCAGACGGGCAGCCCCGGCGGCGACCATTTCGCCAAAGACCTCCTGGAAGTTGCAGACGTGCGAGCCGCTCAGCACCGGAACCCCCCACACCGCCGGCTCCAGTGGGTTGTGACCACCGGTGGCCACCAGGGATCCGCCAAGGTAGGCGATCGATCCGAGCCCGTAGGCGCGGCCGAGCTCGCCGATGGTGTCGAGCAGAAAGACGTCGGCCCGATCGGGGAGCACCGGCAACTCGCTGCGGCGGGCGAAGACCACGCCGCGAGACTCCAACAGCGAGGCGACCCCGTCAAAGCGTTCGGGATGGCGCGGCGCGAGGATCAAAAAGGGATCCCGGCCATTCCCGGAGCTCTGAGAGAGAGCATCCAGAACCGGACCCTCCTCGCCCTCCATGGTGGATCCCGCCACCACCACCGGCCGATCACCCGCCAGCCGCTGCAGTTCGGCGGTCCATCCAAGGGGTCTGGGGTCCGGCTCGAGGTCGTACTTGACGTTGCCAGCCACTCGGATGTGGTCCTCTCCGACGCCCAGCCCACGGAATCTCGCCTCGTCGGCGCCATCCCGAACCAACACCAGGGACAGCGGCTCCAACAGTGGTTCGAGGAGCCGGCCCAGTCTTCGATAGCCGGCGAATGACGCCTCCGAGAGACGACCATTCACCACCGCCACCGGAATCCCGCGGCGCCCGGCCTGGTGCATCAACTCGGGCCATAGCTCGGTCTCCACCAGCACCAACAGTCGGGGGGCGGCGTGGTCCAGAACCCGACCCACGGCCCCTGGCAGGTCGAGCGGACAGGGCAGAACCCGGGCAGTATCAGCCAATCCACGCCTCGCCAACTCGAGGCCGGTGGCGGTGGTGGCGGTGACCAGCACGGGCAGCTCGGGACGTCGGTCGCCCAACTCCTGAACCAGCCGCCGTGCCACCTCCACCTCGCCCACCGACACCGCCTGGATCCAGACGCCGCCAGTTTCGAGATCGGGCAGTCTTCTCGCCAGTCGATCCCCCAACGGCGGCCGGCGCTTACCGATCAACCGGTCCCTCAGCAGAAGCACCGGCAGCACCAGCGGCAGGGCGAGGAGCAGAAGAACCCGGTAGAGCCAGAGGCTTGGCGGTGGCATCATCGCAAGGATAACCCTGTCCGCATTGGCGGACTAGCCCCGCATATGATCGGGAACGGTTTTCCGGTGTCGAATGCGCTTTCGCTACGCGAGGGGTGCGGTTTCGATCTCGCCCTCGGCAACGATGAAGGTGCCGGCCTCGCGGGCCAGCGCCCGCTTGAGGTGCTCGGCGTCGGTGATCAGAACTTCCTTGCCCGTGGTCTCGACGAACTGCAGCGCGGCCCGCACCTTTGGCCCCATGGAGCCCGGTGGGAACTGGTTGCCGACCAGCATTTCGTGGGCGCGCCCTGCGGGAAGGGTCCGCAGCCACCGCTGGTTGGGCCGGCCGAATCCCTCGGCCACCATGGGTACGTTGGTGAGGATGATGAACAGGTCCGCCTCCAGCTCGCGGGCCAGGATCGACGCCACGTAGTCCTTGTCGATCACGGCCTCCACTCCCCGGTAATACCCGCCCACGTCCTGGTAAACCGGAATACCCCCGCCACCGCCAGCGATCACCACCGCCCCGTCGGAAATCAACCGACGAAGCAAGCCCGAGCCAAGAATTCGGGTCGGCATGGGCGATGGCACCACCTTGCGCCAACCGCGATCGGCCTCCTCCACCATCTGCCAGCCGTGCTCCTGCATCAGCAGATTCGCCCGATAGGAGGTGAAGTACGGTCCCACCGGCTTCGAAGGATTCTCGAAGGCCTTGTCATCGGGATCCACCACTACCTCGGTGAGCACCGCGGCGATGTCCTTTTCCAGCTGTTCCTCGTTGAACCGGTTGCGCAGCTGGTTGGCCAGCATGTAGCCCATGGAACCCTGAGTCTGGGCCACCGCCACGTCCAGTGATTGGGGAGGAATCTTGGTGATCGACTCCTCCACCTGGATCATGATATTGCCCACCTGAGGACCGTTGCCGTGCACGATGGCCAGTTCGTGGCCACGATGGATGATTTCATACAACCAGCGGGAGGCCTTCCATGCGAGGGTGAACTGCTCCTCCTGGGTCCCGTTGTCGCTCGGACGCAGCAACGCGTTGCCGCCAAATGCGATCAGTGCCACCGGGCGTTCCGGACTGGCGTCGGCCTCGATCATGGTTGCCTCCATGCCGCTCGTTGCGGCAAGTCTGGCATTGTGGAGGTGGAGGGCTGGGGTGTCAATACAATCTCATGTCGAGTTGAAAGTTCCCCCACCCACCCAAAATACCGACGGGAGGAGCCTCAGCCGCGGCGCTCGAGCACGACGATGCGCTCGCAGCCCGTAAGATCCCGAACCCGGCGGGCCACGGCAAGGCCAGAATGAACCGCATATTCGGCTACGGCGTCAGCTTGGCCATCGCCGAGCTCGAGGACCGCACCGCCACACGGCCGCAGCAAACGCGGAAGATCGACCATCAAGCGCCGGATCACATCCAATCCGTCAGCACCGCCGTCGAGGGCAGCCTCTGGATCGTGCCTCACCTCGACCGGCAGTTCGCTCAGCCGGTCCGCCGGAATGTACGGCAGGTTGGCCACCACCAGGTCGTAGCCACCCAACATGGATGCCGCCAGATCGCCGCTTACAAGGCGGACCACAACCTGGTGGTCATCACGGTTATCTCGGGCAACCTCGAGGGCGGCCAACGAGCGATCCACTCCCGCCACACTCCAGTGCGGGCGCTCCGCAGCCAGGCTGATGGCCAGGCATCCAGAGCCCGTACCAACATCGAGCACCCGCGCCGTCTTGGACAGCGGCAAGGCGAGGATGGTCTGAATCAGCAGCTCCGTCTCGGGTCGTGGCACCAGCACAGCTGGCGACACGCGGAACTCCCGGCCCCAAAATGTACAGCGCCCGGTGAGGTAGTGGGCCGGCTCGCCGGCAGCGCGCCGCCGTTAAATCACGATATCGATGGGCGATTTACGGAGACCTCCGCCTCGGGGTGGACCAGGAGCCATTGGGGGGCCATGCTCGAGCCTCGGCGAGATCGGCGGACTTCCGTTCCGACAGCGCCAGTGCGACCGGGCCTAACTGCCAGTTCGCAACCTCTCGTGTTGCGACCGGATATTCCGTCCTCGCAGCGCCGCAGAGATCCCGACTCCGTCTCTCGAAGGGCGGCAGAGCAGTACGTTCTCGACTTTCGATTTTCAACTTTCAACCTTCAACTCTGTGATTGGGGCGCCCGTCTGCCCGTGTCACTCCAGCCCCTCCCGCATCCGCTCCGCCTGGAAGTGGGTGATCAGGGGATCGAGCAGGAGATCCAACTCCCCCTCGAGAATGGCCTGCAGCCGGTGAACTGTGAGCCCGATACGATGATCGGTGATTCGGCCCTGCGGATAGTTGTAGGTGCGGATCTTCTCCGAGCGATCGCCGCTGCCCACCTGGCTCCGCCGGGCCGCGGCCCGCTCGCGATCCCGTTCCCGCTCTTCAATTTCCTTGATCCGCGCCTTGAGCACCCTCATGGCCTTGGCACGGTTCTGAATCTGCGATTTCTCGTCCTGACAGCTGACCACGATTCCCGAGGGAAGGTGAGTGATTCGCACCGCGGAGTAGGTCGTATTGACGCTCTGACCGCCCGGTCCCGAAGAGCAAAAACGGTCGATCCGGAGGTCATTTTCATCGATCTGGACCTCCACCTCTTCGGCCTCGGGCATCACCGCCACCGTGGCCGCCGAGGTGTGAATCCGACCGGAGGCTTCGGTCGCCGGCACTCGCTGGACACGGTGGACTCCCGACTCGTACTTGAGCCTCGAATAAACACGGTCGCCCTCGATCACCGCCACCGCTTCCTTGATGCCGCCAAGCCCGGTGTCTGAGGAGTCGGTCACCGAGAGCCGCCATTTCTGGGTCTCGGCGTACCTGCCGTACATGCGCAGCAGCTCAGCGGCGAACAGCGCCGCCTCGTCACCTCCGGTTCCGGCCCGCACCTCGAGAATCACGTTGCGGCGGTCGTTGGGATCCTCCGGCAACAGCAGCACCTTGAGCTCGCCCTCGAGCTCCTCGAGCCGGGATTCGAGCTCCTCGACCTCGGCCCCGGCCAGGGCCACCATGTCGGCGTCGTCGGTCTCAGTCAGCACGTCACGGGCACCGTCGAGTTCCTGACGCACCGAGCGAAAGGCCTTGTAGACCCGGACCACCGGTTCGAGCTCGGCAGCCTTGATGGCCAACTCACGGGACCGGGTCGGATCGACGGCGATCTCTGGATCAGCCTGGAGCTCGAGCAGCTCCTGGTGCTTCCTCGCGATCTCTTCCAGCTTCTCCAGCATGAGCGACCTCCCCGATACGCGATACCTTTGCAAACAAAAACCCGCGCGAAACCCATCGCGCGGGATGTGCATGGCCGCCGGCGGGCGGCCGGCGCTCGCTATTTGGCGGTCTTGCCGTAGCGACGCTCGAATTTCTCCACCATTCCGGCGGTGTCAACCAGCTTCTGCTTTCCGGTGTAGAAGGGATGGCAGACGCTGCAGATCTCGAGCCGGAGCTCGGGCTTGGTTGAGTGGGTCACGAAGGTGTTGCCACAGGCACAGCGCACCTCGACCTCGTGGTACTCGGGATGGATTCCAGGCTTCATCATCTACCTCCACCTGATCCCTTAACGATCAGGGATGGGGAGTATAGCGCCAACTGTTTCGTCGACAAGGTTTCCTGTTTTAAATGTTCTAAATGTTCTGTTTAGCTCCATTTCCAGCCCTGCCGATGTGACCTCAGAATCTCAGCCATCGAATACCGCGGGTGGAGGCCTCGGCCGCTTGACGTCCCGGGGCTGGAAATTGAGAACTACAGCCTACCTATCGTTCGAACTCGGCGATGATGGCATCGGTCATCTGGGTCGTGGTCGCCGCGCCCTGGCCGATGGCCTTGGGACCTCCCCGCAGCTTGAACATGTCGTACGTGCACACCCTGCCCTCGGCCACCACCGCCGCCACCGCGTTTCGAATTCGATCGGCGATCTCGGTTTCGCCGAGCCAGTCGAGCATCAGCACCGCCGACAGCACCATGGCGATGGGATTGACGATGGACGGGTTCAGGTCGGCGTATTTGGGTGCCGATCCGTGGGTCGGTTCGAAGACCCCCACCTCGCGACCAATGTTGGCCGAGGCGGCGAAACCGAGGCCGCCGACAAGGCCGGCAAAGCCGTCGGAGATGATGTCGCCGAACATGTTGCCCGCCACAATCACCCCATAATCCTCGGGATTCTTGGTAAGCCACATCATCTGGGCATCGATATTGGTGTCCCAGAGCTGGATGTGGGGGTACGCCTTCTGGGCCTCACGGCCCTCGGCGAGCATCATCCCCGAGGTCTCCCGAATGACGTTGGGCTTCTCGCACACCGTGACGCTCGAGTAGCCGTGGCTGTCCGCGTAGGCGAATGCCTGCTCGCAGATCCGCCGACACTTGGCGCGGGTGAAGATCCTCGTTGACACCGCCAGATCTTCACGCGGCACCTCCATGAATGCCTTGAACCTGGGATGGCTCGCGAGGGCTTCATAGACATTGTCGGGCGGGTTGGTCCACTCCACACCGGCGTACAGGCCCTCGGTGTTCTGGCGGAAAATCACCGCGTTGACGCGGGGCTCCTCCGGCTGCCCATCCTTGCCCCGACGGATGAAATTGAGCGGATTGCCCGGGAAGGTGATGCACGGCCGGATGGAAATATCGAGGTCGAACCGTTGGCGCAGCCCGACGATGGGCGAGTAGTAGACGAAGCCCTCGTCCCGCAACTCAGGCCGCAACTCACGGGCCGCGGCGTCCTTTGGCTTGGAGGTAATCGCTCCAAACAGCGCCACCTTATGTTCTGCGATCAGCTCCACCGTCTCGTCGGGCAGAGGGTTGCCCTCCTCCACCCAGTGCTCCCAGCCGATGCCTGCCTCGACGTAATCAGCGTCGAATCCAGCCGCCTCCAACACCCGCAGAGACTCGGGCAGCACCACCTTGCCGATCCCGTCGCCGGGCATCACAACAACCGTACGTCTTGCCATTGTTCCTCCCATTTGATGACATGCCGTTTGGCTCTATCGACTCCAGAGGTTGTACTTGAAAATTGTCCAGATCGCCGAAACCCCGTCCTTCCAACCGATCTTCTTGCCCTCGGCGTAGGTGCGCCCATGGTATGAAATGGGCACCTCGTAGATCCGACATCCAGTGCGGGCCACCTTGGCGGTCACCTCGGGCTCGAAACCAAACCGATCGGAACAGAGCTTCAGACCCCTCAGTACATCGATGGTGAAAACCTTGTAGCAGGTCTCCATATCGGTGAGGTTGAGGTCGGTGAACATGTTGGACACGAGGGTGAGAAATCGATTGCCCAGGTAGTGCCAGAAGAAGAGGACCCGGTGGGGCCCGCCGAGAAAACGGCTGCCGTACACCACGTCGGCCTGGCCGGCCAGAATCGGATCCAGGAGAGTCGGATACTGGGTCGGATCGTACTCCAGGTCCGCGTCCTGGATCAGCACGACGTCACCGGTGACGGCCGCAAACCCGGTGCGCAAGGCTGCTCCCTTGCCCCGGTTGGTCGGGTGCTGGAGCCGCTGGACATCGATCGCGAGACCGTCCCCACGGGCCACCGGCTGCCAGGCCGTGATCCGCTCCCAGGTGTGGTCGGCAGAGCCGTCATCCACCGTCACCACCTCCAACGACGCGATGCCGTCGGCCAGCGGGGCCGCGGCAACCCGATCGAGCAGGGCGGTCACGGTGGGTTCCTCGTTGAACACAGGCACCACAACGGATAGGCGTTTCATCGCCGCACAATGTACCAGAGGCAGTTGGCAGTTAGCCGGTTGTGATTAATCGATGACTCGGAGTGGGTGCTGCTCGAGGAACTCGGGTTCCACCGCCTCGACGACCACCCGGCCCTGCATGTACTGGGCCACCGGCAAGCCCACCAGGTAGCACAGGGTGGGAGCGAGGTCGGGCAGGTCGGCACCGTCGAGGCGCCGATCCTGTTTGACGCCGGGTCCCTTGAGGAGCAACAGTCCAGGGGGGCACGTCTCGGCGGAGGTTCGCCAGTCGCCACCGGCTCCCAGAAGCCTCTGCAGCCGCTCCCACGAACTGGGAGGTGACAGTCCGTACGGGGCCACCAGAGCAACGGTGGCCCCGTCTCCGGCAGCGGCGAGAACCTCCCTCAGCTGGTCATCCATCAACTGGAGGGCCAGGGCGATCACCTCCCGCTCGCGGTTGTGACGCGGCTTGAGCGGCTCCAGCTCGATGCGAGCCGCAGCCAGCGCTTCGAGGTGGAGCCAAACCTGATCGGCCCCCGACTCCAGCGCCTCGACGGCAGCGGCCACTCTCCCCGCATCCGAGATCAGCGCGTCTCGAACCACGGCACCGCGACCCGGGAAGGTCTCGAGCGTCCACCGAATCGACGACTGGACGTCGGCATCAAGACTGCCCATGTCGAGGGAAGTGGGAGTCGCGAATCGAACCTCGGGGGACCACTCCCCGGGCCAGCCGAAGACCGCGGTGGGGACGCCCGACAGCCGGATTCTTTCCCACAGCGGGGGAACCGAGGCCGACGGCGGCCTCACCCGCTCTGCCAACCCCCAGGGCAAAATCAGTCGCGAGCCCGAGGGAGTCCACGGCAGCAGCCTGAGCGGCGCCTGAGGTTGCCACGGCAACAACCAACCCCAGTGGGATTTGAGACCGTGGCGCTCCGGATATGTCCCGGTGGCCAAAGAGGTCCACGCAGACCCACGCAAGTGAGGCCGGTGGGGCACCAGCGGGCCCCAGCTGCCAGCGAGCCTGAGCGCTCGCAGGCTCTGGAATCTGGCATCGGTCGCCGGCCCAAGCAGCACGCCCAGGTCCATCCCTTCAACCCCCACCACCACGAGGCGGTGCTCGGGGACTCCGATCGGTCTGGCTGCGACCTGCAGCGGAACTCCGGGGGGAGTCGACTGCGACAGCAGCCGAACCAGGGGCAACAGCATCAGTGCCACCGCAAACCCATATCGCAGACCAGGCGCGGATCCGCGGCGTCTCACCAGGTTGCCGCCGAGCAAGGCAAGCAGTACGCCGGCTCCCCAAGCCACCGCATCCTGCTGCATGACCCGCTGCGCCGAAGGCGACAGCAGGTGCTCGTGCAAACCCCCATTCAGGTTCGATACCACGCCGGCCACGAGATAGGCCATGGCGGTGAGCTCCGGAACCCACCAGTCGCCCTTTCGATGGAGTATCCGACGCACAATCATCGCACCGAACAGCAGCGGCAGGCCGAACCCAACCGCTCCCCACGTCGCCCACAGGGGAGTTCCGGCGAGAATCGGCCCTGGAGCTTGGGTGACCTCCGGATTCAACCGGTAGACCATGACCTGGGCGAGAATTCCGGCCGCAGCTCCCGCCACCGCCGCGTCAAGCCACAACTTCCCTCGCCGTCTCTTCATGGAAGGTCCATCCTATCGCGATTTCGGGCTGTGATGCCGTAAACTGCCCCCGAACCTGGAGGACACCGGTAGGTGAACACCCGAACGCCCGAACTCTGCGTCGCCCTGGATGGAACTGACCGAGACTGGATCGTCACCACGGCCGCGGCCCTCGCCCCCGAGGTGGATTGGCTCAAGGTCGGGCTCGAGGCGTTCGTCGCCCACGGACCACCCATCGTGGGCGAACTGGCCGCGACCGGCAGCCGGATCTTCCTTGACCTGAAGCTGCACGACATCCCCGCGACCGTGAAACGGGCGGCTGCCAACGTCGCACGCTGCGGTGCTCGGATGGTCACCGTCCACGCCGCCGGCGGACCCGACATGGTGAAGGCGGCGGTGGAAGGAATCGCAGCGGGGGGATCCAGCGATCGCCCGCTGGTCATCGCGGTCACCGTGCTGACCAGCCTCGACTCGGCGGTCTTGGCCGAACTCGGATTCGCCCTCTCGGCTTCTGAGGCGGTGATTCAATGGGCCGCGATGTCCGCCAGCTGTGGTGCCGACGGTGTTGTGGCCTCACCACGGGAGGCAGGGCTGGTGCGGCAGGCGGGGCACGACGACCTCCTGATCGTAACGCCAGGAATCAGACCTTCCGGTGAGGCTATGGACGATCAACGGCGGACTGCAACCCCGGCAGAGGCGGTCGCCCTCGGAGCCGATTTGTTGGTGGTGGGCCGACCGATCACGCGCGCTCCGTCTCCCCTCGATGCCGCGCGCAGGATCCGTGCTGAGATGGCTCGTACGCCTTAGACACGGATCAGAACAGGGGCCGATCCTCGTAGTGCTCTTTGTGCCAGACGTAGGTGTAGCCGGGAAAATCGATCGGGTAGTCGTAGGTCACGCGAATCTTGATCCGGTTCGAGGTTCGCTTGATCCAAATGGACTTGGCGTTGATCGGGATGTCCAACTGACCCGCAATGGCCACCAGTTCTTTGCGGATGTACTTGTCGTGGTGACTGGGAAGGCTGGCCCGCTCGGCCTGAGCCTTGACCTCCTTGTCGAACTCACCCACCGAGATCATCACTGGAGCTGCCTTGATGCCCACAACGGCCACCACCAGCGCCACCACCATGCCAACCAGACATCCGACGGGCACGTCACCCCTCTGGGATCGCCACCTGTTCATCGACACGGACCTCCGTTCATAAACCGTTTCATTTCAATGGTACCACTGAAGCAGCCTACTCGATGAGCTTGAATGTCCTGCCCCAGCGAGTCTTGGTGAAGAAATTGACGAAGACCTCGGCCAACTGCCTGACCCGGTACACCACGCCACGCCATTCCCAGTCGTTGCGTTTGGCCTCGTATGACCAATAGATGAGCACTGCCCGACCCTTGACATAGCTCAAGGGCACCGGGCCCCAGAAGCGCGAATCGAGGGAATTGTCGCGGTTGTCGCCGAGGCAGAATATGGTCCCCCCGGGAACCACCCTGGGACCATAGTTGTCGCCGGCCAGGCCCCGCTTGCGGCCCAGTTGGTCCCCCTTGAAGACCACGCGGGGCTCCTCCTGGGGCTCTCCGTTGATGGAGAGAACCTTGTCCCGAATCTCCACGGTGTCTCCTGCCACGGCCACACAACGCTTGATGAAGTCACGTCGCGGCTGGTTCGGGAACTTGAAGACAACCACGTCCCCCCGCCGCGGGGCGCGATAGCCGAGGAGACGGTGCACGAATGTGGGAGCGTGTTCGCCAAAGATGAACTTGTTCACCACCAGGTGATCGCCCACCAGCAGGTTGTCCTCCATGGATCCGGAGGGAATCTTGAAGTTCTCGAAGACGAAGGTCCGCACGAATAGAGCGAGGATGAAGGCCACCAGGATGGCCTCGTAGTACTCGCGGAAAACAGACTTGTTCCTGCTCATCCGACGAATCCTACACACTTCCGGCTTTTGAGCCAAGCCCTCTCATCCCCGGTGGCTGCCAGGCCTGGCGACCGTGGGCGTCAATTCTTCGGGGATCGTGGCATTCACCGCGGGCGTGTGCGAGCTGTCCCGCGCGGGCGACCATCGCGGCATTGTCGGTTGTCAGGCGGGGCGATGGCAACAGCACTTCCACCCCCATTTTCACGCCAGCTACCTCCATCCGATGCCGCAGCAGAGTGTTGGCTGCTACTCCACCGGATGCGGTCAACAGGGTGGGTCTGTGGCGATCGGCCAACTCCTCGAGTGGGGCCATCAGCTGGTCCACCACCGCCACCTCGAAGGAGGCCGCCAGATTTCGAGCTTCCGCTGGCATATCCACCTTGCCCACCCCTTCAAGGCCCCGTTCCCGGATCCACCGTACGGCGGCCGATTTCAGTCCGGAGAAAGAAAAATCACCACTCGAGTCGCGAATCTTGGGTCGCGGCAGGCTCACGGCACCCGGATCACCGTCACGAGCGTAGCGGTCCACCACCGGCCCTCCCGGGTAGGGCAGACCCAGCACCTGAGCCACTTTGTCGAAACTCTCGCCGGCGGCGTCGTCCCGGGTCCGGCACAGCCGCCGCGCACCGCCCCCCTCCATCAGATACCAGCTGGAGTGGCCGCCCGATGCCACCAGGGCGAGCACCCGCCGGGGAAGCTCCCGAGCCGGCCCTCCTGCAGGATCGAGAAACGGCGACACCAGGTGCCCCTCGAGGTGGTCCACCCAAACCAGCGGCAATCCGCGTGCCCAGGCAAATGCCGCGGCAAAGCGGACGCCCACCAGCAACGCTCCAATCAGGCCCGGACCCCCGGTCACGGCCACCAGCTCGGGGGCTATCTCGGCTTCGGCCAGGGCTCGAGAGACCAGCAAGGGCAAAGCCGCCAGGTGTTCGCGACTCGCCAGCTCTGGTACCACTCCGCCATAGGGTGCGTGGCGAGCCGCCTGGCTGGCCAGCAGGTCGACGATCACCCGGCCTTCGCCATCGAGCACCGCGACGGCGGTCTCATCGCAGGACGTTTCGATGCCAAGAGTCGGAAGTAGGGTCATTTATTCAAGAGTCCTTAGAGACGAAAGGGGGAGGCCGAAGCCTCCCCGATCCAAGGAGTTGAGCTGAGTTCTTATCGGATATTGGCCTTCACCGGCACAGCCAGCTCGGGGAAATCGGGATCGTTGGTCTTGATGGTCATGGTCCCCGCGTGAGTCCCGGGCGAGGCATCTTCCTTGACCTTGACCGTCACCTGGTAGCGCCGGCCCTCTTCGATCGTCGTCACCGAGGCATCGAAGGCAGCGTCATCCACGTCGAGGGAGCCGATTTCCATGGAGGCCTTGCCAGTTCGATTATTCACCACGATCACGTTTCGGCCGGGCCTGGACTTCGCGTCCACCGTACCGAACTGAACCTGGGCCGGGGTCACGTGGATCAGCGCCCGCACAACACCGTAGACCTTGACAACCACCTCTTCGGCCTTGGGGTGATCGGTCATGATCGTGAGCTTGGCGCTCACCGGCCCCACCGGCGCGTTTTTGGCGAGTTCCAGGCGCACCTCGTACTGCTGGCTCGATTTGCCGCTGATCAGCTCGTCGCCGCTGAGCTTGCGGACCGAGGCATCCAGGAAGGACACGCTGGTCTCCACCTTGGTCACCTTGAAGTCCTGGTCGGACTCGGTAGCCACCACGACGACCTTCTGGATCATGGGCTCACGCTGCACAGCGTTGAAGCGGATCAAAGGCCGCGGCAGCACCTCTACGAACGGTCGCACGTCAGCCTTGATGACCACCGACACCGTCGGCTCTCTGGGGTCGTTCGTCATGACGAGAATGGATTTGGAAATGGGGCCCACGAAGTCCTTGGTGTCGAGTTTGGCCTTTACGACCCCCTCGCCGCCGGGAGCGATCTCTTTATCGTAATCCGCCACCGTACAGCCGCAGGTTGGTCGCACCGCCTTCACCTGAAGTACCTGCGAGCCCTCGTTGAGGAACTTGAAGACCACCTCCACCAACTCACCCTGAGCGACAACGCCCACATCCTTGATCTTCTCGGGCACCACCATGTTGGGACCGGCACCCGAGCCCTGGGCGGACGCAAAAACGGCAACACAGCACAGCGCTGCACATACGATCGTTGTTGAAATTGACTTGAACATCGAGCCCTCCTTGTCAACCAAAGGTCAACCAGCGACAATCCTATGGACCTCAGCGAAGAGGTGGCAAGCCACGGAGCAATCTTTTTGCAGGATCGTTACCACAGATTTTTGTCGCGAGCGCGGTGAGATATGGGGGCTAGGGCTAGCCTGTATTTCCTTCCCATCGGCGGCACCGCCATGGCGCCCCTGGCAGGCCTACTCCACGAAATGGGTCACCGGGTTGCGGGGGTTGACTCTCAGCTCTACCCGCCCATGAGCACCCTGCTGGAGGAACTCGGAATCCCGGTGCGGCTGGGATTCGACCCAACTCAAGTTCCACGGGACGTGGACCAGGTCGTCATCGGGAATGCGGTACCCCGAACCAACCCAGAGGTCAAGGCGGTGCTCGAGCGCGGAATCCCCTATCTCTCGCAGGCCGAGGCGGTGGCGCATTTCGTGCTCGCCAAAGGGTTGGACAGCCTGGTTGTGGCCGGAACCCACGGCAAAACCACGACCTCCGCCATGCTGGCCTGGATTCTCGAGGATCTGGGGCGGGACCCCAGCTACCTGATCGGCGGGATGCCCACCTGGAGCGGCCGGCCCCACCGTCTCGGGGGTGGCGACCAACTGGTGATCGAAGGCGACGAGTACAACACGGCCTTCTTCGACAGGGGACCCAAGTTCCTCCACTACCGTCCCCACCTCTTCGTGCTCGGCCCGGTGGAGTTCGATCACGCCGATATCTACCGCGACCTCGACGCTGTGACCACCGCCTTCCGGGCCGGGGCGGCACAGGTTCCCCGGCATGGCGCTGTGGTGGCGAGTCAATTCGGCACCGGCACGACCGCGGCGATCCGCGATGCCTCGGCGCCCGTGGTGAGGGTGGGAGCGGAGCCCGACGTCGATTTTCGAGTCACCCTTGGTGACGCTGCTGGGGGGACCATCCGGGCCAAAATCAGCTGGCGGGAAGATCACCTGCCACTTCACATCCCAATGGCCGGTGCCCACAACCTCCACAATGCAGCCATGGCGGTGGCAGCCGCGGTCACGGTGGGGGTCGGTTTTGACGAAGCAGTCCATGCGATTTCGCGCTTTCCCGGCGTGGCCCGCCGGCAGCAGGTCGTGGGGGAGGCTGCCGGCGTCACCGTCGTGGACGACTTCGCCCACCACCCCACCGCGCTGGCGGCAACCATCCGAGCGGCTCGCCAGCGCTGGCCCGACCATCGCCTGGTGGTAGCCTTCGAGCCTCGGTCCCTCACCGCGGCGCGCCGCAGCTTCCAGGCCGCCTACCTGGAGGCCCTAACGGGCGCCGACCTGGTACTGATGGCCGCACCGTTCCACCGCGGCCGACTCGACCCAGACGACGTTCTCGACCGACGAACTCTGGCGGCCGACCTTCGGGCTGCGGGAGTGGAGGCAGTGATGCCAGAGGCGGGCGAAAACGCCGTCGAGAGGCTGCTTCCGCTGCTGGCGGCGGGCGACCTCGTCCTCGGCTGCTCTTCGGGCAGCTTCGACGACTTCCACCGTCATCTGCTCGCCCGGCTTGGTGACTGAGCGCAGTTGATTCTTCCCGATCGAGGCGTCGTTTGTTCCCGTTCCCGCACTCATGCCGCTGTCGGGGTCGGTTGATTTGCTACTCTTCTGACATGGTCCCCAACCCAGCATCTCCACAAGACCATCGAGTGGCACGTTGGCTCGCCACCAGCGGTGGCCTCGGTGATCACCTGCCCGCGCCCGGCACCACCGCGGGATCGCTGCCGGCGGCAATCGTCTGGTGGGTGCTCGCCGCCACCCTGCGCCCCTCCTGGCTCGTGCTCGCAGTGACGGCTGCGCTCTGTATTGCGGCCGTGGTCGCAGGCCTGTGGGCTTCGGACGCGGAGGCCACCCGACGCCAGGCCGAGGACCCGGGACCGATTGTGATCGACGAAGTGGCCGGCCAATGGCTCACCTACCTGGTGGCCCTCCCCTTCGTGGGGGTCGCCGGGGGATTCAACCTGGTGGTATTCACCGGTGCGGGTTTCTTGCTGTTCCGGATCTTCGACATCGCCAAGCCGTGGCCTGTCCGCCGGTTCGAGGCCCTCCCGGGAGGCGCCGGCATCATGACCGACGATCTCGCCGCCGCCATCTACTCCGGCGCCATCCTCGCCCTCGGCTGGAGCATCTTCCCCCATGCCCTCCCACCGAGTTAAAGGTTAAAAGTTAGGTTCATCCGGGAAAGCGTGATGTCGGGTGTCTCCGTCCCCGTTCCCGAACCCAGCGGCAGCGTCAGGATGCAGCGACGGGGGCAGGAAACAGCGAGCAGCGACTGTGGTCAGCGACCGGGGCAGAGGCAGCGATCAGGTGTGTGGCGGCCGCATGGTCCCCTCCGGGTCGTTCTATGGGACGGGGACGAATAGCTGCCAGGGAGGCCGTTGTCAAGGGACGCTCCGCTGCCGGCCTTGAGTCCGGCACCCCTTGACAACGGCCCCCCAGACAGCTTGGTGAAGGGCATGAACGACCCGGAGGTGACCATGTCCAAAGCCGTCAGCAACACCAATCTCGTGGCCTACACCAAAGCCCTCGAAGCAGCAGGCATCGCAATTACGCTGGTTTTGAGAGTCCCGGCTCCGCTGAAGTCCATCGCCGATCAGCTGATCCGGTCGGCCAGCTCGGTCCCGGCTAACTTAGCGGAAGGGCACGGCCGATCCGGGAGAGATCGCCAGCACCACTGGCGGATCGCCTACGCCTCGGCCAAGGAGGTCGACAGCCACCTGCGACTGCTTGCTGCTGCCAGTGCCGTCAATGGAACCGGGGCGGAGAAGGTCCTGCAGGGATTCGATGAGGTGCGTGCCATGACCTGGCGACTGCTCAATCCCCGGTAGCCCGAATCCAATCCGTTCTGACGCTGACGCCGTCACCTGACGCTGCCACCGGCCCCTGTCGCTGTCAGCTGACGCTGCCCCTGGTCGCTGTCATCCACCACCTCACGGAATTCCGGATGAGCCTAGCTTTTTACCTTTAACGCGGTTCGGTTGGGCCGGAGCGTCGAGGAGATCGGGAGCGGGTTCGACGGCCGCGATGATGCGGGTAGGACCGGTGAGGAAAACCGGATCGTGGAGAGGGTCGCCCAGGGTCTCGACCACCAGCTCGTCACCGGAACGGGCGCGAAGCACCACCCTGTGGTCGCCGCCATCGGCCATCTCGGCCACCGCAGCCGCCACGACTGCAGAGCCGCAGCACAGGGTCTCCGCCTCAACGCCACGCTCGAAGGTGCGGATGTGCACGGTGCCATCGACGCCGCGGCTCGCGAAGCTGACGTTGGCTCCACCCGGACCGAGCGCCGGATGGCAGCGCAAGCGGCGGCGCCAGCAGGTTCAGGTCCACCGCCCGAACATCCTCCACATGGAGGACCAGATGGGGAACCCCCACCTCCAGCAGTCGGCCGCGCCAGCACTGACCGAGGGACTCGAGCTCCACCCACCGACGGCCTCCTCCAGCCCGGGCAGCTCCAGGGTCACCAGTGGGCCGACCACCTCAGCGGGTATCGCCGCCCAATCGGTTTCCACCACCAGTGGGGAGGCCAGGCCGAGAAGCTCCACCGCCACCCGGGCGGCGCAGCGAGTGCCGTTGCCGCAGAACGGCGACGGTGAGCCGTCGGTATTGCGATAGATCAGGCGCACCCGGCTGGATGACTCTTGGGACAGGGCCAGAACACCGTCGGCTCCCAGACCCCGCCTCCGGTCACACAGCCGTGCCACAAGGTCGGGCTCATCCGCGAGCCGCCGCGCCCAGTCCCCGATGCCAAGCAAGAAGTCATTGCCCGCACCCTCGACCTTGAGCAGCCTGTGGTTCACGGGACGGTTCCATGGGAGGCTGTGCACAGGGCTGGCTCGGACGCGTTCCCGGCCTCGTCGACGGCCGAGACGGCATAGGTGAGCTCGCCAACCGGCGGGTCGTCGTCCTCGAAGGATGTCCTGGGATGGGCGGCAGCCAGTTCCGTCATCACGTTCCCGGTCCGCCTTTCGACCCGGTAGGAGACGGCGTCGGTGACCGTTCGCCATCGAATCAAAACCCGATTTTCCTCGGGCAGGCACACCAGATCCTGGGGGGCGGCCGGCGGGTAGCTATCCAAGAAATCCACCGCCACCACAGGTCCCGGATTACCGATCACGAGCCCCTCGGCCTCGCTCTTGCGCACCGAGCGTAACCGGTAGCTCCACCGCATGCCCTGGCGCGCGGTGGCGTCCACGTACTCGGACCCGACCACCGGTTCGGCCCTCACCGCTGCCCAGCTTTCGCCGTCGGCCGAGCGCTCCACCAGGGTCGAGGTGTTCCCTGTGGCGAGCCAGCTCAGGCGAATGCCGGAGGGAGCTGGAACCGCCTTGAAACTCTCCGGGGGTGAGGGCGGCAGCTGGGGTACCAGGCGTGCGATATTCGAAAAATCCGAGGCCCGCCCGCCGCAACAGAAGGTGCGGACGGCGTACCACAGCACCACCTGCTGTTCGTCGCCGTGCACCTTCTGCCACGCCTCCAGGTCGTCCCGGACCTCCAGCTTGGAGCCGTGGGTGGCGCGGTCCCGGGCATCGTCGTCGAGTACCGCGATTCGCTCACCCTGGGCTTCCAGCAGGCGATAGCGCATGACTCGATCATTTGCGGTGCTGCCGAGGGGTTCCTGGCCGAACGGAATCGGAGCCCGCCAAAGTTCGATGACCTCGAGGTCCGGCAGAGGACCCCCCGAAGTGGTCATGGACGGATAGCCCCAGTCGAGCACCACCTCCCGCGCGTCCTGGTAGGCGGAAAGGTCACGGGTGGTGTCTGCACGGCGGACCTGGGGTGGCAACGGATCCGCCTTCCGACCACAGGCCGTCAACCCCACCACCACGACCACCACGGCCAGGCGCGAAAAGGGTCAGAGCGCACCCGGTGATCTGCCGATCGCTTTGCCCATTCCCTACTCCCTACTGCCAACTCGCCGCGAGCAGCCAGGCTGGCCTCGTCGTTGTCGCGAAGCGAGAACTGGCCGACGGCGCCGGCTGATCGTGGAGAGTCGCCGCTGGAGCAGCCACTGGCTGCCGACAACGTCAACTGCCTCCTAAAGGATATACCGCGCCAGATCGCGATCGGCCACCAGATCCGCGAGCGTGGCGCGCACCGAGTCACCAGTCACTGTGAAGACTTCACCAGCACGATCAGGGGCGTCGAACGAAATGTCCTCGAGCAGCTTCTCCATCACGGTGTAGAGTCGGCGTGCGCCGATGTTCTCGGCGGCACTGTTGATCTCCGCCGCCATCTCGGCCACTGCCCGCACCCCGTCATCGATGAAACGAAGTTCCACCTTCTCGGTGCCGAGCAACGCGGTGTACTGACGGATCAGCGAGTTTTCCGGTTCCACCAGGATCCGTTCAAAGTCGTCGGCGTTCAGTGCCCGCAGCTCGACTCGAATCGGAAACCTGCCCTGAAGCTCGGGGATCAGGTCTGAAGGCTTGGCCACGTGGAAGGCTCCCGCCGCAATGAACAGAACGTGGTCAGTTCGCACCACCCCGTATTTGGTGGTCACCGTAGAGCCCTCGACGATTGGCAGCAGATCCCGCTGCACACCCTCGCGCGACACGTCAGGGCCGCGGGCAGCGTCTTCCCGAGACGCGATCTTGTCGATCTCGTCGAGAAACACGATCCCTGCCTGTTCGACCCTCTCCAGGGCCTCTGCCTCCACCTGAGATCGTTCGATCAGCTTTTCCTCCTCCTCGGCGGTCAGGATTCGACGAGCCTCGGAGACCGCCATCCGCTTGCGCGCCTTACGGCCGAACATCCCGCCGAACATGTCCTTGAGGTCGATGCCCATGGATTCGACGCCCTGTGGGGTGAACATGTCCAGGGTGGGCATCCGCTGCTCCGCCACTTCGAGCTCAACCTCGTGGTCTTCGAGCATGCCGTCCCGCAGCGGGCGCTTCAAACCCCGCCGGCGCTCCTCCAGGGAGTCGCCGACCCCAGCCGAGCTGGCCACCAGCAGATCCAACAAGCGGTCCTCGGCGGCCCGTTCCGCTCGCACCCTGACCTCTCGGACCCGCTCGTCCCGCACCAACTGGATTCCAGCCTCCACCAGGTCGCGCACGATCGAGTCCACGTCCCGACCCACGTAACCCACCTCGGTGAACTTGGAGGCCTCGACCTTGAGGAAGGGCGAGCCCGTGAGCCGGGCCAGGCGCCGGGCGATTTCTGTTTTTCCCACCCCGGTGGGTCCCATCATGATGATATTTTTAGGAGCCACCTCGTCTCGCAGTTCCGGCTCCAGCTGCTGGCGACGCCAGCGGTTGCGCAACGCCACCGCCACCGCCCGCTTGGCAGCCCCCTGGCTGACGATGTATCGGTCCAGCTCGGCGACGATTTCCTTCGGGGTCAAGCCTTCGACGTTCACGGCCCAAGCTCCTCGATCGTAATGTGGTCGTTGGTGTAGATATCGATGCCGGCGGCGATCTTGAGTGCCTCGGACACCACTTCGCGCGCACCCATGGAGGTGTGGGTCAGAAGGGCACGGGCGGCTGCCAACGCGTAGCTTCCACCCGAGCCCACGGCCACCACGTCATCGTCCGGCGACAGCACCTCGCCGGTTCCCGAAACCAGAAGCGTAGTGCTGCTGTCGGCGGTGACGAGCATCGCCTCCAGATGGCGCAGGGCGCGGTCGGTCCGCCATTCCCTGGCCAGCTCCACCGCCGCACGCTCCAGATTTTGATTGAACTCCCCGAGCTTGGCCTCGAAGCGGGTGAACAGCGCCAGGGCGTCGGCCACCGACCCTGCAAAGCCTGCTAGCACCTGACCCTCGCCCAGCCGCCGGACCTTGGCGGCGCCATGCTTCATCACCGTGGTGCCGAGGGTCACCTGGCCATCCGAGCCGATCGCCACCGTTTGATCCCGCCGCACCGCGATCACCGTCGTGTGATGCCACTGTTCGTCCATGCCGAACCTCCGAACCGTGATTCTCTCCCGTTCCTGCCCAACGCACAACCTTACGAGTCAAAAGTCGAACGTCAAAAGTCCACGGTCTCCCACCCTTTCGATCTCGTATGGCCTGCAGGACTCTCGGGACTTCAGACTTTTGACTTCAGACTTTAGACTTCGGACCCGAAGTCAGAGCTTCTCGAGCTTGGCAATCGTGGGCACGAGGGTTTTGCGGCCTGCGCGATCGAAGTACACCACCAGCTTGAGGTGCTGACCTCGTCCCTGGCAGGAGAGCACCACCCCGGTCCCGAAACTGCGATGGCGAACCCGGTTGCCGGGTCTCCAGCCCGCACCGTCAGCGTCGGTCACCGTGGCGGGGACGGGTCGCTTGGGCCGCCTCGGGACGGAAGGCGCCCGCGAGGGTCCTGCCCCGCGACCATGTTCGGGACTGGGACCTCTCGGAGGGGGTGGCATGACCTCATCCGTGAGATTCACGATCCCGTCCTCCGGAAGCTCCAAAAGGAAACGCGAGTGGCGGGTTGCCAGTCGGGTCCCGAAGAGGAACCGCGAGCGGGCGGCGGTGAGCGCGAGCCAGCTGCGTGCCCTGGTCATACCCACGTAGGCGAGCCGCCGCTCCTCCTCGAGACGGTCCGGGTCGTCGTGCGAGTTGGCATGGGGCAGCAGCCCATCCTCCAGGCCGGCCAGCACCACCACCCCAAACTCCAGTCCCTTGGCGGCGTGGAGCGTCATCAGGCTGACCGAATCGTCCGAGGTCTCATCGTCGCCCTCCTCGAACAGCGCCACCGCATCCAGGAAATCACCCAGGTCCTGGCCGCGACTTCCGGCCTCGGCCACCGCCGCCGCCAGCTGCTGGAGGTTTTCGCGGCGAGCCACCCGCTCCTCGTCGTCGCCGTCATACAACGACAACAGGCCCGACGCCTCGAGCAGCCACCCCACGAAATCGCCCGGCTCGAGCAGCGGTCGCTGTTCGGCCGCCTGGTCGAGCACGGTGAAAAATGCCGTCAGCGAGACCCGGGCTCTGCGGCTCAACCCCTCCGGCAGCTCCCGCGCCGCCGCCGGCAGAGCCAGCCCGGTGGCCGCTGCGTGGCGCTGCAGCTCGTCCATGGTGACGGCGCCGATGCCGCGGGCGGGCACATTCACCACCCGCTCGAAGGCGAGCACGTCGTCGGCCCGCACCACCAGCTTCAGGTAGGCCAGGGCGTCCTTGACCTCGGCGCGCCGCCAGAACCTGAGGCCTCCGATCACCCGGTGAGGGATCCGGCGGCCGGTCAGCTCCTCCTCGAAAGCCCGCGTCTGGGCGTTGGTCCTCACCAACACCGCCATTTCCGAAAGTGGGTAGCCGGGACGAAGCTCCTCGATCCTGTCCGCCACCCAGCGTGCCTCCCCGCGCTCGTCTCCGGCCACGAAGAGCCGAACATCCTCGCCGCCCTCCCTGCCGGTGAACAGCTTCTTGCCCCGACGCCTCAGGTTGTGGGCGATCAGAGTTCCGGCGGCCTGGAGGATCGGCCGACTGGAGCGGTAGTTCTCCTCCAGCAGCACCACCCTGGCTCCCGGAAAATGGCGTTCGAAGGACAAGATATTCTCCATCTCGGCCCCTCGCCAGCCGTATATGGACTGGTCCTCGTCGCCGACGGCGGTGATATTGCCGTTTTTGCCGAGGGCCGCCGCGAGCAGCTCCATTTGGAGGCGGTTGGTGTCCTGAAACTCGTCCACCAGCAGCCATCGGGCCCGGCGCTGAATGGCCCGACGAACCGGTTTGTTGTCGCGGATCACGCGCAGAGCGCGCACCAGCATGTCATCGAAGTCCACCACCCCGGCCGCCGCCTTGAGCTCGGTGTACCGCTCGAAGACCTGAGAGGTCACGCTGTCGCCGACGGTCTTCTCCAGCTCGGAGGGATTCTGGCAGCGGTTGACGGTGCGCGAAATCCGAGCCAGCAGCTGCCGCGGCGGGTGGTCCTTCGGGTCGAGGGAGAGTTCCTTGAGCACCTTGCTCACCAGGGCGCGCTGCTCGTCCGAGTCGATGATGCCGAACCACCGGGGCAAGCCGGCCTCGTCCGGGTAACGGCGCAATGCCTCCAGGGCCCAGCGATGGAAGGTGCCCACGAAGCCACCGACGAGCTCTCCGCCGTGCAGCCGTGACACGCGCTCCCGCATCTCCCGAGCCGCCTTGTTGGTAAAGGTCACCGCGGTGATTTCGTGGGGCGCCGCCGCGCCCTCGGCCAGCAGGTGGGCAATCCGATAGGTGAGGACACGGGTCTTGCCCGAGCCGGCGCCAGCCAGCACCAGCAACGGCCCTCCGCCATGGGCGACGGCCTCCCGCTGAGCAAGGTTCAGGTCTTTCTTCAGATCCAACATCTTCACGACCATCCGTTCGACACAAGGGCTCCATCGGTCAAAAATTGCAAATTACAAATTGCAGATTGCAAATTATTGTCGAGTTTTCGGGATCGTGCCGCCCGTCGAAGGGGCACGAACCGTCATTCTCGGCGTTCAATTTGTAATTTGCAATTTGAAATCTGGAATTCCGGTCGGAGATTACTCGACGGTCACTGATTTTGCCAGATTGCGAGGCTGATCGACGTCGAGTCCGAGTTCCACCGCCACCTCGTAGGCCAGCCGCTGCAATGGCACCACCGCCACAACCGGCTGCAGCAACGGGTGCACCACCGGCATGGGCAGCACCACCTCAGCGACCGCTGAAACCTCCGGGCAGTCGGCCTCGGCTACGGCCAAAACCCTGGCGCCGCGGGCGCGAACCTCCATCAGATTGCCCAGCAGCTTCTCCCGGGTCGGCGTCGGCGGGGCCACAGCCACCACCGGATAGCCTTCCTCCACCAGGGCGATCGGTCCATGCTTCATCTCGCCAGCCGGATAGCCCTCGGCATGCAGGTAGCTGAGTTCCTTGAGCTTGAGGGCGCCCTCGAGAGCGATAGGGTAGTGAATGCCCCGCGCCAGGAACAACGAGTCACCGGCGGACAAGGCGTCAACGCAGTGCCGGTAGACCGCCCGATCACCGCTGAGCACCTCTTCCACGGCCAGCGGCAGGCGCTGGAGGTGATGGATGAGCTGGCGGTCGGCTTCATCTGCCAGCCCCCTGGCGCGGCGCAGCGCCAGCGCCACCAACACCATGGCCACCAGCTGGGTGGTAAATGCTTTGGTCGATGCGACCCCGATTTCGGGACCGGCCTGGGTCAGCATGCGGGCGTCGGCGAGCCGCCATGCCGACGAGCCGCGCACGTTGCACACCGCGCCAAGCAGCGCACCCCCCGCCTGAGCCAGCTCCATGGCGGCCAGGGTGTCGGCAGTCTCTCCGGACTGAGAAACCCCGATCGCCAGAACCTCTTCACCCAACAGGGGGTTTCGGTACCGGTACTCGGAGGCGTAGTCCACATCGGTGGGGATGCCCGCCAGCGCCTCGATCATGAATTTGCCCACCAGGCTCGCGTGCCACGAGGTACCGCAGGCCACCAAGTGGACCCGGCCGAGACCCGCCAGCTGTTCCGGCGAAAAACCGAGCCCGTCCAGGTTGACCCCGGTCCGGTCGTGGTCGAGATAGGCCAGCACCGTGTTTCGTATGGCGTCCGGCTGCTCGAAGATCTCCTTGAGCATGTAGTGGCGATAACCACCCTTTTCCACCCTGCCGGCGTCCCAGTCCAGCGTTTCGGCAGTCCGTGCCACCGTCCGGCCGTCACTTCCCACCACCCGCACCCCATCCGGCCTCACCACCGCCACATCACCGTTGTGCAGGAAGATCACCCGCCTGGTGCGGTGGAGCAATGCCGTCACATCGGAGGCGACGATATTTTCGCCGTCGCCGAGCCCCACCACCAGCGGTGGTCCTTGGCGGAAGGCCACCACCAGGTCAGGGTGGCTCCGGCTCACCGCCACCACGGCGAACTGGCCCCGCAGCCGAGGCAACACCCGCAGGACCCGCTGCTCCAGGTCGCCCTCCTCACGTCCCAGGAGTTGGGCGATCAGCTCGGTATCGGTGTCCGATTCCAGCTCGACACCGGCGGCCTGCAGTTCGATCCTGAGGGTTGTGTAGTTCTCGAGGATCCCATTGTGAACCACCGCCACCGTCCGGGCGCTGTCGGTCTGGGGATGGGCATTGGCTTCGGTGGGCGCACCGTGGGTGGCCCATCGGGTGTGGCCGATCCCGTGAGTGCCGTGGAGCGGGTTGTGGTAGGCGAGCTGCTCGAGGTTGGCGAGCTTGCCCTCGGCGCGCAGGATTTGAAGCCCCTCCGCCGCCAGCACCGCCATCCCCGCCGAGTCGTAGCCTCGGTACTCGAGACGTTTCAGGCCGTCGAGGATGATCGGAACGACCTCGTCCGAACCCACATAGCCGATGATGCCGCACATAAGCATTCACTCCCAACCCGAGCTGCGCAACCATTGAACCACACCGGGTCCCAACCACCCAAGGATCTCATCATCCGATCGTGGAGTTCCCATGGCGGAAATGTGGCAGTTCGATCGTCGTGCTTGGCTGCGAGGGGAACAGGGACCAGGTCGTCGATGTCATCGCTCAATACTCGCGGCTCATATCTCGCGGCAACGGCAGCGGCCCTCCCGGACAGAGGAGGGGCGAGATATGAGCCGCGAGTATTGAGTTATTCAGATCTGTTCAATCAACGCAATTCACAGAATCCCAGAGGCTCTCTACGGTGGGAGCGACCTTGCCCCGTATGTAACTAAGAACTAAGAACTCAAAACTAAGAACTCACTCCGCCCGTGGATCCGGCGGCGGCGGCGCGATCGCCGCACGACCGCTCGGAGTTGAAACCCCCTACCGCGTCGAGCGGGCCGCCTCCAGGGCGCTCATCAGCTGGTCGAAGGACGAGGCGAAGGCAGCCACCCCCTCCACCTGGAGTCGCCGGGTGACGGCGTCGAGATCGATGCCGACCCGCCGCAGCCGCTCCAGGTCCTCGCGGCACGACCCCACGGAGCGCGCGAGGGCATTGCTCGGCTGGCCATGGTCCCGGTAGGCGTCCAGGGTCGCCGTGGGAATGGTGTTGACTGTCTCCGGTCCCACCAGCTCCTCCACGTACTTGATGTCCTGATAGTCGGGGTTTTTGGTGCTCGTGCTCGCCCACAGCGGCCGCTGTGCCCTGGCCCCCTTCATCCTCAGGCCCGCAAAGGCTTCGCCGTGGAATATCTCCTGGAATCTCAGGTAGGCCAGGCATGCGTTGGCCACCGCGGCGGTGCCGCGCAGGGACAGCGCCTCGTTGGTACCCATGACGCCGAGTTCGGCGTCCACCGAGGTGTCGACTCGGCTGACGAAGAAGGAGGCCACCGACGCCACACCGTCGGGGGCGGCACAACCTGCGAGGCCGCGCAGGTAGGCGGCCGCCACCGCTTCGTAGTCGGCCAGCGAGAACATCAAGGTCACGTTGACGTTGATCCCATCGGCAATCAGTCGTTCGATGGCCGGCAGCCCGGCTGACGTGGCCGGAACCTTGATCATCAAATTTGGTCGGTCCACCTCACGCCACAGCCGGCGCGCTTCCTCCACGGTGCCGCCGGTGTCGTCGGCGAGGTGTGGGGAAACCTCCAGGCTGACGAATCCGTCCCCTCCTCCGGAGCCGTCGTACACCGGCCGCAGCACGTCGGCGGCTGCTCGGATGTCCTCGATGGCAAGGGCTTCATAGAGCTCGGTGGTGGAGATTCCAGGACTCTCGGCGAGCAGGGTTCCAATGGCGTTGTCGTAGGCGCCTCCGCCGGTTATTGCTGCGTGGAAGATGGATGGATTGCTGGTCACTCCACGCACCCCGTCATCCTCCACCAGGCCGGCGAGACCGCCACCGGTCACCAGGTCCCGTTCAATGAAATCGAGCCACACCGCCTGTCCTTGCTCATCCCAAAGTGCGCGAAGTGGATTCATCTTTCCTCCTTGGGCCATCCTGCCCGGATCCACGTCAAACGTAAAACGTTTAACGGTTAACCCTTAACGTTTAACTAACTCCATGGCGCGGTCGGCGACGGCCTCGGCGGTGAAGCCGAACTTGGCCGCCACGACCTTGCCAGGCGCCGAAGCGCCAAACCGGTCGAGGCCCACAACGGCTCCCGAATCACCGACCCACCGGTGCCATCCCATGGTCGTCCCAGCCTCCACCGCCAGCCTCGGCACCCCTGGCGGCAGAACCTCACCGTGATACGACTTCGGCTGGAGCTGGAAAACTTCCCAAGACGGCATGGAGACAAGACGAGTCGAAAGCCCTCGGTGGATCAGCAGCTGGCGGGCGTGGTGGGCGAGCACCACCTCCGCTCCGGTGGCGATGATCACCAGCTCCGGCTCGGGCGAGTCCTCCAGGACGTAGGCGCCCCGCAGTACACCACGGGCGGCCCTCTCTGCAGTGGCCTCGAGCACCGGAACCCCCTGGCGACCGAGGATCAACGCGGTGGGGCCGAGGTTGCGCTCCACCGCGAGCCGCCACGCTGCGGCCGTCTCTGCGGCATCGGCCGGACGAATGACTGTCAGGTTTGGAATCGCCCGTAGCGAGGCCAGTTGTTCCACCGGTTGGTGGGTCGGTCCGTCCTCACCCACCCAGATGGAATCGTGGGTGAAGACATAGATCGCCGACTGCCCCATCAGCGAGGCGAGTCGGATTGAGGGCCGCATGTAGTCGGCGAAAACCAGAAATGTGGCGCCGAAGGGCCGCACGCCACCGTGCAGGCTCATGCCGTTGAGAATCGCTGCCATGCCATGCTCGCGAATCCCGAACCGGATGTTTCGCTCACCCGGGGTTTGGGAGGTCAGGTCCCCGCTGGTGGTCATCAAGGTCTTGGTGGAGGGAGCCAGGTCGGCAGAACCCCCGACCAGCTCCGGCAGGGCATCAGCAATGGCGTTGAGTACCTTCCCCGAAGCCACCCTGGTGGCCATGCCCTTGGGATCTGCTGCAAAGGTCGGCAGGGCGTCGTCCCAACGCTCCGGCAGTCGGTCCTCGAGACGGCGGCCCAGCTCACCGGCAAGCTCGGGTTGGTTTCGCTGCCACAAGGCCAGCCGGCGCGTCCAGTCGGCCTCCATCATGAGTCCGCGTTCGGCCTGTCGGCCGTGCTCGAGCACCCCGTCCGGGATGTGGAATTGTTGATCTTCAGGCAGTCCGTAGGCTCGCTTCGCGGCCTGAATTTCTTCTTCACCGAGGGGTGCACCGTGAGCGTCGGGCGTGTCCTGTTTGTTTGGGGCCCCCCATGCGATATGGGACCTGGCAGCAATGAAGGTGGGTCGGCCGTCGGACGCGAGGGCCTCCTCGAAAACGGTGGCCACCTCGGCCAGATCGTTGACGTCCTGGATCTCCAGCACCCGCCAACCGTACGCGGTGAACCTCTGCGGCACGTCCTCGGTGAACGCGAGATCGGTGGCGCCTTCGATGGTGATCCGATTGTCGTCCCAAATCCACACGAGCTTGCCGAGCCCGAGGTGGCCCGACAGCGAAGCCGCTTCACCGGACACCCCCTCCATGAGGTCGCCATCGGAGCAGAGCACCCAGGTGCGATGGTCCACCACTTCGTAGTCAGGACGGTTGAACCGAGCCGCCAGGTGAGCCTCCGCCAGCGCCATGCCCACCGAGGCGCCGCATCCCTGGCCCAGCGGGCCGGTGGTGATCTCCACGCCCGGTGTGAGATCGAGCTCGGGGTGGCCGGCTGTCCTCGACTCCCACTGGCGGAACTGCTTCAGGTCGTCCAGTTCGAGGTCGTATCCGGTGAGGTAAAGCACGCTGTAAAGCAGCATGGATGCGTGGCCGCAGGACAGCACGAAGCGGTCGCGGTCCGGCCACAGGGGGTTGAGCGGGTTGTGCTTGAGAAATCGCGTGAACAGGATATAGGCCAGCGGGGCCAGCGCCATGGGCGTACCCGGGTGGCCGGAGTTCGCCCGCTGGACGGCGTCCATGGACAGGGTGCGAATGGTGTTCACAGCGAGTTCGTCGAGGGGCTCGAATTCGTGCGCCATATCTCCTCCCAGCGGGGCAAGTGGGCTTGCGGCGGAAGGGTAACACTCCCAACCGTCGAGGTACGCATGGAGATTCGTGCTTCCTGCTCGATTCTCGAGACTCAAGCCGTGTCGGGAGAGATGAAGGATGGAGATCAAGTCTCGAGAATCGAGCAACGAAGACCGTCAGGTTGACATTGGTCGCGGAGCCGTTTGATCCGGATTGCCCGGATAGATGCATGACGAGTGAGTAACGACCCGGGTGGGTGGGGGATTCAATATCGGTTCATCCGGGAAAACGTGAGGTCGCGTGTTTTCGTTCCCATTTCCGGCACCCGGGTTCAGGGTCAGCGGGCGGCGGCAGGGTCAGGAATCAGCGGGCGGCGACTGGGAACAGCGAGCAGGTACAGAGATCAGTCTTCAGTTGCTGCAATCAGTGGCCTTGGAGGCATTGAACATGACGACCGCCGGTGCCGTCCATGGGATCGGGGCGGAGAAAGCCCTGCAGGGCTTCGGTGAAGTGCGTGCCATGACGTGGCGCCTGCTCAATCCCATGCAGTCCACACACATCCCGTTCTGACGCTGTCCCGGATCGCTGCCTCCACCGACATCTGCGCGATCGGTGATTTCTCGCGAGCGGGCTGGCGGACTTCCCCTCCTAAATCCGAACGACTTCCACCTCAGGGAATTCCGGATGAGCCTCAATATCCAATATCCACTGGCTGGTGAGGCCCCCGGGGCATTTGGCATCCGGCATCCATTTCACTCACACCCCGAACCGCCACAAACCTCCCGGGACCTCCACCAACGTTCCCCGACTCTCGATTCTCGGGGCGCGACCGTCAGCACGAGTGACTCCATGTGTTTGCGGTCGAGCCCCGAGAATCGAGTTGCCAGCGTCAACCGTCTGGTCAGCGCCGGCGATTACTTCCTGCGTAGCTCGTACAGGACTTGCTTCGCAGAGGCTTTCAGGGTCTCGAAGACCCCCATGCCCTGGGTCGCCACCGCCTCGAAGGTGGGCTCGCCCTTGGTGTTGAGCGCCCGGTACATGGTGTCCACCGCCACCGCGGTGGGCAGGTCGCGCTTGTTGAACTGAAGCGCGTAGGGAATGGTCTTCAGGTCGAAGCCGTTCTCCCGAAGATTCTCCTCGAGGTTGCGCAGGGACTCCACGTTGGCGTCCATCCGTGCTTCCTGTGAGTCGGCCACGAAGATCACGCCGTCAACGCCCTTGAGAATGAGTTTTCGGCTCGCATCGTAGAAAACCTGACCCGGCACGGTGTAGAGGTGGAATCTGGTCTTGAAGCCCCGCACCGAACCCAGATCGAGGGGCAGGAAATCAAAGAACAGGGTCCGGTCCGTTTCGGTGGCCAACGAGATCAATTTGCCCTTCTGTTGCGGGCTGGAGCGTTCGAAAATGTACTGAAGGTTGGTGGTCTTGCCGCCAAGACCGGGTCCGTAGAAGACGATCTTGACGTTGATCTCCCGCGCGGCGTAATTAATGAAGCTCATTCAGAAAAGAGGGCGTCGATGTCCTCGTCCGTGATCTCTGCGAAGGGCGAGGTAGCCTCGGTGACGCCCACCCGCTGGGCCTTCTCTTCCATCTCGTTGAGGATCCTCTCGATGCCGGTGGACGCCTTGCGAACCCGCAGGCGCACCAGTCCCAGCGAGGAGCGCTCGTCGAAGATCACAACCAGGATGAGACGCTGGCCGACGATGGAAATGTGAATGTTGTCCTTGCGACCCTCGTGGAAGAGGATCGTGAACTCCTGCTCGCCGATGAGCCGGGCCAGGCCGTCCGTGGCGGCCACATTGCCCGCGGTCAGCGACGCGAGCGAGGTGGTGTCCACCAGATCGATCTCGCCGGCTCCCGCGATCTGTTGGCCGTTCTTGTCGACCAGAAAGACGATCTTGGCGTTGGCGTCGATACGCAACCGGTTCAAGAGCAGCGAGATCCGATCGAACTCCTCTTGATACATAACGAGACTGGTATTCACGCGCGGTTGCCCCCCAGTGAGCCTCAATTCTACACAGTTGTCCCGCCCAGGCAAGCTCAGGCCTCGGCCGCTTGCCGATCTCCCGTTGACAACTCCATCATACCTTGCGCCGAAGCTTGAGCGCCTGAGCCAGGGTGAGCTGATCCACCGCCGACAGCTCGCCGCCGACCGGAATTCCCGCTGCCGGTCGGCTGACTTCGATCTCCAGCGGCTGCAACCGGCGGACGATGTACAGGGCGGTGGTCTCGCCCTCCACCGTCGGATTGGTGGCGAGGATCACCTCGCGCACGTTGCCAGATCGGCAGCGCTGCTCCAGGCGGTCGATGGTGAGGTCGTCCGGTCCCACACCGTGCAGCGGCGACAGATGGCCGAGCAGGGCATGGTAGAGGCCGCGGTACTCGCGGGTCGCTTCCACCGCCCATGCGGTGGTCGGCTCCTCCACCACCAGCACCGTGCCCCGATCCCTGCCAGGATCGCTACAGACCGCGCACACCTCCTCGTCGGTGAGCAACGAACACACCGAGCACAGCCGAACCTCCTCTCGGAGGGCGGCCAGGGCGGCTGCAAAACCGGCCACCTCGGGCTGATCGACGGTGAGCAGGTGCTCCACCAACACCCGCGCCGTGCGGGGGCCGATGCCGGGCATCCGCTCGAAGTGCTCCAGCAGGCGGCGGACGGCGGGCGGGCGGAGTTCCATCAGGCTCCCCCCCTGGACGTCTCACGAGCCTGCCGATCCATCACGTCGTCTCTCGATCCGGTCGAACCGCCACCACCTGCCCGCCGAGCACCCGCAGCACCTGCTGGATCTGAGGGTCCTGCTCGGCCTCCGCCATTCGCTCTCCGGGACTGGCGGCCGGACCGGCTCCGCCCCCTTCGCTCTCAGGGGTGGAGGGTGTAGAAGGTGTGGAGGGTGTGGAGGGTGTGGAGGGTGTGGAGGGTGTGGAAAGGTCGGAGTGGGGTGCGACCGGAATGGCCTCAGAACCGGCAAGCAATTGCTCGATTCGCTGAACCGACGGCCACCGGGCGAGCCGTAAGGCAGCCACCTCGAGCGCCAACTCGCGGTTGCCGGCTTCCCTCAACAACACCTCCTGCTCCACCCACAGCCCCAACATTCGGCCCACGGCATCGGCCCCGAGGGAGGCGGCAAGGGGCCGGAGCGATTCTCGCTGTTCGTCGGTCAGGGAGGGTTCCATCTCCGCGGCCAGGGCGAGGTGAACCAAGGTGCGCAGCATTCGCCCCATCTCGGAATAGAGCACTGCGGCGTCCCGTCCTGCGGAAAGCTCGCGGCGCACGATCTGAAGGCCAGCGGCCGCATCACCCCCGGCGAGAGCCGACACCAGATCAACCATGACCTGGAAGCGCGGCACCCCGAGGACCGTGGCCACGGCCTCGTCATCCACTTGGTCCGAGGCAAACGCCCTGAGCTGGTCGAGCAGGGAAAGAGCATCCCTGACGCTGCCTTCGGCGGCGCGGGATATGGCGTCCGCCGCCGACCGATCGAGGGAGAATCCATCGTGCCCGGAAATGTCCATCAGGAGGTTGGCGATCAGCTCGGTGGCCACCGGTCGGAACTCCAGCTGCTGGCACCTGGAGAGAATGGTGGCTGGCACCTTGTGGCGCTCGGTGGTGGCGAAGACCCACAGAACGTAGGGCGGCGGCTCCTCGATGCTCTTCAGCAGGGCATTGAAGGCGGCCTTGGAAAGCATGTGAACCTCGTCCACGATCACCACCCGGAATCGGTCGCGGGAGGGCCGAAAGCGGAGCAGTTCCTGCAGGTCACGGACGTCGTCCACCCCGGTATGGGTAGCCGCGTCGAGTTCCACAGCGTCGAGGCTGGCGCCGTCGGCGATCTCGCGGCAGGACACACACATGCCGCACGGGTCCGGGGTGGGTCCCTCGGCGCAGTTCACCGCCTTGGCCAACAGTCGCGCCGCAGTGGTCTTGCCCACCCCCCGCAGCCCGGAGAACAGGTAGGCGTGACCGAGCGTGCCCGACGACAGGGCATTGCGCAGGGTGGTCACCACCGCCTCCTGGCCGAGGATCTCCTCGAACCGCTGCGGACGCCACGATCTGGCCAGCACCTGATAGGTCATCGGCGCATCTTATCGCAGCCCGACCGATGCTGCCCTCCCCCGGCAGGCGGCCGTCAGCTGGTGACAGCGGAGGGATTGGGGTCAACCCTGGGCCCCGGTTTTCGTATCCTCGACCGGTAGGGTCGTCCTGGAGACGACAGCTCGGGCGTTGAAATGATATGGTGTGCGCTGCCAACTGGATCGACAACGATCCCGACCAAGGAGGATTTCGACATGCGCAAGCTCCTCATCGTGAGTGCCCTCGTGACCCTGGCCGCCGGTTCGGCGGTTGCCCTCAACCCGGGACAGGACATCATCGTGCCGGCCGCCGGACGCGGTGGCCCGTGGGTGACTGACCTCTACGTCATGAACCCGGGTGCCATCCCCGTGACCGGGTCCATCTCCTGGCTTGTCCGCGATCAGGCCAACCCCAGCCCGGCCAGCACCAGCTTCAGTCTGGCCCCCGGAGCCACCGAAATCCTCGACGACATCATTCTGAACGACTTCGGCCTGTCCAGCGCCAGTGGCGCCTTTCGAGTCACCGCCAGCGCCGAGGTGGTCGTCAACTCACGCATCTACGCCGTGGACGGCGACGCCACCTTCGGCCAGGGCTTCGAGGGCGTGCCCACCTGGGCCGCCACCGCCCAGGACCAGACCGCCAGCGTCGTCGGTCTCAGCAGTAACGACGCCTTCCGTACGAACATCTACGCAACCGCCGGTGCTGACGGCGCCACCATCACGTTCAGGCTGCTGGATCCATCCGGCGCGGTCTTCGCCACCAACAACCAGACCCTCGACGCCTGGGAGCCGTACCTGAAACGAGTTGACCAGGTATTCCCCGGTGCGCCGAGCTTTGACAACGGGACTCTGACTGCCGAGGTCACCGCGGGCGCGGCGGTCGTGGGCGCCTCCAAGGTGGACAACCTTTCCACCGACCCCACCACCCTCGAGTCGTCCGCGGTGGGTGGCGGCGGCGTCAACGGCACCTACCAGTTCGCCCTCTACGACACGCTCGACTTCGCCGCCGGCGGCAACATCGAGATCTCGGGGGGTCAGGTGACCGCCATCAACGGCACCTACTTCAACTGGGACAAACTGGATGGCAACAACAACTCGGTGTGCACCAGCCTCTTCCTGTGGGGCCAGAGTCTGATCCCGACGTCGGTGGGTGATTTTGCCAACGGCGTCGAGTTCGCCGATGACTACCCGGCCGACCCCGATTCCGACCCGCCCTTCGCGGGCGGCACCATGACCTACACGGTGGAATTCGAGCCGGGCCAGGGCTCCACACTCGTGGGCACTGTCACCGCGGTCGGCTCCGATTTCTCGGGCGCCGACGCGTTGTGCAACGGCGACTTCCCGCCCCTCGATTTTTTCGCTGGCAAGGGCGCGTTTCCGGAGCTTCAATAACTTCGATGCCCGAGAGCCGACAACGGCAAATCCAAGGACCGCTCAAGGGGGCGGTCCTTTTTTTGTGTGGAAAGCCCTGAATCCAATCCTGAATCCTCAATCCTGACCGCCGGGCTCGGCTACAATGGAGCACCATCAGACAAGCCACCACCGGCACAAGGAGGCAGAGATGACCATGGACGAAACACCCGGAACTCCTCCCCCTCCACCTTCGGAGCCACCGCCAGCGACACCGCCGCCGGCGCCACCAGCCGAACCGCCGCCTGTCCCGACCACCGCCGATGGACCGCCGCCCGGCGATCGGGTGGACCTTGGCGGGTACCTCGGCCAGGGCTGGCAGCTGTTCGCGGAGAACCCGGCCTTGCTTGGCGGCGGGTTCGCCATCGTATTCGTCATCCTGCTGCTGGCCTCGATTACGGTGGTGGGGCCCCTGATCCTCGCCGGGCCCCTGATGGCCGGTTACTACGGCATCGTTCAAAAGCTGCGCAACGGTCAGGAGACTGAGTTCGGCGAGCTCTTCGCCGGCTTCTCGGACTTCGCCAGAACCTGCGTGGCCGGACTGCTGGTCCTGCTGGTTTTCATCCTGGGGGCAGTGGTCAATCTGGTGGCCGGTTTTGTGCTCGGCGGCATCCCCTGCCTGGGGCAGATCGTGACATTCGTGTTGGGCCTGGCCATCAGCGTGGTGACCGCCGGGGCCACCCTCTTCGTCCTGCCCGCCGTGACCGTCAGCCCCAAGTCGGCCACCGACGCGTTGGGTGACAACGTCCGGTTCCTGCAGGCCTATCCGACGCCCGCGCTGCTCTTGGGGTTGGTGCACATCGGCCTGTCCTTGCTCGGTTCGGCGCTGTGCATCGTCGGCCTGCTGGTGACCATGCCCATCGCCGCCGGATTCGTCATGGCTGCCTACGACGACTATTACACGCCGAGGGTGTAAGCCCCGGAAATTTGGAATGTTGAATGGGGAATGTTGAAACCGGGGTCGCGTGCCCCGGGCTGAGGTCTCGTGGCCCCGGGCTGCCGGGTGCCCCGAGGGCATAGGTCCGAGCCATCGTTAACCCGTCAGATTCTCGACCACGTTCCGCAAATCCACGATTCCCCTTCCTCGATTCCACGAATCTTGATCGGACACGCGGCCAGCTTGCGCCCAGCAACGATCCAGCCTAAGCTCCGCGACGTCTGAGCGAGGTGCTGTCGTGCAACTGTCCTCACAACTCCAACCGGAGCTCGTCCTGATCGCCCCCGAAGTGTCCGACCGAGACGGTCTATTCGAACTCTTTGGTGCCGCCTTCAAGCAGGCGGGCCTGGTGCGTGATGGCGACGAAGTGGTCCGGCGATTGCTCGAGCGCGAAACCATCCTGTCCACCGGAATCGGCCAGGGTGTCGCGGTTCCACACGCCCAGGTTCCCGGGCTCGGTCGGCTGGTGATGGCGGCCTCCACCCATCCCGAAGGCCTCCAATACCCCGCCCTGGACGAGCAATCGGTCCGCCTGGTCTTCTGTCTGATCGGCGACAGCAGCACCGCGGCGGATCACCTGGCGGGTCTCGCCCGGCTCGCCCGGCTCGCCCGGCGTCACGATGCCCTGGAAGAGTTGATCGCCACGTCGAACGGTGAGGATTTTGTCGCGGTGCTTTCCCGCCTCGAAGCCCGGTAGGCGCAGCTGTTGGTTGCAGAATTCGGCGACCGTATGTTACATTGCGCCTTCGTGTGGCCCGTTCGTCTAGGGGTCTAGGACGCCGGCCTCTCACGCCGGTAACACGGGTTCGAATCCCGTACGGGCTACCACGTCTTCCTTCGGTCGACCAACCGCACGGTCTCCGTCACTGCACCACCCACCCAACCCCTTCGTGGTCGAATCCCGTACGGGCTAACAACTTCGAAAAACGTGGAAAGGGTGGGCGGTGGGTCGTTTTTCGAAGAGCAAGCAAATACTCCGATCCCCCGCTGACGTGAAGGTCGTTTTGCTATACTCGCCCGCCCACGACGTGACCCATGCGACGTGACCCATGGAGGCATGAATGAGTGTGAAAGTTGCGATCAACGGTTTCGGCAGAATCGGTCGGTTGGTGGCGCGCCACCTCAAGGCACGGGACGGATTCGATCTGGTGGCCATCAACGACCTCACATCCCCCGATATGCTCGGCTACCTCTTCGCCCACGACTCGGTGCACGGCAACTGGGCCGGTTCGGTGGAAGTGGACGGCCAGAGCATCACGATCAACGGCGACCGCATGCAGGTCTTTGCCGAACGCAACCCGGCCGACCTCCCCTGGGGCACTCTCGGCGTCGACTATGTGGTGGAATCCACCGGGCTGTTTCGAACCCGCGAAGCGGCCGGCGCCCACCTCGAGGCCGGCGCCAGGAAGGTCATCATCACCGCGCCCGGCAAGTCGGTTGACGAGACCTTCGTGATGGGAGTCAATGACGACAAGTATGACCCGGCGGCCCACCACGTGGTGTCCAATGCCTCCTGCACCACCAACTGCCTCGCCCCGATGGCCAAGGTGCTCCACGAAACCGTGGGCATCGAGCACGGCTGGCTCACCACCATTCATGCCTACACCAACGATCAGCGGATCCTGGATGTGCAGCACTCCAAGGACATGCGTCGGGCGCGGGCGGCCGCGATCAACATCATTCCTACCTCCACCGGAGCGGCCAAGGCCATCGGCCTGGTCTACCCCGAGCTCGCCGGCAAGCTGGACGGTGCGGCGATGCGGGTCCCGGTGCCCGACGCCTCGGTCTGCGACCTGATCTTCGTGGCCAGTCGCGCCGGCACGGTGGAGGAGCTCCGCGAGGCGTTCGTCGAGGCCGCCGCGGGGCCCCTCAAGGGGATCCTCCGCGCCACCGACGAGCCGCTCGTTTCGACCGACATCATCGGAGAGAGCCACTCCACGGTGGTGGACCTGGCCCTGATCTCCCAGGTGACCCCCAACTTCTTCCGGGTGGTGGGTTGGTACGACAACGAGAACGGCTACGCCCTGCGGGTCGTGGACCTGATGGCACACATGGTTTCCCGGGACTCCAAATGAACCTGCCCACCCTGGAGACGCTGAGCGACGTGCGGCAGGCGCGGGTTCTGCTTCGGCTCGACCTCAACGTGCCGCTCGGTGATGGTGAGGTGCTGGATGCGACCCGCATCGACGGCGCCCTGCCGACCCTGCGCTGGCTGACCGAGCGCGCCTCGGTGGTGGCGGCGTGCTCCCATCTGGGCAAGGCCAAGGGAGTCCCTGACCCGGCCTTTTCGCTGAAACCGGTGGCCACGGCCCTCGAGCAAGCCCTCGGACGTTCGGTGAGCTTCGTGCCCGACTGCCTGGATTCCTCGATTGCGGCGGCCGAACCGGGCTCCCTGTTGCTGCTGGAGAATCTGCGCTTTTACCCAGGCGAAAAGGCGAACGACCCCGACTTCGCCCGCCGGCTGACGGCGCCCTTCAGCCACTACGCCAATGACGCCTTCGGCACCGCCCACCGCAGCCACGCCTCGGTGGTGGGCGCACCTGAACGCTACGGCGCAGGGCGCAAGGCGGCCGGCTTTCTGATGGGCTCCGAGGTCGCGGCCCTGCAACGTATGGTGGTCGACCCCGATCAACCCTACGTGGCGGTGGTGGGGGGAGCCAAGGTCTCCACCAAAACCGCCCCGTTGGAAGCCCTGGTGGAGCGGGTGCAGACCCTGCTCATCGGCGGTGGCATGGCCAACACCTTCCTGTTGGCCCAGGGCCACGAGGTGGGGCGTTCGTTGGTGGAGGCGGAGATGGTGGACACGGCGCGCGAGGTGTTGCGGCGCGCTGAGATCCGCGGGGTGAAACTCGAGCTGCCCGACGACGTGGTGGTGACCGACTCCCTGGACGAGCCCTCCAGGATCGAGGTGGTGAGGGCTGACGCCGTGCCCTCCGAGACTCTGATCGTGGATCTGGGTCCCGCCTCCCGGGACCGCTACCGGCGAGCGATTCTGGAGGCGCGCACCGTTTTTTGGAACGGGCCCATGGGAGTCTTCGAGTCCGAGCCCTTCGCCGAGGGCACCATGGCCGTGGCCCACGCGTTGGCCGACAGCCGGGCCTTCACGGTGGTGGGCGGCGGCGAATCGGTCATGGCGATCCACCGGGCGGGCGTGGCGGCCCAGATCGACCACGTTTCCACCGGGGGTGGGGCTTCGCTGGCATTCCTCACCGGTGAGAAGCTGCCCGCAATCAAGGCCTTGGAGACCGAATGAGTTCACGAACTCCACTGATTGCCGGCAACTGGAAGATGCACAAGGTGGTGGCCGACACCTCGGCGTTCATCGAAGCACTTCTCCAGTCCGGGCCGTGGGAGGCGGTCGACGTCGTGGTATGCCCACCGTTCACCTCCCTTGCTCAGGCCGCCATGCTGCTCACCGATGCCGGCGTCGGGCTCGGTGCCCAGAATGTCCACTGGGAGGAGACCGGCGCGTTCACCGGCGAGGTGTCAGCCGCCATGCTCACCGAACTGGGCGTTCAATGGGCTATCGTCGGCCACAGCGAACGACGGACCCTGTTTGGAGAGACAGATCAAACAACCCTGAAGCGGGCCGCCTGCGGCCAGCGGGCCGATCTCACGGTGATCTGTTGTGTGGGTGAAACCCTTGCCGAACGCGAGGCCGGCCAGACCTTCGCCGTGCTCGACCGGCAGATTGACGGCCTCGAGGCCCTGGACCCAGCGAGGCTGGTGCTGGCCTACGAGCCTGTCTGGGCCATCGGAACCGGCCGGACCGCCACCACCGAGCAGGCCCAGGAGGCCCATGCCTTCCTCAGGGGAAGGCTCGAAAGAGCCTTTGGACCGGCGGCCGCAGACGCCCTGAGAATTCTCTACGGGGGCAGTCTGAAGCCCTCCAATGCCCACGAACTTTTGGCTCAGCCGGACGTGGACGGGGGCCTGATCGGCGGTGCAAGCCTTGACGTTGACTCGTTTTCGGCTATTATCCGCGCTGCGGCAGACTGTGCCGCGGGAGACTGATCGTGACAATTTTACTGGTGATTCTCTACGTCCTTGTTTGCCTGTTCCTGATCCTCGTCGTGCTGTTGCAGCAGGGCAAGGGTGCCGATCTCGCCGGCGCCTTCGGCGGCGGCGGCAGCCAGGCCTCCTTCGGACCACGCACAGGCACCAACGTCATGCATCGCATGACCACGGCATCGTTTGTGCTGTTCGTGTTGCTGTCCCTGTCGCTGGCTATCATGTCGGGCAGGCGGCACGCCTCGGTGATGGAAAGCGTGGCAACCGAGCCCCCACCGGTGACCTCCGACGCCCCGGTGGAGCCCGCCATGGCCACCGGCGAGGAGGTCGGGGAAGCGGCTGCAGAGGAGGCCACCGACATCGGTGATCCGATCCCTCTGGAAGGTGAAGAGACGGCCCCGGAGGGACAGTGACCGCTTGCCTTTCGAGGCGATGCGGCCTAACATGCGCACGGTCTGTGCCGAAGTGGCGGAATTGGTAGACGCGCACGGTTGAGGGCCGTGTGGAGCGATCCGTGCCGGTTCGAGTCCGGCCTTCGGCACCACTCTTATCCTCCTGCTCAATCTCGAGTCGTAGAGGTGATTCCGCTCAATACTCGCGTCTCATCTCCCACGGCTACGTCTGCGTTGACCCGATCCAGATCGCGGGTGGGATCTGAGACGCGAGTATTGAGTTCACAAAACACGTTCAACGTCGACGTGACCGATTTCGATGGTTCGTGGCGCCGAGGTCCCTCGGACGTTAAACGTTTAACCATTCATGGACTGGCCTACGGCTGTCTGCTGGTAACTGTGAGTCGCCGCGGCCAAAGGCCGCGAGAGCAACCCCGGCGCCTAGCCCGCACTTCTCACCAGCTTTCTGCTACGGCCGGCGATGCACAACGCCCAGCGGTGTTTTCTCGCCTCGGGGTGCTCGACGTACTGTCAAGTACGCCTCCGCGCCCCTCGGATCGAAAACCCCACTGGACATGGCGCCTCGCCGCCCTCGAGACGAAACCCGGTGAGAAGTACGGGCTAACGATCCGCCTGTCCCTTCGCCTGGATCTTGGCCCAGGTGTCTCGGAGAGTCACAGTGCGGTTGAAAACGGGAAGATCCGGGGTCGAGTCAGGATCGACGCAGAAATAACCCTGCCGCTCGAACTGGACCCGGTCACCGACCTCGAGTTCCGCCAGGCTTGGCTCTAACCGGCACTCGGTCAGCACCCTCAGAGAGTCGGGATTGATGTCGTCGACGAAGTGGCCGTCGGCTCCCGGGTCGGCGCGGTCAAAGAGCTGGTCGTAGAGGCGGACTTCAGCCCGTAGGGCGTGGGCCGCCGACACCCAGTGGAGGGTCGCCTTGACCCGACGGCCGTCCGGGGCGTTACCGCCACGGGTTGCGGGGTCGTAGCTGCACCGCAGCTCCACCACCTCCCCGGCCTCGTTTTTCACCACTTCCTGGCAGGTGATCAGGTAGCCGTAGCGGAGTCGGACCTCCCGGCCCGGCGCCAAGCGGAAGAACTTCTTCGGGGGGTCCTCCATGAAATCAGCACGTTCAACGAAGAGCTCCCGGGAGAAGGGCACCCGGCGGGTCCCGGCGGCCTCGTCCTCCGGATTGTTGATCGCATCGAGGAGCTCCTCCTGCCCATCCGGGTAGTTGGTAATGACCACCTTCAGGGGATCGAGCACCGCCATCCGGCGTTCGGCTTCCACGTTCAAGCGGGTGCGCACGCAGTGCTCGAAGAGGGCGTAGTCCACCACGCTGCTGCGCTTGGCGACCCCAACCCGGTCGGTGAAGTCGCGGATGGCGGCGGGAGGAACACCGCGCCGGCGCAGTCCGGACAAGGTGGGCATCCTGGGATCGTCCCAGCCGGAGACGTGGCCCCCCTGGACGAGCTCCAGCAACCGTCGTTTCGACATCACGGTGTAGCTCAGATTCAGGCGGGCGAATTCGATCTGGCGCGGTTTCGAGGGCACCGGAAGATGGTTCACCAGCCAGTCGTAGAGCGGCCGGTGGTCCTCGAACTCGAGGGTGCAGAGGCTGTGGGTGATGTGCTCGATGGCGTCGGACTGGCCGTGGGCGAAGTCATAGGTGGGGTAGATGCACCAGGCGTCGCCGGTCCTGGGGTGGGTGGTGTGGAGGATCCGGTAGAGCACCGGGTCGCGCAGGTTGATGTTGCCCGCGGCCATATCGATCTTCGCCCGCAGCACCCGTTCACCATCGGCGAAATCGCCGGCCCGCATCCTGCGGAACAGATCCAGGTTCTCCTCCACCGATCGGTCTCGATAGGGGCTCTCCCGCCCGGGCTCGGTGAGGGTTCCCCGGTGCTCCCGGATCTCTTCGGCCGAGAGGTCGTCCACATAGGCGTTGCCGGCCTCGATGAGGTCCTCCGCCCACCGGTAGAGCTGCTCGAAGTAATCCGACGCAAAGTAGCCGTGCTCACCCCAGTCAAGGCCCAGCCACCGGATGTCCCGCTGAATGGCCTCGATGTACTCCATCTCCTCCTTCACCGGGTTGGTGTCGTCGAATCGGAGGTGACAGCGCCCGCCGAACTCGGCGGCGACCCCGAAGTTCAGGCAGATGGACTTGGAGTGTCCGATGTGGAGGTAACCGTTGGGCTCCGGGGGAAAGCGCGTCACCACGCCGTCGTGTTTGCCGGAGGCCAGATCATCGCGAATGATGTCGCGGATGAAGTCGGTGGTCTCGGGCGTGTCGTCGCTCGTGGGATCACTCATGGGTAGAACTCCGGGGGGAAATGCCCGACACCCGATTCGGGAACGGGGACGGGAACGGGAACGGGAACGGGAACGAGACGAACCATGGAAGAACCTGATCAGAGCTTCATGCCGCGCAGCACGTCAATGGCGGTGCGCAGGCGTCGCCGGCAGGTCTCCTTGCCGAGCACCGCCATGGTCTCGAACAGCGGTGGGGTGGCGGCCCGGCCGGTCACCGCGATCCGCAGCGGCATGAACAACTGCTTGGGGGTCAGGTCGTGATGCTCGCAGAACAGACGCAGGGCGTCCTCGATGGCTGCCGTCCGCCACTCGAGGATGGCATCCAGGCTCTCCTCCAACAGCAGCCGGAACACCTTGGCGGATTGGGGCGGGGTGGTCTCCTTGATCACCAGCTTGGCGCGAACCCCGTCGTCATAGACCACGTCGCCGATGAAAAAGAAGTCAGCGTAGCTCATGAACTCCTCGAGGGTGTCGATGCGCTCCCGGGCCAACTCCAGAACCTCCACCAGGTACTCATCGCCGAGCAGGCCGGAGCGCAGCCGGTGAAGCAGCTCCTGCGATGAGAGGCCCCGGATGTAGCGGCCGTTGAGCCAGCGCAGCTTGGTCAGGTCGAAGACCGGACCACCGAGCCTGACGTCGGCGAGATCGAAGTTCTCGATGAACTCGGCCAGGCTGAACTCCTCGCGCTCGTCGGGCATGGTCCAGCCCATCAGGGCCAGGTAGTTGAGCATGGCCTCCTGAAGGAACCCCGCCCGCCGATAGAAGTTGAGGCTGACCGGGTTTTTGCGCTTGGAAATCTTGGAGGTGTCGTCGTTGCGCAGCAGCGGCAAATGGCAGAACACCGGCGGCTCCCAGCCGAAGGCTCTGTAGAGCTGGACGTGCTTGGGAAGCGAGGAAATCCACTCCTCCGCCCGGATGACGTGGCTGATGGCCATCAGGTGATCGTCCACCACGTTGGCCAGGTGGTAGGTGGGGTAGCCGTCGGACTTGACCAGCACTTGATCGTCCACCTGGCCGGCCGGGAATCGGATCTCGCCGCGGAGCAGATCCTCCACCACGAGTTCTCCGTCGTCAGGCATCCTGAGGCGGATCACATGCTCCTCGCCGGCCGCGGCCCGCTCGGCTGCTTGGGCCGCCGGAATCGCCCGGCAGTGCCCGTCATACCCGAGTTGTTGCTTGTTCTTGCGTTGTTCCTCGCGCAGCTCAGCCAGACGCTCTCTGGTACAGAAGCAGGGATAGGCCGCTCCGGAGGCCACCAGCTGAGCCGAGTGCTCACGGTAGATCTCGGACCGTTCGCTCTGGCGGTAGGGTCCGTGGGGTCCGCCAACGTCCGGCCCCTCGTCCCATTCCAGCCCGAGCCAGCGAAGACTCTCGAAGATCATCTCCTCACTGGCCTCGGAGCTGCGACCGCGATCGGTGTCCTCGATGCGCAGCACGAAGCTGCCGCCGTGGTGTCGGGCCATGGCGAGATTGAAAAGTGCCACGTAGGCTGTGCCCACATGGGGATCGCCGGTGGGGCTCGGTGCGATACGCGTTCTGATGTCGACCATAAAAAAAGACCCGCCCTTCATGTTGGCGGTTGGTGATTGGCGGAGAGGGCGGGATTCGAACCCGCGGTCCAGGTCACCCCGGACAACTGCTTAGCAGGCAGCCCTGATCGACCACTCCAGCACCTCTCCGGCCGGGAATCGGTATTGTACGACCGGTGCCGTCGAGTGTAAAGGAATCCAGGCAATCGCGAGGTGGATCGCCGAGATTGTCGCTCAATACTCGCATCTCATATCTCATGGCGACATCTTCGGTTCCTCGATGCATGCTGCGTGTGAGATCATCGACGTGCGAACAACCTCGATCCGGAGGGATGGCCGAGTGGTCGAAGGCGGCGGTTCTTGAAAACCGCTGAACCGCAAGGTTCCCAGGGTTCGAATCCCTGTCCCTCGGTTCAATTCCCTCGAGTATTCGGCGTCGTTGCGGCCGAAATCTTGGCGTATGGGTTGTGGTGCGAGCGTCATCGCCTGCCTGTACAGCGGCGCGATAGCTAGTTGCGCGACACGGCCTGGCAGGGATGGCTCGTTAAGAGTGCGGGTCGAGACCTTGCCTGGCACCGTTGGTTCAAGTCTTCGGCGCGACCCGCAGCACGACACGCCGGTTCTCGGCGCGACCCTCGGGGGTGTCGTTGTCGGCCACGGGCTCCGCTTCGCCCTTGCCCTGGGCGGTCATCCGCTCGCCGTCGATCTCATGCTCCTCCAGATAGCGGACCACCGCCTGGGCTCGCCGCTCGGACAGCTCCTGGTTGTACTCCTCGTCACCGACGCTGTCGGTGTGGCCCTCGACGACAATGTTGAGCTCTGGGTGCTCTTCCATCGTTGACCGAATCCGCTCGAGCACCGGCGTCGACTCCCCCCCAAGGGCGGCGCTGTCGAATGCAAAGAAGATCCCCCGAGTGGTGAACTCGCCAGTCTCTACCAGTTTGTCGTACAGGTCGTCCAGCCCTACGGCAACGACGATGTCCTTGACATAGCTGGGGAAGCGCGGATTGGCGCTGACCTGGAACTCGATCGTGGTCGAGAGCAGGAATTTGGCGTTCGGCACGTTCGAGATCCGCTCCGTGCCAAGGTAGACGATCGCGTAGTCGCCGTCGTGCTGTAACTTCACTGAGACGAACTCATCGGCTAGCCCACGAGTCCTGTTCGCTGTGGAGACCTCCTGGCCCTTGAGATAAATCCCAGGTCTCCGGTCAAGATTCAGGTATTGGCTCTCGAGCTTACTGAAGCTACCCTCGATGGGGGTGAAAAAGACGCGAGTTGCCATGTTTGGCGTGCCCGTTTTGATCGTGAACTCGATGGTGAAGTCCTCGGGAAGCTCCTCCCGCAGGATGACGCGAAAGACGCTATTGGCGGTACACTCGAGGAGCTTCTCCCCGTCCAGTTCGACAATCTGCGCGTTGCCGCGGACGAACTCGAGTTGGCCAGCGGGAAACCGACCCACCGGCTCATCCGTGAAGTCCGAGACGAACCAGACCTTTGCGCCTGGGACGAAGTCGTAGTTTCGCCAGACGCCCTCGTCGGGCTCCTCAGCTCTTGCCGTTCCTGGCGCAAGCGTCGCCAACACCAGAATAGAAACAAACATCCCAACCACTGCTCGAACTCTCCGCATAATCGCCTCCTCCCAGCGGGGGTCGTTCTTGTCCGCTCTCATGACCGAGGGCACCTGGTAGTTTTGACCACGCTATCACAGCGTGACCGGAGGTCTGGATTCAGAAAGAAATTAACTCAATTCGCGGAGCGAATTGAGCGACAATCTCGGCGGAGATTACTCGAAGCCGCCTAACGACCCCTTGATCTCTGGTAACGCACCGACGCCGCGCAGGTCGATGACGATCCGAAATTCGCGGTTGGGGAATTGGCCCAGTCGCGAATCGCGGTACTCCGCCGAGATGCCCCAGCAGCTGCCCTGCCAAAACACGCGGTAGCGCTGCTGTTGCATCTCCCGCTGCTCGATGTCGTAGGCGATGTGGACGAGTGCCTCGAGGGGGAAGCCGGGCTTGCGGAAGTTGAGCAGGGTCTGCACCTGGGACGAGGTGCGTTCTCCGGTCTGGGAAAAGAAGCCCTGGTACCAGGTGAGCCGGGCAAAGCCCTCCGGGCGGCTGTAGGAGGCCGCCAGGGAGGTGGTAATGGGATTTGAATTGAGGGTGTCGTAGGTGACCTGGGCGTCGAAGCCGGTCCCCGCCGACGGGGTCAGGCGCAGCAGCATGCCCAGCGGCCCCCACTGGCTGGTGCGACCGTCGGGACCGGTGTTGAGCCTCTCGTCGAATGAGTACTCCTGGAAGAACTCGAGGGCCCCGAGTTCGCGGGCGCTGACTCCCTCCTTGGATTTGGCCAAAACCCGATTGGCCAGCACCAGCCGTGCCCGGTTTCTCGATCGCGCGGAATCCACCTCATCGAAGATCGGAATCTCCGGTTTGTTCACGTCGCCATCAAGGTAGGCATACTCGATGCGTGGCTCCACCAAGTGCTTGAATTTCGAGTAGGGACCCCAGGGATTCTCGAAGATCCTGGAGAAGGAGGGCCCGACGATGTCCACTCCCCCGGCGATGTAGCTGCGGTCCACCGCCTCGTCGACGAATTCGGTCCGGGTGTCGTTGTAGCTCTTGGTGTAATAGGTGCCACGCGCCCCGAGACGGGGCGTCACCGACAGCCATAACGGGCTCGGCAAGGTGTAGGACACGATAGGGAAGGCGTCGGCCCGAAAATAGTCGCCCTTCAATTCCTGGCCGCGGTCGACCACGAAGTAATTCACAGAAGCCAGCAGGTTCCAATAAAAGGCACTGTTTCCGATCCGGCTCGACGGCACCCGGAGCTCCACCTCCGGGAGCTGGTTCAGCTCCACGTCGTAGGAGGTCAGGAAGGTGGTCCGGCGGTCGGCCCTCAGGTTGAGGGTGTAGATGCCCCTGGTGCGGGTCAGGTAAATCTGAGAGTACAGGGATCGCCTCGTGTTGGACTCGAAGCTGCGATCGAAGTCCTGGAAGAAGTCAATGTCCGACAGGTTTTCCATTTCCACCAACAGCCGGAAGCCGAGGAAGTCGTCCTGGTTGTGAAATGCGGTGTATTTCCACTGCCACTCGGCGGCCGCCTCATTCCACACCGAATACAGCCGAGCCCCCCCCCGGGCGTCAGCCTTCGGCGCCCAGCGCCACTCGTTGCCAAGCCCGTAAAAACCTTCGGAGTAATAGTCGAAGAGCACGGTGGTGTCGTAGCTGCGACCGATGGGAAAGTAGACCGGCAGCCCGAGGTTGAAGCCGAGCTGCTCGGAGTACCCGAAGGCTGGCATGAGCAGGCCGGGAGTCCGTTCCCGCTTGATGGGCCACACCATGTACGGCAGGTAGAACACGGGCACGCCCTGGACCCTCAGCGCAGTGCTGTGGAATTTGCCCAGGCCCTCCTCCTCGAGCAATGCGCGCTTGATGGTGAAGCTCCAAGGCGGCCGCGGATCGTCCCGCTCACAGGTGGTGAAGACTGCCCCGTCGATTCGGTAGTGGGTCTCGTCGATCTTCTCGATTTCCCGTCCGGTGAAGGAGTACATGGGATCGATGAAGCCCGAACCGTTGATGAACAGTCCGCTCTTGGTCCCCAGGTTGTAGTGGAGTTCGTCGGCGGTGAATCGGCTGGGGCCCTGGTCAACGATCACCCGGCCCCGCGCCACCAGGTCCTGGGTCAGCCGGTTGTACTCCATCTCGTCGCACTGGATCTTGACGTCCTGGTAGAAAATGCGAACCGACCCCAGGCCGCGCCACACGTCCCCTTCCCAGCGCTGCTCCTCGGCGGTCAGGTTGATAGGGCCTCCCTCTTCGAGTTCCTGCGCCACCGCCAACACCGGAATCAGCAGGAGCAGCAGAAGGAGCAGCAGCGGTCTACGAAACCACACGTGGCCATTGTAGGGCAGAGCGAAATTCGGAATTCGGAATTCGAAATGCGAAAAACCGTCAACGGTTCGTCACTGCCCCTCTGCCACTCTGCAATACAATGAACGCCGTGCGATACCTCGGAGTGGACCCCGGCGGCAAACGCCTCGGCCTGGCGGTGGCGGACGACCACACCGGCCTGGTCTCTCCGCTGGAGGTGATCTCCTACGACGGCGCCGCGGTTGCCGCACGACAGATCGTTCGCGCCGCTCAACGGCACCGCGCGGAGCTGGTGGTGGTGGGGCTGCCGACCCGCGCCGACGGCACCGAGACCCCCGCCTGTGGGCGGAGCCACGCCATCGCCGAGGCGGTCGAGGCTCTCGGCCACGAAGTGGCACTGCAGCCTGAGTTGTTGTCCACTCACGAGGCTCGCCTGCGGGCACGGGAGGCCGGCCTTCCACCGGACCGTCCGGTGGACCACCTGGCGGCTCAGGTGATCCTCGAGGAGTACCTGGCTGGACGAACCGGGCGAGGGTCGTGAGCTCCGCCATCCTGCGGGTGGTCGTCGTGATCACGCTGATGGTGGTGATCGGCGTTGGGGTGACGGTGGTCTGGGCTCATTGGGCCCTGTGGCGGCCTCTGGACAATCGCCCAATCCGCTTCGAGGTGGCCGAGGGCACCCCGGGACGTACGGTGCTGTCGTTGTTACACGGGGAGGGTCTCCTGCCCTCCGAGCTTGCCGGACGGATCTACCTGAGGTTGTTCGCAGCGGGACGTACCATGCACTACGGCCGGTACGTCGTTGGGGCAGCCTGCCGTCCGGTGGACATTCTGGAACAGCTTCTCTCCGGCGAGGTCGAGACCTTCCAGCTGACGGTCGTGGAGGGTTCCACGGCCGAGGAGATTGGCGAGCTTTGTTCCGCGGCGGGCCTCGGCACCACCGAGGAGTGGCGAAGCCTCGTCGCGGACCCGACGGCCATCCGGGACGTGGCCTCCTCTGCACCATCTCTCGAGGGTTTCCTCTTTCCAGACACCTACCGATTCGCCATGGGCCTGCCAGCCCCGGTGGCGGCACGCCACATGCTCGACCGTTTCCGTGAAGTGTGGCGCGAGGAGACTCCGGTGGACGGTCCCCCATGGGGAGAACCCCTGGAGGTGGTCACCCTGGCCTCCCTGGTGGAGGCCGAGACCTCGGTTCCCACCGAACGCGGGCGGATTGCCGGAGTCTTCGCCAACCGGCTCCACCGGGGCATGCTGCTCCAGTGCGACCCGACGGTGGTCTTCGCCCTGAAACGGCGGGGGGAATGGCGCGGTCGGCTGCTCCGGCGGCACTGGCAGGTGGATGACCCCTACAACACCTACCGCTATCCTGGCTTGCCACCCGGGCCAATCAACTCGCCAGGTCGGGCCGCTCTGGCGGCCGCCGTCGACCCAGAGGAGCACGCCTTTCTATACTTCGTCGCCTCCTCGGACGGTGGGCACACATTTTCGAGGTCCCTCGCCGAGCACGAGCGCGCCGTCGCTCGTCTCTACGCCTCTCGCCGGCGGTAACGCGAACAATGGTCAAATCGTTGCGGTGATCGCTCAATACTCGCATCTCTACCTCACGGCAAAATCAACAGTTTTTCGGCTCTACTGAAATATGAGATCTGAGATGCGAGTATTGAGAACTGAAGAGAATTCTATTCAACGCAATTCACGGAGTCCGCGGAGTGAATTGCGCAGATACTCCGACGTTCTCAGTCGCGCAATGCGAAAAAAACGATCGGGCGAAACGCCCGATCGTTCAATTTCAGCACAACGGGCGGATCTCCACCCGTGCTTTCACCCACCGGGACCCGAAGGTACCGGCTGCGGGGAAAGACTACTTCTCGACGCGCTCGCGAAGGGTCTTGCCCGGCTTGAAGTGGACGTACTTCTTCGCCGGAATGGTGATCGTCGCGCCGGTGGCCGGATTGCGGCCCTGACGCTGACCCCTGCTCTTGGTGGCAAAGGTACCGAAGCCGGGAATCGTCACCTTCTCACCGGCGTCGAGCGCGGTGGCGATGACTCCCTTGCGCGGCTGTGCCGAGAACATCACATCGAGAATCTCGGCGGCCTTGCCCTGACTGAGTCCGGTTTTCTTGGCGAGCTTCATGGCCATTTCGGTCTTGTTCATGCATTCCTCCTGGGACCCTTTATGGGGGTTTTTAGTCATATTGGCGACCCGAAGGGCCCCTGTCAAGGGAAAAACCCCGAAAACCCCCTGAAAATCCTTGTTTTCGGCTGATTGGAGGAGTAGTTTTGCCGGTGGAGGTGCGAATGGATCTCAAACTTAGAGGCAAACGGGCTCTGGTGACGGGCTCCTCCCGCGGTATCGGAAAGGCCATCGCACTGTCACTGGCCGATTTCAAGGTGGATGTGGCCATCAACTACCTCCGGGGCCGCGCCCGGGCCGAGGAAACCGTCAAGGAGATCGAAAAACGCGGGGTCAATGCACTGCTCGTCAAGGGCAACGTGGCCAATCCGGAGCACGTGGAACAGATGTTCGACACGATTAACGAGGCGTGGGGAGGGTTGGACATCGTGATTTCGAACGCCGCCTCAGGCGTCCTCAAGTCAGCGCGCGAGCTCACCATGCACCACTTCGATTGGGCCATGCACATCAACGCGGCCGCCCTGCTGCCGATCATTCAAAACTTCCTCAAGCTCGATTCCCAGGACGAGAAGGTCATGGTGGCGGTGTCCTCCCTGGGTGCAATCCGTGCCATCCCCAACTACACCGCAGTGGGCGCCTCCAAGGCCGCCCTCGAGTCCATGGTGCGCCACCTCGCCGCCGAGCTCGCACCCGATGGACTGCGGATCAACGCGGTCTCCGCGGGAACCGTTGACACCGACGCCCTGCTCCACTTCCCCAACCGCGAGGAGTTGCTGGAGAAAGCCCGGCAGAGAACCCCTGCCGGACGGCTGCTCAGCCCCCAGGACGTGGCCAACACCGTGGTCTATCTGTGTACCGAGTACGCCTCCATGATCCACGGGCAGGTGCTGGTGGTGGATGGCGGCTACTCGATTTTGGCGTAGAACCACATACGGCTTAGTTACACTATGCGGCACTGGCGACGGCCGGTCAAAAGGGCCAAGACAACATGAGAGACGACATCACCATCCGCGGTGCTCGTGAGCACAACCTGGATAACATCGACGTGGTGATCCCACGCAACCGGCTGGTGGTCATTACCGGCGTTTCGGGATCGGGCAAGTCTTCCCTCGCCTTCGACACCCTCTTTGCGGAGGGGCAGAGGCGTTACGTCGAATCGCTGTCGGCCTATGCTCGGCAGTTCCTCGATCAGATGGAAAAGCCCGACGTGGATACCATCGATGGCCTGTCGCCAGCGATCTCCATCGAGCAGAAGACCACCTCCCGCAACCCCAGGTCCACGGTGGGCACGGTCACCGAGATTCACGACTACCTGCGGCTGATGTGGGCCTCAGTGGGTATCGCCCACTGCCCTGACTGCGACATCCCGATTCGGCCGCAGACGGTGGAACAGATGGTGGACCGCTTGGTCGGTTTCGAGCCGGGCACTCGCTTCATGCTGCTCGCCCCGGTGGTGGAAGGCCGCAAGGGCGAGCACCGCAAGCTCTTCGACCAGATGGTCAAGGAAGGTTTCGTGCGGGCGCGGGTGGACGGCGAGATGGTGGAGGCGTCCGATCCGCCCGAACTGGACAAGAAACGCAAGCACACCGTCGAGGTGGTGGTGGATCGGTTGTCGGTCCGGGATGGCGTCGCCGCCCGGCTGGCCGATTCACTGGAGACCGCCCTGCGGGTTGGCGAGGGCCTGGCCCGGGCGGTGGTCACCGGCGGCGACGAGGTCGTCCTTTCGGCTCGCCACGCGTGCCCGAGTTGCGGCTTCTCCCTATCCGAGGTCTCGCCACGGCTGTTCTCGTTCAACTCGCCCCAGGGCGCCTGCCCGGAGTGTTCGGGCCTCGGCTCCCTGCGGGAGGTGGACCCGGAGAAGCTCGTGCTCGATCCGGAACGGTCGCTGGCGGCCGGATGCCTGGCGACCGTGGGGCACGGACCTTCCTCTTGGATGGGCCGGCAGATCCGGCAGCTGGCCGACCACATGGCCTTTGACATCCACACCCCCTGGCGTCGGCTACCCGAAGAAGTTCGGCGGCTGGTCATGTACGGGTCCAACAGCGAGCTCGACTGGGTCTGGGAAGGTCGTAAGGGGGCCTACCGCTACCGCGATCGGTTTGAGGGGGTCGTGCCTCGACTCAGGAGGCGGCTCGCCGAGACGGCGTCGGAGGGGGTCCGTGAGGAGCTGGAGCGCTACCTGTCCTTTGCACCCTGTATGGCCTGCGGAGGCTCCCGGCTGCGGCGCGAGTCTCTGGCGGTCAAGGTGGCCGACATGAACCTGGCCGAGGTGTCGGCCATGCCGGTTCGCAGGGCCCTGGAGTGGTTCGAGACCGTCGAACTCAGTTCGAGAGACGCCGAGATCGCCGCCAAGGTGCTGCGCGAGGTTCGCGACCGACTGGGATTCCTCGTGGCGGTGGGCCTGGACTACCTCACCTTGGACCGCATGGCCGGCACCCTGTCCGGCGGTGAAAGCCAACGCATCCGGCTCGCCACCCAGGTGGGCTCTCGGCTGATGGGGGTGCTTTACGTGCTCGACGAGCCGTCCATCGGGCTCCACCAGCGCGACAACCGGCGGCTGCTGAATACCCTCAAAGGCATGCGCGACCTTGGCAACACGGTGGTGGTGGTGGAACACGACGAGGAGACGATCCGCGAGGCCGATTGGGTCATCGATCTCGGTCCCGGCGCCGGCCGCCATGGCGGGCGGGTCGTGGCCGCCGGCCCGCCGGAGGAGATCGTGCGCAGCGAGCACAGCTTGACCGGGGCCTATCTCTCCGGGAGTCAATCCATACCCCTGCCCGAGCAGCGCATCGCCGGCAACGGAGATCGGGTGGTGGTCCGTGGTGGCGCCGAGCACAACCTCAAGTCCATCGACGTGGTGTTTCCCCTCGGTCGGCTGATCAGCGTCACCGGCGTCTCCGGGTCGGGCAAGTCGACCCTGGTGAACGAGATCCTCCACAAAGCGGTGTCCCGCGAGCTCTACGGCAGCCTGTCCAAGCCGGGCCACCACGATGGTCTGGAGGGCGTGGACAAGCTCGACAAGGTGATCGCCATCGACCAGTCCCCCATCGGCCGAACACCACGATCGAACCCCGCCACCTACACCAAGGTCTTCGACCCGATTCGCTCCCTGTTCGCGGCCACCACCGACGCCCGGGCACGGGGCTACAAGCCGGGCAGGTTTTCCTTCAACGTCAAGGGCGGCCGCTGCGAGGCCTGCCAGGGCGCCGGTCAGATTCGCATCGAAATGCACTTCCTGGCCGACGTTTTCGTCACCTGCGACGTGTGCCACGGCTTGCGCTACAACCGGGAAACCCTGGAGGTCCGCTACAAGGGACTCAGCATCGCGGAGGTGCTCGACCTCACCGTCAACCAGGCCCTCGAGCTCTTCGCCAATGTCCCAAGAGTGTTCCGGGTGCTGGATACCCTGGTGGCCGTGGGCCTGGGCTACATCCACCTCGGCCAGCCGGCCACCACCCTGTCCGGGGGTGAGGCCCAGCGGATCAAGCTCTCCCGCGAACTCGCCAAGCGAGCCACGGGCAAGACCCTCTACCTGCTCGACGAACCCACCACCGGCCTCCACTTCGACGACGTCCGCAAGCTGCTGGTGGTGCTACGGGCCCTGGTGGAGCGTGGCAACACGGTGGTGGTCATCGAACACAACCTGGACGTCATCAAGACCTCGGACTGGATCATCGACCTCGGACCGGAGGGGGGCGATGGCGGCGGCGAGCTGCTGGTGGCCGGCACCCCCGAGGAGGTGGCCGCCTGCGAGGTTTCGTTCACGGGACTTTACCTTCGTCCGCTGCTTGAGAAAACCAGCCGGAAGTAGCGGGGCTCAGGGCTCGGGGCTCGGGGCTCGGGGCTCGGGGCTCGGGGCTGGAGCTCGGGGCTCGGGGCTCGGGGCTCGGGGCTCGGGGCTCGGGGCTCGGGGCTCGGGGCTCCGAAGACCATACTCCGAGCCGTCTCTTTGGTTTCAGAAAAATCTCCCAGGTTTCGAGAAAGCCCGAACCCCGATTCCCGAACCCCGGCTCCCGAACTCAGCGGCGGCGACTGAGCTCCTGCTCCGCCTCGCGATCGAGGGTCCGCTGCCTGAGGGTTTCTCGCTTGTCGTGCTCCTGCTTGCCCCGCACCAGCGCCACTTCAACCTTGATCCAATTGCCCTCAAGGAAGAACCGGAGCGGCACAACGGTCATGCCTTTCTCTCGCGACTTGCTGGCCAGCCTGAGGATCTGGTTCTTGTGCAGCAGCAACCGTCGCCGACGAACAGGGTCGTGGGCGGCATAACCGGCATTCTCGTAGCTCCCGATGTGGCATCCGACGAGGTAGGCCTGACCCTTCTCGAAAACCACGTGGGCCTCGCCCAGATTGACCCGGCCGGCGCGCGCCGCCTTGACCTCGGTTCCGAGCAGCTCGAGCCCGGCCACCACCGGCTCCAGAATGTGGTACAGGTGCCGGGCCTTCCGATTGGTGGCCAGGGCACGGCTCATTCCACCACCTTCAGCAACAACTTCACCGCGGATGGGTCGAACTGTTGGCCGGCCCCTGACTGGATGGTGGAAAGGGCCTTGTCCACCGGCACCGGTGCCCGATAGCTGGAGGTTGAGGTCAACACATCGAAAACCTCGGCTGTGTGGACCAGCCGCGCCAGCCACGGGATCTCCTCGACCGCCATACGATCTGGATAACCCTTGCCATCCCACCGTTCGTGGTGGCTCCGGATGGCGTCCGCCACCACCTCCATCCCGACGCCGCGGAGTATTCGCTCGCCCACAAGCACGTGCTTTCGGTAGACCCGCTGATGCTCCGGGCGGGGGTCCGGGAGTCGGTAGAGGCGGTCATAGTCGAGCTCTCGCATCCCCACGTCGTGGAGCAGCCCGGCGATGGCCGCCTCTTCCACGCCATCGTGGTCGAACCCTGCCGCACGGGCCATGCCCATGCACAGCCGCGACACCGCCGCCGAATGGGCCACGAGATCGGGATACCTCCCCTCTCCGGGCTCCAACAGCCTCCTGGCCAGGCCCCGGCGGGCAAACCGAATGGCCGACATCTCATGGAGAATCATCAGCTCGCCGCGCAGCTGGTCGAGCACCACTCCGGGTGACGGTCCACCCTCAGCGCCGACCACCGACAGCACCAGCGACCAGGCGCCCGCCGTCAGCGGCACCGAAGACACCACCAGCGCCGGCCGGAGCTCCGCATCCACACCCGGCACACGCCGCCACTCCATCCGCCAGTCGGCCGATCGCGGCAGCGCACCGCCCACTCTCAGCAGTGCCTCGATTTGATGGGTCTTGAGCGCAGACTCTTCGGCCTCTTCTGTCTCCCGCCCGGAGAGAACCACCGAGGTGGCCCGATCTTGGAGAATCACAGTGACTGCGACGGCATAGACGCCGTCGTGCAATACCGTACGACCGGCCGCGTCGGCGAGGACGGCCATCGCCGGAAGATCAAGCTGCGGAGGATCCTGGCGATGCGGCGGGGTCTCCAGCGCCTCGACGAGCTCTTCCGGGCCTTCCGCCTGTGGCTTGGCTGTGGGTTCCACCATCAACCCGAGTCCGCGAGCAATCTCAACCAGTCGGTGGCCGATGGCCTCCGCGGAGCGCGCGTCGCCGTCGGAGAACGGCTGTTGGCCACCCTTGTCGCGAGCATCCACGAGCCCGATCATGCGGTGGCCTTCCAGCAACGGTATCAGCAACATCCGGTGGGCTCCAGCGGCGAGCATCCGCTGTTCGAGAAACGGTGCCTCCTCGGTGGAATTGACAACCAGCGGCGTGCCTTCAAGCTGGCTGGCGGCGGCCACCAAAGGGTCCTCCGGTGAAAGGAACTCGGGGGGTGCATCGCCCCGGCCGAAGCCGTACCGTGCCGCCAGCAAAAAATCCCCCGTGGGGTTTTCGAGATAGAGCGCCGCCTTGGTGCAGTGAACCTCCTCGAGGAACCTGTACAGCACCTCCTTGAACGACCGCTCCACCTCGGGAGCCCACTCCGAAACCGTCAGAGACAGAAGCCACTCCCCTTTCCCGGGGATCAATCACCAACTGTAACACCGGTCGCTGATCTCGCCCGCATATCCACCGGGATTCGGGATACAATGCCCGAACCATGTCCGGCTTGCTCGCCATCCTCCTCGCCACCGTGGTGTCGGCCTCCCCGCCACTGGAACTGGACACCACGCTGGAACGGGACACCCTCCGGGTGACGTTCAGGCTGGTGGAGCCGCTGCCCGAATCCCTCGAGGCAGCCCTGCCGACGGGAGCGGGGGTCTCGGTCCGCTATCTGATCCGCGTCCGCTCAAACCGAAAGCTGTGGTGGGACAAAAAGGTGTGGAAGGGGGAGGCGGTGGCCGAGGCGGTCTTCGATCCAGTCATCGGTCGCTTTCGCTGCGACCTGGTGCTTGATGGGGTGATCGTCAACAGCCGCGAGGTGGAGACACTCGAGGCGGCGCGGCGCTGGCTGGTCGCGCCCGACGAAATACGGTTCGCCATGCCGGAAAGCCCGCTGAAGGGCAACTTGAAGGTGCGTGTTCGAGCGGTCTTCTCCTCCTCCACCAAGTGGCTGTTCTTTCCGGACACCGAGGGAACGCGATGGGTTGAGCGTCCAATCGCCTCCTCCCCGGTCGTCGCCGGACAGAGTCCCCAGCCACCCCGCGAGTGACCCATGACCCGTCTGGCCGACGCCTGGCGCCGTTACCACCGGGAAAACCGCTTCCTGATCGCCGGCTTCCTCGCCCTGATGGTGCTCTCCGCAGGAGCTTTCTACCTTCTTCAGCGGACCCAGGAGGCCTCTCCCGAGGAGCTCACCAACCGTCTGCTGCTGTTCATCCTCTGGTACCTCGACATCTCACTGATCCTCGTGCTCACCTTCATTCTGGTGCGCAACATGGTCAAGCTGCTCGCCGAACGGCGCAGTGGCGTGTTGGGCAGCCGATTCCGCACCAAGCTGGTCATCACCTACGTGGCCCTCACCTTCGTGCCGGTGATCTTCATCTTTCTGATCGCCACCAACATCCTCCAGCGGTCCATCGACCAGTGGTTCTCCTCGCCGGTGGAAGAGACCCTCAGAACCGGAACAGCGGTGACGGTTCAGGTTCGCGAACTCGTGGAGGCCCGTCTCCTCGAGCAGGCGGAGGTGGCCGCCAGGGAGCTCGAAACCGACACCAACCCAAACCTGCCGCGGCTGCAAAAGGTCATGGGTGTTGACCTGGTCGCTCTCTTCGAGGGTCCCCGGCTGGTCCAGGCTGTCACCGACCCGCGGCGGATTCCCACGACCCCTCCCCTGCTCCGCTGGGAGGAACTACCGCGCCAGGGGGTCCGCGCCAACCGACTGAAGGGCGGCGGCTTGCTGGTCCGCGCCTGGGCTCCGGTGGCGGGCGGCGACACGGTGGTCGTGGTGGGTGACATATTGCCCCGGGAGCTGCTCCTCGACCTCGAAAGCACCACGGCGGCTCATGCCATGTTCCAGGAAATGAAGCTCCAGCGGGGAACAATCACCGCAACCACCATCCTGGTCTTCCTGGCGGTGACCCTGGTGCTGCTCTTCGCCACGGTGTGGGTCGGCCTCTTCCTGTCCCGCCGTTTCACCGAGCCGCTGCTGGCGGTGGCCGCGGCCACTCAGCGGGTTGCCGAGGGGAACCAACTCGAGGAGGTGGCGGAACCCGCCTCCGACGAGGTTGCGGTGCTGGTCCATTCCTTCAACGCCATGGTGCGCAGGGTGAGCGCCACCGAGGCCGAGATCCGCGCCTCCAACCAGGAACTGGCCACCCTGCTGGCCACCGTCCCCACCGGGGTATTGACCCTGGATCCCAAGACAACCGCCTTCAGGCCAAACCCGGCGGCGGCGAGGATCCTCGGCTTTCCCGAGTGGGCGGGGTCCTGGCTGGACATGGCCAAGCTGGATCGTCCTGGTCTTGCCACGCTCTACCGACGTCTCGCCCCCGACCGTGTGGGCGAATCACGCCACGAGGTGGACATCGACGTCGAGGGGTCGGTCAAGCACCTCGACGTCACTCTGACTCCGCTGCCTGGAGGAGGCCTCGTTGTCACCCTGGATGATCTGACCCAGCTACTCCAAGCCCAACGTCAAGCCGCGTGGAGCGAGGTCGCCCAGCGCATCGCCCATGAGATCAAGAACCCGCTCACGCCGATTCGGCTGGCGGCAGAGAGGATGCAGCGATGGGCGGGGCGGCTGGAGGGAGAGGTCCGCGACATCGTGGACTCGGGCTGCGAGGCGATCATCGCCCAGGTCACCGGCCTCAAGGAGCTCGTGGATGCCTTTCGGCTGTATGCCAGAATGCCGAAGGTTGAACCTCGCCCATCGTCCATCAGCCAGGTGGTGCGTGAGATGGGCTCGCTCTACGATGGACTTCGGCCCGGACTCGACATCGCGGTGGTGTTGCCAGAGGAGGAGGTCTGGGCAGTGGCCGATCCCGTGTTGCTCCGCCAGGCCGTGGTCAATCTCCTTGACAATGCAGCCGATGCGGTGGGTGAAGCCGGCTCGATCGTCGTCTCGGTGCGCAGGAATGGCTCTGACGTGATTGTGGAGGTGACCGACTCGGGCGGCGGATTTCCCACCGATGACACGGACACCTTGGTCCAGCCCTTCTATTCCACCAAGGGTCGCGGCTCCGGGATGGGCCTGGCTCTGGTGCACAGGATCGTCACCGATCATGGCGGTTCCCTGGAATTCGAAAACCGTTTGCCAGAGGGCGCCCGCGTCCGAATTACTCTCCCCCAGAGTCACCAGGCTGTGGGTTGAAGCACTGTTGACGCGACAAACTGCCAACAGCCAACTGCTGACTGCTGGCTGTTTTTTTCAAACATTGTGATCGCGCTCGTTGACCGTTTCAGCCCCTGCTTGTTACCATCCTGAACATGGCATATCAGGGTAATCCCGAGCTCTCCGTCGAGGCTCAAGAACGGGTCATGTCGTCCTTCCGCCAGGTCGTGCTGAATCTCCAGCAGGGTCAGCGCGAGGAGGCAATGATCGGTCTCGAGTTCGTGCTTCGCATCGACCCAGCCTTTTCTCCCGCCGTCGGTCTCCAGCACCAGCTCAAGTCTGGGGCGGAGGAGATCGACCTGTCCGACATCGTCGCTCAGCTGGAAGCTCCCTCCACCGACGCCATCAACGAAATGTTGGTGGAGGCCGTGGAGGCTTTCAGCCAGCGCAACTTCGTCGACGCGAAAAGCATGGTGGAAAAGGTCCTGATCGAGCTTCCCGGCCACCAGGAGGCTCGCCAGTTGCTCAATCAGATCGACGAAAGCCTCAAGCTCGAGCAGCAAGTTGGCCAGTTCCTGGCCCAGGCTCGGGAGGCTCTCGCCAACGGCGACCCTCAGGAGGCCGCCAATTTCGTGATGATGGCCCAGGCCCTGGACCCTCACCACACCGGGATCACCTCCACCCTTCAGGAAATATACGCCGAGGGTGGAGTTGGTCCGCAACGTGAAGCAGCTGAGCCGGCGGGCGGACCCTTCGCCACTCCCGCGACACCACCTCCCAGCGGCGACGCATTCCCGGCCCAAGCCGAATCGGGGTGGAGCCCTGGCGATGCCCACGACATCAGTTTTGATGACCAGTCGATGGGCGAGGTTCCCGCCGAGGACGACTTCGAATTCCCCCTATTGGACGAGCAACCCGACGCCCCCATCCAGGCCCCTGAGACCCTGACGGAGCGGGTCGACGAGGCTTTTGGCGAAGCTCCGGTGGCGGCTCTTCCTGCCGACGATGTCTCCGACCTGTTTGATGCCGGGCCCGGCACCGAACCATCCGAGATACCGGAGGAGACTTCGGAGGTCGGCGAGCTGGTTGCGAGGGGGATGAAGGCTTACCGGTCAGGGCTCTTCCTGGAGGCGATCGACTCCTGGTCCAGGGTTTTTCTCGTAGAACCCAGCAACAACGAGGTTCCGAAGCTGATCAGCGAGGCCAAGAAGGAGCTCGAGGAAACCCGGCGACAGGTCGAGCACCTCCTCTTCGATGCCGAAGACGCTGTGATAGGCGGCGACAAGGAAAAGGCCCTCGAACTGGTCGATCAGATCCTCGCCAAGTATCCCGGCCACCCGGAGGCGACCGAGCTTCACCAACGCTTGACCGGCACCGCGGCGGTTTCGAAACCCCCAAGGCCCGCGCCTGCGGCGGAGGCACTGCCCGACCTCGAGGACGACCTCTTCTCCGAGCCCTTTGGCGAGGCGGATGCGGAGCCCGCCGCGGTCCCGGAGGAGGAGTCTTTCGACGAACTGTCCTTCGACGACGAGCTCGCGGATTTCCTGCCCGATGACGAAGCCCCCCCGACCAAGAGGCTGCTCGGTGTGCCGGTGCGGACCCTGGCGGTCGCCGGGGTGGCGGTGGCGCTGTTGTTGGCGGTGGGCTGGTTCGGAGTCCGACCGTTCCTGGGCGGCGGTGGTGGATCGTCGGAAGACGTGTACGCCATCAAGGCCGAGGCCGAGGCTCTCTTCAAGGAGGGCAAGGTCGGTGCCGCCCTGAGCCTGGTGGAGCGGTTCGAACCGGCCGACGAGATCGACCGGCAACTGATCAACATGCTGGCCGAGAAATACCGCGCCGCCCTGGCAACCCCCACTCCGACGCCCATACCGGCCCTCGCCCAAAAGGCCAATGAATGGATGGCGGCCGGGCTCTGGTTCCGTGCGTACAACACCGCTATGGAGGGTTTGGCCAGCTATCCCAGCGATGGCGGCCTCCTCGAGCTCATCGAGGAAATCGAGGCCCTCGAACCCCGAGCGAAAAACCTCCGCACCCAGATCGGCAACGGCAACCACCGCAGCGCCGTGATGGCGACCAGAGATCTCCTGGAGACCTACCCGGCTCAATCCGACCTTGGCGCAGTGTATGAGCGGAGCCTCTACAACGCCGCCCTGGCCGAGCTGAGAACCTACAACCTGACCGGAGCGGCCACCTACCTCGATGAGCTCCACGCCCTGGACGGGGAGGACGCCGAGGTGATTCGGGTGCTCGATTTCATCGCCAACTACAAGGCGCGTCCCGTGGACATGCAGCTCAAGGTCTTTATCCAGAGTCTTGGGGAGCGGAGCGACTGGGGAGACCCGCCCGAACCGGTGATCGCCGAGCCGCAACCCGCCGAGGTGGCCGCGCCCACGCCGACCCCGGATGCCGCAGCGGGATGAAGCGGCCCGGGGACCATCCGGGATCGCACGCCGGGCCACCCGAGGGCTGGGATCGGCTCGATGATCTGGAGGCCGAGGGTCGAGAGGCGGTGTCGCCGACGGTGGAATCTCAGCGGATCCCGCCCGACGAGGAATCGACCATCCCCTTGATCGCCGGATCCTGGGGGGATCTGGCAGTGATTCTCGGGGTGGGTGCCGGGGCCCTGGTGGCGCTCAAGTTGGCCGGGCATGGCGCTCCGTTCGCCGCCGCACCGTGGGCGCTTGGCCTGGCCGTGATGTGGTGGGTGGCGGTCACGGCCACCCTGGTCACGATTCGCCGCGCCACTCCCGGCATGCTGATGGCCGGACTGCGCTTTGAGCGGGCCGTGCCGCCGCGCCGGGTGGCGTGGGTCGTGGTGGTGGCGCTGGTGCTCTCTGCCACCCTGGGAATCCCCACCGCCGTCGGCCGCCGGGGCTGGGCCCTCGGGGGTGCCGCGGGTTCGGGCATCACTTCCGTCGTCGAGCCGTCGTGAGCATCGCCCGGCCGATGATTCGGCCCGGTCGATCACTCCTTCCGGCGCTTGAAGACCATGCCGATGTGGTCGGTGGCCCCCGTCTTGAAGTTGATGGCTGTGATCGACACCAGCTCCCAGCCCTCTTCCCCGAGTTCGTCGAGCTGGCTCGTGTAGTTTGGGTCGAGGCGGTAGTTCTCCGATCGGATGTTGATAATCCTGTACTCCCAGCGGACCGCGCTCATGCCGTCCTCCCTCCCGGGCTTGTGCGGAATGGCGGCATTGTAACACCGAAGGCTACGGTCCCATGGGCGCGCTGAGCGTCGTGGTGCCGTCGTACAACGAGGAGGATCGGCTCCCGCCAAGCCTGAGGGAGATCTCCCACTTCCTCGCCGAGCGACGCCACTGGCATCCCGCCGAGCTGATTGTGGTTGACGACGGATCCAGCGATCAGACAGCCGCTGCAGCCCGAGCGGTTTCGGTTCCTCCTGGGATCCGGCTCGAGGTGTTGACCCACCGGAAAAACCGGGGCAAGGGGGCGGCGGTCCGAACCGGTTTCCGGCACGCCACAGGTGACCAGATTCTGCTCAGCGACGCCGACCTGTCCGCACCCATCGAGGAGCTGGAAACTCTGGCCCGAAGTGGGCCCGAAACCACCGTACGGATCGGTTCGAGAGCCCTGAACCGCGAGCTGATCACCGTGCGACAGCCCATATACCGAGACCTGATGGGGCGGATCTTCAACCTCGCGGTGCGCACTCTGGTGCTGCCGGGGATTTTCGACACTCAGTGCGGCTTCAAGCTCTTCCCTGGCGACCTCGGGCGGTCCCTCGCCGCAGTCCAGTCGATTGAGGGATTCGCCTTCGACGTCGAGTTGATGTACCTCGCCCGCCGCTGGGGTACACCGGTGGTGGAGGTGCCGGTCCATTGGCGGCATGTGGAGGCCTCGAGGGTGCAGCCGGGCCGCCACTCTCTCGAAATGCTCAAGGACCTGTTCCGGCTATGGTTGCGGGGCCTGGGGGGCAGGCTCCCGGCACCGCCTCGACCACCGGACACGGCCCGTTGAATCGATTCGGCCCAGGCGAGCCATGACAGAGCCACCCCACGAGCCATGTTGGCACCTCGAGCCCTTCCTGGAGCACCTGGAGTGGGAGCGCAACCTCGCCCCCGCAACCCTGGTGGCCTACCGGAGAGAGCTCCGATCCTTGATCGGGTTTCTTGGTGACGAGCTGGCCATCGCCTCTCCGGACGGCGCGCACCCGACCGCCATCCGGGGCTATTTGGCCCACCTCCACCAGCGACGGCTGTCGGCTCGGTCGATCGAGCGGGCCCTCGCCGCATCTCGCACCTACTTCAGGTTTCTCGTCAGGGAAGGCATCATCAGCTCGAACCCTGCCGACACCCTGCCGGCCGTCAGGGCCACCCGACCGAGTCCGGAAGTTGTGGGCCGGCACGACATCGCGGAACTGTTCGAAAGCCTCCCGGACACCCCGGCTGGCCGTCGAGACCGGGCGATCCTCGAACTCCTCTACGGCTCCGGCCTGCGGGTGGGCGAACTGGTGGCCCTCGACCTGTCAGACGTCCAGCTCACCCAGCGCCTGCTGCGGGTGCGCGGCAAGGGGCGCCGGGAACGCCTGGTGCCCTTCGGTCGCCAGGCCCTGGAGGCTGTGGAACGCTACCTCCCCGTGCGTTCGCGCTGGCGGCGGGACCGCCACGATGGCACCGAGCCGCTGATCGTCAACCAGCGGGGAGGCCGGCTCCGCGCCCGTTCGGTGCGCCGGATTCTGTCCGCCGCCGTGGGCCGAACGGCCCAGGTCCACCACCTCCATCCCCATGCCCTGCGACACGCCTTCGCCACCCATCTATTGGAGGCAGGAATGGACCTGCGCGCCATCCAAGAGCTGCTCGGTCACAGCTCCCTGTCCACAACCCAGGTGTATACGAATGTGGACCTGGCGCACCTGATGTCGGTTTATCGCAACAGCCATCCTCGTGCCAAGGACGGCGGGGATGATTGAGACAGTGGGCAGTGGGCAGTGGGCAGTGGGCAGAAATTAACCCGGGTCGGTTTTCCGAATTCCGAATTCCGAATTCTGCTAACTGCCAACTGCCAACTGTTTCGCCCATTCGCGGATTCGATCGACTGCCAGCTCGGCATGTAGCTCGCGGCGCTGCCGCTTGTCGCGGATGCCGCGAAGCTCCTGGGGAACGGCGATCAACCCCCAGGTGATGTTTGAGGGTTGGAAATCCCGGGGAGAGCGTTCAGTGAGGTGGCGGACCAGGCCGCCAAGGGCGGTTTCAGGAGGGGGAGGGGATGGCTCGAAGCCCCCACCCGCCAGTTCGGAAATGAGGGTCCGGGCTGCCATCAGCCCGGTGGCGGCGGATTCCACATACCCCTCCACACCGGTCAATTGGCCGGCGATTCGGATGTCCGGTCGGCGCTTGAGCCTGAGCAGTGGATCGAGGTGGCTGGGTGCGTTGAGGAAGGTGTTGCGGTGGATCATGCCGTAGCGGACGAACCGAGCCCGCTCCAGGCCGGGAATCGTCCGAAAGACCCTTTGCTGTTCAGGGCGGGTCAGCTTGGTCTGGAACCCCACCAGGTTCCAGTGCTCGGCGGCGAGGTCGTCCTGGCGGAGCTGAACCACCGCCCACGGCCGTCCGTCCGTCGCAGGATCCACGAGGCCCACCGGTTTCATCGGTCCGTACCGAAGGGTGTCGGCACCGCGCTCGGCCATCACTTCGATGGGGAGACAGCCCTCGAAGTATTTCGCATCCTCGGTCTCGAAGTCCTTGAACGGAACCTTCTTCGCTGCCAACAACTGGGCCACGAACGCCTCATACTGACCGCGGTCGAAGGCTGCATTGAGGTAGTCCTCCGAACCCCCCTTGCCGTACCTCGAGGCACGGAAAAGCACATCGTGATTCAACGAGTCGGACGCCACAATCGGCGCCAGAGCGTCGTAAAACGCGAGCGCCCCTTCACCGAGGAGTGCTTCCAGCTCAGCGTGGAGCGCCGGTGAGGTCAGGGGGCCGGTGGCGATCACTGCGGGCCCGCGGGGAAAGGTGGTCAACTCGCGGCGTTCGACGGTGATCCTTGGGTGGGAGCAGATCCGTTCGGTGACCTGCTCGGCGAACCGATCACGGTCAACGGCGAGGGCTCCGCCCGCCGGTACGGCCGAGGCGCGAGCGGCCATGATCACCAGAGAATCGAGGGCTTCCATCTCCCGCTTGAGCAGGCCAACGGCGTTGGTCGGGCTGTCGCCGCGCAAGGAGTTCGAGCACACCAACTCGGCGAGGCGGTCGGTTCGGTGGACGGGGCTGGTGCGCAATGGTCGCATCTCCGCCACCGTGACACCACATCCCGACTGGGCGAGCTGCCACGCAGCCTCGGTGCCCGCCAGCCCGCCCCCCACCACGAATACGTCCGCCATCAATCCCTCCTTCCCAGAAAACTCATGATCCGGCAGCCGTCATTCCGCGCACCCTGGCATATCGTCCGTCAGCTCCGCGCTCCACCGTACCCGAAACCTCGAGGGTGAGCAGGCGGGAGAGCGCCTCGCCAACCCCGATTCCCGCAGCCGCGGCGACCTCGTCTGCCGTCAGCCCCTGCCCCGCCGGAAGGTATTCCAACAGCGCTTCCCTTGCTGCTGTGTCGCCCTTGCCGGCGGGCGAGTTCCGCCAACCCGGAAGGACAAAATCGAGCACGTCGCCCGGGGTCTGGAGCGGCCGGGCGCCGATCCTGAGCAGCGTGTTGGGCCCCACCGACGTATCCGAGAAGATCGGTCCGGGCACGGAAAAAACCTCCCTCCCCTCCTCGACAGCCACCCGCGCGGTGCTCAGCGCCCCTGACCTCGCCGCCGCCTCCACAACCACCGTGGCCTGGCAGGCTCCTGCAATCAGGCGATTGCGCTCGGGGAAGTGGTGGCGGCGCGGGGACGTCCCGGGTGGGTACTCCGTAATCAGGGCACCGCCCAAGGCGATTTCCTCGGCCAGCCGGCCGTGCTCTGGCGGGTAGACGCAATCCGGGCCGGCACCCCAGATGGCCCAGGTGGGACCCCCGACATCGAGTGCACCCCGGTGGGCGGCGGCGTCGACTCCTCGGGCCATCCCCGACACCACCACGACCCCGGCGCGGGCCAGTTCCTCGCCGAGCATTCGAGCCACCTGAAGACCGTAGCGAGTCGCCCGGCGGGACCCGACCACGGCGACCGGCGGCGCCGAGGACAGTGAACCACGGACGAAGAGACCGAGAGGGGGATCGGCAATCGCCTCGATCAGCGACGGGAACTCGCCGTCACCAGGCACCAGCCATCGCCACCCGGCACCGACAGCATTCTCGAGCACCTGATCCACCTCGCGGCACAGCAGCTGACGGGCAGTCCGAACCAGAGCCCTCGGCGCTCCCGCCTCGATGGCGCTCTCGGGGTTGGCCATCGCACAGGGCGCGGACAACAGTCGGCGACAGGCCGCACCGCCCCCGGCCAGCAACAGGGCCAGCCGCCATCGGTCCCCCGGGCTCTGGTTGGCTTCCATGTCTCTTCACACAACAAGGAAGGTTCCGCGAATTCTGGTCAACCGGCAGCCCGGCACGAGCACTGGTCCCGGGCGGGTTATACTCCAGCTGGTGAAACTGCGAGTTCTCGGTAGCTTCGGCGGAGACAGCCCGTCTTGCCGCATGACGTCATTCCTCATCGGGGACACGGTGGCGGTCGATGCCGGAGCCATCAGCCGCGCACTCTCCATCGATGAGCAGCGAACCATTCAGCATGTGCTCGTGACTCACACCCACATGGACCACACGGCATCACTGCCCTTCCTGATCGAGAATATCTTCGGCGCCACCTCCGAACCCCTCACCATCTACTGCACCCAGTCCGTGCTCGGTGCGGTGCGCAGGCATCTGTTCAACAACGACACCTGGCCGGACTTCTCGAGAATTCCGAATCAGCTCTATCCGTCCGTCAAATTCGAGGTCATCGAGCCCGAACGCCCATTCCTCATCAAGGGTGTTCCGGGCGGCGACCTCGAGGTCACCGCCATACCCGTCAACCACATCGTGCCAACCCACGGCCTGCTGCTGCGCCAGGGTACGACCAGCGTGATGTTCACCTCGGATACGGGACCCACCGAACGAATCTGGGAGGTGGCCAACGCCACCTCGGACCTCACCGCTTTGATCACGGAGTGCTCGTTCCCGAACCGCCTTCAGGAGGTCGCAGACGTGAGTCTTCACCTGACTCCGCAGACTCTGGCGGGGGAGCTCGCCAAGCTTGACGGCGAGGTGCCAGTCTACCTCTACCACTTCAAGCCGCCCTACCTGGACGAGCTGCGCGCCGAATTGGCCACGACCGACCTGCCTCGGCCGGTCGTCGAGTTGGTCCAAGACGAAACGTATCACTTCTGAGTTTTGTGACTGCTGGTCGCGCAGAAAAACGCGGATCGACGACGGATGTAAACGGTAGATCTTGTCCCGCCCGCGTTTTTCTGCGAATAGGTGCACTGAACGGCTTGTGCGTGACTCAGTCGAGGGCGATCAAATCTGAGCGGAGGTCGAAAGCCACCTGGGCTCGGACGCCGGCCGCCAGCGGCTTGAGCCCATCGCCAAGGGCCGCGGTCAGACTCAGGTATCGATTCGATCGGCTCAGGGTGAGTGCCTGGTAGGGAAACTCTCCGTCCCAGAGGTACACCCGCCAGCCATCCCTCTCTTGTTCCACATTGAACACGACCCGTCTGTCGTCCTCTGTGTTGAGCGTGATCTCGTCACCTTGTCGATCGACCCGCCGAACCCCGGCGCGACCACCGAGCAGCACCTCGGGCTTCGGCACCCTTCCACCCGCAACCAACTCGGTCGGCCGGCGCACCTCGATTTCGGAACGCCGGCCGGCGGTGGGCGGCGTCAGTCCCTCCAGGATCCTCGGTTCGACCCTCAGACCCCGCACCAGGAACGCCTCCAGCCGGGCGGGGGTCGCTTCTATCCGAAGGCTCGAGAAAAGGTCCTCGATCTCGAGGATCCCCTCCGACACCACGTACCGCTCGCTGGACCCGAACCAGAGCAGATCGAAGGGCCGGCCGCTCATTTGCTGGTCAGGGCCGAGCCCCAAGAACGATCTCCGTTCCCCTGTGGCCTCGCGCCACACCGTTCGACCGGACACCTGGTAGCAGCCGTCGGGACCCTGCTCCTCAGCGGAACCCACCACAGCGGGCAAGCCCGGTGCGGCGACCCGCCCACCAACTTCCAGGTAGGGCCAGGTTGTGCCGAAGGCGGAACCACGGCCGGTGTTACCTCGAAAGAACTGACCCAGGACTCGGTGACACTCGGCCGACCCGGCAAACCAACGCGACTCGAGCACCGTTGCGATATCGCGGGATCCCGACGGTGCCCGCCAGCGCAGGGGCATTCGACGCACCAGGTGGGCGGCTTGTTGGGCCGCCGGCAGGCTGGCGTCGATACCGACTGCGGCCAACAGCCGCGGGTCGATCACTGCCCGAGGCTCCGCGCCACATCTTGGATGCGGTCCCGAGCGGCAGCATCGAACCAGCAGTCGAGGAAGATTTCGTCCTCGGCAGGATTCGCCCCCGCCATCATCTGCCAGGCGTCTTTGAACAGGAACTCTTTGGTGGCGGCGTAGGCCTTCGGCGGTTTCGAGCCCAGCTTGCGGAGTTCACGGTCAGCGGCAATGACGACCTTCTCGGTGGAAACCGCCTGGTGCACCATGGCGAGTTGAAGGGCTCGCTCTGCCGAACACCCGTCCCCCCCCAAGACCGTTTCATCCAGGGCCGAGATGGCCAGCCGAGATCGCAGCATCCGCAGGCTCGCCGCTGGAACCGGTACGCCAAGGTTGAGCTCGGCGAATCCCAGGCGGGGCCGTCCCGTGGCCATCACCCTGAGATCACATGCCATGGCCAGCAGGCAGCCGCCGGCCACCGCGTGCCCGGTGATGGCGGCAGCGGTCGGCCCGGGATAGGAAAACAGCTCGAGGATCAGCGCATTGAACGACGACAGCACCTCGCCGACCCGCTCCCGGGGGGCGCCTGTCAGCGCCTTCATATCCCACCCCGGACAGAACAGGTTGGGATGGGCAGAGGCCAACAGCAGGGGTCGCGCGCCGTCGGCACGCAAGCTCGAAATCCGTGCCTTGAGGGCCTCCAGCAACGGCAGATCCAGCGCGTTGGCGCCATCATCCATGATGACGCGGTTCACACCCCGATCCTGAACGTGATGCACCAGCTCTCGGGTCACGATCGTCCTCCATTTGCGAGCCCGCAGAACACCCGATGGACCCGATGATCGTCGGAAAGCTCGGGATGAAATGTCGCGGCAATAATGGATCCCGAGGCCACCAGCACGGGATCCTCCCCCAGTCGACCAAGGACCCGAACGCCCTCGCCGACGGCTTCGATCCGTGGCGCCCGGATGAACACCGCCTCCATGGCGGCCGGTTCGCCCAACTCGCCGTTCACCGAAATGGAGGCCACCGAGGAGTGGGCCTGGCGACCGTAGGCATTGCGGACAATGTCCACGTCGAGCAGCCCAAGTGACCGTTGGGCGGGTTTGACACGGTTGGCCAGAAGAATGACGCCGGCGCAGGTCGCCAGTACGGGAAGGCCCGCCCCAACCTTGTCGCCGATGGCCCGGTCCAGTTGATCGCGCTCCATCAGCTTCAACATGGCGGTGGACTCTCCGCCAGGAAGCACCAACCCGTGGATGCCCTCCAGGTCGGCGGTGGTGCGAACCGGCCGGGTCGAGGCGCCGAGCAACTCGAGGATCCCGGCGTGGGCCGTGAAGTCCCCCTGCAGAGCCAGCACCCCGATGTTCACTACCACCCCCTGCGCGACAGCATCTCCTCCGGCGTCAGCTTGCCGGCCTCGAGACCTGGCATGGCCTCGCTGAGATTCCGGGACACCTCAACAAGCTGAGCCGGGTCCTGCCAGTGAGTGACCGCTTGGACAATCGCCTTGCCCCGCTCCTCGGGATCCGAGGACTTGAAGACGCCGGACCCCACGAACACCGACTCCGCACCGAGCATCATGCACAGTGCGGCATCGGCCGGTGTGGCCACGCCGCCGGCTGCGAAGTTGGGCACCGGCAGTCGACCGTTCTCGGCCACCCAGCTCACCAGCTCGAAGGGCGCCTGGAGTTCTTTGGCGTGGGCCATCATCTCCTCTGGATCGAGGATGGTCAGCGTGCTGATGCCGCGTTTCACCGCCCTCAAATGGCGCACCGCCTCGACGATGTCACCCGATCCAGCCTCGCCCTTGGTGCGGATCATGGCCGCCCCCTCACCGATCCTCCTCAGCGCCTCGCCGAGATTGCGGCAGCCGCAGACGAAGGGCACGGTGAACGGGTGCTTGAAGACGTGATTCTCCTCGTCCGCCGGGGTCAGCACCTCGCTCTCGTCGATGAAGTCCACCTCGAGGGCTTCGAGCATGCGGGCCTCGGCCACATGGCCGATCCTGCACTTCGCCATCACCGGAATGGAAACTGTCTGCTGGATTTCCTGGATCTTCTCGATGGCGGCCATCCGCGCCACCCCACCCTGGACCCTGATGTCCGCGGGTACCCGCTCGAGGGCCATCACCGCAGCGGCACCGGAGTCCTCCGCAATCTTCGCTTGCTCGGCTGTGGTGACATCCATGATCACACCGCCCTTGAGCATCTCGGCCAGACCAACCTTGACGCGGAACGCGTCATTCCTCTCGCTCATCGTCTCGCCTCCCCTGGGTAAACCCCAACACATTGTACACAGCGGGCCAGCCCGCCTCCCTTACTGGATTTCGTCATCACCAATGCCACGCAGGCGCAGCAGCGCGAACCCATTGATCAGCACATGACCGGCGGCCGCAGCCGGGTAACCGAAGCTGTCAAACAACACCCCGAGCACCACCCCCAGAACGAGGGCGATCACCGGCCACATCCAGAGCCGGACGTCCGGCACCAAGTGCAGGAGGGCAAACAAGATCGCGGCCGGAAACAGTCCCAATAGCGGCTGAATCAACGCCCGCAGCAACGCTTCCTCGGCGAGACCAGAGAGCAGCGCCACCGCCAGCGCGTCGGAGACGGTCCAACCCCGCACCAATCGGGCCTGAAACTGCTCCAGTCGGACCAGGGCCGGCAGCTGCCTGACCACCAGCAAGAGCAGACTGGAACCGGCCGCCACAGCCAAGCCCATGGCCAACGACAGCCACAGTGGACCCGTCGGTCCGAGCCCCACCAGCGGTGAGCCGTTGTCTCGCAAGGCCAAACCGACGATCGCCACCAGGCCGAGAATCCCCTCCTGGTGCAGTAGGTGAACCGGTCGCACGGCGGGCGGTTCCGTGGGCACCCCGCCGAGAGTCACCGGGTCGCCGCCCGCGGATCACTCCTCCGGCAGATCTTCCTCTCCGTTGTCGTCCTGGCCTTCAGCGACCTTGGCCACTGAGACCACTCGGTCCCCATCGTCGAGACGGATCACCCGCACGCCCTGGGTCGCCCGGCCGATGCGGCGGATCTCGTCGACCTTCATCCGGATCAGGATTCCCTGCTCGGTGAGAATCAGCACCTCGTCATCCTCGTGGACGTGGCGGATGCCGGCAAGGGAGCCGTTCTTGTCGGTCAACTGGATCAACTTGAGGCCGTAGCCGCCCCGCTTCTGGGTTCGGAACTCACTCACTGCCGTCCGTTTGCCGAACCCGCGGTCGGTGACCGCCAGGATGTCGTTCTCCTCGCTGGGGTCGAGGGTTGCCACCTCTTCCACCTTGTCTCCGGCCCGGAGGTTGATGCCGCGGACCCCCGCGGTCACCCGACCCATTGATCGTGCCTGACCCTCCTCGAAGCGGATGCCCATCCCCTGGCGGGTGCCGATGAAAACATGCCGGGTGCCGTCGGTGAGGTGGACCGACAACAGATCGTCGTCGTCATTGATCACAAGCGCCCGCAGACCCACCACGCGAATATTGGCGTAGTCGCTCAGCGGGGTGCGTTTCACCCGGCCGAGGCGAGTGGCGAAGAGCAGGAAGGAGTCTTCATGCTCGGCGAAATCCCGAACCGCGAGCAGTGCGGCCACGTTCTCGCCCTCGTCGAGCTTGAGGAGGTTCACAAGCGCCCGACCACGACTGTTCGGGCCAACATCTGGAAGCTCGAAAACCTTTCGCGCAAAGACCTTGCCGCGGGTCGTGAAGAACAGCATGGTGGCGTGAGTGGATGCGACAAACAGCTTCCACACTTCATCCTCGGTCTTGGTGGCCATGCCTCGGCGACCTCGTCCACCACGCCGCTGGGCGCGATAGGCGGCCAGCGCCGTGCGCTTGACATAGCCGCTGCGTGAGACCGTGATCACCATGTCCTCTTCAGCGATCAGATCCTCGATGCTGATGTCGGAGGTCGCCGCGATGATCTCGGTGCGGCGGTCGTCTCCATAACGCTCTCGGATTTCGCCGAGCTCTTCAACGATGAGATCACGCACCATTTGCTCGGAGCCCAACAATGCCTCGAGGTGGGCGATCCTTTCCAGAACCTCGCGGTGCTCCTCGACGATCTTGGCCCGCTCGAGGCCGGTAAGCCTCTGCAGTCGCATTTCGAGGATGGCGCCTGCCTGAACCTTGGACAGACCAAACCGGGTCATCAGGCCCTCGGAGGCGGCGGGAGGATCGGACGCGGCCCGAATCAGCTCGATGACAGCATCCAGGTTGTCCAGCGCCACCACCAGGCCTTCCAGGATGTGGGCGCGTTCGCGGGCCCTGGCCAGATCGAAGCTGGTCCGCCGGACCACCACCTCCCTGCGGTGGTTGATGAAATGCTCGAGCATCTCGCGCAGGTTGAAGACCTTCGGCTGGCTGTCGGTCACCGCCAACAGGTTGATACCGAAGGTAGTCTGAAGCTGGGTCAGCTTGTAAAGGTTGTTGAGCACGACCTCTGGGATGGCGACCCGCTTGAGTTCGATCACCAACCGGATGCCGTCGCGATCGCTTTCGTCGCGAAGGTCCGCGATCCCCTCCAGCCGCTTGGCCTGGACCAGCGCAGCGATCTGCTCCACCAACCGGGCCTTGTTCACCTGGTAGGGCAGCTCCTGGACGATCAGCGCGCCCCGCTTCCCCTTCTCTTCCTCCCGGATTCGCACCCTGGCCCGCATCTGGATGATGCCGCGACCGGTGGTGTAGGCATCCACAATGCCTCGCTTGCCGTGGATGAAGCCCGCGGTGGGGAAATCAGGACCGGGGACCAGCTCCAGGAGGTCCTGAAATGTCATTTCCGGAGTCTTGATCAGCGCCACGGTGGCGTCGATGATCTCGCGAAGATTGTGGGGCGGAATATTGGTTGCCATCCCAACCGCAATACCCGCCGAGCCGTTGACCAGCAGATTCGGAAACCGTGCGGGCAGCACATCCGGTTCACTGAGCGACCCATCGTAGTTGGGTGTCCAGTCCACCGTGTCCTTCTTGATGTCGTCGCCGAGCATCTCTTCGGACAGCTTGGTGAGCTTGATCTCGGTGTAGCGCATGGCCGCCGGAGCGTCCCCGTCCACCGAACCGAAGTTGCCCTGGCCGTCCACCAAGATGTAGCGCATGGAGAAATCCTGCGCCATCCGCACCGCGGTGTCGTAGATCGCCTGATCGCCGTGGGGGTGATACTTGCCCATCACGTCGCCGACGATGCGAGCGGACTTCTTGTACGGTCGGCCGGAGGTGCTGCCGCTGTCCCACATGCCGTACAGGATCCGTCGATGGACCGGCTTCAGACCGTCCCGAACATCGGGCAGGGCCCGTCCGATGATCACCGACATGGCGTAGTCGAGGTAGGACTTCTTGAGTTCCTCCTCGATGGTGATGGGGATTTGATCCCCCGCTGAATATAGCTCGTGTTCGCTCATCGGGTATCCCTGATCAGATGTCGAGGTTGCGGGCTTCCAGGGCGTTTTCTTCGATAAATCGGCGGCGCGGTTCCACCGCATCGCCCATCAGCACCGTGAACAGTTCGTCCGCCCGCGCGGCGTCCTCTACGGTCACCTGCAGCAGGCGTCTGTTCCCGGGATCCATCGTTGTCTCCCACAGCTGTTTCGGGTTCATTTCACCGAGACCTTTGTACCGCTGAATATTGAGGCCTCGCTTGGCGGCTTCATAGACGTGGGCCACCAGGTCGCCCAGGGTCTCGATGGTCGCCCGTTCGCCGTTCCGCTCCAGGTGGTAGGGGCCCACCCTCAGCGGCGCAATGCTGGCCAGTTGGTGTTTGGCTCGGCGGAAGTGTCCGCTGGACGATAGCACCCGGCCGAGGCGGGCTTCCCAGGCGCGACCGTTCACCCCAACCGGGCAGATCACCTCGAAGATCCCGTGCTCCTCGTCGAGCTCGACCCGAACTTCCTCGTAGCCGAGATCAGCAAGCTCCGAGGCCAGCGATTGCGCGTAGGCCTGACTTCCAGGCGGGTTCTCGTCCTCGTCGCTGAGATCGAGGGCGGCCATCACCACCTCGGCCGGCCAGCCACGAATCGCCAGTTGCTCCATCGTTCCCAGCCACGCCTCGGCCGCCAGAAGTGAGGTTCTCAGCTCGTCCCCACTCAGATCGATGCCGCTGGATCCGATCACCAGCCGGAATTCGTCCGCCACTCGATCCAGCAGGAAGCGCGATAATTCGCCGTCGTCCTTGAGGTAGACCTCCCGCTTGCCGCGGCCCACCTTGTAGAGCGGCGGCTGGGCGATGAATAGATGTCCCCGCTTCACCAACTCCTCCATCTGCCGGTAGAAGAAAGTCAACAGCAGGGTCCGGATGTGGGATCCGTCCACGTCGGCGTCGGTCATGATGATGATCTTGTGGTATCTGACCTTGAGGGAGTCGAACTCTTCGGCCCCGATGCCGGTTCCAAGGCACTGGATCAGTGCCCGGATCTCTTCGGAGGCCAACATGCGATCGAATCGGGCCTTCTCGACATTCAAAATCTTGCCACGCAGCGGCAGAATCGCCTGGAACTTCCGATCCCGGCCCTGCTTCGCTGAACCACCGGCCGAGTCACCCTCGACGATGAATATTTCAGCCAGCGCCGGGTCTCGCTCCGAGCAGTCGGCCAGCTTGCCCGGCAGCGTCGAATTCTCCAATGCGCTCTTGCGACGGGTGAGCTCTCGCGCCTTGCGGGCCGCTGCCCGCGCCCGGGCCGCATCCAAGCACTTGGACACGATCAACTTCGCGACCCCCGGGTTCTCCTCGAAATAGGTCCCCAGGGTTTCGTTGACCACCGACTCCACCCAACCCTTGACGTCGGAGGACACCAGCTTGTCCTTGGTCTGGCTGGAGAACCTCGGTTCCGTGATGTGCACCGCAATGATAGCCGTCAGCCCCTCACGGACATCCTCCCCGGACAAATTCTCGTTCATCCCCTTGAGTAGGTTGTGGCCTTGGGCATAGGCGTTGATGGTTCGGGTCATGGCCGCACGGAAGCCCGAAAGGTGAGTGCCGCCGTCGCGGTTGAAAACAGTATTGGTGAACGCGAGCACGTTCTCTGAGTAGCCATCATGCCACTGCAACGCCACTTCGACCTGCTCGTCCTGGTCGTTGGTGACGGAGAGGTAGATGGGATTGGGGTTGAGCACGTTTTTGGCCCGGTTCAGGTACCTGGCGAACTCGCTCAGTCCGCCCTCGAACTGAAAGGTCTCGCGACGGTCGGCGCCCTCGTCGTAGAACTCGATGCCGAGGCCCGAGTTCAGAAAGGCCAGCTCGCGGAGGTGGCGGATGAGCAGATCCGGGTGGAACTCGAGGACTGAAAAAACCTCGGGGTCCGGCTTGAAGCTGACGATGGTGCCGGTCTTCTGGGTCTTGCCCACCGCGGCCATGGGCTCCACTGGAACTCCCCGCTCGTAGGTCTGCTCCCAGACCGTGCCATCGCGGTGGATCTCCAACCGCAGCCACTCCGACAGGAAGTTGACGACGCTGACACCCACCCCGTGAAGACCACCGGAGACCTTGTAGGATTTCGAATCGAACTTCCCGCCGGCGTGGAGCTCGGTCATGATGACCTCGGCGGCCGACCGACCGCTCTCCTTGTGCTCTTCCGCCGGAATCCCGCGGCCGTTGTCGGTCACCGTAATGGTGTTGTCCGCGTGTACGATCACCTCCACCCGGTCGGCGTGGCCTGCCTGGGCCTCGTCCACCGAGTTGTCCACCACTTCCCACACCATATGATGCAGGCCCGAGATGTCATCCACATCACCGATGTACATTCCCGGCCGCTTGCGGACGGCATCCCTGCCCTTGAGGACCTTGATGCTCTTCGCTGTGTAGCTTTCACTCATGTCGCAGGTCTCCGCTCAACGCACGGTCTTCGCCCGCCCTTCCTCCATGGTGATCGTCCTCGCCTCCGGGAAGGAGGATGACACCAACTCACCGTGGGCGCTGGAAAGAAGCAGCTGTCGTCGGCTGGCGAGGTTCCGCGTCAGCCGCGCGAACACCGCACTGTCTAACTCCGCGTCGACGTCGTCTATGATCACCGGTAGCAGCTCCCCTCGTTCTCCCTCGACCTGCTCGACAGTGGCGAGTCGAAGTGCGGCAGCTACAACCTTTGTTTGTCCGGAACTCAGCACCTCTTTGGCCGCCCTACCGTCCGCCTCCAGCCGCAAATCGTGCCGGTGCGGTCCCTCCAGGGTATGACCCATCTGACGGTCACGAGCCCGGGTCTCATTATACCGTTTTCGGTACGATTCTTCCAGTTCTTTGGCTGATGTGCACCCATTCAGCCACGTTTCCGATCGATAGCCCACGGACATCTCGGGAAACCCATCGCCGCACAATCTTCCATAGGTCTCCCCGAAGGACCTCTCCAGTCGCGTAACCGCCCGGGAGCGTCGAGCCACCACGGCCGCAGACAGGGCGGCGAGGCGCTGGTCCCAGGCGTCCAGTTCGCGATCGCCGGCTCCGCCCGACAGCGCGGCATTGCGCTGGCGAAGGGTTCTCTGAAAGCCACGCACGTCGGCCAGGGTCTCCGGTTCCAGCAGAAAGGCGAGGCGATCCACGAGGGCCCTCCTCAGCGACGGCGCTCCCACCACCAGTTCGCTGTCCTGGGAGGTGAGGGCGAAGACGGGGCAGACCGTCAGGTACTGCTCCACCGACGCGTCACCCCTGTTCACCGACAGACTCCGGCACACCGGTGGTCCCACCTCCACGGTCTGGTTGAGCCTGCTCGATCCGCCGCCGCCCTCGAATTCGCCCGACACAGCGAATTGCCGACTGCCGTGACAAGCCACCGCCCTCCAGCTCGCAGTGCGGAAGGAACGCAGGTTGGCGAGCACCGCCACGGCCTCGAGGAGGCTCGTTTTCCCCTCGCCGTTGCCTCCTATTACGAGGTTGACGCCGGCTGAGAATGCAGTCGTGGACGGCTCGAGGTTACGGAACGAGCTGGTGGTGAGAGACCGGATCTCCAACCGGGATCAGAGCCTCATGGGCATCAGGACGTAGATGTACTCCTCGAGGCGTGGGTCGTCGTCAACCGGCACCAGGACGGTCTGAGAGTTGGCGTCCCGCAGCTGGAGTTCGACGGTTGGACATTCCAGCACCTGGAGCACATCCATCACATATCCGGCGTTGAGTGCGATCTCGATGCCGTCCCCCTGATAGCTGACCCCCAGGGTTTCCTCGGCACTACCTCGCTCGTATCCGATGGAGGCGAGGGTGAGCTCGCCGGCGGGGTCGAGTCGGAACCTCACCCCCGGGCCTTCTCGTGGGCCATGAGGCTGACCCGGCGAAGCGAAGCGAGCAGGTCCTTGCGATCGATTCGGACCCGGTTGGGATTATCACGCACGATCACCCGTTCGTACTGAGGAAAGCGAAGTTCGACGATCCTGGAGACCAGGGTCCGCTCGCCCATTCGGAATCCGAGGTGGTTCTCGCCGGAGGACAGCACCACCCGCTCGTCGGAGAACCTCGAGAACTCGGCGAGCAGCTTGCGGGGGAAGAGTTGCTGTTCAAAGGGCGGCTGGCCATCTGGCGCGTTGGCTCGCACAACCGCCAACCGGTGGCCATCGGTGGCTGCGATCTCGACCTCGCCCGGCAGCAGCTTCACCAAGGCCCCATTGAGCTGAAACTTGGGATCATCCTTGGTGATGGAGAAAGCGACCCGATCGAGCATGAGCTGGAACAGATCCAGGGGCAGCGCGTAATCTCCCCCCTCCGGGACATCGGGTATGGTGGGGTATTCGTCCGCATCAGCCACCGACAGCCGCGACCGGAAACGACCACACTCGATCTCCACGGAGTCGCCGTCCTGGCGGAGAACAAAGTCTTCCTCCGGCAGGTTGCGCACCAAGTTTTGAAATACCTTGCTCTCCAGGGTCAGTCGGCCGCCGCCCTCGATGGTGGCAGGACAGCTGGTCATGATGGTCATGTCCAGGTCGGTGGCCACCATTCGGAGGCTGTCCTCGGTGGCTTCGGTGAGGATGCTCGACAGGATCGGGATGGTGGTGCGATGCTCGACCACCCCCTGGAGAATGGAAAGCTCTTGGAGGACGAGACTTCGTTGGAGTTTGAGTTCCATCAACGATCCTTTCAACGACGACTATGGACGACCTGAAATCTAACATATATTCCCCTATTCGTCGTCATAGTAGGGGCTGTGGAATCTGCGGGATACGGGCCGATGTCGTGCAACTGTAGGTGGATCCGCAATGCCATGGCTGTGGAAGGATCTGCGGACGAACTGCGGGCCCCTGTGGACTCCACAGCCTTTCCACAGTCGGCCACAGCTTTTCCGCAGCCGATCCGCAGAAACCCAAAAGTCACCCAAAGTGATCGCGGAAAGCGGTGAGGGTGGCGTCGAAGTCGGGGTTGGATTGGCGCATTTTTTGGATGTTTTCGACGGCGTACATGGCGGTGGAGTGGTGTTTCGAGAAGATCTTGCCGATCTCGGGAAAGCTCAACTGGAGGATATCGCGAATCAGGTGAATGGCCACCTGGCGCGGCAGGGCAATGGACCGCCGATTGGATCGTCCCTTGAGGTCAGCTACTCGGATACCGTAGTGCTGGGCGACAAAACGGATAATGTCGGCCGGGGTCGTCTCGCGCTCGTCCGGGAGGAGATCGAAGAGGGCCATTCGCACCACGTCCACCGTGATCTTGGTGTTTTTGAGCTGGGCGTAGACGATGGTGCGGTTGAGGTAGCCCTCGAGCTCACGGACGTTGTTCTGGACACGGCGGGCGATGAACAGCACCACCTCCTCGGAGAGCTCCCAGCCCATGGCCCGGGCCTTTTCGCGGAGGATCGCGCAGCGGGTTTCGAGATCGGGGGGTTGGATGTCGGCGATCAGGCCCTGGAGGAACCGAGAGCGCAGGCGCTCCTCGAGGCCCGGGATATCGGCGGGACGCGAGTCCGAGGTGAAGACCACTTGGCGGCCTGTGGACTGGAGGGTATTGAAGGTGTGGAAGAACTCCTCCTGGGTACGCTCCTTGCCTGCAATGAACTGGATGTCGTCGAGAAGGAGGGTGTCGACGCCCCGCAGGGTCTGGCGAAAGACCTCCATCTGTTTGCGCCGGATACAGTTGATCAGCTCGTTCACGAACTGCTCGGTGGTCATGTAAACCACTGTCCGCTTGTTTTTTCTTCGGCGGTCGCGGTCGGCGATGTGATGGGCGATGGCGTGCAACAGGTGGGTCTTGCCGAGTCCGGAGCCGCCATAGATGTAGAGGGGATTGTAGGCTCGGCCCGGCCGGTCGGCCACGGCTTCGGCCGCTGCCGCCGCGAACTGGTTCGACGGACCCACCACGAAACGGTCGAAGGAAAAGCCGGGGTTGATGGGGTGGGGCGTGACCAGCTGCTGGGAACTCTCGGTCTCCTTCTTCGGTTTCGCCACCGACGAGCTGCCCGCGTCGAACTGGACGCGAAAGGTGGAACCGTAGTGGCTGCGGGCGATGGTCTCGATGTCCCTCAGAAGGTGATCTCGAACCCAATCGGCAACGATCGGATTGGGGCAACCCAAATTGAGGACCTTGCCGTCGTCCGCCAAGGGCTCGATTGGCTCGATCCAGGTTGTGTACTCCTCCTCCCCCAACATCTGCCTGAGATGTGGCTGGAGGTCTGCCCAACGGTCCATCCCGCTACGCTAACACAGGTCGGCGTCGAATGAACAGGGGCGCCTTGACAGGCGGTAGCTCGTGCGATATCGTGACGCGCCCGTGGTTTACGGGGACAGGGGAAAGCTATGAAGAGAACGTTTCAGCCGAACAACCGGCGCAGAAAAAAGACCCACGGTTTTCGTGTCCGCATGCGAACCAAGGCTGGGCGAAAGATCCTGAATGCTCGCCGGCGCAAGGGCCGCAAGCGCCTCGCGGTGTGAGCAACGACTCCGCCTCCCGCGGAGCGTTCGTCTGCGGCGACGCGTCGATTTTCAACGAGTCTACGAACAGGGATTTCGGGCCGGGGGACGGTTCATTGTTGTCTTCGTCCGGCGGCGCGACGAGGGCGGACCATCAGGGGTCCGTTTCGGAGTTACCGCTTCGCGACGGGTGGGCAACGCGGTCGTGAGGAACCGCAGCAAAAGGCGTCTGCGGGAGCTCTTTCGGACCGGAGCCGCGGCCTTTGACGGGTGTCGGGTGGATGTGGTGATCAATGCGCGCCACGGCTGTGGTGATGCAGGGTGGTCGGAGCTGCAGCGAGAGTATGGACGCTGCGTATCGAAATTAACGGAACGGCTCGCAAGCCCGTGAGTTGGTCCGGCCGCGGTCCCGCCTGGTAGCGGGGTCCGGCGGGCGGCTGCGGCGACCGAGGAGCCCTGGAGAATCCGGAAAAGATGGAAAAGCGTCTCCTCCTGGCGTTTGTGCTGTCGGCGGTGATTTTCGCCCTGTGGTCGGTGATGTTCCCGCCGGAGCGTTCGGCCCCGCCCCAGCCGCCGACCCCGGTGGCCGATCCCAGCGTCGCCAGTGATGAGGCCCGGGGCGAGCCCCTCGAGGCTGAACCGATCGCCGAGGCCATCGAAGAGGTGGGCGAGCCGGTGGCAGCCGTCGCGGCGCAGGCGGAGCAGATCCTCCGCTTCGAAAATGACGTCATGGTTGTGGAGTTGAGCAACCGGGGCGCCGCAATAAAGTCTTTCCAACTTCTTGATTATAAAGGAGATGCCGGAGAACCACTCGAGCTCGTTCAAGCAGTGGATCACCCGGAAGCCACGCTCCCGCTGCAGCTTGTGGCGGGTGATGGACCGGACCGTCGTCTCTACGCCCCGGAGCCCGTGGAGGGCGGTGTGGTCTATCGCTGGTCCGACGGCGCCGGCAATGCGGTGGAAAAGGAGATTCGGCTTCCCCGTGACGGCTACGGAGTGGAAGTGGCGGTGGACCTGCAGGGTGAGTTTCGGACCGCAACAGTGAGTGTGGGCACCGGGCTGCGAAACCTCGGCAAGGCGGAGCAGGACAGCCGGCTCGCCGTGTGGGGCGACGTGGTGGTGATGGCTGATGGAGAGGTGGACGTCATCAAGCGACGCAAGGCCAAGGCGTCGGTGGTGCTCGCGCCGATGATGACCACCTATGCCGGCTTCCAGGACGCGTACTTTCTCTCGATCTTCCGGCCCGCGGGTCGGGTCGAACAACTGGCGGTCAACGTCCTCCAGTTCACCACGGTGGATCCCGAGAAGGGTGAAGCCGAGGAACGGACGGCCCTGCAGGTGCTGATGGCCCCGGCCGAGGGCTCACTTGAGGGTCAACTGTTGGGAGCGCCGAAGGAGTACGACCTGCTGCAACAGATCGACGGCGGGGTCGAGCGGACACTGGACTTCGGACTCTTTGGACCGATTTCGGTGATCTTCCTCAAGGCGCTTCACTGGATTTACTCCGTGGTTGGAAACTACGGAGTGGCGATCATTCTGCTGACGGTGGCGATTCGGGTCCTGCTGTTCCCGCTCATGCACACCTCAACGGTGTCCATGAGGCGGATGCAGAAGCTGCAGCCCAAGGTCAAGGAAATCCAGGCGAAGTACAAGAAGAAGAAGAGCGATCCCCAGGCCCGGGCCAAGATGAACCAGGAGATGATGGCCCTCTACAAAATCGAGGGAGTCAACCCAATGGGAGGCTGTCTTCCCATGCTGGTGCAGCTGCCTATCCTGTGGGCCCTCTACAAGCTCTTCCTGAGTGCCATCGAGCTTCGCCATGCGCCCTTCTACCTGTGGATTGCCGACTTGTCTGCCAAGGACCCGTACTACATTACGCCAATTCTCATGACCGCCACCATGTGGCTCCAGCAGCGGCTCGCACCACAAGTGGGTGATCCCCAACAGCAGCGGATCATGCGGATGCTGCCCTTTATCTTCGGCTTCATGTTCCTCCAGTTCCCATCCGGGCTGGTGCTGTACTGGTTGACCAACAATGTGTTGACGATCGTCCAGCAGGAGGTGACCTTCCGGCTCCTCGGTGAGCGTGGGAAGAAGGGCGGCAAGGGCGGCAAAGGCGGAAAGGGGTAGGGAGTGGAGATGACCAAGGGAAACTTCCGGGGCAAATCGCTGGACGAAGCCTTGAGTAACGCCTGCGCCGAACTCCGCGCACGGTTGGGCGAGTTGCATTACGAGACGGTGGAGGACGAGGGGACCGGAGGCGTGGAGATTCATGCAGAGGTGGACCCGGTTGCAGTGCTCGGGCTCTTTCTGTCGGAGACTTTTCGGGCCGGCGAGTTCGACATGACCGCCCGCATCGAACTGACCGATGGGGCGTTGGAAGGCGAGCTGCTGGGGTCCGATCTGAACATACTCACGGGATCTGGCGGCCGAGGACTGGACGCGCTGCAGTACCTCTGCAACCGAGTGCTGGCCCGGCGGCTCGCCGGCCATCTGCCGGTTCATCTCGACACCGACGGGTTCAAGGACCGCCGCGCCGAGAAGCTGCAGCGCAAGGCCGAGGATGCCGCGGACCAGGCGGTGCGCAAAAACTCACCGGTGGTGCTGGGACCGTTCACGCCGGCGGCCCGTCGAGAAATCCATCTGGCCCTCGCGGACGATCCCGACGTGGAGACCGAGTCTGATGGCGAAGGCTTCCTCAAGCGGTTGGTCGTCCGCCCTAGCCGACGGCGCTGACACGATTGTCGCCCGGAGCACCGCAGCCGGCTCCGCCGCTTTGGCGGTGGTGCGGCTGAGCGGACCGGAAACTCGACGGATTGCAGCGCGGTTCAGTCCATTGGTGGATTTCGACCGACCCTGGCGGGCTCGCCTGGTGGATCTGGCGCTGACCGACGAAACAGCAGGCGAGCGGGCAGTGGCCATCCCGTATGCGGCGCCAGCGTCCTACACCGGGGAGGACATGCTGGAGCTGATGGTCCATGGCTCGCCCTATCTCGTCCAATTGGTGCTCGATGGGCTGCTGAGGGAGGGCGCGAGGCTGGCGCGGCCCGGAGAGTTCACCCGGCGGGCAGTGGCCAATGGAAAGATCGATCTGGTTCAGGCGGAGGCGGTCCAGGATCTGGTGGCGGCAGAGACTGCCTGGCAGGCCCGTAACGCCCGTGAGCAGCTTGGCGGGCGGCTGTCGCACCGGCTCGGTGAGCTCCGGGATCAGCTGATCGCACTCCAGGCCCGCCTCGAAGCCGCCCTTGACTTCTCGGCCCAGGGGGTGGTGGTCGCTCACGCCGACCTTGGCGATCGGCTGGATCGATGCCGGCGGGAGGTTGCCGCCCTGCTGGCAACGGCCGGTGCCGGCGAGCGGATCCGAGACGGGGTTCGGGTGGTGATCTCGGGGCCGCCAAACTCAGGCAAGTCAACTCTTTTCAATGTTTTACTTGGAACTGGACGAGCCATCGTCGCGGCCGAACCCGGCACCACGAGGGACGTGCTCGAGGCGGAACTCGAGCTTGGAGGCATCAAGGTCACCCTGGTGGACACGGCAGGAATCCGGCCAACGGAGGACCCGGTCGAGTCGGAGGGCGTGCGTCGGGCGCGGGCGGCGATCGCCGGAGCGGGGGTTGTGATCAGGCTGTGGCCGGTTGACGCCGACGGGGTTGAACCAGATGGGTCCCCCCAAGAGCAGGAAAGGCTCGACGTGCGGTCGAAGGCAGACCTTGCTGGTGACGGTTGGCGGGCCGGGGACGGCTGGCTGGCGGTGTCCTGCGTCTCGGGCGAGGGCCTTGAAACCCTGCGCAATCGGCTCGAGGACACCCTTTCTGGACGATTGCCCGATCTGGGCGGCGAGGTGGCCATCGGCCACCGACATCGTGAGGCGCTGGCGAGGGCGGCCGATGAATTGGCTGCCTGCGACCCAGGGGTCCTCGAGTTGGCAGCGGAGAACGTGCGGTGGGCGGCGCAGGCGGTGGAGGAATTGATTGGCGGAATGGTGACCGAGGACGTGCTGGACGAGATCTTCGCGACCTTCTGCATCGGAAAATGAGCCGTGGCCTCGACCTATGATCTGGTGATCGTGGGAGCGGGCCACGCTGGGGCCGAAGCCGCTGCTGCGGCAGCCAGGCTCGGCGCGCGGGTCGGCGTGGTGACGCTGGACCCGGCGACCATCGCCCAAATGCCGTGTAATCCGGCCATTGGGGGTATCGGAAAGGGCCACCTGGTGTGCGAACTCGATGCCCTTGGCGGCATCCAGGGCTGGGCAGCCGACCGAGCTGGAATCCAGTTCAGGGTCCTCAACCGGTCGCGCGGTCCGGCGGTGTGGGGACCACGAGCCCAGTGCGATAAGGGTTGGTACAGCACGATCATCCGACGGCTGCTCGCCGGGCTTCCTGGGATCGAGTTGATCACCGGTGAGGTGGTGGGGTTGATCACCGGCGATGGGGGCGTGGAGGGCGTGCGGTTGAGTGGCGGCGAGCGCCTGGCGGCCTCCTGTGTGTTGCTGACCACCGGGACCTTCCTGGGTGGGATCTTGCACACCGGGGGGGAGAGTCGGCCGGGGGGACGGTTCGGCGAGCGCCCGAGCGTTGGCCTGGGCGCCGCGCTTGCCGGGCTTGGCCTCGAGCTACGGCGCTTCAAGACCGGGACTCCGCCGCGCCTCCACCGGGAGAGCATGGACTACCACGCCATGGAGGAGCAACGAGGCGACGGACAGCCAAGGCCGTTTTCGTGGCGCACCCGGGCGGTGGCCAACCGGGTTCCTTGCTGGGTCGCGAGGACCCCAGAGTCGATCCAGACGCTGATCGAGGACAACCTGCACCGATCGCCGCTGTACTCGGGCAAGATTCAGGGAACCGGTCCTCGATACTGCCCATCCATCGAGGACAAGGTGGTCCGCTTTCCGCACCACCGGCAGCACACGGTTTTCCTCGAACCGGAGGGTCTGTACAGCGACAGCATGTACGTCAACGGCCTGTCCACCAGCCTGCCGAAGGACGTCCAAGAAATGGTCGTTCGATCGATTCCCGGCTTCGAGAAGGCCATTTTCTTGCGCTACGGATATGCCGTGGAGTACGACGTGGTGGCGCCGATGCAGGTGGATTCAACCCTTCAATGCCGCACCCTGCCCGGCCTTTTCCTGGCGGGCCAGCTGTTGGGGACCTCGGGCTACGAAGAGGCTGCGGCACTCGGTTTTCTGGCCGGGATCAATGCGGTTCTTCGTCTCCGGGGCGACCAGCCCTTCGTGCCAGCACGGGAGGGCAGCTATCTGGGGGTCCTGGTGGATGATCTGTGCCGCATGGATCACCGCGAGCCGTATCGGATGTTCACCTCGAGGGCCGAACATCGTCTGCTGCTGGGGATTGACTCGGCTCGGGAGCGGTTGATGGCGGTGGGTCACCGCCTCGGCCTGGTGCGGGACGCGGTGTTTCACGTGGAACAGTCGCGATGGGAGGGCCGGCGAGCCGCCCGAGAGGCGCTCTTGGCCCATCGCCTCAATCCCAGCCGGGCCACTCTTGACGAGGTGGCGCGGGTTGCCGGGGTCGCGCCCACGGGACCAACCACCTGGGCGCGAATCCTACGGCGCCAAGATGTGGATCCTGAGCGGGCCGCGGAGCGTCTGCCCATGCTGGCCCACCTCGACCCGGAAGACCGAAGGGTGGTGATCGGCGAGCTGCGGTATGACGGCTATTTGGCTCGCCATCGGCGCGAAATCGAACGGATTGGGAGGCTTCGCCATCTCGAGATCCCAGAGGAGCTCGACGTGCGAGCGATTCCGGGCATCTCTCGAGAGGTGGCGGACACCTTCGAGCGCCACCGCCCACGGACCATTGCCGACGCCGAGCGGCTACCGGGCGTGACCCCGGCGGCGCTTGCCATATTGGCCGGCCGGTTGGGCCGAAGCGCCGCGCCGGAGGGCCGCTGATGGTTGGAGAATCGACCTTTGCGGGCTTGCTGGCCCCACACGCCGAGGGTGAGACGCTGGGCCGCCTGGTGGGCTATGCGCAGCTGTTGGAACGTTGGTCGGCGCGGCACAGCCTCGTGAGCTTTCGGGGCCGCCACGAGTTGGTGGACCGACACCTGGTGGATGCACTCGCCGGCGTTCCCATGCTGGGCTCGAGCGGGGTTTTGCTCGATGTGGGGAGCGGTGCCGGCCTGCCCGGGGTGCCGCTGCTGGCGAGCCGTCCGAAGTGGCGTGGCGTCTTGCTGGAGCCGCGCCAGAAGCGCTGGGCCTTCCTTCGCTTGGTGATCCGTGAGTTGGCCCTGGACGCCACCGCCGATCGGTGCCGCTACCAGGAGCTTGGTGACGAATTCGGGCCATTCGACGCGGTGACCGTGCGTGCCCTCGCCGGCATCGAGGAGCTTCTGGGCTGGGCCGCCCACCGCCTCGCCCCGTCGGGCCAGGTCCTCTGGTGGAGCACCGAGCAGGAGCTGGCCCGGCTCGGCGACCTCCACGGTTGGCGTGTGTTAAGCTCGCCGTTACCCAGCCTCGTCCACGGCCGGCTGGTGCGGTTTCAGCAATGTTTCACGTGAAACACCGATCCCTCGCTGTGCCCCGGGCGGGTGACTGATGGCCCCGCGGGTGGTGGCTGTGGCCAATCAGAAGGGCGGGGTGGGCAAGACCACCACCGCCATCAGCCTGGCTGCTACCCTGGCGGCCTTTGAGCGGCCGACCCTGCTGGTAGACGCAGACCCGCAATCCAACTGCACCTCGGGCGTGGGCGTGGAGACGAAGGACGACGACCCAACCACCTACCAGGTGATCACCGGCGAGGCTGATGTTTCCTCGGCGATTCGCCGCACCGACTTCCCGCACCTGTCGATCCTCCCGGCGAACCGTCATCTTGCCGGCGCCGAGGTGGAGTTGGTCAGCATGGTGGGCCGGGAGTTTAGATTGCGGGACGGGTTACGGCAGCTCGACAGCTACCGCTACGTGGTGATCGACTGCCCTCCGTCGCTCGGCCTGCTCACCATCAACGCCCTGGCGGCGGCCGATGCTGTGCTGATCCCGATCCAGTGCGAGTACTTTGCCCTCGAGGGGGTGTCCGAGCTGATGCGGACGGTGGATGAGGTGCGGCGGTTTTTGAATCCCAATCTCGCGATCGACGGCGTCCTGATGACCATGTACGATGACCGGACGAATCTCGCCCGCCAGGTGGTGGCTGAGGTGCGATCGGTGTTCGGCGAGCTGGTTTTCGAAACCGTGGTGCCGCGCAACATCAGGCTGGCCGAGGCGCCGTCCTTTGGGCGCCCGATCCAGGCCTATGATCTGAGGTGTCGTGGCTCACAGGCGTATCTCCACCTCGGACGTGAGTACCTGCAGAGGACGGAGGTGGCGTGTTGACCAAGCAGGCGTTGGGGCGGGGCCTGAAGGCGCTCATACCGGATACACCTCGGGCGCGGACCGGGCTGGTGGAGATCCCGGTGGACATGGTGGATCCAAACCCCAACCAGCCTCGTCGGCGTTTTGCCGCCGACGAATTGGAGGAGCTTGCGGCGTCGATCCGTCAGCATGGGGTGCTCCAGCCGCTGCTGGTTTCCGAGTTCGAACCCGGGCGCTACGTGCTGGTGGCCGGTGAACGGCGGTGGCGGGCCGCCAGGCTGGCCGGTCTCATGGCCGTGCCGGCGGTGATCCGGGAGCGCCTCGACCAGGACAGCCTGCTTGAACTGGCGCTGGTGGAAAACCTGCAGCGCCGCGACCTCACACCGCTCGAGGAGGCGAGGGCCTACGAGCAGCTCCGCTCGGGGCTTGGCCTGTCCCAGGCCGAGATCGCCGGCCGGGTGGGGATCGACCGTAGCACCGTGGCCAATGCGTTGCGGCTTCTGAAGCTGCCTCGGGAGATTCAGGAGTTGGTGGAGGCGGGAGAGCTCGCCGGTGGACACGCCCGTACCTTGTTGGCCTTTCCAGAGGAGGAGCGGGTGGCCTGGGCGCGACGTACCGTGGAGGCCGGGTTGAGCGTGCGCGATCTCGAACGCGCCGCCGCCGAGGCACGGGACCGTGAAGCACCCACCGCGGCCCGGCGGCGGACGCCAAAGACCCGAGATCCCAATGTCGCCACCGCCGAGGAGCAGCTCAGTCTGAAGCTGGGCGCCAAGGTGGAGATCCGAAGCCGACGGCGCGGCGGCTCGATCGTCATCCACTGTTCGGACCACCCAGAGTTGATGAGAGTGTACGATCACCTGATGGAGGGGGCTGATGGCGCGAGCAAATGATGCGCTGAATGGATTCGTCGACTCGGGGTGCACCATCCGTGGCGAACTCGAATTTGACAGCTCCTTCCGGCTCGATGGCCGGGTGGAGGGCACCATCCGCTCGAAATCCGAGCTGGTTGTGGGCGAGGGCGGGGTGGTGGACGGCGAGGTGGAGGTGGCGCGCTGCATGGTGGGGGGTGAGGTGAGGGGGGTGCTCAGGGCCACCGAGCAGGTGGTGCTCCACGCCACCGCACGGGTGTGGGCGGACATCCACACTCCGGCCCTGGTGATGGAGGACGGCGCCTTTTTGGAAGGCAAAATTGCGATGGAGGAGGGCAAGGCAGTGGGCAAGGGGGAGAATAATGATCGCGAAAACGGTGCATCAGCCCTTGTCTAGCTGACTTGTGAAAACTTTTACTTGACCTGTCTCAATAATATTGTTACCTTGAGTCGCCCTGCAAACCGGGCGGGAGCTGGCTGCGCCAGGGGAGCGGCGGATGAGCCCACCTAACCTATCCCTGATCTTCATCATGATCTGCTTTTGGATCACCATGTGGCTGGTCTATCGATTTCTGATCCAGCCCGTGGGGGCCGTTCTCGCCGAGCGGAAGGGGCGCATTGACGGCGCCGCCGCCAAGTGGCAGGCCACCAATCAGCAGTATCTCGATGCCACCACCCGTCTCGAGCAAGAGACTCAGGAGGCTGCCCAGGAAGCCGGACTGGTGCGCGCTGAGTACCGACAGCAGGCGCTTGATCGACGTCAAAAGACCCTCGAGGAGGCGCGGTCGGTTGCCGACGGCAAGCTCGAGACCGCTCTCGAACAGCTGGAGGCGGAGACCGACACTGCACGTCAGGACCTCCACACAAGCGCCCGAGAGCTCGCGCAGCTCTTTGCGGCTCGGTTGCTGGACCGTGAGGTGACCCCGTGAAGAGTCTCGGTGTGTGGCTCCTGGTTTTCGTGTGTGCTCTCATCTTCACCTTCTTTGTTGACCTCGGTGGGAACTTCTTCGGCGTGCCGGATTCCGCGCTCCACGTTCTCTTTGCCGCCAACCTCACCCTCTTCCTCTGGCTGTTGGCTCGTTTCGTGGGCAAACCCATCGGTGGCTTTCTTGATACGCGCAGCACAGAAATCACCCAGGAACTCGAGGGCGCGCGGCACAAGCTGGCCGAGGCGGAGTCGCTTCGCGAGCAGGTGCAGCAACGACTCGACGAGATTGGTGCCGAGGTCAGCGCGATGAAGGATCGTGCGGAGCGCGATGGCGAGGCCGAGGCCAAGGAGATCGCAGAGCAGACCACGACCGAACAGGAGCGATTCCTGAAACGGGTGGAAGATGAGATCTCCCGGCGTACCGCGGACGCCCGCGACACGCTGTCCAAGGAGACCGCAGAGCTGACCGCACAGCTCACCAAAGCGCTGCTCAAACAGGAGCTGACCGACGCGGATCGGCAGCGGATCCTGGACCGGAGCCTGGGGGCGATGCGGTCCGGCGTGGACAAGGAGTGACCATGGGACGGTTTCGAGCCATGCCCTATGCCAAGGCGTTGTTTGAGGTCGTCATGGACAGCGACAAGGGTCGCGCCGAGGAAGTGGCCGCCGAGCTCGATGGAGTGGCCCAGGTCCTCGAGGCCGTGCCCGAGTTCCATCGGGCTCTGACGACTCCCACGGTCCCCGTGGAGACCAAGACCGACATACTGGACGCGGTGCTCGACTCGATGGGGATTCAAGCGCCCAACAGAAGGTTCCTCCACGTGGTGCAGCAGCATTACCGGATGGAGCACATGCGGGATATCGCCACCACCTACCGGGAGCTGGTGGATCGGGCCGCAGGTCGCACCAGGGCGAGTATCGAAGTGGCCGGGGAGCTCTCCGAGGAGGAGCGCCGACGGGTCGTCGATGGATTGTCCGAGGTACTCGACATCGACGTGGTGGCATCGTTTGACAACAGGCCGGAATTGCTAGCAGGCTTTCGGGTCCAGGTGGGCTCGAGAGTGTTCGACGGATCGCTCGTCGGTCAGGTGGACCGGCTGAGCCGAGAATCACTTACGGAGTAGGTAGATGCAGATCAAAGCCGCCGAGATTGCGGACATCATTCGTCGCCAGATCGAAGGGTACGAGACCTCCATCGATATGTCGGAGGTGGGTACGGTCATCTCCGTTGGTGACGGCATCGCCCGGGTCTACGGGCTTGACGGCGCCATGGCGGGCGAGCTCCTCGAGCTGCCCCATGACGTTTTTGGGTTGGCGCTCAATCTGGAGGACGACAACGTCGGCTGCGTGCTGATGGGCGAGGTTCACTACATCAAGGAGGGGGACGAGGTCAAGCGCACCGGGCGCATCCTGGACATCCCGGTGGGTCCGGGCCTGGTGGGCCGGGTGATCGACCCCCTGGGTCGGCCGTTGGACGGCAAGGGACCGGTGGACGCCACCGAGCGCTATCCCCTCGAGCGGACCGCCCCGGGCGTAGTCTACCGACAGCCCGTGAAGGAGCCGATGCAGACCGGCATCAAGGCCATCGACTCCATGATTCCCATCGGTCGCGGCCAGCGCGAGCTGATCATCGGCGACCGCCAGACCGGCAAGACGGCGGTGATTCTGGATGCCATCCTCAACCAGAAGGGCACCGGCAACATCTGCGTCTACGTGGCCATCGGCCAGAAGGGTTCCACGGTGGCCCAGGTGGTGGCGATCCTTGAGAAGCACGGCGCCATGGACCACACGGTGGTGGTGTCCGCGACTGCGTCGGAGCCGGCGCCGTTGCAGTACCTGGCCCCCTATGGCGGATGCGCCGTGGGCGAGTACTTCATGTACAACGGCCAGCACGCGGTGTGCTTCTACGACGACCTCACCAAGCACGCCCAGGCTTATCGCGAGATCTCGCTGCTGCTGAAGCGGCCGCCGGGTCGCGAGGCCTACCCCGGCGACGTCTTCTACCTTCACTCGCGGCTGCTCGAGCGCGCCGCCAAGCTGCGCGATGACGAGGGTGGCGGTAGCTTGACCGCCCTGCCGGTGATCGAGACCCAGATGGGCGACGTTTCGGCGTACATTCCCACTAACGTCATCTCGATCACCGACGGCCAGATCTTCCTGGAAACCGACCTTTTCTACGCCGGCCAGCGTCCGGCGGTCAACGTCGGCCTGTCGGTGAGCCGGGTGGGTGGTAACGCCCAGACCAAGGCGATGAAGAAGATCGCCGGCTCCCTTCGTCTCGACCTCGCCCAATATCGTGAGTTGGCCGCCTTCGCCCAGTTCGGTTCCGACCTGGACAAGGCCACCCAGCGTCAGTTGGCGCGAGGAGAACGCCTGATGGAGGTTCTCAAGCAGGGACAGTACAGACCGATTCCGGTGGAGCTGCAGATCGTCTCCATCTTCGCCGGGACCAAGGGACACTTCGATCGCATCAAGGTGTCGGCCGTCGGTGCCTTCGAGCCCAGCCTTTACCGGTACGCCAAAGAGCAGGGCGCGGAGGTGCTCGAGACCATCCTGAGCACCGGCGAGCTCTCCGGGGAGACCGCGGACAAGCTCGGCGCGCTCATCGACGGTGCGGTGGACCTCTTCTTGAAGGAACATCCGGAGGCGGGCATTGCCGAGTAGCAGAGATCTCGTTCGTCGGATCCGCTCGGTCAAGGGGACCCAGCAGATCACCAAGGCCATGAAGATGGTAGCCGCGGCCAAGCTTCGGCGCGCCCAGGCGGCGATTACCCAGGCCAGGCCCTACGCCGACACCTTGGCGCGGGTGCTGGGGTCACTGGCGTCGAGGACGGAATTCAGTCACCCCATGCTGGAGACCCGCGAGGGTTCCCGCGCCCGGCTGGTGGTCATCTCGTCGGACAAGGGCCTGTGTGGCCCGTTCAACTCGAATCTGCTGCGCGAGGCGGGCAAGATCCTGGGCAAGAATCAATGGGAGAGCGTCGACGTTGTGGCCGTTGGCCGCAAGGCTTCCGATTTCTTCCGCCGGCGGAACTGGACGTTGGTCCACGAGGAGCGGGAGACCATGTCCAAGCTGTCCACCGAGGACGGCTCCAGGCTCGGCGAGATGTTCACTGAAGCATTCACCTCGAACGATGTGGACGAGGTGTGGCTGGTCTACAACAGATTCGTCAATCTGATCCGGCAGGAAATCACCTTCGAACGCCTCTTGCCCATCGAGCCTGAAGCGCTCGAGGACGGGGCTCCGGCCGCCGATGGCCCGCCGGTGGATTACCTCTACGAGCCGGGGGCCGAGGCTCTGTTGTCGACTCTGCTGCCGCGGCACGTTCAAGCGCAGGTCCAGCGCTGCCTCTATGACTCCGCGGCCTCCGAACAGGCGACCCGGATGACCTCGATGGAAGCGGCGACCAAGAATGCCGGTGACATGATCGACGACCTGACGCTGCTGTACAACCGCACCCGCCAGGCCGGCATCACCAAGGAACTACTAGAGATCGTTGCCGGCGCACAGGCGCTGGCGGATTAGGGAGAGCAATCGATGGCCGACAACGTGAACGGACGTGTTGCGCAGGTGATCGGACCCGTGGTGGACGTTGATTTTCCCGAGGGACACCTGCCTGCGATCTACAACGCGGTGCGTATCGTGGACGATGGCACCATGAGCGTGGAGCCGATTGACGTCACCACCGAAGTGGCGCAACACCTGGGCGAGAGCCGCGCGCGCTGTATCGCCATGCAGCCCACCGAAGGCATCGTACGAGGCATGACGGCGACCGACCTCGGGGAGGGGATCTCGGTCCCTGTGGGGAAACACACCTTGGGTCGGGTGATCGACGTGCTCGGCAATCCGGTGGACGAGAAGGGTCCGGTGGAGGCCGAGAAGCGGATGCCGATCCATCGGCTCGCGCCGAACCTGGAAGAACAAAGCACCGAGACCGAGATGTTCGAGACTGGCATCAAGGTGGTGGATCTGCTCGAGCCCTACACCAAGGGTGGCAAGACCGGCCTGTTCGGTGGCGCCGGGGTGGGCAAGACCGTCATCATCATGGAGCTGATCAACAACGTCGCCATGCAGCACGGCGGCTACTCGGTCTTCTCCGGCGTCGGCGAGCGCACCCGTGAGGGCAACGATCTGTGGCTCGAGATGACCGAATCAGGCGTCATCGATCCGGACAGCTGGGAGAATTCCAAGGCGTCCCTGATCTACGGCCAGATGACTGAGCCTCCGGGCGCCCGGCTGCGGGTCGGCCTGTCCGGCCTCACCGTTGCCGAGCATTTCCGTGACTCGGAGGGTCAGGACGTGCTGCTGTTCATCGACAACATTTTCCGCTTCACTCAGGCGGGCTCCGAGGTGTCGGCGCTGCTCGGCCGGATGCCGTCGGCGGTGGGCTACCAGCCCAACCTGGCCACCGAGATGGGCGAGCTCCAGGAGCGAATCACCTCCACGAAGACGGGGTCGATCACTTCGGTGCAGGCGATTTACGTGCCCGCTGACGATCTCACCGATCCGGCGCCGGCCACCGCCTTCGCTCACCTCGACGCGACCTCGGTGCTGTCGCGGCAGATCTCGGAGCTTGGTATCTACCCGGCGGTGGACCCGTTGGCCTCCACCTCCCGCATCCTCGACCCTGGCATCGTCGGTGAGGAGCACTACATGGTGGCCCGAGAGGTGCAGCGGATCCTCCAGCGGTACAAGGACCTGCAGGACATCATCGCGATCCTCGGCATGGACGAGCTGGCTGAAGAGGACAAGCTCACTGTGTCGCGGGCCCGCAAAATCCAACGCTTCCTGTCCCAGCCGTTCCACGTCGCCGAACAGTTCACCGGCATGCCCGGCCGCTACGTCAAGGTGGAAGACACCATCAAGGGATTCAAGGCCATCAGCCAGGGAGAGCTGGACGACGTGCCGGAACAGGCCTTCCTCTACTGCGGTGGCATCGAAGAAGTCATCGAAAAGGCCGACGAGATGAAGAAGGAGGATTGAGGTGGCCGAGCGACTCCAGCTCGAGCTCGTGACCCCCGCGAGGCGCGTCCTCACCGAGGAGGTCGCGGAAGTGCGGCTTCCCGGGATCCTGGGCGAGATGGGCGTGCTCCCGGGCCACACTCCCCTGCTCACCGCGCTTGGCACCGGACCGCTGGCCTACACCCGGGACGGAACGGAGCGACGGATCGCCATCCAGGGCGGGTTCGCCGAGGTGCTGCCCGATCGAGTGACAGTTCTGGCAACGGTTGCCGAGTTTCCCGAGGAAATCGATCTCGCCGCGGCTCGCACGGCCCTCACCGAGGCCGAGAGCAAGTTGCCGTCGGCGGCGGCTGAGGAGATCGATGCGCTCAGCGATCAGGTGCAGCTCGCCACGACCAGGATCGATGTCGGCGGTGGCGCCAACTAACGGTTGAGAGAGCCTAACGCAACGAGGCGCTTCCACCGGAAGCGCCTTTTGAGTAAGCAGTTGGCAGTTAGCAGTTAGCAGTTAGCAGTTGGCAGTTGGCTGCGAAATGGTCGGCCAATCCTCCCCGATGTCAGGCCCACTTAGACCGCTGACCCGGGATTCGGGGTCTGGGATCCGGGCGGGCGGGGGAGCTGCTAACTGCCAACTGCCTACTGATACTCGGCGCCCAGGATCACACTCACAATAATGGCGCCCACTGCCGCCGGGGCCGCAAAGCGGATCAGGAACCGCCAGACATCGAAGGTGTGACCGAGCCTGCCCGTCCCTTTCTCCAGTTCCTCTCGGCTCTCCTCCCGGGTCAGGATCCATCCGGTGAAGAGAGCGATGAACAGCCCACCCACCGGCAGGAACCAGTTGCTGGCCAGGTAATCGAGGGTGCCGAAGACACCAGCGGTGGAGGGGCGCCCGATGAGGTTGATCTCGGAAAGCGCTGCGGAACCACCGTTGCTGACCGCACTCAGCGCCCCGAAGACGAAGATCGCCGCCCCCATGGTGAGGGTGGCCCGCTTGCGTCTCCAACCGAGCTCGTCGATGGCGTAGCTGGACACCACTTCGAGCAGGCTGATGGTGCTGCTCAAGGCGGCGAAAGCCACCAACAGGTAAAACATGGCGCTCACGATGGCGCCGCCCGGCAGCTTGAAAAAGACCACCGGAAGGGTTGTGAACAGGATGGTGGAGCTCTTCTTCACCTCGAAGTCGAAGCTGAAGATGATCGAGAACATGATGATGCACGCCATGATCGCGATCAGGGTGTCGAGGGCGCAGATGGTCAGCGCCGCCCGCGGAATCGAGTCCTTCCTTCGCATGTAGCTTCCGTAGGTGAGCATGGCTCCCATGCCCAGACTGAGGGTGAAGAAGCTGTGGCCGAGGGCCTCCAGAACCCCGCCGGCGGTCAGTTGGTGGAAGTTGGGCCGGAAGATGAAGACCATGGCCTGCCGAAAGCCCGGGGTCCAGACGGTGTAAATCACCAAAATGACCAGAATGGCCATCAACAGGGGCATGAGCAGCCTGGTGGCTCGTTCGATGCCCTTGCCAACTCCGAAGTAGACGACGCCAACGGTGGCACCCATGAACAGGCCCTGGTACAGGACCTGCTCGAGGGGGTTGCCAAGAAAGCTGCCGAAGAACGACTCCAGCTCTTGCGGGCGGTGGGCCAGGGCTCCCAATTGGCCGGAGAGGGCCATCAAAATGTAGCGGATCGTCCATCCGGCAACGACGCAGTAATAAGAGAGGATGACGAAGCCGGTCATGACACCGAGGAAGCCGACTCCCATCCAAGCCCGCCCCCCGAGCTTGTCCTTGGAGAGCACACGGAAGGCGCCCACGGGGCTCTTTTGGCTTCGTCGGCCGAGCATGATCTCGGCCACCATGATCGGTGCCCCCACCATGGCGATGGCGGCCAGGTAGACCAGAACGAAAGCCCCGCCATTGTTCTCGTAGGTGATGTATGGGAATTTCCAGAGATTCCCCAAGCCGATCGCACTCCCCGTGGCGGCCAACACGAAACCGATGCGGCCGCTCCATTGCGCACGCTGTGTCTCCATCCGCCCTCCAGAACCAGATCTTCGAAGCGAACCGTAGCGAGGCGGGGAGGTGGGTGTCAAATGAAAGTTGACGGGTGACACGTGACAGGTGACAGGGTGTGGGATGCCAGATACCGGATACCAGAGCCCCGAGGTGAGTGATGCCTGGTGCCCCCGTCGAGCCCGGGCAGGTCAGAGGTGGGGGCACGCCGCGCCGTACAGCCCGATCGCGGGTTGGTTGTGGTTGCTATCCGGGGGCACCTGAAATACAATCCCTCGGCCGTCGGGGCGTAGCTCAGTCTGGTAGAGCGCACGGTTCGGGACCGTGAGGCCGGTGGTTCAAGTCCACTCGCCCCGACCATCTTTCCCCTCCCGCCCACCCCACCCAGTTCGAAGTTAAGAACCATCCGGTAAATCGTGGGCTGGGGTGTTCCCGCGTCCGGAATTCAGGGACGGCGACAGTGAACAGCGGCAGCGAGCAGTGCCAGGGGCAGGATCAAGCGAGCAGCGGCAGCGATCAGATGTGCAACGGCTGCATGGTCCCCTCCGGGTCGTTCTATGGGACGGGGACGAATAGCTGCCAGGGAGGCGGTTGTCAAGGGACGCTCCGCTGCCGGCCTTGGGTCCGGCAATGCTTGACAACCGCCTCCCTGGCAGCTTGTTGAAGGGCATGAACGACCCAGAGGGGACCATGTCGAAAGCCGTCAGCAACACCAATCTCGTTGTCCTCAATCCCCGGTAGCCCGAATCCATCCCGGTCTGACGCCGTCGCTGTCACCTGACGCTGCCACCCGCCCCTGTCGCTGAAAGCCGACGCTGCCACTGTTCGCTGTCAATCCAACACCTCACGGAAATCCGAACTCTGCCAACGGGGATGGTGCACAATAGCCCCGAAGGAGAATCCGCGATGACTGACGCGCCAATCAACGGGTCGTGCCTGTGCGGCGAAGTGAGCTTCCGCATCACCAAGCCCTATACCTGGTTCCACTACTGTCACTGCAGCCGTTGCCGCAAGGTGAGTGGCGCGGCCCACTCGGCGAACCTCCTGGTGAGGATCGATCAGCTGGCGTGGGTCAGTGGCGAGGCCAGCCTCGGCCGTTACGAGCTGCCTGGAGCCAAGAGCTTCAGTACCACCTTCTGCACCCGATGCGGTTCCGCCTTGCCATGGGTCACCAAGAACGGCAAGTGGGTGGTGGTGCCGGTGGGCGTGCTCGATGAAGACCCCGGCGCGCTCCCGGAGCGGAACATATTCTGGGGCTCGCGGGCGTCCTGGTACCTCCCCGTGGGCGATCTGCCGACCTTCGCCGAAATCCCGCCGCGGGAGTGACTTCGGGAGCTCGGCCTCAGGGTACGGATAGCCGTTTCGCTGTAAGAGCCCAGCTGGGACGTGCCGGTACCGGATATTTAAGAGACCAAATGTTCCTTGTATAAAAGACGACCGGTCGTTTAGTTGAGAATTTGGTGGAGTTGGCTCCGGCCGAGGCCCGGCCGAAGTCGACAGTTGACTTGCGAGCAAAATTAAGAGACCGTTGGTCTCGAGATGACGGACCCTGGGTTCCTCCGTGCCCGCAAGCCTGAGCAAAAGCAGCAGCGTCGATTGGCCATCCTCCAGGCGGCGGAGCAGCTGCTCGTCGAGGACGGGGTGGACCGGGTCAGTTTGAACGCCATCGCCCGCCGGGTTGGGTTAGCCAAGTCCAACGTCTATAGGTACTTCGAGAGTCGTGAGCAGATCTTCCTGACGATCTTGTGGGATGACATGGTGGGCTGGGCCGACGAGGTGGCACGGGGCCTCGAACCGCTGGCAGGTCGCAACTCCGCCGCCGCGGCATCCGCCGTGATCGCCACGGCCTTCGCTGGGCGACAGCGCCTTTGCGAGCTCAACAGCGTGCTTTCTTGGGTGCTGGAGCAGAATGTGTCCGAGGAGACGGCGCTGGATTTCAAGACCCGGACCAGCGTGCTTGGAATGGGAGCCGCGGACGCCCTCCATCGGGCTTTCCCTTCAATCCCTGAAGCTCGCTGCCGGTGGGTCCTGAGGTTGATTTTTGCTCTGGTTGCGGGCCTTTGGCCGCTGACCCGGATGTCCCCGGAGGTGGAACGTGTGCTGTCGCGGCCGGAGCTCGAGGATTTGCGGTTGAATTTCGAGGAAGAACTGGAAGGCGCGATTCGGGCAATGTTCTATGGCCTGCAAGTGGAGGCCTGGCGGAAATCGGGGCAGCGAGTGGGCGGTGGGGAGTAACCAACAGCCCAATCGGAACCGGAATCGGTATCGGCATCGGAATCGCTGTCGGTATCGAACGGAACGTGCGAGCTTTGCCGTTTCGATCCCGAACCCCGACATTGACTTACACCTCATGTTCACCTACTCTCGAGGTGGGGAGGCCGGAGATGACCTACCTGACCGAAAAACAACGGGATGTCCTCGACTTTATTCGGAACCGGATTGGCAAGGGAGGGGTGGCGCCAACCCTGCAGGAGATTGCTACCGCCTTCGGCTTCCGTTCCACCGCCAGTGCCCAGAAGCACGTCGGTCTGCTGGAGCGCAAGGGTTTTTTGAAACGCGAGAAGCACCAAAAACGAGGTCTGGTCTTGGTGGACGAATTCGTTCGAGAGCCTTCGGACCGGTTCAGCCTGCCTCTTCTGGGTGTGGTCGCTGCTGGCTCGCCCATCGAGTCGATCCCCGACGAAGAGAGCATTTCGGTGCCGGCCGATTTCTCAGGGACGGGATCACGATTCGTGCTCAGGGTGCGCGGAGACTCCATGGTGGACGAAGGCATCCACGACGGCGACATGGTGGTGGTACGTTCTACCTCCGAAGCCGGCGATGGCGACATGGTCGTTGCCATGGTGGGCGGCGAGGTGACCCTCAAGCGGCTGTTCAAGGAGCGCGGAGGGCAGATTCGGCTCCAACCGTCCAACGCTGCCCTGGCGCCGATGATCGTCCCTGCAACGGAGGTGACGGTTCAGGGCACCATCGTCGGCCTGCTTCGGCACTACTGAGTAGCAACCTCACGCTGGCACCCGCGGCAATACGTCAAATAACATCGCGGAGGTGGGCCGCCCGACGGCGGGAATTGCGCCCGCCCGCCCGTCCGCCCATTGCGAATTTCGAATGACGAATTCGGGCCTTTCGTGATCGTAAGCGCTCATCTCCAATCCACTCGGAATTCGGTCAATTCGCAATTCGCAATTTGCAATTCGCAATCACGAGCCCTCACCCCAGGGGTCGACATTGAAAACGCAACCTCCCGGGATCGCCTCAACCAGCCGACTCGTGCGCGTCTTGACTCCCCTGGGGAGTTCGGCTAGCGTGCGAACATGACCGAGCTCGACGACATCTGCCTGATCATGACGTCCGTTGGCACGGAACAGCAAGCCGTGGAGATCTCCGAGGAGCTGATCGCCCAAAGGCTGGCCACCTGCATCAATATCGTGCCATGCCTCCGCTCGATTTATCGGTGGAAGGGCAAGGTGTGCGAGGACAGTGAGTACCTGCTGTTGATCAAAACGCCGCAGAGGCTTTTCGACAAGGTGTCCGCGGCGGTTCGTGAGTTCCATTCCTACGAGCTCCCCGAGATCCTCGGTTTCCCCATCACCAACGCCGAAACCAACTTCCACGAATGGGTGCTGCGGATGGTCCAGCCCGGCGATGAGGTCGATGAGGTCAATGAGGTCAATGAGGACGAAACCCGCAATTACGACTGACGTCTTGGGCGTCGCCACCCCTTGGTATAATCGCCGGCTGTGAATGCCGTTGAGCCCCTTCGCGCGCACTTGGTCCTGGCCAGTCGATTCGAGAATATCGAGGTGGCCGAGAGGGCGCTGCGTGATCTGTGCGGAGAGGCCGGTTGTGACGGGGATGATCTCTACTGGATCATCACCGCCCTGCGCGAGGCGCTCGCCAATGCCGTACGGCATGGCAATCGCTCAGACCCCGGCCGCAAGGTCAAGGTTGAGTACAGCGTCGACCGGTGCACGGTGTCGATTCGGATCGAGGACGAGGGAGAGGGATTCGATCCGACCACCATTCCCGACCCCACCGATCCGGAGTATTTGCTCCGACCCAACGGGCGGGGTATCTTCTATATGCAGCAATTCATGAATCAAGTGGAGTTCAGCCGCGCTCCCTCCGGCGGCACCTCCGTGTTGATGGTCAAACAGATACAGCCAACCACGAAGGAGAGCGACCAATGAAAAGTGAGATCCGAGATCGTGGCGACGTGCGGATCATCGTACTATCGGGAAAAATCACCATCGGAGCCGGCGATGTGAAGCTTCGGGAAGTGATCGAGGGTGCGCTGGCCGACGGCAAGAAGAGCATCTTGCTCGACCTTGCCGGGGTGTCCACCATCGACTCGTCGGGCATCGGGGAGATGGTGGCCTGCTACACCACGGTGACCAAGAACGGGGGTCACCTCAAACTGCTTCGGCTCTCGCCGAAGATCAACGACATTCTCCAGGTCACCCAGCTGATCACGGTCTTCGACGTTTTCGACGACGAGGAAGAGGCCGTCCGTTCGTTTTAGGCTGAACCAGAAGAGCCCCTACTGCCCAGGGCCTGCTGCCTTGCTCGCGAGATAGCGTCCATCGGGGATTCCCCCAACTGCTGCTCCAAGCAACGCTGTCCGAGGTTCTTTTCCCGCCTCGAATCCATCCTTGTCCCCGCCCGGAGTGTCAACCGCGACGATGACGCCCGCTGCCACCGTGACTTCCACTGTTGGGTCATGGTCGGGCCATGGACCTTCGACGAAAACCGTGCCCACCGGAGCACCGTCCCTGCTCCTGAGCACCAGGCGCGTGGCACCCGCGGGCCGGTCCAGCTTTTTCGCCGAGGCCAGGGCGTCGAGGCTGGCTGTCGCCGCGGCCGCCTCACCGGTCGCTGCGGTGTTGCCCGGTTGGTCTCTGGCAACCGACTCACGCTCAGCCAAGCGTCCTCCCTTGGCCTTTGCCTCGTGGTGAACCTCGGGGCTCGCCTCCTCGTCCTCCATGGGGAGGGGGCCTTGAACATACAGCGCTTCGGGCTCGTCCAGTTCGGGGTCGGCGGGCGGGCTCGCCAACAGCCGCTCGGAGACCCCAATCAGCTCTTCCTCGGGGGGCACTGACGAGGTGGGCAGGGGCTTGAGCTGGTAGATCTCAGTCTTCTCCGGGGCCTCTGTGGTGGCCTCTCGCCCGGGCCGCGGTGTCTCCATGGGATCCGGAGTCCTGCGAGCGACCTCCATGGCCACGGTCACCGCCAGCGCGAGACCGGCGGCCATACCGATCCAGCGCACCGCGGGGCGCACTCTGCGGGGTGCGTGTGGGACTCCGGTGCGCAACGGCTTCATCATGGCGTCCAGAGTTTCGGGCGGGTCCATCCGCTGAGCCACTGCGCGGGTGGCCGCCTGCAGCCGCTTCATCGCTTCCAGCTCGGCTCGCAGCTTCGGTTCCTTGTCGAGGCGGGCCTCGAGCCGAGCCCGGTCGGCGGCCTCGAGGTCACCGTCGAGTAGTCGGCTGAGCAGCTCGGATGTGGCCTCGTCCATCATCCCTCCACCTCTCTCCTCAACGCCTGCCGCGCCCGCGAAAGGCGCGAGCGGACGGTGCCAACAGGAATATCGAGCACCGCGGCCATCTCGTCGTAGCTTCGGCCCTCGCCGTCGCGAAGCCACAGGATGACTCGGAACTGCTCCGGCAGTCGATCGATCGCCCCTTCGACTCGGTCCAATAGATCACCGGCGGTGGCCATCCGTTCTGGGTCGGGACCTGGATCAGGCGCTCGTTGGAGGACCAGCTGCTGCTCGTCGGGCACCGGCACCAGAACCCGGTCGCGGCGGCCGCTGCGGCGGCGGTGGAGCCGAAGGTAGTTCCAGGCGATCTGGAACACCCAGGTCGACAGCTTGGCTTCGCCGCGAAAGCCTGCCAACCCGCGCCACACGCGCAGGAATATTTCCTGAGTCGCGTCAAGGGCTTCCTCCTCGTTGCCGGTCATCCGCCGGGCGAGCCGCCACACCGGGCGCCGGAATCGTTCGTAGATCTCCTCGAAGGTCACGCCTCCAGTTTGCCACAGGGTCGGCGGGACGCCCCGATTTCTTTCCTCCCACCAGTGGGAGTCCTCAGGGTGCGGGGAGTTCCCCGTCCAGTAGCTCGTCCACGAGTTCGCGAATCCGGGCCTCGAGAATCCTGCCCACCGCCAGGTAGACCTCCTCGTCGTCGCCGTAGGGGTCTCGAATCGACCACGACTCGAGCCGGGCGGCCAGACCGTGGGGCAGGTAGCGCAACCCGGACGGACCGATCAGGGATACCGCCACGTCGAGCTGGCCGAGCGGGACCTCGTCGATCCCCTTGGATTTCAACCCGTTGTTGGGATAGCCGAGCTCCCTCAGGGTCCACAGGGATCCCTCGGCCACCATTCCGGTGGGATTCAGGCCCGCCGAGTAGGCGACGATGCGGCCGCCCCCCATGAAACGGGCCATGGCCTCTGCCATGGGCGAGCGGCAGGTGTTACCAATGCATATAAAAAGGATCGACAGTGGGTCCATCGGGCGATTGTAGCTTTGAATCGAAAACCAAAAATCGAAGATCCTATATTCCACCCCCCCCGCCCAAGACCCGTGCCCGTCTCCGTTTCCGTCTTCGAGCCAGGTCCGAGTCTCTTACGTCCTAACCGGGAGGCTACCCGATGGGCTCGAAGTGGCACGTGAAGTGCCGAAGGAGGGTCGGCTGCCAGGTGATGCGGTAACCTGGAATCCGGTCACGTTCGCGCCATACCTCGGCGATCACCTCCACCATGTAGTCAAAGTGGCTCTGGGTGTAGACCCTGCGCGGGAAGGCCAGCCGGACGAGCTCCAGAGGTGACGGGTGTTCCTGGCCGTCGTCGTCGATCCGACCGAACATGACGCTGCCCAGCTCCACCGCCCGGATGCCGCCCGCCAGGTAGAGGGCGTTGCACACCCCGATGCCGGGGAAGTGCAACCACGGAATCTCGGGGACCATCTTCTTGGCGTCGAGGAAGACCGCGTGGCCGCCCGCCGGCAGCACCATGGGGATGCCGAGGACGGTGAGCCGGCTCACGATGTATTCCACCGTGGCATGACGGTAGACCTGGTAATCGAGTTCCAGCGCCTCCTTGAGGCCGACTGCGATCGCTTCGAGGTCGCGGCCCGCGAGTCCGCCGTAGGTGGGGAACCCCTCGCGCAAAATCAGCAGGTTGCGGAAAACTTCTGCCCACTCCGGGTTCCGGCAGGAGAGGAAGCCGCCGATGTTGGCCAGGCCGTCCTTCTTGCAGCTCATGGTGGCGCCATCGGCCAGAGAGAACATCTCCCGGGCGATTTCGTCGAGGGTCTTGTGGGCGTAACCGTCCTCGCGCTCGCGGACGAAGTAGGAATTCTCGGCGAATCGACAGGCGTCGATCACCAGCGGTATCCGGTGCTGTTCCAGGACCGCCTTGACCTCACGCAGATTGGCCATGGAAACGGGTTGGCCACCCCCGGTGTTGTTGGTGACGGTGATCATGGCGAAGGGGATTTTGTCGCGGCCGTGCTCGGCGATGCACTGGCGCAAGGCCTCCACGTCCATGTTGCCCTTGAACGGAGCCGGCCGCTCGGTGTCGAAGGCCTCGGCGCAGGGCAGATTCAACGCCACCGCCCCGCGGTACTCGATGTTGGCGCGGGTGGTGTCGAAGTGGCTGTTGTTGGGGATGACGTCGCCGGGCCGGAGCAGGCATTCGGAGAGGATCCCCTCGGCCGCACGGCCCTGGTGGGTCGGCAGGATGTGCTCCATGCCGGTGATCCAGTGGACGCTCTCATAAAACCTCTTCCACGAACGGCTGCCGGCGTAGCTCTCGTCACCGAGCATCATGGCCGCCCATTGCTGGGCCGACATGGCGCCGGTGCCGCTGTCGGTGAGCAGGTCGATGCAGCAGTCCTCGGCGTCGAGCAGGAAAACGTTGTGGTGGGCGGCTTGAAGGGCGCGTTCCCGCTCCTCGCGAGTGGTGATTTTGAGCGGTTCGGTCATTTTGATGCGGAAGGGCTCGATGATTGTGCGCATGGTTCACCTCGTCGGCTGGCGCGGCACTGCCGCAGTTCCGGCCCGCCACTGTACCACCCGGCAGTCGTCGCCGGCGGCTGGTTCTGGTACGGAGATTATGAATTGCGAATTACGAATTGCGAATTACGAATTTACGGCCTCCCGAGTCCGTGGTGCCTCTATCGGGTTGGCCGGAGAACCAAATTGCCAGCCGGGGACAATTCCGGCGATCTCGGACGCCGACTATTCGCAATTCGTAATTCGCAATTCGCAATGGGTGGGAGGGGGCGGCGGATTGACCGCGCACAGGTGTCGCTGTAGCCTGTCAATCGTCGGGAGGGGACACCGAAGTTGGTGCTGACCGGGTACAACACGGACATCGAGCACGGCGGAACCGTGTATCACGTGCAGACCGAGGACAAGGGGCGCTCGAACCCTTTCGTTGAATCCCTGGTCTACGCTTCGGGGGAGATTCTCTACTCACGGAGGACCTCCTACCACGACCTGGTGCAGCAGGACGTGGCAGCCGACACCGTAGCCGCGATCATGGAGCGCCAACACCGGGAGATCGTCACGGCCATCGGAGCGGGGTCTCTCGACAGCCTGATGGCGCACGACGACGAGGTCGCTGCGGACGACGACACCACCCTCGTCAAGCCCCAACGACCGCCGGCGCCGGCCACCGATATGAGCCTCGACCAGGTGATCGTTGATTACCTCCAGGCCCAACGGGGTCGAGCCCACCTGGTCCTCAAGTCCACACACGAGCACGACTTCTCCTACGGGGCGACGGTCAAGGTGGGGATCATGGCCATCGACTCCCAGACCAAAACGCCCCAGTCGTCGGTGGAGGTGACCGTCATCTTCAAGTCCACCGCCGAGCCCAACCGGAAGGTGTTGGCCAAGGGCGGCACGGCTGCCGATGGCCGCTTCTCCACCGACGTGAAGCTGCCGGTTTACAACGGCGGCACCTCGGCGGTGGTGATCTCGGCCGAGTCGGAGCTCGGGACCTCGGAGATCAAGCACCTGGTTCATCGCTGACCGTCCGCCCGGCAGAATTCGAAACTCCGATATAGACTGGTCCACGAGGAAACCGGAACGTCGTGCCGACCACCACTCCGATCGGACCGTGAGCTAGGCCGTGGGCGATGAGTTCACCACCACGCAGTGGAGCCGGGTCCAGCGCGCCAAGGGCGGCGAGGACACCGAAGCCCGCCGGGCGCTGGAGGAGCTCTGCCAAACCTACTGGCAGCCGCTCTACGCCTTCGTCCGGCGCCAGGGGCACGACACCGAGTCCGCCCAGGATCTGACCCAGGCCTACTTCACCGAGCTGCTGGCAAAGGACTTCCTGCAGGTTGTCGATCCCTCTGCTGGACGTTTTCGCTCCTTCCTGCTGGCTTCGCTCAAGCACTTCCTGTCCCACGCGCGAGACCGCGAACGGGCGCTGAAGCGCGGCGGCAGCTCACGCACCGTGACGCTCGATACCAAGACCGCCGAGTTTCATCTGGGCGACGGCGCCACTAACCAGCTGACTCCGGAGCAGGTCTTCGAGCGACAGTGGGCACTGACCGTGCTCGAGAGAAGCCTGGAGCGGCTGCGCCAGGCCGCGCTCTCCTCCGGCGACGAGGACAGCTTCGAGCGCCTCAGGCCCTATTTGACGGGTGACGAGTCGCGGACTCCCTACCGCGAGGTGGCCTCGGAGCTGGGAATGACCGAGGGTGCCGTCAAGACCGCGGTCTACCGGCTGCGCAAGAGCTTCGGCGGCATGCTGCGGACCGAGATCGCCGAGACCGTGGCGGATCCGGCCGATGTCGACGACGAGATTCGCCACCTGCTGGCCGTGATTCAACCCTGGCGATGATGGCTCCGGTGACCTTTGGTGGTTAAATCGTCTGTTTGTCCTAAAGGTTGCCGAGTTCACCGGCAAAGAGGGCGGTTGGCATGAGTGACACACCGAGCTGTCCGGACTGCGGCGCTCCGTTGGATGACGAATCCTGGAGCGAGGAGCTGTGTCCGGGGTGCCTGCTGAGATTGGCGTTGGTGGAATCGTCGGGTGAAGCGGAGGCAAATCCCGAGCTGGAGACCGATCTCCTGCCGGCGCGCACCGCCAACCCCCTGTCACCGGGTCTGGTCCTCGGCAATCGCTACGGGGTCCGCAAGATGCTGGGCCGCGGCGGCATGGGTGAGGTGTGGCGCGCCTTCGACCTCAAGCTGCGGGTGGATGTTGCCCTCAAGGCGGTGCGATCGGATCTCTCGGATAACGCCCGTGTGCTGGACGCACTGAGACAGGAGGTGCGGGCGGCCCGGGAGGTGACCTCGCCCAACGTCTGCAGGATCTTCGACCTGGAGGAACTGGAGGGCCGGGAGCTCGTCTCCATGGAGTACGTGGATGGCACGACCCTGCTGGAGATCCTCCGCACCCGCGGTCCGCTCGAGCTCCAGGAGGCGCGAGAGATCACCTCCCAGCTGCTGGCCGGGCTCGAAGCGATCCACGCCGCCGGGCTGGTCCATCGGGACCTCAAGCCCGAGAACGTCATGATCACCCCCTCGAATCGGGTGGTGGTGATGGACTTCGGCATTGCCAAGGGCCTGGCAGAGGGTGCGACCGGCACGGTGTCGGGCACGCCCGCCTACATGGCGCCGGAGCAAGCGGCCGGCACGGTGGTGGACGCTCGCGCAGACATCTTCTCGGCCGGCGTCGTGCTGGCCGAGATGCTCGCCCTGCAGGGGAACGACCTTCGCGCGGCCCGGGAGGCGCTGTGGCACGCCGCGCGCCAACATCCGCCTCAGCTGCCGGACTCGCCGTGGCGGCCGGTGCTCGAGAAGGCCATCGCCCGGCTCCCGGAGCACCGATTCGCCACCGCGTCGGCCTTGGGCAGGGCCCTGGAGGAGCTCACCCTACGCGTGGAGGGTGCTGAGGACCTGAGGCCGTACCCGGGCCTGGCGGCCTTCACCGAGCAGGACCGGGAGTACTTCTTCGGCCGCGAGCTCGAGGTGGAAGCCCTGTGGAAAAGGATCAGGCGGCTGCACATGTTGGCGCTGGTTGGGCCGTCAGGTGCCGGCAAGACCTCATTCCTGAGGGCCGGCGTGTTCGCCAGTGAGCCGACGTCCTGGACGCACATCATCTGCACCCCCGGCAGCGCACCGATCACCGCTCTTCGCGAGGCGTTGGTTCCCGCGCTATCGGGCGACAGCGAGGCCATGCGCGATCTGGTCCGGGTCGAGGATCCCGACGCCGTGGTGTCGGCCGTGACCCGATGGCGAAAGCGAAGCCGGCACGCCCTCGTCGTCGTCGACCAGTTCGAGGAGCTCTTTACCCTCAACCCGCCGGAGGTGCAGGCCGCGGTGGCCGACCTGCTCGGCCGACTGGCCCTCGAGGCGGACGTCCGGGTGCTCCTCAGCCTGCGGGACGACTTCCTGATCAACTGCCACGCCCACGAGTCCCTGCGGCCGGTGCTCACCGAGCTCACCATGCTCGGCCCGCCCACCGGCGCCGCCCTGCGCCGCGCCATCGTCCAGCCGGCCCTCAAGTGCGGCTACCGATTCGAGGACGAGGAGCTGGTGGACGAAATGCTGGCCGAGGTCCAGGGCGAGCGGGCGGCGCTGCCGCTGGTGGCCTTTGCGGCCGAGCAGCTGTGGGAGCGGCGGGACCGGGAAAACGGAATGCTGACCCGCGAGGCGTCAGAGGAGATCGGCGGCGTCGCCGGCGCGCTGGCTCAGCACGCCGAGCTCACCCTGGAGCGGATCGGTGCCGAGCGTGTGCCCATCGTCCGGGAGCTCTTGCGAAACCTGGTCACGGCCCAGGGCACCCGGGCGGTGCGCGACTGCGACGAGCTGTTGTCGGTCTTCGGTAACGAATCCGGGCCGCGCTCCCCGGGGGGTCAACCCCCGGGCTACGGGGATGGTGGGGGCTCGAAATTGCCGGGGGATAAACCCCCGGCCCACGGAGCATCTTCACAGAATGTAGGCGGGGGGTTTACCCCCCCGCAATCGGAAGCCGAAAAGGTTCTCAAGCAGCTCATCGACGCCCGCCTCCTGACCTCCTACACCGTCGAGGGTGTCGATGAGGGCCAGGGCGCCCAGCAGCGCATCGAAATCGTCCACGAGTCCTTGCTCTCCGCCTGGCCACGCCTGGTTCGCTGGATGGCCCAGGACGTGGAAGGCGCCAGGATGCGCGACGAGCTGCGCCAGGCGGCTCGCGCCTGGCAGGAGTACGACCGCCCAGATGACCGGCTGTGGACCGGCACTGCCCTGCGGGAGTACCAGCTCTGGCGGGAGCGCTACACGGGCCGGCTATCCGAGCTCGAGGAGGCATTTGCCATAGCCATGACGCGCTACGCCACTCGCCGAAGGCGGCAGCGGCGGACAGCGACGGTGGCCGGGATCTCGGTTCTGCTGGCGGTGCTCGCGGTGGTGACCGGCCTCTGGCGCCGCAGCGAGCTGGAGACCCGCCGCGCCGAGGCATCCAAGCTCGTGGCCCTGGGCCACCAGGCGATGGCCAAGGAGAGGACTCGAACCCTTGCCTACGCGATCGCCAGCCTGGAGCGCGCCGACACCCTGGCCGGGCGGCTGCTGGCGCTGCGGAGCCTGTGGTCCGGCCCGCCGGCCACTGTGGTTCCGATCGAAAACCCCCCCTATTCGTTGGCGTTCTCGCCGGATGGACGCTACCTCGCTGCTGGCGGCAGCGGTGGGCGATTGCGCGTGTTCCCGCAGGAGGGAAATGCGCCCATCGCGCTTCCCGGTTTCGAAGACAGAGACCGAGGCGGCGCCGGCTGGCTCGATTTTTCATCGGACTCCCGCCTTCTGATTGCGAGCGATCGGCGTAACCGGGAGATCCGCGGGTGGGAGACCGAGAGCTGGCAGCCGACGAGAGTGCTCAAGGTGCCTGGCGTGGTTGGAGCCTTCGGGTCCATTGAGCCCGATGGAAAATCGATCCTGACGTTGGGATTCCGGCCGCAGCCGGGTCCGGATGTGGAATGGAACCGGCGGTTCGGGCAGTGGTTCCTCCACCGTTGGACGCAGGGAAGCGACGAGCCCCAGCTCCTTGGATCGGTGATCGGAACAGCCCTGCCCTTGCCCGCGCTCGACCCGCCGCGCGGTCTGGTCACTGTCGGACACCTTCGCGAAGTGCATTTGCACCGGATCGAAAGCTACGGCCAGGAGCCGCCGCGGGTCATCGCCAGGCATGACCAGCTGTTCATGTATCCCCACACACCGGCCTTCGACTCGGTGACTGACCGGATCGCTCTGGCCGACGCCGACGGGCCGACCATGCTGTGGTCGCTCGCCGGCGACGGCCAACAACCGGAGCGCATCCTCCAATCACCGGCTCGAGGCGACATGGCCTTCAGTCCGGACGGATCGCTTCTCGCCCAGGCCCTGGACACCGACTCGGCGGATGTCCTGCTGTGGGACCTCGCCGGACCGGTGGGCGCCGAGCCGCTGGAATTGGAGTACGGTGTTTTCGCGGCGTCAGCGCCCGCCTTCAGCCCCGACTCCAGCTGGCTGGCCACCTCCGGCTCGGGTTTCGGGCTGGCGCTGTGGCCGATCGCCAACCCGTATTGCCGCATCCTTCGTGGTCCCGAGGGACTCTGGCCGCGGGCGATCGATTTCACCTCCGACCGTTCCCACCTCTTCACTCAGACCCGGGACGGCGTGGTCCGGTCGTGGCCTTTCGACGGACGCTCTGGCGATGAGATGAAGGTGCTGCTCCGGACGCCACCGTCGGCCCGAAGCGCCTGGGGCCTCGCCGTGGATCCCCACGACCGATTCCTGATCGCCGGAACTCCGGGCGGCGTGTTCATGGTTCCTCTCGACGGTGCCGAGCCGACGCTGATCGAGGGCCTGCCCGGCGGACATCCGAGTCTGGGCCCGAATGGACACCGGGTTGCGTCCTCGTCAGGTTCCACGGTCGTGGTGGTAGATCTCGAGACCGGCGAACGATGGGAGCTGGAACCTCGCGGCGAAGGGGATTCGGACACTGTGTGGGCCGACTTCGAGACCTCCGACCGACTGCTGGTGAGCACAGGCAAGTCCATAAGCCGTTGGGATCTGACCACCGATTCCACCGCTGCGCTGGTCGAGCTTGACGGAGACGTGCAGGCTTTCTTTTACAACGAGACGAACCGCACCGCGAGCCTCTACCTGGCCGACGGAAGGATTTCCGTCCTCGATCTCGAGGACGGCTCCGTTACCCAGGTCGCTCAGCGCGAGTCCGGCCTTGGCGCAATCGCAGGTAAGACCTTCAAGATCATTCCTTCGGAGGACGGCAGCATCAGTGTCGCGAGCAGAGAAGACGGCAAGCCCCACCTCCTGATCGGTCACGAGGGCATCGTGGCGGACGTCATTCCGATACGCGACTCCCGTGACCTACAATGGATCCTTTCCACCGCCGAGGATGGAACGATTCGCCTGTGGCCCATGCCCGACCTTGAAAAGCCGCCGCTCCACACGTTGCCCCACGGAGCGCTGATGGCGAAGCTGCAGGCGCTCACCAACCTCCGGGCCGTGCCCGACGAGGATGAGGTCACCGGTTACCGACTCGAGGCGGACTTCGCCGCCTACCGCGGATGGGCTCAATACCCGACCTGGTGACACGACGGCGGGCTGGCCTTGGCAGCCCAGCCGGAATGTCATCCCGAACGAGGCCGTGAAGCGGCTGAGGAGGGATCTCTTCGACAAGCGCAACGAGGATGACGGCGGCCTGAATTCGAAATGCGAAATGCGAAATGCGAAAAACGACCCCGACCGGGCCTCCCACATCTCCCACACCTTCATACCTCCCACACGTCGTGGCGTGCAGGCTGGAAGCCCGCACCACAAACTGGCACTGCCGATTCGATTTACGAAGGATCTCGGCGGATTTGTGGTGCGGCCATCCTGGCTGCACATCTCCACCGTGACCTTTCGGCGCCAATCCGTCTGTACTGACTGAAGGGCGGATGACATGGACGAAGCACACAAGTTTCAGCCTACAATCCGTCGAATCAGTAGTTTATACTCCATCTCAGATTTTGAATAGATGTTGCGAAAAGCAATGAAAAGCACAACATTGAGAGATAACGAATTCTCAACCGATCGACTCGGTGTCTGTGCTCAGGGACTGGAGGACGCCATGAGGTACGTGGTCGCTACCATTGCAGTCTTGATCGTTGTGTGCTCCGGGGTCGCCATGGCCCAGGAAACCACCGGCGACATCATCGGGACCATCACCTCGCAGGACGGTATGGTGTTACCAGGAGTGTCCGTCCAGGTCGAGGATGCCGATCGGGGTGTCACACGCACGGCCATCAGTGCCTCAGATGGCCGCTACAAGCTCGCCGTCCTGCCGCCGGGCCAGTACGTACTCATCGCAAGTATGGACGGTTTTCAGACCATGAACCGGACCGTCACGGCGGCCCTCGGCCGCACCACCACAAGCAATCTCCAGATGCGGCTCGGGGCCGTCACCGAGATCATCGAGGTAACCGGGGTGCCGCCCCAGGTGGACGTGGTCTCCAACGTCAGCGGCATGACGGTGAACACGGATCAGCTCAACAGCTCGGTCCCACTCGGGCGCGAGCTCAGCCAGGTGGTGCTGCTGGCACCCGGCACCATGCAGGGCGACAGAGCGTTTGACGGCAACACACCTGGCCAGAATCTAGCCTCCATGGGCGGTGCCTCGGTGGCCGAGAACACCTACCAGCTCAACGGCCTCAACATCACCAACTTCTTCAATGGCCTCGGCTCCACGTTCGTGCCCATGGAGTTTGTCCAGGAGCTGCAGGTGAAGACCGGCGGCTACGAGGCCGAGTACGGACGCTCCACCGGTGGGGTGGTCAACATGGTGACCAAGTCGGGCACGAACAGCTTCCGCGGCCAGGCGTCCGTCTACTTTCTACCAGAGAGCCTGCAGGAGCAGGAGCCGGACACATACAGGGCGTACAACCAAAACGAATTAACCGAGGAGGTTGAGTACAACGCCTCCATCGGGGGGCCCGTCGTTAAGGACCACCTGTTCTTCTTCGCCTTTGTGCGCTACTGGGATCGCAATCGTCTTGGCCTGTTGACAACCACAGGAAAGACGTTTGAGTTGGCGCAGCCTTACTACGGCGGCAAGGTGGACTGGAATATCACCAGTAATCACCGGCTCGAAGCGACCTACATCAGCGACGATGTGGACACCGACGTGGTGGACTATGAGTACGACAAAGGCACGGGAACGCTGACGCCGGGGCTCACCGGCGTCGAGCAGCGCGGCGGCGAGAGCGTCATCGCCAAGTACACTGGCATCCTGGCCGAGAACTTCCTGATTGCGGGCCAGTACGGCAAGAACGACTTCGACCGCACCGAACGGTCTGAGGGCGACAACTGCCCCGTTGCCAGGGACTCGCGCGGCGGTCAGACCTCCGACATCGGGTGCTGGGTGAACTTTTTTCAAGGTTGGCATCTGGACGAGCGACGGGCCGGGCGAGTGGATGCCGACTGGTACCTCGGAGATCACAGCCTGCGCGCAGGACTGGACGCCGAGGCGAACGTCTCCAGCGAAAACATCGCCTACTCGGGTAACACCTATTACCGGTACTTCGACTCGCCGGCGCCAACAGATGATTATCCCTACGTGGCAAGAATATCGCGTGCTGCAAATGACGGCGCGTGGGATGTCAATTCGCGTGCGGCATACCTCCAGGACAGCTGGTCTATTGGACCGAACATCACCCTCAACGTCGGCCTGCGCTACGAGGAGTTCGAGAACAAGAACGCCCGCGGCGAGACCTTCATCGAGATCACCGATCAATGGGCGCCTCGGCTTGGTGTGGTATGGGATCCATCCGGCCAGGGACGCTCCAAGCTCTATGGCAGCTATGGGCTGTACTTCCTGCCGATTCCGTCGAACGCGAACGTGGTTTTTGCGGCCGGAGAGTACAATGATGAAGCCTTTTTCCAGTGGACCGGTGAGTACGACCTGGACGGCTCACCCACTGGCTACACCGACTGCGGCCGATTCGAGCTGGACGAGTGCGGCAATCAGGGATCGGTGGGAGCTCTTTTTCTCTACAACCTTTACGGAGATGGGACGGTGGGCGATCCCCGCGGGGTCATTTCCACCAACTTCGACCCCATGTCGCAGTGGGAGCTCATCGTTGGATACGAGCAGATGGTGGGCGCCGACTGGTCGCTGGGCGCGCGCTTCGTGGCCCGTCAGTTCAACGAGATCATCGAGGACTTTGCCATCGATCAAGCGCTGTGGGAGGTAAATGGCGTCGAGTGCTACAACCCCGACGATCGGTCCTGTTTTAACGGCTTCAGACTGGGCAATCCGGGCAGCGACTTCGTGGGGTGGGTGGACCTCGAGGGCCACGGTGAGCTCACCCCGATGACGATCACCGCCGAGGAGCTCGGTCTGCCGGAGGCCGACCGCACCTACTATGCCGTCGAGCTGACGTTTAAACGACGGTTCTCGATGAACTGGATGCTCGAGGGCTCGTACACCTGGTCCCACCTCTACGGCAACTACGAGGGCATGGTGCTTTCGGACCAAAACCAGGAGGACGCCGGCATTACCGCAACATTCGACTACCGGGCCGTCATGGAGCACTCCTCCGGCAATCTGGCGCAAGATCGCCGCCACAACCTGAAGCTCTTTGGAGCCTACACCTGGAACTTCGGCCTCCAGATCGGCGCCAACGCCGGCTGGCGCACCGGCCGGCCCACCAACTCCTTCGGAGTGCACCCTACCGACCGCTATGCTCAGGGCCCTCCGTACCCAACGTTTTACACACTTGGAGAACCTGCACCACGAGGGACCTTCGGCACCACCGACGACGTCGGCTGGCTCGACGTGATGCTCAAATACGACTTCCGCTGGGGCGTCGACTGGTTCGTTCGCCTGGATGTCTTCAACCTCTTCAACTGGAGCGCTGTCACCGAGGTCAACGAGGCTGCCGAGCAAGTGACCAGTCAGCCTCCTGATTACGTCCTCGATCCCTACTACGGAGAGCCGACTCACTACCAGTCACCCCGCTCGGTACGGTTCGGCGTTGGCCTGAGCTTCTAGCCCCCCCACCACCCCCCAACTGCCAACTGCACCCAATCTTGCCTCTCCATTGGCTTTGGGCTAGAATGCCCGCTGGTGTGGGCCGTTAGCTCAATTGGCAGAGCAAGGGACTCTTAATCCCTAGGTTGGAGGTTCGATTCCTCCACGGCTCACCAACCCATCTTTCATGCGAAAGTGGCGGAACTGGCAGACGCGCGAGACTTAGGATCTCGTGGGGGAAACCTCATGGGGGTTCGAGTCCCCCCTTTCGCACCAACCGGAGTTCATTTCATGTCGTACACACTGTCCCAGATGGCCAATAACACCGTCGAGGTGACCGCCGAGCTCGATGCCGAAGCGGTGACCAGCGAACGGACCTCGATCGTGCGCAAGTTTCGGTCTCAGGCCAAGATCCCTGGCTTCCGGCCGGGCAAGGCCCCGGAGTCGGCGGTGCGAGCCCGCTTCGCCGACGACATCCAGGGAGAGCTCATGGAGCACCTCACCGGGGTGCTGATGCGCGAGGTCTTCGAGGGCGAGCAGGACCTGGAGCCCGTCACCCACCCCCAGCTCAAGGATGCGGGATTCGGTGATGATGGGGGCTTCAGAATGACCGCCGAGATCGAGGTGCGGCCGCGCTACGAGCTGCCCGAAATCGAGGGCCTGGAGCTGCCCGAGGTGTCCCTGGAGGTATCGGAAGCCGAGATCTCCGGCGAGCTCGACAAGGTGGCCGAAGAGCACGCCACCTGGGAGCCCGCCGACGACGAGCAAGCGGCCGACGGCATGCTGGTGGAGGCCGATCTCAAGGGCCTGATGGAGGACTCGGACGAGGACCCCTACGACGAGCAGGGGGCTCGGTTCGTCATCGGCCACGATTCGGTGCCCGAGCCGATCAACGAGGCCCTTCAGGGGGCCAAGGTGGGCGACGAGAAGGTGGCCGAGAAGCGCTTTCCTGACGATGACGAAAAGGCCGAGCGGGCCGGCAAGACGGTCCGCTACACCATCGACGTCAAGGGGTTGAAGAAGAAGGTGCTGCCCGAGATCTCCGACGACCTGGCCAAGACCATCGGCCTGGATTCGTTGGAGGAGCTCAAGGAGCGGATCGCCGAGGTGCTCGAGCGCAACAAGAAGGTGGAGCGCCGCGAGCAGTGGCGGCGTTTCGTGCTCGACCACCTCGAGGAGGGGATCGACGTCAACCAATTGCCGCCGACCCTCGTCTCGGGGGCAGTGCGCGAGGACCTCAATCGCTTCGCCTACTCGTTGGCCATGCAGGGGGTCGACCCCGAGGCCGGTGAGGTGGACTGGCAGGAGTTGGGCGCCAAGATGGAGCCCGGATCCCGCCGTCGGGTGCTCGACATGCTGGTGCTCGAGCAGCTGGCCGAAGCCTGGGAGATTCCGGTGCCCGAGTCCGAGGTGGATGCCTATGTGGCCTCCGAGGCCAGCCAGAAGGGGATCCCTCCCGCCGAGCACAAGGCCAATCTGGCCAGTGAGGACAAGCTGAGCAGCATTCGCAGCTCGGCCAGGATGTCGGCTACCATCAATGAGATGATCCGCCGAGCCGGCGGGGAGGTGGACTGATGAGCTTTCCCATTCCCTTCGTAGTGGAGCAGACGAGCCGCGGCGAGCGCTCCTACGACATCTTCTCCCGTCTCCTGAAGGACAACGTGGTCTTCCTGGGCCTGCCCATTGACGACTACGTGGCCTCGGTGGTGATTGCCCAGATGCTCTTCCTGGAGGCCGAAAACCCCGAGAAGGACATCTTCCTCTACATCAACACCCCCGGGGGTTCGATCACGGCCGGGCTGGCGATTTACGACACCATGCAATACGTCAAACCCGACGTGTCCACCATCGCCCTCGGCCAGGCAGCTTCCATGGGAGCGGTGTTGCTGGCCGGCGGAACCAAGGAAAAGCGCTTCGCCCTGCCCAACAGCCGGGTCCTGCTCCACCAGCCGCTGATGCACGGTTTGCAGGGTCAGGCCACCGACATCGACATCCACGCAAGGGACATCATGAGGCTGCGCGAGCGGCTCAACGAGATCCTGGCCGAGCACACCGGCCAGCCGATAAAGAAGATCAACATCGACACCGAGCGCGACTTCATCCTCGAGGCCGAGCAGGCCAAGGACTACGGTTTGGTGGACAAGATTATTGTTTCCAGGGAGTAAAGTGAGCTTCCCCACCCCCATTTTCGATCCTTCGTGGTATACAATGAAAGTTGGAGGCTAGATGTCCCAGCGTGAAGGTGACGTGCTCCGCTGCAGCTTTTGCGGCAAGAGCCAGCACGAGGTCAGGAAACTGATCGCCGGGCCCACCGTCTACATCTGTAACGAGTGCGTCGAGGTCTGCCTCGACATCATCGCCGAGGACCGGGTCCACGAGGCCAAGACCAAGCAGCAGGTGCTGCCCAAACCCCACGAAATCAAGGCCCACCTCGACGAGTATGTGATCGGCCAGGAGTCCGCCAAGAAGAAGCTGTCGGTGGCGGTCTACAACCACTACCGACGCATCGAGTACCAGTCGGACCGCAACAGTGCCGATGTGGAGCTCGCCAAGTCCAATATCTTGCTGGTCGGCCCCACCGGGACCGGTAAGACCCTGCTGGCACAGACCCTGGCCCGCCAGCTCCAGGTCCCCTTCACCATCGTTGACGCCACCACCCTCACCGAGGCTGGCTACGTGGGCGAGGACGTGGAGAATATCCTGCTGCGGCTCTACCAGTCCGCCCAGGGCGACCGCGAGGCGGCGGAGCGGGGCATCGTGTATATCGACGAGATCGACAAGGTGGCCCGCAAGGCCGAGAACCCGTCGATCACCCGCGACGTGTCCGGCGAGGGCGTCCAGCAGGCGCTGCTCAAGATCCTGGAGGGAACCGTCGCCAACGTGCCCCCCCAGGGCGGCCGCAAGCACCCCCACCAGGAATTCCTCCAGATCGACACCACCAACATCCTGTTCATCTGCGGCGGCGCCTTCGTCGGCCTCGAGGACGTGATCGCCAACCGCCTCAATCAGAAGCGGATGGGATTTGGGGTCGACCTCGGCGGCAACGATCCGGGTACCGCCGAGCTGCTGGAGCAGGTCCACCCGGAAGATCTGATCAGGTACGGCATGATCCCCGAGTTCGTGGGCAGGATCCCGGTGGTGGGGACGCTCCACGAACTCGACCACGACGCGCTGGTCCGTATCCTCACCGAGCCCAAGAACTGCCTGGTGCGCCAGTACCAGACCATTCTCGGATTCGAGGGGGTGGAGTTGAGCTTCACCGCTGACGCCCTGTCGGCGGTGGTCGATCAGGCCCTCGAGCGGAAGGTGGGCGCCCGTGGGCTGAGGATCATCCTCGAAGAGCTGATGCTCGACGTGATGTACCAGGTGCCGTCGGTGCCTGACGTCAAGGAGCTGGTGATCTCGCGGGATGTGGTGGAACGCCGTGTTCCGCCGCTGACAGCCGTCAGAAAAGTAAGTTAGACTGAGCCACCGGCCGCCGATCCGCGGTGGCCACCCACGGGCCGAATTGAAATCCCGACACATCATGAATACCCCATCCGAGTGGAGCCCATGAAAAAAGACCAAGAGACCGTCATGCTTCCCGTTGTCCCTTTGCGGGACATGGTGGTGTTTCCCCACATGATGGCCCCCTTCGTGGTGGGCCGGCAGCCTTCGGTGGTGGCATTGGAGCGAGCCCTCGGCCGATCCGACAAGAGGATCTTCCTCGCCACCCAGCGCGACCCGAAGGTGGACGAACCAGACCCCGATCAGCTCTTCACCCTGGGCGTGACCGCCAGGGTGGTGCAGCACCTTCAGCTGGCCTCGGGCAACATCAAGGTGATGGTGGAGGGCCTCCAACGGGCGCGAATCCAGGAGGTGTCGCCAGACCCGGTGTGCCTGATGGCCAAGGTGGAGGTGGTCACCAGCGACGTGCCCTCGGGAGCCGCCGTGGCCCAGTACATGGGCGAGCTTGCGGAGCTCTTCAAGGAGTACGCCAAGCTGTCCCACCACCTGGCGGTGGAGGGGGTGCTGGCGTCGCTGCAGACTGATGACCCGGACCAGTTCGCCGACATCATGGCGGCCCATCTCAACCAACCGACCCCGGAGAAACAGCGATTGCTCGAGTTGGTCAACCCGCTGGCCCGGCTGGAGCGGCTCAACGATCTGCTGGATGTGGAGATCGAAAAGCTCAACATCGACCGCAGGATCTCCTCCCGGGTCAAGAAGCAGATGGAGAAGGCCCAGCGCGAGTACTACCTCTCCGAGAAGATCAAGGCGATCAACGAGGAGCTCGGCCGCAACGACTCCCAGGAGGAGCTGCAGCAGCTCAAGGATGATGTGGAGGCGTCGGGGATGAGCGAGGAGGCTCAGGAGAAGGCGCTGATCGAGATCAGGCGCCTGGAGGGCATGCCTCCGGTCTCCGCCGAAGCCGGGGTGTCCCGCAACTACGTGGACTGGCTGCTGGCCGTGCCCTGGGTCAAGAACTCGCGGGAAATTCGCGACATCCGCCGGGCCGAGAAGGTACTCAACGAGGACCACTACGGTCTGGAGAAGGTCAAGGATCGGATCCTTGAGTTTCTCGCCGTGCGCCAGCTGGTTCGCAAGACCACCGGCACCATCCTCTGCTTCGTGGGACCGCCCGGGGTGGGCAAGACCTCGCTGGCCCGCTCCATTGCCCGCGCCACCGGCCGCAAGTTCGTTCGGCTGTCCTTGGGCGGGGTGCGGGACGAGGCCGAGATTCGCGGTCACCGCCGGACCTACATCGGCGCATTCCCCGGCCAGATCATCCAGATGATGCGCAAGGCGGGCACCGTCAACCCGGTGATTCTGCTCGACGAGGTGGACAAGATGGCCGCCGACTTCCGGGGCGACCCGGCCGGCGCCCTGCTCGAGGTGCTCGACCCGGAGCAGAACAACACCTTCCACGACCACTATTTGGACGTGGAGTACGACCTGTCCAAGGTGTTCTTCATCTGCACCGCAAATGTCATTCACACCATCCCGCCGGCGCTGATCGACCGGATGGAGAAGATCCCTCTCTCCGGCTACACCCACCTGGAGAAGCTGGAGATCGCCCGCCAATTCCTGGCGCCGCGACAGATGGATCGCCACGGACTCACGGGCAAGTTCGACATCGACCTCGGCGAGGAAAGCCTGCGCTTCCTGATCGAGCGCTATACCCGCGAGGCGGGGGTCAGAAATCTGGAACGCGAGATCGCGTCCATCTGCCGCAAGATCGCCCGCCGTGTGCTCAAGGACAAGACGCCTCGCAAGTCCACCATCACGGTCAACGAGGAGACCGTCCGCGAGCTGCTCGGCCAGCCCCGCTACCGCGAGCAACGTCGGGAGAAGGAGCCCGAGGTGGGTGCGGCCTCCGGTCTGGCGTGGACCCAGGTGGGCGGTGAGATCCTGACCACCGAGGCCACCCTGATGCGCGGCAAGGGCACGGTGACCATCACCGGTCAGCTCGGGGATGTGATGCAGGAGTCGGCCCGGGCGGCGTTGACCTTCGTTCGCTCGCGGGCCGAGGACTTGGGCATTGACGTGGATGTCTTCGAAAAGACCGACGTCCACGTCCACGTCCCCGAAGGCGCGATCCCCAAGGATGGTCCTTCGGCCGGTATCACCATGGCGGCTGCCCTGGTGTCGGCGTTCACCGGGACGCCGGTGCGAGTGGATTTGGCCATGACCGGTGAGATCACCCTGCGCGGCAACGTGCTGCCGGTGGGGGGGGTCAAGGAGAAGATCCTGGCCGCCTACCGGGTCGGCATCCGCGAGATCATCCTGCCCGAGGAGAACGAAAAGGACCTGGAGGAGATCCCGGACGACCTGCGGTCCGAAATGACCTTCCACCTGGTGGAACACATGGACCAGGTGCTTCAGAGCGCCTTGGTTCGCTCTCTGAAAGCTGGAGTCACCCAGGCGCCGGGAGAGTCGGAGGGGAACTTCGACTCACCGCCGGTCGCCCACTGAACCATTGATGTGGACATACGTGACGTTACCTTCCGCGGCGCTGCCCTCAAGGCGTCCCAACGGCCGGCCGAGTGGTTTCCCCACGTCGCCGTTGCCGGACGGTCGAACGTGGGCAAGTCGAGCCTGCTCAACTGGGTCTTGCGGCGCAAGCTGGCCCGGGTTGCCAAGGCTCCGGGAAAGACCCGGACGCTCAACTTCTACCTGGTCAACGGCTCCTTCTACCTGGTGGATCTGCCGGGGTACGGCTACGCCAAGGTGGGCAAGCAGCTGCGCGAGGAGTGGGGCCGGGAGGTCGGCCTCTACCTGGTGGAGGAGCGGAGGTTGGCGGGCGTGGTGACGCTGATCGATATTCGACACGGACCGACCGCCCTCGACCGCGACCTCCAGGAGCTGCTGGTGGGAGGCGAGATGTCGAGGCTGGTGGTGCTGACCAAGGCCGACAAGGTGGGTCGGGCCCACCGCGCCAAGATGCAGCGCGAGGTCCAGACCGGGCTCGGCCTGCCGCGACCGCCGCTGGCGGTGAGTGTGCAGACCGGCGAGGGGCGGCGAGAGCTGCTCCAGGGCATTGACGAGTTGGTGGCCGAATGGCGCGACGAAGATCAACAGGGAGAATGAGATGGGACGCAAGAAGAAGACTGAAGCCGCAGAGCCGGTGGTGATTCCGTTGGACCTCGACGACGAGATCGAGGAGTACGAGAAGAACGCCACCGAGGTCACCTCCGAGGGCCGGCTCGATCTCACTCAGCTGAAGGAGATGACCATCAGCGAGCTGAGCGGGATTGCCAAGGGCCTCGGCGTGGAGAACCCCAGCGGTATGCGCCGCCAGGACCTGATCTTCAGGATTCTCCAGCGTCAGACCGAACGCGAGGGGCTGATTTTCGGCGAGGGTGTCCTCGAGGTCTTGCCCGAGGGCTTCGGCTTCCTGCGTGCCCCCGAGTACAACTACCTGCCGGGACCGGACGACATCTACGTGTCGCCCTCCCAGATCCGGCGCTTCAATCTCCACACCGGGGACACCGTGTCGGGTCAGATCCGGCCGCCCAAGGAGGGGGAGCGCTACTTCGCGCTGATCAAGGTGGAGGCGATCAACTTCGAGCCCCCCGAGGTCTCCATGGAGAAGGTCCACTTCGACAACCTCACGCCCCTCTACCCCGAGGAGCGCCTGATTCTCGAGGTTCCCGAGAACAAGACCGCCCGGGTGATGGATCTGGTGACCCCCCTCGGCAAGGGCCAGCGCGGACTGCTGGTGGCGCCGCCGCGCACCGGCAAGACCATGATGCTGCAGGCCATCGCCAACTCCATCACCTCCAACCATCCCGAAGTGACCCTGATCGTGCTGCTGATCGACGAACGGCCCGAGGAGGTCACCGACATGGAGCGATCGGTCCATGGCGAGGTCATCTCCTCCACCTTCGATGAGCCGGCAACCCGCCACGTCCAGGTGGCCGAGATGGTCATCGAGAAGGCCAAGCGGCTGGTGGAGCACCGCCGCGATGTGGTGATCCTGCTCGACTCCATCACCCGGCTGGCCCGGGCCTACAACACCGTGGTACCTCCCTCGGGCAAGGTGCTGTCAGGTGGTGTGGACTCCAACGCCCTGCAGAAGCCGAAGCGGTTTTTCGGCGCCGCCCGAAACATCGAAGAGGGTGGCAGCCTCACCATCGTGGGCACAGCGTTGGTTGACACCGGCTCCCGGATGGACGACGTGATCTTCGAGGAGTTCAAGGGAACCGGCAACATGGAGGTCCACCTCGACCGCAAGCTGGTGGAGCGCCGGGTCTTCCCCTCCATCGACATCCACAAGTCGGGCACCCGCAAGGAAGAGCTGTTGATCGACGAGTGGGAGCTGCGCCGGATCTGGGTGCTGCGCAAGGTGCTGTCCGCACTGTCCCCGGTGGAGGCCATGGAGCTCCTGCTGGAACGGCTGGAGAAATCCGAGGACAACAAGGAGTTCCTGGAACAGATGTCTCAGGGGTAGTGCCGGGGCCCCGATTCCGCCCGCGTCCCCGTCGCGGCCGTCGGGTCGGTCGGCCGCCCAGCGCCGGAACGCGGACGGAATCGGAGATGTATTCTCTCTGATGAGTGGTCGGATGAAGGTCCACGGGATTCTCGACAGGGCAGTGGAGGGTGAGCGGCTCGAGCGCGACGAGCTCGAGTTGCTGTTCGAGGAAGCGCCGCTGCTTGAGCTCGGGCAGGCGGCGCACGCCGTGCGCGAGCGGTTGGTGGACCCGGACGAGGCGACCTACATCATCGACCGCAACATCAACTACACCAACGTCTGCGTCTACCGCTGCCGGTTCTGCGCCTTTTACAGGACTCTCAAGGACGAGGACGCCTATGTGTTGCCGATCCAGGAGATCGTCGGCAAGGTGGCGGAGACCGTGGCCGCAGGCGGCACCGGCATCCTGCTCCAGGGCGGGGTCCACCCCGAGCTCAAGCTGGACTACTACGAGGACCTGCTGCGCGACCTCAAGACGACCTTTCCTCAGGTTCACCTCCACGCCTTCTCGGTGCCGGAGATCTTCTACGTGGCCAAGGTGGAGAAGATACCGGTGGTCGAGGTGATTCGGCGTCTTCAGGCAGCGGGCCTGGATTCGATTCCGGGTGGTGGGGCCGAGATCCTGGAGGACGACACCCGGCGCCGGATCTGGTCACGCGCCAAGGCACCCACGGCCGACTGGCTGGGGGTTCACCGCGAAGCTCACGAGCTGGGGCTTCGCACCACCGCCACCATGATGTTCGGGGTGGGCGAGCCCTTCTCGGCGCGGGTGGAGCACCTCCTCGGTGTGCGCGAGGTTCAGGATGCCACCGGCGGTTTCACCGCCTTCATACCGTGGACCTTCCAGGATCAGAGCACCGACCTGGAGGGCGAGGTGGAGCCCTCGGGGGGCTACGATTACCTCAGGACCCTGGCGATCTCTCGGCTGGCGGTGGACAACATCACCCACGTTCAGGGCTCGTGGGTCACCCAGGGCCCCAAGGTCGGCCAGCTGTCGCTCTACTTCGGCGCCGACGACCTGGGCTCGATCATGCTCGAGGAGAACGTGGTGGCCGCGGCGGGCGCCCAGTTCAGCATGGGCCAGGGCGACATGGAGCGGATCATCCGCGGTGCCGGCTATCGCCCGAGGCAACGACGGACGCTGTACGAGCCTCTCTAATCCGCGCACTTGCCGGGGTGAGAGGGTGAGAAGGTGAGAAGGTGAGGGGTCCCCCTCCCACCCGAATTCGAAATTCGAAAAACGATCCCGATCGGGTCGGCGAGGATTGGACGCAGATCAACGCAGATGACGCAAATTCTCCACTCATCCGGAAATGTGGAATGAAGAATGTGGGAATCGGGTTTGCAGTGCACGGCGTCGAGGTGATCTGTGCCCCGGTTCGATTGGTGCCCAGAGATCTCGACGATTTCCTGACCTGTACGAAAGGTCAATAATGTCTGAGATATCTCAATACTCGTGGCTCAGATCTCACGCTCTCGACGACTCGAAGGACTGCCGTTTTTGATGTGAGATATGAGACGCGAGTATTGAGCGACAAGCACTACCCAGATATTTCGTATTGTTCCTGGTGGTAAAGGGGATTCTCGCGAAGGATCACCTGCAGCCCATGAACTTCCTCGAGCTCGCGCAGCAGCTCGCGGAAGGGTCCCTGGAGGTAGTGGGAGACCTCCGGGTGGACGGTGAGCGAGACCTGGTCGGTGATCCCCCGCTCCACGGTTTCCAGCAGTTCGCGGCGGATTTCGAGGCAGACCGTGGGCAAGGCCTTGATGCGCCCCGACCCGTGGCAGTAGGGACATTCGCGGCTGAGGGTGCGCTCCAGGCTGGGCCGGGTGCGTTTGCGAGTCAGTTGCACCAGCCCGATGTCTGACATGGGCAACAGCTGAGAGCGCGCCGGGTCGGTGGCCAACTCCTGCTCGAGGGCGTCGTAGATTCCGGTGCGGTGCTCTGCCTGCTCCATATCGATGAAGTCGATGACGATGATGCCTCCGAGATGGCGCAGTCTCAGCTGGCGGACGATCTCACGCACCGCCTCCCGGTTGATGACGAAGGCAGTGTCCTCCAGCGAGGTGGATCCCACGTACTTGCCGGTGTTGACGTCGATCGCCACCAGCGCCTCGGTCTGGTTCACCACCAGGGAGCCGCCAGACTTGAGCCAGACCTTGGGGCGGACCGCCTTCTCCAGCTCACGGTCGATGCCGAAGGCGGTCATCAAATCGGTGGTCTTGCGATACAGCTTGAGCCGCGGTACCAGCGCGGGTTCGGACTGCTCGAGGAACTCGAGGGTCTCCTGGTAGCTCTCCTCGTCATCCACCCAGGCTTCCTGGACGGAGGAGGTGAACATGTCTCGCACCGTGCGCAGCACCGGAGAGAGCTCCCGGTGGATCAGCGAGGGCGCGCGCGACCGCTCCGTTCCGGCCTGGATGCGTTCCCACATTTTGAGCAGGTACACCCGGTCGGCCTCCAGCTCGGTGGTACCGCGGTCCTCACCGGCGGTGCGCACAATCCACCCGTTGTTGCCCTCGAAGTCGTCGATGATTTCCTTCAGTCGGGACCGTTCGTCGGTGTCAGTGATCCGCCTCGAAACCCCTCGCTGACGAACCGTGGGCAGGTAGACCAGGAACCGTCCCGGCAGGGTGATGTGGGTGGTGAGCCGAGCCCCCTTGGTGCCGAGGGGGTCCTTGACCACCTGTACGAGCACTTCCTGGCCCTGGCGAAGCAAATCGTCGATGTTGGAGGCGGAGGGGTCGGGTTGGGCGTCCTCCCCGTCCTCGGTGGGGAAGATGTCGGTGAAGTCGTCGAGGATGCCGCCGGCCTCGCGGACGTAGAGGAATGCGTCCCGGGTCAGGCCCACATCCACGAAGGCTGCCTGCATGCCGGGCAGCACCCGGGTCACAACGCCCTTGTAGAGGTTGCCGACCACCGACGAGGTGCGGTGGCGCTCGGCCGAGTAGGACACGAGGCGAGAGTTCTCGCGCAGCGCCACCCTGGTTTCGAAGGGATTGACGGAGAGGTAGAGGGTGGAGTTCATCAGTGATAGAGCAATCGGTGGCGCCACACCGACTGGACGATGCCCAGGCCGATGCAGGTGGAAAGAAGGGACGATCCGCCGTAGGAGAACAGCGGCAGGGTGATTCCGGTGGTGGGCAGCCAGCCCAACACCATGCCCACGTTGACAATCACCTGAAACGAGAGCCACGCGCCCACCAGCACCGACAGCACCAGGCCGTGACGGCTCTCGGTGGCCAGGGCGGTCAGACCGATGCGCAAGATCAGCAGGGCATAGGCGGCCAGCAGCAGAGTCGCGCCCACGAAGCCGGTGGCCTCGGACCACACGGCGAACGCGAAGTCGGTGTGCTGAGCCGGCAGGAATCGGAGCAGCGACTGAGAACCTTGACCGAGACCCTGGCCGGCCACCGAGCCCGAGCCCACCGCGATTTTGGATTGGCGAACCTGGTAGCCCGAACCGTAGGGATCGCGCTCCGGGTCCATCACCGTCAGCACCCGCTCCTTCTGGTAGGGCTTGAGCCCGGCCTGCCACATCAACCCGGCCGCCAAGACCGCCACTAGCCCCAGCACCAGCCAGGTGCGACCCGGTATGCCGCCCATGAACAGGGCTGCAACGGCGATCGGCAGGTAGGTCAAACCCACCCCCAGGTCGGGTTCTGCGGCCACCAGCACTGCGGCAGCGCCCACCATGGCGGCCACCAGTAGCCCCTCACGCAGTTCGAGCTGCCGTGATCGCCGGCGGCCGAGCCATCCAGCGACCAGCAGGATCACCCCGATCCGAGCAAACTCGCTGGGCTGGATGGTGAGTGGTCCGAGGGCGAACCAGGCGCGGCTGCCGCCGCGCACCTCGCCCAACACCAGCACCGCCGCCAGCGAGGCCAGACCAAGGCCGTAGGCGATGGGCGCGAAGCGGGCGTAAAAGTTGAGGCTGGGCAGGGATAAAGCCCAGAGCAGAAAAAGGCCCCCGGCCCCCCACAGGAGCTGCCGTAACAAAAGCCCCGCTCCCAGCACCGGCTCCACCGCGTGCAGTGTCGCCAGCGAAGCGGCCAGAATGCCGATCACCGCCAGAACCATCCACGCGTCGATGCGATGCTCCACGGTGGGATTCTAGCCCAACGAGGTTCGCAGCGTCTGTGATCTCCCCGACCGGCTCGGATACGTTCGAGCGCCACCGCCCGTCGAGGCCCCTCGTCGAGCCCGGTTCGGGCGCGGGAGGGTCGTCGTTCAGTCCGGCCTGAAGGTCAGGAACTTTCGTGGCGAGATGATCGGGATGTCCTCGAAGGAGGTGAGGATCAACAGGTCGTCGTCGCCGGACACGAGACAGTCGGCCCCTGATGAACGCGCCAGCGCCAAGACCGGGTCATCATCCGGGTCTCGGCACACCGGCGATTCGAGGGGTTCAGGCTCGACAATCTGCCCCTTGCGTCGAAGGAGGGCCGCGGCACGCTCCACGCGCCCTGGGTTCAGGCCGAGCCGATGGCACATGACCCGCTCGAACTCGTCGAGAATATGAGAGCTGATGATCAGTTCATGCTCGGCGATGACCCGTTCAAAAACATCGGTGCACACACCTCGCGCGATGAATGACGCGATCAGAACATTGGTGTCGAGGACGACCCTCATGACACCCGATCGAAGACGTCCTCGTCAGTAATAATGCCCTTCGATTCGGCTTCGAGGGTCAACTCGGCCCGCAGTGCCCGATATTCGCGGAGCATGAAATACCTCTTGAGCGCATCGCGTACGATTTCGCTCCGCGAGGTGCCCGCCTCACGGCTTGCAGCGTCAAGCTCCCTGGTCAGCGCCTCGGGCAAACTCACGGTGACAGCGTTTCTCACAGAAGCCTCCTGTGTTAGATTGTAACACACCCTTTCCACCTCTCACCCTCTCACCTTCTCCCCCGGGCGGGTGGGAGGGAATCTTCAATCTTCAATTTTCAATTTTCAATCAGGTGGGCTGCTAAACTGAAAGTCAGCAACAGAGAAAGACAATGTCTCAAGATCGCACCTCCGATCCCGGCCCGACGGCCGATTCTCCGACCCGGACGCAGGACGGGGACGGCGCCTGCACCGAGGAAATGCCCGGCGGGCTGCTGGCCGCGGGTCAGGTGCTGGGGGAGCGCTACCAGATCCTCGAGATGCTCGGCCGGGGTGGCATGGGCGAGGTGTGGCGCGCCTTCGATCTCAAGCTGCGGGTGGAGGTGGCGCTCAAGGCGCTGCGCAGTGATTTCTTCAGAATCGGAGCGGCGGCTCGAGATGCTGCGGCAAGAGGTGCGGGCCGCCCGCGAGGTGCTCTCCCCCAACGTGTGCCGGATCTTCGACCTGATCGAGGCCGACGGCTCGGAGCTGGTGTCCATGGAGTACGTGGACGGCCAGACCTTGCTCGAGGTGCTCCAGGACCGGGGACCGCTGGAGCTCAAGGAGGCGCAGGACCTCGCCTCGCAGTTCCTGGCCGGACTGGAGGCGATCCACAAGGCGGGCCTGGTCCACCGCGACGTCAAGCCGGAGAACATCATGCTGACCCGGGCGGGTCGGGTGGTGCTGATGGACTTCGGACTGGCGAGGCAGGAGGATAGCGGCGCCGGCACGGTGGCGGGAACCCCGGCCTACATGGCACCGGAGCAGGCGGCCGGGCTGCAGGTGGACGCGCGGGCGGACGTGTACTCGGCGGGCGTGGTGCTCGCCGAGATGGTGAGCCCCGATGGCATCAAGAGCTTCGAGAGTCGGCAGAGCCTCTGGGAGGGTGTGCGGTCGGAGCCGGCCGAAGCTGCCGGACACACCGTGGGCGCCGGTGCTGAAAAAGGCGGTGGCGAAGGAGAGAGACCACCGATACAAGTCGGCGCACACGCTGACGCGGGCGCTCGAGGACGTGACCCTACGGGTCGAGGGAGCCGACGACCTCAATCCCTACCCGGGCCTCGCCTCATTCACCGAGGAGGACGCAGAGTACTTCTTCGGCAGGGAGGCCGAGGTGGAGCAGATGTGGCGCAAGCTGGAGCGGCCCCACCTGCTCGCGATCGTCGGGCCCGTCGGGAGCAGGAAAGACCTCGTTCATCAGGGCGGGACTGGTGCCCGCTGCAGCAACCGGCTGGGCCATCGTGCGGTTGACTCCTGGAAACGCAGCCATCTCCTCGCTCGGCCGGGTGATGGCCCGCGAACTCGCGGGGGACGGCGAGGCGATGGAGATGCTGCTCGCCTTCGATGATGCCGGGGTGGCGGTGGAGTTGGTGGCCCGGTGGCGCCGGCAACACGAACATGCACTGTTGGTGGTGGACCAGTTCGAGGAGCTGTTCACGCTGAACTCACCGGAGGTTCAGACGCGGTTCGCCGCAGCTGCTGGGCCGACTGCCCCTCGAGGCCGACGCCCACGTCCTGCTGTCGCATGCGGGACGACTTCCTGTCCCAGTGCAACGCCTTCGAGGCGCTTGCGGCCGATCTTCCACGAGTTCACCATGCTCGACCCTCCCACCGGAGCCAATCTCCGCCGCGCGCTGGTTCAGCCGGCCACGAAGTGCGGCTACCGCTTCGAGGATGACGAGCTGGTGGAGGAGATGCTCGCCGAGGTGGAGGGCGAGCGGGGCGCGCTGCCGTTGCTGGCCTTCGCCATGGCCAGGCTGTGGGAGAAGCGAGATCGAGAGAACGGACTGCTGACCCGCACAGGCCTTTCACGACATCGGCGGCGTCGGCGGCGCGCTGGCCCGGCACGCCGAGGAGACGATCGATCGCATCGGATCCGCCCGCGTACCGATCGTTCGGGAGCTGTTCCGCAACCTGGTCACCGCCGAGGGCACCCGGGCGGTGCGGGAGTGGGACGAGATCTGTCTGTCCGTGTTCGATGAGGCGTGATCAAGGGGCAGCCGAGGAGGTTCTGGCGAACCCTCATCGATGCCCGCCTCCTCACCTCCTATGAGGTCCAGGAGGAGGGCCAGCGAGCCCACCCGCCGGGTGGAGATCATCCACGAGTCCCTGCTCGCCAACTGGCCGCGCCTGGTCCGCTGGCAGACCCAGGACGCCGATGCGGTCCAGCTCCGCGACCAGCTCCGCCAGGCGGCGCAGGACCTGGGATGAGCACGGCCGCCCGGACGACCTGCTCTGGACCGGCTCGGCCTACCGCGAGTATTCGGTGTGGCGGGAGCGCTACCCGGGCGGGCTTGACCGAGATCGAGGAGGCGTTTGCCGAGGCCATGACCACGCTCGCCGCCCGGCGGCGCCGGCGACGCCGAGTCGCTGGTGGCGCAGTCATTCGCTGCTGCTGGTCGCAGGCCTCGCCGTGGTCGGGTCCTTCTGGCGCCGGAGCGTCCGCGAAGCCCGCCGCGCCGAAGCTGCGAACCTGTTCGCGCTGGCCCAGCTCCAGCTCGAAGACCACCCGACCGCCACGATCGCCTACGCGATCGCCAGCCTCGAGCTGGCCGACAACCCGGAGGTGCGCCGTCTCGCTCTCGAAGCCTTGTGGCGCGGTCCCACCGAGACTCGGCTCGACAACCCGAGGCCCCTATCTCGCTCGGTTTTGGCCCCGATGGCCGCTGGCTGGCGACGCCCGGCCCTGACAACGGTGTCGTGCTCTGGCCATCGGACGGCGGTCCCCCGACCGCCCTCGAGGGCAGTGACGTTGCCATGGAGATCCGGATCAGCCCGCGGGGCGATCTCGTCGCGGCCAACAAGGACAAGGAGAGGCAGGAGATCGGACTCTGGTCGTTCCCGGAGGGGCGCTTCCTCCGCTCGTTCTCACTCGGCGATCAGGGTCATACCTACTTCTTTTCGTTCTCCCCCGACGGCGAACGCCTGTTCACGAACACCGAAATCCAGGCTGGAGAACTCGTGCACGCTCGAGTTTCGGTCATGGCCAGTCGCGGGCGGCGAGCCCGATCTCCTCGCCCACCTCGACCTCCCCGCTTGTCCTGCCCGCCCGGGTCCGGCATCGACCCGACCGGGTCTCGTCTCTGCTGGGCCGATGGCCGCGAGGTCTGCATCGCACGGCTGGACGGCACGACCCCGCTCCTGGCATCCGCGACCTCGGTGGAACACGAGCGGACCATTGCGGCCTTGACCGTCGACGAGCGGGGACGACAGCTGGCGACGTCTGACACGGGAGGTGAGATCCGGATCTGGTCGCTGGAGGCGATCCGCCCGAGCTGACACACACCTTCGCGGGGGCCGGGAGGGGTGATGCGACCGGATCCTATTCGACCCCTCCGGATCGATGCTCGCCAACGCGGGGGGTTCCTTTGGGATCTCACCGCGCCGCCGGATGCCGAACCCTTGCGGCTGCGAGACCCGGGCATTCGAGTTATGGGCTGGCATTCGACCAGAGAGCAGCTGGCTCGCGACGGGTGCCGACCGCTCGGTCTCGCTGTGGTCCCTGGCCCACCACCTATCCCCAGGTTCTTCGGGGACACGAGGAGATGCATCAAGATGTCTGCTTCAGTCCTGACGGCAAGCGACTGGTCTCCGCCGCGGAGGACGGTTCGGTTCGGGTATGGCCTCTCGCCGGCGGCTCTGGAGAGCGATCCCGGATCCTGCATCAGGCTGAGGGAGTCTGAGCGATCCGTGGCGGCTCGCGATGGCGCCGGACGGGTCTTTTGCGGTGGCCGGGTCAAAAACGGGCAACGTCCGGGTCCTTCCGCTCGATGGCGGACCCGTCCGCGAGCTGCCCGGCTTCACCGACGTCATCACCGGACTGGCCGTGGGGCCTCAGTCGCGCCTCGTGGCTGCCGGGGCCGGAGGGTACATTCGAAAGGAGGCGCTGTTCGCGTCTGGGATCTGGAGTCGGAGGAGGTCCGTGTTCTCGATGCCGGCGATGGCGAGGCAATCGAACGTCTCGAGTTCTACGGGCGATGGTGACCTCTGGGTTCACAGCGGGCCCAAGCTCCGGCGCTGGAGACTTGGATGGGGATCCACCGCGCGTGTTGGAGGAAATCGATCTCTCGGATTCCCGCGGTATGCCGGTAATAGTCTGCACGACTTCGACCCGGACGGTCGCCTGGTCATACTCTGCGACCGAAACGAACCCGGGGACAACGAAAACCCTGGGTCCAGGACCTCGACACTTTCGAGTCGCGGGAGCTGAGCTCACACGGGTCGCACGCCGGGTGGTGTCGCCTCTATCACACCGACGGTGAGATCGTGGTTTCGGCCGACGCCACGGGGAGGAATTCACGTCGGTCCGGCAACCGACGAAGAGCCCCATCTTCTGCTGGGCCACGAAGGCCCGGTCGCGCATGTCACCGTCTCTCCAGACGGTCGCTGGATCGCCACGGGTGGTGCCGACACGACGATCCGCCTCTGGCCCATGCCGGATCTCTCCAAGCCGCCGCTCCACACCCTGCCCCGCGACGAGCTCATCGCCAAGCTCAAGACCCTCACCAACCTCCGTGTCGTCCGCGACTGGAGCTCCGCCACCGGCTGGACACTCACTCACGATCCGTTCCCGGGGTGGGAGACGGTACCAACCTGGTGACACCCACCCTCCCACCCGGAAATCGAAAATCAAGCCCTAATCGGAACAGCGGAGCGAGAAGGGGTGGGTGTGCGGGCTTCCAGCCTGCACAGCTCCAACGTCGAGATGTGCAGCCAAGATGGCCGCACCACAAATCATGCTTCGATCCAGGTCACCGAAACATGGGTGGGTGGGACCTTTAAACCTTTAACCTTAAAACCTTTAAACCCAAAGGCGCAGCCAAGATGGCCGCACCACAAATCCGCCTCGCCGATTCCGTTTCCCAGCCGGCTGAGCCCAATTGTGGTGCGGGCTTCCAGCCTGCACAGCTCCACAATCCGACCGACCGAAATCTCCAATCTCCAATCTTCAATTTTCAATCAACACCCCTGCTACGGCGTGACGATCGACCCGCCCGCTCCCTCAGATTCCGGCTCCCACTCGGTCATCGCAGCCTCGATGACCGCGGCGACCACCGGAGCAGCGGTGGTGGCTCCGCCCCCGCCATGTTCCACAATCGCCGCCACCACGAGGCGGGGCTCCTCGAGGGGCGCCCAGCCGACGAACAGGGCGTGGTGTTGGAGGTGATCGGGCAGGTCCTTGCTGTCCACGCCGTCCTGCAGCCGCGCCACCTGTGCAGTGCCGGTCTTGCCGGCCATGGGCAGGCGAGCCTGGGCGCGGGCGGTGCCGTCTCGACCGTGGACCACCAACTCGAGGCCGCGCACCACCAGCTCGAGGTGGAGGGGGTCGAGGCCGAGATTCACCGGCCCGGGCAAGTCCCCTGATTCCACCAGGTGGGGGGTCACCAGTTGGCCACCGTTGGCCAGGGCGGCGTAGGCGCGGGCGAGCTGGAGCGAGGTTGTCAGCAGTGGCCCCTGGCCGATGGAGACTGAAATCGCCTCCCCTGGATACCAGGGTGTGCCCCTGACTCTCCGGCTCCATTCCGGGGTGCCGATGAGCCCGGTGTTCTCCGGGGCGAAGCCGATCCCGGTGGGCTGGCCGAAGCCGAAGAGCCGGAACCACTTGGCCATTTTTTCAATGCCCAACCGGTGGCCGAGCTGGTAGTAGAAGGGATCACAGGACACCTCGAGGGATCGCACGGTGTCCACCCGACCGTGGCCGGACCGGCGCCAGCATCGAAAGGGGTGGCCGTACAGGGTGACGGAGCCCCGGCAGGTGACCGTCGAGCCGGGGCCGATCTCGCCCTCGCCGAGCCCGGCCAGGGTGAGAAAGGGCTTGATGGTTGAGCCGGGTGGATAGACGCCCTGCAGGGAGCGGTCCTGGAGTGGGTGTTTGGGGTTCGAGGTGAGCTCCAACCACTGGTCTTCGGACAGTCGCCCGACGAAGAGCTCGGGGTTGAAGCTGGGCGCAGAATGGAGCACTCGGACGGCGCCACTGCGCGGGTCGAGGGCCACCACCGTGCCGGCGTAGTCTCCCAGCGCCCGGGCGGCCACGGCCTGGAGGTTCGAGTCCAGGGTGGTTCCGAGATCGCGGCCGGAAACGGCGGGCTGCTGTCGAACGATCCCGATCTGCTGGCCCACCGCCGACACCACCACAAAACGGGCTCCGTCCCGGCCGGAGAGGAACGGGTTGCGCAGGGCCTCGATGCCGGTGGCGCCCACCAGAGTGTTGAGGTCGAGGTCGGGTTGGGTGTCCAGTTCGTGCTGGCTCACCAGTCTCAGATGGCCCACCACGTGAGCGGTGGTTTCGGCGAGCGGATAGTGGCGCCGAAATCCGCTGACCACAGCGAGCTCCGGGTGGTCGCTCTGGTGGGACCGGATGCGTGCCACCTCCTCCCAGCTCAGGTTTTCGGCCATGACCAGCGGCGCCAGCCGCGCCAGGCGACGCTCGCTCACCCGCCGGCGCAGGGTTTCGGCGTCGGCGATGTCCAGTCGTGCCAGGAACAGGATCGTGCCGTCCACGTCCTGAGCCTCGTTCGGGAAGAGCAATAGCTCCCAGGTGGGTACGTTGTCGGCCAGGACAACACCGCGACGGTCATAAATCCGCCCCCGAGGGCTGATCAGGGGGATCCGACGCAGGCGGTTGTTTTCCGCCAGCCGGCGCCAGGTGGTCCCCTGCATGAGCTGGAGCTGGCCGAGTCGAAGGTGGAGGCCGCCGAAGAGGAGCAGCACCACGATCAGCGCCACCGCCGCGCGTTTTTTCTGGGGGCCGAGATCCTCTCTGATCTCCATGGATCAGCGCAACTTTCGGGCCCGCCAGCCTCGCCAGCGGGTGACCAGATCCAGGGACAATACCCAGCCGACGAGGCCGCACCACGCGGCCGTGGCGATCATGCTGAGACCCAGGTCGACCCAGCGCCAGCCGGGATCCATGCCCAGTGGCAGCAGCGCCAGTCGGTGGACGATGAGCACCACCGCGGTGGCCACCAGGCCGAAGGCGAACCAGGCCTTTGTCGAGCGGTCCGCGACGATGCCGGCAAGCCAGGTCGTGGCCAGGGCCGCAGCACTCCACGCGATGCCTCCTGGGCCGATAATGGGCTCCAAGAGCAGGTCCCAGCCGAGTCCGATGACCAGGCCGATCCAAATCCAGCGCCGTCCCACGGCGTGCAGCGCCGGCCCAACGATCCAGACCGCGGGGAGCAGCACCAGTCCCGACCACTGCGGACCCCCCGGCGACCCCAGGGCGCGTTGCAGGAGCAGGGTGACCAGAATCAGCAGGGCCTGCGTCATCGCCACCTCGAGGGGTATGATGTGGACTTCAGGGTTGGCAGGAGCAGGACCACGCGAAGGGTGGCGAGCTCGGCGGAGGGTGTGGCCTGGACCTCGAGAAAGGCTTCGTCGGTCTCGCGCAGACCGCTCACCGTCGCCACGGGGAGGCCGGCCGGGTAAATACCGTCGGCTCCGCTGGTGACCACCACGTCTCCCCGCACCAAGGCGGCGGCCCGGGGGACGTAGAGCAGGTCGATTCGGTCGGGGCGCCCGGTGCCGGTGGCCAGGGCGTGGACCGACCCGTCAGGGGTCTGGATAGCGGTGGCTGCTGCCGGGTGGGTGAGCAGCTCGACCCAGCACCTTCGTCCCCTGGACTGGACCACCCGGCCCACCAAGCCACCCGCAGACAGCACCGGCGTGTCCCTCTCCAGCTCGCCGGGAGAGTTCACATCGATCTCCATGCGGCCCCGCGCCGGGTCGCGAAAGATGCAGCGTCCGACCACACTCGACGCCTCGAAACCCTCCATGGTCGTCAGTAGTTCCGAGGCGTCCCGGAGGGCTGCAAGGTCTTCTTCCAGGATCAGGTAGCGGGTGCCGAGCTCCTCCAATTCCAGGGTCATCCGCCGATTGTCCACCAACAGACGGGCGGTGTCGCCCAGGCCGGTCATCAGGTGAGCCACCGATGCTCCGAGGTGGCTGGATCCCTCCACCAGTGGGGCAACTGTGGCCCGGGCCCACCTCCAGACCACCGGTGTTCCTTCAGGGGTGCGCGCCTGGGTGGCGGCCAGGAGCTCGAGGAGCAACCAGACGAGGCCCAGGCGGAGCAGGAACAGGCGGCCCTCCGTCATGGTCTGGAGCTTCGTCTGGTCGAGGGAAAGAAGGATCGCGTCACGACTGATTCATCATACGTGAACTGCGTTGAATAGAATCCTCTGTAATTCTCAATACTTCCGTCTCAGATCTCACGCCTCGGGCGCATCGGGGAATTGCGAACGTTGCCTAGAGATATGAGACGGGAGTATTGAGTGATGACCTCGGCGGTACTGTGCGCTACAGCTTAATCGATAGCGATCTTCCGAAGCAGATCGATGTTGGTCAGCATCATTCCGGTGCCGCGCACCACGGCCGAACCCGGCTCTTCGCAGTGAGCCACAGGCAGGCCGGTTTCCTCGCGCAGGCGTTTGTCGAGATTCTTCAGCAAGGAACCACCGCCGGCGAGGATGATGCCCTTGTCCATGATGTCCGCCGACAGCTCCGGAGGCGTCCGCTCGAGGGCGTTGCGCACCGCGTCGACGATTGTGGCGACGATTTCGGTGAGTGCCTCGCGAATCTCCTCGTCGGTAATGGTCAGGTTCTTCGGAATGCCCTCCACCAGGTCCCGTCCCTTGACCTCCATGGTCAGTGGGTCGTCCAGCGGGTAGGCGGAGCCGATCTCCATTTTGATCAGCTCGGCAGTGCGCTCACCCAGCAGCAGGTTGTACTTCTTCTTGAGGTACTGGATGATCGCCTCGTCCATCTCATTGCCGGCCACCCGCACCGAGCGCGAGTAGACGACGCCGGCCAGGGAGATCACCGCCACGTCGGAGGTGCCACCGCCGATGTCCACGATCATGTTGCCCGAAGGCTCGGTGATCGGCAGGCCGGCCCCGATGGCCGCTGCCATCGCCTGCTCGATAAGGTAGACCTCACTGGCACCGGCCTTCAGCGCGGTGTCCTTGACGGCGCGTTTCTCCACCTGGGTGATCTCTGACGGCACCGAGATGACGATCCTCGGCCGCACCAGGAAGGATCGACCGTGGGCCTTTTTGATGAAGTGTTCAAGCATCTTCTCGGTGACCTCGAAGTCGGCGATTACGCCGTCCTTCATGGGTCTGATCGCCTGGATGTTGCTCGGGGTCTTGCCCAGCATGTCCTTGGCCTTGGCGCCCACCGCCTCGACACGGTTGGTGACCCGATTGACGGCTACGATGGACGGTTCCACCACGGCGATGCCCTTGCCCCGGACGAATACCAGGGTGTTGGCGGTTCCGAGGTCGATCGCCAAATCCGAGGAGAACAGCCCAAGCAGGCTGGAAAGATGCATCAATAAACCTCCACGTACACACGTTCACGGCGCTCGGTTCGGTTGCCGGATGGGTCCTCCGCCTGAATGACGAGGTCCTTCCATCCCTCTTCCACTAACTCGACCGTCTTGCGGAAGCGGCCCTGGCTGTCCAGTCGCACGACTTCCCCGTTGACGGTGACCACGGCACCCACCTCGGTGTGCCCCTCGAGGATGAAGAGATTGCCCAACTGGTGGGGCGGGTTCACCTCGAGCGGCGGCGGCGTATCGTCTTGCAGGAGGGACTGTTGATCCGAGGAGAAGATTCGGAACCTCCGGACCGTGCTCCATTCCGATCGGAGGTCCTCGGACCCCACCGTAGCGACCCTCCAGAAGTAGGTGCCGGGCAAGATGGCCTCGAGCCGCGCGCGGTCCTTGTCGAGGGCGTCAGCGTCCACGTCCACTTCCTCGGAGATGAAGCGGTGGGATCGGCTCACCTGGAGGTGCACCAGGCTGGTGGGATTGGGCCTGCGCCAGGTCAGGTTGATCTCCCGCTGGCTGTCGAGGTCGTATCCCGCGTTGTTGTGGGGTTCGATCTGGTGAGGTGGATCGGGGATCCGACGCTTTTTGGAGAACGTGCCGTCGGTGGCTGCGGCCACCTGTTCGCGGTCGCCGAGCTCCATTTCGAGGCCGCGCAGGTTGCGGATCAGGGCCCGTCCCTTGAAGGTGGCGACGGTGGTTCGTCGATTCTCCCCGTCGACCCCCACCGCGACCCGGCTATCGGAGCCGATCTGGGTGTTGGCGGCGTCGGTGGTGACCGTCGATGGGTTGTCGGAGGTGTAAACGTTGATCCGACCCACCACCATTTTGACCGCTCCTGCCGGGCTCTCGGAGGTGGTGCTGCGGTGGTGAATCTCAAGCAGCGAGTCGGGGCCGATGCGATAGAGGCTGCCGTCCTCGAAGAGGATCTCCGCCGAGCCGTCGCGACCGGTGCGCACGAAGTCACCGTTGTAGACCGGCATCCGGGCCTGGGCAGCCTGCCATTCGGCCTTGCCGGGCCGCTGGACCTGCACCCGCCCTTCGAGGCTGTAGAAGTGACCGGCACCGCCCATCTGGACCCGCCCGACTCCGAGCATGGCCTCGAACCGGCTGGAGGCGCTCTCGGCCCGTGCCTGGGCCTGTTCCCAAACCCCGTCGGCGAAGGCTGTGTTGGCCTGGTCCAGCTCCTGCTCGGCAGTGGTCACGTTGTCCTGCCAGCTGTCGGGAATACTGAGTGCCAGGACCTGCTCACGCAGACGTTCTGCGTGCTCGATGGCCCGGCGCGCTCGTTCGTCGGGTTCCGGATTGAGGTAGCGGAAACCCAACACCGAGGCGGCGGCGGCGACCACGAGCAGCACCAATACCAGGACGATGCTGCGGACCGTGTTGACCCGCACCAGCACCCAGTCAAGTTGCAAGCCACGTGCCACCGGTTCACATCCTCCAAAACGAACCGTAACATGCTCGTAATCAAGCGGCAAGGCGCCGCCGACAGTTGCGTCTAGGTGGCCGCTTCGGCTACACTCCGCGACTCCGAGAATCGACTCGGGAGGGCGAAAAATGGCGCTGAAATATCTACGTGACAATCTCAGACACCTGAAGTTCATCCTCTGGGGTGTGGTGGTGGTCTTTGTACTGCTGGTTTTCGTGGACTGGGGCTCCGGGCGATCCGGGAGCCGAGGTGGCGGCAACGCCGCCGTCCGGGTCGGCAGCCGGGCAGTCTCCGAGGCCGAATTCATCAACGAACTGCGGCGGATGAACGATCGATTCCAGCAACAGTTCGGCGACCAGTGGAACCAGCTGCGGGACCAGGTGGATTTGGCCGGACAGACGGTGGCCTACTTCATCGACCGGGAGCTCCATCTCGCCGAGGCGAGGGACGCCGGGCTGGTGGTCTCGGAGGACGAGCTCCGCGAGGCCATTCTCCAGACGCCGCTATTCCAGACGGAGAGCGGCTCATTCATCGGGCATGAGAGCTACGAGAGGGTTGTCCGAAGCTACTTCCAGATGGGAACTCAGGAGTTCGAGAAGAACTTCGCCGATGATCTGCTGATCTCGAAGCTCAACGCCATGGTGGAGCGGGGAGTTTTCGTGGCCAACGATGAGGTGGAGGATGACCTCCGCCGCCAACGCGAGGTCGCCGATCTCGGCGTCATCCAGATCCGGTACGAGAAGTTCCTCAGCGAGGTCGAGGTCGCTGACGAAGCCCTGCTGGCCCACTACGACGACCACCTCGACGACTACCTGCGAGACGAGCAGCGGGTGATCCGCTACCTGGTGGTTGAGACATCACGGCTTCGACGGACCCTGCCGGTGACCGACGAGGAACTCAGGGCTTTCTACGACGAGCACCAGGGAGACTTCCTGCTCGGCGAGCAGGCCCAGGCGCGCCACATTCTGTTCCGGGTGAACCCGGGGGGTGATGGATCGCAGCGCGCCGAGGCCCAGGCGCGCGCCGACGGGGTGCTGAAGATCGCCCAGTCCGGTGCCGATTTCGCCCAGCTCGCGGCCCAGCACTCCGACGACCCGGGGTCCAAGGAAAATGGCGGTGACCTCGGGTGGTTCGGGCGCGGAGAAATGGTGCCGGAGTTCGAGGCGGCAGTCTTTGGCGCCAAACCCGGCGAGATTCTGGGACCGGTGGAGAGCCAGTTCGGCTACCACATCATCAAGGTCGAGGCCTTCAAGCCTGAGCAGCAGCAGCCCTTTGAGGAGGTTGAGGACCAGGTGAAGTTCAGGGTGCTCGAAGGCCGCGCGGCCGCCGAGTCCGAGATTCGGGCCTCGGCCCTGGCCCGTCGAGTGGCGGCGGAAGAGCCTCGTACCGACGAGGCATGGCAGGCGATCGCGGATGAGGACGAGTCGGTGGTGCTCAACGTGAGTCCGCCCTTTGGTGCCGGCGAAGTGATCCCCGGGACCGGGGGCGGGACCGAGCTCTCCACCGAGGCGTTCGCGGCTTCTGAGGGAGAGATCGGCGGACCCCAGGCGATTCCTCGCGGCTGGATCGTATGGCAGCTCAGCGAGGTCCAGCTCGCCGGAGTGCCACCCTTCGAAGAGATTCGGCCGGCGGTGGAGCAAGAGGTCCACAAGCTTGAAGCCCTCGCCTTGGCGAGGCAGGCGGCCGACCAGATTGCCGAACGCTGGCGTTCAGGAGACTCTGGGGAGGCTCTTGCCGGGGAGTACGGGACCACCGTGATCGCGGCCGCCGACCATCGGCGGGGCAGTGCATTTGGGGCCATCGGGCCCGCGCCGGCGGTGGATCTCGCCGTCTTCGGCAGCGGGGCGGGCGAGGTTGTGGGTCCCGTTTCCATCGGAGATCGGGGCGTCGTCGTGGCCAGGGTGAACGAACTCTCGCTGGTGGATCAAGCGGAACTTGAACAGCAGTTCCCCGAGGTTCGTGCCCGGCTATCGGCGGAGCGGGCCCAGCAACTGCTGCGCTCCAAGATCAATCAGCGGCGGCGGGACACCGTGGTCGAGGTGGACAATCAACTGATGGAGCGGTTCGCTCCCCGTGGTTGACGCGGTGCGATGATCGGGCGCCTCGAAGGCAGGCTTCACGTCGTGGAGCCAGGAACCATCCTGATCGACGCGGGCGGTGTCGGCTATCTGGTGTCGGTCACCTTGCGTGCGGCCCACCAGTTGACTGCCAAGGAACGGGCAGCCTTGTGGATCCACACCCGGGTCAAGGACGACGCCATCGAACTCTTCGGATTCCCGGACCGTCCCGACCTGGACGCCTTCCAGCGGTTGATAGGTGTTGCCGGAGTCGGCCCTCGGACCGCGATGGCGGTGCTGTCGGCCTTCACACCCGCAGAGCTTGCCGACGCGGTTCACAGTGGCGATGCGCCACGGTTGCAGAAGACGCCAGGGGTCGGCGCAAAAACCGCGCAGCGGATCGTGCTCGAGCTGAAAGACCAGCTCGAGGGGATGGCTGCGGGTGCCGGCGATCAGCGAACCGACGCGGTGTCGGCACTGGTCAACCTCGGGTACCCGGTACGAAACGCTCGGCGTGCCGTGGATGCCGTCCTCCCCGAGGCGCGCGAGGAGGACATCACCGAGGTGCTCCGCTTGGCGCTCCAGCGACTCACTCGCTGAGCCGTCCACCGCCGGAAGTGCGGCGATCGAGCCGTGGTGGGAATTGCGCCCACCCACCCGACCACCCATTGCGTATTACGAATTACGAATTCTGGCCTGCCGAGATCGGTGGTGATTGCCCGCACCTACGATCTCGGACGCCGAAAATTCGCAATTCGCAATTTGCAATTCGCAATGGGTGGGAGGGAGGGTGGGGGCGGTGGTAGAGTTCGAACATGGACAGCGAAGTACTGGCTGGCGGTGCGGCGCCCGACGAGATTCGCTTCGAGGAGTCGCTGCGCCCCCGAAGCCTGGAGGAGTTCGTTGGTCAGGCCAGGATGAAAACAAACCTGGCGGTCTTCATCAAGGCGGCCCGCCACCGTGGCGAGCCCCTGGACCACGTCCTGCTCTTCGGTCCTCCGGGCCTGGGCAAGACCACTCTCGCTCACATCGTGGCCCTCGAGATGGATGCGGAAATTCACATCACTGCCGGTCCGGTACTGGAACGGGCCGGAGATCTGGCCGGCATGCTGACCAATTTACAGGCGGGCGACGTGCTGTTCATCGACGAGATCCACCGGCTTCCGCCGGCGGTGGAGGAGATCCTCTATCCGGCCATGGAGGACTACGAACTCGACTTGGTGATCGGCCAGGGACCGGCGGCACGCAGCGTCCGGTTGACCCTGCCGCGGTTCACTCTGGTTGGGGCCACCACCCGCACCGGGCTGCTGACCGCTCCTCTGCGAGACCGCTTCGGCATCGTCCACCGACTGGACTTCTACCCCCGCGATGATCTCGCCGCCATTGTCCTGCGATCGGCCAGGATCCTTGGCATCACCGTGGACGAGGAGGCTGCGAGCGAACTCGCCCGGCGGGCGCGGGGGACGCCACGGGTCGCCAACCGGTTGTTGCGGCGGGTGCGTGACTTTGCCCACCACCTGGGCAGCGAAATGGTCACCATGGAGGCCACTCGCTTCGGTCTCGAGCAGATGGAAGTGGATGGCTTCGGGCTGGACCACCTGGATCGCAGGCTGCTGACAACCATCGTCGAGATCTATGGCGGCGGGCCGGTTGGATTGAAGGCACTGGCCGCTTCCCTCGGCGAAGACCGGGGTACCCTCGAGGACATCCATGAGCCCTACCTGCTCCAGATCGGCATGCTGCAGCGCACTCCGAGGGGCCGGACAGTGACCGCCGCCGCCTACCGCCACCTGGGGCTCCAGCCGGCTGCGTCCGATACACCACTCTTTGATGAGTCGGATTGACCTCCATGAGGCGGCAGACAGCCGTTGAGGAATGGTCGTGATCCCGGTGATCCTCAACCCGACCGCGGGTGGCGGGCGGTTGCTCGGGCAGCGGCCGGAGCTGGAATCCGCGGCGCGTTCCCTGGGCGTCGACCTCCAGTGGTGGGTGACGGATCACAAGGGGCACGCCGAGCAGTTGGCGGCCCGTGCTGCAAACGAGGGTCATCCCCTGGCCATGGCCTGGGGGGGTGACGGGACCTACAACGAGGTGGCGCGCGGATTGTTGGGTCGCGCGACGGCGTTGGGGGTGCTGCCTGGTGGGACAACCTCGGTACTCGCCTATGAGTTTGATATCCCGAGGCCGGCGGCGCGGGCGCTGGAGGCCCTGGTGAGGGGCCGCGACCGGACCATGCGGGTGGGTCGCACTGACCGTGGCGACCTGGTGATCCTGATGCTGTCCTCAGGTCCGGATGCGGTCATCGTCCGCGACGCCTTCGCCCGGCGCCGCCGCCACGACGGCAAGCTGGGGATTGCACTGCAGGCCGTTCGAGAGCTCGCCGGAGGGCGGCCGCTGCCCCGGCTGAGGGTACGGATCGGCGACCGCATCGTCGATGGTGGCTGGGTGATCGCAGGCAATTCGACCTGTTTTGGTGGACCGATTCGAGCCACCCCGGGCGCCGATCCCTTTGCTGCCGGCTTCGAGGTGGTGATCCATCGCGGGCTCGGTCGTCGTTCAGCCACCGCCTTCGCCCTCTCCCTTCCCTTCGGCCGCCACCTACGCCGCAAGGACGTGGAACGGATCACCTGCGACAGCCTCACCATCGAGGCCATTCCGGGGGATGCCGAGATTCCCTACCAGGTGGATGGCGATCCCATCATGCAGCTGCCCGTCACCCTCGAAGTGGACCCCCGTCCGCTACTCGTGAGGCTTCCGTTGGGGAGGTAGGCCGTAGCATCCCCGTGATGGGTCGGAATTCGGAAATCGGAATCGGTATCGGAATCGACAATTTTGTTTCCCACACTCGGCAACCTCCCGTCCCCATGCCATCAACGCCTCTCAAAAAAAGAATATGTCTCACTCTTTTGGGGTTTAAACCCCAGGAGGTCAACGATGAATATCGCATCCGACATCACCCACCTGATTGGGAATACACCTTTGGTTCGGCTCAATCGGATGGCCGAGGGCCTCCCGGCCACCGTCGCCGCCAAGCTCGAGTTTTTCAACCCCGCCCACTCGGTGAAGGATCGAATCGGGGTTGCGATGGTCGAAGCCCTGGAACGGGAGGGCCGGTTGATTCCCGGCGAGTCGACTATCGTCGAGCCAACCTCGGGCAATACCGGCATCGCTCTGGCCATGGTGGCTGCAGCTCGAAACTACCGGTGCGTGCTCTCCATGCCTGACTCCATGTCCCTGGAACGGCGGCGTGTCCTCCGCCTGCTCGGGGCCGAGATCCACCTGACCCCTGCCGCCGACGGCATGAAGGGTGCGGCCGCCCGGGCCGAGGAGCTGCTCGGAGAAATCCCGGGATCCGTCATGCCCGCGCAGTTCTCGAGCCCGGCCAACCCGGAAGTCCACTCCGCGACCACTGCCCACGAGCTGTGGCAGGACACCGACGGCCAGATGGCAGTCTTCGTCGCCGGCGTCGGCACCGGAGGGACCCTCACCGGCGTTGGCCGGGTGTGGAAGGCAAGGAAGCCCGAAACCCACATCGTGGCGGTGGAACCCGCTGACTCGCCGGTCATCTCCGGCGGAGAGCCTGGTTCCCACAAAATCCAGGGCATCGGGGCAGGGTTCATCCCCGACAACCTCGACCTCTCGCTGGTGGACGAGGCTGTTTCGGTGACCAATGACGAGGCGTTTGCAACAGCTCGCCGAATGGCGCGCGAGGAGGGGATCCTGGCGGGCATCTCATCTGGAGCAGCGTGCGCCGCGGCTCTCAAGGTGGCCGCCCGACCGGAGTTGGAGGGCAAGCTGGTGGTGTTTATCGTCCCTTCGACGTCGGAGCGGTATATCTCCACGGATTTGTTCCTGGGCCTGGACGACTCAACGGGGTCGTAGGGTGACTGAGTATTGTGGAGGAATGCGCAATTCACTCCGAAGACTCCGTGAATTGCGATAAATGGAAATATCTTCAGTTCTCAATACTCGCGTCTCAGATCTCACACCCTATTGGAATCGAATGATTAAATCGGCTGCCGTGAGGTATGAGATGCGAGTATTGAGCGATCATCTCGATCCTTCTTTACGCTATTCGGGTTCCGCCTGAGCCTGAATCGCCGTGATGGCAACGGTGTTGACGATGTCGGGCACGGTGCAGCCTCGGCTCAGGTCGTTGACCGGCTTGCGCAGGCCCTGGAGGACCGGTCCAACGGCGATGGCGCGGGCTGACCGCTGCACCGCCTTGTAGGTGTTGTTGCCGGTATTGAGGTCGGGAAAGATGAACACCGTGGCTCTGCCGGCCACCGAGGATTCGGGGAGTTTGGTGCGGGCGACTCCGGCGTCCACCGCGGCGTCATACTGGAGGGGGCCGTCGATCGCCAGCTCGGGCCGCATGGAGCGAGCCAGCTCGGTGGCGGCGCGCACCCGATCCACGTCCTCTCCGCCGCCCGAGGAGCCGGTGGCGTAGGAGAGCATGGCGACGCGCGGCTCGATGCCGAAGGCTGTCGCGGTGTCGGCCGACGCGATGGCGATCTCGGCGAGTTGCTCGGCGGTGGGATTGGGGTTGACGGCGCAGTCTCCGTAGACCAGCACTCGGTCCGGCAGGCACATGAAGAACACACTCGACACCAGGGTGAAGCCCTCCCGGGTCTTGATGAACTCGAAGGCCGGTCGCACGGTGTGGGCGGTGGTGTTGACGGAGCCGGAGACCATTCCGTCAGCGTCGCCCTTGTGGACCATCATGGTGCCGAAATAGGTGAGATCCTGAATGACCTCGCGGGCCGCTTCGAGGGTGACACCCTTGTGTTGGCGCAGCTCGTGGTAGGAGGCTGCGTACTCTTCGAGCCTGTGGGCCGTGGCCGGGTTGATGAGTTCGATGCCCTCCAGGTCCACCTTGAGCTTGGCGGCGCGGTCCCGGATCTCCTCCTCGTCGCCGAGCAGCGACAACTCCACCACCCCCCGCCGTCGGAGGGCATCAACCGCTCGCAGAATCCGCTCCTCCGAGCCTTCCGGGAGGACGATGCGGCGGAGATCGGAGCGCGCCGTTTCGAGCAGGTTGTGGAGGAAGAGCTGGGGGGTCATCCGCTCGGTGCGGGGAGCGGAAATGCCGGAGCGAATCACATCGGAATTGACGTGCTCCTCGAAGAGGATGCGCGCGGTTTCGATCTTGCGGTAGCTCTTGGGGTTGATGGCAGAGGCCACCTGATTGACGTTGATGGCCGTGTCGAAGGTCCCGGTCTCCACCAGCAGGACGGGCATCCGGGTGCCTCGCAAGCCGCGGATGAGGCGGTCGATGGTCTCGGTTGGCCTGAGACCGCTGGACAGCAGGATGCCGGCCAGGCTGGCCGTTTTTGAGGACATCTGCGATGCCATCAGGCCGAGCAGGATGTCGGCGCGATCGCCGGAGGTAATCACCAGGGCTCCGGGCTCCAGCCGGTCCAGCAGTGACCGCAGCTGCATGGAGGCGATCCGGAAGCTGAAAACCAGGTTGTCCAGGTACCGTTCTCCATAGAGGATCTCGGCGCCGAGCACCTCCGCGATCTCGTCCATCCTGGGCTTGGCCAGGATCTCGTCCTCCGGGATCGCCCCGGCGAAGGCCACCGCCGAAGCGGCGAAGCGCTCCGCCAGGTCCCTGGTGAGCTCGTCCAGGGCGACCGTATCTGCCCGGTTGACCACAACGCCCAAAAGGTCACAACCGCGTTCGTCGAACCGGTCCTTCGACAGGATGGCGTTGTCGAAGATGTCGCCCGCGCTGCGGCCGCGTCCGCTCACCACGAGCAGGATGGGTGCCCCCAGGATGCGGGCGATGTCTGCGTTCACGTCGAACTCGAAGGCCACCGTGGGACCCTGGAAATTGGTGCCCTCGATCAGCACGAAGTCACAATCGCGCTCGTACACTTTATAGGCATCGAGGATCCGCTCGAGCATCTCGTCCTGACGACCCGAGGTGATCAGATCGGTCGCCTCGCGGTCGGTGAGTCCCACCATGGTCTCGGGAGCGCTGCGGATATCGAAGACGGACCGAATCAGCTCCACATTAGGGTCGGAGTCGAGTTCGTCTCCGGCGCGGCCGATGGGCCGGAAGTATCCGACCCGGTGGATTTCGCGCTTCAGCTGCGACATCAGTCCGAGCACGATGGCGCTCTTACCGGCAGCGGGCCCGGTGGTGGTGAGGTACATATTCTTGGACATTGGTCTGGCACTCCTGAGGGATCGGTGTTCGTCACCTCGCGTCGGGGTTGAGGTGGACCCCGGCAAGGGGTCGACAGGGTACCACGGGAGGGCCAGGCAGTCATCGACCAGAGCGCTTTTGAGATCGTATTGCGGGTGTTTGCGTTGTGCCGTGCTGTACAATGTCCTGAGGCCCTGGCGAGGGTCGACTGATCGGATTCCCCGGCGCAGACTGGGCTCGTCGCTGGGGCCGAAAGGCGGACAATGAAGGTTCTGGTTCTGGGATCGGGGGGGCGGGAGCACGCCATCGTCCACGCCCTGCGTCGGTCCAACGGGGTCGAGGAGATTTACGCCGCGCCTGGCAATCCGGGTATCGCCCAGGCGGCTGACCTGCTGCCCGTGTCGCCCGACAATCTACCGGCCATCGCCGACGCTGCCGCCGAACTGAGGGTGGATCTCACAGTGGTTGGGCCGGAATTGCCATTGGCGTTCGGTATCGGTGACGAGTTCGCCCGCAGGGGCCTGCGGCTCTTTGGTCCGAGGCAGGCAGCGGCCCAGCTCGAGGCGAGCAAGGTCTTCGCCAAGGAGTTTTGCTGGCGTCACGGGATCCCCACCGCGGACGCCGAGACGGTCCGCAGCCGGGACGAGGCTGCTCGAGCGGTGAAAAAACGTGGATTCCCGGTGGTGATGAAGGCGGACGGCCTGGCGGCCGGCAAGGGCGTGCTGATGGTCCACGACGGGCATGATCTCGAGCGGGCGATCGATGCCTTCTTCGTCAGTCGCAAATTTGGCGACAGCGCCGACCGGGTGCTGGTAGAGGAGTGCCTGGAGGGCACCGAGGTGTCCTACATGGTGATCAGCGATGGCACCAACGTGGTACCGGTGGCGACCTCCCATGACTACAAGCGGGTGGGCAACGACGACCAGGGTCCGAATACCGGCGGCATGGGAGCCCACTCGCCTGCATTGGTGCTTCCGCCCGGGACCAGCCGCAACATCCTCGACGAGATTGTCAGACCCACCATCACCGGGATGGCGGGCGAAGGTCGGGAATACCGCGGCGTGCTTTACGTCGGGCTGATGATCACCGACCGCGGACCCATGGTGCTCGAGTTCAACTGTCGTTTCGGCGATCCTGAGACCCAGGCGATTCTGCTCCGGCTCGACGACAACTTCGCGGACGTCGCCCGTCGCGCCGCCGACGGCCGGCTCGAGACTGCGGCCCTCAAGTGGCGCCGAGAGGCGGCAGTCTGCGTCGTGCTCGCGGCCGCCGGCTACCCCGGAGCTCCCCGCAAGGGAGATGAGATTGCTGGCATCGGCGATGCCCTGTCCCTGTCCGGCCTGACCGTGTACCACGCGGGCACCACGATGGATGACAGCCGCCTGGTGACCTCGGGCGGCCGGGTACTATCGGTCTGCGCCCGCGGTGGGGATCTGGCCGACGCCGTCGCCCTCGCCTACCGGGGTGTTGACCAGATCAGCTTCGATGGCATGCACTTCAGGACGGACATCGGTGCCGACACCTTGAAGAAGTTGGCGGGGGGTAGGGGTGAGCCGGATTGACGTTGCGCTTTTCATGGGTTCTGCCAGCGACTGGAAGCACCTATCCCCGGCGGTCGAGGTCCTCGACGGTCTGGGACTGAGCCACCGGGTCCACGTGACCTCGGCCCATCGCACACCGGAACGAACCATCGAGCTGTTGCGGGCGGCAGAGGCGGACGGCTGCGAGGTTTTCATTTGCGCTGCCGGCATGGCGGCCCATCTCGCCGGGGTGGTGGCTGCACACACCCTTCGTCCGGTGTTGGGAGTGCCCCTTCCGGGTGGTGTCCTGGATGGGGTCGACGCCCTGTTGTCCACCGTCCAGATGCCGGGAGGTATCCCGGTGGCGACCTTCGCCGTTGGCAAGGCGGGGGCTCGGAACGCAGCCTTTTTCGCAGCCCAGATCGTTGCCAGCGTGAGACCGGCCGTGGCCGAGGCATTGCGGGCGGCCCGAGCCGACGGTGCCCAGGGAGTTCGGGCGGGCGACGAGCAGATTCAGCTCGAACTGGGGCGACGCGATGCCTGAACTGGTGATGATTTCGAGCCAGTGTGCGGTGGCTCCCCAGCATGAAGACTGGATCCCGGTGTTCATCGACCCGGACCTGCCGCCGATTCCCTGCCGTTGCGGTGATCTCGGCCTTTTTCACCGGGAGCGCTGTGTCATCGACACTCCGGACGGACACTTTGTGGGCGTCGCTTCGGTGTTTACGGTCCCTATCATCCGCAAGCCCAGGATGGTTGGCGGGAAGATCGTCCGCAAGGCGACAGCCGAGGACGAAAAGCGACGGCAGGACCTGGAACACCTGGAACGGGAGATCATGGCGTGCCTGGTGCGCCGGACCAAGGAACTCGACCTGGAAATGCGGCCTCTCAAGGTCCGCCTGCCCCTCACCGGCCGAAAAGCGGTGATTTACTTCACAGCCGAGCAGCGGGTGGACTTCAGGCCGCTGTTGCGTGAGCTGGGGCGGCGGTACCGACGGCGTATCGAGATGCGGCCTTTGGGGGTTCGCGACGGAGCCAGGCTGACCGGAGGTCTGGGACCGTGTGGTCGCTGCGTCTGCTGCGCCACCTTCATGGACCGATTTCATTCGGTGACCGTTCGCATGGCCAAACGCCAGAACCTGACCCTGAATCCCACCAAGATTTCAGGCATGTGCGGTCGTCTCATGTGCTGCCTGGCCCACGAAGTCGAACAATACCCAGGTTCCTCCCGTAAACGGCGGTAACCGCCATCCCCGCTCCCGAGTTAAACGTTACGCGTTAAATGTTAGGCTCATCCGGAATTCCGTGAGGTGGTGAAGGACAGCGACCAGGGGCAGCGTCAGCTGACAGCGACAGGGGCCGGTGGCGGCGTCAGGTGACGGCGACAGCGTCAGAACGGGATGTGTGTGGACTACATGGGATTGAGCAGGCGCCACGTCATGGCACGAACCTGATCAAAGGTCTCCAGGGGAGCTGGAACTCGTGAGACAAGCTTGATGGCGATTCCAGCTGCCTCGAGGGCCTTGGTGTAGGCGACAAGATCGGTGTTGCTGACGGCTTTGGACATGTTCACCTCCGGGTCGTTCTTACCCTTCCTCACCAGCCGGTGAGGCAGCCGATGTCAAGGGTGTGGAGCACCGGACCCCTGGTCCGGCTTGCCCTTGACATCGGATGGCCACCGGCTACTCCTCTTCTTGGTGAACGACCCGGAGATCGTCATGTTCAATGCCTCCAAGGAAACTGATTGCAGCAACTGAAGACTGATCTCTGTACCTGCTCGCTGTTCCCAGTCGCCGCCCGCTGATTCCTGACGCTGCCCCTGAATCCTGCCGCTGCCGCTGGGTTCGGGAACGGGAACGAAAACACGCGACCTCACGCTTTCCCGGATGATCCTAACTTTCAACTTTCACGTGGACGGTGGCGGTGGGCCGATCACGGCGTCTTGCGAACGATCGCTAAAGACACGGGGCCGCAGGTTTGATAGGCTAGTCCAAACCATTCGGCTGTTCGCCCAAAGCCCCGCGCCACGCCGACCACAGGGAGAGGTTGATGTCCGACCGTAAATTGATCCGTCCGTCCATGACCGAAATGATGGATCGGTTCCCCTCACGGTCTACCGGTCGTCGCAAGCAGGTTCCCGCAGAGCAGACCAACGCCGAGAACTTCTATTACCTCAAACAGATGCAAAACCACACGCCGATGGTGGTGGTGCTCACCGACGGCACCGAGCTGACCGGCTGGATCGAGTGGTACGACAAGACGTGCATCAAGCTGAATCGCAACGATGCACCCAACCTGTTGCTCTTTAAACACACCATCAAGTTCATGTTCAAGGAGGAGGAGCGACAGGGGCGTCGCCGCCGGCGGAGCGCCGCGACCACCCGGACCTCTTAGAAGTCCAAAGACCAAGGTCACGCGGCCACCTTGGTGATCAAGAACTTTGCAACAAAGCCTCGATGCGGCTGATCACGAGATCGATGGCGACCGTGTTGAACCCACCCTCGGGGATGATGACGTCGGCCCAGCGCTTCGAGGGCTCGACGAACTCAAGGTGCATGGGTCGCACGGTTTCGATGTACTGGGTGATCACGTTGTCCACCGTGCGACCTCGCTCCGCCATGTCCCGTTTGAGGCGCCGGATGAATCGGACGTCGGCGTCGGTGTCGACGAAGATCCGTACGTCGAGCAACTCGCGCAGCTCGGCGATTGCGAGAATGAGGATTCCCTCCAACAAAATCACCGGGCGTGATTCGAGGCGCTCCACCTCCGCGGTCCTGAGGTGGCGAGTGAAGTCATAAACCGGGAGATCTGCCGGTCGGCCCTCCTTGAGGCATTTGATGTGCTCGACGAGGAGCGTTTCCTCGATGGCGGAAGGGTGATCGAAGTTGTGGTGAATCCGGTCGTGGTCGCTGAGGTGGGCGAGGTTTTGGTAGTACCGGTCCTGGTTGATGTGGACGATGCGATCCTTGCCCACCCGCCGAAGAATCTCGTTGGCCACCGTCGTCTTGCCGGAACCGGTCCCTCCGGCGACACCAATGCAGATCGTTGTCACAGGTACTTGACGGTCTCTGCGGCTGCTGCTGCGTCGGCACCCTCCGGAGCGACCTCCAGATAGGTGTTGAGCCGGGCCTTGGCGCCTTCCAGATCTCCGCTCCTCAACAGCAACATGCCGTACTCGAAGAGGCACTGTGGGAACTCCGGATCGGCCTCGAGGCATTGCTCGAGCAGCGGCCGAGCCTTGTCGTCATCCAGGGCGTTGAGAAAGTCGGCAGCCTGGTTGAAGAGGGTGGTGGGGTCCTCGGGGTTCAGTTCCTGGTAGCGGTCGACCCAGCGCCGGTTCGCCTCCATATCCCCGAGTTCCCGGGCGGAGTTGGCCGCGATGGCAACGCACTTAATGTTCTCGTCGTCGTGCTCCAGGCAGGTGAGTGAGTTGTCGAAGGCGGCTTGAAAGCTGTTGTTTTCAAAATCGATCTCGGCCAGTCCGGCCCAGGCCGGCGCCAGATCCGGCAACGCCGCAACCGCCTCCGCGTACTTCGCTCGGGCCTGCTCGAGGTCCCCGGAACGGAACAAATCGCGGCCCTCGTTGTACTCCTTGTAACCTGGTTGCTCGAGGATCGCTTCGCGCTCGGCGGCGGCGGTTTCCTGTTGCGACATCAGCTCCAGGGTGATCTCGTTGTCCATCGTGCCGGCGTTGACCTTGACCGCCAACTCGACGCCGCTGTAACCGGGCGCCTCGGCGGCGAACACGTAACTCTTGGTTGCGTCGAGCAGCAAGATTTTGAAGGTGCCATGGGCATCCGACTCGAGGACCTTGTTGTAACTGGGGGACTCGGGACAGGTGACCACGACGGTCGCCCCTTGGATCGGTTGGCCGTTGCTGTCCACCACGGTCCCGGCAACCCGGGCCTGACTTGCCCCATGTGCAACCGCAGGGACGACGGCAACCGCGACCATGATCAGGGTGGAAATCGTGATGCTCCGCATGGCTTGCCTCCACCGGGTAGAATACTCTCCCTCGGCGCTCGTCTCAACAACTCCCACCCGCCCCTCCAGTCGACAGTCAAAAGTCGCCGCCCGCTCTCCCATGCCGCAATCGGGTCCAAGGACTTTAGAATTTGGACTTTAGACTTTGGACTACCAAGGCAGCATGGCTCGAATGACGTGCTGTGCGACCGTGGGATTCTCGCGGAGCCGGCGTACCGAATAAGGGTACCAATCCTGACCGTACGGGACGTAGACCCGCAGCCGATGTCCCTCTCCGAGGATGATCCGCCGCAGCTCCGGATCAACGCCGTGCAGCATTTGGAACTCGTATTTGTCCCTGGACAGGCCGAGCCGATCCACCGCCCGCATCCCGGCCCACACGAGGTGGGGGTCGTGGGTGGCGATTCCCACATAGCAGCTGTTTTCGAGGAGTTTTTCCATGGCGTATATGAAGCTCGAGCGGACGGTCTCGAAGGCCTTCCAGGCGATGGTCCGTGGCTCGCGGTAGATACCCTTGCAGATCCGGACGTTGGGCGTCAGGGGCAGCAGGTCGGCGATGTCCGCCGGCGTGCGGCGCATGTAGGCCTGGAGGACGATGCCGACATTGCCCATGTCGCCAAGCACCTCCCGGTAGATGCGGAGGGTGCTGTCGGTGCAGCTGTGGTCCTCCATATCGATTCTGACGAAGTTCGAGTACTCCGCTGCTCTCGCCACGATGGTGGCCACATTGTCGCGGCACAACCGCTCGTCAATTTTGAGACCGAGCAGAGTTGGCTTGATGGAGACGTTGGAGTCGAGGTTCTCGGATGCGATCCGGTCCAGTAAACGGAGGTACTCGGATACCGCGTCGTCGGCCTTCGATTTCTCTTTGACCTCTTCGCCGAGAACGTCCACGGTGGTCATAGCACCCTCAGCGTTGAGTGCGCGAATGGTGTCCACCGCGTCATCGAGGGTTTCACCGGCGACGTACCGGCGCGCCACCCGGCCGACAATGAACTTGGGGACCAGTGGCATGCCGTACTTGACGAGATTGTCGAACAGGCTCATGTGACTCTCCTGGCGTCGGGTGTGGCGGCAACAGCGGCGCAGAAAACGCTGTCGGCTCCTCTTCGAAGAATGGACTCGGCCGCCCTCTTGAGGGTCGTGCCGGTAGTGACGACGTCGTCGACGATCAGCACCTTTTTCTCCTCGACCTTCCGCGAGCAGGAGAAGGCTCGCCGAGGCAGCCCGGTGCGTGCGGCCCGCCCTCTGCCCGTCTGACGTTCCAGGCCATGTCGGCGCAGCAGTGATCCGTTGGGCAACCCCAGTTCTCGACCCACAACACTGGCGAGGCAAGCCGCAGCAGACCACCCGTTCCGAATTCTTCGCACCGGGTGGGACGGCACGGGGGTCACGTGATCAATCGAACCCGCCCACTCCTCGATCGCGATCCGGCTGGCGAGGCGGATTCCCAGGGGCTTCGCCAACTCGTCGTGACCTCTGCCCTTGAGGGCGAGAACCGCGCTGCGCAGGGGGCCTTCGTACTCGCCCCAGATGACGGTTGCGGACTGGGGGAGAGATCTGGACATGCAGCCGACGCAGGCCTCGGTACGCTCCTCTGCCGGTCCCCCACACCGCGGGCAAGATGCCCCTGCTCGGGGAATCACTGTTGCCCAGCACGGACCGCACAGGCCCCCCCGATCGCCGCCGATTGGTTCGCCACAGTACAGGCAGAGACAGGGAAGTAGGGTCTCGCACGAAGCCGACAAGACGTCCGACAGTCGCACGTTGCACATCCTAGCAGAGACCTTCATGGCTCCCCACATTTCACAATCCTCCCCTCACCCACTTAAAGGAAGGATACTGAATCAAAATTGCGATGTTGCGCGCCGTTATACTGCGCGCATGGCGGTTCATCACTCCGAATTCAAGCTGGCAACCGAAGGGCGTGGTCATACCATCGACCTGACCGAAACAATCACGGGCTGGACACATGAGATTGGAGCCAGAGACGGTCTGTTGAATGTCTTTGTGCCGGGCTCCACCGGCGCCGTAACCACCATCGAGTTCGAGCCCGGGTGCCTGCAGGACCTGGAGGAGGCACTCGAGAAGATCGCGCCGTCCGACCGGACCTACCACCACGACCAGAGGTGGGGCGACGGCAACGGTTTTTCACACCTGCGGGCCGCACTCCTGGGTCCGTCGGTGACTGTCCCGGTGGCGGCTGGGCAGTGCGTTCTCGGCACCTGGCAGCAGGTGGTGCTGGTGGACTGTGACCTCAGACCCAGGACGCGCCGGCTGGTGCTCAGCTTTGTGGGGGAAGCAGACTGATGCCGCACCTGGTCTTCGCAGGCGAGTTCGAACTGGAGCGCGTGTCACTCGATGCCACGGTTCACCGCTGGGGGAGAGCTGTGCTGAAAACCGAAGCGGGCTGGCTTCGTCGTGATTCTCGAGCCATGCTGGTCGAGGGAGTGGTTGTGGAGTTCTCGCGGCCGCTCCACCCTGTTGCGGTGGTGGCCCATCACCACGGGGATACCACGGTGCGACTGTGGAAAACGGTGTCCGTGGAGCGGACCAGGGCTGTCCAGCGCTGGCTCTGCGTTTTGGCCGCATCACTCCAACGGCTCGGCGCCGGTCCCGTCAAGACCACCAACATCCCCACCGACCTGTGGGGCGATCTTGGGCTCGAGGTGATTCAGGGGTCAGGCGGGTCAGCAAGCAGTGAATAGGGCTCCCAGGACTGGAGCGTGGATATCCAGCCTCAAAGCCTCATAGCCCCTCGGCCACCCACACTCGGCAGAGCGCAAAGACCGTCGCACAAAAGGTCCTTCGCGTTACTGCCCGCTGCCTTGCCGGAGGGCTGGATAGGAAGGTCGGGTCGCTGGGCCATCACCGGTCTTGGCCTGCCCAAGCCCAACCACCGACGCCACAGCGGCCTGGTAGCTGGGGTCGCCGGTGGTCTGATCCACCACCGACGCGTAGCCGAAGACCCGAGCGTTATCGGGACCATCCACCAGGTAGAACACCAGACTTCCGCCCATCACTTCGGTATCCAGACGTTGCTGGACATGCCCGAAGGGCGGCACCTCCATATCGTGGCTGGCGATGATGTTGCCGACGTTGTCCTGCACGTCCACCGCAACGGTGGTCCAGTCATCCGACCATGAGGCGATCCCCACGTTGCAACGGAAGCCGATGCCGTCGTTGAGTATCCCGGCGGCGTATCCGTAGGTCGTCCAATCAACCGCCCGCCACACATCCACACCGGGGATGGTCTGACCGTACTCCCCGTAGGGTCCCTGTGGTGTCACCGTGTAGGTTCGGGACGTCACCAGGAACTGGCAATCCTCGATGGGGTTGCAGGCCAGGGAGGGGTCAGCGTAGACCAACATCGCACCCGTGCCCCCTCGGTCGAACCAGTCCTCTCCGAGCGCGTCCCAGAGATTCACCGTCTCCCACGGATAGAGTTCGATGACCAACCCATCGGCCTCCCAGTTCTCGGTGTTCGACGGGAGCAACCTTAGCTCCACCAGCAAGTTGAAGTCGTGGGGATTATGGAGTGACAGGTCGGTTCTCCAGTAGGTGCCACCGACTCCGGGGGTGTTGGCGGCCGCCGCCACCATCCAGTCCGCCGACAACTGTGCGTACGCCCATGGCACCGCGAGAACACCCACGAGCACCGTCAATATCGCGATTCGCATGACAACCTCCGATCGACTGTCAGTGCACACCGCGTGCCAGCCTGCCAGCAATTGATAGAACCATCGTTGACTGTGCGGTGTCCGTCGGAGAGGACACAGCGGGGCTTCAGTTGGCAGCGGCCATCGGCTGCGACAACGTAAACGGCAAAGATATACTCGACCCCGGAGGTCGCGATGCGCATCTTTGGTGCTCTACTCATCGTCGTCCTGCTCGCCATGGCCGCCGTGCTCTACCTCTCCAAAGAAGACACCGCCTCGAGCCTCCAGGCGGTCACCGCCATTGCCGCGGATCTCAGGGAAAGTGGTGTCTCAAGGGGCCATTTCGAGCCGGATACGGCGGCGCGCATGGTGTCCGTTATGCAAGAACTGGTGGACTCTCCGGATCAAATCGCGGGTCACACCGAAGACCTGAAGACCATCGCCGCCACCGCGGCCTCGTGGGCCGACGCCGCCCACGCACCGAGCGCCGAGTTGAGAGCATCCGTGGCGCTGCGCAGCGCCGCAGGTGATCTTAGGGAGTACGGCCTCCGCTCCTCCCAGCTGGCCCTGGCCAACGCTGTCCGTCACTTGGATTCAGCCCGATCCGCTCTGGCCGGAGACATCACCGGCACCGCCCCCACCGACGCAGTCCGCGACCGTCTAAACAACCTTCAGCGCGGGCAGCAGGAGCGATATCAGGAGCTCGAAGAGGAGCTCAATCGCTGATTGTCACAGGGCAGTAGCGCGAAGAACGCGACGTGCAGAGGTCGGAGCCTTCCAGCCCAATACGTGCGTTCGACTGACAGGGCTGGCCTACGGCTGTCTGCTGGTGGCGGGGAGTCGGGTTGGAGCAGCCATCGGCTGCGACAACGTAAACTGCCAACTGCCAACGGCCAACCTGGGCGTGGGGGACGCGTCAAGAGGCGGCGGCGCGTCGATCGGACCCAAGCAGGGAAGCCTGAACTGCCTCGGCGGCTTCGGACAGGGTTCCCCGGGAGATCATGGCGGCGATCAGGCTCTCATCGCCGGGCATCGTGGAGGGCCAGACGTGGGCGGTTGGAAGGACTCCACGACCGAGGTGGAGGCAGGCCCCGAGGCGGGTGACGGCGGCACCGTCGAAAAGCTGTCGGAAGGCCGGCGGGAAGTCGGCCATGTGGCTGAGGCTCTTGCCAAGGCGCCTTGGCAGCTCCCGGACAAGAGTGTATTTGAGGCGGCGGTGCGACACAGGCAGGGAGGACAATACCCAGAGCACGAGGTCGGTGGGTACTGTGACCAGATTGACCGCCAGCCGCGCAGTGTCTACCGGGACTCCCATGTGACGAGCTGCGGCGGTGGCGGCGGTAGACCAGGTGCTTGACGCGCCCTCCACGAGGTCGTCGATGCGGGGCGCATCCGGCCGTTGCCATTTCGAGTCGCCAAGCATCTCGTTCCACAGATTGAGGGCCGCAGCCGATGCCGTGAGCTCCGCCAGGCTTTCCGGCGGTTGCAGGCCGGGGCCGCGGATCGAGCAGGCAAGTACCATCTGGTTCCACACCGCGTGCGGCAGACCGTCCAACCCGACCTTTCCTGCAACTCGCAGCTGATTCGAAACGGCGGCAGCCTGGCGGGCCGGCACGGGGACCAGGCCCGGGCTGGTGGAGAGCCAGTCGGCGAGCACTCCCAGGATGTCCCGGATCAGCTGCTGGAGGCGGACCATTTCCTCGCCATCCACCCGATCGTCGTCGGAGATGCCCTCTCGGATGAGTTCCCAGAAGAACGTTTCGAAGGCTTCGCCGCAGAAGTCGGTGGGGAAGGCTTCATCCGGCGGGAGCTCGCGGCCGTTCTCGTCGGTTCGGCGAGCCGCCTCGAGAACCAGCGAGTTGGGCTCCACATGGAGGGTGAGGCCGAGCAGTTGGCGCACCGGGTAGTCCGGGTCGAGCACGAACCGGACGTCATCCGCGGCCATGACGCGACTGGTAATGGTCTCTGCGAGGCGGGTCAGGCTGGTTCGTAAATGGTCCGGCGAGAATCCGCCCTTGTCCATGAGGAGCCCGGTGAACAGGGTGCGCCTGAGTAGGGACACGGCGAGCAGTTGGCGCAGCTCAGATACTGGCAGCAGGCCCTCGTGGGCGAGCCAACTCCCCAGACGCTCCGAGGGGACTGTCGAGGAAGCGTAGACGATCTCACCTTCGAGGAAGTCCAGATGTCGCTTGCTGGAACTTCCGAGCAGGGTAAGGCGTCCGCTCAGCCGGCCCAATTGAAGCCACTGAAGAAGATCCCCCAGGTGGAGGCGGTCGAGGCTACCCTGAATCACCATTTCATAGTATACAACTTTTCCCTCAGATGGGTTAGTTGTCGATTCGTTGCACATCTGCGCTAACATGAGCGGATGCGGCTATTAGTGTTGACGGCACGACCCGACCTGGAAACCAATCGACGTCTCACCGAGGCTGCGAACGGCCTGGGAATCGAGCCGATGGTGGTGGATGCGGCGCGAGTGGTGGCCGCGTCCGGTGGCACTGAGTCCCTGCTGTTTGATGACCAGGATCTGCTGGAGGACCCGCCACGAGCGGTGATCGCTCGAGTCGGGAACTGGCGCCCGGAGAGCGTACTGGCCGCCTTGGAAGTCGCCGTCAGCGCCGGTGTGGCAACACCCAATCCTCCGGACGCCATCCGCGTGGGCAGGGATCACTGGCGGACGGTTCACCTGCTCGCGGCCGCCGGCTTGCCGGTGCCCGATACCATTGCCGGGGCAGACCCCGAGGAGCTGACGCGATCGGCGTCTTCGAGGCTCGGCTTCCCCTGCGTCATCAAGCAGAGGCGATCTCGGATGGGGACCGGGGTGATTCGGTGTGATGCCCTGGATCAGCTGGAGGCCGTTCTCGACAGCCTGTGGCGGGTGGGCGATGAGGTTGTGGTTCAGCGGTTCCAGGAAGCGGCAGGGTCGAGTTTGAGGCTGATGGTGGTGGGCGGCGAGGTGGTGGCGGCCGCGCGGTTCACCGCCGCCGCGCCCGAGTGGCGTTCCAACGCAGCCCGTGGCGGGACAATGGTGGCCCATGAACCCTCAACCGGCGAGCGGGATCTCGCAATCAATGCGGCACGGGCGCTCGGGCTCGGCCAGTGCGGTGTCGACCTGCTGCCGGGCGAATCGACAGTCATCGTCGAGGTCAACCCCACCCCGGGCTTCCGCCATCTCGAGTCGGCTACCGGCATCGATGTGGCTGGAGCGCTTGTGGCCCATGCGGCAGGGCTTCGCTCGGCTTGACCCTGGCCCGCACTTCTCACCAGCTTTCTACTACGGCCGGCGATGCACCACGCCCAGCGGTGTTTTCTCGCCTCGGGGTGCTCGACGTACTGTCAAGTACGCCTCCGCGCCCCACGGGTCGAAAACCCCACTGGCCATGGCGCCTCGCCGCCCTCGAGACGAAACCCGGTGAGAAGTGCGGGCTAGCGCATACATCACGGCGTTGCGTGATGTATCCCGTTGATTCAGGGAAACCGTCTCCTTGATCCCCTGCCCGTCTCCGTATCCGTTCCCGTCTCCGAAATCCAACGATTGGAGCAGGATTCGGGCATGGAGACGGGCACGGAGACGGCACGGGCGCGAGCAAATCGCGTCGCTCACGCCTCCGTCTGCGGATCCGGCCCCAGAATTCGCCCGGCGAGTTCGCGGTCGAGCATGAGCAGTCCGTGGGGACTGTCCTCGAGCATCTTCACCTGGTGGTAGAGGGTGTCCGCGGTCGCCTCCTCCTCCACCTGCTCGTTGACGTACCAGTGGAGCACGACCGTTGTGGCGTGATCCTTCGCCGCCGTGGCGAGGTCGACCAGGTCATTGATCCTCTGGCTGATGTGCTTCTCGTGATTGAGCACGGCGCCCACCGCGTCAGCGGGCGAGGACCATTCCCGCTGAGGTGCGTCGAGGGCGGCGAGGCCAACTTTCCCGCCTCGTTCATTGAGGTAGTCGAAGAGCTTCATGGCGTGCCCGAACTCCTCCTGGGCCTGCACCCGCATCCAATGTGCGAATCCGTCCAGGTGCTCTGTCGTGAAGTACGCCGACACCGAGAGGTAGAGGTAAAAAGAAAAGAACTCAGCGTGAATCTGCTCGTTAAGGGCTTGTTCTACTCTTGCGTCCATGAGGGGTTCCTTTCCGGTTCCGCGGAGCTTTTCGTTCTGGTGGACCCGCGGACTCGATTGTCGATTATACCGACCCGTTCGAGAATTTGGAGCTTGCCTCGGTGGGATCGGAGTCCTCTCCGACCGACGGAAGGGTCACGGCGTCAATCCAGGGGCGAATGTTGTTGGTGGCCCCGGGTCTCGCCCACAGGACACCAATCCGTTGGCCACTGCCGAGCGGCCACCCGGCGGCCAGCACGAGGATCATGATCAGGCCGGCCGCGATCGTTGCTCGAATCCAGCTTCCAGCAGCCAGCCCTTCGAGCCGATAAACGAATGCCTGCGGGTATCCCTTCCAGGCAACACCGAGGGCGACCAGGATCGTCGCGGCCACCGCCACGGTGGACCAGACCGCCGGCGCACCACGGATCAGGGTTGCCCCGCCGAACCAGATCAAGGCCGGGAGCAACAGGTGGCAGGATACCGTGGCGAGACGCAGTCCCCTGCCACAGTCCTGACGCACCATGCGCAACAGGGAGAGCAGGCGCAGAACAGGCAACACCGCTGCCGGCAGGGCGAGGATGGGCACCAGGTATACGAGAGCCCCGGGCAGGCGCCACAGCTCGAACCAGCGGGCCAGATGTCCGTCTGACCGATCGAGCAGCGGCAGCCATGCCAGCCCCACAAGAGTTGCGGCCCACGCCGCGTGGAGGATGGCGATCTCTGAGCCGAGTCGTCTCGCTCGAGGCAGGAGGGGGATGGCGCCCAGAGCCACCATCAGGGGCAGCAGCGAGGAGCCCGCCCAATAGCCGGCAGCCCTCGTCAAGGACGAAAAATGGAGGCTCGGCTGATTGACCAAGGCCCAGACCTGGCGATCCATGGGGGTCGAGAGCCCAATCCAGGTACAACCGCCGACGAGCGCTCCGATGGCTTGACCGAGGGAGGCAAGCAGCAGGGCGCCCGGGTATGCAGCCATCGCCACCAGCATGGCGAAGATGAGGTTCTTCGGCGCCATGACGTCAAGATCTCGGTGCATTCGGCATGCTAACATGTCACGGAGATGTGGTCGCAAGATTCGCGCGCTCAGTTCTCGATGATCGCCCTATGGACGGCGGTTTTGGCTTTCGTGGCGAACCCGTCTGCCGCGCAGACGTTACACGTGGAGCGTCTTCCGGGTGGTACCGAGTTTATTTTCGTCACCCAGCCCTTGTCGGCCGCCACCACGGTGAGCTGGTCCACCCTTGAGGGTGGCGACCAGAGCATCACGCGCGGCGAGCTCAACCTGATAGCTGATACGGAGCAGGAACTCACCTTGGAGGACCCGGTATCGCCGGTGATTATCGCAGTGGGCGGCTCCCAGCTCCCAGAGCTGCGGTCGATGCTGGAGCGAGTCCTCGCCGGGCGTCCCCTTGCCGCGGCGGGAGGTCGGTCCCCAGTGCCGGCGGAGGGTGGCGTGGACCGCCGCCTGGGCGGGCCCGGCAGCCGGGCCCTGGTTCGGCTTGACATTCCACTGCCGGCCCCCAACGACGGTCGACGGAGCAGCGCCGAGGTCCTTTGGGAACTGATTCCGGCCTTGCTCCATCCCGACCTGCCAGGCTTCAGGGGTCGGATCGAGGGTGATCGGGGTCGACTGGAGGGCGACGTGGATCCCGACCTGGCGGAGCTCGAACTTCGCCAGCTCCGACTCGCGCTGGCCCGGCTCGGGGACAGCGCTCGGCTCGACGACGATGCTGTGGGGGTGGCGAGGTTGCGGATCGAGGTTCGTCGCAAGGCGCTCCTGGGAACCCACCCGGATGCGGCCGAGTTGCTGGTTCAGCGGTGGCTTGAAGGTGGTATCGACGCCGTCAGGCAGTACCTCTTTGGCATCGAGGGAGTCACCGAACAGTCGGTGCGGGCCGTGGCTCGCGACTGGTTGCCGAGCCACCCGGGACAGGCGGTGCTGATGCTCCCGCCCCAGTTCTTCAACCCGCGATTTGCCCTGGGGCCGGAGATCATTCAGCTTGACAACGACCTCATGGCCGCCGTCCTGGAGCGTCCCGGAGCGGGTCTGTCCGCCGTCAATCTGCGGCCGGTGTTGCTGCCCGACGTGGACGGTGCGGAGACGGCCACTGTGCTCGCGCGGGTGGCGGCCGAGATGCGCGCCTCAGGGTCCGCTCCGGGGTGGATCCGTGTGCTGGAGGACCCGCCGGCGCTCGAGCTGGCCACCTCTCCGGATGGATTACCTGAAATGTTGGAGGTCCTGCAGGCGGCTCTCGAACGGGTTTCCGAGGACGACCTGATGGTGGGGTCGGAGGGAGGCGGGGGGCGCCGGCGCGCTCTGCAGTTGATGGCCGGAGTTCTCGGTCTGGCGGAGGGGATGGAGCAGGGCCCGGCCGCACTGCTGCGACCCGGCAACCTGGCGGTGGGGGTGGTATCGCCTGATGCCGAAACCGCCATCGAGTCCATGGCCAAATTCGGGCTCGGCGGCTCGAGCCCTTCGGCCATGATGGTTGGTCGTTCGATGCAGCCCGTGCCGCGCACCCGAGAGGCGGCTTCCGGTGGCGAATCAACCCTGGTGATTGCCTTGGAGTTTGGCGTTCCGGCTGGGGACATCGTGGTTCGGGCCGCCGCCGACGTGGTGGTTCAGCGGGCGAGGGCACAGGAGATCGCCGCCGACGTCGCCGCCATCCATCCGGTTGTGCCGGGTCGAAAAGTGGCGCTGATTGTGTTGTCGGCCCCCGGCCCCCTCGCCGAACTCGAGAAGCGTGTCGAGAAGGGCTGGTCAACCATGGTTGCCGGGGTTGACGAGGTCGAGCTGATCGAAAGCCGGCGCCGGCTCGCGGCGAGCGTGGCGGCGGACTCCAGCGGTCCCCTCGGGCGGGCGAGGCTGTGTGCAGCCGCGGCAGCCGGAGATGTGGCGTGGCGCAGCCCCACCGATCTCGAGCTCGAGATCATGACCCTGTCCGCGGAGCAGATCGATGGTGTGCTGGAGCAGCTTCCCACGTGGGAGGACGCCTCCACCACCGGGGCCGGAGTGCTGCCGGTGCCGGCCGTGACCACGCCCTGAGGGCTGCTGAATCAGTCGTTTCGGGTTACCATGCGGCCGATCGCGCAGGAGGTGCTTTGAAGAACCGAGATCTCGACGAACAGATGGACTACCTCACCAAGGGGTGTGTCGACGTCATACCCACCGATGAGCTGGAGGCCAAGCTCCGGCGGTCGGTCAGCACCGGGAATCCGCTGTCCGTCAAGGTGGGATTCGACCCGTCGGCGCCCGATCTGCACCTGGGCCACACGGTGTTGATCCGCAAGATGAGGCATTTTCAGCAGATGGGGCATCGCGTGGTGTTCCTGATCGGGGACTTCACAGGATTGATCGGCGATCCGACCGGAAAGAAGGCCACGCGGCCTCAGCTGACCCGCCAGCAGATCGAGGACAACGCGGCCACCTACCGGCGGCAGATCTTCACCCTGCTGGATCCAGAGACCACGGTGATTGATTTCAATTCCCGCTGGCTCGGTGAGCTCTCCTCTGAGGACTGGATCAGGTTGGCGGCCACGGTGACGGTGGCGCAGATGCTCGAGCGGGATGACTTCAGAACCCGTTATGAGGGTCAGCAACCGATTGCCCTCCACGAATTCCTCTATCCCCTGGCTCAGGCCTACGATTCCGTAGCGTTGTCCACCGACGTGGAGCTGGGCGGCACCGATCAGCTCTTTAACCTCATGATGGGCCGACACGTCATGCGCGAACGGGGAATGGAGCCTCAGATCGTGATGACTGTGCCGCTGTTGGAGGGCCTGGACGGCGTCGAGAAAATGTCGAAATCCCTCGACAACTTCGTCGCCGTGGAGGACCCTGCCAACGAGATGTTCGGCAAGTTGATGTCGGTGTCGGACGAGCTGATGTGGCGGTATTGGCTGTTACTCACCGACCGCAGCGCGACTGAGATCGAGACGTTGCAGGGCCGGGTTTCGGAGGGCGAGCGGCACCCGATGGCCGTCAAGAAGGAGCTTGCCCTGACGATCGTGACCGAATTCCACGGTGCCGATGCCGCTTCGGCTGCGCAGCTGGAATTCGAGCGGGTCTTTTCCTCGGGCCGGCTGCCGAGCGAGATTCCCGAGTTCGAGGTGCGGGCAGACGGCGCGGCCGTGCTGCTGTCAAAGGTGATCGTCGAGACTGGACTGGCCGCCTCGAACTCCGAGGCGCGGCGGCTGATGTCACAGGGGGGCGTCAAGGTGGAGGGTGAGGCGGTGGGCGATCCCAAGACCGAGATCGCCACCGACCGCGGGGAGCCAACTCTGGTCCAGGTCGGCAAGCGTCGCTTTGCACGCATTACCTTTACGCGTTCATCATGAACTGAGCTTGACTTCGAAATTCGCTCCGCGAATTTCGCTATGTTTTCAATAGGCGGGGCCGCTGGTGGTCCGGTCGACCTCATGCCAACCTCAAACCAGCGGCAAAATCTTCTGAGCCCTGAGCCCTGAGCCCTGAGCCCCGAGACGTGTCACATGTCACGACACACCAAAACGCCCCGCAATATCGCGAGGCGTGTTGATTCGGCGAGGATCGAGACAGTGCCTAGAAGAAGGAGGTCTCTTGCTCGACCTTCTGGCCCTCCTCGCTCAACCCCTGAATCTGAATGGAGATGAACGCGGGCCGGAACTTCTGGTCCTGACAGATCCTGCGGAGGCGTTCATCGAGATCGGCATCCCAGAACTCGATGATCTTGCCCGTGGCGGTGCAGACCATGTGGTGATGGCCGCCGCCTGGCTCCATCTTCTCGTAGAAATAGTGCTCCCGCCCGAGACGGCTCTTGCGCACCAGACCGCACTGGACCAGCAGGTCGAGAGTGCGGTAGACGGTGGCTCGGGAGACCTTGCGTTGTTTGGTTTTCATCCTGGCGAGCAGATCGTCCGCGTCGAGATGTTCGTTGGTGGCGAAGATCTCGTCGAGCAGAGCGAGTCGCTCCTGGGTCACCTTGAGGTTGTTCTCCCTCAGGTATTGGATGAAGAGTTTCTGTGCCCGTTGTGCAAGTTTGCTCATGGTTCTAATCCAGACTCATTTTCAGTGTCTCAAACAAGAATAGTGCGGCTGGGACGCAGTGTCAAGAGTCTGGCACTACGTTTTTGGGAAATAGTGCTGATCCCCCGCCGGGGTGACCGCGGTTCATGGGCCACTCGTCGTGGCGGGCGCTGGCTGGCCGGCGGGCATGGACGACTGTCCTTCCATATTTGATCAGTTACTAAACGTTTAAATACATGGAGTTGCTATCGCCAAATTCTGGTGGTACGGTTTGGTCGGAAGCACAGAAACGGGGGGGCAGTCATGGGATATCCGATCTGGGACGTTGCGCTGGGTGGGTCCCTGTTGATGGCCCTGGTGGCGATTCCCCACGTCATCGTGTCCCACTTCGCAATCGGTGGTGGCCTGTTGATCGTGGTGGCTGAAACGCTGGCGGTTCGGCGAAATGACCCTGAGCTCCGTGAACTCGCCAAGCGGTCGTCCTTGATGCTGATCTTGGTATCCACAGTTTTCGGCGCGATATCAGGTGTCGGGATCTGGGTGGTGGCAGGACTGGTGTCACCAGGGGCGATCTCGGCGCTGATCCACACCTATGTCTGGGGCTGGGCCATCGAGTGGGTTTTCTTCGTGCTGGAAATCGTCGCCGCCCTGGTCTACTACAGCACCTGGGACAAGATCTCCAAAGGGGCCCATCTACTGGTGGGCTGGATGTACTTCATAGGGGCCTACCTGAGCCTGGTGGTGATCAACGGCATCGTCACTTTCATGCTCACCCCCGGGCGTTGGCTCGAGTCCCACGCCTTTTGGGATGGGTTCTTCAACCCCACCTACTGGCCGAGCCTGGTGTTGCGGACTGGCATCTGCATCATGATGGCCGTTGCGTTCATGGTCTTCCCGGCGTTGAAAACACCAGTCCAACACCGCGATCGGGTGATGCGATTCCTCGGTGGCTGGTTCATTGCCGGCGCCGTGTTGAGCTATGGGGGATACCGCTGGTGGGAGGCGGTGCTTCCGGAAACCGTGACCAATCTGTTCCGCGGCGCGTCGCCTGAGCTGGCGACCCTGGCCGGCACTCGGCATTTCCTGCTCTGGTCGCTGACCGCAGCCTTGGTGATCGCAGTCCTTGTTCTGGTGGCCAGGCCGAAGCTGCTGAAGCCGGTGACCGCAGGCCTGCTCGCGGTGACCGCCTTCTCCTTCTTCGGCGGATACGAGCGATTGCGGGAAGGGACCCGAAAGCCGTTTCTGATCCACAGCTACATGTTCTCCAATGGCCTGACAGTCGCTGAGATCTCCAAAATCAACACCGGTGGAGTGCTTGCCAAGAGCGGCTGGGCGGGATGGGCCGCAGCTGCCGATCCGGCCTCCACCGGGCGCCAGGTTTTTCGCGCCCAGTGTTCGAGCTGTCACACCATCGATGGCTACCAGTCCATTCGCGAGACCCTGCCGACAGTGGGTGAATTCCGAGCGGTGGCGGCAGACGATCCAGCAGGAACCGGGTCGGTCGTTTTCCAGGCGGAGTGCGCGGGGTGCCACCCCGAAACCAGCTTCGACGAGATGAGGGAGATGCTGCCCACACCCGACGAAATCGACTCTGACCGCGAGATGATTCGAGACCTGAACCTTGGGATGATTTACGGGACCGTCGCCCGACTGGCGGAGATGGGCGAGGTGTACTCCAACGCCGATCACTCGCAGATGATCGACACCAGCCAGTTCGATTCACCGTACATGCCGCCATTCGTCGGCACCGAGGAGGAGATGGAGGCGCTGGTCGAGTACCTCGCCTCGCTGGTGCATGACGAACCAGAGCGGATGGCGATGAAGGGAGGCCCGAGATGAACCCCGATCTGATTCCGGCACTCGATGCCGCCGGCATGCCCGGGCCGAGTTGGCTGTTTCACATTCTTCTGGTCTTCACTTTCTTCCTCCACATGCTGTTCATGAATCTGACCCTGGGGGGGACGCTGCTGGCGGTGTTCGCCCATCTCTCTGGCGGCGGACGCCGCGACGACCCGCGCGGTGCGTTGGCGGCCCGGCTGATGGCTGTCAATAATTACGGCATTTCGTTGACCATCACCACTGGAGTCGCTCCGCTGCTCTTCATCCAGGTGCTTTACCAGCAGTACTTCTACACCGCCACCATCCTCATCGGCGGGGTCTGGCTCGGCTTTCTGCTGCTGCTGACCGTTGGCTACTACTCCGCCTACCTCTACAAGTTCAAGGGGGCCCCGGCTCGAGGCACGGGCGGCGGGCTGTGGCTCATGGTGTCGGCGGTCATGTTCTTGATCATCGCCACGGTGCATGTGTCGGTGAGTCTGCTGCACGCCCAGCCTTACAAGTGGGCCGATTTTGCCAGTGGCGCGGCGTGCGTTCTGGCCGATCCCACCTTCGTGCCGCGGCTGTTGCACTTCGTGTTGGCGGGAATCGGTTTTTCCGCCCTGGTGGCCTGCTGGTGGGCGGTGCGGCGGGCCAGCGCCGGGGCCGATGTGGAGCTCAATACTGCGGTCGCCCGATACGCCTGGAAGTGGGCGCTGTGGAGTACGGTGCTGCAGGTGGTGGATGGCTTCGTGCTGTTGCTCGTGTTGCCGCGGCCGGTGTTGATCGGGTTCATGCAGGGTGGCGCGGCGACCATGGTGCCCCTCACCCTTGCGATCCTGATCGGGGTCGGGTTGTTGATGATGTTGGCCAAGGTCTCGAACCCTGTTGAGAGTGCCGGCACGGTGACCGGGACCCTCGGCGCCATGGTGTTGTCGATTGCCGTCATGAGCATCACCCGCCACCAGGTGCGTGTGCTCTACCTCGAACCGGCCACCAGCCTTTTCAAGGCCCAAGTGGTGCCCCAGTGGGTCAACTTCTTCCTCTGGGTTGTGCTCCTGGTGGTCGGGCTGGCGACGGTGGCCTACATGGTCAAACGAGTGCTTACGGAGCCGGCTGTGGGCGAGGACGCTGCCTAGCCCGCATATTTCACCAGGTTTCGTCGCGAGGGCGGCGAGGCACCGTGCCCAGTGGGGTTTTCGACCCGAGGGGCGCGGAGGCGTACTCGACAGTACGTCGAGCACCCCGAGGCGAGAAAACACCGCTGGGCGCTGCGAATCGTCGGCCGCAGTAGAAAGCTGGTGAGATATGCGGGCTAACCCGGATATGCTGCCCCTCTGCCACCCAAATCAACCGAAAACGGCGACACCATCGCATCGAGTGCTCTTGACCTGACTGCCCGCGGCTGACGATCTCCGCAGGGGTCGTTGCCAGTCGTATACCAATTGTATACAATTTGTTGTGATGAATGATGGAGCGGTTCCCGCAGCCACCGAACGTCGAACCATGGCCGAGGGGGTCTATCGCGCCCTGAAGCGGGATCTGATCACCCTGAAGCACCGGCCCGGCGCCTCCCTCACCGAGAAGGACTTGGCGGAGCTTTACGGCTCCAGCCGGGTTCCGGTCCGGGAAGCCTGCCGGCGGCTGCAGCAGGAAGGGCTGGTGACGGCGGTGCCCTACAAGGGGTACTTCGTCAACCAGATCTCTCTCAAAGACATCGGCGATTGCTTCGATTTCCGACTGGCGCTCGAGAGCCACGCGCTTTCGCGGGCGGCTGACCGTGCCTCGGAGGCCGACCTCGAGCGACTGGCCGGCCTCGCCCGAACCGAGTACACCTTTCACGACTGGGCTTCCTACGCCGACTTCCTCGAACGCAACGAGGACTTTCACATCCAGCTGGCCGCCCTGTCGGGCAATCAGCGGTTGGTGGCGGCCCTCCGAGATCTGATCGGGACCATGCAGCGCTTCTTCTTCCTCGGCCTCGATCTTGGAGATTTTGCCTCCGAGATGCGCAGTGAGCACGAGGGGCTCGTGGAGCTGCTGCAGCAACGAGAGACCAACCTGGCTCTGCGGTGTCTGCGACAGCAGATCCAGGCATCGAGAGACAGGATTTTGAGAGCCTTGATCGACGAACGTTTCGACCTTCCGTTGGAGTGATCAGCCATGAGCGACTACATCTACCTCGACAACGCAGCCACCACCTTCCCCAAGCCGGCGGAGGTGATCCAGTACATGTGCGACTTCTACTCCACCCGCGGCGTCAACCCGGGTCGGACCGGATTCGATCTGGCCATGGAGGCCGAGGAGACTTTGCTCGAGGCGCGCCAGGCCCTGACCGATTTCTTCGGTGGACGAGTGCGCGACCGGCTGGTCTTTTCCCACAATGTGACAGACGCCCTCAATTTGTTGATCGGCAGCGTGCTGAAGCCCGGCGACCACGCAATCACCACCTGTCTGGAACACAACTCCGTGCTTCGCCCCATGTACCAACATGCGAGGGCCGGCGTGGAGGTGGATTTCGTGCCCTTCGATGGGGATGGTTACGTCCACCCCGACGACATCGCAGCCCGCATCAAGGAGAACACCAGGTTGGTGGTCATGAACCACGGCTCCAACGTCATTGGCACCATCCAACCGGTGGCCGAAGTGGGTCGGATCTGCCGCGAGCGGGGCGTGCTGTTCGCCATCGACGCCGCCCAGACCGCCGGCCTGGTGGAGATCGACGTCGACTCCATGAGCCTCGATGTGGTGTGTTTCACGGGCCACAAATCGCTCTTTGGACCGCCTGGAACCGGCGGCATGTACATCGCCGAGCACGTGGACATCTGGCCCTGTCGGTCCGGCGGCACCGGGGTCAAGAGTGCTCTCAAGACCCAGGTGGCGGAGTACCCGTGGCGGATGGAGTTCGGAACCCTCAACCTGATGGGCATTGCCGGCCTGCTGGAGGCCCAGCGGTGGCTCGCTGCCCGCGGTGGGGTGCCGGCCGTCTTCGGGCACGAGATGACCCACGCGCGGCGGCTGAAGGACGGCCTCGCCGCCATCGAGGGGGTCAAGCTCTACTGTGCCGACATGGACCGCGATCACCTGCCCGTGTTCGTTTTCAACATCGACGGCCTGCCCGCCGACCAGGCCGGCCAACTGCTCGACGTGGAGCACAACGTGATCACCCGGACCGGACTCCACTGTGCGCCGCAGGTGCACGAGGGCATCGGCACCTTCGAGGGCGACGGCACGGTTCGTTTTTCGCCCGGCATCTTCACCACCGACGCCGACGTGGAGCGAGCCATCGAGGCGGTGGCCGACATTGCCGACTACGCCCGCCAGCGAAACGGCAGGACCGGCCACCGGGTCGCGGCCACCAGCTGAATCTGTTGTCATGAAGGTTCTTCTACCACCTCGAGCTGTCGTCATTGTGTTTGTCATGTGCACCACGCTGGCGCTGGCTTTGTCGCCCATGGCCGGAGCGTGCACGAACATGCTGGTCACGAAGGGGGCGTCGGCGGACGGGTCGGTGATCATCACCTACACCTGCGACGGCCGCTTCCACCCCCGCCTCCGATATCGGCCAGCGGCCGATCACGAAGCGGGTTCCTCGCTGGAGATCAGGGACTGGTCGGGCGAGGTCCGGGGTGTCATCCCCCAGGTCGAGCACACACATAAGGTGGTCGGCCTGATGAACGAGCACCAGCTGGCGATCTCGGAGACCACCACCACCGGTCGGGAGGAGCTCCAGAATCCCGACGGGCTGCTCCACTACTGGGACCTGATGCAACTCGCGCTCGAGCGTGCGCGGACCGCGCGCGAGGCCATCGGGGTCATGACCTCGCTGGTGGCCGAACACGGCTACCGCTCCACGGCCGAGTCGTTCTCCATCGCCGACTCCAACGAGGTATGGCTCATGGAGATGATCGGCACCGGACCGGGCGGAGAAGGAGCCGTGTGGGTCGCCATGCGGATTCCGGAGGGGTTCGTTTCGGCCTATGCCAATGCGCCGCGGATCGGGCAGCTGCCGCCCTATGACCCCGATCATTGCGTCTACTCGGACAACGTGGTGTCGTTCGCGGTCCAGCAGGGCTACTACGATCCCGCATCGCGGGAGCCCTTCGACTTCGCCGCTGCCTACGACGCGCCGACCCAGCAGTCGCGGCGCTACACCGCAACCAGGGTGTGGAGCATTTTTCGGCGTGCGGCACCTTCGCTCGATCTCGATCCCGCCTTCCATCGCGGCAACTCGGATGCCGAACCCTACCCGTTGTGGATCAAACCCGACCACAAGCTCTCGCTGGCCGACGTCATGGCACTGATGCGGGATCACTATGAGGAAACGCCCTACGACATGACGCAGGGCGTCGATGCAGGGCCCTTCGGCACCCCCAACCGTTGGCGGCCCATGGCGTGGGAGGTGGAGGGTCAGCGATACACCTGGGAGCGGCCCATCTCGACCCAGCAGACCGGCTTCAGCTTTGTCTCCCAATCCCGAGCGTGGCTGCCGGACGCCGTCGGCGGAGTGCTCTGGTATGGCCTCGACGACACCTACACCTCGTGTTATGTGCCGCTGTACGCCGGCATCAACCGCGTTCCCACGTCGTACACGGTGGGTTCGATCTCCCAGTTCTCCTGGGACTCGGCATGGTGGGTCTTCAACTTCGTCGCCAACATCGCCAACCTCAAGTACTCGTACATGGTGGAGGACATCCTCGAGGTGCAGCGGGAGCTCGAGGATCGGTTCCTGGCCATGCAGCCGGTGGTCGAACAGGCGGCTCTCGCGCTGTCCGACAGCGATCCCGCGCTCATGACCGAATACCTGACGCAGTACTCGGTAGGCCAGGCCGAGGAGGTGGTCCGGCGGTGGAAGAGCCTTGGCGAGTTTCTGCTGACAAAGTACAACGACGGGTATGTGGCGAAGTGACGGAGACGACTCTGTCGAGCGAGGTTATCCGCAGGATTGGCTGGTCTCGTGGCAGAGCAGCGTCCGGAGCAGTTCCGGCTGGCAAGCCCCGAGGAGAACCTCACCGACCTCCCTTACTGATCCCGTGCCGCGCCGAGCGCGAGTCAGGCGTTTGCGATCCGACGGACCTCAAGGGCGCCGAGATCGATCTGACCGAGGCCGTGCTCCGCTGAATGACGGATCATCGTGACGTCGGTTCCTTCGAGTCCCAACAAGGTGGCGCCGTAGGCGTCGAGGGCGACCCGATCGGTGCCCGCCACAACCTGCTGCGGTGACGAGATGTCCCCCGGCCCAAAGGGACCCTTGCTGGTGAGGATGGTCATGGCGTCGGCCACGATCAGATCTGGTTTTCGGACCACGGTGTTGAGGTCGGCGATGCACTGCTCCATGTGGGCCAGATCTTCGCCTTCGAAGGTGGGATGGAAGGCGCGGTTGTCGGTAGGGTGTGACGCCCCCATGTAGTTCTTCAACGAGCCGGTGAAACGAGAGCCGATGTGGTCCTTGAAGATGGGCAGGGAGATGAAGACATCGCACTCCCACAGACGCCTTGAACACCCTGACCTCAGGCAGCGCGATGCCCAGCAGGGATCTCGATCTTTCGCCACTGTGCCGGGTCCTCGGAGTCCACCTTCACCACCGACGCTCCACTGGCCTTGGACAGGCTCGCGATGTTGCTCCGATCCCAGTATTTACCCGAAATCCAGGTCAGCCACCGCACATCGGCGGCGCCGGCCTTTTTGCACAGCTCCACCACGGTCCGAACCAGGGCAGGGTCGGTGGAGGTGCCGGGGTGGGTCCCCTGGGCATTGGGCAGGATGTTGACTACCTGGCCTTTTTTGATAAATGAGCTCATGCCGCCCATGGCGTCGATCACCGAGGTGGTGTTGCGGACCACGTCCGGTCCGTGGGCAACGGCCAGACCCGGCGGCTGGGAAGAAACGGCGACGCGAGCGCCGAGTCCCGTTGCCGCCGCGACGCCGGCCACGGTGCCGGTCACCACGAAGTCACGTCGGGTGAGAGTCGGTGCCGGCCCTTGCGATCGGCTGGCTCTTCGATCGGGTTCTTCATCACTCATATTCACCTCCGTCCTGGGTTGTGGAAGGGAAGTCGTCCAGGGTCAGACCTTCCCCCGCGGTGAGGGCGATCTGAATCACACGATGGCTGCGCTGGCCGATGGCCACCAATCCTGACTCAGAGGCCAACGAGAAAACTCCGTCCTCGACAGGGGCGAACAACAGCCCTGCCGTGGCTCCAATTCGATCGGCGGCTGCCCCGAGGGCATCGGACGCCAGCTGCGCGGTCACCCATCGCAGCAGGATGAGCCGAACCGGGTCGCCAGTCGAGGTCTGGCAGTGACCGGTGACCCCCTCCTGGAAACCGGAGAACCAGGGGGCCATCGTGGGTACCAGATTGTTGAACGCGATCGGGCCCACGAAATAGGTAGCCGTCCCTGATTCGCAGGTGACCGGGAGCAGGTCCATGAGCTCCGGCAGAGCGCCCTCCTGGGGAAAGTGCGTGCTGATCCGCCGGCCAAGGTCCAGCGCGGCCTGCGGATCAGAATCCGGATTTTGAGCGGTCAGGACGACGAGGTGTGGCCCGCTCCAGAAATGGAGGTAGTAGTCGGCCAGCGTTCCTCCGGCTCCCATGTCCACCGGTTGGCCGGTCTCCGATCGAGCCCAGCTATAGATTCCGAATGCCTCACCGTCCATGGTGTAGATCTCGGCCGAGATCCGATCCTCGCCGCGCTCATACTCCCGCACTTCGACACTCGCGAATCCGTACTCGTGGTAGATCTCGGCGCCGCCGTTGATCCACATGAAGAGTTCGTCACCGACGAACTCCGAGGAGGGCCCGGCCGCCCACCCCTCCAGCTCGGCGGGCAGGGGCGTGGAAGCCTCCTCAGAAGGGCTGCAGCCGAAAACCGCCGCCACGAGCAGCACCACCATCACGAGCCTGAGGCGCCAATAACTGTGGTCCATTGAATTCGAGTGTACCGTGGTTCCGGGTCCCTCGGCGATTGGCAAAGTTGAAAGTTGAAAGTTGGATCTCGACGGTCGAGGTGAGGTCCATCGTCAATGCGACTCGGCACAAAAGGTCAATCGCCGGCATGACCCGCCGGTTCAGAACTTTCAACTTTCAACTTGCAACTCACCTCGACGATCAGGCCGAGGCAATCTACTTCGAGTCCCCTGCTGCGTCTGTCAACTGTCGCCAAGCGCTTGGGGTGAGTGTCTGCATCTGCAGGGCGTGGATCTCAGTGGTCATCATATGACCGAGGGCCTCGTACACCAGGCGCTGTGTGGCAACCTTGGAGAGGCCGTCGAACCTGGGGGAGACCACCAGGACGCGGAAGTGCCCACTGCCGCCCTGGGCACCGGGGTGGTCCGCATGCAGAACGGAATCGTCGACGACCTTGACGTGCTCTGCGTCGAGCCGCTGGCGTAACCGATCTTCGATGATTCGGGCTTTGTCGGCTGTAGTCATGGTTTCCACCCTCTCGCGGGAATCAACGCCGAGCGAATGCGATCTCTTCCCGGGGGTGAGGGGCAGAGGGGCAGAGGAGTTTGGTGGCGGTTTTCCGAATTCCGAATTCCGAATTCCGAATTGAGCATCCCTCAACCACGAATTGGCACTGGATTCGCTACCGTCCCTGGGAACGCTGCTGCCTACTAATTATTTGGTATTGGCGTCCTTGGACTCGTCGCCGGAATCGGAGTCGTCTCCGCCGGTTCGGACCGAGTCCTTGAAGTTCCGGATGCCCTCGCCCAGCCCTTTGCCGAGCCGGGGCAATTTGTTGACGCCGAAGAGGATCACGATGATCACCAAAATAATGAGCAGCTCGGTGACGCCGATTGGTCCAAACATCGAGGCCTCCCTGAACGCCTAGTCTAACAGAAGATCCACCAGCTCGGAGGGCAGTTCGAGCCTGGCGGAGTCGGCAGCCAGCCGGGCCGCCTGGGACACCATCCAGCCGGCGTATTCGGTGCGGCCCGCGGCACTTCAGGCGAGCGAAGGTCCCGAGCACCTTGAGAGATCGCTGAATCCTCACCAGATCCCACCGTTCGCGCCACCCGGCCACCGCCCCTGTTCGCTCCGCCCAGGCGGCACGCAAGGCCTCCCTGTCCGGCTGGGTCAGGAGTTCTGGCATGGCCCGTTCTTCCACCAGGGAGACGGCGTCGTAGGTGTCCGGGCCCACCAGAATGTCCTGGGCGTCGATCACCGCGGTGTCGCCGCGGGGCCTCCAAAAAAGGTTGTTGAGGTGGTAATCGCGATGACAGATCCGCCGGGGGTGTCGAGCCACCGCCTCTGCCAAATGATCGAGCCAGCTGTCGAGGGTCGATGATGGCGTCGCGCCCCGATTGTAGCGAACGAACCAGAGCTCGAATCCGGACAGCTCCCACCGCATCCGCCATCGGTCGAGAGGCGGGTTCCACGGCGCGAGGGAGGAAATTGGCCTGGCGGCGAGCACCTCGAGGGGCTGGAGAGCTGCAAGGGCCACGCCGAGCCGGTCTGGCTCATCGGTTCGGCGCAACACGGCTTCGGCATCGTCGACGCCCAGGTCTTCCAACACCAACCATCCGGCGTCGAGGTCCCGTGCCAGGACGCCCGGAATCCGCACACCGAGGCCGCTCAGCCAGTCGGCTACCTGCAGGTCGCGGGGCATGTCGCCTCGAACTTCTTGTGGATACTCCACCAGGACGAAGGATCGATCCTCGCCATTCCAAACCCGGGTGTAGCGACGGGTGGATGCATCGCCGGCCAGCGGTCGTCTCCTGGTCCACCGATGGGCACTGGGGCCATGGAGGTCGTCGAGGCTCATGCGGGAAACGCTACTACACCGAGGGAGGTGACGGCAATCGGGGGGGGGGCGGTCCATTCCCGAGGCGGTGTAGTATGGAAAGATCTCGCCGAAGGGCGGGGTTGAGTGGACTGGAGGCCGGATGGAGGATTCGCGGACCCAGAGATTGCAGCAGTTGCTCAAGCGCCTCGGACAGGCTGTGCACGGATCGGTGGCACAATCCGAGGAGGTGCGCGAGTGTCTCGAAGAGCTGCACGAGGACGGCTGGCGAGCGGTGATGCTGCTCGAGTCCTCCCTGGTGTGCCGCGATGGCGGTGTGCTCGAGATGGAAGAGGGGGCGATCCACATTCACGTGGATCCCAGCGAAGCTGATGTCAACTATCTGATTGACGCCGACGATGCCCGGCTCCTGTCGACCCTCGGAATTTCGCCCACCCGCCACCGCTCATCCCGCTCTCGCCCGCGGTCCGAGGTCGATGACGAATCTGGTCGGTAGACCGCCTGCCGAGATCGAGAACTTGGTGGCGCCGTTCGTCGACCGACCCTTTCGTGGGAGCCAGGTGGCCCACTGGATCGTGCACCGTCATGCCGCGAATTTTGACGAAATGACCAATCTGCCGGCCGACCTGAGACGGCAGCTTGCCAGCCATTTCGAGATATCCGATCCAGTGGTGTTGGAGTCCACCTCGAGCGACGACGGCGCCCGCAAGTTCCTTTTTGGACTGTCAGATGGCGTCACGGTCGAGGGCGTGGCCATGCCGGAGGGCCGAAAACTGACCCTCTGCCTGTCGTCCCAGTCCGGTTGTGCGGTGGGCTGCTCATTCTGCGTGACCGGTGCGCTCGGCGGGGGTCGAAACCTCGGACCCGACGAGATCGTGGGCCAGTACCGCGTCATGCTTCGCGAGTCACCCGATGGCATCGAGCGAGTCAATATCGTCTTCATGGGAATGGGCGAGCCGCTGCTCAACACCCGCCACCTCGGGACCGCTCTCCACACCCTGCAGGAACGGGTCAGCCCGAAGCGGATCACGGTGTCCACGGCCGGCATCGTGCCGGGGATCCGATGGCTCGCCGACCGACCGCGGCGACCGAAGCTGGCGATCTCACTCAATGCGCCCGACCAGCAGCGGCGGGTGGAGATCATGCCCATCACCCGCCGCTACCCGCTGGATGCGCTGATCGACGAGGTCCGTCGGTTCCCCCTCGAGCGCGGCCGCCGAGTGACCTTCGAGTACGTTTTGATTCGTGACTTCAACGATCGCCACGGTGATCCCGAGTTGGTGGCCCGCCTGCTGCGTGGCATACCCAGCAAGGTGAATGTGATCCCGCTCAACGAGGATCCCGAACTCCTGCCCGGCCTGCACCAGCCCGACGAGGGCACCGTCAACCGCTTCGCCGCATCCCTCGCCGAACTCGGCTTGACAGTGACGGTGCGCTGGTCACGCGGCAGGGACGTCGCCGCCGCCTGCGGCCAACTCAAGGGCCGGCATCAACGCTCGACGAGTTCAAAGTTGAAAGTTGAAAGTTGAAAGTTGGGATCGTCGCGGCTGTCGGACAAGGTCCGCCGGTTCCACGGCCCACACAACGCAGGTTGTGTCTGGTCACCTCTACCGCCTCTGCAGAAGAACTTTTTACTTTCAACTTTGAACTTTCAACTCGATGGGAGTCGTCGGCCTTCGCCCTATAAACGAGGGACCATTGCCGGCCCGCAGCATCACCGTCCCTTCGGTAGGACGCGTACTGTGGCGAGGCGAAGGTGCAGGGGCCAACCGACTGGACGCCTCGCACGCCAAGCCGGCGGAGATCCTCTGTGAGGAATTTCCTGAGGTCGACACAGTCGCCCTCGAGCCATGTTGCGCGGTCGATGCCGGTGGACTCGAGGCCCTCGATGACCTCGGAGCCCACCTGATAATGAGCAGCCGAGATCGAGGGTCCGAGGTAGGCGCGGAGTTCCCTGGCAGGCGATCCGAGGTGGGAGGCGAGTCTCTCCACGGTGTGACGGACGATCCCCGCAACGCATCCGCGCCAGCCGGCGTGGGCCACTGCAATGGCGTTCGGTCCCACCAAGACCACCGGAACGCAGTCGGCAGTCCACACCTGCAAGGCGACGCCGGATTCGACCGTAGCCAGGGCGTCGAACGAGCCGATACACGCGGCGCCGCCCACCCAGGGTGCGGACACCACCGCCACATCGGAGCCGTGAAGCTGGTGTGCCCACCGCACCGCCTCCACCTCGGGGCCGAGGGCGGACAGTAACCGTTCGACGCGGGCCGGGAGGATGGTCTCTCCACGCGCCGGGCCCACTCCGAAGTAAACCGCGGCCAAGCGATCGGCGAGAACCAGTGCGCGCTCGGACGCCACCTGGACCTCTCTGGGCTCGGCCATCGGTGTAGAGTTCATCACGCCCCCCCCCGGGAAGTGGCCCAATGGTACAATCTCCGCCCCAGAGCGGACGGTCGGGCCGGGAGCCGCGTTCGCCGTGACACCGGTGCTGGAACCCAATCCGTGATACGACTTCGAAACGTCGACAAGGAGTACGACGGCCGCCAGGTTCTCAGCGGTCTCGACCTGCAGGTGGAGGCTGGCGAGTTCGTCTTTGTGACCGGTCCGTCGGGCGCCGGCAAGACCACTCTGCTCCGCCTCCTCTACGCTGCCGAGAAACCCACCGCCGGAGAGGTCTGGGTGGCCGGCGAGCGGGTCGACACGATCACTCGCAGACGACTCTCCGCACTGCGGCGCAAGGTTGGCGTGATTTTCCAGGATTTCAAGCTCCTGAAGCGAAAGACGGTTTTGGAGAACATCACCTTCGTGCTCCGCTTCCACGGCGTGGCCCCCCGGGAGGCCCATCGCAGGGCCTATCACGTTCTGAAGAGACTCGGCCTGCATCACCGTCAGTCGGCCTTTCCCGAGGCTCTGTCGGGGGGCGAACAACAGCGGGTGGCCATCGCACGCGCGTTGGCCTATCAGCCCCGTCTCATCCTCGCCGACGAGCCCACCGGGAACCTCGACGCCGATCTCGCGGGAGAGCTGCTGAGCCTTCTGTGCGATATCAACTACCAAGGAGCGACGGTGCTCGTGGCCACCCACGATCACAGTCTGCTGGAGTCGATCCCGGGGCGGACCCTCATTCTCCACCGGGGTGGGATCCACTACGACGGGGCGTGGCCGCCGTGATCCGGCACGCCCTCGCCGAGGGCTGGCTGTTGCTGCGTCAGCGGGGGATGGTGAGCTTCGTGCTGGCCCTCGCGTTGGCGATTCCGGTGGGGATGGCCGGCATCACCTGGTCGGTGATGCGATGGCTGGAGCCCGTGGTGGGTCTCGCGGACCAGGCGAATGTGGTGGCGGTGCTGCTCCACCCACACATGGACGAGGAGCAGCGCGCGGGTTGGATGTGGAGTCAGAGCCAGGATCATCCGGAGTGGCGACTCGAGCAGGTGCCGCAAGAGGAACTGGCGGCCAGACTGACCCACTGGTTCCCATACCTCGGGGATCTCCTCGAGGGGGATGGTGCACGGATGCTGCCGCCGCTGGTGGAAATCACCACCAAGGAACCCGAGTCGGTGTCGGTGTTGACCCGCAGCCCGGCGGTGGTGGCGGTGGGGCCGACGGTGCCGGTGCGCCGGGTGCTTGGAACGGCCGCCGCGGGCCTCGGCGTGGTACTGGCCGCCGGCAGCGTGGTTCTGTTGCTGGCGGCTGCGCTGTTGGCCGCGGTGTGGGTCCACCTCGAGCTTTATCGCCACGGCGATGAGATCACGGTGATGCGATTGGTGGGAGCCACCGAGGGGGCGCTCCAGGGTCCCTTCCTGGTGGCGACTGCGGCGCCGGGCGTGGTGGCGGGTGTGCTGGCGATTGTGGGAACCGTCGTCGTGACCGGAGGTCTTTCGAAGTTCACCGCCGCCCTCGGACTGCCGGCAGTGACCGTGAACCCCCTCATCCTCGCCGCCGAGGGCCTGGTGAGCTTCGTGTTACCGCTGGCCGCCGCCGCGATCACGTTGGCCCGCCACGCCGTCGTCGAGCTTGAGAGCTGAGGCGTTGAGTAGAGTCAGTGCTGATCGCGCAATTCACCTCGCGGACTCGGTGAATTGCGTTAAATAAAACACAGAATTCTAAATAACTCGATACTCCCATCTCAGATCTCCCGGCAACACGGATGATCCTTCGGTACCTTTGAGACGTGAGATCTGAGATGGGAGTATCGAGCAGAATAAAAGATCGGCGCCCCGGGGGGCGCCGATTGGATTCTCAACGATAGTGCGAATCTCGACGATCAGAGGTGCTTCTGGAGCTCCTCGAGCTGCGCGCGGAGTTCGTTGGCCTCCTCCATTTCGCCGATCGCCTCGAGCTCCCGAATCTGCATTTCGAGGGCCTTGAGTTTGCGCTCGAAGTCAGCCCGTTCGGCGTCGGCGGCCTTGTTGTCCTGCTGCATTTCGGCCTTCTTTGCCATCTCGGCTTTCTTTGAAGAGTTGCCGGCCGCCTCATAGGACTGGGCCGCCTTGGCGTAGTCCTTTTTCTTGTCGTATGTGTAGCCCATCTGGTTGTGGATCTGGGTCCGCAACCTGCCCGACGGCCCCATTTTCAGAGCGGTCTGGAGATCGGCCACCGCGGTGTCGAGCTTGTTCATGGAGGTGTTGCATTGACCGAGGTAGTAGTAGACGAGCGCATTCTGAGGCTGGTCGGTCTTGGCCTGATTGAGCCAGCTGGTCGCCTTGCCGTAGTCCTTCGCCCCGAGGAAGGCCTCTCCGGCGAGCAGCTTGTGCTCGAAAGTCGGGCTGTTGGTGGCGAGAGTATTGGCGAGCTGGGCGGTCTGGGAGTAGTACTGGGCTTTCTGTGACGGCGAGCCCCGACGAGCGGCTGCGATGCCCGCCTTGACCGCGTTTCGTCCGGTGGCAGGATCCTTGGGATTGAGCTCGTAGGCACGCTTGAAGGCTGCGAAGGCCTTGCCATCGTTGCCGGCGTCGTTCTCCGCCACGCCCAGGGCCTGGTAGAGCTTGGCGTTGCCAGAGTCGACCTTGACTTGGCTGTCGAGCACCTGGATCGCCTCGGCTGACCGATTGGTCTTGGTGGCCGCCTGGGCGAAGAGCAGCGCGTAGGTGGAACGGTGCTTGGCGTCCATGGCGCCGATGTTGAGGCTCTTGAGGGTGGTGTAGGCGTCCTGGTACTGGCCGCCCTGCAACAGCGCTTGACCGAGCCCCACCTTGAAGGAGGCGTTCTCCGGATCCAGGTCGACGGCTTTGCGAAGGCTGGCGAGGGCCGGGCTGAGGGTTCCTGCGGAGCGCTGGCTGAGGCCGAGCATGTAGTAGGCGCCGGCGTAGTCCGGGTTGGTTTTGGTGACCTCCTCGAACTCCTTGACGGCGGCGGCGTAGTCCCGCTTGTTATACGCCTCGAGCCCTTTGTTCCACTCGGCGTAGACCGGCGCGGCCATAGCCACGGCGAGAATCAGTGCGACCACGGCGACGGAACACCGGGTTGAAGAATCGTTCATAATCAACAGCCTCCCATTACGCTTACGGATCAGACCTGTCCACAGTTTGGCGAACAGCGCCAATTTACTGCAGATTGAACCTTACAGTCAGGATGTAGAGAACCTCGACCGGCTTGTCGTTGAGGGTCGAGGCTTCGAACCGCCACTTCTTGACCGCGTCGGAAGCCGACTCCGTGAGACCCAGGGGCAGACCGCGAAGCACCTTGACCGTCTTGACGGTGCCGTCCTTGCCAATGACGCATTCCAGTACCACCACACCCTGGATCCTGGCCCGACGTGCGGCCTCCGGATAGAGTGGGTTGGGCCCGCTGATTTTCTTCGGCTCGGTGATCTTGCCACCGACGATGAAGCGAATCGGCCCCTCGGGCTCGGGCGGTGGTGGAGCGTCGGGCACGCCGAGGATGAGGTTGTCATCCGGAACGAAGTCGATATCCTCCTCCGGTTCCTCGTCGCGGATTGGCTCGGGCTCGTCCGGAGTCGGATCGGGGATCGGCACCTTCTTCGAGCGCGGTTTTGGAATCTGTTGGTCCTGGCGCGGAGGCGGCTGCTTGAACTTGACCTGCTTGACCACGTAGATCTTCGATTTGGTCTGCTGAGCGTCCCTCGCCGCACCGGCGAAGGAGGGCCAGGAGATGGCGAAGATGACCACGTGGAGGATGGCTGCGAGCACCACGGCGATCCGACCGAGGTTCTTGTCCTGTTCCTCCTCCTGGGCGATGATCTCCATCACCGTCGGGGGCATTTGGTCGTCTTGGGTGCGCCGTGCGGAGGTGGGTTTCTCGGCCTCGCTCATGATGCCTCCCCCACTATTGTCCGATGCCCAGCATGGACCAGATGCTCTGGATCTCGCGCTGGGTCGGAATCGAAATGGTTTCGATCTTGAGGCCGATTTTGTCTTCCGACTGCCGAAGCTCGTCAAAGACGGCGATCATGTTGCCGTAGGACGCCGACGGATCGGTCCTGAGGATCACCGGCTTTTCAGGGTTCTGTCGCAGTTTCTCGGCGATGTACGGCAGCAGCCCCTCGAGGGGCATCTGGTTACCGTCCACCTGCATGTTCGTGGGTCCATCCACCGGGCCGGGCAGCACCAAGACGTCGATGGAGTCTTCCTGCTTGATTTCCGGCGGGGTGGTGGAGTCCTCGGGCAGGGCGAAGTCGAGACCGCGCGTGGCGGAGAATGCCGACGTGATCATGAAGAAGATGATCAGCAGAAACGAGATGTCGGCCATGGATCCGGTGAAGATCTCTGACTCGATTTTCTTCTTGCCGATATTCATGATGCCCCCCGCCCTACTTGACTGTCTTCTGTTCAGAAAGCAGGTAGATGTACTTCACGTTCGACTGCTTCAGGGCGTCCAGGATGGCGTCGAACCGCTCGTACGGCACCTCCTTGTCGGCCTTGATAATGAACGCCTTGTCGGGGTCTCTCGCCACCTCCGTGGAGGCAAAAGTGACCACTTCTTCGTCGGTGCTCACCGGCAAAGACATCTCCTCGCCGGTGGAAACCCGAATCAGGTAACCCTCGCTGCGCGGGGCGACCGAGATCACGGCGGGCTTCTCCTCTTGCGGGATCTTGACGCGGACCCAGCTCTCGGGCAAGACCATCCGGGTTCGGTCCACTTCCACCTTGTAGGTGATGACGAAAAACACGATCAACAGGAAGACGATGTCCGCCATCGACGCCGTGAAGATCTTGGCGGATGTCTCTCGATCTCTGCCGCGAATGATGGCCATCGCGGGCTCCCTTCTTAGGCGCTGGCGCCGGGACCGCCGCCGCCCTTGGCGTCCATCTCGATGAAGGTCTCGAGCAACATGTTGCTCGCCGTTTCGATGTCACGAACGAAGCGGGTGACCTTGGTTGTGAACCAGTTGTAGGCGAGCTGGGCCGGGATCGCGATGATCAGACCGGTTGCGGTGGTGATCAACGCCTCGGAAATACCGATCGCCACTGCGGCGGGGTTGGTGAGACCCTGCTCGGCGAGGGTGCCGAAGCTTTTGATCATACCGGTGACGGTGCCGAGGAAGCCGAGCATGGGGGCCACGTTGGCAGTGGTCGCCAGCACGCCAAGCCTTTTTTCGAGCCGGTCGAGCTCGTACAGCGCGGCGTTCTCGATGGTCTTCTCGATGTCCTCACGGGAGTGACCGTAGCGCAGCAGGCCGGCCTTGGTGACCGACGCCACCGGGCCGCGGTACTGTTCGCAGACCTTGATCGCCTCTTTGACATTGCGATTTACCAGCAGCGACTTGCGAATCTTGGTCAGAAACTCGTTGACGTTGACCTTGGCCTTCGCAAAGACGATCAGTCGTTCGATGATACAGGTGAGGGCGAGCACGGAGAAGAAAAGCAGCGGATACATCCACATGCCACCCTGCCGGAAATAGTCAAAAGCCTGTCCAGTCACGTTGTAGCCTCCTCTTGATTAGAGTTCTGCGGCAAAGATGAGTTCCACCTCATCCGGAATCTCATTGTCTACGAACCCGGGGGCCGGTACAAGGCCGGGCGTACAATTCGAAGGTTCGAATATACCTGCTCCACCATTCACCCTTTCACCCTGGGACCAAGGCAGGGCATGCTAACACGTGGGTGGTCAAGCGTCAACGAACCCGTGAGGGTCCTGAGGAGTGGATGTGGGTGAGCCCTACCGCCATGGCGTCGGCGGCGTCGGTGGGAGGCGCCGAGGTCAGCGCGAGCAGGCGCGTGACCATGTAGACGATTTGCTGCTTTTCGGCCCGGCCGTGGCCGACGATGGCCGACTTGACCTGGGCCGGTGAGTACGAGTGGGTGGCGATTCCCAGTCGGCCGAGTGTGGCCAGGACCACGCCTCGGGTCTCCGCCAGGGCCAGGCTCGATCGCGGGTTCCGACCAGAAAACGAGGACTCCACCGCTGCACAGTCGGGAGCGACCCGTTCCACAACGTCGTTGAATCGGCTCTGGAGATCGGCGAGCCGTCCGGCGCGGCCATCCCCCTTCGGGCGAGCCACTCCCGATTCCACGAGGCGGTAGCGGTTGCCCTCAACCTCGATGAGCGCCCACCCTGTGGCCGTGGAGCCGGGGTCGACTCCGAGAACGCGCATCACAGCCTACGGCCGATCGGTCGCTTCCCCGGCCAGCTCAGAAATTGGCCATGGTTTCGTCGTCGATGTCGAAGTTCGCCCACACGTTTTGCACGTCGTCGTGGTCGTCGAAGGCCTCCATCAGCCGAAGCATCTGCATGGCCGGTTTGCCCTCCAGGTGGGTCGTGGTGGATGGATCCATGGCGAACTCCGCGGTCTCGACGGTGATCTGCTGTGCCTCGATGGCCTCCTTGACTCGGTGGAGTTCTTCAGGGGCAGTGGCGACCTGATAGAACTCCTCGTCATCGGTGTCGAGGTCTTCGGCTTCGGCCTCCAGAACGACCTCCATCATGGTGTCTTCATCGAGATCGTCGGTCCGGGGAACGAGGATCAGGCCCTTGCGGGTGAAGAGCCACGAAACGCAACCGTTTTCGCCCAGGTTTCCGCCGTGCTTCGAGAACAGGTGACGGATTTCCGGAGTCGTCCGGTTTCGGTTGTCGGTAAGGATCTCGAGCATCACCGCCACTCCGCCGGGTCCGTAGCCCTCGAAGGTCACCTCCTCGTAGTTGGTGCCGGGGAGCTCGCCGGTCCCCCGCTGGATGGCGCGTTTGATGTTGTCCGCCGGCATGTTGGCGGCCTTGGCATCTGCGACGGCGGACCGCAGTCGTGGGTTGCTATCGGGTTCCCCGCCGCTCTCTCGCGCCGCCACGGTGATCTCTCTTATGATCTTTGTGAAGAGCTTGCCGCGCTTGGCGTCCGCTCTGCCCTTCTTGTGTTTGATGGTGCTCCACTTGCTGTGGCCGGACATGAGGCCTCCCTGCCGAGCGCGTGACCCGGGATTCGAAGCCTCCGTATTATACCGCCGCTCGATGGTACCTGTGGATGTGCGATTGTTGACTTTGTGAGGCACTCGCACATAATGAAATTGGGGCTTTCAGGAGCATTACCCCAACCGAGAAAGGCTTCATGAGCATCAACATTCTCCTCATCGAGTTCGAAACCGAGTACGCCGACAAGGTCCGCAATGCGCTGGCCGATTCCGGCCACCGACTCGAGGTCGCCGGCGATCTCAACGGGGCCGTGGAGATCTGTGCCCATTTCGAACCGCGAGTTGTGATCATCACGTCCCAGTTACCCGACGTGACCGTTGAGGACGCCATTACCCAGCTGAGGGCTCGCGCCGGATTGAGGGTGACCCCATTCCTGATTTTGGAAACCGGCTACGTGGGCGACGATCCCGAAGCCGATGCTGGCCTTCACGGCGCTCAGAACGTCCTCGGAAGGCCCTTCGACGACAAGGTCCTCTGCGATCGAGTCGAGCGGCTGCTCAACCTCCAGGCCGAGGCTGGAGCCACCCAGGCGATCCCCCAGGAGACCCTTGACGCACTCCGGAGAAGTGCCGAGCAGGAGGGAACGGCTCTGACCTCGGATGATCTTTTCGGAGACATCGTTTCGGACGTCGAGGGTGGCGGCGAAGACACACCGGCCTCGACCGAGGAGGTCGCGCCACCGGTCGCTGAGCCCACCCCGTCCGTCGCCGATCGGGATTTGGACGATGCCCTCGCCGAGGTGCTGGGACCGAGCGCCACCGAGGAAGCGAAGAAGCCGACGTCCCACGTGGAGCGGGACGTCGACGCCATGCTGTCCGAAACTCTCGCCGGGCTCGATATCGAGCTCGCGGGCTCGAAGGCTGCTGCAGCCACCGGAACCCCGGCTGAAACCACCGGGACTCGGCCCGAATCGCCCGTCGAAGAGGTGGTTTTTGGATCGCCACCACCGCAGGCACAGGGGACCGCCGACGCACCGGCGGCGAAGCCGCCCTCGGGGACCCGCTTCGGGCAGTACGTTCTCGAGGAGAGGATCGCGACCGGCGGCATGGCCGAGGTTTTTCGCGCCCGCATGATGGGGGTGGAGGGCTTCCAGAAGACCGTCGCCATCAAGCGCATCCTCGCGGACATGGCGGATAACGACGAGTTTGTCACCATGTTCATCGACGAGGCGAAGCTGGCGGCCCAGCTCAAGCACGCCAATATCGTCGACATCTACGACCTTGGAAAGATCGAAAACTCCTTCTATATCGCCATGGAGTACGTCGAGGGGCGGGATCTGCGGGGCTTGCTGGAGGACTGCCGGGAGCATGGGGTGACCTTCCCCGTTCCGGTTGCGCTCAATGTGGCTGCGCTGATAGCGGCCGGACTCGAGCACGCCCACACCACCACCGACTTCGAGGACCGTGACCTCGGACTGGTTCACCGCGATGTGTCGCCGCCCAACGTGCTGATCTCGGACGAGGGCGACGTCAAGCTGTGCGACTTCGGTATCGCCAAAGCCCTCTCCAAGGCGACCCAGACCCGGGACGGCCTGCTCAAGGGAAAGCTGAAGTACATGTCTCCGGAGCAGGGTTCGGGCAAGGCTATCGACCATCGCTCCGATCTCTTTTCCCTTGGGCTCGTGCTGTACGAGATGCTCACTTCCGAGAAGGTCTTCGACGGAGCCTCCGAAGCCGAGATTCTCCAACAGGTGAGGGATCCAAAGGTGGCGCCCCCGTCGGCCGTCAACTCCGAGATTCCTGAAGACGTAGATCGGATCGTCCTCAAGGCGCTTGAGCCTGATCCTGACGAACGCTACCAGTATGCGGCGGATATGGAACACGATCTGGAGGAGGCCACAAGAGCCCACGGTTGGACCGCCGATCCAGCGGCCCTGGCCGCATTCGCAGCCGATCCAACGGCCGGGGCCACGGCGGTCCCTCCGGCGGAGCCCCCGCAGGAACCGCCGCCCAGAACGCCGCCTGCATTCGAAAGCAGCGAACCCGAGTTCGAACTCGGCGCCACTGGGCCGACTCTGGAAGAAGCGCCGGAGCTTGTGGACCCGTATGCCTACGGCGAGCCCGACAAGAAGAAGATTCCCGTGTGGATCTTCGTGGCGGGGGCGGCAGTCGTTGTCTTGGCGGCGGCCCTGTTCTTCCTGCTGGGCGGTGGCGGCGAGGAGGAGATGCCTTCCATCCCGATTCCGGTGGTTGCAGAAACGCCCACCGAAACGCCGACCCCTGAAGTGGTCATGGAGGAGCCAGTGGCGGCGGTACCGCCGACGGCGACTCCGCGGCCTCCAACGGCGACGCCCACCGAGACCGAGACACCGACGCCTACCGAGACTCCCACAGCAACGGAGGTGCCGCCAACGGCCACCCCGGTCCCCCCGACCGCCACCCCACGGCCGCCCACACCCACCGGCACTCCAGCGGTCCGCGAGGGTGAGTTGGTGGCCCTGGGCCCAGAGGTGATCCCGCCGGTGCTGATCCACGACGTCCAGCCGGAGAAGCCGAGAATGGCGGAACGGCTGAATGAGTCGGGGAACGTCGTGGCCGAGGTGCTGGTGGGGCCGGACGGCTCGGTGGAGGATGTCCGGTTCATCAAGGTGTCACCGCCCAATATGGGCTTCGAGAAGACCACCGAGGAAGCGGTCCGGCAGTTCCGCTACAAGCCGGCAACCAAGCACGGAGTCAAGGTGCGCGTTTGGATTCGTGTACCTTTCAGCTATCGTTAGATCAGTGGAGGAAATGATGAATACGCTTTCCGATTCACAAAAGAAATTCTACGAGGAAGCGCTGAAGCAGACCAAGGCGGAAGTCGAGGAGCTCGAGGGTCAGATTCAGGAGGAGCTCGCCAAGGTGAAGCAGAAGATCGCAGATCTTCAGTCGGGCCAGAAGGCGGCCCGGCAGATGTACGACGCTGCCTGCATGCGCCTCGGTATACCCAACGATCTCGAGGAGGAGAGCTCCTCTGGTTGATCAGCGCCGTACGGGAAGCGGCTCCAGTCCGGGTTGAAACCTCGGCGATTGGAGACGCCTCGGACCGCAGGGCGTAGCGGGCCGACGGCAAATGGTCTACAGTTAGGTCCGGCTTGGGCAGCAATGAGGTCCGGCTCTGGACGGAGATTCTATGGCGCAGGGTGGAGTACCGCACGGTCTGTGGATCAAGTGCGACGGGTGTCGCGAGATCCTCTATCACCGCGAGGTGTCTGACAACCTCGAGGTCTGCCCGCGGTGTGACCATCACTTCCGGATCTCGGCCGAGGCTCGATTCGAACTGCTCTTCGACAATAAGCGCTACAAGAAGCTCTTCTCCCGAGTCCGGTCCGGTGACCCCCTCGGCTTCGTCGACTCGAAGGCCTACAGTGAACGCCTGAAGGCCTACACCAAACGGCTGGGCCCGGGCGACGCCCTGCTGGTGGGGCTGGGTGAAATCGGTCGCCAGCTGTCAGTGGTGGTGGCCATGGAGTATGCCTTCATGGGCGGATCCATGGGGTCGGTGGTGGGCGAGAAGTTCGCCCGAGCTATCGAACGTTGCCTCGATCGCCGGCTGCCTCTGGTATCGATCGCCTGCTCTGGCGGCGCGAGGATGCAGGAGGGCATCTTGTCGCTGATGCAGATGGCCAAGATCTCGGCCGGTCTCGGTCGGATGCGGGAGAAGGGGCTGCCCTACATTTCGATTCTGACCGATCCGACCACGGGCGGCGTCACCGCCAGCTTCGCCATGCTGGGGGATGTCAACATCGCGGAGCCCGGTGCCCTGATCGGGTTCGCCGGGCCACGGGTCATCGAGCAGACCATCCGCCAAACCCTTCCTGAAGGCTTTCAGAGGTCGGAGTTCCTCCTCGAACACGGCATGCTCGACAGGGTGGTCCCGCGTTCGGAGCTCAAGGAAACCGTCGCCCGATGCATCACCTTCTTCCGGCGAGCCTGAGGCAGCGCCGACCGGGCCGGATCCGGCCGAGTCTGGACCGCGTGCGGGACGCCCTCCACGAGCTGGGAGACCCGCAGCGGGACTTTGCGTCGATTCTGTTGGTCGGCACCAACGGCAAGGGATCCACGGCTGCCATGCTGGAGGCCATGCTGGAGGCCCATGGGCTGACCGTCGGTCTCTACACCTCACCACATTTAATCCGGGTCGAGGAGCGGATCCGGATCGGCGGAAGACCGATTGACGGCGCCGATCTCGACCGCCACCTGAAGACCCTCGATGCCTTTCCCTCGCTGACCTTCTTCGAGACAGTCACCGCCGCGGCCTTTCTGGCCTTTGCCGAGCGGGGAGTGGACTGTGCCGTCCTGGAGGCCGGCATGGGTGGCCGATGGGACGCCACCAGGGTGGCGGACAGCTGTCTCGCCGGCCTGACCAACGTCGGATCGGATCACGCGAGCTGGCTCGGCGCGAGCGTCGAGGAAAGGGCAGCTGACAAGGGTTCGGCGTTGGTGGCGGCTCGCCACGGGATTCTCGGCAGCGGTGTTGATCCGCAGCTTGTCCCTTACCTCGGCGACGCGGTTTTCGAATGGGCCAGCCAACTGGTCACCGTGGAGTGGGCGGATCCGTCGACCCTCCGCCTCGGTTGGGACGCGATCTCGGTCGAGGGGCCGATGCCCTTTCTCGGTGACCATCAGACGGCGAATCTCGAGCTCGCCCTGGCCCTCGCGTGGAGTGCGGTGGAGGCCGGAATCCTGTCCCGGCTCGATCCGGAGGCGGTTCGCGACGGCTTGTTGAGGACCCACTGGCCCGGGCGGCTCTCCAGCCATCGCATCGGTGGCAGGATGGTTCTGCTGGACTGCGCCCACAACGCAGAGGGCGCCGCCGCCTTGGCTCATCACCTGGAGCACGGCTCGGTCCTCTACCACCTACTGTTCTCGTGCCTGGACGACAAACCGGTGGAGGAGATGGCGCGCGTACTGCGGCCCGAGGTCGGAAACGTGATGCTGTGCCCCCTCGACGACGAGCGGGCCATGCCGATGGAGCGGTTGCTGGAGGCATTCCCTGAGGCGTCCACGGCGGCGTCAGTGGAGGCCGCACTCCAGGCCCTGCCCGATCCGGTGGTGGCGGCCGGCAGCGTTCGAGTGGTCGGCGAGCTGCTGGCGCTGGCCGAGGAGGAGGTGACCGGATGAGCGAAAGCCTGATCAGGAGCCGTGAGTGGCTGGCGGAGGACGAGGCCGCAAGGTTGGCCTTTTTTGCCTCCCATTCCTCAGACGCTACGCGCCGAAGCGAAGAGGCAGGGAACCTCTCCGACGACATCCGGCTGGCGTATCAGAGGGACCGGGATCGAGTGCTCCACTCGCGGGCCTTTCGACGCCTCAAACACAAGACCCAGGTCTTTGTGCCCCACCTCGGCGACCATCCGAGGACCCGGCTGACCCACACCCTGGAGGTTGGGCAGCTGGGCCGGACCATCGCCCGCGCCCTCGGCCTCAACGAGGATCTGGTCGAGGCGGTGGCGATGGCGCACGATGTGGGCCACACGGCCTTCGGCCACACCGGCGAAACGGTGCTGGATGAGATCCTGGGCGGTCGCAACAACGACATCTCGCTGCCCGCGGAGGTTTCCAGAGAGGTCGGTGCCTTCAAGCACAACTACCAGAGCTTGCGGGTGGTTGATCTCCTCGAGCGGCGATATGAGGAGCCCGGCCTCAACCTCACCGATCAGGTTCGAGAGGGAATTCTCAAACACACCTCGTGGAAGGTGAAGTTCCCCTTCCCGCTGCCTGACGTCGGCGGACTTGCTCTGGACCGACCGTGCCATCTGGAGGGACAGGTGGTGGCGGCGGCCGACGAGATCGCCCAGCAGACCCACGATCTGGAGGACGGTCTGCGGGCCGGGTCTGTTCAGTTGAGTGGGGTGGAGGAGTTGGCCCTGTCCCGGCGCCTGATCGCAGGGATGGGGGAACGGCACCGTTCTGAAAAGCGTCGCTGGCTGCGACAAAACCTCCTGATCCGGGGCATGATCGAATTTTTCGTGACCGATGTGGTCATCAGTTCGAGTGAGAGGATCGGCCGCTTCTGTGAGCGCCACTCGATCCGGGATCGAGAAGGCTATGTCGCTCGCGCGCGTGATGCCTCCCAGACCACGGTGTGGTTTTCGCGGGAGGGTGAAGATCTGTTCAACGAGCTCAAAGCCTTCATCTACCAGTTCATCATCAACCACTCGACCGTCAATCGGCAGGACTGGCGAGCGCGTAAGGTGGTGGTGGGGCTGTTCCGTGCGTTCTGGCTCAACCCGCTCAATCTGCCCGATTACGTGCTGCTCAGGGCCAGGGACGAGCTGGGATTTTCCTACCTTCGCGATCTGCCGATCAAGTCGGTTGCAGGCGAGGTGGCCGGTCGCTACCATGCTTCTGCCGGGTTCGCGCGACTGGTGTCGGATCACATTGCTGGCATGAGTGACCGATTCGCCCTCGAGGAGTACAGCTCCCTGGAGCAGCCGACCCCGGGCCAGCGGTTCTGAGGAGGCCTGATGATCGTCCTGGCAGCCGACCACGCAGCGATCGCTCTCAAGTCCGAACTGGCCAGGTTTCTGGAGGCCAGGGGCGAGGCCTACCGGGATTTGGGTCCATTCGACGACAGCTCGGTGGACTATGCCGACTACGCCCACCTGCTGGTGCGTGAGATTCTCGACGGGCGAGCCGACAAGGGCATCCTGATCTGCGGCACCGGTATCGGCATGAGCATGGCCGCCAATCGACACCGGGGAATCCGTGCCGCCCTCTGTCACGACGCCTACACCGCCGGCATGGCCCGCCGGCACAATGACGCCAACCTGCTCTGTCTGGGCGCTCGGGTTCTCGGATCCGGCGTTGCGGCGCAGATCGTCGAGGTCTTCCTCGACGCCGCCTTCGAAGGCGGTCGCCACCAGCGCCGGGTGGACAAGATTGAACCGGTCACCGACGACCGGCCGGAGGATGCATGACCGACAGCCTGAAGAACCAGTTCTTTGATCTTCATAACCGGTTGGTGGAGGGATCTGACCCCGAGGTGGCCAGGGCACTCGAGGCGGAGCGGAGCCGCCAGAACGATGGCCTCGAGCTGATCGCTTCGGAGAATTTCGTATCGCTTGCGGTGATGGCGGCCATGGGTTCGGTGATGACCAACAAGTACGCCGAGGGCTATCCCGGCCGGCGTTATTACGGTGGCTGCCAGTACGTGGACGTGGCGGAGGAGCTGGCCCGGGAGCGGATCAAGGAGCTGTTCGGTGCGGACCACGCAAACGTCCAGCCCCACTCCGGGGCCCAGGCCAACATGGGTGTGTACCTCGCGGTCATGAACCCAGGCGACACCCTGCTCGGTATGGATCTGACCCACGGCGGCCACCTGACCCACGGCCACCCCCTCAATTACTCGGGCAAGGAATTCGAGGTGGTGGCCTACGGCGTCAACCGGGAGACCGAGACCATCGACTACGATCGGTTGCGAGAGCTGGCATTGGAGCACCGGCCCAAGCTGATCGTATGCGGCGCCTCGGCCTACCCGCGAGTGATCGACTTCGAGCGGTTGCGCTCCATCGCAGACGAGGCTGGTGCCCTGATCATGGCCGACATTGCTCACATCGCCGGGCTGGTGGTCGCCGGGCTCCACCCGTCGCCGGTTCCCCACTGCCAATTCGTGACGTCCACCACCCACAAGACCCTGCGCGGTCCGCGTGGCGGCATCGTGCTGTGCACCTCGGAGTGGGCGGAGGCGATCGACAAGGCGGTGTTTCCGGGAGTGCAGGGAGGACCGCTGATGCACGTCATCGCCGCCAAGGCGGTGGCGTTTGCAGAAGCCATGCTTCCTGAGTGGAAGGACTACCAGAAGCGAGTGGTGGAGAATTCTGCGGTGATGTGTCGGGCCATGGCCGACCGGGGGTGGCGGATCGTCTCCGGAGGCACTGACAACCATCTGTTCCTGATCGATTTGGGCCCTGACTTCATTTCGGGCAAGAAGGCCGAGCGCTGGCTCGGGCTGGCCGACATCACTGTCAACAAGAACACCGTTCCATTCGACACCCGGAAGCCCTATATCGCGTCCGGTCTGCGCATCGGCACCCCCGCGGTGACCTCCCGCGGAATGGGACCCGAGGAGATGGTGAAGATCGCCGAGTTCATGGATCGAGCCCTCCACCTGGACGAGGACAAGGAGGACGAGGGCAAGATGGCGGCGTTCAAGGCTGGGATGGAGGAGATCAAAGCAGAGGTCCATGAGTTGACGTCGAGGTTTCCGCTGTATTGAGTCGAATCGAAAATCAAAAATCGAAAATCAAAAATCAGCAATTCCTCAAACCGTCGGGTTCCAACGTTGAACTTTCAATGTTCGGCTTCTACTGTGACGGTCGCCTCAGGCCTCATTGCGCAGACCGCGCAGCGAATGTCGAGGCGAGGCGGAGGGAAGATGACCGTCCTCGCTGGAGAAGGGACTCGCTGACATGAACGACTCGATTGAATTCGCCGTGAAATGGACAAAGGTCGGGATCGTCGCGGGGTTTCTGGCGTGCATCGTGTATCCGTTGTTGATCGCCGTGCCCACGCCCACGACCGTCACGGTCGTGCTCGCCGCGGCCTTTGGTCCGCTGCTCAGCGTGGCTAGCCTCGGCCTCTACCATTTCATGAGCGTTCACCGGAAGACCGTGTCACTGCAGATCGCCACCGTTTCGACCATCATTGCCGGTACTGTTGTGAACATGATGCTGGTGATCCAGATGACTCTTCGTGAGTACTTCCGCTTGGGTCTGGAGAGCGCTGCTGGCGGGGGGGCAGAAGAACGATTGCGGGCAGGCTACTCGGCGGCGGACAAGGTCCAACTCGGCCTCGATTTTTCGTGGGATGTCTACATCGGTGTTGGAACGATCTTGTTTGCGATCAACATGTTTCGCCATCCCCGTCTGGGACGGGTCGTTTCGGTGTGTGGGGTTGGTGTCGGGGGGCTGGTGCTGTTCTTCAATTTCCTCACCTTCCCGGTGCCACCGGCTGAGGCGGGGAGCATTGATTTTGGGCCGCTGGTTGGGCTGTGGTATCTCGTTGTGACAATCATGCTGGCCCGGTCGGTCAACTGGCTCAGGGGTCAGCAACAGGAGGCTTGAAGAGGCCCATGAGAAAGAGCGAAAAGGCAATTGAGAGCCGGGCGGAGCTCGATGCCGTTATCGGCGGTTGCGACGTGTGTCGCGTGGCCTTTGCGGTGGAGAACGAGCCCTACATCGTTCCCCTCTCATTCGGCTATGACGGGAGAAGTCTCTATTTCCACACCGCCGAGACGGGCAAGAAGATCGACTGCATCGAGGCGAATCCTCGGGTCTGCTTCGAGATGGAGCGCAACGTTCGGCTCGTCGAGCACCCCCGGAAACCGTGCATGTGGTCCTTTGCCTACGAATCAGTCATCGGCTTTGGCGTGGTGGGCGAGCTCCTTTCACCGGAAGACAAGGAGCGGGGTCTCAATCACATCATGGAACATCACTCTGGCCAAAGATGGGACCTCGACCCGGCCGAGATCGGGGGTGTCCGGGTGTGGAGGCTCCCCATCGATTCAGTTTCGGGTAAGCGGTCCGATTTCAAGGAGTACGGTGGGGGCACAGAGGACCTTCCGTGATCAGCGTGTAGTCGATGGATGACCGCAACACCGTTCTAGCGACGTTCTTTGCGGCAGTGATTGCCGAAGCCCTGCTGCTGGCTCACAGCGGCATCATCGGATGGGTCGCCTCAGGGCCGCACACCGCCGAGGAGGTGCACCGGATGCTGCTCGACTGGCGGGTCCTGCTGTCGGTCGGCCTGGTCTCTCTCATCCTGTGGTTGGCGTATCGGTGGTTTCGCCTCGGCCGATCCCGTGACGTAGAGTCGGACACGGGAACGGGGACGAAAACGGGAACGGGAACGGGGACGGGGACGGGAACGGGAACGCAAAGGCGCCGGCACGCGTGGGCGAGCAGGGAGGACCCGGAGCGGCTACAATCGGCCGATACACCGACCGAGGAGGACGACCATGATTGGATACGTGACCCTTGGAACCAATGACCTCGAACGCGCAGCGGCCTTCTACGATGAGTTGCTCAAGCTCATGGGCGCCGGCCGGTTCATGGAGGAGAAACAGTTCATCGCGTGGGCGGTGGCGCCGGACAAGCCGGCCATCTCGGTGACCAAACCCCACGACGGCAACGCCGCCACCGTGGGCAACGGTGTCATGATCGCGCTGGCCGTTGGCAAGCCGGAGCAGGTCGATGCTCTCTATGCCAAGGCGATGGAGCTCGGCGGCAGTGACGAGGGCCCTCCCGGGCCGCGCGGCGACAGCGGCTTCTACGCGGCCTACTTCCGCGATCTGGACGGCAACAAACTCAACGCCTTCTGCATGACCTGAGGGATCATGGTCATCCATCGTGGCAGCTGCCATTGTGGGCGCGTCCGCTTCGAGGTGGAGGCGCCGGCCGCGATCGAGGCGCAGCTGTGCAACTGCTCGATCTGCTCCATGACCGCGTACCTCCACCTGATCGTTCCCAAGAGTCGGTTCCGGCTTCTTGCCGGAGAGAACGACCTGAGGACCTACACCTTCAACACCGGCGTCGCGCAGCACCACTTTTGTAAGGTGTGCGGCATCAAGTCCTTCTACGTGCCGCGCTCCAACCCGGACGGCATCAGCGTCAACGTCCGCTGCCTCGAGCCCGACACCATCGAAGCGGTGAAGGTGACCGGCTTCGACGGACAAAACTGGGAGCTCCACGCCGACGAGCTCGCCCATCTTTCACTCGAGGAGAAGAGTGAATAGCCTGGCCGAGCGATCGCGGAAGTCTCGAGAGGTTGCGCCGCCTCTCTCCGACCGCCGGCTGCACGCGATCGAGCACCGACTCAAGGAAACGAATTGCGGGTGAGAACTGACGTCTACTCCCTGGCCGATGTGACCGCAGAGGAGCTTCGCTGGGCCCGGCAGCCGTGGCAGCGCTGGCCATGCCTCAGGGACGAGGACGTCGGTCCAAAGGAGTTGGCCCGCCTTGGCGAAGTGCTGGGTGTGGGCGTATTCAATGACGTCCTCGGCGGCTTCTCCTTTCTCGCCGGGGAGAGCCAGGAGAGTCCGTGGGTTGTCGCCCTGCCGGAGCGACTCGCCCGCCGTTTGGTCGAGGTCGCGGACGACGAGATCATGTCCGCGGCTGTGGACTGGAGTGAGGCCCTGGATCGAGAGATCGCACCGCCCGCCGATCACCTCGCGACCTACCTGCGAGGCATGGTGGATTTCCTCGCGAAACACGATGGACCCTATGTGCTGTACGTGACCCTCGATACGTGATCCTCCACTCACTCGATCAGGAATGAGAAATGTGGAATGAGGAATGTGGAAACCGGGGTCGCGGTGCGATAGTTCTCGGGTTTCTATACCCCGGATCGATCGAGGTGTAAGATCCAGCCATCCGGGGCATGGCAAACCGTCAATCGGAGCACACCGCTCTCGGTTTCAACATTCCACATTTCCCCCGAACCCCGAACCTACCGGTCGGCGATCCAGGATTCGAAGGTTTCGGCTTGCTCTGCGTTGAGGATCCGCTTGAGAGGGATGCCCGCTTTGACGGCAATGGCAACTGCGTAGGCGTCGAAGTCCAGGTGGGGCACGGCGTGGGCGTCCGACGCGAGCACGAAGTCGCAGCCCAGCTCGCAGGCCAGCCGCGCCAGCTCCCAGTCCAGGTCCTGACGGCGCGGGAAACCGTTGATTTCAACCGCGATCCCGTGATCGGCACAGGCGGAGAACACCTTCTCCCAGCGGGCGCGCACACCGGGTCGGTGGTGGAAGTGGCGGCCCCGCGGGTGGGCGAGGGCGTGGACTCCCGGGGTCGAAACGGCGCGCAGCAACCGCTCGGTCTGGTCACGGCCCGAATCGAATTGCCGATGGACCGCGGCGACGATGCAGTCCACCTCGATCCGTTCTCCGGGCGGAACGTCGACCGTACCGTCCTCCAAGACCTCGACCTCGAGTCCCTGCAGGAGGCGCAACTCGTCGCCGTGTTCGCCATTCCATCTGTCGACCCGCCGCCGCTGCAGCCGCACCCCCTCTCGGTCCAGGCCCGACGCAATGTCCAGCCCGCGAGAGTGATCGGTGACCATGGCCCAGGCGGAGCCGCGCCGGCGGCAGGCCCGCGCCATCGTCTCGAGGCTGGCCTTGCCGTCCGAGTCGCTGGTGTGCCAGTGAAATGCGCCGCGAATTCGTTGCGGCTGAAGTTCGTCGGAACCGGACGCGAGCACTTCCGGAACCTCTGCGCGGGACAGGAACCGTTCCCTGGATCCGCGGCGGCGCGGAGTGGCCGAGTTGGCGAGTCGCTGAACGGCGGCCTCGAGCGCCCCTTCGCCCGGACAGGCGGCGAGCTGAGAGATCACCGGCTTCAGCCACGGAGGGGAGTCCTGGAGAGCTGCCTTTTGGGCGATTCCTGGGGTGTCAAGAGCTGCGTATCCAGCGCGAAGCAAGGCGACCCTGCGGTCGCCCGGAGGCTCCGTCTCGGACAGTGCGAACAGAGCTTCAGCGAGGGCTCCGTTGGTCGGGCCGTCCTGACGACTCCGGGTTCTCCTGGACATCACCATCCTCGATGGAGAACTCCCAACTGCAGTAATTTCCTTCCGGTGGCAATCGGTTGAATGAGCCTACCAGGTCAGCGGCCGTTCGGACCCGGAGTGCGGCGGTCGATCAGGGAGGCGATGTCTTGCCGAATCTTGTCGCGGTAGTGGGCGACGGCGTTGGGGTTGGCCATGATCATGTCCAGCTGGCGCGTGTGCATGAGCAGGTAGCCGATGATCTCGATACGGTCGGCCATGTCCTCGGTGGGGAGACCGGAGAGGCGGGCCGAGGCGGAGTCTTCAACGGCGCGGACCTCGAAGCCGTGCTCCTCGAGAAGCTCGGCGAGCAGGCGCACCCGGGCGGCCTTTCGTTCCAGATCGGCCGCGCCGCCCTTGAACGAGAAGCTCAAGTAATTCTCGCGGTCGCGATCCCCGAGCACCGCCTCAACTGCCGCGAAGTGGAAGCCGAACCGCGATTGGAGGTTCATGAACCGGCGGGAGATCATGAAGTAGTTGCGTTGGGCGTAGGGCTTGCGAAATGGGGTCGCCAGGGCCGGGTTGGCGGTCGCTTCGAAGAGCACCGACGCGAAACCACGCCCGCTCATGGCCGGTGGTCCGTCCCACGGGACCGCCACCATGCCCTGCCACAGCGCCAGCATGGGTCGGCAGGTGATCTCATCCAGCCGGACGTACTTGCCCGTGATGTCGTGGGTGAAGCCGTCTTCGAGGTTGAGGACCCACCACTGCATGGGCACGTTGTGGTGCAGCTGCTTGCTCTCGTGCTTGGGGAAGCGGTGCTCCTTGCCGAAGGCGAACATCTCCCGCACCGATTGCTCGTGGCAGAAGCGGGTGATGTCGTGCAGGGTTCGGCAGGAGGAAGGCCGGAAGGACGCGTCGTCTGGGTCGACCAGGTTGAGCGGGGAAATGTGCGCCAGGGCCCTGGTGAGCAGTTCGTGGACCGGGCTCCCCGCCATCAGGCTGGCCCGGTCGGGCTGATCCTGGAGCAGCGACTGGACCTCGCCCGGGTAGACGGCGCGGCCGCCGGCGTCGACGGTGACGACGGCGTCGTTCTCGAGGGTGTCGAGGCCGGGCAGTGAGAACACGCCGGGCAGGCCCAGCTCCCGGGCCACGGTGGCCAGGTGGCCGGCGCTGCCGCCGTGGCTGGCGAGCACCGCGCTGGCGCGTCCGAGCAGGGCCGCCCATCGCGGCTGGGGGTGGGACAGCACCAGCACGGCGCCGTCCGGGAAGCGCAGCGCGTCGCCGTCGCGATCGACCCGGAACACGGGCCCGGCGGCTGCGCCGGGGCTGACGCAGATCCCGCCGGCCAGCAGCTCGGTGCCGGCGCCGGGGGAACCCGGGCTCCGGCGGACGGTCGCTACCTGCCGGAACGGTCGGCTCTGGAGCACCACCAACCGACCGGCCTCGTCGATGGCCCACTCCACGTCCTGTGGCCGGCCGTAGTGCTCCTCGAGCCGCAGCGCCGCCTCGGCCACCCTGACCGCCTCGTCGTCGGAGATCGCGGGGGCCTCGCGGTCGCCCGCCGCGACCTCCACTCTGGCAACGCCCTCCTCGGGGTCGGACACCAGCAGCTCTCGCTTGGAGACCACGTGGCGCTCCACCACCTCCGGCACCGGCCCCCGGGTCACGATGAGCTCGTCGGCCGAGGCTCCGTCCACCACCGCCTTGGGCAGGCCGAGGGCGGCGCTGATGTGGACGCGGCGGTCCGTGGGGTCGCCGGGGTTTCCGGTGTAGGCCACGCCGCCGGCGCGGGCCGTCACCATGGCGATGCAGCCGACGCACATGGACAGCTGGTCGTCGCGCAGGCCGCGCGCGAGCCGGTACTGGATGGCCTGGGGGCTGTACTTGCTGGCCACCACCTCGCGGTAGGCCTCCAGCAGGTGCGCCGGCTGGACGTTGAGCTCGGTGCGGTACTGGCCGGCGAAGGAGGCCTCCGGGCTGTCCTCGCCCACCGCGCTCGAGCGGATCGCCATCGGCGGTCGGCTACCGGTGGCCTCGGTGAGCTCCCGATAGGCGACGCTGACGGCCTCCACCAGCGCCGGCGGCGGCTCGGCGTTGACCACCAGCTGCCGGAGGCGGGAGCTGAGCGCGAAAAGGTCCACCGCCTGATCGCCTTCCGAAATCTGGATCAGGCGATCGATCTCCGGTTGGAGCTCGTTGTGGTCCAGGAACTCGGTGAAGGCCCGGCTTGTGATGACGAAGCCGGGCGGGACCGGCAGGCCCACCACGTTGGCCACCTCGCCCAGGTTGGCCATCTTCAGCCCCACCGAGTCCACCCACCGGCGGTCGATCTCGGCCATGGGCAGCACGAGGGGGGCGTCGGAGGCGGGCCTGTGGGTTAACAGGACGGATCGGATCTCTCCCTGGATTCGCTCCAGCACGGCGAAGAGCTCGCCGTACTTACCGGGACCGAGGGCGTCCAGGTTCTGGACCATCTTGTAGACGCTGACCCCCACCGCGGTGCAGCGTGACTGGACGAAGGACATGCCGAAGACCCGCACGCCGATCGCCGCCTGCTCCATCTCGGCCATGGTGTCGAGGGCCGAGTTGTTGGCCGCCAGCAGCAGCCGGAGCGCATGGTACCGGCGCTGGAAAAGGGCGGTTCCGTCGGCCGACCCGGGGTCCCTTCGGCCCCGGCCGAACCAGGAGGAAAGCAGCCCGCGCAGGCGATCAAGCGGCAATGGAATCGACCCTTGTTCGATCTATCATCACCCGGCAGGAACGGTCATGTGGAATCCACCGTCCGATCTCCATTAAAGCCCCGGTCGCGGTTCAGCTGACGCCGTCGAAAGGCGTCCTCGATCTTGTAGATCAGCTCGTCGATGCTGACCGGCTTCAAGAGGTAGTCGAAGGCCCCGATGGTCAGTCCCTCCTGGGAGGCCTCGATGCTGGCGTGGCCGGTGAGCAGGATCACCTCCACCTGCGGGTGGCGGGCGCGGAACAGGCGGGTCGCCTCGATGCCGTCCACCTCCGGCATCTTGACGTCCACCACCGCCACATCCACCTCCTCACGGTCGAGGACCTCGAGCGCCTCGGCGGCGCTCGAAGCGGTCAGCACCTCGAACCTGCGAATACCGAGTCGCCTGGCGAGCGCCTCGACGAAGCTGGTCTCGTCGTCAACCAGCAGCACTCTGATGCTCATCTCCCCTCCTCATGCGTGACGGCCGGGCAGCACCACCGTGAAGGTGCATCCGACCCCGGGGCGGCTGTCCACCTCGATGCGGCCGCCGAGCTTCTCCACGATACCGCGGGACACGGCGAGCCCCAGTCCGGTGCCGTGACCCTCCCCCTTGGTTGTGAAGAAGGGCTCGAAGATCCGCTCGAGGAGAGCTTCCGGGATTCCGGGACCGTTGTCCACCACCGAGACCGTAGCCTCCTCGCCCCGGCTGCCGACGACGATCTCCACCGTACCGCCCTGATCCACGGCCTGGATGGCATTGGTGACCAGATTCAAGAGCACCTGCCGCAGCTGGTAGGGGTCGGTGGTGATCGAGGTGTCGCGTTGGCGGTCCGTGGACACCCGGAGCTCGATTCCGGACGAGGCTGCCGTTCGACTGGTGAGCTCCGCGATCTCGGCCGCCAGGTCGGCCAGGTCCACCTCGCTGACCTGGGCGCCGGGACCGCGGGCGAAGCGGAGGAAGTTCCGGCTGATCCGCGCCGCCCGGTCCACCGCAGCGTCGATCTTGTCGAGCGACAGCTCCACCGCCGACCCCAGGTCGCCGTGGGACGTGTCGGGCCGGGAGGTTCGCGATCTGAGCCAGCCGGAGGACTCCGAGATCACCGCCAGCGGGTTGTTGATCTCGTGAGCGATGCTCGCCGCGAGCTCACCGAGGGAGGCGAGCCGGTCGGCCACCATCATGTGCTCCTCGAGCTTCGCTCCGAAGGTCTCACCACCCTGCACGGCCTCGCCTCGCCGCCTGCGATGGGCGTCACGGATCTTGTCGATCAGCTCGGTCAGGTGGACCGGCTTGGTGAGGTAGTCGAAGAAGCCGAACCGCATACCCTCCAGCGAGGACGGAAGGTCGGCGTGGCCGGTGAGCATGATCACCTCGGTCAGGGGCTGCTGTTCCTTGATCCGGCGCAGGGTCTCGATACCGTCCATGCCCGGCATCCGCACGTCCAGCACGACCACGTCCACCTCCGCTGTCCCCAGCAGATCGAGTGCCTGCTGGCCGCTCGAGGCCGTGAGCACCTCGAAGCCCCGCAGCCGCAAGCGCTGGCTCAAGCTGTCCAGGAAGTCGAGCTCGTCATCCACCAGCAGGACTCGGGAGGGCGGGTGGTCGTTCATCTCCAATTTGAAGAGTCTCGGCGGGCTCAGGAGGGGTCGCGGCCGCTCTTGTGCCGGAAGGCGGCCTCGATGCGGTCGAGGATGACGTCGAGGCGGATCGGCTTGATCAGGTAGTCGAAGGCGCCCAGCTCTCTTCCGAGGCGGTTGAACTCCTGCGAGGCATGCCCGGTGACCACGATGACCTGAAGCTCGGGGTGCTCCTGGCGGATGCGTCGCAGCACCTCGATTCCGTCCATGCCGGGCATCTTGATGTCGAGCAGCACGACGTCGATCCGGTCGGGGTTGTCCCCGAGAAAGGCGAGCGCATCGGCGCCATTGCTCGCCCCCGTCACCTCGATGCCGCGCAGCTCGATGCGCATGACGATCGAGTTGAGGAAGTCCTCCTCGTCGTCTACGACCAGCAGTCGAATCGGCATTCCCACCAGCCCCCTTTCCCTGCAACTATAGCGGCTATCCGCGGGTTCGAGGCAGCCGAACCCAGAAGGTCGTGCCCTTTCCCGGTTCACTGTCGAAGGTGATCGTTCCCCCGAGCTGCTTCATGATCGTGTGACAGATGGACAGGCCGAGGCCGCTGCCCTCCCCCGGCGCCTTGGTGGTGAAAAAGGGGTCGAAGATCCGATCGCGGAGCTCCTTTGGGATGCCTGAACCGTTGTCCTCGATGGCGATCTCCACCAGGTCGTCCACCGACCGGCTGGAGATCGAGACTTTGCCGGCGTCGGGCACCGCGTCGAGAGCATTGTTGAGCAGATTGAGAAAGACCTGCTGCAGCTGGGCGCGATCGCTGCGGATCGTCGGTACCCGGGGATCGAGGCGGCGAATCAGCTCCACTTGGCGGAAGGAGGCCTCGCGCTCGATGAAGGACAGCGCCTCGCTGGCCACGTCGTTGGGGTTGAAGGTGTCCTGGTGCGGCTCCATTCGACGGGCGAAGCCGAGCATCCGATGGGTGATCTCACGACAGCGATCCACGTGCTCCTGGATTTTGCGTACGTTGTCCTTGAAGAGCTCTCCGTGGGGGGCGCGCTCGATGAACTGGGGATCGATCAGGTCTTCCATGAGACCGGCCAGCTCGCCGATGGCCGCCAGTGGGTTGTTGATCTCGTGGGCGACGCCGGCCGCCATGCGGCCGAGCGAGACCAATCGTGCCGAGTGTGCCAGCTGGGCCTCCGCCACCACCCGATTTTGGTCTTCCGCCGCCAGCCGCGTCACCAGTTGACGGGTGTGAAAGACGACGGCTCCGGCGATCAGCAACGACGCCACCAAGAGGGTCAACAGCTCGAGCTGTACCGCTCGCTGGAGCGGACCCGCAGGCTCCCTCGGGTCGCGGTCGACGACCAGCAACCAGTCCTTTGACGGCATCCACGCAAAGGCGGTCAACAGGCGGCTGCCGTCCGGAGAGCGGCGCGAGATGACGCTCACCCCCGGCGGTGCCATCGAGGTATTGAAAGGGGCCTGACGGAGGAGCTCGCCGCCGAACCTCGGGGGGGTCTGGTAGAGGCCGTCGCGGTTGACGATGTAGGCGTCGCCGGTGAGCCCCACCTGACCACTGCGCACCAACCGCGTGAAGACCTCGGAGTCGATCGTGGCCCGCAGGATCCACGGCGCCGGCGCGCCGTCGTGGCGGATGGCGATCACGAAGTGGGGCACCCGCCTGAAGCCCAGGAAGACGTCGCTCACATACACACCGCGCTGCATCACCTCCTCGAACCACGGCTCGTCACCGTAGTTGCGCCCGGCCAGCTGGAAGGGTCCGACGTACGCGAGGTGGTTGCCGGTCGAGTCGATGATGCCGAGATCGACAAAGGACTGCTGGCGCTTGTTGAGGATCGACAACACCTTCTGAAGTTCGCCCGGGCGGACCATGCCGTCGAGGGTGGCGGTGTGCACCAGCGCTTCGAGCATGCCGGTGCGCTCGGCGAGGAAGAGCTGTACCGCGCTCGACCGGTTGACCACCAGGTTGTTCAGCTGGCCGCGCCGGTCCTGCTCCTGGATCTCGGAAAAGAAGAAGTAGATCGTCACCCCGAGGAGCCACAACGGGATCAGCGCCACTGCAAGGCTGGTGATGGTCATGCGGCGGAACAGCAGCTGGTAGCGGGGCTCCATCGCCGGCTCCTCAGAGGTCGCCGCTGCGGCGCATCAGCAGCCGTGCCTCGGCTCGGCGGATGCGCTCCTCGTGGTCCGTCTTTCGGCTGCGGGCTTCGGCGAGCTTCTCCAGCAGCTCCTCGAACCGGGCCGGCTTCTGGACGTAGTCGAAGGCGCCCGACTTGAGGCCCTCCACCGCGGTGTCGACGGTGCCGTGGCCGGTGAGCAGGATGACCTCTACCATGGGGTGGGCGGCCTTGAGCGCCTTGAGCACCGTGATGCCGTCCTGACCCGGCATCCGGATGTCGAGGATCACCACGTCGCACTCGATCTCGTCGATGGCCGCCAGGCCCTGGCGGCCGTCGTAGGCCTTGCGGACGCGGTGGCCCTCGTCGGTGAGCCGCAGGGCGAGCATCTCGACGAAGTCCTTTTCATCGTCGACGATGAGGATATCGATGGGGATCTTCAGCATGGGAGTGCTCCTACAGCAGCCCGAGGATACCCCACCAGACGCCGGCGGTGGCCAGCATCAGGAGGAGCAGCACCGGGGTTGCCACCAGGCCGGCCCTGGTGAGATCCACCGACCGGAACTGGCGATACGAGTACGCGATGGCGTTGGGTGGACAGCCGATTACCAGCAGCATGGCGAAGGAGGTGGCGCAGGCCAGGCCGAGCGCCATCACCCTCGGGTCGACGCCCTCGAGCTGGGCGAGGGGGATGACGATGGGCAGGATCAGGGCGGCCGCCGCCACGTTGGCCATGGCGTTGGTCACCAGCGAGCCGAAGACGCACACTCCGGCGAGCAGGACCAGCCAGCCGTGGCCCTCCACCAGCGGGAAAAAGAGGTACGCGAAGTAGGAGGCGGCCCCGGAGGAGGCCATGGCGAGGCCGAGGCAGATGCCGCCGCCGAAGATGAACAGAGCGGTGCCCCACTCGAGATTCTCGTGGATGTCGCGCCACCGCAGAATCCCGGCGAGCACCAGCACCGCCACCCCCGCCATGCCGGTGATGGAGTAGTCGATGCCGTGCAGGCCCTTGGTGAGCCACAGCATGAACACAGCCCCCAGGATCAATGTGGTGCGCTTCTGCTGGGGTGTCCAGGGTCCGGGGTCCTCGTCGTAGGTGGGGAGCTTGAACCTGGGGTCGGGTCGGAAGACCAGGTAGACCACACCGACGGCCGCCGGCGCGGTCACAACGGCGATGGGGAAGGCGAACAGGATCCAGTCGAAGAAGCTGATCTCGATGCCGGTGAGCTCCTTCAGAAAGGCCGCGGCCACCATGCAGCGGCCGCCGCCTACCAGGGTGCCCATGCCGCCGCAGGAGCAGGCGAAGGCGAGGGAGAGCAGCATGAAGCGCGCGGTGTTGGTGTTGGGCTCGATCCCGGCCGCCCGCATCAACGGCAGCATGGTGGCGATGCCGATTGCGGTGGCGGCGGCGTCGTGCATGACGCTCGAGCCGATGCCGAGACCGATGGAGAGGATGAAGGTGAAGCGGATCACGCTGGTGCCGGCCCGTTTGGCGATGGCGTGGCTGAGGCGTTCGGTGAGCTCGGCCTTCTCCAGGGCGATCGCCAGGATCAGGCAGCACATGATGAAGACCACCACCGGGTGCATGTAGGTGGCCCAGGCGTCGGTGACGTCGACGATGTCGAAGGACACCAGGCAGACGCCGATCATAATGGCCGTGATCTCGAGCGGGATCGGTTCCACCACGAACAGTAGGATCAGCGCCGCCAGCACGGCGAGGAAGCGGAATGCCGTGGGCGACAGCCCGTTGACGTACTCCACCTCGACGCCGTCGAGACCGAGCGCCTCGGCCTCACGGATCAGCTCTGCCCCCGGTGTCGAGGCCTCGTTCTTGACCTCGAGCCGGTAATCGCCGGCCTCCCCTTGCCAGTCGACGACCTGGTAGCGGTCGGCCAGCCGAGCGGCGAGCCGACGATCAAAATCCCCGGAGACGGTGAAGACCGTGCCCTCCGGGCGCGGCAGGGCGTACACCAGCACGCCGAGCAGGATCGCGATGCCGATTTGAACGTATCGGTTGCGGAGAATCATCGAGCGGTCCTCCCTCAATTCACTGAGACCGACGGTCCGATCGGGTGCGGCGGGTTGCCATCACGGTGTGATCAGTGGGCGAGCCTGAGCCCGAGCCCTTCGAAAATGAACATGATGGCGTAGCCGTACCAGATGGTGTAGATGACGTAAAAGACAAGGGAGAAGAGTACGGTGCTCCAGCGGTCCCCGATCTTGCCGGGCTCAATCCCGTAGTAGTTGTACGAGCACTCCACCGCCTTGGTCTGAACCGTGTGAACCAGGCGGGCGGCGTCGAAGAGCTTCTGTCGGTTGAGGTCCTTCTCGCTGGCGCCGAGTGCGGCCCACCAGGCGTGCAGGGCGGCGCGCGCGTCCATGCCGTACTTCGATGCGAGCTCCTCACCCCGGTTGTGATATCCGGCCTCTGCGTCCTCCAGGCAGGCCGATAGGATGGCGTTGATCTGGCCTCGTATCTGAAGCGTGTCGCCGTCGGCGGTGACCTCGGCTCCGTTGGTCTCCAACACCGTCGCCGCCCGTCCCGCCACGGCGTTGTCGCCGACCTTCAGGGTCAGGGTCACCGCCTGGTCCGGATGCTCCTCCACCAGATGCTCTACCTTCGCGATGTAGTTGGCCGATCCCTTGGAGATAGAGTTGTACAGATTGTCCAGGTAGTTCAGGGCGTTGCCGTCGTCGAAAATGGGCATGAAGATGATCACCATGACGACGATGAAGCTCGCCAGCAATGCGATCCCGGCGATGAGCTTGCCAGTGTTGTTCTGTGTCATCGCGCAGCCTCCATTCCCCTCAGGGTCTTGATGTTGGTGACGAAGGTGGTGATCACCCACACGGCGAAGCCCCCGATGACCAGGAAGAAGGCCCAGTTGCCGATGGAGTTGAGCACCTCGGTCACCCCCGCCGGCAGGGAAATCACTTCCAGCTCCGCGAGCTTGCCCGGCAGGGCGAAGATCCGGTTGACGAACCCGGCCAGTACCGCCATGGCGTAGAAGCCGCGGATGGTGATGCCCTTGACCACCTTGGTCACCATGGCGCCCACCTGGACGCCAAGCAACGAGCCGATGAGCATGCCCATGGCCAGTGTGTAGAAGATGAATCCGTAGATGGCGTACTGGCTGATGGCGGCGTAGCCGGCGGTGAACACGATCTGGAAGATGTCCGTGCCCACGGTGGTCATGGACGAAACCCCCAGGGTGTAGACGAATATTGGGAAGGTGAGGAAACCCCCGCCGACGCCCATGATGGCGGCGGCGATTCCCACCAGGAAACCGCTCGCGATCAGGAACCAGGCCGAGATTCGCCGTCCCCCGGGAACCAGATCCTGATCGAAGGTGATCATGGGTGGTGCGTTGATCGCCTGCAACTTCTTCGGCAGGTTGCCGATGTCCGCGCCCTCGTCGCGACCCCCATGGGCGCCCTCGTCGAGCGCGGCGCTCTTGCGGGCCTTCAGGTAGTCGGTCATGGCGTAGGTGCCGAGACCACCCAGCATGATTGAGTAGATGGTGGTGATGAAGGCGTCGGACAACACCGGGTTGATTTCGTACAGCACTCTGTTGATGACCCCACCGATGGTGGCTCCCCCCACCGCACCGATCAGGAAGGTCATCGCCAGTGGCACCGACACGTTGCCGAGCTTGCGGTGGATGACGCTGCCCATGATCGCCTTGGCGAAGATGTGGAACAGGTCCGTGCCCACCGCGAGGATTCCCTTGACGCCGGCGGACATCAGGGCGGGGGCGATGATGAAGCCGCCGCCGGCGCCGATGCAACCGGTGATCAGGCCCGCCGCGAGTCCGATCAGAATGGACGCGACGAAAATGGACGTGGAATAGAAGGCGGGACTGTAAGCCTTTTTGCCGCCCAACACATCAGGCAGCTCGATTCCGGCGCTGGCCGCCTGATCGACCATCTGGGCGGCGACCACCGGTCCGAAGGCCAAGATGGGGATCATCAACAGCAGCAGGATGATCACCCGTTTTGGATCACCGAGGATCCGCCGTGACGTGTCCAGCTCCCACTCCGCGTGGGCGCGGGTGGCCATCGTCATGAACTCGCCCCATTGTCTGAAGAATCTCGCCATCGCCCTCCTCCTTCAAAAAGACTCTCTGGGTGTCGCAGATCTCAAGTGCTCAGACCAGTGGTGCGGTTTCCTCCGTCATGATCCGTTCGAAGCCATCGCGGCGCGGATCCTACCGATCAGGGCATCGAGCTCGATGGGCTTGATCAGGTAATCGAACGCGCCGTGTTCGACCCCTTCCCTGGCGGCGCGTTCTGAGCCGTGGCCGGTGAGCATGATGACCTTGACCGACGGCTCCATGCGCTTGAGAACCTTGAGAACCTCGATACCGTCCATGTCCTCCATCTTCAGATCTACGACCGCGACGTCGAAGTCCCAGTTGCGCATGGCCCGAATTGCCTCGGAGCCGCTGCTGGCAGTGGTGACCGCGAACCCTCGCCTGTTGAGCCGCTTCGACAGCACGTAGAGGTAGCCGATCTCGTCGTCCACGAGCAGCAATCGAATCGAGGTCTGGTCGTCCGCCATGGTGTCCTCCGACTGCTGTTCAATCGCCCCGACGCAAGGAGATGAGGGTCGCCCGAGCCTCGAGGATCTTGGCCTCGTGGTCACGCTTCCTGACCGACGCTGCCTTGAGCTTTTCCATCAGGACGTCGAGATCGCACGGCTTCATCAGGTAGTCGTAGGCTCCCCGCTTCATGCCCTCGATCGCCGACTCAACGGTGGCGTGACCGGTGAGCATGATGACCTCCACCAGTGGGTGTTTCTCCTTGATCACCGCCAGGGCTTCGAGGCCGTCCATGCCAGGCATCTTGACGTCCAGGATGACAACGTCGGTCTTGGTGGCCCCGCGGCCCGCCAGATGTTCGAGTGCCTCGCTGCCGCTGAACGCAGAGCTGACCTTGACCCCCCGTTTTGTGAGTCTTCTGGACAGAGCCTCAACGAATGCGACCTCGTCGTCCACCACCAGCACCGATGGTTCGATCATGACGTCTTCTCCTCCTCACTGGGTGACAATTCAGGTTCGGTTCCGGCGTCGATCGGGAGGTAGACCGTGAACGTCGACCCCTGGCCCATCCGGCTCTCGACGGTGATGGTGCCGCCCATCTTTTCGACGATGCCGTAACAGATGGAGAGTCCGAGGCCGGTGCCCTGACCCACCGGCTTGGTGGTGAAGAACGGGTCGAAAATTCGCGCCAGGTTGGCCTCGGGGATCCCGTCACCGGTATCGACCACCTCCAGGATCACTTGGTCGTCCTCCTGCCGGGTGGTCACGGTGACCGTGCCGCCGCTGTTGCCGATGGCATCGACGGCGTTGTTCACCAGGTTGAGCAGGACCTGCTGCAGCTCCGATGATGAGGCCTTGAGGGTCGGCAGCATCGGACTCAGCCGCGTCTCGATCTGAACGTTGGCGTAACGCGTCTTTTGTCCGATCAGACTCATGACCTCGGTGACCATCTCGTTGAGCACCACCTCACGGACCGTGGGGTCGGTCTTGCGGGCGAAGCTGAGCAGCTTGTACGTGATCTCCTTGCACCGCTCACCCTGGGTTTGGATCTGACCCACGGCTCGGGAGATCTCGTCGAAATCCTTGATGGAGGACGCCTCGGAGTCCTCGAGCAGGTCCGAGATCCACCCTGCCTCCTGCACCATGATCGCCACCGGGTTGTTGATTTCGTGGGCGATCCCGGCGGCCAGCTCTCCGATCGAGGCGAGACGGCCGGTTTCGATCACCTGGTGGGTCATGGCGGTCCGTTCACGGTCGGCGAGGGTCAGGCGCTGGACAAGGTTTCGGGACACCAGATAGCTCAGGGCCGCCGCAGCCACTGCGGCGAGCAGGAACACGGCGATGGCCACCATCCGTACCTTGTGGATCTCCGAGAACGCATCCGACATCTCCTGCTGGTAGCACAGGAACCACTGCCCCTGCTTGAGCGGCGCGAGGGTGAATATGGAATTCCGTCCGAATGCGTCCTGACCCTCGACAATCGAGATCCGGTCCGACCGGATGCGGCCATCCAGCAAGTCGAGGTAGGGCGGGTGGTTGAGAGCCACCTCGAACCTGGGTTTGGTCTGGAACTCACCTTCTTGATTGATGATGAAGGCGAAGCCGGTAGTGCCGATCTGGATGTTCTCCACCAGCGCGTTGAAGGCTTCGAAGTCGATTGTGGCCCGCATCATGTAGGTCTGCCCGTCGAGCTTGCGGTGGGTGGCCACGATGAAGTGCGGCGTGCCGCGCAGCCCGGTGAATACGTCGCTGATGTAGCTCTCCTGAAGGAGGGCGTTGTCGAACCACCGGGCCTCTGAGTAGTCTGCCTGCTCCAAGTTGAACGGTCCGGCGTAGGCCACCTGGATCCCTTCGGTGGTGACCAGTCCAAGGTCGACAAAGGCGCCGTGGTATTCCTCGCGCATCAGGTAGAGGATCCGGCGGAGGAATTCGGAATCGCCAAGCCCGTCCAACGCGTGCTCCCGGGCAATCAACCGAACGTTCGACAATCTGTCCGAGAGAAAGGAGTCCACCGTCTGCCGGTGACGGTCGATGGTCACCTCGAGTTCGTCCACCACCTTGGCGCGGTAGGCCCGCTGAAATTGGGTGAGGTTGATGGCACCGGTGATGATCAGCGGGGCGATGATGATCGCGGTCAGCGCCGGGACCGCGGTTCCAAGGCTGAACTGCGTGACCGAGGATGTATCCGAGCGTTGAGTTGCGGTCATGCTGCATCCGTTTCTGGCCTGTCGCCCCAGGTCGTCAAACTCGGTGGGTGGGTGCGGGCCAGTGGTCGACGCGACCGGACGAAGGAACTCCGGCCCCGATGCAAAGATCCTCGCAAGACCCGCGCCAGCTTTTTCGATGATGCTGCGGCAGGAATCCTGCGCGATGAACCGCGTGGAGTCAATAAATTTTACAAGACTGTCAGATTTTTTTCCAGAACGTCACTGAAGCCCGTGCTTCCGTATCTTAGCCAGCAGAGTCGGCCGGCTCAGGCCGAGCAATCGTGCGGCCTTGGATCGGTTACCGGAGGTGTGCTCCAACACCTGCTCGAGCACCGCCCGGGTGACCCGATCGCTGATCTCCCACAGGAGCTTGGGCCTCTCGTCGGCCAGGGCTTCCCGCAGGTAACTGGCCAGGGCGGCGTCGAACTCGGTGGCGGCACGGTGGTCAGGCTGGGGGCCTCCGAAGATGATGGCCTTGACCTCGGCCACTCCGATCCGCCGGCCCCGACTGAATATGAGGCTCTGCTCCATCACGTTGGCCAGTTCGCGGACGTTGCCCGGCCAGTCATGGGCTCGAAGGATGCCACAGGCCTCCGCTGTGACGCCGGGGTTGCGAACCCCAAGGTCGAGGGCGAATCTCTCGATCAGGTATTCGCACAGCAGCGGCAGGTCGTCCAGCCGGTCCCGGAGGGGGGGAAGGTTGATCGGAACCACGTTGAGACGGTAGTAAAGGTCGCTGCGGAAGCGCTCACCGGAGATGGCGTCCTCCAGGTCGCGGTTGGTGGCAGCAATGATGCGGACGTCTACCGGGATCTCGTCCCGCCCGCCGATCCGTTCGATGGAGCGGTCCTGGAGCAGTCGAAGCAGCTTGGCCTGCACCGGCAGCGGGATGTCGCCGATCTCATCCAGGAAGAGCGTTCCGCCGTCGGCCTGCTCCACTTTGCCGATCCGGCGTTGGACGGCGCCGGTAAACGCCCCCCTCTCGAAGCCAAACAGCTCACTTTCGAGCAGGGTCTCCGGAATCGCCACGCAGTTGACGACCTTGAACGGCTTGTCGGCCCGTTGCGAGTGCTGGTAAATAGCTCGCGCCACCAGTTCCTTGCCCGTACCCGACGCCCCCCGAATCAACACCGTGGAGTCGGTGGGCGCGACCCGCCCGATGGCCTTGTAGATCTCCTGCATCGGCTTCGACCGCCCGATCAGAGCTTCGCCGGTGGTCTCGCCGTTGTCGGTGGCGATCGCCACCGGGGACCGCGCCAGTCGTCCCGCCTCGAGGCCATCGGCGACAGTCTCAAGGAGATCACTCTCGGCCACCGGCTCGAGCAGGTAGTCGAAGGCGCCGCCCTTGATGATCTCGATGGCCTCGTCGGTGCCGCCGTGGCTGGAAACCACCACCACGGGCAGCTTCGGCTCGGCGCTGGAGAGGGCGGCCAGCGCCGCCCGGCCCTCCTGGCCCGCAAGGGGCAGGCCGAGGATCGCCAGGTCGGGCCGGGCTGTGGTCACGGCAGTCACTCCATCCTCGATGGTTCCGGCGAGAGACACACGGTAGTCGTGGTCGAGCAGCAGCTTTTCCAGGGCGCCCAGCACCCTCGAGCTGCTGTTGACCACAAGGACTCTATCCATAGAGCCCGACAGACGCCGGCTCGGCCCGGGAATCCAGGAACTGGGAAATTCTGGAGGGCGGCACCGAAGGGTTGATCATTTCTCGGGGGTGGGAGGCGGGGAGACTGTGCCCCAGTTGCCGGTTTCGGCGTCGTGGGCCAGGATGCGGCCGGTGTGGAGGTCGTAGAGCCAGGCGTGGATCGACAGCTCCCCCGCCCGCTCACGTTCGGCCACGCACGGGAAGGTCCTCAGGTTCTCACACTGGAGGAGGACGTTGGCCTTGATGGTCTCGATGTACTGCGCCCGCTCGTCGACTCCGGCGGCGAGCACCTGCTCACGGGCGGGCCTGGCGAGCTCCAGCCAGGCCGTGATGTGGGGCTGGCGGGCCGGGTCCGGCTCCGCCTCGAGGGCTTTGATGCCGCCGCACTCGGAGTGGCCGCAAACCACCACGTGGCGGACTTCCAGATGGATCACCGCATACTCTACGGCGGCTCCGGTGGCGCAGGCCGCGGCACCGGCCGGCGGGACCACGTTGGCGATGTTGCGCACGTCAAAGAGTTCGCCAGGTTCGGCGCCGGTGATCAGCTCGGGGATGACGCGGGAGTCGGAGCAGCCGATCCACAGCACCTTCGGGTTCTGACCCTCCTCCGCCAGCTTGTGAAGGACCGCATTGTCCGCGAATCCTGCCGAGAACTCGAGATGGCCTTCGATGATCTTCCTTGTGGGCAATTTGACCTCCAGGGAGCCTATCGGGGGGGCTGCTACAGCTCGGTCACTGCGTGGGGTTGACGATCACTTCCATGCCCATCACGGGCCAGATGAATATCACGAAGATGGAAACCACCACCATCAACAACAGCGAGGCCGGAATGCCGGCTTTGAAGAACTCACCGGAGGTGAACTGCTTGCTCTCGTAGGCAATGGCGTTGGGAGCCGCCCCCACCAGCAGCAGGAAGGGCATTCCGGCGGCCACCAGGGCGCCGAACAGGATCACCTCACCGCCGACGCCGAGGTAGGGGGCGATCTTCAGGGCCACCGGCAGGCAGATGGCGATCGCCGCCACGTTCATGATCAGATTGGTCATGATCAGCACGAAGAAGGTGACGCCGATGATGAAGACCACCGCCGGCGCGGTCTTCAGCATGGTGACCGCGTTGATGGCGAGCCAGTCTGCGGCCCCGGTCTGGACCAGACAGTAGCCCAGGCTCATGGCTCCACCAAAGAGCAGAATGATGTTCCACGGAACGTCCTCGAGATCGGAGATGTCCAGAATCTTGAGGACGAAGAACAGAATGGTGGCGAGCAGGATGATGGCGCTCTTGTCAACCGCCTTGAGGGCCGGGACAAAGGAGCGCAGGCTCATCACGGTCACCGCGGATACCACGATGGTGGCGGCCCAGATCTCTTTGGTTGTGATCGGACCGAGTCTGGCGTAGAGGTCCCGTGCCCGTTCCCGAAGACCCGGAATGGAAGCCCGTTCCGGTCGGTAGAACACCATGAAGAACCCCCACAGCAGGAAGGTCATGACCCAACCGACGGGGAACATGTACCAGCTGAGCTGGAAGAAGGTGACGTCCAGGCCGGTGATCTCCTTGTAGAAGCCGAGGGCCACCGCACCGCGAGCGGCGCCGAGCAGGGTGACGATGCTGCCCGCACCGGCGACGTAGGCCATTCCCATGAACAGGCCTTTGCCGAATTTGGTGGGGACGTCGCCATCGTCGTAGAGGCGGTAGATGGCCACCAACAAGGGGAACACCGTCGCCGCCACGGCGGTGTGGGCCATGACATGGGTGAGGGCGGCCGTCATGACGAAACAACCGAGGTAGATCCGACTGGTCTTCTCTCCCACAAGCACGAGCATTTTGTAGGCGAGTCGTTTGGTCAGCCCGGTCTTGGTGAAGACCATGCCGATGACGATGGACCCGAAAATGAACCACACCGACGGGTGAAAGAACTCCTTGAGGGCGAGCTCGGGCCCCGGAATCGGCAACTCCTCGCCCACCAGGAACTTCTCGGGACGAATCAGGAACAACGCCTGGACGACCCCGATGGTGATCGATGTGACCCCGATTGGAACGACCTCGAAGACCCACCACACGGCGGCCAGCAGGAACAATCCGAGGGCTGCCTTGCCCTGAGAGCTGAGCTGGAAGCCGGCTCCCATGGGGTCCACGGCATCCGGCCACGGTGGGGACAGGTACACGGAGAAGAAGAGCGTCACCCCAAGGAGGAGGAAAAAAAGGCGCTTCCAGTCGATATCGGATTGCGGCTTGGTGCGCCGTCGGATGGTCCAGCGACCGCGCGGTTTCGGGGAGGCCGGATCCGGGGCTGGCGTCCTGGAATCGTTAGCCATGGCCGCCGTCCTTTCGATCGCCTGGATCGTCGACTGAGCCCTGCTCCATGACGAACTGGGCCACAAAATCGAAGATATTGGTCATCAGCACCACGCCGGCGACCTTGGAGCCGTCCATCACCGGCACCAAATCGATACCGTGGTGGAGCATGGTGGAAAGAACGGTGGACAGAGAGTCGTGTACCTGAACGGTGCCCTTGATCGGCACCATCACCAGATGAACCGGTTGCTGGGCTGCGTGCAGCGCTGCCTTTGAAAAAAGTGACGTCCAACGAATGACCGGTTCGCCGGCCATCTTGCCGGCGAAGGGCACGAACTCCTTGATGTGGGCTTCGGTCTCCCTGTCTTCGAGGAGATGGGGCACGAGCCCCTTGAGGAGTTCCCGTCGGCTCACCACGCCCACCAGGCGGTCGTCGTCATCGAGCACCAACACGTAGCGTGGAACCATGATGTGGCCGTCCTCGAGCTTGACCGCCGACGCGCTGATGGCGACGATGGCATCGCGGATGGTGCAGCCGATCCGGCAGTTCGGATAGCGGTCGGGTCGCAACATGACGTCTGCGGCTGTTGTGTCGCCAGAGGACATGACCAGATTGGCGACCTGGGACCGGTCGACGGTGCCTTGATCGGTGCTGACCTTGTCGACGCCCTCGATTCGACCGACGTAGCGGACCATGCTGTCGCGTTGGGCCGCGAAGGACTTGCCTCCAGACAGGAAGACCTCGCCGTTGCGGACCTGGATCTCCAGCCCTTCGCGATAGAACGGTGAGTTGAACCGCAGTTCGGCCCTGACCCGGCGGTCAACGACGAAGTCCTGGTACTCCTCGATGCAGTCGGGTGTGGGTTGGTAGTCCTCACGGCCCATGATCTCGGTGATCATGTTGGCCGCGGTTTCGATGCTGACGTGCTCGAAGTTGACCACCAGGTCATAAAGGTCAGGGTCGGTGATGTCCACACCGAAGATCTGTCGGCTCCATCGATCGCGGTGGGTGTCGTTGTCGTGGAGGATCCTCACCGCCTCGGGGCGGCTGACGCCGAGCTTGAGCACCGCCTGCTCGATCCGGAACTCCATCGGGGCGACCACCCTCACCTTGAAGGCGTTGCACACGTCCTGGAACAGGAACTGGCCCGCGAGGCCGTGGTAGATGCCGTTGCCGTCGGGCAGCAACTGAGTGATGGTGGCCTGGGTGGCGAGCAGATACCGGTCCTTCTGGTGGGTGAACCGCTGGAAGAAATTGGCCGGCAGGTACAGACCCTGGAGCAGCTCCTTCTCGGTCATCCGATAAGCCGTCGCGGCGGCGATCGAGACCTCTTCCTGACCCAGTGATTTCCACCCGAGGCGGGAGCTCAGTTCCTTTGCCAACAGGGAGCCGCCGCTGTGGGACCTGCGCGAGATGGTGATGATAGGCATGACCTGAACCCCTTCGACTCTCAAGATGGTCACGGAACGACGATCAGCCGTGACACATGCTCGCTCTTGGTAGCTTAGATGATTGGCGCAAGCTTGTGAATGGAATCACGACCATCATGTCATGATGAGGACGGGCGTGGTCCAGGTTTGAAGCCTCGTCGTTGCGCCGCGGTGGGTCGTCAACGCACAGTCTGAACCGTGGAACAATGGGTCGCGCGGGGGCCATTCGGAGGGATCAGCGTGGCAATCATTACCGTATCAAGAGGGTCCTTTACCAAGGGCAAGGAAATCGCCGAAAAGGTGGCCGATGAGCTCGGGTACGACTGCACCTACCGCGCTCTTTTGCTCCAGGCATCGGAGTATTTCAACATACCGGAGATCCTCCTGGTGCGCGCTCTCCATGATGCGCCGTCGGTGCTCGAGCGGTTCAACCACGGCAAGGAACGCTATGTGGCCTTCATCGAGAATGCGTTTCTCGAGCGGGTCAAGAAGGACAACGTGGTCTACCACGGGCTCGCCGGGCATTTCTTCCTGAGAGGCGTCCAACACGGTCTCAAAATCCGGGTGATCGCGGACCTCGACGAACGGGTTCAGTGGGAGATGGAGCGGGAGAATCTTTCGGCGGATGAAGCCCGGGCTCTGCTCAAGAAGGACGACTACGAGCGCCGTCGGTGGGCGCTCTCGCTGTACGGCATCGATACCCGTGATCCAGTGCTCTACGATTTGGTCATCAACGTCGGGAGCATGTCGGTGCAGTGCGCCGTCCAGATCATCGTCCATGCCGCCAACACGCCCTGCTACAAATCCACTCCCGAGTCGCAGAAGGCTCTCGACAATCTGGTGTTGGCCTCACGGGTGAAGGTCGCGGTGATCGACAAGTGGCCCGACGTTCGGGTGTCAGCGTCGGACGGCCGCGTGTACGTCGATGTTGAGGCGCCGCTGGCAACCGAGACAACAGTCCGAGATGAAATCACTGCCATCGCCCGAACGGTTCACGACGTGAACGAGGTGCGGATCAACGTTCGGCCGAAGGTCATCCCCTGATCGCCGCTCCTTCCGCCCGGAGTGGAAGGTATCGGAGTTACATGTTAAACGTTACGCGTTATACGTCGACGGGTTCGCACTGCAGACCGCCGACCCTCGAATACGATCGACGTTTAACGTTTGGCTCATCCGGGGAAGCGTGAGGTCGCGTGTTTTCGTTCCCGTTCCCGAACCCGGCGGCAGCGGCAGGCCCAATCAGCGCCAGGGGCAGGAGACAGCGGCAGGATCTGGACACAGCGAGCAGGAAACAGCGTTCGGCGACTGGGAACAGCGAGCAGGTACAGAGATCAGTCTTCAGTTGCTGCAATCAGTTGCCTTGGAGGCATTGAACATGACGACCTCCGGGTCGTTCACCAAGAAGAGGAGTAGCCGGTGGCCATCCGATGTCAAGGGCAAGCCGGACCAGGGGTCCGGTGCTCCGCACCCTTGACATCGGCTGCCTCACCGGCCGTAGCAGAAAGCTGGTGAGAAGTGCGGGTTAGTGCCGCCCATGGGATCGGAGCGGAGAAAGCCCTGCAGACCCTTGATCAGGTTCGTGCCATGACGTGGCGCCTGCTCAATCCCATGTAGTCCACACACATCCCGTTCTGACGCTGTCGCCGTCACCTGACGCCGCCACCGGCCCCTGTCGCTGTCAGCTGACGCTGCCCCTGGTCGCTGTCCTTCACCACCTCACGGAATTCCGGATGAACCAAAGGTTTAAAGGTCCTACGATCGAACCGCTTGCGGGAGCGTCGGGATCGAATTTCGCATTTCGAATTTCGCATTTCGAATTCGGGATGCTCCAGCCATGCTAGTCTCCCGCCGAGGACCGAATGCTTCCGAGAGACCTTTTCCGTACCGAACCCGAGGCTGTTCGCGCCATGCTTTCCGCTCGCCGCACCGAGGCACCCCTGGATCGGCTGTTGGAGGTGGACGGCAATTGGCGCCATCTGGTGATGCGGTCGGACGAGCTGCGCGCGCTCAGAAACGCCGGCTCCAAAGAGGTCGGGGAACTCTTCCGCACCGGCCAAAAGGAGAAGGGCGAGGCGAAGCGGGTTGAAATGGCCGCCATCGGCGACGAAATCAAGGCCCTCGAGGAGCAGAGTCGAGAGCTCGAGGAAGAGCTCTTGAGCCTCGAGCTGACCATTCCAAACCGGCCTGACCCTTCGGTGCCGGTGGGCGTGAGCGAAGCCGACAATCCGGTTGAGCGCAGCTGGGGCGACCGACCCAACTTCGACTTCAAGCCGCAGCCCCACTGGGATTTGGGTCCCCAGTTGGGCATTCTCGACTTCGAGCGCGCAGCCAAAATCTCCGGCGCGCGATTCGTCGTGTTGAGCGGGATCGGTGCAGCTCTGGAGCGGGCCCTGGTGTCCTACATGCTCGATCTTCAGACCCGACACCACGGCTACACCGAAGTCCTGCCGCCCTACATGGTGAGCTCCTCATCCCTGACCGCCACCGGCCAGTTGCCGAAGTTCGGCGACGATCTCTTTCACGCCGAGAACACTGATCTCTACCTGATTCCCACGGCGGAGGTACCGGTCACCAACCTCCACCGCGAGGAAACCCTGGCCGAAGAGACGCTGCCGTTGAGGTACTGCGCCTTCAGCCCGTGCTTCCGGGCGGAGGCAGGCTCCTACGGCAAGGACGTTCGGGGCCTGATCCGTCTTCATCAGTTTCACAAAGTCGAGTTGGTCGAGTTCACGACGCCGGAAAGCTCTGCTGAGCGTCTGGAAGCCATCGCTGGTTGCGCAGAAGCCGTGCTGCAGGGCCTCGGCCTGTCCTATCGGGTGGTCTCCCTGTGTACGGGTGACCTCGGCTTCTCCGCGGCCAAGACCTATGACCTCGAGGTGTGGTTGCCCGCCCTGGAAACCTATCGCGAAATCTCCTCCTGCTCAAATTTCACCGACTTCCAGGCGCGTCGAGCGCGGATCCGGTACAAGCCGGCGGATGGCGGGCGACCGCGGCTCGTCCACACCCTCAACGGCTCGGCCCTGGCCGTGGGTCGAACCATGGTCGCCATCCTCGAGAATTACCAGCAAAAAAACGGTTCCATCGTTGTGCCGGAGGTCCTCCGGCCGTATCTCCACGGCCTGGAGGTCATCGAGCCTTCGCGCTAACCACACGAGATTCCAAATTCCCACCCATTCCCCCACCCCAAATTGCAGATTGAAAATTGAAAATTGGAGGTGGGATTGAGGCACCGCTGATTCGAGGGCATGTGGTGGAATCTGAAATTTGTAATCTGCAGTCTGTGACGGTGCTCGCCGATCACTCTGGCGGGGGCAGCTCCAGCTCGTCAGAGATGGTGGCCATGGCATCACGGACGAACTCGATGTGTTCTCCGAGCTCGACGCCCAACTGATCGGCTCCATTACGGACGTCGTCGCGGTTGACGCCCCGCGCAAAGGCCTTGTCCTTGAGCTTCTTTTTCACCGATTTGATGCGCACGTCGGCCACCGACTTGTCCGGCCTCACCAGGGCGCATGCGGTCAGAAACCCGGTCAGCTCGTCCACTGCGAACAGCACCTTCGCTGCCTGGCAGTCTCTTGGAACGCCCATGTAGTCGGCATGGGAGGCCACCGTGAGCACCCAGTCTTCGGGCCAGCCGAGCTCGCGCAGGATTCGAGTCCCCACGTGCAGGTGGGTCTCCTCGGTGGGATTCTGCTGGTAGTCGAAGTCGTGGATCAATCCGATGATACCCCAGGTCTCTTCGTCCTCGCCCAGGCGCCTCGCATAGGCCCTCATACCGGCCTCGACCGCAAGAGCGTGCTTGATCAGGCTCGGGTTGTCGGTGTACTGGGTCAGCAGCTGCCACGCATCGTCACGGGTCGGTTGGGATGGCATGGGTCCTCCTCGGCCAATCAGTATATCTGGGAGGGTTTGCCGAGGAGAATTCGAAATTCGAAAAATCATTCCAAACCGGTCCTGCATCTTTGCAGCGCGTATCCACCGCCCCTCTGCCAATCTGCTCAATTGATACGTATTATCAAATTCAGCCAAATGACACAAAAAAGAGAGTCAATTTGCACAAACAACCCTTGACAAAGCGAGAAATGAACCTAAAATCCGCAAAACGGAGCCGAAGGAGATCACACCGTGTCACTATCGAAGGCAGAAATCCTCACCAAATCCAAGAAGGAAAACGTCCACTTCCTGCGTCTCCAGTTCACCGACATCGACGGCGTGATCAAGAACGTCGAGGTCCCATCCAGCCAATTCGAGAAGGCCCTCGATGGCCAGATCATGTTCGACGGTTCGTCGATTCAGGGTTTCACCCGGATCGAGGAATCGGACATGCTGCTGGTGCCCGATCTCGACACCTTCCAGGTCTTTCCGTGGTCAACCGATTACGGCAAGGTGGGTCGACTGATCTGCGACATCGCCACTCCCGACGGGTCGCCCTTCGAGGGCTGCCCGCGGACCGCTCTCAAGCGAGCGGTGGCCAAGGCAAAAAAGCTGGGCTACAAAATGATGGCCGGGCCCGAGGCCGAGTTCTTCCTGTTCCAGCGCAACACCAACGGTGATCCGGTCCCCCAGACCCACGACACCGGTGGCTACTTCGACCTCAGCCCCCGCGACCTGGGCGAGGAGGCCCGTCGTGACATCACCCTGGTCCTCGAAGCCATGGGCTTCGAGGTGGAGGCTGCCCACCACGAGGTGGCTCCCGGGCAGCACGAGATCGACTTCAAGTACGAGGACGCCGTCGAAACTGGCGACGCCATCGCCACGTTCCGCTTCGTGGTCAAAAAGGTGGCATTGATGCACGGGCTCCACGCCACCTTCATGCCCAAACCAATCGCCGGCGTCAACGGTTCCGGCATGCACTGCCACCAGTCCCTATTTACGACCAAGGGCACGAACGCCTTCTTCGACACCAAGGGCGAGTGGCAGCTGTCCCCTGTGGCCCGGGCCTACATCGGCGGCCTTTTGGACCACGCTCGCGCCTTCGTGGCAGTCACGAATCCGCTGGTCAATTCCTACAAGCGCCTGGTGCCCGGCTACGAGGCGCCGATCAACGTGGCCTGGTCCGAGAAGAACAGGTCCCCCATGATCAGGGTCCCGGCGCGGCGGGGCGTGGGCACCCGATGCGAGGTCCGCATCCCGGATCCGTCGTGCAACCCTTACCTGGCACTCACCGTGATGCTCGCTTCCGGCCTCGACGGCATCGAGCGGGACCTCGATTGCGGTGAGCCGGTCAACCGCAACATCTTCGAGATGAGCCAACGGGAGAAACGGCGGCTCAAGATCCACCAGCTGCCGGCCAATCTGGACGAAGCGCTCACCTTCTTCGAGAAGGACGAGGTGATGAAGGACTGTCTCGGCGACCATATCTTCGAACACTTCCTGCTCAACAAGCGGCAGGAGTGGGCCGAGTACATCAAGGAGATTCACCAGTGGGAGCTGGATCGCTATCTGGATCGGTATTGATCCGTCTGCCCTGCTTGGAAGTGGTGGAGAGTGTGGGGGTATGGGGGTATGGGGGTATGGGAGGGTGGCGGGTTGAACGTTGCACGTTAAACCTTAGGCTCACCCGGAATTCCGTGAGGTGGTGAAGGACAGCGACCAGGGGCAGCGTCAGCTGACAGCGACAGGGGCCGGTGGCGGCGTCAGGTGACGGCGACAGCGTCAGAACGGGATGTGTGTGGACTACATGGGATTGAGCAGGCGCCAGGTCATCGCACGAACTTGGTCGAAGGTCTCCAGGGCTTTCTCCGCCCCGATCCCATGGACGGCACTAACCCGCACTTCTCACCAGCTTTCTGCTACGGCCGGCGATGCACCACGCCCAGCGGTGTTTTCTCGCCTCGGGGTGCTCGACGTACTGTCAAGTACGCCTCCGCGCCCCTCGGATCGAAAACCCCACTGGACATGGCGCCTCGCCGCCCTCGAGACGAAACCCGGTGAGAAGTGCGGGCTAGCAGCGGCGAGGAGTCGCAGATGGCTGTCGACCTCCTTGGCCGAGGTGTAGGCGACAAGATCGGTGTTGCTGACGGCTTTGGACATGGTCACCTCCGGGTCGTTCATGCTCGCCAGCTATGCCCATTCACCCCGTGAACGACCCGGAGGGGACCATGTGCAATGCGGCCAAGACAACTGATGGCTGCCGCTGAAGACTGGTTACTGTCCCTGCTCGCTGTTCCCGGTCGCTGCCCCTGACTGCTGTCGCTGCCGCTGAATTTCGGGAACGGGAACGGGAACGGAAACGGCGGGAACCCCACCCACACGTTATTTCGGATGAACCAAACCTTTAAACCCCTACAGCTTCAGCTGGAGGGAGCAAGGTCCGAGTCGCCGTGAGCACCGATGGGAACGTAGACCTGGGTGCCGTGGCGGCAGCGCATGATCTGCTCGACAAAGGCGTCAAAGTCGGCTCGCTTGTTGACGAAATCGATCTCGTCGGTGTTGACCACCAGCAGCGGCGTGTCTCGGTAGTGGAAAAAGTAGTAGGAGTAGGCCTCGCTGAGCCGGACCAGGTAGTCCGGGTCGATGGTCCTCTCGAAGTCTCGGCCGCGCCGTGCAATTCGTTCCAGCAACACCGGCACGGAGGCCTGCATGTAGATCACCAGATCGGGGGTCGGGACCTCCTGCTCGAGCACCGGGTAGAGCTTTTCGTAGACTCGGAGATCGGTATCGTCGAGGTTGAGGTAGGCGAAGATCCGGTCCTTCGGAAACGTGTAGTCCGCGAGCACCAAGCGCTGGAAGAGGTTCATCTGGTTGATCTCCCGCTGCTGCTGGAACCTCGACAGCAGGAAATACATCTGAACCTGGAAGGCGGCTCCAGTACGCCCCTCGTAGAAATCGGGCAGGAAGGGGTTGGTGATGTCCTCGAGCACCATCACCCCCTCGAACCGGTCGGCCAGCAACTGCACCAGGGAGGTCTTGCCGACCCCGATGGGACCCTCGACGGCGATGTGGCGGTAAGGAATCTTCGCAGCGGTCATACGGCGAGTCGATCTTAGCACCGTGCCACGACGAACAGCACGCACATCACCACTGCGAGAATTCCGTTGGCGGTGAAAAAAGCGGCATCGACGGCCTCGAGGTCGTCTACCGACACCAGTCGGTGCTGCCACACCAGCATGATCCCCGCGGCGGCGGCTGCCGTCAGCCGGAACCAGCCGCCACCAGCCATGATGGCGAATTCCACGAACCCTCCCAGAGCGACGCAGTGGAAGAGCCGTGACACCAACAGGGCACGACCGCCACCCAGGGTGGCCGGCAGTGATCGCAGCCCGTGCCGGCGATCGAAGTCCTCATCCTGGAGGGAGTAGATGACATCAAAACCGGCGACCCACATGGTGACTGCCCCCGCCAGCACCACAGGCGGCAGGGCGAGTGAGCCGGTCTCGGCGATCCAGGCTCCAATGGGTGCCAGACCGAGGGCGACGCCGAGCCAAAGGTGACCAGCCGGGGTGAATCGCTTGGCGTAGGAGTAACCCAGGAGGACCGCGAGGGTGGGTGGGGCGAGCATCAGACAGAGCCGGTTGAGCATGCCCGCTGCCACAAAAAAGAGCGACGCTGCGGTCACGGTCACTGCCAGCGCGAATCCTCTGCTCAGGCGGCCGGCCGGCAGGGACCGGCCGGAGGTGCGTGGGTTGACGGCGTCGATCTCGTGGTCGGCGAGCCGGTTGAAGGCCATGGCTGCGGTGCGTGCGCTGACCATGGCCACGAGCACCCAAAGCCACACCCCGAGGGAGGGCCAGCCCGGATCGGCTGCGGTGATCAGGGACATCACGGCGAAGGGCAGCGCGAAGACGGAGTGCTTGAAGGCGATCATGTCGGCGGTCTCGTGGATGTTCGAGACCATCCGGCGTGCGGTGTCTTCCATCAGCCGACTCTCGTCCCGCTATCGACCTGGGTTTTGCAGGAGTCCGGCAGGGGGCTCGCTGATGTGGGCATGAACGACCTCCGGGCGTTTCGGCCCGGGAGTATAGCAGTCGGACACCGACACAAAAGCCTGACACCGCTGGGGGTTGCGTTTTCGCGGTTGCCGGTCAGAAAACTCTGACGGTCATCGACTGGCCCTGGCTTTTGTTGTGCCGTCAAACGTTGTAAATAAAGAAGTTATTGTTCGATGAAATCCTGGCATGGGGCGTGCTGTGGAACCGGGGCAGCCCAATGCCGGAGGTGGCCATGCACGATCCCTGATCGGTCCATTAGCCCTCATCGAAGACACCACGGACAGGAAAGGAGGCGTTTCATGAGACTGCACTTGTTGCCCGCGGTCGTGGTCCTCGCACTGGTTGCATCAACCACGATCGCCGGCAGCACCGAGTCGACCGCCAAGGGGGTGGTCAACATCAACACGGCGACAGCCCAGCAGCTGCAGCTCCTGCCGAGGATCGGTCCCTCGACCGCCGAACGGATTATCGAGTTCCGGACGGCCAACGGGCCGTTCAAAAAGGTGGAGGAGTTGCTGGCGGTGCGCGGGATCGGTGAAAAATCGCTGGAAAACCTGCTCCCCTACGTTGTCACCGACGGCAAGACAACCCTGACAAACAAGGTCCGGCTGCCCCGATCGACCACGTCGAAGACGGGCGGCTGACCGACAACCTCGCAGCGTGGACGGGACGCGGCCCTCCGGGGCCGCTTCTTGCCGAGGAGGTGTTTTGATGACCATTGGGCGGTGTGATTCCGAGGTCCGCGGTATCCGGGGCAGAACCCTGCTCGAACTCGTGGTGGTACTTGCCGTCATGGCGCTGATGACCGTGGCGGGGATCCCAACCCTGGACGAGGCTCGCCGTGCCGCGGCGCTCAGGCAGGCGAGTGGCCGGCTGTGGGGCATGATGGTGCGGTGTCGGGCCCACGCCATCATGAGAGTGAAAGCTACGGCGTTGGTTTTCGAGCGCACGGATTCGGGCGCCTGGCAGTGCTTCATCGCCGAGGATGGTGACGGGGACGGCCTGCGGCGGGCGGATCTGGAGGCCGGACGTGACCGCGTGATTGGCCAGGTTCTCCACCTGGAGGGGCGAACTGCGGGTCTCGGCATTCTCCAGGACAAAATGATCCCGGATCCCTCGGGATGGGGGCGGCTGAGGGGCGACATGAACGATCCGGTGCGCGCCGGCCGTGGCGACATCATCACCTTCACCCCGCGTTCCACCGCCACGCCGAGCTCGGTGTACCTCACCGACCACCATGGCCGGATGCGGGTGCTGCGGGTGACCCCCGGCACGGCGAGGGTCTACACCCTGGTGTGGCGCGACGGGTGGAAGAAGTGGCGGAAGCAGGGCCTGTAGGAAAATTCGGAATTCGGAATTCGGAATTCGGAATTCGAAATTCGCAATCGAAAGGGTGGGTGGATTTTCGATCTTAGATTGGACGCGGACGCGGACGCGGACGCGGACGTGGGGCCCCCGAATATTCAATCAGGAAAAGGGACCGCCCGAAATTCGTCGATCACTCGCTCGTCCGGAGCTGCCTCGACCGCTCCGAGAAGTACCGACCGGAAAACCCGGGCACCGCGTCTGACGGTGGCGCCCTCCGCCACCACGGCGTCGCCGATCGCGGTGTCGGCCTCGATCCGGGCGCCGGATCCTACGAAGGCCGCGCCCAGTGAGGCGCCGGGATGGACCAGAGCCGAGGGGTGGATCCGGGGTGTGTCCTGAAGCTGATGGAGGGCCGCTTCGAGGTAGTCGGCCGGGGTTCCCACCTCGCGCCAGTGACCGGTGACCACGACTCCGCCCAGGCGGCCCGCCTCACGGGCCGGCGCCCAAAGGCCCTCGTTGACTCCGTGGGGGGTGGCGGTGAGTGAGTCCAGGGCGGTCCTCGACACCACCATGACACCCGGGTAGAGGAAGGGAGCCTCCGAAGGATCGGGTCGACCCGGCGGCAGGATGTCCGACACCAGACCGTCGTCGTCCAGCAGGACCCTCGACCACCGAATGGGGTCCAGGTGAGGGAGCAGGCCGAGGGTCACCAGGTCGTCCCTGACCGCATGCCGTTCGAAGAGGTGTTCCAGAGACAGGTTGACGAGACCGTCTCCGTTGAGCACGAGCACCGCGCCCTCGCTCCCCAGGAGGCCCCGGTCGCGGGCAAGTGCCAGACCTCCTGCCGTGTCCATGAGGTTTTTCTCCCGGGAGACCCTGAAATCGACTCCGGGTGGGTGGCCGCAACCGTCGAGGGCTGCCTCCATGCTGTCCGCGAGGTGCCAGGCGTTGACCACGATCTGGCGGCATCCAGCTGCCACCGCGAGGCGGACGGATGATGAGATCACCGGACCGTCGGGCAGGTCGAGGGCCGGCTTGGGAATGACGTCCGATAGCGGTCGCATGCGCTCGCCGCGGCCAGCGGCGAAGATCATGGCGATGGAGGGGGTGGCGGCGGTCACGGCTCGAAGACCATATCCTCCGGGAGGGCGAGCTCGGGATGGGCAGTACGATAGTCCTGCCAAAGGCCGATATAGGAACCCCGCACGGCTCGCTCCGGGTCGATGTCGAGCTGCGAGGCGAGGGCGACCAGTCGTTCCGCTGGCCCCTCCAGCTCGACGAAATCCCCCATCGGCGTGTGGTCCAGGGTCACCGTGACCTCGTTGACCCTCCAGCTCTCCCGATCCTTCTCGTAACGCACCACGGAGCGGTAGCCTAGGCGATCGAAGATGGACGCGAGCTGCTCCACGTCGGAAACGACGATTTCGAGTTCCTCCCGATGCTTGATTGCACCCTCGTATCGGGCGGGTCCTTTCAAGGTCAGGAGCTCGCGATCGCCAATCCGGCGCAAACGCAGCACCCGGCCGGCAGCCGCGAGTTGCCCCCCGGCGGTGTCGAGGAGCGTGTTTTCCTCCCGCTGGCGGGGGTGCAACTGGCGAGCTCTCGGTCGGATACGCACCAGATTCCGTCGCCTCACCGCTTCGAGATCAGGAGACCGGGATTTTGAGCTCGGTCTCGACGGGATGGGCGTGGCTCATGGGGAGAGAATAGCGCGACCGGTGACTATGACAAGTAACAAGTGACAAGGGAACCGGGAGTCCGGGGGCCGGAAGCAGGCGGAGGAGGGATGGCGGGGTCACTGAGGGTCGGACACGACTGCTCGTCGCTGCCGTCGAGAACGGTTTTCCGAATTCCGAATTCCGAATTCCGAATTGGACCCCTGGAGTCTCCGGAACCGCCGCCCATTGCTTCATTGCTTCCCTCACGGGCTGCAGCAGCGTAGGATACGGCCATGCGTCACGTCGTCTACGGCACCGCCGGCCACATCGACCACGGCAAGACCACCCTGGTGAAGGCTCTCACCGGCACCGACTGCGATCGGCTTCCGGAGGAGCAGGAGCGGGGCATCACCATCGACCTGGGCTTTGCCCAGCTGACCGAAGACGATCTCCAGATTCACTTCGTGGATGTGCCCGGGCACGAACGCCTGGTCCATACCATGATCGCCGGCGCCGCCGGCATCGATCGGGCGCTGGTGGTGGTGGCGGCCGACGAGGGGGTCATGCCCCAGACCCGCGAGCACCTCGAGGTGATTCGGCTGATGGGGGTTCCCGGCATCATCGTCGCGGTCACCAAGGTGGATGCGGCAGAAGAAGACTATGCGGATCTGGTGGTGGAGGAGGTTCGCGAGCTGCTCGAGACGACGCCCTATGGGGAGGCACGGGTGATTCAGGTGTCGGCGACCACCGGGGCCGGCTTGGACGATTTGAGGACTTTGCTGGTCGAGGAAGCCCGGCGAGTGTCTCCTCACCAGGTGGCGGACCGACCGTACCGGGAGGTGGTGGACCGGGTGTTTTCCCTCACCGGGGCCGGCACCGTAGTGACCGGCACGTCGCTGTGGGGTTCGGTGGCGGTGGGCGACGAGATCACCATCCTGCCCCGCGGCGAAACCGCTCGGATCCGGCGGCTTCACGTCCACGGCGTGGAACGCGATCGGGTCGAGGCCGGCGAAAGGGTAGCGGTCAACCTGGTGGGCTTGTCCCGCCAGGACCTGAGCCGCGGCGACCAGCTGCTATCTTCGGGGCCCTGGCAGCCAACTTCCCTGGCAACCGTGCGCCTCGAGTTATTGCGATCGGCGCCCAAGCCGATCGACGAGGGCGATGAGGTGGAGGTGCACGCACTGGCGTCCCGGGTGTCCGCGAGGATCGAGAGGCTGAGCATTCGGCCGCTGGTCCCGGGTGGAGTGGCGGTCGCCCAATTGAAGCTGAAGGCACCGCTGCTCCTCTTTCCGGCTGACCGGATGGTTCTGCGTCGCCCATCACCGGTGAACACCTTTGCCGGTGGCGTGGTGATGGATGCTCACCTCCGGCGCTGGCAACGCAAGCACAGTTCCGGGCTTGCAGAGCTGCCGACGGTCAACCGCGAGACCTGGCCTGAGGTGCTCGGCGGTTGGATCGACAGTTCAGGTCTGGCTGCTGCGTCGGCGGACGAGCTGGCGGGACGGCTCGGACTGCTGGTCTCCGCCGTGGAGGCTCCCCTCGGCCGACTGATGAGCGCGGGTAGGATCCAGAGCTTGCCAACCCGCCCACCTCGGATGGTCGCCGTGGAGCGGCTGGAAAAGCTGACTGCCGCAGCCACCGAGGAACTCAAGAGCAGGCTCTCCGGGGAAGTGGTCTCGGCTGGCATCCCGGCCCGGGACTTCATGGGGGCCCTGCTGCCCCGGGCAGCCAGAAACCTGGCAGACGTCTATCTGGAGGAGCTGCGCCAGCGGGGGGTGCTCGAGGTGACCGGCGGCCGGGTGGTGCCGGCGGGTCGCGAGGAGCACATGACCGAACTCGGTGCCGAGCTGTCCCGCAGGGTGGAGGCAGAGTACCGGAAAGCCGAGCTTGCGCCGCCGTCGCCTGGAGAGGTGGCTGAGCGGCTGGCGTCAAAACCGGCGGTGGTGGAGGGCATTTGCCAGTTCCTGGTGCAGCGGGGACGGCTGACACGGCTGGAGGGTAAGCTGTTGATCCACCGGGCGGCGCTCGACGAGGTGGCGCGGCGAATTCGGGCCCTCGACGCAGACGCGATTTCGGTGGGCGAGTTCAAGGACGAGTTCGGACTCAGTCGTAAGCTCGCCATCCCGATCCTCGAGTGGCTCGATTCAGAGCGGGTCACCGTCCGGCAGGGCAACGTCCGCAAGATTCTCCGCCGCGACGGCTGATCACCGGCGATGATTGAAGATTGAAAATTCAAGATTGAAGAACCTGAGCGTGGAGTTACTCGCTGTCGTGGGAATCGGGGGGATGGGGATCGTAAACCCGGTCCGTGAGGATTCGGGGCTCGCCGGATTGCAGGCTCGAGAGCTGAAGCCGAACCCGGCCGGAGTAGACCAGCCATACCTCCGCCGGTTCTTCATCGCGGATCGCTGGTTCGAGACGCCAGGTGGCGAGGTATGCAGAGAGCCAGGGACGAAGTCCCAACGGCATGTCGAGGGGCACGAACCGGTCGCATCGGCCCTCCGGGGTGATGTGGACCAGGGCGGTGAGCAGCATGTCGGAAGCCTGGCCGGGGGCCTTGATTTTGAAGCGTTTCGGAGCGGCGAGGCTGGTGAGGTCAGCAGCCGGCACCGCGGGGAGTCTGAGGAGATTGCCAGAGGGTGAGACCCGTGGCGGTGGGCTGGTGTCAGGCGGACGCGCGGGGTCTGGAAGATCGAGCTGAGGTGCGGCGGCCTCGCCCTCTTTGACCTTTCCCCCGAGGCTCACCTCGATCACAACCCAGGACGGCGCTGCAGTGGTGCCGTCCATGGCCGGATCGAAGCGGCTTCCCGAGAGTTCGTCGACGATCACCGAGGTGAGACCGGGAAACGGCAGCTCCAGGGGAACCGCACCGAGACAGTCGCCGCGGGCGTCCACGTAGGCGGCCACCACGAGCGGACCCTGCACGGCGACCTTGCCTGGAGCCGCCGATGTGAGCAGGCGTGGGGGTTCGTCGATGGGCAGGGCGAAGGGGTTGACAGATTCCAGCTCCACTGCTGGAACCGGGAGCTGGATGTCCAGCTGCAGGCGCTGTTGCCACGCCCTTCCCTCCGGGCTCTGTGCCGACGCCGTGCAAAGTGCGAGCAGCATCGTGCCGGCGAAAATGGACGCACCTCTCATGGCCGCATCGTATCACGTACACTGCAGCCCGAATGGGGGGTCGGTAAACTGAGACGGCGATTCGAAACCGAGGTTTCGGTGGCGGTGGTGGTCTCAGCCCACGGCTTCGGCCATGCTGCCCGCTCCTGCGCGGTCATCCAGGCTCTGGCCCGGATTCGCCGAGATCTGCACTTCCACATCCTGACCACGGTGCCGCGCTGGTTCTTCGCCGATTCGCTGATTGTGCCGTTCACCATGCATCGTTTGAAAACCGATGTGGGACTCGTCCAGCGAACCCCCCTGGAGGAGGATCTTCCGGCGACGGTGCGAAGGCTCGACGATTTTTTGGCTGGCGATTCCGGCGTTCTCGAACGTCTCACTGATCGCATCTTTCGGCTCGGGTGTCGGCTGGTGATCAGCGACATCGCCCCCCTGGGCGTCGCTGCGGCCACCAAGCTTGGGATCCCGGGCGTGCTGGTGGAGAATTTCACCTGGGACTGGATCTACCGAGGTTATGAACCGCCGAATCGGGCGTTGAATCGGCACGGGTCAGCCCTGGCCGATTTCGTCGCCGGGGCCGAACTGCACATCCAGACCGAACCCATGTGTAGCCGGTGTCCGGGGGCGGTGGAGGTGCCGCCGGTTGCGCGAGCTGCGCTCGCCCATCCCGGTCTCGTCCGCGGCCGGTTGGGAGTCAAAGAGGGCGGCCCCATGGTGCTGTTGACCATGGGCGGGATTGGTTGGGACTACCGTGCGCTGACCCCCCTGGTGCGGCACCCAACGGCGACCTTCGTGGTGCCCGGCGGCGCTTCGGAGCCGGCCCACGACGGTCGACTGATCGTCCTGCCATTTCGGTCGGACTTCTACCACCCGGACCTGGTGCGGGCCGCAGACGTGGTGGTGGGCAAGCTCGGATACAGCACGGTGGCAGAAACCTGGCAGGCAGGCTCGGCCATGGCTTACATCGGGAGACCGCGGTTTCCGGAATCTCCCGTGCTCGCCGCCTTTGTCCGACGGACCATGAGGTCGGTGGAGATCTCCGAGGAGGGGTTCAACGACGGCTCGTGGCTCGCTGCCATAGAACCTCTCCTGGATGCCCCTCGCAAGGTTCGGCGAAAGCAGGGCGGCGCCCACAAGGCCGCCCACACGATCCTCGACCGCTTCGGTCACCTGCTTCATTGACCATCTGAGGTAGGTCAGAGGGTTCATTCAACTCAATACTCGCGGTTCATATCTCACGATCGATGTGCCCCGGGGAATGGCTGTCATCGCGGTGAGATATGAGAAGCGAGTATTGAGAAACGACGTAGGCGATGCTTTGCGCACCCACGTTATGGGAGCCCACCATGGAGCCCAGGTGACCTGCGGCACTCGTCGGTACCTCCTTAGTGCTGCTCCCTTCCGGGCCTGACACGATTCGAAGGGCGACGATGCGCAGGACCCGAGCTCCAGGGTGGGCTCCCGGCGTTTCTCGCGAGTTATCAATGGCGGAGAGGGCGGGATTCGAACCCGCGGTGGAGTTACCCCCACACACGCTTTCCAAGCGTGCTCCTTCGGCCACTCGGACACCTCTCCGTTCGCGATCGTCTCAGTCAAAGAGCTGGCGGAGAGGAAGGGATTCGAACCCTTGGACCTCGTGAAAGGTCAACGGTTTTCGAGACCGCCCCGTTCGACCACTCCGGCACCTCTCCGCGACGGCCACACATTCTACGACGAATTGCGTGTGTTGGTAAAGAACGACTGCAGGAGGTCCCGGCTTTCCTCAGCTCGAAGACCGCCGCGCTGGGCCAGGAATGGGCCGAGGCGGGGATCTTCGGCGAGATCGATGACCGATCCGCAGGCACCGAGTACGGGATCGGGGGCTCCCCACACGACGAGGTCGACGCGTGCCTGGCGACAGGCGGAGGTGCACATGGGGCAGGGTTCGAGGGTAACGTAGAGGGTGCAGTCTTGGAGTCGCCAGTCTCCGACAACTTCACCGGCGGCCCGAAGGGCGCGGATCTCGGCGTGTCCGGCCGGATCATGGGGTTCTCGCCTGAGATTTCCAGCTCCGGCGATGACCTCGCCTCTGTAGGTGATGACGCAGCCCACCGGAACTTCACCCCGCTCGGCCGCAGTCTGGGCCTCGGCGAGGGCCAAGCCCATGAATCGGTGGTCGTTGCCGTCGAAGACCCAGTCCTGAAACACCGTTCGAGAATACCACCGGTCGATTCTGATGAAATCCAACCCGGGGGTTGCCGGAGTGATCCGCAATCTCGCCGCTGCCGACGAGGAGCATGCTGCGGGATTGCGCGCCTTCGCCGAGCGCCGAGGCATCGCCGTTGATCGCCCGTCCATCGCCAGCTGATCCCCCCCTCCCACCCACTCGGTATGGGGGTTAAACGTTACAAGTTAGGCTCATCCGGAATTCCGTGAGGTGGTGGATGACAGCGACCAGGGGCAGCGTCAGCTGACAGCGGCAGCTCCAGCGACAGGGGCCGGGATCAGCGTCAGATGACAGCGTCAGCGTCAGAGCGTGTGTCGTGCTGAGAGCTATTGTGCGACGGGGTTGAGCAGGCGCCAGGTCATGGCACGAACCTGGTCAAAAATCCCCAGGGCTTTCTCGTGGGCAGCGAGGTTGTTGTTCGTGACGGCTCAGGACTGGTCACCTCCGGGTCGTTCATGCTCACCAGCTATGCCCATTCACCCCGTGAGCGACCCGGAGGTGACCATGTGCAATGCGGCCAAGACAACTGATGGCTGCCGCTGAAGACTGGTTACTGTCCCTGCTCGCTGTTCCCGGTCGCTGCCCCTGACTGCTGTCGCTGCCGCTGAATTTCGGGAACGGGAACGGGAACGGGAACGGCGGGAACCCCAACCACACCTTTTTTGATTTTAAAAAAGCCCCCGCGAGCTGCGGGGGCCTTGGAGTCATTCGGATTGTTTCTTCAGGCTACTTGATCTCGACGCGATCGCCGATCTCCACCGGCCGCCAGGCCTTGGTAACGATTGAGGTGGAGTAGCCGTCCTCGACGGTGAGGAATCCGACCTCTCCGATCACCAGCCGCGGCATTCCAGCGACCGGATTGTCACGGAAAATCGTCGCGAACATGCCGGGATAGAGACCCTCCGGCGCCCCCAGGTCAACGAAGACTGGCCAGTTGGTTCCGATGTCGATCTGGTCATCCCGGTTGTAGACGATGTACCCGGTGGGCTTGCCGTTTGGCTCGTCGCAGCGGTCGGTTGGGTCGGGCGGCAGCACCAAAGGCACCGGCACCGGGTTGAACGGCAGCAGGACATCGCCAAGTACCACCGGGTCGCACGCATAGGTGATCTCTGCGATCGCGGAATCCTCTTGGGCGCAGAGAACCTTCAATCGACCAACCTGGCTGTAGACGACGCCCATGTGGGCCTTCGAAATTGGGTGGTTGAGCTCGCGCTCCCGGTGCATGATGAAGAACTCATCACCGGCCGCCACTCCCTGGTTGACCCCGCCGTCGATGTACATGACCTCGCCCTCGCTGTACTGATCCTGCATTCCGATGCGCTCTGACGACACAACCGAGAACGGGAAGACGTCGTCGTTGGGCATCAGGCGGGCGAAGCAGTAGACATCGGCTGGGCTCCCCAGCGGGAACGGTACCCCCTCGGGGACCGACGCCTCCCAGTCGTCATCTGGCTGAACCTGGGTGGTCACGGTCTCCTCGACAACCTCTTGTTCCGCAATCGGGGCCTGAACCGCCACGTCGATGACGATCGGATCCCCTGGATAAATCCAGTGCGAGTCGAGGATGTAGGGGTTGCGTTCCCAGATCTGTGGCCACAGATAGGGGTCGCCCAGGTATTGCTGAGCCAGATCCCACAGGGTGTCCCCTTTTTGCACGATATGGACCGTGCTGCCCTCCGGAAACTCCGTCGGCGGATCATAGGGGGTCCAGTGGTCGCCCCTTAAATAAAGGGGTTTGGGCGGCGGAGCCACTGCCTGTGCAGCGACCATCGTCGCGGTCAATACAAACACCATCGCAAAGCAGATTGCGCCTCTCATGGGACCTCTCCCTGTTGTCTGGAAGCACACTAGATGCACAGTCTTAGATTACTCGAAGAGATTCTGTGCGTCAATCCTTCTTTGATTTTCGCCGTTGCTCGAGGAGTTGGTCGTATGTTTCCTGGATTTGGTTGATTTTATTTTCGGTGCCTTCGACCATGGAATCCACGGCCTTCATCTTTGAATATTCAGGGTAGTTTTCCTTGAGATATTCGAGTCGCCAAAGCGCCCCGTGCCACCGCTTATTTCGGAAGTAAAACTGGGCGATGAGATGCTCGTGCTCGGCGAGAGTTTCGCGCAGTTGGCCGATCCGTTCCTGGCCTTCGGCAGCGTGCGGCGAATTGGGGTACAGGGTCACCAGCTGCTGGTAGGCGTTGTGTGCTTCATGCAGATCGGAGAGATCTCGATCTGGGCGTAACTTCTTTTCACTGAAGGTATGCCCGACCATCAGCAGGGCGTAGTCCCGGTCCGGATCGTTCGGGTAACGGTTGGCAAAATCACGGTACCGTAGCCGGGCCTCGGTGCGGCTGGTGGGGTCTGACTTCACCGAGTAGGTGTCGGCTACGCGAAGGGCCGCCTTGTGGCCCAGCGGATCGTTTGGAAAGGTGTCGTAGACAAAAGAAAAATACTTGCGGGCGTCGCTATATTTTTTCTTGCTGTAGAGCTCCTCCGCGAGGCCAAAAATAGACTCCTTATCTTGCGCGGCGAGCTCCTCCAAGATCTGATCATCACTCTTTTTTGAGCTGGCACATCCAGCTGTTCCGAGTGTGATGGATATCACCAGAAGTGCTGCAATTCGTAAACGTCGGTTCAACACGACTCCATTTCGGGGGCGCAATTGCGCAGCTCGGCCACGGCTCGTCGGCGATCCTCAGCGCCGAAAATGGCGGATCCGGCGATCAGGGTTGTGACTCCTGCGGCGATCAGGGCGGAGGCATTCTGTGCATCGACGCCTCCGTCCACCGAGATGTCCATGCTCGGGCCCCCGATCAGGGCGCGCAACCTCTCGACTTTATGGATCGACTCCGGGATGAAGGCCTGACCTCCGAACCCGGGGTTGACCCCCATCACAAGGATGAAATCGGCGAACGGCAGGGCATCCTCGAGGGAGCTGAGCGCAGTGGCCGGATTGATGGCTATGCCGGCCGACATGCCACCTTCTCGGATGCTTGCGAGGGTCTTGTGGAGGTGAAGGGCTGCCTCCACGTGCACCGACACCCTGGCGACCCCGGCTTCGGCGAGAGCTGGCACCAGCGGGTCAGGATTCGAAACCATCAAATGAGCGTCCATCGGGATTGTGCAATGGCGCGCCAGGTGACGCACCACGGGTGGACCAAATGTGAGGTTGGGGACGAAGTGACCATCCATGATATCGAGGTGGAGCAGGTCGGCGCCCGCGCGCACGACGTCGCCGACTTCGTGGGCGATATTGGCGAAGTCTGCCGCCAGCAGGGATGGTGCGATGCGAACGCTCATTGGGCGACCCAGATGGTGATGATGTCATTTCGAGAGAGGCGGGACCCCGCGGGCGGGTATTGCCGAATGACCACTCCCGCCGGCAGACCCGGGTATGCCACCTGATGGATCTGGCCGAGCCGAAACTGATGGTTCAGGCAGAGCCGGCGGACCGCGTCGCGGGATCGTGAGAGCAGGGATGGCATCACCCAAAACTCCTCCTGAGGGGTCACGTTGACCAGCAGGTCGATCTCGGTTTCAGGAACGGTCAATTGGCCCACCGGAGGGTCGGTGGCGAGGATCCGATCAGCTGTGGTGAAGCCGTCGATCCGGGCACGGCGTCCCGCCTTCAGGCCCGCCTGATCGAGCCCGCTGAGGCCGCCCTGAAGCGACTCGCCCCGGATGTCAGGGATCATGGTCCGCACGCTTCCGAGACTGATGCGGACGGTTATCGGAGACCCCGTTTTGACCTGGAAACCTGCCCTTGGATGTTGTTCGGCAATCACCCCCACTGGCACTGCCGCAGAGTAAACTCCAGGTTCCTCGACGATGACCGACAGGCCCACGTCGTGAGCCTTCGAAGCCGCGTCGTCTACCGGTTTGCCCACCAGGTCCGGCACGGCGAGTGTTCCGCGGTGAACCGTGTGGACAAAGGCCTGCCAGAACACCAGGGTGGCGCAGATCACGAACACCAGGGCGGCCAGCAGGCGAGCGACCATCGGGTAACTCTAGCACGTCATTCGTCAACGGCTTTGTGGGCGGTTTCAGCCCTTGAAGATCAGGTTGTAGACGCTGTCCGGGAGGATCTTGACGATGTCGTTGAACATCACGAACGCGAACAACAGGATCAAGGCGTAAAAGCCCACTTCCAGGATCCTCTCCTTGACCTTGATCGGCAGGTCGCGGCGGATGGCGGACTCGAAGGCGATGATCGTCAGGTGGCCGCCGTCGAGGATGGGGATCGGCAGTAGGTTGAAGATCCCCAGCTGGAGAGAGATCAGGCCCATGAGCCGGATCAGGGTGTGGAATCCGCTCTTGGCGGCCTCGCCGGAGATCCGCGCGATGTCGATGGGTCCCGACAGTTGCCGCATGGAGGCCTTCCTGGCAAAGAGTCGGCCCAGGACGCGGAAGGTTTCCTGGGTGATGCGCACGCACTCGCGACCGCCAGCGGCCAGCGCAGCGACCGGTTTCAGTTTGCGGAGCTCCGAGGGGTAGACCAGAGCGATGCCGATGCGGCCCTCGCCGCCGACGTCATCGCTGGTGAGGGTGATCGGGACAATCTTTTCTCCCCGCATCACCTGCAGCGTCATGTGTTCGCTCGGGCGGGGCGAGATGATTCGAATCAGGTCGTAGAACTGGTCGACCTGCTCGCCGTCGATCGACAGGATGAGGTCGCCCGGCTCGAGCCCTGCGCGAGCGGCCGGTTGGCCTGGGAGGAGCTGGACGACAACCGGTTTGAGAGGCGCGGCCAGCCCCGAGTAGCCGAACTGGTAGCGGGTCACCGACTTCGGGGTGAGTTTGACCACGCTGCTGATGCCATCACGCTCCACGTCGAGGGTGATCTCCCGGCCGCCGGCAGTGAGCAGAGCCATGTCGAGCTCACGCCAGCTGGGCATCTCCAACCCGTCCACCCTTCGAATGAGGTCGCCCGGGGCGATCTCTGCTTCGGCGGCTGGTGATTCGGGATCGACCCAGCCCACCACCGGAGGTTGATCGAGAAAGACCGGGGTTTCGACACCAACCACGAAGGCGAAGGCCAGGAAGACGACCGCCGCGACAATGTTGGTGAGCGGACCGGCGAGCAGAATAACTGCACGCTTCCAACGCGGGAGGAGGACCTGGTCATCGGCACCGTCCGTCGCCACGTCGGTCTCGTCCGGGCCCAACCCCACGACCCGCACGTAACCACCAAAGGGGATCATGGAGATCCGGTAGTCGGTGCCGCCCCGTTCCATTCCCCAGAGCCGCTTGCCGAAGCCGATGGAAAAGACCTCCACCGGAGCGCCCAGCCAGCGGGCCGCCAGGAAGTGCCCCGCCTCGTGGAGGACGATCAGCACGCCGAGAACGAAGAAAAACGCGAGAACACTCGTCAACATCGCTACACCGAACCTCTCCGGTGGTGTGTCTCATTCCCGCACCCACTCCCCGTGGAGTCCTGAAAGGCCGAAAGCGGGCATGGGGTGGCGGTCAAGGGATGATCCCGGTGAGTAACAGGTACGCGAGCACCGGCGGCGCGCCATAGATCAGGCTGTCCGTTCTGTCGAGGAAGCCGCCATGGCCGGGGATCAGAGTCGAGGAGTCCTTGGTTCCGGTGTCGCGCTTGAACTGGCTCTCCACCAGATCGCCGAGAGGGGCGGTCACCGCGAGGATCACAGCGACGGCGAGCAGGTGGGTCCAGCCGAGAGGCTGACCGAACAACAGGTTCAGAAGGGCCGCCGCGCCGATGGTGGCCGCCGTGCCGCCGGCGAGGCCCTCCCAGGTCTTGTTGGGGCTGATTCGAGGCGACATCTTGTGTCGGCCGATTCGGGAGCCGACGTAGTAGGCTCCCGAATCTCCCAGCCAGATGCTGAACAAATAGAGCAACAGCAGCTTCACGGCGAGGGCGGGATCGGGCCACAATCGGAGGTATCCAAGGCTGGCTCCGGTCAGACCCAGGTAGAGCACCACGAAGCAACTGATGGCAGATCCGGTCAGTCCGCCGGTTGGCGACTCCGGCCGCATGAGCTGGGCGGTGGGCAGGACGACGACGGTCAGGATCGCGACCGCCGCCAACCCGGTGGGGCCTCGCAGCCACGCTGAGACGAGGAGAAGGACGAGCAGCGCCAACGGCAGCCAGCGCCAGCAGGGCACCCCTGAGCTGCGTGCCATGTTCAGCAGCTCATCGGCGGCGATCACCACCGCCGCGCCGAGAAGAGCCAACAGCGCCCAGGCGGGCGCCCACACGATGATGGCGACCACCACCGGGATCGCCACCACGGCGAAGAGCTCACGTTGGAATCTCCCGGTGCTACCCAATTGGTTCTCCGGCAGGTTGGAAGACGCCGCCCGGGGTGGGCAGTCCGCCGAAGCGCCGCTCCCGGTTCTGGTACTCGTGGAGGGCGCGGAAGAGCTCCCCCTTCTCGAAGTCTGGCCAGAGTACTCGCGAGAAGTAGATCTCGGAGTACGCCAGCTGCCAGAGCAGGAAGTTCGACACCCTCTGCTCGCCCGAGGTGCGGATCATCAGGTCGGGGTCGGGCACGCCACCGGTCAGCAGATGGGAGTTGACCCAGGCCTCGTCGATGGAGGCTGGGTCGATCCGTCCCGCCGCCGCCTCGGCTGCAGCGTTTCTGACCAGATCGGTCAATTCCTGGCGCCCGGAGTAGTTGAGGGCAATCTGGACAATCGTCCCGGTGTTCTCCCGGGTGGTGGCCACCGCGATCCGGATCTGCTCCTGGACCGACTCGTCGAGCTGGTCGATGCGGCCGATGGGTCGCAGGCGGAGGTTATTTCGGTTGAAGGAATCCAAGTCGCGCTGGATGTACTCCTTGAGGAGGCCCATCAGGGTGAGCACCTCATGGCGTGGCCGCTTCCAGTTTTCAGTGGAGAATGCGTAGAGGGTGAGGACCGGGATTTCAAGCCGGGCCGCTGTTTCGATGGTCTCGCGAACGGCACGGATTCCCGCTCGGTGGCCTTCCACTCGTGGCAGATTGCGCGCCACCGCCCACCGGCCATTGCCGTCCATGATGATGGCGACGTGTCGCGGGAGAGCATCGAGATCGAGGATGTCCAGGATCTCCCGCTCGTCCGTGCCGGGCGCGGCAATCTCATCAAGGGGATGCATCTCACTCTCCAGGGGACGGGAGTCTACCACAGGGATGGTCGGGGAGTATTCAGTAGCGCGAACGACCGCCAACGCGATAAGGCGGGCCGCGCCTGAGAGGGGATTTTCAAGCATCGAGTTGAAAGTTGAAAGTCGCAAGTTGAAGGTTCCCGGTCTCCCACCCATCGCGGGTCGGGAGTTCGGCGAAGATTCAGAACGTAAGCCTGCAGGGGGTCGCTGTGCTCGAATGTCCTGGGTGATTCGAGAACCATCTTTCAACTTTCAACTTTCAACTGGTTGTGTGGCGGGACTGCCGCCATCTGCAGGAGTGGTGATTGCCGATAGAACACCCTCTCCAGAGTCAAACCACGGGCAGGTGCGGTTTGAATAGGAGCTCCGGGCTGTGGGCGGGTCAGCAAGGTCCCGAAGTCTGTGAGGGAAAGCCGGCCGAGGCCCACCTCGAGAACCGCCCCCACCATCCGTCGAACCTGGTACCTGAGAAAGCCATCGCCGACAAAGTGGAGGTCCATCCCGTCGCGACGGTCCTCGATCCAGGCGCGGTGGAGCGTGCGTACCGTGGACTTCGACTGGGGGACCGAAAACGAGGCCATGTCCCTGCTCCCGACGAGCCGTGCCATGGCGCTGTGAAGCCCTTCCTCGTCGGTTGGCGGTTTCGTGGTCACCGTTCGCAGACCCACCCATGGCAATCGCGGCGCCCGCCACCGGATACGGTAGATGTAGAGCTTGCCCAGGGCATCGTGCCGGGCGTGAAAATCATCGTTCACCGCCACCGCTGCACGAACCCGGACGGAGGCATCGAGCGATCGGTTCAGGGCTTGGACCAACACGGACGGCTGGATCCCCATGGGCAGATCCGTGTGGGCCGCTTGCGCTGCGGCGTGGACACCGGTGTCGGTTCGGCCGGCGCCGGCCACGGCCGCAGGGGCGCAGGTCATCGCGGTGAGGGCCCGTTCGAGCTCGCCCTGGACGGTTCTTTCCTCCGGCTGTCGCTGCCAGCCGGAAAACCCTTGGCCCAGGTAGGCGACGGTGAGCTTTATTCGATTCCCCATACCGGGTATCCTCGCACGGGTGTGGGATGAAATGAAGGTCGTGCGCTCATGATGGCGGTGTTTGGGGTGGTGGCCCAGTTGGCCCTGACCTCGGGGCTGCTGGTATCACCGGAGATCAGCCACTTCCCGGGACCGTACTTCGACTCCGTCGGCAGGGAGCGGATGCAGCGCCGGGTGATGGAGATCTGGCCGGGACCCTCGGCGATTGTGAAGCTCTGGGAGTCGGGCAGGCTCCGTAAGGAGGGGCGGATCATCGTGCTGGTTGGGGCTGCGGCGTATCACGACCGCCAGTTGTTGCCGATCTACCGCAAGGGCATCACCCTGCCTGATTCCCGCGTTCGCCAGGCGGCGGCGTACGGTTACCGGGATCTGATCGGTGACGATCTGCCAAACCTCGCCGGTGGAATCGACCCGTGGTCTGGTCACAAATTTGGTCGCGAGATGGACCGGATTGCCCAGACGCTGGAGAAACACACTCTCGTGGAGATCTGGTTGGAGGCGACGCTCAAAAACGAAGGGAAACGATTTCCGGGTTTCCGGGGATTCGTGCCCGAGCGTCATGCGCCGGATTGCCTGCGATCGGTGGAACGGCTGATGCGGATCGAGGATCTGGGTGATTTGGTGGCCGCCTATCAGCTGTCCGAGGACCAGACCACCCGACTCGGCCTGCTCCGGCTCATCGAGGCGCTTTCGCTCGAACGTTTCGTGGCCGAGCGTGGGCCGACCGCCAGGGGCTGGGGCCCCGAGGTGTACGGGCAAGCCATGGCGAAGTTGGACACGGCCATCGAGGGTTGGACCCGGTCGGGATGCGAGATCAACGGCGAACACGTGGTGCGGTCGAATATGGCCACGATGGGCGCCAAGGTTCCCGGAATCTCCTCTCAGGAGGCGTGCTGGGTGTGGTTGAACGTCCTCAAGGCTGGCGATCCAGGATGGCGGGCCACGGCTTCGAGGCAGCTCTACGAGTGTGGCGGACCCTATATCGAGCTGTCGGTTCTGAGCGTCGGGTCAGCAGAAAACGAGGCCCGGCTCGACCGGCTTCTCGGGTGGTACCAGCTGACCCCTCAATCCCGGGCCAGGAAGCCTTCACCGCCGCCGAGATGACCCCGGAGCGGAGTACAATATCCCAATGCTTGAACTGCTTTTCGAGGACGATGGCGTCACCGAGAGGATGCCGCTCAAAGATGGCCTGACCCTTGGTAGGTCGAGCGACAACGACATCGTTCTGCGGGACTTTTCGGTCTCACGACACCATGCCAGGGTGACCGCCGACGGTGATGGTTTCAAGATCGTCGATCTCGGCTCCACCAACGGGGTCAAGGTCAATGACCAGGTGGTTTCGTCGGGCATGCTGGCGGGGGGGGACCGGATCACGGTTGGCAACTTCCTGCTCAAGGTGCAGGACGGTGCCCTGGTGGAAGGTGATCTCTCTTCGGCCACCTACTTCCGACCGCTGTCAGAGTTCAACCAGCAGTTCGGGCTCGAAGGGGAGGCGGCCAAGCCTGCGGTGGTGGGCGAGCGCGAGCGGGTATTCGAAATTCTGGCTCAGGTGGCCAAGACCCTCATTCAGGTCGAGGACCTCCAGCCGGTGCTCGACATGGTGATGGAAGTGGTCTTCAAGCACCTCCCGGTGGAGAGGGCTTTCATTGTCCTGTTCGACGAAGAAGGCGAACCGCGGCTCGAGCTCTACCGCGCGAGAGAGTCCGAGGGCGGAACCGCTCCCGAGGTTCCGATTTCTCGCACGATCCTGGATACGGTTTCCCTGCAGAAGGTGGCGATTCTCACCCATGACGCCCAGGCGGACGAACGATTCGAGGCCGGTCAGAGCATCAGGATTCACCAGATTCGCTCGGCCATGTGTGCGCCCCTGTGGCTGCGCGATCTCGTGATCGGGGTGATCTACGTGGATTCCCCGTTGCACGTCGGGTCCTTCTCCGCTACCGATCTGGACTTGCTGACTGCGCTGTCGAACTATGCCGCGGTTGCCATCGAAAGGGCGCGATTGAACGAACACATCAGGACCCAAAGGTTGGTTCGGGACCGTTTGGTGCGCTACCACTCCCCCGCGGTGATCGAGGCGGTGCTCCAGGACCCGGAGCGGAACGAGGCTCCGGTAACGGCCCGTGAAACCACCATCTTTTTCGCCGACATCGTGGGTTTCACCCCTCGCTGTGAAAGCCTGCCGCCGGAGGAGGTGGCCGCTTTCCTTGGACAGTTCTTCTCCCTCGCGGCCGACGCCGTCTTCGAGTTTGGCGGCACCCTCGACAAGTTCATCGGCGATGAGGTCATGGCCTTCTTTGGGGCTCCGCTGCCGCAGCCGGATCACGCCGAGCGGGCGGTGCGCAGCGCTTGCGCCCTGATGGCTTCGCTGGCCGACTGGAACGAACAACGGCGGCAGGAGGGCCTGGAACCGGTGGAAGTGAGGGTCGCCATCCACTCCGGTCCGGTGGTGGTGGGCGACATCGGATCCGAGACGAGGGTGGATTACACCGTGCTCGGCAACACCGTGAACGTGGCCGCTCGGCTCGAGGAGTACGCAGCTGCTCCTGGGCAGATTGTGATTGGGGAAACCACCTACGCGGCGGTGGCGGATCTCTTTCCCACCGAACCTTTGGGAGACGTCCAAATGAAGGGTCTCAGCCGAGCGGTGGCGGTTTACCGGGTTGTGACCGACAACGATCCGCAGCCTGCCGGAAGCTGATCATGCAGCTTGACCGGTTGGTCTTCGTGACCTCGAATGTGGACAAGTTGAAGGAGGCCGAAGCAGTGCTCGGCTTCAGCCTTGACCATCGTTCGTTCGACCTCGAGGAGATCCAATCGCTGGAGCTCGAAGAGGTTGTGAGCCACAAGGCGGCAGCAGCGTTCGGCCGGCTGCAGCGGCCGGCGCTGGTCGAGGACACATCATTAGAGTTGAAAGGACTCGGTGGATTTCCCGGTCCACTGATCCGATGGTTGTTGACCTCAGTCGGCCCTGAGGGCATCTGCCGGATCGCAAACGCCTTCGATGACACCTCTGCCACCGTGCGGTGCATCGCCATGGCCAGCGACGGCGTCGAGGAGGTGATGGGCCTCGGGGTGGTCACCGGACACATCGTCAGTGCGCCCCGCGGCCGGCGCGGCTTCGGCTGGGACAGCACCTTCGCTCCGGATGGCTTCGACGGACGAACCTTCGGCGAGATGGACGCGGACGAGAAAAACGCCATATCGCATCGAATGATCGCCTTCCAGAACCTCCGAGAGACCCTCGAAAAACGACGCTAACCCCCCCGCCCACCCATTCCGAAAGGCTCCCCCCGGCCCACCCCCCCTCGCCTTTCGGAGCCATTCATCCGGGAAAGCGTGATGTCGGGAGTTTCCGTTCCCGTTCCCGAACCCAGTGGCAGCGTCAGGATGCAGCGACGGGGGCAGGAAACAGCGGACAGCGGCGGCGGCGGCGAGCAGCGACGGTGGGCAGAGGTAGCGATCAGGTGTGTGGCGGCTCCATGGTCCCCTCCGGGTCGTTCTATGGGACGGGGACGAATAGCTGCCAGGGAGGCCGTTGTCAAGGGACGCTGCGCTGCCGGCCTTCAGTCCGGCAACCCTTGACAACGGCCTCCCTGGCAGCTTGTTGAAGGGCATGAACGATCCGGAGGTGACCATGTCGAAAGCCGTCAGCAACACCAATCTCGTTGCCTACACCAAGGCCCTCGAAGCAGCCGGCATCGCTATTACGCTGGTTTTGAGAGTCCCGGCTCCGCTGAAGTCCATCGCCGATCAACTGATCCGGTCGGCCAGCTCGGTCCCCGCCAACTGAGCGGAAGGGCACGGCCGATCCGGGAGAGATCGGCAGCACCACTGGCGGATTGCCTACGCCTCGGCCAAGGAGGTCGACAGCCACCTGCGACTGCTCGCTGCTGCCAGTGCCGTCAATGGAACCGGGGCGGAGAAAGTCCTGCAGGGATTCGATGAGGTGCGTGCCATGACATGGCGACTGCTTAATCCCCGGTAGCCCGTACCCATCCCGTTCTGACGCTGTCGCCGTCACCTGACGCCGCCACCGGCCCCTGTCGCTGTCAGCTGACGCTGCCCCTGGTCGCTGTCATCCACCACCTCCCGGAATTCCGGATGAGCCAAAGATGGTATGTCCGATTGGTCTCGAAAAGCGGGCGCGGGTGGGAGGGTGTGAAGCTTTTCGAGCAGGGGGGGGTGGGGGGCGGCATGATCGCGACGGTTGGGCGGGCGATCCCGTGCTAGGCTCGCGCCGATGCGCGAGGAACTGCTGACCAAGCGGGGGCAAGCGATTCGGGGGATGTTCGGCCGAATCGCCCACCGCTACGATCTGCTCAACCGGATGCTCTCCGTCGGGCAGGACCTGTGGTGGCGGCGATTGGTGACCCGCCGGGTGAAATCCCTTGCGCCAGAGCGGCTGCTCGACGTATGCACCGGTACCGGCGACCTTGCCATCGGCTTTCGTGGAACTGATCAGGTCTTCGGCAGTGATTTCTGTCTGCCCATGCTGGCCCTCGCTCGCAGAAAGACCGATCGCGGCTCGCCCAACCCCGTGTGGTTCGCGGCCGACGCCCTCAGACTTCCGGTAGCCGATGCCACGATGGATGTGGTGACGGTTGCGTTCGGGGTGCGCAATTTCGAAGATCTCGAGGCGGGTTTGCGCGAACTGACGCGGGTGTTGCGGCCGGGAGGACGGCTGTTGGTCTTGGAGTTCTCAAGGCCGCGAGGACCTTTGGGTTCGCTGCTGAGGTGGTGGGTCCGTCGCATTCCGCCCCTGGTGGGCCGGATCGTCTCGGGCGACGCCGAGGCTTACAGCTATCTGACGGCCTCGGTGGAGACCTTTCCAGAGGGCGATGAACTGGCGGCGTTGATGGGGGATTCGGGCCTGGTTGACGTGCGATTTCGGTCGCTGACCGCCGGGGTGGCCACCCTGTACGATGGGATGAGGGGATGATGCCGAGCGTCCGGGAGGACAGATGATCGATAGGGAGAAGCGGCTGGACGGTAGCCGGATTGCGGCCGCCATTCGTGACGAGGTGGCGGCCCAGGTGGCAGAAATGTGCGGCCGCGGTGTGACTCCGAGGCTCGACGTGGTGTTGGCCGGCGACGATCCTGCGTCGAGGGTCTATGTGGGATCCAAGGCAAAGACCTGCGGTGAGCTCGGGATGGAGTCCATGACCCATGAGTTGCCGGCCTCGGTGGCGCAGGACGAGCTCGTGAGTTTGGTGGATCGGTTGAACGGCGACCCCGAGGTGGACGGCATTCTGGTCCAGTTGCCCCTGCCACGAGGCATCGAGAGTCACGTGGTCCTCGATCGGATCGATCCAGCCAAGGACGTGGATGGCTTCCACCCCGCCAACGTGGGGCTCCTTCAACAGGGCAGGCCAGGCCTGGTTCCGTGCACCCCGGCTGGGGTGATGGAGATGCTGCGCCGTGAGGGTCTCGAGATCTCGGGAAGACGAGCGGTGGTTGTGGGCCGTTCGGACATCGTCGGCAAGCCCATGGCGATGATGTTGCTCCACGCCCACGCCACGGTCACCCTCTGCCACTCCCGGACTCGTGACCTGGCTTCGGTGACGCGACAGGCGGAGATCCTGGTGGCTGCTGCCGGTCAGCTGGCCTTGATCGGGCCGGACCACGTGGCGGAGGGCTCAGTGGTGGTGGACGTGGGAATGCACCGGGTGACCGACCGCGAGACCGTGGAGCGGTTGTTCGGCAACAACCCGAAGAAGCTCGCGGCCTTCGAACGACGGGGCGCGGTACTGGCCGGTGACGTGGACTTCGATCGGGTGGCACCGAAGGCGGGCCGGATCACCCCGGTTCCCGGGGGGGTCGGACCGCTGACCATCGCCATGTTGATGGCCAACACCGTCCGGGCCGCCCGGCGTCGACGCGGGGTGTGACGGTGCCCTGTCTGGTGGGAGTCACCGGGGGTCTGGCCTCGGGAAAGAGCACCGTTGCGGTGCTGCTCGGTCGGCGCGGGGTGCCGGTCTTCGACGCAGATGCCGCGGTCCACAGGCTTTATCGGTCAAATGGCGCTGGGGCGGCAGCGGTGGCAGAGGCCTTCGGCAACGAGATTTTGTCCGAAGACGGGGCGGTGGACCGAGATGTCCTGGCGAACAGGGTGGTGGGGGATGAGGAGGCGATGGGCCTGCTCAACCGGGTGGTTCACCCCCTGGTGCGGCAGGAGGTTGCGGCGTGGGCCGCTGACCTGGGCCAGCCCGTGGCGGTGGTGGAGGCGGCTCTGTTGGTGGAAACCGGGTCCTATCGTGACTACGATGCTCTGATCGTGGTCTGGTGTTCTCCCGCGCAACAGCTGGAACGGGCTCTGGACCGCGGCATGGATGAATCGAGGGTCCGCGGCCTGCTGGATTCTCAGCTACCCATGGCCGCGAAGTGCGAGGTCGCCGATGTGGTGATTGACAACTCGGGCGGTCCCGACGACCTCCCCGCCGCCGTCGACCGAGCCTGGCTGCAGGTCCTGGCCCTGTGCAGAGACCGTCGTCGGTAGTTTCCGGAAGTTGCTCCTCTCGCGAATGTCGGGATGGCGAGGAGGGCTTTTCGAAATGAACGGATATCCTGGTTGGGGTACACGAACGAAGGGGGTGGCGGATGGCGGAACCTGTGATCCGATCCATGGATGCCAGCCGCGGTGTCCCGGTGGAGCGCACCCGTGGCACGCGAATCGAGATCCTGCTCGGTCCCGAGGAAGGGGTGCCGAACTTCGCTACCCGGAGATTCACTGTCGATCCCGGAGGCAGGATCCCCTGCCATCGACACGACTCCATCGAGCACGAACAGGTGATCCTCGAGGGGTCGATGGTGATTGGCTTGGACGACCGCGAGGTCGAGGTCTCGGCCGGTGACTGCGTGTTCATCCCTGCCGGGGTTGCCCACTGGTACGAGAATCGGGGCGACGGCCCGGTGCGCTTCCTGTGCATGGTGCCGATGACCGCCGAATATCAGACCGAATGGCTCGAACCCGCTGCCGGATGACGTCGACGCCACCCTGGGATTACCGACGATAATCCTGGTTTCCGAAAGCCAGAACTCGAAAAGCGGGGAGGGGGACCGGGCGAAGAGCTTTTCGAGAAGTCCCCTCCGGACCTTCCTTTACGATGATACGATTCGGCCCATGCTTGAGCGTCTTCAGGTCGCCGGACTCGGCATCATCGAAGAGGTGAGGCTGGAGCTGGGTGCGGGCTTTTCGGCGCTGACCGGAGAAACAGGGGCCGGTAAGTCGCTGTTGGTGGAGTCGCTCAAGCTGTTGTCGGGACAGCGCGCGCAGTCAGACCTCGTGCGGTCCGGCGACGACCTGCTGCGGGTTGAGGGGGTGTTCAGATTCGGTGAGGACCCCGCAGTTGTGGAGATCCTGGATGACCTGGGGATTGTCTGCGACGGCGAGCTGGTGGTGAGGCGGGAAGTCGTGGCAGCCGGTCGCAGCCGGTGTTGGCTCAATGACGTGACGGTGACCGCGGCGGCCCTCGCCCGAATGGCGCCTCACCTGCTGGCGGTGCACGGCCAGCATGAGCAACACGGCCTCGCCGAAAGCGCCGTCCAGCGGACGCTGGTCGATCTGTACGCCGGTCACGACGCTCTGCTGTGCGAGGTGGGCGGAGCCTTTTCCCAATGGCTCGAGGCGTCCCGGGAGGCCGAGCGGTTGCGGGCGGCCAGCGCTCATCGCCGTGATCGGCTGGACGCCATCTCCTTTCAGATCCTCGAGATCGAAAGGGTGGATCCCCGTCCCGGAGAGGACGATGAGCTGCTGCGGCGCCGCCAACTCCTCCGTCACGCGGCCCGATTGCAGGAAGCCTCCGATGACCTGCTCGCCAGACTGACCGACGGGGAGGAATCTGCGGTGGATGCCCTGGCTCGAGCGGAGCGACGGCTGGACACGATGACCGAGTGTGGGCTCGCCGTCAACGGTGCGAGGGAACGGCTGGCCGAAGCCCGGGTCCACGCCGAGGAAGTGGCCCGTGAGGTGCGGGCGCTGGTGGCGGGGGTGGAGCAGGACCCGGCGGAGCTGGAGAACATCGAGTCCCGACTCCACCAACTCGAACAGCTGATGCTCAAGTATGGTTCGTCCATCCAGCGGGTCCTGGACCGTCGGGACGAGTTACTGGCGGAGCGGAGCGAGCTTGATGGGATCGCGGATCGACTGGCCCAGACCGAGGCCGAGACAGCGGCCGCGCTCGCGGTCTACGACGATCAGGCGAGACGGCTAGACTCCTCCCGTCGGGAGGCCGGCCGGTCGCTGGCCGAGGCCATCCAGGAGGTGCTCGCCCAGCTCAATATGGCGGGGACCACGCTTCGTTTCAGTTGGCAACCCCGTCCGGATGACCGCAGTGAGCTGGTGCGCGACGGTGTGGCAGTGGCCTTTGACGCCGACGGCGTGGAGCATTGCGAGCTCGAAATTGCCGCCAACCCGGGAGAGCCACCGAGGTCGATGGCGCGCATTGCCTCGGGTGGCGAACTTTCGCGGATCCACCTCGCCGTCCGGACCGTGCTGCTGGGACCTCGTCGCCGCGGCGGGTTGACCCTGCTCTTCGATGAGGTGGACTCGGGCCTCGGCGGGACCGCGGCGGCGGCCCTGGCGGGCCTGCTGTCCGACCTGGCGCTGGAACACCAGGTTTTGGTGGTGACTCATCTGCCGCAGGTGGCCGCCAGGGCCGGGCGCCAGTACCGCATCGAGAAGGTGCTCGTCGGCGGCCGCGCAGTGACGCGGATCGGTGACCTCGATCAGGAGGGCCGAGAAATGGAGCTGGCCCGCATGCTGTCTGGAGGTGAGGTGACTCCATCGGCTCGAGCCCACGCCCGGACTCTGCTGGGGGAGGGATGAGGACCGTCCCATTCTGCGTGGAGCAGGATGTGACCGAGGCTGCGGCCGCCGCGACCGAGGTCGTGGCGGCGGCTGGAACGATTCTGCTGCCAACCGAGACCTTCTATGGGCTGGGTACTGATCCGAGGCGTCCCGAGGGGGTGGACCGGGTGTATGCCGCCAAGGGTCGGCCCACCGATCTTGCCTTGCCCGTGTTGTGCGCTGATTGGCAGCAGCTGCGATCGCTGGTGAATGTGCCTGAGGAATTCAGAGTGCGGCTCTCCAGAATCTGGCCCGGGGCTCTGACGGTGATTCTCCCGAGCCACGCGGAGCTGCCCGTCTCCCCCACCAAAACCCTCGCCGTGAGGATCCCGGGGCATGCCATGCTGCGGGCGGTGCTGTACCGGACGGGTCCCTTGACCGGCACCTCGGCCAACCACCATGGTCGGCCCCCCTGTGTGGAGGCTTCGGAAGCTCTCGAGTCCATGGCCCAGGCTCCGGATCTGGTGCTCGACGGTGGCCCCACAGCGGGCGGTGAATCGAGCACCCTGGTGGACCTCACCGGCGATCAACCATGCATTGTCCGCCAGGGTCCGGTGCTCTGGGAAGAATCGTTTCCGTGGGACCATTTTGGATGATGCGAATACGCAAGTGACCGCGGATCAGCGACCTGCGTGAGCGGTCGGAGTGGACAACCCCCGAGGGCCCAAAATCAGTGCACCGAGGGTGCGGAAAAGTCTGTGGAAAACCCTGTGGAAAAGTAGTGAAGCTCGTGTAAAAACAAACACTTCCGGATTTTTGGGCCACTTTGACCTGGAATGCATATCTCCTTTCGATTCAAAGAATTAAAGCTATGTCGTTGATGATCAGTGTGTTGGATGTTCTCGACGAGCCGCGGCAATCCACAACCCTCACATTTTCGGACTTTTGCGGTGGTCTTGGGTCGACGGTGCTGTTGCCGGCGATCGCGGGCCTGTGGTAGCGTTCGCACTCCGTTCGAATCCGAGGCTCATCGATGACTTTTCATACCTCGACGGCGCGACTCCGATCCTCGGCGAATGGTGGATCATCATGGATCGAAATCTGGAAGAACAACCGAACCGGGAGGGCGCTACGTGATCCGCAAGGTGAAGGGAACCCGCGACATCTTGCCGCCGGACAGTCGGCTGTGGGTGGCCGCCGAGGCTGCGGCGCACCGCATCTTCGGCGGCTTCGGATACCAGGAGGCCCGACTGCCGCTGCTCGAATCCACCGAGCTCTTTGTGCGATCGGTTGGTGAGGGCACCGACATCGTCGGCAAGGAGATGTACACCTTCGACGACCGCAAAGGACGTTCGCTGACGCTGCGGCCGGAGGGTACGGCAGGGGTGGCAAGGGCGTTCATTGAAAACGGTCTCGGTCAGCGTCCACAGCCGCTGCGGTTGAGTTATCTGGGCCCCATGTTCCGTTACGAAAAGATGCAGCGGGGACGGTACCGTCAGTTTGCCCAGATTGGCGTTGAACTGCTTGGCACCTCGTCGCCGTTAGCGGATGTGGAAGTTGTGTTGGCCCTTCATACGTATCTGGCCGAACTCGAATTCTCAGACCTGGTGATCGTGCTCAACAATCTTGGAGACCCGGAAGATCGGCCACGGTTCATTGCCGGCCTCAAAGCGGAGCTCGAGGTTCATCGGGACGAACTGTGCGCCGATTGCACCAGACGCTGGGTGGAGAACCCGCTTCGTATCCTCGACTGCAAGGTGCCACGGTGCCGCGAGCTGGTGGCCGAGACCACACCTGTGGCCGAGGTGGTTTCGGACGATGCCCGGCGGCACGTGACCGAGGTGGAACGACAGCTCGATGCTTTGGGGATCGAGGTCCGCCGGGCTCCGAGGCTGGTGAGGGGTCTCGACTACTATCTGCGGACGGTCTTCGAGGTGGTGTCGCCCGAGCTCGGTGAGGACACCGTCATCTGTGGCGGTGGCCGATACGACCGGCTGATCTCGGACCTCGGCGGCGCCGAAGTTCCTGGAATCGGCTTCGCCATCGGAGAGGACCGGTTGATCGACGTCCTGCCCGAGTCCTTCACCAACCGGGTACTCGGACGTCGCCCGGTGGTGGTGCTGCCGTTGGGTGAGGCCGCGGCAGCTCCGGCATTGGACCTTGTCCGGCGGCTCGCCGCCGCGGGTGTGGAGGCGACTGCCGAGGTCACCGGCCGCTCACTCAAGGCTGGCCTGAAATGGGCCGGGAAGATCCGGGCGCGGGCCGCGGTGATTCTGGGTGAAACGGAACTGGCGGAGGGGACGGCGTTGCTGCGCGATTTCGACCGCGGGGAACAGGAGGCGGTGCCCATGGATCTCATCGTGGACCGACTGATGGAGCAGACGAGGGAGTCAACCCGTGATGAGTGATCAACAAAGGACGTCGGCGTGGCGGCGACCCTGGTGCGGGCGCTTGGATCGGTCCGATCTGGGGGCCGAGGTGGAGTTGGTGGGCTGGTTGCGCCGCCGCCGCGATCTCGGCGGCCTGATCTTCGCGGATCTGCGAGACCGAAGCGGCCTGGTCCAGCTGGTCTTCGAGGACGACCTCGTGGCCGATGGAGAACGGTTGTCGGCCGAGGACGTGATCAGGGCGACCGGGATTGTACGGGAACGTGCCGAGGGCCAGGCGAATCCAGATCTTCCCAGCGGAGAGATCGAGGTCGCGGTCAGCGCGATGGAGATCCTCAGCGAGGCGGAAACGCCCCCATTCGTCGTGGAAGACACCACCAACGCTTCTGAAGAGCTGCGACTGACCCATCGATACCTTGACCTGCGACGGCCCGAGATGACCAGGAGCCTCGTCCTTCGGCACCAGGTGGTGGCCGCCACCCGACGGTATTTCGACGAGATGGACTTCATCGAGGTGGAGACCCCGGTGTTGACCAGGTCGACCCCAGAGGGCGCCCGTGACTTCCTGGTGCCGTCGCGGCTCAACCGCGGCTCCTTCTACGCCCTGCCCCAGTCACCGCAGTTGTTCAAACAGCTCCTCCAGGTGGCTGGATTGGGCCGCTACGTGCAGATCGCCCGCTGTTTTCGGGACGAGGATCTGCGGGCCGACCGTCAGCTGGAGTTTACCCAGGTGGACGTGGAAGCCTCGTTCGTGGAGGAGGAGGACATCTACGAGCTGATCGAGGGCTTGTTCGCGCGGATTTTCCCCCTGGCGGGCATCACCCCCCCCCGGTCCTACCCGCGGATATCGTACGGCGAGGCCATGGAGCGGTTTGGGTCCGACCGTCCGGACACCCGGTTCGGGCTCGAGCTGGTGGAGCTCGGCCACCTCTGTGCGGGCTGCGGGTTCCGGGTGCTCGAAGAGGCGGCCGAGAGCGGCCGTGTCAAGGGACTGGTGTTGCCGGGTGGCGGAGGGCTGTCGCGCAAGCAGCTTGACGGACTGGCCGAAATCGTCAAACCGTACGGAGCGCGAGGCCTGCTGTGGTTCAAGCGAACCGCCGACGGGTTTGGGTCACCGGCTAAGAAGTTCCTCGGTGATGATGGTGTTGCCGCCTTCCTCGATGCTGCCGGCGCGAACGACGGCGATCTCCTGCTGGCGGTGGGGGCCGATGAAAAGGTGGTGCTGGCTTCGCTGGGAGCGCTCCGCCTCCACCTCGCCAGCGAGCATGGACTGATCGCCGACGGGCGACACGGTTTTTTGTGGGTGACGGATTTCCCGCTCCTCGAGTGGGACGAGGATGGCGAGCGCTTCCACGCCATGCACCACCCATTTACATCGCCGGTCGCCTCTGACGTGGAGCTGCTGGCAAACGACCCCGGGGCGGTTCGTGCACGGGCCTACGACGTGATCATGGATGGAGTCGAGCTGGGTGGGGGCTCGATTCGGATCCACGACCCGGCGGTGCAGCGGCGGATGTTCTCCGCCCTTGGCATCGATGAGACCGAAGGGCGGGCGCGGTTCGGATTCCTGCTTGAGGCCTTCCGTTACGGGGTGCCGCCCCACGGCGGCATAGCTCTGGGACTGGACCGCATGGTCATGCTGATGGCCGGGCGTGACTCGATCCGCGATGTGATCGCCTTCCCCAAGACCACCTCGGGCTCCTGTCTGATGACCGAGGCGCCGTCGCCGGTGGAGAGCGAACAGTTGGCTGAACTCGGCCTGTCCACCATCACTCGGGGGCCGTGACCCACCAGAAGCTCAGGTCACCCTGGACCCGTCGCTCGATGGCAAGACCGTGAGTCCGTGCCAGCTCTGCCAGCTGGTTGAAGGAGCTGTCCGGAACCAGCATTGCGGCTCCCCTGCGGGCGGCCGAGACAAGGATCGGCAGATGGTCATCGGATGGGCCGACCTCGTCGGACAGCGCGAGGGCGAGGTCCCGATCCACCACTCGCGGGGCCCGGGACGGATCGCGGCGTTGCAACTCGGCCGCCCCGAGGACGACCGAACCCAGGTCCTGGAAATCGAGCTGAGCGATCACCACGACTGGGGCGCCGGCCCGCGCGGCTCCTTCCATGACCAGCTGAGCGGTGGGATGCACCGGTCGCACCGGATAGTAGAGCAGGCTGGCGCCGTATGCGGCGGCGAGGATCATGGTTGCCACGCCGCAGCCGTGGAGGAGGGCTTTCGGGAGTCTGAGCGAGCGCGCCGTGGCGAGGGCGGCGGCAACCCCCATGCCGGTCCAGATTGCCACCGGCGCCACCACCATGAACAGACGGTGGGCGTCCACTCGGGTGGTGAAGAGCACCGGCAGGATCGAAGCGCCGAATGCAGCCACCAGGAGCATATGGGGTGCTCTGGTGAGGCGGCGGCACGAGATGGCGAGGCCCCACAGGCCAAAGACCAGGGCCCAGGGCTGGTAGAGGGGGAGGATGGGAGGGTCGGCGTGAAGGACGTCATCCGGTGGTTGGTCGTCGATCAACGGCGTGATGAGGGTCAGACCGGTCTGGGGGACGGTGTTCTCGAGCAGCCGACCGGCGACGGCGAAACGGCCGGGCCAATCGAGTTCGTCCGGTGAGACCTCGAGGCCCAGAAAATCCTCCAGCCAGCCTGACTGGGACACCATTGTGAGGACCTGTTCGCCGCGCACGTTGACGAACATGAAGGTTCGACCCAGGCGGTACTGGAAGAGCCACGCCGACATCACCACCGCCGCCAGCACCGCTACCGCCAGCATCCGGCGGGGGTGGGTGCGGTGGTGAATGAGCGCCAACAGGAACACGGCAGCCAGCAGGCCCACCACCGTCAACCGTGCCGGTGCATAGCCGAGGGTTGCAATGAAGAGGGCGGTGCCGGCAGCCAGCCCGACCCACCATCGAGCCCCGCTCCGGCACACCACTGCACAGCAGGCTGCTAAGGCCAACAGCACGGCCAGCAGGGAGCCAGACAGGGAGGTACCGTAACGACCGTAGTAGACCAGGGCCGGGGTGACCGCGAGAGCGACCACCGTCGCCGCAGCCGGCGTTGGACCAAGACACTTTCGACCGGCCAGCCAGGCCGCGGGCAAGCACGCCACGGCGAGCAGGGCTGCTGGCAGCCGGAGCGTGGTCGCAGAGACCGGAAGGAGCTTCCACACCAGGTGGACGCCAGTGCCGAAGAGCAGGGCGTCGTCTCCGGTGGACACCAGCCCGAGGTTCCAACCCAGCCGTTGGGTGACGAAGTCGATGGTCGATTGATTCTCGTGGAGCGCCCGGGTGAGGCTCCACGAGGTGTCGTACTCCCAGATCATCACCCGGCCCACGTAACCCCCGAGATCGGCAAACAGCAGGGCAACCGCAACCAAGGATGCCGCCGCGAGGTAGCTCCCCACAACCAGCGTCCTGGGCGTGAACTGGTTGTCGTCGGGGTCGGCACCCGTGGATCGAGTGACAACCGCGGCCAGCGCGCCCAGGGCGACGCCAGCCATGAGAATGAACAACCAGATGGCGCCGCGGCGCAGCAGAATCATGGACAGCGGGGCCAGAACGAGGTACGCGAGCTCCGCTCGATGGGCGTGGAAGCTCGGTTGTGACCGTCTGGCTGCGATCAGCGCCGCGGCGACGGCGGTGAGGCTGAGCACGAGCAGCGATGCCTCCACGGGAGGCACGACCCCCGCCAGTCGCTGCAGCCAGTGGATCAACGCCATCCGGGACCGCCCTTCGGGTCAGTCGACCTGTGGAACTTCGTCGTCGGCCAGTCCGAGTTCGCCCCGTTCCGCCATATCGAGCAACTCGCGGGCGCGGTCGGCGTGCTCCGCCGGCACTTGGACCTGGACCTCTCCGAGGCCGTCGAGGACTAATCCGTGGGTCTTGCGGAGCGCTTCGCCCCACGATGTGGTGGGGATTCCGTGGGCTTCCAAAAAGGTCCGGACCTGGGTCTCGTCTCCCTCGCCCTGCGCCAGGTACACCGTCACGAGTTGTTCGTCGTCCATGTTTTCCCCCGCTTCCATGATAGCTGTGAGCGTTCGGACCCGGGGCTCGGGATTCGGGATTCGGATTCGCAAAGCCCCGAACCCCGAACCCCGAACCCCGAGAGATTGACTCTGTCGACGCCCGTTGCTAAGATCCTCCTTCGCTCGCTTGAGCGAATGCTCTTTGTCAGTACATCAAGGGTCGAAGGCGGGTCTGAAGTGCCGTTTCCCTCCGGGGGGCGACCACCCGTCACCAGCCACAGGCGCGTAGCTCAGATGGTTAGAGTGCTACCTTGACACGGTAGAGGTCCGCGGTTCGATTCCGCGCGCGCCTACCATTGGAACGCGCAGGCGCGTAGCTCAGTTGGTTAGAGCGCATCCCTCACACGGATGAAGTCCGCGGTTCGAGTCCGCGCGCGCCTACCAGAGCTCATTCCCGACCCTTGAGGTCGGATTTTTTTTGATCGAACGACGAGAGAACGGAGCCATGGAAGCCACAATTCGAGTGACGCTGCCGGACGGAACACAACGGGAGTACCCCGCGGGGACCACGGTCCTCGGGGTCGCTGAATCCATTGGCCCGCGGCTCGCCAAGGACACCGTGGCCGGTGAGGTCAATGGTGATCTGGTGGATCTGCGGACCCCACTGACCATGGATTCCGAGCTGCGCATCGTGACCGTCAAAGACACCGATGGAGCCCAGGTGATCCGGCACTCTGCCGAACACGTTCTGGCCGATGCGGTGAAGCGTCTGTGGCCGGGAACGCCGATCGACGCGGGGCGGCAGGATCATTCCGAGAAGTACCAGTACGACTTCCGCTTCCCCCGTCCCTTCACCCCCGAGGACTTCCCGCTGATCGAGGAGGAGATGGGGAAGATTTTGTCGGAGGGCCTGGAGTTCGAGCGGATCGAGACGGACCGCGATCAGGTCCGCGAGATCATGCGCGACCGGGAGGAGGAGATCAAGCTGGTGCGCCTCGAGGACATCCCGGAGGGCGAGACCATTACCCTCTACAGGAGTGGCGACTTCGTCGATCTGTGCCGGGGACCCCACGTCCAGAACACGTCGCAGATTGGGGCGGTGCGGCTGCTCGAGTCCTCGGGAGCCTATTTCAGAGGAGACGAGCGCAACGAGATGCTGCAACGCATCTACGGCACCGCCTTCGCCACCAAGAAGGAGCTTGACGCCTACTTCGAGTACCTCGAGGAGGTCAAGAAGAGAGACCACCGCCGGTTGGGCCGGGAGCTGGAGCTGTTCTCCTTCCACACCGAGGCCCCGGCGAGTCCTTTCTTCCACCCCCGGGGTGCCATTGTCTACAACGCGCTGATCGATCTGATGCGGGACAGGTATCGCAGCTACGGCTACGACGAGGTGATCACGCCGCAGATCTTCGGCGTCGACCTGTGGAAGCGTTCCGGCCACTATGACAACTACCGGGACGACATGTTCTTCGCCGACGGCATCGACGAGGTGGAGGAGCGTTCCTCCAGCGTCAAGCCCATGAACTGTCCGTCGCACTGCCTGATCTATGCCACCAAGGCCCACTCCTACCGTGACCTGCCGCGGCGGATTGCTGATTTCGGGCGGCTGCACCGCTACGAGCGGTCGGGGGTGGTCACGGGCCTCACCCGGGTGCGCACCTTTTCCCAGGACGACGCCCACATCTTCTGCACTCCCGAGCAGATCGGGTCGGAGATCACGACGCTGTTCGACTTCATCTTCGAGATCTACGGCCTGTTCGGCTTCGACGAGGTCAAGGTGAAGCTGTCGACGCGGCCGGAGAAGGCGATCGGTGACCCTGCCATCTGGGAGCATGCGGAGCAGGTGCTGACCGCCTGCCTCGAGGCGCGGAACGAGGTGGACTACGCCCTGAGCCCGGGCGAAGGGGCCTTCTACGGACCGAAGATTGACTTCGACGTCAAGGATGCCCTCGGCCGAGATTGGCAGCTGGCCACCATCCAGCTGGATTTCAACCTGCCGGAGCGGTTTGATCTCAGCTACGTGGACAGCGACGGGACCGAGAAACGGCCGGTGATGATCCACCGCGCGATCCTCGGGTCGTTGGAACGGTTCTACGGGGTGATGCTGGAGCACTTTGGCGGCGATCTGCCGCCCTGGCTCGCGCCCGAGCAAGCGCGGGTGCTGCCGATCACCGACGCGGTGGTTCCCTATGCGCAAAAGGTGGCCGAGGAGCTTGCTGGACATGGCCTGCGGGCGTGGGTGGACGATCGTTCGGAGAAGCTCGGATACAAGATCAGGGATGGAGAAACCATGAAAGTGCCCTACCTGCTGGTGGTCGGCCAGCGGGAGGCGAAGGACGGCACCGTGGCGCTCAGACTGCGGCACCGGCGCGATGAGGGAGTCCATCCTCTCGACGCCGTCGTGCAGCGGATCGTAGTGGCGGTGCAACAACGCTCTTTGGAGCTGTAAGGACAAGGAGACCAAGATGCCGAAACTGAAGACCCACCGTGGGGCGGCGAAGCGGATCAAGAAGACCGCTGGGGGCAAGTTCAAACGCCACCGCGCCTATAAATCCCACATTTTAGAAAAGAAGAGCACCAAGCGGAAACGCAAGCTGCGTTCGTCCACGCTGGTCTCCACCGCCGATGCCAAGGTGGTGGCGAAAATGCTGGCGGGCACGAAATAGGGGGCTGAGATGCGAGTCACACGATCCAACATTCGCAAGAACCGACGCAAGAAGATCCTCAATCTCGCCGAGGGCTACTGGGGAGCCAAATCGCGGCTCCATCGCACTGCCAAGATCCAGGTGGAGAAGTCCCTGCAGTACGCATACCGCGACCGCAAGGCGCGCAAGCGTGACTTCCGCCGCCTTTGGATCACCCGCATCAATGCCGCTGCGCGGGCGAACGGCACGACGTACAGCCGGTTCATCGCCGGCCTGAAAATCGCCGGCTGCGAGCTCGACCGAAAGGTGCTGGCGGACCTCGCGGTGCACGACCCCAAGGCCTTCACCCAGCTCGTGGAGCTGGCCCGTTCCGCAGAGGCTTGAGGCAACAGTGAGCATCGCGCGGCTCGCCGAGGTGCGTGAGGCCTTTGATGCGGCGCTCCAGGGGGCGGGTTCGGACCCCCACAAGGTGGAGGAAGTTCGAGTAGCCTACGCCGGACGCAGGTCCGGTATCCTCCAGGACCTGGCGGCCGCTCTCCGGGAACTGCCCAAGGAGGAGAAACGCGACTACGGCAGGGCGTTGAACGACCTGAAGAAGTTCGTGTCCGAACGCCTCGATGAAGCCAAGGCGGCGGTCGCCGCCGGGGGTGGCCAAGGATCCCGGCACGCGGTGGACGTGACCCTTCCGGGGCGGCGACCGGTGCACGGTGCCCAACATCCAGTTCACCTCGTGCGGCAGCGCGTCGCCGAGATCTTCCTGCGCATGGGGTACGACGTCGAGGATGGCCCCGAGGTGGAGGACGACTGGCACAATTTCGAGGCGCTCAATATCCCACCGGATCATCCGGCGCGGGATGATCAGGACACCTTCTACGTGCCGGGCGGAATGCTGCTCAGGACCCACACCTCGCCGGTTCAGGCACGGGTGATGGAAGTGCGGAAACCGCCGATACGAATCGTCGTTCCGGGGCGAGTCTACCGACGGGATTCTGACCTCCGTCATTCGCCCATGTTCCATCAGCTCGAGGGACTTCTGGTGGACGAGGGGATCACTTTCGGCAACCTGAAGGCAACCCTCGAGACCTTCCTGCACGCACTGTTCTCGGACGAGGTGGATGTCCGCCTCCGGCCAGGCTACTTTCCCTTCACCGAGCCGTCGGCCGAGGTGGATATCAGCTGCATTTTCTGCGACCGCAGCGGCTGCGGCGTGTGCTCGGGTTCCGGTTGGATCGAGATCTTGGGGGCTGGCATGGTGGACCCCAGAGTCTTTCAGGCGGTGGGCATCGATCCGGAGCGCTATACGGGCTTCGCCTTCGGTCTCGGCCTCGATCGGGTGGCCATGCTGGTTCATGGGATTCCCGACTTGCGGCAGATGTTCGAAGGCGATCAGAGACTGACGAGGCAGTTCGCATGAAGTTCGACCTCTCCTGGCTCTCGGAACTGCTCGAGGGAGTCCCTGACAGGGACTCTCTGTCAGACCGACTGACGGCTTGTGGCTTCCTGGTGGAGACTCGCGACGCGGTGGACGACTCCGAGGTGTGGGACGTGGAGGTGACCACCAACCGTCCCGACGCGATGAACCACCGCGGGTTGGCCCGGGAGGCCGCTGTGGCCACCGGTTCGGTCGTGCGGCCACTGGACATCCAGCTCGACGAGAGCGACGAGTCTGCGGCGGACCTGGCGTCGGTGACGATCCTGGAGCCGGACCTGTGCTCGCGGTATGTTGCTCGGGTCGTTCGTGACGTGAAAATCGTGGAGTCTCCCGACTGGCTGAAGCATCGGCTGGAGGTCTGCGGCGTCCGGCCCGTGAACGCGGTGGTGGATGCCACCAACTACCTGCTGCTCGAGCTCGGGCAGCCGATGCACGCCTTCGATCTGGACCGACTTGCCGATCAATCGATCGTCGTTCGGCGGGCAGCCGCCGGGGAGAAGATGACGACCCTGGATGGTGAATCCCGCACTCTCGACGAGACCATGCTGGTGATTGCCGACAGCAGCGAAGCGGTCGCTCTTGCTGGTGTCATGGGTGGGGCCGACTCCGAGATCGGGCTCGAGACAAACGACATTCTCATCGAGAGCGCCCACTTCGATGCCCTGTCGGTTCGGCGAACGGCGCGCCGCCTGGCCATGCACACCGAAGCCTCCCATCGCTTCGAGCGCGGTGCCGACCCTCAGATGGCGGGCACCGCCTGTGACGCAGCGGCCGCCCTCATCGCCCACCTGTGCGGCGGTCGGGTGTGTCGGGGGAGGATCGACGTCTATCCACGGCCCTGGCAGCCGACGGAGATGGAGCTGTCGATCGAAGCACTGTCCCGATTCACGGGCATGGACATGGATCCGGAGGAGGTCACGAGGATCTTCGCCGGGCTCGAGTTCGACCCGGCTCGGGAAGGGGACCGGATCACTTTGAGCCCGCCGTCCTTCCGTGTGGACGTGGAGCTGGTTCCGGATCTCTACGAGGAGGCGATTCGACATGTTGGCTACGACCGGGTGCCGTCCCGGCTGCCGGTGTTGTCGACCCCGCCTGGGCACCGGCATCCCAACTGGCAGCTGGTGGATCGAGGCCGCGAGGCGGCCATTTCGGCTGGCCTGATGGAAGTGGTCAACTTTTCGTTCATCGGATGCGATGACGATGCCCTGGTATCGGATCTGGTGCTCTGTCCCGGTGAGCCGTTGCCGCTGGACAATCCCTTGGCCTTGACTCAGTCCACCATGCGCCGCTCCCTGCTGCCCGGGTTGGTGGCCGCAACGCGAGACAACGTGAACCGAGGCGAGCGATCGTTGGCGATCTTCGAGCAGGGAAGGGTCTTCGCCACGGCGGATGGCTCACCAGTGGAGCAGGAGCGCCTCGCAGTCGTGCTGTCCGGTTCTGCCGGCGACGGCAGGGCCGTGGATTTCGCCGACCTCAAGGGCGTGATCGAAGTGATTCTTGAAAGGGCCGGTTTTCCGCCTTGCCAGTGGCGGCGGGGTGGCGAGCCGTGGCTCGACGAGTCCGAAGGCGCGATCGTGGTGGACGGGGACCGTCCGGTGGGTTGCGCCGGCCTGCTGAGCGGCCGTCTCGCCGACCGCTGGAACCTGCGGCAGCCTGCCTATGTGGCCGAGCTCGATCTCTCGGTGGCGGCGGCGGGAAGGCCGGAGATCCGATTTGAAGATCTCCCCAAGTTCCCAACCGTCACCGCTGACATGACGGTGGATCACGATGCCGACCTCCCCTACGCGATCCTCGTGGGCACGGTGCGCGAGCTGGCCAGTCGTCGGATCGAGTCGATCGACCTGGTGGTTCGATACACTGGCAAGGGCTTGCCGGACGGTAGGGTCCGAACCACAATCAGACTTGTTTATCGGCACCCCGAGCGGTCGCTCACCCAGGAGGAGGTCAATCAGGACCAGGCCTCGCTGCGTGATCGACTGAGCGGGCGGCTGGGAGTGACATTCGCGTGATAGCCCGATCTCGGAATTCGTTGGGGATGGATGACGGGGTCGAGAGCGGAGGATTGACATGACGATGGAATCGACGCTGAAGAAGCTCGAGTCAAGGATCGAGAAATTCGTCCAGGCCCACCAGAAGGCGACCACACGGGTGGCCGAGTTGGAAGCTCAGGTGACCGAGCTCACCGAAAAACTGGGTGCTGATGACGACCTGACGGAGAAGGTGAAGGCTCTTGAGAGTCAGCGGGCGGAGACGGCGGACCGTCTCGAGAAATTGCTCGGCTCCATCGATACGGCACTCGACGCCGACTGAGACATGAGCCTCGTTGTCGGCATGAGCCCTCTCATCCGACCTGGCAATCGACGGTAGGTGACAGTACCCTACCGTTCAATTCGAAATTCGAAATTCGACCTCTGCACTCTCTGCTTCTCGGATACACTGCTCCACTGCTCCACTGCTCAACTCGCCGACGGCTGCGTCAACCTAAACTGCCAACTGCCAACTGCCAACTGCCTTCAACAGCCGGCGTCAGCGCCCGCTGTGGCGGCCCCGTGCAGGGGGATCCCAATGAGGTTGATGCTGTATACTGAGGTTGGGAAGGAGCATCGATGGCAACCGTCAGGGCCACAGTCGAAATCTTCGGAACGAGACTCGGCCTGAGATCCGACGGGGACGCGGCGCGGCTGGAAGAGCTGGCCCGTTTCGTGGACTCGAGGATGCGTGAGGTTGCCGATCGGAGCTCCAGTGTGGACACGGTCAAGATTGCGGTCTTGACCGCATTGAACATAGCGGACGAACTGTTTCAAGAGCGTGAAACAGATCAGGACGCCCGGCAGGAACGGTTAGAAGAACAGGCAGAACGTCTCGTGACAAAGATCGAGGAAGCTATGAACACCGGGGAGGCCCGGAAATGAAAAACGGACTCGGAGGTCCCTGCGCGGTTAGTGATGAGTGAAACTATCGTTGAACCAACACCTATTTGAAGGGCCGCCGGGTTCCTTCACCCGGAGCCTGCCGTGAGGCGGGAGAAGGGTGTGGGACAGGCGCCCACCTGTGGTAGCGCAGGTTCAAATAGGGTTGCTCACACGGCCGAAGCGGGGACCTCCACTTTCAGCCTCTGAGGTCCTGCCTGCCTGACCCCCCAGCCGGTCGCTTTGATCGCTCCTTGACAGGGGGACACAGTGATTTTACAGATTGCAGCCATCGGCGCGCTGCTGGTAGCGGTCGTCGGGTTGCTCGTGGTGTGGGTGCTGTGGAGGCGTTCGCGAGCCGCCGCCCAAAGGCTGGTCGCCAACGCTGAGAAGGAGGCCCGCAGGATCGTGGCGCGGGCCGAAATCGAAGTGCAGCGCATCGAGAAGGACACCGAGATCCTGGTCCGTGAGCGGCTGCTCGCGGCCCGCACCGAATTCGAGCGAGAGACCCGGGACCACAGAATCGAACTGGCGGAAATCGGCGAAGGGGTCCAGCGACAGGAGGCGGAGCTGACCGAAAAGGCGGCGGACCTCGGCGATCGCGAGCAGGCCGTAAATACTCTGGAACAGGAGATCGGAGAACGGAACGAGCGCCTGATCCAGACCGAATCGGAGCTCGAGACGGCGATCACCGAACAGCGGTCACGCCTCGAACAGATCTCCAGCATGACCATGGAACAGGCCAAGGGCGAGCTGTTGCGGTCGTTGGAGAACGAAGCCCGTCTGGAAGCCTCGAATATGGTGCGTCGAATCGAGGAAGAGGCGACCGAGAAATCCAAGGAAAAGGCGCGGCGCATCATCTCCATGGCCATCCAGCGGATTGCCTCGGAGCACGTGGTTGAGAGCACCGTGTCGGTGGTGGATCTGCCGTCGGACGAGATGAAGGGCCGGATCATCGGCCGGGAGGGCCGCAACATCCGTGCCTTCGAGCAAGCCACAGGGGTGGACTTGATCGTCGACGACACACCCGGAGCGGTCATTCTTTCCTGCTTCGAACCGGTCAGGCGGGAGATCGCCCGGTGGGCGCTGACCAACTTGATTCAAGATGGCCGCATTCATCCCGGGCGGATCGAGGAGCTGGTTGCCAAGGTCCAGGCCGACATGGAAGAGAAGCTGCTGGCCGACGGCGAGGCGGCGGCTCTCGAGGCGGGAATTCCTGACCTCCATCCCGAACTCCAGAAGCTGCTGGGACGCCTCCAGTTCCGCTCCTCCTTCGGTCAGAATGCCCTCAAGCACTCCCTCGAGGTCGGGTGGCTGGCCCACCACATGGCCGCCGAGCTCGGTGTCAATGCAGAGGTGGCCAAGCGCGGCGGACTGCTGCACGACATTGGCAAGGCGGTGGACCGCGAGATGGATGGCACCCACCTCGAGCTTGGTCGGGAACTGCTCAGAAAGCACGGCGAGTCTGACGATGTGATCCACGCCATGGAGTGCCACCACGGAGACTACGAACCCCGGACCGTGGAGGCGGTGCTGGTGACGTCGGCGGACGCCCTTTCCGCGGCGAGGCCTGGGGCGAGGCGCGAGATCCTCGAAAACTACATCAAACGCCTCGAGAAGCTGGAGAGCATGGCCACCGACTTCAAGGGTGTGTCCAAGGCGTTCGCGATTCAGGCCGGACGAGAGCTGCGGATCGTGGTGGAGTCGGAAAAGATATCTGACGAGGAAGCCTTGTGGATGGCCCGTGATGTGGCAAAGAAGGTGGAGTCCGAGCTCACCTACCCGGGCCAGATCAAGGTGACCGTGATCCGTGAAACCCGGGCCGTGGAATACGCCCGGTGATCCGTCTCCTCTTTGTCGGGGACATCCTCGGCAGTGCCGGCCGCAAGGCGCTCAAGGCCCATCTGGAGGGCCTTGTGGACCGCGAGCGGATCGATTTTGTGGTGGCCAACGTGGAGAACGTTGCTGGCGGCTTCGGGGTGACCGCGAGCGTTCTTCAGGAACTTGACGCCCTGCCGGTGGATGTGTGGACTTCCGGTAACCATATCTGGGACAAGAAGGAGGGAGTCCCGCTGCTGGACGCCCATCCCGCCTTGCTGAGGCCGGCCAACTACCCGGAGGGAAACCCCGGACGGGGCTGGTGCGTCGAGGAGACCGCTGCCGGGGTTCTGGTGGCGGTGGTCAACCTCCAGGGCCAAGCTTTCATGGCGCCGATCGACAATCCCTTCCGGGTCGCCGACCGGGTTTTGGTGGAGATCGCCGCCGCTCACCCCGATCTGAAGGTCGTCCTGGTGGACATGCACGCCGAGGCGACCTCGGAGAAGCAAGCCATGGGTTGGTACCTCGATGGGCGAGTGACTGCGGTGTTGGGGACTCACACCCACGTTCCCACGGCGGACGAGAGGATCCTGCCGAAGGGAACGGCGTTTCAGACCGACGTTGGCATGACCGGACCCTACGAGTCGGTCATCGGCATGCGACCGGAGAAGGTCCTTGAGAGGTTCCTGTTCAACACCCCGCGTCCCTTCGAGCCGGCCAAGCGAGATATCCAGCTGCGGGGGGCGGTCGTCGAGGCCGACGAGGGTACTGGTCGGGCGGCGACCATCCGGCGGGTTCGCATTGACGGACCGTGACACATCGCCCCGGGCTCCGTAAACCATTCTGAACCATGCCGAGCCTACTCCCCAGCCGAATGATCGTGGACCTGCCCAACTGGGTGGGTGATCAAGTCATGGCTCTGCCTGCGGTGCGGCGGCTGGTGGACGGCAACGTGGGTGGGGCGACCACGCTCCACGCACGGCCGGAGGCTCGGCGTTTCTTCGCGGCGCTCTTCCCCGATACCCGGGTGATTGCAAGCCCGCGCAAAGCCTTCCCGGTGGTCACCGCCCGTCACCTTTGCGGGAACGGTGGCCGGTTCGATTTGGGGGTCACTCTGAGGCACGCCTCGAGGGCGAAGATCTGCCTTTGGTTGGCTGCCCGTCGATCCCTCGGCAGTGGGAACAGGGGCGGCCGCTTCCTGCTCACGAAAGGCTTTCCGGTGGATCGTGGCCGGCATCAGGTCTTCGACGCCGATCCCATCCTCCGGGGGCTCGGTTTGGAGGGCGTCGATCCCCGTTGGCGGCCAGCCATGCCCCTCGAGCTGGTGGAGGGGGGCGCTCGGATGCTTCGCGAGGCGGGGATTGCGATGGAAGGAGCCGTGGGCCTCGCGCCATCGGCGGTGTGGGGCGAGTCCAAGAGGTGGCCGGCAGCTCGGTTTGGATCTCTGGCTCGGCGGATCCGTGGCCGAGGGCTGGAGGCGGTGTTGGTCATCGGTCCGGGCGAAGAGGCCCTTGGACGAGAGGTCAGCGAGGCAGCGGGTGGGAACCTGCCGGTGGTGGGAGCCCAGACCGACGTGGCCGGACTGGCCGGAGTGCTGGCCAGGTTGTCGGTCCTCGTGGGCAACGACTCGGGCCCCATGCACGTGGCGGCGGCGGTGGGCATCCCAGCGGTTGCTCTCTTCGGCCCCACCAATCCGGATCGGACTGGACCCTTCGGCGAGCCTCACGTGGTGCTGAGGCGCGACCTCGATTGCGCACCCTGCGGCGAACGACGCTGCCGCCTCGGCCACACGACGTGTCTCCACGACCTCCCCGTCGACACCGTCGAGCGATCGGTGTTGAAGTTCATAGGTTGACTCGGCTGTTGATGAAACACCGACAGCGGCAGGGGCAGCGACAGCGACGGTCAACAGCGTCATTCTGGGTCCCATGCCCCCGGGCGGGCGGGGAAACTTTCAACATTCAACTTTCAACCGAAGTTGATTCGGTCGACCCGAGAGAATCAGCTGACTCGCTGGCCGTCGCGGACGACGACCTGACCGTTCTTGACCACGTGGCGAACCGGGTTGACGCCGTAGTGGTACACCAGGTGTTGGTAGGTTGGCGCGTGGAGCACCACGAGATCGGCGCGTTTGCCGACCTCCACCGTGCCCAGATCGTCCGCGCGACCGATGGCCGCGGCCGAGTTCAATGTGGACGCAGTCAGAGCCTCCTCCACCGAAAGACCCATCCCGAGGGTGGCCAGCGCCAGAATGGTCGGCATGGACTCGGTGGGTGAGGAGCCCGGGTTGCAGTCGGTGGCCAGGGCCACGGCGCATCCGGCCTCGATCATCCGTCGCGCCGGCGCGTACTCGGAGCGCAGGAAAAACGAGGTTCCCGGCAGCAGCACCGCCACCGTTTCGGAATCGGCGAGGGCACTGATGCCGTGGTCGGTGACGCACATCAGGTGATCGGCCGACAAAGCGTTGAGCTCCACAGCGAGCTCGGCCCCACCGAGGGGTGTGAGTTCGTCCGCGTGGAGGTGGATCCGCCATCCGAAAGAGGCCGCGGCGGCCAGGATTCGGCGGGTCTGCTCGATGTCGAAAACCCCGTGCTCGCAGAACACGTCCACCGCCTCGGCGAGGCCGCTGCCGGCCACCGCCGGGTGAATCTCCTCCACCAGGCTCCGAACGTAGGCTTCCGGGTCGCTGCGGAACTCCAGGGGCACCTCGTGGGCCGCGAGGCAGGTGGGATGGAGGTCCACCGGGTGCTCCCGGTGGGCATCCCGGATGACCTCCAACATTCTCAGCTCGGTTACCAGGTCGAGCCCGTATCCGGATTTGGCCTCGAGGGTCGTGGTCCCGTGCTCGAGGAATGTGTCCAGCCTTGCCAGGGTTGTGGCGAGGAGCTCTCCGTGGGTGGCGGCGCGGGTGGCGCTCACGGTGGCATTGATTCCCCCTCCGGCACGGGCGATGTCCATGTAGGACTCGCCTTTGAGTCGCCGGTTGAACTCGTCCTCCCGGGAGCCGGCCCATACCGGGTGAGAGTGGGGGTCGACGAAGCCGGGGAGGATGCAGCCGCCCGAAACCTCCAGTACCTCGTTCGCTGGTGGAAATCGGCGGTCGTGCTCGACAGGGTCACCCACAAACACGATTCGGCCGGAGTTTGATCGCACCACCGCCTTGGAGAGGATCTGGAGAGTTCCGAGGTCGGCACCCCGTCGCGCCGTGGGTCCCATCGGGGTGACCACCTGGTGGCCACCCGAGATGAGCAGGCTCATCCGGATCCCTCGGAGGAATTCTCGGATCGGCGCTTGAGCACCGCCAGCTGGGGCGTTGCCCGTTCCTCCTGCTCCCGCTTCTGGTCATCGCTGACGATGCCTTCAAGGACCTCCACCACGCGCATCAGCTCGGAGCGGGCCTCCCGGCGGCGGGTCCGCAGCTCGCCCACCAGGGTTTCGATGTTCTGGGCGCGCTGGTTGGCTTCGTCCACCAGACGTTCCGCCAGGGTGTGACCGTCTTCGATGATTTTCTGGCCTTCGGCGCGGGCTTTCTCCACCGTCGATTCGGCGGACTTCTGGGCGGCCACCAGGGCATCCTGGAGGGCGAACTCCCGCTCTCGGAAGTCGGCCAGGTCCTGCTCGAGACGGTGGACCCGTTGCTTGAGTTCGCCGCGTTCGCGGCTGAGGCCCTCCACCGCGCTGGCGAGCTGGGACAGGAACTCGTGAACCTCGCCAGGCGCGTAGCCGCGCAGGCGTTTGTTGAACTGCTTGCCCAGGATGTCCAGCGCTGACAGCTCGGCCATAGCCCGTCCTTTCGACAGAACTTTACCTCATTTTCCACCATGCTGCCCGAAATCGGCCGACGACGAAGGGTGTCCTGCGGAGGTATACTTTTCGCGGAATTCTGACTGGTTGGGCTGGGGAGGGCGAATTGTCCGACATCGCGTTGAGCGTTCGAAACCTCTGCAAAACATTCGACCCCGGACTGATGCAAAAACGGGTCGAGGTCCTCAGGGGTCTCGGTTTCGAGGTCCTCAGGGGTGAGATCTTCGGTTTTCTCGGCCCGAACGGCGCGGGCAAAACCACCACCATCAAGGCCATCACCGGGCTCATTTTGGCCGATTCCGGCGAGATCGAAATCTGCGGATTGGCTCACCACACCGCCGAGGCCAAACGCAAGATGGGATTCATGGCGGAGAATCCGTACTTCTATCCCTATCTGACGGGCCGGGAGTACCTGGGTTTTCATGGGGAGCTGCTCGGTCTCGATCGCGCTGTGTCGAAGGAACGGGTGACCGAAGTGCTCGACCTGGTCTCCATGGATGATCGGGCCGATCGGCCCATGCGAACCTACTCGAAGGGTATGTTGCAGCGGGTGTCCCTCGGTCAGGCGCTGCTCGGAAAACCGGAGCTGCTGATCCTCGATGAGCCCATGAGCGGCCTCGACCCACTGGGTCGCAGGGATGTCCGGGACATCATTCTGGCCGAGAGGGAAAGGGGTACCACCATTTTCTTCTCCAGCCACGTCATCCCGGACGTGGAGATCATCTGTGACCGGGTGGCGATCGTCGCCGAGGGCCGACTCCAGGCGGTCGGGGAGGTTCGCGACCTGGTGGCCCATGAGGTGGAGGCCTACGAGGTGTCGTTTGTGGGAGTGGATCCCGAGGATGTGGCAACGCCCGTGTTGGAGAGCCGCGTCGGTAACGACGCCTCGTGGGTACGGGTCGTCAGTGGCGAGCGGGATGGACTGCTGCGTGAGCTGGTGGGCTTGGGGGCGCGGGTGGTCGGGGTGGCTCCGGTTCGCAGCACCTTGGAGGATTTCCTGCTCGAGCACTACCGGGGAGGTGGGTCATGAACGCCATGATGGCGATCGCGAGGAACACCTTCCGGGAGGCGCTGCGCGACCGGGTGCTCTTCCTGTTCCTGGGTTTCGCCGTGACGCTGTTGGTGTCATCAAAGATCTTCGGTCTGCTCACCGTCGGCGACGAGGGCAAAGTGATCAAGGACCTCGGGCTCGCCGGGGTTCAGTTCTTTTCGATGCTGATCGCGGTCATGATGAGCGTGTTGCTGGTGAGCCGGGAGGTGGACGGCCGCACGGTGTACAACATTTTGGCCAAGCCGGTCCGGCGATGGCAGTTCCTGCTGGGAAAGTACCTGGGGCTGCTGGCGACGGTGGCCGTGAACCTGGCGCTGATGACCGTCATGCTGGTGGGCACGGTCGGGCTCTACACCGGTGAGTTCGACGGCGGTCTGGTTTTTGCCGCTGCCATGATCCTGCTGGAGATGGCTCTCGTGACAGCCTTCGCCACGCTTTTCTCGGTGCTGACCCGACCCATGCTGGGCACGGTCTTCACCCTGGCGGTCTACATCATCGGACACGTGTCCGAGGACATTTGGGAGCTCACACGGCACGTTACGGTTGGGTTCACCCGCCCGGTGATCGCCACTGTGTATTACCTGCTGCCGAATCTGGAGCGCTTCAACTTCAAAACCGAGGTGGTCCACGAGTTGGCCATTTCGCCGTCGGTGGTGGCGGTGACCGTTGTATACGGAGTCAGTTACACGGCACTGGTATTGGTGCTGGCGTGCGTGCGCTTTTCCCGCAAGGACTTGTTGTGAAGCGGGGACTGGTGATCGCGACGGTGATCGCGGCCCTGCTCGCGACCGCTGTGTTCTGCGAGGTGACCCTGCGTTCAGCTCCGGCGGCCGACCCCCTCGGCAAACGCGTCCTCTACATGCCGTCAGAACGAATGCTCAGGCTGGCCAGCCTCGGCAACGATGGCCTCGTGGCCGACCTGCTCTACATGTGGGCGATTCAATACTATTCTCAGTTCGAATTCCGGGAGAAATTCCTCTACCTGGACACGGTCTTCAACCTGATCACCGACCTCGATCCGCGGTACAAGGATCCCTACCGGATCGGGGCCATGATCATGTCCCTGCAGAAGTACGGCGATCGGGCGGCCCACAAGGCGGCCATCGTGGGACTGTATGACAAGGGCATTGCCGCCATGCCCGAGGACTGGGAGATCGCGGAAATCGCGGCCTGGGACGCCAATCTGGTGATGCAGGACAAGGAGCTGGCGGTGCGCTGGATGGGGATCGCCGCAAGCCGCCCCGACGTTCCCAATACCATCAAACGGATCTATGCCCGTTGGCGCGACAACATTCACGGTTGGACCGTGGAGGACTCCATCGCCTATTGGATCGAGGTCGTGGACGGCTCGGAGAACAAGGCGGAGAGAAACCTCGCCACCAGCCACCTCTACGACTCCTACGCCACCCTCCACCGGCGCAGCCTGGATCCGCTGCTGAAGTCCTTCTTCGAGCGCTCCGGTCGCTGTCCCGAGTCGTGGCAGGAGGTTGTGGATGCGGGCATGATCGCGGCTGTGCCGCTGGACTCCCTGAACAACCCCTACGGGATCGACCCCGAGACCTGCACCATGGTGGCCCACAAGAAGATCCGGTGGGACTGAATTGGTTTAAAGGTTTAAAAATTAAAGGTTTAAAGGTGGTTCTGGTGAAGGTCGAAGATCTCTCGTTCCATCCCTTTTCCCTCCAACCTTTAAACCTTTAAACCTTGAACCTTTCAACCCTTTCTGAGCACCCAGATGTCCTGGGCGCGGTGCGTGGAATTGCCCTGAGGGAGGTGGTGAACCTGGGCGAACAGCGGCTCGGTGATGCGCCGGAAGTAGGCGGGCGGGTGGTAGGTTTCGCACAGATTGGATCCCGGCGCCTGGGAGCTGCGGACGACGATTGAACCGGCGGTGTAGGCGCGCGCCTCCTCTGGATCCAAGCCGTCGAGCCATGGGTCGCCGTGGGTGGTCACGAGCAGGGCTCCCCCCGGAGCGAGAATCCGCCGCAGCTCGGCCAGCCAAAGATCCTGCAGTCGTTCGTCGAGGTGAGTCAGGACCGAAATCGCATAGACCAGATCGAAGCGACCGTCGTCGAAGGCCAGCGGCGGCTCGAGTCCGTTGGTTGAAAAGGTGGCGAAGCGAAGGTTGTCCCGGCACCAGTTGGCGAGACGTGGGTTGAGGTCGGAACCATACCAGTCGGCCGCTATCCGGTCCTTCAGGTGGCGGATCACCCGCCCGCAGCCACAGCCGAAATCGAGGGCGCGCCGGCAGCTCTCCGGCTCGAAGCCGGAGCTCCGCAGGGCGTTGTGGATGGTCTCGGCGCGTTCCTGCCCGCCGACGAGGAAGGCCTCGATGTCGTAGTGGTTGACCACCTCGTAGATCAGCCTCGGCGGTGGAATCGGATCAGGGGGAGCGTGACGCGACATGAAGCGACGGTTTTTGAAACTGGTTCGGGGCGAGAGCCCACGGAGCCGTCCCCGAAACTCCCACAACCAGCCATAGACCCCCAGGCGGAGGAGAAGACGCTTCAACGTCCTGCGCACTTTGACCTCTTCACCGCCTCATGTTCGAACAGCGATCGGGGAGGGTCAAGGCCCGAGGCCCAAAACCATTTGGGAAAGCCCGAGGGCTCGCTCACAATCGGGCTGCTGGGAGAGCTTGCGGCCGAGCTCCTCGGCGGCCGCCTGGCGGAGATCCGGGTCGGCGGCCATGCGGCGCTCGAGCTCCTCGGCGTCGTCGGGTCTGATCACCCGGTACTCGTGGCGGTTCAACAGACTCGGATCTGCCGTTTCGCGCTCCAGCAGCACCATGGCGATATCGTCCCAGTAGACGAGAGCCCAACGGGACTGGGGAAACCACAGGGCCGAAAACCCGCGCTGCCCTGCCGGAGAACCATCGGGCGTGACCACGGTGAACGGTGGGTTGTAACGCACCAGGGCGAGGTTGATGTCCCAGCGGTCGAGCATGGCCTGCCAGGCCCTGGGGTCGCTGCTGCCCAGGATGGAGTGGATCTCGGCGAGCAGAGGTTCGTGGATCTCGTTGCGGTCGTCCAGGAAGGTCCTGCGCTCGGGATAGTGACTGCGGATGAGGAAGCCGCCAAAACGAACGTCGTTGTAGGCCGGCCGGGTGGCCAGCCCCTCCCGATGCATGAAGTCCCAGGCGGCCGTTGGGTAGTAGCGATCGTTGAACCCTAGACCGGGCCGATGACCGGGCATCAGAGTCATGGAAAGCACCACCGTTGCCGACACCGCCAGAGCCATTGCCTTGCCAAAGGGGCGCCGATCGAAGGCGCCGCCCGGTGCCAGTAGGGGCAAGGTCGCTGCCGCAGGTGCGACGGCAATGGGGTAGAGCATGAAAAAGAGTCCCACGTTGCGGACGTAACGCAGGGCCAGGGCGGTGACCATGAGCAGCAGGGCCCAGCGCGCCGCGCGTCGTTCTGCCAGCCCCAACAACATGAGCCCGGCGGCCATGGCCACCCAGAGTGGAGGCACGTCGGCCGGTGACGGTGAGATCCACTCGGGATTGGGGATGTGGTCGAGCCCCACCAGGTGGGCGATGGCAAGAGGTACGGTGTAGAGCCGCCAGCCATAGGGGTTGAGAACCGGTGCCACCACAGCCACAGCCAGACCGGCGAGTCCCGATGGAAGCGGCGATGGACCGGTCCGAAGCAGGAGCCACTGGATGACCTGTGCACCCAGAATCCCGGCGAGCAGGGGTGGCACTACCAGGATCCCACCGTGGAAGTTGGCCCCGGCCGCCATCAGAATGCCGATCCACAAAACCCGGAGATTCCACGGTCGGTCGCCACGATTCAAAAAGAGCCAGACCACCACCGGCGCGATCAACAAGGTGATCAGCTCGGGCCGGAGGAAGAAGCGAATCCGGGCGCCGTAGAGGCAGAGGGCGGTCAGCACCAGTGCGGCCGGGGGCGAGAGCCCGGATCGCCAACCGAAAAAGAACAGCAACAACGCCATTCCCGTAACCAGCAGCACCCGGAGGATGGTCAGTCCTGGCGGTCCACCCACTATTTCGATGACGGCAACCACGATCTGGAACAGCCACTCGTGATCGATCCACTCTGCCTCTCCTGAGGAGAAGGACCAGGGGTCGGTGTCGGGAACTGTCCGGTGGTCGAGGATCCAGTGGCCCGACGCCAGGTGCCAGCCAATACTGGTATTGGCGATCGGGTAGCAGCCGGCGACAATGCCGAGGGCCGCCACTGCGGCCAGAGCCATCCAGGGAGTGGGTGATCGAGCGGTGGTACTCACCGGTCCGATTGTGTCAGCCGTCGTCTTCCCCTGCAAGCACGTAGCGCTCCCACTCGTCCTCGAATGCGAGCGAGAGGGTGGAGGTCATCCGGTCAAGGAAGACGACGCCGTCGAGGTGGTCGTGTTCGTGCTGGATCACCCGTGCGTGAAAGCCGTCGGCGGTCATTGATACGGATTCACCGCTCACCGACCTCGCCTTGACCTTGATGCGCTGGAATCGAGGTACGACGCCGCGCAGGCCCGGAATCGACAGGCAGCCTTCCCAACCGTCAACACACTCATCACCAATGGGTCGGATCTCGGGGTTGACCACGACGGTGGGACTGACTTCGTCCGAATCGTCAGTGGCGGGCACCCAGTAGGCGAAGAGCCGCAAAGGGGCCGCCACCTGGGGTGCCGCGAGACCCACCCCCTGCTCCTCGATCATGGTGTGGATCAGGTCCAGCCCCATCTGGTGGAGCCGACCGCTGTCGAACCAATCTTCGGGTACCGGCTCTGCGAAGGTGCGCAGCGCAGGATGCCCGAGTTTGATGACCTCGAGCAGTTGGGCTGGATCGGCCTGGTGCATCGGCGATCAGCCGCAGCCGCAGCCGCCAGAGCCACAGCCGCCCATGGCCTCTTGATCGGGCTGATTGGGGTTGTCCACGGTGAATCCGGCGCCCCGTTGGTCGTCGACGAAATCGACCTTGGCCCCGTCGAGGTGGGGGGCGCTGTGCGAGTCAACGAGAAGGGTGAAATCGCCGTCCTCGATCACCGTATCGCCGTCGCGGCGCTCGTCGAAGGTGAAGCCGTAGGAGAAACCGCCGCAGCCGACACCTTGGATGAACAGCCTCAGTTCCTTGCCCTGGGCCTCCGGTGACTCGCTCGCGAATTCTCGCACCTTGTCAATTGCTCGTTGTGAAATAGAAACCATCGTGACCTCCCGATAACGCTCGTTGAAACTTGCCGCGGCAGGCCAGTATTCCGACCTGGAAGCCGCGAAGACTCACTCCATCCCCTGCTCGGCGAGCCAGCGCTCTGCCTCGATGGCCGCCATGCAGCCGGTGCCGGCGGCTGTGATCGCCTGACGGTAGACTGAATCCTGGACGTCACCGCAGGCCCACACTCCCTCGATGGAGGTCCGCGCAGAACCCGGAACGGTCTTGATGTAGCCCACGTCGTCCATCTCCAGCTTGCCCTGAAAGATGTCGGTGTTGGGTTTGTGACCGATGGCCATGAAGACGCCCTGGGTCGCGACTTCCCGTTCCTCACCGGTCACGGTGTCCTCGAGTCGCACAGCGCTGACGCCGCCCTCTCGGCTGCCGATCACCTCGGTGACGGTGGAGTTCCAGGCGAAATCGACCTTCGGGTTGTCGAAGGCCCGCTGTTGCATGATCTTGGAAGCTCGCAGCTCGCTGCGCCGGTGGACCACGGTGACCTTTGAGGCGAACTTGGTGAGGAACACCGCCTCCTCCATGGCCGTGTCGCCGCCGCCCACCACCACAACGTCCTTGTCGCGGAAAAAAAAGCCATCACAGGTGGCGCAGGCAGAGACCCCAAAGCCCATGAGCTTCGACTCGGAGGGGAGGCCCAGCAGCTTGGCCGAGGCACCGGACGCGATGATCAACGCGTCACAGGTCCACCGCCCGTTGCTCCGGGTCTCGACCCCGAACGGCCTCGACTCGAGCCGCACCTCGGTCACCTCGTCAAAGAGCATCCGGGCGCCAAATCGCTCCACCTGGGTTTTGGTTCGCTGCATCAGCTCGGGTCCCATGATTCCCTCGGGAAAACCCGGATAATTTTCCACCTCGGTCGTAATGGTCAACTGGCCCCCCGGCTGGAAACCCTCGATGACCAACGGTTCGAGGTCGGCCCTTGCTGTGTAGAGGGCGGCGGTCAGGCCGGCGGGTCCCGATCCGATGATGAGCACCTTCGCGTGTTGTTCAGTCATGTGGAAAACTCCCGGCTGCGATCCGCTGTCGTGGTGGGTCGTCCCACTGCGGGTCAGCATTATCCACGAATTGGCATGGTGAGCAAGGCCGGCCGAAGGGTGGTACAACTAGGAGGATGAGACCAAGCGTCCTTTTTTGCCTTGTGGCGGCCGTATTCAGCGCTGCGGTTCCCGTGTCGGGCGGCATCGATGAGCTGGCCCGGGCCGGGCAGTGGCAACGGCTGCTCCAGGTGGCCAATCGCCGGACAGACCAGCTACCGCTCCAGCCGGAGGAAGCGTACCTCGCGGCCCACGCGGCTCGCATGGTGGGCGATCGAGAGGCCGAACGGAGGTACCTCGAAAACGCTGCGCCGGACGGGGCTCTTGGGGATCTGGCGTCGGTCGAGCTGGCGCAGCTTCTGTTGCAGAACGATCCGGATGGGGCGGTGGACCTGGTGGAGGCATTGCTGCGCAAAGCTCCCTCGAGGCAGGTTCGAGCTGCCGCCGTTGATGTCGCCCGCGCGGCGGTGACGACGGGAGTGGATGAGCGGCGCCTCGCCGCGGTCGCCCGCGCGGCCAAATCCCTGCCCAGCTTCCTGAGGAGGGGGCTGGAGTTGGCCCTCGCCGATCAGGACCCTCTGAATCGTCGACGCCGTTTGGAGCGCCTGCTGGCCTCCTCCACCTCCGACCTGACGGCTCTTGAGGCGGCGCGCCTGCTGCAGGGCGAGCCCGAGCTCGGACAGAGGGAACAATGGTTGGTGGCCAAGACTCTGTATCGGCACGCCCTGTATGGCGAAGCCGAGGCGCTCCTCGGGAAGCTTGCCGGGAGCCACAGCCCTCAGGTGCCGGCCTGGGAGGTGGCGTTCATCTCCGGGCGCTGCGCATTCCGGCGAGGCAGGTGGGCCGAGGCTGGCGCCTGGTATGACAAAGCGTTGGCGAAGAGGCGCGGCTCTGAGGGTCGCGCCGATCTCCAGGTTCACCTTGCCCGCACCTACGAACTCGCTGGAGATTTGACCGCGGCCGTGGAGTTGGCCCGGCAGGCGGTCGTCACCCGAACCACCGACGACCGGCGACTTTTTCTGGCTCGGCTCAGGCTTCGGCTGGACCAGCCGGACAAGGCGCAGGCCGGGATTGCGAAAATCCGCGGCCGGACCGCCCGGGAACGTGGCAACTTCATGGTCGGTCTCTACCAGTTCCGACGGGGGAATGGAGATGTCGCCGGTGCGATCTTGGCAGCGGTGGGCAGGCGGCCCTGGCGTGGGCCGGCCTCGGTGTTGGCCGCCGGGCTGGCCGTAGGGAAGGGAGACTCCGCCGGCGCAGTACAGCTCCTCGAGCGGTATGCGACGGAACTCGACCCGTTCTGGGCGGACCGGGCGCGCGAGGTGATGCTGAGAATCCCCGAGGAAGAGCTTGCAGCGTGGAGGATGCGGTGCTCGACTGGACGTGCCGGCGCGGACCGGCGTTCCCGTCGGAGGGCACTGGCGAGGTGGACGGCGCTCGAGATCGACACCGAGGTTCTGAAAGACCTCCGAACCGAGGTCGTCAAGGAAGTGGGTTTGAACGGCGAGGGCGAGTCACCGGCCTTCCCTTCGGGGTTGGCCGCCGAGCTCTGGAAGGTCGGTCTTTCTGGCGAGGCCGTCCGCTGGGACCCCCGTGGGATGCCCCTCTCAGGAGCCGACCAGGCCCTGTGGTCGGCCCGGCAATTCGACCGACTCAAATCCCCCTGGTTGGCGATTCGTACCGCCGACGCCGCCTGGCGAATGGCCGGATCGGATATTCCGAGCCGGGGTTATCCCCAAGCCCTTCAACGGGCTCTCCATCCGCTGCCGTACCCAGCGCTGGTGTGGGAAAGTGCGGTTGAGGGCTCCGTACCGTGGGCGGTGCTCGCCGGAGTCGCCAGGGAGGAGAGCCGGTGGGATCCAGCCGTCGTGTCCCGGGTGGGCGCTCGTGGGTTGATGCAGTTGATGCCCGCCACGGCCGGGGCGACCGCCCAGGGTTTGGGGCGCCCAGTACCCAGCCTCGACGAGCTGTTTGACCCCGCGGTCAGCCTCGAGCTGGGGGCGGCAGAGATTTCTCGGCTCTATGACGTCTTTGGCGGACAGCTGGCGCCGGTGGTGGCGGCCTACAACGCTGGCGAGGTTCAGGCGAAACTCTGGCTCGACCAGTGCGGCTCGCCCTGTTCACCGGAATGGTACGTGGCCAACGTCACGTTCACCGCCACCAGGGGCTACATCACGGATGTGCTCGCTGCGGCCGATACCTATATACGCCTTTACGGTGCTGCCATGAAGGACCATGAAGGGACGGTTGAGAGTCGGCTGGCAACGGCTGTCTGCTGGTGGCGGGGAGTCGGGTTGGAGCAGCCAGCGGCTGCGACAACCTAAACTGCCAACTGCCAACCGCCTACTGCACAATGGCGGTTGCGGGCTCGGGACGGTAGAAGCGAGTGACTTCGTGTTGTTCGGCCGCTCCCTCGAGCCACGTCTGGATCTCGTCGTTGAGCTTGCGCTCCATGAGCAGGTGGCGGATCTGATCCAGCAGTGACTCGATGGCCGGTGGCGATTGACCGGCAGCCTCCGCTTCTCTCACCACGAGGTCGTAATAGGCCGCCTGGACCTCCTCGCCCGTGACCCTCAGTCGCGGTCGTAGCCGTTGCTCGATGTAGGCCCTTGCCGATGCAGACCGCAGACTGAGCTGGTCCACGTCGTCGAAGGTGAGCCCCTGTTCTCGGAGAAGGGGTTCGAGGACCTCCTCCCCTCCGGCGCGCTCGACAATCGCGGTGCGCGTCGATTCCACGTCCAGGTCGAGTCGGTACAACGTGCCCGACTCCTCGAGGTCCTGGAATTGGAGCTCGAGATTGATACGGGCGTCGAGCAGGCGGGAGAAATATTCTGTCCGAGTCTCTCCTGCTTCCGGCTCGACCAGGCGCACCAGCTCGGCGAGCTGCAGGTCGCTGCGCAGTAACGGGGTATTCCCGACCGCCGCCACCACCTCCTCGATGGTCTCCCCTCGAGCAGACAAGTGACTCAAAATCAGTAGGATCACGACGAGGAGACGGGGCTGCACGCTGGTATGATAGCAGCGTCATGGTGGAGCAACCCGAGACAGGCGTGCTGTGGATCGTCGCCACCCCGATTGGGTCGCTCAAGGACCTCGGACCCCGAGCCCTTGAGGTCCTGACCGCGGTGGATCTGATCCTGGCCGAAGACACCCGCAGGGCCCGCAAGTTGCTGTCGAGCTTCGGAGTTTCGGCGGCGGGTCGACTGAGGAGTCTGCACGAGCACAACGAAGAAGGACGGGTGGAGGGGGTTTTGAGGGAACTGGCTGCGGGGCGAACCGTGGCCCTGATCTCGGATGCCGGGACACCCGCTCTCTCCGACCCGGGGTTTTTGCTGGTGCGGGCGGCGCGACGGGCAGGAAACGAGGTGCGAAGTGTACCTGGTCCCTCGGCCTTCACCGCCGCGCTGGCGGCGGCCGGACAGCCCGCTCTGCCCGCTCTACTGGCGGGATTTCTTCCACCCCGGTCGGGCCCGCGGCGGCGGCGGGTCGGCGAGCTCTCCCAGGTGCAGGCCACCCTGGTCGTGCTGCTGTCGCCTCATCGGCTGGGGGCTGAACTGGCGGATCTTGCTGCGGTCCTAGGCGCCGATCGAGAGGCGACGCTGCTCGCCGAGATCAGCAAGCGGCACGAGCGGGCGATGGCGGCGACACTGGGCGATCTCGAAGGCTGCGCCGAAGTGGATCACCCCCGCGGCGAATACGTGGTGGTGATCGCGCCAGAGAGTCAACGGGGGCCGACACCGACGCCGAGCCCGGCCGAGGCCAGGGCAGCGTACGATGCAGCCGCCGCCGAAGGTCTCGGCCGTCGTGAGGCTCTCCACGAGGCTGCCGGGCGGCTGGGGGTGAGGCGCCGGGTTATTTACGCGGCCCTTCTCGAAGATGAAGCGGGCGAATAGTTGTTCAACGAGAGGGTGAAATCAGTGGCCGAGAGAAGGCCACCACGAGGGCCGTTTTGCAGTGCTGATTATGCTACTCTGGGTCGAATTCAGCCCGGCTGTTCGGAACCAAGAATCGGGAGTGCTTCAGGGCTTCGGGAGGTGAGACCATGGTGTGGCGAAACGGCCTGACGATTGGGGTGTCCCTCCTGCTGGCGGGGCTCCTTTTGGGCTGCGGTTCCAAACCGGTGGTAGGAGTCCTGCTGCCCTCCACGGGCGAAGCCGGGACCTACGGCGAATCCATTGAGAGTGGAATCCGACTGGCCCTGTCCGAATCCCGGGACAAGGGCACGCTGCCGGCCGGATTCGATGTGGTGTGGGCCGACACCCAGTCGAGCCCACAACTGGCGCTGTCGGAACTGGAGCGGATGGCCGGGGAGCGGGGCATCCGGTTGGTCGTGGGTGGCGCCACCAGCGCCGAGGCCCAGGCCATCATTCCGCAACTGGAGGAGCTCGACGTCGTCTGCCTTTCGCCCTCGGCCTCGACCCCGGCCTCGCCCAACAGTCGCGTCTGTTTTTCCGGATCTACCCTTCGGACGAGCTTGAAGGCCACACCGCGGCCAAATTTCTATTCGATCGGCTGGTCCAGACCAGGGTGATCCTGTACGCCGGCAACGGCGAGTACGTGGGGGGTATCGAGCCCGAGTTTCGCAAGCAGTTCGAGGAAGCCCTGGGGGGCGAGGTGGTGGCGAGGGTCGCTCTCGGCGATTCGGACTGGCGCGAACAATCGGCTGCGGCACTGCGAGCGACCGCTGTGGGGGCGGTTTACATTGTCGGCTATGCACCGGAGACGCTGGGCGTGCTCGTGCACTTGGACGAGGCGGGGTTCAAAGGTCGGGTTGCGACCACGTCCGCCTTCTACTCGAGCCGGATCATCCGCGAGGCGGGTCCACTGGCCGAGGGGATCCTGTTTCCGTTGCCACCCTTCGATCGGACCTCGGAGAAGGAGCCGGTGCTGAGCTTCGTCAACCACTACATGGATACTTATCAACGGGCCCCAGACGTGTTTGCGGCCCACGGCTACGACGCCATGAAGTTCGCCATCGAGGTGATGAAGATCGCGAATCCGCCACAGACGCAGGAGATCCGGCGCTCGATGCAGTTCGGGGTCACTGACTTCATGGGGGTCACCGGGCCGATCATCTTTGATGACTACGGCGACGTGAAGCACTATCCGAAGATGTTCATCGTCAAAGAGGGGCAGGTTCTGAGCTATCAGAGATACCTCAAGACGGAGCGAGCGCGGATCATACGCGAGGTTCAGAACCTGCTGACCGACAAGAATTGACGATGCTCCGCCTGCTGTGGCGACAGCGTGCCCTGGTGTGGGTTCTGGTTCGCAGGGATCTCAACGCCCGCTACCGTGCCTCTGCGCTCGGGTTTTTCTGGTCACTGCTCAACCCGCTGCTGCTGCTCGCCGTTTACGCCGTGGTCTTCACCTATATTTTCCAGCCGCGATTCCCGGGTGGCGATCCCTATCCGTTGTTTCTGTTCAGCGGACTGCTGCCCTGGCTCTTCTTCTCCGGTTCCACCCTGGACGCCTCGGTGACCATGGTGGACAACGCCCCGCTGCTGGCCAAGGTCATGTGCCCGCCAGAGATCTTCCCTGCCGTCACGGTGATCTCCCACTTCATCCATCACCTGCTGGCTCTGCCGGTTTTGTTCGCAGCGCTGACGGTGAGCGCCCTGATGGGTTGGCATCCTTTCCCGTGGACGGCGTGGCTGCTGCCGGCGGCGTTGCTGCCGTGGCTACTGCTGTCCGGCGGGGTGGCGTGGGCCGTGGGGGCGTTGTCGGTGAGATATCGAGACCTCAGGGATCTTCTCGGACACATCCTCAACCTGCTGTTTTTCGGATCGCCCATCATCTACTCGCTGGAAGGCCTCCAGGTGCCTGACTGGTTGGGCAAGGTGTTGGTCCTGAATCCACTCGTGCCGTTGGTGGACGTCTACCGAGACACCGTGTTCAGCGGCAGGGTCAGCCCGGCCTCAGATTGGGCCCTGGCGTACGGGTTTGGAATCGCGGTTTGGTGTCTCGGGGTGTGGATCTTCGGGCGACACCGCGACACCCTGGTGGAGTCGGTGTGAAGGGCTCGATTCGCTTCGACCAGGTTCGCAAGGTCTTCCGCTGGCGCGGGCCGAGGGTGCGGCGTGATTCGGTCAAGGGGGCCCTGTTCCACCGGCGGCTGTCGCGTCAGCTCGCTCAACCTGCCGAATTCGTTGCCCTCGATGGGATAGACCTTGCGGTGGAACCCGGCGAGGCCCTGGCCGTTGTTGGACCCAACGGTTCCGGCAAGTCCACCCTGCTGAAACTGGCGAGCGGCATCCTGCGACCCACGTCCGGCCGGGTGGAAGTGGAGGGACGGATCACCGCCCTGATCGAGCTTGGCGCCGGCTTCCACCCCGAGATCACGGGCCGGGAAAACGTGATGATCAACGGGATGCTCTTGGGTCTGTCGCGGCAGGAGGTGAATCGGCGAATGGCCGAGATCGTGGAGTACGCGGGTCTCGGGCCGTTCATCGACCAACCGGTCAAGACCTACTCATCGGGTATGCACGTGCGACTCGGCTTCGCTGTCGCGGTGGCGGTTGAACCGGACATCATGTTGATCGACGAGGTGCTGGCGGTGGGCGACGAGGCCTTCACCCGCCGCGGTCTGGACCGCCTGGCACGGATGCGGCAGCGGGGGGTCACCATGGTGCTGGTGTCCCACGACCTCGACCTGGTCACCCACTTTGCCGATCGCGCGTTGTACCTGGAGGGTGGCCGCAGCGTGACGGTGGGCCCGCCGGATTCTGTGGTTGCTCGGTATCGGAGCGACGTCGCCGGAGCCGAAGCCCCCCAGGCGGACTCCGAGAGCACGGTTCGGGTGGTGGAGGAGGGTCGGCGATGGGGTACCGGCGACGTGGAGATCGTGGACGTGACGGTTTCGGCCGGCGGGAGCGAGCAGCGACTTGTTCCCACCGGGGCTCCGTGCTCGGTGCACATCCGATACCGGGTGGTGCGGCCGGTGCATGACGCCGTTTTCGGCATTGCCTGGCGGAAAGTGGACGGAACCCACGTGGCCGGCCACAACACCCACCTGGACGGGTTGGAACCGAGTACTTTGGAGGAGGACGGCGAGGTGAGATGCGGGTACGACCGCCTCGATCTCTCGCCGGGGTCCTACCAGCTCGACGTTGCAGTTCACCAAACTGGCGGCCTTGCTTACGACTATTGGTGCGATGCCGCTCGAATTCGGGTGACCTCGCCGGTGGATTGGCCGGGAGTTTGGGCGCCGAATCACCGCTGGGAGTGGCAGTGACGCGTCATGTCACCCTCCGCTGAGTGAAGTGACGCTGAGCGTCACAAAGCCATGTTCAATCGATGTGCAAAACCTGGCACGGACCTTGCTCACTGTTGGTACGAGTTCGAAAGGAGGACTTGAAGAATGAGGAAAGATCGTGGTTTTACTCTGATTGAATTGTTGATTGTTGTGGCGATCATCGGGATTATCGCGGCGATCGCGATTCCGAACCTGCTGAACGCCATCCACCGTGGTCGCCAGAAGCGGACCATGGCCGACATGCGGACCGTCGGAACCGCCATCGGCACCTACGCGACCGACATGAACTTCTACCCCAGGGGCCTGGCCAACCTTGCGCTGTTCGAGCCCTACCTGACGCCGATTTATCTGCGGCGTCTCCCCTCCAAGGACGGCTGGAACACCGTCTATTATGCCTACACCGATGCTGAGGGCGATCACTACACCATCGAGTCCTACGCCAAGGACAAGACCCGTCAACAGTGCGTGATCGGCACCGAGACCGGGAACTTCGACTGCGACATCTGCCACCTTGACGGCATGTTCATTCAGTGGCCGGAAGGCATCCAGAGAGAATAACCGCATATTCTGTTGGTCGAAGGGGGACGCTGCGGCGTCCCCCTTTTTTGATACCCTCCCAACGTGCTTCCGCAGATCGCCCTACTCGCGCTGGCCCTCTGGACCGCTTGGCGGCCATCGGAGACGGTGGCCGCGACCCCGGTTGTGTTGGCGCTGGCGGTGCTGCTGCTGGTGCCGTGGGCCCACCGGCGCACGTCCTGCGGCCGGATGGAAGCCGGGCTCGTGGCCTCCGGCCTCCTCTTGGCGGCGGTATCGCTCAGTGCAATGGGTGGCTGGGACCGGTCGACAGCGGTGACAGAGTTGGCGCTGTTCTCGGCTGTGAGCGCCTTGGTGTGGATCGGCTCGAGGGCAAAAGCACCGGAGGATTTTCCTCGATTGCTGGCCCTGGGCGTAGCCGCGCTGGCCGGCTGGGCTTTCTGGCAGGTGACGGCGGGGTTCGAGCAGGCGGCAGACGCCATCGGCGTTCTGCCGGCTGAGCTGCAGGTCAACGCATTGGAGCGACTGGAGAGCGGGCGGGCCTTCGCCTCGCTCTTGCTGCCCGGTCACCTGGCCGTTCTTTTTGCTGCCGCCCTGCCGATCCTGTTGGCGGCGATCCGCCCTTCGCGTCGGTCGATCGTGTGGGTGGCCGGCGCCGGCCTGTGCGTTGCCGGTCTCTTGATGACCCGATCGCCGATCGGTATTGGCCTCGCAGTTTTGGCGTTGGCGGCCCTGTTGATGAAAAAGCGGAGCGGGGTTGTCGCAGCCGGTGTCGTGCTCCTGGTTGCCGTGCTGGTTGTTGCTGTCATCTGGCGGCCGGACGTGGGTGATCTGGATCCGGTGCGCCTGCGGCTCGACAACTGGCACACCGCTGTCTGGGCCTTGTCCGGATCGCCGGTGACCGGGGTCGGAATGGGCAGCTTCGGCCAGGCGACACAGGTGGTGCCCTTCGAGGTCGGCAATCGACCGGCCCACGCCCACAGCCTGCCCCTGGAGTGGGCCGCCGAGCTGGGGGTTTTCGGCTTGTTGCTGTTCTTAGTGTGCGGGTGGTGGCTTGTCCAACTGATGATTCGTCTGTGGCCACACCGGCCGGAGCTGGCGGTGAGCCTGGCCGTGGTCGTCCTTCACAACCTGGTGGACTTTTCTTTGTACACCAGTGGCGTGGCGGTTCCCTGGGCGGTGCTGCTCGGCTGGGGGCTGGCCGAAGTCCGCAGCGAAGAACAGGAGATCGTGCCCTCCCGGGGGCGGGTGGTCATGGTGGGACTGAGCGCTCTGGCGGTGGCCGGCACGCTCCTTCACGCCACCAGCGCGACCCTGGAACGGGCGGCGAAGGTCTCCCCGTCGGCCCGACAGCGGTACGAGGACGCAGTCATGGCCCACCGGATCGCGCCCTGGAGAGTGGATCCCGTGCCGCTGGCTGCGGCGGCCGCCCTCGAGACGGGCGACCCCGGGGAGTTGACGGGTGCGCTGGAACTTGTTGCTTCAGGGCGTCGGCTGCGACCATCGTCCGCGGGTTTGGCTGCGGCGGGTGGTGAGCTGGAGCTGGCCCTTGGCAGGGTCCCGGCGGGGGCCTCCGAGATCCTCAGAGCCGCTCGGCTGCAGCCGGCCGCCAAGCCGCGGGCCGAAATGTGGGAGGATCTCGAGCAGCGGCTCGAGGTCGGGAGTCGCAGTGAGGCTCGGTGATTTTCCAGGTGTTCTGGCCGCAACGACGGCCGCCGTGGTGGTGGCAGCCGGTGGTGCATTCTCGCCTGCGGAGCGGCTGGCGGTGAGCGTATTCATGGCGCTGGTGGCCGTTGCCTTGCCGATGACGGTCATCGAACGCCCTCGCTCCGGAGAGATTGTGATGTTGGCCGCGGTGGCGTGGGCCGGGATTTCGGCGGCCGCCGCGGTGGGTTATCCGCTGGCTGCCAAGGAGATGGTGGGGGGTTGGCTGGTGGCCTGGCTGGTGTGGTCCGCGGTGAGCCGGGTGGACCGGGCGAGGGGGCCCCTTCTGGGCACCTTGGTGGCGATTGCCGCCGTGGTGCCGGCCCTGGCCATCGTGGCCGAGTGCGTTGGTGCCGGCCGGCTGAGGATGGGTGGGCTCTACCTCAATCCGAACGTGGCTGCCGCCATGTTGGTCCCTGCCATTCCAGCGGCCTGGTGCCTGCTGGCGTCCAGCCGCCGGCGTCTAGCCCTGGGGGCGGCGATGATCGTGGTCGCTGCTGGGGTGGTCCTGAGCGGGTCGCGGGCGGGTTTCATGGCCCTGGTGGTGGTGATCGGTCTGATGTTGCCCCGAGGGAAGGTGCGAATGATCGGGGTGGCGGCTGCTTCGGCCGCGGCCGTGGGGTTCGTGCTTTGGCGATTCGTGCAGAGCCCGGACTCCCTGGCCTGGCACCGGCTCGAGATTTGGCGGGCCCTGTGGCCATTGGTGAGGGATCATCCGTTGCTGGGTGTGGGGCCGGGCTGGTTGGAAGACGCCACGGGGGTGGCCCGGATCGCCCACGAGGGGTCGATCGCGCGTTGGGGCCGCATCATCGGCAGTGCGGAGTCGACCCCCTATGGCCTGCTCGTGCGCACCGGCTTCATGGGCCTCGGGTTGGCGATGATCGGTGGAGCGATGTGGTGGCGTCGAGACCGGCCTGAGAACTCTTCGCCATGTGGCGGATCCCGAGCGGTGCTCGCGGGAATCGGCGTTCTGGCGTTGTTTCACGACTATCTCATGGTGGACGTGGTGCTGTGGTGGTGGGCGGTGCTTGTGGGGGCGGTGTACCCAACAGGAAAGCCGACGGCCGAAGGGTCGATTCGACGGATGGGAGGCGTCGGGTGGAGGATCGTGGCCGGGTTGGCGGGTGGTTTTCTGGTGCTATGGACCCTCGCCCAACCGGCCTACGCCAGGAGGCTGTGGTGGAGCTCTCCGTCCACAACCGAGCTGGTTGAACGGGCGGTACGGGCGGAACCGTGGTTTGCAGAGCCCGTTCGATGGTGGATAGGCGATGTGCTCGAGCGGGAGAATTGGTCCTGGGAGACGGCGGCCGAAGCCCTCGCTTGGAGTCGGCGGGCTGCGTCCACCCACCCGGGCAGCTCCCGGGTCTGGATGGAGGGCGCCCAGGTTCACAGTCGGGTGGTGGCCGACCTCGGGCCGTGGCCTGACGCCATCGAGGGTGCCCGTGAGGGTTACCGGCGCTCCACCTCCCTCGAACCGCACGTGCCTTGGGCTTGGCTGCGATGGGCTCAGTTTGAGCGGTCGTTGGGGCACGCCGACGAGGCGAGGCGCCTGGCTGAGCGAGCCGTTGCCGAGGAGCCCAACTTTGTCCGCGGGCGACTCTTCCTGGCGAGATTGAACCTCGACTCCGGTGATCGGGCAGGCGCCGGCCAGTCCTTTGAACGGGCCCGTTCTGCCTTCCAGTTGGGTCGCAGGAGGTCCCTGACCGATTACGAACGCGATCTGCTACGGGCGCCCGATTGGCAGGTCGAGGAGATCGCACGGGAGCTCGCGATCCCAGAGGGGAGTACTGACTCAACCACCGCAGACCTCGTCGAGTAGCTCGGCGAATTGCCGCGCCATCCGGCGGTGGCTGTACCGATCCAGGAGATCCTCCCGTCCCCGCCAGGCCACCGATCCATTCGCCTCGAATTCACGCCAGAGGTCGAGGATGACACCTTCGAGAGAGGCCTGATTGGTGACATGAATTCCCGCCCCGGTCTCCTCGATGAGATCATGGAGCACGCCCGCGCCGCCACCGATCATCACAATCGGCCTCCGGGCGGCCAGATACTCGAAGATCTTCCCGGAGTAGATGCCGGCTTCGGACGGACCTCCCCAGTGAAATTGAAGGAGGACCTGTGATTCCTGCTGGGCCCGAAGGGCGTCTTCGCGAGGGACCCAGGGGAGGACGTCAACCACGTCATCGAGTTGGAAACGCGTGACCAGAGCTTCGAGCCACGGTTCATGGCGCGCGAAGAACCGGAGACGGATCCGATCGCGCGGCAGCCCGCCGGCTCCGATAAGGCGTGCAACCGCCTTGAACAACGGCGTCGGATCGAGACGACCCTGGTAGAAAGAGCCGGTGTTGGTGAGGGTGAAGTCGCTGGTCAGGCGGTCGACCAGACCGACCTCTTCGGGGTCAAAGCCGTTGAGAATGCTGTGGACAGGTTGGTTGGGGTGAAGGAGCCGAAGCGCATCGGCAAAGGGCTCCGACACGGTGGCCAACGCGGATGCGCTGCGGAGGGTCCGTCTTTCCAGCCACCGATCGGCAGACCGCCGCCAGCCGGGGGCGTGTGAATTTCGGTCCCCGGACCAGAGATCGCGCAGGTCGGCGATCCATGGGATGCGGGTGGACGCGGCGAGTCGACTCCCGGCGACGTGAACCGAGGGAGGAGGGGACGTGGTGAGGATAGCGTCGAAAGGCCGATCACCAAAGGCTCGGAGAGCTGCCTCGTGGGCAATGGAGATCCAGCCGCGGTTCGAGTCCGGGAAGATTGTCAGAGCTTTCGCCAACTCGACCAAACGGGCTCGCATGGGCCGTTCGGACAGCGGGGATTTCGTCCCGGAGACGGCGTCCTTGAGGGCGGCATCGGGCCGCAGACCGAGAAGCCGTTTCAGGGAAGCCGCCGCGTCGGAATCCTTCGTTTCGACGATTCGGCGCCAGGATTCCGATCGATCCGGATTGTGAGGCGTGACGACGGTGGGTTCCCAGCCGAAATCCGGAAGGTACTTGAAGAGCCCACCGACCCGAACGCCCCCTACCGATGGCGTGGGTGAGAAATAGTAAGACAGGATCTGGACGGACCGCCTATCCATGCTCCGCCAAGGATAGCCCAGAAGACCGGTGATTCTTGCGGGATGGGCATGGTGTATCAGTGTGGGGGTTGGCGGAACGAAGAGAGTGGGGTGAACCCCGATGAGATGAGCGGGTTAAGATGTCAGTCGATCAGAGCAGTCAGGAGGGGTGAATGCCGAAGCTGACCTCGATTCTGGAATTCCTCGGTGATCGCATGGCCGAAAGCAGGGTCATCGGGGTCGGGGAGCCGGACGAAGGCATCGTGGTTCACGGTGTGGAGATGGACCGTTCCGCCGCGACCGGCCAGATGGCCTGGCTGTCGCAGAGAGTTCTTGAATCCGAGCCGGAGAGGCTCGCAGACTTCGACGGATCTCTGCTCATCTGCCCTGATGGCGCCGATCCGACGCCGAAACCGGGCACCTGGTATCTGACATGTACCAATCCCAAGCTCGCGATCATCGAGATCATCATGGCCTTTTTCTCGGATTTGACCGGCGATGAACTGCCAGAGCACGGAGAGCCGTCCATTCACCCCAAGGCTCGTCTTGGCGAAGGCGTTCGTCTTGCACCCGGCGTGGTTCTCGGAGCGGGGGTTTGGGTCGGCGACAGGGTTTCGGTGGGACCCAATACCGTCGTGACCCGGTGTGAGATCGGCGACGGTACGGTCATCGGTGCGAACTGCACGATTGGCCTTGCGGGTTTTGGCATGGAGAAACAACCATCCGGGCGGTATGTTCGATTCCCCCACGTCGGCAGGGTCCGCATTGGTGCGGAGGTCGAAATCGGTTCCAACGTCTGTATCGACCGCGGTTCGATCGGCGATACCGTGATTGGCGGGGGCGCCCGGATCGACAACCTGGTTCACGTCGCCCACAACGTGGTGATCGAAGACGACGCATTGGTGATCGCCAATACCATGCTGGGCGGCAGTGTCAGGGTGGGCCGAGGGGCGTGGATCGCCCCCAGCGCGTCGATCATGAACCAGGCGACGATCGGCAGAGGCGCGGTGGTGGGCCTCGGTGCGGTGGTTCTCTCCGATGTGGAGGCCAACACGGTGGTGGCGGGCAGTCCGGCGCGAGTACTGAAGAAGAAGGGCAAGTGATTTGAAATGACGGGGAGCACGACATTTTTTCAGGGGCTTGACCGCGTCCTGGTCCTGGCAGCGCACACCGACGATGAATTTGGCTGCGCCGGTCTGATCCAGCGCATCGTCGCGGAGGGTGCTCAGGTTCGATACATTGCATTGAGCTCCTGCGAGGAGTCGGTCCCGGACGGCTTCCCGAGCGACGTGTTGGTCAGAGAATGTCGCCGGTGTATGCACATGCTCGGCGTGGCCAAGGACAATGTTGAGGTCTGGGATTTTCCGGTGCGACACTTTCCCCGGTTGAGACAAGAAATTCTCGAAAAGTTCGTGCAGCTGGGGCGGTCCTGGTCACCTCATCTCGTGCTGCTCCCATCGTCGTTCGACCGGCACCAGGATCATGAGACCGTGGCGCGAGAGGGTTTTCGAGCCTTCAAGAGGGCGTCGATCTGGGGTTATGAGCTGCCCCAGAACCTGGTGACATTCGAGAACTCGGCATTTGTCGCCCTCAGTAAGGAGCAACTCGACGGCAAGATCGCTGCCCTGTCGTGTTACCGATCACAGCAGGGCCGTGCCTACAGCGGGGAAGACTTCATCCGCGGATTGGCCCGTGTTCGCGGGGTTCAGGCCGGGGTCGATTTCGCAGAGGCCTTCGAAGTGATTCGGTTGATCGTGTGATGGAGGCCGGTGGTTGAAAAGTCGCCGACGGGTGCTCGTCATGTGTCGTTCGGATCCCAACAGCGATCCCAGACCGCGACGCATGATTCGGTCGCTGGCGGCGGATCGTGACGTCACGGCGCTCGGCACCGCCCCGAGCCGCACCACCGGTGTCTCCTCCCAGCTCTTGCCCGAATGGCCCTCTTATCCGAGAACGAGGCGGCTCGCCCTGCTGTCACTGCGCCGTTACGAGCCGTTGCTTTGGAATGCGCAGCTGCGGCAACTGGCTCGGCGATTGGCCGACGAGTGCTTCGACCTCGTGGTCAGCCACGACCTCGACCTCCTGCCCCTTGCAGCCCGAATCGTTGGCCAGGGCAAGCTTCTCTTTGACGCCCGTGAGTTCTATCCCAAACACTTCGAGAACAGCTGGACCTGGAGGACCTTCTACCAGCCCCTGAATCACCATCTCTGCCGGACGTACCTTCCCAGATGCGATCGGGTGGTGACGGTGTCGTGGGGATTGGCCGATGCCTACCGAGAGCACTACAACGCGCCGGCATCGGTCCTGCTCAGCGTCCCGCCCTATCGTGAGCTTCAACCCTCACCGGTTCGCGACGACCTCGTCAGAATCGTGCATCACGGCAATGCGACGTCGGCCCGACGAATCGAGGGCATGATCAAAATCATGGATCACCTTCCGGAATCGTTCGGCCTCGACCTGATTCTAATGCCGACGGATGCCGGCTACTTCAGGCGTCTTCAGGGCATGGCGGAGGGAAGGGGCACTGTGCGTATTCTCCCTCCGTTGCCATACGACGATCTTGTTCCCGGGACCAACGACTATGACATCGGGATCGTCTTTTGTCCGCCGACCACCTTCAACATTCGGCACGGCTTGCCGAACAAGCTCTTCGAGTTCGTGCAGGCCAGATTGGCGGTTGCGGTGGGACCGTCACCGGATATGCAGAGAGTCCTCAGGCAGCATGATTGCGGGATTTATGCCGAGGACTTCGAGCCCGCCTCCATGGCTTCGGCGATACGAAACACCACTCCTGCCGATCTGAGGCGCTTGAAATCCCACGCCGATGTGGCGGCCCGCGAGCTGAATGCCGAGGTCCAGAGCCGAGCGATCACCGATATGGTCGATCGGCTCCTTGACGAGGGCAGGGAGAACGGGGGCAGCTGAGTGCTGGCAACTCGTGTCATTCCGTGCCTGCTGCTGGCGGACAGCGGCCTGGTCAAGACCGAGCGCTTCAAAAAACCGCGTTACATTGGTGATCCGATCAACGCGGTCAAGATTTTTAACGACAAATTCGTTGACGAGATCGCCCTGTTCGACATCAGGGCCTCGCGGCTCAGAAAACCACCAGACTTCGATCTCGTGGAGAAGATCATCAGTGAAGCGTTCATGCCGTTCTGCTACGGCGGCGGCGTGCGGTCGGTGGAGGATGCGCAGAAACTGTTCACCCTCGGGGTGGAGAAGGTGTCGGTGAACGCCGCGGTATTCGATCAGCCGGACCTGGTGAGTCGGCTCGCTGAACGTTTCGGATCGCAGAGCGTGGTAGTGGGGATCGATGTCAGGCGTGGGCTGTGGGGCGGGCCGCGATTGTACCGCCACAGTATGGGCCGGCGGATGGCCGCACGAGGCCGCCGAGCGTGCCCGAGCCATGCAGGAGCTCGGTGCCGGCGAGCTGTTCGTGACCTCGGTGGATCGTGACGGAACCATGTCGGGCTATGATCTGGAGGTGCTGCGAAGCATCACGGCGGCCGTAGACATCCCGGTGATCGCGTGCGGCGGGGCCGGTTCGCTGAGAGACATGGTCGAGGTCGTCGATCAGGCTGCGGTGTCGGCGGCGGCAGCCGGCAGCCTGTTCGTTTACCGTGGCCGGCGACGCGCGGTGCTCATCAACTACCCCAGCCAGCAGGAGCTGAGGGCGGCATTTGGGACACCGCATGAGAAAGGGTGTGACTGAAGTGCCGACCAGCGAGGGGATGGAGCGACCAGCGGTGAGCCGGTCTTGAGCGGTGATCCCCATGTAATGTGCCGCCGGTGCGTGCTCGACACCACGGTTCCGAGTCTGACCTTCGACGATCAGGGCGTTTGCCGCTTCTGTACGCGACTACGAGCCGGTGCTGGAATCGCTGCAGATTTCGAAGGAGGAAGAGGAGAAACGGCTCGGCGAGATTTCGACGTCGGATTCGAAGCCACGGCAAGAATCAGAGAGTACGACAGCATTCTCGGCCTCAGTGGTGGAGTCGACAGCTCGTACGTTGCTGTCCTGGCGCATAGGATGGGTCTTCGTCCCCTCGTGGTCCATTTTGACAACGGCTGGAACTCCGAGCTCGCAGTGGAGAACATCCGCCTCTTGGTGGATGCTCTGGGATTCGATCTCCACACCTATGTTATCGATTGGCCGGAGTTCAAGGATCTCCAGCGGTCGTTTTTTCAAGCATCGGTCGTGGACATCGAAATGCTGACTGACCACGCCATTCTCGCCTCCATGGTGAAGTTGGCCCGGCAGTTCAAGATTCGCCATGTGCTCAGCGGCGTCAATTTCGCCACTGAGAGCGGCATGCCCCGAGAGTGGCTCTGGTTCAAACAGGACCTGAGGAACATACGGGCGATCCAGCGACGGTTTGGGACCAAGAAGATCTGTTCCTTCCCCACCTGTGGGAACTGGCGGTGGCGGCTCATCAGCGCGACCGGCCGGTTGGAGTTCGTGGAGCCGCTGAACCACATTCATTACCGGAAGGACGAGGCGCGGAAAACCCTCGAGGAGAAGTTCGGTTGGCGGTACTACGGAGGCAAACACTACGAGTCGGTGTTCACCAAGTTTTACCAAGCTTACGTTCTGCCGGAGAAATTCGGAATCGATAAGCGAAAATCACACCTCTCCAGTCTCATACGCAGCGGCGAGTTGACCCGAAAGGAAGCGCTGACCGAGCTCGGAAAACCGGCCTACGACCCGGAGGAGTTCCGGATCGAACGGGAGTACGTCCTCAAGAAGCTCGGTTTCTCCGAGGAGGAGTTTGAAAAAATCATGGGCGAACCGGTGCGGTCCCATGCAGATTACCCGTCAGATGACGACTACGAGTGGCTATTGCGACCGTTCCGGGGACTGTACCGGCGGTTCAGGAAATCGCCAGTCGCCTACGGTGGTTGACACCCAAGGCTCAGAGTGTGGCGAAAGCCCGCAGGAGGTCCATTCCATACGTGTGGCTCTTCTCGGGGTGGAACTGGGTCCCGTAGATGTTGTCCAGTCGCACAGCCGAGTGGAACTGGACCCCGTACTGTGTCGTGGTCAGCACGTGCCCCTCGTCGTGACAGCGCACGTGGTACGAGTGGGCGAAGTAATAACGCGCGTCGGCGGCGGCCGAAGCGAAGAGGGAATCCTCGCCCCGTATCACCGCCGTGTTCCAACCCATATGGGGCACCCGCAGACCAGGCTCCCGGTCATCGAAGTGGAACCGAACCGTGCGGGCCGGCAGCCAGCCGAGCCCCGGCAACAACCCCTCCTCGCTGCCTTCGGTGAGAAGTTGCATGCCGAGGCAGATGCCGAGGAGCGGTGCCCCCTCTTCGACGACGCGCCGGAGGAGGGAGTCGACGAGTCCGGACTCGCTCAATCTCGCCATGGCGGGGTCGAAGGCGCCCACCCCCGGCAGGATCAGTCGTTTCGCCGCCGTGATGTCCCGAGGGTCGTTCGAGGCTATTGCTTCGCAGCCGATCCTGCGCAGCATGTTGACGATCGATCCGAGGTTCCCCACACCGTAGTCGACAACGACGATCACTGCACCTCCCACCTTTGAGTCTAGCCCGAACTTCTCTCCGAATGTCTCGCCGCGGCGAAGAACCGGTATGCTTCCGATCGGACAACAATGCCTGGCTCGACTCTGACACCGACCGTGGTCCTGCTCACCACGGCTTTTCCCTTGGACGCCGTTGGTGAGGTGACGTTTATCCGACCCGAGCTCGATAGGCTCCGGGCACATTTCGAGCACGTGGTGGTGGTCCCGGCGATCACGGGTCGAGTGCGATGTGATCTTCCTGATGGAATCGAGATCGACCACAGCCTCTCTCAGATCCTCCATCCAAGTGGAACCCTGGACCGGCCTCGAATGTTCCTGAGCGCGTTGGCATGTCCCTGGTTCCTCCAGGAGCTTCGCCGGTGTCCGAAAATCCTTCGCCATCCTGGCGCTGTGAAGCGGTTTTTGTACTGCGTCGCGGCCGCACAGCGTGCCGGAGACTGGCTCCACGCCAAATTCCTCGACGGCTCGTGGCACCCAGATTCAACCATAACCTACAGCTATTGGCTCAATTACATCGCCGCCGGTTTGGGCCGTGCCCGCAGATTCCACCCTTCCTGCAGGATCATTTCTCGAGCACACGGTGCGGACATTTACGAGGACCGGTATGTGCCGAGGTGTTTTCCATTGCATCCCCAGGCCATAGCTGCCGTCGACAGAGTGTTCGTTGCCTCCGAAGCCGGGAAACGGCACTTGGCTGACACGTACCCAGACGAGAGGGCCAAGCTTTCCGTCGCGCCACTCGGCTCGCCGGACCCCGGGTTTCTCTCCACGCCCTCAGGCGACGGCACCTTTCGTATGGTCTCGTGCAGCTCCCTGGACGCGATGAAGCGGGTGGATCTGCTCGTGGCCTCCTTGGGCATCCTCGGCAGGCAACACCCTGATTCGACGTTCCAGTGGTGCCACATGGGCGATGGGCCCATGCGAAATCGGATCGAGACCCTGTGCCGGGAGCTGCTGCCCGCCAATGTGAAATGGAATCTGGCGGGCCGGTTGCCGCCGGAGCGGGTCATCGCCCATTATCGCGATCACCCGGTTGATCTGTTCATCTCCACAACCGCCTCGGAGGGAGGGCGGCCGGTTTCCATGACCGAAGCTCTCGGCTGCGGGATACCCGTGGCTGCAACCTCGGTTGGTGGAGTGCCGGAGCTGATCTTCGGCGACCATGGTTGGCTGATGCCCGGCGACCCGTCGCCCGAGACTGTGGCGGAGTTCATCGGGGACATCGCGAGTCGAGACTCCCTCGCCGTTCATCGTCAGGCGGCCCGCTCCCACTGGGAGGAGCACCTTCGAGCGGAAGCATTGTGCGAGACCTTCGCCAGACAATTGAGGGCGCTCATCGGCTGATCCAACGCACGAGACCACCGGCGAGATACGCGGGCAAGTGTCAGCCGGAGCTCACGGTCGGACTCGCTCACCCGATCGCACACCAAAGACGCGCCGGAGGATTGATCGGAATGGAGTCGAGACCCCTATCCAAAAGGGGCTCAACCATCGATCCCTCACCGTGTCGAGGACGAACGGCGAGCGCAGGCTTCCACCGTGACTGCGGAACGCACGCCAGGCTTCCGGACCGAAGGCCTGCGTCTGGCTGACGGTCTTTGACGATGAGTGGACCCGGAACATGGAGAGGATCTCGGGCACGAATCTGGCGTGGACCTGCCCGGCGAGTCGAAGAAAGAACTCGTAGTCGAAGGCGAAATGATAGCTCTCGTCAAGGCTTCCGAACCGATCGAGGACCGATCGCCGGTACCAGCTCGACGGCTGGGGGATGAAATTCCTGATTCTCCGAAGCTCTGACAGGTCGCTTCGAACGACGGGATTGAGGATTCGGAGCGGTCTGCCTCCCTCATCGACCTCGAGACAGAAGCCCCACAGAAAATCAAGATCGGGGTCTGCCGCGAACTCCCCCACGACCGTCGCTATGGCGCCAGGATGGAGGAGATCGTCCGAGTTGATCCAGGTGATGACGTCTCCGCCCGCCATGCGAAAGCCCTTGTTGATCGCCTGGGCTTGACCCTCGTCGGGCTCGGAAATCCAACGGGCGCCATACTGATCTGCCCATCGCTGGATCATTTCGATGCTGCCGTCTGTGGAGCCGCCGTCGACGATCACCACATCGAGGGCGCTGGCTTTTGGCAGGAGATGGACTCCAGGGTCTCCGAGAGAAATCGTGAGTTGTTGAGGTTCGGCACCACCACCGATGGAATGACCGGGCCATTTTTGCCGTGATGTGAGAGATCATCCATCGTTCACCTCGTCTTGCATCATAGATTGTAGCGGCGATAGAGTTCGCCATGTGGTCCAGCCCAGCAGTGGTTGATCTGACCTGATGTTTCAGCGAGGTGGTGAATGCGCTTCTCTCGCCGGGTCGCCGACGTTGCTCGCACGAAGCCCGAGCACCGCCATGGCGACCTGGCCGCGATTATTTCCGAGCCATTTGATGTCCTCAATCGTGTAGGAGCCGTCGCTGGCCTCCACGACCTGATCTACGTCCCACGGCGTTGCGATCACCAAACACCGATCCCGCACCGTCAGGGGTTTCTCGAGGTCGGCTATTTGGTACTTGCCGAGCTGATAGCCGACGATCTCGGCGTCGCCGCCGTCATTGATCGGCTGCGGTCCCGCCTGGTAGTCGGCGGGCGGCCACTTCGTGTAGAAGAGGACCAAGAGGTGTGATGCGAAGAGCTGATGGCTGAGATACACGCACGGCCATTCATCGGATTGGGCCATCCCTAAGGCGTCCCGGAAACCGTACTGCCAGGCGCCGATGGACAGCTCGGGATAATCGGTGAAGTAGAGCACCCCGAAGGTCGCGACGTTGATTGCAAGAACCACGGCCAGGCCGGCGGCGACCACTGTGCGGACACGCCGATCAGGGGACAGGCAAATCAGCTTCTCGATTCCCATCGCCGAGACCACGGCCAGCCCTACGGCCAAGGAGACCGAACGGAGGGCTTGAGCTGGCTCGGTGAGTGCAGATGCCAATGGCGAGGCGAGGACCCACACGATCCACGGGTAGGTTTTTCTCCCGCGCCACAGCAGGACGAGCATCCCGACGGAAACGGTGACCATTTCGATGATGTGGAGCTGGCCGAGCCCGGGAACGCCGTGCCGCAGGTTCTGGTCACCGTCAAAGAAGAGAAAGGAGGGGCTGAAATACGAGGCGTAGTTCACCACGAACTGCCACGGGCTCTCGACGAGGAGCAGGCTCGGTCGAGCCATTCCCACGGGCGAGGCCCACATCCAGTAGGCGGGCGCGGCGATGACCACGGCTACGGCAGCGCCGCCGAGGGCGAAGCCGAGGTTCTCTTTGAGCTCCGCCCGGCAGCTCCACACCCAGGCGGCCGCGACGAGCGGCACGAACAGGGCTGCGGCCACATAGGTGTGCATCGACAGACCCAGTGCCAAGCCGCTGGCGAGAAACCACCTGGGACGATTCCGACCACGCTCAGCGGCGATGACCGCGGCAAGAACAAACAGGGGGAGCAGAACGGCTCGAAATCCGATCCGGCTCATCAGGATGTGCCATGGGCTGATCGCTAACATCGCGGCAGACAGAACGGCCAGGCGTTGATTGACCGTCATGCGGACTGCGCAGAACAAGAGGAGAGTGGTCAGCGCTCCAGCGATAGCCGCCGGCAGCCGAACAGCCCACTCATTCAGCCCGAAGACCGCGATCGAGGGGACCATTGTGTACCTGTAGATGCCCTCGTTAATCGTCTCGAGGGTGGGAAAAAAGAGTGGCCATTCGGTGCCGAGCCGGTTGCATCCAGTTTCCAACAGACAATAGGCGTCATAGCCGTTTGACGCCTCGTCGCAGAACAGCCCCGGCGGATTCGTGCCGAGGGCGTAGATTCTGAAGATCGCCGCAATGGCCACCACGGCGGCCATCGCCAGTACTGTCCATTGACGAGGCAGCTTGGCAGATCTGATTGACGTGCAGACTGACACCGATTCGAGGATAACACCGCGGGCGCATGGCCAAGAGGACTCATGGTTTGACGGACGGCGGGGTTTTGCAGGGCAGAGGGCGAGCAACCTGAGGGAGTATTTTGCTTCGTTCGCAATGAGATCTATGATCGATGAGTGAACTGGCAGACCAGGTGGTCGCGATGAGTGATGATCAACCCACATTTTCGGTGGTGATGCCGGTGTTCAACAGCCGGCGGTTTTTGCGTGGGGCGATCGAAAGCGTACTTGGGCAGACGTGTCCCGATTTTGAACTGCTCGTGTTTGACGACGGATCTACCGATAGTTCGTGGGAGGTCGCAAAGGAATTCGCTCAAAAAGACAGACGCCTGTCTATTGCCCGATGTCCGCGACGGGGTGTGGTTGCAACCCGGAATGCGGCGATTAGCGAGGCAAAGGGTCAATTTCTCGCATTTCTTGACTCCGATGACGAGGCTGAACCGGCTCGGCTCGAACTCCAATTGAAGTACCTCACCGGGAATCCAGGGTGTGTAGCGGTCGGAGGTCAGATCCTCTATGTGGACGCTGACGGCGACCCCTTGTACGTTTCGGATCTGCCGCGAGATCACGAGTCAATCGACCGGCAGCTCATGGCCGGGTTTGCCGGATCGATCACTCATGGAACGACGGCTGTCAGCCGTGAAGCGGTGGCGAGGATTGGCGGCTTTCGGTCGCACTTCCCGATCGCCGAGGATTTCGATCTGTATTTGAGACTTGCGGAGGTTGGGAGACTCGCAAACCTGGATGATGTTCTGATCAAATACCGGCAACATGAAGAGAGTCTCTGCGCAACCCATCATGACGTTTCCGTCGAGCTCACCGAACGGGCCATCAGCGATGCTCGCCGGCGACGAGGTCTTCCCGAGGAGGCGAGCGAGATTCCTCTGCCCAGAGATCGGTCGGGTCTGAATGAGTTGATGTTTCGGTCGATGAAGGCGTACAGCCATGGATATCAGGGAACGGCGATGAAATACGCGAAAAGGGCGCTCTTGAGTATGCCCTTCAATCCTCGAGTGTGGCGGATGGCTTTGGTGGTGGTCCTTGGCCCACATCTCAGACGATTCCGGGCGGCGTCGCACGCCAATCGTGGGAAATCGGATGGGTAGTTGCCCATGAGGGTTGTCCACGTAAACCGGCATGATCAGTCAGGTGGGGCAGCCAAGGCGGCGTTTCGCCTGCATTCCGGGCTCTCCGCGTTGGGGTGTGATTCGGTTCTGTATGTGGAACTGGGGAAATCGTCCGGCCGGGGGGTCCAGCTCTTCGATTCCAGGCCAACGTTGATTCGGCGGGTCATGCGGCGCATCAGGTGGGAGCGGATTCGGCGGGAGTTGGATCCACGTGCAATGCTGCGCGGCGAGTCCATCAGTAGTGATCGATCGAGATACGGGCCAGAGGTCGTGCACGATCTCCCCGATCACGACATTGTCAATCTCCATTGGGTCTCCGGCTTTGTAGATTTGGAGTCTTTCTTTAACAGGCTTTCCCGTCCAGCAAAGTCGTTTGGACCTTGCACGACATGAATCCCATGACGGGCGGATGCCACTACGACGGTGGCTGTGGCGGGTTTGAACAAAAATGTGGACATTGCCCCAAGCTTCGCGCACCGGGTGACAACGACATCTCTCGACAAATCTGGGTTCGGAAGGCCGCTGCCCTCCACCCCATCGGGAACGCGAGTTTCCATATTGTTTCGCCGAGTCGGTGGCTTGCGGGGTGCGTTTCCCGAAGCAGCCTCTTTTCGCGGTTTTCATGTTCTGTGATCCCCAATAGCATCGACACCAACCTGTACCGTCCGGTCGCCAAGGCCGCAGCTCGTTCCGAGCTCGGGATCGATCAAAAGGTTCAAATGGTGCTCTTCGTGTCAGGGTTGCTCGATGACCCAAGGAAGGGGTTCAAGTTCGTTGAGGCCGCGTTGAGTCGTTTGCGGATGGATCGGAGAGTGTTTTTTTCCTGTGTGGGTGGGAGCGGGGACGAGTCTCTGGCCGAGTGTTGCTCCCGAGCGTTCGGCGAGGTGTCGGACGAGCAGTTGATGACCATGATTTACGCAGCTTCTGACGTGGTGGTTGTGCCGTCGACCGAGGATAATTTCCCAAACACGATTCTCGAGGCTTGTGCGTGTGGAACCCCGGTCGTCGTTAACGACGTCGGGGGCATGCCAGAGATGGTTCAGCCTGGAGTGAATGGTGAGGTGGTCGACTGTTCGGATGCCGAGGCCTTTGCCGGGGCTGTCCGTCGCGTCGCGAGTGACTCATCCACGCTATCCATCAGCTGCCGAGAATTGGTGGTCCAAAACTACTCTCCAGCCATCCAGGCGGAACGCTACTTGAAGCTATACCGGGAGATGCTGTACGGAGGGACCAGCGGACAATAGAGAGAACTGGCCGCAACCACCCATCTATGACCAGCAGGTTCTTTCAGGTCGCAGACGCGCGGAGATATTCACCTCGGGATGTTCGTCACAAGAAACGAAACGCGATCGAACTGATCGCGAGTCAGGCGCGATATGTCGTGTGTCCGACCGCCCAGATCCCTGACCTGTGATTCGGCCTCGGCTAAAAAGTCACCAAAATGGCAGTCATCGATAATCGCAATCCCTGAGTCAGGCTGAACACATGAGAGGGCGTGTGGAAGCCAGCGGAGACGGGTTTCCATACTGCCGAGGTCGTACAACGTCACATCAAACGCGCCCAATCCGGATTTTTCGAAATCTGAGAGATTGATGAGTCCCTCCGTCGAAAGGCCGACCCTGTCGAGGTAATCGCCTGTTCTCTCCAACCATTCTTGGCTGTCATCGACACTCACTATCGAGACAGGCGAGGATGATTCACTTTGGTACGTGCGTGTGACGTACGATGTGAACCCTGACCCCAGATCCAACACCCTTGCTGGCCGGAGCTTCCGACAAAGGGCGAAAAGAAAGGCTGAAGACTTGAGTGATAGAGCGTTTCCTGGGTTGGAAACGAAGTTTGTGTACTGTTCATATCGTCCCCGGAGTTGTCTTCGACATGGTCCGATTTCGCGGACGACATCTGCAAGCCAAGGCACTTCCCGCTTGACCTTCGTCAGAGCCACATAATCCTGGAGCATTGTCCGAGATCGACGTAGATTGGTACGGACGCCACCGGTTCTGACAACGACATCGGCGTACAGATCGCGGAGCCTCGGAATTCCCATTCTCAATCCTCGTCTGCGATGGTGCCCGGAGGCTGATTTCGACCTGCCGGTCCAAAATGAGCGGTGGGCTCATCTGGGCCGAGATCGTGGATCACAGGTCTCGTTTTGGAAGTCAGAATGCCTGGTGGGGTCGAATACGGCTGGTCACCCGCAGCAGCGTCGATCACTGATACGTGACCCTGACCTTCGTGGTAGTACACGATTCGGCGTTCGGTGAGGATTCCCACGTTGAACTGGAGGTCGCACGGCGCGAGGGGAAGATCCAGCTCGAAATCAATGCTGAATCGGCCGGGCAGGAGGGACCGGGATCGCGAGTAGTACGTCGTAACCGGGACACCCTCAAGGGTCATCAACCCCATCGACCCAACGACCTCCTCGAGTGGTCGGAAAACCTCGAACTCCATTCGGATTTTCCAGGGTTCGTTGATTCGGAATTCCGCCTTGGGGCGATCGTCGATCGTCAAGAAGTGAAGACTCAGGCCAGCAGCGGCGGGATCTTCGTCGCGTGGAGCAGGGAGATTGACCATGGACTCGGCTGCTCCCGCGAAATCCTGGACATATCGGTCGATCGTCGCGTCCACCGCGCCAATGCTCACAATGCGTCCGTCATGGAGAAGCATGGCGCGGTGGCACAGGGTTCGAATCGCTGCAAGGTTGTGGCTGACAAAAAGCACCGTTCGTCCCTGTTGGGAACCTCTCCATTTTGCCGAGACACTTCTTTTGAAACGCCAGGTCGCCGACCGCCAGGACCTCATCGACTAACAGGATCTCTGGGTCGAGATGGGCGGCCACGGCGAAGGCGAGGCGGAGGTACATTCCGGACGAGTATCGCTTGACGGGCGTGTCGATGAATTTTTCCACCTCGGCGAAGGACACGATTTCGATCGAATCTTCTGCCGGATTTCGAAGCGTCTCATGCCGAGGATGGCACCGTTGAGGAAGATGTTCTCCCGGCCGGTGAGCTCGGGGTGAAAACCGGTTCCCACCTCGAGCAGGCTGCCCACCCGGCCGCGGATCTCTGCCCGGCCGGTGGTGGGTTCGGTGATCCGCGACAGCACCTTGAGCAGGGTGCTCTTGCCGGCTCCGTTGCGACCGATGATGCCGATAGCCTCGCCTTGAGCGACGTCGAACGAGACGTCGCGCAGGGCCCAGATCGTGGACGATTCCGGGTCCCGCTGCTTGCGGCCGAGGGAGCCCAGGCGGGTGATCAGGCTTTCGCGCAGCGAACCGAAGCTGTGGTGCTCGCCGAGCCGGTAGCGCTTGCCGAGTCCCTCGGCCCGAATCGCCAGGCTGCTCATGGGTGAACCCACCGACGAGGAAGCGAGATGGCGGATTTACACCACATCCGCGAAGAACCTTTCGACGCTCCTGAAGTACACGGCGCCGGTGAGTAGCAGCACGACCGCCGTGATCGAACTGGTGGTGACGAGGGCCCACGGTTGGGTGTCGACGCCGATGATGGCCCAACGAAAAGACTCGACGGCCCCCGCCATGGGGTTGAGCCCGAGCAGCCAGCCGGGAAAACCGGCCGATTCCATACGGGGAATCACGGCGCTCGAAGGGTAGATCACCGGGGTCAGGAAAAGCCACATCTGGACCAGGAACGGAACCACGAACCGAACGTCCCGGTACTTGACGTTGAGCGCCGACAGCCACAGGCCGGCTCCCACCGCCGTCGTCAGGGTGAGCAGGATCGGAATGGGCACAGCGATCAGGCGGGAGGTGGGTCCCGCCCCCCAGACAACCACGACCACCAAAAGAACCATCAAGGAGATGGCGAGATCGATCAGCCCGGCGGTCACCGACGCCACCGGGACCATCAGCCGTGGAAAGTAAACCTTGGTGATCAGATGGGAGGATCCCACCAGGCTATTGGAGGAAAGGCTCAAGCCCTGGGCGAAGAAGGTCCAGAGAACCATGCCGGCAAAGGAGAAGAGGGCGTAGGGCACGCCGTCGGAGGAGATGCCCGCGACCTTGCCGAAGAACAGAGTGAAGACAACCGCGGCAAGAACCGGTTGGAGGATCGCCCATGCCGCTCCGAGCAGGGTCTGCTTGTAGCGGATCTTAACGTCCCGCCACACCAGGAACTGGAGCAGCTCGCGATATTCCCAAAGCTCGTCGAGCCGGAATGATCCCAATCTTCCGGCTGGCTCGATCACCACCATCTGAGTTGAGGGGCCTTGGGCCCCGGGGGTTGTCACCGTGAGTGTCCTCCACCGCGGCCCCGATTCGGTTGGCGAAGACAGGCCTGCTGCTGCCGAGCGGCCTTCACGTCCATCCGTCCGCGGTTGGTGCGATTATACCGTGCCGAGTGAGTAACTTCTGCGCGATTTTCCCATCGATGAGGGGGATCGAAGGGTGGTAGCATGGATTCCGGGCCAAGCCCGTTCGTTCACCGAATGACCAGATACCCTCAGTCGATCCAGGGCAGCTCGGCGATGCGCCCACCAAGGCTTCCGCGGTGGCGGGCGTGACGGCGGCGCCCACCCCCAACCGGGCGACGAAGCTCGTTATCGGCGTGGTGGTGGTGAGCTTCCAGTCCGCTGACGATCTGCCGACCTGCCTCGAAGCCGTGCTCGCCGCCGATGGCGTTCGGGCTGTGGTGGTGGTGGACAACGCCTCGACGGACGGCTCGGCCGAGGTGGTCCGCTCCTTTGATGATCCCAGGCTCCAGCTGGTGGAGCCCGAGTTCAACACTGGTTTTGCCGGTGGCTGCAACAGAGGATTTGCCGCGATGCCGGCGGAGATCGAGTGGGTGGCCTTCGTCAACCCGGACGTGGAAGTGACCCCGACCTGTCTCAGTACGGCGGTGGCTCGAGTGGCGGATCAGCCGGACGTGGCCGGGGCCGCCCCTCGGCTGATGCGGCCCGACGGCCGAACGGTGGACAGCGTCGGCCAGGTGTTGGCTGGAGCGACGCTCGAAGTGGAGGACCGGGGGTACGGATCGCCGCTGACCGACGAATTGATGGAGCATCGGGAGGTTTTGGCCGCCTGCGGTGCACTGGCGGTCTATCGCAGGGAGGCCCTCGACCGGGCCGGCGACGAGGATGGACCCTGGGCCGAGCACTTCTTCTGCTTCTGGGAAGACCTCGAGCTGGGGTGGCGGCTGGTCAACCGAGGCTGGCGTGTCCTCACCGTTCCGGAGGCGGTCGCCATCCACGGCCGCGGCGCGGGCGCCGATCCGGGGCGAGGGCCGCTGCGCTGGCGGCGGCCACCGGATCTCGAGGCGTGCATTGTGTCGAATCGATGGATGACCATGATCCGTCACCTGCACACCACCGACCTGTTGCTCCGGCTTCCGACCCTGCTGGCGTGGGATCTGGGAACCACCTTGCTCGGAGTGGTCCGGCGCCCGAAGGTGGCCCATTACCTGTGGCGTCGGTTGGGGCTCGTGTATCGTGAGCTCGGTCGCCGGGAACAGTTTCCCCGAAAGAGATTGTCAGAGCTGCCATGGTGACTCAGCTGATCCTCGGGTTTTTCCTCGCCTACTTTCTGGCGCGGGTGGGCACGCCCATGGCCCGCGACGCGGCGCTCAAGTTCGGGGTGGTTGACACTCCCGACGGCAACCTCAAAAACCACTCTCGGCCGGTGGCCTACCTGGGGGGTCTGGCGGTCTTCACCAGCTTCCTGCTGTCCCTCGGCATGACCTTCGATTTCGACCACGAGCTCATGGCGCTGCTGCTGGCCACCACCATCGTCACCGCGGTGGGTCTGATCGACGATTTCGGGGTGCTGACGCCCAAGCCGAAGGTGATCGGCCAGGTGGTGGCGATCTTCGTGCTGCTCAAGGCCGGCGTCATCCTCCAGTTGATCTTCCTGCCGTGGTGGGCGCGCTACCTGATCACCATCGTCTGGCTGGTGGGTCTGACCAACGCCTTCAACCTGCTGGACATCATGGACGGGCTGGCTTCCGGAGTTGGCTTCATTGCGGGCACCTACCTGCTGGTGGTGGCGGTGATCAATGAGCGCTGGGTGGTAGCCGCATTCACGGTGGCCCTGGTGGGCGCCCTTGCCGGCTTCCTGCGATACAACTTTCCGCCGGCGTCGATCTACCTCGGGGATTGCGGCAGTCTGTTTATCGGCCTCTCCCTGGGGGCGTTGGCGATGGTGATGGACTACACCGAGCACAATCGGCTCGGTTTCGTGGCGCCGCTTTACTTCCTCGCTCTGCCGCTCATCGATACCGTGTACGTGACTGTCCTCAGGCTGCGCGCCGGCCGCAAGATCTACCATGGCAGCCCGGACCACTTCCCGTTGCGGCTGCGCCGGCGCCTGGGCGGTTCCACCACCCGAACGGTGCTGGTGATCTACGGCGCGGCCGTGGTGCTGGGAGGAGTCGGCCTGCTCGTGATGTACCTCGATGAGACCACCACCATCGCGGTGACCGCGGTGGTCGGGATCGTGATCCTGGGCCTGCTGGTCTGGCTGGCCCGAGTCCGAATGGTGGAGTGATGCCTCCGGCCAGGATCCTCGGAGGGGGTCTCACGGGTCTGGTGGCCGCCGAGCGTCTGGCCGCAGCCGGCGAGGCCGCCGTGGTCTACGAGCGCGAGCCGGAGGCGGGCGGCGCCTGCCGTTCCATCGAGCGCGACGGCTACACCTTCGATCACACGGGTCACCTACTCCACGTGGCCCGTCCCGAGACCGAGCGCTACCTGGAGGAGCTCGGTGTGTGGGATCGGCTCGCGGTCCACGAGCGGCGTGCCGCCATCGTTGTCGGCGGCCACGTGACGCCCTACCCGATCCAGATCCACACCGGCGGCCTGGCTCCGGAGGTCCGCCGCGACTGCCTGCTCGGCTTCATTCGCGCCTGGGCCGCCCGGGGCGAGGACGGGGATGATCCCTCGGACTTCCACCGGTTGGGTGCTCGAGCGGTTCGGCGAAGGGCTCGCCCGCCACTTTTTCTTCCCGTATAACGAAAAGCTCTATCGGGCGAGGCCCGAGGAGCTGAGTCTCGACTGGGTGGGTCGCTACGTGCCAAAGCCGACCCTCGAGGAGGTGGTGGACGGCGCCCTCGGTCTGCACGACCAGGCGGTCGGTTACAACGCCCATTTCAGATACCCCCTGACCGGGGGCATCAGGATGCTGCCGGATGCGGTTGCTGGAAGGGTGGCCGAGCTGCGCCTGGGCACCGAAGTGGTGGGCCTGCACCTGGGGGAACGGTGGATCGAGACGGCCGACGGTGGACATGAGAGTTTCGATCGGCTGGTGAGTACGATCTCACTGCCCAGCCTGGTGGACATGGTCCGCAGCGAGCTGCCGGCGGAGGTGGCGGGCGCGCGGGACGCTCTGCGCTGGGTGCGTGTCCTGAACATCGCCCTCGGCGTCGAAGGCGCCGCTCCCTCACCCGAACACTGGCTGTACTTCCCCGATCGGGAAATCCCCTTCTATCGGGTCGGCTTTCCCTCCAACCACGGCCGACTGGCACCCGATGGCTGCCACACGGTGTCGGTGGAGGTGAGCCTGGACCCGGAGGGCTCGGAGGTGGCGGCCGAGGCTGGTTTGGCCGAGAGCGCCCTCGAGGAGGCCGGCCTGATTGCACCCGAGCCGGGTTCGAGTTCGGCAGCTGACCGTGGTGGACCCTGCCTATGTGGTCTTCGACCACCGCCGCCGATCGGCGGTGGCGGTGCTGCGCCGCTTCCTCGGCGAGCACGGCGTCCTGCTGTCGGGGCGGTGGGCCCAGTGGAAGTACTCGGCGATGGAGGACGCGATTCTGGACGGTTTCAGCGTTGCTCGACGGCTGTGCGCAGAGTGACAGGCTAGCCATGCCCGTCACGGTCCTGCACGTCATCACCCGCCTGGAGCCTGGAGGGGCGCAGCGCAACACCCTCTACACCGTGGAGCACCTCGACCGCGGCAGGTTTTCGCCCGCGCTGGCGTGGGGACCGGGCAGCGAGCTCGATGATGCCGCTGCTGCGATCGACGATCTGCGACGGGAACCCATCCCCCAGCTCGTCCGAGAGGTGTCGCCGGTGAACGACCTGGCCGCGCTGCGACGGCTGGTGGGCGTCATTCGTGAGATCAGACCCGCAATCGTCCACACCCACTCCTCCAAGGCGGGCGTGCTCGGCCGGGCAGCGGCCCGGCTCGGGAGGGTCCCGGTGGTCGTTCACTCGATCCACGGCTTCGGCTTCACGCCACTGCAGCGGGCGCCGGTGAGGGGACTGTTCATCGCCACAGAGAAGGCCATGTCCCACCTCACCGACCACTTCATCGCGGTTTCCGAGAGCAACCTGCGGGAGGGACTTCGGCTCGGTCTCTTCCAGCAGGATCAGGTGTCCGTGATCCGATCCGGCATCCCTCTCGATGGCTTCAGAAATCGCCACGGGGGCGACCGTGTTCGGCAGCAGCTCGGTATTCCGGCGACCTCGCCGGTGGTGGTGCAGGTGGGCAACTTCAAGCCCCAGAAGGCGCCGCTGGACTTCGTTCGCATGGCCGGCCGAGTCTCACAGGCTGTCGGGGAAGCGTGGTTCGTCATGGTGGGAGACGGCGCCCTCAGGCCCGCTGCCCAGCGGCTTGCGGCGGAGCTTGGTATCTCCGACCGTACGGTCTTCACCGGCTGGTGGGGCGACGTGCCGGGTCTGCTGGACGCGGCCCGTGTGTCGGTTCTCAGCTCCCGGCACGAGGGGCTGCCGCGGGCGGCGGTGGAGTCGCTGGCCGCCGGGGTTCCGGTGGTCGCCACATCGGTGGACGGCACCCCGGAGGTGGTGCACGATGGGGTGAACGGATGCCTCGTGGCTGCGGGAGACGTGGCCGGGCTCGCCGACCGGGTGATCTCATTGCTGCGGGACGAGGATCTGTGGTCCCGACTGTCTGCCGCCGCTCCCGAAAACCTGGCGGACTTCGACATCGACTACATGGTGCGTCAGCAGGAGGATCTCTACCGATGGCTTCTTGGCCGCAACCGTTCCTGATGGTTTATGCCTTCGTGGTGGGCCTCGTGGTGGGCTCGTTCCTCAACGTGCTGATCCACCGGGTGCCCCGCCGGATCTCCATCGTCAGCCCGGGCTCCGCGTGCCCCTCCTGCAAGGCCCCGATCCGGTGGTACGACAATATCCCGCTGGTGTCCTGGGTGGTGCTGCGAGGTCGATGCCGGCGCTGCGGCCAGGGGATCTCCGTACGTTATCCACTGGTGGAGCTGACGGCCGGGGTGATCGGAGTCCTCTCGGTGATGCGGTACGGAATCGGACTGCCGGGTTTCGAGGCGGTGGTCTTCGCCTGGGTTTCCCTGGCCCTGGCCCTGATCGATCTCGAGCACCAGATCCTGCCCGACGTCATGACCTACCCGTCCATCCTCTTCGGCCTGGTCTGCGCGTGGTTCGGTGGGATCACCACCTTCCCCGACGCTGCCCTCGGTGCCTTGGTGGGTGCGGGGATTCCGATTCTGGTGATCGTTCTCTACAAGCTGGTGCGGGGCATCGAGGGAATGGGATGGGGTGACGTGAAATACCTCGCGGCGATCGGCGCTGTGGTCGGTCTCCAGGGATGCCTGTGGGTGTTGGTGATTGCAGCGGTTCTGGGCGCCCTGGTGGGCCTGGCTCTGATCGTGGCCGGCCGTGGCAGTGGCCGAACCGCGTTGCCCTTCGGGACCTTCCTCGCCCTTGCTGTCCTGGTTTGGCTCTATGTGCCTTCCGCTTGGACGTCCCTGGTGCTGCCGTAGGCGGTTACCACGGCGGCCTCCAAATCACGGTCCTGTCGGCCGAAGACGGTGCGCAGGTCAAGGACCACGGCGTCCATTTCAATCCGGCCGACCACCGCCGGCTCTTGGGCCCGCAGCGCGTCCAGCAGTGGCTGACCGCCGGCCAGCACCAGGCCGTAGCTGGGGAGGGTCTCGTCGGGAGTGGTGCCACCGCCCACAACCGCTCGAGTCGATCGTCCTGAGGCCGCGATGCCGTGCTCCCGCAGGCGCCTGCCGATTCGTCTGGCTCGTCGCGCCAGCGCGTCCACCGGCACCGAAAGCAGGGCGTAGAGCGGGATCTCGTGGATCCGGCCGCTCTGGTGAGCGCGGAGGATCTGGTCCATCAGGGTCAGGGCCGTCTTGTCCGGTCTGAGGGCTCGATACATGGGGTGTTTGGCGAGCGGCTCAACCCATCGCGCCGAGCCCACGATGATGCCCGCCTGTGGCCCGCCGAGCAGTTTGTCTCCAGAGAAACAGACGATGTCCGCACTGTTCGCCAACAGGGAGTGAACGGTGGGCTCGTCGCCCAGCCCCCACCGCCGGAGGTCGTAGAGGTTGCCCGAACCCTGGTCCACGATCAGCGGCAGGTCGAACCCGTGGGCGAGCTCCGCGATGTCTGCGATCGGAGGTTCGGTGGTAAAGCCCACGATCCGGAAGTTGGACTGGTGGGCTGACAAGATGGCTGCAGTTTCCCCGGTGATCGCCCGTTGGTAGTCGTGCAGGTGGGTGCGGTTGGTGCAGCCCACCTCCACGAGGTGGCAGCCGGAGGCCGCCATGACGTCTGGCAGCCGGAAGGACCCCCCGATCTCTATGAGCTGGCCTCGGGACACGATCACCTCGCGGTCGCGGGCAAGGGTCGAGAGAATGAGCAGCAGCGCCGCGGCGTTGTTGTTCACCATCACCGCCGACTCTGCCCCGAAGATCCGCGCCAATCGGCTCCTCAGGGGCGCGAGGCGCTGGCCGCGGTGTCCCGCGGCGATGTCGTACTCCAAGGCGAGGTATGATTCTACGGAGAGATTTTCGTTGCTGGGAAGAGGCGCGCGGCCAAGGTTGGTGTGGATCAGCACCCCCGTCGCGTTGATCACTTCCGGATACGCGGGACGGGTGAGATTTCGGAGAATCCGATGAACGTCATCTTCCAACTTGGCGCACGCCTTTTCCAGTGCGGATTCCTCCAGCGGATCCTCTGTGATGCGGCGGCGCAGATCGTCCACCGCGGCACGGCAGGCGTCGATGACGATCTCGCGACCGTGGAGTTCGATCGCGTCGCGAATGCCGGGTTGGGCGACGAGGCGATGCACAGCGGGGATACGGCGGAACTCGGAACGCACGGCCTGTATTGTACCAGGGGGTCGAGATGAACCTCACCGAACAGTTGGTCATCGTGGAGAGGGCGATGGAAAAATTGATCCGCGATTGGGAGCGGTTTTTCGCCGGCGACCTGAGGCTGCCACCCAAGACCGATCGCGAACGCCTGGCCCGCCGGCTGAGACTTCTCGCCGAAGATCAGGACGGCAGCCGTGCGGAGCGATTTCGCCTCGAACAGCTCCAGCATCGATTCATGAGCTATTCGGCGAACTGGGAGAGGATGCTGCGAGAACGCGAGGAGGGCCGTGGTCGATCCGTTGCGGCCCTCCGGGAGCTGGCGGCAGCACCACCTCTTCCCACAAACGTTCCCGAATCGGCCTCCGTAGACCATCGGGAGACAACCAGCCTCTTCGCCCGTTACGTGGCTGCCAAACAGGAGCAGGGCGTGGAGGTGGCGGTAGACCGCGAGACCTTCGACGCCGAACTGTCGGCCAAGCAGGCGAAGCTCGAGGAGAAGTTCGGGCGGGCCGTGCAATTCGACGTGCTGGTCGAAGATGGTAAGGTCAGATTGGCTGCGCGTGCCAAGAAGACGCGGGCCGAACAGGAGTGACGATGAGGCGTGGCATGGCGTGCGCACTGATCATGACTGGGGCGCTGTGGCTCGGGCCCACGACCGGGAACCCGGCCACGGCAGGTGATACGGCGGCCAGCGAGCAGGTCAAAGATCCCGTGTTCGTCCAGTGGCTGGTACCTGGCGACCCGAATGATGAGACGATCCGCGAGTACTGGTCCCGGGCCAAGCGGGACGAACTCGATGCCGTCGGGTACGTGGACCTCGGAACCATGCTCTTCTACCGTGGATGGCCGAAGGACGCCATTCGGATGTACCGCGAGGCACTGGATCGCGACAAGAATCTCTACGAGGCGTGGTTCAGGATTGGGCTGGTGCAGCACCGGGCCATGGAGTACGAGGACGCCCGGGACTCCTACAAACAGTGTTTGAAGCTGCTGTCCGGTCATGGTTGGGCCAACTTCTACCTCGGACTGCTCGAGGAGCAGACCCACCACCCCACCAAGGCGTTGGACTACTACCGGCGTGCCTACAAGGCCGCCCCGGAGCTGGCGGACCCCAAGATCAACCCCGACGTGCTGTACTCGAAGTTGCAGCTCGGTGCGGCGATCCTGCAGCAGAACAGCGAGCGGTTCACCGAAACCGTGCCCATGCCGTACATGAACCCAACCCAGGTCGAGGCCACCAAGGCCCGCTACCTTCCCTCGCCAACCCCCACTCCAACCCCAACCCCAACGCCCCGGTTCCGGGCTTCTTCCCGTGATCAGGCGGTGACCGTGGGTGGGGCGAGCGGATCTGGTGCAACGGCCGGTGGGACATCCGGTGGCGGCGGATCACCGTCGGGCGGCCGGGTCAGACCAAGACCTGTGAGGAGCGCACCGACACCGTCGGCGGGTGATATCGATCCCAACTCGCCCTACGGAGTTCGCCGGCCGAGGAGTGAAAGCGAAGAACCCGAAACCGCCGATCCCGGTGGGGCCGCGGGCGCGTACGGTTCCGCACCGCGGAATGTCTCCCCCGAGGCGACGCTCCGCCCGTGGTGGAGCAAGATGCCGGAGTGGATTCTCGCATTCGTCTAGCCCGGCGCACCCAAAGAGCCCCGCCACGACTCCGAACAATCCGCTGGGATATTGATCGTGTCTGATTGCGAATTACGAATTGCGAATTACGAATTGGCGCCTACCGAGACCGTCGTGGGGAATCACAGAGTCCCACAAACCGTGGGGCTGCCTCGGGACAATCTCGGCGATCTCGGACGCCTGAAATTCGCAATTCGCAATTCGCAATTCGAAATCAGGCAAGGTGGAAGACCCCTCGACGATCCGAACCCCTCGCTACGTCACATTCTGCTGACGGATGAGGATCGAGGGTGCGCTGACGCAGCCGCGGTCGGTCTGGAACCACGCCGGGTCGCTGCCCACCGCATCGATCCGCCGCATCAGGGTGCTCAGGCTGCCACCCAGTTCCACCACCGGATGCCACCCGCGTACCGAGTGATCGTCCAACCAGACCCCCGATGCGATGATTCGGTAGTTGTCTCTCCGGGCATCGGTGAAAATCGGCGCGAGGGGCCGCAGCAGGTACAGAGCCCGCCCAGCCCTGGCCAGCAGCTCGTGCGACGGAATTCCGGCCTGGGTGTCCACCCGGAGGTTGGCGATTCCAGTGTTTGGGTAGTCGCGGTAGGACACTCTGAGAGAGCCTCCCCGCGGTGATTCTCCGAAGGCCTCGGCATCCCTGAAGCAGGCGAGGCGGTGGCGGGGCACGCCATGGTCAAGCAGTGAAGTCCGGCGGGAGGGCATGCCTTCGCCGTCGCAGGGTCCGGTGATCGGGGCCTCGGGATCGAGGCGATCGTCCACCAGGGTCAAGGCTGATGACGCCAGGCGGCCGTCGCGGTCGAGAAGGTCGCCGATGGGGTCGTTGCTCGAGCGGCACACGACGAACAGATCGGTCATCGACGCCAGCAGACCGGCCGCCACCTCGGGACTCAGGATCACGTTCGAGAGGCCCGAATCCGACGCCAGCGGCCCGCGGATCAACAGGGCGCGATCGGTGATTCGGCGGGCGAAGGGTTCCGGATCGAAGGCTGAGGGGTCCGGGATGTGAATCCAATCGCGCCAGATACCCTGGTGGTCGTTGCTCGAAAGAGTTTCAACCACCATTGATGTGACGGTGTCCTGGTGAGTCGCGACAAAGCCCTCGGCTGTGGTGAGCAGCCATGAGTAGGTTCCCTCCTGGACAAGAATGCGCCGGAGCTTGAGCCGACTTCCAGAGAAGCCGGTCAGGAGGCTTTGCAGATGGTCGGTGACGTGGCTCGCCCAGCCGCGCGCGGGCCGTTCCCCCACCGTCTCGATGTCGGAGGTGGCCAACAGGCGAAACGGCGGCATGGGGTCGAAAGGCAACTCTGCCTCCACCGATATTGCGCCGTCGACCGCTCCTCGGGCAGCGTCCATATCGAGCCCGGACGCGCAGGCAAAACCGGCCCTGCCCCCACGGAGGGTGCGCACAGCGACCCCCACCTCCTCCACGAGGGTCTCACGAGGAGGACAGCCAGGCGACACATCGGCCTGACGGATGGTGGACGCCTTGGTGAAGAACTCCCACCGATCAGCTGCGGAGCCGGCGAGCAGGTCGCGGGCCGAGGAGGCAGCGCTCCTCATTCGTTCCATATGGCGGGAATCGAGAGATCGGCGCATCTACAGCACCTCGAGGGCATGGATGAGCATGGTGGGGGCTTCCGATCCCGTCGCCAGTGGCACACCGTCCTTGACGCACCAACCCAGGCGCCAATCCGGGCACCGGTCGGCCCCGAGGTCCGGATCGATGTGGGCGAGGACGTCGAGTACGCTTCCCGTCAACTCGAAGCTCTGAGTGGGCCGGCGCCTCCGGCCGTTGTGAATCTCCCATCCCCGTTCGACGCGGAGCACCAGCCGGCTTGAGACCGGGTCAACGGTGGCGCCGCCCAACCGCTCCACCACCAGGCCCTGGTCGAGGCCCTGCTCCAGGGATTCGGGTGGGTTGTGGCCGGCGGCGATGATCAGATTCGACAGTCTGGCGATGGGCGGCCGATCCCAGGACGCCCGCCGGCCACGCCCGCCCGGGGTGCCCAGGGAGAGGGACCCTGCCCGGTCACTGAGCCAGCCCACCAACCTGCCCCGATCCACCAGTTGCCGTTCGGCAGCCGGTTCCCCCTCGTCGTCGCTGGAGAAGCTACCGGGCAAGTCCCACCTGGTGGGATCGTCCGTGACGGTGATCGAGGCAGCGGTGACCGAAGCCCCCAGCTGAGCGGCGAGGGGTGAACTCTGTGACACCACCAGGTCGGACTCCACCAGGTGTCCAACCGCCTCGTGGAGCAGGACTCCAGCGGTGCCTGATCGAAAGAGGACCGGGACCTGGAGACCTGAACCTGGGCGCCAGCGGCGATCTGGGGGGGACTCGAACAGCTGGGCGAGCCAGTCGGCGAGCAAAGGATGACCCCAGACCGCGAGCAGGGCGGAAGGAGCGTTGCCGTCCAACTCGACCCTGACCAGGGGCGGCGACTCGACAGCGATCCACTGTCCCGGACGAATCACCACGCCCCTCCTGGCGAGGAAGCGAATCCGGTGGTTGCCGGATGGGGCCTGGCGGATCGTCGTGGCCGCCCAGTCCCGCCAACCTCGTGGGGGGTCGATTTCCACTGGATGGATCGGACGGCTGCGGGGTACGGTCACACCCCGGGGGTGGTGCGACATGAGGTCGTCCAGAGCCGCTGGCGAGGTGCCGGTGCGGGCGTGGAGGGTCGTCCGAGACGGAAACCGCCATCGGACTGCCGAGCCCTCGGATCGGCTCTCCTCCGCCTGCAGGTGTCGGCCAACTGTGGTGACCCGGAGTTCGAGACTGCGTTCTAAAAAGAGATCGACGATCTGTGGCGTAGTCGCCGTGAGATTGCGACAGACATCGGCCAGAGTGTCCAGCCAGCGGGGGTCGAACGGCGGCTCGGTTGGCCGCGTTTCGGTCATAGCGATATGGTAACTGTTCGCCGGGATTCGGAATTCGGAATTCGTCCCACACCGTTGAGATCAGATCTCAGATCTCAATACTCGCGTCTCAGATCCAATGATCTATGAAATTGAAGGAATACTGTTGCTGCCGTGAGATATGAGACGCGAGTATTGAGCGATTAGCGGTTTCGATCAATGGAAGATGACGTAAAATATGAGACTGCGATGTGCCCGCCGCGGCGTGTGCCCGGTGGGTGGGAGGAGGAGTTTCATGGGCCGCGAAGTGCTCGAACGGCTCGAAGCACGGCTGGCCGCCAATCGATTGGGCGGTGGCAGCGACAAGATCGAGCGCCAGCATGAGCAGGGCAAGCTCACGGCGCGGGAGCGCATTGAGCAGTTCCTGGACGAGGGCAGCTTCGAGGAGGTCGACGCATTGGTGGAGCACCGATGTTCCGACTTCGGCATGGAGAACAAGAAGATATCCGGCGACGGCGTGGTGGCAGGCCCGGGTCGAGTCGAGGGGCGGCCGGTATTCGTCTTCGCTCAGGATTTCACGGTCTTCGGAGGATCGCTGTCCGAGACCAACGCGGCAAAAATCTGCAAGATCATGGATCTCGCCATGAAGGTGGGAGCGCCGGTGGTGGGGTTGAACGATTCCGGTGGCGCGCGCATTCAAGAGGGCGTGGCGTCACTGGCGGGGTACGCAGACATTTTTCTACGCAATACACTTGCTTCGGGCGTCGTACCCCAGATTTCGGCGATCATGGGCCCCTGCGCCGGCGGCGCGGTCTACTCGCCGGCCATCACCGACTTCGTGTTCATGGTGGAGAAAACCTCCTACATGTTCGTCACCGGCCCCGAGGTGATCAAGACGGTCACCCACGAGGAGGTCACCAAGGAGAAGCTGGGCGGCGCCATGACCCACAACTCGGTGTCCGGCGTGGCTCACTTCGCTTCGCGGTCCGATACCGAGTGCTTGGCCATGGTTCGCCGACTGCTCGGCTTCCTGCCGTCCAACAACGCAGAACAGCCACCGGTGGCGCCATGCTCGGACCCGGTGGATCGCGAGATTCCAGAACTCGACACCTTCGTGCCCACCGATCCGAACAAGCCGTACGACATCAAGAGGGTGATTCGCTGGGCCGCCGATGAGGGTGATTTTTTCGAAGTTCAGGAGCACTTCGCGAAGAACATCGTGGTGGGCTACATCCGGATCGGTGGTCGGCCGGTGGGTGTGATCGCCAATCAACCGAACCACCTGGCGGGCGTACTCGACATCAGCTCGGCTACCAAGGGGGCGAGGTTCGTCCGTTTCTGCGACGCCTTCAACATCCCGCTGTGGATCGTTGAGGACGTTCCGGGTTTTCTGCCAGGCACCGCACAGGAGTGGGGCGGCATCATCCGCAATGGTGCGAAGCTGCTCTTTGCACTGGCCGAAGCCACGGTTCCCAAGGTCACGGTGATCACCCGAAAGGCGTACGGCGGCGCGTACTGCGTCATGGGCTCCAAGCACATCAGGACTGACGTCAACCTTGCCTTTCCCACAGCGGAGATCGCCGTCATGGGCCCGCAGGGAGCGGTCAATATTTTGTATCGAAACGAGATTCAGAACGCGGCCGACACCGAAGCCGAACGGCAGCGGTTGGTGGCGGAGTACCAGGAGAAGTTCGCGAATCCCTTCGTGGCGGCCGAAAAGGGCTATCTGGACGAGGTCATCATGCCTCGGTTGCTGCGCCGCAAGCTGGTGGCGGCCTTTGCGCTCTTACAGAACAAGCGGGATTGGATGCCCACCAAGAAGCACGGAAACATACCGCTATGACGCGGGATTCGGGATTCGAGAATCGGGATTCGACCTACCGCAAGGCGGGGGGCTGGGTGGGCGCGAGCCCCGAGCCCCGAGACCCGAGACCCGAATCCAGAAAAGGCGGTACGTACCAGTGAAACTGTTGATTGCCAACCGCGGAGAGATCGCTGTGCGGATCATTCGCGCTTGTCGCGAGATGGACATCGGGACCGTGGCCGTCTACTCGGAGGTGGACCGATTGTCGCCCCACGTGTTGATGGCGGAGGAGGCCTACGACGTAGGACCCGCACCGGCGGCCGAGAGCTACCTCAATATGGATCGGCTGATCGAGGTGGCCAAACGCTCCGGCGCTCAGCTGGTTCACCCCGGGTACGGTTTCCTGGCCGAGAACCCGATCTTCGCCGAACGGGTGGTGGATGCCGGCCTCATCTGGGTCGGTCCGCCCCCTGAGGCGATTCGGCTGATGGGATCCAAGACCGAGTCGCGGAAGCTCGCCCTGAAGGCCGGAGTGCCCCTGATTCCCGGGCTCGTGGAACCGCTCACCCAACTGGCCGAGCTCGAAGCATTCGTCGCCGAGCACGGCCTGCCCGTGCTGCTCAAGGCGGTGGCGGGTGGGGGCGGCAAGGGGATGAGGGCCGTTGTGAAAGCCGACGAACTCGAGGCGTCCTACGACCGCGCTCGGTCCGAGGGCAAGGCCTACTTCGGCGACGATCGAGTGTACGTCGAGCGATTGGTCCCCAAGGCGCGCCACATCGAGGTCCAGGTCGCGGCGGATCAGCACGGTGCCGCGGTCTATGTGGGCGAGCGGGAGTGCTCGATCCAGCGCCGGCACCAGAAGGTGGTGGAGGAGTGCCCCTCACCGGTTGTAGGACCCGAGCTCCGGCGCCGGTTTGGCGAGGCCGCCCTCGCCATCGTTCAAGCGGCTGGCTATCAGTCAGTGGGCACCGTGGAATTTCTACTCGCACCGGACGGCCAGTTCTACTTCCTCGAAATGAACACTCGTCTCCAGGTGGAACACCCCATCACCGAGGCGGTCTACGGGGTAGATCTTGTGTGTGAGCAGATTGCCATTGCCCTCGGCGAGCGGCTGTCCTTTGAGCAGGATCTCCTGGTCCCCCGCGGCCACGCCATCGAGTGCCGGGTCTACGCCGAGGACCCGCTGCGCAACTTCGCACCTTCGCCGGGCCGGATCAGCCTGCTCATCAATCCTGACGGCCCCGGTGTGAGGGTGGACTCCGGCGTGATCAGTGGCAGTGTGGTGCCCCTGGAGTACGACCCCATGCTTGCCAAGCTGGTGGTCTGGGCGCCCGATCGCCCGGCCGCCATAGAACGCCTGCGCCGGGCGCTGATGGAGTACCGGGTGCTCGGGATCGCCACGACGCTGTCCCTGTTTCGCGCTCTGGTGGACATGGAGGCCTTTCTGCAAGCTGAGTTTCACACGGCGTTCCTGGACGAACTACTGGCATCCCATCAGCTGGAGGAAATCCACAGTAAGCAGGATCCCCAGGCCGAGGAGGCCGCGGTTGTGGCGGCAGCCTGTCTAGCGACCCTGGATGCCGGCAGCCTGCCCGACGATCCCTTTGCCTCCAACACCCAGAGCGGTTGGTGGAGCGAGGGGATGCGCGTTCAGCATGGGAGGTTTCCGAGATGAGGTGGGTGGTTCGGGGCACTGCCGGTTCGCGAGAGGTCGAGGTTGAACGATCAGCCAATGGCTTCGAGGTCACGGTGGACGGGACCTCACACGCGGTGGACCTCATTCGGCTTGACGGAGCCATTGCATCGTTGAGGTTCGTCGCCGACGGCAGGAGCTACCAGATCTCCTTCGACCGGGGGAACAGCCGCCACTGGCGGATCGGAGTGGTGGACCGTGAGTTCAACTTCGAGGTGCTGACCCCGGTGGAGGCGATCGATGCCACGGCGGGAGCCGCGAGCCGCGGTGTCAGCGACCTGACGGCACCGATTCCGGGCAAGGTGGTCGCGGTCAAGGTGGCCGAAGGCGATAGGGTGGAGGCAGGCCAATCCCTTGTGGTTCTCGAGGCCATGAAGATGGAGAACGAGCTCATCGCCGAACAGACGGGCACGGTGGCGGCCGTTCACGTCGCGCCGGGTGACACCGTCGACACCGGAACGGTCCTCGTGGAGCTCGAGCAACCCTCTTAACGTCCGAGCAGCTGAGACGGTCGAGGTATCTGCGCAATTCACTTCGCGGACTCCGTGGATTGAGCGACAATCCCGACCGTGGAGCCAAGCTCACTTCCCAACAAACACGCTGGAGGTGGAATACCCGATCTGCCTGGTGATCTGGTCCAGAAGTCCCACCGACACCTTGTAGCTGCCCTCCTCCATGAGCAGGGAGGCGGTGATGGTGAAGCGCCGTTTCTGGGCCTCGTCGTAATCGGCCGCCGGCACCCTGATCTCGTGCTCATTCCGGACGAGATCCGACTGCTTGCCGTCATTGTCACGGGCGGCCAGGAAGAGCGTGACCCGTCCCACATAGTCTGCCCCCGAGGGGAAGAGGGCAATTCTTTCGAGGGGGAAGGACAGCTCGAAGGGCACGGTCCACCGCGTGCCAGTGGTGGGGACGGCGTTGCCGGTGTCCACCGTGATGTCGAGGGGATTCTCTTCGAGGGGGATCACCAGCCCGGTGAGCACCCGGTCCTGAACCCTGCTCTCGAGAGATTTCTCAACGATTCGGCGCCGATATCGGATCCTGTAGTCGGGATGATCCGGGATCGTGAGCTTGATCTTGTGGACCCGATCCGAGCCGGTGGCCTGCAGGTTGTACCCGATGGAATAGTAGGAGTAGAAATCCTGCTCGACCCGGGCCAGCCTGGGGCCCACATCGTTGGTGTTGAAGATGGCAACCCCACCGGTGTCGTCGGCCATCATGCGGAGGGTGTCGAGGTAGTTGGAGCGGCCAATGGAGGTGGAAATAGTGTCCCTGGGACCGTGGTACTGGGCCGAACCCATGGACGGGCTCTCGAGGCCGGCTGCGTCGATGGTGTAGAAGGTCACCCCCTGGGCGTTGGCGTTCTTGATCAGCGAGTCGAACTGGCGGGTCTGGCTGTAGCGGGTTCCCTCGGTGATCATGCCGGGGTCGGAGAAGGTGTTGGCCATGGCATAGAAGAGGTCGATGCCGGGAATCATGGGCAGGCCGTTGGAGAGGTACAGGATCATCTTTTTGCCAGGCAGGCCGGACATCATATTGACCGCCTCGCGGAGCGCACCGAGGCTGAACTGGAGGGCGTTTTGCTCCTCCTCGGCGAAGCCGAAGGCCAGGCTCCGAACGCGATTGAAGCTCTCGTCCACATTGGAGCCCTGGCCCTGGTTGTAGCGATCGAGCTCGTCGTAGAACTCGCTCCTGCTCGAATCGCGGTTGGTCCTGCCGCCGGTGTGCATCTTGAGGCTGCGCAAGGCGGTCAACACATCATTGGCATCAGTGGTGAATTCCTGAACGACCTTGAGGTTTTTGTTGTAGTTGACCACCATCATTCGCACCGGAGGTTGGACGTTGTCGCGGATGAAGTCTCTGGCCTGGTTGAACACCCGGTTGCGCTCCAGGGGCCGCAGGTTGTCGTTGTCGATGTAGACCATCATCCAAATCGGCTGGATCTCGGTCAGACCTTTTTCCTCCGTTGCGGCACTTTCATCCTTCGGCGGAGTCTCGAGGGCTGTGGGCTCCTCCCCCTGGTAGAAGTCGCGAATCAGCTTCTTGGTGTAGGCCTGGAAGTTGGAGATCGGCCGTTCCTCGCCATCCTGAAGGAGCCGGAAGTCCTCCCGGGTGAGATCGTCGATTGCCTCTCCGTCCTTGTTCGTGACATAGGCGACCACGTTGACCACCGTCACCTCGACCTCGTCGACGAAGGCCAGGCCGCCAACCGGGTTCGTCTCCTGGCTGTCCTCCTCCCCCTGGACAAGATCCAACTCCTGCTCCTGAGCCACCGCCACGAGGGTGCCGGCCACCAGTGCCACAGTCAGTACGAATGAAAGCGATGCCCTCACGGTCCACCTCCATGGCGCAGTCTACATGAGGTCACAACGATGGATGAACCTTCCGGGTTTTCGGATGCCCGCTCCCTTATCCGTCCGGAGAATCGGACGAGAATCGGACCCATTACTGAAGAGTCTGATGGCTCGAAACCGGAGTGGCGGCAGCCAAAACGGCGGCCAGGCGCACATCTTGTTGATAATAGGTGATTTGTTCCGAGGAATGCTGCGGGGGTTGGGTGCCAGTCGGCGACCGGAAATGCGCCTTCGAGGCCGGTCGTTCGAGTGGCATGAGGCTTGCTTATGAAAACAGCATACATTTCCCTTCGCGACGAAGGGTTCGCAGGAGGAGATGGAGGGGTTCCCAACCACAGGGCGGGAACCACCACATCCCCACCGGCTTGAGTTTGGGAGGGAGAGGGGATCAATCCTACCGGGCGCGTGAATCCTAAGATCGAAAAATCAAGGAGATAGGAGAGGTTCAATGCGAAAAACCATTGCTCTGTTGGCTATTGGTGTCCTTCTAATTGTGGGCACCACCTCCGCGCAGGAGACGACCGGTTCCATCATCGGGACCATTACTTCGCAGGATGGAGCCACCCTGCCCGGTGTCACCGTAACCATCAGCGACGAGGAGACCGGTTTTCAACGTGTCACAGTGGCGAACGCGGGCGGTGAGTACAAGTTCGTCGCCCTGCAGCCCGGCAAGTACGGCCTGATGGCCGCCCTTGACGGATTCCAGACCTACCAGCGGGACATCGATATCGGCCTGGGTCGCACCGTCAAAAACGACTTCGTGATGACCATCGGTGCCATCTCCGACGTCATCGAGGTCACTGGCGAGGCGCCCCTTGTGGACGTCACCTCCACCGTTTCCGGTATCACGGTGAACACCGGCCAGCTGGCGAACAGCACTCCGCTGGGCCGTGACGCGACCCAGATCGCGCTGTTGGCACCAGGAACCGTTGGCGGTGATTCCGCCTTCAACGACGCTTCATTCGGCTACACCCCCGGCCAGAACCTGAACTCCATGGGCGGCGCCTCGGTGGCCGAGAACCAGATGCAGGTGAACGGCCTCAACATTTCCAACTTCCGCAACGGTCTGGGCGGCAGCTTCGTGCCCTTCGAGTTCGTCGAGGAGCTGCAGGTGAAGACCGGCGGCTACGAGGCCGAGTACGGTCGCGCCACCGGCGGTGTGGTGAACATGGTCACCAAGTCGGGGACCAACTCCTTCCACGGCAACGTGTCGGCCTATTTCCGACCGGAGAGCCTGCAGGAGCAGGAGCCGAACACCTACCTGGCGTGGAACCAGGATGAGACCACCGAAGATAACGAGTACAACGCCTCCATCGGCGGTCCGATCGTCAAGGACCACCTGTTCTTCTTCGCCTTCGTGCGCTACTGGGATCGGAATCGTCTTGGCCTGCTGACCACCACCGGCACCCGGTTCGAGGTGGCGCAGCCCTACTACGGCGGCAAAATTGACTGGAACATCACCAACAACCACCGTCTCGAGGGGACCTACATCACCGACGAGGTGGAGACCGATACCCAGGATTACCATTACGACCGCGACGCCGGCACTCTGACCCCTGGGTTCACCGGTGTCCAGCAGCGTGGTGGCCAGAACATTATCGGCAAGTACACCGGCATCTTCGCCGAGAACTTCCTGATCGCCGGTCAGTACGGAACGAACGACTTCGACCGCACCAACGCCTCCGAGGGCGACCCCTGTCCCTACTCCTTTGACCTGCGTGGCGGCGGCCAGGTCAAGCGCGGCTGTTGGGTGACCTGGAGCCGTGGCGCGTCCTTCGACGCCCGTGAGGCCTACCGGGTGGACGCCGACTGGTACCTTGGCAACCACAGCCTGCGCGGTGGAATCGATGTGGAGCAGAACCGCTCCGACGAGCAGACCGGTTACTCCGGCGGACTGCGCGCCTTCTACTACGACGCGTCTGAACCCACGGACCAGTACCCCTACGAGGCGGAGCTGCGCCACTACGAGAACGTTGGCAGCTTCGACGTGAACTCGCAGGCGATCTACGTCCAGGACAGCTGGGCGATCGGCTCCAACATGACCTTCAACTTCGGCGTCCGCTACGAGGAGTTCGAGAACAAGAACTCCAACGGCGACACCTTCATCAAGATCGACAACCAGTGGGCCCCCCGCCTCGGTCTCGTGTGGGACCTGAGCGGTCAGGGCCGGTCCAAGCTCTTCGCGAGCTTCGGCCAGTATTACCTGCCGATTCCCTCCAACACCAACGTCCGCATGGCGGGCGGCGAGCTCTTTGACGAGACCTACTATCAGTGGGACGGCAACATGAACCCCGACGCCTCGCCGGCGGGCTGGACCGACTGCGGCGCCCTGAACCTCGACGAGAACTGCGGCAACCAGGGTTCCATCGGAAACTATGTGGATGGCAACATCTACGCCGACGGCGAGATCCCGGATCCGCTCGAGACCCTATCCACCAACTTCAAGCCCATGTCGCAGTACGAGCTGATCTTGGGCTTCGAGCAGATGGTGGGAACCAACTGGTCCCTCGGCGTGCGCGCCGTGGGTCGCCAGTTCAACGAGGTCATCGAGGACTCCACCATCAACCAGGGCCTGCTCGAGAAGTACGGCTACCAGGTCACTCACGACGAGTACCGTCTGATGAACCCGGGCAGCGACTTCGAGGGCTACGCCGACATGGGCAACGGTCTGGAGCCGGTCAGCTTCACGGCTGAAGAGCTCGGCTATCCCGAGGCGGAGCGGAACTACACCGCGCTGGAGTTCACCTTCAAGCGGCGTTTCGCCAACAACTGGATGCTCGAGGGCTCCTACACCTGGGCCCACCTGTGGGGCAACTACGAAGGCATGGTGCTGTCCGACAACGGTCAGGATGACGCCGGTATCACCATCATGTTCGACTATCCGGCCATGATGGACAACTCCTCCGGTAACCTGCAGCAGGACCGGCGCCACAACCTGAAGCTCTTCGGCGCCTACACCTTCAACTTCGGCCTGCAGGTGGGCGCCAACGCCACCTGGCGGACCGGCCGTCCGATCAACTCCTTAGGCGTGCACCCGACCGATTCCGATGCGGAGAGCTACGGGGCTTCCTCGTTCTACACCTTTGGCGAGCCCACCCCGCGCGGTCACTACGGCCGCACCGACGACCTCACCTTCCTCGACCTGATGGTCAAGTACGACTTCCGGTGGGGCGTCGACTGGTTCGTCCGCATGGACATCTTCAACGCCTTCGACCAGAGCGCGGTGACCGAGGTCAACGAGTCTGCGGAGCAGGATTCCAGTGCCCCGCCGAACTATGTCGCCGACCCGAACTACAAGTTGCCGACCCATTACCAGACTCCCCGAGCTGTTCGGTTCGGTGTTGGCATCAACTTCTAAACTCCAGACCTCGAGTCTGTTTATTCTCGCGGGGGCCTTCGGGCCCCCCTTTTTCTTGTCTCGCGATGCGTTGCTGATCCGTTCGTCGAGGGATCTCATCGGTCGAGTCAAAAGTCAAAAGTCCAAAGTCTGAAGTCCAAAGTCTAAAGTCCCTACACGAAGTGCTGGTCGGTTGATTCAGCTGGAGGTCTTCAGACTTTTGATTTTCGACTGGGAAAATAGTTTCCGGGTTTCCGGATGGTTCATCCCTCGGCTGTCCGAAAAACCGGATGCGCGTCGGGTTTGGGCGAGCTGATCCTGATGGCCCGAAGACGCCTCGGCCGTTCCAAATTCGTGGCTATGGCTTCCATCTTGCTCATAATGAGCGCTTTGTGCTACGTTGTCCCGTCGCACCCACCGGTCCGCCGGTGCCGACAGTGGGTTGACCGGGATGACCGGGATCAGTTGGGTGGGCTGGCATGAGAGTTGCTTAAATGATCAAACGGAGTTGTCCTCTAGGGGCAGAGGACTCGTTGGAGGAGATGGAGGGGTTCCCAACCACAGGACGGGAATCACAACATCGCACCCATCGAATTTTTGGGAGAGGAGGATCGATTTTTTGACCGAGATTGTGTTTTCCAAGAACGAGATTATGAGGAATAGAGGAGGATCTATGAGAAGGTTCATTGCTCTAGCTGCCATTGGCGTTCTTCTGAGTGTGGGCACCGCCTACGCGCAGGAGACAACCGGTTCCATCATCGGGACCATTACTTCGCAGGATGGCGCCACCATGCCGGGCGTCACCGTGACGATCAGTGACGAGGAGACTGGTTTTCAGCGTGTCACAGTGTCGAATGCGGGCGGTGAGTACAAGTTTGTCGCCCTGAAGCCCGGCAGGTACGGCCTTTTGGCCGCCCTTGACGGCTTCCAGACCTACCAGCGCAACATCGAGATCGGCCTCGGCCGGACTGTCAAGAACGACTTCGTGATGACCCTCGGTGCCGTCACCGACGTCATCGAGGTCACCGGCGAGGCGCCGTTGGTGGACGTCACGTCCACCGTCAGCGGCATCACGGTGAACACCGGCCAGCTGGCGAACAGCACTCCGCTGGGCCGTGACGCGACCCAGATCGCGTTGCTCGCCCCCGGAACCACCTCTGGTGACACGGCGTTTGACTGGGCGACTCCCGGCCAGAACCTGAACTCCATGGGCGGCGCCTCGGTGGCCGAGAACCAGATGCAGGTGAACGGCCTCAACATTTCCAACTTCCGCAACGGTCTGGGCGGCAGCTTCGTGCCCTTCGAGTTCGTCGAGGAGCTGCAGGTGAAGACCGGCGGCTACGAGGCCGAGTACGGCCGCGCCACCGGCGGCGTGGTGAACATGGTCACCAAGTCGGGGACCAACTCCTTCCACGGCAACGTGTCGGCCTATTTCCGGCCCGAGAGCCTGCAGGAGCAGCAGCCGAACACCTACCTGGCGTGGAACCAGGATGAGACCACCGAAGAGTCCGAGTACAACGCCTCCATCGGCGGTCCGATCGTCAAGGACCACCTGTTCTTCTTCGCCTTCGTGCGCTACTGGGATCGGAATCGTCTTGGCCTGCTGACCACCACCGGCACCCGGTTCGAGGTGGCGCAGCCCTACTACGGCGGCAAGGTTGACTGGAACATCACCAACAACCACCGTCTCGAGGCCACCTACATCACCGACGAGGTGGAGACCGATACCCAGGATTACCAGTACGACCGCGACGCCGGCACTCTGACCCCTGGGTTCACCGGTGTCCAGCAGCGTGGTGGCCAGAACATTATCGGCAAGTACACCGGCATCTTCGCCGAGAACTTCCTGATCGCCGGTCAGTACGGAACGAACGACTTCGACCGCACCAACTCCTCCGAGGGCGACCCCTGCCCCTACGCCTACGACCGGCGTGGTGGCAACTCGGTCAAGCTCGGCTGCTGGGTGAACTGGAGCCGTGGCGCGTCCTTCGACGCCCGTGAGGCCTACCGGGTGGACGCCGACTGGTACCTTGGCAACCACAGCCTGCGCGGCGGAGTCGACATCGAGAAGAACCGCTCCGACGAGCAGACCGGCTACTCCGGCGGACTGTTCTCCTTCTTCTACGACGCCGGCGATCCGACCCCCGAGTATCCCTACGAAGCCAGGATGCGCCACTACGAGAACGCGGGCAGCTTCGACGTGAACTCGCAGGCGATCTACGTCCAGGACAGCTGGGCGATCGGCTCCAACATGACCTTCAACTTCGGCGTCCGCTACGAGGAGTTCGAGAACAAGAACTCCAACGGCGACACCTTCATCAAGGTCGACAACCAGTGGGCCCCCCGCCTCGGTCTCGTGTGGGACCTGAGCGGTCAGGGCCGGTCCAAGCTCTACGCGAGCTTCGGCCAGTACTTCCTGCCGATCCCGTCCAACACCAACGTCCGGATGGCCGGTGGCGAGCTCTTTGACGAGGGCTACTTCCAGTGGGACGGCAACATGAACCCCGACGGCTCGCCGGCGGGCTGGACCGACTGCGGCGCCCTCAACTTCCCGGGTTGCGGCAACCAGGGCTCCATGGGTGACTACCTGCGGGGCGGAGTCTACGCCGACGGCGAGATCCCGGATCCGCTCGAGACCCTGTCCACCAACTTCAAGCCCATGTCCCAGTTGGAACTCATTGTGGGCTTCGAGCAGATGGTGGGAACCAACTGGTCCCTCGGCGTGCGCGCCGTGGGTCGTCAGTTCAACGAGGTCATCGAGGACTCCACCATCAACCGAGGCCTGCTCGAGAAGTACGGCTTCGTGGTGGATCACGACGAGTACCGTCTGATGAACCCGGGCAGCGACTTCGAGGGCTACGCCGACCTGGGCGATGGGATCGTCCCGGTCAGCTTTACGGCTGAAGAGCTCGGCTATCCCGAGGCGGAGCGGAACTACACCGCGCTGGAGTTCACCTTCAAGCGGCGTTTCGCCGACAACTGGATGTTCGAGGGTTCCTACACCTGGTCCAAGCTGTGGGGCAACTACGAGGGCATGGTGCTGTCCGACAACGGTCAGGACGATGCCGGTCTCACCATCATGTTCGACTACCCGGCCCTGATGGAGAACTCCTCCGGTAGCCTGCAGCAGGACCGGCGCCACAACCTGAAGCTCTTCGGCGCCTACACCTTCAACTTCGGCCTGCAGATCGGCGCCAACGCCACCTGGCGGACCGGCCGTCCGATCAACTCCTTCGGCGTGCACCCGACTGATCCTGATGCGCAGGGCTACGGGGCCGACTCGTTCTACACCTTTGGCGTGCCCACCCCGCGCGGTAACTACGGCCGCACCGACGACATCACCTTCCTCGACCTGATGGTGAAGTACGACTTCCGGTGGGGCGTCGACTGGTTTGTCCGCATGGACATCTTCAACGCGTTCGACCAGAGCGCCGTGGTCGAGGTCCAGGAATCGGCCGAGCAGGACTCCAGTGCCCCGCCGAACTACGTCTCCAACCCGAGATACAAGGAGCCTCTCCATTACCAGGCTCCCCGTTCCGTTCGGTTCGGCGTTGGCATCAACTTCTAGACCGTATATTCCAGACCTCGAGTCTGATTATCCTGCGGGGGCCTTCGGGCCCCCCTTTTTCTTGTCTCGCAGGGCAGTGCTGATTCGTTCGCCGAGGGATCTCATCGGTCGAGTCAATAGTCCAAAGTCTAAAGTCAAAAGTCTAAAGTCCCTACACGAAGTGCTGGTCGGTTGATTCAGCTGGAGGTCTTCAGACTTTTGACTTTAGACTTTTGACTTTAGACTCGGGAAGGTGGAGGGGTGGCCAATGGCCGTGAATTCGAGTAACATTCTGAGCCCGAGGAGGACCCGACCATGATGGCTCTTCGCAATGTACTATTGATGTCTGTCGTGCTGGCTGTGCTTCTGGCTTCCGGCCCGGCCATGGCCCAGGACTGGTCCGGCAGCGGGCGCGTGAGGGGAACCGTCAAGGGCGAGGACGGCAATCCGATCGAGGGCGCCCAGGTGATCTACCGGCTGCTCAACGACCGTGAGTCGGGACCGCCGAATATGGTCACCAACAAGAAGGGCAAGTTCAGCATGCTCGGCCTCAAGGGTGGCATGTGGGTCGTTCGGGTCGAGGCCGAAGGCTACTGGCCCTGGACATCCGAGGTTCCAATAGAGGTCTTCAGCTCCGGGGTCTCGGACCCGGTGGACGCGGTCCTTGAAGCGCTTCCCAAGGAAGAGCTGGTGTCGCGTGGACGGGCCCGAGCGAATACGTACCTCAAGGCCGGTGACGAGGCCCTGAACAACGGCGACTCGGCCGGTGCCCGGGTTCAGTACGAGCAGGCTCTTGAACTGCTCGACGAGTCGGACTTTCCGGTGATCTACACCGCGATGGCAAACTCCTACTTGAGCGACGGCGATTTGAAGGCGGCGGAAGAGAAGGCCGACCAGGCGCTGGCCATTGACGAAAACTGGGTGGAGGCGCTCAAGATCAAGTGTGGCATCGCCGCCGCCGAGGGCCGGGTCGAGGAGGCCGAGACGATCCTCGCCAAGATCCCCGAGGACGCGGTTGTGCACCAGAACACGTTGATCAACATTGGCCTCGCCCATTTCAACAACGGTGAAATGGACCAGGCCCTGGTTTTCTTGAACCGGACGATTCGAGACTATCCGGAGATCGGTCAGGTCTACTACTTCCGCGGTCTGGCGTACCTCAACCTCAACGACGGACCGGCCGCCAAGGCTGACTTCGAGCAGTTTATCGAGCTCGAGCCGGAGAGCGCCGAGGTTGTCGCGGCCAAGGAATATCTCGGGTATCTTTCCCAGGAAGGCGGCGGGCAGTAACCCGCGCAGAGCCGGCCGCAGCGGGCAGTTGGGGAGATCTTCGGGGAGTCCCCATTCCCTTCGACCTCGAAGCCTACGGCCCATGATGGGTCGGATTTAGGCCGAGGCGGACGAGGGACGGCCCCGATGAGTCACACACCGGACGAAGATTTGGTAGCGGCCGCCCTGGACGGCGACGAGCTGGCCTTCAGCCGGCTGGTGCGGCGCTACCAGCGGCGGCTGACCGCCTTTCTCGGCCAGTTGGTGGGTGACATCGAGCTGGCTCGAGAGCTCTGCCAGGAGGCGTTCATCAGGGCGTGGTCCGCCCTCGACCGTTTTGATCCCCGCTACCGTTTCTCGACCTGGTTGTTTCGGATCGCCCATAACCTCGGCATTGATCAGCTGCGGCGGCGACGTCTCCAGACGGTCTCCCTCTACCGGCGGGATGCGGATGGCGACGAGGTCGAGATGGCGGTGGCGGATTTCGAAAAGGACCCGCTGGGTCACTTCGAGAATCTCGAGCTGGCGCAGAGCATTCGGGAGGCCATCGAAGGGCTGCGGCCGGAGTATCGTGAGCTGGTCCTGTTGCGCCATTTCGGCGGGCTCAGCTATCAGGAGATCGCTGATTTCAAAGAGATGCCGTTGGGAACGGTGAAGAACAAACTTTTTCGTGCCCATTCCGTATTACGAAAGGCACTGCAGGAGTACCTGTAGTGGCGCACGAGAGGAGGATCCCGGTGGACAGGGACTGCAAGCAGATGATCGAAGCGCTGGTCGAGGTCGCGGGAGATCTCGACAAGCTCGGAGTTTCGGTACGCGGCCATGTGGAAATATGTGCATCGTGCCGGGAGTTCGCCGCCGCCGAGCGCAGCCTCGACCGGGTGCTGTCCGCAGCCGTGCCCCCGGGTGATCCCGAGCTGGAAGGCAGGGTAGCGACCTTGCTGGCACCGGCTCGCAGACGGCGCCGCAGGGTGGCATTTCTGCCTGTGGCCGCATCGTCGCTACTGGCGTGTGCCGGGGGCGTGGTGCTGGGTGGGGTTCCGGGTGCCGGTCTGATCGGCCAGTTGCCCCGGCTGTCATCGCAGCTCTGGCTCGGCCTGGCGAATGCCGCCAGTGACTGGGGAGTTGCGGTTGCCACAGCCACTGCGGCGGCCAGCACGACCATGTCGCCTGGCCTGCAGGCGGCCTCCCTGCTGGTGAGCATCGCCGGGCTGGTGGCCGTCGTGGCGGCGGCCCGACGCTGGCGCCCTCTCGCCTCATGGCACCGCGACCGCTGATTCCCATCGTTCTCGTGGCGCTCCTGGTGCCATGGGGGGCGGCGGAGGCCGCCCCCAGCAGGATGGCGACCATGTCAGACCTCTCCGTCAACGAACAGGTGGAGGGCGATGTCGTGGCCATTGGTGGCGACGTCGTGCTGGGTCCGGAGGCGGTAGTCAGTGGGCATGCCGTATCGATCTTTGGCAAGGTCCATGCGGAGCCGGGTGCCAGGGTCGAGGGGAGGGTGATCGCTCTCAGCTCATTGGCGAGCCTGACCGTGGATCGGGTGCGAGGGTCCGATGGCCGACGGGCCGACCTCGGTGTGAAACTCCTGGTGGCGGGCGTCTGGTTGCTGATCACCACCCTGCTCGCTTTCTTGGTGCCCGCCCGGGTGCGCCGTGGAGCGGCCATTCTGCCTCAGTTGGCACTCAGGGCGGTTGTGCTGGGCTTGATGGTGGCGCTGACCCTGGTGGCTGCGCTGGTGGCGGTCATCGGTCTTGGACCGCTTCTCGGCGTGCCATTGGCGGTGACCATCGCGGCGGTGTTCACAGCCGGCAAGGCGTTTGGCCTTGCGGTGCTCGGCGCCGGGTTGGGGTCGGTGGTGCTGCGACGGCTGGTGCCGAGTCGGATGTTTCCGGTGACTGTCAACGTCTTCGTCGGAGTTGGCGTCATCCTGATGGCGCGATTCCTGCCGGTGGTCGGTGGCGCGGCCTGGACCCTCATCGTGGTGGTGGCCCTGGGCGCCGCGGTCGCCGCCCTCACCATGGCCACCCACTCCACCGCCGCCGAGGCCACCGAACCTCCACCATTCCACGGCCAGTAGGCTCACCGCTTACCCGTTTTTGAGTTTAAAGGTTTAAAGGTTAAAGGTTTAAAGGCTTCCACCGTCCGCCCTGTGTGGAAGCTGTGGGGGGTTTTGAGGTCCTGAGGTCTTGGGTTGCCGCGGCGCACCACACATTCGTGGTCAACCGCGGAGGCGCGCGGTCCAAAAAAATCGGCTGCGTTCTTCTGCGTCTCATCTGCGTTCTTCTGCAGCCAATCCTCGCAGATTCGGTCGGGGGCGGTTTTCCGAATTCCGAATTCCGAATTCCGAATTTTGCTCCCACACCCCCCACACCGGTCTTGTCCACATTCCGCCGTCTACGGCGGTTTCTACAGCGGCCCACGATGGCCAACCCTGCGGCCGTCGCGACGAAGCCCGACGCGGCCTCTCGGCGCTCGCCCGCCGACAAGTGCTTTCGGCGGGCTCCTGGCCTGTTTGAAAGGTCAAAAAAGTGCGGAATAACTCAATACTCGCGTCTCGGATCTCACGCTGTATTTCGATCGAAGGACCGCTGTTGTTGATGTGAGATCCGAGACGCGAGTATTGAGCGACGAGCAGATTCGAGCCGATATGCTGTTTTGAACCGGTTATTTGGTATACTCCCGGATCCGTGCACGGAGGGTGTGCGTGTGAAGCTTGACCTGTCGCGTATCGAGAACGAACCGCTTCGCTTCGACGAGAAGCTCAGCCTGCCCCCTGATCGCCTCGACGAGGATCAGGTGGCGGGACCGATAGAGGTGCGTCTCGAAGGGACCGTGCGACCGGTGGGCGGCCGTTACCTCGCCGAAGGTCATGTGACCGCGGCAGGGGATCTGCTCTGTTCCAGGTGTCTCGCGTCGGTGCCCTGGCGGATGGAAGAGGCTTTTTCCGCTGAGTACCGGTCAGGGTCTGAGGCGCCGGGCGAGGGGGAGTTCGCGGTCGAGGAAGAGGAGCTCGACGTGGCGTTTCTCGACATCCACGAACTGGACTTGAGCGACGTGGCCGCTGAGCAGGTGACGCTCTCCCTGCCCATGCGGATCGTCTGCGACGAGGGCTGTGCTGGGCTCTGTCCCAGGTGCGGCGCCAACCGAAACGTCGAAGGCGCCTGCCGTTGCGAGCCGGAGACCGATCCCAGGTGGGACGGCCTACGAAATGTGGTCGGCTCGGGCACGGCGAACTGATCGTCAATCAACAATCGAACCGGAGTCAATCATGGCGAACCCAAAACGGAAGATATCAAGAACCCGTCGCGACAAGCGGCGCTCCCACCACGCCCTGGTGCCGCCGGGCATGAGCCTTTGCACGTCGTGCTTTGAGCCCAAGCCGCCACACCAGGTCTGCCCCCATTGCGGAAGCTACAAGGGGCGTGAGGTGATCCAGGTCGAGGAGTTGGACTGACTCAGGGAGAGTCTGAGCCGTGACTGGTCAGATCCGAGGCCCGATTGCCGTGGACGCCATGGGTGGCGATGGAGCGCCCCAGGCGTGTGTGGCTGGTGCCCTGGAAGCGGTCCACACCTTCGGCATTCCTGTGACGCTGGTGGGGCCTATCAGGAAGCTTCGCCGGGAGGTGGGGCGATTCCGGATGTTGCCCCACGGGTTGGAGTTGGTGGATGCGTCGGACGTGGTGGGGATGGAGGATTCCCCGGTCAGCGTGTTGCGGCGCAAGCGAAACTCGTCGCTCTCGGTCTGCGCTGAGTTGGTTCGGGACGGTCGAGCCGCGGCCATGGTCACCGCTGGTAACACGGGAGCGGCCTGGGTGGCAGCGAAGTCGGTGATCGGCATGATCGAGGGGGTGGACCGGCCGGCACTGGCGGCGATCCTTCCGCGGATGAACGGCCACACGTTGGTCCTCGACGTGGGAGCCAATGTGGAGTGCAAGCCCCATCAACTGGTCCAGTTCGCGGTCATGGGCTCCTACTATGCCGAAGCCGTGATGGGTATCAAGGTGCCCAAGGTGGGCCTGATGTCGGTGGGTGAGGAGGAGACCAAGGGCGGCCCGAGGGTCCGCGAACAGTATCGGGTGCTGTCCAACACGGGCATCCACTTCGTCGGCAACGTGGAAGGCCGGGATGTTTTCGTGGGCGATGTGGATGTCATCGTGTGCGATGGCTTCACCGGTAACGTGGTGCTGAAGGTGGCCGAGGGTCTCGGTGAGATGGTGATCGGAATGCTCAAGGAGGAAGCTGCCAAGTCGCCGGTTTACGGCGCCGGGTTGCTGATGGCCAAGGGAGCCTTCCGGAACCTCAAGCGCAAGGTGGATTACTCGGAGTACGGGGGGGCGCCGCTGCTCGGCGTCAACGGCCCGTGCCTCGTCTGCCACGGTCGTTCGTCCTCCAAGGCGATCCAGAACGCCATCCGTTTCGCCGACTCCTACGCCAGGAGCAAGGTCATCGGCCGGATTGGCGACAAGATCCTCGAGGTTCTCGAGGGACCCCCGAATGGGAGCGACAGCGGGCATGCATGACAGCTTGACGCGGACAGCTGGCCCGCATATTTCACCGGGTTTCGTAACGAGGGCGGCCCGGGCTCTGTTCCGATTCTGAGGAGGATCCATGACGAAGATTGCAGCCCTGTTTCCGGGTCAGGGATCGCAGGCCGTGGGCATGGGCAAGGACCTAGCCGAACGTTGGCCCGAAGCCGCCGCCGTCTTCTCCACCGCCGACCAGGCGCTGGCCGATTCTCTCTCGACGCTGTGTTGGGAGGGACCCGAGGACGACCTTCGGTTGACCGAGAACACTCAGCCCGCGCTGCTCACCCACTCCATCGCAGCGTGGCGAGTGCTGGAGGGCGCGGGTGTGCCCGTGGAGGCGGTGGCCGGTCACAGCCTTGGGGAGTACTCGGCAGTGGTGGCCGCCGGCGGACTCAGTCTGGCCGACGCATTGTCCACGGTTCGCCTCAGGGGACGGCTGATGCAGGACGCTGTCCCGGTGGGGCAGGGGGCCATGGCGGCAGTGCTCGGGCTGGAGGATGCTCAAGTGATCGAGGCCTGTGAGGAAGCCACCGGTGCCGGAGCAGGGGTGGTGGTGGCCGCGAACTTCAACGCGCCAGGGCAGGTGGTGATTGCCGGCGACGCAGCCGCGGTGGATCGGGCCATCGAGCGGTGCCGCGAGCTGGGTGCCCGCAGGGCCATGCCTCTTCCGGTGTCGGCGCCGTTCCACTCTCCCCTGATGGTGCCGGCGCGCGAGGGTCTCACCCCGACCCTTGAAGCGCTCCGGTTCGAACCTCTGGACGTTCCGGTCTACCGGAATATCGACGGGGCTGCGGTGACCGAGCCAGACTCTGTCCGCGAAGGACTCATCCGGCAGGTGGATGCCCCGGTGCGTTGGGCTGAGACCATTCGCCGAATGGTGGAGGGCGGGTTCGATACCTTCATCGAGGTGGGCACTGGCACCGTGCTGTGCGGCCTGGTGCGCCGGATCCACCGGGAGGCGAAATGCTACCCCGCGGGAACGGTGGCAACTGTGGAGACGGTGATTTTGGAGCTCGGCGCCTGATACTCTCAGTTTCGTGCTGGAATGAAAGACGGTTCAGGAGGCAGAGATGAGCGAGTTTGAGGGTCAGGTTGCGGTGGTGACGGGTGCGGCCAGAGGGATCGGGCGATCCATCGCCCGCCGGCTGGCGAGCGGAGGGGCAACCGTCGTCTGCACCGACGTCATGGATCCCGCCGAGACGGTGGCGGAGATTTTATCCGAAGGTGGTTCCGCCGAGGGTCTGGTTTTTGACGTCACCGATCCCGAGTCGGCTTTGGCAGCGATCGTGGGGATCCACGACAGGCACGGCCGACTTGACGTACTCGTCAACAATGCCGGCATCACACGAGACCAGTTGCTGATCCGGATGAAGGCCAGCGACTGGCGAACCGTGCTCGACATCAACCTGGACGGGGTCTTCAACGTCACCCAACCGGCGGCCAAGATCATGATGCGCCAGCGCTCCGGGAGGATCGTCAACGTGGCGTCGGTGGTGGGTCTCATGGGAAACGCCGGCCAGACCAACTACGCCGCCTCCAAGGCCGGCTTGATTGGCTTCACCAAGAGTCTGGCCCGCGAACTCGGCCCGCGCCAGGTGACGGTCAATGCGGTGGCCCCTGGATACATCAAGACCCCGATGACTGAAAAGCTCACCGACGCGCAGCGCGAGGTCCTGATGGCCAACGTGGCCATCCCCCGGCTCGGCGAGCCCGAGGACGTGGCCGAGGCGGTGGCGTTTTTGGCGGGACCGGCGGCATCCTATATCACCGGCGTCGCACTCAACGTCTCGGGCGGCCTGTACATGTAGCCTGGCAACGGAGGGTTGATGACCGCGCACAAGCGGCCCGGGAGGAAGGGCGCGAAAAAGGTTCACGCGGCGAAGGCCGACCAGCGCCGGCCGCAGCCCGAAACGGGGGTCGCCCGGTTCATCCGTACTCGTCGTCCGGAGCTGATCCTCTTCGCGGTGGCCCTCGGACTTCGGTTGCTCGTGCTGGTGGAGCTGAGCGACTGCCCGAGCTTCGCCATGCCGCTGGTGGATTCGGAGATCTACGATCGTGCGGCGCGCGGACTTGCGGAGGGTCGAGGTCTCGGCGAGGCGTTCTATTTTCAACCCTTCCTCTACCCGTTTTCCTTGGGGGTGGTCTACGCGCTGACCGGTTCCTCGATCATCGCCGCCAAGGTCGTCCAGGCACTGGTGGGGGCGATCACATGCGCGCTGGTCGCGTTCTTGGGGGCTCGGCTGTTCGACCGCACCACCGGGCTTCTCGCCGGCGGACTGACCGCCGTTTACGGTCCGCTGCTGTTCTTCGAAACCGAGCTGGTGGCGACCGGTTGGACCGCGTTCTGGTCGGTGTTGCTGCCGCTACTGCTGCTTGTAGCGGAGCGGCGGCCGTCCCGGGCACGTCTCCTGGTGACCGGCGCCTGTTGCGGACTTGCGGTCCTCACCCGGCCGACCTTCTTGCCATTCGTGATGGCGGCGATAGTGTGGCTCGGAATCCGAGTTGGGCGCAGGGATCTGCGGGCACTGCTGGCAACCATTGCGCTGATTGTGGTCGGCTTTTTGTCCGTGACGATGCCGGTGGCCTGGTCTGCCCTGACCCACACCGGCGAGTTTCGCTTCCTTCCGGCGAGTGGCGGTTTCAACCTCTTTCTGGGCAACAACCCGGACCGATGTGCGACGCTGACGATTCGGCCTGGCCAGGAGTGGCAAGAGGTCGTGACCTCACCCAGGGCCGCTGGGGCCGAGGGATTGTGGGAGGAAGATCGGTGGTTTCGTTCCCAGGTCATGGAATTCATGGTCCAAGCGCCCGGTGCTTGTTGTGTGGGGATTGCCGAAAAGGCGGTCGAATTCGTCAGCTCGCGGGAGATTCCCAGAAACATCGACATCTACTTCTTCCGTCAATGGTCGACCGTGCTCCGAGCGACCGTCTGGAAATTCGGGGGATTCGGGTTCCCATTCGGGGTCCTGTTCCCGCTGGCAGCGCTTGGGGTGATCGTGGGTTGGCGGCGGCTGACGGTGCCGGTGGCGTTGTATCTGGTCCTCTACCCGCTCGCCGTTGTGGTGGTCTTCGTCAGCGCCCGCTATCGGGCTCCGGTGGTCCCGGTGATGGCGATTGCAGCCGCGGCCGGCGTGATGTGGCTGGTGCGGGCGGTCGGGGCGGGCGGTCGGGGGAAGGGTGTTGCGGTCGCGGTCGCAGTCATGGCGGTCGCACTCCTGGTGTCAGTGGTGCCGGGGCCGTTTTGCCAAGAAGAGGATCTCGAGGGCGAGTACTGGTTTTTGATGACCGCCGCATATCTTCGCAACGGAGAAACGGCGGCAGCGGAAGAGGCGCTCGGGCGGGCCATCGAGCTGGAGCCCGATTCCTTCGAGACTCGCTATCAGCTCGGCGTGATGCTGCTCGATCGGGGGGAGGTCGCAGAGGCCGCGGTTCACCTGCAGAGGGCAGTGGCCCTCAGACCCGATCTGTCCTTCGGGCATCGGGAGCTCGGCACGGCTCTTGGCAGGCTCGGCAACGCCGCTGGGGCCCGCGTCCACCTCGAGTCGGCGCTCTCGCTCGTCCCGGATGACGTCAGAACCCTGAACAGCCTGGGTGCACTGAGCGCCCAGGAAGGCGATTTCGGCACGGCGAAGGAGCTGTTCGAACGAGCGATGATCATCGACCCCGCCTATCAGCCCGCACGAAAGAACCTGGAGTACGTGCTGAGGGAGCTCGACGGTGTTGACGTGGGCGGTCAAGAGTAGAATTGAGGTGGAGGTTGTCTGATGCCGCACGCGATGCAGATCCGCGAGCTCATGTCCACCGACCTGGTGACCCTCACCGAGGACGAGACCCTGGCCCATGCGCAGCGATGTATGGCCCGGGGCAGAATTCGTCACTTGCCGGTGACTCGGGGCCGGCAATTGGTCGGCCTGCTGACCCATCGGGACCTTTTGGCGGCGTCGTTCTCGATCTTCGCCGAAGTGGACCACGCCGAGCAGCGCAGGATTTTCGTCACGGTGCCGGTGGTCGAAGCCATGCATCGCGACGTGGTGACCGTCCGCCCGGATCTATCGGTGAAAGAGGCTGCCGGTATTCTCCTCAAGAATAAGTACGGTTGTCTGCCGGTGGTCAAGGAATCGGGGGAACTGGTGGGCATCGTCACCGAGGCGGACTTCCTTCGGCTGACCGTTCGCCTGCTTCAATGACCTTCCTCGACTGGGCCATGCTCGTGGTCTGGCTAGGCATCGCCCTCAGCGGATTCTGGAAGGGTGCGATACGCATTGTTTTCGGACTGGGAGGGGTTCTGGCGGGGCTGTGGCTCGCAGTGGTTGTGGGGCCCGAAGCCGAGGTGTTACTGGACTCCGTGATTGGCGTCGATTGGGTGTCGGCGGCCCTGGCCAGATTGTTGCCGGTGGTTGTCTGCCTGGCCCTCTGTCTGGTGGCCGGCTGGGGCATCGAGAAAACCGTCGCGGCACTCCACCTGGGATGGCTGAATCGGCTGACCGGTGCCGCCCTGGCCGGCGCTGTCGGCTTGATGTTGCTGGCGGTTCTCGTGGGCACTGCCGCCCGGCTGTCCCCTCAGTGGGAGGGTTGGAGTTCGGGCTCGCTGTTCGTACCGAGACTCGAGGCTCTATGGGAGGTCGCAGCAGGTCAGACGGAAACGGCTGAGGGTGAGGTGCCGATCTCGCGATAGAGCGTATCGCGGAGCACCGGGGTCCGTCCGGTTTCCCGGATCATAAACTCCAGCCGACGGCGGGAGATACCGGTGCCGGCGGTACCACCGGCGGCGCGGGTGATGCGCTCATCGAAGATCGTGCCATCCAGGTCGTTGGCGCCGAAATGCTGAGCCACCTGGGCCACCTTCTCTCCCACCATGATCCAATAGGCCTTGATGTGGGGTACGTTGTCGAGCAGCAGTCGGGCCGCTGCGATGGTCTGGAGGTCGAGGCGGCCGCCGGTGGAGGGCAGGTGGTCGAGCTCGGTGTTCGCCGGGTGGAAGGCGAGGGGGATGAAGCACTGGAAGCCGCCGGTTTCGTCCTGCAGCTGCCTCAGGGCGAGCAGGTGGTCAACCCGATCCTCAGCGTGCTCCACGTGGCCGTAAAGCATTGTGCAGTTGGACTTGAGGCCGGCGCTGTGGACCCTGCGCGCCACCTCGAGCCACCGGTCGCCGTCGGTCTTGTGATCGCAGATCTGCTCCCTGATCCGTGGATTGAAAATCTCGGCTCCCCCGCCCGGACATGAGTCCAGTCCCGCCTCGCGCAGGCGGTTGATGACCTCTTCCACGGTGATCCGCGACAGAGAGGCGATGAAGTCCAGCTCCACCATGGTCAACGCCTTGATGTGAATCCACGGGAAGCGGAGCTTGAGGGAGCAAAAGAGCTCCTCGAAGTAGTCGATCTTCAGCTTCGGGTGGAGGCCACCGACGATGTGCAGCTCTGATACGCTCTCGTCCACATCCTGCTCGGCGATCGCGAGCGCCTGCTCCACGGTGTAGGTCCAGCCGCTTTCGCGTTCACGCCACGGCACGTAATAGGCGCAGAGCTTGCACGAGGCCACGCAGACATTGGACGGGTTCAGGTGTCGGTTGATGTTGTAGTAGGTGCGGTTGCCGTGGAGCCGCTCGCGCACCAGATTGGCCAGACGGCCCACCCCGAGCAGGTCGTGAGTGGTGGCGACGAGCAGTCCCGACTCCCGGTCCAGGCGGTCTCCGCGCAGCACCGACCGGGCCACCGGAACCAGCCGTTCATCGCGCAGTCTGAGCCTTGCCAGATCGTCGGTCACCGGGCCTCCGCCGTCATGGTATTTGAGAAGTGTTCTCGATACAAGCGGGGCCGTTGGTCACTTCAGTTGCAGAGACGACAGGAACTGCGCGTTGCTGGGGAACTCTCGAACCTTTTGCAGCAGGAGCTCCATGGACGCCTCGGGCGACAGCGAGGACAGGGCGCGCCGCATCAGATAGAGCTTTTCCACCTGTTCCTTGGGGTAGAGTTTCTCCTCCTTGCGGGTGCCCGACTGCGGGATGTTGATGCACGGGAAGATCCTCTTCTCGAACATCTTGCGGTCGAGCACCAACTCCATGTTGCCGGTCCCCTTGAACTCTTGGAAGATCACCTCGTCCATCCGCGACCCGGTGTCGATGAGACAGGTGGCCACAACCGTCAGGCTGCCGCCATTCTCCACGTTGCGGGCCGACCCGAAGAAGCGGCGCGGCTTCTCCATGGTGCGGGAATCGATGCCGCCGGAGAGAATTCGCCCCGAACCCTTCTGAGTGTTGTTAAAGGCCCGGGACATGCGGGTCAGAGAATCCATGAACACCACCACGTCCTCGCCGAGCTCCACCAACCGGCGAGCCCGCTCGAAGACCATTTCCGAGACATGGACGTGACTCTGGAGGCTCTGATCGGTGGAGGATGCGAAGACCTCACCGCGGGCGATGCTCCGCCGCCAGTCGGTGACCTCCTCCGGCCGTTCGTCCACCAGCAGCACGAAGATGGTCGTGTTGGGGTGGTTGATGGCAATGGCGTGGGCCATCTGCTGGAGCAGGGTGGTCTTGCCGGCCTTGGGAGGGGAAACGATCAGGCAGCGTTGCCCCTTGCCCAGCGGCGCGATCAACTCGGCCACCCTGGGCTCGACGATCTCCGGTTCGGTTTCGAGGTTGAAACGCTCCTCGGGATCGATGCTGATCAGCTCGGTGAAGGGGACTGCGCGACTCCGGTACTCCTCCGGAGGCATGCCCTCGATAGATTCGATCTCGAATAGCCTGGGCCGGTTGCCCCCGTGCGCCTTGCCAGCGAGCAGGAGGCCGGTGTCGAGGTGCATGGGGCGGATCAGCTCAGGCGGAACCATCGGGTCCGAACGGTCGGCCTACGAAATTGCGTTCCGCCATCACCATCAGCGGGCTGCCGCTGTCCCTCATCCAGAGGTAACCCTGGACCTGGGTTGGCGGGCCCTTGGGTCCTCCTCGGCGGCGCGGCCGCCGGCGGCGACGACGCCCGCTGGGTCGTTTTTGCTGCGTGTTGTTCTGCTGGTTTTCTTCGCTCATACCCTTTCCTCTTTAGCGCGAGGAAGCATTGATTCCGTGCACATCTACACCACACTGTGCGGGCACGGATCAGACGACCTCCGGATTCGCCGGCCGGCTTCGTGGGCCGGTTGTGGTCGCCCGGGTGTCTGCGGTCTTTGCTCCCGAAGGAAGCGAGCCGTGCAAAACACCCACCATCAGCTTACGTTGTTTCTCCCTCGGCTGCAACTCACTGGCCAGAACGTTGCCCGTCAGTGGCGTTCAGATGATCTGCAATCCGGGACGCGAGCAGCCTCGCGACCTCGGTTTTTGGCGCGGTGGGCCACTGTTCGGCCCCGTCTTCGGTGATGAAAAAAACCGTGTTGGTATCGCCACCAAACGTCCCGGTGGCGGCGGATACGTCGTTGGCGACCACCCAGTCGCAACCCTTCCGGTCCCGCTTGGCTGTGGCGTTGGCCACCACGTTTTCGGTCTCGGCTGCGAATCCCACCACCAGGGATGGTCGCGGCGCGCCCCCGGCGATGGCGGCCAGGATATCCGGGTTTTCCACCAACTCGAGCACCGGAGGAGCGTCATCGGTTTTCTTGATTTTGCTCTTGGCTTCGTCCGCGACCCGCCAGTCCGCCACCGCAGCAGCACAGACTGCGGCGTCGGCCGGCAGGGCGTCCTTCACCGCCGCCAGCATTTGGCGGGCGGTCTTCACCCTGTAGACCCGAACTCCGGTCGGATCGGGCAGTGCCGTGGGACCGCAGACCAGCACGGTGTCCGCACCGAGGGCGGCCAACGCTGCAGCCACAGCATGTCCCTGCTTGCCCGAGGATCGGTTGCCCAGGAATCTCACCGGATCGATGGGCTCGTGGGTCGGGCCGCTGGTGACCACCACCCGACGCCCGGCAAGGGGCAGGTCCGGTGAGAAGAACGCCTGGATGGCGCCGAGGATCGTCTCCGGCTCCTCCATTCGACCTGCGCCGGTCTCGCCGCAGGCCAGGTCTCCTTCGGCCGGGCCGACAAAATTCACTCCCCGCTCGGCCAGGACGGCCAGATTCCGTTGGGTGGCCGGGTGTTCCCACATGGCCACATTCATCGCCGGTGCCGCCAGGATGGGTACCGCGGCGGCGAGCAGGGCGGTTGAGGCGAGGTCGTCGGCGATGCCGACGGCCATCTTGGCCAGGGTGTTGGCGGTGGCCGGGGCCACCACCACCAAATCGGTCTCGCGGACCAGCCGAATGTGGCCCATCTCGGACTCATCGGTGAGGGAGAAGAGATCCTGGTAGACCCGGTTTTCCGACAACGCCGACACCGACAGCGGGGTCACGAAGTGGCTCGCCGCCTCGGTCAGAATGCAGCGCACCTCGGCACCACCGTCCCGCAGCCTGCGGATCAGGTCGAGACACTTGTAGGCGGCGATGCCGCCGGTGATGATCAGCAGGACCCTCTTGCCGTTCACAAAAACTCCCAACCCACAGGATAGCAGCAAGGGCGGACAGAATTCGGAATTCGGAATTCGGAATTCGGAAAACGACCCCGACAGCTGTACGTACTTCGGCGGAGGAAGACTTTAGACTTTCGACTTTCGACTTTAGACTCGTCAGCTATCGGGTAGCTGTCCTCCTACGACCCGCTTGACCAAAGTGCCGGCGTCGAGCATGACGTTGGGCTCCACCCCGTTGAGGATCGCCAGGGTCACGTCGTCCACACCGGACGGGTAGCGTTGGTTGAACTGGGAGATGGTCATCCTCGTTGGCAGCTTCACCAGCTTGACGGTCTTGGGCCCGACGTCGAGGTAGCGACGGTTGGTGACCTTTTTGAAAGTCGCCAGCGACCCCTCGAGGGAGTCTTCGTACCCCTGCCAGCGCTCGTCGGTGGTGTAGCCCACCAGCTGATAGACCAACCCGCCGTGTTCGAGGAAGCCGGCCAACCCGCGGACCACCGTCGGTCGCTCCTGGGAGGGAGTGGTCCGGAAATGATGAAAGTTGCGTCGCCAGGTGGGGCCGCGTTCAACGCCTCCGCTGGCGAAGAAGGACTCGGCGGCCTCGGCGGAGGAATCCCCCCTGGCCAGCGAGAGCTGGATGATGGCGTTCTCCTCCGGGCTGACCGCCGCCACGAACTGGCGGGTGTTCATGGTCTGCCAACCCTCAGGGAACGTGAGCTGGAACTCGAGCTCCGGGTGGTAGAAGGCGTTGCCGATGAAATAACCCTCCTTGGGGTCGTCACCGAAGACGACGCCGTCCAGGCGGGCCAGGTAGCTGTCGCGGTTGACGACGCCCTTCTGTTGTTCTGGAGGGAGCGCCGCGATTCGATCGTAGGTGGCCTGCTCGCGGTTCTCGGGATCGGGATGAGTGGAAGCCCAGGCGGGGATCCGGCCGCCGCCCTGCAGTTCGCTGATCCGGTGCAATGTCACGAACATCTTCGGCATCTCGTTGGGATCGAAACCGGTTCGGGTGATGTAGCGCAGGCCGAGCATGTCGGACTGGCTCTCGTCGTCGCGGCCGAACTTGAGGAACATCAGCTGCATCCCTTGGGCAATCATTCCGGCGTAGGGGCGGACGTCTTCCGAGGCGATCATCGCTACCCCGAGGCCCAGATTGGCCAGTTGGGCCGTGCTCATCTGCTCCACCGAGTGGCGTGCCGTGACATGGCCGATTTCGTGACCGAGCACCGACGCCAGCTCGGCCTCGGAGTTGAAGTGGGTCAGGATGCCCCGGGTGATGAAGATCTGCCCGCCAGGCAGGGCGAAGGCATTCACCGTGGGATCGTCGATGACGGTGAAGCTCCACGGCAGGTGGGGCCGCTCCGAGGCGGCGGCGAGCTGGTGGCCCAGCTCGGACACATAGCTCTGGAGCTCGTCGTCGGGGTACCGCCCGTACTGGGCGATGGCACCCTCGGCCGCCTCCTGACCCATGGCGATCTCCTGCTGTTCCGAGATCAGGGCGATCTGCCGCTTGCCGGTGGCCGGGTTGACCGAGCACGCGCCCGCCGTCAGAGCGGCCACCAAGACAGCGACGGTGAGAAGCCGGCGTCGGACATTGGATCTCAGTGGCATCATGGGGTTCACCTCCGCGACCAGTGGACCTTCGGTCCGGTTTTTGGTGTCGTCGTACCTGCTGAGGGACATCGTACATCGGATGGATTCGTGATGCTGCTCTCCACGTGGCCGTACCATGGCCCGAAGGCCGTGAGGTCGATGTCGAAGGTCATCGCCACGCCGTGATGGGCCTCGAAGAACACATAGTGATCGTCGGTGTGCCCTGGGGCGTGATGACATTGCAGCGTGATGGTACCGAAGTCGAAGGTGGTTCCGTCCTCGAAGTGTCCGTCCGGCTCGAACTCGCGCACGCCCATGTGCTCGGTGACGAAATCCACCCACCGCGAGGCCATCTCGGCCCCCGCGAAACGAACACTCTGAGCGTCGAATTGCCAAAACGACCCGGAACGCTCCTGCGGACTCATGATCCGCGCGTTGGACAGCATCCGGGCGCCGGCGCAGTGATCCGGGTGGGAGTGGCTGATCAGCACCATTTCGGGTTGCCACGCCTCCATGACCTCCGCCATTCTGCCCGGACCGCAGCCCGCGTCTACCAGCACTTCGGTGTCGCCCCGGATGACGAAGCAGTGGCTGTGGGGAAAACGGCCTTCTGACTCCCCGACCAGTATGTCGAGTCCGGGCACAACAGGCCGTAGGTGGGGAATCGTGGTCACGCGGCGAGGAATCCCTTGCGAATCGCCCGCTCGGGACGGAGGACGAATTGGTTGAGCGGTGAAGCGGCAAGGCAGTAAACGGTTGGATGAACCACGGCTCCACTGCTAGGCCGCGAAGCGGCCGGCCACTGGCTCAACGCAGAAAGGTCAGTCATCGGCGGCGAATTTTTGATTTTTGATTTTTGATTTGGGATTGGCGCCGCCGGCGCCGGCGCGGGGCCGCCACGCCGACCGGGCGCGAGCGACCTCGGTGCCGTCGGCGGTGCGCACCAACGAGTGGACCGCGGTGGGAAGATCGCCGTTGTCAGCTGATCCACACCGCGAGACGATGGTGTCGCCGAGCCGACACTCGGCCAGGTAGTGAACCTCGAGGGCCGCCGGATCGTGGGTGTTCCAAAGCGATCCGGCGACGCACGACACCATCCATTCCACGAAGGCCGCATTGTTGGCGTGGTGGACCATGTCCAGGTCGCCGTAGGCAACGGTCAAGGTCTGCTCGAATTCGGGATTCTCCAGGGCTGAGATGGGTTCGAGGCGTTGTGGTCGGTTCGGGCCCACCAGCGAGCCGAAGGTGGCGGTGACGTACTCCGGCAGACGCACCGGACGCCGTCGCTCCAAATCCATGACCAGCCAAAGGGTGACGGCCGCGCCGAGCACCTCGCCGTCGCCGCTCAGAAGCCGGAACCGGCGTTCGATGCGGGTGCCGCTGGCGGCCTCGGGCCAGGTCTCGATGAGCAGGGTTTCGCCGGCAACGGGCCAGCGGTCCAGCGTGATGGAGAGCTGGGACAGCACCCACGCCACACCTCGATCGAGCAGGGTTTCCACCGCCACGCCCAGCTCCAGCGCGTGGGCCGCGGCGGTCTCCTGCAGCAGCAGGCACAGGGTGCGCGGCAGCAGCCGGCCGTGGGGATCGCACTCCCAGGCCCTGATCGGGAACGATTCGGTGTGACGTGTGGGTGTCATTGTCAGCCGATCATCATAACGTGTCGGGATTCGGTCGTCTTGCCTGGCTGGTGAGATATGCGGCGAGGCCGCGAAGCGGCCGGCCAGTGCTTCACAGCGCGAAAGCAGGCAGTGGCGTTCTCGATTGGCACTGCCACCGAGGACGCTTGCCCGAGTCCCGAACCCCGAAACCCGTCAGTCGACAACGACCGGGATCGTCGTCGGATCGCCGGTCACATTGTCGATCACCGACCCGTAAGCCCACAGGGTGCAGCCTTCGTTGACTGTGAGGATGGCGTAGGCATTGTCCTGGGCCCCCGCCCCCTGCTGGTCGAAGATGTTGTTGGACTGGCGCCACTGGCCTGGCTCGACTCGTCGTTGCAGCGCAAATCCCACCGGGTCACCCGACGAGTCCCACAGGGAGGTGACGACCTGGCACACGCCTTCACCAACGTTCATGTACCCGATGTTGGTGCGGAACTGGTCGTTGTGGGTGAGCTGGGAGATGATCCCGCGGTGCCTGGAGGTCAGGCCGACTCCGGCCGGGGTCCCCGGGAAGAACTGACCGACGGTCCCTTCGTCACCCATATTGTAGGTCCGGGCCGTGACCACCAGAGGGCCGTCGCCCTCCATCACGATGGAGCCGGCGGCTTCCCCGTCGATCCCGAACAGGTCGGGAACCACGTCGTCAAAGACCAGCAACTGGCCCGGGGAAACCGACCCGGTAATGGTGGTTGTGTCGTCACCGCTATTGAAGGTGACGGACGCATCGACGGTTCGGTCGCCGGGGTTCAGCACGCTGTATTTCGACCGCCACTCGGTCTGGTTGGCGCCCGAGACGTGGGACATGCCGGCGGCCAGGTAGCTCCGGCTGATGGGCTGCAGGTAGGCCCTCAGCATGTAGTCCCCGAGGGTGGAGGGTTCGAGGTTGGCGATGCCCTCGGATGAGGTGAAGCTGTGCTCGGAGTCGGGCTCGGCGTCATACTCCATGTTGAAGTCAGTGGTCTCGAGGGGCGCCACACCCCGGTTGACGAGCCAGAAGTCACCATGGAGGGTGACCGGTTGGTCGAACATCACGATCGATGCGCCGCCGAAGCCGTTGCCGGTCTGGATCTGGCCTCGGGCGAGTACCACGTTGTCGTCCGGCAGGCCGTCCAGGTCGGCGTAGAGGAAGACCTCGTTCGGGAAGACACCGCCCACCGACAGCAGATTGCCGGCGCAGAAACCGGTGATCTCCACCAATCCCGGTTCGTACTCGAAGTCGGCCAGGTCGAAGCGGACCGCGAACATCAGCTCGGGATCGCCGGCCTCTCCCCCGCCGAACCAGTCGAAGTTCACCGAGGTGCCGTCATCGTAGAAGGCGTTACCGCACTCCAGCACCGGGTCCTCCTGTGCGCCGGCGGTGGCACACAGAACAAGCAGCATCAATAAAACGAGGCTCGAGATCGAATATTGGGTCCGCATGGCGACTTCCTCCGCACTGACCTGGACGGGTGATTCTATCTCAGACGGCTGTGACGGCCAAAGACAAACCCAGACGATGGCTGTTCTATCAGTTGGGTGGTCTTCAAATAGGGAGAAGGGCACCCAGCGAAACGACATGACGCAGGTGTGGTTTTCTGCAGCAAGAACACATCGCAAGAATCGACGGTCGGCCCTTTCTGACTGATTGGTTGCGGATGCGCACAGCCGATGTCGGGCGATGATCGCGTCACTCGACGTAGCCCAGGGCCCGCAGACGGTCTTGGTTGTCGGGATCGACCTGGATTTCGGAAACGGCCGCGTTTTCCCGCCAGATCCGCAGCTCATTCCAGAGACGCTCCACCACGTCCGGATGCTGGTGTGTCAGGTCCACGAGCTCGCCAGGGTCGATGTCCAGACGGTAGAGCCCGCCTCTTTTCAGGTAGGGGGCGACGACCAATTTCCACGGGTGCTCGAGCACGAATTGCCACTTGCCCGCGTTGGGCCACAGGTCGGGGTAGAGCGCCTCAACCTCCCACGGTCGACAGCCTTCGCCGAAGGACAACCGGCCGACGGCTTCGGTTGCGAGTGACCACAGAGGCGTCAAATCGCGGCTCGGACCTGGCTCCGGCACTGGCTGTCCCAGCAGCGAGAGCGACGTCGCAAAGATGTCCACAGTCTGCACCTGGGTCGGAACCACCCGCCGGACAGGGGCCGGCCACCTTCCCGGCGGACGAACGATGAGGGGCACGGACATTGACGGTTGGTAGACGTATTCCCCGTGGTCGAAGAAATAATCGTGCTCTGTCAGACTCTCGCCGTGGTCGGCGACCACGATGATCGCCGTCGACGGCCGCAGCTCCGGTCCGTCGAGGACCTCCAGCACCCGACCCAGGTGGTGGTCCATGTAGGCGATCTCACCATCGTACAGGCCGATCACCTTGCGCAGGTCGTCGTCGCTGGTTGGGTGCTTTGCGAAGCCGCGAATGCCGGTGATTCCGCTCAGGTACTCGATGGAGCCGTCGGCGTTGCCCTCATACTCGGGGTAGAACAGGGTGTCGAACGGCGGTGGCGGCGAGTAGGGGTAGTGGGCGTCGAAGAGGTGTACCCAAAGGAAAAACGGCCCTGGCGGGCGAGACGCCAACCACTCGAGGACCGAACTCGCGGTTGTCTCGGCCCGTCGCTGGACCTGGTCGAGTTCATAGGTGTCGAAGTCCTCGTCGTACAGGTCGAAGCCCCGATCGAGTCCGAGGCTCGATTCCAACGGCGACGCGCTCACGAAAGCGGCGGTCACGAGTCCCGCAGACCGAAGATGCATCGCCAGTGTGGCCACTCCGTCCGGCAATCGAAAGCCGTTGCGCGGCACGCCGAACTCCTGTGGATACCGTCCGACGAGCATGGCCGCGTGGGATGGCAGAGTGTTGTTGCTGACAGTGGTCGCACGCTCGAATCTCACCCCGGATGAGGCCAGGGCGTCGAGGTTCGGGGTGACGGCTGTTCCGAGCCCGTAACACCCAAGTCGGTCGGCTCGAACCGTGTCAAGGGTTATCAGAACGAGGTTCGTCGGGCCGTCGCCTTCTACCCGCTTGTCTCGGCGCGTTGGCGATGGCTCTGGAGGCGGCGGCCCGCACGAGCCGAGGGCTCCCACCACCACCACCAACGCGGCGACGTTGCCGATCCACCGTATCGTTTTCCCTCGACAAGAAAGTTCCACTGCTCGGACCCCGAAATCTCACGCGTGGCACCGCGAAGCCCCCAGGAGGCTCAAGCGCATTGCATCCCATCGCAAGCGCGGCCTGCGGTGGCGTCCAGTTCTGCAAACGCAGCATATACCGGGTTAGGAGTTCGGGCTAGGGGTTGCCGGGCCGGCGCAGGCGGTGGTACACAAGGGCGAGCAAGTACACCAATCCGGTGAGGACGATGGTGGTGGCGCCCGCAGGCAGGTCGGGACCATAGGAAAGGGCCAGCCCTGAGACCGTAAAGATGATGCTGAGCAGGGCCGACAGGATCATCATGCCGCGCAGAGTGGAGGTGAACTGGCCGGATATGGCCACCGGCAGGGTGAGCAGGGCGATCACCAGCACGATGCCCACCACGGTCACCAGCAGGACCACCGTGAGGGCTGTCAGCCCCAGCAGCAAAAGGTAATAGACCTCCACCCGAAGCCCGCGCACCCGGGCGAATTCCTCGTCAAAGCACACCGCCTGAAGCTGGGGAAAGAGCAGGATGGCGAGTATGACGACCGCACCATCAAGTGTCGCCATGAGCCAGAGATCGGTGCCCCGCACGAGCAGGATGTTGCCGAACAGGTAGCTCATGAGGTCCTGGTCGTATCCCGGCGTCCGGGAGATGAAGAGAATCCCTACCGCCATGCCCACCGCCCACAGGGCACCGATGACCGTATCCTCACGCTCGCGGCCGCGCAGACTCACCACGCCGATGACCAGCGCCGCCAGCAGCGCCGCGGCCACGGCGCCGAGCATGGGGCTCGCCCACTGCTGGCCGTGGACCACCTGCAGCCACCGTGCGGCTCCCAGCCCACCCAGAACGCAATGAGCGATGGCGCCGGCGATGGAGGTGATCCGTCGCACCACCACGAAGCTGCCAACCACCCCGCACACCACTCCGGCCAGCACCCCGGCGAGCAGCGCGTGCTGCAGGAAATCGTAGCGGGGAAGGGCTTCGAGAAACTCCACCGTCACTGCCTGTGGTCGTGTCGGACGGCTCTGACCTCGCCGCCGTAGAGCTCGTGGATCGTGGTGCCGTCCAGCCGGGCCGTGGGGTGGACGTCCACCCGACGGTGGACGCAGATGACCGACTTGACGAAGGACTGGACGAAGCCGAGGTCGTGGGACACCAGTACCAGGGTCTTGCTTTGATTGAGCTCGCGCAGGAGCTCGAAGAAATCCTTTTCCACCTTCTGGTCGAGGCCGGAGGCCGGTTCGTCGAGCAGTAACAGCTCCGGATCCGAGGCCAAGGCCCGGGCCAGCAGGACTCGTTGGCGCTGGCCTCCCGAAAGATCGGAGAATCCCCGCCGCTCAAGGCCGGACAGACCAGCCTGGGACAGCACCTTCTGGGCAGCGGACCGATCCTGTCGACTGTAGGGGCCTATCCAGCGCGACGGTCCGAGCCGGCCCATCAGCACCACGTCGATGACGCGCACCGGAAAGCTCGGGTCCAGGGTGGCGAACTGGGGCATGTAGCCGATGCGGTGGCGGGCCCGTCTGGGGCTCGTGCCGAGAACGCGCACCGTCCCCACGGTGGGCTCCAGCAGCCCGAGGACCAGCTTGAGCAGGGTTGTCTTGCCGCCACCGTTGGGGCCGATCACCGAAGCAAAGTCGAGGGCTTCCACCGCCAGGTCAACACCCTCCAACACGTTGTTCCGGCCGTCGAAACTGAAGGACAGCCCGTCGACCTCGATGACCGGGGTCTGTGAATCGGCCATCATGGCCCCCAGGCCGCGGCGATTCGCGCCGCCATCCGTTCGAGGTTTGCCAGGAGGTCGGCGGCCAGGGGATCGAGCACTACGAGCTCCGAGCCCACGGCCTCGGCCGCCGCGCGAGCCCCGTTTCCAAGGAACTGGGGCTGCACGAAGAGCACCTTGGCGCCGGCCTGTCGGGCCTCCTCCACGAAGGCCGCCATCTGGCGGGGCGTGGGCTCCTTGCCGGCCACCTCCACCGCCGCCTGGCGAAGGCCGTAGCGTCGCGCGAAGTAGCCGTAGGCGGGGTGAAAGACGTGCAGGGTCCGGCCGGCCACCGGCTCCAGGATGGCCCGAACCCTGCGGTCTACCTGGTCCAACTCCTCCAGGTAACGGGCGAGATTCGCGTCGAACTCGGTGCAGTAGCCGGCGGCGAGACCGCAGAGGGCGTCACGGACGGTGGCCGCCTGCACCTTGACCAGGATGGGATCGAGCCAGATGTGGGGGTCCATTGCACCGTGATCGTGGCCCCCGTGGCCGCCCTCCATGGGCTCGAGCTGGATGCCGCTGGAGGCGTCCGCGATCTTCAACTCCGGGTGGAGGGAGGTCACCTTGGCGAGCAGAGACCGCTCGAAGGGGACCCCGGTCCTCACCAACAGGTCCGCGTCCCAGAGAGCCGCCAGCTGCCGGGGCGTCGGTTCGTAGGTGGTGGGTGAGTGCCCGGGCTGAACAAGAGTCTGGACCGTCACTCGACCACCACCGACCCGCTGGACGATCTCTACCTGGGGCAGGACGCTCACCCAGACGTCGAACACGCCGTCGCCTGCTCCAACCGGCTGTGTTCCGGCGGCCGCTGCAAGGAGGGCCCCGGCGATGAACGGTCGAAAGCTCATGCCAGCTCTCAGACCTTGCACACGATCCTGGGTTCGTGACACTCGTCGCATGTTTCCACCGTGTGGTTGGAGCTGAACTCGTCCCAGTGGGCGCGCTGCTTCGGGCTCAGCACGCCGGTGCCGTGGCACAGGGGGCAGGCGCCGTCCAGAGCGGCCAGGATCGCCGCCCGGATGAACTCGGAGCGGTTGGCGATTCCCTCCATCGCCCCCACCAGAGCCTCGTCCGCCTTGAAGGTGATGATCTGGTGTTTCGGTTCCATGCGGCTCCCTCGAGATTGTTGGTGTTACATTGTATTACCAAATTCGGCGGCGGTCAAATCTGCCTCGTCGACAGCGATCGGAGAACCAATTCGTCTTGGATTCCGTTTCTTTGACCGTCATGAAGAATCAAGAACTCCGCATCAGGGTGGTCGCAGCCGTGTTCCTGACTCTCCTCCTCGCCGCAGTGGCGGTCGTCGCCTCAGATCGAGGCAGTTCGGTGACGATCAAGGGGGGCAAGAACGGCGAGGACGTGGTCCTCACCGTGTCTGACGGCATTGCCAAGGGCATTCTCGAGGGCGCCATCGGGTCGGAGTTGAGCTGTGACGGCGAGCTCGACTCCGATTTCGGGGACCTGCTTCGCTCCCTGGACCGAGGGGGCCGGGGGGCCCGCGCAACGCTGGCGGACGGCGACAGCGTGATCGTGGCGCGGCGACGGGCCAACACGATCAAGCTGGACATTCGCGATGCCGATGATGGCGGCGAGATCGAGGTGGTGATGCCGTGGGCCGTGGCCGAATGTCTGTTGGGTCGCACCGCCGTCCTCGACCAGAGCGTGAGCAAGATCCGCCTCAAGATCAAGGGCGCTGACGGCGGCAAGTTCGAGTTCAAGATCGATTGATCGAACCCTTGCCTTCGCTCCGCATAGCGCGCTTCCGTACGGTCGTGAGGATGGCTTCCTCGGTGGCCGGAACCAGGTGAACCATGTGGAGGAAGTTGTCCTTGCCAAGCACCGCCAGCTCGACCGCTGAGACGGTGCGGACGGTGGCATTGCGCGGCAGATCTCCCAGCAGCGCCATCTCGCCGAAATACTCGCCCGGGCCAAGGGTGGCCATCACCTCACCTCGCTCGTCGTCCACCACCTCCACAGAACCCTCCCTGATGAAGTAGGCGCAGTCTCCGGGCTCACCCTGACGAAAAACGACCTCGTTAGAACCCAACCGCTGGACGGCGAACAACCGGTGGGCCTGCCGGAACTCGTGGATTCCCGTCGCGGCGACGGTAGCGGTTGCGATCAGAACCATCAGCGGTGCTGCCACCGAGAACACGAACAGGGTGCCGCCGGTGGTGTGCCAGACAAAAATCAGGCAAAGCACCAGGGCTGCCGCCGAAAGACACAGTGCGACCACCTCGAGCCGTCGGATCACCCTGACACCTGGCGGGGCAGTCGCTGCGCGATCGATCGGGTGAGTCATCCATTCACCTCGTGGCCGGCATCGTGGCACTCTGTGCAGGAGATCAGGTCTTGGAACAGGCCGGCCTTCATGTCCTCGTCGGCGTGTGCCGGCTCTGCCAGCCATTTTCGCGACCGGGCGTGACACTTGAGGCAGTCGGCGTTGGGGTAGGGACGCCACATCGTCACAGGCGGCTCGAAGGAGTTGGAGTAGTAGCGAAACACCTGGCCGACGCCGTGGATTTTCGCCTCCATGGTGCCGAAGAGTCCATAGGAGGTGTGGCATTGGTAGCACTGATCGTTCGGGATGTACTGGTTGGCGTAGTGGACGGCCGCCAAACCGGTGCCGTTCGGATTTTCCATGTCGACCACGAAGTCACCCATGGCGCGGTGGCACGAACCGCAGAACTCGATCCGCTCGGCCCGCGCGAAAACCAACAGCAGGCCGGTGCCGACCGAGAATGATGGCAGCAGCACGACTCCCGACAGCAACAGCGCCTTTCCGGTAGGTCCGGTGAGCCGGCCCCGGCGGGCCCGGATGAGCGTGTAACCGATGACCACAAGGGTGAAGAGGGCAGCCACGGTCAGGATCCTGGCAGCCCAGAACTCCACCGAATCGAACTGGAAGTCGGTGGTGGCTCCGGCGCCACGGGCCATCGCGGGCACCGCCATCCAGACAATCGCCGCCGCAGTCGCGATGCCCGTCGCGCATTTGTTCATGGACTGACCCACCGGTTGGCACCTCGCGGTGATCTCAGAATTTGCTACCTGAAAAGAGATCTTGTCGTATCCGACTTGAGAAGAACCGCGATCATTATTCAACGAATTCCACGATTGATCAAGCGTTGCCGATGAGACGTTCGGACAAGGACTATGAACCTCAAAGAACGCGAAGAGCGCTACTGCGACTGGGCGGCGGGAGGACCAGGCGGCCTACCTCGCCCTGTCCGCCCCGACGGTTCGATTGACAGGCACCCCCACCTTTGCTACAACTTCCGTCCCCGAGTGGGGCCGTAGCTCAGTTGGGAGAGCGCCTGAATGGCATTCAGGAGGTCGTCGGTTCGATCCCGATCGGCTCCACCAAACATGAAGAATTCGAACTCGCCGCCGTATCGGCGGCGTTTTTCTGTTTTGGGTGTTCGGGTCTGGAATCTCCCCTGGAACATCGGAAAGACCCGGTCCGTCACGGCGACTATCGGTTGTTGGGAAGGATGTCTCTCGACTATTCAGTCTGCCGATGGTTTAACCTCTGTCCTTCTCAGCCCTTTGCAGCAGGCCTCGCATATGTTGGAGGACCTGGCCGGCCGGATGGGGATGTTCTCCTCGACGAGCGTCGAGGAGGTAGCCACCCAGAAGACACAGCTCGTGGAGACGAACGTCGGTCTTCGTCAGCTCAACGCCCCCCGCTTCATGGTATGCATCGAGGACTCTGTCGAGACCATCGGCCTTTTGGAAGGGCCGGCGGACCCCTCTGGTGACGATGGCCAGGTCGTACGCAGGATCTCCCACGAGGCTGTACTCCCAGTCAATCACTGCAGAAGCCCGCGATGGATCGTCAGGGTCCATGAGGATGTTCTGACCGAGAAGGTCGCCGTGAAGAAGACTCGCCGGTTCATCTTTCGGGAGATTGGTCCGGAGCCAGGCGAGGACATCGTCAGTCAACGGCTCTCCGGCGATCTCTTCGATCTCCTCAGCACGCGCGGCGGCGTGCTCCCGGCGGGTGTCGAAACCAGGAACCAGGCCGGCAACGTGTCCGGGCTGAACCGCGTGGACTTCGGCTGCGATCCGGCCAACCACTTCCCAGGGTCTGGCTCTTGACTGGCGGCCCGCCCGCAAATCGAGCGGGAAGCCCCGAACGAACTCACGAACCAATACCGGCCTTTCAGATCCATAGACCACCGTGCTCCATTGCGGGACGCGAAACTCCAGGTCAAGGCTGCAGAGCCTATCGAGAAGGGGCGGCTCTCTCAAAGCCCTTTCAAACAGATCTGCCGGAGCATCGGGTCTCGGTATCAGAGCAACAAGATCTTTCCGGAACTCTCCAGCCTTGGAGCGGCCCTCGACCTCCGCGAGGAAGACATCGCGGTACAGGCCCTGGCCGACTCTCTTGACCCAACCTATCTCGACTTGGGCGTCGGCACCCAGAAGGTCGGCAGCCGCTCTCCGCAGAGCCTCTTTGGCGTGAGCCCAGCCTCTCTTCCGATTGCACTTGGCGTTCGCTTCCCTGAACTCGTCGACGGTCACACCGTAGGGCGCGCCTCCCGATGTGAAACCGGCAGCCCCCGTCAGCTCTCCGCCCCAGTCGACCCAGTCATCACCCTCGGGTCTCGGCTCATCGTGTCGGGTATTGCGGCGTCGTTTTCTTCCCATCATCGGTTTCCTGCGCGAAGTGCTCGTAGGCGGTTTGGGCGTACGGCACGGAGAGCCTCTACCGGGAGTCACCGACAGTGTAGCGAGCGCCGCGCCGGTTGCCGACCATCACGACGGCTCCCTCGGAGCGCACGGCGGCTATGGCCTTGCGGAAACGACCGTCAACCGGGCATTTCAGGCGTCGGGCGATCTCACGCATCGGCAGCGATTCGCCGGCTTCGGTCAGAGCGGCGATGATCTGCTCGGCGAGCGGCGCTCGGGCGTTCGACGTCGTCTCACTGCCGTTCCCCTTGGCGGCTCCTAAGACATGATCGCGCCGAGGAACGCCGCTCTTCTTGCTGCTCTTTTTCGGTGTGGCGGCGGGTTGACCTTTCCGCGGATCGGCGGGAGCCCGCGCGATGGTGTAGTGCGTGGCCGCGCCTTTGCCCTTGCTCGTCAGGAGCCCCTCATTACGCATCCCATGAACGACCCGATGAAGTACCATCTTTTCATCCGGGAGCCGTGAGCGAAGGAGCAGCATCGTGGCCCCTCTGGGTCGACTCCGAATGAAGTCGACGACGCGGTTGCGGACTGCCTCGTCTCCACCTGTCGTCCCGCGTTCATCCGGCGAGTCGGCGCCCGTGGCAAGGACCAGCGCAGCGCGCGCCGCTTTCCGAATGCCCGGACCGAGACGTCTCGGCAGGTCCTGCAAGACCGGCGGCGGCGGGCCGAGGCGTGCGAGCCCCGCCAGGTCCACTGTCGCGGGCTCCAGTTCGAACGCAAGCTGTGGCAGCGGCTGGCCCTTGCCGAGGAAGAGCTCTTCATCCATCTCGACAGGTTCTTCCCACATCGGCTCCGGCGGCGAGGCAATCCCCCTCGGCGCCGGAGAAGGCGCACATGATCCCCGTGCCTCTGCCAGGGCGCCGAGCAATGCCTGCCGATCAAGGCCGCGGAGCACGAAGATCAGGTACGGGTCCGAGTCCAGGGCGGCAGCCACCACGTAGTGGACGGCGGCAACATGCTTGCACGGGTTGGCCCAGTCCGGGCACGAGCAGGAGGTTTCGATGTCGCGACCCGAGACGGGAAACAGCTCGAGTCCATGGCCGCCGAGGACCTCGCCGATCTCGGGTGGAATCTCGCCGCGCAGAAGGGCCACGGAGTAACGGGCTCGGCCGGCGAGCACCTCGACAACCTCCTGCCAGCTCTGCTTGGAAAACGTCTTCAGCTTGATCCGCACCGAGTAGGGTCTGCGTCGGGTACCGACGACGGCAGCCGTGGCCTCGCCCGATCCAATGGTGAGGTTTGTCACGCGGCCGGCGCGGGCGTAGCTTCGACCTCGCGGCAACCGGTTGGCGTAGCCGTATCCGAGGCGTTTCAAGGCCCGGATCCACTGCTCCCCCCACCACGTCAGACCGAAACGGTCGATGCGCAGGCCATCATCGGGAACCGGTTGTTTGGGCGCGGGTTCGTACCATCTCCACCGGCTCATGAGGCGCCCGTCTCCTGATCGTCAGGGTCGTTGTCGGTAGCCTTTGGATCGAGGGCCACCAGCTCCCGCAGGGCATCGTCATCCAGCTCGGTGAGCCACCGCTCGCCCCCGGACAGCGCCACCTGGGCCAGATCCGCCTTCTCCTCGAGCATTTTGTCGATCTTCTCCTCGAGAGTACCGGCGGTGACCAGGGTGTGCACCACGACCGTACGCTGCTGCCCGATCCGGTGAGCCCGGTCCGTCGCCTGCGCCTCCACAGCCGGGTTCCACCACCGATCGACGTGCACCACATGGCTTGCGCGGGTGAGGTTGATGCCGGTTCCGCCCGCTTTGACCGACACCACCATGGCCGGCGGTCCGTCCTCTTCTTGAAAGCGGGCGACCATTGCTTCCCTCTTCGCTCGCGTGACACCACCGTGCAGAAAAGGCGCGCTGACGGCAAAACGCTGCTCGAGGAAACGCACGAGGATCTCACCCATGGTTCGGTACTGGGTGAAGAGCAGCACGGCCTCGCCCTCGGCGAACACGATCTCAAGCTCCTCGGCGAGGCGGCGGAGCTTGCCTGAACGGCTCAGGTCCCCATCGAGTTCTCGGAGGAACTGTGCGGGATGGTTGCAGATCTGTTTCAGGGCCGCGATCAAGGCCAGGACCTTCCCCCTTCGGTCCATTCCGTCGCTTGACTCGACCTCTGTCATCATCGAGTCCAGGCTGGCCTGGTAGAGAGACGCCTGCTCTCTCGTCAGCGAACAGGTCGAGCGCAGCATGATTCGAGGAGGCAGCTCGGGGGCAATGCCGGGGTCGGATTTTTTCCGCCTGAGAACGAACGGGGAGGTGAGTCTCCGGAGCTTTTCTACAGCCTGTGAATCGCGAAACCTCTCGACGGGCCTCGCGAGCTGGGCTTTGAAACGGGTGACGCCACCGAGGAGGCCAGGGTTGATGAAAGCAAAAATGGACCAGAGATCGGTGAGGCGGTTCTCCACAGGCGTCCCAGTCAGGGCGATCCGGTGCCGGGCGCGAAGGCCGAAGGCGGCCCGTGCCACCTTGGCCTGATGGTTCTTGATGAACTGAGCCTCGTCCAGCACCGCGACATCCCAGGTGATGGAGGCGAGGAGCGATGCATCCGAGCGCAAGACGCCATAGCTGGTGACCACAACTCCCAACCCGGCTTTCCAGCAGAGCTCCTCGGTGTCGGCGATGCGGTCGGGACCGTGGTGAAGGTGCACGCCGAGCTTCGGTGCGAAGCGCTCGAGCTCCCGCTTCCAGTTGCCCAGCACCGAGGTCGGGGTCACGACCAAAGATGGAGCGTCCGGCTTGGAGGCGGCACGGCGGAGGAGCAGGTGGGCGATAAGCTGCATGGTTTTGCCCAACCCCATGTCATCGGCCAGACAGGCGCCCAGGCCTAGCCGCCCGAGTTGACCGAGCCACGCCGCCCCGACCGCTTGATACGGACGCAACGAGCCCTCGAGTCCCGGGACCCAATCGATGGAACGGTTCGCGCCGGTGCGCAGCTCGTCGATGATTCCGAGCAGCTCATCGTTGCTGTCCAGGTGCAGTTTCCCGAAGCTGCCGTCAGCTCCTTCCACATTGCCCGAGATAATCGCTCGGAGCGCCGCGACGCCTTCGAGCTCCTCGAGCGGTCGCTCCAACAGGGCCAGGATGCCGGCAAGCTCGGTCTGATCCACGACCAACCACTGGTCCCGCCAGCGAACCAGGGGACGCTTGGCCTGGGCAAGCGAGCGCAGCTCCTCGAGATCGAGCGGCTCATCGCCGAGAGCCGCCTCCCAACGGACGGTGATCACCTGTCCGAGCCCGAAGAGTCCGCTCGTCTCACCGGCGGCTGACGACGATCGACCTTGCAGACGAGCTCGCAGCCGACGCCGTCCGGAGACGCTCAGCTCAGGCGGAGTGTGCAACCTGAACCCGGCTGAAAGCAGCAGTGGCGCCGCTTCGGCCAGCAACTCCACCACCTGTTCCGGTTCCAAGTCGATTCCTTGAGGCACCGCTTGTTCGAGGCAGGGGGTCAGAGGCTCCCAGAGGCGGCACGCACGATCGAGCTCGAGCAGAAAGGCCTCGTGCAGGCTCGGGACCGTCGCGGCAAGGGCCTCCGCCTGATCGGTTCCGCCCTTCCACATCTCGCCGGCTTCCGCGCGAAGACTGGGATCGCTGGTGGCTTCTACCACCAGCTTCAAAGGCCAGACCATGCCGTCGGCATCTTCGGGCAGCCCGAGCCGCAGGCCCAGACGAAGGGGCGTTTCCTCGACCTCACCGACCCCCGGTGCGACCCACTGCCGTACCAGCTCCGGGATGCGGCCCTCCACCGCACCCATGGTCGAAACCTCCTTGCCGCCGGGGCCGAGTGCCACCGCGAATCGGGCCTTCCAGGCTTTGGCCGAACGGGCCGACACATGGTTTCGCACGAGAATGTCGGTGGATTCATCCAGAAAGGAGCGCACAGCATGCCAAGCCGTCATGAGGCGCGGCCGGGTGCTTCCACCGGAGGACCCGGGCCACGCGCGGCCCGCTGGCGGCAACGCCCGCGCGAGCGCTTCAGCCCGGCGACGATCCTCCGGTCGCAAGGCGGCCCGCCAGCGGGCCCGCGGACTCTCGTCGTGCTGTTCCACCCAGGGAACGACCTGTTGCCCGGCCACCAGCTCGACGGCAAGCTTGGCTACCGCACTCCAGGCAGCGACGGATTTCGTGACAAACTGCTGCGAAGCTCCCCCTAGCGGCATGGTGATGAGGGGTGGGAGAATATCCTCGAGCGGAACGCTCAGCCCATCCACCGACGTGACAACGGGTTGAGCAAGACCCTTACGCTTACTCCAACAGCCGGGGACGGTCAGACGCTGCTTCCCAGATATTCCGACATGCTCTTCGCATTGTGTCGTCTTGTCCGAAGGATGGGACCACAAGAACAACGTCGGCCGTTCGCCGGGAATGAACGTCGCCTCGGTGCCCGTGAAGATGGGTTGTTGCTCTACCACAACACGACGATCATACGTTGCCCACACCGCCGCACCGTCCCGGACAGACGTCCAAGAGGAAAAGCACAAGTCACACCTTGATCCCAAAGAGAACGGAAGAAAACAAACATAAAGGTGCCAGGCACCGCTTTGCAGACTTGTTCACCATTACGGGTCCTCCCATGCAGCACGATCCAGGGCTTCGGCATCGGCGGCAAACTCTAGATCTCCTGTCCTGCGGCGCGCACCACGTCGCATCCACTTGCTGACACCGTCCCGTGATTTTCCGAGGACATCGGCTAACTCGGAAACACCTACTCCGTACCGCTCAATCCCCACCAATCCGATCAACTCTCGACACCTGACTACCTCGGGGTCGCGTTCCCGCCCTTTCACGTCTTCCGGGTCAACCCCCAACTGCCTGCACGCTATTTGCAGCCAGTCCCCGGCCCCGTACCTGGGCCGCCACATCGCTGTGCTCCGTCCCAGTTCATCGATTGGGGCGCCTTTGCTGCGTCGCAGCCGCTCCTCCTCGGCCGGTCGACCGAGACGCCACCATGGCAGCTTCCCAGGACCTTCGCTGCTCCATTCTTCCCCACCGATCCCAGCCAACACTCCACGGTAGCTCCTCAGCGCCTCCCTTCTCCTTTGCCCAAAAAGCAGGAGAATGTCATCCACCCTGACGATCGGGTTGCGCCTTCGGCCGATGACTTCTCGATGGCCGCTCCATCTGTAGTCATCAACGTGATTCGAAAGACCCGCCTTTACGGGGTTCAGATGGACATACGCAACCAGCTGCCGCAGGTATTCATCGTCGGACACCTCCTTGGCCTTGAACCTACCCTGCCAAAGAGGTCCATACGTTCGGTCTCGGTGGTTTCGCTCCTTGCTCACGACCTGCTGTATGGACTTCATCGAACGCGACAGCGGCACAGGACCCTGGCGAAGTATCATGTGATAGTGATTGCCAAGTAGGCACCAGCCCAGCACGGCCACTTCATCCCGGTCGACCGTCTGGCGAAATATCTCAACGAACTTTTCGGAAAGCTCCGAATCCTCGAACGCTATCCACCCACCGGCCACGCGGTTGTACACGTGGTAGGTCCTTCCTTCCTCAAAACCCCGTCCAGCTCTCGGCATCACTTCTCCGTGATTCATTCTAACAAGTCGGCAAAGCGGTGCCTGGCACCTTTAACTACCTCACCCGCCTCGGTCGATCGGTCGTCTCCTGTGCGCTTCAACTCCGCAAAAACCTCGTCATCCCAACACTTGCCGCGCCGATCAGCTGACGCACCGCCAGGATTTGTCTCCATCTTGCGGACAATCTCACGGGTAAGGAGCTAAAGCCTGGCACCGATTAAGCCTGGCACCGGGTGCAATGGGGAACGTGGCACCCCCCCGCTCGCTTATTGATAGCTTCAGCCGAGCTGAAGCACCCCCGCAGCCCACCACAGCCCAAAGCCGTAGAACAGGTGGTTCAGCACGCTCGAGGTAAATGGCCTCATCTCCGCCGGTCCCTTCCAGCCGAAAAACCCAAAGCCCAATGCCGGATACATCAGGAACCAGGGGAAGACGCAGGTGGCCAAACCGTAACCCACCGCAACCGAAAACGAGCCCGGAGGCAGGCCGAGGAGTCTGGCGCCGATGACGTAGACGACGGCGAGCACGATTCCGATCACGTAGTGCCCGACCAGCGCGGCCCGTTGCTCTCCGGGTTGCTCCGGCGCGGCAGCGATGTTCGAGTGCACGAACTGGCCCCGGGCGATACCCAGATACCAGCGGCCGACCCATGTTCCCTTTGCACCTGCAACGAGGCCGAGCCGTCGGGCAACGCCCCCCAACACGTCCATCGTCACCGTGGCGGCACATCCAACGCAGACTCCAAACACGACCAAGGCGATCGTTTCACTGGGCATGTTGCCTCACCTCCGAATTGTCTACCCGGAACATATTCTCAGAGCCCAGGCGAAGAGGACCAGACCGTTCCGTTCCTTGACCTTCTGGAGAATGCCGGCGAACGCCGCGGCCTCCGCGTGATCCGCGAACACCGCCTCCCCTCGAGACGCGCGGCAGTACACGTGGTAGATCCCACCCTCGATGAACACCCTCGGCTTTCTCGGCATAGATTTTTATCGTCGGGACGCCGACCACCAATTCGTATCACCGGCTTCGAATCCGTCGGCGAAGAGCAGCAGGCTGCGCAATCCGAAGATGTCGCCATAGCCCTGCCAAACCACCACGAAGTGCTGATTCGCCTCGCTCTGGTGCTCAGCTTGGAACGAGACGTGAGACCCCGGGTTGCCGGAACCCAGACTCCACGGTTCCAAGGAGGGCTGTCCCGAAGCGTCGAAGCAACCCGCCGTCATCCCCGTACCTGCGAAGCCCCACACGGCGACGAAATCGCCGCCAGGGGTCATCGAGAAGCCCTGTCCCTCCAAGCCCGCGTAGTACCAGATCATCTCGACCGTCCACTGGTGGGTGCCGTCGGCCGAATAGCGGCTCGCGAAGTGGCTGCCGGTCGGCCCCAGGGTGATCTCCCTGGCCCATGCCACCGAGAAACCACCCTGGGAATCGACCTCCACCTCGCCGAGGGTGTCGTGGTAGGGCCACGGGTCGTCGGGGCTCGAAACCTGAAATGGGACGGTGCTGGGGACTCCATCGTGGTCGAAGACTCTGGCGTAAACTCTCGAGTCGTGACTCCACCCGACAACGAATCCTTGGTCCGGCAGAACGTCGATCCGGGTCTGGGACCAGTACGACGCACTTGGCGACGGCGCAACGACCTCGAACTGTTCCCCCACAGGTGAACCGTCAGGAGAGTAGATCTGCCCGGAGTACCCCCAGTTGTGATAGTCGAGCGGCTGTGGCCTCACCGCCCACGTCGCGATGAAGCCGCCGTCACTGGTGGAGGCCACAGCGGGACAACAGTTCGAGGCTTGGGGATGTTGCGCGACCGGATATTCATCACTGAGAGGCGTTCCGTCCACGGAAAATCGCCTTGCGTGAATCTCCCATGGACCGCTCGCCTGCGCCCGGCTCTGCCACACCACCACGAAGCTGCCGGTCGAGTCGGTAGCCACATCGGTGGCGATTTGATCTCCGACCACCGACTGGTTGACCTGAATCTCCGGGGTCAACGCGACCCCCATCTGATCGAAAACCCTCGCGAAGCTACCCCACTGGTCGCCGTCCTGTTCGTCACTGGACCACACCACAATGAACCCCCCGTCGGGCGTGGATGCGATGTACGGATCGCGTTGCACGCCGTCGAGGTGGGTATTCACCCCAAACCGGTCGTCCGCGTGCCCGTGGACGGCCGCCAACACCACCATGACAGCCACGCAAAATCGCATGATGCTTGATGACAATATAGCTCCCAGAATGGGATCTGTCCCGCAGCGAGTGAAGGCGGATCTTTGACCATCGCCTCCAGGTGCTCGTTGCGACCCTCAACCTCACCGCTCAGTAGATCGAGTTGTTCGAGCACCGGCTCCTTGTTGCCGAAGAACCGCGTCAGTGCCGGACGCGACGTCCTCACATGCGAGGTCTCCATCACCTCCCCAGCCCCGTCCAAAATGCAGATTCGACTGTACGCAGCGTGTAGGTCGATGCCACAATACCCCATGCCGGTCTCCTTATCTTGGGCCTCGAGCCCGTATTCAGATATGGCGAGCAGGTGCTACGCCGTCAGGAGACCGGCCAACTCATCCCGACTGGCACCGAAGTTCCCGGGATGGAAAACGCGATAGGGTATCCGCTCGAGCAAGGGCGCGGGAGGCATCCTGGACAACTGGTCCTACCTGATCCTGATCCCCGTCGGGATCGTCGCCGGGTTCACCAACGTGATGGCCGGAGGTGGCTCCCTCATCACCATGCCTGCCATGATCTTCATGGGCATGTCGCCGGCGACCGCCAACGGCACCAACCGGATCGCCCTGCTCGCGCAGAACATCACCTCCGTGAGCGAGTTCCGGCGCAGGGGACTGGCGGACTTCCGGCTCAGCCTGACGCTCGGCCTGTGCACGCTGCCTGGAGCGGTCCTCGGGGCCGTCGCAGCGGTCCGCATCGACCCGTTGTGGTTCAAGCGGCTGTTGGCGGTCGTGATGATCGGCGTGCTCGTGCTGACGCTGAAGAACCGCAAACCGCGGACCGGCACGGGCGCAACTCATCCACGCTGGGCCCACCTCGGTATGGTCGGAGTCGGCTTCTACGGCGGCTTCATCCAGGCCGGGGTCGGCTTCATCTTCATGGCGCTGGCGCGTGGGCTGCTGCACCTCGACCTGGTGCGCACGAACATGCACAAGGTCTTCGTGATCGGAATGTACATGGTGCCGTCGTTGCTTGTGTTCGCAGCCACCGGCCAGGTCCGCTGGCTCGCCGGCGCGGCGCTCGCCGTCGGCAACTCACTCGGCGGCTGGATCGGGACGAGGGTCCAGATCACCCGCGGTGAGGGTGTCGTGCGCGTGGTGTTCGCCGCCGCCGTCGTGGCGATGGCCATCAAGCTTCTCATCGGGTGAGACGGCGCCTGAAGAGAGAGGTTGCCACGCGGCGGAGCTGCCCGGACAAGACGTGAACGCATGGTTCAATATCGAAACATAAATGAGCGAAAGCAATCTCAGGTTTTGGTAGAATTTCGATCCAGGCGAACCAACAACCCGATATGCGCAGCAAAGGAGGATGAGATGGAGGCGTTTGCTCGGATCCCGACGGCTACGTGTTGCCGATCGACGGTGTGTGTGGTCGCAGTCTGCCTGATGGTGCTGGTGGGGCTGCCGTCGGAAAGCGGTGCCTGGCACCTTTATGCGTATCGTCAGAAGGAAAATCTCGAACGGCTCTTTTCCCCCTCAGCCACAGCAGCGCAAGCCGTCATCACTGAGATCCTCGAACAAAGGGTGTCCTCCAGCCGGGTCGTTTCAACCCCCGCGTCGTCAAGCGATGAGCGCTATAAGGTCAAGACAGCGCCTCGACAACCAACAGTCCGGCCCAAAATCCAAGTCCAGGTCGTCCTTAAATGAACAGTATTGGGGCTAGCCTTCAAATTCGCGCCCGAGCGCTCGCGTCTCCTCATCGTCAAACACCGGCGTGGCCTCGATGTCGATGACTCCGTTCCAGTGAAGCAGCCACTTGGCCAGCGCCTTGGGGTCGTCGGTCTCCGCTATGGCGACGCCGGTGAATCCGACCACGTCGTGCCACCGGCCGATGAGATTGACACCGCCCAAGTCCTTCTCTTCATCGGCCCCGCTCATTGCAGAGAAGGCCTTCATGACATCGTGCCGCTTGTCTTCGTGAACTCGCCATTGAACCAGATACTTCATGTTGAGATCCTTTCATTTCGAGTCGCCTGGATGGGACGTTCATTCAATGGGTGAATAGCGAACCATTACAGGGTGCAGAACACCACACATGTCAACCGGACGCCCCAACGACTCTCGTTTCATTGGATGTTGCGCAATCAACATTAAGACACGGTCTCAAATTTTTGTCAACAATGATGGGTGCCGCGCACCGCTCTTAAAAAACGCCCATGGCGGGCCGGCTAATAGCTGTGGTCGTCCAACCGCACCTTGCCGCGGAAGGCCCAGTAAATGATGCCCGTGTAGGCGAGCACAAAGGGCATGCCGATGATGGCAATGATCAGCATGATGGTCAGGGTCTTCGCGCTCGACGCGGCCGAGAAAATGGTCACGGAGTTGGCCGGATCGTTGCTCGCGGTGACCAGGTTCGGAAACAGCGCCAGGCCGAACAGCATGACCAGGGTCGCGATCACCGCACAGCTCGACGCGAAGGCCTCAAACGGCCGTCCCCAGTGTAGGGCGCGCGGAATGTTGGCCACCGCCAGCACGCCGGCGACCACCACCAGCGCCGCCCACGGCCAGCGTTCGAAGTTGGCGGTGGCCCGCGGCACCAGCGCCAGGGTGTACATGGTGGTGAGCATGTACAGGACCAGGAAGAGACCCCAGCTCCGCCACAGCCAGTCGCGCAGCCGCTGCTGGAACTCGCCCTCGGTCTTCAGATAGAGGAAAAGCCCGCCGTGCATGGCGAACAGCGCCACGGTCATCAGGCCGACCAAGATGGGGTAGGGAGCGAGCTGGTCGAGCAGGGTGCCGGTGAAGTTGCCCTCGGCGTCGAGCGGCATGCCGACCATGGCGTTGCCCACCGCGACGCCGAAAAGCAGGGCGGCTGCGGTCGAGCCGCCGAAGAAGGCCCAGTCCCAGAAACGGCGCCAGCCGTCGCCCTCCACCTTGGAACGGAACTCCATGGAAACGGCGCGGGCGATCAGCGCGGCCAGAAGCAGCATGAAGGCGGTGTAGAAACCGGAGAACACGGTGGCGTAGGCCTCGGGAAAGGCCGCGAATAGCGCACCGCCGAAGGTCACCAGCCACACCTCGTTGCCGTCCCAAACGGGACCGATGGCGTTGATCGCGATGCGCCTTTCGCGATCGGTCCTGGGCACGAAGGGGTGGAGAATGCCGACGCCGAGATCGAAGCCGTCAAGGATGGCGTAGCCCATCAGCAGCACACCCTCGAGGCCGAACCAGATGACCGCCAGAGTCGCCCAGTCCATTATCGACCCCCTCCGCCGGCCCGTCCGGAACTGCGCTGTGGTCCACCCGTCCGACCACTGCCTGCAACAGTCCGCCGCCGGTGTCCTGAGGTGCCGCCTCCACTGGCTGCGGGCCGTGGCGGATCTTGCGATCGAGCACGTACAGCCAGGCGATCAGCAGACCGAGGTAGATCACGCCGAACCCGATCAGCGAGCCGAGCACCTGTGACGTCGACACCGAGGGGCTCACTGCATCGGAGGTTCGCAGTCCGAGATCTTCGTCGTAGACCACCACGCCGTTCGGCCCGACGACCACATCGCCGTCGTCGGTCCACTCCACGGGGGGATGGACGATCCACGGCTGACGCCCCACCTCGGCGGCGACCCATCCGAGCTGGTTGGCGATCAGCGGACCCAGTACGGCGAAGACGAAGACCCACATCAGCCAACGCTGCCGGTAGAGGGAGCCGCGCCAGTGGAGGAAACTGGCCACCAGCGTCAGGCCGATGAACGCCATGCCGAGCGCGATCATGATGTGGTAGCTGGCAAAGGAGATGACGATCGGTGGTCGGTCCCCCGGACGGAAGCGATCGAGGCCCACGACCGGTTGGTCGAAGTCCTCGTGCACCAGGAAGCTCAATCCGCCGGGAATGGCGATGTTGAATCGAATCCTGCCCGCCTCGTCATCGGGGAGGCCGAAGAGACTCATGTCTCCAGGGCCGGTTTTGTAATGACCTTCGAAGGCGGCCAGCTTGGCCGGCTGGTACTGGTAGACGTTGTTGCCCTGGAAGTGGCCCGATACGACCGCCGCCAAAGAGGCGATTGTGGCGAAGATGAGGGCGCCGGTGAAGGACTTCCTGGCAAACTGCTCATGCTGCCGCTTGAGCAGGTACCACGCGGAGATCGACATCACGAAGAAGGTGCCGCAGATGAACGCGCCGATCCAAACGTGGACCAGCCGGTGGACTGTGGAAGGGTTGAAGACCAGCGCCCAGAAGTCCACAATCTCGGCGCGCAGAACCGGCGTGCCGTCGATGACGAGCGGCTTGCCGTTGCGAACCATCTGCACGATGTGGTGACCCGCCGGGGTCTGTTGCCAACTATTGGCGACCACAATCCAAACGGATGAAAAAATCGAGCCCAAGCACACCATGGCGGTGGCAAACACGTGCGCCTTGGCCGACACCCGGTCCCAACCGAAGACCAGCAGCGCCAGGAATCCGGACTCGAGGAAGAACGCGAAGATCCCCTCGGCCGCCAACGCCGAACCGAATACATCGCCCACAAACCGTGAGTAGGCGGCCCAGTTGGTACCGAACTGGAACTCCATCACGATTCCGGTTGCCACGCCGATGGCGAAGTTGAGTGCGAAGATTCCGGTCCAGAACTTGGCCGCCTTTTCGTACAACATGTCGCCGGTGCGCAGGTGCTGCACCTCGAGGTAGACCATGACGACGCTGATGCCGATGGTGAGCGGCGGGAAGATGTAGTGGAACGCAATCGTGAGGGCAAACTGCAGCCGAGATAAGAAGACAGGATCCACTGCCAGACCTCCCGCATTCTGGTGCCCTCGCATCAGGCGCCACCGGTCATCGTAACACCACGTCCCGGACGAGTCCGAAATCGTTCGTCCCTCGAATGATGGATGGGTGCCACACTTCGCATTGACGCGTCGTGAGCATCGGCGCCACACCGTCGCCGCCCCACCACCTGTGGCGGAATAGGTGCGACACCTTCGCTGCTTTCCTGGGCGGTTCCAGACTCTGCGAGCGGGGGATGTCCAGTGGTTCATGACGACGAAAAGGGCGCCGGGCCGCACCCACCTTCCGGTAATGAAGATCTGACGATTTCATTCGGGGATCTGCCCACCCCCGCCGAGGCAGACACCATGTCCCCTCGAGGAGGCGTGGGCACACCGAAACAGGGCGATCCGCATCCCGAGAGCATCGCGGGCTACCGGGTTCTGGGGATTCTTGGCCAGGGCGGCATGGGGGTCGTGTGGGAGGCTGAACAGGAGCGGCCCAAACGGCGGGTGGCTCTCAAGGTCATGCGGTCGAGCCACGCTGTGGATGAGCTCCACGCCAAGATGTTCCAACGCGAGGTCGAGACCCTGGGTCGTCTCAAGCACCCGAACATCGCGGCGATCTACGAATCCGGTCACACCGAGGATGGCCGTGATTTCTTCGCCATGGAATTGGTCCAGGGCCAGACGTTGGATCAGTGGTTGGCCGGCCGGCCAAACCCCATCACCGAAGCCGAACTCAGGATGCGGCTCCGCCTTTTTCAGACTATCAGCCACGCGGTTCACTACGCCCACCAGCGAGGAGTGATTCACCGCGACCTCAAACCATCAAACATTTTGGTGACTGAGGACACCGATTCGGCATCCGGAATGCCGAGCTCACAGGCTGCCGGCCAACCGATGATCAAGATCCTCGACTTCGGCCTCGCGCGAGTGACTGACGCCGACGTCCAGGCTGCTTCGATGCTCACCGAGGTCGGGATGATCAAGGGAACGCTGCCCTACATGTCGCCCGAACAGGCGCGCGGGGATGCCGAGGCCATCGATGTGCGCACCGATGTCTACGCCCTCGGCGTGATTCTCTACGAAATGATCATCGGCTTGCGGCCGTACGACGTCGGTCGCGCATCCATCGTCGAAGCTGTCCGCGTGATCTGCGAAGAAAGTCCGGCGCCCATGACCCGCGGCTGGAGCGGTGTTCGCCGCCTCGATCCGGATGTGGAGACCATCGCCGGGAAGGCACTCGAAAAGGAGCCCGATCGGCGCTACACCTCGGCCGCTGCAATGGGTGATGATGTCGACCGTTACCTCGAGTCGCAACCGATCCTCGCCCGACCGCCAAGTGCTGCCTATCAGATCCGAAAGCTGATCTCGCGCCATCGTCTGCCATTCACGTTCGCAGCGCTGTTGCTTGTGCTGGTGGTGGCATTCGGCATCGGCATGGGGGTGCTCTACGCTGACTCTCAGGCCAATTTGCGTCGCGCCGAGGCGGCGGAGCGCGAGGCGGCGCGTGAGGCCGAAACCGCAAACAGGACCACGAGCTTCATGCTCGGGCTCTTCGACAGCTCGAACCCCGAGAGCTCGTCGGGCGAGACGATCACGGCCCGCGAGGTGATGGACGAGGGAGCCGAGCGCGTGCGCGACGAGCTCGCGGACGAGCCCCTCACCCAGGCACGGTTGATGCACACTCTTGGCAAGGTCTACATGAGCCTCGCTCTCTACGAGGATTCGCGGCGCCAGATAGAGGACGCCCTTGCGCTGCGCCGCGAGCATCTTGCCGATGACCATATGGAGATTGCCGACACCCTGCATCAGCTGGCACGGGTGACCGAGAAGCAGGGTGATCCCAAGCAGGCCGCGGCGCTCTACGAGGAAACGGTGGCGCGATACGAAGCGCTCGGGCCGGACGGCATTCCCGGCCTCATTGACACCCTGGGCAACTTTGGCTGGCTGCTCGGCGATCTGGGGGAGATGGTCCGGGCCATCGCCTACTTCGATCGAGCCCTCGAACTCGTCCTCGCCGATGATCCACCCGACGAAGAGCGTCTGATCTCGCTGTACAACAATCGCGCAGCCACGGCGACCAATCGGGGCGATTTCGAATCGGCGAGGCAGGATCTCGATCGCTCGCTCGAGCTCTCCCGTCGAGTCTTCGGCAACACACATCACCAGACGGCGAATGTCCTCACCAACCTCGGGGTCGTCAACTCCAAGGCCGGGACACCCGAGAGCGCAGAGCCGTATCATCTCGAAGCCCTTGCCATCTATGAACGGGTCTATGGCGAGATCAGCCCGGATGTGGCCCGGTCGGTGGGGAACATTGCCATCGTCTATGCCGAAACCGGACGCTTTGAGGAAGCACTGTCCTACTTCGAGCGCTCGCTCGACGTGCAGCGGGCTGTCTACGGTCCGGACCATCCGATCGTGGCACAGGCGCTGACGAATCTCGGCCTTCTCAATCTTCAAATGGGTGACCCCGAAACAGCGGTTGGGTTGTTGCAACGGGCGGCGGACATCCGCGCCGGTGTCGGGGTCGACGATATCTCCACGTCATACACTCTGTACCACCTGGCCACCGCGCGGGCGGAATTGGGAGAGTTCGACGCCGCTCGTCGTCTGCTCGAGCGGGTAGTGGCCATCGACGGGCGAATCTTCGGATCCGAATCGATGGAGGTTGCCGACGATCTCGAAGGCCTCGCCGAAGTCCACCGCACGATGGGCCATGAGGCCAGGGCAATCGAGGTCGAAGAGCGGATGAATTCGATCAGGGAAATTCTGGCGTCGCAGAGTTCGGACGGTTGACCAGTCCTTGCCACGGGATTGGTGCCACACATCAGAAGACGCATCAAGGTGTCAGCGACATCTATCGTGTGCCCATCTGCACAACAGTCAACGTGGACAGCCTACTGAACCCCGGTTACCATCCGTCCTCGTGAAAGGAGCGTTTCATGCTGATCGCAGTTCCCTCTGACACCATCGACGGCCTCGATTCCGCCATTTCGGAGCATTTCGGCCACTGTGCCGCTTTCACCCTGGTCACCGTGGCCGATGATGCCATCGGAGAGGTCTCCATTGTCGAAAACTCGGGACACGCCGAGGGCGGGTGTATGGCGCCCGTGACCCTGCTCAAGGAGCATGGCGTCGAGGTTCTCCTCGCCGGCGGCATGGGCGCGCGCCCTCTCTCCGGCTTCCAACAGGTCGGAATCGACGTCCACTACAAAGAAGACGCCCACACGGTCAGAGAGGCGGTCGAGCTCTTTGTTTCCGGTGATTGCCGCGCCTTCGGCGAGGCCGAAACCTGCGGCGGCGGCACAGGCGGATGTGGTGGGCATGATCATCAGCACCAGCACGAGCCCGAGACGGTGCCCATCGATGGCAAGGCGGACATCCGCGACGGCCGTTTGGTCACGGTGGAGTACGAGCTCAAAGATCCCGACGGCACCATCCTGAACTCCTCTTCCGAAACCGGCCCGATGCGGTTCATCTTCGGTGCCGGCCAGATCTTCCCAGCGCTCGAGCAGGCCCTGGCCGGGCTGGAGCCGGAAGATCACGTGACCACGGCGGTTTCCGCAGCAGAGGGATTCGGTGAGCGAAGTGAATCCCGCGTCGTCGAGGTCCCCCGGTCCCAGCTTCCACCTGACGTAAAGGTGGGCACCATGATTTCGGGTCAGGACCAGCAGGGCCGGCGATTCCCCTTTGTGGTGATTCACCTGGACGAAAACGTGGCCCGTGTTGACGGCAACCACGCTCTCGCCGGCCGGGACGTGATTTTTGAAATGACCGTGAAAAAGGTCGAGGGCATCAGAGAGGCGAGAAGTTGACCCGTCCATAGAACACGAACTTTCTAACGCCTGGCGCCTCAACAAACGGCGGGCCCTCTTCACATCCCCGGAATCTGATGGAGACGACCAATGGTGGACCCGACCTACAGCTTCGTCTATGACCGCCAGTCGGCCGATGTCGCCTTTCACGGCATCGCCGCGCGCGAGCTCGCGCTGTCGGTGCTGGCCGGCCGGAAGTGTTTTTGGTGTCCCGGCTGCCAGCCGAGCTGCGGCCCTGGCTCGACCGCCGGAGGCACACCGTGACGAGCGCCGCAGGTCTGCTGGCCACCGAACCTCCCCTGAAGGTCGCAGTGGTGGGCGCGGGGCTGTCGGGACTCACGTGCGCTCGGGTCGTCTCCGACCACGGCCACCGGGTGCGTGTCTTCGACAAGGCGCGCGGACCGGGCGGTCGAATGTCGACGCGGCGTGCCTGCGAACACCACTTCGACCACGGCGCGCAGTACTTCACCGTCCGCGATCCGCGATTCGCACGCTGGGTGGACGGGTGGCGACGGGACGGCTTGGTTGCTGTCTGGACCGGAGAGATCGCGGTCGTCGAGGGCGGCGCCACGCTCATCAAGGATGTCGATACCGAGCGGTGGGTGGCTGTGCCCGGCATGAACTCGATCTGCCGCCACCTCGCGGCTGGGCTCGAGATGTCGTACGAAACGCGGGTCAGCGGCATGCATCGGATGGACGGGAGGTGGCATCTCGAGGCGGAAGGTGGACCCGAGATCGGTGAATTCGACGCCTTGGTGGTGTCGGCGCCGGCGCCGCAGACGGCGGCCCTGCTCGAGTCGGCGGCTCCCGAATTGGCAGCGCGCGCTGCCGAGGTGGAGATGGCGCCGTGCTGGGCGGCGATGGTCACGTTTCCGCGGAGGCTGGACACCGCGTTCGATGGCGCCTTCCTCCATCGCTCGGCGTTGAGCTGGGCCGCCCGCAACGCCTCCAAGCCGGGCCGGCCCGACGGCGAAAGCTGGATCCTCCACGGCTCGCCCGACTGGTCGCGTGAGCACATGGAGCTGGAGCGCGACCAGGCGGCAGCTTGCTTGCTGGAGGCATTCGGCGACGCCGTTGGCGGACTCCCGGTCGACCCGGCTCACCTCGACGCCCACCGCTGGCGCTTCGCGTTGCCCGTTGAGGCGCTGCCGGAGGCGTGCCTGTTCGATCTGGAGCTCTCGCTGGCGGCGTGCGGTGACTGGTGCGGCGGGCCCCGTGTCGAGGGTGCCTTTCTGTCGGGCTTGGCGGCGGCGGACCAGATCCTTTCGCTGCGGCCGGCGCCACGGTAGCCGAAGCATCCGATCTGACGTCGATCCGCCATCACTTCCTACAAACTCGCAGCTCGATTCCCCAGCCGACGGGTTGGGTGCCGCCCCGTAACCTGTTGGAATACGCGACCACCGACAATCGTTCCGCTCTGCGGTTCCGATAATCAACCTTGTGAAAAAGGAGTCGATAATGAAAAAGGTAATTTTTGCCCTTGTCCTGATCGTGACCATGGCGGCGATCCCCGCATCCGCTCACTGCGGAAAGTGCGGTGTCGGTGAAGAACACAGTCACGCTTCCGAGGCCGCCAGCTCCGACATCGTGGCCGTGGCCATCTCCGCCGGCGACTTCAACACGCTGGTCGCTGCCGTGAAGGCCGCCGGTCTGGTGGAAACCCTGCAGTCTGACGGACCCTTCACCGTCTTCGCGCCCACCGATGCGGCGTTCGCCAAGCTGCCTGCCGGCACGGTGGAGAATCTGCTCGCCAATCCCGACCAGCTCAAGCAGATTTTGCTTTACCACGTGGTCGCCGGGGAGGTCACCGCCAGCCAGGTGGCCAATCTGTCGAGCGCCACCACGGCAGAGGGCTCCGACGTCTCCATCAAGGTCGCCAGCGGCAAAGTCATGGTCGACAATGCCCAGGTGATCAAGACCGACGTGATGGCCTCGAACGGCGTTATTCATGTGATCGATACCGTCATCCTCCCGAGCAGCTAAAGAGAGCACAGCCCACACCAATCGAAGCCAAAGGGCCCGCTCCGGCGGGCCCCCTTCACACCCCCGGAGTCTGATGGAGACGACCAATGGCGGACCCGACCTACAGCTTCGTCTATGACCGCCATTCGGCCGATGTCGCCTTCCACGGCATCGCCGCGCGCGAGCTCGCGCTGTCGGTGCTGGCCGGCTTGTCGCCGCAGCCCGAGTGGGAGGGCTGTCTCGTCTACCAGGGCGAGAGTCCGCTAGGAGCTGCCACGGTATGCATCGGCACTCGCGGGCCCGGCGCCGACAGGGTTCAGCTGCGGGTGCTGGAGTCCTTCGAGTGCCACGGCGTTCGCATCCTCGGAGTCTACGAGGGCGGGCCCGAGATCGGGCAGGCCATGGCCGTGGCTCGCGATGGCCGTTGGTCGGTGCCGTAGCTAACCCGCATATCTCACCGGCTTCCTGCTGCGGCCGTCGAGACGCCGCCCCCAGCGGAGTTTTCTCGCCTCGGGGTGCTCGACGTACCGTCGAGTACGCCTCCGCGCCCCTCGGGTCGAAACCACCGCTGGCCACGACGTCTCGCCACCCTCGCGACGAAACCCGGTGAGATAAGCGGGCTAATGGGTACCAGGCTCTGAGCAGAATAACGGTGCCATAACGGTGCCACGTGAGACTCGCGTACACAAGACACCTGATAGTCTGCGCGGAAGGAGGAGCTATGCTTCGAAACACTCTTCTGCTGCTCATCACGGTTGTCCTGCTGGCGTCGTGCACACCTACCGGATCGGTCGATCCCGAGCCGGTGGTGTCTCTGGATGCTGCTGCCCAGCCAGCCATCGGTCCTGGTGCGGTGACATCATCAGACGGGGTCGAGATCGCCTACACGGCTCATCGTATCGGTGACCCGAACCTGGTTCTGGTCCACGGCTGGATGTGTGACCAGAGCTACTGGGAGGAACAGGTACCGGTGCTCGCCGAAGCCTTCGGTGTGGTCACTGTAGACCTCGCCGGCCACGGTGAGTCGGGCAGCGATCGGCAGGCCTGGACTACGGCATCACTCGGTGAGGACGTCAAGGCGGTCATCGAACAGCTGCAGCTGGAGCAGGTGATCGTGGTCGGTCACTCGATGGGTGGCCGGGTCGCCCTGGAAGCGGCGCGACTGCTACCCGGCAGGGTGATCGGTGTCATCGGTGTCGATACCCTCCAGAACGCCGATGCCAAGCTTGATCCCGACCAGACCGAGGCGTTTCTGGCCGGCTTCGCGAACGACTTTGACGCAACCTGTGACGGCTTCGTCCGCTCCATGTTCGGCACCACCGCCGATCCGGTGATCATCGACAAGATTGCCGCCGACATGTGCTCCGGTCCCGGCCCGGTCGGTGCCGCCCTGCTGCGCGACTACGTGGCCTATGACACGGCCGCTGCCATGCAGGCTGCTGGGGTACCGGTACGTTGTGTCAACGCTGACAAGTGGCCGACCGACGCAGCTGCCAACCAGAAGTACTGCGACTTCGACGTCACCATCATTCCCGGTGCCGGTCACTTCCTCATGCAGGAAGCCCCGGATCAGCTGAGTACCGCCCTGATCGAGACCGTTCTTGGAATCATCAACCGGGACCGGCCAGGCACAAAGGAGTAGGGACCGCTGCTCTTCTCACCACCTCTGCTCCCCGCCAAATGCCATAAATGCCCGTCGAGCTTCTGTCGTTCTCGGTGGAGTCGCGGCTGCGCTGGCGGTCGGAGTTCACCCGCCCGTGTCCGACACAGTGTCCCTGGGTCGGAGTCGGTTCACTGCGATCACCGCCAACGTGATGAGCTCTACAACGAGCCAGATCCCGAGCAGCGCCGTGATGAGGAGCAGATAGCTCAGGTCGAGATCGAATTGGAACTGGAGGTGCTGGAAGCGCCAGATCCCGTCCTCCCGGACCAGGATTCCCGACAGCCGGAGCGGCAGGACGAGAAATCTCGACAGATCGAACCGTACGAAGCCGACGGTGGCGATCCAGGCCACCTCGCCCGAGCTGGAGATTTGCACGTTTTCGAGGTCGAAGAGGCAGTCGCCCCAGGATTGCCAGTCAGTTCGAACCAGATCCGCAGCTTGGTCGAACCCGACGCAGATCTCCCTCGGCATGGTGCCGAGGATTGTTGTGTTGTCTGCCGAAAAGAGTCGGCCCATAAAATCGTCGAGCAGCGCCTGGTCGCGCGCCGCATACCCGTTCTGGAACAGCTCGAGAGTTTCGAGGATCTCCGACCGTTCGCTTGCGGAGGCGCTGCCGGTGCCATATGGGTAGGACCGCGCGGCGGGGAAGGAGCCCTCGTATCGGTCCCCGAGAACGGTGGTGTTCAGGTGGAACAGCAGAGCAACGAAGAGGACCCTCACCAGGCCGAGTGCGATTTTCATTGATCAGCCTCCCGGGAAATTAAACGACCGATCCGCCGCTTTGTTACAGCTGACTTGATAGGTGAGCCTCTTGCAATACCCTGAGATCGACGATGCTTGATCGATACCGCTCCCTCCTGTCACCCTGAGCGAGCGAGTTCGACGAGCGAGTCGAAGGGTCTCCACACGTTGGGAACAGGTTTGCTGGGCAGCCATCACGCCTCTGCACCGGTTGAGATCCTTCGACTCCGCGACCCTTCGGGCCGCTGCGCTCAGGATGACAGCCATGGGGGTTTTGCAAGTGGCTCAGGTGCCACCCTTCGCAATCACGCATTGTGGGTGGTCGAGATCTTCAATGCAACAATGCGAATTGCGGCACCTGTGGACCCGGGACGCTGGAGGACTTCCGGGACCACTGGACCCTGGTCATCGATTGGTGCGACAATCGATTCAGAAAAGCGGCGGAGGAAGAATTCGATTGAGCCTGAGGAGGAATCATGAAGAACAAAATCCGTCTGCGCCTACTTCTCACCCCGGTTCCGATCTTGTTCATTTTGCTCCAAGGATGTGTGGGAGCATCTACGGAAGACGGGCCAATCCACATGGGCCAGCTCCTCGGTCAGATTGACTATTGGTTCGTCGGCCATCTCGGGCAGTCGGATGACGCCGGAAGACTCCTGGTATGGAAGGCGACCATCGACGGGGATCTTGCCGGAGAGGTGAAATGGTGGTTCGTTGATCCGGGCCCTGTCCCGGAGGTTCCGTTCACGGGTGGCCGAACGAACTTCTACGCCGCCAGATGGGAAATCTGGAGCGGGGAGGAGCTCCTCCTGGCCGGAGATAGCGCCGGGAAGACGGTGTTCCGGGAAGGAGAAGACGGCATCTGGGACGGCCACGGTGTGGTGACGGAGGCGAATGGGTCGTACGGGGAGTTGGTGGGCCGCAGGGTGTATGAATCCGGGCCCGTCATCGTCGGCTCGGAGCCGCCAGTTTCCTTCAGCGGTACCGGGGTCTTCTCAATTTACTGACAGGACACCTGCCCGAACGGGGGGCGTCCAGGTCGTCCGGCTCCCGATGGGGCTGTTCTCCATCAACCAGGCGCCACGTTCACCCTTGTGGCGTTCCTGCCCATGAGTGCCTTCATTGACCGCCTTCTGCACCCATTGGGCCGCCGCGCATTTGCCCGCCGGGATGTTAGAGGGTGCCACTGATCACGTCGTCACAACGGAGCCCCATCAGAAGAGGGTTGTGAGGTTGTGATCAGTGGCACCTATCCTTCCATCTCTCAAGCGTGGCAGAGATCCCTATCCTCGCAAGACATTGCAGGGCGAGGAGTTACGGTGATATACTGCGGATTGCCATCAGTAATGTGCTTTCGGGGCGACCTGGGTATATGCCTGGGGTCCATCAAGTTCTCAGAGTCCACGGTCGGCCGCTTGCCGGGCCGATCCGCAGGAGGAAGACCATGGGTTCGTTCTTTCGGGCATATAGAATTTTGTTGGTGGCTGGTTTTCTGGCGGGTGCGCTTGTACATCTTCCCGTAGAGGCTGCCCTCATCGTCGTCGACACCGCGGACGACACCTTGGCAGGGACGTGCGCTTACTTCCCCGGCACCAACGACAATTGCTCCCTCCGCCAGGCCATCACCCTGGCCAACGAGACCACGACCGAGGACACGATCAACATGCCGCCGGGGCAGTACATCCTCACTCTCACGGGGGCTGGCGAAAATGGGAACCTCACCGGGGACCTCGATGTCCGAGAGGACCTCGTGATCGTCGGCGCCGGCGCCGGCCTGACCGAGATCAACGGCTTTAACTCGGATCGAGTGTTCGATGTGCTGGACAATTCATCCCTCGAACTCAGGGACATGTCGATCAGGGAGGGGACGGTGGCGGATGGAGGTGGCGGCATCCGTTGCAATGGAGATGGCCTTCTCCAGGTCGTGCGAAGCGTCGTCGAAGACTGCTATACGACCGGCACAGCAGGCGGAATCCAAGCCGGATGCAATCTCCTTCTCGTCGACACGGTCATCCGCGACAACGCGGCTCTCTATAACGCCGGCGCGGTCTGGATCTCCCTTCACGCACTGTTGGCCGTCCGATCGACGTTCGCCGGGAATACAGCCGGCTCCCCAGCAGGGGGCAGTGCAATAGAGTGCAGCCTCGGTGTGGTGGGTCTCCAAAACGTGACCATTGCCGGGAACAGCGGCCCGGATGGAAACGGGGGCTACAGCGGCTGGGAATGCGACACCACGATCGACAGCTGCACCATCGTGGGCAACAGTCCTTTGGATATCGTTCTCCCAGAGGGCCACGAGGGCTCGATGACGGTCAGGAGAACCTATGTCTACGGCGCCTGTGATGTTCGTGGCCTCAACTTGCTCACCTCTGAGGGTGGCAACGTGGAAGGGCCAGGCAACACCTGTTACTTCATCGATGGAACAGATCAGTACAACAAGCCGGAGCCGCTCGTACTGCCACTGGGCAACCACGGTGGGTACACGCCGACCATGGTGCCGATGGACCGTCCACCGAGCGGCCTCCAACCCATTCTTGACAACTCCTATATAGACCAAGACTGCCTGCCGAATGATCAGCGTGGTGTTTCCCGACCGCAGGACGGTGACGGCGACGGCTACAGCCTCTGTGACACCGGTGCGGTGGAACGCCTGCAGAGCGACCCGATGTGGGCGGACGGCTTCGAATCCGGCGATACCAGCCGCTGGTCGGACGTGTTCCCGGATTGAGGCCCGGCGCCTCACCATCAAGCAGCATGCAGAACGTGTAGAACGGAACGGTGCCAGGAGAAACTTCCTGAACGTTTCGGTAAACTGCAATCATAAGAGAGGGTAGGTTGCCGAGACCGAGGCGGGAGTTCGTTGAAGGCGGTTTGTACCATGTGTACAACGGATTTGCCCGGGGAGAAGCAGTTTTCGGCGACCCCGAAGAGGCGATCGGGTTCGCAGAGCGACTCCATCGCACGAAGAAGCGAGCCGGATTGGTAGAGAATCCCCTCAAGTAAACACTGTCGGGGCACCGCGAGCTGATGGGTGCGGGAAGCCAGTGAGATCAAGCGGGCGGACGACAAGTTCGCCTCGGAACTCGATGCACTCGATAAAGCTCTGTCAAAGGAGGTGAAAGAGAGGCTCTCCGAAATCCGGCATCCGAACTAGAAAGTTCAGGACGTTTCTCCTGGCACCGATCTGGCACCGATTATTCTTCATTTTATGAATTCTCCGGGCTGGGGTTTGCTGACCCTGAGCACGGTGGTGATGTCACGGGCGGGCCAACGGAACGCGAGGTGTTTTTCCCACCTGCGGGGTCCCCACAGGCGGCAGATACCGCGTCCGAGCTGGCCGAGCAGGGAGCTGCCGAAACGCAGGCTCGATGACACGTGTTCGAACTCGCCGGTCTGCGCCCCGAGATACCCGTCGTGCGCGAAAAGCTGGTACCAGAAGATCGACATGTGGCGAACGTGGGTCGGGTCCTGCCACGAGCAAGTCGACGAGAAGTGTGGGGTCACAACGCGCAGGATGGCGCCGTTCTTGCCGATGCGGTGCACCTCAGCCATGAAGGCGACTGTGTCGCGTACGTGTTCGATGATGTGGTTGCAGACGATGGTGTCGAAGCGGTTGTCCTCAAGAGACCACGGTACCTGGTCGAGGTCGGCGACGACGTCGACGCCTGGCCAGGGGTGGGCATCGACCCCGACGCTGCCGGGCGTCTTGCGGCTGCCACAACCGAGATCGACGATCTGCTCCGTCATATCTGTCCTCCCGAATCGCTGAAGTGCACGATAGAACGAACGGCGTCTGACGGCAAATGGTGCCGGCGGTGTTGGGAACGCCGCCGGCTCTTTTCGAAAGCTGGTGAGATATGCGGGCTAGATGAGCCGGGCAAAGGTGTTGCGGTGAGCCTCGCACCACGCGTCCACCGAGTGCGGCTGGGTGGCGGCTCGAAGTGCCTCGCGATCCACTGTTCTGAAGGACGCCAGAGCTTCGTCAACGGTCCTGCAGAGGTCCTGTGCGTCCCCTCTGGTGTACCTGAAGATGCCGGGGGTGACGGGGATCTCGTCGTGGATGCCAACTGCGGAGGGAATGACCACCGGCAGTCCGGAGGCGAGGGCCTCGAGTGTTGTCATCGGGCCGCCCTCGATGAGCGACGTGCACACGTAGATGTCAAGGCTCCTGAAGAAGGCGGGCATCTCCCGCCACTTGTACATCGTCGTCGGACAGGGCCAGCGTCGGCCCGAAGCCTGGAACCGGCAGCGATTCCCAAAGGCTTCCACCACAGATTCCGCAAGCTCGGCACCTTTGCGCCCGCTACGGTAGCCGTAGCCCGAAAAGCCCACCACCGGAACCCCTGTGGGGGATTCTGACTTGAGCACGAAGTGCTCGAGCTCCACGGGCAGGGGAAACACGACCGTCTTTCCGAAGCGCGCCTCCACCTCCGCGCCGCTCACACGGTTCATGCAGACACGGAGATCGGCAGCCGACGCCGCCTCGGTGAAGAGCCTGAAGAGCTCGGGGTCGCCCACCGGATCATCGAGGTGGGTCATGTAGGCCGCGGTGGGCGTGGTGTTGAACGACCGGAATCGCCCCCACTCGAGGAAGGCCATCCAATAGTTGAAATCGGCTCGTTTGTCGGGTTTCTTGCTCACCGTCCAGCCGAGACGCTCCACGAGGTGGCGGGCGAAACGGGCGAGCACCCGGTCCTCCTTGAACTGCTTGCAGACGATGTGGACACGCATCGTAGCCTACTCGCCCATATCGCGCGGGCGACAGGGCACAGAGCGGCGTCTCAACAGATCATCAAGGGCCCTCATGGTCAGGAACGTGAGGGCCGACAGCAACCGCGAACCGCCGCCCGCCGAAATCGTAACCGCCCCGAGTCCGCGTGGTGCGAGCGCCATTCGCATCGCGTCACCAACGAGGTGAGGCGCCGTCTTGCTCGCCGGACAGATGCCGCTGGACGGCACCGCCGTCACCGATGAGACGCTGCCGATGCCCGACGAGCAACCGGTGACGAGGACGACGAGGTCATTTCGAGCCGACATCTGGCCTCCGAGAGGAAGACACCTTCAAGGCGAGAGCATACCCCGGCTTGACGCGGGGTCGCACATCGCCGGTCCCCCGCACATGGGTGCCACGTTTCGCGTTGTTGGATTGAACGTGGCACCGCGGACTCGAGGTGAACGAGGTTGCGCATGATGGCGTGGCCTTCAGTCCGAGCGGCTCGTCACGTGACCGGGCCTGGGTTGAACAGCGCGAGCGCGTTATGCAGTCGCAGCTTCTCTGCACAGGGCTGGCGGCGGCCGCTGGCCACGTCCAGGATACGATTGAACAGCTCGCGACCGACCGATTCGATCGTCGCCTCGCCGGTCGCGATACGGCCGGCGTCGACGTCGATCAGGTCGGGCCACCGCCGCGACAGCGAGGTGCGTGAGGCGACCTTGATCACGGGCGCCATCGCCAGGCCGTAGGGCGTGCCTTCGCCGGTGGTGAAGACGTGCACGTTCATCCCCGCGGCGAGCTGGAGCGTGCCGCAGATGAAGTCGCTCGCCGGCGTGGCGGCAAACACCAGGCCCTTTGTCTTCACGCGTTCGCCCGGAGCCGTCACCGCCCTGAGAGCGGAGGATCCCGACTTCGCGACCGATCCCATCGCCTTCTCCACGATGTTGGCGAGACCGCCGCGCGTGTTGCCGGGAGTGGTGTTGGCGGTGCGGTCCACGCCTCCGAGGCGCAGGTAGTCGTCGAACCAGCGCATCTCGCGAATGAAGTCGCGCGCCACGTCCTCGGTGCAGCAGCGGGCCGTGAGCAGGTGCGAGGCGTCGCGCACCTCCGTGACTTCGGAGAAGATCACCGTGGCGCCGGCGCGTACGAGCAGGTCTGCAGCGTGACCGACCGCCGGGTTGGCGGTGACCCCGGAGAACGCGTCGCTGCCGCCGCACTGCAGACCGACGACGAGGTCGGAGGCGGGACAGGCCACACGCCGGCGGCGGGCCAGAACGGCGAGCCTCTTTTCGGCCGCCTCCAGGATCGACGCCACCATTCCCGTGAAACCGTGGTGCCTTTCGTCCTGCAGACGCACGAGGTTCTCGCCGCTGCGGGCGCACCCCCCGCCGGGTGGAAAGAGCCGGTCGGGCTGCAGCTTTTCGCAGCCGAGGCTGACGACGAGCGTTTCGCCGCCGAGATTCGGGTTCAGCGCGAGGTTGCGGACCGTGCGGATCGGGACGGCGGCGGCGGGGGCGTCGATCGCCACACCGCAGCCGTAGGAGTGCCCGAGCGCCACCACGTCGTCGACGCCGGGGTAACGCGGCAGCAGCTCCCGCCGGATGCGCTCGGCGGCGAACTCCGCCGTCGGGACGACGCACTGTACGGTCGTCGTGAGTGCCAGGATGTTGCGGGTGCCGACCGTCCCATCGGCGTTGCGGTAGCCCTCGAAGCTGAAGCCCTCGAGTGGCGGCTGGGGCGGCGGCACGGCGGTGGCTAGAGGCAGCTCGTCCAGCTCCGGTGCCGGGGGATGGCCAGCAGCTCGGCGCGGACCCTCGTGCCGCCCGGGATGGCACGCGTGGCGTAGCCGATCGGCATCCCGTACCGCAGAATCGGGGCGCCCGCGGTGATGTCGTGCAGGGCGACTTTGTGCGACTGCGGCACGGTCTCCCGCAACACCAGGCCGTCGGGGAGCCTGGCACCCGCCGTCAGGCCTTCGGGGTTGACGACGATGGCGACGTTGTCGGCTGGGTGGACGCGGATCGCGAGTGGGTCCACGACTGAGCCTCAGGACGTGGCCGTGCTGCGGGATCGGGCGGCGGCGAGTAGTTGCATGTGCCGGCGGGCGCCGGCGTTGAGCAGCGTTCCGTCGGACCCGCAGGCTATGAGGCGGAAGCCGAGCGCATGGTAGCGGCCGAAGTCCTCGGGTCGCGCCATCAGCACGCCGAGCGACTTGCCATGACGGCGCGCTGCGGCCGACACGGTCTCGAGTGCCTCACCGTAGCGCGGGTGGTCGAATTCAGCCAGGATGCCGAGGCTGGCTGTCAGATCCATGGGACCGACGAAGAGCACGTCGGCGCCGTCGACCGCGGCGATGGCATCCACCGAGGCGAGGGCGCTCTCGGACTCGATCTGAACGACGCCGAGCAGGGTCGATGATGCGGACTCCATGTACTCGCGGTAGGTGGTGCCGAACTCGCAGGCGCGGTTGGCCGCTGCCACGCCGCGCACCCCCTGTGGCGGGTAGCGGAGCCCGGCCACCGCCCTCGCTGCTTCGGGGGCCGAATCCACCCGCGGGAACATGATCCCCTCGGCGCCGAGATCGAGTACGCGGTGGGCGCGCTGGCGCTCGTGCGACTCGATGCGAACGATCACGCCGGCGTCGGTGGCCTCCAGCGCCTGAAGCTGGGACAACACGTCCGCCTCGGTGCCGCTCCCGTGCTCGAGGTCGATGACGGCGAAGTCGAACCCGGCGCGCCCCATGATTTCGGCAATGAGCGAGGAGCCGAGATTCAAGAAGCAGCCCACCAGCGTCTCGCCATCGAGGAGCCGTCTTCTGAGGTTCTTCATCCCCACCGGATTGGCCTCCAGCCGCGCCGCCTGGTACCAGAGACGACTCCCGCAGTCTAACACTCGAGTGGTGGCCGTTTCGAAGGCCGGCTTTGCTCCGTGCTCTGACGATCAGACGGTCGATTCTCGGGCCGGTCGGAGCTCCACCCGCCGGATGGTGCCGGCGATGAAGACGAAACTCACAGTCGCGAGCAGGGCGTGCGCTCCCACGTAGACGAGGGCTCCGTTGAACGAGCCGGTGCTGCTCAAGATGAATCCGATCACGATCGGGGTCACGACGCCGGCGAGGTTGCCGAATGTGTTGAACAACCCGCCGGCCAGCCCAGTGGCGGTTTTGGGTGCGACGTCGGACATGAGAGCCCAGCCGAGGGCGCCCACGCCCTTGCCGAAAAAGGCCAGGCTCATGAAGAAGATCACGGCCCACTGGGTGGTGACGTAGTTGCAGGCGACGATGCTCGAGGCGACGAACATGCCGGCGACGATCGGCGTCTTACGGGCCGCGCTCAACGTCCAACCGCGCCGCAGCAGCGCGTCAGATACCAGGCCACCGAGCACGCCGCCGAGGAAACCGCAAAGCGCCGGCAGCGTGGCAACGAAGCCGACCTTGAGGATCGTCATGCCGCGGGCCTGCACGAGATAGATCGGGAACCAGGTGAGGAAGAACCAGGTGAGGACGTTGACGCAGTACTGGCCCAGGAAGATCCCGAGTAGCATCCGGTGGGTGAGCATGCGACCGAGGTCGGTCCAGCGGAATCTTTCGCCGTCCGGAGCGGTGCGATGATCGAGATCGACGAGACCGCCACCCTTCTCGATCAGCGCGATCTCGGCGGCATTGGCCCGTGGATGTTCTCGCGGGGCATGGACCACGCGCGGCCAGAGCATGGCGAAGGCCAGTCCCAGCGCGCCCATCGTCCAGAACACGTACTGCCAGCCGAGGTGGTGGGTGATCAGGCCCATCACGGGGTAGAACAAGACGATCGAGAAGTACTGGGCTGAGTTGAAGATGGCAGCGGCGGTGCCGCGCTCCGGGGCGGGGAACCAGGCCGCAACGATGCGGCTGTTGGCCGGGAACGACGGGGCCTCGGCCGCCCCGAGCAGGAGCCGCAAGCCGTAGAGCGTCCGCGCCGCGAAGCGGGTGCTGCTGAGCAGACCCACGAAGCCCTGCAGGGCGGTGAATGCCGACCAGGTGATGATGCTCCACAGGTAGACGAGCCTGGATCCGAAGCGGTCGAGGAGCCAGCCGCCGGGGATCTGCAGCGTCACGTAGCTGATCGAGAAGGCGGAGAGCAGGAAGCCGAGCGCGACCGGATCGAGCTTCAGGTCACGTGCGAGGTCCGTGCCGACGATCGAGATCGTCGCCCGGTCGGCGTAGTTGATGGAGGTGATCGCGAACAGGAGCAGAACGATCCACCAGCGCATGCGCGTCGGCTGCTGGTCGTGGGTGGCGCTGGGCATGATAGGAGATCCTCCATCGCTCGTCGCGGGGCCGTCAGGCGGATGACGAGGGGCGCCGCCTCAAGCCTCCGGGGTGGTGCCGATGACGTCGATTCTCTCTGCCATGAGATGGGTCACTCCTTCGAAGATGGGCCTCTGCTAAGCGCGGCGCCGGCTCCGCGTGAGGGCGCGGTCCGGTCGCGGCGACGCTTTCCCCTGGTGGCACCTAAGTTGAAAATATGATAGCGCATCACCAATACGGTGGCCGTGCTAGCGTTCCCTGAACGAAAGCAATACCCTGGCTCTCGAAAGGAGGTCAGCGTGCCGATGATCCCGATACGAAACCTCCTCCCGCTCTTCTCCGCCTTGATCCTCTCGGTCTCCGCGGCACAGGCCCAGACCGATGCCAAGTTCCTCACCGCGGTGGTCGCCAAGGATGGCAGCGGGCATTTCACGACCATCCAGGCGGCCATGGCCAAGATCGGGATGGGCTCTCCCGAGAGACCCGCAACGATCTACGTGCGCAAGGGCGTGTACCGGGAGCTCGTTTATGCCCAGCGCGAGAAACGCTACGTTCGCCTCATCGGTGAAGACCCCGAGAGCACTATCCTCGTCTTCGGGCTTCACGCCAACATGACGGGGCGCGACGGCCAGAAGATCGGGACCTTTCGAACTCCCACTTTCTACCTCGACGCGGACGATTTCACGGTCGAGAACATGACGATTCAGAACGATGCGGGTCCGGTCGGCCAGGCACTGGCCGTTGCCGTCAACGGCGATCGTGTCCTCTTCCGCAACTGTCGCTTTCTCGGGCACCAGGACACGGTTTTCCTCAACCGCGGGCGGCAGTACTTCGAAAACTGCTCCATCGAGGGCACGACCGACTTCCTGTTCGGAGGGGCGACGGCCTGGTTCGAGGACTGCGACATCCACTCCCTCGACGGCAGCTACCTCACGGCCACGGCCACTCCGCCTGAGGCCGCCTTCGGGTTCATCTTCAATGGGTGCCGGGTCAGCGTGGCGGAGGGCGAGCAGAGCTACCTTGGCCGGCCGTGGCGCGATCACGCCGCGACGCTCTTCATGCGCTGCGAACTGGGCGCGGGCATCCGTCCCGAAGGCTGGCACAACTGGGACAAGCCCTGGAGGGAGGCCACCAGCCGCTCTTTCGAGTACCGCAACACCGGCCCCGGGGCCCAGCGCTCAAGGCGCGTCTCGTGGGCGAGGGAGTTGACCCCCAACGAGGCCGACCTGATCACTCCGGCCATGGCCCTTCGAGGCTGTGATGGCTGGGATCCGACCCTGGCCGAGCCGGTTCGCTTCGACCCCCCGACGGTCGAGCGGTGAAGCGGCCTGTCCGCCGACGCGAGCGACCATGCCGCGCGCGGACCGTGGCGTAGATCGAAGAGGTACACGATGACGACGATGAGACCGTTTCAGGCGCGCCCGTTCCGGCGCATTGTGCCGTTCTCGCTGTGTGCGATCCTGGCCGTGGTCGGGACGCAGCTCGCGACGCCGGCCGCCATCGCCCAGGAGCCGGCAGGTGGCCCGACGCTGTTTCTGGCCGGCGACTCGACGATGGCGGACAAGCCGAACCTCGCGCTTCCCGAGCGAGGCTGGGGACAGCTATTCCGCGAGCTGGTCCGCCCACCGCTCAGGCTCGAGAACCGAGCCGTGAACGGCCGGAGCACGAAATCCTTTCGCGACCTGGGGCACTGGGATGCCCTGCTCGAGTCGCTCTCGACGGGGGACTGGGTCGTGATTCAGTTCGGCCACAACGACGGCAAGACCTCGGACCCTGTGCGTTTCACGGACCCTGACGGCGAGTACCGGGTCAACCTCCAGCGATACGTGCGGGAGACCCGCTCCCGAGGCGGCCATCCGGTCCTGGCCACGTCGGTCGTGAGACGCCGCTTCGACGAGGTTGGGGCCTTCTACGACAGCCTTGGTGAGTACCCTCGCGTGGTGCGCGAGGTGGCGGCCGAGGAGGGCGTGCCGCTGCTCGAGATGGAGGACGTCACGCGCAGCCTGGTGCAGGGTTTCGGCGTGGAGGAATCACGTTCGCTCTTCCTGCACTTCGAGCCCGGCGAGCACCCGCAGTTGTCCGACGGCCTCCACGACGACACGCACTTCTCCGAGTTCGGCGCCCGGCTCGTCGCGGAGCTGGCTGCACGAGAGATGGCGCGGGTCCACCTGCCCTTCGTCCGGTACTTGAGCCTCGACCGTCTCGTGCCTCCTCCCCCTGCCTGGTCCTCCGACCTCGGGGACGGCACGTTCTCAAACCCGGTCCTGCACGCGGACTACTCCGACCCGGACGTCGTCAGGGTCGGAGACGACTACTGGATGACGGCGTCCAGCTTCAGCCACGTTCCGGGCCTCCCGGTCCTGCACTCGCGCGACCTGGTCAACTGGACGCTCGTCAATCACGCGCTTCCGCGGCTCGTGCCCGACCAGTTCTTCAGCGCGCCCCAGCACGGAAACGGCGTGTGGGCACCAGCCATCCGCCATCACGACGGCCGCTTCTGGATCTACTACCCCGATCCCGACTTCGGCATCTCCGTGACGACAACTGTCGATCCGATGGGCGAGTGGAGCCCACCGGTGCTGGTTCTGCCGGGCAGGGGGCTGATCGATCCCTGCCCGCTGTGGGACGATGACGGCAGCGTGTGGCTCGTGCACGCCTGGGCGCGGAGCCGCGCCGGGTTCAACAACGTCATCACCTTGCGCCGCCTGACTTCCGACGGCCTGGCGCCGGCGGATGACGGTGGAGCCACCATCATCGACGGGAACCAGCTCCCCGGATACAGCACCCTCGAGGGGCCGAAGATCTTCAAACGCGGCGGCGAGTACTTCGTGTTCGCGCCAGCCGGCGGAGTGACACCGGGCTGGCAGTCCGTCTTTCGCGCGGGCGACATCCGCGGCCCGTACCAGGCGCGGATCGTCCTCGACCAGGGCCGGTCGGCGGTCAACGGCCCGCACCAGGGAGCGTGGGTCGACACGCCCTCGGGAGAGGACTGGTTCGTGCATTTCCAGGACAAGGGCGCCTCCGGTCGGATCGTGCACCTCGAGCCGATGGTCTGGAACGAGGACGGCTGGCCAGTCATTGGCTGGGATCCTGACGGCAACGGGCGCGGTGAGCCCGTGACGCGCTGGCGCAAGCCTGCGCTGCCCCCGCAGCCGACGGCGGTTCCGCCAAGCTCGGACGAGTTCGACAGTGGACGACTCGGACTCCAATGGCAGTGGCAGGCGAATCCCGACGGAACCTGGTGGTCACTGACCGAAGCCCCGGGCTCCCTGCGTCTGTTCACCCAGCCCCTGCCCGAAGGAGCTGGAAACCTCTGGCCTGTTGCCTCGCTGCTCCTGCAGAAGCCTCCCGCCGAGGCCTTCCAGGTCACGACCGAGATGACGTTCGCGCCGACGCGACTCGGCGAGCGCGCCGGCCTCCTGGTCTTCGGCACCGACTATGCCTGGGTCGGGGTCGAGCAGACGCCCGCCGGACGCGCCGTCGTCGTCAAGACCTGTCTCGGCGCGCGCGACGGTGGCGAGGAACGAGTGGTCGCCACCCTCCCTGCCCCCGACGGCCCGGTGCACCTCCGCGTCGAATGGCGCCCGGGTGGCCTCTGCCGGTTCGGCGTGTCATTCGACGGGCGCGACTTCACTCTCTTCGAACCGATCTTCACCGCCCTCCCCGGGCGTTGGGTCGGCGCCAAGGTCGGCGTATTCGCCGCCGCCGCCGAGGTACAAACCACGCAGGCGCCGGCGGATTTCGCCTGGTTCCGCCTTGCCCCGCTGTTTCCGTAGAGATCCGGCGGCGGTGCCCGAATGCGCAACCGATTGCGATACGACCCGTCTCATACCCTCCAGGAAGGACGTACCCTGATGAATTTCCCGACACTGCGGTCCGCAACTCCCTCGATGCTTCTCTCACTCCTGCTCGCTTCGGGCATTGCGCATGCCGGGAGTCCGGTCACCCTCGACAACGCCGGTGCCACCGTCGTGGTTTCCGAAACCGCGGTGCTCGTCACAAAAGGCGAGAAACCGATCCTCCGGCTCGAGGCATTCCGTTTCAACTTCGAGCGAGTCGATAACTGGGAGATCGGGAGTCACGACAGCGAAACGATCACGCTGCGTGCAACCGTCCCTCCATCGGTCGACTCTTACCGGGCAGCCACCGACAACCGCGCCCGGGATTTGGAGATCACGGTTTCGAAGGTCGAAGGTGGATTCCGTTTCTTCTCCGACCCCGCTTGGGGCCGTCAGGTCAGCATGGAATTCACCTATCTCGGCGACCATTTCTTCGGTCTGAGCGAGCCGCTGCAGCCGGACAACAGGCTGACCCCGATCTCACCGGCACCTCGATCGTCGTCGACGTCCTGAGCGAATCGGCCTCGATGCGGGAGAACTACGCCTCCGCCTTCTCCGCCTTTTTCATGATCACCCACGGCTATGGTGCCTTTTTCGACACCTTCGCCCGGGGTGAGTACGGCTTTGCGACCAATGGGGCCAACCGCATCCATCATGAAACGGGCACGCTCGACTGGTATGTGTTCATCGGAGCGACCGGGACCGAGATCCACAGGCACTATTTCTCCTTGATCGGCGCACCGAAACGGGTTCCCCTCTGGGGCCTCGGGCGCATCGTGTGGCGCGACCAGAACGACGGCGGCGCCGAGGAGATTCTCAGCGATATCGAGCATTTCACCGCGCTGGAGATCCCGTTGACCGCCTGGTGGGTCGATCGACCGTACAGCGACGGGCACCACGAGTGGTCGAAGATGAACTTCAACGAGAAGTTCGCCGAACCGGAGGAGTGGATCGGAACGATCCGAAACGACTACGGGCTCGAGTTCATGACCTGGGTCGCCACCGCGACCTTCGGAGACCTCCTCTTCGAGAAACAGCTCGGAGGTCGATACAGTTACATCGATCTTAGCCATCCCCCTACCGTCCAGGCGTTCCAGCAGCTACTCAAGACCGACCAGTACTCAGTCGGGGTCCGTGGCCATAAGATCGATCGCACCGATGAGGTTTTTCCGGACCACGAGCTGTGGCATGACGGCACGCCGCTTTCCGAGCGGCGGAACCGGTACACCTGGTTGGTCGCGAAGACCATTCACGAGGGCATCCACGAGTCATGGGGCGAGGAGCACTTCATCTTCGCCCGGTCCGCGATCCACCGGACCCAGCCCTTTTTGAGTGCGATCTGGGGCGGAGATCCGCGCTCGACCTGGGACGGACTCCAGGGCAACTTCGCCAACGCCATGCGAACCTCGTTCATGGGATTCCCGCTCTGGGGGACGGATGCCGGTGGCTATCTGGGAGAAGGTCATATCCCGGAAGCGCTCTTCATCCGGTGGCTGCAGGCGGCGAGTATGGCGGGAATGTTCGAGATCAAACTCGATGGATCCGGTGGCCAAGGTCGCGACCGCATGCCGTGGCGCTACGATGAGCGGTTTCAAGCGCAGTTTCGGGAAGATCTGCGAAGAACGGATGGCCTTCATTCCCTACCTCTACTCGCTCGCTTCGACGAGTGCGACGACCGGGGTATTGATGAAACCCATGGCCTCCGAGTTTCTCGATGACGAGAACACCTGGGGCATCTGGAATTAGTTCCTCCTCGGCGACGCCATTCTGGTTGCCCCGGTGGTTACCGAGACAACCACCGGGACATCTACCTGCCCGAGGGTCGCTGTCGTAACTTTGACCGGCCCTCCGAGGTCTTCGCCGGTGGCAAGACAATCAGCTTCGAGGCCGACCTCTACACGCTGCCGCGCTTCATCAGGGAAAACTCGATCTTCGTGATGGGGAACGTGGTCCAGGGCAACAGCTCCCGCTGGCGAAAGGAAGAGAAGCACATTACGATCTGCGTCAACCCGGCCTCCTCGGACGGTTCGCACACGTTCAGCTACGCCGATCCCGTCGACAGTCAAATCAAGCAGGTCGGTGTCACCAGGATCGGGGGACGGGTGCGCCTGACCGCTCCGGCGCTGAGTACGGCTTCCACGGCCAGGATCTTCCTGGACCGGGCGCCGGTGTCGGTGTCGGTCAAAGGCAACGAACCTCCATGGACGTTCAACGACGCTGAAGCAAGCCTGGAGTTCCCGATCGAAAGCAACACCCCGATCGATGTGGAGATCGGGCTGTAATCCCGGCCCGGATCCCGGTGCCCCCGTGCCTCACTCGATCTCCGAGCTCGCCAACAGGAACGCGCCGACTCCGTGCGTATCGTTGACCACCACGTCGGTCGAGATGTAGTAGGCGTAGGTGCCGTCGCGGTACGGATCGCCGCCGAGGCCGGCGCTTCGGCAGACATTTCGCAGCTGCATTCGTCCGGTGTCCGCATCCCAATCTACCAGCTCCTCGACCAGGCCGGCGAAGCTCTGCCCGGCGAGCTCGCGGGTAGCGCGGCTCGAGCAGTCCTCAAGCGCGCACCCTTGGCCCAGGCGTAGGCGATCATCGCCGAGCCGGAGGCCTCGAGGTAGTTGCCTTCCCGGCCGCCCTGGTCGGGCACCTGCCACCACAGCGTGCTGCGTTCATCTCGCACCGCGAGCAGGGCCTCGCTCAGCTCTGCGAGTATGCGCGCCAGCTCGCGCCGCCCCGGGTGGTCCGCCGGGAACTGCTCGTAGGTGTCGACCAGCGCCATCGAGTACCAGCCGAGGGAGCGGGTCCAGAAGCCGGGCGAGCGCCCGGTGTCGGGATCTGACCAGCGCTGCACGCGGCTCTCGTCCCAGCCGTGGTAGAGCAGTCCGGTGTCTGCGTCGTGCAGCTTCGCGTAGCTCTCGGTGAACTGCCGGGCGATGTCCTCGAAGGTGGCGTCC
>CAWDGW010000004.1:0-319529 GCA_963801995.1 uncultured Holophagae bacterium | reverse complement strand
GCCGCAGCCACCAGGCTGTCCTCGCCCACCTCGACGGCCGGCATCACGCAGGCATGGGTCGCGATCACTGCGAATCGGCGAATGACCGGCCCCTGCCGGAACCTGTCGCTGGGTGGATGCGGATCGTTTGTCAACACCACATAGGGGTAGATCCAGACGAAATCCTCGATGGTTGCGGCCTGACAGATGTGCACGTTGGAATGGGTCCTGACATGGTCGCCGATCGTGCAGTGTCCCTGGACGTCGGAAAGAGTTCCGAGCTGGAGCCCCCTCCCCGCGTTCGTCTTCTCGCGCACGGTGACCCGGTGCCCGGTCACCATGCCCTCTCCGAAGACCGAGCCCTCGTAGAACACCGAGTGGGAACGGATCTGGGAGGCTCGCCCGATCACCAGAGGACTGCCATCCGAAGCCGACGCGGCATGGCCGATCTCGACAGAAACCCTCGATCACGACGTCCTCTTCGATCACCACAGGTGCATCGCCGACCACGGTGTACGGCCCGATGCGCGTCCGATCACCGATTCGCACGCCGGCTCGAATGATCGCGCCCGGCCCGACCTCGACCCCCGATCCGATCTCGGCTCGAGTCGACACGAATGCGTCGGGAAAGGACGAGTCCCAATCACCCATGCTTTACTCCCGTTCGCGGCGCGTACGGCGACCTGCGCAAGTCTCTCCGTCGAATGACCATCCAGAGGGCCGATGAGCTCCTCGCGAATGACGCTCCTCTCCTGTTTCATCCACGACCGGTCGGCCAACGCGCGGCACACGGCCTCCGTCATCTCCCCGGCCGACCGAACAAAGGGCAACAGCTCATTCTCGGCGAGGAACCCGAAGTGGCGGGACATCCAGAAGGCATCGAAGAAGCGCTCGTACTCCTCCGGCATGTACCGGTTGAAGATGGGGACGATGGCCGGAGTGTCGAAGATCGCCGGCTCGATGGCCATCGTCGAGCCGGGGCTGAGGCAGACGTCCGCGTGCCGGAGGAGGTTTCCCGCCAGGGCCACCTCATCCTGCGAGGGCCACCAACGCATACCCGGGCTATACCCCAGATACCGCGACACCACCACGTCCTCTCGAGCTCGAAACACCTCCCAATACTGCTCCCTCGAGACCGGGTGGAGCCGCAGGACGACCTGGGGTCGTCCCGGGATCCTCCCGGAATCGATCTCGTCGAGCAGCGCCTGGAACGAGTCGGTCTCATCGATGAACTTCTTGAACTGGCCGAGGGTCGCGAACACCAGGATCGGGCGACGACTGTCCAGGCCGAGCGTCCCGCACAGTCGCTCGCGGCTCCAGATGTGTGTCAGGGTCCACGTAGGAATCAAAGGCCGGAGCCCCGATCACCTCGATCTGATCAGGGGATAGTCCACTCCGGGAGACCAGCTTCGACTTGACGAACGGCGACCAGCAGGTCAGCGTATCGGGCCGCGACGGGTGCTCGTAGTACGGATGGTCCCAGGAGAAGATGTTGCCCACGGTCGGGATCGCCCCGGCGCTGGCAGGCCCCCACGAGCCCCCGGCCGAAGCCCATGTTGACATCCGTGGCAACGAAGACGTCCGGCGGCGACTCGTCGAGCATGGACATCATCGGCCCGGCATCCGCAGCGGCCAGCCGCGCGCCGATCTGCCTCCACAACATGGCCCGTGCTCGATGCAGACCCTGCCGGACAAGCCGTCTGCCGATTCTCCGTTCCCAGGCAACCTTTCGTCCGGATCCACTGACCGCCGTGTCGAACGGAATACGCTGAAACGTGACGCCCGGTGTGCTGTACCGTTCCACGAACGGCGGATAGGAGGCCCCCGGCGTCAGTAGCTTGACCTCGGCACCGAGCTCGACGCATTTCCGAGAAAACCGTTTCCGAGAATCGCCGATGCGACTCGACCCTCCGCAACCTCGACCCACAGACGTGGCCGGCGTTCCGGACAGCCGATCATCCGTCGGCGAGTCCACACCATCCCGCCGTCTTGCCGGCGCCTGGCCGGTACCACGGCTCACTGGACGGACTCCATCACGTCCTGGATTCTTCCAGGCAACTCCCCCACCCGCGCGCGCAGCGTCTCAGCCCTGGAAGCGAGGTGCTCCGAGTGACGGGGTCTTTCGCTCAGCACATCCAGCAATCTGTCGACGACAGCCTGAGAGCACGACAACAGGTCAGTCACGTCGAAGGGTTCCACCGGCTCCCAACCAAGCATCGTGCACAGACCGGCCATCTTGTGGTTGTTTGCCGACAGCGGCAGGAAGGGACAACCCCCGATCGCCGCGATGATCGCGTAATGAAAATGCCCCGTGACGACCGCCGCAGCCTGTCTCAGGAGCGGCCAGAGCTCGGTGAAGTGATGTTCAGGCCCGAAGAAAACAGCACCGGTTCGCCGCGCCGACTCCGCGAGGAACTGGCACGGACGATCTCTGGCCACCAGAACTGCCCGAAGGCCGGTTCGTTGCTGCACCTGACCCACGAGGGATGTGTAGGCACCGCCCCACTCACCCCTGGGCCGGCTCACAGGCAGGCCGGAGGCGCTCATGCACACGTACGTTGCCGGGCTCGAGATCGTTGTCGGCAAGCCACTCGTCCACAGATCGGGTTGCTTCCGCCTCCTCACCGAGCCAGAACACGACGTCCGGTATGAGCTCGGCATTCGTGATGCCCATATTTTGGAGAAGCTCGAGCGACGCCGCCTCGCGACAGGTGACGAGGTCCAGATCCGGGTAGACCTTGCGAACCATGGCAGTCATCATCGGTCGTACACCGGTGAGATGGGCGGTGTGGTTGACGATGCAGGTGGGTTTGCCGATCCGTCGTCTTGCTGAGCCAGAGGAGGAAAAGGGCACGAGTGCCCTCAAGAGTATTGCGGTACAGCGAGTTCTCCCCGTTGTACACCAGAACATCGCTCTGTTCGAGCTCGTTCAAGAAACGTCTCGCCATGGGCCCGCCGTCACCCGCGAGCCACTCATCAGCAAAGCGATCAAGGTCGTCTGCGACCCTGGGAAAGAAGTTCTCGGGTCGCGAGAATCGAGCGAGGAAAAGCCTGGCCACACCTGACTTCGGCGCTCATATGTCCACCGCGGCAGTGGCGGCCGGAGCGTCCGGTACTGGGACCGCAGCCAATCCCAGCTCAACCAGACCCGTTCCCAGTCGGCATCTCTCGTCGAACACAGCATCCAGGGCGTTGGGCGTGGCCTGTGCGCCCCAGTTGGGATGGGCCCGGTTGTCGTTGAGGAAGAGGATTCGCACCGCTTTCATCTCCTGTGAGCGACAGCGCTACTGGCCGTTCGCACGCCCTTGAACAATTCCATGAGCCGGTGGGCGGCGACAAAACGGAACACCATGAGGGCCCCATTGAATCGCCTCCCTGGGCTGGCATCTTGTAGAAGACGACTGACCGCCTTCCCATCCCACACGTCGGATGACTGAAACCCTTGGCTGCTCACGGTGTCCCGGACCATCTCGTTCAGAGGACCGGTCCACCATTCTTCCAGAGGGGTTTTGTATGGGATCTTTTTCGTACGCGTCCGAACCGCCTCCGGGAGGATGCCCTTCGTGGCCTCTCGCAGGATCCTCTTGGTGAACCCTCCTCCGAGCACGGAACGAGCGGGCAACGACAGGCAAAAACACACCACACGCCAGTCCAAGAACGGTGACCGGACCTCGACACCGTGAGCCATCGAAAACCTGTCGAAATCCCGAAGAATCGTTGGCAGTGCACGCGTGTGAAAGTCCTCGTAGAGCCTCCTGGTGAGCGTATTCAACCTTGCGTTCTCCAGCGCCTCTCTGTACTGGAGTTGGGGCTCCAGCGGAGTCGCTCTGAGCAGCGGAGGCGCCCCACCCTTGACCGGCTCGGCATGTTCGCCCAGCCTTCGCGCAACGAGTCTCTTGAATGCCCTTCCGGCCCTAACCCAGTCCCTCGCCCCTTCAGGCCCAGCATCTTCACTTCGAATTCGGCGAAGGGTGGCAGTGAGCTGAGCCGCTCGAAACGGCCTTGGCACGGGAAAGAGTGCCGAATCCCGCGCAAACTACTTGGTCGATGTAACCCGCGAGTAGTTCATCCCCGCCGTGGCCGTCGAGTGAAACCTTGAACCCGCGACGACGCATCTCCTGATAAAGGAGCCACGGCCCGATGTGAGGGCTCTGCACCTCCTCGCACTGGAACACGAACTCGTCGAAAAGCTGCGCCAGCCTGTCGGGGTTGATCCCGATGACCACGGCTTCGATTCCAGCCTGACGCGCGACCGACGTCGCGAGCACACTTTCGTCACGACTCGTGTTGCGGTATGCCGCCACGAACGCAACCGGTGGATCGGTCGGCCCGCGTTCCGCGCCGGTGGAAGCTCTACGCAACCTTGCCATGGTGCACGTAACCGAACCGGAATCAAGACCCCCGCTCAGGGTACAAGCCGTCGGGATATCACTTCGCATTCGCAAGCGAACAGCCTCGGTGAACCTGTCTCTGAACACCTCGACCTGCTGGCGGAAACTCGAGGCACATGCTCAAGATGATCCTGCGTCCTCCACCAGCGAGAGGTCCTGACACTTCCTCCCGGGGTGACAACCAATGAGTGACCGGCTGGAAATCTTCGGACGTCCTCCAGAAGGCAGTCATCCGTGGCTTCGAGTGAGGAGGGGCTCATGAGAGCCGCCGCCACTGCGGGGAAACGGAACGACGCTGGAAACCAATGCAACGGAAGGAACGCCTTCATCTCAGACGCGAATGTCAATCGGTGCTGTCCCATGTAGTAAAAAAGCGGCTTGACACCAAACCTGTCCCGGGACAGGATAACTGCCGCTTTTCCGAATCCCAAATGGCGAACGCCCACATCCCATTGAACCGCAGTTGGCAACCGTCGCCCCATTGGGCGTAAGCAGCTAGCGCCACCTCCGCATCGGAGTCCGTGCGAAATACGTGGCCGAGACCTCTGAGTGTCTCCCGGAGCTCGAGGAAGTTGTAGATCTCCCCGTTGAGGGTTATCCAATACCTTCCGTTGGCATACGACATTGGCTGAATCCCGCCCGGCCCGGTATCCAGGACTGCCAGCCTCCGGTGACCCAGCGCCACCGGCCCCTGGGCATGGTTACCCTCGCCGTCCGGGCCCCGGTGCGCAAGTGCATCGAGCATTCCTTGGACCTCGTCGGCGCTGGCGTCATCACCGTTCAGAGTTAGGATCCCTGCTATTCCGCACATACGTCGTACCCGACAAACCGAAAACAACATGGCACTGTGTGTCCGAGCCGATCCATGCCGCTCGTCCTGGGGCGCCCTGAAGCCCACCCCTGTCGAAGAGGAGCATAGGCCGAGCCGAATGGCCGCCACAGCCATCCTAGATCCCTCGCGGTGCCAAGCGAGTCCAGATGCTGCCAGCAAAGTGAGGCAGCCTCCGGGCCTTCAACAACAACCTACTCCTCAGTTGTCGTGTGCCGGACACTTACCAGCCGTTTCTCAAGCACTCGGACCCACGAACCCGAGGAGTCGGAGGCGGCCGCCAACTCTGCCAGGTCGCCGTATCTGATAAACGGCCGAATCCCTATTCCCGGCTCCAGTTTCTCAATCTGCCCGTCAGTGACATCGTGCTCGAAGCATTGCGGCAAGCCAAGTCCCAAGGCTCGAAATGTGAGGATGTTGCGGATGCATTTTTCGCATCTGCAGCAATTCCGGCCCTTGTCAGCCCAGCCCGAACAAACTCGGAGATCCTGAAGAAACTCATCCCATCGGCCCAGCAGCTTGATCTTGTCAGCCCGTTCAAACGCTGCGCCGTCAGGGATGACCCTGAAAGCACTGCTGGAGAGCATGGGGTCGGTGAGCGCGTTGACACCCTCAGCGATGTGGCGGATCTCACCGTAGGTAAACGTCTGGCCGATCAACCCTTCGCGAAAGCCTCCCCCGAACAGCGCCAGGCACGACGCCATCGCGGGCCCGTGCGATTGGGGGAAATCTGCGACGATCTCTTTGTAGTTCGATTGAACAGTCATCAACTCCAGGTCGAGGCTGGCGAGGATCTTTCTTGACTTGTCGGCCGCTCGCCGGAACGCCTCCCCATCTGCCAACGGAATGTCGAACCCGTGGATCATCACCGCGCCGTCTACCTGCCGGGGGAAACGGAGGCCTTCGCCGCGTACATGCCGGTACGCCGAAAAACAAGAGTCAACGCCGCCGGAAAATGCTACCACCGCCCCTTTGCGGCCTTCAGGCTGCAGAGCCTCAGTCTCCTGATCCGCCGTCATCTCAACCGCCGTGAGACCGCGATGCATTTGGTCCCGAGGCTTGCCTGGAATTCCACAAGATTCTGAAGCAACGAAGGGGAGACCTGCCCATGCACATGCGCATCCAGGCCGGTCTGCATGAGGAAAAACACCGCACCCATGACTAGGTGATCGTTGTCCGAGGGGAGAAGTCTCGATGCCTTTCCTCGATGCCGTACCAAAGGGATCGGCGGGGCTTCCCAATCTCGTCGATCACGAGGGCCCTCCTCAGGGTGCCATCCTCGCTGTGGACCTCTTCAGGCCAGAGATGGATAGTGCTCATCCTGTCTCCCCATTCGACCGCACAAAAGGTCCCTGTCGAACGGCTCATATCCTGACATCCGCCCCTGACTATCGCCAACTGCCCGGTTCGTAAACCAAGAAGGTCGAGCTGCCGAAGGGCCCGGGGCTTGCCTTTCCATGATTTCGCTGCGGTGCCGCTCGGGAGGCAAGAAACAGCTACCATGGCTGTGCTCCCATCGCCTTCTTCAGTCGAGCTGAGACAGTCTCACAATTGGAGGCCACTTTTTCTTCTACCAAGTGTGTGTCCAGTCGGTGAAAGACACCGTGGTCGAGCGGGAAGAAATGGTGCAGGTGGCTTTGCTGTCGTTGTACTCTCCGAGGAATCGACAGGAAGGTAGCCAACCTTCCGGCGGAGATGGCAAGATCCTCTGTCCGGAGAATCAACAACCTCTCCATCGGGACGGCGTCGAGCACCCGTCTGTAATGCGCCGCCCAACCACCCAGGTAGCCATCCAGCGGGAACAACCCCAGCCGTTCGAGCTCCCCCTCGCCGCGGGAGTATGTGGCGTTCGGCGGGCCGAAGAATAACTCCCGCAGGCGCCTCTCCGGCTGTCGGTTGGAAACGTCAACGTTAAGGTGCTGGTTCGTAAGATGATCGACCTGAGCCATGATCGCGGCTCCCTTGCCGTGAGAAGGAACTTGGCTTCGGGAACTGATCGACGAACTCCTGTACAAACACCGGAGAGTTGGTTGAAAGAGTCCACTTCCAAGCGCAACCGCCGGTCCCGTCTCCGAAGCTGGCGCAACACCGTGCTTTTCTTCAGACGTCCTTCCAGACAATCTACGGCCAAGACAATGATCTCGCGAAACGCGGCTTCGTGGCGCTGCGCGGTAGTTTGCAGAGAACATTCCATTGACCGACACCGTTCCCGACTTTGCCGGACCAACGCAGTACATCATGAACCTACGCGGGCGCAGCAGAGGATAAATAAAACTCGTCTTTACTTTTCGCTTGAACCAGATCATTGGTGTCGCTGCGAATCCCCGCCTAGGCTCTGCCCCCGCCCGGTTCGGGCCTTGGAACGCAACGGTGGGCCGGGTCTTCTGGATCGATGGCCTATTCACCCCGGATCGTATGAAGCTTAGGGTTGGGTCCTGCGATTTCATCCGCACGGTCCTGGGAACCGGCCTGGGAGCCACGCCGGACGCATTTCCCCGGTGTCCAGGATCGAGAAGGTGATGGCTTCATTGACCTCGGCGAACACTATTGGAGGAGGTGCGCTGACGATGCTGACACTCAGGTTGTAACGAATGTCGTTGAGAACGTCTGCCGGAATCGTACACGTGGTTCGGTAGGTGCCCACGGAGAGTGGCGCGCAAAAGTAGGGATCTTCATTGAGAGCCGTCTCGGGCGCGTTCATACTCGCCAGGACAAACGAACCGGCCGGATCTGTGAGTCGAAAGGCGACGTAAGTCCTCACACCCTCCTGGAGAATCATGTAGTCAACCTCCAGTTTCAGAGGCCGGTTGATCGGATACGGAGGCCTTTCGCGATCGTCGGTGTATGCGCGCACCGCGAGAATGCGCGCCTCATCGTTTCCCGGCGCGCAGTTGAGGTCGTTCCACCGGACCTCTCCCGGTTCCCCCCCCCGCGTTGGCAAGGTAGTCGCTCACGACGTCGCTCGCTTCCCCGACCTGCGCCACCATCCCGTCCCTAAGCAATATCGCGCGGTTGCAGAGAATGGACACAGCTGCCATGTTATGGCTGACGAACAGCACCGTCCTGCCACCCCGCGCAACCTCCCCCATCTTGCCGATGCACTTCCTTTGGAATGAGGCGTCGCCCACAGCCAACACCTCGTCGATCAGGAGGATCTCGGGATCGAGGTGGGCCGCTACAGCGAAGCCCAGGCGAACTTTCATGCCCGACGAGTAGCGCTTCACCGGCGTATCGATGAACCTCTCCACCCCGGAAAATGCCACGATCTCGTCGAACTTCCTGTCGATCTCGACCTTTTTCATCCCGAGAATCGTGCCGTTGAGATAGATGTTCTCCCTGCCGGTGAGCTCCGAGTGAAACCCGGTTCCTACCTCCAGAAGACTTGCGACTCGACCGTGAATCACGGCGCGCCCGGACGAAGGCTCGGTGATGCCGGACAAGATCTTGAGAAGCGTGCTCTTGCCGGCGCCGTTGGCACCGATGATGCCGAGAACCTCTCCATCCCTGACGTCGAAGGAGACGTCGCGGAGGGCCCAGATCACGTCGGCGCCGCCGGCTTCCGCATCTGAGATGCTTGTCAGGCCACGGAGTTTCTTGAAGTTTCTGATGGGGGTGCGGAGAAAGTCAGCGACAGCTGCCAGCCAGAGTCTCGTGGCGCTGTTCCTCGAGCCCGATGCGGTAGAGCTTCGACAGACCCTCGGACCTGATGGCCAAGTCGCCCATCAGGCCACGTCCGCGAGGGTCCGCTCCATGCGGCGGAAGTAGAAGCTGCCAAGAACAAACAGGACGACGGCGGTCACCGAGCCCATGCCGATGAGGTCCCACGGCATGGCCGTGCGGCCGAGCAGTGCAGAGCGAAACCCCTCGATGACGCCAGCCATGGGGTAGAGGCCGTAGAGCAGCCGGTATTTCTGGGGGATCAGCGAGGCCGGCCACACAACCGGGGCGGCGTACATCAGGAGCTGAACAACGAACTGCATAGCGAACCTGACGTCGCGGTACTGGACGGCGAGCACCGACAACCAGAGGCCGACCCCGGCTGCGGTCAGGACCATGATCAGCACCATCACGGGAAGGAAGGCGAGGGCCGCCGTCGGCACGATCCCATACCAAGCCATCATCACCCCGACGATGGAGAGCGCGACGACGAAGTCCACGAGGCCGGCGGCCACGGGCGCGAGCGGGATGATGATGCGCGGGAAGTACACCTTGGTGATGACATTGGAGTTCGCGACAAGGCTGTTTGTGGAGGTGGTGACGGAAGTCTGAAAGTAGGTCCAAGGAACCAGGGCGGCATAGGAAAAGATGGGATAGGGAATTCCATCGGACGGGATCTTGGCAAGCCGGCCGAAGATGACACTGAAGACAATCATGCTGAATACCGGCCGAATGATGGCCCACGCGAATCCAAGCACCGTCTGCTTGTAGATCACCTTGACGTCCCGAGCCACCAGGAAGTAGAAGAGATCCCGGTTCGCGAGGAGCTCACGGAGGTCGAGCGCCCGCCAGCCGCTCCTCTTCTCGATCACCTTCACCGGCGACATGGGAGCGCCCTCGCGCCCGTCAGGCTGTGTTGAGCTCATACCGTCCCTTTCGCCGGCGAGCTCCGGAGACCGTCATTCTTTCTCCACCTCGTCGCGGAGCGGTGCGATGTGCGTGGTCATTCATCGAGCTGCCTTCCCTCACCCCTCCCCGACGCGGCCGTCGATGTAGCTGCAGACCGCGTGGAGCGCCACCAGATGCAACTCCTGAATCCGCGCCGTGTCCGACACCGGAAAGGTGATGCACAGCTCGGCCGCTTCACCGACGGCGCCGGGCTCGGCGCCAACAAGCGCAATCGTGCGTGCGCCCAGCCGGCCTGCAGCGGCGAGCGCACGGGCCACGTTGACCGATGCCCGCTGGTGCTCAGACCGACGGCAACATCGCCGAACCGAACAAGCGCCTCCACCTGGCGCTCGAAGATCTCCTCGTGCCCGGGGTCGCCGGCAAGCGCCGTCAGGAGAGCCGTGTCGGTGGTGAGCGCGATGACGGGAAGAGGCCGCCGCTCCTTGCGGGACCTCCCCACAAGCTCGGCTGCCACGTGCTGAGCGGTTGAGGCGCTTCCTCCGTTGCCGAAGAGGACGACCTTTCCTCCGGCCGCCAGGCTCGCCGCTACGACCTCGACTAAGCGGGCGAGCGCGCGGATTTCGCCTTCGGCGACGGTGTTCATGGCCTCAGCCGCGGCCCTGAGTTCGCCTCGCACGAACTCCGCCGGATCATCGCCGCATGCGTCGATCGGTGAGAACAGCAGCGCGATCGCCTCCTCGACGGCACCGGCGCCGCCTCGCGAGGCGAGCACACGGTCGGCGGCTGCGCGCGCTGAAGCCGAGGCGTCGCTGGGTGCCAGCGCGAGCCCGACGAGCTCCAGGGCGGGAGCGTCCCGCTCACCGTCGGCCACGTAGCACACCTCCTCGGTGGGGCAGCCCATCTGCTCCACGAGTCTCCGCATCCCTGCGACCTTGTCCTTCATTCCGTACAGCGCGAGGCCGCCGCCGCACCGCTCGACAACCGGGCCGGCAACCTCTTCACTCTCACCCGTGAGGAAAGCGACCTCCGAGTCCTTCCCTGCGAGCGCGGGTCAGAGCATCGAGATCACGCAAGAAGAGCCTCTTGTCGCCGGCCGACACGGAGTCGGAGCCGTCGGTGAGCACACCGTCGATGTCGAGGACGATCGCGAAGTGGGTTTTGAAAGGACTGGTGCTCATCGTATGCGTCGCAGCTTCTCCATGACCGGCATCTCACGTTCGTAGACGCGCTTCTCTCCGTCGCCAAGGGCCTGTTCGACGGCGCGAATCTCACGGACCAAGCGGGCGAAGCCCGTGCGGCTCCACCGAAGCCGCCTGGTCACTCCCCCACATCGCGCGATCGAGGGTGATGTGACGCTCGACCATGCAGGCCCCCAGAGCCACCGCAGCCACGGTGGTGGGCAGCCCGACCTCGTGGCCGGAGTAGCCGATCGGAACCGCATACCTGCTGCCGAGGGTCGCCAGGCAGCGGAGGTTGAGCTCCTCGAGATTCGCGCGGGTAGGTGCTCGTGCAGTGCAGGAGGATCAGATCGTCAGTGGCCGAGCACCTCCACGGCTTCGTCAATCTGATCCATGGTGCTCATGCCGGTCGAAAGGACGATCGGTTTGCCGCACCGCTTGGTGTGGCGAAGCAGAGCATGGTCGTTGAGGCACGCCGAGGCGATCTTGAAGCAGGGAGGATCGAACCGCTCGATGAAATCCACCGAGCCCTCGTCCCAGCACGAGGCGAACCAGAGGATGTCCTTTCTCTCGGCAGTAGGCGTTGATCTCCCGGTACTCGGCCTCACCGAACTCCAGACCCGCGTTTGAGGTCGCCGTTGGTGGGCCCGAACGGGTTCTCTCGCGGCTGGTGCCAACTCCTCGGGCGTGTACACCACCTCCACCGTCCGCTTCTGGAACTTGACGGCATCGCAGCCGGCGGCAACCGCCGCATCGATGAGCCGCTTTGCCAGCTCGAGATCCCCGTTGTGGTTGATGCCGATCTCCGCCACGATGAAGCAGGGCTGGCCCTGGCCCACCTGGCGGCCCGCCGATTTTCACGGTCTTGCGCATTCAGCTCTCCAAAATCGATGTTGAGTTGTTCCGAATCATCTCGTGAGGCCGCCTCTCGAGGATCCATCGCGCCAACTCGAGATCTTCCGGTTCGTCGATCTGCAAACCTTCGAGAAATCCCATCCGGTAGATGCCGATCTTCCCCCCTAGGCGAACACCTGTTTCCCTCAGGATGCCGGGCCTGACCACGTAGATGGAACCGTTCTCCATCTCACATTCGCCGATCTGCTGCCGCATGGGACGGGCACCTGGTTCATAGGTGAGCGGCACCGCCCCATCGTCGCGGACCTCCCAGACGAATCCATGGGCGACAGAGGCTGAAAACACCGAGTCATATCCCCCCTCCAGGAAAAACCGGACGGCTCCATCGATATCGTTCGGCCGCCGGATGGGCGACGTGGCCTGCAGGAAGACCACGAGTTCGGGGGCATCCTCGCCCCGCTCCGCCAGGACGTCCAGGACGTGAAGCAGAGCGCTTTCCGACGAGGCGGTGTCCCCGGAGAGTTCAAGTGGCCTCTGGATCACCTCCACCCCATGGGCGGCGGACACCGCTGCGATCTCGTCGTCATCGGTGGACACGATCACACGATCCACGAGGGTCGCTTCAACAGCGTGCCGGATGGTGTGGACGATCAGAGGAACGCCGCCGACGGGCTGGAGGTTCTTCCGCGGTATCCCCTTGGAGCCGCCGCGGGCGGGAATTATCGCGAGGATCATGTGGGTGTTTCCGGCGCGAGCCGTTCACACGCAGCGTCCTCAGTTGCCTCCCTCACCCGGCCCACGATGGCCATGGAAGGCACCCGCGCCCTTGCTGCGCGTTGGATGAACTGGGCACCCACACTGCTCCTGCCTGCCGCGAGTTTCTCCACCCCGGAACGCACATCACCTCGTAGCGGCGGGAGCCGGCTCATGGCACGAGCCTCTGGGATAGGGATTTCCTTGGTCACGCTCAAGATCCGGAAATGGTGCGATCCGGCGCACCGACGGCGGTTGCGAAATCCGGAATGTCTTCGATCACAGCCGCTTTTGCGCCGATCGCCGCCTGTCGAACAACCGGACGCGCGGGCACGCCCACCATCACCGACCCAGGTCGACAGTCTTCCAGGGCCACGGCACCAGCGCCGATTGTGCACGCCGTCGCCAACCCGAATCGGCCCCAGAACCATCGAGTGCGCCCGCAGCACCACGTCGTCGCCAAGTTGAATGTCACCCGGCCTGGTAGGCCTCCTGGACGAGACCCAATTTCCACCGGTCAACGTCAGGCATCGGCCGCAGACAGCGTTGCCCGAGACGAGCACTCCCATGCCTGGGTGGAGGATCTTGAAACCCGGCCCGATGTCGGCTCGGTAGTTGATCTCCAAGACCGGACCCAGGAACCGAAGGAAAAAGAACAGCGGCCACATCAACAGTCGCGCTCCGTGGTGGGCCTTTCCGAAGAGCAGACATGCAGCGGTTGAGACGGTAGGTAACAAGTGCGGGCGGGCTGGCGTGCCACATCCACATGGTGACCCAGCGCCACCATCGGCGATTGACGATGGCTGAGAGGTCTTCGCGGAGGAAGGCAAGTTGTTGGAGGGCTCTGTTGAATTTCATGGATCAGGTCGAGGTTTTCAGAGTTGATAAGTTGAAAGTTGAAAGTTGAAACTCGGCTCGTTGCGGGGCGTCCGAGGCTCTGTGCGCGGGTTGGAGGTCGCGGCTGTAGTGGAGCTGCCCGGGACGCACCGCCAAGAGATTCCTAGCTCGCTTTGGCCTTGGTTTTCTTCTTGGTCTTCTGGGTGGTTCTGGGGTCCTCGCCGTAGTGGTAGTAGGAGTAGTAGCCCGAGTAGTAGTAGTGGTCGCGCTCCATGTCGGCCTTGTTGAGGACGGCGCCGGCGATGCGGACGCCGGTGCGGGACATCAGGCGGATCGCCTCGCGGTGGAGCTGGCGGCGGGCCTCGGCGTACTGGATCACCAGCAGGGTCATGTCGACGGTGCGTGAGGCCATGACCGGGTCGGTCACCGAGGTCACCGGCGGGGTGTCGAGGATGACCCAGTCGTAGTTTTCGCGGGCGGTGGCGAGCAGGCGCAGGAAGGTGTTCTTGCCGAACAGCTCGGGCGGGTTGGGGGGCAGCGGGCCCGAGGTGACGATGTCGAGGTTGGGCACGTCGGCCTGGTGGTGGATGACCTCGTCGAGCTCGCGCTCGCCGAGCACCACCGAGGTCAGCCCGCGCACGTTCTTGGCGTTGATCAGGCGGTGGATGCGGGGCTTCCTGAGGTCGGCGTCGATCAGCAGGACCTTGGAGCCGGCGGTGGCGAAGACCTTGGCCAGGTTCCAGGCGACGGTGGTCTTGCCCTCGGCCGGCACCGCCGAGGTGATCTGGAGGATCTGGCAGCTGGGGCCGCGGGAGGCCAGGATCAGGGCGGTGCGCAGCGACTGGAAGGCCTCGCGCATGGCCCGGGCCGACTCTTCGGTGAACTTGGGCAGCACGGTCAGGGTCTCGATGCCGAGGTAGCGCTCCACCTGGTCGGGGTTGCGCAGGGTCTGGTCGAGGAAGTCGAGGCCGAGCACGAGGCCGATGCCGAGGAACAGGCCGAGCACGGTGGACAGGGCGACGGTGCGGCTGCAGGTTGGGCTTGAAGGGGCCGCCGGGCGGGCGCGCCGGCTCGATGATGCGGACGTTGTTGACCGCGGTGGTGGAGGAGATGTCGGCCTCCTTGGAGCGGGCCAGCATGTCCTCGAGGAAGGTCTTGTTCTGGCGGAACTCCTCCTCGAGGGCCTGGTACTCCAGGGTCTGGCGGGACAGCGAGATCGACTCCTCCTTGAGCTGCTGGATGTTGTCGTACAGCGATTTCTCACGGCGGCTCATCATGTCGAACTCGGTGTTGAGCGAGGTCTTGATAGAGGAGACCTGCTCGTAGATGCGGGCGTTGACCGCGATGATGCCCGAGCGCAGCTCCTTGATCTGGGGGTGGCCCTCCTTCATGTTGCGCAGCTTGTCGGCGAGCTCCACCTCGAGGTCGGACTTCTGCTTGATCAAACCCTGCATGGTGGGGTCGTTGAGCACCGCCGGGAAAGCTGGTCTGGGCCAGGTTGGTGGCGCTCAGGTTTTCGATAGCGTTGAGCTTGGTCTCGAGCCGGATGCGCTCGGCCTTGGTGGTGGCGTACTCGGTGGTGAGGGTGTCGATCTGCTCGGAGATGACGTTCTTGTCCTGGTCGGCGAACAGAAGCTCGGTGTCGCGCTCGCGGAAGGACATCAGGTTCTGCTCGGCCTCGGTCACCCGCTGGCGCAGGGGATCGAGCCGGTTCTGGATGACCCGGAAGACCTCCTGGGTGCGCTCCAGGCTGGCCTCGATGTTGGCGGCGATGAACTCGTCCACGTAGACGTTGAGCCACTCCGAGGTGTTGGCCGGGTCGTAGCCCACCATGGAGATTCTGACCACAAAGGACTCGTCCACCGGCTCGGCGTCGATCCTCCCCTGGATGGCGCCCGCCGCGTCGCCCCCGGCGAACTCCGGGTGCTGATCGAGGCCGAGCTTCGCCACCACGCGCTTCGCCAGCTGGCGGGTCTTCAGCACCTCGATCTGGTCGGCGATAAAGCGGTCCATCTGCCACCAGCTCATCATCATGTCCATCTGGTTCTGGGTGAGCTGGGGCGCCGGGTAGATGGTGATCTTGGCTTCGGCGCGGTACATCTTGGGCTGGGTCAGGGCCCACGCGCTGCCCAGGACGATGATGGCGGCCGCCACCGCCGAGCACGAGGTACCTCTTCACCCAGATCAAGCGCAGCGTAGTCCATGACGTTGATTTCGGGCTCGGGCTCTTCGACCCACATTCCGGGGTGCGGGGGGCCGCCGGTCTGCCAAGGCGGATGCTGCGCCTGGGTCGGGGATGGGATATGGTGGGTTTTGCGGGGGAAGGGTGTGATCGGTCATCGCGATGCTCCGAGGTCAGGGTTCTGGTTTAAAGGTTTAAAGGTTAAAGGTTTAAAGGTGTTTGGGATCGGAAGGCCTGCGATGGGTCGTTACCGATGAGTGAAAAGTCTGACATCCGATGACCACGGATGTTCGATCGCCGGATTCTCCGAGATCGGGTGTTGCCGGAGGCTCGGCCTTCGGGTTTAAAGGTTTAAAGGTTAAAGGTTTAAAGGTGTTTGGGATCGGCAGGCCGGCGGTGGGTGTTACCGGTGAGTGAAAAGTCTGCATCCGATGACCACCAATGTTCGATCGCCGAGATTCTCCGAGATCGGGTGTTGCCGGGGGCTGGGCCTTTGGGTTTAAAGGTTTAAAGGTTAAAGGTTTAAAGGTGTTTGGGATCGGCAGGCCGGCGGTGGGTGTTACCGGTGAGTGAAAAGTCTGCATCCGATGACCACCAATGTTCGATCGCCGAGATTCTCCGAGATCGGGTGTTGCCGGGGGCTGGGCCTTTGGGTTTAAAGGTTTAAAGGTTAAAGGTTTAAAGGTGTTTGAAACCGAAGAGTCTGAGGTCCGTTTTACATCTCCGCTGACTAGGTTCCTTATTGATGGGTGGAGGTGGAGATGGCCAAAGTGGAGAGATTCGAGGAACTGGAGTGCTGGCGAGAGGCCAGGGCGCTGACGCGGCGGATCTACAGGTTGACCGGCCACGGGAATTTCGCCAGAGATTTTGCATTCCGGGATCAGATTCGACGGGCGTCGGTGTCGGTCATGAGCAACATCGCCGAGGGATTCGAGAGCCGGACCACGGCGCTCTTCGTCGACCTGTTGGGTCGTGCCAAGGGGTCGGCCGGCGAGATCAGAGCCCAGCTTTACATTGCTCACGATGCCGACTTCCTGACGCAAGAGGAGTTCGCCAGCCTGAGTGAGACGGTTGTCAGTGTGAGCCAACAGATCAGTGGGCTTATGAAGTATTTGAGTCGAAACAAGAAGGATTTTCCTCAGAGGGCGGTGCCGCCGGCATGAGGTTTAAAGGTTTAAAGGTTAAAGGTTAAAGGTTTAAAGGTTAAAGGTTTAAAGGTTAAAGGTTTAAAGGTTATACACCGTATCGATTGGGATTGAAACGCAGGAGGTCACCGGGCGCCTCGGTCACGGACTCGAATGCGATGTTCGTCAACGATCCAGAGTTTCCCGGTGGGATCCTCGGACTGAAGAGACCTGAGCAGTCTCTCGATGACACCTACAACAGTGGATTTGTTCTGCAGGCGCGGCCTCAATACGATAATCCCCGGGTGGTCTCCCGGCGGATAGGCCTTGATATCAGCAAAATCAGTATCAAGAGTGATGATGATTCGGTTTTCCAGCGCACAAACTCTCGCGACCTCGACATCCGGCGCCCCACCGAAGCCTTGGTCCGTCACCGACACTGCGTCGAATCCGCCACCACTCAGCGTATCGGCCACCTCCAGCGGCAGGTTTTCGTCGATCTTAAAACGCATGATTGGGCTATGCGGGTAAGGCGACAACGCGTTCGCGAGCAAGTTCGGCGGCGTAGGCGATTGCCGCATTGATCGCATCCCCCGACAGGGTTGGGTAGCTGCCGAGGATGGAATCGAAGTCTTCACCGGCGGCGAGGTTGTCGAGCACAACCGACACGAGGATCCGGGTGCCGCGGAAGCAGGCCTTGCCGTGGCAGATGTCCGGGTCGACGGTGATGTGGTCGCGCCAGTTCACGGGTGATCTCCTTACTTCATTATACCTTGTTGCCGAGGGTCGAGGGTTGGCGTTCGGGTTTAAAGGTTTAAAGGTTAAAGGTTTAAAGGTCAGGTGGTGGTTCGGTGGTTGGGGGTTCTATTAATTGCAAATTACAAATTGAAGATTGAAAATTGCCCCCACCCGCCCGGTCGGTCGACCGTAGGCGATTATTCGAGTTTGAGTTGGGTGGGTGGGAATTTGTAATTTTCAATTTGCTGAATTTTGAATTCGTCCGTCACATCAGGCGACTTCGAGTCCGTGCTCCGCGAGGAGGGCAGCGTAGCGCAGGGCCGCCTCGATGTCATCCGCAATCAAAAAGGGATAGGCGGCGAGGATGTCGTCCCTGGCGTCACCCGCAGCCATCGCCTGCACGATCACGTAGACGGGCAGACGAGTCCCCTTGATGACCGGCTGTCCGAGCATGACGGTTGGGTCCACGGTGATGCGGTCCGCGGGCTTCATGGGTCTATTGTATCCAAAGTGGGGGGGGGGGATTTGCAGCCAATTCGAAAGGTGGGTTGGTTTAAAGGTCCGCCCGCACCACAGATTGTTGGCTGTGGGGGTTGACGGGAAGCTCACTGCGGCCTCTCGATCGCGTCGAGGCCGTGGACGATTGTCAGGTCGTCGCGGTTTTGGTGCTCCCGATGGACGGCGTCGGTGAACCCCGAGCGGGAAAAGAGGGCGAAGCGTCGCGGCCCCGCATCGGGTGATAATTCGACCGACGAAGACGCTTCCTCCAGACCCCGGAGGATGTTCGTCCCGACTGGGCGCCGGCTCCACTTGACCTCTCCGAAAAGGGCGTGGCGACGATCCTCGGTGAATCCGACAAAGTCGATTTCGCGATTGCGATCCCACCACCGGCCGACTCGTGTCCACTGAACGCCAGTGATTTCGTCAAGGAGTCCCGCCTTGACCGATTTTCGACAGATTTCCTCGTACGCTGGTGCGGTGATTTGGTCGAGCTCCTGGTGGACCCGCCGTGTGGCATCGTCGATTCGGCCCGTTTCCAGGAGACCGCGCTGCGCGAGAACGAACTCCATCCAAAAATGAACGAAGGGGTCGACGATGCGGTAAAGACCTTTCTTGCTCTTCTCCGGACGCTTCTCGGTGACCGGAACCTCGCGCTCCACGAATCCAAGGTCCTGCAGAACCGCGAGGTACTTGGTGATCGTCGGATGGGAGAGGCCGGTGGCATTCACGATTTCCGAAAGTCGCCGCTTTCCCGCCGCCACCGCCGACAGAATCCCAAAATAGACCCGGGGTTCTCGAAGCTCCTGCCGCAGGAGGAAATCCACCTCGTCCCGAAGCGGGGCTCCCACGTCCAACACCGTCTCGCGAACGTTGGCGAGCACTCGCCGCCGGTCGTCGAAGAGCTGAAGGTAGTGTGGTGTGCCGCCCAGAACCGCGAAGGAGCGCATTGCATCTTCGAAACCGTAACGGGGGAAGAACTGAGCCGCATCGCTGAACCCGAGGGGCTGAAGACGGAGCTGACCGGTCCGGCGACCAAACAGCGGCGCCCCTTCCATCAGCACTTCTCGTTCCATCATGGCGATGGATGAGCCGCACAGCACGACGACAACCTTCGAATCCGATAGTTGCAGATCCCAGCTCCGTTGCCAGAGGCTCGGGAGGGCCGAATTGGCTTCGACGAGGTAGGGAAACTCGTCGAGGATAAAGACAATCCTGCGTGGTTGTCGTTCCAGGTAGTCGAAAACTTGCTGCCAGTCGGTGAACCCGGTGTCGGCCAATAGCGCGTCCCCAACCGCCGCTCCCAGCGTCTGGCCGATCTCTCGAAGCTGCTGCGATTCGGGAAGGCGAGTGGCGACGTAGTGCACCGCGATTCGACCGTCAGCGAAGCGCCGGAGCAGGGCGGTTTTCCCGACTCGACGGCGACCGTAGACGACGAGGAGCTGAGCATCCCGGCGGCGCCAAGCCACCTCGAGGAATTTGAGCTCTCTGGTTCGATTGATGAATTTCAACATAATGATACTTTAAAGTATCATACTTTGCGTTTCACTTTTCAATCTTCGAGGGCGGCGAGGTCGGAGTCGGTCATCATTTCGACGAGCGTTTTGAAGGTGACGGTGGGGGTCCAGCCGAGGTCGCGTTCGGCTTTGGTGCAGTCGCCGAGCAGGTGCTCGACCTCGGAGGGGCGGAAGTACTGGGGACTGACCGCTACCAGGGTCCGGCCGTCGGGGCCGATGCCTTTCTCGTTCAGCCCCTCCCCTTCCCAGGTCAGGGGCAGGTCGAGGCGGTTGAAGGCGGCGTCGCAGAAGGCGCGCACGGAGTGGGTCTCGCCGGTGGCGATGACGTAATCGTCCGGGGTGTCGGCCTGGAGCATGCGCCACATGGCCTCCACGTAGTCGCCGGCAAAGCCCCAGTCGCGCTCGGCGTCGAGGTTGCCGAGGAAGAGGCAGTCCTGGCTGCCGGCCTTGATGCGGGCGGCGGCCATGGTGATCTTGCGGGTGACGAAGGTCTCGCCGCGGCGCGGGGACTCGTGGTTGAAGAGGATGCCGTTGACCGCGAACATGCCGTAGGCCTCGCGGTAGTTGCGGCTGATGAAGAAGGCATAGGCCTTGGCTGCGGCGTAGGGGCTGCGCGGGTAGAAGCGGGTGGTCTCGGACTGGGGTGACTCCACCGCCTTGCCGTAGAGCTCGGAGGAGGAGGCCTGGTAGAAGCGGGCGTCCAGGTCGACGTCCCGCATGGCCTCGAGCAGGCGGACGGTGCCGACGCCGGTGACCTCGACGGTGTACTCCGGGACCTCGAAGCTGACCTTGACGTGGGACTGGGCGCCGAGGTTGTAGATCTCCTGGGGCCGCACGGTCTTGAGGATCCGGTTGATGGATGAGGCGTCGTTGAGGTCGCCGTAGACCAGGTTGAGGCGCTTGTCCTCGATCCAGGGCGGCTCGTAGATGTGGTCGATCCGCCAGGTGTTGATCGAGGATGAGCGGCGGATCATGCCCCAGACCTCGTAGCCCTTGGACAGGAGGAGTTCTGCCAGGTATGAGCCGTCTTGGCCGGTGATTCCCGTGACCAGGGCGGTTTTGCCCGATCGTTCGGGCCAGGGGGGTGAGAAGTAGTAGGTGGGTTTCATCTTAGTCCTCGCGTTTGCGGTTGATGAAAGTCGTGCGATGTCCGAGGGTTAATTGCGAATTGCGAATTACAGAATACGAGTTGCGAATGACCAAGGACGTGGAGTTGATTGAAGATCTCTAGAGTTCTTAGTTTTGAGTTCTTAGTTCTTAGTTGGTTCATGGTTGGTGCTGCGTCGGTCGGGCGTATTGCTTTTGTGTTGTGGTCGAAGTGGTCTTGACTATGGAAGTGAGCATACGAACAAGTTCGTCGGCCGAGCCCAGCTCAGATCCAACGTCGATCGTCGGTGCGAGGTCAGATGCGTCGAGTAGTCGAAGCCAGTACAAAGTCTCTCTCGCCTCTTTCGAGGCCAGGTTCATTTTGTAGAGAAAATCCCGACGGCTTTGGGCAGCTGAGGCTTCGGCGATATTCGCTCCAATGCTCGTTCCACTGCGCAAGACCTGTTTTGAAACAATGTATTCTCGCTGGTCCGTGAGTCGTTTGTAGAGCTTCACGATTTCGATAGCAAAGGCAAAGGCCCGTCGGCCGACGGTGCTCTCTGACTCCGGAGTTGTGTCTTCTGGTCGAACATTCACTTCCTTACCACGATCGAGTTGTTGGGCTCGATGCCTCCTTCTGCATACCAAAAGGAAGGCACGGCCGCGGTTTGGCGTTGCCCGGCAGATTGGTGCTCGGAAGGCTCAAATTCGTAATTCGTAATTCGTAATTCGCAATCTACTCGTTGGGGCGACCTCGAGAAGAGTTGAGAGTGTCCCGATTCTCCAAATACCACTGGTAGCTCGAAGCGATGCCTTCGTGGAGGGGGATGGTGTGGCGCCAGCCGAGGTCGTGGAGGCGGGTGACGTCGAGGAGTTTGCGGGGGGAGCCGTCGGGTTTGGTGGTGTCGAAGATCAGCTCGGCGTCGGGGTGGACGATGTCGCGGACGGTTTCGGCGAGCTCGCGGATGGTGAGGTCCTCGCCGGTGCCCACGTTGATGTGGGGTTCGTCGTCGTAGTTTCTCATCAGGAAGAGGCAGGCGTCGGCGAGGTCGTCCACGTGGAGGAACTCGCGCTTGGGACTGCCGGTGCCCCAGATCACCACCTCTTTGCGGCGCGCTCGTTTGGCGTCGTCGAACTTGCGGATCATGGCCGGCAGGACGTGGGAGGCCTCGAGGTCGAAGTTGTCGTTGGGGCCGTAGAGGTTGGTGGGCATGGCGGAGATGAAGTCGCAGCCGTACTGGCGGCGGTAGGCCTGGCAGAGCTTGATGCCGGCGATCTTGGCGATGGCGTAGGGCTCGTTGGTGGGCTCGAGGTAGCCGGACAGGAGTGCCTCTTCGGTCATGGGCTGGGATGCCTCGCGGGGGTAGATGCAGGAGGAGCCCAGGTAGAGCAGCTTGTCGGCACCGAACAAGTGGGAGGCGTGGACCACGGTGGCGTGGATCATCATGTTGTCGTAGATGAACTCGGCCGGCCGGGTGGAGTTGGCCATGATGCCGCCGACGGTGCCCGCCACCAGGAAGACGTACTCGGGCCGGTTGGCCTTGAACCAGTAGTTGACGGCGGCCTGGTCGCGGAGGTCGAGCTGATCGCGGGTGGCGGTCAGGACGTTTTCGAATCCGCTGGCGCTGAGTTTGCGCAGGACGGCGGAACCCACCAATCCTGCGTGGCCGGCGACGAATAATCTGGATTCGGGGGTGAGGTTGGTCATCGTGTTGCTTCTCCGGACAGAAAGCTGCTTTTCAGGCTTGAGTTCTTAGTTTTGAGTTCTGAGTTCTTAGTTTTGGTGCCGGTTTGGGACGTTTCAGATCGGTCTGGTCGGTTGGGTCGTGGAGATGTGCAGGCTGGAAGCCCGCACCACAAATCCGTCGTGCTGATTCGCCCTGCGTATTGGCTGTGCCCAATTGTGGTGCGGCCATCTTGGCTGCACATCTCGACGGTGGAGGTGTGCAGGCTGGAAGCCCGCACCACAAATCCGTCGTGCTGATTCGCCCTTCGTATTGGCTGTGCCCAATTGTGGTGCGGCCATCTTGGCTGCACATCTCGACGGTGGAGGTGTGCAGGCTGGAAGCCCGCACCACAAATCCGTCGTGCTGATTCGCCCTGCGTATTGGCTGTGCCCAATTGTGGTGCGGCCATCTTGGCTGCACATCTCGACGGTGGAGGTGTGCAGGCTGGAAGCCCGCACCACAAATCCGTCGTGCTGATTCGCCCTGCGTATTGGCTGTGCCCAATTGTGGTGCGGCCATCTTGGCTGCACATCTCGACGGTGGAGGTGTGCAGGCTGGAAGCCCGCACCACAAATCCGTCGTGCTGATTCGCCCTTCGTATTGGCTGTGCCCAATTGTGGTGCGGCCATCTTGGCTGCACATCTCGGCGATGGAGATGTGCAGGCTGGAAGCCCGCACCACAAATCCGTCGTGCTGATTCGCCCTGCGTATTGGCTGTGCCCAATTGTGGTGCGGCCATCTTGGCTGCACATCTCGGCGATGGAGGTGTGCAGGCTGGAAGCCCGCACCACAAATCCGTCGTGCTGATTCGCCCTTCGTATTGGCTGTGCCCAATTGTGGTGCGGCCATCTTGGCTGCACATCTCGGCGATGGAGATGTGCAGGCTGGAAGCCCGCACCACAAATCCGTCGTGCTGATTCGCCCTGCGTATTGGCTGTGCCCAATTGTGGTGCGGCCATCTTGGCTGCACATCTCGGCGATGGAGCTGTGCAGGCTGGAAGCCCGCACCACAATTTGGTTCTGCTGTATTGATCAGGACAGGTTTTCGAATTTCGCATTTCGAATTTCGAATTCGCTTCCTCAAGCTTTCACGACGTTCGGGTGCGGTTCTCGGTAGACGCCGCGGGTGTCGATGATGAGGTTGCTGTGCTCTCGAAGGTGGTCGTAGTCGATGGTTGAGTGATCGGTGACGATGACCACGGCGTCGTAGGCCTCGAGGCCGTTGTTCAATTTGGTGGAGGTCATCTGGGGCAGATCGGGCCAGGAACGCATTTTCGGAGCCTTCGGGATGTGGGGATCGTGGTAGCTCACGTCGGCGCCGAGCCGGAGCAGGCCGTCGATGATCTCGAAGGACGGGCTTTCGCGCGGGTCGTCGATGTCCTTCTTGTAGGCCAGGCCGAGGACCAGGATCTTCGAGCCCTTGACCGGTTTGGAGCGGTCATTGAGGGCCCCGGTGAGCTTCTCGAGCACGAACTCCGGCGCCCGGTGGTTGATCTCCCCGGCGAGCTCGATGAACTTGGTGGCCACCCCGTGCTCGCGAGCCTTCCAGGAGAGGTAAAAGGGGTCGATCGGGATGCAGTGGCCGCCAAGGCCGGGACCGGGTGTGAAGCGCATGAAGCCGAAGGGTTTGGTGGCGGCGGCGTCGAGAACCTCCCAGACGTCGATGTCCATGCGGTCGAAGATCATCTTGAGCTCGTTGACCAGGGCGATGTTGACCGAGCGGAAGATGTTCTCCACCAGCTTGGAGGCCTCGGCCTCGCGAGCCGACGGGACGCGCACTGTGGTTTCCATGATCTGGTCGTAGAGGGCCTGGGCGAGGTCGCCCGAGGCCTGGTCGACGCCGCCCACAACCTTGGGGGTGTTGGTGGTACCGAAGCTCTGGTTGCCGGGATCTTCGCGCTCGGGTGAAAAGGCGAGGAAGAACTGATTGCCGCACGTGAGACGTTCAGCGTTAAACGTTACACGTCGGGTCGAGGCGGAAGCGCGTGCTTCGATGTTGCCTTCGAGGATCGGGAGGACGAGCTCGTCGGTCGTGCCGGGCCAGGTTGTGGACTCGAGTACGACGAGCTGGCCGGGCCGCATGTACTCGCTGATCTGGAAAGCGGCCCGGCGGACGTAGGTCATGTCGGGTTCACGCTGGGGAGTCAGGGGGGTGGGCACGCAGATCAGGATCACGTCGGGTTCGCCGAGGCGGGTGAAGTCCGATGTGGCGTAGAGCAGATGGGCGTCCACGGCCTTCTGCACCCGGCCACGGTCGAGGTGCTTGATGTAGCAGTCTCCGCGGTTGAGCTGATCCACCTTGTCGTCGTCCACGTCGAAGCCGAAGACGTGAAAGCCGCGTTCGGTGAAGGCCAGCGCGAGGGGTAGGCCGACGTAGCCCATGCCGATGATGCCGATTAGGGCGTCGTGGCTTTGGATTCGTTCGAGGAGAGTCGATGCAGAGTTGTTCATTTTGAAGTCCGAAGGGATGGGAGGTTGACGGTGACCCGTTGGGTGTCATTGCGAATTGCGAATTGCGAATTGTCGGCGTCCGAGATCGTTTTCTTAATTGAAAAATAAAGATTGAAGATTGTGGTCGGTCGGGTCGTGGAGATGTGCAGGCTGGAAGCCCGCACCACAAACTGGTTGAATACTGCCTGGCCGCCCGTTCGACGCCACCCTTGATTGTCATTCCGAGACGGGGCGGAGCCCTGACGAGGAATCTGGTCAATCTCGAGGTTCGCCCGTCTTGAAAGGGATCGAATTGTGTTCATTGTCGTTTGCATTCGGGCTCACTTGGTGGTCGGCGTGTCAAATGCTGACCCAGATCCCTCGTCGGCCCCTTCGGGGCCTCGCTCGGGATGACACTGGAGGGAGGTAGCGGGTCGGGTCGTGGAGATGTGCAGGCTGGAAGCCCGCACCACAAACTGGTTGAATACTGCCTGGCCGCCCGTTCGACGCCACCCTTGATTGTCATTCCGAGACGGGGCGGAGCCCCGACGAGGAATCTGGTCAATCTCGAGGTTCGCCCGTCTTGAAAGGGATCGAATTGTGTTCATTGTCGTTTGCATTCGGGCTCACTTGGTGGTCGGCGTGTCAAATGCTGACCCAGATCCCTCGTCGGCCCCTTCGGGGCCTCGCTCGGGATGACACTGGAGGGAGGTAGCGGGTCGGGCTGTTGAGGTGTGCAGGCTGGAAGCCCGCACCACAAACTGGTTGAATACTGCCTGGCCGCCCGTTCGACGCCACCCTTGATTGTCATTCCGAGACGGGGCGGAGCCCCGACGAGGAATCTGGTCAATCTCGAGGTTCGCCCGTCTTGAAAGGGATCGAATTGTGTTCATTGTCGTTTGCATTCGGGCTCACTTGGTGGTCGGCGTGTCAAATGCTGACCCAGATCCCTCGTCGGCCCCTTCGGGGCCTCGCTCGGGATGACACTGGAGGGAGGTAGCGGGTCGGGCTGTTGAGGTGTGCAGGCTGGAAGCCCGCACCACAAATCCGTCGTGCTGATTCGCCCTTCGTATTGGCTGTGCCCAATTGTGGTGCGGCCATCTTGGCTGCACATCTCCACGACCGAATCATTGAGGCTGGAAGCCCGCACCACAATTTGGTTCTGCTGTATTGATCAGGGCAGGTTTTCGAATTTCGCATTTCGAATTTCGCATTCTATTCGCCGCCCGCACCACAATCCCAACTTTCAACTTTCAACTTGGTGGTAGTCCCGATACCAATTGATGAAGCGGCGGATGCCGGTTTCGATGGGTGTGTCGGGGGCGTAGCCGACGTCGTCGGACAGTGCCGTGACGTCGGCGGAGGTGTCGGGCACGTCGCCGAGCTGCATGGGCAGCATGTTCATCTCGGCCTTCTTGCCGAGACACTCTTCAATGACCTCGATGTAGCGCATCAGCTCGACGGGCTGGCTGTTGCCGATGTTGTAGACCCGCCACGGCGCCGCGCTGTAGGCGGGGTTGGGCCGGTCAGAGTTCCAGTTGGGATCGCCTTCGGGGATCTTGGCCATGATCCGCACCACACCCTCGATGATGTCGTCGATGTAGGTGAAGTCGCGGCGGTGGTGGCCTTCGTTGTAGACGTCGATGGGCTCGCCCGCCAGGATCTGTTTGGTGAACTTGAAGAGCGCCATGTCGGGCCGACCCCAGGGCCCGTAGACGGTGAAGAATCGCAGGCCGGTTGTGGGGAGGCCGTAGAGGTGCGAGTAGGTGTGGGCCATGAGCTCGTTGGCCTTCTTGGTGGCGGCGTAGAGGGAGACCGGGTGGTCCACGTTGTGGTGGACCGAAAAGGGCAGCCTGGTGTTGGCGCCGTAGACCGAGCTCGAGGAGGCGTAGACCAGGTGGGGCACCTTCTTGTGGCGGCAGCCCTCGAGGATGTGAAGGAAACCCACGATGTTGGAGTCGACATACGAGTGGGGGTTTTCGATGGAGTAGCGAACCCCGGCCTGAGCCGCCAAGTGGACCACACAGCCGAAGCGATTGGCCGAGAACAGGCTCTCGATGCCGACCTTATTGGCCAGGTCGAGCTTTTGGAACTCGAAGCGCTGGTAGCCGCGCAGCAGCTCGAGGCGGGCTTGCTTGAGGCTCGGATCGTAATAGGGGTTGAGGTTGTCGAGGCCGATCACCATCCGGCCCTCGTCGAGCAGCCGGCGGGCGAGGTGGAAGCCGATGAAGCCGGCGGCGCCAGTGACGAGGATTGGGAGGTGGTCGTTTGTTGTCATTGAATTGTCCTGCGTAAAAATCGTTTTTTGAGTTCTCAGCTTTGAGTTCTTAATTCTTAGTTATTGGTGGTGTTTCAGGACGTTATTCTTGAATAGTTAACTTGGTCAATTATCATCGATTAGAGCAATCAATGTTTATCGTTAATCCTAGGACCCTGCGAAACCAATAACTGAGAATCAAGAACTAAGAACTCTGCTCGTTCGACCCGGAGGTTTCTCGGTAGGTATTGCGGCCGGTGCGGAGGTCGGAGGGAAGGGGTTCGTCTTCCGAGATGTCGAGGCAGTGGAGGGTACCGTCCTGGATTCGGTAGCGCAGGCCACTCTCCGGGCAGGTGAAGACTCCCTGGTCGTTGGGGTCGCCCAGGGGCAGGCCATGACGGCTCATCCAGCCGACGCGGCGGGCCGGGACGCCAACCATGAGGGCGTAATCGGGCACGTCGCCGGTGATCACCGCCCCGGCCGCGACGAAGGCGTAGCGACCCACGGTGATGCCGCAAACCACGGTGGCGTTTGCGCCGATGGTGCAGCCGCGGCGCAGCAGGGTCTTCTCGTAGAGGCTATGGCGATTGACCTCCGAGCGCGGGTTGGTGACGTTGGTGAGCACGCAGGATGGGCCGAGGAAGACGTAGTCCTCCACCACCGTGCCGGTGTAGACCGAGACGTTGTTCTGGATCTTGACGCCGTTGCCCAGCACCACGTCGTTGCCGATGTTGACGTTTTGACCGAGAATGCACTCATCTCCGATGATGGCGCCCGATTGGACGTGGGAAAAGTGCCATATTTTTGTTCCGGCGCCGATGGAGACGTCGTCGTCGATGTAGGCGGATTCGTGGACAAAAAATGCCATTTCGATATCTCAGTTCATTCGAATTTCGTTTCGATTCCTAGACTGGATTGAGATTGCGAATTGCGAATTGTCGGCGTCCGAGATCGTTGAGTTGATTGAAGATTGAAGATTGAAGATTCCGCCCGGCCGCCCGGTCGGTCGGGTCGTTGAGATGTGCAGGCTGGAAGCCCGCACCACAATTTCGTTGATGTGTGCAGGCTGGAGGTTTGCACCACAATTTTGTTGAATATTGCTTGGCCGCCCGTTCGACGCCACCCTTGATTGTCATTCCGAGAAGGGGCGGAGCCCCGACGAGGAATCTGGTCAATCGGGAGGATCGACCGACGCGGAGTGGATCGAATTGTGTTCATTGTCGTTCGCGTTCGAACTCACTTGGTGGTCGGCGTGTCAATTGCTGACCCAGATCCCTCGTCGGCCCCTTCGGGGCCTCGCTCGGGATGACACTGGAGGGAGTTGGCAGCTTGGCGAGACGGCTCGCTCGGGATGACACTGGAGGGAGTAGGTAGCTTGGCGAGACGGCTCGCTCGGGATGACACTGGAGGGAGTTGGCAGCGAGTATTGGGGGCAGCGTTTCGAATTTCGCATTTCGAATTTCGCATTCTATTCGCTGCCCTCACCACAATCCCAACTTTCAACTTTTGACTTTCAACTCTGTGAATGGGTGGCGTGGGCCGTGGCCCGGGGCCGGGGTGGCGGTTCTGATGGAATGGGCGAGCTCGACCGACGGGCGGGCGTCAGCGATGCCGAAGCCGCGGCCGGCCAGGGTCTCCTGGTAGACAAGGGTGTGGAGATCGGTGAAGCCACCGGAGAACTCCACCTCGTCGCCGTCCACGGTGACCGAACGGAAGGTGGAGGGCTGGCCTGGCTCGGGAGCGATGGGAAGGTCCGAGGGATCGATGGACAGGAACCAGGTGACGTCTGCGGTCTCCAGCTCCAGGTATCCGGCGGCCCGGTCGCGGGTGGAGAGGTGGACCTCGCTGGAGGCGGCCGGCCCGAACAGCCACATCAGCATGTCGAAGAGGTGGATACCGATGTTGGTGGCGACGCCCCCGGACTTTTCGAGATCGCCCTTCCAGGCGTAGCGGTACCAGGGGCCGCGGCCGGTGACGTAGGTGAGGTTCACCGATCGCCGTTTTTCGGGTTCGGCATCGAGCTTGTTCTTGAGCTCGATCAGGGCCGGGTGGACCCGCAGCTGGAGCACGGTGAAGACACGGTGGTCGGACTCCTGCTCGAGCTCGGCCAGCGCATCCAGGTTCCAGGGGTTGAGCACTAGCGGCTTCTCGCAGATGGCGTCGGCGCCCACTCGCAGGGCGAGCCGGATGTGGGCGTCGTGGAGGTGGTTGGGTGCGCAGACCGAGAGCCACCGGACCCGGTCATCCTCCGGCCCGCGGCGGAGCTTTTCCAGGTGGCGGTCGAAGCGCTCGAACTCGGTGAAGTAGGACACGGCGGCGAAGAAGCCGTCGAGGATGCCCACCGAATCGTGGGGGTCGACCGCGGCGACGAGGCGGTTGCCGGTGTCGCGGATGGCGCGGAGGTGCCGAGGCGCGACGTAGCCGGCGACGCCTGTTATAGCGAAATTTTGCATAGTGCGTGAGTCCAAAGTCTAAGGTTGAAGGTCGAAGCTTGGAAGTTTAAAGGTTTAAAGGTTAAAGGTTTAAAGGTGTTTCCTGTCGGGAAGGTGACGGTGTGGTGGATTGTGGATTGCGAATTGGCCTGGTGGGTCGAATCGTGGAGGTGTGCAGGCTGGAAGCCCGCACCACAATTTTGTTGAATATTGCCCGGCCGCCCGGCGGGTCGGGCTGTTGAGATGTGCAGGCTGGAAGCCCGCACCACAATTCGGTTCTGCTGTATTGATCAGGGCAGGTTTTCGAATTTCGATTTTTGATTGATGAAAATAAAGCTACCGCAGGTAGATCAGGGTTGTAATCTACTGATTCGTTGAGTTTTAAGCGATTCGCGTGGGCGAATCGCGATCACGCTCTCGCCAGGGCGAGGGCGTGGGTATCGACCTCCACGACTTGTCGGCCGCGCAGCAGGCTCAGAAGGACCTTGGCGCGCTGGCCACCTCTCAACGTTCCGCTGAACACACCTTCGAAGCCCGCGAATGGGCCGCTCATGACCCTGACGGTGGAGCCGTCCGGGATGCCCTCCTCCTGCTCGGTGGGCAGGGCGTAGCCGCGCGATCCCTCGCGGGCTCGGATGGCGTCGATCAAGGTCTGGTCCACGATTGCCAGCTCGCCGCCGAAGGTCACCGGCGCCAGCACCCCGGGGCAGTAGCGCACGGCGCTCATCTGCTCGGTGGGATCGCAGCTGACAAAGATATAGCCGGGAAAGAGCGGCACCGGTCCGCGAGGGGCCCGCAAGTGCCAGGGCGGTTGGAGAAACAGGGGGCAGTAGGGCGCGACCGCCCTTTGGGCCAAGTGATGGACGGCTGTCTTTTCCTGGCGCAGTTTGGTGCGCACTACCAGCCATCGGTTGGACCGGTCACTAGCTAGGGAATGCTGCCCTCCGAGGTGTTCTCCCATCGAACGGCATTATACAAGAAGTCGGTGAATAACCTATTAGTATATGACGAATCCACGTCGAGGAGAAGTGACCTCGGCCTTCGGCCAATCGAAAATCGAAAATCGAAAATCGAAAATCCCGATTGGGACGTCTTAGATTTGGCCGGCGTCAGGGGCCCCTCGATGGTTTGGGGCGCTTGGCTCGACTGGGTTTTCGATTCGTCGGGGTACATTGATCGAGGTATTTCATGAAGCCCCCGATTTGCCGGCCGATGGCGGTCACATCGGAGGAGAGGCTTCGGAATGTGGCCTCGTCAAAGTAACCCTCTCGGTATGCGAGGTGAAGCTGCGCCCTCAACTCCCCTGCCGAGGCTTTAGCCCGACCAAGAAACTCGATGAACAGCCGGTCGGTTCTGCTCTCGAATCCCTCGGCGATGTTTGAAACCACCGAGATAGCCGCTCTTCTCATCTGATCCCGAAGGGCGAAGTCTCGTGCAAACGCGCCCCGCAGCGACGCCTGGTAGATGTGATGGGAGACCTCCAACGCATCCTGCCATACCTTCAGGTCCTCGAATCGCCGAATACCCTGCATACACCCCACAAGGATCCCTCCAAGCACATTGGTGACGGTTTCGCCTTCGATTCCGCATTCTGGAGTCCAGGCAACCTCGTTCAATCCGACCCTCAACCTCAGGTGCCCGATTTTCAATTTTCGATTTTCAATTTTCGATTGAAGTCTCTTGCCAAGGTAGAATCCCGAACGATCTATGGTTGTTAGGCCATAGAGAGGAGCGAAAACATGGCGACGACGACACGGACGGACTACAAGGTTAAAGACATATCGCTGGCCGAGTGGGGTCGGCGGGAGATCGAGGTGGCCGAGCAGGAGATGCCAGGCCTGATGGCGACCCGGGAGAAGTACGGGCCGGCGAAGCCGCTGGCCGGTGTGCGGATCGCGGGCTCGCTGCACATGACGATCCAGACCGCGGTGCTGATCGAGACCCTGGTGGATCTGGGCGCCGACGTGCGCTGGGCCTCGTGCAACATCTTCTCGACCCAGGACCACGCGGCGGCGGCGATCGCGGCGACCGGGGTTCCGGTCTTCGCCTGGAAGGGCGAGACCCTCGAGGAGTATTGGTGGTGCACAAAGCAGGCTCTCACCTGGCCGGACGGCTCGGGGCCGCAGCTGATCGTGGACGACGGTGGGGACGCCACCCTGATGGTGCACCGCGGGGTCGCCGGCGAGAAGGATCCGTCGCTGTTGACCGAGCCCACGGACAACAAGGAGCTGGCCATCGTCAACCGGATCCTGCAGGAGACCCAGGGCGTGGAACCCCGCTTCTGGCACGGAGCGCTGGCGGAGCTCAAGGGGGTTTCCGAGGAGACCACCACCGGCGTCCACCGCCTCTACCAGATGGCCGGCAACGGCGAACTGCTGATCCCGGCGATCAATGTCAACGACTCGGTGACCAAGTCGAAGTTCGACAATGTCTACGGCTGCCGGGAGTCGCTGGTGGACGGCATCAAGCGCGCCACCGACGTCATGGTGGCCGGCAAGGTGGCGGTGGTGTGCGGCTTCGGCGACGTGGGCAAGGGCTCGGCCGAGGTGCTGCGGGCCCATCGCGCCCAGGTGTGGGTCACCGAGATCGACCCGATCTGCGCCCTTCAGGCGTGCATGGCCGGCTACAAGGTGGTCACGCTGGAGGACGCGTTGGCCCACGCCGACATCTACGTCACCACCACCGGCAACTGCGACATCATCACCGCCGATCACATGAGCCGGATGAAGGACCAGGCCATCGTCTGCAACATCGGCCACTTCGACAACGAGATCCAGGTGGACGCTCTCGACGCGTGGCCCGGGGTCGAGAAGATCACCATCAAGCCCCAGGTGGATCGCTATCGATTCGCCGACGGCCACTCCATCTACCTGCTGGCCGAGGGCCGGCTGGTGAACCTGGGCTGCGCCACCGGCCACCCCAGCTTCGTCATGTCCAACTCCTTCACCAACCAGGTGCTGGCCCAGATCGATCTGTGGCAGAACGAGCACGAGGTGGGGGTGACCACCCTGTCGAAGAAGCTCGACGAGGAGGTGGCAAGACTGCACCTGGACAAGCTCGGCGCGAAGCTGACCCAGCTGACGCCGGAGCAGGCGGAGTACATCGGGGTGCCGGTGGGGGGACCGTATAAGGCGGAGTGGTATCGGTACTAGCGTTCAACGTTCACGCTGAGGACCGGGACAGTCGGTGCAGGGGTGAGAAGGGGAGAAGGTGAGAGGGGGAGAAGGTGAGAAGGGGGAGAAGGTGAGCAGGTCTTGGAGACCGTTCGGTTTCCTGGTTGGTTATGGGTCGATTTTGGAACGAGTGGTGGAAATAAGGCCGATTCAGCATAGCCGATTCGTGATCAATGAGAACCCGCAGTGCGTCAACCGATTCGGTCGGGAGAATACCTGTTCGATGTGAGACGTAAACAAGCGTTTCGAGTTCGCAAAGTGACCCGCGGGCGATGAACAGGAAACGGAGAATTCGCGGCTGCTGCCTCTCGCAGCACCCTCCGCGATATTCGAAGGAATAGAAACCGATGCCCGGCGCATCTGGCTCGTCAGCCCGTAGAGCTCAGCTTTGGAAATCGACCCGTCACCTCATAGACCAAGTCAGAGAGATCGATTCCTCTCTGCCAAACAACGAGGTCACGATGGTTTGCCGCGTCCGCCTTATTTCCATTCTTGTGCCATCACCCATAACCAAACAGGAAACGAACGGTCTCCGAGACCTCTCCCCTTCTCACCTTCTCCCCTTCTCCCCTTCTCACACTCTCACCCTCTCCCCTTCTCCCCTCACTGCCGATCTGATCGCCGCAATCAGAAACGAATGGTCAGTCCCGCGAGCGCGCGGGACTCCTCGAAGTCGTCATGGTCCATCCACTCGCCCACCAGGAGCAGGGAGAAGGTCCGGTTGAGGCTGAGGTTCGCGGAGAGGGAGTACCGATCGCTCTCGGGATCCACCGTGACGGTGCCGCCGTTGGCGCTCTCGTAGGTGAAGGTGGACACGGAGGAGGTGTAGTCGAGGCTGATGTAGAGCTTGCGGCCGAAGGTCTTGCCGAGGGAGGCATAGATCATGTCGTAGCTGTCGTCCCCGCGGTCGCTGCGCGCGTTGGAAGCGGTGAAGTCGAAGCCGGCGCCACCGATGTTGTTGACCGAGAAACCGAGGTCGGCGCGGGGGTACCACTCGTCGCCGTCGTTGGAACGATCGCGACCGTAACTCGCCCAGAACCGCACCGCCCGCCAGGGCCGAACCGTCACCCGCAGCCGCCCCGACTCGAAGAGCAGGCCGTCGAGCCGCTCCGGATCGATGGGCCGACCGTCCAGGATGTCGTCGGTGATGGTTCGGGCGTTGATCGAGCGGCCGCGGTGGTACATGCCCTGGATGCTGAAGACCCTCGAGGGGTTGTAGCGCAGGTTGGTGAGGAAGTAGGTCAGCTGAGAATCGCCCTGGCCTCCGGGTCCCTGGGTGTCGTACTCGAGGGCCTCGTAAAGGAAGAACTTGCGGCCCACGGGGATGAAGTTGTTGAAGACCACCACCGAGCGCTCGGTGAGTTCCTCGTTCTTGATCATCACCCAGCCGAGGACATGGCGCCGGCCGCGCTCACCGTCGACGGCGGCATAGACACCGCCCTTGGTGACGCCGTCCACGTACCCCGCATCCATGATCTCGGGCTCGAGCCCGCCAAACAGACCGAATCGCCATTTGCCGAAGGATGACTGGCCGGGCAGCCGGTACTCGCCGAATGCGCCCGCCACGGAGCCGATGCCGCCCAGCTCGCGAATCCACATCTGGCCGAGCTTGAGATTCCAGCGGTCGGCCCTGCTCCGCAAGCCCACCCACGCGTCGTAGAGCGAGACCCGTTCGTCGCGATTCTCGCTCGACGGGAAGGTGGCGATGCGGGTGTCGAGCCCCCACTCAAAGACCTTGTCCTCGTCGGGCTCGGAGTACCACGAAAACAGGGCGATGATCTGAGAGAAGTCCGAATCTCCGCCATCGCCGTATTTGAGGGTCCGGTTGGAGAAGTCCGCGTACAGCGAGAAGGAGCCGGATGACGGGAATGCCTGGGCTCCCGCCACGGACGAGACCAGCACCATCGCCACCACGAGCCACGAGGCGCGGACGAACTTACCGAACTTCATGGCTCGGTCTCATGCGGTTCCTCGGCCTCATTGGTGGCGGCTGGCCGTTCGGGTGGCAGAAGTAGCAGCGGTCGGAGTCCCAGTCGTAGCCGTCCACCTCGTCGTGATCTTCGCCGGTCGGGCCCCGCGGATGGCAGCCGCCCGAGTTGCAGCTGAACTCGAGGAAGGTACCCGGTGTGCGGTGGCAGTCGCTGCACTCGGCCACGACGTGCGCTCCGGAATCGATCGGGAACCAGATGTGGTTGAAGTCGCCGTCATCCCAGGAGTTGTCGGCCGGGTTGTGGCAGATCTCGCAGTCGGTGGGGAAGCCCGCGGCGGCGTGATCCGGGTCGTCGGTGCCGTTGTAGTCGTCCAGGTGGCAGCCCACGCAGTCGGTGGGCGTGCCCGGGTAGCCGTCGGCGTGGCACGCCAGGCAGTCCAGGGTCGCGTGCACACCAACCAGCGGGTACGGGTGATTGAATTGTCCATCGTCCCACGAGGTGGGCGTGTGGCAGACCTCACAGGTGGTGGGGAAGCCGGTGTCGCCGTGATCCGGGTCGGAGGTGTTGTTGTAGTCGTCCAGGTGGCAGTCAACGCACTCCGACGGCAGACCCTGGTACACATCCCCCGTGTGGCACGAGGTGCACTGCTGCGAGGTGTGGGCTCCCACCAGCGGCCAGACGGTGTGGGGATAGTTGGCCTGATGCCAGTCCGGATCCGAGAAGGCATGGCAGCTGTCGCAGGCGGTTGGGAAGCCTGCGGCGCCATGGTTCGGGTTGGCGGTGCCGTCGTAATCCGCCTGGTGACAGCCGACGCAGTCGGTGGGCGTGCCCGGGTAGCCGTTCGAGTGGCATGCCAGGCAGTCCAGGGTCGCGTGCACACCCTCCAGTTGGAACGGGTGGTCGAAGTTCCCGTCGTCCCAGGAGGTGGGCGTATGGCAGACCTCACAGGTGGTGGGGAAGCCGGTGTCGCCGTGGTCCGGATCGGAGGTGCTGTTGTAGTCGTCCAAGTGGCAGTCAACGCACTCCGACGGCAGACCCTGGTAGACGTCACCGGTGTGGCAGGAGATGCACTGCTGCGAGGTGTGGGCTCCCACCAGCGGCCAGACGGTGTGGGGATAGTTGGCCTGATGCCAGTCCGGATCCGAGAAGGCATGGCAGCTGTCGCAGGCGGTTGGGAAGCCTGCGGCGCCATGGTTCGGGTTGGCGGTGCCGTCGTAATCCGCCTGGTGGCAGCCGACGCAGTCGGTGGGCGTGCCCGGGTAGCCGTTCGAGTGGCATGCCAGGCAGTCCAGGGTCGCGTGCACACCCTCCAGTTGGAACGGGTGATCGAAGTTCCCGTCGTCCCAGGAGGTGGGCGTGTGGCAGACCTCGCAGGTGGTGGGGAAGCCGGTGTCGCCGTGATCCGGGTCGGAGGTGTTGTTGTAGTCGTCCAGGTGGCAGTCAACGCACTCCGACGGCAGACCCTGATAGACGTCACCGGTGTGGCAGGAGGTGCACTGCTGCGAGGTGTGGGCTCCCACCAGCGGCCAGACGGTGTGGGGATAGTTGGCCTGATGCCAGTCCGGATCCGAGAAGGCATGGCAGCTGTCGCAGGCGGTTGGGAAGCCTGCGGCGCCATGGTTCGGGTTGGCGGTGCCGTCGTAATCCGCCTGGTGACAGCCGACGCAGTCGGTGGGCGTGCCCGGGTAGCCGTTGGAATGGCACGCCAGGCAGTCCAGGGTCGCGTGCACACCCTCCAGTTGGAACGGGTGATCGAATTGTCCATCGTCCCACGAGGTGGGTGTGTGGCAGATCTCGCAGGTGGTGGGGAAGCCGGTGTCGCCGTGATCCGGATTGTCGGTGCTGTTGTAGTCGTCCAGGTGGCAGTCAACGCACTCCGACGGCAGACCCTGGTAAACATCACCGGTGTGGCAGGAGATGCACTGCTGCGAGGTGTGGGACCCCACCAGCGGCCAGGCGTTGTGGGGGTAGTTTGCGTCATGCCACGAGCCGTCAGAGGCGGAGTGGCAGCTCTCGCACGTGGTTGGGAAACCGGCGGCCTGGTGATTCGGGTTCACCGACTGGTCATAGTCTGCCTGGTGGCAGCCGACGCAGTCGCGGGGCGTGCCCTCGTAGATTCCGTCCGGGTGACAGGAAGCGCAATCGAGGGTGGCGTGCACCCCCACCAGCTGGTAGCCGTCGTGGCTGAAGGTCGCGTCGCGCCAGGAGCTGTCGGACGCCCGGTGGCAGAGATCGCAGGTGGTGGGGAATCCGGCCGCCGGGTGGTTCGGGTTCTGCGACTCGTTGTAGTCATCCGCGTGACAGCCGACGCAGTCCGTGGGCGTGCCCTCGTAGATGCCGCCGGCGTGGCAGGAGTCGCAGGGCTGGGTCCGGTGGACCCCAACCAGCTCGTAGGGATGATCGAAAGTGCCGCGATTCCAGGTGCCGTCGTTCGGGCTGTGGCACAGAATGCAGTCGGTCGGGAAGCCCGCCTGCCGGTGGTCCGGGTCTCGAGTCCCGTTGTAGTCCTCGGCGTGGCAGCTGTAGCAGTCAGGCGAGACCGACCCGTCGAAACGCCACCCGGGGTGGCAGCCCTCGCAGCCCACCTTCTGGTGATTGCCGCCAATGTCGAAGCCGGTGGCGGCGGCATGGTCCCAGGAGGTGGCTGTCCAGGCGAACGGGGTGTGGCAGTTTTCGCAGTCGGCGCCGAACTCGAGACGGTGCGGCGTGTCCTGGCGCCGGATCCAGTGGCAGTCGTAGCACTGATTGGGGGTCCCGATGATGACTGCGTTGGTGTGGCAGTCGGCGCAGGGCACGTCCAGGTGGCGTCCCTCGAGGGGCAGCACGGTGGACTTGTGGAAGGCGCGCGAGGCGTTCTTGAAATGGGTGTCGACGGCGTGGCACTCGGTGCACTCGCCGCCAAGGGTGCCCGCGTGAGCGTCACCGTGGCACGAGGCGCAGCCGGTGTTCAGATCGAGGAATGACCGGGTGGTGTGGCAGCGGGAGCAGTCGCCTCTGAAATCGCCGTGGAATCCCTCCAGGGCGAAGCCAGTCTCCGTGGCGTGGTCGAAATCGTCCCGGTCCAGCGGCAGCATCTCGGCATCCCGGCCGCCGTGCTCGGCGTGACAGACGGCGCAGTCGTCCACCGAGACCTCGCGGTGAACACCCTTGCCGGCTTCCATCCGAGCCTGAATCTGGTCGTGGCAGATCAGGCAGCGATCGCCCTCCACCTCGTAGTCGTCGTTGTGGCAGTTTTCGCAGCTGTCAGGATCGTCGAAGCCGGAGTGGGCTTCGCTGAGCAGACCCGGCGAGTAGTCGGTCTCCTGGGCTGCCAGAGGACCGGCCCACATTCCGACCACCAGCAGCAGCGTGGTCATCGCGAAGAGAGAAATGAGACCAATCCCCGGGGATCCTGGCCTCTCGATGGTCGGTTGATTGAGACGAAAGCTCACAGTGCTCTGTATTCTCATCCGAACATATTCATTTGCGCAAGCTATCTTTTTGTCAACGAAGCGTCAACTTCGAGAATGATTACCGTTTGGGTGATCGAGGTCACGGTGAGTTCGGGGTTCAGGGTTGTTGGGGTCGAGTTCTAAGCACTCCTCTGACTCGCTACCAGCCGATGCAGAGCACGTGGTAGTTCTCGAGGCCGCAGGTGGCGTCGCTGTTGGTGATCCATCGATCGTCGGTGAATTGTCCGCTGCCGTACCGGCCCCCGAACATGAGGTTCGGGTTGGTCCAGCCCTCACAGTTGTTGGGATGGAGCGATCCGTCGGCGTTGCTGCCCGTGTACCACCAGTTGGCTGTGGTCAGGATGCCGGCGGCGATCAGTGAGGTCTGGATGTTGCCGTCCAGCAGATCGGCCCAATCGTCGGCGATCTTGATGTTGCCGAGCCCCACGATGGGCCGATTGGTGGGAAGCCCGTAGTTGAAGGGCATGTCCCGAATTTCATCGGTGGGATTCACCGAAATGAACGCGTGGACGTGGCCGGCCCTCACATGCGGGTACTGGATGAGGGCGTCGCGACACATGGCGTCGGCTCCGGGTCGTCCACTGAGGTCCACATCGCTTCCCCCGGCATCGTACAGATAGGCGTAGACCGGGACTTCCCGGCTCCACCGCCATGTATTTCCCGAATCGAATCCATCATCGAACACGAGAGGCGTCTCGACGGCTGCCCAGGCGCCGAGGCAATTGATCCGGCCGTGACCGTAATCGAAGTCGTGGCCCGGTGGCCCGAGGTCGACGGCCGTCGTGGTCAGCAGATGGTAGGCAGTGAAGTAGTCGATGGAGGGGTTGGTGGAAAGCACGAGGGCGACGCAGCCGCCGGCGATGCCCGCACCGTACCAGGTCCCAAAGCCGGGGCCGTCATAGGCGTTGTCGGCCCCGGAACCCGCCGTCCGGATGGGATCGGCGGGCGCCACGAAGTCGGGCTTGTCGACGCATGCGGCGAGGGGGCCAGGCCCGCGCGAGCTGTACGTCGTGACGGTATCGTTGGCGTCGGTCCCTCCGATGGTCATGATGTCGCAGAAAGTGCCCGGGGAAGTGATGGTCTCGGGGCCTGGACCGGAATTGCCAGCCAGAACCAACGGAATGATCCCTGACGCGCGGAGGGCATTGACCAGGACGAGGGACCACGTTTGGCTCGACCCCCCGCTCCACCCGATGACCACCACATGGGGCCTCATGTCTGAATCGCACGACGAGCTGCCCGGTGCGACGCCGACAGGGCAGGGAGCCAGGAGCCATTCTGCCGCCAAGAGCAGGTCGAGAGCGGGGCAGCCACCGCTCTGCCAGCACGGCCGGGCGGTGATCCACTTCGCGCCGGGGGCAACACCGATTTGGTTGGCTCCCCCGTCGTCACCGACGATGACCCCCATCAAACCCGTGCCAAAATTATCGACGTCGCAGGGCTGGTCGGATGGCATACAGGTGGCGCTGGGGTCGTACCAGTTGTAATCGTGGTTGTAGTTCCCGGGGCCCAGGGTGCCGCGGTACTGGTCTTCCAGCGCCTGATGGGTGAATCGAACGCCGGTGTCCATGGTGGCCACCACCACACCCTGACCGACGAAGCTATTGGCCCAGATCACATCGGCTCCGATGTGCGACACCTGCCACTCGATGGCCTCTGGGGAGTCGCCGATCGGTTCCGAGGATGTCCGTGTGACCGTCAGGGGCTCATCGACCTTGATTTCAGCCACTTCCGGCCTCCGGGCCAGCACCTCCAGGGTGTGCTCGCCGGATCGGACCCAGATAGCGTTCAAGATGAAGAGTCGCCTGTATTCCACCGGCTTGCCGGCAGCCGCCTCGGAGTCGAGCACGCCGATGACCTCGGCCTGATCGGACCGAGCTTTCGCGCGGAGAGATTCGTAAACCGCCCGACCGCGTTCGGAACGGTCAGCGATACGGTCGGCAAAAATCAAGTCTGCCTGCTCCTTCAGCACCACGAGATACGAGGTCTGTCCGGTTACCGACATGGCTTCGCGAACTCCGGGTTCGACGAGCGCGCCGTTCGAATCGGACCGCGCTCCCGAACCGGTGATTGAGAACGAAATCAAGCACAGCGCAGCTAGGGCAGTCGAAACGCGCATGGTCAGCCTCCGATCGTGCGGTCCCATTGTTGTATGTGATCAGTATATGTCTTCGACGAGGTGCCGCCAGTGAGGTTGGGGAGGACGGGAGAAAGTGAAGGGCTCCGGTGTTTAGCGGACGCCGGCGCCGAGAAGTAGGAACAGTCGGGATGGTGGAAGACAATCGCGGACACCGAGGCCTCGGGATCCATCATCATCCCCTCGGTGAGCTCGACCCCGATGTCGGCGGGCTCGAGGAGCTTGAAGATGGCGGCCTGATCGTCGAGGTCCGGGCAGGCGGGGTAACCAGGGGAAAAGCGCTTGCCCCGGTAGCGCGCCTTGAACAGGTCGAGCGGGGTGAGGTCCGGCGGGTCCGGGATGCCCCAGTCGGTGCGGATTCTGCGGTGGAGCCACTCGGCGGCGGCCTCGGCCGTCTCCAGGGCCAGAGCCTGGAGGGCGTGGCTGCGCAGGTACTCGCCGTTGGACTTGGCCAGCTCGGCGCGCTCGCGCACCTCCTCCCCTGCCCCCACCACGAAGAGGGCAACGCTGTCTCGGACACCGTCGCGCGCGGGCAGGACGTAGTCGGCAAGGCAAAGGCCGTCGGCCCGCTGCTGGCGGGGAAAGACAAAGGTGTGGAGGGGATCGGTACCGCCAGGCTCGAATAAAGACAGCGAATTTCCGTCGGCCGCGGCATCGAAGAAGCGCCACACCGCGCCCACCCGCATCCATTCTCTGGACTCGCTCTGAAGGGTCTCGACGTGCCGCTGCAGGGAGATCGCCTTTTCGTCGCCCGCGGCAATCTTCTTGGTGAAGCTTCCGCGCAGTCCGAGGTGCTTGCCGAAGAGCATCTGGGGATTGATGAGATCCCAGACCGGTCGCAGATCACCGAGCCGCGGCTCGATGCGGCGATCACCGTAGGGTGCAGCCATGGGCTCGACCTCGAGGGACACCCGCGAGCTGCAAACAGCCGGTACGTCGGGGACATCCCGCGCGGACGTCGTGGGCTCGGGCTGAGGAGTGGCGATGGAATCACGCATCAGGCCGTCGCGTTTGCCGGGGTCCATGAGCCGGTTCATCGCGTCGAGGCCCTTCATGGCATCGGAGCAGTAGACCACGAGGCCACCGTGCGCCGGCGCGATGCGGCTGCGGGTAAAGCGGTCTGACAGGGCGGCGCCACCCACCAGGACGGGCACGTCGATGCCGGCGGCCTCGAGGTCCTTGGCAGTGGCCACCATCTGCTGGGCGGATTTCACCAGCAGGCCCGACAGGCCCACGGCGTCGGGGTGATGCTCCCGGCAGGCAGCCACCAGGGCCTCGGGCGTGACCTTGATGCCGAGATTGATCACGTTGAATCCGTTGTTCCGGAGGATGATCTCCACCAGGTTTTTGCCAATGTCGTGGACGTCGCCCTTGACGGTTGCCAACACCACCGTGCCACGGGCAGAGGTTTCCTCGGCCGGCATGTGGCCTTCGAGGAACGACACCGCCACCTTCATGCTTTCGGCGGATTGCAGGACCTCCGCGACGATCAACTGGTTGGCGTTGAACAGCCGTCCCACCTCGGCCATGCCGTCCATCAGCGGACCGTTGATGATCTCCAGGGGGGCGGCGCCCTCGGCCAGCTTGGTTTCAAGGTCGGACACCAGACCGTCTCGGGTGCCGTCGACGATGTATCGGGCGAGGCGATCGTCCAGCGGCAGGGTGTGGGGCATCGCGACCGAGCGCTTGACGCCGCGGAAGTGCTCGGTGATCCGGGCGATGTTGGCCTGATTGATCGCCACCTGCTGCTCGGGCGTCTGTACGCGCCAATCCTCGGACGGAATTGAAAATTGAAAATTGAAAATTGAAAATTCACCCACCCCGCCCGAGGCAGAGGTCGTCGGGCTCGATTTTCGAATTTCGAATTTCGAATTTCGAATTCTACTGGTGGGCGGGTGGGGACTTTCAACCGGGTGGGTGGGTGGGCGGTTGAACAGGAGGTCCTCGGCCATGGCGCGCTCGTCGTCCGGGATCGAGGCGAAGCGCTCGATCTTCTCGGTGTTGACGATGGCCAGGTCGAGCCCGGCCAGGGTGCAGTGGTAGAGGAAGACCGAGTTGATGACCTCACGCGCCGCCGGCGGGAGCCCGAAGGAGACGTTGGAAATGCCGAGGACGGTCTTGCAGGCGGGGAACTCGGCCTTGATCAGCCGCAGCCCCTCGATGGTTTCCACGGCCCCGCCGATGTAGGCCTCGTCTCCGGTGGCCACCGGGAAGGTGAGCGGGTCGAAGATGATGTCGGCCTCGGCCACGCCGAAGCGCTCGGTCAGCAGCCAGTGGCTGCGCCGCGCCACCTCGAGCTTGCGTTGACGGGTGAAGGCCTGGGCCTGAACCGGATCCTCGTCGATCGTGCCCACCACCACCGCGGCGCCGTACCGTTTCAGCAGCGGAACCACCCGTTCGAAGCGCTCGTCGCCGTCCTCGAGGTTGATGGAGTTGATGATTGCCTTGCCCTGGCTGTAGGTCAGGGCCAGCTCGACCGCCGCCGGATCGGTGGTGTCGATCATCAGCGGGGCCTTCACCCAACGAGTGAGCCGCTCGTAAAACTCTGCGACGTCATGCACCTCGTCGCGCTCGGTGGATTGGAGACACACGTCCACGATCTGCGCGCCATTGGTCACCTGACGGCGGCCGATCTCGGCGGCCTCGTCCCACTTCTCCTCGGCCACCAGCCGGCGGAACTTGGCTGAACCGATGACGTTGGTGCGCTCCCCCACCAACAGCGGCCGATTGTCGGGGGTGGGCTCCACCAGCTCGATTCCGGAGTAGAAAGTCCGCGGCGGCCGGCCTTCGGGAATCTGCCGGGGCGGCTTGCCCTCCACCATCCGGGCCAGCGCCGCGATGTGTCGCTCGGTGGTGCCGCAACAGCCGCCGACGATGTTGAGCCAGCCGTTGTCGACGAAGCGTTCCAGGGCGGCGGCGAGCGACTCGGGGCTCTCGGAGTACCGGCCGTCTTCGTCGGGCAGCCCCGCGTTCGGGTGGCAGGAGACGGCGCAGTCGGCCATCTCGTGGAGCGATCGCAGGTGGTCGGTCATGAACTCCGGACCCGTGGCGCAGTTGAGGCCTACCGCCAATGGTCCGGCGTGGAGAACGGAGGCGTAGAAGGCGTCCTCGGCCTGGCCGGCGAGCATGGTGCCGGTGGGCTCGATGGTGCAGGAGATCACGATCGGACGGGTGGTGGCGAACTCGGCAAAGACCTCCTCCAACGCGATCAGCGCTGCCTTGACGTTGCGGGTGTCCTGGCAGGTCTCGAGGACGAAGAGGTCGACGTCGCCCTCGAGCAGGCCCCGCAGCTTGCTCGGCATAGCCGGCCATCAGGTCTCTGAAGCTGATCCCGCCGGTGACGCTGATGGCCTTGGTGGTGGGGCCCACGGAGCCGGCGACGAAGCGCGGTCGCGCCGTTGTGGAGAACTGGTCAGCCGCCTCGCGGGCAAGCTCGGCGGCCCGGCTCGACAGCTCCAGGGCGCGGTGGTCGACACCGTACTCGGCGAGCACAACCGGGGTGCCGCCGAAGGTGTTGGTCATGATGATGTCGGCGCCGGCTTGCAGGTAGGCGCGGTGGATGTCCAGCACCACGTCGGGACGGGTGGTGACCAGCAGCTCGTTGCAGCCCTCGTACTTGGAGCCGCCGAAGTCCTGGGCGGCGAGGTTGCGTTGCTGCAACATGGTGCCCATGGCGCCGTCGAGCACGAGGATGCGCGAGCGCATGAGTGCTCGAAGTTGCTCGGAGGGGTCGGGGTTGCTAGCCCGCATTATTCACCAGCAATTTACTGCGGCCCGCGAGAGCACGGCACCTGCCGGGCTTTCGACCCGCCGCCGTCCTCTACGTAGTGTCACTACGCCTCCGGTCGTCGACGGGCCGAAATACCAACATCTGCCGCCCTCTCGCGGTCCTCGCTACGATTCCTGATGAATAATGCGGGCTAGCGGTCACGGTGTTTTCAACCTCACAGACTCTATGATCGCAGAGAGCCACAGGAAGGCCAATGGGGAATTCGGGATTCGGGGCTCGGGTTTCGGGACTCGGGGCTCGAAGTACGCAGAGAACATCATGTTGATCACTGCCGGGCTATTGTTGGTTCTTTTTTTCCCGCAGTGCCCCTTTGAGGGCTGACACAAGACAGCCGACGCGTCTTGTTAGGTCGAGAAGATCACAGGACGAGTTTTTATCAAGGTATCCGAGCTGAGAAGCCAAAACCAACTGAGTTTCGAGTTCAGCCCTGGAACCCTGCGTGATGTCTAGGAACCTCAGGAATTCGCGGGTTGTTTTTCTCTGGTGGCCTTCGGCGATGTTGCACGCAACTGATCGCGCGGTCTTTCTCATCTCAGGCACCAATCCGAAACGTTCCCGATCGGGGAAATCACGGGTGTCCCGGTAGACTGCGATACACAACTCCATCGCAACCTGCCACGCAATCAAATCCTTGTGGTCGCGAACCGCCGGCGCCCGGTCCGGCTGCATCTTTCGGAAGGGCCTGGATTCTGCTGATTCGTCCATACCTATAAGAAGGAGCGCAAGAAGGGAATCTGCCACCCCGACATCTCGAATAATCTGACCTCTCTCCCGAGCCCCGAGTCCCGAAACCCGAACCCCGACGACTATTCGAGGGCTTCGTCGATGAGCGGAATAACGTCCTCGGGTTTTTTGAAGGGCGCGATGAGGTAGGCGCCGGATGCGTAACCGGGGGCCTGGCGGAAGATCTCGATGGCCCGGTCGCGGCCCACCCGGGCGGCGTCGGGACCGGCTGCCTCGAGATCGGCCAAGAAGGACTCGGGCACGTCGATGCCGGGAACCTCGTGGTGCAACCGAAGGGCCATCTTGAGGGACCGCAGTGGCCACACTGCCACCAGGGTCGGTACCGGCGGTGAGCCGCCAAAGAGCTCCAAGAAGCGCTCCCATGGGGCCCATTCGAAGAAAACCTGGGTCATGGCCCATCGGGCGCCGGCATCCACCTTGCGGAGCAGCCGGTCGGCCTCGTGGCGGATGTCGTCCACGTTGGGGTTGGCTGCGACGCCGACGAAGAAGTCGGGCGGTTCGCCGATGGGGTTGCCGGCACAGTCGACGCCTTCAGCCATGCGGGCCACCGACCGCACCAACTCGAAGATATTGACGTGATAGACGTCGTGCACGCCCGGGTAGTCGCCCAGCTGGGAGGGATCGCCGGTGATCGCCAGCACATTCCGAATGCCGTTCATCCAGGCCCCCAGCAGCTGGGACTGGAGGCCCATCAGGCTGGAGTCGCGGGGCGTGACGTGGGGAATGGCCTCGAGGCCGGTGCGGCGCTGCACCTCCTGGGCCAGGGTCAGGGCATCCATGCGCACCCTGGCGAGCGGGTTGGAGTTGATGTCCACGCCGTCCACCGCCGGATGGGCAGCAAGACGTTCGGCGGCAGTGAAGATCGCCTCGCCGCCGGTGCCCTTGGGCGGGTCGAGCTGTACGACCCGCACAAAGCGGCCGGCTTCCAACTTCTCGGCGAAGACAGACTGGGGCCCCTTGACCGGTAACGGTCGGGGCGGCATCTCCACCACGACCGAGGCAGCGGTGTGGCGGACCGGTGCCATGCCGTGAACCGCATCGGCCATGGCCTCGATGTGTTCGGGTCCGGTACCGCAGCAACCGCCCACCAGGGTGGCCCCCATGGCTGCCGCCTGGCGGGCGAAGAGCGCCAAATAACTCGGAGTTGCCGGCGGCATGAAGATCCGGCCGTCGCGCCGGGAGAGCACACCGGCATTGGGAATGGCGGCGAGCGGCGTGCTGGTCAGCCGAGTGGCGCGGAGGATTTCAAGCGCTCCCATCGGCCCCGGTGAACAGTTGACTCCGACGGCGAGCAAGCCCAGCCCGGCCAGCTCATCCACCATCGCGGCCTGCTCGGTGTAGGCGTGGGGAGGACGTTCCGTGGCGAAGGACATGAGTCCGACGATGGGAACATCGGTCACCTCACGCACGGCGGCCGCGGCCAGCTTGAGCTCATCGAGCCGGAAGAAGGTCTCCAGCATGATGAGATCGGCGCCCCGACCCGCCAGTACCTCGGCCTGCTCGCGGTGGGAGTCGAGAATCCGGCTCAGGCCCTCGGGCTCGTCCATGTCGATGACGCCGGCTAGCGGGGCGATGGCCCCCCCAATGAGGCAGTCCCGACCCGAGATCTCGCGGGCCTCGCGGGCGATCTTGACCGCCTCGGCATTGACCTGCTCCACCATGTCACCCGCCTGGTGGCGTTCGAGGCGGGGTCGCGAGGAGTCGAAGGTGGCGGTCTCGAGAAGCTCGGCATCGGCCTCCAGGTAGGAAAGATGGACCGCCAACACCTCGTCGGGGTGCTGGCGAGCCGCGAGATCGAGGGGCGAGCCCACCGGCAGGCGACTCAGCAGTTCGGATCCCATGGCGCCATCGCACACCACGATGTGCTCGGCGAATCGGCGACGGACGGTATCGCTCATACTCAAACTACGATAGACGATCAGGGTCACGTTGTGCCGTTAAGGAAGGTGTGAGGTTGGAATTCGAAATTCGAAATTCGAATTCCGAATTTTCCGTAGGGTTAGAGCCCCACTTTCTCCAGGATCCGATCCAGGGCTTCGAGTTCGCCGCGGGTGATGTAGAAGTGCGGAGAGAATCGCACCAAGCCCTGTCGCACGGAGCAGATGACCTTGCGTTCCCGCAGCCGGCGGGCCGCTTCGCGGGGGGCAACGTTGTGGGGTCTCGCCGCAACGATGCCCGCGATCGGGTGGCCCGATCCCGGCGACAGCACGTCCCAACCGTGGGCCAGCAGGATCCGGGTCAACAGCCTGGCCAGCATTTCGACCCGGGACTGGATGATCTCGCGATCCACCGAGGCGATGATGTCGAGCCCGGCAAACAGCCCGGCGACGCCGATGTCGTTGGTGGCACCGGGCTCGAAGCGGCGACCGTCCGGGTGGTGCTCCAGACGGTCGAGAAAGAAGTCTCCCGGTTGGAGGACGATGTTGCGCCAGCCCGAAATCATGGGGTGGAGCTGGGTACGGAGTTCGGCGGTGGTGGCCATCAGGCCGGCGCCCTCCGGCGCCAGCAACCACTTGTGACCGTCGGCGACCACGGCGTCCAGCCCGAGTTCGGTCATGTCCATGGGCAGCACACCGAGGCCCTGGATGGCGTCAACCACCAATCGGCAACCTCGCTCGCGACACAGCCGTCCGAGCTGGCCCAGGGGCGCGATCCAACCGCTGTGAAATGCCACCCAAGAGACCGTGATCAACCGGGTCTTGGCGGTCATGTGACGTTCCACAACCTCCGGATTGATGCGGCCGTCGGGCTGGGGAAAACGGACAACCTTGACGCCGCGACGAGCGAGGTGCAGCCACGGCGACACGTTGGCGGCAAACTCCTCCTCCCCCACCAGCACCTGATCGCCCTTCCTCCACGGGAAGCCCTCGGCGATGAGAGACAATCCCTCCGAGGTGCTGTGGACGAGGGAGATGTCCTCGGCCTCGCAGCCGATGAGCCGACTGCCAAGGTGGCGGCACGCGAGGTGATTGTTGCGCCACTCGGAGTACTTCTCGTGTCCGGTCTGTTCCTGGTCGGAGATGCGCCGACGCATGGCCTCGGCCACCGGCCGCGGCAGTGGGCACACAGCGGCGTGGTCCAGGTAGAGGCAGGTCTCCCGGATCGGGAATTCGGGCAGCCAGCGGCGGAGGTCGAGAGTCACGGTGGCATGATAGCGCTACCTGGAATTCGGAATGCGAAATGCGAAATGCGAAAAACCGTCTTCGAAGGTCTTCGCCACATTTCCCACGATCTATTTAATGAGAAGTGTAGCCCCGCATCCCCGGCTGTCATTCCGAGGAGGGGGGCAACCCCGACGAGGAATCTGGTCAATCTCGGGTTTCGCCCGTCTCGGATGGGATCGAATTGTGTTCATGGTCGTTCTCCTCCGGGCTCACTCATCGGACAGCGTATCAACCGCTGACCCAGATTCCTCGTCGGCGCCCTTCGGGCGCCTCGCTCGGAATGACACAAAAGGGAGGTCGGTGAGAGGTCCTCCGAAGCCTCGTCCGGAGTGACACAAATGGGAGGTCGGTGAGAGGTCCTCCGAAGCCTCGTCCGGAGTGACACAAAAGGGAGGTCGGTGAGAGGTCCTCCGAAGCCTCGCTCGGAATGACACAAAAGGGAGGTCGGTGAGAGGTCCTCCGATGCCTCGCTCGGAATGACACAAAAGGGAGGTCGGTGAGAGGTCCTCCGATGCCTCGCTCGGAATGACACAAAAGGGAGGTCGGTGAGAGGTCCTCCGAAGCCTCGCTCGGATCACCGGTGTGAGGTACGTGGCGGACTCGATCGAATGAGGTTTTTCGAATTTCGAATTTCGAATTTGGGAGTGGGTCAGTAGTCCACGGCGCAGCGGAAGCCGATGTCCCGTGAGGCCTCGTGGGGTGCGTTCTGCTCGCGGCTCGAGACTCTGAGCTTGTTGGGCCCGTCGAGGTAGGAGCCGCCGCGAATCACCCGTTTGCGGTCGACCCATTCTCCGGTCAGCTGGTCCCATGCGCGATCATCGTTCGGCGCACCCCAAAAAGTGCGGTGGTAGACGTCGGCGACCCACTCCGAAGCATTGCCAAGCATGTCGAAGAGGCCCCACTGGGAGGGCTCGTAGCTCCCTACCGCCGCCGTTGCCGCGTGGGGATCATCCGACAGTCCCTCCATGCCGTTGGCCCTCATCTGCTGGAACTGCGGACCCCACGGGTAGCGGGTCGACGCGCCGCCACGGGCCGCCCACTCCCACTCGGCTTCGGTGGGCAGGCGCTTGCCGGTCCACGTGGCGAAGCTCAAAGCCTGGAACCAGGTCACCCAGACCACGGGATGGTCGTCCATGGCCGGATCGTCGAAGGCGACGCTGCGTCGCGGCCGAGTGCAGGCGCCCGCATCCACGCACCGCCGGTACTCGGCATTGGTGACCTCGTGGGCATCCAACCAGAAGCCGTCCACTGTCACGCCGTGGGCCGGATGCTCGTCGTAATCGGCGGCTCCGTCGTCGGGCGAAGCGCCCAACCGGTAGGTTCCCCCGGGCACCCAGACCATGAGCTTGCCATCGCGGGCCGAAATGCGACGGCTGCCCGGAGGTGGCTCGGCGAGGGCGGCAGAGTCTCGCAATGACGGATCCTGTGGGGCCAGCGTCAGGGCGAACTCGAGGGTGACTCCAGCCAGCTGGTACTCACCCCTGCCGGCGAAGGACTCCAAAGAGGTCCTGACCTGGTTGGCCAGAGCCCGCTCGTGCCGTGCCAGCCGACCGGTCAGACTGCGATCGCCCGCCACCGCAGATCGGTAGCCGGTGATGGCAGCGCTGACGCTGGTCACGTCACCGCGTCTGATACCCACTTCCATTTCTCGTTCGATCTGTTCGAGCAAATCCAGGGCCATACGGTTCGATTCGTCCCGTTTGAGGAGGTTGACCGCCAGCGGGAGGGCTTCCGCTCCCCGCCCCTCGAGCACCAGCCAGGTCAACGCCCGCAGCTCGATGTAATCACGATCCGAGGGAGACAGGTCAGAGTCGGCAAGCCCGGTTGCGGTCTCGACGGTCGGAAAAAACACCTGCCGGGCGAGCTGCACCAGCTGCTGCGGCGTGGTGCGATCGCGGGTATCCGCAACACAACGAAATCCCACGTCGTCTGCGAAGTAGTCCTCCTCGTGCCAGGTGCGGCTGGCTGTGCGCGCGAGATCGATCGTACGCCGCCAGGAACCGCCACGCTGGACCCGCCCCCAACCGCCGCGTACCCACGGCATCCCGTCGCGGGGCGCACCGTTCAGTCCCCGGTGGTAACGGTCCGCACACCACTCCCACACATTGCCGCCCATGTCGTAGAGGCCGAAACCCGTGGGCGGGAAGGAGGCCACCGGGGCCACCTGTTCGAAGGCGTCCCCCGGAGAGGTTTCGTGGACATTCGCGGTGCCGCGGCCGCGCCCGCGTCCCCACGGGAAGCGACCGCCGAGCTCTTCGTTCTGAGCCGCACGCTGCCACATCGCCTCAGAGGGCAGCCGGCGGCCGACCCAGTTGGCGTAATTCCGCGCCTGGCGCCAGGTGACATGAGTGACCGGCTCCTCGCCTCGTTGGGGGTCATTCCACGAGGGTGACTCCAAGGGGGGCGAGCAGGCTCCGGCTTCGACGCAGCGGCGGTAGCGGTCTTTGGTGACCTCGGTTCGCTCGACCCACAGGTCGTGAACACTGACGATCGCCCCATCCTCATCGGGGCGACAGTCCCGATCAGCGGGGACGCACCCCAACTCGAATTTTGACCCGGGCACGAAGACCAGCTCGGCATTGTCGATCCTCGAACGCCAGGCCTCTCCGGGCTCAGGGTCCAGAGGGGGCAGCAGGAGGTCGGCGAGCCGCACCAGCACCGTGGATGACGCCTCGAAGTCGGCGGCCGCCGACCAGGCGGCGCCGGCCCTCTGGGGATCCGTCTCGATGAGCGAGTCACCCAGTGCCACAAGTACGGCGGATACCCGTGTCCGAAGCGCGCCGGTTCTGGCATCGGCGTCATCCAGCGGCGACACCAGGGTGTCGTAGGCCTCCATGAGGGTGGCAGTTGCGGCCAGCCGGCCTGCGGTTGCCTCGGCGAGAAGGGACTCTTCGGCCGCACTCAGCACGCTTTGGGCCCGGGGGTCGGCGGGATTGCGCTCGAGTGCGGCCACCGCTTCAGGCAGGGAAGTCCAGGGTCCTGCGGCGGCGGGCGGGGCGACGCCGAGCGCACCGACAACGGTGAGCACGACCAACACACGGCTGAGCCCAGGCAAAACGGTCATTCGCCTTTACATTCTATCCCGTTCCGCCGCGGTGTTCAGACCGTAGAGATGATCGCTCAATACATCTCGGTCCCCTGCGCGTCAGGCGATCCTCGAGGTTGACCAGATCCCTCGTCGGCCCCTTCCGGCTTCGCCCTCCGGGCTTCGCCGGGACACGTCGGGACCTCGCTTCCAAATAACTCAAAAACTACTCGGAGCGTAAGTGGCTTGTTTACAATAACATGTCGGGATTTTCCAGAATCGCGAACGAGTCGCTATTTCCTGAGTTATTTCCTCGTTTTGTCGGCCCGCAACGGGCCCTGGAGGACTCGGGATGACACACGGTGGTGGTGTCGGGGGGAAGGAGAACCGCAAGCCGCAGGCCGCATGCCGCACAGTCCGGGTGGGTGGGAGTCTCCTCCCCTCGTCCCCTTCTCCCCTTCTCACCTTCCCACCTCCTCACCTTCTCACCTGGGTGGGTGGACTGGGATTGACGGAGAACTCGGTCGGGCGCGGACTCGGACGCGGGACCGGACCGGGCCGGCGCCAGCGATATGCCCGTGTTGGCACTCCGGTCGAGCGATCCAGCCGAGCTGCCCCTCCCCTCCCGTGTCATCCCGAGCGAGCCGCCCAAAGGGTGGCGACGAGGGATCTGGGTCAGCACCAGAATCACTCCATCCCGATCCAATGATCACGTGCCAGATCCAGCCATGCAGGGTTTAGCGATTCGATCAGCGCCACCTTCTTTTGCCTGCGAAACGCCTTGATCTGTTTCTCCCGACCGATCGCCTCCCATGGGTTGTTGTACTCCTCGTAGAAGACAAGCTTGTTCACTCGGTAGCGCTTGGCAAACCCCTCAGACGCGGACTCCTTGTGCTGCCCGGCCCTCCGAAAAACGTTGTTGGTGACCCCCGTATAGAGCACACCGGTCCGACTTGCCATGATGTAGACAAAGAACTTTCGCATGACGTTCGCCTCCACCATGCAAAAGGAAGGAACAAAAAGAAAGTGTCAATATTTGGCAGGAGAACAACACAATTCGATCGCTTGAGAGTCGGGCGAACCTCGAGATTGACCAGATCCCTCGTCGGCGGCCTGCGGCCGCCTCGCTCGGGATGACACTGGAGAGAGAAGGCACCTTGGCAAGGCGCCTCGCTTCCAAATAACTCAAAAACTACTCGGAGCGTAAGTGGCGTGTTTACAATAACATGTCGGGATTTTCCAGAATCGCGAAAGAGTCGCTATTTCCCAAGTTATTTCCTCGTTCTGTCGGCCCGCAACGGGCCCTGGAGGACTCGGGATGACACACGGTGGTGGTGTCGGGGTGGAGGGGGCTCTGGGCTGTGGACCCTGTCGGACACGGGCGCGGACTCGGACGCAGACACGGGTGGGTGGGAGTCTCCTCCCCTCGTCCCCTTCTCCCCTTCTCCCCTTCTCCACTTCTCACCTTCTCACCTCCTCACCTTCTCACCTGGGTGGGTGGGCGGAGATTTTCGATTCTCGATTTTCGATCTTCGATTCCTACGGAAAGAGCACCCACTCGTCTCCGACGACTCGAGCGCCGCAGGCCCCGTCCCGCTTCGGGTACCGGAACGGGATGTGCCGGGCCTCCAGCCGCTCCAGGAGCTCTCGGTGGGGGTGGTTGTAGCGGTTGAGCGGACCGGCCGGGATCAGGGCGACTCTTGGGCCGACGCTGTCGAGGAAAGCCGCGGTTGTGGAGTTGCGGCTGCCGTGGTGGGGAACGACCAAGACCTCGCTGGCCAACGAACCCGATCCCGCGAGGCGATCCTCGGTGGCCCGCTCGATGTCGGAGGTCATCAGGACCGACCGGCCGCCGATCCGCGCCCTGATGACCAGGGCGCGTTCGTTGTCGTCGGCCGGCAGATCGGCCACGGGAGGCCACAGGACCTCGAGGGTCATGCCACCAACCCGCACAGCCTGCCCCCTGGTCACCGGCATCACAGCCACCGAGCGCCGCCTGGCCGCGCGGAGCAGGGGAACGGTCACCGGATCGGCAAGCATCCACCGAGGAATCATCAAGAGATCCACCGGCGTGGTCCGAAGCACCGCTTCCACACCGCCGAAATGGTCCTCGTCCGCGTGCGAGACCGCCAACGCCGCCAGCCGCCGAAAATTTCCATCTGCCAATAACTCGGCCGCCTGGCGCCGCCACCGTCCGGCATCCATCAACACCGTACCTTCGGGAGACGACACTGTCGCTGCCAAGCCGTCGCCGACCTCCAGCAGGTGCACCCTGGTCCCGCCCACTCCAGGCCGAACGGCCCACCACAGCCCCGTGCCGATCAGCACGGCGACCCACGCCGCGGCGGCCGCTTTTGCGCGCCGGCCCGACTGCAGGGCCAACCAGCCGGCAACGATCAGGGCGGCTGTCACCGCAGCCGGGGTGACAGGTACCACGAGTTCCACCGCCCGCCCCGGCTGGCCGCTGGCCCAGAGCAGGGCTTCGAGGAACCCCACGGCGTCGAGGAGGATCGCAGTTGCCCATGGCCATAGCGGTGAAACCACGGCGGCCAGCAACGCCACGGCCAACGCCGGAGCCATCAACGCTGGCACCAGAAGGTTGGCGAGAACCGCCCCCGGAACAGACGAACGGAAGTGGTGGGCGACGATCGGTGCGGCGGCGAGCTGGGCCACCAGCGGCACCGCGAAAATCCCGGTGACCCACCGCGGTCCCGGCAGTCCATGGGAAACCGATGGCACCCAGCGAACCAGGGCCGCCGTCACCAGCACCGTCAGCTGGAAGCCCGCGTCGGCCACCAGTGGCGGAATCGAGAGCAGCAGCCCGGCCGTCACGAGCAACACCGAGGCCATGGGAATCACCGCCCTTCCGAGTTGCCGTCCTCCCAGGTAGACGACCCCCATGAGGGCGGCACGCACCGCCGAGGGCGAAGCCCCGGCGAGAACGGCATAGGCGGGAAGGACCGCCATCAGAACCCAACGCAACCTCCTGGGGTGGAGGTTGGCAGCCGCCAGCACCAGCCACAGGGTGGCCGCCACGGTGCCCACGTGGAGGCCGCTCACCGCCAGCAGGTGAGCCATTCCCGAACGCCTCCAACCCTCGCGGCGCTCCACGGTCAGCAGGTCGCGGCGACCCAAAGCAAGGGCGGCGGCCAGCTCCGCCGACCGGATGCGCCGGTGGTCGGTTCCCGCGGCTCTCAACAGTGACCGGGCCAGGCGATCCCTGAGCTTGGCGACCCCGGCCGGCGGCGACACCACCTCCAACAAGACGGGCGACGCCACCGCAAGGAAGGGGTGGCCCTGGTCGCCGCGGACGGTGGCCAGGCACGCCACCGTGGTTCCCGGGTCCGGCAGGTCCGCAGGAGAGGCCGCCCCCCGAACCTCCAGGCGCCACCTGCTCACCAGATCCAGCTCACGCTGGCCGCGCCAAGAACTGCGCAGTCGAATGGCGGCTCGCCACCCCCACCGCGTGGGCTCCCAGCCCGAATCGAGCCGACCCTCGATGCGAATAGCTGCCTGGCCACTGTCGGCCATCAGCTGCCGCAGCTCGAGAGTATGGACGGAGTACTGCAATCCCCGTCCAAAGCACAGAGCCAGGCCCGCTACCAGCCACAGGATCCACACACGCCGGAGGGCGAGGGCACTGACCCCGCACAGGCAGCCGACTCCCAATACGACGAGGCCCAAAGATGGCCCGAGGTTCACCGACGATGCGGACGAGGCGGCCGCTCCAATCACAGCTCCGGTGGTGAGCATCCACAGCGGTCGCAGGGCCCGGCGCTCCGCGCCGGCCGGGGTCAACCGTTCTCCAACACCGCCAGGATCTCCACGTGGTGGGTCGAGGGGAAGAGATCCACCAACTCGAGGTGGGAAAGCCGGTACCCGCGTTCGGTCAGGAAGCGGGTGTCGCGGCTCCAGGTCGCCGGGTCACAGGCCAGCATCACAATGCGCTCCGGATGCCAGTCAGCGAGTCGTTTTCGAAGCTCGGGGGTCATGCCCGTCCGCGGCGGATCGGTGAGCGCCAGGGCCTGCTGCGGCAGATCGCCGGCCCGGCCCAAATACGCCTCGGCCGTGCGGCCGACCGCCACCGTCGCGGAGCTCAGGTTGCGCTGAGCGGCGAGGGCAGCGGGACGGAAGGGCTCCACGAGGTGGAGCTCCCGCGGCGCGGCGTGGTGGGCCGCGGCCGCCAGGTACCCCACTCCGGCGTGGAGGTCCCAGGTCGCAACAGCTTTCGAACCGATCACATCAACCACCCGGTCGAACAACCACCCGGCGAGGTGGCGGTTCCCTTGAAAGAAGGAACCGATCGGCACGGAAATGACAACCGGCAGGTTCATGGTCACCGACTCGTGACCCCATCCCTGGACTCGATGACCGCGCCGGTCGAGCAGGTGGAATCCGTCCACCGCGCCGCCAACGCTCTGCTCGGTGGGTAGCCACCCGGGATCGATGTCGACAGGTCCCGATCGGCCCGGGCGCAAGGCTGCGACGACATGCTCGCCTTCGAGATCCTCCAACCACTCCACATCCACCGGTTCGGGGCAATTCTCTCGGAGAAGGTGGGTGAGCCGTTCCAGGGTGCGGCCGAGGCGGGCCGACACCACTCGACAATCCGGAATCGCAGCCACTCGGTGGCTGCGGGGAAAGTAGAAACCCAGGGTGCTCGTCGAAGGGGCCCAGTGCAGGCGCGCCCGCAATCGGTAGGCCGGAGGTGACGGGCGAATGGGCGCGGTGGCGAGCCGCTCGGCGAGCTCGGGCCAGTTGCGGGCCGCCTCGGCAGCCGAATCGACCTTGAATCCCGCCTCCTGGTCCGGGTCGACGTGGGGCCAGTCGCATCCGCCACAATCCGACGCATGGGGACACGGCAACGAATGGCGGCCCGGACTCGGGCTGTCGAGCACCTCGACCGCCTTTCCGGTGACGATTCCGGCCCGCCGACCCTCGAGCTCGACCCGAACCCTTTCGCCGGGGAGGGCACCGGCCACGAGCCACGTCTCGCCATCCAGGTGGGCCAGGGCGCGGCCTCCGCCCACGAGCTTCTGCGTCTCCAGCACGACATCGGTGCTTCCGTCGTTGAGGGTGGGGGGTCGGCGCTGATTATTCATTGCGAATTGCGAATTGCGAATTCTGGTCGTCCGAGATCCTCGGTGCCCAGCTCGAACTGTGGCCATCCGAAATGCGCAATTCGGGATGGGTGGGGGGTTGGTTGGGGAAAATCCTCATGGGAGTGCCAAACGCGGCAGGCCCAGCCGACGGCGCAACCCGCGGTCTCTCAGAGCGATCCGGGTGCGTTCCAGGGCTTTGCCCGAGGCGCCCGAGGCATCCGCTCCCGCTGCACTGTCGCGGTCGATCTCGTCACGGTCGGGGCCCGGGAGGGCTCTCCAACACCCGGCCAGAAGCAGGGTCTCGAGAGCGAAGAGGTGCTCCTCGAGCATGGCCAGCGGCATGTCGGCGCTGCTCTCCACCTGCCCCGCCATGGCGTCGCACACATCGGCCACAGCCGGAAAATCGCTCCGCGTTTTCGCGGCAACCTCGCGCAGCCGGGCCGCCATCCCTTCGATTGCCTCTGCGACGGGCGGCGGTTCCTGGACAGGTGTGCCTTCTGCTCCCACGCTCATTTCGGCGAGCCGCTTGGCGTGCCTGGCAACGGCGTGGCGGCAGTAGGAGAGGCTGGTCACCGGATCGTCCTCGCCCCGGTCGCGCCGTTTGGCGAACACCTCGGTGACGCCGGCGGTGACCGCCGTCATGGGCACCTGCTCGCGCCACCACGACCGGAGCAACTGGAAGTCCTTGGGCGACAGCACGTGGTGCACGCCACGCAGAGCGGCGAAGAGGTCCTCGACCGCGCGGTAGTAATCGATCTCGGGGTTTGTGTCCGTCACTGACTGAGTGTAACCAGTGAATTCGGAATTCGGAATTCGGAATTCGGAAAACCGTCTCCGGCCGATTGCGTTTCCCGAATTCTGGACCTCACCCGGAGGCCGATAATTCGTAATTCGGAATTCGCAATCACTTGAGATCCGGGTAAGCTGAAACCGATGAGTTCCACGCACCGCCCGCCGCCTCTGCTCGTTGTGGTGGGCCCGACGGCGTCAGGGAAGAGCCGACTGGCGTTCGAGGTGGCGAAGGTCATCTCGGGGGAGATCATCTCGGCCGATGCCTTCGCGGTCTATCGGGGAATGGACATCGGAACCGACAAGCCCGATCTGGAAATCCGCCGGCGAATACGCCACCACCTCGTGGACGTGGCCGATCCCCGGGATCGATTCTCTGCGGGCGACTTCGTGGCGGGTGCCACCGCTGCCATCGCCGACATTCGCCAACGGGGCGCTGTGCCGATCGTTGCCGGCGGGACCCACTTCTATGTCCGGGCCCTGCTGCTCGGCCTGTTCCCGTCCCCGCCCCACGACCCGGCCGTCAGGGAAGCACTCGAACGCGCATGGGACGACGACCCCGAGTCGGTCGTGGCCGAATTGGAAGCCGTGGATCCGGCCGCCTCGGCCAAGATCGCCGCCAATGATCGGCAGCGGATTTTGCGCGCACTCGAGGTCCACCGGCTGACCGGGACACCGATTTCCGAGCACTGGGATCGCCACCGGGACAAGCCCCGATTCCGGCCTTTAATGCTGGCCCCAGAGCGTTCTCGCGAAGTGCTCTATGCTAAAATCGAAAAGCGCGTAGATATCATGTTTTCATCGGGTTTGGAGGAGGAGGTCAACCGAATTCTCGCTGCGGGAACACCACGGAATGCCCACGCTTTGAAGGCGATCGGCTATCGGCAAATCGTCGCCTCGATCGATGGACAGTGGGACCGCCGAACAGCGATCGAACAGACAAAGCAAGCCAGCAGGAACTTCGCCAAGCGACAGCTCACCTGGCTCCGGGCGGTCCGCGAGGGATCGCTCCACTGGGTGCCTCCAGCGGAACACGGAGGGACCGAGGCGGTCATCGCGAGTTGGACCCGGCATTTGACGGAAGGTGGCAATCAATGAACAGGCCGGCCGGCAGCACCATCAATATCCAGGATCCTTTCTTCTATCAGCTCCGCAAGGAAGCGCGGACAGTCCACGTCTATCTGGTGAGCGGCAAACGCCTGACCGGAATCTTGAGGCGGTTCGATCGCTATTCGATCATCCTCGAAAACCACGGACAGGAACAACTCGTCTACAAGCACGCCATTGCCAGCATCGCGCCGACGGGCGGGTTCGGCGGCACCGATGAGCCTCGGACCTAGCCCGCATATCTCACCGGGTGTCTGCTGCGGCCGCAGACCTGCACGCCATCGCGGCCCTCTGCGCAATTCGGCGTCCTCAACGTACCGTGAGTACGCCTCCGGTGCCTCAGCGCTCAGATGACCGCGCCGACATACATCTCTGCGGCCTCGCGACGAAACCCGGTGAGATATGCGCGCTAGCCCGGAAATTCAAACCGAGGTTCGATTCGGTGGGCTTCCAGCCCGACCCTCTCGCCGACGCGCCGTGCGGTCGCCAGAAACCCTGTGCCTCGCGGTGACTCTTGCAATGTTGGTCATGTCCGTCGGCCAAGCGGCGCAGCTGCCGTTCCCCAGCCCTCTCGATGGTCCCGGCACCCCCTCCCTCTCACGATCTCAGCAGAAGCGGATCGTCAAAGCGTGGGGCAGGCTCGAGGCAGGACGGACGGCTGATGCGGCCAAGGCAGCACGGAAGGTATCCGACACAACCGCCGGGCGATTGCTTTCGCTGCAGATCGAGCTGGTGAGGGGTGGTGAACCTCCGGTGGACGGCCTGGCCGCACTGTGCGAGGCCAATCCTGGTTACGCAGCCGCCTGGGCCACCCTTGCCTCCACTCTCGAACCCACAGGTTCCGAGGCTGCGACGCTCGCGGCGGCGAGAAGAGTGGCCGAGCTGTGGCCCGATTCGCCCTGGGGACAGCGGGTCAAGACGTTGGAGAGCCGTTGGGTGGATTCACGAATTGCCGACGCCATGGATCGCACCGAGGCGGGTGATACCGAGGCAGCTCTCGAGCTGATCGACGCCGCCTTGGTCCTGCAACCTGGCAACGGCAGAGCTCTGATGGCCAAGGCGGAGTTGCTCCGAGATATGGGACGGATTCAAGAGGTCGTGGACGTTCTCCAGCCAATCGCCAACGAACCCGAGGTTCGGATGCTGATCGCCCAAATCGCCGAGGAGAACGGCCAGCTATTCGAGGCCATGCAGCACTACACCGCGGTCCCGGCGGGAACCCCCGGCCGAGACGAGGCGCTGCGACGGGTCAAGCTCGAATGGCGCCGCCAGAACCTCCCCGCATACATCCAGGAGGCGCTCGCCTCCAAGGAACTGAGCCGCGCCGAGCTGGCGGTTGTGCTGGTTGGGCTGGTTCCCGAAGCCAACGCCATCGGCGGCGGGCAGGTTCCGGTACTGTCGGACATCGTGGACCTTCCCTCCCAGCGGGAGGTGGTGACCGCGGTCCGGCTGGGCTTGCTCGACGTCGACGAAATTCAACACCAATTCGTTCCAGATCGCCCGGCGGAGCCGGCGGAAGCTCGCGGAGCCGTCGACGGATTGTGCCGACTGCTCCATATCGAGCCGCCGCAATGGTGCACGAACACATCCGAAGCGGGAGACCCCTGCGCCCGCCTGGAGGCACCAATCAGCGGAAGGGCTCTGGCCGACGTGATCTTGCAGATGACCCATGGGGAGAGCCGATGAGCACTGATCTGAAGGAGCTGCTCGCCAAGGTCGAGCTTTTTTCGGAGCTCGACGACGATGGACTGGCCACTGTCGCCAGTGTGACCTCGACGCGGTCGGTGCCGAAGGATACCGTCGTGTTCCACGGGGGAGACCTGGCGGACGCCGTCTATGTGGTCTCTTCCGGCAAGGTCAAAATCGTCACAACTTCAACTGACGGCAAGGAGTTCATCCTGACCGTACTCGGCGCCGGCCAGGTTTTTGGCGAGATGGCCCTGCTCGAGGAGGCGCCCAGATCGGCATCGGTGATCACCCTGACCACCGTGGAGCTGGCGGTCATCAAGCGTGACGATTTCCAGAGCCTGATGGACAACTCCCCAGGTGTTTCGCGGAGTCTGCTGGCGATTCTGTCGCGAAGGCTCCGCCGGGCGAACTCCAAAATGGAGTCTCTGGCCTACATGGACGTGGCTGGACGACTCGCCCGCTACCTGTCTGGATCTTGCTCGCGACCACGGTCAGAAGATGGGCAAGGGCTGGATCGTCGTTCGGCGACCCACCCACTCGGACATCGCCCACTCCATCGGCACCAGTCGGGAGACCGTCTCCCGCCTGATCAACGAGTTCGAGGAGGGCTTCGGCCTCGTCAACAAGGGCAAGTTCACCTACATACGGGAAAACCTCCTCGAGTAACGGTTCGGGGTTCAGACCGTTGAAATGATCACTCAATACTCGCGCCTCATATCTCACGGCAACCCTCCCATTCTCCCGACACAAGTGGGGCGTGAGATCTGAGACACGAGTATTGAGAAGAAGTGAACCTCCTCATCAACACAATTCGGTCCCCTGCGCGTCGGTCGACCCTCGAGATTGACCAGATTTCTCGTCGGCCCTATCGGGGCCTCACTCGAAATGACACGCGGCGGTGGTGCTTGGGTGTGTGAGAGATCTGCAAACGGCTAACTGCCAACCGGACGGGAGGGGGATCTGCGTCGTCTGCGTTCATCTGCGTCCAATAGGATCCCGGGTGGGTGGGGGGTATTGACGGAGAACTCGGTCGGGCGCGGACGCGGACTCGGACGCGGGTGGGAGGGGGTCTCCTCCCCTCTCCCCTTCTCACCTCCTCACCTTCTCACCCTTCTCCCCTGGGCAGGTTGGACCTTTAAACCCTTGGCTCATCCGGAATTCCGTGAGGTGGGGGTCGATCGATTTCGGATTTTAAAACGAGAGGTTGAGTGAGCGTGCGCAATTCAACCCCGACCGTTCTGCTGACGCCGAGGTGAGGCCTACGGTGCGACGCGGGACCCCGCCCTTCGAACGAGCGTGAGGGGCGCCGGGTCGGAGAACTCCGAGGTGTTGCCGTCCTGGTCCGTCGCGGTGCACGTGACGAACGGCCCGTGAAGCCGCGTCGTGAAAGAGAACTCGAACGATCCCGCGGCGTCGGCAACGGTGCCTCCCTCAAAGAATCGGCCCTGGTCGTGCTCGTCCGAGAAAACGTCGACTCGACATCCGGAGCAGGTCGTTCCGAGGACCGAGAATGTCAGGGCTTGAGTGATTTCGGGGGCAGCCAGTGAGCTGTTGCCGCCGTCCTCCAGCTGGATGCCCCAGCCGTTGTTGTCGTAGATGGAGTCTCCCGAGGATGGAGTTTCCAGGGTGGGTCCAGACCTGCACACCGCCGCCTTCATTGTGGGCGACAACGTTGCCATCCCCAGGATAGAGTCCACCTATTTGATTCGAAGCGGATTCTATCCGAACTCCCTGCCATTCGTTCGGAATAGGTGCCGAGCCCTCCCCAGCCACACCCACCCTGTTGGCACGCAGCTGGTTTCGCTTTGCGCCGCCTTGGATCAGCACTCCGCTCCGGTTGCCGGAGACGACATTGCCCTGGACGGTGTTGTTCTGGCTACCGCCATGGGAGTCCCAACCCTTCCGTGTTGGGTAGAGGTGTGGTTCCGCCGGGATCCACGCCAATGAAATTTCCCGCGACCATATTGTGGAATGACTCACCAACCACCACTCCCCAGCCCGCATTTCCGCTGATCACATTCCGCTCTTCGATTCTCGTGCCCCCGACAAAACTGTGCTCGGCATATCCGAGCAATATTCCTTGGTGATTGGGAATGGCGTCGGTTCCCGTGATATCGGTGCCAACGTAGTTACCAGGCAACGAATTGGTCGGCTCCATTGACGCTGATGCCGCCACCCTGATTTCCACTGACGATGTTCCTGTCCCCAGGCGAAGTTCCACCTACTCGATTGAACCAGGCCGACGTCAGGCCGACATATATCCCGTCCAACCCATTCCCGAGAGCCTCGGTGCCGCTGGCATCAAGCCCCACGATGTTGCCAACAACCGGAGTTGTAGGAGCTGCCAGCGTCTGCTATGAGAATCCCCTGCATCTCGTTGCCGCTGCAGACGTTTCCATCGTTCAGATTGCCCGCCGCACCCTGTTCCGCGGTGATTCCCTGCATACCGTTTCCCAGAGCCATCATGCCGTCGATATCGGTACCCACATAGTTGCCGATGACCCAATTCCCCACAGACCCATTTAAGTGGAGAGTAATACCTCCTGCCCCATTTCCGCTGATAACGTTTCGGGTCCCGGGTCCATAACCGCCGATCCGATTGTCGTGGCCGCGGACGTATAGTCCATACCCTTCATTACCCATCGCATGCATCCCGGTGACATCCGTTCCAATCAGGTTGCCGGTGATGATATTGTGCCCCCCCTCCCAGACCGATATACCGAAGTTATTACCGCTGCACACGTTGCCCTGACCCACTGGTCCGCCCCCGATCGAGCGGTCCCCTCCAATCTCGTTGTTGTGCCCCGACATCCAAATCCCGGCGCCACCGAAGCGGTATATCTGAAGTCCCCGAACGGCATTTGCATCCGATTCGATGAAGAGCCCAAAAATCGGCTGGTTGTCACCATCTAGAATCACACCCGACTCACTGCCGTCGATCGTGAGTCCTCCCTGGCTGATTGGTGGCAAGAAGCCGGTCACCTGAATCGTCGCGGGATTATCTGGAGGGAAAACGGCCGGATCGAAGACGATGGTGTCCCCACTCTGGGCTTGTTCCAGACACCATCTGAAGCTTCCGGATCCGGCATCCGCAGTGGTGGTGACCTGGCAGGTATTCGCCTGTTTATGAAAGCCATGCGTGGCAGCTGGTGCCAGCTGGGCTGTACCTCCGCGCCCCTGCCCGCTGCCGGGACGTGGGGAACGCGTTTGGATTTTCTGGGCCCCAAACGATCGAAGCCCTAATCCTGGGGAGCTGGGCTGCCGTCTTTCAATTCGTGAAATAGAATATTTCGACGACTTCTCGTACTCGAGTCGGCCTCCTTCGGATCCCGTTTGGACCCAGGCATCGCTGCCTTGACGGATAGCCTGCCGTTTGGATCGGATTCGGGTTCCTGGAGCGAGCACTTCGACTTTCTTCGACGAGAGGGTTTCCAGGACAGCCAGCCCTCCCTCCTGGTCCGCCAAATAGAGCAGTCCGTCTTGGACAACTGCCTTGTTTGAAAAACCAAGGGAGTCGTATTTTGCAACCACCATCGGATCAGAGGGATCGGAGACGTCGTATGCCAGAATCCCGACCTTTCCGTAGCTCACGTAGGCCACCGTCGCATCCAGTGCGACCCCCCTCCCTTCAACACCGTCCGAGGACACGAAACCGACTTCGACGGGGTTCTCCGGGTCAGAAATATCCAGCACGCGGAATCCGACATCCGCGATATAGGCCCGGCTCCCCTGCAGTTCTGCGTCCCAGACAAAGGTGCTCTCGAACCTGCTGAGAATCAACATGGCGCTCGGATCAGAGACATCCACAAAAACTGTCCCATCTCCGGCCTGGGCGACCGCCGCCAAAGTCCCCTGCACATCCACACCCGCCGTTGCCCAACGCACTTCAAAACCCTCCAAATCAAGCCAGCCGCTTTCGAAGGGATGAGCTGGATCGGAAATGTCCAGCGCTGAAAGGCCCCTTTCGTCGGGTATGAATGCGATTCCCGATGAGATTTCGACATCGCGGTAAGGACCGTGACGCTGCCGGACAAACCCGACGCTGACCGGCACCGTTGGATCCGTTACGTCAAAGACTTCCATGCCCTCCGGACCATGGTTTGTGGTGACACACACGTGGTTCCCATCCATCGCAATTGCTCCGGCATAACCTTGGGTCTCAACTTGCGCAACCTGCATGGGCGCTGACGGATCGGAGACGTCAACGACGTGCATTCCACTCGCGCCAGAGGCAAGAAAGGCGTAATCGCCCGACACCACGACACCTTCGACGTGGCCGGGGAGTGCGAAGGTACTGATCTGTTCAGGGTTGAAAGGGTCTCCAACATCAACGACTTTCAGCTTCGATGGCCTGTCCACGAGATATGCGCTGCTCCCCGAAACCGACACCTTGGCCGCATTTCCGATGAAATTCAAACGCACTCAACCTCTTCGGGGAAGGTCGGAGTCGAGACGTCTACGATCCGCATTCCTTTGAAGCCGTCAGCGACAAACGCGATACCATCCTCCACGGCAATGTCCATCGCCCAACCGGGCGTCTCGTAAGAGGCCAACACAGTCGGAATGCCGACTGGAGAAATATCGACCGACACCAGGCCGCCCCACCCATCGGCGAGGTAGACCGTCTGTCCATCGATGTCGACGCCGAAGGCGCAGCCGTTGGTCATCAGGGAACCCTGCTCAACAGGATCGGAAGGGTTCGAAATGTCAGCGATGAACAGGCCGGCCGTCACCGACGCGATCGCTGCGACGCTGCCGGAGACGGCCACATCCATGGCGTAGTGCAACGGAAATGCCCAACCGATCTCCACCGGACGCGCGGGATCGCTCACATCGACAGTCCGCAAACCGTACGGTCCGTCCGCGAGGTACAGCGTCGTCCCCACGATTTCGACCGCCTCGGCGAAGCCCGGTGAGTCCCAGCTCCCAACAACGGTCGGGCTGCTTGGGTCAGAGACGTTGACCACAAAAATGCCGGCTTCGCCGGCCGCCGCGTAGGCGAATGCTCCGCTGACCACCACGTCTCGCAGAAACTGAGGGAGCGCCGGTGTGCCACCGATCTCGGTCAGCGATCCCGAATCCGAGACCTGCATCACCATCAGCCGAGGCCCAGCCGTGACGTAGGCGATGGAACCCTGAACCGCCACCCCCTGAATCGCGCCGCCGATCTGTCCGACCAGCCGGAGAATCTCCGGATCGTCCGCCGAAACCGCGGGCGGTGCAGCCCCGGGGACCATTGGTCCTGGCTCGTTCGCGAGCGGGTGCACAGATCCTGAAGATCCCGGGAAGCCGAGCGCAAGCGCCGCAAACACCGGTCCAGCAAGCCTGCTGAAGGTCATACGAGCCCCCCAAAAACGATGTCTGTCAACCCTGTGGCTGTCACCTTTATACACGAGATCTTGAGAACTGCGCAGGTCACGACAGACAGCGACTCATGGCGCTCGAAGTTTGACTTTCGACTTTGCACTATCTCTTGTGCCAGACGGTGCCGTGGGGCGTGTCCTCGATGACCACGTCCATCTCGGCGAGCTGGTCGCGGAGGGCATCCGCCTCGGCAAAATCGCGATCGGCCCGGGCGGCGGTCCGCCGGTCCACCAGAGCCTGGATCTCCGAGTCCGCATCGCCCGCCGCGGCCTGTGCGGGAAATATACCCAGCACCGAGTCGGCCTCGGTCATGGCCACCGCCAGGGCGTCACGAGCCGCAGGCGAAACCCCTCCCTCATCGAGGGCCGTGTTGACCCTCCTCACCAGGGTGTGAACTTCCGCCAAGGCCTTCGCCGTGTTCAGGTCGTCCCCCAAAGCGGCACGGAACCGCTCGCCAAACTCCTCGATATCCGCCAAACCCAGTGCTCCGTCGTCATCGGCGGCCGGGGTGTGTTCCAGCCTGCGCAGGGTGTTGCCGATTCGCTCGATGGCCTGGCCGGATGCGTGCAGGCCATCGGTGGTGAAGTTGAGCTTCTGGCGATAGGGCACCGAGATCAGCAGGTAGCGGATCACTTTCGGGTCATACCCCTTGTCCAGCAAGTCCCTGAGAGTGAAAAAGTTACCCAGTGACTTGGCCATCTTATCGCCCCCGACCACCAGGTGTTCGGCGTGCAGCCAATAGCGAACAAAGGGCTTCCCGGTGGCTCCCTCAGACTGGGCGATCTCGTTTTCATGGTGCGGAAAGATGTTGTCGACGCCACCGCAGTGGATGTCGAAGCTCTCGCCCAGCAGCCCCATGGCCATGGCAGAACACTCCAGGGACCAACCAGGCCGGCCGTTTCCAAGCTCGGTATCCCACGACGGCTCGTCGGGCTTCGCGGCCTTCCACAGCACGAAATCCCGAGCATCTTCCTTGTCGTACTCGTCCGAGTCGACCCGGGCGCCGGCGATGTTCTTCTCCGGACGAACACCGGAGAGTTTGCCGTAGGATGGGAAACTGCTGATCCGATAGTAGATGGAATCGCCGGAACGGTAACAGTGGCCTGACGCCTCGAGCCGCTTGACCAAATCGACCATTTGCGGCACCCAGTCGGTGGCCCTGGGGTAGTGCTCGGCCCGCTCGGCGCCGAGGGTGTCCAGGTCGTCGAAGAAGGCTTCGGCGTAGTGGTCGGTGAACTCTCGAAGGGATACCCCGGCCTCGCTGGCGCCGCGGATCGTCTTGTCGTCCACGTCGGTGAGGTTCATGACCTGGGTGACCCGATGGCCGAAGAGTCGCAGGGTCCGGCGCAGGATGTCCTCGAAGAGGAAGGTGCGGAAGTTCCCGATGTGGGAGTAGTCGTACACGGTGGGGCCGCAGGTGTAGATCCGGGCGTGGCCCGGTTCGAGGGCTTCGAAGGGCTCGAGCTTTCGGGTGAGGGTGTTGTAGAGCTGCAGGTTCGAGGTCATGGCGTCTCCAGAGCTGGATTGTACCTCGCATGGGGGTGATTGAAGATTGAAGCTTGCTCATTCGGTCGTGACGTCGGAAGGCCTCGAATCGCGCAGATTTCGGCCCCTTCGGACCTCGCTCGGGATGACCCAATGGGTTTGCTGGGTCGGGAGGGTAAAGTCAGTGTTGTTCTGTGTTTTCTGTGTCCAATCAATCCTGGGGGGTGGGGGAACGGCTAACGGCTGACGGCTAACGGAATAAACCTGCAGCCAATCAGTGCACAAGGTCGCTCGGACGCACGAGATCGGCGCCGCGCGCGGAGAGTTTGGGCAGCTCCGCAGAAAGAACGTCGACGGTCACCGATGCCAGGTGGCCGATGGCGATGATCTCCCCCTCGACGCGGCTCCGATAGACCGCTTCTTCGAGCTGTCGACGAACCGAGGTCGCGTCGCGGTCGTTGTCGAGGAAGACGTGGCGCCGGTTGGCCTTCACGCCCTGGGAACGGGCGGCGTCCTCGGCCACGGTGTGGCGAGTCGTGCGGGAATCGATAAACGCCATGCCGCGACCGGCCAGCTCCTGCATCACCCAGGTCATGGTTCGCAGATCGGCGGTGGCCCGCGACCCCATGTGGTTGTTCACGCCCACCGCGTGGGGCACGTTATTGAGCGCGGAGTGGACCGTGGTGCGTATCGTGCCATCGGACATATCGACGAAGATCGCCCCCGGGCCAGGATCGTTCCCGGGGTAGCCCTCGGGTTCCATGGGCAGGTGCAGCCAGACCTCGTGCCCGGTGCGGTGCATCTGAACGGCGACGTGACTGGATTGGGGAAGGAAGGGCAGCACGGCCACCCCGATCTCGGGAGGAAGCTGAGTGGCTCTGGCGAGCAAGTCGGTGTTCTGCCCGGCGTCGTCGAGCAGGATCGCGAGCCGACCGCGGGCAGAGGGATCTACTGCCGGCCTTGGGGTCGCGGTGGGCCGCTGGGTAGGAGCTGGCGACGGGGTGGGTGCGAGTTCGACCATGCGGCTCGGTCCGGCAACCACAAGCAGGATGTCGAATGCCTCGACGCCCAGGTCCAAACGCATGTTGGCGGTATCGCCACGAATCACCGGCGCTTCCCGAATGGTGCCGTCCCACCGATCAGACTCGGCGGCGATATCACCGATCAGAGCCTGGAGCGAAGGCCGGTCTGGAACCGCGATCTGCCACGACCGAACAAAAACGCCGTCCACCTTTCGAATCGGTTCGTCCGCGGAGACATTGTCCGGGCTGGCGCCCCTGCTGGCAGCCAGTGCGTAGAGCCGGACCCCGAAGTCCTTCTCGGTCGGACCCCGCCCCCCGATCAGCATCCACGCCAGCCACACCAGAACGACAAGGATCGCTCCAACGCCGGCGAGCAGGGTCCAGTCCCGCCGCGCCGCCCCCTTCTTCTTCCTCTTGCGGGTTGTTCGGGCCATTTTCAGGTCCGATTCAGGCGGCCTGTTCGAGCGGCTCGCGGAGCAACTCGAGGGCACGGTCGAGCACTGGATCGGTCTCCTCTTCGGCCTCTCCGTCCGACTCCGCGACCACCTCGCTCGGCTCGACGCCGTTGCCATTGATGGCAGTGTCGTCAGCGCGCATCCACTTACCCACCGGCAGCCAGAGGTTGATGTCACCATCGTTGATAAACCGCATGTGCGGCGCATGACCGATGGTCCGGTTCCCGATCAACTGGGATCCCGATCGTTGGAGAGCGACCGCGATGATCTCACCCACACCTTCGGTGTCGTTTCCTACCAGCACCATCGGGGGACCGTTCACGATCGCACCCTCGGTGGCCGCGTAGCTTTGGGAACCGGCTCGCCGACCGGTCCAGCCGCCCAGTGGCCCCTCGTTAACGAAAAGGTCGGCCACTGCGATGGCTTCGAGCTCGCCACCCCAAACGAGACTCCGGATGTCGATGACCAGCGGCAGGTCGCCGGGCACGAGCTTTGCGATCTCGTCTGCGGCCCCTGGCGGGAGGCTGTCGATCGTCAGCACGGTGACCCCATCGACCTCCTCGATTGTAGCGGTGGCGGGAGACCACTCGGTGGGCTCCAGGACCACCTCGCGACGCTCGTCCATCATCCGATCGACAATGGTCAGAGAAACCGCTTTACCCGCAGCCTCTTTTTCGCTCAACTCCAGGCGAAGCTGCCACAGAGGCCGCCCCCTCGTGTTGATGCCATCCACCCGTTCGATGACTTCCCAGGACTCGAGGTCCGACTGGGCCGCCGGAGACCCGGCCATCGCCTGACGAACCGCGGCCGTGCCGATACGCGAGGCGAGCACCAAGCCGAAAGCGGGCGGAGAGTCCAGCAGTGCACGGTATTGGTCGGTCAACTCCGCAGGAAGCACCGCGGCCAGGCGGTCGACGGACTCGACGATCCCCGCGTCGAGGGACATGGAGAGAACATCCGCGTTGAGTTCCTCCACGTACTCGTTCTGGATGAGGTGCACGACTTCGGCCAGGTTGCCCAGGGCCTGGTAGATTCCGTCGGTGTCACCGCGCCCGGCGGCGAGCATGCCCGTGAAGAGCAATACAGAGACGAGCGAGGCACCCAAGAGAGCTGCTCTGGTTCGGTTCATCGATCCTCCGCAAGCTGGAGCCAACGCCGCGGATCTTGCGGAGTTTGGCCCTCCCTGATCTCGAAGTAGACGTTGCCATCCTCGGCCGGCGGCGACGCCAGACCCAGGCGCGTTCCCATTGAGACCCGCTGGTCGAGCCGGACGTGGATTGTAGCAAGGCCGGCCGCCAGAGAGTACACGTCGTCGCCGTGGTCGATCACCACCATATTTCCATAACCCTTGAAGTGCTGCGCGTATGCCACCACTCCAGGAAAAACCGCTTCCACCGGCACTCCGCCGGGCGATTTGAATCGGAGACCGTTGCACACCGTGTAGGTGGCGTACTTGGGGAGGTAATGCCGCCCGAAGGTCTGGGCCACCTGTCCTTCCACCGGCCAGGGCAGGGCGCCGCGATACCGCCGAACGTCGTCCTTGCCAGTGAACCGGTCGCGGGACGCCAGCACCTGAATCAGCCGAGAGAGAGCTTTCTCGCGCTGGCGAAGCTCTGCCAGGGCGTTGCCCGTGGCCTGTTGGCTGCTCTCGAGCTTTCGCCGCTTGGCTTCCACAGTCGTCCGAACTTCGTCGAGCTCGCGCCGCCGTTCAGCCAAGGTGCGCGCTTCATCCTCGGCCCGCTCCAGGATCCGACTCAGGGCCGACAAGCGCTCGGTGTGGTGGACGGCGAGCTCGTCGTACTCTCGGAGCAGTCGGACCTGGGCGACGGTGAGCACCGCAACCGTGGACACGGCGTTTTCCAGGTCGCCACCCCGAGCAGCGTCGAAGAGCAGCTGCAACGGCCCGGGGCCACCCAGCAGGGCCGCCATCTGGAGATGACTTTCCACCACCTCTCGCCTGATTTCCAGCTCGTCCGCGATATCCGAAACTTCCGTCCTCAACCGCTCCGCCTCCGCCTTGGTCTCCTCCAACAGGAGCTCGTTTTCGCGCACCCGCGCCTCGGCGAGCTCGAGCTGCGCTGTCAGGCTCTCCTGCTGTCGCACCACGTCGGCGGTGGCGGCTTGCTGTCGCTCGAGCTGGGCCTCGAGAGCGGAGATCCGCGACCTGACGCGCTCGAGCTGACTGTCGGAGGGCCCGTCGGAGCCCCAGACAGCTCCTGCCAGGGCGGCGACGGCGATCAACGGAACAAAGTTCGTGGCTCTCATTGTCGGTTGCCATTCTAACGCTCTCAGCTGATGCTAGACTTGATCGCAGAAAGAACAGTGTCCCCTTGCGGATGGCCGGCCAGAACTGCCGGCGGCTGCGTCTGGAGAACTCCATGATCGACATGCAATCATTCGACATCATGCTGATCGGCCTGAGGAACCCCGGAGACACCGGTCGGTCGCGCTATGCCAATGCCATGGCCCGCCTGACCGGCAAAAGCGAGCGCGAGTTCACGGCAGCGCTGCCGTCATTCGATACGCCCATATTCTCTGCGCTCGAGCTGGCCTCAGCCCAGATTGTGGCTTCGGCGCTCGGCGAGGCCGGAGCCATGATCGAAATCCAACCGTCTCACGCCAAGGCCCGCGACAGCCGTGAGCAGATGTTGGCCACGGACACCTGCCCGACCTGCGGGTTCATTCAGCCGGCCGGAGGGGTCGAGTGCGCCAAGTGCGGGCTCATTTTCTCGAAGTTCGAGCGCGAGCAGATCCAGCAGATGCAACAGGACCGCGGTCTCGAGGAGGCGCTCACCACCGCCATCAAGGTCAGGGAGGAATGGGACCACCGAGCCAACCAGTACCTGGAAACCCACCCGCTGCCGGAAACCTCTGTGGAGACGTTTGCAGGTTCCTTGATGCAGGGCGAGATCCCCTTCCTGCGCCTGGACTCCGACGAGGGGCCGCTGCTGTTGACCTCGCGCCGGCTGATCGCCAGACACAAGGACGAGACGTTTTCGATTCCCTTCGAGATGATCGAGGATGTCACCTTTGGCGGCGGCCTCGTGACCTCGAAGAAAAAGACCAGATTGCTGTTGGGTTTCCACTCGCCCATCGCTACCTCGGGCGGGACTGCAAAATCCCTCGCGTGGCAGCTCGACAAGGAATCCACCTTCTACAAGGACGTGGTGATGGACTGGTCCTTCTCGAGGAACTTCATCTGCGGCGCCTGCGGAGCGCGCGACCTCGACTTCCGGTTGGAAGAGGACGCTCCCCACTGCCGGTGCATGCACTGCGCCACCGATCACTCCGTGGACCTGCGCGAAGCCCTCGCCATTCCGGCGGCGGTGTCCGACTGAAGAACGGGAGGCCGTGGTGAGACTGATCAGAAGTTGGGTCGTTCTGGTGGGGTTGTTCGCAGTTTTCGGTTGCGGCTCCGGGGAGCCCACGCCACCGCCCGACCTGGGCATCACCAACGAGGCCCTCGGCATTCGGTTGGCGGCGGTGCCCGAAGAATTCGAGGTGGCAGTCAACCAAGGCAATCAGTTGGAATTGGTCCCAGTGGAATCCTCGGTGGGAGGTCGGGTGACCTTCACCGTGGGTGAGGAGCGGGACGCCATCAATCTCGTGGCGGTGGTCAAGAAACACCAGCAGAACATCGAGGAGCTTCCAGAGGCCGAGTACAAGGGTGGCCAGGAGCTGGTGACGCCCTTTGGAACCGCGTTTTACTCCCGCGGTCGCTTTCTTGCCGGCATGACCGAAACCGAGCAGACCGAGGTCTACCTCAAGCACCCGTTCCAGAGCAGGCTGCTGACCATCAGCTACCAATACCCGGCCGCCGGGGATTCCAGCGTCCGAGTCCAGCAACTGCTCGATTTGCTCGCACAAGTCGAAGGTCCGGCTATCGAATCACCAGAAATGTAAGTCGAAATGATCGCTCAATACTCGCGCCTCATCTCTCACGGCAACAATCCCATCCTCTCGATACAAATGAAGCGTGAGATCTGAGACACGAGTATTGAGATCTATCGAATGTTCTATTCAACGCAATTCGGTCCATTCCGAGACGAATCAACGTCAAGAAAAACCAGATTTCTCGTCGGCCCCTGTCGGGACCTCACTCGAAATGACAACCGCTGGTGTTGCCCGGGTGGGTGGGGATTTTCGATTTTAGATTTTTGATTTTCGATTCGGACTCGGACGCGGGCGCGGGAGGGATACTCCTCACCTTCTCACCCTCTCCCCTTCTCACCCTCTCCCCTTCTCACCTTCTCCCCTTCTCCCCTGGGTGGGCGGGGGAACTGCGCCCTGTCCCCTGTCGTGAGGCCGGGAGGGTCTCCAGATTCCCGTGCTGTGTCGTACCCCGGTAGAATCTCGCTGTGTTGCAGACGTCCACTCACGGACCCTTCACCCGAATCTGGATGGCCCGGACCTTTTTCGGTCGCTGGCTGCACTCCGTGTCGGCCTTCTTGTTGGGCGACACCCTGGTGGACTCGGGATGTCCTGCCACGGCGCTCGAGTTGGCCCGGTGGAGCGAGGGTCGAGGAATCCGGCGAATCGTCCACACCCACCATCACGAGGATCATTCGGGAGGGGCTTTAGAGCTCGTTCGGCGACTCGGTGTGGAGGTGTTCGCCCCGCCAAGAACGGTCCCGATCCTCGCCGATTTTTATCGCCTTCCAGGGTATCGCCGCCTGGTGTGGGGGCAGCCACGCGGAGTCCGGTCGACGCCCTATCTCGACGACGTTGAAATCGGAGAGTATCGCTTCCGCGCCGTGCCCACGCCGGGGCATGCCTGGGACCACTGCTGCCTGTTCCAGCCCGAGCACCGTTGGATTTTCAGCGGTGATCTCTACATCCACCCTCGCCCCACCCATCTCCGTCGCTCCGAGGACGCCGGCGTGATCCTGACCTCGTTGAGGAGGATCCTGGATCTCGAGCCCAGGCTGATGATCTGCTCCCATGCGGGTTTCGTCGAAAATGCCTGCGAATACCTGGAACAACGAATTCGGTCCTGGGAATTGCTGCGTCGTGAGGCAAGCTCGTTGGCGGCCAGAGGAGTGGGAACTCGCGGGATCAGCCGGCGGCTTCTGGGGGCGGAGCAAACAATGACCCTACTGAGCGGCGGAGACTTTTCCAAGACCAACCTGATTCGATCCCTGCTACGCTCGGGACCGGAGGAACGACGTGCACTCGTTTGAAGTTGACAACTCAACGCCCCAGGAGTTTGTTGTTGTTGTGAACCGATCACTGGAGGACAACGGATTATCGGAGCATGTCAGGGCTTCGGTCGACGGCGACGACATCGTGGCAAGGATCAACTGGCTCGGCAGCACCGAACTGCGCTACCGCACTCAGCCGAGCGGGAGTGGCTTCCAGGCCGAGCTCCAACGGCAACAGGTCGCGCTCCTTCACGGAGCCTTTCAGTCCAGGTTCGAGGAACGATTCGAGGAAATCCTCTCGAAGGTTGGCGCCCGGCTCGTTTGAATCAAAAATTGAAAATCGAAAATTGAAAATCCTGCCTCCCGCCCCAGGCTGAATTGGACACAGAAGAACACAGAGGAACACTGACCTCCCCCTCCCACCCCAGCACAACCACATAGGGTCATTCCGAGCGAGGCGCCCAAGGGGCGCCGACGAGGAATCTGGGTCAGCGGTTGACTCGCTGTCCGAAGAGTGAGTCCGGCGGAAAACAACTGTGAACACAATTCGGTCCACTCCGAGTCGGGCGATCCTCGAGATTGACCAGATCCCTCGTCGGCCCCTTCGGGGCCTCGCTCGGGATGACACCTGGTGGTGGTGCTTGGGTGTGTGGACATCTGTGTTATCTGTGTGATCTGTGGGTCCAAATGGGTGGGAGGGGGGTATTGGCGGCGTACTCGTTCGGGCACGGGCAGGGAAACGGAGACGGGCACGGGTTGTTGGGCGGGCGGGGGATCTGCGCGCTCTGCGTTCATCTGCGTCCCAGATCTCGGAGGCAGAGGGCCTTCTCACCTCTCACTCTATCGCACCCTCTCACCTTCTCACCTTCCCACCTTCTCACCTTCTCCACCTTCTCACCTTCTCACCTTCTCACCTTCTCACCTTCTCACCCTCTCACCCTCTCGCTCAAGTGGACGGGTGCCCACGGTTTTTGATCTTCGATTTTCGATTTTCGATCGGGTGGGTGGGTGGGCGGAACAAAAAACGCGGCCGGAGCCGCGTTGTGGGTTCGAGATTGTCTGTAATTATTCGCCAGGCGGATTCTTGAACTCGTGGATGGCTGCGCTGTTGCCCAGTTCGTCAGCCAGCACCTTCTTCGTGGCGTGGTCTTCACCGGTGTGGCAGCCATCGCAGGTCGCCTGAGTCGGAATCATCAGGCCGTTGGCGATTGCCGTTTCTTTGTCCTTCATGATGCTCATCTTGCGGAAGTCAGCACCAGCCCCGTGGCATGCCTCGCACTGGACGCCGGCAAGGGCCTCATCCGAATTGGTGGCATGGCACTTGAGACACGAATCCTCGAACGCGCGCTCGGTGGACGCCTTCGCGCTCTCGGTTGCCTTGGCGTGGGTTGTCTCCAGCCACGAGGCGTACTGGACCTTGTGGCACATCTTGCATTTTTCGGCTCCGACATAGGCGTGATCCTGCGCGAATGCAGTCGCCCCGACGGCCAGCAAGGCCGCCAATCCAACGATCCCCAAAATGGTCCGCTGTTTCATTCAGTGATCCTCCTTTGCCGCGATTCAAGTCAAATATCTGCGGCTGAACTCTTCGCACCTTAGCATCGCGTTGGGATGGGTTCAAGCCCACCTGACGGCACCAAGACATTACTATATGATCATATTCTAATGATTGTGTCAATAGTGTAAAGGTTGTTCAATCTTCGCAACTTACCATCGATGGGAGTCGACCCCTTCGAAGAGGGCGAGCACGTCGGCGCTGGCCTTCCGATTCATCACCAAGGCACCGGTCGCCCGATTCACCGTCAGCGGTCGGTACGGCTCGTGGACGGACGGTCGGATCCCTGCGTCGAGCACAGCCCGCCGACTCCATTGCCAGACTCCGGGTCGGCACTGCCACAACTCCAGCCGATCGTCGTCCTGTCGGAGCTGGAACAACCAGGCGCCGTCCGAACTCCACAACAGCCTCGTCGGCTCTTCGCCGATCTTCACCGGTGAACCGCCGTCTGCCTCCACCACCCACGCTCCCTGGTTGACATCCGAATCCTCGGTCCAGACCACGTAGGCGATCCAACGGCCGTCCGGACTCCACTCGGGATAGTCGCCACCGTCGGGGGTCACCAGTCGGGGTTCTCCGCCGGCCGCCGACACGACCCAGACCTTGATTGGCGTCCCGGCGGCGTAGGCCAGGAAACGCCCGTCAGGCGACCACGAGGGGTACTCGGGCCCCTCCACATCGGTCGCCAAGGTCACCGACTGCCCGCCCTCGCGCGAAATCACCTGGAGATCCCGCCCACCACCCCCGGGCTCGTTCGCCAGGAACGCGATCCTCCGGCTGTCCGGAGAAAATGACGGGCACCAGCCCTCGCTGCCGACGGGAGTCAGGGGGCGTTCGCTGCCATCCGTTTCTCGAATGACGATCTCTGCGACTCCACCGCGATGGTGGCGGTAGGCCACGGCCCCGTCCGCCGAGACACTCCCCCACCCCAGGTCCGGGACCCCGCACAGCACGCAGGACCAACCGCCGCCATCCGGATCCACAGCCACCAGATCGTGGCTGGAGTTGGGGTTCACCGCCACCATGGTGGCTCCGTCCGGAGAGAGCAAGGGTTCGACGAGGGGCTTGAGTTCTGGAAACAGTGGCACAGATCGATCGGCGGTGACCCACACCAACGCGCGATCCACCGAGGCCACAATCGAGTCGCCGCTGGCGGACCACGAAAAGCCGTTGAGTCCGTGGCCGGAATCGATCCAGGGTCGCAGATCCGAGTTTTCCAGGGTGCCCACGTAGAGGCCTGCAGAGATGTCGCTCGGCCCGCCGAGAACAGCCGCCTGTCCGTCGCCGGAGATGTGGGCGTCCCACCAGAGCAGGCCGTCCCGGGCGGGCAGCACCAACCGTTCCTCCCCGGTGTCCAGCCTATAGGTCCACAGGGCTGACACCCCGTCCTCGATCCTCGAGAACAGAACCGTATTGGAGTCGAGCCAGGTGGGGTGCAAAGCGTTACTGACCTCGGCCACCGGCTCACCCCCCACCGCAGGAATCACCTGAAGGGTCATCTCGCCCCCGGCCATGAGGACCACCGCCAGCGCTGCACCATCGGGAGAGTACTCCGGGAACGCCGGGCTCTCACCGACCTTTCCGGCTACCAGGACTCTCGGCTGGGCACCGTGAATGGGCACCGCCAGGATGTCGGTCACACCTGCGTGGTGGTGCTCGACGACCACCTCGGCGCCCCCCGGATGCCAGGCGGGACTGTGCAGAGCGCCGTTCACCTTGAGCAGTTCCCGATACTGCCAATTTCCGGGATCGGGCCGCCTCGGCTCGCGGCCGACTCCACCCGCCAAGTAACCGACCGCCAGGCCCGCCGCGAGACACACTGCCGATGCCCCCGCCACTCGGCCAATCCACCGACGCCGCGCCTGGGCCACGGCGCGCACGCCGCTGCCCCGATGGAGAATGGAGGGCACCCGCGTCATGGTGGAGTCCTCGCTCTCGATGATGGTCTCCAGGTCGCGCCCCAACTCGGCCGCGTCGGAGTATCGTCTGGCGGGCTCCCGCTGCAGACACCGATCAACCACAGCGGCGAGGCCGTCCGGAGTCTGCGGCGCCACCTGCCTGAGAGGCGGACAGCTGCTCCGTGCCACCGCCTGCATCACCTGCACCGGAGTCGACCCCTCGAAGGCCCGTCGCCCGGAGAGCACCTCGTACGCCACCGACCCGAATGAATAAATGTCCGAGGCCGGCCCAACCTTGTCGCCGAGCGCCTGCTCGGGCGACATGTAGGGGCAGGAACCGAGGACGATTCCAGGGGTGGTGAGGGTTTCCTCCGGCATTTCTCCTTCGCCGTAGGTCAGTCTGGCCAGGCCGAAATCGAGCACCTTCACGTGTCCGCTGTCGGCAACCATGATATTGGACGGTTTCAGGTCGCGGTGGACCACTCCCGCGCGGTGGGCCGCCGCCAGGGCGAGGGCCACCTGGTGGAGGACTTTGGCGGCACGCCGCGGCGACAGTGCCCCGTCCTCGAGCAGGTGGTTCAGGGACTGACCCTGGATCAGCTCCATGACCAGGAACGGCACCTCCTCCCCGGTTCCCGGGTCGCCGGTGCCGATGTCGAAGACGCTGACAACGTTGGCGTGTTGGAGACGGCCCATGGCGCGGGCTTCGCGCTCGAACCTGGGCCCGGCCGAGGAATCCTGGAGGAGAGCCAGAGGCAGGAGCTTGACCGCCACTGCGCGATCCAGCCTGGTGTCGTGGGCCGCCCACACCGAACCCATGCCGCCCTTCGCAATTCGGCGATCGAGACGGTACCTTCCCACCGTCATTCCGGTCAGGAGTTCTCCCCCCATCCTGGCTCTATGATACCGCTGGATTCTCTCCCCCGCGTTCAACCAGCAGCAGTGTGAGGTCGTCGGCGAGGGGAGCTCCACCGGTCACCCGGTCGAGCGCCGCCAAAATCAAGGCTTCGAGCTCTCCACCGGTCAGGGTCGCGCCCTCCTCGATGATTCTTGTCAAACGCTCGTAGGAGAAGGGCTCGCCATCCTGGTCGACGGCTTCCACCAGCCCATCCGAGTAGAGCAGGATGCGCGCCCCAGCAGGAAACGGCCGTTCGATCTGCGCGGGTCGCCCGCGCGGGCTCCCCAACGGCAGAGAGCCGATCATGAGCTCCTCGGCCAGCCCCGAGACGATGAGGAAGGCCGGAGGATGGCCGGCATTGGTGATCGTGACGGAGTTGGTGGTGGTGTCGATGTCGACAGCACTCAGGGTCGCCATGGTCTGACCCGACCGGCGCCCCACCAGCAGGGCGTTGATGCGCGACACCAGCTCGACCCCCGAGTACCCCTCGTAGACCAGCGCCGCAACCGTCGACTTGAGGCTGGCCATGAGGAGGCCCGCTTGCATCCCGTGCCCGGCCACGTCGCCCACCACCACCAGCAATCGGCCCTCACCCAGCGGGAAGATGTCGAAGTAGTCACCGCCCACGGCCTCCGCCGGCCGGAAGATCGCGTGGACGCTGAGCCCTCCGTGGCGGAAGTGGCGATCCGGAAGCAGGCTTTCCTGAATTTCACGGGCCAGCTCCAGCTCCTTGGCGAGACGCTCCTTTTCGGCCACATCCGACAACATGTTCTGGACGCTCTGGGTCATCCGATTGAACGAGGCGGCGAGGTCGCCCAGCTGGTCGTGCCGTTTCACCGGGATACGGTGATCCAGCCGGCCCTGCTCCACAGCCGTCGCCCCCTTGGTGAGCCGCGACGTGGAGCGCGAGACGGAGGCGATCATGGTGCCGGCGATCACCAGAGCAAGCCCGTACACGCACAGGAAGACGATGGCCATGGCCACCAGTGCCCCGCGCAGGGTAGCGCCGAGCTCGTACTTCGACCGTGTGAAATCGCTCCAGACGTTGAATGGGGAGGTACGGAGCAGGGAGATGACCGCCTGGGTCGGCTCCCCGCTGGAGAGCGTCCTGGTGTCCACGTTGAGCCGGAACCAGTAGATCCAAGGCTTATGGAGAATGCCCCGCTCGCCCTCCGACCACGGCTGCCACACCTCTTCAACCGGGATATCCTGCTCGTTGAAGGTCACCGAATCGCCGTCCCCGAGGTTCGCACCGACCTGCAAACCCCCGACTTCTTCGAGGCCGGCGGAGTCACTATCGAGGGTGGCAAAATAGACGTCGAACCACAGTGCGTCAATCACGGACCGCGCGGCTTCGACACCGAGCGGGACCACTGCGGCCACCAGGTTCGGCGCCGAGTCCCCTCGGGTCCCCACAATCAAATAGGCGTGATCTCCGTCGACGGCCAGCGTCGAGGTCTCACCGGTGAGCCACCTGAGATCCGGCAGAGCTTCGGCGCCGGGGCTCGCCAGGGAAAGCTCGTCGAGGCGGGCCACCCACAGCACCGATGGCGCGAGGTGCCGGGGCTCGTCGACGACCTTGCTGAATGCTTCAGCGCCCGCCTGCTGGCCCGAAGCCCGGAATTGAGCCATGACCTCACGGCAGTCCTTCAGAAGGTCGGCCTGCAGTCGCTCCATCTCGGATCCGAATCGCACCGAGGTGTACTGGCCCATGGCCAGGTAGAGGGCGAATCCAGCCACAGCAGCGCACACCAAGAAAGGTGTGACTCCCAACAGCAGGTACGAGATGGCGAGACGGACGCTGACCCGGTAGGTGAGCCACCGCCAGAAATACCAGAACACGACGGCTGCGGTGGCGGCGACCCAGAGGACGAGCACCAGGCCCAACAGGACCGCCGGCGCCGATCCCGGCGCCAGTGCGGCCGCGGCCACCGTTGACAGCAGGACGATGAGCCCAAACGTCACCCAGAGGATCAACGGGCGCTTCACGATTCGCCTCGCCTTGACGGAGGCGGGAAGAGCCAGGGCTCCGAGCCGGCCACGGCTCCCTCCGGCTCGTGGCAACGCCGACAGCGCGCCTCGTAGATATCCGATGCGCCCACCACCACCTGCTCTTCGGAATCGGTGAGCCGCTGGGTGTAGGCAGCGGAGTCGCCACAGCGGGTGCAGATCGCGCTGATCTTCCGCACCTCCTCGGCAATCGCCAGGATGGTGGGCATGGGTCCGAAGGGGATGCCGCGGTAGTCCATGTCGAGCCCCGCGACGATCACGCGTTTGCCGAGATTGGCCAGATGGGTGACCACTCTGGGCAGTGCGTCGTCAAAGAACTGAGCCTCGTCGATCCCGACGACCTCGGTTCGCGGGTCGAGGCGGGCGAGGATTTCATCCGCCCGGTCCACGACCTCGGAGGGGAGCCGCCACTGGGAGTGGGAGACCACCTCGGCGGCGCCGAAACGATTGTCCAGCGCCGGCTTGAAGACCTGGACTCGACGGCGGGCGATGGTGGCTCTTCGGAGCAGCCGAATGAGCTCCTCGGACTTGCCCGAGAACATGGGGCCGCAGACGACCTCGATTCGACCGGAGCCTGGGTGGATTGGATTCATAGGTGCCTTTCGTGCCTGCATAGAGTATCTCAACCGGGGCGTCGCGGGAATCCTCACGAATGAATGGGGAATGGGGAATTCGGAATTCGGAATTCGGAATTCGGAAAACCGAACCCGACCGGAACAGCCAACGCCGACGTGACCCAGGGATGGGCCGTAGTCCATCTAAAATGTTCGAACCGGGAGGTGGGCCATGGGAACCAGATCTTACGAAGAATTTGTAGCGGAACGGGAAGCCCTTAACGAGCTTGTGTTGGAAAAGGCCAACCTGGAGATCAAGCGGTTCTTCAGCCTCGACTCCCAGGCTTATCGCCCCGGCCAGCTCGACTCCAAGACCAAGGAGATGCTCGGCCTCGTGGCATCGCTGGTGCTGCGCTGCGACGACTGTATCGCCTACCACGTGGGCCGCTGCCGCGAGGAGGGAGTTATGGATGGGGAATTTCAGGAGGTGCTTTCGATCGGGCTGGTCGTGGGCGGGTCTATCGTGATTCCCCATCTCCGCCGCGCCGTTCGCACTTGGGAGGAAATCCCGGCACCCACCCACCCAGGCAGTGGCTAGCCGGAATCAGCACCGCGCCCGCCCCGGGGTTTTCCGAATTCCAAATTCCGAATTCCAAATTCCGATTGTCACGTGTTCAACATATGAATCGCCTTGCCCAGCGCGGCTTCGACGGCTTCCTGAAACGCCTCGGACATGGTCGGGTGGGGGTGGATAGTGAGGGCGACGTCTTCGAGGAAGGCTCCCATTTCGAGGGCCAGGGTCGCCTCGCCGATGAACTCGGACACGCCTCTGCCCACCGCCACGACACCGAGCAACGCTTTGGTCTCGGCATCGCCAATCGCCTTGACGAAGCCCTCCGTGGAACCCAGCGACATGGCCCGCCCCGATGCCGAGTACGGAAATGTCCCGGTCACCACGTCGTGGCCCAAATCCCGTGCCTCCTGCTCGCCCAGGCCGACCCAGGCCACCTCGGGATCGGTGTAGATCACCGCCGGGATGGCTGCGCTGTCAAAGGCGGCCGGTTCGCCGGCGATCACCTCCGCGGCAACCTTGGCCTCCTGATACGCCTTGTGAGCCAGCAGGGCTCCGCCCACCACGTCGCCGATGGCGTAGATGCCGGCCACGTTGGTCTGCATCCGGTCGTTGACCTTGATGAATCCCTTGTCGTCGGTGGTGACACCTATGTCGTCGAGCCCGAGATCGTCGGAGTTGGGTACCCGACCTACGCTCATCATCACCACATCGGCCTCGATTCGCAGCTCGGACTCCGGTCCCTGGGCAACGACGGTGCCCGGACTGCCCGATTCGAATCTGACGGCACGGTGCTCGAGGTGGAGATCGACCCCGAGCGCGCCGAGCCGCTTGGTCAGGGCCTTGGCCACCTCACGGTCGAGCGCCGGCACCAGCTCGGGCAGGAATTCGACAATCGACACCTTGGATCCCAGCTTGGCGTAGACGCTGCCCAGCTCCAGTCCGATGTAGCCGGCGCCGATCACCACCAGCCGCTCAGGAACCGCCTGCAAGGAAAGCGCCTCGCTGGACCCGATGATCGTGGTCCCGTCGTGGGGGAAGCCATCGAGGTCCATGGGCCGAGACCCGGTTGCCACAATGGCCTGTTCGAATTGAATCTCCACCTCGCCGTCTTGAGTGCCCACGGCGAGGGAGCGGTCGGAGGTGAAGCGGGCAGAGCCCTCCACGATCTCGACACCGTTCTTCTCGCAGAGGAACTTGACGCCACCGGTGAGCCGGCGAACGATGCCGTCCTTCCACTTGACCATCTTCGGCAGGTCGACGTTGAGGCCCTCCACGGTGACGCCCATGGACTGAGCGTGGCCGACCTCGTGGGCGAGGTCCGACGCGTGAATCATCGCCTTCGACGGAATGCAGCCGACGTTGAGGCAGACACCGCCGAGCCGAGCCTCCCTCTCCACCAGGATGACGTCCTTGCCCAGCTGGGCGGCTCGGATCGCCGCCAGGTAGCCACCCGGTCCGGCGCCAATCACTGCAACCTGCGTGCCGCGCGAAACCGATCCAACAACCATCACAACCTCGCCATCAAAAGACCCGGGTTGGACACCAGCCCCACCAGGTCGGTCATGAAACGCGCCCCGTCGGCACCGTCCACGTATCGATGGTCGAAGGACACGCTGAGATTCATCAAGCGGCGGACGACGATCTCACCATCCACCACAGCGGGACGCTCCATGATCTTGTGGATTCCCACAATCGCCAGCTCGGGGACATTGATGATCGGGGTCGCGAAGATCCCGCCAAGGGGTCCGATGTTGGTGATCGTGCAGGTACCACCCTTGAGTTCGTCAAGGGCCAATTCGCGGGACCGGGCCCGCTTGGCAAGATCCGCCACTTCGGCCGCAATGGCCACCATGTCCTTGGTGTCGGCGTTGCGGATCACCGGCACGATCAGGCCCTCGGGTGTGTCCACCGCGATGCCAATGTTGTAGTACTTCTTGAGCACCATCTCCTGGGCTTGTTCGTCGACGCTGGCGTTGAACCGGGGGTGTCGCTTGAGGGTGGCGACCAGGGCCTTGACAAAGAAGGGCAGCAGGCTGAACTTGATCCCGACCTGCTCCTCGATGACCGGCTTGACGGCGCGGTAATGATCCACGAGGTCGGTGACGTCCGCCTCATCCACGTGGGTGACGTGGGCGGCGGTCTGTTTCGATGCCCGCATCGCGCTGGCGATCACCTTGCGAAGATGGCTCAACGGCACCCGTTCCACCTCACCGTCGGTCGTCGATTCGGCGCGGCCGTGCGCGACGGCAGGGGCTGGAGTCTGAATGGCCGGTTCAACCGTGGCAGCGGTTCCGCTGGCGGCCGACTCCACATCCTGGTCGGTGATCCTACCGCCCGGTCCCGAGCCCTGGACCGAGGCCAGGTCGACTCCCAGCTTGCGAGCCAGAACCCTCGTCCGCGGCGTGGCCAGGGGGCGGCGCGGCGGGATCGAAACATCCTCGGTTTCGGGTTCGGGAGAAGTTGGAGGCGTCTGAGGCACAGCCTGGGTTTCGTCCGGCCGAGGTTCCTCGGCGAGCCGCTCACCGGCCTCTCCAATGGTCACCAGCGGATCGCCAACCTCGATGGGAGCATCGGCGGCGGCGTGAAGCTTGAGGACAACGCCGGCCCGGGGGGACGGCAGCTCGACCACCGCCTTGTCGGTCTCCACCTTGACCAGAGCCTCGTCCTCGGCGACGGTGGCCCCTTCGGCCACCAGCCACTCGACCACACGCCCCTCGTGGATGCCCTCACCCACGTCTGGGAAGTTAAAGACAAAAGCCATTTCTCACACCTCCGACCACCCGCCCAAATTACAGATTACAAATTACAAATTACAAATTGCAGATTGCAGATTGCAGATTGTGGAGTCCGGGTCAGATACCGGCAGATTGTATCGAGATCCAATGTGCAATTTTCAATTTGCAATTTTCAACTCGCCCGAATCAAAACGCAAGCGTGCGTTGAACAGCCGCTACGATCCGATCGCGCGACGGAAGGTACAGTTTCTCGTTCTGTGCCAGCGGAAAGATCACGTCGAATCCGGCGACCCGCTGAACCGGCGCCTCCAGCTGGAGCAAAGCGTGTTCGTTGATCTGAGCGACGATTTCGCCACCAAATCCGTTGGTGCGGGGCGCCTCGTGGACCACCACCGCCCGCCCGGTCTTGACCACGCTCTCGATGACGGTGTCACGGTCGAGCGGGTTCAGGGTGCGCAGGTCCAGCACCTCGATCGAGATCCCGCCATGGGCCAGCACCTCGGCCGCGTCGAGGCAGACCCGAACCATGGATCCCCAAGAAATCACGGTGGCCTGGGTCCCGGCGCGGGCCACACTGGCCTTGCCAATGGGCACCGAGTAGGGCTCGGTGGGAACAGCCTCCCTGAAGGCCCGGTAGATGCGCTTGGGTTCCATGAACAGCACCGGATCCTCGTCACGGATCGCCGAGATCAGCAGGCCCTTGGCGTCGTAGGGGTTGGAGGGCACCACCACCTTGATCCCGGGGGTGCTGAGAAACAGGCTCTCGTAGCTCTCCGAGTGATGCTCTGGCGGGTGAATGCCGCCGCCGTAGGGCATCCTCACCACCATCGGAACGTGGAAGCGTCCCCGCGACCGGTTTCGCATTCGCGCGGCGTGACCGAGGAGTTGATTGATCGCCGGGTAGACGAATCCCATGAACTGAATCTCGGCCACCGGCCGGAATCCCGTGACCGCGAGCCCGACCGACATACCGATGATCGCGCTCTCCGCCAGCGGGGTGTCGATCACCCGATCGCGGCCGAATTTCTCGATCAACCCATCGGTGGCACGAAACACCCCACCGTCCACACCCACGTCTTCGCCAAGCACCAGCACCGAGTCGTCGCGGTCCATCTCGTCCCGCTGGGCGTCGCGCACCGCCTGGGCGATGGTCAGCCTCTCGGTGGTCGACTCGGGGACCGCTCGCGGTCGCTGGTCGCCGCCGCTGCCTTGCTTCGCCGACTCGGTGGTCATCCCTCCACCTCCTCCATCAACGAGGCCATTTGTTCCAACAGGTGCGGCGGGGTCTCACCGTACATGTGGGTGAAGATGTCGGCCGGAGATTGGCGGGGCATGGCCTCGAGCTGCTGCACCTGCTCATCCACCCAAGCCTGGACGGTCTCAGCCAGGCGAGCTTCCTCGTCGTCATTCCACAGCCCGCGAGCCACGAGGAACTTGCGAAGCCGGATCATCGGATCCCTACCCTCCCACTCCGTCACCTCGTCCTCCGAGCGATACCGGCTGGCATCGTCCGCGGTGGTGTGGTCGCCGAGGCGGTAGGTGACCGCTTCGATCAAGGTCGGACCCTGGCCGGCCCTCGCTCGTTCAAGCGCCTCTGTGGCGGCGGCCCACACGGCGAAGATGTCGTTGCCATCTACCTGGATGCCCGGAACGCCGTAGGCGTGGGCCTTCTGGGCCAAGGTCTCGGTCGCAGTCTGCTGGTGGATCGGCACCGAGATCGCCCACTGGTTGTTTTGGATCACGAAGACGGTGGGCACGCCGAAAACACCGGCGCAGTTGACGGCTTCGTGGAAATCACCCTCCGAGGTGGAACCGTCACCACCAAAAACCACCGCGGCGGCCCTCTCGCCCCTCAGTTTGAGGGACAGCCCGACTCCGGTCCCGTGCTGCCACTGGCTGCCCACCGGAACCGCCACTGGAAAACAGCGAATTCCCTCAGGGAAACAGGAGCCCCGTTCATCTCCCGCCCAGTAGGCATAGATGAGATGCCCGGGGATGCCCTTCTCGAGCATGATGCCGTGCTCACGGAAGGCCGGAATCAACCAATCGTCGGCGGTCATCGCCCTGCCGAACCCGGCCTGGATCGCCTCCTGGCCTTTGATTGGCGGCCAGGTTCCCATCCTCCCCTGCCGCTGGAGTTTGAGGGCTTTGTCGTCGAAGGCGCGCATTCTGACCATGTCGCGGTACAGATCGACAACCAAATCGTCGCCCAAATCGGGCATCAGCTCGGCGTCGACGTTGCCGTCGACGTCGAGGATCTCAAGGCGCTCAGTCACAGCTTCGTACACCCGCGTTCGAGGCATGCCACTCCCTTCTACTGTCCTGGTCCACCCAAAATAACATCGAATTGGGAACCGTCATTCCGTGGAACGAGCACCACACAATGTGTTCCTCTCTGTCTTTTGGTGGTCATACTCAGCCATCTAATCACTTATTCCGTCGGTAATCAGGGGTGCCCACCTGGAATCAGAGTATGGTTCCAGGTAGTTCGGTGGGACGGGGGGACAGGGGCTCTCTGCGGATTCCAGGTCCAGCGCCACGGCCAGCCGAGAGGCCGCCACCCGGCCGACGGTGCGCGCATCGCCGCCGGGCACGGCCGGGGCGAGTCCTGCCTCCACCAACTCTGGCGGGACCCGAAAAACCTCGGCGACCAAATTTGCGTCAAGATCGAGCAGGACCGCGGCGTGGATCAGCACCGCTCCCCGGCGCCGGGTCTGGGCACAACCGACCGCCTTGCGGCCGTCCGCCAGGAGGGTGTCGGAAAGCTGATCCAGAAAGCAGATGGGTGAACGGATCCGGGACGCCCGGGGCGGGTCCTGTTTGCGTTCCACGGTGGAACCGCAGGCTCGCAGGGCCGGCTCCAGGATGTCGAGGAAGCGACCGTAGAGGTTTGTGACGCCGCCGCGCGCCCAGGGATGGCTGGCCGGCAGTGCCAGGCTCACACCCAAATCTCCCTGATGGACCACGCCGGTGCCACCGGTGAGCCGACGTAGAACGGGAATTCCCCGGGCTCGACAGAGCTCCAGGTTGGCCTCCCGGGGGTTCTGGGCGTAACCCAGCACCACCACCGGCCCTGGCCACGATGTGAGCAGCACGGACGGCTGCCCTTCGGCGGCCCGGTCGAGCATCCACGCTTCGAACGCCAGATCGTGGGCGGGTGGTCCCGCACCCATATAGATTTCAAGCACGTCGTGATTTTACCTGTGCCGAGGACTCAGCGTTCATCCGGGAATAGCATGATGTGAGGTGTTCCAGTGCCCGTCTCCATCTCCGTTCCCGTTCCCGTTCCCGTTCCCGACGACCAAGGTCAGCGACAGCGAGCAGCACCAGAGACAGGATCAGGAGACAGCGGGCAGCGACCGCGGCAGAGGCAGCGATCAGGTGTGCAGCGGCTGCATGCTCCCCTCCGGGTCGTTCTATGGGACGGGAACGACGATAGCTGCCAGGGGGGCCGTTGTCAAGGGACGCTCCGCTGCCGGCCTTAAGTCCGGCTACTCTTGACAACGGCCTCCCTGGCAGCTTGTTGAAGGGCATTGAACGACCCGGAGGTGACCAGTCCTGAGCCGTCAGCAACACCAATCCCGTGTAGCCGGTACCCATCCCGCGCTGACGCCGTCGCTGTCACCTGACGCCGCCACCGGCCCCTGCCGCTGTCATCCGACGCCGTCCCTGATCCCCGCCCTCACCAACTTTTCGCTTCCCGGGAGGGGGGATTTTCGATTTTTGATCGTTTTTGGTCACCGCAGCAGAGACGGATGGATGATCTCTTTGAGGTTGCCGAACTCGATCGGCCAGTCGGCGGGCAGCAGCGCCCGGAAGGCATCCGAGGAGAACCACTCCTCGTCCCCCACGTAGGTGGGCACGATGAGCCGCGGGAAACGGCCGGCCAGCTCCCGGTCCGCAATCAGCCGACGTCGTTGAAATTCCAGGCGACGGCCTTCGGTGTCACCCATGCCCTCGAAGAAACCATGGGCCGCCTGGAGCTGCATCAACAGGTGGCCGTCGTCGATTCGCGGCCGGCCCGCTCGCGGCCCGATCAGCACCCGAGCCAGACCGTGACGCAGAGTCCCCAGCACACCGCGCTCCCGAAGCCGGCCGGCCCAGCGGTCGCGCCAACCCACCGGCCCGCCGGTGGATCCAAAGGGATCGGTGACGTGCGGCGCCCACTCCGGTCGCGAGGTGGCGAAGGCCACGACCCTGTGGAGAAAGGTCGCGTACACGGCGGGTCCCAACGCGGCCCGGTGCTCGTCATCGGCGCAGGTATGGAAGATTCTGAGGGCATTCCTTTCGTAGAGCACTCCCCGTCGGAAGTCCCCCAGGCCCGAAGACGTGGCCGATCCTCGGTGACGAGCCACGGCAGCCGGCGCCGCCACCACCCTTCGGCCCAGAGACCACAGCTGCCAGCCCAACTCCACATCTTCGAAGTAGGCAAAAAGATCGGGATCGAAGCCGCCCACCTCGCACCAGTCGGCCCGGCGAACGGCCATGTTGCCGCCGCAGGCAAAGGGCAGGGGCTCACCGGCAGAGGGTTGTTCGAGCTCGCCGATCGGCCATCCCTGACCCACCTGGAAAGCATGGACATCGAAGGTGATGCGACCACGCAGAAAGTCGTGCTTCGAGCCGTCCCAGCTCACCAACCTCCCCCCGCTGGCGGCTGCATCCGGGTGGGACTCGAGCACCTCGAGGTGGCCCTCGATGAAGCCAGGCTCAGCGGCGGCATCGTCGTTGAGGAAAATCAGCACCTCCCCGACCGCGACCTCCGCGCCGAGGTTGGCGCCGCCGGAAAAGCCGAGGTTGCTCTGTGAACGGACCACTCGAGCCCACGGGTACCGACCTTGGGCCACCTCGGCCAGATCATCGGGGGCGCCGTTGTCCACCAGTATGATCTCCACATCGGATCGGTCGGCATAGGGGGCCAGGGATGCGAGTCCGTCGGCAAGCCGCTCCGTCCCGGAGTGGGTTACGACGATCACCGAAGCCTTCATCGGCCACCCCCGAGACGTTTGAGAATCCGCTTGAGCCGATTCTCCAGGGGTTCCTGCACCGACGACTGGTCCCCAGGCTTTGCAGCAAACCGCTCTCGGAAGGGATCCCTCCAGGGTTGATCGGCGAATTGGAGCAGGGGCGCCGCCACCGTTGTCCAACTCCGGGTCGCGGCCCACCTCCGCCCGGCCTCGCTGGCCAGGTGACGGCGGTCCGAGTCGGCCAACAGGCGCGTAATCGCGGCCGCGAGGGCCACCGGGTCGCCCGGTGGAACCGCCAGCCCGGCACCGGTTGTGTCCACCACTCTCGCCATCGTGCCCCCCTCGGTGACCACCACCGGCAGGCCGAGCCACATCAGATCCACCAGGCGGGTCCTCAGGCTGAGGTCGGTCTCGAGCCCAGGACGGTGGGTGACCACCGCGAGGTCGCTCACCTGGGCGAGGTCGAACCGACGGTCGTAGGGCTGCCACGGTTCGAAACGAACTCGAGAGCCGAGCCACCCCTGTTCACCGGCGAACCTGCGGGCCTCGGAGGCGGCCGTCAAGGGTGTCAGCTCCGGATGGGGATTTTCGACGAAGATCACGACGGTGCGCTCGTCGTGGGTCAGCACTGTCGGAAGAGCCCGGAGCAGGAGCAGCGGATCGTACCAGTCGTAAATGCCGCCGAAGTACAGCAGCGGGGCGTCATCGGCGACGCCGGAGAGCACCTCGCTGCGCCGAACCGGCGCCGTCGGGGGTTCCTCCGGCGTCCCGAATGGGAGTTCCGCAATGAGTCTCACCAGCGAAGGGTCCGCTTCCAGGCTCAGCGGGTTGACCCGGCCGAGCGCGGAGAGCCAGCCCAAGTAGTAGAAGCGTTGCTCCTCCGACGAGCACAGAAAGAAATCACCGCACGACATCTGGATCTGCCAGGTGGCGTGGTCCGTCCGGTAAGGGTCGAATCCAAGCTCCCGGTGGTAGTGGAGGTTTTCGACGAGAAAAGGGTCATAGAGATCAACCACCACCGGCAAATCGTCTCGCTGGGTCAGATAGTGGTTGCCGAGGTGGCCGTGCAGAAGCGCGAAATCGTGCCCCTCGGCGAGGGCTCCAAGAGCGTCCGGGGCCCCGTGGACGAGACGAATTCCGGAATGATCCAGACCCGCTTCGGAGGGATCATTGGGTATGGCCAACGTGACGCCGTGTCCGGCGCCGGCCAACACCCTCGCGAGTGACACGAACCGTGTGCCAACCCCTGCAGTGAGCTCTCGCACGGGCTCGGGGCAGATCAAGAACGCGCGACTCAACTCCACGACCTTTCGTGCATGGGGGGATGGTAGCAGGAACCCGGGCCGAGCAATTCGGAATTCGGAATTCGGAATTCGGAAAACCCACTTCGAATCGCGCCGCTTGATCCGGTTCAAAACGCCACGGAGTTCCGGGGTTGTTTTCACTTCTTGACGCAAGAATGTGATGAACTTCTAGCCATCCTTGTGTCGATTGGAAAAAACACCAAGGAACTCCCCCTCTCACAAGGTTGATGGCGTAAATGGATTCGCACAACATCCCCCGAAAACGCTGGACCGTTTGATCGACTAACAGCTTCCAGGGGCGGTTTTCCGAATTCCGAATTCCGAATTCCGAATTCCACGCGTGTCACATGTCACCTGTCACTCGTCGCCCTGTGCCTGCTAACATCGTGGCGATGAAACCAACTTCAAAACTGCCGGGGATGACCGCCGAGATCCATGCCAAGAGAGTGCTGGTGTTGGCCCCCCACGCCGATGACGATGTGCTCGGCTGCGGGGGCCTGCTGGCCAGTCTTGCAAAGAGGAGAGCCGAAATTCGAGTGCTCTTCCTGACCGACTCGAGCGGGGGTGCCGAGGTCACAGACGACACCGAAGAGTACTCCGAACGACGTCGTGAGGAGGCAAGGGCCAGCCTCGAGGTGCTGGGAATCACCAATGTCGAGCACCTCGACCTGCCCGACGGAGAGCTCGATCAGTATGCTGGAATCGCCGCCGGCGCCATTGAGGGCGCCCTCGTGGAATTCCGGCCGGATCTGCTGCTGGCGGTGTCGCCCTTGGAGGTCACGCGCGACCACCAGGCGGCGTTCGCCGCCCTCCACCGGATCCTGTCAAGCCTCAGGGGCGAGGGCGAACTCGACGAAGCGGTCCGCGACCTGAGAATCCTGCTCTACGAGATCAACCATCCGGGCTATCCCGATGTCCTGGTGGACGTGAGCAACGAGATTCCCGCCCTCACCGAAGCCATCAAGAAGCACGGCAGCCAACTCGAACTCCACAACTACCTCAAGGCGGCGATTGGAATCCGCCGTTATCGAACCCTGTCCCTGCCCACCGGCGTAACGGCCGCGGAGGGCTTCCGTGAACTTCGGGTGAGCGACTTCGTGACCCACGGGGTGGCCGGCATGATTCGAGCTCTCGGCGGATGTCCGTCGGTTCACGAGCTGCGAGACGGCCCCCCCATCAGCGTCGTGGTTCGCACCAAGGACCGGCCGGGATTGTTGGCCGAATCACTGAACAGCCTCGCCATGGGCAGCTACCGCAACGTCCAGGTAGTGCTGGTGAACGATGGCGGCGAACGGCCGACCGTTCCCGACAACTACCCCTTCGAGGTCGTCAGGGTGGAGCTTCCCAAGAATCGCGGCCGCGCAGCGGCGGCCAACGCCGGGGTCGAGGCTGCCACCGGGGACTACGTGTCCTTTCTGGACGACGATGACCTCGCCGAACCGGAACACCTGGCCACGCTGGCGGGTTTGATCGCCGCTGAGGACGTCAGGGTGGCCTACACCGATGCCGCGGTCGGGATCTACGTGATGGATCCGGAGGAAGGCTGGCGGCAGGTGGAACGGCGGCTCCCCTACAGCCGTGATTTCGACCCCGATCTGCTCCTCTTCGACAACTACATTCCGTTCAACACCCTGTTGATCGAACGTCGGCTCATCGACGAGGTGGGGCTCTTCGACGTCGAACTGCCGTTTTTTGAGGACTGGGACCTGCTCATCCGGCTGTCAAGGATCGCTGTGTTCCACCACCTCGGCCAGGTCACCTGCGAGTACCGTCACTTCCGCGGCGGTGGGCGCCACGTCTTCGGCGAAAGGCCTGTGGACGAACAGTCCGGCTTCTTCGTCACCAAGGGACATGTCATCGCCCGTTACAGCGAGCACCACACCCCAGAGTTGATTGCCACGGTGATTGGCCGTCTGCGAGCGGAGACGGTGGCCAAAGCGGAAGAGAGCAGGGCGACCCTTGGCGAGCTGTCGGCGCTGCGCACGGCTTACAACCGGATCGAGGAGTCCCACCACGTCATCAACGGCGAACGCGAGGCTCTCCGCGTTGAACGGGACCGACTGGCCGAGGAAAATGATCGGCTGGTGGCCGAGCAGCGGCAGCATCCCGAGCACGACCGACAGGCCCTCGAACTGTACCGCCAACGGGACCAGCTCCGCGAGGAAGTCGCCGAACGAGATGAGCACCTGGGCCGGACCTATGCCGAGATCGAGCGCCTCAACGAGCTGATCTCAACGATGGAAGGAACCCGGGCGTGGTGGCTGCACCGAGCCGTCGAGAAACTCCGAGGACGACGGTAGGTCGGGTTAATAGGTTAAAGGTTTAAAGGTTTAAAGGTTTAAAGGTTTAAAGGTTTAAAGGTTTAAAGGTTTAAAGGTCTAAAGGTTTAAAGGTAATCTAAAGGTTTAAAGGTCCCCCACCCACCCGAGTCCGCGCCCGCGTCCGTGTCCGAGTCCGGACGAGTCAATAGTCGAAAGTCAAGAGTCCCCCGCCCACCTAGGCAACCCAAGAGTGTGTCATCCCGAACGAGGGGCGAAGCCCCGAGGAGGGATCTGGTCAATCTCGAGGATCGCCCGTCTCGGAATGGACCGAATTGTGTTCAACATTTCGGGCGGAAGGGAGGGAGACCTCTCTTCTCACCTTCTCACCTTCTCCCCCCGGTTCAATTTTTCGAATTTCGAATTCCGAATTTCGAATTTTGCGCTGCTGCCTATGCGCCGTATTTCTTGATCGCTCCGTCAAGCTTGGGCAGCACGAAGAAGATGAACACTGCCACGGATGCGGCCAGGCCGGCGAGAAAGATGAAGAACCACATGGGTTCCATGTGATTCTGGACGCTTCCCAGGAAGCCGGAAAACTTGTTGCCGATGGAGACCGCCAGGAACCACCCTCCCATGGCCAGGCCCACCAGCCTTTTGGGAGCGAGCTTGGTGACCAGGGACAGCCCGATGGGTGACAGGCAAAGCTCTCCCAGAGTGATCACGAAGTAGAAACCGGCCATCCAGAGGCCTGCCACCTTGACGGCACCGGCATCGGTCATCGACCCGGCCAACGCCATGATCAACAGCGCCGCGGTCGTCAGCATCATTCCGTAGAGCAGCTTGTGGGCGGTGGGCACCGGTTTTCCCTTTCGAATCCGCCACCCGAAAAACCACACCACGAGAGGCGTCAGGGCAATGACCCAGAAGGGGTTCCAGCTCTGGTAAACCTCCGCGTTCACGACCTGCAGGTACTCACCCGGAGGGAGGTACTCGGGCTCATGTCCGTACCGATCTCGGTATCCGTCATAGATCCCGTTGAAGGCGGTCTCATCGACCACGAAAACTGGAATCTGCGACCCGTCTAGCATGTCACGAATCAGGACGACCTGGTCCTTCGACACGGCGCCGTCGGCCAACGCCACCGTGACCACAGCCTCGCCGTGAGCTCCCGTCTCTTGTTTGACGGTGATTGCCGAGTCGTCGTAGATCTTGACGGCACGGGCCGCCCAGGCGGCGGGAATATCGGCCTCACCAGTTCTCGAGTCCTCGGTCCCAATCCGCACGGTTTCGATGCCCGAAAGGGCCCCCAGTTGTTCCACGGCCGAGGCCTTCAAACGGCTCTGGCCAAACATGTTGGCGACCTCGGACGACTCCACCACCAGCAGGCTTTCCGGGTTTGGCCGCGGCACGTCCTCGGACGCGTTGGCGTAGTAGCTCGGCAGCGCGTCCTGCTGGATGTAAGTGACGCTCTCGAGCGACGCCCGGCCGGCGATCGGTGAAATCCCGCGCCCACTGGGTCATGGCCGAGCCATTGAGGTGGAGGATCATGAAGAAGGCGCCGGCGACGACGAAGATCGGCAGCAGGGCGAGCAGGCCCGGTCTTTCCTCCTCGTTGGCGGTCAATCCGAGCCGGACGAAGAAGAAAACCACCGGAATCATGCCCACCAAAAAGCCAAAATCGGAGGGGCGGACGATTTGCATATCGAACTGCTTCGCGAAGAAATAGCCGATGGTGCCCACCACGAAGGCTGGCAGCAGAATCTTGAGGAAGATATCTCCCAAGCTCGTATCGCCTGGGCTTCGTTCCGGTTGCCGATCGGCTCGGTCGAGGGTCTTCCAGTTGATGACCAGCAGGACGACGGCAAACAGCACACCGATTCCGGCGGCACGAAACGTCCACAGCCAGCCCAACTCGTTGCGTACCCACGGCGCCACCACCAAGGTCGCCGCCAGGGCTCCGATGTTGATGCCCATGTAGAAGATGTTGAAGCCAGAATCACGCTTGGGGTCCCCGGGCTTGTAGAGGTTGCCAACCATGACCGAGATATTCGGCTTGAAGAACCCGTTGCCGACGATCAGGCCGATCAACCCGAGCACGAAGAAATTGAACCCGGGCATCCCCATCATGAACAGACCGGCGGCCATCAGCAGGCCGCCGATGAAAACCGCCCGCCGATAGCCCAGAAAGCGGTCGGCGATCATGCCGCCGATGAAGGGCGTGAAATAGACGAAGGCCAAGTACAGACCGTAGATCTCGTTGCCCTGGGCCCGCGGCAGCCCGAGGCCTCCCCTTTCGGCATCGATGGTGTACAGCAATAGGATGCCGACCATCGTGTAAAAAGCCAGCCGCTCCCACATCTCGGTGAAGAACAGCGCAAAGAGGCCTTTCGGGTGTCCTAATGCCATGTGTGATTCCCCCCTTGGTGTGTCTGAAAGCGACCCAGACGCGGAATCCTATCGTACTCGGCTCTGACCGCCAAATCACGGCGAAGGCAATTGGAGCTGGGGAGTCGACCGGCGTCGTCAGTCATTCGAAACTCGAAATTCGAAAACCGCCGGCGATGGCCGGATGTCCTTCAGGTTTCATTCTTCATTTGTGGTGACCGTTTATGATCGGCCGGTGACGACCCGATCGAAGACACCCGACGAGAAGCCGGCGGAAAAGGGCTGCCGGCGGCGGTTGGCGATCGCAGGTCTCGGGGTTCTGGCGCTGGCGGCGGTTCTCACGATCACCTTGATGTGGAGGTTGAATCGCGGTCCCATCGAACTCGGTCTTCTTGAGCAGCACCTGGTTTGGAAGCTTGGCGCCGGCGAGGATGCGCTCCAGCTCGCCGTCAGAAACCCAGTCATCGCATGGGGCGGCTGGACGAGACCGGCTGACCTGCGGGCCGGGCCGGTCATCGTCTCCGACACCCAGGGTCGGACCGTTGTGGAGTTCGAGGACGTTTCGGTGGGCATCGCCTTGCGGGAGCTCTTCCACAAGCGGGTCACCCTGACCCGCATCGAGATCCGGTCGATCCACGTCCAGCTCCTGCGAACCACCGACGGCCGCATCGTCCTGGGATTCGAGGCTGGCAAACCGCGCGAAGAGCCTCCCCCGAGCCACGGCCAATCGGTTTTCCAGGAGAAGCTGCGGGAGATCTTCACCTCGCCGCGACGGGTGCCGCCCTTCGACCGCCTCACCCTGGTCTCGGTGGCGGACTCGCAGGCGACCATCGACGACCGGGTTCTCGGCAGAATCTGGCGGGTTCCATCCCTCAATCTAGAAATGCGACCCAAGGGCACCGGACTCACCCTGTCTGCGGACGCCACTGTGGACCTGGAAGGCCAACCCACCGAGGTTGCCGTTCACGCGAGTTTCCAGAGGACAACCCAGCGACTCCAAGCTACCGCGTCGGTCAAGGCTGTCAACCCCGCCGTGGTCGCACAGCTGGCTCCACAGCTCGGCCCGCTCACGAATGCCGACGTCGCCCTGGACATCAGCGTGTCGGGTGAGGTGTCTACCGACGGCACCGTTCACTCCGCGGGCCTCGACGTGGCCTCCTGCCTGGGGCAAGATGACCGGCTCGGCGACACCACAGGAAGACGGCGATTACTCGCTCCAGGTGAAGCTCACCGAGCTTCAGGTCGCGCCATTCGCGATTTTTGTGCCGCTCCTGGCCAAGGTCGATCTGATCGTGAATGGAACGGCCACCGGTGAAATGTCGTCAGATTTCCGGGTCACACGGGTGACGGCTGACCTCGACACCGGCGTCGGCAACGTCGCCGGAACCCTGAAGGTGGACGACGATGGACCAATCTCGGCCGAGGCCACGGTGACCCGGTTCGAGCCGTGGAAGCTCACAGGTCTGTCACCCGAGCTGGGCCGGGTCAGAATCCCCCTCAGTGCTGACGTCTCGGCCAAGCTGTCGGCTGAGCACGCGCTCGACGCCGCCACCATCGCGCTGACCGGTGGTAAGGGGTCGATCCAGGTTCCAGAGGTCCACCCACCTGGCTTCAATCTCGAAGGCCTCTCACTGACCGCGAGCATCGACGACGGCATGGGCTCGGTGCGACTATCAAAGCTCGAGGTCAACCTCGACGGCCTCGTCATCAGGGCCAGCGGCGAGGTCGATCGCAGCGATACGGCGACGGTGATCACCGCCAACGCTCGACTGAGCGACCTGGATGCCTCCCACATCCGGACCTTCTGGCCATCGAAGCTCGTGCCCGACGTGCTGGCGTGGATTTCGACCAGCCTTACCTCCGGCACGATCCGCGGCGCCGAGGCGCGTGTGCGACTGAGTCTTCCAGCCGGCGGGTCCGGCCACCTCAGCCTCGACCAGCTCGCGGGCAGCTTCGGCTTCGAGGACCTGGAGATCGCCTTTCTGAGGCCGATGCCCGCCGCCACCGGGGTTACGGGGACCGGCTCGTTCACCGACGGGGGGTTCGCTTTCAACGTAGCGTCCGGCTCTGTGCGCGACCTCTCGGTGGGATCGGCAGAGGTCAAGATCGCACCGCTGTCCGGATTCACACGACTGTCGGTGGATGCGATCGGCGTCGAGGGCCCGGTCCGAACGGCCATGGAGGCCATCACCGGCCCGCCGCTGAAATTGATCGGTCCCACACTGCCTCAGCCGGACCAGTTCACCGGAACAGCCATCACCCACCTCGTGCTGGAGGTGCCGCTTTCGGGTGGCGATCCCCAACCGCTGGAGGTCTCAGGCTCGTCGCGGCTAGAGGAGTGTTGGTTTGGCCGGCTGGGTCAAGGGCTACACGTTGACCGACGGCGACCTGGATCTGGGCTTCGATCTCGCCAACCTGGACGTTACCGGAAGCGTCAGAGTCAATGGCGCGCCGATCACCGTCACCTGGCACGAGAACCTGATCCCGCAGGCCGTACCGAGGACGGTGAAGGCGTCTGCGACCCTGGACGCCACCGACCGTGCCGCCCTCGGTGTTCCAGATATCAAGCAGATCCACGGCTCTGTGGATGTGGATGTGGACCTGACCGGCAATGCTGACGGGTCGATGGATGTGGAGTTGGAAGCCGACCTCACTCACACTGAGGTTCAGGTCGATGAGCTGGGCTGGAGCAAATCGGCTGACGTCCCTGGAGAGGTCCGAGCCGCCGGGACGGTTGGCGCCGATTTTGCTGTCACCGTGAACAGCTACACCGCTGAGGCCGCCGATCTCCACTCAGCAGGGAGCCTGGCGACGGCACCCGGCCTTGCTGCACTTCGCCGCTTCGATTTAGACGACCTGAGGTGGGGAGACAACCAGGTCTCCGGATCATTGAGTGCGCAGGAGAGGGGCGGATGGGACATCGTCATCAGGGGCGAACAGGTCGACATCGGTCCGTTGTTGTCCCCCTCTGACGGAGGGAAAACCCGAGCCCCTTCGTCTGAAGAGCCGGAGAATCCGGTTCGCTCCCTTCCCTCTCAATCGACGTCCGGATCGATGACCTCATGGACGGCGCGCAGCATCGCCTCGGACGGCTGGAGGCCACGGCGACCCACGACGACAGGGCCTGGGAGCGCATTACATGCGACTTGGAAGTGTCACAGGGAAACGTGTTTGCCGTTCGTCTGGGACCTTCCGACACGGGTGGCCGCGACCTCAAGGTCACCGCGGTCAACGCCGGGGAGGTGCTGAGCGCCCTCTTGCCAGGCAGCAACCTCACTGGCGGAGCTTTGCTGATCACCGCCCATCGCGAATCGCCGGACTCCCCTATCAAAGGCCACGCCAAACTCGAAGAATACGTGGTCACCCAATCGAAGGCACTGACCGGCCTGCTCCAGGTGGCCAGCATCGGTGGGGCTCTCGAAGCCCTGCAGGGCAATGGACTCGAGTTCAGCCGTCTCGAATCAGACTTCATGTTTTCCGAGCAAGACCGGGTCCTCGGCATCTCCGAACTCCAAACCCATGGCTCCGCTCTGGGGATCACCGCAGACGGCACGGTGGATTTCAGCGCTCACAAAATCGACATCAAGGGAGCGGTGGTGCCGGCCTCTCGAATCCAGAGGGCGCTCGGCAAGATTCCCGGTCTCGGCGTGATCCTGACCGGGACCAAGAAAGAGGGCCTGTTCGCGGTGAACTACAGAATCAAAGGGCCGTTCTCCAAGCCGGACATCTCGGTCAACCCGCTCTCGGGACTCACACCGGGAATTCTTCGAGATATGTTCCGCATACCCGCCGCCGAGAATGGCGAAAAACAGGGGGGAAGTACAGCAGTGCCGTAAAGACGGCCTGCGTCGAATTCGGAATTCGCAATTCGGAATTCGGAAAACCGATCTCGGGGAGTCCTCAATTCTCAGTTCTTGGTTGAGCCTCCTGCAAAACTCCCATGGCTGTCATCCTGAGCGGAGCGGCCCGAAGGGTCGCGGAGTCGAAGGATCTCAACCGGTGCAGAGGCGTGATATTTGCCCAGCAACTCTCTTCTCAACGTGTGGAGACCCTTCGACTCGCTCGTCGAACTCGCTCGCTCAGGGTGACAGGAGGGAGCGGAATTGATCAAACATCGCCGAATTTGGGGTTTTGCACGAGGCTCAGTTGTTACTTGCGAAGGTTTGGAGTTCCATCGATGCGGGCCCTCCGGGGAAGGGGTTGGTGGGTCCCAAGAACTCAATACTCAAAACAAAGAACTTCTGATATTTGCCTTTCTTGCTTGCTCTAACGACTGGTCCCGGCGCATACTGCCGAAGCCAAGAAAACGACGAGAGACTCAACAAAGGGAGAAGACATGAAGAACAATGGAAGAACTGTGGCGGCAGCCACGCTGCTCTGTCTCGCTGTGGTGCTCGCGCCCACGCTCGGAATGGCTCAGGAGACCGAGGCCGTGGATCCGGGTGAGACCAAGTACGCCCCGGCGGCGGAATGGGTCCGGGTGGCGTCCAACGATATCGGATACGCCATCGTCGGCTATCGGTTCGCGAACCAGTCTGTGGGCAAGGAATGGATGCTGCTGGATGTGGGATTGACGATTCCCAAGGGAGGCAAGAACCAGGTCCTGAAACGGGACGCCATCTCGATCTCCCTACCGGACAACACCATGATCCCCATGGCCATCCCAGCAAGATTATCAGGCAGACCGTGGCAAATTGCGCGGCCTCGATGCCAGGCCCTCGCGGCAGCCGACAACATCAACTATTTCCCGCCATCAGCCACATATCCTTGCCGAATCGGCTTTTTCACCGACGCGTCGCAAGATGGGCGTGGGCCCGCCTTCGACCAGGTGGAGCTGAGCTGGAATGGGGCCTGCATCGGACGCATGTACTTCAAGATCCCCGACGGAATCCAATACGGCCAGCACACCCTCAACATCATGTTCGACGGCGGAATGCTCCGGGTCCCCTTCAAGATCATGACCAATGAGGAGATGAAAGAGCTGAAGAAGCAGATACAAGGAGATGGAGAAGGAAGCGAAGCAGCAGAAAAAGAATGGATAGTCCCGGGATCGAGTACCACGACGGTCGTTCCTCAGGCCAGCCCCACCTGAAATCGGGCGGCGACGGAGAGTCCGACAAAGACGAGACCTACTTCGTTTTCCGACTCGGCGTCGGATGGCACGTTCACCTGAGCCACAAATTCGGGTTCGTGCCCGCACTGTATTTCGATCTGGTCGAGGGCGAGGAGGTGTGGGTTTACGGCGCCAACTTCACGTACGGCTTCTGACGCCGCCGCCCGCCCACCCAGATCCGGTTGGCAGTTGGCAGTTGGCAGTTGGCAGTTTACGTTGTCGCAGCCGCCGGCTGCTCCAACGCGACTCCCCGCCACCAGCAGACAGCCGTAGGCCAGCCCCAGCTCCAACGCGACTCCCCGGGCCACGGCTGTAGGCTGCTGTTGTCGATGAGTTGGCAGTTGGCCGCGAGCAATGTGGAAACCGGGATCGAAATGCTGAAGATGATGGCCTCCGATGCGCCGGATAGGGTTGTTGTTGCGGCCGATGAACCACCGCCTCTGCCATGCGAGAATGTCTCGACATTTTCCACCAACGACCAGTCAACCACCCGAAGGAGAAAACCATGCCTGTAGCGAAATGGGCCCAGGAAGCCAAGCGCAACGCAACCATGCTGATCGTTCTCGGCGTGCTGACCGTGATCCTCGGCGTCTTCGCCATCAGTACTCCATTCATCGCCGGGCTGACGGTCACGGTTTTCATCGGGTTCCTGCTGCTGTCCATGGGGGTATTGCAGGTCCTGGCAGCCTTCAAGGCCGGTAACTGGGGCGCCGGGATCGCCGGCACGATTATCGGGTTGCTTTCAATTTTCGCCGGACTGTTCATGCTCTTCCGACCTGTGGCTGGCCTGGCGACCCTCACCCTCGTGCTCGCCATCTATTTTGTGGTGGACGGCATCTCGGAAATCCTTGTCGCCTTCAAGATGAGGCCTGAGGGAGGCTGGGGTTGGATGCTGTTCAACGGTGCCATCGCCGTGCTGCTGGGTATTTTCCTGTGGAGCCAGTGGCCATTCTCGGGCGCCTATGCCATCGGCATCCTGTTCGGCTTCCACATTCTGTTCTCAGGGTTCACCATGATCTTCGTGGGCTCGGGAGCCCGCCGCATCGCCGGGGTCATGGATGACACCGCCCACAAGATCGTCGATGCAGTCGAGGATGCCGCCGACCAGGCCTATGACACCGCCAAAGACGTGGGCGAGGCCGCAGGCGATGTGGTCGACCAGGCGAAGGATTTGGTGGACGGGGATCGGGATAGGCAGGATTAGCCCGAATTCGGAATTCGAAATTCGAAATTCGAAATTCGAAAACCGATCTCGATGCTCCGCCGACTGAACGCGAACAGGTAGCGGGAAGCACCGTGCGCCGCTAAGATCGTGGGTAATGACCCTCCTTCGGCTCTCCCCTTCTCACCTTCTCACCTTCTCACCCCTGTTCCGATTCGCGCCTGCAATCGCCGTCGCCGTGGCCATCATCCTCCCCACCCGCACCGCTCACGCCGACGCCATTGTCGTGACCAAAGCCATGACCGCAACCACCGTCGTGGAGGTCTTCGTCGAAGAATCTCTCATGCGCATCGAAATGGAGATCGGGGTCGCCGATCTGTTGGCCTTTCAGAATCTTCTCCCGGACGAGATTCGAGCTGGGATGGGCCTCGAGTCGCACCCTTACGACCAACGGCTGCGGTCCTTCACCGAAAATGACTTCGTGATCCGGGCCGACGACGGACCGCCCCTCCCCGGTCGGGTGACCCACATGGAGGCGAGACGGCGAGTACCGCGGGACGAGCTCACCGGCGAGCCACTGCCTGCCGGGGAAGACGAGGGAGTGCCGGTGATCTTCGTGGTGCTCGAGTACCCGTTCTCCGGCCAGCCCAAGATCCTCACCCTCCAGCCGCCCACAGCCGGCGGGGATTTCCCGGCAGCGACCATCGGCTTCATCACCTACCACCTCGGGCTGCCGGTGATGGATTTCCGTTACCTCGGGGCCGTGGCCACCCTCGATCTGGATTGGGACGACCCGTGGTACTCCAAGTTCAGAAACCGCAATCTCTGGCGGCAGTACGACTCCCCCATGAACGCCTTCCTGTACGTTGAACCCTACGAGGTTCGGGTGGAGATCATCACCCGGCCAAAAGACATCCAACAGTGGGTAGACCTGGGCCTGGATGGGCGTGGCACGATCCCAGTGGATATTCAGGAGGAGATCAAGGCACGTGTCGCCGCCTTCCTGGCAGATCACCTCAACCTGCTGGTCGACGGTGCTCCGATCGCTCCCCAACTCGACCGGGTCAATTTCCTCAACCGGACCCTCCGAACCTCCACGGTCATCAGTCCGCCTCAGGAACTGGACGCCAGTTCGGCCACCCTCGGCGTGATCTGGGTTCACCCGACTGCGGAGTACCCCCAGGAAGCATCCATCACGTGGGATCTCTTCACTCCCAGGATCCAACGGATCCCGGGGGCGGCCACCGACGAAGCCGGCCCCCTGAGGTTTTTTCTGCAGCCGGATGACAACGTTCTTTGGTGGAAGAACTTCCTCACGAACCCCACGATGCCGACCCTGGTGGATGTGGAACCACCGCCGTCACGGCTGACGCGAGGGCTGACCGGTCTCAGCTGGTGCGCCCTCCTGGCGGTCGGTGTCATCCTGGTTGGCGAGGTGAGAAAGGCATCCCGCGGGCATGGGTCATGGCGGCGGGTCGCTGCTCCCGCCCTCGTGTTGTTCATTGCGATCGGAGGGGCCATCGCAGCAACCAGGTCGTCGCTCGTGACCGACCAGCGGGCAGAGGAGATCGTCACAGCCCTGCTCCATAATGTCTACCGGGCCTTCGACTTCCGCGAGGAGGAGGTCATCTACGACACCTTGGAACAGAGTGTGTCGGGCGATCTCCTCACCCAGACCTATCTGGAAACGCGGCGCGGCCTCGAGCTGGCAAGCCAGGGAGGAGCGCGGGCCAAGGTCACCGACATCGAGATGCTCGAGGTCACCGCCGAACCCGCGGCCGGCAGGTCGTTCACCGCCCGCTGCACCTGGAACGTCGCCGGATCGGTGGGTCACTGGGGCCATATCCACCAGCGGACCAATCAGTACGAGGCCGAGCTGACCATCGCCCCGTTGGACGGCCACTGGAAGATCACCGGGCTCGAACTGGTCCGAGAGGAGCGACTGTAGGCTCTGCATATGATTCGATCGTTCTTCGTCGCTCTCGCACTGTTCATCACCGTCTGCCCGATCATCGAGGCGATGACACCCGAGCAGGAGGCCCTCCGGCAGCTCACCGAGCAGCTGGAGGCCGGCGGTACGCTCGAGATCAACGGCGCCCGAATTGCCGCTCGGAGGCTGATCCCGCGGCTGTACGAGCGGCTCGGGTTCGAGCTGGCGTGGACCAACCCCGAGATGGTGGAGCAGCTGCTCGCCGGAGTGAGGGGGGCCTCCAGCCACGGCCTCGACCCCGCCGATTACCACCAGGCCATCCTCGACAAGCGGATTGCCGGCGGCGCCTGGCGCTCCGCCAACGCTCAGGCGTCGGTGGAACTCGACCTCCTCCTCACCGACGCACTCGCCCGGCTCGCATTCACCCTCCATTACGGGAAGTTGGACCCGAAACAGCTCGATCCCGTGTGGAACCTGAGCCGAGATTTCGACGTCGAGGACCCGGCCGGTATTTTCGCCCTGGTGTTGCAGTCGGGCCGTATCAAGTTGTTTCTCGATGAGGCACAACCCCAGGGACCTCTCTACGATCGGATCCGAGAGGCCCTGCAAAGGTGCCGGGACATCGAATCCGGAGGAGGCTGGTCGATTGTCTCGTTCGGGCCCATCCTCAAGCGCGGCGATCGCGGAGCGCGGGTACCCGAGCTGGCTCGACGGCTGACTGCGAGCGGTGACCTCGTCACGGAGAACGGTGAGCCCTTCGATGTCTACAGCGAGCAAATCGAGAATGCGGTGAGACGGTTCCAATCTCGCCACGGCATCGATCCTGACGGCAAGGTGGGCCCTCGCACGCTCGAGGAGCTCAACGTGCCGGTGGCCGCCCGCATAGACCAGCTGCGGACCAACCTCGAGCGAACACGGTGGGTCTTTCGCGATATCGAGGACCATTACCTGGTGGTCAACATCGCCGGCTTTCGCCTGAACCTTTTCCAGCACGGAGATCTCATCTGGACGACGCCGGTTCAGGTGGGCAAGCCCTATCACGCCACTCCCATCTTCAAATCGACCATGAGGTATCTGGTCTTCAACCCCACGTGGACGGTTCCACCAGGAATCCTAAAGAACGAAACCCTGCCGGACATCCGCAAGGACACCGGCTATCTGGCGAAGCAGAACATGAGCGTGGTGACCTCGTCGGGCAAGATCGTCGACCCGGCAACAGTCGACTGGATCGGTCCGTTCCCGTACTTCCTGCGCCAGGAACCCGGGCCGAAGAACGCCCTCGGGCGGGTCAAGTTCATCTTCCCCAACGAGTACATGGTCTACCTCCACGACACGCCATCGAAGGGCCTGTTCGCCCGCGCGGAGCGGGCCTCAAGCCACGGCTGCATCCGGGTCCAGGATCCGCTGACCCTCGCAGAGCTCCTGCTAGAGGGCACTGCAGGATGGGACCGCTCGGCCATCGATCGCACGGTGGAGTCGGGCATGACAACGACGGTGTTTCTTGCCGAACCTCTCACGGTCATGCTCCTGTACTGGACCGCCATGGCCGACGAGGCGGGCACGGTGATCTTCTATAAGGACGTGTACAACCGGGACGCGGCGATCATCGAGGGGCTGAACTCGCCCTTCGAGTTCACCCAACCTTCCGGTCTTTCCGAGGCATTTCGACCTCAGCCCGCACCTCTCACCAGCTGAACCCAATTGTGGTGCGGGCTTCCAGCCTGCACAGCTCCACGCGCCGGGTGGGTCGGAGGGCTAAGCTTTATGCTCTGCGTGTAACTTCGTCACGTCGTAACGTCCCGCTGTGCAGCCAAGATGGCTGCACCACAAATCCGCCGTGCCGCCTGCTCAGTCGCCCTCATTGGATCGGGTCAGAAACGAAGAGCTTTTCAACCAGTCGTCGTCCGGGAAGTAGGCCCAAACGACGGAACCGCCCTTGATGGCGTCGATCAGCTGCTTGGAGATCTTCGGCCGGACCGCCGGGCAGCCCCAGCTCCGGCCGATGTTGCGGTTTTCGGCCCGCTTCGACGTCACGTATCTCGCGCCGTGAATCACGATGGTCCTGTCACGGGCGGCATCGTTGACGCCGGGTTCGAGTCCGTCCAGTCTGAGCGAGTATCCGTGCTTCCCGTAGTACGTTTCGGCGGTGGCGAACACGCCGAGACTCGACTTGCGGCTGCCCTCGACGTTCGAGAAGCTCAGCGCCCGTTCCATGTCTCCACCGGATCCCCTGGGCTTGCCCATGCCGTGGGACACCCACTCTTCGTGCAGCAGTCGACCGGTTTCCATGTCGATGATCCACAATCGCTTGTCGAAGGACGGCAATTCGTAGTCAATGATGGTGAGCCGCGGCCGTTGTACGTGACCTTCGGCCGAAGCCAGGTCGTACGCCGCCAGGGCCAGCTCCAGCACCTCCGACCTCAGCGTGGAGGTCTGGCTCAGCACCGTGCCGATCCGCAGATCCGGAGTCTCGGCGTCGGTTGAGCCCGCTCGCGGACAAGGCTACGAACAAGCAGACCAGAATCACCAACATGAACCGCGCGAAAATCCTCATCAGTCTCCAGTCGCGGATTTTATCTCATGTCAGGCAGCAGGCAGTCGGACCGTATTTTTTGTCTCTGATGCGATCCTCTTGAGCCGGATCCTCAGACAATACGGGTGATTCCCGGAAGACCATCGAAGTGACGGTCGAAGCTGAGGATGTGCTCGATACCGTTCTCGCGCATGACGGCAAGGTGGATCGCATCTCTTGCGGTCAGATTGGGGTGGCCGATCACGATGTCGCGGGCACGTGAGACGGTTTCGAGGTTCACCGGCAATACCTCGTCGACGACCTCGAGTACGACCTCGAAGCACGGTTGGATGGCGTCGCGGCGATCGATAGCGACGTAGCGGTGGAGCATCTCCTGCAGGACCTCGGCATCGGTGACCAGCCGCCGATTCTCAGCCACGGCTCGCTCGAGCAGCCGGCGAGCGTCCACCTTGTGCGGATGCTCGGCGCCCACGAGGTACATAGGAACGTTCGAGTCAACCAGAATCACTCGTTGACCTCTCCGTATCCGCGTTCGATTTCAGCCACCATTTGATCGATGTCGGCGGTCGGGTAGGCGTGGCGGTCAGCAGCGCGAATCGCCGCGAGTTTCCGATCTGCGTCGCCGTCAGATACCTTGCGACGGGCCTCTCTCAGGGTCTCCCTCACCCACTCTGACACCGTCATGCCGCGCTCGCGTGCGGCGGCTCGGATCGCATCGACCTCGTCCTGGTCCATGACGACTTGCAGCCTCGTACTCATAGCATGAGTATATTTGCTGTAGTGCTATGAGTCAATAATACACGACCTCATAGCCCCATTGGCTCGACCGTCGATTCAGGCCAGCAGCAGCGTCCGAATGGCGGCGGAACCGAAGGTGGCCGTGGCTGCGGTGAGAATCAAAGCCAGGGTCACGGCCAGAACCACAACCACCACGATCTCAGTGGCCAGCACCGAGACAATGCGGGATCGCGAGCCGCCGATCTTGACCATGGTCTCGATCTCCTTCTTGCGCAGCCTGAGTGACAGCACCACCACCAGAACGGCGGTGGCCAGGGCCGCCAGACCGGCCAGCAGCATGCCGGCGATGACGAAGCTCTGGACGGTGAGCACCGTGTCCAGGAGGTCATCCATCACCGAGGTCGGCTGGAGAATCTGAGCCGGGTCGTCGGCGGCCTCGTACCGGCCCATGAGGATCGTGCCCGACTTCTGATCGTGGGGCACGGCGATGACCGCCGAAATCGGGTAGTCGTCCACATTGCCGTGAAAGTGGAAGGAGTCGATGTTGTCGGGGGTGATCTCGGTGTACTGCACCACCGAGGCGTTGGCGACCACGTTGTTCTCTTCTCTGGACAGAACGCCGGTTGCCGCCTCCGGAGCCGCCATATCGATGTGACCATGGACCAGCCCCTGGATAATCCAGGCCGTCTTGAGATCGACGAAGACTGCAATGTCGTCAGGGGTGTGGTTGGGTTGGAGGACGCCCACCACTGACATCTTGAGGGGATAGACCCCGGCCAGATCGAAGACACTCTCGGGCGAGGAGATCACCGACCCTCCCACGCCTTCGGCGAGCGCCTGCGCAGCGCGCGCCCCGAGGACGCACTCTCCGAGGGTGGCCATGGTTCGGCCCTCGGCGAGCTCGAGACCACGAAACCCGAAGTACTCGATATCGGTTCCAACGATGGGCTGGGAGCGGACGTGAAAACGGACATACAGCGGAATCGCAAGGGCCAGGCCGGCGTCGTTGATGCGGGTGGCCTGGGCGAAAGAGGTGAGCTCGGGGGTGTCCGACTCGAAGTAGAGGGAGTTCAGCGAAAGCTCGAGCGGGCTGCCCTTCGCCCCCACCAATAACGGTGTCGCCTCCGCGCGCGCGATCAGTTCGTCCGCTGACTGCCGCACCAGCACCCTCAGGGCCAAGGGCAGATAGACGATGAGCATGATCGACGCGACCAACACAACGGTCTTGCCCCGGTTGTACGCCAGATATCGCCAGGCGAGGAAGAGCACTTCCTTCATTGCCTCGCCTCGGCGGAAGCCATGAACTGCTTGAAGTCCACGGTTCGGCTGAACCGGGGCAACAGCTCGTACTCGTGGGTGACGGTCACCAGCGTGGTCCCGGTGGCTAGAACGGCGGCGATCAGGATGTCCAGCACCCGCTCGGTGTTGGTGGGATCCAGGTTGCCGGTGGGCTCGTCAGCCAGCAGCAACACCGGCTCGGCCACCAGTGCCCGGCACACGGCCACCCGCTGCTTTTCGCCGTGGGAGAGCCTGGTGGCGAAGCGTCCGAGCTTGTCCGAGATTCCCACCTGTTCGGCGATCTGTTTGGCCCGTGCTGTGACGGATTCCTCAAAAGTGAGCGACCGGTTGATCCGGTAAGGCAGCAGGATGTTGTCAAGCACAGTCAGGTACTCGAGCAGCTCGAATTCCTGGAACACCATCCCGACCCGACGGATTCGAAAATCTCGGCGGCCGGCATCGTCCAGGGCGGTGACGTCGACGCCGTCGGTGACGACCGTGCCGGTTGCCGGGGACCGCACCCCCGCCACCAGGTGGAGCAGGGTTGTCTTGCCGCAGCCGGAGGGGCCGATCACCGCCACGGTCTCGCCACGCTCCACATCGAGCCGCGGAACGCAAAGCTCGAACTCACCCTCGGGATAGCGGAAGACAAGATCGCGAATCTCGATCATCGGTGGTCGGATTCTACCAGCGCACCTCGCCGGGGTTCGAATTTGCAGAAATGCGATCTCGCACGTAAAATAGTGCTGCACGAAAAATTGTGCGGTCTATTGGAGATCTGGCCGATGAAAACCAACATCACGCTCAAGCTGGACGCGAGCATCATCCAGGAAGCAAAAATCCTGGCGGCCCAACGAGGTACGTCCGTCAGTCGATTGCTGGCTGAGCAATTGGAGGACCTGGTCCGCGGGGAGAAGCTCTACGACACAGCAAAAAACCGAGCAATGGCCCGCTTGAGAGCGGGCTTGGATCTCGCCTGGACTCCTCCCGGCGACCGGCAGGATCTCCATGACCGGTAAGCTCTTCGTCGACACGAACGTCCTGGTCTACGCCCACGACGCCAGCGCTGGTCGAAAACACGAGATCGCGCGCTCGCTCCTCGAGAATTTATGGCGCAATCGATCCGGAGTTGTCAGCACCCAGGTTCTGCAGGAACTCTATGTGAACGTACGGCGGATCGCCGTGAACCCGATGAAACCAGGGGCAGCTCGTCAACTGATCGAGGACTACATGGCGTGGCAGGTCGTGGTCAACGACGCCCAGGCGATCATCGAGGCGATCAAGTTCGAAAAACGGTATCGAATCTCCTTCTGGGACGCGCTCATCGTCCAGGCCGCCAATGCGGCCGATGTGGGCGCCCTGCTGACCGAGGACCTCAACCATGGCCAGCGGTACGGCGAGGTGCAGGCCGTCAACCCGTTCTTCGAACGAGCGGGATCTGACTCGGTTCACGAATCCTGAGGTTCTCTCCGTCCTCCCCGCCACGCGCCCAGTTGAATGTTGAAAGTTGAAAGTCCCCGAAAGGCCCGAGACCTCAGGCCCCGGGACGGCTGAATCGTCGACCACGTCGCGGATCGACTAGAATGACGAGAAGGTCTGACCAGTGGTGCTCCGTCCCAGATCCGTGAGCGTCCCGAGATCAGTCGTGTTCGCAGCCGTTGCGGCGCTGGTCATAGGATACGTCCCACTCACCGGTTTCGACCACCTCCACCTTCACCTCGACCACGGCCTGCATTTCTTCCACGATCACCTTCACATCGGCCACCACCGGCACCCCCACCATCACCACCACCCCGGCGAGCCTGTCGAGGACAATGACAACGGTGAGCCCGGAGACCAACAGGATCCTGGATCTGCCGTTGTCTCCCTCGGACATGCAGCGCAGGTTCGTCCACCCGCGGTCGAAGTCGCGGACTCAGCCTCGCCCGTCGCCGGCCGCGCCGTGCAGCCGGTCGTCATCTCCTTCGTCGAGCCCCTCCACCCCTCCTGGGACTCACGCGCCCCGCCCTGCTGACGCCAACGAGCCGCTCGAACACCGAAGCGCACCGAGCCGGAGCGCGCCAAATGACGGGCCAACCGAGTGAGGCCTGTTCTGGCGGCACCGAAGCGAATGGAGGCAACTGTGACTATGGACCGAGTGCCCCGCATCCAAACCATCCGACGAGCCGGCGCTGCCATCTCGGCAGCACTGTGTGTGGTGTTCGCGGCCTCCATCGGGTCGCCAGATAACGCGAGTCCAGGGGCGTCGCTGGTGATCGACACCGACATGGGCATCGACGATGCGGTCGCGCTCGCCCTGGCGCTCCAGGATCCGCGGCTGGAAATCGCGGCGATCGTCGCCAGCGAGGGCGCAGCGGGTCAGCCAGCCGCGGTTCACTCCGTCGAGCGGATGCTCGCCTCGTTCAACCGGCAGGAGATCCGGGTCTACGCCTCCAGCCTGAAGGACGACCAGGCCGCTCCCGCCTGCCGCGAGCGCGCCGAGGCGCTGGTCGATGCCGCACTCCCCGAAACCTCGGTGTGGCTGCGCCTTCCGTTCGCGCCGTCGGCATATGGGGTCAGAGACGGACGGACCACGGTGCTGGCGCTGGGACCGCTGTCCCAGCTCGCCGCAGCCCTCGAGCAGGATCCCACCCTGGCCACGGCCATCGAGCGGGTGGTGATCGCCGCGGACCCCGCAGACCTCGACAGCTGGAACCTGGCCCGCGATCCGAAGGCGGTGAAGGCGGTGCGGCGGGCGGGCATTCGTCTCCAGTTCGTCGCCGCGAGGGAGAGTGCGCCGAAGCCCACGGCCTGGAACGAGGCCGGGCCGTCGATCTGGCGCACCACATCGGTCGGAGACGCGTTCCTCGAACGCCTGCTGGCCGAGCCGGAGGCTCGTCGGCACTACCTCGAGACCCTGGGCCAGCTCCACGATGAGCTCGCCATGCTGTTCGTCATCGAGCCGGGCCTGTTCGAGGCCTCCGGATTCGGGGACGTTTTCACACCCCGCGAAGGTGCGACGTGGGCGCTTCGTCTCGCCGAGCTGATGCGGCGCGGCCGCCAGCGCAAGCTGCGAGTAGTCCTCGTAGACCAGCCACTCCCGGCGGACATGCTGCAGCCCGACATCCGCGAGCGGCGAGACGCCATCGTGGCCGCCAACGGCGAGGATGAGTGGTTCGCCCAGCTACTGCTCAACGAGCTCCACGAGCACCTCGGCGCCTACTCGATCGTCGGCGTCAAGATGGCGCTCCGGGCAGCCGAACTTCTCAACGCGCCGCCGCATGCAATGACCATCCTCTCGATGACACCGCCCACCCAGCCGGTGAGCTGTCTCAACGACGGGCTGCTGGTGGCCACGGGGTCGACCCCGGGTCGCGGCCTGTTCCACCACCAGCCGGGCCCACCCGGCACCGTCGAGGCGACCTTTGACTACAACCGAAAATCGGTGACCCTGCGGCTGAAGAATAGCTACCGGGACCAGATTCGCAGCCGCATCTCAGAGCTGCTCCAGCATCACAGCCTGAGCGACCCCGGATACTGGGAGGGCGTCCGGGTGCTCGGCCTCGATATCTGGGAGAGCTGGCACCGCCTCGACCTGTTCGAAATCACAACCTCTGAAGAACAGCTGCCCGGCTCGGCTGAAAGGGAGTGACAGTGGCTCCGACCCGAATCCTCGCCCTCGTCACCTCCTCGGTGATCGCCGGACTCGTCGGGGTGGGCCCGTGCTGGGGCCAGGAGCAGGAGGACACCGCCGAAGCCCAAGCCGCCGAGGTCGCAGTGAAGTCAACTCACGATGAGCAGAAGGTGTTTCGCGGCACCGTCACCGTCAGCGACTCACCGATCGTCGAGGGCTCCGATCTCGACGGGTTGGCGTCCCTGGTGACCACGGTCAGCGACCAGCAGGTCGACGACCTCTACGCCCAGGATCTGACCCAGGCCCTGCGACGCGTTCCCGGTGTGGTGATCTCGCGCTACAACCCGGTGGGCGCCTTCGGCGGTGGCGACGGCGGCGCGTTCTTCATCCGCGGCCACGGCTCGAGCCGGCCGGGGGGCGAGATCACCATGTTGACCGACGGCATCCCCCGTTTCGTCGGTATCTGGACCCACCCCCTGATCGACGTCGCCAACATCGACTCGATGCACTCGATCGACATCTACCGGAGCGCACAACCGGTGCTGCTCGGCAACATGGCGTTCGCGGCGGTGGACATGGCCAGCAAACGCCGCACACAATCTGGCTCCGGCGGCCGCTTCAGCGGTTCCTACGGCACCTACGACACGGTGGTGGGGTCCTTCGAGTACGGCGGTCGATCGGAAGCCTTCAACTACTACCTGACGGCCGGACACCGGCAGAGCGACGGCCACCGCGACAACGCCGGCGGCGAGACCACGGCCCTCTCTGGTCGGATCGGCCTCCGGCTCGCAGCCGGCTGGGACCTGTCGATGCTCTACGAACACACCGCGAGCTCGGCCGAAGATCCAGGACAGATCGGACTTCCAACGCCGCCGGTTGTCCCCACCTACGACATCGGCAACGACTTCCTGCTGACCACGCTGGGCCACGGCCACGGCCAGTGGGCCGGTACGGTCAAGCTCTACTACGACGCCGGCACCTTCGACTGGCTGCAGTGGGACGCGGGCGAAGCCGAGTCGTTTCGCAGCATCACCGACTCCACCAACTACGGCCTCAGGTGGCGGGAGACGGTGACGCCGTGGACCGGCGGCGAAGTCGTGTTCGGTCTCGACCACGACCTGTACGGCGGCACGTTCGTCGAGCACCATCCTGCCGGCGACCGGCTGGCCACCGACATCACGTTCCGTAACACCGCGCCGTACGTCATGCTCAGCCACAGCTTCGGTGGGTCGGTCACCGTGACGCCGTCGGCGGGCGTGCGCTACAACGACAGCCGCTACTTCGGCAACGAGTGGGGCGGCCAGGCCGGCGTCAAGGTGGGAATCTCGAACCACTCTGTCTACGCCAACTGGGCCCACGCCTTCAACCTCCCCGGCGTCTATGCGGCGGTGCAGTACGGCGGCTGGGGGCTCGGCGACAGCTGGCAGGAGCTGGAGGCCGAGACCATCGACCACCTCGAGGTCGGCTGGCTGGCCCCCCTCGGCGACCGCTGGCGGCTCGACGTCTCCGTCTTTCGTGACGACGTGGAGAATGCCATCCGATTCGTTCCGCCACCGCCCCCGCCACCAAGCTTCGCGAACGTCGGTGCCTACACCGTGGATGGCCTCGAGGTGGCGGTGCAGGGCAAGCTCGGCAGGGGTCTGTCGCTGTTCGTGGGAGGCACATACAACGACGCCGACCCGTCCACCGTGCCCAACCTCCCCGAAACGACGGCAGTGGGCGGCCTCACCTGGACGGCGGAGCCCGGGTGGCGGGTCAACGTCGACCTGCAGTGGGTCGACGAACGGTACATCCTCAACCCCCGCTTCGCTTCGGGAGAGGTCAAGGCCGACGGCTATCTGTTGACCAACGTCAAGGCCACCGCGCCGTGGCGGCTGTTCGGGCTCGACGTCGACGGCGGAGTGTTTCTGGTGGGCGACAACCTGACCGACGAGGCATACGAGTACCGGGTGGGCTACCCCATGCCCGGCAGGATGGTACACCTCGGCATTGATTTCGGGTTTTGATCTTTGCGTTCTCTGCGTCTCTGCGGTTCAATAGCGACTGTTCACGTGCAAAGGAGATGGCAGATGTCACGATTCAAGATCTCATTGGTTGCGCTCCTCGTCACCGTCGCAGGGTGCGGCACCGGCGACCAGTCAGAACCTGCAGCCGAGGGCCGATCCAAGGTGCTGTCGGTGTACGCGGTGAACTACCCCCTGGCGTACTTCGCCGAGCGAATCGGAGGGGAGCTGGTCGAGGTGCACTTTCCGGCGCCGACTGGAGAGGACCCCGCCTACTGGTCACCAGATGCCGAGACCATCGCGCAGTTCCAAGGTGCAGACCTCATCCTGTTGAATGGGGCGGGGTACGCGAAGTGGGTGGAGCGGGCCACCCTGCCCGCGTCGAAGATCGTGGACAGCTCGGCCTCGTTCGCCGATGGCTACATTCCGATGGCCAGCGTCGTCACCCACAGCCACGGTCCCGAGGGAGCTCACGAGCACGGCGGCCGGGCGTTCACAACCTGGCTCGACCCCACTCTGGCCATCGAGCAGGCGCGGGCGATCCAGGAGGCGCTGGCGGCGGCACGTCCGGATCTCGCCAGCGCCTTCGGCCAGGGATTCGCCGGTCTGGTGTCAGACCTCAGCGCCCTGGACCAGCGTCTGTCCGAAGCCTTTGGCATGGTCGGAGACGAACCTCTGCTGTTCTCCCACCCGGTCTACCAGTATCTGATCCAGCGATATTCACTCAACGGCCGATCCGTCCACTGGGAACCGGAACAGGCCCCGGACCTCGTCGAGCTCGAGCACCTGCTCGAGGAGCAGGCTGCGCGATGGATGGTGTGGGAGGGCGAACCACCTCCCGAGACCGCGGCGCAGCTCGAGGAGTACGGCGTCTCGAGCGTGGTCTACGATCCGTGCGGCAACGTTCCGGCGGTCGGCGATTTCATGACCGTGATGGCAGCGAACGCTGCCGCAATCGAGCCCGTCGCTGCGGACTGATTCAACATCGAAAATTGGGTTCATCCGGAATAACGTGTGGTTGGGGTTCCCGCCGTTCCCGTTCCCGTTCCCGTTCCCGAAATTCAGCGGCAGCGAGAGCAGTCAGGGGCAGCGACCGGGAACAGCGATCAGGGACAGCAATCAGCATTCAGGGGCAGCAATCAGTTGCATCGGCGGCCATAGCACGTGGACACCTCCGGGTCGTTCAAAGGAAGGAGTAGCCGGTGGGCAGCCGATGTCAAGGGCAAGCCGGCCCACGGGTCCGGTGTTACACACCCTTGACATCGGCTGCCTCACCGGCTTGTGGGGGTGAGCATGAACGACCCGGAGGTGACCAGTCCTGAGCCGTCACGAAAACCAACCTCGTTGCCCACGAGAAAGCCCTCGAAGCAGCTGGCATAGCCATCAATCTCGTGATAAGGGTTCCTGCCCCTTTGAAATCGATTGCCGATCAGGTGATCCGGTCGGCAAGCTCGGTCCCGGCCAACATCGCTGAAGGCCACGGCCGGTTTGGACGAGACCGGTTGAACCACTGGCGGATCGCCTATGCCTCGGCCAAAGAGGTCGACAGTCACCTGCGACTCCTCGCCGCCGCCGGTGCAGTCAATGGAATCGGGGCAGAAAACGCCCTGGAGACCTTTGACCAAGTTCGTGCGATGACGTGGCGCCTGCTCAATCCCATCTGAGCGCGCCCGGTTCTACGATACTGACGCTGTCAACTGACGCTGCCGCGGGTCCCTGCCGCTGGTTTCTGACGCTGCCCCTGATTGCTGTCTCCGCGGATGAAGCCGCGGTTCCTCTTCGGGCGTGCGGGTGCCGTTGTGAAATTCGAAATCGATCGACCCCCACCTCACGGAATTCCGGATGAGCCGAAAATTGAAGATTGCTCCCACCTCAATTCGACGCCGCGACGCCGGTCGGTGCCAAGACCTCAGGTGCCGACGGGCAAGAGACCGTTCCTACTCGACGGTGATGGTCTGCAATTCCACCCTTGCGACCCGAATTGCCGGAAACCCCCTCGAGAGCTCTAGCGATTTTGACTGCCTTCGCCATTCGCAACACCAAATCTACCGTGTGCCGTGAGATCCCGAAATCTCTACTGTGCCCACGGCGCCCCTGCGGTTCATTCCCCAGGAGGGAGGTTGGAACTTCTCACCTTCTCACCCTCTCCCCTTCTCACCCTCTCACCCTCTCACCTTCTCACCCTCTCACCCGGTCGGGTGGGGGCTCCTGCGCCACGGGCGGAGGAGATTCCACAGGCGGACGGCGCCGCGGCCGGCGAGGGAAAAGAAGTCCTCGGACAGTGATGCCGTGGTGGGCAGCAGCAGGCTGGTCAAAAAGGTCGACACCACGAGGCCTCCCATGATGACGATCGCCATCGAGTAGTAGTAGACCCCGGCGAGCGCGGGCCGCTGGATCACGATGGGCAACAAGCCCACCAGGGTGGTAATGGCAGTCATCAGAATCGGCCGCAGGCGCTCCCGCCCCCCCTTGAGCATGGCCTCGGTGCGGCCCATGCCCCGGCGCCGGTACATGTTGATGTGCTCGATCATGACGATGCCGTTGTTGACCACCACGCCGATCAACAGCAGCAGGCCCACCGCGGCGGGCTGGTCAAAGTCGGTGTCGAGCAGCCACAGCGCCCAGAATGCGCCGGCCAGGGCAAAGGGCAGGGCCACCATCAGCCCGATCGCCTGGCGCACCGACTCGAAGAGCCCTGCCATGACTGCAAAGACCAACCCCAGGGCGAGCAGCAAGTTGATCAGAAAGTCCCGCGATTGCTCGCGCTGCCGTTCCGCCCACTCGGACATGGTCCACGAGTAGCCGAAGGGGAAGTCCATACCGTCCATGGCCGCTTCAACCGATGGCAGGTGGTCAGCCATGGTCCCCTCGTCGTAGCGCGCACCGACCCAGACACTGGTGCGACGGTTGTCGCGCTGAATTCGGTCCGGGCCGGGTTCCACCCTGAACTCGGCGAGCGAGGCCAGCGGGATTTTGGCGCCGTCCTCGCTCCACACCGGCAGAGTGTGGAGCTGCGACATGCTCTCGTGCTCGCGCTCGTCCAGCGTCAGCCGCATCTCACGCTCGCCGCTCGGGGTCCTGAAGCGTTGCAGTCGCCGTCCCCTATAGGTCAGGGAAATCACCTCGGCCGGCTGACTCAGCGGCACCCCATATTGAGCTGCCAGCTCGCGATCCAGGTTGACGAAGAGCTCCATGCCGCCGGACTGGGTGCTCGTCCAGACGTCCTTGAGGCCCGGAACCTCCTGCAGCCGCAGCTTGGCCTCGTCCGCGAGATCGGCCAGGACTCCGGTGTCCTCGCCCACCAACTGGAAGGCGATCCGTTTCCCTCCCCCGTGCCGCCAGCCCCGGCCTGCCTGGTCCTGGACCTCGAGCTTGATGCCCGGCAGCTCGGGCAGCAGCTCCCGCAGCTTCTCCCGGGTCCGAGCCATCGCGGCGTCGTTGGTGTGACCTTCGGCCATGTAGATGCGAGTCAACGAGAATCTGTCCGACCAGAAGCTGTAGATGTGCTCGGCGTTGAGCTCCTCGCGGTGGGGCACCAAATGGCCCTCCACCAGGGTGATGACACTCTCCTTGCGCTCGAGGCTGAGTGGTTCCGCGAACTCATACCGGAACTGGACGAACACCTCGGACCGGTTGGCGTCGAAGTTCTTGTCGATGCGGCTGAATGGTAGCCACGTGGACGCGACGACGGCGAGACCGATCACCGGGGTCAGCCAGCGGTGACTGAGGAAGAAGGCGAGCAGGCGCTCGTAGCGGTCCTCGAGCCACAGCATGAGCGGCGCACGGCCACGGGAGCGGGAGCGGATGAATGTGGAGGTCGCCAGCGGGATCAGGGTCTGCGACACGAAAAGCGAGGCCAGCAACGTCAGGCACACCGTGATGGCCAGCTCTCGGAGGTAGATGTTCATTTCGCTCGGCTTGTTGAAGATCATGGGCAGGAAAACGATCACCGAGGTCAGAGTCGCCGCGATTACCGCGGTGGACACCTCCCTCGCCCCTACCATGGCCGCCTCGCGCCGGCTCATCCCCTGCTGCTGGTAACGGTAGATGTTCTCCATCACCACTACCGCGTTATCCACCAACATGCCGATTCCAACGATCAAGCCAAGCAGAGTCAAGGTGTTCATGGTCTTGCCCATGGCCCAGATGGCACCGCAGGCCACGATCAACGAGAACGGAATGCACAGCACCGACACCAGGGTCATGGAGTGCCGGCGCAGAAACGTGAAGAGCACGCCGCTGGCCAGCAGCGCCCCGAAGAGCCCGGTGAAGGAAAGGTCCTTGAGGGTCTTTCGGATCTCCTCACCCTGGTTGAACCAGATCAGGAACTTGACACCTTCGAGCTCGGAGTCGCGGTCCATCGCTTCCACTCGTCGCTGAACCTCGTCGCAGATCTCGACCGCGTTACCCCCAGCCTCGGCGGTCACCGTGACGCCGATGGCGAAATCGCCGTCCAGGTGGCGGCCGTACTCGAGCGGCGGCTCCTCGTAGACCACATCCGCGATATCGGAGAGCCTCAGCCCATCACCCCGCAACGGCAAATTGCGAACCTGCTCGACGGTCTCGAAGGCGCCAACCGTGCGGACGCTCCAGCGCCGCTCGCCGGTCCGCAGCACGCCTACCGACAAATCGAAGTTTGAGGACCTCAACAGCGCCATCACCTCGCGGATGTCGATTCGATGAGCTTCGAGGTCGCTGACCCTGAGGTTGATCCGCACCTCCTTGGGGTTGACGCCATCAAGACGGACCGACGCCACCCCGTTGATGCGTTCGAGCGGCCGCACGATCTTACGCTCCAAAAGGTCGTAGCTCTCGGACAGGTCGCGCTTGGAGGACAGCCGGCCCTCGAGTATCGGTATGTCTTCGTCGGCGGCGTCCCAGTCTCCCGCCCACCGTGATGTCTCCCATGGTGTCGGGCAGCTCCCTTCTCACCCGATCGATCCGCTCGAGCACCTCCGCCCGGGCAAGGCTCATCTCGTGGCCCCACGCGAAGTTGAGCCGCACCCTGCCGCCGTCGGCGGTGCAGTGGGACCACATGTTCGTGACCCCCTTGACCGACCCCAGGACCTCCTCGATCGGACGAACCACCAGCCGTTCCGTCTGTTCCGGCGTCGAGTTCGGGAACGGCACCTGGACGAAGAGCACGGGTTCCTTCACCTCGGGCATGAAGCCCAGGGGGAGTCGCAGCAGTGCCACCGCCCCCAGCACCACCACGCTGACCAGGATGGTCAGGGTGGTCACCGGACGGCGGATGGCGAGCTCAGGCAAGGTCACGGCGACGCCTCACCGGATATGGAATGGTCGATGGCCGCCGACATGCCGGACCCAGCCACCTCGTCCACTATCCGAACGCGGGAGGGAACTGCCATGTAGACCGCAGGAATCACAACCAGGGTCAGCAGGGTGCTGAGCATCAGCCCAAACGAGACCGTGATCGCCAGCGGTGCCCGCAGCTCCGCTCCCTCCCCAATGGACAGGGCCATGGGCAGCAAGCCGAGCACGGTGGTCAGGGTGGTCATGAGGATCGGCCGCAGCCGCAGGTGGCCCGCCCGAACAACCGCCTCTATCTTGTCGCGTCCTGCCCGCCGCTGCTGATTCACCGTGTCGATGAGCACGATCGCATTGTTGACCACGATCCCCACCAGCATGACCACTCCGATGAGCACGATCACGCTGACCTCCGTACCGGTGATCAGCAGGCCCGCCACAACCCCCACCAGGGCCAGGGGCACGGTGAACAGCACCACGAACGGATGGATCAACGACTCGAAGGTGGCGGCCATGACGAGGTAGACCAAAAAGACCGCCAACCCGAGGGCAAACCGCAGGCTGGCAAAGGAAACCTGCATCTCATCCACCTGGCCACCGAGTTCCGCGAGCACGCCGGCCGGCGGCGGCTCCTCCTCGAGCGCCAACCGGATGTCCCGAACCGCCGCTCCGAGGCCTCGGCCCTCGAGGTTGGCGCTGAGCACCGCCGCCCGTTGCTGCTGAACCCGGTGGATCTCCGCCGGACCCCGATCCTCCCGCACCTCGGCCACTGTGAGCAACCGCAGGGGCCGCCCGTCGACTCCAGGGATCACCAGGTTGCGGACATCCTCGACCGTGCGCCGGTGCCGCTCCAGGTTGCGGACCCGAATGTCGATCTGGCGATCCGCCTCCCGAAACCTCGTAGGCACTGTGCCAAGCACCCGGTCGCGCAGGGTCTCGGCCACTGTCCGCATGTCGATCCCGAGCGAGGCCAAACGCTCCCGATCGAAGATGACCTGCAGCTCGGGGTTGCCCTCCTCGAGGGATGAGCGGACATCCACCAAACCGGGAATGGCGGACAGTCGGTCGGCCAGCTCGGGAGCGTAGTCCGACAGGGCGTTCAGATCGTCTGAGAAGAGAACCACCTCGATCGGGGTCTTCAGGCTGAAGTAGGTAGGCTTACCGAACTTGGCATCGAGCTCCGGGATGGTGTGAAGTGGTCCCGAAGGCGGCCCGCCACGGCCTCCTCGGCCTCCTCGTCTCGACGGTCGGCGAGCACGACGTTGAGCTGTCCGTAGTGCTCGGCAGTGGTGCTCAGGGACAACCCCCCGGACACCAGCCGGCTGCCGGCGGTGGCATAAGACACCGACACTGCGGGATCACCCTCGAGAGGTTCGGCCATGCTCCGAATGACCCGGTCGGTAGCTTCCACCGGCGTGCCTTCCGGGAGTGTGGCTTCGAAGTAGAACTCCCCCTCGGAGATCTCCGGGATGAGAGAGGTCTGCAACCGGCCGATCCCTGCGACCGCGAGGGCGAAAACCAACGCCGCTCGCGAAAAGTGTCAACCACCGTCGACGCAAGGCCAGCCGAAGCAATCGGTCGTAGACCCTCGAGACGGCTCCCAACTGCAGGTCGTGATGCGGCCCGATCACCTCTCGCGCGGCTCGTCGGACCCGGCCACCGCTGCCGATGGCGCTGAGCATGGGAATCAGGGTGACGGCTACCACCAGCGACGCCACCAGGCTGAGGGTCACCGTGATCGCCATGTCGCCGAACAGGGCGCCGGCGATTCCCTCCACGAAGACGATCGGCAGAAACACCGCCACCGTGGTGAGGGTGGACGCCACCACCGCCCCTCCCACCTCGGAGGTTCCCTCCACCGCCGCCTCCACCAGTCCATCGCCCAGCTGCCGCTTGCGGTAGATAGACTCGAGCACCACGATGGCGTTGTCCACCAGCATGCCGACCCCGAGGGTCAGATCCGCCGAGACTCATGATGTTGAGGGACACGTCGAGCCGATACATGGCGACGAAGGCAAACAGCACCGACAGGGGAATGGAGGTGGCGATGATCACCGTGGACCTGAGGTCGCGCAAGAAGAACATCAGCACGATCACCGCCAACGCGCCACCGATGACCGCCGCCGAACGAACCTCCTTGAGGGCCTGCTCGATGAATCGAGACTGGTCGAAGAGCACGGTCAGGCGGTACCCCTCCGGCACCAGGCGACCCATCTCGGGCAACTGTTCGCGGATCGAACGGGCGGTGGTGACGATGTTGGCGTCACCCTCCTTGTAGATCGCAATCTCCACCGACTCGACGCCGTCGACGCGAATGATCTCCTCGCGCTCTCGAGCTCCCCAGTGGACCTCGGCCACGTCCCTCACCCGGACCAGGGAACCGGCGGCGGCGGTCACCACCAACCCGCCGATCTCCTCGACCGACTCGTACTCATTGACCGTCCGAATCAAGAACTGGGTGTCGGTTCCCTTCAGGGACCCACCCGGCAGGTTGATGTTGGACACCCCCACGACTTGGCGGACCCTGTCAAGCGGGATCCCGAGGGCCGCCAGACGTTCCTGATCCACATTGACGTGGATCTCCTCCTCGAGGCCGCCTTTGATTCGCGCCGACGCCACGCCGGAGATCGTCTCGAAGGCCTGTTTGAGTCTGCGGTCGGCGAGCCGCCGGCTTTCGGTGAGATCGCCGGTTCCACCCAGGGCGATCCGAACGATCGGGTCGAGGGATGGGTCGAAACGGAGCACCACCGGATCTTCCGCCTCCTCGGGCAGGATCAACCGGTCGAGCTTCTCCCGAACGTCGAGCAGCAACAGGTCCATGTCGGCGCCCCAGTCAAACTCCAGGGTCACCTCCGACACCCCCGGTCGAGACACCGAGTGGACCGTACGGAGTCCACGGAGCACACCCACCGCTTCCTCCACCGGCCGTGTCACCAGATTCTCGACCTCCGCCGGCGCGGTGTCCGGAAAATCGGTCTGGACGGTCAGTGAGGGGTAGCTGATATCTGGGAGCAGATCGAATGGCAGCCGGTTGTAGCCAACCACCCCAAAGGCGGCCATGGCGAGGGCGCACATCAGCACCGTCACCCGACGGCGGACGGCCAGGGCGACCAGAGACCGCATCAGCCCGACCGGGGCACCGTGGAGTCGTTCTGTTCGGCCTCATCGGACTCCACGGTTCGAGCATCCAGATCGATCGGATCGAGCCGCTTGATGGGTTGGCCGTCCCGCAGCGCCCGTTGGCCCTGGACCACGATCAAGTCTCCCTCCGTCGATCCCCGGCCAGGATCTCGGAGTTGCTGGTCATCCGAGAATCCGACCTCCACCACCCGTTGGGAGGCAACGTCACCGTCCACCACGTACACCGAGCTCTGCCCACGCTCGGTGACGACGGCCATCCGGGGAACCAGCAGGCTGCTCGAGTGTCGGTCGGTCACGATGGAGACCTCGACGAAGTCTCCTGGGCGTGTGCTGGGCGGGTAATCCGCCACCTCGACGGTGACCTTGATGGTGCCGCTCTCCGGGTCCACCAGCGGGCTGACGAGGTCGATGCGGCCGGTCAGGCGATCGCCGGTCGAGGTGACCACCAGCTGCACCGGCTGGTCGGGCTGGATGCTGCGAAACTCCTTCGCCGGGACGTGAACCCGAGCCAGCAGACGGTCCATATCCGCGAGAGTGAACAGCGGGGTCCCGTTCGACACCGTCCGCCCCTGATCCACCAGCCGGCGCACCACGCGGCCGGTGAACGGAGCTCGAACCCGGGTGTAGCCAAGTTCGAGTTCGGCGAGCTCCAGCGCCGCCTCGGCGGACTGAACATCGCTGCGGGAGGTGTCGAATTCCTCCACCGAGGTCAATCCCTGCTTGAAGATCTTTTCGGCTCGTTCAAATCGCAGACGCTTTTGCTCCACATCCACCTCGGCCAAGGTCCGTCGATGGCGGTACTCGTCGTCCACAATGTGCAGCAGAACCTGGCCACGGGAAACCCGATCGCCTTCCTCGGCGACGATCCTCTCGATGACCCCGGACACCCGCGCCAAGATATCGGCCTGTTTGTCCGGATCGAGGGATGCAGTGGCGCTGTAATAGGTCGCGATGTCCCCGCGGGTGGCGGGGTGGACCGCCACCGCCATGGTGGGCAGCGACGGCTGGCCGGACCTGCCGTTGCCGGCTGACGGTCCGTCCGGCCGCGGACCAGCCGCCCCATCCGATCCAGCTCCACCGTTGCCGCCACAGGCGGCCAAGGAGAGCAGCACGGCAGCTATCACTACCAACAGGGCGAAATCGATCCGCCAGACGCCGGTGCGGGGGATTCCTGGTTTGAACGTCGTGTCATTCATGATCTTCCGTGGCTTTCACTCAGAATATTCGACGCAACTTCCCCGATTCCGGGAAGAGCACTTACATCCTCCCACAACCTTTTCCCCTCCCCTCGTGTTCCCTTTTGGTTGCGATTCTTGGTTGGCGGGTCTAGATTCGGACGTGGTGAGATCCTCGGGATAGGTCTTGGGTGGAGGATGTGATGATTTCAGTGCCGTTTGTGAAGACCGCTTCGGCCCTCGGGCTCGCTGCCATGTGCTGCTCATCGGCCTGGACTCTGGAACGGCCGAGCCCGCAGCAGCTCGAGCGCTACCGCCAGGACGGAACCCTCGCGCAGCGGATTGCAGCGGCTGAATCTATCGGCAATCACCGCTTGGCCCCGCACCTCGCGGCGAGGGTCATGCATCCTGCACAACCTGGCAAGACGGCCGCCCAAAAGAGCGGCCTGCTCTCCATCGGCAACCAGAACGTCCTCGCCATTCTGATCGCCTTCGAGGATTATTCCGGCTTCACCGATGCCGCCACAGTGGACGATCAGCTTTTCGGCGATGGCTATCCGGAGGAATTCCCCACCGACAGCCTGAGGAACTTTTACCGAAGATCGTCCTACGGTCTGCTCGAAATCGGTGGTTCGACCCTCGGCTGGTACACGACCCCCTATCCACGCAGCGAAGTGGAGGAGACCATGGCCGGCCGAGAGGCGCTGATCCGGGAAACCATCCTCCATTTCGACACCGAGGGCCATGACTTTTCGCAGTACGACAACGACGGCGACGGAGTGATCGACTACCTGGTGGTGATCTGGGCCGGACCCCACCAGGATTGGGCAGAGTTCTGGTGGGGGTACCAGACCCACTTCCAGGATTCGGCGTTTTCAGTGGACGGCGTCGGACTCGATGCATACTCCTGGCAGTGGGAGAATTACAGCTATCCAGGACCGTTTTCGCCTTTGGTGGTCATCCACGAGACCGGACACGCCCTGGGGCTCCCCGACTTCTACGACTATGACGAATCCGTGGGGCCGAGCGGCGGGGTCGGCGGGCTCGATCAGATGGATGGGAACTGGGGCGACCACAACTGCTACAGCAAGTGGCTCCTCGGCTGGCTGCAGCCGCAGGTCTTCAACCAGGACACCCACCAGCTGTTGCTGGCTGCCACTGGAGAGGTCCCTGAAGCGGCCCTTCTGATGCACGGCGACCCCCAACAGGACCCGTGGGACGAGTACTTCATGGTGCAGTATCGCCGCCGTCAGGAAAACGACGTCACCTACCCAACCGACGGCCTGCTGGTCTGGCACGTGGATGCCCGACGAAGCCCTAGCGGATATCTCCTGTACAACAACTCCTACACCGAGCACAAACTGCTGCGCCTGATGGAAGCCGACGGTCTCGAGGAAATCGAGCGCAACCAATCCGCTGACGCCGGGGACTTCTACACCCCCGGCGACGTCTTCGGTGTGGACACCGAACCGAATTCGGACCGTTACGACGGTTCCCCCACCAACCTCGTCATCGAGGCGATCACCAGCGGTGGGCAGAACATGGGACTCCAGGCCTCCCTCGGATCGGGATGCGCCATCTTCTGTGAGGCCACTGCGGCCGAGACCGGGTGGCCGCGGATTCCGATCCCGTTCCAGTCCACGACCGCCATCGAAAACTGCGACGGTGATCCCGTCGGCCAGTGGCAATTCGGTGATCTCGGGATTATGGACGAAACGGCAACCGCGGTGGTCCTCACCGCGGGAACCCACCCCTGGAACTTCACGGCCGAGCTCGGTGAAGCCTCCTGCAACAACGACGGCGAAATCACCGTCTGCGCGGATGAGCGCTGCCAGCAGTGGCGTCCGGAGAGTGAGATGGCGGCACCTCGAGCTCTCCACCTGTCGATCGCCCTGGATGACGGGAAGACCCTGGTGGCGGGGGGTGGCGGGCCGTTGGAGATCTTCGACCCCTACTCGGGAACCTGGCAATCGGGCGCTGACCTGGATGGTGATTTCGAAATGGCCCGCGGTGCCCTACTCCCGGACGGTCGAGTTCTCGTGGTCGGCAGCACGGCCGGCGACACGGTCAACGCGGAGATCTATGACCCGGGATCCGACGCCTGCACCTGCCCCGATCAGATGTCCCATGATCGGACCTGGCACTCGGCCGTCGGGCTGGACGACGGCAGGGTCCTGGTGGCCGGCGGATCCGATCCCGACAGCCTCGAGCCGGTTTTGGAGATCGAGATCTTCAACCCGGACACCGGTCACTGGAGCGATGCGGGACTCCTCCCAGAAGCCATGGAGCTGCCGGGGTTGAGCGTTATGGGAGACGGCCGCGTCCTGCTCACTGGAAGCCAGGCATATATGACCTTCGATCCCACAACCGATCTCTGGTCTGAGCCGGGAAGACTCGTCATTCCACGGCTCTACCACGTTTCGCTGTCCCTGAATGACGGCCGAGTCCTGCTGATTGGCGGGTCTGAATCCAACTACCTCACGGTGTTCGATCCAGCCACGAACCGGGAGGGTTTCGCCGGGCGCATGGGTGCTTACCGGATCCTCCCGACTGCCGTGGAGCTCGAATCAGGCCGGATTCTGGTTGCCGGCGGAATGGACCCGTCGTACGTTGCTCTGGCAACGGCCGAACTTTTGGAGGCAGGCACCTTTCGCTCGCAGGAAATCGCCGACATGGCCGACGCCCGGATGGCCCACCAGATGACGCTGTTGGAGACGGGCGAGGCACTGGTCACCGGAGGGGTGACAGTGCAGGGCGACGGCAGTTACCTGCCCACGGCAAACGTGGAACGGTACGCCCGACCCGCAATTCCGCCCTTGCGCCCCTCCGGACGCGTGGTGCCGTAGAAACGGCTTGCGGCCAACGGCTTACGGCCAGCGATAGACAATCGAATTGATGTTCATCCCCGCGCCAACCGAGGTCAGAACAACGATGTCCCCCGATTCGAACCCGTGTCCCTCGAGCTGGCCCCGCAGGATCAGGTCGAGCAGGGTCGGCACCGTGGCCACCGAGCTGTTGCCGAGCCAAGAAATCGTCATGGGCATGATATCGGTGGGTATCTCGCGCTCCCGGTACAGCCTGAAGAGCCGCTTGATGATCGCGTCGTCCATTTTGGCGTTGGCCTGGTGGATCAGAACCTTGCGCACGTCGGTCAAGGTCAGACCGGCCCGGTCGAGGCTCTCCTTGACCACCCCCGGCACGAAGTTCAGGGCGTACTCGTAGAGCTTTCGGCCGTACATCTTGAGGAAAATACCCTCCGTCGTGCATTCAGGGTCGTACGACGCCCCCATCCACATCAGTTTCGCGTGGTCGATGGTGTCCGATCGAGCGGCGTGAGACAGAATTCCCACCTGGTCAGTGCCGCCCACAGCTTCGAGAACCGCGGCACCCGCGCCGTCCGAGTAGATCATGCTGTCACGGTCGTGGGGGTCAGAAACCCTGGAGAGGGTCTCGGCGCCAATCACCAGTGCCCGGGTGGCGTCACCCGAAGCGAGGTAATAGTTGGCCTGGATCACACCCTGGACCCAGCCCGGGCAACCAAAGGGCAGGTCGTAGGCCACACACTGGGGATTGGAGATCCCGAGACGTTGCTTGACCCGCGCCGCGAGGGTCGGACAGAAGTCGATCGCGCGGACGTCACATTTCACATCGCCGAAATTGTGGGCGACGATGACGTAGTCGAGGGACTCACGGTCGATGCCAGAGGATTCAACCGCTTTGGTCGCAGCGTCAGTAGCAATATCTGAGGCGACCACATCGTCGTCGACCCACCGTCGTTCCGCGATGTCAGTGATCTGGTGGAATTTCGCAATGGTCTCTGCGTTGTTGGCCGGATCGAGAGGATCGCCGTAATCGAGGTAGAACTGGGTGTCCAGAAACACCGAGTTGGGGACCTTGGTCTGTGGAATATGGCTCCCGGTTCCGATAAAAACAATGTGACGGTCGGATCGCTTCATGGTCGGCATACCTTACACGGTCATCGACGATTTCGGTAGCTCGCGTCAGGGGCGGTTTTCCGAATTCCGAATTCCGAATTCCGAATTCTGCGCAACCGCAGCCCTCCAGCGCGGGCGTTGTTCAGAGCCACTCCTCCACCCACCGGACCAAGACGGCGACGGCGAAAAGCCGCTCCGCATGGTCGGCCTTCGCCTGGAGATGGGCGTCCCAGGTTGACTGCAGCACCTTGCGGTCGAGTCCCAGGTCGTCAACCGTCGGAGATCTGAGCGCCAGATCGACGTTTTCTTTCAAGGATCCCCTGAGCCAAGCAGCCAGGGGTACCTCGAAGCCCCGCTTCCGACGGGAGGGCGAAGGAACGCCGGCTCGGTCGAGAGTCTTCCGCAGAACTCGCTTGCCGTTGGTCAAGGATGGCGGCAGAGAGAACAGAAACTCCACCACCTCGTGATCCAGTAAAGGCACTCGAACCTCGAGGCCGTGGTCCATACTCGCCCGGTCGACCTTGGCCAAGACCCTCTCGGGAAGGAAGGTCAGGGCGTCCAGCAGACGGTACCGAAGCCATGGCGGAAATTCCCCGAGCCGGGCGAGCAAATCGGGGGACCACACCTCGGGCGCCTCGTCGAGACCACACAGCCGAGCCGCATCGGCGGCGGGCCAGATGCCTTGCATTGCCTGATAGGCCTGCCACGTGGAGTCCGCCGAGGTCGCCGCGCTGAGCTTTTCAGCCCATCGGGCTGCAGGCAAGCCCGGCAGCATGCGGGAACGGATGCTCCGCGGAACGGCGATCGCCTTTTCGAGCCAGGGCATGAGTCTCAACCGGGGATAACCACCCAGCAGTTCGTCACCGCCGTCACCCGAGAGGGCCACAGTCCATCGCTGCCGCGCAGCCCGAGAAACCACCCAGGTCGGCGCCAGAGATGGATCGGCGATGGGGTCGCCCGCAATCCGGTACCACGCTGTGAAAACCTCCAACATTTCCAAGGGAGAGCAGTCTTCCACACGGTGGTCGAGAGACAGCGCTCGAGCTGTCTGCGCCGCTGCGGTTGTCTCGTCCTCTCCGCCGGTGAATCGAATACTGAGGGTCTCCGGCCGGGCACCCGACCTCACAGCAGACGCCACAACTGCCGCCGAATCAACTCCCCCGGACAGAAAAGAACCCAGGGGGACGTCACTCACCAACCGACGACGAACCGCCCCCTCGAGCAGTCCTTCAAGCTCCTCGGCGGCTTCGGTCTCGGAAATATCCCTGGGCCCCGAGACCTTGTCCAGCAGGTCGTACCACCTGAAGATTCGCACCTGGCCGTCTTTCGCCTCGAGGCCGTGGCCGGGCGGCAACCGCAAAATCCCCTTGATCAGCGTGTTACGGCCGGTCGGATAGCCCTGCTGCAACCACCGGACCACGGCATCGCGGTCCAGTTCCCTGCCCACAGCCGGATTGGCCAACAGAGACGGCATCTCCGAGGCGAAGGCGAGGCCGCGGGGCAGCATGGCGATGAACAGCGGTTTGATACCGATCCGATCCCTCACCAGCAGGAGTCTGCGCCGATCCGGCTCCCACAGGGCGAGGGCGAACATGCCGTTGAACCGGTCCAACGCACCGATACCCCAACGCACGAGTGAGGCGAGAACGACCTCGGTGTCGCCCGTAGATCGAAATCGCCTGCCATCCCCCTCCAGCTCCTTCCGAAGCTCGCCGAAGGAGTAGACCTCACCGTTGTATACAAGGACGGCTCCGCCCGGATCGACCATGGGTTGCTCGGCCGCGTCAGAGGTGTCGAGCACGGCGAGCCGCCGGTGACCGAGAGTCACCCTTCCAGATGGATCGGTCCATAAGCCCGCACCGTCGGGTCCGCGGTGGTGGAGGCGCTCGGTCATCCGGCGCACCGCCGTGGCGTCAGTGCCGCCCTCCCAGTCGAGCCAACCGCAGATTCCACACATGGCTCAAGGTTACTTGGTTTTTCGAAGGTTTGTGGTTCTTCGAATTGTCGTGGGAGAACACAGACCAGAATTCGGAATTCGGAATTCGGAATTCGGAAAACCCTATTCGTGGAGTCAAGGGAGCCCGTCAGTGAACGGATTCGCAGACGGGAGGTGGTGACTCGCCCACCCACCGGTAGCGACCAGCAGACTCCACCCCCAATCAGGCACCACGCGGTCGGCGGACGGATATTGGCAGCACCACCGGTTACTCGCCACGAACCGCCTGCGGCTGAAGTACATCAAACACCCACATTTCGAACCTCCGAACCAGACCCTGTTCGTCAGGAGTTCGCACCGCGACTGACCCCGCTGTGAGGGCCGTGGACGGTTTTCCGAATTCCGAATTCCGAATTCCGAATTTTCCGTTCCGCCTCTTGGGAGACAGCGATGGTCACTGTAGGATCTGTTCGTGGCAAAAAGAACAAAGCAACAATCTGCAGAGGCACGCCCGGAAGTGGTTCCGGCTTCGTGGCCGGTGACCCTGATGGGGTTGGTGTTCCTGCTCGTGCAGATCGTTTTCCTGCCCGGCGCTGCCAGTGCCTTCCGTCTCCCCAAGGAGGTCCTCGCCGTATCGGGGATCCTCATCGTGGTTGCGCTGGCCACAGCCCTCCGACTCCGGGCGAGTTCCCTCACCCTCCCCAGGGGGCCTCTGGTCCCGGTGCTGCTGGCGCTGCCGGCTCTCCAACTGGCTTCCTCCCAGTGGGCCGGCGATCCGCGGCGGGCCGTATCCACCGCGGCCATCACCGCGACATGGATTGCGGCTGCGCTCTGGCTGGCATCCATCACCGAAGCCGAAAGACGGAGAGTCGGCTGGTGGACAGCGATTGGGGCGTCGGTGTCGGCGATGGTCTTGCTGCTGCAGGCTGGCGGTGTTCCGCTGTTGGTCATCGGGCGCTCGGCCGAGAGCCGGTTTCGCATGAGCGGTCTCGCCGGCAATCCCGCCGATTTCGCCACTTCTGCAGTGTTGCTGCTCCCAATTCTCATGGTGGCGGTGGGCGTGGGCCGCAGCCGGTGGTGGCGGTGGCCACTCATCGGCCTGCTCACCGTGGCCACGGTCCTCTCTCAGACCCTCACCGGCTATATCGCACTCGGTCTGCTGGCCGTGGTCTGGCTCGTCCAGCGGAAATCGTCGAAACTGTGGGCCGCTGCCGCCGTCTGCGGCCTCCTTGCGGTTGCGCTCGCCTTCGGAACAGGGCTCGGGCGTCGCGCCAGTCAACAATTCCAGATGATCAAGAAGGGCGACTGGTACACGGTGCTGTCGGCCCGTGGTGACGGCTGGTCGGCCGCAATCCAGATGATTCGAGCCCAACCCGCCGCGGGAGTCGGCGCCGGCCAATTCACCCGGGAGTTCTATCCGAGCCGCCTGGCATGGTTGGAACAGGAGGGCACCGTCGGCCGCCGTGGGGAAAGCGCCACCCATTTCCAGTGGGCCCACTCCGATCCGCTGCAGGTGATTGCCGAGTTCGGCGCCGCCGGGGCGGTCTGGATGGCCGCCTTGCTGTGGGCTCTCTGGCGAACGCGACCCCGCGGCGATCCTCTCACGGCACTTGCCACCGCAGCGACGACACCGTTCCTGATGCTCCACTTTCCCACCCACCTCGCCATCGGAATGGTGCCCATCGTGCTGGTCCTGGGACACCATCTCGCTGCCCAGACGAAACTCGAAGTCCCTCGAGCAACCGGTGTCCTACGGTCTCTGGTTCCGGTCGTTCTGATCGCAATCGCCGCCGCAGGGAGCATCTGGCAGGTGCGCCGGCTCGCCGTCGATGTGTGGACGGCGGAACTGGAGCGTGTTGTGGCTATCGCTGCCGCCGCCACCGAGCCGGTGCGCAGCGCCCAGTTGGCTTCCGCCGTTGAATTGCAGGTCATGGAAAGGGTGGAACGCCTGCCCGGGGCCGCACCGACCTTGTGGCGGATCGTCGGCAAATCGCGAGTCGCGCGCGGCGATTTCCGCGGTGCCGAGGAGGCGTTTCGAATCTCCAATTCGCTGTGGCCCCACGAGGAGGCCGAGTTGGGACTCGGCGTCGCCCTGGCCAGCCAGGGTCGGCGCAGCGAAGCGCTCATCCTGCTCGGGAGGGTCTGCCGAACCAATCCGGCATTGGTCAGCCAGATCAGCGATCCCGATCTCCGGCGTTCGTTGGAGGATCTCAATCGAGCGCGATGGCGGCATGAAAGAGGGATTGGGCGGTAGGGCGAATTCGGAATTCGGAATTCGGAAAACCGTCTCCACCACAGACCGATTTACGGTCCTTTGGAATGATACGAAGTCTCAGAAGATTCCCTGTTTTTGGATTAGAATGAAAAAGCAAGACCTGGGGGCTCGGCGCCATTCCCCGTTGTGGGGCGTCCGGGTGGGAGACCACGGAGGTGCCGGCCCCTGGTCTTGCCTTCTCTGGTTCCAAGCACCTCGGCCTTAAATACAGCAGCCGCCACCACCCTTCCCCCAAAAAAATGAAAAACGAATAATGAAAAAATCGACTCCGAACGGAGTGGTTGATTTTCGGTTTTCGATTTTCGATTTTTGATCACCCTGGGTGGCCAGCGATCGCCAGGCGCAGCCACCAGCGGGCTATTTGGAGGCGGCGTGGGCGCGAGAGGACTCGCATCGATCGAGGGCCACCAAATCGTCAGAACATTCCCGACGACAGGCGTGGCGAATGGTGTTGAAGGTGGCTTCGTCCAGACCCACCGTGAAACCGAATCTCCGGTTGATGGTGTCCAGAGCGGCCATCTGTTGCGCCATGCAGTTGTCGTAACCCGCGCCCTTGGCTTCGCCGTACCTTGCCGTACACAGTGCAGCGGCGACTTGGTTCGAGGTGTAAGGATCCATCGGCAAAGCCGGCTGCTCCGCTCCCTCTCGCTCGTGCTCGAGGCGAAGCTCGATGACGCCGGCAAGCATCCCGCGCCGAGCGGCGTTGAACTGGTCGAATGCGCCAGCGTAGCGCGGCTGGTCCTCAGAGATCGCCCATTCCATCATCCCCGTGCCAATCGAGTACCTTCTCAGGCCGTCCACAACCTCGGCAAAGGCATTGGCGTACCGCTCAGGCGGCCGAACAAGCTGAAGGCTCCGCCGCATATTCTCCACGTCGGAACACGCCTCCAACATTCGCCCCCGCCAGCCGGCATCGAAAAAAAGGTCCTGTCTCCGGGTTTCGGTCAGAACCGATTCCGCCGCCTCGCCGAGGACCAGCGCTCGTTCCCCAAGCTCGACCGCATCCGCCCCGGTAATGTCGATCAACTGGCCGGCCGGTTCGCTGTCACCCTTCACCAGCAGGAGCTGCTCCGCCTCGGGGTGATCCAAAGACAGTCCCTTGCCCGCGTCGGACAACCGATCCTGGGCGCGGACGTCCGATCCCAAAGCCAGACCCAATAGAAGCGCGGCCGCGAAAACACACCAGCGTGAGTTGTTCATCTCCCTCGATTCTAGCAATTCTTCATTTCATATTTTTATTTTTCATTTTGCACAGCTGCCGGGTTCCTTCGGCCTACGGGATGATCTCCACGTGCAACGGTTCTGAGGCCTCGAGGGTCAACACCGTCCCGGGCAGGATCTCCACCGGCTTGGCCCTGGTCTGGCTGGCCGCGACGGTGCCGGCGATGGCGCCCACCACCGCTCCGATCTCCTTACCCTTGTCGCCGTCTACCTGGTGGCCGAGGATCGCGCCGCCTACGGTGGAGCCGCCGATGATTGCAGCGTCCCTGCCGGTGCTGCTCTTGCCCTTCTGAGAGAACACAACCGTCACCGGGTATGAGTGCCCCGACGGCAGCTCGAGCAGATCGAAATCCAGCGACAGGGTCGACCTTCCGCCAACCTTTTTCGCAGGCTTCGCCTCGATGACCGTGCCGCTGATGATTGCTCCCTCCGGAATCGCAATCCGCCCACCGACCCTCACCGGCTCCACGAGCCGCGCTGAAAACGCCTGGCCCGCCTGACTTTCGTGGCTCGAGAGTTTCTGAAGGAACTCCACGTCCATGAGTGCCCCCTGGGGTACGGTCACAGGGATGGGTGCCGGAGTCGGGGTCGCGGTGGGGGTGTGGGTCGAGGTGGGTGTGGACGACGGCGGGACCGGGGTCCAGGTCGGAGGGATGGGCGTCGGCACCGGTTCGGCGGCAAACCGCTCCACGGGCGCTGGTGGTGCCACCTGGGAACCCTGTTCGATCTTCGAATCTGCGAGTTGATCAGGGACCTCGGTGATTTCGGGAACCGGGGTCACCTCCACGTAGACAACGGTCTCCCGGGCCTTGCAGCCGGAGAACCCAGCAGCGACGACGATCACAACGCAACACAATGTGGTGATTCGGATCATTGGGCGATTCATACTTCCTCCTAACTCGGTGGAATCAGGGGGTCCATCCCTGGTCAGACCTATCAGGCCTCAACCCTGCCCGAGTGCTCCCGCGACTTCGTCGATGGCGCTTTCTTCGGCATCGCTGACCTTCTCCCCGCCGATCCCAAAGAAGCCGCCTTCTTTGGAAGCCTCGGCAACTCGGTCAGCGATGGCCACCAGCCACCCTCTGAATTCAAAAGCCTCGACGCTCTCTTCGTCGGCTGGCAGCAACTGGGAGATCTTGCCGAGCTCGTTGAGCGCCCACGCCTTGGCATCATCGAATCCGGCTCCGGTCTCCGGACGGGGCATTTCCGATTCCCGATGGCGGATGTCGTCTACGACCGCCTGGATCAACTCATTGTCCGGTCGCTGCGCCGCCAGGTCCATGATGGACATGCCAACCGCGAGCATTTCCTTGACCACACCGAGCGGACCGCTCGGGCTGGCCGCGCTGACTGCCAGGCCCACCAGCGACGGCGACGATACGATCAGATGCCAGTCGTCCGCAGCAAAGTCGTCCTTGGTCAAAAGTCCGCTCCTTTTCCGCCGCCCGGCGGCTGTTCAGTGAACGGAGGATACGGCGGCCATGCACAACGGTCAATCCTGGACGCAGTAGCCAACTGCCAACTGCCAACTTCAGACTGCTAACTGCTAACTGCTAACGGCAAACTGTACCTAAACCAGGTACCATTCGTTCGAAAGCTCTCGGGGGAGATTGAGATGGATTTCACCGACAAGTGTGTGCTCGTAACGGGTGGCTCCCGCGGGATCGGACGCGCGGTGGCCAACGCATTCGCTGAACGTGGCGCCAACGTGGCGGTGGGTTTTCGGAGCAACCGCGAGGCCGCTGATGAATCCATCCAATCGTTCCCCGGAGGTCCCCACCATCCGGTACAAGCCGACGTCACCGATCCGTCTTCGGTGCAGCGGATGGTCAACGAGGTGGTCCAAACCCTCGGCGGGCTGGACATCGTGGTCAACAACGCCGGCATCTGGGTGGGGCACATACTCGAGGAGGTCAGCTACGACCAGTGGCAGGACGCGTGGCAAAATGTGCTCAACGCCAACCTGGTGGGTCCAGCCAATATTTGCTATTGCGCTGCCCGACACATGATGAAACACGGCGGCGGCAGAATCGTCAACGTGTCTTCCCGAGGGGCTTTTCGAGGGGAGCCCGACGGGCCCGCCTACGGTGCCAGCAAGGCCGGGCTCAACGCCATGAGCCAATCGCTGGCGCGCCGACTCGCCCCCCACCACATATTCGTCGGAGTTGTGGCACCCGGATTCGTGGACACGGACATGGCGGCCGACTTTCTCGCCGGCCCTCAGGGTGACGAAATCCGGGCCCAGAGCCCCCTCGGCCGCGTCGCCAAACCCGAGGAGGTCGCTGCCGCGGTGTTGTTCTTGGCCGCCGAGGGCTCCGAGTTCGCCACCGGCGCGATCATCGACGTCAACGGGGCGTCGTACCTGCGGAGCTGATGGTCGATCGAATTACTCGACGGTCAAATACATCAACTCCACCGGAATGGGACCGAAGAAGTCTGCTCCGCGCAGGTCGGGATAGCCGCCGGTGGCCACCAGGGTGTAGACACCGGTCACCGGATCGATGGTGAACAGGTCGTTGCGAATCCCAAAGATCTCGCCGCTGGGCAGAACGGTGATGGTCTGGACATCGCCGTTCCCACCGACCGAGCCGTTGACGTCGGTGGCGGTTCCGGTCGCCGGGTCGACGGTGAGGAGACCCAGATTGTTGTCGGTCGCGTACAGAGTTCCGTCGAGAAAGTCGAACGCCATCGCCTGGACAGCGTCAAAACCCATGCCGCCGACCAGGGTCCCATTCCCGGTCGCGGTGTCGATCGTCCAGAGCTCATCAGAGGGTCCGGCGTCGCCCACGGCGTACAACACACCCGACGGCGAAAACGCCAGGGCGCGCACGTTGAGCTCGGGATTCAAGAGGGCAACCTGGGTGCCAGCCCCGGTGCCGGGATCGATTGTCACCAGGGCTTGCCCCACGCCCGGATCTCCGACCGTATAAAACACTCCGGCTGCATTCCTGGCAAGCGAGTTACAGCCGTCGAAGCCGGCGTTGCCGAGAAACGTCCAGGCCCCGGTGTCGGTGTCGATCGTCCCTACCGGGCAGAGATTCCAGCCGACGCCCAGCAGCGTGGCCGCGGTCCCTTCTCCGAGCCCTTGCTGCGGAACCTGGGCAGGGGTGTCCGAACCCGGCAAGACCCCGTCCCCGTCAACATCCATGACCGTCTGGGCCATGGCTGTGCTTCCGATCACTATCAACGTCAATGTGACAAGCCTCGTTCGATTCACGCCGTCCTCCCAGTTGTTTGTTTGACCAAACACAATATACACGGTCTAAGAGTCAGTGACCACGCTCGAGGCTTGGGATTCGGGACTCAATCCAAAATCGAAGGTCGGAAGCTCGCCCTTCGACCAATGAAACGGCGGCACTGCGAACGGGTCTCCACGCGCGACCCGAGATTGAACAGCCAGAACGGCGTACACTGATCAGCGACCGCGGTGTGTACGGGCCGCGAGTTCGAACTGATCATGGCAAACGAGAAAAAACACCAAGGGATCGGCGAGTTCCTCAGGGAATTCACCAGCGGTGTCGACCTTCGAAGGGCGCACCGCACTCTGGGACGTGAGGCCGGCCTCGCGTACCAGATCCTCACTCGAGAGCACGCCGACCGTCCCGAGCCTTCTGGCAAAATCGGCCGATTCTGGCACCGCGCCCGAATCCTGTTTCTGGGCTTCTCCTCCAAGCTGGCGCCGACCCGACGAATCCTCTTCGGGGCCAGCATGATCGCGGCGTTGTTGTCCCTCCAACACTGCGATTTCGTCGTCGCGGACCGATCGGTGTCCATCGGCGGAGGGTCTCCTCTCATGGTCGTCGCCTTTTCCGGGCTGGTCCTCCTGCTGGTGCTCGAGCTCGCAGACCGGGTTGTGATTCGGGACGAGATCGAGGTGGCCCGTCAACTGCAACGGGCTCTGTTACCGGATGACCCACCTCAGCTCGACGGCTATTCCATCGCATTCTCCTACGCCACCGCCAACACGATCGGTGGCGACTATTACGACTTTTTGAGAGCTCCTGACGGCCGGCTCGCGGTGGTGATCGCAGACGCCAGCGGCCACGGCATGGCAGCCGGCATCTTGATGGCCATCGCGAATGCTGCCCTCAAGCTGGCGGTCGATATCGACCCGGATCCAGCCGCGGTCGCCGAGTTCATGAACCGGGTTTTGTACCAAACCGGGGGCTCCCGCGACTTCATGACCATGTTCTACGGAGTCCTCGACCCTCTCAACGGCCGTCTCGAGTACGTCTCAGTGGGTCATCCGTATCCTCTGTTGCGCAACCCCTCGGGGCTTTTGTCAGAGCTCGGCACAGGGTCGATTCCCCTGGGGATTCGTTCATCGATCAGTCCGTCACCCGGCGTCACCCATCTGTCCCCAGGCGACCTCCTGGTGATGGTCACCGACGGCATCCCCGAGGCAGTCGACGTCAATGGTCAGACCTTCGGCTTCGAACGACTGCAGAAGCTGGTGGCCGAAGGCGGCGACGCGCACCAGGTGCAGCGACGCATCGTATCTGCCCTCGCCGGGTTCACCGCTCGAACCACACCACATGATGACTGGAGCGTCGTGGCAATGCGCCGCGATCGGTGATGGACAGTTGGCAGTTGGCAGTGAGCGATGAAGCCGTGGTCGGCCGCTTCGCGGCCTAGCATTGGAGCAGTGAGTCCTCCATTGCTTCATTGCTTCGTTGCTCATGTTGTGGCCCGGAGGAGGCGTTTTCTTGTCCCAACGGGCGCGGCGATTCCCCACGATCAGCTTGCTGCCTGCTGCCTCGCTCTCTGACATACCGCAGGAGCCCCAGACGGTCCAGCGGCAACGGGTCCGGCCGCAGACAAGGCCGCCGGCGCCGAGCAGACCCTATGGAGGTTGAGGTCCGTTTTCTCCGCGGCCGGAGCCCGCCGCCACTGATTCGACTGAATCAACACCACCGCGCCCACGATCATCACCGAGGCGACTATGACCCGTGGGCCCAAGGACTCGCCGGCCACAGCCCAGCCAAGCAGCACCGCCACAACCGGGTTGACGAACGCATAGGTTCCGACGGCGGAGGCCGAGACCCGCCGCAGCAACCACACGTACGCGCAGAGCGCCACGATGGACCCCATGACCGCGAGGTAAGCGAGGGCTGCCGCCGATTTCATCGTTATCGAGGCCAACGAAAACCCGCTCTGCCACTCCCGCATGGCGCTGGAAATCACCAACAGCACGACCCCCGACCCGAGCATCTGGATGGCCACGGTCATGCCTGGGGAGGACGGGAGGTCCGCCCGGCGGGAGTGCAGTGAACCGAGGGACCAACACAGGGCGCCGGCCAGGATCACGACGGCGCCGATCGGGTGGACCCGACCCAGGTCGGCGGACGAGAGCCCCATCAGGACGGCCACCCCGGCGAGGCCGATGACCATCCCTATCACGTCTCGGGCGGCCAGCCCGCCGCGACGAAACACGGTTGCGTCAAGCACCGCCAGCCACAGCGGAACCGTCGTCACGAGCAGTGCAGCGACTCCGGAGGGAATCCACTGCTCAGCCCAGGTGACGCCCCCCACGCCGCACACCAGCATCAACACGCCAGTGATCACCGCAGACCACCACTGCCCGTCCGACGGCTTCGGAACGCCACGCGCCCGCAACCACACGTACAGCAATACGCCGGCCACGGTGAATCTCAACCCGGCGAGCAAGAAGGGTGGCAGGCTCTCGAGACCGATCCTGATTGCCAGGTAGGTTGAGCCCCAAATCAGGTAGATGGCGGCAAAGGCTGCCGCGAGTGCCACCCATTCGGAGCCGCGTCTGGTGACGTACATCCTCATCACACCATCAAATTTAGGTCCAAATGGGGTTGCAAAACAGATGCAGAGAACATAAATTATAACCAGTACAGTTGAATTTTTTATCAACTGTACTGGAGGCGCAGCATGCAGCAAGAAGCACCGAGCCAGGTCGACCGCATTCCCAGATACCAACGGATCGCAGACCAGATCGCCGAAATGATCGACCGCGGCACCTTCGAGCCCGGAACGCGGGTCCCGTCGCTGCGACGGCTGAGCCGCCAGATGTCGGTGAGCCTCACCACCGCCATGGAGGCGTATCGTGTTCTCGAGGACCGCGGGATGATCGAAGCGAGGCCAAAGTCGGGCTTCTACGTTCGTGGTCCGAGACCACTGCCGCCGGTTCCGGCAAAGACTGTCGGCGCAATGCGAGCCGTCGATCTCGACGTTGACGACCTCTTCGTGACCCTGATGCGAAGGCTGGGAGATCGCGCCTTCGTGCCCCTTGGCGCGGCCGGACCGCACCCGAGTTTTCTGCCCACCGATACGCTCAACCGCATTCTCGCCCGCGAGGTGAGGTCTCGGCCCGAGACCAGCCAGTCCTACGACGAGGGGCGAGGCTTCCTGCCGCTGAGGGCCCAGATCGCCCGCCGGATCCTGGACTCCGGATGTGCCGTCGCCCCGGATGAGATCGTCACCACAGCCGGTGCCCAGCAGGCTGTCTACCTCAGCCTGGCGGCCATCACCCGGCCGGGCGACGCCGTTGTCGTGGAGACCCCCACCTACGTCGGCCTGCTCCAAGTCCTCGAAAGCCTGAGGCTCAGAGCCCTCGAGGTGGCCACCGACCCGGCCGAAGGCATCTGCCTCGATTGTCTGGAGGAGGCCATCGATCGCCATCCGGTGGCGGCGTGCGTGCTGGTGCCCACCTTCGGCAATCCTCTCGGACACTCCATGCCCGAGACCGCCCGCGAGCGCTTTGTTGAAATGCTGGATTCGGCGGAGGTCCCCATCATCGAGGACGACATCTACGGTGAGCTCCACTTCGACAGCACCCGGCCCCGGACGCTGAAGGCCTTCGACCGAACCGGCAACGTGATCCTCTGCTCATCGCTGTCGAAAACCCTCGCACCTGGGTTCAGGATCGGCTGGGCCGTGCCCGGCCGGTTCACCAACGCCGTTGAACGCCAGAAGTACATCATGTCGGTGGCCTCCCCCACGCCCACCCAAATGGCCGCGGCCGCCTACCTGGAGTCGGGGGGCTTTGACCGGCATTTGCGAAAACTGCGTGGGACCTACCGCGGTCTGGTCACGCGCATCAGCGCCGCGGTGGCCGAGCACTTTCCCGACGGAACGCGGATGAGCCGCCCGCGGGGGGGACACGTGCTGTGGGTGGAGATGCCGGCCGGCTTGGACTCCATCAGGCTCTTCGATCGAGCCCTCCGACACGGCATCAGCGTCGCCCCGGGCCCTCTGTTCTCGGCGTGCGGCGAGTACCGGAACTTCATTCGCCTGAACTGTGCCGTGCCGTGGTCTGAGGGGATCGAAGGCGCGATCCGAACTCTCGGATCCCTCGCCGCAGACCAACTGTCACTATCGGGCAGGCGCACGACGGCTGCCGGTTGACAGTTGGCAGGCTACGTTGTCGCAGCCGCTGGCTGCTCCAACGCGACTCCCCACGATCAGCCTGCGCTCACAGCTGAGAATCGTCTCGATGACCTCGAAGTCCCTTTCGACCCGGACAGGGGAAACCCGGCGCCACCGCAGCCGTATCAATTGAAAAGGAGATCTGAGATGTCCCGGACGTCCCGTTTCGTTCTGACCGGCGCCGCGATCATCGGATTCACCTTTGGCCAGCACCCGGCCCGCGCCGCGGACCTGGCCGCCGAACCCCACGCCTGCATCGACCACGGAGGGATGAGCTGCGAGAAGGAACTCGAGGAGTTCCTGCGCACCGCCGAGGTGGTGGATATGGAGGAGGTGGGCCACGGCATCACCCGACCGCGACGGGTCACCCTGAAAAATGGCGACAACACCTGCAGGGCCCTATTCAAAACGGTGGACATCACCTCCACCGACATCCACTACACGAATCGGCTCGAACAGATCTTCACCGACAAGTACGTCTATGAGGTGGCCGCCTACCGTATCGACCGACTGCTCGGAATCGGCCTGGTGCCGGTGACCGTGTTGAGGGAGATTGACGGCAAGGTGGGTTCGCTGCAGCACTGGATCGAAGAGTCGATGAAGATGCAGGACGTCATCGAGGGAGATCTCGAGGTCGGCAACACGGATTTGCTGCTCCAACGGTTGATGCTGATGTACGTCCTCGACGCGGTGATCTACAACATCGACCGCAACTTCACCAACATCCTGGTGCGCCCGGGCCAGGACCAGTTCTTTCTGATCGATCACTCGAGGGCCTTCCGGACCCACAACAAGCTCCCATCCCTCAGGGAGGAGCGGCAGATTCCCATCCCCGAACACGTGGCAGAACAGCTGCGTAAGCTCGACATCGAGGCTCTCAAGGCCGAGCTGGATGGTTTGCTGTCCACCCGGCAGATCCGGTCCCTGGCCAAGCGCCGCGAGCTGTTGGTGGCTGAGCTCGACTCCCGTGGGGTGATGCCTCGCACCGGATAAAAGTCAAACGTTGAAAGTTGGGTTCATCCGGGAAAGCGTGATGTCGGGTGTCTCCGTTCCCGTTCCCGCACCCAGCGGCAGCGTCAGGATTCAGCGACAGGGGCAGGAAACAGCGGGCAGCGACTGTGGTCAGCAACCGGGGCAGCGGCAGCGATCAGATGTGCAGCGGCTGCACGGTTCCCTCCGGGTCGTTCTATGGGACGGGGACGAATAGCTGCCAGGGAGACCGTTGTCAAGGGACGCTCCGCTGAAGTCCATCGCCGATCAGCTGATCCGGTCGGCCAGCTCGGTCCCGGCTAACTTAGCGGAAGGGCACGGCCGAAACGGAAGAGATCGCCAGCACCACTGGCGGATCGCCTATGCCTCGGCCAAGGAGGTCGACAGCCACCTGCGACTGCTCGCTGCTGCCAGTGCCGTCAATGGAAATGGGGCGGAGAAAGTCCTGCAGGGCTTTGATGAGGTGCGTGCCATGACATGGCGACTGCTCAATCCCCGGTAGCCCGTACCCATCCCGTTCTGACGCTGTCGCCGTCACCTGACGCCGCCACCGGTCCCTGTCGCTGTCAGCTGACGCCGTCCCTGGTCGCTGTCATCCACCACCTCACGGAATTCCGGATGAGCCGAAAGTTGAAAGTCCCCCCACCCGCCAGGTTTGCCGTTGGCCGTTTTCCTAATCCTGACCCATAGCCCATAGCCTGAATAAAAAAAGGGGGCGAGTTGCCTCGCCCCCGTCATGACAATGTTCAGGAAAATCAGCGGGCAGCCACGTAGGTCGGATCGCCGGTAATGTTGTCCACCACCGATCCATAAGCCAGGAATCGCGCGCCCGGTGTGATGGTCCAAACCTCGGCGTAGCCGACTTCGGTGCCATCCGGGAAAATGCGGTTGACCTGGGTCTGGCTGTACGCGCCCAGGGTTCTGGAGACGGTCGCAATCCATCCACCGTCGCCATCGTAGAGGTCGATCATCACTTCGACCGGACCCCCTCCCAGATTTTCCAGACCGAGGTTGGTCCGGAAACCCGAACCGGAATTGTCGCTCTGAGAGAGGCCCACCAACCGAGCCACATCCCCAAAGGTCACGACATCGCCGTCGGTAGCGAACGGAATTCCCTGGCCAAAGGTCCCTTCGATGGCGTCGTTGAAGGTCCGGCTGGAGGCACGGATCGAGTCGTGATCGGCAAGGAGGCGAAGCGCCCCGGAACCCTCGGCCCCGAAGAGCGAATCGACCGCGTCGACGTACCGGACGGCCGCGTAGGGTGCGATCGTCAGCATGACCCGTTCGGGCATCCCATTGGCCTGGTCGGCGGCCAGCCACTCGACGACCACTGTCTGGGTTCGGGCACCGGTGTTGTTGATGTCGAGGTTGGTCCGCCAAACGGACTCGTTGGAACCACCGGTGTGAGCTGCGGCGGCGATGTGGTGCTCGTCCATCAGTACCGCGTAACCCGAAGGAATTCCGGCGCCGTTACGGTGCATGGGCTGCAGTACTTCCGCACCCACGTCATCGATCACCGGATCCATGAGAGGCTTGATGGAGAATGGAGCAGGACTGTTGTCCGGCACCGGCTCAACAGAAATCACTGCGGCGTAGCCCATGGTCAGGTCGGTGGCCGGATCGACGAAGTCCTGGCCCGGGAATGGAGGACCGGGATCGTCTCCTGCAGCCGGTCCGGCCCCGTCGCTGTCCTCTCCTGACGCCAACGCGAAGGTGCCAGTGGAGATCGGACCATCAGCTCCTGCCACCCAGCCCTCGTAGATCCAGCCGGCGGGCAGCTCGGGCAGCGCCAGGGTGGGGCCTGGGCCTGCACCAGGATCGAGCCACCAGATACCGTTCTGGTAGGGTGCCGCACCACCTCCGGAGGGGGCCGCGAGAATGTAGGCGCCCATCACGCCGGCGAAGTCGGTGCCGAGAGCCGCGCCATGGTCGATAGTCAAAGGGGCCTGGCCCGTCGTGAAATCGCCGCCCACCAGGTGAACCGCACTCGGTGCCGGGTCATCGCCCTGGGCGGGCTCGATGGTCAACACGAAGGTCGAAACCGCAGCGAGAGATCCAACCGACGTCGGGAAGTACGTCTGAGAGGGAACACCGCCATCCACCGTGAACCGGCCGGAGCTGACCGGCGCGCCGTCCACGATCAACCAGCCCTCGTAGACGTAATCCGATCCCAGATCCTCGAGCCCCTGCAGATCCAACCGCAGGTGAGCGATCTCTTGCATGTCGGCTGCCTGGAGGAGGCTGACTGCAGCCGTTGGAAATGTCGAAGCCATGTTGGTCATCGCCTGGAGCACTCCGACACCCACATCCTCAATATCGGTGTCGACCAGAGGTTTGAGAGTGAATGGTCCGGGGCTGTTGTCCGGATCGGGCTCCACGGAAACCACCGCAGCATAGCCGTCGGTCAGGTCTGTCGCCGGGTTGATCAGGTCCTGGCCTGGGAAGGACGGAGTGCCATACGGCCCGGATGTGATCCCACCGGCGTCGCTGTCGTTCCCCGAGGCCATCACGAAGCGACCAGTAGAACTCGGTCCGCCGGGACCGACCACCCATCCCTCATAGGCCCAACCGGCCGGCAGCGCGGGCAGCTCCAGGACCGGGCCCGGTCCGGCCGATGGATCCAGCCACCAGATGCCGTTTCGGTAGTCGGTGGTTTCACCGCCGGATGGCGCGTTCAGGATGTACGGCCCAGCCGCCGAGGAAAAGTCGCTGCCGAGAGCGGCTCCGTGGCCCACGGTCAGCTGAGCAGTCGCTCCAGTGAAGTCACCGGCCAGAAGGTGGACCGCGGCGGGCAAGGGATCGGCGTCCGGCACCGGCTCGATGGTGAGGACAAATGTGGATACAGCGCTCGCGGCGGTCACGTCGACCGCGAACATCGACCGCGACGGAACGCCAGATCCATCGACTGTGAAGGTCCCCGTGCTGACCGGGGCCCCATCGACGATGACCCATCCCTCGTAGGCCCACCCCGCACCGAGGTCTTCGAGACCGTCAGCCTCGAGCTCGAGATAGATTTTCTCGGCGAACGCCGGGGCGGCGATCACTGCGAGGCAGAGGAACGTGGCCGCCACCAACAGGTGGAAGTGGCCCGTCATGCTGCGACTGGCAACTGTTTTCGTTTTCACTGTGAACTCCTTTCAGTTTGGTTGATGTTGCACTTACAGTTATGCGCCCTGGAGTTCACGCGGGCGTCACCGTCTGATCACAGTGGACTGTCTGTTTGTTAACGAATCTCTAACGTTATGCCCGAAGCAGCGCCAAGATGATCTACTTCGAAAAGCTCTGCTCCACCCCCCGCCCCAGAGCTTTTCGAAGTTCTTGAGGCACAGAAACCCAATGGCTCACCCGGTGAGTTGGGTGGCCTGAGGGACTTTAGACTTTAGACTTTTGACTTTTGACTTTGGACTTGAGACTTGAGCGCTGGGCTCCCACCCAGGTTTGAAGCCCGCACCACAATCTGGTCCAGCCGAAACGAAGGGCGAATCAGCGCGGCGAATTTGTGGTGCAGCCATCTTGGCTGCACATCTCGACGGGAGAGATCGGTTTACCGAATTCCGAATTCCGAATTCCGAATTCGGTACCGGGCTAACCTGCAACGGGCAGAGAAAACTTGAAGACCGTGCCTTCGCCGACAGTGCTGGCGGCTTCGACGGCGCTGCCGTGCAGCTCGAGGATGCGCTTGACAATCGCCAACCCGAGACCACCGGTCCGACGAGTCGAACCTCCGCTGGCATCCGCCTGGTAGAAGCGATCGAAGATCTGTACCAGCTCATCCCGGGGAATGCCGCAACCGGTGTCCTCGACCCTGACGACCACGTGCTGGGCATTGGTGGACAGCACGACGGTCACCGATCCGCCCTCGTCGGTGTGACTGATGGCGTTCTGGATCAGGTTCTGGAGAACCCGCTGAATCAGGCCAATGTCGGCAGAGACGAGAGGAACCTCTCCAGGCAGGCTCAGGTCGAGGCGGATGTCCTTCCGATCAGCCGCAAGGCGAAACTCCTGGACCACGTCCTGAACCAGCTCGGCGATAGGAAATGACTCCAACTCGGGCTTCATTTCCCTGGACTCGAGTCGGGCCAACTCGAAGAGCTCTTCAACCTGGTGGCCGAGCTTGTCACTCTGACGTTTCGCAATACTCAGGAACTGTTTCCGCTCCTCCGGTGACAGCTGGTCGTTCTTCAACTCCAGGGTTTCGATGTAACCCTTCAGCGAGCTGAGGGGGGTCCTGAGATCGTGGGACACGTTGGCCACCAGTTCGCGACGCAGCTCGTCAGTTTGGCGGAGCTTGCGCACCTGGAGGTTGATTCGCTCAGCCATCCGTTCAAAGGTGGCCGCCAGCCGGCCGATCTCGTCGCCGTCGACCTGGGCAAGCCCTGTCCGGACGGCTTCGGGATCTGAGTAGTCGCTGTCGCGAAACGCCTCCATATTTTCGGTCAGGAGGCGGAGACGTCGGGTGAGCACGTTGAACAACAACAGCCCAACCAACAGCGCCACAAACAACGCGCCCGCGCCAACGGTGAGGCTGATCCGGAGCAAATGGCTGCGCCGAAGCACGCTGACCGCGGAATCGTACTGTTCGCTGGCCAGGACCACGTAGAGATACCCCTCGTAGCGATCTTCCACCATGATTGGCGACACCGAAAACACCTTCAGGTCACCCACACTGCGCGGATCGTCACCGACGATGGGGAGTTTCGCGCCTTCCTCCAGGAAAGCCTTGATGGGCTCCACCGCGACGTGATCGCGGAGCACCCGTCCGGGTGGGGCCGAGTGTTGGACCACCCGCCCTTCCATATCCAACAAGTAGACCTCGATGTTCGGATTGATCACCATCAGGGTCCCGAATACCTTCTCGAGGGCGGCTTCGTTGACCTCGCCGTCCACCAGAAGCACGTCCCGGCCAACCAGGTTGGCCGCCAGCGCTCGGTTCACCCGTTGCACCACCTCGGTTTCGTACCGCTGCGTCGAATACACACTGACCAACAGAAAAATCGCACCAAGGAAGATCAGCAGTCCGAGCAGGACCGCCGCCATCTTGCCGTACAAGCTCCTCAACACGGCGAACCTCCGTCCATGCCAAGCTCATCCGCACCGGGGAACCGGTAGCCCACGCCCCACACGGTGATAATGAACCGCGGCGCCGATGGATCCGGTTCGATCTTGCCGCGCAGACGATTGATGTGGGTGTTGACAGTGTGTTCGTAGCCCTCGTGGGCGTAGCCCCACACCTGATCCAGGAGCTGGCTGCGGGTAAAGACCTGCCCCGGGTGACTCGCAAAGTACGCCAACAGGTCGAACTCCTTGGCGGTCAAGTTAACGACTTCGTCCCGGAGTCGCACCTCTCTTCGCGAGTGATTGATGGTCATCTCGCCGGCGGTGATGGTCTCGGTGGCCGGAGTCACGGACTCCATCCCATAAGTCTCCACTCGGCGGAACAGCGCCTTGACTCTGGCCATCAACTCACGAACCGAGAACGGCTTGGTCAGGTAGTCGTCGGCGCCCATTTCAAGGCCCACCACCCGATCCACCTCGGTTGAACGCGCGGTCAACATCAGGATCGGGATGTGGCGCTGTTCGGCGCGCAGCCGACGGCAAATCTCGAGGCCGTCGACTCCCGGCAGCATCAGATCGAGGATCACCAACTCGAAATCGCCGGACATGGCCCGCTCGAGGCCTCGGGAACCGCTGGGTTCCACCTCCACCCGGTGGCCGGCGTCCCTGAGATGCAGCTCCACCAGGGATCCGATGTCCGGATCGTCTTCGATCACGAGGATCGCGTGGTTCATCATGGATGCATTCATCATACGCTCGATCACCGACTGTAACACCCGGTGGGAGTGGTTTAGAGAATCGTTACAGACCCGTCATCGTTTCATGAAGTTCCCATACCCCAAGGCCGCTGGTAGGATGACCCCATGGCGGTTACAGTGCTCTTCATCGCGCTGGCTCTGGTGGCGGTCGCACTGATCCTCAGTGCCATTCGGATGGCGAGACGCACGCCCAGTCAACCCGAGCCAACGGGCGTCCCCGAGACCGACGAGAAAGGTGATTTGGACGACATCAGCGAGGTCCGGCGAGGCGACCGGCCGAGCCCCCCCGCCACGCCTCCTGATCCAGAACCGGACAACCTGTCACCCTTCTACCGCCCTGACGGTCGCGACGACCGGCGCTGATGCCCTCTGCTCTGCTGCTCGTCATTCTGGTGATTGTGGCCCTGTACCTGGTCGCCGGAGTTTTTCGGTACCTCCGGCAGATGTTCCAGGGCGGCGGCCGGAAGGGGCGAAGTGGCCGTCCCCGAGGTTCCAGAAGGTAGCCCGTGCGTTTGTTAAGATGTGACGAGAGACGACACCGAACAACCGCGCCGATCCGGAGGGATGCCACGAGCGTAACTGCCAGGCTGGCCGCGGGAGCCATTCTCCTGGTTCACGCGTCAATCGGAGCAGCACAGGCCGGTCCGATTTCTATTCCCTTTGTTTTCGACCCGCCAACCTTCGCCCTCGGGCCGGAGGAGTACGTTCAATATGGCGGGGTGGACATCATCGTTTCCGGCTATTCGGTTCCGTCGAGTTTCGACTGGAACAGTAACGGGCTGCCGGATCTAATTGTCGGCGAGGGTGGCGGTGGGTTCCTCGGCAAGGTGCGCATCTACCCGAACATCGGCGTACCCGGCCGGCCGGCCTTCGATAGCTACCTGTACGTCCAGTCAGAGGGTGCCGACCTCGAGGTGCCCCCAGAAGGCTGCCTCGGTGCTTTCCCCCGAGTCACCTACTGGAACGCCGACGGATTGAAGGACCTGGTGATAGGCCGGGCGGACGGGCGTGTCAAGCTCTACCTCAACATCGCCACCGACGAGGCGCCTGCCTTCGACGGTGGTTGGTTCCTCCAGGTGGGTCAGCCCGGCACCAAGGTCGACATCGATGTGGGCAGCCGCGCCACACCCACTGTGGTCGACTGGAACAGCGATGGATCCAAGGACCTGGTGGTGGGGGCTTTCGATGGTCTGTTGCGGTTGTACCTGAACTCTGGCACCGATACCGAACCCGACTTTCAATCCGAGGAGTTCGTCATGGCGTCGGGGGCGCCACTGAACGTGGGCACCTTGAGGTCCAGTCCGGCCGTGGCCGACGTCACCGGCGACGGGCTGAAGGACCTGATCGCTGGAGACACCGAGGGCCGGCTCCTGCTTTGGAGGAACACCGGAACCAACCAGTCACCAACCTTTCAGACGGCTGTGGCCGTCACCTCCGACGGAGCTCCCGTCGACCTTCCGAGCACACGCTCCCGTCCCGCGCTCTGTGATTGGGACGGCGATCGGCTCGCCGACGTCCTGGTGGGCTCCAGCGATGGGACCGTCCGACTGTACCGCAATCTGAGGTCGATCTTCGCCGACGGTTTCGAGTCGGGTGACATCACGTTCTGGTAAACGCCTGATCACCCCTTGGAACGGTCAGCGAAATGGCCCAGTAATCCGGCTGTGGAGGCGTCGTGTTGGGACAGGTCCACGTCTTCGCCCGCACACAACTTGGTTTCCTCGTCAAAAATCGTCTTCGCCAAAACCTTGCCGAGCTCCACGCCCCATTGATCGAAGCTATTAATCCGCCAAACCACTCCCTGAACGAATATCTTGTGTTCGTAGGCGGCAATCAGCATGCCGAGCGTGCGAGGGGTGAGCTGATCGAGCAGGATGGTATTGCTGGGCCTGTTGCCGTCGAAAACCTTGTGGGGAAGCAGTTCCTCGAGGCTCTCGCCGGTGATCCCCTGATCTTCGAGCTCCAACCGAGCTTCGGATTCGGTGCGCCCCCGCATCAATGCCTCGGACTGGGCGAAGAAATTCGCCATCAGCTTCAGGTGATGGTCGCGGATCGGATGGTGGGACCGAACCGAACCAATGAAATCACACGGCACCAGCCGGGTTCCCTGGTGGAGCAGCTGGAAGAAGGCATGTTGGCCATTGGTACCGGGTTCCCCCCAGACAATCGGCCCGGTGTGGTACGTCACCTCATCCCCGTCCCGGTCCACTGATTTGCCGTTGGATTCCATGTCCGCCTGCTGCAGATAGGCGGGGAATCGGCCGAGGGCGTGATCGTACGGGATTACGGCATGGCTGGCCGCCCCGAAGAAGTTGTCGTACCAGATCCCGAGCAGGGCCATCAGGACCGGGATATTGCGGTCGAACGGAGATTCGGTGAAATGCTGGTCCATGGCGTGGGCACCCTCGAGCAGCTCCACAAAACGCTCGAATCCAACCGCTACGGCGATGGACAGCCCTATGGCAGACCAGCTCGAGTAACGACCCCCCACCCAATCCCAGAACTCGAAGATATTGTCCGGATCGATTCCGAAGGACTCCACCGCCTCCTTGTTCGTGGACAGGGCCACGAAATGGCGGGCCACCGCCTGGTCGGCGTCAACCGAGGCGAGAAGCCAGTCGCGGGCGGTCACCGCGTTGGTCATGGTCTCCTGGGTGGAGAAGGTCTTCGACGCAACAATGAACAGGGTCTCGGCGGGATCGAGCCCATCCACCGCCTCGGCAAAGTCGCCGGCGTCCACGTTGGAAACGAACCGCACCCGAGGGCCGTCGTGGTACGAACGAAGGGCGTCGGTGATCATCTTCGGACCAAGGTCTGATCCACCAATTCCAATGTTCACAACCGCCGTAATCGGCCGCCCGGTGGCCCCTCGCCACTCGCCACTTCGAATCGCTTCGCTGAATCGGCCCAGCCGGTCGAGCACCGCATTCACCGCCGGCATCACGTCGCTGCCACCCACTGTGATCGGAGTGTTCGATCTGTTTCGGAGGGCCACGTGGAGCACCGCCCGACCCTCGGTCCAGTTGATCTTCCGCCCGGCGAACATGGCTCCGATCGCCCGCCGGACGCCGGCCGCCTCCGCCAGTTCGATCAACAGCTCCACCGTTCGTCCAGTGATTCGGTTCTTCGAATAATCGAAAAGTACCGGCCCTTCGACAATCGAAAAACGATTGAATCGGTCGGGATCCTGGTCGAAAAGCTCTCGCATCTGGAGCTCGTACACCGCGCCGAAGTGCTCTGTCAGGGCGCGCCACGCAGGGCTCTGTTCGAGACGCATCCCGTCGAAGCCGCGCCCGCCAAAGTCGGATTCACGCGCCATGTCCACGTCCTCCTTCGGTGATGGAGTGATATATCGACCTTAGGACGAAGGCCCTCGAAAGTAAAGCGATCGCGCGCTGTCATCAGAACTGAGACGACGAAGCCCAGGCCAGGGATCGCGCCGGATCTTCCTCGTGCAGCTCCCTCAGGCGGTCGGCTGGAGTCCTCCCGCGGGCGGTGAAATCGTCCAGAAATCGACGCGCGCAGCGAATACCGCTGTCACCGAACTGCTCCCGCCCCATCCTCTCCACTCCTCGCAGCGCCTCTTCCCAGGCGGCCATGGCCAACTCCCGAAGCTCACGATCGCCGACCCCGTCACGAGCCGCGGTTTGCCACAGCTCGCCGAGGCGGCCCCGGACGGGCTCCATCCGGTCCACCACCTCCCGTCGAGCGGTTTCGTCGTAGATGATCGCGGCGACCAATACCACCTGGGCCGCACGCCAACAATCAGGGACCTGCTCGCCTGCCCGCAGCTCGATGAACCCGCGGGGGCGGACCTCGAAGAAGAGGGTCGTCAGGTGATAGTCGAGGTCTTCCATGGTGGGCCAGCCGTGCACCGGGTGGCCTTCTCCGATCCACCGAGAAAAATCGAAACCCGGCTCACCCGGGTACCAGCAGCCATCATTCGACCGGAAGAGCATGACATCGGCGTCCATGGCCGCGCGCCCCCACTGCTCTCGCGGATCGGAACAGGAACCATCCAGCAGGGCGGGAGGGAAGCCGCTCCTGGTGGGATCGAGTTCCTGCCAGGCGCGGGCACGGGTAGACACCCCGACCTCGCTCGGGCTGCAGGCGAAGGTCGCGGTGATCAGAGGACTGATCAGATTCGCCGCCAACCACCTCTCCTGCCACAGCCGATCGCCGCCGAGGTCGAGGTTGATCTGAAGGCTCGCCGTGTGCCGCATCATGATGCGACCCCAGCTGCCGCGGCGGTCGTAGTACGCCGCCTGAGCCGTATAGCGACCGAAGGGCAGCTGCTGCGGGACCGTCGCCACGTCGTGCCAGATATCCATGCCCGCGGCCGCCAGCACCGCATCGTGGTCACTGAAGATCGCCCGCAGACAGCCGAGTACCCGTTGCACGTCGGCGATGGCAACCGCGACATTCGGGTAAACTCCGGTGGAGTGTTCCACCTGACCGCCCGGCTCGAAGGTGATCCTGCCGCCGTCGGCCATGCCGTACTCCCAGGGACCAATCGGTCCGCCCCTCCGGCTGCCGAACTCCGAATCGCCGCAGACCATGAGGTCGAGCACGTCGAGCGCCCCATGTCCACCGGGGTCGTGGAGCGGCATCCGACCCGCCGGCCGCCCTCCAGATCCTACGAAGATCGGAAAAATCTCAGGCTCGAGTCCGATCCGATCGACTGCTGTCGCCGGCCCATCCGACGGGAACGCCCCCTCCCCTGCTCGCCTCGTGGCCTCCTCCAGCGTCACGGATTTTCGATGGTCGTCGGTCGGCAACTGTCGAGCCCTCCCGTTTCCTGCAACCTCGATACTCTAACCCGCATTCTGCAATTCATGTCAGCGGGAGGGCTATACGCTATCGGGGAATGTGGGATGTGGAAACCCTCCCACCCACCCATTGCGAACTGCGAATTGTGGCCTGCCGAGAGCGAAATGCAGGGGAGCAGAGGGAAAGAGGCAGAATTTGGAGAACCTCCCTCGGGTCGATCCCAATGAGGTCCCGAGGCTCAGGCCGCACGCCGCAGGCCAGGCGATGCCGCAGGCCGCAGGCCGCGCTCCTCAGATCGCGGAGGAAACGTGGAAGTCAAGCTCCTGGTCGTCGTCCCCACGTTCGGGGAGGGTCCGTACCGTCGCGGAGACCTCTTCTCCCACGTCCAGCGCCCCGCCGAGTTGGTCGAGGATGGAGCTGAGCGCCTCTCGGGCCGACGGATCCATTTCGAGGATCTCGAGGCCGGAGCGGTAGACCAGTCCCCGACTGCCGTCGTCGGCGGTCACGAACTGCGCCCGACTTCTTTGGACGCGCACGCGCAGTTTGACGTCGCCCTGGCTGCCGGGTATCCAAAGATCACAGGCTCCAACCGGCGGCACACCCGAGGTGGACTCCACCATCATTCCGAGACTGGACACGTCCACGATTCTCACCGGGATCGACGACTTGATCCTGGCGTAGATCTCCTGATCTGCGATGTACCTCTGGCTTCGGCGTCGTTCGCGCATTCTGTTGGCCTCCGGCACATTCTCTAGCAAGGTGGATGCCAGGTCGTGCCATTCACATGGGTCCCACCTTCAAATCGGGTTGTCCGAACATGGTACAGGCCGTCTCAACTCGGTGCACTGACCCGCCCCCGGTTGTAAATCCACCCATTATGTTAGTCCCATAGCATCAGTCTCCAAAGAGGAAAGGGAAGGGACCCCCCTAGGGGGGACGCGGCCGCGACCGTCTCTGGCGCTGGCGGCCGGTATCCCAACGGACTGTGAGGACGCTTGGTGTTGTCTTCGTTTCGCCACCTTTCGATCAGCACCTTGGCTTCGGTCAGCGTGAAGAACATTTCTCCATTGAGGAGCTCGTCTCGGAACTTTCCGTTGAACGACTCGACGTACCCGTTCTCCAACGGGCTGCCGGGCTCGATGAATAACGTCTTGACGTCCACTCGACCAAGCCACTCTCGATGCTTGGTCAAGCCGCAGGCCACCGTACTCCTTCCGCCACCGGTAGTATGCTCAGTGACTCCGATCTGATGGGGACGCCTGTGGGACGGTAAGACCCTTCCCTATGGCAACCTCAACTTCTCTCAGTTTTCCGATGATTTGTTCGACTGTGAATCGTCTCTTAGCCACTCTGTCAGTCCCCTATCTCCGACCTGAAACATCCAGAATACTCGCTCTGGATGCGGGTCGGTTTCAGGGGGTCAGGTCAGAACCGTTTTAGACGGCGTGTGGTGCCGATCCAAGGCTCACAGGGCGCGGTACCTTCGAGGTGGATGAAAGGAAATTCCTATCCGTCAGATACAAAAACGCTACAAACATCTATAACTTGTTGAATCTTTCTGCTCAATCGTCTGAGAGAAAATAGGATCTTTTTACGATTTTTTACGATTTAGAATCTTCGACTGATGATTGTTTTAACTGCCACCAATATACTAAATAGAGTATCGATGGCAATAATGAGATAGCAAATATGGGAAGGGGAAAAATAAACTTAGGGGATATAATAGAAAGGACTTCTACTATGATGAATCCCAAAAGTGAAATAAGTCCTCCGATACCTGCTCTCCACCATGCAATGATTAGTCCAGTCAATGCAATCAGAAGGCTAGCAACAATTGGAATCAACAAGATGTCATCTGGTTGAGAAACATGACCTGGTTTGATTTGGATGCTCTCTAAATAACCGAAAACAATCACAAAGAGATAAAGAAATACCCAGATAGTTCCTGTAATCCGTGCAGGCAAACAAAGACTCGTTGAAGGAGTTTTTTTAGAATCTTTTGTAATTTCATTCATGATTCACCCTTTCCCTTAGAGTCTCATGGTCAACGTGTTGACGGCTGTCGAATTGCCCGGCCCAGTATACTCCTTGAGTTCCTGCGACGATTTCGATCTCTGCCTGAATCGTGCCAGGTTTACACATTTATACACTCTCGGCCGACCGATTCGTTTCTTTTTGAGGGGAAGAGGCGATAATGGCGTCGACCCCATCCAGCGTCTCGGCAAATGCACGGTCCTCTTGTCTTCGTGTCGCTCCGCGCCGACTCCAAAGGCATGCGCTGTTGTAGCGAACACCCAAGACAGCGACCATCTCGGTCACTCGCAGACCATATCTCTCGACGCCGAGGGTCATCAGAATTTCTCGAGCCCGAACAATCTCCTGCCGTTTGCCGCGCCCTGACACCTCCTCCGCGGTGTGCCCGAGCGCATCCAGGGCACGTTGAATGAACGTCTCGACCTCGAGCAGCGGACGCTCCCGCGCGGTCCTTCTTCCCAGTTCGTCGAGGTGGGGCGTGGACGGGTCCATTCGGAGCTCGTCGTCCTGCTCGTCTCTCAGCGGCCTTCCCAGACGCCACCATGGGAGTTCCCCAGGAAGCCGATCCAGCCACGGCTGTTCCGAACCCGCTCGGATGGAGGCGAGGTAGGTCTTCCGCGCGCTCTTTCGCGTCTCGTCGAACGCCAGGAGAAGATGATCGGGATCGACGAACGGTCTTCGAACCTTTCTGACCAGCTCTCGATGCCCGCACCAAACGAAATCCACCGGTCTCTCGGCGATCCCGGCTGTCAACGGATTGAGGTGGATGTAGAGAATCAGTTGGCGCAGGTACTCCGGCGTTTCCACCAGCTTCGCGCGGTACCGCCCCTGCCAGAACGGTCCGTAGAACCGGTATCGAGCGTTGTAGCCCTTGCTGACCCGGGTGTGGATGCTTGCCGTGGACCGCCACAGAGGGACCGATCCGCACCGTACGGCCATGTGGTAGTGGTTGGACATGATGCACCACGCCAGAACGATCAGTCCGTCGCGATCCCGAGCATCGCGCATGGCGTCGAGGAGGAGCGCAGCCTCCTGGTCCTCGGCGAAGACCCGCTCGCCACGCGTCACCCGGTTGTAGACGTGATAGATCCCGCCCTCGACAAACACCCGCGGTGGTCTCGGAATTCGCCACCCCCAGGGCGGATTCTGCTCAGAATGTGTAAATGTGTAAACCTGGCACGTTTCAGGAGCTGGGTGCGCTCGTCGCTCAGCAGTCCCTCGTCCTGCAGCAGGCGGATCACCTTGTGGCGGAAGAGCAGCTCGGCCGCATGCTCGTCGACGTAAGGGATCGGGACCCACTGCCCGGTCTGTGTCCACCCCCCGCGTGAGACGAGGGCGTGCACGTGGGGGTGCCAGTTGGCGCGGTCGCCAGCGGTCTGCACCACCGCCACCATTCCGGGCCGCAGGTCCTCTTCGTCGGCCGCCGTGACCAAGAGCTCGAACACCGTTTGCCAGGCGGCACGGGCGAGCCCGCCAAGCAGCTCGCGGTGATGCAGGAAGTAGGGGCGGAGCATCTTGGGCATCACGAAGACCCACTGCGCGTGGCCGACATCCTCCAAGACCTCGTCGACCAGCAGAGCCGCCGTCGCCGCCCCGCGCTTGGCAGCACACGACGGGCACAGGTCGCGAGTCTTGCAGGAGAAGGCAAGCAGGTACTCGGCGTGACATTCGGGGCACTGGATGCGCGCGAAACCGTTCTCGAAGAGGCCGCAGTCCAGGTAGCGCCGCACCTGCTCGTCCACTAGGCCGCGCCAGAAGCCGTATCGCCTCTCAAAGTGCTCCTCCCACCGGCCCTTGACGCCTTCGTGGAAGTTCTCGACAAGGCGATACAGAGGCGTCGACCGGGGATCTCGCGGACGATAGGCCTTCGCCGCGCACGCTTCGGACACAGATTGCCCACGCTTTCCCAGCGTGGACGGTCAACGCCAGCTTCCCGCGCGAGCCATCGGGTGTCAAGTGATCACGCAGCTCATCCCTCGTGGAGCTTCGGATGCCCCTCATTAACAAGACCTTGCGTAATCCCGTGCCGCCGTGGTCCGGTGGTGGAGCGGGACTTCTAAGGGCGTTCGTAACTCCCTATTATGGAACACTTACTGACCACCGCGTCGTGTCGCCGGACTCGAAGCCGTCGGCGAACAAGGCTCCGCGGTTGTAGAAGACCATCACCGACGGATCGCCAGAGTTCCCAACCACGAGGTCGGGGAGACCATCGCCGTTGATGTCTCCGAAGGCGATGGCGGTGCCGACACCTTGCGAGTCGTATGTCCAGGACGGAGCGCTGTCCAGCGCGCCGCCACGATTGAGGTAGATGTTCACATGGCCGTTGGAGAAATGGACCTCCGACAGATCGGGATCGCCGTCCAGATCGATGTCGTGCCAGCGCAGTTCACTGTGCCCGAAGTACTGTGCCGTGGCGGTCCAGTCAAGGGCGAGGGAACCTCCATCGTTCGAGAACAGCTGAGTCGGGTCATGGCCCAGCGCCAGGTCCGGCCAGTCGTTCCCGTCAACGTCCGCCCAGCCGACTCCCTTGTCGGAGTCGGTATCCCCGGTGGTCCACGTCGGGACGGTGCTCAGTGATCCAGCCAGATTCGGATAGACCCCGCTGGCGAAGTTGACCCACTTCGAGACCGCCAGATCCTCCCAGCCGTCGCCGTCCATGTCGGCGAAGTCGAGGAAGTTCTGGATCGACGCCTCCGCCGATTGCCACGACGGGCTTGTGTCCAGCAGACCATCGTTGTTGAGGTACATGGACATGGGCCGGTAGGGATCGCTCGGTGAGTTGCCCTGGTTCGCCGTCACCACGTCCAGGTCGCCGTCGTGGTCGACGTCGAAGGCCTTCGCGTAGTTGGTCCACGAAAGGTCCCCCGCCGCCGCCCATCCCGGCGCCTGGCTCGGACCGGTGGCCGATCCGAAGTAGATCACGGAGGGCGCCATGGCGAATCCGCCGTTGGCGGCGAACACGTCCGGGAACGGATCGTCGTTGATCAGGGCCACCTGGATGTCGCCGGTGGACACCTCGTCGGCCGAGATCCACGATGGGCTCGCCTCCAGCTCGACGCCGGTGTTGAAGTAGATCAAATTCTCCCAGTCGTCGTAGGGCGGAAATGAGTTGGATTGATAGCACCCCACCACCACGTCGGCCGCCTGATCGCCGTTCATGTCCGCCACCTGCAACCCCCCAACCTGGACCCGAAGTGTATTTTGCCAGTCGGGGACCAACGGGAATGGCACCTCCTCGTCACGGATGATTGACTCCGATCTCTGCAGGGGCTGCAGCTCGACTCTCTCGTGGCCGTCCGAGGAGACCTCGACCCGTGGGCCTTCAGCGCCAACCGTCGAGATGACCAGCAACAGCCCGAAACCGCACGCGATGATTCGACTCATCTGTTCCATCGGAGCCTCCTGCATTCATCATAAGGTCGCCCAATCCACCAGGAAAGCGGAGCTGCATAGTGGCTGAATGTCGAATGTGGAATGTGGAATGTGGAAACCCTCCCACCCATCCGGGTGAGGAGGTGAGAAGGTAGAAGGTGATTGGTGGCGGTGAATTGCGCCCACCCGACCTCCCTCCCATTGCGAATTGCGAATTCCGGTATCTGGTATTTGGCATCTGACATCTGGCATCTGGTGCAATGCTCAGAGGCGGCGGGCGGCAAAGGAAAAGATGTCCCGGCCCTGATCCAGGTACTTGTGTTCAAATCCGGTCATCGGCAGACCTTCGAACGCGACCTGGGGGTCGATCGATTCCAGCGACGGTTCCGATTCGAGCAGCGGACCGATCACTTCGGCGTATCCCTCATGGTCTGTCTTGACCAACAGGTGTCCGGAGGGCACAAGCGCTCGGGCCGTGGCAGCCACGGCATCCGCTTTTAAAAACCGCCGTTTGTGATGACGCTTCTTGGGCCACGGATCCGGGAACAGCACATAGATGGCCTCCACAGAGGCTGGGCGGAGCAGGCGGAATAAGAGGTCTTCGGCGGTCGTCCGAATCAGTCGGACATTCGTGAGCCCGCGCTTGGCGGCCCGCTCGTAGCACAGCCTGTGGTACTTGGCCGCGCGTTCGACGGCCAGGAAGTTCCGCTCGGGTCTGGAGGCGGCCATTTCCAGTAGGAATCGCCCTTTGCCCGAACCGATTTCAACCTCGGTGGGCGCCTCCCGCCCAAAGATCTCCGAACACGTCAGGGGTGCGGTAACCGCATTCAGATCGATGTCGATCATGCCCGGTCGCCGGCGGCGTCCCCCTCTTTGAGGCCCAGGTGGACCATCCGGATGCCAGAGTCGTTGGCAAACTGAAGGACGCGCTCATCGCGGTAGAACTCGCCGTAGTGAACAACCCGGATACCGGCGTTGGCGATGAGTTTGAAGCAGTTGAAGCAGGGCGACGAGGTGACGTAGATCTCGGCATTCTCCAGAAGCACTCCGTGGCGGGCAGCCTGGACCAGTGCATTGGCTTCAGCATGGACCGTCCGCACGCAGTGTTCGTTCTCCATCAGGCAGCCAACCTCGGTGCAATGAGGGGCGCCGCGAATCGACCCGTTGTAGCCGGTTGACAGGATCGTCTTGTCGCGCACGATCACTGCGCCAACATGCTTGCGTGGGCAGGTGGACCTCGTTGCCGCTTGAACGGCGAGGTTCATGAAATAGCGATCCCAGCTGACTCTCTCCATAGCGGCGAGTATAGCCGACGAGGACTCAGGAGAGTTCGGCGGTCGCGAAGAAGAACGCAGTTTCGATGGCCGCATTTTCCTGCGAGTCGGAGCCGTGAATCGCGTTTCTTTCGATGGATGTGCCGTAGCGGGCCCGTACCGTACCCTCGGTGGCTTCCGCCGGGTTGGTGGCGCCCATCACCTGGCGAAGGTGTGCGACCGCATTATCCCGCTCGAGCGACAGCGCCCACACCGGACCCGAGGTCATATACTCCACCAGGTCTGCGTAAAAGGGCCTTTCACGGTGGACGTCGTAGAACGCCCGCGCCTGGCCAGTGGTCAATTGGAGCATGCGCCCCGCGATCATCTTGAATCCCTCCCTCTCGAGGTGGGCGATGATGTTGCCGATGTTGCCGTTCTCCACCGAGTCCGGTTTGATGATGGTCAGAGTTCTCTCGCTCATGTTTCCTCCTGGATGACCGGCCCGCGTTGTTGGACCGGCGCGGGGATCTTACACGATTGCCTTCGAGGAATCCCCCCGCTCCCAATACAAAACGGTTCGGGTCGGTGGAGGGATTTTCGATTTTCGATTTTTGATTCAATGGCTGCTTTGCGCGCCGGCGATCCGAATCAGCGGGAAAGCTCCCCTGAAACCTCCTGGCCGGTGCTCAGCACCAAATGCCACCTCACCCGAACCTGAGCCCTGGACACCGACAGCCGCATCGACCCGGTCTCGAGCTCCTCGAACGGGGCCAGGAAGTTCTCCTCGAATCGAATCGCATCAGCAATTCCCCGACCCTGAGCCTGCCACTGTCCGCCACGCCGAGTCCCCAGCTGGACCGAGTCGAAGCTGCCCCGGCCGTTGACCACTAGGGAACCTTGCGTCACCGATACCTCGAGCCAATTGCCCACGCTGGATACCGCCGACACGAAGGGGCTCGAGTTGATCATGGACACCGTGACAGTTCGTCCCGATCGCGCGACCTCGACCTGGACATCAGGCTCCGGCCCCTCCCCGCTGAGATACCGCAGCAGAACCTGTTCCCCGACTCCAAGCCGATTGCCGGGAGGGGGCAACGGAACCAGATCCCAACCCGCCACATCCGGCAGCACAAGGCGGTCGATCTCGGCGAGGCTCGAGTGGAGTCTGGAGACGTCCCACCAACCAATCGCGACACGGTCGGAGGCGCTCCAGCTTCTTCCCGACCAGTCCAGGGCGCGCTCCAGCACAAACGTCCGGTCGAGACTCGAGGAGGTACTGAACTCGCCGGTACCGGTTTCGGTGAGCGGGTTCAGGTCATCACCCCATTGATCGATCGCCGGATCCACGACCGGGCGAAGACCTATTCCGATTCGAACTGCGACCCCAAGACCCGCGAGCGGCTGCAGCTTCTTTGCCAACGGCAGGGCTCCCCCTTCAGCAACCCCCCGCAGACCGTGATGACCCGTTCCAAAGGCAGGCACAATACACACTCCGGCCACCTCGATCACCCGTCTCGTATCCTCGTGCTGGAGCTGATCCACCGACACGAGAGGCACTATTGGAACCTCGGCGACGTCCGCCATGCGCTCGAAGAAGGCCGCCATCCCGGCTGGCACCTGCGGAAGATCCAGAACGATCTCCGCCGGCACAGCTGCCCCTTCGTGGGCCAAAATCGACCGCCACACCGCATCGGCCATGTCTTCCCCGAGATCCCCCCTTGCGCCCTCGACGTCGAGCACAATGCCCACCGGAATGGTGCCCGCAATTTCAGGGGCCGGGTCGAGTCCAAGCACCGGCGTTCCCGCTGAAAGGTCCAACACTCCGCGGCGCACCAGCAGCCCGTCCACACCTACGCGGCTGAGCTCGGCGGCGGTAATCTCGTCGATGGCTTCGCGGTCGAGCCATACAACGGTCCGTCGCGGCTTGGGGTCGACGGACAGCGGCGCAGGCCGAGTGTCCGACCCCCCGCACGCCGAGGCGAGCACCAACGCCGACATCGCGGCTAATCCGATGATGCGCATGGCCAGATGGTATCAAGGTCGGCCGGCGGCAGCTCCAATCGCACCACCAGACCCCGATCCCCGTTCCGGGCCGACACCCTACCGTCGCACCTGGTGACCACCTGGTGCACGAGCGCGAGGCCGAGACCACTTCCCGCCGATGTCGTGGAAAATTGAGGCAAAAAAAGATCCTCGAGCTGAGCCTGCGGTATCCCACCCGCAGTGTCCTCGACCTCCAACACCACGCTGTCGGACTCACGACAAACCCGGACCCAGATCGCTCCCCTGTCCTCCCCGATGGCGTCCACACTGTTTTTGATCAGATTGCCGAGCGCGCGCTGCATCCACTGTCTGTCCACGCTGGACCGACACCGTCCGTCGTCGGGCAGGTCTGGCACGAGATCGATTCCGTGCCGCCCGAAAATGGTCATCCCGCCGAGGATTTCCCGAACCATATCCGCCAGGTCCACCTCCTCGGGTTGCCAGCTTTCGAGCGCCACCAGATTGGAGAACGAGTTCGCGGTGTCCTGGAGCCGGTCGACCTGCAGAGAAATCTCGCGGCACGCATCCGCAGCGAGCTCCTCGTACCTCGGGTCCTTGCGCCGGAGAGCCGCTTGGAGCTCCTGGACCCAAAGTCGGATCGGAGTCAGAGGGTTTTTGACCTCGTGGGCGACAATCCGAGCCATCTGATTGAGCTGACGGAGCCGATCGATCCGAACCACGTCGGTCACATCGTCCACCACCGCGACCAACCCGGGACCACCGTCGGGCAACGGCGCACGCGCCACCCCAACCCGCCACGTCAACTCCTGGCCCGAAATCGGCCGGAGCGTCTCAGCGGCGGGTTGACCATTAGGTCCTTGGTTGGGTTCCACGTCCCGCACAATCTCGAGCAGCCTGTCCCCGTACTGCGATAGCAGTTGCTCTGCACTCGGGTTGGCGAATCGAATCTCGCCGCCGATTTCGAAGACCACGACCGCCGGAGCGAGGGTGGACAAGGTGATTCTCAGCAGCTCCTCCTGGTGCCGGAGGCTGGTTTCCCTGCGTTGCACCTCCTCGTTCATCGTCCGGACGGCGTCAAGCACCTCTGCAAGATCGGTTTCCACCGGACGGCGAACCTCGGAAATCGGTTCACCGTGCAGCAGTCGTCCAGCCAACTGGACGAGGTCCCGGAGAGAGACACTCAACCGCCGTTCGATGCGCGAGGTCAGGATCAACGCCAACAGGGCAGACAGCAGGGCCCCGGAGAGCAACCAGTCGGCAGCTGCGGGCGCCGCTTCCTCGAGGCGCGGGTCAAGTCGGATCAGCTCCAGCAGCAGGCGCCGGCCCTCGAGTTCGACGGCGCCAACCGCCACAAGGCGGCCATCCTCCCGGACCACCGTGGGATCGTCACGACCGATCAGATAGGTCTGGTAGGCCGAGGCGATTGGAAGGTCCGGGAGCACTCCCATGCTCACGAGATCGCGCCTCGACGCCGCCACCAACTGCGAGCCGTCAAAGATGACAACCTCCCCCCCCCAGCCCACTGACACCCAGCGGGCGATCTCGTCGTCGACCTCGAAACCGCCACTGAGTTGATCCGCGGTATAGCGCGCCGATTCCAGGGCTGCGAGCCCCACAACCTGCTCAACCCTCAGAACCTCACGTTGAAGCCGAACCTGGAGAAAGAGGGTGAGCACGAGCAGCGGCAGCACGACACCGCCGGCAACCAATAGCCGGAGGCGACCGCCAAAGGTCGCGAGCTGCTGCCTCCGAATCACCGGAGGCCATGCCACTGTCAGCGCGAGCAGCGCCCACAGGCCTCCGATAGCTGCCTTGAGAATCCACGCAGGGGGTTCCGGGTAGCGGCCGACCGCCGCTACCAGCCACTCTCCCCGACGCCACACCCGCGCCAATACCGGTTCACCCTCCACCGGCATCCGGGTCCAGCCCCCTTCGGCGTGGAAGAGCTCTCCCGCCGTCACCGCGTCGAGGGGACCAATCTCCGAGTGGAGGGTTGCCGCCACGGCTCCAGACCTGGTCAGAACCGCGAACCACAGCGAGCGGTTCTTCGCCTCGTCCAGCGCCGCTCCGCTGCGCCAGTCATAGAGCCAATTCCATGGTTCAGTGGCGCCGTAGAGCTCCAGGCTTGCTCCCTCGGGTCGTATCAGCGTCCACGATCGCAGAAGACGATTCGAGTCGCCCGCAATCCTCAGGTCTCCCCACCTGGAAATCTCCCCGCCAGAAGAATCAATCAATCGCAGCTCGGAGGGGGTCCTCCACCGGTCCAGACCCCAGCTTTTGGCAAGCTTCGGCGCCAGGTCATCAAGCCGACACTGTGAAGGTCGAACCGGCAGCTCGGAAGCGAGATCCACATCGCCCCTCGGCAGTTTCACATCGATGGCCGGATTGCCGGAGCGGGCAAATGCCACCGGCAGGCGCGCCACATCCAGTCCCAGGCCCAGCACCGCGATTCCTGCGGCGACAACGAGCGTTTTCTCCAGCCTTGGGGGCCTCCCACGGCCGAAACCGGGCCAGCCGGAGATCGCCCAGGCAACGGCAACCATCCACGCACCGCCCCACCCCGGGCGCAGCAAGTGAACCGGAAGCGGTGACAGGGTCGTGTCCGGTCCCGCCAAGACCAAAGCCGCCGCCACACCCACAGCAACGGTCACGAGCACACGGCTCCACCTCGGAGCCAGAACCTGGCACGCCCTGCCTACGGCGGCTCCTGCCAGCAGCACCGCGACGGAATTTCCGATCTCCGGGACGACCCGCGCCGGAAAATAGAAGGCCAACACCCCGCCCGCAACGACCACCCACGCAAACCCTGGCCGCCACACCAGACACGCGGCTGCGAGCAACAGCCAGGCACACCACTGGATGAGATTCTTGGTCCCCTTCTGGCCGGACACCACTCCCACAGGAACCCTGATCCCGGATCCGGCGGTGGCCTCAGCGAGGCGACGACCAGGCGCGTTGACTCCAAGCACAAGCTCGCCACCCAGCGGCCCTTGCATGCCCCAGATATTGCGCGCCGCCAGCGGCGTCCAATCGGACAGGGTCACCGCACCAACGAGCCGTCCTTCGACGAGCACCGGTTCCCTGAGGAAGAGCGATGCCCCGGAAGCTGACCATGAGATTCCGAGCTGCCGCTCTCCCAGGGTTCGCAGGCCGTGTGGATAGGCACGCTCTACACCCCCCCACGCGATCACCATTCCTCGGTCATCGGCCAGATAGGCGCTTCTGCCCGGTTGGTTGCCGACCTTGCGGTCCAACAGCTCGAAGGGCCGCGCAGGGTCAGTTGCTTCGCCGCCGGCCTCGAACAGGCGTCGTAACTCCTTGTTCTCGGTCAGACTCTCTGCCGCGTCGAACATCTGCCGGAGGTGACGGTCGAGCTGCGATGACAATCGCTCGGGGGGCAGCGTCCCTCCGGCTGGAACGAGGAAGGCAAACATTGAAACCGCCACCGCGATCCACGCCCACAACTCCTTACGGCGCGGCCTCGCCAGCACCGCCATTCCCGCCACCACGACAACCACGGCCCACCGGTGCGATTCGAGCCCCGGCCACCTCGCCAACAGCAACACTGCCAGCAGCGCCAACCACCACGCTTTGCCTGATTCCGAGCGAGTCGACTGAGTCGTCACTGTCTCAAGTATAGGACTCCGTCCCTCTCGCCCACCCACCCACACGGTAAAAAGTTGGGCTCATCCGGGAAAGCGTGATGTCGGGTGTCTCCGTTCCCGTTCCCGAACCCAGCGGCAGCGTCAGGATGCAGCGACGGGGGCAGGAAACAGCGGGCAGCGGCAGCGAGCAGCGGCAGCGAGCAGGTGTGTGGCGGCCGCATGGTCCCCTCCGGGTCGTTCTATGGGACGGGGACGAATAGCTGCCAGGGAGGCCGCTGTCAAGGGACGCTCCGCTGCCGGCCTTGAGTCCGGCAACCCTTGACAGCGGCCTCCCTGGCAGCTTGTTGAAGGGCATGAACCACCCGGAGGTGACCATGTCCAAAGCCGTCAACAACACCAATCTTGTTGCCTACACCAAAGCCCTCGAAGCAGCCGGTAGCGCCATCAAGCTGGTCTTGAGAGTCCCGGCTCCGCTCAAGTCCATCGCCGATCAGCTGATCCGGTCGGCCAGCTCGGTCCCTGCCAACTTGGCGGAAGGGCACGGACGATCCGGGAGAGATCGCCAGCACCACTGGCGGATTGCCTACGCCTCGGCCAAGGAAGTCGACAGCCACCTGCGACTGCTTGCTGCTGCCAGTGCCGTCAATGGAAACGGGGCGGAGAAAGTCCTGCAGGGATTCGATGAGGTGCGTGCCATGACATGGCGACTGCTCAATCCCCGGTAGCCCGTACCCATCCCGTTCTGACGCTGTCGCCGTCAGCTGACGCTGCCCCTGGTCGCTGTCATCCACCACCTCACGGAATTCCGGATGAGCGAAAAGTTGAAAGTCCCCAGCCACTCGGCCGAGAGCCGGGAGTCGGTTTTCCGAATTCCGAATTCCGAATTTTGCCCTACGTCCTCATCATGGCCTCGATCTCATCGGCGGAGGTGGGAAGCGCCGCCGAGAGATTCTCGTTGCCTTCGGCCGTGACGAGGTGATCGTTCTCGATCCGCACGCCCAATCCCTCGTCGGGCAGGTAAATCCCGGGCTCGTTGGTGATCACCATGCCCTCCTCGAGCGGGACCTCATCCGCGTGCGGATCGTGGGCTTCGAGGCCGAGCCCGTGGCCGAGCCCGTGGATGAAGTACTGTCCCAGACGGTTTCCGCCAGAGGCTCTGAGGTCCGACGATTCCATCGTCTCGAAGGCGATCTTCCGGACGTCAAAAACACTCACCCCGGGTCGGATAGCGTCAGCCGCGCGGTCATGGGCCTCGAGGACCAGGTCGTAGATCGCCCGCTGCCGTTCGGTGAATCTCCCTCCCACCGGATAGGTGCGGGTGATGTCGCCGCAGTAATAACCGTAGCGGGCGCCGATATCCACCACCACCAGCTCGCCGTCGGAACACTCGTCCACGTTTTGATCGTAGTGGAGGGTGGTGGCGTTGACGCCTGATCCAACGATGCTTGGGAAAGCCAGGCCCTCGGCGCCGGCCTCCCGGAACGCGGCATAGACCGCGCCGTCAACCGCTCCCTCTCCGACACCGGGTCGGATCGAACGGGCTGCCCTTCGCTGACCTTCGATGGTGGCGGCGATGGCCGTTCTCATGAGGTCGATCTCACCGGCGTCCTTGATCATCCGCATGCGGTCCACGTGGTCGGTGACGTCTTTCACCACAAAGGAAGGCAGCCGATCGCGCAACCGGGCAACGTATCGGTGGGTTGGAGGCAGTACCGAGTTTGCCGGAATCGCAGGAAAAGTGGTCCACAGCATCGCGTCCGGGGCAGATAGCCACCCCTGCAGGCGACCCTCGATGCCGGGCACCGGTCGCCGCCGAGCGTCGAGCACCACCTCCGTGGCTTCGCAGGAGAGGACCTCGATGAAGCCAAGCGCCTCGGCGGCTTCCTCGCCAGGACCCCACTTCGGGCCTGTCCACCGCTCGACGTTCTCGTTGCGCTGCGGCAAAAACAACGCCTCGAACCCTTCCTCGGGCCGAATGACCAGCACCGCATTGGGCAGCTCAACCCCGGTCAAGTAGAAGAATTCCGGGCTCTGGCGGAAGGTCCCGACATCGCCGTACCCCCGGTCGTCACCCGCACCCCACATCACCACGGTCCCCACGCCCACCGATTCGGCGAGCCGCTGCCGTCGTTGCCTGTAGACGGCCGGATCTTGGAGTTTCGCCGCGTAGTTGCCGCCGCGCATGTCTCGTTTTGTCATGTGACCCTCCCGAAAGCCGAATTGTACAAGACCCGCAAAACGGTAACGCGGTTGCGATCGACAGCGTCCGAGAATTCGAAATTCGAAATTCGAAATTCGAAAACCTGCCTCGAAAAATCAATTTAGGTGCCGTCTTTACAGTGCCGGTGGCCCTGTGTAGACTCGTCCGGCACCCCGTGCCAGCTCGCATAAGCGATCTGATCTCAACAGTTGGAGGGCCCATGAGCGTCGGTATCGTAGGTTACGGCGCATTCGTTCCGAGGCGCCGGATCAAGGTGGAAGAGATCGCGAAAGTGTGGGGTGCTGACGCTCCGTCCTACAAACGGGGACTGCAGCTCAACGAAAAGTCCGTTCCGGGTGCGGACGAGGACACCATCACCATGTCGGTGGAGGCATCCCGCAACGCCCTGGCCCGGTCCGGTGGGATCGACCCGGCGGAGATCGGCTGCGTCTACATCGGTTCGGAGTCACACCCGTACGCTGTCAAGCCGTCTGGAACTGTTGTGGCCGAGGCCATCGGTGCCGTGCCCGAGGTGAGGATCGCCGACCTGGAGTTTGCCTGCAAGGCTGGCACAGAGGGCCTCTACTTGGCTTACTCCCTGGTCAAGGCGGGCGAAATCAAGTACGGGCTTGGGGTCGGCGCCGACACTTCGCAGGGCGCCCCCGGAGACGCCCTGGAATACTCTGCGGCGGCCGGCGCGGCAGCCTTCCTGTTCGGTGATGAGGAGGACAGGCTGCTGGCCGAGGTACTCCACACCTACTCGTGGACCACCGACACACCGGACTTCTGGCGCCGCGAGTACATGCACTACCCACGCCACGGCAGCCGCTTCACCGGCGAACCGGCCTACTTCCGACACACAATGTCGTCGGCTTCCGGAATCATGGCTGCGGCGGGCATGGAGCCCGGAGACTTCGCGTACGCCGTCTTCCACCAGCCCAACGGCAAGTTCCCCATGAGGGTGGGCAAGAAGCTCGGTTTCACGGAGCAACAATTGACCACCGGGTGGCTGTCGCCGTGGTTGGGCAATACCTACTCAGGCGCCTCGCCCGTAGGCCTCACGGCCATCCTGGACGAAGCCTCTCCCGGCGATCACATCCTGCTCACATCCTTTGGCTCGGGCGCCGGTTCGGACTCCTTCATCTTCAAGGCCTGCGACCGCCTCCCGGAGGTCCAGGACCTCGCGGCCAAGACCCGCCCACAGCTTGACGAAAACAAGATCTACGTGGACTACGGCACCTACGCCAAACTCCGCGGCAAGATCAGGATGGCGGAGTAGGAGGTGGCCATGCGGGAAGTTGCCATTATTGGAACCGGGCTCGTCACCTTCGGCGAAATGTGGACCAAATCCCTGCGCCAAATGTGGACCGAAGCCGCACTCAACGCATTCGAAGACGCCGGCGTCGACGCCGTCGATCTCATTACCGTGGGCTGCATGTCCTCGGGCCTGTTCACCGGCCAGGAGCACCTGACGTCCCTGCTTGCTGACGAGGTGGGGATGGCCGGCGTCCCGGCCCAGAGGGTGGAGTCTGCGTGCGCTTCCGGCGGCCTCGCCCTACGCGCCGGATTCGCCGAAGTGGCGGCAGGTCTGGTGGATGTGGCTCTCGTGACCGGTGTCGAGAAAATGACCGATGTGGATGGGTCGGACGCCACATACGCCCTGGGCACGGCGGCTGATCAGGAATGGGAGGGATTCCACGGAATCACCTTCCCCGGCCTCTACGCCATGTTGGCCCGAATCCACATGCAGGACCACGGCACAACATCCAAACAGCTGGCCCGAGTGGCGGTGAAGAACCACGCCAACGGACTGCTCAACCCCCACGCCCAATACCACCTGAAGGTCAGTGTCGACGACGTTCTCAACTCGACCATGGTGGCGGACCCACTCCATCTCCTCGATTGTTCGCCTGTCACCGACGGCGCCGCCGCTCTGGTGATCGCGAGCCTCGACAAAGCGAGGGAAATCGCAGGGGACCGCCCCGTGGTGAAAATCACCGGCTCCGGACTCGCCACCGACACCATCTCTCTGGCGAATCGAAGAGATTTGGGCGAGCTCTCGGCGGTTCGACTCGCCGGCGAGCGGGCCTACGAAATGGCGGATCGCACGCCAAAGGATATTCACCTGGTAGAGGTCCACGACTGCTTCACAATCGCCGAAATCATGGCCACCGAAGCTCTCGGGTTCTTCGAGCGCGGCGAAGGGGGCAAAGCCGTAGAGCAAGGTTTGACCTCGCTCGGAGGCAAAATCCCGGTGAACCCGTCGGGCGGATTGAAGGCCAAGGGCCACCCGGTGGGCGCCACCGGTGTCGCCCAGGTCGCCGAGATCGTAACCCAGCTGCGCGGCGAAGCCGGGCAGCGCCAGGTGGAGGGCGCTCGGACCGGTATGGCACAGAACATGGGCGGCTCCGGCGGCAGCTCGGTGGTTCACATTCTGGAGGTGGCCTGATGTTTTCCCCGGCACGCGCATGGCGTGAGTTTCCCCAGCGTTATCGCCTCGAGGCCGCCCGCTGTGAGGGCTGTTCCAAGATCCTCTATCCACCAAGGATGATCTGCCCCTCGTGCGGAAGCCGCGAATTCGAGGAGCTGGTGCTACCTCGCGAGGGCAAGGTCGTGACCTTCACTGTGGTCAGAGTTCCGCCTGCGGGGTTCACCGAGCAATCGCCACTGCCCATCGCGTTGGTGGAGCTCGAAAACGGCGCGCGGCGTGATGGTTCAAATCGGCGACGTAGCCGATCCTGATGAGCTGGAGATCGGCATGCCGGTACGTCTCGAATTCCGTAGGATTTCCTCCGATGGTGAGGCGGGGGTGATTTTCTACGGCCACAAGGCGGTACCGGCGTAACGCCAGCTCGTTGACCACCGAGAATGATTCTGACACAATGCGGCAATGGCTGAACACGATTTCGAAACCAACATCTGCAGCATCAACGAGATCGATCCCAAAGCAGTCGCCTTTGTGCAACAGAGGAGCCTCGCCGAGGATACGGTCGAGGGATTGAGCCGGCTGTTCTCGGCGCTTTCCGACCCGACCCGTCTCAGAATTCTCCATGCCCTGAGCGTCACCAGCGAGTTGTGCGTTTGCGACCTGGCCGTGATTGCAGACCTGTCGGTGTCGGCTGTGAGCCACCAACTCCGGCTCCTGCGAGACCGCAACCTGGTTCGCGCCCGGCGCGATGGACGAATGGTCTACTACAGCCTCGCCGACGAACACGTTCGCGACTTGATGGCCGTCGGTACGGATCACACCCGCGAAGGCTGACGGACCCCAACCCAACCGAGTTGAAGGTTGAAAGTTGAAAGTTCCCGCCCTCCCACGGGGCGTGGAAGGTATGGACAGTGTTGAAGGTGTGGGGGTTAAACGTTACCCGTTACTCGTAAAACGTCGGTACGTGCGCACTGCACCACCGCCTACTTCGATAAATACGTTGAACGTGGAACAAGAAACCTGCCCCGAACCTCAAACCTTGAGATCGTTTTTCCGAATTCCGAATTCCGAATTCCGAATTCTGCCCCTCCGCCCTACTGCCCCATAGCCTCACAGCGCCACGAAACGTATCTACCGGTCACAGCTCATGTCAACGGCGATTTCGGGGTCCTCGTCGCCGGTATTTCCGGACCTGACTGCGGGTACCAAGAGATGGGAGTGGAACACGAAGAAATGATCTTCCCGACACGTCAAATCCTGTTTTCCGGGCTTGGACACAACGACGTCCACCGTTTGGTCTCTCTACTCGAGGCCTTCGAGGTGGACTTTCATCGCGTGCCCTGGAACCAGCGGCTTGCAGGTATCGTTGCTCGATCTGGTTTCGACGTGGTAGTGGTTGGTGAGCCGAACCCGGAGCTGTCACTCGAGGAGCTGCTGAGCGCCTTGCGCCGAGCGGGCTCGGCCAGCCGCCACGCCGGATTAGTCCTTTACGGCTCCTCTGAGGTGGCCGAGCTCGGGCGTCAGTTCCTTGGCCACGGGGTCAATCGCGTAGTCTCCAAATCCGACCCGGATCACGAAGTCCAGGACTCGGTGCTGTCGTTGATCGACGTGCCCCGGCGATTCCACCTGCGGACCCCGGTGCATATCTCTCTGACCCGGGAGATGGATACCACCACCGCCTACTGCCACACCGAAAACCTCTCCATGTCTGGGATGCTGGTCAACTGCACTCAGCAGCCGTCGGTGGGGGCGCTGCTCGAGTTCGCACTGCTCTTTCCTGAAGAAGAGTCCCCCATTCGCGGCCGCGCTCGAGTTGCGCGCATCGCCGACCCGCGGCGGGAAAAGGTCATGGGAGTGGGAGCGGCATTCGAGTCGTTCTCCCACACCGACCGCTCGCGCCTCCGCAGCGCCCTCTCTCGGAGGTGGCACTGATGACCGGCGAGATCAGCAGGCCGACGACCCGAATTCGTGACCCACGCCGGGGTTGACCCCGGCGACTCCAACATCCTCCCTCTTTTCCTTCGGCGGGGGTCCCCTTCCCCCGCCCAATTTTTGTTTACGTGACACGGGTTGGTGGATGGGCAGAGGGGCGAAGGGGCAGAGAGAGATAGCCTATTCAACGCAATTCACGGAGTCCGCGGAGTGAATTGCGCAGCTGGCTCGGCGTTTCTCAGTCGCTCGAGGATTCGGGAGGTCGCTCGGCGGACATCTGAATCGCCTTCGCACCGACGGACCGAGCGATGTCCAATACGTGGACGACCACCCCGTAGTCCGCTTCCTTGTCACCCTTGAGGATGACAGCGCCCTCTGGAGCGCGCTCCACGATGGCCTGGATTCTGCCCTCGAGATCCTCCTCCGCCACCAGTTGATCGTCGATCCACACCGTTCCGTCAGCGGCAACGATGACCACTGGCGGAGCCTCCTCGAGGCCCCTTCCCGCATCTTCGGCGGTCTTGGCCTCGGGCAGCTCCAGTTTGAGCCGCTCGTCGGTCACGAACTGGGTGGTGACGGCGTAGAAGAGCAGCAGCAGAAAGATGACGTCGATGAGCGGCGACATCTGGATGTCGGGGCGACTCCTCGGACGAAGGGATCCCAGCTTCATTGTCAGACCTCCGCGTCAGTCGACGCGGGCGCCCCCTCCGGACCCCGGACCAGGTGCAGAAAATCGACAATCTGCGCCTCCACGTCGGAGAGAATGGCCACCGCACGGGCCTCCAAGTAGGAGTGGGTGAAGAGGGCGGGAATCGCGATGATCAAACCCGTCGCCGTGGTGATGAGCGCCCTCGAGATGCCCGTGGACAGTCCTTCCGTGATGCCGGTGCCGGCGCTCGCCACCGCCTGGAAGACGCTGATCATCCCCAGCACCGTACCCAGCAGGCCCAGGAGGGGGGCGCCCGCAACGATGGTCCCCAGGGCCGGTAGACCCCGCTGCAGGCCCAATAACTGCCGACGGCCGGTGTCCTCCAGGATCTCCCGTAGCTCGTCGTACGGCGCGAAACGATTCTCCACCAGCGCCGCCACCAGCTGAGTGAAAGGACCGGGGTTCATCTTGCAGAAACCCACCGCCGCCTTAAACTCCCGTTCCCTGAGGTAGTGGGCCAGGGTGGATACGGTTTCGTCTCTGAGGTATTTTGACCGCCGAAGGACCCAGAGCTTCTCTAACACGATCGCCAGCGCCACGAGGGACAACGCCATCAGAGGAATCATCACCGGGCCGCCGGACTTCAGGATTTCAATCACGAACCGCTCCTTATGTGGAACTCGAAGCCAAAGTGCCGGTCATCGCCGGCGTGGGCTCGAATTGTAGTAAAACGTAATCGTAACCCCTTCTCGATCCACCCCAGTGAGATCAGTGGGCAACGGATCGAAGGGGTGTGAGTGGGCGATGGCGTCGCGCGCGGCGAAGTCCATCGGGGGTTTGCCGGACTCGTCGGTGATGTTCAGGCCGGTCACCGACCCATCACGCTCGATGTAGAACCGGATGCGGACCCTCCCGGTGACCCCCAACCTCGCGATCTCTGGAATTCGCCAGTTTCGACGTATTTTTCGCAGCATCTTGTCGGCGTAGGGTCCCCAGTCGTACCACTGAGTGTCGAAGGAGAGCCCGCCCTCGTCGACCCTTCCGCCATCCCGATCCGGATTCTCCGGCAAGCCCCCTGCAGCCGGGGGCAGCGCCCACGACCCGGGCGGGGGCAACTGGATCCTTGGATCCTGCGCCTCTGGTCGTTCCTCTGACTCGCCAGCCCCCTCCGGTTCCGGCTCTCGCTCTCTTGGTTCCTCGCGCTCCAAGGGCTCCTCGGGTTCATCTCTGGGAGGCGGGACCTGTTGAGTGGGGAGGCCTTGCTGCTGGGGCGGTGCTCCACGGTCGAAGACGTCGCCGCCCTCCGCCTGGACCAGTTGAGGGGTGTTGCCTCTCGTGCCGGGGGAGGTCGCTGCGGCCTCGCCCTCTCCACCATGTGCTCGCCGGTCGAGGTCCGAAAGGGGGACCTGGTCGCTCACCGGCGCTTCCTCTCGTTCCTGAGCGAGGTCGACAAATTCGAATTCGAGCGGCTGCTGAGCCACCGCCTGTTCAGGCGGCGGTTTGAACAAATTTGTCTCGGACAGGCTCACCGGCCACACCTTTCGCGCCTCCGGGATCACCACGAAGAGCAGCAAAAGGTGCAGCAGGAAGGACGCGACCATAGCGCGTTGGAAGAAGCTCCCCTGACGCTGCACGCTGTTACCCTAGCAAGTTCGCTGCCACGACACACCCCCGACACACAATCGGCCAATACAACACCGCAGCGGCCATTGTCCCTTCCTGTGTCCCCAAAAAACTCCATCCAGCGTGAAGAAACCTCAAGAACCAGACATCCTTCGAATATTTCGAAAATCCGCGCTGTGCCGACGTGGCACCCCCGGTTGCCACCATGGCAGCGAAGACCTCGAGGAATAATACGAGGTATTCCCCCGGTTAATGTCGATGAGGATCACGCATCCTCGAAAACCAAAAAAACCTCGAGAGGACACCATGAAAAGACTAATTCTGAGCATGATCATCGCGTTATTAGCCCTCGCCGGACCTGCTTCGGCCGCAGACAGTTGGGCGATCGACAAAGCCCACTCCGACGTGACGTTTACCGTTCGTCATCTCATCTCAAAGGTCACCGGCCGATTCGGCAGCTTCGATGCCACTGTCACAACGGATTTCGAGAATATGGACGGGTCGTCGGTGAAGTTCACCATCGACGCATCCAGCATCGACACCGCCAATGGTGACCGGGACAAACACCTGCGCTCGGCGGACTTCTTCGATGTGGAGAAGTTCCCGGAGATCACCTTTGTCAGCTCCAAGATCACCAAGAGTGGCGCCTCGACCTACGCGGTGACCGGCACATTCACAATGCATGGCGTGGCCAAGGAAATCGTCGTCCCGGTCACCTTCCTCGGAGTGATCGACGACCCCTGGGGCAATACCAAGTCCGGGTTCGAGATCAAAACCAGCCTGGATCGCAAGGACTACGGCATCGTGTGGAACAAGGCCCTCGATGCCGGCGGGTACATTCTTGGAGACGAGGTCGAGATCACCATCAATCTGGAGATGGCACTCAAGAAATAGCGGGACTCGGAATCCGGGACTCGGGGTGCGGAAAACCGATGGCGGGAAGTTCTGAGTTTTGAGTTCTTAGTTCTTAGTTCCCCCCCACCCACCCCCTTCCCTGGCAGGTATTTGACACGTCATCGGGTCATTCCGAGCGAGGCGGCTTCCCCTTGCTGCCTTCTCCCTTCTGAGTCATCCCGAGTGAGGCCCCGAAGGGGCCGACGAGGGATCTGGGTCAGCGGTTGACACGCTGCCCCACCGACTGAGCCCTGGTACAAACGACAATGAACACAATTTGATCCCTTGCGAGTCGGGCGATCGTCGAGATTGACCAGATTCCTCGTCGGCGACCTGCGGCCGCCTCGCTCGGAATGACACGGGGAAGTGTCGCAGACGCTACCGGTCGAATTGCGATCGTACGAGAGGCGCCTCGCTCGAGATGACGATTGAGAAGCTGTGTTTACCTGTGTTCTTCTGTGTCCAATTCAATAGAATCTGTACTGCTGCGTTGCTCTGCGCCTGTCTGCGTTCTTTTGCGGCCCATCCCCACTGCCCCGTCCGGAGTCGGTCTTCCTAATTCATTCCGAATTCTGCCTCCTGCCCTCTGCCGCTTCTGTCCGTCGCCCCGATCGTTTAGGCTTCTCGGGCACCCGATCTCGAAGCCTGGGGAGCAAGAATGACCAAATATGATTACGACCTGTACGTTATCGGCGCTGGCTCCGGCGGCGTTCGGGCTGGCCGCGTGGCGGCCTCCATGGGTGTGCGCACAGCGGTGGCCGAATGCGGCCCGTTGGGCGGGACCTGCGTCAACGCGGGTTGCGTGCCCAAGAAACTCTTGGTCTACGCCTCCGAATTTTCCGACGCATTTGAAGACTCGCGCGGTTTCGGTTGGACGGCTGGGCCGTCAGCGTTCGACTGGCCCACTCTGATCGCCAACAAGGACCGCGAAATCGAGCGGCTCAATGGAATCTACCGAAACCTCCTCGAAGGGTCCGGGGCCGAGATCCACTACGGGATGGCTCGACTCGCCGATCGCCACACGGTGGAGGTGGACCGAACAAGCTACACCGCGAAACACATCCTCATCGCCACCGGCGGCCGACCCTTCAAGGCACCGATTCCCGGCTCCGAACTGGGCATCACCTCGGATGAAGTCTTCTACCTCGACCGGCAGCCCCGGCGAATCCTGATCACCGGCGGCGGCTATATCGCGGTGGAGTTCGCGGGCATCTTCAACGGACTGGGTTCCGAGGTGACCCTCAACTACCGTGGGCCGCTCTTCCTTCGGGGTTTTGACGACGATGTTCGGACATCCCTCGCCGACGCCATGGCCGGCCGTGGCATCACGCTCCTCTTCGACACCCTCATCGACAGAATCGAGCCCATGGACGGCGGCCTGCGGGCGGTCACGAACCTCGGCGCGGTGTTGGAGACCGACGTCATGATGTGCGCCACCGGTCGGGTACCCAACACCGCGAATCTCGGTCTCGAGGATGCTGGAGTCAGGTTGACAGAACGGGGCGCAGTGGTGGTGGACGCCTATTCGGAGTCCAGCGTGGCGGGGATATTCGCCATCGGGGACGTCACCGATCGCAGAGCCCTGACGCCGGTGGCCATCGGCGAAGCCATGGCCTTTGTGGAAACCGTGTTTCGAAACAACCCCACCACCATGGACTACGCGGACATCCCCTCCGCCGTATTCAGCCAGCCACAGATTGGCACGGTTGGCTTGACCGAGGCAGAGGCCCGGGCGGACGGCCGTGACGTAGTCATCTACAAGTCCACCTTCCGGCCCATGATCTACACCCTCTCTGGTCGGAAGGAAAAGACCATGATGAAGCTCATCGTTGACAGAAGCTCCGACCGCGTGATTGGGGTCCACATGGTGGGTCCTGACGCCGGCGAGATCATCCAGGGGATGGCTGTGGCCATGAAATGTGGTGCCACCAAGGCTCAGTTCGACCAAACCGTTGGGATTCACCCCACCGCCGCCGAGGAATTCGTCACCATGCGAGTTCCCGCAGACACGTAACTCTGCGCTTGTCTACTCAGAAAAAGGCCAACGCGCGCCGACGATGCTGATTGAGGATCGCAGCCCGCGATCATCCGGAGCGCCATCGCTGATTTCCACCCTTCGTGCCCGACGCGCGTTGGCGTTTTTCTGAGCTGTTCCGGATTTTTCTGATCTATGCAGAACCCAGGGCACGCGCCAACGATTCGGGAGTGTTGCAATTGGCTGTGACGCCCGGATCGTCGACCGGCAGAGTGACCGCGTCAAGGGTCCGAAGAATGTCCCGAAGGGTTTCGCCGGCGAGTTGCTGCCGGGCGATTCTTTCAGCCGGTTCCCGCGCGATGGCGATCGGGTGGCCGTGTTTGCCGCGCCAGCTCGGAATCACCGCCGGCCCCTGAGTCGCGGCCAGTTCGCGCACGGTGGCAGCATTCACCAGGGGATGGTCAACGGGCAGCACCACGACCACCGACCACGGTTTTTCCGAGATCAGGTGACGCAGTCCCCAGCGCAGCGAGGCCAACATGTCGAGGCCCGTTTCCGGCAGGGGGAGCATGCGGACTCCGCCGATACCGTCCCCGGTGTGACCGGGCGGCAGCGTGGCCGCCACTGGTCGCGCCCCGGCGCCGGTCATCGCATCACGGCACGCCTCGAGGAAGGTCCTCTGGTCCGGCAGGCGGGCGAAAGCTTTTGGCCCGCCGAACCGCCTCCCCTCCCCGCCCGCCAGAATCAAGCCTGCGAATTTCATGTAGCCAATTTACAGTCTCTTGCCTTCCCGGGCCAGGCAGTTGGCAGTTAGCAGTTGGCAGTCTGCAGTTGGCAGCGAGGATGTTACCCGCTGTGACCTGAAGGCGGAGAAAACAAATCGAGAGAGGTTTTCCGAATTCCGAATTCCGAATTCCGAATTTTCCTTGTGATGTTAAAATCCACGGGTGAAACAACTTAAAAAGACCTAGTCTCAGGATTCTGGCCGTTCCGAGCGGCGTTCAAGGGAGGCTCTATGAGCACGCGGAAGAAAGACCCCAAACAGACACCGGGAGTGACTCGCAGGGGGTTCATCGGCAGTGTGGGCGCGGGAGCTGTGGCGGTGGCAGCCGGTAAGACCGCTGCCCAGGCCGGCGAACAACCACCCGGCCCACACGCCGACGGTATGGCGCCGGTGACGTTGAATATCAATGGTCGAGTCCACCGGATGCTGGTTGAACCGAGGTGGACCCTACTCTACGTGATCCGCGACCGGCTCGGCCTGACCGCCACCAAGGCCGGCTGCGAACGGGGCGAATGCGGCGCGTGCACAGTGCTGATCGACGGCACGCCGAGATATGCCTGCATGACCCTCGCCCTCGAGGCCGAAGGGCAGGAGATCACCACCCTCGAAGGCCTGATGAACGGTGAGGAGCTGGGGCCGACCCAACAGGCCTTCGCCGAGAAAGACGGCTTCCAGTGCGGCTACTGCACGCCCGGCCAGATCATGGCCGCCGAGGGCCTGCTCAGGTCCAATCCGAACCCCGACTTGCACCAGATCCAGCACGGCATGGGCGGAAACCTGTGCCGGTGCGGGGCCTACGTCAACATCTTCAAGGCCGTTGACCGGGCCGCCGAGCTCAAGAAGGGAGGTGGACGATGAACCGCGACGGGAACTACCACATCGACGGACCGGTTCCGGAAACCCCCGCACCCTCCGAGTACCCGGCGCCGTGGCGGGAAACCCGAGTGGTGGGCAAGCCCCTCCAGCGGGTGGACGCCTACGAACGGGTCAGCGGAACCGCCCAGTATCCCTCCGACGTGCTGCTGCCGGACATGCTCTACGCAGCCATCCTGCGCTGTCCCCACGCTCACGCTCGGGTGGTCGACCTAGACGCCAGTCGGGCTCAGGCCATGCCCGGGATCGCGGCCGTGCTGACCGGCTCGTCGCCCGGAGCCGACCTCGGCTGGCGGTACGGGGGAGATCAATCAAAGCTCTTCGACCCGATCTGCAGGTATGAGGGAGAAGTGGTGGCGGCTGTCGCGGCGGAGACCCCCTGGCAGGCGGCCGACGCGCTGAGGGCCATCGCCGTCGAGTACGAGGTGCTGTCCCACGTCTCGGAGGAACACGACTCCATCGCGCCAGGGGCACCTCAGATCCGCGACGGCGGCAATCTCATGGGCGAGCCGGACACCTACGAACGAGGAGACCTGGAAGCCGGATTCGCCGAAGCCGACGTGGTTCTTGATGAGACCTACCGGGTCGAATACGAAATCCACAACCCCATGGAGCTCCACGGCTGCGTGGCCCGCTGGGACGGCCCCCGGCTCACGATCTGGGACTCGCAGCAGGGTGTCTTCGGGGTCCAACGCCAGGTCGCCGCTGCCCTGTCCATGCCGCTGGCGAATGTGCGGGTCATCGGCCATTACATGGGCGGCGGCTTTGGATCGAAGCTGCAGGCGTCCAAACACACTCTGATCGCAGCAGTTCTCGCTCGCCAGACGGCCCGTCCGGTCAGGCTCTTCCTCACCCGAGAGGAGGAGATGCTGGTGACCGGCAACCGACCGGGTGCCACCATGCGAATCAAGGTCGGCGTGACCAAGGCGGGCCAGCTCACAGCCATGGAGTTCGAAAGCCTCAGCTCGGCCGGGGCCTACGAAGGCGGAGGCGCCGGCCTGCTCGACTGGCAGGTCCGCGACCTCTACACCTGCGCCAACGTGCGCTGCAAGAATCAACTCGCATACATCAACGCCGGACCGTCCCGCCCATTCCGTGCCCCGGGTCATCCTCAGGGCTCCTGGGCCCTCGAGCAGATGATGGACGCACTGGCCCGGGCCATTGACATGGATCCGGTGCTACTGCGGCTCAAGAATGTCCCAACGGTCAGCCAAGTCAGAGGGGGGCAACCTTACACCTCGACGGGCCTGAGCAGGTGCCTCGAGGACGGAGCCGCCGCCTTCGGCTGGGACGACGCTCGAAAGAGCGCGAAATCTGAGGGTCACCTCAAACGAGGGGTAGGAGTCGCCTCCTGCACATGGATTGTGGGCGGGGGTGGCCCACCCGCCACCATCGTGGTCACCATGTACGCCGACGGCAGCGTCAACCTCAATATGGGCGCCTCGGACATCGGCACCGGCACCAAGACGGTGATGGCGATGGTGGTGGCCGAGGAGCTGGGCATCGATCCCGCCGGAATCCAGATCGAGAACGCCGACACCGCCACGACCAAGTTCGCCACGTCTTCGGGGGGATCGAAGACCGTGCCCACAGAGTCGCCGGCGGTGCGCGAGGCCGCCTACAACCTCAAAAAACAGCTCATCGAGGCCGCCGCGGCTCAGAAGGAATGGGATGCCGCCGATCTTGTTCTGGTGGACGGTGTGGTGACCCGCAGATCCGACCACTCCGCGTCGCTGAGGGTCACCGAGATCGACCTCTTGCGTCGCCGCGGTGAGGTGCTCGGCGTCGGCTACCGGGGTCCCAATCCGGAGGGGAAGACCGTCAACCCATTCTGTGCCCAATTCTGCGAGGTGGAGGTCAACACCCGCACCGGCGAGGTCAGGGTGCTGCGATTCCTGAGTGCCAACGACTCGGGTCGGGTGCTCAACCGCCAGACCTACGACAACCAGGTCTGGGGCGGCATCACCATGGGCATCGGGCTGGCCATGACCGAGGCCCGGGTGCTCGACCGGGCCACCGGCAAGATGGTCAACGCCAATTTCCACGACTACAAAATCCCCACCGCGCTGGACATCCCAACCGACATGACATCGGTGCCCGTCGATCTCGAGGATCACGAATGCAACACAACCTCGGCCAAGGGGCTCGGCGAACCGGTGACGATTCCCACGGCTGCTGCCGTCGCCAACGCCGTCCACGACGCCATCGGCATCCGGGTAAAAAACTCTCCGATCAACCCGGTCCAACTCGCTGCGCTGTTGGCAGCTGCGATCGAGGAGGTGTGACATGCTGCAACGCTTCTCACTCGTCCGACCGTCGTCTCTCGCCGAAGCCACGGGCCACCTGGCAGAAACCCAGGCCAGGATCCACGGCGGCGGCACCGACCTCATCGGCTGCCTCCGCGACGGAGTCTTCAACACCTCCAAGGTGGTGAGCCTCAGTCAGATCCCGGATCTGCACGGCATCTCGAAAACAGCCGACGGCGGGCTCAGGATTGGCGCCCTGACGACGATTGCAGAGGTCGCCGCCCACCCTGAGATCCACGAGCGCTATCACACCCTCGCCCAAGCGGCCCGGGTGGTGGCAAGTCCCCAACTTCGCAACCAGGGAACCCTCGCCGGCAACCTCTGTCAGAAACCCCGCTGTTGGTACTACCGTGGCGATTTCCACTGCCTGCGCAAGGGCGGCGAGAAATGTTACGCCTACGAGGGCGAAAACCAGTACCACTGCATCTTCGGTGGCGATCTGTGTTACATCGTCCACCCCTCGGACACCGCCCCGGCGCTGGCCGCTCTCGGTGCCGTCTGCAGGGTCACCGGCTCAGATTCGAGCCGGTCCGTTCCGGTGGAGAAGCTCCACGTGCCGCCGTCGGATGACCCGCAACGGGAGACCGTGCTCGGCGATGACGAGATCATCACCGACATCATCGTTCCAGCGCCGCCGTCGGGCACCAGGTCCAGCTACCGGAAGATCAGGGCCAGGGCTTCGTGGGATTTCGCCCTGGCCGGTGCGGCCATGGCGCTCCAGTTCGACGGTCCGACGGTGGTCGCCGCTCGAATCTTCCTTTCCGGAGCCGCACCAATTCCGTGGCGGGCCACCGGGGTCGAGGAGGCGATCACCGGGCATCCGCTCGACGATGCGGTGGTTTCGGCGGCAGCCGCCGCCGCGGTCGAGGGAGCCGAGCCGCTCGCCAACAACGGCTACAAGATCCCCATGTTCAAGGGCCTGATCACCGACGAGCTCGAGAGGATCAGAGATTCCGTGTGAGGACCCGCGTCCGGGTTGTGTGAAATCAACCACCTTCGAGCCTGGGTCCGGCCGTGGCTGGCGGCCGGCTTCGAGGACCCGACTCCGCGCTTCGGGGCGGCATGGCCGGCGCCTGAACGGCCGGCAACAGGCCAGACGCACTGTCGGCTCTCGTCGCGCTCGTGCGAGTGCAGGAGGGTCCCCGATCGCGTAACCTTGGCGCATGACGTCTCCTGAGACTCCGCAGCGACGACGAGTCGTCATCGTCGGGGCCGGTCTCGCCGGGTTGAGCTGCGCCGTCGAGCTGGTGGCGCGGGGCATCGAGCCGCTGGTCCTCGAGGCCTCTGACGGCGTTGGCGGGCGGGTCCGCACCGACCTCGTGGACGGGTTTCGGCTCGACCGGGGATTCCAGGTGCTGCTCACGGCCTATCCGGAGGCTCGGCAACTGCTCGACTACCGCGCGCTGCGGCTCCGGCCGTTCTTCCCAGGGGCCCTGATCCGCGCTCGCGGTCGGTTCCGGCGCATCGCCGACCCCTGGCGGGCACCGATCGCCGGGATATCCACCGTCCTCCAGAGGACGATACCGGCTGCTGATGCCCTGCGCATCGCCCGTTTTCGACGGCGCGTGACCCGATCCGTCCGCGATACAGCATCCCTCGCCAGCGATCGGTCGACCCTCGCCAGACTGTCGGCAGAAGGCTTCAGCACCACCGCGGTCGAACGGTTCTTCAGGCCGTTTTTCGGTGGCGTCTTCCTCGACCCGGAGTTGGCGACCTCCGAGCGGCAGCTCGAGTTCGTGTTCAGGATGTTCTCGGCCGGCGACATCGCCGTGCCGGCACTCGGCATGGGCGAGATCCCTCGACAACTCGCCTCGCATCTGCCCGAAGGCACCATCCACACCCGCCATCCGGTGGCGGCGGTGGATGCGGGGGGCGCCGTCCTGGAGAATGGTTCGCGGATCGACGCGGCCGCGGTTGTGGTGGCCGCTGATGGATCATCCGCCCATAAACTGGTGGACCTCCCCGGCACGCCGGGGTGGCGGGGTGTCAGCTGCCTCTATTTCGCCACCGACGAGCCGCCGTCGACAGGCCCGGTTCTGGTGCTCAACGGCGACGGGTCCGGACCGGTCAACAACCTGTGTGTGATGAGCGATGTCTCCAACGAGCTCTCGCCAGGCGGAACCGCTCTGGTCTCGGCGACCGTGCTGGGAACCCCGGGGACCGCCGCGGAACCGCTCGAAGGTCGGGTGCGGCAGCAGATGGTCGAGTGGTTCGGAGCCTCGGCAAGGACCTGGCGACACCTCAAGAGCTACGTCATCGACCGTGCCCTTCCGGTGTACGAGACACCGGAGCCTGGCGCCGGGGAATCGAAGATCTCTGACACCCTGTTCATCTGCGGTGACCACCGGGCGGATCCGTCCATCAACGGCGCGATGTCCTCGGGCCGTCGCGCCGCCGCAGCGGTCGTCGCCGAGCTCGAGAGGGGCACGCGGTGACCGCCGAGGGGTGGGTCGCCGGCGTTCTGTTCCTTCACGTGGTGTCGACTCTCGTCATGGTCGGAGTGATCTGGATGGTCCAGGTCGTCCACTATCCGCTGATGGCGTTCGCCGATCGAAACCGTTACCCGGCGTTTCAGCGGGCCCACGAGCGGCGCATCGGCTGGGTGGTGATCCCCCCCATGCTGATCGAGCTCGTCACCGCCGCCGCCCTCGCGATGGCGTCGTGGAGCCCGGTGCCGCCGGCTCTGGCATGGATCGGGCTCGCCCTGCTTGCAGTGATCTGGGCCTCGACCTTCTCCCTCCAGGTGCCCCGACATCGCCGCCTGCAGCGCGGGTTCGACCAGGTCGCCCACGAGCGCCTCGTACGCTCCAACTGGGTTCGAACCGTCGGTTGGACGGCCCGCGGGATTCTCGTTTTGGTGATGCTGCGCTTTCTGCCCTGACCCTCCCGTCGGACTCTTTCAGCGCCACCCGATGAACCAGTCCTCGATCTTCTCGAGATCTCGCCAGTGGATGGAGCGAACACGACCGGTGACGATCGCCTCCAGCCGGACCAGGTCGGTCGGCTCACCCGCCTCGTCGAGGACCCATCCCACCGCCATAAAGTGCTTTTCGCGCCGCACGGGCTTCGTCGCCGTCCATTTCGAGCCCACGATCTTCGATCGTTGGACCGGGTTTCGCGTCGGAGGCCGCTCGACCGTGCGACGTACCGGGGTCGGCTCGCCTCCGCCGCCCGTCACCCGCTGCCTCCATCCGAGCCGTGCTGCGACCGCGATTCCCGCACCCACCCCGAGATCCACTGGATGTCGAGACGGAACGGTCCGGCCTGCTTGCCGGCGATGATCAGACCGAACGTCCGGACGCGACTCGGATCGAGGGCCGGCGCGCTCGGGACCCGACGTCCCCTGAACACGGGTTCGAAGTCCTCGAAGGGGATGACGACCTCGCTCCACTTCCCCGCCTCCGGCTCGATCTCCGCCTGGTAGCTCACGCCGTCGAAGGCATCCGTGGTGCGAAGCCTGAAGCCGTAGCGGTGGCCGTCGCCGCGCGCCCTGAGGACCACTCCGTCGAACCGGGACAGATCGTGCCCGGCCGGCAACGAACGAACCGAGGCAAAGCCCCCGTTGTTCGCCAGCGAGACCACCCCGGAAAACGTGGCGACGCCGTCGGTGATCGCCATCCCGCTCTGCGACACGCCGCCCATGACGGCGTCGTCGATGGTCCGCCACCGCAGCTCGGTCTCGCGAAAGTCGACGATCATCTGGGCCTCCGTGGGACGCTCCGCCATCGCGGGCACCCAGACCGCGGTGACGGCGACCAGCGCTACCGCCCGGCGGCATATCGAAACAGCACCGTTGAAAAGGGTCGTGCAAACACTCATCGTCACTCCAAACGGACAGACGACCCCGTCTATTGCAGCGCCCCTACCCGGTCTCGGATGGGATGTCGTCCGGGCTCAGTTGACCGCCAGCATCGAGCACCCCAGCGACCCACTTGAAGACGACGTGATCGGTGTCTTGCTTTTCATCCGAGCGCCGCCGTAGGGCACTGAGCACGATCCTCATCCTCGGGTTGTCAGCGAGCCGCTCGGCGTGCTGCGAGAGGAAGTGCCAGTACAGATTGGTCAACGGACAGTTGGCTTTCGGATCAAAAGCACAGGACTGGCAGTAGTCGCTCATGCGGTTGATGTACGCCGCACCGGACACGTACGGCTTGGTGGTCATCAACGGCCCGGTGGCAAAGGTGCCCATGGCCAGCACGTTGGGCTCGACCACCCAGTCGTAAGCATCCACGTAGGCGACCCAGAACCAGTCGGTGAGATCGCGGGCCGAAACCCCGAGCAGAGTCGCGATATTGGACAGCACCATCAGCCGGGTGATGTGGTGGCTCCAGCCCTCGCGCCACACCTCCGCCACCACCCGGTCCAGGCACTCGAGACCGCTGGCCGCGCCCCAGTAAGCCGCAGGCACCGGCCGTGTCGCCGCGAGATGTTGAGGGTCGGCTCCACCGTCGGCAGTCTCACCCTCCGGCTCGGGATGCCAGCGGTCGTTGCACCACAACCCCCATCCACCATCGCCGGGCCGCTCGCGGATGGCCGGAACCCCTTCCGGCAGAACCCTGAATCCATCCGTCGCCTCGTGCACGTGGCGGACGAACTCCCGCCATCCGATGACCTGCCTCAGAAATCCCTCCTGGCTGGCGATCGGCAGCTCCATGTCGAGGGCCTCCTCGACCACGATTCTCGGGAGCAGCCGATGGAGGTTCAGCAACGGCGCGATCCGGGTGTGGAAGAGGCCGGTGCTGGCCGTCGACATCGCGTCCTCGTACGGACCGAAATGCGGCAGGCACTCCCGCTTCGCCCACGACCACAGCCTGATGGCATCGTCGCGGGTGGCCGGCAGGCTCTCCGGATCCGCCACGCCCGGGTGACGGCCGAACAGGCGCTCGATCAGTTCGACCAGCTCGTTGGTCACGGCATCGGGCTCGAACGCCGGTGGATCGGGAGCCGGAGGGGAGCCGGTCCATGAGCGTCGATTCTCGGTGTCGAAGCTGTACCGACCGCCCACCGGCCGACCGCCTTCCATGAGCATCCCGGTGCGGCGGCGGACGTGTCGATAGAAAGCGTCCATGCGGAACGCACGGCCTGCGCCCTGACTTTCGGTGAAGTCCTCGGAGCTGGTCAGCCATCCCTCGTGAGGCAGCTTCAACAGCCCACCGGCGGCGACGAGAGGTGCGAGGTCCACGCGCAGCTCCCGCTCGGCGGGCTGCATCACCCGGATCGGTCCGAGCTCTCGCACCAGGGGTTCCAGCGCGGTTCGGTAGGGCCCCCGCGCCACCAGGTGGCGGACCGCGACTCCTCGCGCGGCCTGCTCGAGGGCGAAGTGCCTGAGGTTGGCCAGCACGAGGGCGAGCTTTTGTCGGTGGTACGGCCGCTGCGCAGCCTTCCACGGGTTCTCGACGACGATCACTCCGAGCTCTTCGGGAGCCTCGCGACAGAGCGGGCCGATGGCATCCGACAGCTGGTCATACGGCACGAAGATCCACCGTCTGCCGGCGGGGTCGGTGGCCAGATCGGCCAGCCTTCGGATGAATGCGCTGCTCATGGCCGCACCATGTTGGCACAGCCGCCCGCTTCGATCCCCCGCCGGAAGCCGCCGTCCGCTGCAGAAAGCCGGTGACCGGTGCGGCCCGGTGCCGCCGCACAGGAATACTCGGTCACCTCGGCGTTGTTGAGACAAGCGAAGGTGTTGTTATGTTCAATAAGCTCTCGCTGGGGATCTCGATCGCGCTGATCGCCAGCCCTGCAATTGGAGGAGAAATGATCGACGCTGGATCGCCCTTTCCGTCTTTTTCGTTGACCGCCCACGACGGTTCGACCGTCTCGAGTGAAGCCCTCGAGGGAACGCCATACCTCGTGTATTTCTATCCGAAGGCAGACACCCCGGGTTGCACCAAGGAGGCCTGCGCCTTTCGGGACAGTTGGGCCGGCGTCCAGATGGCCGGTCTGAGGGTCTTCGGCGTATCGTACGACACGCCCGAACGCAACCGGAAGTTCGCCGAGAAGTACGGCCTGCAGTTCCTCCTGCTGTCCGACACGGACCGGGAGTTGGCGGCAGCGGTCGGCGCCAAGACGCCCTTGATTCCGGTGCCAAAACGGATCTCGTACCTGGTGGGTGCGGACGGTCACGTCCTCAAGGCCTACCCCAAGGTTGACCCCTCCAACCACGCCGCCGAGGTTCTCTCGGACCTTTCGTCCTTTGGGAAAGCACCATCGCCGGAGTAGTCGCACCCCATTCCCAAATGCACCCAATAGAAAAAAATCAGCCCAATTCACTCGGTGAATTGGGAAAACTACCGCTTACGATATTTCTTCGATACCGAACAGGGCCAGGAAGCGCGGCTCGTCCAGCAACCCGTTGAATGACGTCATGACCAGCGAATGGTAGGGGTCCCAGACATATCCTTCGTAGGCGGTTTCGAGCTCGTCCAAGGCGGTGTCTTCGTCTCCAACCATTGCCAGTGCCGCAGCCAGTGCGATCCGGTCGTTTGCTGATTCGACCCCGAATGCTTCGGCGTGTCGGATCCACCGTCTGGCCTCGTCGGACCGGCCAACCGCCGCTGCCAGTCGCGCGAGAACCAGATAATCATTCGTCGACAACGACGCGGCCCCGGCTCCCGGAGCGCATGCGTTTGGACTCCTCCAACACGAGGATCTCGGCCTCGCCGGAGTTGCCGGTGGCAGCCAGGGCCATGGCAAGGTCAGCGGCGGCGGTCGCCCGGTCGCTGGGAATCTCCCCGGCCTCGGCCAGTTCGTAAACCCGTCGCAAGATCGGCGCCGCCTCATCCGCCTTTCCCAGACCGAACAGAACCAGGCCCAGGTTCGGTAGGGCGTAATCGTGATCGGGTTCGATCGCCAGGGCGTGTCGAAGGGCGGCCGACGGCTTCGGTGAATCGACCCTGGGCCGCCAGACTCCAACCCGAGCCCGCGCGAAATCCCGGCACGTCGGGCCCAAGTGCCGAGCGACCTTCGCGCCACGACCTCGGAGGCCCGCGCTCTGCGCTGGTGAAGAACGTGGAGAAACCACAGGTTCTGCAGGGCCACGCCGGACCTGGAATCCAGCTCGGTCGCCTTCTCGAACATCGCCGCCGCCTCGTCATAACGACCCTGGGACATCAGGATCCGGCCGCGGTTGTTGTAGGCCGGCATGTCGTCCGGAAAGAGCTCGCAGATCAGTTCGTACTCCTCGAGGGCTCCTTCGGGGTCCTCGTCAACGAACTGCCGATTGACCGCGCGGATCATCAGGTACTCCCGCTGAGGCAGTACCTCGCCGTCGATCAGCGCTTCTCTCAACCACTGCTGGCCGCTCTCCTTGTCGTCGAGGAACTGGATCAGCAAGAGTCCAAGGGTCCCCTTGGCGATGGCGAAATTCGGATCCGCCTGAATCGCCATCTCCAGGAGGGCGCCGCCTCGTGGAAGCTCCCGGCGTCCCACTTTTGGTTTGCGAGAGAGAGGTATTTCAGCGCCTCCCACGACGACGTGCTGGCCCGCGCCACCGGCAGATCGGTGTCCTTGATTGATGTCATGGACTCGCCGAGCCGCCGCCGGACCTTTCGGGTGAGCTTGTCGATGGCCTTCAGCAGCACCTCTTCCCGGCCACGAGCGGTCACCCGAACCTGATCCACGTGGTGGCCGGTGACCGGGTCCACCAGCACCGCCTGGAGCTCGTACGCTTCTCCGGCAGAGAGGATTCTGGGCAACAGCAAGGCCCGGACCTTACCGAATCGGCAGATGTCCCGACCCAGGTCCTCATCGATCTGGGACAGCGGGTCTCGCCTCATCAACTGAAGGGTCTCCCGGATCTGGCTCTGCTGCATGACGGCGGCATAGGGAGACTGTTGGAGATCTGCCTCGAGCGCCGTGCGCAGGGCCAGGTCGAAGACCTCCTCGCCCGTCTGGTTGTCCACCGTGGCGATCAGCAGCCGGTCCCTCTGCTCGAAAGCGATGCTCGGCCGGTTCCAGGCCATCACTATGACAACCGACACCACGGCGACGGCCACCGCTCCAGCGGCAGCCGCCAGAAGACGCTTTCTGCGCCTCGAGGCGGCAACGCTGACCGGCACGAACTCCGAGGTCCTCAGCGCCTTGAGCTCCTCCGCCATCTGGCTGCAGGTCTCGTATCGATCGTCGGCCTCCTTGGCCAGTGCCTTGCGGAGCACCATTTCCAATCCCGCGGGAAGCCGATCCACCGTGGACTCGAGAGGTGGCGGATCCTCCACCAGCACTCTCCTCAGGGTCTCCGGCACCGACCCGGATTTAAACGGAGAGATTCCGGTCAGCATTTCATAGAGCACGCAACCGGTAGCAAAGACGTCGGTCCGGGCGTCCACCTCTTGCCCTGCCGCCTGTTCCGGCGACATGTAGGCCGGGGTTCCCATCACCAAACCCACCGCGGTCCGAGTCATGGTCTCTTCGTTTTCGTGCTCGGTGTCGACCCGGGCGCTGAGCCTGGCCAGTCCGAAATCGAGGACCTTGATTCTCCCGTCCGGCGTCACCATGACGTTCCCGGGTTTGATGTCTCGGTGAACGGCGCCCGCTCCGTGGGCAGCAGCCAACGCCTCGGCGAGCTGGATCCCGAGGTCGATCACCTCGTCCGCAGGAATGGCCCCGGTGGTGATCCTCTTCTTCAGGGTTTCGCCTTCGATGAGTTCGGAGGCCAGGTATAACCAGCCCTCATCGGTCTCCCCAGCCTCATAGATCGTGGCGATTCCCGGGTGGTTGATGGCGGCGGCCGCCTGGCACTCTCGAATGAAGCGCGACCTCGAACGTGGATCCTCCGACAGCTCCGGTCGGATCAACTTGAGAGCCACGTCTCTTTTGAGCAAGGTGTCGCGGGCCCGATAGACCACACCCATGGCGCCGGCTCCGAGCCGTTCGATGATGGTGAAACGCGAGACCTGGCTCGCGTTCAACTCGCCGTCTTGAAGAGTGCCGTCCATCCCTTTTCGGAGTCTAGCATCGACCGGATTATCAAGATCCTGCGAGCCACAGGCGGGGTCTCGGGGATTCATTGAAGATTGAAAATCGAAGATGGAAGATTCATCCGCGCGGCGCCTACCGCGCTGTTTGGTGCACCAAACTCAACAAAGGCTCGAATCCGTGGCATAATCGCCCCGCTTTGTCCCCGCCCGAGGGGCAGATTATTGTCACCCGGAAGAACAGGACGGAAACATGACAGGTCGGATCGTTCGCTTATCGCTGTGCACTCTGGTCCTCGCCTCGATGTTCGCGACCCCCGCATCGGCCGTGCGCCATCCCGAGCCCACCGGCCTCGAGGTGGGTATCCGTGCCGCGGCTCCAACCCAGGCTCAGGGTCTGATGCTGATCAACCTTGAGACCGGGACCCCGGTGGCACTGTACCGGGTCGACCACGCGGTCCGCCCGGGGGCACCGGAAGACCAGACCCGGGAGTACCTCCGAGCAGAGGCTGCCACCTTGGGTCTCCTGCGAGCCAACCTGGAGGATCTTGACCACCACGCCAGTCGGACGACCCCGGCCGGCACAACCGTCCGACTTCGTCAACATCTGGATGGAGTGCCCGTCTACGGCGGCGAGGTCACGGTGACGCTGAACAATCACAATCAGGTGGTCTTCGTGACCAGCAGCTACGAGCCCCGGGTCTCCATTGGATCCACGGATGCCGGCCCTCTCCGCCGACCAGGCCCGGAGTGATCGCCAACCGGCACCTCGGAGTCGTGGGTTCGAGCCTGTACGACAGCCACGCCCTGATGATCTACCAGGACGGGGACCGCTCGCGGCTCGTCCACCGAGTCGTGACAACACCGCTCGAAACGCCCCGCGGCGAGTGGGAGATTCTGGTGGACGCCCACGATGGCAGCATCGTCCGCGCCACAGACATCGCCTGCTACGTGAACGGCTCCGGCAGAGCCTTTGATCCGGATCCCCTGTCCTCGGCCCACGCGACCTACGGTCAAACCGGATACACGGACGGCAGTGACGCCGACACCGCGCAACTCACCGCCGAAGCCTTCCTCAGGGTCTTGCCGGATATCACCGAGGTGGGCGGTACGTTCTACCTCAAAGGGCCCTACGCCGAATGCACTGACTGGGACAGCCCCTACAAAGGTGAATTCAGCCAGGCATCTTCCACCTGGGACTTCACCCGAAATGCAGACGCCTTCGAGGCCGTCAACGGCTACTACCACATCGACACCTTCATGCGCTACATCAACCAGACCCTCGCGGTTCCAGTCATGCCCTACCAATACCCGACCGGAGTCCGCTACGACCCCCACGGCTACAACGGCGCCGATAACTCCTCATACAGCTCCAGCACGGGCCGGCTTCGCTTCGGTGAAGGGGGTGTGGACGACGCCGAGGATGCCGACGTGCTGATCCACGAGCTCGGCCACGGTATCCACGACTGGATCACCTTCGGCGGACTGTCCCAGGTCACAGGCCTGAGCGAGGGCGTCGGGGACTATGTCGCCGCCTCCTACAGCCGCAGCTTCGGTCACTGGCTCCCGCACGAGGCCCAGTACAACTGGGTCTTCAGCTGGGACGGCCACAACCCCTTCTGGCCTGGCCGAACTACCGCCTGGGTGGACACCCACCCCTGGCCGTCCGGGCTGGTGGGCCAGATCCACACCGACGGCCAGATCTGGGCCGGGTGCATGATGCGGGTGTGGGACGCCGTCGGCCGCGAGCAGTCGGACCGGGCCTTCCTGGTGGGCCTGAGTTACACCAACGCCTCATCGAACCAGGACGTGGCCGCTCACGCCGTTCTCCAGGCCTCGATGGACCTCGGCTACCCCGACGATGAGGTGGTGGCCATCGCCACCGCACTGGCGAGCTGCGGCTACACCGTCGAGATCCCTGGACCGCTCTTTGCCGATGGCTTCGAGTCGGGCGACACCACCGAGTGGTCGGAAACCGTCCCGTAGGCGAATTGAAGATTGAAAATTGAAAATTTCCCCACCCACCCCTTGGCAAGCTCGTTGAGGGAGGTTTTCCGAATTCCGAATTCCGAATTCCGATTTCTAAGGCGCTGATAACTAGGAACTAAGAACTCAAAACTCCCGCCGCTGGTCCTGCTATCATCGAGGCCGAGTCTGGGAGGTCCGATGGCCGCACCCGATCGCTACACACCGCAGCACAATGTCCGTTTTGTCACCGCCGCTTCGCTCTTCGATGGTCACGACGCAGCGATCAACATCATGCGGCGAATCCTTCAAGCCCACGGAGCCGAGGTGGTCCATCTGGGCCACAACCGTTCGGTGGCCGAGATCGTGGACGCCGCCATCCAGGAGGATGCCCAGGGCATTGCCGTCTCCTCGTACCAGGGCGGCCACATCGAGTTTTTCAAGTACATGATCGACCTCCTGAAGGAGCGCGGAGCAAACCACATCAAGGTCTTCGGCGGCGGCGGTGGGGTGATCGTTCCGACGGAAATCGCCGAGCTCGAAGCCTACGGAGTCACCAAAATTTTCTCCCCCGAGGACGGCCGCGAGATGGGCCTCGACGGCATGATCGAGCACATGATCCGCGCCGCCGATTTCGACCCTGCCTCCGAGGAATCAGACGGCCCGTTGGGGGCGAATTCGGACCGCTGGTTGGCGGTATCCCGATCCATTACACGGGCTGAGGAGGGACTCGAGGTCGAGGTCGCCAAACCCGACCGCGTGGCATCGGTGCTGGGAATCACCGGAACCGGGGGCGCCGGCAAGTCTTCGGTCACCGACGAACTCGTGCTGCGCTTCCTGGCAGACTTCCCAGATCTCACCATCGCCATCCTGTCGGTGGACCCCACCAAGCGCAAGACCGGTGGCGCCCTGCTCGGCGACCGGATCCGCCTCAACTCCCTGGGATCGGACCGGGTTTTCATGCGATCCCTTGCCACTCGCCAAGCTCATCGCGCCCTGTCAGCCAACATCGAGCGTTCCATCGCGATCTGCCAAGCGGCCGGATTCGACTTGATCCTGGTGGAGTCCTCCGGCATCGGCCAAGCCGACTCGGAAATCGTGGACATTTCCGACCTTTCGCTCTACGTCATGACGCCGGAGTACGGCGCGGCCATGCAGCTCGAAAAGATCGACATGCTCGACTATGCCGACTTCGTGGCGATCAACAAGTTCGACCGGCCGAAGGCCCTGGACGCCCTGCGCGACGTCCGCAAGCAGTACCGCCGAACCCACGAGCTCTTCGAGGGACCGACCGATGAGGAGCTGCCGGTCTACCCCACCATCGCCAGCCAATTCCATGACCACGGCGTCAATCACCTCTACCAGGGCATCGTAAGTCGGCTCGAAAACGACCGCGGCAAACCATGGACCCTCGAGGGCACGGCGGCGGTGCCGGCTGCTCTCCCCCACCGCCATCCCACCATTCCAGGTGATCGCACCGGGTATCTCAGGGAGATCTCCCGCACCGCCCGACAATACAGGGCGTGGGCCGAGGAACAGGTGCGGGTTGCGGACCGCCTCTACCAGCTCGTCGGTGCGCGAGCGATTCTGGCTCCCCACCAGGGGAACGGGAGCCCAGAGGGCCTCTGGAGTCTGTTCGAGGAGATCACCGGTGGCACGAGCGCCGCCGAACCGGGGGTCAGCGAGCTCGACGCGCAGATCCGGCGGCTGTCGACCGATCTCGACGATGACTCCCGCCAGCTCATCGCGGCGTGGCCGGGGATCCAGGGCGACTACGCCCGCGACGAGTTCACCTACACGGTGCGCGGCCGCGCGATCCACGTACCGCTGACAACCACCACCCTGGCCGGCACCAAGGTACCAAAGGTACTGCCTCCACGACTCATCACCTGGCCCGGCATCCTCAACTACCTTTTCCTGGAGAACGTTCCCGGGGCCTTCCCCTACACTGCTGGAGTGTTCCCCCTCAAGCGCACGCAGGAACTCCCCACCCGGATGTTCGCCGGAGAGGGCGGGCCCGAGCGCACCAACCGGCGATTCCACCTGCTGGCCGAGGGCCAGGAGGCCACCCGCCTGTCCACCGCCTTCGACTCGGTCACGCTCTACGGTGAAGACCCCCACGAACGGCCCGACATCTGGGGCAAGGTGGGCGAGGCCGGTGTGTCCATCTGCACCGTCGAGGACATGGAGACGCTCTACGCCGGCTTCGACCTGTGCGATCCCACAACCTCGGTCTCCATGACCATCAACGGCCCGGCGCCCATGATCCTGGCCATGTTCTTCAACGCGGCAGCCCGCCAGCAGGCTCGAAAGCGCCTGGTCTCATCGAAGCGCCTGGACGCCCCCAGAGCCGAGGCCCTCCATCCGATTGCGGGCGGCAAGACCTGGGCCGAGATCGAACCCCTCCTCGAGGAGGGCGAGTGGGAGGAGATCCTCCTCTCCACCATGGAGATCATCCGCGGCACGGTTCAGGCCGATATCCTCAAGGAGGACCAGGCCCAGAACACGTGCATCTTCTCCACCGAGTTCGCGCTGCGCATGATGGCCGACATCCAGCAGTTCTTCTGCACCCAAAACGTCCGCAACTTCTACTCGGTGTCCATCTCGGGCTACCACATCGCCGAGGCCGGGGCCAACCCGATCAGCCAGCTGGCCTTCACCCTGGCCAACGGCTTCACCTACGTGGAGACCTACCTCGCACGCGGCATGCACATCGACGACTTCGCCCACAACCTCAGCTTCTTCTTCTCCAACGGCATGGACCCCGAGTACACGGTCATCGGCAGGGTGGCCCGGCGGATCTGGTCGATCGCCATCCGCAACCGCTACAACGGCAACGAACGGTCGCAGAAGCTCAAGTACCACATCCAAACCTCTGGCCGCTCTCTCCACGCCATGGAGATCGCCTTCAACGACATCAGAACCACCCTCCAGGCCCTGCTGGCCATGGCCGACAACTGCAACTCGCTCCACACCAACGCCTACGACGAGGCCATCACCACCCCCACCGAAGAGTCTTCCCGCCGCGCCGTCGCGATCCAGCTGATCAACGCCCACGAGTTCGGTGTGCTCAAGAACGAGAACCCGCTCCAGGGCTCCCACCTCGTGGAGTGGCTCACCGACGTTGTGGAGGAGGCTGTGCTCGAGGAGTTCGAACGGCTGTCCGAGCGCGGCGACGTCCTCGGAGCCATGGAGACCATGTACCAGCGCAGTAAGATCCAGGAGGAGAGCCTCCACTACGAGCGCCTCAAGCACACCGGCGACTATCCCATTGTGGGTGTCAACACCTTCGTCAGCCCCACCGCCCAGGAGCAGGATGACACCCCCCTCACCCGATCAACACCTGACGAAAAGAAGGCGCGTCTGGATCACCTTCGAGACTTCCACACCCGCCATGCGGGGACCTCAGCCGAGGCGCTCTCTCGGCTCCAGGACGTCGCGAGGAACGGCGGCAACATTTTCGAGGAATTGTTGAATACGGTGAAATCGTGCTCCCTGGGCCAAATCTCCAACGCACTCTATGAGGTGGGCGGGCAGTACCGGCGGAATATGTAGGAGCAATCCGCCGCGCGAATTGCAGACGGACATCTATCTCGTGGTCACATCGGGCGCGGCGGATTGATGGTGCCAGGCACCTGTGTATTGCGGCGGTGGAGCGGGAATCTAATCTGCTCTATAACCTCTTATTATGGGACAGTTACTGACCAGAGCGTTGTGTCGCCGGACTCGAAGCCGTCGCTGAAGATCCGGAACGACCTGACCTCGGCGGAGGCGGTGTTGTCGGACGGATCGGAGTCGGTGATGAAGTCCGGGGGAGTTGCCGATCCGTCGACCGTGAGCACGCCGATGAACGGACTGGGCACCTCACCGATGGCGGTGTACGTGACGCCGGCCCCCACTGGGAGGTCGGCGACGTCGTCGATGTCGCCGATGACACCGGCCCCCTCCCCAGCTATGCCCATCCACCCCGTGAACGACCAGGAGGGGACCATGCCGCCGCACACCAGATCGCTGCCCCTGCCCAGTGTCGCTGTCCTCTGGTTCCTGCCCCTGCCTCTGGATGCTGACGCTGACCCTGACTCTCGGGAACGGGAACGGAATCACCCGACCTCACGCTTTCCCGGATGAGCCAAACGTTAAACGTTCACGGAATCGGTCCCATCACCTGTCCAAAACGCTCGACGTTTAGCGTGTAACGTTCAACTGTTCCCTCCAGCGGCGATGTCCCGAACGCCGTGGAAAGTCGACGATGGTCGGAGTGACATGTTACGCGACCTCTGATTCGGTGTCGAAGTGGTTGTTTTTCTCCAACGCGGTTTCGAGAGCGGCCATCAGGAAGGGCATGGCATGGAAGCCCTTGATCCTTCCTTCTAAAGTGTCTTTCCGCTTCTGTAAGCGCAGTGACGCACCAACGAAGTGCCATTGATCCACTTCTCCATCGTTTGACGTGACGGGTGGTGCTCTTAATGGACCCCTGGAGGTTTTCAATTGGGTTTGTGGACCTGAGCGTCCGGTACAACGCGCCACGGATGCCAAGGCGATGAAGAGTGAGTACCTCATCAAGACCTTCGTGGATCGAGCTCGCGGCCCCGGGGTGGGGTTCCTCCAGTTGTTTCGCTAACCGCAGTAATCGTTGTTTTGCTTTTTTGGCGGTGTCTTCGTTCCAGGCCCGTCGCACCATCTGGCGTACCCAGGGTCGTTTGTGTCCTGGCAGGTGATCGAGGATGTTTCTGAGCTTGTGGACGTGGCATCGGTGGGTCAACGCCCAGCCCCCAAAGGTCGTGCGGATGGCCCTGCGAATCCCTCGACCTCCATCGATAACGAAGAGCCTGGCCCGCTCCACGACCAGGCCACGGTCGATGAGATTTCGGAACAAGCCCACACACACCTGTGAACTCTCGGTTGTTCCCTCGGCAACCCCCAGAACATGTTTGGTCCCATCTGCTTCGATCCCGAGGGCTACCAGCAGCAGATGGTCACCCAATCCCGTCCCGTCGACCATGATTACCGGGAAATCCAAACTCCCAAGTGGCCGTGATAGGAATGTCTTCACCTGCTGTTTGGTGCGCGCCACAAACATCCGCGACACGCTGCTTCGGCTCTCGGATGAAATCTTCACTTCAGCTGGTGCTGCCTCGAGACTCCGGCTGTACTTCCGTGTGGTCACACCGGAGAGGATCTGCTCCAACACCCGTTCCTCAAGTGGATCCGTCGACGATGTCTCGCACCACGTTTCCAGCTCGATCTCCTTGCCGTCAAGACTCCGTACTCGAGGCTTCGGTATCGAGATCTTGCGTCCCCCAAACACGAGCCTGCCCGTGTCGTACCCGTGACGGTACGCCTGGCGTTCTCCGATGTGCACGTACCGAGGTCCGCACAGCACCTCCCTCTCCTCTTCCAATAGCTCCAGGAATACCCGATACCCTGCTTCGATCACGAACCCGCGGAGATCGCCCCGTAAAGCCTCAACAGTCGCCGCGAGGCCGGCCCTCCCCCTGGCCAACTCCTCGTTCCCCAAATTCCCCTCTTCACTCTTCGGTGTTTCTTTGACATCCTTGAACATGACGGTGGTCCTCCCTTTCTTGGGTTTTTGTCACCCCGATCTTGGTCGGGGCATGGACCACCGTCAACTTTCTACGGAAGCTGGGACATCGCCGTTCCGCGCAGGGAACCGTTTAGATGGTGTTCGTAGTCCTCGCAGAATGGGTGATGATGACAGATCGGGCGAAGCGCCTCCTGTCGACCCCTTTCGGCCTTGCCACCGCGACGAGTATCGGCCTTCCGATACTCGGGCGCCGCATTGATGGTGCCAGGCACCTGTGTATTGATGTTATTCGGAACGGGTCACGCCTCCTTGACACGGTTAGAATCGGCGGCATCCTTGAGTTGACAAAAGGTTGCGGTTGACATATGGTTGCTGTGGAGGTGCCATGGTCGCCGACACCGCCAAGTTGGTCGAGCTCGCCCCGGGCGAAGCCGCCCGGGTGCTGGCGCAAAACGCTGATGAAACATGGTTGGCGGAACTGCAGCGGTCGCTCGACCGGGAGCTCGCCCACGTCGATCTTGACCGCATCCTCGCAGTGTGGGATCTGAGCCAGGCCGACGCCGCCGAACTCTTCCACGTCACCCGCCAGGCAATCGGGAAGTGGCGCACCCGCGGCGTTCCGGCCGGCCGGATCGAGGCTGTGAGCGACCTCGCGGCCGCGACGGATCTCCTCCTCCGACACCTCAAGCGCGACCGCATCCCGGCGGTCGTGCGACGCCCGTCGGCGCGGTTGGGCGGCGAGTCGTTGCTCGATCTCGTGGCGGCGGGTCGAACCCAGGAGGTCCTCAACGGTTGTCGGCGGATGTTCCGGTTCGGCGACGCGCACGCCTGATGCGGACCGAGCTCCTCCCCGACGGCCACGTCTGGTACCGGATCGCCGAGGCCGGATGGGCTGATCCCCTCGACCCATCCTTCGCCGCGGTCCGCGGTGGGCGCTGGAACCCGCCGAACTCGCACCCGACGCTCTACCTCAGCGAGGACCCGACCACCGCCCGCCTCAACCTGCGGACCTTCATCGACGAGTGGCCGTACGAGCCCGAGGACCTGTGCGACGACATCGGTCCGATACTTGTGCACGCGACCCTGCCCGCTGACCAGCGAGTGGCCGATGTCCACAGCCGGCGGGGACTCGCAGCGGTCGACCTGCCAGCCACCTACCCGCTCGACGGAAACGGCAGGCTGGTCGGGCACGACCGCTGCCAAACCGTCGGTCTCGAGGCGAAACGAGCCGGACTGCGCGGGGTTCGATCGAGGTCCGCCCGCGCCCCGGACGGCGCGGGCCGAGAGCTCGCTTGGTTTCCCGCCACGCGGAGATCGCGCGCACGCGCCGTCGAGGTCCACGCGTTCGAGCACTGGTACTGGGGCTAGCCATCCTCTTGAGTGCCAGAGGCGACTTGAGTGCCAGGACCACACAAAACCCGTCCTCTCACCTTCTCACCCTCTCCCCCCCCGGGGTGGGCGCGGGAGACTTTGGACTTTTGACTTTGGACTTTTGACTCTCCCCTACGGCACGGTCACTGACCACGCCGAGGTGTCGCCCGACTCGAAGCCGTCCACGAACGGCATAGTGTCCGGGAACAGGGTGGTGAAAGAGAACACGGTGGATGGGTCACCAACCCCGCACAGATTCTCCGAACTCACTCGCCAGTAGTAGGTTGTGTTTTCCTGGAGGTCGCTGGGCGTCGAGTAGGAGGTTGCCGGCGATCCCGCTGACGGAAATCTCGGGGCTCGCGAACGCCGGATCGTCGTCCACCTCCAGGCTGTAGCTGTCGGCGCCCGCCGCCGCGTTCCACTCGAAGACAGGCTGCAGTGGCTGGTCAGTGGCGCCGTCCGGGGGAACGGTCAGGGCGGGCGGCGGCGGGCTCTCGAGCACGTCCAGGGTCACGTCGACGGTGTGGCCCGCGCTGCCGTCGGCGGCCCCGCTGACGGTGATGAGGTAGCTCCCAGCAGCTGCCCCGCCGGTGTTGCCAATCGTGAGCATGCTGCTGCCGGGGGGCGTCACCGGGTTGACCGAAAACGTGGCGGTCGAGCCCGCCGGGTTGCCATTCGCCGCCAGCGTCACGTCGGATGCGAACCCGCCGGTGGCGCCCACGTCGACGGTGTACTCGGCGTCGCTGCCGGCGCAGATCTCGACGGTGGAGGGTGTGACGTCGAGGAAGAAGTCGGAGAAGTCCACCTTGACCACGAAGCCGTCGACACCGCCGTTGATGCTGAGGTCCGGACCCACCGTTACCGGAAAGGAAGCCTCGGAGGACTCGGTGTGGCCGGTCACGATGGCCTGCCAGGAATCGTCGACGGCGATGCCGCGACCGTAATCGTCCCCCGTCCCGCCGATATATCCGCAGTAGTCGAGCCCGGTGCCGGCGGCGGCGACCCTGGCGACGAAGGCGTCGCCGTAGGAGAAGCCGCCGCTGTAGGTAAGACCCGGACCGATGGTCACTGGAAAGGTGGACTCGTCGGACGTGGTGTACCCCGTGACGTAAGCGTTGCCCCCCGCGTCGAGGGCGATGGCGGAAACCTGTTCATTTCCCGCCCCGCCGATATAGCCGCAGTAGCCGAGACTGGCTCCACCGGCGTTGACCCGCGCGACGAATGCCTCGTACGCTCCGTTGTACGTCAGGTCCGGCCCCACCGTCACCGGGAAGGTGGTCTCGTCGGAGATGGTGAAGCCGCCCACATGGGCGTTTCCCGAAGCGTCGACGGCGATGCCGGTTCCCTCGTCCCAGCTCGACCCACCCAGGTAGCCGCTGTAGACCAACGAGGATCCGGAGGCGTTCACCTTGGCCACGAAGGCATCATTCGAGCCGTTGAAATCGAGGTCCGGGCCGACGGTCACCGTCAGATCATCGGAGTCAGTGCTCCCGGTGAGGTAGGCGTTGCCGGCGGCGTCAACGGCGATGGCGCGGCCGATGTCACTATCGGATCCGCCGATGTAGCCACAGTAGTCCAGGGCGGTGCCCGCGGCATTCACCTTGGCCACGAAGGCGTCGATGTATCCGTTGAAGCTGAGGTCCGGGCCGACGGTCACCGGGAGGTTGTCAGAGTAACTTCCTCCGCTGACGAAGGCGTTGCCGGCAGTGTTGACTGCGATTCCGTAGCCACCTTCGTTCTCCGATCCGCCGATGTAACCGCAGTAGTCGAGGGCGGTGCCGGCGGAGTTGACCTTGGCGACGAAGGCGTCGTCGTACCCGTTGAGGCTGAGGTCCGGACCAACCGTCACCGGGAAGCTCGACTGGTTGGATCCTGTGTCACCCGTGACGTAGGCGTTGCCGGCGGCGTCGACGGCGATTCCGTAGCCGTTGTCGTGTCCGATGCCGCCGATGTAGCCGCAGTAGTCCAGGGCGGTGCCGTCCACGTTGACCTTGGCGACGAAGACGTCATAACCGCCGTTGAGGCTGAGGTCCGGACCAACCGTCACCGGGAAGCTCGAGGCCGGCGAGAGTGTAGAGCCGGTGACGTAGGCGTTGCCGGAACCGTCGACGGCGACGGCGTAGCCCGCATCACTTCCGGTCCCACCGATGTAGCCGCAGTAGACCAGGGTCACCGGGTCGATCACCAGCTCGCGGTCCCGGTCGTAATTTCCAAGGCGGAAGCCGTAGGTTCGCCGGCCCGGCTTGCCACCGGGTTCGAGCGCGAAGGCCGCCGGCACCTCCACCCGCCGGCCCCCGATCTGTTGGTAGGCGAACTGGCGCCTGCTCGCGAATGGAGCCGAGCGGCGTATCGACCAACAAGCCGCCGTCCGTTCCGAGCTCGACCGTGCTCGCCCCGCGATAGGCGAGTCGAATCGCACCGGGGTCGGCGCCGGGCCGGACCACGAAGTTCGACTTGAGCTCCCCGGCCGTTCCGCTCACCACCAGGTCGACCCCCGGCCACGGCTCGTGAAGCTCCACCGATCCGTAGCTCGCCAGGCCGGTCCGCCATTTCGTTCTCGGGCCGTTGAAGTAGCTCACCGTGGTGCGAAGCCGTTCCACACCCACCGGCTGCCGCGGCGTGGCACCCACCAGGTCGAGCGCCACGACCCAACTGCGGGCCCGGGTTTCCAGTGCGCTCGCCGAGTGAAGCCGGAATCTCAGCCCACGATCGGCGACCCAGACGCTCGCCTCCCGCCCCCGCACGGCGTATGCCATCGACCCATCGGGTGAGACCTGCTCCGGAACGAAGAGCAGCGGCAGCCGCTCGAGGAGCTGTACCGCCGCCTGCGCCGAGCCCTCTTCGGCCGACGTTACGACCGGCAACGATGCGGCCACCAGTGCCGTCGTCAGCACCGACAGCAGCCACACTCGCCCACATTGCGCGCATCCCGGCATGACATCCTCCAGGCAAACTCGTACCAGGGGTTTGGTCAATGATGTATGAGCACCCAGCCTAACTCGGCCTCAAACCTGGCACAAGGGGGCGCGGAACCACTATTTTCGGCCACGGTGACCCGCCGGGATGAGCGGGGGCCTACTCCACGACGATGCTCTGGAGGTCGACCGGTATCTCCGGATCGCCGATCCTCACGTAGGCGAGGTACCAGCCGGGGTACGTAACGCTTGAGTCACTTCCGAAGTCGAACTCTACCTGAATCGTCTGACCGTCGAAGGCTGAGAGGTCGAAACACTGCTCCTCCCACGGATTATCGTAGTCGGTGAAGCCTTCCTCGTCGTTCACGCACCATGCTTAGTAGCTCGTGCTCGGGGAGATCACGGCCGGTTTACGGACCAACCCTTGACAAACTTCGATCGAGAATGTACTAATATACTAGTACAATAGTTCACTAGGACAATAGGACAAAGGAGCAGGGTTTGGCAATTCAGATCCACATCGATGTCAAAAGCGGCGTCCCTTTCTACCGCCAGATCATCGACCAGGTGAAGGCCGCGATCGCGACCGGGACCATCGCGGCCGGCGACCGCTTGCCCACGGTTCGCCAGTTGGCAGTCGACCTGTCCATCAACCCGAACACCGTCAGCCGCGCCTACACCGAACTCGAGCTCACGGGCCTGGTGGAAACTCAGATGGGATCGGGGACATTCGTCGGCAACAGACCTGTCGAGCGGGACGAGGTGGAGCATCACCGCCTGCTCGACCAGTTCTGCCAGGAGTTTCTGTCGCGGGTCTCCTCTCACGGATTTACTCTCAACGACGTCCTTTCAAACCTCGAACAACGCAGAAAACGCTGAGACAAGGAGATGACGATGAACAAAATGAGCCAGATGAAGTTGGACGCTCTCGAGAAGTTCGCGACATCGTTCAGAGCGGACTATCGCTTCGCGCCGATCAACATCATGATCCTGGTGGGGGTGTGCCTGGTGGGCCTCGCGGTCCACCTTGCGGTGTTCCCGTTCCGTCTCGAGGTGGTGATCACCATGATCGGCGTCGCCCTCGGCCTGGCAATCCCGTTCCGGCTCTTCCAGGTCTGGGAGACGGTGGTGGTGTTCACGACCGCGGCCGGACTGTTGACCTACCTCGAGCACCGACCAGAGGCCTGGATCCTGGTCACCGCAGTCGTCGTCGCCGGCCTGGTCTCACCATGCCTGCAGATGGCGTACCAGTGGGAGCGGGCGGTGGTTCTGCGCTTTGGGCGGTTTCGAGGTCTCCGCGGATCGGGGTTGTTCGCGGTGTTACCGATCATCGACAAGGTCGCCAACTACGTCGACCAGCGGATTCGGGTGACCGACTTCAAGGCGGAGACCACACTCACCAAGGACACAGTGCCGGTAAATGTCGACGCCATCGCCTTCTGGATGGTGTGGGACGCCGAGAAAGCGGTGCTCGAGGTCGAGGATTTCGAGCTGGCGGTCACCCTTTCCGCGCAGACCGGTCTTCGCGACTCCATCGGTCGCCACGAGCTCGGCGACATGCTCTCCAATCGCGACCGGCTGGGTAGGGAGATCCAGGCGGTGCTCGACGCCAAGACCAACGCCTGGGGCATCACCGTCCAGTCGGTGGAGATCCGCGACATCATCATCCCCAAGGAGCTCGAGGACGCCATGAGCCGCCAGGCCCAGGCCGAACGGGAGCGCCAATCGCGGATCATCCTTTCCAAGGCCGAAGAGGAGATCGCCGAGAGCTTCGAGAGGGCCTCAGAACACTACAAGCACAACCAGGCGGCCCTCCACTTGCGGGCGATGAACATGGTCTTCGAGGGCCTCAAGAAGAAGGGCTCGATGATCATCGTGCCATCCACCGCGGTGGAGACCATGGGTCTCGGCGCGATGGGTGGACTGACCGCCTTCGACCGCATTTTGGGATCCGGTCAAAAACCGGCCGAGCCAGCGGACGCGACCGAAGATCCGGACGCGACCGATTCTTGAGGGATGAGCCATGCTCGACGACCAGAATGCCTCACGACCGGTGACTCTGGTGGCAGGGTTGATCCTGCTGATCCTGCTTGCCGCCGTCGCCGCGATGTCGGCCGGGTTTGATCACGGTGAATCGGATGCCAGAACTGACACTGATGGCAGTGCGAGATCTCCATATTCGTGCCAGGAGAAACGCGATCCCGACCAGCGAGACGATGGTGCCGGGCTCCGCCCTGAGCGCCACACCATCGACCTCGGTGAGAAATCGGGCTGGGTCCCGTTGGGTATTGCGCGGCGCGGTTGCGAGACCCATACTTAGAGCAGGTGCGCTTTTGATGTGTGTTGGAGAAAGCCCGCGGCCTTTCGGGGAGGTCAGAATGTCCGCACGAGCATGCATCGTCCTGGTAGGTGGGATCCTGGCGTTGCTGGCGGCGGGGGGTGCCGATGCCCAGGGGTTGGCTTTCGCCGTCTTCAACGGGCCGTACGCTGATGCCGAGCTGCACCGGCTGAACCTCGAAACCGGTGAGCTCACACCGGTTGGCGCCATTGGGCATCCGGTCACCCACATTGCCTTCGACTCAGGGGGTTCTCTTTTTGGAGTGGATTCTGAACACGATCAGTTGCTCATCATCGATGTGATGGGCGGTGCGGGATCGCCGGTGGGTCCGCTCGGAGTGGAGATCCACGAAGTGAAAGGGTTGACGTTCGGCGCCGGCGACCGGCTGTGGATGGCGGCGTGGGGTGATCCCTTGGGGCCCTCACTGTACGAGATCGACCGGCATACGGGGGGGGCCACCTTGCTTGCCGGAATCGCGGAGGAGCACTTCGGGAGCCTCGCCAGCTCCGGCGACACGTTGTTCACGGCGAACTACTCCCTCGCGGTTGTGGACACCTCGGACGGCACGATCGAACCGCTGCCCTCGTCGACCTTCGGGATATGGTGGGCCCGTGCCATCGACTTCGACGACTTGGGAAGGCTGTGGGGTCTGATGCTCTGTGGACCTTGCTCCGGACCCTTCGACGTCCTCGTGATGCAGACGATCGACCGCACAACCGGCACGATCGTCAATGTCGGCCCATATGAGCCCCATGGGACCTGGGGTCTCGCCGTCTTTCACGATGGCCTGTTCTTCGACGGTTTCGAATCGGGCGACGCCACGGCCTGGTCAGACTTTGTGCCACAGCCGCTGGGCTGGGCGCGGCACGACGACTTCCTTTGGTAGGTACCACACATCGGTCTCGGGCCCGAGGATCTCCAATGATTGGTGAGAGGTCCAAAGTTCCGTCGATGTTGCCACGTTCTTCCAGAACTGCGGACCTGGCACCCGTGTGAGGATGCACCTTCGTCACGGCACGATCACTGACCACTCCGACGTGTCGCCCGATTCGAATCCATCGCCAAACAGGAGGCCCGGCCCCGGCCAGCCCGCCAGACGAGCCAACATCCACCAAAAGGCCTGCGCCTTGAGCTTACAGAACAGGGTGTCCTCCGGATGGTTGTCGGTATGGGCACAGGAGGCCGGGAGGCTTGTGCAGTACTCCGGATGAGCGGCGCAGAAGCCGACACACCACGTGCAGTTGCCCTCCCCGTCGTTGTCGTACGGTCCGCCGCCGAGAGGATCGCGGGTCTCGATGTCAGCGAAGTCGAACAGGATCATGTCGTGAGCCACCGCGTACCCTCGGGCGAGGTTGTTGTTGTAGGCCAGCGTGGCCCCTCCCCCGTCGGTGTGTCCGGTCATGAGGATGAAGCGCATGCCGCCATAGGCCTGATCCCAGGCGCTCAGGGTGTCCAGGTACAGCTGGACCTGGGATTCAGAGTAGTACGACATCTGACCGCACCACGACCACATGGAAAGGTCGAAAAGAGCCGTATCGGCAACCGCTTCAGTGCGGTCCCTCCCACTCTGAGTCTCCCAGAAGTCATCCGGTTCCACGTAGGTCTCGGGAGGGTTGCCGTCGTAGATGCAGAGGTCGCCGGCGGTGCATTCGAGCACGTTAGGAGCGGTGGAACCGGCGTAGAACACCGACATCGCGTAGGCGGAGTCCACGCTTTCGAGGTGGGTCAGGCCGGTCATGATCTGACTGCCGTGGGACGTGTGGGCGTAGTGGATTGCGAACTGCTTCGCCTGCTCGATCCAGTATGGCGGGATCAGGGAAATGTCGGTGCAGGTGTGGTCGATGATGATTTCCTGGGCCATGGCAACCGTGTTCGGCCCCATACCCGAGATCAAGATGATCAAAAGTGACCCGATCAGGCGGAATCGACAGGACATGTCGCGCCTCCCTGCGCACTCTATGAACATGAATCTCAACTTATAAAGCGTATCGTGAGGGTCTTGGAAACCCCGGTGATCACAGTCACACCTGCTCGGCAGCAGTCGGTTCGATGCTAGTCTCGATGAAGACACCGAGCACCGCGAGGTTGGATTGGGGGGCCCCATGAACACACGACGTGGATTGACGTGCGGGATCGCGCTGATGGCGATGATCGCGGTGGGAATCGCAGTCGGGGCCGCAGGCGCCGAAGAGCCTCGACAGGAGCCTTGCCCGCCGTACGCCAGCGAGGGCTGGGACGGGGGGAGTCCCAACGGCTGGGTCGGTACCGCCGGATCAGTGCTCACGGTAGCTCTTTCGGGGGGGAACCCGGGCGGCTTACCTCCAGGCCGACAATGACAGCCTGATCGCTGCTCAGTGCCATCCATCGCATTGCAGTAAGGCAGTAGAATCGGCGGGCATCCGGTTGCGGTCCCCGTCCCCAGGACCTATGTTCTTCTGCAAGCACACAAACACTGGGGAGATGGCGCATGGCTGGCAAGCACCCGTTCTGGATTGGCGCGCTTCGGGACGCTCGATTCACGCCCACGTCGATTCTCTGGGTTCCGCTGTTGCTCGGATCAATGGCGTGCGGGGTTCACAACGCTCCATCCACGTACGTGGCTACGGCCGTGCCCACCATGCTTGGCACCCCTGCTGAAACGCCGCCGCCCACCGCCACCCCGGGGTTTATGGCGCCGACCCCGACTCCGGCTCCAGTGCGGAACCTGGCCCGCGCCCTTCCCGCCGCAGCGGGCACGTCGCTCTACCTGGCGGCCGCGGCACATGCAGCCGGAAGCCACGGCACCAATTGGCGGACCGATGTGGGCGTGCACGTCATCGGTCACGAGGACGCGGTGATCGACGTTGAGCTTTGGCGCCACGGTCTTGACAACAGCGACCCGGCACATGCCGAGTTGACTCTCGAGGCGGGGCGTTGCGTTGACATCGAGGACGTTCTCGAGACCGAGTTCGGAGTCGCCGGCAAGGCTGCCCTCCGCATCACACCAAACCGGGGTTTGGTGGCCGTCACCAGCAGGACCTACAACCTGCTCGAGGAGGGGAACGACCTCGGACTGCCGGCGGGCGCCACCTTCGGCCAGTTCATCCCGGCACTGCTCGAGTCGGCCGCGATTCCGAGCGGCGAGGAAGGACGGCTCGTCCAGCTGTCCCACGACCCGGGATCCGATCAGGGCTCGCGAACCAACATCGGGTTGGTGAACGCCAGCGCTGCCGGGCTGACGGTCGAGATCGATCTCCTCTCGGCCGACGGCCAGCTGCTCGGAACGGTCGCCCGCCAGCTTCAGCCCTATGAGTACCGCCAGATGGACCGGATCTTCGAATCGGTAACGAACAGCGGGGTGACCGACGGCTATGCGGTCATCAGGCCCATAACCGGTGGCGGCGCCGTCATGGCCTACGCCTCGATCGTGGACAACCTCACCGGTGATCCGATCGCTGTGATCGCCCGCCCCGGATCCGCCGGCGCCGGCGACCCCGTCTACATTGTGGCGAGCGCCCATGTGGGAGGGGCGGCCGGCACCAACTGGAGAACCGACCTCGAGCTCCACAACGGCGGCTCGGAATCGATCGACTGCACCATCGCTCTGCTCGAGCACGGCCAGCCCAATCCCTCTCCCCAGACCGCATCCCTGAGCCTGCCGTCGGGTCACAGCCGGAGGCTCACCGACGTCCTGGTTGATCTGTTCGGCTTCAGTGGACAGGCCGCCCTGAGAATCACCCCCGATGAGCCCGGATTGACGGTCACCAGCCGGACCTACAATCTCGTCCTGGAGGGCAACGACCTCGACCTCCCTCCGGGGGCAACCTTCGGTCAGTACATCGCACCCGTAAGCCAGGAAGACGCCCTCTCCGATGGCGTACAGGGCCGCCTGATCCAGCTCGCCGAGGACGATTCCTCCCGTACCAACCTGGTGCTTGTCAATGCCACGTCGACTCCGGTGACGGTGGAGGCAGAGCTTTTCGCGGACGACGGCAACTCGCTGGGAATCGTGACTCGCGATCTGGCACCATACGAGTACCGCCAGCTCAACCGGGTCTTTCGGATGGTGACCAACGGATCAATTCGCGCCGGATATGCCGTGGTGCGAACATCCACCCAGGGCGGTGCGTTCTTCGCCCTGGCCTCGGTGGTGGACAACATCACCGGCGACCCGGTGGCCGTGCCAGCAATCCGCCATCGAATGGGAGCCCCTACCGGGGTCTTTGACGCCGTCAACGGCATGATGGACCAGCTGGAGCAGCTCGAGCAGTCGGGGATCTCCTTCGAAGACATCGCAACGGCTGCGATCGCTTTCGGGACCGACGGCATCATAAACACCGCCCTATTGGTGGGGCCTGCAACGCTGACCCGCACCGACTCGGGTCTGAGGGTGGATTGGGGTTCGGACGGCGTCGATGGACAGGGTATCCCGGCGTCGGGAAGCGCTGTCCTGGACATGAGCAACCTCAGCCTGAACCCAGCCGCCATCACCGGCAGTGTCAGCGAGACCTACTACGGTCTACAGCAAGACGGTCATCGCCCGCTGACGGACCGCGTCAGCTGGAGCCCAGAGATTGACGTCGGCCCGGGCGGTGTCCTGGCGGGGCCCCTCCACGTCGACGGCGAACCCTTCGATCCGGAGGTACCTGGACTGGCCACATTCAGCGGTTCGGTGGAAATCGACACCGCCGTGTGTCCGTACTACCCGGTGGGCGGGTCCATCGAGTTCGAGGTGGACGGTCAGCAGCACGTTGTGACCTTCGATCCCCAATGCGACGGGAGCTTCGAGTACGACGGCCCGGGTGGCGATCTCTCCCAGTTCCACATCGTGACGCTACGCGTCCTCAACCTGCGGATCCAGCTACGGTTCACCGACCCCGACGAATGCGGCGACAACACCTTCTCGTATACTACGAGCTTCATCTGGAACGCGGTGAACGGGTCCTTCGAAGGCCGTACCTACCACGATTCGTGGCAGGTGAGCGACCCACCCGTCCACGAAACCCAGGAGGTGACCCTGACCGTGAGCCCCGGGTCGGATCGCCTCAGCTTCACCGCGCGAGAGACCGTCGTCGACTCGCGGGATTCGGAGGCAGTCCGAACCAGGACGACCACCGTCTCGGGCCAGGACGTTCCGACCCTCTTCAACGGGTACTCCTATGAAACGCGGATACCGGGGGTCGGCGTCTGCAGCTACCTGACGGTGGAAGTGGAGGAGACCAACACCGCAACCTCGTGTGTCAAGGTGCTCGACACCGTGGGGTGCGGGGAGTGGAGCGGGATTTTCGTCGAGATTCGCTGACAGTGTGAAGTATATGGGTGGCATCTAAGCGGCGGGGCTCACCTTGCCAGCGATCCCGAGATCCAACCCGCCCTGCTCGACGCGGTCAAAGGCTGGGCTTCGTAACATCCGTGCCCTACTGCAAAAGCGAGCGACGGGGACAACCCCCACTTCAAGGCAGCGCGTTGCAACAACACGGTCTGCACCGGCATCTTTCTGTTCACCGGTTGGGAAAGGAGCGCTGGACGCCACGCACAATTAACGGTGTGACGGTGTAAAGTGGCAGCTCCCGGCGACTGTCGGTCACGCGGCCGAACTGCCCCTCGCCGGGGATGGAGGCAACCAAATGGCCAAGGGTCAAGTCAAGAAAGAGAAATCCAACAAACCCAAGCTCTCACCCAAGGAGAAGAAGGCTGCCAAGGCCACGAAAAAGGCCGCCAAGGCAGCAAAGTAGGCCATTCCCCTTTTTCAACGAGGCCAACAACCCGGCCAGGCGTGGCCGGGAGTTCGTCGAAGCATCCATCGACCAATCTCAGTACTACGACATCTACGGATATCACGTCTACGACAGCGAACACCGGCGGTATGGCTGGCTCGGGTCGGTGGGTATCAGCCGGGCGATGGCCTACATCGGGGACCAATTCCGGGGCATCAAACCCGCCTGGGTCAACGGCACCGGATTGTGGGGCAACCTCTACACGGAAGAGCAGGAGGCCCGCAGCGCCTACCACCTCATCCAGACCCTGGTGGGCAGCTATGCCGCCGGCATGGTCGGTCTCACCTATACGGGAATTTCCGACGCCATCCTCCTGCCGAGTCCGGTCTCCCTCATTGAGAATCGTCTCGACCCGGACCCGCCACGGGCGTGGCACGAGGCGGCGGGGGCGTTCTCGATGATGGCAAGGATCTTTCCGAACTCCCTGTCATTCGAGTTCGAGGGGGAGATCATCCCGGACCCGCCCGACACCGATCTGGTGTTGTACAGCTTTCACCTGACACGGGTGGATCCCCCGACTCAGGGATACGCGGCCATTGGCTGGTGTATCGACGAGGTGCCCGAGCCCTACAACGCCCTCTCCTTCGACAACCCGGACTGCCCCAAGGAGATCGATGTCAGCTCGTACCTGAACCTCCCGCCGGGAACCGATCTCACGGTCTACCGCTTCAATGGCGAACTCGCTCCGGGTGGGTGCACCCAGGACCCGGTCCTCACCTTCGACGAGGCGCCATTTCTGGTTACCTGGGGGGACGACACCGATTGGGATTGCATCCCGGACGTCAGCGACAACTGTCCCGAAGTGTTCAATCCGGATCAGCTCGACACGGGCGACCTCGTCACCGTGGATGGCGAGTTATTGGAAGCTCCGGACGGCAGGGGCAACGCCTGCCAGCCCGACGGCGACATCTTCACCGACGGCTTCGAATCGGGGGACACCGGCACCTGGTCGGCAACAGTTCCGTAGCTCAGATGGCTAACAAGCTTCCATCGATATCGTTTCAGGGCTCGCTGTCGTGCGGAGCGCTGAGGAGTTCGTCGGCTGACGGCACGGATGGGATCTACGATGCATGAGCTTTGGCCGGAGACAACACCGTTCGATGAAGGGCACCTCAAGGTCAGCGAGATTCACACGATCCACTATGCGCTGTATGGGAACCCGCAGGGCGCCCCAGTGTTCTTCTTCCACGGCGGACCAGGCGCCGGTTGCTGCGACGACGACGCGCGGTGGTTCGATCCGGATCGGTTTCTCGTGGTGACCCATGACCAGCGAGGTAGCGGCAAGAGCGCACCGTGGGCCGAAATTCAAGACAACACGCCTCAGGACCTCGTGCATGACATCGAAAAGCTGCGGACTCATCTGCGAGTCGACCGACCGTTTCTGGTATTCGCCGGTTCCTGGGGAACTACCCTGGCGATGCTGTATGCCCAGGCCCACCCCGGCAACGTCGCGGAGATGATCCTCCGGGGTGTCTTCACCTGTGGTTGGAAGGCCCAGGACTACTTCTACTCGGAAGACGGTGCCACCCGGTTCTCCCCCAGGGCCTGGGAGGCATTCGTGGCCGAACTGCCACCGGGCAGCGATCGGATTCAGGAGCGTCTCCACCGCCTGTTCGAGGAGGGCGGCCCGCAGGAGAAGAGAAAGTGGTTCTCCGTGCTGTTCGCCTACGAGTACAGCTTTTTCGACGGATCCGCGTACGGTCCGCCCGAGGATCCCGATACCTTCGACAACCACTTCGCCGAGATGCGGATCAACTGTCACTATCAGGCGCACCGCTTCTTTCTGGAGGACGAGCAGATCCTGCGGGACACCACGCGGATCGAACACATCCCAACGACCATCGTCCATGGTCTCCGCGACGTGATCTGTCCACCGATGCTGGCGTGGAGGCTTCATCGCCGGCTGCCGAAATCCCGGCTGATCCTGGTCAATGATGCGGGCCACCTTGCCAACGATCCCGGGATCCAGCAGGCTCTGCTAACGGAGTGCTCGAGGTGGCCGACCTGCTGATCGGCCACCGAGCCAGGATCCCGCAATCCGTAGCAGACACGCGGCGAGACGCCTGGATCAGTCCCCCACGGCAGCCGACCAGACTGTGAGGTCACCGCTCTCGAAGCCGTCCGCGAATATGTAGAAGAGGTAATCGGTGTCGCCGACCTCGTCGGCGAACATCAGTTGGTCCTTGGGCCAGGTGCCGGCGATACCGGCCACCGGCGTGGCGGCAGCGGCATGGTCAACCTACCTGGGTGCCAGTGGTTCATGACGGGACTCCTTTCGGACGAAGGTCATGTTTTTCCGCTACTCCGTCTCGCTATTCCATCCTGCTTTTGGTCTGTGGTAAAGTCCAGGCACGACAAAAACCTGACGCAATTTGCCAGACGCACTCTCGTGAGGCCTGACTTTTTTCAACAGCCGTCCGGAATCGACGGCACATGGTCGTTTTCGGGCCCGCAAACCATGACTGGAGGGGGATTCATGTCATCGACGCGGACTGTTCAGTGTTTTGTCGGAATCATCACGATGAGTTGCCTCATGGCGAACCCGACGTATGCCGGTCAAACCGAGGTGGACCTGGGGGCCGGTTCCGCCACGCCCCTGCAGGCAGGTGTCCGCGCCGAATCGGCTGAGCGTGCGAACCCATGGGTCACCGTCCCACCGTGTCCGGAGGGTGTCTCGCGTCCCGCAGGCGCGGTCGTTTCCGGAAAACTCTACGTGATCGGCGGCGAGTCATTGGGAGGCGCTCGCCTCGGATACGTCCAGGAGTACGATCCCATCACCCAATTTTGGGACAACACCAACTCGACGATGCCGACGCCGGCATCGAACGTCTGTGCCGCGGTGTACGGAACGGACATCTACATCCCCGGCGGCTACGACGGCAGCTATCTGTCGGATCTCCAGGTCTACCACTCGGCCACGGATACCTGGGAGACGATCGCAACCGACCCGGTTCCCGTCGGCGCGTCGGGTGCTGCGTGTGCTTCCTACGGCGGTAAAATCTACGTCTTCGGGGGATCGACATCGGGGGGTTACACCGATGCAGCCTACGTCTACGACCCGGTCGCGGCGGCCGGCGGGCGGTGGTCGGCGATCGCATCTCTTCCCCTCGCCGGAGCGTACGGCGCGGCGGTCCCGGCGATGAACGGTATCTTCTATGCGGGCTTCCGCGATGCCGTGATGACCGACCGGGCGGAGGTCTACTGGTACGACCCGATGGCGGACTCCTGGACGCCCTACCCGAATCTCACCACTCCCCGCGGCGGTGCTCGGCTGTGGCAATACGAGGGCAAGCTCGCCGTTGGAGGCGGCGGCTGGGGTACGTATCTGTCGTCCGTGGAGGAATACGACCTGAGCGCCGGCGTGGGCGGTGTCTGGACCGCCGGCAACCCGCTCAATGTGGGGCGCCGGACTTTTGCCGCGGCACAGGACGATCTCAACTCGACGTTGTACGCGGCCGCCGGCTGGGCCGGAGACTTCCTGGCGGATACAGAGCACTCCGCATTCGCCTCAGGAATCCGCGCCAACGTGCTGGTATCGCGAGGGATTCCCTACGACGGGGGCGTCTGGGAGAACATCTACGGCGGAGACGTGTGGCCCGAGATGACCGCCGCGCTGAACGAGGCCGCTAACTCCGTCACGGTGACCCCCGACCTGTCGAACATTTCATACATGACGGATTTCGACGCGCTGTGGGTGGATCAGCGCGGGAGGGACAGCGACCCGGGCTCGTTCCTCACAACCACCGAGATCGCCAACATCGCCACCTTTATCGCGTCGGGTCGGCGGGTGGTCATGTTCGGCGAAAACAGTACCTGGTCGAACTGGAACAACCAGATTCTCGGGATCTGCGGCGGCAGCCATGCCGGCGGCAGCGGCGGGACGGCCAACACGGTGCTCGCCCATGAGCTGACCGATGGCGTCGCTCAGATCGACATCGCCTTGGGCGGTGCCGCCGACAGCGGAGTCCCCCTGTTCGACCAGAACGTCGCGACCCTGTGGCCGGCCTGCGGTGAGGTTCTGACAATCCTGGAGGTCAACTCCCAGGAGTCCCTCTTTTGGCTGAACCTCGACAACGCCGTCTTCTTCACCAACGTCGCCGACTGGATCGGGTATCAGGACCCCATGCCCTTCTCTGACGGATTCGAGTCCGGCGACACCTCGGCGTGGTCAGCCACCCACCCCTGAAGCCAGTCAGGTCCACCAACCTCGGGCGTCCCTCGTGGGCGCCCGTTTTTCTGGTGCGCCAGGCATGGCGTGAAGCGATATGACTGGCGTGGTCATGTCGGTTTCGATTTCATGTGCCCGGGCCGACGGCGGCGGCACCCGAGGTCTTGGAGGAATTGGAGACTCGCAGGACCAGATCGGGGCCGAATGGCTCGTGGTTTCCAAAGAGAAACCTCCCAATTTCCTGTCGAACCAACGAAGGTGGATGGACCGCCGAGGTGGTCTGCCACGGTTCTGTCACCGATGTCACAGGTTCTTCAGCGCTTGTCGAACCGTTTCGAGGTTCGCCTCCATCGCGTCGAGCCCCGTCTGTAACGCGTCGGCACGCCCCCCCACCGCTGCGACCCCCTCGGAGTCATTCAGCTCGCCGAGTTCCGTCTCCATTTTGCGCAGCTCGGAGATTTTGGCTAGAAGCCCCTTTCGCCTGTCGAGCGCTTCCCGATAACTCGCTGCCAATTCACCGATCTGCGCCGCTGCTTGCTCGTCGCCAGCCAGCCGAAAGTGACGTGCGGCCGCGGCCTCTGTTTGATCCAGCTGCAGATAGGAGCTGCCGAGAATGTAGTACGCGATCGCGTAACGGGGGTCGGTCGGGCTTGTTTCGACGTACTTCTTGATCTCTCGGGCAGCCTCCTCATAATCGCCGCGGCTGAACGCCGCGAGTCCGGCCTCCCAATCGGCGACACACAGGCTGGCGCCTGCCACGAGTGCGGCCACGGTCAATAGGACGACGCTTCGTACGCTCATTTTCCGATCTCCCCAGTCTCCCTCAACGAGCCGTATTCGAATGGTTTCGGGATGATTGTACCGCGGTGACGAGCCAGCGTTGGCACTCACGAATATCCTAACGCCTGACACCAATACTCCGTCGGATCACCTTTCGACCACGGAGTTGACAACTGCCGTTCGGCGCCCGACATTTTGGGGTACAGGCGAAACCTAACAACCAACGTGCGATTCGGAAGGAGGTCAGATCGTGAAATCGGTTGGTGGAAAGGGCAACCATATCGGTTTCCTGGACGATGGACCCGCTTCAAGAGGAGGACTGACGATGCCACAGATCCAGATCGATCGAAAACAGGTCATGAACGCCACCCCCGCAACCCGCCGGAGGTCGCGGATGGCCGGCGCGGGCGCCATGCTGATCATTGTCCTGTTGCTGCCCGCCCAGCTAGGCCAGGCCCAGGTCAACAGAACCCTGCACTCCGACGGCTGGATCCTCGCTGCGGCCCGTGCGCCCGGGCTGCAGGGCTCGATCTGGCGAACCGACCTTTGGATCAGCCTCAACTCGGTGTATGCAGACTCCGAGGTGACCCTGCGCTTCTGCCGGTCCGACCGGGACAACACGGACGTCGAGGAAATTGTAGTGCCCCTGGATCTCGACCACTGGAACAGGGCGTACTACTTCGAGGACGTGGTTCAGGAGTTTCTCGGTGTCACCGGCGGGTCCTGGGTCGGCGCCATCCACTACACCAGTAACGTCCCGCTTCAGGTTTGGGCTCGGGTGTACTCCATCAGCGCCGACGGTCGCGAATCCTATGGTCAGCTCATCGAGGGCGTACCGACCGATGACATGTCGCCCGACTCCGATCCGTTTGACTCCGACGAGCACCAGTGGATGTTCGCGGCCAAGCACACATCGGACGGTCGTTTCCGCGTCAATGTCGGCATGGTCAACCCGACTGGCATCGAGGCCGCGATTTCGGCTCAGATATACGATGCGACCGGCAATTTTCTCGGAGAGGGTTCTTGGGAGACTGTTGTCGTTCCACCCTTCTCCATGATCCAGCTCAAAGATCCGTTCGCCGAGTTGAACGGCGGCGAGTGGAACGACATGATGATCCGCGTGAAGTGCGAAACCGAGGGTGGGGGGAGCTTCGGCTACGCCTCAGTGGTAGACAACGCCACGAACGACGCGTTCTTCGTGCGTGGCGTCAAGCTGCTGTTCCCCACTCCGTGAGATATGCGAGTTAGGGCACCCGGCGCCCGCCGGAACGCCGTGGCGGACTGTAGCTGAATGGCGCCTCGACAACGCCAAGCGGGCTGTAGCCCTCGTAACCTGGGAAGACCTCGGAGATGTTGGGGTTGCCGAGACGCTTGGTCACGACTTCCGTGAGCACCTGTCGAAAATCGGTGGTCACTTCGAGGTCGAGGCCCTCGAAGAGCTGCCCCGGATCGAGACCCGGCCACTGCCCGTGAAGCCCGCCGATGACGTTGTTGCCCAGCACCAGCATGGGCACTGCGTGGCCGTGATCGGTGCCCTGGTCGGTGTTTTCCTGAATTCGCCGACCGAATTCGGTCATGACCACAATCGTCATCCGGTCGGCCAGGCCCCGCGCCTCCATATCGGTGTGAAAGGCGGCCAGTCCCTGACTCACCGAGCCCACCAGGCCCGCAAAGGTCCCGGAGGAGCCGGTGCCCTGGTTTTCGTGGGTGTCCCAGCCGCCCACATCGATTGTCGCCACGTGAATGCCGAGATCCAGCGAGATCATCTGCGCCGCGAGTTCGATCCGGGATCCGGTTTCGTCCTCGGGATATTGGGCGTCACCCGCGGGCCGGTAGTCATCGGTGACGTAGGTCTGGACAATGTCCACCGAATTGATGGACTGAGTGCCGGCCGCGTGGACCGGGCCTTCTTCCAACGAGTATAGGGACCGCAGAACTTGGAGTTGTTGACCGTTCCAGCGCATCGGGCCGGTTGCGATCGTGAAGAGTTCGGGATCGGAGAGGGTCAGGGTTTCGCCGCTTCCGAGCAGCGACATGGGTTGTAGGATGCCCGAAGCCAGCGCCGGGACCATCAGCTCCTGGGGCAGGTTTCCGGCTGTGGCGAGGTGACGGTGGAGCCAGCCCGAACCCACCGTCTTGTCTCCGGGCGTGCCGAGCTCGATGTAGTCCTGGGCTTCAAAGTGGCTGCGGGTGGGGTCGTGCATCCCGGCAGCGTGGACAACGGCCATGCGCCCGCTGTCATAGAGCGGGAGCAGGGGCGCCGCCGCCGGGTGGAGACCGAATCCTCCGTCGAGGGTCAGCGCGGCCCCGTCGCCGGAAAGGGGAACGGCGAGACTGGGCCGAGCCGCCTCATACCGGCTGCGGTCAGGCCCGGAGATCGGCGGCACGAGATTGAGGCCATCCATGCCTCCACGCAGGAAGACCACCACCAGAATGTCGGGCTCGCCGGCCCCGGACGCGATCGAAGGATGGACGAGTCCGTAAGCGGTGACCGCGAGGCCGCCTTTGATGAAGCTCCGTCGAGTCGGTTGGATCATGGGTCAATCTCCTCAGCGCCACAGGAAGTGGGGTGACATCAGAATCAGGCCGACCATCGACCGCAGCCGGTCCACAACCCCACGATCGGAAAGGTCGAGTTGGGCGTCGGGATTCGCTCCCTGGGCCATGAATTCGATGATCTCGTTCCGAGCCGTTTCATCCACCGTCCGCAACAGCGAGCGCTCGATCCAGTAGTCCGCCAACTCCTCCGCTGTGCGAAGGTCGGCTGGAGTCGAACCCGCCGGATCGCAGGGACGCCAGCCCTGGAGGTCGACGCCCGCGAGCAGGTTGATCAGGCGCCAACTCATGACCAGAGCGTTGGTGGTCAGCCAGACCTCCTTCCGGTCCGGAAAGCCCGTGGGCGGCGCCCACGTAAACGGCAGGTTTCCGGTGGTGAACAGCAGGTAGAAAAAGTAGCGGCTGAATGTCTCGCCGAGGGGCAGGCTGAAATCTGGACCCATTGCGCGGACCGCGCTGATGACGAGTTCGTAAGGGCGTCTCACCTTGTCGCCCCAGGTTTCGGCGAAATCGTCCGACAGGAGAATCGTCCGCACCACCCGGCGCAGCTGATCCGGTTCGTTGACAGAGTCCAGGAAGACCGCGACGGCGGCATCGACCACCGAGGGGGGTGGATCGTCGGCCATCAGCCGGCGACACAACTTGGTGCACACGAATCGGGCGGTTCCGGGGTGGCTGGCAAGAAGGTCCAGGACGTCACGAACGTCCTTGAGCTCCGGCTGATAGGCCGGAAGCGCCAGACCGAGGACCTGTTTCGGGCCGTTGTCGTGCCAGTACCACCGGTAGAGGAAGTCGCCGTTTCGCTCGTCGAGGGACCAGCCGGTCAGGCAGCGCGCGAGCTCGCGGACGTCCTCGTCGGTGTAGCCCATGGGCACGCCGTTGTTGTCGGTGGGAACTTCACTGGAGGGAATGGCGCCGTAGTAGTTTTCCTCCCCCAGGGTATGGAGTTCGAGCAGCTCGCGGGCGAAGTTTTCGTTCGGTCCATCGGCCGAGCTGAAGATATTGTCGAGATAAAAGCCCATGGCGGGCGAGGCGGTCATCGCCTCGAGGAACTGACGGAAGTTCCCAAGGCTGTGGGGGCGAATCACGTCACGGTCGTAGTGGACAAACACCGGACCGACGAAGAAGTGGAAGCCATAGACGTTGAAATGGTTGTGCCAGAAGTCGACCAGCACTTCGGTCAACTGGCGACGGCTGAAGGTCGCCTTCAGCATGGCCGCGTGTTGTGCCTCATAAATCGGCAACATGCGATAGCCGATGTCCTCCTGCTCGCGAATGTGGTCGTTCCACAGCTCCTCGAGGCTCTTGTGCAGGGTCTCGTAATTCGACTGTGCGAGCCGAGTCTCGAGCTCGCTATCGTCGATGTTGTCGGGCTCGAGCTGCCAGTCGACCCATGCCTCGAGTTGCTGCTGAGGGTTCACACCCATGCTGCGAAAGACCGTGAGATCCTCCGGCGTGGCGCCATATGCGGCACGACTGAAGGCCAGGGCCTCGAGCGGCGGAACTTCGGTGGTGACCATCGATTCCGGGATCCGGCCGACGGTACCGTCGCGAAGCGGAGTGACCCCCAACCGCCTGGACATCACCTCCAGCTGACCGGTCACACCACCCGCGGCACCTTCGCCATCACCCAGGAACTCTGCGAGACGCCGCGGGGGTGTGGACGCCCACGGCACGCCCAGAAGCTCGTTCTTCATACCTCAGCCCTTCCTCGTTCTGATTCGACAGCAGGACTCATTCCTTAATAACGTACCGTCCGGTGCGTTGGTTGACAAGTCTGCGCAGTTGGCAGTTAGCGGGGTGCTGTCCGGGGACATAGGTTTGAGGTTTGAGGTTTGAGGTGTTGAGGTCTGAGATCCCCCGCCCAACCGTTCCAATCAGAAGATTGAAGATCGGAGATTCCCACCCTCCCGCCCATTCTTGGAGAAGGCAGGGGGGGCGAGGAGCACTGGACCCCAGGGACAGGGCGGAGGGGGACCTCTCACCCTCTCACCTTCTCACCTCTCTCACCTTCTCACCTTCTCACCTTCTCACCTTCTCACCCAGGCGAGAGGACGGGACTTTTGACTTTCGACTTTCAATCCGGTTACGGAACCGTCGCCGACCAGGCCGAGGTGTCACCCGACTCGAAGCCATCGGAGAAGGGGCTGATGGCCCCACTTTCCCATGAGCCCAGATCGCATTCGTCCCCATTCGGGCGGTTCGGCCCGTCGGAGTCGAAGAAGTCAACCGGGGGATCGCCGCAGATGACGAGATCGGCGGCGTCAAGGGCCGGACTCGTGTCCGCGAAGGGCTGGGTGGGCGCATAACCGCCGGTATTGGTGATCGGCCCCAGCTCGGGATCGCCGACGATCGAGGCGCCGCAGCTACCGTCCGAGTCCATGTTGGGTCCGATCTGAATCGGCGCGTTGTCGCACCCCAGGGCGCCGGGGCTCTCGAATCCGATGATCGAATTCCCGAGATCGGCCAGTTGTCCGCCCATCGCCGGTGGGACATTCCGCAGCTGTTCGGCCTGGTTGTCCCAGATCGTGCTGTGCAGAATGTCGAGGTCCCCCGCCTGCAGGTAGATCCCGCCACCGATGTCGGCGTCATTCAGGCCAATCGTCGAATTGACGATCCTGTATTTGGTGGCACTGCTTCCATTGGCGAAGACGCCACCACCCCGCACCGCGTCGTTCTCCCGGATGGCGCTGCGGCTGATCTGGAACTCGTGCAGCCCGTCGAATCCGCCGGTGCCGAGGAATACACCGCCGCCGTCACCGCTGGCCGTGTTGCCCCGGATGTCGGCACCCACAAGATCGAGTGCCTGTTCGGAGCTCGGTTGGATGTTGGTGGCCCAGATACCACCCCCGTCTCCACCTGCGGTGTTGTCGTATATGGAAACCCCGACGGCCTCGACACGAACCTGGCTGTGAATGCCACCACCGTCTCCCGTCGCCATGTTGCGTTGAATCAACGTATCTTCAAGCACCAGCAGCGAGGTGCTGCCTGCAACCGCAATGCCACCGCCGGTCGGTGCGGAGTTGTCCTCGATGATCGAATTCCGGATGGTCAAGAGTGCATTGGTGGCGAGAAAGATCGCACCGCCAGACGTCGTGGTGGTCACGTTGTTTCTGAACGTGCAGCTGTCGACAATGGTCTCGCCACCGATCGAGATGGCTGCACCGGACACCGATCCGCTCGAGTTGATGTTGCCGTCGAACACACAACGAAGGAAGGTCACCTGGGGCCCTGCTCCCACGATCGCAGCCTGAGCGTTCGGGTTCGAAAAGGTCAGGTCTTCAACTGAAACCGCAGCGGCGGGTTGAACGATCCGAAGCATCGCATTCCCGATGGTTGACGAAATCGTCACCGTTGCTGCCGGACCTCGACGCAGAACGATGTTGCTGTCAATGGTGATCGTGCCGAACGTGAGGAGCACCGTCCCTGAGCTCTGAAACTCGATGATGTCGAGCCCGGATGTGGCGTTGGCCTGTTCGATGGCCGCCCGGAGCGTGCAGGAACCCCCGGCCGTGGCGCACTGGTCATCACTCAGATTGGCATCGCTGCCGTCGCCGAAATCGTCGACGGTGAAGTCTATGGCGAAGGTCGGAAACGCAATCGCAAAGCAGGGCTACGGTGACCAAACCTCTGACGATGAGGCGACTGAAAACGCGGATTCGGCGAGTATCGATCATGAGATCTCGGGTCCTTTCCGAAGGGTTTGTATTCAGATGTCGAGACCCATCTTATCGCAACTGAGTCGCATTTTCCAAAAATACCCATCTACCCTCACGCTCCTGCACAACCAGAAGGCAGCCCTCACCTTCGTTGACAACCTCCATCCCGACACCCATACTCAAAACACAGACAGTAAGCGAAAAGAAAATCACGATATGCGACCGGTTTCCGATTGCGTCCCTTCTCATCGATCGACCGCCATTTGGGTCTCTTGGAAGGAGTTCAGGATCATGAAGGTCATTCATCGCTGTGTCGTCGGTATCGCGGTCGGATTCTCGATCGTTGGCCTGGTCCCTCCAACGGCAACCGCCCAGCCCGTGCCCACGCGCCCAACCGGCCGATCTCTGATCGTGACGGAAATCTCTCCGGTGGCCTCGCCGACGAGCCCCGCCTGGATCGAGCTATACAACCCGCTCGACCGTGAGATCGATGTCTCAGGGTCGGTGCTCGGTTTCAGTGTCAACACCGAGATCGAGCTGACCGGTGACATTCCGTGGATCCCCCCCGGGGCTATCTCCAGATCGTGCTCGACGGTGAAGGGTCGGAGGTGACCTTCGGGGAAGGAAACGACCCATCGAGCCACGGGGAGACCGCAATCACAGTTGTCCACGTGCCACAGTCATCAGCATCGGCGTGGCAGCCCAACCGCGGCATGCTCGCCCTCTACATGCCTGTGGACGGGTCCCACAAGCAACTGGCTCTGGTGGACTTCGTTGCCTGGGGGGCTCCTGCCCGGGGCGGATGGACACGGAGAGACCTCGGCCAGGTGTGGCCGGTGACCAGCTACGTCACCTTGCAGGAAACCTCAGGGATCTACGACCCGGAAACGACGCTCCGGCCCGGCGAGTCCATCGGCCTGCTCCCGGGGGCGGGATCGGGCATCCCGGGAAACTGGGCCGTATACTCCCGCGACGAGATCACTCCAGGGTCACAGAATCCCCTGCCCAGGCCCCGCTTTTTCACCCCTCCCAGCGGCGCCGCGGTGAAGCACGAGGACCTCAAAATCGCATGGAAACGGCGCTTCCCGGGCGAGAGGTACCAGATCGAAATCTCGAACTCACTGGACTTCAGCACCGGCGTGCAGTCGTTCGACCTCGATGCACCCATCTTCCGCTCGGAAGGACGCATCGAACCGGGGAAGTACGTCTACCGGGTCCGGCGCTTTGCGGCGATTCCCGAGACTCCGGCTGAACCCAGCGCGTGGAGCGAAGCCATGGCCATCGAAGCCGCAGTGACCCCCTGCGGCAACGCCGGAGCCTTCGCCATCGAGATGCACACCGTCCTCGATGAAAGCGATTTCAGGGGGCAAACGAAGGACACTCGCCTGCTCTGTTTGAATAGGTGTTTAGAGGCAAACTGGGACAAGCCCCACCACATTGGCGGCGTATCCCAAAGCTGCAAAACCGCCGTCAGTGATGAGGGAAATCACGGATCGGAATATTGCGTTCCCGCAAGCATCGCCATGATGGTGGCCCACTTCGATAAATGCCTCAGCCAGGATCGCATCACCTACTTCAATCGTGACTGCCCCCTCTCCCCGGATGGGGATCTGGCCCACCAAATTCCCTGGGTGTACTCGAGAACCCCATGCCCAGCATGCGGTCTTCCGCTTGGCGGTGAGATCACCGAAGCGATGATGTGGGCCCTGGGTGTGGACAACGTGCTCGATATAAATTGGCTGCATTTCATTGCTCCCGGCTTGGCGCGCCACATACCTCCCAACACCATCGGATTCACCCACGACATACAGAGGTTCCAATTCAGTCTTGTGCGCGGCTGGTTGGACGATGACAGGCCGATTATGTCCCGAACAAATCCTTGTGCCAAAACCCCAGAAGGGGTTGCCATGTGCAAAGACCACATGACGGTCTTAGCAGGCTACTGCGTCTCGTGGTCCGGAGCCGGCTTCCCTCGCAACTGGGTGCGGGTCTTCGACCCCCTTCTTAGTGGAGGCGACTGGCAGGAGTTCGAAACCTGGAAAATGAATACATGGGGTATCTGGGTCGGTCCGCAGGTGGCTCCCAACGTCCGAGAGGACGAGGACTCGATCTGGACCGATGCTGACAACGACGGCATCATGGACTTTGACGAAATCCACCGTTTCATGACGCTCCACACCGACCCAGACGCAGATGACGACGGAGTCGGCGACCGTGAGGACATCCTCGGGTATGTCATCCACCGCAGCGAGGACACTAGCGAGGAGAACATAATTGACTACGCCGATTGGGACGGTGACGGGCTCCGCATGGAGATAGATCCCGACAACGACAACGACGGCTGCCTCGACGGGGTCGAGGACGCAGACGGCGACGGCACCAAGGATCCCGGCGAAACCTCGAACTTCGACGCGAGCGATTCCTCCTAGCCGCCCTGAAGCCAGCATCCACCCGAATCACCCCTCGGTGTTTTCGAGTCCGTTCGTCAACTATCGACCAGAATCATGGCGGTGGTGGCTTAATCAGCCCCTTGGGCGAACCACCGGGGCCACTTTCGAAGCTCACATAAAAAAAGAAACTGTCCGGATTGTCACCTGTGGTGTAAGGATCATTGAACAATATGAGTTTGTCGATCTTCCATTTAACAAACAGGGTCTCTTCCTTGTAGGCGGCGACCGTAACGCATTCTCGAGTGTCGTCGTTTTGGACTTCTCTTGCGTTACTAAAGATCCCTTTTGGAAAAGAGAGAGAAACGTCACTACTGGTATTGTTGACGATCGCAAACTCCGGATAATTTCGATTGACTTCCACGGGTTCCGAACCAAACCCGATCGGATTGGTCGTAAGGGACCCGTCGTCGCCCATCTCGATGATGAGGTCGATGGGCTTATTGCCGAGAATCCTCCCAAGATAGTCCTCAAAAATTCCCACAGCCTTTGGCGGAAGCTTCTCTCGTTTGAGGTCTTCCAGGAGCATTTTCATGGAATCATGCGTCCTGCGAGTGACGTAGAACTCCTCTCCGTCGCTTTCGGCCTGTTCGGATTTGTTTGCCATCATCCGTCCTTTCTGTTCGGGCGTTTATGGTCAATCCACCGTTGAGGTGCCCATACCGCGGTAGCGCTCGTCGGCGAGCAGCCCCCGCAGAGAAGGCCGGTCCTCGAAACGATTTGACGAGACCCCAAGGTCGAACGCGCGTTCGACCCATAACAAAGCCTGTTCCCGATTGCCGAGGTCTTCGAAGGCCTCGGCGATGTCCGCCACCAGCTGTGGATCGGTAGGGGTCGTCGCCACCGCCCGTTCGAGGACCTCGATCCCCTCCTCCTGATCCCCCAGCGCGGCGAAGTAGCCGGCCAGCTCGCACAGCAATCTGGTGTTGTCGGGCTCGGCCTGCAGCTGGACCTGCCCGAGCTCGATGGCCTGCCGGAAGGCCTGTTCGGAGCGTTCCGAATCACCAGCCGCCTCGCAGGCGAAGGCCAGATTGCCCCACAGCGAGTCATCGTCGTCGTCAATCTCCACCGATCGTTCGAACATCAGCACCGAGTCGTCGAAGCGGGACTCCGAAAAGTAGATGAGACCGAGGTTGGAGAGGGCGAAAGAGTTGGATTCGCCCTCGACGGCGAGGGACTGCTCGAAGGCGACCCGGGCCCGACCGTTGTTCCCGAGGTACATGAACATCATTCCGAGATTGTTGTACCCGCCGTCATACTCGGGCGCGAGCGCGATGATCTGGTTGAACTGGTTGATGGCGGCGTCGTAGCGGCCCTGGTTTTTGTAGAACATGGCGAGCCAGTGGTGGGCCGGCCAATAGCCGGGTCTGAGGAAGATGGCGTGTTGGTACCGCTGCTCCGCCTCGTCGAGTCGGCCACTGGCCTCCAGCGCCCGCGCCAGCCGGAGATGGGCCTCGCCGTCGGCCGGCGCGACGAGAATCGCCTGCTCGAGGGCGGCGACGGCTTCGGTCCCGAAGCCTGCTGCCTCGTGGAGGGTAGCCGCCGCCATGAGGGCGTCGGCGATTACGCCGCCTTGTGCCTGCGCCAGGTCTGTCTGTTCCAGGCCGCGGTCGAGCCACTCGCGACTGCCCTCGAAGTCATATTTCCGCAGATATGCCCGAGCCAGTGCCACCCGTGCCGATCCGAAATGGGGATCGAGCTCGACGGCTTTGGTCAACTCCCCAATCGCCGCGTCCACCGACGTCGGGTTCTCCGAAGTTGCAAGCCTACCGAGGCCTCGCAGACCGGATTCGAAGGCCGTGATCACGTTGGTGGAACGGTCCTGCAGACGCCTCCGTGTGGGATCGTCCACCTCGAACCCAAGCATCTCGGCGATCCGCGCCACCGGCTCCGACTGGAACGAACTGAGGTTGCCGAGTCCGTCTTCGATGACCGACGAGCGCAGCCGCCGACCGGTGCGTGGGTCCACGGCTTCCAGCCTGAGCGTGAGCTGGTCGTCCTCCCGGCCGACAGTGCCCAGTATGGCGACCGTGAGGTTGTAGGTCCGCTGAAGCTCGGCCATCCTGTCCGGGCCGAGCCGCAGGCCGTCGGGCGGCACGGTCCAACCAAAACCCTCAGCGGATTGTTCGAGGAGAGTGAGCCCTTCGACGACGGTGTCTCTCAACCCGTCGGCGAAATAGGTGAGGTCGCCTGCGCCTTGATCGGTCTGGAAACGCAGAACCGCGATCCGCCGCTCCGATGGGAGATCCGGAGGGAGGCGGCTTTTCACACCCAGGATGGCACCCACGGCCACCACCGCTGCAACGGCCATTACCGCCATTGCCCTGAAGGCGGACTTGGGCAGGGGCACGGTGTCCTTCACAACCGCCTGCTGTCCGGTTTGACTCTGGGACATGGCGCCGAGAGCGTAGGCCACATCACGAGCCGAATCGAACCGCTGTTCGGAATCCTTGTTGAGACACCTGCCAATGATGACCTCGACCGCGGGTGGCAGATCGGTTCTGGTCTCGGAGATGGACTTGGGCTCGTCATTGAGGATGGCCGAGATGGTGTCGACACGCGTCTCCCGTCGGAAAGGATGGGTTCCGCTGAACATCTCATACAGTACGCACCCCAGGGAAAAGATATCGCTGCGGGCGTCGAGCTTTTTGCCGCGAACCTGCTCCGGGGACATGTAGGCCGTTGTGCCAACCACAGTGCCAGGCGTGGTCAAGGACGACTCGAAGGATGCGGTCTCTGCTGTGGGTTCGGAGCACGTCACGTCGCGTGCAAGGCCGAAATCCAGGATCTTCACCCCGCCGTCGGAGGTCACGAAGATGTTCTCCGGCTTGATGTCGCGGTGCAGCACCCCCTGATGATGGGCCGCTCCAAGACCGTCCGCGACCGAGATCCCGATCTCGAGGGCCCGGTCGATTGGCAATTGGCGCTTCCGAACCAGTTGCCTCAGGTTGCGACCCTTGAGCAACTCCATGACGGCGTAGGAGATCCCGTCCACGTGGCCAAAATCGTGGATCTCGAGAATGTTCGGGTGGGAAAGACGGGCGACGGTGCGGATCTCACGATCGAACCGTTTGACCCGGCCGGGGTCGGCCTCGGCACCGTCGGATATCACCTTGATGGCCACATCCCGTTTGAGCTGGATATCTCTCGCTCGATAGACGGATCCCATCCCCCCCGCGCCGAGCAGGGTCACGATCTCGTACCGGTCGAGCGTCCGCCCGACGAGTCCAGCCATCATGTCATTCCGTTTCTGAGAAGAGAGTATACCTCAAGGGGCGCAACGGACCGTACGGTGTTGATCCTGATGAACTCGTGAGGTGGCTCGAGACGGCTCTGCCGGCCTGGTCAGGAAGGCGGTGATGTCACCGGACCATTGGGGGGTTCCCGGACCGCGAGAATTCGGTAGCCGGGAGCGGCCTCCCCGGCAGACTCCTCGGAAGCCGCCTGAAGCGGGCGGGGAAGGTCCAGGGAGCCATGCCGACCACCGGGTCGCCGCATGGACTCGGGGACGGGAAGCGCCAGCCGTGAGGGGTACTGGGTGCCCACCAGCAGCTCGGGGGCGGCGATCACGGGTGGATCGTCTCCGTTCAGATCGCCGCCGTGGTTGGGGTTGACCTCGAACCGGGGGAAGTTGGTGCCCGACACGGAGATTCGCAGTCGGTGGCCAGCGTTGAACACCAGGGCGGTGGACCAGAGGTCGACAGTGATCTCGATGGGTTCGCCTGGCGTCGCCAGACACTCCACATCGTCGCCGCAGCGCATTCGGGCCCGCTGTATCCCGTCAGCCACCAGCATCGAACGTCCATCGGGATAGACGTCGGAGAGGCGCACTGCGAGGTCAAAATCTGGGGTATCGGGCCGCACCCAAAGCGAGCAACTCAGACGCCCCATAACAGTGAGCGGCAGGGGGAGAGCTTCCGATGTGAAGGTGATGACATCGTCACGGGCCTCGATGGATCGCAGGTCGTGAGGGCCCTCGCCCATGGGGCGACCCTCCACCTCGAGATCGGGGAACAGATTGGCTCCACCGAGCGTCGGCACCGGGTTGGAGGGATCGATGGTCAGCTCGAGGGAACCGTCTGCGCCATGAGTTCGAGCCAACCCGCCGTCGTTGGTCAGGAAGTAGCTGCGAGCTCGGCTCGCCGGCGGCCAGCCATCGAGCTCCACCCAGATATTGCCCGGCGCATCGGCCTCCCCCACCGCGCCCATCAGGTAGACGAAGACCGGCGGCCAATCGGTGACCTCGTTGTCCGCCCCACGGAGGGTGTGCTCGATCCACGGTTCGAAGAAGTCGAGCGGATCGAGGCCGGCGTTGGGCGGGTAGCGAAGCTCACCGATGATGTGACCGCCGAAGCGGTTGTGGGTCCACGGACCCATCACCAGGTACTGCCGGCCGGCGGCGCCGGCGCCGCCCTGGTTCTGGAACGCCATGAACGCGTCCAGAGTGCCCTGGCCGAATATGTCGTACCAGCCGCCGATGTGGAGGCCGGTGGCGGTGACGCGCTCGGCGTTTTCCAAAACCTCCAGAGGATCCCACCACTCACTCCAGAGCCGGTGCTGCCGAACCTGATCGTACATTTCCAGTGAGCCCTGCTCGTCGAGCCAGTTGAACGCCAGCGATTCGCGCACGGCGCCGCCCTGCAGGAATGCGTGGTGATAACCGTCAGGGGTCGCGACAATCACAAAAACCGAGCGGAGATTCGGACCGGCGTCGGGCGTCAACAGGTACTGGGTCATGCCGAAGGCCGATACTCCGAAGCCGCCGACGCGGCCGTCGCACCACGGACGCTGAACCACCCAATCGAGGGTGATTCTCCCGTCAGCAGCGTCATCTCGAAACACCGTGTCGGTTCCGCCGGAGGCAAACCGACCTCGGGTGTCCTGGATGACGGCGGCGTAGCTCAGTGCGGACAGGGCGACCCCCAGATACCGCAACACCTCTTTGTCATAGGGAGTGCGGACGAGCACCGTTGGCCACGGCCCCGGTCCAAAGAAGGGAAGATAGACGTCGGTGGCGAGCAGGGTGCCGTCGGTGGCCTCGACGTAGGTGGAGATGTCCTGGCCGACGGCACAGACGGCGACCAGGTTGATCGACAGGACGGCGATCAGCAGGCGGATTCCGAAGTTTCGGATCACTGACATCTCCTCGAGCAGACCATGGTAACGGTCCGCCCCTCATTATCCATCAGTTTCCGGGGCGAAAACCGCAAGAGCACAGCGGAGGTGCTCCTTCGGTCTCCTGTGCTAGGCTCGAAAAGGCTCTGGCGGTTGATTTTGCGAAAGAGGGCAATGGAGAACGCACCCCAATCAAGCGACGGTGAGGGACCGACTGCGGCCGCGGTGGCGATCACCGCCCGGGCCCTCACCAAAAGCTACGACGGCGGGAGGGTGCCCGCTCTCACCGGGGTCGACCTGGAGGTTCAACCCGGGGAGCAGATCGCGATCACCGGGCCCACCGGATGCGGGAAGACCACGTTGTTGTCACTGCTCGCGCTGCTGGATGTGCCGGATTCGGGCGACCTTCACCTCGACGGTGAGCCGGCATCAGAGATTGTCTCACCAGAACGGTGGCGTTCGGAGCGGGTCGGCATCGTGTTCCAGTTTCATCACTTGCTCCCACACCTCACCGTCGAGGAAAACGCAACTCTCCCCCTGGTCGGGCGCGGCATTCGAAGCACGGAGGCGAGGCGTCGCGCGAGGTCCGTCGTCGACAGAATCGGGCTGGGACATCGGGCGACGTTTCGGGCGGATCGCCTCAGCGGTGGGGAGCGCCAGATGGCGGCCGTCGCGCGAGCTCTGGCGGCCTCGCCCGCCCTGATTCTGGCGGATGAACCCACAGGAAGCGTGGATTCACGAACCGGGGAGCAGATTCTCGACCTCATCTTCGGCTGGAAAGAGGGAGAAAGGCCGACTCTCGTCGTGGTCACCCACAACCGGGAGGTTGCCAAACGCGCTGATCGGGTGGTCAAAATGCGGGACGGGAGGGTGGATGAAGAGGCCTGAATCTCGCAAACTCACTGCAACCGTGGATGGCGAGGGGAGCTGAGGCTCGATGGAACTCCGCCTGGTGCTCCGCAACACCTTGCGCCGACGCCGCAGGTCACTGCTGACGGTGGCTGGTATCGCTCTCGGGGCAACCTCGTACATGACACTGGTGGCCGCCGGCGACGGATTCCTGCAACAGTTTCGGGTGCTCGTGCGGGTCCTCGGTTCCCCGGTGGTCGTCCAGCAGGCGTCCGCCACCTCTCCGTGGGGCTCGTGGTTGAACCCCGATGAGACGGATGGATTGCTCGGGGTGGAGGGCGTGGCCTCGATCTCGCGAATCGCCCTGGGCAAGACGCGCCTCGAGGGCAGTCCCTACTTCCTGATCTTCGGCCTCGACCCGCGAGAACCCCTCATTTCAAGGCTCACCGTCACTCGCGGGCGGGCGATCCGCTCCGGATCCAACGAGATCATGTTCGGTGAGCGGGCGGCCACCCGGTACAGTTTCGCGGTGGGAGACGAGGTGGTGATTCGGCGTCGATCGATGAGGGTGGTGGGCTGGTACCGGACGAGTCACGGCATCGTCGACAGTGGGGCGGTGCTCGACCTTCCCATGGTGCAGTACCTCTTCAACTTCAACGACCGGGTCAATGTCGCCCTGGTCGACCTGATCGACGACCACGACCGGGACCGGGTCATTTCGGCGATTTCTGCCGAATTTCCGGAGCTTCAGACCAGCACTTCAGAGACCTTCCTGGACGTCTACGAACAGGCCAACCTGGTGGAAGGCTTCGCGAGGTTCCTGGCCGTCATGGTGCTGCTGATCGCCGCCCTCGGAGTCGCCAACGTGATGCACGTAAACGTCAGCGATCGGACGAGGGAACTCGCGATCCTGAGGGCTGTGGGGTGGAGCCGAGCTCGGGTGGCCCGCCAGGTTCTGTACGAAGGCCTTTTCCTCTCAGCGATCGGCGCCCTGATCGCCATTCCGGTCTCCATGGGAATCCTGGCCCTTGTCTCCACCACCTATCTGGGGGACATCAACAGCCACGGTTACGTTCCGGAGAGTCTGACGTTGAGGCCGACGATCGAGGGTTTCTTGGTCGCCGTCATTGCCGGCGCACTCGGGACCCTCGCGCCGCTGCTCCGCGCCCTTCGTCTCGAGACGGCAACGGCGCTCCGTGATGGCTGAGGTCGGCGCGAAAAGACCCCTCCAGAAACTGGACCTAAGTCGCTACCGCGTGTGGTAGTACGTGTCGGTCTGTCCTCCCGAGGGCATCACGAGTGGCAGGTCTCGAACCACGGCGCCGTCAACCAACACGAGGAGGCGCAGCTCCGGTGTGGGGGTGGCGTCGCAATCCGAATATAGATCCGCCCAGAACTCGTAGGTCCCGCTCGGAGCCGTCCCCTCCGGCCAGAAGATGTTCTCGGTGGGGTGGTCGGCCACATGGCTGCAACCCGCGTTCGCATCCACGTCCAGCTGCCCGCCGGATGCGGACTGCCGATTCCCGTAGTAGATGACCTCGCCAAACGGATCCCTGACGTAGAGGTCGAGGTCCTGCGGCCCATCCCATCTCAACCTGAATGCCAGATCACCGGTTCCTCCAGGTCCGACGTAGATGAACTCGCCGTCGCAGTCCGGATCGAAGGTGAACCTGTGGGCGCCGCCGTCGTCCTCGTAGACGATCTCACCGCCCACCGGGTAAAAGCGGCAGACGAGCGTATCGACGTCGACATTGGCGGCGACCGAGGCCAAGTTCCTTTTGGGTGTGTCGCCGGTCCCGGTGAAGCTCATGTTGCCTTGCACGTGCCCGTCGACGTCGGTGACCAGGGTTGTCGCTCCGCTGGCCGTCTCGATGGTGAGGCCGATCCCGTCAACCTGGATGCCCTGCTGGGTCGCGGACCATTCAAGTGCCGCGTTCGGCGCTGTCACGTTGACGTTCGAGAACTGAACTGAAGCCGAACCGGTCACCCAGTAACCATCGGGGGACATCCAACCGTTCCCGAAATCGAATCCCAGGGTATTGGGCCCGGCTGTCACGACCTCCGGGTACAGGTCGGCGGCCGAGTCGATGAGCGTCTGGAAACCCTCCATTTGGGCCTGAGCCACCACCCCCTCGAAATCGATGTTTCCGCCCTGCCCGGGCACCGTCCCGAGCCAACCGAAAATCTGCTCCATCGTGTCGAGCGGGTCCAAGGGGAGACCGATCCCGATGGTCGGGGTTGGTGTCGGTGTCGCGGTCGGGGTTCCCGACGTGGTGGTCTGGGTTGGGGTCGCGGTGGGAGGCGGCCCCACCTCTCCCAGAATCGAGGCCGGGATGTAGACCGGATCGCCGGTGGCGTTGTCCACCACCGACCCATAGGCAAAGAACCGGCCGCCCGGGGTCGACGTGGAAACGAGGATATAGCCATCCTCGATCTCGGAATTGGTCACGGCCTGGAAGATTCGGTCGACCTGTTTGTGGGTGTAGGCGGGGAGCGAGAAGAATCGCGTCCCGAGCAAGGTGCCGTCCGAGCGATAGAGATCGGCCCGGACGTCGATGGTCGTTCCAGTCGCGCTCGTGAATCCCAGATTGGTCCGGAAACCGGAGGTGGTCGACTGGTGTTGCGACAGCTGGATCAGGGCGGCTTCGTCGCCAAAACCGATGCCATCGGATTCAACCGCACCGCCGATAAACTGACCGTAGGTGCCCTCATCGGTCAGGTTGTAGGTCCGGCTGGTGACCATCAGCTCACCACTCTGCGGTGTGATCCGAATCGCCGCCCCGCCCTCGAATCCGAACGAGGTAAAGAGCACGTCATTGAGCCGCAGGCACCGGCCTGGAGCCACCGTGTACACCACGGTCTGCGGCGAGGTGTTCGCCTGGTTCCTGAGCAGGAGGGAAATCGCGTACTGGCCCTGGGTATCCCCCGGGTTGTGGATTTCGACGTCGGTGCGCCAGTTGGTGCCGGCGGCACCGGCCACGTGGGCGGAGGCCGGAATGTACACAGCCTCTTCGACTGGCACCATGGAAGCCTCGGGGATCCCCGCTGCTCTGCGACGACGCTGAAAGACCTCGCGCTTCCACTCGAGCTCGGCAGCGCTTCGCCCGCCCATCACCATGGGTGCGTTGGCGGCGTCCTGTACCGGTCGATGCCCTCGGAGCCGGAGGACTGGCGGTCCGGTGGGCGCCGCGCCCATGGGGCTGCTCCAGGTGCCGGTGAAGGTGTACTGATTGTCACCCTCGTTGGTTTCCGTCACGACGTTATTTGGATCAACCACCATGGTCAGGGTGTGCTGGCCGGCCGGTATGCCCGTGATCTGTACGTCCTGCCAAAACAGGTGGAAGCCCGCAGGCAGGGAGCGGGGATCGGTTTCGGTCAGATCGCCGAGGAATTGACTGTCGATCCGGATTTCGACCCTGGATTCCCCAGCCGGGAAGAACGCGTCGCCTGGACCCTCGTTGAAAAACGCGACGTCCACGTACGTCGGTTGGCCTCCAACCAGGCCCCCCGAGGTGCTGGTCCCTGGAGTTCCGGAGGCCACCAGCGGCCCATCCCATCCCGTAAGACCTGACGGGTAGAGGTTGACCTGATTGGACGGCTGCGTCGGCGTGTTCGAGGGCGTATTGGTGGGCAGGACCTGGGTCCACGTGGGCGTGTTCGTCGCCGTCACCGTGGCGGTCGACTGCTGCGTCGAGGTCTGGGTGGGTGTCTGGGTTTGAGTGAAGGTCCGAGTCCGCGTGAAAGTGGAAGTGGGGGTCGGCGTCGGCGGTATCAGCTCGCCGTAAATGATGGCCGGAATGTAGATCGGATCGCCGGTTCGGTTGTCCACCACCGACCCGTAGGCAAAGAACTTGCCGTCCGGGCTCAACGACTTGACAACAATGTAGCCGTCGGTGACGTCGTCCTGGGTGACCCTCTCGAAGATGCGGTCCTTCTGGATATAGGAGTAGGGATCGAGCTGGTAGTTCTTCGACCCCAGCAGTATTCCATCCCAGCGGTACATGTCGGCCTGCACGAACATCGTCGACGGCGTGCAGTTGAGGAATCCGACGTTGCTCCGGTAACCCGTACTGGCCGACCGGTTGTTGGTCAGTTGGATGATGCGCCCCTCCTGCCCGTAGGCAATGGCGCGGGATTCCGACACACCACCGATGAACTGGCCATAGGTCCCGGCGTCGGTCAGGTTATAGGTCCGGCTCGACACGGTCACTTCGCCGGCCGAGGCCTCGATCCGCAGTGACGCGGCGCCGGTGAATCCGAATACCGAGAACAGCACGTCGCTGTATCGGATCGAGCGACCCGGCATAAGACTGAATTGAACTGTAGCCGGAAATGTGTTGTCAGCGTCGCGGGGAAGCAGACCCATCTCGTATTGGGCCTGGACCGCCCCGAAGTTGTACACCTCGAGATCGGTGCGCCAGTCCGTATTCGCGGCACCGCTCACGTGCGCCGCGGCGGCCAGGAACAGCGGCGATCCGACGGACAGGACCCTGCCTTCACCGAATGGCGGGGCGGCGGAGCCCGGCGCCGCCACGGGTCCTGGCGGGCTCACGCCGGCAGTGACCAGTAAGGCGCCGGCGGCGATCGCCCCCAACATCCAGAGCGCGCCAAATCCCTGGGAACGAACTGAGCCGGCGTTTCGTCGGGTCATGGTACCCCCAAAATTGTGCGAATCCGCTCAATCACTCTAGGGTCCTCGGCCTGTGATGTCAACGAGACCCAACCCAATCCCGGGACAGGTTCTCAGTGGCTGAGACTGCAGCGAATGACGTCGGTCGCCTCGGATCCTTCCACCAGACGCTCGCCGCACTCTGGCGGCCCGAAAACCGCCACCGGATCAAAGCCGCGGCCGTCGACAGCAAGCTCGAGCAGGTCCTCTGCCGACAGCGTCGGCCGGCCGGTGCGTTCCTGGAGGGGAATACTGATGGGACCCAGACCGTCGAAGGCGCGGTACACAACCTCGGTGCACACCAGCCGGTCCGAGCGGAAGAAGTCGAAATCGAAGTTGTAGAGCTTTCCCTCGTGCATGACGGCCCTGGCCAGGCCGCCCGCCAGTTCAGCTCCCCGCAGTTGCGGACGAATCACTGCAACCGCATCGACAGCCAGGGTTTCCTCCAGCGGCCGAAACAGCACACCGTCCTTGAGAGCCTCCAGGACTCGACGGTCGCCGCGCCACCGAGCCGCCCTCTCACCATCGATCTCCACCCCTAATCGACTGCGATCCTCCTCGGAGCCCACGTAGAGCGCGGCGTGGGGCCAGTAGCCAGGGAGGAACAGATTCGTGACCGCTCGCTCGTGGCGGGTGACCAGCACGTCGCCGGGACGCAACAATTGGGCGATCCGACCTCGAATGCTGTCATCAACCCGGCAAGGCGTCCACCGGTCCCGCAGCTCCGAGACCACCCGACCCGAGGCTTCGAGGGCCGCAAAGAGGGACTGCTGGCCCGTCGAGGCGCCGCGCCGCCGGATCGAGTGATCGATGTATTCCAGCACGCGTCGGAGGTAGTGCCCCCGGCTCGGATCCAGCACCCGCTCCCTCACGGCGAGGGATTGAACCAGCCCGCCCACCACGGGGTCGCTCGCCATGCCGAGGAGCCGCCGGCGCTGGCGCCGCGCGAACCGCATCGCAGATTCCAACCGGCTCGCCTTGCGAGCGTCGGTGAACGACTCGAATATGGCGGTGTACTGTTTGCGCGGGATGCGGTGTAACGCCGAACCTTCGTTGAGCTTGCGTTGAGTGACGGTGTGGTCGGCAACCATATCCAACACGAGCCGGTCCATTCGGACGATCAGACACGCCGCCGAGTAGCCGATCACGAAGCAACGCCACTCCCAGAGGTGCCGGATTCGCCGCACGCCGCCACCCACGCTCTGGGACATGTCCCCGAGCACCTCCCAAAGGCCTGCCCGAACGGTCAGGAACCGCGCGAACCAGTCCAGCAGAACTTCCTCCTCCACCGGTCTGAAATAGCCTCGGTCGGCGGCGGTTGAGATCTCGTCCCGGTTTGGGAGGTTGACCTCGAGTTGATCGATGGCATCGGCGAGCGATTCCAGCGCCCGCCGCGCGCCATGGAGCCGTTCCTCCGTGACGCCCTCCTGTCGATCGCGGCCAGCCGCATCTTCCATAGAGGAATCCTATCGCAACGCAGCCGTCAAAACCGACGGGGCGAGTCAGTCATGACCGATCTTCCTGATCGGCGACGCGCCGCCCCACCTGGATTACTCAGACGAACCGACCCCGGCCGAGCTGATCACCGAAGCGCGCAGAGCCCAAATCGTGATCAACGCCATCGGTTGCCGATCGCTGCCGCCCCAGGGCGTCGACTTCTTCCAATCGATCTCATACACCACCGAGGGCTTCTACCGGCACATCGGCAGGGTCGAAGCCGCCCGCCCCGGTGCCCTGACCGAGGCTCTTGGACGCTCGGTGACGGCGGCCAGCGAAGCCGGCGGCGGCCACGAACTGACCACGTCCTGGCTCGCCCACGGGGAGGCCGATTCCGCAGGCATCATGGTCCGTCACGCCGGACCCGGCGGCGTCGGCCAGAGCCACGACGGCGACGGTCTCGACCCCTGCACCCTGGAGATCCGTTTACCGCCGGGACACGCTCTGACCCGCCCGCCGCGGGTCTGGCTGGGCTCAGACAAACTGCGGGTCGAACTCGTCCTGTCCGATGGCCCCGGCGGCCGTGATGCCTTTGCCCTGTCCGAGTGCCCGCCGACCACCACTCCGATCGATGTCGTCCTGGGGGGTGACTGACATGAAAACCACAGCCGTGTCTGTTGCCATCGCACTGCTCATGGCGGCGCCGCTCACCGCGCAGGACGACAGGGCTGCGGGCCTTTTCACCGAGGCGCGCCAGCTCCCTCTGGTCTCCCAGTCGGTGGTCGTCCGGGTCCACGGCGGCGAAGCTCGGGTGGAGCTCGCCCAGGCTCCGTCTGTTCTTCGAGAGCCGTTCCACAGACCCGCTGCTGCTCGAGATCGTGATCGATGGTCGCCCCATCTCGCGGCACGTTGAGGTAGAGCCTCTCGACGGTTCGAGCCGTGCCGGCTATGCGGTGCGGCGGGGCTTCTACCGGGGGCGTCTCGATGACTGGATCGCCGACTACCGACGCTCCCGCGATCCCGAGCTCAGACGACAAATAATCGAGGTCAGCCTTCGCGAGACGATCCCCACCTCGCTCACCGCACTTCACGTGGCCTCCCCGGGCACGGTCCTGGCGCGCGCAGCGACGCCGGCTCGGCTGCTGCGCAAGGCCGGCCTCCTGTTGATCGTGATAGGCGCCGCGGTGCTGACCCTCAAGGAGAGGTGGCAGGCGTGAAACTGCTCTCCCCTCTCGCCGCCGCGCTGGTAGCCGGCGGCACCGTCAGCCTGATGCTCGGCGTCTACCTGCCGGCGAAGGCAACACTCGCCCAACACCTTCTCCGTCGGGCGTGGGCGAAGACCGGGTCCGATCCGGTGAAGCCCTGGCCCTGGGCCAACACTTGGCCGGTCGCACGTTTGGAGGTTCCAAATCTCGGCGTCGACGAGATCGTCCTCGCCGGAGCTGAGGGCGCGGCCCTGGCCTTCGGGCCCGGTCACGTCGACGGCACCGGCCGGCCGGGGGGGCTGGGCAACGTGGTCATCGCCGGCCACCGGGACACCGTCTTCCGATTTCTCGGACGACTCAGAGCGGGCGACGAAGTCTGGCTCGAATCCAGGGGCCAAAGACGCCGGCGATACGTCGTCCAGCACGCAGAGGTGATTCACGAACGGGAGACACGGGTACTTGCACCGACCAGCGATCCAACCCTCACTCTGTTGACCTGCTACCCGCTCGACGGGGATCGACCGGGGGGAGCGTTGCGCTACGTGGTGCGGGCCGTGGCAGGGGCGTCCGGCGATTTCCGTCAATCCCCGAGTGAGATCGACTGGAACGCCCAGACACCCGGCAACGATTTTCGGCCAAGATCATCAGGTTTTGGTACTCTCGAGACGTCCCGCCACGCTGCTGTTGGAGGTACGCCATGCAGCAGCGCAATACACCCCATCAATCAGAAACTCCAAGCGTTCTGGTGGACCACCGCGAGCGCGAACCCCGTATCGTCAACGCCCTGAAAAGCCACGGTGCGGGGGTCACGATCGGGCGTCTGACCGTTGGTGATTATCACATCGACAATCGGCTCGTCGTAGAACGAAAGACGATCCGTGACCTCGCGCTGTCGGTGATGAACGGTCGGCTCTTTCACCAAGCTCGAACCCTCGCAAACCCCTCATCCGAAAAGGTCTGCCTCGTCATCGAGGGCCGCCACCATGGCGGACACACCGGTGGGCTTTCGAGGGCCGGTCTGCACGGTACGCTCGTTTCATTGACCCTCGTTTTTGGAATCCCGGTCCTGCTGTCTCGATCGCCCGAGGAGACGGCCTCTCTGATGTTGTTGGCCGCAGAACAGCTCCGGCGCCGGTTCTCCGAACCCCCGCGCCGGTACGGCCACAAGACCCACTCGATCCGCCGCACCCAGCTGCTGATGCTCCAATCGATCCCCAAGGTCGGCCCACTCAGGTCTGAGGCGCTGCTTGCCGCGTTCAAAAGCCCGGCCATGATCGCCGCCGCGACCAACAAGGAGATCGCAGCGGTCCCGGGAATCGGACCAACCACCGCCAGGCGAATCACAGCCGTCATGAGCGGAAGACCAGAGAAAAAATGACTCCGATTCGCGCAGCGAATCGGAGCAACAATTGCTTCGGTTGCGGTTCTCCGCTAGGGTACCGGGATGAAAATTATTATTCTCACCGCCGTATTCGCCGTCGCGCTGGCCATGGTCAGCAGCGCCCAAGATGTTCCCACACCGCCCGACGTCGCCGCGCCCCCCGAGGACGCAGCGTGCACCGAAAGCGGCCTGTGCTCGAAAGTTCTGGCCAAGGGTTCCGGCACCGAGCATCCCGACGCCTGGGACTCCGTCACCGTCCACTACTCGGGTTGGACCACCGACGGCAAGATGTTCGATTCCTCTCTGAAACGCGGCCAGCCCGCGACCTTCCCGCTCAACCGTGTGATTCCCGGCTGGACTGAAGGCGTTCAGCTGATGGTGGAGGGTGAGCGGCGCCGCTTCTGGATCCCGGTGGAGCTGGCGTATAACAACATGCCCGGCCGACCCGCCGGCATGCTGGTCTTCGACGTGGAACTGATGGCCATTTCAAACCAGCCCGAACCGCCGCCCCCCCCGCCGACCCCCGCGGACGTGGCTGCACCTCCCAAGGACGCCGAGGTCACCAAGAGCGGACTCGCCTCGAAGGTCCTCGAGCCGGGCAGTGGCAGTGACCACCCGAAGAAGACCTCCAAGGTGACGGTGCACTACTCGGGATGGACCACCGACGGCAAGATGTTCGACTCCTCGGTGGTTCGCGGCCAGCCGACCAGCTTCCCTCTCAACCGAGTGATTGCCGGCTGGACCGAGGGTCTGCAGCTCATGGTGACGGGTGAGAAGCGCCGGTTCTGGATTCCGGAAGACCTGGCGTACAAGGGGGCGTCCGGTGCTCCTCAGGGCATGCTGGTCTTCGATGTGGAGCTGATCTCCTTCGAGTAGCCGGCGGCGTTGGTGCGAAAAGAACGAATTTCGCCAGTGGCTCAGTACCCTCCGCGCGTCCCGCGCGGAGGGTACTGAGTTTTCCTTCATTTCACCACCCTACTCGCAGCGCGCCGGTGTCGCTGAGCGAACCGCGGTCAGTCCTTGGCGGTTTGAAGGTCTCGATGGACGATGCGGACGAAGAGGTCGGGCGGCATGCCCATCCGGCGCACGTCGTCGGTTTCTGCCGTCGGCTTCGAGGCGACGATCTCATCCACCGTGCGACCTTCGGCGATCTGTCCGGCAACCACCTCCCTGACCGCGGCCAGTAGATCGCGATATTCCTGGAGCCCATCTCGGCCCGTCACCGGACCATGTCCTGGGATGATCCTGGTGTCGGCGTCGGACAGCTCGAGCATGTGATCCGCGGCCGAAATCATCCCGTCGATGGATCCGCCATGGGGAGAGCCGATATACGGGTAACCCTGGGACCAGTACAGGTCACCGGCGTGCATCACGTTCGAATCTCGCAGGAGCACCACCAGGTCATGGCCGGAGTGGGCACCCTCGATGTGAATCAACTCGAGAAGCTCGTTGTTGACGTGCAGGGCCAAGCTCTCCCCCACCTCGACCTTCGGCAGGGCTTCTTCGGGGAACCCCGGTGACCGGGCCCCCAGCAGGGGAAACTCCTGCTCGGACGCCATCAGCTCTCGCGTGCCCTCAGGACCGATGATGATGGCTCCATCGCCCGCAAAACACCCGTTGCATCCCACGTGGTCGAAATGCCAGTGGGTGTTGATCACGAAGCGCACCGGCCCATCGCTCAACTCACCCAACGCGGCCCTGATCTTGCCCTCGAGTTCACCAAACTGGGTATCGATGAGCAGCACCCCGTCCGGTCCGGTCAGCACTCCGATGTTGCCTCCCCCGCCCCCCACAACGGCCACGTTGTCGCTGAGCTTCAAGGTGGAAAGCTCGATCTTGTCGAAGTCCTGAGCGCCACAGGGGAAACAGAACCCGACGGCAAGCGACAGACACCAACCCAACCACCGTGATCTCATCCCCGGTCTCCTTCCCCCATTTCGTTCTTGCGGGCCGCTTCTCATTGCGGAGAAGATACGTGAGGCTCACTCCCAGGTTCCACCGAGGCAACCAGCCGGTCGAGCATGGCTCGCCGGAGCGCCACATCTTGGACGCCCGTGACGAAGACCACTCGATCTCCAAATCGGCGGACCTCGTGTTCGTCCTCGGCGTGGAGCTGTTGCAGAATGATCTTCAACGCGGCGTCGAACTCCCGTGCATCCTCCCCACTGTCCCACGCGGAGGCCCCCACAACTGCCAATGCCGGGCCCGACCCCGGTCTCCCAGGACGATACGCGGAATCCGTCCCATCCCGCAGCAATCGAGGCCGCATCCGCACTCACCGACGGTTGATTTTTGCAGAGAGTCCGGACCTCGAACTCGCCGAGGCTGTTGGCGTACAGCGGTTTCCAAACCTGAGGCCGCAGCTCCTCGACTCCGGAAAGATCGATGGCGGCGGGAAGGTCATTCTCCTCATACTTTTCGAAGTGGAGCGCCTGTTCGGCCGACGCTGGAAGCTCCTCGAACAGCGTCGCCATGGTCGATTCCGGGCGACTTCTCAGGTAGGCATGGACCAGGGTCGCCCCGTCCACATACGGTCCTATCAACCGTTCTTGGAGGTAGACGGGCGCCCTGGAGAAGACCTCCATGCCGGCGTTGTTCTCCTCGTAGCCGGCCCGCAGCATGGGCCCGAGATCGCCGAGTTGGTCGAGCGGCACCCCCTGCATATAGGCCATGCCGGCCACCATGGCCGTCCCCTCCATCACAGCCACGAAGGCGTAGCCCGAATCCAGGTCCCCGATAATCTCCAAACCTCGCGCGATCAGGTCGTGCTCTCGGTCCTGCAGGGCGTGGACCAGCTCGTGACCCGCGATCAGCCGCTGGTAGGGATCGGCGCGGAGCGATTCCGGAATGTCCCCGATCGACAAAAAGACCTTGGAGTGGGGGTCATGAACCCGCCCGCCTGTTCGTCCAGGAACTCGATGAGGCCACGGGCAAGATCGCAATTCCGGGGCAGCAATCCAATTTCACCGAAACAGCGGCTTCGCCGGTCCAGCTCCCGATTCGGATACTCGACGTCGAGCATGCTCTCCAGGTATTGCCGAATCTCGGCCCTGGACCTCACCTCCACCGGAACCGGTTCACCCGCAGGAAAGCCGGAGATCTCGGCCACCGCCGGCTGAGCCTGCCGGCACAAAGACTCCAACCTCTCCCGTTCCGGTTCGCGCTCACCGGCAGAGACGCCGACGACCGCCGCCACGACCCAGCACAGAACGAGCCCACATATTTCACCGACGTTCTTCGCCATGAGGGTTCTCCCGTCGCTTTCCAATATTTCGCCACCGGTCTTTTCGGATCCTTCGTACGGTTCAACGGGAAGTTGGACCCGTTGGTTCTGCAACAGGAATCACTCGGTTCTGCGCCGGTTTTCGCAGCGGTGACATCGGTCACCCTCGCCCATTCGGGAGGCACGGTAGTTTGAAGGGTGGGACGAAAGGAATGACACCTCTTCGCAAGCTGCTGACCGGGATCTCAGTTGGCGCCCTGTTCTGCGGAATCGCGATTCCCGGAGCTGCCACCGACTACGACGTGGGGTCGGAGCCGGGCATGCTCGCAAACATTGGCGACGTCCCGTGGGAGAGCCTCGCGCCGGGAGACCGGGTGCTGATTCACTGGCGCGCCGGGCCGTACCGGGAAAAGTGGGTCATCTGCCGGAGAGGTACGCCCGAAAATCCCATCGTCGTGTCGGGCATTCCCGGTCCCGGCGGCGAGCTGCCGGTGATCGACGGCCGCAACGCCACCACCCGGCTCGCCCTGAGCTACTGGAACGAGGTGCGCGGGGTGGTGAAGATCGGGGGCGCCAGTGTGCCGCCCGACACTCTTCCGGCCCACATCGTGATCGAAAACCTGGAGATCCGTTCAGGGCGCCCCCCTTTTACCTTTACCAACCACTCCGGCGGGGTCGAGACCTACGCCTCCAACGCCGCCTCGATGTACGTGGAGAAGGCCGAGCACCTCGTTATCCGCAACTGTGTGCTGCACGACTCTGGCAACGGTCTATTCATTGGTGCCTACGACGGTGCAACCCAGAACATCCTCGTCGAGAGCAACCACATCCACGACAACGGTATAGAAAACAGCTACTACCAGCACAACACCTACACAGCCGCCATCCACTTGACCTACCAGTTCAACCGCATGGGTCGGCTGAGAGACAACTGCGGCGGCAACAATCTCAAGGACCGGTCCGCAGGTCTGGTGGTGCGCTACAACTGGATCGAGGACGGCAATCGCCAGCTCGATCTGGTGGACGCCGAGGACAGCGCCGTGCTGGTCAATCACCCCGACTACCACACGACCTTCGTCTACGGCAACGTGCTGATCGAGTCGGACGGCGAGGGCAACAGCCAGATCGTCCACTACGGTGGCGACTCCGGGACCCTCTCGGACTACCGCAAGGGGACCCTGCACTTCTTCCACAACACCGTGATTTCCACCCGCTCCGGCAACACGACCCTGATGCGGCTTTCCACCAACGACGAGCACGCCGACGTGCGGGACAACGTGGTCTTCACGACGGTTTCCGGCTCTCACCTCGCCCTGCTCAACACGTCCGGAGTCATGGATCTGCTCGACAACTGGCTGCCCACCGGGTGGGTGACGAGCCACAGCAGCTTCGACGGCACCTTGATCGACCACGGCACCAACACCGTGGGAACCGACCCGGGGTTCACCGATCTCGCGGCACAGGATTTCTCTCCCGCCCAGGGCAGCCCCCTGATCGACGCAGGCGGGACCCTCCACCCGGACACCGACCCAGACCACCTACCGCTTTGGCAGTACCGCCCACATCAGCTCGGTTTCCCCCGTCCCAACGACGGCGCTCGAGATCTCGGCGCATTCGAGTACGGCCTCCTCTTCAGCGATGGCTTCGAGGGAGGCGACACCTCGGCGTGGTCGGCAACCGTCCCGTAGTGGAGTCAAAAGTCTAAAGTCTAAAGTCTAAAGTCAAAGGTCCCAAAACCAGGTGTGGAAGGTGTGTGTGGGGGTCGGTTTTCCGAATTCCGAATTCCGAATTCCGAATTCTGCCTACCTGCCCGTGAGACGCCCAGATGTCCAACGCGAGCCGCTCGGGCTTTAGCCTCCAACTCCCGGTAGTGTTCGAGCTCCTCCGGGAGGTTGTCTCTCATCCACCCGCGCATATCCCTTGCTGATCAAGAGGGCTCCGAAATCCTCGGACAGGCCCTCGCCAAACATGATCTGCGCACGGGGAAGGCCGTCATCAAGGGGGCGAAATTGTGGCGTCTTCATGTCGAAGCTTGACAACCCGCTGCCCGGAGCGTGCGTTGAGGCGATTCGCGACCTATATTGGGAGGAGAGACTCCGACAACAGACCGACCGACGGGAGGTGCTTATGACCATCACGGCGGAACTGGTCGAAATCGTCTGCCCGAAGTGCGGCGAGTGGTTCACCGAGTGGCACGATGGCTCGGAGGATCCGGCCACCAACGCCCGCTGTCCCCAATGCGGGTTCCAGCTCTCGGACGATCCCTCGGTGTGGCAGGAAGGTGTGCTGCTGCCCGAACCCACCGACCTGGAGCTGCTCGACCGCTGATTTCTCGAATCGAAAATCAAAAACCGGCTGGGTCGCCGAGGTGGTCTCGAAAGGCAAAAAAACCGCCGCCCCGGAGGGCGGCGGTGATAAGCACCTTGGGACACGCGATCTGATCGCGCGTCGTCGGTACGGTTATTCGATGTCGATGGACATGAGCTCGACCGGGATCAGCACCTCCAGCGTCGCCGGCACCGGCACCACCGGCTCGTCCGGATCGTTGCTGAACACACAGAGCACCGCGTCGTAGATGCCCACGGTCATTCCCGTGGAATCGAAGGTCACATCCACAGGCGTGGTTCCCGCCGGCGCGATCGTGCCGTTGTCCGGCGCCACACTCAGCCACGCCACGTCACTCGGGCTCGTGCACGGCGAGTCCAGGAAGCCGATCCAGCCCAGCTGCACCGTTCCTCCCGGATCCGTCGCTCCGAGCACCCCAACCAGAGAGGTGTTCCCGGTCGCCAGATCCACGATCCGAAGCTCCGCTTGGAACGTCCCGTTGTTGAACGCCGACATGTACATCGTCCCGGTGGCCGAGTCGTAGTCCATGCCCTGACCGAAGTTGGCGTCGAAACCGATCGATCCGATGGTCGTCGCTGCGCCCGTCGCCTTGTCCACGGACATCAGAACATCGTTCACCAGATCGTAGGTGAACATGTTCCCGGCGCCGTCCACCGCCACCGCGATCGAGCATGGCGAACCGGTGATCGGACCCACCACCGTCGCCGTCGCCGTCGCCACGTCGATCTGGAGCAGCGTCGACGTCGTGACGTCGCAGCTGGTCGCGTAGGTGTTCCCCGTCGACGGATCAAAGGTCATGCCCGTGTAGGTCTCAGCCCCCGGCGGCGCCGCCAGGGTCCCGATCACCGTCTCCGCTCCGGTCGCGGCGTTGATCGTCACCAGGTCGTTGGTGTCCTTGATCTGGTACGTCATCGACGCGTCGCCGCCCACAAAATCACCGGCCCAGAAGGACCCGGTGGCCGGGGCGATGTTGACCAGGATCTCCGGTGTATCCGTGTCAACGGTCACGTGGTTCACCAACGATGACTCCGTCGCGAATGCAAAGGTCCCCGGCAGCAGCGCCGACAACGGCTCGCCCGGTACTCCAGGAGTCGGCTTGCGTCCAATCGGCGCTTGGCCGAACGAGGGCGGGTTGGCACCGCGCACGAAGCTGCCGTCACTCGCCGGAATCGACCTCGCAGCTGCCTCCAGAATGCTCCAGTCGAGGTTCTCGGTGCCCACGTTGCCGATGTCCATCGGCAGCACGTTGACCTCTCCGGGCAGCTGCGCGCTGAGAAGGCTCATCGGGTTAACCGTGATGTCCGGATCCGAAATGTTCACCGTCGCGGTATCGCTGGCCATCGCCTCCTGCGTCACCGACGGCGCGTACTGGATCGCCAGCGGCGTCGGCAGATCGGTCGTCCCCAGGAAGTACTGGATGCCGATCGTGCCGTCCTGGTTCTCGATACCCACAGAGTGGGTGCCGCCGTCCGACTCCGCCAACACGTAATGCACTTCGATCACATCCGTACCCTCGAAGAGCTTGTACTGCATGGTCACCGCAGCTGGGCTCGCGAAATGCGGTACGTTGGTGAACTGCACGATGAAGATCTGGTTGGGCGACGTGCCGATAGTCTCATAGTGGACCGTCCCACCATCGGTCGGATTGAGGTCCTCCCACCAGCCGGCAATCACCCCGTTCGGTGTCCCCGGATCGGGCAGCGGATCTCCGGTGCAGCATCCGTTGTCACCGGCCGCGTTCACCGACAAGAATCCGTTGGACGCAATCTCGATATCCGTGTATGTCACTCCGTAATACTCGAAGCTGAAGCCGAACGGGAGCAGCATCGTGTCGTCGTCGCCCAGCGAGACCGACGTCCCGGTCGTCGAGATATCCACGAAGTCCACCGGAATGGTGTCGTCCACGGTGAATCCGCCCACACTGTCGGCCGCCGTCCAGGTGCCGGTGTTGGTCACCGACGCCCCGCTCACCGTCGTCTCCACGATTGCCTGATAGGTGTCACCGGGGTTCAAGGTCACCGGTACGTTGACGAAGACCTGTCCAAGGATGTCGTCATCCAGGGTGTGATACTCGAAGGTCACGCCTCCCGTGTTCTCCACCTCGTAGCAGTAGTACACCGGCGTGCCGGATGCCACCGTGATGTTGTCGGTGGCTGCACACACCGCCGGAACGGTTCCCACGGTCTTGGTCAGTGCAATCGCCGGATCGGGGCTTTCACAGTTGATGGAGAGGGTGAAGTCTCCGGTACCGCTGCTGTAGCCGTGAACGAGGATCAGATACTCGACGCCCGGGCTCGAAATCCAGGTCACCGAGGACTGCAGGCCGCAGAAGTCGTCGTTGCCGCCGACGCAGGTCGTGTTCACCGGATCGCAACCGTCGGTGTACACCGAGATCTTGGTGTCGTAGCTCGTCCCGGTACAGGTATCGACGGTTATTTCGTCACCGGTACCGATGATGCTGTACCAGACTCCCGGCGCGGTGTTGCTCGTATCGCAGAACGGAAAATCGTCGACGGTGGCGTCAATCGTCGTTCCATCGATTGACGGAAGGTCGCAGATGATCTCAGTTGCGTCGGCGCACAGATCGTTCGGCGGTGCACCGCCTTCGAAGGCCACCGGCCCGTAACTGCCGGCTGCAGAGTGGGGCTCTCCGCCGTAGCCGTCACCGAAGATATTCCACGGGAACATCCAGGGGGCGCCCCCTCCATCCACCGTCACGTCGACGCAGAAATCATAGTCGGTGCCAGGTGTGAATCCGCCGGCCCAAGCGCCACAGGTCGTTGGGTAGCCAGCGCTCTGCCAGTAGACAACGTTGCCGGCCTCGACACCCGACACCGGCGGCAACGCAGAAGGGCAGCCATTGCCCGCCGGCACACTGTCGGGCGCCACCGCGTCCACAGTCCAGCCGTCGGGAAGATCGATGTCGAACCGGTCCATGTACTCGAAGTCCGGCGATTGGACGTTTACCGTAAAACACAGGGTCTGGGGGCCAGCCGGAATGGGATCCGGCACCAGGTTCACGACGCTGGCGCCGCCAATTTCCTCGCCCTGCGCCATCGCGGCGGCCGGCAGCATCAAGGCGCATACCAGCGCGCAGCACACACCAGAGATCAACGACATTCTGCGTTCCATGTAACTCCTCCTTCTAAATCAACGGAACGCCGCAATCCCGCGGCTTCCGCGGTTTGCCGCCTCAGCGGCTGATGATCACAACCGGACGCGAACACCAAAAAAGTAATCGACCACAATCGGCCGGAAAAATGAAATCATCGCAAGCCTATAGCATCTCACAGATGAGAACAAGCTTCCTCGGCGGGGGGAATATCCAAAAAACCGCCGCCCCGGAGGGCGGCGGTGTTAAGCACCTTGGGACACGCGATCTGATCGCGCGTCGTCGGTACGGTTATTCGATGTCGATCGACATGAGCTCCACCGGGATGACCACCTCCATCTGCACCGGAACCTCGACGAGCGGCTCGTCGGGATCGTTGCTGAAAACGCACAGGAGGGCGTCGTAGGTTCCGATCGGGACGCCGGTGGCATCGAATGTGACGTCCACGTCGCTGCTCCCGGCCGCGGGTATCGTTCCCACTGTCGGGTTCGCGCTGAGCCACGGAATGTCGGACGGGCTGTAGCAGTTCGACGACGTCCCCTCGATGATGAATGGGAAGCCTTGCTGGTCGACGCCGTCGATGCGCCGGCGCCCAGGCGCCGGTGAACTGGATTCCGTTCCCGGTGGTGGTCTGCCCGAGGATGCTCACCGCCGGTGCCCACGGACCGGACGCCAGCGTTCCGTCGGCCTGCCAGTCCAGCCAGTAGGTGCCCGGCAGGCAGGAAGGTGTTCACCGCCACCGTGCTCGCCATGATCGGTCGCGCGGTGTCGGTCAGGGCCGTGTCCAGCACCCGATAGATGTTCGACCACGTCGTGTCCGTCATCACGTTGGTGGTGGAGTCACCCCAAATGACCGTGCCGCCGCCGTCGGGCGGGCCGTCCCAGATCTGCAGGTTGACGGCCGTTATCGTCGAGGTCGTGGGTGACCCCGTCTGGTAGGCGAAGAACGTGATCGTCTCGATCGTCCAGCCCGATGCGTCGGCGATCGTGAAGTCGTCCGCGATCCGATTTCCGGCCGACACCTGGTGGCCGAAGCCGTAGCTGCCCAGGCCCAACACGGTCTGCAGAGCGCTCGCGTCGGCACCGCCCGCACCCCCGCCTGGGTGGGTGATCAATGGACCGTTGTCGTACAGCACCACCTGCGGCTGCGCCCACCCCGCCGGAGAACCGGTCGCATCCGGATCCATGGGTGGGACGGCGGCGCCGGATCGCTCCTCGGCCACCGTGTCATCCCCCAATCCGGCCACGTTCGGCATCTGTGGGAACCGTGCCAAGCTCGGCAGAGCTTCCTCGAGGTTCCAGTCGAGGGTCGCCGAGCCGACGTTGGCGATGGTCAGCTGCTGCGTCTCCATCGTGCCCACCAGCAGGCTGCTCGCCAGGCTCGTCGGAGTGACGTCGATGTCCGGATCTTCGAGGTTGACGGTTGCCGAGGCCTGATCCGTCGCCTCGACTGGAGTCGACGACGTCCACAGGATCGCCATACCGTTGTCGAGCACCGGCGAGTTGTAGGAGTACTGGTTCGCCGTGGCCGCGTCCAAGTTCAGACCGACCGTTGCCGAAGCACCAAGATCAAAGGTCGCGTCACCGAAGTCCACGTCCTGGTACTGGAACAGGATCTCGTTGCTCCCCTCGAACAGAATGACCTCGAAGGTCGCCGTGCCGACACCGTTGAAGTGCGGCCGATCGAACCACTCGACGATGAACTGGCGATTCGGCGCGGTGCCCACTGTCTCGTAATAGACATCGCCCGTTTCGTCATCCATGTCGTCCCAGAACGGCAGAATCCCCATCGGCACGCTGCTGCTGGGAAGGGCCCCATTGGAGAAGGACACCGAACATCCGGTCGAACCGAATATCATGGCGCCGTTGTTGCCGACGCACACCTGATCCGACGTCATTCCATAGAAAGTGAAGTCGAAGGGCATGGTGATGTCGGCCTCGCCGTCGTCCAAGAGACCGAGCGCGGTGCCCGTTGCCGAGATATCGATGAACTGGAACGGCACCGTATCATCGAAGGCATACCCAGGCAGGGCGTCCGCGGCGGTCCAGGTGGCGGTGTTGGTCACCGGAGCCGTGATCGTGGCGGTCGCGAAGACCTCCGTTGTACCGCCCGGCGCCAGCGTGTACGGGAAGTCGGTGAGCAGCGTCCCCAGCTGATCGTCCTCGAGATCGTGGAACTCGAAGGTCGTGTCGCCGATGTTCTCCACGGTGTAGCAGTAGGTGACCTCGGTGCCAAATCCCACGGTGATGGTGTCGGTGGGCGCGCACACAGCCGGCGTGGTGCCCACCGTCTTGGTCAGCGAGATCGCCGGGCCGGCAACGGACCCGGTGATCCAGGCGCCGCCGCAGAAAATCTCCGAGGTGGTCCAAGGATTGTCGAAGAAGGGCAGGTAGGCCCCTCCCACCAGGTCGTAAGGATAGATGAAGCCCGGCTGGTCGATCACCAGGTAGGCAACGCCGTTGTCGCCCACCGCCAGCCCGTCAATGTCGGTCTGAGCGTCGGGATAGTCGGCAATCAACGTCGCGGTTCCATCCAGGTTGATCTGGTACAGGCCTCGCCCCGGCGTCGAGTCATCACTGGTACCGTAGAACGTTACCGGTGTTCGGATCGGCCGCAAAGCCGCCGAAATCGTAGTCGGCGTCAGCGTAGTCGATGAACACCGTAGCGACCAGTGTGGTGGTGTCGATGACATACACGGCCTCATTGGCGACGTTCCTGACGCTGTACAGCGTGCCGCCATAGAACGCCAGACCCACCATCGATAACGTAGCTCCTGCGGGATCCGTGATCGTGCCAAGCATGTTGATAGCCCCGCCGATGGGCCACTCATAGAGGGTGCTGCCGTCGTTGAAGTAGATTTTGTCGTTGTCCGGATCGTAGGCCGATCCCCAGACCTGGGCTCCCACAAAGGCATCGACCCAGTTGCCCGCGGTGTCTCCCAGCTGCTGCGTGACGGCAGGGTCGTCCACCCCGATGAACAGCGGGTAGTCCACCGGGGCGCCAAAGATGTGCGGCGTCGCGACGTTCGTGGATGGGCCCTCCTGCTCGGCGGCGAGTGCCAGGGACTGCTCGAGCTGGGTTTCGGGATCGTCGGCCGCCACGCCCCACGCGGGGCCCATGACGGCCAGCGCCACGGCCACAAAAGCCACTGGCAGCCAGTTCTTCGATATTTTCGCACCAACCATTTCGTTCCTCCCCTCGCTTTAATCTCTTCCGGATTCGATGACGTCCTCGTCAGAATTGAATAAAAACGCGATCGGCGGTCTGAACCTCCCCTCCTTTGGTTGTTCGATGCGCTAGACGCGGAGATTGTACCCTGCGATTCCGACGGTTATCAAGTGTTCTCTTCGAGGCGACCTGGCAACCTCGGGACACACCAGGGCCCCTCGCCGGCCGATGAGGCTCTGTGGCGAGCCAGCCGGAATCGAAAATCCGGCTGAATCGTCGTGGGCAGGTTAAAAAATACCGCCGCCCCGGAGGGCGGCGGTGATAAGCACCTTGGGACACGCGATCTGATCGCGCGTCGTCGGTACGGTTATTCGATGTCGATCGACATGAGCTCGACCGGGATCAGCACCTCCAGCGTCGCCGGCACAGGCACCACCGGCTCGTCCGGATCGTTGCTGAACACGCACACGACCGCCTCGTAGATGCCGGTGCTCAACCCCGTGGAGTCGAAGGTCACATCTACCTGCGTGCTACCCGCCGGCGCGATCGTGCCGTTGTCCGGCGCCACGCTCAGCCACGGCACGTCGGACGGGTCGAAGCACAGCGAGTCCGGGAATCCAATCCAGCCGAGCTGCTCCCCGGCCCCCGCGCCCAGTGTGCCCACCAGGGCCGTGTTTCCGGTGGCGAGATCCACGGTGCGGAGCTCGGCCAGGAAGGTGCCGTTGTTGAACGCCGCCATGTACATGGTCCCGGTGGTCGGGTCGTAGTCCATGCCCTGACCGAAGTTGGCATCAAACCCGATCGACCCGATCGTCGTCCCCGCGCCCGTCGCCTTGTCGACCGACAGCAGCACGTCGTTGACCAGGTCGTAGCTGTACAGGTCGCCGGCTGTGGTCGCAGCGATCGCGATCGAGCACGGCGAGTTCGTGATCGCCCCAACCAGAGTCGCCGTCGCCGTCGCTACGTCGATCTGGAACAGTGACGACGTCGTGATGTTGCAGCTCGAAGCGTAGGTGTTCCCGGTCGACGGATCGAAGGCCATGCCGGTGTAGGTCTCACCCCCAGGCGGCGTGGCAAGCGTCCCGATCACCGTCTCCGCTCCCGTGGTCGTGTCCACCGTCACCAGTTGGTTGGTGTCCTTGATCTGGTAGGTCACCGTCGAATCGCCGCCGACGAAATCGCCGGCCCACACGGCCGTCGACACCGGAGCGATGTTCACCAGGGTTCCGGGCGTGTCGGTGTCGAAGTACACCTGGTTCTGGAGTGACTCTTCCGTCGCATATGCGAGGGTCCCGGGCAGCAGCGTCTCGAACGGAATGCCACTGGCTCCCGGCGTCGGCTTGTGTCCCACCGGCGCCGCGGCGAATGATGGCGGATCCACACCGCGCACGAAGCTGCCGTCGCTCGCCGGAATCGACCTCGCCGCCGCTTCGACGATGTTCCAATCCAGGGGCTCGGTGCCCACGTTGCCGATGTCCAGCGGCAGCACGTTGACCTCTCCAGGCAGCTGCGCGCTGAGAAGGCTCATCGGGGCCACCGTGATGTCCGGATCCGAGATGTTCACCGTTGCGGTGTCGCTCGCCATCGCTTCCTGCATCGCCGACGACGCGTACTGCACCGCCAGCGGCGTCGTCAGCGCGCCCGTCCCCAGGTAGTACTGGATGCCGATCGAGCCGTCCTGATTCTCGATCCCCGCCGAGTGCGTACCGCCGTCAGACGGCGCCGCCAGGTAGTGGACCTCGATCACGTCCGTGGTCTCGAAGAGCTTGTACTGCAGGGTCACCGGATCGTTGCCCGGGAAGTGCAGGATGTCGCTGAACTGCACGATGAACACCTGGTTCGGTGCCGTACCCAGGGTCTCGTAGTAGACGCCTCCGCCCTCCGGCGGATCCAAATCCTCCCACCAACCGGCGATCACGCCGTTCGGTGTCGACGGATCGGGCAAAGTCCCGCCGGTGCAGCACCCGTTAGAGGCACTATTGTCGGCCAGGAATCCGTTCGAACTCACCCAGAAGTCCGTGTACGCAACCCCGTAGAAGTTGAAGCTGAAGCCGATGGGCACCTGCTGGATGTCGTCGTCGCCCAACGTCAACGCCGTACCCGTGGCCGAGATGTCTACGAAGTCCACCGGAATGGTGTCGTCATAGGCGAAGCCGGGCACCAAGTCAGTCGCCGTCCAGGTGCCGGTGTTGGTCACCGAAGACCCGCTGACCGTCGTCTCCACGATCGCCTGGAAGGTGTCTCCTGGATTCAACGTATAGGGCGTGTTGACGAAAATCTGCCCCAACTGATCGTCATCGAGGGTGTGGAACTCGAAGGTCACGTCGCCGGTATTCTCCACGTCATAGCAGTAGTACACCGGCGTGCCGGATGCCACCGTGATGGAATCGGTCGCCGCACACACCGCCGGCACCGTGCCGACCGTCTTGGTCAAGGCAATCGCCGGCCCGGCGCTAGCGCAGGTCGTGGTGAGGATGAAATCTCCGGTTGCACCACCGTAACTGTGGACCAGCACCAGGTACTCGACGCCGGGGCTCGAGGTCCACGTCACCGAGGACTGCAGACCGCAGAAATCATCGTTACCGTCGACGCAGGTGGTGGCCACCGGATCGCAGCCGTCGGTGTACACCGAGATTTTGGTGTCGAAGCTCGTCCCGGTGCAGGTGTCGACGGTGATGTCGCCGCCGGTGCCCATGATGCTGTACCAGACACCGGGAGACGTGATGCCGGTGCCACAGAACGGAAAAGCATCGTCGATGGTCGCATCGGTGTTGGTCCCCCCGACTGCGGAATCGCAGTCGATCGGAATCGCATCGGCGCACAGGTCGTTCGGCGGAGCCGGAATATCAACCACGGTGTACTCGAGCAGATCGACGCCGATGTAGTCGGAGGCCGATCCGCTCGGCCCACCGTTGGTCACGTAGTAGCGGAGCGCGAACCGACCCTGCGTCGGCGCTCCCACTCCCGAAACGACGATGGTGTACTGGGTCCAGGTGTTCGGATAACCGCCAACAACCAGGGTCGGATTGATCTCCAACAGCAGAGTAGTGAAATCACCGACATCCTCGGGGAGGGTCCCGCAATCGGTGCTGGTGCCGGCCAGGCTCATCCGAACCTCGAGCCGGTCCGGGAAGTTAGACGAGTCCGGTCCACGGGTGTAAAAGGAAAAAGTGTCGCCGTCACTGATTGTCACCACCGGGGTCATGAGCCAGTCACTGATGGTGCTGGCGCCGGTGGTGGCGTTGTAGTTGTCCGCGATGTACCCCGCACCCGAGAGGGCCGGGAACACGGCGGTATTGCCCTGGAAATCCGGATCTCCCCCGTCCCGCATGTCCATCGGCGGCTCGATGGGCCCCCAGTTCGTGGTCCCGATGCCGGTGCTGTTGTTCTGGGTGTACCAGCCATCGCCCGCCAGCGTCGTGATGTCCTCGAACTCCTCGACGAAGCTCTGGGCGAACAACGGCGCCGCGGCCAAAGCGGCCACGGCAAGAATGGTGAGAACTCTCAAACTGCGCATATGTCCCTCCTCCTTCGAAATTGACGGAACGCCGCGATCCCGCGGCCTCCGCGGTTTGCCGCCTCAACGGCTTATCACCACAACCAGACGCGAACACCAAAAAAGTCATCGGCCACGATCGGCCGGAAGAATGAAATCACCGCAAGCCTATAACATCTCACAGACGAGAACAAGCTTCCTCGGCGGGGGAAATATCCAAAAAACCGCCGCCCCGGAGGGCGGCGGTCAAGAGCCTTGGCCTGCGATTCTCGCCGCAGGTCGTTGGTGCGGGTTACTCGACGTCGATGGACATCAGCTCGACCGGGATGAGAACATCCATGGTCACCGGCACCTGAACGATCGGCTCATCGGGATCATTGGAGAGGACGCAGAGTACTGCCTCATAGATCCCGACGGTCAGCCCGGTGGAGTCGAAGGTCACATCCACCACGGTATTCGTAGCCGGGGCGTTGGTGCCCATATCCGGGGCAACGCTGAGCCACGGCAGATCGGACGGATTCGAGCAGACGCCGCTGACTGCCACCGCGCCCTCGAACTCGCCGGTCGGGTTGTCGGTGGCGAGAGGTGTCACCGCTCCCGTTGCCAGGTCAACGGTGCCAAACACGTTGGCACCGCCACCGATGTACAGGAAGATGTACAGGGTGCCGTCATCATTATCGAAGTCCATGCCCTGAGCGAAGTTGGCGTCATATCCAGTTGCACCAACCAGGGTCGCAGCTCCGGTGGCCATGTCGATGGTGTAGATGGAATCGGTGCCAATGTCGTGGCCATACATCTGGCCGAGTGAATTGATCGAGATATCGATCATCAACGTGGTGCCCATGGAACCCACCTGGGTCAGGGCCCCGTTGGCCGGGTTCACCGTGTAGAGGATCGAGTCGACGCCGTCCGTGCTGCTGGCCCACATCGAGTCGTTCGTCGGGTCCACGGCCAGACCGGTCAGGTTGTGACCGGCAGCCGGGTTGCTCGGGCCGATGGTGGTCCAGGCGCCCGTGGCGGTGTCGATGGTGCCAAGGGACAGCAGGTCATTGTCGAAGCCGTACAGGATGGTGCCGGTGCTGTCGAAGTCCATCCCGAAAATGGCCTGGGCGTTCTGACCGACCACCGTCTGGCCCGGGAAGTCGTTGAGGGTGAAGGTCACGAAGTTGTCCGAGACAAAACCGATGTCCAGGGCGTACCCGGTGTCGGTGGGTCCGAAGCCGCTCTGCGACTGTCCACTATTCGGAACGACCCCTCCCAGACACTGATCGGCGTAGCCCGCAGGTTCTCTGCCCGGGTAGTCCTGGTAGGCCGCACAGTCCAGCGGCTCACCCGCGTTGGCCACTGGTATCTGAGAACCGTCCGTTACGGGCGGGGCTTCCGCGGCAGCCAAAGGTCCGGCGTTCAAACCGCCACCAGCGACTGCGTTGCCCAAAGGCGCTGCCTCGACAATCGACCAGGTGAGATCGGAACCACCCTGGTTTTCGATGGTCAACTGCTCCACAGTGATTTCGTTTGACAGCTGAGCGGTCGCCAAGAAGGACGGCGTCACTGCGATATCCGGGTCGATGAGGTCCACGGTTGCCGAGTCGCTCGCCATGGCCTGAGCGGGGAGGACCGGCGACCAGAGAATCGCCATCCCGTTGTCGAGCACCGCCGTGTTGTAGGAGTATTGGTTTGCCGCGGTGGCGTCCATGTTGAGGCCGACCGTGGCCGATGCTCCATAGTCATAGGAAGCACTTCCGAAATCCAGGTCCTCATACTGGAACAGAATCTCGTTGGTTCCTTCGTAAAGAACCACCTCGAAGGTGGCCGAACCGGTGTTGCTGAAGTGCGGCCGGTCGAACCACTCGACCACGAACATACGGTTGGGCTCGGTGCCCAGGGTCTCGTAGTAGACGTCACCCGTGTCGGAGTCGATGTCGTCCCAGAACGGCAGAATGCCCAGGGGCACGCTGCCGCTCGGAAGCGCTCCGTTGCCGGCATTAATCGAGCAGCCCGTCGAATCCAGGAGCAGACCACCGTTGTTGCCGATGCAGGCGAGGTTGGTGGTGGTCCCATAGAAGGTGAAGTTGAAGGGCATGGTCACGTCGGCCTCGCCGTCGTCGGTAAGGCCGAGCGGTGTGCCCGTTCCGGTGATGTCGATCCAGCCGTAGCTGACCGCATCGTCAAAAGCGTATCCGGCCATGGCATCACTGGCCGTCCAGGTGGCGTTGTTGGTCACCGACGCACCTGCGATCACTGCCGACTCGATGTACTGATAGGTGTCAGTCGGATTCAGGGTCCATGGAAAATCGGTAAGCAGCGTCCCCAATTGGTCGTCAACCAGGGTGTGGAACTCGAAGGGCACGGTCCCGATGTTCTCCACCTCGTAGCAGTAGTAGACCGTTGTGCCGGACACCACCGCGATCGCGTCCGTCGCCGCGCACACTCCCGACACCGTCCCGACCGTCTTGTTGAGGGAGATATTCGGACCCTCTGCCGGCTCGCAGCTGGTGATGGTGACGTCATCGAGGTACCAGCCCGCCCGGTTGACCACGGTAGTGGTGTAGACGCTGAACTCGATGGTGACACTTGGATTCCCGGCATAGGCCGACACGTCGATCGCCAACTCAGCCCAGTCGTAGACCGCGCTGTCCGTGGCGCTCCAAACCAGGTCCCCGTTGACAAAGATCTCCGCGTAGTCAAAAGACCCGAAAACGTGCCGCCAGTTCCAGAGGCTGAGTTCGACCGGCGCCGTGAAGGTGCTGAAGTCGAAGGTCTGGGTCAGGGTATGGGCTGCGCCGGCATTGGTGTAGCAGCCGTCGAGATTGGTGGCCCACACATTGGTCCCGGAGTACGCCGCGGTCGGTTCATCGCCACCTGCGGTATCGCAATTGTCGTAGACTCCGGGCACAATCGTTCCCCATTCCCAATCCAGGGTGGGCGTCCATCCGCCGTCTCCTCCCTCAAAATCGTCAAAATACTGCAGAGTGGGCTGAAAGCCGGGTGGACAGTTGATCTGCCGAGCAGCGCTCCCCGGAAAGACAATCGCGGCGCCGGCGTTGGCGTCGGCCAGCAGCTCCTGCATCTCTGGGGATTGGGCGCTGACCTGAGGTGGAACCGCGAGCATCATCGCGCCCACCATCATCCAGCAGACACCGGAGATCAAAAAAAGCCTACGTTCCATGAGACTCCTCCTTCCAAGTTGACGGAGCACCGCGTAGCCACGGCCTCCGCGAATTGCCAACAACTGAAACCAGACGCGTACCAAAATTGAATCGACCATATCGGCCTTGAAATTGAAACCGCTGAGATTTTATAACACTCAACCGGTGAGAACAAGCATTGGCAACCCCGACGGAGTCTCTTCGTATTTCAGGAGAACCAGAGGTGCCCGTCGGCGCCCATCGGCGCCCGTCTTTACGATATCTTGGAGGTGCGATGAAACGAATTCACCGGCTGCTGCCATTGCTCATCCTGGCCACTGCGACGCTTGCCGCCGGCGAGCCCATCACCATCGGCGAAACGATCACCATTCACTCCGATGTGTTGGGCGAGGATCGAACCATCCTGGTGTCCACCCCCGGAGGATACGATCGTGGCATCGAGCGGTTCATCGTGCTCTACATGACCGACGGTGGGGCCCATTTCACCCACACCCGTGGCACCCTGGATTTCCTGTTCAGCAACGGTCTGATGCCCCAGGTCATCCTGGTGGGAGTCAACAACACCGACCGGAGCCGGGACTTGACGCCGACCCGGGCCAGCCTCCCCCGTTTCGACGGCACCGATCGAGAGTACCCCTCGAGCGGCGGCTCCCCGGCGTTCCTCGACTTTTTCGAGACCGAGCTGATCCCGTACATCGAGAGCCATTACCGGACCCTTCCCTATCGGGTCTTCTCCGGCCATTCCTTTGGCGGACTCTTCGCCCTCAACGCGATGCTGACTCGGCCCGGCCTCTTCGACGCGTGGATCGCGGTCAGCCCCAGTCTCCAGTGGGACGACGACCAGCCGATCCGACTGGCCACCTCCTTCTTCGCCGACCGGAAGGAGTTTGAGGGAACGCTCTTCGTTGCCATGGGGAACGAGGAAGCCGGTGATCCGTCGCCGACCGCGCTGGACCGTTTCGAGGCCGTGCTGGAGCACTCCTCGGCTCGAGATTTCAGCTGGCAGGTCATGCGCCTGCCCGACGAGAGCCACGGCTCGGTGGTACTTCGGGCCCACTATTGGGGACTTCGAAAGGTCTTCGAGGACTGGCCCCTGCCAAGGGATCCGAAGACCGGGTTTTTTTCCGGCGGTCGTATCGAGCTGGAAAAACACTACTCGGATCTGTCCGGACGCCTCGGGTTTCAGGTGCAGCCGACCGAACTGGCCGTCAACCTGCTCGGCTATCAGTCCATGGGGCGAGGCGAAATGGGCGACGCCATCGATATCTTCCGGCTCAACCTCGAACTCTACCCGGCGTCCGCCAACGTCTACGACAGCCTCGGCGAGGCTCTCGAACGATCCGGTCGATTCAATCATGCGCTCGCCAACTACTCCAAGGCGGTGGAGCAGGCGAAGCAGAACGGCGACACTCGGCTGGCAATCTTCACCCGGAATCGCGACCGAGCAATGGAAAGAACCGCCGCCACGAGGCAGTAGGCCTCCTCCCACCCACCCAATTCGAAATTCGGAATGCGAAAGACGATCTGACGGCACTGCCGACGTCAAGACGTCGGGCGGGTGGGGGGCCTCTCCCCTTCTCTCCCTCTCACCTTCTCACCCGGGAGGGGCCTGTTGCCTCCGCGATGGCGACTCGGATCAGAACTGCAGGAACGGCTGGCGCTCGTGGTCGAGCAGCGCCTTCTTCCGCCACAGACCGCCGCCGTACCCGGTCAGCCTGCCGTCGCTGCCAACCACCCGGTGGCACGGGATCAGCACCGCCAACCGGTTGTCGCCCACCGCTCCGGCCACCGCGCGGACCGCCGAAGCCTTGCCGATGTCCCGAGCCACGTCGCCGTAGCTCACGGTTTCGCCGAAGGGTATCTCCCGAAGCCGGTCCCACACCCTCTCCTGGAAGGCCGTGCCGGGCGCGGCCAGGCCCACATCAAAAACTCTGCGGTCGCCGTGGAAGTACTGGCGCAGCTCCTCGGCCAGCTGCTCGATGGGCCCGCAACTTCCAGGCACCAGGGTTCCGCCGATCCTTGCCGACAGGCGGCGAAGTTGGGTCCCCAGCATCCGCCGATCCGCGAACTCCAGCAAACACACGTCGTCGTCGGTGGCCGCCACCACCATCGGCCCGAGTGGGGTGATCAGACGGTTGACGGTCACCACCAGGGCTGCCCGGCCCCGACCGGGTGACATACCAAACAACTTTTGGAATGCCTCGCTGAACCCACTGAGGGAATCGTAGCCATGGTCGAAGGCCGACGAGGTCACGTCCGAGCCGTGGCGAATCCGCCCCAGGGCAAGCCCGAGCCGGCGCGCCCGATGGTAGGCGTGGAATGTCATCCCGTGGTGCTGCTGAAACCAACGGCGCACCCGGTCGGGGTGCAATCCTCGATCACGGAGGTCAGCGTCGGTCCAACGTCGGGCAGGATCGGCGTCGACCTGGACCAGCAGCTCTCGAACCCAAACCGGTTGATCACCGGGCGATTCCATGGGTCGGCACCGGCGGCACGGCCGGTAACCGGCCAGCACCGCGTCGCGCGAGTTCGCAAAGAACTCGACGTTCTTCGGAAGCGGCTTCCTCGCACCACAGGTGGGCCGACAGAAAATCCCGGTTGTGGTCACCCCGGTGATGAAGATCCCATCGTAGCTGACGTCCCGGCTCATGAAGGCGGCCAACATTTCGTCTCGCGACGGGAGCCGGGTTTCAATCATGGGCCCAGTATGGCCGACCGGACCGGTGAGGCGCTACCGGAAAATCAGCACGGAACTTTTTGCAGTTCGCAGGAGCGCTCCCGGAGGGGCGTGCCGGAGTGCGAAATCTCGGGTGGCGAAGGCTGAATGCGAAATTCGAAATTCGAAATTCGAAAACCTGTTTTGACTGTCCCGCTGGGGTCAGTCGGCCTCGCTGCCCACCAGCGCGAGAACCTCGTCGATCTCCTTGACCACCCCGACCGACAAGATCTCCGAACCATCCTCGGTGACCAGCACCGTGTCCTCCACCCGGACGTGCAGCTCTTCTTCATCGATGGCGATGATCGGCTCCACCGCGATCACCATTCCAGCCTGCAGGGGAATGGAGTAATCGCCCACATCGTGGGTCGCCATCCCCACGAAGTGGCCGGCGCGACCCGGCCGATGGTCGCCGAAGCCCCACTTCTCGTAGATCTTGCGGCCGATCTCACCGGTCTCCGCCCGGGTGATGCCGGGCCGCATGGCCGCGATGATCGCTTTCTCGGCCTCGAGCACGCACTCGTAGGCACGCCGCTGAAGATCGGTGAACTGACCATCCACCGGCCAGGTTCGAGTGATGTCCATGGTCAGGTGTCCGCGGTCGATTCCGAAGTCCATCACGATCAGATCGTCGGCCCCGAGCTGCCGCCCGTTCCTGTCATAGTGCCAGACCAACAAATTCGGGCCCGAGGCCACGATCGCCGGGTAGGCCACGCCCTCGCCGCCGTTCCAGTCGAACCAGGCTCGCGCCCTGGCCTCGAGCTGGTACTCATAGAGCCCGGGTCGGGTCACGGCGATGGCCCGCCGCATGCCCTCGGCGCTGATCCTGCCGTTCTGCCTGAGCACCTCGATCTCCCGTTGCGTCTTGATCATCCGCAGCCGGTCGATGGTCGGCGTGACGTCCACGATCTGAAAGTCAGGGAATCGGGTCCTCAGGGTCTGCAACCGCCACGAGTTCTCGGTAGGGGCCCCACCGAACCCGGTGGCGAAGCGGCGCGCGAGATAGAGCCCGGTATCGTCCCGGCTCTCGTCCACAGCGTCCACCGGACCGAACCGAGCCCACAGCTTGACCGGGACATCGCCACGCAGCCTCGCCATGTGTTCCTGGAGCATGGTGACCGGCAGAATTTCGGCGAGCCCGACGGATTCCGGCTCTACGTTCTGGGTCAGCAGATTGGCCCCGTCCGACCTCACTTCGCGGTGGCCCTGACTGGGCAAATAGAGCCTCGCGGAGCAGTCCTCCACTCCGATCAGCATTGCGGCGTGCAGGTCAGACACCCCGGTAAAGTAGAAAAAGTCGTTGTCCTGTCGAAAGTGGGCTCCCGGCTGCGGCATGGTGTCGCCGAAGAGCAACACGGTGCCACCCTCCAGGGTCTCACAGAGCGCCTGCCGCCGGGCCTGGTACTCCTCCGGCGGGAACACGACTCGCTGGGCCATTCCCTGGCAGGCAATAGTGGTCATCAAGGCGAACGCAAACAGACGGATTTTCATCTGAACCCCTCCTCCATCTCTGTCGCCTCAGATCATACAGCGCCGCCAGCGGGAGCGGGAAGGTCCGCGGCAGAAACGGTCAAACAGCCCATGTTGACAGCGTTGCAGTTCCCTCCTAACGTGGCAGCAATGGACCCGCCCTTTCCCCCATAAGGAGGCAGTCATGACTCTGTGGATCGAAGGTTCTGTCGGTTCCCGCCGGTTCGGGGTGCTGTTTCTGCTCGCGACACTTGCCGCCGGCGCCCTGCTGGTCACCGCATCAGCGCCCGACCGGCCCGACAGCGACGTGGTGGGCTCATCCGAGTCTCTCGATCAGGGCCAACTGCTCCTGCAGGACAATTCGATGTTCGTCCCGGCGGCGGCTCATGTGTCCGGAGCGGCCGGAACCAACTGGCGCACCGATGTCGAGATCTACAATATCGGCCAGCAGACGGCTCAGTACCGGATTGCCTTGCTCAGGAAGAACCAGAACAACAGCAACCCGGTGACTGTGGGCTTCAACCTTTTCAGCGGTCAATCCGTGCGCTATGACGACATTCTCCAGTCGATCTTCAACTTTGACGGTTCTGCCTCGCTCTGGATCACGGTTCAATCCGGCGAGGTGATCGTCTCGAGCCGGACCTATAATGAGACACCGGACGGGACCTACGGCCAGTACATCGGCGGGGCCTTGGAGGCGCAGGCCATCCAACAGGGCCAGGATGGACGGATCATCCAGTTGACCCACAACCGGGCCAGCAACCAGGGATTTCGGACCAACGTCGGATTCTTGAACTGCACATCATTGGACATCAGCGTTCGGGCGGAGCTGTACAGCTGGGACGGTTCGCTGATTGGCACCAAAAATTACGGACTGGGACCGTACATGTACACCCAGATCGACCGGATCTTCGAGCAGGTCACCCAGTCGGACGTCAGCGACGGTTACGTGATCGTGGAGACACTCACGCCTGGAGGCAAGCTCTTCGCCTACGCCTCGGTGGTCGACAACCGAACCGGTGATCCAATCTACATCCCTGCGATTCTCATCGGGGATGGAGGCCCGAATCCGACACCAACACCCACTTGGACCAGCCCAGGGGCTACCTCTACTCCGACACGGACGTGGACCGGTGTGCCGCCGACCGCGACGCCCACGTACACCCCGACCCAACCTGGGGGCAACGTAAACCTGCGGCCGTTCCAGCCGTCCGGTTGGGATGGACCGTTGGTAGCTTCGGGCGTGCCGGGCACGAACGCCTCCGGCGGCTTGGCCGGGGGCCAGGCAACATATATCGACTGGGCCGTCATCAACGAAGGAACCGAGACCGCTGTGTTCCCGGCGGGTTCGACGATCGCCCAGATCAATTTGGACGATGTGCCCTTGGTGGCCTGGGCCCAGCAGTCCAGCGATTACACTTTGGAGAGTGGTTTCTATGTCTATGTCGAGGACTACCAGCGGGATGGGATCACCGCGGGATCACACACTCTGACGCTCATCGGCGATCCAGACGGAGCGGTTCCCGAAACCAACGAGGGAGACAATACCTGGGACTTCAACGGAACCTGGTCCAGCCGAAAATCGGCCGGCGGCTTGACCCAGGACACAGTGGTGATCGACGCTCACCGGCTTCGCAAGGCCCCCATTCCCGGATTCGGCGGCGGAATGGCATGGGGTCGACCGATCGAAGAGGTCGAGTTGAAGCGGCGATTGTCGAGGGAGGCCCACCAGCAGACACAGGCTGTACGTCTCTTGAGTTCTTTAACCGAGCCAGTGTACATCCCGGCTGCCGCCCACGTGGCCGGCGCCGCCGGAACCAACTGGCGCACCGACGTCGAGCTGCACAACCCTGGCGGAACCCAGGGGCAGTACGAAATCGCGCTGCTGCGCCGAAACGAGGCGAATCCCCAACCTATCACCGTGACCTACACCGTGGCGCCGGGCGCTGCCTGCGTCTGAACGACGTGTTGTTCTCGATCTTCGGCTTCGAAGGCGGTGCTTCCCTGCGGATCACTCCGCTGAGCGGCGAGGTGGTCGTGACCAGCCGGACCTACAACCTGACAGACGAGGGCACCTACGGTCAGTTCATCGGCGGTGCGCCGGTCACCGAGTCGATCCAGCACGGCCAATCAGCCGTGCTGATCCAGCTCACCCAGAACGACGACTACCGGGCAAACCTGGGCTTCGTCAGTGCATCCGGATCCCCAATCACGGTTCGGGCCGACATGTACAGTTCCGACGGCCTATTCCTGGGGACCAGGAACTACCAGCTGGAAGCCTATATGCACCGCCAGATCGACCGTGCCTTCCAGCAGGTCACCGGAAACAACGTAGCCGACGGCTACATGGTGGTGTCCACCCTCACTCCGGGAGGCCAGTTCTTCGCCTACGCGTCGGTGGTGGACAATGCCACCGGCGACCCGGTCTACATCCCGGCGATCACCATCGGTGGCGCAACCCCGCCGACGCCGACACCCACACCCACGAGCCCCGGACCCACGGCGACTCCGACCCCCACACCCACCGTTGGCCCCGGGGTCCCGTTGGATCCCCTGGATGCGATGGACACCATCTTCGGGTGGCTCGGAACCGTTGGGCAAGGCGACAACCTCGACTTCGAGGAGTGGGCGGTTCAGATTCAGACGATCGGACTGCAGGGAATTCTGAACATGGTCCCCACCCTGTTGCCGGGTGGTGTGGTTACGGTCGGCACCAACCGCCTGGACTTCGACTTTCCGCCCGGTTACGTGTCCCCCGATGGCATCCCGGTGAGCGGCACGGCCTCGATCCAATTCACAAACGTCAACACGTCCGCACCGAATCTGAGCATGGAATTCTCGGGGACTCAGCAGGGTATCCAGTTCAACGGCCAGAATGTGGCGATCGAAACTGCGACCGGAAACGTCGGTCTCATGACCGATGACCAGGGACACGTTGCCGGGACAATCACGTTTAGCGGATCAGGCGGCACACCCAAGGCTCCCAATTCCATCAGTACCGTTTCCGGCAACCCGGAGATCGACACCGAGATCTGCCCGAACTTCCCGATCGCCGGGCAAGTCGTCGTGCAGCGGCCGGAGGGCTCCCATGAGTTCGGGTTCGACGACAGCTGCGACGGGACCTTCGTCTACATCGGGCCGGGCGGCACCGGTGCTTTGGCTTTCCGGCTGCGTTGGGATGGTCCGCAGGATCTCGATCTCTACGTCAGGGAACCCAATGGCGAGACCATCTACTACAGCAATCGAAACTCTTCGACCGGAGGGGCGCTCGATGTCGATGCCAATGCCGGCTGCAGCGGACCGGCTGCGGATCCCACCGAGAACATATTCTGGCAGAACGAGGCTCCAGCCGGGACATACGAGTATTGGGGAGATCTCTGGTCCGCGTGTGATGCTTCCAGCACCCCGGATGTCACGCTTTTCGTGATCGTCAACGGCGTGATCCATCGTGTCATCGAAACTCAGATCTCGGATGGCGAGACTCAGCACTATACGCACCAGCACCCGCCGCCACCGGCGCCGTAGGGGATTGACAGGAGTGGGGACCCCCCAGCAACGGGGTCCCCAAACTTCCCTTTCCGGGACCCGCGGCTTTCCCCGGAGCCCTCAGCGCTCCGGTACGATGGATTTGCCGTGAAGTCCGCACACCTCGCTGCCCGAATCGTCCGTGAGTCGCTGAGGTACCCGGTACGGTTTGGGTTCGCCACCCTCTGCTTGATCGGGCTGGCCGGCACCCAGCTCGCACTGCCCGTCGTCGTCAAATTATGGGTCGAGGGCCCGCTGTCACACGGTGGCGTTCCGGCGTGGAGTCACCTCCTGGCGGCCGTTCTGACCGCTGCCCTGCTTGCGCTTTTCCTGTTCTCATCGAGGCTGCTCGTCGCGAGCGTTGACCAGAGGATGCTCGAACATCTTCGAAACGACGCGGTACGGGGCCTCCTGGGTCAGGAACCTGCCGAGATCGGTCTTTACCCAACCGGCGACGCCATGTCGAGAGTTTTCCAGGACGCAGGGCTCGTGTCCGGCTTCGTGGCCAATACGTTGAAACGTCTCCTGGGGGACGGGCTGCTGGTGATCGGCGCCTTGATCATGATGTGCTGGCTCCACCTCGGCCTCGCGCTGGCGGCGGGGGTGTTTCTGGTCATGGTGGGCTACCTGCTCGTGCGTCTTGGCGCGCTGATACGCCGCTGGGGCGCCATGGCGCAGCGCAGCGTAGGATCGCTCAGCTCAATCCTCCAGGAACAGCTTCAGGGATTCAGCACCATCAAGGGGTATCAGACCGAGAGCTTCGAGACGGCGCGGTTTGGAGAATCCAATCGATGGTACCGCGACACAGTGATTCGAGCCGAGGGGTGGTCGGCGGCCCTGGCCGCGTTGGTTTTTCTGTTGGCGGTTGTCGGCTTCGTGGCCGCGGTATGGTTCGGCACCCTCCAAATGGGGACCGGACGGATTTCCTTCGGCGGCATGCTGGCGTTCTGCCTGTACGCCGGGTTGCTGATCGAACCTTCCCGCCGGCTCGCGGAGTTGCAGGGCTTCCTGCAACGGTCGCTGCCCGCGGCTTCCCGAATCTTCGAGCTCGTGGACAGCTCCACCAAAAACAGGCCAGCCGACGAGGAGCCTGCCAGCCCTGAGGCCCCAATCCGGCAGACGCCAGCCTGGGTGGCGGGCTTGGGTGGCTGCGGCATCGAGTTCGACAACGTGAGTTTTCGATATCGAGCGGACCAGCCCCTGTTGGAGGGAGTCCAACTCCACATCAGTCCTCGGGAGACTGTCGCTGTGGTGGCGGAGAGCGGTGGCGGCAAGAGCACAATGGCTGCGCTGCTCCTGCGATTCCGCGATCCTCTGGCGGGGCGATTGCTCCTTGGAGGGACCGACCTGAGGGAGTATTCGTTGACCGAGCTGCGTCGCATCATCTGCGTGGTCGAACAGAAGCCATTCCTTTTCAGCGGACCGCTCATCGACAACATCCGATATGGGACGTGGGACGCGCCGAGCCACGCGATCGACGAGGCCGTCCATCTCGTCGGGCTGGGCCCACTGGTGGAAACGAGACCTCGGGGTATTCACTCTGTGGTTCAGGAGGGCGGAGGCGACCTTTCCGGTGGTCAACGGCAACGGGTCGCACTGGCTCGGGCCGTCTTGCGGGATCCGGCCGTGCTGGGCTCGACGAGGCCACCAGTGCCCTTGATAGCAAGGCAGAGCGGACGGTTTTCGAAAATCTCGAAAGCTGGTTGGCGAAGCGGACGGTGATCGTGATGGCCCACCGCCTGTCCACGATTCGGCGGATCTCGCGAATCGTCGTGCTCGAGGACGGATTGGTGGTCCACGAGGGGAACCTCGACGCGTTGACCCGTCAGTGCTCCGAATTCAACTCGCTGTTTGTGGAACAACTGTCTTCAGGGGAGCCGGCCGCATGAGAGCTTCATGCTGACTACCCCGCTGGTTGGCAGGCCCGCCTTGACACTGGCGTCGGGATATTGCTAGCGTGCCTCAACGGTGGATTTTCCCAACTTCGATTCCTGTCGGAGACCTGAGTGATACGGAGGTTGAAATGAGACCTGACGCCAGAGTCATCGTGGTGTTCATCCTGGTCTGCTGTTGCGGAGCGGCGTCCCAACATGGCTTCTGCGATCAGGATCCCTGCGGAGGCGGCGGGTGCCTGGGACCGAACGCACCGGCTCTCGTCGACACAAACGAGAACGGCTTGCCAGACCCGGGCGTCGACCTGGAGATCACCATCGAATCCGGGCCATCCGGGATCGTTATCAACAGCCCGTGGCACTGCAACCAGGCAGACGTCGAGAACGTGGTGAATTTCGTCGCCGCAGACGCCAAGCGTGGCGGGAAAATCGTGAGCGCAGAGAGAACCATCAGGAGCAAAATAGTTCAGCGCGTGGTGATCGCGCCTGACAGCTTTTTGGAGGGCCGCCCGAGGCGGGTGAACTTCGAAGAACTGCAGCCCGGCCAGCCGGCAATAACGGGTTGGTTGGAGCTTCAAGACAGGAACGGTGACGGACTCCACGAGCGCGGAGTGGTGGCTCGTGAAATTCCGGGAGGGGCGATCAAGGTCGAATTGAACTTCATCGGGGCCGACGCGAATGGTGACGGCCGGCCTGATTACCTGAGCATCCCCTGGGCGCAATCCGATCTGGTCGGGGTCGCGGTCGGTGACGGCTGTGGACCCACCTGGACAGTTTCCGAGGATCCACAGGTTTGGGTGCCGCTCGTGGACACCGACAATGACGGGGCTCCCGATTCCATCGTCGCCGACCTGGACGGGGATTTCAAAGCGGATGGTACATTTTTCTGGACCCCGCGACTGGCCATGGTGGCTGCGCCGGGCGTGCCGTATCTCCCGGGTGACCGTGACGGGGCCTACGTGCGCAAGAGTTCTCAGATGGGTCTCGGCGCCCTCATCCTCGGGTTTGCCATGGGCGGGTGGTTGACCCTGCGTCGGCGAGGCCTTGTCCGATAGCAGGTTGCCGGTGACCCCTCCGGGTGCGAGATCGAGCGTGGGTGGGCAAGCTGCGCTCTGGTTCGTGCTCGCGAGTTCCTACCTCGTCGCAGCCCTCTTCTTGAACCGCGCACTGACCGGTACCTGGGGTATGAGCGGAGAATTCCTCACCCTTCTGATCGCCGTGCCCTCGGTGCAGCTGGTGGTGTTGGAGTTCATGCGTTCAGCCTATTGCCCACGATCGTGGAGAGGAAATCGACCGCAGGGGTGACCTGTGAGGCTCCTCATCACGTCGGGTGAGGTTTCTGGAGATATGGCTGGGGCCGGGATCGCGGGCGCTCTCACGCGGCGTGTTCCAGACGCCGAGCTGTTCGGAATCGGTGGGCCTCGAATGGAGGCGAGCGGCGTGGAGTTGGTCTGCCAGACCAACCACCTGGGCACGGTTGGTGTCAGCGAGGCACTCTCGGTGCTCCCGTCCCTCGCGAGTGCTTTCCGCGAGCTTCGACGGCGGATCCGATCGACGCTGCCGGATGCAGCCGTGCTCATCGGCAACGACGTATTCAGCGTCCTGCTGGCAAGGTGGCTGCGGCGCCGTGGGATTCCCACCACCGCCTATCACCCGCCCCAGGTGTGGATCTGGGGAGCCTTCGCCGGGTTCATCGCGCGCAGCTACGACCTCATCCTCACTTCCTTTCCTCAAGAGCATGCGGTGTACGCGCGGGCCGGGTCACGGGTCCGGACAAAGGTGTCGTTCGTCGGTCATTACCTCGCCGACGAGCTTGAAACACGAACCTCCTCCCAGTGCGCATCGATTCGACGCGCCCTCGATCTCAACGAGGACCATCCAGTCGTGTGCGTGATGCCGGGCAGCCGACAACAGGAAATCAGGGTCCTCGCGCCAGTGCTCTTCGAGGCAGCTCGCGAGCTCGCGAACCGCTCCGATGACATTCAATTCCTGGTCCCGATCGCGGACCCGAGATTCCGAGAGATCATCGAGGAGGAGACCGAACGTCGATCCCTCCAACACCGAGTGACGGTGGTCGACAGTGGCCTCCACGGACTCCGAGCTTGCGACCTCGCGATGATGGCTTCGGGAACAGCCTCACTCGAGGCCGCTCTTCTCGGCGTCCCGATGGTGACCGTCTACAGGGTGTCGACTGTCACCGCTCTCGCAGTCCGAACGGCCATTCGGGTGGGTCTGATGCCCGGTGACGTCGTTGCCCTGCCGAACCTCATCCTCGAACGGCCGATCGTTCCAGAGCTGCGGCAGAACAGGCTCGTGGCGACCGAAGTGGCCCGAGCGGCGTGGTCGATCCTGGCGGATCCAAACCGGGCGCGAGAGATGCTGGAATCTTTGGAGGAAATTTCCGCTCTCGTGTGTGGTCCCAGGAGCTTCGACCGAGCGGCAGCCGAAATCCTGGGAATCGCCGTAGTCAGCAAGCTACGCCACGAACGGCTTGACCGCGCCACCAGGCGCCCGGCCCAGAGCTAGACTCATGGGCCGCTTCCTTTTGGTTTGGATTTCCTTGGCTGTCCCCCTGGTGGTGACATCATTCGCGATCTCGACGATCGCTTTTCGCCACCTGGATTTGCGGTACGTGACCTTCGTCCATTTGTTGGTCATTCCGACCTTTCAAGCCGCTGTCCTGACATGGGTGAGAGGTCAGTGGGACCTCTCCCGATCCATTGCAGCGGTTCGGGAGGTCATGGGCCACCGATTGCTCGCCCTTTTCCTCGTCCTGGATCTGAGCGTTCTCTCGCTGGGCGTCGCGGCGCGTAGATTTCCGATCGTCGGCATCGCGGGTGAAAGTAGCCTTCATCCGAAATGGGCGGCCATCAAAGCCCTGATTGCTGGAACACTGCTCCTGGTCGCGGCCTTCCGATTGAGGAACAGCAGGGAATGCAGGTTGTGGATTCTCGGCCTCGCCGGCTTGGTCGTGGCTGTGGCGACAGACTTTTTTCTACCCTGGCTGGATGATCTGCCAGAACTCATCCACGGTGTCGGTCCCCTGGTCATCAGATGGCTGATCGTCTACGGAGGGTTGTCCACACTCGGTCTGATCGCGCTGCTGCAGGTCTCGGCCAAGTCCGAAAGCGCTCGCCACTGGCAGCCTTCTACTTCGACCTTGCCGGCGCATGGTTCTTCGCCGTGGTCCTCGTCTATGCTCTGAATATCTACCTTCGACCCTTCCTGGTGGAACCCTGGGCGAGCCTTGTGAGAGTGTTCGCCTCGATCGGCGCCACCGCGTTTTTCGTTGGATCGTCGCTTGTGTTTACGAACTGCGAGCACGACCGACAACAGTTCCACGAAACAGATTGACGACCGGACCGAGTTTTGCTGATGTCGACTCGACGGCTCTCGTTCCACTGGTTTTTGCTCCTCACGGTGTCCTTCGCAGCCGGCTGTGCCTCCCCCATCGAACCGGGAGTGTGGTCAATCGAGGGTCTGGACCCGGTGCACGGCAGTTACCAGGGCGCTCTGGAGATCAGGAGATGCAGCGGCGAGCTGGGAGTGATACGGGTCATTGAATTCGGGTCCACCATTACCGGCGATGGGCGCCGCGTCAGCACTGTCTGGACAGGGCGGTGCAGGTCCATCCGGGAGTACGCTGCAATCGCCGAATTCTCACTCGATCGCGCCCACTTCATTTCGGCGGCGAGAGGCTTGACGCGATCCGATGCCGACAGGACTCCGCTCGAGGTCCGGTGCAGGATCACCGAGGGCCCCGGCCGCGACCTCTTCGTCGACTACGTCGCTCCGGAAAATCCAGATTTTACGATCGGCGAAACCGGCGTCTTCGCCAACCCGGTCGGCTCCGAACCGATCTGGCGATCGGGTCGAACCGTCGAGCCCAGCAGCGAAGGAGGGTTGTCGTTTCACGTCTTCAAACCGATGCTCTTCGGACTGCTCAGGAATTATCACCGGCAACCGGCAATCCGACCTTTCACTCGCACGACCGCGTTTCGAGAGGCAAGGCACTTCGTTGTGGTTGATCGAACGGATTTTGATTTTTACCGCTCCAACCCCGATCAGATCCGCCTGGTGGACCGGGTCGTCGACCCCATCAGCTTGGCCGAGGAAGAGATACGAGCGTCCACGTTCCAGTCGAGTTTCGAAGATAAGGCCTCCTACTACCAGAACATCATGGATGCGGGCCTCGTGGGTCGCCACGGTATGGTTCTCAACCGAATGTCCCCGGGTGGGGCCGAGCAACCTGATCAGGACGGAGCCTTATGGACGGGCATCTACGCCTACACCCAGGCATTGCGATACCGGCTCTCCGGGGACGCCGGTGCCTTGAGCAACCTGCGCAAGAGTCTTCATGGGCTCTTCACCCTCATGGATATCACGGGAGATCCGAGGACCTTTGCCAGAACACTTCGGCTCGCCGGGCCCCCACTCGCCGGAAGCTGGGTGCGTGGAAAAGGCGATTTCGCGCACCTCGACTGGCTTGCGGGCGGCAACAACGATATGAGCAGGGGGCTCGTGATGGGCATCATCGCAGGCTGGAGCGCGCTCCCGCCGGGGGATGCCCTGCGGGAGACCATTCCACGTCGCACCGCCGACCTGCTCGAACTGTGCATTTTCATGGAAGATTCAGGGGTAGATTGCGATCCGGAAGGCACCAGCCTGCACCTGCCGAGCGTTAACCCGGGGATCGCCAAGCTCCTTGCCGGCCTCACGAACCACAGGCAGGAGTGGATCGAAGAGGGCCACGCGTGGCTGCGCCAGCCGTTACTCATGGCTTACGCCAACCGCGGTGGGGGCCCCTTCTACCTGAACGGAATCAGCGACTGGAGCGGCAATCACCTGACCCTGTTGAAAACGCTCGGTCTGCAGTGGGCCCTGGCCAGGACCGGAGAACGACGACTTGAAACCGCATGGGTCCGGGCTTCGGCAGAGGCGTGGAGGGTCCTTCGTCAACTGGAGCCACCTCTGCACGCCGCCCTGGCCGTCGCCAGCGGCTCCCTGATCGACCCAACGGAACGATCCGAAGCACGAATCCAGGCCATTTGGGGCCTTCAGTCTTTCCCCGCGCCGAAACACCCCTATCCGATTGACCATCGCATTCGGGATGACTTCGTCATGAGTCCGTTCCCGTCGTTGCCGTGGAAGTTCGACTGGACAACCAATTCCGAACGTCACCAGTCGCTTGTCGCGCGCGGAATCATCGAGGGCCCCATGACGAGCTATGTGTGGGTCGGAAACCCGTTCAGTTTCGTCTCGGACGGCACCGGCGACGCTGCCCTGCCGGGAGTGGACTACCTCTTTTTGTACTGGATCGCCAGGAATGGTGGGTTGATCACCAAGTTCGACTGAAACTGTGAGTCAGGGAGTGAGCAGCAGACACGCCGTGAGATATGCGGACTAAATTCGAAGTCCGGGATAGAAAGTCGCTTCGCTCCCAGGCCGCCTCTTCCACCTCGGGTGCATCCAGAGGTACGCGTCGGGGTGCTCGCGAATGACTTGCTCGAAATGGTCGTTGATGCGTTGGAGGGCGAGACCCTCGTCGTCCGGCAGGTCGATGGGCCCGGACACGACGATACGATGCCGGCCGCTCCCCCTCTCACGGAGGTGGTGGACGCAGATGACCTCCGCCTGTGTGAGTCGCCGAAATACCGCCGCCCCCCGCATGGTGGATGCCGAGGTCCCAAAAAACGAGACGAATCGGCCGCCAACCGCGGCATTCTGGTCGACCATCAGCCCGAGGGTCTCCCCTTGCTGCAACGCCGCGACGGCCGTGCGGATGGATCGATTTCGGGGTAGAGGCTTGATGCCCCGCCTCTCCATAATGCGGTTCATCCACCGATCGAGTCTGGGGTTGTCCAGCGGCCGTATAACCACACTCAATCGAAATCCAAGACTGGCTGCGAAAATCAGAGGCCAGTACCAGTTCGAGAAGTGCGCAGAGCAAACGATGACGCCTTGACCACGGCGCACGGCGGCTTCGTAGATTTCGAGACCGTCGCAGTCGGTCCGCTTCACCAGGGCGGCCCCGGGACGGTCGAGGAAGTACACACACTCGGCGATCGTCGCTGCAAAGTTGATGAATGCGTTTCTGGTGATTCGCCTAGACTGACGCTTCGACAGGTTGCCCTTGAAGGCGATATCGAGGTTGATCGCGGCCACCTTCCGCCCGGTTCTGCTGATGAGGTACGCCAGCACACCCAACAGTCGGGACACGGCGAGGTTCAACCAATAGGGAGACACCCTGAACAGTGATAGCAAGGGCAGGGCACCGAGGTACTCGGCCCAGATCACGAAGCTGGATTTGCCTGGTCTTCCCATTGAGGCGATCGCTCCGGCCCTCGGCCGTGGTTGTTCAGCACGCCAACCCGGACGAGCTGCGATGGGTCTATCACACCGCCACCGATCTCGGCGTCCTTTCTGAAACAGAAGGTCCGCGAGTCACGGAAGACGGCGCCACAACAAGCGAGCCACGTTCGCGGACCCGACATTGTGGGCATCGAACCCAGCGATACCGTTGACCTCGGAATGGGACGACAAACGCCTCATCAATAGAGTCGTAGCCGCAGTTCATGCAGCTCGGAAACGTCGTCGCAGGCTGTGGCTCCACGAGGGCAACCTACCACGTTCGGGCTGCCTGTCGACGGGTTACCATGTGACGGGCACAGGTGGACCGCGTTATCAACGCGTTCCGAGGATGGTCAAATTGGCTCGAGAAACAGCGCACTGTGATTCAACGGCGAGTCTCCTCGATCGGCATGATCGGGAGATCCTCCCCGAGGGTTGGAGCCTCGTCGGCATGATTCGCGACGGAAAGGGTGCATCAGCAGGCCTCAGACTGCTCCGCGGGACAAACGGTCATCAAGCGGTCCTCAAGAACTTCAGCCACAGGGGGCCGCTGTTTCGGTGGACCGCCGGCGCCCTGATGGCGAGCCGAGAGTTTGCGGCATACCACCGTCTGGCGTCGGTTCGTGGCGTCCCGCGCCTTATCGACAGGGTCGGGGTGGACGGGATCCTGATCGAGTACATCGAGTGTTTTCGGCCGGAGGACTCTCAGGGGCAACTCACGAACGAATTCTTCAAAGAGCTCCGGGCAATCCTCGATAGCCTTGGAAAGCGGGGTGTCATCCACGGTGACACCTGCCGCAACGCTCGAATAGACAGCGCCGGCCAACCCTGGCTGATGGATTTCGGCGCATCGTTCATCATTCGCGGCTGGTTGGCGCCGGTCAGAACCCACCTCCGGAGGATCGTCCGGAAATACGATGACCGTGACGTCGCGGTGCTCAAGTACCGGGTCGCCCCACACCTGCTCTCCACCTCGGACCGGGATATGATCTCCACCCATTTGCCCTTTCAGCGGTTGCTGGGCTTCGGGAGGAAACTGCTGTCCGAAGTTGTGCTCAGGGTTTTCGACAATCGCGTAAATCCGAGGGGCGCGGTCGACCGACCGTCACGGCAGGTTCGGTCGTCGTCGATCGATGGCCCGCCGCGGGGAGTCTGCGGCAGCGAGCAGTGCCAGGAGTGATACCGCGTACGCACGCCCAACACCTCGCTGCGACTCTGCGAAAACCCTGGCTCGGCGTCCCATGGAGTCTCTTTTCACAGGATCTCCCACCAGGTCAATGAGAGCAGAGCTCATCAGTCTGGGAATATCCTCCCTCGTCCCGAGTAGGTGAATGCCGTCCCCCTGGTCGAGACCGGCGACCACATCGCGGAAGTGATCGTGGAATGGCCCCATGAGGATGGCGCGACCGAAGGCCGCGGCCTCCATCGGATTGTGACCGCCGTGATCTGCGAAGCTCCCCCCAATGACCGCGATGTCGGCCCACCGGTAGAGAGCAGACAGTAGGCCGACCCGATCGATCACCAGTGCGTCCCAGCCACCTGCCGCCTCGTGATCGTCGGACCAGGCCACCACCGACAGACCGGCTGCCTCGGCCTGGCGTCGCACCCTTCGGGCGCGACGCGGGTGTCGGGGCGCCAAGATCATTCGAGCCGCTGGTGTTTTTTTCCGGACGCTCAGTAGGGCGTCGATCAGCCACCCCTCTTCGGGATCGTGAGTGCTGCCAGCAACAATGAGTGGCGTCCCCTGCAGACGCTCGAGGGCTGTCCTCCACGGCGTACCGAGAACAACCGAGGGAGCGGAATCGTGCTTGAGGTTGCCCACCACATGAATCCGATCTGCGGGTGCATCGATTCCCTCGAACGCCATTCGTTCCTGTTCGCTCTGTACGCCGATCCACTCCACCAACGCCAGCACCGAGCTGAAGAAGCCCCGTGCGAGGCGATATTTCGGAACATCACGGGGGTAGACTCGGCCGTTGACGATCAGCACCGGAATCGACAACTCTGATGCTGTCCGGATCAGGTTCGGCCAGATCTCGGTTTCGACGATGATTGTCGCATCGGGTCGAATTCGTCGCAACCAGCCTCGCAAAGCGACGCGATGGTCCCAAGGCAGAAAACTGACCGAGGTGATCTCGGGGATTCGTTGTTGAAGCAACCCGGCCGCCCGGCGCCCTTCGATGTTCCCGGTCGTGAGGGTCACCGTGATTCGCGCATCCTCTTCGATCAACGCGGATACCAGGGCACCGGCCGCATGGACCTCACCCACCGACACGGCATGGATCAGAAAATGAGGGTGCGGTTCAACGGGCCGGTCCCCCCTCCTCCCGAGCCGCTCTCGCAGCCACTGGCGCCGGGATCGGCCGCGGGCCATCTTGGTCAGCTCGATAGGGACCAGCAACGTCGCCACAGCAAAAGCGACCGCAGCGTCGTAGATCGCGAACGCACAGCACCCCCAGAAATTTATCCCACCCACCGGACGGCTTGAGTTTCTCCGCATATTCGAGGCCTCGAACATTATCCAGCTTCCCGGGTATTCGTGCATCGCTTCGTCTTTGATCGGCACCGCTACACTTGTTTGGCCCTTTGTGGACTGCGGCCCATGTCATGGAGGTTGGCAATGAACGATGAAATCTGGCCTCGAGTTCGGCAGGAACTTCTGGAGGCGCTCGGATCGAGTTTCGACCCGAGCCGACTCGATCTCGAGAGCCGGCTGCGCGAAGACCTCTGCCTCAGTTCGCTCAAGACCGTCGACCTGATCGTCAGCTTCGAAGACATTTTCGACATCGCCATCTCAAATGACGATTTGGAGACCCTGGTCACCGTCCACGACGTGGTCCGGGCCATCGACCAACGGCTGGAGGCCGGGGCCGGTTGATGCGCAGGGTCGCGATCACCGGCGTTGGCATCCTCTCGAGCATTGGCAACAGCTATCTCCGGGTAACGGACAATCTCAGGAGCGGCCGATCTGGGGTGTCTGCTGTTCCTGAGTGGTCCGAACTCGGCTTGAGATGCACGATCGCCGGACAGCTCGTGGGCGTCGATGCTCTCCTCAAAGAGTCAGACGTTTCCGACGACCAACTCAGGTGTATGTCCGATGCCGCTCTCTACTGCGCTCTGGCCGGGCAGCAGGCCGTCCGTGATGCCGGCCTGGCGGCTGGCGATCTCGAAGGACGGCGAGCCGGCTGTATCGTCGGCAGTGGTATCAGCGGTACCGGCGCAGTCTACGAGGGGGGGCGGCAGCTGTACTCGAATCAGCTCCGGCGGGTTCGTCCCTACGTCGTCCTCCACACCATGGCCAGCTCTTGTAGTGCCAACCTGGCATCGCTTTTCAAAATCGGTGGCCGCAGCTACTCCATCAGCTCGGCATGCACGACCTCTGCCCATTGCATCGGCCACGGTTTCGAAATGGTCCGGGGTGGGCAGCTTGATCTGGCCATGGTCGGCGGCGGTGAGGAGGTCAATGCGTTGGTCGGCGGCGCCTTCGATGCCATGCGCATGGTCCTCTCAACTCATTTCAACGATACGCCGGACCGAGCATCGCGACCGTTCGACCTCGACCGTGATGGCTTCGTACTGGCGGAGGGCGCCGGCATCCTGATCCTCGAAGACATGGAGCGCGCCGTTTCACGAGGTGCGCATATCCGCGGCGAGATCATCGGGTATGCGGCCAACTCGGGTGGAGCCGGGATGGTGCTTCCCGAGGCCGACGGCGTGTCGGCCGCAGCGTGCATTGAAGGGGCGGTTCGCGACGCCGGCATCGAGCCCGGCTCGGTCGACTATGTGAATGCTCACGGCACCTCAACGGTTCAGGGAGACCTGTCCGAGGCGCGGGCGCTCCGCCGAGTTTTCGGTGCACCGGGTCCGGCCCTGTCGTCCACCAAGTCCATGACCGGTCACGCTCTGGGCGCCATCGGGGCACAGGAGATTATTTTCTGTCTGGCCATGCTGGAGAACGGATTCATCGCGCCGTCCATCAACATCGATGCACTCGACCCCGAATTCGGGGGACTCGATATCGTCCGCGAGGTCAGGGAGTGCGAACCGGCAATCGCTATTTCCAACAGCTTCGGCTTCGGTGGAACGAACGCCGTGCTCATTGTCCGCAAGTTTGCCCACGGTTGACCCACCTCTCCGCCATTTCACTTTTTGCTAGGCTGTTCGACCAGCGAAGGGAGAGTGGTGTTATGGGCATGACGCTTGGCGAGATCGCGAAATCCATCGGCGGCAGCCTGGTGGGTGACCCGGAGCACCGCGTGTCCCGAGTGCGGGAGGTGCTCGAGGCGGGGCCGGGAGAGATCTGTGTTGTCTGGGACAGCGCATCGGTCGAGGCGATCGAGCATTCCTCCGCCTCTGCCTTCGTCGCTGCTCCCGGTGTGCAGGTCCCGGGAAACAGCGTGATCCGGGTGGACGACCCCCAGCAGGCCATGATCGATCTGCTCGAGCTCCTTCACCCGAGCTTCGTACCTCCCGCAATCATCGAAGATGGTGCTCGTGTGGCTGACGATGCCAGGTGTTCGGAAGGGGTGTACGTCGCTGCCGGGGCAACGGTGGGGTCCGGCGCAGTGTTGGGTCCTCGAGTCCAGGTCCACGCCAACGCCGTGGTCGGGGCCGGTGTGGCGGTAGGGGAAGGGAGTGTCCTCCACCCCGGTGTGGTCGTCTACCCTGGCACTCGAATCGGTCGGCGCGTGGTTGTTCACAGCGGTGCGGTCATCGGCAGCGACGGTTTCGGTTATCGGCGAACCGAAAATGGGCAGTACCGCAAGATACCCCAGGTTGGAATCGTGGAAATCGAAGACGACGTGGAGATTGGAGCTGGTACGACCATCGACCGTGCCGCCCTCGGCAAAACAATTATCGGGCGCGGCACCAAGATCGACAACCTCGTCCAGATTGCCCACAACACCTCGATCGGGGAGGACTGCTGCATCGTCGGTCAGGCTGGAATCGCCGGCAGCTCGCACATCGGCAACTCGAGCATAATCAGCGCACAGGCCGGAGTCTCCGACCACGTTTCAATCGGCCCGGGATCCCGGATCGGAGCTCAAGCGGGAGTGCTGGACGACCTGGAAAGCGGTGATTGGATGGGCTCGCCGGCATTGCCGGCACCGCGCGCCCGTCGGGTTCTGGCCATCATGAACAGACTGCCCGAGATCTACGACGAACTCCGATCGCTGCGCCACCGTTGCGAGGCTCTTGAGAACCAAGCTGGCAAGGGCAGTGGGCGTTAGCAGTTGGCAGTTGGCAGTTGGCAGTTGGCAGTTTACGTTGTCGCAGCCGATGGCTGCTCCAACGCGACTCCCCGCCACCAGCAGACAGCCGTAGGCCAGCCCCAGCTCCCTCCTCGCTCCGCTCGTCGGGACGCCGTTCGACTCGCGCCGACTTCGTCGGCTGGGCTCACGGCGCCTTTACGACCCCCCTGTCCACGGCTGTGGGCTGCTGTTGTCGGTGAGTTGGCAGAATGTGGAATGTGGAAACCCGTCCTCTCCCCCTCTCACCTTCTCACCTTCTCACCCGGTTGGGCGGGGGAGACTTCAGACTTCAGACTTTGGACTTTGGACTTTCGGCTCCCCTACGGGACGGTTGTTGACCAGGCCGCCGTATCGCCCGACTCGAACCCATCCATGAAGACGGTGGCCACCTCGCGGTGCACCTCGCAGCCCTGGCTGGTGTTGTACGTCCCAACGAACAGATTGGCGTTGAAAACCGCTCCGGCCACGATCCCGAGATTCGCGGCGTTCCCAAACCCACCGCTCACCACGGTATCCCACGACAGAAGGTCCACAAACCGCATGATCTTGCCGCCGTTCGGGTGATCGATGCCCAGCAACAGCTCACCGTTGTAACGGAAAAACCTGACCGCGCTGGTGGACTGGTTCGAGCCGAAGCCGTTGGTTCCAACCATCTGCCAGATGGAGCCGTTCCACCGCCACACCTCACAACCGGTTCCACCCAGCACGTAGTTCAGCTGGCTGGTTCCCACGAAAAGGTCCCCTCCGTAGACGGTCATCGACGGGATGGCCATGTTGAAGTTGTCACCGAATCCCGGTGCGACGGCACTGTTCCAGTCCGTCAGGTTCTCGCTCCACCAGAGCTCACCCGGCTGGTTGTACAGCGCCGACTCCCGAAAGGTCCCCGCGTACAGCCGCGTCCCGAACCCTTGGAGCGAGGCCACCGCCCGGTTGGCCGGGAGGCCGAAGCCGAGGGTCATGGCGGGTAACCACGACGTGCCGTTCGAGGTGCGCCATATCTGCCCCCCGCTGTTTTCGTTCTCCGTGCCGGCGAAGAGCTGTCCGTCATGCACCGTCATGCAGGTCACGGCTTGGTTGTTGACGTTGAAGAAGCCGTTGTTGTTGACCTCGTTCCAGACGACGCCGTCGTCGGTCCTGAAGACCTGTGATCCAGATCCGCTGGGATTGGTGGTGCCGGCGTACAGGTATCCATCGAACACAGCCATCGCCGCCACACCTTCGTTGTTCGCATCACCGAAGCCATCATCGGGGTGCCGGTTCCACGTCGTGCCATCGTCGGTCCACCAGAGCTGAAAGGGCTGGCCGCTGTCGCCGCCCACCGCAGCAAACAGCCGTCCGCTGAAAACGGCCATTGCACCCACCGCCTGGTTCCCCGCATCGCCGAAACCATTGCCAACCGCCGCGCCGCCACCCACCACAGCTTCCCACTGGTACTGGGCCGCCGCAGGGACCGCCACCGCTACCAGCCCCACGCACCATGCCGTCAACACCGCACGCCGGAGTCCACCGCCGCGCCAGAACGCTCGAAGAAACATCTCCCAGCTCCCTTCCGAATTGCTCTCGTTGGGAATAATGTGGCCTGTCGTCGCCGACATGTCAACCACCCCAAACCGTGCTCATTGTCTCTGGCCGGGAGGGGGAATATTCAATTTTCAATCTGCAATTTGAAATACACACGCCCCCCCACCCCCTGAGGATGGGTCTCGGACTTTGGACTTTCGACTTTTGACTTTAGACTTTTGACTCTCCTACGGTACCGTCGCCGACCACGACGAGGTGTCGCCCGACTCGAAGCCGTCCTGGAACACGTCCGGATTGAACACCTCCACGCAGGACCTCACCTCGACGTCGTCGATGTCCCAGCCGGGGTGATCCACCGAGCTGTCCGTTCCCAGCCGGAATCGGAATCTCACGGTCTCGCCGGCGTAGGCGTCGAGCGCAACCACCGACTTGAGCCAGTCCTGAGGATCGCCGCACCATGCCTGGAGGTTTTCCAGGGGATTGTCACAGCAGGTTGAGATGGCGCCGTCGTACGGGTCGGTCAGCAGGACCGTCGCCCCTTGGAGCTGCAGCCACGAGCCGCCGTCATTAGTGCTGATCTCGAGAATGCCGCCGTCGTAACACCCGCTTCCGGAATCCTCCATCGCCTGGTAGGTCCAGAACTGAAGCGTGATTGGCGCACCCTCGGTCGGCAGCTCGACCGGCGGCGACACCAGGTACTGGTCCGAAACGTCGGGCACGTCGTCGACGTGGAACACCCGGATCCCCGAATGGGGTCCCGTGACACCGCTTTCCAAAGCCCAGGTGTCGCCCCCGACGAAGGCGCCGTGCTGCCAACCGCCGATGTCGTCCTCGAAATCATCCGAGAAATGAGCCAGCGGCGCGGTGCCCATGGCGCAATCGCCGGGCAGGGCCTCGGTGATGAATGACCACACCGCCGACCACGGACCATCGCCGCAGGCGTTGGTCGAGTTCACTCGCCAGAAGAACACGGTGTTGGTGTCCAGATCGGTGGCCGGAGTGAAGACGGTGTCGGAGATTTCCGCGGCGTCCAGCACGACGTCGGCAAAGCCGGCATCGGTGGCCACCTGGAGGCGATAGGTCGATCCCTGTGCGGCCGCCGCCCACTGGAAGTGGGGCTTGGACGGCTGATTCGAGTCGCCGTTGACCGGGGCCACCAGGGTGGGGCTGGCCGGGAGTGCGTCAAAGACGACCAGGGCGACCGAGGCCTCGTGCACCACCGCGCTCGGCGCCGAGGTCCCGGTGATCTCGACGTCGTGGGTGCCGGCGGCGACTGAACCGGTGCCGCTCACGGTGAGCTGGCTCGCCCCCGGCGGGGTGACCGGGTTCACCGAAAAGTCCGCACTCAATCCGGGAGTTAACGGCCCGGTGGCCAGGGTGACCGGTTCCGAAAACCCCGAGAACTGGGGAACGTCGATCGCGAAGGTCCCATCGTCCGGTGCACACACCGTAACCACCGGCGGATCGGCGAGCACCAGGAAATCGTCGCTCACCGCCACCTGATCGGCGTAGACGTCCGGGTCGTTGTGGCCGCTCTGGATGTTGCGATCGTCCGACCACTGCGCGACGGCATGCGTTCCGGTCTGGACGTGGGTGTCATAGTCGCCGTGGTAACAGGTCGCCAGGTTGGGGTCGAGGTAGACGGGCGAGGCCACGTCCGACACAGCCTCCGACGGTCCCCAGGTCACTCCGCCGTCGTACGAGAGTCGCTGGTAGTACTTGAAGAGCAGGTTGCCCGGGTCCTCCCGACGGTCGTACCAGGTGGTCGAGACGATGTTGTTCGCACCCACTGAAAGCGTCGGGAAGAACTGATCGTTGGTCGTGGCATCGTCGTTGAGCCGCACCTCGTCCTGCCAGTTGGCGCCGCCATCGATGGATCGCCGGTAGAACACATCGACCACGTCCCCGCTGTTGGCGCCGTCCGGGTCGTAGCTGTAGACCACGTGCAGCACGCCGTCCGTGCCCACCGCGATCTGCGGTGACGGCAGGTAGCGGATGTTCCCGCGCAGCGCCACTCGGCCGCAGTTACCAGTGGCGGCGGCGTCGCGCGGCAGAACCTCGTCGGTGATCGGGTTGGACATGAAGCCAAACGTCGCGCCGCCGTCGGTCGATCGAACCACCTCGATGTCGATCGGTCCCGAAGACCTGTCGCGCACCCACGAGGCGTAGACATCTCCGTTCGGGGCGACCACCGGCCACACCCCCTGGACGTCGGCTCCCGGAGCGCTGATGTTGACCGGAGACGACCAGGTGGTGCCGTTGTCGGAATAGGTGGACCGAATGAATCCCCCGGCGCCGAAATCCGTCCACTGAACGTACAACCGGCCGTAATGGGGGCTCGCCGGGTTGTTGTCCACCGCCATCAACTCCTTGTCGTCGGAGAATCCGGAGTGAATCATCCCCAGGAAGCTGAAGCTCTGGCAGTCGTCGGTCGACCGCCAAACCCCCAGGCCGTTCGAGTGCAGGGCGGCGAAGTAGAAGTGGCCGTCCAGACGGCGCCACACCACGCTCGGGTCGCCGAAGCTGTTGTTGCCGAGCGCTCCCTGGTCGGAAAATGTGGCCCCGCCGTCGATGGAACGGCTGAACCCGGTGAATCCGTCGCTCTGGGCAAAGTAGTGCCAGGAATCGTTGTAGCCCGCGCAGATGGTGCCGGTAACCTCGTTGACCACCATCGAGGTTTCGCTCTGGGTGTGGGACGACACCGAGGTGTCGCCGCCGGGGTCGTTCACCGGTATGTCGACTCCACCGGCCTCGGTCGCGATCGGCTCCTGCGCCGGTTGCTGATGGACCAGGCCGAGCTCCTCGGTGCGGTCGCACATGATGAGAAGCTTGACCAGCAGTCCGTCCATGCGTTGGCGAACGTCGTCGTCATCCAGCAGGGCGCACGCCGCGGCCAGCTCCGGTTTGGCCGCCACCGCCTCGCCGTCCCACGCTCCCGCCACCTCCGCGAGACTCGAGAAACCGAACACGACAAACACGAGACCGGTGATCGACACCGCAGATCTGCCCACACCTGCCAATTCACGTCGACGCATTACAAGCTCCCGACCTTTCCCCTGCGACCAGGGTTCTTTTCACATTCCAAATTCCAAATTCCAAATTCCAAATTGTAAACGTCCACCGTCAATCCGCGGCTCAGGATGGGCGCATCACTGCGACCGCAAGAACCGCAGTCGATCCAGCATTTGGGCCTCGTCGGCACAATCAGCCACGCCAACCAGACCCTTCGGACCTCCGGCCATGCCCACAAGGCCGCTGTAGGGCACTTCGCGGAAGATGGCGGGGGCACCGTCGAGGTCGCTCTCGGTCCAGGTGGAGGCGAGCTCGGTCCACAGGATGTCGGCCTCGTCCTCGTCGGCGACGAGCACCACGAACGCTCGAAACTCCTCTCCCGAATCGTCACGGTAGACAGCGTGCACGCACTCGTCGAGCTCCGCCAGGCCCAAGAGCCCGCTCTTGGTGAACTGGGCGGACCCCACCACCATGCCGTCGGCGGGCAGGGCGGCAAACTCCGGCGGCAAGCCGTCATTCCCCGGAATGGCCTTGGCCACGGCTTCCACCAGGGCCCGTCCGGTGGCATCGTCGATCTCACCCTCGTAGGCGTCGATCTTGACGTAGTACCGATCCTTGAGCAGCAAGCACTGGTACGGCGGAGAAACAACGGCTTCAGTTCCGACGGCCAGCGCCTCCACATCGGTGGGCGCCTCGGTGCGGTAGATCCCGAAGGCGTTCAACGGGGTTCCCATGTCGTACGCGCCGACCGTTACGGTCACTTCGCCAGCCGAGTAGTTCTGAACCGTGACACCCTCGAATCCGTAGCTCAGAAATGTGTCCGCGGCGCCGTTGATCAGCTCCCAGAGGCCCGCCGCGTCATAGGTGGTGGCCTCGCCCTGGGGCTCCCAACCATCGATGGCGAGAAAACCAACGGGCGCCTTCTGGCAGCTCAATCCGACGACCACGATAGCCGCTAACGTAAGTGCTCTCTTGATCACGCTGAATCTCCTTTGTGATGTGTGGCGGTTGAATCCCCGCAGCAGATCGCGGTCGCCTCCGACCGTCATACCAGGGTCAGCACGTCATGGGCGGCCAGCATGTTCGCCTGAATGTTCACACCGTAGGGGCAGGCCCCCGAACACGGCGCCGTACAGCCGGCGCATGCGCCGCCCCCCAGATCGCCGAGATGTGAGTACTTGGCCATCGCGTGCTTCTGACGGCCCTGCTCGGTGAAGTAGTAGGTGTACCTCATGACGGTGCTCACCGGCACGGCGCGAGGGCACGCCCTGGCGCAGTCGGTACAGCCGTGGCGGCAGTAAAGGCTCGACGCGGCAACCCGGTAGCGATCCAGTGCTTCAGCGCGATGATGCGCGATCTTCTCCCCGGACAAGGGAAGGAAACGGTCGATGGCCTCGAAATCCCGGAAACCGATACAGGCCGTGTGCATCTCAGGGTTCGAGAGAACCCACTGCACGGCTGCCGTCCGCAAAGCAGCCTTGTTGTCGATACCCTGCGCTTCCATGAACGGTTTGGCCTCGGCGTAGGCCTTCTCGTTGTCGGCAATCCAGCCCTTGATTTTCTCCTCCGCCTCCTCCCGAGTTCCGCCCTCCTCCACCTTTCTCTTGATGTAGTCCGCGTACCTCTTGGCGGGATTGTCGGGGTCGAAGGGCTCCATCTCGACGCTGCCCGGGGCGGTCTTCATGGCGGTGGTGCCAACATTGTGTTTGGCACATGCGGCAAGCACCCGGTCGCCCTTCTCGCTGTTCATGAAGTTGTAGGCGATCAGCATCAGGTCGAAGCGCCCGTCCTCGGCAGCGGCGACGAGCACCGCATCCATGGAATCGACCGCATCGGCGTCGGGACCGTGGTTGGACACGCCGCAGAATCGCAGCCGACCGTCGGTCTTCAGCTTGCGGGCCGCCTGGTGGAAGCCGTCGTGGTCGAGCAGCGCCACGCTCGGTACGCTGTGCATGAACAGGGCGTCGACGTAGTCGGTGCGGAGTCGTTCCTGACACTTCCCGAACCGCTCGATGATCTTCTCTGTGGTGTCACCATCCTCGATCCACAGCTTGGTCGTGATGAAGACCTTCTTGCGATCCATGTGCTGGAGCGCCTCGCCCACCTTGCGTTCGTTGTCGCCGTTGCCGTAGCTCTCAGCGGAGTCAATGTAGTTGACCCCGTGGTCGTAGGCGTAGCGATAGACATTCGCTTCTTTGGCGGCGCCACCGATCGAAATGTCGGAGACCTTGAATCCGGTCCGTCCGAGAGTCCTGTAACTCTTGATCCGCGGGGACTCCTCTGTCGCCTCCCCGACTCCGATTCCAGGAAGGGCTCCAGCGGCAGCCGCCGCCCCCCCCGCGATCAAGAACCGCCTGCGTGAAACTGACATCCGGGAGTCATTCTTTAGTGCCATGCTCAACCTCCTGAACCGCTCGAAGTCTATCACCGAACATCCCAGACACTCATTCCTGATCCTGTATCCTTTTCGCCGTGGTAGACTCTCGCCCCGGAGGACTCGCAAGAGCTATGAAACGCTGTGCTTTGAAAGGTTTCGCCATTCTCCTCACCGCCGCCACCCTGGCTGCCTGCGGTCAGTCAGAGGACGTTCTCGCGACCTTCGAGGGTGGTGCGATAACGGCCGAGGACTTTGATCAATTCCTGTTGTCACTGCCGGAATCCCGACGGGAGATCGGCAACGACCAGGGGCCGGAGGAGTGGGCCCTATTCAATCTCGAGCAACTCGCCATCCAGCGGATCTTGAAGAATAGCGATCGCGCCCGAGAGATTGCGGCTTCTGACGAGATGCAGGCATTCAGGCTATGGACGCACTCCGGCCTGCTGGCCCGGAAGCTGGCTTCGCGGCTGGACGAGGAATGGCAGCCGGATCCAGCCGAGCTCGCTGCCGAAATCCAGGAAATGCAACGCCGGGCCGACATCAGGTCCCTCTACACCTTCCGTCACATCTACTTTCGAACCGACCGGGCATCGTCTCCTGCCGAGGTCGAAGCCACTCGCAGACGAGCTCGGAGGGTCGCCGACCTGGCCCGCTCCGGCGCCGATTTCGAGGGGTTGGTGCGAGAGCACTCGGACTCGGAAGACTCCGAGCGGGGCGGCGTGATCGGCAACGTATCGCCGGCTGCACTGGACGACACGACCGCCGGAATCCTGGCCTCCATGTCGGAGGGTGAGGTCAGCCCCGTGGTGGAGACCAGGACGGGGCTGCACATCTTTCGCCTCGAACAAGCGATCGAATCCGAACCCCTGTCAGAGGAACGGATCATCAGCACCGCCAGAAACATGCTGCGGCGGCGTCAGCTTCAAGAGGAGCAGACCGCCTTGCTCGAGGAGCTTCGCAACCGCATACCGATCGAGACCGGTGACTCGGGCTGGAAGATCGGTTCGTGGCAGGTTGGCGACTCGGTGCTGGCCTTTGTCCAGGTTCCTGGAGGCGCAGTCGCTGACGCGCCGGAACGGCAGGTCGTGGACCAATTCCTTCTCGCCCAGGAGGCCATGGATCGCGGGCTCGAGACCCCTGACGTCGAGGAGGAGGTCGAACATGTCATGGACTCGACGGTGCTCGAACGGTGCCTGGCGGAGGTTCGTCGCGATCTCGTGACGGAGGTCCCCGAGGACCAGCTTCGAGACCTCTACGACGCCCAGCCATCGCGGTTCGAAGAGGGTGAAAAGGCGCGCGTGGAAATGATTTTCATCCCACAGGGGAAGGACAGTTTCACCACCCAGCGCGGCGTCGAGGACCTCGTGGCCCAGCTGAGGGCCGGCGCCTCCTTCTCCGATGCGGCGCGGGAGCTGTCCGTGGGGCCGGGGGCGGACCAGGGCGGGGACCTCGGCGTCCTTGAATTGAAGGAGTGGGGCGCTTTCGGACCACCGGTTTTCAAAGCACTGCGCGAACTCGAGACCGGTGTGGTATCGGACCCCATCTACTGCACCGACAAGGTGCTCGGCAGCTCCAGCTTACTCAAGGGCGGATTCGCCGTTGTGCGGGTCAAGGAGAGGATTCCCGTGACCGCCCGGTCCTTTGACGACGCCATCGACGACGTTCGCCGCGCATGGGTCATGAAGAATCGCGAAGCGGTGACTGCCATGGTCGAGGAACGGATTTTGACCGAAGGCGAGTTCCGAATCGTCCGACTCCCCAGCCCCGAAGAACCCCAACAGTGAAAAAGGCCAAAGCCAGGACGGTGTACTCGACCGAGGCGGGCCGAGTGTGCCCGAAGTGCGGCTGGCCGGAAACGAGCTGCCGATGTTCGTCCCGGTTTGACGAGAAGGTGCCGGACCGGATCGTAGCTCGACTCCGCATCGAAAAGGCCGGCCGCAGGGGCAAGACCGTCACCGTGGTCGAGGGGCTGCCAAGGAACCCTGCCTTTCTTCGTGACCTCGCAAAGGAACTCAAGCGGGTCTGCGGAACCGGTGGCACCACCGTCGAGGACCGGGTCGAACTTCAAGGGGATCATTGCAGCCGACTGCGCGACGTCCTCGGCGGCAAGGGTTGGGTCGTCAAAGGCTAGCAAAATTCGGAATTCGAAATTCGAAATTCGAAAAACCACTCTCGGACCTCCGAGCCCAAGTCTCAGGTCTCGAGTCTCAAGTCTCAAGTCTCAGGTCGCAGGTCCCACGCCGCAAGCCGCAAGCCGCAGGTCTGATACAGGCAACTGCCAACTGCCAACTGCTAACTGCCAACTGCTAACTGTTTAGCCTGACTGCCCGGAGGCTCCGCGTGGCGGACGGGTCTGAGTGTGGTCGAACCAGAGCTGGAAGTCGTCCACCAGGTTTTCGTAGCGATTCTTGAGGGCGCTGAACATCTTGGCGTTGTCGATGGCCATCGAGCACTGGTCGCCGATGGCGCGCATCAGCTGGAGCTCGTCGTCAGAGAACCGGTAAGGGTGATGGGTGAACACGGCGATCACGCCAACCCCTTTTCCCCGACTGGTCAACGGAACCAGCAGAATCGATGAGGTCCCCTCCCGGACGGCGAGCTCCGGCGATTTGACCCGCTCGTCAGTGGATGCATCGTGAATCTGGACGCACTCGCCGCCCATCACCTTCTTCACGACCTCCGGGGCAAACACCGAGCAGACCTTGTCCACGAACTCGCGGCTCAGGCCGTAAGACGATCGCGGTTCGAGCAGGCCCGAGCGGACGTCCAACAGTTCGATCAGGCTCCCCCGCGCCCTGAGCTGCTCGCAGAGACCCTTCGCGATGGAGTCGAGCACCTTCGGCAGCTCCAGTGACCCTCGCGTGGCCTCGGTCACCTCGGCGAGGATTCCGTGGAACATGGCGTGGGTGATGGCGCTGGTGCAGAAAAGCGCGGCCACTCTGAAGAACTCGATTTCATCGTCAGTGAACTCCCGCCGCTCTCCGCTGTAGAGGCGCATCACCCCGATCACCTGGCCTCGCGTCTCGAGGGGCACGGTGAGCATCGAGACGATTCCATCGTCGGCGAACTCCTGCGGATACTGGATCCGCGGGTCGTTGGCACAGTCGAGCACCCCCACGACCTCGCCTTCGAGCGCCTCGGCCACACTCCGCTCGGCGTCCACCGGACCCTTGTTCAAGAAGTTCTCGCTGAGGCCGTGGGAGGCCGCGCTTTCGAGAACCAACTGGTCCCGGCTGAGCAGCCGAAAATGGCAGCCCTTGAGCTTGAACTCCTCGACCAGAGAACGTGCCGTGTTCTTCAGCAAGATAGATGTTTCCACCTGCCCGTTGAGACCTGAACCGATTTGGCGAATCACCTTGCGGCACTGACGACATACGAGCATGGACACCTCCACTGGCCTGGCGGGCACCCACAAACGGCCATCAATTCCCCACGGACACCCGCACTTCCGGTCTTTCCGGAGAGGCCACCGGTTTGGGATCCATCGGACCCACCGGCAGAGAAACCGACCCGCCGCACCGCCCATGGCCTGGTTCATTCTCGTCAACGTACTGATGTAGAAACCGGGTGACCTCTGTTATTTGAATATATGCCGAAGTATGGCAATCGTCAATGAGACGAAGTTGGTGGGGGTGCCCACCTGGCCCTTCTACCGCAACGGTCTTCAAAGAGGTTGTCATTGTCTCGACGCGATGGAATTTCGAGAACAAGTCTCGTATTCTAAAGCTTGACCACTGACAGGGAGGGCTGAATGCCGCTGGAACGAGGATTGAAATTGGGCCCCTACGAGATCGAAGAGGCGATCGGAGCCGGCGGCATGGGTGAGGTCTACCGCGCCGTGGACACCCGCCTGGATCGAACGGTGGCCATCAAGGTGCTTCCCGGGCACATGGCTGAGAACCCGGAGCTCCGTCAGCGCCTGGAGCGCGAGGCCAAGGCCGTGTCGAGCCTGACTCACCCCAACGTGTGCGCCCTCTACGACCTCGGCCACCACGAAGGCGTCGACTTTTTGGTCATGGAGTTCATCGACGGCGAGACCCTGGCCGAACGCCTCACCCGTGGCCCCCTCCCGACCGCCGAGGTGCTGAAAATCGGTACCCAGATCGCCGATGCCCTTGAAAAGGCCCATCGTGCCGGGATCATCCACCGCGACCTGAAGCCCGGTAACATCATGCTCACCCGCGACGGCGCCAAGTTGCTGGACTTCGGTCTCGCCAAGGCTGACGCTCCATCGGGGTCCGACCCAAACCTCACTGTATCGCCCACTGTCAGCCAGCCCCTGACCGCCGTCGGCACGGTTCTTGGGACCTATCAGTACATGGCCCCGGAGCAGCTCGAGGGCCAGGAGGTTGACGCCCGAACCGATATTTTCGCCTTCGGCGCCGTGCTCTACGAAATGGTCACCGGGACGCGGGCATTCTCCGGCGGGTCACAGGCCACGCTGATCGGGGCCATCCTCCACCAGCAGCCGGAGCCGGCTTCCTCGATTCAGCCCATGATTCCGCCGGCCCTCGACCGCGTCATCCAGACCTGCCTCGCCAAGGACCCCGAAGACCGACTCCAGACCGCCCACGACGTCAAGCTCCAGCTCCAGTGGATCCAAGAGGGCGGCTCGGTTGCGGGCCTCCCGGCGCCGGTGGCGGCTCGCCGCAAGTCGCGAGAGAAGATCGCCTGGGCAGCCGCCGCCGCCGCGGCGCTGCTGGCCGCTGTCTTCGCCGCCGGGTTCGTGTTGCGAGCGCCGGAACCTCCACGAACCATGCGCTTCCACATCGAGGCCCCGCCGGATCTGCCCTTCGTCGGTTCACCGCGTATCTCCCCCGACGGCACCGCCATCGCCTTCCGAGCCACCGACACCGCCGGCCAGACCGGGATCTGGCTGCGCTCCCTGGACAGCCTCGAACCGGTGCGGCTGACCGCCGTCGAGGGCGGCCAGGAGTTTCGACCTTTTTGGTCCCCGGACAGCCGGCACATTGGCTTTTTCGTGGCCGGCAAGCTGAAGAAGATCCCGGTGGGCGGTGGACCGGCGCAGACGATCGGCGACGTTCCCTTTGGTGCGGACGGCACGTGGAGTACAACCGGCGACATCCTGTTCGATGGCGGGGCTGGCGACCCCATTCAGCGGGTCTCCGCGTCGGGTGGTGTGCCCAAGCCGGTCCTCGAGATCGACGTCGACAAGGGGTTGTCCGCAGTCATGTGGCCCGAGTTTCTCCCTGACGGCAACAAATTCTTGTTCGTCATGGACGACACCGACGGCGAGCGGAACATCGCCCTCGGGAGCCTGGAATCGAAAGAGTACACCGTGCTCGGACCCACCGAGTCCAGGGTCCAGTTCGTCTCGCCGGACCGCATCCTCTACGTCTCGGAGGACACCCTGGTCGTGAGGCCCTTCGATCCATCGTCCGGCACGTTCACCGGGGAGCCCAAACCCATCGCCGATCAGGTGGGTGCTAACGCCACCGGCCTCGCCCACTTCTCGGCCTCCAGGGACGGCACTCCTCGTCTACCGAGCCGAGGGCGTCGGCGTCCGCCGTTGCTGTGGCGGGACCGGTCGGGCCACGAGACCGGAGCCGTCGCGGCGCCGGCCGAGTACGCCAGCTTCACCCTGTCGCCATCCGGCGAGTGGCTCCTGGTGGACGTCGCCGACGAGCAGAACGGCAACCGAGACGTCTGGATTCACGACCTCGAGCGCGGCGTGACCTCGCGTTTCACCTTCGATCCCGCCGACGACGCCAACACGGTCTGGTCCCCGGACGGCCGCCAGGTCGTGTTCAGCTCCAACCGGGAAGGATCCTTCGACCTCTACATCAAGGACGCGTCGGGGGCGGGAGAGGCCACGCTCCTGCTCGAGGACGAGTACACCGTGATGGCCTGTGACTGGAGTCGGGACGGCACCCACATCGCGTACATGAGGTTGGTGCCCGAACAGGGATTCGACATCTGGGCGTTGCCGGTTAATGGTCAGGGAGAGCCCTTCCCGGTGGTCGCCTCGCAGTTCTTCAACGCCCGGCCCTCCTTTTCCCCGGACAGCAAGTGGATCACCTACCAGTCCGACGAAACTGGACGCGACGAGATCTACGTCCGGCCGTTCCCGGGGCCGGGGGGCAAGTGGCAGGTCTCCAAGAATGGTGGCGAAGAGCCTCACTGGAGCGCTGACGGCCGCGAGATCTTCTACCTGGACCCCACTGGCCAGCTGGTGTCAGCCCCGGTCACGTCAGGCGCCAACTTCAGGGCCGGCCAACCCGCGACCTTATTCGATGCCAGCCTGTTCCCGGCGTTCCAGAGGAACCGGTTGGTCGTGGCGCCGGATGGGCAACGGTTCCTGATGCTCACCCCCATGGAGAGCCAATCCAATCCGCCCACCACGGTGGTCCTCAACTGGTTGGAAGCGATCAAGGACTGACGGCGTTCGCTCGCTCTCGGACTCAGCCCAACAGCCCCCATCCGGTTGGAATGTGAGATGGGGAATGGGGAATTTGGGGGGACCGACGCCGGATCGGACAGCGGGGCGGGATTGTGGCGCAGCCATCTTGGCTGCACAGCACGGCGGAGGTGGATTGCGGATTTCGAATATCGAATTATGGATTGTGGCCTGCCGAGGCCGGTGTAGATTGGCCGCAGCCAGACCGGCTATGGCACACCCGTTGGATGTCATTCCGAGTGAGGCCCCGAAGGGGCCGACGAGGAATCTGGTCAATCTCCACGCTCGCCCGTCTCTCCCCAGATCGAATTGTGCTCGTCGTTTCTCCACCGCCGAGCTGTGCAGGCTGGAAGCCCGCACCACAATTTGGCCCAGCTAACCGAGTAAGAGAGTCGGCTGGAGGAGATTGTGGTGCGGCCATCTTGGCTGCACATCTCGGCGATCGAGTCAGTTTAACGGGATTCGCAATTCGCAAATCGCAATGGGCGGTGGGTGGGTGGCAATCTTCAATCTTCAATCAAACGGGACGGCCGAGCTGTGCAGGCTGGAAGCCCGCACCACAATTTGGCCCAGCTAACCGAGTAAGAGAGTCGGCTGGAGGAGATTGTGGTGCGGCCATCTTGGCTGCACATCTCGGCGATCGAGTCAGTTTAACGGGATTCGCAATTCGCAAATCGCAATGGGCGGTGGGTGGGTGGCAATCTTCAATCTTCAATCAAACGGGACGGCCGAGCTGTGCAGGCTGGAAGCCCGCACCACCCGAAATTTTGATGCGCAACGTGTAACGCGTAACGTCTAACTCGTAACGCCGTTGGGATGCCTGGGCCGGACGTTGGCTGCGAGCACCCGCTTGCGGACCCGGACACCGGAGGGCGTGACCTCGGCCAACTCGTCGCCGTCGATCCACTCCAGCGCCCTATCCAGAGTCATCTCGCGGGGAGGCGCCAGCCGAAGGGCCTCGTCAGCTCCGGCGGCGCGCATGTTGGTGAGCTTCTTCTCCCGGGTCACGTTGACGTCGAGATCGTTGTCGCGGGCATTCTCACCGACGATCATCCCCTCATACACCTCCACCCCGGGGCCCATGAAGAGGGTCCCCCGCGGCTCCAGATGGTACAGGGCGTAGGTGGTTGTCTTGCCGGCACGATCGGACACCAGCGCTCCGGTGGCCCGACCCGGGATCTCGCCCTGCCACGGCTCCCAGCCGTCGAAGAGGTGGTTCAGGATGCCCGTACCGCGGGTATCGGTGAGGAACTCCGAACGGAAGCCGATCAGCCCCCTTGAGGGGATTCTGAAGGCCAGCCGCACCCGGCCGTGGCCCGGGTTGTGCATCTCGATCATCTTGCCCTTGCGGCCGCCCAGCTTCTGGGTCACCACGCCGACGTACTCCTCGGGACAGTCCACCTGGACGATTTCCATCGGCTCGTGCCTGTGACCGTCGATCTCACGGGTCACAATCTCCGGTTTGGACACCGACAGCTCGTAGCCCTCCCGCCGCATGGTCTCGATCAAGATCGCCAACTGCAGCTCGCCACGACCCTGCACGGTGAAGGCATCGTTGGCCTCGATGACCAGTCGAATGGCCACGTTGTGCAACGCCTCCTTTTCCAGCCGTGCCCGAATCTGCCGTGCAGTCACAAACTGGCTCTCTCGCCCACCGAAAGGCGACGTATTGGCCGAGAAGACCATGGCCATGGTTGGCTCGTCCACCGCGATTCTCTTCAATGGAACCGGGTTGTCCAGGTCCACGAGGGAGTCGCCGATGGCAACCTCCTCGAGCCCCGCCACGGCCACGATGTCGCCCGCGACAGCCTCCTCCACGTCGACCCGCTCCAGTCCTTCGTGGGAGTAGACCACACCGACTCTCTCCCGGTCGACGCCATCGACCCTCGCCACTCCCACCGCTGAATTTGCCCTCAAGGTGCCGTTGACAATGCGCCCTACCGCCAATCGGCCCAGGTAATCCGAGTAGTCAAGATTGGTGACCAGCATCTGCAACGGTGCCGCCGGATTCCCCTCCGGCGCGGGCAGGGCGGTGAGAATCTCATCCAGCAGCGGCCTGAGGTCTCCGAACTCGCCTTCGATGCCCAGTCGGCACAGACCTTTTCGGGCATCGGTGCAGAACACCGGAAAGTCCAGCTGGTCGTCGGCGGCGTCGAGGTCGATGAAGAGGTCGTAGACTTCGTCCAGAACCTCGGCCGGTCGGGCGTCGGCACGGTCGATCTTGTTCAGCACGACGATCGGCGGCAGCCCCAGCTCCAATGCCTTCGACAGCACGAATCGGGTCTGGGGCAGTGGGCCCTCGGCCGCATCCACCAGCAGCAGCACGCCATCCACCATCTGCAGGGTCCGCTCCACCTCGCCACCGAAGTCGGCGTGACCGGGCGTGTCCACGATGTTGATCTTGACGCCGCGATACCGAACCGAGGTGTTCTTGGCGAGGATGGTGATGCCCCGCTCCCGCTCGAGGTCGCCGGAGTCCATGACGCGCTCGGCGACCCGCTGATTGTCGCGGAATGTGCCGCTCTGCCACAGCATGGCGTCCACCAACGTGGTCTTGCCGTGGTCCACGTGGGCGATGATCGCGAGATTTCGGAATTCTGCTTCAGGCACGGTGCACTTCCAGTCCCCTCAACGGGCGCGCTGTTGTAGCACCCTTGTGTGACCCGGTCAACTGCGGGAGTCCCCGGGGGAGTGTCTGGTTGTGGCACAATTGTCACAGAAAGAACATCGAATTCTTGAACGCGGTGCCCCCGAAGTGCTCCGCGAATCGAAGGAGAGTTTGCATGAAAACACTTTTGATGCTCCTCGTGGTGATCGTGGTGGCCCTGGTGGCGTTCAATTACTTGACGACCGGCGAGCTCAAGCTCCTGCCGGGTGGAGAGATGAGCGAAGAGGCCCGGGAGCTCAACCTTTTGAGGGGCGAGTTCACCGCTGCCGCACGCGAGTACAGGCAGGCGGGACGGAGTGTCGCCCTCTCGGGCGTCGACGCAACGGACGCCGGTTCCGCCGCCCTGGCCGCAGTGGACCGCGTCGAAAAAGAGGTCAAGGCGTTCGCCAAGAAGACCACCTCGGTGGAGCTCAAGGCCGAGGCCAGAAAGCTGCTCAAGGAGATCGAGCAGTACAAGATCGATGTGGGCAGCGGCTGACCCGATTCGGTTTAAAGGTTTAAAGGTTAAAGGTTTAAAGGGTGACGTGACGGCGAGCTGGCCTTGGCAGCCCAGCCGCGAACTCACCGACGGCAGCAGCCCACAGGCGTGGCGCGTGACACGTGAGCCTCCTGCAAAACCCTAAGTTCGGCGATGTCTGATCGATACCGCTCCCTCCTGTCACCCTGAGCGAGCGAGTTCGACGAGCGAGTCGAAGGGTCTCCACACGTTGAGAAGAGAGTTGCTGGGCAATCATCACGTCTCTGCACCGGTTGAGATCCTTCGACTCCGCGACCCTTCGGGCCGCTCCGCTCAGGATGACAGCCAAGGGGGTTTTGCAAGAGGATCACGTGACATGTGACCCTGCCAACTGCCAACTGCCGACGGCCAACTGGATGGTCGTGGAACCCGGCATCAGGATTCTGGAATCTGGAATCCCGTGGGTAGGCGCCCTCCAACCGTGTATGATTCCAGAAAGAAACAGCCAACATTCGTGACTGAGACCGAGATCTGGGGAGGTCGTCATGTCGTTGGACAAGGGAACGAAGCTCGGTCCCTATGAGGTCGTCGAAGCCGTTGGCGCAGGCGGCATGGGCGAGGTGTACCGGGCCGTGGACACCCGACTCGACCGCACCGTGGCCATCAAGGTCCTGGCCGAGCACCTGGCCGCGAACCCCGATTTCCGCCAACGCCTGGAACGGGAGGCCAAGGCGGTCTCCAGCCTGACTCATCCCAACGTCTGTGCGCTGTACGACCTGGGTCACCATGAGGGGATCGATTTCCTGGTGATGGAGTTCATCGATGGCCAGACCCTCGCGGAACGACTCTCGAAGGGGCCCCTGCCCACCGATGAGCTCCTTCGGTTGGCCACCCAGATCGTCGATGCCCTCGACAAGGCCCACCGATCGGGCATCGTTCACCGGGATCTCAAGCCCGGCAACATCATGCTGGCCCGCGAGGGGGCCAAACTGCTCGATTTCGGCCTGGCCAAAGCGAAACCCCCACTTGGTGGAGGCGACGATCTGACGGTGTCACCCACCGTGAGCCGGCCGCTGACCGCCGCCGGCACCATCCTCGGCACCTACCAGTACATGGCACCGGAGCAGCTCGAGGGCAGGGAGGCGGACGCGCGCACCGACCTCTTCGCCTTCGGAGCGGTGCTCTACGAGATGGCCACCGGCCGGCGCGCCTTCCAGGGCGCCTCTCAGGCCAGCCTGATCGGCGCCATCATGCACGAGCAGCCACAGCCCGCCTCGTCGCTCCAGCCCATGATTCCCCCTGCCCTCGACCGGATCATCCAGACCTGCCTCGCCAAGGACCCCGAGGACCGACTCCAGACCGCCCACGACGTCAAGCTCCAGCTCCAGTGGATTGCCGAGGGCGGCTCGGTGGCGGGTGTACCAGCCCCGGTGGCGGCCCGCCGCAAATCGCGGGAGCGTCTCGCCTGGGCCGCCTTCGCCGCCGCTGCGGTGGCCGCTGGCGCATTCGCCGTGGCGTGGCTCGGCCGGGCACCGGAGCCCCCGCAGCAGATACGATTCGAGATCCCCTTGCCGGACGATTTCGGCTCCGTGAGCCGGCCGAGGATTTCCCCGGACGGTCGAATGATCGCGTTCTACGCCACCGACTCCTCCGGATCCAACATGATCAGGATCCGCGCCATGGACAGCCTCGAGTGGAACACACTGACCGGTTCCAAGACCGAATCGGACACCAGACCCATCTGGTCTCCGGACAGCCGCCACATCGCGTTCTTCGCCGACGGCAAGCTCAAGCGGATCTCGGTGGACGGCGGTCCGGTTCAGACCGTGTGTGACGTGGAGGGCGCCGACGGCACCTGGAGCGCCCGTGGCGACATCCTGTTCGACGGCGACGTCAACGATCCCATTCGCCGGGTTCCGGCCGGCGGAGGAGTGCCGGAGATCGTCGTGCCCTCAGCTCCCCAGGCCGGGGGGGCCGCGGTGGGCTGGCCGGAGTTCCTCCCAGGAGGACGCAGCTTTCTCTACCTCGCAACCACCATGGAGGGCGAAAACAGACTCATGCTCGGCCGGATCGATTCCGACGAGAAAAGCGAGATCATGCTGGTCGACTCGAGGGTCCAGTACGTGGAGCCGGGCTACCTGCTCTACGTCCGCGACCAAACCCTGGTGGCCCACCCCTTCGACGCCGGCTCCGGCGAGCTGGTGGGCGACCCCAGGCCCGTCGCCGACCACGTGAGCGCGGTGAGTACCGGCCACGCCCCATTCACGGCGTCCCAGCGGGGAACCCTCGTGTACTTCGCGACGGAAGGTGGGTTGAACCAACTGCGGTGGCATGACCGCTCTGGGAACGAACTCGGCTCCATCGGCCCGCCCGCCAACTACGGATCGTTCAGCATCTCCCCGGACGGTCAACGCATCGCATTCGATCTCGTCGATCCCCAGAGTGAAAACCAAGACGTGTGGATTTACGACCTCGAGCGGGAAGTGGCGTCCCGATTCACCTTCCACGAGGCGCCGGACTACGGGCCGCTCTGGTCACCGGACAGCAGCCGCATCGTCTTCGCCTCTGAACGCGTCTCCCCGGGAGCTCTGTTCATCAAGAATGCCTCCGGTATCGGCGAACCTGAACAGCTCGTGGCCGACCCCGAGTCCGGTCTCTACGTCTCCTCCTGGTCAGCCGACGGCCGGTACATAGCATTCCTCAAGCTCCACCCCGAGGCGGGCTGGGATGCCTGGGCGTTGCGGATGGACGAGCCCGGTGAGCCTTTTCCCATCGCCACCTCCCCCTTCATTGACGTCCGTCCGAGACTGTCGCCCAACGCCAGCTGGGTCGCCTACCAGTCCAACGAATCGGGGAGGAGCGAAATATACGCTCAGGAGTTTCCCGACGCACGGGGCAAGTGGCAGATCTCCACCGCCGGCGGGGCCGAACCGGTGTGGAGCGCGGATGGAGGCGAGATCTTCTACCTCGACTCAGCCTCGAATATCGTCTCGGTCGCCGTGACGGCCGGAGACAGCTTCAAGGCCGCCATTCCCGAAATCCTCTTCCAACCACGACTCGTCGACGTGATCCAGCGCTCTCGCCACGAAGTCACCCATGACGGACAGCGCTTTCTCCTGCTGACGCCGGCAGACATCCGGACCACCCCGCCGATGACGGTCGTCTACAACTGGGCCGCAACGCTGGCTGACTGAAATCGAGACGGATTTCGACTTCGGGATTTCGGAGTCGGTTGGCGCGCGGCCGCCATCCCCAGTTCGTGACCCTCGGAATTTTGAGACTCAATCCTATGGTTTCCACTATGTCCATCGAGGGAGGACATCATGGCGTTGCAGCAGGGAGCGAAGCTTGGTCCGTATGAAGTCGTCGAGGCCATCGGCGCAGGAGGGATGGGTGAGGTCTACCGGGCCGTCGACACCCGGCTCGACCGGACCGTGGCCATCAAGGTCCTGCCGGAGCACCTGGCGGCGAGCCCCGAGCTGCGCCAGCGCTTGGAGCGTGAAGCCAAGGCGGTCTCCAGCCTGACCCACCCCAACGTCTGCGCCCTTTACGACCTTGGCCACCACGAGGACATGGATTTCCTGGTCATGGAGTACATCGACGGCCCGACCCTTGCCGAACGGCTCACCAAGGGGCCACTCCCCCAGGACGAGCTGCTTCGACTGGCCACCCAAATCACGGATGCCCTCGACAAGGCGCACCGATCCGGGATCGTCCACCGCGACCTCAAGCCCGGTAACATCATGCTCACCCGCGACGGCGCCAAGCTGCTGGACTTCGGCCTGGCCAAGGCCGACAGCTCGCTTGGCGGCGGTGACGATCTGACGGTCTCTCCCACCGTGAGCCAGCCGCTGACCACCGCCGGCACCATCCTCGGGACCTACCAGTACATGGCTCCGGAACAACTCGAGGGCAAGGAGGTGGATGCGCGCACCGACATCTTCGCTCTTGGGGCGGTGCTCTACGAAATGGCCACCGGCCGCCGAGCATTTGACGGCGCCTCTCAGGCCAGCCTCATCGGCTCGATCATGCACGAGCAGCCGCAGCCCGCCTCGTCGCTCCAACCCATGATCTCCCCCGCCCTCGATCGAGTCATTCAGACCTGCCTGGCCAAGGACCCGGAAGACCGCTCGCAGACCGCCCACGACGTCAAGCTCCAACTTCAGTGGATTGCCGAAGGCGGCTCGGTGGCTGGGGTGCCCGCTCCGGTGGCCGCCCGCCGCAAATCCCGGGAACGCCTCGCCTGGGCCGCATTCGGACTGGCCGCGGTGGCGGCGACCGTCTTTGCCGTTGCGTGGGCACTCCGGGCACCCGAAACTCCCGCCCAAACCAGGTTTGAGGTGTCGACGCCGGACGATCTGAGCTTCGTGAGCCAGCCGAGGATCTCGCCGAACGGACGGATGATCGCCTACTTCGCCACCGACCCGTCAGGCACCACCAGGATCTGGATCCGCGCCATGGACAGCCTCGAAACAACCCCCCTCAACGGCACCGAATCCAACGCCGACACGCGACCCATCTGGTCCCCGGACAGCCGCCACATCGCGTTCTTCGCCGACGCCAAGCTCAAGAGAATCTCGGTGGACGGTGGCCCTGCCCAGACCATCTGCGACGCCAACGGCGCCGACGGCACCTGGAGCTCCCAGGGCGACATCCTCTTCGACGGAGACGGAAACTCCATCCAGATGGTCCCGGCCGGTGGCGGCGTGCCGAAACCCATGTTGAGCCCGGACACCGAGACCGGAGTCGCCTCGGTGGCGTGGCCCGAGTTCCTCCCCGGTGGCGAAAAATTCCTCTTCCTGCAAACCACAATGGAGGGCGAAACCCACCTGATGCTTGGACGGATCGACTCGGAGGAGTCCACCGAGATCATGCTCGTAGACTCCAGGGTCCAGTACGTCGAGCCGGGTTACCTGCTCTACATCCGAGATGAAACGCTGGTGGCTCAGCCCTTCGATGCCGGCTCCGGCGAGTTTGCCGGCGATCCCAGGCCGATCGCCGATCACGTTGGGGCCGCGAGCACCGGTCACACCCCCTTCACCGCCTCCCAACAAGGAACCCTGGTGTATCTGACCGCTGGTGGTGGGCAGCAACGCCTGCTGTGGCGCGACCGATCGGGCCGAGAACTCGGTACCATCGGAGAGCCCGCCCGCTACGGGACGTTCAGGATCTCACCGGATGGCGACCGGGTCGCCTTCGACATCATCGACACCCAGTCGGAGAACCGCGACCTGTGGATGCACGACCTCGAACGCGGGGTGTCGTCCCGGTTCACCTTCCACGACAGGGCGGATATTTCGCCCACATGGTCGCCCGACGGGAGTCGAGTCGCCTTCAGCTCTCCCCGTGGCGCATCCCGGGACATCTTTGTGAAGAACGCGTCCGGCGCCGGGGACGCCGAGGAGTTCCTGACGGACCAGTACCCCCTCCATCCGTGCGATTGGTCCTCGGACAACCGGTACATGGCTTATATGCGCCTCCACCCCGAAACGGGCTGGGACATCTGGGCCGTCGCTCTGAATGGTCCCGGAGAGCCATTCTCCGTTGCCGAAACGCCTTTCATTGATGGCCGGCCGGCCTTCTCGCCGTCCGGTGAGTGGATCGCCTACCAATCCGACGAGTCGGGCCGCCCTGAAATCTACGTCCAGCAATTCCCCGAGGCGCGCGGCAAGTGGCAGGTCTCGACGGCCGGCGGCACCGAGCCCGTGTGGAGCGGCGACGGGAGCGAGATCTTCTACCTCGACGCCACCCAGAACCTGGTGTCGGTGAAGGTGACCACAGGTGAGACCTTCAAGGCCGGGCTGCCAGAGGTGCTCTTCGAAGCTCGTCTGGTCCCGGTGGTCCAGCGCAACCGCTACGCCGTGACCGCGGACGGAGAACGATTCCTCCTGCTCACTCCCTTGGAGAGCCAGACCAACCCGCCGATGACGGTCGTCCAAAACTGGCAGTTGTCTTTGCAGCAATGAATCGGATCGTGGTGCGGCCGATATTGGTTTAAAGGTTTAAAGGTTAAAGGTTTAAACGTTCATAAATCCCCTCGCCCGCCCCAGGTTTGAGGTTTGAGTTTGAGGTCTGGGCCACTCCGCTGAGAATCGCACATTTCAAACTGCAAATTGCAAATTGTCGCCTGTCGAGATCAGCGCTGAGGATCTCGGATGACCACAATCCGTAATTCGTAATTCGCAAATCGCGATCGGTGGTTGGGCGGGTGGGGGAATCTTCAATCTTCAATCAGGTGTTGCCGGTCGCCACGCCACTCCGAGCGCCGTGCCCGCGACCGCCGAGTTGGCGCCTACGGGATCGTCAGCGACCACCTCGACGTGTCGCCCGGCTCGAAACCGTCGGCCAACACGGTCGCAGGCCCGAATGCGGCGTACACGTCCCAGACCCCGTTTGTGTCCGGCCCGGCCAGATTGGAGGCCCCCGACTGAAAGACCAAAGAACGGTCATCGGCGCTCATTGACGGGTAGCTGCTGAAGTCGTTTGCCTGCTCTCCAGCAATGTTGATCGAGGCCAAGCTCGTGATACCTGTCACTCGATCGTGGACGAAGATGTCACCAAACCCATTGCTGTCGCCGTCCACCAGGTTCGCCGCATCGGAAAGAAAGCCCACGTAGCGGCCGCCGAAGCTGATCGCCGGTTGCCAGCTGCCGGCCAACAACGCCTGGTCGCCATTCGAAGAAACGTTAACCCTGGTGGTGATACCGGCCGCCATGTCCCGGACGAATATGTCATCCTGACCATTGGTGTCGTCCGCGACGAGGTCGGTGGCGCGCGACCACCACGCCACGATGCTCCCGTCGGCGCTGATCGCACTCCTGCCGTTACGATCGTTCGAGTCCTCACCATTGACGTCCACACTCACTCGAACGGTCTGGCCGAGCGTGATATCGCGGACGAAAATCTCCTGGGCTTCGTAGACGTCTCCCGCCACCAGGTTATCGGCACCCGAGGTGAAGACAACGAACCGGCCGTCGGCGCTGATCACCGGCACCCAACTGTTGGCATTTGCCGGCGACCCGTCGTGACCGACGCTGACGTAGATCGTCTCATCGAGATCGAAATCGCGAATATAAACGTCCACAGCGGTCGTGGTGCCACCGGGGATCAAGTCGGTGGCGGACGAGCTGAAGGCGACCCGCCGGCCATCGGCGCTGATCGACGGACGGGTGGAGTTGCCGTCCGGATCCTGGCCGTCGGCGTCAACGCTCGCTCGCACCGTCTGGCCGGAATCCATGTCGCGGACGAACACGTCGATCAATCCGTTCCCATCGCCCGGAGCGATGTTCCACGCATCCGATTGGAACGCGACGTAGCGGCCGTCCCCACTGATGGACGGATTCTCGCTGCTTCCCAAAGCATCCCCCCCATTCGACGACACACTCACTCGATCAGTGGTACCCAGCAGTCGGTCTCTGCGGAAGACGTCGACGGTGCCGTTGTTGTCGTCCGGCACCAGGTTGTCGGCGAGCGACTTGAAAACCACGTAGCGGCCGTCGGCGCTCACCGCCGGTCTCGGCGACTCCAGGTTGCTGTCGCCGTTCCCCTCCACCCCGCCACTACCCTCGCTCACCCGTTCGATGGTCTGAGCTCCCGCCGGCCCGGCGATCACCAAGAGGTACAGCACGAAGCTCCCGCAGAGAACGCGTCGCATGGTCTCCTCCAGCTATGACAATCTGAGAAACAGTATGCGTTCCCATTATCGCTTCGTCAACGATTGGCTTCATCACCAGGTAGTGGTGGCGGTTTTTGATTTTTGATTTTTGATTCAAAAAAGCCATCAAGTAGCCGCTGCGATCGCCCGACCCACGACCGTCTAGCCCGGTCTTCTCACCGGGTTTCGTAGCGAGGACAGGGAAGGGTAGACAGATGTTGGGTTTTTCGCGGATCGGGCGACGCAGGCGTAGTAGCGCTACGTTGAGGAGCACGATTCGCGAAAAGTACGACAGATGCCTGCCATTCCCTGTCCGCAGTCGACACCCGGTGAGAAGTGCGGGCTAGATCCCGCCTACGGGACGGTCAGCGACCACCTCGAGGTGTCGCCCGGTTCGAATCCGTCGACGAACGGGGCCGCCGGGCCCCAGGCGATGAACACGTCTCTCGTGCCGTTCGTATCCCCCGACACGAGGTTGGCGGCGCTGGATTCGAAGACCACCAGACGCCCGTCGGCAGTGATCATCGGGTTGCTGCTGTAATTATCGGCTTCCTGCCCGTTGAGATTCAGGTTGAGCCGCGCCGTGATCCCGAGCCATCGGTCCCGACTAAAAATATCCCCGACTCCGTTGGTGTCGTCATCCACCAGGTTGGGTGCATCCGACAGGTAGACCACGTACCGCGCCGAGGAGTTGATGTCGGCATGCCAACTGCCCAGATCAATCGTCTGGTCACCGGCCGTAGACAGGTTGACCCGCTCGGTCGTCCCGCCCGGGATAGACCGCACAAAGACGTCGTCCTGGCCGTTGGTATCGTCGTCGACCAGATTCGTCGCACGGGAGTAGAAGGCCACGTGGCTGCCGTCACCGCTCAGCGCGGGAACCCCGCTTCGGTCGTCAGAATCACCGCCGTCGTGGGCGATCGTCACGAGCGTTGTCTGTTGGAGATCGAGATCCCGGACGAACACCTCGACCTCAGTGTAGCTCCCGCCGGCCACCAAGTTGCTGGCCCCCGACACGAAGCTCACATGGCCCCCGTCCGGGCTGATCGACCCGCCCCAGCTGTTGGCGTCTCCCACCGCCCCATCGTGGCCGACGCTGACATAGAAGGTCTCGCCCAGGTCGAGGTCTCGGACGAAGATGTCCGTGTTCCAGCTGTTGGCGCCCTGGACGAGATCGCGCGCTCGCGACCCGAACTGGACCCGCCGACCGTTATCGCTGACGGTCGGCGAATAACTGTCGCCGTTGGCGTCCTGTCCGTTCATGTTGACGCTGACCCTCTGAGTTTGCCCCGCCTGGAGGTCACGGATGAAGACGTCCCGCTCGCCGTTGTGGTCATCAGGCACCAGGTTGCCAGCGCTGGAGCAGAAGACCACGAACGCGCCGTCCGGTGTGATGGAGGGCGTCCAGCTCTCGCCCCAGGCATCACCGCCTGTCATGGACAGGTTGACGCGGGCCGTCGTACCGGTCTGCCGGTCCCGAATGAAGATGTCGCGCGCATCGTTGAAATCGTCGGCTACCAGATTGGTGGCCGTGGACTCGAAGACCACGTACCTTCCGTCGGCGCTGACCACTCGCCGGCTGCCGGCCACGAAGCTGTCTCCGTCGGCCTGCTGCCCCGAGCTGGACACACTGATGCGGTCGATCGTCTGGGCCCCCGCCGGCCCAGCGATCACCAAAAGGTACAGCACGAAGCTCCCGCAGAGAACGCGTCGCATGGTCTCCTCCAGCTATGACAATCTGAGAAACAGTATGCGTTCCCGTTATCGCTTCGTCAACGACTGGCAGCAGGGCAGAATTCGGAATTCGGAATTCGGAATTCGAAAATTTGGTCTGATCTTTGTTTTTTGATTTTGGATTTTCGACGGCGATCGCCACGCCGCCCCGTTCGGCCGACCCACGACCGTCGAGACGGCGCCTACGGAATCGTCAGCGACCACCGGGATGAATCGCCCGACTCGAACCCGTCCGCGAAGAGGGCCCGCGGTCTGGGACCGTAATTGGGCGGCGGAAGGCCGAACTCGAACGCACCGAGATCCGGTGGACCATCCAGCAAGAATCCATCGTTGAGGTTCGGTAGCTCCACTCCCCCATCGATCTCGGGCGCCCCGGGCGCGAGACCGAGGTCCCGGCTGCCGGGCTCGGCGGGCTGGTCCCAGGCCGGCGGCAGGGCGGCGTCTACCAGATCCTCGAACGCCGCCTCCATTCCATGGAGCTCCACCCCTTCCGTCTGCAGGTCCACCAGTCGGTCGTAGCGCACGTTGTCCCACTTGAACCACGGGTCCAATGGGTTGCCAATCTCGCGCGTCGTCCCCCAGGCATTGAAGTCGAGATCGCGGAATCCCTCATCGGCCACCGTGGTGAACTCGAAGGCATACCGGGTGCCGAGAAACACATTGTTGCGGAAGACCGCGTTCCGCCACATGGCCCCGTTGTCGCCATGGCCGTCGCCGTGCTTGGCCGCCGTGTTGTGAACCACGAAGAACCCGGTGGTGTCGTTGTGCATCTTGATCGGCACGCTCTCCAGGTTGAACAGTTCGTTGCGCAAGATGTAGGCCGGTCCGCCGCGGATCGGCTGCACGCTGACCCCCATCCGCGCGTTCATCACCCGATTGCGCCACACCCTCACATTGGCCTGGTTGTAGTCAATCTCGATGCCATCGTCGACGCAGTAGGAGGCATCGTTGCCGTAGACGTCGTTGCCGAACGAGGGCCCGGTGGAAGGCTGCACCGACACGCAATCGCCGAAATTCCTCACCCGGTTGTGGCACACCACGTTGCCAAAGCCCTTGAGGTCAATCCCCCGCTCCGGTGGAATGCCCACTCCGGGCCAGGAAACCCGGCCCTCGATCAGGTTGTCGCACACCACCTGGCGCCCTTCGAGGCCATCGTCGCGTCGATTCACCACGCCGTCGTCGACGTCGAGAATCCGATTGTGCCGGATGGCGATGTCCCGACTGTGCTGGGCGTCCACACCCCAGGCGCCGTTCTGGATGGTCAACCCCTCCACAACCACCCACTCGATGATCTGGTCATACCTGCCTACGGTCACCACTCCGCTGCCGATTCCAGCCCCATCGACGACGGCCGAGCCATCCGCCGGCCCTCGGAACACGATGGGTTCCGCCTCGGTGCCACTTGCCAGCGCCTGGAAGGGCGCGTAGCTGCCCGGAGCCACCTCGAGGACATCTCCCGCCGCCGCGGCGTCGGCCGCAGCCTGCAAGCCGCGGAAGGGATCGCCCGCGGTTCCCGTCCCACCACCGTCGCCGGGCACGACGTGCATCGTCCGGCCCGAGTAGAAGGCCGGCAGGGCCTGCCGCGTCGACGCCTCCACCACCCGCACCTCTCCTCCCCCATCCGGATCGCCAAGGGTCAGCCGAAGCTCATAGTCTGCCCCAGGCGTCAGGAACATGGCGCTGGCTGCCCAGGAATTGAGCCCCAACGGCTCCCCGTCGACGATGAGGGCCGGATGGGCGCGCATCGCTGGTGCTGCCGGGCGCCATGTCGGGTCACCGATCCTCCTGAACTCGGCGACCATCGTGCTGTCCAGGTCGTCGTCGCCACCGATCCACCACACCACCCCAACGTGCTGAAACGTCGCGTCCACCCGCACCTCACCCGGCACCACGGCATTCTGGGCGAAGGCGTTGCCGACCGAGAACACCACGGCGAGGGCAAAATATACGACCTGACCCACTGTCCTCATCACGAATTCCGACGCTGATTATCGCGAAAACAGGACCCTCACGCAGTGACCGACGGGACGTGGATCCCCAAAAACCCAATTCGTCCGACGAATTGGGAAGAGGATAGCGAACCTTCTCAGTCCCGCAACGTAGAGAAAATTGGCCGCCGACCCTTGACAAACGGAAATTTGGTGCTAAATTTTCAGCATGATGCTAATTTTCTAGCATCAATTCGTCGTAGGCCTACGACATCAAAGGGACTGGAGGCGACATGGCGACACACCTCAGCCGGCGCGAAAGCCAGATCATGGAGATCGTCTACGAGTCCGGCAGGGTCTCTGCAGCGGAGGTCCTGGAGCGGCTCCCCGATCCTCCCTCGTACTCTGCGGTTCGGGCCATGCTGAGAATCCTCGAGGACAAGGGCCACCTCCGCCACGAGCAAGACGGCCCGCGTTACGTCTTTCTGCCCACAGTGCCGAGGGAAGAGGCCCGCGACTCCGCTCTCAAGCGCGTCGTCAGGACCTTCTTCGACGGCTCGGCCGAGGGCGCCATGGCCGCCCTGATTGATCTGGGCGTCTCAGATCTCGACGAGGAAGCCCTGGAGCGCCTCGCCGACCTCATCGAAGATGCCCGCAAGGAGGGCCGATGATGAGCACTCTGATCGCCCTCGCCATGGGCTCCCTCAAAGCCCTCGTCCTCCTGATCGCCGCCACCGGCATCACCATGGCACTTCGCAAAGGGTCCGCCCGACTGCGGGTGGTGGTCTGGTCCACCGCCCTGGCGGGGTCCCTGTTGATCCCGGTCGTCGCCCCGCTGCTGCCGCCCCTGTCGCTTCCGCTGCCTGAAAGCATGGTCCTCTTCGAGCCGTCGGCCACAGTCCACCGCCCGGCTCCACCGGATCCTGCCTTCCCGGCGTTCTCGACTGCATATGGCGACGCCCTCAACCCAACCCGGCCCATGTCGAGCCACCGGGCAGCGTCGGCCGCGGCCGTCCCGCCCCTACTGGCTCGCCCTTGGTTGGGCCCTCGGGGCTTTGGCCGTTCTCTCCCACCTCGCGGTGGGCGTCTGGCGCATGGACCGCACCGTCCGCGGAGCGCGCGTCGTCAGCCATCCCGAATGGCAGGCCGACCTGGCATGGGCCTCCGAACGGGTGGGATGCCGCCGACTCGTGAGGCTCCTTTGGAGCCCACAGGTGGACATCCCGGCAACGGTGGGCGTGTTTCGCCCCACTCTCCTGCTGCCGCCGGTGGCCATGAGTTGGGACCGGGAGCGCCGCGAGGCGGTTTTGCTCCACGAGCTCATCCACGTGTCACGGTTCGACTGGCCGCTGCGCATCATCGCCCGGCTGGCCCGATCCGCCTATTGGTTCAATCCCTTGGCGTGGTGGGCGGTTCGCCGCCTCGACCTCGAGCAGGAGCTTGCCTGCGACGAGGAGGTGGTTGCCCTCGGCACCCGGCCCTCGAGCTACGCCTGCCATCTGCTGGGCATCGCCCGGGCGGTGGGACACTCCCCCGTTCCGGCCGTGCACGGCCTGCACTTCATCCGAAGATCCCACCTGGAGGAACGCATCATGACAATTCTCAACAACAAGCACCACCGCAGGGCCGGCCTGGCGGTGCTCGCACCGGCGGCCATCCTGATCGCCGCCCTGGTCCCGGCCCTGGCGGCCGTGGTCCCGTCCGACCCCCAACCCGCATCGCCGGAGATCAAGCAGATCCTCGCCGAAATGGAGGAGGTCGAGGCGCGTTTTCAACCCAACCTCGACCGCATGAACGAGATCGAGATCGAAATGGAGCCCCGGATCTCGAACGGCTCGAGTCAATCGAGATCGACATCGACCACGAGGCCTTCGCAGCCATCGAAGAACGCATGGAGCCCTACCTCGAGCGCATCGCCGAAATCGAATTCGACATGCAGCCCCACATCGCCATGTTGGAGGATCTGGAGCTGCGAATCGAGGAAATGGACATCGACCTCGAGGACAGCGACCTCGAAGAGATCGAGCGCCAGATCCACGAGCAGCTCGCCGACGTCCACGTCCAGATGGACCAGATCCGCATCGACATGGAGCCCTTCCACGAGCAGATGGAGGAGATCCACCGCGAGCTCGAACCTCTCCACGAGGAGTTCGCCAGGATTCACGAAGAGATGGAGCCCATCCACGTCAACCTGGAGCGCGTCCACGAGTCCATGGAACCCTTCCACGAGCGGATGGAGGAGCTCCACCGTGAAATGGAACCGTTCCATGAGGAGATGGAGCAGCTCGGCCAGCGCCTCGAGGAGGCTCTCCGCACCGAAGTCGCCGCAAACCTCCGCCGTCACCTCGGCGCAGTCACCGGACCCAACAGCCCATTCACCGAAGCGGCAGCCCGCATCACCGAGACCGCCCGCATCCGTTCGGATGACGAACAGATCCGCATCAGCGCACACCCGGACGAGACCCGGCAGATCCTGGTGGACCTCATGGCGCCGAACCGCATCGGCACCCAGCAGGCCTTCGACAACGCCATCGACGCCGCGGTCAGCTCCCTGTCACCCATGGTCATCTCCATCGACTGACCGAACCACCACCCCGAATCTCCCGATCCCCACCCCCCAAATTCGGCGGGTGGGGTTTTTCATTGAAACTGCGATCTGCACACGCCACGAGCCACCTCAAGCCGGGCGCGATCGACCCTCACACGAACCCCCTCACCATTCCCAGCGTCAATAACCCCTCGGAATCGTATCCCCCCACCCACTCCTTCCCCGCGATTCCCGCGCCCAGTCAACCGGACACCACCGAGCCCTCTCCCGATCCCGACCGACCCAGCACTATCCGACTTACGTTGGAGCTAAGCAATATCCACCCTGGAATATGGCCGGTCGAGAGCGGCGAAAAGTCGATTTCCTTTCTAAAAAGAGGTAGCGCGTCGAAGGGTCAGGCCCGGCACGCCCGACCTCGCACAGCGTGTTTGAATTGACACAGCAAAACACGCCTGTTGCGGGACTTTTCGCCTAGTGCTTTCTGATAACCAAGAAGAAATACGCTCCCGACGAGTCCGGAATAACATCAATCTCCGCCGTCGACGGCAGTGAATCCGCAAGGCGTTTCATCTCCTCACGCGTTCGGAAGAGAAGCGTCCAATCAACAAGAAATTCCGTGGCCCAGAAAAATTCGTTGGGCGCAACTGCGTTCCCAACTGTCAAAACACCGCCCGTTGACACCAAATCGTAGAGACTCCGTAATAGGGCTTGTGCTCGTTTTTCTCTTATGTAGTCAAACAAACCAGTTGCGAAAATGAAATCCTGAGATTTCGGTTCGCGCAGCGGTAGTCCGTCAGTTAACATCTGCGCAAATGACAGATTCAACAAATTGAGCTGCCCATCGCAGTCTGCTGCACTCATTCTGCTCCGAACGTCTCTGTACGCGACACTAAGCGCTTCTTCTTCTTGATCGACCAGAGTCCAAACAACCTTGCCAGGCCATGGCGAGTTTCGATCAATGAAATCTGAGACCTCGGCCGCAGGTCCACAACCTAGGCTCACAACCCTGAACCTAGCATCATCGCCCCGCAGTGCGACGATCCTCTTGTGTTCTTCCTCCATCATCCTCAATATCAACTCTTTCCGCGTCCTTACCCCGACACCGAGCGGAAAATCACCAACGTAGAACTTGTGAATGACCTTGCCGAATGCGGTTTCCCCCTCGTAGGCGTTGTTGTAGTAGTACTGCATTACCTGAAAATCGCCGGGGTACCCCAGGGGTTTCGTATATGCTCTGAACCCAATAGGGGATTCAAGAACCAGGGGCGTAACGACGGTCTCGGTATATTCCTTCGCCGAGCGGAGAACCTCCGCTGACTCGAGGCACGCCAAAGCCGACCTTGATGCTCTGATCTGCATTTCCCACCATCTGTCTCGAATGGCATCAAGAGTCCTTTCGGCTAGTTCAAGACTCGCTTTTTGTCCGCCAGAACGGGAATTGTAGAGTCTTTCATGTCGCGCGAGGGACCGCCTATAAAATGCAAGAAACCGACCAATCCTCCCCACCTCAACCTTGAATTGTTCCGGGACCAACGAAAAACGCCCATCAGGTCCATCCTTTAGGTCACGTTCAAGCCGCTTCTCATCGTCCCGGCGCGTCAACTCAGGGAGATCAAGAAACCCGTTCGCAAGCCCAAGACCAACTCGGACCTGTTTTCCCGGTCCAAATTCTGATCTCGCGACTCTGGCTTTGCCTTTGTAGACTTCTTCCTCATGAAAAACCAGCGTCAGGTCCATTTCATCGCCAACGGCCCACTCGCCCTGCCCACCGCCGGACAAAAATGAAACACCGTTCATAGACACGTCAAAAAGCGGGAAATGACACCCATTCACCAGGAGCTTTGGATTTGCATCCCTTGACAACAGTTCTCTTACCCGCTGGCGTTCTGGTCGGTAATATACCGATCGACCAAGCGCTCCCATGAGGCTTTCGTATGATTTTGCCATTTTGCCTTCCAATGAACAGATCTTCCCAGCCTGAATGAATCCCAATAATAATATTAGGATTCACCCCTCCAGGCTACATGATCGCTCCTTCAATCGAGGGAACCTCGACTATAAACAACGCTCCCCCGCCAAGACGATGTTCATGCCAAAGCGCACCGCCCTGGTCCATCACTATCTTACGAGATAGGTAAAGACCAAGACCAGTTCCTGAACCGTCCTCTCGCTTCGTGAAAAACGGATCAAAAACGTACCGAACATGATCCTCTGAAACCCCAGGTCCATCGTCACCGATCACGATTCTTATTCGATCGCCAGCCAAAGAAACATCGATCCAGACATTACGAGCTCCAGACCTTATTGCGTTATCCAGGATATTCATAAACACCTGATTCAAAGGTCCGGAAGCAGCTAGTGCAAGGCGGTCCGTTTCGTACTGCCGATGGAAATCAACCGACTCGGCTTTGTGTTCAAGAAGCATTATCGTGGCGTCGATACCCTCACGGACATCGCAGGGCTGAATTTCCTTTGGTTCAGCGGGTCTCGCGTGAGAGTCCAGAGCAGCCGCAATCGCCTCAATCCTCAACGCCCCATCGGCAACCACCTCAAGCAGTTCATCCTTTTGGCTATCACCCGTTCCTCGGTTCAACAACACTCTCGACGCGTTCATTATGGCGTTAAGTGGGTTCCGGATCTCGTGAAGCACTCCCGCGGCCAGTGTTCCCACAACCGCCAACCTCTCCGATTGTGCAACATGAAGAGCTAACACCCTCAATTTCAACTGAGCCCTTATCCTCGCCATCAACACACGAGGATGGAAAGGCTTTGCAACAAAATCATCCGCACCATGGGCGTACGCCTCAAGAGTAGCCTCCGATCCCACCCTAGCCGTAAGAAGAATCACTGGCACAGTCTTCAAGTTCGGATCCCCCTTGATAAGACTGCATAGTTCCGTCCCCGACATTCCTGGCATCATTACGTCTGAAACGACCAAGTCAGGCGGATTTCGACGGATCAGTTCCAACGCCTCAACGCCATCCACCGCTTCCTCTAAATCGCAAGACGAGCCCAATAGCCCCCTTATGAAACCTCGGACATCGTCGTGGTCCTCGGCGATGACAATTCGCGCCCGCCTTCCCTCATCCTCGAATAGACCGTCCAACTCCCCACCGACCAGAGCATCGCCCACCGACAATTCGAACGATCGCTCATCTGCGTCGGTCAGACCACGATCTTCCTCCCTCCGGCGTTGCGATGCTCCCAAGTCGAAGCTCATTCGTCGTTCAACCACCTCTGGCCGGATGTGTTCTCTACCGAAAGGAATTGACACCTTAAACTCTGTGAACGCCCCGTGTTCGCTATTCACACCGATTTTCCCACCGTGAAGATCTATCAACTCCTTTGCCAGTGCCAAACCAATACCGACACCGCCACCTCTCCTGCGATCAGATGGTTTTACTTGAAAAAACCTCTCAAAAACATGCTCAACGTCCTCGTCCGAAATCCCGGGTCCGTTGTCCCTTACTGTGACACACACCCCGTGCAAATCATCGAACACGTCAATCCATATGCTTCCACCTTCCGGGGTAAACTTGATCGCATTACTCACCAAATTTGAAAAAACAATTTCGAGCCGATGCGCGTCGCCCCAGACGACTCGTTTGGAACCTTCCATCGACAATACAAAGTTCTGTTTCTTTGCCTCAGCAGCGGGTTGACTGATTTCATGAACCGTTTGCACAACCGATCGCAGATCCAATTCCGCAAGATTCAATCGTAATCCACCCGCATCTACTCTTGACAAATCAAGAAGATCATCGATCAGACTCAGTAATCGCACCGCGTTCCTTCGGATCACCGCAAGTTGTTCAGCATCGTGTCCATTCGGAACCCGTAATGAAAGTTCATCAAGAGGGGCCAAAATTAATGTCAATGGTGTGCGTAGTTCGTGAGAAATGTTCGCAAAAAATTGACTTTTTAGCCGATCCACTTCCTTGAGTTTTTCAAGCGCATCCTGCAATTCAATAGACGTCTCGGCAAGCTCGATTTTTGCTTCCGTTTCCTTTTTTGCTATTGCCGCCAAGTTTACTCGGCTAACGTAATCCCTGCGCGCCGCATCGTACTTAAATACTGCCCCCACCACAGCGAATCCCATCGACGTGATGACTACGAAGCTACTCGCAATCAGATCTCCAACAAAAGGAACGACCTGCTCACCAGAACCCAGGAAAATCCATAACGTCAACAAAAGCGAAGCCAAAAGCACTGATATTACCCATCTCGGTTTCCATATTGGAATCAGGCCGGCCCCAAAGATTACCATGGATAAACCCATGATATATCTGACAAAATTGTCGCTCTGAATTTTCGGCAACATCAATGCAACAAAAAACACATAAACGAATACTACAACCCAAAAACCTTCGAACGAATATCGTTTGAAACCAAACAAGAAAATAAACACACCAACTAAACTGATTATGAAAAAAGCTGATAGACGTAATACGAAGAATAGAATCCAGTAACCAGGCTCCAAAAAGTAGTCGAACACCGTCCAGGCTAAATAGACTGGATTAAATATTACAATCGTCCAAAAAAGAAGTGGAAGATTTGCATCTCTCAATTCGTCAGTAAACTCAGGGAGATTAAATCGTCCGCCTTCTATTTCGTTCCTTCGATCTCCGAGTGGTCGTAACAACCTCGAAGGTGCCAGTGAAAAATCTGAGCCTAAAACGTCAGGTCTAGACTGCAATTCGGCATCGCCTGCGGATTTTGATTCAAGCGACCGAGATGTGCCAAAAATGCGGAGAACAGATCTAATTTGCATCCGATCTTATTCTAACAGAATCGGTCTTCTCTAATTGCAATCATCTTTGCGATCACCGCGGGTAGGAAAGTCGATTTATTGGCTGTTCTTTGGCCCGTCTGTCGGAACCTCCAACTGGAAGAGATGGTGCCTACAACCACTTCCCCGTTGCCTCGAGTTTTTCCTATTTGGGCGACACAGGGTCATATGTTCTCCTCAAATATTTTCTGGAAATCCGCAGTATTTTCGAGGAACGCTCAAGGCGATTTGGGATCGTTAGACATGTCGAGGCCGAAACAGCGGATTTTTTCGAAACCGTGCATGGCATGTTTGGCCATGTGTGGAGGTCCCTGGAGATTTCTAGTAGTTGAGGGCCGGCTACCCAAAAAATCGAGCTCTGGTGTTTTCGAGTATTGTTTTGCCCGCTCTATCTACCTGCTCCTTGGTGGTGAAACGGCCCACCGAGAGACGGATAGTGGACAAGGCCGTGGCCGAGTCCACCCCCATGGCGGAGAGGACGTGGGAAACGGCAACGGTGTCCGAGTGGCAGGCGGCACCGGCGGAAGCTGCGACCCGGTCGGCGAGGGTGGCGAGCAATCGATTGGCGTCGGTTCCGGGCAAGGCGATGCTGAGGGTGTTGGGTAAAAGATGGTCGGGATCGCCGTGGATCAGAGTCCCCTCCAACCCGAGCTGCAGACGGTCTGCAAGCCGATCGCGGAGATCACGGAGGGTGGGAATCTCGTGGGCCAATTCGTTGTGAACGATCTCGCAGGCGGCGCCGAGGCCGACTTCGCAGAGCACGTTTTCGGTGCCTGCCCGGCGGCCCAGCTCGTGTCCGGCGCCGCGGATCAGGGGCTCGATGGTCACTCCATCGCGAATGAAGAGTGCCCCCACACCCTTGGGTGCATAGAGCTTGTGACCGGCCACGGTGAGAAGGTCAACGCCCAGCTGTTTTATGTCAACCGGCACCTTGCCCACGGCCTGGGCCGCGTCAGTGTGGACGAGCACACCCCGGCTCGTGCAGAGTTCGGCGACCTCAGCCACCGGTTGGAGGGTTCCGACCTCGTTGTTGGCGAGCATCAAGGTGACGAGTGCGGTGTCAGGCCGGAGGGCACTCTCGATGTCCGAGGGATCGACTCTGCCACGGTGGTCGACACCGACAATGGTCGAGGTAATGCGTCCTTCCGCCTCGAGGGCCCGGACCACCTCGAGGACGGCAGGGTGCTCGATCGCTGACGTGATGACATGGCCCCCTCCCCGGGCCGCCACGACGCCACGAATGGCGGTGTTGTTCGACTCTGATCCTCCAGATGTGAAGAGAACCTCCTCCGGCGTGCAGCCGAGGCAGGTCGCGACCTGAGATCGTGCATGGTCGACGGCGGCACGCGCCTCGCGACCGAGCCGGTGTGCCGAGGACGGGTTGCCGTAAAAACCGAGGAGAAAGGGCTCCATGGCCTGGCCCACCCGCGGATCCACCGGGGTGGTGGCGTTGTAGTCCAGATAGATGAAGTCGTCCGTCATGCGGGTTCCAGTCTACCGGAAGGCAGGGGGCACTCGTTGCCATTCGCTCCGCGAGCCGGTACCATGCCGCCTCGGTGCCTCGGCGCACCCGAACCCTCAGCCAAACCAGCCATCGGAGGTGGTTCATGCCAAACGGAATCGTCCCAGTCCCAGAGCCGGTCAACGAGCCCATCAGATCCTACGGCCCCGGTTCACCCGACAAGGCCCCGCTGAAGGCCACCCTCGACAGGATGCTGGCCGAGGAGATCGAGATTCCCCTGATCTGGTGGCAAGGAAGTCCGCACCGGGAAGATGGCCGATGCGGTGTGCCCGCACGACCACCGGCACGTGCTCGGCCGCTACCACATGGCGGGCGAAAAGGAAGTTCAGATGGCCATCGACGCCTCCCGGAAGGCCTGGGAGGAATGGTCGGAGACGCCGTGGGAGCACCGGGCCGCGGTGATGCTCAAGGCGGCCGAACTCCTCGCCGGTCCGTGGCGCGACACTCTCAACGCCGCCTGCATGCTGAACCAGTCCAAGACCGTGTTTCAGGCAGAGATCGACGCAGCCTGCGAGCTGATCGACTTCTGGCGCTACAACCCTCACTACATGCGTTTCATCTACGAGCAACAGCCCGGCAGCGACCTCGGCCACTGGGACTACGTGGAGTACCGGGCTCTCGAGGGTTTCGTCTTCGCCGTCACACCCTTCAACTTCGCGTCCATCGCGGGCAACCTCCCCACCTCACCGACCCTCATGGGCAACACCGTGCTGTGGAAGCCTGCTTCGTCGGCCGTCTACACGGCTCATTGGCTGATGAAGCTCATCGAGGAGGCCGGCCTGCCGCCCGGCGTCATCAATCTGATCCCCGGATCGGGGGGTCAGGTTGGGAACCCGGTGATGGCCAGCCCGCACCTGGCAGGGGTCCACTTCACGGGTTCGACCCCGGTCTTTCAGGGGATGTGGCGCACGGTGGGCGAGAACATCGCTTCCTACCGAACCTATCCGCGGATCGTCGGTGAGACCGGCGGAAAGGCTTCGTCTTCCCCACCCGTCCTCCGACGTCGAGGCCCTGGCCACGGCGCTGGTGAGGGGGGCCTTCGAATACCAGGGCCAGAAGTGCTCGGCCGCTTCACGGGCCTACGTCCCGAAATCGGTGTGGCCGGAGGTGAGAGACCTGGTGACCGGTCAGCTCGCCGAAATGAAAATGGGCCCACCCACCGACTTCGAAACTTCTTCTGCGCGGTGATCGACCGTGGAGCCTTCAACGACATCACGGGCTACATCCGGTACGCAAAGGAGTCACTGGACGCCGAAATCGTGGCCGGCGGCGAGTGGGACGACTCGGAGGGCTTTTATATCCAGCCGACGGTGGTTCTCACCACCGATCCCCACTTCAAGCTGATGGAGGAGGAGATCTTCGGTCCCGTCCTGACAATCTATGTCTACGATGACGCGGACCTCGACCGGACCCTCGACGTGTGCGACACCACCAGCCCCTACGCCCTCACGGGTGCGATCTTCGCCCAGGGCCGCTCCGAGATCGTGCACATGACCAACCGGCTCCGGCACGCCGCAGGGAACTTCTACATCAACGACAAACCCACTGGAGCGGTGGTCGGCCAGCAGCCCTTTGGCGGCGCCCGCGCCTCAGGGACCAATGACAAGGCTGGCTCCTACCTCAACCTGATCCGCTGGACGTCGCAGCGCACAATCAAGGAGAACTTCGTCCCGCCGAAGCACTTCGGCTATCCGTTTATGGGCGAAGAGTGACATGACGGCGGGCTGGCCTTGGCAGCCCAGCCGGAATGTCATCCCGAACGAGGCCCGAAGGGCCGAGGAGGGATCTCTTCGAGGTCGGCGTCAAGCTGAGGCGGCGGGCTGGCCTTGGCAGCCCAGCCCGCGCAACTCCACCGTCCAGCTGTGCAGCCAGGATGGCCGCACCACAAATCCGCCCCGCTGATTCACCCTTCACCTCGGCTGCACCAAATTGTGGTGCGGGCTTCCAGCCTGCACATCTCTACCGTCCAGCTGTGCAGCCAGGATGGCCGCACCACAAATCCGCCCCGCTGATTCACCCTTCACCTCGGCTGGACCAAATTGTGGTGCGGGCTTCCAGCCTGCACATCTCCACCGTCCAGCTGTGCAGCCAGGATGGCCGCACCACAAATCCGCCCCGCTGATTCGCCCTTCACCTCGGCTGCACCAAATTGTGGTGCGGGCTTCCAGCCTGCACATCTCCACCGTCCAGCTGTGCAGCCAGGATGGCCGCACCACAAATCCGCCCCGCTGATTCGCCCTTCACCTCGGCTGCACCAAATTGTGGTGCGGGCTTCCAGCCTGCACATCTCCACCGTCCAGCTGTGCAGCCAGGATGGCCGCACCACAAATCCGCCCCGCTGATTCACCCTTCACCTCGGCTGGACCAAATTGTGGTGCGGGCTTCCAGCCTGCACGTCTCCACCGTCCAGCTGTGCAGCCAGGATGGCCGCACCACAAATCCGCCCCGCTGATTCACCCTTCACCTCGGCTGGACCAAATTGTGGTGCGGGCTTCCAGCCTGCACATCTCCACGACTCGACCGACCGGTTGGGTGGGCGGGAATCTTCAATCTTCAATCTTCAATCTGCCTCTGTGACCGAGATGGCCGCACCACACATCCGTCGTGCTTGCCCGACTGACCTACCGCCCCGTCGCCTTATCCCCCATGGCAGACGCAAGTTCGACAGGATCAACGGTCGGAACCACCACATCCCTCCCGTCGTGTCCCACTCGCAGAAACAACTCGCGGTCCGCGAAGAGCTTTCTCCACGACGTCGCCGGCCGGGATTCACATCCCTCGATGAACCCGACCGGAACCCGCCGACGGAGGGGACCGGCGCTGACGATCAGCAAACGTTTTGTGACCACCGTTTCGACCCGGCGGCACCGAATCAGCAGCAGCGCCACCACGCCTCCGAACCCGGCGAGTGCCACACCCAGCGATTCAATCAGCAGCCACCTGGCGCCAGCGGCCGTGGCGACGCCGACGACGATGGAGGACACTGCCATCATCGAGCCCACCACCAGAATCCAACCACGCACAGTCACACTTTCGAAATGGTGAGGGATGTCTTCCTTGTCGAGTTCGAGTCTCGAGGCCATGAGACGGCCAGTATAATGTTGCAGTCGTGAGCGACATACCCGATGAACCGCTCGATCGAGCCGCTGCGGCCATCTCGGAGGCCCGCGCCATCCTGGTGACAGCCGGCGCGGGGATGGGTGTGGACTCCGGGTTACCCGACTTCCGGGGCGATGAAGGTTTCTGGCGTGCCTACCCTCCCATGCGCCATCTCGGTGTGTCCTTCATCGACATGGCCAATCCGACCTGGTTTCGCCGGGATCCAGAGCTGGCCTGGGGCTTTTACGGCCACCGTATGAACCTCTACCGCGCCACTCAGCCGCACGAGGGTTTCCAGATCCTGAAAAAGTGGGCCGATGCCAAACCCGGCGGCGCCTTCGTCTTCACTTCCAACGTGGATGGACACTTTCAGAAGGCCGGGTTTGACCACCAGCGGGTCTACGAGTGTCACGGATCCATCAATCATCTCCAATGCGCTCGACCGTGCGACCAGCGGATCCTGGACGCCGATTCGATCCAGGTCGACGTGGACGAACAGAGCTTTCGCGCCCGTGCACCGCTGCCGGAGTGTCCGGCCTGCGGCGGCATCGCCCGCCCGAACGTGTTGATGTTCGGCGATTGGGGTTGGATACCGCACCGATCCCACGACCAGGACTCCCGTTTCGGAGGGTGGATGGGCTCCGTCGAAGGCACCGGTGTGGTGGTGATCGAGCTTGGCGCTGGATCTGCCGTGCCGACGGTTCGCCTCACCTCCGAGCAGGTTGCCGCCGGTACGGGAGGAACCCTGGTGCGCATCAATCTCCGCGAACCTGCTGTTCCGGCGGGTGCAGTGGGAATTCCAGCCGCAGCCCTTCCGGCACTCGAAGAGATCGATCGGAGATTGTCTGACTAACAAAACAGTCGAGACGCGGCGTGCCTTTCGCAACTCCGGCACCCACATCGTTGTATGATTGGGGTGTACTTGAGGGGCGGACATCCGGAACCCAAGAAGTGGATGGCTCGAGAGGAGGCGTCATGACGACGACGGTGTCCACAACCGATGGCGAGATGGAAGGGGATGTCGTGCAGTCGACTCCGTCAACAGAAGATGAAATGCCGCAAAAACTCTCCACCTTCGGGAAAGTCGTGGCTCAGCTCAGTCCGCGGCGGCAGTTCTTGGTCAATCGAAGACGCCAGCTCAGATCGGCTTTCCTGGTCGCGGTGGTCGTGCTTCTGCTCCTGTTGCCGCTGAACTACAGCCTGCACACGGTGCGGGAACAGGAAACAACGACGATCACCACCTCCAACCCCGAACTCAAGCCACTGATGCAATCGCGCGATAAGACCGAGTTCATCGTCGGCTTGTTGGCGTCGGTCGTGATTCTGGCGGGAGTCTTCATCCTGACCATTGTCGAAACCCACCGCACCTCGGGTGCAGCCTTCGCCCTGGTGAGACGGCTCGACGAGATCCGCGAAGGTCAACTGGGAACCAGACTGACCCTCCGAGGTGGAGACAATCTGCGCGAAATCGAGGGCCCCTTCAACGCCATGGTCGAGGCATTGCGCACTCGCGCGGTGGAGGAGGCCAACGATCTTGACAAGCTCGCCGCCAAGGCGGGCGACATCGTCGTACCTCGAGAGGCCGAGGCAATCGCCCACAAGCTGCGCTCGCTCGCGAGACGCAAACGCGAGATGGCCGGCGTCGGGTCTGCGCGAAAGGACGCCGAAAAGAGCTAGCCGCCGTTTTGCGCTCAACGTATAACTCGTAACGCCTCGCTGTGCAGCCAAGATGGCTGCACCACAATCTTCTCCCGCCGACTCTCTCGCTCGATCAGCCGTGCCAAATCGTGGTGCGGGCGTCTCGGCTCGCACATCTCGAGGTGACTCCCCAAGGTCCCTCGTCGGCCCTTCGGGCCTCGCTCGGGATGAAATTCCGGCCAGGCTGCCAGGCCAGCCCGCCGTCATTTCATGGCGCTGGCTTCCAGCCTGCACATTTCGAGGGTCAGGGTGTGGGAGGTCGAAATGATGACGCCCATCCGCACCAATGGGTGGGCTGATTTTTGATTTTTGATTTTTGATTCTTGGTTTTCGATACAATGCTCCCCCTGAGGGTCCATTATGCCCTCGAAGGAGGCAACATATGAGCCGGTTGTGGCTTTTGAGGGGTGCTCACGAGGCACCCGGGTGGCAGTCGCTGCGGACCGACCAGGAAGAGGACCGGGTGGAGATGGTTCACATCGACCCGAGGGTGTGGGCTATTCTGCGGGCCGACGAACCGCCAACCACCTACGAAGGCGTCGAGGCGGTGGAGCCGCCGGACGGCCTCTATCTGGATCCGAACGGATCCCCGCTCTACCTTGTGGGCGGAGAACCGGTGGATTCAGCGGAAGATGTCATTCGAACCCTCGGTGAGGACGCCGCGAGCATGCTCGAAAAGACTGGCGATGCGCACACGGTCCTCCAGCGATTCGGACGGGTGTTCTAATGACCCGCCGGCGGCACATTCTGGTGGTGGTCTTCGTTCTCGCGACGGTGATGGTGGGAGGAGCCGCGTCCATGGGCGCGCAGGAGCTGGGAGAATGGCGCTTCGGCGGCCGACTAATCTACATTGACGTGGATGCAGTGTCCCAACCCTTCCTGGACACCGAGTCCAAGATCGGTTTGGACTCGAGCACGTTCCTCGAGTTCGATACGACCTATATGCTCGGTGAGAACTGGGGCATGGAGTGGATGATCACCATCGCCCCCCACGACACCAAGGTCGTAGATGGCGTCTTCAACGGGCTCGACCTCGGGTCGGTGTGGGTCGGTGAAACCACCCTGACCTTCAACTACATGATCCCGCTGCGGGGCCGCTGGCGTCCCTATGTCGGAGCCGGCTTGGCTGCCGGTTACTTCCTCTACTCCGACACCTCTTCGGCCGCGGAAGCCATCGGCGTCGACAATGTGAAGTCGGGCCTCGGCTGGGGTCCGGTCGGCCAGATCGGATTGAACCACCGCCTCAACAAAGCCTGGATTCTGAGCCTGGATCTGAAGTGGATCGACATGCCGATCGACGTCAAGCTCGAGGGCTCGTCAGGCACCATTGAAGAGGTCGAATTGGATATGGACCCGTTCATCATCGGTCTCGGTGCGGCAGTCAGGTTCTAATACCCACCGTCAGAGATCCTCAATGGACGGCGATTAACCACCCATACTCGGCCGCCAGACTCATGGCGAGCATCGACGATTCGATCCACCAGCTTTGTCGAAGCTGGCAGCCGAGTATTGGGAAATAAGGCACATTTCAAGACTTTTCGACAACGTCTACTCGAACGCCCGCCTGCCGCAAACGGTCCGAGACCTCATGGATGGTGATTCCGTGCAGGACGACGGTCTTGTTCTGTGCGTGAAGACCGCTGACGAACGTGACCTCACTGCGCCGCAAGCCCAGGGAATGGCGAGGAGCTTCGTGACAGCAGCGTTGGCCTTGCCACGCTCGGGGGCGGCCGTGACCTCGACCTTGAGGGCACCAGCATGAGCCCCCACGAGTCGGGTGGCACGCCCGCCCGGTTTCACGCGGACGACCAGGCGAACCCCGCCGTCGCCCGAAACGGCCAGCTCGACACCTTCGGCCCGCGAGTCATTCATGTTGAGCAGCTTCTTCTTCCCGCTTCGGTCGCCGGGGGACCAGGGCCAAGGCCATTGTGAATTGCGAATTGCGAATTGCGAATTGGCTGTCTGCCGGGGTCATTTGAGATGCCCCTTTAACGATCTCGGAAGCCCTGAATTCGTAATTCGCAATTCGCAATCCACGATGGGTGGGTGGGAGGGCGGGCCCAATCCTCACCCACGGCCCAGAATCACTCCCCTTTTCGAACTCTCGATGAACCGGATCACCAGGTCGACTTCTTCCTGGCCTGCCAGCTCGGCCTTGGCTTTCTCGAGGGCTGCGGAGGCGTTGAGCTTGGGGCTGTGGAGGTATCTCCAGAGCTTCTTCAGGGCCTTACGGCTCTCTTCGGAGAAGCCCTATCATAAGAGCCCGATGGAGTTCGGTCCGTAGCACTTCGCCGGACGGGCGCCGACCGTACGCATGAAGGGCAGGCAGTCCCCGGTGGCGGCGGTGAACCCGCCCAGGAAGGCGTGGAAACCGACCCTGCAGAACTGGTGAACGGCGGTGAAGGCACCTCTCGTCGCGTGGTCGGCCACGTCCACATGCCCGGCCAGGGTGGCGGCGTTGGCGAAGATCGTCTGCGAGCCGTGTGGCAGTCGTGGGCCACGTGGGCGTATGCCATGAATAGACTGTGACTACCGACTGAGAAGTGATCCCGCCCCCCACCGGGGGTGCCGCGGTGGAAGGTAGCCAACTCCCTGAAGGTATTGTTGTCGCCAATTTCGAGGCGGGTCGGTTCGCCAGCATATTTGAGATCCTGGGGCGGTGCCCCCACCGAGCAGTGGCTTTCGAAGCTGTTGCCGGACCCGATAGTGGTGAGCCCAGTCAGGCGGCAGAACGGGCCGATCTGGCAGCCCTCCCCCACCTTCACACCGGCCTCAATGAGCTAGCAGGGGCCGACCATGCCGTCCGCCAGCTCGGCCGCTGGATCGATGATCGCCGTCGGATGGATTTTCGTGGCCATCAGGAATCCGCCATGGCTGACATCAGGTTCGATTCACACACGACCTCGTCATCCACCAGCGCCCGCGCATGCAACTTCGCGAAGCTGGAACGGAGAGTCACAATTTCCACTTCGAAGACCAGCTGGTCCCCGGGAATCACCGGTCGCCGGAATCGGCACC
>CAWDGW010000003.1:0-267916 GCA_963801995.1 uncultured Holophagae bacterium | reverse complement strand
GGTCTTGGCATCTTTGAACCACCCGAACATCGCCCATCTCTACGGCCTCGAGTCATCGGGCCTCGAGTATCAAAAATCGAAAATCGAAAATCGAAAATCCGAACAAGGTGCTGTTCATTTTTTGGTCATGGAGCTGGTGGAGGGCGACGACCTGTCGGAGCGCATCGGCCGCGGGGCCATCGGCATCGACGAGGCGTTCCCATCGCCCTGCAGATCGCCGAAGCCCTGGAGGCGGCGCACGAGCAGGGCATCGTCCACCGCGATCTCAAGCCGGCCAACATCAAACTCACCGAGGCCGGCCAGATCAAGGTGCTGGACTTCGGCCTGGCCAAGGCGTGGGAGGAGGAATCGGCGAGATACCAGCCTCTCACTCTCCCCCACCATGACTCGCCACGCCACCGCCGCCGGAGTCATTCTGGGAACGGCGGCCTACATGAGTCCGGAACAGGCTCGAGGCAAACGGGTCGACCGCCGTGCCGACATCTGGGCCTACGGTGTGGTGCTGTGGGAGATGCTCACCGGACGGAAGCTCTTCGAGGGTGAGACGGTGTCGGACGTCATGGCTGCGGTTCTGACCCGGGAGCCGGACCTCGAGGCACTGCCGTCGGAGACCCCGCCATCCATGCAGTTGGTGGTGCGGCGGTGTCTGGAGCGCGATCCAAAGAAGCGGCTGCAGTGGATCGGTGACGCCCGATTGGAGCTCGAATCAACCTCAGAGCGAGATCATCAATCCGTTGACATGAGCGAGACGGGATCGGTCACGGGTCGCCAGTCCCGGACGCCTTGGCTGATCGCCGCTGCAGCCGCGGTGCTCGCACTCGGCATCACTGCGTGGTCCGCGCTGCGCCCCGTTGCACAGGCGTCGGTCGTGGCCGGCAGCATCCTGCCGCCGGAGGACCATCAGATCCAGTTCTTCAATCAGTACAGCGGTTCCCTCTCGGTATCTCCGGACGGCCGCTGGATCACGTTCTCCGCGGCCGAAGGCGACGAGTCGCCGCAGCTGTGGCTGCGGTCGGTGGGGTCGGTGGAAGCCCGACCCATCGAGGGGACCGAAGAAGGGAGCTTTCCCTTTTGGTCTCCAGACAGCCGGCACATCGCTTTCTTCGACGAAGATCATCTCAAGCGGGTCTCCCTCGACGGCTCCCCGGCGGTGACGCTGGCCGATGCCCCAAACGGCCGAAGTGGAGGGTGGAACCGAGACGGTGTCATCCTTTTCTCGCCATCCCCTCAGGACCCTGTCTTTCGCGTTCCTGCCGGCGGCGGCGACCCCGAGCCCGTCACCGAGCTCGATCTCGAGCGCGGTGAGACCACCCACCGGTGGACCACCTTCCTGCCCGACGGCCGGCGTTTTCTGTTTTTGGCGGGGTCGCACAGCGTGGGTGTCGACAGTGACATCCACAGCATCTGGGTCGGGGAGCTCGGCAGCTCGGATCGCCGGCTGTTGGTCAAATCTCGGACCAATGCACTCTATGCGTCGGGGCACCTCCTCTTCGTGCGCGAGGGGATCCTGTTGGCCCAACCCTTCGATCCCCACCGGGCGGAGTTGATCGGGGACCCGATCCCGGTGGCGAGCGGGATCGGCGTCGATCAGCCGTACTACCGTGCCGACTTTGCCGCGTCCGATAACGGTTTGCTCGTCTATCGAAGGGGTAGCGTCCAGAGCGATGTCCAACTCCACCGCGCCAGCATCGATGGACCCCTTGGGGATCCAGTGGGAGATCCGGCGAGAATCCTGGCCATAAGATTGAACCCGGACGGGCAGCGTGCCGCCCTGGTGATCTCGGATCCCGAATCGGGAATGGACGATGTCTGGATCCATGACCTCGATCGAAATTTGCGATCGCGGCTGACCTTCGGGGCCCTCGACGAAGCCTCCCCAATCTGGTCCCCCGACGGAAACCGCATCGCATTCGTCGGCAGCAGCCAAACTGGCGTGAACGAAATATCGGTGGTGGATGTGGACGGCGCGGGTGAGCCGGAGGTGATCCACTCGACCGAACGAGACCTTTCCCTCGTGGACTGGTCACCCGATGGTCAGTGGCTGCTCGCCGATTCCAGCCCTGGTAACGACCCGTCAGGGAGAGACATCGTGGCTTTCCCCGTCGAAGGGGGAGAGCCGATGCCGGTCGTAGCGACGAAGTTCCCAGAACGAGCCAGCGGACTGTCGCCGGATGGACGCTGGCTGCTCTATATTTCTGACGCTTCCGGGGTGCGGGAACTCTTCGTCACCTCATTCCCGAAGTCAGGCAGGCGATGGCAGGTGGCGGGCAACCAGGTCTGGAACGGCGTGTGGCGTCGGCAGGATGAGATCTTCTACATCACACCCGGTCCACAGACCTATACGGTGCCTGTTCAGGCAAGCGCAAATTCGGTGAGAATCGGGCAACCGGTCGCCCGCGAGACCCTCACCAACATCACCAACGGAGACATTCATCCCGACGGCCGCCGCATGCTGGTGACAATCCGACCCGGAGGAAGACGAAGAACTTCCCGTCATCTTCATGACCAACTGGACCAAAACGCTGAAAAGCCGGTGAATACGATGATCGGATCGACCCTTTCGCACTTCCGGATCACCTCCAAGCTCGGCGAGGGCGGGATGGGTGAGGTCTACCTCGCAGAGGACACCAAGCTGGGCCGCAAGGTGGCCCTCAAGGTGCTGCCAGAGGAGTTCGCCAGTGACCCCGATCGAATGGCCCGCTTCGAGCGGGAGGCGAGGGTGCTGGCGTCGCTGAACCATCCCAACATCGCCCATCTCTATGGTCTCGAATGCTCCATGTCATCCCAGCGAGGCCGAAGCCCCCCACTGTCATCCCGAGCGAGGCCGAAGGCCCCCCCACTGTCATCCCGAGCGAGGCCGAAGGCCCCCCCACTGTCATCCCGAGCGAGGCCGAAGGCCGAGTCGAGGGACCCATTCGACTCGCTTCGCTCGCTCATGGCAAGCCCGGGAGGGGACGTGGCGAATCCCCCAATTCCCCCCGCCCAGATCCTTCGACTCCGGCGTCGCTTCGCGACCCCTCCGCTCAGGATGACAATGAGAGGAAGTCAGCCGCGAGCCAAGGTGGCGACCAGCGACGGGTGGCTGGGGGGCCGGCGGTCCACTTCATCGTCATGGAGCTTGTGGAGGGTGCCGACCTCACCGCCAGCGTCAACCGGGCCCCCATCGATACCGCCGAGATTGCGCGCATCGGCGCCCAGCTCGCCGACGCCCTCGCCGACGCCCACGACGCCGGAATCACTCACCGAGACATCAAGCCGGCCAACATCATGCTCACCGCCAAAGGCCAGGTGAAGGTGCTGGACTTCGGGCTTGCCAAGCTTCGCCTGGAGTTCGACAAAGCGCTGGACGATGAGGCCCTCACCCAGACCATGACCCGGCCGGGGCTGGTGGTGGGCACCGTCCGCTATATGAGCCCGGAACAGGCCCTCGGCAAGGCCCTCGATTCGCGCAGCGACATCTTCAGCGCAGGAATCGTGCTCTACGAGCTGGCCACCGGTCGGTCTCCCTTCCGTGGAGAAACCCCCACCGAGACCATCACAAAAATCACCCGTGACCAGCCAGCCTCTATCCGGAGCTTCAATGCGGAGGTTCCCGACGAGCTGGAACGGATCATCCGCAAGTGCCTCGAAAAGGACGCCGACCGGCGCTACCAGAGCGCCCGCGACCTGGTTGTGGACCTGAAGGCTCTGAGACGCGACACCGAGTCCGGCACGGCAGCTGCCCCACCCTTGCGATCACGTGGACGGCTCAAGCCGAGGACGGTCGTCGGGGCGCTCGCAGCGCTGGCAGCGGTGGCAGCAGTGGTTTTGGGCGCCGGCCTGTTGCGACCGCAGGAGCAGATCATCGATTCGGTAGCGGTACTGCCCTTCGAGAACGGAACCGGGGACACCGAAGACGATTACCTGTGCGACGGTCTCACCGAGAGCCTCATTGCATCGCTGTCCGGTTTGCCCGACCTCAAGGTCATCTCGCGGCGATCCTCTTTCACCTTCAAGGACAGTGCGGACGATCCCCAGACCATCGGCCGAAAGCTCGACGTGGATGCGCTCGTGATGGGCCGCATCACCCGCCGGGGCGAGCAGCTCGCGGTCAGTGCCGAGCTGGTGGACGTGGCCGACAATCGCCAGCTGTGGGGTGAGCGCATCGAGCACGGACGCGGAGACGTGCTGGCGATCGAGAGGGACCTCTCCACCGCCCTCACCCACAATCTCAGGGTCGATCTCAGCGACGAGGCTGCCAATCAGCTGGCCCGCCGCTACCAGGTGGATCCAGAGGCCCACCAGCTCTACCTGCGGGGCCGTCAGCTGATGATCGGCAGCTCGCGCGAAATGAACAAGGCGGTCGAGTACCTGCAACAGGCCATCGACCTCGATCCGAACTTTGCCCTCGCCTACGCCAACCTCGGCTACGCCTATGTGATCCAGGCATATCACAGCAACATGGGCCGGGACGAGGCCCTCGACAAGTCCAAGGAGGCCGTCCGCAGGGCCCTCGAGATTGATAACCAGCTCGCCGAGGCACATGCAGTCTCTGCGGAGATCAAGTACCTCTTCGACTGGGACTGGGAGGGCGCCGACCGCGATCTCAAGCGGGCCATCGAACTCAACCCGGGCAGTGACACCGCACGGCTGATCTACGCCGACTTCCTGGCGTCCATGGGTCGCTTCGACGAAGCCATCTACCAGAGCGAGAAGGCCAAAGAGCTCGACCCGCTGTCGCCGGCCGCCGCTCACATGCTCGCCTTCTCGCTGATGGGGACCCGCGACTATGACCGAGCGGCCCAGGAGTTCCGGGCCGCGCTCGACCTCAACCCGAACTGGACCTGGGGCTACATCAAGCTCGCCAAGACCCTCGCAGACAGCGACCGGTGCCAGGAGGCACTGACCACCGCCGAGGCGGCCGAGGCACAGCTGCACGGAGGCAGCACGCCCCTGGCACGGGCCTGGCTGGGATACACCTATGGAACCTGTGGAGAGCTCGATCGGGCCAATGATGCCCTCCTGGAGTTGGACGCGATGGCGGCCGAGGGCTCTGTGGACCCCGCCTGTTACGGGAACCTGTACTTCGCGATCGGCACCATGGACCAGGTTCTGGACGCCTTCGAACAGTCGGTCGCGAACCACTCGCCGGACGCCATCTACCTGCCGGTGATGCCCGACTACTTTCGCCCCGAGATCGCCGACGAGCCCCGGTATCAGGCAATGCTGAGGGAAATGAAGATCCCCGCCAGGAGCCCACGACGGGCCGGAGGCTGATGAGATGACACTCGCCGCAGGCCGAACCATCGGGCACTACCGCATCACCGCCGCCCTCGGGGCGGGCGGCATGGGAGAGGTGTGGCGGGCCGAGGACACCAGGCTCGGCCGGGAGGTGGCCCTCAAGGTGCTGCCGGAAGAGTTCGCCAGTGACCCCGATCGAATGGCGCGCTTCGAGCGGGAGGCGAGGGTCTTGGCATCTTTGAACCACCCGAACATCGCCCATCTCTACGGCCTCGAGTCATCGGGCCTCGAGTATCAAAAATCGAAAATCGAAAATCGAAAATCCGAACAAGGTGCTCAAGTTCATTTTTTGGTCATGGAGCTGGCGGAGGGCGAGGATCTATCGGCCCGGATCTCCCGGGGTCCGGTGCCTGTGGACGACGCAATCGCCATTGCACTGCAGATCGCCGAAGCCCTGGAAGCCGCCCACGAGCAAGGCATCGTCCACCGTGACCTCAAGCCCGCCAACATCAAGCTGGGGACCGACGGCACGGTCAAGGTACTCGACTTCGGACTCGCCAAGGCGTGGGAGCCCGAGGCCAGCACCGACCTCTCCATGTCGCCCACCCTCACCCGCCACGCCACCGCCGCGGGAGTGATCCTCGGCACCGCGGCCTACATGAGCCCCGAGCAGGCGAGGGGTCAGGCCGTGGACCGGCGGGCGGACGTCTGGGCATTCGGCGTGGTGCTGTGGGAGATGCTGACCGGCCGCCAGCTCTACCAGGGAGAAACCGTCTCCGACGTGCTCGCATCGGTTCTCAAAGAGACGCCCGACCTGAATGCCCTGCCAGCCGGCACTCCGGCAAACGTCCGCCGGGTGGTGACCAGATGCCTCCAGAAAAATCCGCGCCAGCGGCTGCAGTGGATCGGTGACGCCCGCATCGAACTCGGTGACGACTCGGAGGCCGATGCAGAGCGGGCGGCGGCGATTGAGGCCGGCGCCCCGACGGTTCGCTCCAGTCGACCGGTTTTGATCGGCATCGCGGTGGTGACCGCAGCGCTCGCCGCAGCCGTAGCCGGCTACTTCCTGGGCCACGACAGCCCGCCCGAACCCCGAGTCGTGCGCTTCGATCTGTCGGCGCCCGGGGGTACCAGCTTCCACCTCGACGCCGCCAGCCCGGGTCCAATCGTGGTTTCTCCGGACGGAACGACCTTCGCCTTTTCGGCGCGCACGGCATCTGGCGAGGTCGGCCTCTTCTTGCGGGAACTGGACGCCGTCGTGGCCAGGCCCCTGAAGGGAGCCGAGGGGGCCCAGTACCCGTTCTGGTCACCCGACTCTCGATCGATCGGATTCTTCGCCGACGGCAAGCTCAAGAAAATCGACGCCGACGGTGGCCCTCCTCTCACTCTCTGCGACGCCCCGAATGGCAAGGGGGGTAGCTGGGCACCATCCGGCGATATCATCTTTGCCCCGGGGCCATCGGGGCCGCTACTGCGGGTGTCCGATGCCGGCGGGGAGCCGACACAGTTGACAACGATAGACGAATCCCGCGGCGACAACTCCCACCGGCACCCGAGGTTCCTGCCAGGCGGGTCACACTTTCTCTACCTCGCGCGAACTGACGGCTCGGATGAGCAGGCCGGCCATGCTGTGGTGGTCGCCTCGCTGGACGGGGGCTCGGAAACCGTTCTCCTCAGATCCACCGCCGCCGCGGAGTTCGCGTCCGGTCGATTGCTCTTCATTCGTGAGCAGACGTTGATGAGCCGGCCCTTCGATCCCGAACGGCTCGAGTTCACCGGTGATGCTGTCCCAATCAGTCAGGATGTGCTGGTGATCCCAGGCGCTGCGGTCGGAGTCTTCTCAGCGTCGACCTCAGGGGTCCTCGCCTACCAACCCTCTGCTGGAGGCATTGGCGTGCTCCTGACAGTCTTCGACCGTGAGGGCAACGAAGTCTCCACCCTGGGTGAGCCGGGCGCCTACAACGAGGTCTGGGTGTCCCCCGACGGGACCATGGCCGCCGTATCCATGGAGGAATTGGGAACCGGATCCAGCGATATCTGGATCTACGAGATCGAACGAGACGTGATCACGCGCCTCACCTCGGATCCGGGCGACGAGCAGCAGATCGTCTGGTCGCCTGACAGCCGCACCATCGCCTTTGCCCGTCGCGAGGGGGGAAGCGCCAACATCTACAGTCAGACTATCGACGGCACCGGGCCTGCGCAGCTCCTGCTGGAATCGGAGCTGGACACCTTCCCCACCAGCTGGTCACCAGAAGGCCAGCTTCTCGGTTATGACGCCGAGAGCCCCGATACCGGCTGGGACCAGTGGATCCTGCCGATCGACGGTGGCCAACCTTATCCCTTGCTCCAGAGCCAGTTCCGCGAGGTCAACGGTGTTTTCTCCCCGGACGGACGATGGATGGCGTTCGCCTCCGACGACTCTGGGCGGTCCGAGATCTACGTGACCCCATTCCCGGGTCCTGGTCGGCGGTGGCGGGTTTCCACCGAGGGCGGATTTTTCGCCAACTGGAGCTCCACTGGCCGCGAGATTTTCTTCATGTCGTTCTCCAACGAGGTCATGGCGGTGCCGGTCAACCCGGAGGAGGATAGGATCAGCATCGGCAAACCGGCGGTCCTCATCGAAGCGAACGTCACACCATCGTCCTACCCATACGCTCCAATGCCCGGTGCCGAGCAATTCCTGGTGATCACCCAGGAGGTCGGACCTCAGTCGCTGACGGTGGTGCTCGACTGGGATGCGGAGATCAGATAATGCCGAGGATCCGTCACCGCGGAACTGCGGCACAGCCAATGGACAATGAGAGTCGAGATTCTCGCTTCGGGAATATTCGTGGCCATTCGACGCAGTTGGTGACAACCGCCCGTCGAAGAACCCATATTGGGAGGGAACCGGCGACCTGCGGTTGACACCGTAAGGCCGCTGGGAAGGGAGCGGACGATCATGCATATGCGATTCGTACACCTCAGGGTCAAGGAGGGTCGTTTCCACGATCTCCGCCATTTTTACGAAGAACGGGTCATCCCGGCCATGCAAGCAGCCAAGGGTTGCGTTTTCGTGAGCCTGATGCAACCGATCGACAACGAGAACGAGTTCCTGTCGGTCACGATGTGGACCAGCCGACGCCGCGCCGAGGACTACGAGAGCAGCGGGCTGTACGACACGCTGCTCGACGACAGTGACGACTTCCTCGCCGAAGCCTCGGAGTGGCGGGTACACCCTACTGGGGACGCGGTGCCCGAGGTGCCCCGCCTCCAGGAGCCCGAAGTCGAGGAGGGCCCGGTGGAGATCGCCGTCGAGGGCAGTCGCATCGACGCGGCGGCATCCCCCCACCTCTTCGTCCGGATCGTGGCGGTGAGGGTGCAGGCAGGCCGATTTAACGAGCTCCGCGAACGGTACAACGAGGTTGTGGTGCCGGCCCTGCTGGAGACCCCGGGCTGCCGGGCTGTGTTCCTGGTGGAGGGTATCCAAGCCACCCAGAGAGTCCTGTCGGTGACTGTTTGGGACAACGAGGAAAAGGCCGTCCGTTACGAGATCAGCGGGGCCTTCGACAAGCTGGTCTCCCAGCTCAGCGAGTTCTTCTCGGGGCTCTACCAGTGGAAGCTCTCGCTCGCACAGTCCCGTGAACGCGAGGAGGTCAGCGGCCGCGACCTCGATGTGTCGGGCTACCGGGTCATCACCGGACGACGCCTCCGCGGCTGAAACAGCGTCCGCACCGCCGAAGTTGCAATCAGTTTTCGGCATTGTTAAACGTTACTCGTTAAACGTCTGTGCCCCCCAACGCGTAACGTTTAACGTCTGGTTCATCCGGAATTCGTGAGGTGGTGGATGACAGCGAACAGTGACAGTCGTCGGCTTACAGCGACGGGGGCCGGCGCAGCGTCAGGTGGCAGCGGCAGCATCCAGCGACAGGGGCCTTCAACAGCTGCCAGGGAGGCCGTTGTCAAGGGTTGCCGGACCCAAGGCCGGCAGCGGAGCGTCCCTTGACAACGTGCCTCCCTTGCAGCTATTCGTCCCCGTCCCATAGAACGACCCGGAGGGGACCATGTGCAATGCGGCCAAGACAACTGATTGCGTCCGCTGAAGACTGGTTACTGTCCCTGCTCGCTGTTCCCGGTCGCTGCCCCTGACTGCTGTCGCTGCCGCTGAATTTCGGGTACGGGAATTCGGGAACGGGAACGGCGGGAACCCCAACCACACGTTATTCCGGATGAACTAAACATTTAACCCAAAAAAACGAACCCCCTCGCAAGGAGGGGGTTGTGCGCTTCGGCTGCGGCGCGAGGCCGCAGGGAGCTTACCAGCGGGGCCGGTAGCCGCCGCCGCCTCCGCCGCCGCCGGACGAATTGCGCCGTTCCTGTGCGACGTTGACGCGGATGGTGCGGCCGTCGAGGTCCTGACCATCCATGCCGGAGATCGCATCGTCGCCGGCTTCGTCGGTCGCGAAAGTGACGAATCCGAATCCGCGAGAGCGTCCCGTCTCGCGGTCCAGGATCACCTTGGCCTCCGAGACCTCGCCGAACTGGGAGAACGCCTCGTACAGGCCTTCGTCCCGGGTGTTCCAACTCAGGTTTCCAACAAACAGTTTCTTCGCCATAGCTCCATCTCTCTCGGGGCCCCGCACCTTTCGGCGCCCACCCCCTGTTCAGATCGGGTGGGCTTCCGGCCCTCCCATCGGTTGGTCACCCCCGCGGCGACCGTCAAACCCCGGTACTATATCGGTTTCAGCGATTAATGCAAGAAAGTCATGAAATAGCCCCCGATCCGCGCACGCGGGACGCGTGGACGGTACAATCAACCACAGCCAGTCCCCCCGGGGACCCAGCGGACCGGATGCCACATGTACGAGCAGTATTACCAACTCACCGCGTCACCCTTCAACATCACTCCCGACCCGAGGTATCTCTTTTTCAGCCGTCAGCACCGCGAGGCCTTCGAGCACATCATGTTCGGCATCGCCCAGCGCAAGGGGTTCATCCAGATCACCGGAGAGGTGGGCGCCGGCAAGAGCACACTGTGTCGCGCGGTTCTGGCCGTACTCGACGAGACCGGAGGCGACTACGCCACCGCCTTGATTTTGAATCCGGTGATGACCGGGATCCAACTGCTGCGCTCTTTGCTCGGCGAACTCCACCTTGACGACCGCGGCAACGACCGCGTGCGTCTGCTTCAGCGGCTGAACGAGTTTCTTCTCGAACGGGCCCAGGCCAGCCATGACGTTGTCCTCATCCTCGACGAGGCTCAGGACATGTCCGATGACTTGCTGGAAGAGGTACGGTTGCTGTCCAACCTCGAAACCGAGGACCGCAAGTTGCTCCAGATCGTCTTGGTGGGCCAACCCGAACTGCGCCAACAACTGGAAGCGAATCGCCTGCGGCAGCTTCGCCAGCGCATCATCGTGCGCTACCACCTCGGCCCCATCAGCCGGCCCGAGACCGAGGATTACATCCTCCACCGCCTCAAGGTGGCGGGTTCCAGGGGTCGGCCGACCTTCAGCCCGGCGGCGCTGCGGGCGATCCACCGCTATTCTGGGGGCGTGCCCCGGCTGATCAATGCGGTTTGCGACAAGGCCCTGCTCGCAGGGTACGTGGAGGGCCGCGACCACCTGGGGTGGCGGCAGATCCGACGGGCCATTCGCGACCTCGAGGGGGCCGGCCGGTGAGTCTCATCCACGAAGCCCTCCGCAAGGCCCGGCACGAAGCGACGCGGGAGGATGACCCGGGTGTGATTTACGCGAGAGGGCTGACAGGTCGTCGACCGCACCGCAACCTGACGGTGGGGATCATCGTGGGGATTGGGTTGACCATAGCCGTCGCCACCATCCTCGGTGGATCTCTGTGGTGGGTGCTCAAGGGACGGTCACCTGACCAACTCGGAGAGACATCCACGGTGACCCTGAATCTCGAGGAGATCCAGGCCGCCACCGAGAGCCATCAGATCGACAAAAACCCAGATGACCCTGGCGGCTCCGGCTCGCCGGCCAGCGAACCCGCCGCTCTTCCTGACGGGCCGTCCAATCCATCGGACGGTGATTCCGCCGCCGACCCGGATTCGGCCGACTTCGGGAAACAGGACCATGGTGTTTGCCGAGCCCACCAGGGTGTCGGGGTCGACATCGGCGAATCGCGAATTCGTCGCCGAGGCGGATCTGGGCTACACCAGCCTGTCGCTGGACTACATCGTCTTTCGACCGGTGGATCCATTCGCCCAGATCAACGGATTCGATGTGCGTGTGGGCAGTTCGGTCGAGGGATTCGTTGTTGAAGAGATCACCGCCGATTCGGTCCGATTGAGGGACGGCAAAGGGACGTTGGTGCTTCGAGCGGAGTGACGCGGCGCCCAAGGCTCAAGTCCAAGGTCCAGAGGGCTTGATTCAGACACGACGGTCAAGGCCGTTTCTCGAATTTCAAATTTCGAATTGGGCGCGTCGAGGATACTGGCCTGATGCCAATCTTCCTCAGTGGAGCCTCTTGCAAAACCCTAAGTTCGGCGATGTTTGATCGATACCGCTCCCTCCTGTCACCCTGAGCGAGCGAGTTCGACGAGCGAGTCGAAGGGTCTCCACACGTTGAGAAGAGGGTTGCTGGGTAAGCATCACGCCTCTGCACCGGTTGAGATCCTTCGACTCCGCGGCCCTTCGGGCCGCTCCGCTCAGGATGACAGCCATGGGGGTTTTGCAAGACGCTCAGTGGTTATATCTCACCGAGACGTTGTAGTTTCCGCCGTCGGGATCCTCGAGAGATGACTTTCCCTCGAACGCCGCGATGACGTGATCATCTCGGTGATAGGAAACCAGCAGCTTCGGCGCCAGCAGACGCAACAGCGGGCTTGAGAAAACCATCCGAAAGGTGGCGACCGGATCTCCGTCGATCTCCGATTCGCCGACCTTGACCAACTTGAACCGAAAGGTCCTGAGCCGGCTCGGCACAACCATGTTGGCCTCGACGGTCTCACCGGACATGAGCCGGTCCCAGTTGAGCTCGACGATCCGATCAAAGCCCGCATCAGCGACCATGGCGGCATCGCCAGATACGGTTTTTTCTTCGGTGCGATCTCGGCCCGGCCGTTTTCGGAACATCACCGGTGAGCCCTCACGAAGACGGACTCCCTCCTCATAGCCGGTGCGAGCATCACGAAAATGGTAGGTGGGGAGAAACCCCTCGGTGGAGAGCCTGACTGAACGGGTGGCGAAGGGGGTCCCAGCTGGGTTTCGGTAGACCGTCTCGATCTCCACCGACCCGTCGGGGTTGATTTGCCTGACGTGAAACTCGGTGTACAGCAGCTCACCGCTCTTCGGGTTTCGTGCCTCCCCGGAAAAATCACGGGTCTCGCCGTTGGGGTTACCGGCAGCGCCCAGCGAAACAACAATCCCGAACAGTATCGAGAGCCATGCACAAACGGTACGACCAAATACCACCCAAAAAGTATGCCCCAAAAGAACCCGCATTATTCACCAGCAGTCGACTTCCCTAACACGAGATGACAGAGTCTGTGCCTCTCGTGAGGTCACCGCTCCGAAACCCGTTGAATAATGCGGGTACGAGCGATTCGTCCGATTACACGTTGAACCTGTAGTGAACGACGTCCCCATCGCTCACCGGATAGGTCTTGCCCTCGAGCCGCAGCGTACCCTTGTCGCGGCAGCCGGCCAGCGAACCAATGCCCAACAACTCGTCGTAGCGCACCACCTCGGCTCGAATGAAGCCCCTCGAGATATCGGAGTGAATCACCCCGGCGGCGGCCACCGCAGGGGTCTCCCGCGGGATCGACCAGGCGCGGCATTCGTCCTCTCCGACGGTGAAAAAGCTAATCAACCCCAGCAACCGGTACGCCTCTCGGGCAACCCGGTCGAGGGCTCGGTCGACGATCCCGAGCTCCTCCATGAACGCCGCAGCATCGGCCGGATCAAGCTCCGCGATCTCTCGCTCGAGGGTCGCCGAGACGCTCGTGCACCCGGTCCCGGGGGACTCCAGCCAGCGGCCCCATCGATCACCGGTACACGGATCGCTGCTCACATCGTTCTCGTCCACGTTGACCACGGCGAGGATCGGCTTGAGAGAAAGGAAGGTGAAGCCCTTGAGGCGAACGCTATCCGAGACGCCGAAGGACTCGCCCCGCAGAGGGCGTCCTTGCTCGAGAACCGGGAGGCACCGCTCCAGGAGGTCGAGCTCGGAGGCAAGATCGGCGTCCTTTCGCCTGGCGAGATCAGACCGCAGACGTTCGATTCTGCGTTCAACCACCATCTGATCCTGGAGCACGAATTCTTCCTCGATCTGCTCGAGATCGCGGAAGGGATCGATGGATCCAGCCGGATGGGGTACGGCGTCGTTGCAAAAGCCCCGGAGTACAACCATGAGGGCATCCATGGTTCTCAGCTCGGGGATGTTGAGGGAGGCGTCCTGAGTGTGCTCGCCCTTCATGCCCGGAACGTCCACGTAGCGAACGGTCGCCGGCGTCGTCTTCCTGGGGTTGTACATGTGACTCAGGCGGTCCAACCTCTGGTCCGGCACTCGCCCCATTCCCACCGTCGCCTGATCCCGCCGGCCAACCGTGAGCAGGGCATCGGCGTTGCAGGTGAGCAGACTGAAGAGGGTCGTCTTGCCGCTGCCGGCAAGACCCAAGATTCCGACTTCCATGGTGTCTCCCGTTTGAACAGAGGTGATTCGCGAGCCTTGCCGAGATACCGGCATTGGCCGCAGCGCGTAACCCTATCACACTTGGCAGTTGGCCGTTGGCAGTTGGCAGTTGACCGTTGGCAGTTGGCTGTTTTCCACCCACCCATGCGGTGCGCTATACGCTATACGCCCCCCACCCACCCGAGTGCGCGTCCGCGTCCGAGTCCGAATCCGGACGAGTCAAAAGTCGAGGTCAAATGTCCAAATTCCCCCACCCAACTAGGCAACTCACGAGTGTGTCATCCCGAACGAGGCCGTAAGGCCGAGGAGGGATCTGGTCAATCTCGAGGAGCGCCTGACGCGAAACGAATCGAATTGTGTCGGTCCTTCATCCGTCGTCGAATTGACTCGACAGATCAGGCGGATCATCCGCTGAACCAGATTCCTCGTCGTCGCCCCTCCGGGGTTCCTCGCTCGGAATGACCAGTGGCGGGAATGGGCCGGTTTGCCGTTTGCCGAAACGATCTCAAAGCTCACTGCCACGTGGATCGGTTTCCCGAATTGTTCGCGGCCGTTGGCCGCGGCGACTCCCCGCCAACCGTCACGTGTCACCTGCGACCCGAGGGAGCTTTCCCGAGTCCCGAGTCCCCGAATCCCGAATTCTGCGCCTGTCGACCTGAATCCTGCGAACGGTTTTATGATAGACGCCATGCGAACCCTATTGAGATCCGTATGCGTTGTAACGGCCGTTTCACTGGCGGCGATCGCCTGTTCCGGAGATCACCCCTCGACCGGACCCGAGGAGGCTACCGAGGTTCGCGAAATCACCCTCCTCTACACCAACGATTTCGAAAGCGCCTACGATCCGATCCCCGCCTTCTGGCGGGACGACGTCGATCAAGTGGGTGGAATAGCCCAGTTGGCAACCCTGATCGAGCACGAGCGGCAGCGAGCGTCCACCTCGTTCCTGCTCGACGCGGGGGACATCTTCACCGGCACTCTGGCCAAGCTGACCCGAGGGGAACTGCCGTTCGAGCTGATGATCACCATGGGCTACGACGCCATGTGCATCGGCAACCACGAGTTCGAGTATGGCTGGTGGGTGCTGCGAGAAGCCATGAATCGGGCCCCGTTCCCGGTGCTCGCCGCGAACCTATTCTACGAGGGAACCGACATCCCGTTTGCCCAGCCTTACACCATTTTGGAGCGTGACGGATTCCGCCTCGGTGTGGTCGGAATCTTCGGGACTGACGCCGCCACCGCGCTCTACCCACCCCACCTGGCGGGACTCGAGGTGCGTGATCCGGTGGCCACGGCACGCAGGATTGTCGCCAGGCTGGGGCCCGACGTCGACCTCGTGGTGCTGCTCACCCACCAGGGCAAGACCGCGCCCATGCAGACCGATGACGAAGCCGACGCGACGGTCCAGCGGGACATTGCCGCCGACATCCACCTGGCGGGAGCGGTGGAAGGAGTCGACGTGCTGATCGGCGGCCACGCAGACGCCGGCCAGGAAACGCCTTTCGTGCACCCCGAGACCGGCACCCTGATCTGCCAGACCTACGGCCAGGGAACCCGGCTCGGCTTTCTCAAGCTATGCTCAGAATCGGCAACGGGCAGGTTGGTCTCTCACGACGGCCGGTTGCTGCTCGTGGACAGCGCCGCACTCGAACCGCACCCCATCGTGGCGGCCAAGCTCGCGGGGTACCGAGCCCGGTTCCCCGAGGTCGACGAGGTGGTGGGGCGGACCACTGGCCGCATCACCAGGCGCTACAACGAAGAGTCGGACCTCGGCAACCTGTTTGCGGATGTCTTACGTGATCATGGTGAGAGCGACATCGCCATCGTTCATTCGGGCGGTTTGCGAGCCGATTTGCCGGCGGGACCCGTGACCCGTGAAAACCTCCTCGACGCCTTTCCCTTTACCGACCTGGTGTACGTCCTCGAGATGACCGGCGACCAGCTTCGCGACGTGCTCGAACAGAGCTTCTCCCTCGAACGAGGGGTCTTGCAGGTGTCGGGGCTGACGGTTTGGTACGACCTCTCGAAACCTGTGGGCGAGCGCGTGGTCGACGGTCGACGTCGGCGGCCAGCCCCTCGATCCTGCTGCGAGCTACTCGGTGGCCACCTTCGACTTCCTGGCCTCCGGGGCAGATCTCTACAGCGGGTTCACCAGGGCCAAGGTCGTGGTGGATGATGGGCCCGAGTTCGCGGAACTGCTCGTGGAGCGATTCGGTACGGGCGAGGCGATCTCACCGCCACCGCGAGGTCGGCTCATTCCGGTGATTAGTCGTCTCGGCAGGGCGCAATCATCCTCGACAGTGTAGCCTGTTAGACTCGCTGACGCGGAGGACCCCATGCGCCGAATCACCCTCATGGTCGCTGCTTCGCTGATGATCTCTGTGGCGGTCATCTCGCAGGAACGACCGAACTTCGTGGTGATCGTGGCCGATGATCTGGGCTGGGGCGATCTCGGGAGTTACGGTCACCCGACTCTCCGTACCCCTTCCATCGACAGGCTTGCCGCCGAGGGTCTGCGGTTCACCGACGGCTACGCAGCGGCGCCGGTGTGTTCCCCGGCCCGAGCCGGGCTGTTGACCGGACGGATTCCGAGCCTGACCGGGATCTTCGACTGGATCCCGCCCGGCAGCGACGTCCACCTGCGGACTGAGGAGACCACCGTCGCCTCCCTGCTTCGCGGTGCCGGCTACGACACGTGTTTCGTCGGCAAGTGGCACCTCAACGGCGGTCTGAACACGGACCAGCCACAGCCCGACGATCACGGTTTCGACCATTGGTTCGCCACCGCTGGCTTCGCCATGCCGACCCATCGCAACCCGTTCAACTTCGCCCGCAACGGGATCGAAGCAGGCCCGTTGGAGGGCTACGCCTGTCAACTCGTGACCGACGAGGCGATTCGGTGGCTCGACGATCGGCCGGACGCCTCGAGCCCTTTCTTACTCTTGATGTCGTACCACGAACCCCACGAGGCCATCGCTTCGCCGACCGAGTTGGTCGACAGCTACCCGACCGCCCAGAACAGGAACGAGGCCGAGTACTTCGCCAACGTGACCCACCTGGACATGGCGGTTGGCCGCCTTCTCGAAGCTCTTCACTCCCGGGGCCTCGACGATCAGACTCTGGTGGTCTTCACCAGCGACAACGGTCCTGAAATGGTCAACCGTCATCCTCAGGCCCAGCGCTCCTACGGATCGGCAGGGCCGTTCCGGGGACGCAAGCTTCAGCTCTGGGAAGGCGGCATCCGGGTCCCGTTCATCGCACGGTGGCCTGGAAAGGTGCAGGCCGGGTCGGTATCGGAGGAACCCGTCAGCGGAATCGACCTGTTGCCGACGCTGTGCTCACTCGCCGGTGTCGATTTGGCGAAGGACCTCCACGTCGATGGAACCGACATCTCGCCGGCACTCACCAAAGGGCCGACACAACGGTCGGCTCCCCTGTTCTGGCACCACTACAAGTCGTGGGGCGGACCCAAAACCGCGCTGCGCAGCGGCCGTTGGAAGCTGGTGGGTTACTGGGACGGGCCGGAGATCCTTCGCACCGATTCGGCAACCATGCGACCGGGAGACCAGGCCTTGATCCGAAGTGCGAAACTGATCCGATTCGAGCTGTACGACCTGGACTCAGACCCTGGCGAACGTCGAGATGTGGCCAACGAGCACACCGACATCGCGGCGTCGTTGCGGGCTGAAATGCTGAAAATCTACGAACAGATCCAAGAAAAAGACATGGGCTGGTCCGAAAGCTGGCTGCGCAGGTGGTAACCGCCCAGCAATGGGTGCCAGGGCCGACCACCCGCCCTGGGCGGAGGGGTTCGCTGGGGGGCCTTGGGGGTGGCACGACGAATTGTGGTGCGGCCGTCCCGGCTGCTTCGCAGGTTTAAAGGTTTAAAGGTTAAAGGTTTAAAGGTGCATGACCTTCGAGGATCGCGATCGAGCCGGCTGGACGAATTGTGATGCGGCCGTCCCGGCTGCTTCGCAGGTTTAAAGGTTTAAAGGTTAAAGGTTTAAAGGTTTAAAGGTGCATGACCTTGGAGGATCGCGATCGAGCCGGCTGGACGAATTGTGATGCGGCCGTCCCGGCTGCTTCGCAGGTTTAAAGGTTTAAAGGTTAAAGGTTTAAAGGTGCATGACCTTCGAGGATCGCGATCGAGCCGGCTGGACGAATTGTGGTGCGGCCGTCCCGGCTGCTTCGCAGGTTTAAAGGTTTAAAGGTTAAAGGTTTAAAGGTGCATGACCTTCGAGGATCGCGATCGAGCCGGCTGGACGAATTGTGATGCGGCCGTCCCGGCGGCAAGACTCGGCCGTAAAGTCAGCAGGCCAGAGGACCTCGCCGGCGCCACACTCCTGATCGCTGCCGCTGCCTACCGTCGCTGCTCCACCTGCCCCCGGTCGCTGATGCCTGCCGCTGATCACTGTCGCCGTCCCTGAATCCTGGGTACCGGGAAACCTCGCCTCACAATTCCCGGATGAGCCCGGATGGGTGCGGGGGCGATCTGGCACAATGGTCGAGTCGATCTGGGGAGGAAACGATGGAAAGTCGCACAGCAGGAGTTTGCAATCCTTGGCCTGTTGCTGGCCGTCGGGCTGGCTTTGGGCGGGTTTTTTGTTGGGCACGGCTTGCTGAAGGCGCGATCGACCGACCGCTACGTAACGGTGAAGGGGCTTTCGGAACGCGAGTTTCCGGCCAACCTGGTGCTCTGGCCGATCGTGTTTACGGTCACCGCCGACGACCTGGAAACCCTGCAGCGACGTCTCGACGACGGTGCCTCCAAGGTTCGAGCCTTCCTGGGAGACGAATTCTCGGCCGAGGAGATCAGCGTCTCGGCACCTCGGGTGCAGGATCGGCAGGCTCAGGGCATGACGGGGCAGCAGGGGCGGCTCGAACGCTACGCCGCCGAGGCCACGGTCACAGTCCGCACCAGCCGCATCGCCGAGGCCCGGGCCGCTATGGAGCGCTCCGGAACACTGGTGAAACAGGGAGTTGCCGTCATCCGCAGCTACGAGTACCAGACCCAGTACCTGTTCACGGGGCTCGACGAGGTCAAGCCGGAGATGATCGCCGAAGCCACCCGCGACGCTCGACGGGCGGCCGAGCAGTTCGCCCAGGACTCTGGCAGCAGGGTCGGCGGCATCCGGAACGCCCAGCAGGGGTTTTTCTCGATCCAGGATCGCGATCGGTTTTCTCCTGAGTTCAAGACGGTTCGGGTCGTCACCACGGTCCAGTTCTTTCTCGAGCAGTGAACGTCATTCTGACCTCGGCCGCCGAGGTCGTCGCTCAATACTCGCGCCTCATATTTCACGGGATCGTCTCCGAACTCACCGGCTCGTCGGAGGCTTGAAATCTGAGACACGAGTATTGAGTTCTGAGGAGTTTTCCTTTCAACACATTCAAAAGGGCATGCGGCATTGACCGCGACATCTCGAAAGCGTTCAGGTCGCCAACTCGACGATGTCGCGGTCGCGCAACTCGAATTCCCGCGACACCTTCTGGCCCTCGATCTTGCCGCCCCACACCTTGGCGTAAACCAGCTTGTTGGCAAGATCGCCATGGATCCGCGCCGCCAAATCCATCACCGTGGATCCCGAGTGCACAACGAAGGGATCGAGCCGATCCGGTTTCTTGCCGGGAGGTTTGGTGTAAACCCGCACCAGCTGAAGGATCTGCCACAGGGAGAGTTTCAGTTGCTGGAATCCAACGCGTCCATTGGCGCTGAACCGTACCGTGGTGAACAGCTCCCCGTACAGCTCCTCGATGACCTGCATATCCCCCTCCGCCACCACGTCGGCCTTGCTGACCACCAACAGGGTCGGGAGCGGCATCTCGCGGGGGTCAACGTCCTCGGGCAGTTCCTTGACCAGAGGCAGATGAACCGCCGCCAACCGCTCGCACACCGCCTCCACACCCTCCAGGGTTCCCGGCGTCGACGCGTCGGCCAGAAGCAGGGCGGCGTCGGCACCCTGTACCACGTTAGCGAACCAGGGATCCATATGCTCGGAGGTCACAGGTGGCATGTCCACGAGCTGAATCTGTGCGTCTTCGAAGACCATCATCCCGGGTTGGGGCTTGGTGGTGGAGAACGGGTAATCTGCGATTGTGGGCGTAGCGCGGGTCAGCGCCGCGAACAGTGACGATTTTCCCGAGTTGGGCGGACCCAGCAGGACCACCTGGGCAGCTCCCTCCGGATCCACATGCACGGCGTGGGATTTCGGCGAGCGGTGTCGTTCAGCTTCCTGACGAAGCCGAGCGAGGCGGCGTTTGATGTCCGCCTGCATCTTCTCGGTCCCCTTGTGTTTTGGAATGCTCGAGAGCATTTCCTCGAGGGCCGAACGACGGTCTTCCACGGTTTTGGCGGTCCTGAAACGGCTTTCCGCGTTCCGGTACTGGGCAGTGACGTTTGCAGGCACCCCTTTACCCGTCCATCGGATCGATAGCGGTCTCGGTTCGGGTGGAACCGATCACGGTCACGAAACGGATCATCACCACACCCCTCCCCACACTGATCTCGTCACCGTCGTGAAGCTCGGTCCGACCGACCAATCGTTCGCCGTGAAGGTAGGTGCCGTTCTTGCTCCCCAGGTCTTCAATGGAGGCGGCGTTGCCGTCAACGATAACCCGGGCGTGAACCCGCGACACCCACTCCGAGTCGATGCGAACATCAACGTCGCTGCCGCGGCCGAGAATGTTTTCACCCTCGGCGAGCGGGTAACCTCGGCCGGCCACCTCCAGCTTGAAGGTGGAGGCTATTTCGGTGTCAACCGAGCCAGGAGTTCCCACGGCACGGACTGCGGCCACCAGACGGTAGCCGCGGGTCGGGATGGTCTCCACAAAACGGGGTTCGCCGGCGTCATCCCCGAGAGCCTGCCGGAGGTCGGCAATCACTCTGGTGAGCCGGCTGTTGGAGATCACCTCCACCTGCCAGACCGCGTCGATCAAATCGCGCTTGGTGACCACCTCGCCGGGACGCGCGGCGAAATAGGAGAGTACCTCGAGCACCTTTGGTTCCAGACGGGTCCGCTCCCCGTCCCGCGAAATCGAACCCGCAGCCGGCTCGACGAGCCACTCCCCGATTCGGAAAGCAGAGTGCGGCGTCGAGATTCCGGCTTCCTTCTCCATGCTGAGGATTCCCTGATTCAGTCTACCCCAGTCTGCACATGTGATCAGCCATGTCGGGCCGAGGAGTGGAGCGCAAACACCGCCCCCTGAGGATCGAGGCATTGAGCGATCTTGTCCCCTCCAAGGCACCTCCATGGGGCCAGCTCATGCCACGAAGATTCGCCAATGGTGCTCTCCCGGCGCCTGAGGCGGACGAGCCTCGGCTACAATCCCTTTCCTGACTGGGGGGTTGGTGACCGATTTCACGGTGGCATTCAACAGCACGTTCCTGGCGGTATTCAAGGTCTTTTTGGTGGTGCTGGGCGCAGGCATTCTGGTGCGCCGCGGCATTCTGAGCCAGGCTGTTGTCACAGGCCTCTCTAACGCCACCGTGAACCTGTTCCTGCCGTGCATGATCTTTTCGATGGTCATCGAAACCTTCCACCCAGAGGGCATCGCGCTGTGGTGGCTGCCCCCCATTGTTGCATTCGTCATGCCCATGGTCGGGCTCATCGCCGGGGCGGTCCTTTTCCTCCGAGAGCTGCCCGAAAAGAAAAACATGCTCGCCTTGGCCAGCATGCAAAACGCCGGCTACCTGGTCCTGCCGGTGGGATTCGCGCTCTACCCAGATCAATTCGACCGATTCGCCCTCTATTGTTTTCTGTTTATCTTCATCTTCAACATCGTTCTTTGGAGCATCGGAAAAAAGTTGGTGACCGACTGCGCCGAATCCAACGGATGGCGTGGCCTGGTGACACCGCCCCTGGTCGCCAATCTGACCGCGTTGACCCTCGCGCTCAGCGGGGCACGTGGGGTCATTCCCTCGGTGGTTCTCGAAGCGATAGACCTTGTGGGGCAGGCCGCGGTTCCGGTGGCGACGGTGGTCCTGGGGGCCATTTTGGGCGGCGTGACCTTTCGTCTACGACCCTACCTGTGGGACGCGACCCGGGTGGTCGCCATCAAGCTCGGCCTGCTGCCGCTGATCACCGTTCTGGTCGTACACGCAGTGGGGCTCGACGCGGCCGACCCGCTGCTCGCCCGTTTCCTCGTGCTGGAAGCGGCGGCGGCGCCCGCCTCAGGGATCGTCCTGCAGGTTCGCACCTACGGCGGCGATGAACAGAAGGTGGGCAGCCTGATGCTGGTCTGCTACGGGGCGTGCCTGATCACCATGCCGTTCTGGCTCGCGGTGCTGGAAATGCTGTGATGATGGTTTACTCACCACGCCGGAGCAACAGTCTGAGACCGGTGGTCTGCGATCCAGGCTCGAGCACCCGCACCGGCCCATCGGTCGAGAAAACGCGCGCCCCCCGCCTGGAGATCACCGCCGTCAGCCCATAGGCCACACCGGATTGCACACTCGCCTTCTCGACCGAGAGTTCGAACGGGATCGGCTGCTTGCTGACTGCCGATACCTCTGCCATCGCCACCTCGACACCCACCTGTCCGCCAGCTTCCAACTCGACCAGCCGTACCAGCAGCGATGCGTCCCGCGGCAGCGTGATTCGCTCGCGCAGGAAGATCTCCCCCGAGAGGTGAATCTGGGGGACCGGCTCTACGGCGTCCGCCACAATTGGCGGCTCATCTCCAGCCGGGGCCTCCTGCGCAACCGGAGCCGGTGAAGCCACCAGTCGGGAGGATTCCTCTTTTGGATCCTCTCCCCTGCCACAACCGGACACAAGGGCCAGCATGGCGAGGCCCGCCGCAAACATCTCGATGGTGTGAATCCGCATCGTCTCGTGAAGCGCCTGACCGCATCCTGCACAGGAGCGTTTATCGAAATCGACTCTCACCGCCAAGACCATTCTATCCCGCAACCTCCTCGTACAGGCGGGCCAGACGTTTTTCGATCCTGGGCCGGGAAAAACGCTCGGCCACCATGGACCGCCCCTCAGCGCCGAGCCGACCAGCCAGTTCGGCATCGCGATCGAGCAACAGAATGGCCTCCGCCATCTCGTCAATGTCACCTCCGACAACCCGGGCGCAACCAACATCGGACCACTCGCCGGTGCCGCCGGTGTCGGCGACGACCACCGGCGTCCCCTCGGCCAATGCTTCGACTCCCAAAACACCGAAGGGCTCCTGCCATCGGCTCGGAAACACCAACGCCCGAGCTTGGTGAAGCTCGCTGCGGAGAGCGGCGTTGGACAGCCACCCCAACAGCTCCGCGCCCTCGAGTTGGTGGGCCAGCGATCCTTCGCCGGCGACGCGGAGCGGACCGTCGCAACCCGATTGACGCCACGCCCGCCAGCCGTCCAACGCCCCCTTGTGCTCCACCAGCCTTCCACCCATTAGAAATCCACTTCCGGGCTCCAGGGGCCCTTGGCGGGTCTCGACCCATGGCCGAATCACCTCTGCTCCACCGAGCCCGACCCTGTCCAGCTCCGCCCTCATGTATCGCGACAAAACTACCAGCCGAATCCCCGCCAAGGCGTCCCGCCGCGCTCCGGTGAGCTCGAGGAGGCGGGCCCGGTAGTCGTCGTCCGGCAGGCAGGCGCGGCACGTCGGGTCCGACATGGCCTTCTCGCAGCTTCCACCCAACGGCAGGGACTTGCCCGGTCCCGGGCAGAACACCCGATGGTCCTGGACCGTCGCCACGGCACGGCCGGTTGCCGCCGCCTCGCGCAACGCCACGGGGTTCATGATGTTCTGAAGATGAATCAACTCGGCGTCACCCACCACCTCAGCCAATCGTGACAACCGGCTGGACGACTCCACCATCGACGCCAGACCGCGGATTCGCACCCCTTGGACACCTTCGGGCAACCGGACACCAGGCTCCGACCGACCGAAGCCGACAACAACCCGATTGCCCGCCGCGGCCGCCCACTGGACGACCTGGAGCAGGTGGAGATCCGCGCCGCCGCGGACGCTCAGGCGATCGGTCAGGTAGAGGATGCGCATGGCCTTATCGTACTGCCCGTTAGAGGCGGATCCGATATTCATCTTCGAAAAGCTGTCCAACCACCCTATTGCAGTTGGCAGAATTCGAAATTCGAAATTCGAAATTCGGAAAACCTATCTCGACCGTGGAGATGTGCAGGCGAGACGCCCGCACCACAAATCCGCCCTGCTGATTCGTCGGTCATCTCGGCTGTGCCTGATGTGTTGCAGGCTTGGGGATATGGGGCTGTGAGGGTTTGTACTGCGGGGTTTTGGGCCTGCCCAATTCGCCCTGCTGATCTACCGATCCAGCCGACGTTTACCGTTTGACGCCCCGCTGTGCAGGCGAGACGCCTGCACGGCTTCACGACCCGACCGTCTCCGACCGGAGGGTGGTGAGATTTTCGATTTTCGATTTTCGATTTTCGATTCGTATTCGGGGGCGGTGATATTCAACCGACCTGGGCGGCCTCGGGATCGAGCCGACCCGGGCCATCGACGACGTTGGAGGGTCTTGGGGCTGCTTGCTTCACATCGGTGGTCCGAAGGACGAGCCGTGGAACGCAGTTGCATTGCCCGCCGTATCCTCCCGGGCAGCGATTCTCGTGAACGGCCTCAACCCTCACCCGATCACCCGGGTCCACCACCCAACCGTTGCCTCGAAGCGCGTCAAGGTAGTCCATACACAGAGAGATACGGCAAGAAAACGTCTCGGGTTACCCGGCAACTGACTGAAAACCGAAACGCGAGGCCTTTCGTACCTCTGGTTGACTCAAGCCTGGGGCCTGCTCTCGATTCACAGCTTGACCGACAACCGGAGGGGACCCGTGAAGACCTGGTCACCAATCATCCTGTGCGTCCTTCTCTCATGTCACTTCACATTTGCCGACGACCCGGTCGCCCGACAGACCGACTGGACCGGGGGCGGAGGGCTTGCTGGACCCGTCGAAAGCTGGGGGAACAAGTTCGAATCAACAAACGCCGTTTCGTGGCTCGGTCAGCCCGGCAGACTCGCTCTGGCATCCACCCCGATCACCCAATTCCACCGGGAACCTGTCGCGGTCGACGCCGACGGAGCGATCAAGGTCTACGTTTCCGACATCGATCTCGACGGCGACACCGATATCCTCGGTGTGTCCTACTGGGGAGATAGAATCGAGCTCCTGCTCAACGACGGCGGACATCCGCCACAGTTTTCACGCCAGGTGATCGCCGACGGCTATTCACGAGCGGTTTCGGTGTCGGTGGCGGACGTTGATGGCGACGGCTTCCCCGACATCCTTGGCGGTGCGGATGTCGCTGCCGAAATCGGATGGTGGCGGAACGACGGCGGCCGTCCCCCCCACTGGACCCCACACCTCATCGACTCATCCGTCCCCGGCGCCCACGACGTGATCGGCGGCGATCTCGACCTCGACGGGGACACCGATGTGATCGCCGTGAGCTACGAGGACGACTTCGTCGCGTGGTGGCAGAATGACGGGGGCGAGCCAATCGAGTGGACCAGATACGTGATCGACGCGGCGTTCGACTACCCTACCAAGGTGGACATGGCGGATCTCGACGGCGACGGCGATCAGGATGTGGCGGCTTCCGGCTGGCTCGCTGAACAAATCGTTTGGTGGCGCAACGAAGGGGGTTTCCCACTTCAATGGACCCGTCAGGTCATCGTCAACTCCTTCACTGGTTCACACTGGGCACAGATCGCCGACGTGGATGGAGACGGACGGCTCGACGTCCTGGGCGCTGCGATGGATCTGTCGACCGTGGCCTGGTGGAGAAACGATGGTGGCGATCCGATCCACTGGGAGGAGATCACCGTCACCCACCAGTTGCCAGGTGCGGTGTCGGTGTCTGCGGCTGACCTCGATGGAGACGGGGACATCGACGTTGCGGCCTCGGGATGGTCTTCAACGGGAGGCGTTCGATGGTGGGAGAACGTCGACGGTTCTGGTACCAGCTGGAGCCATCACCCCATCGACGTGTCGTTCGGTGAATGCAGCTCGGTCAGTGTCGGCGATGTCGACGGAAACGGAACCCTCGATGTACTCGCCTCCTCATGGACCCTCAACTCGGTCGCCTGGTGGGGCGTGACCGAACCGGTGGAGCAGGGAACACTCACAAGTTCGATCCTGACGACCGGAGTCGTCGAGGGCTGGCGCAGCTGTGGTTGGAGCGGCAAACTCCCCGACGGCGCGGAGGTGAGGTTGTCGGCGCGGGCGTCCCACGACTCGACCTCAATGGGAGATTGGGTTTCAGTGGCCAACGGAGACCTTGGAGGGCTGCCGGTCGCAGGTGTTCGATACCTGCAATATCGGATTCAGCTGGCCCACGGCGAAACACGCTCGTCCCCTGTAGTTGACGATGTGTTTTTCTCCTGGCTCTCGACGCCTGTCGCCACACCCCGACGCCCCACAGGAAGGGTCACACCGTGAGCGGCGTCAGTCCTGAGCCAATCTGAGAACCCGGCCCCGGCCGGTTTCCTTGACTTCGTACAGAGCCTCGTCGGCACTGGCTATCAGTTCGGTGCCGTCATCGCCGTCGCCCGGGTAACAGGCCACGCCGGCGCTCGCACCCACCGGAACGGCGCCATCCGCGAGCGGCAGGGCAGCTGCCGCCCTCCGGACCGCCTCAACGAAGCCCTCCGCCGCAACCACAGCCCCTTCCGGTCCCGTCCCGGGAACGAGAATGCAGAACTCGTCACCTCCCCAGCGGACCACGAGATCGGTGGACCTCGCTCGCCCTCGGAGGGTTTGGGCGACACTCTGCAGCAGCGTGTCACCTGCCAGGTGGCCCGCGGTGTCGTTGTACTGCTTGAACTTGTCGAGATCCATCATGATGACGGCGAGGGGAACTCCGGTGCGCTGGGACAGGGAAATGTGCCGTTCCAGCTCCAGTTCCAAGCGCCGCCGATTGGCCAAGCCGGTCAGGGCATCTCGATTGGCGATGTCCATCAGAAGACGGTTGGCCTGCTGCAGTTCGCGGGTCCGGCCGGTGACGCGCTGCTTCAGATCCGCCTTCTCACGCTCGAGCTCGTCGCGGACCGCCTCCAGCTGATCTGCGATCAGGTTGATGAGCCGGCCCAGGCGGTTGACCTCGCCGGGACCCCGCATCGGATAACGTACGTCGAGCTCTCCACGCCCGAGTCGTTCCACCGTATCGCCCAACTCCGAAAGCCCTCGAACTGAGCTTCGCGCGGTCAGGACCGAGGCCAGCAGGGCGACAAGAACCGCCCCGCCCACCCCTGCCGCGGCCCAGAACTTCACCGTCGTTGAGATGTCGGGGAAGAACCGTCCCCCCGCGACGAGAGCAGCGATCCCCACCAACAGGACTGGGCCTACTGATGAGAGAATAATGCGGCGTTGTATCGACCAACCGTTCATGAAACCAACCGTATTTTGCCGTGATTTTGCCCTTGCGCGAATCACACGACCGCCTTCCAATGTCTCTTTTTCCACCTCTCAGGTCAAGTCCTTGGCCCTTTCGGAGGTCCCTCGCGTCACTCGAACTGGTACTCTGGGTGTCAGGAAGCACGCGAGCGACAACTATGAACAAAGGTGACAGCGGAGTTCACTGCCCACGTACGAGGGGGATTCCCATCGACGGCCTGGCTGAGGCGGCCGATCACATCGGTGGGGTACGCCGACGGGATTTGACGCCCGGCGATCGCGTCATCGTCTCCACCAGGAATTCAATCTACTCCCTGACAGCCTGCGCCGACGGGTCATTCTTGGTCAGCGGCGGCTGGTTCGAACGCCAAGGTCAAGGGCCGGTTCGGGCCGAAGTGCTCGGTTGCACCGTGGGCGGACGGGCCCTATTCACCGAGCACGTGGCCGCCCCGGGGTTGTTCATCGAGTTCGCGGATGGTCTCCAGACAACTCGAATCCGCAAAGTCCAGCGGATCGCCGGGGAGGCGTCGTAGGCGGCCGGTCAATCGCCAACCCGATAGACCGTCACTCTCCCGTCGAAGAAATTTGGCACGGCCAGTATGCCGCGCTCGGGAACGAATTCGATGTCGGCGCTCAACTCCTCGGCAACCGTCGTGTCGATCAGTTTGGTGATGGTCCCGTCCGGAGTGATTCGAAAGACCCGCCCCTCCCAGTGGGAGGCGATGATGTTGCCGTCGCCATCGGAGCCGATGCCGTCGATGATGCCAGGACCCAACCGGGCCACGGTCCTGAGCTTGCCGGTCTCCAGATTGGCTGCCTCGATAGCCTGGTCACCATTGACTCCGATCAGGAGTTCGCCCCCCATGACGTGGATGCCGTTGGGGCGCGAAATTCCCTCGAGCCAGACCTCCAGCTCATCACCCACCAAGCGGTAGATCCGACCGCCCCGCGGATCGGACAGGTACACCGTACCGTCGCCATCCACCGTCGGATCGTTTGGCATTCCGGGGAGGGCCAGGGTATACCGGCCAACCACCGACGCGGTGGAAAGATCGATCTTCGCCAGACCGGTGGACTCTGCGGCCCACAATGTGTCTTCGGCGACGACGAGACCCACCGGGTTGCGCAGGCCAGTGACCCAATCGACCTCGATCTGGGAGCCGTCGGCGCTGATTCTGGATATGGACTGCAGCCCCTCCTCTCCACGACTCGGGTTGTAGCCGTCATAATTCGAAACGTAGAAGACTTCTCGCTTGGAATCCCAGGCCACCGATTCCGGAATCTGGAAGTCTGCGGGGGTGGACCACATCTTTTCCACTCCGCCGGCGAGATGGACCGCGTCGCCCCACCGCGCCATCATGCCCCAACCACCGAACACCTCGGTCACCTTCACGACCAGCTCGTTTTCCCCCTTGGTGAGCGGCAGGTAAACCGTGTCGTGATAGCCGACGATCCCCAGGAATGAGGGATCTCTCTCCCGGTAGGCACTGCGTCCGGTGAACAGGAGATCGCCGTTCAAGAACACCGAGGCATGGTCGCTGTAGCCCAGATCCAGCGGCCGAACGGTGGCTTCCTCAGCGGCGATCGTGGTCCGCACCAGCACCGCGTCGGGCATTCTTCCGGTCCGCGCCACATATCGTGAAATATTGATCAGACCCGAGAGCTCAGGCTCAACCGCCTGCCACGAAAGGGATCCGAGGGCTTCAGCCGACGGAAGCTGCTTCGAAGCCAGTTCATCCGGACCGAGGGGATCAGAGACCTCCCAACCCGTGATGATCCCTGGTGAGCTGTTCCGCCAAGGAGCCATTTCGAATTCGGCCGGCGGGTCGAGGGTGTAACGAAAGTTGGAGAAGAACGCAGACCCATCGGCGGGGCCGCGAACGCCGATCGCACCTGCGGCTCGCTCCCGTTTCAAATCGTCGATGGAGAGAATCGGCCGCTCTCCATCCCCCAGGTAGACACGCGCCCGACCGCCCCGGACCTCGAGCTTGAGGGTCAACCATTCACCGGCGGGCAGGTCCACACCGGCCGTGAAGCCGTCACCGTTGTAAAGCTGCCAACAGGACACGTTGTTGAACTTGGGGCCGTACTGGACTCCGTCGCCGTACCGCTCGATACGGTGCGGTCTCAGATAGATGCTCTCCCCATCCCCATTGTCCTGAATCCGGAAGTCGATGCCCGGGTAGGAGGTGGCGCCCGTGACCGCCAGATCCACTTCGATCGTGCCGTTTTCGAAGCTCACTCCGGCGAGGGTCGCTCCGCCGGCGAGCGCCATCCTGTCCAGGTGGTCGACCACCCGTCCACCAGCCAGGGTCCAGTCCTCCGAGTCGAAGGGAACGGCCACCATCTCGCCGGCAAACGAAATCGGCGAACCAGCGATCACGCAGCAGAACAAGAAGCCGGTACCAACGACAGCAAAGGGCCTCATGACCATCCTCCTGGCTTGGGAGCTCCGTGGCGCAGTTCATGTCGCCCCGGCGGCTCCGGCTGAATTCAATTGTCCTGATGTACTCCAATAGACCTGGATGGTTTCAGTACTACTTCACCACAACGAAGGCATTCCGGTCACAACTGAGCGTGTTGCGACAGTGACAGCTCCGAATCGGTCCGGGCCGAGTCGTCGGACCCAGCCGGGAGGCCAACTATGGTCTTCCACAGACGCTGCCGACCGGACGAATTCGCCGTGGCCCAGAGGGTACACTGCAACCGCGGCGTCCCGAGGCGGTGGTTCCACCGATCCGATCTCCAGTTGAAAGTCGTTGACCGCAGGCGCCTTCAGCCATCCCGACAGTCGACCGTACGTGGCGAAAGACACCAGCGTCCGGTCAATAACAAGCACGCCGTGGTTGAGCGTCGCCACCTCGTCAGCCGCCCGGAGGGCGGCCACCGGGGGCGATTCGACGCTCCGATAGGCCCTCGTCTGAGGCAGACCGACAGCTGCCGACACCACCACGGCCAGGGCAACCAACGGCATCGACCACCGCCCAGCGATCGTCGCCAGCCCGATGACCACCGGTCCCGCAGACAGGGCGAGCAGCGGCAAGAGGTACCGCGCCCGGGTCGGATCAGCCAACAGGTTCACCGAGACCACAAGAGGCACAGCGAAACACAGGATCATCGGCCACGGAGTCCCCACCGCCGAACGGTGCCGCGCCCAGGCACCGACGCCTGTGGCGGCCAACACCAGCCAAAGCACAGCGAGCTCCGGTCGGACCAGGCAACGGGCGAGACCTGACACCGCGAAGCTGTGATCGATGTCGGCGAGCCCGCCCACGTGGAACCCGGCGTGGGCCCTGAAACTCGAGGCGAGCGCAGCCACACCGCCTGCCGCGACCATCATTCCGACAGCTCCCACCGCCCCCAAAGCCACCAGGGGTCCGGCAACCCGCAATCGATCGCGGGCAGATCGAACACTGAAAAACCTCCACACCGCGAGTCCGAGGATTCCCGGAGCCAGCTGCGGGCGCACCAGCAGGCAGAGCCCTGCGGCCACGGACCCCGCCACGAAATCGGCCTCCCTCGGCCGGCGGCGCAGCCACCAGGCTGCTGCGAGAACGAGAAGAAAGGTCGCCGGAGTATCCGAGTGAGCCCTCCCCGCCAGAAACCACGGCCCGGGCAGGAACAGGTACAGGACCGCAGCAGTCACGGCGAGCCTTCGACCAACCCAGACCGAGAACAGGCCCACCAGAGGGAAGAAGGTCCAGATGCCCAAAACCGCCGCCATCACCCTGAGACCGAGCGCAGGATCGGTGGAGAACGGAGCCACCCACCCGCCCACGAGGATCCACAGTGGAAACCACGGTGGGTGGGGTTGATTGGCTGCCAGATCGAAGTCCGCCACGGCCAGACCCAGATAGGCCTCATCCTGGTCCCAGATTGATTCTGGGAACGCCGCCATCCTGCACCCAACCAGCAGTACCAACAGGCCCAATACAATCGCCCCGTCCGGCCGTACATTCTTGAGGCCGAGCAGGTTCCACGAGCCCAGAGGGGCCGAAGGCACCTCGTCCTCGGCGGACCACCACGGCGCCCGCCCGAGACCATACGGCCCACCCGACGATTCTCCAGGCTGGGCGGAGGATGATGCAGTTCCATCCCGTTTCATCCGACCATTGTCCCCGACTCCCCGGCTCCGCTACTGTGCTTTCCACTGAAATGCAGAACCAAGATGAGATTAGACCGTATTTGCAGTGGATGCAGCGGACCTGCGAATGGCCGAAGATCGGACCATGCCCATTCCATCGAGACGTTTTTCTTTCGGGGGGGCTTCGTGCGGCCGTCCCCGTTCTTCCCCTGCTGTTCTGCTTTTGCCTGTCTCAGGCGGCAGCCAACGAACCCCCACCGTCGACCGCGGGCTCCGCTATCCACATACCGGCCATCGAAGCCTCCGTGGAATTGGATGGCCTGCTCGACGAACCCGAGTGGGCCGATGCTTGGACGATCGAGCTGAAGTTCGAGGTGGATCCGGGTGAGAACATCCCGGCTCCGGTCAACACCGAAGTGTTCGTCTTCCACAGCCGGACCGACCTCTTTGTTGGATTCCGGGCGCACGACCCCGAACCATCCTCGATTCGCGCCCATCTGGCGGGCCGAGACGAGGCCTGGTCTGACGACTGGGTCGGCGTGGCTCTCGACACCTTCAACGATGAACGGCGCAACTACTTCCTGGCAGTGAACCCGATGGCTGTTCAAATGGACAACATCGAGTCCCGCACTGACGAAACCACTGTTTGGGACGGCATCTGGTACTCGGCGGCCCAGATCACCGAGCAGGGCTGGTCAGCAGAGTTCCGGATCCCGTTCTCCACCCTGCGTTTCCAGCGCACGGAGGGACCGCAGATCTGGGGGTTCGACGCTGTTCGCGGATACCCGAGAAGCGTCTACCACAAGACCGCCACCTTTCCGAGAGATCGCAGCAACAACTGCCACCTCTGCCAGGCACTCAAGATCGAAGGTTTTGAAGGGGTTTCTCCCGGTCGGAATGTGGAGATCGCGCCGACCCTGACCGGTGTGCGCACCGAGCTTCGAGATCAGCTGCCCGACGGCCCGTGGGTGACCGCGGAATCGGAGGTCGACCTGGGCCTCACCGGGCGCTGGGGATTCACCCCGAATCTGACGCTGAGCGGCACCTACAACCCCGACTTCTCCCAGGTGGAGGCCGACGCGCGCCAGCTCGAGGTCAATCAGCCGTTCGCCCTCTTCTTCCCGGAGAAACGGCCGTTCTTCATGGAGGGTGCCGATTTCTTCGAGTCGCCACTCGACGTGGTGTACACCCGGGTGATGCGGGATCCGGCATGGGGCGTGAAGTTGTCCGGCAAGGAGGGTCCGCACACGGCCGGGGCCTACGTGGTCAGAGACCAGATCACCAACCTGATCATCCCGGGCAGCCAAAGTTCGGACGCGACCTCATTGCCCATGGAAAACACCTCGACAGTCCTTCGGTACAAGCACGATTTCGGCAGCCGACACACCGTGGGAGGCCTGTTCACGGACCGCCAGGGGGGAAACTACTTCAACCGAGTGGCCGGATTCGACGGTGAGTTTCGACTGTCCTCAACCGACCGAATCATCACCCAGCTGCTGGGATCGAGCTCCCAATACCCTGACCACGTCGCCGAGGACTTTGACCAACCCATGGGCCAATTCGAGGATACGGCCTTCGAATGGCTCTACCTCCACGAAACCCGAAGCTTCTCGTGGTGGGCCGAGTACACCGATGTGGGAACTGATTTCCGCGCAGACCTCGGGTTCATGCCTCAGGTGGACTATCGCCACGGCGAGGTCGGCATCGGTCACACCTGGAATGCCACCGGCACGAGCTGGTATTCCATGCTCGACCTCAAGGCCAAGCTCTCCCACACCGAGGACCAGAGGGGCGGTCTGCTCCAGGACGAAGGGGCGGTGATGTTCACCCTCAGCGGCCCCTTACAATCTCATTCGGTCGTTCGTCCGAGCATTCATCGTGAGGGATACAACGGTGAGCGGTTCGACTACGAAAGGCTCTACATCCACACCTGTATCCGACCGAACGGCCACAGTCACGCGTGGCTCAACCTGCGGGCAGGCGGCCAGGTTGACTACGTGAACACCCGAGACGGCGACAAGGTCAACCTTGACGGTGGGCTCAATTATCGATTTGGGAAACACCTTCAGTTCGAGGGAATGTACACCTACGAGGACATGAAGGTGGATGAGGGGTGGCTTTACGAAGCCAACATCGGGCAACTGCTGGTCGCCTGGCATTTCTCCGCCCGGACCTTTGTTCGAGCCATCGTTCAGCACGTCGCCTACGACTTCAATGTCGCGCTCTACACCGACAACCGGGACCCCGAATACCGCGAGCTCTTCAGTCAGTTCCTGTTCTCCTACATGTTGAATCCACGAACGGTGATCTTCGTCGGTTACACCCAAGAGTCACTCGGCAATCAGGATTACGGCTTTGCCGGAGCCGCCAGGTCGGTCTTCGTCAAGATCGGCTACGCCTGGGTGTTCTAACCCTCCTTCATCCAACGGCAAACTGTGATTGATCGGCGTCTTTTCAGCGGTGGCCATTGCGAATTGCGAATTGCGAATTGACCGCCGTCCGGGTTCAATAGAGATGAGCACTTGTGTTCTCGGAAGACCAGAATTCGAAATTCGCAATTCGCAATGGGTGGTTGGGTGGGCGGGCACAATTCCTTCCCTCGGGAGCCTCTCCTTGCGCGGTGTCATCCTGTAATCTCCGTCGAAAATGGGCTTGACTGTGCTCGGTTTTTTTTCGGTTTGATTGATTGAGGGCCGAATTGTCCTATAATTAATCAATAGGCTGACGTTTTCTTGCCCTGGGGGCCTGATGAGCCGAGTCTTGAAGTACAACATCGTTCAGTCTGAATCCATTGACGACCTCGTCGAAGAGGTCCAGAATCGAATTGCGCACGGTTGGCAGCCACTCAGCGGACCCTACTTCTGGAGCGGAAAACACTGCCAGGCAGTGGTGTGGAGCCAGCAGGCCGAGGCCCGCGCTCGAACGCCGCACGGGGTTCGAGCCTACCGCCAGAGCGAAATCGAACTCATCGAGGAACTGACGGAAGACGACCAGCCCATCAGCCGCTGGGAAGCGGGCATCGACGATGGCCGCAACGGCGCTGTCGGCGAGTAGTCCCACCTTTATTAGTTCTTAGTTCTTAGTTTTCAGAATTTAGTTCCCGCCCCCCAAGTGGAAGTGTCCCCCGATTCGAAGCCGTCGGCGAAGATCAGGTCGTCGTATTCGTCAGCACCAACATCCACGGTCGACGAAGCGGGAGGGCGGGGCAATCCATCAAAATCTCGGATGCAGCCAGAAAGCCGGTCCAGTTGGTCGATGGCGTCGAATGCGGTTGACAGCAGGTGCAGGTCGCCGGTGATCTGGTCTACAAACCAACTGGGATCGGCATCGGTGACATTGTCCACCACGATGGCTGCGGCGCCGTCCCGCTCCAAGACCTGGGCATCCATCAGATTGCCGCGCACCTCGACTCCTGTGGCGCCGGCGAACCGGATTTCGATCCCGTTGCCGTAGGTCCCGCGCGTCAGCACCGAGTTGTGGAGCACTTTGGAGTTTGGCGAGGTGGTGTAGATGGGAACATCTACCTGATAGACCGCCGCTGGGTTCCACCGGATGAAGTTGTTGCGGACCACCCCGCCGCTGTGGTCCTGTGAGTTTGCCAGGCCAAGGGACACTCCCCGAGAGCAGTCGATGAACGTATTGCCCTCCACCACAGTGTCGGAGGAACCCTGCCACATCAACACCGCCGGACCGGCGAGATCGCCGTCCTGGCAGAAGATGCCTCGGATCAAATTGTCGCGGATTATCCATCGGTGGCCGCCGATGGCGTCGATGGCGTTGGTGTAGCAGTAGCCGAGGTCGGGATGAACGATCGCCCCGCCGGTGAGGAAGACCTCGCAGAACTCGATGATCACGTCTTCGGCTCCCGGGTTTGGCCCCCGATTGCCCTTGACGATCTGTTCCCCGGCATCGAAGAGTCTGCAGTTGTAGAGATGAACCCGGGTTGCCCCCTGGTCGTTCTGAATGGCCACGGTGTGGTAGTAGACGCCGCCGATGGAAAGATCTGCGATCAGCACATCGGTGGCGGTGAAAATCTGGAAACCGAAGGGCACGATGGAATCGGCCATGCCACCGCCGAGGATCACCACATCGGCAGGGTTTCCGGTCGATCCGCGGATCTGGATTTTCGAGATCAGCGGCGCTCCGTACCTCCCGACAGTCAGCCTGCCGTCCTGACCGTTGGGGAAGCTGACCGATGTGAGGTCATAGGTGCCCGGTGCGATCACGACCGCCTGATCGCTGGCCAGGTCCCAACAGGCGTCGGCCAGTTCCTGGGCCGTGTCCACATGAACGATGGTGAAAACGCCCGGATCCGGTGGCGGCAGAGGCGGCGCTTCGGCAGGCAGCCGCCCCTCGACCGGAACGGCCACACCAGCAGACACCAGCAGACACAGTGTGATGAGCCGACGCACTCTTTCTCCAGATCCAGTGTGCCGAAGGGTCGGGGATCGAACAGTGATCTGCGGTACGTTTTCCTTTTCATCCAGTTGGCAGTTTACGTTGTCGCAGCCAATGGCTGCTCCAACGCGACTCACCGTCGCCAGCAGACAGCCGTAAGCCAGCCCCCTCCCTCGAGACGACCCCCCTGGCAACGGCTGTGGGCTGCTGCCGCCGGCGAGTTGGCAGTCGGCCGTGCCCAAACTCGTCCCCGTCCCCGTTCCCGTTCCCGTTCCCGAACGAGTCGAAAGTCCGCAGGCACGGGTGGCGGTGCCCGACCTCGAGCTTGCATCTTGATTCCCTCGAGGGCTGCTGACTCGATCTGTTCGCAACGGGCTCACTTGATGTGCCCACGCGTTCGTCGTTCGTTGAGATGGACCAGATCCCTCGTCGCCGCCCTACCGGGCGACTCGCTCGGGATGACCCGGTGGGTTTTGTTCCACGTGCTGTCACTACAACCCTTCCCGGGGCATTGGAAATCGTGGACAGGCGCAACCCGTCCTCGGTTTTTTCATTTTCCATTTTTTCATTTTCAATTCGAGCGCGGGCGGTGGGATTTTTGATTTTCGATTTTTGATCTTTGATCAGGGGGGAAGGGAGGGAGACCTTAGATCTCCTCTGCTCCGTCCGGATCGTCGGGCGGCCAAAAGCGCTCGAGGTGATCCCGGTCCACCATGTCGGCAGTCCGGCCGACCCTGATGACCACCTTGCCGAGCCTGGGGAATTCGGCGATCTCCATCTCTTTTCGTTCTCCGCCCACCAAATAGACCAGGTCTTCGTCGGAGTCGTTCCGCAGGTGGTGGGCCACAGAGGGGGTGGGGAAGCCCATGAAATCACCGGGTCCAACCTCGTGCTCTCCGCCGTCGATCTCGGCGACTCCACGGCCGGAGAGCATGAATATCCACTCCTCCTCGGCCCCGTGGGTGTGATAGATGGCCGACTCCTTGCCTGGGGCGAGGCGGATCAGATGGACCCCGACCCTCTGCAGCCCGACGGCGTCACTCATCGCCTGCCAGTGCATTTCCGATTTCGGGTTGAGGGGATGACTGAACACGCCCTCGGGGGGACGATCTTGTACCTTCAGGAGCGGGCTCTTGCTCTCATTGTCGGCCATCTCGCACCTCCTTGATCGCGGGGGGTCAAGAACCCCGTCTTGCGGCATCACCGGGCAGTGGGAACCAGCGCAGACCCTCGAGCCCTTCCTCCAGGAAGCGGGGTTCCAGCCCCTCGACAAAATCGCGCTCGGCCTCTGCAACCAGTTCCCCGGCCCTTTCGAGGTATTGCTGGAATGCAGATTCGGGCTCGGTACGGTGTCGCGACGGGTACTGCAGGCGTCCCGAAGAATATTCGACGTCATCCAACCCCAGCCCGGCGAGGAGACCCCCCCCGCGGTGCTTCCACAGCCCGGTGTCGGCCTCGAAAGCATAGTGGGGCATCAACTTCCAGCCATGCTCCGCCACGAAGTGGACCGCGCCGAGAATAAAGTCGAAGACGTGCTCCGATATGAAGTAATTGAAGTTGACACGGACCCAGCCCGGCTTGACGCCTTCGCAGCCCGAGTTGATGGCATCCCGAAAACGGGTCGATCGTTCGATGTCGATCTCCAATAACCGGTGGCCATAGGGCCCCGCGCACGAACACCCGCCCCGCGCCTGGATGCCGAACAGATCATTGAGCAGAGCCACCACCAGGTTGTGGTGCAGGAAGAGTTCGCCATGGCGGATCAAGAAAGAAACGATGGAGAGTCTCGGGGCAGCAGGATTGCCGAGGATTTTGATGTTGGGATTGGCCGACCAGGACGCAATGGCCCGCCCAATGAACGCCCACTCGCGACGTTGGATCAGTTCTTCCCCCACCGCCTCCTTGAGCTGGAAGACCAGGCCGGCCCGAATCGATTCAATGATCGCCGGGGTGCCACCCTCCTCACGGTGACTGGGATCCGAGATGTAGCTGTGGTCGCTCCCGCTCACATAACTCACCGTGCCACCCCCTGGCACGGTGGGCACCCGGTTGGTCAACAACCCGCGCTTCACGGCCAACACGCCCGGTGTCCCCGGCCCGCCGATGAACTTGTGAGGGGAGATGAACACCGCATCCTTGGCTGCCGCTGGATCCCCAACCGGGTTCATCTGAATGCCCACGTAGGGCGCTGAAGCGGCGAAATCCCAGAACGCCAGGGCTCCGTGGCGATGGAGAAGGCGGGTGATACCGTTCGTGTCGGAAGTGATGCCGGTGACGTTGGACGCAGCCGAGAAGCTGCCAATCTTGAGCGGACGCTCGAGGTACTGGGCCAGCTCCTCTTCGAGTTGCTCCTGGTCGATGCGACCGTCACGATCCTCGGCGATGACAACCACGTCGGCAATGGTCTCCCGCCACGAGATCTCGTTGGAGTGATGTTCAAACGGACCGATGAAGACCACCGGCCGCTCTTCCGGCGGAATCTGGCCTAACAGATCGTAGTGCCCGTCGAGGTCCGCGGGCAGCCGCAGGTTCAGCACCTCGATCATCTTGTTGATGGCACCGGTCGCGCCCGATCCGCAGAAGATCACAACGTCATCGTCGGAACCGCCCACAGACCGGTGGATGATTCGGCGTGCATCCTCTCTGAATCGAGTGGTTTGGAGCCCGGTGGAGGAGGTCTCGGTGTGGGTGTTGGCGTAGAGCGGGATGACCTCCTCGAGAATGAAACTCTCGATAAAAGAAAGGGAACGGCCGGAAGCCGTGTAATCGGCGTAGGTGACCCGGCGGGGCCCGAACGGCCCGTCGATGGCCCGGTCATCACCGATGATGCCAGCTCGAATGCTCTCGATCAGTCGTTCGTCCTGCTCAGCCAATATTGCTCCCGACCGTGCCTGTGGTCCGTCCATTACTCGAGAGACGGAGTCTCGGTTCAGCGCCATCATACGGGATTCCCACACAACCTGGGACGGAATGCCATGTGTGGGTATTGGATATTGGATTTTTGATTTTTGGGTTCATCCGAGAAAACGTGAGCTGAGGTGTTCCCGTGCCCGGGATTCAGGGACGGCGACAGTGAACAGCGGCGGCGACCAGCGCCAGGGACAGGGGCAGGAATCAGCGGGCAGCGACCGGGGCAGAGGCAGCGATCAGATGTGCGACGGCCGCATGGTCCCCTCCGGGTCGTTCTATGGGATGGGGACGGATAGCTGCCAGGGAGGCCGTTGTCAAGGGACGCTACGCTGCCGGCCTTGAGTCCGGCAACCCTTGACAACGGCCTCCCTGGCAGCTTGTTGAAGGGCATGAACGACCCGGAGGTGACCAGTCCTGAGCCGTCAGCAACACCAATCTCGTGGCCTACACCAAAGCCCTCGAAGCAGCAGGCATCGCCATCAAGCTTGTCTCTCCGAGTCCCGGCTCCCCTGAAATCCGTGGCCGATCAGCTGATCCGGTCGGCCAGTTCGGTCCCTGCCAACCTGGCGGAAGGGCACGGCCGAAACGGAAGAGATCGCCAGCACCACTGGCGGATCGCCTACGCCTCGGCCAAGGAGGTCGACAGTCACCTGCGACTGCTCTCAGCTGCTGGTGCGGTCAACCGAGTCGGCGCGGAGGAGGCCCTGGGGATTTTTGACCAGGTTCGTGCCATGACCTGGCGCCTGCTCAACCCCGTCTCACCGTAGCTCTCAACGCGCTACACGCTCTGACGCTAACGCTGTCATCTGACGCTGATCCCGGCCCCTGTCGCTGGATGCTGCCGCTGCCACCTGACGCTGCGTCGGCCCCCGTCGCTGTAAGCCGACGCTGTCACTGTTCGCTGTCATCCACCACCTCACGGATTTCCGGATGAGCCGATTTTTGATTGGGAGGGGGGTGGCAGGGTGTTCTACTGAACCGAGAAGGACACCGTGATCATGTAATGCACCCACACCGGTTCCCCTTCCATTGTGGCCGGTCTGAACCGCCACTGGGAAACCGCTTCCACTGCCGCCTCGGTGAGTCCGGACGGCAGGCCCTTCAACACCCGAATGTTGGTCACGTTGCCCATGGCGTCGATGATGGTCTGCAGGATCACGACTCCCTGGACCCGGGCCTGGCGGGCCTCTTCCGGGTAGATGGGATCCGGCGCAAAGAGCTTCTCGGGTGCCCGGACGTTGCCGGCGATCTGGTAGACGGAGACCGAAGGACCGGGCGGTCCGTCCGGGATGGCTGCAACATCGCCGATGCCCACATCGGGGAACTCCATGTCCGGGCCATCCACCGCCTCGTCGAAGATAGGCTCGGGTTCGTCCGGCGTCGGATCAGGGATTGGGATCCTCTTGGCCTTGGGCTTCTCCACCGGTCGGCTGCGCCTCGGTACGGCCTCGGGTGGTGAGAACCGCACCTGTTTCATGACGTACACCTTGGGTGCCGAGCCCACACCTCGTGGTTTTGGCTCGTATGAGGGGAAGACGATCAGGAAGATCACCGCGTGGAGAATGGCGCCGAAAACCAGGCCGCGGCGCAACGCCGCTCGATTTGGGCCAGCCTCACCTTCCGCCATATCCAGGACAACAGGATCAAGCGAGTTGTAGCTGCCCGCCCAATCCTTGGTCCGGTCCTCCAGGAGTCGTGAACGCCTAATCCTCATGTGCCATCCTAATTTACGGCCGGGCAGACCCCCCGGTTACAGTTAAAACCCAAGCAACTGCCCGTCTCTTCCTTCCTCAGCAATGAAGCAGTGAAGCACTGAAGCAGCTGACGGAGTGCTCGGTTTTTGATTTTTGATTTTTGATTTTCGATTGTTGATTGAACTCCCCGACGGTCACTGCAGTCCAACCCCCGCGCCAATGTAACTTTTCTCAGTGAGATCCGTTTTGTTCACCGGGATGCAACACGATGATTTCGAGGACGCACTGCGGCGACACCAGCGCAAGGTTTTCACCTTTGCCAGGTACTTTCTGTCCCATCAGGAGGAGGCGGAGGACGTGACCCAGGAGGTGTCCGGACTCGAGCTTGATTGACACGATTCGGCATGGCCGGCTGGACCGGTGAGCGGGAATTGAAGATAATGACCTTCCGACCGACCCCCCGGTGGTGATTTTGATCCACTGAAATCGGGGGGCCGGCAGATATCCCATCTCGGAAGGCATTGACCTCATGTTCCTGATCCACGGTTCGTCCAGTCGATTTCCCATGGCCTTGGCGCTGGTGCTCGGGCTCATCCTCACCCTCCCCACAGCCGCCGACGGCGCCGATCGAGACATTGCAGTCCGGCAGGCCGGATCCAGCAATCAAGTCGTGTTCCTGCACGGCGAGGAAGCGGAGGCCATGAGCCTCCACTCAACCGCCAACCCGGTTTCTGAGTTGCGACTCGTCGAACCGGCCGGGATACAGGTCATCTTCGCGTCGTGGCTCGAGGCCGGCCGTGAAATGGTCACCGTCTCCCCGGACGGCGGCGCGACGTGGTCGCGCGTCCGCGAGATGAGACGCGAGATCCCGCTCCGTTCGCGAACCATCGACACATCCGTGCCGGCCTCGGATTCGGACGGAGCAAATTCGAAATCTCCCGCAAACAAGATTTACATCGTCCAATTCAGAACACAGAGCCTCTCCGAACTCCGTCATCGGCTCCGCTCCCTGGGAGCAGAGGTTCTGTCCTTTATCCCGTTCGACGCCCATCTGGTGCGCATGGACTCAGACGTGGCCGAGGCGATCCGCCGCGAGAGCTTCGTGCGCTGGGTCGGACCCTACTCCGCAAGCCTCCGGTTAGCTAAGGATTTGCTGGCGAGGATCGCAGGCGGAGACGAGGAAAAGCACCGGTACATCCTTCAGACCTTCACGTCCGGTATCGATGAAAAGGCATCCTTGGCATCTGAAGTGGCCGGCGTCGGCGGTTCAATTGTCCTCCAGACACCCAACGGATACCTGCTCGAGGCCCTGCTGACCGGATCCCAGGCGCTCGAGATCCTCGACTCCGACCACCTTCAGTGGATGGAGCTCTGGACTCCCCCCGAGGACGACATGGACATCGGCCGCATCGTCTCGGGCGCCGATGACATCGAATCCGTGGGTGGATATGACGGCACCGGAGTCCGCGGCGAGGTGATGGACGGCAATGTGGAACAGGGTCACCAGGACTTCGACGGGATTCTCATCCACGGGCCGACGCCCGCTGGCGACGCGTCCCACGGCACCAGCACCTTCGGCATCGTGTTTGGCAACGGCGACCGTGACGGGGACGGAAATGCTCAGGCGACCGGCATGCTCCCGGCAGCCCAGGGCTATTTCGCGGACTACGGTGAATTGACCGACCGCTACCAGCACACGTCCGAGCTCGTTCAGAGCCCGATCGAGGCAGTTTTCCAGTCCAACTCCTGGGGCAGCTCCAGAACTCTCCACTACACGTCCCGATCGGCTGAGATGGACGACATCGTCTGGCAGTACGACATCCCCATCTTCCAGTCCCAATCCAACTCCGGCGATCAGTACTCCCGCCCACAGGCATGGGCCAAGAACGTGATCTCCATCGGGGCTGTGAACCACTACAACGACACCAACCCTGCTAACGACTGCTGGTGCGATACCGCATCAATCGGGCCGGCCGCGGACGGCCGAATCAAGCCGGATCTCAACTTCTTCTACGACTCAATTTTTACGACCACCGTGGGAAACTCCTACAGAACCAACTTCGGCGGTACTTCAGGCGCCACTCCGATGGCAGCAGGCGCCGCCGGCCTGGTTCTTCAGATGTGGGCCGACAACATCTACGGGAACTCGCCGCCGGGTGCCTCGGTCTTCGAAAGACGTCCCCACCACACAACCCTCAAAGCCATTTTGGTCAACACCGCCGAGCAGTACCCTTTCGCGGGCATGGCCGACGACCTGGCACGGGTCCGACAGGGTTGGGGAGCTCCCAACGTGCGCGAGGTTCTCGATCGCGCCACCCTGACGAGGATCATCGACGAGAGCTCGGTGCTCCGGGAACTCGAATTCGACGCCTACACGGCCACGGTGGAGCCGGGCCAGCCCAGCCTCGAGATCAGCATGGTGTACGCAGATCGGGCGGCGGTTCCCGGCGCGCTGATCCACCGGGTGAACGACGTGTCGCTGCGGGTCGTCGCCCCCGACGGGACCGAGTACTGGGGCAATCACGGGCTCCATGACAGCCCGTGGTCGACGGCGGGAGGGGCGCCAGACACTCTCAACACCGTGGAGAATGTGTTCATCGAAGCGCCGCAACCCGGCGTGTGGATCGTCGAGGTTCACGCGGCCGAGGTGAACATGGACGTCCATGGGGAAACCCCTGAAGACGATCAGGACTATGCCATGGTGGTGTACGGCGTGACCTCCCTCAACGAGTGCAGCTCGTCGATTCCGACGCCGACCTCGGTGACCGCGACCCCCGCCGGCGACAATCAAATCACCATCAACTGGTCGGGATCGGCTTCCGGGTACCAGGTGTGGCGCAGCGAGGGTGGCTGCGGCGGCCCGCCGGAACTCATCGCCACCCCCGCGGGTCCACCCTTCATCGACACCGTGGTCCCAGGGGGGGTGACCCACGGATACACGGTTCGCGCGGTGGACGGGTGTTCCTCTCCGGACAGCGCGTGCGTGGAGGCCGCCACCACGGGCGAGTGTCAGTTGACTCCGTCATTTCAGGGCGCCCAGTGGTCCGTGGGACGGCCGAACGCCAATTGCGGAATCGAGCTCCAGTGGGACCAAGGAACGGATCGTTGCGGCGGCACGACTGTCTACAACGTCTACCGATCCACCGATCCGGCGTTCGTGCCCGGTCCATCCAACCGCGTCGCCCAGTGCCTGACGGAGCTAACCTGGATTGACACATCGGGCCTCGATGAAGACCTCACCTATCACTACATCGTACGGGGCGAGGGCACCGCCAGCACCGGCGCCGGGCCGTGCGGCGGCGTCGAGGACGGAAACACCGTCAGGCGTTCGTTGACCCCTACGACCCTCCTGCTTGCGGGCTTTGAGTCGGGCCTGGATCGCTGGTCGCCCACCGAGTGCCTCGACGGCATCACCGGAGAGTTCGTGGTCGATTCCCCACGGGCCACCTTCAGCAGCGGCCGCCCTGCCCAGCCCGGCCAGGCTGCGGTTGGAAACCAGTGCCTTTTCACAGCGCGAAACCCGAATGGAAATCCGGGCAAGGCCGACGTGGACGACGGGGAGGTCGTCGTGTTCTCGCCGCTCTTCGACGCCAGCCAAATGGCACGCCTGGAGCTGTCACTGTGGCGGTGGTTCCACGTGCCGATCAACAACTCGGATGCCCAGGATTACTTCGCCATCGACGTCTCCCAGTACGGAGGCGGGTTGTGGACCAACGTGGAAACCCTCGACCGGTTCGCCACCGATGCCAATGCATGGACCGAGGTGTCGTACTCCCTGGAGACCCTGGTCCCCTTGACCGACACGATGAGGCTCCGCATCAGGGCTTCTGATGGAGCATCGATCGGCGCGATCATCGAAGCAGCGGTGGATGAGGTGCACATCTTCGGACCCAACGCGTGCGCCTCAACCGCTATCTTCTCCGACGGGTTTGAAACCGGCGATACGGCCCGGTGGTCACAGACGGTTCCGTAGCTGCTGTCAAGAAGTAAGCAGTCGGCGGACTGGACCATTGGAAATTCGGAATTCGGAATTCGGAATTCGGAATTCGGAATTCGGAAAACCGTCCCCGATCCGTCACTGCCCCGCCGCCCTCCTGGCTTGTTCAGTCCGCCCAGGGACGTCAGGGTACGGCTGCCGACCAGCCCGAAGTGTCGCCGCTCTCGAAGCCGTCTTCGAAGACGGCCAGCGACAGGTCGACCGCGTGCACGTCGATCGACGCCAAGTCGTTGGTGGCGGCGATACCGGCGGCGAGCAGTCTGTTCATGGAGTTATCGAGATAGGTCCGGAAGTCGCTGGTGGGGTCACCCGGCGTGGCGTCCGGATCTGGCCAGGGTGGAGTGAAACCGTTGTCCTGAAACGCAGGAACCAGGATGTTGGTGACGGCCCAAATGTCGAGCGCCACCGGGTCGGTGCTCGCCACCAGCTCGTCCCGACGAGTCGCCGCGGTGTACGAGCACCAGGGACCGTCGTAGGGGTCGGCGTTGATCCAGATGGCGTCGATGATGTTGAGATCGGGGGGGCGAATCTCTGCCATTACCGCACCCATCAAGCCGTTTCGAATCGCCCCGTGAGAGTTGGTGTTCAGCTCCCGCGTCACCAGGCCCATCACATTCTTCACTGACGCCGTCGCGCCGTAGGTGGCGTGGTGGGATTTGAGCACCGGCAGGTTGATCACCTTCAACCGGTTTCGGTCGTACGCCTGGCCGTCGGAGTCCCAGATCCCATTCTTCACGCTCACCTGGGTTCCGGCATCGGTCTCGAACTTGGGGTAGGAGATCCGGCCATTCAACTGCGGGTCGTAGTCCCCGACCACATAGCCGTCGGTCGTGTCACCGGTCGAGTATTCGTCAACCTGGGTGTAGCGGATCTCGGTCCAGATGTACGACGAAACCTCGTGGCCGAGGTCGGCGAAGTGGGTGACCACGTCGTGCGGGGAGAGGCCATGGTCCTGGGCGTTGTTTTGCGATCGATCGAAACCTTCGGCGCTCGCGAACTGGGTGTTTTCGCACACCACCACCTCGCCGGAGAACCCATCCGGGTGATCGACGAGCACCCGGATCAGGCCTCGGAGGACGTCCACGTTGGTACCGCCACGCTCCCCCCACTGGTAGTTGATCTTGATCAGCACCACGTCGTCGGATGCGACGATTCCATCCGGTCCGGACAGCAGGCCGGGGGTGGGCGACCGGTAGATCTTCAACCCGTTGCCGCCCAACAGCTCCATCAATCCGTCGACGCCCGGAAATCGGTCTCCCACCGGGTCTTCGGGACAGCCGGACGCGTGGAAGAGCTGCGCTCGGTAGTCCCGCGGCGGGTCGAGCATCGGTCCGTCCCAGGCATCCACCGGCACGAAATACCCGGCCGCGCCAATGCCACCAAGCAGGACCGCTGCAACCGCCGCGAGTCCCACCGGGCTGCGGAGACCGGCCACGATGTGGCGACGAGCCGTCAGAAGCACTGCCACCACTGGCGCCCCCAGAGCGAGCATCGCGGTGGACAGGGCGGCCCGTTGACAGGGATAGGCGAGACGGCTCGGCTTGGGACCGCTGCGAAACACCAGCCACACCAACGACAGCACGGCTGCCACGAGCGAGTTGGCGAAAAACCAGCGGCTCAGGATGCCACCGGCAGACCACCACCTGTCGGGTCGATAGTGCGCCTCCCGGTTCGGGTTCGGACCACAACCATCGGCAGGGTTCACCGGCACCTCCGTGTCTCCCGTTTCCCCCATTGTCTCATCTCGAGCTTCGAGATGATAGTGAGAATCGTCACCGGTTCGAATTCGGAATTCGGAATCTGCTCGACTAGCCGGTGATTCTGAGTCGCAACAACCTCCACGTAATCTAGAAAGACCCCGGATCACACGCTGTGCATGGTATGCTAGGCGACAGTTAACGAAGTCCCAGTCTTGAGTCCTGGTACTCTCAATCGGATCCGCGGGAGGGGGAATGTTGGTGCGACGGATTCCGGCGCCTGAACGTCGGCTGCATCGATTCGGCTTCCCTGTTATCTCATGTGATTTGCCCGCACATCACGACCCATCCTCGACACTTCGAATCAAGATTCGGCTCTCCGGGCGGCGAGCCCGTGGGGGCGGTGTTCTTCATATTGATCTGGAATCAAACACACGGACGATTGGAGGGAGGAGATGAGAAGTTATTCGGTCAACAGGCTGATCGCGGAGGGCCGCAAGGCAGGCTTCGTGATCCTCGTAATGACCCTCGCCGTGATCCTCGCCGGACCGGCCGAGGCGATCGACCTGTCGGGCAAGAGCGGCAAATATCGGCTCAACCTCGACACCACCATCTCGTGGGGTGCTCGATGGCGAATGGCCGAACGCGACATGAGCATCATCAGCCCATTCGAGGGGGGCACCGCGTGGTCGGTGAACGGCGACGACGGCAACCTCAACTTCGACAAGGGCTCGCTCGTCAGCAACACCGGGAAGGTCACGGTGGATCTCGATTTCGGGACCAGCGCCGGAGACCACGATCTGGGGTTCTTCGTCCGCGGCAGCGCGTTTTATGACTTCGCACTCGAGAACGACTGCTGCGAGAGGACCGAGCTCACCGAGGCGGCCCTCGACTGGGCCGGCAACCGGGCCGAGCTCCTCGACGCCTATGTCTGGTGGCAGTTCCCCTTGGGCAAGGGGCGTGGCGAGATCCGCGCTGGCCGGCAGGTGCTGAACTGGGGTGAGAGCACCTTCATTCAGGGCGGCATCAGCGTGATCAATCCGGTCGACGTGTCGGCGCTGCGCGTTCCCGGCGCAGAGCTGCGTGAGGCCTTCCGCCCGGTGGGACTGGTGTGGGGGTCCTTCGACTTCTCCTCGAACGTGTCGATCGAGGGCTTTTATCAGTTCGAGTGGGAAGAAACCGTCATCGATCCTCCGGGCACCTACTTCTCCACCAACGATTTTGCAGGTCGCGGCGGCACCCACGTGTTCCTCGCATTCGCCACCACCCCGGACACCGGACTGTCGCCGTTTCCGTGGTACCAGGCCCCCGCGGACCATCCCTTGCTGGGGGTTCCCCGCCAGGCGGACCAGACACCGTCGGACGACGGCCAGTACGGACTCGCGCTGCGCTGGTTCGTACCGAGTCTCGGTGGCACCGAATTCGGCTTCTACTTCATCAACTACCACAGCCGTCTCCCGACGATCAACGGAGTCACCGGCACCCTGGAGGGTGCCCTCGCCGCAAACCCGGCGGGTGCGGCCGCGGCCCTGCAAACCTATAATTACTTCGGCGTGCCCCCCGGACTCAATCCCCAGGTAGATGCCTATGCCGCAGGCACGGCGAAAGTCGCTGGCATCGACGCCTACTCGTCGACCGCCTCGTATTTCTTGGCCTACCCGGAGGACATCAAACTCTATGGCCTCAGCTGGAACGCACAGCTCGGTACCTCGGGCATCGCCTTCCAGGGCGAGATGTCCTACCGCCAGGACGCGCCCTACCAGGTGGACGATGTGGAGCTGCTGTTCTCGACGCTGACGCCGATCTCAGATTGGCTGACCGAGACCAACCAGATCACCAACGGCGAGAAGCTCGGCCTCGAGGAGACCGCCTTGGGTTACCGGCTGCATGACGCGTTCCAGTTCCAGTTCACCCTCACCAAGGTCTGGTCGAGGATCCTCGGCGCCGACCAGGGTGTGGTGGTCTTCGAACCGGCCATCACCCACGTCAGCGGCATGCCGTCAAAGGACGAGCTGCGCTACGAGGGCCCGGGCACCTACACCAGCGGCAACCCGTTGCAAACCACGGACCCCGAGGGCGCTCACTACGGCAAACGGTGGGAGGATGCCGAGCACTTCGCCGACCCCACCTCGTGGGGCTACCGGCTGGCCGGCAAGCTCACCTACAACAACGCCATCGGGGCGTGGTCTTTGCTGCCGCGGTTCTCATGGCAGCATGACGTGGACGGGGTGACGCCAGGTCCCGGCGGGAACTTCATTGACGGTCGGATGGCTTTCACCGTCGGCCTCGCCATCAACTACCTGAGCCGGTGGGAGTTCGACGTCAGCTACACCAACTACAGCGGAGCAGACCGCTACAACCTCATCAACGACCGCGACTTCCTCGGCGGTTTCGTCAAGTACTCGTTCTAGGGGAAGGGAGGCAAGATAATGCGCAAGAACTCTTTGATCATTTTCGGCTGCGGGCTGGTGCTCGCCGCCGCGTTCTCGGCGCCCCTGTGGGCTGGGCTGACACCGGATGAGATCGCCAAGCTCGGAACAACCCTCACCCCCATGGGCGCTGAAAAGGCGGGCAACGCGGACGGGACGATTCCGGCCTGGGACGGCGGCATCACGACCCCCCCCACCGGGTACGAACCGGGCCAGCATTACGTTGATCCGTACGCGGATGACAAGGTGCTGTTCACCATCACCGCGGCCAACATTGACCAGTACGCCGACAAGCTGTCGGTGGGTCAGAAAGCACTGCTGACCACCTACCCAGACACCTACAAGATGAACGTCTACGCCACCCGACCGGAGCGCGGCGTTCCCGCAGCGGATCTACGACAAAACCAAAGAGATCGCCGCCACCGCACAACTGGTGGAGAACGGCCATGGCGTCACCGGAGCCATCAACGGCATCCCCTTCCCCATCCCCAAGGAGGGGGTCGAGGCGATCTGGAACCACCTGCTGCGCTACCGGGCCGACAGTGCGGCTCGCAAGATTGGCCAGGCGGCGCCGACCCGAGGTGGCAGCTACACCCTGGTCCAGTTCTACGATGAGTTCTTCATGCAGTACGGCATGGAGGGCATGACCGAGGCGGACCTCAACAACAAGATCCTGTTCTTCAAGCAGGAGGTGCAGGCACCGGCCCGCCTGGCCGGAGGCGTCCTGCTGGTCGGGGAAACCCTCAATCAGGTCAAGGAGCACCGCAACGCATGGCTCTACAACCCCGGCCAGCGCCGGGTTCGCAGGGCCCCCAACGTGGCCTACGACAACCCCGGGACCGCTTCGGATTCCATGCGAACGTCGGATCAGTTCGACATGTACAACGGGGCCGTCGACCGGTACGACTGGAAGCTGGTCGGAAAGAAGGAGATCTACATCCCCTACAACTCCTACAAGCTGCAGGACCCCTCGGTGAAGTTCAAGGACATCCTGACCCCGCTGCACATCAACCAGGACCTCGTGCGTTACGAGTTGCACCGGGTCTGGGTGGTTGACGCCACCCTCAAGGAAGGCGCCCGCCACATCTACAAGCGGCGCGTCTTCTACCTGGACGAGGACAGCTGGCAGATCGTGGTCGTGGATGCATACGACAACCGCGATCAGCTGTGGCGGGTTTCCGAGGGCCACCTCATGACTTACTACAACGTGCCCTGCCTCTGGACCACCCTCGAGGTTCACACCGACCTCCAGGCGGGCAGGTATCTGGCAATCGGCCTCAACAGCGAGTACGCGCCCTACGATTTCAGCATCACGCGGACCCTGGAGGACTACACCCCAGCGGCACTGCGTCGCGCGGGCCATCGTTAGGAGCTGAGAAACCGACGGACGGGCCGACCACGGCCCGTCCGTCACTCGTACTGCGAACTCGCAACACGACGGGAGAACGACCGATGGATCCCAAGCCACTCGGCAGGACTTTTTCATTGGCGACCCAGGGCCGTCACCGACAACTCACAGGGCCCACCACGATGTGGTTGGCGCTGATCGTTATGGTCACCACAGTAATCGTCGGTGGGTGGGTTGGAGCACAAGAAGGTGACGAACAGCCTCCCGAACAGGCGGTCATCGCCCCGCTGGCAGCCCGTTCGCTCGCCCTGGACGCGGCCGTCATCGAGAACAAGCTCGTTGCCGTGGGAGACCGCGGCCATATCCTGATTTCCAGTGACGGTGGGGACACGTGGCAGCAGTCAGAGGTCCCCACCCGAGCCTCCCTGACCGGAGTATTCTTCCATGACTCCCAGCTGGGTTGGGCCGTGGGTCACGACTCGGTGATCCTCCGCACCTCCGACGGTGGCGCCACCTGGGAGCGGGTCTACTGGGCACCCGAGGACGAGGCCCCGTTTTTCGATGTCTGGTTTTCAGATGCGGAAAACGGCTTCGCCATTGGAGCTTATGGCAATTTCTTCATCACCTCGGACGGCGGAGACACCTGGACCTTCGAACCCATCGGCGAAGACGACTTTCACCTTCACGAAATCGCCCGAGCCGCTGCCGGTCGACTGTACCTGGCCGCGGAAGCCGGGAGAGCCTACCGGTCCGACGACGACGGCGCCACCTGGGTCGAGCTCTCCCCACCCTACGAGGGCTCCTTCTTCGGGGTGTTACCGCTGGAAGGCGACGCCGTCCTGCTCTTCGGCCTGCGTGGCCACCTCTTCAGGTCCGATGATGCAGGCGAGACCTGGTCCGAAATCGAGACCGGGACGGTGGCCATGCTGACCAACGGCGTTCGCCTCTCGGACGGCACAATCCTCATCGTCGGTCTCGGAGGCGCAGTTCTGATATCGAAGGACGGCGGACACACCTTCGAGTTCCATCAGCAGGCCAATCGCCGCGGCATATCAACGGTTGCCGAAATACAGGATGGCTCATTGCTTTTGGTGGGCGAATTCGGCGTCCGGGTCCTGTCGCTGAGCGATTTGACCCGGGATTCGGGTTGAGGTGAAAGGAAGGGCAGCGCGATGACCAACTTCATCGAGAACCTGATCTTCGGAAATCGACGGCTCTTGATTGCTTGCTTCACCGCAATGACATTGTTCATGGTGTACCAGGCATCTCACCTCAAGATCGACGCCGGCTTCGCCAAACTCCTACCCCTCAAACACCCCTACATGAAGACCTACCTCGAGTACCGCGAAGCCTTCGGTGGGGCGAATCGGGTGGTCATTGCGATACGGAACCCGGACGGCGACATCTTCAACCCCGAGTTCTTCCAGGTGCTGCAAGAAATCACCGACGATGTTTTCTTCATCCCCGGCGTGGATCGGACCAGGGTGATGTCGCTATTCACTCCGAACGTCCGCTTCACCGAAGTGGTCGAGGACGGGATCTCGGGAGGGAATGTCATCCCCGACGACTTCGAACCGACCCCAGAGGGCCTCGCCCAGGTGAGGGAAAACGTCCTCAAGTCCAACTATATGGGACGTTTGGTCGCCAACGACTTCTCGGCCGCGATCGTTGTCGCAGAGCTCCTCGAGGTCAATCCCAACACCGGCGAACGGCTCGATTTCATCAGTGTGGCCTCGCAACTGGAGGACGTCCGCACCAAGTACAGCAGTCACGAGGTTGGTGTGGCCTACGACTACCACATCATCGGCTTCGCCAAGGTCATCGGCGACATTGCCGCCGGCGCCTCGCGGGTGGTGCTGTTCTTCCTTGTCGCTTTCCTGATCACCGTGGTGTTTGTCTACGTTTACTCCCAGAGCTTCAAGTTGACCGTCATCGTTGTGGGGTGCTCGCTGATCGCGGTGATCTGGCAGCTCGGCCTGCTCACCCTGCTTGGCTTCGGCATCGATCCCATGTCGATCCTGGTGCCGTTTCTGGTTTTCGCCATTGCGGTCAGCCACGGCGTCCAGATGGTGAGCGCCTTCCGGGCGGAAGTCTTCGACGGCGCAGACAGCATCACCGCAGCCCGACCGGGCCTCCGAAAGCTGATCCTGCCCGGTGCCATCGCCCTCGCCAGTGACGGCATTGGATTCATCACGATCATGCTGATCGAGATTCGAATGATCCAGGAGATGGCGATCACCGCCAGCCTGGGAATCGCCGCGATCATCCTCACCAACCTGGTGCTGATCCCGGTTTTACTGTCCTACGTCCACCTCGACGCCACCTACCTGGGGAAACTCCAAACACGGCAGAAAAACCTCGATCGAATCTGGGCGAAGCTGGCCCGGGTCACCGAACCGCGAACCGCAACGGCGATCATCGCCGTGGCGGGAATCCTCTTCATCGTCGGGGGTTGGAAGGCAACCCAGATCAAGATCGGCGATCTGCACGCCGGTGTACCCGAGTTGAGGGCGGATTCCACCTACAACATCGACACCGACGTCATCACCAGCCATTTCTCCATCGGCGTCGATGTGATCACTGCCATCACCGAGTCACACCCGGAGGCTTGCACCGAATACGGCATCATGACCCTCATCGACCGATTCGAGTGGCATATGCGCAACGTGCCAGGGGTGCAATCCGTCTTCGGGATCGGGGGGGTCGCCAAGGTGGTGAACGCCGGCTGGAACGAGGGCAACCTGGAGTGGCGAACCCTGCCTCGCAACCCATCGACGATGGCACAGGCGGTGACCTACATCGACACCAGCACCGGGTTACTGAACGCCGAGTGCAGCGTCATGCCGGTCTATATCTACACCGCCGACCACAAGGCCGAGACCATCGACCGAATCGTCAAAGAGGTCAAGGCCTACCAGGCCGAGCACGGAACCGACGAGGTGAAGTTTCGACTCGCCACGGGCAATGTGGGCGTCATGGCCGCCACCAACGAGGCGGTCTCCGCCGCTCAGTTCCCCATGTTGATGTGGGTCTTCGCGGCCATCATCGTGCTCTGCCTGGCTTCATTCCGTTCCCTCAGGGGAACCCTGTGCATCGTCATCCCGCTGATGTTGGTGTCGCTCCTGGCCTATGCCCTGATGGCTTTCCTCGAAATCGGGCTCAAGACCTCGACCTTGCCCGTGGTGGCCCTCGGCGTCGGCATCGGTGTGGACTACGGCATCTACATCTACTCTCGATTGCGGAGTATCCGGGCGGAAGGCAAGTCCCTTCAGGAAGCCTATCGAGCCACCCTCAATATCACCGGCACCGGGGTTGTGTTCACCGCGATCACCCTGGGCGTCGGGGTGGCGACCTGGATCTTCTCGCCCCTCAAATTCCAGGCCGACATGGGCATCCTGCTCACCTTCATGTTCCTGGTGAACATGGTGGGCGCCATCGTTCTTCTCCCGGCACTGGCATGTTGGCTCAAGCCCAAGGGGGACGCATAGGAGACGGCTCGAACGGGTGACACGTGACAGGTGACACGAATAGGCGTTAAACGTTTAACCTCTTACCTTTAACGTTTACCGATAGTCTGTCCAGCGAATCGCGTAGCCGATACACCCTACCGTCGGGGTTGACTTGGCTTCCCAGTCGTTGGGATCGCGAATCCTCTCGCAGCGGACCATGACCACCGCATCGGCGTCGACCTTGGCGGCGCGGAGCTTCATCTTTCGCTCGGCCTCGCTGATGGCGTCCTGCTCACCCAGGGACGAAATCCGCACCCGCTCTTCGAGTTCGGCGAGCACATCGTAGGGTCGATCGCCCAGACTGTCGGGCGTCAGGATCCGGATCTGCTGCGCCCAGCGCTGGATATCCTTCTCTTCCTCTGTCTGATTCGACGCACACCCGCCGAGCAGGACGACACCACACACGACGACAATCAGGATTCTCATCGGTCGAGTGTACCCTTGCAGGACGAAGAAACTCCGCGGTCGGGTCCGGTTTTCCGAATTCCGAATTCCGAATTCCGAATTCAGCTTATTCGTACCGAAGCGCCTCGATGGGCACCATCTTCGAGGCTCGGATTGCCGGCCACATGCCGAAGACCAGCCCGACTGCGGTGCAGAACAACAGCCCGCGAATCGCCCATTCCATGGGGACATGAACCGCAAACTCGGTGAACGCCGTCACCAGGTTGCCGAGACCGAAACCCACTGCCACGCCGAGCACTCCACCGATATTGCAGAGCACGATCGCCTCGAGCAGGAACTGGGCGAGAATCGAACCACGCCTGGCTCCCAGGGCCTTTCGGATGCCGATCTCCCGGGTGCGCTCGGTGACCGACACCAGCATGATGTTCATGATGCCGATGCCGGCGACGAAAAGGGCCACGATGCCGAGCACGAAGGCTCCACTCTTGAGGTTGGCGGTGGCATCGTTGAAGGCCTTGATCATGCTGTCTGAGGTAAAGAAGAAGAAGTTGTCCTCGTCTCGAGGATGCAGTCCGCGATCGGCCCGAAGCACGGCGCGGGTCTCCTCCATGGCGTCCTCGAGGTTGAAGGGGGTCGTCGAACGAACGGTGATATTGAGGGACCTCTCCTCACCATTGCGCTCTCGAGAGCCCCAGATTTTCTGCGCCGCCGTGATCGGTATCAGGACATAGTTGTCGTAGTTGCCGCCCATTGACGACTTGCGCTCGGCAAAAACACCCTGAACGGTGACTTTGTGGCCATCGACCTTGATCTCTTTGCCAATGGGATCGGTGAATGGGAACAGGCTCTCCGCGATGTTGTAGCCGATCACCGCGACCCGTCGTCCGACCCGAACGTCCTCGTTCGAGATATTCCGGCCAAGCTCGACGTAGTGGGTGTTGTTCTCGGGGTACTCCGGCGTCCCGCCGCAGATCATATTGATAGGTTCGGTGGACTCCCCGCGGTAGGAAACCCGCATGCTGTAGAGCCACATCTCGGCTCCGACCAGGTCCACATTGGAGACCTTCTCTCGGATCAAGTTGACGTCGTAGAGCGTCATCGCCGGGTAACGTTGGATCTTCCGCCAGTCCCGTTCGCTATTCTCGAAACCCTGCGGTGGATACTTCTGAACCTGGAACACTCTCGTCCCGAGCACGCTCAACTCGGTTTCCATCTGATTCTGAATCACCGACACCCCGGTCATGACGGCGATGATCGCCGCCACACCCGCCACGATGCCCACCAGGGTCAGAGCAGACCTCAGCTTGTGGGTACCGATGGCGGCCAGGGCCATTTTGAAGCCTTCTCTCAACAGCATCTTTCGACCTCCCAGCGGGGCCAGTGGGGAGTGGGAAGTGGGAAGCGGTCCACGAACACATCACGCTCCTTCGATCATTCGTAGCGGAGGGCGTCGATGGGATTGAGGCGGGACGCCCGCCAGGCCGGAATGAAGCCGGCCAACACACCCACCAGCAGCGAAACCGACAGCGCAATCAGCACGATGGGGAGCGAAACACTGGCGGGCATCAACATCCGGTCGATGACCTCGGCGACGGCGAAGGAGAGGCCTATCCCCACCGCTCCACCCACCAGACAAATGGCCGCCGACTCGAAGAGGAACTGAGTCAGAATGGCCCGCCTCTTGGCACCAATCGCCTTGCGGATCCCGATCTCCTTGGTCCTTTCGGTGACCGAAACGAACATGATGTTCATGACTCCGACCCCACCGACAAAGAGGGAAATGCCAGTGATGGCCAGGCCGATCAGGACAACAACTCCCATCACATCATTGAAGGCGTCCATCAACGATTCCATCTTGTTGATGGAGAAGTTGTCCGACTCACCCGGGGCGAGCTTGCGGATCTTGCGCATCTCACCGATGACCTCGTACTCGTAGTCGGCCAGGGAGACCCCGGGCGGCGCCTTGATGCCGATGTCGATATCCCTGAATTGGCTTCCGAACACCTTGGAAAAGGTCGTGATCGGAACAAAGACCTGGGAGTCGAAATCAGGGCCACCGAAAAAGCCGGCACTGCCCTGCTTTTCCATGACACCGATGATCTGGAAATCGTACCGTCCGATCTTGAGGTCCTTGTGGATCGGGTCTAAACCTCGGAAGAGCTGTTCGTGGATGGTCTTGCCGATCACGCAAACCCTCCGCCTGGACTGCACCTCATAGGCGGAAAAGAAACGCCCCAGCTCGGGAACCGCGCTCGACATCAGCATGTGCTTGTGGGTGGTTCCGATAATCCGGATGTTCCGCCGTACTTCCGATCCATATTTGATGCCGCGTGCGGTGTCCGCCGTCGGGTTGACCGCCACCGCGCTGCGGAGCTGTCGTTCCATCCGTGCGCCCTCCTTGAGCGACAGGCGAGGACGGTTGCGGTACTGGAAGAAATTGCCTGTGATGATCCACGGGTGGTGCGATATGTACAGTACGTCAGCACCGACGATCGAGGCGCTCTCGCGAAAGGAGTTGGCCAGGCCGTTGGCTGCAGTCATGGTGGTCACCACCGCGACGATGCCGATGATGATGCCGAGCGTCGTCAGCACTCCTCGCGCCGGGTTGGCCCGCAGGGCGGCCCAGGCGATGCGCACCGCCTCCGCGGTCTGGTGGAGAGAGCTCATGCAGCCTGTCGCTGCGCGATGTCGGACTCGATCAGACCGTCTCTGAGTCGGATGACCCGGTGGGCGTGGCGGGCCACCTCTTCCTCGTGGGTGACCAGCAGAATTGCATTCCCGCGTCCCTGGAGTTCGTCGAAGATCGCCATGATCTCGGTCCCTGTGGCTGTGTCCAGGTTGCCGGTGGGCTCGTCGGCCAGGATGATCGACGGAGAGTTCACCAGCGCTCTGGCGATGGCCACCCGCTGCCGTTGTCCACCCGAAAGCTCGGTCGGTTTGTGCCGAATCCGGTCTGCAAGGCCAACCGATTCGATGGCCTCCATGGCCATGTCGCGCCTCTTTGCCGGCCTCAGGCCACGGTAGATGAGGGGCAACTCCACGTTGTGGAACAGATCGGCGCGCGGCAGAAGGTTGAAGGTCTGAAAGACGAAACCGATCTTGGTATTGCGAACCTCGGCGAGCTGATCCTCGCCGAAAGTACTCACGTCCCGGCCGTCGATGAAGTACTCGCCCGAGGTGGGCACATCGAGGCAGCCAATGATATTCATCAAGGTCGATTTGCCCGAACCTGACGGACCCATGATGGCAACGTATTCGCTCTCACCGAGGGTCAGCGACACTCCCCTCAACGCCTGGACGCCGACGCTGTTCATGTCATAGGTCTTGGTGACGTTTCTCAGGTCGAGTGCCATGCCTACCCCTCCCGTTGGTCGGTCTCCGGACCTTCGGCCCGAACCGTTGTTCCATCCCGAAGGTCGCGGCTGATGGCTCGATAGCTGCCGACCACGACCTGCTCGCCCTCCTCGACGCCGGCTACGATTTCGATGTGAGTATCCGACTGGATCCCGGTGTCCACCTGCCGCGCTGAGGCCGCACTGCCATCCACAACCCACACGATTTCCACAAAACCGTCGTCGTCGGGCTCGAAGCGCTGCGTCCCTTCGGCCTCTTCGGCCCCGGAGTCTTCCTTCACACCCAACTCGCTCAGGGTGCGCACAGTGACGCTCTGGATCGGGACGCCGAGACAGTCCTCCCTGACGTCGGTGACGACGTCGGCCGAAGCGGTCATCCCTGGGCGGAGTTCGGTTCCCGGATCGATGATGGCGATCTTCACCTCGAATTCGGTCTTCTGGTCGGTCGAACCCTGGCCGGAGACCTTGGCGCTGTTCGCGATTTCCGTAACCTCTCCCTTGAATTTCACGTCCGCCAAGGCGTCGACCTCGATGGATGCCTCGTCGCCGACGGACACCAGAACGATGTCGTTCTCATCCACATCCACCAAGGCTTCCATCCCCTGGAGGTTCGACACCTCCATGATCACGTCCTCCTGGAACTGCGAACCGAGGGCGATCTCGCCAACCTCCTTGTTGAGCTTGGAGATCGTCCCGGCCATGGGGGCGTAGATGGTGGTCTTGGACAGGGCGTCCCGCGCCTGCCGCAGGGCGGCCTTGGCCTGCTCCGCCTGGTCGAGCACCGATTGGTGGCGCGCCTTCTCGACCTCGGCCTGGGCGTACACGGTATCGAGCACCGCCTGCGACTCCAGGTTCTTTTCGAAAAGCTGCACACTGCGCTCGTAGTCCTTTTGCGCCTTGATCATGTTTTCCCGAGCCAGGTTCGCCTGGGCCTGGGCCGCGGAGACATTTGCCTCCTGGCTTTCCACCTCGGCCACGTAGCGCTCGCGATCGAGCTCCACCAGAAAGGCCCCCTTTTCCACCCAGTCGCCTTCGTCCACCCCGAGCCGGGTGATCTTGGCGCTCACATCGGCCGAGATATTCACCTGGACCATGGGTTGGATTTTTCCTGTGGCGTTCACCGTCTGGACAACCGTGCTGCGGGCGACCCCGCCGACCTCGACCGGAACTCCCTCTTCACCTCGGCTGCGACCCATGGCGGTCAGCACCACCACGGCCACCACCACGAGGGCCAGCAACCCCAGCAGGACACGCTTTTTCGTCATGTGTGAAACTCCCCGTTCCCGACGATCCACTCCCCCACCCTGCGGCCGGGGATCCCGGCGGATCTCGGTGTTCTCCTCAGCTCATGTGGACGTACGTCGAGACCGGCTGCGGGTTGCGGTCATGGGGCCAGGATTGACAGCTTCTTTTTGGCAGCATACCTTAGATTTCAAAAGTAAATTGGCCGCGTTTTAGGGTTGCCGCCGGACGATCGGCCGAAAGCTCCAGGACGCGGAAACTCGCACCGTGCAATCCTCGTCACCACCCTCGGTGGAGGGATCGAACTCGGCCCTGCCAAGGGCCTCGTTGACCGAGAAGCCGACCATGTCCTTGATAGCGCCGCACCGGTGGGACTCCCACGTGCGCGAGCCTGTCATCTCGCCGTCAGCCCCTGCGGCGAACCGCAGGCCGACGCGCCCGATGGTCACCTGGCGGTCGTAGTTCTCGTAATGCCGGCAGAGGCAGTCGGGTCCCACACACGTCGAGCTGAGCTGTTTCTTCCCACGAACCTCGGTGGGCGGGATGCCCAGCAGCATGACCTCGTAGATGCCGCTCATCGGCCCGGCCTGGTGATAGACGGACATGGTGTTGAGGCCGTCGGCCGCCAGGTTCTGGGTGTTGTTGCCCGCCACCCGGGTGTAGAGGGAAGGACAACCGTCGGCCGGCGCGACCCGGTCCCACTGCTCGTGGTAGGAGGTGACGAGCTCGAGGTCGGAGGGCACGAAACGGGTGATAACAGCCGTGCCGCCACCGGACTCGATCACCATGTCCCCCCGGACGCTGAACTCGGACCGGCCGCTGACGTCGTAGGAAGACGGCGAGTCGCCCTTTTGCTCCCACTGGATCGAGGCGGTGATCTCGGCGACGAGGTCGCCTTCACAGCTGATCTTCGCGTTGGCGATCTCGTCTCGCTGCCTGCTCTTCGACAATGGAACCAGGCTCGTCTTGGCGATATCGCATGAGTTGAAGACGTGGATTATGTCCCCCTCGCTGGGACACGATTGAGGGGCTCTGTAGCTCACCGTGACATTCCCATCGCCGACCTTTGAAAACACGGGCAGTTGGATCAGACTCCAATGGTTCGCCGTTGAGGATTTCTCCCTCGTCGACCTTGACAATGATCCGATTGAATGACTTCGACGGCCCGCTCCTGCCCGTGAAGCCGGTAATGGGGATCTCCTTCGTTTCATTGGGTCGGACCTTGATCTCATCGGGCGAGTCGGGCGAGAACACAGGGACCTCCGAGGATCCATCCGGCTGAACGAAGAAATCGCCCCCCTCCCCCACGATCTGGCAGCTCAAGGGAGTCTGCTCGAACTCCCACAGGAGGTTCTGCAGCGGCACCTCTTGCCGCATGACCGCATCGTCGTTTCTGAACATGCGGGTGAAATGGCTCAGAGTCGTGTATGTAGGACTGACGGTTTTCCACGATTTGACGAAGATCTTCTCGTCACCGTCGTAATAAAGGTCGATAGTCAGGGTCGACCCTGGCTTCCCTTCGCTATCTGAAGCCTCGGCCGAAACTCCATCGAAGACGACCTCGAAAGCGTATTCCGGAATCTTGTAATTCGCCGGCTTGATGAGATCGCCCCAACCTTCCCGCTCTCCACGGGCCCGATACTCTTCGATGACGTCATTTGCAACAAAGTGGAAACACGCTGTCGTGTGGAGTTCAGCGATCCGCGTCGCAATGGAGCTCGCTGTCATGAAGCCGATTCTGGGGTGGAGATGTTTGCATCTCTGGTGAGCGAAGGCGTTCGGTTGGTCGCTGATGGTGACACTCGGATCGTCTTTTGGCAACTCACGTTCCATGCACTCCCAGTACGGCTCATACAACTCCTCGTAGTTCGGAGGTAGGTCGGGGTTTTCGCATTTGCTGACAACCGCGCCCCTGTCGCACCCGTCGCAGTCATCGGCGGCGATCGATGGAGTCAAAACCAAAAATGGGAGAAACCCGAATACCATCAGTGCCAGCGTCAATGTTGTCAATTGGCCCGTCTGATGAGAACTCATGACAATCTCCTCGTTTCTCGACGAGATCTGTGCCGCCGCTGCGGCGGCGAGATCACCCACATACCGCCGGCACCGGAGAGCGAGCCGATCAGTCGCCTCCGCTACCGATGTTGTACGAAATCAGCTTCCAGGTGTCGTTCTCCCGCACCAGTTTGAAGGAGCAGGGAACCTCCGTTCCACTCTTTAGGGTCACGGTCCCCTCGAACTCTGCCCCGGCCATGTCCACGGACCGGTTGGTGAACGAGGTATCGGCGACGTCGAACAGGTGCCGGTTCGCGTTGACCCCGGCCGCAAACTGGTCGAATGGTTGGGCCTCTTTGAGCGGCGCCGAGAAGCAGTCGTGAGCTGCCTCGAGGTTGCCGGCGGCAGCCTCGGAGAGGAAGGTCTGCACAACCTCCTCGGGCGCAGCCGTCGCCTGTTTGACGACGAACAGAATAACGAGGACGAAGACCAGCAGCAGGGCGATCAGGCCGCTGCATCCGAGAAGTACCCAACGGATCCAGGGGCGCTTTTTCTGGAGCTGCGAGTCGGGGGAATCGGTGAACGTCGAGCCAGTCGCGTCACTCATGAGGTCTCCCTTCTTCCAATGGCCGGGGCAGTACGCCGGAGCGCCGGCTCCCGAGTTCGCCGGTCATGAGGTGGCTCCGGCCTGCTCGAGGAGCGTCACGATATCGTCTTGGCCAATCTGTTGAGCCACGGCGAGAGCTGATGCGCCCTTGTCGGTGACTGCATTCGACATCCGCCCCGTGGGCGAGCAAGGCCTTGACGACGCCGAGGTGGCCCGCCTGGGAGGCGGCCATCAGCGGGGTCCAACCGCCCCGGGCGCGGACGTTGGCTTCGGCGCCATGGGAAAGCAGCCCGGTCACGATCTCGAGCCGGCCGTCGAATGCCGCCGCAAACAGAGCGGTCGTGCCGTTCGCAGCGGCCTTGTTCACGTCAGCATCCGATTCAAGCAGCACATCTACGAGATCGCCTCGACCGGCCCGCGCGGCGATGATCAAGGCTGTCGTGCCGTCGGTGGCCGCGGCGTCGACCACTGCCCCGTGCTCAAGCAGCGCTTGGACGATGTCGAGATGTCCGGTGTAGGTCGCCAGCAGCAGCGCTGTCCGGTTGTCAGGGTCGCGGAGCTCGACATTGGCACCGTGCGAGATCATCAGCACGAGGGTCTCGAGATGACCGTTTTGAGCGGCCAACATCAGCGCCGACCCACCGTCGCGTGGCTGGGCATCGACGGCAGCTCCGCCGTCGAGCAGCGCTCGCGCGGCTGCGGTTTGTCCATTCTGGGCCGCCTTCATCAACGCCGTGGTGCCGTTCGTGTTTTGAGCCGCCGTCTCGGCACCTCGAGCCAACAGTGCCGACACGGTCTGCACATGGCCGTTCTGAGCCGCCAGCATGAGCGCGGTCCAACCTTCGTCGTTGCCGTCGTTGACGCCGGCCCCCGCATCCAGGAGCTGTTCCACGCTGGCCGCGTGGCCGTTCTGGGCGGCGAGCATCAGGATCGTCCAGCCACCCGTGATCCTCGGACTCACGGACGCGCCCTTTTCCAGCAGGACCTGCACGGTGTCGGTGTGGCCCTCCTGCGCAGCCAGCGCCAGAGCGGTAGCGCCCTCGGGAGCTGGCGAATCGACCCCGGCACCACGCGCCAGCGCCTCGACGACTGCAGTCGTATCGCCATTCAAGGCCGCGTTGCGCAGCTCGTAGCCCAGATCCTCCGAACTCGCGACCGCCGGCACTGCCACGACCACAGCCGCCAGGACCATCCGCGCGAACACCGATTCTCCAAGCATGGCGACCCTCCCCGACGACGCGTCCAGCGGGTTTTTGTCGTTGCTGTCTTGGATCTGCGCTCAGTATAGGGTCCTGGAGCAGCGCTGACAAGGTTCGCGGAGCGACCGCTCGACGGCCGTCAGGCCCCTGCCGCTGATTCTGTCGCAGACTCCTGCCGCTGACTCCTGCCGCTGACGCTGATCGCTCGGCGAGTTCTGGGTTCTGAGTTATTTCCCGAGAGACTGGAATCTATTCGCCCGTTTCCGCTGCCACCTGCCGCTGCTCCCTGGCGCTGACGACTGTCGCCGCCGCTGTACCCTGCCGCTGCCACCTGCCACTGCTCCCTGCCGCTGCCCCAGTCGCCGATCCTGACGCTGGTCTTTTCGTCGGGAACGGGACCGGAAGAGCCGACCTCACGCTTTCCCGGATGAACCGCGACTTTTCGGCGGGACGGGACAGCAACGACCTCAGGAGGATGGCCCCTTGGGCGGAGCTTCCTTGATGTAGACGTCGTGCTTGGAGTAGGGAATCTCGATGCCGGCCTCGGCGAAGGCTTTGTAGACTTTGGTGTTCAGAGCATGCATCACGCGACCCCGGTAGACGGGCTGGTCGATCCACGCCAGCAATTCGAAGACCAGCCCAGACGCCCCGAACTCCCTGAATCGCACCCGTGGCGTGGGTTCATCGCAGAGGTGGTCCACACCTCCGACGCAGGCCAGCAGCACCTCGTTCACACGGTCAACGTCGCTGCCGTAGGCCGCCTCGACCTTGACCCGAACCCTCATCTTCTCGTGCGGGCCGCCGGTCTGATTGACAATCTGGGCGTTGCCGATCACCGCGTTGGGCACGGTCACCTCGATGTCGTCCCGGGTGAGCAGTCGAGTCGACCTCATCCCGATCTCCAGGACCTGACCTCGTATTGAACCGTCCAGGACCACGTAGTCCCCGACCTTGTAGGGGGCATCGGCGACGATGAAGACGCCGGAGAATAGATTCGACAGGGTGTCCTTGGCGGCAAAGCCCACCGCGATGCCCACGACGCCGGCCGAGGCCAGCCACGATGTGAGCGGGATCCCCCACACGACGCACAGGCTGTAAAACAGTCCCCCCACCACGGCGACCTTGAGAATCATGTCGAACAGGGGCAGGGTCTTTGGTTCGACCCATTTGATCCGATCCACCTGGTCGCTGACGATCTCCAGAAAAATCCGCCCGGATCGCATCAGAGCCACCGACCACATCACCGCCATCACCGACAACAACACCGCCTTGACGGCGCTCTGAACACGGTCAGGCAGCGGTGATTCGGCAAGTGACCAGACCACACCCAGGATGACCACTGAATACACAACTGGTCCGCGAATCGCCGCCACAGCTCGGTCGTCTCGTGTGCTCGTGGTGCCCCTGGTGAACAGCGAAACCACACGGAGGAAGAACAGTCGCAGCAGACCTGCCACCACCAACGCGGCGAGGATGATTCCCCACCATTCAAAGCCCTGTTGTGATGCCAACTGGTCAAACCAATCCGCGATTGACGCCATCTATCGCCTCCCAGTCCCATTTCACAGCGTGCCGTTGGGGTGCCGAGTATAGCTTGGGCTTCAAGCTGGCTGTCTTGAAAAATCTGCTGGTCCGGTTTCCCGAGTTCCGAGTTCCGAATTCCGAATTTTGATATCTGCCCTCCCCCGAAAACCCCCGGCGGCCTGATCCGTATCTGAGATGAGGAAGCGGGAAAGCCATGGCCGTCTCAAAACACCTTGACGGAGATGATATTCAATACGCCGATCGGCTGGTTGTTCGCGCACAGCGCTGCGTCGAACTGGTTGCCGTAGGGGATATCCTCTGGGCGGAAGCTTCCGGAAACTACGTCCGGCTCCACCTCGGCAGCGACACGGTGCGAGTCCGCAGTACCTTCGAATCGATCCTGTCACGACTCGATCCCAACACCTTCCTTCGAATACACCGCTCGATCGTCATCAATGCCGACCACCTTCGCCGGGTCACCGCCAGCAACGGAAGCGACGCGATGGTGGTTCTGTCCGACGGTACCCGGCTGAACCTCAGCAGAAGCCACCGCGCTGATGTGGATCGTTATCTGGAGCGCCTTGCAGGCTAGCCCGCCGGAGCTCATCACTTCGACCAACTGTTCACCAACTATGAATCCGGTTATGATGAATCCATGACGGGACTCGCCCTTCTCGCTCGCGCCGCCGAATATTACCTCGGCACCCTGCGGAGGCGGCTCCCCGTCTGATCGACGATAACGGGGTCCGCCGAGGTCGGCGGGCTCCCACCCACCGACTCCCGCGTGACCCCGGCGGGAGGTTTTCATGTCTGACAATACAACCGGTTCAACCGATTCTGGCGAATTGCTGGACCAGCATCGGCGGGACATCGAGGCGCTGGATCGGCGCATCCTCCACCTGGTGTGCGAACGTCTGGAACTGGCCCGCCAGATCGGCGAGCTCAAGGACAGACTGGGCATCCCACTGCGCAATTTCTGGGTCGAAGCGCAGGTTCACACCCGGTTCGAGGAGGCGAGCCGATTCCTCGGGCTGGAGTCCTCCCTCGGCCACGATCTCGCACTGTTCCTGATTGAAAAGGCCGTCGAAGAACAAGCGACCGCACGGGACGCGGTCTACCGCGGCGATGCCTTGGACACATTTATCGTCGGTGGCAAGGGCGGGATGGGGCAGTGGATCGCTCGCTTCCTGCTCGGCCAGGGACACCGGGTGAGGGTCTTCGATCCCACTTCAGGGGACTGCCTCGGCGACGAGGTCGACTCACTGGCGGCGGCCGGCGACGCCGACATCGTATTCGTGGCCGTACCCATGAGCGCATGTCCCGGGGTCCTTTCGGAGATCGCCACCCGCCGCCCGACCGGTGTGATCGCCGAGATGTGCAGCCTCAAAACCCACCTCGGCGCGGTCAAAGAAAATCTTCGCCGCGGTGGTCTGCGAGTCGTGTCCTTCCACCCCATGTTCGGCCCCCACATTCGGATGCTGTCCGGCCGAACGATCGTTTTCTGCACCGACGGGCAGTCGGAGGATATCGCTCTGGTACGCAACCTGTTCGCCGAAACGAGCGCCAATCTCGTGGACATGGACGAAGCCGAGCACGACCGGAGAATGGCCCTCGTGCTGGGCATGAGCCACCTGATCAACCTGGTCTACTCGCGGGCCGTCCAGCTGTCGGGTTCCTCGGCCACCGATTTGGCCGAGGTCGCCGGTGTGACCTTCGGCAAGCAGATGAAAACCTCCCGCGAGGTGGTGGGTGAGAATCCCAGGCTCTACTACGAAATTCAGGCCCTCGGCGGATTCACTCCCTTCATCGGCGACCTCCTCCACCGGGCGGTCGATGAGTGGCAGGAGGTGGTCGCCGACGGGAACCTGGAGCGGTTCACCACGGTGATGAAGGGCTGTCGGGGTTATCTCGCCGAAGAGAACGAGGGCGACAGTGGGCAGTAGCGTGAAGTGTGGCCGGAATAATCGCTCAATACTCGCGTCTCACATTTCACGGCCGCATCTTCAATGCTTCGATTCGTGCGGGGAGTGAGATCTGAGACGCAAGTATTGAGAACTGACGATATTCATTCAACGTAATTCACGGAGTCTGCGGCGTGAATTGCGCAACGAGCTCAACGGTGCTCAATCGCGAACTGAAGAACCCGCGCCGCGGTCCTATCGTTGTATGGTGACAGGAGGTCGCAAAATATGAAGACGACACCCAGAATCGCGGTCGTACTCGCTCTCGTGGTGGCCACCGCCGCCTGCGGTATTCGGGTCAACCAGTCGATTCGGATCGACGATGGCAAGACGGTGGACGGCGACCGTATGACGGTCAACGGCAGTGTACGAATCGGTTCCGACTGCGAGATTCGCGGCGATTGCCGCACCGTCAACGGCCGAATCACGGTGGGCGACGGTTCGCGAGTGGGCAGCTTGAATACGGTCAACGGGCGGGTCCTGATCGGCGACCAGGTCACGGTGGATGGTGACATCGCGACGGTCAATGGCGGTATTACGGCCGGTGCCGGCAGCGAGATCTCCGCATCCATCGCCACGGTGAACGGCACCATCGAGCTGACAAACACCTTGGTCGCTGGCAGCCTCACTCTGACCAACGGCGACGTCATTCTCCGCGACCGCAGCACGGTCAAGACCGACGTGATCCTCAAGGGGAGAAAGGGCCCGGGCACACCGGAGATTCGTATCACCGAGGGCTCGGTAGTCGAGGGTGACGTCATTGCCCGAGGTCGGCGGGGAGTCAAGGTCTACCTATCCGGAGGCGGCGAGATCCGCGGCAAGGCCCGCGGTGTGGAGGTCATCCAGGAGTGAGGTTGGTTCACCGGTGGTTTTTTTTCGATCTGCAGTTAACCTATCGGTCTCTCCCCGCGTTGTATCCGTGACACGAGGGAATCACCCTCGACGGAGGACGACACATGGAAGTTCTAGGCCCGATGATTGGTTCGGTCGGCATTATGATGGTCTTTGCCTGGATGCTCAAACTGGGCTTGGACCACCGACGCCGCACAAAACTCATGAATTACCAGCACGATCTTCAGACCAAGCTACTGGACAAGTTCAGCTCTTCCGGAGAGTTGATGGAGTATCTCACGGGCGACATCGGGGAGCAGTTCCTGATTTCCGCAACGGCCGAAAAGTCGGATCCGCGCGGCCGCATCCTGGGCTCGATCCAGACCGGACTGGTCCTTCTGTCCGGTGGCATCGCCTTCATGTTCCTGCGGGGACAGATCGCGGAGGCGGAGGAAGGCTTCGTGCTCCTCGGCACGCTTGGCATCGCCATGGGGCTCGGCTTTATCATCTCGGCCGGGGTTGCCTACGGGCTTTCGAAATCCTGGGGGATCATCAATGGCCATCACCAGTCCGGCGACGCCAGGATCTAGCCGGGTTGGACTGCAGTGATCTGGATCAACTGGGCGTCGTCGCGGGATGCCACCGCGGTCCTCTCCGCGGTGGACGTCTCCGCACCGGTGACCGCCAGGGGTTGTGCAGTGTCGGATCTCGATGAACAGGGGTTTCGGCTCTTCTACGAGCGGACAGCGCGTCCGCTGCGAGCCTACCTCATAGGGTCGTGCGGAAACACCGCCCTGGCAGACGACCTGCTTCAGGAAGCGTATTTTCGGCTCGTCAGGGCGGATTTTCGAGCCAACGACGAGGAGCATCGGAAGAACTACCTGTTCCGGATCGCCACCAATCTCGTCCGCGATCACTGGCGGCGCCACCGACCGGAGACGCCGGACATCCCCGAATCAACGGACGGCGAGAATCACGGAGACCGGGTGGCGGCCCGATCCGACCTGGTGCGCGTCCTGCGCGAGCTCAAGCCGAGGGAACGGGAGCTGCTCTGGTTGGCCTATGTGGAGGGGATGAGCCACAAGGAGATAGCCGCTGCCCTCGGCTTGAAGGCCGCGAGCATCAGGCCACTTCTGTTCCGGGCCCGCCAACGGATGGCGGGAGTCATGAAATCGAGGGGGCTTGCACGATGAACGACTCAGCTTGCCCACGCGAGAGTGAGGTACTGGCCGCCGTGGCGACGGAGAGCTTCACCGAAGAGCTTCGGAGCCACGCGGTGGACTGCGACCGGTGTAACGAGCTGGTGTTGGTGGCCGGTTTCATGAACCGGGAAGCCGAGGAGATCGGAAAGGCCGGCCCGATTCCAGATGCCGGCTATCTGTGGTGGCGCGCCAGCCTGGAGCAGCGGGAGATCCGGTCGCGCCGGGCGACCGGCATCATCACCCTGGTCCAGAGGGTCGGAGTCGTGGTTGGAGCGCTGGTGGCCTTCCTGTTGCTGCGCGGCATCGCGCCCGAAATCGGGACCTGGTTGGCGGCGCTCGCAACTCCCGTCCAGAATTACTCGCTACCGGAAAACGCGGCCAGCCCGATTCTGGTGGTCTTGGTGAGCCTCGGATTGTTGGCGGCCCCCGCGGTGTTCAACCTGTATGGGACGTGGTCTCGAGACTGAGCCACCAGCCAATCCCCATTCGGGAGGAACACATGGCGCACAAGGGCCACTTTTCGGCAGATCTGTTCGATTTCCTGAGCGAGCTTGCGGACAACAACAACCGCGAGTGGTTCCAGGCCAACAAGGACCGGTACCGGCGCACGGTACAGGAACCCCTGCTGCGGTTCATCTCCGACTTCTCCGGGCCGCTCGGAGAGATCAGCCCGTTCTTTGTCGCCGACCCCAGACCGGCCGGCGGATCCATGTTCCGGATCTACCGAGACGTCCGATTCTCCAGGAACAAGAGCCCCTACAAGACCCACGCGGCGGCGCAGTTCCGCCACCAGGAGGGCAAGGATGCTCACGTGCCGTGCTTCTACCTCCATCTGGAACCCGGCAGTGTGTTCGCCGGCGCCGGATTGTGGCACCCACCCGGGCCCGCCTTGACAAGCATCCGCAACGCAATCGTCGAGTCGCCCGAAACGTGGACGTCGATGACGACCGCCAAGACATTCAGCAAGACCTTCACCATCGGCGGCGATTCCTTGAAGCGCGCGCCGCGCGGCATCGATCCCGATCACCCGCTGATCGACGATCTCAAGCGAAAAGACTTCATCTGCTCCCGCAACTTCACGCAGAAGCAGGCGACCTCAGCCAACTTTCATCGACCGCTACACCCAGACCTGCCAGGACGCCGCCCCCTTCGTCCGCTTTCTCACCGAGGCGGTGGGCCGGGACTTCGTTTGATTCTCCGTGCCCGCCCGCGGAACCTTCGCCTTGACTACTCGGCGTTGCGGGACGGCAATCGAATGGCTGTCCCGGAAGATCATCTGCCGAAGGACTACCAGACGCCCGCCATCCGAGTGCATCCCCTCGAGCAGCTCCTGCCTGATAAGCCAAGGCAGTTGGCAGTTGGCAGTTTACGTTGTCGCAGCCGATGGCTGCTCCAACGCGACTCCTCACGATCAGCCTGCGCCCACAGCCGTTCTCGCTTCGCGACAACGACGTGGTCGCTCGGCTGCTCGCGGCGAGTTGGCAGCGAGGGAATGAGACCTGGGACCTGCGGTTTGCGGCTGCGGCTTGCGGCTTGCGGCCCATCCCCGCTGCCCCGTCCGGGGACGGTTTTCCGACTTCCGAATTCCGAATTCCGATTGCCGTTGCTGTAACCAAGCCCAGGGGCTGCGGCACACTCCACTGGGAGTGACCGCACCGAAGGAGATCGACCTGATGAAATTCAAGACAACCATGGCTCTCGTGTTGGGATTGATGGTGGGCGCGACGGCCGCCGCCGGTCAGCCCGAGGTGGCGACGTTCGCGGGCGGTTGCTTCTGGTGCATGGAGCCGCCCTTCGACAAGCTGGACGGAGTCATCTCCACCACCTCGGGCTACACGGGCGGCCACCTCAAGAAGCCCTCCTACAAGCAGGTGTCGGCTGGAGGCACGGGCCACGCCGAGGCGATCCAGGTGCGATACGACCCCGAGAAAATCAGTTACGAAGAGCTGCTCGAGGTCTTCTGGCGCAACATCGACCCCACTGCGGTGGATCGCCAGTTCTGCGACGGTGGCTCCCAGTACCGGAGCGGGATCTTCGTTCACGACGCCGCCCAGCGGGAGGCGGCCGAGCGCTCAAAGGCGGAGCTGGAGGCAAACAAACCGTTCGATGGTCCGATCGTGACCGAGATTGTCGACGCAGACACCTTCTATCCCGCCGAGGACTACCACCAGGATTACTACCTCAAGAATCCCATCCGTTACAAGTACTACCGGTACGGGTGTGGCAGGGACAAGCGCCTCGAGGAGCTTTGGGGCGAACAAGAGTAATTCGGAATTCGGAATTCGGAATTCGGAAAGACGAAACCGGACGGTACTTAATTCTTTGCGTTCAGTCTGCCACGGCGTTTTGAATTAACTCGCTACTCGGCCCCGGGGGAACCCGGGCCGAGTAGCGAGCGATAAACCCAACGAAGGACAATGCGGGGCTATTCGGCTTCGGCGATCGTCCCTTCGGCGATGACGATCTCCACTCGCCGATTGCGGCTGCGACCCTCGTTGGTGCCATTGTCAGCGATGGGCCGATCCGGACCGTAGCCCTTGACGATCATGCGCTCCGGTTCGATGCCCTGGGCCGCGAGAAAGTCGAAGACCGACCGGGCGCGAGCCTCAGACAGCTTGAGGTTGTAGTCGTAGCTGCCGGTGGAGTCGGTGTGTCCCTCGATCCGCAGGTTGAGGTCCTGCATGATGAGCAGAATTCCGGCCAGCTTGGCGATCACCATCTTGGCGTCGGCCTTGAGGGTTGACTCGTTGAGGTCGAAGAGAATGTCCGGGAGGTTGACAATCATCCCTCGAGCCGTGCTCTGGGTGTCGGCCACCTGGGAAAGGGCCGCCCCCAGCCGCCCCGAAAGCTCCTCCTTCTCGGCGCGCATGGACCCGAGGGCAGAGGTCAGGGCGGCCTGTTCGGTACGAAGGGCCGACATGGCCGCCTCCATTTTCTGTTGTTCCGCCTGCGCCTCCTGCAACGAGGCCTCGGCCTCTGAGGCCCGGGCCACCATGGCATCCACCTCGGCGGTTCGGCTGGCGATCTCCGCATCCAGGCGCTCCTGTTCGATCTTGCGTTCGGCGTCGCCAATGGCATTGCTGGTGACACCAAAGGAACGGCGGGCGAAGTCGATGCCGTCCGAAACGCGACGGGGGACCTCCACCAGATTCGAGGCCTGGGCCAACAACAGCCTTGCGTCCTGGACCATATCCGGAGCGTACTGTTCGGCATCGATGCTCTCGGCGAAAGCGAAGGCACGTTCTGCCTGTACCAACTCCACCGGACGGGTATCATCCCACGCCACCGCTCGAATCGACGGCAGATCGTGCTTCGGGGCATCCGAAAAGGCGGAGTACTGGAATGACTGGGTGCTCACCTTCTTCTTGTCGGACGGATCGTTGATGAACATCACCATCGTCGACGGTCGCCACTCCTGAGAATAGGCTTCGGCGGTCACCATCAAGGCGAAGCTCTTGAGCCGGGTTCCGTATTGGAGATTGCCCTTGGGCGATCCGCTGGGCACCTCGCCGAGGTTCTTGGCAAACCCCCCCGGGGTCACCGCCCACAGCACGTAGCAGGTCACATCTCCGCCGAACAGCACCGCCGGCTTGAGATCGGCCCACGACAGCTCCACCAGGGCCTGGTCCTGCTTCAGATTCACCTTGGCCTGCAGGTTGGCGGCCGGCGCCTCGGTGGTGGCTGCAAGATCCAGCTTCACGCTCGAGTTCGGCGGGTACTGCACGCTGTGCAGGGTCTGGTCCTTGGCATCCACGGCGCCGGTCGTTGATAACAGCGCAACGACGGCGATGACGAGCGTCAACTTCATTCGGGACATTTTTTGGTTCCCTTTCTTCGATGTGTTTCTTCGGATCCAAGCTGCATGATACACCGTCGGGGCCGTTAACAGTTAGCAGTTGGCAGTTTACGTTGTCGCACCCGACGGCTGCTCCAACGCGACTCACCGCCACCAGCAGACAGCCGTAGGCCAGCCCCCTCCATCGCGACGACCCCCATGGCCACGGCTGTGGACTGCTGCCGTCGATGAGTTGGCAGTTTACGTTGTCGCAGCCGGTGGCTGCTCCAACGCGACTCCCCGCTACCCCGTCCGGGGACGGTTTTCCGAATTCCGAATTCCGAATTCCGAATTCTGCTTCACTGCTCCATCGCTTCAACGCTTCCTCGCAACAAATGCCGCTCCAGGAAGTCGGCCTTCAATGTGTGGAATTGGAGGCGGCTGCCGGAGATCCTGATGCCGTGGCGGGTCCTCGGGTAGAGCATGAGATCGAAGAGCTTGCCGGCCTCGATGTACCGATCGGCCATCTGGACCGTGTTTTGGAGGTGAACATTGTTGTCCATGGTGCCGTGGCAGATCAGGAGAGCCCCTTCGAAACCAGCGGCGTAATTCACGGGAGAGCTGGATTCATATCCATTCGGGTTGTCTTTCGGGGTGTCCATATAACGTTCGGTGTAGACCGAGTCATAGAACCGCCAGTCGGTCACGGGTGCGTAGGCGATGCCCGCCGAAAAGTGCTCCGCAGCCTGGTTCATCGCCACCAGGGTCATGAATCCGCCATAGCTGCCACCGTAGACGCCAATCCGTTCCGGATCCACCCATGGCTGACTCTTGAGGTATCGGACACCGGCGATCTGGTCGGCCAGTTCCACCTCGCCGAGCTTCCGGTGGATCGCCGCCTCAAAGGCGTGGCCGCGGCCCCACGACCCCCGGTTGTCCAGGCAGAAGACCACCATTCCCTTCCGGGCGAGGTACTGCATAAACAGAAACCTCGTACCTCCCCAGCGGTTGACCACCTGTTGAGAACCAGGGCCACCATAAACATAGACCAATACCGGGTACTTCTTGCCCGGATCAAAGTCCGGCGGCCGAAACATCCAGGTAAAAAGTGACTGACCGTCGTCGGCGTCGACCGTCCCGAACTCCTGCGCGCGAAGATCAACACCGTCGAGCGCCGGAATGGCCCCGTCGTCAACCGAGGTCACCTTGCGACCCTCAGCCGAGTAAAGATCCAGCCTGGGTGGACTGGAGATAGTCGAGAACGTGTCCAGGAAATGCCGTCCATCTGGCGCCACCTGGGCATCGTGGGTGCCGGAGCCAGCCACCAACAGTCGTGGCGACCCGCCCGCCAGAGGAACGCTGTAGATGTGACGTTCGCGGAGGTCCTCGGCATTTGCCCTGTACAGAACGCTCGATCCTCGAGCGTCGACCCCGTAGACCTTCTCCACTTGCCACTCACCCCGGGTGAGCCTCCGGATGAAAACTCCGTCCAGACCGTAGAGGTACAGGTGCCTCCAACCATCGCGCTCTGAGGACCACACCAGACGGTCGCCGGTCACGAATATGAGATCGTCGCGCACGTTGACCCAGTCCGATGACTCGTCAGCCACCAGCAAGCGGGAGGATCCCTCGCCGGGCATCGCAGCCCGCAGCTCGAGACGGGTCTGGTCACGGTTCAGGATTTGAAACCACACCCCGTCCCCATCCGGCAACCAACCCGCCCGAGGGAGGTAGCCGTCGGCCACGCCGGTGGGAATCCAGGTCGTGGCGCCACCTTCTGCCGACACGACCCCCAGCCGAGGCACCGAGTTTGCTGCACCCGCCTTGGGGTAGCACTGCCACTCGATCGTAGCCACCAGCTCCATATCGTCCTTGATCGGAAAAACTTCGATCGGCGATGTGTCGTACTGGACGTAGAGAACGTGCGTACCCCCCGGTGACCACCAGAAGGACCGCTCGACATCGAGTTCCTCCTCGTACACCCAATCGGAAACTCCATTGAGGATCTTGGGGTCTCCGCCACGATTGGTCAGCCGGCGCTCTTCGCCGTTGTTCAGATCCAACCAGTAGAGATCGCCATCGCGAGCGAATGCCACGCGACGTCCGTCCGGACTGAAGGTCGGCCATCGTTCGAGCTCGGGATCATCGGTGAGAAACCGCGCCCGGCCGGTGGCGAGATCGAGCAGGAACAGGTCGCCCGCCACGATCCCGAGGTAGGCACCGCCATCGGGGCTCAACGCCGGTGCGGCGCCCTTCCCAGAGTGGGTGTTCACGTCCCCCATCACGGGTTTGGCCCAGTCCGACCGCTGATTTGAAAGCCTCGCCACCAGATCCGTCCAATCCACCACCAGGTCGGCGCGGTTGGTCGCCAGGTCGAAACGAAAGAGCCCATCCACGCCACCGCGGGTGTCGCGGAAGATGACTCCGTCGCCGCCGGGAAGCCACATGACCTTTTCGGGAGCGGTGTCATGGAAGGAACTGCCCCCAAAGATATCCTCCAACGTCAACCACTCCTCAGCCCCGGCAATCAGCGGAATCCCCGCCACGACCAGTAGAGCGACGACGTTCGAGACAACGGCGGATTTGAGATAGCGATGACCCATCAAAATCCCTCCCCTTTTCACATCCAGCAACGGTAGCGCGGATTGACGGCGGATCCAACCGGGTCTAATCGTCACTACTCAATACTCGCGTCTCAGATCTCGCGACTGCCAGGCTCGAAGGACTGCTTTTTTGTTGTCTCGATATATGAGGCGCGAGTATTGAGTGACGAGCGCGGCGACGGGGTGACCGCGAACGCTACTGCGTCACGCCGAGCGGCCCGAGCGGGCTGCCGTACCAGGCGGGGGGCGAGGCGATGAGGTCGGTGGCGGCCAGGTGATTGAGGGGTCGGGCGAACCAGTAGCCCTGACCGAGGGGACACTCCATCTGGCGCAGCCGAATCGCCTGCTCCTCGGTTTCAATGCCCTCCGCCACAACCCCGATCCCGAGATCGTCGGCGAGGCTGAGGATCGTCTTGACGATGTTGCGCGAATCGCGGGCAAGACCCATGGAGCTGACGAAGGAACGGTCGATCTTGAGGGTATCGTACTGGAATCGTTGCAGGTAACTGAGTGATGAATACCCGGTCCCGAAATCGTCAATGCTCAGCTGGACCCCCATCGAACGCAGTTGGGTCAGCTTGGTCATCACCTCGTGACCGTGGTCCACCACCACGTTTTCGGTGACCTCGAGGCGCAGGCTTTCGGGGTTGAGCCTGGAGGTCTCCAACACCCCCATCAACTGATCCACCACGTCCGGTTGCATGAAGAGCTTGCCAGAAACGTTGACGCTCATGAACAACGGCGGCGTTTGGGGGAATTCCTGCTGCCAGGTTTGCGCCTGCTTGCAGCACTCGCGAAGGGTGTACCAACACAAAGGCACGATCAGGCCCGTCTCCTCGGCCAGTCCGATGAACTGGCCCGGCGCGATCAAGCCGCGCTCCGAGTGGTTCCATCGGACAAGTCCTTCGAAGCCCACAATGCGACCGGTGTCCAGGGCCACGATCGGCTGGTAGTGCATGACGAAGTCCTCGGCCTCGATCGCTCGCCTCAACTCGGTTTCCAGGGCGAGCAGTCTGACCGCGTGCCTGTGCATTTCCTGGTCGAAGACCTCGTACCGGTTGCGACCGGCCGCCTTCGCCCGGTACATGGCGATATCGGCGTCGCGCAGAATGTCTTCGGGGCCACGGGTCTGATCGCTGGAGACCGCAATGCCGACACTCGCGGTGACGAAGACCTCGTGAGATCCGATGGTGGTCGAGGCGGAGATCATCTCACCGATTCGATCCGCCACGTGGATGGCGTCCCCGAGGTCCTCCACGTGGCTCAGCAGGATCGCAAATTCGTCCCCCCCCAGTCGAGCGACCGTGTCTCCCGGTCGCAAGATCTTGTCGATCCGCCGCGCGATGTCCTGAAGCAACCGATCACCGGTGGTATGGCCCAGGCTGTCGTTAATGTTTTTGAACCGGTCGAGGTCCAGAAAGAGAACCGCGAACCTGAGCCCGGGCTGACGGCGTCGTGCCGCCAACATCACGCTCAAACGATCGACGAAAAGGGCACGGTTGGCCAGGCCGGTGAGGCCATCGTGGAAGGCGTCGTACACCAGTTGATGTTCGGCGTGCTTGCGGGCGGTCACATCGGTCAAGGAACCGGCCATGCGGATGACCTTGCCGTCCTCGTTACGAACCGCAACTCCTCGGGTGAGCATCCAGCGAAGGTCGCCGTCACGGGTGAGCATGCGGTGCTCGTGTTCGAAATGTACGTCTTCGCTCTCGAAATGCGCCTTGAGGGCCAACCTCAGCTCGTCGACGTCGTCCGGATGGACCTTGTTGAACCAGTCTTCGGCGCGGTTTCCCACATCGTAGATGCCATAGCCGAGCATCATCTTCCAGCGGGGAGAAAGGTAGAGGTCCCCTGATTGGAGATTCCAATCCCACAATCCGTCGTTGGCTCCTCGGATCGCCAAGGCGTACCGTTCCTCGCTCTCCCTCAGAGCCTCTTCGCTGCGGTGCCGCTCCAGCGCGTACCGAATCGATCGCGTCAACAGGCGACCGTCCAGATAGCGTTTGGCGAGATAGTCCTGTGCGCCTTCGGCCACAGCCTGAACGGCCACGGCATCATCCTCGAGACTGGTGAGCACGATCACCGGCAGCTCGGGGTGTTCGGAATTGACCCGGCGGAAGGTGTCGAGACCCTTGCTGTCCGGCAGTGAAAAATCCAACAGGACGATGTCCACGGTGCCGTGCTGGAGATAGTCCAGACCGGCCTCGAGGCGGTCACGGTGCACGAGATCGAATTTCGATTCGGATTGACCCCCCAGCACACTGCGGACGAGAGCTGCGTCGTGGGGGCTGTCTTCGACCATCAGGACCCGGACGGGTCGCTGATCGCCGCGCTGCCTCACGAGCCCCCCCTGGTCGATGACTCGGAGCTCCTCGGCAAGGCCACAAAGAAGGTCGCACCCTCTCCCGCCCGCGACTCAACCCAGATCCGACCGCCGTGGTGGGCCACGATTCTCTTGCAGACCGCCAATCCGATCCCTGTCCCGGGGTATTCCTCCTGAGTGTGGAGTCGCTGGAACATCTGGAAGATTCTGTCACCGGCATCCGGATCGATGCCGATACCATTGTCCTCGAAGGCGAGCACCCACTCCCGGGGCCGCTCGCTCGCAGAGACATGAATCCGAGGTGGATCGCTGCCTCGGAACTTGAGCGAATTGGACAGCAGGTTCTGGAAGAGCTGCTCCATCTGGGTCTCGTCAGCGGTCACCAGAGGGAGCTGGTCAGACGTCACCTCTGCTCCTTCGTCACCGATTTCCTTGCCGAGATTCTCCACCACCCGATCCCTCACTCGATTGAGGTCAACCATGCCGAGTTGGCGATCCTTCGGGTTGACCCGGGCGTAGCGCAGCATGGCGTCCATCATGCGCTGGAGGTTGGCGGCTCCGTCCATGGCGTGGTCGAGGAACTCACGTCCCTGGTCGCTCAGGAATTCCCCGTCCCGCTCAGCCAGCAGGTCCAGGAACCTCCCCACCACATTCAGCGGCTGCTGAAGATCATGTGAAACCACGTACGCCATCTGCTCCAACTCGTCCTGAGATTGGGTTCCAACCTCGGGTGGCGGCACTTCACTGGGATCACCCGGTGCCGAACCCACCTCCAGCATACCCAAGAGTTGGCGAGTGTGCGCGATTTCTCCCTCGACGAAGGACGTCCTCAGACGGACCTGGATCGGTTCACCGTTTGCCTTCCGCAGCTCGGCCTCGAACCCTTCAACAGTACCAGCCTGTTCGAGAGTGGTTCGCCACCTGTCCGCGACGCCCTCCTGGATGAAGAAATGGCGCAGCGATCTGCGGGTCAGCTCCTCGGGAGACTCGAAGGCAAGAATCGTGGCCATGGCCGGATTGGCCTCCAGAATTTCCCCATCGCTCGTCGCCACGAAGATTCCCACCGGAAGGTCCTCGAAGACGCGGCGGTAGGGAGCTTCGCGCGCGGTCTCCATGGCTCGTCGTCTGGCCCTGTAGAGCGCGCTCCGAACCGCGAAGGGCAGTTTGGTGTAACCGGAGCTGTCCTTGGGCAGAAAGGCGTCCACCCCGAGCCGAATCGCGTTGTCGACGACCTCGGCAGAAAGGGATCGAGTGAAGAGCACCACCGCGCAATCGGGTTTGAGCTCCCGGACCAGACGGACCACTTCCGTTCCATCCACCCACCCGAGCTCCAACTCGGTGATCACGAGCCCGAACCGGTGGGCCGCGAGCGCCCTCGTCAATTCGGCCGGATCGCCGATCGGCTCGACTGCCACGTCACCGAAAGCACCGTTGAGAACCAGCGAGGCCAACGCCCTGTCGTCGGCGTTGTTGTCAACCAGCAGGATTGGGGGGAGAAGGTTCATCGGCTACCATCCGATCGCCGTGCGGTCGTCGTCGGCCTGTGCAACGGAAGGACAATCTCCCCTCCCGCCGGGTCGATCCTCGGACATTGGTCCCACCACAGGCTTGACTCGAACGCCTTTTTGCACACACGTCGACTCAGCAACGGACTCTCCGTCCTCCGCGTTCCCACTCCGGTCAATTGAGAATATCACAGAATGTGATCTCCATCACATCCTGGTCGCTGCGTACTCCCTGACACCGTGACGAAGAAGGAAGGAGGACTCGACCCGAAAACCCCTCAGCAGTCGCTCCACCTCGGCCGGAGTTAGAACGCCGGCGGACACGAGATCGGACGAGGCGGGTCGATAGAGAAGCCGGTCGGCGGACCGTATCTCGAAGACCTGAGGCAATGACGGCATGGTCGCCCCCGCATACGTCATCATGAAGAGCTTCGCACCCTGGCGGCACACCGCGTGAAGACGGGAAATGACCGACCGAGCCACCTTCGGCTCGATGTGGCTGACCAGGTCCCACGCCATGACAACGTCGAATTTCCCCTCGACACCGCGCCAGATCTGGTCGAGCACAGTCTCGAACTCGCCCTCTTCTTCTTCGGTCTCGACGAGGGCCGCAAGATCCCGCACGCCGTCCACCACCCGAACGTGGCTGGCAAACTCTCCGTAGAACCTGATATTGGCTGGAACCGCCGGACCGAGATCGAGAATCCGGCAACCGGACTCGGGGGTCAAAGTTCTGGCGATTGCCGCCCATCCGGGAGAGCCGTGTTCCTCTGGAAAAACAGCCTCATCATCGGGGTTGCGATGGCCAACCCCAGGATCGGCTCGCCGATCTCGACTTCGAATCACTTCTTAGGATCGAGGGTCGTCGACGAGCCGGCCGCTGCCGGAAGGTCGTGGACCTTGTGCGGATCCATCTGCGGCTTCGACGAGGGCGTGGCGGTGGCTCCTTCGCCCATGTCGATGCCGCCTCGGAATCGAGCACCGTCCTCGAGGGTGACCCTTGGTGACTGAATGTTGCCTTCGACCTTGGCGGTCTTCCGCAGCACGACTTGCTCCAGACCCTGCAAATCACCCGTCACCTCACCCTCGACCGTCACCGAACGGCCATGGACATTGGCGCGGACATTGCCTTCCGGCCCGATAACCACGTTGTGTTTCTTGAGAGTGACGGTACCGTCGATTCGTCCCTGAATGACCAGGTCCTCGTTTCCGGTCACATCGCCCTTGATGGTGATCGAAGGTCCGATGGTTGCCGACCCGCGACTTGTCTGTGAAGACCGATCCTCAACGATGCTGGCCCTTCCGGGGTTCTGATCTACCACTGCTCCGGCCTCCTCAGATTCCGACTCGCCTTTCTTCCACATGGCTTCCTCCGTGACGCTGCTTCGAAGCTACCGCCAATGCCCCGGTGCTTCCGTGGTCTGCGTCACTTTTTTGGAGCCGTGCCCGCGGCGACATTCCGGGAAGGGTGCGCGCTACGGCATCTCCCGCCGCATGTCCCGCGCCACCTCGTCGAATTGAGCCTCGACGGCGGCGATCGATCCCACCGGGAGGTCGTCCGGCTCGTTGTCGCCATAAAACACCAACACGACCACCCCCTTGACCACGAGCGGAATGGCGACGCCCTCTTTCGGCCAGTTGCCGCCAAATTCCGTGAACAACGCCTCGTTCCACTGATTTCGGACCGGCGATCCTCGGAAGGCCACACCACTGGACACAACATGGCTGATGACCGAGGGTTCTTCTAAGGGCAGCCACAGCCTTCGAACTCTCTGGCTCGGTGGATCGTCACTCTCTCCTTCCACCAATCCAAATTGAGCCAGTCCTCGGACGCCGTGGCTGTGGACCGCAAAGATGACTCCCCGCGAGAAAATCCTCGACGCGGTCTCAAAGATCTCGCGCACCTTTTCAGCGGTCAGCACGGGCGCCGCCACATCTCCCATGATCTCGGACAGAGTGGTTCGCTCCGGCAGATCCTCGTCACCCTCCTCGTCCACCTCGAGGCCAGCCGGAGGTGACCCCGCCATCCGTCCGAGGTCGCGACTATCCTCGTCGTGCCGTCTGGCCGCATCCAATGCGACCCTGCGGGCGTCGAGTGGCGTAGCGACCAACAGATCTCGAGCGTCCACCTCCACCTCTCCGGCCGTCTCGATCTCGAGATTCCTGAATCGGAAGTAACCCTGCCGCCAGCCGAACATTTCCCGCAAAACCTGGATCACCTGATGCTGCAACACTCTCTGCAGGTTCGGCTGGGAGATCGCCTCAATCTCGACGAGGATCTCGCCGAGCCGCTTTTCTTCGCCTGAACGATGCTGCATGAGCAGTGCTTCCTCGAGTTGGGGGCGTTGCACCATCCCGAGGCTGAGGGCGATACTGCCGAAGGTCTCTCGGACCGAGGTCGAAGCGGCATAGATGATCTTGCCCGCCCGAAAGACGATCAGGCCCTCCTGTGTGCCCGTCGTAAATGAGAGCTTCCCGGTCTTCTCGGACATGGCCAAAAAATGAAGAATCTCCGCCGGCTGCACGTCCTCCAGTTTGCCTGCAAGGGCCACTCTCGGTCCCTCCTTCCACCGTCATGAACCCGTGCTGCCGGTCCGGCACCGGGTTGCAGCGCAGGTCGTCTCAACTGTGTTCGTCTTCAATCCTAACCCGGATTTTCCCCTTCGTGTTACTCGCTTGGTAGCATGGTGTTGTTCCAAGTGGACGAAGATGGTTTCTGGAATTCTCATGGTCGGGCTGCTGGTCGCCGTCGCTGTCGCGGCGGTCTACCTGGTGTGGGCATTGACCGCCCGCAAAATGCCTGAGTTGCGGCCGTGGCATCGTTACGTGCCCAGGCACGAGTTTCGGGCACGCGCTGCAACTGGCAGGGCCGGACTGGCCGAGTATCTCCGCTGGGAGAATCGGACCTTCGACGCGGCTCAATCCATCCTGTCGAAACCAAGCGGGCGAGGGGAGCCCCTCCCCCTTGGGCGATACGAGACCAACGGACGCAACAACCCATCGACCTTTCCCCACAATTGGAATCGAACATTCGAGATGCGACCCGAGAAGCTCCGGGGAGGCGTCCTGCTGCTGCACGGCCTCACCGATTCCCCGTACTCGATGCGCCGCGTTGGCGAGGTACTCAGGGATTCCGGGTTCTACTCGCTGGGGCTCCGACTGCCAGGCCACGGCACTTTCCCCGCTGCCATCGGCGAAACCTCGAGGAAGGACTGGATCGCCGCGACGCGGGTCGGCGCTGCCCACGTGTGCCGTGAGGTCGGCCAGGATCTCCCTTTCTGGATCGCCGGCTACTCAAACGGCGGAGCCCTCGCCCTGCGTTACGCGCTCGATTCGCTTGACGATCAACACCTGCGCCGGCCAGATCGGCTGGTCCTGTTTTCCCCGGCCATCGGAGTGACCAGATTCGCAGCCCTGGCATGGTGGCACCGCCCGCTCAGCATCGCACCGTTTTTCGAAAAGCTGAAGTGGCACGCCATCCTTCCGGAACATGATCCCTTCAAATACAACTCCTTTCCCAATAATGCCGGGTTTCAGACCCACCGGCTGCTCTCCGAGTTGCGGAGGTCGCTCGACCGGGTCGTGGCCGAAGACCGATCAAAGGAGCTGCCACCGATTCTCACCTTCCAGTCGCTGGCGGACGCCACCGTCCTCACTGAAGCCGTGGTAGACGAACTCTTCGTCAAGCTGCCGGACAACGGCTCGGAGCTCGTGATTTTCGACATCAACCGGGTTGCCTACATGGCGGGATTCATAGCCAGCGATCCAGCCGCCCGTCTCGCTCGGCTTCAGCAGATGTCACAACTTGACTTCAGGCTCACCATCATCACCAACGCCAACCGCACCTCACGAGCGGTCGTAGAACGCAGCTGGCCTCCCAAATCGAACCGGTACACCGTTCGCGACCTGGGCACTCAGTGGCCGCTCGAGGTCTACTCCCTGTCTCACGTATCCTTGCCCTTTCCGCCAGAAGATCCGATCTACGGCGAGGCCCCTGCCGAACTGCCGCCATGGGGCGTGCCCCTGGGTAGCATTGAACCCCGTGGCGAGCGCCGGCTGCTCCAGGTCCCCATCGAGCTGTTCATGAGGCTGAGGCACAATCCGTTCTTCGGGTACGTCGAGCAACGGCTCTTGGAGCTGGTGGAGGAAGCAACGGACGAGCCCCCCTCCCAACCACCCAGTTGAAAGTTGGGGTCATCCGGAAAAGCGTGTGGTTGGGGTTCCCGCCGTTCCCGTTCCCGTTCCCGTACCCGAAATTCAGCGGCAGCGACAGCAGTCAGGGGCAGCGACCGGGAACAGCGAGCAGGGACAGTAACCAGTCTTCAGCGGCAGCAATCAGCGACGGTGGGCAGCGACGGTGGGCAGCGGCAGCGATCAGATGTGCGGCGGCCGCATGGTCCCCTCCGGGTCGTTCACGAGGATAAGCCGAATAGCTGGCGAGGGGGCCGGAGTCAAGGGCCTGGGGATTTTTGACCAGGTTCGTGCCATGACCTGGCGCCTGCTCAATCCCCTCGCACCATAGCTCTCAGCACCACACACGCTCTGACGCTGATCCCGGCCCCTGTCGCTGGATGCTGCCGCTGCCACCTGACGCTGCGTCGGCCCCCGTCGCTGTAAGCCGACGCTGTCACTTTTCGCTGTCATCCACAACCTCACGGAATTCCGGATGAGCCGAAAGGGGTCATCCGGAAAAGCGTGTGGTTGGGGTTCCCGCCGTTCCCGTTCCCGTTCCCGTACCCGAAATTCAGCGGCAGCGACAGCAGTCAGGGGCAGCGACCGGGAACAGCGAGCAGGGACAGTAACCAGTCTTCAGCGGCAGCAATCAGCGACGGTGGGCAGCGACGGTGGGCAGCGGCAGCGATCAGATGTGCGGCGGCCGCATGGTCCCCTCCGGGTCGTTCACGAGGATAAGCCGAATAGCTGGCGAGGGGGTCGGAGTCAAGGGCCTGGGGATTTTTGACCAGGTTCGTGCCATGACCTGGCGCCTGCTCAATCCCCTCGCACCATAGCTCTCAGCACCACACACGCTCTGACGCTGACGCTGTCATCTGACGCTGATCCCGGCCCCTGTTGCTGGATGCTGCCGCTGCCACCTGACGCTGCGTCGGCCCCCGTCGCTGTAAGCCGACGCTGTCACTTTTCGCTGTCATCCACAACCTCACGGAAGTCCGGATGAGCCGAAAGGGGTCATCCGGAAAAGCGTGTGGTTGGGGTTCCCGCCGTTCCCGTTCCCGTTCCCGTACCCGAAATTCAGCGGCAGCGACAGCAGTCAGGGGCAGCGACCGGGAACAGCGAGCAGGGACAGTAACCAGTCTTCAGCGGCAGCAATCAGCGACGGTGGGCAGCGACGGTGGGCAGCGGCAGCGATCAGATGTGCGGCGGCCGCATGGTCCCCTCCGGGTCGTTCACGAGGATAAGCCGAATAGCTGGCGAGGGGGCCGGAGTCAAGGGCCTGGGGATTTTTGACCAGGTTCGTGCCATGACCTGGCGCCTGCTCAATCCCCTCGCACCATAGCTCTCAGCACCACACACGCTCTGACGCTGACGCTGTCATCTGACGCTGATCCCGGCCCCTGTTGCTGGATGCTGCCGCTGCCACCTGACGCTGCGTCGGCCCCCGTCGCTGTAAGCCGACGCTGTCACTTTTCGCTGTCATCCACAACCTCACGGAATTCCGGATGAGCCGAAAGGGGTCATCCGGAAAAGCGTGTGGTTGGGGTTCCCGCCGTTCCCGTTCCCGTTCCCGTACCCGAAATTCAGCGGCAGCGACAGCAGTCAGGGGCAGCGACCGGGAACAGCGAGCAGGGACAGTAACCAGTCTTCAGCGGCAGCAATCGAGTTGTGCTTGGCCGCATTGCGCATGGTCCCCTCCGGGTCGTTCACGAGGATAAGCCGAATAGCTGGCGAGGGGGCCGGAGTCAAGGGCCTGGGGATTTTTGACCAGGTTCGTGCCATGACCTGGCGCCTGCTCAATCCCCTCGCACCATAGCTCTCAGCACCACACACGCTCTGACGCTGACGCTGTCATCTGACGCTGATCCCGGCCCCTGTCGCTGGATGCTGCCGCTGCCACCTGACGCTGCGTCGGCCCCTGTCGCTGTCAGCCGACGCTGTCACTGTTCGCTGTCATCCACTACCTCACGGAATTCCGGATGAGCCGAAAGTTGAAGGTTAAACGGTGAACGTTAAACGTTGAACGTCGCTACGCCCTCACCAGTAGTAGTGCCCCTCTGCCCCTCTGCCCCTCTGCCCCTTCGCCCCTCCGCCCTTCGGCTCCACTGCGCTGCTGCCTGCTCGTTTGCTCAAGCGCCGGTGGATTGCAGGCCTCGGCAGGTGTAGCGTCAGAGTCGTGAGAGGAGGTGGCCATGGCACGACGGATCGGGATCATCTACTGCGAGCGGATTCAGGATGCGAGCTGTGTCGGGTGTGCCAAGTGTTACAAGGCGGCCAACGAAAAGCTCTTCGAATTCGAGAAAATCGAGGAGGATGTGCAGGTAGTTTTCAAGACCGGCTGTGGTGACTGCCCCGGCCTCGTCTTGCCCCGAATGGACCTCCAAAAGGTCGTTCTGGACTCGCTCGACACCGACTTTGACGAGGTGTACTTCGGAACATGCGTCAAGAAGGCCACCGCCCTGATGAACTGCCCAATGAACATCGACGTCATCTCGGCCAAGATCGAGGAGAAATTCGGCGTACCGGTCTTCGTCGGCACCCACGATCTTTGAGGCAGCAGGCGGAACACCCCGCCCTCCCACCGTAAAGAGCGGCTGAGGGGCAGAGGGGCAGAGGGCAGAGGGGAAAGGGGCTAAGGGGACCACGATTGCCGCCGCCTCCGCTCCTCTGCTCCTCCGCTCACCTCCTGACCCCCTCACCTCCTCACCCCCTCACCAATTTTCATCCGACCTGCCGGGAATACCCCAGCGATCGTTGGGTTGCAGCTTCTGGAGACAATTCGAAATGATCGACCTCTACACATGGACCACACCCAACGGCTACAAGATCTCCATCGCCCTGGAGGAGCTGGGTCTGGCCTACAACACGATCCCGGTCAACATCGCGGCCGGTGAGCAGTTCTCCTCCGAGTTTCTGCGGATCTCCCCCAATAACAAGATTCCGGCCGTCGTTGACCACGACGGCCCCGAGGGGACGTCGGTCTCGGTCTTCGAGTCCGGGGCGATCCTGATCTATCTGGCCGAAAAGGCCGGCGCCCTCATGCCCGAGGACGTTGCCGGCCGGATGCGGGTCCTCGAGTGGCTGATGTTCCAGATGTCAAACCTCGGCCCCATGCTGGGGCAGGCCGGCCACTTCCTTCGCTACGCCCCGGAGAAGATCCCGTATGCCATCGACCGCTACACCAAGGAATCGAATCGGCTGTTCCGGGTGATGGACACCCGCCTGGACGAGGTCCAGTATCTGGCAGGCGAATACTCCATCGCCGATGTGGCGTGTTACCCATGGATCCGATCAGCCATCGTGGTCGGTGGATACGATCTGTCCGACTATCCCAATCTCATGCGGTGGTTCGACGCGATCGACGCCCGGCCGGCGGTCCAGCTGGGGCTGGCCGTCCCGAACACCCCCGCCACACCGCCCACGCTTGACGACAAAGCCCGGAGCTTCCTTTTCGGCGATGAGCAGCACAAGCGGAGGCTTTAGGCTGTTGCGCACGGGATGGCAGTGGTGATCACTCAACACTCACATCTCATATCTCACGGCAAGAACGGCGATCCATCGATCCATACAGGACGTGAGATCTGAGCTGCGAGTATTGAGACCTGAGGATTTTTTTCGACGCGATTCACGGAGTCTGCGGAGTGAATTGCTCGAACGTTTCACAGCGGGACGACATCGTTCAGCCCTTGCTCGGCGAGCCACTCCTGGAGTCGCTGGCGGTCGGGGCCTCGGATCTGCTCGTCAATCCGATCACAGAGGTACGCGTTCGAATCGGTCGGACTCGGCCGGTGGAGGACTCTAAAGTCAACCGCACCGCCGTCGATGGCTACCTCGAATTGTCGTTCCCCTCGCTCGACCGCAGCCGAGTGTGCCAGCAACCACGTGCGATACGGGCCCCGCATACGATCGAGCACGACGTTGGCAAATTCGCTGACCTCAGGGAAGGTGGGAAGCTCCCCGCCGCCATCCCAGCGGGCGGCACTGTTTGTCCACTCCGTGACCCGCGGGAGCTGCTCGACAACCCGTCTCGCGGCCGGGTCCGTCAAGAAGTGCCCCCGCAGGGCTCCCAGCAGAACCGCATCCACAGAGGTGGCCCGGTCGCCCAGAGCGTAACGGGTCCGGCCCAGCTGAGCCTCGAGGGCCGTCCACACCGCCTCGCCATCAGCCTCCGCCGACGCCCACTGAGGCGGGTCACCCACCCCCACAGCTCGACAGGCTCGCTGTCCCCAGCCGGCGATCTGCCGCTCTCGCTGAAGACGCAGAATTCCTGGAATCATCGGCATCAGCTCGCGGACCAGGACCTGGCTGGCGAATTCGCTGCTCTCGGGATCGTGCCAACGGTAGTGGATCACCGTCCGCGGGAACCACTCGTCGAGCCATTCCTCAACCAGCCTCACCACCACACCGTCGAGCCCTTCGGGGATCAGCCGGCGGCCCGGATGGCTCCGGTCGAGACGATCGATGATCGGCGTGGTGTCGCTTAGATACCTGCCTTCAGGGGTCACCACCACAGGGATCTTGCGGGTGCCAGCTCGGCGTTCCAGGCGCCGCAGATTGAAGGCCGTCTTGGAGCGCCTCCGATGGGGCACCTCGTGAAACTCGAAGGCAGCCTCCATCTTCCGCGTGAAGTAGCTGAGGTCCAAGCCGTAGATCCTGTAAGGTCGGCTCATGGTGTCGAATACTCCGCCAGGACGGGTACGTCCTGCCGTCCAAGAAGGGCGAGCAGCGCGCTCAGGACCGAACGCTGGCCAACGGGATCGTTCGCCGCGCCCAGCGGAAACCCGAGGCCGTAGGGCACTTCGAGGGCCCGGGGAGGCCTCAGCTTGCGGGTGATCTCGGGCAGCATGGTGATGGACGCCGTCGGAATCCCACGATTTTCGATCTCTGATTGGGCCAGACTGACCGTCTGGTGACAGACCGGTCAGACGGGAACCATCAGAGCAATGTCCACACCATCCCCCACCAGGATCTCGGACACCTCGGGGAGGGTTCGGCGAATCAGCCTCCCGGGCGCGGTGATCGAACCCATCAGGGAGATGTGACGGGGCGCCACCGATCCGATCTCGCCGGCCGCGGCCATTTCGTGCAGCCGGTCCAGCGGAAGCGCCATGTTGCGGTCGGCGGCGACTCCGCTGTGGTCGTAGGCATCGCTGCGATGGTGGTCCTCGAGGCTCTGAATGTCCACACCCTCCGGCACCACCCGATAGCTGAAGTCCCCTCCTTTCACCTTTGAATCGAAGGGTTCCTCACCGGGGACCACCAGTCCGGCCGACGACACCAGGGCGACCCGAGAGTCCTCCACCGGACGACGGAGCCTGGCCGCCGGCACCGGATCGACCACCCGCCACCGATAGGCCAGCATGAAGGCCCGCAGACTCAGCTTGAGATCGCGAACTTGCACCATCTTCCTCTCCTAACCCGCACGGGGCACGTGGTGAATTCTGCGGACAACCCACATGGTAATCTGTCCCATCGACCAGCCGGGGCTTGCCCGCGTATCTCACCGGGTAGAAAGCCAGGGAGACGAACTGAAAACGCTCAACCGAATCCTGACCTTGGCTTTCCTCGGCCTGCTCGGCCTGGTGAGCCTGCTGGCCCTGGTCGGCCTCTTCCTGCCGAACTCGGCCCGCGTGGAGAGATCCATCACCATTGACGCCCCGCAGGCGAGGGTCTTCACCATCGTGAATGGGTTTGACCGGATCGACGAATGGTCGCCGTGGCATCGGATCGACCCTGACGCACACATCTCGATCGAAGGACCTGCCACCGGCGTGGGAGCCAAAATGATCTGGACCAGCAGCCACCCCAGTCATGGTTCGGGAAGCCAAGAAATCACGGAGTCCATGCCCCTCTCCCGCGTCACCTCCACCATCGATTTCGGCGAATCGGGAGCCGCGGAGGCGAGCTTCAACCTGGAGGCGAATCCCGCTGGGACCCTGCTCACCTGGCGGATCGAAACCGACCTCGGAAAGAACATCGTGGCGCGATATTTCGGGCTCGGCTTCAGCCGCATTCTTGGCCCCCTCTGCGAGCAGGGCCTCGCCGATCTCAAATCCCTCGCAGAGAGCCATGTCGAAGACAGCGGACCGAATCTGGAGATCGAGAATTGAAGACGGAGGAATCGCTGAGTCGGCGGCTGTGGCGTGAGAACCGGGAGCTGGCGGAGGCTTGCCTCGACCATCCGTTCGTACGTGGACTGGGGGACGGCAGCCTGCCGCCGAAGATCTTCGCCCGTTACGTGGCCCAGGATGCCGTCTACCTCGAAGCCTTTTTTCGGGCCTACGCCCTGGCCGCAGCCCGTTCGGAGGGCCGGCACCACGCCGCGGTCGTTTTCTACCAACTCATGGGCGGAGCCCTGGAGGAGCTGTCAATGCACGCCAAGAGCGCCGCCGAACTGGGCATCGACCTCGTCGATGTGGAGCCACTGCCCGCCACCACAACCTATGTGGACCTCCTGATGGCCACCGCCTGGAACCGAGACCTTGGCGAGACCATCGCGGTGATGGCGCCCTGCATGAGTCTGTACGCCTTTCTCGGGCAGACCCTGGCCGCGGGACAACACGACGGTCATCCTTACCGTGATTGGATCGACGGCTACTCAGGCGACGAAATGACCGAGCTCGCGAGACGCCTCGAAAGTCTGCTTGACGAGCTGGCGGACGACACCCCCGAGGTGCACCACCTCTACCGTCGCGCCATGGAGTGCGAATTGGCATTTTTCGACGCTGCCTACGGCAACGTTGGTCGGGGTTAAGGGTTTTAAGGTTTAAAGGTTTAAAGGTTAAAGGTCTAAAGGTTTGGTTCATCCGGAATAACGTGTGGTTGGGGTTCCCGCCGTTCCCGGTTCCCGTTCCCGTTCCCGAAATTCAGCGGCAGCGACAGCAGTCAGGGGCAGCGACCGGGAACAGCGAGCAGGGACAGTAACCAGTCTTCAGCGGCAGCCATCAGTTGTCTTGGCCGCATTGCACATGGTCACCTCCGGGTCGTTCACGGGGTGAATGGGCATAGCTGGCGAGGGGGACGGTGTCAAGGGCGCCATGCGGCCGGCCAAAGGCCGGCAAACCCTTGACACCGGCCCCCTCACCAGCATTCGGGTGAGCATGAACGACCCGGAGGTGACCATGTCCAAAGCCGTCACGAACACCAACCTCGTTGCCCACGAGAAAGCCCTGGAGACCTTTGACCAAGTTCGTGCGATGACGTGGCGCCTGCTCAATCCCATCTGAGCGCGCCCGGTTCTCCGATACTGACGCTGTCAACTGACGCTGCCGCGGGTCCCTGCCGCTGGCTTCTGACGCTGTCCCTGATTGCTGTCTCCGCGGATGAAGCCGCGGTTCCTCTTCGGGCGGGCGGGTGCCGTTGTGAAATCCGAACTCGATCGACCCCCACCTCACGGAATTCCGGATGAGCCAAAGGTTTAAAGGCCTAATGGTCTAATGGTCCACCCGGTGTGGAAAGAGAAAAAGGTGGAATGTGGTTCCCAAAGAACTCAATACTCGCCTCTCAGATCTCACACCCCAGTCAACTCGAGAAACGGTCTTCCTTTTTGTGAGATATGAGAGGCGAGTATTGAGCACAGACCTCGGCGACGATTTGCGCGTGACCCCAACGAAAAAGCCCGCGCCGAAGCGCGGGCTGTTGTCGGTGATCGTTGTTGATCAGAACTCGAAACGGATTCCGATCTCGTAGCGCCGCGGATCCCAGTAAGCGGTCGGCTCACCGATATCCCACAGCACCGGTGAGCTGTCGGCGCCGTAGTACTCGTCGTAGTACGGGGCGTTGGGATCGTCGTCCTGATAGACCAGTCCCTCCGGGAATCCGGCCTCGTCATCTTCGGTCTTCTGCCGGAACGCGGTGGAATTGAAGGTGCGGTCGTACTCGGTTCCGAAGATGTTGTAGATGGTCAGGATGCCCTCGAGCTCGGTGCTGCCGATTCGGAATCCCTTGGAGACCTGCACATCGAGTTGCCAGATGCCCTTGGTTTCCACTGAACCGCGCGGGGTGTGCAGAATGTCATAGTTGGTACCGAACGCGAAGCCGTCCACCGTGCTGCAGTACGCCATGGTTGCCGGATCGATACCCAGCGACGTCATCTGATCAGCGGTGGATCGTTTTCCCGGGGCGTTGGTGAACGCACCGCAGCTGGACTGGATGGTGGTGTTTCCCGGGGACGACCAGAAGCCGTCGTAGCCGATGGTCCAACGTTTGGGCAACGTGAAGAACCCGTTGAGCTTCAGCCGGTGGTCGCGATGGTCGGTCAGGTTTCCATAGTGGTTGTAGAAGTTGACCGGGAAGTAGTCACCGGCGCCGTAGGCGTAGTGCCGCGGTCCGCTTTCGTTGTTGCCCTGGGAATCAGAGTAGGTGTAGCTGGCCACCACCTGGCCCCAGCTCTTGCGGGCTTCGAACTTGACGATGGCGGCCTCGTAGGTGCGCTCGTACACCGGCATGTTGACGATCAGCCAGTCGTCGCACTCGTCGGCCCGGGTCCAGGTGTCGGGATCGTTGATGTCCGGCAGTGGGTCGTTGGTGTAGGCCCAGGTGTTGCCGATGCAGGTGTCCTCGATCAGGTCTTCGCTCTTCTTGTTGACATAGGTGAGCTCCACGCTCATCTGAGGTGCCACCTGGGTCTCGTAGGCCAGGATGAGTTGATCGGAGTAGGGTGCCTGAAGCTCTCCCAAACCAGATTCGGTGAGAGTCTTCGCCGGTAACGACAGGGTTTCGCCCCGGTTGTCGATCAGGGTGTATTCCTGGCCGTCCCAGTTGGTCCACTCGAAGGCGAGATCGCGCAGGCTCGGCGGCAGATCTTCCACGGTGCAGAAGAGACCGCGCGAGGCGTTGCAATATGCCTCCAGGGTGGTGAACTCCTTGGTGGAACTCAGCAGGGGTACGCCAGACGCAAAGCTCGAAATGCCCAACGTGGTGGGATCCATGAAACGGCCCACCGAACCGCGAACCACGTGCTTGCCGTTGCCCGTGATGTCCCAGGCGATTCCCACCCGGGGCTGCCACATGTCCATGTTGGCAATCTCGTCGTCCAAAGCGTTGAACAGAACGGAGCGGTCGACGCGGATCCCCGGCTTGACGGTCAAATTCGGGGTGATCCGCCAGCTGTCCTGAACGAAGCCTGTATAGAGGTTGCCCGAAGTCGTGACCGGCACCCTGGTGCTTTCCTCCGAGCCCAGCTTGGACTCGACGTACTCGTTGAAGTAGCCGTCGCCGTTCAGGTCGAGACCGTCCCACGAAGCACTGGTATTGCCATCGTTGTCGTTCAGCAGGCCGCCGCCGGAGTACCAGAATCCGTCACCAAACTCCATCTTGGTGTACTCGAGGCCACCCTTGAACTCGTGAGAGCCCGCCATGTTGTCGACGAACCAGGTGGCGTTGGCCCGAATCTCATCGCGCGGCCGTTGATCATCCGACACCCAGGGGTAGGCATTGGTGTAGAGCAGGGTGTCGGGGTCGAAGTGGGAACTGACCCGATCCCCTGAGCCGGTGGTGTAGCGTTTCAGGAAGCCGCTCGAAGTCCCCACCTGGACGTTCAGCAGCCACGACTCGGAGAGCACCGAGTTCAACTCGAACTGCCAGATGTCGCCGCCCTGTTCCTGGGTGGCACGGGCGGTCTCCGTCCAGTTGATGCCCGCGTTGACCCCCGGGATCTCCGCCGGGTCGGTGGAGAACTTGCCGATCAGCCGATTGCCGTTGCTGATCTGCCAGGTGGCCTTGGCCAGAAACTGATAGCCCTCCCAATCGTAGGGGAAGTACCAGGTGGGCTCGTCGGAAATGCTGTGAATGTACTGGAGGGAGGTGAAGAACCACAGCCTGTCCCGCAGAATCGGACCGCCCAGGGCACCCGAAATCTGCTCCCGTGAGCTGTCCTGGGCGTCCTGGTCGAAGTGTTCTCCGTTCTCGGTCATGCTCTGGTCGCGGTAGCGCACGTCCACCGAGCCGGTGAACTCGTTGCCGCCGGACTTGGTCACCAGGTTGACGATGCCGCCGGTGGCCTGGCCAAACTCGGCCTCGAAGCCGCCGGTTTGGAAGTTGATCTCCTGGATGGAGTCCATGTTGAACATGGTTGACCAGGTGCCGGTCACCGTGTCGGTGGTGTTCATGCCATCGATCAGATAGGCGTTCTCACCCTCGGTGGATCCGAAGACGTTCGGGTTCGATCCGCCGGTGACGCCCGCGGCTTGACCAAGCACGCTCTGGTAGCTGCGGTTGTTGGTGCCAATCGTGGCCCGTTTCAGGTAATCCTCGTCCCAGATCTGGCGAGCGTTGACCTGGGAGGTGTCCACAACCGGCACCGCGGCCAGTACCTCGATCTCCTCGCCGAATTGTTCGGGGACCATGTAGAAATCCACCGATGCGGTGGCATCGGCCGACACCCTCAGCTCGCCGCTGGCAGTTCGGAATCCAGCCAAAGCGGCTTCCACAGTGTAGGTTCCGGGCGCCAAGAGGTTGAATGCGAACTTCCCCTCCCCATCCGAAATGGCCACCTGCGGGCCGCCGATCAGGGCAGGCGAGTTGAGCTGAACAGTGACGCCCGGCAAGGTCATCTGGTCGGTCGTTGTGCATTGACCGGTGATCCTGCCGGTGTTGGCCGCGAAGGCGACCGTTCCGAGTAACAGGGCGATCCCAAAAAGATAGGAAACCCGTCGCATCATGATCCCTCCCCTCAAAAAAGCAAAAAGTACGAATCCGCGGGGAAACCCCCCGGGCATATTCGTCATACGATTATAAACGTATCCAGTTTCTTTGCCACCCTCTTGGTTGGATCAACTTCAGGGCCGGCTTGACACGCCCTTCCGGGTTGGACACAGTGTGGATATGGCGTGCCAAGGATCCACCCGGGCCGCCACCCACGAAACTCGTGGACAGGAGGAAACATGGGACTCCACGTGGACTTTTCCCGCCTCGACGCCCAGGATGTGCTGGACCTCGCCATCCAAGTGGAGCAGGAGGCTGAAGACAACTACGAGCAGCTTTCTTCATGGCTGGCCGCCGACGGAAACACAGCCGCAGCTGAATTCTTCACGAAAATGGCCGGTTTCGAGGCCAAACACCGCCAGCAGCTCGTCCAGCGCCGAGAGCAGATGTTCGGCGATGCGCCCCCGCGCCATTCGGACGACGCGCCGTGGGAGGTGGAGCAGCCCGACTACGCCGCCATCGGACGGGCCATGACTCTGGAGCAGGCCTTTGAGCTGGCCATGGAAGCCGAACGTCGCGCCGGCGATTACTACGGCGGCGCGCTCGATTACGCGAGCGACCCCGCAGTGGTCGACCTCTTCCGTGCTCTGAAGCGCGCCGAGCTGGAGCACCTGCGTCTTCTCGAAGAGCAGCGCGCCAAGCTCGCCGGCGAAACCACCATTAGCTGACGCCACTCCTTGACCGCAGCCCAGCTGGGCCACTTTGTCTTCTTCGCGGTGTAGACCAGGCTCGCAAGGACCTGAACGCCCGGGTTTGCGACCTCGACGAACGTGCGAAATGCGAATTTCGAATTCTGGAACTTCGCCTGGGTCGAGTGTCCGTCAGAGTTCCTGCTCGGTGATGGGTGCGGCGACGGAGGCCTGAATGCCGGACACCTCGTCGCGGACACTGACCGCGATGCGCTGACTCCCGCGCTTCATCTTGAGCCGGAGCGGTTGGCTGGCGATGGCCCCGTCATGGAACTGTTCCGAGGGGATGGTCAGACGGAGCCTGACCAGATGAACCGGCGCCGTCTTGCCCTTGTCGTCCATCACCGCCACCGCGACCAGGATCTGGCCGACGTGGTTGCCAGAATCGGGCAGCAGCACCAGGTTGTCCACCGGCATGGTGAGGTGGATCGGGAGAATAAAGGTGTCATCGTCCAGTGGTTCCGATTTTTCAAAGTCCACTGCGAGGTTGAGGTCGTTTTCTCCGAGGTTGAGCCGGAGACGGGACATGGCGAGGTCTGCGAGTCGCTGCGGCGTCGTCCGGTCAAGCACCTGCACGTGGTGACGAACACGCAGACCCGGACGGTCAACCCTCACCCGAATGTTATGGCGCCCCCCGTCGGGCGGCCCGGATCTCCGGTATCCAAGGTAGTAGTACGTGGAAACGTGCTCCGCAAGAGTCTCCATGATCCCCGGAATGTTCCGGGTGTTGCCGAAGGCCTCGCCGCCGGTGGCAACTGCCACGAACTCTCCACCCTCCGACTGCTGGCGCACCTCTGCGAGATTGGCGCCGGGACTCCACTGGGTCCCCCCGACCGAATCGCTGAGAAAGGCAGAAATCACGTCCTTGCTCCCGTAGTCGATTCCCGTCATCTCGCGGTCCCGATCGCTGGCGTCCACGATGAACACGGTCGCCCCTGCCGCCTGCGCATTGGCCGCCACCACGGAGAACTGGCGATCGAGCTTCACCCGTTCGCCCCAAATCTCGGGACGGTCGATCGTCATGACACCCTCGAGAGGCATCGCCCTGCTGTAGAAAACGCTGTAGATATCGAGCGCTGGCCGCAGGGCGAGGTCCTCACCGATCCAGATCACCGACTTTCGGCCTTCGAGGCCGGCAAGAGCCCGCAGGAGCTCATCGGTCACTCCCAGGGCCTGGTTGATTCTCCCGTACTCGATGGCACGCGTGTTCTCGATCTCGACGAGCAGTCGTCGGGCAGTGACGACGGCGGTGACAACGTCGTCGGTGACCGCCGTCTGTCCCGGCTGCATCGGGGCTTCGTAGATCCTCGCCGCATAAACGTCCCGCTTCAGGAAACGCTTTTTCTTCTTCACGAAGTCCCCACCGCTGGGACTCTCGGAGACCTCGGCCAGCGCTGCAGTGAGGCTCACCTTGTTCGATGTGAACGGTTCGACGATTTCGAGACCGCTGGAGTTGACGGCGATCATGAACTGGTCGTCGCGCTCGAGACCCTCGTCGACGAACTCCTCGAGCGCTTTGAGGACTCTCTTCCGGGTCTTCCTTTCGAGACTCGGATTGTCGAAGAGGATCGCCACGTACCGCCCGCCAGGAGCTTCACTTCCCGACCGACCGGCTTCCTCCTCGCCAGAATCCACCGGCCGAAGATCCTGCTCCTCGATCGCCTCGAAATTGGTGATCTCCACCGGCTCGCCGTTTTCGAAGACCTCGAAGTCTTCGCTTGACAGACCGGTCACCGGCTGACCCTGCTTGTCGATCACGGTCACGAAGAGGTCGATCAAGCTGACGTCGAACTCGCCATGGAAAATTGGGAGGCCCTGTTGGGCACCCTCCGAACCCTCGACGATGCCAAGGGACTCGGCTGAATCAGCCTCGACTTCGAGCTCTGGCGGCGGAATGGAATCCACCACCTCCTGCGCCACCCCGATCCACGCGGTGAGAGCCACGACCATCCATGCCGCTGCAGCGATTCTCCGCAACCAATCCTCCCAATCTCGTGGTGACTGAACTCAAACTCCAAGCCGCATCCAGACATACGTGACCGGCTCGGTCTTGTTTTACACTTTACACAACCACAGGTTACCGCCGTCCGTTCCCGGGTATCACGACAATCGCCTACAATCTGGAGCACCGATGGCGATCATGGACCCCACTCTGATTCCCGCAGGCCGCAGTCACCTGGACGACGACGAGCGGCACCAGATGATCCGCCTCGAACTCCTGGCGGACCAGGGGAAATTCGACGACGCCCAGGAGGTTGCCGAGGATCTCTGGCTCGAGTCCACCGACGCCCACAAGCGCCTGTTCCAGGGGATTTCAAACGCCTTCACCGCCGTCGTTGCCCGCCAGTCCCGGCAGCTGCGCGGTGCCCGCCAGATCTCGGAACAGACCCGCGTCATGCTGGCTCCCTATCCCAGGCGGGTCATCGGAATCGAGCTCGACGCGTTGCTCGAATCAGTCCACGATTACATCGTTCGCGGCGAAGGACCTATTCTTCTCCGACGTCAGGGAAGCTGAGGGTCTTGAATTCGGAATTCGGAATTCGGAATTCGGAAAACCGTCACCAATCGCTGAGCGACAAAGCCGGGACTTTAGACTTTTGACTTTAGACTTTTGACTTCTACGCCCACAGGAGATCAATGAGCTGCCGGATGGCGATGAGAACAAAGAGCGCGAGGGCCAACAGGAGGGCGGAAGTGGCCAACGGGCCGTTTCGGCTGGACCCGACCAACCGGCGCCGGGAATTCAGCCATAGCAGGCTGGCCGCCAGCATCGGCATGAACAGGCCTCCGGTCAACGTGTAGAGCTTGATGACCCAAATCGGCCGGTCGAGGAACAGCATCGCCATTGGGGGGATGGCCAGAAAGAGGAGGTAGCCCCGGTAGATTCCACTCCTCACGTCGACCGTTTCGGATCGGCCACGCAAGGTGTTGACAAAGTCGTTAAACAGGTACGGGACCCCCTGCCAGACGCCGAGGGTGCTGGTGAACACTGCTCCCCAAATCCCCACCAGGAAAATCAGGCGTACGGCCCGACCGGACAACCCGCCAAACCGGCCGGCGGCCGCCTCACCCACGGCGTCGGCGCACGCCACCAGGCCCTGGCTGCCCGCGGGCATCCCGCCTGAACCCGCCAGGGTGGATGCTGCAAGAACCAACATCGCCGCGCCGAACAGTCCGGTGATCGCGTAGCCGACAGCGAGATCCACGCGCACCCGACCCACCACTGCCGAACCAGACCAACCCCGCTCGCGGATCCAATAGCCGTACGACAGCAGGGTGACGCTGCCGCCAACGCCACCCATCAGGCTGAGAACCGCGACCGCGGATCGTCGCGGCAGGTGGGGGACGAGGCCGCCCAGGATCTCCATCACGTCCGGCCCGATCAGCGCCACGCTCGCCAGCAGGGTCGCCACCATGACGGCGATCAAGAGCTTCATCACCCGTTCGAACAGACCGTAACGGCCCGCCAACACAAAGGTCAGTGCCGCCAACGAGTGGAGGATGCCCCAGGTCCGGACTCCCACGCCCGGCACCAACGCGTGTGCGGCCACCCCGCAGGCACTCATCAAACCGCCCGCGACAATGAATGACCACAGCACCAGATAGCTCCCGAACCCGACGGTGAAACCCCGACCGAGATGGCGACACCAGCCCTCGAGCAGGGTGCTGTCGGTGGCGAGCTGCCACCGGGCCACTCCCTCGTTGAGCGCGAACTTGAGGACCGCTCCCACCGCAATGACCCACAGCAGCGCGAGTCCGAAGTCCGCCCCCGCCAGCATCGCGGCCAGAAGATCTCCGGCGCCGACGCCAGTGGCCGCCACGGCCAGACCGGGGCCGATCCACGCAAGGATCTGCGGGCCGCCGAGCCTCGAGCCCGGCATTGGGCCAGTTCGCTGCGGCTCGGTCTTTTCAGGTCCGTCCGACAACGTCGTCCAACCTTCGCCAGGAGGACTCGCCGCGGCGACGGATGCGAGTCTCCGAGGTCAGTTCTCCGGAGGCTCGCAGGGTCCCGAGCTGTTCCGCCGAGTACGGTCCATCGAGGCCCCCCTGCAGCAGGGCGAACCAAATTCTCGGCGGGTTCTCTTCACTCATGCTGGCCGGCTCCGCCGACCTGCCCGGTCCTGGAGCACCCCGTTTGCCGCGGGCACGCAGCACCAGACTGCCCACCACCATCGCCACGATGAAGGTCAACCACACCGGAGCCGGCACCGCAGACCTTCGCCCGACCCGTTTGGCCGAGATAGGACTGCCGTCCAGGTGGGTCCCGAGGACCCTCAGCACCCGGTTGGCATCGCCCATGGCAAGCTGCCTTCCGTCGCCGTTGTAGAGCGCCAGGTATGGCAACGATCCGATTCGAAATTGGCGGGAAACCGGGCTTTCCCAATCGATCACATCGACCTTGCGCAGGGCCACTCGATCCGGATACTGGGCGGCGAGGCGTTCGAGCCGTGGGGTCAGCTGACGGCATGGCGCGCACCAGTCGGCGAAAAAGTCGAAGATCACCAGCTTCCCTGGAACCAGGTGCTCTTCGAGGTTCACCTGGCGGCCCTGGCTGATGAGCTTGACGTCGGCCTGAGCAAGGGCCCCCGTTGCGGTGCCAAACATGGCCACACTCACTAGAACAAGGAGGTATGCAGCGGACGCGTTTCGCATCGAGGATTACTGTAGCAGAAGGACCTTGGGCCAGCGGTCGGTTCTGGGGCTATGGGGCTTCCATGAGAAGGGCAACCAGGTCAAGGGGGCGATGTGGCGGTCCACGGTATCGGTGTTGGTATCGGTGAGATCGAATCATGAGTCCTTGCGCTCTGCTTCCATTCGCACTCTTGTTGAGCTCTGACGAGCTCGGTGCATGCTGGTGTCCATCCAGAAAGGGTGCTGCCATCTATGGGCCGGTTTCCTTGGGCAGGCCAAGCCCCATACCGCAGTCACCCGGACTGGGCGATGGACTGATGAATCGATTTTCACGGAACAGTTGATCATCGGTGCTGAGACCCTTTGATATTCAAGCTGCTGTGATTTCGTATTTGTTCTTGGCTGTACAAGGGCTCGTAGACCTCACCGGTGATCCACAGCCGGTGCATCAATACCGCCAGCTTGCGAGCCACCGCGATAACCGCCCGTTGTTTTGCGTACGCTCCGCCCCGTTGCTGAATTCGAAGGCCATACCTCCTCAAATCGCAGTCCTCACCAAATGGGCCCAGAATGTAGTGGGCCGCATTGACCAGCAGTCGTCTGAGGAAGGGATCGCCCCCTTTGGTGATCCTGAGTTTTGGATCCGAATCACCCGACGCTCGACGTGCCGGCACCATTCCCAGGTAAGGACCCACCTCTCTGCTCTTTCCGAAACGCTCCGGATCCTCCAAAACAAGCACGTACACCAAAGCAGTCAGAGATCCCACCCCCTTGATGTGCTGCACATGCGCCGCTTCTGGGTATCGCTCTTCCACCATCTTCTCGATCTGCTTGTCGTATTGGTGAATCTTCTCAGTCAAGGACGCAATCGTGTCCAAGATCGGCTCTAAAGCTAGCCCTCAGTTCGTCGGGCAGGGTGTCGTTTGCCACCCGGGCAAACGCACCCGACCCGCACTTTCTGACTCTTCCTCCGAATGACTTCACCGAACCACGTACGTGATTGATCAAACCCGTGCGTGCCTTCACCAGCGCATCCCGAGACCTCGCCACCCCTAAATCTGCTCGAGCCTCCTTACCGCGATGGCGTACCGGACTCAACAGCAACGGATCCACCCGCGCCAGTCGCGCCAACCGCTCCGCATCCAGCTTGTCGTCCTTGTTCCGGCTCTCTCCGATCAACCGCACCTTCCGCGGATTCGCCACTATCACCTCGTGTCCCAATTCCTCCAACAGTTCCTTCACCCACGGTGAGTGCGTACCAACCTCGATCGCCACCCTCATCCGCCGAACACCCTCGAATCGACCTCGCATGCCCGCCGGGGTCATCCGTATCCTCGACTCCTCCAATACCTCTCCACTCGTCTTGCCCAAGAACGCACACTCGACTCACCTTGTCCCCCAGGTCCAATCCACACACCACTTCCGCTTCGCTCGTGATATTCTTCGCCATGGTCGACCTCCCATATTTTGAGCCCTAACCGGAGCTCGTTATTCATTTGCAGACCTTAACGGTACTGCGGCGGAGGTCGGCCTTCTCATTCCATCTATCGGGCTATGAAGTCGAGGGGCGGTGAGGTTTGGTTCATCCGGGAAAGCGTGATGTCGGGTGTTTCCGTTCCCGTTCCCGAACCCAGCGGCAGGGTCAGGATGCAGCGACGGGGGCAGGAAACAGCGGGCAGCGACTGTGGTCAGCGACCGGGGCAGAGGCAGCGATCAGGTGTGTGGCGGCCGCATGGTCCCCTCCGGGTCGTTCTGTGGGACGAGGACGAATAGCTGCCAGGGAGGCCGTTGTCAAGGGACGCTCCGCTGCCGGCCTTAGGTCCGGCAACCCTTGACAACGGCCTCCCTGGCAGCTTGTTGAAGGGCATGAACGACCCGGAGGTGACCATGTCCAAAGCCGTCAGCAACACCAATCTCGTGGCCTACACCAAAGCCCTCGAAGCAGCAGGCATCGCAATTACGCTGGTTTTGAGAGTCCCGGCTCCGCTCAAGTCCATCGCCGATCAGCTGATCCGGTCGGCCAGCTCGGTCCCGGCTAACTTAGCGGAAGGGCACGGCCGATCCGGGAGAGATCGCCAGCACCACTGGCGGATCGCCTACGCCTCGGCCAAGGAGGTCGACAGCCACCTGCGACTGCTTGCTGCTGCCAGTGCCGTCAATGGAACCGGGACGGAGAAGGTCCTGCAGGGATTCGATGAGGTGCGTGCCATGACATGGCGACTGCTCAATCCCCGGTAGCCCGCACCCGTCCCGTTCTGACGCTGTCGCCGTCACCTGACGCTGCCACCGGCCCCTGTCGCTGTCAGCTGACGCTGCCCCTGGTCGCTGTCATCCACCACCTCACGGAATCCGGGGCCTGGAATTGAAAAGGGCGGGCGGGTGGACACTCTCACCTACCCGTACGGGAAAACGAGGGGGTACTTGGGAATCATCAACTCGTGGGCTCGCTCCTGCTCCACCAGGGTCGGTCGCACCATGACCACGGTGGCGACGATTTCTCGACTGATGGCAGATGCAGTGCTGCCGAGACCGACATCGATTGGTCCGGTCTTGCTGTGGCTGCCGATGATCAGCAGGTCTGCGGACACCTCTTCGATGTAATCGCTGATGACCCTGCTGGGCTTTCCCTGTCGCAGCTCGATGGTCATGTCAAGGTTCAGTTCCCGGAGAGGTTCTGCGAATCGCTGAAGCTTCTCCATTGTGGTCTCCACGCCCGGAAGCAAATCCACCGGTGCGTCCACCGATAGAATGTGCACCGGGGCCGTGGTCGCTTCGGCGATCATCGCACCGAGGTCGCGGATTCGCACCGCGATCGGGGTGAAGTCCAGGTACCGCTGCAGGGCTACCGCGACGACGATGCGCTGATATGCCATCTTCTTCCCTCCGCCCCCCATGGTAACGCGCCCGATCGCATCCCGGGTTTATTCGGTTGCCGCATCTCGACCGGCTGGCGTAGACTGGGCCTTCGAGAACCCTGGCGGTTTATTTGATGAAGCGATTTGGGAAATATCTACTTCTGGACAAGATCTCCACCGGCGGGATGGCCGACGTCTACCGCGCCAAGCTGGTGGGAATCCGGGGCTTCACGAAGACCATCGCCATCAAGCGCATCCACCCCCACCTGCTGGAACGCAAGCGCTTCCTCAGGATGTTCACTGACGAGGCGAAGATCGCTTCACGTTTGATGCATCCGAACATCGTCCAGATCTACGACCTCGGCGAGGAAGAGGGCATCCCGTACATTGCCATGGAGTACGTTCCCGGGAGGGACCTATTCAGGGTTGTTCAAAGGCTGGTGTCACAGCACCAGCGCTGCCCGTGGCGGCTCGCCACCAGAGTGGTTGCCGAGACCTGCGCCGGCCTCTACCACGCCCACGAGTTCCGTTCCCTCGACGGCCAACCTCAGGAAATCGTTCACCGGGACGTCAGTCCGCGCAACATCCTGATCTCCTATAGCGGCGAGGTGAAGCTCACCGACTTCGGGATCGCCCGAGCCCGGGACCGCGAAGAACACACCGAACACGGTGTCATCAAGGGCAAGGTCCGCTACATCAGCCCAGAGGGTGCAGCAGGCGCGCCGGTTGACGGACGAAGCGACCTCTACTCACTGGGAGTTGTGTTTGCCGAAATGATGACCATGGCGCCGTTCCGCGAGGCGCCGAACGACATGGCCATGCTGCTGGACATCCGCCAGGGCGGCTTCGACCGGAGCCGCATTGCGAGCTTGCCGGTACCAATCCAGGGAGTGCTCGAACGGGCTCTCGCCGCCGATCCTGCCCTGCGATACCCGGACGCCAACGCCTTTCGGGAGGACCTGCTCAAGAATCTGGACGACTCCAGCCGTCCCATGTCCGATGTTGAGTTGCGTCGGTTCATGGAGAGCTTGTACACCGACGACATCATCGCCGAACGGGAAGGTGAGCGCCACGCAGAGCAGATCACCCGCGATGAGGTCTTCCCGCCAGAGATGGCGGAGGGCAAAGAAAAGGTCCAGCCGGAGACCGGGGCGGCAGATGGTCGCAATCCGCTGGCCCTCAATCTGCCCGGCGTGCCGCAAATCAGGATGGGAGCCCCCGGAGCGGAGGAGACCCTGCGACCGGACCTGGAGGGCGACCTGCTCCACCTTCAGGTGCCCAGGCTGCTCCAGCGGCTTCGGGAGGGGCTGGAAACCGGCCAACTCGATCTGGTTCGGGATCCCGTTCGCAAGACGATTTTCTTGGAGAACGGCGAGCCGATCTTCGCGATCTCAAACGTCGAGAGGGAATTCTTCGGCGAGTACCTCGTGGCCCGTGGGGCCCTCAGTCGAGATGAGCACGCTGCGATCCTCGACCGCGCTGCCAAGCACGGCCTGCGATTCATGGAAGCGGCCCTCGCCAAGAAGTCTCTGTCGCCCAATTCCATGTACCGCTACCTGGCCGACCAGATCCGCGACCGCATTCTCGAGATCTTCGGATGGACCGGCGGAACGTATGCCTTCTACCGCGGTGTGCTGCCGCCCGAGCCCGGCATGCCCCTCAATCTGAGGACCTTCACCCTGATTCACGAGGGTGTTCAGGATCGTGTCCCCCTGGTGGTGATCCGCCGGGAACTCGAAGGGGTGATGCGCCACCGGCTCGTCATGACCGGCAACGATCTACCCAGCGATCTCCAGCTGTCAGGCCGCCAGCAGCGGCTGCTGCGCGCGATCCAGCTGGAGCAGCCCTCCGCCATCGAGCTCATCAAACGAGAGAAGGACGAGGAGCAGATCCTGCGTCTGCTCTATATGCTCCACCAGATCGAGCGCATCGAGTTTGTCACCGAGAACTGACAGACGATCAGGTGAGTTCTCAAAAAGCTCCCCACCCATCCGCCCACACCCGCTTTTTGAGTTTTTCCATTATCTGACCTTTCGATTTCGGGCCCATCCCGGGACCGCCACGTGTAACGTTTGGCTCATCTGGAATTCCGTGAGGTGGTGAAGGACAGCGACCAGGGGCAGCGTCAGCTGACAGCGACAGGGGCCGGTGGCGGCGTCAGGTGACGGCGACAGCGTCAGAACGGGATGTGTGTGGACCACATGGGATTGAGCAGCCGCCAGGTCATGGCACGGACCTGATCGAAGGCACTGATCGCATCACGGGCCCCGATTCCACTGATCGCCCCGGCGTGTACGAGGAGCGTCAGGTGACACTCGACCTCCTTGGCCGAAGCGTAGGCGATCCTCCAGTGGTTCGATCGGTCCCGTCCGAACCGGCCGTGTCCTTCAGCGATGTTGGCCGGGACCGAGCTTGCCGACCGGATCACCTGATCGGCAATCGATTTCAGAGGAGCGGGAACCCTCATAACGAGCTTGATGGCGATACCTGCCGCTTCAAGGGCTTTCTGCTGGGCTACGAGGTTGGTGTTCGGGACGGCTTTGGACATGGGCACCTCCGGGTCGTTGATGCCCTTTTCCCCAAGCCGGTGAGGCAGCCGATGTCAAGGGTGCGGAGCACCGGGACCCAGGCCCGGCCTGCCCTTGACATCGGCTGCCCACCGGCTATTCCTTCCGTCAAACGACCCGGAGGTGACCATGTGCTATGCCGCCAAGACCACTGATCGCTGCCGCTGAAGACTGGTTACTGTCCCTGCTCGCTGTTCCCGGTCGCTGCCCCTGACTGCTGTCGCTGCCGCTGAATTTCGGGAACGGGAACGGGAACGGCGGAACCCAACCACACGCTTTCCCGGATGAACCTAACGTTGGATGAACTCTGCGCCGCGACTGGCCGCCACCACCGCCGTCCACGCCGCTGCCCCAGGTGCCCTACTGCCTTACTGCCTTGCCACCTGCGTCCAGCCGCCTCAGTTTACAGCGGCTGACCAGGCGGCGACGTTGCCGGATTCGAAACCGTCTGAGAAGAGGACAGGTGCGCTGAGTTCGAGCTGCCAGGCGCCCCGACCGTACGTTCCGGCGGTGAGCACGTGGGGATCGCCGCCCACCTCGAGATCGGTCACCACCACCCCAAGTGGCATGCCGGCCATCAACGGCTCGAAGGTGGTGCCCTGATCCAGGCTCATGAAGGTGCCCACGTCGGTGGCGACGAAGACCCTATTCCCGTCTCTGGGGTCCACCGCCACCGCGTTGGCCGGCACGTTCGGCAGGCCCCCCCCAACCGCGTCCCAGGTGGTTCCACCGGTGGACGACCGGTACAGTTTGGCGAGGTTGAAAGCCCCACGCGTGAGGTAGACAACCGTGGAATCGGTCGGGTCGACGGCGATGTCGGTGACCGTGTCGCCGGGGAAGTTGCCGGTGACGTCGAACCACACCGGATCCTGCGCCATCGCGTCGTCCGACCGGTGAATGCGACCATTACTGGTCCCGGCATACACCCGCACCATCTCACCGTCCAACACCGGCAGAATCACGCTGAGACTCCCCGAGGGCCCGGTGAGATCACCGGAGATTCCGGTCCACTGGGTTGGGCTGGCGGTGGACGAGCGGTAGACCCGGTCCGATCCGATGAACAGCGGACTGCCGGCGACGTCAGCCAGGTCGACCTCGGCGAGGGGGGTCACCCACGGCCACGGCTCGCCCTGGGTCACTCCCTGCAGCCAAATCCACTGGAAACTATTGGGTGCCCCCCCTGCCGTGGAGAGGTACAGACTGGGCAGCCCGTCCCATGGGTACGAGGTTTGGATGACGATGTCGGGGTCCTCAGGATCCACCACGCTGATGAAACCGTCTCCGGTGACAACGGTGACGTCCCAGAGAATGTCTCCCGTGGTCGCTGAGGACGAGTTGTCCTGGGCACCGCCGAAAACCGTGGCGGCATCCAAAGGGTGAACCTCGATGTCGTAGAACTGAGTGAGATTCAGGTTGGCGTTCAAATTGACGAAGCTCAAGCCACCGTTGTCCGACCGCCAGATTCCGCCATCGCCGGCAACCCAGAATCGGTCGGGATTGCTGCGCGAAAAGGTCAGCACGTGGGTGTCCTGATGGACCTCCTGTCCGGAACCCCAGTAGTCGGTCAGCGGGTAGAGGTTGACCCCTCCGTCGATCGAGGTGTAGAAGCGGATCGCCCCCACCAACAGTCTGGCCGGATCGGACGGATGGACCGCGAGGCACAGGTTGTACCAGCACTGTCCATCGCACGCCTGCGGGTTTTGTAGCGTCCACGAATCGCCGCCGTCGGTGGACCTGTAGAGCCCGACGCCGTTCGCATCGTTCATCAACGCGTACACCGTCTTGCTGTTGCTGTGCGACACCGCGAGCCGGCTTCTGCCCACAACAGAACCAAAGGGCAGACCATTTTCGAGCCTCGTCCAGGAGGCTCCCGTGTCGACGGACCGATAGATGCCGTTGGTGCCACCCGACCACCGACCCACCGCACAAAATAGGACATTTGGAGAAACAGGGTTGATCGCGAGATCGGTGACGGCGGTGTTCATCAGCCGTTGCCAGGTGGCTCCGCCATCCACGGTGCGGTACAGCCCACCATAGAGCCAGTTCCCGTCATCGCACCAGCTTTCGCCGCTGACCATTACGATGTCCGGATTGGTGGGACTCACGACGATGGCAGTGATGGTCGACAGGTCGAGGGTCTCGGAACCCGAGCCGTTCATCGGTGTGAACGTCTCACCGCCATCGGTGGATCGGAACAGACCCATGCCGAAGTACGACCAGCAGTTTTGCCCCTGCTCACCGGTGCCCACCCAGAGCGTGTCCGGAGCGGCTGGATCGATATACAGCGCGCCGATGGTCTGAGTTCCGACGTCGTCGAAGATGGGCTGCCACGAAATTCCACCGTCGACTGTTTTCCACAGACCGCCCGACGCCGATCCCAGGTAGATGATGTTTTCGTTGGTGGGATGCACAGCCAGGGCCGACACCCTCCCGGAGACCTCACCCATGCTCCAGTGCAACATGGTCATTGACTCGGGACCCATCGGCGACCACTGGAGATCCCATCGCCCCGACTCGACGTCGCGGCGCCGCTTGACGTCGAGCACCGCGTCCCGACGCAGCACATCGGCACGAGATATCTGATCGAGCCCGCGCGACTGGACGAACCACTCGATCCGGGCTCGGATCTGCTCCTCTTCACCCTCCTTGAGGTCGCCCGGTCGGCGGAGCTCGGCCACAGCCGCGCCCACGACGAAGACTGCCGCCAGGATTCCTGTCACGATTCTCAACCGAACCTCCGTCTATCTGTACGAAGTCGGGACAATAGCATCGTACCTCCGCCTGCTCGGGCTGTCGAGATTCTTGTGATCGGACACGCTGTCACGAAAGAAACAGTTGGCAGTTGGCAGTTGGCAGAATGTGGAATCCGTAATTCGCAATTCGTAATTCGTAATTCGCAATTCGGAATTCGTAATGGATGGGTTGGGGCGCCGCGTATCATGTAATGAATGACGACCGAAAGAGCACCGACGTGGCGAACGATCGCCACGTGGACGGTTGCCGGCACCCTGCTGTGGGTCGCCGGTGGAGCGATGGAGCGCCGCACCACCCTCGAGGTCTTCAGCGACGGCGGCCGGATCCAGGTTGTTGCCGCGGGATCCACCCTCACCGCACCGATCGCCATCGAGTCAGTGAACCGGTTGGAGATCCGCGCAACCGACTCCATCTTCCCACCCGGTGGTGGTTCGCTCGAGCTTCGTCAGGGTGAAACCAGCCTGCTCGTTTCGGCTCTGCCCTCCCGCTTTGATTTTCCAACCGGGCGGGTCGAGCCTCTGGGCGACTGGGAAATCGACGACCTGGCGGGCAGCGGTGTGGTGTGGTCCAGAAACGTCGAAGTCAACGGGGCCTTCGAATTATTCGCCACTTTCACCGGCCGACCACACCAGCACCTCGCCGTGACCCTTTCCGGCGTGCCCACCGTGACCATCAGCTTTCGCAGGGGCTTGATCAACAATGACCTGTTCGTCTGGGATGCGCAGTGGAGAACCTTGGCGGTCACCAGCATCGACCCCCAACCATCCGCTGATCTGGCGGCAGCCGCCGGGGTCTTGGTTCCCTCGACAGCTGTCGCTTGCCTTTTGATCGCGGTCTTCCTAGCCATCTTCAGAATCGCCCCCGGCGTGTTCGAGCCTCGAATCGGGTTGTTCGCCGGACGGACCTTGAGTGCCGCAGCTCTCGCCGTCGCGCTGGGAGTCGCGGCCGTTCTGGCGTCCCTTCACGTCGCTACCGAGATCTTCGAGTGCCTGCCGCACACCCCTGACTCGGTGGTCTACCTGCTCCAGGCCGATTGGCTGACCGAGGGACGGCTCGCCCAGAACATCTCCGCGATCCAGGACCACCTCGACGTCCCCTTCACCTACGTCGTCAAAAACAAGTGGATTTCCCACTATCCCCCTGGGTGGCCGCTGGTTCTCGCCGCAGGTCTGCTCACGGGTTCGCCCTGGATCGTGGCTCCGGTGTTGGGGGGCATCTACATCATCCTCATCTGGTGGCTCGGCCGCCGACTTTCAGGCGACGGGGTCGGCCTCATCGCCGCGACCCTGGCGGTCCTCTCGCCAATGTCCAGGATCATATTCAGCAGCTACCTCTCCCATGCCGCCAGTTCGATCCTCATCCTGGTCTTTCTCATCCTGCTGCTCACCGCCCGTCGCAGCCGAAGTTACGCCTGGGGTTTCGCGGCGGGAGTCACTCTGGGACTGTGCTTTGGAGTTCGGCCGCTGGTCGCCATCGCCGCAGCCGTCCCCGTCGGGATCCTCCTGCTCGACGATCTCCGTCGCCCTCCCTCCCGGGGAGGCGTCGGGTTGTTGGCTTCGGTCACTGCAGGGGGGATCGCTGGCGCGATTCCGACTCTCTTGTCCAATCTGGTGATCACCGGAAATCCCCTCACCTTTCCCTACAGCCTGGCCCGCGGCGCCATGTACTCCGCCGACAACGTGCCCTTCGGCCTGCAGAATATGGACGCCATCCTGGCCTCCGTGGTGCCGGCCCTTCATGGCTGGGGCTGGGTCTTCTCGAGGAGCGGGATCTTCCTGGCGATCCCACTCGCCTTTGCCTGCATTCCGTTCTTGCTTCGGCGAGCCTCCCGTGAGGACTTCCTGCTCGCAGGCTTCTTCGCGTGCCTCGTCGCAGTCCATCTCGGCACCCGGGCCCACGGGTTGCACGGTTTCGGGCCCCGCTACTACTTCGAGGCCTTCGCAGTCCTCTTCTTTCTGACCGCCAGGGGATTTCAAGAGCTGGCTCGGGTGGCGCCGACTCCCTCAGAGGGAGGAACGACCCAGCCCACCGCCGGAAGTTCCGCGACCACCGCAGCAGCCGCCCTTCTCCTTGTGGCCCTCTGCCTGCCCGCCGCCGCCGTGTTGCCCGATCGACTCCGCCTTTACTCCGGATACAACGGCGTCAACGGCTCCCTTGAAAGAGCCGTCGATCGCGCCGGCCTGGCGCGGGGCATCGTGCTGTTTACGACCGATGACTGGCGAGACTGGGCCATGGCCTCGCGAATGATGACCGACGGTCTCCACGATGGCCTGGTCTTTGCCAGGAGTCTCGACGACAACTCCGCCCTGCGGCGGGCGTATCCAGACCTGCCCGTATTCGGCTGGCAGGATGGGACCTTGACTGCGACGGATCGCCCATGTTCAACCTGGCAGCAGCCAGTAGCCCAAGCCTGCGAAACCGTGAACTCGCCGCGACCGCCAGGTGCGATGAAGTGCCTTCTCCGGGATACAGCGTTACTCGTTACACGTTAAACGTCGACAGAAACGTCCTCTATGGTTCGTGGCGCTGAGATTCCTCCGACGTTTAACGTTTAACGTTTAACTTTTAACCATCCAAACCCCGGCCCACCGCGGCGACACCGTGGTCTTCCGACGGCAAACGGCCAACGGCAAACGGCAAACTGACTCGATCGCGTTATCCTCGAGGGTGAAATGACCGAAACGACCTGCCAGTCCTCTGAGAGCCGGCTATATCCGGCTCTCGCGGTCCGGAGAGCTCGAGGAACGCTCTCGGCAACTGGAGGCCATGCTGGCGGACTGCACGGTCTGCCCCCGCCAGTGCAAGGTCGACCGGAGGCTGGAACTCGGCACATGCGCCACCGGGGCCGAGCCCGCGGTGGCTTCCTACAACCTGCACTTCGGCGAGGAACCGGCAATTTCCGGCAGCCGCGGCTCGGGGACGGTGTTCCTGGCCAACTGCAACCTGCGCTGCGTCTTTTGTCAGAACCACGACATCTCCCAGCGACCCGCCGACTTTGTGGGCCACGAGGTGACAGCCGCCGACCTGGCCGCGGTGTTCCTCGACCTCCAGGACCGCGGCGCCCACAACATCAACTGGGTGTCGCCCAGTCACCAGGTGCCCCAGCTCGTACGGGCGTTGGTGGTCGCCGCCGGCCGCGGGCTGTCCATCCCCATCGTCTACAACTCCAACGGCTACGACTCGGTGCCCGTTCTCCGGCTGCTGGACGGCGTTGTGGACATCTACATGCCCGACCTCAAGTACGCCAATCCGGCAACCGGCTGCCGCCTATCCGGTGTCGAGGACTACCCCGCTCGGGCGCATGAGGCCCTGGCGGAGATGCACCGCCAGGTGGAAGACGGCTGGGTTCTCACTCCCGACGGGGCGCTCCACCGGGGTCTGTTGATCCGGATGTTGGTTCTTCCCGACGGCCTGGCCCACGTCGAGGCCAGCATCGAATGGGTGGCCCGCCAGCTCTCCCCCGAGGTGGCGATCTCCCTCCTCGCCCAGTACCGTCCAGCTCACAGGGTGACCACCACCGGAGCCTACCCGGACCTCCGCCGCCGATCTCGGGCGAGGAGTGGCGTTCGGCCGTCGCCGCCCTCGAACGTCACATGACCGGCGATCGCCACCACGTCCAGGGCTAGGCCGTCGGCAGACGCCCACCAAGCTGGTTTTGAGGTTTGAGGTTTGAGGTTTGAGGTTGGTGAGGGGCCTGAGACGTGTCACCTGTCACCTGTCACCTGTCACGTGTCACCTGAAGACGGTTTTCCGAATTCCGAATTCCGAATTCCGAATTCTTCCTACCACCCTCTCATTAAGGCACCGCGAGGCTCCAGGCCGTGAGGTCCCCGGACTCGAAACCGTCCTCGAACGGCATCGTGCCAATGCTCGGCACGTGCATCACCACGCAGTGGATGGCCCCGGCCGAGTGGATGATGCTCGAGCAGTCCACTGGAATCACCTGGTGGTCGGGGTAGGCCGCGGCAAATACTGCCGCCGCCTGTGCATTCTCAGCCGGGTAGCCCGAGAACTCCGGAATGAAGACCAGATCGTTGAACACCACCGCGTTGGTGTAGGTGTAGTGGGTCCCGCCGGAGTTCCATCCGGGGGTGCGATGGACCGTGTACCCCGCCGCGGCCAGATCCGTAGCGGCGGCCTCCGTGATGTCGTATGGATCTCCATCGGACCATTCGTACTGGCCGATGATCACCTCCTGATCCCTGACCGCCATCATCCACATGTCGATGTGTTGAGTGGAGTCAAATGTGGTGGGGAATCCCGGTTCGATGGAGAGGGCGAGATTCTGGTACGCGGCGAAGAGATCAACCACATCCTGCTCGCTGGAGCCAGGATTCTCGTCCAGAACCAGGTCGGTCATGAACGCGTCCCGGTCAGCGAACAGATGGAAGTTGCCGCCACCGTGGTACAGCAGCAGGTCGTAGGAGGGCAGGCCCCACAGGCCGGCCAGGTAGCCGGGGAACGCATCGTCCTGCGGTCGCGGCCGGTTGTAGAGATGATCGACGATGGCGGCGTGCCCGTCCTCGCTGATGAACCGCGGCCCGTAGTCTCGGATCCACACCGTGTTCGATGCGTAGAGGATGAACTCCACCTGAGACATGTCCGCTCCAGCGCCTTGGAGAACGGAGGTGGCGCTGGCCTGCAGCGAAGGGCTGGATACCAGAATGTAGACCACACCGTCCGGATCTCCGGTGGTGATGCCCACCGTCATCTCGGTGAGCACCGAGTTGTAAGAACCCCAGCGGATGAGCAGGCCCTGATTGTCCGCATACTCCGGTGGAGTCCACACCTCACCGGTGGGGGGAGCCATCTTGGTCGGCGAGACAGGCACTCCCAGTGGCAGTCCCCGCTCGGCCTCGGTCAGATTTCTGGGCAGAGGATTCGGATCATCGTCGACAATACCGGCCAGGTACTCCCGCGGCACCCGCTTCGCCTCCTGCGCGATGGCCACTCCGGCCATACCGACCACCAACGCCATGGCCACCGCGATTCGGAATACTCTACGGTTCAGCATTCGCCACACCCCCGCAGCGCTCAGCCTAGCATGCGGGTGCGTCGGCCGAGCGGAATCGATTTTCCGAATTCCGAATTCCGAATTCCGAATTTCCCATTTCGAATTTCGCATTTCGCATTTCGCATTTCGAATTCAGTCCACCACAACGCCCGAGAAACCGGTAACGGTTAGACTACCGCCTATGACCGAAGCACCGCGGCGAAAGACGCTCTACCTCATCGACGGCCCCAACATGGCCTTTCGCGCCTTCTATGCCATCGGCGGCATGGCCAACTCCCAGGGTTTGCCCACCAACGCCCTCTTCGGCTTCACCAACATGCTGCTCAAGCTGATCCGCGACAACAAGCCTGACCACCTGGCCATCACATGGGATCCCAAGGGCGGCTCCTTCCGCGACCGGGAGTTCCCGGACTACAAGGGAACCCGGCCGGACATGCCGGAGGCACTGCGAGCCCAGATGCCCCACTTCTCCCGAATCGCCGAAGCCTTCGGAATCCCCTATCTCGTACTCGACGACTTCGAGGCCGATGACGTCATGGGCACTCTCGCAAAACGCCACGAGGACGAGCTCGATGTGGTGCTGGTGAGTTCGGACAAGGACCTGATGCAGCTGGTGTCCGACAACGTCACCATGTACGACTCCATGAAGGACCGCCGAATTTCCTTCCCCGAGGTGGAGGAAAAGTTCGGCTGTCGCCCCGAGCTCGTTCCCGACGCCCTCGGGATCTGGGGCGACTCATCGGACAACATCCCCGGCGTCCGCGGCATCGGCGAAAAGGGCGCCAAGAAGCTGCTCGCGGACTTCAACGGGCTCGAGGACATTTATCAACGCATCGAGGAGGTCACGCCCCCGGGCACCCGCGCCAAGCTCGAAAAGAGCCGAGACAACGCCTTCCTGTCGAAACATCTGGCCACGATCCGCACCGACGCCCCTGTGGAAGTGGGCATTGACGAGCTGGCGTTGAATTTTCCGCCGCCTGTTGATCAGGCGCGGGATCTGTTCTCGGAGCTCGAGTTTCGCTCGCTGCTGCGCGAGTTCGGCGGCGAGATGGAGGGAATCGACCGGGCCGGCTATCGACTGGTGACGAGCGACGACGAGCTGGACGATCTCTGTGCCACGCTGTCGGTCGCGCCCCGGTTCGCCCTCGACACCGAGACCACCTCGCTGGACCCGCTGACGGCGGAACTCGTGGGGCTGTCCTTCTGCTGTGACGAGAAGGTGGCGTGGTACGTGCCCGTGGCGCACGCCTCACTGGAACCTCAGCTGGACTGGGACACCGTCAAACGCAGACTCGAAAAGATCCTCACCGACCCGACCTCCGGCAAGACCGGACAGAACCTCAAGTACGACCTCGAGGTGCTCCATCGTCACGGCGTGGAGCTCGCCGGGATCGACGGTGACACCCTGCTTGCAGACTACCTGCTGTCCCCCGACCGCCGCTCCCACAAGCTCGACGACCTGGCGTTGGTCCACCTCGAGCACCGGATGATCACCTTCAAGGACACCGTCGGCAAGGACCAGACCTTTGCTGACGTACCACTGGAATGCGGCACGGGACTACGCCGCAGAGGACGCCCACGTCACCTGGCTGCTGGACGGTCTGCTGACCACCCGCCTCGAGGAGGAAGGCCTCGATTCCCTCTACCGGCAGCTCGAGCTGCCCCTGATCGAAGTGCTCGCTCGGATGGAGATCAACGGAATTGCGGTCGACCAGGCATACCTCGAAGCCCTTTCCGGCGAGCTCGAGCTACGCATCGCCGAGGCCGAGAAACGGTGCTACGAGCTGGCCGGTCTCGAGTTCAATATCGGCTCGGTGAAGCAGTTGCGCGAAGTTCTCTTCGACCGGCTCAACTTGCCGATCATCAAAAAAACCAAGACCGGGCCGTCCACCGACGAATCGGTGCTTTCCGAGCTTTCCCTGCAGCACGCCCTGCCACAGGCGATTCTCGACTACCGGTCTCTGGTCAAACTCAAGAACACCTACGTCGATCCCCTGCCCACCCTGGTCCATCCCGACGACGGTCGAATCCACACCAACTACTCCCAGATCACCGCCGCCACCGGCCGGCTGGCTTCCACCGACCCCAACCTACAAAATATCCCGGTGCGAACCGCAGAAGGACGACGGATCCGTCAGGCCTTCATCGCACCGCCAGGAAGGCTCTTCCTGTCGGCCGACTACTCCCAGGTGGAGCTGAGAATCCTCGCCCACCTGTGCGGCGGTAAGGGCGGTTTCGCCGAGGCATTCGCCGCCGGAGCGGACGTCCACGCAGAGACCGCGGCCGGCCTCTTCGACGTGGATCCGGCCGCGGTCACCCGCCAGATGCGATCCATCGCCAAGGCGGTGAATTTCGGCATCATCTACGGCCAAAGCGCCTTCGGCTTGGCCCAACAGCAACGGATCTCTCGGGCCGAAGCCGCTGAGTACATCAGGCGCTACAACGAACGCTTTCCCGAGATTGAGGACTTCCGCCAACGAACCCTCGAAATGGCACGGGAGAAGGGTTACGTCGAGACCCTGCTCGGCAGGCGGCGACCCGTTCCGGACCTCGCCAGCGGCAACTTCGCAGCCCGCTCGGCGGCCGAACGGGTGGCCATCAACACCCCGGTCCAGGGCAGCGCTGCCGATCTCATCAAGAAGGCCATGATCGCCGTGGACCGCCGGCTGCGCGATGAACTCCCGGGTCAGCTGCTGCTCCTTCAGGTCCACGACGAGCTGCTGTTGGAGGTGGACGAGGCCCGCGTCGACGAGGTCGGGGAGATGGTCAGGACGGAAATGGCCGGGGCTCTCGTGCTGGATGTGCCGATCGTGGTCGATGTTGGCGTTGGTCGTAATTGGGACGAGGCGCATTAGCCGCTACCCGACCGCCCAGGCAGATTGGGGAGAATTCGGAATTCGGAATTCGGAATTCGGAATTCGGAAAACCTCGCTCGATGGTTGCGGGAGCGTCCTCCGGGCTGCCGCATAACCCCTGATCGAAGTATCAGGTCGGTTTGGCGAGTTTGTTGTAGAGCCAGGCGAAGATCGCACCGCCGATCAGACCGTCCACAAAACCCCACACAGCTCCGATGACCGAACCCAGGAGGGAGAAGCTGTAACCGAAATAGATGTGGTCCAGGTTCCGAATGAGGGTCCCCTCGTACCCCCAAGCAATCAGCCACAGGGTCATGAGGAAGACGGTCGCACCCCACAGAATTCCACATGTCAGCCCGAACGCCTTGACGTCGAAACGCATTTCGTACCTCCTGTTGGCCCCGTTTGTTTCGAGCAAGGCTACCACGCCAGCTCGCCGCGCTGTGAACCCAGGCAGCCCGGGGTGAATTCGGAATTCGGAATTCGGAATTCGGAAAACCGCAAATGGCGGTCATGGGAGGCCTCGATAAACCTCCTGCGCACCACCACGGAGTGCCGGGAACTTCCGACTTTGGACTTTAGACTTTTGACTTTTGACTTTTGACTATTGAAGCAGCCCGAGCAACTCGTCCACCATCCCAAAGGTGAGGCCCCAAATGACTCGATCGTGGTATCGGTAACAGGGCAGCGGGATCGTGATGCTGCCGAGTCTTCCAATCCACCGTCGACCGATTGTCGTAGTCGGCGAGATAGCTCAGAGAAACCCACAGCACCTCGGCGACCTCGTAATTGGGCCTGAATTGCGGATCCCCACTGATCCGGAAAACGTGCGGCACGATCACCAGCGACAGCGGCCGGCCGCGGCTGACCGCGGCCACGTCGGACATCCGACCCAAATATTCGCCGTCGGTTTTCAGGTCGAGCGCCAGCTCCTCCCGAGTCTCACGCACCGCCGCGGCCACCACCGTGTCATCCCCCGGGTCCATCCGCCCTCCAGGGAAGGCCATTTGGCCGGACCACGGATCGTGGTCGTCCTCGGCACGGCGAATGAAGAGCAGCTCCGCGCCGTCGGCTCCATCCCGGACCACCGCCGCCACTGCCGCCCATTTCATGTCCTCGGTGTAGGGCAGGAGTTGCGGTCTGTGGCGATTGAGCGCAGTTCGGATCTGGTCCACGGTGATCATCGGTGACATTCTATCCCCCTCCCACCCACCCCAGTTGAAAGTTGAAAGTCCCCCGTCCCACCCGAGCCAGCGCCAGCGCCCCCGTCCCCGTTCCCGTTCCCGTGCCCGTGCCCGTGCCCGTGCCCGTCCAAAACGGTCCAACGTCATCCCCATCCAATCAAATGTGGAATGTGGAAGACCGTCGTGATTTCGGATAAGATCCTCGGCGACGCGTCGGTAGCTCAATGGATAGAGCATCGGACTTCGGATCCGACGGTTGGAGGTTCGAGTCCTCTCCGGCGCGCCAGCTTCTTCAATCGTTCTCGGTTATCCAGAAAACTGCTTTTTGTTTACGTCGTCCACCACCCACCCAACCTCACAACGCCTCTCACCTCCATCAGCAGACAGCCGTACGCCAGCCCCCTCCCTCTTCGACCCCCTTGGCCACGGCTGTGAACTGCTGCTGAAGCCGAGTTCGGGTCCTCTCCGGCGCGCCAAGCTTTGTTCTCGACCGCAGGGAGAGAACCAAGCCTGTCACGGCGTAGTGCGAAGCACGAAGCCGGACGCCTTCCCCGACGCAATTACGTGGTCGAGAACTCCGCCCGGGCAAGCCACTCTTCCTCACCGACGACTTGGACGTTCTGCGGGCGCACACGGTTGCAGGGGTTTAGGTTGTCGCAGCCTGAGGCTGCTTCAACGCGACTCCCCACGACCAATCTGTTCCAGCAGTCATTCCGCCCGTTCTCTTCAGAGGTGGACGCTCATCGAAAGACACACGTCGCCACTTTCGAAACCACAACCGCAGATGGTCTGTGAACTGAATTGCACGCTGTCGATAACGATTCCATCCCCGTCGTTCGCAGCGTTCAGAACGCGAATCCTGTCGATCATCTGATCGGTCACGATGCCATAGAAGAGCCGGTTGTCGAATGGGACCGGGATGGTCCCACCGCAGATTCCGCCGCCGTCAGCTGTGCCCCAAACCACATCAGGGTGATCCTGCGCCAAGATTGCCTCGGCGATCACCGCACCGACACCGTCGAGGAACTGCACTGTGGTGCTGTATACAGGATTACAATTTCCCAGATTCCCAACTACGACACCCGCTGCTGCAGTTGACTCGCTGAAAACCAAGTCGAAGTTGTCTGGTTGGTCAGCCGCACCGCCAACGTTTGTAGACGACGAAATCGCGTTCGGGGCGGAGTCGATGTTCGCTTCGGTGACGTAGTTACCCCCAAAGCTCCCCGGCGCTAGATTCCCAACGATGTTGATGTCGTTGCCGTCGATCTGGATTATGGTCAGGCCACACCCCAGATACTCCTCCCCAGCCAGGGCGCCATCTGCCTGGTTCGGGATATCAAACCCGATGACGTTTCTCGACCCGACTTCCGCTGCAAAGTCGGCCTGAATGAAAAATTCCACGGTTTGAGAAGCCGCGATCATCGGAAAGCACAACGCGAGAGTGAACCACAAGGTCCGGATCGAACGACGGAGAATGCAGGCATCTGTCCGTGACATTTTCGACCTCCCTTTCGAAATACTGGGGACGATAACCCCTCATTTTGGCTTCCGGTACGACAATCATAAACCAAAATTCGTTCCCGAGACTCGGAGGGGCTGTGTGGCGGAAGCCACCGTCTCACGGCACCGTGTTCGACCACGCCGAGGTGTCGCCGGATCGGGAAAGACCGAGGAGGATCGTTCGCCCGATGCCCGTACCCTCCGACGCCGATGGGCCGAGATGATTAAGCGCGTGTACGAGGTCGACCCTCTGGTGTGCCCTCGCTGCCACAGCGAGATGTCGATCATCGCCTTTATCGTATAACCTCTTGTCAGACCCGATCACACGTCTCGCACCCGTGTGTGCTTGAGGTCGAACGAAAAGAATTTCCTATTCCTCAATCGCGGCTGGACCACTCTGCGACAGGCGCTCGAGAAAGGTTATCCTCAGGTTAGCGATATCCGGAGAAACCACGGAGCGGCAGAGTGATTATGCCCTGAGAACCCAGGACTTCATGAATGAGGTGGTAACCATGAGACGTCTTCTTAGAGTGAGTATCAGTTTTCTCGTCGTATTGATCATGGCCGGCAGTATTCAAGCGCAAAATGACCGCAAAGGAAGCAGCGACCACCCGCTGATATCCAGGATGCCGGATTTTTGGATTGCCGCCTATCAAGAGAGCGAGTATGAGTCACATACATTTCGCGATAGTAGCGAAATGGAAACTGAGGTTGAAGGGCATTACTACCACATTGAATATCGTCTGAAAAAAGGTGCCCAATCGCCGGGCCGTCTGATGATACTCAAGAATTATGAAAATGCCCTGAAGAGGATAGGTGCTAACACCTGGATAAGAAAAGAGAAAGTGCTATACGCCAAGGTTGAAGATGGGGGCCAAGAGGTGTGGATCGAGGTCGCTGCTTTGGACAGCCTCTATCGTTTGACCATTGTGGAACGTGAGTTGATGAAGCAGAAGGTGACGGTGAATCCTGATGCGCTTTTCGGAGATATTGCGACCACCGGCCATGCCGTCGTCTACGGGATCTATTTTGATCTCGACAGTGCCAATATCATACCCGAATCTGAACCCATACTTAAGACCATCGCCGACATGCTCAAAGCCAACAACTCTCTGAAAATGTACGTCGTGGGACACACGGACATGACCGGCAATTTTGACTACAATATTGGGCTCTCATTGAAACGAGCTCAAGCGGTCGTAAAGGCTTTAATAAATGAATATGGAATTGCTGCCGAACGGTTGACTGGAAAGGGTGCCGGACCGCTCTGCCCCGTTGGCTCAAACAGAGACGAGAGCGGGAGGAAACTCAACCGAAGGGTCGAACTTGTTGAGATGTGACTTGAAGGCGGTTGCCAGGACTTCTTTGTGCGGAATTCTGTGATTCAAACTCTTTAAGGATTATTCTTCCGTATAATGACTTCCCACTCGTAGGTTTCTTCCTCAGTCAGATATTTTTTCTCCCGTATTTGGCCACATTCGCCTCGAAGAAACGCTGTATTCTTGGTATCTGCGACATTCCAGCAGTTTTCCCTGTCATCAACGGTTGGTTCAACACTGATATTTAAGTCACTGGTCCGGGTTTCATTCTGGTCATATGGTACCAAATTTTCATAATTACCCACCGTCTGTCTTTTAACTCCACTGCAATCAGATTCATGATTGATTATCCCCGTCACCTTATAAGAAGGTAGATGAACCGTGGTTATAAGACCAGTGGACGGGTCGATTTTGATCTCGATGCTAGGTCTGGATGACTGGGACTCCAGCTGAAAATCTGTACCGCTTGAAGAGTAACTACATCGCCACTCATGCCTGATGCCCGCAGTGTCGATTTCTTTATCATGAGTGGAAATCTGCCCCTCCAATGATGCCGACTGGATTTTGGCGGATTCTATTTCGTAACGATAACTTCTGATCTTCATTTTTAATGACTCTTTGTCAAATTCATAATCTATTCTGGGGTTTTTGGCGCCTGTTAAATGAATTTCAAAATTTCTGTGTTCTTTCGAATTCGATTGTTTTGTAGAATTATAGAATTCGGGTTTAATCTCGCTAAAATCCCTTGAAGTGGTTATTGTGTGGTGGACAATGGCCCGCAAACGCGGAAGGAATACGCTGACCGTTTTTTCGTCGTGAACAAACTCGTCGTAGTTCTTTGGCTGGAACTTCGCACTGAAGGTGACCTTCTGATCGTTTTCTCCAGCTGAGTATACGAGGACGGCCTTCCCATCGTCGTCTGTTGTGATGTCACCAGAAGGCCATACGTCTCCATCAACAAGGCCCCGAATGTCGAGCTCGATTTGTTTCCCAGGTAGAGGTTCCTTGTTTCCTTTGTCGTCGACTTTTGAAAGTTCGATTTTTATATCGGTTCTCTCGCCGGGGCTGATCGTTGTTTTTTCAGGCGTAACTCGGAGTTTCAGACCGCGGATGTGGATCTGCGTGTCTTTCTTGACGATTTTCGTGTCGATCCCACAGGTCGTGATCTCGATGCTCTCGACGTGTGGCTCGACACCACTCTTGAGAGTATAGGTTGCGGAGGTGCCTTCCGGTTGTAAGGCATAGAGAAACAACATATCGCCAAGGACGCGTACGCGTTGAGGAAAACGGTGCGTTCCGGAGAGCTCGTTTCGATCGGTCTTTCTGGGTAGGGTGATTTTTTGTCCGTGAGATTTCTCGTATACAACCTCGCCTCTGCAGTCCGTCACGTCGATCTTGATATCCAGTTCTCTCTCGGCTTTCAGTGGTGACACGAATTCAGGGTCCTGAGAAATGTGGAGCTCGGGCCCCCTGGGCGGCACGGGATGAGAGCGTTCGAACTCCTCGATCCGTCTTCCGATGTCTCCCCAGGTCTCGATGTTGTGTTCGATCGTCTGAAAGACGTCCTCGTCTTTCTTCGTCATCTCCACATCCACGGTGTCCGGGCCCTCGCATGGGTTGTTCTGGGCGAGCTCCGAGCTCATGTAGTAGGCCGTGTACTCAGATTCGAGCGCACCACCCCAGACCTCGATTTCCTCTCCCGCAGCTATGAAATGTATGAGGTACTCAAAACCGTAATCGCAGGCTGTCGGCAACGCACCGCCGACCCCGTCGACCTGGACGAATACGGTGCCCGGCGAACCCATTCTGAGCTCTTCCAGCACCTTGTCCTGTATCTGAAGAATCCACGACTCTCGCGGCTGAGGGACGCCCTTCGAGTTCAGCAGCTCGATAACCTCGTCGTGGATCCCCGTAAGTTGAACGGCCACTCGCGGCTTGGAGCATGTGTCCGCCTGGGCGAACGCCATCGGGGAGAGACAGATGATGAGGAGTGCGGATGTCGGCAAAAGGACCGCGAGCCGACTTCGCTCCTTACACAGAGGACGCCTTCCAGAAACCTGACCCATTGCAGACCTCCTAAACCAGGCGACGCACGTGTTCTTTTGTTACAAATCGGTCTGGCCCATTATAGGTGCGATGCATTGACCGAAACCCGAATTCGGTGCCAGGGCCGACACTTTTGACACTTCTGGATTCTGCTTTTCTCTACACCCCTGAAACTAACAAGACTGTCGGCCCTGGCACTTTGGACGTTCAGCTTCTTCCAACGTCTCGGGTCATCGAGAATCCTGCTCTTTGTTGACGTCGTCCCCCTCCCACCCACCCTACGACGCCTCTCGGCCCCGCAATCGAGTGGCCCTAAGGCACCGTCGCCGACCACGCCGAGGCGTCGCCGGATTCGAAGCCGTCGGCAAAGATCCCCCACGTCTCACCCAGGGCCCAGGCGAGGTCCGCGTAGGCTCCAACCAGGGCCGACCCCGGCATCAGTCCGCCCATGTCGTCGAAGTTCACCCAGCACTCATTGTCGAGCATGTCCGCCTTGACCATCGCGAAGTTGTTCTCGGGTCCGACGATCGTCCACTCGATCCAGTACCTCCCTGGAGACAGCACGATGTCGTAGAAATCGATCCACGACGCATTCTCGTCGTGACCGAGCCAGTTGCGCCCCGTGGGCCTCTCGCCGTAGCCGCTCACCACTGCTGCGGCGACGCTCGCCCCCGGCCCGTCGATGTCCGGCCCTCCGCCGTTGGGGTCGTTCTCGTAGATCAAGAGCTCGGCGCCGGTTCCAAGCCCCGTGGCACCCGAATCCCAGCAATGGAGCCATTCGAAGTGGCGCAGGGTCCACGTTAACGGTCCCGGGACAACGAAGTCGTCGAGGAGCGTCCGGCGGGACCCGAGCACGGCCTCCACGGCGTTGCTGTAGCCGTTGGTCCCGTCCGAGTCGCCGTTGTCGTGCAGCAACCCCGGCACGCTCGGGAAGGCGGGAGTCCGCGGGTGGTCGCACGCGGTCCAGTCGGCCACATTGGTGAAGAACGTGGCGTTGTCCGCATCTCCCCAGCGCATGGAATCCTGAGGATTGACTCCCAGGATGACCAGCGCCGAGTCTCCCCATAGCGTGGCGAACCTCTGGTCGAAAAGCGACGTTCCGGTGTCGGCGACGCCATCGGCCTGTGTCCAAACCTGGCTCACGCCGCCGGTCAACTCATGGCTCATCGCGGTGTTGATGAGCCCATGCACCTCGCCGCCGCTGTAGGTCCCCCCAACCAGGCCGAGGATCTGGCCGTTCCAGACAGTCCAGAGGTTGTTTTCGCCGATCATCACGACCTTGCGGCCGGTGTTGATGAAGGCTGCGATGTTGTTCTGCTCGGTGACGGATAACGAGCCACCGGTCCAGCGCTGGTCGACCCACAGGGCGTCGTACCACAGCATAGTGTTGAAGTCCTCGAGGTTCGGGACGACGGTGACGGTGGCGGCCGCCGAATCGAGTGCCGCGGTCATTTCGGGCCACCAGAAGCCGCCGTAAAAGTACCCGAACGAGTCGGCACCCTGGGCGACCAGCAGAGCGATACCCGGGCAGCTACGCGCTACCGGTCCGCCGTCGCCGCTGCGAACCACTGGGAGGGCGCCGGGTTGTGCCGGCTGGGTCGGGACCAGACTCGTGCGCTCCGGGTCGTCTCGGCGTGTGGTGGCCTCACCCTTGGCTGCGGACTCTTCGAAGACCAGTGGATCGATGGGCGCCAAGGCGATCCCGCCATCGGCAGACGCAAAGAATGCAAAGGCGCAAACAGCGACTGCGACCAACAACCACGACACCGTACGGCTCTTCATGGCAATCCCCCTTTGTTGTGGTTGACCTTACGTATATGTATAGGTCCCAGTGACCTGGTTGTCATCAAATTCGGTTCCAGGGCCGACACTTTTGACACTTCTGGATTCTGCTTTTCTCTACACCCCTGAAACTGACAAGACTGTCGGCCCTGGCACTTTGGACGTTCAGCGGACAAACTGGGATTCAACTTCGTACATAGGTGCCAGGTACGGAGTTACGGAGTTATGGTAGGTTGGGTGGCGGAGGTGATTGATGCCTCGGACGCCCAGGAAGGGTGCCACCCTTCGCATACACAGCAATGTCAGCCGAAGAGGACCACATAATGTGATCAATGCTAAGGGTCGCCCCCATCTATCCGCGACACTTCAGGAATGCCATGAATGCTAAGGGTGGCACCTATCCGCACATAAGCCGCATGTTTTCCTCATGACAATCTCGTTGCTGGGACCTATATTGAGTACATCTGATCAGGTCGACAAACAAGGAGAAAGCCATGAAACGTCGGATGCGCTTGGGCGGGTGGGTTGGTTTGGCTGACCCGGCAGGACCGCAATCGGAGAATAGTCAACACCACACAAAGGAGGAGGTCATGAGAGCAACACGAGTCGCGGTGATGCTGGTTGTCATGCTGTGCGCTGCCGGGGTGGCCATGGCGCAAACGGAGTGGGTCCAGCACCCGGACAACCCGATCATCGGGCCCGGTGAACCGGGGGCGTGGGACGCCAGGGGGCACCAGATCTACTCTGTCGTCTTCGACGGATCGGTGTACCACATGTCGTTCGCCGGGTACTCTGAGGCTGGCTATCTGACGGACTTCGGTCACGCCACTTCGGCCGACGGGGTGGAGTGGACCATGGACCCTGCCAACCCGGTGCTCATGCGGGGTGAGCCGGGAGAGTGGGACTCCCGGGTCTTTTGGTCAGCTGCGGTGTTCCATGACGGGTCGCAGTTCCACATGTGGTACGGCGCAGAGGACGGCGAAGGCTATGCGAGGGCGGGGTACGCCACCTCGCCGGATGGCAGCCAGTGGACCAAGCACCCTCAGAACCCAGTGATCGAAGCCGGAACTCCCTACGAATGGAACTGGTTTGTGGTCCCTTGGACCGTCATCGTCGAAGGCGGCACCTACAGGATGTGGTACTACTCCTGCTGCGAGCCCTCGAATGGGATCGGGTACGCCGAGTCTCTGGACGGGATCCACTGGGTCCTGCGTCCCGACTCTGTCCTCGCAACATCGGGTTACCCTGGCGCGTCGGACAACACTGCTGTTTGCTGCCCTTCCGTCCAGTCCACCGACACCGGGTTCCACATGTGGTACTCAGGGTTTCAGGCGGACAACCAGGGCTATGATTACGCGCACTCGATCGACGGGATCGCGTGGACGAAGCACCGGGACAACCCGGTCATGCGATCAGATACCGAAGAGCTCTGGGACCCGATCGTTCTCTTCGACGGCGGCAGCTGGCGGATGTGGTACCAGCATTGGGACGGCTCGACCTCGTGGCTCTCGTACGCCACCTCGGACTGCTGCCCCGTCGTCGGCGGCATGTCCAACTCGAGGGTCATCCCGGCGGCGGCGGTGGCCTCGGGCGCCGAGGGGGCGTTCTACCAGACGGACGTGGACCTCAACAACGCCGGCAGCCAGCCGGTGGAGTACCAGCTCATGTGGCTCCCGCGCGGGGAGGACAACACAGAACCCATGACCTCGGAGACCTTCACCCTCGGCGCCGGCATGAGCGTCCGCTACGCCAACGTGCTCAGGGAGGTCTTCGACCTCGAGCCCGAACTCGCTCGGAGCGCTCACGCTGGTGTCGTCGAGCGCTGACCTACTTGGCATGAGCCGGACCTACAACACCCCGAGTGGGGAGTCCGCCGGAACCTACGGCCAGGCCATGCCCGCGGTCGATCCCGGGGACTTCATCATGTACGGCGAGCGGAAGCGGATCCTGTTCGCGTAGTGAGAACGACGACCTGCGCACCAACATCGGCTGCCAGAACGGTTCGGCGGAGAGGACCGGCGTAAGTGTGGAACTTTACGACAGCGAAGGGAATCGCCTCGAAAGAAGGACCATGCTGCTTGATCCCTGGGGCAACGACCAGCTCAACCGGGTGTTCGAGGACTACCAGCCGGTGAACGGCTATGTGGAGGTGTGGACGCCGCAGCCGTTCAAGTCCTTCTTCTGCTACGGCTCGGTGCTCGACAACGTGACCAGTGATCCGACGACGATATTGCCGCAGTAGCGGCACTGTCGATCCAACGTGAAGGGCGGGGGATCTTCCCCGCCCTTTCCTTTTCTCCCAAATTCGGTGTCGGGTAGACCCGGGCGGTTACCCGCCCGGGCCCCCCACAGATCCGGACGTGCAGAATTCCCGCATCCGGCTCTTCAGGCGCATGGGTTTGCTGCGTGACGATAGATCGAGTGGACGACCTTGGGTGGAGGGAGCGGAAAGCGCTTCTGAAGCCGGGCAAACCGGTCCCAGGTCAGGCATCTGCCGCTGCGACCTTCGTCGCAGCCAGTAGTGCCAGATCCGCCTGAGCTGTTCTCGATACACGTTGATGGCCTTCCCGTTTCCGGTGACATCTGTGCCAGGTCAGACGATTCCGACATTCTTGAGCCATTGTCATCGCTTGGAGTGAGGCAGCCCGGCGAGAAGTGAATCGAGTTGGTTGATCGCCTCGGCGAACTCTGGATCTGTCGATCTTCTTTCCGCACCTGCGCGAACCCAGCGGCTGACCACATCCGGGTGTTTCCCCAGCACGCCGCCGAGAGGCCCGGCGCGCTGCCCCCACCTCTCGATTCCCACGGTCGCAACGAGCTGCCGTCGTCTCGTTGTCTTCCGGTCCTTGAGGGCACCCGCAAGAGAGTCGGCCTCAACCCCGAGGCCGGCGCAGGCGAGCTCGACAAACTCGAAGGGTGCCACCCTTCGCATACACAGCAATGTCAGCCGAAGAGGACCACATAATGTGATCAATGCTAAGGGTCGCCCCCATCTATCCGCGACACTTCAGGAATGCCATGAATGCTAAGGGTGGCACCTATCGCACCTATCCGAGTCCTCTCCGGCGCGCCAGCTTCTTCGATCCCCGAGAGAAACCAAGCTCACAGCTTCTTGTTCACGTCGTCCCCCAACCACCCACCCTACGACGCCTCTCGGCTCCATCAGCACACAAAACGGTGCCAGGGCCGACACTTTTGACACTTTCGGGAGGATTGAGAGCACTATCGCCTGAAGCGTGGATCGATGAGCCAGTTGTGAGTACCGGAAGGGTGCGGCCGAAGGTACCAACCGAAGAATTCGTCAGAGCTGCAGTCAGCCTGATCGGAGTTGACTACTGTTTAATGGCAGGGGTGGGGCTTTCGAGGCAAATCTCGAGGTTAAGGACCTTGCTTGTCACAGTGGGGGTGGAGCGTTGGAACCAGGGTCCGCGGGAGCTCGGCAGGCTCCTCGGCCGTCGTGCTGACGTCATCTCCCGCTGGGTGCGATGGGGTTCGACTCGTCGGCGGTGTGATCCGGATTTCGCTCGAGCCTACGACGACCTGGATCGGGAACTCAGCACTGAATTTGGCGGTGATCAAACCCAAGTGTCAAAGGTGTCGGCCCTGGCACCGTATTTGGCACCGTGTTTGAATCGAGGCTCACCGGCGAGGCCGATCAGGGCAAGCCAACTTGGTGATCCAGATGAGGAATGTTGACGTTCAAAAAGACGACCCAAATACGTTCCACGAGGTTCACTGGCTCTACGTGAGTCCGAGCAATTCGGCGTTACCCGCCGGTGAAGACGCCATCGATGCGGAGTACCGCCGGGTCGATGAAGTGGTGCAGTAGGGCAGACGAGTCAGGGGACCGTGTTGCTCCACGCCGAGGTGTCGCCGGATTCGAAGCCGTCGGCGAAGTTCGAAATATCCGAGACGTTGACTTGGAAGTAGGTCGAGGGGGAACACCAGGCGTCGCCGCCCGGCTCGGTCTGGGCATGAAAGGCGAGGCGGTATTCTCCAGGCTCACCGTTGACCTTAAACCGCACCCACGCGGTGGCCGTGCCACCCCAGGAGGATTCGTGGGACTCGGTGTGAATCCACCGTCGCACGTACCCCTGTGGGACTTTGGGCCACTGTGATTCGCAGTCCATTGCAGATGGCGGGTCAAAGACTATGCCTTCACCGGCGACGTGATCACCACCAATCACTCCCTCATAGTATCCGGAGTCGATCGTCCACCCATTCGGCACATCAATAGCCAGATAGCAGACCCATAAATATCTGGATCTCTGGTGAGGAGTGAGGTTTGTGCCCTCAAACTCCATGACTCGAAGGTCGAGGATGAACTCGGCTTCTGAACCTAACGAGACCTCGGTCAGGCAGATCACGTCTTCGATAATGACGCACGCAAGTAGCAATGCCGCCAACATGAGCGAAAAACAGAGACGTGATGCCACCGAGGTTGACAAGAGTTTCATCATCCGGTCGCCTCCAGCCAGATTTGTCGCTTTTCGTTTTCTCGTTTTCACTACGAAACATAGGTCCCGGCAACCCGATTTTCAAGAGGAAAACATGCGGATTATGTGCGGATATGTGAAAGGCGCCCCTTCGGACGCCCGCTCACTCACCTACGTGCCCCGTGGCTACGGCACGCTGTGCGACCACGCCGTGAGATCGCCGGATTCGAATGAGTCAATAACAATTCGGTGCCAGGGCCGACACTTTTGACACTTCTGGATTCTGCATTTCTCTACATTCCTGAAACTGACAAGACTGTCGGCCCTGGCACTTTGGACGTTGGGATTCAACTTCGTAAGGGGCTAAAGCTTGGCACGGATAACGCGACGATACGCGGTGAGATAGGCCGGTTAGCGGTAGATCTCCCTGCGATGGCCCACGCGGACGAAATGAAGGGCATTGCATCTGTGCCAGGTCAGACGATTCCGACATTCTTGAGCCATTGTCATCGCTTGGAGTGAGGCAGCCCGGCGAGAAGTGAATCGAGTTGGTTGATCGCCTCGGCGAACTCTGGATCTGTCGATCTTCTTTCCGCACCTGCGCGAACCCAGCGGCTGACCACATCCGGGTGTTTCCCCAGCACGCCGCCGAGAGGCCCGGCGCGCTGCCCCCACCTCTCGATTCCCACGGTCGCAACGAGCTGCCGTCGTCTCGTTGTCTTCCGGTCCTTGAGGGCACCCGCAAGAGAGTCGGCCTCAACCCCGAGGCCGGCGCAGGCGAGCTCGACAAACTCCTGCGCCTCAAGGAGCCTCCTCTCAAGCCCCGTGCTTCGACCGAGAACATCCACATATGCCCTGCCCGTTGCGGGCTTCAACTCCCTCTCCGGTTTCCACCAGGGCGGTCTGTCCGATACCTCGGGCTGCTCCTCGGCGGCGAGGGCCGCATTCAACCTCCTCAGGTAGGTCTTCCGGGCAGTCTTGGTGTTGTTTCCGAAGCTGAGAAGCGCGTCATCAACATCGAGCAGCGGGTCGTTGACCTTTCCAAGCATCTCGCGATGCCCGCTGAACACGTGCTTCACCGGGTCATCAACCAACCCGGCACGAACTGGGTTCAAGTGGATGTAGAAGATCAGCCGCTCGATGTACCGCTGGTTGTCAACCAACCGCGCCTGGTAGCGGCTTTGCCATAGCGGCCCAGATCGCCCCCACCGTCGGTTAAACGCCTTGGCGAAACCTTTCTGAAGCGTCCGCATGGTCCGGGAGAGCGGCACGGCGGATGTCCTCACTGCAACGTGGTAGTGATTGGAGAGCAGACTCCACGCAACAACTTGGAGATCGTCCCGCTGCTTGAGCTTTCTGAGGAGACCGAGGAATTCGATCGCTTCCTCAGGATCGGCGAAAACCTCCTCGCCACGCGCAAACCGGTTGTAGACGTGATACCGCCCACCCTCGATCAGAATCCGCGGCGCTCTCGGCATCAGCAGCCCTTCCCGCAGTCACCCCACCACAAGATCGTCTGAATCGTCTGACCTGGCACTTGATTATGTGGAGATGACCGGGCCACGGTGAGCATTTCGCGGACGATGCACAACTTCGGCCATTGACCGCGCCAGGGTGCCCGTGCGGAACGTGGCACCATTCTGCGGCGTCGAGGCGGTACCCACGCCGTACAAATTCAATCACGACGATCCGTCGTATCTCATGGCGCGAGGGCCCGTCGCTGCAGAGGGCCACCCGCTTACCGTGCCGCGATAGGCCCGGACGTGGCGGGCTCGAGCGAATACCTACTCCCCCTTAACCTTTTTCATGTTCCGCACTAGTTTTGAAAACCTGCGTTCGTGAGCCCTCACTTCGTGGGTGTTCTGCCGCAGCTCGTGGGCCTCGGCCTCGTGTCGCAACTTGAGGTAGCCCTCGAGTCGCTTTTCGTCGAGATCTGAGTTCTCGACGGCGGCGCGCACCGCACACCCGGGCTCCTTTTCATGGCGGCAGTCACGAAAACGGCACCCGTCCGCAAATGCCCCAAGATCCGAATAGGCGGCCTCCACCGCGTCGACATCAAGCCACAGCCCGAGTTCGCGGATCCCAGGGGTGTCGATCAGACACGCCCCCGACGGCAGAGATACCAGCTCTCGCCTGGTGGTTGTGTGGCGACCCTTGTGGTCACCGCCCCTCACCTCCCCCGTAGCGAGCTGATCCTCGCCGAGCAGGCTGTTGATGAGAGTCGATTTACCGGCTCCCGAAGGACCCAGAAACACGGCCGTCGATCCCGATACGAGGAGATCACCAAGAGTATCGATACCCAATCCGTCGATCGCCGACACGGCGAGCACGTCGGCAGAGGGTGCTCCGATCCGGGCCTCGGCTTCCGCCACAGCAACATCATTGCAAATGTCCGCCTTGGTGAGCACCACGAGAGGCACCGCCCCGCTGTCGTAGGCAACCGCCACACCGCGTTCGATACGGCGGCAGTTGGGCCCCCGGTCGAGCGAGTCCACCAGCACGACCGTGTCGATATTCGCCGCCAGCACCTGGATGCGTTCGGCGGCACCGGGTCGGCGCCGAGCGAGCACACACGAGCGCGGCATCACCGCTCGGATGACCGGTGTGTCCTCCGTCATGTCCAGGGCGACCCAGTCGCCGATCACCGCGGGACCGGGCTCGCCCGTGTCGTCGAGCCTACCCGCGGCCACCGCCGCACAATTGCCGTGCTCCGATTCGACGATCACCGGATCACGACCATCGACCACTACCCGTCCCGCGATCAAGCCGCGTTGACGAAACGGGCCGAAGAGATTTTCACATCGTCGACTCCAACCAAGGGACCTGAGTTTCACTGTTCTTCTCCTGAGGTTATCGGACACGCCACGGCGCGTCCGGATCCGTCATCGTGTGCGGTTTCGGACCACGATTCGACGGGACGGGAGTCGCGGAGGTCCTCCGCGTTCGACCGCCCCTCAGGCGACAGTATCGACGGCTTCGATCTTCATAAAGCTTGGAGACCTTATCATACTGACCTCTAAGGGGGTAAGGGGGTTCCACGTTCACCAAACTCACCAAAGTCCGCACGCTGAGCTCCGGATGTGCGGGGGTCAATCCATGCCGCGATTGCCACGCCTGTTCTTCTAGGGTGCCCACTTGGGTGCCACGTTCACAGTTGCGTCCACAATGGCGTCGAGCGGACAGGCGTCGCGACAGTTGAGGCAGCCGCGGCATCGCTCGGCGTAGAAGGCGACCTCGGGCCGGAGCTCGAGCGACTCCGGGTTCTGGCACCATTACAGAATCCGCGGCGCTCTCGGCATCAGCAGCCCTTCCCGCAGTCACCCCACCACAAGATCGTCTGAATCGTCTGACCTGGCACTTGATTTTGCCTACTCATCCCATCTGGCACGGATTACGCGACGATACGCGGTGAGATAGGCCGGTTAGCGGTAGATCTCCCTGCGATGGCCCACGCGGACGATCGCCACAACCAGCTCGGACCCATCGAAGGCATAGATCACTCGATAGCTGCCCACTCGCAACCGTCGGAAGCCTCTCCACTCGGCGCTCAGAATCGAACCCTTGAGCGGGTCCGCTCGGAGCAACGTCACAGCGTCAAAAACGCGCTGTTGGTCTTTTTTTGGTAACGCCGCAAGCTCTTTGACGGCGCGACGCTCCCACCTAATCGAGATCGAGCTCATCGCGAACTTGCTCGTGTTCGATCCACCCCGATTCCGGATCGCGGAACCGTGCCAGAGCGATTTCAAGGTCTTCCTGTTCCTCGAGGTACCGTTCCAGCGCCTCGACGATAAAAGAGCTCTTGGGGCGTTTCGACGCCCTCGCGATGGCCTCCAAGCGCCGCGCCAACTCGTCAGGCAGACGAACCGACTGAGTCACCATGATGCCTCCCGTCCCAGTGTAGCACTTGTAATACATCGGTGCGAATCTCTGAGACACGTCTGGGGGATTGACAACGAACCCGGGTACTCCTTTGAACACCCCCATCTCATTTCGCACGTCGGTGATCGGTCGCCTCTACGGCACCGCCTATTGGTTGCCAGGTCAGACGATTCGGACGATTTTGGTCAAGCGTTTCTGGTTTCCTGTCGGCGGGCTAGGATTGGGCTAGGGGGGTCCTGAAAAGCACTGCCACCGTTGGATCGCTCAAGGACTTCGGATCCGAATGTTGGAGGTTCGAATCCTCTCCGGCGCGCCAGGCTTCGTTCTCGACCCCGGGGAGAGAACGAAGCCTGTCACGGCGTAGTCCGTAGGACGAAGCCGGACTCCCAGTTCAACACCAATGTCCGGTCGAGAACTACGCCCGGGCAAGCCAGAGACTCTCCCGCCGTCCGGCGAAAACGGGCCGTGTTGACGTCGTCCACCACCCACCCAACCTCACGACGCCTCTCACCTCCATCAGCAGACAGCCGTAGGCCAGCCCCCTCCCCCCATCCCCTTCTGGCAACGGCTGTGAACTGCTGTTGACGGTGAGGTCGAGTCCTCTCCGGCGCGGCAATTCCACCAGGCGCCATTCACTCAAAAACTACGGGACTCCGGACGTGTCACCGATGGGGAACGCCGAAGTCGACGGTCAAACCGCCTTTCGAAACCGCTCGTAGCGTCGTTCGAGGAGGGCACGGTCGGGTTTGAGGTCATTTGATCGTGGCGTCCAGATACGCTGGTTGTGGATCCCTTGAAGACCGTGGAGAAGCATCGGACCGTCGGTTTCCTCGAGGATCGAGCGGCGCACGTCCACCGTGTAGTCGGGCCGAATGCCGATGAGGTTCCGGTCAAAAGCACCGTGGTGCAGGCGGCACAGCGAGAGACCATTGGGCACGATCGGGTCCCCGCCGGGTTCTGTGTCTGGGATGATGTGCGCCGCCTCGAGCAGCTCTGGGTGGCGAAGGCGGCACAGGGCACACTGTTCTCGATAAGCGGCGAGGACCCTCTCTCGAAAGCCCTGCTGGTGAAGACGGTGGCGCACTTGACTTGTTGTGTATCGCCTGCGGTATTCGGAGTCGTCGGTGTACCGGACCGCGCCGACGTCTGACGACTTCGCATTCACCCGCATGAGGTTTGGTTCATCGGCCACAACCGAGAACATGAGGGTCCTGGGATCGTCACCAACAACAAAGACAGGCCACACCGCGAGGTACCTCCCAGCGATCACCCCGTGGAGGTAAACCAGCGGCACCTGCTCGCTCATCGTCTTTCTCAACCGCACGTTGTCGGGGTGGTGCGGGTCCGTTCCTCGATAGGCATAGAGGAGCGTCTCGCCGTCCGGTCCGAAGTGGTCATCGTACGGGCCGCCGGCCGACGTGCGAATCGACAGTGGAAGCTCGGGCAAAACGCGAGGCTTGAAAATGCCCTGCTGGCTGACGAGGGGTACGCGGTCGCCGTCGATGAACATCCCGTGTGCGAGGAGGCTCCACGGCAAGACTTCGCCATGCAGCACCACCTGCTCGTCGAGCCAACTGAACACGGCAAGTCGGATGCGGAGGTCCCTGTGGCGTCCGTTGTCATTCGGCATGTCGGTCTCGTTGTGATTCTATTCGGTTCGCGCTGGTTCTCGGAAAACTTCTTTGCGATGCCAGCGGATGTTGAGCGGCGCCGGCACCGGCTGACCCGATTGAGGAGGCCGGAGTTGGGCGCCGAAGTGGCGAAGTAAGAGCTCTTGAATTCGTTCACTGCCGCGAACATGCTGGGAGATCAGGATGCGGCGGGTGTTGTCGAAACCGATTGCGCCACGATCAAAAACCTTGTGGTGGAAAGAACAGAGGGCAATGCCGTTGTCCTCGGTGTCAGAGCCGCCGGCCGCGTGCCAGCGGACGTGGGCTGCCTCGATGCCGAGATCGGTGTTGCCGAGCATTCCGTCGTAACCGCACACCGCACAACGTGCTCGTAAATGCGGAGAATGGTGTTGCGGAACGCCGGGTCGCGCGCGGGCTTTCCTTGCCACCGTGACCCACGGCAGGCCGACGGCGTCGAGGATGTCCTCGTAAATACGACGGCTCCCACTGGTCTTCGAGGATCTGTTGGGCGATCCGATTGACGAGTTCCGGACTCGTAATCGAAGGTAGCTCAAACAGATCATGCGGAAATCCACCTTCCGCGCCTGTCGACCGCACCAGCAGCGACTTTGATGGGTTGTTCTGGTCGCGAACGTTGTTCGAGGTCCGCCTTGAGTTCCTCGATCTGGGGGATGGTCCCAGATTCCATCCGACTGCAGGTGCCAGAACGGGTACTCCGGGTGGAAGCTCTTGCGGGGCGGGCCGAAGTCGACCGAGAAATTGCCGCAGTGGCTCTTCGAAGCTCCTCGAAACGGAGTCAGCCTCGGCTCGCCCCGCTGCAGCCGCGCCAGGGCGTCCAGGATGAGCAGCGGCTTGTGCGGCGCCCGCTCCCCGCCTCGCTTCCACACATTGATGCCGGCGAATCGATCTAGCACCTCGTGGTCGGTCAAGTTTGCGGTCATCCTTTTTCCAGACCCGTACGATTAGAGCCCTCCCTGGTCGAGAGTGTCAAACTGAACGTCCCACTAGGGTGCCAATTCCGCATGAGCACCGTAGGTTCGACGCGGCCCCGGATCACGGCGTAGTGCGAAGCACGAAGCCGGAGCGCCTTCCCCGACGCTATTACGTGGTCGAGAACTCCGCCCGGGCAAGCCATACTCCCGTGCCCGTGTCCGTCTCCGTGCCCAACCCCGCCCAACCTCACAATGCGACGACGCGGACCTTGGCACCAATCACGTCGATTCACCGCCCTCCTCTGCAAACCGTGCGGACACAACGGCGAGGAGCCGGTCGCCCGGCCCCTCGTCATGTCTCATCGTGTTTGCGGCCTTACGGCAGTGGCGGCTCGCACGGCGGGTCGACATGCATACGCCAGGCGGTGTGCACGCTGGGGTCGGGGTGGCAGCCGTAGGCGGGCGGATCGTCGCTGAAGGGGTCCTGGGTCGGATCGTAAATCGATATCGCCGAATCGAAGACCTCTTGGTGGTTGCAGCCCTGCGAGAGCTCGCTGGACCCGCTGTTCTTGGCGATGAACACCGGCTGGCCCAGGGCGTCCAGACCATAGGTGATCATCGTGTACTGGAAGGTCCTCCGCCCGGTGCGCACCCAGGTGCCCACTGTGTCGGAAAAAGCCACTGCGGTGGAAAAATTGCCGCCGAAGGTGGGATCTCCACCGATGAAGTGCAGGGTCAACGGTCCCGTCCAGTGCGAGTCCGAGTCGTACACGACGGTCCACTGCATCATTTCCCACGCCGGCGATACCCCCAACCAAGCGCCATCGTTGCGGCATACCCCCTGTCCGTTCCCGCCCCCGGGGCCATCGCCGCAAAGGCCCGGCGAGGCCACGAGCATTGCGCAGACCATCACCATCACGCCAATCAGGACCTTCGGTCGTTGCATTTTCAACCCCTTTCGTTTGTCGGTACATTCGAGAAAACCGGTCGAGAACTCGGTGCAGTCGGTCAGCGAGGTCCATCCCCCTTTCATTCAAGCTGGCGTCTCACGCGGGACATGGAGAACGCACATTCCTACTCGCTCTCCGCAGTGGGCGCGCCCGCCGTCTCAAATTTGTCCCATTGATCTTGCGGGATCAAATATAGGTTCCGTGATGAGATGTGTCAATATTCCAGTGCACATTTCGTATTGATGCTGCTGTTTGTAGCTGTGGGGAACGTAATACCTACGCGCAGGCACCTTTTCAGCGCATTCTCCCGTTCGTTCAAGCGATGGACGGGAACGGCACCGAGTTCCTACCGCAAGACCACCTAAATAGATAGCGGCCTCGATCGTGTACCAACGCAGAAGGAGCTACGGCACCGTCGCACTCCACGCCGAGGTGTCGCCGGATTCGAAGGAGTCGGCGAACATTGCGCACTCTCGGAAGATCTGCAAGCCGCCGTTCCAATCAGCGACGTAGACGAAGCCTCCAGCCACCGCGATGCCCTGGGCTGAACCCGGCGTATCGAAAAAACTTCCTCGAAGGGGTCCATGGATCGCTCACGTCGATCACTCGCAGGCCGCCGAGGCTATTCGCAACGTAGGCGAAGTTACCGGAGACGGCGACGCCATTCGCATCATCCGGGACATCAACAAAACCAACCTGGACGGGCTTTTCGGGAATGGAGACGTCGACCACTCGAAATCCGCTCGAATGATCCCCGACGTAGGCGTAGCCGTCCGAGACAGCGATGCCTTCACCCCCGCCGGCCCCGAATTCGAGGCTTCCTGCCTCGATGGGAGCCGACGTATGCTCACGTCAATCACTCGCAGATTGAGGCGATTTGGCACGAATTCGAAGTCAAGCACATAGGCGTAACCTTCATCCACCACCACCGCTTCGTAGTAACATTGCCATCCGAAACCAACCACCTCGAAGGGCGATGCCGGTCGCTCACGTCGATCACACGGAGGCAGCCGAATTGATCAGCGACATAAGCGTGGCTTCCCGAGACGGCCTCGTCACGTGCAGAATCTGGTGTGTCCAAAAAGCCTATCTCGAACGTGTTGGTGGGATCGCTCACGTCGATCGCGCGGAGGCCGGAACCGCCATCCGCGACGTAGGCGTAGCTGCCGGACACGGCCACGCCCAAGGCGTTTCCAGGGGTGTCGTAGGAGTCCACCTCGAAAGGGTTCGTGGGATCGCTCACGTCGATGACTCGGAGGCCGCCATATCAGCCGCGACGTGCGCGTGACTGCCCGAGACGGCCACGCCCAAAGCACCCCCGGGGGTGACGCAGGCTCCCACGGACTTGGGGCAATCCACCGCGAGGGCGGGCGCCGTTAGTCCACCGATAGCGATCACAAGGACCGTTGCGAGCCGGGCCGCTCTGCTCGTAGTATTCATCGCTTGTTCCTCCTGAATCAATCGGCGGTTCGGAATTCTGAGTGAAATTCGCCTGCTGGGACCACACCGGTTTTTCGGTTGGCTGTTCGCGCTCACGGCTACGGCGACGGCGCTCGACCTCGCGGAGGTTCGCCGGGATTCGCAGCCGTCGGAGAAAAGAGCCAGCGACCTGAACACGGCCAGCGACTCGAAGAACCATAAACAGGTCCAAGCCGTCGGCGCTGATTCTATCTGGTATGGCACTGGAATGGCGGCCACCCCCCCTCCAGGTGAAGTCGTCGTCGATGAACCTCAGGCCGCGGTGATTGCTCGCGGAAGAAGGCCTCCAGAGACTTGTTCGCCGAGACAAACACATGACTGCCGAACGTGTCAGCGCCACGTCATGGGCTCGAGGAGTCCGGTCACCGAACTGATCCCCTCGACTTGAACCTCTACGAACTTCAGCTGGCCAGCTGCACCGGGTCCCGGGCATAGACCGCCACCTCATCGTAATCGTATTTGAAGTAGTTACCGGCCGCATAGACTTGATTTCCATCTGGCGCCACCGCAGGCTACCTGAGACGCCGAAGTGCGAAAACCGGCAAATGCTCTGGCTGAAGGTCAGCGTTCCATCGGAAAGGTCACGATCAAAGACCACGACACAGTAGCTGTAAGATCCGGCAACGTAGACATTTGCACCGTCGGGGCTGACCGCCACCGCGATGGGATCTCTCATGCCGGTGCAACCACCTGTGTCGTTGAAATTGGCTTCGACAAAAACCAGGTCGCCGGACCATGGGTCGCGACTAAAAACCGACACCGCGTCATCGTCCTCTGCCGCGACGTACACCGAGGCGCCGTCCGCGCTGATCGCCACGCTGCCGGCTCCAGCCAAACCGTCCACCCCGCCAACGTCGTCCACCAGGAGCTGGGACACACTGGTCGCCCATTCCCTGTGTCTCGCTGGAGGCAGGCCAACCGGCGGCCGTCAACGCCGTAGGCCTGCTGCTCTCGGGGGCAAACACCAGGTCCTCTACAGCGTCAAGGGTGGGGTCGTCGAGAAAATGTTGAGGCTCAGAGCAACCGCTGAAAGAGTCGCGGTCCACAACCGAGATGTCCATATCCCCTCCGCCGAGCTCGACCCTTCGGCGATCGATGCCGGAGGTCACCGCGATATTTTTGTCGAAGGCGCCGTCCGTCCGGTCGAGCGAAAAGGGAATCTGTACACCTGTGGCTCAGGGTTGATCTCTGCGTAGGTCGGCGGGCCCATCCCAGGGGTGCCGTCCCCGCCTGAGGCGACAAACCAGAAGCTTGAGCACGAACTCGCCATCGGGCACGTCGGCGACGTCGAATTCGAGAGTCATTTCGCCTTCGTCACCCGGGTCCACGGGCCCTTCCCAAATCTCGACGCAGATGCGCTGGAGTCCGTCGCCGACGATCGGCATCCCAGAGAATGAACAACCCATACTCTGCGTCCCCGATCCCGAGACCGTAACACCGCCGATGGATCCGGTGTAGAAGTTCGAAAGCAGGGACCACGAGTCGGGCACGTCGGCCACCACCCACAGCCAACCAGCGCCTTGACCGGTGCCGCCACCGAGATAAAGCACGTAAGTCGCGGTGTCACCCGGACTCAGGGTCCGCGGGCCGGAGAGCACCGAGATTATCGTGCAGCCGATGATTGCGGCGATTACCGCGACTGTGACCAACAACCACAACATTCTGCGGTTGACCATGAATGGCCCCCTCGTTGAGATCGATTGCTCTCCTCAATATAGGTCCTTGCGACGCGAATGTCATGAGGGAAATGTGCGGATTTTGTGCGGACCCGCTGCCAGGCCGTGCGGAAGGGTCGCGGTCGACCAGGTTGGAGTGGATGCTGGTTTCACGCTACGGCGTCCACGTCGACAACGACGAGGTGGCCGGATTCGAAGAAGTGGGAGAACACCGCTGATGAGCAGCCGACATGTGACCCAGTAGGGATCGCCCGGCAGCGTTCGTCGACCCATGGCGCCACAAACTCGGTCGAGTCGGTCCCTCAAGGTCGTTGGCGATATAGGGAGCAAAGGTAGATGGTCAGATGCCGGCGCGATCTTAGAGTCGTGGAACGGGTACTAATCGGCGTCGAACGCGCGCATGAGCTTCGCCCAGAATTCCGGACACTTGTGTCAAGGGACCCGCCGTCGCCACATAACAGTCGGGAAGCCGTTCGATAGATCGAGGGCATCAGATTGCCGAGCGTCGGCCCAGTGACGGTGCGCCCGTTCGGCGGGCCCTCATCGAGGCTGAGGTCGGAAGCCCACAAGATGCGATACCGTCACCGTGTCTTCCGAGCAGAGAACTCTCACCGACGGCGGGGGCTTGCAAGATATTCGGCTAAGATATTCAACGGAGATTCCAATGAAGGCGCTTACGTTATGACGTGGAGTTCCTGGTTTCTAGTGCAAAAAATCTCCGCCAGGTATGGCATTTCGCCAATTTCGCAGCTCTGTGAACGGTTCGACTTCAACACGCCGCCGATCCAGTGTTCCCAGGGTAGTGGTTACGACTCGAGGTCCTGGTATCTGAACTCCACGAGATTTTTTTAACTCGATTCCCGTGTCGTCGAGCTTGACCCAAACCACGGTTTTCTGTACCACTTCCCAAGCTGAGGGATTGAGCTAATGTTGACCAAAATCACGGAAAGGGAAGATCGACTTTTTAAAAAAAAAGGGGGGGGGGGGGGGGGGGGGTTTTTTTTTTTTTTTTTTTTTTTTTTTTTTTTTTTTTTTTTTTTGAAACGACGACTCGTACCACGGATGGTGGCGGTGCAATCGGAGATACTGTGTCCCCGGTGGTTCAGGCGTCCGAACGAGGGCTCAGGAAGAATTTTTTTTTTTTTTTTTTTTTTTTTTTTTTTTTTTTTTCACGTGGAACCAATTACAGTCCAAGGGGACGGTGGTGCCGATGGCCTCGACGCCCCGGGTGCGATCATGGGCAAACACGGTATTTCTGAAGACGATCCGGGAGTCCGATGGCACAGCGGTGGGCGAAAGTCGCGGAGGATGGGATCGTCGAACGGCTTTCGAGACCCTGGGCCGCCGCGGCGTCGCGGTCAGCTACGCAGAGCGCGAACGTGAAACCACCTACGCCAGCCCTGCACAAGCTTCGCGCCGAAGGCGTGGTATGTGAAACGGCGGGTGATCGCGTTCTCCTGCTCCTGACAGCAAACACCCTATTTTCGTGTCGCTGGCGCAGCAGATCGCGTAGGCGCTGAGGTCCTGTTTTTTTTTTTTTTTTTTTTTTTTTTTTTTTTTTTTTTTTTTTTTTTTTTTTTTTTTTTTTTTTTTTTTTTTTTTTTTTTTTTTTTTTTTTTTTTTTTTTTTTTTTTTTTTTTTTTTTTTTTTTTTTTTTTTTTTTTTTTTTTTTTTTTTTTTTTTTTTTTTTTTTTTTTTTTTTTTTTTTTTTTTAGTCCCGATGACACCGTGTCCGACCACGTCTGCGACGTGGTCAGTGGCCGTTTCGCGCAAAAGGGCCGCGAGAAGTTTGTACCCTCCACGGTGAGGTTGTGCGACGGCCGAACCCGGTTCGTCTATGGCGAATTCGCGTCCATACACGCCGAGGCCAGGCTGAATCGACGCGATTCTTGAATGTTGCCGAGTTCGACAATCCGGTACGTTCCCCAGATGGTCCGCTCCCTGCGCCTGCTCGCGGATCGCAAGGGCGCGAGCAGTACAGGTTCCGAGAGGTCGATCAGCCCATAGTTCACATACATGGCGCCAAGGAGTGTGAGGACAGGAGCCAGCCAAGGATGATCGGTCCGCACGCTTCTCGTAGTTTCGAGGGCCCGTTGGAAATGGAACTCGGCCTGTTCGAGGTCTCCCCTGTCGGCCCACACACCTCACAGCACATAAGTGAGGTCGCTACGCGACGGTGTTCTCGGACCGTAGGCCCGCTCCTTCACCGCCACTGCCCGTAACGCGAGCCGCTCGGCTTCGTCCAGGAATCCTCGCTTGTGCAGGACCTGGGCAAGCGTGGTGGGGGCGCTCGCCTATAGGGGTGGGCGGGCCACGCGTCATCTCGTTGATTTCGTGCGCACGCCGCGCCGCGAACTCGCCGTTATCGTAGTCTCCATATCCAGATATAATTGGCCAAATTACTGATACGCATTGGCGACCCGGGGATGGTTCGGACCGAGCGAATTCTCTCGAATCTCGATCGATCTCAGGTACAACTGCTCCGCCCTTTGGAAATGGCCCTGGTTCTTGACCGCCAGGGCGAGGTTGTTGAGGGTAATTCCCACCCCTGGATGGTCAGGGCCCAGAACTTTTTCCCGAATCACCAACGCTTCGCCGAGCAGCTCGACCGCCTCGTCATACGAGCCCTTGACGCGCAGGTAGTTGCCGAGATTGTTGAGGCGTGGCGACGGAGATAATTTGGGGGGAGCGCCTGTCGTAGGATCGCCAAAGCCTGTCTGCGCGGCGCCTCGGCTTCGTCCAGTCGCCCCATCTCCTCAATGATCGCCCATGTTGAAGGAGGGTTGCCGTGTTGGATGATTTTGGCCAAGGTCTCGATCCGCTCGCGAGACAGACATCGTTGAGAACAGCCTCAGCGCCTTCTAAATCAGCCATTTACATGTAAGCCCGCGCGAGGACGCCCAGGGCCGGTGCGAGTACCAAATCATCGCTGTCCTTCCCAGGCCAACAGGGGTTGCAACAGGTCAACGACCATTTCGAAATCTCCTTTGCGGAGACTGAGTTCGGCCAGATGCCGCCGACTTTCGAGGATGGAAGGATGTGGTTCCAGGTACAGCTCGAGACGAAGCGCGAGGGCCCGTTCAAGAAGGGACTCGGCCTTCATAGGGGCCCAGTCCCTTATCGACACCTCCGATCACGCCCACACGCGCCAGGTGATCGGGTTCGCCCTCTAATTCACGGTCTAGCCTCGCTGACGCAACGTTCGATATTCTCGGGCATTATTGGTCTCACCCACTCGCTCAGGTCAGATACATCGAACACGCTAACGAGAAATCGACACGTCACACGCGAAAGCGCTTCCCGCTCCGCACGACGCCTCTAGCTCCGCTCGTTGAGCCTCCCGATCGGCCCGAAGCCACTGCATGGTCATCCCGCCGGAGAGCAACGCAAGCAGCGTCCAGACCGCCGCCACCAGGGCCTTCCTCCGCCTGCGGCGCGGCGTGTTGATGATCCATCGCAATCGTTCGGCGGCATCCACTGCTGACGGCCGCGACCCCGGTGAGACACTTTTGAGCCGTTCGATGAACTGGCTGAGATGGGCGCCAGTCCCCTGACGGATATGTCTGAATGCCCTCCGACCCTTCCAGGAGGGCCTCCCGATGAGATACCGCTCGTAGGGTGGTGTCCCTGAAGGTTTCTGAAGGATAACCGATGGAGAGCTTATCGCTGGGTGTGGTGGCGGCGTAACCCTGCGCCTGTTCAGGACTCATGTACCCGGTCGTGCCGATAACGGCGCCGAGTTCGGTTCCGACAATCTCGGTGTGGACGGTGTTGGAGAGTTTGTCATCTGGAAGGCTCTCTTCGTCGCGATGTGAATCTTCGATGACAGCGACGGGTGTGATCGGCGCGTCGACGACCCCGGATCGGGCGAGACCAAAGTCGAGGACCTTGATGTCACCGTTCGCGGTGAGCATCACGTTTTCGGGTTTGAGGTCGCGGTGCACCACGCGCTGCCCATGGACCAGGGCCATCACGTCGAGGAGCTGAGTCGCGACCCTGAGGCCCTCCGCCCACGAAAGGCCCGACCGCAGGGCCTGGCGCAGGCTCCGACCCTTCACCAGCTCGAGCACCAGGAGATCGCTCTCCTCTCCTTCCACAAAGTCAAGAAGGTGCAGATATTCGGATGGTCGAGCTGGGACAGCACTCGGGCTTCGCGCAGGAATCGGGTTTTTGCCTCGGCCCGAAGGCGAAACTCGGGTCGTATGGCTTTGAGCGCCACCCAACGTTCGAATTTGTGGTCGAATCCCTCGTAGACGGTGCCCATCCCGCCTTCGCCGAGTGTGTCGATCACTTCGATATGACCAACACGTTGTCCGACCAGCGTTGTGGGTTTCAGATTCACCGTAGCGTCAGTATAACAACCGAAACCCAGAAAGACCTTCGATCCGCATCCTCATCGCGGAACAGATCGGTCACACGAGACAGCGGCTGCCGCCTCGCCACACCCTGCCGCGCCCGTGTCCGTCTCCGTGCCCGACCAAGCACTCGGACGAACCATCAGGACCTCATGTCCAGGTGCCGCAGGAACCGATCAGGTGAAATGCTCTTTGAGCTCGCCCAGACCTCGTCGACCGATGCCGACACCACGGTTGAGTTGTAACAGCCCATTGTCTCCTCCTGATGCGATCATGTTAGCTCCAGTTCGAATTTCGTTTGCAGATGACGATGGTCACGTCATCCATCTGAGTCTGATCTTGACTGAAGTCGCGCACCACACGATCGACTCGCTCGACAATCTCGGTAGCCGGACTCTGACGGTGCTTCGAAACGACCTCGACGAGTCGTTCGGCGCCAAACTCCGTGCCGTCGGGCGATTCAGCCTCGAGAACTCCGTCCGTCTCCATGACCGCCATCTCTCCAACACCGACGACGAACTCGTCGGTGTGGCTCTCCCACTGGTCCAGGAAGAGACCCAGCGGCAGGCACCCCGAGGCGAGCTCTGCGCGACACTTCCCAGGCGCCGATGATGTAGCCGCTGGGGTGGGCCGAGTTGACGCAGGTGAGCCGCCCAGTTGCCCGGATCGAGCTTGGCCAGCAGCATGGTGACAAAGTAGTCTTCTTGAAGATCGTCGAAGAGGAAGCGATTCACAGCCGCCGTGATCGACAACAGATCGTCGGTGGCCTGCGTCAACGAACGCAGGTAGGCTCGCGTCTCGGCCATCACCAGGGCAGGTCCGAGGCCATGCCCCGAGACGTCGGCGGCAACGAGGGCCAGGGCGTCGTTAGCCATGGGCACGAAGTCAAAATAATCCCCACACGTGGCCTCGGCTGGAAACACTGCCCCGGCAATGTCGTAGCCGAGTAGCTTCGGCGGCGCGGCCGGAAACAGCCGTCTCTGCACCGTTGAAGCCATCTGGATTTCAATCTCTTGTTCCTGCATTCGCCGCCGTTCGGTGATCTCCTTGAGCACCGAGACGAAGTCAGTGATTCGTCCTTCACCGTCCTTGATCGCCGTGATCGTCTGCTCGGCGTGGTCCAAATCAGCCGTTCTTCTTGCGGTTGACCGTAGTCCCCCCGGAATGGTTCGCCGCGGCAGAATAGTCGCCCACAAATCACGATCAAACTGCGGCTCTGGACGCCGGACTTGAGGATCTTCGGTTCTGGCCGATCGCTTCGCCGCTCGGTAGCCTGTGGCGGCTTCGAATGCAGGGTTGACGTACTCGATGGTCCCCTCGCGATCGGTGATGACCACCGCATCGGCGGTCTGCTCGACCGCACTCGAGAGCCGCTGCAGTCTCTCCTCGACCCGCTTGCGTTCGCTGATGTCGCGAATCTCACCACCCCACCTCGCACCAAACCCCGTCCATCGAGCATCGGTGCACCGCCGTCGTTCACGTGGGTTCCTTCGAGCATGTGTGGGTTTCGAACGAGAACTTCTACGTTGTCGGTTTTCTCGCCGCGGATGGCACGGGCGAGAGGCAGCTCGTCGGGGGAAAGTGCATGTCAATCCCCCGGCACGAAAAGACCGAACGCCTCGGACCATGCCGAGGGCTGAATGTCTCTGCCTCCCCTTCCCGCAACCGCAGTCGCCGCCCGGTTTGCCGTCAGGATGCGGCCGGAAGTATCCGCGACGATGACTCCATCGCTGAGACTTTCGAGGATATTGCTCGTGAGTCGCGAGTGTTTTCTCTCAAGCCGATTTCGGGTCCTTTTGCCGAGGATCGCGACGAAGCCGACGAGCAATTCCCACGTACCGAACGCCACGCAAACACGACGCCGGCAGCCCGGTCCGCAGCGACTTCGTGAAATCCGCGGACGGGTGAGAAACCAGACGCCATCGCCGACCTCCCATTTCGATGAGCTGCTCGGCTGACAAACCCACCCCCCCGTGTTCGAGCGATTCGAGCTGTGAGCCCCGAATGCTCACCAACCCGCCGTCGACGTCGTCGTCAACGAGCTCAAGGTGAGTGTCGGGCAGTGCTGTACTGCCCAACTCGTGCTGGACTCGCCACACCAACTCCGCGATGTCAACCACCCCGAGAACAAAACCAATGAGGATTTGTTCCACCCGGACCATTCGTGACTCCCCAGGATTCGGAGACCGCAAGCAGCGCGAATGCCGCATGACCTTCGAGCGTTCCCGAGACGGGTCTGAATGGGTCGGTAAGGACTGCGTTGTCGACGAATTCGGCCCGGTCCATGGCCTCCCACACCACCGGTCCGAATTGATGTCGAAACCAAGGAGGCGCTCGTTGTCCTCGATCGGCTCGACGAAGGCGACCGGGAAGAACCAGTCGCGATCACTCGCGGCCGCGAATCCCAGTGTCGATACCTGTTGGCTGATCTTGTAACCGGGCAATCCCTCGGCGCGCGCACGCTGCTCGTGAGTCCACCGATCGGTGCGGCCGACACAAGGAATCCACTTGAGCGCGTGGAGTTCCGGGTGGCGAGCCAGAAAAGGCCGAGCCACGCTCGCGAAGCTCTCTCGAGTCACTCCATCGCCGGACAGGAAATGGGATTGAAGGGCATACAGGACCTCGAATGTGGTGGTGAGGTCCTTTTCGATGGCAAATGCGGCGGTCGACACTCGGCGTTGGAGGTGCGACGCGGCCCGATCGTGTTCAACCCAGACAGCGAGCCGGTAGGCGGCGAGCCCGATCAAAGGCCCGACGCAAACGCCGAGAGCAACCAGCCCTTGCGGGACACGAAGTATGCGGATCACCTTCACAGCCTTGCCGAAGTGGCGCTACGAGTAACCTCGCTGTTCATCGTCGGTCAGTCCTCCTGCAACCCAGTCGATGGCTCACGATCATCAACGAGAATCCACCGCTCCAATTCAGAAAATCGGGCCCCACGGCACACATCAAAGTTGACACCATGACTCCTGTCGTTCCTCAATCCAACCTGCAGCTTATTGCAACCAGATCGCAGACCTGTTCTCAAATTCTCGTGACCCTAAATTACCAGAGGTCGGCGTTTCGATCAACCGATTTCTTGGTGATTGCGGGCAGAATGACCACCAGCGCACTCTTTGGCCCCTGAGGTTCTGAGATCAGGGGATTGGGGGCTCTGGAGCAGGTGCCGGGTACACAATCGTATACTTGCGTCACAGACTCCCGTGTAATCAGCTCCGGACAGGGTAGACGGGCTCGACCGCCGGATCGCGGGCAAGCTGTCACAGTCATACAATTGTGCACCTGGCACGAATCTGAAATCGCGAACTCGCTGGTGACGGGCTCCCCCCCGCTGCTATACTCCCGCGATCCGGCCGCCACCCTCCGGGCCCCGGAAAAATCTCACAGAGGTATCCCATGTTCGGCAGCATCAAGGAAGCTCTCGAGTACATCAAGAAGAACGAAATCCCGCAGATTGACGTCAAAGTCGGCGATCTCCAGGGACGGTGGCGGCGCATGACCTACTCGGCCCCGCACGTCACCGAGAGGCTGTTCGAGGAGGGCACCGGCATCAGCCTTTCGCCCTACCCCGGCTACCGAACGGTGGATTCGGGCGACATGAAGGTGATCCCGGACGTGACCACCGCCTTCCTGGATCCGTTCCACGAGTACCCCACGCTGTCGTTCATCTGCAACATCCACATGAACGACGGCAGCCGCTACAAACGCGACCCCCGTTACGTCCTCCAGCAGGCCGAAAAATACCTCGGCTCGGTGGTTCCGAATGCCGCGGCGCTGTTCAGCCCGGAGCTCGAGTTCTACCTCTTCGACAACGTGGCCTTCGGCTCCGACGAACGGTCGGCGTACTTCAGCGTCGAGGCGCCGGCCGTCGGTTGGACCGAGAGCGATGAGGTGCTCTACCCCATCGGACTTCCCAAGTTGGGACAGGCCGATCAGCCCCTCGACCGGTATGCCCGAGAGCGCGAACGAATGGTCGCCCGGATCGAAGCCACCGGCATCAAGGTGAAGTACCACCACCACGAGCTCGGCACCCCCGGCCAGATGGAGATCGAGGTGCTCTTCGACAGCCCGCTACGGTCGGCGGACGCCATGATGATCATGAAGTACATGATCAAGAACACCGCGGTGGAAGACGGCTGCCTCGCCACCTTCATGCCCAAGCCGCTGTACGGCCACGCCGGAAACGGCATCCACTTCCATCAATACCTGGTGGACGGCGGCAAGTCGTTGTTCTACGACGCCGACGGCTACGGCGGCATGAGCCCGATGGGCCTCAACTACCTCGCCGGACTGCTGCACCACACCCCGGCGCTGATGGGGCTCGGTAACGCCAGCACCAACTCGTACCGGCGCTTCGCGCCGAATCTGGCGGCGCCCATGAAGCTCTTCTTCGCAGTGGGTAACCGCTCGACCGCCCTGCGAATCCCGGGCTACGCCATCAACGAGCGCGAGGCCAGGGTGGAGTTCCGGATGCCCGACGCCACCGCCAACTGCTACTTGATCATCGCGGCACAGCTGATGGCCGGCCTCGAGGGAATCACCCAATCGATGGACCCCACCGCCTTGGGGTATGGCCCCTTCGACGTCAACGCCTACGACCTCCCCGAGGAGGAGTATGCAAAGCTGAAGGACATTCCCGTCGAACTCGGCCCGGCCCTCGCCGCACTCGATGGAGACCGCGACTTCCTCAGGCAGGGAAACGCTTTCCCCGACGAGCTCATCGACGCCTGGCTCAAAGTCAAGTACGACGAGATGATCGACGTGAAGATGCGCCCGCACCCGCAGGAGTACATGGGGTACTTCGATCTTTAGGCTGAATTCAAAATTGAAAATTCGGAACAATTGAAAATTCCCCTACCCAGCCGAGGGCGTGGGTGGGGGATCTCCAATTTTCAATCTTCCATCGGGGGCGGGAACGTTTAACGGACCACTGCCAACTGCCACTGCCAACTGCTCACAGGCTATCGACCCACGCGTCCAGGATGTCGAGATAGGGTCGAATGCTGGTGGCTCGGGCGGACTCCTTGGGCCCGTGGGGTCCCGCACCGACCTGGCCGAAGACCACGGCATGGCCGACGCCCTGACGGGCGGCGCCCTCGTCGCTGGCCTGTTGAATCGCGGCCAGATGGCCGCCGTCGTTGCCGTGCAGTTTGACCAGGTCCGGTGAAGGATCGCCGACGGTGGATTCCCAGGCCGCCCGCAGTTTGACCAGGTCCGGGTGATCATCGGGACAACGCCACGGCGGCAGGTCGATCACCATCTCGAAAGATCCCCACGTGAGCGACTGGCGCATGGTGCCGATGAGTTCCTCCACCGCACCCTTGTGGTCGAGCAGCTCACGAATATCCACTCCCACCAGGGTCGGGCCGCCGGTGACGCCCAAGGGCTCGGCCGAGGCGCGGATCTCCATTCCGCCGGCGTCAAACTCCACCACCCACTTCGCCAGTGCTTCCGCATCCGTGCCGCTCACCGCGAGCTTCATCTTCCCGGAACCGTCGTAGGTATTGAAGTTCCGATCCTCTCCGATTTCCACACCGGCGAGGCTCACATTGCCCTCGCCAAACGCAGCGGCGGCCGCCAGTGCGACGGATTCAAAATTCTCAATCAGGCTGGCGTCGGAAGCCTTGGCCTGGGCCGAGTGAATCGCGGTCCCCGGAATGCGCTCCACCATCAGCCACGCAGCATCCGGTTCTCCCGCCTTTTCGTCACCCGTGATGATGCAGAACGGATTCACAAAGCCGCTGCGCACTCCAGGTTGTCGGTCGGTTTTGACCGCCGGCGTATGCTCGGCATTGAGGGTCGCGATCGTTGTGCGTCCGAGCCGAATGGTCCCGGCGACGCTCCGCAACCCAACCATTCCCCGACCATCGGTCCCGTGAATCCGGATCCACCGCCACGACCGGTTTTCGGCACACACCGGACCGACCACAGGTGGCGGGTCCATCCACTCGAGCTCACCGGTGCGTTCGCCAACCACCGCAAAACGGACCCCCACCCCCTTGGCATCCCTCAGCCACTCCAGGGTCGATAGGGTGTGGTGGGGGGCGGGGCCCCCGTTTTCCTCGGTGCACGACAGAGTGAGCAGGATCGGTGGCTTCGGCCCAGGCCGTTGCTGGCGCCGCGCCATCCACACCAGATAGGTGGCCACCACGGTCTTCATGTCGGTGGCGCCACGGGCAAAAAAGTCATCCCCTTCCATAAAGGGGGAGAACTGACCCTCGGACTTGGCCTTGACCACGTCCAAGTGGCCGATCAGCACGATGGCCCGGGAAAAATCCGGGCTGTCCAGGTCGTGCTCGGCGAAGGTCACGATCAGGAAGGGATAGGGCGCCTCGGCAGTCGGCTTGAGCTCGATGACCTGGAGGCCTTGATCCTCGGCATACCTACGAACCACCGCGGCCGTGCGAATCACCTCAGCAAGACCCTCGTCCGAAGCCGGAACAGTGACCCCCGGGATGGAGCAGATCTCTGCGGACAGCGTCACGATGTCGGCCACATCCGCGTCGAATCGGGCGGCGAGAGCCTCTGTGAATTCGGGTTCACCGAAATGCTGTCGTGTGTCGTTCATCGCATCCCCCGTAGTTCGCCGTGTCGGTTGATGTCACCGCGCGGCTTCGACCAGCTGGCCGAAGATCCCGCGCACCCTCTCCACATCCTCGAGGGTGACGGCGGCGGTGAGTCGAACCATCGAAGCGCCTTCCGGCGCAGGGCTGAACATACCGCCAGGGGCTCCCACCAATCCGAACTGGTTGATCAACAGCTCGCTCACCTGCTTCGGATCGGTCAAGGGCCGGCCGCCACCATCCCGAATCAGGCTCTGTCCATCCTTGTCCACCAAGGCGGCCGTACCGTAGAACGAGCCGCCGATGGCCAGCGGCAGATCGAAAGCGTCGCACGCAGCCCGCATGGCTTGACGGGTCTCGTCGAGCGCCCGATAGCGCGGACCCATGGCAGCGTGCACGCCGCCGGGAAAGGTGTGGAGGGCGTAGGCCACCAGCGCGTCCTGCGGGCGGGGATATCCGTTGACCGCTCGCATGCGAGTCAGCGCCGCGTCCATGATGGCGTTGGCGATCCCATCCTGACCCTTCGGTGCCATCCAGATCATGGTGCCGGTCTTGTTCTGCGAGCTGGTGACCTTGGTCTCGCCCACCAGCACGCCCAGGTAGGCCAACGCTTCCGGCGCCAGCTCCAGCTCCAACCAACCCAGCGGGACGGCTTCGGCGTGGCCCTCAGGCACCAGGGGGGAGTAGAAGGCGTCGATCATCACCGGAAGGTCCACATTGGCCGCGGTCTCCACATAGCGAGCGAGCTCGGCTCGCTCCATGCCGACGCCGGTGGGATTACTGGGCAGAATCGGCACAGCCGCGATCGGCGTGAGCCCCTTGGCGCGAGCGAACTCGAGCGCGGCCTCCAGCCCTTCCGCAGAGCTGGACAATCCGTGCCGTTGGACCGCGGGGGCGTGGACCATCTCGAGATCCAAGGCTCTGGCCAGCGGCCGGTAACCGGACCACTCGAGAGTGTCGAAGATCAGGGCCCGTTTGCCGTCCTTGCCCGCCGCGTCGGCCCGGGCCACCAGCCCGCGGAAAACCAGATCGATGGCGGTCCGTCCGGACACTGTCTGCATGGTTCGCACCGGCGTCTGCCTGACGCCCCAGCTCGCCACCAGCGCGTCCACCACCGCCGGATACTGTTGCTGGTAGTTGCCCGGGAAACCGTAGGCATCACCTGTGGTTCGGCGGAGTTCTACACAGCCGGCGGCGACGATCCGATCTCGGGCCTCTTCGATCCACGCCGGAAAATCCTCCGACAGCGGTTGGCCCACGTCGTCGATGTCGCCGGCCGATTGGTCGATCACCTCGTGTCCGGCAGCCCTGCGATCCCGGGCGAGTTTCTTCAGGTCGGGCAGAGTCGGCAGGCCGGGGATGGGAATGGCCAGCTGGGGCTGCCTGAGCCCCGGAGACTGGCCGATGAACCGCTCCATGGCGACGGCGGATGGGGAGGTCTTGGGGTCTGTGGCGACTGTCATGTTTCTGCTCCTGTATCGGCTTGGGTTCCTTGAGATTTTTACGCCGTCGGTTCGGTCCGTGGCCGAGGTTTATACCATGGGTGGCGGAAGGAACGAAGAGGGTTCAGCGAATCCGATTTCCTCTCCGCCTATTGCGGGTTTTCGGGCCGTTCCCCGACGTGATTCAGACAAGGCTATGAGTCCTGGGCTATGAGCTTCAAGATCGGGATCGGGATCGGGATCGGGATCGGTATAGGAGTTGAAGTTCTTAGTTATGAGTTATGAGTTGTGAGTTCTGAGTTTCTCCCCACCCGCCCCGTCGGTCGAATCGTGGAGATGTGCAGGCTGGAAGCCCGCACCACAATGAGGCAGAGCCGGTGGAATCGTTGAATCGGCGAGACGAAATTGTGGTGCAGCCATCTTGGCTGTGCCCCTGATCGGTATCGGTATCGGGATCGGTATCGAAGATGCCCCCACCCGCCCGGCCTTGAGCCTTGAGACCTGAAACCTGAGACCTGAGTGAGCCGGGCGGCTGCGTTCTTCTGCGGCCAATCCCGCCTTCCCCGATCGGGATCGGTTTTCCGATTTCCGAAGTCCGAATTCTCCTCACCGCCTGCTGCCTGGCTCAGAACAGGACCTCAAACCAAGAGACGCCCCAACTCGAGGGCCCTGGACCTGACGTCGAGGCCGAGGGCGCACTTCACCTGGCAGCGAGCACAGTCTGCGCAGGCGATTTCGGCAGGTTGTCGGCCAAGAACCTCCCAGGCCTTCATCGGCTGCCCGTGGCCGATGGCGTACATGGAGGCGCGCATCCAGGTGGGGACGTCCATCCCGGCCGGGCACTGCGGCAGGCACCGGCCACACTGCTGGCAGAAGCAGCCGGCCAGGCTCAAGCGGTCGCCAAGCTCGAGGTCGCTCTCCTCCTCCGGCGTCAGCGCGAGATCCTCCATGACCGAAAGACCTTCCCGCATCTCATCGAAGTTGGAGAAGGCGGGTATGGCGGTGTGGACGTTTTCGTCCTGCAATACCCATTTGAGGGCGGCCTTCATGTTGATCATCCGGGTGCGGGCGCTGTCCCAGTAGACTCCGGCTTGGGTCTTCATGGCGACGACCCCGAGGCCAGCCTGGGCAGCCTGACCGATCGCATCGCGGATTTCCTCGCGGTGGGTTTGCCTGAAGTTGTACGCGGTGAGAACCACGTCCCAAAACCCGCTTTCGGCCGCCGCGCGGATCACCTCGGGTTCGTTCTCATGGGTCGCCACGCCGACGAATCGGGTTTTCCCGGCCTTCTTCAACTTTTTGAAAGCCTCCAGGTACGGCTCGAATTGGACCTCGCGAACGCCCACCGAGCAGAGGTAGTAGATGTCCACGGCATCCAACTGGAGTCTCTCCAGGCTCCCCTCGATCGAGCTCTCGATGAGTCGGGGATCTGCGCCCACGCCAAGGTCCAGCGACCGTCCCCGACGCCTGGCGTAATCATAGGGAAGGTCCGGACTGGTCGCGACCACGAAGGACTCGCGATCGCGGCCCTGAAACACCTTGCCCAGCATCCGCTCGTGGTTCCTCTCCTGGTAACTGCTGGACGTATGGATGTAGACGATCCCCTCGTCGAGTGCCGTTTGAACCAGGTTGATGGCGTAGGAGGAACCCATGCTCACCACCGGCAGCTTCAGACCGGTCCTGCCCAGGGCGCGAACAACGGACCTCCCCTCCCTCGGCTGCGGGGCAACGGAAGCAGGTCCGTTGGAGCAGGCGGGTAGAAACGCCGTCCCCGCGATCCCCGCCGCACCCTGCTTGAGGAACTGTCGCCTGGACGTACGTCGAGCGGGTTTCATTCAACCAGACAAGCTGCGATTGCCGCCCACCGCATAGCGTCCCTCCGACTATTTCGCCTCTCTGTGATCAATTCCGGGTCAAGACCAGTGTAATGCTCACGCAAGTCAGTATCAAACAGCCCTGTCCTCCCCGCTGTCTCACCTCGGGCGATGGGTGCGTAGACGTAAACCTCGTGGACCTCGCGATCGTAGCCGGGATAGAACCCACTGGGCATGCCGAGCACGATGCGTGCCCCTCGGTTGGAGAGGACGATCAGCTCACCCGTTGTGCGATCAAAGGTGACACCCTCGATCTCCCCGGCCCGACGGAAATCAGTGAACTCTAGAACGTGCTCCACGAATGCCGCGGTACCGTCGGGAGTGGCCACCACCCGCCACAGATTGTCGGCCTCGTCGAGATCCGCATCACCATCGTCGGCAGTGATGTAGATGTGGCCGTCCAGATAGGCGATCCCCTGCTGCCACTGCGGGACCGGACGAAGGTGGAGCTTGCCGCGGTACTCGCCCGTGACCAGGTCATAACGGTAGACGTATCGTCCGTTCACCCAGTCGGTCATCCACACCAGACCGTGGTCCGGGATCCACCACCACCGCGCTCACCTCCACCTGTCCCGACTCCGGCTCCCAATCAAAGGATCGCCGGTACTGGAGCGACTCGGCATCGTAGATCGCGATCTGGATATCCCGACCATGCCCGTCCTCGAACCATTCGATGCCGGCGTAGAGCTCGCCCTGGTGGACGTCGATATCGCCAATGTGGTTGGCCGGTTTTTGCAGGTCGGCCAGCGCCTCTTCATTGGCCAGGAGCAGATCGCCGTCCTTGGAGTAGCGGTACAACGCCGTGGAACCACTCACCCAGTAGTCGGAGCCGTCGGTGGCCACTCCCTGCCGCCCCGCCACCTCGAAGACTCGATTCAGTGCAAAGAGTGGCCGATCCATCGGGGACGGCGTGGGCCGAGAATCGACGGAAGGCCCGCACGAGGCCAGCACCAGCATCGCCATCAGGGAACCCGCAACGAACCAGGATTTTCGACGCACAACCTTCATCGCATGCCTCCGGGTGACCATCAAACGGTAGCAGGGCTCGGACGAATCAAAGATCGAAAATCGAAGATCCCCCGCCCGGGCGGCGTGCGGCGTGCGGCGTGCGACCTGAGACTTGAGCCTAAGGCACGGTTGCTGACCACTCGAAGGTGTCACCGGACTCGAAGCCGTCGGCGAATACGGTGGTGACGTCGAAGCGACCGATCCAGATGTTGAAGCCCTCCACCGGATCGCTGACAATCGCCGACACGTACAGATCACCCTGGGGGCCGCAGGCAACTCCGACGCCGTAGTCGTAACCGAGGGCCGGGCCGTCCACCGTCGTCCACCCCTTGAGTTCGATATTTGAATCGAACTCGGCCAGCCACATATTCGAGCCGCCGTCGACTTCGGTGTAGATACCCGAGTGAAAAATTCGTCCGGCAGGGTTCCTGGTCATCATATAGGCCACGTCCTCGCCATCCTCCGGGCCGTTGATGGTGTACGAGTCCACCGGATTCAGGTCCGTGTCGTACTTGGCCATCCAGATGTTGTAGCTCTCATCTGGCTCGATCATGGTGCCTGTCACGATCACCGAATCGGGGGGTTCGAAGACAATGCCGTATCCCTTGTCCTCGTCGGTGGTGGGTCCTGCCACAACCACGTCGTCCACGAAGGACAGGTCGTCGTTGAACTTGCCGATCCAGATGTCGTAGTCCGTGACGGCCTGGGTCATGGATCCGCTCACGAAGAGATGCCTCTCGTCGTCAAAGGTCATGAAACGGGCCTTGTCCGTGTTGTCGATGGGGCCGTTCAAGATCGTGGGGCCGTCCTGCAGCACGAGATCAGTGTTAAAGGTAGCGAGCCAGATGTTGGCTCCCTGTCCCAGTTCCCGCAGGGTGCCGGCGACGTAGAGATTGCCGGTAACGTCGTCGAACAGGACACCGTACGCGTCATCAGCGTCGTTCTCGCTGCCGTTGAAGGTCCGATGGTCCAGCAGGGTCAGGCTCTGATCGAACTTGCCAACCCAGATGTTGTGGTTCTGTCCGGCCTCGGTCATATACCCCACGAGGTACACGTTCCCGCTCTGATCGAAGGCGATGGTGTAGCCCTCATCGTCACCATTCGCCAGCCCGTTCACCGTCACACTGTCGATGTAAGCCAGGGCTCGATCGTACTTGGCGAGCCAGATGTTCCGACCCTGGCCCGACACGGTGACGTAGCCCGCGACATACACGGTTCCGTCGTCGGCCACTGCAAGGCCGCGCGCCTCGTCTTGGCCGTTCTCTCCACCGTCGACGGTCACCGAGTGCAGAAGCTTCAACACTCGACCTCCGTCAGGGCGTTGGACGGTGCTCCCCACATTCTCGGCGTGTGTCGGTTGGACGAACGCCAATGTGATGGCAATGCCCGAAAAGGCGACGGCTTGTTGCCACATCAAGACCTCCTGTGTTTCACGGTCCATTCGGCCATGGTATCTCCAGCCTGGAAACAACTTGCATCTTCGATGGTCCGAGTCTACACTCCCCGGCCGGCGAGGTTCCGGGTCCGCCTCAGGCGGACACCAAGGCCCAGGAATAGATGTCTGTTTTGAGGGTTAGCCCAACTGGGCGGAGAGTTCGAGAAATCGTCGGCGTCTTCACGAACCGTTCACGGGAGAAACACATGCCGGTCGCCACAAAGGACCAACAGGGACTGCTGACTCAGCTCGAGAAGGAGATGGCCAACTTCCGGGCCATCATGGAACACGTTCGCTCGATCCCGAGCCAGTTCACGATGGACAACATGGACCTCTACGGAGAGACCTTTCCGCTCAATGGGAAGGACGGTGGGGACCACATCGTCTTCCTCGACTTTGTCGAGCGCTACGATCTGGATCATCTGGCCCAGTGCGCCAACCTGGCCGGTGACAGTTCTCGCGCAACCCGTCTGCGGGATTTGCGAAACAGGATCGGAGTGCTCGTGGCCGATGCCAGCGGACACTGCACGACCGACGCCCTGCTCGCCGCCATGCTCCACCAGGCATTTCTCACCGGCGTGCTCTACGAACTCGAAACCAACGGCCATGTCACCGCCAAGCTCTTCGAGATCCTCAACACCCGATTCCACCGCTCGTCCGCCGTCACAAAGTTCCTGACCATGATCTACGGCGAGATCACCGAGGACGGCACCTTCCGATTCATCTCGGCGGGCCATCCCAAACCCATGATCTTCTCGTCCGAGTTCGACTGCTTCGTCAACATCGACCCGTCGCGGCTCACCACCACATTTCCAGTCGGCATGTTTCCGGCAGAGACCGACGTGGACGAACGCCTGGACAGCGAACCACTGGTCTACAAGAAGAAGTACACCGTCAACGAGGTCAATCTGATGGCGCCGGGGGACATCCTGCTCCTTTACACCGACGGCCTCGAGGAACATACGGCCTTGGGCGAGCCGTTTTTCCCTGGCCCACTGGAGGAAACCGTTCGACGCTGCAAACACCTCTCGTCCCGCGAAATCGTCGGATCCATTCGCCAGGCAATGATCGATTTCGCCCCACCCGAGGACGACACCAGTCTGGTGGTGATCAAGCGGCTCGGTTGAGGTTCGGGGTTCGGGTTCGGGATTGCGGATTCGGGATTCGGGGTTACGAGCGAGCTCGGGCTTCGTCGGCGGCTTCTACTCTGGGGTCGTCGTCCGGTGGGAGGCGAGGATTTCGGCGTATCGGGGATGATCGCGCAGGGGATCCCAGATTGGGTTGATTTCGATCCACGGCACTGACACCCACGACGGGATCGTCAACAGCCGGTCAAGCTGATCAAGAGCCAGATCGGACTCCCCGAGCATGGTGTAGATCCGCGCCATGTCCACTTCACAGACCAGTCCATATCTGGCGTCCTTGGAGACGGGCAGGAGCTCCATCGCCCGTCGCCCCTCCTCGATCGCCCGGTCATGATCACCAAGCGCTGCGTGAGTGATTCCGAGCGAGCTGTGAAGCAGGTAATTGTCCGGCGCTTCTTCGAGGGCGGCCTTGATCTTCCCAAGGGCAAATTGCCACTCGGGTCGGGCGTCGTCGGTCCGGCCCATCAGTTCGAGGACGGTCGCCCGCATGAATGAGCGCGGCCGGTGCCCGAACTTCATTAACAGCCAATCCCCGTCATCGTCACCGAATCGACGCAACGCGTCTTCGTAACGTCCTTCAAAGACCTCCTGCCAGAACCAGGTCCAATCGATCCATGCACCACTGTCCTGCAACAAACCCTCGAGGGCGAACCTCGACGACTGAATGTCGCCCCTCCAACTCCAGAAAACCAACGCCTTGCACACAGCCGGCCAGAACGACTCGGGCGCGAGTTCGAACGCCGTGTCCGCATACCGGATCGCCAGCGGGTAATCGCGGGAGCCCCAGGCGTCGAACATGGCGGTGGACGGCAACGACGGATCCAGGGGGTTCAACCGTATGGCCCTGTCGGTGATGGACAGCTCCTCTTCAAAGCGCCCCTGGAGAGCACGGACGAAGATCTCCGCCTGAAGCACGTCGGCGTTGTGGTTGCCGAGGCTTCGACGCGCTATCTCGATCTCCTGGGAGGCTTTTTCCGTATCCCGATCCAACAGCAGGTGGAAATGGGCCAGCGCGAGGTGGACTCGCGGGTCCAGGGGGTCCAGGCTCACCGCTCGTTCCGCGGCATGTGCTGCCAGATTCCACCTTTCCGGGGAGAAATCATAGGCGTAGTAGCGCAGCTCGGCGTGGGACCTGGCGATCTCGGCGTGGGCCAGAGCGAAGTCCGGATCGAGTTCCACCGCCCGTTCGAAGCTTTCCATCATCTTCGGCCAGAGGGCGAAGGTGAAGTGAGGCTGCGAGGCCAACCAACGCCCTCGGATGAAGAACTGGTAGGCATCGAGGTTGCTGGTGGGCCGTTCCCGCACCACCTGTCGCTCGGAATCGAGAAGGGCCACTCCGAGCTCCGATCGCGACCTGTTCGGCGATCTCGGACTGCACCGCGAACACGTCGACGAGCTCCCGATCGTACTGCTCCGACCCAGAGGTGGCTGTCGTCGGAGACTTCGATCAACTGGGGGGTAATGCGCACCCGCTGCGAGCCGTCGGGCAATCTCGCCCAGCGAACGGTTCCCTCCAGCAGGTACTGGACGCCGAGTTCGTCGCCGATTTCGCGGGCGCTCTTTTCGGTTTCGGCAAAGCGTCGGGCGGTGGTCCTCGAGATGACCTGAAGCCCGCCCACCATCGCCATGCGACTCGTGATTTCCTCTGTCACACCCTCGGCGAAATAGGCATCGTCGGCCGGCCCAAGGTTTTCGAACGGCAGCACGACGATTCTCGGCGGGGCAGGGTTGCCGACCACGCCGCCGTTTTCGAGCAGAGCCCGGTAACCCATGTGGGCCAGGGTGATGGCGAGCACGGCTGCGAGGACCAACGGGATGATCATCAGGATTTTCGATGTCGGTCGCCCAACCGACAACGTCGGCTGGGGCGCCACTGGTACGGACACCAGGCTTTGCAGGGCAGAGCTCAGATCTTGGGCTGACTGAAACCGGTCCTCGGGGCGCTTCTGCAGGCACCGCCGAACCAACCCGTCGAAGGCCGGGGTGACCGTCGAGGTGGTCTGGGATGCGGGAGGAGGGTCCTCGGAGAGCACCGCCGAGACCGTGTCCGCCGGGGTGATCCGCCTGAATGGGCTGAGCCCGGTCAACATCTCGTAGATCACCACGCCGAGGGAGAAAATGTCCGACCGGTGGTCCGCGACCCGCCCCCGAACCTGTTCCGGCGACATGTAACCAGCGGTACCCAACACCGTCCCCACCGACGTCAACAGCTCCTCGGTGGCCGCCTCCTCGTCGTCGTCCGCCACCTCGAGGGTCGCCACCCTGGCGAGTCCGAAATCCAGGATCTTGGCGGTCCCGTCCGAGGTCAGGAACAAATTCGAGGGCTTCAGGTCGCGGTGGACGATGCCTCGATCATGGGCGGCAGCCAGACCCTTGGCGACCTGGCTGGAGATGTCGATCACCTTCCGGTTGGTCAGTTCATCCGCGTCGATGGCCTGCCGAACCGTGCGGCCCTCGAGCAACTCGGTGACCATGAAAGGCCGCCCATCGTGGACCCCCAATTCGTGAACCGCCAGGATGTTGGGGTGGTCGAGGGATGCCGCAGCCCGCGCCTCTCGCTGGAACCGCGCCAGTCGTTCTCCATCGTTGGCGAGCTCCTCCGGCAGCACCTTGATCGCCACGTCGCGATCGAGAGCCTCGTCGTGGGCGCGATAGACCTCCCCCATCCCGCCCTCGCCGATCTTCTCGACGATGCGGTAGTGGCTGAGTCGCTGACCAACAAGATCACCCATATGATTCGCTCGTACCGGAATAGTACTCCAGCGATCTCTTGGTTTTTGATTTTCGATTTTTGATTTTCGATTTTTGACTCAACTCAGAATTCGTAGCTGATGCCGAACGACGGGATGATCGGCAACCAATAGGTCTCAGGAAAGCTGATGTCATAACCGCCCGTGGCCTGGTTGTAGTAATAGTCGGGGTCGCTGATATCAAGCCCTCTTTGGTTTTCCCGATCGTAGAGATTTTGCACGTCGATGAACAGGGTGAGGTGACCCTTGCCCAGCCGAGAGGTCCGGCTGGCGCGGAAGTCCAGTCGGTGATAGTCGTCCAGACGCTGCTGATAGAAGGGTCCGACCTGATAGCTGAGCTGAAAACCCCCGCCGGGAACCGGGACCAACGAGGCCATCACCGAGGTGGTCGGCCATCCCGTGTGATAGGTCCATACCGCGGTGAGCGACCACTTGGGCCCGGGCCGCCAGCTGGCACTGCCGGTGAAGGCGTGGGTCTGGTCCACGAACCTGGGGGTGTCGATGACGATCACATCTTCGATGGATGACCAGACGTAACTCAACCACCAGTTAAAACTGCCGCCACCTCGTGAGGCGAGGAAGACCTCCACGCCGGTCCCGGACGATGTTTCCGGGGCCAGTCTGACCAAATCGGTGGCGAACTCCGGCACCGGGTGGAACGGGTCGAAGAGAGTCTCCCACCGGGGCAGCGGATCCTCCACGTCCCTCAGGTAGCCGTCGACCCGGAGTGAAAGCCCCCGACCGATCGGCCCTTCAAAGCCCACCACCCAGTGCTGCGCCCGCTGGGAAGGGAAGAACTCGGTCTCATCGAATTGCACGTTCAGCTCATAGGGTCGCTGCGACTGGTAGTAGTGACCCCATCCAAACCTGAGCACGCCGGTTGAAGAGACGTTGTACAGCAGGTTGAATCTCGGGCTGACGTAGTCCTCGTCAGTCAAGGTCATCCGGTCGTAGCGGGCACCGATTTCGGTGGTGAACCGGCTGCCAAAGCGGATTCGGTCCGACGCATAGGCCGAGTACCACTCGCCGGCGTAGGTGTCCTGAAACGAGTAGTTCCGGGTCCCGGGTTCGAACCGCGGATCGTCGATCGGATCTTCGATCTGGGCATCGTTCAGGTAGTCGTAGGTCGTGTCATAGCTTCGCAGCTCGAGACCCCACCGAAGGTAATTGCGGTCGGTGAGCTCGTGCTGCCAGTCGGTCCGAATGCCGGACAGGTCCATGTCCCGGTCGTCGTAAAGCTCGAATCGTTCGTCGTCGTCGTAGTCGTCGAAGAACATGTTTCGGTCGACCGTGACGCGACCGGTGTACAGCGAAGTGTTGGCGAAGGACCGGGAACCGAAGACCCCCTGGTGGCGGAGCCACAGATACTGACTCCCGTACCCTGTCTCCACGTCGGTGATTTCGTTGGAGTCCTCCTCCTCGAACACGAGACTGTCGTCGGCGGCCAGGACCTGCAAGGCCAGGGAGTGCCGCTGATTCAAATCGAATGCCAGGGATCCAAAGGCGTCCCAGTATCTCGGATCGGGAGGATCGTCGTCTCCGTCATCCGCGGTCATCCCGAGGATGACGTCAAGGTAGCCCCGCCGCAGCGAGCCGAGCCACCGCCCTTTGCCGTCGGCAAACGTGCCGTTCGTGTTGAACCAGGCGTTGGTGAAGCTGATGCCGATACCGAAGTGGACATCGGAGGGCTCCCTGCTGGAAATGTCCAACACCCCGGTCATGCGATCGCCGAATTCGGCAGTGAAGCCACCAGGCACCAGGTCGACGCCCCCGATCATCTCGGGGTCGATCACGCTGAAGACGCCCTGGAAGTCCTTGAGGTGAAAGGGCTCGAAGAGCTCCATATTATCCATGCGAACCAACAGCTCATCGTGCAGGCCGCCGCGAACGTTGAATCTGGCGGAGATATCCCCTCCGGAAACGCCCGGCATCACCGCGATGGCCCTGTAGGGGTCGTCGCCGAAGTGGGGCAACTCCATGATTTCCTTGCGGTCGAGGGCCAGCGAGGAGACCGGCTCATCCCGAAGAATGGACAGACTCGAGGTCACGACGACCTCCTTGAGGGGAACCTCGAGGGCCACCAACTGGAAATCCACCTCGACCGTTGCGCCTGCCTCTACGGCCACCGACTCGCGGGTGTCGATGGTGTAGCCTGCGGCACGAGCCTCCACGCCGTACGTCCCCTCGGTGACCCCCACCAGCGAATACGATCCGTCGTTTCCGGTGAGAGTGGTGAGGTCGCCACCCACGATGAGCACGGTGGCAGATGCCATGGGCCGGCCCGCCTCGTCCACGACCTGCCCGCGGATGGTCCCGGGGTCATCGGCCGCAGCCACCTGACCTGCTACCAGGCAGAAGATGATCGCCGCGATGGCTGTTCCGCCTTTCAATCCACCTTCAACGCGGTCCATCACAGCCCCCTTTATGCGACGGATGTCCTGGGAATGGGTACGTGCTCGGGGAGCATCGGGTTATCGATTCCGCATCGTCCGTCATGGAGGCAAGCGACGGACCGACTCCAATACCGCATTCGGGGTTCGGGGGTCGGGATGACATTCGCGCATGGGCTGTCTTCGACAGCCCGCCCACATCCTCGTTGCGCTGGCCGAAGAGATCCCTCCTCAGCCCTTCGGGCCTCGTTCGGGATGACATTCGCGCATGGGCTGTCTTCGACAGCCCGCGCTCATGTCACCTTTAAACCTTTAACTTTTAAACATTTAAACTCAGTGGCTGCTGCGACGCCGCGTGACCGACGGCACGCAGAGGAAGATCCGGCCCTCTGAGTCGTGCTCCATCGAGTCCACCTCAACGTCCACGTCGAGGTCATTGGAGCGGAAGGTCAATCGGCCACCCTTCAGGATCACGGTTTCCGGCACCGGCAGCGCCATCGCGGTGGCTGCGCAACCGCACACCTCCATCAGTGCCCCGGTAATGACCGGCGACTCGCGCATGGAAACACGTCCCTCGCCGACGAAGAAATCCCCCGAAACCGACGGCATGAACCCCACGTCGTCGAATCCCGCCACCGCAAAGACACCGTTGCTGCGGAAGGTCCCGTCGGAGGACGGCAACCCCTCGAAGACGAGAAACCGCGAGCCGCGGGTCGTCAGATGGCTCAACAGATGATCCATGGGCGCCCGGATCCGCTCCCGGCGGGGGACCACCCGCCGGTCGAGCAGTGCGTCAACGGCCGACGAAGGCTCCTGGGGACGCCCGAGGCGAGTTCCCAACAGCGACTCGAGGGGCGGCACGCCGTCCTCGGCGTCGCGCTGCCAGGTGGGATGGGAAAAGCGGAACAACAACATGCAGGCGATCGAGCCGGCATGGTAGGCCTCGGACTCTGCGATGCCTGTGTAGATTTCACCGGGCACGAGGTCCTGCTCCACGAGGTGGCGGTGGCCACGATCGATGGTTTCCATGGAAACGTCTGGACCGAGGGCAGCCCGAACGGTGCACGTCTCGTCCACGTACTGGGCCGTCGCCTCCCGGACGTCGGAATCGAGGACGGCGGCGACCTCATCCGGAGAAATGGATTTCCACTCCTGGTACCACCAGGCCGCGGCCCCGAGGTAGTGGGCCTGCCGGTGGGGCTCGAGCAAGGCGCCACGGAGCGCAAACCAGGTTTCCAACCGTCGCCGTCTCGCTTCGATGTCCTGAGGGTAACGCTCGTGGGCGGTACTGGCCGGTCCGAGGTCCCTCCACCCTCCCTGGCCAAAGTGGTGAAAGGCCTCGTGGGTCACCAGCGCGAAGCAGGAAGTGGACCTTGGAAAGGCTCTGTACTCGGGCCCCAGTTGGCGGTCGGACATCGCGTCATGTGGAATCTCGATCCACACCGCGTGAGCGCCGCGATACCGCCCGAAACCGAAGTTGGCAAATCGGTCCGACAGCCAAGCTCGCTGGTCGAACTCGTCCAGACGACCTAAAACCACAGTGCCGTCCGTGCGAATCACTCGCAACCCGCCGTCGATCACCAGCACCACCAATCCTGCGAAGTCGGTCCCGGGCCAGACGGACTCCATCCCACGCCAGGTCAACCTGATCTCATCGGCAATCCGGCGGATGTATTGGTCGTGCGGCGTGGTCATGTGGTGTTCGGCCAGCCTGAAGCTGGGCGACAGTCCTCCCTTCGTTCTCCGCGTTCCTGGAGACCTCCAAGTTTACCGCTTCGCGAGGTGAGATGTAACCGATTGAGGTAACGGTCGATGCGGACCGCTGGTTATCGCCCGAATTCGGAATTCGGAATTCGGAAAACCTATCTCGACCCCATAGCTCATAGTTTGGTGGGTGGGTGGTGACTTTGGACTTTTGACTTTAGACTTTTGACCCCTTGGGTCGGCGGGAGGGTGGCACGGGATCGACCCCCCCGGGGTGGAAGGGGTGACACTTGAGAATCCTTCGAACCGCCAGCCACACGCCCCAGGCTCCGTGGGTCTCGATGGCCTCGGCGGCATAGAACGAGCAGGTCGGTTCGAACCGGCAGGCCGGGGGCATCCAGGGCGAAACGAACCGCTTGTAAAGGCGGATCGGGAAGGCCACTGCCCGCCAGAACCAACTCATTCCACTCCAACCACCTCAGCGTCACGGTCGGACAACGTGCCGCCATCTGAGCGTTCTCGCACGGTGCCATCCCGCTTCCACGACCGCTCGCAACGGGGCTCGTCACGCAGATCGACGATCCGCACCGTCCGACGTTCACCCTCGTCGAGAGAGAACCGGCTCACACCCGTGAGGTCGGCCATCTCCGGCACGAACGGCTCGAGACCGGCAAGCTGGTTAGCCGGCAGGGACACCTCGACGCCCGCATCCATCGGATTGGAGATGCCGGGATCCTCCTTGGCCAGCTCGAGCTGCTTGAGCACCTCCGCCCGCAGCGCGATGACCTCCCTCCAACCCTCGTTCCCGGTGATGTCCGCAACCGATGGGAGGAGTTCCAGGTGAACGCTTCCGTCGATCGCACCTGACTCGCCAAGGAGCTCCATCCACGCCTCCTCGGCGGTGTGGACAAGGATCGGTGCCAGCATTCGGATCAACGCGTTGACAATGTCGTACAGCGCGGTCTGGGTCCGCCGACGGCGCATGGAATCCCGGGCGTCGCAGTACAGCCGATCCTTGGCCGCCGCGCAGTAGATGGCACTCATGGTGTCGTTGCAGAAGTCGAACAGCGCCTCCACCACCCGTTTGAACTGGTAGGTCTCATAGCCGGTTCGAACCACTTCGACCAGCTCCGCGAGCATGGCCAGGGCCCAGGCGTCGATCGACGTGGCATCAGCGTTGGTGAATTGGTGGCGATCGCTCTCGGGATCGAAATCGGACAGGTTACCGAGCATGAACCGGATGGTGTTGCGCACCTTCCGGTACTCTTCTGACGCGACCCGGAAGAACTCCCAGTCCGCCTTGATGTCGTAGGTGTAGTTCAGGGACGCCGTCCACCACCGGCAAATATCGGCGCCGTGCTGCTTGAGCAGTTCCTCCACCTCGATGGCATTGCCCAAGCTTTTGGACATCTTCTGCCCCTGGGCCGTGACCATGAATCCGTGGGTCAGAACCTCCTTGTACGGAGAAGTGCCGGTCACCCCCAACCCGGGCAGCAGTGAGACTTGAAACCACCCTCGGTGTTGGTCGGAGCCCTCCAGGTAGAGGTCGCAAGGGTAGCCGATTCCCCGCTCGCGCATCACAGCGTTCCACGACGACCCGGACTCGAACCACACGTCGAAGATGTCGCTGCCCTTTTCGAGGGTGGCCAGGGCAGAGCGACCGCCATCACGCACCGACTGCGGGGCTTCGTCATCTTCGGCCGGATCGTAGTCCGCCAGAATCTCCACAGCGGTCTCGGAAAACCAGGCGTCCGAGCCGTGCTCGCGAACGAATCGGGCGACGGCACGAACCGACGTCTCGGTCAGCAGGATCTCGCCGTTGGGCGCATGAAATGACGGGATGGGAAGGCCCCAGGCGCGCTGTCGGCTGATGCACCAGTCCGGTCGCGATTCAAGCATGCCCCGCATCCGGCTGCGACCCCATTCCGGCACGAAATGGATGGCCGACTCGGTGGCGTCGAGGGCTCGTTGGCGCAGGCCTGCTTCCTCCCCTCCAAATCCACGATCCACCGAGATGAACCACTGTTCGGTGGCTCGAAAAATCGTCGGTGTCTTACCCCGCCAATCGTGGGGGTAGCTGTGGGTGTAACGCTCGTGCCGGTAAAGGTGGCCGGACTTCTCGAGGTGGTCCACCACCAGCGGGTTGGCCTGCCACACGTCCTTGCCCCTGAGCCACTCCGGCGCGGTCTCGTCAAAGGTGCCATCCTCGAGGACGGGACAGTAGATCGGAATACTCTCCCGCAGACCGGTCTCGTAGTCCTCGACACCATGGCCCGGCGCGGTGTGCACCAGTCCCGTGCCGTCCTCGAGCGTGACGTAGTCGGCCGTGACCACCGGGCTCTCTCGGTCGATGAAGGGATGGTGATAGCTCACCCCTGACTCCGCCAGTGCCCGCCCGGAGCAACGTCCGAGCAGCTCGCCATTACCGTCGAGCACCGCCGGCCGGAGGAAGTCGGCAAGGATCACGTTGCGGACCCCGCCGCCGTGCTCGACCCGGACCAGAGCGTAGTCGGCGGAAGGGCCCACCGCCACGGCCATGTTGGCTGGCAATGTCCAGGGGGTGGTGGTCCAGATCATCAGCGACACCGGCTCACCGGCCGGAGCGTTGAGGTCAGCGGGCAGAACACCGGGATCCACCAGGTCGAAGAACACGAAGACGCTGGAATCCTCGCGGTCGTAGTACTCGAGTTCAGCCTCCGCGAGGGCCGTCCGGTTTTCGATCGACCAGTGGACTGGTTTGAGGTCGCGGTACACCAGGCCGCGCCCCACCAGTTCCGAGAAGACCTCGAGCACTGCTCCCTCGTAGCTCGGGTGCAGGGTCAGGTAAGGATTTTCGTAGTCGGCCATGGTGCCGAGCCGGATCAACTGCTCCGCCTGGACCTTCTGGTAGTGCAACGCGTAGTCGCGGCAGCGATGACGAACCTCCATGGTGCCGAGGGCCGCGCCGTCCGATCCCAACTCCTTCATCACCTTGTGCTCGATGGGCAGTCCGTGACAGTCCCAGCCCGGGACGAAACGGACCTCGTGGCCCATCATGGTCCGCGACCGCACCACCAGGTCCTTGAGGATCTTGTTGAGCAGGTGGCCCATGTGGATGGTGCCGTTGGCGTAGGGAGGTCCGTCGTGGAACACGAACGGGCCCTCCGGGTGGGGTTGCTCGATGATCTTGTGGTACAGATCCATTTCGGCCCACTTGGCCTGGAGCTCGGGCTCCTTCCTCAGAAGACCTGCCCGCATGCTGAAGGAGGTCTTCGGCAGCTGCAGGGTCTCGCGGTATCTGTCCTTCTTTTTCTCGCTGGCCATTGGGTTGCTCCAAAAATGAGGATCGCCGGCTTGGCGATCCGGGACATTCTAACCCACCGCGGCAACAGTTGGCAGTTGACAGTTGGCAGTTGGCAGTTGGCAGTTGGCAGTTGGCAGTTTACGTTGTCGCAGCCAGAGGCTGCTTCAACGCGACTCCCCGCCACCAGCAGACAGCCGTAGGCCAGCCCCAGCTCCCTCGTCACTTCGTTCCTCGGGACACCGTTCGCCTCGCGCCGGCTTCGCCGGCTGGGCTCACGGCGCCTCTGCGACCCCCATGGCCACGGCTGGGCGCTGCTGTTGTCGGTGAGTTTGGCAGTTGGCCGCGGTCACTTGCGGTGTTGCAAAAATGAAACCCCCGGGAATAACATGCTCGTGTACGACGTCCTAGTAGTGACGCCCGCACCCTTCGCCGGCGTCGGAGGAGCACTTCGTGAATCGCAATGGATCGAACAATCGCGGCCTCGACCGCCGCACCTTCATGAAGCTGTCCGCCGGAACTGCGGCGGCGGCGGGGCTATCGCTGCCGCCTGCGGCCTGCGGCCGCGGGTCGACCACCACCAAAAAGGTGATCGTGCTCGGACTCGACGGACTCGACCCGCAGCTGGTCAAAGCCCTGATCGACATGGGGCGAGCTCCGAACTTCAAAAAGTTGGCAGAGATGGGGTCCTTCATGAAGTTGGCCACCACCATGCCGGCCCTCAGCCCGGTGGCCTGGTCGAGCTTCATCACAGGCACAACGCCCGGCAGCCACGGCATCGCCGACTTCATCACCCGGGATCCGAAGACCTACCTCCCGGTGTTTTCGATCTACGAAAACCGGGACCCAGAAATCACCTTCTCGATCGGCGACATCCACCTTCCCATCAAGGGGGGCGGGCCGGTCAACCTTCGAAGGGGCACTCCATTCTGGTCATACCTCACCGAACGCGGTATCCCGGCTTGGGTTTCCAAGGTACCCACCAACTACCCCGTCGAGGAAACCGCCACCAGGGCCATTTCCGGCATGGGCACCCCGGACCTCACCGACGCCTACGGCATGTTCAACTACTACACTTCGGATCCCTTCGAGGACTACCCGAACGTCTCCGGCGGAACCGTCCATTACGTCGACGTCGCCCACAACTCGGTTCGTACCGAGATTCTCGGCCCAGTCAACTCGCTCCGCACATCAGGAAGTGACGATCCCCAGGCCGACGTAACCCGGGTTCCATTCACCGTGTACCTCGATCCCGACCAGGATGACGCCGTGCGGCTCGACGTCCAGGGCAAGAGCATTCTGCTCAGAAAGGGTGAGTACTCGGAGTGGGTCCAGCTCGACTTCGAGCTGTTGCCGGTGATCGGTTCCGTGTCCGGGATCGCCCGCTTCCTCGTCAAGCAGGTTCGGCCCCACTTCCAGCTCTACGTCACGCCGATCAACATCGATCCGGCGAAGCCGGCCGCGCCGGTCACCTACCCGGCCGACCTCGGGGCAGAGATCGTTCGGGATATCGGCGCCTTCTGGACCAAGGGTCTGCCGTGCGACACCAAGGCTTTTGACTACCGTGTCATCAATGACGAGGAGTACGTCAAACAGGCCGAGTTGGTGCTCGACGAACGGATGCGCCTGTTCGACCACCAGTGGTCGCAGTTCTCCGAGGGGCTGTTCTACTTTTACGTCTCTTCAACCGACCAGGACGCCCACATGCTGTGGCGGAACATGGACCCCACCCACCCCCTCCATTCGGAAGGGGACCCACGATTCGCCGGCTACATCCTCGACATGTACCAGCGGATGGACGAGCTGGTGGGCAAGGTGCTGCCGGCGGTGGACGACGAGACCCTGCTGTTGATTTGCTCGGACCACGGCTTCACCCAATTCGGCCGCCAGTTCCATCTCAACACCTGGTTGCGCGACAACGGCTGGCTGACCCTGAAGCCCGGCGCCGAAAAGAAGGAGGAGACCTCGGTCTTCGACATCGATTGGAGCCAGACCGCAGCCTACGGCATGGGATTCAACGGTCTTTATCTGAACCTCAAGAACCGAGAGGCTCAGGGCATCGTCGAGCCGAACCAGGCGCCCGGTCTGCTCGCGAAGCTGCGAAGCGAGCTCGAGGCCGTCTCGGACACGGACACGGGCACCCGCCCCGTGGCCAAGGTCTATTCGAGGGACGAACTCTACTCGGGCGAGATGACGCCCATGATGCCCGAACTCCTGGTGGGGTACACACCGGGCTACCGCAACTCCTCCAAGTCGTTCATGGGGTCCACCGGCAAAGAGGTCATCAACCTCAACCCCTGGGCGTGGTCGGGAGACCACTCCATGGCCTACCAGATGGTCCCCGGGACCCTGTTCACCAACCGCCCGGTCTCGAAGTCAGTGCCCAGCATTCTGGATCTACCGGTCACCATCTTGGAGCACTTCGGCATCGCCAAACCGCCTCAGATGGTGGGCAGCTCGATCTTCTCGAGTTGAAAGTTGAAAGTTGAAAGTTGAAACGGCCAACTGCCTACTGAATGTAACCCAGGCTCTTGAGCCGATCGAGCGTCTCGTCGTCCAGCTCCTCCTCGGTGCGACGTTCGGGATCGAGCGAGGAAACCGAAACCATTTTGCTCCAGGCATCCAGATGACGCTGCAGTACCTCGACCCGATCGGGGCTGTCGACGGCCCGATCCTCGAGTTCGCCGGGATCGGCGGCGAGATCGAAGAGGACCGCGGATCCGTCAGCCGCCGAATCGATCAGCCTCATTCCACCGAGCGCCACCGCCCGCTGACCGCCCAGGTGGGGCGTCTCGGAAAAGGCGATGTAGGGCGGCTTCCCGGTGCCCTCGATGACGGGCACGAGGCTCGCACCCTGGGTGGCTGTGGGACTCTCGACTCCTGCCAGATCGAGCAGGGTCGGCATCACGTCGATCAGCTCCACGATCTTGCCCGACAGGCCTGCGCCTTCGTGGTTCGGCAGACGAATCAACAGCGGCACCCGGGTGACGGTGGAATGCAGCGACACCGATCCCGACGGTCCGTGCTGCTGGAGGTCGAGGCCGTTTAATCCCGTCACCACCAAAGTCGCCCGTTCGGCAAGGCCGAGCTCCTCGAGGCGGGTCGTCAGCTCACCGAGTGCGGCATCGGCATTACGCACACGGCTGGTGTAGAGCTCACGCACGTAGGCGAGATCTTCCGGCTCCAGGGCCTCGGGTTGGTCTCCGAAGCCCGACGCCAGAACGGTCTGCAAGCGTTCGTAAAAACCCTCCGGCGGAGTCGCCCCGTCAACTCCGGCCCCGGGGCCGAAGTGCAGACCCACCGACCAACCCCTGAAAACCACCAGGAAGGTGTCGTTGGCGTGGTTGGCGATCCAGCTGGTGGCCGCCATCCCCGGTCGGTCGCTCGAGTGAAACTCGGAGAACCCCTGGGCCAATCCAAAGTCGTCCCCGCCCGCGGCCCCCTCGACGAAGGCGGCCGTGGTGACGCCGGCACCGGCGAGGACCTCGGCCATGGTCACCGCCTCCTCGGGCAGCCGGTCACCCGATTTCACCACGCCGCTCGTGGTCGGATACAACCCGGTCAGCATGGCGGCGAAGGTCACCGAAGGCTCAGCCGCCTGGGCGAAGGCCCACTGGAAGTGGGCGGCCTGGGAAGCCAGGGCATCGAAATTGGGGGTGCCGATGTCGCCGCCGAACGCGCCGAGGGAATCGGCCCTCAGTCCGTCGACCGCGATCACGATGATCGGGTGAAGGCCGGTCGACAACCCGCTGTCGGCGGGGCCGGCTCCTCCCCCTCCGCAGGACAGGGTGATGACGCCGATGCCCAGACCGATCCCAAAAAGTGTGACGACTGCATGAAATGAGGTCCAGTGTTTCATGATTGCAACGCTCCTCGTGGAAACGGCGGGATTCTACCACGGCTGGTGTACCATACCGCCGGTTTGCGTTCTCGAACCTGCCGCCAACCAACTGGAGATAGCAATATGCGCCAATCGTTGTCCACAATTGCCGTCATTTCTTGCCTCGCGACTCTCGTATCGTGCGCGCCGGCCGAACCGCCGGCGGAACCCGTCCCGAACGGACTGATGCTGTCCCTTGCCGTGCTCGAAACGGGGCCCGACGGCAAGCCCGTTCCGCAGCCTGCCCAGCTCGGCATCCTCACCAACGACGGCACCGGGTGGAGCTGGAGCATCATCTCGGATTCGGATAGCAACGTGTTTCACAAGGCCATGATCTACGCCCCCGCTCAGGGGGAACCGGTCATCCTGACCGCCGGCGGCACCAAAGCTGCCCTCAAACTGTGGCACTCGCCGTCCGAGTCGATGACGATCTGGGAGAAGGACTTCGGCGGCAAGTTCAGCCGGATGCGCGACGTCGAGGTGGCGGACATCTACGGCGACGGCCACGCCACCCTGGCGGTGGCGACCCACGATCAGGGCGTGGTGGCCACGGTCCGGCCTTCCGGTGATGGGACCTACGAGGTGACTGAGCTCGACGCCGAGCCGAATACCTTCGTCCACGAGATCGAGGTCGGTGATCTGAATGGTGACGGCGTGGTGGAGATCTACGCCACGCCAAGCCTGCCCAACAAGATGGATGGCACGCCTCAGCCGGGCTCGGTGGTGCGGTACGTCCCGGCCCTGGAGGAGGGTCGTGTGGTGGTGGCCGACCTGGGCGATCGTCACGCGAAGGAGATTCTGGTGGCCGATGTGGACGGCGACGGCACCGATGAGCTCTACGTCTCGGTGGAGGCGGTAACCGGCGGCAACGTGGAGATCCTCCGATTCGACGCCGACACCGATCCCACCGCCGGAGTCGTGATCACCACCCTCGACGACAAATTGTGCCGGTTTCTGACCGCCGGTGACGTGGACGGCGACGGCCGCTTGGAGATGGTGGCAGCAGCCCACAAGAGCGGACTGTGGCTGCTCCGGCCGGCCGCCGACCCCTCGGCTCCCTGGACGAAAATCTCCATCGATCGCCACTCCTCCGGATTCGAGCACGCGGCACTGCTGACGGATCTCGACGAGGACGGAATCGACGAGCTCTACGTGGCCAACGACGACGGCGGCCAGGTGAATCGCTACATGTGGTTCGACGGAGAACCCATGAGGGAGAACCTCTACACCCACCCGGCCGGGCTCACCGGATTCACCTGGAATATCATGCCAGCTCCGATCGAACTGCTCGCCATGGCGTCTGTGGCGGAGGCCACGAGGTAGTGGGCCCCAGCCCATTCAATTCGGAATTCGGAATTCGGAATTCGGAAAACCGACACCGATCGGGTCGGCGAGGATTGGACGCAGATAAGCGCAGGTGGACACTGTTTTTGGGCAGCTGACTCCTTCGCCGAGATGTGCAGCCAAGATGGCTGCACCACAAATCCGCCTCACTGATTCGCCGTTCCCCTCGGCTCTGCCCTGTGGTCAAGAGGAGAGGAGTTGATTCGCGGCGGCTAGGATCCGGTCCACGTTGGGAAGCGCGCGATCCTCGCGGCGACGGTCGAACGGAATGGTGTCCTCGACGCAGACCCGGGAAAACCGCGGCGTGAGCCCGGCCTCGCAAACCGTGGCGGCGAGCTCGCCTGAAAGACCGAATTCACGGTAGTCCTCGTCCACCACCAGGAGCCGCCCCGTTCTGCCCACCGAGTCACACACCGCCTGCCGGTCCAGCGGTTGAACGCTCCGCAGGTCGATAACTGTGGCCTCGGCTCCTCTCTCGGACGCGAGCTTTTCAGCGGCTTCGAAGGCACGGTGAACCCCCACACCGAGACTCACCATGGTGAGGTCATTCCCGTCGCGCCTCACGATTGACGCGCCGAGGGGCAACGGCTCCCAGGAATCAGGCACCGGGCCTCGGGCTCCAGAGCCGGGAATGTCGTAGGACACATTGGTCCTGCCACCGGAACCCAGGTATTCGAGCCAATCCGCCGACAGCAGCTTGTGCTCCAGATAGACCACCGGTCCGTCGTCCTCGATGGCCCCCAGCAGCAACCCGCCGGCATCGGCCGGGGTCGACGGCACGACCACCTTGAGACCGGGGATGTGGGCGAGCCATGCCCACAGTGCCTGCTCGTGCTGCCCGCCGTCTCCATAGCCGCCGCCGCAGGCCGCTCGCACGACCATCGGTGCCCGCCAACGCCCACCCGAAAAGGCCTCCAGTTTCGCCGCAGAATTCACCAGCGCATCCACCGCCACCGCGATGAAATCCACAAGCATGATTTCGACAACCGGCCGCAGCCCCGCCATGGCGGCACCCACTGCGGCGCCCAGGAAGGCCGATTCGCTGATCGGTGCCGGGCGGACCCTCATTTCACCGAACCGCGCATAGAGGTTCATCCTCAGACCGGGGCAGTCCTCTCCGAAAACCACCACCCGTTGGTCCTGCACCATGGCCTGGGCCAGTGCGTCCTCGATGGCATCGCCAAAGGTCATCTCTTTCATGCCGGCACCTCTTCAAGGCTCGCCAGTGCCGATTCAACCGCAGCCCGGATTTCCTGCTCCACCTGAGCCTCGATTTTCGAGACCTCCGACCCGTGCTCGCTGAGCCGGGACCGGAGTCTGGAGACCGGGTCCCTGCCCCGCATGCCGGCGGCCCGGGCGATCATCCCTGTGATGCCCATCAGACTCGCCGTCCTCTTGCCGATCCTTGCTCCTTTGGTGCGTGTAACCGCCCGCGTCAGAGGACCTACTTTGTCCTTCAGCTCCTCCACCGGCTTGCGAACGATCCGCCGCAGCGGATCTCCCAGAAAGTGGCCCTCGGGCCGAACGCAGGAGGCGTGGATGTACCCCGGACCTCCCCCGCGGCGGGCTTTCAAAATCATCTCGCCGGCCGCCTGCCACACAGCCTGCACCTCGGCCCCGTCCACCTCGACTGCAGGAATTCCAAACCCCCGCACCCGATCGGGGAGATTGCCGGAGGTCACGCGCTTCGACGGCGTTGTAATCGCCATCCCGTTGTCCTTGCACACAAAGAGCACTGGGAGTTCCCAACACGCGGCGAGGTTCAGGGACTCCATCAGCATGCCTTGGTTCAAGGCTCCCTCGCCAAAGAAGGCCACCGCCACGCGATCGGGAGCGAGATGCTGGTGAGCCAAACCGAAACCGCATGCCAGCGGGCCCGACGAACCCACAATCCCGGAAGAGGCGGCCAGAAACTCTTGGGAGAGCAGGTGCATGTGGCCCCCCATGCCTCGACCGAGTCCCCCGACCGCGCCAATGCACTCGGCGATGATGGCAGCCTGGTCCACCCCCCGCATGGCCAATGGCGGCGTCGAACGATGATCGGCGGCAATCCCGTCTCCCACCGAGAGGTGGTCCACCACTCCGGCCACAATGCCCTCCTCGCCGATCCCCAGGTGCATTTCCCCTGAGATCACTCCCTCTCGCCACAGCCGGGCGATCTCCTCCTCCAGCCGCCGACTGGAGAACATGAGGCGGTAGAGTCGCAGGGCGTCGTAGACCATGGCAGGACCTCCTCGACAATCGTCGCGGTTTTTTGATCGCTGAGAATCGTTCGCGACATTGTAGCAAGATGGCAGGCAGCGCGAATTCGAAATGCTAAATTCGGAATTCGGAATTCAAGTTTCGGAAGATTGTCCTCGGTCGGGAACGCAGAGTCGGAGTGTGGCAGGGACCAGCCGGGAGACTTCACCGCCGAGATGTGCAGCCAAGATGGCCGCACCACAATCTCCTCCCGCCGACTCGGCCACACAATTCGATCATCAAAGCGTCACGCGATTTTCGAGATTGACCAGATTCCTCGTCGGCGCCCTGCGGGCGCCTCGCTCGGAATGACGGGCAGAGGCGGCGGTTCAGCCCTTGGTGACCCTCACCGAAACGCCGGTCAACGCCTGCTGGTCGATACCGATCCAGAACGGGGCCACCTTCTTGTTTTTGACCTTGACCGTCACCTTGTTGTTGTTGCCCTTGACCTTGTAGTTGGAGCCCACCGTGAAGGCGAATTGATTCGTCAGTTCCTTGGCGATCTTTTTGGCGTTCATCTTGGCCGGAATATTGAGTCTGACCTGCATCGCCTCACCGCCGTTGGGCTCGAAGATCATGGTGAGCACTCCGTTGGCCTCGGCCTTGCCGTCGATGATGACTACCGACGACGTTCGAAAGATCTTCTGAGCCTGGGCCATCTGGGGCGCAGCAGCCGGTGCTGCTTCGACAGCCTTCTCAGCGACCTGCTCGGTGGCGGCTTCCGCTTGATCGGTGGCCTCTCCGGCGGCGGTGGTCGCCTGGGCTGTGGCCTGCTCGGCGGGTTCTTCCTGAGCTGCGGCGGGCGCCGCTACAAGACCCATCACGATGGCGAATATTAGAATCGGACCGAAGTTCCGCAGGGCTGCTTGCGTCATTTTTGTCTCCTCCTTGGATCGAACCACGTGGGTGATTTCGCCCCCGAGGTTAACACGGACGAGAGACAGTGGTCCCCCTCCCGGCCAATGCGAAATGCGAAATGCAAAACGCGAAAAACTGCCGCCATTCCCGGGGGTTCCACGATCCACCGTCGCAGAATTCATCTGGGACGGTCTTCCGAATTCCGAATTCCGAATTCGAGCTGGCCTGCTGGCCAATGCCTCGGATCTTCAGCTCTCCAACTCGTCGGCCAGCTCAACGATCACTGCAAACCGTTCGCCTTCAGGGCTGACTCCATCTCGCTGCTCCACAACCCCCGGTTCCACGTTGCCCGCTCGCAGCACGTCCTCGAAGACCGGGGCCAGGGCGGCGCGGAGCTCGGCAGGACCGGCGATTTCCAGTCTGGCGACTGGCCACCGCAGGCTCTTTTGTGACGTGGTCTTGGTGCCACGAATCTTGGCCAGCACCTCGACAGCTGCCTCGAAGGTGCCACGCTCAGGCGGCTCGGGCACGGCCGCCACCTCCCCGATCACAGGCCACGCCGAGGTGTGGACGCTGCCTTCGCGGCCGTCGGCTGCGAAGCGCCAAGACCATACCTCCTCGGTCACGTAGGGCAGGAAAGGCGCCAGCAAGCGGAGAAAGGTGCGCAGTCCCCAGGAGAGGGTCGCCACCGCTGACCGGCGGCCCGGGCTGTCCTCGTCCGCGTAGGAACGGAGCTTCACCAGTTCCAGGTAGTTGTCGCAGAAGGACCAGAACGCCTCCTCGATCACCTGCAGCGCCGCCGCATAGTCGAACCCGTCGAGGGAGCGGGTGGACTGAGTGATGACGGTTCGCAACCGCTCCACGAAGGCGATGTCCAGCGGTTCGGAGATGTGCTCCGGCCCCGGGACATCACCGTCGGTGGACACCCTTTCGAGCTGCATCAGAACGAACCGGCTGGCGTTGAAAACCTTGGTCACGAGTCGCTTGCCGACCTTGAACACCCCCGGGTCGTAGGCGGTGTCGGTGCCCAGCCGCGCCCTGGCGGCCCAGTAGCGCACCCCGTCCGCCGAAAAATCGTCGATGATGTCCTCGGGCGTCACCACATTGCCCTTCGACTTGGACATCTTCTTGCGATCCGGGTCCAGGATCCATCCGGACAGAACCACGTGGTACCAGGGCACGTCACCCGAGTGCATCCAGGCTTTGACAATGGTGTAGAACGCCCAGGTCCGGATGATGTCGTGGGCCTGAGGCCGGACGTCCATGGGAAACAGGCGGGCGTGGCGCTCCGGATCCACGCCCCAATGGGATTGAATCTGTGGCGTCAGGGACGAGGTGGCCCAGGTATCCATCACATCGGGATCCGCGGTGAATCCGCCCGGAATGTTGCGGCCGCTCTCATCGTAGCCCGGGGCCGTGTCGACCTCGGGATCCACCGGCAGTGCGGCCACGTCGGCGTAGATGGGATTGGAGAAGTCCGGCTCGCCGTTGTCCAAAACCGGGTACCACACCGGGAAGGGCACCCCGAAATAGCGCTGCCGCGAGATGCACCAGTCCTGATTGAGTCCCTCGACCCAGTTGGTGTAGCGGTTTTTCATGTGGGAGGGGTGCCACTGGATCTTGTCTCCCTGAGCCAGTAGTTCGTCCTGGAATTCGAGGATCCGGACGAACCATTGGCGAGTGGGGACGAACTCCAGTGGCCGGTCTCCCTTTTCGTAGAACTTGACGACCTGTTCCACAGGACGAGGGTCTCCAACCAACGCCGGTTCACAATCGCCGTGGAGACTTCCGTCCTCGGCCAGCAACTCGGCGACCCTCGCCTTGCCCTGTTTCGCATTGCGCCCGGCGATCTCGTCGTAGGCGCGCTGGGCCGCCGCAACGTCAACGCTTTCGAATGGCGCATCGCCGAAGGAGACCGGCTGGATCCTCCCGTCGCGGCCCAGTATCTGCTTGACCGGGAGATCGGACTGTTTCCACCACTCCACGTCCATCACATCGCCGAAGGTGCAGACCATCAGAATGCCGGTGCCCTTCTCGGGATCCGCGTGATCAGCGGCCACAATGGGCACTCTGGCACCGAAGAGCGGGGTGATGGCGTACTTGCCGAACAGCGGCTGGTACCGTTCGTCGTCGGGGTGGGCCACCACCGCGATGCAGGCCGGCAGCAGTTCGGGCCTGGTGGTGGCGATGAGCAACTCGCCGCCGCCTTCGACGGCAAACCGCACGTCGTAGAAGAGCCCCTGTCGGGTGCGGTCCTCGACCTCCGCCTGGGCCACCGCGGTCCGGAAGTCCACGTCCCACATATTGGGGGACTCGACCTGGTACACCATCCCGCGCTCCACCAGATCGAGGAACGACAGCTGCGAGATCCTGCGACAGTGGTCGTCGATGGTGGCGTACGGCTCGGTCCAGTCCAGGGAGAGGCCCAGCCTGCGCCACAGATTCTCGAAGGCCCTCTCGTCCTCCGCCGTCACCAGCGCGCAGGCCTCGATGAAATTCTGCCGGGAAACCTCCTCGATCTCGCGCTTGCTCCGTCCGCCCACAGTTGGTTTCCACTGGGGATCGTAGGGCAAATGGGGATTGCACCGGATGCCCAGGTAATTCTGGACTCTGCGTTCGGTGGGCAACCCGTTGTCGTCCCAGCCCATGGGGTAGGCGATGTTCTTGCCGATCATCCTTTGGTAACGGACCAGGAGATCCTGGTGGGTGTATGAGAAAACATGGCCCACGTGCAATGAGCCTGAAACGGTAGGGGGCGGCGTGTCCACCACGAAGGTCTGCTCGCGGGGCGCCGTGGGGTCCCATCGGTAGATACCCGAGTCCTCCCAGCGCTGGCGCCAGCGCTGCTCGGCTTCGAGATGGTCGTATTTCTTGGGGATCTCGCGCATGCTGTCCTCCGGCACCGTCAGGGTCACTGGGCGGTTGAAAACGCGAAGTCCGCGTCTTCCACCTCGGTGCGATCGGCATGGATCGTCGCGGTTGCACGGCGACTCTCCGACAGCACTGCGGCGAGCGCCTCGTCATCGCCACCGAACAACTCAGCGATCTCCTGTTCGGTGAACATCGACTCGTGCTTCACCCACACCACCAACCGTTGCTCATCGAGCTTCGCGGCGTCGAGGGCATTGGGGATGAACTCGCGGATCAACGGCGAATCTCCCCGCACCACCATCACCACCGGCATATACGGCGTGGGTGGGTTGTCTCCCATCCATGTTTCGAACTCTTGCCTTGTGCGAACGTCAACTAACCACGGGCCCATCTCAGCTTCCTCCCGGCAACGCCGGCAGATCATAGCAAACGATGAACCGGCCGGCATTTTTCTTTTTGCTTGACAACCCGCCCCAGGTCCTGCTTACCCTGTGTGCCCTATGGCGAAATCACTGATCATCGTCGAATCGCCCGCCAAGGCGCGGACCATCTCCAGATTTCTGGGTTCGGACTACTCGGTGGAGTCCTCCATCGGACACATTCGAGACCTCCCGTCCACCGCTGCGGAAATACCTGCCAAGTACAAGAAGGAGTCGTGGGCCCGGCTGGGCGTGGACGTGGACAACGACTTCAAGCCCCTGTACGTCATTCCCAAGGGCAAAAAGAAACAGGTCGACACCCTCAAGAAGAAAATCAAGGAAGCGGACGAGCTCTACCTCGCAACTGACGAGGACCGGGAGGGAGAGGCGATCGCGTGGCATCTGGTGGAGGTCCTGAAACCGGATTGCCCGGTCAAGCGCCTCGTTTTCCACGAGATCACCCGCCACGCCATCGAAGCTGCCTTGGCAAAACCCCGTGAGATTGACCAGCGTTTGGTGAGTGCCCAGGAAACCCGCCGCATCCTCGACCGCCTGGTGGGTTACGAGGTGTCACCGGTCCTGTGGCGCAAAGTCCGGCCAAAACTCTCGGCTGGGCGGGTTCAGTCGGTGGCGACCCGACTCATCGTGGCCCGAGAGGACGCCCGCATGCGCTTCGTGGAGTCCTCGTTTTCGGTGGTCGAGGCCGAACTCGAGGCCCCGGCAGAGGGAACCAGGAACTTCACCGCGCGGCTCACCGAGCTCGGCGGTAGCAAGCTCGCCACCAGCAAGGACTTCGACCCGGATACGGGAGCCGTCAAAGGCTCAGCCCTGGTGTTGGACGCCGCCACTGGGAAGGCGATCTGCAGCACCCTCGAGGGGAAGCCCTTTGAAGTGGCGGAGGTTGCGGAGAAGCCCTTCACCAATCGACCCTACCCGCCTTTCATGACCTCGACTCTGCAGCAAGAGGCCGGCCGAAAGTTGCGTTTCAACGCCCAGCGAACCATGCGGACCGCCCAGCGGCTCTACGAGAACGGCTACATCACCTACATGCGGACCGACTCGTTCACTCTCTCGGGAGAGGCGATTCGCGCCGCACGGTCCCAAGTGGCGACGTTGTACGGCAGCGAGTATCTCCCCGATTCCCCGCGGGTCTTCAAATCCAAGTCCAAGACGGCCCAAGAGGCGCACGAGGCCATCCGGCCCGCGGGCGAGAGTTTTCGGACCCCGGACAGTCTTGCTGGAGTCCTCGATCGGGACGAGCTGCGACTTTACGAGCTGATCTGGAAACGGACCCTCGCCTCGCAGATGAAGGACGCGAAGGGCCTTCGCACATCCGTCAGGATCGCGGCGGACGGCGGAAACCACGGACCGGCAATCTTCTCGGCCTCTGGCAAGGTCGTGACCTTCCCGGGCTTCCTGAGAGCTTACGTCGAGGGGTCGGATGACCCCCGGGTGGAAGTGGCCGATCAGGAGAAGGTGCTGCCCAAGCTGACCGCCGGCCAGACACTGACCGCCGCCAAGATCGAGGCCGCCAATCGCACCACCCAGCCACCCGCCCGCTACACCGAAGCCAGCCTCGTCAAGGAGCTCGAAGCCCGCGGCATCGGGCGACCCTCGACCTACGCCACGATCATGCAGACCATCCAGGATCGTGGCTATGTCTGGCGCAAGGGCCAGGCGCTGATTCCGACCTTCACGGCATTCGCGGTCACTCGGCTGTTGGAGCAGCAGCTTCCAGACCTCGTGGATTACGATTTCACCGCCCGCATGGAGGACGAACTCGACACCATTGCGAATGGTGACCGGGACCCGGTTCCGTGGCTGCACGACTTTTACTTCGGCAGCGAGAGCGGCGGCCGGCAGATCATGAGGGAAGGCCTCCACAAGCTGATCACCGAAGCCGCCGACGGGGTGACGCCGCGTGAGGCGTCTGGCATCGTCCTCGGCACCACCGAAGACAACGAGGAGATCGCAGTCAGGATCGGGCGCTACGGGGCGTACGTGCAGCTGGGAGATACGGACCAGCGCGCATCTGTGCCCGATCAACTTCCCCCGGACGAGCTGACACCGGAAGCGGCACTGAAATTGCTCGATGAGGCGGCTTCCGGAGGTCGGTTACTCGGCAACGATCCTGAAACCGGGCTGCCGATCCATCTCAAAAATGGGCGCTACGGACCCTATATCCAGATTGGAGAAAACGGCGGATCAGGGACCGAAAAACCCAAGATGGCCAGCCTCTGGCCCTCAATGGATCCAGAGTCGGTCGCTCTCGAAGAGGCCCTCAAACTGCTGTCCTACCCCCTGGAACTGGGCGCCCACCCGGACAGCGGCGATCCGGTGATCGCCACCTTTGGGCGATACGGCCCCTACGTCAAGTGCGGCACCGAAAACCGGAGCCTGCCCGACTACGACGCCCTCGATGGAATCACCCTGGACAAGGCTGTCGAGGTGCTGCGCCAACCCAAGGGCGGCGGTCGACGGGCCGGGGCTTCGGTCATCGCCGACCTTGGGAAACACCCCTCATCGGGTGATGCCATCCAGGTCAAGACGGGCCGGTACGGGCCGTACGTCACCGACGGCACGGTCAATGCCACGGTGCCCAAGGGGACCGATCCCGCCACGGTCACCCTGGAGAAGGGCCTGGAGCTGCTCGCCGCCCGCGAGGACAAGCTGAGGAGTCAGGGCAAGGACCCACGCGCCAAGAAAAAACGCGGACGCCGCAAGAAGTAATTCGGAATTCGAAATTCGAAAAACCGACTCCGATCGGGACAGTGAGGTCGGCCTGTGGTGGGGACCTCTCACCTTCTCTCCCTCTCACCTTCTCACCCGGGTGGGGGAGCCGACCGTTGACACTTATTCTCACGCCGTGTATGCTCCCGCGACCTCGTATGGAGGTGAGGCAATGGCTAAAAAGGGACATCGAGTTCAGGTGAAGCTCAAGAGTTCCGAGAGTCCGCACATTTACTACGTCAAGAAAAACAAGCAGAACACACCGGACCGCCTGGAGCTCAAGAAGTATGACCCAGTGGTCCGTAAGCACGTGGCGTACAAAGAATCTCGCTAATTTTCATTCAGATCAAATCGTCTCGACCCGGGCCTTCGCCCGGGCATTTTTTTTGGCGGAACGATTGACTTGGGACTTTCGACTTTTGACTTTTGACTCTCGTGTGGATTCCCGCTACGAGCCAAGCGACCGCAGGACTTCCTGTTCAATCTCCGTCGCCATATCCAGGCGGAGGGCATCAAAGTCGGGGTCGAGAAGATTGACCGAAAGGCTGCCCCTGGGATCCGCGTAGGGTTGGATGCCGGCCACAAACAACAGGACGCGATGGAGGAGCCGCACGCCCTGGCCGTCCTCCAGCGCCTGGGATCGCTTTTCCAGTGCCCGTCCGAGCTCGGTCATTCGCTCCAGCTGCCAACGGTGGAGACGGAAGGACTCGATGATATCCATGTTCTGCTCGAAGGCCACCGGAGCCAGGGCGAGGAACCGGCAGAGCACGGGCCGTTCGGCAAGGGAGGTCGCGAGGATCCGGGCCATTTTCACGGGTGTCAGCCGCGCTGGGTGGGCTTCAAGGGATTTCTGGACGGCATCGAACCACTCGCCGAGCTCGATCCTCATCAACTCCAGGAAGAGCTCCTCTCGGCTTCCGAAGTACATGGACGCCACGCCTTTTTTGACCCCGGCCCGCCGCCCGATGGCGTCCAGGGTCACCTCCACATAGGGCAGCTTGACGAAGGAGCGCAAGGCTTCCCTGCGAATGTCCACCATGCGCACTGCCTTGGCTTCCTTGGCGCGCTTTCGTCGATTCCGGTTGATGAGCCGACCCATGGCACCTCCCCGTTCGAGCGGCGAGTATTCTAACAGGGGGCAGAAGGCGCGAGAACACGCACTCCGCTGATCGCTCAATACTCGCGCCTCATACCTGTCAGGAATAGCTCATTTCGACCATCTCCGCCTCGAGCAGCTTCCAGAACACCACCAGTGCATCGAGCTCGGGCAGCGGCGAGATTTTGAGGATCGAACCGAGATCGTTGGAGCCGGTGATCCTCGACAGGATGAACGCCTCCTGGGGAGAAAAGTCCATGGACTGCATTTCGGCAAGGGACTTGATCAGCCGGGGCACTCCCGCAGTTTCGATCCCTCGGCCCTCGATTTCGGCGCGGATCTCGGATTCCAGAGACCGGACGGCGCGGACCACCTCCTCGTCATTGGGGGCGAGGCTGGTTGCCGCGCGCATCCGACGCAAAGCCTGATCGTAGTCGTGCCCTTCGACGAGCACCCGCGCCTCCGACACCAGGCCGGCGGCGCTGGTGGTCGGGCTGCCAGTGCCCGTCGCGGCCTCGGACACCACGCGGGGACGGACCACCTTGAGAACCCCCTGGCGGGCTTTTTGAAACAGAATCTCGCAGACGAAGTACTCCCCCGAATGGGTCCGGAGGCCGATCTCCTCGACGCTGCGATCGTCGTCAATCAACTCGAGCACGGCTCGCCGTGATCCGTCGGTCTCCCCGTCCATCAGATCTCCCACCGACACAGGGACGCACTGGTCCGACGGAATGATCTGCCGAATCCGATTCCATTCGTCAATCCGCCGGATGCCCTCGAGAGTGAGCGAGGTGACGTTGAGGGAAATCGGGACCATCTCGTACTGGGGAAGCTCACCGTCAATAAAGCGGAATTGGCCTTCCTCCCAATGGAAAAGCTCGAAAATCGACTCCTCGGCCTTCAGGGCCAGCATTTTCTCGAGATCTCGGGAAGAGATCGCCCCCTGCTCCACCAGAATATTGCCGAGCAGATCTCCGCTTTCTTCCTGCTCTCCAACCGCTGAGGCCAGTTTCTCCTCGTCGATGTAGCCGTGGCTCACCAGAAAGTGGCCGAGAAACTCCTTGGGGTTGGTGGAGTTGCACGACACGATTTCGCCCTCGCGGAAGAAGATGGACTTCACCACGCCACCGTTTGAAACGAGCAGGGTCCCACTGTAGTGGCCGTTCGACAGCCACTGAAAGATGTCCGTGAGGGCCATCGTCTTCAGGTTGCCTTCAATGCCCATCGTGGGGTCCGACTCCCTGCGTTCGGCGGAGGTAGTTGCTTTAGGCCCTCCTGGAGAAACCGGGGGGGCTATCGACGCTGACTAGAAATCAGTCTTCTGCCGGCACCGGCGTCCACAGTTCGTTCCGGCCGAGCATGGAAATGCCGATGTAGCCGCGGACTTTGAGGGTGCCGTCATCGTTGAGCGCGAGCTTGCACTTGTAGGTCTTTCCTTCATCCGGCGCGTAGATGGTTCCCTTCTTCCACTTGCCGCCGCCCGAGTACACGAAACCAGACATCAACTCGAGGCCCTGGATCGGCCGGTCACGCAATCCCTCATCGGGATTCTCGCGATCCACCTTCTCCTTGCCGGCCATGCCCTCTTCGTCGTCGGCTGGATATAGGGGTTCCTCCAACCAGATGATCTTGCCCGCGTAGGTGTTGCCCTCCCTGTAAATTTCGATGTGGGCCTGCCCATCTTCGTTGTCAGGGTCGGTAGCCCATACACCGAGCACCGCATCCCCATCATCCGCTGACGCCGGAATCCAAGCCACTGCCACCAAGAACACCGCGATCAGGACCGTTGCACGCATCGTCGCCTCCGTCACTCGATCTATCGTTGAATCATCTTAACCCACCAGCGCAGTAGGGCGAGGGATCTCACATCGTTCAGCAAGTCGCTCAATACTCGCGCCTCATATCTCACCACACCGTCGGCGACCCTTCGTTCCGGATTGATATGAGATCTGAGACGCAAGTATTGAGAACTGACGACTTATATCCCGATCGGAGTCGGTTTTCGAATTTCAAATTTCGAATTCAACGTCCGGTGGCTGGTACAGTCATATTCATCGTGAAGACCTCGACCGCACCACGTTCTCTCCGGATTTGCCTTGTTGTGGCCCTTCTCGCCGTGCCTGTCGCCTGTTCCAAAAAGCAGCCGGAGGAGCGCCTGAGCCACCCGACCGCCGAGCGCCTGGCGGCAAAAGAGAACGCGGTAGGGCGTGCCCTATGACCGGTTTATGCTGCTCAAACACAAAGAGCAGTTGATCGCGGTCAACATCCGGTCCGCATCCGGTCTCGGCAAAAAAATCGTCTACGACTGGTATCTCGCCGATGCCGATGGCAGGTTCAGCCCTGCCGAGGCCCTCCGCCAGGGCCACGGCGAGACCACCGAGAACCCCTACACCGGCCGGATCTCCATCCCTGGCGGCCTCACCCTGGAGTGGTCCCGCGGGTCCAGGAAATCGGGCTGGCTGTACTGGCCCCAGCAGGGTCCCGAGCTGGAGGTCTATTCGCAGCCGTTCGCCAATCTCAACGCCATCGACCAACGATCCAGCGCTGGACGGTGGCTGAAGGCGCCCGAGGCGAAGTGAGAACCATCAAGCAGAGCGTCGAAAGTTGAAAGTTGCTCGCGGCCGATGGCCGCGGCGACTCCCCGCCACCAGCAGACAGCCGTAGGCCAGCCCCCTCCCTCGCGACGACCCCCTTGGCCACGGCTGTGAACTGCTGCCGTCGGTGAGTTGAACGTGCCAGGCCAAGGGTTGTGGTGCGGGCTTCTCGCCTGCACAGCAAATCGTTTCTGGTTACACGTGAGCCTCTTGCAAAACCACCATGGCTGTCATCCTGAGCGGAGCGGCCCGAAGGGTCGCGGAGTCGAAGGATCTCAACCGGTGCAGAGGCGTGATGCTTGCCCAGCAACTCTCTTCTCAACGTGTGGAGACCCTTCGACTCGCTCGTCGAACTCGCTCGCTCAGGGTGACAGGAGGGACCGGTATCGATCAAACATCGCCGAACGCCCCTGCCCCTCTGCCCCTCCGCCCTACCCCAAACGGAAGGGAGGGGCATCTGGTATCCGGCATCCGGGTGGGAGGGGGATCTTCAATCTTCAATCTTCAATCTTTCAATCAACCCGATCTCGGCAGGCCGGAATTCGCAATTCGCAATTCGCAATAAATGGTCGCGAAGCGCCCCACCGCCTCCCGGACACGCACATGGGTGGACTCCGGCTCAGCGACCAGCTAAAGTCTGCCGCCATGATCGCCGTCTCGAATCTCACCAAATGGTTCGGAGCCCAGGTGCTCTTCGAGGGCGCCGGCTTCCAGCTCAACCCGGGATGCCGGTACGGACTGGTGGGTGCCAACGGATCCGGGAAGACAACCCTGCTCCGCATGCTGGCCGGTCAGGAAGATCCCAGCGAGGGTGCGATCTCGAGACCCAAACGCCTGCGCGTGGGCACATTGGAACAAGATCAATTCCAGCATGAGAGCACGCCGATTCTCCAGGTGGCTATGATGGGTCACGCCGAGCTTTGGGACGCCATGCGGGCCAAGGACGAGTTGCTCGCCACCGCGGACGATCACTTCGACGCCCACCGCTATGCGGAGCTCGAAGACGTCATCGCCAGTCACGACGGTTACGCGTTCGAGGCCCGCTGCGGGGAAATCCTGGAGGGACTGGGCATCCCGACGGAGGTCCATCACGACCGGCTGGACACCCTTTCCGGCGGCTTCCGGCTTCGCGTGCTGCTCGCCCAGGTGCTGGCTTCGGATCCGGAGTGCCTGCTGCTCGACGAGCCCACAAATCACCTGGACATCCTGTCGATTCGCTGGCTGGAGAAGTTCCTCGAGGGCTACTCTGGCACGGCGGTGGTGATCTCTCACGACCACCGATTCCTCGACAATGTGTCCACCCACGTGCTCGATGTGGACTACGAGACGATCACTCTTTACACCGGCAACTACACCGCTTTCGTCGACGCCAAGAAGGAGGAGCGGGAACGCCGCGAGGCGGAAATCGCACGCCGGGAAAAGCAGATCGGCCAACACCAGGCATTCGTGGATCGCTTTCGCGCGAAGAACACCAAGGCACGACAGGCTCAGAGCAAGCTCAAGAAGATCGACCGAATCGTCATCGAACGCCTCCCCCAATCATCCCGCCGCTACCCCATATTCTCCTTCTCCCAGCGCCGGCCCAGCGGCAAGCAGGTGCTGGAGATCGACTCGGTGTCCAAGGCCTTCGGCGACAACCAGGTTCTCAGCGACATCTCCCTTCACGTGCGCAGGGGCGACCGCCTGGCGGTGATCGGGCCTAACGGCATCGGCAAATCGACCCTGTTGAAGATCGCCATGGGCTATCTGGCCGCGGACACCGGTCACATCGATTGGGGCCACGAGACCTACCCGGGTTATTTCGCGCAGGACCACCGCGAGCAGTTGGAGGGGAGCAATGCCACGGTGGAATCCTGGCTCGGGGACGCCTGCGCCGGCGAGGGAACCGGCTTCGTCCGGGGCCAACTGGGCAAGGTCCTGTTCTCTGGTGATGAGGCGGAAAAGAAGGTGGTCAACCTCTCAGGCGGAGAAGCGGCTCGGCTGGTCTTCGCCCGGTTGGCGGTGGAACATCCAAACGTCCTGATCCTCGATGAGCCCACCAACCACCTGGACCTGGAGGCCATCGAGGCGCTGGTCAAGGCGTTGCGGAGCTTCGACGGCACCCTGATCTTCGTCTCCCACGACCGCTGGTTCGTGTCGAGTCTGGCCAACCGTATCGTGGAGGTCACCGAGGCCGGCATCAACGACTACCGCGGCACCTACGAGGAATACCTCGACGCCTGTGGCGATGACCATCTGGACAGCGATCAGGTGGTGCTGAAAAGGCGCCGGCAGCGCAAGACCAGCGGCCGGCAGGCCTCGCCATCGAACGCCGAGTCGCGCGCCGCAGAAAAACGCCAACGGGACCTCGCCCTCCGCCGGGACGTACTGACCGCCGGGATCGAGGAGGCGGAGACCCGGATCTCGGCGATCGACGAGCAGTTCTGCGAACCGGGGTTCTTCGAGAACCAGCCGGAGCAGCGGGTGCGCGCCCTCCAGGAGGAGCAGCAATCTCTGCGCTCCAAGGTCGAGGAAATGATGGCTGAGTGGGAACAAATTGAAGCGGAACTCGACGGGTCATCGGGGATCGAATAGTCACCGTCTCCAGTGCCCACTCTGTTCAGAAATTGAAAATTGAAGATTGAAGATTGAAGATTTTCCCCCACCAATCCACGACAAGAGCGGCTAGTCGGCAAGGCGATTTGTGGTGCAGCCATCTTGGCTGCACAGCCCGGCCGTTGAGATGTGCAGGCTGGAAGCCCGCACCACAATTCGGCTCAGCCAAGGGAAACGGCCAATCAGCGGGGCGGATTTGTGGTGCGGCCATCTTGGCTGCACAGCCCGGCCGTTGAGATGTGCAGGCTGGAAGCCCGCACCACAATTCGGCTCAGCCAAGGGAAACGGCCAATCAGCGGGGCGGATTTGTGGTGCAGCCATCTTGGCTGCACAGCCCGGCCGTTGAGATGTGCAGGCTGGAAGCCCGCACCACAATTCGGCTCAGCCAAGGGAAACGGCGAATCAGCGGGGCGAATTTGTGGTGCAGCCATCTTGGCTGCACAGCTCGGCCGTTGAGATGTGCAGGCTGGAAGCCCGCACCACAATTCGGCTCAGCCAAGGGGACGGCGAATCAGCGGGGCGGATTTTTGGTGCGGCCATCTTGGCTGCACAGCCCGGCCGTTGAGATGTGCAGGCTGGAAGCCCGCACCACAATTCGGCTCAGCCAAGGGGACGGCGAATCAGCGGGGCGGATTTGTGGTGCAGCCATCTTGGCTGCACAGCCCGGCCGTTGAGATGTGCAGGCTGGAAGCCCGCACCACAATTCGGCTCAGCCAAGGGGACGGCGAATCAGCGGGGCGGATTTGTGGTGCAGCCATCTTGGCTGCACAGCCCGGCCGTTGAGATGTGCAGGCTGGAAGCCCGCACCACAATTCGGCTCAGCCAAGGGAAACGGCGAATCAGCAGGGCGGATTTGTGGTGCGGCCATCTTGGCTGCACAGCTCGGCGCTGAGGTCAGCTACCCAAAAACAGTGTTCATCTGCGTTTTTCTGCGTCCAATCCTCGATGGTCCGATCAGGATCGTTTTTCGCATTTCGCATTTCGAATTGGACGGGTGGCGGCTACTGCCGGCTGTTTCGCCTCACGGCGTGCATGGTGAAGCCATCGCAGTCCGAACCCGGGAGAATGCGGATCCCGCCGGCAGGCGTGGCAATCCACGGCACGCCCGGCGGCAGGTGATCGGTGAGGTCCACCGGTTCGAAGCCGACCGGCGTCCGTTCGAACAGATCTTCATTCTCTTCGGGTTCCACTGAGCAGGTGGAGTAGAGAAGGATGCCTTCGGGCGTGAGCAACTCCAGCCCGGCCTCGATGATGCCGGCCTGAACCGTGGCCAGGTCGCCGATGGCAGCGGTCGACAGCCGCCACTTGAGTTCAGGGTGACGGCGCAGGGTTCCGGTCCCCGAACACGGGGCGTCGGCGAGCACGAGCTCACATGTCCCTGGCTGCAACGGCGGCATGGTGGCATCCGCCACTGCCGCCAGACCACCGCCGACGCTCTCCAGGAGGGGTCTGACCATGCGCAAACGACCCAGATGACGATCCAACGCCAGTGGTGCGGCCCGCCCGCCGAGCCGACGCCAAAGGGCGGCCTTGCCCCCGGGGGCCGCACACAGGTCGACCAAGATCGAGCTGGGGCCGGCGAGCCCATGAGCCACGTGGGCCACCAGTTGCGAGCTGGGGTCCTGGGCGTACGCCTCTCCCGCCTCCACAGCCCGGACCAGCTCGGCGCTGTGACCCGGAACGGACCAGGCTCCGGGACACCACGGATGGCGCACCAACTCCCAGTCGGCGCCCCCAACCCTCGCTTGGGCCTCGTCGTGGGTCCACCACACCCACACCGCGGCAGGTTCCTGGGCGGCGGACATGGCCGCCTCGGCCGCCTGAGCACCGAAGGCGGCGGACCACCTGGTCCAGATCCAGTCCGGGTGGGACAGTCGAACGGGGGGTTCGGCACCCTCGACGGCCGGCCACCCTGCAATGGCTTTCCTGAGCACGGCGTTGACCAGCCCTGAGGCGGATCCACAGCCGAGTCGCCGCACCAGGTGGATGGCACCGTCGGTGGCCACCGCCGGCGGAACGCCGAGGATCGCCGCTTCGAAAACCCCCAAGCGCGCAACCGCCCGCACCTCGGGATCCAGGCGTTCAATGGGTCGCTTCATGGGTTTGGACAGCGCGGCGTCGAGCGCGCGCTGCCAGCGCAGAACACCGAGCACTCGAACCCTGATCCCCGGCCCGGCCGTCCTGGAGAGGAGCCGGGACGAGTAGCCACCGTCCTCGACCCTCATCAGCAGCTGTGCCGCTCTCAGGCGATCAGCCGAACTGCTCACCCCGGGTCACCCGCTCTCCAATGAGGAATGCATCGGCTGGCATGCGTCGCCTTCCCTCCCGCTGCATCTCGGTGATGAGCGCCGCCGTGTTTCGCCCACACTGCACCACGATCCCTGAGCGGTCCGCCGTCACGACCACTCCGGGGGCTTGTTTGTCCTCGGGCGGTGGCTTCACCTCCTCGAGACCGAAGATCTTCAGGCGCCCGCCCCGAAATTTGGTGTAGAGACCCGGCCAAGGCGTAAACCCCCGCAGTCGGTTCACCAGCTGCCGCGCCGGCATGGTCCAGTCAACCTTGGCAAAGCTGCGCCTCAGCAAGGGGGTCACGTTGGCGCCGTCCTCCGGCTGGGGTCGCGGCGTGATTTTCCCCTGTTCCATCCTGTCGAGAGTTTCCACCACCAGTTCGGCCCCAATTTGGGCCAGCTTGGGCCCGAGCACCGCGGCGGTGTCGCGGCGATCGATCTCCACCCGCCGCTGAAGCAGAATCGGACCGGTGTCCATGCCAGCGTCGATCTGCATCGTGGTCACGCCGGTATTCCGGTCGCCGCAGACCAAAGCCCATTGGATGGGCGACGGCCCCCGGTGCCGCGGCAACAAGCTCGGGTGGAGATTGATGAAGCCGTGTTTGGGAATCGACAGCAGGCCCTCCGGGATGAGCTTCCCGTAGGCGACCACCACTGCCACATCGGCATCGAGGGCCTCGAACTCCTCGACCACCGCGTCCTTTTTGAGAGTCTTGGGTTGCCACACCTCGAGGCCGTGTTGCTGAGCCATCTCCACAACCGGTGGGGAGCGCATGACCTGGTGACGACCCACGGGCCGATCAGGTTTGGAGACCACGCGGATCAACTCGTGGGAACTGGTTACGAGCTGCTCGAGCGTAGGCACCGCAAAGTCAGGGGTTCCGAAGAATACGACCTTCATCCGCCGCAGTGTACACCACGAATCGAGACTGAATCGCTCTCAGAACCCTCCAAATTGGTGTTCAGATTCTGAACATGGACACTCTGAAACGGGCATCTGATTTTGATACACCTTTTTAAATAATTGAAAATAATGAACTTGCAAGAATGTGTATTTTTTTGAGATCTGGCACGCTTCGTGCTCTAAAAAGGCACCGGGAGGCCACAATGAAAGAAAGACAATCTCACACACCCACAGTTCTCCTGGTCGACGATGACCCCGCCGTTCGCGAGTCGGTGGGACAGGCGCTGTCTGACCAGGGCGCCGAAGTCACACCTGTCGCGAGCCTGGACGAGGCCCGCACAACCCTGGAGAGTACCCAGTTCGCCCTCGTTCTCACCGATCTCAAGCTCGAGTTCGGCACCGAGGGGCTGGATGTGGCTCGGATCGCACGCGACCACGTGCCCGAAGCCAGGGTGGTGCTGTTCTCCGGTCAAGACTTGAGCGAAGTGGAGAGCGAAGCCAACCAGGCTGGCGTGGACGAAATGCTCGCCAAGCCCCTGTCCCTGGAGGCACTCGCCCGAATCCTCACCGACCTCGGCACCGAGACCGAGCAGCCGGCGACCACCGGGAAGCGAGGAGCACGGTTGACCGACACTCAGGGCCAGGCCCTGCTCGAGGCCTTTGTTGCCGGCGACCAGGGGGCGTTCGAAATGATCGCCACCAGCTACCGCGCCATGCTGTTCTCGGTCTTCCTGCGCTGGTTCCGGCTCTCCGAGGAGGACGCCGAAGACCTCTTCCAGGAGGTCATGCTGCAGTTGGTGATCAAGGCGGCCCAAATCCGCAACGTCCGCACCTGGCTGCTCGGCACCGCCATCAACCAGGCCAAGAAACGGATCCGACGCCTGATTCGCGAACGCAACCTCGCAGAGCGCTATGTGGAAAACCTCGAGTTGAGCGAACCCGAGGACCGCGAGGACGTGCGCGAGTTGATCGCCAAGGGTCTGGAGTTCCTCAAGCCCGGCGATCGCAGGCTGCTCGCCCTGATCTACATCCAGGGGCTCAGCTACCAGGAGGTGGCAGACGTTCTGAATCGGCCCATCGGTTCCATCGGACCGCTGCGCGGGCGGGCTCTGAAACGCCTGGCCAAGGCGGTCGCCCATCTGGAAACCCCTCCGGATCGCGCCATGGTCGCTTAGCAGGGCTGCGCCAGTTCAAGGTTGAAAGTTGAACGTTGAAGGTTTTCTTGCCCCCGGGGCTCACCTCGGGGGCGTTTTCTTATTGCAGACCGAAGAGGGAGCCTGTCTCCACGTATCGGGTTTCTCCCGATCCCGTTCCCGACGACCAGGGTCAGCGGCAGGGATCAGTGGCAGGAGCAGCGGACAGTGGGCAGCGACTGTGGTCAGCGACCGGGGCAGAGGCAGCGAACAGATGTGCAGCGGCTTCATGGTCCCCTCGGGTCGTTCTATGGGGCGGGGACGAATGGCTGCCAGGGAGGCCATTGTCAAGGGACGCTCCGCTGCCGGACTTGGGTCCGGCAACCCTTGACAATGGCCTCCCTGGCAGCTTGTTGAAGGGCATGAACGACCCGGAGGTGACCATGTCCAAAGCCGTCAGCAACACCAACCTCGTGGCCTACACCAAAGCCCTCGAAGCAGCAGGCATCGCTATTACGCTGGTCTTGAGAGTCCCGGCTCCGCTGAAGTCCATCGCCGATCAGCTGATCCGGTCGGCCAGCTCGGTCCCTGCCAACCTGGCGGAAGGGCACGGCAGAAACGGGAGAGATCGCCAGCACCACTGGCGGATCGCCTACGCCTCGGCCAAGGAGGTCGACAGTCACCTGCGACTGCTCTCAGCAGCTGGTGCGGTCAACCGAGTCGGCGCGGAGAAGGCCCTGGGGACCTTTGACCAGGTTCGTGCCATGACCTGGCGTCTGCTCAATCCCCGGTAGCTCGAAACCATCTCGTTCTGACGCTGTCGCCGTCACCTGACGCCGCCATCGGCCCCTGTCGCTGTCAGCTGACGCGGTCCCTGGTCGCTGTCATCCACCACCTCACTCAATCCCGGATGAGCCGAACGTTCTGACGTTTAGCGCCATTTAGTATTGGGAAGGCTCCGACGCCGGAATAAGGGGTGCCTGCCGCGACATCGTGTAAAGTACATTGCCCCAATCAATTGGGGCGGAGGTTTAGATGACGCGAATTCCGTCGCCGGAGCACATCCGGTCGGCGTTGGATGACATCCTGCCAACAGTCCAGAAGCCGAGCCGATACCTGGGCTCGAGCGGAACCTGACCCGCAAGGCGTGGGATGACGTGAACGTCACCGTGGCGCTCGCCTTTCCTGACGCCTATGAAATCGGCATGTCGCATCAGGGCACCCGCATCCTCTACCACCTGGTCAACCGCCGACCCGACGCCCTGGCCGAGCGGTGCTTCGCTCCCATGCCGGACATGGCCGAGGCGCTCCGAGCGCCGACCTGCCGCTGTTCACGCTCGAGTCCTACCGGGCGGTTCGGGAGTTCGACGTGGTCGGGATCTCACTGCAGAGCGAGCTCAACTACATCAACGTCCCGTACCTGCTCGACCTCGCCGGGCATCCCCCGTCGCGCCGAACGACGCGGCGCCGACGATCCCCTGGTCCTGGGCGGTGGGCCCTGCACCGCAAACCCCGAGCCGGTGGCCGACTTCTTCGACGCCATCCTGATCGGTGATGCCGAGGTCGCCCTCGATCGGATTCTGGACACGGTTGCGGCCGCCCGCAAGACCGAGAGGGACCGCTCCGGGCTTCTCGAAGAACTTGCAACCATCGACGGCGTGTACGTCCCCAGCCTGTACTGCTGGCACCCGGAATCCGCCGAAGATCAGGCCCGATGGGAGGCCGCCGGCGACGGCACCCCCATGCCGGTCAAACGGGTGTGGGCCGAGACCCTCGACCCAGCTGACCAACCCGAGGTGCCCATCGTCCCCTTTGCCGACGTCATTCAGGACCGGCTCGGCATGGAAATCATGCGCGGCTGCACCCAGGGCTGTCGATTCTGCCAGGCCGGCTACTGGTACCGGCCGGTCCGGGAACACGACCCGTCGGTGGTGGTGGACCGCATGGAGCGCCAGGTCGCAGAGTCCGGTTTCGAGGAGGTGGGCCTGCTCAGCCTGTCCTCGGCCGACTACTCCCAGGTGGAGCCTCTGGTCTACACCCTGGCGGAGAAGCTGGGCGACCGGAGGGTCTCGCTGAGCCTGCCCAGCCTGCGGGCGGACGCCTTCTCAGTCGGACTTGCCGAGGCGGTCTCGCGAGTTCGAAAGTCGGGCTTCACCTTCGCGCCCGAAACCGGATCGGACCGGCTCCGGCGGGTGATCAACAAGACCTTCACCAACGCAGACATGGTGAAGGCGGCGGAGGCGGCCTTCTCCAAGGGCTGGCGCCTGATCAAGGTCTACGCCATGATCGGCCTTCCCACCGAAACCGACGAAGACCTCGAGGAGCTGGCCCGGCTGGCCGAGGACCTGATCGCGGCGGGCCGACGAGTGAGTGGCCGACCGGGTGGAAATCAAGGTCTCCGTGGGCTGCTTCGTCCCCAAGGCCTGGACCCCCTTCCAGTGGCAGCCCTTCGGCCCGGTGGAGGAGCTCCAGCGGAGGATCCACCTGCTCAAGGACCGATTCCGGAGAATCCGCGGAGCGCGCCTGACCTGGAACGACCCCGAGGAGTCGGCCCTCGAGGCCCTCCTCTCACGCGGTGACCGACGCCTGTCAGCCACCATCGAGCGGGCCCACGATCTGGGCGCTGTCTTCGACGGCTGGTCCGACCACGTGGACCTGGACGCATGGCGGCGCGCCATCGATGACACCGGTATCGACCTCGATCGGGAGCTTGGTGAACGGCGGATCGCGGCGACCCTCCCCTGGGACGTGATCGACGCCGGCGTCCGCAAGAACTACCTCAAGGCCGAGTGGCGCCGGGCCCAGCGCGAAATCGAAACCGAGGACTGCAAGTGGGGGCACTGCTACCGATGCGGCATCCCGGGAGACGGCGAAGACACCCAACTCGCCGATGGATCCCTGCCGTTGGTGGGGACTCCCCTGCCGGCCGATCAGCAGCCCAAGGCGGCGGCCTACCGGCTGCGACCGGAGCCCATGGTGCCGGCCCCAACCACCCAGGTTTCCCAGCCACCTGTTTACCGGCGATATCGGTTCACTTTCTCGAAGACCGGCGCCGCCCGCTTCATGTCCCACCGCCAGGTGATGGACGCCCTGGAACGGGCCCTGCGAGGAGCCAGAGTACCCGCCCGCTACACCGAGGGCTTCAATCCCCACATCCGGGTGTCCATGGGGCCTGCCCTGTCCCTGGGACACGAAGGCTTGAGCGAGGTCTTCGACGTGGACTGCACCGCCCCGGTCCGCCCGGCCCACGTTGCCGCCATCAACCACCTGCTGCCTGACGGCATGGAAGTTCTCGAAGCACAGGACCTCGTGCCGGGCGCCCCGTCCCTCGGCAAAATGGTGGCGGCCGCCCGGTATCGAATCGCCCCGTCCGAGGGCGAACCCTGGCCGGGAACGCCGGACCATCTGCCGGACGAAATCCGCGCCGGCGTCACCGCCTGGGAGCGGCAGCCCGACGGCCAGCTCCGGGTGGAGCTCAACCAGCGACAGAACGATCAACCCGTCGTGTCGGTCAAGGCTCTGCTGGCCGCTCTGGGGCTCGACGAGGATCGAATCCGCCTCATCCGGACCACCCGAGAGCGCCTGGTTCTCCGACCCAAACCGAAGCCCGACAAGATCGCCGAGAACACCACCCCAAACCCTGCCGGAGGATCGAAATGAGCCGCTGGGTGATTCACTCCCAAGCCTCCTTCGAGGCCCGCCACGCCCTGACCAGCTACCTGGGCGAGGCCGAAGAGTCCCACAGCCACCAGTTTCAAGTGGCGATCCGGGTGGGAACCGATCACCTCAACGCCGAGGGCTATGCGGTGGATTTCCACGCCGTGCACGCTGCCCTGGCCGCGGCTGTGAAGCCCCTCGACGGCACCGACCTCAACGCCCACCCCGAGATCGGCTCCCCCACCCCGTCGGCAGAACGCCTCGCCGATGTATTGGCAAGCTGGCTTACGCCAACCATCTCCGACCTCGACGCCCGCCTGCTCTCTGTGAGCGTCTGGGAGGGACCCGAGAATCGCGTCGACCTGAATCTCGGGCAGTAGCAACATAATTCGGGAATTCGGGAAACCGTCACCCACAGGTTTTGCAGAACCAAATTGTGGTGCGGCCGTCTCGGCTGAGTTGAATTGAAAATCGAAAATTGAAAATTGAAAATCCGCCCACCCACCCATTCGTAGGGGTGAGGAGGTGAGAAGGTGAGAGGTGAAAGTTATTTCTCGCTGGCGGAGGCTTCCTGTGTCATTCCGAGGGAGGCCATCGGCCGACCGAGGAATCTGGTCAATCTCGACGAGCGCCCAACGCGAAACGGATCGAATTGTGTTGGTTCCTCGTCCGGCCTCGAGCTGTGCAGGCTGGAAGCCCGCACCACAATTTGGCTCAGCCAGCTGGAAAACGGAATCGGCGAGGCGGATTTGTGGTGCGGCCATCTTGGCTGCACATCTCGACGCTGGAGCCGTGCAGGCTGGAAGCCCGCACCACAATTTGGCTCAGCTAGCCGGGAAACGGAATCGGCGAGGCGGATTTGTGGTGCGGCCATCTTGGCTGCGCCTTTGGGTTTAAAGGTTTAAAGGTTAAAGGTTAAAGGTTTAAAGGTCCAACCCACCCATGTTTCGGTGACCTGAATCGAAGCATGAGTTGTGGTGCGGCCATCTTGGCTGCACATCTCGACGCTGGAGCTGTGCAGGCTGGAAGCCCGCACCACAATCGGGCTCAGCTGACCTGGCCTCAGAGACACTTTTCGACCTTCAACTTTGAACTTTCAACTCGCCGGCAGGGCCCTCGCAACCAACTCGATGACGTCCCAGGTCTTCGCCTGCTCGTGCCCCAGCTCCTGCTGGGCGTCGGAGAGCATGGACCAGCAGTAGGGACAGGCCACGCCCACATTGGTGGTGCCGGAGGCCTCGAGTTGGGCGAACCGGGTCTGGTTGATCCGCTCGCCGAGACTTTCCTCGAGCCACATGCGGCCGCCGCCGGCGCCGCAGCACATGGCCTTTTCATGGGAGAGTTCGGCCTCGCGAACGTTCACTCCGGGGATCGCCTTGAGCAGGAATCGGGGGTCGCCAAACTCGCCGTTGGTCCGACCCAGGTAGCAGGGGTCGTGGTAGGCCAGGTCGAGGTCCACCGACTCGGTGAGCTTGATTCGACCCTTGCGCACCAGCTCCGCCACCAGCTGGGTGCCGTGCACCACCTCGTACTGACCGCCGAAGTCGGGGTACTCGTTCTTCAGGGTGTTGAAGGCGTGCGGGCAGTTGGTGACGATCTTCTTGACCCCGTAGCCGTTCATGGTCTCCACGTTCTGCATCGCCAGCATCTGGAAGAGGTACTCGTTGCCCATCCGCCGGGCAGCGTCTCCGGATGACAGCTCCTCCGGGCCGAGGATCGCGATCTTGACGCCCGCCGCCTTGAGGATCCGGGCCAGTGACTGCGAGACCTTTTTGCCGTGGTCGTCGTAGCTGCCCGGCGAGCCGACGAAGAACAGGTACTCGAAATCCCCGCCCGCCTCGGCCGCCAGCGGAACGTCGAGCCCCTTGGCCCAATCGCCCCGCTCCTCGGCCGGCAGCTGCCACGGGTTGCCGTTGACCTCGTAGCCGCGGAAGGCCGGCTGAGCCTCCTCGGGGAACTCGGCCTTTTCGAGGACGAGATTCCTCCGCTGTTCCACCAGCTTGTCCACGTAGGTAATGTCGAGCGGGCAGGCACGTTCGCACCAGCGACAGGTGGTACAGGCCCAGATGACGTCGGGATCCACCACCGCGGGCACCAACTCCACCTCGGAGGCGCTGCCACTCTCACCCGGGTCGGCGAGCAGTCCCTTTTGTTCCGAGTAGAGCTGGTCGCGAACGCTCTTCAGGTAGAGCACCGGCTGCAGCGGCTTGTGAGTCATGGTCGTGGGGCAGAACTCGCGGCACCGGCCGCACTCGGTGCAGGTGTACATGTCCAGCATCTGCTTCCAGCTGAAATCGGTGATGGTGGAGATGCCGAAGGTGGTGTTCTCGTCCACGTTCTCCAGGTCCATGGTCTCCAGCTTGCCCGGGGGGTCGAGCTTGGCGAAGAAGACGTTGAATATCGAGGTGTAGACGTGGAAGTGCTTGGAGTAGGGCAGCTCGTTGGCGAATGCATAGAGGGTGATGAGGTGGAGCCACCACATGGAGGAGTAGATCCCCTGCAGGACACCCGGCGAGCGGCCGGCGAGCAGTCCGCCCACCAAAGTGGACACCGGCAGGTACGATCCGTCGAGGGCGCCGGCAGCGATCCGCGCCCCTTCCGACGCCAGGTCGGTGATCATCAAAATGGCGATCAGGCCGATGACGATCCACGCCCCCGATGACTGAATCAGGCGATCCTTGGGTTGTACTCCCCGCCGCCACAGGGCGAAGGCGAGACCCACCAGCACCAGCAGCTCGAAGATGTCCTTGGAGAAGAGGTAGGCGTGTCCGATCGGGGTGTGGAGAAGCGGCAGCTCCCAGCCGGCCAACAGACCCCTCCAGGACCATGGTCACGGTGCGGATACTGACCGCAAGGAAGCCATAGAAGATCAGCAGGTGGTAGAGGCCCGCGAAGGGGTCGTCGAACATCTTCTTCTGGCCGAAGGCGTAGATCAGCACGTGCTTGATCCGCTCGCCGATCCGGTCGAATCGGTTGTCGGCACGGCCCAGCTTCAACGCTTGGAATCGCCGGCTGAGTGAAAACACCACGGCGCCGACGCCGATGATGGTCAGGATCCAGAACCAGACGACTCCAGGGATAGCCAGAAACGTTCCAGCGGTGGCGTGGGGCATCGGACCTCCTCCTAACAGAGAAAAGACAGGCTCACGACGGCCAGTATATCAGAGCAACTGAATGGTCATTCATTCTAAACGTCGTCATGTAAGTCACTTGTAATGATTAGTTTATGGAACAACGACGAGGTCGGGATATCGTCCGATCCGGGTCTGACCCACCGGTCACCATCGGCGGTTTTTCTTTCCCGAGAGACCTTCCACCGAACCGGAACGACCTGGATCCTGCGGTGGGTGATGGAGTGCTCCACCTCCGGCAACAGGTCGGGGGGGCGCGCAGGCAGCCCGGAGACCACTGACCGTGCCGCCTCGACGGGGTCGGCGCCAGCAGTCAACACGGCGATTGGAGGCAACCACAGCCCGCGCAGGATGGGGCCGTCAACCACCCTCCGCACCAGCCAGTGACCCCGATGGTCGAGGCAGCAGGCCGCCACCCACTGCAACCGAATCGTCGGCCTCCCCTTCCGAGGTTGGGGGTACGCTTCTGGCCGTCCTTCGCTGCGGGCTTCGCACCGGGTGGACAGCGGACAGGATTCGCAGTCCGGGTTCGACGGCACACAGATCGTTGCCCCCAGCTCCATCAGAGCCTCGTTGACCTGGCCCGGCGGACCGACCGCCACCAGGCGCGAGAGCCACGGCATGAGCCTGGATCGGCCCTCTGCGCTGCGGGGATCCCCCCCGAAGGCCAATACGCGGGACGCCACCCTCATGACGTTGCCGTCCAACACCGGCACCGCCTCGCCAAATGCCAACGAGGCCACGGCAGCCGCGGTGTACGGGCCGACTCCGGGCAGCTCCTGCAACTCTGCGGAGGACGACGGTAACCCACCGGAGTCGGCCTCCACTTGCACGGCCAGCCGGTGGAGCATCCGTGCCCGCCGGTAGTAGCCCAGGCCGGACCACGACCCGAGCACCTCGTCCTGGGACGCTCGGGCCAGCGATTCGAGGTTCGGGAATCGCGCGATGAACTCATCGAACCTGGGGACGACCCGGTCCACCTGGGTCTGTTGGAGCATCAGCTCCGAGACCAGCACTCGATAGGGATCCCTGGGCTCCGACCGCCACGGCAGCGACCGCGCACTGCGCTCGAACCACGCCAGCAGCCGAGGGACCGTCTCCGCCATCCACACATCCTAACCGCACGCTTGAATTCGGAATTCGGAATTCGGAATTCGGAAAACCGACCTCGGTCGTAGTGTCGAAGACAGGCCGTCGGTGGTTTCCCCATTTGGTGTTGTGCGGGATATTCCGCATCTCTCTTCTTTTCTTATGGGAGAAAAGGAAGGTCGGAGATGACTCGGCGGTAGGCGCCCGCCGTTGGAACACAATTCAATCGCGTGCGAGTCGGGCGATCGTCGAGATTGACCAGGCTTGTCCCGAGAAGCGCGGAGCGCGACGAGGGATCCCTCCTCGGCCCTCCGGGCCTCGTTCGGGATGACACCGAAAAGTAGGCCAGCATCGGTTTTCCGAATTCCGAATTCCGAATTCCGGACCCCGCTATAATGCCCCGTGGCTCGACCAATCCCGAAACAGTAACGAAACTGTAACGAGGGGCATAGCAGCGTATGGCAACCGACCGAGCAGCCGAGGAGAAACGGCTCATCGAGCTGATGGTCGGCTACCAGAACGGAAGCATGGATAATTTTTCCGCGCTCTATGCCGCGCTGTCGAAGCCGCTGGTTCGCTACCTTTGGACCTTTGTTCGCAACAACACCACAGCCGAGGACCTGCTCCAGGACACCTTTCTTCAGATCCATCGAGCCCGCCAGACCTACACGCCGCCGCGACCGGTGCGGCCGTGGGTTTACGCCATCAGCCGGCACGTCGCCCTGATGCACCTGAGGTCCACCCGCAGGCGGAAGGAGTACCTCCCGGCGGAGGACCTGCCCGAGGTTCCGGTGCTGCCCGACATGGAGCAGTTCGGCGATCGGGCCACGGTCTTTCGGCTGCTGGCCGAGCTGCCCCGTTCCGGGCAGGAGGTCCTTATCCTTCACCACATGCTGGGCATGAGTTTCAACGAGATCGGCTCGATCCTCGGGCTGTCAACCGGCACCGCCAAGGTCCGGGCCCATCGAGCCCTGAAGGCGCTTCGCAAGAAGATCGACGAAAAGGGGATCCCCACGTGAATACCGACCTCATGCCGGTTGCGCTCCGAGAGCGGGTCGAGGGCGATCTCCAGCCCGTGCACCCACTCCACCCGGCGTGGCAGCGCGCTCTCGTTGTGGCCGTGGTGGCGACAGCCGTGCTGGCGGTGACCCTGTTCGGGCTCAAAATGCAGCTGCGATCCGACATGGACATGTTGCCGGTGTGGCTCGGATGGGGCTGCACATTCCTGGAACTGCTGGTGGGTGTTTTGATCGTGGGACTGGCCCTGCGCGAGGCGGTTCCGGGCTCCGCCCCGCCCACCGGAATGGTCCGAACGGCGATTGCCACCGGTTTGACGATCCAGATCCTGGTGGGTATCGCCACATGGATGCACAGTCCCGGCATGCCCTTTGGCTCGGACTGGTTCGCCAAGAGCGTTGGCTGTCTGACCCATGACACCGCTCTGGTGCTGCCCACCTTCATCGTCACCCTGTGGCTCGTGTTTCGAGCACTCCCCGTGCGAGCGCCGGTCGCCGGCCTCCTGGGAGGCGTGGGTGCCGCCATCACCGGCGACGCCATCACCCACCTGCTTTGCCCCATGTCCGACCTCCGTCATGTGCTGGTCTGGCACACCGGGGCGATCTTCGGGTTCATGGCGGTGGGATGGGTGGTCGGGATTGTGTGGGAGCGGTTCCGCTGGCGGTAGCTGCCGATCCCTGCGTCGGCATTCTGCTGACCAACGTCGGCTCGCCGGAGGCACCCACCACCAGGGCTGTTCGCAGGTACCTCCGGCAGTTTCTCTCCGACCCGATGGTGGTCGACGCGCCGCGGCTGCGGTGGCTGCTGATCCTCAACCTGGTCATCCTGCCCCTTCGCGCCCCCCGATCGGCCCGGCTCTATCGGTCGATCTGGACCGATGGCGGTTCGCCCCTGCTGGTCACGACTCGCCGACAGGCGGCCGCGCTGGAGCGGGCTCTCGAAGATCGGCGGAGGCGGAAAACCCCGGTCGTGGCGGCCATGCGTTACGGGAATCCTTCTCTCGGCCATGGCCTCTCGCAGCTGCAGTCGTTGGGGTGTTCTCGGGTGCTCGTCCTGCCGCTGTTTCCCCAGTTCTCGAGGACCACCGTGGGCACCACCGCCGTCGCGGTTGACACCGCTGTTCGCGGCCAACCGAACCCTCCGCAGACGCGGATCATCGAGGGCTATGCCGAAGATCCCGGGTATATCGCTGCGCTGGCCGCCTCGATCGACGAGGCCCGGGGTGATGATCCACGTTCGGCCCCGCTGGTCATGTCCTTCCACGGACTGCCCACGCGGTACGTCCAGGCGGGTGATCCCTACCCGGACCAATGCCGTGCCACGGCCGAGGCGACGGCGGCGCGACTCGGTCTGCAGCCGTCCGACTGGCATCTGTGCTACCAGTCGAAAATCGGCCGCGAGGAGTGGCTCGGTCCAGCCACCGACGAAACCCTGGCTCGGCTGGGCTCGGCCGGGGCAGCCGGGGTCGATGTGGTGTGTCCTGGGTTTGCCGCCGATTGCCTGGAGACCGTGGAGGAGATCGCCGTCACCAATCGAAAAGTCTATGAAGGCGCCGGCGGACGTGGTTTTCGGTACATCGCAGCGCTCAACGAACGACCGGACCACGTAGAAGCCCTGGCGGATTTGGCGGCGAGCCACCTCGACTCTTGGGAAGAAACTGACGCTGCGCCCCGTTTCCCCTCTTGATGAAGAAAATCGTCATTTCGGGAGCGAGCGGCTTGGTGGGGCGATGGCTCAGTGCTGACCTCGTGGCTCAGGGCTACAAGGTCGTGCGGCTCGTCCGCAGTCAAGAGGCTTCTGCGGAGCGCGACGCCGCGCACTGGGATCCCGGCGAGGGCAGTCTGGATCCCGCCGTGCTGGCCGGTGCCGACGCCGTGATCAATCTGAATGGCCGCAATATCGGAGACTCCCGGTGGACGTCGGCCATCAAAGAAGAGCTGAGATCGAGCCGGCTGCAGTCCACCCGCACCTTGGCGAACGCCATCGCCATGGCGGAGCCGCGGCCTCCGGTGCTGATCAACGCCTCGGCTTCGGGCTACTACGGCGACCGAGGCGACGAGATCCTCGAGGAGAACTCACCTCCCGGCAGCGGATTCCTCTCGGATCTGTGCGGGCAGTGGGAGGCAGAGGCCAGTGGCGCAGCCTCCGACGAAACGCGGGTGGTACTGCTCAGACTCGGCATGATTGTCGGCAGAGGTGGCGCTCTGGATCGGATGCTGCCGCCGTTCAAGTTCGGTGCCGGCGGACCGATCGGTTCGGGGAACCAGTGGTGGTCGTGGATCGCCATGGAGGACGTCATCGGCGTGATCCGGTTCGCCATCGAACACCCTCGGGTCAGTGGTCCGCTGAACGTCGCTTCACCTCAAGAGGTGACGTGCCGGGAGTTCGCCCGGACGCTGGGAAAGGTGCTCAACCGGCCGAGCTTCATGCCATTGCCGGCATTCGCGGCTCGTCTGGCGCTGGGTGAGATGGCCGACGCGCTATTGCTGGCCAGCACCCGGATGCGGCCCGCTGCGCTGGAGGAGTTGGGCTACGAGTTCCGCATGCCTGATTTGGCCACCGCCATCCGAGCCGCCATCGACTGACGCGTAGGCAGTTGGCAGTTGGCAGTTGGCAGTTGGCCGTAGTCTACGTTGTTGCAGCCGTCCCGGCAGCGTGACTCGGCCGTTGAGATGTGCAGGCTGGAAGCCCGCACCACAAATTCGCCCAGCCAACTCGACCTGGGCCGCTGCAGAATGCAGAACTTCGTAGGAGAACGCAGGCGGGACGGCCGCACCACAATTTGGCAGAGCCGAGAGGAACGGCGAATCAGCGGGGCAGATTTGTGGTGCAGCCATCTTGGCTGCACATCTCGGCGAAGGAGTCGGCTGCCCAAACGCAGTTTTCATCTGCGTTTTTCTGCGGCCGATTCGTCGATTCGAATCCGTGTAGAATGATCGCTGCTCAACGATACAGGAGGACACCATGCGCGAACTGCTCAGCAAAACCAACCTCGATTACCAGGACCGGGCCCGTGAGGTCGCCGAGAAGTACGTTCGCCCCCTCGCCGCCGAACTCGACCGCACCGGTGAGTACGGCTGGGACATCCTGGAGGCTCTCAAGTCCTACGATCTGACCGGATGCTGGATTCCTGAAGAGTACGGCGGCGGCGGCACCGGTGTGCTCGATCTCTGCCTCATCGTGGAGCAGCTCTCCCGCGCCTGCGGTGGAGTCGGTGTGGCGTACGCGGTCAACGCCCTGGGCTCGTTCCCGATCATCCTCGGTGGCACCGAAGAGCAGAAGGAGAAGTACCTTCCCGGCATCGCCAAGGGTGATTCTCTGATCGCTTTCGGCCTGTCCGAGAAGGCCTCCGGCTCCGATGCGGGAAGCCTCCGCACGGAGGCCATCAAGGACGGCGACGAGTACGTCATCAACGGCTTCAAAAAGTGGAATACCAACGGCGGCGTCGCCTCGGTCTTCACCATTTACGCCCTCACCGACCCCAACAAGGGGATGCGGGGGATCTCGCCGTTCATCGTCGAGAAGGACACCCCGGGATTCACCGTCGGCAAGCGCGAAGACACCATGGGAATTCGCACGGTACCGGTGAACGAATTGGAGTTTTCCGACTGCCGGGTGGCGGCTTCACAGCTGCTCGGCGGCAAGGAGAACAGCGGATTCAGGAACGCCATGATGACCCTCGACCGGGCGCGGCCCGGGGTGGCGGCCCAGGCCCTCGGCCTGGCCCAAGGTGCTTTCGAATGGGCGCTGCGTTACACCTCCGAACGCCGTCAGTTCGGCCAGACCGTTATGTCGCACCAGGCGATCCAGTTCATGCTCGCCGATATGGCAACCCAGATCGAGGCCGCCCGTCAGCTGGTTTACACCTCGGCACGAGCGATCGATGCAGGCGTCAAGAACATCAACAAGATCGCAGCCATGGGCAAGGTCTTCGCCACCGACACTGCAATGAAGGTCACCACAGATGCCGTCCAACTCTTCGGCGGCTACGGCTTCTGCAAGGACTACCCCATCGAGAAGTACATGCGCGACGCCAAGATCACCCAGATCTACGAAGGGACCAACCAGGTTCAGCGGCTGGTGATCGGCCGTGCCCTGACTCGCGAGCTCAAGGAGCTCACCGAGCATCTGGACGTCACTGTGGAGCATTTCCCCGATTACGATCCGAACGCGTAGCTGATCCGTTTGCCGTTGGCAGTTTACGTTGTCGCAGCCGTAGGCTGCTCCAACGCGACTCACCGCCACCAGCAGACAGCCGTAGGCCAGCCCCCTCCCTCGCGACGACCCCCATGGCCACGGCTGTGGGCTGCTGCCGTCGCTGAGTTGGCAGAATTCGGAATTCGGAATTCGGAAAACCGACCCGGATGGAGACAGCAGTTGATTCGGTACCCTTAATGTGAGTTCGACAGGGTACGACAATGGACACAATTCGGTCCCTTCCGAGACGGGCGAACGTCGAGATTGACCAGATTCCTCCTCAGCCCTTCGGGCTTCGTTCGGAATGACACCCGGCGGCGAGGGCTGATTTTCGATTTTCGATTCGGACGCGGGCACGGAGACGGGCACGGCGCCCGGCCCAAGGCCCAGGGCTCAGGAATGGGAGGGGGATAGGCAAACGGCTAACGGCAAACTGCTGCCTGCCAACCGGGTGGGAGGGGGACCTCTCACCTTCTCACCTTCTCACCTTCTCACCTCCTCACCTCCTCACCTTCTCACCTTCTCACCTTCTCACCTTCTCACCTTCTCACCTTCTCACCTCCTCACCTCCTCACCTTCTCACCTTCTCACCTTCCTCACCTCCTCACCTCCTCACCTCCTCACCTCCTCACCTCCTCACCTCCTCACCCACCCAGCGGCCAACATACGCGATTTCGCCCCACGATGGTTTCCGAATTCCGAATTCCGAATTCCGAATTACCATGACGGGGTGAGTTTGATCCAAGACGACGCGCTGGTGATCGACAGCCTCCCCTACCGGGACCGGGACCTGATCCTGTCATTGCTGACGCCGTCGGTGGGTGTTGTGCGGGGAGTGTTTCGAGGAGCTCGCGGCGGCAAGCACCCCAGCGCCGGGGCGACCCAGATCCTGTCGCTCGTCCGCATGGTCGCCTTTCAAGGCCCTCACGCCGAGATGGCCACCATTCGCCAGGTGGATCTCAAGACCTCGTCATACCCGCTGGCCGTCGACCTCGAACGCTCCACGTCGGCAGCCGTGGCCGCGGAGCTGCTGACCACCTTTTGCCCGCAGGGAGAACCGGCGCCGCGCCGCTTTCGCTTGGGAATCGCCGCCCTCAACGCTCTGTTGGGCGGTTCCGACCCAGCCACGGTGGTGGCATATTTGCAGTTCTGGAGCCTTCTGCTTGGCGGGCTTTTGCCACCAATGAATGAGAGCGGCCTCGACGAGGCCGACCTGACTTTCCTGCTCTCGTGCCGTTCAAAATCAGTGGACCAGATCGCCGAACCACCCCCTCGATCCGCGGTGCGGTGGCTCGATCGAAGTATTCGCGCGGTTGCCGAACGGCCCCTCAAGGCCCTCGACTTCCTGCGTTCCACGGTTGGGTAACGGGATGATCAAACTGATCGAAGAGGCCCGCTGGGCACGGCTCATATTTTGCTCGCCGGTGTTGGCAGTGATCGTGCTCGATGAGCTGGTTGGACACCTCAAACGACTCGCAAACCGGTCCCACCAGACCCCGGTCATTGTCGAATCTTCGCACCCTACGATCTTCCTCGCAGGTGCCCACCTGGCCGAGATCGCGGACCTGGATGAAAGGTCCTGCGTCGCCTACGCGACCCGCGGCCGAAAGGCGATCGACCAACTCCGCAGCCACCCCTCGCCGACCATCGCCGCGGTCCACGGTTCGTGTTCGGGTGGTGGATTCGACCTCGTTCTTGGATGCGACCTCATCGCGGCCGGACCATCTGCATCCTTCAATCACCCGGGCGTCCGGCGCGGGCTCGTCACCGGCTGGGGAGGAACGGTGGATGTCCCATCCGCCCTGGGCCGACCCTTGGCCACTCGCGCCCTGCTCCAAGGACGAGACCTCACGGTGGAGGAACTCGCCGTGCGTGGCGTCGTCACTCCGGTGACCGATCCCGTCTCTGAGGCGGCCACAGAGATGGCCTCCAACTTGGAAGCTCTCCACAGCGGTCGGCTCGAAGCATGGAGATCGTTGCGGGTCGGTCATCACCCGCTATAATCAACGGTGCCATTCCTCTCGGCTGGTTGGGGCGCGTCGACCGACTCTGAGTGTCCAACCGGACCGGGTGGCGGTCTGGGAGACCACATGACAAAGACGATCCTACTCGCCGATGACAGTCTGACCATCCAAAAGGTCGTCGAGCTGACGTTTGCCGACACCCAATACAACGTGGTGTCGTTGTCGAGCGGCGACGAGCTGCTCGAAAAGCTCGAAGACGTACAACCCGAGCTCGTGATCTGCGACATCATCATGCCGGGCCTCGAGGGCTACGACGTGTGCCAGCAGATCAAGTCGAACCCGGCGACGCTTCACATCCCGGTGATCCTGCTGTCGGGGACCTTCGAGCCCTTCGACCGCGACCGTGCCGTCGCAGCCGGCTGCTCCGAGATCATCACCAAGCCCTTCGAGGCGAAACGTCTGGTGGATGCGGTGGAGAAGCTGCTCAGTCCCGCCGGTGCCGAGCCCGCGCACGACGACTCGCAGCCAGAGAGCTTCGGCTTCGGTGACGCATCTCAGGACGAGGATCCCTCGGCACCCGCCGTCGATTTCGGGACCCGGCTCACCCCTTCCGACCAGCTCGAAGAAGCGGACCAGGGAGGTGAGGCGGAGTCCGAGGACGGCATCGACTTCACCACCAGCGGTTTCGCCGAAATGGAAGCCGCAGCCCAGACCGTGGAAGGACTGTCGGTGGACACCACATCCGGCAGCGTGGATTTGGCTCAGGAACCCGGGGAGGGATTCACTGAAAGCGGACCCGACGACGACCTGGCGACCACCGGCGACGAGGATTTCGCCGACGCGTTCTCCACGGACGCGTCATCCTTCGAGCCCCAAGCACCGGAAACTCAGGCGGTGGGGGCGGACCCGTTCGGCACCGCAGAAGAGCCGCCGGAAGCGGAGGCTTCTCAGCCCGACCTGGACGGTCCATTCGCCGACACCTTCGACGGGGTTGATGAAGATCTTTTCGAAGGGACCGGCCCGGCGCTGGACAGCACGCTGCAGGACCCCAGCCCCGAACCGGATTTCGAAGTCAAGTCCGCCGAGGAGGCTTTCGAATCGGACCCGGGACCCGTGTTCCTCACCGATGCCGACACGGCGCCGGTTCCGAGCGTTCCAGAGGACGACACGGATTCCGAACAGCCGGTCCAGGCAGAGGACGAGGAGACCGCCGAACCACCCACGCCGGCTGACGGTTTGACGCTGTCGGACGAAGACGTGGAGCGGATCGCTCGCAAGATGATCGAGCTGTCCAACGACCGGGTCGAGCAGATCGCGTGGGAGGTGATTCCGGACATCGCAGAGGTCACGGTCCGCGAGCGGATTCGACAGCTCGAAGCCGAGTTCGAAACCGAAAACTGACCACAGGTGGAGACGGTCCGAGTCCGCAGGAGATGCTTGGCACATGGTGCGGGCTGAATCGGGCCATTTCGCAGCCGACCTCATCCGCAGGCTGGATCAGTTCGTGGACAACGTCGTGTGGTTCGAGTCGGTGGATTCTACCCACGCCGCGGCCATCCGCCTGATGGAACAGGTTGACTCGGAAGACCTGGTTCTCCGCCCCAACCTGATTCTCGCGACCGCACAGAGCACCGGAATCGGACGCGGTGGACGGCAGTGGGTTTCCCCTTCTGGAGGTCTCTACCTGAACTGGGTCGCTGCCTGCCTCTCGGACAGCGTGGTCTCCTACCTCCCCATGCTGTCAGCCGCAGCAGCCATTTCGGGTCTCCTTGGGATCGAGGTCCGCAATGCCGGGATCAAATGGCCGAACGACATTTTGGTTGACGGGCGAAAGCTGGCCGGTCTGCTGATCCACGCCCGCAGAGCGCAGCCCACGCTGGTCACCGTGGGCCTGGGCGTCAACCTGCGGCCCATCCCACCGCTCCCCGAAGATGCCATCCAACCAGCCACCTCGCTGGATGAGATCCTGGGCATCCAAACCCCATTGGATCTCGCCGTCGACCTCGTGGTGGGCTTCGTTCGGCGGTTGGTCGAGTCTCTCGACGACCCCGCACCGGCCCTGGTGTTGTGGCGCAAAGGCCTGATCCACCGCGATGGCGACCCACTCAAGGTGAGGCTGGCTTCGGGCGAGGAGATGTCCGGCCTTTTTGCGGGGCTCACCGACGAAGGGTTCCTCCGGCTTGACCTCGACGGCGAGGTGCGGGTCATCACCGGCGGTGACGTCATCGAGGGAGCGTAGGGGCAAGAATCGGAATTCGGAATTCGGAATTCGGAATTCGGAATTCGGAAAACCCCTAACTCGCCGCGCCTACTGAAGACGTTTCAAGAACTGCTCGGGCGGCTCGAATCCAGTGATTCGGAATTGCTCTTCGCCGTCTTGAAAGACGATCACCGTGGGCATGCCCATGACCTCGTATTCCGTGGCTGCGGCATCACCCTCCGCGCTGGACCTGGTCTGGTCCACCTTGAATCGGGCGTAGCCCGAGAGAACCTCGGCCACCCTCGGATCGGCGAAGGTCAACTCGTCGAGCTCCCGACAGGGAGCGCACCAGTCGGCATAGAAGTCGATGATCACGGGCTGACCCGAGTCGATGGCCGCGGCGGCTGCAGCGGCATCGAAGTCCTGCCACTCGAGGTGCTCCCCCGGTGCTGATCTACCAAGCGGCAGGTACAGCAACCCGGCCACCACCATGCCCACCGAAACCAGCCGCATCATGCGGTCGATGGTGGGCTGCTCGTGACCGGTTCGATCCACCACGAGGATGAACAGCCCGCCCAAGACGAGAACAAGCCCCATCAACCAGTCGGCGGCGTGACCCGGCAAGAACGGCCGCGCGAAATAGGCAGCCAGCGCGATCAACAGAACGCCAAAGACCTTTCGGATCCCCACCATCCACATGCCGGAAGCCGGCAGCTTGTTCATCGCTCCGGTGAAGGTGCCGAGCAACAGATAGGGCACCCCGAGCCCCATGGCCAGGGTGAAGAAGAGCACGAATCCGAGCAGGGGGCTCCCCTTCTGACCCACGTAGGTCAGCAGACCGAGAACGAAGGGCCCGATACATGGGGCTGCGACGAAGCCGACCACCAGACCCATGAGCGCAGCGCCGAGGTAGCCGGTGCGGCCGCCCGAGGCGCGCATGGCCCATCCCGGCACGCGGAGCTCCCAGAGTCCGAACATCGAGGCTGCAAGTGCCAGCAGCACCGCGACGAGCGCCCCAATCACGATCGGGTTCTGAAGAGCCGTTCCAAAGAGCTTGCCGGTCAAGGCCGCGGTGACGCCCAACGCCGAGTAGGTGATGGACATGCCGAGCACGTAGACCACCGCCAGGCCGAAGGTCCCGCCCGGCCGCTCCTTGGCCTGCTGGGCGAAGAACCCGACCGTAATCGGAATCAGCGGGTATACGCACGGCGTCAAGTTGAGGGCAAGGCCGGCGAGGAATACCGTCAGAATGAGCCACGGCAAGGATTTATCGGCAAAAACCGAGGAACCTCCACCGGTAGATTCAGAATCCTCTTCGATGGCACCGGCGAATGCCTCCGGGTTGGCGGCGCGCCAGGATGAGCCTGGTGCCGCCACCGCCGCCGTCGTGGCCGCTTTGACCGTGGTCGGTGGGAGGCACTGTATGTCGTTGCAGGCCTGGGCTGTCAGCTTGACCGCCAGCACCGCGTCGCCTGCGGCCGACTGGGGCACAACAAGGTCAGCCAGAATCGACACCTCACCCTGCCAAACCTCAATGGGCACGTCCGAGAACTCGAAGCTGAGTTTCTCGCCGTCGGGGAACCGCGTGGACCTGATAACAAACCCCTCGGGCAGCACCCACTCCAGGGTGGTCTCCATCGAGAACTCGTCTCCGGGATCGTCCGAATTGACATGCCAGCCGTTATCGACCGACAACACCACCGCCAGCCTGGCCGGGTCACCAGCCACCAGCGGTTCTCGGTCGGACAGTAACCGGACCCCGAAAACGGGTTCGGGGCGCATCCCCTGGGCACCGGCCACGGCGGCCCCTATGGACAGCATGAGCGCGATGAGCGCGATCGATTTCCTGGTCATCATCTCTTTCTTTCCAAACCCCCGGGGTGGTTGCCGCTCAGCCTTTGTCCGGCGCCTCCCTGAGGCGCTCGATCAGCCTTCGGACCTCCTCCGAATAACTTTCCCAGTTGTGTTTTACCAGCTCCGGGCGTCGGGTTACGGTGGCCTCTGCGGCCTGTTCCAACCGCCACCGCCGGATTGCCTCGTGATTGCCGGACCGAAGCACCTCGGGCACCTCTCGCCCCTCGACCTCCGGCGGACGGGTATAACAAGGATGATCCAGCAGGCCTTCCGAGAACGAGTCCTCGGCCACCGAATCCGGATCACCCACCACCCCGTCAACCAACCGCGAAACGGCCTCGATCAACACCATGGCCGCGACCTCGCCGCCGCCGAGAATGAAGTCCCCGACGGAAATTTCGTCCGGCGCGAGGATCTCCGCGATCCGCTCGTCAAACCCCTCGTACCGGCCACACAGAATGACGAGGTGATCCTCCGCAACCAACTCTCTCGCCGCCTGTTGATCGAGAACCCGACCCCTCGGAGTCAACAGGATGACCTTCGGCGGATCAGGGGTTCTGCCGGAAAGGGCCCGCACCGCGGCCAGCACGGGCGGTGCCTGCAGCACCATCCCGGCTCCCCCACCATATGGCTCGTCGTCCACCTGCCGCCACCTATTTTCCGCCCACTGGCGAAGGTCGTGGACGTCGATCCCCACAGTGCCGCCCTCGACCGCCTTGCCGAGAAGACCTGTGGTCCGAAAGGCCTCGAAGAATTCGGGGAAGATGGTGACGATATCGAAATGCATCTGTCGGTTATTGGGCGACCACCGAGTCGTCGTCGAGCAGGCCGCGCGGCGGATCGACCACGATCCTGCCACCGTCCAGGTCGACCTCTCGGACAATCTCAGGGACGTAGGGAACCAGGAATTCACGGCGATCACGCCGCACCAGCAGGAGGGTCTGGGGACTTTCGGGGTCGATGCCGGTAACTGTCCCCAGCGGCTCTCCTGCAACTGAGATCACGGCCAGCCCCACCAGATGATGTTCGTAGTAATAGCCCTCGGGCAGCTCATCCAGGCTCTGTTCGGGAAGGAAAAGGTAACGGCCACTCCACGACTCCACGACGCTGCGGTCGCGAACGCCCACCACCGAAAGCAGCCAACGTCGCTTGTGATATCTGATCCGGAATACACGGTGGGTCTCGCTCGGCCCGTCTTCTTCACCCAGACCAAATTCGACCCCGTCCTGAAGTCGTTCTGGAAAATCGGTGATGATGTCCACCAAAACGTCGCCGTGGACTCCGTGCGGCTTCCCCACCCGCCCGACGATGAGCCACTCAGGGGCGGTCACCGCCGGACTACTCGAGGATTTCGAGCACGAACCGCTTGTGGATCTTCATGCCGGCGGCCGCCAACAAGGTCCGGATGGCCCTCGCCGTCCTCCCTTGGCGCCCAATCACCTTACCCAGGTCATCATTCCTGACCCTGAGTTCCAACACCGTCGTCTGCTCCCCTTCAACCTCGGTCACGTGAACGTCCTCTGGGTTGTCGACCAGGGCTCTCGCGATCTCTTCAAGTAGATCCTTCATCGCACTCACAGGGAGCTCCTTTCGCCGCTCGCGGTCACGCCTGTTGCTGACTCTGCGCTTTACGGATCAGGGTCTCGACGGTTTCGGAGACGCCCGCCCCCTGGCCGCGCCACTTCTCGACCTTTTCCAGGTCGATGCGGATCTCCGGTGGTTCGGTATGGGGATTGTAGAACCCCACCTGTTCGAGGTAGTCGGCGGACGGCGTCTTGCGCGAATCCGACACCACCACCCGGTAGATCGGGTTCTTTTTTGCGCCACCCCTCCGCAGTCTGATCATCAACATTTAGGTCATCCTCCGTGGTCATTGCCGTTCATTGATTATCGAATTCCGAGCTGTCGCTTCAACGTCCGGGCGTCGGCCTTGCCCAGACGTTTCATCAGCTTACGCATTTGGCCGTACTGACGCAAGAGTCGGTTGATCTCCTCGACGCTGGTCCCGGATCCTCGGGCGATGCGCCGTTTGCGTGATCCATTGAGAATCTGCGGGTGTCGACGCTCCTTTGGCGTCATCGAGCCGATACACGCTTCCATGCGCTTCAACTGGTCTTCCTGGGCGTCGGTGGCACCACCGGTGGGCATCATGTTGCTCATCCCGGGCACCATCTCCAACACCTGGTGCAGCGGCCCCATCTTCTTGAGGCTGTGAAGCTGATCCCGCAGGTCTTCGAGGTCGAATTTGTTTTTTCTGAGTTTGGCTTCGAGCCGCCTGGCCTTCTTCTCGTCGACCGCATCCTGGGCCTTCTCCACCAGGGAGGCAACGTCGCCCATTCCGAGAATCCGACCGGCCATCCGGTCCGGGTGGAACTGCTCGAGGTTCTCGAGGCGCTCCCCCACACCGGCAAAGACGATCGGCCTGCCGACCACTTCGCGAACCGACAGGGCCGCGCCGCCTCGCGCATCCCCGTCGAGCTTGGTCAGCACCACGCCCGTAATGCCCAGCTGTTCGTGAAAGGCCCGAGCCGACCGCACCGCGTCCTGGCCGGTCATGGCGTCGGCGACGAACAGGATGTGCTTGGGATTGAGGATGTCTTTGAGGCGGCCGATCTCGTCCATAAGATCGGCATCCACGTGCAGCCGACCGGCCGTGTCGAAGAGCAGCACCTGGTAGCCCTTGATCGCCGCCTCACGCAGCGCGCGTTTGGCGATCTCCTCCGGTTGATCCATATCGCGGGTATCGACCGTCGGAATCGACGCCTGTTCGCCAAGGATCAACAGCTGTTCCCGCGCCGCTGGGCGCGATGTATCGGCGGGCACGAGCAGCGGGAAGAGGCCCTTTGACGATTTGATCCAGCGCGCCAGTTTCGCGGCAGTTGTGGTCTTACCCGATCCCTGGAGGCCAACCAGCATGATCACCGCGGGCCGGCCTTTGAAATCCAGCTCGGCAGTGGTGCCTCCCAGCAGGCTGACAAGCTCGTCGTGGACGATCTTGGTCACCATCTGGGCCGGGGTCACCGAATTCAGGACCTCTTTGCCCAACGCTCGTTCGCGGACCCGTTCGATGAATCCACCCACAACTTCGACGCTCACGTCCGCCTCGAGGAGAGCCAGACGGATCTCCTTGAGAGCGGTGTCCACGTGGAACTCGGTGAGGTGACCCTCGCCTCGGAGCGTCTTCGTGACCCGTGCAAGACGTTCCTGTAACGTCTCAAGCATAGGAGACGGAGTCTAGGTTACAGAGTCTTGCAGGTCAAGGGCTTGACCGGCCGAAAGAGCTACCGAATCAGCCACCCAACATGTACAATCGAGGGTTGAGATGGCGTCGATTCTCGTTCACCCCCGCTGTCCGGAGCCAGACGACCCGGACATTCAACGCTTGTTGAAGCTGACGGCGGAGCTGACCGGAGCCTCGTGGGTGGAGTTGGAGGCCGAACTGGCAAACGGTGAGACCCGGCGCTACCTCAGCGGTCAACGGGACGGAGCATTCCACACGATCCCCCTGGAGCTCAGAGATTTCAACACGTTGCTCCATCTGGGGGGTGTGGACAGGGTGGATGACAATCTGCCAACCATGATTTCCTTTTCGCTGCAGCAGCTGTTGCGCTGCCGTCTTTTCTCAGAGCAGGTGTCCCTGCTCCAGGGCGCGCTCGAGGAGACCTCGAACGCGATCTTCCTGTTCGACGGCAACGGTGACATCGTGTATGCCAATCCACCGGCCGACCGGCTGCTGTCCAGGCAGACCGAGGACGAGCTCGAGGTGGAGTCGTCGGGCCAGCGGCCGCAACCCATGTTCATGCGGGTCTGGTCAATGGTGGAAAAGGTCCTCGACGGTCGCGTGACCCAGCTGCCGTGGACCACCACTCTGGTTCTTTCGGATAGCTCGGTGCTCGTCTGCGAAATCATTCGGGTCGATCTCAATTCCCAGGCCGACCGGGTTGGAATCCTGGTCATGCTGCAGTCTCTGCCGGGGCTCCCATCGCTCTTTCTCGACGCATTCTGCGCACGCCACCGAATCAGCCCCCGCGAGCAGGAGGTGATCGGGCTGTTGCTGGGCGGATCGGGAACCGCCGATATGGCGAGTCGTCTCGCGATCAGCGAGCACACGGTGCGCGACCACCTCAAGCGGCTCTATCGAAAGACCGGAACCAGATCTCGAAGTGAGTTGCTCAGCGTTCTGTCGACCGCGCGGATGGAACCGACCAACGGTGTGCCTCGCAGGGAGACCGTTTTTTAGCGTGGCCATAGCTTCGGGCCGAAACTGTGCAATAATTGACGATAACGAACAACTCGGAGGACTCGCCATGCGCAGTCTTGTGGTTTGTGTTTCCACCCTGATCATTCTCGCTGTCGCCACCTTGTCGTCGGCGTCCGGCTACGTGGTCATTCTCAAAAACGGCAGCAAGATCGCGTGTTCGCAGGAGATGAGGGTTGAGGGTCCGAACGCGATCCTCACCCTGGTCACCGGCACCGTTGCCAGCTATCCGATCGATCTGGTGGATGTGGTCGAAACCCAGCGCTACAACCAGCAGGGTTTCGGAGACGCCCTCCTGATCGAGGAATTGTCGTTGTCCGGATCCCCGATTCCGACCCCCACACCGAAGCGGTCGTTGGGACAGTTCGCCACCATCGACGCGGGCAACCGCGATCCGGATCTCGGCGCCACCTTTGTCCCCACTCCGACCCCGACGCCCGGAATCAAGCTCCAGACCGAGGCCTACCATGACGAACGGGTCGACCAGGCCTTCCGCAAGGTGTTCGACGACCGAAACCTCTTGATCTACAGGACCAGCGCCGGAACACGACCCACCCACTTCTTTGTCCAGACGGTGACCGACAACCAACGCGAGGTCTTCGAGGCCCTCGAGATCGTCACCGACGCCTACGCTGTGATTTACAGACTCCAGCCGGAGATCGCACCGGCGGCGGTAGAACTGCAGATGATCCAGACCTCTGGTAAAGCGGCCGGAACATTCCGCCTGACGCCGGAGATGGCGGCAGAGCTCGCCGAGGATGAGACATCGATCGAGCAGTTCTACGTCAATTACGTCATCTTCTAGGCGCAACGAATCAGCTGAGCTGGATTTCTCGAAAAGCGGCCCGCCCCTCCGCCCTCCCTCGCTTTTCGAGTTTTTAGGACTTTGGACTTTAGACTTTGGACTTTAGACTTTTGACTCTTGACTATTGACTTCCAGCCAGCCGACGCGACAGTGGGAGCCACGCCAAAAAGATGGCGAGCGACAAAACCGCGGCAGCGAGGAAGGAACCCCGCGCTCCCGAAACGGCATAGAGCGGGCCGGCCAGGGCCGTGCCCACAACGATCCCGAGTCCGAAGCAGAGGCCTGAGTAAAGGGATTGGGCGCGGCGGATCGCACCGTTCGGGACACTGGCCTGAACAAGCTGTACCCCGGCCAGGTGGACCAGGGCGAAGGTCACGGCATGGCCCAGCTGACCAACCACCAAGGTGACGGTGGTTGGAGGGACCGCCAGAACCAGCCAACGCAGCGGTGACAGCAGCAGCGCGAGACCAAGCAGCCTGCCAAGACCCAGCTTGGTTTCGAGAAAGCTGCCGGCGAAAAATGCGCCCAGTTCCGCCACCACACCGAGGGACCACAAGGCGCTGATGGCGACGGTCCCGACCCCGGCATCCTGGAGATGTACCGAAAAGAACGCGTAGTACGGCCCGTGCGAAATCTGGTTGAAGGTCAGCAGGCCGAGCAACCCCCAGACCGGCAGCGGTATGACGCCGCTGGTCTGAGTTCGATCCGGACGAGCCGATCGCTCGAAGGGCAAACAGGTGAGAGCGAGGAGACCAAGGCCCACGAGCAGCAGCGCCGGGAATGCCGCCAATCCGAATCGGGACGTCATCGCCGCCGCAGCCGCCGAGGCAACCACGAAGCCAATGGACCCCCACATTCGCAGGATCCCGTAGCCGCCGCTCGGCAGCCGTTCCAGGATCGCCGCCTCGATCAGCGGCAATACGGTGCCATACCCGAGGCCGATCACGAAAAACGCACAACCGAGCGCCCACGGGCCGTGCAGCCAACCAAGGGCCAGAGCCATTGCCATTGCCAGCACCATGTGGGCCGACAACAACCCCCTGATCCAGAATCCTCGGTCCACGAGGGCACCAACCACGGGGGTGTAGATGATCTTGGCCAACGAAAACAGCGCAGTGATCAATCCGATACCCACCGCCGCCAGGCCACGGTCTTCCAGGAAGGGCCCGAGAAACGGCAGCACAACCCCGAGCACGCCGAAATAGGCCGCGTAAAAGGGCGCGGACCGTTTTGACGGGATGACGGAACTCCGATAGCGTTGTGTCATGAGCAAGATCGCAGTCGTGGGCGCCGGTCTGGCAGGTCTGACCGCAGCCCTTCGGCTCGGAGAGCAAGGATATAGGGTTTTCCTTTTCGAGCGCTACCCCCGGCCCGGGGGTTTGGCCCGAATCCTGGAAGTCGAGGGAGAACCCCTCGAGGCCTTCTATCACCACCTCTTCACCTCCGACGAGGCGTGCGTGGGACTCGCCGAAGAGCTCGGCGTCGGAGGTTTCATCGAGTGGCTTCCTTCCAGAATGGGCATCTGGACCGAGGGGCGATTGTGGGACTTCGGCACGCCAATGTCGCTGCTCAAATTCCGGCCGCTGGGGTGGGTTGACAAGGTCCGCTTCGTTTTGGCCACCCTCTACCTGCAACGGCGCGCCGACTACTGTCCATTCGAAAAGGTGACCGCGGCCAACTGGGTTCGAAAGTACGAGGGACAGAACGTCTGGAACACCGTCTGGGGACCACTCTTCCACCAGAAATTTGCCCGCAGCGCCGAACAGGTGGCCATGGTGTGGCTGTGGGGGAAAATGCGCTTGCGCGGCGGATCGCGGTCAAAGTCTGGTTTGGGCGAGCGCCTCGGCTATATGAACGGGTCCTTCGCCAGACTGGTCCAGGCTCTCGAGGAGAAAATCCTCGCTCAGGGAGGAGAGTTCCACCTCAGCGACCCGGTGCGCCGGGTGCAGAGGACCGACGACGGGTTTGAGATCGTGACCCGAGGCGGCTCGCACGACGTCGATCGCGTTCTCGTTGCCACTCCGGTGCCCGACCATCTGGAGGTTGCCGGCCATTTGCTCGACCCCACCGAAAGGTCAACCCTGGAGGGCCTCGAGGCCACCGGGGCGATCTGCACAGTGCTCGAAATGGACCGTTCGCTCAGCCCGTACTACTGGCTCAACATCGCCGATCCCGAAATGCCCTTCGGCGGGCTGATAGAGCACACGAACTACATTCCGCGGGAACGCTACGGCGGACGACACATCCTGTACGTGTCCAACTACCTTTTCCCCGATCACCCTCTGTACAGCAGCCCGAAGTCCAAGGTGCTGGAGCAATACCTCCCGGCCCTTGCCCGAATCAACCCGGCGTTCGATCCCTCGTGGATCCTCGACAGTCATCACTTTCGGGCGGAGTACGCCCAGCCGGTGGTGACGGTCGGCTACCGCGACCAACTGCCTTCCATGCGGACCTCTGCCCAGGGGCTGTACCTGTGCTGCATGGCGCAGATCTACCCCGAGGACCGGGGGATGAATTACGCGATTGCCTACGGGGACCGGGCCGCTCGAACGATTCTCGCCGATCTAGATGTGTAATCGAAGACGAAAATCGGCCGCAAAAAAACGCAGATTCCCTCAACCACCCCTCAATCCCCTGCCCGTCTCCGTTCCCGATCCCGTTCCCGTTCCCGAACCGGTCCGCGGTCAATAACCCCTGCCACCCAAAACAGAATTGGACGCAAATTGCGCAGATGAACGCAATTCGATCCGATGCAAGTTGGGCGATCCTCGAGATTGACCAGATCCCTCCTCGGCCCTTCGGGCCTCGTTCGGGATGACACCGAAAAGTAGGCCAGCATCTGCAAAAAACACAGCCCGTTTCCAAGGCATAGGAAACCGTGAACAGGAGCACCACGGCTCCGGTTTTTTCATTTTTCTTTCCACATTCAGTGCGGGTGGTGGATCTGCGGACTCTGCGTAATCTGCGTCCAATAAAAAACAAATTGTGCGGCTGCGTCCGTCTGCGGCTCGTCTGCGTTTTTCTGCGGCCCATCCTCACTCCACGTCGACTCCCGTGATCCCGATCGGAGACGGGCTTTCGAATTCGGGTGAGCGGTGGCCAACTGCCTCCGCCAAAAAACAACAAAACCGTCGCGCCGACTCTGTAGTACTATGTGCCCGCCCGGCACGTCCGGGCGCCACAATCGGAGGCTCGAAAGATGGCAGGGAAAACGCTCGAAGTGACGGATGGCAATTTTCAAGACGTGATCATGGCGGCAGACAAGCCGGCCCTGGTGGATTTCTGGGCGGTGTGGTGCGGCCCGTGCCGCGCGGTTGCTCCGATCGTCGAAGAGATCGCGGCTGAGTACGACGGCCGTGCCGTGATCGCCAAGATGGACGTCGACCAAAACAAGCAGATCGCGACTCAGCTCGGTATTCAGGCCATTCCGACCCTCCTGCTCGTCAAGAACGGTGAGATCGCCGACCGAATCGTCGGCATGGTGGACAAGAGGAGCCTCGCGGCCAAGCTGGACGCGCTCCTCTAGCGGCGTCCACTCGACCCGATAAGCCCCCAATCCCGAGGGTTCCCTTTCGCACACTGCTGCGTCTCACACAGCGGGTCAATTCTGCGTTCCAGAAGGAGTTGAATCATGCGATGGAGTCGGACATTCATCCACACGCTGCGCCAGGATCCGTCCGACGCAGAGGTGATCTCTCACCGCCTCATGATGCGGGCTGGTCTCATCTCGAAGGTGGCCGCGGGTATCTACAACTACTTGCCCCTGGGATGGCGGGTCATCGGCAAGCTCGAGCGCATCATCCGCGAGGAGATGAACCGGGCCGGTTCTTCTGAGATCGTCATGCCGGCGGTGCAGCCCGCCGAACTCTGGCAGGAATCCAAGCGGTGGTTCGAGTATGGACCGGAGCTGCTGCGGATCAATGACAGGCACGAAAGAGAATTCTGCTTTGGCCCAACCCACGAGGAGGTGGTCACCGACATCGTCCGAAGGTCCGTGACCTCCTACCGACAGCTGCCGGTCAACCTCTATCAGATCCAGGTCAAGTTCCGGGACGAAATTCGGCCGCGCTTTGGGCTGATGCGCGGGCGAGAGTTCATCATGAAGGACGCCTACTCCTTCCACGTCGGCGCGGAGGACCTGGACAAGGCGTACCGGGCGATGGAGAAAGCCTACCGACGAGTCTTCACCCGTTGCGGACTCTCCTTCACCCAGGTGGAAGCCGACACCGGTAATATCGGTGGTTCGGAATCGCACGAGTTCATGGTCCTGGCCGATACCGGAGAGGACTCGGTGATCTCCTGTCCCGGCTGCGGTTACGGCGCGAACGTCGAGAAGGCCGTCACCGGCGACCTCCCAGAAGCTCCTCCATGGCCCCTGGATCCATCGGACGAGCCGCAGCAGGTGGCAACTCCAGACATGAGATCAGTGGACGAAGTGGCCGAGTTCCTGGGAGTGGATCCGGCCCACCTGATCAAAACCCTGATCTTCGAGTGTGACGAGAGGTTCGTTGCGGTCTTGATTCGTGGAGACGTCGAAGTCAACGAAATCAAGCTCAAGAACCTGTTGGATTGTCAGACTCTGGAGCTCGCATCCGAAGAGCAGATCGAGCAGGTCACCGGTGGACCTCAGGGCTTTTCGGGACCGGTGGGGCTCACTGGCGTTCAGCTGGTCGCCGATCCGACGGTGATGGCCCTGGCAACGGCGGCCACGGGGGCAAACAGCGACGACACCCACCTGGTTGGAGTGGTCCCCGGCCGTGACTTCAAGGCCACCACCGTGGCCGACGTCCGGCTGGCCCGCGCCGGCGATCCGTGTCCCCACTGCGCCGAGGTGCTGGTCGAGAAACGGGGAATCGAGGTCGGGCACATCTTCAAGCTGGGCACCAAGTACTCCGAAGCCATGAAATGCAACTTCCTCGACGACGAAGGTCGCGAGCACCCGATGATCATGGGGTGCTACGGACTCGGTGTCGGCCGTACAGCTGCGGCAGCCATCGAACAGAATCACGACGATCGGGGCATCGTGTGGCCGCTGCCTCTGGCTCCCTTCGAGGTGATCCTCGTACTGCTCAACTCGGACCAGCCGGACGTGGTCGACGCGGCCGAGCACATCTACTCGGAGTTTTCTGAATCCGGCTTGGACGTCCTCTTCGACGACCGCAGTGAGAGGCCGGGGGTCAAGTTCAACGACGCAGACCTGATTGGCTTCCCTGTGCGGGTCGTGGTCGGGAAACGAGGAATCGCCGAAGGTCAGGTGGAAGTCGTTCTTCGCCGCGATGGCGAAAAACGCATGGTTCCCATCGCCGATGCGGTTTCCGAGGTTCAGGCGTTGCTCGATTCGCTACGGATACATGTCGAAGATTGAAAATTGAACCCTACCGCTGCAATGTTCAGCCGGTTGAAGTGATCACTCAATACTCGCGTCTCATATCTCACGTCGACAGTCGCATTCACTCGATTCAAATGAGGCGTGAGATCTGAGACACGAGTATTGAGAAGAGACGAATTCCCGATTCAACACAATTCGATCCCCTGCGCGTCAGTCGGCCCTCGAGATTGACCAGATCCCTCCTCGGCCCTTCGGGCCTCGTTCGGGATGACACCGAAAAGTAGGCCGGCATCTGCAAAAAACACAGCCCGTTTCCGAGGCATAGGAAACCGTGAACCGGCGCACCCCGTTCTCGGTTTTTTCATTTTTCATTTTTCATTTTCAATTCGGTGGGTGGGTGGGCGGCGGGGAGGGCCAGGGACTCCTCGGCGATCGTGGCCAGCTCCCCGCGTGCCTGAACAAGCACCTTGAGATCAGAGCCCATTCCGTCCGGATCGAGCAGTCTTTTGATTTCCTGCCGCTGGGTGACGGTGGCGGCGTTCAGCTCGGCTTCAGGACCCATGCCCTCGCGCTCCATGGCCTCTTCCAACCCCGCCCGGATCAGAAACTCGGCGAGCGGCCAAAGGCCGATTTCACACCAGTCACGTGATCGGCCCGCCCGACGAAGATCATCCCAGTTGACATGGGCGGTCAGGTCCTGACTCCCAGGGTCCCTCAGCACGTCGTTCTCGAGGCGGTGCTCCCGATAGGCCACCAGGGTCCCCGCTTTGCGCCCGCGGGGGTCGTAGAGCCGGTCGGATGGATAGCCGTAATCAAGCACCAGGGCCAGCCCGTTGTCTCCTGCTCGATCAAGCAGCTCGCAGTGGAGTCGTTCAGCCTCCAGGTTGACCTCGACGAACTGTCCGGCCACCAGCTCCACACCACGCGAATCGAAATACCCCTGGAGCTCCTCGTTCGCGGGTTTCTTGGCCCACGATAGCCCGGTTGGTGTGGACTCGACCCACAGCTCTTGCAGACCGTCGTCGTCCAGCACCAGTCGGTGGACCGGAACCGCATCGAAGAACTCCGATGCGTGAATGGCTGTGGGGGCCGACGAAATGGGAATCTGCTCGATGCTGCCAACCACCTCCACGGAGAGCCCATCCGACTGGAATCGATCCCGTTGTACGGTCCGCATCGCAACCGATTGTTCCACCGAGATCATGGATCCCACGGCGCGTGCCTCGAACCGGGCCAGCTCCTTGCCCAGGCGGGCCATCAGGGCGCCGTCTCCGGAAGCGACATCAACCCAGGTGATGGGACCGAGTCCACGTGACAAGCGCTGGATCCAGCCGGCCAGGACCCGTCCGTACCAGTCGGAGGCGGTAGGGGCGGTGAGGTAATCACCTTCCCGGCCGTACCGTGGACGCGGCGAACTGTAGTAGCCGCGGTCCCGGTGGTACAGCGCCATCTCCATGAAATCGCGGAAGCTGATCAAACCACCGCGCGCCTCGATTTCTGCAACGATCCAACCCATGGGCGGATTGTACCGCGGGGACCGAAATGCCCGTCCCAATCCCGAGTTCCGAATTCCGAATTCCGAATTCCGAATTTGCCTTGCTTCACTGCTTTTTGCCCTTGCCACGACGGCCCGCCGTGTGTTATAACAAGCGCTGCTGCTTTCGAAAGAAGGTGGGCCCTTGGCCCACTTTTTTTGATGGCGCGAGAGGTAGTGATGAAACTGGATGCGACACTGGAAAAAGAGATCGGAGAGCTGGTGGCCGACGAGGGCCTGTCCCTGCTATCCACCGAGCTGGTGGGCAGCGGTGCAACCGCCATCCTCCGCCTCGTCGTCGACGGGCCCGAAGGGGTCACGTTGGACCAGTGTGCCTCGGTATCACGGCAGGCGTCGGCCATCCTCGATGTGGAAGATCCCATCAGCCACAAGTACACCCTCGAGGTGTCTTCACCCGGGCTCGATCGGAAGCTCTACGCCCGCGATGACTACGATCGGTTTGCAGGCAGACGCGTGAAAATTCGAATGGAACCCACCTACCGAACCCACCGAATGGTGGTCGGTGAGCTGATCGGCATCGAAGGGAAATCGGTGATTGTGAAATCCACCGACGGTGAGCAACTGTCGCTCCCCTCCGACCAGGTTTTTGAGGCACGACTCGAAGTGGATTGGAAAGACGTCATGAAGAAAGGGAAGAACCGGCCATGAAGATCGAAATCAACACGCTGGTTCGTCAAGTCGCCGCCGAGCGCGACATCGAGCCCGACAAGTTGGTCGACGCGATCGCCGAGGCCATCTCGAGCGCGGCCCGCAAACACTACAAGGAGCGCAACGTCCTCACCGAGATCGACCCGGAGACCGGCGACGTCCTGTGCTGGTCGATTCGGGACGTGCTAGCGACCGAGGAGGAAATCGAGGACCCGGAGGCGGAGATCACTCTCGAGGAAGCGCTCGAGATGGACCCAAACGCCGAGATCGGCACCCCGATCAAGCTCGACGCCCTCGATACCTCCCAACTCGGCAGGATCGCCGCCCAGTCGGCACGACAGGTGCTGTTTCAGAGGGTTCGGGAAGCCGAGCGGGCGGTCGTGTACCGCAACTACTCCGACCGCGTTCACGACATGATCAACGGCATCGTCAAACGACTCGACCGAGGGTCGATCATCATCGAGCTTGGCGACACCGAAGGAATCATGCCGCGCAACCACCAGGTGCGCCACGAAAGGTACAGCCAGGGCGACCGTATCCGGTCAGTGGTGGTGGACGTCACCATGGACGCAAGCCGTCCCCAGGTGGTCCTCTCGCGCACCGATCCGGCCCTGCTCGAAAAACTTCTCGAGATGGAGGTGCCGGAGATCTACGACGGCACCGTGGTCATCAAAATTTGCGTCCGCGAACCAGGAGAGAGGGCGAAGGTCGCCGTCTTTTCGAAGGACCGGGACGTCGATCCGGTGGGCGCCTGCGTCGGTCTGAAGGGCTCCAGGGTCCAGGCGATCACACGCGAACTCAAGGGTGAGAAAATCGACATCATCCCGTGGAACAACGATCTCGTGAGCTTCGCCCAGAATGCGCTCGCTCCGGCCAAAATCAACCGCGTGGCGGTCCGGGAAGAGCCCATCGTATTGCCCGTATTCGACGAGGAGGGAAATCCCGTTCTCCTCGAGACCGGCGAACAGATGACACAGGAAGCAACCGAAACTGTCCTCGACGTGATCGTCGGCACCGAACAGCTGTCGCTGGCGATCGGCAAGCGCGGCCAGAATGTCCGCCTGGCATCGAAACTCCTCAACTGCAGGATCGAGATCAAGAGCGAGGAGGCGGTCAAGGACGAACTCGCCTCGGCGCTGGCATCCATGCTGCGGGAGATGGAGGGCGTCAGCGAGGAAGATGAGATTCCAGAATTGGAATCACCCACCGACAGGATCGACTACGACCAACTGATCCCGCTGGAAGAACTCGAAATGCTCACGGAGCGACTCCGCGAGAGACTCGAGGGGCACGGGATTCACACCGTCCAAGATGTGCTGTCGAAGGACGCCGAGGAGCTGGCCACAATTCCCGGCATTGGACCGGTCACGGCCAGAAAGCTCCTGGACATGACCCGCAAGACCCTCGAAGACGCTCTCGCCGAGGCCGTCGAATCTGCGGTCGGGGAGGAGTAGACCAATATGCAGCAGCTTCGAGTGGTCGACCTGGCCCATACCATGGGCATCACGTCGAAGGAGCTGATCTTCAAGCTCCGTTCGATCGGTGTCAACGTCAATAACGAAACGGACGGCCTCGATCTGTCCACCGTACGTTCGATCATCACTGGAGAAACGCTGCAGCGACGGCCACGTGAGGTCATCGTCCGATCCGAGACTCCTGACGAGGAATCTACCTCGACCACCGCCCGCGACCGAATGGCCCGGCGACGACGCCGGCAAGTTGTCCAAACCGAGAAGGAAATCCACGAGTTTGCACCCGAGCCAACGGTCGACGACGACGCTCCGGCCTTCGTCGAAGAAGACGAGCAGGAGATCGCCGCCGAAATCGAAGAGGTGGTGGAAGAGACCGTCGAAGCAGCTACTGAAGAGTATGTGGAAGAGACCGTCGAGGCAGTTGGTGAAGTAGCCGAGGTCACCGAGGAAGTCGATGCCGAAGCCGAGGTCACCGCCGAGGACGAGGGCGAGCAGAAACCAGAGTTCGAGGTGACCGAGGAAGAGCTGACCGCAAGGCGAGCCGCTGAAGAGGAGGAGGAGTCACCGGTGCGGATACGGCCCGTGCGCGCCAAGACCCCCCTCGAGCAGAGTCTCCGGCAGCTTTCTCCCGATGAGATTCGCGAGAGCCTCGAAGCTCAGAAGAAGGCTCTCCAACGGCGCAAAGAGGGCAAGACCACCACCGGCCGCAAGGCCAAAGCCGCGGCCGACGCTCAGGAGATCAGGGAGCTTCTCAACAGGTTCGAGGAGCAGAAGCTCAAGGGTCAGCAGGAGGGTGGCGCTCCCTCACGGCCCTCACGGAGGCCGACGGGAGGACGCCCAGGGAAGAAGGGCCGCCGGCGCCCGCAACGTGACGACACCCGTCCCGCACCGCCGAGTCCGTCCCGTTCCCTTCAGTTCAGGGACGGCGAGAAACCCGAGGGTCCGATCATTCTCTCCGAAATGGTGACCACTCGAGAGCTCGCCGAAAAACTCAACGTCACTGCGAAAGACCTGCTCGGCCTGCTCATCCAAAAGGGTGTGATGGTAACGACCAATCAGGTCCTGCCCCACGAGCTTGCGGAAGAGATCTGTGCCGACCTCGGGATCGACGCCATGGTGGCTACCGCTGAGGAACTGCTGGAGTACGAGCGCGAGGAGAGCGATGAGGTCACCGGCCCAGCGGTTTCGAGGCCGCCGGTGGTGACGGTCATGGGGCACGTGGATCACGGCAAGACTTCGCTGCTTGACGCCATGCGGTCGACCCGTATTGCCGAGCACGAAGCCGGTGGGATCACCCAGCACGTCGGAGCGTCCAGGGTCACCAAGGAAGACGGACGAACAGTGGTGTTCGTGGACACCCCCGGCCACGAGGCCTTCACTCAGATGCGGGCCCGCGGAGCGCAGGTGACAGACATCGTGGTCCTTGTGGTGGCCGCCGATGACGGGGTGATGCCTCAGACCGAGGAGGCCATCAACCACGCGCGTGCTGCCAACGTGCCGCTGATTGTGGCGGTCAACAAAATCGACAAGGCCAACGCCAATCCTGACCGGATCAAGCAGCAGCTTGCCGAGCAAGAGGTCCTGGTCGAGGACTGGGGCGGCGATGTCCCGTCCGTAGAGGTGTCCGCAAAAACGGGGGCAGGGGTCTCGGACGTGCTCGACATGATTCTCCTCGTGGCCGAGATGAAGGATCTCAAGGCGGTCGAGGAGGGCGCTGCCCGCGGCGTCGTGCTCGAAGCGCGCAAGGAAAAGGGTCGAGGAATCGTTGCCACTGTGGTGATCCAGCAGGGAACGCTGAACGTGGGAGATTATTTCTTCTGCGGCTCGACATGGGGCCGGGTCCGCGCCATTTCCGACGATGTGGGAACACGCGTGACCACGGCCGGTCCGTCAGACCCGGTGGAAATCATGGGATTCGACGATGTGCCCTCGGCCGGAGATGTCCTGCAGGGCACCGAAAACGAGGCGAAAGCCCTCGAGGTTGCCAGCTTCCGGACGGCACGCGAGCGGGAAGAGGGCCTGGTGGCCACCCGCAAGGTGTCGCTGGAAAATCTCTTCGACCAGATCGCCGAAAGCGAGATCAAGGAACTCAACGTCGTCATCAAGGCCGACGTCCAGGGGTCCGTCGAGGTGCTCCGAGAAACGGTCAGCACCCTGTCCACCGAGAAGGTGAAGATCAACGTGTTGCACGGATCGGTGGGTGCGATTACGACCAACGACGTCATGCTCGCCTCGGCATCGAACGCCATCATCATCGGCTTTTCGATTCGCCCCGAGCGCACCGCCCGGGATCTCGCCGACGCCGAGCAGGTGGACATCAGGCTCTACACCGTCATCTACGACCTCATCGACGACGTGAGGAAGGCGATGGTGGGACTGCTCGAGCCGACATATCGCGAAGAGGAACTCGGCCACGCGGAGGTGAGAGAAATCTTCCGCGTCCCAAAAATCGGCGCCATTGCGGGCAGCCACGTCATCGACGGCCTCATCACCCGAAGTGCGAAGGCACGCCTGGTGCGGGACCACGTGGTGGTGTACGAAGGTCAGCTCTCCTCCCTGCGCCGGTTCAAGGACGATGCTGCCGAGGTACGACAGGGGTTCGACTGTGGAATCGGACTGGAACGGTTCCAGGACATCAAGGTGGGAGACGTCATCGAAGCCTTCAAATTGGTGGAGGTGGCACCCGAGCTGTAGGATTGAGGATTCAGGGTTGGGGATTGAGGGTTGAGCCGCCGAAGCAGGCCGAAGAGTCCTGAATATTCGAGAGTTGGTCCGCGCATGAAGAACATCTATATCGGCGTCGCCACCCTCGCGGTGCACATACCCGATGCACGGAGCCTCAAACAGAAACGTGGCCATACCCGAAAGCTCGTGGATCGCATTCGAAACCGTCATCAAGTCCTTGTGGTGGAAGCGGATGGCCAGGATCTCCACCAGCGGGCGACCTTCGCCATCGGGGCACTCTCCACCGACCCGGTGGACGTGGAGGCTCGGTTGCAGCGAGTCGAAAGAACGGTCCACGAGACCTGGAGCGGACACATACTGGCGTGGGAAGTGGAGATTATTCAGTTGGAAGGTCATGAACGATGAATCGCCAGAATTTCGAGCGGAATCAGCGACTCGAAGGTGAGCTTCGGGCGGTCCTGTCGGATCTGCTCCGGTTCGATGTCAACGACCCAAGACTGGCCGACGTCACCGTCTCGGTGGTTCGGCTGTCGGCGGATCGCTCGAAGGCCCGGGTTTATTATTCGCTCATCGGCGAGAAGGAACGGGAACGCCAGGCCGGTGACGGCTTCAAGGCTGCAGCGACCTTCATGCGCCGCGAACTCGGCCGTCGGATGCGCTTGCGCTCGGTTCCAACCCTCGAGTTCTTCCGGGATTCGAGCTACGAGTACGGAGATCGGATGGAACGAGTGTTCGAGCGAATTCAGGCTGACGGGTCCACTGTTGACGAGGACGGATCAGAGGGTGATTCATGAACCGCGTCGAACTGACTGATGCGGTTGATCGGCTTCGCCGGGCAACCCGGGCTCTGGTCACCGGTCACCGCAGGCCTGACGGAGATTCCCTGGGATCGGAACTCGCACTTTCGGAGCTGGCCAGAGGACTTGGCACGGACACCCTCGTGGTCAACCGCGATCGGGCGCCGGCCACCCTCGCCGATCTGCCCGGCGTCGAGTCGGTGGAGGTCTTGGCCGACCTGCCCTCAGACTTCCCCGACGGCTTCGATCTGGTGGTGACGCTGGAATGTCCGACCCTCGATCGCGCGGGATTTGACGGCCTCGATCGGCTGCCGGTCCTCAACATCGACCATCATCCCGCGAACTCGCGATTTGGAGAGGTGGATTTCGTCGACGAGGAGGCGCCCGCAGTCGGGGAGATGGTTTGGCGCATGTTCGGGGCCGCCGGTTTGACCCCATCGCCGGCCGCCGCCACCAATGCCTACGTCGCCCTCACGACCGACACGGGCGACTTCAGGTATTCGAATTCGACCGGGCGGGCTCTCCGTTCGGGTGCAGAGATGATTGAAGCCGGAGCCCAGCCCACTGTCGTCGCTCAGTGGATCCACGGCAGGAAGAGCGCACCAGCCGTCATGCTTCTGGGAGAGGCACTGCGCACGCTTCGTTTCGAGCATGAGGGGCTCATTGCCACCCTCGAAGTCGATTCCGATGCGTTTCTCCGCTGTGGAGCCCAACCGGAGGACACCGAGGAGATCGTCAATCACCCGCGAGCTATCCAAGAGGTCAAGGTGGTCGCCTTCTTCAAGCAGTGGGAACCCGAGATCGTTCGCGTCAGCCTCCGATCGAAGGGCGAGGTGGACGTCCAACGGGTTGCCACCCTGTTTGGAGGCGGGGGCCACCAGAACGCTGCGGGCTGCACGGTGACGGGCAACATCGCCGAGGTGAGAGACGCGCTCGTAGCTGCCCTTTCCGATGCGCTTGGAGAGTCGTCATGAGCCGCCGCCGGCCATCACGTTGGCACGGGCTGCTGCCGGTTTACAAGCGGAGCGGCCCCACGTCGCACGACATCGTCGACATCGCCCGCAAGGCCCTTCGGGAGCGACGCATCGGTCACACAGGCACCCTCGACCCAATGGCGGAGGGCCTGCTGCTGCTGTGCGTCGGTCAAGCGGCCCGTCTCCAACGGTACCTGATGAATTGGCACAAAACCTACGAGGGTGAGATCCGGTTCGGACACGCCACGACCACCTACGATCGGGAAGGCGAGATCATGGACCCTCGTGGGGATGTGCCCGAACTCGACCGTGGGGATCTGGACCTCCTGGAAGAGCGTTTCACCGGCACCATCAGTCAGGTCCCCCCTCCCTACTCTGCCAAAAAGGTGGCGGGCAAGAAGCTCTACGAGTTGGCGCGTAACGGTCAGCCGTTGGCCGTCGGTCCCAAAGAGGTGACGGTTCACCAGATATCACTCGAAAACCGAGAACCGGATGTGCTGGGGGTTCGCGTCACCACATCGACCGGGTTCTACGTCCGATCACTGGCCCACGACCTCGGTATCCAGATGGGCTGTGGCGCCTTTCTCGATCACCTGAGACGCGTGTCTATCGGGCCCTTCGATCTCGCTCAGGCCATCGATCAACAGGCTCTGGAAGCGACCTCCGACCCTTCCGAGATCATCGACGGTCCCACCTGGATCCCTATCGACAAAACCTTGCTCCCCTTCCCCTCGATTGATCTCAACCGAGGATCTGCCGACCGATTCGTTCACGGCCAGGAGGTTGTTGTATTCCGGTCGGGCGGAGATCCCATCGAAGTCGATTCCGAGGTCGCAGTCAGGGCCCCGACGGGCGCCCTGCTCGGCGTCGGCCACGTCCAGTCCGTCCTGGCCCGCGGTCGCACGATCGGGCTCCGTCCGGAGGTTGTCCTTCAGACCTCCAGCGAAGCACCCAAAGCGCCCGTCGAGCCTCGTTCAACTGTTGCCAGAGAAGAAACTTCCTGATAACGTACCGCTGCCTCCTCGCCACCGGAGGACCCCATTGTGGAGGAAAAATGAGTCACTTTGACGCGCAAAAGGCATCGATCATCGACGATTTCCGGACCCATCCCAACGACACCGGGTCGCCGGAAGTCCAGGTCGCCCTGCTGACGCGCCGAATCCAGTACCTGACCGAGCACTTCAAGTCGTTCAAGAAGGACTATCACTCCCGCCGCGGTCTGTTGAGGCTTGTGGGACGACGCCGTCGTCTCCTGGAGTACCTCAAGTCGAAAGACATCGCCCGCTACCGGAAACTCGTGGAGCAGTTGGGACTGCGCGGATAGAAACGAGACAACCATGAAAAAATACATCAAGCGGACCGTCGAGATCGACGGTAAAGAACTGTCATTCGAACTCGGCAAGATCGCGAAACAGGCGGACGGCTCGACCGTCGTGAGCATGGGCGAGTCGATGGTGCTGGTCACGGCATGCGCCGAATCCAAGCCGCGACCCGGATTCGATTTTCTGCCCCTGACCGTGGACTACCGTGAAAACACATATGCCAGCGGCCGAATCCCCGGCGGCTTCTTCAAACGGGAGGGGCGCCCCACCGGCAAGGAGATCCTCACCTGCCGGCTGATCGACCGCGGACTCAGGCCCCTGTTTCCCTCCGGGTACTACAACGAGTCCCAGGTCATCGCCTGGGTGCTGTCGGCCGATGACGACCACGACCCGGATGTCCTCGGAATCTGCGGATCGTCCATGGCACTGATGGCCGCCGGTAACATCCCATTCGAGTCGGCGATCGCCGGAGTCCGCGTCGGGCGGGTCGACGGCAACTTCGTCGTGTTTCCGACCTACGAACAGAGGGCCGAGAGTGATCTCGACCTGGTGGTTTCCGGAACCGAAGACGCCATCGCCATGGTGGAGTGCGGCGCGAGCCAGGTCTCCGAACAGATCGTGATCGACGCCCTCGAGCTCGCCCACACAGAGATCAAGAAGATCATCGCCCTTCAGCTCGAGATCGTCGCCGAACTCGGCGTGGTCAAGGATGGCTTCGAAGCGGACCCCAACCCCTGGACCGACGATTTCGCCGCCGATATCGAGAGCCGTTGGAGCCAGCAGGTTCGAGAAGCACTCGGCGTCAAGGGTAAGTTCGAGCAGGGAGCCGCGGTGGATGCGGTCCGCCAACAGGCCATCGACGCCATACCCGAGGACGAGGCTGAAGAGCAGACTCCATGGGTCAAGAGCATCTTCCGCTCGATGGTCAAGGCCATCACCCGCGAGACCATCCTCGGCGAGCGCAAGAGACTGGATGGCCGGGCGTTCGACGAGATCCGCACGGTCACCTGTGAAGTGGGAGTGCTCCCCAGGGCCCACGGTTCCGCACTCTTCACCCGTGGCGAAACCCAGGCGCTGGTGACCTGTACTCTCGGCACGTCCGAGGACTCACAGATCATCGAGGCCATCGAGGGCGAGTCACGCGAACACTTCATGCTGCACTACAACTTCCCCCCGTTCTCGGTCGGAGAGGTCAAGTTCCTCCGGGGACCGGGCCGGCGCGAGATCGGCCATGGCGCCCTCGCCAAGCGCGGCCTGGTGCCGGCCAACCCGGACCTCGAGACCTTCCCCTACACCCTGCGACTGGTGTCGGACATCCTCGAGTCCAACGGCTCGTCGTCCATGGCTTCGGTGTGCGGCGGCTCGTTGGCCATGATGGACGCCGGTGTGCCGGTGGAGAAAGCCGTTGCCGGGATCGCCATGGGTCTGGTTTCCGACGGTGACAGGTACGCAGTGCTCACCGACATTGCCGGCCAGGAAGATCACTACGGCGACATGGACTTCAAGGTGACCGGCACCCGCGACGGGATCACCGCCCTCCAGATGGACATCAAGGTCTCGGGTCTGAGCCGAGAAATCCTGGAGCAGGCCCTCGATCAGGCCAACCGGGCACGCCAACAACTGTTGGACTCCATGCAGGCCGCGATCTCCGAGCCACGCTCCGATATTTCACAGTACGCACCAAGGATCGTCCAGATCAAGATCGACGTCGACCAGATCCGAAACGTGATCGGTCCCGGCGGCAAAATGATCAGATCCATCGTGGAAACCACCGGAGCCCGCATCAACGTCGAGGACGACGGGACGGTTCAGATCGCCACCAACGACATGGCTGCGGCTGAGAAGGCCATCGAGATCATCAACGGACTGACCCGGCAGCCGAAGATCGGCGAGGAGTTCGAAGGAGTCGTCAAGCGCATCGAACCCTACGGGGCGTTTGTGGAGATCCTCCCCAACCAGGACGGTCTGCTTCACATCTCAGAGATCTCCCTCGAGAGGATTCCCGACATCCGGGACGTCCTCAACGAGGGCGACACCATTCAGGTTCGGATCATCGACATCGATGGGAACGATCGGATCAAGCTGTCCAAACGCGTGATCCTGGAGCAAGAAGCCCGCGATCGCGGTGAGGAAATCCCAGAGCGCGCCGCCCCGCCTTCCCGTGACAGGGGCCGTGGCGGACGTCCTGGCGGCGGCAGAGGTCGCGGAGACAGCCGGGGACGCCGCTGAAAAAACGGACGACCGAATTAACACCAAGCCCACCCTTCACGGGTGGGTTTTTTCATTTTCAATTTATTTTGCCGCAGCTCGGCAAAAAAGCGCTTGCATTTTTGCCGCGGCGGACCGAAAATGAATGAGTGTTCATTCATCGCCTATTTTCTCTCTTGTATTTCCCCTAAGGAGGCCGCCCATGTCGTACGACGTTGACATGCGAGATGTGAAGTTCCAGCTCTTCGAGTGGTTGCCAACGGAAAAGCTGCTCGAGGCGCCGCGGTTCGCGGATTGGGACAAGGAAAACCTGGAAATGGTGCTCGACGAGGGCTTGAAGATCGCCAAGGAGCAGATGGCGCCGTCGAACGTCGAGGGTGACCGTGTGGGGGCCCAGTGGTCCGACGGTCAGGTGACCATGCCGGCAGCCTTCAAGCCGGTTTACGAGACCGTCCGCGAGGGTGGATGGCTCGCAATGGCCATCCGGCCCGAAGCGGGCGGCATGGGCGTGCCCGAGGTCATCGGCACCGCCTGCACCGAGTTCTTCTCGGGGGCCAACGTCTCCCTGTGTCTCACCATGATGTTGACCCGGGGCGCGGCGATGATGATCGATCGATCCGGAACCGATCTCATGCGGGGCCTTTTCCTCGACAAGCTGGTGACCGGCGAGTGGTCCGGCACCATGTGCCTCACCGAGCCCCAGGCCGGCTCCGATGTGGGCGCGTCCAAGACCAAGGCCGTGCCGCAGGACGACGGCACCTACCTGATCAGCGGCGAGAAAATCTTCATCACGTCGGGAGACCACGACCTGACCGAGAACATTGTCCACTTGGTCCTGGCGAGAACCCCCGAAGCGAGCCCCGGCACCAGGGGTCTGTCGTTGTTTGTCATTCCAAAAATCTGGGTCAACGAGGACGGGTCCCTCGGCGAGCCCAACGATGTCTACTGCAACAACATCGAAGAGAAAATGGGCATCCATGGATCGCCCACCTGCTCGCTGGTCTTCGGCCAGAATGATGGCTGTCGCGGCTACCTCCTGGGTGAGCTCGAAGAGGGCATGAAACTGATGTTCTTCATGATGAACGGCGCGCGCATCGAAGTGGGTCTCCAGGGTGAGGCCGCCGCCGGCGCCGCGACCCAGGCTGCCCTGGGTTACGCCAAGGAACGTCTTCAAAGCCGCAACTGGAAGAAAATGGGGCAAGCGGACGCACCGCAGGTGCCGATCATCGAACACCCCGACGTCCGTCGGCTTCTGCTCCAATCCAAGAGTTACACCGAAGCCATGCGTGCCCTGCTCTACCAAACGACTCTCTACGAGGATCTGTCCTCTATCAGCGAGGGCGAAGAGGCCGAACGCTACCACTCCTACGTCGAAGTCCTGACACCGATCTGCAAGGCATGGGCTTCGGACTGGGGCGTCCAGGTGGGCCTGTGGTGCATGCAGGTCTACGGTGGTTACGGCTACACCAAGGAGTTCCCGATCGAGCAGTACGTGCGCGACGCCCAGATCGCCACCATCTATGAGGGCACCAACGGCATCCAGGCCCTCGATTTCGTCGGTCGCAAGATGCGGCTGCGCGACGGCGACGCCATCAAGGAGCTGCTAGGCCTGGCAGAGCGCACCTTCAACGCCCTCAAGGGAGACCCCGAATTGATGGAGCCGGCGTGGATGCTCGCCGCCGCTCTCAAGCAGATCGAGTCCATCGCGAAGGACCTGCCCAAGCGACCGGACGGCATGCTGGTCACGATTCTCAACGCCGTGCCGCTACTCGACATGGTGGGTACGGTCATCGGCGCACACCTCCTGATGGACCAGGCGAAGATCGCCAAGGGCAAGCTCGCCGAAATTCTGGTGGAGGCCGGGGTCGGCACCGATGACAAGAAGGCCTACAAGGCCTTCCTCGCGGACAACGCCGAGGCGGCCTTCTATCACAACAAGGTCCAGACGGCGATCAACTTCGCCTACCGGGCCCTGCCTACGGTTTCGGCCAAGGGCGCCGCGATCCGGTCCGGCGAGAAGTCCGCCATCTACGCGGTCCTGTAGCGACAGCGCTACTTCGACCGTCTCGAAAAATCCAGGCCCCTGCTCATTCGAGCGGGGGCATTTTCAATTCGGATTCGGAATTCAAGGGAGCACTTGCGTTTCGTGTCGTCACGACGAATACTGTAGGCAGAAGGAGCAAAACATGAGCGACCTCCAGCCCTCAAGAGGATTGGCGCTGTTTCTAACAGCGATCCTGCTCTTCCTGGTCGCCCCTGCGACCGCCCAGGACTGTGCCCGATTGACGGCGGAATGGCCCTACGGGCCGGCTGACGCGGTCTTCACAAAACACGGCAAGTCCTACTTCGGGAGCGGAACAGCGCTCGTTTTCGGAGACGTGTCGGACCTCACCAATCCCAGGGTCGAGGGATCCATCGATCTCGGCATGCTGATCGGTGACATTTTCGCAGAGGGCAACCAGGTGACCGTCGCGGCCGGCAGCTTTGATGGAGGCCCGGGCGGCTTGTTCGTGGTGGACGTGAGCGATCCTGCCTACCCCGCGGTGAGTGCTCACGTGTCGTTTGCGCTGCCAGCCCGGAGTGTGGCCGTCGCCGGCGATTTCATCTTCGTCGGCCTCGTGGATCCCCTGCAACCCACCCAGGGTCAACTGCTGGCGATGGATCCGCAGTTTCCCGACGGAGCGGTCTCCGTGTCGCTCCCGGGCTGGCCGGAGGAGTTGATCCTCGACGGCGAGACCCTCTGGGTGAGCGAGTTGGGCACCGGTGCCCGGGCCTTCGACGTCTCGAGCCCCCTCAACCCCATCGAACTCGCTTTCCTGTCCGGGAACATCCGTGATGTGGACGCCGTTGATGGCATTCTCTACCTGGCGGAGTGGGGAGAGGATCGGGACGACGCATTGCGGCTTGTGGACGTTGCCGACCCGGCAGCCCCCGTGGACCTCGGTTTCTACGACGCGACCCGGCCCCGCAGAGTTGAGGTTTTCGGGAGGGCTGCCTACATGCTGAGCGCACCTTCCGAGACCACCATCCGTTTCGAGGTGATCGACGTTTCGCCGCCTGACGACCCGACTCGGCTGGGAATCCTGACCATCGGAACCGGTCGAGGCGATCTGTTGATAAACGACCTGTCAGTGGCCGCCAGCATCGCCTACCTGACCCACAGCCAGGGCGGACCGGTGGTGGTGAATACCGTCGACGCCACCGAACCCAGGGTGGCGGGGAGCTTCGATACCCCGGGACTCGCCCTGGGCCTCGCCCTCGAAAACGACCTGCTCGCCGTGGCTGGCGGCGGCTCGGGCCTGGCTGTGGTCGACCTCGCGGCGACCGGCAACGATCTGCCCACCCCAACGACGCTGTCGCTGCCCTTCGCCCAGGATGTGGCTTTGGCCGATGGTTACGCCTTTGTGGCCAGCTGGGGCGACGGGCTCCTGATCTACGACCTCACGGACCCTGCTCGGCCCGAGGAGGTGGGTGCGGTGGAGACCGGTTACCAGTTCTTCCGGACGGTGGTCTCTGGCCACCATCTCTACGCTTCGTATTTCGGAAATCCATACATGACCACGGCCATATTCGATATTTCTGACCCCACCTTACCGGTCGAGTTGTCCACTCTGCAGGGTAGTGTCATCGCGGTGGATCGAGGTCGTGCCTACGCCGACTGGTCCGACTGGTTGGGCCAGTGCGCCCTTGCCACGTGGGACGTCTCCGATCCCGCCAATCCGGCCTCAGAACCATCGAAGATCAACTTCTGGGGTGGGTGCGCGCGCTGTGAATGGCCATGGCCCGACTACCAGCGGTCTTACGAACTCGATCCCCACCGGTCGATCTCTGGGATCTCGATTCACGGCAATCTCGCCTGGGTGGCTCTTGGCCAGGGGGGGTTGAAGGTGCTCAGTCTCTCAGACCCCTCCTTCCCCACTCCATTGGCGAACCTTGACATCGATGCCTGCGGCGTCACCGGCATGGCGGCCCAACGGAGAACGGGTTATGTGACCACCCACTCGCCATCGGGCCTGCTCACGGTCCAATTGACCGGAGAGGACGAGCTCGTGCAGTCGAGCTTCTTCCCGCTGGCCGGATTCCCGGCGGACGCGATCCTGTCCGGGTCGACCGTCTTCACCGCCAATCAGACTGCGGGCATCTCGGCTATCGATATCAAGGCGTGTCAACCACCCCTTCGTCCGAGGGGACGCCGGTTACCGTAACGGCCCGATGGAGAATGTCAAAAATCGTCCTCGGTCGGGATAGCTACGACGAATATCGGTGCGGGCCACCGGCCGGCAGGCGTCGAGATGTGCAGCCAGGATGGCCGCACCACAAATCCACGCCGCTGGTTCGCCCTTCGAATCGGCTGTGCCGAATTGTGGTGCGGGCTTCCAGCCTGCACAGCTCCACCGACGAGCAACGTTCGTTTTGACGTCTAACGAGTCATTTTCACGCCTGTGTCGGTCAAGCGATCGTCACGTCCTCACACCGAAAGACGTCCTGAATGGCATTGAGAAGCCGGACGCCGTCGGCCATGGGCTTCTGGAAGGCCTTGCGACCAGAGATCATACCCATGCCGCCGGCGCGCTTGTTGATGACCGCGGTGGCCACCGCCTGCTGGAGATCGTTGTCACCCGAGGCGCCGCCCGAGTTGATCAGGCCAACTCGTCCCATGTAACAGTTCACCACCTGCCAGCGGGTCAGCTCGATGGGGTGATCCGGCACCAGTTTCTCGTACACCAGCGGATGGGTCTTGCCAAAGCCCAGGGCGGTGTAGCCACCGTTGTTGGTGGGCTGCTTCTGCTTGACGATATCGGCCTCGATGGTGACCCCCAGGTGGTTGGCCTGCCCGGTGAGATCGGCGGATGCGTGATAGTCCGTGCCCTCGTGTTTGAAGGCGGGATTGCGAAGGTAGCACCACAGCACGGTGAACATGCCGAGTTCGTGGGCCTGCTGGAAGGCGTCCGAGATCTCCAAGATCTGGCGCCGGCAATCCTGGGAACCGTAGTAGATCGTCGCTCCGATTCCCGCCGCGCCGAGGTTCCAGGCCTGTTCCACTGAAGCGAACAGGGTCTGATCGGAGAGATTGGGGTAGGCCAACATCTCGTTGTGATTGATCTTGACGATGAACGGAATCTTGTGGGCGTACTTTCGCGACACCGAGCCCAACACGCCCAGAGTCGAGGCAACCGCGTTACAGCCGCCCTCGATGGCCAGCTTGACGATGTTCTCCGGATCGAAGTAGATCGGATTCGGCGCGAACGATGCGGCCCCGGAGTGCTCGATACCTTGATCCACCGGCAGAATGGAGATGTAGCCGGTGCCTGCCCCACGACCGTGGTCGTACATTCCCTGCAAGCTCCGCAAAACGTTGGGCGACCTGTCGGTCATGGACATCACACGGTCCACGAAGTCAGGGCCCGGGAGGTGAAGCTGGTCCTTGTCGATCCCCGTGCATCGGTAGTCCAGCAGGTCTTCTTTGTCACCCAGAATCTTCCGGATAGAGTCAATCATGATGGTCCTCCTCACACGTCGGCGTCATTGTACGCCAAACCGCCGCTGTCTGGGAGGCCTGTGGGACGCCGGGTTCGCAAAGCAAACATGACCGCCAGCAGGCACCCCTTGACGGCACAGGTGGACGCGATAGCGAACCACACGCCTTCCACCCCCCAGCCCTGGTTCACCAGCACCATGGCCAGCGGTACCCTGGCTGCGGTCAGGCTGATTTCCACCACCGCCGGCACCACCGTCCACTGGGCACCAGCGAAGGCTCCGATCAGAACCACCTCACAAGCCATGAAAACCTGGGACAACCCCACGATAAGTACGTAGGTCGTGCCGGCAGCGATCACCGCCTGATCGGTGCTGAACACCGACACCGCCACCTCTGGGAAGCTCACCAGGACCGAGGTGACGAACCCCACCGGCACGATTGTCAGGAATAGGGTCCTCCAGGCGGCGCGGCGAGCGCGGGTCAGGGGCTCCAGCGCCGAGGTTCTGCCCCACCAGGGTGGTGGCGGCGGCGCCCATGCCGGCGCAGACGAAGTAGTTGAATACTTCGATCTTATGTCCCACCCCCAGGGCGGCGACCGCCGGCGTGCCGAAGGTCGTGGTCACGCGGGTGAGGAAAATGTAGATCACAGAGAACAACGCCCCCTCGACGCCGAGGGGTATGCCGACTCGCAGAGCCCGCCAGCTCTCCCCGGGCGGCTTGAGAAAATCCAGAAGCCGAGGGGCGAACCCTGCCGCGCTCAGAAGCTGCCAGCCAAAGACACAGGCCACGAACCAGGAAACGATCGTCGCCAGGGCAGCGCCGGCGATGCCCATTTGGGGAAAGATCCCGACGCCGAAGATCAACAGGGGGTCCAGCACCACGTTGACGAAGGCCGCGATGGCCAGCAGCTTGAGCGCCGTCGCCGCGTCGCCCGCAGCTCGGAAGGCAGAGGTAATCCAGGCGAACACGAAGTAGGCCGGCATGCCCAGCAGAATCACCACGAGGTACGCGATTCCGGCATCGGTCACGGCTCGATCGGTACCCATGAATGCGAATATGGGCTCCGTCAAGAGGAGACCGGCCAGGAGAACCACCATCGAACCCCAGACCGCCAGGCTCTGGCCGGCCGCCGCCGCCCTCCTCGCAGCGAACCGGTCACCGGAACCCACGGCAGCTGCGAGGATGGAGCCCGAGCCTACAGCCAGACCCTCGCCCACGGTCTGGGCGAGCCACATCACGAAAGCCGGCGGTCGATGCGGCTGCCAGGGCCACCGGCCCCACCCTGCCGAGCCAGAATGCGTCCACCACCAAGAACCCGGCCTGGAGAAGAGCCGACAGGGCAGCGGGCGCTCCGAGATGGAGGATCGCCCGGTCGATGGACCCCGAAACCATCAGCTCACGGTGTTTGAGGACTTCGTCGCGCACGGTGAGGCAGGATAGCAGCGCCGCCACGTTGGTGGCAGAATCGCAAATCGAAAATCAAAAATCGAAAACTCCTCCACCCGCCCGGTTGGTTGGTTGCTGTCTGCCGACCCCGTACCCGTACCCGTACCCGTTCCCGTTCCCGTTACCCGTACCCGTTCCCGTTCCCGTACCCGTTCCCGTTCCCGTTCCCGCCCACAGATGGTTTGGACGCAGATGAACGTAGAACACTCAGATCCCCCACCCACCCAAGCGCAACCACATCGTCGACCGGGTAGACTCGATGGCAATGGATGCAGCCCTGCTCTTCCCGTTCGCCCTGGTGCTCGCGGGGCTCTTGTTGTGGAGCGTGCACACGGTTGGTCGATGGCTGGTGAATGGGCTCGGACTGCAGGTGTCCGACACTCAGGCCGCACACCTGGCCGCGGGTCTGACCGTGTACGCGCTGGCAGGGGCGCTGCTGGGATCTGTGGGGCTGTATCGGTGGCCGCTATTGCTGATAGCGGGCATCGGGCCCGGTCTGATCACGATCCGAATTGGTTGGAACATTCTCCGCGCTGGGTTCGGCAAGGTCCGGACGGCCATCACCGAGCCGGGATCCGGACTGTCGTGGATTCTCGGCGGCACCATCGCTTTGACCTACATCGCGGTCGCCGTCGCGCCGTCGTTCCACTACGACCTGCTGGTGAACTACCTGGGAGTGCCCAAGGACTACCTCATCCAGGGCGACCTCGGCGGCCTTCCCCACAACATCCACTCGAGCCTGTCCCTGACCCTGCACGTGCTCATCGGGTACACGCTCGCACTGTCCGAGTTGCTCAATCGAACGGAGTTCCTGTTTGGAACGGCATCGGTGTGGGGAGCCCTTCACCTGATCATCATCTTCGCGGCCGGCCGCCGACTCGGACTCCTCGCCGAAGCGTTGATTGGGGACCGCAAAGTTGCTTGGCAGGCAGGATGGGCCGCGCTCATGTTGTGGTTGACCATGCCTCAGACCCTGCTCTTCGCGCTGCTCGAGAACGCCGAGTTTCTCACCACATTCCTGGCAATCACCATTGCCGGAGTCGCGCTCTCCGGTCGGCGCCGTGACGACCCGCTGGTGGTGGGCGCACTGTGCGGAGTGATGGTCGCATCGAAGCCCCAGACCGCCCTCTTCGCCGTCGCCGCCCTGATCATCGCGTTGCACCACGCTGGCGATCTTGGCGCTCCCTCTCCGCCGCGGTCGTAGCCGCAGCTGTTGCCGGCCGCGGCGATGCTCCGGAACGCCGTCGTCTACGGCGGGTTTCTCTTCCCCTACCGATCGGTTCCAGGAATCGACGGCGACGCAGCCCGAGCGCTGCTCGCCGAAAACGCCGTTTCCCTGCCGGCCTCCATCGGTGCCTTTGGGTCGCGAATCTGGAATGTGGTCACCCTCCAACCGGAGGCGGGCATCACTCTGCTGGTTGTTGTCCTCGGGCTATTCGGTCGAGTTCGGAATCTCTGGTTCTGGGCCTTGGCGGCCGTCGCCGTGCTGACTCCTGTCGCCACCAGCGCCAACGCCCACAACACCCTGCGCTGGGCCCAGCCGGGGCTGGTGCTGATCATCCTGGCCGCAGCGATCAATCTCGCGTCGGCGGCGCCCCGCCGTGGCCCGGTGCGGTGGGCGACCGCCGCCTTCCTGATCGCCTCGCTGGCCCTTTCGGTGGCCTTTGTGGTGCGCACCACCGGCCCCTTCCCCCACCTGTTGATGACCGAGGAGCGATTCCTCGATGACAGGATTCCGACCTTCTCGGTGCGGCAGAACCTGATGGGCCAACCCGGACGAGTACTCTGGGTGGGTGAGCTCTACGGATACTACGGAGCTGCCAAGGGGCCGATCCCCGCGCCCCAGAACGGCGCCTATTTCAGCAGGTACCTTGGCGCCGGCTCACCAGAGGAGATTCAGCAGATCCTCACCCAGGACGGCTATTGGTGGATGACGCTGAATCGGCGCCACCGCGCCACCGCTCCCGGATCCCAGCACTGGAGTTGGATGACCGACGAGGATCGACGGGCGGTAGAGGCCCTACTGGGTCGCCTTCCGGCCGAATACCCCATGGACGGCGTCGCGGTCTATCGGATCACGCCTCGCGGGGAATCTCCTCCGTCGTCTCCGTAAAGGAGATACCGAGCCGCTGCAGTTCCTCGAGAGCCGGCTCGTAGAACTCCGGCATCACGGGCACGATGACCCCAGGGGTGGTGAACCGTCCCTCGAGGATGAACCGGGCGCCGACCGCCGCCGGCAGGCCCACCGTGCGGTTCATGCTGGAGTCGCCGCCAGGAATGCCGAAGTCGACCATGGTCGACGTGATGCGCTCTCGGCGGTCCGGGAAGTCGGCGATGAAGGTGTGCTGCAGGACCAACATGTCCCTTTCGCCTTCGGCGTAGGACATCTTGTCCAACATCCTGGCCGTCAGAATGTCCACCGGAGCCTTCGGGCCGGGCAGCAGGTCCTGGGAGAACAGCCCGATCCACTCCATACTGCCGCTCTCCGGACCGTTGGGATCGATGCCGAGCTGCTGCGCCACCGCCTGTTTCAGCCCCGAGGTCGATCCACTCCCGATGATGTGAGCGGTGAGATCGGCAAAGGTCTGACCGTCGAATCCGGCCACCTCCTCGGTGTCGAGCCAGCCGAGCCGCGCGATGGCTGTCATGGCCGTGCACCAGTGAGGATTGCGAAGCGTCCCGCGGAACATGGTGTTCTCGGGGTCGATCCCGTAGTACTCCCGGTAGGGCATGCTGTCCCGGTTGGGGTAGCCCAGGAACTGGATTTTCCGGCCCTCCACCTCCACCGGCACGTCCCAGATGTGGTCGAAGAGCTCCTGACCCGGCACCTCCACATCAACCCCGTCGCGTCGGTAGCTGGCGCTGTTGAGGCCCGCGAGCAGCACACCCCTGGGGCTCCACGAGAATTTGTAACCGAAGGGGTTGTCGTTGGCCTCCGGTGCGGGCAGCCCGCCGCAGTAGGACTGGAAGGTGGAGATGGTCCCGCCCTCTGCCTGGACCTTGTGGATCACCTTCATCGCGGTCATGTGGTCGATGCCCGGATCCACGCCCACCTCGTTGAGCAGCACCACACCCGCCGCCTTGGCCTCGCTCTCGAGGGCCTTCATCTCCTCCTTGACGTAGGAGGTGGTCACCATGTGCTTGCCGGCGTCGATGCAGGCGCGCGCCACCATCGGGTGATAGGTCCACGGCAGCAGGCTGACGGCCAGGTCGTGGTCGGCCACCAGGGAAGCGAGCCGTTCCGGCTCCTTCGAAATGTCGAACGCCACCGGAGTGCCGTTCGGGTGTCCGTCAAGAATGTCCTCGGCCTTGGCCACTGTCCGGCTGGCCACCGTCACGTCGAACCCGTTGTCGAGCAGATAGCGCACATGCGCCCGGACCACCAGGCCCGCACCGAATACCACAACCTTACTCATATGCTCCCCCCTTGGATGATCCAGGAACTGTTGCTTCCAATCTGATCGTTCTTCTACTTGGTTTCGCCGAGCGTTGCCACCATCACCGCCTTGATGGTGTGCAGCCGGTTCTCCGCCTCGTCAAAGACCCGCGACTGGGGTCCCTCGAAGACCTCGTCCTCGACCTCGCGAATACCCGGGTAGCGCTGGGCCATCTCGGTTTCCATATTGTGGAAGGCGGGCAGGCAGTGGAGGAAAATCGACTCCGGCCTGCCGGTGGCCTCCATCATTTTCCGGGTCACCTGGTAGGGTCCCAGCAGCCGAATCCGGTCCTCGATCTGGCCCTCCTCGCCCATGGACGCCCACACGTCGGTGTAGACGGCGTGGGCACCGGCGACGCCGGTTTCCACCGAATCCGTCACACTCACCTTGCCGCCGGTCCCTGCCGCAATACGGCTCGTCGTCTCCACCAACTCGGGATCGGGGTGCAGCGACGCGGGCGCCACGATCCGAATGTCCATCCCCACCTTGGCGCAGCCCACCATCAGCGAGTTGGCCATGTTGTTGCGGCCGTCCCCCACGTAGGCCAGCGCCAAACCTTCGAGCTCACCAAACTCCTCGCCCACGGTGAGCAGGTCCGCCAGAATCTGGGTGGGGTGCCATGTGTCGGTGAGGCCGTTCCACACCGGAACCCCGGCATGTTCGGCCAGGGTTTCGACGGTTTCGTGGGCGAAACCCCGGAACTGGATCCCGTCGAACATCCGGCCCAGCACCCTCGCCGTGTCGGCCACGGTCTCCTTTTTGCCAAGTTGGATATCGCCCTTGCCCAGGTACTCGGGGTGGGCACCCTCATCAATACAGGCCACGGTGAACGCGCACCGGGTCCTGGTGGACGGTTTTTCGAAGATCAACGCGACGTTCTTGCCCGCCAGCGTCAGCCTGCGAATACCGTTTTTCTTTTCAGCCTTGAGCTCGGCGGACAGCTGCAGCAGGTACTTGATCTCTTCAGGCTCGAAGTCGGTCAACTTGAGAAAATTGCGGCCTTTCAGGTTGATGGTCATGACGCCTCCGATGGTCTCCCCGGCACCCTTGTGAAATCCGGCACCAGGGCCGCAGCATGGTACTCGCCATCGCCGCCGGTTTGCCAAGTCTCGCTGCGGTGATCGGGAATGCTCGATTCCAGGTTTTCGAGTCCAAAGCCCACCCACGCGCCCAGTTGGCAGTTGGCAGTTGGCAGACTGCCCGTGGCCGCTTGTCACGGCGTAGCCGTAGGCGTTAGCCGTTGCCCGTGTCCGCGTCCGTGTCCGCGTCCGAATTGAGAACCGTAAATTAGGTTGTCGCCGCGGTTGGTCATTCCGACCGAAGCCCGAAGGGCTGAGGAGGAATCCGGCGATCTCGACGTTCGCCCGTGTCGGCTGGGATCCGAATTGTGTTGATCATCGATCTCAGTCGAACTCACTCGAAAACCGCAACCCAGTCGTTCCCCAGAGGTTTCATTCAGAGGCGAGTTCCTCGCTCGCCTTCCGGCTCCGTGCTCCGCGCTTCGCCGGGACACGTCGACCTCGCTCGGAATTTTCAGAGGGTGAGGGCTTCGCTCTGTCGAATCGGCTCGCCCGGGACGACAGCCCAGAGGTCCGCACCACCGCTTCGACTCTGCGATTTCGATCGCGATCGGTTTTCCGAATTCCGCATTCCGAATTCCGAATTTGCCTGGGCGGGGATCACCAGGTTGGCACCGTCTCCCACCCCGGGAAAGGCTCGTGGGTGAGGGTCCAGCCGGTGGGGTCGTCCTCGTCGCGGACAACGCGGAGGTTAGTGAGGGTCTTCAGCTTCGCGAGCAGCTCGTCGTGCGGCAGGGTGTGGAGCGGCGGCTGCGAGAGATCCGGCATGACCAGATCCGAACCGTTCCGTCCTCGCCTCCGTTGGCGATCCAGCGGCCGAGGACGTGGGTATGGCCGACCCGCAGGCGCTGCAGCAGGTGGCCGCTGCGGCGCGCGCCGTGGGACACATGGGTATGCCCGAGTGCGAGCTGGCGCTGGCCCAGGCCGTGGTCTACCTCGCTCTCGCACCCAAGTCCAGCGCGCTGTACACCGGCTATGGAGCCGCCAAGCGGGAGGTTCGAAACCGACCGGAGCTCGAGATCCCACTCCAGATCCGCAACACGCCCACCAAGCTCATGAAAGAAGTCGGTTACGGCGACGGCTACCGCTACGCCCACGACGAGCCCGGCGGTGTCGCCGACATGTCCTGTTCCTGCCCCCCGGAGCTCGATGGGGTGTGCTTCTACCGGCCCACCACCCACGGCTGGGAGACACCAGTGCGCGAGCGCCTCGAGGAGATCGCTGAGGCGCGACGGAAGAAGTGAACACCTGCACCCAGGCGCGTCAACTGGACGACTCGAGGCAGCACGCCGCCGGTCTCCCGAAATGCGGAACGGCGTCGGACACTGTCTCGTGGATCGACGAAGGCCTGTTGTGTCGCGCTGTAGTAGAGACAACCCATCTCCTCCGGGGGCCAGCATTCGACGAACGGTCCCACCGATTCAAGGGCCTCGAGCCAGCTACGCTTCAGCCCCTGAAGGTCGATGGGCTCGCGAGGTCGAGTCTCGCCAGTTCTTCTTCGCGTACCCGTCCGCGTCTTCGCACAGCTCCAGAAGGAAAGTGGCGGAATCCGGGGTCCTTGCCGCAGGCCGCCCAGCACAGCACGCCGAGCGGAGCACACGCCGGTGAACATCCAGCGTGTCCAGGACGTCCCGTGGCTCGTCACGGCCGGCCAGAGCAAGCACCTTGTTGACGGCGAGGTCCACCGGGTGCAGAACGAACCCGACCCGGTCATCGCGGACCGTCGGCATGAACCGCCAGTCCGAATCGCGCGCCCACTCGATCTTGGTGGCTTCATTGTCCCTTGCTCACGATCGCGCGCACGTAGCCCGGACGGTCGAGGTCCACGTCGATCGAGTACCCTTTGCTCGAGAGCTCTCGTCAGCGGAAAACGCCTCCGCGACCCGCGCCTCGGAGTCGTGGAAGTAGTCCAGGTCGCGGCTGTACCGCATCGTGTTGGGCTCGATGAGGATCGCCGCACCGCCTGCCAGATACGAGTCGAAGGTCCGGTTTGCGGACAGCAACCGAGCAAGCTCTGCTTGGTAATCTGTCAACGGCATAGCTTCCTCGCGGCTTCCCATGCGTCGCGCCACCGTGCTTGCGCAGTTGCTCTGCGACCCATCCGATGTCTGAAGCCCGATCGGGTAGTCGGGGTCGAATGACCAGAAGCACTCTGCGTGAAACCGCCTGTACACCCGGCGCGCCTCCCGCACCCGGACCATTTCTCGAGCGTCCTCGGGGTCCAGGGATCGGCGGCTTTTGCGGCCGCCGCGTCTTCCGATCTCGGCAAGGTAGTCTCTCACGCTTCGTTCCATGGTTAAATCATAATCCGCTTATGATAAAAGTGCAAGTGGGAGTGGAAGCTTGGAGAACTGGCGGTTGTTGCTCACCCGCAATTCTCACAGCCTCCGGGAAGCTATGGTAAAGAGCAGAAAACTCCGAGCGCCTTTCCCATCTCATCCGGTGTGAAAGTAAAGTGTGTGGGTCGACCCGAACGAGGAAGGTCTCATCATCCCACGGTTCGCGAGGTGGTCGGCGAATCCGACGAAAATTTGAAACTTTGGGATACGTGGTACCAAGGACATGGTACCAAGGACACAAGCGTTGGTTTCTAGGGGAAATATATTTCCCGTGCACCTGAATTGCAAGTTGTGCGACTTTGTTGAGACACTCTCGCTGCCTTGCGGACCGGCAGTCGATTCGACAGGGACGCCAGGCGAGCACCCATAAGGGTGGCCGCAAAAAAGCCGATGTCTGCCGTACCGTCAAATCTTCATAGTAAAATGACGGCATGGTAGTCAACGGGCTCTATCCGCGGATCGCTCGCGCCCCCGAGCAGTCCTTCTTCCTGTTCGGCGTCCGGGGAGTGGGCAAGAGCACCTGGGCCCGGACCCGTTCGAAGGGGCTCACCGGATCGATCTCCTCGACGAGGGCCGCTACCAGAGCCTGCTCGCCGATCCCGAGCTGTTCGCCGACGAGCTGCCACGCGGCGTCCGGGCGACCGGGTGATCGTCGACGAGGTGCAGCGCATCCCGGCCTTCTCAACTACGTGCACCAGTTCATCGAGGAGCGCAGCCTGCGTTTCGTGCTCCTGGGCTCGAGCGCGAGGAAGCTGAAGACGAGCGGCACCAACCTGCTCGCGGGCCGAGCCCTGTGGAACATCATGTACCCGCTCGTCCCCGAGGAGCTCGGCGGAGACTTCGATCTTGACGCCGCGCTGAGGAACGGGACGATCCCCCTCGTGTGGACGTCGTCCGACCGGGAGCGGACACTGGAGTCCTACGTCCACCTGTACCTGCGTGAGGAGATCCGAGCCGAGTCGCTGGTTCGCAACCTGCCCGGTTCGTGCAGTTCCTGCCGATCGCGGCCCTCTGCCACGGCCAGGTGGTGAACATTCCGGCATCGCCAGGGACTCGGCACGGCCCGCACCACTGTCTCCGGTTACCTCGAGATCCTCGAGGACACGCTGCTCGCCTCCCGGTCCCGCGTTCGAAGCCCGTCTGCGCCTCCGGGAGCGGAAGCACCCCAAGCTCTACTGGACCGATCCGGGCTTGGTGCGAGCCGTCAAGAAACAGCTCGGCCCGGTGGCAGAGGAGGAGAAGGGCGCGCTCTTCGAGGGCTGGGATGTTCACCCTCCTCAAGGCCTACGCCGAGGCGCGGGGCCTGTTCGACGAATCTTCTACTCGACGAGCCAGTGCCAGCGGCGTCGAGGTCGACTTCCTCCTCCGGCGCGGAGCGGCGCTGGCGTTGGAGGTCAGACAACCGCACGGTTCTCGCGGTCGTAGCTACGGAGCCTGAAGGCGATCGGTGATCTCGACGGCGTGGTCCGGCGGGTGATCGTCCACCCCGGTGCACCGAGCTCTCGAGTCGCGGATGGGGTCTTGGTGTGGCCGCTCACCGAGCTCCTCGAGCGCCTGGCCAACGACACCGTCTGGCCTTGATCAAGGGGCAAGCCCAGAATCGGTCGGCGGTTGCTGTCGCACACGATCTCAGCCGGTACGACGTTGAACTGCCGTGTCGGCTCTCCGGCACTCCAACTGACACCCGCCCGAGATCGGTCTTCGAATTTCGAATTTCGCATTTCGCATTTCGAATTCGGGTGGGTGGGCGGGCTCACCACGTCGGCACGGTCTCCCACCCCGGGAACGGGTCGTGAGTGATCGTCCAGCCGGTGGGGTCCTCATCGTCGCGGACGACGCGGAGGTTGGTGAGGGTCTTGAGCTTGGCCAGCAGCTCGTCGTCCGGCAGGGTGTGGAGCGGCAGCTCGGACAGGTCCGGCATGGGCCAGATCCGTACGGTGGTGTCCTCGCTGCCGGAGGCGAGCCACCGGCCACCGGGCCCGAACTCTGGTCTCGCCGGCTACGCGTCCTCGGTTGGTTCCTCGAGGGCGGCGATCAGCCCGGGGATGTCGTCCGTGACGATGGTCCACAAGATGTCGTGATCGACTGCGAAGTAGCCGTGGACCAGACGGTTTCGCAGCGCCACGATCTCCCGCCACGGGATGTCCCGGTAGGCTTCGCGCGTTTCCTTCGACAGCCGACTGGCGGCCTCACCGATCAGCTCGATGAAACGCTCGAGCGCTGCCGCCAGGACCGGATCACCCTCGAGATCGGCGCGTGATCTCGATGCGGCGGCGTCCCTCGCCCGGCACGCGAACTCCAGCATGTCGAGCAGCAGGACCGAGTCGTCACGCGGCCTCATAAACCGGCCTGGCCTCGCGCATGACGCGATCGCGGATCCGGGGGCTGAGGAAACCGGGAGTGTTCAGATCCACCTCGCGTCCGATCAGATCCGATAGCTCGTTTTGAAGCGAGAAAAAAGCCAGTCCGATCCTGGCCCCGGAATCGAACTCCACGAGAATGTCGACGTCGCTGCCTTCCGTGAAGTCACCCCGTTCGACGGAGCCGAACACAGCCAACCGGTGCACGCGATATCTCCGACAGATTTCCTCGAGTCGGTCGCCGTCGATCTGGAGGTCAGATGTCGCCATGTCTCCATGCTATCACGCTATGCTGGAACGTCTTACCAGCTCGGTACCGTCTCCCACCCCGGGAAGGGCTCGTGGGTGAGGGTCCAGCCGGTGGGGTCGGCCTCGTCGCGGACGACGCGGAGGTTGGTGAGGGTCTTGAGCTTGGCGAGGAGCTCGTCGTGCGGGAGGGTGTGGAGCGGCGGTTTCGAGAGATCGGGCATGGGCCAAATGCGCACCGTGGCGTCCTGGCCGCCGGTGGCGATCCAACGGCCGAGGGGGTCGATGTCGATGGAGAAGATCCGCCCCTTGTGGCCGAGCAGCAGGTGCGGCTCCTCGTCGGTGATGGGTCCGACCCGGAGCACACCATCGCTGTCCCCTGTCGCGAGGATGGATCCCTCCGCGTCCATGGCGACGGACCACACCTTGTCACCATGGTTCGTGAGATGGGTGGAAGTCCCGGTTTCCGGGTTGAGCACCAGAACGCGGGATAAGGCGGCGGCGCTGAATCGGAGAGGTCGGCCAGGGCGATTCTCCGGCCAGCCTCGCTCCAGAGAAAACTGGACGAGCAGTCCCTCGAACAGGAGCTCGGATGTGCCGGCCTCGGGATCCAGGACCCAGAGACCCGATGATACTGAAGAGAACACGACGCGGCCGTCAGCCAGAATACGGGGCTCCGCCGCCGCCACATCCTCGGAGGTCGGCGCTCGAGTCGTTTGCAGGGTGTCGGTGTTGACGAGATGAAGGACAAAAGCGTTGTCATTGTCCCGCCCGGTGAGGGCGGCTCGGTGTCCATCTCGGCTGAGATCGACTCCCCAGACGTACCGCAGGAGGCCGAGCTGTTGGGAAGGGCCGCCGTCGACCGGTATCAAGGCAGCGCCCCCGGTGTCCTGCCCCACCAGGATGCTGCTGCCGTCCCGTGACGGCGCCACCGCACGGATCCACGATGAGCCCTCGTACACGACACGTCCTGCAGCAGGAATCTCCCCGGCAAGGGGCGTCAGCCACACAACGCCGTCCTGGCATCCGGAGGCGAGCCATCGACCGTCCGGCCCGAACCTCACGTCCCATACCGGTTTGTTGTGAGCTCGAATGAGTGGAGGCGTGTGGCCGTGCCGAGCGGCCACAGCATCAGACCCGAGTAGTCTGCTGTCGCGAGCCAGCGACCTCCAGGGTGGAACGCGTGGTTATTGGTTATCAGCACGTCGCCCCGCTTCAGCGCCAATGCCTCGGCATCTGCGCATGCCGACAGCGACCACACCCTGGTCCATGAATCAGGCCCGTTCCTGGCGAGGTGGCTGCCCCGGGGGTCCCACCCCCCGAGCTGCATCAGGCCGACATCACCGGCCGGCCCGAAATCGATCGTCCGCACAAGACGGGTGTCCCCCTCGGTGAATGAGTACACCCAGATCTGACGAACGCCGTCTCCCTCGGTGTGGACTGCCAAACGCGGTCCTCCCCCGACGAACGCGAGTCTGACGATTTCCTGCGGACCCTCGATGACAACCGGCGGAGCACCTCCAGTCGGATCCCATACCTTGATCTGACCTCCGAGTTCGAGGTCGCGACGAGGCGACCCTCCGGATCGACGACGATATGGTGGCCGCTGCCCTCATGTCGACCCAACATCCGCGGCACCGAAAGGCCGCGACCGTCGATTTCGACCACCATCACCGCGCCTCTCTCCACGGCAGCCACCAGGCGACCGGTACGCAGATCCATGGCCCTTTGGTAACGCCAACGGTCCGACCGACCACCGAATCCAGGGTTACCGAGCCGTTCGTGCGTTCCGTCGAAGTTGAAGGAGTAGACGCTTTCCCGATCCCCCTTCCTCCACGAGTGCGAGAAACCGATCTTCGTTCCAACCGATCGCTCGGGGTGCAGGGCTGAAGGTGGAGCGATCTGAACGTCACTCAGCTTGCGCCCGTCAGGAATTGACCACAGCACGACTTCCTTCGCCGCACCCGGTGCGAGCGCCGGCTTCGAGAAGAGCACGGTACTTTCGGGATTAGACGCCGGTGAACACGTAATCGTAGTTGAACGGGCGATAGAGCTCTTTTCTCGACCCGTCCTCGCCTATCAGCGCGAGCTGACTCTTGTCTTGTCCTGGATTGACTGAACGAGAACCGTCCCATCAGGCGAGAACTCGGTCTCATACGTCGGATTCGTGTCGACGATCAGAGCCGTCGGCCCTTCCCACAGCGCCCGCAGGGCGAGGAGTCGCGCCTCGCGAGTATCGGCGAGCTCGAGGCTCGCGATGGCGTGGGCGAGGGTCGCTGTCGGGTAGTCCTCGAGCTGGAGCTGGCCGAGGGCGAGCAGCTTGGCCCCCTCGGCGCGGTTGGCCTCGGCAATCGCCTGCTGTCTCGAGACGGCGACGATGCCCAATACCGCCATGAGAATGACGAGAGCTGCCGAGTAAGAAAAGCGAAGCCGTCGTTTCCGCCGCAACGCGTGCGACGCCATGGCCGAGGCGAAGTCCTCCTCGAGATCGGTGAGTCCACCCGGGTAGTTCTCGCGCCAGACTGAGTACTCTCGAAATACCTTGCCGGTCCACAGGAGGTCTTTCTCGCGTCCGTGGTCATCCCACACCCGAGCGGCTTGGCGAAGCTCGTCCCGCTAGCCGGACGCTGTCGGCGTCCTGGGTTTGCCAGTGCACCAACCTCGGCCACGAGCTGAGCAACGATTCGTGGATAATCTCAACCCGGCGCACTGAGCCTTCCTCATCGTCGTGCTTGTACGTCGTCAACAGCCTGGCGTCGACAAGTTCGCCAAGCACCTCCTCGGCAGAATCCCTCTCGGCCTCCGGGAATACCGACATCAGCTCGTTCAACTCACGAATCGCCCGCGTTCCCTCGGCGGTCACCAGGTTGCGGAACAACTCCCGCACGATCGGCAGCCGCTCGGGGCCGATGCGTTCGAGCGTGGCGTCGGCGTGTTTTGCCAGGGCGCCGGCCACACTGCCGATGCCGCTCGTAGGCCTCCTCGGTGAGCCAGCCGCTCCTCGCGATCCCGCTCCTCCCAGAGGCGGTGCACGGCGAAGGCCATCAGGGGCAGCGCACCCCGTTCGCCCTCCACCTCGGCGATCATCCGGTCCACCAGCAGCTCGCTCTCGAATCGATAGAGCTGGCGCGCCGCCGGTTCCTTGAGCGCTTTTCGAAGCCCCTCGACGGTCGGCGGCGGCAGCGGCGTCAGCGCCTCGAAGATCGGTGCGATCTGCTCGAACTCATTGCAGCGATACAGGTAGTCGTCCCGCATGGCGAGCACGACGTGGACCTCGGCGGCGTCCACCAGCCGGCGCAGCAGCTCGATGAAGCTCGCCTGCACCGCGGACGGATTCAAGGTGAACAGCTCTTCGAACTGATCGACGACCAACACCGCTTCGTCGAACTCACCCCGCCAGCGAGAGACCACGGCCAGGGCGGTGTCAGGATCGTTGATCCCGAGCAGCCGGGCCATGGCCGCCGGATCGCCGGCGTGGTCGGGTGCCAGCGCCCGCGCCAGAGAGAGCATGGGCGCCTCGCCGGGAGTGAACACCACCACCCGCCAGCCGGGCGGCGCCCGGGCGGCGACGCCTGCCCGCAGCAGCGAGCTCTTGCCCACGCCTGAGGGTCCAATCACCGCCAGCAGCCGCCGGGCGCTGATCTTGCGCCACAGCCGGGGCACCTCCGCCTCCCGGCCGAAGAAACGGTCGGCGTCCGCCTCGGCGAACGCAGCGAGCCCGGGGTAGGGGTTTTGCTCCTCCTCCAGCGAGGGCGGTGATTCCGGAACTGACGGCGAGTCATCTGCCGAGGTGGTGACCGACCCAACCTCCGCGATCAGCCGGTAGCCGCGCTTGCGGATGGTCTCGATGTAGCGAGAGTTCCGGGCGTCATCGCCAAAGGCCTTGCGGAGCTCGGCAATCCGGTTCTTGATCGTGTCGTCCGACACGAACTCGGTCTGCCAGACCGCATCGAAGAAGTCGTGCTGAGAGACCACATTCCCGGCATGCTCGACCAGGCACAGCAGCACGTCCATCGCCCTCATCTCGAGCTGCCGGGTGATCACTCCCCGAGAGAGTCGGTTGAGGCTCGGCTCCACGAGCCACTCGCCGACGAGAAACGGCTCTCCGTTCTGAAGTATCGTCGCAACTTTGGTGGACACGCTGGGATCATTGTAGCCGGAGCCGATGGAAGATTGAAGATTCCGCCCACCCGCCCGCCCGAATTCCAAATTCCAGATTCCAGATTCCAAATTGGACCTGGGTGGGCGGGGCGGGCGGAAGGGGATGATTTTGGCCATGGAGTCGCCCGCCCTCCCACCCAGTTAAAAGTCAAAAGTTGAAAGTTGAAAGTTGAAAGTTCCACCCCCCCTCCCGGTTCCTGCCGGCGTCTCCTCGACTGTCATTCCGAGCGGAGCGCGAGCGAACGCGAGCGCGCAGTCGAGGAATCTGGGTGGGGGGGGGCGTGGAGTGGACCTCGCTCCCCCCCAGACCTGTCCTGAGCGAGCGAAGCGAGTCGAACGGATCCCTCGACTCGGCCGTCGGCCTCGCTCGGGATGACAGATGGGGCGACAGCGCCTCTCGTCAAGGCACCGTGGCGCTCCAAAGCGAGGTGTTTCCGGTCTCGAAGTCGTCACTGAATAGCCCGGCGCAGCATTCCGAGGAGGCATACGACGTCCAGGTCGAGAGACCGTCAATGTGCGTGTACCACGTGCGGAAGGTGGGGCCCTCGACCGTAAACGGTGCCAGGAAAGCGAAGTGATCAGCCGTTTGGATTACCGGGTTGCCGCTATTCTTCGTCCAGTGGATCCCGTCGCCCGAATAGGCATACCCGATGTCGAGTCGTGTGCCGTCGATCCCCCCAGCAAATAACATGTGGTAGGTGGAGCCGTCACGAACGACCGACGGATTTCCGACAACCTCGTCCCAGTCCCCCTCGTTCCCGGGCACGAGCACCGGATCCGGTTCCTTGTTCCAGGCCAGTCCATCCGAGGACTCGGCGTAGCCGATCTGACACAGAGCACCCGGTGGAAACGTGCACCCCGTGTACCACATCTTGTAGGTGCCGCCGTCGAGGATCACCGAGGCCGGTCCAGCGATGCACTCGTCCCACGATCCGGGCGGCCCAACCTGAAGCACTGGATTCCCGGGGAATCTCGTCCAGGCGCTGCCGTCCGGTGAGGTTGCATAACCGCCCTGCCTGAAGGATCCATCGCCTCCCGCGTACCACATGTGGAACAGTATTCCGTCGAAGATCACGGAATGGTCGAACACGTATGAGTCGTCCCACTCCCCGGGGGCACCATGAGTCAGCACGGGATTGTCTGGATCCATCGTCCACGGCGGCAAGCCGTCGGGCGAGGTGGCATGGCCAATCCCGTTCCAATACCCACCGGCCGTGAACCCGATGAACCAGGCGTGATACACCGACCCATCGAAGACCACCGTTGCGGCCCCGCGCCCGCCCGCGTCCCATGTCCCGGGATCTCCCGGCCCGAGCACCGGATTGCCCGGGTACTGGTCCCAGATGGTTTGTCCCATGGCCACTCCGGCACCCGACAGCACGATCGCCACCAGCACCAAAATCCGTTTCACGCTCATGACATCCCCCTTTCAGCAATCGATCTGCCATCAAGGTGGAGCCTCCAGACCACCGAAGCATGACGGAAAGGTACTGGGAACGTACGGATCGTCCTCCGTTCACGTCACCAGGTGGGCACGGTCTCCCAGCCGGGGAAGGGTTCGTGGGTGAGGGTCCAGCCGGTGGGATCCTCCTCGTCGCGGACGACGCGGAGGTTGGTGAGGGTCTTGAGCTTGGCGAGGAGCTCGTCGTGCGGCAGGGTGTGGAGCGGCGGCTTCGAAAGATCGGGCATGGGCCAAATGCGGACGGTGGTGTCCGCGCTGCCCGATGCGACCCAACGGCCGCGGGGGTCGATATCCACATCGCCGATCAATCCCTCGTGGCCGAGGAGGAGGTGCGGTTCGGATCCGTCCGTCGACCCGACCCGCACCACGCCGTCATAGTCCCCCGTGGCGATGGTCGTACCGGCCGCGTCCATGGCAATCGACCACACCTGGTCCCCGTAACTCGCAAGGTGAGTCTCGTGCCCGGCTTCGAGATCGAGGAGCACAACGCGACTCGGGGACCTGGTTCTCCCCAGAGGTCCTCGCGACCAGAACGATCCGCCGACCGTTTGCACTGACTGCGAACTCTGGGCAAATCCCCCTAAAGAGACCTCAGACTGACCCGTCGCCGGATCCGAGAGCCGCAGCCCGGAGGATAATCCCGCCGACAGAATCCGTCCGTCGGGTAGGAACCCTCCGCTCCTCGTCCAGGACGGACCGGCTGAACTTGACTTCCGGTTCGAGGACGGCCGTCTCCTCCAACGCTTCGTCCAGATGACGTGAATTTTTAACGGCGTTGTCATCCCCCGAACCGGCTGTGATCGCACTTCGTCCGTCGGGGCCGAAGGCTACCCCGCTAAGCTTGCACCAAGGTCACCGATTTCGAATGCCGGACCGCCGTCGAGTGGTACCAACATGCGCACCGCGGTACATGTGTCCCACGAGGAGCGCGGCGCCATCGGGCGACGCAGCGAGAGCTCTGCCCAGTGCCGCAGCCGCTGTAGAGGAGGTGCTCTCGGGGCGGGCACCTCCCCAGCGAGCTGAGTCAGCCAGACGATGCCGCTCTCAGCCCCGGAGGCGAGCCACCGGCCGCCGGGCCCGAACTCGACGTTTGATCACCGGTTTGAGTGAGCACGAATGACCCAGGGGTAGGGTCGGCTCAACGGCCACAGCGTGAGGCCGGGCATCTGACCGGTGGCCAGCCACCGGCCGTTCGGATGAATCGACTGACCCAAGGAAATAGCGACGCTCCACGCCCAGGACGAGGGGATCAGCGTCGGACGGGGCCGACAGCGACCACAACCGGATGGTCTTGCCCGGGCCGCACTTGGCGAACAGCCGCCGTGCCAGGTCCCAACCCATCGTCAGGAAGTCCGAGAAGAATCCGTGCTCGGGGCCGCACGGGAAGCGCCGCAGCAGACGTACGCGCCCGCGTCTCGAGCGACCACACCCATGTCGTCAGGTTCCCCGCCTCGACGGCGTATGCCTCGAGGCGGGACGCATCACTTGACACCTCCAGATAGTCGATCCCCGGGGGACCCTCGAACTCCACCGGAGGCGCCGTTCCGGCCGGGTCCCAAATCTTGATCTGCCCGTCCGAGCTCGCGGTGGCGAGGAGCCTGCCGTCCGGGTCGAACGCCACCCGGTGGTCCCGTTCCCTCATGTCGGCCAAGGACCCGAGGCTCCGACAGGCCGTGCTCGCCGATCTCGATCACCACGACCCGGTCGCCGTCCAACGTCGCGAACGCGACGCCCGCTTCGCGGTCCATCGCCGCTGGACCGCTCGGTCCGGGGGCTGGTCGTAGTCGAGAGTCCCGAGCCGCTCGGTCGTGCCGTCAAAGTTGAAGGCGTAGACGTAGGTTCGATCCCCCTCCTCCACCAGCATCAGCAGCCGCCCGAATTCCAGCTCCAGCCTCTCACCCACGACCAGAGGTGTGCCGGTGGCTCGAACCACGTTTCGCTGATCCGGCGGCCATCCGGCAGCGACCACAGCACCGCGTTCTTGGGCGTGCCCGTTTCGACGATCGGCGCGGAGTACAGCACGCTCCCTTCAGGATTGGTGCCGAGTGGACCAGCGGCAAGAGTGGACACGTTCGAGTCTGGTTGCTTGACCCGTCCTTGTAGACAACACGAGGTGGCCCCTTGGCGGAAGGTCTGGATCCCCTGGACAAGCCAATCGCCATCTCCGGCGAAACCCACCTGGGAGCTGTCGTCTTCGTTGACCGTGATCGCGGTCGGCCCCTCCCACAGCGCCCGGAGCGCGAGCCTCCTCGCCTCGGCTGTATCGGAGAGCTCGAGGCTCGCGATGGCGTGGGCGAGGGTCGCGGTTGGATAATCCCCGAGGCGGAGCTGGCCGAGGGCGAGGAGGTTCGCTGCCTCCGCCCGGCGAGTCTGCTGGATGCTGCGCTGCCAGAGCGCTCCGACCACCACGAGGACGGCCAGCAGCACCGCGAAGGCGGCCGCCGCGTAGCGGTTCGACTCCTTCGTCGCCGGCGGGTGGCGAGCGACGTCATGGCCGAGGCGAAGTCCTCCTCGAGCGCGGTGAGCCCGCCCGGATAGCGCTCTCGCCACAGGACGTACTCGCGATAGGCCGATCCCGTCCACAGGCAGGTCATGGATCCGTCCCGTTCGCTCCCAGGTTCGCGCGGCCTGACGGAGCTGATCTCGGAGCAGTGCGCCATCCGCATCCTGGGTCTGCCAGCGCACCAGCCGGGGCCACGACGGAGCAGCGACTCGTGGATGATTTCCACCCGGCGCGCCGGCTGCTCGTCGTCGTCTCTCGTGCCCGGTACGCCGGTCAGACAGCCGGGCGTCGATGAGGGCCTGCAGCACCTCCTCTGCAGACTCTTCCGCTCGGTTCTCCGGGAACACGCGACAGCATCTCGTCCACCTCGCGGACCGCCCGCGTCCCCTCGGCGGTCACCAGGTTGCGGAACAGCTCCCGCACGATCGGCATCCGCTCGCCGCCGATCCGCTCCAGGGTCGCATCGGCGTGCTTCGCCAGCGCCCCGGCCACGCCACCGATGCGCTCGTACGCCTCCTCGGTGAGCAGCCGCTGCTCGCGGTCCCGCTCCTCCCACAGTCGGTGCACCGCAAAGGCCATCAGCGGCAGCGCACCGCGCTCACCCCCCACCTCGGCGATCATCCGGTCCACCAGCAGCTCGGTTTCGAACCGGTAGAGCTGCCGCGCCGCCGGTTCCTTTAGCGCTCTTCGGAGCCCTTCGGCGGTCGGTGGCGGAAGCGGCGTCAGCGCCTCGAAGATCGGCGCGATCTGCCGTGAACTCCTGGCACCGGTAGAGGTAGTCGTCCCGCATGGCCAGCACCAGGTGGACGTCGGCCGCGTCCACCAGCCGCCGCAGCAGCTCGATGAAGCTCGCCTGCGCCTCGGGCGGGTTGAGCGTGAACAGCTCCTCGAACTGGTCGACGACGAGCACGGCCTCCTCGAACTGGCCCCGCCAGCGCGAGACGACTGCCAGCGCGGTGTCTGAGTCGTTGAACCCGAGCAGCCGCGCCATGGCCGCCGGGTCGCCCGCGTGGTCGGGCGCCAGCGCCCGCGCCAGCGACAGCGTCGGCGCCTCGCCGGGGTGAAGACCACGACCCGCCAGCCGGGCGGTGCCCGCGCCGCCACACCGGCCCGCAGCAGCGAGCTCTTGCCGACGCCGGACGGTCCGATCAGCGCCAGTAGCCTGCGCGAGGTGATCTTCCGCCACAGCGCCGCCGCCTCGGCCTCGCGGCCGAAGAAGCGGTCGGCTTCGGCCTCGGTGAAGGCGGCCAGGCCCGGATACGGATTACGCTCAACTTCCGGCATCGGGGGCGCTTCGGGAATCGGGACCGCAGGCTCGGCAGCCGCGGTCACCGGCTGGACCTCTGCAATCAGCCGGTAGCCGCGCTTGCGGATGGTCTCGATGTAGCGGGGGCGTCTGCGCGTCGTCGCCGAAGGCCCTCCGCAGGTCGGCAATCCTGGTGGCAATGGTGTTGTCGGCCGCGAACTCGGTCTGCCAGACCGCATCGAGGAGCTCGTGGTGCGGGACCACGTCGCCGGCCTGTTCCACCAGGCACAGCAAAACGTCCATCGCCTTGAGCTCGAGCTGGATGGAGATCCCCGGCTTTGGTGAGCCGGTTGAGGCTCGGCTCCACGAGCCACTCGCCGACGAGAAACGGCTGCCCCTGCTGGGCAATGGTCTCAACTTGAGTGGACACTCTGCGGTCATTGTAGCTGGTGCCGATTGAAGATTGAAGATTCCGCCCACCCGCCCGCCCGAATTCCAAATTCCAAATTCCAGATTCCAAATTGGACCTGGGTGGGCGGGGCGGGCGGAAGGGGATGATCTTGGTCATCGTGGCGGCCCACCCCTCCTCCCATTGCGAATTGCGAATTGCGAATTCTGGCCTGCCGAGGTCGACGAGCAGAGGAGCGGAGGGGAAAAGGGGCAGAGGAACGGAGGCGAGAACGGCACCTGCCGTGACCTTTTACCTTTAAACCTTGAACCTTTAAACCTTTAAACCTCTACACCCTGCCCCTCTGCTCTCCTGCCCTCAGATCGGAATAGGCCCGCTTACGGCACGGTCGCATCCCACAGCGAGGTGTCGCCGGATTCGAAGGAGTCGAGGAACAGGGTGGCGCAGCAGGTCGAAGTCGCGTAGAAAATACTGATTTCGCCCTGGACGCTGAACGCCGTATACCAACCGTGCCAGGTCGACCCGTCGAAGACGACCGGCAGCACGTAAAGGTCCTCTCCGTCAAGCCTCATCGCCGGATTTCCCCAGTGCCGGACCCAAGCGATGCCGTCAGCGGAAAACGCGTACCCCACCATCCAATCGCCCCCGTTGCCGTTATTTCCTCCGTACAACATGTGATACACGGAACCGTCGAATACGACGGACGGATTGCTGACTTCCACGTCCCAATCCTGGGGGCTGGCTCCGTCAAAGACGGGATACAGCCGATTGGTCCAAGTGATGCCGTCCGTGGACTCGGCATAACCAATAGCGGCGTAGTGTTGGTAACTCCAGCCCGAATACCACATCTTGTAGGTGTCCCCGTCAAGGACGACCGTCGCCGGCCGTGCGTGCCTCGAGTCCCACGAGCCCGGCGGTCCCACGTCGAACACAGGGTTGTCGAAGTACTTAGTCCACGTGATGCCATCCGGTGATGTGGCGTACCCGCCGCGCACGATTCCCTGAGCGTCCTGGCCCGCGAACCACATGTGGAACAAACTACCATCGTAGATCACGGCAGGACGGTTCCAGATGACCTCGTCCCATGCCCCTGGGTCGCCGGGGAGCAACACCGGATCAAGTGGCAACACGGTCCACACCACGCCGTCTGGCGATGTGGCGTGGCCGAGACCGCCTCCCAACCACGTGGCGTCATATCCGGCGAACCACATGTGGTAGACGGAGCCGTCGAAAAGAACGGCAGGTTCGACGCGCGCCAATTCATCCCAGGTACCGGGATCACCCGGTCCCAGAACAGGGTTGACCGGGTAGTCGACCCAGGCGGTCTGGCCCACGGCCATCCCGGCGCCGCAGAGTACGATCGACACCAGCACCGCAGCTGATTTCACTCTCATGGCTGACTCCTTTCGGCGTATGGTCTGCTCCGAAGGTAGTGCCACCACGGCGGGGAAGCATGGGGAAATCATCAAGAAAAGGTGCGGATTGGGTCGTCACGACCGGAGGTCCTGAGACTCCCAGGCCTCGATCATCGCGAATCGCGAATGCCGAACGCTGGTCTCGCCGGCTACGCGTCCTGGGGCGGTGACTCGAGGGCGGCGATCAGCCGGGGGATGTCGTCCGTAACGATGGTCCACAAGATGTCGTGATCGACTGCGAAGTAGCCGTGGATCAGACGGTTTCGCAACGCCACGATCTCGATGCGGCGGCATCCCGGGCACGGCACGCGAACTCCAGCATATCGAGCAGCAGAACCGAGTCGTCACGCGGCCTCATAAACCGGCCTGGCCTCGCGCATGACGCGATCGCGGATCCGGGGGCTGAGGAAACCGGGAGTGTTCAGATCCACCTGGCGTCCGATGAGATCCGACAGCTCGTTTTGAAGCGAGAAGAAAGCCAGTCCGATCCTGGCCCCGGAATCGAACTCCACGAGAATGTCGACGTCGCTGCCTTCCGAGAAGTCACCCCGTTCGACGGAGCCGAACACGGCCAGCCGGTGCACACGGTATCTCCGACAGATTTCCGCGAGTCGCTCGCCGTCGATCTGGAGCTCAAGAATCGCCACGTCTCCATGCTATCACGCGATGCTGGAACGTCTTACCAGCTCGGGACCGTCTCCCAGCCGGGGAAGGGGTCGTGGGTGAGGGTCCAGCCGGTGGGGTCGGCCTCGTCGCGGACGACGCGGAGGTTGGTGAGGGTTTTGAGCTTGGCGATGAGCTCGTCGTGCGGCAGGGTGTGGAGCGGCGGCTTGGAGAGGTCCGGCATGGGCCAGAGTCGCACCTCACCGTCCTGACTTGCCGGAGGCGATCCAACGACCACGAGGGTCGATGGCAACCCTCGAGACCGCCCCTCGTGGCCGAAGAGAAGATGGGGCTCCTCGCCGGTCACCGAACCAACCCGGAGCACGCCCTCGCGGTCGCCGGAAAGGACCGTCGTGCCAGCCGGGTTCATCCCGATTGTCCACACCTTATCTCCATGCGTCTCGAGATAGGTGCGGGTGCCGGCGGCCAGGTCTGATGAAGACTGCGCGGCCCGATGCGCGAAACCCGAAACCGGTCCTGTGGACGAGGGCGATCTTCTGTCCGTCCGCGCTGACCGAGAACTCACGCCCCGCGATCCCGTCGAATATCGACTCTGACGTTCCATCCTCGAGATTGATCAGTTGCACCCCGTGGAGGTATCCACAAGTGCTCGTCGAGAATCCACGAATACCGGGACACCCGCTGCCGACCCGTCGAAATCGATGGAGAAGATCTCTTCACGAATGTCGGTCCTCCATACCTGGAAAGTCAGAGTCCAGTCTGCTCGCATGCCGACGGCTGCCGCGAGGCGACCGTCCGGGCTGAACGCGACTCCAAACGCGGAGAACAGCTCCCCAATGGGAGACGGTCGTCCTCCTTCAAATGACACCATCGACGCCCCTATGACCTCACCGCCAACCAGAAGATGCGAGCCGTTCGACGAGGCGGCTATGGTGCGTATCGGCATCGAAAACCGGGCCAGATCCCGGCCTTCGGACGGCACGTCCCCGGCCAAGGGGGTCAACCGCAAAATGCCCTCGTCACCGCCCGATGCGAGCCACTCCCCTTCCGGACCGAACTCGACCCGTTGAACGGGTTTCTTGTGGCTGCGGATCACCACTGGGTAGGTTCGACTCAGCGGCCATAGCATGAGACTTGACGTGTCCGCGGTTGCGAGCCACCTACCATTTGGGTGGTAGTCGTGGTGCCAGTCGACTCCGAGGTCTCCGCGCTTCAGAACCAGCGGTTCGGCATCGGCCGGAGACGCCATGGACCACAGACGTGTGTTGGTCCGGGCCGTTTCGAGCGAACCGACTCCAGGACGAGTTCCAACCAAAGAGCTGCTTCCACGCCCCGCCATCGCCCGCCGAGCCGGCGTTAAATGTCCGCAACAGTTCGGGGTCACCGCCAGCGAGCGAGTAGAGCCAGATGCGGCGGACCTCGCCGTACTCGGACATCACCGACAGTCGAGGCTCGCCTCCCGCGAGCCGAAGACTGGAGATTCCCTTCGGACCCGTTATGACTACCGGTGGAGATGAACCTCCCCGATTCCAGACCTTGATCAAGCCTTCGTCATTCGAGGCGGCGACGAGGAGGCCTCCGGATCGAGCGCCACCCTCTGGTTCGCGCCCTCGTGACGGCCGAGGGCGAGCCGCTCGGACAGTCCCCGCTCGCCGATCTCCTGAAGCCAGATCGTCTCGTCTTCCACCGAGGCGACCCAACGAGCAGGATACTGATTGATGGCCACTCGCCTGGTCCAGCCCGCCACGGATTCGCCTAGATCGAGCGCCCCGAGGCCTTCGTGGGTGCCGTCGAAGTTGAAGGCATGGATCGTGACTCGATCGTATTGCTGAACCAGCGCGAGGCAGCGGTTCCGACTCCACCCGATCACTCTGCCATCCACGAGGGCGGGGGGAGCGATTCGAACATCTGCGAGTTGACGCCCTCCGGGAATGGACCAGAGCACCACGGCTTGAGGGGACCCCACTGGCAGTTCCGGCTCGGAGAAGAGAACACCAGCTCGGGGGTTCATGGCCATATACACCCTGTCCGAATCGAAGATTCGGTCGAGAGCAGTGCTCGACCCATCGGACCCGACAATCCCGAGCTGCCGCCTGGAAGGATCCTGGATCGACTGCACGAGCCCGGTGCCGTCGGGGGTGAACGCAACCCCGCGGCTCGGTTCAGAGTTGACGACGAATGCTGTTGGCCCCTCCCACAACGACCGGAGCGCGAGTCGCCTCGCCTGGGGCGTATCCGAGAGCTCGAGGCTCGCGATCGCGTGGGCGAGAGTGGCGGTCGGGTAGTCCTCGAGCCGGAGCTGGCCGAGGGCGACCAGCTTCTGGGCCTCGGCCCGCCGTTTCTCGAGCACGCCTTGCCGCCAGAGAACCCCGAAGATGGCGGCGACCGCGGTCGCAACCGCCACGAGAGCCGATGCGGCCAGCCGACGTCTTCGTGTCCGCTGCCGGGCGTGGGGAGTCGATGCTGCCGCAAACTCCTCTTCGAGATCGGTGAGTCCGCCCGGGTAGTTCTCCCGCCACACCGAGAACTCTCTGTAGGCCTTGCCGGTCCACAAGTAGTCGTGCGCGCGCTCGTGCTCGTCCCAGGTTCGCGCCGCCTGACGGAGCCCGTCCCGCAGCCGCACGCTGTCGGCATCCTGGGTTTGCCAACGCACCAGCCGCGGCCACGAGGTGAGCAGGGACTCGTGGATGATCTCCACCCGGCGCAAAGAGCCTTCCTCATCGTCGTGCTTGTAGGAGGTCAACAGCCTGGCGTCGACGAGCTTGCGCAGTACCTCTTCCGCAGAATTTCTCTGGTCCTCCTGAAACACCGACAGTAGCTCGTCCACCTCCCGCACCGCCCGGGTTTCCTCTGCGGTGACCAGATTGCGGAACAACTCCCGCACGATCGGCAGCCGCTCGGCCCCGATCCGCTCGAGCGTCGCGTCAGCGTGCAGTGCGAGTGCCCCGGCCACTCCGCCAATGCCCTCGTAGGCCTCCTCGGTGAGCAGCCGCCCCTCCCGGTCGCGCTCCTCCCACAGGCGATGCACGGCAAAGGCCATCAGGGGCAGAGCGCCGCGCTCGCCCTCCACCTCGGCGATCATCCGGTCCACCAACAGCTCGGTCGAGAATCGGTAGAATTGCCGCGCCGCCGGTTCCTTGAGAGCCCGCCGCAAGCCCTCGGCGGAGGGTGGGCCGAGCAGAGTCAGGGCCTCGCAGATCGGTGCGATCTGCGGGTAGCGTTGGCAGTGGTGCAGGAAGTCGTCCCGCATGGCGAGCACCACGTGGACGTCGGCCGCGTCCACCAGCCGGCGCAGCATTTCGATGAAGCTCGACTGCACCTCGGGCGGATTCAGCGTGAACAGCTCCTCGAATTGGTCGACCACCAGCACGACCTCGTCGAACTGGCCCCGCCAACGCGAGACCACGGCCAGCGCGGTGTCTGAGTCGTTGAACCCCAGCAGCCGTGCCATGGCGGCCGGATCGCCGGCGTGATCGGACGCCAGCGCCCGCGCCAGCGACAGTGTCGGCGCCTCGCCGGGGGTGAAGACCACCACCCGCCATCCCGGCGGCGCCCGCGCCGCCACCCCGGCCCGCAGCAGCGAGCTCTTGCCCACGCCCGAGGGGCCGATCACCGCCAGCAACCGGCGGGCGCTGATCCTGCGCCACAGCGCTGCCGCCTCGGCTTCACGGCCGAAGAACCGGTCCGCGTCGGCCTCGGTAAAAGCGGCCAGCCCGGGATACGGGTTGTTTTCCGTATCGGCCGGAAGGGTCGCCTCGGGTACCGACGACGAACCACCCGCGGACTCGGCGAACGGCCGAACCTCCGCGATCAGTCGGTAGCCGCGCTTGCGGATGGTCTCGATGTAGCGGGGGTCGCGGGCGTCGTCGCCGAGGGCGCTGCGCAGCTCGGCGACGCGGCTCTTGACGGTGTTGTCGGAGACGAACTCGGTCTGCCAGACCGCATCGAGCAGCTCAGTTTGCGGCACCACCTCGCCGGCGTGCGCCACCAGGCAGAGCAGCACGTCCATGGCCTTGAGCTCGAGCTGGATGGCTTCGCCGGCCCGGCTGATCCGGTTGAGGCTCGGCTCGACGAGCCAGTCCCCGACGAGGAACGGCTCGCCTTCCTGTGCAATGATCTCAATTTGGGTGGACACGCTGGGATCATTGTAGCCGGAGCCGATTGAAGATTGAAGATTCCGCCCACCCGCCCGCCCGAATTCCAAATTCCAAATTCCAGATTCCAAATTGGATCTGGGCGGGCGGGGTGGGCGGAAGGGGATGATCTTGGACATGCGGGCCGCCCTCCCACCCAGTCGAAAGTTGAAAGTTGAAAGTTGAAAGTTCCACCCCCCCCCTCCCGGTTCCTGCCGGCGTCTCCTCGACTGTCATTCCGAGCGGAGCGCGAGCGAAGGCGAGCGCGCAGTCGAGGAATCTGGGTGGTGGGAGCGTGGAGTGGACCTCGCTCCCCCCCAGACCTGTCCTGAGCGAGCGAAGCGAGTCGAACGGATCCCTCGACTCGGCCTTCGGCCTCGCTCGGGATGACAGATGGGGCGACTGCGCCTCTCGTCAGGGCACGGTGGTGGTCCAGAGCGAGGTGTCGCCGGTCTCGAGGTCGTCACCGAAAATAGCCGGCGCAGCAGGTTGAGGTCGCATAGGAGATCAGGTACGGCAGGCCGCCATCCAGTTCCGTGCCACATGGACATGTCGTACCGTCGAAATGACACCGCGCGATTCAAAGTCTCCCGTTGCCCATCTCGATGACCGGGTTCTCCCGACTCCTGGTCCAGTTGATGCCGTTGATCGAATAGGCATAGCCGATCTTCAGATCGCCGACGAGCAGTGCCCGCCGATACCACATGTGGTAGTCGCACCCGTCGAAAGCGACGGAAGGGTAACCGGATCGCAGTGTTTCCCAGGAACCCGGGGCGGCGCTCCGGGAGTACCCGCGCGACATATCTGGTCCAGTTGATTCCATCAGGGATTCCGCGTAGCCGCCCGCGGTGCCAGCCATTTCCGTGGGCCGAGTACCACATCCGGTAGGTCGTGCCCACGAGCATCACCGCTCCAGGACGTACCCAATCCTGAGTCCCACTTGGCCCCGGTCTCAAGTCCGGCACGATTGTTGACAGGTCTTGACCCAGTGGTCCCGTCGGCGACCGGCATAACCGCCGCGCTCGGACACCGTCACGTGAAACCCCGCGTACCACATGTGGAAGATCGCGCCGTCAAACAGCACGGCCCCCCATATGGGTTGCCGATCATCCCACTCGCCTGGCGCGCCGCGGGTCAGCACCGGATTCGCCGTGTCCTTGGTCCACGGCACGCCGTCTGGCGACGTGGCGTGGCCGACGCCTTGCCCGCCCGTCCGAGCCCGACCTAGAACATGTGGTATGTCTGTCCGTCAAACAGCACGTCTGGTGACCCCCGGCCGCCAGCGTCCCATTCCCCGGCTTCCCTGGCCGAGGCCGTTGGCCGGGTATTGGTCCAGTCAGTCTGGCCCGTCGCCATGCCCGCGCCCAGAAATCACGATCGACGCCAGCACCGCATCTCGTTTCATGTTCATGACTTCCCCTTTCGGCGTTTGGTCTGCCCCGAATGTGATGTCAGCGAAAGGAAAAGCGTGAGGAAAAGGTTCGGTTCTGGTTCGGATCGGACTTGCAGCGGTCAGACCCGTCGAGCTAGAACTCCACCCTGAAGCCGAGCTCGTAGCGGCGGGGGGTCTGCCAGTCGGTGGGCTCGCCCATGGCGATGTCCCCACAGCCGCTGATGTGCTCGCAGACGCTGGTCGGCTGCTCGTCGCTGAAGACGTTGTAGGCCGAACCGATGAGCACAAGGCGCACCGGGCCAATGGTGAAGCCTTTCGAGAGTTGCAGATCGAGCTGGTAGCTGCCGTTGGCGTCGCGACTTCCCCTCGGCTCGAGATAATGCGATCCGTACGGGATCTCCGGGTTGTCGCTGAGATTCTCGTACGGCTGCCACGTGAATGGCGACGACCAGAATCCGTCAACGGCAATCGTCCAGTCACCATGGAGAGTAAGGAATCCATTCACCTTGAATCGGTGTGTGCGGTGATCCGACAGATAGCCGTACCGATTTTCGAAGTGCCAGGGATAGTGATCGGCAACCGTGGTGGCGTACTGGGTGTACTCCACGCTGCCCTCGGAGGACGAGTAGGTGTACGACGTCAGCAGGGTGAGCCAGTGGTAGCGGCGGGTCTCGAATCTGGCCATGAGGGCGCGGTAGTCTCGTTTGAGAGCGGGGATGTTCGCGAAATAGAAGGAGCCGCAGGCGGCGCCTGCGGACGGCTCGGGCCAGTTCCCGCTGCAGGTGTCCTCGAATATATCCCGGGTCGATTTGTCCACATAGCTGATCTCGATCGAGGAGCGGCTGCCCACCTCGCGCTCGAAAGCGAGGATCAGCTGGTCGGCATAGGGGGCTCGCAGGCCAGGGTCGACCTGGGCCGGCTCCTCACCGTAGTGCTCCAAGGGTGACAGGACCCAGCCGTAGGGATCCCAGCCCTCGTTGTCCTGCCGGTAATCCCAGCCGAGGTCCAGCGCTGCCGCGCTGCAGTCCTCGGGAGAACCAACCGGAATACCGAGGTACAGGGGTAAGGCCGCCGAACACGAGTACCAGCCGAACCAGGGTTCATCGACCTTGCGCAGGTGCCAGGGCAGGGTCAGCGCACCGGGGTGCAGGAACCGTCCCCAGCTCCCGCGGAGAATGGTCTTGGCGTCCCCTGTCAGGTCCCATGCGAAGCCGAGCCGAGGCTGCACGATGCCCATGTCGGCGATTCGAGTCCCATCGTTGGTGTCGTAGGTCACGGCGTCATAGCGCAGACCGACCTTCACGGTCACGTTGTTGGCCGACGCCAGGCATCCTGCGCGAACACCGTCGACATGTCCCCCTCATACTCCGTGGGAGCGGAGTGCCATCCTCCACATCATGAGCGGCAGCGTTTGCCCCTCATACTCGATGTCGTTGAAGAAAAAGCCCGACACCGTCTTCTACGCAGCGTTCACCGTTCGGGGTGCCCGTGCTGCAGAATTCAACTGACAAGGCCGTCGCCGAGAACTCGACGCCGCCCTTGAGCTCGTGCGACCCCGCCAGATCATCCACAAACCACGTCATGTCGGTGGTGAAGTCGTTGCGGGTCGATGTCCAGTACTGCTGGTTGCCGTAGTTGTGGGTGTTCAAACCGGTATCGTAGTTGTAGTGGCCGATCGTCTGAAGGTCGCCGGATTGTGGATAGACGTCATTTCGAACTGGTACCGGCCCAGCGTGGTGTTCCAGAGCAAGGACTCGGAAAGCACGGCACTGAGCTCGTGGAGGGTACCCCCACGGCCGCTCCGCCCTGGGACGTGGCGTCGGGCATTACCCACCGTGAGGCGTTGAGTTGTCCGCGGTCGACGGGCTTCTCGAGTACTTGCCGACAACGCGCCAGTTGGCATCGGCCTGCCAAGTGAGCTTCCCGATGTGGTCTGCCCCTCGACGTCCAACGTCGAAGGCGAGGCGATGGGCGTGAACTGTTCATTTATCCGCTGGTACGAGGCGAAGAACCACAGCCGGTCACGAAGAATCGGGCCGCCGAATGTAAAGGAGTACTGCTGAAACGAGGTGTCCAGCTCGGAGGTATCGAAGTGGTCCCCGCTCTCTTGGAATGATTGATCTCGGTACCGGATGTCGAGGGCGCCTGAGAACTGGTTTCCGCCTGACCGGGTCACCAGATTGACGATGCCGCCGGTGGCACGCCCGTACTCGGCCTCGAAGCCCCCGGTCAGGACCTGGATCTCCCCGATGGTGTCGAAGTCCATGCGAACTTTGCGGTCGCCATGACCGGATCGGTCGTGTCCACACCGTCGATGAAGTACGCATTCTCACCGATCGTGGACCCGAACACCCTGGGCTGGGGGGCGCCCACGATCCACCGCCGGCGACACCGGCGGCCTGATTCACGATCATCAGGTAGTTGCGATTCACCGAGCCGATGGCCGAATTCTGCATGTAGGTCTGCTCGAAGATCTGCTCTGAGTTGACCTGGGTCGGATCGACCACCGGTGTCTCATCGACCACCTCGATTTCGCCGGTGAACGTGCCGGCCGGCATCGCGATCATGACGGCCGCCGCCCCGCCGAGGGGAACCTTGACCGCCCCCCGCTCCTGGGCGATGAAGCCAGTGAGCTCGGCACGGACGGTGTACTCACCAGGAGCGATCCCGATGAAGCCATACTCGCCCCTGGCGTCCGTGACCTTGGATTGCGTCCCGCCGATCAGCGCCGGTGACGCGATGGTCACCGACACCCCGGGCAGGGCGGCTCCGGATCCATCCACCACATTTCCAATCAGCCTGCCGGTGGTCGTCTGCGCCCATCCCGACGCGGCGACGGCAAGTGCGATCAAGCCCACGGTGACCCTCGAAGCCAATCTCATGACGCCCCCCTCGATCCGCATCTCGATTCCTGGTCCCAGCGTCCGGTCCCCACGACGGGCAAGACGCCTCGGTTTTGTTCGAATCCGCACTCCGGCGTTTCCGCTCGCATTCGACTCCCGGGCTGTTCAAGCGTTGGTTTCTAAGGGAAATATAGGACCCGCTCACATGAATTGCAAGTAGCACGGCTTCATTGAGACACTCTCGCTGCCGTGCGGATCGGCGGTCGATTCCACTGTGACGTCAGGACGAGCACCCGGGTGAGTCCCGGCAACGGGCGGACGACCACCATGTCGTCAAATTTCGTCGTAATTGGCCGGCACGACGCTGAATGGCCGTGTCGGCTCCCCGGGGTTCCACTGCACAAACGTCCGAGA
>CAWDGW010000002.1:0-300449 GCA_963801995.1 uncultured Holophagae bacterium | reverse complement strand
GAATGAGCTCGCTCAGAAAATCATCGCACTTCATACAGCGAATTCCGTCGATCTCCAGTTGTTCGTCACCCCGGTAAAGGAACCGCGCCTTCGCTTCAGGATAGTCTTCCTTGAACGATTTCAGCGGTCGCAGGTCCTTGGGGCGAATCGAACGGGAGTGCTTGACCTCGATCGCCCAGAACCCACCAGGACCGTACACGACAAAGTCCACTTCGGCCCCCGACTTGGTGCGCCAGAAATACAAGGAGAAATCCTCGGTTCGTGTAGTCGATCCAGGCGCGCAGGTGCTGCGCCACCAGTCCTTCGAGTGCGGCTCCCGCGATTTCTTCGGGGCGGTCGAGAGGTCCCGATGGGCGCACCGATCGAAAGACGCCGGCGTCGAACCAATAGAACTTCGGATGAGTCGTGAGGTGCCGTCGGGCCCGTTTCGTGAACACGGGAACGCGAAACGACAGCAGGAGATCCTCGAGTATCTGGATATAGCCCTCCACGGTCTTGCGGCTCACCTCGCATTCCCGCGCCACCTCCGACGTGTTCAACACCGCACCATGCGAGAAGCTCACAGCCTCGAGGAAACGGAAAAATGCACCGATGTCGCGCACCATGCCCTCGGCTTTGACTTCCTCCCCGATGTAAAGCGACACATACGCCCGGATTGCCTCGTCGGGTCGAATCGAGTCCCAGACCAGAGGCAACAGGCCGAGGAGTAGGGCTTGGTCCAGATCGAAATCTCCGCCGAGTTCAGCGGCCATGAAGGGGTGCATCGAACGCAGCATGGCCCGCCCGGCGAGAAGATCTACCCCAGCGCGCTTGAGCTTGCGCGCACTCGAGCCGGTGAGGACAAAGCGCGGCCCTTGTTTCTCCTCGACGATCTGGTGCACCACGTCCAGGAGTTGCGGCACTTTCTGGACCTCGTCCACAACCAGGATCTCTGTTTCCGGATTCCCGGCGATCATTTCCCTCAACCGCTCGGGTCGAGCCACGTAGCGACGTTCCAGATCCGGCGCCAGCAGGTCCAATACGAGGGCATCCGGATAAATCTCACCAAGCCATGTCGACTTTCCCGTTCCCCGAGGCCCGAACAGAAAGAAATCTCCCTCAGGATCGCGGAGAAATCGTTTCTTTATCGCCATTTTTGCCTCCGTTTTGGCGATTCCACCGCCAAAACGACTATACCGATCTAATCTTTTGGTGTCTACCGTTGACGACCTTTTTTGAAAATGCCGGCAACCACGACCTTGGACTCGCGTGCACCGACATTGTTTTGTGAATGCCCTTTGTAGCGCCCGCGTCTCGCGGGCGATGGGGCCAACCCTCGTCGTTACGCCATCGTCGCAGGCGGTACGCCTGCGCTACGAAGATCCCGCAGGCGATTGGTCGCAGGGGATGAGCATCGCCACCGGATTCCCGGTGGCAAGGTTCGAGCTCTACGACTCAGCGCAGTTCACACACTTGACGGCGTAGGGCATGACTTCGAGCCGCGCATCGGGGATCGGCTCGCCGCAGGTGGCACAGACGCCGTAACTGCCGAGATCGATCCGCTGCAGGGCGTTATCGATTTCCCCGAGCTCGTCCACCGCCTCATCGAGGTCACCGTCACGAATATCCGCGTCTTCCCAAAGGTGAGCGTTGTCCGTCTTGCCGTCCGAAGCCTCCTTGCGCTCGGCGCCCTGGATGGCTGCGATCCGGGCCTGCACACGATCGCGATCGCTCTCCAGCCTGGCTATCATCGTCATTTTTCCGGTCATGATCCCTCCAAGTCGAACGACCGGCGGGTCACCCGCCGGTTCTCCACGAGTCTCAATCGAGTCCGCAGATCCTCGATCCGGCGTTTCCGACGGCCACTCTCCTCACGGCCCGCCCTGAAGGCGGGCCTACCCGAATCGCGGCCTATTGGAACCCCGGTCTCATGAAATCAGATGGCTTTCTTAGCGGCCGACGCCACCGAGATCGCTGTGAATCCGCTGAACAGGAGATTGATCCCGACCAGAGTGCCGACCAGCCACGCTCCCGACAGCGGGAACTGACGCCAGATCATGATCGCCAACACAACGGTGACAACGCCGCCGAAGAGCATCCAGCCCCATCCACCTTCCGGCTTCATCTTGAAGGACATGATCACCCGAAGGATGCCGTCGACAAAGAAGACCACGGCAAGCATCAGCGTCAGGCTCGCCATCCCGAGCTCTGGAGCTGCCATGAAGTAGAACCCGGCGGTTGCCATGAGCAGCCCCCAGATAAAGGTGAGCGCTCCGGCGCCGAAGCTCTCGGCCATGAAGGCGCCGATGAGCCTCATGAATCCGCCGACCATGAGGAGAATCCCGATCATGACCGCGACAGCGCCGCCGGCTATTGCGGGCACTGCGATCGCGAACACACCGGCGATGATTTCCACCACCCCCACGATCATGAGCGTGCTCGAGTTCTTCTTGGCCTCTTCCATCCACGATGAAATACCTGTAACCATTCTCACTCCTCCTTCTTCGATTTCGCGAGGTTTCTCAGATCAGTCTGATGACTACTCTTTTCGAATTCCGGTCATTTCGGGCCAGAGACGAATCGGTTTCTTTCTTCCACGACACAATCCACGATCCGACCAAGGTCGCGCTTTCATCAGAAATGCCTGACGTCTAATATGCCCTTTCGGGCTCACCGCCACATCCCCTGAAACGGGGGATTTACGAGGGAGAAGATTGTGGGGGGCGTTGTCAGAGCTGCGAATCGACGAACGGCAGCCACTTGAGGATGCCTACGGTCAGCTTCTGCATGGTGGTTGCATAGGGTTCTTTTCCCATGACCACATCGGGTCCGCCGTGGCCCCCCACCCATTGCAAATTCTCGCGCCCAAAAGGTGCCAGGTTTGCGGATGTTGCGCATTTGGCCAAGTGCTCGGGGGGTTTCAGTCGCTGTGCTCGGAATGCGCAACATCCGCAAACCTGGCACCTTTTCGGAGACCGGCAGGTGCTACTCTTGGAGCGTGGAACGCGACGAGATTCTCCGGGTGCTGCGTGCGTTCGAGGAGGTCCAGCTCGAGTACGTGCTCATCGGCGCCGCGGCGATGGCCTTTCACGGCGTCGTGAGGGCCACCGAAGACCTCGATCTCTTCATCCGAGCAACCGCCGAAAACGTCGAGCGCCTGAAACGCGCATTTCGAATGGTCTACGACAACGACCCCAATATCGACGAGATCTCGGCCGACGACCTGCTCGGGGACTATCCCGCCGTGCGTTACTACCCGCCCAGCGGGGACCTCTACTTCGACGTCATGACCCGCCTCGGTCAGGCCGCGTCTTTCGAAAGCGTGGAGTCGACGGTGAACGAGATCGACGGAATCCACGTCAAGCTCGCAACACCCCGCGCCCTTTTCAAGCTCAAGCGAGACACCGTGCGCCCGCTGGATCACCGCGACGCCGAAGCCTTGAGGCAGGAGTTCGACCTGGAGGACGACTGATGGCGGTCGAGAAGTACCATTCGGTCGAGGAGATGAACGCAGCACCCGTACGCGCCAGAAGTGGCGACGGATTCGAGCGATTCGTCAGGCACTGCGCGAGGATTCGCAAGCTGGCCGGCAGGAAGTTCGTTCGCGGAGTGGTGAAGTTCAGGTCGTTCGACGAGGCGCAGGAGACTCCGGCTCGGATCTCGCGGGACTGAGGACCCGCCGACGCCGGCACCACGAAAAACCGGCGGGGCCGCAGCCCCGCCGTCGGAGAATCGGTATCGGTGAACGCTACCTGACGTTGCCCACGATCTCAAAAGGTGCCAGGTTTGCGGATGTTGCGCATGCTTAAAAGGTGCCAGGTTTGCGGATGTTGCGCATGCTGATATCAGAAACCAAGCTTTCGCAGAACCTTCGGGTCAAATGCGCAACATCCGCAAACCTGGCACCTTTCTGAATGTGGCGGACGCCTCCTACGCCAACAGCATCGGCGACGCGCTGCTGATGGGCTACTGGAAGGATCCCGAATTCGATCCAGGGCAACGGGCGTTCTACTACGTTCGTGTGCTGGAGATCCCGACGCCGCGCTGGACGGCCTACGACGCGAAGAAATTCAACGTCGAGATGCCCGAAGGAACCAGGATGCAGCACCAGGAGCGCGCGTATACGAGTCCGATCTGGTACACGCCCTGAAGACAGGGGTTAGGGGATAGGGATTAGGGATCAGGGCCACCTCTGATGCAGGATGCAGGATGCAGCTAGATCGTAGATTCACCCTTCGGCTTGTCAAGGCTTGTGTGCGATGAATCCTGCATCCTGAGACCTGTATCCTGAATCCTCACCCCCCCATTTTCCCCTCATTCTTGGGGATCCACGGGCGGCTTCCGGGATGAATAATGCTCGCATGAGACTCATCCAGATGAAAATGAAAACACAATCACACCGATGCACAGGAGAACTCAAAATGAAACGCACGATCCTCGCAGTGTTCACGTTCGCCCTCGCCTTGAACTTCGGCTGTCGCGAGAATACCCAGGTCACCGATCCGCTGCCATCCTGGAACGATGGCAAGTCCAAGCAGTCCATCATCGAATTCGTGGAAAGGGTTACGACGCCCGGTTCGCCGGACTTCGTGCCGCCAGAGGAACGCATCGCCACTTTTGACCAGGACGGCACTTTGTGGTGTGAACAACCTGTAGTTCAGTTGGAGTTCGTCATTTATCAAATCAAGAAGATGGCTCTTGATCACCCTGAATGGAAAGATCAACAGCCATATCAAGCGATTCTCGAGGGTGATAAGAGTTACCTGATCAATGACCTGACGAATAATCATGGAAAAGAACTCATGAAATTGTTTGCAGTCACGCATACCGGCATGCCTTTAGCTGAATTTGACATGGAGGCAAAAGAATTCTTCAACAGTTCTCGTCATCCGAAGTTCAATAAAATATACACCGAGACAATTTATCAACCGATGCTGGAACTTCTGCAATACCTGCGTGAGCATGGTTTCAAAACATACATATGTTCCGGAGGAGGCAACGATTTCATGCGCGTAATTGCAGAGGACACCTACGGAATCGTTCCCGAAAATGTCATTGGTAGTTTCGCGATGAATACCTTTCAGCAGGTTGATGGTTCGTGGAAGATCGTCAAAGACCACAGAAACCTTTTCATCAATGATAAAGAAACCAAGCCAGCAGCAATTGAACAACGCATCGGCCGTATTCCGATCTTCGTTGCAGGAAACGTTCGCACCGGAGGAGATATTGCTCAGCTAACTTACAGCGAGACGAACTCACTACCCAATTTCCAACTCCTCATCAATCATGATGATGATGTCCGAGAATTTGCTTATGCAGAAAAAGACAATGCTTCATTGAATGCAGCTGAAGAAGGCGGTTGGCATGTTGTGAGTATGAAACATGATTGGTTGAAAATTTTTCCTTTCGAAAATTAGAATCTGGTCACAGAGAACAAGGAGGACGGCAATAACTCGCAAGCTCTTTGTTGTGCTTGGCTTGTTGTTGGTGGTCGCTTCATCGGCAACAGCCGCGGATCAAACCAGAAACAACTCCGTGCCCGACACGATCTCGCCCGAAGCGCAGCAGGCGTTGCAGGCGATTGGTGATGGGAGTGGTATACCTGAACTGCAACAGGCCTACGCCGCAATGATTTCGTTTTTCAAACAACATCTGGGGACATAGGGGCCCGGATATGCCATCATGTTGACCGTCCATATTGACAAAGGCCGGGGAGAGAACGTAGCGCGACTCGACCCTCTGCTCGAGCCAATTCATCAATTGAATAATGTGAAGGAGGAAAGGTATGAGAACGAAAACGCTCTGCATTCTGTTGTTTGCCGGACTGGTGGTAGCCGGCCACGGCACCGCAGTTGCCACGTCCGGGGAGGGGCCGGTCAAGGCCGGCGTCGACCGGACGGAGTTGCCCATCAAGGGGCCCTGGTATCCACCGATCACGACGCTGGATGCGCGGGACGCGACGGCGCCGCCGGTCTTCGAGGTCACGGCGCCCAAGGATGCGCCCAACGTGGTTGTCATCCTGCTTGACGACCTGGGCTTCGGCGGCACCAGCGCCACCGGCAGCGTCCTGAAGACGCCCCACTTCGACCAGCTCGCCAGTCAGGGCCTGATGTACACCCAGTTCCACACAACGGCTTTGTGCTCGCCCACCCGGCAGGCGCTCAAGACGGGCCGCAACCACCACTCGGCCAACCAGGCCAAGATCACCGAGGTCGCGACCTCCTTCCCCGGCGCCACCGGCATGCTGCCAAACGACGTGGCCGGCATCGGCCAGATGCTCCGTCTCAACGGCTACTCGACGGCGGCTTTCGGCAAGTGGCATGAGACCGCGGTGTGGGAGATCAGTCCTTCAGGGCCGATGGACCGCTGGCCGAACAACCAGGGCTTTGACGAGTTCTACGGCTTCCAGGGCGGTGAGACCAACCAGTGGGCGCCCGGGATCTTCCACAACCAGAACCGCGTCGAGGCACCGGACGACCCCGACTACCACTTCATGAACGACATGGCGACAAAATCCATCGAGTGGATGCGCTTCCAGCAGTCGCTGACCCCGGACAAGCCCTTCTTCGTCTATTTTGCCCCGGGCGCCGTCCACGCCCCGCACCACGTGCCGCAGTCCTACATCGACAAGTGGAAGGGCGCATTCGACGAGGGCTGGGACGTGATCCGCGAGCGCATCTTCGAACAACAGAAGCAACTCGGCGTGATCCCGGCCGACACCAAGCTGGCGCCTAAACCCGAAGACATCAAGGACTGGGCGGACCTCTCCGCCAAGGAGAAGAAGCTCTTCGCGCGCCAGGCCGAGGTCTTCGCCGCCTTCCTCGAAATGACGGACTACGAAACGGGACGAGTCATCCAAGCGATCGAGGACATGGGCGAGCTCGACAACACCCTTATCTTCTACATCGCCGGCGACAACGGCACCAGCGCCGAGGGTGGGATGGTCGGGCTCTACAACGAGATGACCTACTTCAACGCCGTGGCCAAGGGTTCCGACGTCGACTACATGATGGAGTACTACGACGCCTGGGGCGACCCGACCACTTATCCGCACATGGCGGCCGGCTGGGCGGTCTGTTTCGACTCGCCCTTCACCTGGACCAAGCAGGTGGCTTCAAACTATGGCGGCACCCGCAACGCCACGGTCATCCACTGGCCTGACCGGATCAAGGGCAAGGGTGAGTTGCGCAGCCAGTGGCACCATGTCATCGACGTGGTACCGACCATCCTCGAGGCCGCCGGACTGCCGGAGCCGCGAGTCGTCAACGGAGTTCCGCAGCGCCCGATCGAGGGCACGAGCATGGTCTATACCTGGGACTATCCCCACGCTCCCGACCAGCACACGATCCAGTATTTTGAGATGTTCGGCAACCGGGGCATCTACTTCGACGGCTGGTTCGCCGGCACCGTGCACATCAAACCCTGGGGTAAGGTCGAGAACCGCTTCCCCGAGGACACCTGGGAGCTTTACCACGTTGCGGAAGACTTCAGCATGTCCACCGACCTCGCGAAGGAGCACCCGGAGCTTCTCGCGAAGCTGCAGCAGGTCTTCCTCCATGAGGCTGTCAAGTACAAGGTGCTACCCCTCGACGACCGGCGTCAGGAACTCTTCAATCCCAAGCTGGCGGGCCGGCCCGATCTCATGTATGGACGGACCACCCTGACTCTTTACGAGGGGATGACCGGTCTGCTCGAGAACGACTTCATCAACGTCAAGAACACGTCGTTCGAGATCGTCGCGGACATCGAGTCCGGCGACACGCCGGCCAACGGCGTCATCGTGGCCCAGGGTGGACGCTTCGGCGGCTGGAGCCTCCACGTCAAGGACGGCACGCCGGTCTATACCTACAACTACGTCGGCATCGATGTCACCGACGTCACCGCCACGGCCAAGCTCCCCAAGGGTAAGAGCACCGTCAAGATGGACTTCGCCTACGACGGTGGGGACAAGCCGGGCGAGGGCGGCACCGCGACGCTCTACATCAACGGCAAGGCTGTCGGTTCCGGAAAGATCGCAGCCACCCAGTTCTCGATCTTCTCGGCCGACGAGGGTGCGGGGGTCGGAAACGACATGGAGACAACGGTTTCCGGCAGCTACACTCGCGCCACCAGCGAATTCACCGGTTCGATCGATAAGGTCACGATCACGCTGAAGTGATCGCTAAGCACAGAGCGCCCGCTCGGTTCACCGGGCGGGCGCTATTACCTTGTGTGCCCGGGGGAGTTTCGGACCATGGAAACGACGCTGTTCTACGTCATCGCCGGATTGGTCTACCTGTTTTCGCTGGGGGTCCGGCAGAAGCTGAAATCGACCTACAGCCGTTGGAGCCGTGTTCGGAGCGTGACCGGAGAGCCCGGAGGACGGGTGGCCCGAACCATCCTCGACGCCAACCGTCTGCAGTCTGTTCCGGTGGAGGCGGTCCAGGGCACCCTGACGGACCACTACGATCCCCGTCGCAAGCAGCTGCGGCTCGCCCGCGACAACTTCGTCGGCAACAGCGTCGCGGCAACCGCGGTGGCAGCCCACGAATGCGGCCACGCCCTTCAGGACGCCGACGACTATCGACCGATGGAGTTTCGGACGGCGCTGGTGCCGATCGCCAATGCCGGCGCCCGTTTCGGTCTTCCGCTGGCGATCGCCGGGAGCTTCTTCGGGTCTTCACTGATGGTTCAGATCGGGATCCTGGGGTACGCGGGCGCCATGCTGCTGACGTTTCTGACCCTGCCGGTGGAGTTCAACGCCAGCAAACGCGCTCTCGCACAACTCGAAGGGCTCGGCCTGGTGTCGGCCGACGGGCGCGAGGGCGCTCGGCAGGTGCTGAGAGCCGCAGCCATGACCTATGTGGCGGGGGTGGCGTCGTCGGCTGGATATCTGGTCTATCTCCTATTTATTGGTGGTCGCACACTGCTGGGCAGACCCAGACCACCACTGCCACCGAAGCTCTGATAGAGTCCCGGTTCGATCCAAGGGGAGTCGTTCTGGTTCAAGCTCGGCGTTCGTCTGGCGAGGCTGACGGCGCCGGTACAATCGTCGATCTCAAGACGGCGGAGGAAGCATGACTCGAACTCGCACAGTCTGTCTCGTGTTGCTGGTCTTTCTCCAGATCGGAGCGGCCAACGGGGCTGACGATGCGGCCCAGATCCGCGATCTCGTCGCTCAAAAAGGTGCCAGGTTTGCGCAAGTTGCGCATGCTGATATCAGAAACCAAGCTTTCGCAGAACCTTTGGGTCAAATGCGCAACTTGCGCAAACCTGGCACCTTTCTTTACAAGCTTTCGCAGAACCTTTGGGTCAAATGCGCAACTTGCGCAAACCTGGCACCTTTCTGGCACCTTTCTTTACAATCGAGGCGAATTCGCACTGGACCTCGACGAAAACCATGAATAGGCGAACTTTGTTAACTGTGTTTCCCCTGGCACCGATGATATTGGACAATATGTCAATTGAATTCGAATTGTGTCCAATATGTGCACCAGACACCCGACTCCAATGCACTGAGTTCTGGGGGTCAGGACACCCGATTTTCGCACCCTGAACCCTGCATCCTGGCTTCCCCCCCGCTTTTCCCTCAAAACGAGGGATGTCGGACCACCCGCAAGACCTTACTCGGGGGTAGCATGAGACGTCAGTGACCCGATCGAATTTCATCCCCCAGACGGGGAGAGGAGCACAGGATGTTCAAGGTAGAACGTGTGGCTTGTGTGTTGGCGGCGCTTTTTGTTGTCGTGCTTTGCGGTTCGGTATATGGCCAGGAGGCTTCCGAGGAGGCCAAGGAGGCCATGAAACAGGCGAACAACCCGCTGGCGAGTTTCACGACCCTCAATATCCAGTCCATGAAATGACCCAGACCCTTGTGCGCCATCCGCTTTGCGGTGCTAAAATACTGATTATGAGAGACCTTGAAGAACGAAGTCGGAAACGCCGGGAGGCGATGGAGACACACCGGACGACCTCTTTCGCCGACGCCGAAGCGTGGGATCTCGAGTTCTGGCAGCGCCGAACTCCTGAAGAGCGGCTTTCCGCACTTGTGGCCATCCATCGAGACGTCGCCCAGGTCGAGGCCGCCAGGGGCGAAGCGACGACTCCAGGCACCTGATAATGGACACGGTCCGGGACTTCGAAGACATCTTGGAACTCTTCGCCCGACATCACGTTCGGTATTTGATTGTCGGCGGTCTGGCCTTCATTTATCACGCCAAGCCGCGCTACACCAAAGACATTGACCTCTGGATCGATGCCGACCACGAAAATGTCCGCCGTGCCAACCGTGCGCTCGAGGAATTCGGCAGCCCGTTGCTCATGACGGTCGACGACCCGGAAGAGATTCTACAGCTCGGCGTGGCTCCGAATCGGATCGATATCTTGCGCGAAACGATTGCTCTCAGCTTCGCTGATGCGTGGCCGCGCCGGATCGAGAGCCATTACGGTCATGCTCCGGCGAACTGGATTGGTCTCGACAGCCTGCTGACAATCAAGAGCGCCATCGATCACCCACGGCACCAGGAGGACGCCCGGGTTCTCAAAGCGGTCAGGGACCAACGAGACTCGCACTAGAAACTGATGGTGGGCCAAGGCCCACAATACGTCGGACCACGGAACGAGCCGATGGGTGGGATTCAGCCCACCTTCAGTGGCTATGGAAAATCCCTCCCAGGGACGAGCGAGCTCAGAAACTCGTTGCACTTCATAATCCTGGAGGAATCACCCTTTCATCGCCATATTTGCCTCCATATTGGCGACAGTTCCGCCAGAATGAACCAAATAATCCGAATTGCTGACGGCTATTGCCGCTTGCCTTCAGGCAGGAACCCGACGACTGAGAATCCTCATCATTAAGACGGTCCGGTCGCCACGGCGTGGCCGTCAGCATTCCGAACTCCGAACCTCGCCGTCCCCCTGAATCCAGCATCCTGAACCCTACATCCTGCTACACCCGATATCCCCCCTAGAATCGAGGGTACCCCCCCCCCCCCCCCCGGCTAGCCCGCATATCTCACCGGGCGGGCGCGATTATTCGAGAGAGCGCGAAATGTCATCCGTCGGCGGGCTTCGGCAACCGACTGCGGACGATTGCCACGAAATGCAGGAGGTCGTCGAGGTGGTTCTCGAGCACGTCCTGCACTACCGACAGATCGACATCGCCATAACCGTGGACGAGGATGTTACGGAATCCAACCATATTGCCTAACGGCGCGGCTTCCGACTCGGTGAGCCACCCGCCACGGGCGAGGAGATCGAAGAGCTCCCGATTGGTCCTGGGCTCGCCCAGCCGTTCGTCGGACACAATATGGGAGGCCACGTCTTGGGCAGCTTGGATGGCAATCTGCAGGGTGTGCTCGACAAAACGTTCCTCGCGGATATCGGTGTCGATGTTTTCTGGCCGCGCGAGACGCCGGAGCTCTGCGATGCAGGTTTCGATGAAGGCGAGCTTCTTGGCCAGGAGCTCCGGATCGGTCACGGTGATGCCGCCTCACGTCTGCGATATCGATTCAGGATTGGGAGGAGATCGAAATACTCGTTGCGGGCACGAACCTCGAAGCGGATGCGTGCCACACGGTCGCGATCCAGTAGCAAACGGCCGTCACGCAGTACGCGATGGACAAGATCTGGTGGTGCGTTGTTGAGAACGACAACTTGCGTTCTTTTCCTCAGTGCACGTTCGAGATCGGCCTCGAGAGCGGATCGAAGACCGTTGAGTTTACCGGGCGATGCGGTCTGGAGAAGGATGCCAACATCGACGTCACTGCTGGGTGAATCCATGCCCCGAGCGACGCTGCCGAATAGATAGGCGGCGAGCAGCCTCTCGTCTACAGACGCCAATTCCGCTGAAATGAGCTGTTCGAGTCGCCGGAGATCCATGCAGCGATTATATCCGGGGCGCCCTCCTGTGAGACACCCCTGTTACTGTGTCGTACAGCATGATAAGGCGTGGATGCGAGCCAGGACTCCCTCGAATCAGGGGAAAGACAAGGGATTTTGTCCGGTTCGACGACGACAGCGTCCCGATATCCCTCGTTTTTCCTTGGGTATTTCCTGACGCGGCGCGCTGTATGATCCGGGTCGACGTCGATGGTTGAAAGACCGGGAGGACGAATGCAACAGGCCAAAATACACCGATCGGTGCGCGGGCTCCTGACGGCAGCCGGGCTCATCATGCTCCTCAGCCTGGCGACGGTTTCCGCGATGGCGCAGGACTCCGGTCAGTCGTCCATGCCGGCGCCCACGCCGACACCGCAGCCGACGCCGATTGCTGCCTCGGACATTCCGGCCCGGGCGGCAGCGGCTGCCGACTCCGCCCGACAGGCGGTCGCGGATTCTGTTCCCGACGCCCGGATCGAGGAAATTCGTCAGAGTCTTCCCGCCGAACAGGCTCGGCTCAAAGACCTCGCCAAAAAGACATCGAGACAGATGAAGATGCCCGGACCTGCGTCGATGATCAAGGAAAGCGGGAAGGGTTGGCTGCGAGTCCGCGACCGGCTCGGCCGCTGGCTGGCGGACCTGGCGACCAGGTCGGGTGCCCTGGACACCACGCTCGATGATCTGAAGGGACGGGCTGACCTGTGGCGGCTCACCCGAGACCACCAGTCGGGGACCGCCCTGCCGAAGGCGATCACGCAGCAGATCACGGACACCATCAAGATCCTCGGTGACGCCGGAAGCCAGGTGCGGTCGGCGAGGGACTCGATCCTCGATCTCCAGGCGAATGTGGCCCGGGAACTGACCGGTGTGAATGAGATGCTCGCCAAACAGCAGCAGGAGATATCGAAACGGACCAAGGGTGTGCTTGGCATCGACAGCCCGCCGTTGTGGAAGTCCTTCGGCGCTGACCGTGACGGCGGCGATGCCCGCGAAGGGTTCGTGGCGCATTGGCAGGAGCAGTGGCGATCGTTGAAAAGCTATGTCGCTGAGCAGGGGGGCAGTCTCCTGGCTTGGGCGTTGATTTGGCCCGCGCTCGCAGGGCTGTTGTTTGTCATGCACCGCAAGGCGGAGGTGTGGGCCACCCAGGACAAGTCACTGCAAACGGCGGCCATACTGCTGAGTCGACCGGTGTCGGCTGCCCTTGTACTGACGGCGATCCTCAACGGGGTTTTTCAACCACAGGCTCCGAGCGCCTGGTCCGCGGCGGTTGGAATATTCCTGGCGGTGGCGTTACTACGCGTGTTGCCGGGTCTGATGCCCACGTCCATTGGTCCGGCCCCCTATCTCCTGGTGCTGCTCTACATTCTTTTCGGGCGGTCAAGCTGGCGCCCGAGGGATTTTTCGTACTACCGGCTGGCGTTGCTGGTCCTGGCTGCGAGTGGTATTGCCGTCAGCGTGTGGCTGATCCGAGTTTTGAGGGCGGACAACAGTCTCCTCTCGAAGCCGTGGCTCCGGGCGGTCCTCTACGGCGTGCGCGCGGCGCTCGTCCTATTCGGAGTCGGCGCGGTCTGCGGACATCATCGGCAGCGTCGACTTTTCGACGCTCATACTTACGGGCACGACACTCGCCATGCTCAACGCGGCCCTGATATGGGTCGTGAGCCTGACGTCTGCGGTCGATCGTGCGGATCGCCCTCCTGACCCAAACCGCCCGCCGCATCGGTCTCGCACCGGCCCACTCCGACACGGTCCGCACGACCACCTTCCGGATGATCAGCTTCTTCGCGGTCGTCGGGTGGGGAATCGTCGCGCTCGAGAATTTCCTCCTCCTCGATCCCCTGCTCGCCGGCATCCGCCGGATGCTGGATTGGAAGATCTCGATCGGTGCTTTATCCATCGACCCCGGCGATCTCCTGATCTTCGGCTTCATCATCTGGTTGTCGATGAGGATCGCCACCTTTGTCCAGTTCATACTCAACGTGGACCTCCTGCCGCGGATGGACCTGCCTCGAGGCGTGCCCCAGACGATCTCGCGGCTCACGAGGTATATGGTGATCGCCGTCGGCGCAGTGATCGCGAGCGCTGCCGCGGGCTTCGACATCAGCAAGGTCACGATCGTCATCGGAGCCCTCGGGGTCGGCGTCGGCTTTGGTCTGCAGAATATCGTCAACAACTTCGTGTCGGGTCTGATCCTGCTCTTCGAACGGCCGATTCGGGTGGGAGACACCCTCGACATCGAAGCCACAGGGGGTGTGGTGGAGAAGATCGGGATGCGGGCCAGCGTGGTCAGCACATGGGACGGGGCCGAGATCATCGTCCCGAATGCCCAGTTGATCTCGGAGGCAGTCACCAACTGGACCCTGAACCACGATCGCCGGCGGATGGTGATCCCGGTGGGAGTGGCCTACGGTACCGACCCATTGAAGGCCGCGGAGTTGATTGTCGGTGTCGCCAAGGACAACAAGGATGTCGATGCCCATCCCGATCCGGCGTGTCTGTTCGTCGGGTTCGGCGACAGCTCCCTCGATTTCCAGCTCCGCGCCTGGACCGCCGAGTCCAAATTCACCAGCGTCGCCAGTAACCTGCGTTTCGCGATTGCCACGAAGCTGGACGAAGCAGGAATCGAGATTCCCTTCCCGCAGCGCGACCTCCACCTGCGGACCCCCGATTCGGAAGCGGCCCCGTTGGCCGGACTCGAGAAGCCAGGGAAGGCGACCTCCATGGATGAACCGGCCGGCTCGACCCAGGCGCGACAGGACGAGCCGAAGAACACCAACGGCTGACGGCGCCGGTACAATCGTCGATCTCAAGACGGCGGAGGAAGCATGACTCGAACTCGCACAGTCTGTCTCGTGTTGCTGGTCTTTCTCCAGATCGGAGCGGCCAACGGGGCTGACGATGCGGCCCAGATCCGCGATCTCGTCGCTGGCGCGGATTCTCTGACGCGAATGGGTGTTGTCGAGATGGGAGCGGGTCGTTCCTTCGTTGAAGCGGCGGCGCTCCTTGCCTCCGCACAAGAGAGGCTGGCCAAGGCCGATCTCTCGCCGGCGGATGCAGCCGAACTGTCTCTCGAAATCGACGCGGTGGGGCAAGACATCGAGCTGCTCCTCGACCTCTACGGCGATCGGTTCTACGGTGTCTTCCCGTTGGCGCGGCTCGCTGTACCGACAGTGCTCGCCGACGAAGGGTTGGTGGTCAGCGAGCAGCTTTTCAACGCCCCGGATGTGGCGGCCACGATGGTCGCCACCCGCAAAGTATCCAATGTTCTCGACGGGTTCCCTCACCCACACATCGTCCTGCGGAGCTCGCCGACCGATCGACGACTGGAGTATGTCGCCTTTGACGAGCTCTTTCGTGGTGGAAGGTCGACGCCACACGGTCGGACGACTTTGGTTGCCGCTCTCAACCCCGAGGATCTGGCCGCGTTCGATCGTGGCGAGTTCGAGCCCCAGCTCATCGACCAGCTGGCGCGGGCTGTGGGCGCCGCCAGTCTGCTGGTCGTGACCGTGGGTCGTTCGGCCGAGTTCGCCGACGCCCACACGCGGACCATACACGGAGACTATTTCCAGCAGGGAGAGGTGATTCAGGGAAGCCCAGTCGATGCCCCCCTGTTTCTCCGGGTCGAGACGTTCGACTATTTCGGATCCGTCCGGGACCGTCGAAATCAGTTCGTGCCGATCCTCATCGTCCAGCTGCTGCTGTTTGCTCTGGCTGTCGTTTGGGCGGCGCGGGTGAAATGGAGCATTGGAACGCCGGTAAAGGTCTTCTGGCGGCTTGCGTTCGGCACGGCCCTCTTCCTGTTCGGCAGGTTGTTCACGATGGTTGTCCTCATCGTCCTCAGGAAATACATCCCCGGCGCGCTCGCCATGGCGATCGCGGGGTGGTGGTGGCCGGCGCTATTGGGTCTGCTCGTCGTCATCGGAGGCGGCCTGATCGCCTGGATCGGTCAGGCCCGTCTGACCGAAATAGTGCCGGGCACTCGAGGGGCGAGAACTGTGAGCTCGATCTTCGCGCTGGTCGCGCTCGGAGCCAGCTCTCACTTTGTGGCTCCCACACTCCTTCTCGATGGCACCGCCGGCCTGCAGACCCTCGTGCCATTTTTGATCTCGACGCAGATCCTCGCGGTGCTGTTTGCCTTCGCAGCGCGCACCGGGCCTCCGGTTCCCCACTGGTTCACGATCGGTCCGCTTCTCGTGGCGCCCATGCTCGGTATCGCTCTGCTGATGGCTTCGCCGGCCCGGATCTGGGCCGTTGTCGGCGCCAGTTCTGCGCTGGCCGCAGCCGCATGGATCCGACACCGGGTTACGGTGGCACGGGGAACCGAGGAACCGGAGCCGACCGCGGAAGAGGCGGCCGAGGCCGACAACCAAAAAATGATCCAGTTGGGGAAGAAGCTCTCAAGGCACTCGTAGGTATCAAGAGTTCTTCCAGCAGGAGGCGATCCATGTTCTTTCCCATATCCGACTCCCCGAACCCGAAGGGCATCCCGTGGGCGACATGGACGATCATCGCCCTCAACGTGATCGCCTTTCTCGTCATCAACCTGCCCTTGGGTTCGCAACCGGCCGATGTGAACGACCCGGCCTATGGGGAGTACATGGAGTTTTTGTCGCAGCTTGTGGGCAGCCGCGAAGAACTCGCCCAGGCGGCGCAACAGATTTCCAACTACGATCTCTTTGTCTTCGAGCACGGGTACCGTCCGGCCCAGGGGTCGGTGGCGGACCTCGTGTTTTCCATGTTCCTGCACGGTGGATTGATGCACCTCTTCGGGAACATGCTGTTTCTGTTTATCTACGGGAACAATGTGGAGCGCCGGCTCGGGATCGTGTGGTTCGTTGTGTGGTACGTGCTGACAGGAGCGGCGGCGACGATGTTCCATGCCGCGTTTTTCTCGTCCTCCGACATCCCGCTGGTGGGCGCCTCGGGCGCGATTTCGGGGGTCCTCGGTTTCTACTTCATCTGGTTCCCAAAGAACACCGTCCGGGTGTTGGTCTTCCTGCCACCGTTCTTCGCCCGGACCTTCGAGATCGCTGCCCGCATTGTACTCGCGGTCTACCTTTTCCTCGACAACGTGGTCCCGTTCATCTTTGCGGGAGGGGGCGGGGTGGCCCACGGGGCTCACATCGGCGGGTTCCTCGCCGGTGCGGCGGCGGCGTTCGTGATGAACTGGCGGGCGGTGGCCGGCAGGCCCAAGGAGATCGGCCCGCCGAAGGTGGCCCCTACTGGCGGCGCCGCAGTTCGCGAGGCGGTCTCGCAAGGGAAGTTCGACGAGGCCGCGTCCGACTACTTCGCATTGTCCCCGGCCGCTGCCCGCAAGGCCCTGTCGCCGGCTGAAGCTGTTTCGCTCGCGGGTGGGTTGCGGCGGAAGGGCCAATCAGATGCGGCACTCGTGCTGCTGCAGCGGGTGATCCGGAGCGCCCCGAGGGCGGCCGGCATCGCCGAGGTGTACGCGCTTGCGGGCTTCATCCTGCTCGATGACCGGCACGATGCGACTGCGGCCTATCAGTTTCTGGTCACCGCCCTGCGAATGGGGGCGAAGCCCGAGACGACGGCGGCAATCCATCAGCGTCTCGCCGCCATCGAAGCCCAGCAGAGACTGCACGCAGGACGATTCCCCCGGCCCTGATCCGCCGGGTGGCTGATGCTGACGTGCGGCCAAGTTCCAGGTACAGTGTCCGGGAACGACACCAGGAGAGCGCGCTCGAAGGGAAAGACGATGAAGGTCACCAAGCCGAACTCCATCACCCATAGCTACTCGCAGACCATCTGCCGCCCACCCGAGGAGGTCTTCCCACTGTTGTGTCCCGTGCGGGAGAAGGAGTGGGTCAACGGCTGGGAGCCGAAAGTCGTGGTTTCCGAGTCCGGACTTGCCGAGACCGGTTGCGTGTTCGTGACCCCGGGCCTACCTCAGGACGCGGTCTGGATCATGACCGATGTGGACCCGGCTTCCTTCCACGTCGAAATCCTCAAGGTCATCCCGGGGGTGGTGGTCGGAACCATCGACATCCAGCTTCGGACCGACGGTGATGAGTCGACGTCGGCCAAGATCACTTACACCTACACGTCGATCAGCGACTACGGTGACCAGATGCTCGGGGAGTTCACCCCGGAGCATTTCCGCGCCTTCATGGAGACCTGGGAAAACGAGATCAATCACTTTCTGACCACCGGAACCCTCCTCGACCTGGGCTGACGAGCTCATGAAGCGCGTTCAGTTCCTGCTCTGCGACCCAGTGGGTATCTTCGAGGCGGTTTGTCACCTGGCGGAGTGACCGAGCGCGATGGATTGATGGGGGGAGATGATGGACGAGGCCATCCTGGCAGAGTCGCTGTCCAGGACCCTGCTGCTGCTGGTGCTGGTGGTCGCGGTGGCGTATCCGGTGACGGTGTGGCGGCTGCGCACATATCACCAGTCGGTGTGGCAGTCGCTGGGTGAGCCTCGCGCTTTCGGGTCTCCGCTCGCGGTCTCATCGTGGCGCGTGGTGGGCTTCGCCATGTCCTTCAAGCACCTGCGCTTGAATGATCTCACCTTGAGTCTTGCGTGCGTCGGGTTCGCGTTGGGGTTGTTCGCGGCGTCCGCCGCTCTCATCGGGGCTTTGATGTGGTTGTTTGGCCGGGGATAGGGAGGAAAAGATGCGGTTTTCACTTGGACAGAAAAGGGCCACCGTTGGTCACACCATCACCGTCAAGGTCACGGCCGGCTCCAAAGAGGAGATCAAACGGGTGATCATCACCCTCGACGGACGCAAGCTCGAGTCCGAGACCCTCAGTCCTCCCGAGGTTCAGTTCGAGCGGGTCTTCAACCAGGTTGGCGGGGCCGGCCCGGGCCAGCGGCACGTGCTCACGGTGAAGGCCACCAACACCGAGGGAGAATCCAGGGTGGCGAGTCGCCGATGGAACGACGTGTCATGAACTTCTATCGCCGGACTCAGTTCGGAACTGTCAGCGTGGCCATCGTCGTTGCGGCCATCGGTGTGTTGGTGGTGATCAGCCAGAACATTGGCTGGCACCCCGTCTCACTGTTTGTGGCCGGAGTCCTTGGCGTGGCGATTCTGTTGTTCTGCACGCTGACCATCGACATCGATCGTCAACGGCTCCGTTGCTTCTTCGGCCCAGGTCTGATCCGGAAGGACTTTCCGCTCACCGAAGTCGTCTCGGCGATTCCGGTGCGGAACCGCTGGTACTACGGCTGGGGCATTCGCCTGACTCCCTCCGGCTGGATGTTCAACGTGTCGGGGCTCGATGCGGTTGAGCTGGAGCTGGTTCAGGGCAAGCGCTTCCGGATTGGCACGAATGAACCGGAGGTTGTCGTGCGGGCAATCGCGCAGGCCAAGGAATCGATATGACTGAGTTTCGCCCAATAGCCGTGATGGAGACTCCATTCAGCGAGCCCACCGGGATGCCGATCCAACCGTCTCGCGGCCGTGGTGTGCGGGGGGCAGTGCTGGTCTACCCTGAGTTCATAGAGGGGCTCGACGACCTGGATGGATTTTCCCACATCATCCTGTTGAGCCACCTTCACCGGGCGAGGTCGTTTCGGCTCAAGGTGGTGCCCTTCCTGGACACGGTGGAACGCGGCTTGTTCGCGACCCGGGCGCCGAGCCGGCCCAACCCGATCGGGATCTCGGTCGTTCGCCTGCTGGCGGTGGATGGAAACCGGCTCGAGATCCAGGATGTGGATCTGCTGGATGGGACACCGATTCTCGACATCAAGCCCTACGTGCCGCCCTTCGACGAACCGGTCGAGGTTCGACTGGGCTGGTTGGAGGAGGCGAGGCGTCGGGCAGGGCGGTCGGACGACCGTTTTGCAACCCCGCCGGGATAGAATCTGGGGCATGCGTTACGTCCTTCTCGCCCTGGTGTTGGTTTTTTCCGGGATTGCCGGCATCTGGTTCCGCGGGGCCGACGATCACTCGGTTGGGCTGGCGACGGTGATCGTGCTCTCCCTGCTCGTCCTGGGGGCCGACTTGCTCGGCCCACCGAAGAGCAGGAACGGCCGCATCGGCTCGGCGTTGTTGGCCGGATTTCTGTTCGCAGGTGGTTGGTACCTGGGGGGGAAAAACCTCGACGCTGCCCTGGACGATTGTGCGGGGAAGGCCGAGCAGGTGCGGGCCGCCCTCGAGAACCATCGGGAGACCGCGGGCGAATATCCAGCGTCGCTGACCGAGCTGCAGGGGTTCGAGATTCCGGGCAAGCGGCTGCTGCGGGGGACCGTGCTGAAGTACTCGAAGACCAGCGACGGCTACGTCCTCTGGTATCAAGACGGCCCGATTCACTTTGCGGCGACCCAGGATCACAAGATGGCCGTCGAGCAAAGGTACGAGTGACCGAGCCCGCCGAGGAGGCGATATGTTCACTGAACCGAGCGCCGAGGGTTACCGTGAGCTCATTCCTGGCGTCCGGCTGAAGACCGTCGCCCATGGCGATCGGACGTTGATGGGGGTCTTCAGAATCGCCTCCGGAGCGGTGATTCCGGAGCACGACCATCCCCAGGAACAGACCGGATACCTGGTTTCTGGGCGGCTCGAATTCCTCGTTGAAGGCCGCACCCAGCTGGCTGAGCCGGGCGCCGGCTGGAACCTCAGCGCGGGCACACGGCATGGCGCCCGGGCGCTGGAGGATTGCGTCGTGGTGGAAGTTTTTTCTCCGGTTCGGGAGGACTATCTCCCATGAGCCGGCGGGATCGGGTTCTGCTGGTGGTCGACGGCGTGGTCAATCTGATCCTCGGGGCGGTGTTGCTGCTTGTGCCCGGTTGGCTGGTTCGCGTTCTGGGCGCTCCGGAGTTCGCGACCCGGTTCTACCCGTCGATCCTCGGCGCCGTGTTGGTGGGGATCGCACTGGCCCTGTTCATGGAGGCCCGGCGGCGGGGCCGTGCACCGGTGGGCCTCGGGCTGGCCGGCGCCATCGTGATCAATGTCTGTGGCGCCGGCGTGCTGGCCCTGTGGCTGATCATGGATCCGGTGTCCTTGGCCCTGCGGGCTCGGATCACGCTGTGGGCGATAGCGGCGGTGGTGCTTGGAATCGCAGCAGCGGAAATAGCCATCGGCGGGCTCGGATCCCGGAACGGGGAGGAGGAGCGGTGAACCAAGGAACCGTGGTCTGTCCCAATCCCGAGTGTCCCGATCTGGAGGCCTCGGGCATTCGCGGCGAGTATGTCGCCGGAACCGAGCGATGTCCGTACTGCGGGGTTGACCTGGTCGATTCTGCTTGGATCAATGGTCAGGAGGCCGTTACGACGTCGCCGGCTTCGGAATCTGAGGGCCCCGGTCTGGAACCGGTCTTTCAGTCCGACGATCCGGCGGAGATTCAGATTGCACGATCGATTCTCGAAGGGGCTGACATCCCAAGCGTGACCACCAACGACAGTGCGAGTGATCGCGTCTTGCCCGGCTTCGATCCGTTCCGATTCATGCGGGGATCGCGAGACGCTGTGTTTTGGGTCCCTGCTGATCGCGCCGAGGAGGCTCGAGCACTGCTGACCGAGGTCGCTCCCGACGAGGATGGGAAGTAGGGCAGCAGAGCTATGAGGCTGTGGACCTTTAACCTTAATCCTTGAACCTCGAGACGATCCGCTGAGTGAACAGACAATGGGACGACGGGTTCATCGCGTCGTCAACGGACCCTGAAGGAGGATGCCGATGCCCACCGAGTCCGCCCTGGAGGCCATGTCGATCCTGAGGGATGGGAGCCAGTTCCAGTGGTACGTGATACCGCTCTTCGCCCTCGTCGTCTACGTCTATTCCGTTGAGATCGAGCGTCGCAACTGGAATCTGGTTTTTGCCGGGTTGGCGTTTTGGGGAATGGACTGGTTCAACGAGATCTGGAATTCGTTGGTCTTCCATTTCACGAATTACGCGCCCGTGTGGGGTGCTCCGGGGAAGACGGCCTACCTGATTCTGATCGGCCTCAACGTCGAGATCATGTTCATGTTTGCCATCGCCGGCATCGCCTTTGGCAAGATGTTGCCGCCAGATCCCAAGATGAAGATCCTCGGGATTCCGAACCGGATCTTTTTCGCGGTGACCTACTCCGTGTTCTGCGTCGTCGTCGAGATCTGGCTCAATTGCGTGAACGCTCTCACCTGGGACTACTCGTGGTGGAGCACCTCGTCGCCGATTCCGATCGTTCTCTTTGGCTACCTCCACTTCTTCTTGATTTCCTATTGGGTCCACGACATGAAGAGCGTCAGGTCGAAGGTCATCACCGTCGGTGTGATCTTCGCTGTGGACATCGTGGCCGCGATTCTGTTCGGGCTGATACTCGGCTGGATTTGAGCTGAGCTGGCCCACGGCTGTCTGCTGGCAGCGGCGAGTCGCGTCGGAGCAGCCTCCGGCTGCGACAACGTCAACTGCTAACCCGCACTTCTCACCGGGTTTCGTCTCGAGGGCGGCGAGGCGCCATGGCAAGTGGGGTTTTCGACCCGAGGGGCGCGGAGGCGTACTTGACACTACGTCGAGCACCCCGAGGCGAGAAAACACCGCTGGGCGTGGTGCATCGCCGGCCGCAGTAGAAAGCTGGTGAGAAGTGCGGGCTAACTGCCAACCGCCGGTTCGAACAGTGCTGACACGGCACCGGCAGGATCCTTGATGACACAGTACCGGCCGTGGTTTCCCATGTCCTTGGGTCCGACCAAAATCTCCCCGCCGAGTTCACGACAGCGCGCGACGCTGTATTCCAGGTTCGCCACCGTGATGTACACCAGCCATGCGGGCGGGAGGCCGGCATTTGGGCCGCGTGCATGGCAGATCCCGGCCACACAGGCGCCGTCACCCGGTCGGTTCATCATGAAGTCCTCATAGCCGTCCATCTCCACACCTTCGGGACGCCACCCCACGACTTCGCCGTAGAACTCCCCAACCAACTCGGCGTCCTCAACGGTGAGATCGATCCACGTCACGGCCCCTGGGTTCGTTGTCGTCACGGCGCACTCCTTCCGATCGAGGTGAGACCGAGTATACAGATGGAAACAGAATAGTCCGAGCACGATCCGTGTTGTCTGTGCGAGGGTGGTGGAATGAACCAGAGTGTTTCCCCTGATTCCGGGCCAAAGCAGCCCGTCCAAGCCGTCGGCCGCAAGCAGCAGCTCGTCAAATTGGTGGGCGCCTGCCTGGGGCTCCTTTTTGGTGTCGTCTTCTGCCACCAGTTCAGCGCCTATCAGGTCCAGAACTTCTTCTATGGAGCCGGCATCCCGGCCTCCCACCTGCCCGCCATTTGTCGCTGGTTTGCCTTTCAAACCACCTGGTTGCTAGTGCTTCCGCCAGCGATTCTGCTCGTCGGCACGCGGCGATTGTTGAGGGAACGGACCGCGTCCGTCTACCTCGAGGTGCTGCAGCTGGTCACCGTGTTGTTGGCCGTGGTGCTGGTGCTCGGTTGCATCCTGGCGTGGCAGATACCCTACGCGGTCCCCGTGGGCGAAGCGTTCTAGACTGCGTCGCTCGTGCGGCGGGCACAGTCGGCAGTGGCGTAGAATTCGAAATTCGAAAACCTAACTCGAAGACTCCAATGCATGTACTCGCGAACTCGCCGGACGAGCGGTCGCGATCTTCCGGCCCTCGCGTCGGATCACGCCAGCGCACAGATAGCGATTTCTCCCTGCCTGCCGGGATCGTTTTTCGCATTTCGCATTTCGCATTCGTTCGGCGGGGATGGTTGGGAAAGCCCCTCGAAGCATTGGTGGGAGGGGGTCCTACTAACGATCATCCGAGTACCAGTACCGCCGGACGAGGTCGGTGCGGGTGGTGGGATTTCGGAACATCGGCCCGAGCAGTCGAAAAACCAATCGAAAGTAGTGCCACTCGCCGAAGGTGTCGAACTTGCGGGTCGAGGAAATGGCCTTGGCACTCGTGACGCGCGCAAGACGCTGGCCTCGATGGCGCCCGAGCTTCTTCAAGTCGAAGAGTAACTGCACGTCTTCGCCGAAGGACCGTCTCTCGTCGTAACCGCCGATTGTCGCGAAATCGTCGCTCGTGCAGAACACGACCCCTGTGTCCATGCGCAGCATCCAGACCCAGGGAACCATGAATGCATAGGCCATTGCGATGCCCAGGGACAACCGTTCCAGTTTGACGCCGGTGGCACCGGCCACGTATTTGCCGGTTGCAAGCGTGTCCTCGATGGCATTGAAGGTGGCGGGGTGGATCTGCATGTCGGCATCTGCGAAGGCTAGGACGTGGCCCCGCGCTGCGGCGGCACCACCGTTTCGAACCGATGCGATTTTTCGCTCGGTGACCTCGACCGTTCGGCAGCCCCTGAGCGACGCCGTCTCGGCGGTCGCATCGGTGGAAGCGTTGTCGGCGACTACGACCTCGACAGATTCCGGGCCCCGGCGGTAGTTGGCGCGCGCGGCGTCGATCGTGTCCAGCAACCTCGGCAGCAGTTTCTCCTCGTTGCGCGCCGGGATGATCAAGGAGAACCGAGGGCGGGCGGCGCTCAGTTGACGACCCCGGATTCTCCGAGATTCCGCTCCGCGAAATCCAGCACCCGCTCGTATTCCTCGTAGTCCTGGCAGTGACTTTGGAGGAGGTGAAAGACGTCGGTGGCCTTCTCCATCTCGCCGGCGTTACCGAAGGAGACCATGAGGTGCTCCAGCGACTCGCAGTCGCAGTGCCGAGCGAAGGCCGCCGCCTCCGAGAACACCAGTCCCATGTCGGTCTGGTTGCTCCAATTGAGGCTCAGGTTGAGGAATGTGAAGATGTTCCCGATGTAGGTCTCGTCGTAGACCTCGTTCATGTAGGGGAGGCACCGCATGAAATAGGGCGTGGCTTCGGCGAATCGCTTGCCGTCGAACAGGATCACGCCCAGGGTGTAACAGGACTGGCAGTAGACGCTCAGGACCTCGTCGAAGGTCTCAAGGTAGACCTTGTAACTGGCCACCGATTCCTCGAGGATCCGGGTGGCGGGTTCGATCTCCTCGAGGTCGTAGTGGATGGTCCCGACGAGACCCAGGAGGAAGCACCGCCAGTTGACCTCCTTCTCGACCTCGAGCAACCCTCGCAGCTGCTCGATGTCGTGTTGATCGGCGGTGCGGCCGTCCATTCTCTCGATGATCGATTCGATACCCGCCGCCACACGGCCAGTGTCGTCACTTCCGGTGTACCACTCGGGGATTGCCATCGCCTCCACCTCGTCCTTACCGAGGGCAAAGTGTAGCCGCAAATCTCCGGCCGGTAAACCGTGACGCCATCCGCACGGCTGGGGATTTGCGTGACAATCCAACTGTGATAGCCTTCACATCTCTGATACACCGTCTCATGGCGTTGCCGGGACGCTGACTTCTGGAGTTCATCGCGTGGGCTGTCTCAAAGGAAAATCCAAAGCCAAGCCGAAACCCGGCCGATTCCAGTGCGATGACTGTGGGGCGGTGGTCAAGGCGAAGAAGGATGCCTGCGAACCCAAAAAGATCAAAAACGGGAAGAGGGCGGAGGGCAAGAAAAAATAGCGCCCATGCCCCCGTGGCGAGCGGGATCGAGTCGCCGCTCCGGTATGGCATGGGCGCTTGTTGGCCGTACAGGTGAGTATACGACGGCCCCAATCGAGGGACCACCATCACCCAGGCCTTGTTTTGGAGACTTCAAAAAACTATCTTCGGAAGCGTGGAGAGCGGCCTCACGGGCCGGGAGAGGCGCAGCGGGGATGAACAATTCCCATGTCAAGGTCATCTATCGAGGGCAGTCCCATCAGGCTGCCGCCGGCGTCCGAGTGGACGACTTCCTGAACGAGGTGGACGGCGAAATTCCCGACACCGTTTTGTCGGCGCTTGTCAACCGACGTCAGGTGATGTTGGATTTTCCCCTTCGCGGCGAGGTGGAACTCGATCTGGTGCGGTACGGCGATCGTGAAGCAGAGGCGGTCTACAAGCGATCCGTCAGTCTGATGTTCTACGAAGCCTGTTCCGAGGTCTTTGAAGGTGCCCGTCTGCTGATTGGGCAGTCATTGGGGAACTGTTACCACTACCAGGTGCGGGGCGACCATCCTCCAATCGACGAGATGGCGCCGGCCATCGAAGCCCGCATGCGCGAGATTCAAGGCGAACGCCGGCCCTTCATTCGATCGACGGTCACCCTCGAGGAGGCAGAGAACCACTTTCGTACGGCAGAGTACGAGGGCAAGTTGCAACTGCTCGCGACTCGGCGATCGTCCACCGTTCCGACCATCAGCTGCGGCCGTTTCGTGGACATCGCGCACGGTGCGTACGTTCGCCACGCGGGATGCCTGCCCACATTCGGGGTCATGCCCTTCGAGGACGGGCTGGTTCTCCGCTTCCCCCGCCGGGGCGATCGGAACCGACTGCCCGACTTCACCCCGCGGGACAAGCTCTTCAAAACGTACCTCGAAACTCGATCGTGGCAGGAGCTGCTCGGAGTGCGGCACGTGGGCCAGCTCAACGGTCTCTGCCTGGACGGTGGTATTCGCCACATCGTCCGGATCGCCGAAGGTCTCCACGAGAAAAAGATCGCGCTGATCGCGGACGAGATCCTCGCCCGGCGGTCCCATGTGCGTTTGATTCTGATCGCCGGGCCTTCCAGCTCGGGCAAGACCACCTTCGCCAAACGGCTGGGAACCCAGCTCCAGGTCAACGGCATCGAGCCTGTGTCGCTTTCCCTGGACAATTACTATGTGGATCGCGATTCGACCCCCCGTGGCGAGGACGGTCGTCCGGACTATGAAGCGCTTGACGCGATCGATCTCGAGCTCTTCCATCGTCACGTCGCGGAGCTGCTGTCGGGTGACGAGGTGGTGACCCCGCGGTTTGATTTTGTGGAAGGACACCGCAAGAAGCCGTCGGCGTGGCGACCTCTCCGATTGGAAGACCACCAGCTGCTGGTGATCGAGGGGATTCACGGCCTCAACGAGCGGCTGACCCAGAACGTTCCTGCGAACCAGAAATATCGAATTTTCATTTCGGCCCTTTCCCAGCTCGCCATCGACGAACACAACCGGATCTTCACCGCCGATGCGAGGTTGATTCGGCGCATCGTTCGTGACCATCGCTATCGTGGCTTCAATGCGGAACGGACCCTCGCCCTTTGGCAGCGGGTGCGGCGAGGCGAGGCGCGTTGGATCTATCCGTTCCAGGAGGACGCCGACGTGATGTTCAACTCGGCGCTGGTTTACGAGCCGGCTGTGCTCAAGAACTACGCTGAACGCTTCCTGCTTCAGGTCCCGAGGACCAGTCCTTCATACCCCGAGGCATTCCGCCTGCTCAAGTTTCTCGCCATCTTCGTGCCGATTTTCCCGGATGAGGTCCCACAGACCTCGATTCTGAGGGAGTTCATCGGTGGCAGCGCGTTCGACTATTAGGCAGTTGGCCAGAATGAAAAATGAAAAATGAATAAAACCAACCACCCGCCCACCTGGGCGATTGGGCAGTGAGGCAGTAGGGGAGCATGCACAAGAAGGAACGTGCGGGGGCGGTCGTGGAATTGTTGGCCGGGGAGTATCCGGAAGCAGAGTGTGAACTGGACTATCGCGATCCGTGGGAGCTGTTGGTGGCGACGGTGCTGTCCGCTCAGTGCACCGACGTTCGAGTCAACCAGGTGACGCCCGGCTTTTTTGAAAAATGGCCAGATTCGGTTTCCCTGGCTGCGGCCGACCTGGGCGAAATCGAAGAGGTCATCCGATCCACCGGGTTCTTCAGGAACAAGGCAAAATCACTGTTGGGTGCTGCGCGGGCAGTTGTGGTTGATCACGAGGGTCGGGTGCCGGGCGACATCGATGCGCTGGTGGCGCTGCCGGGAGTTGGCAGAAAGACCGCAAAAGTGGTGTTAGGCGAGGCCTTCGGGATTGCCGCCGGTGTGACGGTGGACACCCATGTGCGGCGCCTGGCGAATCGCATCGGCCTGACCCGGCAGCAGGACGCCGAGAAGATCGCCGGCGAATTGGAGAAGCTCATCCCACGTTCAGAGTGGATCACCTTCTCGCTTCGGCTCATCTTGCACGGCCGTCGTGTCTGCTCTGCCCGCCGACCCCGCTGCGAGGCGTGCGTACTGAATCCCATCTGTCGTAAGGTCGGCGTCTGAGCTGAAACTCGAATTGCAAATTGCAAATTGCAAATTTTCAATTTTGAATTTTCAATTGGGTGGGTGGGCGGGTGGGCTCCGTCCTCCACCGCCGATGCATCCACACCCATTGCGCCGGATGGGCACGGATCTGGCGCTCGATGGTAGCTGTGGCGGCCGCGGTCAGCTCAAGGATGCGGTCCTCCTTCGATCCAGACTGTGGTTTTGGGAGCGGTGGGTGGACCTCGATCAGGTGGGTGCCGTCGTCTCGGCGGTGGGAGAACGCCGGGACCACTGGAGCATCCCTGTGCAGTGTCAGTGAGGCGGCGCCGGCGGGGGTCCACGCCGGCCGCCCGAAGAATGGTACGAAGACACCGGGGATGTCCCGGATATCTTGATCGATGAGAAGTCCGATGACCCGGTTTTTCCTGAGGGCGTTCAGCATGCGCCGGCCGGCGGTTGATCCACGGGGTACGACATCGGACCCAAACCGGGATCTGATATTGGTCGCCATCCGATCGAGGCGTTCGTCGTAGATGTCACGGACGGCGATGGTCATCGGGAAGCCGTTGGCACCGAGCCAGGCGTTCAGCATCTCCCAGTTGCCGCAGTGTCCTGTGATCACGGCTGCACCGTTGCCGCCCTCGAGCGCACGTTCGAGGTGCTCGGCCCCGGTGAAGGTGCAGATTCCGTTCACCTGAGCAGGGGTTGCCCTCCCCAGCCAAGCGACCTCCGCAGCCATCGCGCCGAAGTGGCGAGCGTTGGCCCTCATCAGGTTCCGCAACTCGGGTTCCCCCAGCTCTGGGAAGGCGATGCGAAGGTGGTCTCGCGTCCGGCGCCGGTCACGAGGGATGAGAGCCATGGCGAGCCGCCCGGCGGCGGATCCCAGGGGCCGGGTCAGGGTCAGAGGCAGCCTGCCCGTCGCCGCCAGAAAACCTCGAAAAGCGTGGTAGACGAGATCGTCCCTCAGAGTCAGCTGACGTCTGCCCACGACACGCCTCTATTCTGCCCCAACGTCCGAACGGCATCGGGCGCTGAACCCTGGGCCAGGTCCCGGACTGGGTTGGAGGGCGACACCGATCATCCTCCCGGCCACGATTCGATTTTTGTAATAGTGGCTTGTTCCCCATTCAACTCGATTTCCTGGCCCACCGTGTGTCCGAGCATCTTCTCCGCCACGCCACTGGCGTTGGCGAAAACCCTGCGGCCCACGTCCGCATCCCACGCGCCGAGGATTGTCACCGGCTCCATGGGGCTGCCGTCCTCTCCCTCCAGGTGGACAACAGTCCCAATGTTGACTTTGGAGCTGTCCGCCGTGCCGGGTTCGAGGATTCGAACACGACCGAGGTCTCGCTGCAGCTTGGCAGCCTTGGCCGACTGCAGCTCCTGTCGATCGCGGAGCATGTGATATTCGAAATTCTCTCTGAGGTCGCCTTCCGCCGCCGCGGCATTGATGCCCTTGAGAGTTTTCGGGATCTCGACCTCGATGAGCTGCTGGAGTTCCTTCTGCTTCGCTTCAACCGCCGTCCGAGTGGCCACGAAGAGCGGAGATTCCACCTTTTCCGCCGCACCGCCCTGAGCCGCCGCCTGTTCGAGGGTTCGCAATCGCTGCGGCTCGACCGTGGAGATCCGACCGACCCTGCCAAGAAACCTCTCGGCCTGCTTGGCCGTCGCCGAGGTGATCAGCACCTTGACCGCAACCTGGCCGCCGTCGAGCAGGGCCTTGGCGCGACCACGGATCGCACCGAACGCCGACCGAGTCAGGGCATCGGGAATTTTCTCGAGAATCGACGGGGTCATCCTGCGACGCAGGCTTTCCGGCGCATCGTCTCGCACCATCGCCTCGCACGCCCACACGAACTGTGCGGGGTGCTCGGTGTGGTTGCGGAAGATCGCTTCCATGGCGGCGTCTGCCAGCTCGCCTGCGTTGGATTCCTCGAGTGAGAACAGGACCCGATCCAAGACCGCGGGGTGGCTCTCATGCAACATCCAGTCGGACCAGGTTTCCGTCCAACCGTCAGGGTGAGCGCTCCGAATCGCTTCCAACGCCGCCTCGCGCTCGCCCCGGTCCTGGACGCCCGACAACAGCTCCAATGGCCGTGCTGATGAGATCAAGGCGGCCCGGATTTCAGCCGCCCGATCGGACCCGGTCTGAATTGCGGCCATCGCTCCCGCCGATTCCCAGGCGAGTCCAGGATCGGAGGCCAAGAGGTCGGCAATGGTCTCGTCGAGGTAACTGAATGCCATCGTTGCCGCGTCGGGACTCCGAGCGGCGAGTCTTCGAGCGATCTTCAGGCGATCTCTGGGTTCGGCGTTGCGAAGATCATCGAGCAGAGCCTCATCAGCGGCCTCGACGCTGGCTTCCACGGTGTATTTCAAGCGAGAGCCCGAACCCGAGGTGATCAATCTCGGGTGCTTGCGTGCGCGAGTCCACCATCCGGTCCACGCATCGGCCGCCACCAGACCGTTCAATGCGGCCCTGATTGTCGCCACATCGGTCGGGTCGCCCAGACTCTCCAGGAGATGAGCCAGGGCGTCGCTCGGGCTTTCCTTCACCTGCTGTAAGAGGCCGTCGCGATCCTCGACTGACCGGCGGCGAAAATCTCCCTCGGGCAGCCGGCGAACGTACTTTGCGATCGCCCCGAAGGGAATCGAAACCGGTCTCGAAGCACCCACGTCAACCTTGAGGTTTTCGAGCTCGAGGTTCGTGTCCACGACCGTCCCGACACCCTGGCCGACGACCTGGACAATGGTTCCTCGATCGTGGTCCAGCCAGCGCTCGATCGACTCCAACGTCTCGAGGGGTCGGCGAGATCCGGAAAGCGGGTAACGCTCCAACACCGCGTCCAGCGAAGGACTTCCGGCCCGAGCCCGGGCGCACGCTCCCTCGAGTCGCTGGACGAGGGATTGATCGGGTTTGTCGGTCAGCCGCACGAGTTCTTTCAGGGCGGCGAGGGTCGACTGATGATCACCACCGCCTTCGTGGGTTTCCACCAGGAGTTCCAAAAGGGTGAGCGCCAGGGTCTTGTGGCCCTCTTTCCACAACTGCCGACGAACCTCGAGAAGCTGGGCGGTGGGGATCGTGTCTTGGTCCAGAGCCTCCAGCCAGAGCTCCTCGATGCTTTCGGTGTCGCCGGCTTCGATGGCTTCCTTGAACTCGCCGGAAATGGGGGGTCGATTGGGCATGACAGTACTCCGTCGCCGAAGCCAAGGATTGTAGCAGGGGGATCGTTCGATGGTGAATGGAGTTTGCGAACCAAGGACCGGTCACGTATGGTGGCCCATCCGGGGGAGGACCCGCTCATGAAAGGTGTTTCGATCGTGCTGACCCTTGCAGTCGCCGCTGTCCAGCCAGCGGCAGGTGATGAACTGGACCTTCTGCCGATCGGCAACCCCGAGTTGGCGACCTCGATGGCGTCTGCCCAGCCGGGCAGCTTCTTCGATTGCCGAGGGAGTCGACCGCTCGAGCTCGAAGAGCTCGCGGCGGAGCTGGTGAAGGCGAGGGTCGTGCTGCTCGGGGAGGCCCACACCGATATTCAGCAGAAGGAGTTTCACGCCGATCTCCTCGAGGCCATGGCCGAAATCAAGCCACAGCTCGTTCTTGGAATGGAGTTCTTCCAGAGATCGGATCAGGCAGCGCTCGATTCGTGGAGTCGTGGCGAGCTCGACGAGGGGGAGCTGCTCGAGGCGACCGAGTGGTATGACCGCGGATCCTATAACTTCGGTTATTACCGGCCGGCGATGGCCGCGGCGCTGGACAGAGGCATCCGGGTGGTCGGGCTCAACGTTCCGCGGGACGTGGTCCGGGCCGTCAATCGCGGTGGCCTCGATGGACTCGACGACGAGCAGAGAGCCGAGATCGGGGGAGGTGGCCACCGCTGGATCCCCAGACCACCGCTATCTGATCGCGCCGCTACTTCGGAGAGACGGTGGCCATGCTGCCGCCCGGGTGGTTCGACAACATGTACGCCGCTCAGTGCGTCTGGGACGTGGCGATGGCGAGGTCGATCCTGGCCAACCTCGGCGACGACGAGACCATGGTTGTGATCGTGGGCAGCGGCCACGTCGCCTACGACCTCGGCATCGCGCGCCGGATCAGGGAGGATGTCGCGGGGACCGCGAGGTCCGACGTCACTGTCGCGACGTTTTGCCCGGTGACCGCACCTCCACCCGACCCCGATGAAGATCCCCATGGCCATCCCATGGGGGGGCACCCGATGGGGGCCGCGGCGGATAAACCGGCACGATTTACCCGGTCTCTTGCCCACTACGTTGGGGCGTTCCGGGACACCGGCGGTATCGAAGCCTACCCGCGTCTCGGGCTCCAGCTGAAGGAGGAGGACGGCCAACCCGTGGTGTCCATGGCATGGCCAGATACTCCTGCTGCCACGGCCGGTTTTGAAAGCGGCGACAGGATTGAAGACCTCAACGGAATCGCCTTCGCCAGCCTGACGGAGCTGAGGACCACCCTGGCGGGGATGCAGTGGCGGCAAAGACTGGGCTTTCGGGTCAGTCGCGGCGACTCCGAGCAGGAGATCGCGGTGTTGCTCTTCCCGAGAATCGACATCACCGAGGAGGAGATCGCCCCCGGATGGGCCGTCGAGAACCTCGAGACCTTCGACACGGTTGGTGGAGTCGTGACCAAGGAAGCCATGGGGTCCTCACGGCCGGAGATCACCGTGGTCAGCCAGGACGACAGCCCGAGCTGGGTCGAGGTCAGGTCCGGGGATGCCCTGGATGAGACCCATGAACTCGACGATCGAGGCCGGGTGGTCCGAAGCCTTTACCGGCAGGCGCTCGAGGACGGCATCGTCGAGATCCGCTATGAGCGCGACGAAGCCGGCGAAGTGGTCGCGGCCGTTCGTTTCGATCGGGCCGGTCGGGTGATCTCGGAGTCACGTTAAACGTTACACGTTGAACGTTCGGCTCATCCGGAACAACGTGTGGTTGGGGTTCCCGCCGTTCCCGTTCCCGTTCCCGAAATTCAGCGGCAGCGACAGCAGTCAGGGGCAGCGACCGGGAACAGCGAGCAGGGACAGTAACCAGTCTTCAGCGGCAGCCATCAGTTGTCTTGGCCGCATTGCACATGGTCACCTCCGGGTCGTTCACGGGGTGGATGGGCAGAGCTGGCGAGGGGGCCGGTGTCAAGGGCGCCATGCGGCCGGCCAAAGGCCGGCGAACCCTTGACACCGGCCCCCTCACCAGCATTCGGGTGAGCATGAACGACCCGGAGGTGACCATGTCCAAAGCCGTCACGAACACCAACCTCGCTGCCCACGAGAAAGCCCTGGAGACCTTCGACCAAGTTCGTGCGATGACGTGGCGCCTGCTCAATCCCATCTGAGCGCGCCCGGTTCTCCGATACTGACGCTGTCAACTGACGCTGCCGCAGGTCCCTGCCGCTGGTTTCTGACGCTGTCCCTGATTGCTGTTTCAGCGAATGAAGCCGCGGTTCCTCTTCGGGCGGGCGGGTGCCGTTGTGAAATCCGAAATCGATCGACCCCCACCTCACGGAATTCCGGATGAGCCGAACGTTCAACGCGGGCGGGTACCACGACGCACACTGTCGCAGAGTGGTTGGCGAATCCGATGGTGTTTTGCATCTTTGAGATACGAGGTACCGACGAGGGCTATACCTTTTTCCGCGACCTCAGGTAGTCACCAGGGGTGACCACCAGGACTCCCTGGAGACGTTGGCCGTAGAACTGCCAACCCGGTGCCAGGGCCGACACTTTTGACACTTTGGATCAGCGATCTCCACGACCCCGTAACCACCCGCGACACCGAGCCCGGCAGTTGATGCCAGAAAATGGAACGGTTATAGGTATCAATCGGGATGGTCATGAACAGATCGCGCTCGCATGATGATCTGATCGTTGCGTAGCGGACGACTGACTGGAGGCGGTGATGAAGTCCGAGGGCTCGGTCTGTGCGTACGTCTACGATGAGGGGGCCGAGGGGACGCCCCGGGCCGAGCTGCCCGACGACTGGACCTGCCCTGTTGGCGAGGCGGAGAAGGGGTCCTTCGAGCCGGTGGGTGGGGCCGTGGAGGGAGCTTCCTCGCCGTCGGTTCCGCCCTGACCATGGGTGCGGACGCGGTCGCCATCGCCACCGCCGCGCTGATCGCCGCCGGCTGTGAGCAGTACAAGATCTGCCACACCGGAAAGTGTCCGTGCTGCAAGCACCCCCGCGAGTACTACGAGCCCGAATGCATGGAGTTCTAGCCCGGACTTCTCACCGGGTGTCTACTGCGGACAGGGAATGGCAGACATCTGTCGTGCCTTTCGCGAATCGTGCTCCTCATCCCGCCGCCGGCAGCGCAGTGAGCTCAGGCCTCATCCGAAGGGGGAGACCATGAGCCACGCGCTGGTGGGGGTGCGACGCGAGGGTGGGAGGTCGGGTGGGAGCAACGTAGCGCTACTACGCCTGCGTCGCCCGATCCGCGAAAAACCCAACATCTGGCTACCTTTCCCTGTCCTCGCTACGAAACCCGGTGAGAAGACCGGGCTATCCGCGGGCGCGGGAGCCGGGAATCCGGAGCACGTCGCCGGGGTAGATCCGAGAGCTGGTAAGGCCGTTGGCCCGTCGGATGGCGGAGACCGAAACTCCGAACTTCCGGGCGATATCGTAGAGGGTGTCGCCGCGTCGCACCTTGTAGGTTGTGCTGCTGGTGGTGGTCTTCGAGGTGGTGGTTCCGCCACCGCCGGCGGGAATCGTGAGCCTCTGACCGGGTTGGATCGTGGAGCGTCGGGAAAGACCGTTGGCGGCACACAGTTCGTCGACGCTGGTGCCGAAGGAGCGGGAGATGTCCCACAGCGTGTCGTTTCGCTGGACCACGTAGCGGCCCTCGCCGGCGACCCGGTGGGTCTGCGGCGGCCGGTTGTTCCCGAATCTTGGAACCACGAGGGTCTGTCCGGGGTGGATGAGGTTTCCGCGGATGCCGTTCGCCTGACGGATGGCCGAAACGCTCGATCCGTACCGGTGCGCGATGGAGTACAGCGATTCACCGCTCCGTACTGAGTGCATCATCCGCGGCGCCCATTCGGACTTCGGGGTGGACGCCAGGATCGCCTCGGCCTTCGCCTCGTAGCCCACGGGCAACCGGATGGTGGTGCGGCCGGCAGCCGGCGTGAGATCGCGCCGGATCGCGGGGTTGAGTTCTCGCAGCGTGGCCAGCTCGAGGTGGATTTTGCCGGCGAGGAACTCGAGGTCGAGGGCGTCGTCCACGGAGATCTCGTCGTAGCTCCAGTCGGATTCGACGGGCGTGGTGAATCCGTATTTCTCCGGCTGTTTGGCGACGATCACCGACGCCATGAAAGCCGGCACGTAGTTTCTCGTTTCCCTCGGCAGGTACCGCCGCAGGGTCCAGAAATCCCGGCTGCCGGAGCGACGGATGGCACGGCGGACGTTGCCAGCTCCGGAGTTGTAGGCGGCCAGGGCCAGGTTCCAGTCGCCAAACTCGCCGTACAGGTCGGTCAGGTAGGCGGCTGCGGCATCGGTGGATAACTCGGGATCACGCCGTTCGTCCACCAGCGATCCAACGGCGAGGCCGTAGTGCCGTCCCGTGCCCGATATGAACTGCCACATGCCGACGGCTCGCGCTCTGGAGTAGGCGGAGGTGGAGAAGGCGGATTCGATGAGCGGCAGGTAGGCCAGGTCCTGCGGCAGGTCGGCGGCGAGCAACTTGGAACGGATCATGGGCAGGTAATGGCCCGCCCGACCCATGCCGGTGTCGATTCGATGACGGTACTCGGTCTCCCCGGTCATGGCCTCGAGGAACTGGAACACGGTGGGGTTGAGCTCGAGGGGAAAATCGCTCTCCGGCAGCAGGGAATCCACTCCGACGGCGTCCGCCACCTCCGCGTCGGGGGTGATCTCGATGGGAGGCAGGCCCACCAACTCGCCATCCTGAGCCCCTGCCGAATCCAAGTCTAGATCCTGCTCGAGCGATTCCGCCTCCGCCAGCAGCCCCGCGACCCAGTCCAAATATGCGACCGAGATCGGGTGGTCGGGTGGTGGTTCGAGAGCCTCGCAGAGGGCCTCGTCGACTCGGGCAAGAGCCTCGAAGGTCCGGCCTTCAGCGGCCAGGGTTCTCGATTCATCAAGCAGCTGCTCGACCTGAGCTCGGGTTTGGGTTTCCCAGGCTTCTTCGGCCGGGATGCTCGATTCCGCCGCCGCGGGCGGTGTGATCAGGGCTCGATCGGTTCCACGAGATCGCCCGGAGCTGCAAGCCAGACCGACCGTTGCGAGGAGGAGGGCAGATGTGGGTTTCGAAATGGCCGCCCAGCGGCGTCGCATCACTGTGAGTTCTCCAGATCCAACAGGAGGCGAAGGGTCAGCTTCTCGAGGTTGCCGGCCTTGCTCACGGCGATCGTGACCGGATTCACGTCGTGGATCGTCTCCCCGCTGCCGTCCTGGATTCGGATCGCGACTGCAAGGCCGCGCATTCTCTGGAAAATGTCCGAGTTGAGGGAAGCCCGCACCCGTTCACGCAGTTCGCGCTCGCTGCCGGCGAGCAGTGACTCGATATCGACCTCTCGGTCGTCGTCCCGGCTCCACCGCGTGCCGGAGTCCATCGTAGCTTGCTTTCTGAGGCCCTCGAGCTCCGCCAGGATGTCCATCTGATTGGACACCTGAACGCGCTTCATCGGAGGAGGGGTGACCTCGACGGCGTCGCCGGCAGTCTGATCGAATTCAACCGCGACCTCGGTGTCCTCTCCAGGCGGACGAGCTTCGCCAGCCATCTCCGGCTCTTCAGCTTCGAGGGGAGGGGGTCCGTCGTCGGGCGGCTCCCGATCCTCCGTCTCGCCGGCAAAGGGCTCGTCAAAGTCGGGCATCGGGGAATCTTCAGCCACCGATTCGGAATCGGGCAACTCGATCTCGTCCGACATGGCCTCGGCGAAGGGCCCTTGATCCTCGAAGGGAGGGGGAACCCCTTCCTGGTCGGCGGCACCCAAACCGGCCTCCGCGGTGGTTCCAACGCCTTCTTCGGCGGCTCGAGCCAGTGCCTCGGCCGAGACCGACGCCGGTCGCTTCGGTGCAGAGATGCCGGGACTGGCGGCGGCCCCGGGAGCTCTCGGCGCAGGGCCTGCCGCGTGGGGAGCGACCATCCGCTTGCGCAGCTTCTTCAGCGTCAGCTTGGTGATTTCTTTGAGGGTTTCGAAGACGCCGACTCCATTGATCGCTTCGGCTTCGAAGAAAGGGTAGGTGTTGTCGGGGTTGAGATCGCTGTTGAGTTCCTCAACCGCGAGTGTGTTTTTGAGGTCCCGCTTGTTGTACTGCAGCACCACGGGCAAGTCGGTGACCTCGAGGCCGAGTTCGGTGAGATTGTCGATCAGGCTCTCGAAACTCTCGATGTTGGCCTCGCGCATGGGTCGCTGGGAGTCTGCAACGAAGACCAGGCCATCCACACCCTTGAGAACCAGCTTTCTGGTGGTGTTGTAAAAGACCTGTCCGGGGACCGTATACAACTGAAGCCGGGTCTTGAAACCGCCGATCGTTCCCACCTCGATGGGGAGGAGATCGAAGAACAGGGTCCGGTCGGACTCGGTTTCCAACGACACCATCTCGCCCCGAGAGTTGGGGTTGGTTTTTGCGTAGATATAGCTCAGATTCGACGTTTTGCCGCACAGACCCGGACCGTAGTACACGATCTTGGCGGCCATCTGCATCGTTGCCCAATTGAAGAAAACCATCAGTGATTCCGACCTCGATTACCACCCCCAAGCTAGCACAACGCTCACCGGTGGTCAATTTGACGAAAACCCTTTGTGCACAGCATTCTCGGCCGTCGTCGACGGGTGAGTGAAGGCAGAGTTGTGGGGGTTGAATCGACCAATTGGAGCGGCTGGTGGCCGCAAACCACGAGCGTGATGCAAGATCCAGACCGAATGCGCAGCGATGCTAGAATAGACGAGGCCTCAATCCGTGTCCTGCCTTTGAGCCTTCGCGAGGCGCCTGGACGAGTCGGTTGTCGGCCAATCTGGAGACGGATTTTGGACCTGACTGCGAGGGAAATCACCATCCTGGGGTGCATCGTGGAGCAGTACATCAGCTCCGGTGCGCCGGTGGCGTCGCGCCAGATCGCGCGCTGCTCCGGGTTGGGTCTTTCCTCCGCCTCCATCCGCAACGTTGTCGCCGGTTTAAAAGCCAAGGGGTTGTTGGGTCGCGCCCATACCTCGGCGGGCAGTGCGCCCACTGACCACGGCTTTCGCCACTATGTTGATTCCCTGTGTCCCCGGAACCTGCCGGCCACCACCCGGCGCCGCCTCGAGCAGCGAATGATGTCCATGAGACGGGAACTCGTGGAGGATTTGGAGTGGGTCGCGCGGGTTGCAGCCGACGCCACCCGAGAGGCGGGCATGGCCATGCGCCCCATGGGCGAGGAACCTGTCATCGAGGCGGTTTCGTTGGTGCCTTTGGGGAGCCGGAGGGTTCTTGGCATGATCGTGACCTCTGATGGCGCGATCGAACGGCGGGTGCTGCGGTGGGATGACCGCCCCACATCGGAGGCCCTGCTCGAGGAGAGTAACTTCCTGACTCGACGGTTCAGGGGCCAGTCCATACGACAGGCGCGCCTTTCTGCAGAGCGGCGTGAAGAGGGAGACGAGTCTGGTGGGTCCCTCGACGATCGGGCGGGGGCGGCGGCTCGAAGACTCCTCGAGGAGGAGAGTGATTCCGTCGAACTCCAGCTTGCCGGCACCGACAATCTGCTCAATTCGGAAGATTTTGTGGAGGCCGAGCGGGTTCGCTCGCTGTTTTCGACCCTGCACGACCGGAGAAGAATAGCCAGTGAGTGGCGCAGGGCACTCGACCGAGGCCCGACACAGGTCATCATCGGAACCGAGTCCGAGGTGACCGCTTCCGGGAACCTGGGCATGGTTGTCACGCTTTTCTTCAAGGCGGGCCACCGCGCCGGTGCTCTCGGAGTGGTCGGGCCGCGGCGGATGGATTACGGACGAATCGTGCCGGTTGTCGAGTTCATTGGAGACACATTGACCAGAATGCTCGAAGAGCCAGGAGCAACGCATGCCTGAGGAGAATGAAGGACCCGATCGATCGTTGATGGACGATGGGGACGAGGAGATCGAGATCGAATTCGTCGGGCTCGACGAAGATGAAACCGGTCTGACTCCCGCCGCCCCCAGGGACCAAGCGGCTGCAGCTGCGGCTGAAAATACAGCCGACACCCTGCGTGCGGAGATCGACCACCTGCGGGAGATGTATCTCCGCAAGCTGGCTGAGTTCGACAACTACAGGAAACGGACGGACCGGGAGCGTCAGGAGCTGAAACGGACCGCAGCCGAGGCGCTGGTGAGCGAGCTGCTGCCGGTGCTCGACAACTTCGAGCGAGCGGTCCAACACGCCGGGGAGAGCGAGCCTGCGGCGTTCCTCGAGGGGGTCGAGATGATCGCCCGGCAGTTCGCGGACATTCTCAGCAGGAGCGGGCTGGAGGCGATCGATCCTTCGGGCGCCCTCTTCGACCCCGAGCTCCATGAGGCGGTCCAGCGAGTCGAAGGGACTGACCACGAACCCGGCAGCGTGGTAGGAGTGTTTTCAAAAGGCTACAGCTTCGGCGGGAGGTTGATCCGGCCCGCGATGGTTTCAGTCGCAGTCGAACCGGTGCCTGGAATCAGTCATCAGTCGCCGCCAGGGACCGGTTCCGTCGACGAAGGGGACGGCGCGTGAGCAAGATCATCGGCATCGACCTCGGTACCACCAACTCGTGTGCGGCCGTCGTGGACGTGACCAAACCTGTGGTCATCCCAAATCGAGAGGGTGCCAGAACCACCCCTTCGGTGGTCGCATTCACCGGCAGCGGCGAGCGGCTGGTAGGCCAGATCGCACGCCGCCAGGCCATGACCAATCCCAGGAACACCGCATATGCGGTGAAACGCCTCATCGGACGCAAGTACGACTCTGAAGAGGTCAAATGGGCCCGGACTCTGGTGCCCTACGCCATCGTCGCGGCGGAAAACGGTGACGCCCACGTGGAGTTTCAGGAGCGGCTCTACAGCCCACCCGAGATTTCGGCGCTGGTGTTGCGCGAGATCAAGGAGTTCGCCGAGGAGTTTCTCGGCGAGGAGGTGACCCAGGCCATCATTACGGTTCCGGCCTACTTCGACGACAGCCAGAGGCAAGCCACCAAGGATGCCGGGTTGATCGCCGGGCTCGAGGTGCTTCGGATCATCAACGAGCCGACGGCAGCCTCGCTCGCGTACGGTTTCGGCAGGGACACCCACGAGGTGATCGCGGTTTACGACCTTGGTGGCGGTACGTTCGATATCTCGATTCTCGAGATCGGTGACGGAATCTACGAGGTCAAGTCGACCGCGGGGGACACCTTCCTCGGTGGAGAGGATTTCGATGCCCGGGTCATGGAATTTCTGCTCGACCAGTTCAAGCGGGAGACGGGCCTCGATCTCTCAGAGGACATGATGGCCATCCAGCGGATCAAGGAGGCGGCCGAAGCGGCTAAGTGCGACCTGTCCACTGCCGAGGTGGCCGAGATCTCGCTGCCCTTCATCGCGGCCGACCATACTGGACCCAAGCACCTCCAGGTCAAGCTGACCCAAAGCCAGCTCGAGGAGCTGGTGGGCGACCTTGTGGATCGAACTCTCGAGCCGTGTGAAAACGCTTTGACGGCCGCCCGGGTGGAGAGAAACGGGATCGACCAGGTGATCCTCGTGGGCGGCCAGACCAGGATGCCGCTGGTCGTCAAGACCGTCACCGAATTCTTCAATTGCACACCGTGCCAGGACATCAACCCCGACGAGGTTGTGGGCGTCGGCGCGGCGCTCCAGGCCGGCATCCTCCAGGGCGAGGTCAAGGACCTCATTCTGCTCGACGTGACTCCACTCTCCCTGGGCATCGAAACCCACGGGGGGTTGTTCACCAAGATCATCGAACGCAACTCCACGATTCCCACCAAGAAATCGATGATCTTCACCACCGTTGCCGACAATCAGACGACGGTCGAGGTTCACGTGCTGCAGGGCGAGCGGGGCATCGCAGGCGAAAACCGCTCCCTGGGAAGATTCGACTTGATCGGAATTCCGCCGGCTCCTCGCGGCGTACCCCAGATCGAGGTGACCTTCTCGATTGATTCCAACGGAATCGTGCACGTGGCCGCCCGTGATCTCGCGACGGGCAAGGAGCAGGGCATCGAGGTCCAGCCAGCCGGCGGACTTTCCAAGGCGGAGATCGACACCTTGATCGCCGAAGCCGACAAGTACCGGACCGACGACGAGAAGCGCCGCGGTACTCGGCAGCTACAGAACCGCCTGGAAGGGCTCCTCTACACCAATGAGAGGGTGGTCCGCGAATTCGGCAACAGCCTCTCCGCGGAGGACCGCGAATCGGTTCGAGCGACTCTCAATCGGGCGCGCAAGGCCCTCACCAGTGAGGAACGAACCGTGCTCGAGGAGGCCATTGGCGCCGTCAAGGAAGTGTCCGAGATCCTGACCGAGGTCGTCATGGTGAATCCGCTGGCCGCCCTTGGTGGGATGGCTGATGACGGCGGCGGCGATCAAGGCGATGACACGATGGACGAGGACTAGACACGACAGATGACAACCGGAACAAAGCGGGATTATTACGAGGTCCTGGGTGTCGCTCGCGACGCCGCGGTGACCGAGATCAAACAGGCGTACCGTGGCCTGGCGGTAGAGTTCCACCCGGATCGCAATCCCAACGACCCCGAAGCCGAGGAACGGTTCAAGGAGGCTTCGGAGGCCTATGCGATCCTCTCCGATCCCGAGAAGCGGGCACGTTACGACCGCTTTGGCCACGAGGGGTTCCCGGGTAGTGGATTTTCCGGCTTCGACCCTTCGGCGTTCGGTGATTTTGCAGATATTCTCGGCGATCTCTTCGGATTCGGGTTCGGCGACATTTTCGGTGGCCGCCGGGGTGGCCGTGGCGGGGGGCCGAGACGCGGCCGTGACCTCCAATACACCCTCGGTCTGACTCTGGAGGAGGCCGCGGTTGGGGCGGAACGTACGGTCCGCATACCCCGGCAGGAACCCTGCGCCACGTGTGAGGGATCGGGAGCCGAGCCTGGCACCTCTCCCGAAAGCTGCGGGACCTGTCACGGTGCCGGTCAGGTGATGTTTCGGCGGGGTTTCCTCTCGGTCTCCCAGACCTGTCCGAGTTGCGGCGGCGCCGGGCGGGTCAACCGGCACCCGTGTTCGGGGTGCAGTGGGCGGGGAAGGGTGGAAAAACAAGCCAATCTGAAGGTCTCCGTGCCTGCAGGAGTTGACAGTGGAATGCGGCTCAGACTGGCCGGCGAGGGGGAGGCCGGAGGCCAGGGTGGGCCGGCCGGGGATCTTTTCGTCGTGCTTGCGGTGGAGGAGCACTCCCTGTTCCAAAGGGACGGTTCGGATCTCCATCTCGAGGTCCCGGTTTCGGTCTTCCAGGCGATGCTTGGGGGATCGCTGACGGTGTCGACGGTGCTCGGAGAAAAACGAGAGGTGGAGATCCGGGCGGGCGCCCAACCTGGCGACGTGATCCGCATGAAGGGTGACGGCATGCCCCGGGTCGACTCCGGCCGTCAAGGCGATCTGTATGTTCACATCAGGGTCGTGGTGCCGCGGCGGCTGACGTCCGAGCAGAAAAAGCTCGTGGCGGAGGCAGCGGGCTTCGGCGACGGGATCGATCAAGAAGACGAGGGTGGGTTTTTCGATCGACTCAAGCGGGCGTTCGGCGGGGAAGAGTGATCGACTCGGCCCACCGCCATCAGGAGTGATGAAGGACTATCTCGAACTCCGCTGCCTCTGGCCGGTCCAACAGGAAGACGCACTCGCCCAGGCCCTCGATTCGGCGCCGATCCTCGGAGCTCAGACCGGGCATATGGAAGCGGGGCTGGTGGAACTGAAGGTGTTTCTCGCTGAGAATCGAGCGGTCCAGGCGGGTCTGCTCGGCGAGGTTCTGAAGGCCTCAGGCGCACGGGACCTGGAGATCAGTGGTTTCCAGAGGCAAGACTGGCTGGCGGACTATCGAGCCTCGGCGCAGCCGTTCCAGGTGGGTGATCGTTGGTGGATTGACCCCCATCCCGGCACGCCCACGCCTGCCCCCGAGGGGCGAATCCGACTGGCCGTGGAACCGAGGTCTGCCTTCGGCAGCGGTTCACACGAATCCACCCGTCTGATGCTGTCCCTGCTCGAGCAGATTCCGGTTCAAGGGCGACGGGTGCTCGATGTGGGAACCGGATCGGGCATTTTGGCCATGGCCTCCGCCATGCTGGGTGCGGGTCGGGTCGTGGGCTTCGACGTGGATCCGGGGGCCACCTTCGTTGCCCGCCAGACTCTCGGTCATCAAGAAGTCGCTTTGGACGTCGTTGTCTTCGCCGGCGAGATTGCTGCCGTCGAGCAGGCCAGCTTCGACCTTGTTCTGTGCAACATGGTGTCGAGTCGTTTCCTGCCGCTGCTCGGTGAGATTCGAGGCGTGCTCGCGCTGTCTGGTAGGGTCGTGTTGTCGGGGTTCCTTGGCAACGAGGACGAGGTTGTTCGGGATGCGATGGGGCGTTGTGGATTCCAGGTCGAAGATGTGCAATCCCTGGGGGAGTGGTCTGGTATGAGGGCGGTGATCCGTGGGTCGTGAGCCGTGGATCCTCGTGGACTCGGTGCCCCTCGAGGTCGGCACTGTTGTCACCCTTGAAGGTGAGGAATCCCGGCACGTGGCCGGTTCGTTGCGGCTACGCCCCGGCGACAGCTTGATCCTCGCCGACGGGTGTGGCCGGACCGCCGACGCCGTGTTGCGAGCGGTGAGCGGGCGCCGGAGCGATGCGGAAATCCACGACGCCCAGGTCCACCGGGCCCCGCCGGGTCGAGGGTTGACCATCGCCCTCGCCGTGCTCCATGGTCAGGCCATGGACTGGGCCGTGCAAAAGGCCGTTGAGGTGGGAGTCGCCATCTTGGTTCCGGTTGTCGCCGAGCGTTGCCAGGTGAGGCTGAAGACGGCCCGCGGCCGTCTCGGACACTGGCAACGGATCGCCCGACAGGCCATCAAGCAGTGCCAGCGGCCGTGGCAGATGGAGGTCGCCGACCCGTGCTCCCTCGCCGATTTGCTCACTGGATCCGGTGACAGGATCGGATCGGTCGCTGACCCGGATGGGAGCCGCCTCGGAGACCTTGCTGGCGGGCTTCCCGACCTGCTCCTGGTTGGCCCCGAGGGAGGGTTTGGGCCGTCGGACCTCGAGCTCCTCGACGCCGTCAACTGGCCGAAAGTCCGGCTCGGTGACTTCGTCCTTCGGGCAGAGACCGCCGCCATCGTCGGCGCCGCCGCTCTTGTCGCTGCTCGTGATCGCCAGCGGATCGAATAATCAAAAATCGAAAATCAAAAACCCGCGGCAGCGTTTTTCTGCGTCCAACCCTGGCAGGTCCGATCGGTGTCGGTTTTCCGAATTGCTCGCGGCCGTTGGCCGCGGCGACCCACCGCCACCAGCAGACAGCCGTAGGCCAGCCCCCTCCCTCGCGACGACCCCCCTGGCAACGGCTGTGGGCTGCTGCCGTCGGTAGGTTCCGAATTCCGAATTCTGGTTCCCGTTTGCCGATTCCGTGCCCGGACGGCGCACCCTGCTAGACTCCCCGCCATGAATACGCGCCAGCTGTGGATTGACTCACACGCCCACCTCACCATGTTCGAGCCGGACGAGGTGGACGCCGCGATGGACCGAGCGGCGGCAGCCGGTGTGGGTGGAATTCTGGTGCCGGCCACCGGGCCCGATGATCTGGATCGCACCCTGGAGCTGGGAGCCCAGTGGCCGGAGCGATTGGTTGTGGCGGTCGGCGTCCACCCCCATGACGCGTCGTCGTTGGGGGCGTCGATGAAACGTCGGCTGGAGCGGGCTCTGAAGCAACCTGGTGTGGTTGCCGTGGGTGAGATCGGGCTGGACTACCACTACATGAACTCCCCTCGCGAAGACCAGGCCAGAGCTCTGAAATGGCAGCTCGACCTGGCTCTGGAGGTTCAGTTGCCGGTCGTGTTGCACAACCGGGAGTCGTGGATCGACCTCGAGCAGGATCTCGCCCTGCGGAGCCCCAGTCTCCGTGGTGTATGCCATTCGTTTGCCGAAGGACCGGAAGAGGCCAACAGGGTGGTGGAACTCGGACTCTTGGTGGGGATTTCGGGAATGGTGACCTTCAAGCAGGGCGACAACATCCGGGAGATGGCAGCGGCCCTGAACTCATCGAGGGTGATGGTGGAGACCGACGCGCCATTCCTGGCGCCGGTGCCTCATCGGGGCCAGCGTAACGAGCCCGCCTACGTGCCGCTGGTGGGGAGACAGTTGGCCAGCCAGTGGGAGCTATCGGTCAACGAGGTTGCGGATACCTCGACCGGAAATTTCAGGGAGCTGTTTGGCCTCGACGGGTGGCCTTCCTGCGCTGAATAACCGCGGCAGATTCCTACGATTTCTTCGGCCGTCGTCCCCGGCGTCGCTGGACATGTTTCATGCTGATGGTCAGCATGCCGCCGGCCTCTTCCTGGGTGACATCAAAGCGCTGCGATTCTTCGAAAGCGAGCCCATACTGAGCGAAGAAATGGGGCGCTTTGAGGCTGACGGACCGCCTCCGACGTGACAGCGGAAAAGCACCAGGTTCCTTCTCGCTCTTGGTCAGTTCAATTCCGATGAGTTTCCTGGTTTTGTCGAAGAACAACACCGCGTGGGAGAACTTTCCCAGACTGAACGCCTCGACCGAAGCTGCGTCGAAAGAGATCAGACCGCTGGGACGAATTGTCGCGCGGGGCCGTGCTCCGGCTGTTTGCGGAGGTACGAACCGTTCAAACGCCATCTAATCACCTCCAAAGACACTCTGTTGAACATAGACGGATCCTCGTCAATAGTCAAGTAATTGTGTCATCGAATTGTGAATGTTTTTCTGTTTGAAAAAGGAGAATATTGGGGGTTGTGGTCTTCATATTCAATCCAAAATCATGCTCTGTAGAGGGTTGAGGATAGAGAAAAATCAACCGCAATATGTTTTTCGTTTGGCCACGAATATTACATCCAGGTGGTTGGTGCTTCGCTTCGAGATCGAAGTGATGACCCGGGTCGCGCCGGTGGCCGGATCGGGGTACACTCCGGGGGATGGCTGAGAGAACCAATCCCTGTCAGTGGATCGAGATCAGTGCCCCAGCGCTGGAGAGCAACCTGCTGGAGATCCGCGAGATCGTGGACGATGCGACGGGAATCGTTGCGATTGTGAAGGCCAATGCGTACGGGCATGGGCTCGAGCAGGTGGCTCCACTGGCGATTCGGCAGGCGGACTGGCTGGGAGTGCACACTGCGGACGAGGCACGGTGCATTCGCCGATTGGGAATCGAATCCCCGGTTTTGGTCATGGGTTTCGTGACGCCGACAGAGTTGCACGATCTGGATCCCGATGTCCACGTTTTGGTGTCGTCTGAAGAGGTGATTCAATCGCTCGGAAACTATCGAAGAATGAGCGGAATTTCACTGCCGATTCACCTCAAGATCGACACCGGGGCCAAACGACAGGGCGTGGCGCCAGCCTTCGTTCCACGGCTGTGCACCGCTGCGGCTGTTGAAGGGCTGGAAGTTGTGGGTGCCGCGACTCATTTTGCCAACATCGAGGACACTTTGGAACATGATTTTGCGCGACATCAGATCAGCCTTTTCGGAGATGGTCTTGACGCTGTGAGGCGCGAACTGGGCAACAATCCACCCTATATTCACGCAGCCTGTTCGGCGGCAACGCTGCTGTTTCGGGAGACGGATTTCACCCTCGTTAGGGTCGGGATTTCAATGTATGGCCATTGGCCGTCGCGAGAAACGAAGTTGACGTGGAAGCTGGACCACGGCGACGATGGACTCGAGCTGCGACCGGCGCTCACCTGGAAGACGGTGGTTGGACAGATTCAGCCCGTGGACACCGGTGAGACCGTTGGCTACGGACGCACCTGGACTGCCCTGCGGCCGACCGCTCTGGCAGTTCTGCCGGTGGGTTACGCCGATGGATACCCGAGGTCGCTGGGGGGTCGGTCGCGAGTGCTCCTCCGTGGTCGAGAGGCACCAGTCGTGGGCCGGGTCTGCATGAACATCATGATGGTGGACGTGACTGATATCCCGGAGGTGGCGGTGGGTGAAGAGGTGGTGCTCATAGGACGTCAGGGGACGGCGGAGATCACCGCCGAGGAGCTTGCCCGGCTGAGTGAGACGATCAACTATGAGCTGCTTGCCAGGCTGTCGCCGGCGATCCCTCGAACGGTCCGCGGAGGCGAAGACCCAGGGGTCGGCAGGTGACGGCTGCATTCCCGTCGGCGAGTGTGGTCATTCCAACCTTCAACCGGCTGACGGATCTGCAACGGGTCGTGCGTGCCATCAGAGAGCAGTTCGTGCCGGAAGGAAGCGGACTCGAAGTGGTGGTGGTCGACGACGGCTCCACCGACGGGACTGCGGCTTGGCTGGGTGGCCAGATTTCAAGCGGCGACTTGACGGTGATCACCCAGGACAATGCGGGACCCGCCGCGGCCCGAAACCGGGGTGCCCGGGCCGCGAGCGGCGAGGTCCTGTTGTTTTTGGGCGACGACACCGAACCGGCATCGGGTTGGCTTCACGCACACCTGGAAGAGCACAGGCTCGATGGTGATCGAAAGGGGACGCTTGCGGTGGTGGGTTACACCGGTTTTTCTCCCTCCGAGGACAGTCCGTTCCTCCGCTTCATCAATGAAATGGGGGCGCAGTTCGGGTATGAGCTGATCGAGGATCCCCAGGCGGTGCCCTTCAATTTTTTCTACACATCGAATGTCTCACTGCCGCGCGGCTTCTTCCTCGACGTTGGCGGATTCCGAGAGGATTTCTCGGCCGCCGCCTGGGAAGACATCGAGTTTGCCTATCGCGCCTGTGCAGGGGGCTTGCGCATCCACTACCGACCGATCGCCCGCACGACCCATCACCATCGTGTCCGACCGGGGACGTTCTGTAGCCGTCAGAGGACGGCTGGGCGCGCGGCCGCCGTGTTTGCGGGTCTTCATCCAGAGCTCGAGGGCTTTCTCGGGGTGGCGAGCGTGCGACCCGCCCGGCCGACAGATGGCTTGCAGAGGGTGCTGTTGCGAGCATTGATCGAGGTGGGAGAGATCATCCCTGGGGTCGTGCCGCCCTCGATCTACAAGAGGTATCTCGATCGGGCGTATCTCGAGGGGCTGGCAGAAGGATTGCATGATCGTTCCCCGTGAGCCGTGCGCGGAGGTGAGATCATGGTCATCGATCAACGGTGGTGCATCGCCCTGATGTTGGCGGCTGGGGCCGTGTCGCCCGGCCGGTGGGTGGTGGCGGAAAACGGGTCCGGTGGCGGGCCCACGCACGATCCGTCGACGGCAACGGAGATCACGTGTTCTCCTGTCAACATCTCGTGGCCGTCTTCGAGCTCCAACTCCGGCCGGATGCCAGGTCCGGAACTGTCGGTTGTGAGCACCGACTTCCGACCAAAGGACGTGGCCCTGTTTCTCGACGGGCGGTTTGTCGGGCGGGCTCGCTTCTTTAACGGGAAGAAGGGTTTCCTTTACCTGCAACCAGGGCGGTACGAGTTGGTGGCAGCGTCCGGGGGACTGAAGACCGAGGTCTTTTTGATCAACGCTCGGGCGGGCTGCAGATTCGATATCAAGCACCGAATGGTCAAGGGTGAACCAGGAGGGGGCAGTGAGTTCGAGGCACCGCCAGGGAAGGGCAAGCCCCTCCAGTGGATCTACGGTCCGGTCGGGGGCCCGATCCAACCGACTGAACCGGACCGTCGTCGGGGGGCGGGTCCGGACCCGAGACTCCGACCTGACCTCGGGGCCAAGCAGCCAGCTCCGGTCGATCGCCGGCAACCAATGGCCTCGCTGCGGATCCGTGTGAAGCCCTCGACAGCAGCTGTCTATCTTGACGGGCGGATGCTCGCCACAGGTGAAGAGATCGCCAAGATGGTCGAACCGATTGCCGTCCCCTCAGGAACCCGGGTGATCCTGGTTCGGGCCACCGGGTACACCGACCGGACGGTCACTGTGGTCGTGGAAGAGGGCGAGACCGAGGAGTTGGACATCGCCCTCGAACCATCAGCGCCTTGAGATCGCGCGAGTGTTCCGTGGAGTTTCTTGACACCGACTTTACATCCCACCGGACGTCCGATATAATGAGGCAAGATTTGATAAATGGGAGGGATTCGGGAAGGCTTTCCACCTTGTGCCTACCAAGATCGGCCTACCTTATCAAGGCCAACCTGTTGACATCCTTTCATTATTGGTCCTGCCTTAAAAGCTGAACGGACCCTCCCGCCTCAAATTTACGCCCGACCAATTCGGTCGGGCGTTTTTTGGTTTCAACTTACCGAATGGTCAATATCTTCAGTGCTACTGCCAACTGCTAACTCGGAGCCCCAGACCCGAGGTCCACCAGGTGGCCGGGTTCGACGCCGATCGAGCGGAGGGCAGCCTTCCACCGATCCTCCACCGGAACGTCGAAAATGACCGAGGTGTCGAAGGGCGCCACCAACCAGGAGTTGTCCTCGATCTCCTGCTCGAGTTGGCCCGGGAACCAACCGGAGTAACCCAGCAGCAGGTAATACCGCCCCTCGATCGAGCCCCGAGCGAGGCTCGCCAGGGTCTCGGTACTGCCCGACACCGAAATGTCGGTGTGGACGCGAAGCGCGGTTTCGTCCGCCTCATCACCCCGGCCCTCGTAGAGCACGAAACCGTGGTTCGGCTCCACGGGTCCTCCTGAGAGGACCTGCGGATAGCTGGCCTCGTCCACGGTCTCACCGAGTTCCGAGAGGATCTCGCCCAGGTCCACGTCCAGGGGCCGGTTGATGACCAACCCGAAGGCGCCCTCATCATTGGAGTGGACTCCAACGAGGACGACGGCGTGCCAGAAATTGGGATCGGCGAGCGTCGGCATCGCGATGAGCAAGTTGCCGACCAGTGGCGTCGATTTATCGCTCATGGCGGCATGCTATCAGAGAAACTGCAGATCATGACGATGGGGGATCCAACCCATGGCACTGCGGATGTCAGTGAGGTGGCTGCCGACGCTCGAAACGGATCAAGCGGAGCATGGCGACTCCCGGGGCAAGCCCCGGCGGTCTTGGCTGCTGCGGGTGGCCGAAAGCCACCGAAATGGTGAGGCCGGGTCGATGCCATGACATGACGAGGACGTTTTCTTCGTCGGCGGACGTGACCGAGGTCGCCCCCATCAGCGCGGTCATCTCCGCCGGGCTTGTCCGCCAGTCCGAAGCCCCGAATCCGAGGCTGTAGGGCGTGTACTTGACCAGGTGCTCGACGTGAATCACGACCTCGCTGAGCTGATCTTGATCGTCGAAGTCGAATCCCCACACGAGGTGGGGACCGGCCTGAGCGGTGAGGACCGTCCCGCCGGCGGTGGACGGAGAGGAACCCAAGGTCGCTGCAACCTTGGAGCGGGGATCACCCAGCGAGAGACCGAATAAACTGCCGCCCTCCAGGTCGATCTCCATCGAGATTCGGTGGGCATCGAGCACCGCCCAGACCTCGGGCTCCGCCAGGAAACGACGTTCTCCGGGCAAGGTGACCGCGAGATAAAGGTCCCGTGCATCACTTCTGAGGATCTCGCGCAGGATGAGAAGGGCCTGATCCAGGTCGCCCATTAAATAGGCCGAAGCCTCCAGGTAGAGTGCTGTCTCGGCCCGGTCAGGGTGGATTGTCACAGCCTGTCGGAATTGCTGGTGGGCCTCCGAGTACCTGCCAAGGTGGAAGTAGGCTCGGCCGAGCTCTGCGGCGACGATATACCTGATCTCCGGAATTTCCGAGGAACCCTCTACTTCGGTGAGCAGTTCGATGACCTCGGCGTAGCGGTGTCGACCGGCGAGTTCCTGTGCCGTCCTGATGGTCTGGTCGATGGTCGCGGCGCCGCCGGATCCCACCCCCATCAGGAGCGCCAACGCAGGTCCCAGGAGCCAGCCACGAACCATGGTTGTCAACCTAGCACAGCGACGGGCAACCAAGTCCCCCCGCCCGGTTTGCCGTTAACAGTTCCCATCGATCAGGGTCAGCGACGGCGGACAGCGGGCAGCGACGGCGGACAGCGGGCAGCGACGGCGGACAGCGGGCAGCGACTGTGGGCAGCGGCAGCGATCAGATGTGCAGCGGCTGCATGGTCCCCTCCGGGTCGTTCTATGGGACGGGGACGAATAGCTGCCAGGAAGGCCCTTGGGACCTTTGATCAGGTTCGTGCCATGACCTGGCGCCTTCTCAATCCCGTGCAGCCTGAATACCCACCAGCCTGACGCCGTCGCCGTCACCTGACGCCGCCACCTCCCACTGTCGCTGTTAGCTGACGCGTCCGCTGCCCGCTGTCGCTGCTCACCGTCCCTGCCCGCGGCGAGGTCCGAAGCGGGTGAATGGGAAAACTTTCAACTTTCAACTTTCAACCAAGTGAGCAAGTAGGATCTCACTCATTCCACACCCCCCACACCCCCACACTCCCACACCCCCACACCTGCCGACTCAATATTGGAAGCCAGGCGTATTTCGTCGAAGCCTGGTGGGTCTGTATCATGGCTGAGCGCCCGATCAACGGAGCTTGATCCGAATCCCGGCTGGATAATTGTCATGTCACTGGTTTTCGACAACGTCAGCAGAAATGTCAGCGGTGAGGTCCACATCCATCCGACTGACCTCGAGCTGGCTCCTGGGAGCTTCACCACCCTGCTGGGTCGCACCGGGGCGGGCAAGACCAGTCTGATGCGTCTGATGGCGGGGCTTGAACGTCCCTCCACCGGCCGGATTTTGATGTTTGGCACAGACGTCACGAGGCAGCCCGTACGCCGGCGCAGCGTGGCGATGGTCTACCAGCAGTTCATCAACTACCCGAACTTCACCGTCTTTGAAAATGTGGCCTCGCCCCTTCGGGTGGCCGGCATGGATCGAAAGGAGGTCGATCGGAAGGTGCGCGATGTTGTGGGAATGCTGCACTTGGAGGACTGCCTCCAACGTCTGCCCTCCGAACTCTCGGGCGGACAGCAGCAACGCACAGCACTGGCCAGGGCGCTGGTCAAGGAGGCGGATCTGCTGCTGCTGGATGAACCCCTGGTCAATCTGGACTACAAGCTCAGGGAAGAGCTGCGGGTCGAGCTGCGCAATATCTTCATGGGGCGTAAGGCCATCATCGTGTATGCCACGGCCGAACCCCAAGAGGCGCTGGTTCTCGGCGGCAACACCCTGATCGTTGATGAAGGTCGGATACTCCAGCACGGCCCTGCGGCCGCGGTCTTCCGTCACCCGGAAAGTGTCCGGGTGGCGCAGATTTTCAGCGACCCGCCGATGAATACGGTGGCGGGTCAGCTCGACGATGCCAACATTCACCTGGGGGAGGGTGGGTCTGCTCCGAAACCGGAGCACCTGCGTGGCCTTCCAGCCGGTCCCTATCTGTTCGGAGTTCGACCCAATCATCTGCTGACCAAAAGGCGGTCAGTTGCGGAAATTCAGATTCACGCTCGGGTCAGACTCGCCGAGATCAGCGGTTCCGAGACCTCGATTCACCTCGAACATAACGGCGTTTCCTGGGTGTCCCAACAGGCCGGTGTCCAGTCCCTCGATGTGGGTGAGAGCATGGACGTTTTCGTCGAACCCCACCGCATCTTCGCGTTTGACACAGGGGGAACACTGGTTGCGGCCCCCGACGATCCAACACCCCCATGTTGAACTGAGGCGCCCATGGCACGCATCGAGCTTGACCGCCTCGCGCATTCGTACAAGCGCCGCCCCGAACGGGCAGAGGATTTCGCTCTGAAAACTACGGATCACGTCTGGGAGGACGGCGAGGCCTACGCCCTCCTGGGACCCTCGGGGTGCGGCAAGACGACCCTGCTCAACATCATCTCCGGACTGCTGCGGCCCTCCAGTGGAAGAGTCATGTTCGACGGACGGGACGTGACCGACCTCTCGACTCAGGATCGAAACATCGCCCAGGTTTTCCAGTTTCCCGTCGTCTACGACGGCATGACCGTGTTCGACAACCTGGCGTTCCCGCTGCGCAACCGCAAGGTGCCCGAACCGGCGATCCAGTCCCGTGTGCACGAGGTGGCAGAGATGCTGGGCCTTGTCCCCTCCCTGGAGCACCGCGCCGGAAGCCTGGCATCGGACGCAAGGCAGAAGATCTCTCTGGGGCGAGGTTTGGTGCGAACCGACGTTGCTGCCATCCTCTTTGATGAACCACTGACCGCCATCGATCCGCACTTGAAAATCTCTCTCCGCCGTCAACTGAAGGAGGTCCACGAGCAGCGAAGACTCACGCTCGTCTACGTGACCCACGATCAAACGGAGGCGTTGACATTCGCCGACAAGGTGGCGGTGATGCACGGCGGAGAGATGGTTCAAGTGGATACCCCGCAGGGGCTTTTTGAACGCCCCTCCCACACCTTCGTGGGTTACTTTATCGGCAGCCCCGGAATGAACCTCTTGCCCTGTGAACTGGATGGGCGGTTCGCGATGGTGGAAGGAAACCGGATCCGCCTTGCCGAAGACACCATCGGCCGCATCGATGGCGCCGGTGGCAGGCTGGAGCTGGGAATTCGACCAGAGTTCCTGGAGCTCGTTTTCGAGCGGCCAGATGATGGCGTTCCGGCGACGGTCAACCATTTGGAGGATCTCGGGAACCACAGAATTGCCACCGTCGCCATGGGCAGCCACAGCCTTCGGGTGAAGATCAACGAAGAGGCCGAGGTTCGGGGAGATCTCGGTTGGTTGGTGTTTCCTCCCAGGTGGAGCCTTCTCTACCAGGACTCTCGGCTGGTGTGAGGAGAAAGGGATGCACAAGACCGAGAACAACAAGGCGTGGTTGTTGGTCCTGCCGGTGTTCGCTGTCGTCGCCTTCTCGGCCATCGTGCCCCTGATGACGGTTGTCAACTACTCAGTTCAGGACATCTTCGGCGCAGACAATCGGGTGTTTGTTGGAGCGGAGTGGTTTCGGGAAATTCTGCGGGACGAGGGGTTGCAGCAGGCACTGTTGCGGCAGTTGATCTTCTCCTTCGCCATCCTTCTCATCGAAATCCCATTGGGAATTGCGGTGGCCCTGACCATGCCCAGGCGAGGAACATGGGCGTCCATAACCTTGATCGTGCTGGCTCTCCCTCTGCTGATTCCGTGGAATGTGGTGGGAACGATCTGGCAGGTCTTCGGTCGGGCGGACATCGGCCTTGGCGGGGTGCTCATCACTCGACTGGGCTTCGATTACAACTACGCGGCCAATCCGGTGGACGCATGGGCGACGGTTCTGGTGATGGACGTGTGGCACTGGACCTCGTTGGTGGCCCTCCTCTGTTATGCCGGTCTCAGAGCCATCCCGGACGCTTTTTATCAGGCTGCCCGAATCGACGGCGCCTCGAGCTGGGCGGTGTTTCGGTTCGTCCAAATGCCGAAGTTGAAGAACGTTCTTCTCATCGCCATCCTGCTGCGCTTCATGGACAGCTTCATGATCTACAGTGAGCCCTTCGTGCTCACAGGGGGCGGCCCAGGCAACTCGACCACATTTCTCAGCCAGACCCTGGCTCGGCTCGCCGTCGGCCAGTTCGACCTGGGGCCCGCGGCCGCCTTTTCCCTGATCTACTTCCTGATCATCCTGCTGCTCTGTTGGCTCTTCTACACCGCCATGATGCGGCTGGGGCGAGGTCCTCAGCCATGAAGAAACGCCATCTGCTGCTCGCGGCGTACCTGGTTTTCCTGGTGCTTCCTCTGTATTGGCTGCTGAACATGTCATTCAAGACGAATGAGGAGATACTCGGCGCCTTCAGCCTGTTCCCCCACCAGTTCACCCTGGACAACTACCGGGTCATCTTCACCGACCCGAGCTGGTACATGGGCTACGTGAATTCGATCTACTACGTGACACTGAATACGCTGATCTCTCTGACCGTCGCCCTGCCGGCCGCCTACGCCTTTTCCAGATTCACCTTTGTTGGCGACAAACATCTGTTCTTTTGGCTGCTGACCAACCGGATGGCGCCTCCTGCTGTGTTCCTGCTGCCCTTTTTCCAGCTCTACTCCAGCATCGGTCTGTTTGACACCCACATCGCGGTGGCCCTGGCTCACTGCCTTTTCAATGTGCCCCTGTCGGTGTGGATTCTGGAAGGGTTCATGTCCGGCATTCCGAAGGAGATCGACGAAACTGCCTTCTTGGACGGATACAGCTTTCCTCGGTTCTTTGTGACAATCTTCATGCCGCTCATTCGCTCGGGCATCGGTGTCTCGGCATTCTTCTGTTTCATGTTCAGTTGGGTCGAACTGCTGCTCGCCCGAACCCTCACATCTGTGGACGCCAAGCCGATTGCCGCCATCATGACCCGCACGGTGAGTGCGTCAGGCATGGACTGGGGTGTGCTCGCCGCCGCCGGGGTGTTGACGATCATTCCGGGAGCCCTGGTCATCTGGTTTGTCCGCAATCACATCGCCAGGGGATTCGCCCTCGGGAGGGTGTGAGATGAGCTGGATGGCGTGGACCCTGCCGACCGCTCTCTTTTTTGGCGCCATCGCGCTCATTTTGCTGGGTATGACCATATGGCAGCTGATTTCGCCGTCGGCGGAACGGCGCGGAATCCTCCCAATTCCAACCACCCGTGGAGACAGGTTGTTCATAGGGTTGTTGGGCTGTGCGTATATCCACCTGGGGTGGATCGGTCTGACTTCGCTGCCCCTCTGGGGTGCCCTGGCAGTATCCCTGCTCTTCGTGCTGGCCCTGATGCGGTGGGGCTGAGCAGATACCAGATAGCAGTTGGCAGTTGGCAGTGGCGTAGAATTCGGAATTCGGAATTCGGAATTCGGAAAACCGACCCCGGCCGGCACCCTGCCAACTGCCAACTGCCAACCGACTGTGTTGTGGCAGAATGGACCGCCGACGTAGCAGCCGCCTCCGCGGAAAGTAGAGAAAACAGGGAACAAAGGAATGAAATCATGATCACGATGACAATTCGGAGCCTGGCTCGCGTAACGGTTCTCCTGCTCTTTGCGGCCAATGCCGTGGCCGAGTCACCGGCCATCGACACGTGGCTGGACGAGTTCTCGCCGTCGACACTCTCCCGTGACCAGCAGCGCGAGGAGTTGGAGTGGTTCATCAAGGCGGCGGATCCGTTCCGAGGCATGAAGATCAATGTTGTGTCCGAGACCATCGACACCCACGTTTACGAGAGCAAGGTCCTTGCGGCGGCGTTCACCGAGTTGACCGGCATCGAACTCACCCACGATCTGATCCAGGAGGGAGACGTCGTCGAGAAGCTGCAAACCCAGATGCAGTCGGACCGGAATATCTATGACGCCTATATCAACGATTCTGATCTCATCGGAACCCATTTCCGCTACGGCAAGGTCGTCCCTCTGTCGGATTGGATGGAGGGCGAAGGCAAGAGCGTCACCCTGCCGACCCTGGATATTGATGACTTCATTGGCATCAGCTTCACCACGGCGCCGGACGGGAAGATCTACCAATTGCCAGATCAGCAGTTTGCCAACCTCTATTGGTTTCGTGCAGATTGGTTCGACCGTCCCGACCTCAAGAAGCGATTCAAGGCCAGGTACGGCTACGAGTTGGGCGTCCCGATCAACTGGTCGGCTTACGAGGACATCGCCGATTTCTTCACCAACGACGTGAAGACGATTGATGGTCATCGGGTGTTCGGACACATGGACTACGGCAAGAAGGATCCTTCGTTGGGCTGGCGCTTCACGGACGCGTGGCTGGTCATGGCGGGCGCCGGGGACAAGGGACTTCCCAACGGGAAACCGGTGGATGAGTGGGGTATTCGGGTGGAAGGCTGCAATCCGGTTGGATCCAGCGTGGAGCGAGGCGGCGCAGTCAACGGTCCGGCCGCGGTCTTCGCGACCACCAAGTACATCGAATGGCTCCGAAAGTACGCGCCTCCCGAGGCGGCGGGCATGACCTTTTCAGAGTCTGGGCCCGTGCCAGGTCAAGGGCACATCGCACAGCAAATATTCTGGTACACCGCATTTACCGCCGCCATGACCAGCGAGGGCCTTTCGGTGGTGAATGACGACGGAACTCCCAAGTGGCGCATGGCGCCGTCCCCCCACGGCCCTTACTGGGAGGAGGGCATGAAGCTGGGGTATCAGGATGCGGGTTCGTGGACCCTGTTGAAGAGCACCCCGGTGGATCGGCGCAAGGCGGCCTGGCTCTACGCGCAGTTCACCGTTTCCAAGACAGTCTCGCTCAAGAAGACCCTGGTGGGACTCACTCCCATCCGCGAATCCGATCTGCAGTCGGAGGCCATGACTGAAGCGGCCCCGCGGCTGGGAGGATTCGTGGAGTTCTACCGCAGTCCTGCCCGCGTCGCCTGGACGCCGACTGGAACCAATGTGCCCGACTATCCGAAGCTGGCCCAGCTGTGGTGGCAGAACGTGGCCGAGGCGGCCAGTGGTGAGAAGACACCCCAGCAGGCCATGGACAACCTGGCCAGCCAACAGGATCGCATGCTGGAGCGGCTGGAACGATCCAAAATCCAGGGTGAGTGTGGCCCCAGGCTCAACAAACCCCGCGGTGCGGACTACTGGCTCGGCCAACCCGGTTCGCCCAAGCCAAAGTTGGAGAACGAGAAGCCGCCTGGAGAGACCGTGCCCTACGATCAGTTGCTCGAGGCGTGGCGCCAGGGACGGGTCCGCTGACGAAGGGCAGAATCGTGGTGGATCATCAGGAAATCGTCGTATCCGCGCGGGGTGAGACCTTCGGACCCAAAACGGAGCAGCGTCTCAAGGATGAGCTCGGGCGGTGTCCGGATCTGGCCTTCGCTCATTTGCCCATGGTGCTGGTACCGGCTCGGCAGCAACGCGCCGCTCCAGTCCTCTTCGTCTGGCTCGAATCGAGGGCGTTGCGATCTCTCCGATTTGCTTTGAACCTGGTGTCGGAAGCAGTTGCACGGGCTCTGCCCGACGGCGAGTTCCTCGACGTTGTTGTGCTCAACTCGGCGCCGGAGCTGCTCGAACAGGTGGAGGCGGCCGGCAGTCTGCTGGTGGAGAAGAACCCGGAGGAACGGATCAGGGCCTTACAGGCGGCATCCGAGGCTGCTGCTGCCCCCGAGGTGGCTGTGGATCGACCGTGGTGGTGGCCGTTTTCAAGTTAAAAGTTGAAAGTTAAACGTTAGAAGTTGGATTGACCCGGCGGTTCTGCCTCCGGGCCATCGTTAACTTCCAACTTTCAGCTTTGGACTTTTGACTACTCGATCGGGATTTCATGTCTCCAACCGAACGGATCGTCCCGCCGGGCAGTCTGTATGCCCACCAACGCGTCGTAGAGCACCTGCCAACGCTCGTCGAACTCGAAGTCCCAAAACCGGTCACCGTCTGCGATCCGACGGATCCACGTGATCACCGCGGCGGTGCCGCAACAGGCGGCCGAGTCCATCTCGCCGAGTTCCTCCAGTGCGATCTTGCGCTCCTCGGTGGTCCACCCCAGGAGATCGCTGGCGATCTGCAGCAAGGAGAGCCGGGTCACCGACGCCAGCACACTGGAGGACTGCGGAGTCAGCAGTGAGTCGCCGCGCAGTCCGAGGAAGTTGGCTGCCCCGATCTCGTCGATGTAACGGTGTTCCTTCGGGTCGAGATAGAGAGCCTCGGAATATCCGTGAGCCTTTGCCTCCGACCCCGGCATGAAGGAGCACGCGTAGTTGCCTCCGGCCTTGACGTGGCCGGAACCGTGGGGTGCGGCGCGATCTCGGCGGGTGACCATGAACGCTTTGCCCTGCTCGGGTCCAAATCCGCCATGGAAGTAGGGACCCACCGGTGTCACGAAGATCCTGAATAGATAACGCGTGGCGGGTTTGACGCCCACGTTGTCTCCGATGCCCAGCCACATGGGTCGCAGGTAGAGCGCGGCGCCGCTGCCGTAGGGCGGAATGTAGGGGTGGTTGGCGGCCACGACCTCCTCGATTCCACGAACGAAAAGGTCTTCCGGAACGGCAATCCCCTTCAGGTACGCTGCCCCTTCCGCCATACGCCGGGCGTTGTCGCGGGGCCGGAAGGCATAGACCTTGCCGTCGGCCCCGGTCTGCGCCTTCATCCCCTCGAAGAGCTGCTGACCGTAGTGGAGGCCTTGGCTGCCTTCCGGGAGTTCCATGGTCGATCCCTCGAGCAGGCCACGGACGCGCCACACCCCGTGCTCATTCACGGCTTCGAATCGGTATGGACAAGGGATGTAATCGAATCCCAGACTCTCGAAGTCGAGGTCAACCTTGCGGTTGTCCCCGGTGAAGTAGTATCGCCTTTTGCCCATGGACACCTCCTCATTCAACCCAGCCCGCATATCTCACCGGGTGCCTGTTGCGACGCGCGAAGAACGGCCACCTGGCGCGGGAGCCGACAGGAGGGCCACTGAGATGGCCCGGCGAATTGTGGTGGGGCCATCCTGGCTGTCGGCACCCCGTGGGGGTGTGCAGGCTGGAAGCCCACACCACAAGTGCCCTCCTGCCGGCTCCCGCGCCATCTGACCATCCCTCGCGGCCTCGCGCCGAGACCCGGTGAGAATTGCGGCCTGCCGGGGCCACCAACCTTACTACATCCGAAACGGTGGTGGCGGCGAAAAAAAAGGAGGGTCTATTGAAGCGATTGGAGAGGTTGCGACGGGCCTGCAAGCAAGACCATGGGATCGATTCGAGCCCCATGCCAACGGGCACCGAAGTGAAGGTGGGGGCCGGTGACTCGTCCGGTGGAACCAACCGTCCCGACAATGTCGCCGGTGCGGATTGGGTCTCCTTCACTCACCTGAATTCGATCGAGGTGGAAGTACATGGTGATGAGGTCGTCTCCGTGATCGATGAAGACGCTGTTTCCGGAAAAGTAGTGGCTGGCTGCGATCACCACCGTTCCCGATGCGGCTGCCCGAACCGGGGTCCCGGTGGCTGCGCTCAGGTCGACGCCGCCGTGGGGATTCCTGGGCTCGCCGTTGAAAAAGCGCCGGGCGCCGAAGCTCCGCGGCTCCGGCAGTGGAGTGATCGGTGGTTCGAGGGGCAGTTCGAATGCCGGGGCTCCACCGAGATTCCAGATGGTGCCCACTCGACGACCCTCGCGCCGGATCCGTTCTGTCTCATCGGTGGGGGGATTGGCCATCTCCGGTGCCACGTCGAGTCGCTGGATTGGATAGGGATATGGGCCAACCTCCACGGTGGCACTTTCGCGAATTCCCTGCCGCACCCGTTGAAGGTCCATGGGTCCGGGTTCGCGAAGAAGGTCGATTGGATACCAGCACGCCTCGTCAAGGGGGTGCCACTCCCTTCCGGCCATGGCGCACTGGGTGATGCCGCTTCCAGGCCAGCGCACCACCCCCCCGGGTCGAACCGTGACCTGATCCTGATTGGTCGTTCCGGTGACGGGGACTGCAGTGGCGATCGCCAGAATGGCGAAGAGGGCCAGGGTCACCGTTGGCAGTGGCGGCCGGCTCTGGCGAGGATGTTCAGCTATTGAACGAAACACTGGCGTGACTCCGTGAGTCCGCGGCCCGATACCGGTACTGCGGCGAAGACCAACCAGCCTGCGCCCTTGATTGTGCAGGTCCGAGACGGTCTGGAGCCGGGACTCGATGTGAAAACCGGAGAAGGTTGAGACCCCCTTCCACCGGATCCGATCCTGTTGATCGTAGCATGGGAGGGTTGGTTTGCCTGTGATGGCGACTTGGGTCAGAATATTGGAACATCCTTCGGATTTCCCCGTATGTACGCCCTGGGTGACACATGGTGGAATCTGTTTGCCTTGAGATATGTTTTCAAGCTGGCATCTGGATTGCAGCTGTTTGATGGTGTGAAAAGGGGGAAATATGAGTTTGAAGAACGGAACGCGTCTGGCGAGTACCATCGTTTTACTGGTTGTGGTGATGGCCTGTTCGAGTGCTGTGCCGACGGAAACACCGGGAGTTGAACGACTCGGTCAGTACATCCTTCGCGAAAAGGTCTCTAACGCGGAGGTCGTGCTGGGTTACAAGTGGGCCGACAGCGCCATTGGCAACGAGTGGTTGATCCTCGAGTTGGCGATGACGTCGCCCAAAGGGACGTCAGCGAAGTTTGAACGGGAAAATATATGGGTCCGGACCCCGGCTGGAGTGCAGGTGCCAGTGGCAAGCCAGAAGGCGTTCGGTGAGGCGTATTCGTCGCTGAGAAGCCAGATCAGCAAGGCCAACGTGATGCGGGATCCGATGGACTATTTTCCGCCCAACCGAATCGCCTGCTCGATCGATTTCTTCGTGGCGCCAGGCGAGGGTGTCTCCTACGATCAGGTGTCGGTCAACGACCGCCGAGCCTGCCAGGGCAAGCTGTTCTTCTACCTCCCGGGTGGCGCCCAGTCGGGGCGTTACATCTTGGGGATGGACCTTCCGGAGGACGAGATTCGGATCCCCTTTATCCTCGGTGCGACCGACTAACCGCCTTTCAATACGACAATCCACACTTTGGCCCCGGCGGCATGGCCGCCGGGGTGACTGCGCAATCCACTCCGCAGATTCCGTGAATCGCGTTGAATAGAAAGGTCGTCAGTTCTCAATACTCGTGTCTCAGATCTCACTCATGATCCGGAGCGGAGGAACGCCGGCGTTGCATTGAGATATGAGACGCGAGTATTGAGCGATCACTCCGACGATGGACCTGAACCACCAACTGCTACGGGAAAATCCCCCGATCCCTGTACGACAACGCGACCTTATCGATGGCATCGATCATCGATGCACCCCGCAGGTCGTACTTTCCGTTACCCCGCTTCTGGATTTCCCGGATACCGTGATAGGCCTGAATCATGGTCTCTTCAAGGCCCGAGTTGACGAGGTCGATCTCGTCAGCTCCCCGGGCTGAGCGATCCATTTCCTGATCTGAAAAAACGCGGCCGGTGGCGTTTTCCACGGCGGTGAGGAGCTGCCTGGCGGCTTGCTCGTCGAATCGCTTTTCCATGCGGCCAAAGCGCACGTGCTCCAGGTTTTTCAACCATTCGAAGTAGGACACGGTGACGCCGCCGGCGTTGATGAACGCGTCCGGGAGCACCAGGATTCCACGCCCGAAGAGGTGATCGCTAGCCTCGGAGGTGGTGGGGCCGTTGGCGGCCTCGGCGACGATTGTGGCCTTGATTCGGGGGGCATTTTCGATCGTGATGGCGTTTTCCAGGGCTGCAGGCACAAGGATGTCGCAGTCCAACTCCAGGCCGAGTTCGCGATTCTCGAGATCGGTGGCACCAGGAAAGCCGAGAATCGAACCGGTTTCCCGGCGATGGGCCATCAGAGACTCGACGTCAATTCCCTCTGGCTTTGAGATGGCGCCTTCGTACTCCACTGCGCCGACGATGGAGGCCCCTCCGTCCTCCTGCAAGAACTTGGCGGCGTGGTAACCCACGTTGCCGAGACCCTGAACCACAACACGCTTTCCTTCGAGCCCGGTGGAGAGGCCCAAGGGCCGCATGTCCTCGCCGAGGCTGCACACCTCTCTGAGACCGAAGAACACGCCGCGCCCCGTGGCCTCCACGCGACCCTCGATACCGCCCTCCGATACCGGTTTGGCGGTCACACAGCCGAGGGCATTGATGTCCTGGGGCGCCAGAGTGGCGTAGGTGTCCGCAATCCAGGCCATCTCACGGGGGCCGGTGGCGAAGTCGGGGGCGGGAACGTCGATGGCGGGGCCGATGAAGTTTTTCTTGAACAACTCGAAGGTGAACCGGCGAGTGATCCGTTCGAGTTCGGATTCGGAGTAGTCCCTGGCAGAAATCTTGATGCCCCCCTTGGCGCCCCCGAAGGGCACGTTGACGATGGCGCACTTGTAGGTCATCAGTGCGGCCAGCGCCATGACCTCGTCCTCGTTGACGTTCATGGCATACCGGATCCCGCCCTTGGTGGGCAGCTTGTGTTGGCTATGCTCTGCCCGCCATCCGTGGACCACATCCACCGAACCGTTATCCCGCTTGACCGGAAATGTGAAGTGGATGACGCTGTTGATCTGCTTGATTTGCTCGAGGATGCCGGGGGGGTGGGTGGTGAAGGCCGCCGCTATGTCGAAGTTTCTCGTGACCTGATCGAAGAATTTGATGTCCTGGGACATTGAATTTCCTTCCTGCCCGGACGCCCCGTGGTTTGATTGGCGTATCGGACGCTGCTGGAAGATGATACCACCCAGTGGAAGGGTGAAACCCGGCGACGTGTTGTGGCATAGAGATGGTGACGGCGTGCGATCCGGAAGATCGCGGCGGAGGAGGCTTTCGTGAAGACAACCATTGTTGCCGTGCTGATAGTGGTCGGGCTGGTGATCGCTCCTGGATCTGCGGTCCAGGGATCAGAGAATGACAAAGGAGACGAGCCAATGGCTTCGAAGATCGAGGTGTACTCGGTAGAGCAGGACAGCATGGTCATCAGCGATCGTGTCGTGCTGTCGGATGAGGAGTGGAAGCAAAAGTTGAGGCCGGAGCAGTTCGAGGTCACCCGGAAGCACGGCACCGAGCGGGCATTCAGCGGGGAACTGTGGAACACCAAGGATCCTGGGGTGTACCGCTGCGTCGCCTGTGGCAACGATCTCTTCCTTTCAACGACGAAGTTCGACTCGGGGACTGGTTGGCCGAGTTTCTACGAGCCGGTCCATCAAGCCAACGTCGGCACCGAGAAGGACCGGCGGCTTTGGATGGTCCGCGTCGAGGTTCATTGCAGCCGCTGCGGGGCTCACCTCGGACACGTCTTCGATGATGGCCCAAAGCCCACCGGCCTGCGGTACTGCATTAATTCGGCGTCGCTCGAATTTGCCCCGATGGACCTCGCTGACGGCCGTTAGCGATTGGGTCGGGGGGATTTTCGATTTTTGATCTTCGATTCATTCCACAAGACCGCACTGCCTACAGTGCCTCTCGATAACCTGGGGGTTTCCGATGAAGACGACCCATGTGAGTTTCGAAAACCGAGACGGCCATCTGCTCGCAGCATTGCTCGATCGACCGGTGGACGATGATCCAATCGCCTACGCCCTCTTCGCCCACTGTTTCACATGTTCGAAGGACTCCAAGGGAGTGAGCCGGATCAGTCGGGCCCTTGCCCGGCAAGGCATTGGGGTTCTCCGTTTCGATTTCACTGGGCTCGGCGCCAGCGAAGGCGCCTTCGAGAACACCACTTTCTCATCCAACGTCAGCGACCTGGTGGATGCCGCGCGTTTCATGGAGCGGGAGCTGGCGGCCCCAGCCCTGCTCATCGGTCATTCCCTGGGCGGGGCGGCGGTCCTCAAGGCTGCCGCCGGTATACCGTCGGTTCGGGCGGTATCCACCATTGGCGCACCCAGCTCGCCCTCCCACCTGTTGCGCCACCTGAAACCAAAGATCGACGAGATCGAGGCGACCGGCGTGGCCGAGGTTGAACTCGGCGGACGCCCCTTCAGGATCCGCAGGCAGTTGCTGGACGACATCGCGGCGACCGGGTTGAGGGAGTCCATCTCCGAGCTCGGCAAGGCACTGCTCATCTTCCATTCACCGGTGGATTCCGTTGTGAGCATTGACAACGCAACCGAGATCTTCGTCGCGGCCAGGCACCCAAAGAGCTTTGTTTCACTGGACACCGCCGATCATCTGGTCACCGATGCGGCCGACGCCCAGTACGTCGGCGCGGTGATCTCGGCGTGGGCGTTGAAATACCTCGACCGGACCCAGGAGGAACTCAAGACGAGGGAACCTGGCGACGACCACGTGATCGCTCGCACCGGTGACGCCGGATATCGAACCGAGATCATCGCCAACGGCCACGCTTTAGTTGCTGACGAGCCGATCTCCGTGGGAGGCACCAACACCGGGCCGAGTCCCTACGAGCTTCTCTCCGCCGCCCTCGGCGCCTGTACCACCATGACCCTGAGGATGTATGCCGATCGAAAGGGTTGGGCGCTGGAGGGAATCGAGGCGCAGGTTCACCACGCCAAGGTCCACTGCACCGACTGCGGAGATCCGGAGAATCGAAAATCTCGGATCGACCAGTTCGATCGCCGACTCGTTCTCGAGGGTCCGCTGGACTCGGACCAGCGTCAACGCCTCCTCGAAATCGCCGACCGCTGTCCGGTCCATCGCACCCTTCATTCGGATGTTCGTGTCGTCACCGAATTGGTGGACTGATCGCGTCCCCTGCGGAGCATCCGGGCAGGGGTGAAGAGGGAAAAGGGCCAGAGGGGCACGAGGAGTGAGTCTTCTGAAGGCGTTCTCCTCTGCTGCACAGCCCCTCCGCTGCACAGCCCGGATGCCCCTCTGCCCGGGGAAGCCCTGCACTGCTGGCCTGGACGCTATTCGGTGGGCGGCGCCTGCGTCTCCTGCTGGGCGTCGGTGACCGGATTACCGTTTTCATCGTAGAACACGAGGTCGGCCTTTTGCCCAAGGGTCTGGATCAGCTCGGCGGTGGTCAGGTTCGTTTTCTGGTTGACCAACATCGATCGCACCCGGTCCTTCGAGTCCTCCAGGGGGACCGTGCCTGCCGGCCTCTTTTCCTCGACCTTGATCACGTGGTAACCGAAACTGGTCTGCACGACCGGCGAGATCTCGCCGACCTCGAGGGCGAACGCGGCCTCGCCGAAGGGTTGCACCATGCGTCCCTTCTCGAAGAACCCGAGATCTCCTCCGCTGGGTCCACTGGGGCCCTCGGACAGCTCTTTGGCCAGTTCGGCGAAGTCTTCGCCCGCGACCGCACGCTCGCGCGCCGTTTCGGCTTTGGCCCGCGCTGCCGAGTCGGTCTCGGGGTCTGCGTCCGGGGCCACCTCGAACAGGATGTGGCGGGCGCGGACCGTCTCGTCAACCGAAAAGAGCTCGGGGTGTTCGCCGTAGAAGGTGACGATTTCCTCGTCGGAAACCTGGATTGTGGGCTGGATCTGGTTGGCGATGAAGATTCGACCCAGTTCCATCTCGCGGATCATATTCTCCAACTGTTCGATGCTGGAGCCGCCCGAAGCCAGGTTCTTCGCCAGCGCGTCTCGGCTGCCTGCCTGCTGTTCGGTGGCCTGCATCATCTTTGCGATTTCAGCCTCGTCGACCGTGAGACCGAAGCGGCGGGCCTCCTGGGCCAGCAACTTCTGCTCGACGATTCGCTGGCTGGCAACCTGGAAGACCTCTTCCTGGGTGACCTCTCGGCCCTGGCTGGCGAGGAAGCCTTGGATGTTCTGCATCAGGAGGCTGACCTCGGCGGCGTAGACCGGATCCCCGTTAACCCTCATAACGACCGGGTTGACCGTTGCTGGGGCTGCTGCGGGAGCCTGTGCGAGTCCGATTCCAGCGACCACGAGGATGCCGATGGTCGCGAAGAGGATGTGATTTCGTTTCATTTGTTGCTCCGTTCCTGCGGGATCTGGCCCGCGTCAGGCTGGGGAGCATACCATTTTTGGAGAATCAGGCTTTGGTTGGAATCAGGCAGTGGTGCGAATTGGCAGTGGGCAGAGAAGCGGTGAAGCAGTGGAGGAGTGGGGCAGTGATGCCGTGAACACCGCATTCCTCCAACGCTAGCCCGGGCTAGGCCGCGAAGCGGCCGGTCATTGCTGCATTGCCGGTCGTCAGGGACTGTCGGCAAAGGCATATGCCTTGGAGTCGGTCTCGAAGTTCGGAGGCTTCATGACGCGAAAAACGGGAAGCAGCCCGATCTGCTCGTCCCAGTAGGGCGTGCGACGGTACCACCAGAGATAACGGGCCGTGGCATCGGCCGCGAATGCCTCGTCCTCGAGGGCCGTCTCCCAGGCCGACCGGGTCGCGTCGTTCATGAGCATGTCTTCGGCCAGCCGTTCAAGAGTTTCGAGGCCCATGTACTCCTTGCGCTCGAAGACGGTGTTGAGGGTTCCCCAGCGGAGCATGGAGTCGGGGGCCTCGGGCTCGAAGAGCTGGACGGCCACCTCGAAGTCGGGCTGGTCCGCCGGAACCCAGACGGCCCCGGCGGGGATCTGCCGTCGTTCCGGCTGCCGGATCACCGAAAAATCCTCGATCAGGACGGTGCCCTGGTAGGGAACATCGAGCAGCACGGGATCCGACACCCGGATGATCTCCACATCGAGCTCGAACGGCCCGGGCAGCCGCCACGCCCTCAGCCCGTGGTCGGAGATCAACCGCTCGATCTGGGGCCAGCCCGGCATCACGAGGTATCCGCGCGGGCGGGGCAGCTCGAGCTCGGCCAGGTGGCCGTGGTACCACGGTACCGAAATCATGCGGTAGGTCCGCGGACGGAACCGCACCATGGACCCGCCGGTGACCACCGATTCCTCTGTTGACCATTGGGCGGCCGGCCAGCGCACCGTCTCGAAGGCCCTGGATGGTTGCCACCGAACCACCACCGTGGACGGTTCGGCGTCCGGACGCCCCTTGCCCACCGTCGCGCTCTCTGCCTCGGCCACCGCTCGCACCAGAGACGTGGGTTCCTGCTCCACTGTGTCAATCAAAGACTGGAGAAAGTCCCGGTTGGCGACCACGCGATGGGGGTACGGCTTGTGAGCGTGCATCTCGATGAGAATCGACGGTCGGTTCCTCAGCGGGAAATAGTCCGTGGAATAGCGGGGACTGATGGGTAGCCAGGCGAAACCCTTGGCGGGGTCGTCGCGATCTCGAAGGTCGACGTAGGGACCGGTGGGATGGCCGGCAGCTTCGGTGGCGGCGAGGGCCCGGGGAAGGTTGGTGGCGAGCCACCGATCCACCGAAGGGGCGATGGTCGGAGCCTCGGCGATCATCCAGGTCAGCACCCAGGAGTGATCGGAGCCGTTGGTAACGTGGTTGTCCACGTGAAGATGAGGCCGCCAACGATTGACCAGGTCCAACAGGCCGTGCATCTCGGCGGTAGCGACTCGCATGTGGTCTCGATTGAGGTTCATACCGTTGGCGGTGGCCCTGAATCCCATTCCCTCCACTGGACCGTTCTGGTTGGCCCTGTTGAAGGGGGACACCCGCTCGTGCCCGTCCGCGTTGAAGATTGGAACGAAGAGCAAAATCGTACTCTCGGGTACGGATCGACGGCCGAGAGCGAGGTCACGGAGGATCATCAGTGACGCGTCCTTGCCGTCCACCTCGCCGGCGTGGATGCAGCTTTGGAAGAGCAGCACCGGCTGGCCTGTGGTCTTTGCCGCCTCCGGAGTGAAGGCTCCAGCGGCCGAGACCACCACAGCCGGCAGCAGCCGACCGGCCCCAGATCGTCCGAAGAACTGGAGCTCGATGTGCGGGGATGCCGCGTCGATTCGTCGCAGGAAATCCACGGTTTCGTCGAAGCTCGACGTCGCTCGGAACCCGGTCCGTTCGGCCACTGTCAACCAGTCGTCAGGAATCGCGGACTCGGTCGCCACGATGGAGCCGGCAAGCAGCAGCAAAACGACTGAGAGGGTTGCGACAACGTGGTCATCTTTCATGGCCCAAGGGTCCGAAGTCCGGGGACAAAAGTCAAAGGGCACTCACGGCTTAATTGGCCCTACGCTATACGCTGTGGGTCCAAACGGGTGGGTCGGGGATCCTACAGCGTACGGCGTATAGCGTACAACCCACTGCGTAAGTCTCAACGCTCGAGGTGGGTCGCGTCGGGGCTTTCCATCATGCTCAACGCTTCCGGCCGAGGTGCGTTGGCGGCCACGTCCCAGTAAGGCGAAAGCCGGCGGAGACGATCGACGATGTCCGGGAAGACCCCCACCACCCGGTCCACCTCGTCCTCGGTGTTGTACCGACTGAGGCTGAACCGCACCGAACCGTGGATCGCGGTGAATGGAATATGCATCGCCCGCAGCACGTGTGAGGGCTCCAACGAGCCCGACGTGCAGGCTGAGCCCGAGGAGGCGCAGATCCCGTGGCTCGAGAGTTGGTAGAGGATGCCCTCACCCTCGATGAAATGGCAGGCGACGTTGAGGGTATTGGACAGCCGTTTGGCGTCTCGACCGTTGACCTGGAGATAGGGGATCCGGTCGAGGAGCTCGTGCTCCATCCGATCCCTCATCTTGCCGATGCGGGCCTCGTCCTCGTCGCGGTGCTCAACCATCAGATCGAGGGCGCGGGCAAGACCGACGATGAAGGCAACGTTTTCAGTGCCGGCCCGTCGACCGTCCTCCTGGTGGCCACCCAGAAGGTACGGACGACACGGCGTTCCGCGGCGGATGAACAGGGCTCCGATTCCTTTGGGAGCGTGCAGCTTGTGGCCCGAGAACGAAAGCAAGTCCACGTGCTGAAAGCCTCCTCTGAGGTCGATCGGCAGCTTGCCCACCGTCTGGGTGGCGTCGGTATGGAAGACGATGCCCGGGTCGGTCTCCTTGGTGATTCGCGAGAGCTCCTCCACCGGGAAGATGACCCCGGTCTCGTTGTTGGCGTGCATCACGGAAACCAGCAAGGTGTCCGGGCGAAGCAGTCGGACGAAGTCGGCACTCTCGACGCGGCCGGAGGCATCCACCGGCAGGAAGTCCACGACGAAGCCGCGCCGCTCGAGGTCCTTGCAGACGCCATAGATCGCCGGGTGCTCCACCGCGGTTGTGATCACGTGGCGCCGGTCAGGGTTGGCGGCGATGGTGCCGAAGACCGCGGTATTGTTGCTCTCGGTGGCACATGAGGTGAATAGGATCTCTTCCGGCCGTGCCTTGCCCAATAGACGGGCCACGGTCTCTCGGGCCTCGCTGATGGCCGATGCCGGCCCAGCCGCGGGCTCGTACATCGAGCTCGGATTGAAGTACTCGGTGGTCAGAAAAGGTGTGATCGCCTCCACGACCTCCGGTGCGACCCGGGTGGTGGCGTTGTTGTCCATGTAGATGATGCTCACAGCTTCCTCCAAAGCAGTGCATCGTCAGACGGCGATAACTCGGATCCGCTCGTCCACCTGGTCTTTGAGTGCCTGCTCCACCAGCATTTTGATCGTGGTCCCCGAGGCCATGCAGTCCGAACAGGCACCGGTCAGCCGGCAATAGACCACCATCTCCTTGATATCCACCACCTCGAGGTCACCCCCATCCTTGGCCAGCAGGGGACGCACATGCTCGTCGAGCACCCGTTCGATCTCCTTGGCGAATTTGTAGGGAGACATCCCTGCGGCCGGACTCGCGATCGGCGCCCTGGCTGTTGGCAGAATCGGCAACTCCTTGAACGTGGTGGGCTTCTGACCCCAGACCTGGGTCAGCAGGTCCTGCAATCCGCCCGGCGTGTGGTGGCACGACATGCAGGCTCCGCCCGCCTTGATGGCGTTGGTGATATCCGGGATGGACTTGAGCTTTAGCTCGTCGATCTTGCGCAAAAGGTAGGGTTCGGTGAGGCCGAAGCAGGTACACACCAACCGCCCTTCCTCCTGCTCGTCGTGGCTGATGTCGATGCCGAGTTCGGCCAGATCCACCCCGCGCCGCTGGGCCCAGTTGAAGATCGCCGCCTCGAGGGCCTCGGCCCCCATGACCGAGCAGTGGATTTTTTGCTTTGGCAGGCCGTCGAGGTACTTCACGATGTCGTTGTTGGAAATATTGAGGGCATCGATGGGAGTGTGGCGCCCTTCTTCGATGATGGCGCACAGCGCCTCGGATGCCGCAATGGCGGAGGTGCAGCCAAAGGTCAAGTAGCGAGCCTCGGTGATCACATCTTGTGTGGGGTCGGTCTCGTGGCGGTCCACCCTGAAGGTGAACCGGAGGGCATCGCCGCACGCAATTGAGCCATGCTCACCAAGGCCGTCCGGATCCTCGATTTCGCCCATGTGGCTGCCCGGGCCTCCCTGGACGGCGTTCATGAATAGCTCAGTGGTTTTTTGTGAGTAATTCCAGGTCATTCCACCCCTCCCGAGAGGCGAGGAGTGCATGATACCCGAGAAAGGCAGTTGGCAGTAGGCAGAGGGCAGTGGGCAGGGTTCACGGTTAGCGGTTGGCAGTTAGCAGTGGCGCAGAATTCGGAATTCGGAATTCGGAATTCGGAAAACCGACCCCGACCGACACCGCGTTAGACTTTCTGCCAACTGCCAACTACCTGCAGGTCGCCGTGAGTTCCGATTGAGTGAAACCGAGTTCGGCCGCGACCTGGAAAATCGTCGACCGCTCGTCATCGGTAAACTCCCCGTCGGCATTGGCGACTTCGTGGAGGCACTCGAGCAGACCGATCCGCCGGGTGGCGTCCAAGTTCTGCCGGAGATGCCGGCTCTCTCCGTACGCGCAACCGGCATCCGCGAGCTGAGCCCGGTGCTTGGAGATTTCTGCTACAAGCGCGGCCTGTGCCGGAGTCAGCTTCGCGCACTCGACGAGAATGCCCTCCATCCGTGCGGTTTCCTTGGAGGTGATGTGTTCGTCGGCAACGGCCACACGGCTCAACACGAAGGCCAGAGCGTTGAACAACTTGGTGTCGGATGCGGGCAGAGCCCGCAGCTGGTCGGCTGTGAGCCGGATTGCGTCGGCGCCGATGTCATTCAACTGAGGAGAGATCGAGGAACCTGCCGGGGAGTCCGAGTGTCTGTTCATACTCTCGAATACGCACCAGGAGCCGATTGAGTTCGCTGGACCGGGGAGATTTCCCTGTAAACTCGATTCGTGCGGAAAAGACGCAAAATCACATGGCCCAGTGGAACCTGCGGTTTGGTCCTCGCTCTCATCCTCGTTTCGGCAGTCCTGTCGATCGAGGCGGCAAGCCCTCCGCCAGTCGAGGGGACGGGAGGCGCGGTAGCGAGCGCCGAGGCTGCCGCGAGTCGAGCCGGGGTCGAGATCCTACGGGCCGGAGGAAACGCCGCCGACGCCGCGGTGGCCACTGCCCTGGCGTTGGCAGTGGTTCACCCCCAGGCGGGCAATTTGGGTGGCGGCGGATTTGCGGTCATTCGATTCTCCGATCAGATGACCACCCTCGATTTTCGTGAGACTGCGCCGGCTGCGGCTCGCCGGGACATGTTTTTGGACCAAAAGGGCGACCAGATCAAAGAAGCCTCCTGGGTTGGGCCGCTGGCCGCCGGGGTTCCTGGCAGCCCCGAGGGCCTTTGGACGCTTCACGCTCGCTTCGGTCGATTGCCGTGGTCTCGGGTGGTGGAACCGGCGATTCGGCTCGCGGCTGATGGTTTTACGGTCTCGCCGCGGTTGGCTCGGGATCTCCTGACCGAGAGAGATCTGCTCGGTCGGTTCCCCTCCTCGGCGGAGGTTTGGTTGCCGAATGGCGAGCCTCCCCAGACCGGCTCCAGGATGGAGCTCCCGGAACTGGCGGCGACCCTGCGGAACTACGCCACAGTTGGGCCTCAAGCCATCACCGGTGGAACCGCCGCCGTCGCCATCGAAACCGCCTCACGGGCCCACGGCGGAGTCATGACCGCCGCTGACCTGGCCGATTACCGGTCAGTCTGGCGGGATCCGGTCTTGATCAAAGCGTTTGGGTGGCAGCTGGCCTCCATGCCCCTGCCATCCTCGGGAGGCATTATTCTCGGCCAAATTCTGGGCATTCTCGAGCGGGTGGGTTGGGCCGCCCACCCGCGTTCCGGGGCGGATCGATACCATCTCATGGCAGAGGCCATGCGGCGGTCCTTTGCCGACCGTTTCCTGCTCGGCGACCCGGCAACAGCCGTGGCCGGACCGGCCCAGTTGCTCGCCCCGGGATGGCTCGACCTGCGGGCTGGACAGATCCGCGCTCGTCGAGCCACGCGTTCCAAAAAGGTGCGTCCCTGGTCTGAATCCAAGGGAGTCGAGCCCGAAGAGACGACCCACCTGTCGGTGGTCGATGGAGATGGCAATGCGGTCAGCATGACCACCACTCTCAACGGCTGGTTCGGCTGTGGCCTCCTCGTGGAGGGGGTCGGCATCATGCTGAACAACGAAATGGACGACTTCGCTGCAGCGCCGGGCCGGCCGAACTACTTTGGACTGGTCCAGGGGGAAGCCAATGCCGTGGGACCGGGCAAGCGGATGCTTTCCTCCATGAGTCCTGTTGTGGCGTGGCGCGGCGGAGATGTGCTGGTTCTCGGCTCGCCCGGTGGGCCGAGGATTCCAACCGCCACGGCTCAGGTCTTCCTCAACGTTGCGGTGGATTCCGACCGTCTTCAGGCTGCAGTCGACCGCCCACGCATCCACCACCAGTGGCTGCCCGACGCAATCTTCGCGGAGCCGGACGCCCTGTCCCCGGAGACCTCGGCCGTCCTGGTCAAGCGTGGCCACGAGATCCGGTCCAGGGACCGGATCGGCAAGGTCCAGGCCGTCCGTCGGTGGGTCGACGGCCGGGTAGCCGGCGCCGGTGATCCCAGGGGGCCGGGCGCCGCCGAGGTCCGGGAGACCGGACCATGGATCAGGGAGGAGAGTCGCCAGTGACGAAGACGACACGGCTCGGGATCCTGCTGGCGTCGGCTGTGGTGTTTGGACCGGTTGTTGGGCTCGAAGCCCAAAACCTGGAGATCTTCCAGATCCAGGGCTCCGGCATGAGTTCACCCCATGAGGGCGAGGTGCTGACCACCACCGCCAACGTGGTGACGGCAGTGGGCGGCGAGGGCTTCTTTATCCAGACTCCGGACGAGCGCGACGACAACGACCCCCAAACCTCCAACGGGATTTACGTGGCTTCGGTGTCGCCCGAGGCGGAGGTGGGCTTCCTTGTGGAGGTGACGGGTCGGGTTGTGGAGTTCTTCGGCTGGACCCAACTCCACGACGTCGAGGTCTCGGTCAGGGACTCCGGTCGCCAGCTGCCGCGGTTCGTGGACTTTGATGCGATCACGCCGTCGCCGGTGCAACCGTCGGCCAGCCAACGAACTTGAACGCTTCGAGGGGATGCGCGTGCGGGTGACCGACGGGGTCATCGCCGCGCCCAGCGATGGTTTCGGCGACGCCTGCGTCACGGCCCAGCCCGATAGACTTTTCCGTGAACCCGGCATCCATTATCCGGGCCTGCCCGAGTTGCCGGTCTTCGATGGCAACCCCGAGGCCTTCCGGATTGCGCCGGGCGGGTTCGGGGGCCAATCGGCTGCCCTGGTGGCGGGGGCTCCCTTTTCGGCCGAGGGTGTGTTGGCCTTCGAGTTTAACGACTACCGGTTGTGGCCAACCACCCTTCAGGTCCGCGACGTGCCGGTCATGCCGCGCCGAGTCAGGGCGCGGCGCAGCGGCGAGATCACTATCGCGACCCAAAATGTGGAACGGCTCGCAACGGGGTTGGCATACCCTCCGTTTGCCGCTCGGCTGGCCAAGCTCTCCGGACAGATCCGCGAGGTGCTGGGAGCTCCCGACGTGGTGGCATTGCAAGAGGTTCAGGACATGGCCGCCTTGACCGAATTGGCGGATCGGATCGTCGCCGACGATCCGAATCTCCACTACACTCCGCTCCATCGGGAAGCGCCGTGGGAAGATGGATTCGACGTCGCCTTTCTTGTGCGCGATACGGTGGAGATCGAATCACTGGAGCAGATCGGTGCAGCCGCCATCTTCAGCTACGACGGCTCACTGCTGAACGATCGGCCGCCGTTGGTGCTTCAAGCTTCCCGCGGCGGGGCGGATTCCTCCCTTGGCTTCACCGTGGTGGTGGTCCACCAGCGGTCCCTGAACGGCATCGAGGACCAGGGCGCTAACGGCGAACGGGTGCGGCGCAAGCGCCACGAGCAGGCCCTGTGGCTGGCCGGGTGGCTCCAGCAGCGCCAGGCCGACCGTCCTGACGAGCGGCTGATCGTGGCCGGCGATTTCAACGCCTTCGAGTTCACCGACGGCTATGTGGACGTGATGGGCCAGGTGACCGGTCGGCCCGACCCGCAGGGCGCGCTGATCCCCACCGAGCTCGAGTTGGATCCGCCCTTCACCGACCGCGCGTGGATGCTGCCGACCGAAGAGCGCTATACCTACACCTACAGTTGTGATGCCGAGACGCTCGACCACTTCGTGACCAGCCGGGCTGTGGATCCCTGGGTGTCCGGAATCGAGGTGTCTCGCGGCAACGCCGACGCGCCAGAGGATTGGGAGACCGACCCCAACACCGCCGCCCGCAGCTCGGACCACGATGGAGTCGTGCTTTACCTCGGGCCTCGATGGCGCCGACCCTCCGGCCGCAGGTATGGGCCTTGAAGGAGGAACCTCGATGATCGAACGAATCGTGCTGGTCAAGCTGAACGATGAAGCCGTTCCTGACCGACAGGTGATCGCCACGTACAGCCAAGTGCTGCTCGCTCGCATACCCGGGGTCGTGGATGTGCACGTGGGACGGGCTGCGGACGATCAGTCGGCATCTGCGTGGGATCTGGCATTGGTTCTGCGTTTCGAGTCGGCTGCCGATCTCGCGCCCTATTCGGTCCATCCCGACCACCGCGCCTATGTGGACGAGTACCTCAGGCCGCGCATGGAGGCGATCAAGGCCTGGAACTTCGAGCTGTAGCCACCCTCTTCCAAGGTGAGAAGGTGAGAGGGTGAGAAGGTGAGAGGTCCCCCACCCACCCATGATTGGACGCAGATAAACGCAGAGCACGCAGATCTCCCTCATAGCCGGACGGGTGGGTGGGGGAGCGTATGGCGTATGGCGTATTGCACGGGCGGGGGATCTTCGATCTTCGATCTTCGATCAATCCCCCACAGGCTTGCCGACGAACCTCACGCAGAGACCGATCACGGCGAGTCCAGCGAGTAGAACGATGCCGGGGGGTATCCCCAGACCCACCGACGGCAGGTAACCGACAACGAGGGCGAGGACGGCGCCGAGCAGTGCGTAGGGCAATTGGGTGCGGACGTGGTCCACATGATCGCAGCTTGAAGCCATGGAGGACAAGATGGTGGTGTCGGAAATCGGCGAGCAGTGGTCTCCGAAGACCGAGCCGCCGAGGATCGCCGAGACGGTGGCGGCGATCATCGCCGGGGTTGCAGCCGGGTTGAGGAGAACCACGGGCACGGCGAGGGGGGTCAGGATCGCCATCGTTCCCCACGAAGTTCCGGTTGCGAAGGACACTCCAGCCGCGACCAGGAATACCGCCGCTGGCAGTAACACCGCCGGCACCGCGGGACCGACCACCGCCACCAGGAAGCCGGCGGTGTCGAGGTCCTCGCAGACCTGACCCAGGGACCATGCGAGCACCAACACCACGACCGCGGTGAGCATGCTCTTGCCGCCCGCGACCGTTGCCTCCAGTGATTCCCGAAGGCTCAGGACCCCCTGGATGACGGCCAGCCCGACGGCCGCGGTCAGTCCGACCAGACTCGCCCATAACAGCACCGTGAACGGATCCGAAGCATCGATAATTTCGCGCAACGACGCACCACTCACTCCCGCCTCAGTCAGGGCGATGGCGCCTGACACATAGAGGCCCACCAGGGTTCCCACCACGACGAGGATCACTGGCACCGCCGCGTTCCACCAGCGGCACGGCGTGTCCGGTTCCGGCAGCAGACCGCTGCCCTCGTAGTCGGCCAGGGGTTGGGCGGTGCTGGCCATCAGTTCGCCGCCAAGGGCGCGGCGTTCCGCCCGCAGCATCGGACCCCAATCTCGGCGAGAGGCCGCCACCGCGAAGGTGATCGTCAGGGCGAAGAGGGGATAGAAGGCGTAGGGGATGGACTGGATGAAGACGGTGATCGGGTTCAACTGTGAACCCACGCTGTGGAGGGCGTCGCCCACCAGCGATACCTGGTAGCCGATCCAACTCGAGAAGATCGCCACACAGGCCACCGGGGCGGCGGTGGAGTCCACCAGATACGCCAGCTTCTCGCGGCTGATCCGGTGGCGATCGGTCACCGGGCGCATGGCATTGCCCACGATGAGGGTGTTCGAGTAGTCGTCGAAGAAGATCATCACGCCCATGAGCCAGGTGGCCACCTGGGCCCGGCGGGGGGAAGTCACCAGCGACTCCAGGGAGTGGACGACGCCGTAGGTGCCGCCCGAACGGCTCATGACGCCCACCATGCCTCCGAGCAGCATGGAAAAGAGGATGATGCTGACGTGATCCGGATCGGAGAGGGCCCCCCTGAGGCTGGTGTCCGCCAGCCGCAGGTAGCCGGCCGCCACGTTTCCGTCCGCCAGCATGGTGGTGCCCAGCCAGACTCCGACGATCAGCGAGGCAATGACTTCCCGCACCGCCAACGCCAGGGTGATGGCGACGATCGGTGGCAGCAGGCTCCAAGAGGATCCCTTCACCACCTCGGTGGAGGGCAGGATCACCGTGACCGCTCCGAGCACCGCCGCGATGACAGCCACCTTCAGAATGATGCGCACGGCGGGAGGTTAACACGAGCGAATTCGGAATTCGGAATTCGGAATTCGGAAAACCGTCTCCGGACGAGACCAGCGGGACGTGACCACGGACTTTCAACTTTCAACTTTCAACTCGGGAAGGCGGGCGGCGGGGGCCTACTGCCTGATCTCGGCGGCCAATTGCCGGCCGTAATGCTGGATCTCCGGGTCGTCCCCGGCCACCGCCAAAGCCTGTTGGAGCCATCGGGTGGCGCCTTCGGCGTTGCCCGCATTCCGCTCCAGGAGTGAGAAGAGCAGCAGTCGCTTGCCTGCCACCAACCGCCGAACGGGCGCGTGGACGGAGGGAGGCATGTTGCGAATCTGGTCGATGGGGGAGGCGTATGCCTCCACCAGGAGTCTGGCGTTGGCGGTCCACAGGCCGGGCTGGTAGGCAGCGGGGGCGAGGAATTCAAGCCGCGGGCGGAGGTCGGTGGAGGGTTCTCCTGCGGCGATCCGACGGCTCGAATCCGGGTCGAGTTGGAGCAGAGCGGCGATCTGCGCCGGGGTTCCCAGTGATGAAGCCGCAAGGTCGTCGGGGCGCCCATGGGTTTCGAGTACCTGCTGCCAACGAAGCCAGTCCAGGTTGAGGGGTTCATCGCTTCCCACCAGCATCGAGTGACCCAGGCCGAAGAGCACCCAGGTCTCGGGGAAGGAGGCGGCGAAGGTCGCGATGGCTCGTCGGAACTCGGGAGTGGGCATTCGGTGCAGGGGGAGGTACTGGCAGACAACCCCCCCGGGCCGGAGCCTTCGGCGGCACAGATCGAAGTAATCGAGCGAATAGAGCGAGGCTGAGCCGAAGAGGGGGTGGACCGGGTCGCAGGTGATGACGTCATACCGTTTGTTGGTCAGGAGGAGCAGGTTGCGGCCGTCGTTGGCCACCATCCGCACCCTGGGGTCCGAGTCCACCCGGTGGTTCAGGTGATCGAAGTATCGGGCCGCCGTAATGACGTCCGGAACGATTTCGGCCACGTCGATCTGCTCGACCCCGGAAACTGCCGCAATGGTCGCGGTGGTGACCCCGGCTCCGTAGCCGATGACCAGCACCTGCTCGGGATTCGGATGCAGCAGGCCAGGCACCAGCCCGAGCATGCGGACGATCTTGAGGGCGTCGTAGGTCGAGCCGATGACGGCGTTGTTGTCCACGTACATGGACCGGGATCCCGTGCGGGCATCCGCGGTGACCACCACCGTCCCCGCCGGCGATTCCCGGTAGGTGAGGACCGTGGTGTCGCTCCGTCCCACCGTGGAGGGCAGTGGAACCGCGGCGAATCGGGGGCCGGCTACGGAGGCGGCGACCAGCCCGGCTGCCGCGAGGGCGAATGCCCACCGGATCTTTGGGCTGTTCCAAGCCACGGCGGCGAGGGTGAGGTGCAGTCCGGCCAGCAGCAGCAGGGTGCGTCCGAAACCCAAAGCCGGCAGGGCCAGGAACCCAACGGCGATGGCTCCAAAGCCTGCGCCGATGGAATTCGAGATTCCCATGGCGCCAAGTCTGCGGCCGCTGTCGGACAGACGGGGGGTGGCGGCCGCCAGCAGCAGGGGCCAGGCGGCGCCGAGCACCATGGCCACCGGCAGGATGAGGGTCCCACCCACCGCGAACGGTGGGACCAGGACCCGGGCCCAGCCTGTGTCAGGCCGAAAAGCCCGGACCGCGGCAGCGATCTGTGGTAGCAGCAGTGCCTGGCCGATCACCAGGACCGCCGCCGTAGCCTGGAGGCCCGCCCACCAGCGCAGGGGTCGGTCCCTGCCAAGGAGCGGCCAGCCGAGCACGGCGCCCAACCCGAGGCCGGCGAGGGTGATGGCCAACAGCAGGGTCAGGGTGGCGGTGGAGTTGGCCATCACCATCAAAAGCGCCCGGTGCCACACTGTCTCGGCACCGAGCACGAGGGCCCCGGAGACGGCGGCTGCCACGAGGAGAGGCATTCCGTCGGAGCCGGTTTCCATGGATGGGCGGGAATCCGGCGCACGGCCGTGACGGACTGGACAGGCCAGGGACTGACCCGCGACGGCAGCGGCCGCGGCCACGAGATTGGCCACCGCTGCCGCGATCATCGCAGCCGGGATGCCACCGGAGGGAAGCAGGACGAGGCCGGTGGCGATGGCGCCTGCGACGCCGCCGAGGGTGCCGGCAGCCACAAGGACGCCGATGGAGCGGTGGAGGCCCGCGACGTGCGGAGCCGACGCCCTCGCCAACAGCGGGAAGCTGGCCCCCATCAGCAGGGTGGGTGGCAGCAGCAACGCCAGACCGAGACCGAGGCGGCCCAGCAGGAAGGGCCAGCGGGTCGCATCCTCGGCTGCCGGCAGAATGGCTGCTGAAAACGACGGCAGCCTCAACAGCGCCAGCGACCACAGCGGACCCATGGCGGCCAGCACGAGCTCGATGCCTGCTACCGCCGTCGCCGGTCGATGGAGTCGGTCGGCCAACCGGCCACCCAGGCCGCTGCCCAGACCCAGCCCGATCATGAAGGCGGCCAGAACTGCCGCCACTGCGTACTGGGAGCTGCCGAAGGTCAGCGCCAGCTCCCGGCCCCACAGCAATTCGAGGGCGAGGGCCGCGGTCCCGGACGCGAAGGCCGAGAGGGCGAAAAACGGCAGACCCACGCGGCGGGATCGATCAGGCATGGCCGGGAGTATAGTTGGTGGACCAATTATGAGAACAATAATCAATACTGAATTGAGAATTGACAAGGAGGGTCACCATGTCATCATGCCTGTATTCGGGCCCCCAGGCCCGGGTCGTGGATAGATGGAGGAGTTCATGAAAAGAACACTTTGGGTCTTGACCATTGGCTTTGCTTTGATCGGATCCGCCCATGCCGCGGAAAGGCACTGGGTCAGCTTCACTGACGAATTCGATAAGGCGCGGGTCGATGCGGCCCGCTCCACCGTCACCGAGACCGAGTTCGAGTTCGAGCTGCCGGGGTTGGCCCTGGTACCGGAGGTCACCGAAGCCGGAGACTTTGTTCGGCTGAGCATCCCCGGGCTGGGCAGGATCGGCAATCCGGGCGAGCCGGAACTGCCGGCGCTGCGCCGTTTCATCGAAATCCCGGACGGAGCAGAGGTCGAGGTGGACGTTGTGGTCCTCGAGCGGGAGGTGGTGGAGTTGGCGAGGGAAGGCCTTCCGTCCGTCCTCTACCCAGCCCAACTGCCGCAGCCCAAGTGCGACTGCGAAGAGGCGCGGGCCTGGCGCTTCTCCCACAAGCCGGAGGCCTACCGTGGGACCTTCGAGCATCCCACGAACAGCCTTCGGGGTCCCTTCACCTTCCGTGACCACCGGGTGATGCTGCTCACCCTGTCCCCCGTGACCTACGATGTGGAGAGTGCGCGCCTGGAGGTCATCCAACGGGCCCGGGTCACGGTCCGTTTCACCGGCGGCGATGTGGCACGTACCATCGCGCGCAAGGAGCGTCTCGGGAGCCGGCACTTTGATGCATTCCTCGGGGAGGCGACGGTCAACCTGAACATGGATCTACGGGCCGCCAACTGGTCCTACCCCGACGACGCACCGGTTCAGTTCCTGATCATCACCCCGCCCCAGTTCGTGGCCGATCTGGCCCCGTTCGTGGAGTGGAAGACCAGCACAGGATTTAACGTCACCGTCGCCACCACAGATGACCCCCAGGTGGGCACGACCACCACGTCGATCAAGACCTTCATCACCGGTCTGTACAACGGACCCAACCCGCCGGTCTACATCCTGATGATCGGCGACTCGCCCAGTCCGCTGGCGACCTGGGTTCATTCCCCAGGAGGAGGCGGCGGCACCGATCTGCCTTACGTCCAGATGGATCCGGACCTCTACCCGGACATGATGATCGCCCGCTGGCCCATCGACGACTCCACCGAGCTGGTGAACATGCGCGACAAGATCCTGCATTACGAGCAGCCCACCGCGGCCAACTCGGCGTGGCTGAACCGGGCGTTGTTCATCGGTGGGGACGATTATTCGGGCTGGACGACACACCAGGACGTTATGGCCCAACTCTTCGATCCACCCCCCAACAGTGCGGAGACCGAGTACTGGGACGGCGAAACCGGACAGTACGACACTGCCGACCTCATCGCGGACCTCAATACCGGGCGTGCGTGGGCCGTGTATTCGGCGCACTCTGGCCCCGGCGGTTGGTCGGGGCGTCCGGCTTTCGGCTCGGGCGACATTCCGTTCATGGCCAACCAGGACATGTATCCGATTGGACACGGGCACTCGTGCTCGTCCAACGAGTGGATCAACTACGACGATGTGTTCGGCGAAGTGACGGTGATTCAACCGGATAAGGGGTTTGTGGCTTATTGGGGAGGTTCCGCCTCCACCTACTGGGACGAGGATGACTGGCTCGAACGCGGGTTCTTCGACGCCATGTTCGACCAGGACATGGTGGGCAACCTGATCACCATGGACCGCCAGTACTCCAACGTCGCCGCCTGCTATTCCGGCCTCACCGAGGTGACCCTGCAGGGCAGCAGCAGGGAGGAATATTATTGGCATTGTTACAACCTCAACGGAGATCCGACCCTGGATCCCTTCACCCGCCAACCCATCGCTCTCGATGTTGGGGCTCCGGCGGTGGTGCCGCCAGTGGCCACCGACGACTTCGAGGTGGTCGTGACCGACGCTGCGATGGGGCCGGTTCCGGTGGCCATGGTGGGCGTCAGCCAGAACGGTGTCCTGCTGGGAGCAGGCATGACCGATGACACCGGCACCGCCACATTCCATGTCGACGCCCCGGCCGCCGGTTCGGATCTGTTGGTCAGGGTGACCGCGCACAATCACCTGCCCACCGACGAGGCGGTGGTTGTGGCCGCTGGTTCGGATGGGGTGGTGGTCCTGGATCGATCGGTCTATCGCTGTGACTCCATCGTCCAGATCGATGTCTTCGACGACGATCTGGGGGGCCAGGGCACGATCTCGGTCGTGCTGTCGGCCCAGCCCTCCGGCGACAGCACCTCGGTGCTGCTGACCGAGGTGGGTGGAGGTGTGGTGAGGTTTTCCGGCGCCGCTGTGCTCGGAACGGACCTCGTGGTCGCCGACGGCGACACCCTGGTGGCGACCTACCACGATGCGGACACCGGCGGTGGGAACCCGGGCGACAAGACCGACGCGGCCGTCCTGGATTGTGCCGGTCCGGTGGTTTCCGGGCTGGCGGTGGTCGAGGTGGGAGCGACTTCGGCGATTGTGGAGTGGACGACCGACGAGCCGGGAGACTCGTGGGCAGTTGCGAACCCGGGCGGCATCGAGGTGTCCGAGGGTGGCCTTCGGACCGAGCACCGGTTGGTGTTCGACGGTCTCCAGGAGTGCACGTTCTACACGGTGGAGGCCGCGTCCACCGACGCTCTCGGCAACACTGGCTTCGGTGGGCCCACGTCGCCCTTCATGACCCTTGAGCAGACGGTGGCGATGGACGACGACGTGGAGTCCGGCGCGGGCGAATGGGTCGTCGATACGGCGATCGGAGGCGGGGTGAACTGGACGATCGTCGCGGACGGTCACGCCCACAGTCCGACCCACGCGTGGTTCACGTCGGATTACAGCAATGTCAAGGACGACCGGCTGGTGGCGGGGCCATTTGACCTCGGTGGAGGCACGACGACCTTGAGCTTCTGGCACGAGTACGACACTGAGAGCGGATATGACGGTGGTGTGCTGGAGGTTTCGACCAACGGATCCACCTGGCAGGACGTGACCGTGGTGGGAGCGTTTGTCGAGGGTGGGTATAACGCCACTCTGTCGGCGTACGGGTCGAACCCGCTGGCGGGGCGGAACGCTTGGGCCGGATCCTCGGGCGGCTTCGTGCACACGGTGGCGGACCTGTCGGCCCTGGCGGGTTCACAGGTGTGGCTGCGATTCCGCCTCGGCTGCGATGGCAGCGTATCCGACGTCGGCTGGTGGGTGGACGACATTCGGCTGGAAACCACGACGACGTGCTCCGGGATGCTCTTTGTCGACGGCTTCGAGTCCGGGGACTGCTCCATGTGGAACATAGAGGTTCCCTGACGGTCCGAGATTCAGTGATCGCATTCGCGGGTCCTTCGGGGCCCGCTTTTTTGAATTCGAAATTCGAAATTCGAAATTCGAAAAACGATCCCGAATACGACAGCCAGGAGACGCAGTTCTTTTCTGCGTCATTCCGAACGAGACCCGAAGGGTCGAGGAGGAATCTGGGCCACCTCAACGAACGACGGACGCGAAGGCACATCGAGTGAGCCCGTCATGAACGAATCGAGTCGCCGGCCCTCAGGGCTCAGGGCTCGACGAGGCCCTCAGTTCTTAGCCCCATAGCCTCACATCCGGACGGGCGGTCGCACGATCTTGGGCACTCCGCAATTTTCGCATTTTTGCATTGCCGTGCGGCCGGATGGCGAGGATTCGACGCCCGTGGAAAAGGCCATTGAGATTGTTATTTGTGGTACTCTGAGGCGACTGTGGACCGTTCCAAATCCAGTGACTGGGCGGTCACGATAGAACAATCAGGAACGAAGGGAGATCAAGATTCGGAAGTACGCATTTCGTGAGGATCCTGCCGCACCTCAGGTGCGCATCAACGAGCGGATCCGGCTGTCGCCGGTCCGACTGATTGACGACGACGGCAGCCAGGTTGGCGTCGTTCCGGTCGAGGAGGCACTCCAGCGAGCCCGCGACAAGGGCCTGGACCTGGTGGAGGTCGCGGCTACCTCGCGACCCATCGTCTGCAAGATCATGGACTACGGGCGTTTTCGCTACGAACAGGAGAAGAAGGCGCGCGAGGCCAAGAAGCAGCAGCACCAGGTCGACCTCAAGGAGGTCAAGTACCGGCCCAACATCAATATCCACGACTTCGAGACAAAGACCAACAGGGCGCGCAAATTCCTGGAGCAGGGAAAGCACGTCAAGGTGACCATCATGTTTCGAATGCGTGAGATGCGGCGTCCGGAGAATGGTTACGAGCTCCTGCGCAGGGTCCGAGAGGATTTGCAGGACGTGGCCAAGATGGAACGGGAGCCGTCGAAGGAGCTCGAAGGTCGGGACCTGACCATGGTTCTGAGGCCGATGAAGAAGTAGACTCCCGGTTTTTCCCCTCAACAACTACTCAGCTATTGCCCGTACGAGCAGTGCAGTAGGTTGGAGTATCCCCGGAGCCTCGATGATGGTTGAAGCTATTGCCTGCTGCCAAGATTCGAGTGAGCGATCTTCAGGTTTCGCCGGAATTGCTCGAATGAGATGCGATTGAGAGGGCTGCCCTCCCGCCACCGGCCATAGCCCTCCTCGTCGAGAGCCTCGAGGTCGGCCAGCAGAGGGCGATGGCGGTGGGGCGCCGGCTCGAACTCCGGGTGGAGCCCATGGGGTGCCTTGAGTGTCCACGGGCAGACCTCCTGGCAGATATCGCATCCGGCCACCATCACGTCCATTGGCCGGTGGAGATCGGGATCGATCGGCTCGCGGTGTTCCACCGTCAAGTAGGCGACGCACCGGGTGGCGTCCAGCACTCTCGGCTGGACCAGGGCCTGCGTCGGGCAGGCGTCGAGACAGGCGGCGCAGCGGCCGCAGTGGTCCGTCACCGCCGCGTCCGGGATGAGCGCCAGGTCGGTGAGCAGAAAGCCGAGAAAGAGCTCGGAGCCCAGTTGCCGGTTGAGCAGGCTGGTGTTTTTTCCGATCCAGCCCAACCCGGCCCGCGCCGCCCACTCCCGTTCCAGCAGCGGTGCGGTATCGACACAAGCCCGCCAACCGGTTCCGGATCGCTCTTGGGTCAGCCATTTGCCGACCCGGACCAACTTTCGCTTCATGATCCTGTGGTAGTCGCGGCCCCAAGCGTAGCGCGAGATCCAGACGCGGTCATCTCGCTCGAGGGCAGCCTCGGTTGACGACGGGTGATGGGTGCGGTAGCTCATGGCCACAGCCACTACCGACCGGCAGTCCGGCAGGATCTTCCGCGGGTCCCGGCGGAGGTTGGCGGTGGTTTCCATCCAGCCCATGCCACCGTGACGACCCTGGTCGAGCCACTTCAGGAGGTGGGTTCCTCCCGCGGCCTCGCCGGCGGCTGCAACTCCCACCAGGTCGAAGCCCTCGGAGAGCAGTCGGTCCTTCAGGCGCCGGGTGAACGACTGCATCCGTGAAGTATGGCATGTGCCTTCCGAGACACGGCAGGAGGTTGCCGTTTCCCAACCTCTGGGTTCGTCCCGTTCCCGCACCCGTTCCCGTCCCGTTCCCGTACCCGTCCCGTCCCGTACCCGTTCCCGTACCCGTTCCCGTTCCCGCGAACTAGCACCCCACGGTGTTTGAACCACGCCAGGCGCTCCCGACTGTAATCCGACCGCTCGGATCAGGATGACAGATATATCGGGAACGGGTACGGGAACGGGAACCGGACCGGGGGTGGGGACCGCCAGGCAGACGGAATGACTTCCGGCATGAGGCAAAACGCAGATTCGCTACAGTGGTGCCATGAAGAAGATCAGCAGCCTGCTATGTGCAGTTACGATCCTGAGTGTGGCCCCGCCGGCCGCTGCCAAGGACCCGCCCCACCCGGGCGTCATCGCGGCGTCGGTCGGGGAGGTGGTGGTGCTGGCGGATCCGGTGACCGGAGGGACCAAAGCCTTCGAAAGCGGAACGGTGGGTTGGCTCTACGAGGGGCCGGCCGGAGCACTCTTCGCTCCGGATCTGTTGGCGGGCCGCACCACCGTCTTCGATCTCCGCACGGGTGTTGTGGCGGAGATCCTGGACGGCGTGACCATGCCTCATTTCGGACCACTCAAGGCAGATCGTTACGTCGTGGTGGCCGGCGATGTGCTGATGGTGAGCTACCCGGAGCGGGCCGTGATTGGCCGAATGAAAGCGGAAATCAACCATCCCTGGCAGGTCCTGATGATTTCTGACTCCGTTCTCATGGCCCTCGAGAGGGGGCCGGACGGCGAGGGTCCCGCGGTGCTCACGGCAGTGGACCTGGTCAGCTCGCAACTGGTGTACCGGAGGGCTCTTCCCGGCCGGGTCGAACGGCTCTCCCTGTCGCGCGAACTCGGTCTGGTGGCCGTGGCGGACGCCGCCACCTCGGCTGTGGCCCTGGTACAGCCGGCCACGCTGAGCCCGGTGGCCGTGCTCCCGATCGCGGGTCCGGCCACCGACGTGGCGTTCCTGGATGGCCGGGGCATGGTGGCTGCCGTCTACCCGGTGGAGGGATCGGGTGGTGAGCTCCGGGTGTGGAAATTGAAGCCCAAGAAGGGCGCCCTCATTGTCAAAAAGGAGTGGTCGGTCTCCTTCGCTTCCGTACCCATCCGGGTGGTGGCGTCACCAGGACTGGATCGGGTGGCGGTGGCTCTGGCCGAAGGCAAGATCGATGTGGTGGAGTTGGAGAAGTTCACCGTGGTTGGAACCATCGAGCTCCCCGGCGTGCCCAGGGACGTGGTGTGGTGCGATCCCACCCGACCGGGGCCGCTGCTTCCCACGTGGTCCTCCGATGAGCCTCCCGAACTTCGAATGGACCCCTAGCAGAGTTCTGAGTGTTGAGTTCTGAGTTCTTAGTTACATACGGGATCTTGAAGTTCGAATCGTCGAGGGTCCACCGGGTGAGGGGGGGGTGGTTGGGAACTCAAAACAAAGAACTAAGAACTAAGAACTAAGAACCCCTGGGGTTGGGTCACTCGTTGGGCTTGGAGGAGGAACTGCCCGTGGAGCCGTCTGCGGCACCCCTGGGTTGGCGTCGTCGTCGTCGGGGTTTGGCGTCAGCCGATCTCGCCCCGGAGGTTCCAGCATCGTCGCCCGGTCGTCGTCCCCGGCTTCGCCGCCGCTGATCTCTTACCGGCCTGCGCTGATCGTAAGGGAGCACCTCGAGATAGAGTTCGTCACTGGCGAATGAGGTCGGGATCTCGTATCCGATGAACTTGTGGATTGCGTCCAGCGAATAGACGAAATCCTCGCAGGCGAGGCTGATGGCCTTGCCTGAGGCTCCCACCCGGGCGGTGCGACCGATCCGGTGGACATAGTCCTCGGCATCCTGCGGCAGGTCCCAGTTGATGACGTGGCTGACTCCCTCGATGTGGAGTCCGCGACTGGCCACGTCGGTCGCCACCAGGATGGGCAGTTTGCCGTCGCGGAAGTCATCCAGCACGCGAAGCCGTTTGGTCTGCACCACGTTTCCGGTGAGCGCCCTCGCGGTGTGGCCGTGCCGCCGCAGATCCTCCACGATCCGGCGGGCGCCGTGCCGTGTGTTGACGAAAATCATGGTGCGGCCGCTGCCCTCCCGCTGAAGGATTCCCAGCAGAAGAGACATCTTTTCCCTGGAAGATACGTGGTAGAGCTCCTGCTGGATGGTCTCCGGAGTGAGCTGTTCCGGATTGACGATGATCTCCACCGGGTTGTTCATTTGCCGCCAGCCGAGCGTCATGACGCGGTAGGAGAGGGTTGCGGTGAACATCAGCGACTGTCGGGACGCGGGGTGGGGCAGGCGGCGAATTATCCATCGCAGGTCATCTGCGAAACCCATGTCGAAAAGTCGATCGCATTCGTCCACTACCAATAGCTCGGTTTCTCGCAGCGAATAGGTGCGTTGCTTGTGGTAGTCGATCAAACGTCCCGGTGTTCCGATCAATAAGTCGGTTCCTCGAGCGAGGATCTGGCGCTGCTTGTGGTAGTCGATGCCGCCGAAAACCACGTGGACCTTGAGGTCCAACTGCCGTCCCAGGTCCTCAGCGTCGTTCGAAATCTGGACAGCCAGCTCTCGGGTGGGAGCGACGATCAATGCCCTCGGCACCTCGATCGGACTCGTCCGCGGGTTCGCGAGGATATGGTTGAAGATGGTCAAGAGGTATGCCGCCGTCTTGCCCGAGCCGGTTTGCGCCTGGGCCACGACATCTTTGCCCACCAGGGTCAGGGGCAGGACTTCCGCCTGGACCTTGGTCAGGTTTGAGAATCCGAGTTCTTTGACTGCCGTTCTGAGGGAATCAGGCAGGTCGATGTCGTCAAAGGTGAGTGATGAGAATAGCTGACTGGGTGTGTCCGGTTCTGAATCCATAAGGGCGTGATTGTAGCACCCTTGCCGTGGGCTCTCGCAATCTCGGAATGCCTCGCGCCAGGCTCGGTGATCAGTGCAGCGGTGTCGGTTGTAAACTCGTGCGGCATGATCTCGACGCGGATTGCGTTAGAGAGTGTGATGGGACAGCCTGGGATGACCGGGCTCTCGCAATGGAGTGACATGAAGCCGTTGAGACTTTTGTTTGCCGCTGTGTTGGGGATCGCGGTGCTCGCGGGTGCCAGCGAAACCGATGAGAGTGGTTCCACACCGGAGCCGGGACTCGAGGCGTTTATCCAGGCGCGGATCTTCGAGTCCAACGGAATGTATCGAGAGGCGATAACCGCTTACAAGCGTGCGATGGAGGCCGACCCAGACGTCCGTGAGATCCGAATTCGCTATGCCTCGCTGCTCTTGGATCTCGGAATGTCGGACCGCGCGGTCAACGTTCTCGAGGCCAGCGACGAGCTCGACTGGTACGGGACCAGGGTGTTGGCGCTCGCCCTGGCTCAGGATTCAGCCCGCAACCCGGGCTCGCATGAGGCTGCCGAGGCCGCGCTCAGAAAGGCGCTCGCCGAGCGCGATGACGATCCCAATCTCCAGCTCTCCTTGGCCCAGGTGCTGCACCGCCAGGGCCGACCGGCCGAGGCAGAGGAGGTGATTTCTCGTCTGCGCCAGGCCAGGGGGGGAAGCCCTCAGCTCACGGCGTATCACGCGGGTCTGCTCCGCGAGCTCGGCCGAAAGCAGGAGGCCTCCCAGGTCTACGCCGAGTGTGCGGCGGTGCAGTTCGTGGGCAGCGTCGACTGTCGCGAATCCCTGGTTCAGCTGCTGCTCGAGCTGGGCCGGCCGGGTGAGGCCGGGGAGCTGATGTTGCAGTGGCTGAACGACACTGACCTCGACGAGTTGATGCGAGCCGCCGGGTTGCTCTACGAAGGCGGGCGATACGAAGAAGCCCTCAAGGTGGTTCAGAGAGTGCTTGTGCTGGCGCCGGATTCGCCACGGGCCAAGTCCCTCGAAGCCTTCCTGTTGTCCAGATTGGGCCGGTTCGAAGAAGCGGCGGACCGTTTGCGCGTGCTGCAGCGCAAACAACGGAAGGACGTCGAGGTCCTGCTGTCGTTGGCGTGGGCGACGGCAAACACCGGTGATCTCGACGAAGCACGCCGGTGGATTGATCGCGCCTGGGAGATTGCCGAACAGGACGCGGCCTCCGAACAGGCGGTTCGGGTCGGGCTCACCGCAGCACGGGTGGAGTTGGTGGCCAACAGCATCCGTCGAGCGCGCGAGTGGCTCGACCGAGTGGATCCCAGCGGCGGTGGCGCTGGGGAATTCGTGTTCTTGCTGGCGGAGACCTACAGGCGGGACGAGGATTATGAGGGCGGAATCTCGGCCCTGTTGCGGCTACAGCCGCAGCTGGCGGAATCCGCGCGACTCGAGGCGCGGGCCTACGAGGCGGAGTTTCGACTTCGGCTCGGCGACCAAAGAGGATACGGGCTGTTGGACCCCCTGATCGAGTCAGACGATCGACGGGAGGTTCTGGTGGCGCTCGGAGTTCTCCAGGGCCTCGAACGCTGGGATGACGTCGACCGGCTCTCTGCCAGGGCGCTGGATCGCAGCCCGGACGACCGCGACCTCATTTTCACCAGGGCTGCAGCGCTGGAGCGCCTCGGAAGCTTCGACGAGGCGGCCGATCTCTTTCAGCAGTTGGTGGAATCTGACACCGCAGATGCTGCTGCGGCAAATTATCTGGGTTATTCCTGGGCGGACCGGGGGACCAATCTGGACCAGGCGCTCGATCTCATCTCCAGGGCGGTGGCCATCGAACCGGAGAATGCGGCCTATTTGGATTCTCTGGGGTGGGTTCACTATCGACTCGGCGATCTCGATCAAGCCGAGTACTGGCTGCGTCGGGCGATCGGACTCGGAGGTGGCGATGGCACCGTACTGTCCCACCTCGGCGAAGTCCTGCTGCGCCGGGGAGACGCGGACGAGGCGCGAGTCCTTCTCCAACAGGCCCTCGATGTGGGCTGTGAGCACCCGGAGCACGTGAATGGACTCCTCGAGGAGCTCGGCAGTGGCTATTCGCCGTAGAAAAGTGCGCCCTGGCCGCCAACCGAGTTTTGCATTCTGGATTGGCATTCAGTTGATTGCGCTGTGGTTGGTCGGCCCCGGATGTCGTACGGCACGAATCGATGACGTGTTCGACGCGCAGCAAATCGCTGAGGCGGTGGACCTGCTTGGACGACCGCTGTCGGGTGATATGGCCGCCCTCTATGAGCTCGAAATTCCAGCCTCCGGGGGGTTGCGCCTGGCGCTTCTGCAGCAGGGGGATGTGGGCCGATTGACCGTCAGCGAGCCCTTCGGCGCAGCAGTCTCGATGGTGGATTGGGGCTCATCGAAACCCGCCGCCCTGTTCGATTTTAGAGAGGGCTGTCGCATGGAGGGATCGGACCTGTTGAAGATTCTCGGAGTGAGCGCCCTCCCGCTGCCTAACGCTGCCCGACTGCTCGGCGGTCGACTGCCGGCTGTGAACGGGGATCGAGTCGTCGCCCGGCCGGATGGACGCCTCGAAATTTCGGGGCACGGATGGTCTGCGGAGGTCACCTTGGCGGCGGACCCTTGGAGGGTGGCTCTCGTCAAGGAGGCTGGCCAATCCAAGGGGTGGAGGGTTCGGCTCAAAGATCACTCCGGGTCGGTTCCGGGGTGGATTCGGGTCGATGGTGGGGATCGCAACTGGGCCGAGTTGAAACTCATCAGACTTCAGTGGGACACGATTGACGAGCTGACTCCGCCGCCACCGATGCCGGCCTGCGGTGTCAAGCCCGGCATATGACGTGGATGTCTCCTGGCTATTCGGGCTGCATGAGGTTGACCTGGGCAGAGCCGGGAGCTAATGTGACCTTGTTCGCCACGAGCGCGTCGAGGAGGATCGGATGAAGGTGACCGAAGTACGAATCAGCCCGGCAAAGGGCGGCAAGGTCCGTGCATTCGCGAGTATTGTGATTGACGATTGCTTCATGGTGAACGATCTGAGAGTCATGTCGGGTCGCGAAGGGCAGTACTTCGTGACCATGCCGGCCCGCAAGGCGCGCAACGGTCAGCTGAGGGACATCGCACACCCCTTGAATAGCGAGACCCGCAAAGAGATCGAGGATCGGGTGCTGGATGAATTTAATCGGGCAGTGGCTGATCTGGTGGTGACCGGCGGTTCGGGCAAGGAGTCGCGAAAGGGCGGTGACCGGTCCGTCCTGGACCGGCTCGCGGGCAAGTTCTTCACCGAGGACTTCTGGACGGCAGACGTGACGCCGCCGACCGGGCCGAAGGACTGAATAACCTTGATGACCGATTCTCTGATGTGAGACGGAGAATCGGCTATACTTTGCGGCGCTTGGGGCGTCGGCAAGCGGTAAGCCACCGGTCTTTGGAACCGGCACTCGCAGGTTCGAATCCTGCCGCCCCAGCCAGAGGGCAGGCGGACACATGTTGAAGGAACACCCGCTGTACATTTTTTCGGGCAGGGCCAACGTGCCGCTGTCAGAGGCGATCTGCGGATATCTCCAGATCGAGCGGGGGAGGGTGCGTCTCGGCAGTTTCTCCGATGGAGAGATCTACTGCCAGATCGAGGACAACGTCCGCGGTGCCGACGTTTTCATCGTCCAGCCGACTGGAAATCCGCCCAACGAATCCCTCTTGGAACTGCTGATCATGCTGGACGCTTTCCGGCGTGCGTCACCGTCGCGGATCTGCGTCGTGATTCCGTACCTCGGCTATGCCCGACAGGACCGTAAAGACGCTCCGCGGGTGCCGATCACGGCGAAGCTGGTGGCCAACCTGATCACCACCGCTGGGGCCGGGCGACTGCTCACTATCGATCTTCACGCCGCCCAGATCCAGGGCTTCTTCGACATTCCGGTGGACCACCTCTATGCGGCGCCGGTGCTGATCGAGGCGATTCGCCGGAAGAATTTCGACAAGCTCGTGCTCGTGTCGCCGGATGCCGGCGGTGTGGAGCGGGCGCGGGCATTCGCCAAACGGCTTCACGTCGACCTGGCGATCATGGACAAGAGGCGGCCTGAGGCCAACAAGGCCGAAATCATGAACGTCATTGGTTCGGTGGAGGGATGCGACTGTGTGATTGTTGACGACATCATCGACACCGCGGGGACGCTCGTGGGCTCGGCCGAGGCGCTGCTCGACCGAGGCGCCAGAAGGGTCTACGCCGCTGGAGTCCACCCGGTCTTTTCGGGGCCGGCCATTGAGAGAATCGCATCGAGCAGGATCGAAAAGGTCCTGGTGACAGACACGCTCGCTCTCAGCGATGAGGCGGCACGTTGTTCCAAGATCGAGCAGCTGTCGCTGGCGGTGCTTCTCGGTGAGGCGATCCGTCGCATTCACGAGGGGGCCTCGGTCTCGAGCCTGTTCGTTTAGTACCGAATAATGAGCAATCTGGGTATTGAGGGAGTTCGAAAATGAGTGAACGACAAGACATTTTAGTGACTGTGGAGATGCGCACCGAGGGTGGCAAGGGCACGGCGCGCAGGCTGCGGCGGGAGGGTCTGGTGCCAGCGGTCGTGTACGGTGGAGACAAGCCCCCGGTTCCCATCACGGTCAACGAAGATGACATCAAGGAAATCCTCAAGCAGGAAGCTGGTGGAAATACGATCTTCCTGCTCAAGCTGAAGGGTTCCAGCGAGGAACGGCGGGCGATGATCCGCGAGATCCAGGCCGACCCGATCTCCGGGAGGTTCCTCCACCTCGACTTCATCCGCATCACACGAGGTCAGAAGGTCACGGTCACCATGCCGATCGAGCTCATCGGTGACTGCGTGGGAGTGCGCAACGGTGGGCGTATCGACTTCGTGACGCGGGACCTGGAGCTCGAACTCCTCCCGCGGGAGATGTTTGACAAGCTGACAGTGGACATCTCCGATCTCGATGTGGGTCAGAATATTCGAGTGGGTGAACTCGAGGCCCAACTGCCGGAAAACGCTCGTTTCCTGACCGACCTGGACCGGGTTTTGGTTATGGTCGAGGTTCCTCGCGTCGTCGAAGAAGTGGTTCCAGAAGAGGAGATCGAGGGCGAGGAGGCGGTTATCGCCGAAACCGACGAGCCCGAGGTCATCAAGAAGGGCAAGGGCGAGGACGAGGCCGACGCCGAGTAGGCAGGCACCTTCGGAATTCGGAATTCGGAATTCGAAAAACCGTCACCGGCCTGTGCTGCCGGTGATGTTTCGGGCCCGCTGGATACTCGTTGGCTACCATCCTGGCCGGATTGCCGATACCATGCCTCCATGAGCACCGAGCTGATTGTGGGGCTGGGCAATCCTGGAGAGTCATACGAGGGCTCGCGGCACAACGTGGGATTCAGGGTAGTGGATGAGTTGGCCCGTCGTCACTCCGACGACCCCTGGCTCGGCCGCCAACTCTGCGACCTCACATCTGCGTGGCTGGGGCCCCGACTGGTGCTAGCGAAGCCGATGCGCTTCATGAACCGGTCCGGGGCGCCCATACGTTGGGCTTTGGATCACCTCGACCTGGAACCCGAACAGATGCTGGTAGTCCTGGACGATGTGGAGCTGGATCTTGGGGTGTTGAGGCTACGAAGGTCCGGTGGTCCCGGGACCCACAATGGTCTCCGCGACATCTGCGATCACATAGGAGACAACTTCCCGCGGCTCCGCCTCGGCGTCCGCGGAGTCTCCTCGTGGGAGGATCTCGCCGAATTCGTCCTGTCCCCATTCTGTGAGGGCGAGATACGATCCGCCGAGGGGATGATCGAGCGGGCAGCCGATGCAGTCGAGTGTTTGGTTGTCGAGGGGGTCGATTTGGCGATGAGCCGTTTCAATGGGCCGCCGCCGGCCGTTAGGGCAGCTGGCAGCAGCGAGGATATCAGCCCTGAGGCCTGAGACCCGTCGCGTGTCACGTGTGATCTGAGGAGGGTTTTTCGAATTTCGAATTTCGAATTTCGAATTTTCCGTTCATTCGCGAACCGCCAGCAGAGGCACCGGACACTGCCTCATGACGCTTTCCGCGACTGATCCAAGCAGGAGATTTTCTACCGCTGACAGGCCGCGAGTGCCGATCACCGCCAGATCGATGTCGTCCCGTGCGGCAGCGGCAACGATCGACTTACCAGCCTTGCCCGTGAAGACCTCGACCCGGCAGGGGACATCCCGGAGCAACGTGGCAGCGGTGGATTCGAGGGCTTCTATGGACCGATTCCTGATTCGGGTCATCAGTTCGTCCGGGAGCAGGTCCACCGAATAGAACTCCGGGTAGACCACCGGTTCCACTACGTGAATCAACTCGACGTCCGCCTCGAGGGCCCGCGCCCAGCTGCCGGCCACCCGAACGGCAAGGGACGACGGTTCGGAAAAATCGTGTGCCACCAGGATGCGGCGAACCCCGTTTTCCGGCAGTCGAGCATGGCGATGGACGGTCAGCACCGGGGACGGGGCCGTTCGGATGACCTTTTCGGCGACCGATCCCAACAGCAGGTGGCCAACTCCGCGGCGCCCGTGGGTTCCCATCACGATCAGATCACAACCAAGCGTGGCAGAGGTCTCCCGAACAACTTCGGCCACGTCAAGGCCGCGGGCTTGGTGGATCTCTACCGTGACCTCCGGGTCGGATTCCGAAGGTTGCAGGGCGTCCCGTTCTCCGTCGTCCGCTGCCCCGCGCAGCCGCTCGATCTCGAGCTTGTGATCCTCTTCCAGGTGGGGGTCGTCCAGCAGGACCCTGACGTGGAGGACGTGGAGATCGGCACCAAATCCTCGCGCGAGGATGAGTGCGGCATGCCGTGCTCGCTCCGCCGTATCGGAAAAGTCGGTTGCAGCCAGGATGCGGCGCGGGGTCATGACCATTGTTGCCTCCGATTCCCAAGTATACGCCGCCGTTGGCCGTTGGCCGTTAGCCGCCCGCGATCCGCTCCGCGGCTTCGCAGGCCTTCGCCAGAACGCGCTCGATGTCGATGGTCATGAGCTTGTGGTCCCGGACCAGGGTCTTGCCGCGGACCAATACATGGCGGACGTCGCCGGCGCGCGCCGCGAAGACCAGGTGTGAGAACGGATCGAACATGGGCGTGGTATGGGCCCGTCCAACGTCGATGCAGGTGATGTCGGCGTCGCGCCCCTCGGTGAGGGTTCCGATTCGACTGTCGAGGCCGAGCACCCGCGCGCCGTCCACCGTCACCAGTTCGATGATTTTTCGGGCGGGCAGAACGGTTGGGTCCCCGGTGACCCCCTTGTGAATCAGGGCGGTGATCTGGGCGTCGCGGAGCAGGTCCAGTGTGTTGTTGGAGGCCGCGCCGTCGGTCCCGAGACCGAGCTTGACCCCCTGTTCCACCATCGCCGTCACCGGTGAGATGCCGGAAGCCAGCTTGAGATTGCTCACGGGATTGTGAGAGACCCCGACATCGAACTCGACCAGAATCTCGATGTCCTCGGAGGAGACGTGGACGCAGTGAGCGGCGACAGTTCGTTCTGAAAGGACACCGAGATCGGCCAGGTAGGCGACGGGAGAGAGTCCCTTTTCCTCGAGCGATTTCTCCACCTCCCAGCGGGTTTCCGAGAGGTGAATTTGCATGGGGACCTCGAACTCTTCGGCAAGTTCGGCTTCCTTCACCAGGTTCGGCGCCGACACCGTGTACGGGGCATGGGCTGCAACCGAGGGCGTAATCAGCGCGTGGCCGCTGTAGGCATCAATCAACTCTCGCTGTTTGGCGAACATCTCGTCGGTGGTGGCACACCTCGGGGTTGGAAAGTCGATCAGCGATTCTGCGATCACGCCGCGCAGACCTGTTGCCGCGAGCACGGAGCAGACCTCGTCGGCAAAGAAATACATGTCCGTCGTGGTCGTCACGCCACCCAAAAGTTGTTCGGCCGCAGCGAGTTCGGTGCCCAGTCGGACGGTATCGCGGTCCATATGGGCTTTCTCGGCCGGCCAGATATGTTTTTCAAGCCACTCCATCAGCGGCAGGTCGTCAGCCAGACCGCGCACCAGCGTCATGGCGAGGTGAGAGTGAGTATTGACCAGCCCGGGCATGATGATGCACCCGGCGGCGTTGAGCAGCTCCCCCGTAGGCGCCAAATCCAGCAGTTCCTCGGCCGGTCCTACGGCTGCAATCTTGCCGTCTCCAATCGCCACTGCGCCATTGGAGATGGGGTCCTTGCCGTCCTCCATGGTGATGACCGTGCCGCCGAGGATGATCTTTTCCCACGATGCTGCGACATTCATGAGGCACTCTCCGTTGGGTCGATCTCGAGTCACGATTGTACCGGACCCCCCCTGCCAACTGACTAATCGTCGTCCAGGCCTTCTTTCGCGCGGCGCAGTTGTCGGCGTTCCTTTTTCTTCGGGGCGCCCGCGCCAGGAATTCGCCTGGGAGGTGCGGAAAGTCGGAGCATCCGCCTGAGCTCGATCTCCTCGGGCGTCGGTGGGGGAGTGTGATCCAGGTAGAGCTCCCGCGCCCGGGCCCGCGGTACGTTGGTGTGTTCGACGCCGACCACCTCGAGGGTGCGTTTTCCGCCTCCCCGCCGGGAAATTCGGATTTTGTCGCCCGGCCGCACCAGACGGTGGGCTTTGCCGTGACCCCCATTCACCTCAACCCGACCCAGCTGGCACGCCCGCTGGGCCTGGGACCGGGTTTTGAAGATGCAGGCAACGTCAAGCCAGATGTCGAGTCGAACGGGTTCGTCGTCGCTCATCGCAAAAGTGTGACACAGCGTGGGCCGTGAGGCTATGACCGCCGGCTACGCCGGCTGGCTATGAGGCTGTGAGGCAATGAGGCAATATGGCAGCGGCGAGTTGGGGCAACACCGCCATGTGCCATGAACTTTTGGTTCATCCGGAAAAGCGTGATGTCGGGTATCTCCGTTCCCGTCCCCGAACCCAGCGGCAGCGGCAGAATTCAGGGGCAGCGTCAGGAATCAGCGGCAGGGGCAGGAGACAGCGGGCAGCGACCGAGGCAGCGGCAGCGATCAGATGTGCGGCGGCGGCATGGTCCCCTCCGGATCGTTCACGAGGATGGGCCGAATAGCTGGCGAGGGGGCCGGAGTCAAGGGCCTGAGGGCCGTCGGACGGTCGCCATGCGACCCTTGACACCGCCCCCGTCGCCGTCACCTGACGCCGCCACCGGCCCCTGTCGCTGTCAGCTGACGCTGCCCCTGGTCGCTGTCCTCCACCACCTCACGGAATTCCGGATGAGCCGAACTTTCAACTGTCACGTGTCACTCGTCACTCGCCCGGAAAATCCTTGGCGGCGCGACCCATCGCCTCGAAAGTGAAGCCCCGCTCCCTCATTTTCTCCGGTTCGTAGACGTTGCGCAGGTCGACGATGACCGGACGTGCCAGAGAATCCCTGATCCGATCCAGATCAAGGGAACGGAACTGGTTCCATTCGGTGAGGAGCACCAGGACGGATGCGCCCTCGGCGGCGTCGTAAGCGTCCTCGCAGTAGACCACTTCGGCTGGCAGCATGTGGCGGGCGTTGTCCATGGCCACGGGATCGAAGACCCTGACTGTGGCTCCTTCGGCGCACAGGGTTGTCACCAGCGGCAGTGATGCCGACTCACGCATGTCATCGGTTTCGGGCTTGAAGGACAGTCCGAGCACTCCGACCGTTTTCCCAGAGACATCCCCATCCAGAGCGGCCCGGACTTTGTCCACCGACCGCATTTTGATGCGTTCGTTGACCTGGATCACCGTTTCTACGATGTCGAAGGGTCGGCCCGCTTCACGCGCGATTTCCGCCAGGGCTTGAGTGTCTTTGGGAAAACACGATCCTCCATAACCCGGCCCCGGGTGGAGGAATTTGGGGCCGATCCGTCGATCCAGGCCCATGCCCTTGGAGACGTGGTGTACGTCTGCGCCCAGGCGTTCGCAGAGCTCTGCAACTTCGTTGACGAAGGTGATCTTGGTGGCGAGAAAGGCGTTGGAGGCGTACTTGATGAGCTCCGACGACTCCACGTTGGTGATGACGAAGGGGGTCTCGATGAGATACAGGGGGGAGTAGATGTCCTTCATGATGGCCACGGCCTGCTCGTCCCGAGCGCCGATCACCACACGATCCGGCCTCATAAAGTCCTCGATGGCGGACCCTTCCCGGAGAAACTCGGGGTTCGAGACCACTGAAAACGGGTGCGTTCCATTGGTGCGGCTCTTGATGGTCTTTTCGATCAGCTGCCCGGTACCGATGGGTACCGTGGACTTGGTCACGATCACCTTGTAACCCGTGAGATTGTCGGCGATGGACTCCGCGACCTGGATGACGTAGGAAAGGTCCGCCGAGCCATCTTCCTTGGGGGGAGTGCCAACCGCAATGAAAATCGCGAGTGCACCTTGTATGGAAGGCCCCAGTTCGGTGGTGAAGTTGAGCCGTCCGGCCTTGGCGTTCTTGGCCACCAGGGTGTCGAGCCCCGGTTCGTAAATGGGAATCTCACCGCCGAGCAGCTTGTCGATCTTGGTGTGGTCTTTGTCCACACAGGTGACATTGATCCCGAAGTCCGCGAGGCAGGCGCCGGTGACCAGACCCACGTAACCCGTTCCGACGACGCAGATGTGCATTAGTAGTCCTCCACAGCTCTCCGTAGGTTATAAATGTTATCAGAAAATGTACGCTCGCGGGACTTCTTGAATCCTCCAGAGAGGGTATCCTTGTGCCCCGGAGGAACTGCTCATGCCTGTGCCCCTGCTCGATTTGAAACGGCAGTATCAGCCCCTGAGAACCGAGATCCGCGAGATCATCGATCGGGTCTGTGACAGCCAGTACTTCATTCTCGGCCCGGAGGTCGAGAGCTTTGAACGCGAGGCTGCCGAAGCCCTCGGTGTAGATCACGCGGTGGGGGTCAGCTCTGGCACCGATGCCCTGCTGGCGGCTCTGATGGCCCTGGAGTTGGGTCCCGGTGACGAGGTGGTGGTGCCGACGTTTACGTTCTTTGCCACCGCCGGCGTGGTGTCGCGGCTCGGTGCGAAGCCGGTCTTCGTGGATGTGGATCCGTTGGACTACTGCATGGACCCGGCAGGTCTCGAACAGGCCTTGACCTCACGGACCACGGCTGTGATCCCGGTGCACCTCTTCGGTCAATCCGCCGCCATGGACGAGATTCGGGGAGTGGTCGGCGAGGTGCCGATCATCGAGGACTGTGCCCAATCGTGGGGCGCCGACTACAACGGGACCGTCACGGGGGGCATGGGCACCATGGGCGCGTTCTCCTTTTTCCCGAGCAAAAACCTCGGTGGGTTCGGCGACGGCGGTCTGGTCACGACCCAGTCGGAGGAGCTCGCTCTCCGATTGCGCGAACTCCGGGTTCACGGCCAGTCCGGACCATACGCCCACCCCCTGGTCGGCGGGAACTTCAGGCTCCACGCGCTCCAGGCGGCGATTCTGAGGGCCAAGTTGCCACACACTCCCTCGTGGGTCGAAGGCCGCCGTCGGAATGCCGAGAGGTATCGTGCCCTCTTCGGTTCGGCGGATTTGGCGGGTCAGGTCACGCTGCCGGATGCGGTCGCCGAAAGGGGTCACACCTACAACCAATTCGTCATCCGAGCCACGAGGCGCGACGAGCTTCGTGCTTTTCTCGGCCAGCGGGGCATTGGCTGTTCGGTGTACTATCCGCTGCCACTCCACCTTCAGCCGTGCTTTTCGGGCCTGGGCTACGCCGAGGGCGATCTTCCGGTCTCCGAGCAGGCCAGCCGCGAGGTCCTCGCCCTGCCCGTTTTCCCGGAACTCACCGATTCGGAACTGCAGGAGGTCGTCGGAGCGATCGCGGAGTTTTACCACGAGGGCTAGACCCACGCGAGTTATTGGAGGGGTTTTCAATTTTCAATTTTCAATTTTCGATTCTTGATCCGCCGAAGGTGGCTGCGTGCGGATCCTGATCGTCACCAGTCGGTACCCCTACCCCACATGGCGGGGGAACCAGGTTCGCACGGCGGAGTGGCTCGAAGCCCTCCAAGATCACGAGCTCGTGCTGATGAGCCCCTCCAATCAGGGTTTGCGCGACGATCCGCGACTGGCACGGTTGGGCGTTCGGCTCCGGTCGTACTCAACGGGGATGGTCCAGCGACCTCTGGCGATCGCGGCATCCCAGGTCTCCGGTCACCCCATCCAGGAAGGCCTCTACGCAACCGGATCCGGGCGAAGGGCGGTGGAACGGGAACTGAGAGACTGGCGGCCCGACCTGGTGGTGGTGCAGATGGTTCGGTGCGCGTGGGCCGGCGACGTTGTTCAGCGATCGGAGACCGAAACGCCTGTGCTCTTCGACGCCATCGATGCCATGGGTCTCCACTTCGAACGGGCGGCCCAGTCGGTACCGTGGGCGCTTCGGGGGATCTACCGGCGCGAAGCGGCCCGTTGCCGTGCGCGCGAAACGTCGTTGGCGCGGTGCGCCGCTCTCACCACGGCAGTTTCGGCCCGGGACCTTCGCGCGATCGCGACGAAACGGGCGTTGGTGGTGCCGGTGGCCGCACGGGAGTCACCGGCTGCAACTCCTTCTGAACGGGCCCCGGCAGTGCTTCTGTCCGGTAACCTCGGCTATCGACCCACCGTCGAAGGAGCGGAGTGGTTCGCCAGGGAGGTCTGGCCCGAGGTCCGAAGACAGGTACCCGGCGCAATCTGGACCCTCGCGGGGGCCCGCCCTGCGCCGTCCGTTCGTCGGCTGAGCCAGATTGAAGGCGTGTTTATCCATCCAAACGTGCCCGATCTCGCCCCATACCTGGGCGCCGCCGCCGTCGCCATCGCTCCAATGGCCACCGGATCAGGGGTCCCCATGAAGGTCCTGGAGGCCTGGGCAGCTGGGGTGCCGGTTGTGGGTCATCCCTGGATGGCCGGTGGAGTCGAATCCGAGGCCAGAGCCGCCATGGTTGTGGCCGAGTCGGCCGAGGAGTGGCGCCGCGCCCTGATCAGTCTGCTGAGCGACCGCGAAAAGGCTCGCAAACGGATTGCCCTGGGTCGCGAGGCGTGGCGACGCTGGTACCATCCAGAGGCGGTCGCAAGGTTGATTCGCCGGGCCGTGGGAATTGCGGCGGAACAGGAGAATCTCACCCCGGCTGTGTAACGGGAGGCACCATTTCTGCGTATCGCTCCGTAGCGGAGTCGTCCAGGTTTGAAGATGGGCAGCGGTAGGCTGCCGTCGGGAGGAATTATGAGAGTCGAGACCAAGATCACGTCGCGCCTGTTGACGTCCGTCTGCATGATTGCGGCGCTGTGCATCGCGCAGCACTCCTCTGCCCAGCAGGAAGATACGGGGAGCCCGGGTGAGACCCCACCAACTCATGGACCGACCTTCACCGACACGGTGGAGGTCAATGTGATCAACGTCTATGTCACGGTGGTCGATCGAAAGGGCAATCCGGTCATGGGCTTGTCGGCGGACGACTTCGTGGTGGAGGACAGCGGCGAACTTGCCGAGATCACCAACTTCTCCGCCATTGGCTCGGTGGAAACCGGTGTGGCCGAGCCTGGCGGACCCGCTGGGGACGTTGCTGACCCAGAGGTCGGCGGTCAGATCGATCGGTCTTTCCAACCCTCACAGGTGGCGATTGTTTTTGACAACCCTGGGTTGGAGAAGAGGCAGCGCAAGCGTGTTCTGAAGGCCCTCAAGAGCTGGGTGCCCACAGCTGTCGCGGACGGTGACATGGTGATGGTCGCGGTGTTGGATCCGGAGCCCGTCATACTGGCGCCCTTCACCTCTGATCCGGATCTGATCCTGTCAGCCTTCGACGAGGTCAACCGGCGGCCCACTCTGGGTGACATGGCGAAGAGCAACAGGCGGGTGCTGACCCGGAATATCCAGGACGCGCAGACCATCGACTCCGAGTTCCGGATGGTCACCCCCGATGAGAATCCCAGCCCGAGTGGTTCAGGATCCAGCGGCGGCAGCGGCAGCAGTGGCAGCAGTGGCAGCAGCGGGTCGGGCGGCGGAAGGTCAAACACCGGCATGGCACAGTTGATGACCCACGGCGAGATGGGGAAACAAATGGCTCGCCAGTACTACGCCCAGATCGAGACCCTGAGGCGGCAGGAGTACTCGCGGATTGGTGGGAGCCTGGTGGGCCTCGACTGGCTGATCCGGGGCCTGACCGGCCTGCCCGGCCGCAAGGACGTGCTGTGGGTCACCGAGGACCTGATGATGCAGCCCGCGGTTGACGTGTATGCGACCTACTTCACGAAGTTCGAAACCTGGGCTCAGGATCTCAGTATCGATCAGCCCCCGATCTGGGGTTCCCGATTGGAGCTGAGGAACGAGTTTCAGTACATCGCCGGAGTGTCCCAGGTGGCGAGTGCCGTACTGCACGTCGTGGATGCCTCCGATCGCGATCGGGAAGCCGCCTCCGCCGACTATGGCGCGTCGGATTCCATGAGTCAGATGAACGTTTCGTCGGCTGGCTCCGGATCAACCGGTGGGTACGACCTGGGGCAAATGCGAAGCTTGAGCGAGGGCGGGCAGTACCTGTCGGCGGCGACCGGAGGCTCGTTCTTCGGCAATAGCAGGAATTTCGACGACTACTTCAACGATTTATCGGGGCTTGTGGGGGCGTACTACTCGATTGGCTACCGCAAGTCGGGTCCGCCCGACGGCATGCTCCACCCCGTGAAAGTGAGGGTCCATCGGGACGACCTCCGAGTGCGGACCCATGAACGGGTGCCCAACCCGACCCGCGACCAGGTCCTTGCGAACATCGCGATTTCCCGGTTGATGATCGACGAAGGTCCAAACCCTCTTGGGCTGCAGGTGAGCCTCGGGCCGTCCGAGCCCTCGGAAGACGACCGGCACATTCAGGAGGTTCGCCTCCAAATGCCGGCGCGCAATCTCCTCCTTGAAGAAGATGGACCGAACCACGTGGGTCAGATTGCGGTGGCGGTTGTGGCCGCCGACGCCGACGGCAATCCCATGCCCCCCCGTCTGCTGGTGCTGACCATCACCCTGCCCACCGATCGTATGACCTCGGGCACCGTCGCCTTGAGTCGACTTCGGTTGATGATGGAGGATGGATCCACCGCTTTGGCCGTCGCGGTGCGCGACGAGGCGTCGGGGACGGAGGCTTCCGCACGGGCCATCTCTGGATCCTGATAAGCGGCAGGGCTCGAGCTTGATCAGTTTTCTGACCTTTTTTGTCGGTCTGATGTTCGGGGTTCACGATATCGAGCTCACGGTGACGGGTCCGGTTGCCAGGGTCGAAATGCAGCTCGACGGTTTGGTGGTTGCCACGTCCCGCGAGGCTCCATGGCGATTCAGGGTCGACTTCGGCGAAGAGCTGCACCCTGCGGTGCTTGAGGCCGTCGCCTACGATGAGGACGACAGACGAATCGACCGGGATGTTCGGTGGATCAACCTTCCGGAATCAAGGGCGGACGCGGCGATCATTCCCGAATTCGACGATGCCGGGAGAATCTCGTCGGCCCTGTTGAGGTGGCAGAGCCCGGAGTTCGACAGTCTGAAGGACTTGAGGGTGCGACTCGATGGTGAGTTGGTGCCGGCTCGACCTCCCTATCGGATCGACCTGTCTCGGGTCACGAAAGGCGAGGTGCATATCCTCGACGCCGAGTTCCAGTTCTCGTCCGAACTCTGCCTGAAGAGGCAGTTTGCCTTCGGCGAGGGGTTTGCCGGCAGCACCACCTCGGGCTTGACGGCAATCCCGGTGGCCCTCGGCGATCTTGAAGAGTTGCCGCCGGCCGCAGGGCTGTCCGGGTGGTTCGTGGCAGATGGAGCGCCTCTTCGTGTCACGGCGTCGGAGCGTGACGCCGCCCGGTTGGTGATTGTCCGGGACCCGGCGGCGGAACGCGCACTGCTTGAGTTGAACACCGAGCGCCGAAAACAGGCCAAGCTCCAACGCAGAAAAGGCGCTGTGCGCGATCTCGATCTGTTGGATCCCGATGTGGAGATTCGGGTGCTGGTGCCGGAGCCGGTTGCGGCCCCAGGACGGCAGAGCCCCACCCTGCTCTTCCCATACTCCAAAAAGGGATTCCCGGGGGAGGAGGGGATCCTGAGGGCTGCGCTCGCTCCGCGGAACGACCGCATGTTGGGAGTGGGCCTGATGCTGCCCGACGCAGTGGCCATGGCGGGGTTGCACGCGGCCGAGGGGAACAGGAGGAGGGCGGTTCTGCTGTTGTTGGGCCGTGAACGAGAGGACATTCAGAGATTTGATCCTGAAGTCGTGAGGGCCTATTTGCGCGACCTTCGAGTGCCGCTGGTGGTTTGGGACCTGTCCGGGCCGGGGGGGGCGGCGCCGGGAGAGTGGCCGTCGGATCGAGTGATCGAGGATTTTGACGATCTTGCCAGGGCCACCCGTCGGCTGAGGCATTTGCTCGAGGAGCAGCGGATTGTGTGGGTCGGTGGGCGACACCTCCCGCAGGCGTTCGAGTTGGGTCCGGATGCCCGCGGGATCTCCCTCGTCGAGTGAATCTACGAGGTCGCAACTCTCCGGCGATGGATCAATCGAACATCTCGAGGATGTCCACGTCACCCTTGCCATCGCGCAACAGGACCGGTTCCCCAGAGCTGAGATCTACCACGGTGGAGGGGATTGGGAGGAGTGGACCGCTGTCAATCACGATGTCTATTTTTGCGCCGTAGGTAGCGTCGATTTCCACCGGGTCGTTGACGAAATCGTCGTCCGGATTGCGGATCGAAGTGGACAGCACGGGAACGGTCAACTCGGCCAACAATGCCAGGAGGACAGGATGGTTGGGCATCCTGATGCCGATGGTCCGCCGTTTGCGGAGCATGATCTTGGGGACCTCTGGACTCGCCTCGAAGATAAATGTGTAGGGCCCGGGCAGGACCCGTTTCATGGCTCGATAGGCAGGGGTGGAAACCCCTCTGGCGTACTGGCCCACCGACTTCATGTCTGGTACCAGGATGGCCAACGGCTTTTTCGGGTCCATGTTTTTGAGGGCGTACACTCTCTTGATCGCATCCGGTTGGTCAATGCAGCACGTGAGGCCGTAGACCGTATCCGTCGGAGCGACGACGATGCCCCCCTTGCGAAGGACGTTGGCTGCCTGCCCAACGAGCCAGCTCTCAGGTTCCAGCGGGTCGATCTCCACGATCACGCTCGAATTCTACTCGATCCACATTCAGGCGAGAACTCACGACGTCTCCGCGCTGAATTCCGCATTGCTCGCGGCCGTTGGCCGCGGCTGCGGTCTGCTGCCATCGGTGAGTTCCACATTCCACATTTTGCCCGGGGACTTCGCTGCTGCCTCGCCGAACCGCGTGTACAATTTTGGGCGCTTCAACTGAAGGAGGATCTGATGAGCGAAAGTGGTCTCAACAATATCGGAGTGGTGGGTGTTGGCGTCATGGGGAACGGGATCGCCCAGGTGGCGGCTCAGAGCGGATTTCAGGTCGTGATCATGGACGTCAACGCTGAGGTCCTCGAGCGTGGCATGGCGAATATTGGGCGCAGCCTCGATCGGTTGGTGGCCGCCCATGAGAAGAGTGGTGGAGAAAAGGGCATCACCGCCGATGCCAAGGAAGAAACCCTGGGCCGGCTGTCGACCACATCGGAACTCGGCGGCCTCCTCGACTGCGATTTGATCGTCGAGGCGGTGCCGGAGAAGCCGGAACTCAAGGAATCGATCAACCGCGAGCTTGCCAGTCTGGGCTTCGACAAGGTGCTGGTCACGAATACCTCGGGTATCAGCGTGACTCGGCTCGGCGCTGCCTACGGCCAGCCGGGGAAATACATGGGCATGCATTTCATGAACCCCGTGCCGATGCAGAAAGGCGTGGAGATCATCCGTGGCCTGGCCACATCCGACGAAACCCACAACACCGTTGTCGCGCTCTGCCACGACATGGGAAAAATTGAGATTCCGGCTGAGGACAAAGCCGGTTTCGCCATCAACCGGATGTTCGTACCCTTCGTCAACGAAGCGATTCGGGTGGTGGAGGAGGGCATTGCCTCGGTGGACGATGTGGACAAATGCACCTACTGTCTCGGCCACAAAATGGGGCCGTTGATGACCGCCGACTACGTGGGTCTCGATACGATGCTTTTCATCTGCGAGGTGTTGGAGGAGGAGTTCGGGAGCTTCTACAAGCCGAGCCCGCTGCTCAAGCGGCTGGTGGAGTCCGGGCAGTTCGGCGCCAAAACCGGCTCCGGTTTCTACATCTGGGAGAAATTCAAAGCGTCCGGCGTCAATCCCGAGGTTGCCCGATATCGAATCAAATAATCGCTGGGTAAAATCGAACGTTAAACGTGACAGGTCATACGTTTAACGTGAAACGAGTGACGTTTAACCCAAATCCGGGGAAATCCTCAGCGCGGAATTTCGGTTGAGTGGTGTATGACGTGGGTGGAGATCGTCGGCTACGGGGGATCGGTGCTGGTGGGCCTGTCGCTGATGATGGCGAACATCTGGCGGCTCCGCTGGGTGAACCTCTTTGGCGCCGGGACCCTCGCAGTCTACGGGGGGTTGATCGGCGCTTGGCCGGTGGTGACGTTGAACAGCTTCATTGTCGTCGTAGACCTGTACTACCTGGCCAAACTGGCCCGTGAACGGGATGTCTTCTCGTTCTTCGAGGTTCCTCCGACGATGCCCTTTCTCACGGAATTCCTCCGCTTTTATCGCGCGGACATCGAAAAATTCGAACCGGGATTCGAGCTCCATCGGATTCAGAATCCTCACGTGAGGTTGATCCTGCGCAACATGCTGCCGGTGGGGCTCTTCGTGTGCAGTCCGGCGAAGAACGGTGAAGCCGAGATTCACCTCGACTACGTGGTTCCGGGATATCGGGATTTCAAGAGCGCCCGTTTTGTCTACTCGGCCGGCCACGATCGGCTCAGAGCGGCAGGTTTACACACCTTTGTGGCCTCTGCCCGACTTCCTGCACAACGCTCGTACCTGCGTCGAGTGGGTTTCGCCCAGGATTCGGATCAGCCGTGGCGGTTCACGCGACCGGTCTGATCACCTCTCCCGACCACCCGGGCTCTGGGGCTGGTCGCTGGCTGGTAGTCGCTGGTCGCTGGACCCCCGCCCTCCCCATTGCGAATTACGAATTACGAATTGCGAATTGACCGCCGACCACAAACGGCCAACTGCCAACTCACCGACGGCAGCAGCCCACAGCCGTGGCCAAGGGGGTCGCCTCGAGGCGCCGCGTCCGCGGGGCGCAAGCAACTTTCAACCTTCAACTTTGAATTTTCAACTCTTGACTGGGTGGGGGAGCCCCGAGCCCCTACTCCTTGGCGATGATGGCGCGCAGCCTGGCGACCTGGCGGGCAATCTCGGCCGGGGCCGTGCCGCCGGGAGTCTCGTATACCCCCCGGCTCTTCATTCCCAGGAATCGGCGAATCAACAGGCGGCGTACAGTGGATCGATCGTGTTGCATCACGAAGGAAGTAAACGCATATACGAATAAAATGGCAATCCTGAAAGACGAACAGAACCACGTACATAGGATCTACTGTCTTTGTTGGATTCAATCTCGACGGTCGAGGATGGTGTAAACAGCGGGCACGACCAACAGAGTGAGGGCAGTGGAGGTGATCATCCCGCCAATCACGGTCAAGGCCATCGGGGTTCGCAACTCGGAACCCTCGCCGAGGCCAATGGCCATGGGAAGCAGGCCGAGCACGGTGGTGGCGGTGGTCATCAGGATCGGACGGAACCGGACGCTTCCGGCCTGTTTCAGCGCTTCGAGCTTGGCCATGCCGGATCGGCGGAGCTGGTTCGTGTAGTCCACCAGCACGATCGCATCGTTGACCACGATTCCGGCCAACAGCACGAAACCGATCAGCGAAACGACGCTCACCGTGACACCGAACAGCCACATGGTGGCGAGCACGCCGATGACGGCGAAGGGGACCGAAAACAGGATCACGAACGGGTGGAGCAAGCTCTCGAACTGGGATGCCATGACCAGGTAGACCATAAACACGGCGAGGGCGATCGCCAGCTTCATGGAGTCGAAGGAGGTCTCCATCTCCTGCTCCTGTCCGCCAAGACGCCAATCGTAGCCCGAAGGCCACGCCATGGATCCGAGGGCGTGTTCGATATCGACTGTCACCGATCCCAGGTCGCGGCCGTCCAGGTTGGCCGTGATGACGGCGACTCGCGTTCCATTGGCTCGACGAATCTCGGCCGGCCCTTCGATTTCCTCGACAACCGCGACCGCAGACAACGGGATCATGGTGCCGTCGATGATGGTCACGGTGAGGTCTTCGAGATCGCGGGCTGAGGACCGGAACCGTTCCTCAGCGCGGACCCGAATATCGATGGTGCGGTCGGATCGGGTGATGTCGGTGGCGATCTCACCCTGAACCACGGCTCGGAGCACGTCGGAGATTCCCGCGACGGTGAGCCCGTAGGACGCGAGGCGGTCGCGATCGAGTCGAATCTGAAGTTCGGGATGACCACCCTCGGTGGAGGATTTGACGTCTGCGAGGCCGGGGATCTCCGCCATGAGCGAGGCCGCGTGGTCCGCCAGTTGATCAATGAGTTCAAGGCTGAATCCCTCGATTTCGACCTCGATGGCGGTGCGGAAACTGAAGTACGAGGGCCGTCCAAAATGGGCATTCAGGGTGGGTTTCGCACCCTGTGACCGACCCTCAGGGCGGGGGCCGAGGAACTGGTTTTCGCGTTCGACAGCGTCGCGGACCAGAGCGATGGCGGCTTCCTCCCGCTCGCGCGACGTGGGCGGCTGCAACGTCACATTCAGCTGACCCATGTTTTCACGGGTCTCACCGGCAGATCCTCCCTGTTGGTTCGAGGTGCCGGCGATGGTGTAGACGGTGCCTACTCCCTCGATGGCGGTGGCTGCGCGACCGAGTTCGACCATGCGACGGTCGGTGACCTCGAGCCGGGTACCCGGTGGCAGCTCGACGTTGGTGAAGAACTCGCCCTGGATCAATTCGGGAATCAGCTCGGATCCGAGGCTGCGGTAGATCCCGAGGCTGGCCGCCAACAGGACGAGGGTTATGGAGAGAGTCGCGATGGGGTGATTCAAGACCGAGGCGACGGCCCGCGCGTAGATCGCCGCGATCACGGTCAAACCTCTGTCAAACAGATTCAAAAACGGTTGAACAGCCGCTGTGACAAGACCCGAAAGAGCTGCGATGACGATGCGGACGGCTCTCAGGGCGCCGTACGCCCAGCTAAACACGAGGTTGGCGATCCGGCGTCCCATTGAAGTGCGGGTTTCACTCGTGTCCTGGGGTTCGGGTTCTCGTGGGCGAAGCTCCCGGGAGGCGAGCATGGGGATCAGAGTCAACGCCACCACCAGGGACACCAACAAGGAAAAGGCGACGGTCAGTGCCTGATCCCGGAAGAGCTGAGCGGCGACGCCTTCCACGAAGACGATGGGCACGAAGACGCAGATCGTGGTCAGTGTCGAGGCAGTGATGGCCCGTCCCACTTCCGAAGTTCCCACTCGGGCAGCCTCGACCTCGTCGAGACCCTCCTCCCGTTTCCGCTGCACCGATTCGAGCACAACGATTGCGTTATCCACGAGGAGACCGATCCCGAGGGTCAGGCCTCCCAGCGACATGATGTTGAGCGAGATTCCGGCGACGTACATCAGGAAGAAGGTCGCCACCACAGACACCGGAATCGATAGAGAGATGATGAGGGTCTTTTTGATCGATCGAAGAAAGAAGAACAGAACCAAGACCGCCAACAAGCCTCCGAACATGGCGGTTTCCAAAACCTCGCGAACGGCGTTTCGGATGTAGCGCGCTTGGTCAGTGATGACGGTCAGCTCGAACTCGGGATCGGTCCGAGCCAGTTCCTGGCGGAGAGCGTCGAGCCGATTGGTGACGGCGTCGGAGACCGTGACGGTGTTGGTCCCGCCTTCCTTGTAGATTGCCAGCTCGACAGATTCGTCGCCATTGATGCGGGTGATGATCTCCCGTTCCTTGTGGCCGGTGAAGACTTGGGCCACGTCTTCGAGCCGAATAATGGCGGCGGACGACCGGTGGATGACGATCGACCGCATGTCTTCGGCGCGGACAAACTCGTTGATGGTGCGAACCAGATATTCGGTCTGGCCGTCGCGGAGTGTTCCACCGGTGAGGTTGACGTTTTCGGAGGCCAACCGAGAGGAGACCTGGCCGATGTCGAGACCGAGTCCGGCGAGTTTCCGTTCATCGATTTCGACCTGGATTTCCTCTTCGAGACCACCCGAAACCACCACAGCGGCCACTCCCTCCAGCCGCTCGATGGCCCTTTTCAGTCCCTCCTCCGCCTCGAACCGCATCTTGCCCAAATCGCCGTCACCGTGGAGTCCGATTCGCATGATGGGGTCCAAGGAGGGGTCGTACCTGAGCAACACGGGCAGTTCGGCGTCGGGTGGTAGGCGCAGCCGATCGAGCCGCTCTCGGACATCGAGGGCGGCGAAGTCCATGTTGGTGCCCCATGCGAACTCCAGGGTCACTTCGGAAATGTCGGCCCTCGACGACGAGGTGACGCGCACCACGTTGTTGACGACTCCGACTGCGTTTTCCACCGGTCGGGCGAGGAGCGCTTCCACCTCCACAGGGGCAGTGCCCTGGTACTCGGTCCTGATGGTGAGCGATGGATAGCTGATGTCCGGCAGGAGGTTGACCGCCAGGTTGCGAAAGGCCACAACACCAAAGACCACCGCCGCCACTGCGAAAATGAAGACCGTCACCGGTCTCCTGATGGCGAAGTCGACAATCTTCACTTCTGGGATTCCTCGCCGCCGCGAATGCGGTTGACGGTCTCTTCAATCGTGTCGTCAGGCATGCCGAAGGAGCGCATCCGTTCCTTGATTTGCTCGAGTTCCTCGGGTGAGGCGTTGCGAATCCTTTCCTTCATGCGGTCGGGGATTTCGCCGCCTCCTGGTTTGTCCCTCGGCGGCCCACCCTGCGGTGGCCCACCCCCGCCGTCGCCCATCCGCTGGATTCGTTGGGCGATCTCTTCATCAGAAAGTCCGCGTTCGCGCATCCGCTGCCTCATGGCATCGATCCGGTCCGGGTCCGGTTGGGCTGCCGCTGCGGGTGGCGGCTCGCCTCCGAGAACGGTCACCGGCGTCCCATTGGACAGACCCTCTTGACCGAGGACTACGACCTCATCGCCGGCGGCGAGGCCGTCCAGAACCTCCACCAGATCCTGTTCGCGGATACCGAGACGAACATCGCGGCGGACCGCCACATCCCCCTCGCGGATATAGACGGTGTCGCCGATGGAATCGAGCACCAACGCGTTACGAGGAATCACCAGGGCGCCGTGGTGAGTCGTGGTGTGCAGATAAACGCTCGCAAACATGCCGGGTCGCAACAGACCTCGGCCATCCACCTCGAGGGTGACCGTGACGGTGCCGGTGCCGGCGTCCACCGTGGGACGGATGCGTTGCACCTGGGCGGTGAAATCCTCACCCGGGAACGCTTCGACCGTGAGCCGGGCGTCTTGATCGAGGTGAAGTTTTGACAAGTCCTTCTCGGGCACCTCGATCGGGCACAGGAGAGGCGTGAAATCGGAAATCCTGAACAGGGAATCGCCCGGAGTCACGAACTGTGCCAGCCGGATGTACCGAGTGGCCACGAGAGCCGTAAAGGGAGCTCGGATTTCGGTATAGGCGAGTTGGATTGTGGCGGACCCGAGCTGTGCTTCGGAAGATTGAAGGGCTGAGAGGGCGGAATCATACGCCTCCTGGCTGACCAGTCCTTTGTCGAGGGTGGTGCGGGCGCGGTCGAAGGCGAGCCTGGCTTCGTCGCGGGACACGGTGGCGATCGCCACCTGATTCCGGGCTTCGAGATCATCGATCCGAGCCAGCAGCCGACCGGCCTGCACGGTGTCACCCTCCTCCACGAGAAGTTCGGTGATCGGACCGGAGGTGCGCGCCACCAGGTCGACCTCGTTTTCGGCTTCCAGCGTGCCATTGGAGCGGAGGAATTCTGAGATCGATCTCTGGGCGACCGTTTCGACCTGGATGGGCACTGCGGCGGGCGCGGTGTTCGAGGCCGGCCGGTCGCCGCCCATGGGCGGGCCGAAGTGTGCGCCGTCCGATTCCGTCTTCGATCCACAGCCGGTGAGGGTGAGGATAACAATGAGGGTTGCACCAACACGGACAGATATTTTGGTTGTCTTCATGAGGACCCTGGGGTTTTTGGTTGGTGGATGAAATCTGATATCGCGGGTGGGTGGGATTTTCGATTTTCGATCGTTTGACGGGAACGGGAACGGGAACGGGAACGGGAACGGGAACGGGAACGGGAACGGGAACGGAGACGGGCACGGAGAGGTCATCGAATGACCTCGAACGCGAGCCGGCGGACGAATCGGGTGGCGTCGTCCACCAGGGAGTAGAGGACCGGGATGATCAAGACGGTGAGCAGAGTGGACGTGGCCAGGCCCCCGAGGATTACCAGGCCAACCGGGGCCCAGAACGCGGCGCGGCCCTCCACCGCTCCGAAGACTTGAGGCAGAAAGAATGGCGCCACCATGGGAGAAAGGCCGAGGATCGTCGTCATGGCGGTCATCAGGATCGGCCGCAGACGGTGGCGGCCGCCGAGCACGATGGCCTGGTTTCGATCCACGCCACTACGGCGAATTCGGTTGATCTGGTCCACCAGAACGATGGCGTTGTTGACCACGATCCCAGCGAGGATGATCAGCCCGATATCGGCGGTGGAGGATCGCGGCTGGCCGGCGAGACGCATGATGATACCGACCCCGATGAAGGCGAAGGGTACGGCGAACATGATGGTGAAGGGTTGAGCGAAGCTCTCGAAGAGGGCCGCCATGACCATGTAGACCAAGACCACCGCAAAGAGCAGCATGAATAGCGCCGCAGAGGAATCCTCGTCTGATGATCGCCAATCTTCGCTTTCAACCACTTCGTAGCCCGCTGGAAGATTGAGGCCCTCGATCACTTGCTGAGCCATGCGCTCGGCGACGAACGACGGCGTGCCAGACGCTGCGTCGGCGGTGATGGTGAGCCGTGACCGCCGGTCCGATCGCTCGATGGCCCGCGCGCCCGGCGCGGTTTCGAAATCAGCCATGGCGCCGATGGCGATCCGTTCTTGACCGTTGGATAGAGGCAAGTTGCGGAGGTGGTCGAGGGTTTGTCGGTCCTGCTCGCGGTGTTGCACCACCACATCGAGTTCGCGATCTCCCACCTCGAAGTAGGCGACAGGCCTCGAAGATAGCGCCGAACTGACGCCCCGGCCGACCATCTGTGATGAAAGACCTGCCTGGAGGGTTCGTTCTCGGTCCGGTCGAATCACAATTTCTTCATCGCCGCTTTCGAGAGAGGAGTCCACGTTGGTCAGTGCCGGAAGGGATTCCAAAGCCGCGACGACGCGGCCGGACAGCCTTTCGAGGATTTCCATCCGGTCGCCAACGAGCTGGAGCTCGATGCTGGAGCCCGACGAGCTGTGCCGACCATGCATCGATCTCGAAACCGTAAAGGTGACCCCGGGTCGGGTTGGCAGGAGTTGTTCCACGCGATCGCGGATTTGACCGGTGTCCAGGCTGGCGCGAGTCTCGTCCATCAAGTAGATATCGAAACGGTTGCTGCCGTGCCAACCCCGTGAGCGCCCAGCAGACCGTTGGAACTCGTGGGTCACGTCGGTGATTTCGAGTTCACTGCGGTTGCGGTCGAGGTTGTCATAGATCTCGCCGAAGAGGGCTGCCTTTTGGTCGATCGAGTAACTCCTCGGCGTGTCGACCTGAATCTGAAGCTGGCGCTCGTAGGAGGGCGCGGAATGGGTTCGCTCGATATTCTGATAGGAACCCCACGACCACCACAGCACGACGCCGATCAGTGCCGCGAAGGCGAGGCGGTGACGGAGCATGAAGCGAAGAGAACCGTCGTACCACTCCACCATGCGGTCGAAGAATGGAAAGCTCCGTTTGCGTTCCCCCCCGAGCAATCGCGCAGAGACCATCGGAACCACCGTAATTGCCACCAGAAAGGACGCAGCCATGACCACCACCACCGTGGTGCCGATATTGCGAATGAAGATCGCGAATCGTCCGCCGGAGGACATGAAGATCATCGGCATAAAGACGCACATGGTGGTGATGGTGGAGGCGAAGATCGGCATCACAACTTCGGAGGCTCCGTTGAGTGTCGCAGTCCGCCCGTCTTCGCCCAGTTCGTGATGGTGCCGGAAGACGGACTCGATGACTACGATTGAGTTGTCCACCAGCATGCCAACGGCCAGCATCAGACCCATCAAGGTCATGATGTTGAGGGTCAGATCGGTCCAGCCCGCCTGCCGGGACAGATACATGATGGCAAAGGTCACCACCAGGGAAATCGGAATCGCGATCGCCACCAGAAGAGTCGTCCGAACGCGTCGAAGAAACAGGAACATGAAGAAGATGGCGAGGGCACCACCGAGCAGCCCGGTGTTTCGAAGGGCTGCCAGGCCTGACCGGACGTCGTCGGAGTCATCTCGGTAGATGTTGATGTCCAGACCCTCGGCCTCGGGTAGGGAGCGGATCGCGGTCAGCTCGGCGTGAACCCGATCAGCCATGGCCAGCAGATTGGCATTGGAGGCCTTGTAGATCCGGATCCCGAGGGCCTCGGAGCCGTTGAGGTACTCGAACTCGTCCCGTTCGGGATAGGCGAGGCCCACCTCAGCCACGTCACCCAGGCGCAGTCCGGTCGAACCCAGCGGCAGGTCGCGGAATTCATCCACCGTGCGCAATCGGCCGTCCACCTGAACCAGGAATGCCTGGGATCCATCGCGCAGGGTTCCGATGGTCCTGGCGAGGTGGTTTGCAGTCACCACCGAGGCCACATCTCGCACGTCCACGCCATACGCAGTCATGCGATCCGAAATCAGGTCGATTTGCAGTTGCCGGGTTTCGTCGCCACGGACCCCGACGTCTGCCACGCCTTCCAGACGCATCAACCGACGGACCACCACGTCGTTCACGAATCGATAGAGTCGATCTCGGTCCCACGGCGCCGAGAGGTTGAACCGGAACACCGGCCGATTCGACGATTGGAAGCTTCGGATCCTGACACGCTCGAGGTCGTCGGGCAGCAGGCCGCGGACCCGATCGACCCGATCGCGGACCTCAACGGTCGCCAGATCCATGTCGGTCCCGGGTGTGAATCCGACCCAAACCGATCCGCTTTGGGCGGTGGCCGATGCGGTGAGGGATTGGATCCCGCTGATGGTTCCGAGGCTGTCTTCCAGGGGGCGGACGATGAGACGCTCGGTTTCGGCCGGAGATGATGACGGGTAGGGAGCTTCGACTGTGATGGTCTCCCATGTGAATGTGGGCAAGAACTCCAACGGCAGCCGGGTGAGGGAGAGCCACCCGAACACCATGACGCCGAGCACCGCCATGCCCATGGTCACCCGCCGTTCCACCGCAAACTGAATGACCGGGTTGACCCGCTGTGATGTTCGAAATTCGTCCTCGTTCATGCCCGCCTATTGAACCACATGAGGTAGATGTTGTCGTCATCGTGGGTGATTGATAGCGAGCGAAGGCTGTTCTCGAGGTAGACCATGGGCAGTCCATCCCAGTCTCGCGGGTTCGCGTCGATGTGGATCGAGCGGTCCGCCGGTGGGCTCTCGAGGTTCACGGTGGCGGCAGTGGTCAGTGGAATGAGCGCCAGGAGACAGGCAGTTGCGATCACCGTGCTGGTTGTTTGCTCCCTGGGACCTCTCTCCTGGAAAAGGATGGCGGACGGCCGCCACAGCGACCGTCCGCCAGTCCGGGTCAGACCGGTGAGGCGTCGGAGTTCATTGTCACTGCTTGATCCGGCCGCCACCATGGCGCGGGCCGCGTTGCCGTCCCATGAGGCCACGGAGATCCTGCAACTGATTCTGTTGTTCTGGCGTCAGGACGTTGTAGATCCGCGACATGGCGCGGGCACTGGCCACCGCCATCTCGATGTGGAGCGATGCCTGGGACTGGGCGAAGGCGCGCACCTCAGCTTCGTTGAACTGGCCGGGGTCATGGTTCTCCAGGTAGAGCTCGCGGGCGTCCCGCGCTTGGTTGCGCAGGTCCTGGATCGCGGGCAGTTCCTCGTCCAAAATCGCCTGAATCTGGATCTGCTGTTCTTCGGTCAGTTCGAGGTAATCGGCGAGGCGGGGCAGCATGTGCTCCAGCCGGTCCAATCCGCCTCCGCCGAAGCCGCCGTGACCGTGGAAGCCGCCAGGGCCGCCCATCCCACCACCGGGTCCACCTTGTGCGTAGAGCGGACCGGCAGCCGTCAGTGCAATCGCTGCGAGTGTTACAAAAATGATGTTTCGGACCTTCATGTGTGCCTCCTGTGGTGTCGCCGTGTCGGCGACGTTTTCAGTCAGAGGGAGAAACGTCACTGCCGTATTCAATGTTGACCCGGATTGCACAATGAAATCCAAAGCCACTGCAAAGAAAGGTAAAGTCGGTCGATTCGCCGGCCGTGTGCGATACGATTCCAGAATGGGCCGGGTGTTGCTGATTGACGACGATGCCGAGCTCTGTGAGCTGTTGGCCGAGTTCCTCGCCCAGGAGGGGTACGAGGTCGACTCGGTCCACGACGGTGGAGCAGGGGTTCAGGAGGCGGTGAGGGAACGCCACGAGCTGGTGGTTCTGGATGTCATGTTGCCTGGCCTCAACGGGTTCGAGGTTCTGCGCGGGATCCGTCGGGTGTCCGACGTGCCGGTGATCATGCTGACAGCCCGAGGCGACGAGGTGGATCGGATCGTCGGACTGGAAATCGGTGCCGACGACTATCTCCCAAAGCCATTCAACCCCCGCGAGCTGGTGGCTCGGATGCGGGCCGTACTCCGGAGGTCGGGCGGGGAGGAAACTCCGGGGGACGCGGCGGTTGAGGTCGGCGACCTGCGAGTTGACCCCGGAGCGCGAACTGTTGTCCGTTCCGGTGAAGATATCGTCCTCACCGGAATCGAGTTCGAAATCCTGGTGGTGCTGATGCGGGCGGCAGGGCGGATCGTCGAGCGCAACGATCTGTCCAGGGCGGCACTGGGACGGAGGGCGAGCAGCTACGATCGCAGCCTCGACGTCCACGTGTCCAACCTCAGAAAGAAGCTGGGACCGACGCCTGCGGGCGGCGAGAGGATCAAGACGGTTCGGGGCGTTGGGTATCAGTATGTGAAGTTGCCAGTTGGCAGTTAGCAGTTAGCAGTTGGCAGATGGCATGAGGGAGTAGTAGGGGCGTATGAGGTCGTTGTTTTTGCGGATCTTCCTGTGGTTCTGGGCCGCCATGGCGGTGGTGGTCACTCTGCTGGTAGTGTCCTCGCCGCTCTTCACGAGGTCCCACCCGGGGGTCGAGCGGTGGCAGCAGGGTGCCAGCCAGATGCTCTCCGGGAGGGTCGCGCGGGCCGCCGACCGAATCGAGCGGGGAGATACGGAGGACCAGGAGTCACAAAGGCCTCGCCGCGGCCACCGCGTACCGATGCACGTCTTCGTCTTCGACGCCGACGGGGTCGAGGTTCGAGGTCAGGAGACCGACCGCGGGGCCCGCGAGTTCGCGCAGAGGGTCGCAGCGGCCAACGAGTCCATGTCCGAGAGATCGGGCAGTCTCCACATGGAGGGGCGACCGGTCATTGATGTCGACGGCAACCTCAGAGTGGTGATCGGGCTGATGCGGCGACCACCGCGACCGATTGACCTGCTCGATCCCAAGATTCTGATCCCTCGGCTGGCGGTGTTGACCCTGGTTGTGGGTCTCTTCTGCTTGCTGCTGGCCCGTCATCTCAGCTCTCCGGTGTCAGCTCTCAGGAGGGCGACCCGGGGACTGGCCGAAGGCAACCTGGCGGTCAGAGTCGGTCCGCCGGTAGCCCGCCGGAGGGACGAGATCGGCGAACTCGCCCGGGATTTCGACGGCATGGCGGCACGACTGGAAAAACAGGTGGAGGCCCAACGCCGAATGCTACGGGATGTGTCTCACGAGCTGCGTTCGCCCCTGGCCCGGCTGGAGGTGGCACTGGAACTGGCCCGTCAGCGGGCAGGGGAGGGGGCCAGGGATCCCCTCGATCGGATCGGACGCGAATCCCGACGACTCGACGAGCTGATTGAGCGGTTGTTGTCCCTGGAACGCCTCGAGTCCGACCTCGAGCCGGGTGATCGCCGGCCCGTCGATCTTGCTCAGACCGTCGAGGATGTGGTGGCCGATGCTCGTTTCGAGGCGAAGGCGGGGGGCTGCGAGGTCCGGTTCGAGATTGCGGATCGGCCGATGGTTCGGGGACGCCTCGAGCTTCTGCGCAGCGCGGTGGAAAACGTCGTGCGCAACGCCATGGCCCACACCGAGCCAGAAGAGGGTGTTGATATATGGATCGGCGAATGCGTCGCTCACGGTGGGTCCGTGGCCATCGTCAAGGTGCGAGATCACGGTTCGGGCGTGCCCGAGGACCAGCTCCAGCAACTCTTCCAGCCCTTCCACCGTGTGGAACCGGCCCGCGATCGTCAGACCGGCGGAGTGGGCCTCGGGCTTGCCATCACCGAGCGCGCCGTTCGGGCCCACGGCGGCGAGGTCGAGGCGCGCAACCATCCCGACGGTGGCCTGGAGGTCACGATCCGGCTGCCGATCGCTCCACAAAAATCTAAAATCTAAGGCTCATCCGAATGCTGGTGAGGGGGCCGGTGTCAAGGGTTTGCCGGCCTTTGGCCGGCCGCATGGCGCCCTTGACACCGGCCCCCTCGCCAGCTATGCCTATTCACCCCGTGAACGACCCGGAGGTGACCATGTGCAATGCGGCCAAGACAACTGATTGCTGCCCCTGAAGACTGATTGCTGTCCCTGATCGCTGTTCCCGGTCGCTGCCCCTGACTGCTGTCGCTGCCGCTGAATTTCGGGTACGGGAACGGGAACGGGAACGGCGGGAACCCCAACCACACGTTATTCCGGATGAGCCAAACCTTTAACCTTTAAACCCAACCCATCCAGCCTGGCAGATCTCTCAGATGACAATATTGACCAGCCTGCCGGGGACGACGATGACCCGTTTGGGCTCGTCTCCGCCGAGGTGCTTGCGTATCTTGTCCGAGGCCAGCGCGAGGCGTTCGAGCATCCCGTTGTCGGCGTCCTTCGGTACCATCAACTCATCCCGCTTCTTCCCGTTGATCTGGACGACCACGGGGATGAGATCGTCGACACACAGCGCCTGGTCGTGCACGGGCCAGGGAGCCTGTGCGATCAGCTCCTCGTGTCCGAGGCGCTGCCAAAGCTCTTCGCTGATGTGAGGAGCATACGGCGACAGCAGCCGCAAAAAGGTCGTGACCGTGTCACGGGGCAGGGTGGCGGCGGTGGTGGCCTCATTGACGAAGATCATCATTTGGGCGATCGCGGTGTTCATCTGCAGGGTCTCGGTGTCGGCCGTGACCTTTTTGATGGTCCTGTGAAGGGCCCGCTCGAGGCCGGGTTCCGATTCTGGAGCGGCGTCCCTCAGCTTCGGGTTGTGCTCGCCGGTCCTCTCGTCCACGACCAGGCGCCACACCCGCTGGAGGAATCGGTTGACGCCTTCGACATCTTTCATCTGCCACGGTTTCTGGACCTCCAACGGGCCCATGAACATCTCGTAGAGGCGCATGGCGTCGGCGCCGTACTGTTGGATGACGTCGTCCGGGTTGACCACGTTGAGCTTGGATTTGGACATCTTCTCGACCTGGGCCTCGAGGGGCTCCCCAGAGGCCTTCGCCACCACGGTTCCGTCGTCGTCTTCCTTGACGTCTGACGGATGGTAGTACTTACCCTTGGCGTCCCGGTACGAGTAGGCCAGCACCATGCCCTGGTTGAAGAGTCGCTGGAATGGTTCGACCGTATGGACGAGGCCGCAGTCGTACAGCACCTTGTGCCAAAAACGGGCGTAGAGGAGGTGGAGCACGGCGTGCTCGACGCCGCCTACGTAGAGGTCCACCGGCATCCAGTAGTCCTCCAGTTCGGGGGACCACCCCTGCCGGTCGTTGTGGGGGTCCAGGAAGCGGAGGTAGTACCAGCAGGAGCCGGCCCACTGGGGCATGGTATTGGTTTCGCGGGTGCCGGTGCGGCCGTCCGGTAGGGTGATCCGCAGCCAGTCGTCACCGGCCCGGGCCAGCGGCGGCCTGCCGTCGTCGGTGGGTCGGTATTCGTCGATGGCGGGCAGCTCAACCGGCAGCCATTCTCCGGGTATTGGCACCACCTGGCCGTCGTCGGTGTGGACGATCGGAAATGGCTCGCCCCAGTACCGTTGGCGGGAGAACAGCCAGTCCCGCAGCTTGTACTGCACTTTGAGCTCTCCAAGGCCGCGCTCCACCAGCCATTGGATGATGCTGGCTTTCGCTTCCTCGATGTGGAGACCGTCAAGGAACCGGCTGTTGATGGCGGGGCCGTCGCCCAAGTACGCCTGACCCTCGAAATCAGGAGCAGGTTCGACGGTTCGGATGATGGGCAGGCCAAAGGTCTCTGCGAAATCCCAGTCCCGCTGGTCCTGGCCCGGCACCGCCATGATGGCACCGGTGCCGTAGCTCATCAGCACGTAATCGGCGATCCAGATGGGGATCTTCTCGTCGTTCACCGGATTGATGGCGTAGGCGCCGGTGAAGACTCCGCTCTTCTCCTTTGCCAGGTCGGTGCGCAGCAGATCCGTCTTTCGGGAGGCCTCTTCGATGTACCCGCGCACGGCGCCGCGTTGGGGGTCGGTGGTGATCAGATCCACCAGCTCGTGCTCCGGTGCGAGTACGCAGTAGGTGGCGCCGAACAATGTGTCGGGTCGGGTGGTGAATACGGTGAACCCCTGGTCATGGCCATCGATACGGAAATGGACGTCGGCACCCTCGGAGCGGCCGATCCAGTTGCGTTGCATCTCCTTGACGCCTTCCGGCCAGTCCACGAGTTCGAGGTCGTCGAGCAGCCGTTCGGCGTAGACCGTGATTTTGAGCATCCACTGCCGCATCAGGCGGCGCTCCACCGGGTCCCCGGTCTCCACGTACGCGCCGTCCTTGACCTCCTCGTTGGCGAGGACCGTGCCCAGAGCCGGGCACCAATTCACCGGAACGTCGGCCATGTAGGCCAGCCCCTTCTCGAAGAGCTTGAGGAAAATCCACTGGGTCCATCGGTAGTAGTCCGGCATCGAGGTATTGATCTCTCGGTCCCAGTCATAGCTGAATCCGAGCCGCTGGATCTGGCGCCGGAAGGTGTCCACGTTGCGGGCGGTGATGTCCGCAGGATGACTGTCTTCGCGGACCGCTGCACGTTCGGCTGGAAGCCCGAAGGCATCCCACCCCATGGGGTGGAGCACGTTGAAACCCTGCATTCGCTTGAGGCGTGCCACCACATCGGTCGCGGTGTAACCCTCTGGATGGCCCACGTGCAGGCCGGCCCCCGACGGGTAGGGGAACATGTCGAGCACGTAGAACTTGGGCTTGGATTTCAGTTCTTCCGGGTCCGACGGGGTCCTGAAAGTCCGGCGCTCGCGCCAGATGCGCTGCCACTTCGGTTCGAGAGTGGCGGGTTCGTAACTGTGCTCGGGCATTGGTCGACTCCTCGCGCTGCCGCTCCGGTGGCGCCGGTCGGCACGGCGTATTCTACGCATCCAGGCGGCGAGTGGCCAGAAAACATACTTGATGGCTCCTTGCGGGCCACGGATATGGCATAATTTTGGCCCGTCCGAAAAAGTCCAGTCGCAATCGTGGCGCTGGGTTGAGATCGCACAAGGAGGAAGTCAAATGGAAGAGGTGGTCACTGGCCTGAGGAAGAGCGCCAAAGCGATGGAGGAGTCGTTTTTCGCTCGTGAAAACGAGAAGCTGTTGGGGAAGTTGCGTGCGGAAGCGGAAGCCGAAAAGCAGCGCGAGTCCTTTCGCAAGATACTGCAGGTTGAAGATGAGCATTTGCTCGACCGGCTGGTCGAGATGGATATCACAGCCGAGACGGCCATGGCGCTCACAATCACCCCGTTGGTAGAAGTGGCGTGGGCCGACGGTTCGATCTCATCGGGGGAGAAGAAGGCGATTCTGAAAGCCGCTGCTGAGCGGGGCATCGAGGAAGGCACCACCAACCATCAGCTGCTGCTGAACTGGCTCGTCCAGAAGCCGGAGCCCAAGCTCTTCGAAGTTTGGAAGCACTACGTCAAGGAATTCTGTGCCGGTCTCGATCTCGCCGTCGCGGTCGCGGTCAGGGAGCAAGTGGTCAGCCGTACCACCGGGGTCGCCGAGGCGGCCGGTGGGTTCCTTGGATTGAACAGGATATCGAACCAAGAGCAGGCTGTTCTTGACGAGATCGCCGCTGCGTTCGACTGAGGCGCGACACGGAGTACGTGACACTCGTAACACGCCTGACTATCTGTCACGTGTCACTCGTTACCTGTCACGCCTACCGATTGAGTGCAAACCAGCGTTTCAAGAGACTCGTGGTGAACGGCGTCAGCTTGGTGTGATTGTAGGCATCGGCCGCCTTGCGGATCGCCTCGGCATAGGTGGGGTAGGGGTGGATGATCCCGGCGAAGGAGCCCAACCCGATCCCCATCACCATCGCGGTGGTGATCTCGGAGATCAGGTCACCGGCGTGAGGGCTGACGATGGTCGCGCCGAGGATGGTGTCGCCGCCCTTCTTGAGGTGGACCTTGAGAAATCCTTCGGTGTCGCCTTCGGCCAACGCGCGATCAACCTCCGCCATGGGAATAGTCACGGTGTCAATCTCGAGACCTCGTGATACGGCCTCCTGTTCATAGATTCCCACATGGGCAATCTCGGGATCGGTGTAGGTGCACCACGGGATCACCAGCTTGCTGATCCGCTTCTTCGGTCCCGGGAAGAGGGCGTTCTGCAGAACTGCTCGAGATGCAGCATCCGCAGAATGGGTGAACTTGTGCGGCAAGCACACGTCGCCAGATGCGAAGATGCGGCGGTTGGAGGTGCGGAGGGAGTCGTTGACGATGACCCCGGTGCGGCCGACCTCGACCCCGGCGGCCGCCAGGCCGAGGCCTTCGACATTGGGTGCCCTGCCCACTCCCACCAGGACCGCGTCGACCCGGACCGAGTCCACGTTCGACAACTCCTTCATGTGAAGCACTTTTTCATGACCGATTTTATCGACCCGCTCGACGGTCGTGCTCAAGCGAATGTCCACACCATCCTTGATCAACGAATCGCGAAGAATGTCCGCTGCGTCTCGATCCTCGCGGGCGAGAAACTGATCGGCCATTTCGATAAGGGTCACATCGCTGCCGAGTCGGGCAAATGTCTGAGCCAACTCGCAACCGATCGGTCCGCCGCCGATGACCGCCAGCCGTGCGGGCTGTTGGGTCAAGTTGAACACGTTGTGGTTGGTCAGGTAGCCCGCCTCGGCCAGACCAGGGATCGGCGGCTCGATCGCCCGACCGCCGGTGGCGATCACCGCCTTTGAAAACTGCAGAGTGGCGCCGTCGACCTCCACCGTGTCCGGCCCGCTGAATCGGGCCTCCCCGAGGAATACATCAACCCCGTAGTGCTCCGAGAACCTCCGAGCTGAGTCGTGGGACGAGATGTGGGCGCGGACCCCCCGCATCCTGTCCATGACTGCCGCGAAATCCACCTCCACTCCGCCCATCGCACGCACCCCGAAGCGTTCGGCCGACCTGATGTCCGCCGCAGCCCTGCCCGAGCGGATCATGGCCTTCGAGGGAACGCACCCCACATTCAGGCAGTCGCCGCCCATCAGCCGACGTTCCACGAGGGCGACTCGCGCCCCCATGCCTCCGGCTCCGGCAGCCGCCACCAGCCCTGCCGTGCCGCCTCCAAGAACGACCAGGTTGTACCGACCATCCGGGGACGGGTTTTCCCAGTCGGGAGGGTGGACGTTGGCGACCAGCTTCAGGTTGTGCTCGTCGTCCGGTGAGATGCCGAGTGCTGGATCGATCATGGTGAGGGTCCAATCTTGCGAAGTGCGTTTGTTGGGGGAGAGGATACTCTCCTTGCACTTCTTCGCCCAGCTGTGCGACCAGGTTACGAGGACAGGTAGCAGGGCAGAATTCGGAATTCGGAATTCGGAAAACTGGCCCCGAACCTCCGCGGTACATTCTCTGCCAACTGCCAACTGCCCAGAATGTGAGTCTGCGTCTCTTGACGTGGCCCGCCCTAGCAGCGTAGGGTGGTCTGGAACATATGGCTGGAAACACGGCATGGCCGACCTGACACGACTCAGCATTTCCATCGAACGGTCGCTCGAGGAGAAGCTCGAACGGCTGGTGGTGGCGAGCGGCTACGGAAATCGCTCCGAGTACATTCGTGATCTGATCCGTGATCGTCTGGTAGAGAAGGAGTGGGAGGGCAATGGCGAGGCAGTGGCGACGGTCACCCTGGTTTACGACCACCACGCTCGCGGGGTGGCCGAAAAGCTCACCGAGCTTCAGCACGACCACCACACCATGGTGTTGGCCGCCACCCACGTCCACCTCGACTCCAATCTCTGCGCGGAGGTCATCATTTGCCGTGGCCAACCTCAGGATATCCGCGCCGTTGCCAGCTGTTTGCGCCAACAGAAGGGTGTGCTTCACGGAGCACTCACCATGAGTTCCACCGGGGTCGGCCTGGTAGAGTGAAGCCTCAAAGCACCATCCACCTGGAGACGCACATGACCCACGAGAGAGCAGTAGAACCCTGCACTGCTTTTCGCGGTATATTCCACTAGCCCGCTTTTCTCACCGGGTTTCGGGGTGGGTGTGGTGGGCTGATCGGGAGGTGTCCCATGACCGACAGCAGAAAGCTCGCACCAGCCATCTTCGTTCTTTTGATTGCCATCGTTGTGGTCATAGCGATTTTCGCGACGAGGGGTTGTCGGCAGGACGGAGGCGAGACAGTCGAACAGACCCAGATCGTCGAGACCTTAGCAACCCCAGAACCAACCCCATCGCTGCAGGAAAGGCTTTCCGAACGGCTGATGGGCACCACTCTCATGACCAGCGATGCGGTGATCCGCGAACTGGCAGCTGTATTGTCCGCCCGTCCGGAATTGGCGGCCTGGCTTGTCAACGACGACCTCGTGCGTCGGTTTGTGGCCTCGGTGAACAACATTGCCGACGGCAAGAACCCGCGCCAACACCTCGAGTTCCTTGGGCTCGAGGAAGGGTTCCAGGCGATCGATCGTGACGGTAGGACCATCATCGATCCGGCGAGCTATGGCCGTTATGACGCGATCGTGGCGGTCTTCGTATCGCTCGACACCGACGGAACTGCCGCGCTCTATGCCGAGTTGACCCCGCTCATCGACGATGCCTACGCGGAGATTGCGCCGCCTGGCTCGCGGTTTGAAGACCGCCTGGGCGCGGCGATTGATGAGCTGCTGGAGGTTCCGGTGCTGTCTGGGGACGTGGAGCTGCAACCCAAGGTCTTGACCTTTTCGTACTCGGACAACGAGCTTGAGAGCCTGTCACCGATGCAGCGGCAGCTGCTGCGGATGGGACCGGACAACGTTCGCGCCGTGCAGGCCAAGCTCGTCGAGCTTCGGAGTGCACTTCGGTAGCAAGGTGTCTCTCGTGCGGGCCCGGGGGATTTGGTTTAAAGGGTCATAGCTTTTGAGGTGACGGAATCGCCCAGGGGGGATAGAATCGCCGCCTACATCAGGTGGGAGGCCGCGATGCCTGGGATAGCTCTGGTTTCTGTTTCCGACAAGACCGCCCTCGACGATCTTGGCCGTGCCCTCGAACGGCTCGGCTGGACGGTGATCTCCACCGGGGGCACCGCCAAGGTGCTGCGCGACGCCGGGTGCAAGGTGACTGAAGTCGCGGACCATACGGGTTTTCCACAAATGTTGGACGGACGAGTCAAAACTCTCCATCCAAAAGTTTTCGGAGGCATTCTCGCGGCTCCGACCGACGACCATCGTGCCCAGATTGCTCGCCAGAATATCCCGGAAATCGATCTTGTGGTGGTCAATCTGTACCCGTTCAAGCAGACCGCGGAGCGGGACGGAACCTCGCTGTCCGAGGTCGTGGAGCACATCGACATCGGTGGACCGAGCTTGGTGCGCGCCGCCGCCAAAAACCACGCACGGGTCGCCGTCGTGGTGGATCCTTCGGACTACTCTGGGGTTCTCGCGGAGCTGGCGGACGGCGATGTGTGCGATGCCACTCGATGGCGATTGGCGGTCAAGGCGTTCCGACATACGGCTGCTTACGACGCTGCCATCGCGGCAAACCTGCCGAAGTTCGACGAGACCGGACACCGATCGCCAACCGCGGTGGTAGCGGCTGAGTTGCTTGCCGCCGAAGAGATCGAGCTCCGCTACGGAGAAAACCCCCATCAGGAGGCCATTCTGGCTCGCATGCAGCCCCCCCGGGGTTTGGCAGGAGCCCGTCAGCTTCAGGGCAAGGGCATGTCGTACAACAATCTGGGCGACTCAACCGGAGCCTGGCGACTGGTCTGGGATCTCCCGGGTCCTGGCGTGGCCGTCATCAAGCACGCCAATCCTTGCGGTGTGGGCCTGGACGACTCGATGGCAGAGGCCTTTCTCAAAGCCCGCAGTACCGACCCGCTCTCGGCCTTCGGCGGCGTGATCGCCGCCAACCGGCCGGTTGATGGTGCCTTTGCCGAAGCGGTGACAGAACAATTCGCCGAGGTGGTTGTGGCGCCTGGGTACGACGACGACGCGATTGAGATCTTCAATCGAAAGAAGAACCTGCGGGTGTTGGAGGCGGAGGAGGCCGACCTGGGAGAGATGGTCATCCGAAACGCCGATGGGGGATTCCTCCTTCAGACCTCGGATCGGGGATGGGAAGGCGAGGCGCGCGAGATTGCCACCGAGCGGTCTCCGGACGTGGCGCAGCGACGGGCGATGGAGCTTGCCTGGCGGGTCGTCAAACACGTTGGATCCAACGCCATCGTGGTGGCTGATCAGGACCGAATTCTCGGCATCGGGGCGGGCCAGATGAGCAGAGTCGACGCCGCCAAGATCGCCGTGGCCAAGGCTCAGGAAATGGGCCACGATCTGGAGGGAAGCGTGGCCGCGTCTGACGCTTTCTTTCCGTTTCCGGACGGCGTCGAGGCGCTCCATGAGGCCGGTGTCACGGCGATTATTCAGCCCGGAGGATCGATCCGCGACAAAGAGGTCATCCAGGCGTGTGATCGGCTCGGCGTGGCCATGCTGCTGACTCGCCGGCGCCACTTCCGGCACTGATGGCGGGACCGGCGCCTGGATCAAGTCGTGCTAGCATGGATCGGGCGAAACAGCGCATCTCGGGGGAGTGGATATGGAGGAGGAGAGTCGCGGATCCATTGTGCTCAGATACCGGGACGGACACGCACTGCGGTGCAACCTGACGAAAGATTTCTCACCACAGGATCAGCTTCTTGAAGCCCAGACCGCAGAGGGCGACGCGGTTCGCGTGGGCGTTGGAGATCTCAAGGCCGTCTTCTTCCTCAAGGGACAGGCACGCCGTGATGCAGAATTGCACCTGGGTCGATCCGCCGACGAAAGTCGGGGCGGCGCCGTGGCGACGGTGGAGTTCCTTGATGGCGAAGTGGTGCGGGGGAGGATGGAGAGCTATTCCGTCGCCGAAAGTGGGTTCTTCCTCTACCCGGTGTCCGTTGAAAGCAACAATGAGCGAATCTTCGTGGTCGCCCAGGCACTGCGGACGCTTTCGATCGAGGGCTAGCTCGTCGCGATTTTCGAGCTGGTTCTCTCCGGGATCTTTCGCGAGGGCAGTGCTGGTCTGGGTCTTTGCAGGTGCTGCGTTCACTGGATTGGCGCAGGACGGCCCCATGACAAAATTGGAAAGCCTCGGCAGGGCCCTCCGACTGGAGCCGGTTTGGACTGCCTCCTACCATCAGGAGTTCGTGCCAGCGGGGATGACGCTGGGTGAGGAAGCTGCCGGGGTGGTGTGGGTGGCATGGCCTGATCGGGCCTACTTCCAGACAGGTGATCCCCCCGACCGACTGATGGGACTCGAAGGCCGGCGGGTCCGGCTGGTGGATCTCGGCACACCGAGCTGCGACGACCACCGGCTCAGCGACGCGGAGTGGGCACGCATTCCCCTTGCTGCGGTGCTGGACCCCGGCACGGCTGTTGACCGATTCACCATCGTCGATCGAGGCGTGGCAGGGATGACGTTGATCCCACGGGAACCCGGAGGAGTCGCGCGGGTTGATGTGGAGCTTGGGCCGGACAGGCTGCCCCAACGCGTGGTCATCGTGGATCCCCAGGGCTCAAAAAACACCCTCGACTTCGATGCCTGGCAACCGGCATCACCACCGCTCGAAGAGGGTTGGCTACCGGCTCCGCCGGTCGGTATCGCCTGCCTCGAAGACTGACGTCGCCCGAAGGGATATGCCGCCGCACGTCGATCAGGGGCGTGGTAGACTGCGCCGGTGAAGCCGCCCACCGTGAGGTCTCTCCGTCAAGCCCAGCAGGTCCGCGAGGTCTTCGCTCCGATCACGGATCGACTCGAAGCAGTGGAGGATTTCATTTCCCGGGAACTCGGCGCGGCGCAGCCCATGGTGTCCGAGGTTGCCGGCTACGTTCTGTCCAGCGGTGGCAAGCGGATCAGGCCTGCGCTGGTGTTGTTGATCAGCAAGGCCCTCATGGCGAGTGGTGAGCGGGATGTAAGGTATGGAGCGGTCGTCGAGTTCATTCACAGCGCCACGTTGATCCACGACGACATCATTGACGAGTCGGATCTTCGCCGCGGCAAGCCCACCGCAAACAACCGATGGGGCAATCAGACAACGGTTTTGGTGGGCGACTGGCTCTACACGCGGAGCATGGCGCTGTGTCTCGAGTTTGGCGATGTGGACGTCATGCGCATGCTCACCTCGGCCACTCTCCAGATGACCGAGGGCGAAATCATGGCGGACCGGGTTCGTGGGCAACTGGATTTGACCGAAGATCACTACATGGAGATCACCCGTCGCAAGACGGCCGAACTCTTTGCCGCGGCATGTGCGCTGCCGGCCCTTTTCAAACCGGCGACACTTCATCTCACCGAACCCCTGCTTGAGTTTGGCCGTGATCTGGGACTGTGCTTCCAGCTGATCGACGACCTGCTCGACTTTACGTCGAATCGGTCGCGTCTCGGCAAGCCAGTGCTCGCCGACCTGACGGAGGGCAGGGTCACCTTGCCGATCATCCTCCTTCTACCCCGGCTTGACCGGGCTCGGCGATCTCGACTGGATCAGGTTGTGTCGAGCGGAAAATTCGAGTCCATATCCGAGCAGGAGGTTCTGGAGATGGTCAGAACCTCCGGGGTGCTCGAAGAGGTTCAGGCCAGGGCGACCGGTCACGCGGAGCGGGCCGTGGCGAGGCTTGACTGCCTGCCGCCGTGCCGCGAACGTGAGGCCCTCGCGCATGCCACGAGGCTCTTGGTGGAGCGCGAAGCCTAGCCCTCCGCCCCGTACCCGTACCCGTTCCGATCTCACAGTGCCAGGGCCGACACTTTTGGCAGCTTTCTGTTTGAAGAAAGCTGCCAAAAGTGTCGGCCCTGGCACTGACTATTAAGCCCCGATCATCCCCACGCGTTGAGAATTCGATTGAGAGATGAGTGGGCCCGTTGTGCGTGCGGATGATGGAGATCATGGCCACAAAGCGTGATGACCTTTTTGTAACAATCGACCGCTGAGTCTCCATCCTCATGGCAGTGGTGACGGAGCAGTCCCTTCATCAACCACGCTTCTGTGTTGTGTGTGTCCACGTCGAGAATTCTATCGAGGAAGATCTCCGCGATTCTCCATCTTTCTTCTGAAATTGCCCGTGCGGCGTGTCGTCGGTAAATCCTGATCAGGGAATTCTCCTGATCAAGTTCGTTGTGCATGGGCGGTTTGCGAAATCCGACGTTTAACATATTTTCTCTATGAGAAAAATGCACAAATTTAGAGAGAATGTCAAGGTGATTTTCAAAAAAGACCAAAATTTTTTGGAGTTTTTTCAATCCTCCCGTTCCTGAATCAGAAAATGGTCGGGATGTTCAAGGTCTCGATGAGGAATTGGTGAGTGTTTTTCTGATATGAAATTTGTTTGATAATGCCCGGAAAAGGAACTCAGTTTCTGCCGACGTGGGGAGAGGGCGAAAGGCTTTCGGAGGGTGTGGGCGGCGGGCTTTCCAGGGCCGGAGGGGCATGTATGATGTCCACATGACCGGATCCCGGAACACTCCGCCGTTTGTGCACCTCCACCTTCACACACATTTTTCCTTGCTCGACGCGACGATTCAGATTTCGGAGTTGACCCGACAAGTCGCCAATCTCGGGATGCCGGCGGTCGCGGTCACTGATCATGGGAACGTATTTGGTGCCTTCCAGTTTTATCGGCAGGCCTTGAAAGAGGGAATCAGACCGGTGGTCGGGTGCGAGGTCTATGTGGCGCCGGGAGACCACCGGGACCGGTCGCCGGTTCCTGGTCGAAGGCGGCCCTATGACCACCTCGTGCTGCTGGCCGAAAACGACCGTGGTTACCGCAATCTCGTCGAGTTGGTCAGCGCGGGGTATCTGGAGGGCTTTTATCACAAGCCGCGAATCTCAAAGGAACTTCTCGCCTCCCACAGCGAGGGTTTGATCGGGCTCTCGTCGTGCCTGTCCGGTGAGGTGGCTCGGCGGTTGATGGGCCGTGATCCTGATGGGGCGGCGCACGCCGCCGAAGAGTTCCGAGAGCTGCTGGGGGTCGATGATTTTTTTCTCGAAATCCAAGACCATGGAATGGCGGACGAGGCCTTCGTTCGGCAGGGTGTGGCGGAAATATCGCGGTCGACCGGAATTCCGCTGGTAGCGACCAATGACTGTCATTTCCACCATCGGGAAGACACCTTTGCTCACCGGGTTTTACTCGGCATCGGCCACAATCGCACCCTGGAAGATCTCGACTACCCGTACAATCCGGAATTTTTCGTCAAATCTCCAGAGCAAATGTACCGGCTTTTTGCAGAATATCCCGGTGCATGTGAATTGACTTCAGAGATCGCCTCTCGCTGTCACGTTCTCTTTAACACCGATCGGCTCCACCTGCCGAAATATCCGGTTCCAGATGGACACACACTCGAGAGTTTTTTGGCGGATATAGCCAAGAATGGCCTCGACAAGCGCTTGGTCAGGCTGAGGGGAAGTCAACACAGCCATGAGGAATATCGGGCGAGACTTGAATCCGAACTGGAAATTATCAACAAGATGGGATTTCCAGGCTATTTTCTCGTAGTGTGGGATTTTATTCGTCACGCCCGAAAAACCGGTATTCCAGTGGGGCCAGGGCGTGGATCGGCAGCCGGTTCTGTAGTGTCATTCGCACTTGAAATCACCGATGTGGACCCATTGGAGCACGGCCTCCTCTTCGAGAGATTCCTGAATCCGGACCGGATTTCCATGCCGGATATCGATATCGATTTCTGCCAGCGAAGACGTGATGAAGTGATCGAATATGTGCGCCAAACATACGGTACGGACTCGGTGTCACAAATTGCCACGTTCAACATCTTGAAGGCCCGGTCCGCGATCCGAGACGTAGGTCGGGTGATGGGTATGCCCTTTGGAGACGTGGATCGAATCGCCAAGCTGATCCCGGAGGATCTCAACATCACTTTAGAACGGTCGGTGGAGGAGAGCCCACAGTTGCACGAACTGGTGGAGGGAGACGACGATGTCCGGCAGTTGGTGGACACGGCGGCTCGGCTTGAGGGACTCGCACGACATTGCGGCGTGCATGCGGCAGGGGTGGTGATCGCTCCGGAACGTCTCGTCAACCTGGTGCCATTGATTCGCACCACCAATGGCGAGGTCTGCACCCAGTTCGACAAGGACGATGTGGAAACTCTCGGGTTACTGAAAATGGACTTTCTCGGACTGCGGACTCTGACGGTGATGGAGGATGCGGTTGCCTCGATCAGGAAGAGCGCGAATCCCGATCTCGATTTGAGCTCGGTTCCATTTGACGATCCCGCCGTCTATGATTTGTTCTCCTCCGGTGATACCGACGGGATTTTCCAGTTCGAGTCCTCGGGTATGAAGGACGTGCTGCGAAAAGTCCAGCCGCGTGTCTTCGGCGATCTCGCCGCCCTCAATGCGCTCTATCGGCCGGGGCCGATGCAGTTCATCGATGACTATGCGGAGCGGCGGCACGGACGGAAGGCGATCACCTATGTCTTCCCGGAACTCGAGGAGATCATCGGTGAGACCTACGGGATTATCGTGTACCAAGAACAGGTGATGCGGATCGCGGTGAGAATTGCCGGGTTCTCTTTGGCCAAGGCCGACACCCTGCGCAAGGCCATGGGAAAGAAAATCAAGGAGATGATCGACCGTGAGGGAGAGAACTTCATCCAAGGTGCCGTCAAGAACGGCTTCCCCAAGGCGAAAGTCGCGAAGCTGTGGGATCAGATCGTGCCCTTCGCGAAGTACGGTTTCAACAAGAGCCACTCGGTAGCGTACGCCCAGGTCGCGTACCTGACGGCTTATCTCAAGGTGCACTACGGCGCCCACTTCATGGCGGCCATGCTGACTTCGGAGGTGGCCAACACCGACAAGCTCCGGCAGTACCTCGGGCGAACGCGTCAAATGGGTCTGGATATTCGGCCGCCGGACATCAACTCATCGAGGCCGGAGTTCACGGTGGAGGGCGGAGGGATTCGGTTTGGCCTGACCGCGATCAAGGGGGTGGGCGCTGCTGCGGTGGAACCGATCCTGGCGGCGAGGGAAGAGGTGGGCAGATTCGAGTCGATCGCCCACTGCCTGAGGTCCCTGCCGTCGAGAGCCGTGAACCACAAGGTCATGGAGTGTCTCGCCAAGGCCGGCTGTTTTGATGATTTCGGCGTCCCCCGAGAGGGCATCATCTCCCACCTGGACGAGCTGTTGGATCTGACGAGCCGCGAACGAGAGCAACTGGAGCTCGGTCAAGGTTTTCTCTTCGACGACCTGATGTCGGAGACCCTCGAAGAACAGATCAAGGATGCACCCCACGCCAAGGAATCCGAGCGTCTGGCGCGGGAGCGCGAGGTGCTTGGTTTCTATCTTTCAGGTCACCCCTTAGACAGCTACCGCGACCAGCTCCAGCATTTCGCCGACTGCGCGGTGTCGGAACTGCCACAACGGCTTGCCGGCGGCAGTGAAAGGGTCACCCTGGGGGGCTTGGTCAGCGCCCTCAAGGTGATGCCCATCAAGAAGGAAGGCAGGAACCAGGGGCGCCGAATGGCAGTTTGGCAGCTGGAGGACGCCACGGGCAGTGTGCGGGTGGTGGCGTTCCCTGACGTCTTTGAAGCTGCTGAGCGCATGCTGATTGACGGCACGCCGGTGCTGGTGGTCGCCTCTCTCAAGGGCGAGGGTGAGCACGTAGAGCTATTGGCGGACGAGGTGGCGCCGCTCGACGGCATCGCCCGCAAACGGGCGGCTGCGCTGCGAGTCGTCCTCGACCTGGACGAGGTGGACGACGCTCGGCTCGAGGGCCTTCGCGAGTATCTTCTGGACCATCCAGGGGATTTGCCGGTTCGGTTCGAGCTTGTCCGATCAGGCCGCTTTCGCGCCCGACTGGTGCCCCCGCCCGCCCTGGCTGTGGACGGATCACGGCAGACCCGCGACGGCCTGAAAGCACTCATCGGTTCGGGCTGGAGCGAGTTCGAGTTCGACAGCAGCATCCGGAACGGTTCTTCGAAACCTCCGCCACCGGCGGAGGCTGACGCCGAATCAGCGGATGTGGTCAACTAATCCGAAGTCGAAAGTCAAAAGTCAAAAGTCGAAAGTCAAACCCGGCGGGAGGGAGAACTTTCAACTTTCGACTTTCAACTTTGAACATTCATCTCGACGGTTTGAGGATTTTGTATTCGCCGTCGATCCACCGCTGGAGATCGGTCAGATAGTACTTCGAGAACCGCCGCCCCGACGGGCCACCCGGCAGCACCGTGTGGACCTCGTCGGTTCCCATGTCGGTGATCATTCGCCACGAAGGGGCGAAGGTCGTACTCCTGCCGGCCACGCTGAAGGCCTGGCCCTGGACCACCGTGGCTCGATTCCCCGGCAGCTCGAGCGGGCCCCAGTCGAAGCCCAGCCAGCGAGGCAGAGCTCCGTTGAAGAAGATGTTGTTCATCGTCATCCGCCGGCTCTCGCCCCAGCGCGGAACAGTCTCGGGCACGGTCCGGGTCAGAACCTCTCTCAGCACCTCCTCGAAGACCGCGTCGCGACCGGCATCTCCAAACCAGGACGGATCATCGCCCAGCAGCACGTTGTCAAAGACGTGGAAGTAATCGGCGAGAGTCGAGGTGAGGTCCGCAATGGCATCCCACGCCTCGGCGCCCAATAGGCCGTCGCCGAAGACTCTTCGCAGCAGGGCTCGATACACGTCCTCGAAGAGGGTGGCCCCTCGCGAGTCACGGTCGTAGCACAGGTCCCAATTCCGTAACAGCTCCGCCGCCGGGACATCCGGCAGCAGCGGGGTGAGGAGCTTCATCAGGCGTTCCGCGTGCAACGAGTACAGGTCGAGTTGGAGCCTCTTCATGTCGTCGATGTTGACCGAGTCCAAACCTGCCAGAATCGACTTGATTCGCTCGACGCGGTACGAACCCATGGGCATGTTGACCACCAGCGGACCCATCGGAGGGTTGATTTCCTCGTTGGCGGTTGCGAGGTAGCCGCACTCCGGATTGATGACGTTGTGGAGCTCCCGGGTCGGCACCCACCCCTGCCAGGCCAGGGCCGTGTCCCAGGCCGGCACCGGGAAGAGGCCCGAGTGCTGCCGGTTCGGCAGGCGCCCCGACTGCTGATACCCGATGTTCCCGGAATCATCGGCAATCACCCAGTTGCAGGAGAAGCCGAGTTCTCGAAGAACCAGCTGCGCCTCCGCCACCGTGTGGGCCGTCGGCAGGCGGTAGAGAGCCTCCAGGGATTGGGAGGCACCGCTGCGGTGTGCCGACCACGCCCGCGTGAGATAGTGGCCGTCGCTCAGCTCCGCCCTGGTCGGGTCCGCTTCGAGCACGCCCAGGTTGTTTTCGCGAATGCTGAGGGTCACGGGCTCCTTGCCCTTGCGACGGATGACCTCCTGTCGGACCTCGAGAGGAACGAAGTCATCCCCACGGCGGCACCTTCCCTCCCGGACCTCCTCGACAAAATAGTCCACCATGTCCATGAATCCGTAGCTAAAGCCGCAGGCGACATGGCGGGTCCGACCCATGATCAGGCCGGGGATTCCGGGCACGGTGACGCCGATCCGTTGGTCATTGGGCAGGTGGGCCACAACCTCGTACCAGACCGCGGGAAGCCGGTTGACCTCGAGGTGTGGGTCGGAGCAGTAGATCGGTGAGCCGGTGGCGGTTCTGCTGCCCGCCACGGCCCAGTTGTTGCTCGCGGAAATGGTTGGAATCATGGGTTGGATTCGAACCTCGTCCGGGAGCATGGACTGAACCCAGCGGAGGTCCTTGAGGGTGTCGACGATCGCCGGGTCGAGCCCGTCGAGGTGCGGTGACACCAGTTTTTTGAGTAATTCCGGCGAGATCTCTGCGCGGATGGACTGGATCAGCAACTTCTCGAAGTCCTGTTGGGTCTGAGCCAGTCCCACGTACGCCATGAGCTTGAGGGTGGACAGGGTGTCCGCCACCGTCCACGGTTCGGGACGGTAACCCACCAGCAAGAACTCCAGTGGTCTGCGCGAGTTTTCCAGCCGGGCGTTGACCCCTGCCGAGTACGCTTCGGCGAAACGGACAACCTCCGGATTGCAGCCGGCAGATTCGGTCTCGGCGTACCGCTCGAATCCCATTTCCCGGGCAAAGGTGTCGATGATCAGAGTTTCATCGTCTGCCCGGAGGCACTCGCTCAGGCGCCCCTGTCCCACCAGTCGAACGAGCATCATCTGGACCAGCCGGTCGCAGGCGTGGGCATAGCCAAGCCCTGCGGCATAGGCTTCCTCACCGTCGGCCCAGAGCTGCATGACGCCGTCGGCAGTGCGGCTCGCCTCGACGTTGAAACCGGCCACTGGAAGTGGTTTGCGCGAGGTGGAAATCCCCATCTGCTGCCTCCACTGAGATGTCGTTCGCCGGGAGAGCATATCAGTGGCGTCGATGGAAACCCGCGGGTTGTTGGAGCGTTTACACTCTGAGGGCACAAGGGTGGGTGATTCTCCTGTGCCGTCGGAGGAATTGAGATGAGAATCGGAATCCTCGGTCTGTTCTTGGTGATGGTCGCCTCCCCCGGTGGGACCGGGGAGTCGCTTCGACTTGGCGGCGTGATGCCGGCGCCACAGATTGATCTCGTGGATGCCGGTTTCACCAGGTTGGACCGACCGCTGGTGAAGGTGCTTGTCTCGGCTGACCCGCTCGCTGCGGCCGGTCGAGCAGGATTCGAAGTTCGAGGTTCACATATGGCGGTGGACGTGGTGGCCTCAGTGCACCACATGGAGTCGGTGGCACGCTGGCTCGAGTCCGAGGGCGCCATCGACGTCGTGCGGAGTGAGGGTCTGATTGAGGCTCTGGTGACTCCAGCCCAGTTGGCGGACCTTGACCATGTGGCCGGGGTGACCTGGGTTCGTCAGCCCCCCATCGCTGTGCTTCCCCGGCCGATCTCCGTGCCGACGGGGGGCGACCAGAAGTCGCTGGCGAATTCGGAGGGCGTGGGCCCGACCAACGTGGAGGCGTGGCACGCCGACGGATTCACCGGCGAGGGGGTCAAAGTGGGGGTCATCGACATCGAGGCCTACGGGTGGGAGGATCTGGTAGGAGTTGAGCTTCCCCCTGGAGACCGGTTCCACTACCGCCCATTCGGCGCCGGCGCCAGCCAGCCCGGGGAAGTCCACGGCACTGCGGTCGCCGAGATCGTCCACGACATGGCACCTGGAGCCGAGCTCTATCTGGCCCAGGTCGGCTCCGGCAGCAACAATTTCTCGGCCGCAGTTCAGTGGATGATCGACGAGGGCGTCCGGGTAGTGGCCATGTCGATCACCTATTTTGGCGTCAGCCCGGGTGATGGCACCGGGTTTTTCCAGTCCCGGATCAACGACTTCGTCGACCAGGCCGATGGTGTCTGGGCCCACTCGGCGGGCAACTACCGGGACTCCCACTGGCAGGGTGAGTCGGTGGACGGCGACGGGAATGGTTGGGTGGAGCTCGCCCCGGGCGAAGAGATTGTGAGATTCGACTTCTCGTCGGCGGTGGGCGACGACGTCGGAATCTCGATGCCGTGGAACGACTGGACCGCCGTGGACCAGGATTACAGCCTGCACCTGTTCCTGCTCGGTGGCGACGAGCCGGTGGAGGTGGCCTCGTCAGACCGGACCCAGAGTGGCGTCTCGGGCCAGACGCCGTATGAGAGCCTCAGCTTCACCGTCACCGAGGCGGGCCGTTACGGGGTCGGCGTCTTCCGAAAGAGCGTCACCGGCCTCAATGACATGGAGATCTTCTCCAGGTACGACCCCCTCGAGCAGCCAGTGGAGGAGGGCTCCGTGAGCACGCCCGGGGACGCCGCCGGGGCCATGGCCACCGCCGCATTGAGCGCCACCGGGTTTGGTGTCCGGGGCTACAGCTCGGCCGGGCCGACCAACGGGCCGGGCGGGTCGATCCAGGGTGGAGTCGTCAAACCGGATGTGGCGGCCTATGACGGAGTGAGCACGGCCTCGTACGACGACCTGGCCTATGGGACCTCCTTCGCGTGTCCCCACGTGGCCGGCGCGGCGGCGGTGGTGATGTCAGCCCACCCGGGTTGGTCCGGGGCCCAGGTCCGCGCGTTCCTCGAGCAGATGGCCATCGACCGCGAGGGGATCGGACTCGACAACGACACCGGCTGGGGGCGACTCAACCTGGGGGTGTCGCCACTGTCCAATTGCAGTTACGAGTTGGATCAGACCGAGTACGAATTCGACAGTGATTCCACCCCGGTGTTTATCAACGTGACCACCGATGACACCTGCTTCTGGTCGGCCGAGCGCCACGTGGACTGGATTCAGATGGGTGGCGACAGTGCCACCGGGTCGGGCCGGATCATCGTCATCGTCAGTGCCAACGACGGCCCCCAGCGGACCGGGACCCTCACGGTGGCCGATCAAACGGTCACCATCTTCCAACAGGGGTCCGACTGCAGTTACACGGTGGCTCCCACCGAGGCCTGGTTCCCCAACGAGGGAGGCAGGGGCGAGATCACCGTCGAGACGATCGAGGGGTGCGACTGGACCGCTTCCGCACTTGCGCCCTTCATTCACATCGACGAGCCCGCGGGCGGGTCGGGACGGGGCGGACTGTCGTTCTCGGTGGCGCCCAACGGCAGCGACGCCGCCCGGCAGGGGGAGCTCGTGGTGGCGGGCACCACCGTGAGGGTCAATCAGCCGGGAATCACCGAGGGTCACCGCTACCTGGTGGCCGGGGTCGCCGACACCAGCGGGGCCGCCGGCTCTGACTGGAAGACGAATTTGGCGATCGCCAACCTCGGCTTGGGTTCAGCGCAGCTCACATTGGTCTACCGGCATGACGGTGGGCAGTCCAGCCGGGACGTGGAATTGCCCAGCGGCCACATCGTGGAGTATGAGAACGCCGCCGCCGAGCTGTTCGGAGTGCCGAATTCCACGGGCGCCGTGGAGGTGTGGTCCATGGTCCCGGTGATCGTCACCGCCAGGACTTTCAACGACACTGTGGATGGAACCTACGGGCAGTTTCTGCCTGGCGTTGAGATGTACGGCATGTTGAACGAGGGGCAGAAGGCCGTGCTGTCGCAGCTCCGCAGCTCCACCGACTTCAGGGCCAACGTGGGGTTCGTCAACTTCAGCGGCGACACCACCACCGTGGAGACCCGGCTCTGGGACGGCACTGGGCAGCCCGTGGCCGGGGGCACTTTCAGTGATGCCGTCCAGCCCGGAGGGTGGACCCAACGCAACCGGGTCTTCGGGCCAACGGTGTGTGAGGGGTGCTACGCAACGGTGAGCCTGGCCGAGGGTGATGGTCCGATCTGGTCCTACGCCTCGGTGGTGGACAATCACTCGGGTGACCCGACCACGATCCCGATGGAGGTCGTGAGCCTGATCCACGACGGCGGCGAGAGCCTGGTGGCCGGCATCGCCGAGACCACAGGGGCTGGAGGAACCAGCTGGAAATCGAATTTGGCTGTACTGAACCAGTCTGGTGAACACGTTCAGGGCACCCTCTTCTACCGTCACGCCGACGGCGTCGCGTCGACAGCTGTCTCCCTCGCCGACGGCCAACTCGTGGAGTGGGAAAACGTGGCGGCTCTGCTCGGTGTTTCCGACTCCTCGGGTGCGGCGGCCATCGCGGCCGAGGGGCCACTGGTGGTCACAGCGCGGACTTTCAACGACACTCCGGAAGGGACCTATGGTCAGTTCCTGCCCGGGCTTGGGTCCGAGACGGCATTCGGCCGGGACGGTGCTGGCGTGCTGTCGCAGATCAAACGAACTGCGGATTTCAGGACCAACATCGGCTTCACCAACTTCTCTGAGGCGCCGTGTGATGCCCGAATCCTCCTCTACGGGTCGGACGGTGTCCAGATGGGTTCGGAGGTCCACGTCTGGAGCATTCCGGCAGGCGGATGGAAGCAGAAAGACCGGGTTTTCCAGGCGGCCGGCGTGGCCGAGTGTGAACTGGGTTATGCCGTGGTCACTGTGGACACTCCGGGTTGCGAACTGTGGTCCTATGCCTCGGTTGTGGACAATCACTCGGGCGACCCAACCACGATTCCGGTGATCGTTCAATAACCTCACCGGTGTGGTGTAGTATCCCGTGCGAATTGCAGGGAGGCTGAGATGGATTCGTCGCGGGTGAGCCGATGTGTCAGGGTCGGGGTGGATGGTGTTTCCAGGTGGGGCCTTGTGGAGGGCGACTCGGTGCTCGATCTGCCCGACGGACCGTGGGGCGGCCCACCTCCAACCGGTGAGAGTTTGGGGAAACTCGAGGATCTCGAGCTGCTCGCGCCTGCGGTGCCCACCAAGATCATCTGTGTCGGCCGCAACTACGTGGCCCACGCTGCCGAGCACGGGGTCGAGGTCCCCAAGGCGCCGCTGCTGTTTTCCAAACCTCCGTCGAGCGTGCTCGACCCGGGTCGTGAAATCGTTCTGCCGGAGCTGTCCAACCAGGTCGAGCACGAAGGCGAACTGGCCCTGGTGATCGGGACGAGGTGCCGGCAGGTGGCCGAGGAAGACGCGTGGCGTCACGTGCTGGGGATTACATGCGCCAACGATGTCACCGCTCGCGATATCCAACGCGCCGAGAAGCAGTGGACGCGTGCCAAGGGATTCGACACATTCTGCCCGCTCGGACCGTGGATCGTGGCGGGTCTCGGGGAATCCCACGTGGCAGACCTCGAGGTGGTGTGTCGGCTCAACGGCGAGGTGCGACAACGGGGCCGGACCTCCGAGATGGTCTTTCCTCCGGCCTTCCTGATCGCCTACATTTCGGCGGTCATGACCCTCGAACCCGGAGACGTCATCCTCACCGGGACGCCGGCCGGGGTGTCGCCACTGGCGCTCGGCGATGTGGTCGAAGTGGAGGTCGAGGGCGTCGGGCTGCTCTCGAATCCGGTGACATGACCTCGTCCATGGAAGGCCGCACCTGCGTCATCACGGGCGCCACCTCCGGCATCGGCCGGGCGGCGGCCGAAGAGCTCGCAGGGCTGGGCGCTGAGGTGGTTTTGGTGGCCAGGGATCGGGATCGGGGAGCTCGCGCCCGCGAGGAGATTGCGACCGCCACAGGCAACGATTCCATCAGGGTCGAGATCTGCGATCTGGCCTCGCAGGGGCAGATCAGGAATCTCGCCGATCGGTTGCTGACAACCTGCCCCAAGATCCACGCGCTGATCAACAACGCCGGTCTGACCATGGCCCGACACACCCTCACTGAGGACGGGTTCGAGTACACCTTTGCGGTGAACCACTTGGCGCCGTTTCTGCTGACCGGCCTGCTCATGGACCGGTTGGAGTCGAGTGCGCCGGCGCGGGTTGTCACGGTGTCGTCCGAGGCCCATCATGGATCGAAAATTCCATTCGACAACCTCAACGGGGAGCTGGGCTACTCGGCGTGGTCCGTCTACGGGTGGACCAAGCTGGCGAACATCCTGTTGACTGCCGAGCTCGGTCGCAGGATGGCCGACTCGGGGGTCACCGCCACCTGCCTCCACCCCGGTGTGGTGGCCACCGGCTTCGGCCGCACGGCGCCCCTGGTGATCAAGCTGTTCCAGGCGATCGCGAAACCGCTGCTGCTCGACTCGAAGGGGGGCGCCGACACGCTCGTCTGGCTCGCGTCGTCATCGGAAGTGGAAGGAGCCAGCGGAGGCTTTTACGTCAAGAGAAAGCTGACCGAGCCATCGCCGGAGGCGTGCGATGCTCATACCGCTCGTCGTTTGTGGGAGGTCAGCGAACGGCTGACCGGCCTTGATTAGGTTTCGGCTCATCCGGGAAATCGTGAAGTCAGGTGTCCCCGAGGCCGGGATTCAGGGACGGCGACAGTGATCAGCGGCAGTGAGCAGCGCCAGGGGCAGCTCCAGGAATCAGCGGGCAGCGACCGCGGCGGCGGCAGTGATCAGGTGTCCGGCGCTTGCTCAATCCCGTCGCTTCATAGCTCTCATCACGACACCGTCCTGACGCTGCCGCTGTCATCTGACGCTGGTCCCAGCCCCTGTCGCCGGCCACTGTCGCCGTCCCTGATCGCCGTCTCCGCCTTTACCAGCGTGCTCTGCGGTTCCTCTTCGGGCCGGAGCATTCCGGACCAGGATTCGATCGACTTCCACCTCACGGAATTCCGGATGAGCCTAGGTTTGACCGTTGGGATTCGCTTGGGAGGTGTGGGTCGGGAACGGGAACGGGTACGGGAACGGGGTTGACGGCGTGAAACGATCGGGGGGGGGGCACTTGACACTCGGCGGCCTGCTGCCCTACAACCTACGGGATCGCGGTTCTGCAACAACTCTCGACAAAAAAAACGAGGAGGAGTCCATGAACGACAAGAAGGCGGATCTCGCCGGACCCGGCATCAGCACGTATGAAGAGGTGGCCAAAATCCTGCCCAGCGACTACCAGCCGATTCTGAATCCCTTGGAGCGGATGAGGGCGCTGTACGAGATCAAACGCTATATCGAGGACGGGCTCGCCCAGGAGCTGAACCTCAACCTGGTCCAGGTGCCCCTGATCGTCAGCAAGGACAGCGGGGTCAACGACATGCTGGATCGCGACGGGTCGCGAACGCCGGTCGAGTTCCAGTGTGGCCTCGGCCTGGACAGGAAGATCGACGCCCAGGTTGTGCAGGCGGCCACCAAGTGGAAGAGACCGGCACTGAAGCAGTTCGGGTGTCAGGTGGGCGAGGGAATCAACACCGACATGCGGGCGGTCCGCAAGGATTACTTCCTCGACCACGACCACAGTTCCTACGTGGACCAGTGGGACTGGGAGAAGGTCATCACTGCCGAGGACCGGAATCTCGAATATTTGAAGGACACCGTCCGAAAGATCTGGAAGGTGATCCGCGGCGCCGGAAGGCACGCCGAAGAGCTGTTCCCTGCGCTCAAGTCCGATCGGTATCCCGAAATCCCGGAGGAGCTCGAGTTTTTCCACGCCGAAGACATCCTCGACATGTACCCTGACCTGCCCCGTAAACAACGGGAGACCAGGCTCATTCAAGAGCACCCGGCGGTGTTCATCATCGGCATCGGCTGGGTTCTGGCCGACGGCTACCCCCATGAGATGCGTGCTGCGGATTATGACGATTGGATCACCGAGACCACCTCGGAGGACGGTCGGCCCATGCACGGCCTCAACGGCGACATCCTGGTGTGGAACCCGGTGACCCGCCGGCGCCACGAGCTGACCTCCATGGGCATCAGGGTCACCAAGGAGACCCTGGTTCAGCAAATGGAGATAGCGGGCCTCCAGGAGGACCTGGCGTTGCCGTACCACCAGGCGATCCTTAATGACCAGATTCCCCTCTCCATTGGCGGTGGTATCGGCCAGGCGAGGACCTACATGTACCTGCTGCGCACCGCCCACCTGGGCGAGGTGACGGTGACGGTGTGGCCCGAGCAGCTCAAGAAGATCTGCGCCGAGCGCAACATCCACGTGCTTGAGTAGCTTCAACTGAGTTCCGGGTTGCGGGTCGGTGCTCCCGAAGGGTGGGGTCACTCGGAACACGAAACTCGCAAACCGCAACCAGATCCTCTTCGATCGACTGGTAGAAATGGTCGAATCCGATCCCGAGATGGGGGTCCGGCGCCAGGCGTTGGCCGCAATCGGTGGGATGGCACCCACGTATCCTGACGTCTTCCCCTATCTCGAGCGGATCGCGTTTGCCGATGCGCCGATCGCGGCCTACGCGCCGTACGTCTTGCGAGACTGCGGTCCTTCCGCGGTCCCCTACCTGATTTCGATCTTCGAGCGGGGCAGGGCCGAGGTCAGCGCGCGTGCCTGTCTGGCCATCAATCAGCTCGACGAAATACCTCCCGCGGCTGTCGAATCTGCAATCGAACTCCTGGAATCACCAGAACGCGACGTTTCCAGATGTGCCGGGAGCATCGTGTACCGATGCGTCGACTCGCACCCCGAGGTGATTTTGGACGCCCTCATCGGCGACAACAAGGAGATTTCTGGCCTGGTCGAAAACGTCGTCGTCAGACGAGGCGTCCCGACCACACTCCGAACCGCGGGTGCTCAGCGGGGCGAACAGAGTACCGCTCTCCTCGACGACCTCGCTGACCGCAACCGAAAGCTGCCGATCACGATCCCGTGATGTCGACGACGTCCGGTCAGCCCGTCCTCGTCCTTGGTACCACGTATCTCAGAGTTGCAAAACGAAATCGAATCGGCCAACCACTTCGCAACAATGGGATACGTGGTACCAAGAGTGCGCGGAACGCGGAACCCGAAACCTGACAGAAGCCCGTCAGCGCCGGAGTCAGCGGACGGCCGCGATGGCCTCAATCTCGACGCTGACGCCGAGGGGCAGCGCCGAGACCTCCACCGTGGAGCGTGCCGGCGGGTTGGTCGGGAAGTACTCACCGTAGACCGCGTTCATGGCGGCGAACTCTCCCATGTCGGTCAGAAAGACGGTGGACTTCACAACCCGGTCGAGGCTGGAGCCCGCTGCTTCGAGCACTGCCTGGAGGTTGCGCAGCACCTGATGAGTCTGCTCCTCTACCGTGGTCGCATCGATCCGCCCGGTTCGGGGATCCAGCGCCACCTGACCTGCCGTGTAAATCAGGTTTCCGATTCGAACGGCTTGGGAGTATGGCCCAACCGCTGACGGTGCCCTGTCGGTCGATATGACGGTTCGTTCCATATCGCGAACTCCTTTGTCAAGATGGCCTGATCTTCAATTTTCAATCTTCAATTTTCAATCGACCGCGTTCGGCGATGAGAGACCGAAGGCGCGTCCATTCGTCGAGGTACTTCGAGAGGTGGGGCCGCGACGCGTCCGCGATTTCGCGCCGGATCAGATTCTCGACGAGTTGCTGCTCGGCGGCGTAGGTCGCCCTGTCGAAGTGACCGGCGAGGTGGGCCAGGCGCAACCAGACGAGGTAGGTGGTGAGCGCATCAAATTCGTTGTACTCGACGATCTTTCGCCGCTCCCCATCGAGCCACAACCGGGCGACCTGGTTGCCGTCAACGTCCATTTTTCCGGGGATCCCACATTGGACGGCGACTTCGTGGAGGGATGGCACCGCCTTGCCCCAGCCCCCGAGGATCTCCTTGAGGTCGATGTTCCAGTCGCTGCCCCGGGCAAAATAGTCGATTCCCTCCCACGGCTTGTCCGGCCGTTCGCAGAACCCGGCAGCCTCGAGTCCCAGGATCAGGGCTCGTTGGACGAGGATCTTGAGGTCCGAATTCTGGGAGTTGAAGCCCACCAGTTGCGGTCGGTGGCTGCCGAGGGCCTCCAAAAATTTCCCAACCACGTTCGCTTCCAGAGCCTGTTCATCGTCTTCGGGATCGTGGGGTAGGGAGGTGAGGGTCAGCGACACGGTCCCATCGCGGTGCATCTTCCGTTGCACCGCCGCCACCGAAACGATACGGCATAGCGCGGTCTTGAGGAATGGGGTCGGGTCCTCCTCGGTGGCGCCGCCGGCCTGCCACATGATCTGCATGATCTGTTCAGGGGAGGATCCATCCTCGGGAACGTCGTACAGCAGACGGCCCGCCAGCGGATCCGGGATCCACTCGGCGTCGAAGGCCCACACCAGCGGTTTGACGTTCTTGATCATCTTCGGAAGCCGTTTGTATCACATCCCGGCCCACACCAGATTGCGAGTTACGAATTACGAATTATCGCGTTCCAGCTGACGCTGCCGACGCCCGAGCCAAACTGCCAGCCCGATCCACGCGGCCGAGATCGGTACCGCTATCAGGGAGAGCCCGGTCATCGCCAGCCCCAGCCCGCGGGCGGCGGCATATGACCACGCCCCCACCTGATCCCCGGCCCGATAGACGAAGGTGTCGATCAGGTTTTTTGCCTTGTACTTCTCCTCGCGCGGAAGCACGGTGAAGAGCACCTCGCGGCCTGGCCTCGAGATGGCGTAGTTGGAGGTCCGGCGCAGGATCTGGAAGGTGGCCAGGGCAGCCAGGGTCGGCACCGCGGCGAGGGTGAGGAACCCGGCAGCGCACACCGCTGGCAAGACGGCCAGCGAAACCGCCACTCCGAGGCGCCTGAGAACCCGGCCGGTGAAGAAGACCTGGGCCAGGGCGGTGAGCGAGTTCACCACCAGGTCGATCCGGGCCAGAAAGACGGTGCGGGCGGCGCGATCGTCGCCGAAGGCTGCCGGAACGATCTCGGCCTGCTGAAAATACAGGAAGGTGGCGGTGATGGTGTGGCAGAAGAGATAGGCGCAGATGGCGAGCAGGTAGGGCGACCTGAAAACCGCAGCGATTCCCCCGAGCACACCGCCGCCGATGGCAGCGTCCGGATCTGAACCCGGTTGATCGGGGGTCGCGAGCTGCGCCGGAGATGTCCGTCCGATGCGTCTGGCGCACTGGACCGCCATTTCCAGGAAGAGCACGGTCACCAGCAGCAGGTTGACAGGGGCGGTGGTCCCGGCGAGAAAGGCGGTGATGGCCGATCCGACCACAGCACCGAGGGTCCCGCCCACAGCGATGAAACCGAACAACCGTTTTGCCTGCTCTGGGCGGTAGACATCGGCCATGAATGACCAGAAGACGGACACCACGAACAGGTTGAAGACGCTGGTCCAGATGAAGAAGACCCTGGCAACCCACGTCTGGTGCTCGGCGGGGAGAATTTTCAAGAGGATGAAGAACAGTAAGAGGTTCGCGGCGAAGAACCGGTAGATCAACGGGATGAACTTCTGGCGCGGAAACCGCGTCACCAGGGCGGTGTAGATCGGGTGGGCGATGAGCATCCCCACCAGGGTTCCGGTGAACAACCACGCCAGGCCGCGGACCCCGCCGAGCATGCCCATTTCGTCGCGCAGCGGCCGGATAATGAAATAACCCGCGAAGAGAAGGAAAAAATAGAGCGTGGAAAGAAGCAGCACGACGACTTCGTCGTCCCGCGCATTCACCGTTTTCAACATTGCTCGTTTGAGCATTCGCCTCCTGGTTCCAATTGGTCTAAATCGCTAGTTTCCCCCTCGAATCCCCACGAGTTGCTCTCGAAGGACCAGGGAACTCAAAACTAAGAACTCAAAACTAAGAACTCTTCAGCCGCTCGTGCCACGCCGCCAGCACTTTTGCTTCTTTTTCAGGGTCGAGCCCGGCGCGCGGCTTGGCCCGGCGGTCCTCCGGCAGCGAATTCCAGTAGTCGACCGTGTCCAAGGCGGTGTTGGCCAGCGGTCGGAAGGTGAGACCGGCGGCGACCGCTCTGGCGACGCTGACGCTGGAAATTCCCGCGTCCTCGCCGGCGGGTGGCAGCCACACAGTCATCTCCGACCACTCCTCCACCTCGTGCTCCTTGAGGAAATCAGCGGGCACCCAGGTGAAGGACACGGCTTCGGAGGTGGTGGCCCGGATGCCGTAGAGCATCTCCGCGATCGACAGCGTCGATTCCGGACCGGTGCCGTTGTAGACCCCGATGGCGCTGTCTTCCACGAGCCGGATGTACCACTCGCCCAGGTCGCGACAGTCAATGAATTGAACCGGATCGGTGGGGTCGCCCGGCGCCATCACCTCGCCACCGCGGTGGATCCGGACGGGCCAGTAGGTGAAGCGGTCGGAGTAGTCTCCCGGTCCGACGATGAGTCCGGGTCGGACCACGATGCAGTGCTCTGGGAATGCCTCCTGGGCGGCCTTTTCGCAGCGCCCCTTCAGCGGACCGTAGTTCTCGCCGGTGATGTCACGGTTGGTTTTCACAGCAGCCGCCGCCTCGTCGCTGATCTGACCCACGGGCGCGGTCTCGTCCATACCCGGTTTCGAGGCGTCGCCGTAGGCCGAGATCGATGAGGTGTAGAGGTAGAGGCCAGCACTTTCTCGGAGCAACCCGGCGGACTCCTCCACCCAGCGGGGGATCATGGCGGTGTTGTCGATGACCACGTCCCATTTTCGGCCCGCCTCCACCGCGGCCGCGAGGGCCGAGATGTCATCGTTGCGATCGCCCTGAATTTTCTCCAAATTGGGGAAAAGGTGGGTATTGGTCTTACCCCGGTTGAACAACGTGAGCTCGTGTCCCCGCTCGATGGCGTAGCTCACCATCGGGGGGCCGATCAATCCGGTCCCGCCGAGCACCAGGATTTTGAGCGGAGTGTCAGCACGGTCGAGCGGCGATGAAGAGGTTGCGGCCTTGGCTGTCGTGGCCATGCCGGCGACGCCGGCGATGCGCCGACAGATGGATGAAGTCTCGACGGGTCGTAGGCATGGATTGGCTCTCCCATGTTGTTGATGGTTTTCTGGTACCTTACGTTGGGCAACGTCTGGAGTATACGGGAGCCGATCGAGGTGGATTCGGGTTCGGGCATCCGGGAGCACCGATTGAAGATTCAAGATTGAAGATTCCGCTCAACCACCCGATGAGAAGAAGAGCAGAGTGGCAGAGGGGCAGAATTCGGAACTTCGGAATACCGATCTCGGCGGTCTCAGTATGATTTTAGATTTTAGATTATGCTCGTGGCGGTTGAACTGAACCCTGAATCTTGGACCCTGAATCCTCGTGCCCCGGAGGCCCCCAACTTTGAAGAACATCACCGACTCGGTCGCATTCATCACCGGCGCGTCGTCCGGTATCGGCGCCGCCCTCGCTGAGGAGTTCGCCCGCCAGGGGGCGAATGTGGTGCTCGCAGCTCGCCGCAGTGCCCGCCTCGAGAAGGTGGCGGGGCGAATTCATGAATTGGGTCGCCTGGCGTTGCCTGTCGAATGCGACGTGACCGCGGATGGAGACCTGGAAAGGGCTGTGGCGGCAGCAATCGGGGAGTTCGGGAGGATCGACTGGGTAGTAGCCAACGCTGGGTTTGGGGTGGGCGGGACGCTGGCGAGGCTCAACATCGAGGACTACCGTCGGCAGTTCGAGACCAATGTCTTCGGGGTGCTGCGGACCGTGTTCGCCACCCGGGAATCCCTCGAGGCGAGCGGCGGCTGCCTGGCCATCATGGGCAGCGTCTCAGGCGAGGTCGCCTTCCCGAAATCGTCACCCTACAGCATGAGCAAGTTCGCGGTGCGCGCGCTAGCGGACAGCCTGTGGTCGGAGTTCGCCTCCACCGGCGTGGCGGTGACCTTGATCGAGCCTGGCTTCATCGAAAGCGAAATTCGTCAGGTGGACAACACGGGCGTGTATCACGCCGACCGAAAAGACGCTATGCCGAGGTGGATCCTGATGCCCGCTGATCGGGCTGCACGGAGGATGGTCACCGCCATCATCCGCCGCCGGCGCAAGCTCGTTCTCACCGGCCACGGCAAGCTCGCCGTGGCTCTGTCGCGTTTCACTCCAGGCGTGTTGGCCTCCCTGGTGCGTCGGTTCGGTCACAAGCGGCCCAGATGAACGACGCACTGCCCGCAATCACGATCTATACCGACGGCGGCTGCCGTCCGAATCCTGGTCCCGGCGGATGGGCCGCCGTTTTGATCAAAAAGGGCACGCAGCCCCGGGACCTCTCGGGTGGAGAGCCGAAGACCACCAACAATCGGATGGAGCTTCGGGCCGCCATCGAGGGGCTGAAGGCGCTCGATCGCGGCCATCGAGTTCGGCTTGTCACCGATTCCCAGTACCTGCGCAGGGGAATCACGGAGTGGCTCGTCCGGTGGCGCGCCAACGGGTGGAAGACCGCGGCCAAGAAACCGGTGCTCAACGACGATCTGTGGCGGGAGTTGGCCGACGAACTGGAGCGGCACCGTGTGGACTGGGAGTGGGTGAAAGGACATTCCGGGAGTCGCTGGAACGAGAGGGCCGACCGGCTCGCGTCGGAGGCCATACCGAGGCCTCCGCTGCCGGTGGATGATCCCAAGGCGGTCCACCTCTTTCTTGGAGTTGCCCACTCAGGAAAACGAAACGTGGGCAGCTGGTCGGCCCTGCTGACCTTCAGCGACAGCGAAAAGTCCCTGTCTGGTCGTTTGAAGGGCGCCTCCGCCAATCGGATGCACATCCACGGCGCAGTGGTGGGTCTCGCCGCGCTCAAGCGACCGGTACGGGTCCACGCCTACACCGTCTCCGACTACCTCAAGGACGGCGCCACGTCGTGGCTGGGCGGCTGGCGGTCCCGGAACTGGCATACGCGGGACGGCAAGAAGGTGGCCCACGTGGAACTGTGGCGGAAGCTGGACGAACAGCTGCACCGCCATTCGGTCAGCTGGCATGTGGCCAGCCGGGACGAACTCCCGCCCGACCTGGAAGCGGCGAAGCGACTCGCCAAGGAAGCGCTTGCAGAGGACTCTTGAGGCCCGGGGAGTCACCCCGCGATCGTGATGCTGTTGACGCGAATTGGGTCCGCAGGCCGATCGCCAGGGCCAGTTTGAGCGGTCTCGATAGCGGTGACCACGTCCATGCCTTCGACGATCTTGCCGAAGACCGGGTGTTTCGAAGGTCCGGGCGCAAACCAGTCCAGGTAGGAGTTGTGGGCCGTGTTGATGAAGAACTGGGAACCGCCGCTGTTGGGTCGGCCGGTGTTGGCCATGGACAGGGTTCCCGGCTCATTTGTGAACTTGGCGTTCTCGGGGAATTCGTCATCGATGGTGCCGTGGGGAGGGCCGCCGGTGCCACAGCGAGGGCTGGTTGGATCCTGGCTGTGAGGACAGCCGAATTGGATCATGAAGCCAGAAATGACCCGGTGGAAGTGGAGGCCGTCGTAAAACCCTTCCTCGGCGAGGCGGATGAAGTTGTTTGCGGTCAGCGGCATTTCCTCACGGAAGATCTCTGCCGCGAAGGTTCCCTTTGAAGTGTCGAAAATCGCCTTGGGATTGGCCATGGGTGTGCTCCCTTCATGTGAAGGCGTCACCATATCACGGTCGGTTCGGGATTCAATTCAGGCGAGAGCAGGGTAGGCTTGTGGTCATGAAGGTGGTTCTCCTCCAAGCGCGTCGTCGGGACGATCCCATGATGGAACACGAACAGCACTGCTTCGCCGACGCCTCGGGTCTCGGCCGCGAGGACTTCAGTTTTATCAACCTGGTGGAACGGGTGCCGTCGTGGACAGAGGTGATGAGCCACCACGCTCTGATGGTCGGCGGAGCCGGTCATTACTCGGTGGCGAAACTCAACGGGGGGTTCTTCAAGGAGACCGTCGATCTCCTGGAGCAGGTGGTCGGGGAGCGATTCCCCACCTTCGCTTCATGCTTCGGCTTTCAGTTGTTGGTCCACGCGCTCGGCGGTAGAATCGCGGCGGATCACGAGAACTCCGAAGTCGGGTCCTTCACTCTTGAACTGACCGAGGCCGGTCGACAGGACGAGCTTTTCGGGTCGTTGCCCCACCGGTTCACAGCCCAGCTGGGACACAAGGATCGTGCGGTGGAGATGCCGCCAGGAGTTCCGAATCTGGCGTCGAGCCCTCGATCGCCGCTGCAGGCCCTGCGGGTTCCCGGGACACCGATCTGGGCGACCCAGTTTCATCCGGAGTTGGATGAGCGGACGAACCGAGATCGATACGAGGCCTACATCGAGCGCTACGATCCACAGCGTCTTGGTGAGGGAGCTTCCGGTTTCAGCGCTCTGCCGAGCCCGGAGACCTCTACCTTGCTGCCGGCGTTTCTCCGGCTGGTTTCGGGGCGTTCGTGATACTTCGATCGATGGTTGTGTGGATCGCGGTGCTCGGCGCCTCGGTGCCGGTGTCCGGTCAGGGGGCGACGCCGACGGTTGAAGACGGCTCGAACTGTCTGTGGCGAGTCCGCTCAGCAACCACCACCGTGTTCCTCCTCGGGTCGGTTCACCTCATGAAACCCCAATCCTACCCCCTTGCCGACCCGATCGAGACGGCGTTCGATGCGTCGTCGGTGGCGGTCTTCGAAGTGGACTTGGGTGCCGAGGGCACTGCCGAGGCGGCGGTCGGAGCCCTTTCCGCCGGGATGCTCCCGGAGGGAAAAAGCCTGCGGGATGTGGTTTCGTTGGAGACCTGGAACCTCGCGAAACGGCGAACCGCCGAGACCGGGCTCGATTTCAGCAGTATGCAGAGGATGCGACCCTGGATGGTGGCGACCACCCTGGCCATGAACGAGCTCCAGGGTGCGGGTTACTCGCCCACGGACGGCATTGATCGGTACTTCTACCGACGGGCGAAGAGCGATGAGAAGACCGTCCTGGGTCTGGAGACCATTCAGTTCCAGCTCGGTCTGCTGGAGGATCTGACCAGGGAGCAGGACGAAGCATTCCTGCTTCAGACCGTTCGGGAGCTTGAAACCGTAATCCCCATCGTGGACGAGCTCGTCGAGCATTGGCGACGTGGGCGGGTGGACGAGGTCGGAGCGTTGCTCAAGGAGGGCTTTCTGGATTTTCCCGAGCTGTTCAAGACCCTGGTCACCGATCGCAACACCAGGTGGCTTTCCCATTTCGAGGAGCTGCTTTCCGGCGCCCAGCCGGCTTTCGTGGTGGTCGGGACCCTCCACCTCGTCGGTGACGACGGAATCATCGAAATGCTGCGGAACAAGGGATACACGGTCGAACAACTCTGAATGCCCCAACCTCCCACCCAGCCCAGCACGGCCACCGTGTGTCATTCCGAACGAGGCGCCTTCGGGGCGCCGAGGAGGAATCTGGGCCACCTCTACGGACGACGGACGCGAAGGCTCATCGAGTGAGCCCGTCAGGAACGAATTGAGTCATCGGCCCACAAGGCCCAAGGCCCCCAGCCCCATAGCCTCATCGCCGACCGGACGGGTGGAAGAGCTTGGATCTTCGATCTTTGATCTTTGATTGTTGATTCGGGGCGGGTGGGTGGGGACCCGTTCAACTAACTTTCAACTGGCGTGGGGGGGCGGTGGATCCGGCTTCGCCTTCGGCTACGCCGTGACACGTCCAGCGTCCGGCTATACTCGCCTAATGACCGAGCCGAATCCGGAAGATAGAGCCAAAGCGAAGGAGTCGCTCGGATGCCGCGCTGCTCGGGCAGTGCGCAGTCGTTGGCGCCGATTTCGGCGAAAGTGGTGGTGGCATGGAGTTCGGTTCGTCTACCACAGTGCCTACGGGGGCAGCCTCGACGCCGTCCCCCTTGACCGCCTGAGGGCCGAGCGGGTGCTGTCCTTCCTGGCGGATGAGGGGCTGTTGCTGAGCGAAGACATCCGGGTCCCGCGCCACCCGTCGTTGCGAAATCTGCTGCGGGTCCACGATGCCGAGTATCTTGAATCGCTTCAGTTTCGAGAAACCTCCCTCCGGATCTTCGGCGCCTCGGTGAGCGACGATCAGTTGGAAAACGTGGTCGAAATGCAGCGCATGATGGTGGGCGGGACGATCCTGGGCACGATTTTGGCCCTGGCCAACCGGGGCGTTGCCGTGAATCTGGGCGGTGGGCTCCACCACGCCCACCGAGATGCGGGGGGCGGATTCTGCCTGTTCAACGACGTGGCGGTCGCCATCGCCCGGCTTCGAGCCAAGGGTTTCAAGGACCCGGTGCTGGTGATCGATCTCGACATGCATGATGGCGACGGCACCCGCTCCATCTTTGCCCGTGACACATCGGTCCACACCTACTCGATCCATGCCGAACACTGGAGCGAACCCGACGCTGTGGAATCAACCGACCTTGCCATCGGGCTCGACGCGGGCGATGAGCTTCTGCTCGGCACCTTGCTGAAAACCCTGCCGGACGTCATGAACTCGGTGCGACCCGGTCTGGTGATCTACCTGGCTGGGACAGATGGAGCCGCCGACGACACTCTTGGCGGGTGGCAGCTCTCATCGGGCGGGATTCTGCGGCGGGATCAGTTCGTGATGGAAATGGTCCGGCGCCGGGGCCGGGCGGTTCCGGTCGTGGTGGTGCTCGGCGGCGGGTATGGCGACGGATCCTGGAAGTACACCGCCAGATTCATGGCCTGGCGACTCGCCCGGAAGACGGTTGAGCCACCGGACAACGAACAACTGGTGCTGCGGCGGTTTCGCAGGATCTGGGCGACCATGGAGCCCTCGACTCTGATCTCCGAGCCCGATGACTTCTCCTGGAGCTTTTCGGAGGACGATCTCGCCGGTATTCTCCCCGAAGCGCCCCGCCAGACTCGGTTCCTGGGGTTCTTTTCAAAACATGGGGTGGAGCTGATGTTGGAGAAGTTCGGCATCCTCGACCAGGTCCGCATGCGCGGCTTCGCCCACCCGGCGGTGGAGGTGGACCTCAGCCATCCCCTCGGACAGACAATCCGCATCTTCGGATGCCTGGACAAGTCCGAGTTGTTAATGGAACTCCGGGTTCACCGCACGAGCCGACAGTTGAAGGACTTCGATTTACTGTCGGTGGAGTGGCTGTTGCTGCAGAATCCCCGGGCCCACTTCGGTCCCTATCGTCGGCCCCTGCCGGGTCAGACGTTCCCGGGCCTCGGGATGCTGAAGGAGGTGCTTGGCTGGCTGGTGGTGGTGTGCGAAATGTTGGACCTCGATGGCATATCACACTTCCCATCCAGCTACCACGTGGCAACCCAGAGCCGGCGGATGGTGCGCTTCGTGCAGCCGGAGCACGAGGCCCGATTCCGGGCGTACGAAAGGGCCCTCGATGGGTTGCCCCTGGCCGAGGCCAGCACCGCGGTGGACAAAGGGCGAGTGGTTGATGCCGCCACCGGAGAACCCGTGCGGTGGGAGGGTTTTCCAGTGGTGATCCCGGTGTCGAAGCGGCTCGAGGAGCGGGTCTTCGGTGATGCCTACGAAGCTGCGGTTACCGTGGCGTTGGAGACGCTCGAGTATCGGGTGCAGTCCCGCATTGAAGATTGAAAATTGAAGATTGAAGATTCCCACCCTCCCACCCCACGCCGAAAATTCGCAATTCGCAATTCGCAATCTGTAGCGGGAGAGTGGGGGTTACTGACAAATGGCGCCCATCCGTGGCACAGTAACTAGAAGGAGGCACTGCCGTGGCTGAATTCCGTCACGCCCTCGTGGTTGGGGCTTCGTCCGGGATCGGTGAGGCTCTGGCCCGGCGGCTCGCGGCCGGTGGTGCCAGAGTTGCACTCGTTGCCCGGCGAACCGACAAACTTGAGGCCATCGCCGCGTCGATCAACCAGTCCGCGGAGGACCGACGGGCGTGGCCCTTCGCGCACGACGTGCGCGAGGTGGAGGAGGTGCCAGAGCTCTTCCAGGAGATCACTCGGGTCCTCGGCGGTCTTGACCTGATGATCTATGCCGCGGGGGTTCAGCACCAGGTGGCCTTCGAGGAGTTTGACACCTCCAAGGACCTGGAGATGCTGGAGGTCAATCTGGCGGGGGCGGTGGCGTGGTTGAACCCAGCTGCCGAGCGATTTGGCAGGACTCGCCGTGGCACGATCGTCGGCATCGGTTCGGTGGCCGGTGACCGCGGCAGGTCGGCGAACCCCGTCTACAACACCTCGAAGGCCGGCCTGCACACCTACCTCGAGGCCATCCGCAACCGAATCGGCCGATTCGGAGTCCGCATCCTCACGGTCAGACCGGGCTTCGTGGACACCCCTATGACCGAGGGCTTGCCAGGGCTGTTCTGGTTGATTTCCGCCGACCGTGCGGCGGAAGTGATCCTCAGAAAGGCCCGTCGGGGAGCGGCCAACATCTATGTCCCGGCGAGATGGCGCGCCGTGATGTGGATCATCCGGTCCATGCCCTCGATGATCTTCAAACGCACCAGGGTATGACTGTGCTGCCGGCAGATCGCCTCGAGTGGCTGGAGGGTTGGGGCATGGCCGTGGGAGCGGTCGGATACGTCTTCAGACCCACCACGGTCGAGGGGATCCGCGGTGCGATTGACGCTGCCAAGGCGTCCGGCGTGGCGGTGGCGGTCCGGGGGGCAGGTTGTAGCTATGGCGACGCCGCCCTGAAACCCGAATCGGTGATTCTCGACCTCAGTCGGATGACCAGGGTGCTGGCCTGGGATCCTGAGACGGGAGTCGTCGACGTCGAACCCGGAGTGACGATTCGGGCCCTGTGGCGGTACGTGCTCGGTGACGGATGGTGGCCGCCGGTGGTCACCGGCACCATGGAACCGACAATCGGCGGTTGCCTGGCAATGAATGTGCACGGAAAGAACAACTGGGTGCGCGGCACCCTCGGTGACCACTGCCGGGAACTCGATCTCCTGCTGCCCTCGGGCGAGATACGGACGGTTCATCGCGATTCAGACCAGGAGATCCTGCGGGCCGTGATTGGATCCTTCGGCCAGATCGGTGTGATCGTCCGGGCGCGGCTCCAGATGAAAAAGGTTGCCTCGGGTCTGCTTCATGTCAAGGCGGTGGCGGCTCCGAATCTGGAGACCATGCTCCGACTCACCGACGAAGCCAAGGATCACTGGGAGTACGTGGTAGGTTGGGTAGACGCCTTTGGCGGTGGACGGCGCCTCGGCCGGGGGCTGCTCCACTTCGCCCGTCATCTCGAACCAGGGGAGGACCCGGCGCCGGCTCAGTCACTTCGAGCGGACGGCCAGGACCTTCCCGACAGTCTGTTCGGGGTGTTTCCGAAATCGGCCATGTGGCGCCTCCTCAAACCATGGACGAACCGCACCGGAATGCGTTGGATCAACCGCGCCAAGTATCTTACTGGCAGTACCTTGAGTGACGATGCCGAGTATCGCCAATCGCTCGCGGAGTTTTCCTTCCTGCTCGACTACGTGCCCAACTGGAAGCGGATCTACCAGCCGGGTGGGTTGATTCAGCACCAGAGCTTCGTTCCGGTGGACAGTGCGGAGCGGGTCTTCCGGAGCCAGTTGGAAGCCTGCCGGCGAAGCGGTCAGCCGTCATTCCTCGCGGTGCTCAAGCGTCACCGACCGGATCCCTTCCTGTTGAGCCACGCCGTGGACGGGTTTTCCCTGGCCCTCGACTTTCCGGTGGTGGACCGCCGCCGGGATGAGCTGTGGCGGTTGGTGCGGGAGATGGCGGAGCCGGTTGCCGAAGCCGGCGGGCGATTCTATCCCGCAAAGGACGCGGCTCTCCCCGGGGAGATCTTCAGGGCGACCTTTCGCGATGGCGAACTGGATCGGTTCGACGCAATCCGGTCGAAGCTCGACCCGGAGGGCCGACTTCGGTCCTCCCTCGCCGATCGGCTGCTGGGTGATAGGGAACCGGACGGGTGAGACGACTGGGATTCGATGCCGCGGCATCGACGCTCGTGGTCACCGGTTTCCTTGCGGGGAGCGTGGGGTTTTCCACCGAACCCAACCGGCTGCTGTTTCACGCCGAGACACGCAGTGGGGAGGTGGTGGTCTCCAACCGCGCTGACCGGGCGTTCAACCCGGCTTCGGTGATCAAGGTGGGGACCTCGTGGTGGGCGTTGGAGCGACTTGGGCCCGACCACCGCTTTTCGACTGGCTTCGGATTTCTGGGAGGGATCGAGGGCGGATCGGGTCACATCCGGGGAGCCTTGGTGGTGACCGGCGGGGGTGACCCGGACTTTCACATGGAGAATGCTTTTCTGGTGGCACGGGAGCTGAACCGGTTGGGAGTTCACACCGTCGACGGCGACCTGGTGGTCACGGGCCAGTTCTGGATGGGTTGGGAGAACGGCGCGGCTCGGCCGGCACGATCAGAGGTTCGGCGGAGCTTGATGATGGCTGGCAGGTTGCGCGACTCGCTAGATCCTCGGCGTTGGAAGGCCAGCGAAATCAACGCATGGAACGAACTCTGCGATCGCAGGGGGTGGGATCGACGGAGGCGGTGGGCGGTCGAGGTCAGGGGAGAGACCAGGGTCTCGGAGTCCCTCAGTCCGCGCCCATTGATCACCCACAGGTCAAGCCCGTTGCGGGTTGTGCTTCGCCGGTTCAACGTTTTTTCCAACAACGACATGATTCGCATTGCCGATGGACTTGGCGGGGTAGCCGGGCTTCAGAGCTTTCTGCGGGCGCAGCTCGAGGTGGCCGACAGTGATCTGACGCTCGCCACTGCCAGTGGCCAGGGGTCGAACAGGATGACCGCCCGCACGGTGGTGGGCATGCTGCGCGGCTTCGAGGATACGGTTCGGAAAGTCGGGCTCGGAGTTGACGATCTGTTGGCGATTCCGGGCTGCGACCCGGGGCCCACCCGAAGGATGTTCCCCCGGCTGGTGTCGGGGCCACATGAGCGGGCCGTGGTCGGCAAGACGGGCACTCTGACCACCACGGACGGGGGGGTGGTGGCCTTTGCGGGGACCTTCCTCAGCCACGACCGCGGTGAGATTCTGTTCTGCGTCGGAGCTCCTGGATCGGGGTGGGAGATCACCCGCTGGCGCGGCGTCGAGGAGGCGTGGCTGATTGACCTGCTGGTGGCTTCGGGGGGCGCCGAGGCTCGGGGGTGCGGACCCGACATTCCCTATCCCGACACCATGGCCGAGGTTTCCGTACACCGAGAGGTCGCGTACGATTGACGACGGACTGTCTGCGTGACACATTCCACAAAGAGGTTGGATCATGAGTCGACTCACGATGGCCGCACTCTTGCTGGCTCCCTTGCTCACCGGCGGCGCGGCGGCGCAGCAGCCGGCACCCGATGCCGACATCCAGATGATTGCCCTTGACGGGGAACTCCAGGCCCATTCCGAAATGGGCGTGACCGACGTTTACAAGTTCCTCTACCAGGGGATCTTCGGTCCTGGCCACGCGATCGAGAATCGCGACGCGGCGACGAGGTACCTCGGTGAGGAGATGGCGAATCTTCGGCCGGTGGAGATCATGGACCCGCTGTGCCAACCCCTGGGTGGAGATCCGTCGATGGTGAGGATCCACCTGCGCCCATTCGCAGCCGGCGGCGGTGATCAGTCGGTTCTGCTGGATGCTTTCGTTTCCAGCGCTGAATCCGCACGCCCTGATCCGACCGCCATGGAGAAAGTCCTTGACAGAGCTGTGACCAGGCTGATCCGGCGGAACCGATACCAGCTCGCCGGCCAACTCGAAGATCTGGCCGGTACATTGGCCGAGGAGAACTACCCTCCGGTCCATCACAGCGACAAGTACGTGGCTGCCTACAGTCCCGCCTACCGCGTTATCCTCGGTGACATCGCTCAGCAACACGGTTGGTGCCAGTAGCCCGCGGTGCGTCGAATTCAGTCCGTGCATCTCAGTAGGCCGGTTGCGGGTTTTCAACTGACTTTCAACATTCGGTTCATCCGGGAAAACGTGAGGTCGGGTGTCTCCGTTCCCGTTCCCGAACCCAGCGGCAGCGGCAGGATTCAGGGGCAGCGCCAGGGGCAGGAGACAGCGGCAGGATCTGGACACAGCGAGCAGGAATCAGCGGGCGGCGACTGGGAACAGCGAGCAGGTACAGAGATCAGTCTTCAGTTGCTGCAATCAGTTGCCTTGGAGGCATTGAACATGACGACCTCCGGGTCGTTCACCAAGAAGAGGAGTAGCCGGTGGCCATCCGATGTCAAGGGCAAGCCGGACCAGGGGTCCGGTGCTCCACACCCTTGACATCGGCTGCCTCACCGGCTTGTGAGGAAGGGCATGAACGACCCGGAGGTGACCATGTCCAAAGCCGTCAGCAACACCGATCTTGTCGCCTACACCAAGGCCCTCGAGGCAGCCGGAATCGCCATCAAGCTTGTCTCACGAGTCCCAGCCCCGCTCAAGTCCATCGCCGATCAGCTGATCCGGTCGGCCAGCTCGGTCCCGGCTAACTTAGCGGAAGGGCACGGCCGATCCGGGAGAGATCGCCAGCACCACTGGCGGATCGCCTATGGCTCGGCCAAGGAGGTCGACAGCCACCTGAGACTGCTTGCTGCTGCCAGTGTCGTCAATGGAAACGGGGCGGAGAAAGCCCTGCAGGGCTTCGATGAGGTGCGTGCCATGACCTGGCGACTGCTCAATCCCATGCCTAGCTCTCACACGACATCCCGTTCTGACGCTGTCGCTGTCATCTGTCGCCGTCACCGGCCCCTGTCGCTGTCAGCTGACGCTGCCCCTGGTCGCTGTCCTCCACCACCTCACGGAATTCCGGATGAACCCAACTTTGAACCCTTGTCCGTTGACTCATGCGGGCGAACTCGACCGTTCACGTTTGCCTCTGATACCGTTAACCTGTTGCGCGAACGCAGGTGGTGAACATGCTCTACCCCTTGTCCCGCAAGCTGCTCTTTCGACTGGACCCAGAGACTGCCCACGGGCTGTCGGTTCGGACAATGGCCCGGGTTGGTGCCACGCCGGCCCTTCGCCGGGCGGTGTCCTCGGTGTTTTCGATGCCTGATGCCGAGCCGGTCGAGGTCTTCGGTCTGACCTTCCCCAATCGGGTGGGCCTGGCAGCCGGCTACGACAAGGACGGCGAGGCCTGGCGCGGTCTGGCTGCCCTGGGATTCGGTCACATCGAGGTGGGAACGGTGACCCCCGAGCCCCAGCCCGGCAATCCGAAGCCCAGAGTGTTCCGGCTCGTGCCTCAACGCTCGGTGATCAATCGGATGGGATTTCCTGGTCAGGGCGCCGACTTCGTAGCCGACCGACTGGCAGGCCGTCCGCCCGGTGGTCCGGTGGTCGGCGTCAACATCGGCAAGCAAAAGACCACCCCGCTCGAGGAGGCGGCCTCCGATTACCAGCGGCTGATGGATGTCTTCGCACCGCTCGCCGACTACCTCGCGATCAATATCTCGTCGCCCAACACTCCCGGACTGCGGCGACTCCAGGAACCGGCGTTTCTGACGGATCTGCTCGGAGACATCGCGTCCCGTCGAACCGAACTTGCGGATCAACTTGGCAGGGCAGTCCCGGTGCTCGTCAAGCTGGCCCCGGACCTCAGCGACCAACAGCTCCGTGGTGCGGTGGCCGCCATCGTCGACTCCGGGCTCGACGGTGTCATCGCCACCAACACCACCGTTTCTCGCGAAGGGCTCGACCACCCCTTGGCCGGGGAGGAGGGCGGGCTGAGCGGCGCCGCGCTCACTGCCAAGAGCACCGAAGTCATTGCTCGGGTTTCCGAGCTGCTGCAGGACGCCCTGCCGATCGTCGGCGTGGGCGGCATCATGGGCCCGGAAGATGCGACGGCAAAGATCGATGCCGGTGCGACCTTGGTTCAGGTTTACACTGGTTTGATCTATGAAGGACCGGGGCTCGTCAAGCGCATACTCCGAGGTCTCTCGGGGAATCATCGAAAATCGAAAATCAAAAATTGAAAATCCCCGCCCAACCTATTGCGTATCGTCGCCGACAATTCGTAATCCGCAATTCGCTATGGGTGGGCGGATGGGCGACTTTCGACGTTGGGCTGCTTCAGCGATCAGGCAACGCACCAGTAGTCCGAACCCTCTCGAAGACCGAGTCCGTCCAACCGCCCGCGAATGATCCGGCGTGCACCGCGGGAGGCCACAGCGGCCAGGAATACCGTGTCATCCCCAATGAGACCCGCCAGACGGTCGGGGTCGACAACAGGACGGCCTCTTGCGGTGCGGCCGATCTTGGCAGGATCGATGTCAACGAATGCCTCGATCTCCGAACCGTTCTCGATGAGATGGCGGGCAAGACGACGGCCGGTGGGACCGGCGCCCCAAACAACCGCGCGGCGGCCGTTGGATAGGGGCCCCCGTGCCAGGAAGTGAGCTTTGCATCGCAGGAATGCCTCGGTGGAATAGCGGCGGTGCACTCTGCTGAGCCGGCCAGGATGCTCCCGCCAAAAGAAAAGACCGTGATCGAGTTTGGCGAAGTGAACGCCCGCTGCGAAAAGCCGTAGCCAAAGATCGTAATCCTCTGGCCATCCAAGGTCTCGGTAACCGCCGGCCGAAGACAAGATGTCTCGCCGCACCATCACAGAGGGGTGGGCCACGGGCGATTCCACGAATCTTTCGCGGAACATCTCGTCGTGAGCGAGTAGCGAGTTGAGCCACTGCTCGTAGATCCGGAAACCCTCGCCGACCCCGCGACGGGGGTAGTGGGTCACCCGGCACGACACCACACCCACCATCGGATGATCGTCGAGAAAGGCGGTTTGAATTTCCAATCGGCGAGGATGGCTCACGTCGTCAGCGTCCATCCGGGCCACCAGCGGTGCCCGACAGGCCGCGAGCCCGAGATTCAGGGTTGCCACCAGACCGCAGGCCGGTTCGCGCAGGACCCGCAACCTGCCATCCATCGAGGCCCAGTCTTCCAGCAACTCCCCCGACCCGTCGGTGGATCCGTCGTCCACTGCCACAACCTCGAAATTCGAAAGTGTTTGGCGACCGAGACTCTCCAAACATCCCGAAAGATACGGGGCGGCGTTACGAACGGGCAGAAGGACCGAGACGGCCGGGACCGTCATTGGCTGAGCCGGCATGGTGATGCGTGGGTAGGACGTCACCGGGATAGGATAGCTTTCCGCCCTTCCACCACCTATTTTATTGCGAATTGCGAATACGTGCGAATTGTCGGCGATGAGACGCAATAGGTTGGGTGGGGATTTCCGACTTTCGACTTTCGACTTTCGACCTTAGACTGTGACCCAATGGCGAACGACATGATCATCGGCGTCGATCTGGGCGGCACCAAGGTGTCGGTAGGTATTGTCGCGGGCAGTCAGATCCAAACGGCCCACAGCCGGCGAATCTCGGCCGCCAAGTCCGAGGCCGTGGTGCTCGGTGAGATCATGCAGTCGATCGATGAGGTCTTTTCCGATCAGGTGGAGGGGATCGGCGTCGGCGTGCCCAGCATCGTCGATGTGGATACCGGACTGGTTTACGACGTGGAAAACATCCCATCGTGGAAGAGAGTCCCGTTGAAAGCCCGCCTTGAAGAACGCTATGGAATCCCAGTGGCAGTGAACAACGACGCCAACGCATATGCTGTCGGAGAACACGTGTTTGGGCTGGGTCGCGGCTATCAGAATCTGGTGGGAATCACTCTCGGGACCGGCATGGGTACAGGTGTGATCATCGGCGGACGGCTGTACTGTGGCGGAAACTGCTGCGCCGGCGAAATCGGCAGCATCCCTCACAAAGGACTGACGATTGAGGATTTCTGTTCCGGGCGGTTCTTTCAGCGGGAGGCCGGGATGGACGGTGGTGCGGTCTACGCTCGGGCCAGGGAGGGAGATCCAGAATCCGTGGGCCTCTTTCAACGTTTCGGCGAGGAGCTTTCGTTTGCAGTGACCGTGGCCCTCTACGCCTACGATCCGCAAGCGATCATCATGGGTGGATCGATCAGCGCGGCCTTCGATCTCTTCCAGGAGTCTCTGTGGAATGGTCTGGCCGGCTTCGACTACTCCCACGTCGTGGAACGGCTGGTGATCGCCCCGAGCGAACTGGACCACGCCGCGGTGCTGGGCGCAGCGGCTCTCTACGTCGAAGCGGCCAACCAATGAAACCGCGCCGGTTGGGGATTTGACACACGGTGACCGCACTCCGCTGGAGGTTTGAGTGATCAAGGTGGAACATCTGGGCAAGAGCTTTGGCTCGCTGAAGGCGGTGGACGACGTTTCCTTCGAGGTTCGGGACGGCGAGATATTCGGTCTGCTGGGTCCGAACGGCGCGGGCAAAACCACCACGATCAACATGATCTGCGGTGTCTTGCGCCCAGACGGCGGCCGGGTGAGGGTGAGCGATCGGGACATTTGGATCGAACCGAGGGAGGTCAAACAAGAACTCGGGGTGGTGCCCCAGGAGATCGTGGTCTACGAGGAACTCACGGCCCGTGACAACCTCAACTTCTGGGGATCGCTGTACGGCGTCAGGGGGCGCGAGCTGAAGAACCGGGTCGACGAGACCCTCAGTCGAATGGGTCTCGCCGAACGTGCCGGGGACAAGGTCAAACAGTTTTCTGGCGGTATGAAACGGCGCCTCAATCTGTGCATGGGCCTGCTCCATCGACCCAAATTCCTACTCCTCGATGAGCCCACCGTCGGGATCGATCCCCAGGCGAGACTCAATATTTTGGAAGTGATTCGAGAGGTGGCGTCGGCGGGAACCACGGTCCTCTACACGACCCACTACATGGACGAAGCCGAGGAACTCTGTGACCGGATCGCCATCATCGACCACGGCAGGATCCTCACCGAAGGGACCCTCGAAGAGCTGACCCGGCTCACCGGCGAAGGCGAGGTGGTGAGATTGACCGGTGCCTTTGACGAGGCGGCTGGCCGGGAGTGTCTGGGGAGCATACCGGGAATCAAGGTCCACGCGGTGGAGGACGGCCGGGCCGTAATGTCGGTGCTGTCCGGCGGAGCCGGTCTGACCGCTGTTCTTCCCATGCTCCTGGATGGCCAACTGGGTGTGGAGGACGTGTCCATCCAACCGCCCAGCCTTCAGAGCGTCTTCATTCGGCTCACCGGACGGGAGCTCCGGGACTGATGGCAGTGCTTGACATCGTTCGCCGAGATCTCACGCGGTTCGCTCGCAACCCGGTGGCCACCGCCCTCATGTTCGCGATCCCACTGACAATGGCGGGCATATTCTCCCTGGTGTTCGGCGGTGGCGGCGGGGACGCGATCACCCTCAGGGTCCTGGTTCACGACGAGGACGACAGCCTGCTGTCCCGGTTCCTCCAGGGCGGGGCATCAGATTCGAAGTGGGACGAAAGGCTGGAGCTGGTGCCGGTGGGTGAGGAGGGCTACCGGATGATGGAGGACGGCGAGGCCAACGCCCTGCTGCACATCCCGGCCGGCTTCACGGCGGACTTCCTGGCCGGCTCGCCGGTGACCCTTGAGGTCGTCAAGAATCCAGCACAACGCTTCCTGCCGCAGTTGGTGGAGGAGGGGGTGGGTGTGGGGGCAGCGGTGTTGTCGCAGGCGTCGGTGGTGTTCGGCCCGGAACTCGCCGCAATCCACGGCTTCATGACCAAAAAGGGTGTGCCGACCGACCTTCAGATCGGGACGCTCAGCGTGGCGGTGAATCAGAAACTGAGGGGTCTGAAGACCTTCGTGTTTCCACCGATCATCGAATTGGAGACGCTGACCCTTACCGCCGAGGACGATGCCGAGTTCAGCATATTGGCGGTGATCCTGCCTGGGATGACGATCTTCGGAATCCTCTTCATGGCCCGGTCGGCCAGCCGGGACATCCTGCTCGAACGCGAGAGCGGCCTGCTCCGTCACCTCCTGACCGCACCCATCACGGTGGGCCAGTACCTGGCGGGGAAATGTCTGTCGACGTTTGTCGTTACCGCCCTCGGCTTCACCATCCTGGTGGCCGTGGGACTCGCATTCGGGGTGTCGTGGGGGCCGCCGACCGCCGTGTTGGTTCTGATGCTGGCCACCTCGTTGGCCGCCGGTGGCACGATGATCCTGATCATGAGCCTGGTGGGCAGCGAGCGACAGGGGGACGCCCTGACAACCATCATCATCATCGTGTGGTCCATGCTCGGTGGGGCTTTCGTGCCACTGGACGGGATTCCCTCCTTCTTGTTGCCGTTGAGCCGGACGACCCTCACCTTTTGGGCGGTGGACGGGTTCAATGAACTCATCCAGCGGGGAGGCGGACTGGCGGACATCGCCCTGAACCTGGTGGTGCTGGCGGCGTGTGGGCTCACATTCCTCGGATTCGGTGCCCTCATTCTGCGGCGCAAGATCGTCCGAGGGGTTGTGTGATGCGCCATATTCTCACCATCGCCCTCCAAGATCTCAGGTTGGTCCTCAGGGACCGCGCCGCGGTGATGTGGATGTTTTTCCTGCCCGTTGTGTTCATCACCTTCTTCGGGCTGGTGATGGGAGGCGGCGAGCGGGGCAAGCCCGTCGACGCGAAGGTTCGACTCACGGTGGTCGATCACGACCAGGGGTACCTGGCCCGCGCTCTGATCGAACACCTGCACTGCGATCGACTCGAGCTCGTTGAGCTGAGCCCCGAGGAGGCGCTGAACAGCCCTGACAAGATCCGGACTCTGGTGATCCCCGGGGGCTTCACCGGCTCCGTCTCCGCCGGCGAGCACGTCACTCTCCGGCTTGAGAAGGACCCGGACACGAGCCGGGAAGCAGCGCTGGTGGCCCAGGCGAGGGTTGTCTCCTCCATCAGCCGTCTGATCGGCCGTGTCGCCGTGGCCGCGGGTGAAGAAGGACCGATGTTGGACGAATCCTCTTTTGCGGCGGCGGCGGGAGGCGACGATCTGATCACGGTGTACAGTCGGTTTGCGGGCGAGTCCCGGACGCGACCCAGCGGTTTCGCTCAGTCGATCCCCGGCAACACCGTGTTCTTCGTGTTGCTGGTGGCCCTGACCTTCGGTGCAGCGTCCATTGCAGAGGAGAGAACCGGTGGGCGGTTGCGACGGTTGGTGACCACACCGGTGTCCAGGGCCGAGATCATTCTGGGCAAGATCGGCGGCCGGGTCGTCATCGCGGTCGTGCAGATCACGGTGCTCATCGTGGCCGCCGTGATGGCCCATCGGACTCTCGGGATTTACATCGGTGACCACGTGGCGGCGGCGTACGTCGTATTACTGTGTTACGCACTCTGCGTCGCCCCGCTTGGGGTCATGGTGGGCGGCTGGTTTCGGGATCCCAGTCGCGCCGCAGACATCGGCGTTCTCCTCACGATGGTCATGGGCGCCTTCGGCGGCTGCATGTGGCCGATCGAATTCGTGTCACCAACACTGCAAAACGTGGCGCTGATCTTCCCGACTGGCTGGGCGATGAAGGCCCTCCACCAGGTGATTTCCTTCGGCCGCGGATTCCCGGATGTGCTTCCAGAGGTCGGTGTCCTTCTGGGCTTCGCCGCCCTTTTCGCCGGCCTCGCCGCCCGTTCTCTCCGCGTCGACTAGCCCCCCCTCCCAGCCATTCGCGAATTACGAATTACGGATTACGAATTCACGGCGTCCGAGATCGTCAGTGCTGGAAGGACCCTGACGATCTCGGCAGGCGACAATTCGCAATTCGCAATTCGCAATCAGGGGGAAGGCTGGGGGTTACGTACCGCCCTCTGAATTATCGACGACTGAAACGGGGTCGAGGTTCCAGATCTGCTTCGCATACTCGGTGATCGATCGATCGGAGGAGAAATACCCCATGGCGGCGATGTTCCGAATCGCGGCGGCGGTCCAGGCGCGGCGGTCGGCGTACAGCGCGGCGGCGCGCTCCTGCGCCCGGACGTAGGACCGGAAGTCGGCGAGGTGCATGTAGCGGTCGCCGTGCTCCATCAGGGCGGACCAGATGTCGCGCAGCACCATTTCGTCGCCCTGCACGAAGGTGCCGTCACGGATCGCGTCGATCACCTCGGCGAGCTCGGGATCGGAGCGGTAGGCCTTCCACGGTTTGTAGGAGCCCGTGGTCTGCAAAGTCTCGACCTCATCGGCGGTGAGCCCGAAAATGAAGAAGTTGTCCTCGCCGACGGCCTCCCGGATCTCGATGTTGGCGCCATCGAGGGTGCCGACGGTGAGGGCACCGTTGAGGGCGAGCTTCATGTTTCCGGTCCCGGACGCCTCCATGCCAGCGGTGGAAATCTGCTCGGAGAGGTCGGCGGCGGGGATGATCTTTTCCGCGAGAGTCACCCGGTAATCAGGAGGAAACACGATCCTCAACCGCCCGCCGACGTCGGGGTCTCGATTGATGACATCGGCGACCCCGTTGATCAGCCGGATGATGAGCTTCGCCATGTGGTAGGAGGGTGGCGCCTTGGCGCCGAAGATGAAGCTTCGGGCCTGGATCTCTTGGCCCGGGTCGCGTTTGATCCGTTGGTACAGCCAGATCACGTGCATGATGTTGAGCAGCTGTCGCTTGTACTCGTGCAGCCGCTTGATCTGGACGTCGAACAGCGAGCCCGGGTCGAGGGAGACGCCCGTGAGCTGATGAAGCTGCGCCGCCAGGTGCTCCTTGTTGGCCTGCTTGATGGACCAGACTTCGTCCTGGAAGCCCTCGTCATCGGCGAGGGGCTTCAGCTCGGCCAGCCGGTCGAGGTCGGTCGGCCAGCCGTCACCGATGCGGTTCGTGATCGCATCCGCGAGCCGCGGGTTGCAGGCCAGGAGCCAGCGCCGAGGGGTGATGCCGTTGGTGATCGCCACGAACCGGTCCGGCCACATCTCGGCAAAATCCCGTGCCAGGCGGGTGCGCAGGAGCTCGGTGTGGAGCTTGGCGACCCCGTTGATGCGGTGACTGCCCACGATGGCGAGGTTCGCCATGCGGAATCGCTTTTCGCCCTCCTCGTGGAGGATGGACATGCGGCGGATCCGGTTGGGATCGGCGCTGACGCGTGTGTCGACCGACTCCATGAAGCGGCGGTTGATCTCGTAGATGATCTGGACGTGGCGGGGGATCATGGACTCCATGGCGGCCACCGGCCAGCTCTCGAGGGCCTCGGGCAGCAGGGTGTGGTTGGTGTAGCCGCAGCTCGAGCGGGTGAGCTCCCACGCCGTGTTCCACTTGACTCCGGCCTCGTCGACGAAGAACCGCATCAGCTCGGCCACGGTCAGGGCCGGGTGGGTGTCGTTGAGCTGGAAGGCCATCCGATCCGGGAAGAGGTCCCACGCCTCGCCGTGGCGCAGCCGGAAACGGTTGACGACGTCGCGCACCGAGCAGGCCACCAGGAAGTACTCCTGGAGGAGTCGTAGGGTTCGCCCGGCCTCGATGTGGTCCGCCGGGTACAGGACGCGGGTGATGGTCTCGACGCGCTCCCGCTCGACCACCGCGGTGGTGAAGTCGCCTTGGGAGAAGATCTGGAAGTCGAACTCCGACGACGCCTCGGCCTGCCAGAGACGAAGGGTCGATACGGTCAGGGTGTCGTAGCCCGCCACCAAGATGTCGTTGGGCACGCCGTAGAAGGTCCGCCACCCCCGCCACTGGGGTTGGTGCTTGCCCTCCGCTGTCTGATCCCAGTCGATCTGGCCACCGATCATCACCGGCACCGCGCGGTCGGCGCGTTCAACTGCCCACGGGTTGCCCTCCTCGAGCCAGGTGTCGGCCAGCTCCACCTGCCAGCCATTCTCGAAATCCTGCCGGAACATGCCGTAGTCATAGTGGAGGCCGTAGCCAAAGGCCGGGTAGTCCAGGGTGGCCAGCGAATCCAGGAAGCAGGCTGCCAGCCGTCCCAATCCGCCGTTTCCCAAACCGGGATCCGGTTCCTCCTCGACGATTGTGTCCAAGTTGAGGCCGAGCATCTGCATGGCTTCCCGAGCCGTGCCCATGAGTCCGGTGGCGAGCAGGTTGTTGCGCAGGAGCCGGCCGAGCAGGTACTCCACCGACAGGTAGTTGACCATTTTGGGCATGACCTGGTCGTAGGTTCGGCGGGTCAGGATGGCGCGGTCGATCAACGACTCGCGAACGGCCAACTCTACAGCCGCGAGGTGATCGGCGGCGCGTGCGTGGCGCAATTCCATGCCGCAGGAGTACCGCAGGTAGTGAAGAAACCGGTCGCGAAAATCTTCCGGTGTGGGTTGTTTCAAATGAACAGGCGGCAGCATTCAAGGCCCTCCAAGACATCGAAAAATAGCACACACCTAGAATGGGCTAACATGGCAGCCATGCCGCATCTTGCCGATCGTTCTGCCGGGGTGCTCCTGCACCCGACCTCCTTACCCTCTCGTTTTGGGATTGGTGACTTCGGGCCAGCCACCATCGACTATCTGAGATGGCTGGCGGAGGCTGGTGTGGGGTGGTGGCAGGTTCTGCCGCTCCACCCGGCGGGCCCCGGAAACTCGCCCTATTCGGCCACCTCGACCTTTGCGGGCAACGAACTGCTGATCAGTCCCCAACGGCTCGTGGAGGACGGATTGCTCACCGCCGACGACCTGATCGGGATGCCTCGATTTCCCGCCGAGTGGGTGGACTACCCAGCTGTGGAGGATTGGAAGCGGGATATCCTGCGTGTGGCTTTCGCCCGACATCTTGGTCAGCGCCGGATGGACCTCTTGCAGGACCTGGCCGCCTTCAGGGCGGCTCACGGTCATTGGCTGGGCGATTTCGCCCTCTTCGAAGCTCTCAAGAGGGCCCATGGCGGAGCGCCCTGGTACGACTGGCAGCGGCCGCTCGCCTTTCGAGATTCCCACACGCTGGAGAGCTGGTCCGCCGATCATCGCGACGAGGTGGAGCTGGTGGAGTTCAGCCAGTTCCTGTTTTTCCGCCAGTGGGCGGAGGTCCGCGAGGCCGCGGGTCGAAACGGGCTCTCGATTCTCGGCGACGTGCCGATCTTTGTGGCCCTCGATTCGGCAGATGTTTGGGCCCATCCCGAGCTCTTCCTGCTCGACGACGAACGGCATCCAACCGTCGTGGGCGGAGCTCCCCCGGACTACTTCTCGAGCACAGGTCAGCTGTGGGGCAACCCGCTTTATGACTGGCGCCGCATGGCTGACGATGGGTACGGCTGGTGGATCTCGAGGTTGCGCCACGAGTTGGAGATGGCCGACGCGGTGCGGATCGACCATTTCCGCGGCTTCGCTGCGCACTGGGAGGTTCCAGCAGACCACGAGGTGGCGACCCATGGTCGCTGGGTCCCAGGACCGGGCCGGGCTTTGTTCGACGCGGTTTCCGAGGCGCTCGGCGAACTGCCACTGGTGGCCGAGGATCTGGGTGAGATCACGTCGGACGTTGTGGAACTTCGAAAGGGACTTGGGATGCCCGGAATGGCGATCCTCCAATTCGCCTTCAACCCCCGAGAACGCTCGCTGTTTCTGCCCTATCTGCTCGATCGGGATCTGGTTGTCTACTCCGGGACCCACGACAACAACACCACGGTGGGGTGGTACATGGAGGACGCCGACGAGGACGAGCGGAGATTCGTGCGCAGTTACTGCGGCAGCGACGGCAGCGAAGTGCACTGGGACTTCATCCGCCTGGCCATGGCCTCGGTCGCCCAACTCGCTGTCGTTCCACACCACGACCTTGCCGGTCTCGGTTCCGACTGCCGGATGAACACCCCGGCGGTGGCCGAGGGGAATTGGGCGTTTCGGATCATGCCGTGGATGCTCGCTCGGGATATTCAACGGCAACTCGCGGAGATGATCGAGACGTACGGCCGGCGGAGTGGGCAGTAGGGCGAATTCGGAATTCGGAATTCGGAAAACCGTCATCCGGATCAGCACCCAGTCTCGCCTGACCAGACTCGCGGGGGCAACTGCTCAACTGCTCAGCTGGCGAACCTGGCCGGCAATTCCGTTCGACGTGGGCAATAAGTGACCGCGGCGGCCCGTTCCGTATAGGATGAGTTCGCCCATGCGCTTCGCCCTGTTTCTCACCATCGTCCTGTCGATCTGGCTGGGCCAACACCTCTATGTGGGGTGGCGGCTGTGGTCGGTGCCCGTTTTCGCGGCCCCGGTCGGCCGGCGATTGCTCCTCGCTGGATTGTTTTTGGGATTCCTCAGCTACCCACTGGGCAGAATTCTCTATGGCACTGGGTGGCACGTCATTGGCCGGGCATTCGAGTACACGGGCGCGGTGTGGATGGGGACCATCTTCCTGCTGCTCGCATCGCTGGTGATCGTCGACGTTGCCACTCTGGGTGGCACCGTGTTGCGTCCCTGGGTGGTGAGTCTTCGCACTGCCGCCGTCGCTCTGACCCTTGTGGCCGCCGTGGTGGCGTTTGTCAGCGCTCGCCTCGGTCCGCGAATCGTCCGGCTCGAGGTCCCGGTGGAGGGTCTCTCAGCAGCGGCGGAGGGTCTCACCATCGCCCACCTCACCGACGTCCACCTGGGGACCATCCTGGGACCGAAGTTCCTCGCCAGGTTGATCCAGCGGACTGACGGTCTCGAGGCCGACATCATCGCCATCACCGGTGATCTGGTGGACGGCGATCCCGGAGTGGTGGAGGAAATGCTGCCCCAGCTGGCAACCCTGTCGGCGCCGAGGGGGGTCTTCGCAGTGCTCGGCAACCACGAGTATTACGCCGGTCGGGACCGGTCGCGACGACTGCTCGCCGAAGCGGGCTTTACGGTGCTCGACAACCGGGCGGTGGAGGTGGTGCCGGGCCTGTTCGTGGCCGGGATTCCCGATGCCCGCGGTTCGGCGCAGACCGGGCAGCCCGAGGCCGACCTCGATGGCGCCCTTGTCGGAGTGGGGGGTGAGGCTGCCGTGGTCCTGCTCCAGCACGCCCCCGAGCAGGAGCGGCGAGCCGCCGACGCCGGCGTCGACCTGATGCTCAACGGTCACACCCATGGCGGCCAGTTGTGGCCCTTCCACTTCGCGGTCAAGAAGGCCTACCCCCACTATGCGGGCCGGTACCAGGTTGGCGAGATGACCCAGATCGTCAGCCGCGGTTCGGGCCAGTGGGGGCCGCCGATGCGGTTTTTCGCACCCTCCGAGATCTATTTGATCACTCTTCGCCGCGCCGAGGATTGAGCTCCCGCCCACCCTCCCATTCGAAAACCGGCTCATCCGGGAAGGCGTGATGTCGGGTGTCTCCGTTCCCGTTCCCGTCCCCGTTCCCGCACCCAGCGGCAGCGGCAGGATTCAGGGGCAGCGTCAGGAATCGGCGGCAGGGGCAGGAAACAGCGGCAGCGATCAGGTGTATGGCGGCTGCATGGTCCCCTCCGGGTCGTTCACGAGAATGAGCCAAACGTCAAAAGTTGAAAAGCCAACCGGAACCTTCAACTTTTGACCTTTGACTTTAAACTCTCAACCCAACCATTCTGCCGGCCTCTGCGACCACGGACGCCGACAATTCGCAATTCGCAATTCGCAATTCGCAATCGGCCAAGCCGAGGCGGAAAACTTGTCTCTCCCACTTCCGAATGGTAAATTGCGCGCCGTGCCAACGTAGCTCAGGGGTAGAGCAAGGCATTCGTAATGCCTAGGTCGTCGGTTCAAATCCGACCGTTGGCTCCATTTTATGCGATCCCCAGCGCCCGGCCCAGGCCGGGTGTTTTCAGACAGCGGGAGGCACACCGAACCATCGCCGAGCTGACGGAGGCGCTTCCTTCTGCTGCCTGATGCCTCCAGAATGAAGGATCGTTCCCCATTCAACAGAGCATGACGTTCGGTCCCTGGCGGTGGACACTTGCTCGATGGAGCATTACATTGAAGGGTGAACCACGGACTCACATCCGAATTGGACCCACTAAGGAGGTGGAAAATGCACATCCTCGTCGTCAACTTCCAACTCGAGGGCGTCAGCGAGGAAGATTACGCCGATCTCGCCATGAGCATCGCCCCAGCCTTCGCCGAGGTGCCGGGCTTGCTTCGTAAGACCTGGTTGGCGAACTCGGAGACCGGCACCTATGGCGGGGTGTACGTGTGGCAGGACCGCCAGGCGCTGATGGATTACCAGCAATCCGAACTCTTCAACACCGTGGCGACCCACCCGAACCTCAAGAACATCACGTCCACCGACTTCGGTGTCCTCGAAGGACCGACGGCGGTGACCCGCGGGTCGATCTGACACCAGGCAGTGGGAAGTAGGCAGTAGGGTGTAGGTCGTAGAGCGAGGTTTCGGGCGCGATACTGCCCGCTGCGGGGTCATTTCTGAGAGGTCAATTTCGGCTCGGAGCGAGCAGACGCCAGGTGGTGAGCATCCAACCCGCGATCAAGAGGACGCCGCCGATCGGGGTGATCGCCCCCAACCATCGGGCACCTGTCACGGAGAGCAAGACCAGGCTTCCTGAAAAAACCACGGTGCCGGCCAACATCAACCAAGCGGCGCTGCTCAACCCGCGTTCAGGCCACCGGCTAATCGCCCAGGCCAGCGCCATCAGACCCAGTGCGTGGTACATCTGGTAGCGAACCCCGGTCTCGAAGACCTCCAACAGATTTGCGGAGATTGTCGCCTTCAAAGCGTGGGCACCGAAGGCTCCGAGCACGACACCGAGCCCTGCCAACAGTGATCCGATGCCGAATACGGTTCGATCCATGGCTTCCCCCGACCTTCAGGGTACCTCCGCTGCACCGGTTCTCGGTCTTGAATTTTTCCTCTTCCGAAACTGAATGCGCGGTGCTGCTATTCTCTTTTTCGTTCGTGAACTGAGACGCAACGTGGGGGCGCTGGTGACCGACGACCGATCGCACCGTGTGATGTTCGACAACGATCGTTACCTCGCCGAGCAGACCGAGGCAATCCTGGAGAGGATGCGCACTGTGGGCGGGAAGCTGTACCTCGAGTTTGGCGGCAAGCTGCTCTATGACTTCCACGCCGCTCGGGTGCTTCCAGGCTTCGACCCCAATATCAAGATGCGGTTGCTCCAGCAGCTCTCCGAGCAGACCGAGATCATCCTGTGCGTGTACGCCGGAGATATCGAGCGGCGCAAGGTCCGCGGCGACTTCGGCATCACCTACGACGCGGACACCACGAAGCTGATCGACGACCTGCGCGACCATGGACTCAAGGTGAGGGCGGTGGTGGTCACGCGATTCGACGGTCAGCCCTCTGCCGACGCCTTCGTCAGCAAGCTGCGGCGTCGCGACATCGAGGTCTACATCCACCGCGCAATCCCGGGCTACCCGACCGACATCGAAAGGGTGGTGTCGGATGTCGGTTACGGCTCCAACCCATTCATCGAAACCGACGCGTCGTTGGTGGTGGTGAACGCGCCAGGGCCGAATAGCGGCAAAATGGGCACCTGCCTCAGTCAGGTGTACCACGAACACCAGCGCGGCGTTCGTGCGGGTTACGCCAAGTTCGAGACCTTTCCGATCTGGAACCTGCCGCTGCGCCACCCGGTCAACGCGGCGTACGAGGCTGCCACTGCCGAGCTGCGCGATGTCAACATGATCGACCCCTTCCATCTCGAGGCGTACGACCAGCGAGCCGTGAACTACAACCGCGACATCGAGGCATTCCCCTTACTCAAGAGAATTCTGGTGAAGATCACCGGCGAGTCGATGTACCAGTCACCCACCGACATGGGAGTCAACCGTGCGGGTTCTGCCATCGTCGACGATGCCGGTGCGCAGGCGGCTGCCAAGGCCGAGATCGTTCGTCGGTACTTCAGGTACGCCTGCAACGAAGCCCTGGGCCTCGAGGGTGTGGACGCCGTGCACAGGATCGAGACGCTGATGGAGGAGTTCGAGATACGGCCCGAGGACCGCAGCGTGGTGGTGCCGGCCCGCGAAGCGGCGATCGTGGCCCAACGAAACGGGGGCACGGGACACCGGGGCGTGTTCAGCGGATCGGCGGTCGAGTTGCCGAACGGCAGGGTGGTGACGGGCCACAATTCGCCGCTGATGCACTCCGCGGCGTCGCTCGTGCTCAACGCCATCAAAGAGCTGGCCGGTGTGCCGTCCCATCTGGATTTGATCAGCCCGATGGTTGTCGAGTCCATCGGCAACCTCCGCGAGCACGTGCTCGGGCTTCAGTCCATCAGCCTGAACCTGGAGGACACTCTGCTCGCTCTGAGCATCAGCTCCACCACCAACCCCACGGCGTACGAAGCCATGCAACAACTGCCTCGGCTGCGTGGGTGCGAAGTGCACTTGACCCACCTGCCCACACCTGGGGATGAACGCGGGCTCCGAAGGCTTGGGGTCAATCTCACCTGCGACCCCGAGTTCGCCACCGACAAGCTCTTCGTGTCCTGATCCACGAAAGGGCAACTGGAGTGGTGCTTTCTGCTGCTTGGCCCTCTACGGCACGGTCGTCGACCACTCGGTGGTGTCACCGGTTTCGAATCCGTCCGAGAAGACCGGCAGGGTGCACCTGTCGAAGACCAGTAGGCCGTCCTCCCGGTTTGCCGCGTAGGCGTGCTCGACTCCAAAGAACACGTCGGTGACGAACTCGGACGGATCATAGAAGCCCACTTCGACCGGCAGTTCTGGGTTGGCGAGGTCCATCACGAGCAGGCTGCCCCAGTCCGCCACCCACGCGAACCTTCCGAACACCGAAACGGCGTCAGCGGTTATGGGAGTGTCCACGACCCCGAGGTCCACCGGGTTCGTCGGGTCGGACACGTCAACCACTCGCAGACCGAGGGTGCCGTTTCCGATATAGGCGTATCCCCGGGAGACCGCGATTCCGCCGGCGCTTTCAGGAAAATTCAACGAACCCGCTTCAAAGGGTACCGCTGGGTCGCTCACATCGATCACCTTCACCCCGCCGGGAACCGGTCCGAAGGAGTCTTGCCACGTGAGGAAAACGTACTGGCCGGAGACGGCCAGTGACGAACCCCCTTCGCTGCCAAAGAACAGCTGAACGGTTCCTACGCTTGCCGGAGCGGATGGATCGCTCACGTCGACCACATTCAGCCCATAAACTGGGAAGCGATCCGCCACGTAGGCGTACTGGCCGGATACTATGACGTCGGTGGCTCCCAGGATGTCAAGGGTCCCCTCGATGTCTGGCAGGGCCGGGTTGCCGACGTCCACCACCTCGAGCCTGGCGGCGGCTACGAAGACGAAACCGTTGGCCGCGTCCAGGCCGCCGATTCCGTAGTCCATCCCAAGGCTCCCCACCACCTCCGGGGCGGTCGGGTCCGAGACATCGGCCACCATGAACAGCGATTCGTGGCCCAGGAAGGCGTGGGACCCAGCCTGGGTCACGAAGCTGGCTGTGTCGTGAGGCCACTGTCCGCTGAGATCCGGACAAACTTGAGCCATGGCCGGGCCGACCAGCAGAGCAACCAGCGCAAACGACAGCAACGCAGCGTGAAATTTCATGTCGTGCCATCCCCTCGAGTTTGTCGGAATTTTTTCAGTAAGAACATAGCATATCTCGTGAAGGCCATCGAGCTGAGACGATCGATTATCCAAATTCGAATCCGAAATTCGCAATTCAAAATGGTCGGGGGGGGGGAGGGGGGAAGCTGGAGCGGGAGACGGGATTTGAACCCGCGACGTCAACCTTGGCAAGGTTGCACTCTACCGCTGAGTTACTCCCGCTCAGCAGGACGCATAATCTAGCAATCGAGGATGGTGCGTGTCAACTCCGTCGTGCCGGCGCCTCCCGTCCCACCACCAATCGAAAATCAAAAATCAAAAATCAGAATTCCCCCTCCCACCCGAAGAGGAACCGCGGCTTCATCCGCGGAGACAGCAATCAGGGACAGCTTCAGAAACCAGCGGCAAGGACCCGCGGCAGCGTCAGTTGACAGCGTCAGTATCGGAGAACCGGGCGCGCTCAGATGGGATTGAGCAGGCGCCACGTCATCGCACGAACGTGGTCGAAGGTCTCCAGGGCGTTCTCTGCCCCGATTCCATTGACTGCACCAGCGGCGGCGAGGAGTCGCAGGTGACTGTCGACCTCTTTGGCCGAGGCATAGGCGATCCGCCAGTGGTTCAACCGGTCTCGTCCAAACCGGCCGTGGCCTTCAGCGATGTTGGCCGGGACCGAGCTTGCCGACCGGATCACCTGATCAGCTATCGGTTTCAAAGGGGCGGGAACCCTCATGACGAGCTTGATGGCTATGCCTGCTGCTTCGAGGGCTTTCTCGTGGGCAGCGAGGTTGGTGTTCGTGACGGCTCAGGACTGGTCACCTCCGGGTCGTTCATGCTCACCCGAATGCTGGTGAGGGGGCCGGTGTCAAGGGTTTGCCGGCCCTTGGCCGGCCGCATGGCGCCCTTGACACCGGCCCCCTTGCCAGCTATGCCCATTCACCCCGTGAACGACCCGGAGGTGACCATGTGCAATGCGGCCAAGACAACTGATGGCTGCCGCTGAAGACTGGTTACTGTCCCTGCTCGCTGTTCCCGGTCGCTGCCCCTGACTGCTGTCGCTGCCGCTGAATTTCGGGAACGGGAACGGGAACGGCGGGAACCCCAACCACACGTTATTCCGGATGAACCTAACCTTCAACGTTTAACTCGCGTGCGCTCCGCGTCACATGGAGATCTCAGGTCCCGCCCCCTCCTCCTCTCGTGCGCGCGCGGCGTCCCAGATGACGTAGCCGGCGAGGACGGCGAACAGGATCAGACCCAGCCAGTTGCCGAAACTGCCGAGGTTACCAAAGGACCAGAGAGTGGCTCCTCGGGCGTCGGCGATCCAGCTCAGGACACCGTCGGCAACCCCTGCCAGGGCACCTCCGGCGATGAGGCCGGAGGCGATCAGGGTGCCCCTGTTGTTTCGCGCCCGGCGGGCCTCCTCTGAGGGCGCCGTGCGACGGACGTACTCGGCCACGAGGGCGCCAAAGAGAATCGGCGAGTTGAGCTCGATGGGCAGGTACATGCCGAGGGCGAAGGCCAGCGACGAGACACCGAGCATCTCGACGATGAGGGCGATGGCGGCTCCCACACCGTAGAGCAGCCAGGGTGCCTCTGCTGAGGCCATGACGCTTTGGATCACAGCTGCCATGGCGTTGGCCTGAGGAGCGGGCATGGGGTTGGGATGGGCCGCCGTGACCACATAACCCTTGGTCGAGGCGAAGAGCATGATGGCGGCGGTGACCGTGATGGAGGCGACCGCGGCGGCCAGGATGTTGGACCACTGGATCTTTCGTGGGGTGGCTCCGAGCCAATAGCTCACCTTGAATTCGGTGACCAGGGAACCGGTCATGGACAACGCTGTGCAGACCACACCGCCGATCAGCAGAGTCGCCAACATGCCCTCGGGTCCGGACAGGCCGAGCTTGGCCAGTACCACCGCCGACACGATCAGGGTGGTCAGGGTCATGCCCGAGATCGGGGTCACCGAAATCATGGCCACCGCCCACGCCGAGACGGCGGCGAACAGGAACGATACGGTCAACGTGAGGATCAGCGCGTAGGTGGCGATCTTGGTCGCTTCGGGGTTCGAGGCGAGCACCGAGAACCGGAAGTAGAGCCAGATCACCACGGCTATCGCCGCCGTCATGACTGCCACCAGCCCCATGGGAATGTCAGAATCGGTTCTCCTGCCTTCGGTGTGGAGCCCGCCGGTGACCATCTTGCGGATCTCGGTGAAGGCCTTGCCCAGCGCCTGCACCATGACCGGCGACATCTTCACGATGGAGATGATCCCCGCCATGAAGATGCCGCCGATGCCGATGAAACGCACGTATTCGAAAAAGATGTCCTCGCCACCCATCTCGGCGATCGGCGCGGTGCCGCTGCCCACGATGCCGGGAACGAGCGCCCCGAGCCAGGCCACCAGGGGCACGAGTACGAAGTAGGCGAGGAACGACCCGGCACAGATGATGGAGGCGTAGCGGACGCCGATGATGTAGCCGAGGCCGAGTACCGCTGCCGAGGTGTTGATGGCGAAGATGGCCTTCACCTTGTGGGTCAGAGGGTCGAGGGCACTCACCAGTGCCGTGGTGAACACGTCTCTCCAGGCGGTGAAGGTGAGGGCCACGAAGTCGAAGGCGAAGCCGATGCCCATGGCCGACACCAGGACCTTGGCCTGCTGGCCGCCACGCTCGCCGGTCATCAGGATCTCGGTGATGGCGGTGCCTTCGGGGTAGGGGAGCTTGCCGTGCATCTCGGCCACGAAGTAACGGCGGAATGGAATCATGAAGACCACACCGAGGCAGGCGCCGAGGAAGGGCACGATGAAGATCTGGAAGAAGGACGTACGATCCTGGAGGCCCAGGACGAAGATGGCGGGCATGGTGAAGACCGAGCCGCCCACCAGGATGCCGGATGTGGCGCCGATGGCGAGGATGTTGACGTTCTCCAGCAGGGTGGACTTGCGCGCCAGCAGAGCCGAAAACCCGATGGCGAGAATCGAGATGGGAATCGCCGACTCGATGCCCTGGCCGAGCTTGAGGGCGATATAGGCCGCCGCTGCGGAGAACAGAATTCCCATGGCCAGCCCGAACAGCACCGACCGCACGGTGACCTCGAGGGTCCCTCGTTCGTTGGGGATCACCGGTGTATAGGTCTCACCTGGCTTCAGCTCTCGATACGCGTTTTCGGGCAGGGACTTTCGCTCGTTCGGCCATGGGACCTCCTCGCGGCGGGTGAGGCGTATTCTACACACTGCAGAATTCGGAATTCGGAATTCGGAATTCGGAAAACCGATCCCGACCGGTGCGGTGAGGATTGGCCGAAGAACCACGCAGACGAAGGTAGAAAAACGATGTCCTATCTGCTCCTCTGCTCCTTTTCCCCTCTGCCGCTCCGGACCGTGGTCGGGAGGGGGGAATCTTCAATCTTCAATCTTCAATCAAGACCGGCGTTGAAGATCAGAGAGCGACATCGCCCTCGAGGGTGGAACAGTCTGCAATACGGGCGGGGCTGGTGGTGGTGATTCGGACCTCACCGCGCAGCACGACGTCCCGGCCGAACGTGACGTCGCCGTCGATGGTGAGTGATTCGCAGGCCAGCAGCGAGGGCGGACCAAATGGGAACCGGGATTCGAAGTCGTCGATCATCTTGAAGTACCGTCCTTCCAGGGAGACCACCGGCGGGGCATGGCGGGCCTCGTCCAACACGATGAAACCGTCATCGGTCAGGCGATAGGCGTCGGAGCGGACTCCGAGCAGGTCGTCGGTGTTCTTGACGGGCGAAAAACGGCTCCGCGGGACGCGAATCGCCTCGGCCCCCTCGAAAAGGGAGAGCGCGGCCCCCATGGCGGTTTCGAGCTGAAAGACCGTCGGCGAACCCGGGTCCCGCGGGTCGACGGTTTTTCGGTTGATGATGGTGGGCAGGGACATCACGCCGGAGTGGCGATCCAGCAGGTCGCGAAGGGACGGCAGATGCAGCCAGAGGTTGTTGGTGTTGAAGTACCGATAGCGCTCCACGTCTTGGAAATCGGCCTCCTCCTCCGAAGGGCACTGGGCAAACTCTCGCAGGGCGAGACGGCCGTCGGCGAGCCGACACAAGTGGCCGCCTTTGCGGTCGGCCACGGTCCGGTCTGCGGCCTCCATGAGGAATGGAAGCCGGCGCTCAGCCAAGTAACCGAGGATGTCCAGGTCGAGTACCGCTCCAAGGTTGTCGGCGTTGGACACGAATGCGAACTCGATGTCGCGATCGAGGAGCATGGTCAGCACGCCGGTAGTGTCGAGCGCGGTGTAGAGATCTCCGTGGCCTGGTGGGCACCACTCCAGCTCGGGATCGGCGGGCCAACTGACGGGCTGGAGATCAACCTCGGCGACCTTTGGCGCGCGGTTCTGAAGGAAGCCGAGGGGAAGGCCGGCAACCGGGAGATCGGGGTAGACCGCCAGGGCCCGCTCGGTGTCGTCAGCTGTCTTGAAGCTGTTCATGAGGAGCAGCGGAAGGTCGCAGTGAAAGCGCCGGCGCATCGAGGTCAGCTGACGAGCGATGAGATCGATGAAATTGGATCCGCCGCGAACCTGGAGGAGGGTCCTCGCTCGATCAAGGCCCATGCCAGTGCCGAGCCCTCCGTTCAGCTTGATGACAACCGTCCTGTGGAGCGCCGACCGCCCCGCCGGGCCGGTGTTTGCGAGGGCGTCCGAATCCGACAGTTCGGCGATCGGCCGGATGGCATTCCGGTCAAGGGTGCCGCCGGCTCCGGATGCCAGGGTCCGCAGGTGGTGGCAGAAGGTGGCGATCGCCTGGGGTGACAGACCAGCGGATTCCATCCGTTTGACGAAGGGTCGGCAGCGATCGTCGGTGATTTTGGTGGTCATCTGCACCTCCGGGACACGATTTGTCATAATACAAGGGATGGGTGTTCGATCGGTACTCATTCTGGCCGCCCTGATCGCGGCGGTCGAGCCTGTGGCGACAGCGGCTGCTGCATCACCGTCTGCGGCGAAGACTACTTCAGTCGCGGTGGACCACCAGCTCGACCTGCGCGAGCTTGTGCGGGAGATCAGCAGCGAGCGGGGGCTCGATCCGCGGCTCGTGGACGCCCTGGTGCGAGTGGAGTCCGGCTACAACCCTCGAGCGGTGAGCCGCAAGGGCGCCCAGGGATTGATGCAACTGATGCCGGACACCGCCAGCCGGCTCGACGTTGACGACCCGTTCGATCCCGAGCAGAACGTCCGCGGCGGGGTGCGTGAGCTGGACCGGCTGATCGATCGGTACTCCGGAAACCTGCAGCTCGCCCTGGCAGCCTACAACGCCGGCGAGGGGGCGGTCGAAAAGTACCGGGGCATTCCGCCGTACCGGGAAACCCGGGACTACGTGGCGAGGATCATGTCGTTGTATACCGGCAAGCCGTATCGGGTGTCTGGAGGCAGGCTGATCTCTCCGGTCAAGATGACGCGGGATCCCAACGGCCGAACGGTCATCACCAACACCGGCGATTCGGCCGCCGGAACGGTGCCAATCGTCCGGTCGTCGGGAGGTGGGGGTACATTGCGCGGAGGATTCGGCGGGCGCTGATCTGGGAGGCGTCGGGAATCCACGATTTTTGGAAGCAGTTGCAGATCAAAAAGTTGGGGAATTCGTGAGCGGCAAGCGGGAATCAAGCGGGAGTGCGGGTCGGACCTGCCATCTGGTGGTTGGGTTCGGGATCCTGGTGTCCCTGAGTGCATGCTCGGCGGTGGTGTCGTCCACCACCGGCCGGATGGCCAACAACCTCTCTGAGGCGCTGGTCAACCAGAACGATCCCGAAACTGTTCGCCAGGCCGCTCCGGCCTTCCTGGTGCTGATTGACGGTTTGATCGCCGACGATCCTGAGGGCAGCGATGTACTGCTTGCCGGCGCCGAACTCTATTCAGGCTATGCAGCCGCATTCGTCGAGGATCCCGAACGGGCGAAGCGGTTGTCCGTCAAGGGCCGCGATTACGGGTGGCGAGGCCTGTGCAGCACCAAAAAAACCATGTGCTACACCTGGACCGCTGCCTATGAGCGATTCGAAGCCGCAGTGCAGACCATCGGGCCGAAGGAGGTCGGTGCTGCCTTCGTGACGGCTGCTGCGTGGACGACCTGGATCCGAGCTCACCGGGACGACTGGTCTGCCATCGCCGACAAGGCCAGAGTTGAAGCCCTGGTGAGACGGGTGATCGAGGTCGATCCCGGGTTTCGGGACGGATCCGCTTATCTCTACCTGGGTGCTCTGGAGTCCCTGTTGCCCGCTGCGATGGGAGGGCATCCCGAGGACGGGCGGCGCCATTTCGAAAAGGCGATCGAGCTGTCCGGCGGTCGCAACCTGATGGCAAAAACCCTGTTGGCGAGCGAGTACGCACGGTTGACGTTCGACCGGGCGCTGCACGACCGATTGTGCCGGGAGGTGATTGAAGCGGATCCGGAGCAGCCAGGGTTCACTCTGTCCAACTCCATTGCCCAGGAAGAGGCTCGCCGGCTGTTGGCGGACTCGCAGGATTATTTTGGAGACTGACAAATGAGGACACTGACCGCTCTTTCGATCGGGATGGCAAATCTGCTGCTGGCCGGCGCGGCCGTGGCGCAGCAGGTCCAGCTGAAAATCGCGACCGTCGCTCCCGAGGGATCGACCTGGGTCACCGAGGCGCGCCGGGGTGCCGAAGAGGTCGAGGAGCGAACCTCGGGACGGGTGAAGTTCCGGATCTATCCCGGCGGAACCATGGGTTCTGACCGGGCGGTGCTGCGCAAGATGCGGATCGGCCAGCTGCACGGTGGCGCGATCTTGGCGGGAAGTCTGGCTGCGGTAGACAACAATGCCGAGATCTACAACCTGCCCCTTCTTTTCCGGACCTACGACGAAGTGGATTGGGTCCGCACGCGCTACGACCAGGCGGTGATTGACCGGATCGAGGATCATGGTTACGTGGTGCTCGGTTTCGTGGAAACCGGTTTTGTCTACCTGATGTCCACCAAGCCGGCCCGGTCTTTCGACGACCTCAGGGGTCGCAAGGTGTGGATGCCCGAAGGGGACAGCATTTCCAAGGCGATCGTCGACAAGGCGGGGCTCTCCCCGGTGCCGCTGGGGTTGGCGGACGTGATGACTGGGCTTCAGACCGGTCTGGTGGATACTGTCGCGGCTCCTCCGGTTGCCGCGGTCGCGTTGCAGTGGTTCACCCGCGCCAACTTCGTGACCGACATGCCGATCACCTACGTCTACGGTGCGCTGGTCCTCAGCCGCACGGCTTTTGATCGGCTCAAACCGGAGGATCAAGAAGTGGTGAGAGAGGTCATGGGGGGGGTGACCAAGACCCTCGACGGCAAGGCTCGCGACGACAACTCCGGGGCCCGTGCCGCCCTGGTGAAGCAAGGTGTGACCTTTGTCAGCCCCACCGAGGAGACCACCCAAAGGTGGACCTCGATCGCCGCCGAGGCCACCCGGTCGTTGATCTCCTCCGAGAGCTACGATCCGAGCCTGATCGCTGACATCCGGGAGACGTTGGCCGCCTATCGAACCGAGCACGGAGAGACCGGGAACGACAAGTGAGCGAGGACACGGCTGGAGGCCGGCCCAAGAATCCAATCCTGAAGGTCGTGGAGGCGTTGGAGGATGGGCTGCTGGTGGCGCTGCTGACGGGGATGATCCTGTTGGCGGCCGCCCAGATCTTGTTCCGGAACCTGTTCGACAGCGGTCTGATGTGGGCGGATCCCTCGTTACGGGTGATGGTTCTCTGGGTCGGATTGATCGGCGCCATGGTGGCAACCAGGGCCGACAAGCAGATCTCGGTGGATGCGGTTTCGCGCTTCGTGTCGAAGCGAACGAAGGCCGTCCTCCGGGTGGTCACCGATCTGTTTACGGCTGGGGTTTCCCTGGTGGTGGCCTGGAATGCCTGGCGCCTGCTGCTGGATGACCGGGCTGCCGGCACGACTCTTTTCGCGTCGGTGCCCATGTGGGTGTGTGAGCTGATTATGCCGGTGGCTTTCGCGGTGATCGGCACCCGCTACCTGGTCTATGCCGGACAACATCTTCGGGCAGTTCTCAGGGACGGGGGCGGGCCGTGATTCTGGTCGGCCTCGCCCTGATCCTGCTGGCGGTGCTTGGAGCCCCGCTATTCGCGGTGATCGCGGCGAGTGCGCTGATCGGGTTTTCGAAAACCGGTGTGGATCCCATGATCGTACCGATGGAGATCTATCGGATTGCCGAAACTCCGGTGCTGCTGGCAATTCCCCTGTTCACCTTCGCCGGATACCTGGTCGGGGAAAGCCAGGCGCCGAGGCGGTTGGTTCGGGCGTCGAACGCCCTCTTTGGATGGCTTCCCGGCGGGCTCGCCGTGGTCGCCCTCGTGGCCTGCGCTCTGTTCACCGCGTTCACAGGAGCCTCGGGAGTGACCATCGTCGCCCTCGGCGCCCTGCTGTACCCGGCCTTGCGAGACGCCGGGTACGCCGAGGATTTCAGCCTTGGATTGATCACCACTTCGGGCAGTCTCGGATTACTGTTTGCCCCGTCGCTGCCGCTCATCCTCTACGGAATCGTCGCCGAGGTGCCCATCGACAAGCTTTTCATCGCCGGCATCCTTCCCGGGATCCTGATGCTGGGCCTGCTGGCGATGTGGAGTTATCGGGCGGGCCGGCGGGTGACGGCACCGACGGTGGCTCCCGCTCCGTTCAGCCTTCGAGAAATCGGATCGGCCCTGCGCGATTCCATGTGGGAGGCGCCGCTTCCGGTCATCGTTCTCGGCGGTGTTTATAGCGGCGTCTTTGCGGTGTCCGAGGCGGCTGCGGTGACCGCGGTCTATGTCTTCATCGTGGAGGTCCTGATCTACCGCGAGATTCCCCTGAAGCGGCTGCCAGGGATCATGCGGGAGTCGATGATGATGGTGGGAGGCATCCTGATCATTCTCGGCGCGTCCCTCGCCTCCACCAATTACATGATCGACGCTCAGGTTCCCAACGCGCTGTTCGAGGCGGTGACCGGCCACGTGTCGAGCAAGCTCACCTTCCTGATCTTGCTCAACATATTCCTGCTGTTGCTCGGCACCATGCTCGACGTCTTCTCGGCGTTGGTCATCGTGGTTCCGCTGATCCTGCCGTTGGCGGCGGGTTACGGCGTGAATCCGATCCACCTCGGCATCATCTTCCTGGCCAATATGCAGATCGGCTACTGTACCCCTCCGGTTGGCATCAATCTGTTCATCGCCAGCTATCGGTTCGAAAAACCCGTCGTGTTGCTCTATCGGGCGGCCATCCCGTTCCTCGTCATTCTGCTGCTCTGCGTGCTGTTGATCACGTACCTGCCGTGGCTGTCCCTGGTGCTGGTGTCGTGAACCGGTCGTTGCCGGTTGCGGCGACACTGGTGACCGTCTCACTGCTCTGGGGCTGTGCGACCACGAAGCCGCCTCCCAGAGTGCCGCCTCCACCTCTCGAGGTGGTTTCGGAGAGCCGATGGCCAACGATTCTGGATGACATCGATCCGGCGAGTTTCGGCGAGGCGGTCGAACACGGTCTCGACTACCTTGAAAGCCTGCCGCTGGACCGGATTTTCAGGTTCGGCGACCACCGGCGGACTGCCGCCGAACTCGTATCAGGTCTTCGGATAGCGGCGGAATCGTCGAAAACACCGAGGAAGCCACTGACCGTACGAGGCGACTCCAGGAGAGATTTACCCTGCTTCGATCCGCCGGTCGCGATGGGCGAGGCGAGGTGCTGATCACTGGATACTACGAGCCGTTGCTCGATGCTCGCCGTCAGGCGGAAGAGCCTTTCGTGTATCCGGTCTACGGGGTGCCTGACGATCTCATTCGGGTGGACCTTGCCGATTTCGGAGTCGAGGCCGACCGGAGCACGCTGATCGGTCGCGTCGAGGGGTCGCAGCTGACTCCATATCCGGACAGGAAGGCCATCGATTTCGAGGGTGGTCTGCACGCACCCCCGGAGGTTCTCGGCTATCTCGACGATCTGGTGAAAGTGTTCTTTCTTCAGGTCCAGGGTTCGGGGACCCTGGTCTTCCCCGACGGCGAACGGTTCCGGGCGGGTTATGCCTCGGGAAACGGCCGCCCATACCGCTCCATCGGCCGACTGCTGCTCGACGAGGGCGTGATGACCGTCGACGAGATGTCCATGCAGGCGATCCAGGACTACTTGAGCGATCACCCGGCGGAGCTGGAGCGGGTGTTGACCCACAACCCAAGCTACGTCTTCTTCCGGCCGCTCCCTGCCGAAGGCGGTCCCCTCGGTTGTTTTGGAGTTCCTGTGACTGCCGGTCGATCCATCGCAGTCGACCGGCGGCTCTTCCAGGCACCGACCGTGGCATGGCTTCAGGGTCGTGTTCCGTCCTCCTCGGGCGAGGATCAGCCACTGTCGAGAGTGGTTGTCATCGGGGACACGGGTGGCGCCATCACGGGTCCGGGCAGAGTCGACCTCTTCTTCGGCGCCGGTGATGAGGCCGGCGACCTCGCCGGACGCACGAAGCATCTCGGCGAACTCTACATTCTCCTCCCGAAGAGTCCAAAGTCTAAAGTCAAAAGTCGAAAGTCCCGGTCCTAACAACTCGAAAAGCGGGGGGGGGGTGGGAGGGTGGAAGCTTTTCGAGAAGAACTGCGAAAACCAGGCGAGATTATCTCAACGGTAGGCTACGCGTGGAAGTATTTGACGTACTGCTTGAGACGGAAATGCGCATCGTCCTGGAGGCTGACGAACCGGGCGCCGACGCCGGTCATGCCCTCCCGATCGCGGTCAGCCCTGCGAACCACTTCCGCGCGGCCTTCCACCGGCCGGGGTTCCGACGGCAGACGAAAAGCAAAGTCGAAAATCGTGCCAGGAGTAAACAGGTCGTCGCCCTGAAGCAGCATGCCGGTCCGGGAGACGTTGATCGTCTGGTAGAGGAGCCGATCGCGATTCCCCGAAAACTCAACATCGGCGTAGAGCATGGACTTGAGTCGCGCCCGAGGTGCCACGTTGAGCAGGTCTCCCACCGACTGCCAAAATCGTGATTCTGTCCAATCGAGACCCACCACCCGGTTGGCACCCAGCGACAGCAACGCCTGGGCTGCATCGAGGAAGCCCGGTCGAGCCAGCATCAGGACCCCGGCGCCATGGCTTGCGGAACCGTTGTCTCTGACTGCGAAGAGCAGCTGGTGGATATCCATCTCCGGCATCGGGTAACCGAGGATCAATACGTCGAACTCGGTTCCCATGACAAGGTCGAGGACAATTTCGTTGGGCCGCACGGTGTGAACATCGAACCCGGCCCGCTGCAACATCGGCGCGAATCGATCGATCGCCCCGGATGTTGATCCGACGAGCAAGACGTGGCGGTTTTGACCTTCGAGGTTCATCTGATTGTTTGTGGAACCGATGGACGGACGTTTCCGGCCGCTCATCTCCCCGAGATCTGGTACCACGAGCCGCGCGTTCAGATACGGGTCTCAGCTATCGGAGAATTCGAAATTCGGAATTCGGAATTCGGAATACCGTCCTCGTAACATTTCTGCCAACTGCCAACGGCTAACTGCCAACTGCCAACCGGGTGGGTGGGGGAACGCATGTGCTAGCATCACGGTCGAAGGGCCCTCTTGGCCTGCCAGGAAGCACCAATGACTGAATCCGATACCTCGTTGACCGCTGACGGCCGACCCAGACCGAAGGTGTCCGGGATCATCACCTCGTTCAACGAGGAGCACAATATCGCCGACTGCATCGAGTCGATCGACTGGTGCGACGAGATCATTTTGGTGGATTCCTTCTCGGCGGATCGCACGCCGGAAATCGCCCAGTCCTACGACAAGGTGAGGTTCTTCCAGCGCACCTACTACGGGGCCGGTGCGCAGAAGAACTGGGCCCTCCAACACGTCCGACACGATTGGGTGCTGTTGTTGGATGCGGACGAGAGGTGCACACCGGCTCTTCGCCGGGAGGTCGAGGATCTCCTGGCCGCGGGTCCGAGTCACAACGCCTACATGATGAACCGCGCGGTGTTCTTCCTCGGGAAACGAATTCGCTTCTCGGGATGGCAGCGGGATCGGGTGTCGAGGCTGTTCAAGCGTGGCACCGCGTATTACGAAAATCGGCGGGTGCATTCCCTGCTCCACACCACGGGAGACACCCCGATTCTGAAGCACTCCATCGAGCACCACATGGTGGACAGGAGCTTTGACGAGTACGCCTTCAGGCTTGCCAGGTACGGCTATTGGGGAGCGGCTCAGTGTTGGCGCGACGGTATTCGTTGTAAAGCTCATGACGTTTTTCTGAGGCCAATGTGGCGGTTCATACGAACCTATGGCTTGCAGCTCGGAGTGCTCGACGGATCACGGGGACTGGTCTTCTGCATGCTCCAGGCCTACAGCACCTATATGAAGTTCGCCATCTTGTGGGGGTGGCAGGCCAATCACGCCCGCGGCATCGAACCGAAACTTCCGGAATTCGATGACAACGATTCGACGTGGGAGGGTCTGCAACGGATCGATCAGAGGAAAGACGACGAATCGACCGCGGAGGAGGACTCGTGACGATCCAATTCCCACTCCGGCCCGGCGCGGCGTAAGCTCGACTGCGGGAGAGACCCCGTGACCGAGTTTTTTCGACGTTTCGCACCGTATTTCAAAGACTACATACCGCGATTCGCCCAGGCCGCAGTGGGCGTCGTGCTGGTGGCTGCCACCACCGGCGCTCTCACCTGGCTGATCGAGGACGTGCTCGACGACATCTTCATCAACAAGGACCGGCATGCGCTGATGGTCCTGCCGGCGACGATCATTGTCCTCTACCTCATCCAGGGCCTCGGCCCGTTACGCACAGACCTACCAGTTGCAGTGGATTGGGGAGGACATCGTCCGACGCATTCGAAACCGACTGCTGCGGCACATGCTCTCCTTTGATCTGGTGTTTTTCAATACCTTTCGGGGCGGCGAGCTGATTTCGAGAATCACCAACGACGTGAGCCGAATCCGATACGGAGTGTCGAACTCGGTCTCCGTGGTCGCCAGGGAGAGCCTGGTCATCGTGGCGTTGATCATCGTTGCGGTGTGGAAGAGCCCGGAACTCGCATTCTGGGGATTGGTGGTACTTCCCGCGGCGGCCTATCCCCTCATGATCTTGGCCCGGAAGATCCGGTTCCTGGCCCATCGCTCCCAGGAGAAGGACGCCGATATCACCGCCCGACTGACCGAAATCTTCAACAACATGGAGATCATCAAGGCCCACCACTCGGAGGCCTTCGAGTCGCAGAGATTCGAGCGGGATAATTTGGAATTTCGTCGTATCAACATGAAGGGGGTTCGAATCCGGGAACTGACGAGCCCCTTGATGGAGTTCCTCGGGTCGATCGCAGTTGCCCTGGTGATCTGGTTCGGTGGCGTGCAGGTGATCGAGGGCCACATGACCGCGGGTCGATTCACCGCATTCGCCACTGCCCTCTTCCTCCTCTACACCCCCATCAAGAGAATCTCGGTGGTGTACAGCGGGCTCTACGAGGCGGTGGCAGCCTCCGAGCGGATCTTCACCATGATGGACATGACGCCAAACATCACCGGTGGATCGGAGAAACTCGACGGGCCGATCCGGCGGCTGGTGTTCGAGGGTGTGAGCCTCGAATATGGTGAAACCCGAGCCCTCGATAGCGCCTCGTTGGTCGTCGAAAGAGGTGAGACGGTGGCGCTGGTGGGGGATAGCGGCGGCGGCAAGACCTCGTTGGTCAATCTGATTCTCCGGCTCTATGACCCCTCCGAGGGCCGGGTTTCGGTCAACGGCCTCGACATCCGCCAACTGGACCTCAAAGCTCTGCGGGACCGGATCGGAATTGTCACCCAGAGGGTCTACATCTTCAACGATACGGTGGCGGCCAACGTCGCCTATGGAATCGAAATCGATCATGACCGGGTCAAGAGCGTGCTCCAGCGGGCCGGCGCATGGGATTTCGTGAGCGCGATGCCGGGTGGGGTGGAAGCGATGCTGGACGAGTTCGGAGCCAACCTGTCGGGCGGCCAGCGTCAGCGGCTGGCGATCGCCAGGGCGCTGTACAAGGAGCCCGACATTCTGATCCTGGACGAGGCCACCAGTGCCCTGGACAACCGCACCGAGGCTGGTATTCAAGCCTCTCTTCGGCAGAACATCGGCGACATCATCACCATCATCATCGCCCACCGGCTCACCACTGTGGATCTGGCTTCGAGGATCTACGTTCTCAGCGGGGGTCGAGTGGTTTGCGAAGGGACGAAGGACTCGCTCATGCGTGACTGTCCTGAGTACCGCCGGCTCGCGCAAGCCTCCGAGTGAAGCAGAGGCAAAATTCGGAATTCGGAATTCGGAATTCGGAAAACCAACCCCAACGAATTTTGCCCGCTTGTCACGTGAGCCTTCTGCAAAACCCTGAGATCGACGATGCTTGATCGATACCGCTCCCTCCTGTCACCCTGAGCGAGCGAGTTCGACGAGCGAGTCGAAGGGTCTCCACAAGTAGAAAAGAGAGCTGCTGGGCAAGCATCGCGCCTCTGCACCGGAGGAGATCCTTCGACTCCGCGACCCTTCGGGCCGCTGCGCTCAGGATGACAGCCATGGGGGTTTTGCAGGTGGCTCACGTGTCACATGTCACATGTCACGTGTCAATGTTCCAAAACAGACTGCGGCCGCGGGCGGAGATCAGTCCGGCGATGGTGGCGAAGAGGACGAGTGGAAGTTGTTTGTGGAGGTATGGGTCGCCGAGAAATCCCACCAGGTAGATGACGGCGAGCAGGCCGGCAACGTGGCGGTCATGGGCGTTCATGTAGGGACCGGCCACAAGAGCTCCGAAAACTCCAAGAAGCAGCAACAGACCGACCGTACCGAGTGCCGTCGCGGTCTGCAGGTATTGATTGTGGAGATGGGGGAACCAACCCACAATCGGGCTGAGTTCCTGGTGCCGCGTCTCCAGAAGCTCGTGAAACCGCTGCATGTTGGCGCCGACGCCCGTGCCCAAGACCGGGCGCTCGCGGATCATGTCCGCTGCGACGATGGCACCGGCGATTCGCTTGCCCTGATTGCTGTCGTAAAGACCGTCAGAAACAGCCGCAGACAGCTCACGGATTCCGGAATCGACGCGTCGTTGAAATGGATCCACGACGGCGTAGCTCATCGCGAGAAACAGCAACGCGCCGGCCGTCGCCATCACCGCGAGCCGCCGCGATCGTTCCCAGAGGACGAGGGGGATGACGATGATGGTCGCGGCGATGAAGGCCGCCTGGCCGCTCCGGCCGATGTTGATCAGCAACCCGGCAGCCATAGCCGCGGAGACCATGATCCAGGCGGCCCTTTGGCCGACCGACGTTTCTGCTTCGAGGGCGCGAGTCAGCGCGATCAGGGCTGCCACCGCAAGCACCATGCTGAAGTCCAGGTGAGACATGAAGGGGGATGGGTTCCCAGGATAGGCGTCACGGACTCGGAGCCATCCCGCGAAGACCGAGGCGGAAAGTGCGACCGACACCACCGCGCCGGCGACGAATGAGTTTTCCACGAGGTTCCTGAATCGCCCCCTCAGCGAGGATGCAATGATAGGAATCAGCAGCAGATAGCGGTACTTTGTGAGGTAACTCATTCCCTCCGACGGATCCGCCGACCAGGCCAGCGAGAGAAGGTTGAATGCGATGAAGGCCACGACGGAGAGGCTCAGCCAGTGGCGTTTGAGGACAGCCGCTTTTTCCGAGAACCGTCCCTCGACGAACCACAGGATCGTGATCAGGGGCGCGGCCGTGGAAACCCACTTTCGATAGAGGGGGATGCTGAATGCAAGGACAACCAGCAGTACGTTGAGGTACCAGTTGATCCGCTTGCGAGTCTCCTCGGTCATGGCCGTTTCGTTCCTCGATTCCCTGAGGACGCGGACTATAACAGAAGAGGACTTAACCTGGTGAGATATGCAGGTTAGGCTTCCGGAGGAGCTTGTTTTTCGGCCAGCACCCTTCCCCTTTGCGATGGACCGTTCGAGGCGACGTCTCGCGTCGAGCTGGAGCTTCTCAGTGACCTGGTGGCGATCGATGCCGATTGACGCGAGCTCGCCGTGGACGGCGTCAAACATGGGCGGTACCGCCGCCAACACGCGCGTCATCCGGTCGCGCAGTGCCCCAGCGGTCGCATCAGCGGTCCCATTCCCAGCCAGGAACAGGTCGGCGAACCGGTCCTCCATGTAGATTTGGTTGAACCCCAGGTGACGGGCCTCGTCTTCCAGGATGCCGTGGCATACGTCGGACAGCACGGGATCGAGATCGAGCTGGACGAATCTCTCCAGCACCAATTTGGCGAGCACCTCGCTCACGAGAACCCCGGATAGCCACTCGGCGGGCTCTTTGGACACGATCTGGCTCTGGAAGAGGTAGCCCGACGGAAACCTCCTGATCGACAGCGGTTCTCGATCGAGCCGGCCGTAAAATCGGGTGAAGAGCTCGGTGTGGCGGGCCTCGTCCACCGCCCAGGTTGTGAGGTAGAACTGGCTCTCCACCTCGGATGTCGCTCCCAGTATCGGGATCAACGAGGAAACCGAGTAAAGCGCGGCCTGCTCGCCCATGAGGATCGGCGTCAGCACTCGCGCCATCTCGTCCTTGAGCCGTCCGCTGGTCATGCGGTGGGGTCGGTTCCAGTCGATGTCCTCGGCCGACCATTGGGACTTCAACGCCTTGTGCCAAATGGCCATGTGCTTGGATCGGTCGAGATCCGGTAACACCTTGTAGATCTTCATGGGAACCTCGGCCTGATGTGGAATCACCGTCTCCACCGTCGTGGGATCGGTCAGCCCTTCAAACCTCGTCAAATCAGCGGCTATTCCGCTGCCAGGTGTTTGATCGTCAGGGATTTGAAGGTCCCGGAGTGCCCGTGGTACATTCTGCCCTGTGACGAGATCGGGCAGTATTCCGGATCGAGGGAGGGCACCGCTGGGAACAGTGGGTGCTGCCCTTGGCATGTCCGTCCATCACGTCGGTGTGGCGGTGAAGAGCATCGAGCGTGCCCTCGAGTACTACGTGGGGGTATTCGGCTTCGAACAGGTGTCCGAGCCGGTGGAAGTGGAGCCGGAGCACGTGAGGGTCTGTTTCGTGCGAGCTGATCCCGGGGTCATGATCGAGTTGGTGGAGGGTGTGGACGATCAATCGCCGGTGCGAGAGCTGCTCGAGCGGACTGGGGCGGGTACCTACCATATCTGCTACCAGGTGGACGATCTCGACCACGCGATTCGCGAGTTGCGGTCCCACCGCTGCTTCCCATTCAAACGGTTCGAGGTGGCGGTCGATGGGCCCCACCGATTCGCCTTCCTGCTGACCCCTGACCGGCAGCTCTTTGAGCTTTGTGAGGCGCAACCCGAAGGAAGAGATTGACCGTGGGCAACACCAGAAAGTACACCTTCAATAACCTCTTTTTCGAGGCCACCAGGCAGTGCAATCTCGCCTGCCCGGGATGCATGGCGGCGTCCAACGACCCGGTGCGGGTGGAGGCCAGCCTGAAGCGGCAGCTGACCACCGAAGAAATCGAGCGCCACGTCTTTGTCACCGCAAAGGACATCGGCGTCGAGACCATCACCTGGTCTGGCGGCGAGTTCATTCTGCGCGAGGATGCGATGGAGCTGGTCAGACGGGCCACCGACTATGGCTATGGGTCGATTGTCGCAACCAACGGAACCCGGATGGATCGGGCCACCTTGGAGCAGCTGGACCGGGCAGCCGATGGCGAGCTGGTGGTGGCGGTGGGGATCAACGCCATCGATGACAGCAATCAGCTCACCCGCGACGCCGACTGCGCGGTCTCACTCGAGGTGCTTGATCTCTGCGAGGAGCTTGGCATCCGACGCAACGTGGTGGTCACGGTGGGCAAACACAATATATCGACCCTGGATGCGACCCTGGACTGGTTGGAAAGCCGGGGAATTCCCTACAATCGGTCACCATTCACCGCCCGAGGTAGCGGAAGGTCCCAGTGGGACCGGCTGCGATTCGACCGGGATGATATGGAGCACTCGATCCACCCGGCGCTCCGCAAACACCCCCTCGGTTACATCAGCTACACGCCGTTCTTTCTGGCGCCCGAGGTTCACGAACGATACTCGAAGGGCGCCCGAAACGTGACGGTGCCACAAAACCCCCCGATCGGGTGCTGGTGCGGCACGTGGTTGGCCCTGTCGGCGGAGGGCGACGTGTCCCCATGCGCCATCCTGCTCGACGATGTCTCATGCGGGAACGTCCGTGATCAGACTTTCGAAGAGATCATCGACTCGAGCCCGGTCTTCAAACGGGTCCTTGACCGCAACCAGCTCCAAGGCAAGTGTGGACGGTGCCGCTACAAATTCACCTGCGGTGGCTGTCGGGCGATGGCTTTCTATGAGCACGGGGATCTGATGGCGGAGGACCCCACCTGTTTCTTCGAACCCGAGGACGAGAACACGGTCTCACCCCACGAGGAGGAGACCAATCGGATGTTCAAGCGGTACGCCTTCATGGTCCGGCATGCCCACTCGAAGCGTTCGTTGATCGGCAAGGACAACGAGGACGACGATTCCGATCCCTTCGGCTCCGGCGGTCGGGCGTAAACGGTCTGTCGGGCAGTACGCATTACGCTATACGCTATACGTTATACGCACCCCCCACCCACCCGTCCGAGTTGAAAGTTGAAAGTTGGGCTCATCCGGGAAAGCGTGATGTGAGGTGTTCCCGTGCCCGGGATTCAGGGACGGCGACAGTGAACAGCGGCAGCGAGCAGCGCCAGGGACAGGATCAGGATCAGGAAACAGCGGGCAGCGACTGTGGTCAGCGACCGGGGCAGAGGCAGCGATCAGGTGTGTGGCGGCCGCATGGTCCCCTCCGGGTCGTTCTGTGGGACGGGGACGAATAGCTGCCAGGGAGGCCGTTGTCAAGGGACGCTGCGCTGCCGGCCTTGAGTCCGGCAACCCTTGACAACGGCCTCCCTGGCAGCTTGTTGAAGGGCATGAACGACCCGGAGGTGACCAGTCCTGAGCCGTCAGCAACACCAATCTCGTGGCCTACACCAAAGCCCTCGAAGCAGCAGGCATTGCCATCAAGCTGGTTTTGAGAGTCCCGGCTCCGCTGAAGTCCATCGCCGATCAGCTGATCCGGTCGGCCAGCTCGGTCCCGGCTAACTTAGCGGAAGGGCACGGCCGAAACGGAAGAGATCGCCAGCACCACTGGCGGATCGCCTATGCCTCGGCCAAGGAGGTCGACAGTCACCTGCGACTGCTCTCAGCCGCCGGTGCGTCAATCGAGTTGGCGCGGAGAAGGCCCTGGGGATTTTTGACCAGGTTCGTGCCATGACCTGGTGCCTTTTCAATCCCCCGTCGCCCGCACCTGTTGAACACTGGCGCCGTCGCGGTCACCTGACGCTGCGCCCGGCCCCGGTCGCTGAAAGCCGACGCTGCCCCTGATTGCTGCCCCCGACTCCCGGCTTTCGATGCACGGTTCTCCGAATTCCGAATTCCGAATTCTGCCAACTCGCCGACGGCAGCAGTTCACAGCCGTGGCCAGGGGGGTCGTCTCGAGGGAGGGGGTCTTGGCCTACGGCTGTCTGCTGGTGGCGGTGAGTCGCGTTGGAGCAGCCATCGGCTGCGACAACGTAAACTGCCAACTGCCAACTGCCAACTGCTCACATCGTCTCGATATACGCGAGGATATCGCCCACGGTGTTGAGGCGGGCGGCGGCTTGGTCGGTGATCTCGGTTTCGAGGGCGTCCTCGAGTTCAACCAGCAGCTCCAATGCGCGCGCCGAGTCCAGTCCGAGGTCGGCTACGAGTTCCATTTTCGGCGTGATGGTCGCGACGTCCACCTTGGCGACTTTGGCGACGACCGCGAGTGCAGTGCTCTTGAGATCCATTCATCAACTCCTTGAGTGTCAGCAAATCGGCAGGTTCACAGGCTGCGTCATGCGGGTTCAATCCGTTCCAGGGTGCCGTCGAGGTACTTGCGCCTCACTTCGCCCCGCTGCATTTTGCCACTGGTTGTGCGTGGGATGCGACCCCGGCGGACGAAAACCAGGTCGGCCACCGGCAGCCCCATGGTGCGGCCGATCTTGATTTTGATCTCCCGTTCCAAACTGGCGAGGCGATCCGGGTCGGCTTCAGCGACCTCCACGACAACCACCGCCTCCTCGCCCGAGGATCCGCGGGCAACCGAAAAAGCAGCGGATCTCATGAGCCCCCCACCTCCGGTCACCCCATCGGCCAGACGTTCAATCTCGTCGGGCATGATGTTGTGACCGTGAACGATCAGCAGGTCCTTGGTGCGGCCGGTGATGTAGAGCTCTCCAGCGTGGAGGAAACCGAGGTCGCCGGTGGCGAACCAGCCGCCCCGAAGCGCCGACTCGGTGGCCTCCGAGTCGTTGTAATATCCGAGGAACACCCCCGGCCCGTTGATGCAGATCTCTCCAATGTGTCCCTCGGACAGCGGTGTTCCGTCCGGGGCACGAATTTCGATTCGAGTGTCCCGGATGGGTTCGCCGTTGCTGACCACCTCGGTCATGCTGAAACCGCCGTCGGTGCCGGCGGGTGCTGGAAGCGTGCGGACCCCCTCTCCCTTGAGGTCGAAGGTCACTGCCAGGGTGCCCTCTGCCAGCCCGTAACAGGGCTGGAATGTTTCGGGACGGAATCCCAAGGGGCCGAACTTCTCGATGAATGTGTCGGTGGTCTCCCGCCGGATCATCTCGGCTCCGGTGTTGGCGCTGCGCCAGTTGCTCAGATCCATCCCCTCAAGGTCCGACGTCCGAATCCGTTCGACGCAGAGCTGGTACCCAAAATTGGGAGAGGGGGCGAATGAAGGCCCGTGGGAGGCGAGGTGCTGCAGCCACAGCTTGGGCCGGGCGAGAAAGGTCGGCGGCCGCAACAACCAGGTGTCCAGGCCGGTGAGCATCGGCAGCATCAGGCACCCGACAAGCCCCATGTCGTGATAGACGGGCAGCCAGGACACCATGCAATGAGCCCAGTGGTGGGCCGGTGCACCGTGGGGCGCGCCGATGGCTTCGGTGCTTGCGAGGTTGTTGTGAATCACTCCACGGTGGGAGATCATCACTGCCCTTGGAAGACCGGTCGACCCGCTGGTGAGCTGGAGAAAAGCCACATCGCCGCCATCACTGGATCCCAGATAAGTCCCGACTGCAGGGGTCTGCTTGGCAAGGGATTCCAGTGTGATGATGCCGTTGTCGGTGAAACTGAAGCTCTGACCTGCCGCCTGCTCGGCAAACGCCTCGCTGGCCACCACATGGCGGGCGCCGATCTTGGCCATCACCTTGTCGACTTTTTCGAACTGGGTCTCGGCGGCGGCCATGGCACCGGCCCCGGAACTGGCCACAGGCCAGGCGCCGCGCATCAACAGCCCAAACCAGCTCTCCATCCACTCCCACGATGTGGGCATGGCCACCAGCACCGGCTCGTTGGGTTCAATGCCCACGGCCGCGAATCGGGCCGCGGCGTCGACCGCGGTCTGGTACAGCTCGGCGTAGGTGCGGCGGTCGACGTTTCGCCCTCGGCCGTCGAATATTCCGACTCCACGGTCAGGGAAGTCGACAGCCGCGCGACGCAGCGCGTCCCGCATGTTGGTGGGCTGGTTGGCCAGGATGTCGCTCACGAGTTACTGCTCCGCTGCAAGGGATCATCAGGTCGAGCGTTCTCCACGATCGCATGGCGGCGCCCGACCGGATCAATGCAGACGAGGCTATCCGTCCGTGCCGGTCTGCGCAACCCAGCGCAAGAAATTCGGAATTCGGAATTCGGAATTCGGAAAATCGTGAACGATCGCACATCGCCGTCGGTTTCCACGTTCCACGATTCCACCATTCGGGTAGGGCGGGTGGGGGCAAGCCGCTTGCCGCATAGCCTGGACAACATGGCAAGCTTCAACGCAAACCGGTCGTCACGCCTGCGCAGTCGTTTCGGCCTCCTGCGCCTCGACCTGGGCGCGGACCTCGTCCATATCGAGTTCCTTGACCTTGCCGATGAGCTCGTCGAGGGCTTCCGCCGGCAGCATGCCGGGCTGACCGAAGATCGGGATCTGCTCCCTGAAAACCACCAGGGTCGGAATGGAACGAATCTGGAACATGGCTGCGAGCTGGGCCTCCTCCTCGGTGTTCACCGACGTGAAGGTGACGTCGTCGTACTTCTCGGATGCCGCTTCGAAGACCGGCTTGAAGGTCTGGCACGGACCGCACCACGAGGCCCAAAAGTCAATAATCACGATGTCGTTGTTCTCGATGGTCGACTGGATGTTGGCACTGTTCAAGGCTGTTACTGCCATTTTTGACTCCTTTTCGATAGGGTCATGAATCACCCCATAACCATTAAAGCATATTCTATATAACTGATTACCATCTGTCAAGGGCTCCGCCACCGCGGAAAGCCACTACCCACCCGACCCTCCCGGGTGAGGAGGTGAGGCTATGAGGAGGTGAGGCTGGGAGAAGGTGGCAGGTGACACGTGACGGGTGACAGGGCTTGGACAACAAGCGGCACGTCTCAGGGCAAAGATATCACGGCCAACGGCCAACGGCCAACGGCTCTCGGCCCCCGAACCCCGAGTCCCGAATCCCGAACCCCGAATCCCGAATTCAGTTCACGCCCTCACCGTCGTCCCCGTCATCCCCATCGTCGGAAAGGGGCTCCAAAAACGCCGGCAGCTGGTAGCGAAGCTCTGCCGGAAGGGAAGCCAACGCGTCGTCCTGCCGATCCTCGGTGACGGTGAGCTTCCGGGAAACTCCGGCGGGCAGCTCCAGCAGGAAGCGGGAGGGGTCAATCACCACATCCACCCGGTAGCGATCGCGGGCGATTTCGGGATGGACCAGGTAGAGCAGGTCCATGGCCCTCGTCGCCGCCACGTAGAACAGGCGTCGTTCCTCCTCCTCGTCCTCGGCGCGGACGGTGGGGAAACGGCCCTCCGAGAGCCAGATCACGAACACGACCCTCCACTCGAGGCCCTTGGCCTGGTGAGTCGTCGAGAGGGTCAGGACCTCGTCCGGAGGTCCGCCAACGGCGTCCTCTCCCGAAAGTTCGTTGAGCAGGATCACCTCGGCGAGGAAGGTGTTGAGGTCGGGGTACCCGTCGGCGTAGAGAGCGAGCTGCTCGAGGTCTTCCAACCGTGAGCCGGCGTTGTCCAGGTTGTCGCGGGCCCACTGGCGGTAGAAGCGCTCGACCACCAGTCGAATCGATTCGCCGGCCTGTTGGGAATGGCTGTCGGCCTGCAGATCCTGGACCAACAACTGGAATCCCGCAAGAGCATCCTTGGCCGCGCCCCGCAGCCCCAGGTTCGTTTGGTCGAGGGCGACGAGTCTGGCCAGGGGATCGCTGCCGGACATGCGGTCCCACAGCCGTCCGGCCAGCCTCGGCCCGAAGCCGGGGCGTAGTTTGACAGCGCGAATGAAGGCCACCTCGTCGCGCGGGTTGTCGATCACCCTGAGGTGGCAGAGCACGTCCTTGATGTGGCGTTGTTCGAAGAAGCGCAGACCCGATCGGACCCGGAATGGGATATTCCGGCGGGTCAGCTCGACCTGCAGGTCGAGGGAGTGGGAGTGGTTTCGATAGAGGACCGCCATCTCCTCGAGGTCCATGCCTTCCTCGCGCAGTTCGAGGATCGTCTCGGCCACCCAACTCGCCTGTCGGTCGGGAGTGGGGACCGAGACGATGGCGGGAGGCTCGCCGGCGCCACGGACCGCCCTCAGCTCCTTGCGGAACTGATTCTTGTTGTGAACGATGGACTCGTTGGCCAGACCCAGGACCTGTGGTGTGGATCGGTAGTTGGTCTCCAACCGGAAGATCTCGCACTCTGGGTGGCGTTCCGGGAATCCGAGGATGTTGGCGAACTCGGCTCCGCGGAATCCGTAGATGGACTGGGCGTCGTCGCCGACGACCATGACGTTCTTGTCCTTGCTGAGCATGCCGTCGACGATGTCCGCCTGCAACCGGTTGGTGTCCTGGTACTCGTCCACCAGAATGTGGACAAAACGCTCCGCCAGCTCCCTCCGCACCGCCGGTTCCCTGGTGAGCAGTAGGAGCCAGTTGAGCAGGAGGTCGTCGAAGTCCATGGCGTCGGCCTGCCGTTTGCGTTCCAGGTACCGGCGGTAGACTGCGGCCATGGCCTCGCCCTGGTCCACGTACTGGGGGGCCCGCTGGATCAGCACTTGCTCGAGTTCGCGTCCGGTGTTGATCACGAAGCTGTAGATGTCGAGCAGCAGGCGCGGCCTGGGAGTGCGCCGTTTGGGAAGCTCGGGGCTGAGATCGGCCAGAGCCTGACCCATGAGGTCGGTGGCGTCCTCTCTGTCGAGAATCGAAAATCTCTCGGAATAGCCGAGCAGGGAGGCATGCCGGCGGAGGATTCGGTGTCCGGCGGAGTGAAAGGTCCCGCCGGTGACCCTGCCGGGACCTCCCTCCACCAGGCGTTCAACCCGATCCAGCATCTCCCGGGCTGCTTTGTTGGTGAAGGTCAACAGCAATATTCGAGATGGCGGAACGCCGTCTTCGATGAGGCGACAGGCACGATACACCAGGGTCCGGGTCTTGCCGGTTCCTGCTCCGGCCAGCACCAGCATGGGGCCGCCGGGATGCATCACGACTCGATGCTGTTCGGGGTTCAGCTCCTCCTGATAATCGACTCGGTAGCTCCGGCCGGACCGATCGGGGAGATCGGTCATGGCAGGGTGGCAGCGCCAAGGATGCAGCGGTCGAAGGGTACGTTGAGATTGACGCCGTACAGCACCAGGGTCGAGTGGACTCTGCCGCCCGCTTCCAGGAGGGCCTCGGTTGCGGCACCGAACGGCGCCGGTACGGGCACCATGATCGTGGTGGCGCCATCCTCGAGGGCCATTTTGAGCGCCCAGCCGAGGGCGACCATGGCAGCGTCCCGTGAGGAGCCCGCAATGGGACCGACCTGTTCGGCACTTCCATAGCCGTAACCCGCAATTCGAGATCCCTTGCGGACGAGGGCGGCGTTGAAGGAGCGACCCTTGAGCCAGTAGGTGTGGTCCATCTCGCGGGCGATGTTGCGGGTCATGCCGTCGATCCGGTCGATGTCGGCCTGGCCGCGCCGGTCGAGCAGGTCCGCCGTGGCGTTCCTGCCCTCCAATTGGCCTGACAATCCGTGGGCCAGGTTCTTCGCGGCCGTTCGGGAGATCAGGAATTGGTAGACCGGGCATCGTGGCGAGAATCCGTAACGGAGGAGCAGACCCTGGATGGTGGGTTCGGGAGGGGCCATCGCCATGAACTCGCGGGCCCCGGACCGCTCCCCATAGGCGAGTGCCTTTTTGATCAGCACTTCGCCGGCGCCCTTCCCTCTGTGTTGGGGCAAGACCCAGATTTCGGAGAGGGTGCACTGGTGGGAGCGGATAAACGAGGCGGCAAATCCGACGGTTTCGTCGCCTTCAACGGCGGTGAAGAACCCGTCGGGGTCACGATTCATGAGGTGCTCGAGGTTCGGGTCCACGTCCATGTCGAGGTCCAACACCGACGGCCTGGTGGAGTAGGCGACCATCTCAGACGCCACGGAGTCCCGGAGGACGGCGATGCCGGGGAGTTCCTCTCGATGCGTACGTCGTACCTTCACCTTGGCCATTCCTGTACCTGCCTGGCGGTGGAGTGTAACAGAGTGGCGGCCGGCTCAATGGCGGGTTCCGGGGCTTCACGAGAACCCGTGGAAATGTAAAGAACCGCAAAAACACATCAACAAGAACCCAGTTACACCGTATCTCGACAGTGTTGTGGTGGAAGGTAACTCGCCCTCACCGTGTTGCAAATCCGTAGAAAGGGGCGAGACCGAGGTATCTTGGCACAGGACCAGAGACGGGCCCGTCTCCACCGATTCGTCGGTCAAGGCGGCTCGGCTGTGCGAGGAAAGGCTGGGAATTTGAAGCTGAGTGCCTTTCGGATTGGGGCCGGTTCAAGGAACATCATCATGTTCCTGGGATGCGCCATGTTGGTCGCGGCTGTGGGCTTTTTGATTCCAGCCCCAGTGGGTGGTGAGGAGCAAGAGGAACCGAAGCGCACCACCAAGGACCTGCCAGAACACTGGCGGGTTTGGGTCGAAGAGCTTGTTTATCCCATGCTCACCAAAGAGCAGAGGAAGGCCTTCTTGGCCCTCGACACCGAGGCGCAGCGGAAAGCTTTTGTCGAACGGCTGTGGATTCTCTGGGGTCGCCAGACCGGGTTCGGATCGGCCTTTCGGACCATGTACGAGGAGAGGTTGGCATTCGTACGAATCGAATTCGGGAACACGTTCTCCGACCGAGCCCGAGTACTTCTGATCCAGGGTCCTCCGTCACTCCGGTTCATTTCCAAGTGTCCGGAGTTCTTCAACCCACTCGAGATCTGGGTCTGGCCGTATATCGAGGGCCTCGGCGAAGACGTTGTGGTTGTGTTCTACCAATCAGGTTCGATGGGCCATTACAGGATGTGGTACGGAATGGAGGGCCGGGGCGTCCTCCGGAACTTCATGATGGGCGCGGAAACTCGGGGCTGGGCCTTCGACACCGGCTCGAGATTCGACTCGCCATACTTCCGGTGCCCGGATGGAGACACTCTGATGGCTCTGCTCGCGGCGGCGGAGATGTGGGGTCGGGACCCAGGATATCTCCAGGCCATGACCCAGTTCCGCCCCCGGAGGGAGGGCGGCCAGGAAGAGTCGTCTTCCAATCGGTTCATGGAGTTCTCCGCCCTGGTGGACAAGAAATCGGAACCCCTGGGCTTTGAGGTCGAGGGGCAGTCATGGGGCTCTCGCGGCGGATTGGTTCACATGGCCTTCGCGATCAATGTCGATGGTCTGGAGCTTGGCAATACACCCGTTGGAGACGTGGAAGTGGCGCAGCTCGATGTGGTTGGAGAGATTTCTCGCCAGGCCCAGATGGTGGACCGTTTTCGGTACGTGTTCTCGGTGCCGGCCGCCGATGAGGTGCTCGGCTTGCGGTTCGAGCGCTACATCAGGCCAGGAGATTACACATTGCGTCTCAAGGTGGAGGATGTGCATTCGAACAGGGCCAGCGTCGCTGAACATCAGTTCACAGCTTCACCGGAGCCCACCGGTGACCTTCCGCCGGGTGTGCTCGAAGCGCAGTGGCTGGACGACGAGATCGACGCCTCGCTCGGCGAGGAGCCAGAGGAACACCCGACCATCAAGCTGGTGGGGCCGGAAGGCGAAGCGATCAGCGGCGTTCGGCGCTTCGAGGCGGTGGTTCTGCCAGAAGTCCAACGAGTCCAATTCCTGGTCAACGATGAAGTGGTGCTCACCAAGAACCGTCCCCCGTTCGACGTCGATCTGGACCTGGGGCCACTGCCTCGGCTGACCACGGTCACCGTTGTCGGTTACGACGCCAACGGAGAGGAGCTAGCCCGCGATGGGATGTCACTCAACGTGGGTCGTGAACGTTTCTACTTGAGGCTGGAACCGCTGTCAACGAGATCGGGGGGCGACGGCTCGGTCCGCATCGCCGCCGATCTCAACATCCCGACTGACTTGGACCTGGTGAGATTGGAATTCTTCTGGAACGACGTCGAGGTGGCCATGATGGAGAAGCCTCCATACGAGGCGTGGGTGACCCTCGATCGAGGCGGAGATTTCGGATATCTGAGGGCCGTGGCGATCATGTCCGACGGCAGCATGGCCGAGGACATCCAGTTCGTGAACTCTCCAGAGTTTGGAGAGGTCGTGGAGGTCACAGCCGTGGAGCTGCCGATCACCGTCCTCGGCAAGGACGGCAGGGCGGTCCAAGATCTGCTCCAGGAGGATTTTTCGGTCTTCGAGGATGGGGCGGAACAGACAATCTCCCACTTTTCGCTGCACCAGGAACTCCCAATCCGGCTCGGATTGGTGATCGACACCTCCGGCTCCATGTCGGGGACTCTGCCCACCGTGCAGCGGGTGGTGATGGGATTCCTGCGCGACCTCGTCAGGCCTCAGGACCGGGCGTTCATCGAGACGTTTTCCGATCAGCCGGACCTGTTGGCGGCGTTCACCGCCGACTTCAAGACCCTCGAGAACGCCTTGCTCGCACTCTACGCCGACCGGGCGACTGCACTGTACGACTCGGTCATCATGGGTCTGTTTCAGTACTCGGGAGTCCGCGGGCGCAAGGCCATGGTGGTTCTGACCGACGGCGAGGACACGGCGTCCAAGAACACCTTCGATGCCGTCGTGGGCTATGCGCAACGTGCGGGCGTCACCATATACACCATTGGTGTCGATCTTCCGATCACCAAGGTGGCGGCTCGCTACCAGCTCCACAAGCTGGCCGAGATCACTGGAGGCCAGTCGTTCTTCGTGTCCGGTGATACAGAACTGGAACGGATCTACTCCGAGATAGACCGCGAACTCCGGACGCAGTACCTCCTGGCCTACACCTCTTCCTCCGACAAGCCGGCGGATGAGCTGAGGAAGATCAAGGTGGACGTGAATCGCAAAAAAGTGAAGGTCCGGACGATCTCGGGTTACTATCCAGGTGGAATTTGATGGGGGGATATGACGTCGTGAGACCCTCGAGGTATTCAATCGTCGTAACAGGTTGTGCGCTCCTGCTCGGCCTGCTCCTGGGTTCGACCTCAGTCTGGGCAGGGGATCCCGCCAAGGAGCGGGCGAGCGACCAGATGAAATGGGGATACCAGGCCGCGCGCCGTGGCTACTGGCTCGAGGCCCTGGACCGATTCGAGAAGGCCAATGACCTGACTCCGGGGCAGCCGAGGATTCTCAACAACATCGCCGTTGCGCTCGAGGCTTCGGGCCGCTTCGAGGAAGCTCTCCTGGCCTACGAGACGGCTCTGGCGGTCGCCCCGAATGACCGCATCCTCCGGCGCAATTTTTCGCAGTTCAAGGAGTTCTACGCTGCGCAGGTTGCCATTGAAGAGCCCCCCGACGAGGGGGCCGGCGACGAGAAGCCACAGTCCGAGGAACAGGGCAAGGATGGGGAGGATTCGGAAGATGACTAGAAGAGCCCTCGTCTGTCTTGCAGTGATCCTCGCCAGCGCGGCGGTGACGGTGGCCGGCACCAAGGAGATGCGCATCAACCTCTTCATCGAACCCGAGCTGAAGCTGGAAGGTAGCGAGTCGATCTATGTCGGACCGGTGCTTATCGAGCCCAGGGCCAACGAGGATGCCAGCTCCCTCGACCTGGAAGCCAGCCGAGAGTTCGACGACTTCCTGCGCAAAGTCATTCGCCGTCGGACCCGCCTCGACGTGGTTCCCACGGTGGATGTGCAACCGCCCTCCACCGATCCGTTGGAGCTGGCCGGCATGACGGATTTTTGGGTCGAACTGGGAACGACTACCGATGCCGACTACATCGTGTCAGCCGCCATCGACGTCAAGGTCCTGGACCGGGCGGGCTACAACACCGAGGAGTATGTCTCGCCGACTGATGGCAAGACCTACTTCCGTCAGGTGCTGGTCGAGGAGACCGGGTTTAATTTCGACATTCTCCTGATGGTCTTCGACGCCAAGACCGGGGAACAGGTGCTGAACGAGCAGATCACCGATTTCAAGGAGCGGCAGGAGCGCAAGCTCGAGCAGTACGAGGACATGTTCGCCGATCTCTACAATCTCGAGAATCGTCTGCTGGGCATCTTCGTGCCGCGAGGCATGGTCGCCAAGCGCACCCTCTTCACCGACTAGGGAGGCAACGAGCATGACCCACGAGAACCGGCCCAATGCCGACGCGATTCAACGACTCCGCGGTGGTAGGAGGTGTCCATGAGGATCTGGGTGCGTGTGCTGATTCTGACCCTGCTGGTGGCGACGCCGGCTGCTGCCCAGTATCGCTGGATCGGCGGCAAGAACAAGATCCGCTACGACGAGTTCAAGTGGTACACCTACGACACGCCCCACTTCAAGATCTCGTTTTATGACCGGGTGGAGCCGAGTCTCGAAAAGATCGCCTCCTTTTCCGAGAGCGCGTATGACGAGCTGGCCCGGAAGTTCAACTTCCAGGTGCTCCAACAGATCCCCATGATCACCTACGCCACCCACGGCGAGTTCGAACAGACCAATCTGATGCCGGGCTTCGTTCCGGAGGGGGTGGGTGCCTTCGCGACCTCGGTTCGCAACCGGATGGTGTTGCCGGTGGACCTGCCGGACCGCGAGCTGCAAAAGCTGATTCAACACGAGCTGACCCACATCTTCCAGTACGAGATTCTGTTCCAGGGCCGACGGGGTCGCGCGGTCTACGCGAGGCCTCCCCAGTGGTTCATGGAGGGCATGGCATCGTACTTTGGTGACGACGAAAACAGCCTCGACGAGATGTACGTCCGAGATGCCGTGCTGTCGGACTTGGTGCCGGACATCACTCAGCTTCCCACCGGGTTCCTGGCCTACCGCTTTGGCCACAAGGTCTTCGAGTTCATCGAGGAGGAGTGGGACGAGGACGGGGTCCGGGACTTCGTATTCGCCTTCCGCGGGGTGGTGGGCGGCGGCATTGCCCGGCCGATCGGGAAGGTCTTCAACATGGACCTCGAGGAGTTCGACGGTCGGTGGAAGGCGTGGCTCAGGAACAAGTACGAGGTCTACGCCGACCGGGGCACGCCGCGGGAATTCGGACGGCCCTTCCAGATCATGGGAACGGCCGGTCGCGGCAACCAGTCCTCACCGAGCATTTCACCGTCCCAGGATCTGGTGGCAGCCATCACCACCTACAAGAACGACGTTGACGTGGCCCTGTTTGGCATTCCGGACCGCAAGCTGTACAAGAACCTCACCAAGGGCTACACCATCAAGTACGAATACCTGATCGCTCAGGGCTTCACCACCGCACCCGGTCTTGGCAAGGACCTGGCCTTCTCACCCGACGGCGATCGGGTCGCGGTCTTTGCCCGCTCCGAGCGAACCCGAGACCTTTTGGTGCTCGATGCCCACAAGGGCGGGATCGCCAAGCGCTACCAAATCCCGCTCCCAATCGACCAGCCCCTGGAGCCGGCGTACTCGCCCGACGGCAGTACGATCGCCTTCAGCGCCGTGGCCAACGGCCAGAGGGACATCTTCCTGTTGGACGTTGCCACGGGCGACATTGAGAATTTGACCGACGACCAGTGGGCCGACAGGGCACCCACCTTCCGGCCGAACGGCCTGCACGTGGTCTACACCTCCGAGATCGGCGAGTATGGCAAGCTGGTCGGGCTCGCGTTGGCCGATCCGAGCAGCCGCGAGCAGCTCACCTTCGGGGAGGGCAACGACTCCGGAGCCACCTTCTCCGAGGACGGCGAACGGCTGTTCTTTGCCTCCGACCGGCAGGACGGCATCTTCGACATCTACAAGCTCGATGTTGAAACCCGCGAACTGGAGCGAATCACGTATGTTTTCGGCGCCGCCATCAATCCGATTGCGGCGGACACCCTCGAGGGCGAACGGGTCGGATTCCAGGCCTACCATCGTGGGAGATGGAATCTGTTCTCTGCGGATGCCAGCCAGGGCGAGTCCGTGGGCGTGGAACGGGACCCACTGAAGGATTTCCCGACCGAGGAGTTCTTGCCGGCGGTGAGTATCACGGTGGATCCCGAGGATGCCAAACGGGTCAAGAGAGGCAAGCTGTACGTCGAGGACGCCACTGCAAACATTGGCTTTGACGCCTACGGGAATGTCCTTTCGAACACCTACATCACCCTGACGGACCAGTACGGCGACCGCCGGTTGTGGGTGGTCTTCAGCTCGGTGGACCTGTTCTCCAACTTCCAAGCGGGTTACCGCAACTTGAACAAACGCCTTCAATGGGGGGTGACGGCCTACGACAATCGGAGCTTCTATCTCACCGGGTATGACTATGGACGTGACCAATTTGCCGAGCGCGAGGAGGCCTACAGGGTCACCGGGGCGACCTTCGACGTCGTCTACCCTTTGTCCAAGTACTATCGGCTGGAGGGCAACGTCGGCGGCTTCCAACGAGCGGCCTCCCTGCCGGTCTTGACCCAGGACAATGAGCTCTTTTACAACAGCTTCAAGCAGAATGCTCCCGTCATCAGCGGGGCGATCGTCGGCGACACCACCCTGTGGGCCCATTACGGTCCCCACCAGGGGTCCCGATTCGATCTGCGACTCACCTATGCGCACGACATCGACTTCGGTGGCGCCCTGACCCAACAGGTGGTGGCCGACTACCGGAAATACTTTGCCCTTGGGAAACGGAGCGAGTTCGCCATCAGGGTTTGGGGCGGATTCGCCGACGGCAACAACCCGTCGATCTTCGCAGTTGGTGGGACCGATACGGTCCGCGGCTATCCGGTCCGCTCCATTGCCGGCAACCAGGCCGCCTTTGCCAACTTCGAGTGGCGGTTTCCACTGATCGACCGGATGGACCTGTCCTTCATGAGCCTTGGTGGGATTCGGGGCCGGCTGTTCATGGACGTGGGTTACAGCTGCTACAAGGTGCGCGGGCAGGAGTTCGACTACCGCGGCATCGAGGGCTGCCAGTTCATGGGAACCAAAGAAATCACAGATCCAACGACCGGTGAAATGATCACCGTAGGAGAGGACGGTAGGCTCCTGGACGGTGTCGCTTCCTACGGTTTCGGGATTTCGCTGAACCTCTTTGGTCTGCCGTTCCACTGGGACTGGATCAAACTCTGGGATTTCAAAGAGTCGAGGTCCGGAACCGAGACCAACTTCTGGATCGGTTGGCAGTTCTAATCGAGGCGACTCACCGGGTTTGCACACGAGGATAGGGAAGATATGAAGATTCGTTGGATTCTGATCGCACTGCTCATCCTGCCACTCTCCGCCCTGGCCGCAGATCAGGATGAGGACGAAGCACCACTGGCGCTCAGCGCGGTGACGGAGTCCCTTGGATCCGGACCGGACGGCACGGTGGTGGGGGTCGTGGTGCAAGTCGCCCCAGAGGACCGCGACCGGGTTGGCGATCGGGCCCGCGTCCTTCTGACTCTGGTCAGGGACGGAGAGATCCTCGATCGCCACTCTGCGGTGATCGCCCTCGAGGGCGACGGATCGGTGATCCTCTACAGGGAATGGCCGATCGGTACCTTCGAACTCCAGGTCTCTTTGGCGGCCTCTTCCGGGGACGCCTCCGGGGTCTGGTTCGGTGAGATCAAGGTGGTCGATATGGCGGAGGCCTTTGTGGCTCCCGAAGGCGCCGGCGCCGACGCCGTCGCGCTTGAACTGACCCCTGCGGACCGCGGTGGAGTCCGTTTCCTGCCTCCGCCGAAGGCCGGCAGCATCGGCGCTCTCCAACTCGAAGTCGAGGTCCCAGAGAACACCCGCAGCGTCGAGTTCTTCCAGGACGACAAGTCGATGTTTCGTCGAAATCGGCCTCCGTGGACCGTTTCCGTTCCGTTGGGAAACATCGTGCGGCGAACCACCGTACGGGCCGTCGCCGTCGACAGCAGGGGCAACTTCCTGGGCGAGGACGCGGTGGTGCTCAACAATCCCACCGGCCAGATCGGAATCCAGATTCTGCTCGCCCCGGAGAGCTCGGTGACCGGGAGCAAGCGCAAGATCACGGTGTCGGTGTCGGGGGCGAAGGACCTCCAACAGGTCACCCTCAGCGTGGACGCGGATATCGTGGCTCGTTGGGCGGACTGCCCATGCGTCATCGAGGTCGACGTTTCGAAGCTCGCCCAGGCGACGATTCTGTCTGCCGACGCGGTGGATGCCGAGGGGAACCGTGGGGATTCCGTCATCACCCTCGCCGGGGGAACCGGTTTCGTCGGCTCGGTTCGGGTCGAGTTGATCGAGCTGCCAATCGTGGTGCTGGACAAACAGGGAGTCCCCGTGCTGGGTCTGATCCAGGACGACTTCACGGTGCTCGAGGACGGTCAGCAAGTCACCCTCGAGGGATTCGGTACCACCGCCGACCTTCCTCTGTCCCTGGCGCTGGCCGTGGACACTTCCGGGTCCATGGTGGAGGTATTCCCCGAAGTCCGCCAGGCGGTCAGGGGCTTCACCGACGCTCTGATCGAGGACAACGACGAGGTCGTCCTGATCCGATTCGCCTGGGACGCCGAGGTGGAGGTCAGCTGGACCGACGAAATCCGCAAGGTCAAGGGTCGCCTCGACCGGTTCGAGCCCGACGGCGGGACCTCGCTTCACGATGCGGTGGTGCGTTCTCTGGAGCAGTTCCGGGGCCGTCGGGGTCGGCAGGCGGTGGTCCTCCTGACCGACGGCGAGGACACCACCTCGCGCACAGGCTGGGGCGTGGCGGAACGCTTCGCCCACACCATGAGGGTGCCGATCTTCCCCATCGGCCTTGGTCTCGGCAAGCTCGACTTTGGAGCCCGCGGGACTCTCAAGGAGCTGGCAGCGGAGACTGGAGGCGAGGCGTTCTTCGTCAAGAACGTGGAGGACCTGCCGGCCGTCTACGACCGCATCGCCGAACTGCTGCGGTCTCAGTACCTGGTGTGGTATCCGTCTCCCTCCGACAAAAGCGACGAGGAGTTCCGCGAAATCAAAGTCAGCGTGGAAGGAACCGGCCTCGAGGTGCACACCATCCGCGGCTACTACCCAGGCAAATAAGAGCAACTGCCAACGGGTGTGCGGTGGCCTACTGCCGGGCCATCCAAGGCACGACAATGGGACTGTCTGGGCCCAACTCCCCGAGGCTTGCGAGGAGTCCCTCGGCGGTCGCCTCCGGGGGGAGATGAGCCAGGACGAGGACGTCGCAGGGGAGCTGTGGAGCGAGGTTGATCCAGTCCTGGATGTGGCCGTGACCACCGAGACGAGCCGCCACCCGGGTGCCACTGTCGACGAAGCTGCAATCGACAACGGCGACCGTGGCGTCGAGGAGGGAGGGGTCGTTCTCGAACGGCAGGACGGTCCCGTCGCCCGCAAACGCGAAGGTCGGACGTCGAGTGTCACTGCCCGACAGGGCCCAGCCGAGGGAGGGCACGGAGTGGTGGATCCCAAATGCACGGGCCGCACCCCCTCCAGCCAGGGCCACGACATCGCCCACCCCCGCCGGAACCACCACCTCCTCGAGGTTGACCCTTCGCCGAACCCCTTCCAGTTCCGGCCAGATTTCGAGGGCGCTCAGGAGTACGTCGCGACGTTCCTCGGGGACGACGATTCGCGTTGGAGATCCCGTGAAGCGTCGGGTGTGGGCCGACAGCCAGGCGACCAGCCCAGCCACGTGGTCGGAATGACAGTGGGTGAGGAGCACCGTTTCCTGTGCCGCCAAAGCAGCCGAGCATCGGCCCATATCCACGGCCGTTCGAAAGCGGTCGACCACGAACGCCGTAGCCAAAGCTGCCACCGACGTGCCCGTAAGGTCGTGGCCGGGGACACGGAGTACCAGGTCGGCCGAGGTGGGAGCCAGGGGCAGGGGGAATCGAATCCCCTCGGGGGGACCCATCACCGCTCCACGGTCAGGGGGATCGCCGCCAGAATCTCCCTGGTGGCGCCGCTGACGTACCGAATCTCGAACGCTCCTGGTTGGTAGGGAGCCGCCATGGTGGCCGGGCTTCCGATCGACGTGTAGACCCAGTCCGGGTGTCGCCGGGCGGAGCCTTCCTCCGGTGCGACGGCGATGAAATCGCCGGCTGCGTTCGGTCCGATCCACCTCACCTCGAACCTCTCACCGGCGCGGACCGATGTGGGCGCCTCGATCACGATCGGCGGGACAGTGACCACAATATCCTGTTGGCGCAGGATCGCACCCTTCCGGCCATCCACATACCGCACCTCGTAGCCGCCCGGACTCGCCGGCGCCGCCAAGATCGCCGGACTGCCATCCTCTACGAAATGGAGGTCCAGGTATGTCCCGCCCTCGGAACCAGGGTCCGAGACGGAGATGAAGTCCGCCTCGCGGCAAGGGCCCTCCCAAATCACCTCGAAGAACCGCCCGGACACAACCTCGGAGGGAACCTCGAGAACGACGTGCTCGGCGAGGATCTCCTCGGTGGCCATTCGCAGGGCGTCCAGAAGGGTTTCACGGTCGGTGGCGTTGCTGGTCGGTGCCACCGCGGAGAAGCGCGTCACGGCCTCATCCGCGAGGCCGATGCCGATGATCCTCAGGCCGATGCCGTGGGCCAGCGCGGCGGCGGCCGCCTCGCCGTCGCCGTCACAGTCGTCCTCTCCCGAGGTGATCACGATCATGGAGCCTGCCTCCACCTCCGAAGTGAGGGTTTCTGCGGCCACCGTGACGGCTTGAATCAGAGCTCTCGAGCCCGCCGGCTGGATGCTGGTCAGCGCTTCGCCCCACGCCTCGAGGTTGGATTGACCCGGTTCGATCAATCGAGGGAGGTGAGAGCAGACCTCGGAATCCTCAGACCCACCGATCGCCAGCAGACCCACGCCGGAGAGGGTCTGCTGACCCTGCTCCGCGATCCAGTCGCCGACCGCTCGGCGGGCCGCGTCAATTCGCGGCCGTCCGTTCTCGAGTTCAGTCTGCATCCCCCTGGAAGCATCCAGGACGAGCTCGATGCGGGTCTCGGCGGCTGCCGGACCGGCGAGCAGGGCGGCCAGTGCCAACGAAACGAGAGAGGGACGAATCACCTGCGGATTTTACAGGGTTCGGAGTTAGATCCGGACGGCATCTCATGGGATCCCTGCGATCCCCTCTATAGCGGACTGGGCGGTCTTGGTCTTTTCATTTCCTACATGTCCAAGGTGGATGGTGTGACCGGGGATGCGGAGTTCGCACTCGGCCAGAACGACTGGACTTCCTTCGAGCTGGATTGCGGCTACGAGCCCGGCGATGATTGCCCGCCGCCAGCGCTGTTCGTAGATCAGGCGGTGAGCGGTGAAGCAACGAAGCAGTGAAGCGGTGGAGCGGTGAAGCAGGGGACGATTCACTGCCCCATTGCCAGCCCGCGCTTCTCGCCGGGTTTCGCCGCCCGGAGTCGAGACCTGGTGAGAAGTGCGGACGAGGCCGCGAAGCGGCTGGTCATTGTCTCATCGACAATAAGAAGGGCCCGCGGATACGTCCCCGGGCCCGCTCGGTTGTCCTCTGTTTGTCGACCGCCCCTGATCAGAGCTCCTTGACCGCCGCCACCAGTTCGAGGATCGCCTTCTTGCCGTCGTTGAAGAACATCAGCGTGTTGTCCATGGCGAACAGGGGGTTGGGAATGCCGGCGAAGCCCGGGCTCAGGCTGCGCTTGATCACCACCACCGTCCGCGCCTTGTCCACGTCGATGATGGGCATGCCGGCGATCGGGCTGGAGGGGTCGGTCCTGGCGACCGGGTTCACCACGTCGTTGGCGCCGACCACGATGGCCACGTCCACCTGGGACATGGTGGGGTTGATGTCGTCCATCTCGATCAGCTCTTCGTAGGGCACGTCGGCCTCGGCCAGGAGCACGTTCATGTGACCCGGCATGCGGCCGGCCACCGGATGGATCGCGTACTCCACCTTGATGCCTCGGCCTTCCAGCTGCGAGGCGAAGTCCCGGACCGCGTGCTGGGCCTGGGCGACCGCCATGCCGTAGCCCGGGACGATGACCACCCGCTCGGCCACCTCGAGGATCATGGCGATCTCTTCGGCCGAGGCAGCCTTGACGGTCTTGTAGACCTCGTCGGCGTCCGGGGTGTCGGCCGTCGGCCCCATGGTGCCGAACAGGACGTTGGCCAGGGAGCGGTTCATGGCCTTGCACATGATGCTGGTGAGGATCAGCCCGGAGGCGCCCACCAGGGAGCCCGCGATGATCAACACCGTGTTGTTGATGACGAAGCCGGTGGCCGCGGCGGCCAGACCGGAGTAGGAGTTCAACAGTGCGATGACCACCGGCATGTCGGCGCCGCCGATGGACATGGTGAGAATCACGCCGAGGACTCCGCCCACCCCGACGAGGGCCCAGTAGAGCATGCTGTTTTCAGGGTTCATGACAACCAGGACCCCAAGCCCAACAGACGCAGCGGCGGAACCGAACTTGACGACGTCCATGCCCGGGAAGCGGTCCTTCTTGAGCAGCAGCAAGCCGCCGATGACGACGCCAGAGACCATGAAGATCACCGAGTAGAGATTGACCCCCTGGGACAGGCCGTACCAGATCATTCCCGCTGCGACGCCGAAGGAGAACCCATACTTGACGATCTTCTGCCAGGGATAGAGCTTCCACTTGACGCACAGGAACTCGGCCAGCTTGCCGAAGGCGACGTAGCTGCCGAAGAAGGTGACAGAGCCGATGATTCCGGACAGCACGGTGGCGACCTTCATCTGGAGGTCGCCGCTGGCTGTGGCACCGGCATTGACCGCCGAGTAGGTGGCGATCAGGGCCGAGCCAGCCACCAGCACCGAAGCGCCGCCGCCGAAGCCGTTGAACAGGCCGACCATCTCCGGCATGGAGGTCATCTTGACCCTGAGAGCCGTCACCGCGCCGATGATCGAACCGATGGCGATGCCGAGGATGATGTAGGTCCAGTCAAAGCGGCCGCTGATCAGGGTGGCCGCGATGGCGAGCACCATGCCCAGGGCGCCGAGCTTGTTGCCCCGGACCGCGGTCCTCGGGTGGGACAGCATTTTGAGGTCGTAAATGAATAGGATGGCGGCGATGACGTAGATGATGTTGGTCAACTGTTGGATATTCATTGGTTGCCTCCGCCCCTACTTTTTCTGGAACATCTTCAACATGCGATGGGTCACCAGGAAACCACCGACAACGTTGATGGAGGCGAAGATGACAGCCACAAAGGCCATGATCTTGGCGAGTTGGTGGTAGCCGGGCTGATCCGCCATGACGCCTGCGAGGATCAGAGCCCCGATGATGGTGATGCCGGAAATCGCATTCGAACCCGACATCAGTGGAGTGTGAAGTGTGGGCGGGACCTTGGTGATGATCTCGAAGCCGACGAAGATCGCCAGCACGAAGACGGTGAGTAGCGTGACGAGGTCGATCATGACGATGCTCCCCCTTGATTGGCGGCACCCATGGCTTCGAGCACCATCGGGTTCACCACCTTGCCGTCCTTTGTGATCAGGGTTCCTGCAGTGATCTCGTCCTCGAGATCGAACTTCAGCTCGCCCTCGTCGATCAGGTGGACGAGGAAGGTAACGATGTTTTTTGCGTACATCTGGCTCGCGTGGAAGGGGATCGAGGCGGGGATGTTGAGCGGGCCCAGAATCGAGACCCCTTTGTGGATCACGGTTTCGCCCGGCCGGGTCAGCTCGCAGTTGCCGCCTCGTTCGGCGGCGAGATCCACGATCACGGCGCCGGAGTGCATCCCTTCGACCATTTCGGTGGTCACCAGGATCGGTGCCTTTTTGCCGGGGACCGCCGCGGTGGTGATGACCACGTCGTTGGCGGCGACAACGGTTTTCATCATTTCGCGCTGCTTGCGATAAAAGTCCTCGCCGAGGGCCTTGGCGTAACCACCCGCATCCTCGGCCTCGCCGGTTTCGAGCTCCATCTCGACGAACTTGCCGCCCAGGCTCTCCACCTGCTCCTTGACCGCAGGTCTCACGTCGTAGGCCTGGACCACGCCACCCAGTTTTTTGGCAGTGGCGATGGCCTGGAGGCCGGCGACTCCGGCACCGACGATGAACACCTTGGCCGGAGAGACGGTTCCGGCAGCGGTCATCATCATGGGGAACATCTGCGGCAAGTTGTCAGCCGCCAAGATGACCGCCTTGTAGCCGGCGATAGTGGCCATGGACGACAGCACGTCCATGCTCTGGGCGCGGGTGATCCGCGGCATCATCTCCATGGAGAAGAGGGTGACGCCCTTGGTCGCAGCGGCTTGGTTCGCGTCGTGAGCCGTCAGAGGATCGCACATGCCGATCACGACCTGGCCCGATCGCATGGCGTCGAGGTCGGTCTGGCCATGTTCCGGATTCGCACCCGGCGGACGGACCTGAACGATGACGTCGGCCTGGGCGAAGACCTCGGCGCGATCTGCCGCTACGGTGGCACCCTTGGCCGTGTAGTCCTCGTCGAGGAAACCCGCCGCGGCGCCGGCGCCCGGCTCGAGAAGTACCTCTGGCCCGGCGCGCATCAATTGGGACAGAACACCGGGCACCAAAGCCACCCGCCGTTCACCCGGGAAAGACTCCTTGACGACTCCAATTTTCATCGTGATGCCTCCTCCTGATCCGGGGAGCGTGATCTGCCCCGGGGGACAATCAAGTCCAAAAATTCACATGCGGGAGTATAGCGTGGATCGCAATCGCGGGAAAGCTATGCAGGTTTCTGCTGAAATTGAGAATCTGACGCCGGTCAATAGACGTTATTGCGTTGTGGTGGAAAATAGAAGGTGGTTTTCTTCCCCCCACCACAATAGAAGGGACGCCGCACGCCGCACGCCGAATTCCGCCTACTGCCTGAGAACCTCTGCCTTCGGCAAGCGAACAACGAACTCGGCGCCGCCTCCCTCCCGAGACCGGTAGAAGATGTTCCCACCGTAGCCATCCACGATGGCCTTGACAATGGCGAGCCCGAGGCCGGTGTGGCCGTTGCCTCCACCCCCCGGGCGGTAGGAAAAGAACCTGGCGAAGATCCGGTCGCAGTGCTCCTCGGGGACACCTGGCCCCTGGTCCGCGACCCGAACCTCGACCTTGTCGCCGGCCGTACCCACGGTCAGGGAAACGACTCCGCCTGGGGGGGAGAAGGACTGGGCGTTGGCGAGCAGGTTTTCAAAGATCTGAATCAGGCGATCCGTGGATCCCGCAACCAGGCCTTGGGATTCTTCCAGGTCGAGCTGGAAACTCGGGCCGTCCGACCTGGATCGGAAACGGAAGCTGTCCATCAACTCGCCGAGCAGCAGGTTCAGATCCACGGTCTGGCGGTCCTCTTCGTCGAGGTGAGCATCGATGGCGGTAATCTCGCGAGCCTCGGTGAGCAGCCGCTCCATCCGGGCCACATCGCGCTGGATCATCTCGAGGAACCGACGCCGCTCCCGCTCCTCTGTCACCTCGAGGGCCATGTCGGTGGCCGTTCGGATGGATGCCAGCGGGTTCTTGAACTCGTGGGACACATCCGCCGCAAAGGACTCTGTGTGGCGGAGGTGTTCCTCGAGTCGTCGCGTCAGCTCTGCCAGCGCGCGCTCCAGGTCGCCGATCTCATCGGATCGACGGCTGGGCTCGAAGCCTCCAGTGAGGCGACCACGTCGGTCGAGGATCTCATCGGCGCGACGTCGAAGACGCGCCAGGGGTCTGGCGATGGTGGTGGCGACGAGCAGAGTGAGAACAGTCGCCACGGCGAGGCTGGCGAGAAAGACCTTGAACACGTCGAGGCGCACCGCATACAGGGCACTCATGATGCGGTTGGTGGATTGGGATACAACCACGGCCCCGACGACCTCGCCATCGATGCGAACCGGGATCGCGATATCAAGCATGACGGTCTGTTGGTCGTCGGACATGATTCGGGTTGCCGCGCCGTATCTGCCGTCCAGCGCCGCCCGAACCTCGGGACCGGGCAGCGCGCCGCTGGACTCGACGGCCCCAGGCTCTCCGATCGTTGGCCGAGAAAAAACAGACCGGAGAAATCGGACGGGCAACGACGCAAATCGGTAGAGAAGACTCTCTTGGGGTCGAGCTCTGGCTGGTTCGGTGGCCGGGGGTCTGCCGCCCTCCAGACGGGGTCCCAGCGCCGCCGAGTCGGCCAGCACGCGGCCGACCTCGTCCACGACCCTGAGCCGAGCCAGGTGTCGCTGGCCGAGTTGGACGAGGATCTTGTCGGCATGGCCGGCTTCGAGGTCGCCCGTCGCTTCGAGAGCAGCCGCTAACAGTCGACCCTCCTGGGCCATGGTCCGTTCCTGGGCGTCCAGAAGGTGGCTCTCGTAGGTGCCGAGAAACAGCACGCCGGCGGCGGGTAGAAAGACCAACAGGATGTTGAATGCAAGCAGGCGGACAGGAAGTCTGGACAGGGATTGAGTTGAGAGGCTCATGGCTCGGCAGCTTGGGCCGGTCCTGGCCCGTGCCACTGAATTCCACCGGTCACGAATCACTCCCCTCGGCGTACCGGTAGCCGAGGCCGTACACGGTGTCGATTCGGTCGAATGCGGGATCCATGGCCAGGAACTTCTTGCGGAGCCGCTTGATGTGGGAGTCGATCGTGCGGTCAGACACAAAGGTGTCGTGCGGGTAGCCCTCGTCCATGAGTTGCTGACGAGTCTTGACGTGCCCAGGATGGCGAGCAAGCGCTCGCAGGATCATGAACTCGGTCACCGTGAGGGGCACGATCGTACTGTCCCAACGTGCCGTGTAGCGGCGCAGGTCGAGGGTGAGCCGACCGACCTGGAGTAGCTCATCGGTGGTGTCGCCGGGGTCGTTGATGAGCGCCAGTCGCCGGAAGAGCACCTTGATCCTGGCGATCAGTTCTCTCATGGAAAAGGGCTTGCACAGGTAGTCGTCGGCGCCGAGCTCCAGGCCGAGGACCCGGTCGAACTCCTCGTCGCGGGAGGTCAGGAAGATGATCGGAGTCGAATCGGACAACGACCGAATTCGCCGACAGAGCTCGAGCCCATCCATCCTGGGCATGATGATGTCGAGCACGACCACATCGGGTGGAAGGCTCTGAAACGACTCCCACGCCGACAGCCCGTCGGCGAAGGTCTCCACCTTGAAACCCTCCCGCTTGAGGGCAAAGGCGACGTTTTCTCGGATGTTTTGCTCGTCCTCGACGATGGCCACGGTACCGTGCACTGTCACCCCCACAACGAGCTTACATCACGCGGTGAACAGTTTGCAGTTGGCAGTTTGCAGTTGGCAGAGGATATACCGCTGAGGGTAGGGATCGGTTTTCCGAATTCCGAATTTACACCCACGAAAAAAGGGCGCCGCATGGCGGCGCCCGGAGAAAGGGGGTTGAAGGTGGGTATGTGGGTTACTTCTTGGTCGTCGTGGCGGCTTTCTTGGCGGCCGTGGTCTTCCTGGCTGTGGTGGCCTTGCGAGGGGCGGCTTTCTTGGTGGCCGGTTTCGCCGCCGGGGTCGCACGCATCTTCTCGATGCTCACTGTGAGGTCCTCCACCCGCTTGGTCAGATCCTCGATCTCGCCTTTGGTGGGTACGCCGAGACGGTGGATGACCGAGGTGACCCGGTCGTCGAGGGTTCGCTCGAAGGTTTCCCAATAGCTCTCGGCGACCGTCTTCATGCCGGTGACGGTTCCCTTCGCCTTGTCCACGTGCTCCTTGCCGCGGACCTCGAGGGTCTCACCCCTCTCCACCAGGGACTTGAAGAGCTTGCCGCCCTCCTCCTCGGCCATGGCGAACGCGCCGAGGCCGGCCAGCCAGATCTTGTGTGCCGAATCCGCGAGTTCGGCCTGGACTTTCTTCGCTTTCTTCTTCGCAGTCATTTTCCTGATCCTCCTTGCCGCTGCCTGCGGCGTTGGTGGCGCTTTTTGGCGCCCGGTTGACGTTTTTGAAGCCGTTTTGCCGCTTTGCGGCATCGCTTCTGAAGAGAATATAACGCGCTGCGGCATAGGTGTCAAGGACTTTTTGCCGCATTGCGTCAAAATATTTTTAAGTCGTTTTTTGGCGGAGATTTAGATGTGATTATTTCTGGAAGTTCAAACCGTCTTGGAGGTCAAGAATGGAGGTTTTGTTTGTCGATCCTGCCGCAAAGCGGCAAAAATGTCTCGTCCTCGCCGATCGGTGTCGGTTTTCCGAATTCCGAATTCCGAATTCCAATCAGTCCCAGCCGTCCGGGAACGCGGTGTCAACCGCAATGGCGGAAGCGACCAATTCCTTCGCCGCCTTGGCGTAGGGAAGCAGCGCGAACAGGCTCCCCTTGGAGAGCTTGAGTTTGCCGCCCATGAGACCGACGATCGGGTCGGTCTTACCGGCGAGCACCGATTTCCAGTTCTGCGGGGTCGCCTTGATGTGGTACGGAGCGTCGTCCAACTGGTCGGCCGTGGTCGCGGCGGCACCCCTGCAGTCACCGTGCCAAAGATCCGCGATCACGATTCGCTCAGTTGGAATGCCCATGTCACCGTCCGGCGTCATGACCATGGCGATGGCGCCCTCCCACTTGGCCGCCGCCTTCTTGTAGTTTTCATTGGCGTTGATCTTGTGGTGCCACAGTTGGGCCCAATCGTCGGTGAAGATCTCGGCTGCCATGCTCGCCTCCGTCGTATTCAATTGTGGACGAGGCCAAGGATACCGGAGTCGGAATCAAAAATCGAAAATCAAAAATCGCTCAGCCCGCAGCCGGGTGGGTGGGGGTGACTTTAGACTTTAGACTCCTGAGGTTCGTGCTCGCCTGACGGCCTGGGACCGGTACCTCCCGATGTATTGACGAAACGGTTCGGTCACCGCACGTGGCAGTGGCATGTAGACGAGCCGTCCCGGGGCCTCCTGGGTGGCATCAAAGACCCAGTTGGCCACCTGATCCACCTTGGCCTTGGCGAGGTCCCGCGAGCTGAAGACGTTGGCCAGGTAAAGGGGCAGGAGAGTTCGCGCCTCGTCCGCGTCGAGGCTCACCGACCACGGATTTGGGGTCGCGGTCATGGGAAAGCGACCGTCTTCGAGCCGAGGTGGATGGCGCAGAGTGTGGCCGAAAACCCTTTCGAATGCGGTCGCCATGAGCCGAGAGTTGATGCAGCGGAAGGCAGGCGCCAGGACCATGTGTCTGCCGGCCACGGCATCCTCTCCGATCTGGTCGAGGGTGCCGTCAATACCGTCCTTGAGATGCATCAGGTCAGTGGCCAGCAGACCGTCGGCGCTGCGCAATTTGAGAGGGAAACACCAGAATGGCACCATGTCGCAGTTGACGTCTCCGCTTTGGTGCGAGTAGCTGACCTCCCGCTTGCGGTTGTTCTCGACCCGACAGACCCTGTGGCAGTTCGTACAGAAGTGGAGGACGGCATCGATATCGAAAGGGTACTCGTGTCCGCAGGTGGGGCACTCCATGGGAATGAATCGGAGTCCGGTGCCCGGCTCGCGGGCCTGGTCGGGCAGCGCCTCGAGGGTCGATCGGTCGATAGTTGGCGCCTCGCCGGCCACCGAGGCTGCGGCGCAGTCGACCATCAATGACTCGTGGATCTCGCTCCCCTCGACGTCGGCGATCCACCACGATCGCCAGACGACCGCGGAGGCTTCTTGAGTGAACTTCACCCCCAGCCGGATGACGTCGAGATCGCGTACCAGTTGCTTGCGGTCGAGATCGCCAAAGGCACTGAGCAGATCATCGGCTCCGAGGTCGAGGGGCAGCGTCCGCACGTTCTCGTCGCACAGCGCCGCCGGCCGGAGGGCTCGGAGATAGCTGAGCCGTCCCATGGGAGGAAGATCGGCGGCCGTGGTGGCCAACGTGGACGCCTCGATGGTCCGGATGGCGAATCGAAGGTCCTTGTCCATGCTGGGGCGGGTCCGCCCGAAGGCGGCTTGGAAGAGGGTCCCCACACCGTGACGGTAGGGTGCGAGAAAGCGCAGGCGCGGTCTGACCTGGATCTTCGAGGCGAGCTTGGCGCGGTAGGCGTCGGCCTTGCGGCTCGCCGCGGCCTCTGCGGCGGCCACGGCGGCCTCTCCCTCGGGACGGCTCATGAGGGTGCCGCTTTGGCTCATCTCGGTGGTTCCTGCCTCCAGAGGGGCGACCGCCCGTCGGTAGAGTTCGAGGTAGTACCGATAGCGGTAGTGGTCGAGGATGGTCTCGGTCAGCGAACCGTCGTCGCAGATCTTCTCGGGCAGAGTGACGAAGAGGGTGTCCTCGTGCCCGATGACGAGGTGGCTGCTGCCGCAGAAGGCGCAGTTCGCCATGTGTGCCAGCACCGGGACGTCCACCTCGGCGCCGCACTCCGTGCATCCGACGATCACGGCGTATCCGGCTTCCTCCGGCGAGCCATCCGGGGCCTGATTCTGGTCTTGCAGGAAGGTGGCCAAACTGTCGGTCGCCACGCCCCGGTCGGGGTCACGAGCGATCAATGGCGGCCGGTCCGAAGCCGCAAGGGCGATCGGGTTGAAGGGTGTGTGGGCCGAGGCCCACAGGCCACCGATGGCGGCCACAGGCAGCAGGAATGCGGCGTTGGCAAGACCTCCGGTCACCAGCAGGCTGGCCTGGGCGAACATCACTCCCAGCACCACCTCCAAGGTGGGTCGACCTGCCGCGGCAAGGCCTGCCCCCGGCGCCAAAGCGTTGAGGCCGATGGAGATGGCCGCCCCAGGGTCTCTGCCGCGAAATACCACGGCCGCAAGGGCGGCCGCGGCGGGCGGTGCAAGCAGCGACAGTAGAAACCAACCGGCGGTCACAACAGATCCTCGACTTCTATAGTTCCCCGGGCGAGCTCTTTGAGAAGGGGAACCGCATATTGGGTTTCCTCGATGTCCAGTTCGGAATCGGCGAGGGCCCCTTCCAACAGTACGCACAGGGCATGAAACCCTTCCGGCCCGCGACTCCCCGCGGTGAGCAGGGCTCGGCAGGCGTCGAAGTCGATTCCCACTGGAATGCCGCCGCCAAGCACGCGTTGTACCAGGCGGCGATAGGCCGTGAGCGTCGCGGATCCGTGGTCGTTCACCGGCATGTCGACTCCATGATAGTCCGGCATGAGACCGGAAACCGGGGGGCGGACCGTGGGCGATTTTCAGGGCAGGCGTGTTGTGGTGACCGGAGGGGCAACCGGCATGGGTTTCGAGACCGCGAAGATGTTGACGATGGAAGGTGCCGAGGTCTGCATCGTCGGGCGCCGCCCAGGACCCCTCATGGACGCTGCAACATCCCTCGGTCAGGCCGCCTGGCCGCATGCATGTGATGTCTCATCTGCCGAGGGAATCCAGGGGCTGGCAGAGGCCGTCGATCGGCGGTGGGCTGGCCTCGACGGTCTGGTCAACAACGCGGGCATCGCCCCCATGGGGACCCTCGACGAAACCAGCGTGGAGCTCTGGGATCAGGTCTTCGCGATCAATGTGCGTGGGCCCTACCTCGGCTGCCGAGCCCTCGGTTCCTTCCTGAAGGAGGGCGTTTCGCCGGCGGTGGTGAATGTGTCGTCGTCGCTCGCCGTCAAGGCGATCCCCGGCATGGCCGCATACAACGCTTCGAAGGCAGCCCTCAACCAGCTCACCCGATCCCTCGCCCTCGAGTGGGCGCCGACAGTTCGAGTCAACGCTGTCATGCCGGCGGTTGTGGATACTCCGATCCACGGCAGTCGTGGAATGGATGAGGCGGCGGTGAAGCAGATGGGGCGCATGCACCCGCTACGGCGGATCGGCCAGCCCGAGGACGTGGCCGCACTGATTCTCTACCTGCTTTCGGACGCGTCGGCCTGGATGACCGGTGCGGTGATTCCCATCGACGGCGGAATGACCGCGGGCTGAATTCGGAATTCGGAATTCGGAATTCGGAAAACCGAACTCGATAGTTTTGGGCTGTGCCTTTTTGGGTTGGTAGTGTTTCCACCGCTGTAGCTTCGACTGTGCCGGCAGGCGAGACGCCCGCAGCACAATCTGCGCGAACGACGGCCAACTGCCAACTGCCAACTGCTTACTACTCCGGCCCATTGATCTCGATGCGCCGAGTTCCCCCCTCGGTGACTGTCAGTCGCACCCGCCAAAGTCTCGCGTCGCGTGGTATCCACGAAGCGATGGCGCGCCTCGGCCACTCGATGGCGATCACGGCCTGCGGATCGGAAAGCAGCTCCTCGAGACCCAGTTCCCGAAGATCTGGAATTCGGTCCTCGAGGCGGTAGAGGTCCACGTGATGGAGGCTGCGGATCTCATCGCCGGCGCACCCGTAGGTTTGAATCAGGACGAATGTGGGCGACGAAACCTCCTCCGGATCCGCTCCCAATGCCTTGGCGAGTCCCCTGACCATGGTGGTCTTTCCGGCGGCGAGATCACCTTCGAACAGGATCACGTCACCTGGCAGAAGATTGGCTGCGAAGGTGCTTCCGAGGCTTTCTGTGGCCTGAGCCGATTGACAACGGAACTGCTGGCCGGTGGTCACGGAGCGATCAACTCCAGCCAGGCCCGTGCCACCAGTTCCGGCTGCTCGGAGGCCGGTGTGGCGGCCGGGTAGGTCTCCGACCCGAGCTCGCCCGCCCGGCCGTGCAGCCAACAGCCCACGAGGCAGCTGCGAACAGGGTCCAGTCCCTGGGCGAGGAACCCGCCGATGGCGCCGGTGAGGACGTCACCGGAGCCACCGGACGCCAGGCTCGAGTCGCCGGTGGGGTTGACCCATGCGTGTCCGTCGGGGGCGGCGACCACGGTTCTGAACCCCTTCGCCACCACCACCGAGCCGGACAGTCGGGCCGCTTCGCGTGCGGCGTCGAGACGAGCCGACACAACCTCCTCGGTGGTTTGGCCGAGCAGTCTCGCCAGCTCGCCGGGGTGGGGCGTCAGCACCGCAGGGACCTCCCGTTCGGCGAGTCGCTGCGGTCGGCCGGCGAGGAGGTTGATGGCGTCGGCGTCGAGCAGCAGTGGTCCCTTCCAGCCGTCGAGGATCCCCTCGAGGCAGCGTGCCGCTCCCTCCGAGGTTCCCAATCCCGGACCGATCGCCAGCGCCGTCATCCGGTCCACTAGTGCTTCCAACCCGTCAAAGCCGGCAACTCCACCGCCTGCGTCCGCCGCCATTGGGTGGGTCATGGCCTCGAGACACGCTCCGTCCACAACCTGCACCACCGGCTCCGGGACAGCCATGGTCACAAGCCCCGATCCCACCGCCACCGCCGAACGGGCTGCCATGGCCACAGCACCGCCTCGGCCGGTGGAACCAGCGACGATCAGCAGGTGGCCAAACCGGCCCTTGTGACCGTCGTCCGCGCGCACGGGAAGCATCAAGGCCACGTCGTGTGGCTCGACCCAGCGCAGGGAGCAGTTTTTCTCGAGGGCGCCGGGCGGGATGCCAATGTCCACCACAGCCACATCGCCGCACCTCAGGCAGGCGGGCGGCAGGGCATGACAGTGCTTGAGGGCGGCGAAGGTGACCGTCAGATCCGCCTCGACGGTGAGTCCCGAAACCTGGTGAGAAGACCCGTTCAAACCCGTGGGCACGTCAACCGCCACCACCGGGACTCCAGCGTCGTTGATTCGGTCCACCACCGCGGCGACGCGGCCGCCCAGCGGTCGGTCAATACCGGTGCCCAGCAGGGCGTCGACGATGAGGTCGGGCGACGAGGTCAGAAGCCTCTTTTCGAGCGCGCTCAGAGTCTCGCCCTCAGGGACCATGACGTCCACTCCGAATGACCGTGCCAGCCCGAGGTTGGCGGCAGCGTCCGGGCTGAGCTTCGACTCGTCTCCACACAGGATGACGCAGACCTCGTGGCCCCCGTTGACAAGATGGCGGGCAGCCGCCAGGCCGTCGCCGCCGTTGTTGCCCGGTCCGCACAGGATGAGAATCGAAACGGATTCGGGAAACCTCTCTCTGATGGCGTCCACCAGGCCGGTGGCAGCGTTCTCCATGAGGACCATTCCTGGCACCCCGAGATCCTCGATGGTGTGCCGATCCGCCTCGCGCATCGACTCATTGTCCAGAACCGGAAGCATGGCGACCTCCTCTCACTCTGAGTGGATTCTACTCGCCGCCGCCAACCGGCGCTTCCCTCGCCTCGTCAGGCACCGGTCGAAGGGCAACGAAGGACGATCCGAGGCGGTAGCTGAAGGCCGATCGGTAGCGCCCAGTCATGATTTCCCTCATGGGGAGGGTGTATCGAGATTCGTGCAGCAACTCGGGCTGGTCTCGATAGATGATCATGGCCACGGTCCCTTCCTCCAGCTCCCTCAGGAAAGGTGCCTGGTTCCACAATCCGGCGTCGGCCAACTGAGCCATGATGAACGGTCGATAGTGGACCGACTTGCCGGCACCCACCAGCAGAGTGGCGTCGTCCGAAACCACCGGGCCTGCCACTTTCGACACCGTGCGAACCAGCTCTGCGTGGAGGGGGAGGGCGCTCCTGGCGGCGTGGTGAGCTCTGATTTGATCGATCCATGAGGTGGCCGAGACCAGCACCACCGAAACCACGCCCAATGTGGCGGTAGTCACTCTGATGGAGGTGCGCGGGCTCAACCAATGCTTCGGAAACTCGTGTGCTGTCCACAGCGCCAGCGCGATGAGTGGCTCCAGGAAGTAGTTCATGCTCGAGCCGACCTTGCCGGCAGCGCAGGCGGTCAGCAGAGTGATCAGGGCGTAAATGGCGACCATGGATAAACGCCCGCGACGGGCCGCAGCAACCACCATCACTCCAAGGACCACCGCCACCAGCGGACTGGAGACCATGAAACGACCGTACAACGCGATCGTACGCTCGAAGGCAAAGGGATTGGCGTTGGCGGTGACGGTATGAAAGAGGAATTGGCCGTGAGTGAACCACTGGAGGCCGACGACGCCGATCAGGATCGAGAACGCAAACGTGGTTGCGAAACGGATCGCCGCTTCCCGATGACGCACGAACAGACAGATCGTGATGGCGGCGGGGGCGGCGATGGCCGTCTGTTTGGTGAACACTGCCCCGACGCACAGCAGAGCCGGGAGCACGATCGATCGACGATCCCCGTTGCTGCTCGCGGTGAGCACTGCGAGGACTGACAGCAGGATCGCCAGGAGATCCGGTCGGATCACCAGGGACCATGGCCACTGCAGGGGTTGGAGGAGGAGGGTGAGTGCCACCAGCACGGCCACCCATCCGGTGCGCCGAAAGCCTGTCCAGCCGACCACGACAGCGATGACAAGCATGGAGCACAGGGTGATGCACCTTCCGGCGGTGAAGCCGTCGACGCCGAGCTTCACCAGAATCGCCCCCAGGGCGAAGAAACCCGGGGTGTAGACGGTGACGGTGTAGGGCGCTTCCTCCGGATTGGGGTACAGGGGCTCACCCCGGGCGAGCCGGAGGGTGTCGTCCACCGTGTAGCCGTCCACGTAGTTCAGCTGGGCCGGCATGTTGATCGCCATGCGCAGAGAGTCCAGCGCGAGCCATCCGGCGCCGACGGCGAGCAGCAGACAGGCGGTCAACAGGCAGGCGACCTGGAGGCGGCGATACCGTTCGGCGGGTGACACCTTCGAGCGTAGCAGACGTCACGGCTCAAATTGCCTCCGATATGGAGAATCCGGGGCCTGAAACTTGGGAGAATTGGTCTCAGGTGTATTTTAAGGGTACACTTGGAGATACATTTGGGAGCACGGAGGTGATGTCATGCACATCAACGACATCCTGAAGGTCGCCGTCGAACGCAAAGCGTCCGACGTGCACCTCAAAGTTGGGGCGCACCCGGTGCTCCGTATGGATGGTCGTCTTCAGGTGATGACCGAATTCAAGCGACTCATGCAGGAAGACACCATCGCGATGGCTTTTTCGATGATGTCCTCTCGCCAGAAGGAGCGCTTCAAACAGGCACTCGAGATCGACATCGCCTACTCGGTTCCCGGATTGGGCCGGTTCCGCTGCAACATCTTCCAGCAGCGGGGCTCGGTGGGATTGGTGCTGCGACTCATCCCGTCGCGCATCCAGACCTTCAAGGAGCTGATGCTGCCGCCAGTGCTGGAGAAGATCTCCGAGGAACAGCGCGGGCTGGTGCTGGTGACCGGGACCACCGGCTCCGGTAAGTCCACCACGCTGGCGTCAATGATCGACTACATCAACGCCCGCCGGATCGAGCACGTGATGACCATCGAGGATCCCATCGAGTTCCTCCACCGGGACAAGAAATCCATCATCAACCAGCGCGAGGTGGATGTGGATACCCGAGGGTTCTCGGTCGCCCTGCGGTCGGCTCTCCGCCAGGACCCCGACGTGATCCTGGTGGGCGAGATGCGTGACTACGAGACCATCGAGACGGCGCTGCTGGCGGCCGAGACCGGCCACCTGGTGCTCTCCACCCTCCACACCCTGGACGCCACGGAAACCATCAACCGGATCATTTCGGTCTTCCCACCGCACCAGCAGAAACAGATCAGAATCCAGCTCTCCGCCGTGCTCAAGGCGATTATCTCCATGCGCCTGCTCCCACGGGCCGACGGATTGGGTCGGGTTCCGGCGATCGAGGTGCTGATCAGCACTGCCTACATTCGCGACTGCGTGGAAAACAAGGAGAAGACGAAGCTGATCCGCGACGCCATCAACCAGGGCACCAGCCAGTACGGCATGCAGACCTTCGACCAGTCGCTCTACCTGCTGTACAAGAACGGGCTGATCACCCTCGAGGAGGCGCTGCGGCGCGCCACCAACCCCGACGAGTTCAAGCTCAAGATCCAGGGCATCCAGTCCACTTCGGACATCTCGAGGGAAGAGATGGACGGCGTGCTGGAGCTCGGGGTGGACGCCACCGCAGATGTGTTCTCCGAGGATTCCCCGTTCGAGTTCGGCCAAGCAGATTAGGTAGAATTCGGAATTCGGAATTCGGAAAACCGAACCCGATCGGGCCTGTGAGGATTGGCCGCAGAAAAACGCAGATACCCGCAGGTAGGCGCAGCCGGACATATTTCCTGAGGGTTGCTGGTTCGATTCGTTGAGATTTTCCGGCTGCGTTCATCTGCGTGTTGTCAGCGTTCATCAGCGGCCCATCCCCAGACCTTTGAGATGTGCAGGCTGGAAGCCCGCACCACAATTTGGCAGAACCGAGGGGAACGGCGAATCAGCAGGGCGGATTTGTGGTGCAGCCATCTTGGCTGCACACCTCTGCCGATGAGATGGGCTGGCGAGAGGCCCGCACCGCAATGGCTACCTCTGCCCGGGGCATCGGAGACCGGGAACCGGCGCACTCCGTCCTCGGTTTTTTCATTTTTCATATTCAATTAAGAGAGCGGGAGGGGAACCCCTCAAACCTCACCTCCTCACCCCGTGTCATACTCGCTCCATGGGAGACCCCGCGTATGGCGCTGCGCTGAGATACCTCGGTCGGAGGGATCACTTCCGGTCCGAGCTGGCCGAGAAGATGCGGCGCAAGGGCTTTGAACCCGAGGCGATCGAAGCGGCTCTGGACCGGTGCGCCGGAGTGGACTTGCTGGACGACCAGAAGCTCGCTCGGCGGTTCGCGGAGATCCGCTCACGGGCCAACGGCTGGGGTCCGCGGCGGATCGAGGCGGAGCTGCGGCGGCGCGGTGTCGATCGGAGCACAGCCGAGGCTGCCGCTCGATTGAACGCCGAAGAGCTGCGCGCAGCACTCTCCACGGCGCTGCGCCGTGCCCAGATCCGCGCCCCCGACGGGTGGTGGCGGGTTTCCGAGCGGCGGGCCCGGATGGTAAGCTCCCTCATCGCGCGCGGCTTCGAAGCCGACGCGGCGATCCGCGCCGTCGACCGCCTGGCGGCATCCCGGGAGAAGGAAGACCATGCGATCGATGACCAGTCGGGAAATCCGTAGCGCCTTTCTGGAGTACTTTGCCTCCAGGGGCCACCAGCTTGTTCCGTCCTCGCCGCTGCTGCCGGCCGGGGACAGCACCCTGCTGTTCGCCAACGCGGGCATGAACCAGTTCAAGGACGTGTTCGCCGGCCGCGAGAAGCGTGGCTACAGCCGCGCGGCCTCCTCGCAGAAGTGCGTGCGGGCGGGTGGCAAGCACAACGATCTGGAGAACGTCGGCTACACCGCCCGCCACCACACCTTCTTCGAAATGCTGGGTAATTTCTCCTTCGGCGACTACTTCAAACGGGAAGCCATCCAGTTCGCCTGGGAGCTGGTGGTGGACGTGTATGGGCTCGATCTCGACCGGCTGTGGTTCACGGTTTACACCGATGACGACGAGGCGGCTCAGCTGTGGCTCGAAATCGGAGCCCCACCGGAGCGGATCCTGCGCTTCGGCGAATCGGAGAACTTCTGGTCCATGGGCGAGACCGGCCCGTGCGGTCCATGCTCCGAAATTCACTACGATCGGGGCGAAGATCCCCTCGCCCCGGGCCGTGCCGAGCTGGTGAACGGGCCCAACGACGAGGTCGTCGAGATCTGGAACCTGGTCTTCATGCAGTACGAGCGGGACGCGGCGGGGACTCTGCACCCCCTGCCCAGGCCCTCCATCGACACCGGCGCCGGGCTCGAGCGCTTCGCCGCGGTGCTCCAGGGCGTCGAATCGAACTACGAGACGGACCTGTTCACGCCGATCATCGGCGCGGTGGCCGATCTGGCCGAGCGGCCGTACGATCCCGCGTCGGAGCTGGCGCCGGCCTACCGCGTCATCGCCGACCACCTGCGTGCGGCCACTTTCCTGATGACCGACGGCGTGGTGGCTTCCAACGAGGGCCGGGGCTACGTGCTGCGGCGCATCATCCGTCGTGCCCTGCGCTACGGCCGCAAACTGGGGTTGGACGGTGCCTTTCTCCACACCCTGATGCCGGTGGTGGTGGACCTCATGGCCGACGTCTTTCCAGAGCTGGTGGAACGGCGCGAGGTGGTGGCGACCCAGCTCAGGCAGGAGGAGGAGCGGTTCGCCAGGACTCTCAACGCGGGAACCGACGTGGCGCAGCGCGAGTTGGAGCGACTCAAGCGAACTGGGGAGGAGAAGGTTCCGGGGCATGTGATCTTCGACCTCTACCAGACTCATGGCATACCCTCTGAGCTGCTCGAGGAGTTCGCCCAGGAGGAGGGCCTGGTCCTTGATCACGACGGCTTCGCCGCCGCCCTTGACGAGGAGCGGCAACGGGGCCAGGCGTCCTGGAAAGGCGATCTGCTGGCCCAATTCCGAGCCGAGCACGAGGACCTGGCCGAGGATGGCGTGACCTCGGTTTTCGATGGCTACGAGCAGCTCGAGCTCGACACCGAGGTGGTGGCCCTCATTGGTTCGGATGGTCTGGAAGATCGGCTGGACGCGGGGGAGGAGGGCGAGGTGGTGCTGGCGAGCACTCCGTTCTACGCCGAGTCCGGTGGTCAGGTGGGCGACCGTGGCGACCTGACCTGGAAGGGCGGGCGCGCACGGGTGCTCGACACCCAGAAGCCCATCGAGGGTCTGATCGTCAGCCGGATCGAGGTGGAGCTGGGCTGGCTCCTCAAGGGCGCCGAGGTCACCGCGAGGGTGGACGAGGGACCGCGGATCGACACCCAGCGCAACCACACCGCCACCCATCTGCTCCATGCGGCCTTGCATGATGTGTTGGGCGACGCCGCTCAGCAGGCCGGATCTCTGGTGGAGCCGGACCGACTTCGCTTCGACTTCTCATGGGGTGAGCCGGTGACGACCGAACAGCTCCGCGAGATCGAGCGGATCGTGAACGCCCAGATCATGCGCAATCAGGAGGTCGGTAAAGAGATCATGCCGATCGACGAGGCGCGAGGCCGCGGCGCCATGGCGCTCTTCGGCGAAAAGTACGGCGATGTCGTGCGGGTGGTCTCGGTGGGGGATGGAACCGTGTCCACCGAGCTGTGCGGCGGATGCCATGTGGACCGTACCGGCGACATCGGCCTGTGCTCGGTGATCTCCGAACGGGGTGTGGCGGCAGGCGTCCGGCGCATCGAGGCGGTCACCGGTCGTGGCGCCATCGAACGGCTTCAGGAAAGGGATGCCTTGTCCGAGCGACTGGCCGGTCGGTACCAGACCTCCTTCGAACGGTTGCCGGATCTGCTGGGCAAGCGCGACAGCCGGATGGCGGAGCTCGAGGACGAGGTCCGCAGCCTCAAACACCAGCTGGCGTCGGGCGACGCCGGTGGTGGCGAGATCAAGCGCGAGGTGGCCGGCTTCAGCGTGGTTTCGCGGCGGGTCCCGGAGATGGCACCGGCCGAGTTGCGCAACCTGGCCGACACCCTCCGTCAGAGGCTCGGCACCGGCGTGGTGGTGCTCGGCATGGAGTCGGACGGCAAGGCCACTCTGCTGGTGGCGGTCACCGACGATCTCGTGGATCGAGTGAACGCCGGCAACGTGGTGCGCGAGCTCGCGCCGATCGTCGGCGGCCGCGGCGGCGGCCGGCCCAACCTGGCCCAGGCCGGCGGACCCGACGCCGCCAAGATCGACGACGCCCTCGAGCAGGCACCGGAGATCGTCGAGCGGATCGTCGGGTCGTAGAGCAGCAAACAACAAATTCGCAATTCGCAATAGCACTCCGAGTGCGGAACCCGGCAGGACATAACGGTGATCGCAGGAATGGGATAGACTCAATCCACCAACACCGCAGTGTTCGGACGCAGCCGGAGGATCGATCGAATGGCCATGACGACAACCGACCGGTGACAGGGCCTTGAGTGGCGACTTCACCACCACTCAGTGGAGCCGGGTCCAACAGGCCCGGGAGGGGTCGGACACCGAAGCTCGCCGGGCCCTCGAGGAGCTCTGCCAGACCTATTGGCACCCGCTCTACGCCTTTGTCCGGCGCCAGGGCTACAGCCCCGATGAGGCGCAGGACCTGACCCAGGCATACTTCACGGAGCTGCTGGAGAAGGACGTTCTCCAGGTCGTCGATCCGTCGGCGGGGCGATTCCGTTCCTTCCTGCTGGCCTCGCTCAAGAACTTCCTGTCCCACGAGCGGGATCGGGAGCGCGCCCTCAAGCGAGGCGGCGGCGCCCTGACCTTCTCCCTCGAGGCCGACACGGCTGAGGCGGTTATAGACGACCCGGCCACCGATCAGCTGACTCCGGAGCAGGCCTACGAGCGGCAGTGGGCCCTGACCGTGCTGGAGCGCAGCCTGGCGCGGCTGCACCGTACCGCCGATGAGTCCGGTGCTACCGACCAGTTCGCTCGGCTCAAACCCTACCTCACCGGCGGGGACGCCACGGTGCCGTACCGCGAGGTGGCCTCACAGCTCGGCATGACCGAGGGTGCGGTCAAGACCGCGGTCTACCGACTGCGCAAGAGCTTCGGCGGCATGCTGCGCGCCGAGATCGCCGAGACCGTGGCCGACCCGGCCCACGTCGACGACGAGATCCGGCATCTGCTGACCGTGGTCTGATCCCCACCGCGGATCCCCCACCCGGCCGACCTTCGAATCAAATATCGAAAATCGAAAATCGAAAATCGAAAAATCCGCCCCCCACCCGGAGCTGGGTGAACGCTGTTGACTATCATCCTGAGGGGCGACGCAACGAAGGATCCGCTCCAGCCGACCTCGCGGCCGGTGCACCAAAGTCCAACGACCTTGCCCGGGAGCACTCGGAATGTGTAACTTCCGATGTATCTGTGTGTTAGCATGGGAGTGAGTTACACCGTGTGGAGTTGACCATGACTGCCGCGATAGAGGAACACCTGGGCGACATCGAAACGCTGTGTCATCGACTTGGGGTTCGGAGGCTTGCCGTGTTCGGCTCTGGCGCTCGAGGTGATTTTGACGACGCAACGAGCGATCTCGATTTCCTTGTCGAGTTCGTGCCGATGAGCCCGCTTGAACACAAAGAGTCGTTTTTTGCGCTGTATGAAGGGCTCGAGAGGCTACTGTCGCGTCCCATAGACCTTGTCGAAGTTCAGGCGTTGACGAACCCGTTTGTCCGCTCTCGGATAGAAGGTGAACAGGAGACGGTGTATGACGCTGCGTGACCGCGATGCATTCCTCTGGGACATGCTTCAGGCGGCCCGCAACATCAAAAACTTCATCGGCGGCTCGAGCCTTGAAGACTATCGGTCGAATGATCTCCTTCGCAGCGCCGTCGAGAGGCAATTTCTCGTCATCGGCGAAGCCGCCAGCCAATGCGCCAGACGGTTCCCTGAGCTCGAGGAGGAGATCGGAGATATCGAGCGGATCATAGCTTTTCGCAACCGGTTGGCTCATGGATACGCTGTGATTTCAGACGACGTAGTGTGGGCCATCGCCCACGACGAGCTACCGCGCCTGAGAGATGACATTCAGAGATTGATCGGGGACGCCGCCACCTAGCGTTCACCGAGCGTCGAACAGGCGGAGCCCAGCACGACTGGGATGGTCGGCTCACGATTGTGGAACCCCCTCCCCGCCTGCGATCACGTCAAGCCGAAGATCAAAGACCGAAGAACGAAGAGATCCCATCCTCCCCCGTAACGTCGATTCGGGTAGGAGTCGGTCCTCGTTTCTTGTTCTTTGTTCTTCGATTCTCCATGCATGCCAGGGGCCTACGCTGTAACATCCATGTGACTTTTCCGCTCAATTCCGTCTGTACCGCTTGAAGGCTGCCGGTGCCAGCCGGCGGAGAGGCGGTCGACATGGACGGTTCATGGGTGGGCGGCCGACGCGTCGACGGATCGGATTCCGACACTGCTTCTCATCAAGACGAATTGAGTTGCGAAAAATTGCTCAAGGGTTCATATTCAACACCAACATCTTCTTTTTCTTTCGACCTTGGGTCTCGTGGATTCGGGAGGACGCGATGAAGTATGCGACCGCGATCGTCGTTGCTCTGGGTCGTGGTGTGCTCGGGCGCCGCGCTCGCCCAGGAGACCACCGGCGCCGTCATCGGCACCGTCACCTCCGAGGACGGCGCACCGCTTGCCGGGCATGACGCTCCAGCTCGAGGACCCCCAAAAAGGGCTTGAACGCACATCCATCAGCGCCGCCGACGGCCGCTACAAGCTGGTGGCGCTGCCAGCCGGCGCGCTACGAGCTGACGGCCACCATGCCCGGCTTCCAGACCGTCAAGCGCCCGATCCGCGTCGAGCTCGGCCGCACCGTCACCAACGACATCCGAGATGACGCCTCGGCGCCGTCACCGAGACCATCGAGGTCACCGGCGAGGCCCCCCAGGTGGACGTGACCTCGAAGGTCAGCGGCATGTCGGTGAACACGGACGCACTCACTCGGGGCAGCGTCCCGGTGTCAGCGTGATGTCACCCAGATCGCCATGCTCGCGCCGGGCACCATGCCGGCCGACTCGCTATTGGCAGCAGCCGGCGAGGATCCGGCCTACACACGCCCGGGCAGAGCTTCGTCTCGATCGGCGGTTCCTCGTTGGCCGAGAACTCATACCAGCTCAACGGGCTCAACATCACTAACTTCCGCAACATGATGGGCTCCACCTTCGTGCCCATGGAGTTCGTCGAGGAGGTGCAGATCAAGACCGGCGGCTATCGAGGCCGAGTACGGTCGCGCCACCGGCGGCGTGATCAACATGGTGACCAAGAGCGGCACCAACAAACTCCATGGCGGGGTGAGCATCTACTTGGAGCCTGAGTCGTTGCAGGAGCAGGACCCCGACGGCCCCTATGATCACAACCAGGAGGAGGGCAGGGAAAACCTCGAGGCAAATGCGTCGCTCGGCGGCCCGATTCTGCGGGATCGACTCTTCTTCTTCGGATTCGTCCGTTACAGTGACTTTTGGTTCACGGACTACTACACCAGCATCGCCGACCTGCACGAGTCTTCCACGCCCTACTGGGGCGCGAAGCTGGATTGGACCATCAGCTCGGAGCACCGTCTCGAGGGCACCTACATCTCCGACGCGGTGGACGTGGATTTCACTCGTTACAACTACGACGGTGAGACGCGGACGCTGCTCGACGAGCGAGGGACCGGGGTCCGCCAGCGCGGAGGCGACAGTGTCATTCTCAAATACAGCGGCCTCCTGAACCCTTCGCTGTTGCTGTCTGCACAGGCAGGCCGCAACGAGTTCGATCGAACCAACTTTTCGGATGGCGACGAGTGTCCCTACGCGTACGACTCCAGAGGGGAGACGAACGTGCCTCTCGGGTGTTGGGTGCGAAGCACTCGCGGCAACGACGGTGACGAGCGAGAGGCGTACCGGGTGGACCTCGACTGGTTCGTCGGCCGGCACAGCCTGAGGGCGGGGGCCGACTACGAGCTCAATGTGGCGTCGTCCGTAATAGATTATTCAGGCGGGATCTATTGGCGATATTACCTCAACGGTTCAGAAGACCAGGATCCGGAGGATTACAGGTACCCCGATCTCCCGTGGGATCAGAATCTTGTAAGGGAGTCGTATTACAGTAGTGGCGGGCGTTACGAGGTCAACTCGAGTGCGGCCTACATCCAGGACAGCTGGGCAGTTACCCCGAACCTCACCCTCAACCTGGGAGTGCGCTGGGAGGCGTACGAAAACAAGAACGGCCTCGGCGGTACCTTCATCGAGACCGACGACCAGTGGGCGCCGCGACTGGGAATCATCTGGGATCCCTCGGGCAATGGCCGGGCCAAGCTGTACGCCAGTTTTGGAACCTACCATTTGCCGGTCTCGGCCGAGGTCAACATCTGGTTCGCTGGGGCGACGTACAACACGGGAACTTGGTACGCCTTCGACGGCGACGTGGCAGATGACGGCTCACCAATCTCGCTGGGCGATCAACTCAGCCGCTCCGTCTTCGCCGACGGCGTGACCCCGGACCCCAGGGAGAACACCTCGGACAACTTCGAGCCCATGGCACAGAATGAGGTGATCGTCGGCTACGAGCAGCAGCTCGGGGGCGATTGGACCGTGGGTATACGCGGGGTGGCCCGCTGGTACGAGCAGGTCATTGAGGACTACACCATTTATGAGGGTCTCTGGAACGCGTACGGCGTCGAGTGCCTCGACCCAGCCCTTCTCGGGACCGATGACTACTGCTGGGTCAATGGGTGGCGGATCGGCAACCCGGGACGCGACTTCGAGGGCTGGTACGACATTGACGGTGACGGTGAGCTCGATCGAGTGACCATCCCTGCAGAGGAGCTAGGCTACCCGGCAGCCGAGCGCGATTACTTCGCCGTCGAGCTGACGTTTACACGCCGCTTCGCAGACAATTGGATGTTGCAGGGTTCGTACACCTGGTCCCACCTCTACGGCAATTACGAGGGCACCATCAGCGATGAGTTTGGAAACGACCTCGCTGGGATGAACCAGTCGTTTGACTACCCCTTCATGATGGAGCATTCGGCGGGTGATCTTCCCGGCGACCTGCGCCACATCTTCAAGCTCTACGGGGTATACGCCTGGGACTTCGGGATGCAGGTCGGGGGCAATCTCTCGTACCAAACCGGCAGACCGATCAACTCCTACGGCCGGCACCCGACCGACCCGTGGGCGGTGGAGGAACCGTATCCTTCGTTCTTCACCGATGGCGAGCCGAGACCGCGAGCGTGCTGTGGCCGCACGGACGACGTCTGGGGGTTCGACCTTATGCTGAAATATGACTTCCGCGCGCTCGGAATCAGCTGGGACGTGCGCCTCGACGGATTCAACATCTTCAACGAACACAACACGCAGTGGGTCGATGTGGCCGCTGAAAGAGCCGCAAATGGGGTGCCGAACGAGTATTACGGCGAACCGATCATCTTTCAGCCGGCGCGTACCATTCGGCTCGGATTCGGTCTCGCCTTCTGAGCGGAAACGACGTGCCAGCCCGCCTACCCACCCACCGAGTTGAAAGTCGAAAGTTGAAAGTTCACGTTGTCGCAGCCGCCGGCTGCTCCAACGCGACTCCCCGCCGCCAGCAGACAGCCGTAGGCCAGCCCCGGCTCCCTCGTCACGTTGTTCCTCGGGACGCCGTTCGCCTCGCGCCGGCTTCGCCGGCTGGGCTCACGGCGCCTCTCCGACGACCCCCATGGCCACGGCTGTGGCCAGCTGCCGCCGGTGAGTTGAAAGGTCCCCCGGCCCGCCCTTCGAATCGAAAATCGAAAATCGAAAATCCCCCCGCCCACCCAACTCGGTCACTCCGAGCGGGAATTGTGGTGTCGACCGTCATCCTAAGTCGGCACCGCGGACCCCTCCCACCTGTTGCGTTGAGCGAGAGCCGCGGACTCCCACCACTTGTCATCCTGAGCGAGCGGCGGCTTGTCACGGCGAAGCCCGGAACGGGCGAAGCCGGGAGCCGCGAGTCGAAGGATCTGGGTGGGTGGGTGTCTCCCCACAATCGAGCCCCCTCCCAGACCTGTCCTGAGCGAGCGCAGCGAGCCGAATGGATCCCTCGACTCGGCCCTCCGGGCCTCGCTCGGGATGACAAGAGGAGAGGGGTTACAGCCCTCGCTCGGGATGACAATAGGAGTGGACGAATGCGGTCGCTTCCATGAGTGATCCGGTGGCTTGTCCAGCGTGCGGGACGCCGCAGACGCAGACGGGGTGGGGGGAGGATCTCTGTCCGAGCTGTCTGCTGCGGCTGGCGCTGCAGCCGTTGTCGCGATCAGAGGCCGAGCCCGCGGAGGCCGAGACCGATCTCCACCCCGGCCACCACGCCGGGCCATTGTCGCCGGGCAAGGTCCTGGGCAACCGCTACAGCGTGCGAAAGATGCTGGGCAAGGGCGGCATGGGCGAGGTCTGGCGTGCCTACGACCTCAAGCTGCGGGTTGACGTGGCGCTCAAGGCGCTGCGCCAGGACCTGTTCAACGACGAGCGGCGGCTCGAGATGCTGCGCTCCGAGGTGCGTGCTGCGCGAGAGGTGGTGTCGCCCAACGTGTGCCGGATCTTTGACCTCATCGAGGCCGAAGGCAGCGAGTTGGTGTCCATGGAGTACGTGGATGGGCAGACCCTGCTCCAGGTGCTTCAGGATCGTGGACCGTTCGAACTCGAGGAGGCACAGGACATCGCGTCGCAGTTTCTCGCCGGGCTGGAGGCGATCCACAAGGTGGGTCTGGTCCACCGCGACGTCAAGCCCGAGAACATCATGATCACCCGGGCGGGCCGAGTGGTGGTGATGGACTTCGGCCTGGCGAGGCAACAGGACAGTGGCGCCGGCACGGTGGCGGGCACCCCGGCCTACATGGCACCCGAGCAGTCGGCCGGGCTACACGTGGACGCGCGGGCCGATGTCTACGCGGCCGGTGTGGTGCTGGCCGAGATGGTGAGCCCGGAGGGTATCAAGAGATTCGAGAGTCGGCAGAGCCTTTGGGAGGGAATACGGTCCGAGCCGGTGAAGGTGCCGAAGACGCCGTGGGCGCCGGTGATCCAGAAAGCGGTGGCCAAGGAGCGGGAGCATCGTTACAAATCGGCCCACACGCTGATCCGGTCCCTGGAAGATGTGACGCTGCGGGTTGAAGGCGCCGAGGACCTCACCCCTTACCCGGGACTGGCATCATTCACCGAAGAGGACGCTGAGTACTTCTTCGGCCGCGAGGCCGAGGTCGAGCAGATGTGGCGCAAGCTCGAGCAGCCACATATGTTGGCGTTGATTGGTCCCTCCGGGGCAGGAAAATCCTCGTTCCTCAGGGCGGGCTTGATTCCCAGCGCACCGCCGGACTGGGTCAACTTGCGCTGCACACCCGGAAACACTCGCCGGTTCTCTCGCTGAGCCGTGCCCTGGGCCACGAGATGGCAGGGGACACCGAGGCGGTCGACCTCCTGCTCCGGTTCGATGACCCCGACGTCGCTGTGGAGGTGTTTTCCCGCTGGCGGCAGGGGCACGGCCAGGTGCTGCTGATCGTGGATCAGTTCGAGGAGCTCTTCACTCAGAACGCATCGGAGGTGCAGGCGCGATTTGCGGAGCTGCTCGGAAGGCTGGCGCTCGAGGCAGATGTCCACATTCTGCTCAGCATGCGGGACGATTTCTTCTTCCACTGCCACCAGTTCCCGGCGTTCGCACCGCTGCTGGACGGTGCTGACCATGCTCGGCCCACCAGTTGGGCCGGCCCTCCGCCGCGCCCTGGTCCAGCCGGCCACGAAGTGCGGCTACCGGTTCGAGGACGACGAGCTGGTGGACGAGATGCTCGCCGAGGTGGAGGGAGAGCGGGGCGCGCTGCCGCTGCTGGCCTTCGCCATGGCCAGGCTCTGGGAGAAGAGAGACCGCAACGAAGGTCTGCTCACTCGCCAGGCGTACCACGACATCGGCGGAGTCGGCGGAGCCCTGGCACGGCACGCCGAGGAGACCATCGACCGCATCGGCGTCGAGCGGATCCCCGTCGTCCGGGAGCTCTTCCGAAACCTCGTCACCGCCGAGGGCACGAGGGCGATCCGCGAGTGGGACGAGCTGCTCTCGGTCTTCGACGAGGCGCAGCGACAGCCGGCGGAGGAGGTCCTACGCGAGTTGATCGATGCTCGGCTGCTGACGTCCTACGAGATTCACGAGGAGGACGCCGAGCCCACCCGCCGGGTGGAGATCATCCACGAGTCGCTGCTCGCCAACTGGCCGCGCCTGGTGCGCTGGCAGACCCAGGACGCCGAAGGCGCCCAGCTGCGCGACCAGCTTCGCCAGGCAGCCGCAGCGTGGGACGAGCACGGGACCGCCACGACGACCTGCTGTGGGCCGGGTCGGCCTTCCGGGAGTACCAGCTCTGGCGCGAGCGCTATCCGGGCGGCCTCACCGAGATCGAGGAGGCGTTCGGCCAAGCCATGACAGTTTTCGCCGGACGTCGTCAGCGCCGGCGGCGCATAGCGGTCGCTTCCGTCTTGGTCATTGCTGCGGTAGTAGTTGCTACGACCACCCTCCTCTGGCGTCGCAGCGTCGTCCAGCAGCTCCGCGCTGACGCGGCCACCCTCCTGTCCCAGGCGCAGGTGGAGCTGGAGTCATACCCGACTGCGGCTGTGGCATACGCCACGGCGAGCCTCGAGCTGTCGGACAGTCCAAAGGCGCGCGCTTCTCCTGCTCGAAGCTCTGTGGAAAGGCCCGACCGCCTTCGTCGTCAACGAAGATCGAACCTTCTGGTCCCGCTTCACCCCCGACGGGAATTGGATTGTGCAACCAATCGACGGGTCCACCCAGATAAACGTCCACGGCGCCGAAGGCACGACAACTCCGCTCGAAAAGATCGACGCCGAGGACACGTCGAGAATTAGCATCCGAATGGATCGGGATACCGGAGTGTTCTTTTCGAACGCCTTCGGTGGGGAAAACGAGGAAATCGGTCTGTGGTCCGCCCCGGAACAACGACTTCTGGCGAGACACCTCTACGATCCTGGTGAGAGTGTTTCGGGCTCCATCGTGCTCTCGGGTCAGCGGAGGGCGTTGGCACGGGTCTATGAGGGTGGGGCACTCAATATCGATGCCTTGGGGTTTGACGGCTCGTACCAGCGGCTCGGCGCGGTGAATCTCGACTCCGAGACAACGGATAACGGGTGGATTCGCGCGGCAATCGACTTTGCGAAAGGCCCAAAGATCTGGACGTCCAAGGGTCACGACGTTTTCGTTACTCGATGTTGGCGAACACGACCTATCGGAGCCCCGTCGACTGTTCCGTCAGGAAAGCCCAATCACGCGGATTATCAGCGATCCACTGGGAAGATTCGTCACCACAGTCGACACGGAGGGTCGAGATCCGGCTCTGGGACATTTCCGGCTCGTTACCGCCGAAGACCCTTCCAGGTTCGCCCCTAGTGGAAGGTCGGTTAGTTGCGATTACGGACGACGGATCGCTTCTCAGCGCCCCCGCTGTCTCGGAATCCGGCAAGGAGGTCGTTTGGCTGTGGACTCTCACAGAGGATGAACCACGGCTTCTTCGCCGAGTCGAACTTGGTGTGAGGGGACCCGCTTGGCCAACCGTTGACCCTGTCGGCCTTCGCATCGCGAAATCGGGTTCGGACCCGAAAACCCGAGTTTGGTCGCTGCGGTCGCCGGCCGATGCCGAACCCATGGTTCTGGGGCAAAGTGATACACAGATGATGTTCATTCCGAGTTTTAGTCCGGACGGTGACTGGCTGGCCACCGCTGACGCGAATGGGCTGAGCCTGTGGCCGGTGGGGGCACCGCAACCGACTGTGATCCGTGGTCATGGCGACCAGGTTTCGGGTGTGGCGTTTGGACCGCGGGGACGGTGGCTCGCCTCCTCCTCGTTCGACGGTACAGCCAGGCTGTGGCCGCTGGAAGGGGATCCACCGCCTGCGGGGCAAGCCATCCTCGAGTCCGGTGGTTACCTTTTGGACCTGGTGGTGACCCCCGACGGTGAAAATATCGTTGTTGCCACTGAACAGTCAGGTGCCTGGCTGTATTTCGCGGCGCACCGGCGAAAATCAGAAACTGCCCTTTTTGGAGAACGGTGCAAACGACGTTGCCGTAAGCCCTGACGGCCGGCTCGCCGCCACCGTGGGGGGAGCCTGGGGCCCTGAAAAAGGTGAGGTGTATGTATGGAAAACGGGCTCCGGCGAGGTGGTCACGGTGTTGACTCCCGATGAACGGCCACATCCGTATGGAATTGCGTTCTCTGGGAATGATGAGATTCTGACGGCCAATGAGACCGTGCTTCGTCGGTGGAATCTGGAGACGGCCGAATTCACAGACGTGTATGAGGGTTTTTTGGTAAAGGTCGTATCGAGCCAGGATGGTCGACTGGTCGGTGTTGTAGATCTTGAGGGATCTTCGACTTCGTCAGGACGTGCCATTCTCATCGATCTCGACCGCGGTGAAGCGCGGTCTCTGGACACCCATGGTGACCAACTGGAAGCCATTGATCTCAACGCAGAGGGAACGATTGTCGCTACCGGAGGCCAGGACGGTGTTGTCAGAGTGGGGCCTGCGACCGGCGAGGAACCCCAGTTGCTCTTCGGTCATCGAGGACCGATCAGTGACATCGCGTTCGACCCGTTAGGCCGCTGGATCGCCTCCGGCGGCCAGGACGGGACGGTCCGCCTCTGGCCCATGCCGGACCTCTCCAAGCCGCCGCTCCACACCCTGCCGCGGGAGGAGCTGATCGCCAAGCTCAAGACCCTCACCAACCTCCGCGTCGTCCGCGACGAGGAGTCCGCCACCGGCTGGAAGCTGACCCACGACCCCTTCCCGGGGTGGGAGACCGTGCCGACATGGTGAATTCGAAATTCGAAATGCGAAATTCGAAATGCGAAATTCCCGCCCGCCCGGATGGCAGATTCTGGATGCTGGATCCCCCGCCCGGCCCGCGAATCGAAAATCAAAAATCGAAAATCGAAAATCCGCCCCCCACCCAGATTCTTCGACTCGGTCGCTTCGCTCCCTCGCTCAGAATGACAGGAGGGGAGGGGCGGCGGGCGGCCGAGTCACAGATGGCGAATTTGTGGTGCGGGCTTCCAGCCTGCACATCTCCAACGCCCGACCGACGGGGTGGGTGGTGGCAATCTTCAATCTTCAATCTTCAATCTTCAATTCACACTGATCTCGGCAGACCGGAATTCGCAATTCGCAATTCGCAATTCGCAATCCGGCTCTGCCGGCATCTCAGCCGGGACGAGTCTGCAATCGGTGGCTTCGATGACTGATCCCGTGGCTTGTCCGGCGTGCGGGACGCCGCAGACGCAGACCGGGTGGGCGGAGGAGCTGTGCCCGAGCTGTCTGCTGCGGCTGGCGCTGCAGCCGCTTTCTCAAGCGAGTGAGAGCCTGGCCGAGCTCGAGACCGACTACATGCCCCCTCGCCACGAGGGTCCGCTGTCCCCGGGCAAGGTGCTCGGCAACCGCTACAGCGTGCGCAAGCTGCTGGGCCGGGGCGGCATGGGCGAGGTGTGGCGCGCCTTCGATCTCAAGCTCCGGGTCGAGGTGGCGCTCAAGGCGATGCGGCAGGATCTGTTCAAGGACGAGAAGCGGCTCGAGATGCTGCGCTCCGAGGTCCGGGCCGCGCGCGAGGTGGTGTCTCCGAACGTCTGCCGGATCTTCGACCTGATCGAGGTGGACGGCACCGAGCTGGTGTCCATGGAGTACGTGGACGGCCAGACCCTGCTCGAGGTGCTCCAGGATCGGGGCCCCCTCGAGCTCAAGGAGGCGCAGGACATCGCCTCGCAGTTCCTGGCGGGGCTGGAGGCGATCCACAAGGCCGGACTGGTCCACCGCGACGTCAAGCCGGAGAACATCATGGTGACGCGGGCGGGGCGGGTGGTGGTGATGGACTTCGGGCTGGCGCGGCAGGAGGACAGCGGCGCCGGCACGGTGGCCGGCACGCCGGCCTACATGGCGCCGGAGCAGGCGGCGGGGCTGGAGGTGGACGCACGGGCGGACGTGTACGCGGCCGGGGTGGTGCTGGCGGAGATGGTGAGCCCGGAGGGGATCAAGAGCCTCGAGAGCCGGCAGAGCCTCTGGGAGGGCGTCCGCTCGGAGCCGGCGAAGCTGCCGGACACTCCGTGGGCGCCGGTGCTCAAGAAGGCGGTGGCGAAGGAGCGGGAGCAGCGGTACACACTCGGCGCACACGCTGACCCGGGCCCTCGAGGATGTGACGCTGCGGGTGGAGGGCGCCGAGGACCTGCACCCCTACCCTGGGCTGGCGTCGTTCACCGAGGCCGACGCCGAGTACTTCTTCGGCCGCGAGGCCGAGGTGGAGCAGATGTGGCGCACGCTGGAGGGCCGCCGCGGCTGCTCGGCGTTGGTGGGTCCGTCTGGGGCAGGCAAGACCTCATTTCTCAGGGCCGGGCTGATTCCTGCGCGCGGGCCACTCGGTGGGCGGTCATTCGCTGCACGCCCGGGAACATCACCCTTCGTCATCGCTCGGCCAGGTGCTCGCACCTGCGAACTCGTCGGCGACGCCGAGGCGATGCGCGATGCTCCCGAAGATCCGAGGACTCCGAAGCCGCAGTCGAACTCGTATCGCGGTGGCGTGGTCGGCATCGACCGAGGCGTTGCTGCTCGTCGACCAGTTCGAGGAGCTCTTCACGCTGAACCCGCCCGATGAACAGGTGCGATTCGCCGCGCTGCTCGGCACGACTCCCATCTCGAGGCCGAGACTCTTGTTCTTGTTGTCCATGCGCGACGACTTCCTCATGGAGTGCAGCAGCCACGATGCGCTGCGGCCGATCGTTGAACGGGCTAACGCTGCTCGCACCCACCGGCGGGCGCGAATCTCCGTCGCGCCCTGGTCCAGCCGGCCACGAAGTGCGGCTACCGATTCGAGGACGACGAGCTGGTGGAGGAGATGCTGGCCGAGGTGGAGGGGGAGCGGGGCGCGCTGCCGCTGCTGGCCTTCGCAGCTGCCCGGCTGTGGGAGAAGCGGGACCGGGAGAACGGTCTGCTCACCCGCCAGGCGTACCACGACATCGGCGGGGTCGGCGGTGCGCTGGCACGGCACGCCGAGGAGACCATCGACCGGATCGGCTCGCGAGCGGGTGCCGATCGTGCGGGAGCTGTTCCGCAACCTTGTCACCGCCGAGGGCACGCGCGCGGTGCGCGAGTGGGACGAGCTGCTGTCGGTGTTCGAGCGATTCGCAACGCGGATCACGCCGAAGAAGTCCTGCGCGAGCTGATCGACGCTCGGCTGCTGACGTCCTACGAGGTCCAGGAGGAAGACCGCGAGCCCACCCGCCGCGTCGAGATCATCCACGAGTCGCTGCTCGCCAACTGGCCGCGACTGGTGCGCTGGCAGACCCAGGACGCCGGACGCTGCCCAGCTCCGCGACCAGCTCCGCCAGGCGGCGAAGACGTGGGACGAACAGGGCCGCAGCGACGACCCCTGTGGACCGGCTCGGCCTACCGAGATTTCGCCTCTGGCGAGAGCGTACCCGGGTGGCCTGACCGAGACCGAGGAGGCCTTCGCCGCGGCCATGACCTCGCTCGCCACCCGCCGCCGACGCCGACGCCGATCGTCGCGGCCGCCTGGTCCTGGTCGTCGCCGCCGTCGTGATCGGTGTGATCGACGCTTCTCTGGCGCCGCAGCGTGCGTCGAGACACCGCCGCGCCGAGGCTGCCAACCTGCTGTCGCCGGCGCAGGTGCAACTCGAGTCGTACCCGATCCGCAGCGGTGGCCTACGCCACGGCAAGCCTCGAGTTGTCCGACAGCATCGAGGCGCGCCGATTGGCCCTCGAGGCCCTCTGGAAGGGCCCGACGGCGTTCGTCGTCAACGATGCCCCGACCTGGATCATCGACTTCGCGCCGAACGGTCGTTGGCTGGTTCAGACCACGGACACGCCCCCCCACGACGTTCACATCATCGGCGCCGAGGGGAGCGACGACGTGCTCGAGGACGTGCACGACAACTGGGTGATCCCCGTCGTGGCCCCGGAAGGTGGAGTGTTGGCATCAATCCCCTGCTGGAACGCTGAGCCCTTTGCGCTCTGGTCAGTGCCGGAGCGGAAGCTCCTCGAAACCGGAGGTCGCGGATTTCCCAATGGCACGCACGAGATTTTCGGCGACCTGGCCCGAAGGCGGATGATCTTCATCCTCATCGAGGACGATCGTCTGATCGTTGACGCGCTGCGTTTCGATGGCTCCTCCGAGCGGCTCGGCAGCTTGCCATTTGATGCTGGGTCCACAGTGATTTCCGATCGTGCCCCTGATGGGCGGTGGTTTGCGGTTGGATATGGAGATTCGGTGTACGCCATCGAGGTCGGAGACCACGCACTGTCCGATCCGCGGCGGCTCGAACACATCAAGGGCCCGGTCGTTGAAATCGACTGCGATCCCCTCGGCCAGTACCTTGCGACCCGTTATGAAGGAGGGCAGGTCCGCCTGTGGGACCTCACCGGGGAATTGCCGCCGAGGGTCATCGATGGTCCGTCCGAAATCACCCGGATGAGCATTTCGGCCGACGGCTCCATGCTCGAGACGGTCAAACGTGGTAACGATGCGGCAGAAACGTGGATCTGGTCACTGGAGTCGGAGCCGCTTTCGCTGCTTCGTCACCAAAGTCTCGGCAAGCCGGGAGGGACTGGCGGCTGGATACTCAATCCTGTGTACCGTCAAATCGTCAGCACCTTCAACGGCGACACGAAGACTCGCCTTTGGCCCTTAGGGACGCCCGCCGATGCGGAGCCCGTAGTCATGCAACGCGGCGACGTCGGTGTTTTGAGGTATCTGGCGATTCATCCAGTGGGTGCATGGCTGGCGACCTCGGCGTCCTTAGGTCTGACTCTCTGGCCGATGGTGCGGCCTTACCCGATAGTGATCAATCGATACGAAGAGCGGATCAGCCGACTCGTCTTCGAACCTGATGGCCGATGGCTGGCGTCAATCGACGGAGGCGGAAGCGTAGTTCGCGTGTGGCAGCTGGAGGGCGACGCTTCGCTGCCGGGACGGATCGTGTTTCACGCCCAGACCCACGGTTACGGACTCGCCTCATCACCGGACGGAAAACTGCTGTTGTTGGGGACCCACAGTAAGGGTGTTCATCTGGTATCCCTCGAAGATGATTCGGCAATTGAGCTCCCCGATCCACCCCGCGTGGTCTGGGGAACGGCCTTCAGTCCTGACGGACGGTTTGCCGCCGCCGGCGGCTTGGAAGAGGTGGATGAGAACGGAGAATCGGGTGTCATTCGAGTCTGGGACGTGTCTTCGCGCGCCGAGGTTCAGATGTTTCGTCCCGGGGGTTGGGGGGCTCCGCTCATCCGTTTCCTTGGGAATGACCGGCTCCTTTCATCCAATGAAGCTGGATTGTTGAGCTGGAATTTTGGGACCGGTGACAGCGAAGTCCTGTTTCAAGGGTGGACGGGGGACTTCGCAATCGATGCTGCCCACCGACACGTGGTATTTTTGGAAGTTCTTGAAGAGGGTTTCCCGCCTTCGGGACGTGTGATGCGGCTCGATCTCGAGGGCGGATCGGTGACCCACCTTGCGTCCCACGGTGTGGAGGTTACGGCGGTTGCCATGGATGCTTCCGGGTCAACGGTGGTCACAGGAGACAAAAACGGGATGATTCGCGTCGGACTTGTCAACGGTGGCGAGCCACACTTGCTGCTTGGCAACACGAACGACACCCGCTGCCTTGCGATTGATCCACAGGGGCGGTGGATTGCGTCCGCATCAGGAACAGAAGTCCGCCTCTGGCCCATGCCCGACCTTTCAAAGCCTCCGCTCCACACCCTGCCGCGCGAGGAACTCATCGCCAAGCTCAAAACCCTCACCAACCTGCGCGTCGTCCGCGACGAGGATTCCGCCACCGGCTGGACCCTCACCCACGACCCATTCCCGGGGTGGGAGACGGTGCCGACATGGTGATGCTATGAAGAGAGGATTGCGATCCGGTCCATCTCATCCGGGATCAAACAGCCCTGCGCAGCAGGGGCAAACCTCAGAGGGTCTCGAGGTAGGCCTCAACTCGGGTTGCAAACGACTCGAAGTCGCCGAGCCGTTCGTTCAGAAGGGTGTGCAACAGGCCGAGATCGACCTCCAGGTAACCGTGAACCAGCACGTTGCGGAATCCGGCGACATTACGAAATTCGCGCGCGAAACCGTGATCGAGAACACCGAGCCGCCCGAGTTCGTCGATGGCGCTGGCATAGTCCGGAACATCGCGGCCGCGGCTGGCCGCAACGTGAGTCGCAACGTCGAGCGCGTTCTGGGCGCAGAGTTGAAGGCCTCGTTCCACGACCCAGAGCAGTTCAGTGTCGGATTCGAGCTTTTCGAGGGAGACCGAGCTGTGAGCGGCAAGCACCTCGAGAGATGCCCTCAGAGCGGCCAAGTGCCGTCTGATGATCTGGACGTCGATCTCACCCGGACCCATGATCAACCCTCGGAAGCTCGTGCACGTGCACCGAGAATGGCGTCGATCTTCGCCTGTTGGGGCGCGAAATCGCAATGGCGCGAGAGGGCACGGCCCTCGCGAACCGTTGTCGCGCGAAGATCGCGGGAGAGAAGACGCGTCCCATCGCGCAATACCCGATGGTAAAGCAGAGGCGGTGCACTGTTGAGGATCACGACATCGACGAAATTGGTGCCAAGGCCACTCATCAGCGCGGATGTCAGTTTGGAACGGTACCCGAAGGGGCCCGGTTCGATCTTCTCTTCGTCGATGAAAACGGCGATGTCGATATCACTGTGCGCCTGGCCTTCACCTCGAGCATGAGATCCGAAGAGGTACGCTTCGAGGATCTCCCGACGGCCCGACAGCGCATCGGTGATGCGTTCGGCCAAATCAGTTTTCGAGTTCATGCTCGGGGGCCTCCTCACCGAGGATACCTCAGTTGAGTTGAAGTCGCGATGGCCTTGCCATCAGCGGAATGTGATGATCTGCCGGTTCAACAACACCTTTCTGGGTCATTCCGAGCGAGGAGCCCCGGAGGGGCGACGACGAGGAATCTGGGGCAGCACACGATCCTCCTGATCGGTCGAGTCAATCCAACGCCGGACGAGGAACCAACACAATTCGATCCGTTTCGTGTTGGGCGATGCTCGAGATTGACCAGATTCCTCGTCGGCCCCTTCGGGGCCTCGCTCGGAATGACCCCCGGTGGTGGTGCCCGAGTGGGTGGAAGTCCCATGGCCGCATTTGCCCCACTGCCGGTCCGGTGACGACCTCAGGACCGCAAGACCTTCAAACCTTGGACCTGTAAACCTCTAAACCTCTCCACCTTGCATCCCAATTCGTCTCCGTGTGAGGGCCTCGAGGCCGCCGGCGAGCACGAGCTCCTGCGCCGCGGGGCCGAGAGGGGAGAGACGGTGTTCCTGGCCCTGCCAGGTGGCCACCGATCGGCCGAAGTCCACCGACAAGCCCCCCGCCGGGATCGACTTCTGTCCCTCGGCGGTCTCGTCGGCGAAGGCTGCGCGGACGGCGTCGGAGAGCGACGGGCTCTCGAGGCAGATGAAGGCGTTGTTGAAGGCGTTGCGCAGGTAGGTCTGGGAGAAGCTGGCGGCGATCACCATCCGGATGCCGCGATGGGCGAGGGCAGGTGGCGGCCTGCTCGCGGGAGGAGCCGGTGCCGAAGTTCCTGCCTGCCACGATGATGTCGCCCTCCTGGGCGATGTTCTGGAAGGCGGGATCGTAGTTCGCCATGGCGTGGCCGGCCATCTGCTCCGGGGTCAGGTCGTCGATGTAGGTGACGTCCTTGCCGTAGATGCCGTCGGTGTTGAGGTTGTCCACCGGCAGCAGCAGGGCCCTGCCCTCGAGCGCCTCGGGGAAGCCCTCGCGGATCTCCACCTGAGCGGGCGGGGGGCGCCAGCCGAGGTCCCGGAACCGGTAGTCGGGCACCGATCCGCCTCAGGTCGGCCGGGCCGGTGATGCGGCCCGCGATGGCCGACGCCGCCACCACCGCGGGACTCGCAAGGTAGGCCCTCGCGTCGCGCGACCCCATTCGTCCCTTGAAGTTGCGGTTGGTGGCCGAGATTCCCACCTCGCCCGCCTCCAGCAGTCCGACCCCGAGGCCGATGCAGGCGCCGCAGCCGGGCGGCAGGGTCTTGGCGCCGGCGTCCACCAGGGTCTGCCACACCCCTCGGTCCTCGGCCTCCCGCTGGACCGTCGCCGAGGCCGCCGCCACCCACAGCTCGACCCCGTCGGCCACCTTGTCGGCCACGCAACACCTCGGCGGCCTCGCGCCAGGTCGTCGTAACGGGAGTTGACGCAGGACAGCAGGTAGGCCTTGTGGACCGCCATCTCCTGCTCGGCGAAGTCGGCCACCGGCCTGGCGACCGCCACCGTGTCCGGACCGGCGACGTGGGGCGACACCCGGCTCAGGTCGAGCTCGATCTCGGCGGCGTACTCCGCGTCCGGGATCGGGCCCCGGAGGGTGCTCGTTCCAGCCGTCGATCATCGCCCTGGTCAGGCGGTCGTCGATGCCCTGGGATCGCAGCGCTGACTGGCGCTGGCGCAGGTAGAGGGCGGTGATCTCGTCGAAGGGGAACCAGCCCACCAGGGCGCCCCACTCGGTGGTCATGTTGGCGATGGTCATCCGGTCGGAGATGGACAGGGTGGCGATGCCCGGGCCGTGGAACTCCACCGCGGCGTTGAGCACCTCACCAGAGGAGTAGAGCCCGCACAGGGTGAGGATCACGTCCTTGCCGGCCACGCCGGCGCGAAGGCTGCCGTCGAGCACGACCTTGACCGATCGGGGCACCTGCCACCAGGTGCGGCCGGTGGCCCAGATGGCCGCGGCGTCGGTGCGCACCACCGGGGTGCCGACCGCTGAGAGGGCGCCGTACATGTTCGAGTGGGAGTCGGAGGCCACCACCAGGTTGCCGGGGTGGACGAAGCCGTTCTCCATCATCAACTGGTGTCCGATGCCCGCGCCGGCAGGATGGAAAACGATGCCCTGCTCCTTGGCGAAGCTCTCGATAGCGCCGTACTTGGCCAGGTTGGCCTCGGAGTCGTCCTGGACGTTGTGGTCGAGGGCAAAGACCGGCTGGGACGGGTCCGCCACCCGCTCGGCGCCGATGGCCCGGAACTTGGGCAGGATCGCGCCGGTGTTGTCGTGGGTCATGACGTGGGCCGGCCGGATGGTGACCATGTCGCCGGCCCGAACCTCGTGGCCAGCCGCCAAATCGACCGCGTGGGCCTGGACCACCTTCTCTGTGATTGTCTGAGCCATTGTCGCCTCCCGGAGGAGAGTCTAAAGTCAAACCTCGGAATTCGGAATTCGGAATTCGGAATTCGGAAAACCGCGGCCGATCGCACCGCGCTCATGTCACCTTTAAACCTCTAACCTTTAAACCTTTAACCTTTAAACCTTGAACCTTTAAACCTTTAAACAAATTCACGTGGCTGGCGTTGCCTCTGCCGAATCCGCCGGTCGTCGGTCGCCAGCATGACGGCAGGGTATGATTCGACCGGGAGGCACCTATGGCCGGTGAACCAAGCGCAGCCTGCATCGCAGTGGGCTCGGAGTTGCTCGGCGACGAACGCCTCGACCGCAACTCCCTGACGATCACTCGGACCCTGGCGAAGCACGGGATTCCGGTTGTGGAAAAAAGGGTGGTGGGCGACTCGATCGAAGCGATCGCGGGGGCCATCAGCGAACTGCTCGACCGGGTCGATGTGCTGGTGGTGACCGGAGGGCTGGGCCCCACGGCGGACGACGTGACCCGCGAGGCGGTCGCCCGAGCCGTTGGCCGGCCGCTGGAACATGACACCGAGGTCGAGGAGTGGGTGCGCGCCCGCTATGAGGAGCACGGTCGCGACATGCCCGATCTGTGCCGGCGCATGGCCCAGGTTGTTCGCGGAGCCCGCCCGCTGCCAAACGCCAGGGGCGCCGCTCCGGGTCTCCTGCTGTCGGTCCGCGACCGGCTGCTGGCGGTGCTGCCGGGAGTTCCCGGAGAGATGGAGCAGATGCTGGCCGCCGAGGTGGAACCCGAGGTGGCTGTCAGGAGCCCCGGGGCCAGGCGCTGCAGCCGGACTCTGCTCCTGGGTGGCGTCTTCGAGTCCGCCGTCGAGGAGCGGATCCGGCACCTCTATGGTCGATTCGGCCGGGAGTCGATCACCGTGCTGGCCTCCTGCGGCATTGTTCGGGTGGTCCTGACGGTTGTGGGAGAAAACACCGCCGCCCAGACGCGGCTCACCCAGATGGAAACCGCGTTCCGCGAGGTCCTCGGCTCCGACGTGGCGGGAGTCGACGTTGGCTGCCTCGAGGAAGTCGTGTTGGGTCAACTGGTGGCTTGTGGGGCCACGCTGGCGGTCGCCGAGTCGTGCACGGGAGGCCTGCTGTCGGCCCGTCTGACCGACGTCCCGGGCGCCTCCGATGCCTTTTTGGGTGGGGTTGTGTGCTACTCCAACGAGGTCAAGGAAGAACTCGTGGGAGTTCCCCGCGAGCTGCTCGTCGAACACGGGGCCGTCTCCGAACCCGTGGCCCGTGCCATGGCCGATGGAGTTCGCAGCAGGATCGGGTCCACGTGGGGTGTGGGGATCACCGGGATCGCAGGGCCCGCCGGAGGAACCGCCGAAAAACCGGTTGGCCTGGTTCACTGGTCGGTTTCCGGTCCGAAGAGGGCGGTCGTGGCCCACCGGGTGCTCCCGGGGGATCGAGCTGGCGTCCGGCTGTGGAGCCTCCACCTCGCGCTCGACCTGTTGCGGAGGGAAATCCGGAGCCTTGATCGGTGAACAGCCAGAAGATCCGAGCTTTCATCGCCCTCGAGATTCCGCCGGGCGTCAAACGCGAGATGGGGGAGGGGCGTGAGCCGCTGCGAGGCGAGTTACCCAAGGCGCGCTGGGTGCGGCCGGAGGGTCAACATCTGACCCTCAAGTTCCTCGGAGAGACCAGCCGTGAGGAACTGGATGATCTGGTCACCGACCTTGGTCCACGCCTGGCCGGCTGTGGGCCGGTCACCGTGACCCTGGGGGGCGCGGGGTTCTTCCCCAATCCGAGGAGACCCCGGGTGGCATGGATCGGTGGGACCGCAGACGGGGTCGAGCCGGTTGTGGCGGCGGTGGAACGGGCCTGCACGAACCGTGGTTTTCCCGCCGACCAGCGGCGCTGGTCGCTGCACCTCACCCAGGCACGGATCGATCGGCCGTGGCCGGAGGAGGCCGTGCAACGGTTCCTCGAATGGGGTCGGGGCATCCGTCCGGGGCCTTTCCGGTGTGACGAAGTGGTGCTGTTCGAGAGCCGTCTCCAGCCAGGGGGCGCCGTGTACACTCCCCTCGAGAGGATGCCGCTGGAATGATCTGGGAGCTCGCCTTGGTGGCCGCGGCCTACCTGTTCGGTTCGCTGCCGTCGGCCCTGCTGGTCGTATCGCAGGCCACGGGTAAAGATGTGCGCCACGAGGGATCTGGCAACGTGGGGGCGGCCAACGCGACCCGGCTCGGCGGGTTTGCGGTCGGCGCGGTCGTGACCGTGATGGACGTGGCCAAGGGTGCGCTACCCGTCTGGGCCATGTCGATTCTGAACCCGGCCAGCGGCTGGCTCGCAGCCACGATGATGGCGGTGGTCGCCGGCCACTGTTTCCCGGTGTGGCTCAAGTTCCGCGGCGGCAAGGGCGTGGCGTCGGCCCTGGGCGCTTTCGCGGTGCTGGCGCCGTGGGCCGCTCTCGCGGCGGTGGTGCTTTGGGTTGTGGTGCTTGCCGTCGGGAAGAGAGTGTCGTTGGCGTCGATGGTGGCTTCCGCCGCCTTCCCCGTGCTGATGGTGGTATTCGATGACCCCGGCTCGGTCATTCTCGCGGCGGTCAGCGCGGTGTCCATCCTGATTATCTTCCTTCATAGATCCAACATTCGCCGTCTGATCGACGGCTCGGAGCCGAAGATCGACGACCGGAGGGATTCATGAGAATCAGCGTTGTGGGAGCGGGATCCTGGGGGACGGCCCTGGCTCACCAGTTTTCCCGGCGCGGACACGAAGTGCGTCTGTGGGCAAAGGAAATGGAAGTGGTTCGCGGAATCAACGAGACGCACCGCAATCCGCTATTCCTGAGCGACCTGGATCTGGATCCTGGGATGATCGCGGCGAGTGACATCGCGACCGTTGGTTCGTTTTCCCACACCTGGGTCTGGGTCGTCCCGGTGCAGTTCAGCAGGGCCGTGATGGCCGACCTTCGACCGGTGGTGAGCGACAAGGTCGTGGTGATCTCATCGTCCAAGGGTATCGAGACTGACTCCCTTCAGCGCATGGACGAGGTGGCCTGGGACGTGATGCGGGTCCCGCAACAACGGTTCTGTTGCCTGTCCGGGCCGACCTTTGCCCGGGAGGTGCTGCGTGGCGATCCATCGGCCGCCGTGCTGGCGTGCCCGGACCTCGAGTTGGCGACGAAGCTGCAGGGGGAGTTCTCCGATCACCACCTCCGGTTCTACGCTGGCAGCGATCTGGTTGGCGTCGAGCTGGCCGGGGCGTTGAAAAACGTGATCGCCATTGCGGCAGGCATGGTGGACGGTCTCGGATTCGGCAGCAACACCCAGGCGGCGCTGATGACCCGTGGTCTGCACGAGATCACCCGCCTCGGGGTCGCGCTCGGCGCGGACGTGTCCACATTCCGTGGCCTAGCCGGCATGGGCGACCTGGTCCTGACCTGCACCGGCGGTCTGTCGCGCAACCGCCAGGTCGGCCAACGCCTGGGCAGGGGCGAATCGATCGAAGACATTCTGGGATCCATGCGGGAGGTTGTGGAGGGTGTTCGGACGGCTCCGGCGGCGGCACGACTGGCCGCGCGGGAGTCAGTGGAGATGCCGATAACGGATGCCGTGACGGCGATCCTGCAGGGAAAAATCGATCCTCCCACCGCGCTGCGTGAACTCATGCTGCGGGACCTCAAGGTCGAAACGCACCTCTGAGCCCCCACCCACACGAGAACGAATGGGACGCAGAAAGACGCAGATGAACACTGATCTGCCATCGGCCGACTGATCGCTGCGTTTTTCAGCGGCCGTTGCTCTCTCTTCCGACCGGAGACGGTTTTCCGAATTCCGAATTCCGAATTCCCGAATTTCATCCGGCGTTGTACTCGGTCTTGGGAACCCTCATGCCGGGGATGAGAAGGCGTTCCGCCACGATGGTGATCGCTTTGGGTTCCTCCGGGCAGGCGAACTCGCACAAGCCGCATCCGGTGCACGCTCCCGATCCCACCAGCGGCCGGGTGCCGATCATCATGATCGCCCGATCGGGGTATGGGCACGCGCGGTAGCAGCGGTCGCACTGCTGTCCTCGGAAGGTCACACAGAGGCGTGGGTCGACTTTCGCAATGCCGATGCGAACCCGCTCGGGTCCCCCTTCCGGGAGTATGAGGGCACCGTCGGGACACGCCGCAATGCACGGCAGCTCCTCGCACAGCACGCAGGCTTTGAGCGATGGAGCAATGGCCGGCAGCTGCCGGTCGGGACTGCCCTCCATCATCATGATGCAGTCGGCGGGGCAGACCGGGGCACAGTCGCCACAGCCCGAACAGGCTTCAATAAACGCCTCGTCCGGGACCAGAGCCCCGGGTGGTCGAAGCACCGCGTCCGGGTCGGGACCGGTCGGAACGGTGGATCGAAACGCGTCGATCAGGCCCCTGAAGAGATCCCGCCTGGAGTGGTCGCGATCCACGGCTCAGATCCCTGCCGGAGAGGCTGCCGTGGAAACCGTCCAGGCAGATCGGCCGTTGAGTTGGCGGATCTCCGCTTGGTCCGTGACCTCCTCGACCAACCGGTCCACCTCCAACGCCGCCTCAGCCGATGTGAGTTGAGACGGAGTAGAGCGGGTGGCCGGGTTGTCGGGCAGCAGGAACGAGCAGCAGTCCTGATGGGGTTCGATGGAAATCTCGTAGGTTCCGATCTCCCTGGCCCGGGCGATGATCTCCTGCTTGTCGTAGCCGATGAGCGGCCTCAGCACCGGGCGCTGAGCGATCTCCTCGACCGCGGCGAGATTTTCGATGGTCTGCGACGCCACCTGGCCGAGGGCTTCGCCGGTGATCAGGGCCTTGCTGCGGAATCGGTTGCCCACGGCATCCGCGATTCGGAGCATGAACCGACGGTAGAGCAGCACCCGATATTCGGCGGGGCACCTGGCGACGATCTCCTCCTGGACGGAGAGCAGCGGCACCAGGACCAGGCGAGCCGTGCCCTGGCTGCGATCGAGGATCGATGCCATCCGGGCGACCTTTTCGATGCTCGCCGGGTTGGTGCGCGGGACCGAATGAAAGTGGATGAAATCCAGCAGCATGCCCCGTTTCAGCATCTGCCACCCGGCCACCGGCGAATCGATGCCTCCCGAGAGCAGGCAGAGCGCCCGTCCGCTGACCCCCACCGGGAGCCCCCGGGGGCCGGGGACCTTCTGGGTCCAGAAATAGAGCCCGTCCTCGTCGATCAGGATGCTCACCGTGACCTCCGGGTTGCGGAGGTCCACCTGCCATTCAGTTCGTTGCTGGACGAATGTGCCGATTTCCCGTTCCACCTGCGGCGAGGTCATGGGAAAGCGCTTGTCCGAGCGGGTGCAGCGAACAGCAAAGGTCTGGGGGCTCAGCGTTTCAAGCTCCGGACCAAGGGCAGCGGTGAGTTCATCGAGAGTCTGGCCCGCGAATCGAACTGCCATGAAGGAGTTGAGACCGAAAACCGTGGTGAGCCGACGAGAAACCTCGGCGAAGTCGACCGGCTCGCTGAAGGAGATCAGCAGTCGCCATGATGGTCGCCGGATCGTCGCCACCGGCAGGCCCTCGAGGGTCCTGCGGACGTTGTCGGTCAGAGTCCGTTCGAACCACGGGCGGTTGCCGCCCTTGAGGCTGATTTCATTCGTCGTCGCCAGCACCTGGGTGACGTTTATCATCGCGACGACTTTAGCATTAGGCGGAATTCGGAATTCGGAATTCGGATGAGCGGCGAAGCGCACTGCGTATAGCGTATAGCTTATTGCGTACTGCCCAAACGGCGCTACGGCGCCACCCAGACCGGAACGGGGGAGAAGGAGACGACGAAGATCAAGATCGCGAACCAGCCGATCCAACGTCGCCGAGGGTCGAGGGGTCGGTTTTCGTCGAGCACCGGCGGGTGCCGCGGCCCGAGTATGGCGAGTATGATCGACCAGACCCACCAGCCAGGCCATATGAACCCCAGTCCGATCAGGGCGAACAAAGCCGGCCAGGCTGCCCTTCGGTGGTGGCGCCCGAAGAGGGCGTAGCTCACGTGACCACCATCCAGTTGGAAAAATGGCAGCATGTTGAGGGCGGTGACAAAGAGTCCAAACCATGCAGCCCAGGCCGTCGGATGCAGCATGATGTCTTGACCGGGCAACAGCTCCGGTGAGAAAAGCCAACGGGCGACCGCTCGGAAAAGGAGGGGTTCGCCGAAGTAGATGGCCGACACCTCGGGGTCCAACTCCTGCACACTGGACAGAACGGACCCGATCAGCAGGAACGGCAGGAGTGCAACGAATCCGGCAATGGGACCGGCAGCGCCCACATCCATGAGCTGGCGCCGGCTCCGGATGGGTTCCTTGATCCGGATGACCGCGCCCAAGGTGCCTGGGCTGAAGGGCAGCGGAACGGGCATGGGCAGGAAAAAGGGCGGAGTGGCGAGCAGTCCGTGTCGTCGCGCCGCAAAATAGTGCCCCAGTTCGTGGGCGAGGAGGATGGTCATCAATGGCACCGAGAATTTGAGGCCTTCGATCAGCAGACTCGGGTCTCCGAGGCGGTCGACGATGTCCGGGCTGGGGAGCCAGCCGTAGTAGAGACCTCCGCAGAAGGTGGAGGACGCCAGGGTCAGCACGAAGAGCACGGCGTGCAACCACCACCGCGGTGTCTGGGGCTCCCTTCCTACATCACCATGTTGTAACGGATCCTGGATAGGAAAAGCCCCGGCGGGAAGACCACCGGGGCGGTTGTCAGGCAAGCGGAATGACTGGCTCACGCCTACTGCATATTGCGAAGTGCTTTGCCAGGCTTGAATCGGATGGTCTTGCCGGGGGGGATCTCCACCTCTCGGCCGGTCTTTGGGTTGCGGCCGATCCCGCGCTTGCGGTCCTTTACGAGGAAGACACCGAAGCCGCGAAGCTCGATCCTGTCTCCGTTGAGAAGCGCGTCCTTCATTCCTTCGAAGAGCGCGTTGACTGCCTCGGCGGCCTTGGGTTTCGGAAGCTCTGCCGCCTCCATGACCCTCTCGACAAGATCCGATTTGATCATCCCCTCCTCCTTCCAATAACACGAACCGTGAACATATCGCCACGCTCAGGCTGTGTCAAGGACTGAATCCTCCTGAGCTCATCGGCACTAGAACGGGACGTCGTCAACGTCGTCGGGGTAGTCCTGCGCCACAGCCCCGTAGCTCTCCGTCGGTGCGGCGGACGACCCCGATGGCTTGCCGCCCAGGAGCTTCAGTTCGCGGACGTTGATTTCGGTGGAGTAACGCTTCTGACCGTCCTGCTGCTCCCACGATCGGGTGCGAAGCGCACCCTCGATGTAGAGCTGGCGGCCCTTGCTGACGTACTGTTCCACCACGTCCACCATTCGGCCCCAGATCACGAGGGTATGCCACTCTGTGTGGTCGGTCCATTGGCCGTCCCTGTCACGGCGCCTTTCGTTGGTGGCGAGTCTGAGATTAGCGACACGGGTTCCACTGGGGGTGGACCGGATGTCGGGGTCCTGCCCGACGTTGCCCACCAAAATCACCTTGTTGATCATGGTGTGTTCTCCTTCCCGCGTGGACGGGGGTGCCGATTATCTTAACACGACCGTTCGCTTTGATTCGCCATCGTATCGCCAGCGCGAGGAGTCTCTGCCGACCTGCCAAGAAATCGAAAATCGAAAATCGAAAATCGAAAATGCGCAATCGCCTTCATTTTTCATTTCACATTTTTCATTCTTCTGCTGCCTTCCCGCTGCCTCCCTTTTGCCGCATTGGACCGGGGCGCTGATGGTACTCTTCGGAGGATGAGTCAAACGGAGCGAATAGTGAGGCACGCGTCGCGAATGGCGGTCATTACCGTGCTCTGCCGTGTGACCGGTTACCTGCGGGATAAGGCCCTGTTCTCGGTCATCGGTGCCGGCTTCATGTACGACGCCTATCGAACGGCGAACAGGATCCCGAATGCCTTCCGGGGTTTATTTGCGGAGGGGACGCTGCACGCGGCGTTTGTGCCCACACTGGCCCAGCTGGCGGGACGGGAAGGGGACCGGGAAGAAGCGCGCGAGCTGTTCCGCGGTCTGCTGGCTGTGATGGTTCTGGTGGTGGGTGGCGTGGTCGCCCTTGGGATCGCCGTCTCGCCGTGGCTGGTCAGGCTTTACGCCCAGGGCTTCGAAGCCACATCGGGCAAGCTGGAAATCACGATTCTGATGAACCAGATCATGTTTCCCTACCTCTTGTTGATTTCGCTTGCGGCGCTCCTGCAGGCGGTGCTCAACAGCCACGAGAAATTCCTGCTGTCGGCATCCACTCCCATGTTCTTCAACCTGACCATTGCGGGGGTGGCGTGGTGGGTGGTCCCTCGGGTCAGCAATCCGGCTCCGGTGCTCTCGGTGGCGGTGCTTGCCGGGGGGCTGCTCCAGTTCCTGGTGCAGGCCCCCGCGGTTCGTCGGCTCGGCTTCAAGCTGCGCCCGCTCTGGTCGGGGATTCGGGACGCCCAGGTCCACAAGGTGCTTCTGCTCATGCTGCCGGGCATTCCGGTGCTTGGCATCAACCAGATCAACCAGCTGATCTCCAACCGGTTTGCCTCCTTCATCGACGGCGGAGTCAGCTATACCTACGGCGCCTACCGGGTGACCGAGCTGATTTTCGGGGCAGTGGTGGTTCAGCTGACCACCGTATTGTTGCCGGTGCTTTCGAAGGAGCTGAAGGAAAGTCCCGAGCGCGCGCCAACAACATTGTTGGGAACTGTGACGATGGTGAGCTTCGTGACACTGCCGGCCGCGATTGTGATGGCAGTGCTCGCCCGGCCCATTATCGGCCTGCTCTTTGGTGGCGGTCGGTTCGGGGCGGACGATGTGGCGGTCACCGGAGCCACTCTCGCAGCCTACGCCTTCTCGCTGGTGGGGACAGGGCACGTCAAGGTCATGGCGAGTGCCTTTTTCGCCCAGAAGAACACCCGAGCGCCGATGTGGGGAAGTGGCCTGGCACTGATCATCTTCACGGCTTCGTGTTGGGCTCTTGTGGGGCCCATGGGCACCCCAGGCCTGGGTTGGGCCAACACCATGGCGATGGCCGCTTTTGGGCTTTTCCTGACGGTCCTTTACGGGCGTCGCTACGGGTTTGCCGGCCATCGGCCATGGCCCACGCTGGTGTCGGTTGGACGGCAGGTCGTCGCAGCGGCCGTGGTGGGCTTCGGGCTGTGGAGGATCTCCCCGTGGCTCGCCGACGTCGAGCGCACCAGCCTTGATGGTGCACTGCGGATGTTCACGGTTCTGGCGCCGGCAGGTCTGGCTTACGCGGTCCTGGTGACGGCGCTAGGTGGGCGGGAGATTCCAACCCTGTTGGCCACCTTCAAGAGGGGAGAGCGGGTGTGAAGATGGTGATCCAGCGGGTGAGCCGGGCGGAGGTCCGGGTTGACGGTGACGCGGTTGGAGCGATCGGCGTTGGCCTCGCAGTGCTGGTGGGATTCGAGCGGGGCGACGCCGAAGAACAGGTGGAGCGCGCCGCCTCGCGACTGGCCACCCTGAGGATTTTCGAGGATTCCGATGGCAGGATGAATCTCGGCCTTGACGAGGTCGGTGGCGCGGTGCTGGCCGTGTCCCAATTCACGCTCGCCGCCTCGATTCGAAAGGGTCGCCGGCCAGGGTTCGATCACGCCATGCCCGCCGCCCAGGCCGAGCCACTTTTTGATCAGCTGGTCCGCCGGCTGGGTGAACTGGACGTCCAGGTTCAGACCGGGGTTTTCGGCGCGATGATGGATGTGGAGTTGGTCAATGACGGGCCGGTCACACTCATCTGGGAAGATTCATAAGATCGAAGACGGTTTTCCGAATTGCTCGCGGCCGTTGGCCGCGGCGACTCACCGCCACCAGCAGACAGCCGTAGGCCAGCCCCCTCCCTCGCGACGACCCCCCTGGCCACGGCTGTGGCCTGCTGCCGTCGGCAAGTTCCGAATTCCGAATTCTGCCTACGTGCCGGGAAATCGCTCCTGCCACACCTGCCACATATCCTCGGCGTCCTCAAAGTACTCGATGGCCGAGACGATTTGGTCGTCCCCCTCGATCGCCTGCCGATATCCGGCCTCGAGGCCGAGGGTGGCGTTGAGGACCTCCACGTTGAGCCCAAGGGCCACGTCACTCATCGCCTGTTGGTCGGCCCGCAACGTGTCGATCTGCTCGAGTGTCAGGATTTCCTCGACCATGATCCATTCCAGAAATTGGTCAAGGGTCTCGGGATCCGCTTCGAACGCGGTCGCGAACTCCTCGTGCTCCTCCTCGGGCACATCCTGCAAGAGCTGGACGGTGAATCTGAAGAACGCGGTGGCCCCGTACAGCCGGGCCACGTTGTCGGCGAGGAGGCGCCCCGTGATCTCGACGTCAGGGGTGATTCCACCGCCGCCGGTAACTGTTCGTCCGGCGTCGGTCTCGTAGATCTCGGTGGACGAGTCAGTATTGCCGTTGCGGTGGGTGATGTAGTCGATGAACGAGTCGTAGTCGCGCTGGATGCTGCGCCCGGACGGCGTGTAGTAATACGCGGTTGTCAATGCCAGTCCGGTGTCACGAACCGTGAAAACAGTCTGAACGAGGCCCTTCCCCCAGGTGACGTCGCCGAGCACCAGTCCGCGATCGTGGTCCTGCACTGCGCCGGCGACAATTTCGGATGCCGAGGCGGAGCCCTGATTGACGAGGACAATGAGCGGGCCGCGGAAGGGGATTCCGTCCCCCGGTGCGGTCAACGTCGAGTTGTTTTCCGGCGTTCGGCCACGGGTGGAAACCACCAACATGCCCTCCTCGAGGAAGGCGTCGGATACGCCCACCGCCGCGTCCAGTTGGCCACCGGGGTTGTTCCTCAGGTCAAGGATCAGCCGAGTCATGCCTTCGGCTCCCAACCGGTCGATGGCGGATCGGATTTCACGAACGCTGGTGTTGGTGAACTCGGACAGGCGGATGTAGCCGACCTCCGGCCGCAACATGAATGCGAAGCGAACCGAGTCCTGGGGAATCCTGGCCCTGGTGATTTCCACATCGAAGGTCTCTTCCATGCCTGGGCGCTGGATGGTCAGCAGCACCTCGGAACCTTCGGGTCCGCGAACGAGCTCCACAACCTCGTCGAGGCTTCTGTCCTCTGTGAGTTCGCCACCGACCGCGGCGATCACGTCGCCGGTCCGCAGGCCCTTGCGCGCGGCCGGGGTACCCGCCATGGGGGCGATCACGGTGACCTTGCCGTCGCGGCGCGAGATGATGATGCCGATGCCGAAGAATGACCCCTCCTGTCGGGTCCGCATCTTCTGGAAGGACCGCGGGTCAAGGTAGTTGGAGTGAGGGTCAAGCACCTCGAGCATGCCGTGGATCCCGTCATAGACGATGTCGGCTGGCTCGGTCTCATCCGGCAGCCACTCCAAGAGGCTGTCAACGATTCGGGAGGCGCGGAGGACGAGTTCGGTCTCGTCGGCCGGGACCGTCCGCTCGCCGAAGATCACGCCGGCGGCGGACCCGAGAATCAGGACCGTCACGACGAACGCCAGAATCGGTCGACGGGATCGGTTGCGGTTCAAGAACATGATGTCTCCACTTCGTCCACTCCTAGGGGAACTGTAGCGGAGCCTCGTTCTAATCCCAAGCGTGATCCAGCCCATGCCGTTATACTGAACACGGAGGTTTGTGTGTTCGGTCCGTTAGGTGTTCCGGAGATGATCCTCATTTTCGTAGTGGCCCTCTTGTTGTTTGGCCCGCGAAAGATGCCGCAGATCGGCCGATCCCTCGGCCGAGCGCTGGGTGAGTTCCGTCGCGCCTCCAACGAGTTCAAACGCACGATCGAGGATGAGGTTGCATCCGAGGAGATTCGTGACGTGCAACGCGACCTCAAGGAGATCCGAGCCGTTGGCCGGGATGTATTGAAGGATTCGGATCCTCTGCCGGGTGATGACCGGCCGAGTTCGACTTCCGGTGAACCCGAGGATTCAGGGGAGCAAGCTTCCACGTGACGTCAGCGGTCCCCGAGTTGTCCGACAGGGCTGAGGAGGCGGCTGAAGAGCTGCCGAGGATGACCCTGCTCGACCACCTGGACGAACTCCGTCGGCGCATCACCAATTCCGTCCTCGCCATTTTGGCGGCGTTCCTCGCGTGTTGGTATTTTTCGCCGCAGATTTTCGGTTGGCTGGAACGGCCGATCATGGACGCGCTTCCCGAGGGCGAGAAGCTGGCCTTCACCGATCTCGCGGCGCCCTTCATGCTCTACATCAAGGTCGCTCTGCTGGCCGCCATTTTCCTGTCGTCGCCGTTCTTGCTGACTCAGGTCTGGCTGTTCATCCGGCCCGGCCTGTACAAAGGAGAGCGGCGGCTGGCAGTTCCATTCATCGTTTTCACCAGCGCCTTCTTCGTTTTCGGTGGATATTTCGGATACCGGATCGCTTTTCCAATGGTGGTTCGCTTTCTGCTCGGGGTGGGCGAGAATTTCAAGCAGGTAATCACGATCCAGGCCTATTTTTCCATGATGACGAAGATTCTCCTCGGCCTGGGGTTGGTCTTCGAAATGCCGATGCTGATCTTCTTTCTGGCCCGGCTGGGCATTGTCTCGGCTCGGCAATTGATCCGCTGGTTCCGGTGGGCGGTGCTGTGCATCTTCGTGGTGGCCGCAATCATCACTCCGACCCCGGACGTGGCGACTCAGACCGTGTTCGCCGTGCCCATGATTTTGCTGTACCTGCTGGGGGTGGCGGTGGCGGCGTTGTTTGGCAAAAAGAGGGACGAAGAGTGACGTTGGCTCGATGGGAACGCCCTTGTCGCGGTTGATAGCTGAACGAGTTGTGGGTCAGCGACTGGAGGAGGTCCAAATTGACTGAGGATCAGAAAACCACAGCGTGGGAGGCTGGCTGGGAGGTCCTTTTTTCGGCTGCAAATCTCGACGAACTACTGCTCGCCCTGGTCGTCCGCGATCTGCTCCACGGAGCCTCCTTCGACGTCGAGGGTGAGGGCGAACACGGTGACATGGCCCTCGACTACCTGGCCGGCGACGAGTTGGACGGCGAGACCTATCGGCTGTTGGTGATAGTGGAGGCCGCCGGTGCCAAGAACGCCGAGGTGGTTCAGGAGATTACGGAACAGCTCCTCGATCAGCTTGTGGAGGAGGCCGAGTCGTTGATCGAGCAGCGGGAGCGACTGGATACCGCCCCCGTCAGTGACTTCGACTTCGGGACTGTGCCCGAGGAAGAGGAGCGCTGGGATCTGGTGATTCCCGATTGGCTGGCACCCGACGGGGCCGAGGTCCCCTATGGGTTTCGGCCGGTTCGTCGAGAAAGCGGCGAGCCGTGGCCCAGTGACTCCGATCTGGACCGCCATGGCAGGGTCGTGGTGGTTCCGTTCGGCGAAGAGTTCCATCTGATCGCCATTCCAGCACCCACAAGCGATCTCGAGGTCGATCCTTCGGACGGAGACCTGCAGGTTCTCTAGGGGGTCGCTCCAACGTCTACAAACTCGGTTAAAGGTTTAAAGGTTTAAAGGTTAAAGGTTAAAGGTTAAAGGTTAAAGGTTAAAGGTTTAAAGGTTTAAAGGTTTAAAGGTCCACCGCCCAGCCAGCCTTGAGCCCTGAGCCTTGAGTTTCCCCTCCCACCCGTGGGAAGTAGCTGCTGGTGGGATTGGGCAAATTGTGGTGCGGGCGTCTCGCCTGCGTTCTTCTGCGGCCAATCCTCGCTGTGTCGGCATGGTTCGGTTTTCCGAGTTCCGAATTCCGAATTCTCCCTCCCTCCCCCCTTTTTTTAACTGCCAACTGCTAACTGCCTGTTCCCCACTTGCTGGCGCGAATGAACCCATGTATACTGCGCGACCCTGGGGGGGCGGTGTATTCGTCTCCCTTTTTCTTGGAGGCACAAGAAGATGGACCTTCTACGAGAAGTGACCACAGAGTATCTGAAAACCGATATACCGGACTTCCGTCCGGGGGACAACGTGAAGGTCCACGTGCGCCTCAAAGAGGGGGAGAAGGAACGGATCCAGCTTTTCGAGGGTCTGGTCATCGCCCGGAAGCATGGCGGAATCTCGGAGACCTTCACAGTACGGAAGATCTCGTCAGGGATTGGCGTGGAGCGGGTCTTTCCGTTGCACTCGCCGTCCGTAGCCGCCATCGAGGTGTCGCGGCGGGGACGGGTGCGGCGCGCCAAGCTCTACTACATCCGCGGGTTGCGCGGCAAGGCAGCGCGGATCAGGGAACGCGGCCGGACCTACTGACCGCCACTGCCTGGTCGACCATGAGAGACAGGGATCCGCTTGGAGCAAGGGATAGGGCCCTGCTCCGGCACGCCAATCGGGTCTTGGGCATTGACGAGGTCGGTCGGGGATGCCTCGCAGGTCCGGTGGCTGTTTGCGGGGTTGCCTTCGAGACAATTCCTACCCACAGGTTGATTCAGGACTCAAAGACCCTCACCGCACGACAGCGCCGCACGGCCGCGGAGTGGGTCAAGGCCAACAGCGCAGAATGGTTGGTGGTGGAAGTGTGGCCCGAGTTGATCGATCGCCTCAACATCCTCGAGTCCGTGCGACTGGCCATGCGTTCGGTGGCTGCAACCGCCGGGGATCGTGGCACCGTGGCGGTGGTTGATCAGGTGGACATCGGCGACATGGAGTGCCGGGTCCACGCCGAGCCGCGTGCCGATGGAAGCTTCTTCTGCGTGGCGGCGGCGTCCATCGTGGCCAAGGTACACCGTGATGATCTGATGGTCGAGCTTGGCCGGAGACAGCCTGTCTGGGCGTGGGCGGAGAACAAGGGTTACGGCACCGAGAAACACCGTAGGGGGTTGCAGGAACACGGCCCAAGCCATCTGCACCGCAGGACTTTCACGTGGTCGCCTGTGCTACCATGAGGTGGCCGTTTTCGGCTCAGGGGAAGGTATGGTCGCACGACGGGACAAGATCCTAAAAGACGCTGAAAAGCTCGTCCAAAAGGGCAAGGTCGAGCAGGCGATCAAAGAGTACGAGAAGGTCCTGAAGCAGCATCCGACCGATGCCAACACCATCAACAGGGTCGGAGATCTTTATGGCCGGATCGGTCAGGTCGATCGCGCGATCGAGCTGTACGAGAGGATTGCTGAGCACTTCACTCAGGACGGTTTCACCACCAAGGCGATCGCGATCCTGAAGAAGATCAACCGACTCGATCCCCAGCGGCTCGACATTTTCGACAAATTGGCAGAACTCTACATTCAGCAGGGCCTGGTGGTGGAAGCAAAGAACCAATACCAGATCCTGGCCGACTGGTACTCTCGATCCGGCGACACCGCCAAGGCAGTGGAAACCCACCGCAAGCTGGTGCAGCTGGATCCCGGCAACCACATGGCACACCTTCGGCTGGCCGATCTCCTCTTCCGGGAGGGAGAAGCGGACCAGGCAATCCAGGTGTACGACCGCCTCGGTCGGGTGCTTTTAGAGAGGGACAGGCTTGACGAGGCCGAGCGACTCTACCGTCACGCCCTGGATCAGGATCCGCCGGACGGGGAGTTCGTGGTGCCTCTCTGCGAAGCTCTCCTCGAGGCAGGCCGGTCCACAGTGGCTCGTGAGGTACTCGACGCCGCATTCGCCAAATCGCCTGAGTCATATGCCCTCCAATCTCTCAAGATCCGTGCCCATCTGTCGTTCGGTGAAGCGGAAGAGGCGCTGGCTCTCGCTCGAGGCGTCGCCGACGACAGGCCGGACAGCCCGGCAGGACGTATCTTGCTCGCCAGAGCCTTGCTCAAGACGGACCGCACACACGACGCCCGCGAAGTCTTGGTGCCCGCAGTACAAGAACTGCTGATCAAGGGTGAAATCGCGTTGGCCCAGTCGGCCCTTGGCGAGTTTCTCGAGTTCTTTCCGGAAGATGGGGAGATCCTGGGGCTTGCAGTGCGGGCCTACCGGCCATCTTCGGAGCAGGAGACCCTGCGCGAGCTGATGATGAGACTGGCGGACGTTCATTTCCAGAACGACGAGTACGATCGTGCGCAGCGGCTGTACATGGATGTCCTCACCGCCGATTCCTCCAATCAGGCAGCCCGGAAAAGGCTCGCCGAGATCCAACAGGTCGAGCCCGACCAGGTCATCATCGACGCTGGGGCGGTGGCGGAGGGCGACGAGGATATACCCGAGATTGTGGAGATCGAGGCGCCCGAGCTGACCGGCCCATCCGCCGTCGAGGACATCGTTGACCTCAGCGTGGAAGAACGCCTCAACGAAGCCAAGGTCTTTGCGAAGTACGGATTGCTCGACAAGGCCGTGGCTCATCTGGAGGACGTTCTCGAATCCGATCCCAACCACGTGGAAGCCCGGCAGAGCCTGGTCGACCTCCAGCTCGATCGAGGCGACTCACAGGCTGCGCTGGAGGCGGCGCGGCCGCTCCATCGCCTCTACACCGAAGCCGGCAACGGCGACGGGTTGAACAGACTCGTCAAACTGATGCCCGAGCTCGAGGGTCGGCCGGCCGCGGCCGGAATCGACGAGATCCACGACGACGTGATCATCCTCGACCTCGATGCCGAGATCGAGATCGAAGCCGCAGAGCTGGATGCAGTTGCCGCCGGGGCGGCCCCCGAGACCGATGACGCGGTGGTGATCGACCTCGATGCGGAGGCGGATGAGTCGGTTGAAGTGGCGGTGGAACCGCGCGACGTTGAGCCAGCGGAGAAGCAGCCGCACCTGCAGGAGGCTGCGGAGGTCGAGGGATCACCCGTCGAGGCGGGAGATGAAGGTGCCTCGACCGACTTCGGGCCCGGTCCCTCCGAAGCCGAACTCGCCCAGCTCGACTCCTTCATCGAGCAGGATCTCACTGAGGACGCCATTCGGCTGCTCGGCCGGCTCGAGGGCGACTTCCCTGACCATGCGACCGTCAGCGAGCGACGTGCCCAGCTCAAGGCGAAGGGAGTGCTCCTGGAGGAGGTCCTGGCCGCGCCGTCCACTGGGCCAGAGGAACTTTTTGCCGACGAGGAAGAGTCCTTCGTCGATCTGGCAAAGGAACTCGAGCAGGAGCTCGCCGAGGAAGAAGCTCTGGTGGAGGAGGCAACTGGCAGGGGGAAGGAAGAGGCCATTCTCGAGGAGGTCTTCCGCGAGTTTCAGAAGGGTGTCGAAGAGCAACTGTCCGAAGAGGACTCGGACACCCACTTCAACCTCGGGATCGCGTACAAGGAGATGGGGCTATTGCCGGAGGCGATTCGCGAGTTTCAAGTCTCGGCGCGGAACCCGGATCTCTTTGTGGAGTGCTGTTCCATGATCGGCGTTTGTTATATGGAGCAAGGAATGTGGTCGCAGGCGGCGGAGTGGTACCAGAAGGCCCTCGGTGCTCCCGATCTAACCCCCGAAGCTCAGCTGGCGCTGCGTTACGACCTCGCTGCATCCCTCGAGTCCGCCGGCGAGGTCCAGCGAGCCCTGGGACTCTACCAGGAAGTCGTCGACCTGAATCCGGCCTATCGTGACGTTTCGAGCCGCCTCGACGAGCTTTCGCAGGGCGGCCAAGTCAATTAATCGAAGATCAAAAATCGAAGATCAAAAATCCGCACCACATCCCACCCTACCGGTGACGGTTTTCCGAATTCCGAATTCCGAATTCCGAATTCTGCCCCTAGCGAAAACGCGTGACGCCGATTCGGGGGCACAGATCATCGAGGGGGCAGCCCGTACACCTGGGAGAGGTGGGGTGGCAGCGATTTTGACCGAAGGTGACCAGGAGATCGTTGATGGGGATCCAGAGATCCTCGGGGAGCACCTGTTGGAGCGATCGTTCGGTGGCCGCCGGGTCCTTGGTGGCCACCAGACCCAGCCGGTTCGAGATGCGATGGACGTGCGTGTCCACGCAGATCGCCGGCACGCCGAACCCAAGACCCAGGACGAGGTTGGCGGTCTTGCGGCCGACGCCCGGGAGCGCGAGCAACGCGTCCTCGTCGGCGGGGACATTGCCGCCGTGAAGGTCGCAAATGACACTGCCGATTTTCCGCAACTGTCCAGCCTTGGTGTTGTAGAAACCGGCGGGATAGATGGCCTTGGCTATGGCCGACTCGGGCAGTTCGGCCAGCGCGGTGGGATTTGGAGCCAGAGATAACAGGCGGCGGCTGGCACCGTGGGTCACCTCGTCTTTGGTACGCAGGGAGATGACGCACGCCACCAGGAGTCTGAACGGAGAGCGATCGGTCTCGAACTCGGTCAGCGTCGTGGGTCGGCACGATGCTCGAAAGGTGTCGAGCCGACGGGCGAGCTCCAGGATCTCTGCAGAGGTTTGAGTCTTCATGATCCATAGATAGCAGACCCAGCGGAACGAGCCCATTGATTTTTGATCTCGTTTGACGGACCACCAGTCGCAAGGTAACCTTTGCCCCCTCAAGGAGGGTTCATGGCACCCAATGGATCACACGTATTCACGTCCGAGTCGGTGACTGAAGGCCACCCGGATAAGATCGCCGATCAGATCTCCGACGCGGTTTTGGATGCGGTCCTGGCTGACGATCCCAAAGGCCGAGTTGCCTGCGAGACCCTTGTGACCACCGGGCTTGCCTTCATCGCGGGCGAGATCAGCACAATAACCTACGTCGATTTTCCGGGGCTGGTCCGCGAGACCATTCGCGAAATCGGCTACACCCGCGCCAAGTTCGGTTTCGACTCTGAAACCTGCGCGGTGATCTCGTCCATTGATCCCCAGTCGCCCGATATCGCGCAGGGTGTGGACACCGGCGGAGCGGGTGATCAAGGTCTGATGTTCGGCTACGCCAGCGACGAAACCGACGTGTTGATGCCAATGCCTCTCATGCTGGCCCACCGGTTGACCCGTGGCCTCAGCGAAAACCGGCGGCGCGGCGATATCGAGTGGCTCCGGCCGGACGGAAAGAGTCAGGTCTCTGTCGAGTACGACGGCCCCACTCCGCTCCGAATCGAAGCCATCGTGGTGTCCTGCCAGCACGCGGACACCGTGGCTCATGACGAGCTGAGGGCGGAGATCCAACAGAAGGTCATCGGGCCCGCCATGCCCGAGGGCATGGTGGACCAAGAAACCAAGATCTACATCAATCCCACCGGTAGGTTCGTGATCGGTGGGCCGCAGGGCGATTGCGGCCTCACCGGTCGCAAGATCATCGTCGACACCTACGGCGGCGTCGGGTCCCACGGCGGAGGCGCCTTCTCCGGCAAGGACCCGTCGAAGGTCGACCGGTCGGCGTCGTACATGGCCAGGCACGTGGCCAAGAACATCGTCGCCGCCGGGTTGGCCAAGCGGGTTGAGGTCCAGCTCGCCTATGCCATCGGAGTGGTGGACCCGGTGTCGGTGATGGTGGACTCGTTCGGCACCGGGCAAGTTCCTGACCGGAGGATCACCGATGCCGTTCGGGAAGTGTTCCCCCTGTCGCCGAAGGCCATCATCGCCTATCTGGACCTGCTGCGACCGATCTATAAGAAAACCGCAGCCTTCGGCCACTTCGGCCGGGACGATGCCGACTTTACGTGGGAGAGCACCCACCGGGTGGACGATTTGCGCACCGCCTGCGGAGTCTGAGGGGGCCTCGGCCCCGGGGAACGTGGTTGTGACAGCCCTCGTCAACCGTTTTCTCGGCACAGCGGGTTCTCTCCAGCGTAAGTACTCGATGGCGACGGCGCTGTTCGCCGTGCTCGTGTTAGCCGTGATTCTGCTGTACGGCCACTTCATCGCCCAGTCACTGTCGAGGCGCTACCTGGAGGACCTGCTGATCACCGGTCGGGAGGAGGCTGAGCGCATCGCGGACGAGTTCGGCAATGCCGACGGCGCTGAATTACTCGATCTCAACGTGGTGGAGCGACGGCGAGAAATCCTGCGCCGGACTCTCGAGGGGATGCCACAGCGCGAGGTTTTCGAAACCATGGAGGTTCGTGACAGCGACGGGCAGGTCCGCTACGTCTCCCAGTTTCACGCCACCGAGGATCTGCCCAGCGATGATCCCGTGACCGATTTCGAGCTCGGCGGCACCCTCACCGATCAGGAGGTCACCGAGACCGAGAACACCTGGGAGCTGTCCTCTCCCATCGGCGAGGTCGGCGAGGTCGTGGTGAGTGTCAGCAAGGCCCGGGTGGCCGAGCGAGTCGGGCGACTCAGATCTGAGCTGCTGTCCCGCACAGTGGCCGTCGCAGCGTTGACACTGACGATTCTGGTAGTGGCGTTCGTGTTCGTGTGGTACCTGATCCAACGAACCCGGCGGCTGGAGGAGAAGACCAGGGAGTCTCAGGATCTGGCCGCGCTTGGTACCCTGGCCGCCAACCTGGCTCACGAGATCAGGAATCCCCTGAACTCGATCAATCTCAACCTGGAGCTATTGGAAGAAGACGTGGACGGCGAGACCGGAGAAATCGCCGACTCGCTCGCCGCCACCAGGCGCGAGGTTGGACGTCTGGCTCGGCTGGTGAGTGATTTCCTGTCCTACGCCAGGCCGTCAGAACTCGTGCTGGAGAAGGTGGCGGTTCGCGACGTGTTGGAGGAGGTGCTCGGATTTTTGCGTGCAGAGGCGGCCAGCATGGGGGTGCACCTGCGGCTCGCGTCCGAGGTTTCTGACCTCAGCATGGTCACTGATGACGGCCAGCTCCGTCAGGTTCTGCTGAACCTGGTCCTCAACGCCGTCCAATCGGTCAGCGGCCTCGACGCCGAAAGAAGGGTCGTGGAGCTGGGAGCGGAGGAGCAACCTGACTTCGCCGTGCTGGTCGTGCGTGATCGTGGGGATGGTATCCCGGCTGAGGAACTGACCAGGGTCCGGGGCGCCTTCTACACCCGGCGGCGTGGCGGCACCGGATTGGGGTTGGCGATTGCCGAGCGCTTCGTGACCGCCCAGGGCGGTCGGATCGACCTCGTCAATCTGGATCCCCGTGGATTTGAAGCACGGGTCGTCTTGCCGATCGATCCCCGCAATGTCAATATGAGCGAGTAACGGCCGGGATCGGTCGTTCGACAATGGAGGTTTGAATGTCAGCACCTCTCAAGGGTGTGGTCGCGTTTTTTGCTGTCGTATTTACCACATTTTCAGCTGGGGCCTCCTTTCAGGCCGCGGAGCTGATCTACGTTCCAGCGGTTGCCCAGACCGAGGGTGCGGCCAACGCCGAGTGGAAGACCGATCTCACGGTGACCAATGTGGACGATGTGGTCATCGACGTGGCCATGGTCTACCTGCCCTCCGGGCTTCAGAGCAATGCCGGCCGATTCGTGGACCGCTCCGCTTGGCTCGGTGGTCGCGAGGACGACGGATTTGGCTTTATCGACGAGCGTCTGGCCGACATCCCGCCGAATGGCACGGTGGTTCTCAGGGATGTGGTCGGGGAGCACTGGCTGGAGCAGAGCGGTCTCAATGGGTTTGGCGCCATGGTGGTCTTCGTCTACGAGGCTGGGACCTTGGAGGACGACGGGTCGAATATCGCGGCTTTGGGTGTGGTCAACGCGCGGATATTCAACGACACGATGGTCTACCTGCCCGACCCCGACAGGCATGGTTTCATCGAGTCGCCGGCAACCTATGGGCAAACCATGCCCGGGGTGGCCTGGTACAACCTGGCGGATCCAGCGGCGGTGGTCGAGGACGGGGTCGACTTCAGCTACATGGTGCTTGTCGGGGGAGAGGAAAACGCCAACTATCGATTCAATCTCGGAGTTCTCAACGGCTCCGACCCGCAGACGGCGATCACCATTGCGCTCCAGGCTTTCCAGCCGGACGGCGAACCCTACGTCAACGACGAGGGTAATCCGCTGATTGTCATACAGACGGTCCCCCCCCTGGCTCACCTCCAGTGGTTCCGTGTGTTCAGCTCAGTGTGGGGACTCACGGATGTGGAGTCGTCGATGATCAAGGTATCGTTCGTGGGGTGGAGCTCCTCCAGCCCGGACCCGGTGCCCGCCTTCATCACCTACGGATCGATCATTGACGAGGTCAGCAACGATCCTTCCACGGTCATGGGGTCCTTTGCCTATCCGTTCAACGTCGAGTGCATGTTCCCGGATGGCGGAGGCGGTGAAGGGTTTGGGATGAAGGGTCCGAGGTCCGAGAAACCGTTTTCCATGCCTCCCAAATAGGGCCGGATCTCGCGAAGAAATTGACAACATTGATGCCTGTGATAGCATCGCTCGAATGACGCTGGCGGGAGCCCGCCGGCGGGAGAAAAGGAGATCGATTTCATGGCAGATCCTGACGATAAACTTCCGGATAATGTACCTGGTAAGTATTACGTCGACTCGAGTTGCATCGACTGCGACGTGTGCCGTACCACCGCGCCCAATAACTTCGAGGCCAACGAGGACGAGGGCTACAGCTTCGTCTGCAAACAGCCCGCAGACGACGATGAACTCGCCCAGGTGGACGAGGCCATCGAGTCCTGCCCTGTCGAGGCAATCGGGGACGACGGCGAGTAATCGACTCGGATCATCCACAGCGACGGCCGGCGATTCCCGCCGGCCGTTTTCATTGAAGAAGTGACACCTCACACGTTCTGCTATCATCCGCGGTCGAAAGGGAGGCCCCATGCGCGTTCTCTCGGGTGTCCAACCATCCGGTGCGCTCCACATCGGCAACTACTTCGGAGCCATCCGGCAGTTCATCGAGCTGCAGGATGATCACGAGTGTTATTACTTCCTGGCGGATTTGCACTCCCTGACGACTGTTCAGGACGCCGGCCTGTTGAGGGAGCTTGTCCTGGATCTCGCAGCAGGGTTTCTCGCTCTTGGTCTTGATCCGCAGCGGAGCGTCCTCTACCGTCAGTCTGATCTGCCCGAAATTCCGGAGCTCACCTGGTACCTATCCACCGCGACGTCGATGGGCCTGTTGCAGCGCTGCCATTCCTTCAAGGACAAGGTAGCCCAGGGCGTCGTGCCGAACCACGCACTGTTTTCCTACCCCGTTCTGATGGCGGCCGACATATTGATCGTCCGGTCCGATCTGGTTCCGGTGGGAAAGGACCAGAAGCAGCATCTCGAGGTCACCCGTGATATTGCGGCCTCATTCCACGCCACCTATGACTGTGAGGTCTTCAGAATTCCCGAGCCCATTATCCACGACGACGTGGCTGTGGTTCCCGGACTGGACGGCCAGAAGATGAGCAAGTCCTACGGCAACACGATCGATCTTTTCGGTCCGGAGAAGGCCATTCGAAAGAGGATCATGTCGATGACCACCGACTCGACGCCGGTGGAGCAGCCAAAGCCCAAACAGGACAGTGCGCTGTACCAACTTCTCAAGCTCTTCGCGCCGGAGGGGGAGCGGGAATGGGTCGAGAGGGTTTTTGACGAGGGTGGCACCGGCTATGGAGAGATGAAGAAACGCCTGTTCGATGACTATCTGGCCACCTTCGGTGGAGCCAGAACGCGCTACGAACAGCTCCGCGCGAATCCGGAAGAGGTGGAACAGATCCTCGCCGATGGGGTCGCCAAGGCGCGAGAAACCGTCGCACCGCTCATGGATGACGTCCGCCGCGCCGTTGGCATCCTCTGAGTGGTTTAAAGGTTAAAGGTTTAAAGGTTTAAAGGTTAGAGGTTTAAAGGTTAGAGGTTTAAAGGTTTAAAGGTTAAAGGTTTAAAGGTTAAAGGTTTAAAGGTTGAAGGTTTAAAGGTTGAAGGTTTAATGGTCTGAGGTTGCTCGTGGCAACCGGCTGCAGACGACTTTCAACTTTCAACTTTCAATTTTCGACTTGAAAGTCCCAGGGCGGCGAACATCGCCGCTTTGGGTGGGAGTTGGCCGGTAAACGCTGCGAATTGGGCGAAACCCTGGTGGGCCAGGACCGTTCGACCGTCGACGTACGGGATACCGGCCGCGGACGCAGACTGGGCGAGCCGAGGGGTGTGGCTTGTGTACACCATGTCCACCACCACCGCTGCGCGCTCGACTTGAGCCGGCGTGAACGGGGCTTCGTCCTCTGGCAGTGATCCAAGCGGGGTGGCGTTGACCAGCACGGCGTCGTCGGGGACGTCCGCACTGATCTCGTTCCAAGCCAGCCCCAGCGCCTCGGCTGTTGAACGGGTCTTTCCTGGTTCTCGCCCTCGGAGCTCCACGTGGGCCCCGGCCAGGTCGAGCCCTACGGCGGCCCCTCGGCCGGCGCCGCCGGTTCCTCGGACCACGGCTGCTCGGGCCGCCGGGTCGACACCCGATGCAATCGCCGAGGCAACGATGCCATCGGCGTCGGTATTGTCTGCGAAGATCGCACCCTCACGGAGCACCAGCGTGTTGGCGGCGCCGGAACGGACCACTCTGGGCGCCGCAAGGGTCGCCGCCGCCGCGGCGGCGGCCTTGTAGGGTGTGGTGACAGCCCATCCGGCGGCGGGAAGTCCCACTTCATCGAAGACGGTCTGTCCGGCGGGACGAAACAGGAGCTGCAGTTGATCGGAATCGGGGACGCTGACCGGCACAAAGAGATGCGGCAGACCGAGGAAAGAATAAGCGGCTGCGTGCAGGGTTGGACTCAGGCTCGAGCTGACATCGCGGCCCACCACCCCGAATATTTTCTGGGGTGGGCCTTTGAGGTGGCCGGCGATAGCAGTCATTCGATCGGCAGACATCTGGCCCGGGGCGGCAGGTGCGTTCTCATCCCAGCAGCAGAAGGCCACCGGAGAACCCAGCAGGGGAGCCAGTAGCCGGGTGGCCATTCCCACCGTTCCCATGGCGAAGGCTGTCAGCCTGCGTCGTTGGCGCCCGGCAGCGGGGTACAAGGCCAGAACTCGCGCCACATCCTCCAAACGACGGGCGGTGGGCACAATCTTGATGAGATTGGCATGAGCCGCGAGCATGACCTCCACCGTTTCCTCGAAGTTCGCCGGGGTGCCGTCGCAGTCGTGCCATGAGAGCACCACCTGCTCGGGGGCGAGGCCCAGGGGCCTCACCAGGTCCCGGTCGCGGGCGTACTCGAGATCGATGAGGTTGGCGCCTGCCTCCCGTGCGCGTTCGACAAATGCCCTGCGTTGGTTGGGATCGGTGGAGCCTCGGCCGCCTTCGGCGGTGGATCGCAGGGTGAGAAGAACCGGCAACGGACAGGCCGCGATTGCGGCCTCCAGGTCCAATCCTGGATGGAGATCGACCCGGATCTCGACGACACTCGCCTCGGCGGGCGGATGAGCGAGCGCCGCCATTGGATCGGCAGCGATCTCCGGCGTCAGCGTAACGATCGGCTCCACCAGCGGAGAGTAGCAAAGCGGACAGGGATGTGTGAGAGATGAAGCGGTTCAAAATCTTCGAAAAGCGGGGGGTGTGGGAGGGGGTGTGCGCTTTTCGAAGCGGGAGGGAGGTTGGGTGATGGAAAAAATATTGGCTCCGGGGCAGGAGCCAATGAAGGAGGAGTTTGATGAAGGTCCGTTGTGGTCTGGCGTTGTCGCCGGTACTCGTGCCTTCTGCCTGTGTTACGCGGTGTTTTCGGGTTGGTTGCGTGTGCAGTGACGCATGGCAGCCGACCTGTGACGAGTGGTATGGGGTGCGTGACGAGTGACAGGTGACAGGTGACGAGTGACGGGTGATACGGCCGATCGTGGGGTTTTGGGAGGGGCTATTGCCGTCTGCCGACTCCGTTCGGGGGGAATTGGAAGGGAGCCCCTCGCATGGGCGTACCAGCCGGGGTACCATCGAGTGGTGGATAGCTTTGTCGGCGTGGCCGCTGGATGGTACCACGCAGCTCTGCTCGGGACACTGCCCTGGGTCGCTGCTGTCGGCCCCCGGTGGGCCCCGACCGTCGTCGCCCTGGTGCTGGTGGCCCACCTGGTGGGCGCGCGGCCATCCCGGGTGGACCCGTTGCCCTGGTGTGCTGCAGGTGCCTCGGCGTTGATTTTCTTGTTTGGCTACGGTCACTGGACCATTGCTCTGAGCTGGTTGATTTTGGCGGTGGCCATTGCAGGGCTCGAGTGGTGGGGATTCACACGGGGCGGTGGGTGGCGCAATGGCTCAGGGGTCGTGGCGGTGGTTGGTTGGGCGGTGGTATTCGCGGCGGCTCCGCACCTGCTGGAGATCTCCGGAGGAGGATGGGTTGCTCCTGCCGTGCTGCTCCTTTCAGTGCGCCGGATTTCCTCTTCAGCGGTGGGATTCCGGGGTGCCCGGGGATCGTTGCTGTTGCCGCCCTCCCGAGAGGTTCGGGGAACCTTGAGCCTGCGGTCTGTGGTCGCGGCTGGACCCGATGGGCTGCCGCGCTCGGTTCCCATTGATCTGGAGCTTCGCGCCGGGCAGTCACTGGCGGTCTTGTCGGGCGGCGCTGAAGACGGATGGGCCCTCGCACAGATGTTTTCGGGGCGCCGAGCTGCGGTCGCAGGGGAGGTCGCGATTGACGGTAGCCCATTGCACGAGGGTGACCGGTTGGTGGCTGTGGTCGCCCCCGGGGAAGCCTTCCTGGAGGGTGATCTGGAGTTGAACCTGGCGAGTCTCTGTGACGATTTTCCTGAACGGGAGACGTTGGTTGCGACGATGGAAGCGTGCGCTCTCGAAGACGTGGCCGAGATTCTCGGCGGCGAACCCCTGAAAGGGGACGGCGCACCGTTGTCCACGCTCCACCGGATGCAGGTGGCGGCAGCACGGGTGATTCCATCGAGTTACCGGCTGATCGTGGTGGTCGATCCGATGCCGTGGACGAACGCGGTGCATGGGGAGATCTGGCGGTCGACGGTGGTCCGCGCCTCTCTGGGCCGGACCGCGATCTGGCTGACCGCCGATCGCGAATTGGCAGGACGGGCCGATCGGGTCCTGGCTTTTCGCAGCGGCGGGTTGCGCGAGGTGGATCTCGATAGCTAGTAAGATAGAGATGCGAGGGAGGGATCTCCTCCGCGAAAGGGATAATCCATGGGGACATATATGGGTGGATCCGCGCCGGCCATGGCGCGGCAGGTTTGTGACGGATACATCCTATTGTCTCCCGTCATCCTGAAGCGTCTAGATGTGGATCAGATGCAGAAGTTGGATTTCGAGCTCGACAAGCGACTGAGGGAGACTCGGGCGGAACCGGTGGACCTGTCGGACCAGGAGGGAATCCAGGCCCGCAATCGCAGGCTCTCTCGCATCGAGGGAGCGGTGCGCGTGCTCCGCCACGGTATGCAACAGAAGCGAATGGGCCGCCTTTGACGGCTCCATGCGGCTGCGGGTGGGAGGCCCTTCGCGGGGATCCACTGCCGTGGTTGCTCGACGAACGGCGACCCAACCTCCACTGGCGGGTGCTCACCGAGTTGGTGGGGAGACCCCGGAACAGCCCGGCGGTAAGGCGGGCGCAGGGAGGGGCGAGTGCGGCAGAGCCGGTGGCCTCGTTGCTGGCCGATCTGCTCCCTGACGGCTCGTGGAATACCGGCACATCGCCGTGGCACCGGTACTCCGGTCCTGCCTGGCGGCTGATCGCTGCGGTGGCGTGGGGTGCCGATCCGTCGGACCCCAGGCTGCGGAGAGCCGCAGAGTTGTTTCTTGATTCGGTACCCGGGGATGGAGGTGTGGCCCCTCGGCCGGGGGCACCGCCATCGGCCATCGCCACCGCCCGGCTGGCGCAAGCCGTCGCCAGGATCGGTTTCGGCAGCCACCTGCGGGTCCAGGAGGCACTGGCGTGGTTTGATGAGGACCCTCGGGCCTGGCTGGGGAGTGAGCACACGCGTCTGACCGCGGCCGTCGCCCTGCTCGAGGCGTTGGCATCAGCGGGCGAACTGAGGCGTGAGCGGCTCGTCGCTCGAGCCGTTACGGAGATTCTGGGAGACGGCCGTTCATCGAGGAGGTCACAGCGGGTATTCGGACATCCGAACTTCGCTCGGACCGACACCAGCGAGGCGCTTTGGGCACTGGCCAGGGCGGGCATTCCTTACGAATCCCGGATGAAAAGGCCCCTTGTGTTGCTGCAGTCGGCCCAGGTGGGGGACGGTCGGTGGCCGGTGCGGCGGTCGATCCCTTCGTCCTTACCCGTGGACGTCGGATCGCGGGCTCGGGTCGGTGATCCTTCGCCCTGGATCACTCTCAGCGCGGTCGTCGCAATGAACGCTTACGCGGTCGATGCCGGTCTCCCACGACTTTTTCCGGAACGACCTCAGTGATTCGACCGTAACGGCGGTTGCTGGCCACAAATCAAAAATCAAAAATCAAAAATCAGGGACGAAGGCAGAAGGGGCAGGCTGTAAACCTTTAAACCTTTAACCTTTAAACCTTTAAACAAATAGCAGGCAGGCGACGCGTGTCACAACTCGACGCCCATCGGCCCCTTCAGTACCACCGCGATGATCATCGTCAACACGAAGAACACCACCATCCACGCGAACGACCATTCAAACTGCCAGCCCCCGAGGGATACTCTCCCTTCCGGGTAACCGATGGAGATCTCGCGAATGGTGCTCGCCGCCGCCAGGGGTGGCTCGGAGGGCCATTCGAGCTGTCCGAGGAAGGATGCGTCGGGGCGGTTGGGCGAGAGCCGAACCACCGAGTCGGTGACACGGAGGGTCTTGCCGATTGTCTCGCCGTCCACCAGAATCGAGAGTTCGTAGTCGCCCCACTCCTCGGCCCCGATCTGCCAGCTGAACTCGCCGAGTTCTGGAACCCAGATCGCCGGCGTCCTCATGGAGAGGCCCGCGGGGAGCTCGAGCTCCACCGGTGGCCGATCACCGGCCCAGCGCTGTTTCCACGAATCGTCCATGGAGACGGTTATCAGGGCCTCGGATTCGGGCTCGAGGCCGCGGAATCCGTAAAAGGCATGGAGCTGGACCATCACCAGCACCAGCGGTGGCAGGATGAAGATCATCGGCACCAGAGCGAGACCCTGATAGTGGATGACATGGCGCAGAATCTCGGCCTGGGCTCGCAGAATGGCGCGCAGGTCATCATTGAAAAGCCGAATCTCGAACAGACAGGTGTAGATCTTCGCCTTGACCGCAGCGATGCGTTTCTGGTTCGAGGTCTTCTTGAATACCCACAGCGCAAACACCGCCACCGGGATCGACCAGACCACAATTCCAACGATCGGCGGCAGCCCGGTGAACGGGGTCTGCAGCAGATCGAATAGGCCACGAAGAGCAGTGTTGAGAGCCGACATTCCAGTTTGCTACGACATGTAACCGAGGCCCTTGAGGCGTTTGCGAATCTCCTCCTCGTCCTCGGCGTCCTCGAGCTGGGCCAGTTCCTTCTCCAGGGCGTGGGTGATGAACTCCTCGGGAGATGAGTAGCCGGCAATCTCAGCGTACTTGCTGATGCGCTCGACAATCGACTTCTCCAGCTTGACCTTGGTGTATCCGAACATATCTACCGTCCTCTCCCCGGGTCCGGCCGGAACGTGTCACCGGACCGCTTCGGGACATTCTGTGCTGCCGGTCGTGGCCATGGCAAGCGTCTCATGGTGTCTCCTCCCATTTTGGCGCTCAGGCGGAGCTGGTGAATCGGGCGAAGTCGAAGATCGGTTGCCCATCCATGTGCGCGGCTGGCTGGACTCCGAACAGACCAAGGGCCGTCGGGGCCAGGTCTACGATATGGGGGTCGTCAGCCGCGATCGGGTGGCTTGACAGGACGATGCCGGGCACGATCCTGGGGTCTACGATGTGGTCGCCGCTCCACGCCTTCTCGTTGTCCTCGAAGACCGGGCCGGCCACCACGCCGGAGGCGCAATCCCAGGAGATCCGGTATCCGTGGTTGTAGCCGACCAGAAGGTCGGGTGCGTTGCCCTTGTAGGGGCCTCGATAGAGCCGGTCGGTGTCCCATGCCTGATTGATGGCGACCGAGTTCTCGTCGTCGTCTGACAGGCCGCTGAGCTTGTCAATGAGTTCCTGCTTCAGGATTGCTGCCTGATCGCCCGGCTGGACGATTCCGTGGTTTTCACGACCGGCGAGGTTGAGAAAGATCCCCACCAATCCGACGGCGTAGGCGCGGGTTTTCGACCAGTCGACCGACTGAAGCCATTCCTGCGACCCGTCGGCATCCTTCTTGAGCACGAGATAGCCTTCGCGGAGCAACCAGGCGTTGAGGTTCACGCCGCGGCGAAAAGACGTGCAGCCGTGATCTGACAGCACCACCAGAACATCCTTGGGCCCGAGCCGCTCCATGACCCGTCCAACGATCTCGTCGTTCTTGCGGTACTGGTCCTCGATGGCCTGACGGTACGGACCCCCATCCACCCCGCGAGCCGCCGGGTGGTCCTCCTCAGTGTAGCGCCAGTACATATGGTTGACCCGGTCGGCGGCGTCAAAGACTGTGACCAGGGCGCCGGACCGCAGCCTGTCCAGGGCTGCGTGGAACATCCTCTCTCGCTCGTCATCGATGTCTGCGGTCTGGGTCCAAAAGGTGTGGTCGTCGGTCACCTTTTCATTCAGCGCCCAGGTATCTTCGGCCAAACCGAGGGTTGCGAAGGTTCCAAGCTTTTTGGACAAGTATGAGGAGTAGTAAGACGGGTGAGAGATCGGCATTGCCGGCTTCTCGGGTTCGATGTTGATGGGGGACACGTAGAGCGAGAGGTGTTCATCCATCTCGGTGATCATCATCCGGCAAATGCCGTTGACCTTGATTCGAGCGATCGCCGGGAAACGCAGCGTGACCCACTCGGAGAGGATTCCACGATTGAGTTCGACCTCCTCGTCTCCCACCGTGACCAGGGCTTTTCCGGCCTTTCGATCAACCTTGACGGCCATCGGCAGCTCCATCGGTGGGCTGCCCTCCAAAAAAGTGTTCTCCGGACCCTGGAGGATGCCTCGAAAGTGGCCTTGGCCGTTGGCGGTCAGCTGGAATCGGAGACCCCCCTCCTGGAAAGCGGTGGTTTCCGGGCGAGTCGTGAACAGGAGGAAGGTGCCCTGGGTACCCAACAGGTCAGGGATGCACATCGCCCCGAGCTGGGCGCCGTAGAATTTGTCCGGAGGGAAGGTGATCGGCACCCTGATGATTGTGCTCCAGATGTTGTGCTCCCCAAGGATGGTCCACCACGGCTTGGACTTTCGCAGCAACCGGATGTCCGGTTTTTTGAGTGGAATCCTGAGTTTGCCGACCTTGAGCACCCGATCCACAGAACCGATGTGGGCTGACGACAGCCGGGGAAGGTAGGTGCGCGGATCCCGGTCGAGAAAATCGAAGATATTGTGCCGGCCCGGGTTGGTGCCGGTTGAAAAACTGGACCAGGCGACCGGCGTGATCGACGGGTATGTGGTGCGTAGCCGACGGTAGCCTCCCTGTCCGGCTAATTTCGACATGTTGGGCAGTTTTCCCTCGGCCATCATTCGTTCGGTGATCGCAGCGTCTTGACCGTCGAAGCCGACGAAGACGAGTCGCTTGATCAGAGGCCGGCTCTTGCGGCGGTGGCGAATCATCCTCCACACCATGCGAAACGGCCAGGCGAGCAGAGCGAAACCGGCCACCAGCGTCGTGCCAAGCAGAACCGCGAAGGAGCCGAGGACGGCGAACCCTGCGCCGGGACCAATGTAGGCCTCGGCAGGTCCGGTCATGGCAAGAATCGCAAGAGCCGTCAGCCCGATCACAGGCCCTTGAACCGCCCGTCTGTTGCCTTTCGATCGCACCCGTGGCCCCCTATCTGCTCCGGAATCTGCGGCGGTGGCGCCGATTGTCGCCCTTCGTATGAACCCAGTCTTCGATGGTGAGATTTCACTCCGGCGAGACCATTCGCCGACGGCCGTGTAGTATATGGACCGGCCGCCGGGATGGCAAGGCGGCGTTCCCTGTTGTCCGGCGGGAACTGTAGACGATTGAGAGATTTCGCTCTGCGAAACTCAGCTGAACGGAGAGGCACATGTCGATGTTCGCGAAAGTGGTTCGGCGGTTCAGATATGGCCATCCTGTGGTCGTGGTCTCCGGCTTGCCGAGATCGGGTACTTCAATGGCCATGAAGATGCTCGAGGCGGGTGGACTTGAAGTGGTCACCGACGAGATCAGAACGGCGGACGAGGACAACCCAAAGGGCTACTATGAGGACGAACGGGTCAAGGATCTCGCCGAAATGCAGGACAAGCACTGGCTCCGCGGCGCCCGGGGCAAGGTGATCAAGGTCGTGTCGTCGCTGCTCCAGTACCTGCCAGACGACAATTTCTACCGCGTTGTATTCATGCAACGAAATCTCCATGAGGTATTGGCGTCCCAGGCGAAGATGCTCGACCGGCGTTCCGAAGAAACTGAAACCTCGGACGAAGAAATGTTGGAGATGTTTACGAGCCATCTCGACAAGGTGCAGTTCCAGCTTCGCTTCAGAAACTACTTCGACGTCTTGTCCGTCGATTATCGGGCCGTGCTCGAGGATCCAGTACTCCAGGCGAGGCGGATGAACGAGTTTTTCGACGGCGAACTCGACGAGGGACGCATGGTCGAAGTGGTCGACCCCGAGCTTTATCGCAACCGATCTCCGGAGCCATGATCCCGATTTCGAATTGAAGATTGAAGATTGAAAATTGACGACGCCTCACCGGCAACGCCCGCCGGGGAGGGCGGGTGGGAATTTTCAATCTTGAATCTTCAATCTCGACCCGCGGTGTTGGGAAGGCGCCAGGTGGCGGTGTGCTGGAAAATCAACCGGGTCTCGATCCGGTCCACCTCGGTTCGTGTGGTGAAGCTATCGAGGGCCAGGTCTCGAAGGTGTTGGGTGTCTCGGACCGCCACGTGGACCAGGAAGTCGTCGGCACCGGCCACATGGTAAACCTGCAGTACCTCAGGCAGGGTGAGCACATAGGCAAGGAAGGAGTCCACCAGATCCCGCGAGTGCTCGCTCATCCGGACCCCGATCATTGCCTCCGTATCGATTCCGAAAGTGCCGAGGTTGATGTCGGCGTGGAACCCCCGCACCACATCATGGTCGCGCAACCTGCGGACCCGTTCGAGGCAGGTGGACGGAGCGAGTCCGACCTCCTCGGAAAGGCGCTTGTTGGAGATCCGGGCGTTGGTGCGGAGGGCGGCAACGATCGCCCGGTCGAATCGGTCGAGGTCGGGTTTGGTGTGCATTGCCGAATTATATGCGACGTTAGACCTTTAAACCCTTAATCCCAACGGCACAAGGGCAAGGGATTCCGCGAAACGTCGAACGGCGACGCGAGAGGCTTCACGGCCTTGGGCGGTCCCAGGTTCTTCCTCGTGGAACGAGAGCACCTGCAGTCGTCCTGCCTTGCGGTCAGCCTTGAGGTCGAACCGTGCCACCAAACGGTCGCCAGCCAACACGGGCAGGCAGTAGTAGCCGTAGATTCTGGCCGGCTCCGGCTTGAAGATCTCCAGGATCTGACGGAAGCCGAAAAGCGTTTGGACCCTTGCCCGGTCCCAGAGCACGGGGTCGAAGGGGGAGAGCAGGTTCCCTTGGTCGGTCCGAGGGCGGGTCTGATCGAGTCGGGCTGCCAGGTCGAGGTCCTTCGGCCTGATCCAACCACGGATCAAACCTCCCTCCTGACGGGCGAGGGCGCAGGGAATCGCGTGGCCTCGTTCCTCGAGGCGGCCCAAGGCAGCCCGGATGTCTTCGGAGCGCTTGGTCAGCCGCCAGGTCCGGACCAGGGTGCCCGTGGTGGCCCAGCCGTGGCCCGCGAGGGCTCTCAACAGCAGCCGCTCGATCGCCTGCGGCTCTTCGACGGATTGCCGGCGCCATTCGTCCGGAATGACGCGCTCGGCGAGGTCGTAGGTTCTCTGGAAATTTCGCCGTTCGCTGATGGCAAGCTCTCCAGAGGACCACAGGGCGGACGCCACTTTTTTGGCCACCTTGAGGTCCCACCACCCTCGACCGCCGCCACCCTCCATGTCGAGGGATCGCAAGGGACCCTCGGCGCGAATCTGACGGATCAGTCGGTCGGCAACATCGGGATGTTGACCGAGGAGGTCCCCCCACCAGGGATGACGGCAGAATTCCTGTCGGCGAAAACCGAAAACGGGGTAGAGCTCGATTGGGATCCAGCTCGCCTCGTGTCCCCAGTACTCGAACAGCGGCTCACCTGGTTGCAGGAGCTCCTCTGCGAGAGTCGGATCGAAGCCCTCGAGCCGAGACAGCAGCACGATGGCGTGGCTGCGCACCCCGGCGACGGCAACGGTGTCGAGCTGGAGATAGCCGAATCGCTGGATCACCCTCCGGGCCGCGTTCCGGGCGCGTTTGCCGCGACCTGCGGCTCTCCTCGGCATTCCGGTCCACTCAGGCTTCAGGAGTCCCGCACGGGCGAGTGCCAATCGACGCGCCCCCTTCGTCGAAATCGTCTCCATCCGTCGATCATCGCATGTTCGGTGCGTGAGCAACTTTCGACTTTTGACTTTCTACTCCACCGTCGAGATGTGCAGCCAAAATGGCCGCACCACAAATCCGCGCTGCTGATTCGCCCTTTGTCGCGGCGGTGCCAAATTGTGGTGCGGGCTTCCAGCCTGCACATCTCCGCGATCCGACCGTCGCGCCGGGTGGGCGCGAGCACCGTTCAACTGGGTGGTTGAGAGGCGTCCTTCCCAGCTCAGGTGACGGACTTGTACTTCTCGAGCATTGGGTTGTCGCCGTCGATCTTGGGCAGGTCGTCGCCGGATGTGAGCCAGTGGACCCGCTGATCGAAAAAGACGTGCGCCTGGGGGTCACGGTCAATTTCACCTTCGATGCACGCGCGAGCGATGTGGATCTCGCCTGGGGCAAGGGTTGATGCGTAGAACAGCGTGGTTCCGCAGGCAGAGCAGAAGCCGCGCCGGCTCTGCGGTGATGACTGGTACCACCGTACGGACTCCTCGCCCCCGGTGATGGAGAATCGATCGTCGGCCGCACCGACCCAGGTGACCACGGCGGCGCCGTGGGCCGCTCGGCAGAACCGGCAGTGGCAATGAGCGCAAAAGAGCGTCGGTGGCTCGATGGTGAATTTCACGGCTTCACAGAGACACGATCCGGTCAACGACATCTTCAGACGCTTCTCCTGATGGCCAGCAAATCGTTCAGCAGCGAAAACCCGGTCTCACGCCGACCGGCGCCCGGGCCGACGATGGTGACATCGCCCAGGGTGTCGGTGGAGATGGTCATGGCGTTGGTGGCACCTCCGACGCCGGCGAGCGGATGGTCGAGGCTCATCAACCGGGGCGCAACCGATCCCCGTATCCGATCATTTTCTCGCCAGACCCTACCGATGAGCTTGTGGCGTTTGCCGTCGGCGGCGGCTCTGGTGATGTCGTCGGGGCTGATCTCCGTGATTCCGGTGCACGGGCTGTCGTCCGGGGTGATTGAGGCGCCGAAGACCGTGTTGGCGAGGATCGTGACCTTGGCCAGTGCGTCCCAACCGAGCACGTCTGCGTCGGGAACCGCTTCGGCGTAGCCGAGTTCCTGCGCCTTGGCCAGTGCGTCCGCGTAAGCAAGGCCCTCCTCCATCCGAGTCAGGATGTAGTTGGTCGTGCCGTTGAGGATGCCCTTCATCTCCAGGATTTCCGACCCTGCCAGGGTCTCCCGGATGAGGTTGAGCAATGGGGTGCCCGCCATCACCGTACCTTCGTATAGGAACCGAAGGCCACGGCGAGCCGCCAGGTCGATCAATTCCCTGGAGGCCAGAGCCACCGGGCCCTTGTTGGTGGTGGTCACGTGCATGCCCCGTTCGAGGGCGGCCCGAATGTGGTCCGTGGCCGGTTGCCCGGTGGTGATGTCGGTGTAGGTGGCTTCGAGCATCACGTCAGCTTCTGCTTCGGCGATCATGGTGGGTGCATCCCAATCCCGTCCGAAGCCGGGCCAGTCCGACAACGAATCGCCCTGCTCGACTCGAATCAGCGCCTCCGCCAGATCCAGGCCGGCTGGGTCGTAGGCGCTGCCCTTGAGCATGTCGGCGATGCCCACCACCTGCCACTCGAGGTCATGACGTCCGGCCAGTTCGGCTCGTTTGGTCAGCAGAAGTTCCGACAGTCCCTGGCCGACAGTCCCAAATCCAACGAAAAGCAGTTTCATCCGATCCCCCCGGTGTATTCAATGCTCGCCAGCGCCTGGTCGAGGTCTGAAATCGTATCGTCCGGGTGCTCTGCACCAACGCATAAACGTACCATGGTCGGGGGAATGCCAGCGAGCTTGCGACCCTCCTCGCCCTGCTGCTGATGGGTGGAGATGGCCGGGATGGTGGCGACCGTTTTGATCCGGCCGAGATCGGTGGCCCGGTAGGTGCGCTGGAGGGCGTCGAAGAAGCGACGGGTGTCCTCGGCGCTGCCCTTGATGTTGAAGGACATCAGATGTCCGTATGCCGGGGAACCGTCGTCCACCACCCGCATGTATCGGCTGGCGAGGCCGTGGAGAGGGTGGTGGGGCAAACCCAGGTAGTCCACGCGTTCGATTCTCGGATGCTGAGAAAGATATTCGGCGACCGCCATGGTGTTGGACGACATCCACTGCACTTTGAGGCGCAAGGTCCTGATCTCGTTCAGCAGATAATGAGCTGTCGAAGGACCCATACACGGGCCCGAGTCCCGAAACGGCCACAGCTTCAACCACAGTGCATAGTTCGATCGCTGCTCATCGTCCAGATGGCGGGAGACCAGGTCGTGGCGGGCAACGATGCCCCCGGCGATGGCATCCCCGCCGGCCCCTACGGTCTTTGACAACGAATGGACCACGACGTCGGCACCGTGATTCAAGGGTCGCATCAGGGCTGGAGTCGCGATGGTGGCGTCCACGATCAGCGGGATTCCGTGGGAGTGGGCCAGCTCTGCGATGGACGAAATATCGATGCATGCCTGCTGTGGATTGGACGGCATTTCGGCGTAGAGAAAGCGTGTGTCCTCGTCGATCAGCGGCTCCCAGGCTTCGATCCGCCACGGTTCCGTCACCCACCTCACGTGGGCCCCCCGTTCAGCCATGCGCAGGTTGAAGAGCTGGAAGGTGCCCCCGTACACCTGCGCGGCCGACACGAAGTTGATTTTCTCCACCGTGGAGCCCCGCTGTGCCAGCAGTGGTTCGGCCACCTGCTTGATGGCCGACATTCCGGATGCGGTGCACAGTCCGGTGGCGTCCGTGTCGCACCCGTAGGACTCCAGCAGGGAGAGGGTTTCCTCGAGGTAGAACACGCTCGGATTGTGAATGCGCGAGTAACACCACGTCGGGATCTGGTAGGAGAGGGCGGCCTCCATCTCGTCAGAATCCCGATAGGCCTGGGAGGTGGACGGAAAAATGGGTTCGATGATTCCGCCCTGACCGCCGGAGAAAGCCTCCTCCATGCTGTACATCCCGTGGACTGCGATGGTGTCGAACTTGAGACGACGAACCTCGCGGCGGTGCGCCTGCCGAGCGGCCATCATCTCCTTCGCCTGTGAGACGTAGCGATCAACGCCAGATTTCGTCGTGGTTGCCATGAATACCCTCCGGATCGCGGCTTTTTTGGGGCGCCTATGACCACCATTGTGGGCTCAGAAAATGGCCAGATGCAAGATTTCGAAGAGAATTCGGATTGCACGGTTGAAAGAGCCCTTGAGTGAATTTAATTCGAAAATACGAGCATTTTCCGGTGAATAGTTTTCGCGAATCGGTTTCAAGAGTAATGTTCCGATTTTCACCGAACCACGGCGAGCCCCTCTGCCCACGATTCGATACAATCTCGATCTGCTGAAGGGAGACCGCGACGTGAACCACCTCATCCCCGCCTACGGAGGCACTCTGGTGAATCTGGTCGCCGACAACCGTCGGCTCCTTGATCTTCGTGACGCCTCCCGCGACTGGCCTTCGGCGGACCTCGACCCGGCGACGGTTTGCGATCTCGAGCTTCTGATGAACGGCGGCTATTCGCCGCTGGAGCGGTTCATGGGCGCTGCCGATTTCGATTCGGTGTGTTCCTCCATGCGACTCGCCGACGGGACTCTGTGGCCAGTGCCGCTGACGCTGGGTGTGGGGGAGGAGCTTGCCAATTCGCTGGCTGCCGGGGATCGTTTGGCGCTGCGCGATCCAGAGGGAGTGATGCTCGCGGTGCAGACCGTTACGGAGGTCTTCGAGCCGGACCGAAAGGCCGAGGTGGAGGTTCTCTTTGGATCGTCCCCCAACGCCAGCGTCCGGGCGGAGCGCTTTCTCAAGCGACAGCCGCGGTTTGCCGTGGCCGGACCGGTGGAGGGTGTGCAGATACCAGTCCACCACGACTTCAAGGACCTTCGTCTGACGCCGGTTGAGCTGCGCCGCGCCTTCGCGCGGCTGGGTTGGCGCCGCGTGCTGGCCTATCAGACCCACCAGACCATGCACCGGGCCCACCAAGCCCTCACCCAGCAGGCGGCCCAGGAGCTGGGCGCGAGTCTGCTGATCCATCCCACTGTGGGTCACGGCCGAACCGGCGATGCGGATCACTACACGCGGGTCCGCTGCTACCAGGCATTGCTGCCTCTCTACCCAAGGGACACCGTCCGGTTGTCGCTGCTGCCATTCGCCATGCGCGAAGCGGGCCTCCGCGAAGCCCTGCTCCAGGCGATTCTCCACCGCAATCACGGAGCGACCCATTTCATGGTGGAGCCCGGCGATGGCGGGTCGATCCTCGAGACAACCGGTGCGCCGGTTTACCGCTGCGAGGAAGCCCAGCTGTTGATCGAGACCCATTGTGAAGAACTCGGAATCGAGATGGTTCTCAGGCCCCTGATGGGCTACCTGGAGAGTGCCAAGTCGTACATGCGGTTGGACCGGGTTCCGGATGGCGAGTCAATTCGCACCGTGTCTGGCAGGGAGGTCAGGAGCCGGCTGGCCAGGGGAAAGGACCTGCCGCCATGGTTCACCTTCCCAGCTGTCGAGCGGGAACTTCGCCTCCGCCATCCGCCCCGAAGCAGCCAGGGATTTACGGTCTTTCTCACCGGCCTTTCCGGTTCGGGAAAATCGACTCTTGCCAATGCGCTTCGGGTCAAGCTCCTCGAACAGGGGGGGCGCAGCGTGGCCCTGCTCGACGGCGACGTGGTGCGCAAGAACCTGTCATCGGAGCTCGGTTTTTCGAAGGAACATCGGGACCTCAACATTCGAAGGATCGGTTTTGTCGCCTCCGAGATCACCCGGGCAGGAGGGATTGCCATCTGTGCGCCGATCGCGCCCTACGATGTCGTGAGACGGCAGGTGCGGGACATGGTGGAGCCGTGGGGTGGTTTCATCCTGGTCCACGTCTCCACACCCCTGGAAGTCTGCGAACAACGTGACCGCAAGGGCATGTACGCCAAGGCTCGGGCAGGGCTCATCAAGGAGTTCACCGGTATTTCGGACCCCTATCAGGTGCCGGAGGACTCCGATGTCACCATCGACACCTCGGACGTGACCCCGGACGAAGCGGTCCGCGATGTGTTGCTTCACCTCGAGCGCGAGGGCTACATCACCTCGGAGGCATCACACAAAACAGTAGGACCTCGTTCTTAGCCGAAACTGCGGGGGGATAAACCCCCCGCCTACTAAGAACTTCGCTCCACGGTGTGGCCCGCATCCCGAAGCGCTCGGACGGCGTCGTCCAACAGGCCTGAGCGCACGAGCAGGAAGTCCGTGTCGAAGGTGGAGATGACGAAGATGGGGATGCCTGCCTCGGCCAATACTCGCGACAGACAGGCGAGGACCCCCACCATCTCGAGATCCAGAGGGCCGATCACCCGCAGGCACCTCCAGCCTCGTTCAGTTCGGGCCTCCGGCGGGGCATAGGCCTCCTCACAGACCACCGAAACCTCGTCTTCGGTGAAGGTCACCGACAGGAAACCCTCTCCGAGATCCCAATCCAGGGTGGCGTCCTCGGGGTCCAGCCGACAGACGGCCAGACGATCGGGCAAGAGCTCGAGCTGCAATTGGGCCGGTTCGTGTTGGAGCACGGACGAATCTTAGCTGATGGTTGGGGAATTCGGAATTCGGAATTCGGAATTCGGAACCGCTTCACTGCTCCCCGGCCAGCGGCTTACTGCCTCGCGTCGCTGTCGTTCTGCACATAGCCGAGCGCCTCGAGTAACTCGCGATCGCCATCCGTGGTCTGGGCGCGTTCGCCGGCGACTGTGATCGAGGGCGGCTGGGCAATCCTGTCGGTGAGTATCAGGCCAAGGCCGGCGAATTGTCGGGGGTTGGCAAAAATCAGATTGAGCCGCTCTCCGGGGTCCTCCACCAGGTCGAACACCGCTCCGACGCCGGTTGATGTCAGCAAGACCTTCCACCGAAGCGTCCGCAGGCCGAGGAGAGGATCGGAGGCGGAGTTTCTGGCCACGAAGAACCTGCCGACGGGCGGGTTGTGGGTGCCGTGGGAGGCCAGAAGATTGATACCGTCCACCGGTCCGGAGAACCGGATGCCGGCTGCGGCAAGAAGGGTGGGGGTCACGTCGGCCAGGGTCACCAGTCCCTCTGTGTCCACCTCGAGGTCCTCGTACCTCTCGGGGAGGTGCAGGATGAACGGCACCCGCAACATCTCGTCGTAAAGCGTCGAGTTGTGGGTGAGTCGACCATGCTCCAGGAATGCCTCTCCGTGGTCCGAGGTGATCAGCACGACGGTGTTCTGCCAGCGTTCACGGCGCTGCAAGGCAGCGAGCAGAAGCCCTGTGGCGTCGTCCACGGCTCGCAGGTTGCCGTCATAGAGATCGATCAAGTTCGTGACGCATTCCTCGGTATCAGGCACGATGCCGTGTTCGATTGTGTCGAAGCTCTGGACCCCTCCGGTGCACGGCCCGTCGTACGAGGGGTCCGCGAAAAGATTGAACGGCCTCGCCGGTGCGTAGGGAGCGTGGGGCGGAATGAAGTGGACCTGGAGGTGGAGCGGACGGTTGTCGTCGACGGATTCGAGCCATTCGATCACCCGTCCGGAGACGTAGTGCGGGTCCTGGAAGGTCGCCCCCGGCGCCTCGGTCCAGAGTTCGTGGAACTCGTCATAGCCTTGATCGAAGCCCTTGGCAGCCGAGTTGTTGGGTGTGGCCGTGAAGCCTGTGGTCCGGTACCCCGCATCGCGCAGAGCTTCGGCGAGGGTCAGTGCCTCGACGCTCAAGGTGTCATCGTGCCCGACCACACCGTGATCCAGGAATGACAGACCGGTGATCATGGTGGGTACGGAGCAAAGGGTGTAGGGGGCCAGGGCGAAGGCGTTGGAAAAAACCAGCGACTGTTCGGCAAATTGGTCGATCACGGGTGTTGTCAGGCGATGGTAGCCGTAGCACGAGCAGTGATCAGGGCGCGCTGCGTCGAGAGTGATGATCACAATGTCCGGCGGCTCGGTCACGGATCCGGATCGATCTGCCGAGTCGTGGGTCTCGGCGTTCCGTCTTGATTTGGAAACAAACCGAAAGTCCGCAATCTCGATGACTGCGCCCGGGGTTTTGGATCGAGCTCGATCGTCGCCAGCGCGTTCCTGCCGGCGAGGATTTCGACCGGAAGCTTGAGCTGGAGGGTGCCGGCTTTGAGATCGCGTGCCGCCTCGGAGGGGCGAATTTCGTGGATGGACCTGTCCCTGGCATCGAGATCCTCGATGCGAGCGGAGATCGAGGATTCTTGAAGATCCAGGTCGGGGGGAGGGATGACCTCGAACTCGAACCATGTGGCTCCCGCCGGGATGTGAACCGGGAATACCAACTGGCCCCCTGTCGGGGCCACGAAACGCCGACGATCCGGATCCCAGATCTGGGTCGGGCCGGGTTCTAACATCGCTCGTTCAAACTGTTTCTTCACCTGCGGCCACGTCAACGGCGCCACGCCGTCGCGCGTGAACCATATTTCTTTGATGTTGGCGGCGACCGGCCTCAGACTGTTGCCGAGGCCAGCATCCCGGGCAGACACGCCGTAGGAAAACTGAAGCACCACAGTGTTCTCGCCAGGTCTGAGCGCTCCGACAGGGATCCTGAAGTCCAGGGTCTGCCACGTGGTCGCAACAGTGGTGGTTTCGATGGGGACTTCGTTGACGGCCAAACGGACCGACTGATGGCGGGTAGGATCCGGGTGGGGGCGGGCTCGAACGCGCATCGACACCGTGGACCAAAGGTCGTCGGGCAGCACCAACGTCACCCGAGACTCGCCGCCAAACGCCGCGGTTCCCTCGGGGGTCGGTTTGGTGAGACCGCCGCCGAAGGTGCAGCTCGGCGCACCAAACCGCCAAATGTCGTCCCAGTCTTTCCATGGACCGGTTATCCCACAGGCCAGAAAGTCGCCTCCGGGAGGGAGATCGGCCATGAAGTAGTGTTGGGAGGGTGTGATGGGGTGGGTGACCTCGTCCACAGGTGCGCAGGATGCCAGCACCAAGATGGTGAGCATCACGAAGACTGCGGCCCTGGTCGTGTTGATTTCATCGCTGCTCAAGGGTGGCTCCGACTCCGGTGGAGGAATTGGGCGCAGTATACACTCAGGTCCAAGCGCCAGGGTTCAGACTTTGGACTCGCCCGCAATGGGCAGTGTGAGCTCGAAGGTCGCCCCCGGACCGTCGGTTTCAACCAGCCTGAGATCACCGCCTTGAGCCCGTGCCAGGGACCGGGCGAGGGCCAGACCGAGCCCGAGCCCCGACGGCGCATCGGAGTCCGCCGGCCTTTCGAAGGGGCGGAACAGGGCCTGGCGGCTGGAGCGACGAAGCCCGGGTCCCCGGTCCGAGACTCGGACGCACAGGGAGTGCGATTCAGTGGATGTGGTGACTACCACCGTGCGATCTCCTGCGGACCGTGTGTACTTCTCCGAGTTATCCAGGAGGTTGTCGAGGATCTGGCAAAGGGCATCGGGATCGAAGACGCCATGTGGCAGAGGCTGATCGTCGTTGACGATCAACATCACACCGGCATCCTCGAGGGCTGGTTTCAGCCGTTCGACGCAGTGGTTGACGGCCTCTGAGAGATCGCCGACGACGGGTTGAGCCAGGGGTGCTCCGCGTTCGAGCTTCGAAAGATCCAGCATATTGGACACCACCCGGGCGAGCCGGTGGGTTTCGGGGAGCATCCTGGCCGCATAGACCGGCCACCGTTCGGGATCGCCGAGTCCTTCAGCCAGCATCTCTCCGTGCAATCTGAGGGACGTCAGCGGAGTCTTGAGCTCGTGGGCGGCGGCGGCGGCGAAGCGGGCCCGTTGACGGGCGAGTCGGTCGGTCTGAGCGACGATCACCACCACAGCCAGGGCGGCCAGTAACGCCCCTGCGGAGCTGAGGGCGAAGGTCCGTCGAAATCTCCTGACGATGTCCCGCCCTTCTGCCCTGGCCGCCTCCACCGATGGACGAACGTCGGCCGCCATTTCCCAGTCGGTGTTGGCAACCGGAACTGCAGCCTTCATATCGTAGGTCGGCGTGGCCGGCTCGAAGACCGAATCGGTGCCGAGCCACTCGCCGATGCCGGCAGGACCAAGTACGAATCCCTGCACCAAAAGTCCACCCGGGGTCGTGACCTGCCGAAGGGCGGCCAGTGAGGGCCCGGCACCCAGAACGATGGTGTGCCAGCGCAGCGGCGCGACCCGGATCACCACGTCGCCGTTGCCGACGGAGGACGCACCGAGGGACGTGCCGGAAGCTTGCGGGGGTCGTCCGGTGAGGTCTGCATAGACCGCATCTGCCAGATAAATCTGCTCCCAGCTGTCGCGATCCAGAACGATCACCTGGTCCGGTCCTTCGGCGTCGACCAGGTCCATACCGGGTACCCCATTCTTGCCGTCCAGTCGGGCCACGATGAATCCGTTCTGGAGGTCGCCCAATACGTCGCAAAAGTGGCTGAACCCCTCGGCAGTGCTGAGTTCGGGGAAGCGCTCACTGACGGTGGGCAGGCTCACCACACCCTGCTCGTCAATCTGGAAGTGGGCCCAGATCAGGGGATCGGATGCCCCGTGCGCCAGTGGCGAGGGAATCACCGCCAGACCCTGAGCCGCCCCCCTCGGATCGTGGTACAGGTTCTGGTAGTGGTAGAAGGGCCTGGCGGACTCCCGCTCTCGCAGGGACTCGAGACGAGCGCCGAGTCGCTCGGCGCTGGCGGTCAGCTCGAGTGCGACCTCCTGCCGGACTCGATCCTCCAGCTCTGCGGCATGCCGGGAAGCCTCTCCCGACCCGCTGACGTACCACGCTGCCGTAGGGACCAGGACCGCCACAGCGACGAGCACTGCCGCGAGTACCGTCCGACGGAAGCTACCCCTCATCGTTGCGGCCCCAGGCATAGCCCGCTCCGGTGACCGTGACAACGATCTCGGGCTCGGCGGGATCCCGCTCGATTTTCTGGCGAAGCTTGGCGATGGTCATATCCACCGTCCTGGTCTGGAGATCACCGCTGGCTCCCCAGATTTTCTCGAGCAGTTCGGCGCGGCTGACGGCGCGACTCCGGTGCCGATGGAGCCATCGCAGGATCCCAACTTCGCGAGGGGTCAGGCTGACGACCCGGTCTTCGCGCTGCGCCTGGTGTCGCCCGAGATCGATGGTGCAGCCGGCAACGTCGAAGATTTCTTCGGGCGAGGGCTGACGGTCCGCTCGCCGTGCAAACGCCTCCACCCGGGCCAACAGTTCGCGGACGCCAAAGGGCTTGGCGACGTAGTCGTCCGCCCCGGCGGCGAAGCCGGCCACCTTGTCGTCCTCGGATCCGCGGGCGGTGAGCATCAGAATCGACAGCTCGGGCCGGGACTGCCGAAGCTTCCGACAGACCTCGATTCCATCCATTCCTGGAAGCATGAGGTCGAGGACGACGAGGTCAAAGGGCTCGCTGATTCCCCACTCGAGCCCCGATGGGCCGTCATCGGCCGTCACCACCTGGTGACCCGCGGCGCCGAGCAGATCGCGGAGACCCTCGCGCAGTGTCCTTTCGTCCTCGACGAGCAATACCTTCATTTCATCATTAGGATATCGAATCGGCGCCAGGGTCGCTGTCACGATGATGTAAATCGCCGCTCGAAGCAGCAGTTTTCAATGCTCCTAGCCCGAATCCCGAACCCCTAAATCCGAACCCCGAGCCCCGAACCCCGGAATAGGTCATAATGCTGAGCCGCAGCGCCTGATGGCCGCACAGGAGAGAATGACAGCGTGGAGAACATCCGGACTTTTTGCATCATCGCGCACATCGATCACGGCAAGTCGACCCTCGCCGATCGGCTGATCCAGTACTGCGGCGGGGTGGGGGAGCGCGAGTTCAGGGACCAGATCCTGGATTCGATGGACATTGAACGTGAGCGCGGAATCACGATCAAATCCAACACAGTGACGTTGAACTACACGGCGCGAGACGGAGAGAAACACCTTCTCAACCTGATTGATACCCCCGGCCATGTGGATTTTTCCCACGAGGTTCGGCGGTCGGTGATGTCCTGCGAAGGTGCGCTGTCGCTCGTGATGCTTCTAGGGGGTCGAGGCCCGACGGTGGCCAATACTTACCTCGCCCTGGAGTACGACCTCGAGATGGTGCCGGTTATCAACAAAATCGATTTGCCGTCGGCGGACATAGAACGCGTCAAGACTGAGATCGACGAGGACCTGGGCCTCGATGCGGAAATGGCAGTGTTGTGTTGGGCCAAGGATGGCACCGGAATCGAGGATGTCCTGGAGGCGATCGTCCATCGCCTGCCGCCGCCAAAGGGCGATCCGGAATGCCGCTTCAGGCGTTGGTCTTCCACGAACACTCGACCCCTACCGAGGCGCGGTGCTTCTGTCCGCGTGATGGAGGGCAGGATCAGCACCGGTCAGATTGGTTCTGATGCACACCGGCTCCGAACACGCGGTGGAAGAGGTTGGTCTCCTGCAGCTGAGAGGTGCGAAACGAAGCCCTCGAGGCAGGCGCCGTGGGTACGTGATCGCCGGCATCAAGTCGGTCTCCGAAATCGATGTGGGAGACACCATCACTGACGCGGGGCGGTCGGCCCCTGAGCCCATCCCTGGCTACCGGGTGCCAACCGGTGGTCTTCTCCTTGGGCTACCCCATGTCCAACGACGAGTACCAGGATCTCTCCAGGGCCCTCGAGTTGCTCAACTCAATGGCTTCGCTGACCTATGAAAAGGATCGTCCGCCGCCCTCGGTTTCGGCTTTCGGTGTGGGTTTCCTGGGGCTCCTGCACCTCGAAGTGGTTCAGGAGCGATTGCTGCGAGAATACGATCTGTCGCTCATCCTATCGGCCCCCTCGGTCGCTACCGGATCGCCCTCACCGACGGTTCGGTGCGCTGGGTGGACATCCTTCGGAGTTCCAACCCGGCTCCATCGCGGCCGAGGAGCCGTTCATCAAGGCATCGGTGATTATGCCCGAGCCATACGTCGGAGGGGTCATGGAACTCTGTTGGGAACGGCGGGGAGCCAACACCACCTTCCACTACCTGGTGGTTGGGCGAGTCGAACTGACCTCCGAAATGCCTCTGGCTGACGTGCTCTTCGACTTCTATGACCGGCTCAAGTCGGTGACCCAGGGATATGGATCATCCGATTACGAAATGCTGGACTACCGGGACACCGATCTGGTCAAGGTGGATATCCTGGTCAACTCCGAGCCGGTGGATGCGCTCGCCCAACTCGTCCACCGGGACAAGGCCCGGCCACGGGCGCTCCACTACTGTGAGCGCCTCGCCGATACCATTCCACGGCAGCAGTACACTGCCATCCAGGGAGCGACGGCGGCCAGATCATCGCCAGGACGACTATCAACGCGTACCGTAAAGACGTCACTGCCAAGTGTTACGGCGGCGACATCAGCCGCAAGCGCAAGCTTCTGGAGAAGCAGAAGAAGGGCAAGAAGAGGATGAAGATGGTGGGCAACGTCGAGATTCCCCAATCCGCCTTCATCGCCGTCCTCAAAACCGACCGCAACTGACTCCAGATTGCGAATTGCGAATTGCGAATTACGAATTCCGTCTCGCCGAGAACGCGTCGACTGACCTCCGCCGCGGCGCCCAGCAGGTTTTTGATTGTCGATTTTCGATTTTCGATTCTGTGATGAACGTGAAGAACAGCACTCCAGCCGGGTTGCACGTCCACGTTCCTTTCTGCTCCTCCGTGTGCCCCTACTGCGACTTCGCGGTCACCATCGCCGGCGAGGAACGGCGGGCGGGTTACGTGGCCGCCATCGAGAGGGAGGCGGCGCTCCGGTCCGGCACCGGTCTTCGCTTTGACACCGCGTACATCGGCGGGGGCACTCCCACGGCTCTGACGCCGGGCCAACTCGGCCGGCTGCTGGAGTCGATCCGGGCGCGGTTGGACTTCGTGCCGGACGTGCAGCTCTTCCTGGAGGTCAACCCCGAGGACGTGACAGCGGAGTCGGTGAAGGCGTGGGGGACCTCGGCTTCACCACCATCAGTCTCGGTCTGCAGAGCTTCGACGAGGACGTGCTGAGGGGGCTCGGACGCCGGCACTCGCCGCTGAGGGCCGGCGGGCCCTCGAGTTGGTGCAGGAGGTGGGTTCCACACGGTTTCCGTGGACCTCATCTACGCCCTCGAGGGCCAGTCTGCGGACAGTTGGCTCGTCCAACTCGAGGAGGCGGTGCGGCGGAAGGTCGATCACCTCTCGTGTTACCAACTGACGTTCCATTCCCGAACCATCTTTGGCCGTCGGCTGGATCGGGGAGAACTCTTCGAAATGACAGGCGACGCCCAGTCCGAACTTTTTCTGCTCACCCACCTCGCGCTGGCGGACTTCGGGTACGAGGGCTACGAGGTCTCCAATTTTGCGGCCTCACCCGACCACCAAAGCGCCCACAACATCAAGTACTGGACCCACTCCCCTATCTTGGACTCGGCCCATCGGCCCATTCCTTTGACGGGGGGCGACGATGGTGGAATCGCAGGAAGGTTCGCCTGTGGCAGCGGGAGCTGGACGCGGCGCCTCCCGGAGGCTGGGGGAGTGATCTTTCGAGGGCCGATCTCGGCCTCGAAGCTGTGATGCTGGGCCTGAGAACCTCTCGCGGCGTGGACCAGAAAGAGCTGCGGCATCGACTCGGAGTTGATCTTGCAGCTGACAACCGGAAGGCCATCGAGGGAATGGTCGCCGGGGGTCACGTCACAATCGACGGTGATGTCCTCCGGCCCACCGTCACGGGCATGGCGATCGCTGACACCCTCGCGAGATCCCTCGAGGTGTCGCCGAAGGAATAGACCTCCGCCTCGGGCGGTTGTTCGTGGAGCTGTTCGAGGGCGCAATCACTCAAGGAGAAACCCCATGATCAAAGCATTTGCGGCATCCGAAGCCGGCGGCGAGCTCAGGCCGTTCGAGTACGATCCCGGCCCGCTGGGAAGCCACCACGTCGAAATCGAAGTCGAGCACTGCGGCATCTGCCACAGCGATCTCAGCATGCTCGAGAACGCCTGGGGCATGGCCCAGTTCCCGCTCGTCCCCGGCCACGAGGTTGCGGGCACCATCTCGATGGTCGGCGACGAAGTCGTGCATCTCAAGCCTGGTCAAAGAGTCGGGTTGGGCTGGCACTCGGGCTACTGCATGTCCTGTCCGAGTTGCATGCGAGGTGACCACAACCTCTGCGCCGCCGCCGAGGGGACCATCCTCAGTCGGCATGGGGGTTTCGCCGATCGGGTGCGCGCCCTCGGTGCAAGTGTCGTTCCGCTGCCCGATGAGATCGACGGTGCGAGCGCGGGGCCATTGTTCTGCGGCGGCATCACCGTCTTCAATCCCCTGGTGCAGTTCGGGGTCAAGCCCACAACAGGGTCGCAGTGATCGGGATTGGGGGTTTGGGGCATTCTGCCCTGCAGTTCCTCAACGCCTGGGGTTGTGAGGTGACGGCGTTCACCTCCAGTGAATCCAAGGCTGCCGAAGCGCTCAACTCGGCGCCATCGCACTGTCGATACCCTGGACCAGGCCGAGGTCGAGGCAGCTCCGGATACTTCGATCTGATCCTATCCACGGTGAACGTCAAGCTCGATTGGAACGCCTACGTTGCGGCCTTGCGACCCAAGGGGCGCCTCCACGTAGTGGGCGCGACCCTGGAGCCGCTGGACCTGGGCGCGTTCCCGCTCATCATGGCCCAGCGATCGGTGTCGGGTTCTCCAGATGGGCAGCCCGCGACCATCGCCACCATGCTCGAGTTCGCGGCTCGCCACGACATCAAACCGGTGATCGAACCTTTCCCCTCGACCAGGTGAACGACGCCATGGAGCGTCTGCGCAGCGGTCAGGCCCGGTACCGGATCGTGCTGAGTCGGTAATCGGCCACGTTCAGGGGAGCGAAGGCGCCAACCGGGCCAATGCGAAGACACTGATGCTGTCGGTCCGCCGAGTGGAGAATGGTTCGGCCCCCGTACAATGCAGGGGTGCACATCCCGGATCTGCTCAGGAGCGGACGATGACGAAGCGGCTCATCAACCCCGAGTTGGACCGCCTGGCGGAGGAGATGGACCTCCTCTCCGAGGACGGCGAATGTCCCGCCGAGCGCAGTGTCGAGGTCGGTCTCGATCCGCCGGGTCTCGGCGAGGTGGATGGTGGGGAGCCGCTGGAGGGGCTGCTGCGGGAGATGGTCCGTCGTCGGGCCAGCGATCTTCTGCTGGTGCCGGGCACGCCCCCGGTGCTCCGGGTCGACGGAAGACTCATGGTGCTTGATGTCCCGCCGGTGGACCCGGACGGTGTCCGGATGATGCTGGGTCCTCATTTGGGACAGCGCGCGAGCCGGATGCTCGCCGAGACCGGCTCGGTGGATCTGCCGTTGAAGCTGTCCGCAGCTGGCGATGCGGAGAGGGGCTGGCGGCTGAGGGTCAACGTCCATCGCCAGAGGGGCAAGCTGGCGGCGGCCATCCGGGCTCTGGCCAGAAAGGTCCCGTCGCTGGATCAGCTCAACCTTCCACCGGGACTCGGACGGTTGGTCCAGGTGCCCAACGGCCTGATCCTGGTCTGCGGCCCAACGGGCTGCGGCAAATCCACCACTCTCCGGCGCTGTTGGGGGTGGTCAACGACACCGACGTTCGCCACGTGATCACCATCGAGGATCCCATCGAGTACGAGCACCGAAACCGCCGGTCGATCTTCGAGCAGGTGGAGATCGGCGGCGACGCACCCAACTTCGGATCCGCTCTCCGTGCGGCCCTCAGGAGAGACCCGGACGCGATCCTGGTGGGGGAGATGCGCGATCTCGAGACCATGCAGACCGTGGTGACGGCGGCCGAGACCGGCCACCTGATTCTCTCCACCCTCCACATCGGTACCGCGACCCAGTCGATCCACCGGATCGTCGACGTGTTTCCAGCGCCCCAGCAGGAGCAGATTCGACTCCAGCTCGCCCTGTCGCTGCAAGCCGTGGTCTGCCAACAGCTCTTACCCAGGGCCGATGGCCGGGGCCGGGTTCCCGCGGTTGAGATCCTCGTGGCCACCCACGCCGTCCGCAACCACATCCGCCATGGCCGAATCGAGCAGCTCTACAACGAGCTCGCGGTGGGTTCATCCCAAGGGATGCTCAGCATGGAGCGATCGCTGGCCGACCTTGTGGCTCGGGGACTCATCTCTCCCGATGTGGCTCGGGCGCGTTCCTCACGGCCCGCCGAGTTGGATCGTATTCCTGGCCGGGTGAGGTTTCGGGTCGAGCGGGGCCCTATACAATTGAAAATCAAAAATCAAAAATCGAAAATCAAAGATCCTTCATCCCTCCCAATTACCGATAGTGCAGTGAGCCAGTGGGGGGTGAGGCAGTGAGGACCGGGAACGGTTTTCCGAATTCCGAATTCCGAATTCCGAATTCTGCCTCAATGCTATCCCCTCGAATGGACCACAGCGACGGATTCGAGCCCTTCGAGGGCAGCGATTTCAAGG
>CAWDGW010000001.1:10000-147278 GCA_963801995.1 uncultured Holophagae bacterium | reverse complement strand
TGGTGTAACCCTTGAGTCGATGGGAGCGACCCGCCAGCTTCTCCTCGACCACGAAGCGGAGGAAGTCCCGCATCTTGTCGGTGGCGTGGAACTCGGGGCTTGAGAGGATGCGGTCGAGTTGGGCTCGGATGGCGTCATGGGCGAGCCCACTACGAGGATCGACTTCCACCGCCTTTTCAGCCCTCGGATCGCTGGCCATCGACCGGCACCCCTCTCGTGATCGAACGATTCTGGTACTGGAGTCTAGCAGAATGTAGCCTACATCAGACTCTGGTAACTCCCTGGACTGAATTGACCCCCTGCCCCACAGTCTTCGATAGTGCTTCGCGCAACCATGCCCACCATCAGGGAGTGGGCGGAACCAACCCAGGGGGAGAGGCCCATGGCAGCCAAGCGGGACATCGCGGCCCAGATCAGCTCCTCGTTTCCCGGTAACGAGCGACTCATCGACCGAGCCTATCGGGACGATCCCACCTTCCGCGAGCTCTGTGACGACTACGTGAGGTGCGCCGCTGCGCTCAAGCGGTGGCAGCGATCACACGGCGTCAAATCGTCACCCCGAAGTGAAGAGTACAGCGAGCTGCTGGCCGAGTTGGCGAATGAGGTGGAGGCCTGGCTCGACGCAATGGTGGACGACTCGTCTCGAGTGTCAGGAAACGAACGGTGAGGTCCGCTCGGTTTTCCGGTCCGACTCCTGGATCGAAGGCGCATCCTCGCTCTGCGGTCGAACCTGACGCAGGGAGGCGGGCCGGCGGGCAAGCCATGGTTGGTGGTGTGCGTCCGTTGCGACTCGCGCTCGTGTGCATTGCGCTTTATGTGTATGCCTCGGCAGCCGCCGCGCAAGAGCTGACGCCGCGCTTTTATTGGCCTGCGCCGAAGGGCACCCAGGTCGGTGTGCTCGGATACGCGTACGCCGAAGGCGAGGTGTTCTTCGACCCCTCAATCCCCCTTTATGAAGTCGATTCCCAGGTCAACGTGGTTGTTCTCGGCTACCTGCAGACCTTCAATTTGTGGGGGCGCACGACCAACCTCCTTCTCGAGGTGCCCTACCAGTGGGGCACCACGAAGGGTCTCGTCGGCGACACCCCGGCGCAGGGCAGGGCCTTCGGCTTCGGCGACATCGGCGTCACCGCGGCGATCAACCTGCTCGGCGCGCCCACCATGACCCCGGCCGACTTCCAGGAGCTGCGCAAGAGCCCCCGCACAATTCTCGGCGCGAGCCTGAAGGTGGTTGCGCCGACCGGCCAGTACACCGAGGGTCGGATCCTCAACGTCGGTAGCAACCGGTGGGGAGTTCGGGCGGAGCTGGGCTTGGTCCTCCCCCTCAAACCGAAGTTGCTTTTCGAAGCAGATCTGGGCGTGTGGTTGCTCGGCGACGACCCCGACTACGTCGGCGGGTACCGCGAGCAGGAGCCCATCGTCTCAGGGCAGCTCCACCTTGTGCGGCGCTTCAAACCCGGGTTCTGGGCGTCGCTGGACTTCAACTACTACCGGGGCGGGCGACAGACCCTCGACGGTAGGCAGCTCGAAGACGTGCAGCAGAACTCACGCATCGGGGGAACCGTCGTGGTGCCCCTGAAGGGTCGGCACACCATCAAGCTCGGTTTCGCCACCGGCGTGCTCACCCAGTTCGGCACGGATTTCGACCAGTACCTGGTGAGCTACCAGGTGCTGTTCAAGTAGTGGAGGAATCCGTTGATCATCGACGATTCTGTTCGGACACCAACCACGACGTCAGGAGAGAACCTCCACGACGGCAACCTGAGCCGTGCGACAGATGGCGAAGCCACGGGGTTGCCATCCATCTCCGGTTCCGAGAACGATTGTGAGTGACACGGTTCTATTGGAGGAGTTCATGAAAGAAACCACATTACGCCTGAGTATCATCGTCGTATTGATTGCCATCCTCTGTGCCTGTAGCGGGAATGGTCCCGCCGCGGTCACGCCCGAAGAGGCCGAAGCCACCGCCAGGGAGGCCTACGTCTACGGCTTCCCGATGGTGATGAACTACAAGACTCTCTACAACTACGTGATCGACACTTCAAATCCCGAGTACAAGGGACCGTTCAACCAGGTGAGCTGCGAGGCGCGGCTGTTCACCCCGGAGGACCGGGCGGTGGTGACGCCCAACGCCGACACACCGTACTGCATGTTCTGGATGGATCTCCGGTCTGAACCGTTGGTGCTGACCGTGCCCGAAATGGAGCCGGAGAGGTTCTACCACTTTCAGCTCATCGACTGGTACACCCACAATTTCGCTTACGTCGGGACGCTGAGCACCGGCAACGACGCCGGGACCTTCCTCATCGCCGGTCCGGGCTGGGATGGCGCGGCGCCGGAGGGCGTTGACGACGTGCTGCGCAGCGAGACGGACCTCGTGTTCATCGTCGTCCGGACTCAGCTGTTCGGCCCCGACGACCTGGCGAGGGTTGGAGAGATCCAGGCGGAGTACGCACTCGAGCCGCTGAGCGGTTTCCTCGGCACGGATCCGCCGCCGGCGCCACCCATGCGCGAGTTCCCGGTGTGGGACGAGGGCGCCCAGTTCGATGAGCGGTTCTTCGGCTTTCTCGACATTGCCATGGACCTGTTGGGAAGCCCGGCACCGGGACGGGAGGACCTCTGGGAGCGGCTGGACCGGCTCGGGCTCGGACCGGGACACGACTTCGACTTCGCGGCGCTGCCGCCCGAGATCCAGGACGCTATGAAGGCGGGCCGGGAGACCGGTTTCGCCGACATGGAAGGGTTCATCGATGCCTACTCGCAGGACCCGCTCACCGGCGGCCGGATCTACGGCACCCGCGAGTTCCTCGCCGACAGTGCGGCGACGAACTACCAGCTCGAGAACGCCGACCTGCTGCGTACGGTGGCGACCCACCTCGGCCTGTACGGCAACTCGGCCGCCGAAGCTCTTTACCCCGCCTACTTCGTCGACGCCGACGGCAGTCCCCTGGACGCCTCGGCCAACCGCTACACCATGACCTTTGCCGAAGGCCAGCTGCCGCCGGTGATGGCCTTCTGGTCGCTGACCATGTACGACGGCCGGACCCAGCTCTTCATCGACAACCCTCTCGACCGATACCTTCTGAGCTCCTCGATGATGGATCAGCTCAGGATGGGAGAGGACGGCTCGCTCACCCTGTACATCCAGAAGGAGTCGCCGGGAAAGAACCACGAAAGCAACTGGCTGCCGGCGCCCGACGGGCCGTTCTATCTGGTGATGCGCCTCTACGGGCCGGCGCCGGAAGCCCTCGACGGGACCTGGACGCCGCCGCCGCTGGAGCGAGCGGAGTGATCCCCCGACCAGGGTCTCTGATGAGCAAGAGAAGAGGAGAACCATGATGATTTCCACGGCATCCGCATCGCACAGGAAGAGCATTCTTGTTGTGTTCGTCGGTCTGTCACTGGCAGTGGTTTCTGCCTGTGCTCCAAACGATACGGACACCACCGCAACGGCCCAACCACAGGCGGCGCCCGTCGAAGGGGCGATCCCCGGTGAGAGCCTCGGGATCGCGTCCGTGGTGAACCTTCGCGACCTGGGCGGCTACACCACAAGCGACGGCGCGACTGTGGCCAGGGGGCTCATCTATCGCTCCAATCAGCTCAGCGGGATCCCCGACATTGACATGGAGAAGCTCGCCGTCCTCGGGCTCGAGGTCGATTACGACCTGCGTACCGCTGCAGAGCGCGACGCCCGCCCGGACGAGCTGCCGCCGGGTGTCGAGTACGTGGTGGTCGACGTGCTCGCCGACTCACCGCAAGCGGGTCCGGCGATGCTGGAGGAGTTGATGAAGGATCCCCAGGCGGCCAACGCGGAGCTCGGCGGAGGCAAGGTGGAAGAGGCATTCCGGGAGTCCTACCGCGAGTTCGTCTCGCTCCCGAGCGCAAAGACCGAGTTCAGCAAGATGTTCCACGGTCTGGCCGATGAAGAGAAACTCCCGGCGCTCTTCCACTGCACCACCGGCAAGGACCGGACCGGATGGGCCGCCGCGGCCCTCCTGACCCTTCTCGGCGTGCCCGAAGACCAGGTCTACGAAGACTACCTGCGGAGCAACGACAACATCCTGCCGGCCTACAAGCACGTGATCGACCCGTTCGTCGGGGCGGGTGGCGACCCGGAGATCACGGCGGCGATCCTGGGCGTGAAACGGGAGTACCTCGAAGCCTCGTTCGACGAGATGGAAACGAACTACGGCACCATCGAAAACTACTTCGCCGAAGCTCTGGGCATCGACGCCGCGGGGCAACAGGTCATCCGCGATCTTTATCTTCGAACCCAGTGAACTCGGTCTCAATAATTGGAGTTAGGCCCATGAATCAACGAATCGATCGACAAACCATTCCTTGCGCACTGCTCGCAACGGCGGCTTCGGACCGGAAGGAACCCTCGATGAGCCGGATTGGGTTGGTCGCTCTGGCGCTGTTGATCACCTCGGCGGGCGCATGGGTCAGCGCAGAGGAGTGGGCGCCCTTCGAGGGCGCCGAGCAACTGCGCGACCTCGTTGCCGGAGCGACGGCGGAGATCGAGTTGAAGCCCGGTCACGTTGCGGTGGGCCAGTACCGTGCGGACGGGACCGCGACGATCACCGCCTGGGGCGAGACCTTCGAGCGCACCTGGGAGGTCCGAGGCGACGACCAGGTGTGCTACTCGTCCACGAGAGAAACCAACTGTTACACCTTCGAACGCAATCTCGACGTGCCGGGCGAGTACCGCGTGCGGCATGTCGAGACCGGGGAGCTCAGGGTGTTCCGTGTCATCGAAGGAGACACCGAGGTGATCACCAACGTAACCGTGCCCGACGGCGAGGGCGGTCTCGGTGCGCCGTCCGCATCCGAGGTCGCCGCGGCGCTTTCCAACCCCAACACGACCATGGGCACGATGAACACCCTCTTCGATTTCGTCGCCTATGACGGCGACCTGCCGGACGCCGGCTCGCAAAGTGCGTTCCGGGCGACCTTCCAGCCGTCGCTGCCCTACCCTTTGTCCGACACCACCAACCTGTTCGTGCGACCGCTGATCCCGATCATCTTCAGCCAGGATGTGCCGACCGCGGACGGCTTCGAGTCGAAGGGCATCGACCTCGGCGACATCGGGTTCGACGTCTTCCTTGCCAAAAACCTCGCAGGCGGCTTCGTCGTCGGCGGCGGTGTGGTCGGAACCCTACCGACCGCGACCGACGACGCCCTCGGCCTCGACCAGTGGCTGCTGGGGCCCGAGGTGCTGGTGGCCAAGGTCTCCAAGTGGGGTGTGCTCGGTGTGCTGGCGACCCACCAGTGGGACGTCGCCGGCGGTGACGGCGATGGCACCAGCATCACCGGCGGCCAGTACTTCTACACCATCAACCTGAAGGACGGGTGGCAGATCAACGGCGCGCCGGTGTACTCCTACAACCACAACGCCTCGAGCGGCAACGCGTGGACCTTTCCGATCGCCGTCGGCGTCGCCAAGACGACGATGATCGGCGGCCGGCCGTGGAAGTTCAACCTCCAGTACTGGCACTATGTTGTCTCTCCAGACACCTTCGGGCCGGGGAACCAGATCAGAATCGGCATCTCGCCGGTGGTCGAGCTCCCGTGGTGACCGGAACCGTCGACGGAGAGTGTTTTGAAGTCTGATCTTCGATTTGATGATGAATGAAATTGGCGTTGAGAAACGCAACGAATTGATGAGGAGGAAAAAATGCACAGCTATTTCAACGATACAACCAGGCGTCCTTGGATCATGGCGTCGGCGATGTGCCTATTCGTCGCGTTCGCCTTGCCGGTGCAGGGCGAGACACTCGATACGAGCATGGGAGAGCTCGAGTACGAGGCAGGCTATCCCACGCAGGAGACCGTCGAGAAGCTTTATAACGAGTTGGACTTCCAGCGCGCCGTTCAGGCCTATCTCTGGGCACTGCCGATGGCGTCGTACGGAGCCATGGCGGATGCCCTCTGGGCACTGGGCGCCGACAGCCACACGGTGATCGTTGCCGACAAGCTGGCCCAGCCACGGCATCTGGCCCTAACGGCCAACCAGGACACCGTCTACATGAACGGCGTTCTCGACCTGCGTGAAGGGCCGATGGTGATGGAGCTTCCGCCGGGTCTGCTCGGTACGATGAACAACATATGGCAGCAACCTCTGGTCGACCTCGGCGGCCCCTTCTCGCCCGAACAGAACCGCGGGGGGAAGTTCCTGATCCTGCCGCCCGGGTATGACGGTCCCCTGCCCGAGGTCCATCACCACATCGCACGTTCCGACACCAACATCGTGGTGTTTTACCTTCGGGCCATTCCGAAAACGCGGGAAGACATCCCACAACTGGTCGAGCTGATCCATACCTATCGCCAGTACAAGCTCGAGGACGCCGCCGATCAACCCGAGACCCGGTTCGTATCGCTGGCAGGCAAGGACGCCGACCTTCTGACCAACGAGGGCTTTGCCTACTTCGAGACCCTGGCACGCTACATCAATGAGAACCCGCCCCGCTCGCAGGACATGGCCATGCTCGGCGTGCTGGAGTCGCTCGGCATTGCCCACGGGCAGCCCTTCGAGCCGGACGCCCGCATGACGGCCATTCTCACCGAGGCGGCCACCGTCGGGCGGGCGATGGCAGAAGCCCTCGCCTTTGCACCGAGAGTGCCCAAGGAAATCGTTTATGCATATCCCGGAGAACGCCGCTGGAAGAAGATCTTCTTCGCGGATCCCACTTTCCACGAACCGGAGTACATGGCCATCGACCTGCGCACCAAGTATGCCTTCGAGGCGATCGGCACGGCGAAGTCCATGGTCGTGTCCGTGCCCGGCCAGGGCTCCCAGTACATCGGTGCGTATCAGGATGCCGACGGCAACTGGCTGACCGGGGACAACACCTACCGGATTCATCTACCCATAGACGTGCCGGCCAACATGTTCTGGTCGCTGACGGTCTACGACAACGATACCCGTTCGATGATCCGGAACGAACACGGGCGGCCGCTGGTCGGCTCGGTGCATGGCGCGGTAGCCAACGCGGACGGCTCGTTCGATCTCTACTTCGGTCCCGAGATGCCGGCAGATGTGCCGGAAGATAACTGGGTGCAGACAACGCCGGGCAAGGGATGGTTTACCTACCTGCGCCTCTATGGCCCGGAACTCCCGTATTTCGAGGAAACCTGGATTCCCGGTGATGCGGAGAAAGTGGAATAATCAAGTTCAAATTCTTTCTTAAAAGGAGAGAAATCATGAGTGGCAGAAAAGTAATTTTCATTGTGCTTTTTACATCGATAACTCTGTTCCTTGCTTTTTCAGCATGGGCACAAGACGCTCAAAAGCCGGAATACTCCGCAGATGTACCGGAATTTCTGCTGACCCCGGACAAGGTGGAGACTGATCTTCTCGGGGACCTCGAATTTTTCGATGGTATGCCCAGTGAATCCACGGTTCAGAAAACCTTTGACTTTCTCGATCTGTCGCGGGGCGTAGAGGCGTTTCTTAACGGAATGCCGGCAGCCTCCATTTATGCCATGCTAGAGGGACTCCAAGACGCTGGCTTAAAACCCGGAGATCTGGCACTTTTCGAAGGATTGATGGATGCCCGCACGCTATTCTTGACTGCGCAATCAACGACTCCGTATGCCTTTGTAGAGGTTGACTTAAAAAATGGACCGGTTGTAGTAGAAATACCGGGGCCTGTACTGGGCTCTCTTGATGATGCATTTTTCCGCTTCGTGAGTGACGTTGGCCTGACCGGCCCCGATCAAGGCAAGGGTGGTAAATATCTATTTGTAGGGCCTGGCTACGAGGGGGATGTCCCCGAAGGCTACTTTGTCGCAAAATCCACAACCTACCGTCACTGGCTTTTCATGCGTGTTTTTGTGAAAGACGGCGATTTGAAGGGGTCTACAAAAGAGCTGAAAGAAGGTTTTCGTTGCTATCCTCTTGCGCAAGCAAATAAGCCACCAAAACAAAAAGTCTACGACCTCTCCGGCAAAAAGTTTAATACGATTCATGCGAACGATGAACACTTTTATGAAGAGCTAAACGCCGTGATTCAGTATGAACCCGCAGATGCATTTAATCCCGAACTTGTAGGACTCTTTGCCGCGATTGGCATAAAAAAAGGAGAACCGTTTTCACCGGATGCACGCATGAAAAATATCCTGAAAGACGCGGCTGCAATAGGGAATGCTACGGCGCGCTCCCTTGTTTTTCGTCCCCGCGATGCAACTGTGTATTTCTATCCGGATCGTCGGTGGTATACCTCCTTCGCCGGCGGCCATGATTTTATGGACGAATGGAGAAATGAACATTGATGGTCGTAGTATTTTTCACTATGTCGCTACCGGTATTACCCCAGCCATGTCTATGCCCAAAGTTGGAACAGGATCGGCCTATGCCTTTACGCCCCACGATGCAGACGGCAACTACCTTGATGGAGGGAAAACATATAAAGTAACCCTTCCCGCGCCCATCCCCGTGAACAACTTCTGGTCATTCATGGTGTATTCGGGTCAACATCGTTCAATGCTGGAGACCGATCAGAAGTCAGCCGGCCTCGACAGCAACAGCCCGACCATTGCACAAAACGATGATAACTCCTATACGGTTTGGTTCGGGCCGAAGGCACCAGAAGGGCATGAAGGCAATTGGATTCAGACCATGCCTGGAAAAAGCTATAACGTCCTGCTACGCCTTTATGGCCCATTGGAACCGTGGTTCGACAAAACATGGAAACCGGGTGATTTCGAGCTGGTGGAATAGGCGAGGAGAGATGACGAGACTGCTACCCGGCGGACCCGGTGAGACATCGAGTGGCGACCGGTCACGGGAAATGGATATGATTGATCGAAACAAGGAGAAAACCATGAGAAACGCAATCAGAACGACCTGTATGGTGAGCATAGTGGCCTCTCTGGCGCTGTCGCCGATGATGCTCGGCGCGGAAGAGAGCTGGGAAAGCCTCAACCAAGACGCCAAGCAGGCCAAGATCAACGAAACCGCACAGGAGTCCCTGAACGAGGTTTTCAAGGGCAGCAAGAACGCCAAGGAGCTCTTCAACAGCGCGTACGGCTGGGCTGCATTCGATAACCTCAAGATCGCCTGGGGGTTCTCGGGCGGCGGAGGCAACGGCGTCGCCGTCAACAAGAAGTCCGGAGCCCGCACCTACATGAAGGTGGGGACGGTCGGCGTCGGGCTCGGGATTGGTGCCCAGAAGTACCAGGTGGTGTTCCTCTTCCAGGACGAGAAGACCTTCCGGAACTTCGTCGACAAGGGCTGGCAGGCGGACGCGACGGCTCAAGCTGCGGCCGGCACCGCGGGCGTCGGTGGCCAGACCGGCTTTGTCAACGGTATCGCGATCTACCAGCTCACCGACAAGGGCCTGATGGCGTCGGCCGACATCTCCGGGACCAAGTACTGGAAGAACAAGAAGCTCAACAACTGACTCGGCTCACCCATCACCGGACCGACGTGCGGGGCCGAGTCTCTGAGGGTGTATCCTGGCGCTGATCCGGACGGTGGAGGAAAAGGAGGCGGTCATGATTCGGCAGTCGGATGCCCGGGCGCCTGGATCCGCGCGGTGGCGCCGCTGGGCCATCCGGATAGGTGTGGCGTGCCTGGTTTTGGAGGCAGTCTACCTGATCGCCGGCAACCTCTGCCTCCGTCTGGGGGTCCTGGAAAACTTCATCAACTACAGACCGGAAGAGGTCTTCGTTTCGTGGAAATCAGGTGTGACCGTCTTCCCCGGTCATGCCACGTTCAGGGGTTTCACCTACCGAGGCCAGACCACGGCCGGCCAGACGTACGTCCACCTCGCCGAGGTCGGTGGGCGGGTGAGCCTGATCGGGCTCGTGTTCAAGACCGCCGACCTCAGGGGCGTGGACGCCGTGGATGTGGACTTCAGATACCGGGATCGGATCGATTATCCCTGTTGGACCGAGAACAGCGGACAGCCCTTCCCCGACACTCCGGCGAACATCGAGTTCTTTCCGGAGATCCCCGGTTTCGAGAACCCTCCGAATCCAAAACCCGAGGAGATCTATTCCCAGGAAAGCGAGTCCGTTCCGTGGACCGTCAGACTCTCCAGGGCTCAGCTCGGGGGTTCCATTCGGTTTGCCCACAACGATATCCGGATCAGCGGTGAAGGCTCCGTCAAGGGTGGAATGACCATCGTCCTCGATGAATCCAACGCGATCGACAGAGGGATTGTCCGGCTGGGCCCCGCAGCCGTCACGTGGGCATCCAAGTTGCTGACCGAAGATCTTGATCTCGAGATCGACGTCAAGGTGAAGCCCTTTCCCGCCATTTGCTCCGAAATGTCGGAAATCATGGCGGGCACATCGGGGAACCTGACGATCGCGGGCAGCAACTCGGACGGCTTTGCGATGAACGTCGATGCCCTCACCCCCCTGCTGCCGGGGCAGGGCATGCTCTCGATCGAGTCCGGAACCGGCGAGCTGGGGGGGCGACTCGAGAAGAGAGAGAACAAGAGCGTTTCCGGGCGGCTGGATCTGGTGGCCGACGATGTGGTTCTGAAACGCCGGGAGATCCCGCTGCGCGGTGACCTGGAGGTGCACGCGTTACTCACGGAGGGGAACCTGGCGACCGGGACGTTTGACGTGTCGGGCTCGACCTTTCGACTGGACAATATCGCCCAAACCGGGAGTTCCCAAAAAGAGCAGGTGAAACTCGAACCCTGGTACGGCCACCTGGAGATCGAAGAGGGAATCGTCACCTTCGGTACGCCCATGACCATGGACAGCCATATTCGGTTGAAGATGGAAGATACACGGCCGGTCTTGATCCTGTTGCGTAAGTTCACAAACGAGATGAAGTGGCTGAACCTGACCCGAAACGCCAAGGAAATCGACGGCTCGTTTGACCTGGAGTTCGGCGAGGGCTTTCTGGCATTCGACAACCTCAACCTGACCGGCGAGAACGTCGAAATCCTCGGCTGGGTTCACACCCGCAACCAGATCAAGAATGGAAGGATCTTTGCCAGGCACGGAGCGAGGTCCGCCGGGGTCGCCTTCGATGACGGCGTAGGCAAGGTCGTCACGATCAAGTCACGCACGTGGTTCGAGAAACAAGAGCCGGTTCCGCATGGTGAGGAACCGAAATGAAACGCACATTTGGTTGGTTGAGATTCTTCGGTCCTGCACTCGTGCTGCTTGCCACCGCGTGTGCCTCGTTGCCGAGCGACTACCCGCCGCCGCCCCACACTGTCGCGCTGGCGCCGGATCCCACCACCGTCCTCGGGCGGCACGTTGCGGACTTCGCCGGTCGACACGGCTCCGACGTCTCCGGGTACTTTCCCATCGACGCGAACGGTGAGGCCCTCAAATGGCGGTTGGCGCTGGTCGATTCGGCGGAACGATCGCTCGACCTGCTCTACTACCTCTGGTACGACGACCTCGGAGGACTCCTCCTGCTCGAGCACGTCATCGAGGCCGCCGACCGCGGTGTTCGGGTGCGCGTCGTGGTCGACGACACGCTCTTCCTCAAAGGTAAGTCGAGCCTGGCCGCGCTCAGCGCTCACCCCGAGATCGAAATCAGGGTCTTCAATCCGTGGGCAACCCAGGGCGCTGCAAGGGCGGCCGAGACGGCTTCTCGCGCCAAGACCCTCAACCGCCGCATGCACAACAAGCTCATGATCGCCGACACCCAGATGGCGATTCTCGGTGGACGCAACATCGGCGACCACTACTTCGGACTTCACCACAAGTACAACTTCCACGATCTCGACATGGTTGTCGTCGGTGACGCGGCCGGCGAGTCGAGCGAGATCTTCGACCACTTCTGGAACAGCGATCGCGTCATCCCCGCCACCGCCTTTGTCAAAGAGGTTTCGTGGGACACCATCGAAGAACGGCGGGAGGAGGAACTCGAACAGCTGCGCGACACAGATGAATTGTCGGGCTTTCCGATCACGAGTCGCGATTGGAGCGATGAGCTAGCGGCTCTTGTGGAGAGGATGTCGCCCGGTACGTCGACCCTGGAGTACGATCGGTTGGTGTCCGGACCCGAGCAGTTCTCCCATGACGCCGTCATGGGTCTGGCCGAGCTCGCCGCAGACGCACAGCACGAGGTCTTGATCCTCAACGCGTATGTCATCCCGGGCGAGCCCGCGATGGAGATTCTGCGCGGCCTCCACGAACGTGGGGTCCGGGTTCGGATGCTGACCAACTCGCTGGCCTCGAACGACGTGCCGGCGGTGACCGCCAAGTACAAGAAGTACCGCAAACCGCTGATCGAAGCGGGTGTTGAGCTCTACGAGCTTCAAGCCCACCCCGAGATCCAACCCGGAGTCGTCGACACCGATCCCGTCGTCGCGAAGTTCGCCGGGTTCCACACCAAGGCCGCTGTCGTCGATCGCGAATTCGTCTACATCGGCTCGCTCAACCTCGACCCCCGATCGATCCACCTCAATGCCGAGATGGGGATGATCGTGTCGAGCCCGGAGCTCGCCGAAGAGGTGGCTGCGATCGCCGAACGCGACATGTCCCCGGCCAACAGCTGGCGGGTCCTGATGGATGAAAACGGCGAACTCTCCTGGGAATCCGATGCCGGAGTCGTGACCAGGCAGCCGGCCCTCAGCAGCTGGCAGCGGGTCCAAGCGTGGTTCTTCAAAATCCTGCCGGAGGGTCAGCTATGAGCATCAATGACAACCGAAAGGCCGGCCGATCTCGGATCGCTGGACGTGTCACCTGGCTGTTGACGGTTGTCCTTTCGTTCCTGTTGGCACCCTCCTGCAGCAGCTACAAGTCGATGTCCGCCGACGAGAAGCGGGCACTCCTCGCCGATGCCGAGAAGAACGCCATCGCGGAGCTGGTGGAGATGCGGCCCGAGGTTCAGGGAGAATTGGACCGATCGGTGGGGCACGCGGTGTTTTCAAACCGGGCCACGAAGATACCGATGATAGGCGGCGGTGAAGGGATCGGCGTTGTGGTGGATGCCGAGACAAAAGGGCGGACGTACCTCAAATTCGGTCGCCTGGATGTGGGGGGTGGGTTGGGGGTCCGCACGTATCGACTGGTGATGATTTTCTTTGACGCCGAAGCCCTCGAGAAACTGACCAAAGGCAAGTACGAATTCGGTGTGGGTCTCGAGGCGGGAGCTGGTTCCAGCGAGGTGGCCGCAGGCGGTGTCGCAGGCTCGAAAAAGGAAAAGTACGTCCAATACCAACTGTCAGACAAGGGCGTGTCGGCGACCTTCACTGTGAGGGCGGTAAAGTACACTGTGCTCGACCTCGGCGAATAGATGCGTTTTCTGTGGAAGACAAGCATGGCGGCAGCTTGTGTGATCGCCTGTGCCTGCTCATCCATGCCCCCCTCCCCTTATGGAGCGGATGCCGAGCCACTCGATCTCACCCCTGGGGTGGTCGACGACCGCGGCCGGTTCCGCGAGATCTTCTGCACCGTCCTCGAGCAAGACCCCGATGCGTTGCCCGACGCTCGTCCGTGCGATGAGGCGATCACGGTTGTCGGACCCGTACCCGCCGGGACCGGCCGGGTCGTCGATCTGGGTCGTTCAGATCGGCGACTGGTCGCCGCGTTCGTCCAGGGGCTCGGGTGGGACTGCTTCTCCGGATGGCTCGGACTCGAAGACTCGATCGGAGAGCATCTCCGTGCTTCCGGCTATGACTGGACCGTGATTCCGGTCGAGTCGTTGTCGAGCAGCGAACGAAACGCCGAGCTGATCCGCGATGCCGTCATGGCGATGGAGCTCAATGGAGACCGACCCCGGCTCGTGCTCATCGGCTACTCCAAGGGAGCGCCGGACATCCTGACGGCGATCGTTTCATACCCGGAGATCCGTGACAGGATCGCCGCGGTTGTCGGGGTCGCCGGCGCTGTCGAGGGGTCGCCGGCTGCCGATGGCGTCAGCCAGCCCACGCTCAAGCTGCTCCGGCACTGGCCCAAGGCCGACTGTCCGAAAGGTGATCGGGGCGCCATCGAGAGCCTCCGGCCGGCCACACGGGAGGCCTGGCTCGATGAAAACCCTCTCCCCGCGGAAATCCCGTACTACTCGCTGGCCACCTGCCCCGAACCGGACCGCATCTCCAAGATCCTCAAACCGTGGTACAAGAAACTGGCCAAGGTCGATCCCCGGAACGACGGCATGATGCTCGTCGTCGATCAGTTCATCCCGAACAGCTCGTTTCTCGGCTGCGTCAACGCCGATCACTGGGCGGTGTCGGTCCCCATTGCGCGCACCCGGCCGAAGATCGCGAAGAAGTATGTCAACCACAACGACTATCCCCGCGAGGCGATGTTCGAGGCCATCCTCCGCTTCGTCGAGGAGGACCTCGAATCGAGTGCCGATAGGGCGGACTGAGTCGCGCGGCTCGAACGAACCTCGGCGTCGATCCTCCCGTGAGGGAATTGTTCGAGGTCTCGGACGTCGGTGGTCAGTCCTGAGGGCGGAGGGTCGCGGGCGGCTGATCGAGAAGAAGATGCAACAGGTTGTTCTGAAAGGTCGGATTGCCGAAAATCAGACTGTGAGAGTCGGTCAGGAAGATGGTCTGTGACCAGGGAATAGGTGACTGAAGCCACCCATGACCGCCGATGGCGGTTCGTTCGTCCGCCAATACGGAGAAGCGGGGAACCCTCCCGTCCCCGGGGGAATGGAGGTTTTTCTTATCCTTGAAGGTCAGCACGATCCGGTCGTCTTTCGAACGGGTGACGGCAGCCATGGTCAGGGTGGACGATGCGTCGGCGGCAAAGAGAATCAGGGGAACCGGAGCTGGCGTCTCGGGATGCCGGTCCAGGGCCTCCATGAATCTCCGGCCGCGGTCGAAGGCGGCAGCCATGAATTCCGACATGCGCTCCGCGCGACGAATGTTGGTTTCGGCATCAGGAAACAGCACCTTCAGGTGACGATCCTGCTTCGGGGCGAACGGACCCCACTCGTTTTGTCGCCAGAAATCCGCCGACATGTACTCGAGACCCGCGCGGTTGCCATCGGAGTCGATCCACAGTTGGTGGTGCTCCCGCGGCAGCATCTGGTAGAGCGAAACATAGGTGGCGAGCAGGGCCTGCTCGAACTTCACGACCGGGTACTTCACGCCGGTGATCAGCTCCTTCAGCGCCTCCATGGCGCCGAAGTTCGGAGTGGCGATGAGAATGATGCGGCCGATGTTGTCGGCGCCGGCCCAGGTGATGGTTGGCTCCGCTTCGGCGAGCACGTCGAGGGGGCCGTAACGGAGGTAGTAGCGGGTGATCAGCCCACCCATGGAATGGGCGAGAATGTCGAAGCGGATCGGGTGTCTCTGGGTCGCGCCTGCGTCCGAGCGGGTCGCTTCGACCTGCCGCTCGGCCTCCTCGATGAACCGGCCGAGCGCGATGGCGTTGCCGACATTGTCCTGTCTCCAGTCGTAGAAGAACGAGAAACACGGTGGCGCGTCTGTCGCGATCGATGGCTCGTCCACATGGCGACAGGGTCCGTACCCCGCCCGCTCCACTATCTCGACCATCTTCGCGTAGATCCCGAACGAGACCTTGGCGACCACCGCTCCGGCGTGAGCCCTCTCCAGCAGCTCTGAGGCGTGCGAGTCGTCGTCGATGTGGGCCAGGTCTTGCGATCGGACCGGTGAGGGCAAATTGCCGATGTCGAGGGCCACGGCGCGGAGCCCCTCGGGGGTCGAGGGCAGCGGCGCGTCCTCGGTGAAAAGAGCGCCCCAAACCGTCGCGCCGTCCGCCGTGCGGACGATCTTGGAGCCCGTGAAACCGTGGATGAGAATCACCGGGTTTCGATCCGGATTGGGGGTTGCTCGGGCGTAGATTGTATCGACATCGGCCGCCGGGTAACGGGACGCCTGACTGCGAATCAGCGTGCATCCGTTCAGCGCTGCAACCAACAGCAAGATCGAGCCGGTGAGCTGCGGTCCCGAGAGTCTGATCGGTCGTGGCCTCATCTTCACCTCAGAACAACGGCCAACGGCAGAGGAAGAAATCGAGGGCATCGACCTGGTTGACCACCACCCAGTAGTAGGCCTCGTGACTTTGAATCGATAGGTGGAGCCCAACGAGGTCCTCCTTATCGTTTCAGCCTGTCGAGCAGCCACGAAAGACTGCACGAAGCGCGGTCCGCAACGCCAGCAGTTCGTTTTGTCTTCGAGACAAGAAATCGTCGGGTGGCACCAATCATATCTGCGGTCTTGTCGAGTCGATCCATATCACGTGGCCCGGGTGAGGCCGTCAGCTTGACCTCGAGCGCCCAGAGCTCGTTTCCCAGTTCGAGTACCAGGTCGAGTTCGTGCTGGTCGCTGGTCCGGAAGTAGAACGCCTCGAACGGCCGTCCAACGGAATTCAGCACCCCAATGGTCTGCTCGATGACGAATCCTTCCCAGCTCGCACCGACCCAGGGCTGCGCCAGGAGGGCGTGCTCGTCGGTGATGTTGAGTTGTGCATGCAGCAGACCGGTGTCTCGCCAGTAGATCTTCGGACTCTTGATGAGCCGTTTTCGGATGTTCGGCCTGTATGGTGGAAGTCGCCGGATCAGAAACGCCCCCGCCAGGTAATCCACGTAGCTGTTCACCGTGTGGTAGGACAGACCGAGGCTCTGACCGATCTGCGAGGCGTTCCAGGTTTGGCCGTGGACAGCAGTGAGCATCCGAAGCAGGCGATCTGTCGTCTGTGGTCTTGTGGGCAGGCCCCAGCTCGGGAGGTCGCGCTGAGTCAACAGGGCGAGATAATCTCGCTGCCACCGCGGGAAGCGCTCGCGTTCCAACACACCTCCATCGGGAAAGCCCCCACACAACCAGAGATTCTCTCGGTGAGACCTGTTCCTCAGCTCCGTCTGCAGGAACGGGGTGAGCTCGACCAGCGAAAGGCGTCCTGCGAGAGGTTCCGAAACCTGGGTCATGAGCGAAGGCGAAACCGATCCAAGCAGCAGGAACCGGCCCATACGCTTCCGGTCTCGATCGATCGCGCCCCGAAGCCGTGGGAAAAAATCGGGCCAGATCTGGGCCTCGTCGAGAATGACGAGATCATCGCTTTGCTCGAGGGCGTCCCAGTCCAGGTCGAGTCTGAGGCGTTCCGGCTCCTGCTCTAGATCGAAATAAAGGCCACCCAACTTCTGAGCAAGCGTCGTTTTCCCGCACTGACGTGGACCGACGAGTGCGACGGCCGGATATTGGTCGAGCCGATGTTGGACCAGCGGTTGAATCTGCCTGCGGATCATGATTTTGTATTATAGAATTCAATTTCTATTTTGCAATATTTCAAAACCGCAACCCTTGCTTCACGAATTGGGGGCCTCATCCGCGACGAGTTTTGGGGTTGCTGTTAGCGGGCTAGGGTCGGGCCAGGGGGGTGCTGAAAAGTACCGTCGCCACTACGTTCGCAGTGGACTTTTAATCCGGTGGTCGCTGGTTGCCTTCGCCCTCAGAAAGGGGGCCACGTTCACATCTGTTGGTTTGTCGGCCGGTTTTGTTCGCCCCAGCGTGAATTCGTATCCGCATGACGGCGTAGCCTCTGGGCGAAGCCGCAAGAGCGGAGCCGGAAGCCGGACATCCCCTTCCGTGCCAGCAACCTGGTCGAGAACTTCGCGCGGGTGAGCCATCCTTCTCACAACGCAGTTTCGAACGAAGCCTGGTCCGGGGTAGCCTGCAGACGGAGCCGGACCCGGCACGTCAGCCTTCCCTCTCCAGGCGCCGGATCGCTCCCGATTCTCACAATGCAACAATGCGGTACGTGGCAACCATGGCGCCCATGCGTGTGATGTAGAGTCACAAAGTGATACGCGGTACCCAAAGGCACCCAAATGGCACCCAAAAAATGCATCTCGAATGCCTCAACGAATCGGCGCTGGAAAACAGGGAGCAGTGGGACTATGAAGACCCTTCAAGACATTATTGACCGAGACCCCGAGCCGGTGCCCTGGTCCGAGGGCGACAATATCCCCTGGGATGACCCGGAGTTCAGCGAACGAATGCTCGCCGAGCACCTGAGCCAGGAGCACGATCTGGCCAGTCGCAGGAGTGAAACCATCGATCAGCAGGTCGAGTGGATCTTCTCGAGTGTGCTGGGCTCTCGTCCTGCCAGGGTGCTCGATCTCGCATGTGGACCCGGGCTTTACGCATATCGCCTCGCCAGACAAGACTGTGAATATGTCGGAATCGACTTCTCCCCGGCATCGATACGCCATGCAAAGGAAATCGCTGCTGCCGAACACCTGTCGTGCAACTTTTTTCATGCCGATGTGCGGGATAGTCTGTTTGGCGAAGGTTTTGATCTCGTCATGATGATCTACGGTCAATTCAACGTTTTCCAGCGCGAGCAGGGGCTGGAGATCTTGAAGAAGGCCCACAAGGCGTTGAAGCCCGGAGGGTCCTTGCTGCTGGAAATCCAGACCCTGGAGCAGATTCAGAAAAGTGGAGAGGAGGGTCCGAGCTGGTACTCATCTCAGTCGGGTCTGTTCTCCGCGGAACCTCATCTCGTGCTCCAGGAGAATTTCTGGGATGCGGATGCCAGGGCTTCCACTACCCGTTTCTCGATCATCGATGCAAAGACAAGCACGGTGAGTACCTATGCTCTCAGCAACGAGGCCTACACCGAGCACGAGATCGAGGACGCCCTCGTTTCGGTGGGATTCAATAACATTGAGAGGTTCCCATCACTGATCGGTTTTACGGTTGACGAAGCACAGGACCTTCCGGCCTGCGTTGCCCGGAGTTAGCGAAGGTGCCTCTAGGGCGGCACCCATCCCCATCTGATCTGTTTCCAATTGCCTTTGCCCTTGGTGCTCACGAGAGGTTGCTTTCGTCGTCTTTCATGGTTGTTCGCGTCCCGGGGACACGGTAGGAGTCTTGGAGCATCCGTCGAGCGTGGCCGCCATGACCTCGAGCAGGGGGTTGCCTTCAGCACCCGACGGCGGCTTGGCCCCGACCAGGGTCGGCGCGATGTCGAGGGGGCTGACCCGGCGGTAGATGGTCTGCGGCCGCACGCCCGGCACCACGGCGATCACCGGCACGAAGGTGTCGTAGCTCCATGGCGAGCCGTGGGTGCAGGCCACCACGAGACCGTCGAAATCGTTGATGAAGCGGTGCGGCTCGAAGACCACGTAGATGTCGCCCGAACGCTTGGGGTTGTAGTTGTTGAGGACCGAACGCAGGATCGGGGTGTCGGGCAGATTGCCGGTGCGCAAGGCGCTGCTCGAGACCGCCAGCGCCACCCCGTCGAAGTTGGTCAGGACCTCGGCCACCGCCCGCTCGACCGCGGCCTGATCCAGGCCGTTGGCGGCGATGAGCTCGCGGTTGAGGTACAGGTAGGGGTGAAAGTACTGGTCGATGAGCTCCTCGCCGAAACCAAAGCGCTGCTCGTGCCATGCACCATAAAGAGGTTGAGCGCTCAGTCTGTATCACGGTGGCCGCGGCGACCGGAGTTGGTCGCGCTGCCCAACAGGAGGAGGAAGCCGGCAAGGTAGAAGGACATGGCGGAGATTTCGAGCAGCTCCTCGAGCCACTGGAGCCAATAGAGGCTCACATACGGAATCCTGAAGTAGCCCCCGTCCCCGAGGTCGGTCAGCAAATAGACCCCATGGATGACATATCCGATGACCAGAGTGCGGCGCACCGGCGGCGTCACCTGCTCCACCCGACCGATGACCGCAAGGGCCACACCGGCCAGCACCCACTGCAGGAGCTTGACGTGATCATCGTCGCCCAGCACATGCTCCGAGCGTTCATGGAAGGCGTACATCTCGTCTATGGCCAGAAAGGCAAAGACCGCACAGAGGAAGAGCCACATGAAGGCCCTGGGACGCTGCTCGAGGCGCAAGCCCGCCATCAACAGGCAGACGAGGCTGGTCATCCAGAGCAGAGCACTCGTGAAGTTGTCGATCGGCGACCCTTCAACGTTGGGGTGTTTCCCGCTGAGAAGCTGCAGCACGATAGCGCATGCCACGAAACAGCCAAGGTAACCAACCAGAAGCAACCTCTGGCGGAACTCACCGATCACGGCGGAACTCCGGCATCGAATTCACGTCCGCGGAATATACCAACCTCCGTGATGCGGCGCACTGAAGGCGCTCGGGACGGATTCCCATGACTTCATCCGTGCCTCGCAGCCACCGGTCACACGCGGAGAAGATCTCCGCCCGGGGTCACGTTCCGCATTGACGCAGTGTGGTCCCCACATCTGTGGAATAGTGAACGTGGAACCCGTCGACCGGCATCTCTGCGACCTCACGACGAAAACCGTTGAGATCCGCGGGTTGGGTGTCGTTGACGGCTACCCGTTGGAGGCCTACCATCGAGCACAACGGGGCGAAAAGCCGATGAGATCAGCAGACCGCCATGATCGCTGGACAGTGCAATGGCGAGGCGAGTCGCTGCCAATGAGGGGGGCCGGGAGTGATGCACAAAGTCCTCATTCGACGATGTGACGAGTACGATCCGGACACGATTCGGGGAATCGTCAAAGAGGGAATGGAGGAGTTGGGCGTCAGACCTTCCGGCCGGGTCCTCCTCAAGCCGAACGTGGTCGTCGCCCATCCCGAAATGTTCCCGCACTCCTTCACCCGCAAGGAGTTCCTGGATGGGGTGATTTCCGCGACCAGGGACCGGGCACAGGGGGTGAAAGAACTCGCCGTGGGGGAGCGTTCCGGTCTGACCCTGGCCACCAGGTGGGCCTTCAAAAACGCGGGTTATCCGAAGATGTTGAAGAGGCAGAAGGTCAAAACACATTATTTCGATGAGACGAAACAGGTCCCGGTGGAGTTGAGGAAAGAGGGCAGACTCAGGGATCTCATTTTCATTCCCAAACCGATAACGGACTGCGACTTCCTCATCAATCTGCCCAAGTTCAAGGCCCACCCGTGGTGTCGTCTCACCCTCAGCCTCAAGAACTTCATCGGGATCCAGGACGATCGGCACAGGTTGGTGGATCACAACATCTTCCTCGAGCAAAAAATCGCCGATCTCCAGGAAGTCATACAGCCGCACTTCATCGCCATCGACGGCATCATCGCGGGCCAAAAGATGATGCTGACACCGACGCCATTTCCCCTTGGGGCGATCGTGATGGGCACCAACTCGTGCGCGGTCGACACCGTCGGATGTCACATGGTGCATGTGGATCCCGCAGACGTGGTTCACCTCCGCCTCGCATCGGGTCGAGGATTCGGCCCCATGAATCTGGATGACATCGAGGTTTCCGGTGACTTCCCGCTCGACGAGGTCCAGGCCAAGACCACGAATTTCAAATTCTGTATGGAACGCATCGACGACTACTTTGAAGAGGAGAGCAACATCACGTGCACCGTGGGGACCTTTCCGGAGGCGCACTCGCCCGACTATTGCTGGGGAGGGTGTCCAGGGGCGCTTCAGGAGGCGGTGCACATCTTCAGGGCCATGAACCCCAACATAGAAAAGGACATCAAGAAGATCCGTGTCGTGGTGGGCAAGGTGGAGGGACCATTGGACCTGGCCGAGGGCGAACGGGTCCTGTTCGCGGGGAACTGTACCAGTTGGCACGGTCGAATTGACGGGCAAGAGGTGAACATCGAAAGCAGTTACAGGACCACCCACGAGGTGGACGCGACCAAGACCAAATCCAACGACATGCTCCTGAAGAACCTCGCCACTGTTTGGGACTGTTTCGAAAACAGGAAGTCTCCCTTCATGCATGCCAAGGGCTGTACGGTGTCCGTGCCCGATTTTGTCCACTATCTGGCGCATATGGGCGAGGTCCGCAATCCCAATTTCGACCCCAGGATCGCCATTCCCGCCAACGTCGGCTACTGGCAGATGCGGTTCAATCGGTTCAAGAGTCGCTTCCGCAGCTAGCCCGCATATCTCACCAGGTTTCGTAACGAGGGCGGCGAGGTGCCGTGCCCGGTGGGGTTTTCGACCCGAGGGGCGCGGAGGCGCACTCGACAGTACGTCGAGCACCCCGAGGCGAGAAAACGCCGTTGGGTGCGGTGCATCGCCGGCCGGAGTAGAAACCCGGTGAGATATGCGAGCTAGCTCCCCTGCCAGGGCACCGTGACCGCAGGCAACACAACCGATTCGCCGACCCGGGGGAGCACGAAGGGCGCGTAGACGCCGTCGTCCCATCGAAGCCAAACCAGCGACGGGTCCTCCAGGATGACGTCGAACCGAAAGGACACCTCGACGGGACGGCCACCGTCGGTGACCTCAACGACCTCGACGGTGGTTCCGCCGTAGGCGATCCGTTCCCCGACGTGCAAGGGAGTGGCGTCACGATAAAGGTAGTCCACCGTCTGCTGGAAGTAGCGTGGGTCGAACGCCGGCTGGCTCGCTTCCCGACCGGGCTGTGGGCTGCCTGGTAACGCCAGGAATCCCCCCTCTGGGCGAAGGTTCAACGCGTTGGCTTCAGGCCGGGTGACGGTGATCGGGTAGATGCCCGAGCCGAGGGTGATGGAGCGACGGGGGACGGGCCGGCCCTTCATCGCCTGGATCAGCGGGCCGTAGACCGAGACGAAGGCGGACGGCGCGTTGACGAGCACAACCACCTTGTCGGTCACCGCAGGATCCGACGGCAGACTTGCCGCAGCGCGCTCGATGGCATTCCCCAAAATCTTCACCTTGGCGGAGGAGGTCAGCAAACCAAGCGGTGCAAGCACGAGGTGGAACGCGACCAGCGCCCAGCACATGGTGCGCAGCGGCAGCCGCCGGAGGCGGGTTTGCGGCATCCAATCGGCCCCTTGCCAGACGCCGGCGATGAATTTCGCGACCAGACCCATGCCGCCGAATCCGGCGAAAAACAACAATCGGTCGTCGGGAAAAGTAGCGCACGCCGGAAGCAGCGAAAGGACCATTCCCAGGGCGAAGAAGCGGGCCACCCGGTCCCGCCTGAGCATGGGCAGGAGCATCACGGCGATCGCCAACACCAGTCCAACCGAAGCCAGCCACAGGATCTGTCCGGCCGCTTCGGACATCATCAGGAAGATGTTGGACGGCAGCGCCCAGAGCCCGGAGAAGAGCAGGGGTGCCCGCTCCAACGCGGCATTGGCGAAGAGAGCCGGGTTGGCGCCGGGATCGATGTAGACGCCCGATCCGAAGGCGCCGTAGCCCTGGGCCCGGTAAACGACCCACCACGCCGAACCGACGGCGCCGGCCGGGACGAGGGTCATGATCCGACGCGGCCAGGTGTCGGTGTCGATGAAGAGGGCGTAGGCGAGGAGGTAGCCACCGGCGGCGAGCGCGATTTCACCGGCGAGCAGGCCGAGAACGAGCGCGACCGGCGAGAGAACAGCGCCGGCCCGCCACCCGTCACGCCGCCAGCGATCGTGGGCGATGAGCGCCGTCAATCCAAAGAGCACGCCGATGCTGGCGTTTCTGTTGGCGAGCCACACCGCCGGCAGCCCGTGCGCGTCATCGATGGCGAAGAGCAGGGCCGCAAAACCCGCGATCCAGGCCGGGAGGAGGAGACGCCGATAGAGCAGGGCCGCGGCGCCGATCGCGCCCGCAAACCACAGAAGTGACTGGACGTGCATGAGCCACGGCCGGTCCGGCCAGATGCGGAAGTCGACCCAATGGGTGATGCCGGTGAGAGGACGGAAGAACGCGAGCTTGAGTCGTGGGTGGGTCCACCACGGGACCCCGCCGGCTTCGATCAGGCCGCGATTGACCTCTTCATCGCCGTTAAAGAACGCAAAAACTGCAGCCGACGGACGCGACCACGCGGGGGCGGGCGGATTCTCCATGAGCATCAGCCGGAAGACGTAGTCGTCGACCTGCAGGCCGAGCCACAGGGACGGCGCGCACAGCAACACCGCGACAACCGTCACGAACAACGTCAAACGTGGTTGACCCAACAGGCGGCGGAGTCTTTCACTCGACGTCGGCATGGATTTCCCGGTAAATAATCAGCGCCACATCACCATTGTCACATCAGATGGGCTTCTTCCCCGAAATTTGAAAATCTGGGTGCCAGACACCGTCGCAAACCTCTCCGTCGAAGATGAGCCAGAACCCCTGAGGGGAAGATTCCACCGCAGCAGGGCGTTGCCCTTGGACAGGAATACTGAGTCGCTTTTGAAAGGGGATTTACATGAATCGTCATCGCGCTGGTATTGCGGTGTTCGTGGTCGCGGTCTGGGCGGGCCTGGGCGGAGCGTCGTTCGCGGCAACGGCGCAACCGGGTTCGGCCGTCTGGTTCGACCTTCTCACCGAAAATGCGGCCGTGGCGAATGCCTTCTACGCGGAGGTTTTCGGCTGGGAGATCGAGGTCTACAAACCCGACGTGTGGCTGGCGCGCCACAACGGTGAGGCGGTCGCCGGAATCAGTCAGATCCGCGGTGAGCTGCCTGACCAGACCGAATCCAGATGGCTCGTCGGTGTGCTGGTGGCCAACGCGGACAGCGCGGTGGCCACAGCGAAGCGCCTCGGAGCGAAGGTTCACGAGGCGGTGAAGGACGTGCCCGGCATCGGCCGCTACGCCGTCATCGCGGACCCGCAAGGGGCCGTGATCATGCTGGTCGACCTCGAGGAAGAATTCACCAGGCCCACGGGAATCGACAGATGGGTGTGGACAGAGCTCTGGACTGACGACCTGGCGGCTGCCGGAAAGTTCTATCACGAGGTGGTGGGCTACGGCCAATCGCAGGTGGACGCTTTGGGCGGTCAATACAACGTGATGACCGTCAACGACGAGCCGACCGCCGGGTTGGTCAAGATCCCCACTGAAAGCATCGACCCCGCGTGGGCGGGTTATATCGCCGTGGAAGACCTGGACCAAACCATGGCCCGCGCGCGCAAGGCGAACGGCAAGGTCCTCGTCGAGCCCAACCCCCAGTTCATGGGTGGCGCGGTGGCCCTGCTCGCCGACCCTTCAGGGGCGGCGTTCTTCATCTACCAGAAACCGGACGGGAGGTGACCCTATGAAATCCGGAATTCGACTGGCGATCGGCCTCCTGCTGGTGGTGTCGTTGACGATCACAATGACCGCGTGCAGCAGCTCGGGTTACGCCCCGGAGGGTGGAGGCAGCACAGGCACCACCACCGTCGTCGTCCATCACGGCTACGGCTACGGTCCGGGTTGGGGCGGCGGCTGGGGTGGCTACTACCCGGGCGGCGGCGTGGTGATCGGTGGCCCGGTTATCTATCACTGATTTGTTTTCGATCGATCTTGAAAACCGGCCCGGACACGAGTTCGGGTCGTTTTCTTATCTCAGAGGAATCAGTTTGCCGTAAGATCATCGGCGCCACCGACAGAGATTGGAAGGGAGTGAGTTGGCCACGTCATGAAACACCTGACCGCCGTGCTCGGGGTGTTGTTGGTCATTGTCCCGGGCACGTCATCCTCCCTCGAGACCGACCAGTACTATGCCTGGGGGCGGCCGATCGCTGATTCCACCGACGCGGTCAACGCCAGGTTCAACCTCGAGCTGGAACGGGCGATTGCGAGCTTTCCCGATCATCGCCCGCCGGAGAGTTGCCGCAAGATCGCCGTCGCCTACCGCAAGCGGATGCGCTTCCTGCTACTGCACGAGATCCAGGTGTGGGCGTGGAACTCGCAGTGGGTCGATCGGATCCCGAATGGCGGTGAAGAGCAGCGAAAGTACCGGCGCATCAATCTCTACTCAAACCACCCTTTGATCGATACCGGGACGTGGATGCCCTACACGCCCACCATCCAGGTGGCGAGCGTCCGATTCGGCACCGACAAGCTGGCGCACCTGGTGTCGTCGGGCTGGACCTACTACAACGAATACGGGCGGGGGCTCAAAAAGGGCGAGACACCGGAAGAGGCGGAACGCCGTGCGGTTCGCCGCGGGATCTTCGAAGAGCGCCTGATCCTCGGAAAAATGGCTTCGGGAGTTCAGTCGATCGCCGACCTCGAGGCGAGCTACGCCGGCATCTACTTCTACCGCGATCTTTGCGACATCGAGGACCCCATCCTGAAGCTCGAGGGGTATGGTTGGGTGATCTCCAGACCCGTGGACCTGCGGGACTACGTGACGCCGCGGTGGGACGAGTCGTACCAGCCGCCGGTCTACGGCAAACGCCGGTGGCGCAAGGTCAGACCGGTGCTCGAGACCTACTGTGACCGGCTGGACGATCCACAGGTGGTGGCCATGCGCCGCCAATACCGCGAACAGGACACGGGCTCGCTCGTGGGCGAGCTGGTGGCGGAGCTGGTGACCGAGGGCAAGCTCGACGATCCGGACCTGTTCGGCATCGAGGCCGTCTGCGCCACACGCGATCCGTCGCGCGATGCGGCGCCCGAGATCGCCGATCGCGTCGAGATCGTAAGCTCGAGGGTCAACGGCGCCGAGGTCATGGAGAATATTGTCGAGGAAGAAGAAGATCGGCGCCGGTTCGCTCTCGGCCTGCCCGGACTGCACGTCACGCACCCGCAGGTGGTGTCCGCATCCATCGCCGTGATGGCCACATCTCAACCCCGAAGCTACGACTGCACCACCCCCTGCGACTTTCGCGGTGTTTTCGCCGAGCTCGAACCGGGTCTCGGGGGCGGCAAGCTGAGCCTCGGTTGGGCGCGGGTGACAGGCCAGACCAACCGCGGCGGCTCATTCATGAAGGCCGCCTTCATTGGCGCCGCCTACAAGCTCACCGTGCTGCGAACCTGGGGCGACATCGGCTGGGTCGAGGGAGGTCGCACCTACGCCGGCTTCGAGTTCGGTCTGCCGGTAGCGCGGGCCAATCTCGGGATCGGTCTGTTGTACCGAGTGGACAGCGGCGACGATGGGCGGTGGCTACTCACCGGTGGCGCCGGGTGGGGATTAGGGCCGGTTTGCTGGATTGTCGGGTGTTGCGAGGGTCGTGTGTTATGCCGGGATGGCGGGTGGATCGAGGGCGGAGGAGATCAATCGATAGACCCTGGCGAATGGGAAGCTGTGTGGAAGCCGGACGTGAATCCTTCGGATGGACTGTCTGACCAGCGCTGCGACCTTGAGGATTCTGAGCCGGAGGGTGTCGAACTGGGCGCGGCCCAGCTCGTCTGAGTGGTGGGCGGCCTGGAGCCTGAGCGCGTGCATCAGCCGGTAGGCTGCGCAGTGGAGCAGGAGTCGGAAGAAGTTGGCCTTGAAGGCCGAGCATGACAGCCGGTCGGCCATCAGGGCGTTCTTGAGGTCCTTGATGAGGTTTTCACACTGGCCGCGTTCACAGTAGGCGCGGTAGATGAGCTCCGGTGGAAAGCCGGAGAGCGACGTGATCACGAATCGTGGATTGGGTCCCAAACCGCCGTACTCGGCCTTGGCGATCACCAGCCGGGAGTGACTCCAGCTTCCCGCTGCGTACCGAAAGTCGGTGAAGTGCTTCACGATGTGCCGGGATGCCTCGTACATCTCCCGGGCCTGCTCCATGGCGGTTTCGGTGTTTCGGACCAAGACCTTGTTCCTGGCGATGCCCAGGAGATAGTCCACATCACCGTAGGTTGAGTCGAGGTTCTCGAGCACCTCGAGGATCTGCGGCACGCAAAAGCCCGAGTCCCCTCGCACCAAGATGTGGACCGACGGAAACCGCTGCTTGATGCGGCGGATGAGCCGGCCAAGTGTCACCGCAGCACCGCGACTCGCATGGGTGTTGCCCGGCCGCAGCTTGGCCGTGATCAGCTGACCACTGGTGCCGTCAAACACCAGCAGCGGATGGTACATCCAGTGGTCGTAGTAACCATGGAAGAAGGACAGCTGTTGGGCGCCATGGGTCTCGTCATCGGTCGAGTCGATGTCCAGGATCACCTCGGTGGTGTCCGCCGGCAGCGAGGCCACATAGCTCTTCTCGAAGGATCGCCAAATTCTAGACCGCTGATCTCACCGGGTGTCTGCTGCAGCGGAAGATCCAATGTTCTCCTGAATACGTCGCGCACCCGCGGCCATTCCATCTGGAACCAGGGGGTGAAGATCTCGGGCTGCTCCTGGAGTTCGCGATCGAGCGTTTCTGCGGTGATCCACCGCAGATCCGCGATTTCGGTGGGGTTGGGCCGTGGTGGCTCGTCGCTGAGCCCGGCGAAAACCCGGCACATCTCGTTCTCGGAGCCGAGGTCGCGGTAGGGTACTTGATACTGAAACGTAAAGAGATGATGAACGCTGGTCACCATTCCCAGTTCCTCGGCCAGCCGACGTTCGGTCGCCACCTCCATGGTCTCGCCGCGGCGAGGGTGGCTGCAGCACGAGTTGGACCAGAACAGCGGCCACAATCGCTTGTCAGCACTGCGCTGTTGCAGGAGGAGCTCACCCGTCGAGTTGAAGATGAAGAGCGAAAAGGCACGATGGAGCACACCCATTCCGTCGTGACACGCGCCCTTGCTGAGGTGACCGATCTCACGATCGACCTCGTCCACCAGGATGAGGGGCTCCTCCTCGCTGGAAACGACCTCGCTGGTGAAGTGTGGGGGCCCCTCAGGCAATGCATACCTCCCTGGCCTGATAACCGGCGTCCCGAACGGCCGCGATCACCTGCCCAGTATTGTACGGGCACCGCGCGGTTATCGACCCGCCGCCGGGAGATATCTTACTCAAGAGAGCCAGACAATGGTCTGGAATTTCATCGAGGCGACCAGATGTTCAATGACGGGTGCGTTCCTGGTGCTACCGAATTCGTGTGCTTGAATCAAAGCACCTGCCGTTCCCAGGGCGGGCGCGCGTGTTAGGATCGCGCTTTGAGCACAGAATATCAAATGGGGTTTTGACTCCAGCGATGAGGATCGAGGAGAATACGCGATCATGAAAATCAAGGATCTTGGACCTGTTCGTGGATGGGGATGGCGGATGACCGCCGCCAGTGTCGTGGCGGGATTGACCCTCGGATGCCAGGGGCAGCCTGAAACGGCGGCACCGACGCCGCCGGAGGTGACGGTGTCGACGCCCCAGGTCCGCGACGTCACACTCTTCCGGGATTTCGTCGGCACCACCGAGGCCATCGAGTCGGTGGAGATTCGAGCCAGGGTCCAGGGCTTTCTGGAGAAGATCTCCTTCGAGCCCTCCTCCTTTGTCAAAGAGGGACAGGTCCTGTTCACCATCGAGCAGGCCCCGTACAAGGCGCAGCTCGACCGTGCCGAGGCCAACCTGAAATCGGCCGAGGCCGGCCTTCGGCGGGCCGAATCGGATTTGGATCGGTTGGAGGAGGCGGTCAAGACCAACGCCGTCAGCCAGCAGGAGGTGACCCGGGCGCGGGCGGAACGGGACCAGGCGTCGGCCGGCATGTTGGAAGCCCAAGCCGCTCTCACCAACGCAGAGATTCATTACGGTTACACCACAGTGAAATCGCCCATCAACGGCATGGTCAGCAGACGCATGGTTGACCGGGGAAATGTAGTAGGCGCTGGCGAATCGACCTTGTTGACAACTGTTCGAAGGATCGACCCGATCTACGCCTACTTTGAAATGAACGAACGGCTGGTTGCCCGAATGCTCGAGGAGAGAGGTGGCAAGTCCAAGACGGCCCTCGATGAGGGTGAGATTCCCGTTTCAATGTTCGTGCTGGAGACGGGGCTCGAACTCGAGGGATACATGGACTGGATCGACAACACCGTGGACCCGGCCACCGGCACGATCCGGGCGCGCGGCGTGTTTCCGAACCCTGACTCCAAGGTGTTCCCGGGATTTTTCGTGACCGTCCGCCTGCCCGGGGAGGAGCGCCCGAACTCACTGCTGGTGGAGGAGACCGCCCTCGGCACCGACCTCGGCGGTCGCTACCTGATGATCGTGGGGGACGGCGATGTGGTCGAGCGAAGGTATATCGAGCCCGGACCGCTGCAGGATGACAACACCCGTCTGATCGTCGAGGGTCTCGAACCCGGCGAAAGATACATCACCGTGGGCCTCCAGCGGGCGCGACCGGGAATGCCGGTGACGCCCAAGCAGGACGGCGCATCGTGAGCACCGCGAAATCGACCGATCGTCAGGGACGGTGACCCGTGCTCAGCCGCTTTTTCATCTACCGCCCCATCTTTGCATCGGTGATCTCCATCGTCATCGTGCTGGTGGGCGTGCTGTCGATCCCGCTGCTGCCGGTGGAGAGCATGCCGGACATCACGCCGCCTTCGGTCGCTGTGACCACGTCCTACCCGGGAGCCAGCGCCGCGGTGGTGGCCGAGACCGTGGCCGCACCGCTCGAGGAGAAGATCAACGGTGTGGAGAACATGATCTACATGTCGTCGAAGTCGGCCGCCGACGGCAGCTGCAACATCACGGTCACCTTCGAGGTCGGCACCGACGTGGACATGGCAACGGTGCTCACCCAGAACCGGGTCAACGAGGCCTTACCGATGCTGCCCGAGGAGACGAAACGCCAGGGTGTCAAGGTGGAAAAAAAGGCCACGAATATCACCCTCATGATCAACATGGTGTCGCCCGACGGCACCCTTGACGAGCTCTACATCTCCAACTACGTGACAACCCGCATCAAGGACGTTCTTGCCCGCGTCAACGGCGTCTCCAAGGTGGAGGTCATGGGTGCCAAGGACTTCGGCATGCGGATCTGGATGGATCCGCTCATGCTCCGCGCCCGTGGCCTCACAACCATGGATCTGATCCAGGCCCTGAGGGAGCAAAACGTCCAGGTGGCGGCGGGTCAGATCGGCGGCCAGCCTGCGCCCAAGGACCAGCCCTTCGAATATGCCATCAGCACCCTCGGGCGTCTCGAATCCGTCGAGCAGTTCGAGAACATCATCGTCAAGCGCGGCGAGCAGGGTCAGCTGGTGCGGGTTCGGGACGTGGCCCGGGTCGAGCTCGGAGCCCAGTCCTACAAGTGGTACGCCCAGCTCGATGGAGCACCCTCCATCGCGATTGCCATCTACCCGGCGCCCGGGGCGAACGCCCTGACCGTGGCTGACGGCATCAAATCCCAGATGGACTCGCTGGGAGCTGACTTCCCCGAAGGCCTCGAGTACCGGATTCTCTACGACACCACCGAGTACATCACCCAGTCCATCAAGGAGGTGGTGACCACTCTCTTCATCGCCGTTCTTCTGGTTGTCTTCACGGTCTACGTTTTTCTTCAGGATTTCCGTACCACCCTGGTTCCCGCCATCACCATTCCGGTGTCGCTGTTGGGTACCTTTGGGGTCATGCTCGCAATCGGTCTGTCGATTAACGGCCTGACCATGTTTGGGCTCATCCTGGTGATTGGGATCGTTGTCGACGACGCCATCGTGGTGGTGGAAAACACCATGCGGATCATTGACAACGAGGGCCTGGACGCCAAGGAGGCCACCGCCAAATCCATGGTGGAGATCACCGGGCCGGTTGTGGCCACAACCCTCGTTCTTTTGGCGGTCTTCGTGCCCACCATCGTGATGCCGGGCATCTCGGGTCGGCTCTACCGACCGTTTGCCATTACGATTTCCGTGGCGACTCTGTTTTCGTCCCTCAATGCCCTGACCCTCAGCCCGGCGCTGTGCGGCATGCTGCTGAGGCCTTCGAAGGAGCACAAGCGTGGGTTCTTCGGGCTCTTCAACCGGGTCCTCGAATCGGCGACCAGCGGCTACACCGGAATCGTCAAGTTGTTGTTGCGGAAGGTCGCATTCACGGCGCTGATTTTTGTCGGCCTGCTGGTGGCCACATGGTTCGGTGTGACAAGCCTGCCCACCGGTTTCGTGCCCTCCGAGGACGAGGGCTGGTTCCTTGTGGGGGCCCAACTGCCGGACGCCGCCGCCCTGGGTCGCACCGAGGAGGTCATGGACCAGGTGTCCGAAATTTTGGCGGGCAATGACGCCATTCGCGGCTCGATCGTCATCGGCGGCTACAACGTGCTCGACGGCGTGGTTTCGCCCAACGCCGGCGCCGTGTGGGTCGTGCTCAAGCACTGGGACGAGCGCAGCACACCCGAGACCCAGATCCAGGCGGTGGTGGACAGCCTCAACGCCGAATTCTCCCGCATTTCAGGCGCCATCGTGTTCGCAGTTCGCCCTCCGCCGATTCAGGGACTGGGCACCACCGGCGGCTTCCAGATGGAGCTCCAGGATCGGGGCGGTATCGGTGTCGAGATGTTGCAGCAGGTGGCCATGGACCTGGTGAACCAGGGACAGGCTCATCCGGTGTTGACCGGGATGAACACCACCTTCCGCGCCGGGGTTCCGCAGTTGTTTCTGGAGGTGGATCGCGAGAAGGCCAAACGGCTCGCCGTGCCGTTGGATGTGGTGTTCAACACCCTCCAGGCCAACCTCGGTTCGGCTTACGTCAACGACTTCAACCTCTTCGGTCGGGTGTGGAAAGTCTACGTCCAGGCCGACCAGCAGTTCCGGACCGAGCGCGGCGACATCGACCGGCTCGAGGTCAGCAGCCTGAACGGACGGATGATCCCGCTTTCCACCTTGCTCGCCGTCAACGACACCGTGGGGCCGACCACCGTGAGCCGTTACAACCTCTATAACTCCGCGTCCATCACCGGAGATGCGGCTGCGGGCTACAGCTCAGGCCAATCCGTCGAGGCCATGCAGGCGATCGCCGACAACACCCTGCCGCCGGCCATGGGTTTCGAGTGGACCGGTGTCACCTACCAGCAGATCGCCGCAGGTGGCGCGGCCGGGTTCATCTTCGCCTTGGCCCTGGTCTTCGTCTACCTCTTCCTGGCCGCCCAGTACGAGAGCTGGTCCCTGCCTCTTGGCGTCATGTTGACGGTGCCGATCGCGGTGCTCGGCGCCGCACTCGCAACCCTGATCCGCGGAATGGACAACAACATCTACATGCAGATCGGGCTTGTGCTGCTGATCGGCCTCGCAGCCAAGAGCGCGATCCTGATCGTGGAGTTCGCCAATCAGCTGAATCAGGAGGGCAGGTCAGTCTTCGACTCGGGCGTGGATGCGGCCCGTCTGCGTTTCCGGGCGATCCTGATGACGGCGTTCAGCTTCATCCTGGGCGTCATGCCGCTGGTGGTGGCAACGGGCGCGGGAGCTGCCAGCCGGGTGTCGCTGGGAACCGCGGTATTCGGCGGCATGTTGCTGGCCACTGTCGGAGGGCTCATCATCACGCCCTATCTCTACTACGTCGTGCAAACGATGAGCGGAAGAATGAGCAGTAAGAAGGAACCGGAACCAAACCCGCCTTCCCAGGGGAGCGAGGCGGTGACACCATGAGACGCCCGATCATGACCAACAGAGTGCGCCGTGTGGGATGGCCGATTGTGGCCCTCGGCGCCATCGTCTTCGTGGCCGGCTGTATCACCGTGGGGCCCAATTACGAGGAGCCCGAAAAGACCGTGCCGGATGCATGGTACGAGGCCGCGACCACAGGGATCGTGGAGGGAGACGCGCCGCTCCAGACCTGGTGGACTGTCTTCAACGATCCCGTGCTGGATGATCTCATTGCCCGGGCCGCGGAGGACAATCTCGAGCTCGAGGCCGCAGTCTACCGCCTGCAGGAGGCCCGCGCCCTGCGCGGCGTGGTGGCCAGCCAGCGCAAACCCGACGTGGCCCTCGATGCTTCCGCAGCCCGGTCCGAACCGAGTGACGTCGGAATCCTGGGTGATGCTCTTCCCGAGGGCGAGAGCTTTTCCGCCCAGGACCTTTACGATGTTTCGGCGGTGGCCGGTTGGGAAATCGACCTTTGGGGACGGATTCGGCGATCGGTGGAGTCGGCCGACGCCGCCGTCGAGGTCTCGCTCGAGGACTACCGCGACGTCTTGGTGACGCTCTATGCTGAAGTGGCGGCGAACTACATCCAGGTCCGCACCTTCCAGGAGCGAATCGAGTTGGCGCACGCCAACGTGAAGGCACAGAACGAAACCCTCAAGCTGACCAGTGACCGTTTCAGAGTCGGTCTTGTTTCCAACTTGGACGTAACCCAGGCCGAGTCCAACCTCGCGAACACCGAGGCTCTGATACCGCAGCTGGAGATCCAGCTCGAGGCGTCGCTCAATCGCCTCGCGGTGTTGCTTGGGCAGCCCCCGGGTTCGATCCACGAAGTGCTCAGGAACCCGACGGGAATTCCCGACGATCCGGGTGCCTCGACCATGGCCCTCCCCGCGGAGCTGCTGCGACAGCGCCCCGACATTCGTGGCGCCGAGCGGACCCTGGCATCACAGCACGCCCGGATCGGTGTGGCCACGGCTGATCTCTATCCATCTTTCAGTCTGACCGGTTTAATCGGGCTCCAGGCCACGAGTTTTGGTGACCTTGGCAGCGGTGACGCCCTGACCTGGAGCATCGGTGTGCCGGTACGTTGGAATCTCTTCACCGGCGGTCGGGTACGGAGCCAGATCCGGGTCGAGGAGGCGCGGACGCGGCAGGCCCTGGTTGCCTATGAGCAGAGCGTGCTCTTCGCCCTCGAGGAGGTCCAGAACTTCATGGTGGCCTACGGCCGGGAACGCATGCGCCGCGACAAGCTGGCCGAGAGCGTGGACGCCACCCAACGATCGCTGGACCTGGTGTTGACCCAGTACAGGGCTGGGTTGACCAACTTCCAAAACGTCCTCGATACCCAGCGTTCCCTGCTCAACAGGCAGGACGATTACGCAAACAGCAAGGGTCTGGTCCTGCAAGGCATGGTGGGTATGTACCGCTCGCTGGGCGGCGGCTGGACCCCCCGGACGAGAACGACAATCCGCTGGTGATCGCAGCCGAGGTGGCCGAGAGCCGTCCGACCGAGTGATCGGTCCTGAGGAATGACCATGCTGAAGGATGCACTGCGCGATGTCCGGCGCACCTGGCCGCAGCTTGTGCTCACCGATCTGCTGGCGCGAATACTGGCCGTCATCCTGATCGCACCCGCTGTTGGTCTGTTGATCAAACTCTTCCTGTCGCGCACGGCGACCGGGGTCGTCACCGACGAGGCCATCGTCTCCTTCCTGCTTCATCCCCTCGGGTTGACGGCCCTCGTGGTGGTGGGTGCGGTCTCGGTGGGAGTTCTCTTCGCCGAGACGGGCCAGCTGATGGTCATCGGATTCGGCGCCACTGAAGACCGGCGGGTGACCTGGCTGGACGCCTTCGCCTACAGCTTCCGGCGGGCGATGGCCCTGGTTGAACTGGCGGGCTTGGCCCTGGTGCGGCTGATGACCATATCCGTACCGTTTCTGGCCGCTGCCGGCGGGATCTACTGGTTGCTGATCCGCACCCATGACATCAATTATTACCTGGCGAGGAAACCCCCCGAGTTCGTGGCCGCGGTGGTCGCCGTCGGGCTCCTCGTGGCTCTTCTGGCGTTCATCGTCATCTCGAAGATCGCGGCCTGGATTCTGTCGGTGCCGATGGTGCTGTTCGAGGGGATGAGCGGTCGTCGAGCGCTCGAGGCCAGTCAAAAAGCCACTCGCGCACATCGTCGGAAGTTGACGCTGTGGCTCACTGGGTGGATTCTGACAGCTTCGGCACTCTCGGCTGCCGTCACCACCGTGGTTGGTTGGATGGGTGGTTTCGCCATATCAATCGACCGCTCGAATCTCGGTTTGCTGCTCGTCAGCCTCGGCGCGGTCATCGTCATCAGCGGTCTAGCCAATCTGGCTGTATCGGTGGCCGTCACCGTGCTCTTCCCGATCCTCGTGGTCCGTGTCTACCGATCCATGGCAGGACCGGGCCATCTCCGACCGGAGATCTCCACCCCCGGCACCCTGGGTGACCGTGCATCATTCACGGTGCCCGGGAAACGGATCTTCGCGGTGGGTATTGTGGCGCTGGTGGCGGCGGGGGTGGGAATCTCCTTCGCGGTCCACGATCCCGATTGGCAGGATCCCACTGAGATCATCGCCCACCGGGGGGGTGCTGCAGTCGCCCCCGAGAACACGATGGCGGCCTTCGGGCGCGCCATCACCGACGGCGCCGATTGGCTCGAACTCGACGTCCAGGAGAACGCCGACGGCGCGGTGATCGTCGCCCACGATCGCGATTTCATGCGCTCGGCCGGGGCCAGGCTCGAAGTGTGGAAAGCCACCACCGAGAATCTCGCCGGTCTCGATATCGGCAGTTTCTTCGCTCCCGAGTTTTCCGACCAGCGGGTGCCGACGCTGCGACAGGTCCTCGAGCTGGCCAAGGGTCGTGTAGGGGTCTTCATCGAGCTCAAGTACTACGGGCACGACATCGATCTCGAGCGGAAGGTCGTCGAGCTGGTGGAGCAGACCGGCATGACCTCCCAAGTTGTCATCATGTCCCTCGACTACGACGGTGTCATCAGGGCCTCCGCCCTGCGCCCCGACTGGACCTTCGGTCTGCTCAACGCCGTCGCCATTGGGGATGTCACCCGGCTCGATGTGGATTTTCTCGCCCTCACCGGCAAGGCCACCACGCTTTCGATGATCCGACGATCCCACCACCGCGGATTGAAGATCTATCCATGGACCATCGACGACCCGGCCCAGATGTGGGTGATGATGAGCCGAGGTGTGGACGGCATCATCACCGACGATGTGGCGCTGGCCAACCGTGTCAAAGAGGTGCGGGCAGAGGTGACGCCCATTGGCCGTCTCGTCGTCTGGATCGCCGGCGAGGTCGGGCTGCTGCGAGGCGTAAAAGCGGCCTCCCCGGAGGACAACGCGTAGTTACCGGGTGAAGTCGGTGCGGCCCGGGTACAGGGCTGCGCTGACAACCATGGCCGTCACCACCGTCATCAGCAGCCCCAGGTGTCCGTAGAGCGACCCGAGGACAAACTGCGATGCCACCAGGAAAAGAACCAACCCCACAAAGACCGTCCAACCCACAATGGCCGCCGGGCGGCGCTGCTGACGACGGGCCGCCGTCGCCTCCTGGGCAAGCGGTCCCATCTGCGCATACGCCAAGAACTGCGCGGTGAACATGCCGAGGTTGGACAACGTGGAGGGCTCGAGCGGCCCGGTGAGCAAAGATGTGAGGCCAACCCACAGCCCGCCGGCAATCGCTCCGAGCCCCACCAGGCACGCCGGCAAGAGCACCATCACCCCTGCAAGATCCCTGGGAGTGAGGGGTCCTGCCAGGAGCAGGCGGGCCCGCCGTTCCTCGGATCGGTAGCTCTGGGCGATAAAGGACACCACCATACCGGCGATGATCGGAAACATCCCCGGCAAAAAGCTCGGCATATCAGAGTCGACGGAGGGGAGCAGCATCAGCACGGTCAACAACGTGGAGACAAAGAAGGCGATGCCCAGGCCGCCGAGCAGCCACGGCTGGAAGTATTGGAGCTCAGCTCTCAGCGCGTGCCACATGGTGCCCCTCCTTGAGGATCTGGACTGCGATCTCGTCCACGCTCATGCGCGCGACCTCCACCGCTTCGGCCCCCAATTCGGTGAGCTGCTGCAGCGTGGCCTCGGCATCTCGGGTGATCACCTGGTGCTCGGCCCGAACCCTGCGATGTTCGACGACCCCGTCGAGCGCGACGCGCTCATCCTGCAGCCGGAAGGACACCCGCCGCCACCGCTCGCTCAGTTCGTCCCGCCCGGTTCGCAACACGAACTGACCATCGCGGAGGAAGACCAGCTCGTCGGCCAGACGATTGATATCGGACAGCACGTGAGTGGAGTAGAGCACCGCGTGCTCCCCGTCCTCGGTGATCTCCCAAAGGACGTCCAATACCTCCGCCCGCACCACCGGGTCCAAACCGGAGGTCGGTTCGTCCAGCAGCAGCAGGCGCGGCCCATGTGCCAGGGCCGCCACCAGGGCAAGCTTCGTCCGGTTGCCGCGCGACAGCTTGTTGACCGGCTTGCCCAGGGGCAGCGCGAGCCTCTCGGCGAGTCCGCGAGCGCGGTCGCGCGACCATCCCGGCAGAAACTGGGCGAGGTAGTCCAGATTGCGGCCGGCGGTCCAGCGCTGGAAGAACCCGTTCTCCTCGCCGACATAGCCCACGTCTCGGCGGTAGTCCCGTCGAGCCGGGCCGACGGGAGAGCCGAAGACCTCGGCACCGCCCTCGTCGGGCACCATCAGACCGGCCATACAGTTCAGGGTGGTCGTCTTGCCGGCGCCGTTGGGTCCCACCAGGGCGAGCACGGTGCCGGACTCCAAGGTCAGATCCAGTGGACCCAGCTCAAACCCCGGGAATCGCTTGACCAACCCGCTCAGGCGGACGGCGGCGTTGGGCTCAGACCGGTTGTCATTCATCTGTGCGCTTCCTTCTCAAGCAGCTTTTCCAGGATGCGCCGCATGTCGGTCCCATTCAATCCATCGGCGGCGGCGTGTGCCACCAGTTTTTCCAGTGCGTCGGCGAACCGCTCTTCAGCCATTTTCTGTTTCCTTCTCTCGGGAATCGAGGCCACCCAGAACCCCTTGCCGCGCCGGGACCGAACCAGCCCCTCGCGCTCCAGATCTTCGTACGCCCGCTGCACCGTGATGACGCTCACCCTGGCCTCCTTGGCCATGCTGCGAATCGAAGGTAACGGGTCGCTGTCGGCCAGATCCGCCGACAGGATCTTCGCCCGGATCTGACGGGAGATCTGCGCGTGGAGCGGCTCGTCGGAGAGTTCCGACAGGTTGAGGATCACGGCGTTTCTCCGGCGTCACGGGGCACCAGCAATGCCGCGGTCCAGTCGTCCTCCGGTGCTCGGACGGTGCGCCGCTGGACTCTGTCGAAGAGCCCAGACAGCCATGAAGAGGGCGACCCGGTCGAGGGGTTTTGGCCAAGCATCGACTCCAGGGCCTGGTATCCCAGGGGTTCCCCGTCGGCGTCGCGAGCCTCGGGCAGACCGTCGGTGAGCAAGAGAAGACGGTCATCGGCGGAAACCTCCGTCGTACGCGATGCGTAGGCGACCTCCTCTCGGACTCCCAAAGGCAAGCGAGGCCCCGGCACCGACAGGGGCTGCGGGGGTTGACCGGGCCGCACCAGATAGGGATCCGGAGCACCGGCGTTGGCCAGCTCGACCTGCCGTTCGGACGGACGGTACCGCGCCAGAGTCAGGGCAACGAACTCTCCGCGACCCAGCTCGACCGCGAGCCGACGGTTGAGGTAGACCAGAGACTCGGCGACCCCGCCCTCGGCAGTCACGAACGGCAGCATCGCCTTCACTGACGCCATGATCAGGCTGGCCGCAAAACCCTTCCCGGCCACATCGGCCACCACCACATCGACACTGCCGTCAGGGTGCCGGAGGATGTCGTAGAAGTCGCCGGCCACCACCCGGGCCGGCAGACAGCGGGCGGCCACCTCCCAGCCGGGACCGGCCACCTCGGATGGTGGCAGCAGACGGCGCTGCACGTCCCGGGCCATCTCCAGCTCGCGCCGCCCGAGCTCCAGCGCCACCAGCTTCTCGAGCTGCAGACGCTCCACCATGTCGCGCCGGCGCTCGGGGCGGAGTTCTGCCACCGTGACGGCGTCTGCGGGCTCGCCCGTGAGCAGCCCATCGGCAACGAGGAGCTCGTAGGCGGTCTCCACCGTGGATGGTGCGATTCGGTATTGACGCGCCAGTTGGCGGTGACCAGGCAAGGGCTCTCCCGCCGACAGCTCGCCGCGGACGATGCGACCGCGGAGCTGGCGCGCGATCTGCTCGCGCAGCGGCTCAGGGTCTCCGGGGACCAGGTGCAGAAGCAGTGGAAGTGCGCTACTGTTCATATACGGTATATACAGTATGTCACGAACCCCCGCCTGTCAAGGGCGCAGGGAAATCAAACAAGTTGCTCTGCGCGTACCGCCTCGGCGGAACCAGCCCGAATTACCGACCGGCACGCCTGCCTGTCGACGGTCCAGAAACCTCGCCGGAATGGCCGGGAATCGAGTCCCAAGGCTCAAGGCTCAAAACCCAAGGCCCAAAACCGTATAGCTTAGAGCGGAGCGTCCTGCAAAACCCCACGTTCGGCGATGTTCGATCGGTCCCGTCCGAACCGGCCGTGGCCTTCAGCGATGTTGGCCGGGACCGAGCTTGCCGATTGGATCACCTGATCGGCGATCGACTTCAGAGGAGCGGGAACCCAGATGACGAGATTGATGGCGATGGCTGCCCACCGGCTATTCCTTCCTTTGAACGACCCGGAGGTGTCAATGTGCTTGGCCGCCATGACAACCGGGTTCATCTCCATTCCAGCGTGCTACCATCCGGGTCGATTGGTCCAATGAGACGTCGATGTCAAAGCCGCACCCATGGTCTTATCCTCGCACTGGCGAGTTGCGCTCTTTTCAATATTGGATGTACGGGAACCCCGAGTCAGCGCAAACCTGTCAATGTGGTCCTCATCGTGATCGACACCCTGCGCGTCGACCATTTGAGTTGTTACGGATACTGGCGACCGCTTTCGCCGAACATCGACAGGCTCGCCGACGACGGTGTTCGTTTCATGAATGCGTACAGTCAAGCGCCCTGGACCACTCCATCGGTGGGTTCATTACTTTCGTCCAACTACCCAACCACCATTGGTATCACCGAGGCGCCAAACCCATTGCCCGATCGATTTTCCGTTTTGCCGGAAGTGCTGCGTGAGCACGGATACGCCACAGGCGCGGTGGTGAGCCACTATTTTCTGGGTTCGAAATGGAACTTCGACCAGGGATTTGACCTCTTTGACGAAAGCAACATCTTGGGACACGCGGGCATCTGTTCTCCCGGCGTGACCGACACCGCATCGGCGCTCCTGGACGCCCACCACGAAAAGCTCTTTTTTCTGATGACCCACTATTTTGACCCGCACTACGCCTATATAGAACACGAAGATTTTCGGTTTGGCGACCCGATCTACGCCGGCCCGGTCAAATCCGGAATGGATTATGTGGAACTTCGAGACATGGCATCGTCATTAACCGAGGCCGACCTGGACCAGGTGCGAGCGCTGTACGACTCGGAGATCGCCTTCACCGACCTCCACGTCGGGCGCCTGCTCGAAAAACTCAAGGACCTTGGCCTGTACGACGACGCGCTGATCGTCCTCACATCAGACCACGGTGAGGAGTTCATGGAGCGTAAGACCATTGGTCACGGGGGGTCTCTTTTCAATGAACTGATCCACGTGCCCTTGATCATCAAGTTCCCTGAAAACAAAGGCGCCGGCTCGGTTGAGGAGAACGCGGTAGGTCTCATCGACCTTTATCCGACGATTCTCGATATCCTCGGAATACCCGCGCCGGAGACAATCTCCGGCCGCAGCGTTCTGAGTGCCAGGACCTCGGCTGGGGACGAAACGCCGATGGTATTCAGTGAAACCGACTGGAATCCCTCTCGGGCAGTGATCGACGACCACATGAAACTCATTTGGCACCTTGGGTCCGAAAAACGGATGCTCTTCGACCTCGCGACCGATCCAGACGAACGCCATAACCTGGAGCCAAGAAACAAAGGGAATCCCGAGCCGCCTGACTTACCCGCACTGCAACAGAGCCTCGAACAGTGGCTGGCAATACTGGAAGAAGGCACAGCCGAAAAGGAAGAGGTGGACATCGATGAAGAGCTGCGCAGTCAGCTGAACGCCCTGGGCTACCTCGAATAGAATCGGGTGGAATCGGGCGCCACAAATCACAATACGACTTTTTGTGTGGCCGGAAGTGCGAGCTTCCGGGTCAACGACCGAGAATCTACGGGCCAGGCGCACCAAAGCGAGTGCCGAATCGCTGCGACGTCAGGAAGGCGACCAGGTCGGCCGCATTCCGGTGTCGGTCGCGCCCGAGCTCGACGGTGTAGATCTCACAACGACGCAGCAGCGACAGGGCTCGCCTCAGGCGCGACACGAAGAGCCCGGTCTTTCCCACGACCTCCCGAGCCGAGGACCGGAAGAGGAACTCGACGCCCTGATAGAGACCCACTCCAACCACCATCTCGCGCATCAGACAACGAAGGCCGACCATGAAGCCCGCGCGACGGATCGCGCACGCTGTCCCGAGCGTGCGATGGCCGATGAACAGGAATCTCGGCCGGGCAGGGCCGGTGGCGATGCGGCCGTCGAACGCGTCGAGTGAAATCAGGTACTTGGGGTCGAACTCCATGCGGTCCACCAGGGTGATGTGTCGATCCGCAAACCCTTCCGGACGCTCGCCTTTGATACCGAATCGGAGAGGGAAAGGAAGCACCTCTCCCGAGGAATTCACCAGCGGGCTGTCTTCAGAAAGAATGCGATAGCCAAGATCACTGCGCAGAAACTCCATGGCCAACGACGTCTTCCCGCCGCCCGACGGCAGCGCGAACAGCGCCGCCTCGCCACCGGACTCAATGGCCAGGGAGTGCACGCGATGCATGCGGTGCCTTTCCAGGGCCTCCCCCATTCGGGAGAGGGTGGAAAGGAAAATCACTTCGCGCAGCATCTGAGGGTCATCGCTCTGCACGTCGAGGGTGCCGCGACCGCGGTCGTACCGCGCCAGGGCCCGGCCGAAATAGTCGATGTACGTGATGTGTCCCTGCGAATAGCAGATGTTCCGGGGGGTGTACATGCTGGCCTTGAGCGGCGGAACATCATCGTAGGCTGGAATGCCCAAGACGCCGGTGATCGTGAAATCGGGAGCGATCCCACACTCGCTTTGAGGCTTTTCCTCGACGCGGAAATAGGCAAAATCCTCAGCGACTTGAGTGCTGACCGCAGGATCGTTGCACGAAACCCGCAGGCCGACGCCATGAAAGTCGAAGTCGAGAGGCTCGCGATCTCGCCATGTCTGGTACGGCCTAGCCTCCATTTTTCACTGGCTTTCCCCTCTTCGGTTACGGCTCCGACGGTGGGTCGCAACTGGGCTGTGGGACCTCGAATTGCTTGCCTGGTTGCACTCCGCGGACATCGGTCGACAGGCGGCTTCCTTCGCTCCAGCTATTGTAAACAGTCCTTGCTATGGACACCGTGTGAGAAGTCCGGCTAGAGTCGGCAGGAATGATGGATTCGACCGGAGGTGGTTTGGCTCGAAGTTCACTGGACAGCCGCGAAGATCTGATCCTGCGACGGGCGGTCGCCAGGTTGCGGGCCGCTGTGATGGCGGTGACCTTCGGGATGACAGGTGGGGTGGGTCTGTTCATCGCCACGGCCTGGCTGCTGGTTCGCGGCGGAAAGAACGTGGGGCAGCACCTCAAGCTCCTCGGCAACTACCTGCCGGGATACTCGGTCACGTGGGTCGGTGCCTTTTTGGGTCTGGCATACGGCGCCGTGGTGGGCGGCCTGATCGGCGCAGCCATCGCCTGGACCTACAACACGATCGCGCTGTCCAGAAACAACGCGACGCCGCGATCATCATGACGCCAACAGGGGCGACGGAAACCCCGATCTCGTGAGCCACCCAACCATCATCATCGGGGCCGGACCGGCCGGCCTGACCGCGGCTCATGAGCTGGGCCGGCTCGAGCTTCCTGCCATTGTCTTCGAAAAGGACAAGGTCGTCGGCGGGCTGTCGCGGACGGTGAGCCACAACGGCTACCGGTTCGACATCGGCGGGCATCGATACTTCACCAAGGTCCCAGCGATCAGCGACCTGTGGAGCGAGCTGCTCGGAGATGATCTGCTCGAGCGGCCGCGAATGTCGCGAATCTACTATGACGGCAAGTTCTTCAGCTATCCGTTGCGCCCGGTGGAGGCCCTGCGCAAGCTTGGGCCGATAGAGGCGACCAGAATTGTCTTCAGCTACGCTCGCGCCCGGGCAAGGCGAAGGGGCGAGGAGCACAACTTCGAAGAGTGGGTCGTCAACCGTTTCGGACAGAGGCTGTTCGAGGTTTTTTTCAAGAGCTATACCGAGAAGGTCTGGGGCATCCCCTGCGACCAGATCAGCTCCGATTGGGCTGCTCAGCGCATCAAGAATATGGATCTCACGGCGGCCATCCGGAATGCCCTGATCGGCCGCGGCACCGGTGGCCGTGAGGCGGTATCGACGCTCATCGACCGGTTCCACTACCCGAGGTTGGGGCCGGGAATGATGTGGGAGCGGTGCCGGGAACGATGCACGGAGCTGGGAGTCAACACCCTGACTGAAGCCAGGGTTGTCCGTATTCGACACCGCAACGGGCGGACCGAGGCCGTCGATTTCGTGCGCGAGGGTCGAACTGAGACCATGGACACGACGAACGTGATTTCGAGCATGCCCATCCCCTCGTTGTTGTACGCGCTCGATCCACCGCCACCCCGAGATGTCCTCGATGCCGCCGGCATGCTCCGCTTTCGAGATTTTCTGACAGTGGTCCTGGTGGTCGACCGCCACGACGTGTTCCCCGATAACTGGATCTACATCCACTCACCGAGGGTCAAGGTTGGGAGAGTGCAGAACTTCAAAAACTGGAGCCCCGAAATGGTGCCCGATCAGGCGCTGACCTCACTCGGGCTCGAGTACTTCGTTCAGGAGGGAGATGAGCTCTGGGTCCGCAGCGACGAGGAACTCCTCGACCTCGGGATTCGAGAGCTCGAAACTCTCGATCTGATCCACGCCCGGGAGGTCATCGATCACGCCGTGGTCCGCGTTCCAAAGGCCTACCCGGTGTACGACCGAGCGTATGGGAGAGCTCTCGAAACAGCCCGGGCGTACCTCTCCCACATCACCAACCTCCAGCTCGTGGGTCGTAACGGCCAGCACCGGTACAACAATCAGGACCACTCCATGCTGACCGGTATTTTCGCGGCACGGAACATCGCCGGCGCCGAGCACGATTTGTGGGCGGTGAGCGTGGACGAGGCCTATCTGGAGGAGACGACCGGGGCGGGCCAGGAAACCTTCGACCGAGCTGTTCCTCGTCCCACCACCAGCGCGCCTGATTTCCGTGACGCGCTGGCGGCCGTCTTCGCGCACTATGACGCCGTGGCTCTGGGAGCAGCGGTCGGGCTGGTTTCGGGCGCTGTCGTGTTTCTGGCAACAGCGGTGCTGCTAATTCGCGGTGGACAACCCCTGGGCCCCACCCTGTCGCTGCTCGGTCACTATCTGCTGGGATTCGAGGTGTCGTGGTCCGGCGCCGCGCTGGGATTCATGGAAGCGGGCCTCGGCGGTTTCCTCTTCGGATTCACCCTGGCTCGGATCATGAATCTCCTGGTGGATGTCATCGCTGACTCGGTCCTCAAAGAGTGCCAGTTGCAGGGAGTCCTCGACCCGCTGGACACGGGAGAGTCCTGACCCGCATATCTCACCGGGTGTTCGCTGCGGTCGCAGAGATGTGGGTCAGCCGCCGGGCATGTATCGAATGGGCGTGTGGGTCATGGAGGTCGACGGGCTGACCATCTACCGCCATTCGGGATTCTGGGGCACCGTCGCCGACTACGTGCCCGAGCTGGACCTGACCATCGCGGCCACGGTGAACCAGAACCATGACAAGCAGGCGCTCTGGGAGATGGTGGGTCGAAGCACCGCCTTGGTTCGGGAGGCGATCGAGGAGAAACTGGAAGGGCTATGAGGGATTCGGCCTTCGGCTTGCGGCTTGCGGCTTGCGGCGGAGGAGGGCCAGGGCTTCGACCTGGCGGGTCTGGGGCATCATGTCGACGCCCTGGGCCGTGACCAGTTCGAAGCCGCCCCGGATGAGCACCGCCAGGTCGCGGGCAAGGGTGGTGGGATTGCAGGAGAGATAGGCCACGGATCTCGCCGGTGAGGCGGTGATCGCCTCGAGAGCGGGCGGGTCAGCGCCCACCGCGGAGGGATTGAGGATCACGGCCGTTGGCCTCTCCGAGCGCAGCCGGCGGATGGTGCGGTGGATCGGGTTGGCGAGAATCTCGACGTTGTCCACTCGTCCCGTCTTGATGGACGCCCGACCATCCGCCACCGAAGACCTCACCCCCTCCACACAGAGGACCCGGCGAAAGCGGTGGCGCAGGGCGAGGCCGTGGGTGCCGACCCCGGCATAGAGGTCCAGGAGGAGGTTGCCACCGTCGAGGAAGGCCGCCATCCGCGAGTGGATCTCTGGAAGCAGGGCGAGATTGACCTGGAAGAAGGAACCTGGCGAGACCCGTAGCGATAGGCCGGCCGATTCCATGTAGACCTCGCGCACGCCGAACAGGGGTTCGATGCGCCCCTTGATGACCTGGGGGCCTCCCTTGGGGTTGACGTTGACTCCGATGCCTGCGACCTGTGGGCAGGCTTCGGCGATGGCGTCGACGGGGAGGCGGGGCATGGTTTCGGTGTTGACCACCAGGGTGAGGAGCTGCCGCGTGGGGTCGCTGCCGCACCGCAGGTCGATGTGGCGCAGCGCAAACGGAAACCGGGTGGCGCTGTTCAGCAGACGGCGAAGGCGGCGGGTGGTTTCGAGCAACTCCGGAACCAGCACGCCGCAGTCCAGGGCGTCCACGACCTCGCGGCTGCCCCGTTGGAAGTAGCCGAGGACGGATCGGCCTTCGATATCGGTGGAAATCGTCATCTTGGCCCGGTTCCGGTAGGCCTCTACCTCCGGCGACGGCAGGGTCGGGAGGATCTGTTTGTGGTCGAAGCGCACCTTCGTGTCGAGCGCGTCCATGAGCCATCGCCGTTTGCTCTCGAGCTGAGCCGCATAGGGTTGGCGCAACAACGAGCAGGCGCCGCACTCGACGCGGTGGGGACAATCGACGGTTTGGTCGGCGTTGGAAGTCATCGTCGCCCTATAGCCTATAGGAATCCACGCTTCTGTGTTCGCGGAATCGCCTCTTGCCAATAAGAAAGAGGCTGCCCGGTCTATAATTCTCAAAACGCCACTGCATGTGACGCTTTGGGAGATTGCTCATGCTACGGACGGGATTCCGCTCCGGCTCCGTTCTCGCGTTGGCGGGTCTGCTGGCGCTGGTTCAAATACCTCTGATGTCGTCGCCGGCCGAGGCTGCTGAAGGGCCTCCGATCCGGCACCTCTCCGGGGACATCGTGCCAAGCACGGAGCGGCTGGCGGAGGCGACTCGAAGCACCGTGGCCCACGCCAACGGCCTCGCGGCTCGAGGTCTGGAGCGGGCCCACGTGCTCATTCAGCTCTTGGAGATCCCGGACGCGGATCAGCGGCGGGCGCTCGAGGCGGACGGTGTCGGCTTCGGAGCCTACCTGCCCGAGCGGGCGTGGGTGGTCTCGCTGCCGGCCTCGGGAGTGGATGAATTCGTCGCCCGCCACGACGTCACGTGGATCCAGCCCTGGAGTGGGAACCTCAAGCTCCACCCGCGGGTGGTGGCCGGTGACTGGGCCCCCTGGGCCCGGGATCCCGAGCGACCCGGCTGGGTCGCTATCTTCGCGCAGCTTCACCGGGACGTGGCCCTCGAACGGGGCGCACAGCTCGCCGCCGAGCACGGCGGCACGGCCGCCAATCCGGTTCACGGACTGCACGGCCTGACGGTGTTGATCCAGCAGTCCTCGGTGGCGACCCTGGCCGCCGAGGAGGAGGTGGTGTGGGTCGAGGAGGTCCCGCCACCGCTGACCCACACCAATGACGGCGCGCGTGCCGCCACCGGTGTGGACACTGTGCACGAACCTCCCTACCTGTTGAGTGGCGCCGGTACCAACCTGTTCGTCTTCGACGGTGGGACGGTCCGAGAGACCCACGAGACCTTCACGGACGGGTTGCTGGATCGTGTCATACTCATCGACGATTCATTCTTATCCGCCCACTCGACCCACGTTGCCGGAACCGCAGCCGGGGACGGCAGCGGCAGCGACGACGGCCGGGCGCTGGGGATGGCCCCGGACGCCATCGTCCTCAGCGCAGGCGTCGATTTCCCGGGATCTCTCATGTTCTGGGCTGACGTCGGCGATATCGAGGAGGACTACCAGACGGCCCGCAACGACCACCAGGCGGACCTGGCCAACAACTCCATCGGCAGCAACACAGCCAAGAACGGGTACCCTTGCGATTTCGAAGGAGGGTACGGTCTCGGCTCCGAGCTCATCGACGGCATCGCCCGTGGCGACAACCCGCTGATCGACGGGCCGGTGCTCATGGTCTGGGCCAACGGCAACGAGCGAACCGGCGCCGACTACCCCTCTCTCTTCAGAGGTCGATGCGGTTCGAACTTCCTCACCACCGCGCCGCCAGCCTGCGCCAAGAACTCGATCCAGGTGGGGGCGACCCACTCGGACGGCGGCGCCATGACCGAGTTTTCCAGCTGGGGGCCATGCGACGACGGCCGACTGAAACCGATCGTGACCGCTCCGGGCTGCGAGTCCGACCGCGTCCTGGAGAGCGGCATCTATTCCTCCACCTCCGGCACGGACTCGAGTTACGGTCTCAAATGCGGGACCTCGATGTCCGCTCCCGTGGTGTCCGGCATCCTGAGCCTGTTCCAGGAGGAGTGGCGGGACCTGGGCTTTGGCGGGCCCCAGGACCGGCCCCTGCCGGCGCTGGTCAGGGCCATGATCGTTCACACCGCCCGCGACCAGGGGGTGGACGGGCCTGACTACATCTTCGGTTATGGTCAGGTGAACGCCCCCGCCCTGGTGGACCTGCTCCGGGGCGACACGCCCGGGTGGTCCCGATGGGAGACCCAGACCGCGGTTCACGACCAGTGCCAATCCGAGGAGATCGAGGTCCCTCCGAGAAGCTCGGAGCTCAAGGTCACCATCGCCTGGGACGACGTGCCCGCAGCCGCCTACTCCGCTTTTCCCCCTGTCAACGACCTTATCCTGTACCTGGAAAGCCCCCAAGGGGACATCCACAACCCGTGGATTCTAGACCCAGCGGACCCCATGGCTGCGGCCACCACCGGCGTCAACGAGGTGGACAACCAGGAGCAGGTGGTGGTGACCGATCCCGAGCCCGGCACCTGGGAGCGCTGGGTGTGCGCCGACCTGCCGGAAGGACCGCAGAGCTACGGCGTCGTTTCCTCGGTCACCCCGCGGCAGATCGCGGAGGGCACCTGCTCCGAGCTCATCTTCAACGGCCACTTCGCCGAAAACACCTGGGGCTGGACCCTGGACGGCGCCCACCGCGAGGCCTGCCCCGGCACCATTCCGGGGCTGGGTCCCTACTGCCTCGCCCTCGGGGGAACCAACTCGGAGGTGCATCAGGCGTGGACCGAGGTGACCATTCCGGAGGGCGCGGCCACCGCCAACCTCACCGGGCGGTGGTACATGAACACCGACGAGGGATTCATGGGTCACGGCTACGACAACCTCAACGTGGAGGTCAAGATCTTCGTGCTGACGGTCGCAGTGTTGGATCAGCGTTGGGACCAGCTCCCGGAGACCAACTGGATGTCCTCCACCAAGCTCCCATACGACAACCTCGATCTCACGCCCTGGGCCGGGTCCACCGTCACGTTGAACTTTCGGGCCGAGAACAACGACGAGCGCCCCACCGAGTTCTGGGTCGGCGGTCTCAGCCTGGAGGCCTGCCTCGGGGTCAGTGTGTTTTCGGACGGCTTCGAGTCGGGGAACGTCTCCGCCTGGTCCCAGGTCATCGATTGACGGGCAATCCCCCCGCGAATCGCGCCGAGCCTGCTATATTCGAGTGGTGAAATCGGTCGGAACAGTGAAAGATCAGGGGCACTCTCAAGAAGGAGGAGTCTATGGAAAACGTTGGGAAGTACGCGTTCATCGTGGGGTTCATTCTGGCTCTGCTGGCAACATTCATTCAGCATCAGTCGTGGACCTTCGCGGTCCTCGCACTGCTCGGGCTGGTGGTGGGTTTCCTGAACGTGACCAGCAAGGAGACGAACACCTTCCTCCTGTCCGCCATCGGGTTGATTCTGTCCGCCTCGGCGCTGCAGACCATTCCCATGGTGGGCGAGTTCGCCACCGAGATGGTCGCCAATGTTCTGGCGTTCCTGGGGTCGGCGGTGCTCGTGGTCGCCATCCGCGCGATCATCTCCACCGCTAAAGACTGATCGAATCCCTGAGTCGGGAGGGTTGAACAGGGGCCGGTGACGACCTCGGGAGGTCGTGGTGTCTCCCCTGGCGGTGGAGGAAAGAACGACCGTGATCGAGGATAGAGCTCCCCTGTACCCGACCCTCGACCGAACTGTGGTCGAGCTGATCGGAGAGGCCCACCAAATTACCCAAGAGCGCAATGATGCCCTCCAAAAACTGGGGGAATTCGTGCGGAGCCGCACCGCCCGGCACCTCCCCACACGCCTGATCTTCATCTGCACCCACAACTCCCGACGCAGTCACATGGCCCAGATTTGGGCCCAGACGGCGGCCGCCTACTTTGGCGTTCCCGGAGTCGAGACCTACTCGGGCGGCACCGAGGTCACAGCCTTCAGCTCTCGGGCCGTGGAGGCCATGGAGCGAGCGGGCTTCCAGGTGAAGGCCGCCGCGAACACTGCGAATCCCATCTACGAGGTCAGGTACGGCCACGAGGCCGACCCCATCCAGGCTTTTTCGAAGGTCTACGACCAACCACCCAACCCCACCGCAGAATTCGCTGCGGTAATGACCTGTTCTCAGGCCGATGCGGCGTGCCCGCTGGTGCTCGGCGCCAGCGAACGATTCGCGATCACCTACGAGGACCCAAAGGCGTTCGACGGCACCGACCGCGAGTTCGCAGCCTACGACGAACGCTGCCGGCAAATCGCACGCGAAATGCTCTTCGTATTCTCCCGGGTCGGGTCGGGACATGCGGATCGCCGAGGCAAGAGATATGAGGTGTGAGGTTTGATGTTTGAGGTCTGAGGTCTGAGGTCTGAGGTAAGGGCGGCGCCGCCATGTGGTGGAAATTTTAACCCGTAACTACTTTGTGGGTGGTCGGAGGTCGTGTCACGTGAGCCTCTTGCAAAATTCGAAATTCTAAGCACAACGACGCCGCCCGACCCTGTCACCCTGAGCGAGGGAGTTCGACGACCGAGTCGAAGGGTCCCCACAGACCAAGGTGCGCCTTGCTTTTCGAGGTTCGCGCTTCTGAAACGGTGGGGATTCTTCGACTCGCTTCGCTCGCTCAGAATGACAGGGTTGGCAGTTTTGCAAGAGGCTCACGTGTCACGGGTTCTGGACTTGTGACTTTGGACTTTTGACTTTTGACTTGCGACTTTTGACTGGGTGATTGGTTGCCGGAATCTCCTACGGTCGAGATGGGTTCGAGTAGACTGAACAGCCGCCGGTGACGAGCGAAACCCAACGACCGGCGATCCCGTTATATACAGAGGTCGAGGATTCCCGGGAAGAACCCGGATTCGAAGGGAGACAGAATGTCACGAATCTCATTGTTCGGACTGCTGATCGTCGCCTTGGTCGTCGCGTCGGCGCCCGCCCTCGCCGGAGACAAAATCGTCATCGAAAAGGCGGATGACCTGCCGCGCCACACCTACACCATCAGCACCACGGCGGTGGAGTTGCTGGACGACGTGGCCGCGACGAAAGCGCTGGCCGCCCAGGTCAGGAAGGATCTGGAGGCCGATCTCGCTGCCTACGAGATCCCGGACAGGACCACCCTCCAGGGTTTCTACGGTGACCTGCGGATCATTGCCTTCATCGAGGGCCGCTACGACGACGCCCTGGCTTTGTTGGAGAAGCAGCGCGGACTCGAGGACAAGGAAGCTTCCAGATTGATGATGGGAACCACCACGTCCGCATGGATTGCCGCCAAGAGGTCCGGAAACGAAGACTTCGGAGCCACCTTCGAATCCGAGCTCGAGGAGATCGTCACCGAGTGGCCCTACGACGTGGTTCAGGACAACGTCAAGCAAAGCAAGGCATCGATGGAGATCGTCAGCAGGAATCTCGTGATCGGTCAGATTGAATCCACCGTGCAGCCCATGCTCGACGCCTCCAACGGCGAAATGAGCAAGGATGTCGCCACCATGCTGCTTGGGGCCCACGTCAACCTGACCGCCATCCTCCCCTACCGGGAACGCGCTGCCAAAGTTTATGCCGACTTTCTGGCTGCCAACGCCACCGTGAAAGCCGACATCTGGCAGGCCCGCTCGGTGACCACGCCCGACGATGCCAAGGGCGAGCCGGTGGTGGCCATCTGGGACTCCGGAGTGGACACCGACATCTTCGTTCCGCTCGGCCAGATGTGGACAAACGCCGAGGAGATCCCGGACAACGGCATCGACGATGACGACAACGGCTATGTCGACGACGTCAACGGCATCGCCTACACCCTGGGAGCGGACCAAACCAAGGATCTGCTGCGCCCCATGGTGGAAACAACCATGGACCGCCAGACCCTGCAGAACCACGTCAAGGGAATGCTCGACATGCAGGCCAACATCGACTCCAAGGAGGCCACGGAGTTCAAGCAGGTCATTGGTTCTCTGCAGCCGGAGGAGGTGCGTCCCTTCCTCGAAGAGGTAAACGCCTACGATCACCTCGCTCACGGCACCCACGTGGCTGGAATCGCCTCGGAGGACAACCCGAATATTCGATTGATGGCGGTTCGCATGACCTTCGACCACAAAATGGTCCCGGACCCGCCCACCATCGCGATGGCCTATCGGGATGCCGCCCTCTACACCGAGGTGGTGGACTACCTGAAGGCCAACAATGTGCGCGTCGTCAACATGAGCTGGGGCGGCAACGTATCCGGCGTCGAGGCCGGCCTCGAGATGAACAACATCGGTGACACGCCCGAGGAGCGAAAGGCTCTGGCGCGGAAGATCTTCGACATCAGCCGCGACGCCCTCTACGACGCCTTCGCCGAAGCGCCCGAAATCCTGTTCATCACCTCGGCTGGAAATTCCGACTCGGACAACGAGTTCGAGGAGTTCCTGCCCAGCTCCTTCGATCTTCCGAACATCCTGTCGGTCGGTGCGGTGGACCAGGCCGGCGACGAGACGTCGTTCACCAGCTTCGGCAAGGTGGACGTCTACGCCAGCGGTTTCCAGGTGGAGAGCTACGTGCCCGGCGGCGATCGGCTGGCGTTCAGCGGCACCTCCATGTCGTCGCCCAACGTGTCCAACCTGGCGGCCAAGCTGCTGGCGGTGGATCCGTCCCTGACACCTGCCGACCTGCGGGAATTGATCGAGGCCGGTTGCGACGAACACCAGACCGGAGACCGCACGGTGAGATTGATCAATCCCAAGCGGTCCATGGAACTGCTGGCCGAGCGAGACGGATAAGAGGCGTTGAGCGTCACCACGACCAAGGGCCGAGCGTTTCGCTCGGCCCTTTCTATCACCCGGGCTGTCCTCGCTCGGTCTGAAAACTAGAGGATAATGAAGCGGTTCCATGCTGTTTCATTCCGCCCAGTTCGGCGTTTTCCTCGCGGTGGTGCTTGCGCTGTCCGGGTTACTGATCCGCCACCGGAAGGCCCGAGAGGCGATGCTGCTGATCGCCTCATGGGTGTTTTACGCCGCCTGGAACGTGAAGTACCTCGGGTTGATCCTGTTTTCGACGGCGCTCGACTTCGTCCTTGGCGCCGGAATCCACCGCAGCCAAAAACCCCGTCACAAGAAGATCCTGCTCACCGTCAGCATCGTCGGCAATCTGGGCCTGCTCTCGATCTTCAAATACTACGGCTTCTTCGTCGAGAACTTCATCGCCCTTGCCCAGCTCTTCGGCCTGCATCCCTCGGTTCCGGCGCTCAACGTGATCCTCCCGGTGGGGATCTCGTTCTACACATTCCAGTCCATGAGCTACACCATCGACATCTACCGCGGACAGCTCGAGCCGCGCAAGAGCCTCATGGAGTTCGCGTTGTTCGTGGGGTTCTTTCCCCAGTTGGTGGCGGGTCCGATCGTCCGGGCCCGGGAATTTCTCCCACAGCTCGACCAAAAACCCGGGGCCACCGAGCGCCAGACCGGCACCGGGATCTACCTGATCCTCAAGGGGCTCATCAAGAAGGTCCTGATCGGAGACATCCTGGCGGTCTATCTCGTGGATCCCGCCTTTGCCGATCCGGCGGGCTTCGGGCTGCTGGCGCTCGCAGCCGGCATCTACGGCTTCAAATTCCAGGTCTACAACGATTTCTCGGGGTACTCGGACATCGCCATCGGCACCGGCCGGCTGCTGGGATACGAGTTCCCCATCAACTTCAGATCGCCCTACAAGGCGACCAGCATCTCGGACTACTGGCGTCGGTGGCACATCACCATGGGCGCCTGGTTCCGCGACTACGTGTTCTTCCCGCTCGGGGGATCACGGTGCGGCCTGGCGAGAGTCTGCTTCAACATCACTCTCACGATGGCCCTGGCGGGTCTCTGGCATGGCGCGGCCTGGCCCTTCGTGCTGTGGGGCTGCTACCACGGGGTGCTGCTCAGCCTGGCGATCATCAGGCGTCACGTCGTTCAGCATCTCCACCCCCGATCCGACGATTCGGATGCAGAGATGTCGTCGGTCGGCCACCTCGCCCGGATCGCCTTCGTCTTCCATCTGACGCTTTTCGGCTCCCTGATCTTCCGCTCACCGGACCTGGCGACGATCGGTGAAATGTGGTCCGCGGTGAAGATCCACGGGATCGGGCCCGGGGTGAACACCGGAGCCGCGTTGGTGCTCGGGCTCGCAGCCGTGATCCACTTCGTCCCCGAGTGGTTGAAGGCACGGCTCGAGGTTGGGTTCTCCAATCTGCACCCACTGACCCAGGGTGCGATCGCCGCGCTGGTGATCGCGCTCATCGCCATCGTCATGGGCTCCGCACAGCCCTATTTCTACTTCCAGTTCTGAGGAAAGGGCCATGAGACCTTCGTACCGTTGGATGCTGAGGATCGCCGGGTTCCTGGTGATGGTCGGGCTCGCCGACGGGCTCGCCCAGGCTTTCCGCCTCAAGTACTGGATGCCCGGCGTCAACGACCGCAGCCTCAACGTGTACGTCTATCAAAAGGAAAACGTGACGCCCGACGTGTTGATTATCGGCACCTCCCAGATCCTGCGCGGTCTCGACCCTGAGCTCATCGACCGCAGCTTGACCGCCGACCTCGGCAGGCCGACCACCAGCTACTCTGTCTGCCAGCTGGGGGTCAGCTGCTTCGCCAACTCCGTGGTCTTCTCGGATGTGGTGGCGTCAAACGGAAGCCCGCGAGTGGTGGTTTTCGGGGCCTCACCCAGTTCGCTCAACGCGAACAACGGCAACATCCCGAAGGCCCTCCGCTACTATTGCTCGCTCTCCGATCTGATGCGTGCGGTCCCCTGGATGGCGACCGGCAGCCAGTGGAACGGCGCGGCCCACGGCGCCTTTCGCGGGTTTGCCAACCTCGCACTCTCCGCGCGCCACGTGGTGCTCCCGGACGAACAACGTTGGAGGCTGAATCGCCTGGCGAAAGGGCGGGGCCGGATCGCCGTATCCTCCCGCGAGCCCTTGCCGCGGTTGTCCGATCTGTCGGCGAAGGCCCGTCGCGAGAAGTTCTACAGAATGCGTTCTGAAGTCCGATTCCGATACATGAGCCGGTTTTGCATCGGTGGGGCTCCCGAGGCCGGACTCCTCAGCAGCTGCCGCCTCGCGCGGGACAGGGGCATCCGAATGATCATCGTCAACCCACCGGTGACCGCCGAGTACCGCCGACTGGCCTACCCGCCGCGAGTGGCGCTGGAATACTCTCGCTTCATCGAGGAGGTCATCACATCCGAGCACGTCGACTTTGTCGACCTGGACAGGGGCGTCGTTCAGCTCACCGAGGACGACTTCATGGACTTCAGCCACCTCAACGCCGTGGGAGCGGCCAAGCTCAGCAGTTACGTGGCGGAGGAAGTCCTGGCCCCGATCCTCGGGCAATAGGGCGTACCTTGGAGATGGCCCTGCGGGTTGATTGAAGATTCAAGATTGAAGACGGCGACGTGCCTGCAGCCCCAATCCTACGGACGAACGACCGGAGCGAGGGTCGGAAGGACCCCGACCTCGATCGCGGAAGGATACTCGGCCGACCGCCACACGCGATGAGTCGCCTTGATGTAGTCCTCGGCTTCGGCCTCGAAGATGTTGGGGACGTACTTCTGCGGGTTCCGGTCGAAGAGCGGGAACAGGCTCGACTGCACCTGGATCATGATCCGGTGACCCCGTTTAAAGGTGTGGAGGACTCCCTGCAGCGGCAGCTCCACCAGGGTGACCTCACCGGGGACGAAGGGCTCCGGGTGCTCGTAGGAGTTGCGAAACCGGCCGCGGATGACCTCCGAGCGCACCATCCGCTGGGTCCCACCCAGATCCTCCTCCTCGGGTTCGCCCCACCCCTTGGGGGGCTCATAGCCCGGCAACCGTCCAGGGAACTCGTCGATCAGCTTGACCACCCAGTCGGCGTCACTGCCGGTGGTGGAGACCCACAGCCGCGCCGTGATCGGCCCGGCCAGAGTGAGATCCTGCTCCAAGGGTTCCGAATGGAAGGCCAGTACATCGGGGCGCCGGGAGGCGAATCGCTGGTCCTCCACCATGTACTCGGAGTGCCAGCGGGTGGTGATGGCCGGGGTGTAGGGCACCGGGTTGGCCGGATCACTCAAGAACTCGTCGAAGGCCGGATCGGAATCGGCGGCCTTTTCGGCTGACAGGCCACCCCCGTCGGTCAAATAGAAGGTCCGTTGTTCGACCCCGGCCGGCGGCCAACTGTCGAACTCCCGCCAGCGGTTGGCGCCGGTCTCGAAGATCCACGCCTCGGGCAGATCGAGGGTTCCCTCCCCTTTCAAGTGGTGTCTGAAGAACGGAATCATCACCCGCTCACGGAAGACCTCGGCAGTGGGAAAACCAAAATCGGCCGGGCCAAGTTCCTGGCCATCTCGGTACAGCCAGGCACCGTGGCTCCACGGTCCCATGACCAACATATTGAAAATCCCCGGATTATGATCCTCGATCGACTGGTAGGTGTGGAAGGGACCGTAGAGGTCCTCCGCATCGAAAAGACCGCCCACGGTCAGCACCGCCGCAGAGATGTTCTTCAGATGGGGCAGGATGTTGCGAGACTGCCAGAACTGGTCGTAATTGGGATGCTGACCCATCTCGGTCCAGAAGGCCACGGTGCCCGTGAGCAGCTCGTCCTCCACCTTCCCCACGGGGCCCAGATCGAGGAAGAACTGGTAAGCATCGGCGGTCTTGAAATCGAAACGCTCGTTCTTCTCGGTGGTCGGTTCAGGTCGCGGCAGACCGAAGCTGGCAAAGAACGGAAAGGACAGAGCCACGGTGAATGCCCCGTGGTGGTGCATGTCGTCCCAGAACCAGTCCGCGATAGGAGCGTTCGGAGACACCGCCTTGAGGGCGGGGTGGCTGTCGATCATGCTGGCGGAGCAGTAGAAGCCGGGGTAGGAGTTGCCCCACTGACCGACACGACCGTTGTGACCCTCCACGTTGGCGAGCAGCCATTCGATGGTGTCGTAGGCGTCGGTGGACTCGTCCACGTCCCGCGGACCCTGCTTGTTGGCCACATGTGGCCGCATGTTGACGAAATCGCCCTCGGACATATAGCGGCCACGGACGTCCTGACAGACGAATATGTACCCCTCCCGGGCGAAATCGACGGTGGGTCCAAACCACTTCGGGTAGCGGTCGGCACCGTAGGGATGGCAGCCGTAGGGCGTGCGGATCATCATGAACGGGTAGCTGACCGAGGTGTCGATGGGGGTGTAGACCGCCGTGTACAGCCTGACTCCATCCCTGGTGGGAATCCGGTACTCGTGTTTGGTGAAGTGGCTCCGGATGTACTCCTCGAGCTCCGGGTTCTCCCAGTCCTGTGCCCCGCACGGAACCGCGGCCATGAGCACACCTGCGACCGCCGTGACCACGACCCACACCAACCACCGTTCCCTTCGAAACTCCATCGCACCCTCCTCCTCCGCCGAGAGGCGGTCCTCGTATGGTAGCGTGGCTTGTGGCCAGTCGGGAGTGGGGACGAGGGGGGCATGCCAAAATAGAACCATGGCCCACCTGACCTCTCGGCAGGCTTACCAGGACCTCGTCAGCCGGTTGAATCGATTCCCTCAAGGGGCCCCACCCTCGGAGCGGTTGTTCCAGATTCTGGAGATGCTCTTTTCCGAGCGGGAGGCTGAACTGGTGGCGCAGCTTCCCATCAGGCCATTCAACGCCCAGAGGGCGGCTCGTATCTGGCGCATGCCGCTCGCCGAGGCCCAGAAAACCCTCGACGAGCTGGCGAGCCGGGCGGTGCTGGTTGACATCGAGAGTGACGAGGGTACGTCATACGTGCTTCCGCCACCCATGGCCGGCTTCTTCGAGTTCTCCATGATGAGAGTGCGGAACGACATCGATCAGAAGCTGTTGGCCGAACTCTTCTACGAGTATTTGAACGTCGAGGAGGAGTTCATCAGGGCGCTGTTCACCGAGGGCGAAACCCAACTCGGACGGGTGTTCGTTTCCGAACCCTCGCTGGCCGTTAACGATGCGCTTCAGGTGCTCGACTCCGAGCGGGCCAGCCACATTGTTCGGAGCGCCACCACCATCGGCATCGGCCGCTGTTTCTGCCGCCACAAGATGGAGCACATGGACCGGGTCTGCGACGCGCCCATGGACATCTGCATGACTTTCAACTCCACCGCTGCCTCCCTGACCCGCCACGGTCACGCCCGCGCCGTGGACGCCACCGAGTGCCTGGACCTGCTCGATGAAGCGCGCGATCGCGGCCTGGTTCAGTTCGGTGAGAACGTGCAGCGAAGGGTGAACTTCATCTGCAACTGTTGCAGCTGCTGCTGCGAGGCGATGATCGCGGCGCGACGCTTCGGTCATCTCAAGCCGGTCCACACCACCAACTTCCTTCCCGAAATGGGCGACGGGGACTGCACCGGCTGTGGCAAGTGCGTTGCCGCTTGCCCGGTGGAAGCCATGACTCTGGTGTCTGCCAACGACCCCGCCAAGCCGAAACGAAAAGTCGCCAGGCTCGACACCGAAATCTGCCTGGGCTGCGGTGTGTGTGTCCCGGCCTGTCCGGAGGAGAATCTGTCCCTGGCGGTTCGCGACACGAGGGTGATCTCCCCGGTGGACTCCGTCCACCGCACCGTGCTCATGGCCGTCGAGCGAGGAACGCTCCAGCACCTGATCTTCGACAATCACGCCCTCATCAGCCACCGCGCCCTGGCCGCCATTCTCGGAGCCATCCTCAAGCTGCCTCCTGTGAAGCGAACCCTCGCCAGTGGCCAACTTGGCTCCCGTTATCTGGAGACGCTGATCGAACGCTCAGCCTGAATCGGTCAAGGCAGCAGAGGGTTTTGCGTACAATCGCAGAGGTTCCGGCGTTACTGACTGAGGTGTTGAAGGTAGTATGCTCCCGGTGAGCGTCTTGAGCTGGTTGACTCCCTCAGGCGCCACAGCATCATCAAGGTCCAGTGGAGGAGCCCCACGATGCGAAAAAACCTGTTGGTCTTGATCCTTGTCACCGTCGGCCTCGTGGCCGCGGCATCGGCGCCGAGCGCCCAGGAGCAAACGATCTCCGGAACCTATCGCGGTATTCGGCCGGTGGTGAAGGCGGATGTTTCTCCGCCCCTGCGGTCGATCCCGCCGGGCCCGATCACCAAGGGCGGTCGCCTGATGGTCGATCCGGAGAGTGGGCTCGCCCGCGAACCCGGCCCTCAGGACACCGACCCTGTTGTCCAGGGCTGGGCGGCAACCGAGGCGATTCCGCCGCCATCCAACAGTTTTGACGGGCCCGGCAACCTCGCAGGGGTGTCTCCGCCCGATCCGGTGGGCGACGTGGGACCCAACCACTATGTGGCCATGAGCAATCTCTATTTCGCGGTCTACGACAAGAACGGCACCCTGCTCTACGGACCGGCTGCCAACAACACCCTGTGGAGCGGATTCGGGGGCGACTGCCAGTCGGACAACGACGGCGACCCCATCGTGCTCTACGACCAGCTCGCCGATCGCTGGATCCTGACCCAGTTCACGGCCTCGGGTCCGAATTACTACAATTGCCTGGCCATCTCCACGGGCCCCGATCCCACAGGAACCTACTATCGCTATGCGGTGAGCACCGGCAGCTACTTCCCCGACTACCCGAAGTACGGCGTGTGGTCGGACGCCTACTACATCAGCACCCGCGAGTTCGATGGCCTCTTCGGCCCCTTCGTGGGGGTGGGAGCCTACGCCGTCAACCGCGCCCAGATGATCGCCGGCGATCCCAACCCCCAGGTGATCTCCTTCTTGATGCCGCCAGGGGCGACACCGTACAACGTGGGTGACGGGTTGCTCCCCTCGGACCTCGACGGCAACATCCTCCCGCCAACAGGAAGCCCCAACTATTTTGTCGGTGCCATGGACAACGGCGGCCAGTACGGCGCGCCGCAGGACGCCCTCACCCTGTGGAAGTTCCAGGCCGACTTCACCACCCCAGCCAATTCGACCTTCACCCTCACCGACACCCTCTCGATCGCACCCTACGACACCCAGTTCGACCCCTGCTCGGGTCGAAGCTGCATTCCGCAGCCGGACACTTCCAACAAGCTGGATATTCTCTCGTACCGGCAGCGACCCATGCACCGGCTGGCCTATCGGAATTTCGGCACCCACGAGTCGCTGGTCACCAACCAGTCGGTGGAGGCCTCGGGAGGCATTGCCGGCATGCGCTGGTGGGAGATCCGGGACCCCAACGGCACCCCGGTCATCCACCAGGAGAGCACCTACGCCCCCGGTGTCACGGACGGCATCCACCGCTGGATGGGCAGCATCGCCATGGACGAGGCCGGCAATATGGCCCTCGGCTACAGCGCCTCGGACGGCACGGGCACCTACCCGAGTGTCTGGTACACCGGCCGCCTGGCGGGTGACCCCCTCGGCACCATGTCGCAGGGCGAGGCCTCCATCGTCGACGGCACTGGCTCTCAAACCGGCAGCCAGCGCTGGGGCGACTACACCTCGATGAACATCGACCCCCTCGACGACTGCACCTTCTGGTACGTCAACGAGTACGTACCATCGACCAGCAGCGTCGGATGGCGGCTTCGCATCGGCTCCTTCAAGTTCGACGAATGCGGCACCCCGGATTTCTATCTCGGCAGCGCGCCCACCACCCAGGCCATCTGCGCAGGGACCGACGCCCATTACGACCTCGCCATCGGATCGGTATCCAGCTTCACCAACCCGGTGACCCTGTCGGCAACCGGTCACCCGGCGGGAACCACAACCGCCTTTTCCACCAACCCGGTGGTCCCGCCGGGACAAAGCCAGTTGACCGTCGGCAACACCGCCGGGGCGACGGCCGGCAGCTATACGGTCACGGTATCGGGCGTCGCCGTCGACAGTCCCGGGCACGACATCGAGCTCGGTTTGGACCTGTTCGATGTTGTTCCAGGATCGGCCACACTGATCACCCCTGCTGATGGTGCCCCCGACCAACCGCTGCGACCCACGTTCCAGTGGGCGGCGGCGGCCGAGGCCGTCAGCTACACCCTGGAGGTGGACGACGACCCGACGTTCGGCAGCCCGGAACTGGCCGAGAGCGGCCTGACCGACACCACCTTCACCCCGACCAGCGACCTGATGTCCAACACCGTCTTCTACTGGCGAATCACGGCCGAGAACGCGTGCGGTGCCGGCGCCCCGTCACCGATTTCCTCGTTCACCACGGAGGCTCTGCCTGGCGACTGCGGGCTGGGCACGACGACGGTGATCCACTTCTCAGAGGACTTCGAATCCGGAGCACCGGGCTGGTCCCACAGCGGAACCGGCGACACCTGGACCCTGTCAGGCACCAGGGTTCACGGCGGCCTGCTCTCGTTCCACGCCACCGACGTGCCCGATCCAAGCGACCAACGACTCGAATCACCTGATGTTGTCCTTCCCACGGAAACGCCGCTCACGCTTCAGTTCTGGAACTGGCAGGAAATGGAAGACAAGAGCGGCGGTTGCTGGGACGGCGGCATCCTCGAAATCTCCACCGACGGCGGATCGAACTGGACCTACCTGCCGACCACGATCATGCAGACCGATCCGTACGACGGTCCGGTGACAGGCCTCGACGGACTGTCCGGCTGGTGCGGTGACCCGCAGGACTGGCTCAAGTCGGTGGTCGAACTCGACACCTGGGCCGGACAGACCGCCCGTTTCCGATTCCGCATGGGCACGGATTCGTCGGTGGGCCGCGAGGGCTGGTATATCGACGATCTCTACGTGCAGACCTGTGAGGCCGCCAGCGCGGACTTCACCCTCGCCGCAACGCCCGACTCCACAACGGTCTGTGCGGGAAGCGATGCGAGCTTCACTGTCCAGGTTGGCTCCGTCGGCGGTTTTTCAAATAATGTGACCCTGTCGGCGAGCGGGAACCCGCCGGGCTCGACCGCGACCTTCTCGACCAACCCGGTGACGCCCCCCGGAGCGAGCACTCTGACCATCGGCAACACCGCCGGAGCGGCAGGGGATTTCACCATTACCGTCGGCGGAGTCGCCGACGGAAGCACGGGCCACGTTGTGGAGGTGGCGCTGGAACTGGTCACGACCCCGCTGCCGCCATCCCCAACCTCTCCGACTAACGGAGCACCCGACCAGCCGTTGCGGCCGGTCTTTGAATGGACCGCCATCGTCGGCGCGGACAGCTACACCCTCGAGGTGGACGACGACCCGGCCTTCGGCAGCCCGGAAATTTCCGAAACCGGAGTCCTGGGGACGACCTTCACCCCGGCAGCCGATCTCGGAGAGGGCACGAAGTACTCGTGGCGCCTGGCCGCTGAGAATTTCTGCGGTGTCGGCACCGCTTCGAACGCGTGGTCGTTCACCACAGTGACGTTCATGCCATTTTCGGACGGCTTCGAGTCCGGCGACACCAACGCTTGGACGGTGACGGTGCCCTAGGACCAAGGGGTCGTTCGAAATTTCGTGCGGAGCAACAGGCGGAAGAATTCGGAATTCGGAAATCGGAATTCGGAAAACCGATTCAGGTCGGCACCGCAACCCGGGCACCGTTCAGTTCTTAGTTTTGAGTTCTTAGTTTTGAGTTTCCTCCGACCCACGCCCAATCCGGAAGGCACTCGACATCTCGAACAACCGAAAAGCGTATGTAACTAAGAACTGAGAATTAAGAACTAAGAACTTGCCCCCGGGGCCGGCGAGTGCGGTTCAATGTTCCTCTGCTCCTCTGCTCCTCTGCCCTACAAAAAGGCAGGAACTACCGGTAAACGTACAGTTGGAGGGAGATCCACTCCAAGGGGTCGTAGTCGGCAGGGTCGGTGTTTTCATATTCTCCGCCGTCGAAGGTCCGAATGTCGAAATCGATGGTGTTGGTTCCGCCTGGCTCCACCAGGTCGGTGATGTCAATGGTCTGGCCGACGGTGATGGCACCCGGACACCATCCATTGCGATCGTAGGTCCACGTGCCCTGTTGGCCCAACACCGGGTTGTATTCGCAGTCTGTGCGCCAGGGCACCACCGAGGACCGCTCCCCGTTCACGAAAAGGTCCTGACGCAGGACGCAGAACTCGGCGCAGTTGTCGGTGTTGCCAAAGGCGTGCCCGGTGGTGATCAGCCGCGCCTCCACCCGGACCGCATCAGACGCTATCACCACGTCCACCGGGTCAATCTGAGAGTCGACGTCGCGATCGGGATCGAGATAGCCGAGTGTGATGTTGCGGCGACCCCAGATATTGATCACCTCGTCCGGGGTGCGCGGCTCGCCGGGATAGAAGACGAAATCGAAGGTCACCCTCCAGCCTTCGCCATCGGAGTGCCCGGGCCCCACCCAGGTATCGATCCACGACACCAGGGTCTGCCGGCCGGCGAGCAACGGCGCCAGGGCGGTGACGTCCACGTACTGGCACATCTCGACCCGATAGGGCGTGATGTGCCGCATGATCTCCAGGTACTGCCAGTCCTCCTGCGGGTCCTCCGGGTTGAGCACCAGTTGCAGACTGCCGGTGCGATCCCAGTGGTCGCAGAGCCCGTTTTCCGGGCACTCGAGGTGAAAGCGGAGGCCGACCTGATTCCAATCCTCTGCGGCAGGGAAATCTACCTCCTGAACGATGGAACGATGGTTTTCCGCCCCGAACCAGTGGTAGTTTCGATCGAAGGCCCTCACCACAGTGGCGCCCTCGTCGATCGGTTCGTCCGGACAGCGGTACCACGGCTCATCCCAGGAGAAGTCGAACCAGTCACCGCCATCGCCCGGGTCGGGTGGGACCAGGGGGACCCCCTCGAGGTAGGTCGGATCGCCGGTCACCCCATCAACCTTGGACCCGTAGGTCAGGAAAATCGGGTTCCAGGACTCGGAGATGTGGTAGTACAGATTCTCCCAGTCCACCAGGCGGACCACAGCAGTGTAGCCTGCGCCCACCAGATCGAGCTCACCCAGAATCCGATTGATCTGAAGATGGGACCAGGGCTCGAGAGTGTAGGTCAGGGTGCCGGCGCGCTGGCCTGCCGAGTCGAGAATTTCCACCTCGAAGGTGTTGCGGATGTTCAGGGACAGATTGACGAGTCCCAGGTTGCTGCGAAAGGCATCCGTGGCTTCGAGTCCGGTGATCACCACCGGGTCGGAGGTTTCGGATCTCGAGTAGCTCGGGATGCCCTGGCCCATGGTTCCGCCGCTCGCCGCGTTTGACGTCCATGTCCTGGAGGTCACGTGAAGGTCACCCACTCCGTCGGAACTGGCGAGGGTTTGGAGGACCAGTCCGGCCAGCTCATGGTTGGGGAACTCCTCGCCCAGAACGTCCCGGATGGAGAGCGTTTCTCCTCGATCCAGCCTGAAGAGCACCCGTTCCGGCAACTCCTCACCCACGCCCTCCCCTCCCGTCGGGATGAGCTCGGCGATCACCAAACGGTAGGACTCGGGGCCGGGGAAGTGAACCGCGAGATCGGTCGTCCAGTAGGTGTCGCCGACCCCCGGTGTGCTGGCCGCAGCTGGAATCACTCGGTGCCGCGGCTGGCCCCACCTCTCCACCCGGGTCTGGGCGCCGATGTATGACGGATCGTTGGTGTGGTTGTCCACCTTGGAGGCGTACGCTGCAAAGTCGACCTCGGAGTTCGGCGACGGCCAGTCGCCGGCGCCCGGGGTGATGGACCACCAGCTCACCAGTCTCACCACCGCGGCGTAACCCGAACCCTGCAGATCCATACCGCGGAGGAGGTCGTTGATCTGGACGTGGGCCCTCGGATTCAGGCTGTAGTGGGCAACCCCCACGGATTCGCCGGAAGGGTCGAGGATTTCAACGGCAAAGGTCTGAACAAGGTTCCAGGTCGGGTTGACGAGTCCCAGATTGGTTCGGAAGTTGTCCGACGACTCGATGTCGGGCAGGACCCTCTCCGGAGTCATCAAATCACCGCCGCGCCACGGAATACCGCTGATGCCCTGGCCGAAAGTGCCACCACCGCCCGGTGCGGGTGTCCAGGTGCGCGAGCCGACCACGATGGGCACCGGTCCCGCCGTCGGGTGGCGGGCAGCCACCACCAGCGCCCCGGTGGCATCACCCGGGAAAAGCTCGCCGAGAACATCGGTGATTATCACTGTTCGGTCCGGTTCCAGGAGGTCGGGAAGCACCGCCCACCTTGGATTGTCCAAGCCTCCCAAAAAGCCGGTGGGAATGAGCTCGATGACAATCTCGGCAGCCACATCGGAGGGATTGTGGATCACCAAATCGGTTCGCCAATGAGCGCCCGCGACGCCCGGAGTCGAGGCGGCAGCGGGGATCAGCTGCCTGGGTGCCTGGGCCGGTCCGGCCCACGTCACCCCGGAAAAGACCACCGCGACAACACCAAAGATGAGCTTCCTCATGCGACCCCTCCCCCGTCCGCCAATCGCGGAAACCTGCGATGGGGTGATCCTAACAGAAGGCCACCCTTGAAACGACGACGTGACCCCCTTCCTCCGGCCCCAGTTGAAGGTTGGAAGTTCCCGCCCACGCGACCGAGAAATTGCAAATTCCAAATTGAAAATTGAAAATTCCGCCCGCCCACCCAACATGGCGGTGGCCTCGCGATTCAGCTCCAACTTTCAACTCTTAACTTTGGGCTCATCCGGAATTCCGTGAGGTGGTGGATGACAGCGAACAGTGGCAGCTTCAGCTGACAGCGACGGGGGCCGGTGGCGGCGTCAGGTGACGGCGACGGCGTCAGCGCGGGAAGGGTACCGGCTACACGGGATTGAGAAGGCGCCACGTCATCGCACGAACCTGATCAAAGGTCCCCAGGGCCTTCTCCGCGCCGACTCGGTTGACGGCACCAGCTGCTGAGAGCAGTCGCAGGTGACTGTCGACCTCCTTGGCCGAGGCGTAGGCGATCCGCCAGTGGTGCTGGCGATCTCTTCCGTTTCGGCCGTGCCCTTCCGCCAGGTTGGCAGGGACCGAGCTGGCCGACCGGATCAGCTGATCGGCGATGGACTTCAGCGGAGCCGGCACTCGACAGACCAGCTTGATGGCTATGCCTGCTGCTTCGAGGGCTTTGGTGTAGGCCACGAGATTGGTGTTGCTGACGGCTTTGGACATGGTCACCTCCGGGTCGTTCATGCCCTTCAACAAGCTGCCAGGGAGGCCGTTGTCAAAGGGTTGCCGGACTCAAGGCCGGCAGCGGAGCGTCCCTTGACAACGGCCTCCCAGGCAGCTATTCGTCCCCGTCCCATAGAACGACCCGGAGGGGACCATGCGGCCGCTGCATATCTGATCGCTGCCTCTGCCCCGGTCGCTGCCCGCTGTCTCCTGATCCTGCCCCGGTCGCTGGTCGCTGCCGCTGATCACTGTCGCCGCCCCTGACAGTCGGGAACGGGAACGGAAGAACCCCAACCACACGCTTTGCCGGATGAACCTAACGTCGACGGTTGCTCGCGCCCTATGGGCCCGCCGACTGCGGCTCCGGAACGACCTCGACGCCGGGGCGGAGGTCGCCGATCAGGTGCTCCGCAAAGTAGGTCCACACCAGCCCGTAGGTGTATTGCCACGGAGACAGCCCGTGCCCGGTGCCCGGCATGACGAACATGTCGAACCGCCGGTTGGCCTGGATCAGGGCGTGGGACATGCGAAGCAGGTGTGAAAGCGGCACCACATCGTCCTGACTGCCGTAGATCATCAGCAGGCGTCCCTCGAGGTTGGCTGCAATCTCGAGATTCGATGGCACCTCGGCCGGCTTCCAGCTTTCACTTCCGTTCTCTCCCACGATCCGCTCCACGCCGGCGTATCGCTCGACCCACTCGGCGGACTGCGCGTAGGGATCATGTGGGCCCGTCATGGCCACCCCGACCTTGAAAAATTCGGGGTGGACCAGCATGGCGGACACGGTCATGAACCCGCCCGATGATCCCCCGAAGATTCCAACGCGATCGACGTCGATGAAGTCGAACCGATCGGCCAGCTCCTCGATCACCGCCCGTTTGTCGGCCAATCCGTAGTCGCGGAATTCTTCGCGGGCAAACTCGCGATAGGCGAGGCCTCGCAGCCGTGTGCCTCCCCGATTGCCAAAACGTACGACAATGCACCCCAGCTGGGCGAGGGCGGTTTCCGCGTTGATCGGCTGAAATCTCCTGGGGATGAACTCCTCCATCCTGCCCGGATAGACCCGGGTCACGATGGGGTACCTCCTGGACGGGTCAAAGTCGAATGGCTTCCACATCACACCCCACTGGTCGGTGGTTCCGTCGGCCGATTTCGCCGAAAACAGCTCGGGCGGACGCCAGCCGTCCTCCATGAGACCGCTCGCATCGGCGGTCTCCAACTCCATCAGGAGCTTCCCGTTGGCGTCCCGCAGCACAGATTTCGTCGGCATATCCATGCGAGAGAAATTATCGACGAAAACGGTTTTGGTTGACGACATCGTCACCTTGTGATCGGCATCCTCCGGAGTCAGCAGCCGCAACGAGGTCCCGTCCAGTTCGACTCGATAGAGGTGCTGGTAGTAGGGGTTGCGACCCTTTTCCCGGCCGTTGGCTGACAGGAATACAGCCTGATCAGGGCCACCCACGGCCACAACGTCCTCGACATTGAAAGATCCGCTGGTGAGCTGCCGCACGGCGGATCCATCCGGCCCATGGAGGGAGTAGTGGCCCCACCCGTCGCGAATCCCCCACCACAGAAATCCCCCACCCTCCAGCTCGACCATGGGGTGGGCGTAGACCATGCCGTCGAGCCGCTCCTCCACCAGCACCCGGCTCGATCCGGTCAGGGGATCGGCGGCAAGGAGGTCGAGCATTCGCTGGTCCCTGCTGCGCCGAAAAAAGTAGAGCGTTGCTGAGTCGTGACTCCACCACAGCGGATCGATGAAAAACTCCTCCATGGTCTGGCCCGGCCACCGCGCGGTCTCCACCCGAGTCGTTTCGGCAGATTCCACGTCCACCACCCACACCTGCCACTGGGGAACAACCTCCCCGGGGAGCGGAAGCTTGACGGTGGTCAGGGACGGCCTCGGCTCGTCGAGGTGGTTCACGATCCAGTAGTCCGCCACCATCCGAGAGTCGGCCCGTTGCATGGCGACTCGCTTTGAATCCGGTGACCACACGCCAGCCACCTGTCGAGGTTCGAGGTCCGTTGGGTCGACCACCTTCCAGGGGTCACCCCATGCCCAACCCGGCTCTCCGTCCCGGGTGAGCTGGACTTCGGACTCGCCTGCCCCGTCGAGTGACAACAGGAAGAGGTTATTGCCCCGGCTGAACACACATCGAGATCCGTCCGGCGACTCCGTGCACCAGTCCGGGACCTCCCGGTTCTGCGGCACGTCGACGGCTTTCAGCTCGTTGGTTCGAGTCCCAAACTCGTAGCGTCGCTCCGCCACAGTGAACCTCAGGCGGGCCCCTTCTGCCTCGACCTCCAGATCCTGGAGCCCAAGGTTTGCGGCGTCGACTGTTGCTCCCGACAGATCACCCAGCGCCCGAGCCAGCGCTGGGTGATCGAAGAGCGGCACCCTGGTTCCAAGCAGGGGGTCCACGAGCCAATACGACGTTCCGGCGCCGGTGCGGAATCGGTACCAGAACCGGTCACCATCCCCGAGCCAGTTCGGCACCACTTCGAGACTGGTCAGGCGGTCAGCGATCTGGTCCGGACCCCAGCGCCCGGCGAGCTCCCAGTTGGCGGCTCGCACCCGTAACGACCGATCAGGAGCAGCGCCCACTTCCCCGGCGAGGAGCCAACCCGACAGACAGCACCACAGGACCCCCACGAACCCCACGAACCGCGACTCACGATTCATCTCAACCCCCATGTCTTGGGATACCCCCTGAATCAAAATCGTTGCAGGATCGCGGCCGGCCCTTCCGGCAAAGCCGAGGCCAATAGAAAAAGGGACGCCTTGAGGGCGCCCCCTATATCAATCACCTGCGGTGAACCGGCGGCGTCTATTCGACGTCGAAGCTCATCAACTCCACCGGGATGGTAGTGTCGAGCCAGACGTTGTCCATGTAGGACTCGGTGCTGCCGTTCGAGAACAGGTCGAAGGCCGCGATCTCAGTTGCCCCGGTCAGTGTCCACTGCTGGATGTCCACAAACTGGTTATCGTAGTAAACGGTGTACAGGCCGGCGGAGAAATCGACCTCGACGCGAAGCTCGACCCACTGGTCCAAGAGCAACATAGCCGCTCCGCCACCGCCAACGTCGGTCCCTCCGAGGTTGGTCACCAAACCAGGATTCGCGCCGGTCGTGACGCAACCGGACTGGCACAGCACGACCTGCACCGACCAGTTACAGTCGCCCGCATTCGCGCAAAAACCGTCGAAGATGTTCAGGAGGATGAAAAAGAGCTCGCCGGACTGGCTCGACGGCACGTAGGTCCAGACCTTGGCGTACCAGGTGCCCCCGGAGACACCCACCCACTGGTGGACGATGTCGGCCGTGCCTGATACGGCCAGGGAATTCGGCGACGAATAGGAAAAGCTGTCCGTGACAACCGCGTTCGCGGTCGGATCGCCACCCCAAGTTTCCCATCCCCCCTGGCCCGCGATCGTAGAGCCCGCGGCATAGCCGTCAAAGTTGTCAGAGAAAAACTGGGCCTGGGCGGGCATCGCGAACGCCATTGCCAGAACCGCCGCACCAATGAACCAACGAATCTTCATCACACCGCTCCTTCCTAAATTGGCCCTCTCTGAACGAGAAAATTCGGCGCCTGTTTTGCCCCTTGGGCCGGTCATCCGAGAGGATTCGATCATCTGCTGCGGGAATCATACCAGAAAACCCCATCAAGATGCGACGTGCGCTCGATTCGAGGTAAGCTAAGGAGCCGATGGCACGACCCTACCCGACCGATTCAGACGTCGATTTCGACCACCTCCAGGTGGGCTTCAAGGATGTGGAAACGGCGGCGGACCGGCTCGAGGGAATCGTCCACCGAACACCGGTGGAAACCTCACGGACCCTCGACGATCGGGTTGGAGGATTCGTCTTCCTCAAGTGCGAGAGCTTCCAGCGCACCGGCGCTTTCAAGATCCGCGGCGCCTACAACGCTCTGGCACAGCTCGGTGAGGAGGACCGGCGCCGCGGTGTGCTGACCTACTCTTCAGGCAACCACGCCCAAGCAGCGGCATTGGCCGGGCGAATGCTCGACATCGACGTCCAGATCGTGATGCCGGCCGACGCACCCTTGGCCAAAATCGAGGCAACCCGAGGCTACGGCGCCACCATCATCACCTACGACCGCTTCGAGACCACCCGCGAAGAAATCGCCACACGAGTGGCCGCCGAAACCGGCCGGTCCTTGATTCCTCCCTACGACCACCCACACATCGTGGCCGGCCAGGGCACTGTCGCGAAGGAACTCTTCGAGGAGGTGGGGGAGCTCGACCTCCTGGTGGTGCCGTGCGGCGGCGGCGGCCTGCTTTCGGGGTGCTCCATATCGGCTCACGCGCTGTCCCCGGGGTGCCAGGTCGTGGGCGTGGAGCCGGCGGAAGCCGCCGACGCCGCGGCGTCGTTCCGTACCGGAATTCTCCACCGGGTGGACAACCCCGAGACCATTGCCGACGGGGCGCGTACGCCCTTTTTGGGCCGGGTGACCTTCCCTCTGGTGCGGCGGTACGTCCATGACATCGTGACGGTTCCGGACGACGCCCTGGTGCGAGCCATGAGGTTCTTGGCGGAGAGGATGAAGCTGGTGGTGGAGCCCACCGGCGCCCTGGCGATAGCCGCCCTCCTCGAGGGCGTCGTGCCATCGGCCGACCGAATCGGCGTCATCATTTCCGGCGGCAACATCGATCTCGCTCGAATCGGAGAGTGGTTCGGCACCTCAATCTGATTGAAAATTGAACATTGAAGATTGCCCCCGGCCAACGCTTTCTCCCGCTCCAGCCTCAGAGCGACCACGTCGGGGAGGTCCTCATCGCCGGTGTCGAGCAAGGTGCGGAGACGGAGATTGCGGACTTCATGTTCCGCCATCCAAATCGACCCTGGGCGATGGTGGTGAGCAGGTGTTGGGCCGTGTGCTGCTGCATGTGGTCCCAGCGTCGCGCCCAGTCGAGCTCGAGGTGAACCGGACCAGTGGCCACCGGCGATGCCAGAAAGTGGCGGATTTGATGACCCACCTTGCTGACGTCCACCACCTCGATCCCGGCAAGAGTCCCGAGGTCGGCCGGCTGGCCGCCCCCCTCCGGATAGAACACCGTGTCAGCGGTGACGGCGAAGGGCCGTCCGGCTTCCTCACCCGTCTCTATGATCTCGGTGTCCAGGTCGGTCAGATATGCGTCGGTTTCGTACGAGAGTCGCGTCATCGTCAATCAGATGATCCATATTACTCAATACTCGCGGCTCAGATCTCACAGCAAACGAAGAAGTGATCCCAATCCAATTCGACGTGAGATCTGAGCCGCGAGTATTGAGCTGATTGGTGACAAAAATTCCTGCAACAACGGTCTTGTAGACGTGGGAACGGCAAACGCTACACTGACTGCGACCGGAATCACGGTGGATCACACGAACGACCCAACCGACGAAACCGCCCTCCTCGGTCTCTTCGCGGATTTGGCCGAGGGACGGGACGAGGCCCTCGAAGGCATCTGGGACCAATGCGCCGACCAGCTCTACGGCTTCGCCCTCTGGCGGACCGGCTCGCCCCCTGATGCCGAGGATGTGGTTCAGGAGGTCTGGGTTCGTCTGGCGCGAACCGGGGGCCGGCTCGGCGCAGTTCGCAAACCCCGAGCCTACTTGCTCAGAATGGTGCGCAACGCGGCTGCCGACCTGCTCTCCACCCGGCGCACGTTGCCCCTCGACGAAGCCGTCCCCACCATGGTCGTGGCGGACAACGCCGACGCTCACATCGACGGCCAGCGGGCCTCTGAACTCATCCTCCAACTGTCGCCGAAACTCCGGGAGGTGATCTACCTCCACCAATTTGCCGAGCTCAGCTTCCGGCAGATCGCCGACGTTTGCGGGGTGCCGCTGTTTACGGCAGCCAGTCGCCACCGGCTGGCGATCCGCCGACTGCGCCAGCTCATGGGAGTCGAACCATGACCAACAACCGCAACGATCTGCTGTCCGGCTGGCGGTCCCCGCCGGCACCACCACACCTCAAACGGCAGGCCATGGCTGCCGCCCTCGACAGCTCCCGCGAACCCATCACGCGCAGGATCGAGGATCGGCTTTGGGAGAGTTCCGCCATCCGCTACGGCTGGCTGGCGGCGGCCTCCCTGCTGCTGGTCCTCAACCTCGCGGTGGGAGTCCCTGATCCGGCGACGGTCCACGCGACGAACGTCGGCACCGAGGTCCACCCGGCAACCGAGGTCGACGTCGGGATGCCGATCCCAGAACCCGCTCGAGGGAGGTGGACGCTCGCAGAGGCTCAACAGGTGGTCAGGCAGATTTTGACCGATCCGTGCCTCGACCCGCTGACTCAAGGAGATTGCACATGACCGACACACTCTGGTTCCGCCGTATCGTCATCGCGGCCGCCGCGACCGTGATCATCAGCCTTGGCTGGTCCCTCGCAGTCCAGGTGTCGAAGGCCGAGGAGACCATCGAGGACCGCCTCACGTCCTTCGACCGTGCCGAGGTGCCTCCGGATCAGAACGCCGCCCAGTGGCTCATGGCCGGCGCCTCGGCGGTGGTCTGGTCCGAAGATGATTTCAAGACGATCGGAGAGGCGTCCAACGCCCCTTACGCCGATTGGGACCCCGCCCTCGAGGCGGCGGTTCGCCAGACTCTCGAGCGTCAGCGCGGCGCCCTCGAGACCCTCCACAACGCCGCCGATCTCGAACTGTCGAGCTACGGCATTCACCACGATCGGGGAGCGGATACCGAGCTCCCCGAGCTGCTGCCGTTGATCAAGGCCTGCCGGCTGCTGTTGGCTGAGGCCCGGGTGGCCGGCGGCGACGGCGACGAGGCCACGTTGATCACCGCCCTCGCCACCATGGGACGGCTTGCGGACTCCCTGGAGCGGGAGAGCACTCTGATCACCGCGCTGGTTGGCATTGCCTGCGAACGGATGATGCTGCGGGCCGCAGCCGAGGCGCTGACCGCCCCACCCCCCCTCACCAACGGGTTGGAGTTCCTCGACGCCCTCGAGGACACGCTGGCCACCGAGGACACGCTGGCCACCATGCACCGCGTTTTCAATGCGTGGACCCTGGTGGAGCAGAAGGCGCTGATGGAGGGCAGCCATGGTGCGTCGGAGTGGGCCGACGCCGGAATCACGGCGGAAGACATCGCTGGGGCGGGCGCCTCCCTGCACCAATTGGTCAACACACCCTACGGAACCGCACCGGATCGTTTCGAAGACGATCCGCCGGAGGAGCCGTTGCATATGGTCATGGACAACGTCAGGCGAACCATCCCCCGCGCCCAGGCGGCCGCCGCCCAACGGCAGCTCGTGAGGGCCGGCATCCGGCTGCGGCGGATCGCCCTGGAGTCTGGTGCCTACCCGATAGACCCGTCGTCGGTTCCGGAGGCGGTCCGGCCCGATCCGTTCACCGGCAGACCGCTCGGGTACTCGGTCCAGTCGGATGGTTCAGCGATCATCGCTCTCGACGGCGCCGACGCCCTGCTCGAGCAGGTGGTCCTCAAGAGCGCCGCCGTGGTGCCGCCGCTCCATCTTCCCGCGCCCTGATTCGGAGCTCGGGGTTCGGGATTCGGGGCTCGGGCCCTTGGCCTTGGGCCTTGGGCCCTGAGCCTGACCATGGCCGCGTCCGCGTCCGCGTCCTCGTCCGATCGAACATCAAATACCGCAACCCATGAGTGCCCTGAACGGCTCTCTCGACTGGGTTTCGCGAAGGTTGATCGTCGGGGTGACCCAGATTCCTCGTCGTCGCCCCCCCGGGGCTCCTCGCTCGGAATGACCCACGTGGTGGTGCTTGGGTGGGTGGAATCTTCAATCTTCAATTTTTCAATCTTCAATCATGGTTGCCAACCTGATCCCGCAGCGCCGACACCAGCAGTCCCTGCCACAAGCCACCGGGAGTTATACTCGTCGACCGGAGGTCGAGATGAGCACCGCCAAACAAAGGTTCTTCGGCGCTTTGCTGGTGGCGATGGGTTTTGCTGCCGGGTCCCTGTGGAGTCTGCACGCCCTGGCCCAGCGCGCCCCCGCTGCGACCGGCCACCCGCGCCCGGTGTCGGCGAGACCTGCCCTGACCCGGCAAGAGCTGAGCGTCACAAAGCTCTTTGAACGAACCTCGCCCGCGGTGGTCTACATCACCTCCAAGGCGGTTCGGCGGGACTTCTTCAGCTTCAACGTGATGGAGATCCCCCAAGGCACCGGATCGGGTTTCGTGTGGGACCGCGAAGGCCATGTGGTCACCAATTACCACGTCCTTCGGGGGGGCAGCTCGTTTGAGGTCACGCTGGCGGACCAGAGCACCTGGCCCGCTGTTCCGGTGGGAGGAGCTCCGGAGAAGGACCTCGCCGTGCTGCGAATCGACGCACCACAGGACCGTCTCCCGCCGATCGATATTGGGACCTCCAGTGACCTCCTGGTGGGCCAGACCGTGCTCGCCATCGGAAACCCCTTCGGCTTCGACCAGACCCTCACCACGGGCATCATCTCCGCTCTCGGACGGGAGATCGAATCCATGAGCGGGGTCCCCATCCAGGACGTGATCCAGACCGACGCGGCCATCAACCCCGGTAACTCGGGGGGCCCGCTGCTGGACAGCGCGGGTCGGTTGATCGGCGTCAACGCTGCCATCGTCAGTCCATCGGGCGGTTACGCAGGAATCGGGTTCGCGATCCCGGTCGACACCGTCAACTGGGTCGTCCCGGACCTCATTTCCTACGGTGAAATCCGCCGTCCCACCATTGGTGTGGAGCTCGCCTCAGACGCGGTCAGCCGGAGGTTCGGCCTTGACGGGGTTCTCGTGGTGAACGTTATTCCGGGAACCGGCGCCGAAGCCGCCGGGCTGCGACCGTCGCTCCGGGATCGGCGGGGACGGGTCCAGCTCGGCGACATCATCGTGGCCGTGGATGGCGATTCGGTTCGGACCCAGTCCGAGCTCAGACTGCACCTCGAGCAGCGGCGGGCCGGGGAGACGGTCGAGCTCACTCTCAACCGGGACGGCCGGGCGAAGACCCTCAAGGTGAGGCTGGGCGAACCGGATTAGGGAATTGAAAATTGACCAGCCTACCCAAAGAAATCCAAAACATGAGGAGCGACGCGATCGGGATCGGTGAGATGAACATGGTGGCCACCGTCGACCTCGGCCACGGTGAGGTCCGGGACAGCTGCCTTGCGCGCCGCGACCAACTCCTCCGGGAACGGCCAACCCTGTGACGCCCGCACCGCCAGGACAGGGCACGAGATCGCCCGCAGGAAGGCGAGGACCTGGTCCTCGGTGAACCGGACCCTGGATCGGGTCTTGAGCCTGGGATCGGATGTGAAGATCACCCCCCCGGCGACCGGTTCGGTTCCCCGTTCCACCAGCAGGCGAGCAGAGGAAGGGTCCAGGTCCGAGTCGCGACGGCGGGCCTCGATGGCCGCCTCCAAAGAGGGGAAGATTCTTGGTTCCGCTGTGGCCAACCGCTCCTCCTGACGGAGGGCCTTGGCAAGACCTGCCGGAGCCGCCTCGGGATCATCGGCCATGGGACCGAATCCCTCGAGCAGCACGAGCCGGTCGATCCTCTCTGGAATCACCGCCGGCACCAGTGAGGATATTCCGGCTCCCATGGAGTGCCCAAGCAGGGAAAAGCGATCCCAGCCCAGCGCATCGGCCGTCGCAATCACGGTGGCAACCCAGTCTACGAAGTGGTGACCACAGGCCACGGGAAGGCGGTCGGAGCGTCCGTGGCCAGGAAGGTCGAGGGCCACGACCCTGAACCCATCCAGGCGCGGAGCCAGTCGATCGAAACTGGCCGCGTTGTCGAGCCAACCGTGCAAAGCCAGCACGCGAGGAGCTTCCCTCGGGCCCCAGTCGCGGGCAGCCAACCCGAGCTGAGGCAGTAACAGCCGAACGTCGTGAGCCCCCACTTCTCCCCTCATTCCTCACCGGTGATCGCGGTACATCCGCATGGCGAACTGTCCCGGCGCCGAGCCCCGCATCTCCTCCACCACCTCGAGCATGTCGTTGGGTAGATCCACCAGGGAGGGTAGCGGCGCACCGTAGCCGCGGGGTAGGAGCACCGGTGCCGCCAGCGCAGCAAAGGTCAGATCGGCGGCCGTGAAGCTCTTCCCACCCAGGTACTTCCGACCGTCGTCCAGGATCCCGTCCACCGTAGTGAAGACCTTACGGATGCGGTCTAACGACCGACCGGCCGACTCGGGGTTGATCCTCATCCCCTGCCTCATCAGACCACGGATGACGGGCAACGCTACCCGAAACACGAATCGCTCTTTGCCGGAGGCACCGATCAGAACCGACCCGAGAAAGAGATCCCGGTGTTGGAGGAGGTGGAAGTAGGCCAGCCGTCGGGTGTGAGGTCCCAGCTTGAGATCGAAAAAATCCTCGAGTTCGTCCACCTCGGCTCGACGAGTGCTTTCGTCCGGGTACAGCCTCGCGCGGGAGGCGTGGCGGCGGTCGAGGAATTGCAGGATTTCGGTGGAGTCAGGGTAGACCCCGGCGTCGGTCACCAGCACCGGGGCCGTTCGGCCGCCGCCAGCCCGCCGACAGGGTCCGTAGTGCAACATCGGCGGGTGGCGTTGCTCCGTGTATCCGACCCCAAAATGGTCCAGCCCCCAGCGCGCCTTCTCGCAGTAGTGGGACGGTGGGATGGTGATCAACGTGTAGGGATCGGTCATGGATCGACTATAACGCCTCTCACTGTCTCCTCGACCGGAACGGGTTCCTCGGCCCCGGCAGCGTCCTCGTCGCCGAGCAGATAGTGACGGAACCACTCCAGCTCCCTTGTCTGGTAGTCGACCATGTGCTTCGGCTCGTTGATGCCATGACCCTCTCGGGGGTAGAGCACCAGTCGGCTGGGGATGCCATTGAGCTGGAGGTAGCTGAATAGCTCGACCGATTGCCGCGGATCGACCGGGTGGTCTTCTTCGCCGTGCATGATGAGGGTGGGGGTGGTGATCCGATCGGCCCGCGACGCCGGCGAATGCTCCCACAAGCGCTGCAGATCACCCGACCACGGTTGGTCGTAGGAGTCGATCAACAGCTGCGGATTCGACTGACCCATGCCTGACACGTAGTTGAACATCCCCGCGATGGACACCGCCGCGGCGAATCGGTCGGTCCGACTGATCATCACGTTGGTCATCAACCCCCCGTAGGAATACCCGGTGAATCCCAGCCGTTCGGGATCTGACACCCCGCGGTCCACCAGCGCGTCGATCGCCGCCATCAGATCCTGGGCATCGTCGGTGCCGAAATTCCGATAGACCCCGCGCCGAAATTCGATGCCGTAGCCGGTTCCCCCGCGCGGGTTGGCTATGAAGACCGCGAATCCGTTGTGGGCCAGCACGTGCCACGGGTAGCGACCGGACCAGGTGTTGCCGTACCGGCTGTACGGGCCGCCGTGCATCTCGACGATCGTCGGCAGGGGCTCGCCTTGGGTCGCCCCGGGCGGCAGGAAAAGGAACCCCTCGACGGTCACGCCATCATGGCCCGGCAACGCCATCTTGATGGGTTTTTCAAGGCCGAAGCCGGCCACCGCATCATCGGTAGAGTCCAGCTTCAGGTCAGGACCGCCCGCCAACTCCCGCACCCAAAGCGATCCAGGTCGATGGAGTTCGCTCTCCGCGTATGCCAGTTTCCCCCCCGCAATGGAGAACCCGCGGAGACCACCATCAAGATCAGTCACTTCATGCAACTCCCCGCTCTGCGCATCGATCCGGTACAGGTCGAAATCGGTTCCGATCGCGACCGCGACATAGAGCATGGATCCATCCTCCGACCAGACGGCCGGCCGCGGTGGGGTCGAGCTGCCCCCGTCCATGGAATACGGGTTGGTGTCGGTGACCATTCGTTCCTCGCCTGTGCCCAGATCGCGAATCACGACGTCCTTCAGATTGAGGTACGCCCTGAGGTCAGCTTCCCGGTCCATGAAGTACGCGAGCCGCCGGCCGTCCGGAGAAAATGAGGCCATGGAAGCGTGGCGATCCGCCGGAGAAATCGTGGTCATCTCACCGCTCGCCACGTCCACTAGGGCCACCCGCTGGTCCTCATCCACCAAACCCGAGAAACGTGGATTGAAGGTGAGCGCGAGGGTCTCACCATCGGGTGACCAGGCGGCGTGCCGGACATTGATGGGTGGAGAGGTGAGGCGCCGCGGCTCGTCCTCGCCAGGCCCTTCGCCCGTGACTGCCACGACCCACAGCTGAGGGAAACTCTCCGGGTCCTCGAGGCGGTCGAAAACCGTCCAATCGCCATCCTCGGCAGAGCCCTCATCTTCCCCCTCATCGTCACCGTCTTTCTCGTCATCCTCCTTGGCTGCGAGAACCGCAACGTGGCTGCCGTCGGGCGACCACCAGAAGGCGTTGACGCCCTGTTCGAGGTCGGTTATCGCACGTGGTTCGGAACCGTCGAGAGGATTGATCCAGACCTGGGGCGTCCCGCCCCGATCGGAAATGAAGCTGAGCGCTCCGGACGGGCTCCAGTCCAGGGAATGAGGCCGGTCCTCTCCCCAACTGATCCGACGCACGTTGTCGCCTGAAGTGTGGGCCAGCCAAATCTGGCGATGCCGTTGCTCATCCTCGACGTCGATCTCGGCGCGCTGGTAGGCGACCCGGTCTCCATCGGGGGACAGGTGCGGGGAGTAGAGGATCGGCACTTCGAGGAAGGCCTCGATGGTGAAATCGCTCCCGTCGGAGTCAGCTTCCACCGCCACTCCAACGGTAGCGATTGTGGTCACGATCAGCAGACAAAACAGTCTTTTCATGGCTCCTCCTCGAATTTCCCTCGGCTCTGCATTATACGGACGCCCGACTGGCGAGCTCGATTTCCGAATTCCGAATTCCGAATTCCGCTTTCTCAAAAGAATCCCCCTCCCGCCGGGAGGTGGAGATGGCGGGAGGGGGTTCCGACGCCCTCCAGTGGACGCCTTCAAAAGGAAGGAAGGAGGTGGAAATTTCAGTCCATTTGTTTCCTCAAAATCGCCGGAATCTCGTAGTCGTCAGTCTGGTTGATGCCGTATTCCGAGTTGGGTCCTCCGGGCACGAAGAAACGACTCGCTCGCGCGGGAATCTGGTCTTCCCGGGGTTCGACTGCAGGACGCGCTTCGGCCACCGGAATGTGGGCCGTCACCTCGTCGGAGTGGAAGCCAGTGGCGATCACCGTCACCTGCATGATGTCTTCCATCTCATGAGAGACCACCGCACCAAACAGAATCTGGGCTGACGGATCGGCACCCTCAGTGATGATCTCCGCGGCTTCGTTGATCTCGTTCAGAGTCACATCATCGCCACCCGTGATGTTGATCAACAGGCCCCGAGCTCCTTCGATGGAGGTTTCCTCGAGCAGTGGCGAGGCGATCGCCTGTTGAGCAGCCTCCACGGCCCGGTGTTCACCCGTTGCAGACCCGATGCCCATGATGGCGTGACCCATCCCCTGCATGACGGTCCGAACGTCTGCGAAATCGCGGTTGATCAGCCCGGGCACGGTGATGATGTCGGCGATTCCCTGAACCGCTTGGCGGAGCACGTCGTCGGCAATGCTCATGGCGTCAGTAAAGTTCGTGTTTCGTTCGACGAACTTCAGTAGCCGGTCGTTGGGGATTGTGATGAGGGTGTCCACATGCTCTCCGAGCTGCAGAATGCCCTCCTCCGCCACGTTGCGGCGGCGAGACCCCTCGAAACTGAACGGTTTGGTGACCACCGCTACCGTGAGAGCCCCAACATCTTGTGCCATCTGCGCGATGATCGGCGCCGCTCCGGTGCCGGTGCCGCCACCCATTCCACAGGTGATGAACACCATGTCGGCTCCGTCGAGCTGGTCGAAGATCTTTTTGTCCGCCTCGAGGGCTGCGTTACGGCCGACCTCGGGGTTGGCCCCCGCACCCAGCCCGCGGGTCAGCTCCAGACCCAGCTGGAGCCTCAATCCGGCCTGGCTGTTGCCGAGCGCCTGTGCATCCGTGTTGGCAGCGATGAACTCGACACCTCCAAGCCCGGCATCAATCATCCGGTTCACCGAGTTGCATCCACCTCCTCCCACACCGACCACTTTGATCCGCGCAGGCGGCGGCGCCTCGTCCAAAAAGATCCCGATCTCGGAATCCCCCATCGGTTCGCTCCCTCTGCCCACAATGACCTGTCCACCAGCCACATTGTCATCAAACTCGATCATATCCACCTCCCAGTTCGAAAAAGTCACCAAGCGCGTTCCGCAGCCACGTGAAGATCCCGCTCCGGTGCTGAGTTACCAGATCATCCTGTCCATTGCGCCGGTGATGGAGACGAATCAGGCCACACGCGACGGCCCACTCCGGTCCCGACACCGGCTCTGTCAAACCCGCCAGGCGGCGGGGCGTTCCAATCCTCACTCTGTGGCCAAAAATTGCCTCGCCCTCATCCTCGAGTCCCTCGAGTCGGGCCCCTCCACCGGTGAGTACCACACCGGCTCTGGGCACCTTGTCGAGTCCACTGTTCACCAAGGTGCTGTGCACCCTGATGAAAAGGTCACGGGCCCGTTCCACCAAAATCTCGGCGACGAACGAAGCCGTGTGGATCTGGTTGCCATCACCGCCCAGGGTTGGCACCTCCACCGCCTGCCGGTTGAGGCTCTCCCTGTGGACCGAGCAGCCAATCCCACGTTTGGTCTGCTCCGCAGCCACGGTCGTGGTTTTGAGCATGGCGGCGAGATCGCTTGTGAACAACCGCCCGCCAACCGGCAGGGCACCAGTGGCGACCACGGCGCCCTCGGCGAAGAGGACCCACTCCGTCGAAGCGTATCCAATATCGAGCAGCAGACAGCCGAGGTCCCGTTCATCGTCGGCCAGCACCGACTCCGCCGCGGCGAGCGGCTCGAAGAACATCTTGTCCACCACAACCGCCGCCCGATTCACAACCTGCTCCACGGTTTCCGCATGAATGCGGTTTGTGTAGAGAACGTATGCGGAGGCATCGAGCCGGCGGCCTGGCACGCCCACCGGGTGCTCCATGCCGTCGTGCCCATCGATCCCGAAGGCACACGGAATGATGTCGAGAACCCGATAGTCGGGTGGGATGGCCACCTGGGCACAGGCCTTCAGGGCACGTCGAACGTCGTCACTGCACACCGTATCGCCCCGTCCGGTGACTGGCACCGAGGCGTTGGAAGGATTGCCCTGAATGGACGCTCCGCCAAGGCCCACAATGCCGGACTCCACCGGCATCGACGCCATGGCCTCGGCCTCCTCGGCAGCCACCCGAATCGCGGTACTCACCTCGTCGGGCTTGGCGATCACTCCTTTGCGCGCTCCGTCGTGCCTCGCCTGACCGCAGCCGTGGACAACCAACTGACCGTCCTCGGGGGTGGCCACGACCACCGACACCGTTGACGAGCCCACGTCGATTCCCACGTGCGGCCGGGTCTCACTCACCCAACACCCCCCAACACGACCCGGTCCTCCCAACGGAGGTCGACCCAGTCTGCTGGAGCATCTCCAGCCGCCACCCGGGCCGCCCAATATCGCTCTGCGTCGGTCGCATGGGGACCGACGCGCATGATCACCTGACGTTCCTCGTGCGCTGGTCGAAGCCGAACCTCGTACGCGGTGGGCGTCACCAAACGAACCGACTCCACCTGCCCTCCGGTCGCCTCCTCCATTCGACGGGACACAGCGAGGGCACGCCGCATCTCCAGAGGGCGGCAGGAAATATCCTCGATGACCGGGAAGATCGGGCCGTCCAGGCGTCCACCGACAGCTCCCATCTCGGTGATGGCGTACCATCCTCGACCGATGGCGACCGATCCGTGAGGAACCGTTCGTTCCGCCGAAACCTTCAAGGTGCTCGGCAGCTCGAGCCGAACTTCGACGGTGGCCACTTCGGGCCACATCTCGAGCTGACGGCGAACCCACTGGGGGCTCACCATCACTGCAGGTCGTCCCTCGAGTTCCTCGAGCGAAGCCCTCACAACCGCCGGCACATCCGCGCAGCCGCTCACGTCCACCGCCTGAACGCGCCACATCGGCAGCAGGGCAAGTGCCATGGGCGCCACAGCGATGGCCAGGAGAGGGCGGCGCGAGGCCCTCCGCGGGGCGTGGGGCCGGAGGCGGTCGGGGAGGAAGCTGCTGCTCATCCTGCCCCCTCCAACCACAGTTCTGCGACCCGGTGGACATCTCCGGCTCCCATGGTGAGTACCACCGCCCCAGGCGTGACCACCTCAGTGAGAACCTTCACCGCCGCTTCCAAGCTGTCGACCGAGATCACCTCCTGATGACCCTGGGCACGGGTTTCAGCCACTACCAACTCAGAATCCACCCCGTCGATGGGTTTTTCCCTCGCGGCGTAGATGGGCAACACGATGGCCGTGTCCGCCGCCAGCAGCGCCTCGCCGAATCCGGCCGCAAAGTCCCTGGTGCGGCTGAACAGATGAGGCTGGAATACCGCCACCAACCGCCGTCCGGGCATGGCCTGGCGCGCCGCAGCCAAAGCCGCTCTCAGCTCCGTGGGGTGGTGGGCGTAGTCGTCGACCACGGTCACTCCGTTGAGTTCACCGAGGACCTGGAATCGGCGGGCGACGCCGGCAAAGTCGGCACAGGCCGCAGAGAGTCTGTCGAACGATACCCCCAGCTCAATCCCGGCGGCCATGGCGGCAAGCGCGTTGCTCACGTTGTGCCGTCCGGCCAGCGGAAGAAACACCGTTCCCAGGACACCCCGCCGACCCTCGACCGTGAACCGCGTGCCAGCGGGATCGGCCTCGATGCGGGTGGCCCTCAGATCAGCCTCGCAGTCGCAGCCGTACCACGCAATCCGACGCCGCAGCCGCGGCGCCAGGGCGCGGACCCCGGGATCATCAGCGCACGCCACTACCAAACCGTAGGGAGACACTCGATTGGCGAACAGGGCGAACGCCGCCTCGAGATCCTCGGGGCCGTCGTAGCAGTCCAGATGTTCCGGCTCAAGGTTCGTAATCACCGCGACCTGGGGACTCAGCTCCAGGAACGACCGGTCGTACTCGTCGGCTTCGCAGACCATCACATCACCCGCACCGCGCCGGCCGTGGGCACCGAACGACCGCACCCTGCCTCCAACGACGACGGTGGGCTCGAGCCCGGCCGCATCGAGGAGATGGCCAATCAATGCGGTGGTGGTGGTCTTGCCATGGGTGCCAGCGACCGCCACGCCTCGCTGGCCGCGCATCAGTTCCGCCAGCATTTCAGCCCGACGAGCCACCGGCACGCCGGATTGAAGGGCAGCGGCAACCTCGGGGTTCGCGGGATCTACCGCGGAAGACACCACGAGCACGTCCACGCCATCGAGATGGCTCGGGTCGTGCCCCCTGCGGACCACTCCGCCCAGCTCCTCCAACCGGCGGGTTCGATCCGAAAGCTCGAGATCACAGCCCGTCACGAGGAATCCGTCGGCCAGCAATACCTCGGCCAGGCCGCACATGCCAACCCCGCCGGCGCCCATGAGGTGAAGGCGACGATTCATCCGCCAACCCCCACTGCCAGAATCCTCCGAGCAATGGTCCGCGCAGCATCCGGCTGGGCCACCTGGCGGGCACAGCTTCCCATGGCCCGCAGCGTTTCCGGGAACCTCAACAGTCCTTCGAGCACATCGGCGACCATTTCCGGAGTGGCTTCCTCCTCGGTGAGCACCACCGCTCCACCCGCCCTGGCCAACGACTCCGCGTTGAACAGCTGGTGATCTCCGGCAGCCGCTCCAAAGGGAATCAACAGCCCACCGCGCCCTGCAGCTGCCAGTTCCGAAACCGTCAACGCCCCCGACCGCGCCACCACCAGGTCCGCTTCAAAGAGGGCGCTCCACGGCTCCGAGAGGAATGCCGTAACCTCCGCCTCGAAGCCCAGATCCTGGTAGCTCGTTCGAACCACCTCGGCCCACCGAACCCCGGCCTGGTGACGCACCCGAGAGGCAAACCCTCGTCTGTCGAGCAGGGAAACCGCCCGTGGCAGCGTCCGGTTGAGGAACAGGGATCCCTGGCTGCCACCGAGGATCAGCAGCCGGGGCGGATCGTTGGGCTCCAGCTCGGGGACCTCGAAGAAGGACGCTCGGACCGGGTTGCCGGTCCACTCTGCAGGCAAAGAGGGGAAGGCGTCGACGGCGTCGACGAACCCGCAACACACCAGCGCCGACCACGGTGCCAGGTACCGGTTGGTGAGGCCGGGCACCGAGTTCTGTTCCTGAAGGACGTAGGGGATTCCCAGCAGTCCAGCTGCGGCGACTCCGGCGCCAGAAGCGTAACCACCCACCCCGAGCACCGCCGCCGGCTCCAGCTTGAGCATCATCCTCATGGCGCCAGCCACCGCCTGGGGCATCAGCCCAATGGCTCGCGCCGCCGCCACCGGACCGCGGCCGTGAAAACCCTCGAGGTCCATCAGAGTGAGGGGCACACCCCGCTGAGCCACCAGCTCCGCTTCGAGGCCCCGCCGCGCCCCCAACCAGTGGGCGTCGGCGCCGATGGCCTGGAGTTCTCGCACCACGGCCAGACCCGGGAAGATGTGCCCACCGGTCCCGCCCCCGGCGACTACCACCGCCCGGCTCACGACGCCACCTCCCGAGACAGATTCAACAGCAGGCCCACCGCCATCAAACTGACGATCAGGTCTGTCTTTCCGTAGCTGACCAGCGGCAGCGGTATGCCCTTGGGAGGCAACAGATCGAGGCACACCACCATGTGGATCAGCGTCTGAGTGGCGAAGCCAAAGGTGAGCCCGAAAGCGAGCAAAGATCTGGCCGGTGATTGGATCCTCAGGGCGATCCGCAGCCCGCGCCAGACGATCACCGAGGCGAGGCCTACCAGCACCAGCACTCCGGCCAGGCCCAGCTCTTCGCCCGTGATCGAAAAAATGAAGTCGGTGTGGGGTTCGGGCAGGAAAAAAAGCTTCTGGAGACCGGACCCGTACCCTCGTCCAAGCCATCCCCCACTGCCAAGGGCCACCAGGCTCTGGTAGGTCTGCCAGCTTGCAGCGCCGGCCGCCTCCGAATCGAAGAATGCCCGCACCCGGTCCAAGCGATAGGGTGAGTTCACGACGGCCACCACCAGCGCCGTCAACGCCGCAGCCGCTGGAGCAGCAAAGAGCCGAAGTGGCATCCCGGCCACAAACGCCATGCCCGCCACCACGATCAGCACCAGGGTCGCGGATCCGAGGTCCGGCTCGGCCACGATCAACCCGGCGGTCAAAAAGGCGGCGGCGCCGAGAATCAACAATCGGCGGGTCGGCCAACCTTCGCGCATCGCCGCCTGCAGCTGGATCGCCGCGAAGACGATCACGGCGATCCGGGCCAGCACCGACGGCTGCACAGAGATTCCGCCGACCCACAGCCAACGGTGGGTGTTGGCCACCGGTGGCATCAGGAAGGCGGCGCCAAGCATCAGCCAACTGGTCACGAGGCCGATCCTCGCCAGTCTGGGCTCCGTGAGCAGTTCGGACCGCAGGTGCATACACACCACCAGCGCGCCCAGCCCAACCAATGCCGTCGCCGCCTGCCAGGTAAAGAAGTAGGACCCGGGCCGGTGGTAGCGCTCTTCGGCCAGCACCCAGGATGCCGAGGCCAGGATCGCCAGACCCACAAACACCTGCAGAACCGCGGCGACCAGTAAAAAGCGGTCGAAGCGCTGCCTTATGGGCACGGCGCCACCTCCCGCCGGGCAAGCTCCGAGAAAACCCGGCCGCGGTGGGCATAGCCATCGAATTGGTCGAAGGAGGCACAGGCTGGCGCCAACAGGACCAACTGGCCTGGGGCGGCTTCTTCCCTCGCGGCGCACACAGCCTCGTCGAGGGTTTCGCACTCCACGACGGGCGCTGTGTTGGCCAGGCACGTGGCGATCGAATGTCCATCGATCCCAATCAGGTAGACCCGGACAGCGACCCGTTCCACCTCGCCTGCCATGACTGAGAAGTCCTGGCCCTTGGCCTGCCCCCCCATAATGAGATGGAGCGATGAGTCCGGGTAACCGCCGAGGGCTGCGAGCGCCGCGCCGACGTTGGTTGCCTTGGAGTCGTTCACCCACCGCACCCCGTCTGCCTCGTGCACAATCTGGTGGCGATGATCGAGGCCCCGAAACCTCTTGAGAACCCGCGAGGCGGCTTCGGGTGTTCCACCCAACTCGACCGCCGCCAGCACCGATGCGAGAGCGTTGGCCACGTTGTGGACACCGGTGAGAGCGACTCCCGACCGGTGGGTGAAGACCTCAGACCCGAGCATCAGCTCATCACCGTCGAGCCAGGCGTCGGCCGTCGTGACGAGCGAAAAAATGTGCCGTCGGGCTGCGGTCGGCGTTTCGACGACCTCCGCATCGTCGGCGTTCAAAACCGCCAGATCGCCGTCCTGTTGGAACAGGAAGAGTCGCTGCTTGGCGGTCCGGTAGCTCGCCATGTCGGGGTGTCGTTCGAGGTGGTCCTGGCTCAGATTCAGGAAGACGGCCACCCGGGGCCGCATGACGGTAAGCAGTTCGGCCTGGAAGCTCGAGATCTCGAGAACCCAACAGTTCCAACCGCCCCCCAGCACCAGTTCCGACGCGGCGGGGCCGAGGTTGCCGCCTGCCACCGCGGCCACCCCGCTCTCGCGGAGGATCTCTGCAGTCAGCGTCGTGACGGTGCTCTTTCCGTTGGAACCGGTGATGGCCGCCATGGGCTTGGTCGGAGCGTGCAGCCACGCGTACTCCACCTCCGGGATCACCGCGATCTCGCGTCCCCTCGCCAGCTGGAGAATCTCCGCCTCTGGAGCCACTCCGGGCGATGGCACGACCAGATCCACCCCTTCGAGGCACGCCTCGGAATGCCCGCCGAAGAAGGTACGGCAACGGTCGGGGAGCCCGGCCGCCTCGACCTCGAGATCCACCGCTGACCGCCGGTCCGTCACCCACACTTCGGCGCCGTCGCGCGCGGCGAGACGGGCGGCTGCCAGACCGGAACTCCCCAGTCCGACGATCAACACCCGGTGGAACTGCCTCACGTCCATCCTCACCTCAGCTTCAAGGTGGCGAGTCCGGCCAGGGCAAAAACGACCGAGATGATCCAGAAGCGGACCACGACCTGGGTCTCGGCCCAGCCGAGCAATTCGAAATGGTGGTGGAGCGGTGCCATCCTGAAGACCCGCTTGCCGCGCAGCTTGAAAGAAGCCACTTGGATGAGAACCGACAGCGCCTCGAGCACGAACAGCCCACCCACCAGAACCAGCAGCAGCTCCTGCTTGGCGATCACCGCAACAATGCCGATTCCGCCGCCGAGGGCCAGCGAACCCACATCGCCCATGAAGACCTGGGCGGGGTGACAGTTGAACCACAGGAATCCGAGGGCGGCGCCCACCACCGCTCCGGTGAAGATGGCCACTTCACCAGACCCGGACACGTATACGATTCGAAGGTATTCGGCTATCCGTGAGTGGCCGGCGACGTAGACGAAGACCGTATAGGTCCCGGCGGCGATCGCCATGGAGCCCACTGCCAAACCGTCCAGCCCATCGGTCAGATTGACGGCGTTGGACGAACCGAGCAGCACCAACACGACGAAGGGCAGGTATGCCAAGCCCAGGGGAACCAAGATTCCCTTGAAGAATGGAACCGCAAGTGCTCCGGCATGGGGAGCCGGCGCTGCCAATGCCCTGGTTGCAAAGCCGGCCGCGAGACCCACGATCACTTGAAGAAGGACCTTCTGACGGGCGGTGAGGCCAAGATTGCGGCGATACCTGACCTTGATCCAGTCGTCGACGAAGCCGATGGCGGCGAACGCAAGCATCACCACCAACACCGTCCAGACGTAGGGATTCGTCAGATCGGACCACAGCAACGTCGTGCCGGTGATGGCGCCGACGATCAGCACCCCGCCCATGGTGGGCGTCCCGGCTTTGATCTGGTGATGCTCGGGCCCTTCCTCGCGGATCGCCTGACGGATCTGCAGGGTCCGCAGCCGTGACAACAGCCAGGGCCCCACCAGCAGACTGAGGAAGAAGGCAGTCGCAATCGCCAATCCGGTGCGGAAGGTGATGTAGCGAAAGACATTGAACCCGATCCAGTGGGAACTGAGCGGCAAAAGCAGGCCGTACAACATCAGGCCGCCTCCTCCCCTACCAGTTCGACCACCGTGCGGTCCAAACCCACTCCCCGCGAGCCTTTGACCAAAACCACGTCCCCCGATCGGAGGCTCGTTCGGAGGATCTCCGCGGCGTGCTCGGCATTCTCTGCCACCTGGACCGACGGGACACCGGCACGCTGGGCCGCCTCGGCCAGCAGTCTCGCCGCCCCGGCACCCACCGCCAACAGCAGGTCGCATGCCGTCGCCGCGCGCTCGCCGACGGCTCGGTGGGCCGACTCGGTGAGCTCGCCAAGTTCGTACATCTCTCCCAACACGGCCACCCGCCGACCCGGTGACGAGGCGAGCAGCTCCAACATCGTTTCCGTGGCCACCGGGGACGCGTTGTAGCTGTCGTCCACCACCGTCACGCCATCGGCCAGACGGTAGATCCTGCCGCGGTGCGGAGCCGCCCTGAGGCCAGGGATGACGGCGGCGATCTGCCCCACCTCGAGTCCCAATGCGTGGGCCGCTGCCGCCGCCGCGAGCAGGTTTTCGGTTTGGTGCCGACCGGGAATATTGAGCTCCACCACCGAAGCTCCGTCCGGCATGACGAGCTCGAACCGAGTTCCGAACAGTCCCCGGTCCATAGGATCTCTCATCCGAACGTCGCCCCGTCCTCCAAAGCGCAGCACTCGGGCCACGGTCCGGCCGGGGAATTCCTGCTGATGGGGATCGTTGCCGTTGATCACCAGGGTGCCCGAGGGGTCCAGGTGGGGCAAGAGCTCGGCCTTGGCCCTGACGATGCCCTCGAGGCCCGACAAGAACTCAGTGTGTGCCGGTGCGATCCGGGTGTAAACCAGCACCTCGATCGGACGCAGAATCCGGCCCAGGAGATCGAGTTCCCCGAGGCTGCTCATGCCGGCTTCCGCCACGAAGACCGCGAGACCGTCGGGCTGAGACAACAGCTGGGCCGGCAGGCCGAGGGTGTTGTTTCGATTCCCCGTGGTTCTCCCGGTGGTGCGGTAGGGTTCGACCAGGTGTGAGATGAACTCCTTGACTGTGGTCTTGCCCACCGAACCAGTCACTGCACAAATGGCCCACACGCTGTCCGCACGCTGCCGGCGAGCCAGCTCCCAGTAGGCCTCGAGCGGATCTGCGACGCGGATGAGAGCGCGTCCGTTGGGCACCGGATCCAACCCCACGCCGTCCTTCACCAGGGCCGCCGCGGCACGCTCGAGGCTTTGGGTCACGAATTCGTGGCCGTCCCGGCGTTCGCCGGACAGCGCGACGAACAGATCCCCTGGCCGCAGCAAGCGAGAATCAACCTCGGCGCCGGTGATTGCCACGTCGGCTCGCCCGTCGACAACGCCGCCGACGATCCGTGCGACTTCGCCAGCGGTCATCCGCACAGCGCCCTCCCGGCCAGCTGCTGGACGACCTCGTGGTCCGAGAAGGACAGCACCCTCTCACCCACCGTCTGAGTTGTCTCGTGTCCCTTGCCCGCGATCAGGACCAGCGCCTTTGAATCCGCGATCTCCAACGCGTGGGCAATGGCCTCGTGCCGATCCAAAATCACGCAGGGTTCGGCCCCGGCCGCCCTGACCCCTTTGGCCACCGCCGCGGCGATCACCGCCGGATCCTCCGATCGCGGGTTGTCCGATGTGACCACTGCCATATCTGCGAGCTCTCCAGCGGCGAATCCCATGGGGCCGCGCTTGCCTTGGTCGCGGTCACCGCCAGCTCCGAAGACGACGATCACTCGTCGATCGGTGAGCCGGCGCAGGGCCTGGAGAACCGTCCGCAAGCCTCCAGGAGTGTGGGCATAGTCCACCAGCACAGGAAAGGGAAAATCGACGGCGGCCCGTTCGAGCCTTCCCATCAGAGGGCGGGCGGCCTGAAGGCCTTCACTTATGGCGTCCGGCCTCACTCCAGCCGCGTGGGCGCACGCGGCGGCTGCCAACGCATTGCGGAGGTTGTGAACACCCACCAGCTGCACAGAGACCGGAATAGACACTCTCTCGATCGTCAGCACGAACCGGCTCCCTGAGAGATCACTGGCAACCTCGCTCGCACTCACATCGCCGTGTCCAAGGCCCCATGAGATATCGCCAGCACGGGGTTCGTCCAACAGCCGCGCCCCCCACGGGTCCTCCACCGGCAGAACACGGCGCCCGTCCTGAGCCAGATGCTGGTCAAAGAGTCGGCGTTTGGCCTGGTAGTAGCTCTCCATGTCGCCGTGAAAGTCCAGATGGTCACGCGTCAGATTGGTCCACGCCGCCACCTGGAATTCGAGACCCGCAATCCGATCCTGGACCAGGGCGTGAGACGAGACCTCCATGGCGACCGCCTGCCCGCCGAGCCTCAGGCTCCTGCGCAGCAGTGGGGCGAGATCGGAGGCCTCGGGGGTGGTCCTTGGCGACGGTACCGTCTTCCCGGAGGGCAGCACGCAGCCGAGCGTTCCCACGAAGGTCGCCGGCATCCCCGCAGCGGCGAACATCAGGCTCACCATGTGGGCAGTGGTGCTTTTGCCGTTGGTACCGGTTATGCCCACCATCACCAGGCGCTGTTGTGGATCGCCAGCCAACGGCCATGCCGCCAGCGCCATCAGCCGCCTTGGTCGCGAGCTGCGAATCCACGGCACCTCCACACCGGCGGGCCGAGCCCGATTGGTGAGAACCGCCGCCGCAGATTTGGCCAGGGCTTGGTCGAGATAATCCAAACCGTGAGCGTGTTCCCCAGGCAAGGCCGCGAAGATCATCCCACGCCGCACCTCACGCGAATCGTGGGTGATACCGCGAACGTCAACTCCGCCGTCTCCGTCGAGAGTACCGCCGGGCAGCCGGTCGAGAAGGCGCGTGAGCTTCACACGACCCCCCCGTTGTCGTCGACAATCTCCTCTGTTGGCGGAATCCCGAGATGGCACATGGCCGCCGCCGCAATGCGGGCAAACGCAGGCGCCGCGACTGTCGAGCCCCAGAAATCGGCGGTGGGTTCCACCACCGACACCACCACCACGATGCTCGGCTCCGGTTGCGGCAGGAAGCCGGCGAACCAGGCGACGTGGTGGCTGTCGTCAAACGATCCGTCAATGGCCCGCTGGGCGGTGCCGGTCTTGCCGGCGACCCTGTAGCCGGGGACCCGGGCCCGGCTACCTGTGCCGTGATCGATGACTCCTTGAAGCATCCCACACAGACGATCACAGAGTTCCGGATCCAGCACGCGGGCGCGCCACCGCTTCTTGTCCAGGATCGTGTCAGATCCCCCAGTGGCGCTCGCCACGAGCCGCGGCTGGAGCAACCAGCCGCCGTTAGCCACCGCACCGTACGCCACCGCCACCTGGAGCGGGGTCACCGTCAGCTCCTGACCAAGGGCGAGACTGGCCTGGCTGAGACCCGACCAGCTGCTCACCGGCGAAAGGATGCCCTTCGACTCTGCAGGGAATCCAACGCCGGTCCGCTTGCCGAAACCGAAGGCATCGAAGGCCTTCCACAGGAGATCCGGCTGCAATCGGCCGGCCACCTCGATAATCCCCGCATTCGCGGATTGTTCCACGACCTCGTCGAGGGTGTAGATGCCCGGCTCCGCATGGTCCCGCAGCCACCTGCCGGCGACCCGGGTGCCCTTGAGCCGGCAATCAAACCGCTCGCCAGGCCGCACCACTCCGCCGGCCAGCGCGGCCGCCGCCACCATCGGTTTGACCACCGACCCCGGCTCGTAGGCGTCCTGGACTGGACGCAGACGCCAGTTGACCGAAGGCGTGAGGCCCGGTCGTTCCGGATGGAAGGATGGCAGCGACACCATCGCCAGAATCGACCCGGTTCGAGCTTCCAGCACGACAGCCGAAACGGACTTGGCGCCCTGCGTTTTCAATACCTGGGCCAGCTCCTTTTCGCAGGTCGCCTGCAGACGAGCACGTATGGTCAGCTCGAGATCGTACCCGGCCCGCCCGCCCCGATCCCGTACCCGTTCCAGCCGAAGCCGCCGCTGGACCGCGTCACGCACCGCCAGGAACGCCTGGGGTTCTCCGGAGAGGAGGGCATCGAAGTGGTGCTCGAAGCCCGCGCGCCCGACGGTCACCAGTTCCTCCCGACCCACGAAACCAACCACCGGGGCTGCGACTGGCCCCAACGGATAGATCCGGGCGGAGTCGGGCACCAGAACCACCGCGTTGGGGGCAAGTCCCTGGATTGCCTCGGCGGTGCCGCGGTCGATACTCTGGGCCAACCAAACCGATCGGGAACCTCGCTCGATGCGTCGGTGGAGGTCCTGCTCCGACATCGACAACAACGGCACTGCCGCCCGGACGAACAGCTCCGGGTAGGCGAGGACCTTGGTGTCGAGCTGAACGGCATAGCGTTCGACCGAGGCCGCGAGCACGTAGCCGTCGGCGGAGAGGATTCGACCCCGCGGTCCCGGAACCTCGATCACCTTCTCCTGCTGCCCACGCGCCTTCTTCGCCCACTTACCGTGCTCCAGGACCATGATCTGGAAGGATCGGCAGAGCACAACACCGAGGGCGACGATCAATCCGACGACGACGACCAGAGCGCGCTGCCGGTTCACCGTCGTCCTCCCGGATGGGAAGCGTCCCTCAGATCCTCCGGTGCCGGCGGCACCAGGCCCGCCCGCCGTGCACGCTCAGCCAGACTTGCCGGATTGCGAACCAGTTCGAGTTCGAGGGTCAACTCGTGTTCTCTCCGCTCGAGCTCGCTGACCTCCGACCGCAGCTTGATCAGGTCGTAGTGGATGGTGGTGCTCCTCAGCCGCGGCCACCCCACCAGGAACAGCGCGGACAACACAACCGCTGACATGAACACGACAACGCTGAAAACATGGGGCCATCGCCGGTCGCGCTGAGGGACCAGGAAACGATTGCTCGGAGAGGCGATCGGCAGTTCCATCAGCCGGACCCCGTCACCCGTTCAGCAACCCTCAGCCGGGCCGACCGTGCCCGCGGGTTTTGCTCGATCTCGTCCGCGTTGGGTCGTTCGGGGCGAGGGGTCAGCACCTTCACGACTCGTTCGGGCTCGCAGGTGCACACCGGCAGCTCCGGAGGACACACGCAGCGCCCCTCCAGACTCCGCAATCCGTGTTTGACGATCCGATCCTCCAGCGAGTGGAACGAGATCACCGCGATCCGTCCGCCTTCCGCGAGACACCGGGCAGCCGGCTCGACAAACGTCTGCAGCTGGTCCAGTTCGTCGTTGACTGCGATCCTGAGCGCCTGAAACGTCCTCGTCGCAGGGTGGATGCGGCGCTGGGAGTGCGGTCCCACGGCGCGCGAGACCACCCGGGCGAGCTCACCGGTGGTTCGGATCGGCTTCTCCGCTCGGGCCGCAACGATGGCCCTGGCCACCCGTCGCGCCTTGCGCTCTTCGCCGAAGTCCCGAAGCAGGTGCATCAGCTCTCCCTCGGAAGCGAGCGCCACCAGGTCCGCGGCCGTTCGGCCCCCGGCGCCCATGCGCATATCCAACGGCCCATCGTTCTGAAACGAGAAGCCACGTCCGGCAACGTCGAGCTGCAGAGACGAGCACCCGAGATCGGCGAGCACCGCGACCGGCGCGGGAGCACCAAGCTCGGACAACACCCGGCCGATGTCTGCAAAGGAACGGTTGACAAGGCGGACTCGATCCGAATAGGGACGCAACCGTTGTCGGGCGTGCTCGATGGCCTCCGGATCACGGTCGAAGCCGACGAGCTGCAGATCGGGGGACGCGGCCAGCAGGGCTGCCGCATGGCCGCCGAGTCCCACCGTGGCGTCGATGACGAGGCCGGGAGCGGTCGGAGCCAACCATGCCACCACGCGATCGCGCAGTACGGGAACGTGAACGGCTGGCAAGAGCACCCTCCATTACAGCTCCAGGCGAGCGAGCTCTTCCAACTCCTCATCGCTCAGGGAGTCCTCCTGGAGGATCGTGGCCGCTCGTGCCCTCATGGTTACGGCCAGGTGATTGATTCTCCCGGACACCACCACCTCACCCTGGACGTCGACCATTTCGCGCAACAAGGCGGGGACCATGAGCCGGCCGTGGTCGTCCAGCTCGAGCAGTTGGCCGTAGTTGACCCGCTCGATGAGCTTGAGGACCGCCGGTTTCATGGCCGGCTTGCTGAGCAGTCGTTCCTCGACGAGCTGCCAAACTTCGAGTGGGTATATCCTCAGTTCATGGGGGAAGAAGGAGCACACGAAGACCTCGCGACCGAAGCTCTCCTCGAGCTGCTCGCGAAGACGCGCCGGGAGCTTGACCCGCCCCTTTGCGTCGATCGTCGCAGGGAATCCTCCTCGAAAACGCTGCACCCGGCCCCCTCGGTCCACCGAAGTGACACTGCTTGGTCTTGATTTACCACTTCAGACCTATTTCGACCACTTCTGACCACCCTATATTGATGGTCCGAAAGCAGCCTGTCAAGGGCTTGATGGATCAACGAAATAGGCTGCGAGGGGTAGATTTCGACGGGCATCGGCTGGAGCCCATCGACACCCCTACATGTTGTAGGGAAAGAGGACAACACCACTACATATGGTGGCCGCGCCTTCCCCGACGAAAACGGATAGAATATCTCCAGTGACCAACGGAACGATCCGACGCGTCGGGGTAGTCCTGAAAACCTCGAGTACCGAGGCGACCGAGCTGGGTCGTCGACTGATTCGCGAGCTTGAAAGCCGGGGATTGGAGGCGGTTCTCGACCGCGAATCAGGGGCGGCGTGCGACCTCCAGAGCCACGTCACCCGTGCCAACCTCGCTCCACAGGTGGACCTTATCGTGGTCCTGGGCGGCGACGGCACCATGCTTTCGGTCACCCGCGGCGAACTTGGCAACACTCCCGTACTCGGAATCAACATGGGATACCTTGGGTTTCTGACGGAACATTCCGTCGAGGAACTCTTCCCGATACTCGAGATGGTTCTGCAGGGAAAGGCGACGATTCAGCGCCGGGAGCGCCTTTCGGTGACCGTCGAAATGCCGGGTGGCAATCACCTCACCCACTACGTGCTCAACGATGCGGTGGTGAACAAGTCGGCAGTTGCCCGGATGGTGACCCTGGAAGTCCAAGTCGACGGCGAGCTGCTCAGTCGATTCAGGGCGGACGGTCTGATCGTAGCCACCCCCACGGGATCGACCGCCTACAACCTTTCGGCTGGCGGACCCATCCTCTATCCGACCCTCGAGGTCATCGTGGTCACCCCGATCTGCCCCCATACGTTGACCAACCGACCGATCGTTCTCAGCCTGGATTCGGTGGTCGAGGTCCGCCTCGAGAGCCCCTCAGAGGAGGTCTACATCACCCTCGACGGCCAGGAGGGCTTCCCCCTCACAACCCACGACGTGGTTCGGATCCAGCGTTGTGCCGAACCGATTCATCTCGTCGAGCAGCCCAGTCGCACCTATTTCCAGGTGCTCCATCGAAAGCTGAAGTGGGGGGAACGGGGCGGGTGAGATACCGCCACCTCAGACGCACGGTCATCGCCGTGCTGGCGGCGGTCGCCTTTGTCCTCACCCTCGTGATGATCGCCCGGCACGTGCTCGAGAGTGCCCTCATTCGGAGCGCCGCCGTCCACATGATCGAGCGCGCTGCCGCCAATCGAGGATTCGACCTCGCCATCGCCGACCTCCACTGGGAAATGTTGCCGCCCCGCGCAGTCATGAAGCAGGTCACCTTGACCGGGCCGGGGCTCAGCGCGGAGATCGACCACCTCGAGGCCGACCTTGCACGGATTCGAGTTGCCCGGAGGACCATCGAGCTCGGAACCGTCGCGGCAGCCGGAATCACGGTCCGCCTCGAGGAAATGCCGGAGACCCAACCGAGAAGGGGCAAGTCCCTCGTCCGGTTGGCAATCAGACACCTGGATCTCAGAGATATCAACTTCGAAGGCCGCAACCTACCAGGCAAAATCGATCTGAGCCTGGGAGGCCTGACCGTTTCCTGGACATCCGAGGACGGCATACCGTCGGGTTTCGTCGGCGTCGAGCGGGCCCGCATCGTGGTGCCTGGACTCGAGCCATTCACAGCGGCGGTCCAGTCCCGAATCGTCATCGACGACGGTATTGTGCTGCCCAGCTGGAAGGTGGAGGCAGAGGGGTTATCGATCGCCGGATCTGGCAAGATCGCCGGCGGTTCCCTGCGCCTCGACCTGGAGGGATCCGCAAACCTCGATGTTCTGGACGACTTCGTCCACACCGCCGACAACCTCGGAGGAACGGCCAGCTTCACCGCCCGGGTCGATACCGACGCCGACGATCTCGTTCAGGTCCAGGTCAGTTCCCCTGGCGTCCGGGCTGCAGGGTTTCCGGTGGAGGATATCCGCGCCACGCTGATCGTCGCCGGCGACTCTTTGCGAGGCACCCTGCACCGCGCCTCCTTCAACGGCGGTCGCCTGAGTGGAACCTATCGACTCGACCATTTGACCGGCCCAACCCGACCGCACTCGGTGCGAGCATTCGGCGACGGCGTCTCGGTGGCTCAACTGCTGGAGGATCTTGGTATTCCTTCAGCAGGGCTGGCCGCCCGAATGGCCGTGGACGTGGATTTGGCGTGGAACGGTAGAGCCATCAATCGAGGTCACGGTACCGCGATCGCACTCCTCAAACCTGACTCCGGTGGTTTGCCAGCCCGGGGCCAACTGGAGGTGGAACTCACTCCCGAAGGGTTGCTGCAGTTCTCGGCCCAGAACCTCTCCATTGGCAACTCGACCCTTGACTGGGAGGGCCCCTTGACCCTCGGCACCTGGCAGCCGAACTGGTCGATCCGCGCCTCTCCGGCCGCGCTCGACGAGGTGGTGTCTCTGGTCAACGGCTTCATCGAACATGAGGTCCTTCCACCCTGGATCTCCGGCACTGGAGATCTCCAGGTCTCCCTCGGGGGGTCCTGGGCACAGCCGGTCGTCATGGCCCGGCTCGACGCCCGGCCCTTGCTGCTGCCGCCGATCCTTTTCGACCAGTTCGTGACCGAAGCGACGATTGCAGATTCCAGGGTGCGACTCGGGCCCACACGGTTCCGCGTGGCAGAGGGCCACGGTGAGGTGGACGGTTCTCTCGCATGGGGCAAGGCCGAGGATTCCGAACAACTCGATCTCGGCATCCGTGGATTCCGGATCCCACTCGCCACTGTCAGCCAGTGGGTGGGCGCAGAAACGCAGGCCGACGGCGTGATCTCGTTTACGGGTGGCCTCCGCGGCCCGCTCGCCTCGCCGAGAGGTTCGTGGGCGGTCGGCCTCGACTCGGTGACTCTCATGGGCCAAGATCTGGGCGGTGGCACGGCCACGGTCGACCTCGCAGACGGACGGTTCGACGCCCGGGGGGTGAGCTTCGAGAATGGCCTGCTGGGCGGCGCATGGTGGGACCTCGGTGGTGGCGAGGTTGGCGGCCACCTGGAATGGCCAGAGATGTCGCTGGTGCCCTTCGGCCACCTGATAGCTCGCCTGGCTGGCGACAACGCCCACCTGTCAATCGACTTCGAGATGCCAAAGGTCGGAGCCTTGACTGGGAACCTTCGGGCCGAGAGTCCCACTGCCACTATTGATGTCGCCGCTACAGCGGACACGGTGAATTTCCGGATGGACGCGGCCCAGGCGATCTCCATCGCCTGCTCCCTCCAACGGTCTGCAGACGGGTTTCTGGCGGGCAACGGCTCCATCGATCTCCGGTCAGCCGAAAACCTGATCGCACATCTCGTGCCGGAATCGGAGCTTCCCCTCGCCGGCACCGCGGCAGGATCCTTCAATGTCGAGTGGGCGGCGGGCCGTCTTCCAACGGCTTCCGGCTTCATCCACGACCTCGACCTCCAGTTGGAGACACGGCCGATCCGGCTGCTCGCACCGGCTCACTTCCGCGTGTCACCTGATGGATTCGAGCTCAAGGGCCTCAACGCAGCGATTCGGGACGACGAGTTTTTCGTTCGATTCTCGGCCGATCGGGAAGGAACGCTGGCCGGCAACTTGACCGGCACTCTCGACGCACTCCTGCTGCGGTTTCTTCTCCCTGACTGGGAACCTGCCGGATGGGCCACAGGAGTTGTCGAGCTCCTGGGAAGCACAGAGCAGCCCCGCTTCGAGGGGATCGCGGAGGTGCATCAGGGCTCCTTCCGCCTCCCGGGAACCCAGACGATTCTGTCCGGCATCGACGGAACCGTGCTGTTATCCAGCGACGAAATCACTCTCGAGGGGGTCGACTTCCGCTTCATGCAAGGCCGGGGGCGGACCAGTGGTCGCATCGGTGGCAGGGAGGGGGTCGTCGACCTCGCCCTTGACGGCTCGGTGGAGGCGCTGCGCTACCCGGTGTTGCCGGATCTGGTGGCCCAACTCTCCGGAACCTGGCGACTCCTGGGGCCGGTGAATGACCTCGAGCTGTCGGGCGACGTGACGGTGGACGGCGCCTCGCTGAGGAGCAAGGATGACATCGCCACCCTCCTTCTGAAGTGGTTTGGAGGAGACACCAAACCGCCCTCGGAATCCGGCGGAATCGAACTCGACGTTCACGTGGACGCCGACGAAACCATCGAGCTCAGAAACCCCTCCCTGAGACTCGTAGGATCGGCCTCTCTCGACATCAGCGGCACCACCAACCGGCCCGGGCTCGTCGGCAAGCTCGAGTTCGCGGAGGGCGGTGAAGTGACCCTCCAGACCTTACGGTACGAGGTCGAGCGAGCCTCATTCACCTTCTCCGACCCCGACCTCATCAATCCATTCATTGACATCCAGACGCGCACTTGGGTCCAGAACTACGACGTATCGCTCCGCATCACCGGCACCCAGGATCGGCTCATCCCTTCGGTCTCATCCAATCCGCCCCTGACCGAGGACCAGATCTACGGCCTGATGGCATTGGGTCGGCGCACGGAGGGCGTCGGCGGCACCGGAGCCATGGGGGTGGGCTTCGCATCCTCCATCCTCAGCGGCCAGCTGGCGTCAGAGTTCGACCGCCGTGCCGGCTTTGCATTGCCGGTCGACCAGGTGCGGGTGGACCCGTTCGCGGAGACCAACACGGCGGAAACCGGAGGCGCGCGAATCACGCTGGTGAAACAGTTGACGAAGTCATGGACGGTAACGCTTCAGTCCAACCTCTCCGGGGCTCAGGACCCGGTCATTGTCAGTCGGTGGTACCTCGCACCGGGAATCTTTGTCGAAGCGTCACAGAATATCGAGGGCAGCTACGGCATCGACCTGATGCTGCGACGACCCTACTGAGTCATCCCGATCATGCGAACGCCTCCGGCCTCCACCCCAACCCACCGGCTTCCTACTGCGGCCGGTGAAATCAGCGGGCTCAGCGCCAGCACGCTTGGCAGGGTGGTCTGGACCCTGGCGTTCGCCTTCGTGGTCAGCTTTATTCCAGCGCCTGTCCACGCCACCCGGGAACTGCCAATCTCGCGAGTGGTCGTGAAGGGGGACGCCGTCGACGACCGGGCCGCTCTGGTGGAAGTCCTCGGTCTTGCCGAGGGACATCCCATTGACCGGCAACAACTCCGCGAAGCAATTCTCGCCGTCTACGCCAGCGGAGAGGTGGAGCGCATCCAGGTCAACGCCACCGAGGCGGAGGACGGCGTCGTCGTGACCGTGTACGCCAGCTATCGCGCCAAGATCGCGAAGATCGAGGTCAAGACGGCCAACCTGATCCGCAAAAATCAGATCAAGAAGTGGATCGGCCTCCAACTTGGCGATCCGGCATCATTGTCGCGAATCGAGGCCGGTCAACGTCGGGCTCTGCGAAAGCTGCGAGAACGAGGTTACTCACAGTCCGAGCTCGACGTCTATGTCGACTACCGTCGCCCCTCCAATACGGTCGGCATTACGGTGGAACCGCGAATCGGTGAGGCCATTGTGGTCGGCAGCGTGGTCGTCACCGGCATAGAGGATCCCGAGGTCACGGCAGCAGTGACCCCCAGGGTCAAGCCAAACGCCCGGTTGAGTGCCCGGCTCCAAGAAAAACTCCGGCGTCAGGCGGAGGACCAGCTGAGACGCCGGGGCTTCTGGGAGGCGCGGGTCCTCGACGTCGACTCGTCGGCAGGGGAGGTCATGAAGGAGCTGGTCATCACAGTGGACGCAGGACCGCGGTACGAACTCCAGCTGACTTCTCCGCCGGAGACTGAAAAGCTGGTCAAGGAGGCTTTCCCGGATCCCGTGGAAGAGGACATTCATCCGGCCCAGACGGAGGCCCTGGCGGAACGAATCCGCGAGAACCTGCAGCTCAAAGGCTACCTTTTGGCCACGGTGGAGGCCGAGTTGGTGGTCGACGGGCCATCTCACGTCATCAAAGTCCGGGCTGATCCCAACCGTTCACGCAAGATAGCAACCGTTGACTTCCCAGGGGCCAACGAAGTCAGCCTCGATCTGCTGAGGGATACGGTGCGCGTCAAACGGGGGAAGACCACCGGTTGGTGGGGGGGGAATCCCGTCAGCGACAGTACTCTCAAAGCAGACCGGCTACTCGTGGAACAAGCTTACCGGGCCAAGGGTTACGCCGACGTCACGGTGGACGAGCCCATCCTCGAGGGGACCGGCGAAGAAGAGGCGCGGGTGCTGTTTCCATTGGAAGAGGGACGTCAGTGGATGCTCACCGAAGTCCGAATCGAGGGCCTTCCGGTGGAGGCGGCCGGTGCCCTGGAGAAGACGCGACTCGCCGTCGAAAAATCAAACCCCTGGGACCCCGTGGCCGTCACCACCGCCCAGCGTCAACTGGAGATCATCCTGGCTGACAACGGCTATCCAGAGGGACAGGCCAGCGCGAAGATCGACACCTCCGAGCCGGGAATCTCCACCGTGACATTTCTGGTGGATCCGGGACCCTTCGCAGAGATCGGCGACATCGTGATCGCCGGACTTCGCAAGACGCGACCGTCGGTGGTCAGGCGGATGCTGCGAGCCGCCGGCGTGGAGAGTGGTGCACCCTTCGCGAGGGACCGGCTACTGAACGCGCAACGTCGGTTGTACGAACTTGGCCTCTTCCGCACCGTCAAGCTGGTTCCCATGCCGGGCCAGGAGAGGCGGCCTGTGCGTGGCCTGGTTGTGCTCTGCGAGGAGGGCGCGCAACGTTCATACCTGGCGGGCATCGGCTGGAATGAAACCGATCGATTCAGACTCACTCTCGGCTGGTCCCACTTGAACCTATTCGGCGGCGCGCATGCCTTCACCGCCGAGGCGCGAGTGTCGCGGTCCGAGGAGCGCATCCAGCTCGGCCTGCGAGAACCCAGGGTTCCCGGACTCGACGTGCCGGGATACCTCGTGGTGTACCGGACCTTTGAAAAGGTTGCCAACTTCAGCTACGACCAGCGTCGTCGCGGCCTGTGGGTCGATGTGGGCGACCGAAACAGGGTGCCTTTCCGGACCTGGTACCGGTATGAGTATCAGTTCGTGGAGTCCGACGCCCCCCCGAATGTCCTCCCAAGGGAGCTTCAGGAGGTTCAGATCTCCTCCATCACGCCCACCCTTGAGTGGGACTATCGTGACGACCCATTGGTTCCTACCAAGGGCACCTTCTCCCAGATTTCCCTGGAGTGGGCCTTCCCCCTGTTCGACGCAAACTCCGAGTTCCTCAAGTTCTGGGGCCGGTCCACCCTCTACGGTCGTCACTCCCACGGCACATGGGCGGCTGGAATCAGACTCGGGGCGATTCAACCTTTCGGCACACCCAGTGGGGGTTTCCAGAACCGGCTGATTCCCCTCAATACGAGGTACTTCGCCGGTGGCGCGAACACTCACCGGGGCTTTGAACGAGACGAGCTCGGGATTCCCCTGCAAACCATCGACGTCGACGGCAACCCCATCGGGGGCAACGCGCTCGTGCTGATCAACTTGGAGTACGAACGCCCGATCACCGGTCTTTTTTCAGGCGTGCTCTTCGTTGATATCGGAAACGTCTGGGCAGAGCCCAAGATGGTGCGTCTCGATCAGCTCCGCTACGCCGCGGGTCTCGGGCTCCGGCTCAACACCGCCGCAGGTCCACTCCGGGCGGAGTACGGTTGGAAGTTGGATCGGGAGCCGCACGAGTCGAGGGGCGAGTGGTTTCTCTCATTCGGCATGCCCTTCTAGTCCACCCGCCCACCCTACCGAGTTGAAAGAAGAGATTTCGGTTTTTCGAATTTCGAATTCTGCAGATGTTACGATCACGACTGTGACCGAGCAGCTTCCGTGGATCAGCGTCGTCGTCGGCATCGTCATGCTGGCAAAGGGCGCCTCTTGGCTGGTGGATGGGGCCTCGCGCCTCGCCCTCAAGATCGGGATGTCGCCCTTCGTGGTCGGCATCACTGTTGTGGGCTTTGGCACCTCGATGCCCGAGTTCGCGGTATCGGTGTTGGCGGCGGCCAGGGGTAGCGGCGGACTGAGCCTCGGCAACGCAGTGGGCTCGAACATCATGAACTTGCTGCTGGTGCTGGGCGTTGCCGCCCTGGTGGCGCCGATTCACGTCCTCGGCAGTCGCCGGGCCTTGTGGCGCGATTTGTTTTTTGGGCTGGTCCCGGCAACCATGCTCATCGCCTCGGCCTGGGACGGGGACATCGAACGCGGGTGGGCCATCTCGCTCCTCGTTGTGTTTGCCCTGTTCATGGCGTTGTGTCTCACCAACGCTCGCGAATCGGACGAGTCCCGGACCGTGGTGACCGGCAGCACGCTGCGTCACCTCGGTTTGACGGCGCTCGGCATCGGAGTGCTGGTCACCGGTTCCCATTTGATGGTGGACGGCGGCGTCGAGCTCGCCCACAGGTTCGGAGTGTCGGACGCCATCATCGGACTGACCCTGGTGGCCTTCGGGACCTCCCTTCCCGAGCTCGCCACATCGGTCATCGCCGCGATCAAGGGCCAGTCGGAGATCTCGGTGGGTAATGTGCTCGGTTCCAACGTCTTCAACCTCGGCCTGATCATCGGCACCGCGTTCACCATCCGACCGGCCACCGTGCCGAATTTCGTGATCCGGCAGGACATCCCATTCCTGATCGTAGCCACGCTGCTGGTGGGTCTGGTGGTCATGCGTGATCGGAAGATCAGCCGCCCCGAGGGAGCCGGCATGCTGGCGCTGGTCACAGCCTACATCGCGTACGTCGTCATTCGAGGAGGATGACTTGGGTGGGCGGGAGGGAGTTTACGCCTTGAAAATCTGCTGACGCCGAAGCTCCCGAATCCGATCGCGCAGCCGCGCCGCCTCCTCGAATTCCAGGGCCTTGGCCTCGGCCCGCATGCGCTTCTCCAGCTCCGTGATGAGCTTGTTCAGAGAGGCCTCGTCTTCCGGCACCTCGCCGGCTTCACCCACCCGGGGCCGGTCGACGCCCGGGCCGTAGTAATCGAGGTTGCCCATGGCCACCAACGGGTTCGCAACATCCTTGACGATGGTCCTTGGCTCGATGCCGTACTGCTCGTTGTGGGAAGCCTGTTTCTCCCGACGGCGCTGGGTCTCGGCAAGGGCTCGTTCCATGGAGCCCGTGATGCGATCGGCGTAGAGGATGGCTCTGCCTTCAACGTTTCTGGCCGCCCGACCGATGGTCTGGATGAGCGAGGTCTCCGACCTCAAAAAACCCTCCTGATCGGCATCGAGAACGGCCACCAGGGAAACCTCCGGCAGGTCGAGCCCTTCCCGCAGCAGGTTGATGCCCACCAGCACGTCGAACTCGCCCCGCCGCAGATCGGCCAGAATCACCGTTCGCTCGAGGGTGTCGACCTCCGAGTGCAGGTAGCGAACTCGAATGCCCACCTCGCCCAGGTACGTGGTGAGGTCCTCGGCCATCCGCTTGGTGAGGGTCGTGATGAGCACCCGCTCGCCCCGTTTCACCACCCGGCGAATCTCTTCCATGACGTCATCGACCTGGTGTTGCGCCGGCCGCAGCTCCACCTCGGGATCGAGCAGGCCGGTTGGGCGAATCACCTGCTCCACCACTTCGCCCTCGCATTGCCGGGCTTCGTACGGTCCCGGCGTCGCCGACACGAAGACGACCTGATGGACACGATCTTCGAACTCCTCGAAGGTCAGCGGCCGGTTGTCGAGGGCGGATGGCAGCCGAAAGCCGAACTCCACCAGGGTCTGCTTTCGGGAACGATCACCGTGGAACATCCCGCCCACCTGCGGCACGGTGACGTGGGACTCGTCGATGATGCACAGAAAGTCGGCCGGGAAGTAGTCGAGAAGCGTTGGCGGCGGTTCGCCCGGTGTCCGGCCAGTGAGATGTCGCGAGTAGTTCTCGATGCCCTGGCAGTAACCCAGCTCGGTGAGCATCTCCAGGTCGAAGAGAGTGCGTTGGGACAACCGCTGCGCCTCGAGCAGTTTGTCCTGAGCCTGGAGTTCGACCAACCGGCCGTCGAGCTCCGTGCGGATACCGTCGATGGCGGTCATGAGCTTTTCTCGGGGGGTCACGTAGTGTGTTCTCGGGTAGACCGGGAGACGGTCGAGTTCTTCCAGGGCTCGGCCTCGCACCGGATCGATGCGCTGGATCCTCTCCACCTCGTCGCCCCACAACGAGACCCGGACCCCAGTGTCGTCGTAGGGAGGGTAGATCTCGAGGACATCTCCGCGCAGCCTGAACGTCCCTGGGGCGAGATCCAGGTTGGTGCGTTCGTACTGCATCTTGGCAAGCTGCCGGAGCACCTCATCGAGCGGCTGCTCCGTCCCCCGCTCGAAAAGCTGAAGCATCCCGAAGTACGCTTCCGGAGAGCCAAGGCCGTAGATGCAACTCACCGACGCAACGATCAGCACATCCCTCCGCTCGAAGAGCGATCTCGTGGCCGACAGGCGCAGTCGGTCGATTTCCTCGTTGATGGAGGTCTCCTTTTCGATGTAGGTGTCGGTGGTGGGCACGTAGGCCTCGGGCTGGTAGTAGTCGTAGTAGGAGACGAAGTACTCGACCGCGTTGTGGGGAAAGAAGGACTTGAACTCCTGAAAAAGCTGGGCGGCGAGCGTCTTGTTGTGGCAGAGCACCAGGGTCGGCCGGTTGGTGGCTTCCACCACCTTGGCCATGGTGAAGGTTTTGCCAGACCCGGTGACTCCCAACAGGGTCTGGAATGCGATTCCGGACTCCATGCCCTCCACCAGTCGCTCGATGGCCTGAACCTGGTCACCTGCCGGCTGGAAGGGCGTCTCGAGCTGGAAGGCCGTCACCGGAGGTCGGCTCCGTCCTGATCAAGGCTCTCCTCGATGAACCGGTTGAGTTCCGACAGCTCCTCGACGCTCAAAACCTCGTCGTCAAAGGCTGCTTTGACGCGACCGAGGAAATCTCCCATGGCTGGAAACGGATCGGCCGTAATTTCGAGCCGCGCGCGGAACCTCTGGAGGTTGCGTTCAATCCGCATCCGCTCGCCGGACTCGAGCTCCGGCGGTAGATTCTCGACGAGTTGCTGTTGCCCCTTGGCGTACGCAATCCAGACGGTGCGTTTGGTGAGACTGACTCCAATCACCAGCAGCACCACGAGAATCAACATCACCACCACACAGCCGAAGGTGGCCCAGCGGCCGAGGTTGCTGCCGGGCATTCTCTGCGATCGAGGGTGGACCGGCAGTTCGGGCAGCAACGTCACGTCGATTTCCGGCTTGGCTTCGTGCCCCACAGCACCCGACGGCTGGTCGTCTTCCGATGGATCTGGCGGGAGGTCTTGGTCGCTCATCCCGACATTGTACGAGAACCACCTGCCCGTGCAGGAACCAAAGGGGCAGAGAGGATTCAAGATTGAAAATTGAAGATTGAAAATTTCCCCATCCAATGGTGGAGCTACGAGTCATCCATTGCGTAACGACTCCATACTTCCGCCGTGTCATTGCTTCACTACCGACCGGATGGGCGGGTGGACCTTCTCACCTTCTCACCCTCTCACCCTCTCACCTTCTCACCTTCTCACCTTCTCACCCAAATGTTGGCTCACCGCCCGCTGCCTGTCCGATCAGTAGCGGAGAAGTGCAGCGATGGAACCGTGCGGAATGATGGCCTCCGCCGCAGGCCCGTCCACCACTTCCACCTGTCCACCCATCTCCATGACCGACTGGCTGATCCTGTCGATGCAGTGACCGAGGGGCCGGACATCACCGTCGCAGTAAACGCACGGGCCCACCGCGTGGGGAGAATAGGCGCCACAGTCGGAGCACTCTCCCGCCTCCTTGACCAGGCCCTTGGCATAAAACAGTTTCCACACCCTGCCCTGGTTGACCGCATCGAGAACACTGGCGAACTGTGCCACTGCCTTTCCGCCGTCCCGCAGCTCGGCGAGCACGCCCTCCACCAGCCGCGACTCCTGCTCGCGTTCCATCTTGTTCTGGACCGCGAGAATCTTGTTGAGGACCTCCTTCTGCGATGCGCCCACCCTCATGCCGACAGTCTCCACCAGCTTGCCACCCAGCCTCTTCGGCAGGAGCCGCACCAGCTGGCCCGTGGTTTTGGGGGTCCCCGCCACGATCAGCCTGTCGAAGGGAGCCCGCAGGGACAGGTCATGGAGGGCGTCGATCACCTTCTTCGCGTGAGAGGCGACCTCCTCCTGATGACGCTGTTCGTGCCTCTTCTGAGCCCTCATCTGGTCGCCACCCATGGACCGGGTCCGCGCCCCGGTCTCGGAGAACAGGTCCTCGTGCTCGGTCAGCTCGCCCATGAGCACTGTGAACAGCCGGGCACGTTTGGTGTCGGTCAGTACGACCGCGTACCGCTCGTGCTCGTCCATCGCCTCGACGATCGGTCGCAGGAAGGCTCCACGCTGCCAATGAGCCGACGGAGCCAGAGATATTCCCAACTGTCTGATCTCCTCGAGCTCGGTCTCGGGGTGCACCACGACGATCGCCGCCTTGCCCCTTGGTCGGAGCTTGCGCACCAGGTCGAGGGCGAGGTCGCACGCCCCGTCAAACCGAGGGCTCCGCCCGCAGCGGGCCTTGAGATCCTTCAACAGGGCCTCTGCCTGCACCACGAATCCCCGTTTGCGGTTGGAGGTTTTATTCTGGTCGATGTCGAGGTACATGGTCAGGGTATAGGTTTTCTGTTGCGTCAGCGTATGGAGCCGACTCAGCACGCCCCGTCCGAGCATGGCCACCTCCTGTCTCTAGGGTCTACCTCTATGATACTCCCACCCGCCCGGATACGAGGTGTGAGATACCAGATGCCGGATGCCGGATGCCAGATACGAGATCGGGGACTTTCGACTTTGGGCTTTAGACTTTAGCCCGCATATCTCACCGGGTTTCGTAACGATGGGCGGCGAGGTGCCGTGGTCAGTGGGGTTTTCGACCCGAGGGACGCGGAGGCGTTCTCGACAGTACGTCGAGCACCCCGAGGCGAGAAAACGCCGTTGGGTGCGGTGCATCGCCGGCCGGAGTAGAAAGCTGGTGAGGTATGCGGGTTAGAATCCTCCTGGAGGCCAGCGCCATGACGGTTGAATCCTTGGGACGCCACAGCCCACGCGTGAAGGAGCTCCGACGACGGATGCGTGATCGCCGTCCTGGCGAAATCGTGGTCGACGGACGTCGACTGGCGGTCGATCTCATGAGGTGGAGGATCCCGATCCGCGAAATCTATGTAGGGGCAGAGGTGGAGCCGGACCCCGAGGTTGTGGCTTGGGCAGACCGGGTTTTCGTGGTCAACGGCAAGGTCCTGTCAGCCATCGCGCCCACGCGCCACACCCAGGGCCTGTTGGTCGTCATCGACGAACCAGATTGGCCGTCCTGGTCGGGAACCAACGGTGTCGCGCTGTACCTCGAAGAGATCCAGGACCCCGGGAACGTGGGAGCTATCATCCGAAGTGCCGCCTCCCTCGGCGCCGCAGCAGTACTGATGTCGCCCCAGTGTGCCGATGCCTACCACCCGATGGCGGTCCGGGGTTCGGCGGGTTCAGTTCTGCGGATGCCGATCGAGCGCGGCGTGACGCTGACTGATGCAGTCGCGCGGATCCGGGCCACGGGTGGCGAAATCTGGGCCACCGCCTCTTCCGGCACTCCCGTTTTCCGTTGGAGACCGTCGGAGCCCGTCCTGGTTCTGATCGGTGCCGAGGGCCGTGGCCTGTCGAGCGCAAGCCTCGAGCTTTCGGACGGCACTGTGGCGATTCCACTCGATCGTGAGGTGGAATCCCTCAACGTTTCCGTCGCTGCCGGAATTTTGTTGCATCATTTGAGGCGGTAAGACGAGCAGGGCAGTTGCCACCTGGTATCTGGCACCCGGCATCCGGCATCTGGTTTCTATTTCAACAATCTGAGATAATCCCATACTCGGTGCAAGAGGATTGAAAAATCGCAAAACGGGGGGCGTCGGACATGAGCATCTCCTACATCGCCAAGACAATCGGCGAATCCGCAACCCTGAAATTGAACGAGACGGCAGCGATCCTCAGGGCCAAGGGTGACCCGGTGATCCACCTCGGCGGTGGCGAGCCCAAGGGCAAGGCCCCGCTCGACGCTATTTTGGCCGCGACGTCGTTGCTCACATCGGGCGAGGTGCGATACACCCCACCTGACGGAATCCCCGCACTCAAGCAGGCCATCATCCGCTACACAGAAGATTTCTACGGTTGGAAACCAGCGCCCGAAAACGTGATGGCCGCGGGCGGAGCCAAACAGGCGATCATGACGGCACTTCACGCCATCCTGAACCCACAAGAGGAGGTCATCTTCCCGGCTCCCTACTGGGTGAGCTATCCAGAAATGGTCAAGCTTGTGGGCGCAGTGCCGGTGGCGGTTCATCCCGAGGACGGCTCGTTCACACCGCGGATCCAGGACATCGAGCAGGTCGTGGGCTCGTACACGAAGGCCGTGGTCATCAACAGCCCCAACAACCCCACCGGTGCGGTTTACCCCGCTGAGTTCGTCGCCGACATTGTGGCGTTCTGCGAGCAGCGAGGTTTGTACCTGATCATGGACGACATCTACCACCGGCTCCTGTTCGATGGCCGAGCCCCGGTGAACTGCTACGACTTTGCCAAGGACCGCTCGGAGAACTCCATGCTGATCGTGATCAACGGGGTTAGCAAACAGTACGCCATGACCGGCTTTCGAATCGGATGGGCCGTGGCCAACCGCGACCTGATAGAGGTGATGACCAATATTCAGGGCCACGAGACCTCGGGACCATCGGCGTTGCTCCAGCACGCGGCGGTTGGTGCCATCAACGGGATCCAGAGCCACGTGGACAACCTGCGGATGACCTTGGAGAACAACCGCAACGTCATGATGGAGCAACTGCGCTCCTTCGACGGGTTGCACATTGAAGAGCCGGGCGGCACCTTCTACTCGTTCCCGGACTTCAGTCACTACGACAAGGACTCCATCCGGCTCTCGAAGTTCCTGCTGGAGAAGGTCCAAGTCGTGACCGTCCCGGGCGTCGAATTCGGCCGAGAGGGCCACCTCCGGCTGAGCTTCTGTGGTTCCATCAAAGACATCACCGAGGGTATCGAGCGCATCAAGTGGGCGCTCGACCCGAACTCTCCCAATGAGCTCTACATAGGTGAGCGGAAGCTGGTGAGGGACTGGACATGAGCAAGTACCTCAAGTTCGACACCCCTGCAACGGCCCAGGCCGGCGACTTCAAAAGTCGTTTCGACCTCAAAAACCAAGGGCTCGTGCATCTCGATCGTGTCTACTGGAATCTGCCCGAGGCGGCGCTGTACGAGGAAGCCACCTTCCGCAAGGAGGGATTCATCGCCCACGGCGGCCCCTTCGTGGTGAACACCGGCAAGTGGTCGGCCCGCGCCGCTCAAGACAAGTACATCGTGCGTGAACACTCCACCGAGGGGCGCGTCTGGTGGGGCGAGTACAACCGTCCCTACGAACCGGAGAAATTCAACTCCCTGTACGGGCGGGTCCAGGCCTTTTTGCAGGACGAGGAACTCTTCGTGCAGGATTGCTTCGTGGGCGCGGATCCGGAGTTCCGCATGCCGATCCGCGTCGTCACCGAACACGCCTGGCAGTCGCTCTTCGCGCGCAACATGTTCATCGTCCCGAAAACCCTGGACGAGTATCAGAGCCACGTGCCCGAGTTCACCGTCATCGCTGCGCCCAGCTTCAAGACCGACCCTCGCATCGACGGCACCCGCACCGACACGGCCATCATGATCAACTTCGCCCAACGGCTGGCGATCATCTGCAACTCGTCCTACGGCGGCGAGATCAAGAAGAGCATGTTCACCGTGCTCAACTTCCTGCTGCCGCTGCGCGAGGTGCTGCCCATGCACTGTTCGGCCAACGTGGGCGACGACGGTGACGTCGCTCTGTTCTTCGGACTCTCCGGCACCGGCAAGACCACACTGTCGGCCGATCCCAAGCGGCAGCTCATCGGTGACGATGAGCATGGCTGGTCAGACCACGGCGTGTTCAACTTTGAAGGCGGCTGTTACGCCAAGGTCATCCGGTTGTCGGCCGAGCACGAACCCCAGATCTGGGACACCACCCGCCGCTTCGGAACCATCCTCGAAAACGTGGTCCATGACCGAAGCTCTCGCAAGCTCGATCTGAACGACGATCGGTTTACGGAGAACACCCGCGCCGCCTACCCGCTCGAGTTCATCCCCAACGTGGTGCCGAGCGGCATGGTGGATTCACACCCGAAGAACGTCATCCTGCTCACATGTGATGCTCAAGGGGTGCTGCCTCCGATCGCCCGCCTGGACCCCGACCACGCGGTCTATCACTTCATTTCAGGCTACACATCAAAGGTCGCCGGAACCGAGATCGGACTCGGCATCGAACCGGAGATCGCGTTTTCGGCCTGCTTCGGCGCACCGTTCATGGTCCACCATCCCTTCGAGTACGCCAGAATGCTCAAGCAGAAGATGCAGCATCACGGAGCCCACTGCTGGCTGGTGAACACCGGGTGGGTGGGTGGCGGATTTAACTCTGGCAAGCGGATCTCGATCCGTCACACCCGCAATCTGCTCAACGCAGCGCTCGAGGGCAAGCTCGAGGATGTGGACTACCGTCATGACAAGCTTTTCGGCTTCGAGGTCCCGCTGAGCTGCCCAGACGTCCCCGAGGACGTGCTCGACCCCTCCACCTCGTGGGGGAACAAGGACGAGTATTGGCAGCGCTACGACGCCCTGGTGGCCCGCTATATCGAGAACTTCAAGCTCTTCGCGAGCGGCTGCCCGGCCGAAGTCGCCGCCGCCGGCCCGAAGCGTCTGAAGGATCTCGATTGAGACGTTACACGTTCAAGGTAAAACGTTTGGCTCATCCGGAAATCCGTGAGGTGGTGGATGACAGCGAACAGTGACAGCGTCGGCCTACAGCGACAGGGGCCGGTGCAGCGTCAGGTGGCAGCGGCAGCATCCAGCGACAGGGGCCGGGATCAGCGTCAGATGACAGCGGCAGCGTCAGAGCGTGTGTGGTGCTGAGAGCTATGGTGCGAGGGGATTGAGCAGACGCCAGGTCATGGCACGAACCTAGTCAAAAATCCCCAGGGCCTTCTCCGCGCCAACTCCATTGACGGCACCAGCGGCTGAGAGCAGTCGCAGGTGACTGTCGACCTCCTTGGCCGAGGCATAGGCGATCCGCCAGTGGTGCTGGCGATCTCTTCCGTGTCGGCCGTGCCCTTCCGCCAGGTTGGCAGGGACCGAACTGGCCGACCGGATCAGCTGATCGGCGATGGACTTCAGCGGAGCCGGCACTCTCGAAACCAGCTTGATGGCGATGCCTGCTGCTTCGAGGGCTTTGGTGTAGGCCACGAGATTGGTGTTGCTGACGGCTCAGGACTGGTCACCTCCGGGTCGTTCATGCTCACCCGAATGCTGGTGAGGGGGCCGGTGTCAAGGGTTTGCCGGCCTTTGGCCGGCCGCATGGCGCCCTTGACACCGGCCCCCTCGCCAGCTATGCCCATTCACCCCGTGAACGACCCGGAGGTGACCATGTGCAATACGGCCAAGACAACTGATTGCTGCCGCTGAAGACTGGTTACTGTCCCTGCTCGCTGTTCCCGGTCGCTGCCCCTGACTGCTGCCGCTGCCGCTGAATTTCGGGTACGGGAACGGGAACGGGAACGGCGGGAACCCCAACCACACGCTTATTCCGGATGACCCCTTTCGGCTCGTCCGGAATTCCGTGAGGTGGTGGATGACAGCGACAGTCAGTGACAGCGTACGGCCGTCACAGCGAGCAGAGCGGCCGGGATCAGCGTCAGATGACAGCGGCAGCGTCAGAGCGTGTGTGGTGCTGAGAGCTATGGTGCGAGGGGATTGAGCAGACGCCAGGTCATGGCACGAACCTGGTCAAAAATCCCCAGGGCCTTCTCCGCGCCGACTCGGTTGACCGCTCTGGCGGCTGAGAGCAGTCGCAGGTGACTGTCGACCTCCTTGGCCGAGGCATAGGCGATCCGCCAGTGGTGCTGGCGATCTCTTCCGTTTCGGCCGTGCCCTTCCGCCAGGTTGGCAGGGACCGAACTGGCCGACCGGATCAGCTGATCGGCGATGGACTTCAGCGGAGCCGGCACTCTCGAAACCAGCTTGATGGCGATGCCTGCTGCTTCGAGGGCTTTGGTGTAGGCCACGAGATTGGTGTTGCTGACGGCTCAGGACTGGTCACCTCCGGGTCGTTCATGCTCACCCGAATGCTGGTGAGGGGGCCGGTGTCAAGGGTTTGCCGGCCTTTGGCCGGCCGCATGGCGCCCTTGACACCGGCCCCCTCGCCAGCTATGCCCATTCACCCCGTGAACGACCCGGAGGGGACCATGTGCAATGCGGCCAAGACAACTGATTGCTGCCGCTGAAGACTGGTTACTGTCCCTGCTCGCTGTTCCCGGTCGCTGCCACTGACTGCTGCCGCTGCCGCTGAATTTCGGGTACGGGAACGGGAACGGGAACGGCGGGAACCCCAACCACACGTTATTCCGGATGACCCCTTTTGGCTCGTCCGGAATTCCGTGAGGTGGTGGATGACAGCGAACAGTGACAGCGTCGGCCTACAGCGACAGGGGCCGGGATCAGCGTCAGATGACAGCGGCAGCGTCAGAGCGTGTGTGGTGCTGAGAGCTATGGTGCGAGGGGATTGAGCAGACGCCAGGTCATGGCACGAACCTGGTCAAAAATCCCCAGGGCCTTCTCCGCGCCGACTCGGTTGACCGCTCTGGCGGCTGAGAGCAGTCGCAGATGACTGTCGACCTCCTTGGCCGAGGCATAGGCGATCCGCCAGTGGTGCTGGCGATCTCTTCCGTTTCGGCCGTGCCCTTCCGCCAGGTTGGCAGGGACCGAACTGGCCGACCGGATCAGCTGATCGGCGATGGACTTCAGCGGAGCCGGCACTCTCGAAACCAGCTTGATGGCGATGCCTGCTGCTTCGAGGGCTTTGGTGTAGGCCACGAGATTGGTGTTGCTGACGGCTCAGGACTGGTCACCTCCGGGTCGTTCATGCTCACCCGAATGCTGGCGAGGGGGCCGGTGTCAAGGGTTTGCCGGCCTTTGGCCGGCCGCATGGCGCCCTTGACACCGGCCCCCTCGCCAGCTATGCCCATTCACCCCGTGAACGACCCGGAGGTGACCATGTGCAATGCGGCCAAGACAACTGATTGCTGCCGCTGAAGACTGGTTACTGTCCCTGCTCGCTGTTCCCGGTCGCTGCCACTGACTGCTGCCGCTGCCGCTGAATTTCGGGTACGGGAACGGGAACGGGAACGGCGGGAACCCCAACCACACGTTATTCCGGATGACCCCTTTTGGCTCGTCCGGAATTCCGTGAGGTGGTGGATGACAGCGAACAGTGACAGCGTCGGCCTACAGCGACAGGGGCCGGGATCAGCGTCAGATGACAGCGGCAGCGTCAGAGCGTGTGTGGTGCTGAGAGCTATGGTGCGAGGGGATTGAGCAGACGCCAGGTCATGGCACGAACCTGGTCAAAAATCCCCAGGGCCTTCTCCGCGCCAACTCCATTGACGGCACCAGCGGCTGAGAGCAGTCGCAGGTGACTGTCGACCTCCTTGGCCGAGGCATAGGCGATCCGCCAGTGGTGCTGCGATCTCTTCCGTTTCGGCCGTGCCCTTCCGCCAGCTGCCAGGGAGGCCGTTGTCAAGGGTTGCCGGACCCAAGTCCGGCAGCGCAGCGTCCCTTGACAACGGCCTCCCTGGCAGCTATTCGTCCCCATCCCATAGAACGACCCGGAGGGGACCATGCGACCGTCGCACATCTGATCGCTGCCTCTGCCGCTGCTCACCGTCGCTGATCGCTGCCGCTGTTCACTGTCGCCGTCCCTGAATCCCGGGCACGGCAACACCTCACATCACGCTTTCCCGGATGAGCCAAACGTTTAACTTGTAACGTTTAACGTTTAACTCGCTTCGTCGGATTCATCATCCACTTCGCCCACAAGACCAGTGACAGGTGCGAAGGAGGTGAACATTCCCACCCAGCAGAACGACCGGATCAAGGCGGCGATCATGCTGAGGACCACCAGCACCATCGAGCCGCGAAGAGGGTCGAATTTCCATCCGACGTACAGCGGCAGAAAGGCGACCAGCCAGGCCGGGACCAGCCACAACAGCCAGGTCCCGAGGCTCGACAGGGGCATCCGCAGGACGTTCCTCAAACCCATGAGCCATGCCACGACCGCCGACCTGCGCTCGGGCAGCCCGAGCAGCCAGGCGCCGTGAAGCGTTGCCAGCCACACCACCACAGCCACCAGCTTGGTGATCACGATGGCGACCGCCAACAGAATCATCATGCGTTCTTCGGCCATGGCGTGAGAGGACCCAAAAATCGCGGTCCGGAGCGGAATCCACAGAACCGTCATGGCCACGACGAGAACCGCAGCTGCGGTTGCCGACAACCTCGCGTACCTCCACCACGCCACCATGCCGAGGCCGAGCACCTCGCCGAGCCGCACGCGACGTCCGCCGGTCCACAGCTGCCAGGCAACCACACCGGCGTGCCAGAGGACAAACCACACCCAGAGCACAACCAGGCCGGACAGCACCGCAAGGACGAAAGGAGGAACCATGGGCCGAGCCGCTTCGACGAGGATCAGACCGACGTCACCCGAGGTCACCGCACCGGGTTCTTCGGGCAGCTCGGCCAGGGCCGGAAACACGCCGATCCGAAGCACCAACAGTGCGGGGGCGAAGGCCACCCACGACACAACCCAGCCCGCCAACACCAACCGCCACAACCGGAGGGTTTGACGCCACCCAAATCGGGGAGACGGCCGGCCAAGAACTCTCACCATCTCGGTCAACTCCACGGCAGCGGGGCCAGGCCCAGAAGTTGGAGGACCTCCGAGATCCACCACAACCTGCTGCAGGCGACCTTCGAGCTGCCCTCGTCGGCCCAGTAGTTGTCCTGTCGTCGAGTCTCCAACGCCCACACGCCATCCGGGTCCACTACCACCGAGGACAGCCTCTGCCGGGCATCGATCGACCATCGAGTCCATCGCCTCGAACCATCCCACGTGCGGCGCTCTCGTGACCCGTCTTCCCACTCGAGCTCTACCTCCACCGGGCCGACGAAGTTCCCCTTTCTGCCGAGGTCCACCGCCACCTCCCACGATCCCCCGTCGTCGGTGGATGCACCCTCCGCCTCCTCGTCAGGGGCCCAGATCTCACCGTCCCAGGAGTATCCATCCCCGGTCACGGGCGACCGGTGTCGCACCGCGAGCACACCAAAATCAGGCACAGCATCCGAACGGAAGGCCTGGTGGAAGAACCAATCCAGATCCTCGCCGGCGACCTCGGAAAATGTATCGAAAAGGTCGTCGCCCACGGGATGACTGAACTGGAAACGTTCGAAGTAGGTGCGCATGGATCGGGCGAAGCGCTTGGGGCCGATCAGCCCTTCCAGCGTGCGCAAGGCCAGCGCGGTCTTGGTGTAGGAAGCGCCGAAGTACTGTCTACGAGTCCGATAATCCCACGCCCGTTGGTCGATCGTGTACTGCGCGCCACCCACAGCGAGGAACAATCGCTCCCTGGCCCAGTAGCCTCCCCAAGGAAGATTCGGGGCGAGTCCGTGTTCGTGGATCGCCTCCATGCAGGCCACCTCGGCATAGCTGTTCAGCCCCTCGTCGAGCCACGCCTGCTCGAACTCGTTGGAGGCCAGCATTCCCTGGAAATACTGGTGACCGAACTCGTGAATGGTCACAATCTCAGGCCATGCCCGCCAACTGAATGGGGGCACGTTGGGCAGCCGTCCGCCCCAAGTGGTTATGAATGTGGGGTACTCCATGCCCCCGGCCTCCCTGGCGCTGGACGGGGGCGAAACCACGGTCAGCTCAGAATAAGGATAGGGTCCGTACCACAGGCCGTACCAGGCGAGCCCGAGCCGAGCACCGTTCAGAAACCGGTGGCGCAACTCGAGCTGACTGTGGGGTAGGATCAGTTTCAGCCTGACCGGTGCGAGCTCGAGTTCGGCTGCGCTCAAACCAAGCGCGTCTGAAGCCTCGGCCAGCCACTCCGGCGGCACATCCCGCCCCGGCTCGAAGTCCGTCTCGACCTCTGCCATGAGCGACTCCGGGGCCGCTGTCCACGCGAAGTCGTGCACTCGATCCGCGGCATACACAACCTGAAGACCTTGGGAGGGGTCGTTGGGAGCCTCCATCCGGGTGATCTCCATCCCGGTGGCTCCCACCACCCATTCGGAGGGCACGTTGATCGTCACCCGGTAGTAGCCGAAATCGGAAAAAAACTCGCTGTTGGCATGGAACTGATGGCAGTTCCAGCCAGCCGCTCCCTCGAAGACGCCCAGCTTCGGGTACCACTGGCCCACCAGGTGAAAATCGCCGGCAAAGCCCGTGCGAGCAATGACCTTCGGCAATTGCGCTTCGAAGGAGGTCTCGATCTCCACCGCCGCTCCAGGGGGGACCTCTTCGGGCAGAACCACCCGCGCCACCGAGTAGTCTTCCATATTCCCGTCGTCCGGCCGCTCAAACTCAAGGGTCGGCAGAAGATCGGTTCCATCGGCCAGCTGCATACCGGTGATCTGAACCCAGCCCCAGTCCATTTCGCCGACGCTGCCGAGACCGCGCAGTGTTCCCCTGCCCAAACCACGCATGAAGGTGGTCTGGGGATGTGCAAAGGCGTTGAGGTAGAGATGCCACCACAGCTCGTCCGTTGCGGTGTCTGACGAATTGGTCCAACGGATCCACTGCTGGCCGGTCAACCGGTGGTTTTCTGCGTCCAGGGTCACCAACATTTCATAGCTTTCTTCAGCCCATGAGAACGGAGCCACCGACGCGAGAACGATGAGGAAGGTAAGGGCAAGCCGTTTCATATCGATTTTGGAGTGTACACCCGCCGCACCCATCCTGAGATAGCATCTGTCAGAGTTGGCGGGAGAACGATGGGAGAATTCGGGAAACCAACCCCGGGAGGGAACAAAACACAAATCTACGAAATGGTCCTTCCCTCGGAGACGTTTCATTCAGTAGAGTGGATTTGATGAAGTCTTCCGCGTTGGCCCTGCTGTTGATGACGGCTGCACTGCCAGCCGCCACGGCGGAGGATTCGGAGTTCAAGCTCGGTCTGGAAATGCTCGACCTGTCTTCACTGGATCCCCGTACGGAGGCCCGGCTCGCGCAGTGGAACTCCCCTATGGGCCGAACGGTCAACCACGTCCAGCAGCAGCAAGCCCAGATCGTCGGCGGCGGGCAACCCGGCGGGCCCCCGGGGGCGATGGCCATTCGAGTGAAGGTACAGCGTGGGTTCGACCCCAGGTTCGTGGCCGCAACCTCGGTGGCCGGAATTGAACTCTATGAACGAACTCTGGAGGTCATTCGCTGGCCGTGGAGCGACTCTGACACCCCGGCACTCTCCCTGGAGGAACAGCTGTCCCTCATGCTCGGCGACCGCATGAGACGCTCCGTCGGTGGGTCGGACAGCTCGAGCTAGTCCGCGCCAGGGCCTAGAGCCTGTCTTTCAGCCCCTTGGCGGGTTTGAAGCGGACGGTCTTCGATGCCGCGATCTGGATCTCGGCGCCGGTGGCCGGGTTCCGCCCGATGCGGGCGGGTCTCGTGGAGACCTGGAAGATTCCGAAGTTTGGAACCGCCACCTTGTCATCCTCTGCAAGGGCTTCGCCCATCAACTCGAACAGGGTGTCGTAGGTCATGGCCACATGGGTCTTGGCGAAACCGGTCAGCTCCGCGATCCGATCCACGAAATCCGCTTTTCCCGCCATGGCTCCTCCCGGTTTGAATCCCTCTGGGTCACGGTACTTCGCCCCTTCACCGCGGTCAACCGCCCAACCGGTGGTCGACGCGAGGGTGCGCCTCGCATCGGAACTGCGCCCGCCGATTGATTTGATTGCGAATTGCGAATTGTCGCCTGCCGGGATCGTCGAGGTGAGTTCGGGACGTCCCGCGAACCGAGAAGACAACTCGGGACCACCGCGGCGATCTCGGACGCCAACAAATTCGTAATTCGCAATGGGCGGGGGGAGTGGTGGACGCAATTCCCCAACCCATTGTCACCCTTCAACTCGCCGACGGCAGCAGCCCACAGCCGTGGCCATGGGGGTCGCCTCGAGGGAGGGGGCTGGCCTACGGCTGTCTGCTGATGGCGGTGAGTCGCGTTGGAGCAGCCACAGGCTGCGACAACGTAAACGGCCTACTGCCTACTGCACCTGATGGACGTGGACGTCAGTCTGCGGATAGGGAATCGAGCACCCGGCCGCTTCCAGGCCTTCCTTGAAACTGTGGGTCAGATCGAAGCGCACGTCCCAGTAGTCCGAGGCACTGCACCACGGCCGCACCACCAGATCCACCGACGAGTCGCCAAGGTTTGAAACGGCGATTTGGGGCTCGGGCTCGGCCAATACCCGTGAGTCCTGCGAAATGATCGATCTGATCGTGTCCATTGCCTTCGGGATGTCGTCGTCGTACGAAATTCCAACCACCAAATCCACCCGCCGGGTCTCATACCCGTTGAAGTTCTTGATGGTCTGGCCGTAGACCTGGGAGTTGGGGACGATGATCATGACGTTGTCCGTAGTCTTCATCGTCGTGGCGAAGACACCAATCTCCTCGACCTTGCCGACGGTGCCGCCGGCATCAACCAGGTCACCCACCTTGAAGGGCCGGAAGAGCAGCAACATCAAACCGGCGGAAAAGTTGGAAAGGGTGCCCTGAAGGGCGAGGCCGACCGCGAGACCGGCAGCACCGAGCACGGCGATCAGGGACGCCGTCTGGACACCGAACACGCCGAGGGTGGCGATCACCACCACCACCAGCACGAAGTAATAGGCGAGCTTGGCGAGGAATGGCACCAGCGTCGCGTCCACCTCGGATCGTGTGAGACTTCGGCGAACGATCCGCCGGGCCCAGCCCGCAGCCATCCGCCCCACCAAGAGCAGGGCGATCGCCCCGACGAGCTTCAAACCCCATTGGGTCACCAGAAGGGTGCCAGTTTCCATCAGGGACGCCATATCGATGTTCTCCATTTGATCCACACCTTTCATATAAATCCTCTGCCAACTGTCCTAGAAGTTCATCACCACCGACATAGACGTCGTCGTATCCGTCGAGTCGGCATCACCAATCGGCTCGTTGCGATAACGGTACAGGTACCCCAGCTTGAGGCCGAGCAGGCTGGTAATCGAAGCAGTCAAGCCGGTCTCCGCAGTCACCCGCCAGTCGGCGGAGTTGTCGAAGTTTGGGAAGTAGTCCACGGTCTGGGTGAACGACGTCGAGTCGGTGAACTTGTACTCGTACGCCGCCCCGAGGATCGCGCCGGCGAAGGACACGTCTGGGTTCGGCTCGATCCGGTCCTCGTCGGTGTAAGTGAGACCGCCGTCGAAGGAGAGGTGGTGCTTGGGGCCCACCAGAGCTCTGTAGGTGACACCGGCCTCGACGACAGCACGAAGCTTGAAGCCGGCAAACTCATCTCGGGCTCCATTCAGACCGGCAAACAGTTCCCAACGGTCACTGAGGCTGCGGACCGCTCGGCCGCCAAGGTAGAACTGCTCCGCCGTCTTCACGCCCGAGTCCTCCGCGCTGTTGAAGTAGGCCCGGAGATCGAGACCCCACGGGGTGGGCTTCCTGGTGCCCTTGTAATCCAGCCCGAAGTTCTGGGTGTCGCTGTTGCCGGTGTTTTTGACAAACGCCAACCCGAGGCTGTTTTCCCACAGCTTTTCCTTCTCTTCCTCCGTCGCTTCTTCCTCCTGGGCCAGAACCGGCATGGCCACCAGCACGACCATCAAGCCAGCCAAAATAAGTGTGCGTTTCATGCTTCCTCCCCGTGGGTGATTCTCGATCCCGTGCTTGTGAGGCAGGGCGAGATCTGTGTTTCGAACATCGGTGGAGCCACCAGTGCCCTGGTCAGCGTGCGCCGATCGCACGCCGTGGCAGTTTTCGCGTTCGCCCGAACAACCCAACTCTTCCTCCTGAGATTCCCGGCCTGACGATATACTCGAAGGGTGAGTGAACGCCGCACGAATATCGGGGGTCCGGAGGCTCCGACCGCCGCCTCCCACGTGGTCGCATTTGCCACCGTCGTGGTCGCTGTGGTGGTCGCGGTGGTCCTGCAGTGGCTGATTCAGTGGTCCGGTGACCGCACCGAGTCTCTGCTGTTGGCCGCGCTGAACCTCTATCTCGCCACCCAGGCCGCATGGTTCTTCAACGTCAGGTGGCGTTCCCTCAGCGATCCCGTGGATCGGCGGGTCCGCAACGTCTTCCTGCCGATCGTGGTTCATTTTGCACTCCGTTTGGGCCTTGAATTCGTCTCCCTCGCCCCCCAGACCCTCATGCTGGTGGAGCAAATTTCGTGGATTCTGACCCAGTTGCTGGCCGCGATCCTGCTGACCTACGCCTTTCAGACGGGTTCCCGCCATCAGCGGTTCGTGGGAACCGCCCGGATCGCGGTATTTGCGACTGCGGTGGCTGTGTTCTTCGAATGGCTCGAGCGAATCGGCGTCACAGAGGGTGTGAGACCCGCCGAACTGGGTCTCGCCACCGCCTTCCTCCTCGCCACGCTGCCCCGGCTGGTTCCCACCCGCCGCCAGGACTGGCGGGAGCTGTGGTTGAGTTCGGCGTTCTTGGTTGTGGCCCTCGCTCACATCAATCTGGCGTGGTCGACCGCTCCCTTTGATGAGCAGCACATGTGGGGCCATGTGCTGCTCGCCGTGGGCCTCGTCATCCCGCTGGCCGGAGCGATCCGGGAGAACGCCGCCCTCATCCGATCGCAGGTCATCTTGTCGGACCGCCTCCAACGACACCGCCAGAGCACCGAGGTGATGCTGGACAGCCTGCCGGTGCTGGTGCTGTCCGTGGACCGGGAGCTTCGCATCCGGTACGCCAACCGCAGTGCCAGCGCTCTGCTTGGGGTTGCCCGGGGCATCACGGTCGGTGATCCCGACCTCGAGTGGCTCGAGCGTTTTCACCCGCCGGATCGAAGCCGAATCATGGCCGCCATCCCGGCCATGATCGACAACGAGCCCAAGGGCTGGGAGGCGGTCATCAGGGTGGTCGAGCCAGGTCGGGACGTTCACTGGCTGAGCACCCAACTCCATCCGGTGCTGGATCCGGTGGCGAACGAGACCCTTGTGGAGTTGGTTGCCACCGACGTCAGCGACCTGTTCCTCGCCCGTCGAACGGCCGAGGCCCGTCAGACCCGGATGGCGTTTCTGTCCAACGTCGCCCAGACAGTGGCAGGGGAGGTCGCCGAACAGCGCATCCTCGACCGTTTCCTGGATCTTGGCCAAGAGGTCTACCCCATCACCTCACTGCTGTTCTACCGGCCCACCCCTGACGGTGAGAGCCTTCGGCTTGAAGCGGCGACCGGCCCGGGGGTCGAGGCCTTCAAGCGAGACCGGAGATCTCCAATCGGAGCGGGCCATCCGTGTGGCCTGTCGTTTCGTGACGGCTTTCCACGGGCCGCGGCCCTCACCGACACCATGCCGGGAGACCTTGCAGACCTGATCGCCGACGAATATGGAATCACTCACGTCCTGTATCTGCCCCTGGTGGCGGCCGGTCGTGTGGTAGGTGTCCTGGGGGCCACCACAACCTCCGAGCCGGAGCTCGACACCGCCGAGATTGACCTCCTGATGCAGGTGGGGTATCTGCTCGGCGGCTCGGTCTACGTCTCCCAGCTGATCCGCGAGATCGACGAGCAGCGCGCAGTAGCCATGGAAGCCTCCCGGCTCAAATCGGAGTTTCTGGCCAACACATCACACGAACTCCGGACTCCCTTGACCGCGATCCTCGGCTTCCTGCAACTGGTGATCGATGGTGCGGTGGAAGACCCTCAAAAACAACTCGATTTCCTGAAAATCGCCCATGAGTCGGCCGAAAAATTGCTCACCATCATCAATGACGTGCTGGACCTCGCCAAAATCGAGGCTGGACGGCTGGAAGTCCACCACGCCCCGGTTCCGGTGCACAGGATCTTCGAGGATGTCGAGGTGCTCTTTCGCCATCAGATGAAGGGTCAGGGCCTGGTTTTCCAAATCCAGCCACCTGGAACCCGCGCGGTGCTGTGGGCAGATCCGGATCGAACGGTCCAGATCCTGACCAACCTGCTGTCGAACGCCTTGAAGTTCACACCCCGCGGGGGACACGTCACCGTCGAGTGCGGGCATGGCGAGGGCGAGGTGCGCTTCGCCGTCAAGGACACGGGTTGCGGCATTCCCAAGGAGGAGCTCGAATCCATCTTCGAGTCTTTCTACCAGGTGGACGGAACCACCACCCGACGACATGGGGGAACCGGCCTTGGCCTGACCATCTCCAGGCGGTTGGCAGAGCTCATGGGCGGCTCTCTGCGCCTGACCAGCCCGGGGGCGGATCAGGGGGTCACGGCCAGCCTGACTCTCAGAGAGTACTCCGCCGACGTCGGAGCCGAGGACAGCGTGGAGAATCGCGAATAGTAATTGATCCTACTGATAATAAAAGACTTGATGTACTATTTCAGACCCATGGACGCCGACGACGGTGGTTTCGAAGATATTCATCAAGCGGTCGAGTTCGAGGGTTGACACGGTCAGTTTTAATGAATATACTTAAATTGTTATATGGGCATGTATGGAGGATAGAGATGCGATGGTTGTTACTCCCGATGCTGGTCACGGCCGCCCTCTCCCCCGCCGCGGGTGCGGCGGAACTCACCATCGATGAGGCCGTTCGAACGGCCCTCGAGAACAGCCCCGTTGCTCGAGCGGCCGTTGAACGATCCCACGCCGCCGCCGCACGATCGAAGGAGGCGAAGGGCCATCGCTGGTTTTCCCTCGACCTGAGTGAGATTTACAGCTACACCAACAACCCGGCCGAAGTCTTCGCCTTCAAACTCAACCAGAACCGGTTCGATTTCGAAGACTTCATGATGACCGACCCAAACAACCCAGATCCCCTCACGACCTGGATCACTCGGCTCGAGCTGACCCTCCCCATCTACACCGGCGGTCAACTGGGGACCCGAATCGAGCAGGCCGACCACCTGGCATCGGCCGAAGAGTTGCGGTCCTTCCATGCGCGGGACAAGGTGGTATTCGACACCATTACCGCCTACGCAAACCTGGCCAAGGCTCGCGATCAAACGCAGTTGATGACCACGGCGCGCGCCACCACGTCCGAACACGTGACACTGGCCGAGTCCTACGCCCGCCAGGGCCTGATTCTCAACGCCGAGGTTCTGAAGGCGAGGGTGTTCCTGGCTCAGATGGACGACCTCCTGGCCCAGTCGATCAACGGCGCGCGCCTCGCCGAGGCGGCCCTCAACTTTGAAATGGGCACCGACCAGAACCTGCCGCGGCCGCTCGCCCAATTACCCCCTCCCCCGGCGGCACCGGGCGACCTCGACGACTGGATCACGGCAGCGGTGGAACAGCGGCGTGATCTGCGGGCGGCCCGTAAGGACCTCGAAGCTGGACGGCTGGAGGAGAAAGCCACAAAGCCGTGGTATTTGCCCGAAATCGCCGCCACCGCGAAGTACGACCTCTACGACGACACTATTTTCGGCAGTAACGGCCATTCCGGATCGATCATGGCCTTTGCCCGCCTCAACCTTTTCAAGGGAGGCACCGAGTCGGCGGGCCGCGAAGCCGCACGCCACCAGGCCGCATCGGGGGAGGCAGATATCCAGAGGTTCGAAGAGGGCGTGCGGCTCGAAGTCCAGCAAGCCTGGCATGATTTGGACACGGCCCGGGCCCGCCTTGCCACTGCCTCGAGTTCCCTCGAGTCGGCTCGGGAAGCCTTGAGGATCCGCGAACACCGTTTCAAGCAGGGTCTGGACAAGATGATCGACCTGCTCGACGCAGAGACCGCGCTTCGCGAATCCCAGATGCGCGAGTTGGTGGCCCGATACGACGTTTCTTTGAGCACCTACCGCCTGCTGTTCGTTTCCGGCAGCAGCTTGAACCACTTCACGGAGGAGTCCTCATGATCACACCGCGACGCTTTCTGTCCGCTCTTGTCCCCGTCGCAGTCATCGCCGCAACTGTCGGATGCGGCCACCACGAGGCCGAGCAGGCCCCATCGTCCTTCGAGTCGGTGAAGGTTTCCACCACCTCGGTGGAAAAAACAACGACCAACCGACCCATCGAGGTCCGCGGCATCGTCCAGCCCGCACGAGAGGCCTTCGTTTCGAGCCGGGCGATGGGCCCTGTGATCGCCATCCACGTCGCCTCCGGTGATCGAGTCACCCCAGGCCAGAACCTGCTTGAAATCCAGCCCGCAGCCTCCGAAGGCCAACTGGCGCAGGCTGCCGGGGCGCTCTCCCAGGCCCAGGCCGGTCTGGCCCTGGCCGAGCGCAACTACGGTCGGTTCCAGGCCCTGCACGGCGAGGGGGCAGCCTCCGATCTCGAGCTCGACATGGCGAAGATGGAGTACGAGCGTGCCCAAGGCGCCGTCAAACAGGCTGAGGGTGCGGTTCGCGCCGCCACCAGCGTTGCCGGCGAGTCCGTGGTCCGCGCTCCCTTTGCCGGTCGTGTGGTCGAAACCCTGGTGGAGGTCGGCGATCTGGCCGCTCCGGGACGGCCGCTGGTTCGGGTGGAGTCCGCCTCCGGCCAACAGCTCTGGCTCACCGTGCGAGAAGCCGACATCGGCCGGATCGAGGTGGGCACGACCCTCGCGGTGATCATCGATGCTCGCCCCGATCTCGAAGGCTTCGACGGCAAAGTGGTGGAGATCGTCCCTTCGGCCGACTCCGCCACCCACACCTTTACGGTGAAGGTCGGTCTCCCTGGCATCTCGGTCCCGTCCGGCGTGGCCGGAAGGGCAAAGATCACCGGTGATCGCACCGATCGCCTGGTAGTGCCCGCCAGTGCGATCCACCGAAGAGGCGGTCTCGAGTTGGTCGTCGTGAGGGCCGCCGACGGCACCGCACGGACCCGAGCCGTGACCACTGGCCGTTCGCTGGACGGCGACAGGGTCGAGGTCCTCTCCGGGCTCGGCGAGGGCGAGCTGGTGGTGACCGATGTTCCCGGCCCGGTGGCCGACGGTACCCCCCTGGAGGTTGCCCCATGAGCGACGAGACTCCACGCAGCCACTATCCCGAAGGTCGGGAGGCGGGCGAGCGCCCCAGTCCGCAGGAGATCGAGCAGGCGCGGCGCGAAGCCCTCCGACTCAAGATGACCCGGCGCACGCTTGGCCCTGCTGGCCGCGTCGGGCGAGCCTTCCTCGAGTCCAAGCTGACACCCCTGATCATCGTCGCTTCGCTGCTACTCGGCACCTTCGCCATCATGGTGACCCCGTCCGAGGAAGAGCCTCAAATCAAGGTGCCAATGATCGACGTCATGGTGGGCTACCCGGGCGCCACCGCGGAGGAGATCGAGAGCCGACTGGTCACTCCCCTCGAGAAGCTGCTCTACGAGATCGAGAACGTGGAGTACATCTACTCCATCTCACGGCCCTCCGGTGCCCTGATCGTGGTTCGTTTCCTGGTTGGAACCGACCCGGACGAGGCGGCGGTGAGGGTCCACACCAAGATCGCATCCGCCGCAGACCAGATGCCGGAAGGCGCCGTGCCGCCGATCGTCAAACCCCGAACCATCGACGACGTGCCGGTGGTGGCCTACACCCTGTGGGGCGAGCAGGTCGCTTCGACCCAGCTCCGCACCATGGCCGAAGAGCTCAAGGTCGAACTCACCAGACACCCGCGGGCCGCCCAGGTCTGGGTGATCGGCGGTCAGCGCCGGGTCATCCGCGTCGACTTCGACCGAGAGAGTCTGGCCTCTTTCAACGTGTCGGCGTTGCAGACCTACCAGGCCCTCAAGAGCTTCAACCACCGTCTGCCCGCGGGCAGCGCCTCCTCGGCCAACACCGAGATTCTGATTGACGTCGGTCAGTTCCTGCGATCTGCCGATGAGGTGGGGGACGTGGTTCTCGGGGTCTACGAAGGTCGACCCGTCTACCTCAAGGATGTGGCCCGAGTCGTGGACGGGCCTGAGGAGCCCGCCAGCTACGTGTGGCTCGGCTCAGGACCGGCCGCCCCCGAGAAGGGGCTGGCTTCGGCGGGAATCGACGTGCCGGCCGTCACCCTGGCAGTGGCCAAGAAACCGGGAACCAACGCAGTCGAGATGGTCGAGGACCTGGACCGCATGCTCGACGGTCTCCAGGGAAAGCTCATCCCTTCGGACATCAACATCCTCAAAACCCGCGATTACGGCGCCACCGCCAAGGAGAAATCCAACGAGCTGCTCAAACACCTCTACTCCGCCACCCTGGCTGTGATTCTGCTGATGTGGATCACCCTGTCGCGGCGGGAGGCCACGGTGGTGGCGGTCGTGATCCCGGTGACCCTTGCGTTGACCCTGGCTGCATCCTACTTCTTCGGCTACACCCTCAACCGGGTCAGTTTGTTCGCCCTGGTCTTTTCAATCGGAATCCTGGTGGATGACGCCATCGTGGTGGTGGAGAATATTCACCGTCACTTCAAGATGAAGTGGGCCGGGCCGAAGCTGACCACTATCTACGCGGTGGACGAGGTGGGCAATCCCACGATTCTGGCCACATTCGCCATCATTTCAGCCCTGCTGCCGCTGGCCTTCGTTCGCGGCCTCATGGGTCCCTATATGCGGCCGATCCCTATCAATGCATCGGCGGCCATGTTGTTCTCGCTGATGGTAGCCTTCACCATTTCGCCGTGGCTCGCCTATCGGCTCTTCCGCAAAAAGTTCGACCGCGAGGAGGGCGTCGAGGGAGATCCCCCGGAGGAAGACGAAGGCATCGGCGACAGCAAGGTTGCCCGCCTTTACTCCTTTTTCATGCAGCCGCTGATTGTACGGCGCCCGCTGCGCTACCTCTTCCTGGGTGCGGTAGCCGGCCTGCTGGCCCTGGCCATGGGCACCGTTTTGGTGGGATTTACCACGGTCAAGATGCTCCCGCACGACAACAAGTCCGAACTCCAGATCGTGATTGACGCCCCCGAGGGGACGACCCTCGAGCAGACCAACGCGGTGGCTCGAGAGATCGCCGGCCTCTTCCGAACCATGCCCGAGGTGACCGACTACCAGGTCTATACGGGAACTTCTGCACCGTTCAACTTCAATGGCCTCGTACGTCACTACTTTCTCCGTTCGGGCAGCAACGTGGCCGACATCCAGGTCAACTTCGTTCACAAGGAAAAGCGCGACCTCCAGAGCCACGCCCTTGCCAAGCAGGTTCGCGACATGGTGCTTCCCGTGGCGAACCGGCTCGGCGTGGATGTCAAGGTCACCGAGATTCCGCCGGGCCCACCGGTCATGTCCACCCTGGTGGCCGAGGTCTACGGACCGACCCTTGACGGTCGCCTCGACGTGGCCCGGCAGGTCAAGGAGGTCTTCGCCACCACCGACGGCGTCGTGGACGTGGACTGGGAGGTCGAGGCGGCGGGACCGCGCCTCGAGGTCATCGTGGATCGGGAAAAAGCAATCCTGGCCGGAATCACCTCCGAGCAGGTGGTGCGGACCCTGAGGGTCGCGCTGGACGGCGCCGATGCCGGCCTCGTCCACATCCCCACCTCCCGCGAACCGGTGCCCATCGTGATCCGCCTGGACAGGGCCCAACGGTCGCACGTGGAGGAGTTGCTCCAGCTCAGCGTCCACGGCTCACAGGGTCGGCTGGTCCCCCTGTCGGAGGTGGTGACGGTGGTTGAGGACCAGCGGGAACGGTACCGCTACCACAAAAACCTCCAGCCCGTCACCTATGTGTACGGCGAGGTGGCCGGGGTCTTCGAGGCACCGGTCTACGCCATCCTCGAGATGGGCAAACGACTCGGAAAAATCCTGACTCCCGACGGCGAGCCGCTGGAGATCATCGCCACGACTCTGCCCGAGGACACCACCCGATACATCATGAAGTGGGACGGTGAGTGGCACATCACCTATGAGGTCTTCCGTGACATGGGCATCGCCTTCGCCGTGGTGATGGTGCTGATCTACGTGCTCATGGTTGGCTGGTTCAAGTCGTTCATCACGCCGATCATCATCATGGTGCCGATCCCGCTCACCCTGGTGGGAATCCTCCCCGCCCACGGCGCCTTCGGCGTCTTCTTCACCGCCACCTCGATGATCGGCTTCATAGCCCTGGCCGGCATCATCGTCCGCAACTCGATCCTGCTGGTGGACTTCATCAACCTGGAGTTGCAGGCGGGTGAGCCCCTCGAGCACGCCGTGGTCAAGGCGGGTGCAGTTCGGTTGGTGCCGATCTTCCTGACCCAGCTTTCGACCATCGTGGGTGCTTCCTTTATGCTGTCGGATCCGATCTTCCAGGGCCTCGCGCTGGCCATGATCTCCGGCATCATCGTGTCCACCGTGCTGACCCTCGGGGTGATTCCCGTCCTCTATTACATGTATTTGAAATTCGCTGGCGTCGAAAACGTCGTGGAAATCGACTAAAGGAGTATGAAATGACCGTAAACGAAGCTCTTCGCGCTATGGCCGGATTCGTGGTGCTGCTGTCGCTGGCGCTGGGTTATTGGGTGAGCCCCTACTGGTACCTGTTCACGGCCTTCGTCGGCCTCAACCTGCTGCAGTCCGCATTCACCAAGTGGTGTCCCGCAATGACCATCTTCAAAAAGATGGGCTTGCGAGAAGGTTAGTCGTCAATTCAGCTCAATTCCGCGCGGGGACGCGCGGAATTGAGAACTGCACAACGTTGGAGATCACATGAAGCTGCTAATGATCATCGTGGATACGGATTGCCGGGAGGAGCTCGAGGTGTTGCTGCGCAAGAACGGCGTCACCGCCTATTCGGAAATCCCGAATGCCCACGGCGTGGGAGAGACGGGCGTACGGATGGGTTCGAGCGCCCACCCCCGGACCTCGTCCATCTTTTTCACCGTCCTCGAAGCCGACCAGGTCGGACCGCTCAAGGAGTCGGTCTGCGCCTACTGTGACGCCTGTGACAAGCACATGCGGATGATCCAGTGGACGATCGAGGATGTCGTGTGAGTCGGAAGTTCAAAGTTGAAAGTTGAAAGTTCCCGCCATCCCACCCAACTCGGGGGCCTGTTGGACAGTGACTTTGGACTTTTAAATTTAGACGTTAGACTCCTGGCCGTGCATTCGATCTGAAGGGAATCACAATGAACGATCTGTTCATCATTTTGTTGGTATTCGGCGCGTATTTGGCGTTTCAGTTCGTGATCCTGCCCAAGCTCGGGGTGCCCACCTGAGCGGTGCCCAATCCCCGGGCCGGCGGTCCGGACACAAACCAAAAGATGAAATCACGACCTGCAACGATCGGGACGGCATCAGCAACGACCGAGGCGCCTGCGATTGAGAGTTGAAAGTTGAAAGTTGAAAGTTGAGAGGTCCCACCCACCCACCCAGAGCTAGAAAGCGACGAGATCCAACTCACAACTGAAACGGCATCTGATCCGGTCGACCAGGGCTCAGCCTGCCACACCGTGTCACGTGTCATGTCACGCCGCTACTCGAGAACGTTGAGAGTCACCTCCCGCGACACGGTGGTCTCGGTGGCCGGATCGGTGACCTCGAAAGTCAGAGAGAACTCCCCGGTCTCGGGGAGGGCCGCGAGATTGAGGGAATTGGCGTAAACGAAGACGTCGTCGGCCACCTGGACGGCCTCCATGGGCATGTCCAGCGGCCGCCCGTACCGCCGACCGTCGCGCCGCAACTGGGCCCGCGACGTGAGAGCCGCCTTGCCCTCGCTGCTCTCGGTCGGCCGGACGAAAAAACCGAAGTACGAGACCTCGTTCTTGCGGGTGACATCGGTTCCGGTCAAGGGCAGCACATGGAGCAGGCCGAGACAGTAGGCCGAACCCAGCAAGGCGTCGCTCTTCTGTTCGGCGTGGAGCCCGACGATGATGTCGGACAGCCATGTCCCTTCCTCCGCCTCTGGGACGGTCACTTCTTCCGCATAGACCAACTGCGGCTCACCCGCCGAAGCACCAACCACCTCGATCGTGTAGTTGCCCGCCTCGAGCGGGAAGGTGAGGTGATAGAAAGAATGCCCCTGGAAATCCACCGCCGCCACCGGCTTTTCGAAGGTACTGATGACACCCCCTTCGGAGTCCTTCACCTGACCCGCCAGGAGGTCCAGCTTGGGGGCGTCATCCGGGAGCTCGATATGGAGCCACCAGGGACGATGGTCGGCGTCGGCCACTCCCGGTTCGGCGAGAATAATCGCCTGATCGTTCAATGGTGGGGACGCAGTCGCCAGCCAATCAAGATGGGCCGGATTCGCCGCAACGGCGTTGGGCACCGCAACCGGCTTCGGCACCGCGGTCAGCTTCGGGTGAAGCACGTAGACTTCGGGCGCCTTGGCCAGGGAACGAGTCCCCATCGAGGCTTCCCGGTGGGATCGGTCGAGCACGAAATTGTTGGTTCCCAGCCGCTCCTCGTAGAAGACGAAAAGAACCTGTGTTCCCTTGATTTTCATCTGCGGTGGGAGGCGCGACGGGTCGTAGAGCCAGAGGGCCGCATTGCCGCGGACCTCGTCCGACCCAAAGGAAGAATCGTCCATCCGCTCCACCGTTTCGGTGGGGGCGCGATTCTCCGCCTGGTGGGGGGGCCCCATGACGATCAACACCCGACCGCGATCGCTGAGTGCGCCCCGCTTCCCTTCGTAGGAGAAGTTCTCGTCGGCGTAGCGAACCCGGCTGTCGAACTGGGCCTTGAATGGGTTGAAGGGCTGGGCCGGATCAGGATTGCGCTTGGCCCAGAACAGGTCGACGAAGGCCTTCGCCTGGGCCTCGGAGGTGATTTTCTTCCACTCCTTCTTGTCGTCCTTGGTCATCAGGAACCCGGCGGGTCCCAGGTCCCACTTGAGCCAATCCACGGTGGCTGTGGCCTGACCGGCGCTCGCCACCATTTCCTCCTGACCCACTGCCACCGTCGCAACTGCTGCCACGAGAAAAATGAAGAGTGGAACGGCGATGAAGCGTCTCCTCATGGTGAGCCTCCCTATTTCGGCGCACAATATTAGCCTAACCCAGCCCCGCACGGGTCTTTTCTGATACCGCTATTCAACTTGCCCCTGGCGATTCGATGACGCATATTGTGAGAAATCCCCGGCGTCTTGACGTCGAGTCCGCTTGAAAGGAGCACGCGATGACCTACCTGCTGCAGTCCGGCATTCTCTACGGACCCATCCAATCGAGACGATTCGGACGTTCGCTGGGCATCAACCTCTCCCCCACCGAACGCAAGCTGTGCTCTTTTGACTGCGTCTATTGCCACTACGGCGCCACCGAGCGGCTGACCACCGACGAGTCCACCTTCGCCGGCGAACTGCCACCGGCCGATCTCGTCCTGGAAGTGGTCGAGAGTGCTCTCCAGTCAGTCAACGAACTCGAAGCCATCACCTTTTCAGGCAACGGGGAGCCGACCCTCCACCCCGACTTCGCGGCCATCGCGCGAGGGGTGGCCGAGCTGGTCGACCGCTATCGACCGACCCTGCGCACCGTGCTGCTTTCCAACTCCACCACCCTTGGCCGATCCGAAGTACGGCACGCGCTCGACCATATTGATGTTCCGGTCTTCAAGCTCGACGCCGGAACTTCCGAGGCCTTCAAGGCGATCAACCGGCCGGCGCGTGGAGTCCGGTTCGACACCATCGTCGACGAGCTGACCCTGCTCGAGGACTGCTCCCTCCAGACCCTTTTGATCGACGGCACGCCGAGCAATACTTCGCAGGAAGAGCTCGATGCCTACTTTCGATTGGTCGGCTGGATCGCGCCCAACGAGGTCCAGCTCTACTCCACCGACCGACCGGTGGCCAAATCCAGCGTTGGCCGCGTGCCACCGAAGCGGCTCCGTGAGATTGCCCAGGAGGGGATGGAGCGGACCGGCGTACCGTTTCGGGTGTACGCGGCGTAGCCACGCACCCTTCCACCGGTTGAATATTGAAAGTTGGGGTCATCCGGGAAAGCGTGTGGTTGGGGTTCCCGCCGTTCCCGTTCCCGTTCCCGTACCCGAAATTCAGCGGCAGCGACAGCAGTCAGGGGCAGCGACCGGGAACAGCGAGCAGGGACAGTAACCAGTCTTCAGCGGCAGCAATCAGTTGTCTTGGCCGCATTGCACATGGTCACCTCCGGGTCGTTCTATGGGATGGGGACGAATTGCTGCCAGGGAGGCCGTTGTCAAGGGACGCTGCGCTGCCGGCCTTCAGTCCGGCAACCCTTGACAACGGCCTCCCGGGCAGCTTGCGGAAGGGCACGGCCGACACGGAAGAGATCGCCAGCACCACTGGCGGATCGCCTATGCCTCGGCCAAGGAGGTCGACAGTCACCTGCGACTGCTCTCAACGCGCTACACGCTCTGACGCTGTCATCTGACGCTGATCCCGGCCCCTGTCGCTGGATGCTGCCGCTGCCACCTGACGCTGCGCCGGCCCCCGTCGCTGTAAGCCGACGCTGTCACTGTTCGCTGTCATCCACCACCTCACGGAATTCCGGATGAGCCAAAAGTTGAAAGTTGGTTCCCCGGCCCGTCCGCACCCGACCGATGAACCCGACGGGATGGTGATACGGTGAAACCGATGAACCGCACAGCAGTGGTGCGATGGCTGGTGAAGGTTGCCGCAGGCCTCGTTCTGTTCTCTGTGGTTCTATACATCGTGGGTGAGGTGTACTCGCGGAAGGATCACCTGCCGAACTTCCTCGAGCGCAAGGGTGAGCTGGTCTCGGTGGAGGAGACGGTTCTCGAGCCCGGGTCCTCGTGGGATGTCGTCCACGTGGTCCTGCGCGACGATCGGGGCCTCGAGGTCGAAGCTCACCTCCGAGTGCCCCACGCCGGAACCACACGTCGTCGCGCGCTCGTCATCCTGGGCGGTGTTCGTACAGGCAAGCGGACCATCGACTACCTCGGCAACACCGGCGACTGGACAGTCATGGCCTTGGACTACCCCTACCGGGGCAAACGGAGCGGCCTGAGCCGGACCGAGTTCCTCACGGCCCTTCCGGCCATGCGCCAGGCCGTGCTCGACACCGTCCCCGCCGGCATGCTGGCCCTGGACTACCTCGAACGCTGCGGCGACGTGGAACCGACCCGGGTCGTACTCGCAGGCGGCAGCTTCGGCGCTCTGATCTCGCCGGCGCTGGCGGCGGCCGATCACCGCATCTCGGCGGTGGCCATCTTCTTCGGAGCCGGCGACCTGCACTCCCTGATCGACGCCAACCTCGAGCTGTGGTGGCCCCTGAAGCCGGTAGCGAGCTGGTTGGGATGGATCATCGTGTCACCGCTGGAGCCGCTCGAGTACGCCCATCGGATCTCACCCCGGCCCATCTTCATGCTCAACGGCACCGGCGACGAGGCCATGCCCGAGGCCTGCGCCCGGGCACTGCACGATCGCACCGGTCGAGCCCAAGACAGTCGTCTGGCTGCCGGTGGGCCACGTGAATATCCGATCGCCGGAGTTCCACCAGAAGGTGCTCGACGAGTTCGTCGCCTGGCTGCGCGAGATCGATTTCATCTCCAGCAACGAGAGCTTCGATCTCCTCCCGAATCACCCGCCCGGTTCTTAGTTCTTAGTTTTTGGGCTTCAGCTGGTGGTTGCCCGGGGGAATCGGCGGGTGTGGCGGGGCTCCGGTCAGATCACCGGTTGCAGGACCAGTGTCGCATCGAGGGCGTCACCGGCTCGCTCGATCTTCAGCCTGACCGTCGCTCCCTCGTGCGTGAACACCGGCCGAAGCTCTCCAGGCGCGTACTCGCCCACGGGGCGCCCATTCACCGAGGTCACGGAGTCGCCCACCTGGATGCCCGCCCGGGCGGCCGCCGACCCCGGATAGACAGCCACCACCGCCATGGTCCCTCCTGGTTCCCTCCTCAACCGCATCCCGGACATGTCGAAGTGGAACGGCTCGGCAAATTGGCGGCTGGGTTTCAGGTACATCTTGGCACCTGGGTAGTCGAAGACCAGATTGAATCGGGAAAGCAGCGGCAGGCCGATGAAGGAGCGATCTCCCAGAACACCCTCGTTCTGTGCCGGTCTGAAGCCCGCGAGCACGTTCTCCACCTCGTATTCGCCGATCCGAACCCTCTGGACGCGGCCGAAGTGACCGAGGATCTCGCCCTGGACTCCGAATCCCAGGCTGGCCTCGATGGCCGTGCGGGGCAGGGGTATTCGGTCGGTTCCCGCCACCACCAGATCGAGGGGGTTTCCGTCTCCCAGGTCCAACTGCAGCAGAACCTGACGCCGGCCTCCGCTGGTCAGCTCCAGCTCTGCGGGGATCGCCCAGGCGCCCGACCCGATGTGGGTCATGGGGATTTCGCTTCCCTGCCCCTCGGGATCGAAGTCCTGCGGTGGAATGAGGGTGATCACCGATGTGTCCCAGTCGATTTTCACCACGAAGTGTTTGAAGAAGGCCGAACTCAACTGGCCGTGGGATCCGGCCCAGAGTTCGGCCACCCCTGAGCTGGAGGGCGTCACCACCGCGACCTGGTCGTGAAACACAACGTCGTCAAAGCGGACCGTGACATGCGAGGCTGTTCTGGACACGACGGGTTCCCCATCGCCCGAACCCCCGACGGCGATCTCCCCGTCCATTTCGAGCCTCAGCGAGTCAATCGTAGGGCTGCCCCAGAAGAGCAGCTGATCCCACAGAAATCCGTTGTCCAAGAGCAGCTTCAGATCGACACCGTTGACCTCCGCCTCCATCCTGATGTCGTCACGAAATACATCGAAGGGAATGCGGATCGATCCGTCCCCAGACAACACCTGGCAGCTCCCCGGAGGCGGGCCCAACTCGATCTGGCCCTCTTGATCAGCTGCCCAGATGAGGCCGCATCCGCACAAAAAAGCAAACACGAATCCAGCCCGTCCGATTGATCCCACTGTGATCCTCCATTTGTTGTCCATGAGCCAAAGCCCCTACCACGCTCGCCAGTCGACAGACTCTCCCGGGCTGCCGATGCCGCGAACCAGCAGCTCGAGAAAGCTCTCCACGTACTCAGCCGGCTCGAAACTGGCGAACGAGTAGCCCGAAGACAGGGCGCGGTTGAGGACCGCGCGCAGGCTGTAGATATATTGACTCAAACAAAGATCCACCTCGAGGTCGGGCCTCAGGGACCCATCGGCCATCCCGAGGGCAAAGGCCTCCCTCAAGCCCGACGCAACGGCTTCATTGAGTTCCTTGAACTGATCGAAAGTGCCGGAGGAAATCCGGTTCGGGTCGAGTCCTCGAAAATCCCAATAGGCCTGTAGCTCGAGGCTGTGGGGGTTCTGCACCAGATAATTCAGAAATATCCTCCCCCACGCCAGGAGCTCAGCCAGGCCCGTCTCTTCGCCGGCCATCGCGGTTTGCTGCTCCTGCCAACGGGCGGCGAGATCCTCCACCAAAATCGTCAGCAATACCTCGTCACGATTCTGGAAGTAGCTGTAGACGGTCCGGCGGGTGTAGTCCGCGGAGCTGGCGATCTCCTCCATGGTGGCGTTCTCGACGCCGAGATCGGCAATGACCTGGCGCGCTGCGTCAAGGATGGCACCACGCCGGGCTTCAAACTCTCGCTGCCTCCGATCCATCGTGGTTCCTCCGTTGTTACACAAAGTGTAACTCATTTTATACAATACGTGTAATTCGCTCAGAAGTTTCGCCACACTCCTGCCTTTGTCCCGTGGACTGGTGCCAATCCCGGGAGGCCACCCTTCGCAATGGTCGGGCGGCCGGGTGGGCGAAATTTATTCTGCTGTTCCGCCGCTGATTGCCTATGATGGTCCCGCACGCGAGGAGGCACGCAATGGGATTACAGGCACGGCTCATGATGGGGCTCATGTTGGCGGGTGTCACGGTGACCGCCCACGCCCAGTTCGGCTACCGCTACACCAACCTTGAACTGAGGGATGCGATCCGAACCGCCAAGCTGGACCAGCTGCTGATCCCGATCATGGAGGAGTACGGCATCGAGGCGTGGGTCACTCTCACCCGGGATCCCTGCGACGACATGACCAACGTCATCTGGGAGCGGGACATCCAGCTCGACCCCATCGCGGAGTACATCGGCGCCGAGCAGGTGACGGTGCCGGCGGCCTTCATCTTCACCACCTCGGGGCGGCGCATTGCCATAGCCGGGGCGGAGGACGCGCGATACATCCGCGACACCGGGATCTACCAGGAGGTGTTGACCTACACCTACAACCGGGCCGAAGGTCGCTCCGGCTTCGGCCGGTTGCTCGGCCAGAGCTTGAGCCAGCTGGACCCGGCCACCATCGGACTCAACTTTTCCACCGAGGAGGGGGTGGCCGACGGTCTGACCGTGGGAATGAAGATGATTTTCGACGCAGCGGTTGGTCCGGAGCTGGCATCTCGCGCGGTGTCGGCCGAACGGGTGATCATTTCGATGTGGAATCGCAAGGTGGCGGAGGAGGTGCGACTGATCGAGAAATCTGCCGTTCAATCCGCCCGGTTGACCGATGAGGCGCTGCGGGCGATCCAGCCCGGAGTGACCACCGCCAGGGGTCTGTTCGACGACATCCGCCGCCGCATGGCGGAGCTCGGGCTGGAACCCGGCTGGCAGGAGTACTGGTCCCCGACGGTGACTGTCAGCGAGTTCCGGCTGGCCAAACCGCCGGCCGACCGGGTGATCGAGCGCGGCGACCTGGTGGTGGTCAACTCGGGCTTCCTGGTGGAGGGTCACATGTCCGATGTCAACCGCATGGCCTACGTGCTCCGTGAGGACGAGAGCGTACCGCCTCCGCTCATCCAGAAGCTCTTCGACACCGGTCTCGCGTCGACCCGAGCAGGGGTGGCGGCGATCCGGCCCGGCGCCACCGGCGAACAGGTGGACGCGGCGGCGAGGTCGGTGGTGGTGGACGCCGGTTTCGACGAGTACGGCCACGCCACCGGACACACTACCGGCGTCTGGGTGCACGGCCTCGGCGTCATCATCGGTCCCCGTTGGAAGGCCTACGGCGAAAAGGTCGCCATGCCCATGCACGAGGGCGACGTCTACGCGGTCGAGCCGAGCCTCCGGGCGTACTCCGACGCCCACGGCGGCACCATTCGCATTCACTTCCAGGAAATGGTGATCGTGGAGGAGGACGGGGCGCGATATTTGACCGACCCAGTGACCGAGTTGATGCTTATTCGATGAGGTTGGGACCTACTGCCGCGACGGTTGCCGCTGTTTCTCGAGGTGAGCGACGAGACGCTGCGCCTCCTCGAGCCAGGCGAGTTTTTGGGCAAGCGGCAGCCGAGCGAGACGACGATTCTGATCGCCTCTGTGAATCTCCCATCCAGAATTTTGCGGCGTCGGCTGAGCGACTTTGCTGTCAGCCATCGTCTCGGCCCCCTCGGAGCTCCTGCAGGCTCTCGATGTCGAGC
>CAWDGW010000001.1:0-2500 GCA_963801995.1 uncultured Holophagae bacterium | reverse complement strand
TCAATGCGCTCAAGGACAGAAGCAATATGCCGCAGGGCTCGCGGACGAGCCCTGCGGCATATTGCTGGTGCCCAGGGGCGGAGTTGAACCACCGACACGCGGATTTTCAGTCCGCTGCTCTACCAACTGAGCTACCTGGGCACTCAGGTCGGCGAATTATCCGCCAACAGCTGTTGGGTGTCAACTTGTGACCACATCGAATCACGGTCGGCACGGCGATTGCGTACAATGCCCGTCGGAAATACTTCGTTTCTTTCTCGCAGACCGGCTGGGTGGCCAAGATCGTCCTGGTGACCCTTGTGTTGTTTTCCCTCGCCTCGTGGTCAGTGATCCTTGCCAAATGGCGGGAACTGACCGCCGCTCAGCGCGCCTCGGAGAGTTTCCTCCGCGTGTTCCGCAAGGCTTCGCGGCTCAACGAGGCCGCCGAGGCAGCCCTCGCCACCGGAACTCGCCGCTGGCGGCCATGTTTCAGGCCGGATACACCGAACTCGAGGCCCAGCATCAAAGCGGCTCGAAGAGCGCCGGCCCAGCGACGCACGCTCAAGATCAAGAGCCTCGACAACGTCTCCCGAGCCCTCGAACGGGCCGTCGGCACTGAACAGGAACGCCTGCAGCGGGCCTTGCCCCTGCTGGCGACCACTGCCAGCGTGACACCGTTCATCGGCCTCTTCGGCACGGTGTGGGGCATCATGAACACCTTCCACGCCATCGGCGTCACCGGGTCGACGTCCATCGTGACGGTCGCGCCCGGCATTGCCGAGGCCCTGGTCAACACTGCAGCAGGTCTGCTGGCGGCGATCCCGGCGGTGATTGCCTACAACCACCTGCTCGCCCAGGTCCGCAGCTCCACCGCCGAATGGATGACTTTGGCCTCGAGTTCCTCAACCTGGTCGAGCGCAACTTCAACTGAGGATCAGTGGCGGGCAAAGTCAGCGACAATCTCGACGACATGGCCGAGATCAACGTCACACCGCTGGTGGACGTGATGCTGGTCCTGCTGATCATCTTCATCATCACGGCACCCATGCTGGTTCAAGGTCTGTAGGTCAACCTGCCCAAACAGGAGGCCCTCCATCGCCTGGTTCGAAGGGGATGAACCCGTCGTCCTGACCCTCACCAAAGACCAGATCATTCTCTGGGCGACGAGCCGATCCACATCAAGCTCCTTCCCGACCGGCTGGGGGCTGTGCTCGGCGGGGAGCCCCGTCCCGTCTACCTGAAGGCCGACGAGAACCTCCCATACGGTTTCGTGATCCGGGTGCTGGCGGTGCTCGACAAAGTCGGGGTTGAGCAGGTCGGCATGGTCACCCAACCCGAGGATAATTGAGTGGACCCGGTGTCCCGCATCCTCGCCGACCGGGAACGCTCGGTACCGAGGATGATGCCCTGGGTGGCACTGGCACTTGTCTCCACGGTCTGATTGTGGGGGCCGCCTTTCTCTTTGGGCGGGCGGCTGCGGCACGCCCGGCTCACCTGCCAGCCGTGTCGGTGAAACTGGTCCGTCCCGATCCACCCGGCCGACCCCCCAGCCGCCCGGCGTCAGGCCAAGCCCACGATGACCGCTCCCACGCCGGCGCCCAACGGCGCCGGTCACGGCTGTTCCCAAACCCAAGGCCACGCTCCGCCAGCAAACAGTCAGTCAAGACGCCATGCCGGCCGCCGACGCCGACCCCCACCCACGATCGGCCGATCCCGACCCGGGCAGTGAGACGCTCCGGGGGCGGCCTCTCCTTGGGCGAGGGAGGCGGTCAAGTTCCCGGCATTCCCTCCGACTTTCACTTCACCTACTACATCGAACGCATGCTGGCCCTGATCGAGTCGCGCTGGTTCAAGCCGGCCGTCCCAGAAGATACCGCGGCTCAAGTCAGGTTCCGGATCCACCGCGACGGTCGAGTTGACAACATCGAACTCGAGGGCAGTTCGGGCTCCCAGCTTCGATCGTGCCGCCCTCCGCGCCCTTTTCGGCGCCAACCCTCTGCCACCGCTCCCGCCCGCCTACGGCAAGTCCACCCTGACCGTCCACCTCACCTTTTCGGAGTGACCGATGCGCCAACTTGAAACTACCTTCGTCTTCGCCCTCGCCCTCTGCGCGATTGTCGCTGTCTCGGCGTCGGCCCAGGACGAGATCTACCTTGAAATCACCAGCCCCGGGCTGCGTCGCGTCGCCGTCGCGGCGCCGCCGTTGATGGTTCTGCCCGGAACCCCCGCGGAAGTTGCGCTTGGATTCCAACGAACCCTTGACGAGGACCTGGCGGCGGCTGCTCCATAGCGATGGTCGACCCCAGGCTGTACTCGCTGGTGGAGGATGACCCGCGACCAGAAGTGCTCAACCAGCGATGGCGCGCCATCGGCGCACAGTTCCTGCTATCGGGCACGGTGGTGCGCGCCGGCGGGCAACTGGTGGTGGAAGCACGGCTGGTGGACCTGGTGTCCGGCGAATTCGCCTTCTCCAAGCGGTATCGAGCCGGCGTTTCGGCCGCCGAGGTCGTGGCCCACACTC